>OZ246889.1:3780000-5167274 GCA_965231825.1 Acidobacteriota bacterium | reverse complement strand
GGAGAAGCCAAATCTGGGCAACGTGCAATACAAGGGATCGGACGAGAACAACCTGGTCATGGTCGAAGGAGATCCCAGGGCGCTGATCGTCCACGTCCTCATGGATCCGAATGCCCCAGCGGACCGTCGTTACGTCGGATTGTGCTGGGTGGGGCGGCGAGGAAGAGAGGCTGTCGCGTCCTCCGACGGCTACGTATTCCGAAAGCTGGGGTACCCGCCGATCCCGGGGCAGGACACGTCCCATCTGAACTATGACGAAAAAGGCGGCCGCTTCCTGCTGACCGTCAAGCATCCCGGACCTTTCGGTCGATCGGTCTTTCTTTCGTTGAGCCGGGACCTGAAGGATTGGACGCCTCACGAGCTCATCTTCCACGCCGACCTGCGGGATCAGGAGTTGGGACGGGAGAGGATCCTCACCCATCTGTCCGACCCCGGTCTTCACACCCCCACCTACCATCGACCCCAGGAGTACCGAACCGAGGTCTACAACATGCCCGTCTTCCCCTACGAGAGCCTCTACATCGGGTTGCCTACCTTCTTCGAGGCCAGCGGTCTCATCCCCATGCCCCGGGGAAACCAGGACGGGTTCAACTCGGTCAAGCTGGCCAGCAGCCGGGATCTCAAGCGCTGGAACAAAGTGGGCCGTCGCGAGTCCTTCATTCCCGTCTCCCGGTTGTCGGAAGGACGGTTGGACACGGTGCAGGTCCTGGCCGCGTCCCGTCCGGTGGTTAAGGAGAAGGAACTCTGGTTCTACTATTCGGGCATCCAGGAACGGTTCACCCCCGACGGCGCATATCATGGCGCCATCTTCCTGGCCAAGCTGCGGCGCGACGGCTTCGCCTCCTTCCGGGCCGGTGCCGAAGAGGGCTTCGTCGAGACGCGGCCGATCCGGTTTCGGGGAGACCGCCTGTTCTGCAACGTGGACGCCCGCGGCGGCGAACTGACGGTGGAGGTGGTGCCGCCGTCCAGAAGGAGAAATCGAGTTGCAAGCGTGGGCCGGAAAGCGATCCCGGCCTATCCGTGGGGACCGTCTGGAGGCGGAAGTGACCTGGGAGGGGCGGGATGACCTCCGGGAGCTGAACGGAAGAGTTCTCCGCCTGCGCTTTCATCTCACGGACGCCGACCTCTACTCCTTCTGGTCGGAATCGGGTGGGACGCGGAAAACGGAGGAGTGAGACCCACACCGAATGCGACAGAAACGTGGGAGTACTATTTCTTGCGGTAGGTTACGGCAAATGCGGATGCGGATTGAATTCCAGAAGTTCCCCAATCTTGATGGAGACCAAGATTGGGGAAAGGTCAGCCCCGTAGTTTTGAATAGTCCTTGCCGCTTAGTACCGGCCAACGATTCCGGTCACGCAGCTCGTGGACCTGATCAACTCGCATCGGGACACGGTCCAATCGCCGGGAATCGAGGACGCTGGGGTTCTCGTCTCCGAGGAACTCGGGACGCCGGTCGCTTGCAGTTTGGGACGTTTTGAAGTCAGGTGTATACTCCGCAACTAAGGTATCCGAGCGAACCAACCGCGAGATTCAATAGGCCTCATGCCCGAATATTGGTGATTCTGATTCCACCGTGAAACGGCGTTGTCTACTGTGGAACCACCCGAACATGAGACGGGTCACTGCTATGCTTTGCTCCAAAGAATTGTCTTTTTCTTGGGTTGATACTTGGACACGCTCAAACGGTCCCATATGGAGTTTGACCTCCCTCGCCAGTGGGAATTCAGCTAGTTGTGTGGTGGCGAACCGCAACAAATTGGTTTGGATGCCTGGTGGCTAATGGTGGAGTGTCGTGGGGAATCTCGGTCACGAACATCCCGCATTGGATTGGAAGCGTGACTGGGCCGAGGCAGGCCAGATTCGGGAGAAAAGCTAGATTCATGTAATCCGACTGGGCCAACCCAGAGTGAGCACATCGCGCACGAAATTAACCCTTGGAGTCAGACCGTAATTTGGTTCTCACCAGCAATTCTCATAACGCTCAGCAGTCGCGCAAGTTTCCTTTGGCATGTCCCTGTAGGTGATCATGTATAGGGCCGTCTTGTTCTCCACCGATTCCCGACTTCGGGCAATCCAGGTTCCCTCCCGGAATTGGATTCTGTGATAGGCGTTGCTCACGCGCTGCGCCAGAGTTAGGGTCTCAGCGTCTCCAAGTTGTGAAGGTGCTGCGATTTGCCCAACGAGAGCTATCCGGCTTTCGGTGCATAGAACTTGGCGTTGCTCCTGAACCCACCACAGAGGAACCGGAGGTTTCCATGGCCAACGGATTCCGGAGGTGGGAGGAGGAGAAAAACCTCGGGATGCCAAGACCGCCGTGCCAAGGGGCACACGATGACCTCACCAAAACTGCCGTTCGCAAACACAAGCAAATCGGAGGGCGATGATGGCCCGAGCAGATCTCTTGAAGAAACTGTTCATCTCATACCAACGTCGCGACGACGCAGGGTTTCGCGCTGTTCGCATCCGAGATTGTGGATGAGGAGCGAAAGAAACAACACCCCGTTCTTGCCAATGAACTTCACCGGATCCTAACGAACGGTAGCCGGTCGATGGAAAAGGTCCGAGGATTCCGAACGAGGTTCGATCCGGTGCCGATGGACGGCGCTCGGCGTACACCGCTTATCTCTATTCGCACTCCCGACCGGTACCTCGATGACCTAGTTTTGGATAAGGTGATGCGAGCGGTCTTAGATCGAGTGGTTGCTGAGGTACGCGGCTGGGAAATTTTAGAGTCCAACGGACTGGCACCCACACGACGGCTCCTGTTCTGTGGCCCTTCCGGCTGCGGAAAAACAGCCTGCGCCGACTCTGTTGCGGCAGAACTCGCTATACCGATGCTCTACGTGCGTTTCGACAGTGTTGTGTCCTCCCTTCTTGGGGAAACTGCATCCAATCTTCGCAAAGTATTTGAATACGCAAGTCGTGGTCAGTGGGTTATTTTTTTTGATGAGTTCGACGCGATTGGGCGTTCGCGCGACGACGCGACTGAGCATGGTGAGATCAAGCGTGTTTTGAACTCTTTTCTGCAACTCCTCGATGGATTTGAGGGGCGCTCCCTTGTCATCGCGGCAACCAACTTTGAGCAAGTGCTTGACCCAGCGATCTGGCGTCGATTCGACGATGTTGTACGATTCACACTACCCGACTCGAAAGCGATAGAAACGCTGATGACAATGCGATTTCGGCCTCTCAAAGTGACCAGCAAGCAGATCAAACTTCTAGCGAACGCAGTGTTGGGATCATCATTCGCGGATGCGGAGCGAGTGTGTTTTGATGCACGCAAGCGCTGTGCTTTGGCAGGAGCAGGTAGGTTGCGGAATGAGGACGTTCAAGCGGCGTTGGATAGATACCAATATCGAAGGAATGTCCTTCGGCGTGCAACACGGTGCGACCCTGCGCCGGCAGTTGATCGAGACTAGATTTCGCCATGAATGACGAGAGACAAGGGAATTCGCAACAACACCTCAGGATCGAGCGGCGGTCGCACATTGGAATCGAACGTGAGCCGGATATGGAAATGGAACGTCGCCCCGGGCAGCCGCCAAGGTACACGCCGCCCCAACGCATCCGGAATTCTCACGGGGAGGCCATTCAAAGAGACGTTTCGGACGCTGTGTCCGATATCACATCAACTCGACAAAGCGTCGGGATTGCGCCGGATCGGCTGCTAGTTGTGGAGTTCCGGTCTTGGGACCCAGATTGTCGAGACGTCTTCGAAAACCGATTTCGAGGCAGCGTTGTCGATGAGCGCCTAATTGAACGTGAAGACGGCAATAATCTGACACATGTGCTCGTACAATTTCCGTCGCAGCAATCTATCTCAATACTCAACGCCGAGGTTGAGCAATATCTGCAGAGTTCAATCGAAACGACTGATTTGCCACCAGGGATGCGCCGAAAGTTCTTCGATAGTCTTGACTCTGTCAGGGCAGTGTCCCGAGAAGAGCGGATCGGGAGTCGACTCCGGGAGGAAGGATTTCCTAACGAGCAAACCTTCCCCATTGATGTGGATCTATGGCACCCGGGCAGTGAGTCGGGTGCGTTGGATTTGCGTAACGACTTGCGTCTGCTTTGCGAGAACAATGGGGGACGAGTGGTTGAAGACCTGCACACAAGCAGCTTGGTGCTCGCCAGGGTGATGGCCGGGCTAGAGTTGGCCGAAATTTTGCTTGATCTTGATATCGTGGCGCAGGTCAACTTACCACCCGCTCTGCCCAGTGTGTATGGATCTATCTTCAGTGCCAATCCCTCACTTTCGGAACACGTACAGCCCACTGGCAACGAGCCGAGGGTGGCTGTGCTTGATAGTGGCGTACTTTCTGGGCATCCGCTGTTACGTGGATGGGTCGTAGAAGAAGTGGACTTCGATACCGGCGAGGGAACGGTAGTTGACCAACAGGGTCATGGCACGCAAGTAGCAGGTTTAGCCGTGTATGGAAGTGTCGCAAGATGTATCGAGAGCGGTGCTTGGGTGCCGGAAGTATTAGTGATCAACGCGAAAATTTTGTGTCGCAATCCCCAAGATCCCGGGTCGACGATGTTCCCAATCAACCACCGGCCCGAGGCTTTGGTAGAAAAGGCTATCCGGCATTTCCATGATACACGTGGGTGCAGAGTGTTTAACCTTTCCATTGGCAATAGCCACGACGTATACGCCGGTGGACGTCAGTTCGCCTGGGCAGAGGTCCTCGATCAGCTTGCGCGCGAACTTGACATCGTAATTGTCGTTTCCGCTGGCAACAACGGTAATCCATCAATGCCCACGTCTGCCACGACTCGCAATGCATTCCAGACGGGGGTCAGGGATTCCTCGCTATCGACCTCGGTAGCACGGGTGTGCAATCCTGCGACATCTGTGATTGCTGTAACGGTTGGCTCGATCGCACGATCGGAGGTCCCGCGCACGCAAGACTCGTTCGCAGGAGCGCCGACAGGAGCACCTGCACCATTCAGTCGAGTTGGTCCAGGCTACGAGGTCAAGTCCACCCAGCGGGCTGTAAAGCCTGATTTTGTTTCATACGGGGGTAACTTCGCGGTTAGCAAGGTCGCCGGAGGACAGCCGTTTTGGGTAACCAGCGACATTTTCCTGGGTGAACCTACAATTCGCCTTAATTCTGGCGGAGGTCGTCTGCTAACAGCGGGTAGTGGAACAAGTTTTGCAGCTCCCCAGGTGAGCCACGCTGCTGCTTGGGCTCTTGATGCCGTATCGAGGGCTATCGATTCGGAAAGTGCAAACGCGGTGAGAGCAATGCTAGGCGTGTGTACAGAAATTCCCCCTTGTGGTTATGACTGGCTCAAAGACACTGAAAAAAAGGAGACGTGGGACAAGCTGCGACTAGCTGGATACGGAATGGTCAACATTGAGCGCGTACGTGCATCGCTCGCGAACGATGTTTGCCTAATTGCGTCGGATTCTGTCGAGGAAGACCACTGGCACGTTTACGAAATACGGGTGCCACCAATTTTTCTGTCAACTCGCGGTGAACACGGGATCTCGGTGTCACTTGCGTTTGATCCCCCGGTCCGATCAAGTCGCAAGCAGTACCTTGCGCGTACTATGTGGTTGGAGGTGTTGAAAGGGCTAACACTCGCGGAAGTAAACAAGTACCGTGCGCGGTACACTGGTCCTGGCAAAGCGCCGTCTCTAAAGACCTCAAAGCTGCTTGATATGCGGCCGACGAAAACGGCTGTACAGTGGTCGACGCTCCAAGTACGACGCAAGGTCTGGTCCCGCTCGAATCAACTACCGATAGTTGAGGGTGCTACGGAGCCAATGCTGCACGTATTGGTCGGTTGTCAGAGTCGATTCCCACATGGGGAGGAGACAGACCAGCGGTACAGTGTCGCTGTGCGTTTCTGGCACACTGACACTCGAATCGATCTATACCAAGAGGTCCGTTCTAGGATCCGCCCGCGAGTCGCAGTGCCGACTCGCGTGGAGACTACGACATGATGGATGGTAGGGAGACCTCCGCGACATCGTGGCTGACAATTTGATTGAATCTTCTTTTTGAATTGCTCCTCGAAAATTGGGAATCGAGGACAAGCTAGTATCCCAATCCAGCAGGAAGATAGCTCTTCGAAATGTGGTTCCATGTTCAGCATCGAAAGTTGCTGCCTTTGGATCAGGGGTGGCCCAGTAGTTGGGATAATCGCGCAAAAGCCGGGTGAGTCGTTGATGCCGCAGATGGCATACTTTCGTATCGTTCCAACAATGCCGACTCCGAAAACTTTTGTGGCCACTCCAAGTTAGTCCCAATGCGACTCTTGTCGAGTACGACAGCGGATAATTCAAGCAGGCTCATCAGATCCCGAACCAACGCGCGTTCCGGATACTTAAGACCTTCGTACAGTGCGCGTGCCCGATTCATAATGTCGTGCAGTTCTGACGGTCCCCAGTCCAATAGAATCTCCAGGATTTCCAGTTGTCGCTGTGCCAGAACCCGGCGGCGGGGACTGCGTAGTTTCGCAAACAACGATCTGGCGAATTCCCGGAACAGCACTCGCCGATGGTTGGTGGCGATGGCCTCGGCGACCGCGTTGCATCTCTCGGCCACCGCCGGCAGCGCAAACTCTAGGAACGGCGTCAGATCGTGTCCGTTCTTCCGGGTTTCGTAAAGAGCGGTCAGGTACTCGTCTTTGTGTTCGTAGTAGTAATTGGACAGGCTGACCATGATCACGTCGTTGACGCCGGCCCGCCGTAGCATGAATGCTTCCAGGGCACGGGCGGTGCGGTCGTTTCCGTCGCCGAAGGGGTGCATCGTGCCGATGTGGTAGTGAGTGGCGATGGCCTGAATGACGCGGTCGTGGCGCCGAAACTCTCCGGCGATGGCAGCAGCGAGGCCGTCGAAAGCAGCGCGGCATTCATGACCACCCTCAGCGCCGCGGCAGCGCGGCGTTCCGAACGTGACGTTCCACCCGTTGGGACGTGTCTTGCCCGGTTCACAATGATCATCGTCGCATCCGGTCACGATGCGCCGGTGAATTCCCCGGATGAACTCGACACGGACCGGCTGTTCGGCAGATCGCGAGCGCAACCAGCGGTAGGTGGAGTCGGCGGCCCGCAATTGGCGCTGGGAATGAGTCAATTTGGTAGCTGGAGTCGCAGCGGACGCCAGAGCTTCTTCTTGTTCGCGCTGCGTGAACTGGGCGCCTTCGATGCGCGAGGTGCCGGCCGCTTCCAATCGCAACTGTTCTTTGTGTGCCTGCTCAATCCACTGAGGTAGATACGGCATCCGTTTCAGGACGCCGCCGGCGGTTCTGGCCTCGATCAGCAGGTGGAAGACGGCAGGGAGATCGTAGTGCACCCATCGCCGGGGGACCGTATAGCGACTGACGTGTTTATTAGTCATTTTCATTTCATTTCTAGTTGATTTCAGTTTCATTTCTGTAGAAACCACCGTTTATAAGTAGTTTACAGATCACAGATATATATTTATTTCCGTCTCATTTCCAGTTCGTTTCATCCTCGTTTCCACCGTTTCTCATAAAACGATTCCGCGGACCGAGCCATACCATGGTGGTGGCCGTCCGGGGCAGTCAGAGGGGAAGCTCAACATCCGCGAGGGCTTGAGTCAGTTGGGGTCGGCCGCCCGACGGGGACATGACTGGCCGGAAGCGTGGCCGGACCGTCGCAGAATGTTTCTGCTAAGAAGCACTCAGGTCGAATAGTCGGAACTTCACGTTGTGCCCCGTCGATCGTGCCAGCCTGCCGTCGCAGGTGACGATCGGTGCGTCAAGCATTTCGGCGAGGGCCACGTATGCGGCGTCGTAGGCGGTCAGGTGGTCTCGTAGCCGCCAGATGGCCGAGTGCAGGGGAAGGTGCCCGAAACGGGTGATGGGTAGATTGGCGAGATCTTCCAAGGCTTGTTCGGATCGCTCGGTCGTAAGCAACCGCTGGCGGTGACATCTACGGACCACGTGCAGGACTTCGACGTCGATGAGATGTGGTGCGGCTATGGGCTCGCCCGATCCAAAAACCGTCTCTTCAATGACGAATCCGTTCGGCGTCCCCATGACGACCTCAACAACTGCCGACGCGTCGATCACCAGCATCAGTGGCGACTCATGCGCGCGCTAGGAGCCTGCGCCGCAGAAATTGATTCCCCACTTTCTCGCTACGATCATTCCTACGGCGCAGACTCCTAATCCCGCTCCCGCAATTCACGAATGATCTCGGCAGCGGTCGGGTTCAGGTGGACAGGCTCCCTCGTTCGCAAGCGTTGGAGGAACTCCCGGCGAGTCGGACGCTTGGCGATCTTCTCTAATTCCGGGAGCAGGAACGCTGACAACGACATGCCCTCGAGGGCGGCCTTCGCTTTGAGAGTCCGATGGAGTTCTTCTGGCACGTTTCGCACCTGAAGGTTTGGCATGCAATCATTATACTTGCATGCATTCTGCATGTCTATGGCCAGTACTACGTCATTCGGACCTGAGTCGCGTGCCCGCGTGGATGCCCTCGACGTTTACCCTTTCGACCAGTAACCTCTCTTGCCAGGAGGTATTCAGTGGTATTTCTGCGCTCGTGGAGATTTGTTGGAATTTCAGCGGCGGTGTTGCTGGCTACGGTCGGACCTGCTCAGGCCGAGGTTCGGTTGCCGGCCGTGTTCTCGGATCACATGCTCCTGCAGCAGGGCGTTCCGGCGCGGGTCTGGGGGTGGTCAAATCCGGGGGAGTCGGTCCGGGTCCGGTTCCGGGGCCAGAGTTACACGGCGAACGCACCGTTGCCCGGGGATTCGGGAGATTGGGAGGTCTTTCTCGCCCCGTCCGAAGCCGGCGGCCCCTTTCGTCTGGAGGTCCGGGGAGCCAATACCATCGTCCTCGAAGATGTCCTGGTGGGGGACGTCTGGGTGGCTTCGGGGCAGTCCAACATGGACTGGTCAGTCCGGCGTTCGAAGGATCCGGACGAGGAGATCGCTCAGGCCAACTTTCCCAGGGTCCGCCTCTTCAAGGTCGCCCGCAAGGTGGCCGATATGCCCTTGGAGGACGTGGAAGGGACGTGGCAGCCTTGTTCTCCGAAGTCGGTCGAGCATTTCTCGGCCGTCGGCTACTACTTCGCCCGCCATCTGCACCGGAAGTTGGGCCACCCCGTCGGGGTGATCCAGACGGCGTGGGGAGGGACGCCGGCACAGGCGTGGGTCAGCCGGCCTCACCTTGAGTCCGATCCCGCTCTGACCCCGGCTTTGGAGAAGTGGCAACAGGTGCTGGCCGAATATCCGGAACGGCAGAAGGAGCACCTGGCGGAGGTTGCCCGCTGGGAACAGAAGGCAGCGGCCGCCAAGAAAAACGGGGAACCTGTTCCCCGCCGGCCCCGCCGCCCTTTGGGCCCGGGGCACCCTTGGACGCCTGGGGGGCTATTCAACGCCATGGTCGCCCCACTCGTGCCCTACGCCGTCCGTGGCGCCATCTGGTACCAAGGCGAAACCAACGCGCACCTGGCGGAAGCCGATCTCTACCGCTCGTTGTTCCCGGCGTTGATCCGGAACTGGAGGGCGCACTGGAAAGTAGGGCCGTTCCCCTTCCTGTTCGTCCAGTTGGCCAATTTCCGCAAGACGCCCGATGGGAGCGAATGGCCCGAGCTCAGGGAGTCTCAGCTCATGACGTTGAGCCTCAGGAACACGGGCATGGCGGTCACCGTCGATATCGGCAACCCGGAGGACATCCATCCCAAGAACAAGCAGGACGTGGGGAAGCGTCTGGCTTTGGCGGCCCGCGCACTGGCCCACGGAGAGGGCCTGGTCTACTCGGGACCCATATTTCGCCGGGTCACGTCTGAGGGGTCCGGCCTACGGATCTGGTTCGACCATGTGGGAGGCGGACTCGAGAGCCGGGAAGGAAAGTTGACGGGCTTTGAGGTGGCCGGAACCGACCGCCGCTTCGTGCCCGCGACCGCCCGGATCGACGCCGGCACGGTGGTGGTTTCCAGTCCTGAAGTCGAGCGAGCCTTGGCCGTCCGTTACGGCTGGAGCGACAGTCCGGTGTGCAATCTATACAACGCCGAAGGGCTTCCCGCCTCACCCTTCCGCAGCGACGATTGGAAGTAGCCGGTTCCGAGCAGCGTCGGCTCAACTGCTCCCGAACTCGGGCATCACCCGGGTCGCGAAGAGTTCCATGGATTCCAGCATGTCCCGTTGGGAGATTCCTTGGTGCTGGCAGTGGTAGACAAAGGTGTCGGCGCCCATGTCGCGATAGACGGCCACCTGCTCGATGCACTCCTCTGGATTTCCCAGGATGAGCCGCCCCTGGAAATCTTCCAGGCTGGCCTTTCTGTAGCGCGCCCCCTCCGGGGTGTCCTTCATCCAGCCGGAATAGCGCCGATATTGTTCGAGCAGCGGTTTTTCCACCAGTGCGCGGGCCCGGGCCCGGCTCTTGGCCACGAAGCCCAGCCGGGGCACCACCAGAGTGCCCTGTTTGCCGTGCCCGTCCAGGGCATTCCGGTAGACCCGGATCTTCTCCCGGAGCTCACGCCGGCCGAGGCTGGCGCTGGGGATCCAGCCGTCCGCCAGCCGGGCTGAACGACGGACAACCACATCGGCCGTCCCGCCGATCCAGATGGGTGGCCGGGGTTTCCGGACCGGCAGCGGCCCGATCCGGACGTCTCGACACCGGAAAAACTTGCCCCGGAAAGTGACCGACTCGCCGGACCAGAGCCGGGAGATGACCTCCAGGTTCTCCAGGAACCGTCCCCGCCGCTGCCGCAGTTGAACGTCCGAGATGGCCAGCTCCTCCTCCCGGTAACCCAGAACCAGACCGAAGACGAGCCGGCCGCCCGAGATCACGTCCACATGCGCGGCCTGTTCGGCCAGCAGGATCGGGTTGTAGATGGGGAGGATGAATCCGCTGGAGCAGAGCTGGATCCGGCTGGTGACCGGCGCCAGGGCGGCCAGGGTGGTGAGCATCTCGTGGAATCCGGAAGTCCAGAGGTGCCTGTCGCCCAGGCAGACCAGGTCGAAACCCAGTTCCTCCGCGACCTGGACTCGTTCGCGAAGCTGGTCGAAGCTGGCCTGTCCGGTGTCGGTGAAGGTCTGCCCGAGAATGATTCCGAAGTTCATGCGCGCCCTGTTCGCCGTTTGTGTTCCCCACAGCGGCATCCGGGATGCCGAAGGAGTGACGGGCCGCTATTCTACTGAAGGAGAGACCAGGAGGGTATCCTGGCGGTCTGAAGCTCCGGTCCGGGGGTCACGAGGCAGACAGTGACGGCAATACTGGGAATCTCGGCTTTCTATCACGACTCGGCGGCGGCTCTGGTCCGGGACGGCGAGATCGTGGCGGCGGCCCAGGAGGAGCGTTTCAGCCGGAAGAAGCAGGACGCCTCTTTTCCCGCGCAGGCCATTGAGTACTGCCTGAGGGAAGCCGGTCTCACGCCGGGCGAGCTGGACTACGTGGGCTTCTACGACAAGCCCTTGCTGAAGTTCGAGCGGCTCTTGGAGACCTACCTGGCCTACGCTCCCAGGGGTTTCTCCTCATTCGTGAAGGCGATGCCGGTCTGGCTCCGGGAGAAGCTCCATCTCCCGGGACAGATGACGCGGGGGCTCGACAGGGCCTACGGCAAGCGGTTCGTCTTCACCGAGCATCATGAGTCCCACGCGGCCAGCGCCTTCTTTCCATCACCGTTTCGGGAAGCCGCCATCCTGACCGTGGACGGGGTGGGCGAGTGGGCCACCGCAGCATACGGCACCGGACAGACTAACCGGATCCGGCTGACCCACGAGCTTCGCTTTCCCCATTCACCGGGCCTTCTCTACTCCGCCTTCACCTACTTCTGCGGATTCCGGGTGAATTCGGGGGAGTACAAGCTCATGGGGCTGGCCCCCTACGGCGAACCCCGGTACGTGGACCTGATTCTCCGGCGCCTGATCGACCTGAAGGAGGACGGCTCCTTCCGCATGGACATGTCCTACTTCAACTATTGCCAGGGCCTGACCATGACCTCGCGCAAGTTCGAGCGCCTCTTCGGCGGAGCTCCCCGGCAGCCCGAGTCGCCGCTGACGCAGCGGGAGATGGACCTGGCCGCCTCCATCCAGAAGGTCATGGAGGAGATCCTGCTGCGGATGGCCCGGCACGTCCATGCCCGGACCGGGCAGTCGAACCTCTGCCTGGCCGGCGGCGTCGCCCTCAACTGCGTGGCGAACGGGCGCATTCTCCGGGAAGGACCCTTCAACGAGATCTGGGTCCAGCCCGCGGCCGGGGACGCCGGCGGCGCCCTGGGAACGGCACTCTTCATCTGGCACCAGTTGCTGGGGAACAGGCGCCGTCCCCAGCAGCCGGACGGGCAGGAAGGCTCGCTGCTGGGTCCCTCCTATTCGGAGGCGGAGATCCGATCCTTCCTCGACTCGGTGGAAGCCGACTACGAGCAGATCGACGATTCCGAAGAGCTGGTGCGGCGTGTGGCCCGGGTCATGGCCGACCAGAAGGTGGTGGGGTGGATGCAGGGACGCATGGAATTCGGGCCCCGGGCCCTGGGAAGCCGCAGTATCGTAGGAGACGCCCGCAGCCGCCAAATGCAATCGGTGATGAACCTCAAGATCAAGTTTCGGGAGTCCTTCCGACCCTTCGCTCCGTCGGTCATGCTTGAGCACGTGGATGAGTATTTCCAGATGCGGCCCGAGGAAGACAGTCCGTACATGCTGTTGGTGGCTCCGGTGCAGGATTCCAAGAGGGTGGCTTTGGATGGAGAGGTGGAGTTGACCGGCCTGGACAAGCTCAGCGGCGTTCGCTCCGTGGTCCCGGCCATCACCCACGTGGACCACTCGGCCCGGGTGCAGACCGTCGACTCGGAAAGGCACGGGGCCTACTACCGGCTCCTCAGGGAGTTCGACCGGCTGACCGGATGTCCCGTGGTGATCAACACCAGCTTCAACGTCCGGGGAGAGCCTATCGTCTGTTCTCCGGAGCAGGCCTACCGCTGTTTCATGTCCACCAACATGGACGTGCTGGTGATGGAGAATTTCATCCTGCTCAAGGAGCGGCAGCCTCAGGCCCGCGAGTACGAAGTCGGCGCCTACTTGGCCCAGTTCGAACTGGACTAGCGATCATGGAGGGGCGACTTCCAGTCGCCCCTCCAATCCACCAGCGGCAATTCACACGCGATTGCGAAGAGATTCCAAGATGTACTCTCGCTGTCGTTTCGCCAAATCGGGAATTCCGGAATCGAGAGAACCCGACAGGTCGCTGACCCGATGCGCCGAATACTCCTGTCCCGCGCCGATACGGAGGAATTCGCGTAACGCCGTCTTGACAATTTCCGAGGGGGTGAGACCCAGCTTCTGGGTAGCAAGTGCTATTTCTTCACTCAGATCGTCGGGAATGCGCACGGTCAGTCGTCGCGGCATGCGTTACATTGTAAGGCACAACGCGGGAGAAAAACTCGACGGCGAATGACGGCGCCGCTCGTTTCTCTTGCAACCAACTCCCATTCGAGGCTTCATTCGGGAGTGGATCGGACCTGGAGAGGATCTTTCAGAAAGGAGAACCATGAAAGTCAGCAGAAGAAACTTCGTCCGAGCGGCTGCGGCTGCCGGGGTGCTGCAGAAAGCGGGAATGGAGCGAACCGTCTCGGCGGAAACCGAGGGCCGGCGTATGCGGGTCACCGCCTTTCCGCGCGCCGTCGGGCGGGACCCCTCGCCGTTGTCGAAGGCGGCGCTACGCCACATGCGGCAGATGGGAGTCCGGGATATCCGAATCGTCTCGAGCTGGCTGCCCGGCTACGTCCGGGACGGCGAGATGGACCTGGATGAGTTGCTGCGCGTCAAGCGGCGCGCCGAGAGCGTGGGACTCAGGATCGGCGCCGTCTATCTGCGCAAGGTGGACACCGCCAACCTGCTCCTGGACCGTCCCGGCTGGAACCGGGAGCTGGAGAAGATCTCGCGAACCATCGTCTGCATGGGAAAGGCGGGAATTCCCGTCCTGGAACACAGCCTTCTCCTCTCCCGGGTCATCCGGGACGTCTTCCATCTTCCGCTGCCCGGCTACCGGCACGTTTTCGAGGGCAGGGGCGGCTACCGGATGTACCGGTTCGACGGGAACGGAACCGAGGAGCACGGCCGGCCCGCCGGCTCCGTCTCCTCCGACCAGTTGTGGGAGCGGATCACCCGCTTTCAGGAACACTGCATCCCGGTGGCGTCCGAAGCCCGCGTCCACGTGGCCTGCCACCCCGATGATCCGCCGTCGGTACGTTACTGGGGAGTTACCCAGGCCCTCAACAGCAAGGAGGGCCTGGACCGGCTCATCAACATCGTTCCCAGCAAGTACAACGGGATCCTCCTTTGTCTGGGCACCATGCAGGAATCCGGCGCCGACGTCATCGACCTGATCCGCTATTTCGGCGGCAAGAAAAAGATCTTTGACATCGACTTCCGGGCCGTCCGGGGGACGGTTCCCAACTACGACGAGGTGTTTCTGGACGAAGGCGACCTGGACATGTGGAAGGTGGTCCAGGTGCTCCGGGAGGTGGGCTACGAGTGGACGTTGGAGCCGGACCACGTGCCGGGCATCACGGCCGAAAAGAAGGGCGACCTGATCTCCTATGCCTGGGCCATCGCCTACATCAAGGCCCTGATCGACGCTGCCTACGGCGAGACAGTCTGAGAACCGGACCCGCCGAGATGCGCAGAAATGAGAAAAGAGGAAAGAGAAGAGAGGAAAAAGAAAAGCTCCCCCACCGGCCATAAGCCGGCGAGATCCTGGGAGAAACAGGGGTTTTTCAGGAGCGGGGGTTTTCCTACCCCCGCTCTCGCAAGCTGTAGGGCCTTGCCATGGGTCATGGTTGGTGAGAAAGAGGGCGCCTGAAAGACGCCCCTGCAACGGGGGACAGGAATGTCCCCCCTCGTGCGCCCGACATGGGCTGTATCTAAGGGATGAAAGATCCCAAGGGAGGTGATGGGACCAACCCTAGCCGAACCGCAAGGCGTAGCCGTGAGGTGAAGCTGAAGGAAGCGGAAGGCAAACCCACGACCGCAGGAACACGAACCGGCAGTGAGGCCGGGTGCGGGCGGTGAGCTGGCGAGGAACAGCGAAACCCGAACTCCATCCAGACGCACCAGGTAGAGCCGGGCGGCCCGGGGGGAAAGAGGCAGCACCTTACTCGGGGAGATCTCAAGGGTGAGAGCCCTTGAGAAGTCAGCAGAGGTCGTAGTAGCGAAGAAGCCGGGTAGCGCCGGTGGAGCGAAGGACCGAAGGAGTCGTACCGACCTTAGGGAGGACTCGTCAATGGTGGCGCAAAGAACTCCGAAAACGGGAGACGGTGGGATCCCCGCCGGACCCGGCACGGAAGGCCCAAGGGTGGAACCCGTCAAGCCGGAAGGGCGGAGTGCGAGTTGTGTTGGCGGCGAAGCCCCGGAAAGAACGGAGCGGTACGAGTCGCTGATGGAACAGGTGGTCTCGACGGACAACTACGGGGCGGCCCTGGAAGCGGTTCTCCGCAACCGGGGGGCGCCGGGGATGGACGGCATGAAGACCACCGACCTGAAGGGACACCTTCAGAAGCACTGGCCGCGAATCCGGGCCAAGCTGCTGGACGGGACCTACACGGTGACCCCTGTGAGGCGGGTGGAAATCCCGAAACCGAACGGTGGGGTGCGCTGTCTGGGGGTCCCTACGGTGCTGGATCGATTCATCCAGCAACTGCTGTTGCAGGTGCTGGGGCCGATCTTCGAACCGGGGTTCAGCGAACACAGCTACGGGTTCCGACCGGGACGCAGCGCTCACGAAGCCGTGCGAGCGGCGCGTGATTACGTGGTCCGGCAAGGCCGGGACTGGGTCGTCGATCTGGACATCGAGAAGTTCTTTGACCGGGTGCATCACGACATCTTGATGCGGCGAATCGGGGCCGTCATCCGGGACAAACGGGTGTTGAAACTGATTGGCCGGTACCTGCGCAGTGGGGCTCTGGTGGAAGGCGTGGTAGTGGAAGTCCGAGAGGGGACGCCGCAAGGCGGGCCGCTCTCGCCGCTGCTGGCGAACATCTACCTGGACCCGCTGGACAAGGAACTGGAGAGACGCGGGCACAGCTTCGTGCGCTACGCGGACGACTGTAACGTCTACGTGGGAGGAGCGGCCGCGGCGGATCGGGTGGTTCGGAACCTGCCGAAGTGGATCGCGAAGCATCTGCGGTTGAAGGTGAACGCGAACAAGACCGGAGTGGGCCGGCCCTGGGAGCGGAAGTTCCTGGGATTCCGGATCAACCGGGCGGGGCAGATCGAAGTGTCGCCGACCAGCCTGAAGCGGTTGAAGGGGCGGGTGCGCCAACTCTGGGACGCCCGGCAGAACCTCAGCAGCATCGAGTTGCGAGACCAATGGCAACGCTACATCCGTGGCTGGTGGAACTACTACCGGCTAGCGGAAGGGCGACGGCCATGGCCGGCTCTGGAAGGTTGGACCCGACGGCACATCCGCAAATGCTTCTGGTTACGCTGGCATAGTTGGCGAGGGCGCCTCCGGCGACTGCGGTCACTGGGGGTGCGTGAGCCGTTGCTTCGAGTGGCTCATAGCAGTCGGGGCAGCTGGCGAATCGCCCGGCACTCGGCGCTGCATACGGCCCTGAGCAACCGCCGGCTTCGCCGCTATGGGTTCCTGGTTCCGTCAGACCTCGGGTGACTCCAACCGCCGGATACTGAAAACGGTACGTCCGGTGGTGTGGGAGGGTGCAGGGGCGAAATCCCCTGCACTCGACCCAATCTGCGGCAGTCAATCTTGCTCTACGACCCAGATGTTGCGATAGCGCACCGGGTTGCCGTGGTCCTGCAGGTAGATGGGTCCGGGCTCGCCTTCCTTGAACTTGAGCTCGTCCACTTCGGGCGGAAGCGAAGGCAGCGCGACCCGGTCGTGGATCAGGACTCCGTTGTGCCGGACCGTCATCGTTGCCGGAGAGATCCTCTTTCCCGCCGGGTCGAACCTGGCCCGGGTGAACTCGATGTCGTAGGTCTGCCATGACAAGGGCGGGAACGACATGTTGATCCGGGGCCCCACCATTTCGTGGATGCCTCCGGCGCGGCCGAATTTGGATAGCCGCTCGAACTTGCGGTTCTCGTGGTGCCAACCGAAGGAATCGACGATCTGCACCTCCCATTCCCGCTTGACGTAGACGCCGCTGTTGCCCCGCTTCATGCCCCGCGCCGTCGGCATGAAGGGGCACCGAAACTCCAGGTGGATCCGAACGCTGCCGAATTTCCGTTTGGAAGTCGTCCCCACGTCCAGCAGACCGTCCGCGGTAAGGCGGCCATCTTGCCACTCCTCGATGTCCGTACCGTCGAACAGCACGATGGCTCCGGGGGGCGGCTTGGCGCCCAGCGTCGGCGATTGGCGCAGCACCCTGTTCAGACGGAACTCAACGCTGTCGGCCCGGCCGTGGAAGGTATGGGCCTCGCCGGTGAAAACGCCGTTCCGGATGGAACCCCGGAAGTTGGAACTCGCGAATTTGAGCCGTTCGCCGTGAATGCCGTGGAAGGCGGTCCGGCCGTCCTCCTGGGTCTTTCCCCCGATGTGGGAGATGGTGCTCTCGTCCCAGCCGGCCCCCGGAAGGCCGCCAGCAAAGACCAACCCTTGGAACTTGTGGTTCCCCAGGGCGATCACTTGAACGCCGATGGGCAAGTCGGAGCCCACATTGCCCGCGTATTCGCCCTGAACCTGGAAGTCGGGTCCCGCCTTGGCCGGGTCCGTGAACGAGGGGAGCTCTGCCGCCAGGCCAGTTTCGCTGGTTGCCCAAACGAACGCGAAAACCAATGCCAGCAGGAGGTGGCGCCGTGCGCACAAAATCCGCGTTGCGGGCGTCACCGCATGAACTCCTTGGCCCGCTCGGCCAGCTCCTCCGGAGTCAGATCCTCCTGGTGTGTCGCGATGCACCAAGTGTTGCCGTCCGGGTCCTGGACGAAGGCGTTGCGGTCCCCGTAGAACATGTCCGTCGGTTCCTGCATGGTCGTTGCCCCGGCCGCCACCGCCTGGGCGTAGGTGGCGTCGGTGTCGGGCACGTAGAGGTAGAGCATGCAGGGGAGCGCAGGAGACTCCTCCATTGCCCGGCCCATCATCACGTACGAATCGCCGATGAGGGCTTCTGCGTGGCCAGTCTTACCGTCTTGGCTGGGGACGCGCTCCGTCGCCGTAGCGCCGAAAGCCGCCTTGAGGAAGTCGAGGAACCGGTCGACATCGGCGACGACCATGTACGGTGTCACGGTATGGAAACCGTCGGGGATGGGTTTTACGGTCATGGAAGCGTTCTCCTGCTCACGCCTATTGTCGTTCGGTGCTGACAGAGCACCGAGGTTATCCAACCCCTTACATCCCAGCAAGGGTGCGCCCAGCAACGCCGGCAACCGCGGCACTTCAATGGGATACTGCCAACTGCCTCACGGACAGGTCGCATTCGTCATATACTCGGCCACTCTGTGCGAAATTCCAGCTTAGGTACGCTGCTCCTTTTCAGTGTCTTGTGGACGGCTGATTCGGGTGTGGCCCAGAGTCAGGTTGCGGCGTTGGAGGGGACCGTACGGGAACTCGACGGAGGTCCTCTGGAACGGGTCGAGATCCGGGCCCGGCGGACGGAGACCAACGAACTCTTTGTCCTCGAAACCGATGCCTCCGGTGTCTACGGCTGGGAGGGCCTGCCGGTGGGAGACTACGAAGTCCTCGCCTCCAAGGACCGCTTCGATTCGCAGCGAAGGATGCCGGTCCGGCTCCAGGTCGGACAGCGGATCCGCCTCGATTTTCGCCTCCGCACCAGCCGGCCGGGGGCGCCTTCCAAGCTATCGGAGGACCTCTCTCAACTCACCGTCGAGCGGGACGACGTGGGACAACTCATCGATCGCAAGCAGTTGCGAAACATGCCCTCCAAGGAACGCAACTTCAGGGATCTGGTCACACTGGCTCCGGGGGCTGTTTCCCAGGGGACGCGGCGAATTCAGGTCCTGGGAATGAGCTGGAGGGACAATCTGACCTATTTCGACGGCACCCTGATCACCGGCGGTGACGGGTCCAGCAGCCTGACTCCGTCGTCGGAAGCGATCCGGGAATTCGATGTCAAGACCGGCCTCTATTCGGCGCAGTACGGCATTCGATCGGGTGGCCAAGTGTTGCTGGTCACCCGGCACGGCGGAAATCGCTTCCGTGGCGGCCTCTTCTGGTTTCACCGCAACGACAACCTGGATGCGCGAAACTACTTCGAACAGCGGAAGGCGGAATTCAAACGGAACCAGATGGGGGGCACCCTGGGAGGTCCCCTGATCCTGCCCGGTCTGAACCGGGACCGCGCCTGGTTCTTTCTCTCCTATTTGCACTACACCATCCGGGAGACACTCCCCTTGACGGCCGTGGTGCCCACGCCGGAAGAGCGCGAGGGCCGGTTTTCCGGCGCGATCCTGGATCCCTTGACCGGGGAACCATTCCCCGGAAATCGAATCCCGGCCCATCGAATCGACCCGGTGGCCCGGCAACTGCTCAGTTTCTATCCTCTTCCCAACACTGTGGGCCCCCTCAATTTCACGAGTCCCGATTCGAAACGTCCACACGACAATCGCCAGCTCATCGCCCGCGTCGACGTGCGGACCTCTGCGTCCAGCAGTTGGGCATTCCGTTTCTCCGGCGATCGACGGCCCTCGTTCCGGTCCAGAGTCTTCAGCGTGTTCTCAACCCGGATGCCCCTCGGGAGCTACAGCCAAGCCATCACCAACACCCGCAGGCTCTCCGCAGGATCAGTCAACTATTTCGGTCTGCACTGGTACCGGAGACCCTACACGGCCACGGTGGCCCGGCCCAAGACCGAGGCTGTGAGGCGGTTGGGAATCCCCCAACTGCTGGAGACGGAGATCGACCGGGACGGCATTCCCCTGGTGTCGATCCAGGGATATACGGGCTTCGGGGATCTCCAGCGGATCGGACCCGTCAACATAGGCAACTGGCAGGTCAAGGATGATCTGGCGCTTCAGCGCGGGCGCCACTCGATCCAGATGGGCATGGAGTTCCGTCAGAATTACAACTTCTTCGGGCTGCAGGGACGGTCCCAGTTCGATTTCTACGATCGCTACACCGGAAACGGGCTTGCCGACTTCCTGCTGGGTTACCCGGCCAGAACCCTGCTGGGAGGCGAGGAACGCCGGGGCAGCTATCACCAGAACAGCATCTACAGTTATGCGCAGGACCGCTGGCGCATCACGCCGGATCTGTCCCTGACCTTGGGCCTCCGGCACGAGTGGAGATTCCCGTGGCGGGACAAGCGGGGATTCATGGGCAACTTCGATCCCGTCTCGGGAGAACTCTTTCCTTCTCTCCTGAACCTGGAACTGGCTCCGTGGGAAACGGGCCGCTTCCGTCCCAATTATCCGCTGGTGGAGTGGCGGCCCTGGGAGGGCCTCCTGCCCCGGCTGGGAATGGCTCTTCGGCTGGGCCGGTCATCGGTGCTCCATCTGGGACTCGGGCTCTATTCCAATGAGACGGATCTCTCGATGATTCAAGGATTGGGGAAGAATCCCCGGCCCGGATCCCGGCTTCTGACCTTCAACGGCCCGCTGGAGAGTCCCCGATTGACCCTCTCCGATCCCTTTCCCACCGCATTGGCCAGTTCCGCCGTTCCCACCCTGACGGGACACGCGACCCCCACGCCGCTGCCCCGGACCCGTTCCTGGGGACTGTCGCTGCAGCACCGCTGGACCCCCGAGTTGATACTGGACGTGGGCTACCAGAACTCGCGAACCGGCGGGCGGCTGGAGACGGTCTCCTACAACGACGCCGTACCCGGCAGCGGTGACCGGCAATCCCGGCGCCCCTATCCGAAGCTGCAGTCGGTCCTGTTCACGGCGGCCCTTGCCGATGCGTGGTATCACAGCTCCTTCCTCCAGTTGGAAAAGCGGCCGGGTCCCGACGGGCTCCGTCTGCAGGGCTCCTTTTCCTGGGCGAGCCTGATCGATACGGGGGGCGGGGACCAGGGGAACCAGAGCAACCTTCTGCTTCGGTCCATCAACCTGTCGCCGGAATTGAATCGAGGCGTGGCGAACTCCCAGATCAAGAAGCGTTTCCTCCTGTCAGGCAGCTACGACCTCCCCTTCGGTCCCAGAAGGCAATTTCTGCGGACCGGATGGGCGGGACGAATCCTGGGCGGCTGGTCGCTCCATGGCATTTCCACCTTCCAGGACGGAGCCTGGTTCACCGTCTATCTGCCCGGCGACCCGCTCGACACCGGGTCGCATTACTCCCAGTGGCCCGATCGTCTCCGGGAAGCTAATCTGCCGCCGTCCCAACGGCATCCCCAGCGCTGGTTCGACACCTCCGCCTTCGTCCGGCCGGAGGGATTCCGCTACGGAAACGGGGGGCGCAACACCATCGAGGGACCCGGGGTCATCAACCTCGACGTTTCCCTTCGCCGTGTCCTGCAGGTTCGGGACGAGGAGACCCTCGAGGTGAGGGTGGAGGCGTTCAACAGCCTCAACCGCGCCAACTTCAACCCCCGGGTCCGGGACGGGATCACCCAGTTCGGAACCCCCGAATTCGGAGTCGTGGGCCGGGCCCTGGCGGGACGCCAACTCCAGCTGGCGCTCAAGTACTCGTTTTAGGAGGGGGACTTTCCTGTCGCCCTTCTTCAGCACCGAACCGCAAACGGCACCTGGAGTGCCACCGATTGGAATTACCCTTTTCTCTTCCGGGATTTCGCCGGGCTCCGTTCCAGGGGGAAGCTGTTGAGAGAGAAGGGAGATATGGGGAGCAGCTGCCCCACGGAGCTAAACCAATTCGATATTCACACGTCGTCCGACGATCGCCGCCGCCCGCTGGAGGCTGGAGAGCGTAATATCGTCGTTCGGGTCGAGCAGGCGGTCCACCTGGGAACGGCTGGTCTTCAGCAGTCTGGCCATCTTGCTCTTGGAGAGATTCCTGTTCTCCATGGCGGCGGCTAGTTGCCACGCGACAACTTCTTTGATCGCCTGCGTTTGAGTTTCATCGAAGGTGCCTTCTTCTCTGAGAAAATCATCAAGGGTCGATCCCATGTGCTTCTCGCTCATCGTTCCAACTCCTTCTGGCGGTTGCGGGCGACGGCCAGATCGGCTTTCGGCGTAGCTCTGGTTTTCTTGATGAACCCGTGCAACGCTACAAGGTGTTCGCGGTAAAAGCAGAACAGCACTCGAGCGGTCCGGTTCGTCGGCAAGTCTGTCCGGACTTCCCAGAGACCTTCGCCCAATGGGCGAGTTAGGGGCATACCCACTGGCCAACGCCATTGTGCCCGCATTAGATTCTTCCCAATCGCTCGCCGCTCGTTCTCATCCAACCTTTTCAGCCATCCCCTGACGGGTTCCCGACCCGCACCGGTGCGGTAGAACACCAATGGGGTTTTCTGCGGCGTCTCGACCATGTCGTCCATTCAGCAGCATGTCACCGCGAAGTGTACCATAGAAAGTGCAGTATCCATGGTTTGACCGAAGTGGATTCCCACGGCGTCAGATGCGTGCAAACGGAGGCTCCGGCAACGAATCGCGCTAACATGCGACCGGCACGGCACCACAGCCCCATAACGAAGGAAGAGAGTGTCGAAGTGGTCGTCTCGAATGCCCAACCGCGCTTCCGGTTTCCGGAGGATTGCGCTATGCTCTCCCTTCGCCTGATCGGCCCCCATTCAAGTCGTTTTCGAGGATTTTTCGAGCGATCCCGAAAACGCCTGCCAAGGGCGGAATTTCGGGGGTAGGCACCGTGATCCCGCTTCATAGGCTGCTTCGGAGACCTGCAGAACGTGGCCGTCATCGAAATCAACAGGGACCCTTCGACTCGTGAACTCCGCCAGTTCGCCGGTATCGGATGGCCCATCTTCTGCGGCGTCCTGGGAGCCTGGAGGGTCTACGGTTCCGGCGAATGGACTCTGGCGGGAATCATCTGGTCGCTGGGTGTCCTGGGAGCCGCCGTCGGATGGCTGCGGCCCGCCTGGGTGCGGCCCGTCTTCGTGGGTTGGATGTACGCCGTGTTTCCCATCGGCTGGACCGTCTCCCATCTCGTTCTGGCCGTCATCTATTTCCTGATCCTCACTCCCATCGGACTCGTGGTACGCTGGTTCCGGCCTGATCCGCTGGGGTTGAAACTGGACAGGAAACGAGACACCTATTGGGTTTCCCATGACCCCGGCCACGATCCGAAACGTTACTTTCGACAATTCTGAGGGAGGTTCCGGGAGCGATCCCATGGCCAACGAAAGCTCATCCGAGGTTTCGCGATTCCGCCGGGACGCCGAGAGGCCCCGGACCGGAATCGTCCGGGAGTTCTGGGACTTCCTGCGCCACAATAAGAAGTGGTGGCTGACCCCCATCATCGTCGTGCTATTGCTGCTGGGGATTCTGATCGTGCTGTCGGGATCGGCGGCGGCGCCATTCATCTACACTCTTTTCTAACGGGGCCGAGACCATGAACAACTATCCGAAGCTTCACAACGCCGGCTGGCCGGGAGTCGTGGGGAAGGGTCCGGACGCCGAGGAGCCCTTCATCGATCTGGACACCATGCTGGACTGGACGGCGGCGGCCGAGGTGGACGGCGTCCGCTTCGACGGGGTCGACCTTTTCCTGAGCGCTCCCCACGTAGACATCGACTCCACCGGCGATGACCTGAAGAGATTGGCCGAGAAGGTCCAATCGCTGGGTCTGGTCATCGGCAGCGTCGTGGCGCCCGTGTGGCCGCCCACCGGCGGCGGATCGGCCATGGGGGACGAGGCCGAACGGGGACGGTTCCTGAGCATGGTCGAGAAGGCCTGTGCCATCGCCCGACGGCTCCGGCAATTGGGCGTGCGCCCTTACGGCGTGGTCCGCATCGATTCGTCGGTGGATCCGGGGACGTGGGCGGCCGACCCGGAGGGGAACACCAAGCGCATCGCCGAGACCTTCCGGGAAGCGTGCGCCCGGGCCGGGGACCAGGGCGAGCTCCTGGCGGCCGAGGGAGAGGTCTGCTGGGGCGGGATGCACAGTTGGAAGGAGATGCTGAAGCTCCTGGAACTGGTCGACCGGCCCGAGATCCTGGGCTTTCAGGCCGACATGGCGCACACCTTGCTCTATCTGCTGGGCGTCAACGCGGAGAGCGACGCGATCGTGCCGGCGGACTTCGACTGGCAGGACCAGGAGACTTTCGCGCGGGCCTACCGGACGCTGGCTGACCGTCTCCGACCCTGGACCATCGATTTCCACGTGGCCCAGAACGACGCGACCGTCAAGGGCTCCGGCTCCCACGACAAGACCGGCCGGCACTGCCTGCCCGCCGACCCCAACGGCAAGCTGGACATCGTCTGGGCGGCCGGTCACTGGCTTCGGGACTCCGGTGGCGAAGTCACTCGAGCCTGCCGGCACATCTGTTGGGACGGCTGCATGTTCCCCAACCGGATCATGTCGGACCCGGAAACCTGGAACCAGATTCTCTCCAGCATGATCCAGGTTCGCGACTCCCATGGTTGGCGGGAGTGAGCCGGCCTCGGGACTGAAATGGCTCGAAACGAGTCTCTTCTTCCTTCCGCCGCAGAGGCCATTGGCCGGACGCCCCTGGTCGAGCTCTCCCGGATCACGAGCGGCGTTCCAGGCCGCATCCTGGCCAAGCTGGACCACCTCAATCCGGGTTTTTCCAAGAAGGACCGGATCGCGCGGCAGATCATCGAGGATGCCGAAGCCGGCGGCGAGATCAGTCCGGGTCAGACGGTAATCGAACTCACCAGCGGGAACACCGGAACCGGCCTCGCCATCGTCTGCGGCCTCAAGGGCTATCCCTTCGTGGCGGTCATGTCCAAGGGCAACTCGGGAGAGCGGGCGCGCATGATGAGGTCTCTGGGCGCTGAAGTGGTTCTGGTGGACCAGCTTCCCGATTCGGTTCCGGGACAGGTGTCGGGTGGAGATCTGGAGCTGGTGGAGCAGGCTACGCGGGAACTGGTGCGGGAGCGCCGGGCGTTTCGCGCCGATCAGTTCCTGCACCGGGGCAATTTCCGGGCCCACTACTTGCATACCGGTCCCGAGTTCCTGCGCCAGTCGGGCCGTTCGATCCAGGCCTTCTGCGATTTCGTGGGGAGCGGGGGCACGTTCGCCGGCTGTGCGGCGGCGTTCAAGGAAGTTGACCCGGGGGTCCGGTGCTACGTGGTGGAACCGGAGGGGGCCGCGGTCCTGGCCGGGGAGGAGGCTGACCGTCCGGGCCACCGGATCCAGGGAGGGGGTTACTCGATGGCCGACCTGGCCTGTATCGACCGGGCCCACGTGGACGGCTATCTTCAAGTCTCCGACGACGAGGCGATCCGGATGGCCCGCCGCCTGGCCCGGGAGGAAGGCATCTTCGCCGGTTTCTCCAGCGGCGCCAACCTGGCCGGCGCACTGAAGCTCCTGAACGGGCCTTGCGCCGGGAAGACCGTGGCCATCATGATCTGTGATTCGGGATTGAAGTACCTGAGCACGGACCTTTGGGGGGATTAGGAGATTAGGAAAGTAGGAAAGAGGAAAGTAGGAAAGAGAAGAGAGATTGTCCATCGGCGGGGGTTGTGACCAGGGGGAGTGAGGTGAGGCTATGAGGTTGACTAGACGTGGTCTGATGCGAGTCGGTTTGGCGGCGGCTTCCGGGGGGATTTTTGCAGGTCGGACCCGGTTGGCGCATGCGAGGAAGCGGGCCTTGAAGTTAGGGGTGGCCAGTTATTCGCTACGGAATATTCCTCGTCCCGGAGCCATTGAAATGGTGCGGGCGTTGGGGACGCCTTACGTCAACCTCAAGTCCTTTCACATTCCCTATGAGACTTCAAAGGAGGGGCGGGCCCGGGCTCGAGCTGAGATCGAAAAGTCCGGCCTCCGGATCGTCGGCGGGGGGGTCGTCCACTTCAAGGAAGACACGGACGACGCCGTGGAGTTCTTCTTCGAGTACGCCAAACAGTGCGGAATGCCGCTGATGGCGATCGCTCCCACGGCTCAGGTCATGCCGCGGGTGGAGAAATTCGTCAAGCGTTACGGAATCGCCGTGGCCATCCACAATCACGGCCCCGAGGACCAGCATTTCCCGGCGCCCTCCGACGGGCTCAAGGTGATCAAGGGAATGGACCCCCGGGTGGGATTGTGCGTCGACGTGGGCCACACGGCCCGCACCGGCGTCGACGTGGTGGAAGCGGTCCGGGAAGCGGGCAGCCGAATTCTGGACATGCACATGAAGGACCTGCGGGATTTCACGTCCCACAGGAGCCAGTGCATCGTGGGTCAGGGCAAGATGCCGGTGGCCGATATCTTCCGGGAATTGATCCGCATGGGCTATGCGGGCCACGTCAACCTGGAGTACGAGATCGAACCGGACAACCCCCTCCCGGGCATGAAGCAGTCCTTCGCCTATATGCGGGGGGTGTTGGACGGATTGGCCTGATCTTGACGCACCCTTGCCGCGGGTCCGCGAGGTTCAGTCGATCCGTTCGAAGATTCCGACGAAGGTAGGCTTCTCGCTCGTGGGAATCGGGTCCCCGATCCGGGCCAAGCGGCCGTCCGGCCCGATCCGGAAGATGAGGATCGAATCGGCGTCCTGATTCGCCACCAGCAACAGCCGGCCGCTGGAATCGATGGCGAAGTTCCGGGGAATCCGGATCAACCCGTCCGCCTGCTCCCAGCCAATCCGCGCCAGCCGCCCCGTCTCGGAAACCACCCGGAAGATGACGATGCTGTTGTGCCCCCGGTTGGAGGCGTAGACGTATCCTCCCGACGGGGAGACCAGGATGTGGGCGCCGGTGTTACCGCTCCGGTCGAACCCGGAGGGCAAGGAATCCACCGTCTCCCGGGCGAAGAGCCGGCCGGTGGCGCCGTCGTAGCGCCAGGAGTGGACCGTGCTGTTGGTCTCGTTGACGGCGTAGGCGAAGCGGCCGCTGGGATGAAACGCCATGTGCCGGGGACCGGCCCCTTGGTCGGTGGGGGCTACAGCCGGTTCGTTCGGCTCCAGCCGGCCCGACTCGGCGTCGAAGCGGAACTGGGCGATGTAGTCGGAGTTGGTGCAGGGCACGAAGTAGTAGTTGCCGCCAGGGTCCGCCTGGACCATGTGGGTCTTCTTTCCCACCTTCCGCGTCTGGATCGGATTTCCCGCGGCGCCGTCTGGACCCAGAGGCAGAACCGAGACGTAACCTGCCCCGGGGTGATAGTGAACCACCAGCAACCAGCGCCCCGAAGAGTGGACGTGGAGGTGGGGAGGCGATCCCGGACCGACCGGGGTCCGGGAGATTCGTCTCAGACCGCGGTCCCCATCCTCGATGGCCAGAGAGACCACGTGGGGCGGTTCCAAACGGTCCAGGGCATACAGGAACTTCCCGTTGGGATGCCGCGCCACGTAGGGAAAGCTGCCTGAATCATCGGTGGGCCGCAGGGCCCCGGAGCCCCGCTTCTCCAGGGTTCCCCGATTCAGGTCCAGGGCATGGATGTCGATCCGGCTGCTTCCGCCGGCCACGTAGACGACCGGGTCCGGGTTTTGAGCCATCCCCGCATGAGTCAAGGCAAGGACCATGAGGCAGTATCCGAGGTGCTTTTTAGCCATCTGTGTGCCTGTGGCGGCCCATGATAGCATCTCCTCCCCGGAATCCCGGAAACCCAACAAGCGGAGGTGTCCATGTCTCAACCGATCGATCGGCGCCAGTTCCAGAAACGGTTTTCGACGGCTCTTGCCGCCACGACGATCCTGCCGTTGGGATGCAACACACAAGGTCCGGGCTCAGAGACTCCCGCTTCATCCGTGGCCGAAATCCCGGAAGGCGGAAGCGGGGTCCTGAGCGTGACCCGGGGGGCTCCCGTCCTGACGGTGCCGGAGAAGATGCCGGAAGGCGCGCGCTGGCGCTACGGTCTGATTCTCCCCTTTCAGGCCGGGCCTTCCACCGGGGGCGCCTTCGCCAATTTGCGTATCCGAAACGGGGTCATGGGCCACAGGATCGGTCATGGCGACTACGAGGTGGGAAACGATGTGGTGCTCTTCGATTCCGTCGAGGGAGTGCTTCCCGGCTCGACCCTGGCTCTCCACCGAAATCACGACGAGCCGAATCCCCATTCCGATCCGCCGGGACAGACCTCCATCATGGTCAAGTACCCCATGCGGGGAGGTTTCGTCCCCTTGGGAGCGAAGAACGCCTCTGGAGCGGATCACCCGGGTGCGGGCACGGGGTTCGGCATCAGCCTGGCGCTGGCGCGGCGCAAGAAGGGGTCGGACCATCCCGATGGAGCCGGCTTCGGCCGGGAGGAAAACTACCAGTACTTCGAGGTGTTCCAACTGGCCTTCGACGGCGAACGGATGCGGCAGACTGATGTGCAGAGGTTCCGGGCGGAATCCATGGTCGAGGGGTGGTGGGTCTACAACGGCGGTCTCGCCAACGCCATTCCCTCGGGCGACGATCTCCTGCTGTGCGTGTCCGCGGCGGCGCCTGAGGACGGGGGCGGCTATGACCCCCGCGTGCCGGGCGGCTCCGGTGTCCTGCGGTGGAGCCGGCAGGGAGGCCGGTGGCAACCCGACTCCTTCGTCATGGTCACCGGCGCCGACCGCTCCAGCGAGGCCAGCCTGATTCGGGACCATGACGGATCGCTCCTTTTTTCGGCGCGTCCCGGCCCGCAGGATTTCCACTCGATCCGGGTGTGGCGGTCACGGGACGAGGGGCAGACCTGGACGAAGATCATCGATGTCCGAGGGGTCATCTCCATCGCTCCCATCACCCTGAACAGGGCTGTGGACGGGACTCCCTACATCGCGTCCAACCTCTATCTGGTGCCGACCCATCCCATCGATAAGCGCTTTCGGACCATTCGGGACCGTCAAGGCCGGGTGATGGGAGGCGGTTGGACCCGGCAGAAGCTCTACCTCTGGCCGCTGAACCGGGAACGTACGGGCCTGAAGGCACCCATTCCGGCTCGCGATTGCCGGGCAGAGTTCGGGCCGCCGCCGGGAGATTCCATGTGGCGGGTGGACCACCCCTTTGCCGCCAATCTTCGGCTGGGGGACGGGAATTGGCACAACGTCATGGGCTACCGGATCCACGAGGACGTGGAGGACCACGATGCCGTCCCGCCTCCCCAGACCGGCTCCTACCTGGAAGAGGTCATCTCCGCCGGCCGACCGATTCCGGCGTGGAGCTTCTGAGGAACGGAGGGGCGATTTCCAATCGCCCGCGCTGGAGGGGCGATTTCCAATCGCCCATTCTTCTGTGCTTCCATGCGATTCGGAGTCCGGCGGTTGGAAACCGCCGCTCCACCCTATTTCTACCGGGATTTCGCCGGGCAAGGACCGGTGAGGGAGCTGCTGAGAGAAATTGAGAAAGAGGAAAGCGCTCGCATGAGTGACGACACCAATCGCCGCTGGACCGGGGTTGCTGGGTGCTGCCCGGTGGGACGAGCGACACGCCGACTATCGGTGCGCACGACCATATCTTCCCGCGGCTGGGATCGCAGCCGCGGGGGGGCCCTCCCGCGCTACGACTGAAGTTCTGGCAATTATCACTCGCGCGAATGGATCGATTTCTGGCGGACTGACACGGGCGAACACGTCGACGAACGCCTCCTCGAGTTCGGCTCGCGCTCCATCGCCGACCTGCTGATGCCGGCCAAGTGGCCCGACTACCCGTATCCTGAGGGCCAGAAGCTCCTGCGCGAGCTGCGCGACCGCGTCGGCGCCGAGTCGCCGCTGTGGGGGAGCGACAGCCCCTACGGGATGTCGCAGTGGTGCATCTACCGGCAGTCGCTCGACTTCATCCGCGTGCACTGCGACTTCCTGTCGGCGGCGGAGAAGGCGTTGATCCTGGGCGGCAATGCCGCCCGGCTGTTCGGCCTGAGACGCTGGGCGCGGCGCGACTGAAGCCGTCGTTCCGCCGCGCATTGCCGCCGGTCTAAGCTCGTTCGTAGACCAGGGCGGCAGTGAGTCCGCAGGCGACGACCTGGATCGTCCCATAGACGAACCAGGTGATAGCCAGGGACAACGTGATGGGCTGCACGGCGTAGGTTGAGAACGCCATCGGGACTGAGATCAAGAGGCCGACCAGCAGTCCGTAGCGGATCCCTTCCATGAGTCCCTTTCCTTCGTATCCCTTGGTGAAGATGTAGGTGAATAGCAGGGCCCAGACGAGCGCAACGAGATAGATCAAGCCCATGTTGATCTCCTCCGGCATGCGCCACAAGGCATAGGTTTCCTGGTAGTAGGGTGTCAAGAGCACCTGATGGATAATGAAACCCAGGACCTGATGCACGATGAGAACCGCCAAAGCGGTCAATAGGAATCGCTTCATGATTACTTCTTCTCCTCTTTTGGGTTGGAATGCACGGCGCCATCCGAAGACCTCGTTTCGACTTTACAATGGTAGCTTCTTCCTGATCCATACGGACGACGCCTAACGGTCCAGGCTGGAGAGTTCGTCCGTGAGAGCCTGCAATCCAATCGCCTCCAGGCCGTCGCCCTTGGGATAGCGGTCCTCGCCCGAGTGCACAAGAAACGCCTTGTCCGGCCGCAGGTCCGCCAGCGCGACCCGCAATCCTCTCTCCGCCTTAGGGGCGAGTCCGCGCTTGATCTCGATGGCCCAGAGCCGGTTGCCCGGCAGTTCCAGAATCAGGTCGACCTCGACGCCGGTCGCCGTGCGATAAAAATTGGCTCGGCTGCGCTCGGGGGCGGCCCGGATCAGGGTTTCCAGGACGAATCCCTCCCAACTCTTACCGGCGACAGGATGGCCGAGGACGCTCTTCTCGTCGTCGAGGCGCAGCAACGTGTGGACGATTCCGCTGTCACGAACATAGAGCTTCGGGGACTTCACCAGACGCTTTCGGACGTTGGCGTAAAAGGGAGGAAGCCGCCGTACCAGCAGCAGGTCCGCCAGCAAGTCCAGATAGCGCGCCACGGTCTTTCCGTCCACAGCGAGGGCCCGCGCAAAGTTCGCCGCGTTCACCAGATCTCCTTGGGCATGAGCCAACATGGTCCAGAGCCGTCGCAAGGTTTCGGCCGGGATCCGGGGCCCCAACTGGGGAATGTCCCGCTCCAGGTAGGTTCGGATGAACTGATCCCGCCAGACCGCGCTGCGACGGTCGCTCGCCGCCAGAAAGCTGGGCGGGAATCCGCCCCGGATCCAGAGTGACGTCCGGCTCTTCCCGCCGGTCTCACGGATGTCCAGCGGAGACAATTCCAGGTAGGCGATGCGCCCGGCCAGACTCTCGCCCGACTGCCGCAACAGATCGACAGAGGCGGAACCGAGGATCAGGAATTGCCCGGCGGGCTCGCCGGCCTGGATGCGCTCGTCGATGAGGACGCGCAGGATCTGGAACAGTCCCGGCGCACGCTGCACTTCGTCGAGCACCACCAGCCGGCCGCGCAGGGAACGGAGATAGGCGCCCTGATCCGCCAGCTTGTCCAGATCGGCGGGATTTTCCAGATCCAGGTAAACGCTGTCGGTAGTGCCCGCTATGTGGCGTGCCAGAGTCGTTTTGCCGACCTGCCTTGGCCCTAGAAGCGCGACGGCCGGGAACTGTTCTAGAAATGACTCGACTTTGGGTCGTAGTAATCGTGGAATCGCCGACACAACCTTGTAATTATGGAACTCTCCTCCAGAAATGCAAGTGTTTACACCGTGGCGAGATAAATGAGCCACATTTCCTGCTTGACGTAATGTGTACTAGGTGAAATAGTACACCTATGCTTCCCTTTACGGTCCGGTTGCGCACCGGCGTCTCGGTCTACCGGCAACTGGTCTACGCGGTTCAGAAGGCGGTGGTCTCGGGACAGCTGCTTCCGGGCGACCGGTTTCCGTCCGTCCGGAACCTGAGCCAGGAGCTCCGGATCAATCCCAACACGGCTCAGAAGGTGGTGAGACGGTTGGTGGACCAGGGCCTCCTCGAGGTCCAGCCGGGCATCGGGACCATCGTCGCCGAGCTGCCGGAGGCGACCCCGCGGGAACGCTCGGCGCTGCTGGGGGACGAGGTCGAGCAGTTGGTGGTGGAGGCCAGGAGGTTGTCCCTGTCGCTGGATCAGCTGGTCCGAGCTGTCGAAGACCAGTGGGACGGGCTCTCGGATGCCGGGAACCAGAGGAAGCAGGAGAAGGAGGGCTGACATGAACGCTGTCATCGAAACTAAAGGACTGACCCGTCGATTCCGGAAGACCGTCGCCGTCAACGGTCTCTCTTTGGAGGTCCCGGCCGGCAGCATCTTCGCCCTGCTCGGCCCCAACGGCGCCGGCAAGACCACGCTCATCAAGATGGTCATGAACATGGTCCGGCCGTCGAGCGGCAGGGCCACGATTCTGGGGACCGATTCGCTCCATCTCGGGCCGCCCCAGTTGGAGCGGATCGGTTACGTCTCCGAGAACCAGGAGCTTCCCGAATGGATGACCGTCCAGGAGCTGATCGACTATTGCCGGCCCTTCTACCCGGCTTGGGACGATGACTTATGCCGCCGGCTGATCCACCAGTTCAACCTCCCCCTGGCGCGGAAGCTGAAGACCTTTTCCCGTGGGATGAAGGTCAAGGCGGCCCTGTTATCGTCCCTTTCCTACCGCCCGGAGCTGATGATCCTGGACGAACCCTTCACCGGTTTGGACGCGCTAGTCCGGGATGAGTTGATTCGAGGTCTGCTGGAGGTGACCGGCCGGCAGGAGCGGACGATCTTCATTGCGTCCCACGACATCGATGAAGTGGAGCGTTTGGCCGACAGGGTGGGGGTGATCCACAAGGGCGAGATGCAGATGTCCGAGCCTGCGGCGTCGCTTCGGGGCCGTTTCCGGCAATGCGAGGCGACATTGGAACCTGGCCAGGAACTTCCGGAGACACTGCCGGAATCGTGGCTTTTGGTGGAGCGGTCAGCGCAGGTGCTTCGATTCGTGGACAGCCGATTCCGTGACGGGACCGGCGCGGAGAGCATTCAAAAGATTCTTCCAGGGATCAAGGATCTGTCCGTGAGCCCGATGTCTTTGAAGGAGATCTTTCTGGCCTTGGCCCGCAACTTGAGGCTCTACGCCGAGGAGGAGGGATGAATCTGATACTCCACATCGTTCGCAAGGACTTTCGGCAACTGCGTCTCTACCTGGCCGGTTGGTTGGGATTGTTGATCGTCGCACCCGTCGTTGTCACGCTCGAGTGGCGCCTGCAGCTCTTCTCGCTTGTTCTTATTGGAGTACTGAAGATCGTCTTGCTCGCGTTGATCGTTTCGAGTTTGGTCCACAGCGACTCTCTCGTGGGCAGCACGTCATTCTGGCTGAGCAGGCCCGTTTCCGCCCGGCAGCTCCTGGCGGCCAAGTCGTTCCTATTGTTCGGCACACTGATGTTCCCCACTCTTCTGGTTGAATTCCTGATTCTCCTATTTAATGGAGTGACCGTACGGGACATTCTTCGTTCTGTTCCTGAAACCCTCCTCTACACTCTCTTGGCCATTGCAATCCTCATGGTGCTAGCGGCATTGACTCGTAGCCTTCTCGAGATGTTGGCTCTTGGGCTTGTCTCCGTGGTCGCTATGACTGTGTTTGTGTTTGTGATCGTGGTAGTTGGGGGCGTTCCTATCATCAAACCGGTACCCTTCGATCATATGGCCAGTATGACTTTCGAAGAGTCAAAACGGATAGCGTTTTTTCTTTGCCTCATGGTGACCTCCGTGATCATGGTCTGGATTCAGTATCTGACCAGACGGACCAGGCGAAATTTAATCTTGACATTGTTGGCACTATTCCCCTGCATTCTTTTGCCCACGCAATTGTGGACATGGGACCTCGTGGCCGCAGTTCGGAGACCGGAGCATGAAATAGTAGACCCAGACGGGATTACGGCACGGATCGACCAGCAGAGTCTCAAGTTTTTCCGAAAACCCTCGACATCGTTGCGAGATAGGCGGCTGGTTCTCCACGGGAACATCGTGGTTGAGAATCAACCTCCCGATCTAATTGCCGTGCCACTTCGGGTCGTTTCACACGTGTCATTAGGTTCCGAAGATTTCGGATATAGCGAGTACGATGTGAACGAATATGAATTCAGGCAACTTAGAGCCGGAGGTTTTAGATCTGCAGACTCGGATCTGGATGACGCCCGTGTCGAGGTATTTGAAGAAGCTCTAGGCAGTGTGAGCCTTTTCGCCGACGAAAACAGACTTGAACCTGGGTATGTTCCCAAGTTCTCGGAGATTCCCGAAGAGGACTATGAGAGACGGGCGGCAACCCGCGGCAAGATCTCGGCAAAGGTAGAGTTTCTTATTCAAAAGCTTCAGATCACGCCGCTGGCCATGGAAGAGGGGGCTCGCTATCGCCGAGGCTCAGATCACGCCGAAGTCCTAGAAGTGACCATTCTAGGAAAACGAAACAAAATAATGGAGATCAGTCTGAAGGAGTCAGGCCACTGGCTGTTGCCGGATCGACCAAAAAGCCGGTGGTACGTCTTACGAAATCGCTCTCGAGGAGAGGCCCTATTGGGGCGCGAACGCAACTCCAATTTATTCGGGGTAGTTCCTTTCATCCTCCCAACAGTAGTTTCCAATCATTTGTGGCTCGAATTTTTCCTACCGCATATCGATCCCTCGTACGGTCCCGAATGGTTTGAAGGAGCTGAACTATTCAGAATCGACATCACCTACCTCGGTTCCGTTTCCAAGTCGCTTCAAATGCAGAACCTCGTCATGAATCAGATACCTGGTCCGTAACAATTTCCGGAGTTGGCACCGACGATTCCTTCCGGAACTGTGACCTCAATGAACTTGGAACCAGACATTAACCCGTTCGTCAGGAGCCGCCGGAATCACGGCGAGGAGGCGAGATGAACCTGATACTCCACATCGTTCGCAAAGATTTTCGACACCTCCGTTTCTATTTGGCTGGATGGTTCGCCCTGGTGATCCTGCGGGCTGCCGTGATTGGATACGGGCCGCTTGATCCCAGCATTTGGAACTTCAGTTCGTTCAAATATTACGAGGTCTTGGCCTGGTTTCCCCAGATCTGTTTGCTGGCGATCATGATCGCGCGCCTGGTGCAGGATGATTCCCTGGTCGGCAGCACCGCTTTCTGGTTGGACCGGCCGATTACCGGTCGCCAGCTTCTGTTGGGCAAATTATCGTTTCTCGGCCTTGCCGTGATTCTTCCCCTCTTCATAGTCGAACTCCTGCTCCTTGGCTTCCATGGAGTGACTTTACCGGACGTCTTTCGCTCGATTCCGCAGATTCTGGCCTATGAACTCCTTTTGATTTCGGTTCTGTTGATGCTTGCCGCCGTAACGCGGAAGTTGGTTCACGTGGCCCTGTTGGGTCTGCTGGGTCCGATCGCTTGGATGTTGTTCTACAATTTTTCCCGCGGTCTATTCTTCAGACACGTTGACCTCGGTGACTCTTTCGGCATTTCGCTGGCGACATCACGGGAAATCGCATTCCTGCTGAGCCATCTTGCCGTCGCAGGACTTGTCGTCAGTCATCAGTATCTGACTCGACGGACGGTGAAGAGCGCCACCTTGGCCTGCTCCGGACTCCTAGCCATCGGTCTGTTCACAGTGATCTGGAATTGGGATTTCGTAGCGTCGGCACAACGACTGGACAGGAGAGTCGTCGATCCGGAACAGATGACGGCACAGATCGAGAAGAAGAGCCTACGTTTCTTTCGGCGTGTCCGGTCCCAGCCTTTGAAACGGAGTACGGTTCTGAACGGAAACATTGCGCTGGACGGGTTGCCGCCGGGTGTTCTTGCGGTTCCCGAGCAGGTCATCTCACAGGTTTCATTCGGGTCAACGGAAGAGACGTTCTCCAGCAGACACGGGCACCCATACGCCTATGAAGGAGACGGCTTCTGGTGGCGAATCAATCATCCGCCTATATTGCATGAAGAGAGGGCCAATATCCTGTCGGATGCTTTGGGTGGAATCGATTTTCTGGACGGCGGAAGAAGGCCGATTCTCGAATACTTGCCTGAGGTGCTGTCGATCGACGAGGGGTCCTACGATCACCACGGTGGGACTCAGTCCGATCTCACGGTCAAGGTCGGATTTCTGGTTCAAAGGAACGATATTGCGACCTTCCCGTTGGAGCATGGAGCCCGGTACGACAGGGGATCGGACCACGTCGAGATCCTCCGTGTGACCAAGAACAAGAACAGTCTGAGGATCGAACTGAAAGAGTCGCGTCACCGCCTGATCCAGGACCGGATGAAGAGCCGGTGGTACCTACTGCGCAACCGGGCCAAGAGGCAGGCGGTTCTGAGCGAGGGATCAGTCGCCTTCGCCATTCTGACCCCTCCTCTGGCGCCACTCTCGTTTCCCATGTTGGGAGTCAGCCATTCGAGTCTGTATTTTTTGTTGCCTTCCACCGACCCTCCCGTAGAACGCGGATGGTTTGAAGATGCCGAGTTGGTCCGGATCGAGACCAGGAATCTGGGCCGGTTCTCCAAGACGATCCGATTGGAGAGTCTGATCCTGAAAGACATCCCCGGTCCCTGACCGGCTCCGCTGTTGATTCCGGGGTGTCCGGCTGCTATCAATCTCGCAAGGAGGGAGCGCCGATGAAACCCGGATCTCACCAGACAAGTCGCAACGATCAACTGGACCGGCGCCGATTCATCCAGGGCAGCGCGGTCACCGCCCTGACCGCCGCCGCTTCCTGCGCCGGACCGGGTGGCGAATCCACCGGCGGTGAGACGGCCATCGAACTGGAGAACCGCAAACCAGGCACCCGGGACTGGCAACTGACCCGGGTCTGGGTCGACCGTGGGAAGTACCGCAGCGCCCGCGTCGAGGGATACTGTTCCCACCAGTCCATCGAGGCCGGCGACACCCTCTCCATCTTCGTCAGCACCGAGCCTGCCAGCCCCTTCCGCATCGACTTCTACCGGATGGGCTACTACGGCGGCCACGGCGGACGTCTGATGAAGACGGCGGGCCCGTTGGAGGGCAAGTCTCAACCCTTGCCGGAGGTCGGACCCAATCGGCTGCGCGAGTGCCGCTGGGAACCAAGCCTGGAATTCAAGATTCCCGAGGACTGGACCAGCGGAGTCTACCTGGGCAAGCTCACCACGCTCCCGGCGGGGAACCAGCCCTACTGGCAGAGCTATGTGATCTTCATCGTCCGGGACCGGCGGCCCGCGCACTTTCTCTTCCAGTGCTCGGACAACACCTGGCAGGCCTACAACCGCTGGCCCGACGACTACTCCCTCTACACCCATCCCGAGGGGGCCCATCATCCCGGGGTGGCAGGCAGCTTCGACCGGCCCTACGCCAAATTCCCCATGTTCGCGGATTTCCCCCTGTCGGTGGGCACGGGAGAGTTCCTGCTCTGGGAGTATCCCCTCTGCTACTGGCTGGAACGGGAGGGGCTGGACGTCACCTATTGCAGCAACTGCGATGTGCTTGAGCCGTCATTCGTAACCCGCTGCCGGGCCTTCGTCAGCGTCGGACATGACGAGTATTGGGATCTGGCCCAGTACCGGACCATCGAGACCGCCATCGGGGAGGGGCTCAACGTCCTCTGGCTCAGCGCCAACGACGTCTATATGGTCAGCCCTTTTTCCCCGTCCTCGACTGGCGCCCCCAACCGGATCATCACCCGGCTCCACAGCTACGGCCCCTTGCGTCCCGAGGAGATCGAAAGATATTCGGAGATTCTGGGTCCCTTCGAGGGCGCCGGCCCCGACGAGCGGAACATCATCGGCGCCCGCACCGTGGTCCCCTTCAATGGATCGGGCGACTGGATCTGCACGGCCCCCGATCACTGGATCTTCGAGGGGACCGGCATGGCGAAGGGGGATTTCATTCCCGGTCTGGTGGGCTGGGAGTTTCACGGCGACCCCGACCTGGAGCGGGAGGGCCTTGAGGTCGTGGCCCAGGGGACCGTCTGGACCCACGGCGTGACGCCCGGCGAGTGGGCCGCCACCATTTTCCCCGGTCCCAAGGGGAACTTCGTCTTCAATGCCTCCACCATCTTCTGGGCGCAGGGTCTGGACTCTCCTCCGGGGCACACGGTGCCCTGGACTCACTTCACCCGGCCCCTCGGCCCCGACCCGAGGGTGCAGCGCATCACCCGGAACCTCATCGACAGAGCCACCGGTTCGAACCCGCTCTGAGGGACTGCCGCATCGCCATGAGCCTGACGTTACTGGTGCTGGCTGCCGGGATGGGCAGCCGCTACGGAGGCCTCAAGCAGATCGATCCGGTGGGACCTGGCGGGGAGACGCTGCTGGACTACTCCGTCTACGACGCTGTCCGCGCCGGTTTCGGCCGTGTGGTATTCATCGTGCGCGCGGACATGGAGGCGGATTTCCGGGATGTGGTGGGGAGGAGGATCGAGCGGCAGGTGCCGGTGGAATACTGCCGGCAGGAGTTGGAAATGGTTCCGGAATGGTTCTCCATTCCGCCGGAGCGCCGCAAGCCCTGGGGTACGGGGCATGCCGTGCTGGCGGCCCGGGACGCAATCGGCGGGAATTTCGCCGCCGTCAACGCCGACGACTTCTACGGCGCCGGTTCCTACGTGAAGCTGGCAGGCCATCTGGAGCAAGGGGCAGGCGGCGCACAGGGCGACACCGGCATGGTGGGATTCCGTTTGCGCGATACGCTGTCAGATCATGGCACCGTAGCCCGGGGAGTCTGCCGCAGCCATGAGGGCTTCCTGGAACAGGTCGTGGAGTTGACCCGCATCGAGAAAAGCGGCCGGGGGGCCATACACAATGATCCGGAGGGGCGGGTCCATCGTCTCTCGGGGGACGAATTGGTCTCCATGAACATGTGGGGGTTCACCCCGGCGATCGTCGATCACCTGGAACGGGCGTTCCACCGGTTCCTGAAAGAGCGGGGCGGGGAAGACGGGGCCGAGTTCATGATCCCCACGCTGGTGAACGACCTCGTCGCAGCCGGCCAGGCGAAGGTCCGGGTGTTGCGTTCCTCCGATTCCTGGTTTGGGGTGACCTACCGCGAGGACCGGGACCGGGTCAGGAGTCAGATCCGGGAACTGGTGCGCCGCGGATCCTATCCGACTCCCCTTTGGCGAGATATTATCCGTAAATAGTAAAACACGAGTCCATATTGTCTATTTATAGTAAATACACGTCCCATCGTGGGAATAAAGCGGGTGCCGATGCCACGGCAAGTCCGGAGCGGGTCTTGACACAGATTCGGTTTCAGGGGTACTTTCCAATCATATATCTACCTTGGCGGTGATCCCATGAACTTACCTGAAGGTTTCCAGTTTCCGGGACCCGATTCCATTTCCCGGCGGCAACTTCTGGCCCGGTCCGGACTCGGTTTCGGAAGCATCGCCCTGGCCGGTCTCCTGGATTCCGAAAACCTGCTGGGGACCCCGGCGTTCGACCGGCCACAGCCCTACATGGATCTCAAACCGCGCAAGGGCCATTTCCCGGGTCCGGCCAAGGCGGTGATCCAACTGGTCCAAAACGGCGGGCCCAGCCAGATGGATCTGTTCGATCCCAAGCCCGAGCTCACCAAGAGAGCCGGCCAGCCTCATCCCGACGGCGTCGAGATCCACCAGCCCAACAACCTGAACATCCTCATGCCCTGTCCCTACGAGTTCAAGAAGCACGGGCAGTCGGGCATGGAAATCGCGGAAGTGCTGCCCCATCTGAGCGGCGTGGCGGACGAGCTCTGCATGGTCCGGTCCATGTACTCGGTGCACAACAACCATCCCGAGGGGCTCAACAACCTCCTCACCTCCCAAATCTTTCCGGGCCGTCCGGTGATGGGCTCCTGGATCAGCTACGCCCTGGGCACCGAGAATCAGAACCTGCCGGCTTACGTCGTGCTCCGGGCCCCGGAGGGATACAGCGTCAGCGGAAAGATCCTCTGGTCCAGCGGCTGGCTTCCGGCCCTTTACCAGGGCGTCGAGTTCAGTTCCATCGGAAGCCCCGTGCATCACCTCCAGCAGGAGGTCCCCCTGCCGCCTGGGGTGCAGCGGCAGAGCCTCGATCTGCTGGCGAAGCTGAACAATCGGCACCTCCTGCATCATCCCGAGACTACGGAGCTGGAGGCTCGAATCCAGAATTACGAGCTTGCCGCGCGGATGCAGTTGGCGGCGGCCGACGTCCTGGATCTTTCCCAGGAATCGGAAGCCACCCGGAAGATGTACGGCCTGGACAATCCCATGACCGCCCGGTATGCGACCCGCTGTCTCATGGCCCGGCGCCTGGTGGAATCAGGGGTCCGGTTCGTGCAGGTCTTCTCGGGCAAGGGCCAGCCCTGGGACAGCCACTCCAACCTCGAGACCAACCTGGCCAAGATCTGCGCCCAGACGGACCAGCCGACGGCCGCTCTGATCAAGGACCTCAAGAGCCGGGGCTTGCTCAAGAGCACCATCATCATGTGGGCCGGCGAGTTCGGCCGGCTTCCCACCACGCAGAACTCGGACGGGCGGGACCACAACCGGAACGCCTTCACCATCCTGTTCGCCGGAGGTGGCTTCAAGCCCGGGCTGACCTACGGCGCCACCGACGAATTCGGCTACAAGGCGGTGGAGAACCGGGTCAGCTGCCCCGACATGCAGGCCACGCTCTATCGTCTGCTGGGGATCGACCATTCACGTCTGACCTACCGCCACGGCGGCCGGGAGGAGACGCCCACCAACCTGGCCATCACCGGCGCCAAGGTGGTGAACGGCCTCATCGAGCACCCACTTTCCGGAGCCTGACCTCCATGAGATCCGGACCGGGACTGCTGCGAGCGTTGCCGCTGCTCTTTTCCACCGTTTTGGCCGCCGCTCCGGGGCCCTCTTTCGAAAAGGACGTGCTCCCCATCTTCACGGCCCACTGCTTCGCCTGCCATGGCGGCACCTCCATGATCGGCCTGGACCTGCGCACGGCCCAATCGGTCCTGAAGGGATCCCACAACGGGCCGGTGATGGTGGAGGGCGATTCCGCCGAGAGCCTGCTCTACCAGAAGGTTTCCGCCCGGGAGATGCCGCCCAAGGCCTTCAACCTGGACCTTTCCGAAGCCCAGATCGAGACCATAAAGAGCTGGATCGAGGCGGGCGCGCCTCATGAGAAGGTCCAGCCCCTCCTGACCGCGGATCAGGTGGAGCGGTTCAACCACCAGGCGCTGCCCATCTTCGAAGCCAAGTGCCTCGCCTGCCACGGCCAGGAACCCGCACCGGGAGGCCTGAACCTGAGGACGCTGGAGGCGACCCTCAAGGGGAGTGAAAACGGGCCCGTCGTAGTGGAGGGAGCGTCCGAGCTGAGCATCCTGATCCGCATGGTCTCTGCCGGGAGCATGCCCCCGCCTGGAGTCGGTTCCCCCCTCACCGAAGAGCAGATCGACAGCCTGCGGGCCTGGATCGATTCCTCCCGCTTCGGACCCGATCTCATCACCGAAGAGCGGGAGACCTTCAGCCTCGCGGAAGCGCCTCCCATCACCGGGGAGGACCGGAGTTTTTGGGCTTTCCGCAAGCCGGAAGCCGCTCCGGTGCCCGCAGTCCGGGACCAGGATCGGGTGCGTACTCCCATCGACGCCTTCGTCCTGGCCAAGCTGGAAGCCGAGGGCCTGGGCCTCTCGCCCGACGAGTCGCGGCCGACCCTGATGCGCCGGGCATACTTCGATGTCACCGGCCTGCCTCCGACCCCGGAGGAGATGGAAGAGTTTCTTTCGGACACCCGGTCGAACGCTTACGAACGGCTGGTGAACCGGCTCCTGGAGTCACCCCACTACGGGGAGCGCTGGGGCCGCCACTGGCTGGACCTGATGGGCTATACCGACATCACCGGATTCGACAACGATCTTCACACGACCAACCTCTTCGAGGGGTTCTGGCGGTACCGGGACTGGGTGGTGGAGGCCCTCAATCAAGACAAGCCGTATGACCGTTTCCTGACCGAACAGCTGGCCGGTGACGAGCTGGTCGACTGGCGGTCTGCCCAGGAGTACACGCCGGAGACGGTCCGGCTCCTGACCGCCACCGGCTACATGCGCAGCAGCATGGACCGGACCGACTCGGACATCGTCAATCTTCCGGGCGAACGATACTCGGTCATTTTCGATCTGGTGGAGCGGGTCTCCACCGGATTGCTGGGTCTCACCGCCGGCTGCGCCCGATGCCATTCCCACAAGTTCGATCCCATTCCCCAGCGCGACTACTACCGGTTGATGGCCGTCTTCACCCCCGCCTTCAATCCCATGCGCTGGAAGCAGCCCAAGGACCGTTTCCTTCCCGACGTCTCCCGTACTGACCAGAAAGACATCGAGCGGCACAACGCCGAGATCGACGCGCCGCAGAAGAAGCTGAAGGAAAAGCTGGCCGACCTGCGCAAGCCTTACGGGAAGATGCTCCTGGACAAGAAGCTCGAGCCAATCTCCGATGAGATTCGATCCGACGTGAAGACGGCGTGGCAGACCCCCGAAGAGAAGCGCAACGAGATCCAGAAATACCTGGCGGAGAAGTTCGGGACGCTGCTGGAAGTGACGCCGGAGGAGGTAACCAAGGCTCTTTCCGAGGAGCACAAGGCGGAAGCGGCGGGGTTTCAGAAGAAGATCGATACCCTTGAGGGATATCGGCGCAGCTTCAACAGGATCGAGGCGCTGTTTGACGTGGGACCTCCCCCCGTGACCCGTCTGCTGCAGCGGGGAGACATCGAGTCTCCGGGACCCCGGGTCACGCCGGGCGGCTTTGCGGTCCTGAGCCCGCCCGGCGAGGAATCGATCCGGAAACCGGATGCGACTCGGGGGGAGACCAGCGGTTACCGCCTGGGCTTTGCCAAGTGGCTGACCAGCCGCGACCATCCCTTGACGGCCCGGGTCATGGTCAACCGGGCGTGGCATCACCTGATGGGACGGGGGATCGTCGCCACTCCCGGGAACTTCGGCCGCAACGGTTCGCCGCCCACCCATCCCGAACTGCTGGACTGGCTGGCGGTGGACTTCATGGAAAACGGCTGGTCCGTGAAGCGGCTGATCCGAACCATCATGACCTCCAGCGTCTACCGGCAAGCGCTGCGGCAGCCGAACGGCGCGCCCGGCGAGACGGTGGATCCGGAGAATCTGCTCCTCTGGCGCATGAACCTGAAGCGTCTGGAGGCGGAGACGATCCGTGACGCCATCCTGGCGGCCAGCGGAAGATTGGACCGGAGTCTGGGCGGGACGCCGGCGCTGCTCGAGTTCGACGCCTCGGGCCTGCAGACCGTGGGGGCCGAGGAACCGAACATCCGGAACCCGTTGCGCCGCAGCCTCTACATTCTGGCCCGGAGGAACTACCCGCTCAATTTCCTGGAAGCGTTCGACTACCCCAAGATCACGGTCAACTGCACCCGCAGGGTCAACTCGGTGACGCCGATTCAATCCCTGACGCTCATGAACGATCCGTTCGTGGTGGAGGAGGCCGGCCATCTGGGGCGGAGGGTCCGGGATCTGGCCGGCGAGAGTCTCGAAGACAGAGTCCGTATGGCCTATCTCCTGACGCTCTCCCGCCAACCCAAACCGGAGGAGGTCCGGATCGGCCGCGATCATCTCCGGAAGCAGGAGCGCAACTACGTTCTGGCCAACGTCACTCCCGAGAAGGCGTCCCAGGCCGCGTTGTCCAACCTCTGCCAGACGCTGTTTGCCGCCAACGAGTTCCTCTACCTGGAATAGCGGGTGGCCGTCCGCCCGGCTGATCTTCGCCGCCGCCCATCAAACGGCTTGGAGAATTACCCCAACGGAACCGATACGCCATGTCCCTGGAACTGAGAAACCGGATCTTTCAGCAATTGGATTCGATGTGGCTCATCGATCCGCACACCCACATCGACCCTCACCGGCCCGCTGCCGAGACGCTGGCCGACATCCTGGGGTATCACTACTACACGGAGCTGGCTCATTCCGCCGGCATGCCCAGGGATCAGATCGAGGACCCCGATCTCGGACCCCGGGAAAAGGCAGCGCGGTTGATCGCCAATCTGGGGCCCGTGGAGAACACGGTCCAGTACAGTTGGCTCGTGGAGATGGCCCAGTCGCTGTTCGGCTTCGACGGCGACCGGATCACACTCGACAACTGGGAGGCGGTCTACGACGCATCGGAGAGCCTCATGTCCTCGGAGACCTGGGAACGGGACGTGCTCCGGAGGAGCCGGCTCCGGCGGGTGTTCCTGACCAGCGACTTCGACGACCCCCTGGAGGGGTTCGATACGGAGTTGTACGTCCCCTGCCTCAGGACCGACGAGCTGGTGTTCGGGTTTGCCGATCCGGCCGTGCGCAATCGCCTGCAAAACGCGACGGGGGTCTCGGTCCACGATCCCGCCGGTTTGCGGAGCGCCATCGGCGCCCTGTTCAAGCACTTCACCTCCCGCAATGCCCGGGCCGTGGCCATCTCTCTGCCACCCGACTTCACCCCGGCGAGGATCTCGCCGGGAGATGCGGCCAGGTCGTTGGAAGGCATCCTGAGCAGTCGGGACGGTAGCGATTCGCAGTGCGTGTGGTCCCTTTACGTCTTCTGGACCATCGCCGAGTTCTGCGCCGAGTTCGGTCTGCCCTTCGACCTGATGATCGGAGTCCATCGGGGCGTCTACGAAGCAGGAGTCTTCCAGGGCCAGGACCTGTACGACAGCCGCGTCTCCCTGATTCAGTACCGCGAGCTGTTCAACGCCTTTCCCCAGGTGACCTTCCCCATTTCGGTTCTGGCCAGCGTCACTAACCAGGAACTGACCAGCTACGCCTGGATCTTTCCCAACGTGGTGACGCACGGGCACTGGTGGTATTCCAACGCCCCGGCCTTTCTGGAAGGGGATCTGGCGGCCCGTTTGGAGACAGTGCCCGCCACCAAGCAGATCGGTTACTACAGCGACATGTACAAGTTGGAGTTCGCGTTGCCTAAATTCGCCATGTACAAGCGAGTCCTGGCCAAGGTGCTGGCCGAGCGGTTCGTCATCGATCGGGGGTGGTCGGAGCTAAGGGCCGTGGAGTTGGGACATCAGGTGCTGCGGGGGAACGTCGACGCCATCTTCGGCTTCTGAACGAAAGGAGGGGCGATTTCCAATCGCCCACCCAGGAAGGACGATTTCCAATCGCCCGCTCATTATTTCGCCCAATTGGAAGACGCTGCGCGGAGTGGGGACTGCCGTCCCCCCTAGACCCCCCTGGTCGGCGGCTGGAAACCGCCGCTCCTTTCCTTTCCCAACCGGCCGACTAGTACCCTGAAACTTCCACCGGCTCCGGTTTGGGAATGTCCACCTTGGCCAGGTAGATGCTCGTCTTCTCCTCGTGCGTGGAGTAGTAGCTCATCCAGAGCAGTCCCTCGTGCCACGCCATCCCGGCGTAGCTGGTGTCCCCTCCGGAGGGGAGACGGAGCAACTCGGAGACGGTCCCGGCCTCGGGGTCGAGCGACCAGAGGAGCGTTCTTCTATCCCCGTCGGGAAGATAGAGCCGGCCCGAGGCCACCAGCCGCCCGTCCGGGAGGGAGATCAGGTTGGGCCCGCCGATTCTCTGACCCAAATCCTTCCAGTTCCAAAGCGTGTAAGGCGGCTCCGAGACGCCCACCTGGGCCGAGTTGTCGGTCTTTCCGTCCCGCCGCAGGAGGCAGACCGCCGTTCCGTCCTTACGGAAGACGATGGCCGACTCGTTGGGGTAGCCGCGGCTGAAGAAGACGTTCACGTGGGTTTCGAACCGGACCCCGTCTGCGGTCTTGTAGAGCCGGGCGAATTCCTCCTGACTGTTGCGATGGCTGTACGATTCCCTTGTCGTGTAGCCGACCCCGTAGCCAGCTCCCTCATGCCAGGTCACCCGCCAGAGCCAGAAATCGGGTTCGCCCACCGGCTCCCGGGGAGTCCACTCCTTTCCGTCCTTGGAAAATGAGACCCAGGGATTGTAACTCTCCTGTTCGCCGCCCAACGACCCCCGCTCCGCGGCCGTAAGCATGAGCCGACCGTCGGGCGTGACCGTGAGCTTGGGATCTCTCAGGTCGTTTCCCGGTTCGGGCTGCATATGGACTGCGGAAGACCAGTCCTCTCCATCGGCGGAAGTGATCACGCGGACGGAACCGTCAGAGGAGACGTGGCCGTCTCCCTCCCGGAAGGTGCAGTACCACCGGTCCTGGAACCGCACCAGGTCGGTGAAGGCGTTGTGGGGAGCCTGGTCCCAGATCTTCTGGACCGAAACCAGCTTGGCGCCGGAAGTTCCGCACCCCGCCGCGGCGGCCAGCACCAGCAGCAATCGACAGCAACGGCTCCAACCTGACATGTCGTCTCCCCTATCTCGATCCGAATTGATCCAAGACCCGGCGACCGTAGTCGCCCGGCAAAATATTTGGAGCCGGCGAAGGGAATTGAACCCCCAACCTACGCATTACGAATGCGCCGCTCTACCGTTGAGCTACGCCGGCTCCGAGTGGAGGAAAGGACACATTATAGGAACAAGTCCCCAGGACTGCCAACGAGCCGAAGTTCAGGACTGGGCCTGCTTGAGTGCGGCCGCCTGGGCCTTGGCGCCCATGTCCTCCGCTTCCTGGATCCAGCCCTTGGCGTGGTAGAACATGGACAAGCTGGTGTAGGCCAACGGATTGTCCGGCTCCACGTCCCGGTAGCGGAGGCCGTACTTGAGCGCCCGGTCCAGATCCTGGTTGTGGTAGCAGCACATGGCCGCAGCGTGCAGGGCATCGCCGTAATTGGCGTCCTCGTCCAGCGCCCGGTCGAAGGCGGCGACGGCTTCGTCCATGCGGTCATCGGCGAAAAGGTCCATCCCCTTCAGGTAATAGTCTTCCTTGGACATCGGCTCCTCGAAACCATCGTCCCCCACGCCCGGCGTCCCGTCAAGGAATCGGGCCGAGGACCATTCATTCGTAAATTCCCGTAGATCCGATATGGCTACTCCAGCCGGTTCCCGTCCGTGTCGTAGACGGACACGGGTCCCAACTGGGCCAGGTCCTTCTCGACCTGGGAACGGTCGGCCACCACGGTGATGACGGTGCGCCCCGGATCCATGTAGGTCCGAGCCGTCTCTTGGATCGTCTCCGGAGTCACCCGCTGCAGCCGCTGGACGTAATTGCGGTAGTGTTCTTCCGGGAGGCCGTCCAGGCGCCGGCTGACTTCCAGGTCCGCTACCGAATCGGAAATCTCCAGAACGCGGATGAATCGGCCGGCCAGTTCCGCCCGGCAACGATTCAATTCCCGATTGCCTGGCGGCTCCCGCCTCAATCGCTCCATCTCATTCAGGCTCTCCACCACCGACTCGGCCGCCACGTCGCTCCTCACGTCGGCGCCGGCGAGGATGACGCCGTCGCGCCGGTACCATTTCATCGTGCTGTAGGCCCCGTAGGTGTAGCCCTTGTCCTCCCGCAGGTTCAGAAAAAGTCGGGAGCTGGCGCTGCCCCCCAGGACCTGGTTGGCCAGGAACAGGGGTGTCGAGTCCCGATGGCCCCGAGGCAGGCCCCGACCCGCCACCATGATCCGGGCCTGGACGGAATGGGGCCGGTGAACCAGCAAGACCCGCCGTGATTCCGGGACCGGCGGAAGCGGAGCGCGATCGGGCTGCGGAGCGTCTCCCCTCCAACGTCCCAGGTAACGCTCGGCCAGGCGTGTCGCCCGATCCGGTTTCACGGCTCCCGAGAAGGCAAGCAGCGCCCCCTTTGGGGCCATCAGCCGCCGGTGTGCCCGGCGTAGCGCCCCGCGGTCTGCCGCCTCCACATGGGTCACCGGAAACGAGACTCGCGAATAGGGGTGGCTGAGATAGAGAGCGGCGTGGCTCCGTTCCCGGGTCAGGAACGCCGGTTGGGATCGCTGGGACAGAAGGTGGCTTTTCCACCGTTTCCGAGCCTTCTCCAATTCCTCTTCGGGGAATGCCGGGTGCAACACCAGGTCCGCCAGCAACTCCAGGGCCGGCTCCAAGTAGCGGGCCAACACCGTCAGGGTGATCTGACTCTGTTCCATTCGGACCTGGGTGCCGTAGTGAATGGCCAACTGGTCCAGGAGATCCGCGATCTGCCGGGCCGCACGGGTCTCGGTTCCCTCTTCCAGAAGCTCGATGGCCAGACTCGTGAGGGCCAGGTTTCCGCTGGAATCGGAGGTGCGGCCCGTGGGCCAGGCCAGGCAAAGGGAAACCTTGGGAAGGGCGAAATCCTCGACCGCCAGAACCCGAAGTCCGTTCTCCAGGACGGCATCCGGAATCTGCGGATAGTCCGGTTTCGGCAACGGCGCTATCGGTGGAGGTTGGTCCATTCTCATGAGTTTCTGCGTCCGCGTCTCGCCCGCCGGCATTGGCGCAAGCGTCAATTCAACCCTGCCCGGGCTCCACCAACAGCAGGGTTCGGTTCTCAGGGCGGAAGGTCTCGGCAGCCACCCGGAGAATTTCCTGGGGAGTCGTCTCGGTGTACCGGGACCATTCCCGGTTGATTTCCCCGGCGTCTCCGTAAAACACGGCGTGGTGGGCCAGGATCTCTCCCACGTCCGAAACCTTCTCCAGCCGGCGGACGAAGCGAAACGCGAGCTGATTGCGGGCCTTGTCCATCTCCGCAGGCGTCACTACCTCCCGGCAGAGCCGGACCAACTCGTCCTCGACCAGGTCCAGGACCGGTTCGACCGGGACCCCGTCCTGAATCTGCAGGAAGATGTCGAACATACCCGGGCCACGGTACTGGTTGGGCCCGGCCGACAGTCCGGCGACCCAATTCCGTTCGTAGACCAGTTGGCGGTAGAGGCGGGAAGAGGAGCCGTCCGTCAGCAGCAGGGCGAGGATGCTGAGGGCGTAGTACTCGGGACTGCCCACGGGCGGCATGTGGTAGCCCATGATGACCAGGGGGAGCACGGCCAGGGGGTCGCGGATCGTCTCTCGTTTCTCCGTCTGTTGACACGGCTCCCGGAACGCCGGCCTGACGGATCGAGTCCGATCCGGGATCGGCCCGAAGTACCGGTGGATCGACTCCAGGGCGCTGGACTGCTGCAAGTCTCCCGAAAGGACCAGCACGGCGTTTCCCGGTCCGTAGTGCGTCCGGTGGAACTCCCTGGCATTGGCCAGGGTCGCTCGTTTCAGATCTTCGACTGCGCCGATGATGGGGTGGGCGTATTCCCAGCTCTCGTAGGCCAGATCGTCCAGTCTCAGGAAAGCGCGTCCGTAGGGTCGATTGTCGTAACTCTGCTTTTTCTCCTCGATGACCGTCTGCCTCTGGTTCTCGAAATTCTCTGCGGTCACCTCCAGGGAATTCATGCGGTCCGCCTCCAACCACAGCCCCAGGTCCAGGCAATTGGACGGCAGCGTTTCGTGGTAGGCGGTACGGTCCTTGCTCGTGGTGGCGTTCCAGCGTCCCCCCGCCTCGTCGACGTATCTGCCGTGTTCGTTCTTGTCCACGTTCCGGGACCCCTGGAACATCATGTGCTCGAACAGGTGGGCCAAACCGGAAAGCCCCGGAACCTCGTAGGAAGAGCCGACCCGGTAGTGGAGACTGATGTGCACCAGCGGAACGCGGCGGCTGGGGCGAAGAATGACCTGAAGGCCGTTGGGCAACGTCTCCTGCCGGAACTGGACGCGTGGGATATTCAGGCTTTCCCCGGTGGGGTCCACATCCGTCTTCATGGGAGGATATTAGCGTTAGAGCTGGGTCTCGGCGAACTACCGGACCTCGAACTCGAAGAAAATCAGAGGTTCCTTGGCCGAAAAATTGTAAATCTCCGGCAGATAGAAGCGGCTCTTGGAGAGGTCCCATCCGTCCCAGGGAATTTCATAGAAGGCCACGCCGACATCCTTGGTGTACGGCGCGATGAGCTTTTCGCCGAAGGCCTTCTGCTCGAAGTCGGCGAGCATCTCTTCGCTGGCGATTTTTAATTTCCGGGAGCCGCGGCGTCCCCGCCCCGGAGGTTCGATGGTTGAGATCGGGGGCCGCCGTTTGTTGTTCAGGTCCGCCAGCACGTCCAGGTAGTGCATCGGACGGTGCCGGGTCCCGGCGGAATCGATCAGAAAGATGGCCCGGCCGTCCAGGCTCACCACAAAATCGTTGTTGTTTTCCACCACGATGAGCACCGGGAGAATCCGCTTCTTGCCGAACTTGTCGGTGTCGAACAACTGTCGGGCCTTTTGTCGAGTGTCGCAGGGGTAGGCGGCGATGACCAGATTCTGGAATTCTTGATGGGAAGCGTACTGCTTGGCTGCTTTGGCGCGGATCTCCACCGGCTTGTAGCCGAGAGCCATGGAGCCCGCCAGAATTTGCCCCGCGAGCAGAAAGTAAAACCTGATCATTGTGCCCCTAGGCCTATTGTAAGCGGTGGATGTCTCCTGGTGTCGAATCCTGCCGCGGATTGCGAGCGGATTCGCATCCAGGCAGATGGAGCAGAAAGTGGCGCGAACGCCGAAACCCGGCTTCCACAGTCACCTGTCGGATGCTCGCGATGCCCGGGCCACGATCCGATCCAGGCGTCGAAGGATTTCCCCGTCCAGAACCGATCGGTTCTTTGACGTTACCTTGATGAGGAGCGTGTCCTCGCGGTCCCGAATGCGTTTCAGGACGCCGGCGCCGCGCAGCGAGATAGTCCCTAAAACCGGACAAGGCGAGTCCAGGAGCTCGAGTATCGCCTCCCGCAGGGGCCGCGAGAGGAATTCCATCTTGGCGATTTCGTCCACCACCACGAGATCCGGCCGCTTCCGCTTCCAGTCCAGATGAGGCAGGACCAGATTCGCCAGCATCCGCGGATGGACGCCGTAGGGTCCCAGCCGGTATTGGGAGGTGGTCTGGTAGTCCCGGTGCGCGAACACTCCTGAAGTCCCGTTCAGGGCCACCGCCCGGAAACCCATGCGACGGCTCCGGACGCGGATCTCCTCCGTGTAGAAGCCACTCAGGGCCAGATGGCCGAGACGTTCCACAATCCGTTTGACCAGGGTGGTCTTGCCGATTCCCGGATGTCCCGTGAGCAGCAGGTTCGTGGTCATTCGCGGCGCCCCAGGTGGCGGTGCAGGTACCGGCAGATATGCCAAGCGTCCATGCAGATGAAGGGAAATCGTGCCGTCGTGTAGTGGCCGCAAGGCAGCACGGCCCGATCAAACGGGATTCGATGCTCGCGGTATTTCATAACGACCTGTTGCGAGAATTCCGGAATGAAGGTCAGATCGTAGCGGGCGGTGATCAGGAGATGGGGCCGCCGGGAGCTCCGGAGCCGGGGAATGAAGTACCAGGGACTGATGGGCGCCCAGCACTGCTCCAGGTCATCCCGGGCGATGTAGCCTTCCAGACCCCAGCGAACATATCGCGTCGCCAGTCCGGTCCAGACCACCTGGGCGAAGGAGGAGGAGACGTGGTTGAACACGCCGGTCCGGATGAGGGGGTCGTGGACGAAGGCCAGGAACGTGACGCAGGAGCCGATGCTGGTTCCCACGACTCCCACGTGCTCGTATCCCTCGTCCCGGAGCCAGTGGGCGGCCTGAAGCACTTCCAGCACGGCCTGGCGCGTGGCCTGAAGGGTCCTGCCGATGTTGGGGCTGACCATGTGTTCGGCCCGGACTTCCCCCGGTGGCATCCGCCGTTCGTGGTAGGGCAGGGACAGGCGCACGGCGGTGATTCCCAGGCGTGCGAACAACCGGCAGAGTCCCACGTGGCTGGTGGCGTCCGCGTTCCACTGGGGAACCACGATAACGGCCCGGCGCCGGTCCGGACCCGGGAAGATCCGGGCGTAGACCGTATTGTTGACGGGGTAGGCGGTCTCGACCGGGGTCTCGAAAGCGAGACGGTCGCCGGACCGCCGGAGATTCCGCGGGGGCGTGCTCGCGTAGAATCGAGGGTCCGCCAGTGCCGACCGGGCGTAGCTCTTCACCTGGGAGAGGGGATCGCCGTTGCCCGGACCGCCGAGACACTCCAGTCCCCAGCTGAAGGGCAGGATTCTGCGGCTTCTGTCGCGCAGTGTCAGGATTCGTTCCCGGCGCTCGATCCAGCGGCCGTAGGTGTTCATTCGGGCGGCCGATCGGTCGCTTTCTGTCCGAACTCGAGCTGGAAGAGTTCCAGGAACGACAGTCCGAGGGCCACCAGAATGGGGCCGAAGATGAGCCCCGGCAAACCCAGGTAGGAAACCCCTCCCATCAGAGAGAAGAAGACCAGCAGACTGTGCATCTTCACCCTGCCCTCGATGAAGAAGGGCCGGACCACGTTGTCGAGGAGCCCGACCAGAAGGAAGAGGCCGATGAACACGAAGCCGCTGGCGCCCGATACCGTGCTCAGGAGATAGATCGCCCAGGGAACCCAGACCAGGGCGGTTCCCACGACGGGAACCAGGGAGAAAAATGCGGTGAGCGTGCCCCAGAAAATGGCCTGGTCGATGCCCACGATCCAGAAGACCAGTCCTCCGGCGATTCCTTGCACCACTGCCGTGACCAAGCTGCCCACGACCGTGGCCGAGGCGACTTGGCGAAACGTGGTCATGATCTGACGCTGGTATTCGTCCGAGAGGGGTGAGAGGTGCCTGTAGTCCCGGGTCAGGCGGGCGCTGTCCCGGAAGAGAAAGAACATGGTGATCAGCATGATCAGGAAACTGGTGACGAAACTGAGAAGTCCGGTCACCAACTCGGAGCTGTGTTCCAGCAGGAAGAGGCTGATTTTTTCCAGAAGCGTGGCCAACCCTTCCCCCAGATTGAGATGGCCCAAGCCGACCTGTTCCAAGTCGACGTACCGTTCCACGAATTGCCGCAATCGGTCCGGAATCAGGTCGTCGCTCAGTTGCCAGTAGGGGCCCTCCCAATTCCTCTGGTTCAGAGCCGCCTGGAACTTGTCGTAGATCTCCTTTGCCTGGGTCGCCACTTGAGTCAGAATCAGGGCGAATGGCAGGAGGATGAGAGCCGTCATTCCCAGGCAGGTGACCAGCGCCGCCAATCCGCTGCGTCCCTTCAGCCTCCCGCGGATCCAATCGAAGGCGGGATAGCAAAGGCTCACCAGTACGGCGGCCAGCGCGACCGGCAGCAGAAACGGCCGGAAAATCTGCACCACGTAGTAGAAGACGGGCAGGGAGAAGATCAGCAGAAACAGACGCGCGTAGCGACCCCGGTACATTAGTCCGAATGATACACTGAAAGCGCCTTCTGCAGTCTGCGGTAAAAATTCGGGACGCGTCCAAATCGGGAATCATCAAGACATGCCGACATCTGGGCCCGTGTCGGGAAGACGGAGGGGCGGTTTCCCAACCGCCCATTCCCGCTTGGTCTGGTTCGGGTGGGTGCTACGGTTATTCCCCACCATTTTGACCCCAGGCGGGAATACGGAACCGGTCGAGTGATCTGACCACTACTGCGAAGGACCGGTAAACCCCCATGGACCCCTGTCCCATCTGCCGAGCTCCCGACTGGGAGCATTTCTGTTCCGTTCCGGACCGCCTCCGAAAGATCGCGGATCAGAAATGGGAGATCGTCCGTTGCCGTTCCTGCGGACTCGGCCGGACCGAACCCTCACCCGATGAGAACGATCTCATGGCGTATTACCCTCCCGGATACTGGGGGGACGTGGTCAAGACCCTGGATCGGTTTCAATCCGGGCGACTCGTGTCGGCCCGCTCCTGGCGTCAGGAGGCCGAGAAGGTCCGATTGCTGGAACGCTACTTGGGGAAAGGATCCCTCCTGGACGTGGGTTGCGGGGACGGCAAGTTCCTTTGGGGCCTGGATGGCGGCCGCTGGCGCCGAACCGGACTCGAGCCGTCCCGGCAAGTCGTTGAGTTGGTCCGGGAGCGGATTCCAGACATCGATTTCGTGATCGGGAATCTTTTTTCGAGTCGACTGCAACCGGGCGCCTTCGACGCGATCACGTTCTGGCACGTTCTGGAGCACCTTCCCGAGCCGAGGCGAGTGATGCGCCGGGCCCGGGACCTGCTGCGGCCGGAGGGCTGGCTCATCATTTCCCTGCCCAATCTGGACAGCTTGCAGGCCCGGATCTTTCGGCGGCACTGGTATGCATTCGATGACGTTCCCCGCCACCTGTTCCACTATTCTCCGCGATCCCTGGCTCTGCTTCTGGAACAGGAGGATTTCGAGGTTTGTGATCAACTCGGTTTTTCCCGGATCATCGGTTTCCACTGTCTGAAGCACAGCCTGGTCAACTGGTCGGAGAGCCTCTTTTGTTCCCGGGCTCCCTACTATTCGCTCAAGCCCATCCTGCCCCTGTGGGCATTGCTGGAACGAGTCGTGCGACGCTCCGGCATCGTTACCCTGGTCGCCCGGAAGCGAAGCCGGCCGCGGCAGGGGCCCGAAATGAAACAGGGCTCCAACCGGTACGTAGTGTAGGTTGGAGGATGGAGAAGACCGATGCCGAGTTGGTCATCGCGAGCCTTGAGGGTGCGCCGTATGCTTTCGAGCAGATCGTCCAGCGCTACCAAAGGCTGGTCTTCAACATCATTTACCATCAACTGGGCCGGCCGCAGGAAGTGGAGGACGTAGCTCAGGAAGTCTTCCTCAAGGTCTTCAACTCCCTCGACCGATTTGATCGGCGCCGGCCGCTGAAGGCCTGGATCGCCAAGATTACGGTCAACCAATGCCGCGACGTCTTGAGAAAGCGACGGAGTTCCAGGGTGGAGGCGTTCTCCAACTTCACCGAAGACGAGGAGCGGAGAATCCGGTCCCTACACGATGTTTCCGCCGGCACCGCCGCCATGACGGAGGCGGAATCCCGAGCGTGCCTCAAGCTCTTGGACCAGCTCGTGCGCCGTTTGTCCCACAAGGATCGAACCGCGTTCCTGCTCAGGGAAGTGGAGGGGTTCGGATATGATGAAGTGTCCAAGGCCTTGGGAAGCAGCGAGGTGGCGGCCCGGATTCGGGTCAGCCGCACTCGCAAGCGCCTGCTTGCGGCTCTGTCCCAGGTCCTTTCCAGTGGAGAAACGCTGAAAAAATGAATCGGAAACACATTCGGTTCGAAGACCTGGAGCCGACTGAGGCTCTGGATGAGGAACACCTGGAGTCATGCGGCCGGTGCCGCCGGGAGTTGCGCGCCTTCCGCCTGTTTCGTTTTCACCTGGAACACCTGCCCCGGCTGGAGCCTCCGGCCCATTTCGCCCGGACCGTGGCTCGGCTGGCTGAGGAAAGGCGGGTTGTGCCGTTTGCCCTGTTCCTGGAACGCGCCGCCCGGCAGTTGGCTCCCGGCTTGATCGCCGTGATGGGAGCCGTTTCCGTGCTGCTTTATCAGCTTTCCCAGCCGGTTGACCCGAACCTGAATCCGTTGGAGAGCCTTCCCGAGGAGGCCTCCCTGGAATACACCGTCGATTCCCTGAGGCTGTCGTCGGAAGGGGGTTGGATCATTGACGAATCGAACTAAGGCCGTCTTCTGGATCATCTTCGTATTCCTGGCGGGCGGCTTCGTCGGGGGCGCCCTGACCCATGTCCTGATTCGCCCGGCGCACTTCCATGCCGGAGGGGGGCCCGATCGGCGGCCGCCGGCGCGGGAGCCGGGACAGTCCCGCCGCAATGGGTCGCGTTTCCTCCAACGCCTGGATCAGGCTCTGGATCTGGACCCGGACCAGGAAGTCCAGGTGCGCCAGATCGTGAAGACGACCCGGACTACGTTCCGCGAAGCGGCCGAGGAAGCCGCCAGGATGCACAGAGAGATCCGTAGTCAGGCCCGGGATCGGATTCGGGCTCTCCTCAAACCGGACCAAGTGAAGAAATATGACGAGATGACCCGGCGTAGAGATCGAAGAATCCAGGAGAAAAAACGTCGCGAACCTGGCCCTTGCCAATGATTCCGCCTCGTCTTTCGAGGCATTCCCTGCATCTTCCTGTAATAGAATGACGGCCTTTGCAAACCCGTGGCGAGAGCCGCCACAGGATTCGACCGATTTGTCCCTTGCCGCACGAACATCTTCTCCTGACTTGTCTCTTTCCTTTTTTCTCAGAAAGTGGTGCCTCGTGATGGGCTTGGCCGGCTGGGTCGGCCAGCCGGTCCTGGCCCAGGCTTCACCCGAATCCCACCCCAGGAAATGGGAATTCTCGGTCCTGGCCGGGGCGGGGCTCCTGTCCGGCAGGACCTTCGGCCCCGCGGAAACTGGGAGTGAATCTTCCTTGGTATCGCTCGACTACAAGGCGGGCTACTCACTCGGATTCGGAGTGATCGAAAACCTGGGGGAGAGGTTCGGTGCCGAGATGCGTTACGGCATCAGCAGTCTGCCGATCGCCGCCGGCAGCTTGACGGCGGAACCGTCGACGCCGGAGCAGGCCCATCATGTTCATGGGCTCAGCTACAGCGTGCTGATCTATCCTCAGGGCTGGAAGCGGGGCAGACTCGTTCCGTATGCATTGGCGGGACTCGGAGCGTCGCTGTTCCAGCCGTCCGGCAATGCCGATGTGGCTTCCCGGGGCTTGATCCTCAAGAACCGATGGAAGTTGGCCGGCGAGATGGGCGGCGGCGTCAAACTCCATCTGGATCGACCGTGGGGGCTCCGGTTCGAGGTTCGGGATCGGATCACGGGAGTTCCCGATTACGGTCTTCCCCGCGCGGCTTCCCAGGGGGAAGGCGCGGGATCAGCGTTGCCCGCAAGCGGCCAACTGCACCACTGGCAGTTCCACGTCGGCCTCAGCTACAATTTCGCCCCCTGATCCGTTCCTGCTTCCTTCATGAGCTGAACCTTGCCGGGTGGTCCGCAACGTAGGGGCGCCCCTGCCGGCGTCAGTGTGTCATGGCATAAACGATGTAGTTGATCCCCAGCTGGAAGGCTAGATTGGCGTATTTCCGAGGGTACTCCTCCACTTCGGCCCACTCCCAGGCATCGCCGAGATCCACGTTGTAGTTGATCATCACCATGAGCCGTCCGCGCTCATCCATGACCCCCATGTAACGCGCGTCATATCCGCCCTTCTCCCAGGTTTTTCCGTAGAACAGGTACTGGATTCCGGGAATCTGGATCAACTCGTCGATGTCGTAGTAGCAGTGGAAGACCGGATGAGAGAGAGGGAGGTCCACGGGCTCGTATTCCGGGAATACCTTCTTGATCTGCTGGTAGAAGTTGTTCCACTCCCAGGGGCCATGGAAATCGTCCACCACCAGGAATCCGCCCCGCAGAAGATACTCCCGCAGCTTGGATGCCTCCTGGTCGGAGAGATGCATCCTCCCGACTTCCACCGCGTAAAGGAATGGGTAGTCGAACACCTCGGCATCCAGAATGGAGAGGGCCTTGTTGCCGGAAGAGACGAAGGTGAAGTCGCTCAGTTTCTCCAGGCCGTACAGGAACTGGAGATCGGCTTTCGGATAGTCGGTTTGCCAGCTCCAGCTCCACCCGCGACGCGCCCAGCCAGGACCCGAGTAGACCAACCGGAGAAAGGTGAACTCCGAGTGCTGATTGCCTTCCTCTTGAGGCTGATGGTGGTCGCTCCCGGCGGCGAGGGCCAACCAGGTCACCGGCGCCGCCGCGATCAGCAGCCACAACTTTCCGAATGCCGGTTTTCTGAACACGACTGGCAACCTCGTTGCAGAAAAATGCGAGGGTTCACATGGGATGCGGAATCACTGTAAGGGACCAGAGCTTCCCAGACAACTCGAAGGATGCATGACGAAATGAGACAGGCGAAGTCCCAGTGCTTCCTCCGGAGGGCGGACGGTCCCCTCTCCCTTTTTAGAAACAAAGGAAAAAGAGGAAAGAGAAAAAAAGAAAGAGTGAAGACTGGCGGGTTGTTTGCGTCCGGCGGGCTCGGTGGAGGAGCTTGTCCTGTCTCCAGCACAGGTTCTGCGCACCTCGGCCGGGATCGAGATGAGGGTGGCCCGTTTTCGTGGACGGTTTATTCGTGCGGTCTACGTTGCTCTTAAGTTTAATACCCCTTCTGTCGGTGGGGAGCAAGACTTCCTCCCGATGAAGGTCAATGGCCACGGACAGAGCGCTCTTTCGTCCATGTGGGGGCGACTGATGGACGCGTCAGCAAAAGGGCTCACGTTGTGGGAAATCTCTGATTTTCCACAACGGGATACCGCTTAACGAGGGGGCCTCGGTCTCTCTTTCCAGGGATTTAAGAGTTTTTTGTGTCTCTTTGCATCCGGGGGTCTCAGGGGGGCGGAGCCACCCTGCCCCCTTCAAGCGTGTCGCGCGCGACGCTTGGTGCAACGATGGCGGTGCTGGCTTCGTGGTCGGGCCGCTCGAAGACGGCGTCGGTCCTACGCCGCCTGCTGCTCGTAGTGGGCCGGCGACTCGTAACCCAGCGCCGAATGCCGGCGTTGCCGGTTGTAGAATCCCTCAATGAAGTCAAAGACGGCCCGCCTCGCCTCACCCGGGTTCCGGAATCGGTGACGGTCCAGCAACTCGCACTCCAAAGTCGCGAAGAAACTCTCGCACATCGCGTTATCGTAAGCGTCCCCCACCGATCCCATCGAGGGTCGCACCCCAGCCTCCCGGCATCGCTTCCCGAAGGCAGTGCAGGTGTACTGCGTCCCTTGGTCCGAGTGGTGGATCACCTGCTTCGGCTGGCGCCGGATCACCGCCATGGCGAGCGCCTTCTCGACCAGTTCGGAGCGCAGATGCGTCTCCATGGCCCAGCCCACGACCAAGCGGCTCCAAGCATCCAGAACCACGGCCACATACAACCAGCCCGCCTTCGTGCGGACATAGGTGAGGTCCGCGACCCAGAGCTGATCCGGTCCCTCGGCCGCGAAGTTCCGGTTCACCAGGTCCGGTGCCGGACGCGCCTTCCGGTCCCTCCGGGTAAGCCCGGCTTTCCGCTGCCTCCGGCTCACCCCCTGGATCCCGGCTTCCTGCATCAATCGACCCACACGCTTCGGGCTCGTCCGTTCGCCTCGAGCTCTCAACTCAGCATGCAGGCGAGGCCGACCATAAACTCTCCGGTTCTCGTTCCAGATCCGCACGATCGTTTTCCGAAGCGCCTCGTCGCGACGGGCGCGCTTCGAGGGTGGGCGCTTCAACCAGGCGTAGTACCCGCTGGGGGAGAGACCCAGAACACGGCACATCACCCGAATCGGAAACCGGGCTCGGTGCGCCTTCACGAACTCGAATCCTTGCCGGGGATCGAGCCGCTCTCCCGGGCGAACCAAGCCGCGGCTTTTTTTAGGATGTCCCGCTCCATCCGCAGCCGCTTGATCTCCCGCTTCGCCTGGCGCAGCTCCTGGCGCTCAAACGTCGTCAACCCGTCGGTGCGGTGCCCCTCGTCCAGATCGGCCTGCTTGACCCACTTCCGGATCGCCGATGCCGAGGGTTCGAACTCCTCGGCCAATGCCTCCGGCGAACGCCCTGAGCGCACCAGCCCCACGATCTCCCGCCGGAACTCCGGCGGGTACCGTCGACCCTTTCTTGCCATCGTGGATCCCTCCTTCCCCTTACTTTGGATGTGTCCACGAAAGCGGGTCAACTCCAAGATTCCAACCGTTGTCCCAAGTCTTTTCCCGCGCCTTGCTGGTCTCGTCTTCCTTTTCACCCTCGTGTATAATTTCTACCCGGTTGCAATAGTCCGCCGAATATCTTTTCATTCCCTTTTAATTTGGGGCGGTCAAGGACGAGGACAGGTGATGCAGTGGATCACGCCGATCGGCCGAAGTGGTCGAGGAAATGACGGGGTGACGGTGGTCTTCGCCAAGGGTAAGCTGGCGATTCTTCTGCTGTCGGCGCTGGTTGTCGGCTACGGGCTCGTGGGCGGGTCCATGGACCGGGTTTCGGCCAGAGACGCTTCTTACCAGGAACTCTCCCTCTTCATGGCCGTTGTCAGCCGGGTCCAGGACGACTATGTCGAAAAGCCGGAGATGAAGGACGCGCTGTTGGGGGCCCTCCACGGGATCGTGGAGGCGGTGGACCCCTATTCGAGCTACGTTCCGCAGGAAAGCTATCAGGCGTATCAGGCCCAAACCGAAGCCTCACCCGGGATCTACGTTTCCAAGCGTTACGGCTACGCCTACGTAGTTTCGGTCGGGCGCGGCAGCCCTGCCGAGCGTGAAGGCGTGCGAACCGGCGATTTGATCGAGTCGATCGATGCCAGGAAAACGACGCAGATGAGCCGCTGGGAGGCACAATACATGCTCCACGGAGCCGCCGGCACCGAGGTGAAGATCAGGCTGATCCGAGGTGGGCGTCGACCGCCCACCGAGATCCGGTTGGTGCGGGAGGCTCACGTCCCCGAGAAGGTCAAGGCGGAGATTGTGGAGACGGGGCTGGGTTGGCTCCGGGTCCCAAGTCTTCGGGCCGGCAGCGCCAAACAGGTGCGAAAGGGGTTGCGGATGCTGCGGGCCGCTGATGTGAAGGGAATCCTGTTGGATGTTCGGGGCGTGGCCGAGGGGGAGGTGGCCGAGGCCATCGAGATCGCGGGATTCTTGCTTCCCAAGGGGAGCGAGGTACTTACCGTCACGGATCGACAGGAGCGATCCGTCGTGCGCACCACGACCGCCGAGCCCTTGCTGGCCGACGTGCCGGCGGTGGTCTTGGCCGACGGAGGAACCAGCGGCGCGGCCGAGGTGCTTACAGCAGCACTGAAGGACCACAAAGTGGCTACGGTGGTGGGTTTGAAGACGGACGGCAGAGGATCGGGGCAGGAGCTCTTCCAACTCGGAGACGGATCGGTGCTGTATCTCGCTACCAAGCTCTACTATCGGCCCAGCGGCAGCGCGATCCAAAAGAAGAAGGTCAGGGACTCTGGGATTTCCCCCGATGTTCGAGCTCCGGACGAAGATTTCGTGTCCCATATTTTTCTGGAGAATGTCTCGGACGACCCCGATGCGGAATTGGGAGTGGAGTTTTACAGAGGTTTGGAAGAAGCTGTCCGCAAGAGGCAGTTCCAGCAGGGGCTCGACGAACTGAGAGGGCGGCTGGCCAAGAAAGCCGCATAAGGGATTCGGGCGTGGAATTTTCGTGTGACAGATCCGCAGGAAAGGAGAATCGGGAATGAATAAGGCCGAGTTGATCGGTTCTATCGCCGGAAAGGCGAATCTCAGCAAGAGCGATGCCCGGGCAGCGGTGGAGGCCGTGGTGTCCACCATTCAGGCGGCTATGAAGAGCGGTGACAAGGTTTCTCTCGTGGGGTTCGGAACCTTTTCGGCTCCCATCCGCCCTGCCCGTTCGGGGCGCAACCCTCAGACGGGAGAATCGATTCAGATTCCCGCCAGGAAGGTTCCCAAATTCACTCCGGGGAAATCCTTGAAGGACTCAATTCAGTAGGGATCGAGTCCGCCTTTGAGTTCAAAGTAAGCTTCGGCGCACCATCGAAAACCGGCCCGGTGTGGCTCTGGATTCGTGTGTTATGATCGCCGTGTAGGTGCGTAGCTCAGGGGGAGAGCACTTCCTTGACGCGGAAGGGGTCAGCGGTTCAAATCCGCTCGCACCTACCATTTTTTTACCTGGTGGTTCGGGTTGGTAACCCGGGGGTGCGATCGAAATGGCCGGAGAGACAATCATGAAGACCATCCACAGGGATGGAACCGTTCATGACGTAGTTGATCCCGACGAGGCTCTGGAAACCCTGCGCCATTCGACCTCTCACCTGATGGCCCTGGCGGTTAACCACCTCTATCCGGGAGTCAGCCTGGGCATCGGTCCTCCCACTGGCGAAGGCTTCTACTACGATTTCCAGATGCCTCACCGGCTGACGGAGGACGATTTGCCCCGAATCGAATCCAAAATGGAGGAGCTCAAGGCGCAGAATCTGGCGTTTGAGCCGTCCATTCTGGAACTGTCCGAGGCGCTGGAATTCTTCCGTAGCCAAGGTGAGGAGTTGAAGACCGAGTTGATCGAAGAACGGAAAGGAGACGTCCTTTCTTCCTATCGCCTGGGCGACCTGGTGGATTTCTGCACCGGGCCGCACGTGCTTTCCACCGCTCAACTCGGCTCATTCCGGCTGCTTTCCATTGCCGGTTCCTATTGGCGGGGTGACGAACACCGGGAACAACTGCAACGGATATACGGGACGGCGTTTTTCTCGTCCGGGGAACTGGATGACTACCTGAAGCGGCTGGAGGAAGCCAGGAACCGCGACCATCGTAAATTGGGCCGGGAATTGGATCTCTTCTCGGTTCCGGAGGGCGTGGCTCCGGGTCTCATATTCTGGCATCCCAAGGGAGCCAAAATCCGCGAGAAGATTGAGGAGTTCCTTCGCGAAGAGCATGAGGCGCGCGGATACCAGTTCGTTTATACGCCCCATATTGCCAAGTGCGATCTTTGGAAGACGTCCGGCCACTACGAGTTTTTCCGGGACAACATGTACACGTTGCCCGTGGACGACGAGGAGTATGTGCTCAAGCCCATGAACTGTCCCGGGCACATCCTCATTTACAAGTCGAGAAAACGCAGTTACCGCGAACTGCCCATCCGTCTCGCCGAGTTCGGAACCGTCTATCGGTACGAGAAGTCGGGAACGCTCCACGGGATGCTGCGGGTTCGGGGGTTTACACAGGACGACGCCCATATTTTCTGCCGGCCGGATCAGGTTTTTTCGGAAGTGGTTGCCACCTTGGACCTCGCCGAGCATCTTCTCAGCACGTTCGGCTTTCAGGGCCATGAGATCATGTTGGCCGTCTGGGACTCGGAACACACCGAGCATTATGCCGGCAAGCGTGAAGATTGGGAGAGAGCCGAGTCGGTTCTGACCCAGGCGTTGGAGGAGAAGGGTTGGCCGTACCGCCGCCAGCCAGGCGAGGCTGCTTTCTATGGTCCCAAGATCGACATCAGTCTGATCGATGCTTTGGGGCGAACCTGGCAGGTCACCACGTTGCAGTTCGACTTCAACCTGCCGGCCCGTTTCAACATTACGTATGCCGATTCCGATTCCCGCGAACAACACGTCATCATGTTGCATCGAGCCCTGCTGGGTTCCATGGAGCGGTTCATGGGGATTCTGGTCGAACACTTCGGAGGCGCGTTTCCACCGTGGCTGGCTCCGGTACAGGCGTCGGTGGTCCCCGTGAGCGAACGGCACCATGAATACGCGGTCGAGGTTCGCGATCAGCTCCGGGGGACAGGCTTGCGGGTCGAGGCGGACTTGAGAAACGAGAAATTGGGATACAAGATCAGGAGCGCCCAGATGAGCAAGGTGCCTTATATGCTTGTGGTGGGCGATCGAGAGGTGCAGGGCCGTACCGTATCGGTACGGGATCGGCGCCGGGGCAATCAGGGGGCATGCCCGGTGGACGATTTTTCCCGGATGCTTGGCCAAAAGGTGGATCAGAGAGCATTGGAAGTCTGACCATTCTTTGGGGCACTGTGTTCGTTAGTCCCCGTTGATTCGAAAAAGAGGAGTCGATTCTATTCAGAGAGCACGAGTCAATCATCGGATAAGAGCCAGGGAAATTCGGGTCATCGACGAGAATGGGAGCCAGTTGGGAATCATGGCTCCGCCCGAGGCACGGCGGCTGGCTCAGGAGAGATCTCTCGACCTGGTCGAAGTCGCTCCCACCGCCAGGCCTCCCGTTTGTCGAATCATGGACTACGGGAAGTACCTGTATCAGCAACGAAAAAAGGCTCAGGAGGCGCGAAAGCACCAAAAAGTCATTCAGGTCAAGGAAGTCAAGTTCAGACCCAAGATCGACCAGCATGACTACGAGTTCAAGAAGAAACACATTCTGCGTTTCTTGAAGGACGACAACAGGGTCAAGGCCACCGTCATCTTCAGGGGTCGGGAGATCACTCACTCCGAGCTGGGTGAGGAAATTTTGAATCAGCTGCGAGGCGAGTTGACCGAGGTCGCCGAGGTCGAGCGGAGGCCCCGGTTGGAAGGCCACACCATGACCATGATTCTGGTGCCCAGAAAACAGCCCTGAATCCACTCGGAGTCCCGTTTCAGGCCCAGTTCTCTCAGCAGCCAGGGTCGGTTGACACCAGGCTGGGCATGAGCGTTCCGAGTACAGAGAGAGGAATACGGCGATGCGATTGAAGACCAAACGCGCGGCGGCAAAGCGATTCAAGATCACCGGATCCGGCAAGATCAGTCGGCGGCACAGCCATCACAGCCACATTCTGACCAAGAAGAACCGCAAGCGGAAGCGGAACTTGAAGGACTGGGCCGGACTGTCCCCATCAGACACGAAGCGCGTGCGCAAGATGCTTCATATTTAGCACCCAAGGTTTCTCCGGGTGCTGGAGGTTCCATCATGTCGAGGGTAAAGAGAGGGGTTAAGCGAAACCGGAGACGCAAGAAGATCCTGCGCTTGGCCAAGGGTTACTGGGGCGCCAAGGGCCGGCTCCACCGGGCCGCGAAGGAACAGGTAAATCGTTCTCTGGCCTACTCCTATCGAGACCGGCGGCAGAAGAAGCGAAACTTCCGGAGGCTCTGGATTGTGCGGGTCAACGCGGCCGCGCGGGAACACAGCCTTTCCTACAGCCAGTTCATGTACGGCCTGAAGAAAGCGGGCTTGGATCTGAGCCGCAAGATGCTGGCCGACCTGGCCGTCCGGGATCCACAGGCCTTCGGCAAGATCGCTGATCTGGCTCGCAGTGCCTTGCGTTAGCCAGGATCTCAACCTCTCCCGCGAATTCCATTCCTGGATCCGAGTCGATGAAGCCGGAAGATCCGACTCATCTCTGGCAGAACTTTCAGGTTGAACTGCAGGACGTCTCGTCCAAGGCGGCGCTCACCCAGCTCCGGGACCGCTATCTCAGCCGTCAAAGAGGCCTTTTGACGCTCCAGTTGAGAGGTCTCGGGCGGCTCGCTCCCCAGGAACGGCCCCGCGTGGGCAAGAGCCTGAACCAGATCAAGGGCCGGATCGAATCGGCCCTGGCTCAGCGAGGCCGGGAACTCGAGTCCGAACAGCGCCGGGCCCAGCTCGAATCGGAGCGTCTGGACATTACTCTGCCGGGATATGTCCCACCTCAGGGCAGGTCTCATCCTCTGACACGGGTGAGGCGCGAGATGGAGGAGATTGCCGTGCGCATGGGCTTCTCCGTCCTCTCGGGACCCGAGCTGGAGTTGGATCACTACAATTTCGAAGCCCTCAACATGCCGAAGGAGCACCCTGCCCGGGACACGCAGGACACGCTCTACATCACCGAGAACCTGCTGCTCAGGACCCATACCTCCCCGGTCCAGATCCGGACCATGGAGCGCCGGCAGCCCCCCATCCGCATAGTCGTTCCCGGCCGCGTCTACCGGCGGGACACCGTGGACGCGACTCACAGCCCCATGTTTCACCAGATGGAAGGCCTGGTCGTGGACGAGGGGATCACGTTTGGGGACCTGAAGGGAACTCTGGAAGTCTTCTTGAGAGAACTGTTCTCCCGTGATCTGAAGGTGAGGTTCAGGCCCAGCTACTTTCCGTTCGTCGAGCCCGGGGCCGAGGTGGACATCGAATGCATATTCTGCTCGTCCCGAGGTTGCGGGATCTGCAAGCGCACCGGATGGATCGAGATCATGGGCGCTGGCATGGTCCATCCCCGGGTCTTTTCCATGGTGGGATACGATGCCGAGCGCTACACCGGATTCGCTTGGGGAATGGGCATCGATCGGATCGCCATCCTCAAATATCGCGTCAGCGATCTGCGACTCTTTTTCGACAATGATCTCAGGTTTCTCCGGCAGTTCTGACCCGGCCGCCAGACAGTGACGTCATGAAAATCGGATGGAATTGGCTGCAGGACTACTTGGATCTCCAGGGAGTGGACTCGGATCGGCTCTCCGAGGCCCTGGGAATGCTGGGTTTCCCCGTGGAGTCCGTGGAGGAGACCGGGGATGGCCGGGTCCTGGAACTGGAAGTGACGACGAACCGGCCCGATTGCTTGAATCACCTGGGCATCGCCCGGGAGGTCTCCGCGAGATTTGGCCTGGAGGTCAGAGTCCCCGACTGTACGGAGCCGTCGGGAAGAGGCGTCTCGAAGCCGAGAGCGCGGGTTTCGATCGAGGCGCCGGACCTGTGCCCCAGGTACGCGGCCCGAGTCATGACGGACGTGAGGATCGAACCCTCTCCCGGCTGGCTCAAGAGACGGATCGAGGCCGTGGGACAGAGGCCCATCAACAACGTCGTCGATATCACGAATTTCGTCCTCTACGAGTTGGGCCAACCGCTGCACGGCTTCGATCTGGACCGATTGAGCGAGCGTAGAATCGTCGTCCGCAGAGCGGCGGAAGGGGAACGGTTGACCACGCTGGACGGCGTGGACAGGCGCCTCGACCCCTCCATGCTGGTCATTGCCGATGCCTCTCGAGCCGTGGCGCTGGCCGGCATTATGGGAGGGATCGAAACGGAGATTTCCGTCGTCACCAGAAGCGTGCTTCTGGAGAGCGCCTACTTCGAGCCGTTGTCGGTCCGTCGAACCGCCAAGCGGTTGGGGATGCGAACCGATGCCTCTTACCGGTTTGAGCGGGGCGCCGATCCGCACCTGGCGCGCAGGGCCTTGAACCGGGCTTGCCGGATGATCCAGGAGATTGCCGGGGGTTCCTGCAAGGGTCCGGTGATCGACGAGTTCCCCCGACCGATTCCCGCCCGGGAGATTCGGCTTCGAAGCAGCCGGTTGACTCAGGTGTTGGGTGCCTCGTTGGATCCGGATTTCGTCGAAGACGTGCTGGGCCGCCTGGCTTTCGAACTGGAGCCACAGGATGATGACTCCTGGAGGGTTCGTGTCCCCAGCTTCCGGGCGGACGTGGCCCTCGAGGACGATCTGGTCGAGGAGGTCGCACGCGAATACGGTTACGACCGGCTTCCCACCACCTATCCCGCCGCCGTGGCGGTTGGGGAGTTCGCCAAGTCGGAAGGAAATAAGAGGCGGGTTTCGTCCTCTCTGGAGTCCTGCGGATTCTACGAGGCGATGAACTACGCTTTCACCAATCCGGGCAGGGAGGAGATCATCCTCGGCCGCCGGGCGCCGCTGGTCCCCATCGCCAACCCCCTTTCCGAGGATCATACGCATCTGAGAAGCACGCTCCTTCCCGGGTTGGCGGAATCGATTCGGCACAATCTGAATTTCGGCAACCGGAGCGTCCGTCTATTCGAAACCGGGAAAGTCTTTTTCCAGAGAGGCGAGGATCCCGAGCAAGCGCAGGAAGTGCGGAATCTGGGACTGGCGGCGACCGGATCGGCCCACGGCCCATTCTGGAGCGGTGCATCGGAGCCTTTCGGATTTCATCACCTGAAGGGGACCCTTCAGCTGCTTTTCGGGAAATTTGGATTCGAGGTCGAATACCGCGCGGTTGCCCGTCTGCCGTATCTTCATCCCGGAGTCTCCGCTGAGATCCGGTGGGAGGGACGCCGCCTCGGCGTCTTGGGAAAACTCCATCCCCGGCTCCATGCGCATTACAAGTTCTCTCAAGACGTACTGGTGGCGGAACTCAGCTTGGAAGGGCTGTACGGCCGGGACCTCGAGGATCCGACGTATGAGGTGTTGTCGCGGTTCCCATCCGTGGAGCATGACTTTTCATTTCTCATTGACAAGAGTGTGAGTTTCGCTAAACTGATGAATGCCATTCGGGGTCTGGGCATTCCGGAGCTTCGGGATATCAGGCTCATTGATCTCTATCGCGGCTCGAGTGTTCCCAAAGATAAGGTTGGCTTGACTCTGCGTCTGACCTTTGCCGATGTGGAGAGGACACTGACTCTGCCTGAGGTCAAGCCCCTTAGTGAACGGGTTTTTTCCTTTATGCGCCGGGAATTGGGCGTAGAAGGGCGGTAGCGGCAAGTTCTGGAACCGGACACGTGGACGTTGACCAGGCATGGCGGGAGCTGGAGCTTTCCACTGATGAAGTGGTGAGGCTCCTGGTCCGCCTTCGGAATGAAAACGCATTGCTTCAGGAAAAAATCGATCAGCTAAACCGAGAATTGGAGGAGCTGGGTAGAGACAACCAGATCAAGACTGGGGCGGTCGAGCGTCTGCGAAACGACGTGAAATCGCGAGTGGAAAGCATCGTGGAAAAGGTGTCCACCCTGGAGCAGCGTCACCCGCTCGGGTTGTAGGTGAGACGTGGCAGCCGAAATGGATCAGAGTGTCACGGTTAGGATCTTTCATCGTACCTATCGCCTTCGGAGTCGGGGCGATGCTGACCACATCCGGGACTTGGCAGACTACGTGGACCGTCACATGGTCCAGATTTCCGACCGGACGCCGACGGTAGACACGCTCAGGGTCGCCATCCTGGCCGCATTGAGCATTGCCGACGAGTGCCTTACCGCCAGAAGGCGGCTAGAAAGAGTTGAAGCGAAGGTCTGCCGCAAGAGCGGAGAATTGAATGAGCTCTTGAGGTCCGTGCTGAGTTCCGAGGGTTCCGAACGGACTTGAGTGGACAGGAATGGAAGCCCGGCCCCTGCGATGTACGTGATGGTTTGTGAGATTTGAGTCAACACTCTTGAATCGGGAGCCTGAGTCCGGACGCCATGAGGTTCGCCGTTTTCGGTGAAGCCTGAGGCCGACGGCAGGGCACCCACCTGTTTCCGACAGGTTCAATCTCACGCTCCACACGGCAGAGCGGGGGTAATTCGCCGCCCCGCATCGTCCTTTCCCGCATCGGATGTTTCCCCGGCCTCCGTCAGGAGCGCACGACATGGACCAGCTATCCGGAGTCATTCTGGTTCTCCAGGCCGTAGTCCTGATGGCCGCGGTCGGGGGATGGTATCTACTCAAGACCCGCGTGGTGGACCGGCGGCTTCGAGAGGCTTCTCAAAAGGCCCGTGAAATCAAGGAAAATGCCGCCAGGGAAGGGGATCGGATCCGGAAGGAGAGTCTTCTCGAGGCCAAGGACCAGGTCTTCAAGTGGCGGACCGAGGCGGAGCGAGAGCTTCAGGAGCGCCGGCAGCAGAGCCAGGCCGTCGAGCGCCGCCTGTCTCGGCGCGAAGAAGATCTGGAGCGTCGGGACCGTCAGCTGCGCCGTCGAAATGGAGATTTGGACCAGCGGATCAGAAAGCACGAAGGGCGCGAGCGGCAGTTGGAAGAGCAGCGGGAAAAGGTTCGCGAACTGGAGCAGGAGGGCTCCGATCGGCTGGAAGCGGTCGCAGGCATGAGCATCGAGGAGGCCAAGCAGTCCCTGCTCAAGTCGGTGGAAGCCGAGGCCATGAAAGAGGCCGTGGTCCTGGTCAAGAACGTCGAAGACGAGGCTCGCCGGAAGGCGGATCAAGAGGCGCGGAAGATCATCACCCAAGCCATCCAGCGTTGTGCGGCCGAGCACGTGGTCGCGACCACGGTGTCCGCGGTGGATCTTCCTGCCGAGGACATGAAGGGCCGCATCATCGGAAGAGAGGGGCGTAACATCCGAGCCTTGGAGCAGGCCACCGGCGTCGAGCTGATCGTTGACGACACGCCCGAGGCCGTCATCCTCTCGGCCTTCGATCCCTATCGCAGGGCGATTGCCAAAATCGCTATCGAGCGTCTGATCCAGGATGGCCGAATCCACCCGGCCCGGATCGAGGAGGTGGTCGCCCAGGTCGAACGCGACATGGAAAAGCACCTGCTCCACGAAGGTGAGCAGGTGGCCTTCGAGTTGGGGATCCACAACATGGATCCGGAGTTGGTTCAGCTACTGGGGCGCCTCAAGTACCGGACGAGCTACGGCCAGAACGTGCTCAACCACAGTCGCGAGGTGGCCTATCTGGCCGGCATCATGGCCCGTGAGCTGGGAGCCGACGTCGAGGTCTGCAAGCGCGCCGGGTTGTTGCATGACGTGGGCAAGTCCATCGACCGGGACGTCGAACGAACTCACCTGCAGCTTGGGGTGGAGATTGCCAAGAAATGCGGAGAGAGTCCCGAAGTGGTCCACGCCATAGAAGCACATCACTTCGACGTCGAATTCCGCACCCTGGAGGCCATGCTGGTGCAGGCTGCCGACGCCGTATCCGCGGCGCGGCCCGGGGCTCGCCGGGAGATGCTCGAGAACTACATCAAGAGGTTGGAACAACTGGAGACCATTGCCAATTCCTTCGACGGCGTTTCCAAGGCGTACGCCCTTCAGGCCGGCAGAGAGGTCCGCATCATCGTCGAGAGCAGCGAGGTCTCCGACGAACGGACCTTCTGGCTGACCAAGGACATCGCCCGGAGGATCGAAGGTGAAGTCCAGTATCCAGGGCAGGTCAAGGTGACGGTGATCCGGGAGATGAGGGTTGTGGACTACGCCCGATGAGTCCTTCTCCGCCTCCGACGTGGATGTTTCCGGAAAGCTCTCCCACCGGCCCGGTCCGGCGGACGCATAGGAGAAACAGGCATCGAGTTCATCCGGTTCCGGCGTCCTCGACGAGACCATCTCCCCTGCCGAGCCCGCTGGGCGCAGACGACCAGCCTTTCTTCACTCTTTCCTCTTTTCTCTTTCCTGTTTCCTCTTAGAAATGAGTTTCCGCATGAAGGTTCTTTTTGTAGGGGACATCGTGGGAAAGCGGGGGCGCAAGGTCGTTCGCCGCATGATCCCGGCTCTCCGTCGCGAGAACGACATCGACCTGATCATTGCCAACGTGGAGAACTCCGCGGGAGGCTTCGGAATCACCCCGGCCATCGCACGCGAAATCCTGGCCATGGGCGTGGAGGTCATGACCTCGGGCAACCACATTTGGGACAAGAAGGAAGTCCTCCAATGCATCGATGACGAACCCAGGTTGCTACGTCCCCAGAACTATCCGCCGGGGGTTCCCGGACGCGGGGTCCACGTGGGCATCACCCATCACGGGGTTCGGTTCGGGGTCCTGAATCTTCAGGGCCGTGTCTTCATGCCCAATATCGACTGTCCCTTTCGATGCGCCGAGGAACAGGTCTCCCGGCTCCGGAAACAGACACCGGTCCTGATCGTCGATTTTCACGCCGAGGCCACGTCGGAGAAGCTGGCCCTGGGATGGGCCTTGGACGGTCGGGTTTCGGCCGTATTGGGAACTCATACCCACGTTCCCACGGCGGACTGGCGGCTGCTCCCGAAAGGGACCGCCTACGTCTCCGACGTAGGTATGACCGGCTGTTACGACTCTGTGATCGGTGTCAGCGTGGAGACGGCGTTGCCCCGATTTCTCACCGCGATGCCCACGCGTTTCGCGGGAGCGACCGGATTGCCCAGCCTGGCTTCGGTTCTGCTGGACATCGATGAGTCGACCGGGGTGGCGCGGTCCATCCAACGGATCGGTCCCGACCTGCCCACTGTTGAGAAAAAGAGGAAATGAGGAAAGAGAAAAGAGGAAAGAGAAAAGAGTGAAGAAGGGGGCGTCGTTTACGCGGATCAGGTTCGTTCCAGAGCCTGTTTCAGAAATCTTCCGGTGTAGGATCCTTCGGTACGGGCGATAGTCTCGGGAGTACCCTCCGCGATCAGGTATCCGCCCCTGTCTCCCCCCTCGGGACCGAGGTCGATGACCCAGTCGGCGCTTCGGATCACGTCCATGTTGTGCTCGATGATCACGACCGTGCCCTGCTTCGAGATCAACCGATCCAGGGCTCGCAGCAGCTTCTGGATGTCGTCGAAGTGGAGCCCGGTGGTCGGTTCGTCCAGTATGAAGATCGAATCTGAACGAGTGGACTTGGCCAGGTAGGAAGCCAGCTTGACCCGCTGCGCCTCTCCTCCGGAGAGTGTCGTGGAGGATTGACCCAATTTCAGGTATCCCAGGCCCACCTCTTCCAGCACTTTGAGTTTTCTGGAAAGTCGGGGATAGGATTGAAAGAACTCCAGGGCCTCGGTCACGGTCAGATCGAGCACTTGCGCGATATTCTTGCCCCGAAATCCGATTTCCAGGATCGTGGACTTGTATCGGCTCCCTCGGCAGTCTTCACACGTCAGTTCCACGTCGGCCAGGAACTGCATGTTCACCGTAGAGTACCCCGCTCCGTCACAGGTCTCGCAGCGGCCCCCGGGGATGTTGAAAGAGAAGTGGCCGGGCCGGAAGTCCTGGCGTTGCGAAGCTCTCTGCGATGCGAAGAGCTGTCGAATCTCGTCGAACGCCTTGAGATAGGTGACGGGATTGGAGCGCGGCGATTTCCCGATCGGCGACTGGTCCACCAGCAGGACCTCCTCGACCTGTTCGGCGCCTTCGATGCTGTCGAATCTTCCGATCTCGCCCTTCCATTGGGACTTCAGTTTCTTGAGACCGGCATAGATCACGTCTCCCACCAGGGTCGATTTGCCGGATCCTGAGACTCCCGTGATGCAGACCATCAGTCCCAGGGGCAGCCGCACGTCCAGGTTCTTCAGATTGTGCTGGCGGGCTCCCCGGACGGTCACGAACCGGTCGCCGCAGGAGCGCCGGTAAAACGGCGTGGGGACCCTGCGCTCGCCGCGAAGATACTGCCCGGTCAGGGAGTTGGAGTCGGACCGCAGGGAGTCCACGCCGCCGCTGTAGACCACGTAGCCTCCATGCTCTCCGGGTCCCGGACCCAGGTCCACCACCTGATCCGCCGATTCGATCATTTCCCGTTCGTGCTCGACCACCACGATGGTGTTCCCCAGGTCCCGCAGATTCCTCAGGATGGAGATCAGGCGCCGCGTGTCTCTGGGATGGAGTCCCACGGAGGGTTCGTCCAGCACGTAGAGGGTTCCGGTCAGGGACGAACCCAAAGCCGCAGCCAACTGGATCCGCTGCATCTCGCCCCCGCTCAGTGTGCTGGTGATGCGATCCAGGGTCAGGTAGTCGAGCCCCACCTTCATCAGAAAATCGAGGCGTTGCCGGATCTCCCGGAGCAGGGAGTCCGCCACTGCCTGCTGACTCTCATCCAGGCGAAGTCGACTGAAGAATTCCTGGATTTCCTGAATCGGCATGGACGTGAGTTGAGAAATCCGGCGTCCTCCCAGTTGAACGTCTCTCGCCTCCTGGCAGAGGCGTTCTCCCGAACAGTCGGCACACCGGGTGTAACCTCGGTATCGGCTGATCAGGATCCGGATGTGCATCTTGTATTTCTTGCGTTCCAGGTAGGCGAAGAATCCCTTGACTCCGGGAAAGCCGTCGCTCCCGTCCCAGATCCGGCGCCGAACCGCCTCGGACAGATCCCGGTAAGGGACATCCAACGGAATTCCCTCTCGAAGCGCATACTCCTGCAGCTTTCGGCCGAATCTTCGATGGCGCGGTTTGTTGAAAGGGTCAACGGGCCCCTCGGCCAACGTCTTTGCCGGGTCCGGAATGATGAGGTCCGGGTCCAGGGTGATGGTGCTACCGAAGCCATGGCAGGTTCGACAGGCTCCAAAGGGATTGTTGAAGGAGAACAGCCTGGGTTCCGGAACCCGATAGGAGATCCGGCAATATTGGCATTCGAGCCGCTGGGTGAACTCCAGTTCCCTCTCGATGCTCCGGCCGTCCTTCGAAAGGATTGAGATCCGGGCGGCCCCTCCACCCTGGTGAAAACAGGTCTCCAGGGAATCGCTCAATCGCTGATGGGCACGGTCCCGAATCACCACTCGATCGACCAGGACCCGAGCCCTCGAAAGATCGTCGATCGGGGGTCCGTCCTGGACTTGGATCACCCTGAGGAGCCCCCCTTCTTCCAGCAGGAGGCGATGGAATCCCTGTTTCATCAGGTGGCTGGCCAGTTCCTTGGAGGGCGCGTCGGGTTCCGGTTGGAGGATGGACCCGGCCAAGGAAAAGCAGAGATAGGCCCGGGTGCCCTCCGGCAGCCGAAGCAACTGCTTTACCACCTGCTCCACGGTGTCGCGTTTCACCTGCCGGCCGCAGCCACGGCAGACCAGAGTGCCGATGCGGGCGTAGACGAGACGGAGATGGTCGTAGATCTCGGTGACGGTTCCCACCGTCGATCTGGGGTTTCGGGAGACCGTCTTCTGCCGAATGGCGATGGCGGGACTGAGCCCCTCGATCTCCCGAACCAGGGGCTTGCGGATCCGTTCCAGGAATTGCCGTGCGTACGCCGACAACGACTCCACATAGCGGCGCTGACCCTCGGCATACAGGGTGTCGAACGCCAGCGAAGATTTGCCTGATCCGCTGACTCCCGTGATCACCGTCAGCCGGTTGATGGGGATGCGAAGATCGATATTCTTCAGGTTGTTCTGGCGCGCTCCTGCGATTCGAATCCAGGAACTGTCTTGCTCGTCTCCATTCATTGAAACGCACCAGTCTATCACCGATCCGAACCAGGCATCAGGACCGGGGATTTGTGGTTGGCGATACGGAATTCGGTCCCCTTACCGCGTGATATAGTGACGCCATGAGAATCACTTCGGTCTTTCCGAAGGCGGCGCTTCCGGCAGGCATTGTCCGGATCGAGCTTGATTCTTCGGACAACGTTCCAGCCCGGGCGGTCGACGTGGGTGGAGCGGTTGCCTCCATCATGGGCGCCTCGCCCCGGGCGTTGACCATCCGCATCCCCGAAACCGCCGGACACGGGATCGCGGTTCACAATCATTCCGTGGCCCGAGCGGAACTGAACGTCGGCCGCGCCATCGCTTCCGATCTCCAGCCGGTTTCCAATCCGGTGGTGGACGCTTTCGGAAACGTCTACGTGACCTACAGCGGGACTCGCGGGGAGGAAGTTCCATTCAGCGTATTCGTCGTCTACGCCGACGGCAGCAAGCACCCATTTCTGGCGGATATCGTCAACCCGACCGGCTTGGCCATCGGTCCCGACGATTATCTCTACATCAGCAGCCGCCACACCGGGTCCATATATCGATCGACGTTCGACCGCCAAGTGGAAAAATTTGCCGATGGGTTGGGTTTGGCCTCCGGTCTGGTCTTTTCCCCCGCCGGCGACCTCTATGTCGGCGACCGGAGCGGATTCATATACAGGATCACGCAAAAACGGGAAACTGCGGTCGTGTGTGAGTTGGAACCGAGCGTCTCCGCTTACCATCTGGCGTGGGGGCCCGATGACAGGCTGTACGTCACCGGTCCGACTCTGGCCACACAGGACTGTGTGTATCGCGTCTCGCCCGAGGGAGAAGTGGAGGTCTTCTTCAAGGGCGTGGGTAGACCTCAGGGCCTGGCGTTCGACTCCGGCGGAACCCTTCATATTGCCGCTTCCTACCGGGGCAGAAGGGGCCTTTTCGCCGTGGATGGGAAGGAAGCCCGCTTGGTGGTGTCCGGTCCCATGCTGGTGGGTCTTGCCTACAGTGCGGACGGTCGCCTGCTCTACCTCGTGGACGGATCGCACCTGTTTCAGATAGAGCTGAGTTGACAGCCCGTGGCAAAGGTCGTCACTGCATTTGACCGGGGCTGCATCCCGGCGGACGGCGTTGCTCCTCGGTCACATACTCCCGGTATGCCCCCTCAGAGCGCTTTGTCCGGCGGGCGCAGCCCCGGTTTCGGTGCGACGTGCGACTTTCACCACGGGCTGTCAAGTCGGCCCCTCCCTTCTTTCCGGAACTCCTTCCGGGTCGAGCGGAAGGACCCCGGCAGCCACGCCCGTTGCGGTCTGTTGGAGACCGCTCACGGTGTGGTCGAGACCCCTGTGTTCATGCCGGTGGGAACCGCCGCCACGGTGAAGGCCGTGTCTCCCGATCTTCTGGAGGAGATGGGGGCCCGGATCATCCTGGCCAACGCGTACCATCTTTACCTTCGGCCCGGCGAGGCCGTGGTGGAGAAGATGGCGGGTCTGCACCGCTATATGTCGTGGAATCGAGGCATTCTGACCGACAGCGGGGGTTACCAGGTCTTCAGCCACCGGAGGCTCAGAACGATTCGGGAGGATGGCGTCGAGTTTCGCTCCCATTTGGACGGAAGCCTTCATTTTCTGAGTCCGGAGGATGTGGTCCGGATCCAGGAGAATCTGGGCTCGGACATCGCCATGGTCCTGGATGAGTGCACGCCCTATCCCGTGAACCGGGAACGGGCTCGGAGTTCCATGGACCGGTCGATGCGTTGGGCCCGCCGCTCGATGGATCGGCATCGGAACCGCGGACAGCTGCTCTTCGGCATCGTACAGGGAAGCATGTATTCGGAACTTCGCCGGGAGAGTCTCGAACGGCTCGTCGAGATGGGTTTTCAGGGACTGGCGCTGGGAGGGTTCAGCGTGGGCGAACCGAAGCCGCTCATGTATGACCTGGTCCAAGAGCTGGGTCCGCGGATGCCGGCAGATCTGCCCCGCTACCTGATGGGCGTGGGAACACCTCTGGATCTCCTGTTTTGCGTCCGGCAGGGAATCGACATGTTCGATTGCGTGCTGCCGACGCGGAACGCCCGCAACGGCACTCTCTTCACCTCCCGGGGACGGCTGAACATCAGGAACGCGACCTACCGAACCCAGGAGGAGGCGTTGGATCCCGAATGCGCGTGCCGGGTCTGCCGGCGATTCAGCCGAGCCTACCTGAGGCATCTCCACGTCTCCGGAGAGATTCTTTCCCTGGTTCTGAACACCTACCACAACCTCTACTTTTACCTTGACTTGATGCGCAAAATCCGCCAGAGTATCGCGTCCGGATCGCTCCTTGAATTGGAGAATCACTACCGGGATCAGTACCGCGTAGCGAGGCGCGGTGATGAAACCACCGAGGCAGAGAAATAACCATGACGGAGTCGCTCCTGTTGGCCCAGCAATCCGGTTCGTCCTTTGCCGGTTTCCTTCCCATCCTGCTGCTCGTGGCGATCTTCTACTTCATGCTCTACCGGCCGATGCAAAAGCGGAAGAAGAACCATGAGGAGATGCTCGCCTCCCTCAAGTCCGGCAGCAGGGTGATCACCAGCGGCGGCGTTCATGGAACCGTCGTATCCGTCAAGGACCATACGGTCATGTTGAAAGTGGCCGACCAGGTCAAGATCGAGGTGACCAAAAGCGCCATATCCTCACGGCAGGTGTCGGACTAGCTCCGTTTGATCTCGCTGTATCACGCTGAAGCAAGATGAAGAGGAAACTTCAGTACCGATTACTCTTCGCCCTGGCCGTCTTCGCGGTCAGTGTCTATTTCTTCTACCCTCCTTCGGAGAAGGTCAAGCTGGGTCTGGACCTCAAGGGAGGAATACACCTGGTGCTTCAGGTCATCATCGACGATGCTCTCAAGGCGGAGGCGCATCTGTTGAGGGATCGCCTGGCACGGGCGCTCGAGGAAGAAGAGGCCGTCTTCGAGGAGATCCGGGTCAATCCTCAATTGGAAATCGAGATCCTGGGGGTGCCGGAGGAATCAGCCGACACCGTCGAGGATCAACTGGACGGATATTCGGGCGGCTACAGCTACCGGACCCGGTACGATCAAGGCCGCCAGGACTTCACTCTCGCGATCAGTTCGGCGTTTCGCAAGGAGCTGGCCAACCTGACGGTCCGGCAGGCGCGGGAGACGATTCAAAACCGCGTGGATCAATACGGCGTCGCCGAACCCACCATCACCGTCTATGGAAGCGGGGAGGTCCAGGACCAGATCATCGTCGAGCTGCCGGGAGTCGAAGATCCGGACCGGGTGATCAAACTCATCCGCAGCACGGCGAGATTGGAACTGAAGCTGGTGCATCCGGCCCGCGGCGGCCCCTTTGCAACTCGACAGGCGGCGGAAGACGCATTCGACGGCTCGGTGCCGGACGAGTACGAGATACTGCCCTATCGGAATCCTGCAGAAATCGGGCGCCAGACGCAGCAGATGGTGGTTCGCAGGGCTGCGACCATCAGCGGCCAGCACATGAAGAACGCCCGGCGGACCCAGGACAGCTTTACCGGGCGCTGGAACGTGACCTTTTTCCTGAATTCGGAAGGGCGTCAGTTGTTTGCGCCCGCCACCGAACAGAACGTGGGCAATCCTCTGGCCATCGTTCTGGACGGGGAGATCCGGACCTTTCCCAATATCAGTGAGAAGATCGACACGGAATCGGCCCAGATCACCGGGAACTATACGCCTGAGGAGGCAGAGGACCTGGCGCTGGTGCTTCGATCGGGCGCTCTCCCCGCCTCCATCCGGATCATCGAGAATCAGATCATCGGACCCTCTCTGGGGATGGACTCGATTCGCAGCGGCCTGTCGGCGTCCGCATTGGGACTCCTCCTGGTGATCGTCACCGTTCTCTTCATCTATCGCTTTTCCGGCATCAATGCCGTGGTCTGTCTGGTATTGAACCTGGTGATCCTGGTGGGAGTCCTGGCCTACTTCAGGGCGACGCTGACTCTGCCCGGCATCGCCGGGGTCATCCTGACCATCGGTATGGCCATCGACGCCAACATTCTCATATTCGAGCGCATCAAGGAGGAGTTGCGCTTGGGCAAGACCGTCCGGTCAGGAGTCGAAGCGGCGTTCGGACGCGTGTTCATCACCATTATCGACACCAATATCACGACCTTGATCGGGTCCCTCTTTCTGTTCCAATTCGGCACCGGACCCATTCGTGGATTCGCAGTGACCCTTTCGGTTGGACTGGTGGCGAACATCTTCACCGCAACCTTCGTCTCCCGCACCCTGTTCGGCCTGATTCTTCAGGGAAAACCGCGAGAGACGCTGTCGATCTGAGGGATCCATGGACATCGTCAAAGAGCCCAAGATCGATTGGCTGAGCAAGAGGTGGTTTTTTCTGGGTGCATCCCTGGTGCTGATCCTGGCCGGGATGGCTTCCATTGTCACCAAGGGCGGACTCAAGATGGGCGTCGATTTCGTCGGCGGCACGCTGGTCTACGCCCGCTTCCAGGAAGAGCCTTCCCTGGATCGGATCCGGGGGGCCCTGGCAGAGGGTGGGCTCCGGGCCGAGGGGGTGACCCGGTTCGACGATCCGTCCAAGAACGAAGTCCAGATTCGTCTCGCCCGCATCGAAAGTGAAGAGACCGCCGACCTGATATCGGAAAGCGACAACATTGCTCAGGCGTTGCGTCAGGAATACGATTCGGATTCGGAGGAGACGGGCGGGGTGGATCTCAACAACGTCTCCCGGTCGATACTTTCCGCACGGCTCCAGGAATGGGATCCTGAAGGGTTGCGGGAGGATTCGTCGGTAACGGACCTTTCGGCCCACTACCAGGAGGTCGCTTCCAGGATCGTCGATCTCAGGACCGGCGTCGGATTGTTCCGCGACTACTCCGAATTGTCTCAGGCGGGTCTCGGACCGGATGCGGTCAAGGCGATCGAGGGGAATTCGTATCTCGGCAACTTCGTGGTGCTGAGTGTGGAGAGCGTCGGTCCCAAGGTCGGACAGGAGATGCAGGAGAGAGCCTGGAACGCCGTCTTCTTCTCGCTGTTCGGAATTCTGGCCTACATCACGATTCGGTTCAAATTCGTGCATGGCGTCGCGGCCATTGCAGCGTTGTTTCACGACGTTCTCATTACCGTGGGCGCCTTGTCGCTGACTGATCGGGAGTTGACCTTGACGGTGGTGGCGGCGCTGCTGACCCTGGTCGGCTATTCCATCAACGACACCATCGTCGTATTCGACCGGCTGCGGGAGAACGAGATCCGGATGAGGCGATCGAGTTTCTACGATCGGATCAACGCCAGCATCAACCAGATCCTGAACCGCACCATCATGACCTCCGGATCGACGTTCGTGGCTCTGCTCGCCCTCTTCCTATTGGGAGGTCCGGTGCTCAACAGCTTCTCCTTCGCCCTGGTGGTAGGTATAATCGTCGGGACCTACTCGTCCATCGGTGTCGCCAGCCCCATCGTTTCGGGCTGGTATAAGTTCAGGGAGTCCCGGCAAAATTGAGAATGCGTTTGGGTCGGATTAGACTCTTGACTCGCCAAAAGTCGGGTAGTAGTATCTCCGGCGTGTTTTCCGGGGGGCTCACCTTACGATCTTCGGGGCAGAGAGAGGGCAGCTGACCATGTTTGATCAACTCATTGAATCTTCGTCGAATCGGGAGGGCCGAGGCAAGAGTCTCGTGTTCATGTCCCTGATGATCCATCTGGTCATCGTGGGTGTCCTGATCGTGATTCCACTGATCTATTATCAAGGGCTTCCCGAACAGGAACTCTTGACCATGTTGGCCCCGCCGCCGCCACCGCCACCGCCACCGCCGCCACCCCCGCCGCCGCCGGCGCCCATCAAGAGGCAGCGTGTCCAGGTGGTCAAGTTGGATCCATCCCAGTTTGTAGCACCCACCGAGGTTCCCAAGGAGATACCCGTACCCATGGATGACATCCCCGAGGTGTCCTCGCTGAGCGGTATCACCGGAGGGATCCCGGGTGGTGTTCCGGGAGGCATCCCTGGTGGGATTCCGGGGGGCATGATCGGGGGAGTGATCGGCGCGCTTCCTTCGGAGGCGCCACCCCCGCCGCCGCCGCCCAAAAAGAAGAAGGAGCCGATCCGTGTCGGTGGCAACGTTCAGGCTTCAAGGCTGGTCCACCGGGTGGAGCCGGAGTATCCCGAGTTGGCAAAGCGGGCGCGGGTATCCGGTATGGTCATTCTACAGGTCATCGTCAGCGAAGGGGGCAGTGTCCAGGAGGTCAAGATTGTCCGTGGGCACCCCTTGTTGAACGATGCCGCCACGCGTGCGGTGAGACAGTGGCGGTATTCGCCGTATCTGCTCAACGGGGAGCCAATCCCCGTCATCGCCACCGTAACGGTGAACTTCGTCCTCAGGTGAGGGCATTTTCTTGAGATCGCCTCGGCGCGAAATCGCAAGTCATTCGGGTCATTGGGGAGGATAGAAGGATGGAAGTAGGATTCGTCGAGTTGTGGGGCCATATGGGATTGATGGCCAAAGCGGTCGTGGTCATTTTGGGCATTCAGTCCGTCTGGTCCATCGCCGTGATGGCTGAGCGGTATCTCCTGTATCGTGCGGCGCGGAAACAGTCCCAGGAGTTTGCTCCGGCTGTCGCCGAGAGTCTCAAGCACGGTAATATCCAGGAAGCCATCGAATTGTCCGAGGAGAAGAAGAAGAGCCACCTGGCCAAGGTGGTGGCCGCCGGGCTGAGCGAATTCCAGGCCCATCAGGGCTCCTCGGCGACTATCTCGGGTGCGACCATCGAGGCGTCGCGGCGGGCGCTCCAGCGCGCCACGGCGGTCGGAGTCGAGGAGCTGAAGCGCGGCTTGGGCGGTCTCGCCACAATCGGCGCCACCGCGCCGTTTGTCGGGCTGTTCGGCACCACGGTCGGCATCATCAACGCCTTCGCCGGTATGAGCCAAGCCGAAGACACGGGTCTGGCCGCGGTGGCCGGCGGCATCTCCGAAGCCCTGGTGGCCACGGCCATCGGTCTCTTCGTGGCGGTGCCCGCCGTCTGGATGTACAACTACTTCACCGGCAAGATCGAGTCCTTCGTAGTGGAGATGGACAACTCTTCCTCCGAGCTCATCGACTACTTCCTGACGAGGAGTTCCGATGGCAATTAGCGGTGGAACGGGCGCGCAGAGCGGCGTCAGCGCCGAAATCAACGTGACGCCCATGGCCGACATCATGTTGGTGCTTCTGATCATCTTCATGATCACGACTCCCCTGTTGCAGGAAGGCGTCTTCGTCAACAAGGCGAAGGCGAAGAATGCGCAGGAAGCGGAAGGCGTGGAAGCGGAAGAAGCCACCACCGTGACGGTCACTCGGGACGAGCTCATCTATATGAACAAGAGGCCGGTTCCGGACGAGGATTTGGCTGATCGTCTGGCGGAGCGGGCCGAACTGGCCGGCGACAGGCCTCTGTTCATCAAGAGCGACGTGGCCACGTCCTACGGACGGGTCGTGCAAGTGATCAACAGTGCGCGAGATTCGGGATTTCAGAAGATCGGCCTGTTGGTGGACCGTGAGAAGGAACGGGAAAGGATTTTCTGAGCCATGGCGATGCAAACCGGCGGCAAGGGCTCGATGTCCGACATCAACGTCACGCCCTATATCGACATCCTTCTGGTCCTTCTCATCATCTTCATGGTGATTCAGCCCACCACCCAGTACGACCTGGAGGCCAGGGTTCCCGAGAAGGCGCCTGACGATATCCCGGAAGACGTCATCGTCAAGTCGGACGCCATTGTCGTATCAATCGATTCCCAGGGACTGCTGCGTATCAACCAGGATCCGGTGACCCTGGACCAGTTGCCCAATCGATTGTTCGACATCTACAGTGCGCGGGCCAACAAGAACATGTTCATTCAAGGGGACCCGGATCTTTCCTTCGGAGATGTGGTGCGCATCATCGACATTGCGAAGGGAGCCGGGGTGGGAGACATCGGCTTGATGACGCCGGAGGGATAGCTATTCCTCCTGGTGCCAGATCCGGCGGATTCCATAGAACCTGAAAGAGGCGAGGGCAGGTTTGAGATGAGTCAGATGAGTAGATTCGGCTGTGTGCTGCTGGCTTTGGGCTTGGCTACGAGTACGCTGGGCTGCAACCTCTTTACGATCCTGGACAAGCTCAACGCCCGGGATGCACTCAACAAAGGCGTGAAGGCCTACGGCAGCCAGAAGTACGACGAGGCGGTGGAGCACCTGCAATTGGCCACGGAGCTCGACCCGGAGTTGATCGACGCCGAGTTGTACCTGGCCACGACTTATCGGGTCCAGTACCAGCCGGGTGGCCAGAGCATGGATAATCTGCAGATGGCTCAGAAAGCGATCCAGATTTTCGAGAGAGTGCTGGCAAAAGATCCGGGCAATGAGAGTTCCATGGCCAACATCTCCGGTATCTACAACAGCATGGGCGACTACGACATGGCCAAGGAGTGGTACCGGAAGCAGATGGAGGCCAATCCGAGCAATCCGGAACCCCTGTATGGAATCGGCACCATCGATTGGCAGCTTTCCTATGATCGGACCGGTATGACCGGCGACAACGTGGAGAATCTGACCGACGAGGAGAAAGCCGAGGTCAATTCCACCGTCGATGAGGGCGTGGACGCCTTGAGGAAAGCGCTCGAAATCAACCCTCAGTACACGGATGCCATGCAGTATCTGAACCTTCTCTACAGAGAGAAGGGCAAGTTGGCTTCTGACGACGAAGATAAGGCCAACTGGGAGATGGAAGCTGATAAGCTGGCTCTGCAGGCTCTCGAGATGAAGAGAATGCAGGAAGAAGAGGCCGAGCGCGCCAAGCGTACCTTCACCGGCGCGACCGAAGGTCAGTAACCGGTTCTGCTCGCGGCACCGCTCCCTGGAGTTGCGTCAACCGGAATCCCTGAAACACCAAGATAGCCTGCTCTTGCCGGCACCTCTCTGCCACGGCGGATCGCGGGGTGAATTCGGCCGTGAATCTCCTTCGCCTGTGTCTTACGTCGTCTGCTGACTCCTTTCGGGACCGAGCCAAACCGATTTCCTCCCCTCTGGCGGTGACTTTTTCCGCAGGAATCGGCTCCGAGCGGTTACCTTCTCCGTTTCCCATACCTGCGAATCAAAACCCGAGAACGCCGTCCCCGGCGGTCCATCTGCGGACCCCCAAGGTGTTACAATACTGGGTACAGTCACCATGATCCGTTACGAGGACTTGGAGGAGAAGGTCCTCAACCACTATCCCGCCGCAGATCTCGAAAGTCTTCGGAGAGCCTACGTCTTCTCTGCCCGTGAGCACAAAGGTCAGGTCCGGCAGTCCGGGGAACCGTATCTTTCTCATCCCCTCGAGGTTGCCAACATCCTGGCCGAGATGCGGTTGGATGAAGCCTGTGTCAGCGTCGGGCTGCTCCATGACGTCGTCGAGGACACGCTCACACCCATCGAGATGATCCATGACTATTTCGGGGAAGAGGTCAGTCATCTGGTGGACGGCGTCACCAAGATCAGCCGGATTCAGTTTTCTTCGCGGGAAGAGCGTCAAGCGGAGAACTTCCGGAAATTGCTTCTGGCCATGGTGGATGACGTGCGAGTCATCCTGGTCAAGCTGGCCGACCGCCTTCACAATATGCGGACGCTGCAGTACCTGGCTCCGAACAAGCGGCGTGACATCGCCCAGGAAACGCTCGACATCTACGCTCCGATTGCCCACCGTCTCGGCATGGCCAAGATCCGGGAAGAACTGGAGGACCTGGCGTTCGCCAACCTGGACCAAGTCGCCTATCTGGACCTGACTGCCCAGATCGAGAAGAAGAAGATCGACAGCCGGGAATTCATTCGAGACATCACCGCCCGACTGATGAAGCAGCTGAAGGACCAGGGCGTCGAGGCTCGGATCGAGAGTCGAACCAAGCGCATCTACAGCACCTATCAGAAGATGATGCGCCAGAAAATTCCCCTGGATCAGGTCTACGACTTCATCGCCATTCGGGTCCTGGTGGAGACGGTCCGCGATTGTTACTCAGTGCTGGGGCTGGTCAACAATCTATGGCGTCCGGTGCCGAACCGGATCAAGGACTTTATCGCCATGCCCAGGGGCAACATGTACCAGTCTCTTCACACGAGCGTCGTGGGGTCCAACGGGCAGCCGTTTGAAGTCCAGATCCGGACCTACGAAATGCATCACATCGCAGAAGAGGGAATCGCTGCGCACTGGAAATACAAGGAGGGAGGGCTCCAGGACGACGATGAAGACAAACGCTTTCTCTGGTTGCGCCAGCTGTTGGATACCTACCGGGAGGGGGACGATCCTAACCAGTTCCTGAGCAATCTCAAGATCGATCTCTACCCCGAAGAGGTCTACATCTTCACGCCCAAAGGCGAGGTGCTGACGCTTCCCCGCGGAGCGACGCCGGTGGACTTCGCCTACCACATTCATACCGAGGTGGGAAATCGGTGCGTCGGGGCCAAAGTGAGTGGACGCATCGTTCCCTTGAAGTACGAGCTCAAGAACGGAGAGATGGTGGAGATCTTGACATCGGGAGAAGGGCGCCCCAGCCGGGACTGGCTCACATTTGTCAGAACCTCCCGTGCCCGCAATGCGATCCGGAGGTGGCTGAATCAGCGGCAGAAGGAGGAAGCTCTGGAGTTGGGCCGCAAGCTGTTGGAGAAGGAGGCTCGCAAGCTCGGGCTTAGCCTCAAGAATCTCTGGTCCCGTTTGGATGGATTGGTGGCGGAGTTCAAGGCCCCGGATGTCGAGAATCTGCTGATCAGTGTCGGATACGGCAAGATCCGGGCCCGCCAAGTCGTGCGCCGCCTCGAGCCGGAGAGGGTGCCGACGCAAACTCCGGTCGGTGCCATTCCGTTTCCGGACATCACCCAGAAAAAGGCGTCATCCGACACCGATCCGACGATCCGGGTCAAGGGACATGACGATCTGCTGGTGTTTCGGGCTCGATGCTGCAATCCCATTCAGGGAGAAGCCATCATAGGGTATATCACCCTCGGTCGGGGAATATCGGTGCATTCCCGAAACTGTCCCAACGTGGAAAATCTACTTCTCAATCCGGAGAGAACACTCGACGTTCAATGGAGCGACGGCGACGACGAGACCCGATATCCCGTTCGTATCTCAATCTCCACCGAGGATCGTCCGGGGGTGCTGGCCGACATCACGTCCGCCGTGTCCGAGTTGAAGACCAACATTGTCGATGCTCAGGCTCGTACTGTCGGCAGTCAGTACGGCGAGATCGAAATTACCGTGGAAGTGCGGGACATGGGCCACCTGAACAAGATTCTCCGCTTTATCAAGGGCATCTCCGGCGTACACGCGGTTGACCGGACCCGGAGTGGGTCCGGGAAGTAGCGGCCGGATGCGACGGGCGCTCCAGTCAGTGGATGGCGGGCTTCTGAACGCGTCCGTTTTTCAGGCACTTGGCGCAGACGCGGATTCGCCGGGTGGTTCCGTTGATACTGGCGCGGACCCGCTGAAGATTGGGGCTCCACTTGCGCCGGGACAGATTGTGGGCATGGGAAACGTTGTTCCCGAACTGAGGCCCTTTTCCGCAGATCTGACAAACTTTCGCCATTGTTCAATCCGTTCGCAAGGTGGGAGTTTTACACTCTGGTCCGCAAGCTGTCAAGCCGCTCCGGGGTCCGGAGTACCGTCACCAGCTACCGGTAGAATGATCCGATCCAGATCATTCGGTTCGGCGACTCTCCCACTCTGGAGCCAAGTGGCGCGATCCACCGTTCTTCGTGTCACGGTGATGTTGTCGTGGATCGGTCGCGGAGTTCGTTTTAAGGGTTGGAGCCTGGGATGAAGATCACGGTCATCGGTGCGGGAACCATGGGGAGGGGTATTGCACACGTCTGTGCGGCCCACGGTCACCAGGTCTCGCTCAAGGATGTCGACTCGAAAATTCTCAGCAACTCCATGGAGCTGATCCGGCGCGGTCTGGAGAAATCGTTGGAGCGGGAATCGGGAGGAATGGGATCCGTCGCGGCGGTTCTGGATCGGATCCGCCCGACGACGGGTTGGGAGAATACGGCCGGATCGGAGATGGTCATCGAAGCGGTCGTGGAGATCTTCGAGGCGAAGCGGGAGATCTTTCGCAAGCTGGGTGAGCTTTGCGACCCTGAAGTCATTCTGGCCAGCAACACCTCTTCCATCCCCATCACCCGACTGGCGGCCGTGACGAAACGTCCGGAGCGGGTGATCGGCATGCACTTCATGAATCCGGTCCCCAGAATGAAGCTCGTGGAGGTGATCCGGGGATTGCAGACGGATCAAGCGGCGGTAGATGCCACCGTGGCGCTGGCCAAGCAGCTGGAGAAGGTTCCGGTGGAGGTCCGAGATTTTCCTGGATTCGTGACCAATCGGATTCTGATGCCCATGATCAATGAGGCGGCCACGGTGTTGATGGAAGGGGTGGCCGAGGCGGAAGGCATCGATCGGATCATGCATTTGGGGATGAACCATCCCATGGGACCTCTGCGTCTGGCCGATCTCATCGGTCTTGATGTGTGCCTGCACGTGATGGAGGTCCTGTTCGATAGTTTCAAGGATCCCAAGTATCGCCCCTGCCCGTTGTTGAGACAGATGGTGGATGCCGGTTGGTTGGGCCGCAAGACCGGCCGGGGTTTCTATACGTACCCGGGCCGCAGGGCCGGTCAGCCGGGTGACTTGCGCTGAAAGGAAGGGTGATGAAAGCAAAAGTGATGGAAGGACGAGTGATGGACCAGAAGCAGAGGCACAGGGCTATCGAAATGGCCTTGACCCAGATCGAACGGCAGTTCGGGAAGGGTTCGATCATGAAGATGGGGGATCGGTCCAAGATGGACATCCCGGTGATCTCCTCCGGATCCGTATCCCTGGACTCGGCGCTGGGGATCGGCGGATTTCCGCGAGGGCGGGTGATCGAGATTTACGGTCCCGAGTCCAGCGGAAAGACCACCATGGCTCTGCATGTGATCGCCGAGGCCCAGAAGACAGGAGGGACGGCGGCTTTCATCGACGCGGAACATGCCTTGGATCCCAGATATGCTGGCAATCTGGGCGTGAAGGTGGACGACCTTCTGATTTCCCAGCCTGACTATGGGGAACAGGCTCTGGAGATTGCCGAGGTTCTGGTACGAAGCGGGGCGTTGGACGTGGTCGTGGTCGACTCGGTCGCCGCACTGGTGCCCAGGGCAGAGTTGGAGGGCGAGATGGGTGATCCCCACATGGGACTGCAGGCCCGGCTCATGTCCCAAGCGCTCCGGAAGCTCACCGGCATCGTCTCCAAATCCCGGACCAGCCTGATCTTCATCAATCAGGTTCGGCAGAAGATCGGCGTCATGTTCGGCAACCCCGAGACCACCACGGGAGGCCGGGCTCTCAAGTTCTACTCCTCGATCCGTCTGGAAATTCGCCGGATCGCGGCCATCAAGGAGGGAGATCAGAACGTTGGGAACCGGACCCGGGCCAAGGTCGTAAAAAACAAGATGGCGCCTCCCTTCCGCCAAGCCGAATTCGACATCGCCTTCGGTTTGGGAATCTCCAAGGAAGGGGAGCTTCTGGACCTCGCCGTGGCACAAGGGATCGCCCAGAAAAGCGGCGCCTGGTATTCCTACGGCCGGGAGCGTCTCGGCCAGGGCCGCGAGAACGCCAAACGGTACCTCAGAGACAACCAGGAGGCGTTTCGCGAGATTGAGCACAAGGTCAAGGTCAAGCTGGGGATCATCAAGCCCCTGAAGAAAGTGGAGTCCGCCGGGAAATAGGGAGAGGGGACTTTCCTGTCCCCCCCCCTCTTCATCGCCAACCCGGAACCGGCGGCTGGTGAGCTCCCGCCCCCTTTTTTTGAAGGGTCCCGAACGCCGCGAACCGAATACCGTGGCGGCTTCTGCCAACGGCTGCTAAGATCAGTCGGACCCGGTTCGGGGGTCGTCCAATTGGTAGGACAGCGGCCTTTGGAGCCGCCGATCCAGGTTCGAGTCCTGGCCCCCGAGCCAACGTTCCCCCTCTTGAATCGGGTATTTCATCGGTCGACGACGTCGCCCCGTCCCGAAGCGGCGGTCAGCCGTAGTGGTCCTCCAGCACGATCTCTCCGACGAAGCCTCCGACGCCCCGTCTCGGCAGGGAAAACGTGTAGAGGCCCGCCAGCAGGATCAGGCAAAGGAGTTCCAGGATCGAGGGAGAGCCGGTCGCGCAACCCTCCAGTGCCATGGTCCGGACTTGGGACAGGATCGCGTTTGGTCAGGTCTCCCAGAGCCACCGGGAAACGGAATCGTAACTCAATCCGGAGATCGAAACGTCGCTCGAATCGGGAGAATTAATCGCTCAAAGCTGGTAGTTTTCATCTAGGAGCCCAGGAGCGTGAACCCATGATGCGACCGCCATCACTGTTCCCCACCACCGTCGTCGGCAGCCTTCCCCGCCCCCAATGGGTCATGGACCTCTTCGCCCAGGAGATTTCGGGACAGGTCGATCCGGAGACCTTTCGGTCCCGTTTGGACAGCGCGGTCCTTTACGCCATCCAGCTCCAGGAAATGGCCGGGATCGACATCATCACCGATGGCGAATATCGGCGCGAAAGCTACGTCAAGATCTTTGCCCAACGGGTTGGAGGATTCGAAAGGGACCTTTTGGACGGCTCGGCGATTCTGGACGACGGCCAGTTCTACGACAGCCGGGCCCGGCGGGTGGTCACTCCCTCCCAGGCCGAGTCTCCTCTTCGTTATCCGGCGGTGGTCCGGCCCATCCAGGCCGGTCGATCGGTGGTCCTGGAAGAGGCCAGATTTCTGATCACCCACACATCGCTGCCGGTCAAAGTGACCCTGCCCTCGCCCTATATTCTGGCCCGGCGCCTCTGGCACCCCGACTTCTCGCGGGAGGCCTATCCCACTCGCGAGGATTTTCTGAACGACATCATTCCGATCCTGCGCCGGGAAGTCCGTGAGCTCGACGCCTGGGGCGTCTTTTTCATCCAACTGGACGATCCTTGGCTCTCGCTTTTCGTGGACGAAGGCTACCGGAGCCATTTCGAAGCGGTGGAGCGGGAGATCCATACCAGCATCGATTGCATCAACCAGGTGGTTTCGGGAATCCGGCAGGCCAAGACCGGAGTCCATTTCTGCCGGGCCCACTACAACCGGAAGACCGGGTTTCGAGGAGACTACTCCTATCTCCTGCCCTACCTGAAAGATCTCCGAGTCGACCAGTTGGTCATGGAGTTCGCCCTGCCCAACGCCGGGTCAATTGAGGTTCTGGAGGCGTTTCCGGGGCATCTGGAATTGGGACTGGGTTGCGTCGACGTCCGGTCCGAAGAGATTCCCACATCCGGCCGGATCGTGGAGATGGTTTGCCAGGCAGCCCGTTACGTGGGACGCGACCGGATCACACTGAATCCCGACTGCGGCTTCGCCCCCTCGAACACCAACCCGATTCCCTTGGACGAAGCGTATCGGAAGCTCAAGGCCATGGCCGAGGCGGCCCGCCGGCTGAGAGAAATGTAACGGAGGGAAGCGGAGGCTTGTAACAGATGATGGAGAAACAACCCCTGCAGTCCGAGTCTGCCGCCGACCGAGGACAGCCGGCTCGCAGCACCGTCATCCACAGCCGTCATCTGGCGGACGGAATGTCCGGCAGCTCCCGGACAAACCAGTCGTTGCTGGTCCGTGGGGACCGTATCCAGGCCGTGGGCGCCAGGGAGGAGATTCTGAAGACCGCGCCGCCGGACGCTGCCGTCATCGACCTGGGACAGGCGTGCGTGGCTCCGGGGCTGATCGACAGCCACACCCACCTGAGTCTGTCGGGAGACGGCCGCAACTATGCCGAAATGTTCTCCGAAACCGACGAGATGATGGTGCTCACGGGCGCCATGAACATGAAGAAGCACCTGGACGCGGGTATCACCACCATCCGGGAGCACGGCGCCCGCAACCGAGTCGGCTTCACGCTCAAGTCAGGACTCGCGCGAGGTTACATCCCGGGCCCCAGGATGTTGGTGAGCGGGCGCCCCATCACCTGCACCGGCGGTCATTTCCACATGTGCAACGAGGTGGCCGACGGAGAGGCTGAGATTCGGAGGTCAGTCCGCCGGTTGGTCCACGAGGGCGCGGACTACATCAAGATCATGGCCTCCGGTGGAGGGACGGAAGGCACGATTCCGGGAGTGGCCACGTATACCGTCGAGGAGCTGCATGCCGCCGCCCACGAAGCTCACCATTTCCATCGGCTGACGGCAGCCCATTGCCGGGCCAAGGAATCCATGCGTCGAGCCGTCGAGGCGGGCATCGATCTGATGGAGCATGCCGAGTTCATGGATCCGGACGATCAAATGCGGTTCGATCCCAAGATCGCCGAGATGATGGCCGAGTCCGGCATCTGGATCAGTCCCACCCTCCAGACCTGGTGCAACTATCCCCGGGTTATGGAACTGAGGCAGAAGCGGGATTCCGGCGCGGCCTCGCCACCGGAAGAGGGGGAGCTGGATCATCTGGAGGAGCGGATGGAAGGACGCCTGGAGATCATGCGCCGGATGCTGGACTACTGTCTGCGCGAGCGCATCGTTCCCGGGACCGATTCGGGAGTCTTCAACATCGCCTTCGGGCACTTGGACTACGATTTGCAGATTCTCCACAAGGTCGGATTCACACCGTCCGAGTGCCTGGCCTCGGCGACTCGCATCTCGGCAGAGGCGATCGGACTTCAAGACGAGATCGGAACCATTGAACTAGGGAAGCGGGCCGACCTGGTGGCTCTGGATGGTGACCCGAATCGGGACGTCGCCGCTTTCAGCCGGGTCGTGGCCGTCTTTCAGGCAGGAAGGCGGGTCTGGGCCGGCCCGAACGACGCCTCCACTCCATGACGGCCCGGAAAAAATCCGTTGCGTGGCAGGGAGTCTACGCGCTGGTCCGGAGAATTCCGGAGGGCAAGGTCATGAACTACGGGCAGATTGCCCGGCTCCTGGACCGGCCTCTCTCGGCGCGGGCGGTGGGCTGGGCCATGCACTCCTGTCCGCCCGGTCATCCCTGGCATCGGGTCGTCAGTGCGGCGGGCGAGTGTTCCACCGATCGGCTCGCCTCTCATACCCCGGGTCTGCAACGGGCCCTGCTGGAAGCCGAGGGTGTCCGCTTCGGTCCATCGGGGCGTGTGGATATGGACCGCTACCGTTGGAACCCGGAAGAGGAGGAAAGAGGAAATAGGAAATAGAAAAGAACGGGTCGTGGAGACAACCTGTCGTGCGGGGAGGGTTCAGACTCGCACCCGGGCCCAGTGGACGCTGAGGCAGCGTTCGTTCTCGCCGGCGTAATAGGCGAGTAGAAGCAGGTCGTCTTCCAACAAGACCGCTGCGGGGTGGCCGAAGGTCCACTTCACCATGTCGTCCCAAAACTCGCTCAGATCCTCTCGATTGCCCATACCCCGCTCATTGGGTCCCCCTGAGGAGTAGACGACCAACTCCTCCGACAGATCCCAGGTTCTGCCCTCATCCGGCGACATGACCAACCGCAGGCTGCCCGGGGGATGACGGTGTACGTAGAAGAGGCCCAGACGGCCATCGGGCAACGGCACCGGGACGGCGATCTGTCCCCGGATCCCCGTGGAGAAGGGTGGCTCCCAGGTCAGGGTCTCCGGGTCCCCCCAGGACAAATGGATTTCCAGGTCTTTCCGCGACATGCGGTCATAGGTCCAGAAGGCGGCCACCGGCCGTCCCGTCCGAGGGCAGACCGCTTGGCGCTGGTCGTAGAAGAAGAGGCGGTCCGCCGGATCTCTGGCCACGTCGACGACCTGATCGAATACTCTTCCATCCGCCGCCAGCAGGGCATGAGCCGAGTGGAGGCTCGGACCCCCTTCCCGCTCCGGCTCCTGCCGTTCGATCGGCACCAGCCAACCGCGACGCGGAACCCGGATCGGACTTCCGGCCAGCACCGGGTAGTTCCACGGCGACGTGTCCAGGACTTCGTAGCCGGACCAGGTCGCGCCTCCATCCGTGGAGTGGGACTGGATGATTCGACATGGCGCCACGTGATCGCCCTCGCTGTCATACAGGGGCCGGCCTCCGGATCGGTGGAGCCAGGTAAGAAACGCCAACAGAGTGCCGTCGGACAGGGGAATGATCTCGGCTGCCCGAACCTCACCTGGGACGCCTGTGAAGCCGGGACGAAAACTGTCGGAGACAATCTGCCAATGCCTGCCGCCGTCGACGCTCGAAACCACCAGGCAGTTGCCGTCCGCCGATTGCTTATCGCTCCCCCGGCGGAAGGTGGCCAGCACTTGTCCGCCGGGCAGCCGGCAAAGAGAAGTAAAGCAATGAGACCTCTTGCCTCCCCGCAGGTTCTCGGCGTCGACGATGAATCCCTGCTCCAATATTTTCATGTCAATCCCCGTTCGTTAATCTCTTCCCTCCCCGGAATTTACGTACGGTGACGCGAAGAAATTTCAGCAAGGAGCCACCCCAGGGCCGTTCTTTTCTCACTTCTTGGTCAACCAGGACATAGGATGGACATGGCTGGAGAGTCAAGGAGGGCACCCACAAGGGGAGCCCCTACGTTGTTCATCCGGTTACACCGTAGATCCGGGCAACATTCCCTCCCAGGACCAGATTGCGGTCCTCATCGGTCATGAACTCGGTATGGTGTCGGATAGTATCGATGCACTGCTTGTAGGTGCAGGCTCGCCCGGCCCACGGCATGTCGGCTCCCCAGATCATCACCCGGGCTCCGAAGCGCTCGTAGATTCTCCGGATCATCTCCTTGTGCCGCGGGTACGGGAATTCAGAATCTCTCGCTCCCCAGACCGCCTCATTCTCCCAGGCCAGGACGTAACCGAACTCCAGGTGGAAGTTGCCAAGCTCGAAGAGTTCGTAGAACTCCGTCGGGTTATCCACATGGTTGGGATCGGAGGGCGGCAGCACGTTGCTGCCCTGGTGAGCGTTCACCACCTGCAGTTCCGGGAACCGGCGGCACACATTCTCGATCTCTCCGATCTCCCGGAGGTAGTCGGCCTTGGAGTTGAAACCGGTCTCCAGGAACACCGGGATCTTCAAACGGATGCAGGCCTTCCAGAGGGCGTCGGCGCGGAGGTCGTCCCGGGGTTGCCCCTTGGGCATGTGGGAGCAGAGTCCCCGGTATCCCAATTCGTCGACGGCTCTTTCCAGAGTCTCCAGCTCTACCGCCAGATGCCGGTCGTCCTTGGTCAGGTCGTAGTCGATATCGGTGGTTCCGATGAAACGGTCGGGCCAACGGCGAATGCAATTGGCGTAATAGACTTCCCGGCCCCAGACCTTGGCCATGTATCCGGTCTGGATCACTCCCATGTCCACGCCCACGATGTCCATGTGGGCCAACATCTGCTCAGGCTCATGGATGGGGTCGCCCATGGTCTGGGGCCCGCGGCGGATCCAGCAGTCCTCGCCATGTTTCCGCCATCTCCAGATGCCGTATTTCCCCTGTGTGAACCCGATCTCCTCGTCCGGTTCCGGGATGTACTTGGGATCGGTGTGGCTGGCGACGAACCTCCCCCAGAGGCTCCTGACCGCGCCCTGCATGATGCGATTGTGAGTATCCGGGTCGTCGTATCCGAGGGGGCCGGTCTGATCGGGAAAGACGTGAACGTGGTGGTCGATGATCAGTGAACGCTTGGGAGTTTCGGGGGAGCAACCGGAGGCCGTCCAGCTGCCGGCGAGTCCGGGGACGGCCAGAGCGGCCGACCCGGTCAGAAAACGGCGTCGATCCAGGTTCGGGTTCATCGCGGTAGCTCCTTTCGGGTCTTGGGTTTCAGACAACATCCGAGGTCCCCCGGTGTCGTCGTCCCAGTAAGGCTCGGAGTCTTGTGCCCTTGCGGAACGTGACCTATCATGATGGGCGGCCGGTCGCAAGCGAGCACGCCGGGACTTCGAAACGTCAAGGGGAACCAGTCCATGGACGCTATTGATTACGGCATTTTCATTATGCCTTTCCACCCCGCAGAGAAGCCTCGGTCCCAATGCCATGACGAGGACCTGGAACTGATCATCCGGGCCGAGAAACTCGGGTTCAGCGAGTTCTGGATCGGTGAGCATCACACCATGAAGTTCGAGAACATCGTGATGCCCGAGATTTTCATCGCACGGGCCCTGGGGGAGACCAACCGGATTCGAATGGGCCCGGCTCCAGTCTGTCTCAATCAGCACCATCCGGCCCATGTGGCCTGCCGGCTGGCGTTTCTGGATCACCTCTCCAAGGGCCGGCTCAATCTCTGCTTCGGACCGGGCAGCGTACCGGCGGATATGGAAGTGTACGGTTTGAAGCCCAAGGACGCCTCTCAGATGGCGTCCGAGGCCACCGACATCATCCTGAAGCTTTGGGAATCGGATCCTCCGTATGAGTACGATGGGCAATTCTGGTCCATCCGCCTCAACGATTATTTCGATGATGAGTCGGGAGTCGGCTTTATCCCCAAGCCTTTCCAGCGTCCTCATCCCCCGATCGCCGCGCCGGGCACGAGTCGCAATTCGGGGACCATGAAGGCAGCCGGACGGAGGGGATTCCAGCCTTTCGGACATTGCCTGGTGACGTCCAACGTTCTGAAGGATTTGTGGCAGACCTACGAAGAGGCCTCTCTGGAAGCAGGGCGCACCCCGGATCGGAAGGACTTCAAGATCGCGCGATCCATTTTTCTGGCCGACACCACGGAGGAGGCCCGCGCCCTTGCCCGGACCAATTCGGTGGCCGGCAACTACGAGTACATCGGGGGGTTCCTGGACAAGGGACCGGGACGCGGTATGTTCAAGCGGGATCTGGCCATGAGCGACGCCGAATGCAATCTGGACTACCTCATGACGGAGCAGATCATCGCGGGAGATGTGGACGAAGTGTTGCGCCGGTTGTTGCTCATGGTGGAGGAAACCGGCCCCTTCGGAACCTTGATTCTCATGTGTTACGACTGGGACGACAAGGCGAGTTGGCTCCGCAACCTGGAGCTTTTCGCCAAGGAGCTCATGCCTCGGTTGAACCGGGCGGTCGGCGAGCCGGCGGTTGCCTGAGTTCCCGGACGAGCCCGCCGGGACTGATCCGAAAACCACTGAAAAATGAAGCTGAGCCAGGACGTGGTCGATCGTGTGCACCGGGCCGTCCGTCCGGAACGTCTGACGGAATTGGCCGTCGAGCTGATCCGGATCCCCAGCCCCACGCAGAACGCCGGCGAGGTGGCGGATCGTCTGGCGGAGGTTCTGGCGGCGGAGGGATTCGAAGTCGCCCGGCCGGAGGCAGCGTGGCCCCGGTCTCCGGCCGTGGTCACCCGATTCAATTCGGGGGTTCCGGGGCGAACCCTTCAGTTCAACGGCCACCTGGATACGGTGCATCTCCCCTTCGTTCCTCCCCGCATCGAGGATGGAGTCCTCTACGGGAGCGGGGCCTCGGACATGAAAGCGGGTGTGGCGGCCATGTGCGAGGCTTTGCTGGCGGTTCGGGATGCCGGCGTCCTGGAAGCAGGCGGGATCCTGTTGACGGCTCATGACCTCCACGAAGCCCCGTGGGGCCGGGGCCAGCAGTTGGCGGCGCTGATCGACGAGGGGTACGTGGGAGACGCAGCGCTGTTGCCGGAGTATCTCTCCAGCACTCTTCCCGTCGTGGGCCGGGGCATGGCCAATGTGGAGGTGACCCTCAGCCGGCAGGGAACTCCCGTCCATGAGGTTTTGGGTGGATTGGAGCAGCCGCGCGTGATCGCCGCCGGCGCCGACCTGGTGACCCGGCTCGAAGCCGTCGACCGGAGCCTGACCGGCAGGACCCATCCGCTGGCTGGAAGGGAGAGCATCTTCATCGGCAAAGTCGCCGGAGGAGAGATCTACAACCAGTCCCCGACCGAGTTTCGTCTCGCCGGCACCTGCAGGTGGTTGCCGGGAACGGCCGTGGACGACGTGCGGAAACGGTTCATGGATGCCGTCAACGGGATGGAGAAACGCCCCGGGATCCAGGTCGACGCCCGGTTTCACTACCGGCGGGACGCCTTCGAGATGAACCTGGAGCATCCCCTGGTCGGTGCGTTTCAAGATTCCTGTCAGGAGGTCATGGGCCGAACGCTGCCCCATGGCGCCAAGCCCTTCATCGACGACGGCAATACGTTGAGGGAGCTGGCCGGGATCGAGACCATCACTCATGGCCCGTGCGCCACAGGAGCTCACACGACCGGGGAACGGGTGCCAGTGGATGACCTGACCCGGGTAGCCAGAGTCTATGCCTGTACCGCGGTTGCGTTCTGCGCCGGTTAGGAAAGAGGAAAGAAAAAGAGTGAAAGAAAAAGAATCGTACGCACAGGGCGGACCAGGGGAGTCGAAGTTCGTTACTCGAACCGATTCCATACCTCCTGAAAGGACGGGGGAGGAGCAGTTCCTGCGTCAGATACTGGTGCGGGCCCAGATGAGCGAGTTCGCCCAGGATCCCTTCATCATGTCCCGGGCCAAAGGAGTTCATTACTGGGACGTTCACGGCAAGCAGTATCTGGACGGGATCTCGGGAATCTACGTGGTCTCCGTGGGACATTCCAATCCGCGGGTGATGGATGCGATTCGCCGGCAGATGGAGGTGCTGCATTTCTCCCCCACCATGCATGGCAGCAATCCACTGGCCGTCGAGCTGGCCAATCGCCTGGTGGCCGTCGCTCCCGGCGACCTGGACGCGGTCAAGTTTCTGACCGGAGGATCGGAGGTGACCGAGGCGGCCATCACCATGGCCCGCCAGTACCACCGGTTGACCGGGAACGCGGGCAAGTACAAGATCATTTCCCGCTACCAGTCGTGGCACGGGTCGACCATGGGGTCTCTCTCAGCATCGGGACTGACCAGCCGCCGGAGCATGCGGGAACCGCTGGCCCCGGGTTTCATCCATGTCTTTCCCCCCACCTGTTACCGCTGCCCCTTCGGCAAGGAGTATCCGGACTGCGAAATCACCTGCGCCAGCCTCATCGGCGACGTGATCGAAAGTGAGGGGCCGGAGACCGTCGCCGCCGTCATCGTGGAGCCCATCGGCCACACCGGAGGCATCATCGATCCGCCCGAGGAGTACCTGCCCCAACTGCGGGAAATCTGCGACCGCCATAACGTTCTCCTCATTTTCGACGAGATCATCACCGGCATGGGCCGCACCGGACAGATGTTCGCCGCCGAGACCTTCGGAGTTCTTCCCGACCTTCTCTGTGTGGGGAAGGGGCTCTCGGGCGGATACGCCCCCCTGTCGGCGATGCTCTGCCGCAGGCACATCGCCGACACTTTCTGGGGGGACCCCGCCACTAATCCCGGGTTCGTTGCCGGTCATACGTTCGAGGGGAACCCCATCTCCTGCACGGCTGGCCTGGCGACTTTGGCCGAGATCGTGGAGCGGGATCTCTGCGGCAATGCCAGGCGAGTGGGAGATCATCTGCGGCGCGGATTGGAGGGGCTCCGCCACCACGGCATCATCGGCGACATCCGGGGCCGGGGACTCTTCCTGGGTCTGGAGTTCGTCCGAAACCCCGAGACCAAGGTGCCCTTTTCCGACCGGATCTCCATCGGGAAACGTATCGGCAAGCGGGCCCTCGAACATGGATTGTTGACCCGGTTCGATCCCAACTGGATCGCGCTCGGTCCGCCTCTCGTTCTGACGGCGGCGGAAGCCGATCAGATCGTGGAGATACTGGATCGGAGTATCGGGGAAGTCCTCGAAGAGCTGGAGGAATCGGAGTGAAAGGCGCCGCCGAAGGCTACGATCTGCTCCTGAAGGGTGGGACGGTCATCGACCCGGCCAATGGCCGGCGCGGCGTCTTGGACGTCGCCGTCAGAGCGGGCCGGGTGGCGGCCGTGGCCCGCGACCTTCCCGTCCAGGATGCCGCCAAGGTGCTGGATACCTCCGGCCTCCTGGTCGTGCCTGGGCTCATCGATCTACACACGCACGTCTACGAAGGCGTCTCCTTCCTGGGGATCGAGGCGGACGATCTCTGTCCGCGCACGGGAGTCACCACCGTCGTCGACACGGGCTCGGCCGGATGGATCAACTACAAGGGGTTGGAGCGATACGTGATCGGGCCCTCCGAGACTCGCATCTACGGTTACGTGAACCTTTCCGGCGTGGGCCTTCCCTCCCGCCGGGGTGAACTGGTCCATCACGATTATCTGGATGCCGGCGAGTGCGCCGAATGCGTCCTTCGCCATCCGGACACGGCCTTGGGCGTCAAGGTCCGTCTCTACGCGGGAGTGGCCGGCGGGATGGATCTGCGGGAGGTCCTGAAGGCGTCCGTGGAGGCGGCGAAGGAATGCGGAAAGCCACTCATGATTCACATCAGCGGATCGGACGTGACGTTGGAGGACCTGTTGCCGCCCCTTCGAACCGGCGACGTGGTGACTCATTGTTGCCACGGAACCGAGGCCGCGTCGATCCTGGACGGGGAGGGGAAGATCCGTCCCGTGGTGCGGGATGCCCGGGAGCGCGGGATCCTGTTCGATGTGGGCCACGGCGTGGGAAGCTTCGCGTTCCGCATCGCGCGCCGGTCGGTGGCCGAGGGATTTCTGCCCGACACCATCAGCACCGACATCCACACCCTGTCCATCAACTATCCCGTCTACGACCTCCCCACGACCCTCTCCAAGTTTCTGGGCCTGGGCCTCTCCTTGGACGAGGTCATCGAACGGGCGACCATCGAGCCCGCCCGGATTATTGGCATCGACTCCCACCTGGGACACCTCGGTGTGGGCGCCACCGCCGATATCGCGGTGCTGGCGTTGGAGGAGGGCCGATTCTCCTTCTTCGACGTGGAGCACGAGAAGCTGGTCGGCCCTCAGAGACTGGTCTGCAAGGCCACTATCAAGGACGGCAGGGTCTGGTGGCGCGCCGGTGAGGCCAGCCGGTCAGCGGAGGCGTGACTTCCCGCTTCAGAGAACCCCCAAACCCTGGAGATGATCCCGTAGGACCTCCATTTCCCCGTCACTCAGGGAGTAATGGGGTTTGCGTCTCCAGCGTCCGGCGATGCCGTAGATCTCCAGCATGGCGTGCATGCCCGCGTCGAACCCTCCCTGAAGCTTCGCCAGGAAGTCGAACAGCGGCATGTCGCAGGTTTTGATCACCTCTATGGCCCGGGCCAGGTTCCCATCCTGAATGGCGGACCAGTATTGGCGGGCGACTTGGGGGTGGAAAGCGATATAGGTCGACATGTATCCGTCGCAGCCGTAAGGATGCAGGTCCAGGTGGTTCTGCTTTATCCCGCCGGAGAAGACCGCCCACCGCTCATGCACCAATAGGCACATGCGCCGTGCAAACTGCCCCTTGACGTCATCCTTCACGGCAACGATCCCGTCGACCTGCTCCACCAGAATCTTCATAGTTTCCAGCGCGAAGTCGATCCCCCGGGGGCCATAGAGATTCGTCACCACCATTACCGGCATCTCCCGGGCCACGGCGCCATAGTGTTCCGCCAGGGTCTGGGAGGTGCAGGAACCGGCCCAGTCGGGTGGGAGCACCATCAGGACGTCGGCGCCCACGTCGCGGACGTAGCGGGCGAAGTCCACCGAACGGCTCGTGGAATGGTAGCGGTCCGCGGCCACCACCAGGGCGCGTCCCGCGGTCTGCTCCACGGTGACACGAGTGACCTGGGCAATCTCGGAATCGCTCAGGATAAGGAAATGGCTGTCCCCCGCGGTGAGAAGGACGGTGCCGGCCCCATTTTGAATGTTGCGTTCGATGTGGCTCCTGAGACCGTCGGTGTCCAAGCTGCCATCTTTGTTGAAGGGCGTCCGGATCGATCCGAAGGGGCCCGTCAGGGCCGACCGGATCTCCTGCCGAGTCCACTTTCGCTTCATAGTGTGAGTCTCCTGTTCCGAGGCCGAGTCAGTACCCGGCGCGCTTGTTGACCAACCCTTCCAGCGGCCGGCCTTGCCGAAATCGTCTCAGATTCTGGAAGAACAGGTCCAGGACGGCGTCCTCCTGTTCCCTGGAGGTGCCCCGACAGGGAGTCACCACCAGGTTGGGGTTGGTCCAGAAACGGGAATCCGCCTCCGGCATCCGGACGTCCGGGTGCCGGCCCGACGGCTGCAGGCAGACCCCGGCGATCCAACCCTCCTCCAGAGCCCGCTCCAGAGCCGTATAGTCGAACAGCGGCGGTCGTCCGGACGAATCGATGAGATAGGCCGAAGGCTTCATGGACCGCAGTTGAGACTGCCCCATGAAGCCTCGTGTCTCCCTCGTCAGGGGCACTGCCAGTACCACGAAGTCGGACGTCGAGAGGAGTTCCGGCAGCCGGTCCGTGGCAAAGACCTCGTCGACGGAATCGACCAGGCAGCGCGGTCGCCGCGCCGTCCCCAGAACCCGCATCCCCAGGGAACCGCAGACCCGGGCGATGGCCCGGCCCATGTATCCGAGGCCGATGATTCCCACCGTCTTTCCCTCCAGGTCGAACGGTTGAAGTTCCCCGTCCCGCCCCGGATCCCACTGCGTCATGGGTGGTCGGCCCAGAAGATGAATCCGGCGGGAGAAGAGCAACATGGCGGCGATGGCGTGCTCCGCGCCGGCGGTCCCGAAGCAGGGCTTGGAGCAGGTCAGGGGAATCGGACTCTCCACCAGTTCGGGGAACAAGTAGTGTCCGGCTCCGCCCACCATGGCATGAATCCAGCCAAGACGCCTGCCCCGGGCCAGAATTTCCGGGTCGAGGGCGCCGACCTGCAGAACCTGGGCGTCGGCGATCTCCTCCAGGATGGTCTTCCGGTCCGCCGAAACGACAATCTCGATCCCATCGCATTGCTCGGCCGCGGCCCGCTCCAGAATTCGGTCGCGCCATGCGTCCCAGGTGACCAGGATCTTGTCGATTTTCGGCAGCCGCATATGATTATTTCTCCCGGATCTCTTCCAGGACCAGATCCCCCAATCCCAGTCCGGGAGTAGCGGGAAGCTCCAGGTAACCCCCGCACTGTTCCAGGGGAGATTCGAACAGCCCCCGGTGAGCTCTCTCCAAGCGTCGGAGGTCCTCCGGAAGCGACCGGAAACCGGCAAAGGCCGGGTACTCGATCAGGATGCCGTTTCCCACCGTGGCCAGAACGTTCAAGTGAGCGGCGACGGCAATGCCGGTCCAGGGACAGTGGGGGATGCAAAGAAGTCCTGCTTCCTCTGATCGCCGAGCCACTTGAACCATCTGCGTGATCCCCATCTGCTGCGCGTCCGGCTGGATGACGTCGACCGCCCGCCGCTTGAGGAAGGGCCGGAAATCCGTGGAGGTGGTCAGGCTCTCTCCGGTGGCGATCCTGATCCGGGAAGCCCGGGTCAGGGCGGAGAAGCCGTCGACATCGAAGGGGTGGAGGGGTTCCTCCAGGAAGAAGAGGTCGAATTCCTCCAGCAGGCGGGCGACTCGCATCGCGTCCTTGACGGTCCAGCCTCGATCCAGGTACGCGGGACAGCCGAAGTCGATCATGAGGAGGGTCTTGGGACCGATGGCCTCACGGATCAGCGCCAGACTCTCGAGGTCTTCGGGGCCAAAATAGTTGCCCCAGCCGAACTTCACCGCCTTGAACCCCTCCTCCAAGTAGGCCCGGCATTCGCGAACCAGTTCTTCCGGAGACTTGTGCCGGGGCCGGCCGGCACGCAGCGCCGGCAGATCGAAGGCGGTGGCACTGGCATAGACCATGATGCGGGACTGGACGGCGCCTCCCAGCAGGTCGAAGATGGGCAACCCCCGGGCCTTGCCCGTCAAGTCCCAGAGAGCCAGGTCGATAGCGCTCATGGCATTGACGGCCAAGCCCCCTTCACCTCCTCGGCCCCGCTGCGCCTGCCAGGTCTCGAACATCTTGCGCCAGAGGCGGTTCGTTTCGGTGGGGTCCTCACCCAGCAGCAGGTCGCCAAGGGACCCGGAGCCTTCTTCCACCAGGGCCCGCACCGCCGGTGCGTAGGCAGAAGTGGCGCCGATCCCGGAATATCCCTCGTCGGTGGTGATGCGAACCAGGCAGGGATTGTTCCCCAGCACCCGGATGCCGGTGATCCTCATGGCGGAAATATAGAACAGGAGAGGAGGAAAGAGGAAAGAGAAAAATAGAAAAGAGAGATGAGGAGGACCTCCTGCATTCGGCGGCGTCCGGTCCGCGCCCGGCTACGTGTAAACTACCTGACTTTCTTCACTCTTTTCTCTCTCCTCTTTTCCCTTTCCTCATGATGTGCGTTTGGAGCGCCGGGCTTGAGATGCGAAGTCCTTGGCTCCGACCCAGGGGGCTCCGACCCGCTGGAAGAAGGCCACTCGGCGGCGGATTTCCTCGGGGGATGGACGGTCCACGTAGCTGACCAGAACGCCCAGAAGGCAAATTGCCGGCATCAGATAGACGTAGATCCAGCGGGCCCAGACCGGATACGGAACGACCGGGTCGGCCAGAATGTTGGCGTATACCGCGATTCCGACTCCCAGGACCCAACCCAGCAGGAGACAGACGATTGAGGCGCGTCGACTCGCCTTCCACCATAGGAACCCGAAGACGCAAGGGAAGAACATGGCCGCAAAGAGAGTATTTCCGAAGAGATTGATGACGACCAGCAACTTGCCCAACAGCGTCATGCAGAGCAGAAGGGTGATGACGCCCAGGACCAGCGTGATCTTGCGTCCCACCCTCAACTGGTCCGCATCCGTTGCCTGAGGCCTGAACCATCCCTTGTAGAAGTCTTGGACCACCATGGCCGAGGTGGTGTTCCAGATGCTGGACATGGTGGTCTGGCAGACGGCGAAGAGCATGGCCAGCATCAGGCCGCGGATGCCGGGCACCAGAAACAGATTCATGGCTCCACCCATGGCCTGATCCGGATCCTGCAGGCCGGAGTGGTGCCCGTGATAGATGAGAGTGGCGATCTGACCGCAGGCATAGAGGAGGGTCGTGACCAGGGTGGCGATTCCCACCGCGGCGAAGGCCACCTTTTCGTTCCGGGCCGCGAACATCCGCTGCCCATACCAGGGCGCCAGGGGGTAGCAGAGGAGGATGACCACGTTCAGAGTGACGATGAAATGGAGGGGTAGAACCGGGTCGGGATCCACGGCTTGGTAGGAGTGGAGCAGGGGTTCGGGCGAAGCGTACTGGAGGGCGCTGATGGCCAGGAGAGGCAGCACCACCACGGTCACAAGCAGTGATGCGGAATCGGTGAAGGCCACCGAGATGAGGCCGCCGGCCCAGGTGAAGATGAGGACGGTCGTGCTGATCACGAGGGCCGTCCAGACCAGGGTTCGGTCCGCCGTGATCAAACCCGGGACCAGCTCTCCCGAGGGTGCGAGTCCCAGCGCCGAGGAGAAGGTCTTGCTGGTGGCGATGAGGTACCCCGAAGAGAAGAGAGTCAATATCAACGTCGTGCACAGGCTGACGGCTCGGCGCAATCCCAGGGAGTATCGGGCCTCGAACATCTCGGCGATGCTCACCGCCTGGAGCCGCTGCCAGCGGCGCGCCACCAGCAGGCCGTAGCTGCCGAGTCCGACGATGAAGATCAGGCAGAGCCAGGCGGCACGGGGTCCGGCCGTGTAGCTGATGCTCCCGAACCAGATCATGGTGGAGGGGTTCAACTCGGTCATCACCAGCGTGCCCACCAGGGCGAACAGGCCCAGTTGCCGGCCGGCGACGGTGTAGTCCAGAGAGGTGCGGACGCGGCGCGAAACCCAGAGCCCATAGCCCAGGGCGCCGAGCGCGTAGAACGCCACGATCCCCAGGTCGATCTCGTTCCCGGTCATGGGGCGCTAATCTTTCTGGGGCCAATCGAACACGGCGGCGATGAGCTCCTTGGAGTGCTCCAGGGCCAGCTCATACGCTTCCTTCATGCGCTCGGGCGGGAAGCGGTGGGTGATCAGGGAATCGAATCGCATGTCCCGGGTGGCCAGGAGGCTCATGATGTACTGGAGGTTCCTGCGGATGTTGAACCGCAGGTCCGAGGCCGGGGCATCGGTGCCGGGAGCATAGCCGGCGCCCAGAAGCGTGAGCTGCTTGGCATAGAACCATTCGGGATCCAGGGGATTGAAATCGGGCGGTGCCTCGAATCTTCCCGGAAATCCCAGGATACTGATCCGTCCTCCGGTGCGGGCGATGTCCACCGAGAGCCGGTACGCGGGCCAGGGATTCGCGGTGAGGACGACGAGATCGGTCCCCTCGTCGCCGAAGGTCTGGGCGATACAGTCGCCGACACCGGGATCCCTGTACTCGACGGCGGCGTGGGCGCCCATCCTCAGGGCGGCCTCCGACCGCTTGGGAGAGTTGGAGATGGCCACGACCTTGGCGCCCATGGCCCGGGCCAGACCCACGGTGCAGAGCCCGATCACGCCCAGGCCCACGATGGCGACGTTCTCCCCGGTCTCGTACCGGGCCTGCCGCATTCCGGCCAAGCCCAGATGGGTGAGATAGGCCAGCGACGCCTCATCGGCGGGGACGCCGTCCGGGATCGGAGTCAACACCTCGTCCTCACTGGCGATGAAGGCCGACTGGTGGTAGTGGCGCGAGAAGATCCTCTGGCCCGGACTGAATTGGGTGACCGCCGAGCCCACCTTGCGAACGACTCCCACGTTGGAGTAGCCCACCTGGCGAGGGTAGTCGGGTGCGTCGGGAACGTAAGTGGAGTCGCCCAGGTAGTTGCCGAGGTCGGTTCCCGTGGAGAGGGCCGAAACCAGGGTCTCCACGTAGAGTTGGTTCGGCTCCAGAGCGTCGCCGTCGAGGTCCCGTTCCTCCACTCGGAGGTCCCTGGCACCGTACAGTATGGCCGCTTTCATGCTGCTGTCTCCCTGTCGTTGTGACTTGATCAGTGACGGTGCCGTCACGGACGACTCATAAGAGTCCCGAATTCAACACGGGCGCAGGATATAGCAACCCGGGGGGTGGGACAACTGCTCCAATCGGGAATCTCAACGTGTATCCTGAGCGGGTGAGGCTGGGTCCGCCATGTCGGTTCGCATACTGCAGTTGAGCGATCCTCACTTGCTGTCCGACCCGGACGGACGGCTTCGGGGTGTCCCCACCTATCGATCCTTGCAGCAGGTCCTTCTTCATTTGGATAGAGAAGCTGCCGGCTTCGACCGGGTGATCCTGACCGGGGATCTGGCCCACGATGAGCAGCGGGAAACCTACCGGCTCCTGAGGCGGACATTGGAAGAGAGAAACACCCCTGGGCAGATGATCCCGGGAAACCATGACAGCCGTGTGTTCATGCGGGAGGTGTTCCCAGAAATGTCCGGTCCCGGCCGGGATTTCTTCGGCTTCTCATTGAACCTGCCGGGCTGGAAGCTGGTGGGGCTGGATTCGCGGCTGCCCGGATTCGTCTCCGGAAAGGTCGGCCACCGCCAGTTGGCCTGGTTGAGGCGGGAGCTGGAGGCGGATCCTGGAACGCCCACGATCCTTTTCATCCATCACGTTCCGGTTCCCGTGGGGTGTCCCTGGATGGACCGGATCGGCCTGGAGGATGCCGGGTCCCTCTCCCGGGTCGTGGATGCCGCTCCCCAGGTGCAGCTCGTCTGCTGCGGGCACGTCCATCACGAGTTCCGGGGCCAACTGGGGAACGCCACGGTCCTGGCGGCTCCGTCCACCGCTTTCCAGTTTCTTCCCGAGGGGGAGAGCCCGGTCTTCGATCCGATACCGCCAGGAGCCCGGATCCTGGAACTGGACGGGTCCCGGTGGAGGACCAGTGTCGTCCGCGTTCCCGAATTGATCTGGGTGCCCGATCGCGACTCCTGAGGAGAGCCGCATGCCGGCTCCGGGTCAGAATCCCGAACCGCGTTCCAGAAACAGGAACAGGTTGACCAGGTCCTGCAGGGTCATGGTCTCCAGCACGTCTTCCGGCATGATGGAGATCTGGGAGGTCCGCCGATCGGTGACGAGGTTCTTGGGGATCTCGATTCTCTCGCCTGTGGCGTCGATGAGGGTCAGCGTCTCGTCGTTCTCATCCGCCAGCATTCCGGTCATCGGCTCCCGTCCCGACGCCTCGACGATGAGCGCCGTGTATTGGTCGGAGATGACCTTGGAGGGGAACATGATGGCCTTCAGGATTTCAGACCGGCGAAAGCGCTTGACCGCCGTCGACAAATCGGGGCCCCCGCCCCGACCCTCGCTGCCGAATACGTGGCAATTGGAACACTTGGCCCGGTGGAACACGGCACGGCCCCGTTCCGCACTCCCCCTCTCATACGAGCCGGGATCGAATTCCAGGAAGAGGCTCAATTCCTCGAAACTCATCTGTGTGAGCCGCGATCTCTCAGGTGGCGGATCTCCGCTGATGAGTTCCAGAACCCGCTCCGCCCGCTTCCGCGCCTGCTGTTCCTCCCGGGCTTCGGCCTGAGCCCGCTCGTCGGGCGGAAGCAGGTCCAGCACGTCTTCCCAGAGCCGCGTGATGTAGCCGTGCATGCTGGCCGCTCCCGGCATCTGCCATCCCCGGTCGAACCACTCGACCACGGCGTTTCTCTGGTCCCGGCTCCAACCTCGCTTGATGGATCGGAGCGCGTAGAGCGTATGGATCTGGTCTTGCTGGGACTTCTCCGGGTTCAGTTCCCCGATCAGAGCCCCGATGGCGCCCGGCGTCTGCAGGAACCCCAGGAGCGTTTCCAACTCCCGGTTCAGGAGAGGATCGTCTGTGGGATAGAGATCCAGCAGCCGGGAGCCGAGACGGGAGGCGAAGGGTTCGCGTCCCGGTGCCTCTGGGGCCGGGTCGCGGAGGAAGGCCAACTGGCAGATTCGCAGGTAGCCGAGTCGAATCTCCTCGGTCATGGGGTGGCGGCCGTACTCCAGAACCCTTTCCAGGACGGCGTTCCAGTCAAGACCCGGGCTGTTTACCCGGATCAAGGCCAGAAGGCCTTCCAGGGCAGCGCGGGGCCGATCCCGTACAGAGTCTCGCAGGACCAACGAGGTCCAAAGTGGCGGGTCCATCCGCTCCAGCGCCAGCCGTGCGGCGTGACGGACGAACCGGTCGGAATGATCCATGAGCCGATACAGACTCCGAGCCAGCCTCTCCGGATTCGGCAGGGGAGAGTCGGAACTCAGTCCGGCCCGGAGCAGGGATTCCGCGGCCCGTCTCGCCACCAGGGCATCGGAGTCGACCAGCCGCTCATGCAGGCTCGAAGAGACCCTGTTCAAGGGGTGAGTCCCCAGCAGCAGGACGGCGGCCGCCCGGACCCCTGGATCCTCATCTCCGGCAAGCTGGCCCAGCAACGTCGGGCTGGGCGCCGGTCCCAGGGTCTGAAGCAATTCCAGGGCGCGGACTCGCTGCCGGGACGGGGACGCCCGGTCTCGGGAAATTCGGACCAATTCCGGTTCCCAGCGGGTTCCCAACTCGGATTTGACCCGGGTCAGCGCCAACTGTCCCCAGGCGGAGCGATGCATGGGCTGGGTCAGGGCCTTGCGGATGCCGGAGCCGGTTCCTACGGAGGACTCGGCAGCCGCGCCGGCGTAGCGGACCCGGTAGAGTCCGCCGCTGGTGGAGCGTCCCCCCGTGGAGAAATAGAGGAACCCGTCGGGTCCCACGTCCAGGTCGGTCACGTTCAATGGTTCCCCCGAGACGAAGTCCTCGCCGGAGGCGACGTAGGTGGCCCCGGCCGGCTCCGGGAAGCTGATCCGGATACGCCCCCGGGACCAGTCCCCCAAAAAGAGGGCGCCGTGATATTTCCGGGGGTAGGTCCGGTGCTGGTAAAAGGCGATTCCCACCGGGGAGCCGCGCCCGAGACTCTCGACGGCGGGGAGCGAATCGGGGTAGTAGCCGGGGAATTTTCCGGATCCCGTCCGCCACCCGTAGTCTCCTCCGGGGACGGCGTGAAGGACCCGGATGGGCCGGTACCAGGGAAGACCGAAGTCCCACTCCATGTCCGAATCGAAGGTGAAAAGTTCCCCCTGAGGGTCGAGGGCGAAGTCGAAGGCGTTCCGGAACCCGGCGCTGAATTGGGTCCACCGTTTGTTGGACAGATCCAGCCGGTGGATGGTGCCCGCGGGCACCCGGATCGAGTTGGCGTGGCCCCGGGGATCCAAGTAACGCTCCAGCAGGTGGTCTTCTTCGAGTCCCCGGGAAGGAGAGCCGGGGTCGACGGTCACGTCCGGGTAGGCGTAGTTGCCGTAGAGCAGGTACAGGTCGCCGTCCATTCCGGTCAGGATGGCGTGCGGTCCATGCTCTCCGATCCGTCCCCGACTGGCGGCGATCAGAGTGGTGGAATCGGCTTGGTCGTCGCCGTCCTCGTCGACCAACCGGTAGAGTCCGGGTCCCTCGGGACCATTGGATTGAACCAGCAGGTCTCCGGCCCCCAGGTAGTGCATGCCGTGTGCTCGCTGGACCTGGTTCGAGAACTCCCGGACCCCTTCGAAGCGGCCGTCGCCGTCTTCATCCAGCAGGATGTGGATGCCGCCGTGCTCACGCGCCACGACCGGCCGGCCCCGGTGGTCGAAGGTCATGTTGACCAGTGACCCCAGCAACTCGTCGGTGGCCGCCTGCTCCACCTGGAAGCCCGTGGCCGCCTGAAAACGATCCTTCCCTCGCCGGTGCCGGCCGGCAGTCCTGGCAGCTCTGATCTCGATGTCCTTGAACAGGACCCGCATAGGCGGCCCGGTGTGGAGTTGGAGGGCGATGATGCCCGATCTCGACCCCTCGGGATCAGTAATGTCACAAACCAGGTGGCCATTGAGTATGAGGCGGACCCGGCGACCCTCGCAGATGATCTCGTACCGGTTCCATCCCGTCAGGTCGGCGCGTGAGTTGATGGCCGCCTTCTCCTCGGGACTCAGTTTCTTCCAATAGTCCATCATGCCGCGTTTGCCCTCGTCGTAGAGCATGCCGAAGTAGTTGGCGTCGGCGATGTCGGCCTGGTAGCCCTTGACCACATGGTCGGGCTGCTGCTCGCTGCGGAACTGGATTCCGCTGTTCCCCCGGATCAACTTCACCGAGACTCGCAGGGTGAAATCGCTGAAGTTCCGGGTGGTGGAGAGAAAACTGTTGCGTTCGATCTGTGTCTCCTCCGTGGAGCCGACGATCACTCCGTTCTCCACCCTCCAGAGTTTCGTGTCGCCGATCCAACCCGTCAGGTCTCGTCCGTTGAAGAGCGGAACGAATCCCTCATCGTCCTGCGACGCTCGGGTTGGCATGGAGAAGAGGAGAAGCGAGAACAAGGATGCACCGGCGAGGCGCGAAAGACCCTGCCGAAAACCGGACGCTCGGCCTCTGGACTTCATGCATTGACCCCCTTCAGATTGGACCGCGTATGCCGTTTTCGTACTGGGGAGAACTATTGTCCCGCCGGGTTCGCCTGTCAACCGAGGCGCCGCGCCAATTGACACCAGCTTGAGCGGTCACTACTTTGGTCCGCATGATCCGGATCGAGTATGGCTGGCAATCGAGAGTCGCGGACATCGGGAGGGGAGCCAAGATGATCAGTTCCAACTATTTCCAGTCGCGGAGATTCGTCTGGCTGGGCCTGGCGATGGTCCTGGCCATAAGCTGCACCATGACGGTTCACGACGAGGCGTCTGAGGCGCCGGCGATCGAAACGGCGGGGGAGAATATGCTGGAGTACTACGAGCTTCGCGTCTACCGCATCGATAGCCTCGAAAAGCAGGAAGTGGTCAGCCGCTTCCTGGAGACGGCCCTGGTTCCCGCGTTGAACCGGACGGGCATTGACCGGGTCGGAGTCTTCACGCTCCAGGAACCGGGAGACGACTTCTCCATCTTCACCCTGATCCCCTATCCGACCTTGGATCTCATGACCCGGCTGAGCGACGCCTTGGATCAGGACGCGGACTATCAGAAGGCGGCATCCGAATACTTCTCCGCCTCCATCGACGACCCGGCCTACGGGCGCATCGAGAGCAAGTTGATGAAGGCTTTCGACAGCATCCCCGTGATGGAGTTGCCGGCGCAAACAGCCGGCCGGGAGCCGCGAATCTTCGAGCTTCGGACCTACGAGAGCCATCATGAGAATGCGGCCTATCGAAAGGTGCAGATGTTCGACGAGGGAGAGACCCAGATCATGCGGGAAACGGGCTTGGGCCCCGTTTTCTTCGGCGAGGTCCTCGTGGGCCACGACGTGCCCAATCTCACCTACATACTGTCGAGCACCGACCGGGAGACGCACAAGAAAAGCTGGGAAGCCTTTCTGGCTCATCCCGACTGGGTCAGGATGAAGGCCATGGATCGTTACAAGGACACGGTCTCCAAGATCACCAACTGGTTTCTGGTCCCGACTTCCTATTCGCAAATCTGACCACAGATCGACCGGCGGTGGCGGCCTTTGGGCAGGGTTTGAGGTTTAGACTCCGATACGCACTATGGGCCTTGCTGGCCTTGGCGCTCGGGTCATTCCTGACCTTCCACTATCTGGCGCGCCGGGCGCTGCCCCAACTCGACGGCACCCGCACCGTACCGGGGCTCCGACAGCCGGTTGAGATCGTGCGGGACCGGTGGGGCGTCCCCCACATTTTCGCCGGCAGCGATACGGACGCCTATTTCGCCCTGGGCTACGTCCACGCCCAGGACCGCCTCTTCCAACTGGACCTGACCCGGCACCTCAGCCAGGGACGTTTGGCGGAACTGGTGGGTAAACTCGGGCTGGACCTGGATCTCCTCTTTCGAACCATCGACCTGCACGGTCCAACGCGCCGGATGCTGGAGCGTGCCAGTGCGCCGGTTCGCGCGGCGGCCCGGGCTTACGCCCTCGGCATCAACACCGCCGTCGCCGATCTGGACGGCGCACTCCCTCTGGAGTTCACCCTGTTGAACCATGATTTCGAGCCGGCCGAGCCGGCCGACTTCGTCGGGTTGATCGGGCTCATGACTTGGGGATTGAACCTGTCGTGGGAGATGGACCGGCGTTTCGAGCAACTGGCGGCACGCCTGGGAGAAAAACGAGCGTTGGAGCTCTTCCCCTTCATTCAGGGAGGGACACCGGCGGTCCATCCGCGGGCCGGAACGACTTCGACCAACTTTCCGGCCCCGGAAACGACGCCACCAGTCGCATTGCTCGACCGCCTCGACGAGTTGATTTCGGGCGCCTCGAGTTTCCCGTTTCCTCCACGGCTCCTTCCATTTCTCGGTGGAACTGGAGCCAGCAACAGCTGGGTGGTGTCCCCCCGGCGCAGCACCACCGGCCACGCCATTCTGGCCAACGATCCTCACCTGGGTTTTACCCTCCCTCCCGTCTGGTACCAGGCTCATCTGCACGCTCCCGGATTCGACGTGGCCGGAGTGACGCTGCCCGGTTTGCCCCTGGTGGTGATCGGACGAAATCGGGACATCGCCTGGGGACTGACCAACGTGATGCAGGATGCGGCGGATTTCTTCGTGGAGAAGCTGGACTCTGAGCGACCTGGCCGGGTCATGTACCGGGGCGAATGGGTGGAGTTGGAAAAAAGGGTGGAAACGATCCGAATCAAGGGTGGAGAATCCCGGTCGCTGGAAGTGTTGTCCACGCCGCACGGGCCGTTGGTCAATCACCTGCTTCCCGAGATTCCGAAACCCGTCTCCTACCGGTGGACCCTGCATGCTGCGGACCACGCCAATGAGTTGGAGGGCTTGTGGCATCTGAACCGGGCTCGGAACTGGGAGGAGTTCCGCAGGTCCATGTCGAAGTTCGGCGCCGCGGCCCAGAACGTGATCTACGCCGATCGCGAGGGCCACATCGGCATGCAGACCGTCGGAGCCTTCCCTCGTCTTGAAGGACGAACCGATGGGATCCGGTTCCGGGTGGGATGGGACGGTAGCGAGGAGTGGAACGGGTTCCATCCCTTCGAGGACCATCCGGTCAGTTTCGATCCACCGCAGGGTTGGCTGGCTTCGGCCAACAATCCCACGGTGGAGGCGACCGGCCCCTTCTATATCTCCGCCTATTGGGAGCCGGTGGACCGTTTTTCCCGGATTCGGGAGGTTATGTCGTCTCAGGAGAAGCTCTCGGTAGAGGACATGGAACGCCTGCACGGGGATACCCTTCTGTGGGCGGCCCGTGAGATCGTTCCCCTTCTGCTGGAGGCTTTTGATCCTTCTCCGCCCCCCGGAGATCGGGTGGGGGAAGCCCTTGAACTCTTACGCGATTGGGACTACGAGATGGACGCCGGCCAAGCCGCTCCAACCCTGTTCGCCATCTTCCACCGGCAACTGTTCGAAGAGATTTTCGAGGACGAGCTGGGCGACGATCTGATCCGGGCGTGCCGTTCCCGCGGAAACCTGCCGGACACCATGGTTCGAACCGTGCTGAAACGGGGAGCCCGGCGCTGGCTCGACCGGATCGAGACGCCGCGGGAGGAGGAGTTGCCGGACATTCTACGGGCCGCCTTCCGGAAGGCCGTCGACCGCGTCTCGACTCGTTGGGGTCCGGAACCCAAGAGTTGGATCTGGGGAGACGTCCACACCCTCACCCTGCCTCATCCGCTGGGCGTGACCACCCGCCTGCTGGGATGGTACTTCAACCTGGGTCCGTTCCCAGTTCCCGGATCCAACGCCACGGTAAGGAAGATGGAGTACCGGTCAGACGACTTCCGGGTCGTGTCCGGCGCCTCCGTGCGGCATATCACCGACTTTTCGAAGCCGGCCCGAATCCAGTCGGCGATCCCCGGCGGCCAGTCGGGAATCCCGGCCTCCCCCCACTACGACGATCTGCCGGACCTCTGGCTGAACGGACGGTACCATCCGATCCCCATGAATCGAGAGTCGATCCAGGAGAAGCACCGCTTGGTCCTTCGTCCGGAACCGCCTGCTGCCGGCGAGTAGTTCCACGACGATTGTCCGGGACCTGAAAATGAAGATTGCGGACATCATTCCAACCACACATTGTCCGGGATGAGGAATCCAGGAAAGAATCCAGCTCCATGCGATCTGGCTTCCGGCCGAACACGGGTCTGATTCAGAGGGTTGCACGGGTCTCGGCATGACGGCGGATCCGCGAGCGGATCTCCTCGCCGTTCTCGACCATTTCCTTCGACAATTCATAGGCCGATTGTGCATTCATCCAGAACTCGGGGTCTGTCCGAAATACACGCCCAGTGCGATCGCCGTCTCCGCCGTCACGCCGCGCCGCTGGTGAACGATCTCATGAAGGCGGGTTGCAGGAAGACCGATGTCCTGGGCGACGCGGTTGACGCTCAGTCCCATCTCCCTGATGCTCAACCAGCAGGGCGCCGGGATGGGTGGCGATCCGGTCCGTGGGCGCATGAACCATTCTCTTGCTCCCTTCCTCAATCGTAGTGGTGGGTCAATTCCACCTCGTACGCGTCTCCATCCTTCCAGAAAAAGCAGACCCGCCATCCGCGCGCGACGCGAATACTGTATTGTCCATCATGATCGCCCCTGAGCCGCTCGAGCCGGTTTCCCGGAGGCACCCGGAGGTCACTGACGCTTGCCGCATAGTTGATCCGATCCAGAGAAGAACCTGGTCCAGCGCCGGCTGTCGAATTTGAACACCGTAAGCCGAGTCTTCTTGGGCAGTTGCTGGACATACTCGTTCAAGGAACTCACGACCCTCTGTTCCTGACCGCTCATGGACCCAGTTTCGTCAAGCGTTACGATTGCGTGTTTCATATCCCTCCTTGCGTCGAGTTTCCTTCTCCTCTTGGGAGTGGGGCAAAAGACCCTCCGCCACTCCTAACGTCCGTTCCTCATCCAGAAGCTGCCGTGGACGACCATTCCGTCGAGCGTCAACGCCTGGCCGATTCTTTTTTCGTCGCGCACGCGCAGCTCAAGTCCCAATCCGACGCCCGGGGCGTCCTCCGATGGCATGGCGCCGAAGCGCCGGACCACCCAGAGCGCTCTTTCGACCGACGGCAGTCGGGATGCGGCGGGAAGTTCCAGCAAGTGCGATCGGATGAGGGGTCCCCAGTGCTCCGCCAATAGATGTCGAGCGCCGAAGAGTTCGACCGCCGTCACCCAATGGCCATGGGAGACGGCGATGCCGCATTGCCCGGGAAGCGGCCCAAGGTCGGCCAGCTCTTGTGCGGCGTCGGCGCGGGTCGAGTCTCGACGATAGATCTGCCGGTTGCTTTCGGCGGCCGCCGCCGTGGCAGAGGGCGTCCGGTGAAATCGCATTTCGTGACGGACCTCGTTCCAGACCGCACCTTGATCTCCGCGGCGAGATCGACCTTGCTCCATGGACGAGTGAACGCCCTCCTGACTCCTTCTGCGGACTCGCGGCGAAGCGTGAGCATCGTCGCGGTAGTAGGATCGGGGACGTCCCCACCGCCCTTCCTCCAGGCACGACACCGGGATCGGGAGCTCGGTCCTGGGGGGAACCAGCGCCGTGATATTGACGGCACGGTTCTGTTTGCCTCCCAGGAAGTGTTCTCCCTCGACGACCAGAATCGGCGCGTCGGTCGGGTTGACTGCCAATAACGATCCCACCGCCGCGTCATCCAGCTCGCGGAGGACGAGCTCCGAGGAGGGCCCGGTTCTGATCTCCGGCAATTCACTCTCCGGCAGGTAGATGGGAAAGAAAGAAATGCCAAGCCGGGTGATGGGTGCGCCGATGGCGGCGGTGGAAAGGTGTGGAATCATATTGGTGCCCTCCTCCGAGTCCGGTCCGAATAATTATTGTCATTAATACAATAACAGATATTGTACATTTGTCAAGAACTCGATACAATCTGTCTTGAGATGCGGCCGGGCAACACCCCTCCGTACAATTCCGACGACTTCCCCCGTGTGGCCGTCACGGTGGACATCGTGGTGTTCACGATCCGGGACGACGAACTCCATGTATTGCTGGTCGAACGCGGCCAGGAACCGTTCCGGGGAGCCTGGGCTCTTCCGGGAGGTTTTGTGCAGCCGGACGAAGATCTGGATACCGCCGCCTTCCGAGAATTGGAAGAAGAAACGAACGTTTCTATGGACGAGTCCTATCTGGAGCAACTCGGGAGCTATGGAGCCCCTGGACGCGACCCGCGCATGCGGGTGATCACAGTGGCGTATTGGGGGGCGTGCGCCGAGCTTGAGCAGCCGCGCGGTGGGGGTGACGCCGCCTACTCGGACTTGGTGCCGTTGGCGAAGATCGGGCGCGGAGGCATCCGTCTGGCCTTTGACCACGTCCGGATCGTGCGGGACGCCGTCAAGCGTTTGCGAGGCAAGTTGGAATACACTGCGCTGGCTACGAAATTTTGCCCACCACAATTCACCATCAGCCAGCTCCGCAGGGTGTACGAGACGATTTGGGGCACCCGGCTCGATCCGGGGAATTTCCAACGCAAGATTCGCCAGAACCCCGCCTTCAAGCACATACCGATGACACGGTCCCCGGGTCGGCGGCGTGGAGGCCGGCCAGCCTCACTCTGGTCCATTCCTCGCCAATCCGCAGTGGTTGCAGGTATGTCCCCCATGGTCAGGCGACCTGTTCCGCCCGACGACGAATCGGAGGAATAACGCGTAGCCATGCCATGATTATCGGGATTTTCGAGTCCGTATTCGAAGATCAAGCGGCTCGTGACTGAATTCATCGGGAGTCCGTCGGAAGTGTCCGATATCGGGACAAACTGTCCGATTTCGGACACTCCGGGCGATTTTTCTGGTCAGTACAAGCGCCATTTTTTGGAAATCCGGACCACGATGCTTCCGGTGCTCCGGTGGACTTTTGCCACGGGCTGTTGGGCGAATTGGATCTTGAGGCCGGAGTCTTCAGGAGCCCCTGCCGTTGTCACGCCGCCACCGGGTTTCATCCATGAACGTCGCCGCTTCGAGTCGGCGGCTCCGGCTGGTTCCAGGGCATCGGGATCGTCGGTTTGGGATCGTGGTGGTCGCCGCGCGGCGGCTTCGGCGTCGACCCGAATTCCTCGATCCAACGCACCAGTTGCCGGGCCGATTCCATCACTGCCCGCCGGCCCTTCTCCTTGGTCGCCAGCGTGGCGTGGCCCAGGACGCCAGTGTCGGAATAGCTGGCCGTCCAGGAGGTGACGGGCGCCGGTCCGCCAGCGAGGAGATCGGTCCAGAAGAAGTCGGATTCCGCCTTGTTGTATTCGATGTCTCCATCGGCAATCTTGTCGTGCCGGACGTTCTCTTCATCGAGATACATGTAAGCCGAGGTTTCCAACTCCCCCGCATGAGAGCATCCGCCGGGGAACTTGCTCTCCCTCCACGACTTGTAGAACTCCTGGTCGATGGTGATCAGACTCCACCAGCAGACGGCGCTGCATTCCGCATCGGTCTCCAGGTTGATCCGCCGGGAGGCCAGATCCAAATTGGGCCAATTGGAGCCGTGTCCGTTAAGCAGGATGATCTTCTTGAATCCGTGATAGGCAAGGCTCTTTCCCACGTCCATGACCATGCGGATGAAGTGCTCGTAGTGGATGTTGATGGTCCCGGGAAAGTCCATCACGTGGGCCGTGTAGCCGTGGACGATGGGCGGCATCACCAGGATCCGGTCGGGAATGAGCCGGGCCGCATGGTGCGCCACACCGACCGGACAGACCACGTCCACGTCCAGCGGCAGATGGGGCCCGTGCTGCTCGATCGATCCGATCGGCACCACGACGACCTTCCTGGTCTTGACGGCATGGTTGATCTCCGGCCACGTCAGTTTCTCGTATCGCCAAGGTTCTCTGGTAGACATGGGACGATCTCCTTGTTCTGCCAAGTAGTTCCGATTCAAGAGCCAGTCATGTCGATAAGAAGACGAGGACGGCAAGCGCGGGGACGCTCACCCTCGCTTTCGTTCTCCGCTCGGATATCCCTCAATTACGCAAGTCAGGATTTCCTCACGCGATCCCTCGACCCCGTCAGCGACAGCCGGCTTCGTCAATCACACACGCCCGGGTCGCTCGCCCGGTCTCCTCTCCGTGGAGCCAAATGAACAGTGGGGCATGCGGTTCCGGGGGCGGCCAGGGTACGGAAATCCTGAGAGTCTGCTCTTGAGAACCGGTTGGAGAGGGGACGGCAGTGCTGACAACCGGGCAACCCTCCGCCTCATTCCAGCCGGTTCTCGCAATTTGAAACAGAAACTTGCCCGTGAGGACACCCTCGTAAATCTGTGCGTTCCGGTTGTCCAACATGCACTCGACTCGATCATCGAGCCTTTCGCGACTCATGACGAATCGCTCAATCCTCGGGAGCCGGATCACTTTGCCCAGGCTGTAGTTGTTCGATAATCCCCGGGTCCGGTCTTTCAACCTCGCGGTGAGAATGCAGCCGGGGCTATACAGGCCTCCCGGGTCAAGAGAGAGAAACAAGGTGTCGTTATCGGCAAGGTCGAATGAGGCCGTCTCTTGAGGCTGGCCGGCTCTAAGGGTCAATTCTGTCTCAAACGGCTTGCCGGCCGGGACACAGCCCAACTCGAGGGAGGGTGGGGAACCGAGGTTCTTTACTTCGATCTTGAAGCCGACACGCACACCCGCCGGGATCTCATCCTCTCTCAGCCCCGGATCGGCGCCAACCGGAAGCAATCGGTGATGCTCGTCGATGCTCGGACGAGGCCCAACGACCTCGACGCATCCTCCTGAGACACTACGGTCACCTGTACGGCTCAACAGTTGCAGTTGGAAGGGATGACACTCACCCTCTTTGAAGCCTGCATCCTCATTCAACGAAACCGTAGCGGTCCTCTGGGACTGTATTCCGGCAGGCGGCCAGATCTCCATGTCACAGTTTTTTGGATCTTCGTGAAGTTGCCAAGTCAACGTGTCACTGCTGATTCCACAGATCCACTCCAGACCGGTCCCTTTCAGAGTGAGTGTCTCTGTTTCTTCGCTTCCGCTGTTTATCTTCAATCCCCGGTTGCGGATCACGGGATCTGGGGGATAGATAGTCACGTCGGCTTTAGTGACTGTCTTGCCGAACGATGAAATTCCAAGGTGGTAGAAACCTGGAGAAAGTTCGCTCGTATCCAGATCGAAGGCCAATTTGGGTTGCTTTCCGGAGGCCGTGTCTCTATCGGACAACCGGAATTGGCGCACTCCGTCTGCCGTGGATCGCAACTGCCGGGTGGATGAGCCGGGTGGGCGATTCCAGGCGAAAAGCGGAGCTGTTGCCTTCTCCCAACCCCTGTCTGTGGCCTTGAAAAGCTCCAGATTTTCGACGTACTGGAAATCGACGGCCTCCAACTCAACGCGGACAGGTCCCCTCCCTGCAATCAGTGGGTTCTCCGGGTTCAGGCGGACTCTTACTTCCCCTGGTCCCGGAGAATGGAGGCGGAATTCGTCCGTCTTCAGTTTCTCGTTATCCCAGTCCCAGGCAGCTTCAAGAACGTAGCGTCCATCTTTCGGAAGCTCCGCAACGCCCGCCTTGCGCTCCCAGTTCAGCTTCAATCGATCCATCGACACGTGTGAAACCGTCATCTGTTCATGGGTTTGGCCCGTATCGACGTTGACGAGTTGCCAGGCACGAGCCCGGTGCAGTTGAGGGACGCTGCGTTCCAAACGCAGCAAGGCGCCCTGGCCGATCGGCAGGTGCTGTTTGGGTTCGATCGTCACCGTCCGGGGTTTCTTCACACGGGTGAGCATTGCCCCGAGATAGACGGTCTCGTGAGGCTTGTTGGGAACGGACAGAGAGTACAGTGTGATGTTGTCGGGATCTTCTTTCCGGATAATGACGGGCTCGATGTCGTCGATTTTTTTGAACGGCACCGGAATGTTGGTGGCTAAAGTAGTCAGCCCCTTGATCAACCCAGCGAAAGGCACACCAACGGATGCAGCGGAGCCGGCTATGTTACCGACGGAACGGGCCACTCTTCGAAGATTGTTGCTTGGCTGCGACTCGTGCGGGTCGCCGGACATCAGCGCGGGGGTGACGGCGCGCATCAACTGGTGCAACCGCAGTATGGCCGGATCTCCTTTGTCGAGACGGCTCGCGTCAAATTGATACCGGGAGGCGAATTCGTCCAACAGGGCGGCCAGGGGTTCGTCATTTTGAGACTCTTCCGAATAGGCCACCGCCCTCTTGATCGTATCCTCCTCCGCCTTCAGATCGGCAAAATTTGCAAGTTGAGTGATGAAATGCAGATAGTCCGGGTCGTTGAGAGCACTATTGATCTTACTTGCAAGGTCGTCACTCCATTTCTTGTGACTGAAAACCACTCCCAAGATCCTTACCTGGCCGTTATCGGGAATTTGCCACTCCGGATGAGTGGGCGCTCCGTTATTGTCATAGACGCCGTTTTGGCCCAGATCTACAATCGTGGGAGATACCCCGTAAAACGCAATCCAGGCATCTTTCCGGTCTTCCTTTTTCTGGTCGATATAATTCTCCAACTTGTCCAGAACGATTTTCTGGCCTCCCGCCAATCGATTCACCCTGGTCAGGGGAATCGCTATCGCGTCTTCCCCGCCTTGTCGATTTACTTTTTCTACCCTTAGCCGGACTCTGCCGAGCAGGTTGCTCGCTTGCATTTCCTCCGCTATTGCCTGCTGACACACGAACCAAGCCAGAGCCAGACCGATCCCCAGAGTTTTCCGGCTTCCTGTCATTTCAATCTCCAGAAATATTTGCCGCTGACGGTTTCGGCTTGGATTCACCTTTGGGGGCGCGGGTCATGAGCCCCCTCAAGTGGTCCTCCGACTCCGCTGAGAGGCAGTTTACCCCATCGCAGGAGTCCTGTTTGCTGCGAAGAACTGCTATTTCCATTGGCAGGACCCAGACCGCGGGGAACGGGTGATCCCATCCTCCCGCAGAGAGTGCTCGACGAAATTCAGACATGAATACGACGGATTCTGGCCGTCATCCTGGCGTCGCTCGCGGTGGTGGTCACGGTCGGCCTGTGGGCGTCCCGCCACCAGGCCAGGAGCGCTCGGAACTACTTTCTTGCCTCGAGGCAATTGCCCTGGCAGATCATCGGCGCCGCCTCCCGATCCGGTTCAAGTGAAGGCGTTCCTCTGGTCGCCGCGGCCGCTGGCGCAGTACGATGAGGGGCAGCGGCGGCCGATCTACCAGCGGGTCCCGTTCTGGTGGGGGATTTACGCCATCGTCTGGTTCTATCTTTATTGGAGATTCTGGTAGCAAGGGGCGCCGGTTTTCGCCGCGCTCGCGGGACAGAGAGAAAAAACCGTGTCCGAAACAAGGTTGCTGATCGACCTGACGCTGCTCGTCGGCATCGCGATTCCCATCGTGGCGCTGGCACACCGGTTGTCGGCTCCATCCCTGATGGGTTTCCTGGTGGCCGGAGTCCTGGTGGGTCCCAGCGGATTCGGACTGATCAGCGCCACACACGAGGTGGAGCTTCTGGCCGAGATCGGCGTCGCCCTCCTGCTCTTTGAAGTGGGACTCGAGCTTTCCCTCACCCATGTCCGCCAATGGGCGCGCTCAGTATTCATGGGAGGAGGGTTGCAGGTGGGGTGCACGCTGCTTGTGGTGGCGGCCTCGGCCGTGGCCTTCGGCATTCCGCCCGGCCAGGCGATCTTCTACGGCGCCTTGGCCGCGTTGTCTTCCACCGCCATCGTCACCAAGATCTATTCGGACCGGGCGGAACTGGACACGGCGCACGGGCGTTCCGTGATCTCCGTCCTGCTCTTCCAGGATCTGTGCGTCCTGCCGCTCATTCTGGTGCTGCCGCTGCTCGCCGGACTGGGAACCGCTGATACGGCGGCGATGGGCATCGAGTTCCTGCGCGGGCTCGCAATCATCACCGCTCTCATGATCGGCGGCCGGTTCATCGTCCGCCGGACGCTGGACCGGATCGTGGTGTTCCGCGACCGCGACCTGTTTACCTTGTGCGTCGCTTTTTTCTGTATCGGCACCGCCGTGGTGACGGCTTGGGCGGGTTTTTTCCATCGCCATTGGCGCCTTCATCGCCGGCCTGGTCATCTCGGAATCGGAATATGGTCTGCAGGCGCTGTCGGACGTCCTCCCCTTTCGGGCGGTGTTCAGCGGTATTTTCTTCATCTCCATCGGCATGCTGCTCGACGTTTCAGCCGTGATGACGCAGCTCGGCGTACTCATTCCCCTGTTGGCGGTCCTGTTTGCGCTCAAGGTCGGTCTGGTCGTGGTATCGGTACTCGCGGTGGGGGGAATGCTGTCGACGGCGCTGATCAGTGGCCTCACCCTGGCGCAGCTTGGCGAATTTTCCATACTGCTCGCCGCGGAGGGGTTGCGCTTGGGGCTCTTTCGCGAAGGCGACTACCAGTTGTTCCTCAGTGCAGCAGTCGTGTCCATGATGGCCACGCCGTTCCTGATTCGATATGCACGGCGCATCGCCGAACGCATTTCGCCGTCCGGCGGGGGGGTGCGGGGTCTCGCCGATGCCGATGCCGCCTCGGCAGGCCCCATGTCCGACCACACCATCATCGTCGGCTACGGCGTCGCCGGAAGATATTTGGCACGGGTGCTCCATGCGGCGGGGATCGCTTGCGTCGTCGTCGAACACGATGCGGATCTCGTCCGGCGCGCACGCAGAGACGGGATCCCGGCGGCTTTCGGGGACGGTTCCCAACCGGCTGTCCTGAAGCATGTCGGCGTACATCGTGCCCGGGTCGTCGTCTTCGCCATCTCCTCACCGGCCGAGGAGAGTCGCGGCGTCGCGGCCGCCCGCGACCTGAATTCGGAGGCCCGGATCGTGGTGCGCACCCGATACACTCGATCCATAGACGAATTGATGTCGCTCGGAGCCACGGACGTGGTGGTCGAGGAGTTCGAGGCCTCCATCGAACTGTTCGCCAAGGCCCTTGAAAGCTACAGGATACCCGTCAACCGGATCTGGCAGGAAACCGAGACGGTGCGTACGGAACATTATGGGCTGTTACGCGGTACCGCGCAGCCGGATCTGCGACTCGATTCACTGAAGCATCTCGGCATTCACGATGCTCTGGAGTTGATGGAGATCAAGGAGGGAGCGAGGGTCATCGGAATGAACGCCACATCGTTGCATCTCAGGCGGCGTACAGGGGTGGTGCAGATCGCAGTGGTCAGAGAAAGTCAGCCCATTTACCAACGCGATGCGGAGTTCGATTACCGGGCCGGCGATACGGTCGTGCTGGTGGGCGACCGGGAGAGCCTGGACCGGGCCATTGAGCTGTTTCGGGAATAGGCGGATCCGGCCCGATACCATCACGCCAACCTGCGGAGGATGAGCCCGTGAGAATCACCCACGTCATTTGTCAGGTACTGCGGATCGAAAACGTCGAGGCCAAGACGGCCGGCACTCAGGACACGGTGATCATCCGTATCCGCACCGACGAGGGTCTGGAGGGGATCGGGGAAGCGGACGCGAGTCCCGAGGTGGTCCAGTCGATTATCGACGCTCCGTTCAGCCACACCATCGCCTGTGGCCTGCGGGAGATCCTGATCGGGGAAGACCCCCTCGACACGGATCGGATCTGGTCCAAGATGTATCGGCGCACCATGTACTACGGTCGGCGCGGGGTCGTCATCACCGCCATGGCCGGGGTCGACCTGGCTCTCTGGGACCTCAAGGGAAAACTCTTCAACCAGCCGGTCTGGCGCCTGCTGGGCGGACGTCATCATGATCGCATCCCGGCGTACGCGTCGATCCTGTTCGGTAGAGACGGATCCGAGACCCGCGAGATCGCCCAGCTTTGGCGCGAAGCGGGCTACGGGGCCATCAAGTTCGGCTGGGAGCCGATGGGGAAGAGCGAGACCCTGGACCTCGAGTTGGTTCGAGGTGGTCGGGAGGGCATCGGCGACGAGAACACCCTCCTGATCGACGCCGGCTGCGTCTGGGATGCGCGGACGGCGTTGCGGCGGGCGGAGGCGTTCAATGATTACGGGATCGGCTGGCTGGAGGAGCCCTTGGAGCAGGACGATATCGACGGTTACGTCTGGCTGCGAGACCGTTCGCCGGTGCTGATTGCGGCGGGAGAGGGAGAATGCGGACGGGCCGCCTTCCGTCCCTGGATCGACCGGCACGCGCTGGATGTCTACCAGGTCGACCTGGCGCGCAACGGATTCACCGAGGCCGCGTATATTCGGCAGCGCGTGGAGGAGGTGGGCGCCCGCGTCTGCAACCACTGCTACAAGACACCCATCAGCGTGGCGGCCTGCCTGCACTGGATCAGCACCAGCAAGAGCGCCTTTATTTTCGAGGATTGCGTCGAGGATTCGCCTCTGCGCCACGAACTGACACACGAAAACTTGCAGGCGGTCGACGGCCGGATCGCCGTGCCGGACGGCCCCGGACTGGGGATCACGCTCAATGAGCCTTTTGTGGAGCGGTTCCTGGTTTCGGAATCGGGACGCTGAACTTGGGGACGCCAGCCGGTTGCCGGCGATCCTGATTTCGCAGTTGGGTGCAGGAATGGGAGACTGGGCTGCATGAGCGACATAGCAGAGATACCGTCCGAGGTCACCGCGGCATTTGAAACGTCTATCCAGCGTATTCTGGATAGACTCAAGGAAGAACCGCATCAAGCTGGAGAGCCAGACGATCGTTTCGAATTCGACGGGCAGTCCCACGACTTCACCGCGGGCGTCATCCACGCCTATATTGATAACTACGTCTGTCTCACCACGTGCCTTGGAAACTGGTTCAGTGAGCTCAAGTTGGGCGACGATGTCGATGCGGCGTTTCGCACGATGGGTAAAGTTGAAGCATGGTTCGACGCTTTCCGGGCAATGTCGGCGGAGGTTCGTTCATGGCGCGCTACAGGAGAGTATGCCGTCGGCAAGGATTTGTTGGCCTCTGTCTTTGAGCATACGTTGCACGAGGTCCAGTCATTTTTGGAGAGGATGGTTGAAGCGTTGGCGGACCCAATCGCCGCACCGGAAAAACAGGAGCTTGCGACGCCCGACTCGGCAACGATTTCCAGCGGGACAATTGACCAGGACGCGAAAATGGCGGAGACGGAAATATTCCTCTTTGATTTGACGACAGCACCTGCGTTGTCCGAGTTGGTCGTTTGGTTGAGGCGTATGCACCGGCGCGAGAGCCAGCGGACCAGACTCGCCGGCCGCGCACTGCAGCGCAACTCTGACTCCTCCCGAAAGAAGCACGAGCGCGGATCCTCTCGTTCTTCAAGCTTCTTGCTCGGCGGTCTGTTTGGTTTGGGGCTCGGTATTTTTGGCGGCGACGATTAAGGGTTTGGCAAGGCGCGTCAGTTATGGGGCAGAGATCCCTGTCCCCTCTCAAGCTCACGGATACCTTCTGAGAAATGCGGACAAGGCGCTCTGAGGGAGAATACCGGGAGTATGTGACCGAGGAGCAACGCAGTCCGCGTCCGCTGCAGGGACGGTCGAATGCCGTGACGACTTTGCCACGAGCTGTTCAGATCAGCTCGTGAACGGGCTGGCCGGTGGTGTCGTCGATGGAGTTGGCGATCTTGATCGGACGGCCGATGGGGCTCATGTACTCCTTGGTCCAGTCGATGCCGAAGGCCTTGTAGACGGTGGCGTGCACGTCTCCCATGGAGACCATGCGTTCGGCTACGAAGGCGCCCCGCTCGTCGCTGGCCCCGACGACCTTGCCCCCCTCGACACCGCCTCCTCCCAGGATCATTGACCAGCAATGGGGCCAGTGGTCGCGTCCGCCCTTGGAGTTGAAGCGAGGGGTGCGTCCGAACTCGCCCATGACCAGGACCAGGGTGGATTCCAGCAGGCCCCGTTCCTCCAGGTCGTCCAAGAGCACGGGAAGGGACCTTTCCAGACCCGGGACCAGCTTGTCCCGGTGGCTCTTGTCGTTGTTGGCATGCGTGTCCCAGGCGTTGAGATCGTGGCCGGCGGCAGTGACGAAGCGGCTTCCCGCCTCCACCAGCCGGCGCGACAGCAGCAGGCTCTGTCCGAATCCGGTGCGCCCGTACGCGTCCCGGGTCTTCTCAGACTCCTTGGAGAGGTCGAAGGCCTCCCGGACCTCGGGGGAGAGGACCATGTTCACGGCCTGCTCGGTGAAGCTGTCCATCTTGAACGCTTCGGCCATCTCCATCTTCCGCCGGTAGGTCTCGTCCATCAGGGCCAGGAGTGATCGGCGGTCCTCCAGCCGTTTCGGCGATATCGCCTTGGGCAGACTCAGGTCCCGGACGTGGAAGTCATCGCTGTTGGGATCGGTTCCCACCACCATGGGATCGTACTTGGCGTCCAGGAACGCTCCTTTCAGGTAGGTTCCCTTGGCTCCCTCCTTGTATCCAGGGACCGCCACATGCGCCGGAACGTGATTTCTTGGGCCCCGTTCCCGGGTGACAATGGAGCCGAAAGAGGGAAACTGCATGGCCGCGGTGGGCCGGTGTCCGGTGAGGGCGTAGTAGGTCCCCTGGCCGTGGTTGTTTTCCTCGGTGTGCATGGACCGGATGATGGAGACCTTGTCCATGCGCTTGGCCATGCGGGGAAGGAGGCTGGAGATCTGGATTCCCGGGACGTTGGTGGAGATGGGGCTGAAACTGCTGCCGGTCTTGGGGTCCCACATGTCGACGTGGCTCGGTCCCCCGTCCAGCCAGACCAGGATGCACGATTTGGCGGTGGCATTCGCCTCGACGTCAACGCCGGCCTCGGCGAAGAGGCTCTTGGCCTGCAGGTACTGGCTGAGGCTGATGCCGAAGAGGCTGAGGGCCCCGGTACGAATGAACTCGCGTCGCTGCAACAGCGACTCCGTGCAGGTCAGACAGCCGATCTTGTCGCCCGGCTTGGGTACGCTCATGGGAAGATTTCCTTCTCAGAAACTGGGAGGGGCGATTTCCAATCGCCCTCTTTCGTGTCAATCGTGACCGATGCCCAGGAACAGCAGGCCGCGGCGGCGGGGGTAGGAAAACCCCCGCTCCTATCGTTGAATTCCTGTCCTTCGACCGTCAATTCGAAGCGAACTCCCGGGATGTGATCATGGCCCACATGATGTCCTTCAAAGTTTCCTCGCGCGATTCGCTTGCTGCGACCACCTGCTCCAGTCGGGACTGCTCCCTGTCGGTGGGCAACCGGCTCAGCGCCCTCAGGTACAGCTCTTCGATAATCTCTCCGTCCGATTTTCCGGCCTTCAGGAGACGGTGAAGCCGGTTGCCGGGATCGCCGATCTTCTCCTGATACGTGGAGCCGACCATGATGTGGAGCGCCTTCTTCAGGCTGGCGTCGTTGTTGCGCTCGGGGATGCTGGCGCGGTTGGGACGGTCGTAAATGTCCAGGAACGTGGACGAGTAGAGGTCCGGGACCCGGAGGTGAATGGCGCGGGTCCCCCGGGGAGCGGTGCCCATCCAGTTGTTCTTGAAGGTCTCGGGGACTCCGGTCACGTTGGAGAGGGCGTCCAGGAGAATCTCCGCGTCCAGGTCCCGGCGCACCCGGTGCGAATAGTTGGCCATGTCGTTCCGGTTGGTGGCGTTGGGAAGGGCAGAAAGTTGGTAGGTGCGAGACTTGGCGATGAGGCGCAGCAGGCGCCTGAGATCATATCCGTTCCCGGCGAAGTCCCGGGCCAGCTCGTCCAACAGCTCGGGGTGAGTCGGCGGGTTGGTGGAGCGGAAATCGTCCACCGGGTCCACAATCCCCCTGCCGAACATGTGTCCCCACAACCGGTTCACGATGGTCCTGGAGAAGTTGGGCTGGGCGATGATCCACTCGGCCAACGCCATTCTGGGATCGAATGATTTCTCCTCGGGCAGTGGCGTTCCGTCAGGAAACACCGGGGAGGCTTCTTCGCCGGTCCGGGGATGGAGAACCTTGACCGTGTCCTCCGACTCTTCGTAGTCGGGGACGCGCCCCGCCGGATCTTCGAAGACCACGATGGCGCCTTCGGAGGTCCACTCCGTCCGGCTGAGCCGCCCGAAGAAGGCCGCCAGGCCCCAGAACTGGTCCTGAGACCACTCTTCGAAGGGATGGTGGTGGCACTGGGCGCAGTCGAGCCGGTACCCCAGAAAGACCCGCATCTCTTCGGGCATGGCCTCCTGGGGAATGGATGCCTCTCCGTTCTGCAGGAAGTGCCGGGAGGGTCCGTCATTTCCCTGTGCCGAGATCCGCTCCCGGGCCATCTGATCGTAGGGTTTGTTCTCCGTGAGACTGTTCCGGACCCACGCCCAATAGACCAGGGAATGGGCCGGCGTCCCCGTGGAGGAATAGGAGACCCGGAAAAGATCGCTGAAGCGGAAGGTCCAGTAGTCGATGTACTCGGGCGTTTCCAGCAACGTGTCGATGAGCCGGTCCCGTTTCGCGGGATCGGTGCTGCTCAGGAACTCCCGGACTCGATCCGGAGGCGGAAGGGTGCCGGTCAAATCCAGGCAGACCCGCCTCAGGAATTCTTCGTCCGAAGAGAGGCTCGAGGGGGAGATCCGCAGTTTTTGGAGCTTGGCGAAGACGTGCCGGTCGATGAGGTTGTCCCCAGTCACCCGCGGGAAAGCAGACACCGCGTCGGCGATGACGCCGATCCGGGAGTTGGCCACGCGGCCCGGGGCCCGCACCAGCAGAGCCGTCTCTCCGGTGTCGACGGCCTCGGCCCGGCCGGTCGGGGAGATCCGAACCAGTCCGGGGTTGACGGTCTCATAGCGTACCTGGTCCGTCAGGTCCTCGGTCCTTCCATTGCTCAGGTGTCCGGTGACCAGCAACTGACGGTGCTGGCCCTTCTCCAGGACCAGGTAGGAGGGGAAGATCTCGATTCTCTCGATCCGGAACTGTTCCTGTTCCCGCACCGGAGCGCCATCTCGGACCCAGTCGCGAATCGCCGCGTAATCGGCGGAATCCGGAGTGAAGCGGCTGCCTCCGCCATGGGGAATTTCGAACGTCGGTTTTTGGAGTAGCAGGCTCTTCTCCGGATTCTTCGAATCCACTCGAGGCCGGATCGGTTCCGCGCTCTCGGGCGACAGGACCTGATAGGTGCCGCCCTCCACGATCCAGCGGTGGTCTTCCCGGGGGTGGCGGGCGTCCAGTGAGAGCTTGAAACCGCCGCGGCCCTTGACTCCGCCATGACAGGCCGAATCGTTGCAGCCGCGACGCGTCAGAATGCCGCCGATGTCTCTCGAGAAACTGAACGGCCGTGCAGTCCGGGTCTCGCGCACCTGGACCGACGCCTGGGAAACCTGACCCTGGAATTCGGCATGTATGGTCGTTTCGCCGTCGCTGCGGGCAACGAGCTTGCCTTCGTCCCGCAGATCGGCCACTTCATGGTCGATGACCTCGAGGCGGCTGTCGGCGGTCACGTCCCGCTCCGTTCCGTCTGCGAGAGTTGCAACCACGACCAGTCGCTGAGAGGCGTCGGAGCCCCACATGCGGATCTCCTGAGGCATTAAGCGCAACGACAGAGCTTGGGGCGGATGAGAGGGGGTGGGAGCCGGCGTTCCTGAAAAGAGCAGCGGGCCGCTCAGAGCCAGGGCGACAACCATCTGTATCCCGGCTGGAGTCCAACTCCATGTCTTCCGCACGGTGGCCGCTATCATTGCTCGTACTCCTTCTTGCCTTCGGCCGCCGCCGCTCCCTGACCGGTGGACAGCGTCATGATGGGGACGTCTCCCAGCGGCAGCCGGGCGCCGGTCCGGTCGCCCGACATGGGTTGGGCCCAGAGACGGACGAGCTGAGGCGTTCCGGTGGCTGTTGCGTCCGCGTCTGCTACGAAGGCCATCGTCACTCCCTTTCGAACCGGACGGAATCGAGTGATGTCGCCGATATTGCCGCTTTCCAGGCCCATGGGGAAGTAATAGGCGCCCAGGAGCAGAGAGTCGGTATAAGGGGCCGGGGTGGCCGGCAGGACCCGGACGCCGCTGGGGAGGTTTTCCGCCGAGACGGCGACGCCACCCTCGAAACCTTCCTCCAAGTCGCAGACCACGGTGAAGGTCTTGCTCTGTCCCGGTTCCAGGTTCACTCGATCGGTGGTGGGCCCCAACCTTCGCCCTTTGACTCCCAGGACGTATTCCACCCGGCCCACGTGGGGGATTTTGGGACGAATCATCAACCGGTAGGCCAAGTCGGATCCTCCCCTACGAGAGGTCAGGTCCCGGATCTGGAGCCGGTAGATCCCGTCTTGCTGGAAGGTGAAGACCGTCTTGCGCTCCGTCGATTTGCTGACGTCGTCGCCGTCCCCGCCGTATTCGAAGTGGATGTTGTTGAAGACTTGTTCCCCGTCCGGGCCTGAAACCCAGATCCAAGGATTGAATTGGGGAGGCGCCGCCTTGGGGGTTTCGACCTCGAATGCCAGACCCTCCCCGGCTTTCACCCGGAAGCGATAGGTGTCCACGTCTCCGGGCGGGTCGATGGTCCCCGTCAGGAGCACGGCGGTGGAGACTTCCGGACCCTCCGTGTCATTGGGTTCCTGCTCCTCCAAAAGAGAGATGACCCGATCATGCGCCGTGTCTCCCTGGGTCTCCAGTTCGGCTTCGGCGTCTCCCGGTCCGGAGGCGGGAGCGACGCTTCGAGCTGCCAGCAGCTTCAGACGGTCGGGTTCAAGGGGCTTATGGAACGCGCCATGTTGAGCGTACGCCCCCGAGTCCCGTTCCAGCCAGTCGGCCGGATCGTGATGGGCGGGCTGCCCCAAAACCGTGGAAGAGTCCGGAGGCTCGGTGCCGATCCTGAGCAGGTAGACGAAGTCGGGATTGCCCTCACCCAGGAAGGAGCCCATGGAAACCAGGTAGCGGCCGGCATTTCGGAACCGGTGCGTCGGCTTGGGGAAGACGGCGAACTGAGCGCCCCAGCCCTGCCGCCGCGACTGGAGCACCGGAACCCACGAGAGCGGACGGGATTCCCAGGGCAGCCTGAGGAGGCGGTCCGGGTCGAACCAGCTTCCGGTGGGGGCGTAGAGGTTCAACTCCGCCTCCGCGCTGTAGGGAATGTAGATGGGGAACGAAGCAAAAGTTTGGAAGTGGAACTGCTCGCCCGCTTCCGCCTGGAATGCGTAGAAGTCGAGTTCCCCGTTGGCCTTGGTGGTGCCGGCGATGACGACCGGCGCCTGAACCGTCTGGTGCTCCACCGCCTCCTGCTCCAGCACCAGGGGTTCACTGAAGACCTGGAAGTTCAGGGCGTTGGACATGCCGCGCGGCGTGACGATCCGAAACCGGTGAAGCCCGACCTCGGCGTCGTCGCGGATCCAGAGTTGCAACCGGGCTCGATGTCCGGCCAACTCGGTCTGCTTGGCCTGCGGGTCCCGCTCCACCAACTCATCCGGTTCCGATTCCCGGATCTCCTCCAGGCCCAGAAACCGGATCTCCACGTCGTCGCATTCGAACCAGCCGGCGTAGGCCCCGTCCATGTGCCGGCCCCGGACCGACACTTCAAGCGTCGTGCCCCGTTCTCCCCCCAAGGGAAAGGCGGAGAGGGTCTTGGGCTCCTTGGGCGCGGCCTTTCCGGCATCGTCCGCGGCCCGGGAGTCACCCGGAATGACCAGCAAACCTGCAGCTAACAGAAGTCTGATATTGAACATGGTTCCAGACTGATAATCGGAGCCATGCTACCACATGGTACGGCGATTTTCCGTGGTCCCGCGCCTCGTTTCTGCTGACGGTTTGCATCGTAGTAGACTGGGGGGCGGTGATGGTCGGCAATGCCGAAGCCAGCCGGCCGTTTCGTTGGAAGGATACCGGCTGTCCGCACAAAAAGACGGGAGGAGTGAGACATTGAAATGTCCGTCAAGTCCTAGATTTTCATCTCGATTGCGACTCGTTCGAATGTTGTTGCTTGCACTGTTTCCACTCTGGCTCCAGCTTTCCTGCGGTGACTCGGTCCCTTCCCAGGAGGAGACGAAGCGGAGTCTGGTGGTTCCGCCACCCGATCTCAAGGTGGCCTTCATCGGAGACTCGGGATACGGTCCGCGGACCGACCGGGTATTGGAGCTGATCCGCCGGGAGGGTGCCCATCTGGTTCTCCACCAGGGCGATCTTGGGTATGACGAAGGCAACCTGAAGGCGCCGGTCAACTGGCATTCGGGGGTCGAGCGGATTCTGGACGCGGGCGTCGAGGGAGGCCGGTTTCCCTATCTGTACAGCGTCGGCAACCACGACGTCCGCCACTGGCGCCAGCGGGACCCACCGGGATACAGCCGGATTCTCCAGGAACGGGTGGACGGGACGCCGGGGCTGGAGTGCACCGGGGATCTCGGAGTGAAGTCCTCCTGTACCTACCAGGGACTCTACCTGGTGCTCTCGGGAGTGGGCTCCATGGGCCAGGGGCACCGGCGGTACCTGTCCGATGCCCTGGAGGAGGGCGAGGACTTCCTCTGGAGAATCGCCTCCTGGCACAAGAACCAGCAGGACATGCAGGCGGGCGGGAAACGGGACGACACCGGCTGGGGTGTGTACCGGGATTGCCAGGAAGCCGGAGCCATCATCGCCACCGGGCACGAGCACTCCTATTCCCGAAGCTACACCCTGACCGATCTGGGCAACGAAGAGGCGGGCCACGGAGCCACCGGGTCCCCCGAACAAGTGGCGCTGGGGAAGGGGAAGACCTTCGTCCTGGTCAGCGGACTCGGGGGCAAGAGCGGACGGGACTACCACTGCGAGCAGCACGAGGACGACACCTGGTGGGCCTCCGTCTTCACCCGGAACTACTGGATCCGGAACGGCGAAGTCAAGGAGAAGAACTGCTCGGAAATGGACCCCGAGAGCAAGCAGTATGCCCAGACGGTTCAGGAGTATGCGGACGGCGCCCTGTTCATCACCTTCAATCCGGGTGGCCAGACTCACTTGGCCAAGGGCGAATTCCTGACGGTGGAGGGAGACCGGATCGACGAGTTCGAGATCGTGAACGAGCGGAGCCCGGAGGCTGCAGTCAGCACGGATGTCAGCAGCAGAGAAGGCGGATGAAAAGGCGCGATGCGCTGAAACTGATGGCGGGAAGCCTGGTAGCCGGGGACCTTTGGAGCCGCTCCGGAAACGGACGACTGCGAGCCGCCCAGGATTTCCGATTCCGTTACATCCTGGCGTCGAGCCTCTATGGAACGTTGAAGCTGAAGGAGATCCTTCCCGAGGTGGAGCGCACCGGTTGCCGCTTCATCGACATCTGGCCCCGGGGCCATGCCGACCAGCGGGAACAGATCGAGGAGATGGGACACGAGGCATTCACCAGGCTACTGCGGGAGCACGGAGTCCAAGTGGGAATCCTGACCCACTACGACCTGGGCCCGTTCGGCCTGCAAGAGGAGATGAAAGTCGGACGCCAATGGGGAACCCGCATTCTCATCTGTGGCAGCGTCAAGCGGAGGGGAGAGGGTCCGGAATCGCTGGAAGCCGAAATCGACGCCTTTGTCGAGAAGATGAAGCCTCATGTGGCCGCTGCCGAGGAGGCCGGGATGACCATCGGCATCGAAAACCACAGCTCGGCGCTGATCCAGAGCCCCGATTCTATTCGCTACCTGGCCGAGAGGTCTCCCTCACCTCGTCTGGGGATCGCTCTGGCTCCGTACCACCTGCCCCAGGATCCGGAACTCATCGCCGGACTCATTCGGGATCTGGGGCCGAAGTTGGTTCATTTCTACGCTTGGGAACATGGCAAGGGCGCCATGAAGAAGCTCCCCAAGGAAGAGGAAATGGAACAATTGCCCGGTTTCGGCAGTCTCGACTTCGTCCCCATCATCCGGGCCCTCAAAGAGACCCGTTATGAGGGTTGGACCTCCATCTTCATGCACCCGGTCCCCCGGGGGATTCCCATCCTGCCCACGGCCCGGGAGGTCACGGAAGCCGTGAACCGGTCCCGCCGGTACCTGGAGGATTGTCTACAGACCGTCTCCTAACCCGCAATACAGTTGCCGGCTGATCTTTGCCTAACATCTCATTTCTGAGAACGCGAGACGCAAAAAGAGGGGACAGTCCTGTGTCCTTGCGAATCACGAAAGCCGGGTGACATTCACTCTGCCTGCGACTGCCCTGACTGCAGACTCGTCGAGTTCGACGCCCAAGCCCGGTCCCTTGGGCACGATGTACTCGGCGCCGTCGACGTCGAGGGGCCGATCGAGATAGCGGTTGGCAACCGAGAAGACGGCCGGGTTGTACTCGGCGAGCCCGACATTGCTTGACGCAGCAGCGAATTGCAGGGCCGCGGCAATCTGGGGTCCCATGGCAATGCTGATGTGGGGGACGATCCGAGCGCCGGCGCCCATGTCCCGCGCCAAGCCGGCCGCTTCGGTAATGCCCCAACGGCCGATGTCAGGCTGCAACCACCGGGCGCAGCCGCACGCCAGGAATGGAGCCAGCTCGTACCGCGTACGATAGCTCTCGCCCAAAGCGATCGGCGTGCGGATTTCAGCCGCCAGAGCGGCGTGGTCGGCCGGGGATTCCGGAGCGAGCGGGCACTCAAGCCACAGGGACCCGCGATCGTCGAGTTTGCTGCCAAAGCCGCCCGCCGAGGCCCCGTCAAGCCGCCAGAGAGCGTCCACCGCGATGGAAGCCTCCGGACCCAAGGCAGCGCGCAGGCGGTCGATGAGATCGAACAGTTCTGCTTCCGTGCGGTCGTAGAACAGCTTGAAGATTCGAAATCCCGCGTCCCAGGCCTCCCGGGCCCGCTCGACCCGATCCGCGTTCGTTGCGCCCGGGAGCCCCGAGAGGTAGCACGGAATCCTGCTCTTGGGGGCGGAAGATGACAGCAGGTCCGCAACCGAAGTCCCACGAGCCTTGCCGGCCAGATCCCAAAGGGCGATGTCGACTCCGGCTATCGCATCGAGCATGAAGCCGCCCGTCTGACCGCGAACGCGCATGGTCGAGTACATCCGATCTCGCAACGACCTCACCGTATCGGGAGAACCGTCGAAATCCTGGCCCTCGACCGCCGGGCGCAGCAATTGATCAATGATCAGGCACGCTATATCCGGAGCGAGCGGGGCCTGGGCCTCTCCCCAACCGGCCAGGCCCGACTCCAGTGTCACCTTGACCAGCGCGGCTTCGAAATTCACCGAATAGAGCGTGCTGCTCGTTTCCGACCAGCGGTAATCAAAACCACTGGCGGCCAGCTTGGCGGGCGTACCCGCGGTTCCCGTCGCCGCTTCGACGTCACGCGGCAGCCTGATGGAAAACGCCTCGATCAAAGCGATTCGATCTACCGGCATGGCGGACTGTTCGACCCCACCAACGATCGCAGAGCATCAAGCTCCCTCAACCCGTATTCATCAAGCGACCGGGTTGGATGGCGGACCCTGGCGCTCTCCAGAACTCCCGCATGCACGAGATTGTGCTTCATTGCCGAAACGCCCAGTCCGGGCTGCAATTCATACCGGATCAGGGGCAGCGCCCGCTGGAACTCACTCCATGCCGAATCGAACTCGCCACTCTCAAGCGCGCTCCAGATCGAGCAGTAGACCGAAACCAGGTCGCTGCCCGGCATGGTTCCCCGGGACCCCCTCTGCCACTCCTCGATCATGAACTGCCCGTTCAGTCCTCCGAACAGCGTCAGCGTGTCGCCGGCGGCTTCGAGTGTCGTGGTGATCTTCGGGGCGGTCGGCGGAGCCTCGATCTTCGCGTACTCGACATGCTCGATTTCCCGAGCCATGCGTGCGAGCAGCGCCGGGGGCATCGCGACCTGCGTGAGCAGGGGCGCATCCTGCACCATGATCGGAATCCCAACCGCATCGCCGATGGCGGCATAGAAGAACATCAGGCCGTCCGCATCGGGGCGCAGGTAGTACGGCGGCAGGACCATCAAGCCTGCCGCACCGAGGCCCTCCGCTTCTTTGCAGGCTTCGACGGCGGCTTCCGTGCCGGTGGCGCCGACGCCGGCTACAACCGGGGTCCTGCCGTCCAAATGACGCACGATCGCATCGAGCAACTGGCGCTTCTCTGAAGGCAGGAGAGTGTAGCCCTCCCCGGCGTTACCGAAGACGCCGAAGCCGCCCAGGGCTCCCTGCGCGTACAGATGGTCAACGAGCCGCAGCAGGCCGGCCACGGCGACCTTGCCGTCGTCCTTGAACGGCGTTACGAGGATGGGTGTTACTCCTTGGAAACGTTTCCGCATCTTTATCGTCTCCGTCGTTGCCCAGAGCGGCGGGAAGAAACAAACTGTCCCTTACTCGCGCAGACTCCTAGCATAACGGATAAATTGTTATTACAATAGTTCCAATAGACCGAGGGAGGGGTGATCCATGGTTGAACTGAAGGTTCGAAAATTTGGCAACTCGCTCGGCGTCATCCTTCCCAAGGCGGTCATCAACCGGCTACGCACGAAAGACGGGGAACCTCTGTTCCTGATCGAAGCTCCAGACGGCAGCTACCAGTTGACGCCCTACGATCCCGCATTCGAAAAGAAAATGGCGAGAGCCGAAGATATTATTGGCCGCTATCGCAACACCCTGCGTGCATTGGCCAAGTGACGGAGCCGGTCTGGATCGAAACGCGAGACGTATTGGCGTTGCACGATCGTCTGCTCGCGCTGCACGGTGGCCCAATTGGCGTGCGTGACGAGGGGTTGTTGCAATCCGCTCTAGCGCGGCCTCGACAGATCTACGCGTATGCGGAGACCCCCGACATCGTCGACATGGCGAGGGCCTATACGGCTGGCATCGTCCGCAACCATCCATTCGTAGACGGCAACAAGCGTACGGGATTCGTGGTCGGCATTCTGTTCCTGGAGTTGAACGGGTATCGCTTCACGGCCACGGAAGAAAGCTCGGCTCGGGCCGTTTTCGAGTTGGCTGCCGGCACACTTGATGAAGCGGGCTACACGGCCTTCCTTCGTGAAAACGTCCGATCGGAATGATTTGGCGGCAAGAGACAGACTGTTTCCTTCTGTGTGGTGCGGAATCGGCGCCTGGAAAGACGCCTCCCTCCGCTACCACATGGACTTCTTGTCTCCCCAGGGGTGACGGAGAAGTTCCTCCTCACGGAGTTCGGTTCCCCATCCGGGTCCGGTGGGAATCTTCATGTGGCCGTTGACGACTTCGGGCGCATGGGTCGTCACATCGTCCCTCCATGGCACGTCGTCGATGTCGGCCTCCATGATGCGGACGTTGGGAAGCACGCCGCAGAGGCTGGCGCTCATAAAGGTGGCGAGATGGCTGTAATAGTTGTGAGGGGCGACGTTCAACTGGTAGGTCTCGGCCAGGTCCCCGATCTTCTTGGCCTGGGAGAAACCGTTCCAAGGCACGTCGACCATGAACACGTCGGCCGCCCGCAACTCGAAGTAGGGGATGAACTCCCGCATGTAGATCAGGTTCTCCCCGCTGCAGATGGGCGTGGAGGTCGAATCCTTGATGTCCCGAATGGACTGGGGATCGTACATGTCGATCTCCAGCCAGAGCAGGTTGTAGGGTTCCAGGGCATGGGCGATCCGGCGGCAGGCTTCCGGTTTGAAGTTGAAATTGAGGTCCAGGTTGATGTCGACGTGGGGCCCGACGGCCTCTCGAAAAGTGGCGATGATGCTCACGATGTGGTCCAGCAACTGGGGGGTGATGGCCTGGTCCGTGGTGCCGGGACCCCGCGCGAATCCGGGAAAGTAGGCGAACGGAGCATCCCCCGGAAAGATGATGTTGGTCTTCAATGCGTTGTATCCCTTCGCCACCACCTCCCGGCCCAGGGCGGCCACGTCCGACAGGGTCCGGAGCGGCTCGCACCCGACATGGCGGTAGTGCGCGGTCCGGGTGGTTCCGCAATGGGACCAGTAGAGGCGGACCTCCTCCCTCAGGGGGCCGCCGAAGAGCTCCACGACGGAGATGCCCAGGGCGCGCGCCTTGATGTCCAGGAGCGCCAGCTCGATGCCGGCGATCCCCTTGGCGGCGATGCCCCCCGGACTCTGGCGGGTGCCTCGGATCATGTCCCAGAACCGCATCTCGAAGGCCCGGGGATCCTGTCCCAGAAGGAGCGGCTTCAGGTCGTTGACGACTCCCACCACGCCCCACGGATTCTTGCCGTCGCTGCATTCCCCGCAGCCGGCCACCCCCTCGTCGGTCTCGATCTTGACGAAGACCCAGGGCCTCCAACCGGCGTCGACGACGAACGTCTTGATCTCGGTGATTTTCATGGCGTTGGCACCTCGTTATTGAAAGCGTCCCGAGAGCGTACGCCTGGGAACGTTACCCGCGCAAGCATTGCCGATCAGGCGGGCGCGGAGCCGGCACGATCGGATTGACTGCCAACGCCGTGAGTATGCGAACATGGAATCATGAAGACGACCGTCGCACTTGATGAAGCGACCTTCCGAGAGGCTAAGGTTCTGGCCGCCGACCGTGGGATGAGGTTGGAGCAGTTCATCACTGAAGCGGTCCAGGAGCAACTCCGCCGCTATGACTGCGAGGCCCATGATCGAGACAAAGAGCCACCATGGATGGCCGGGTTCGGCGGGCTGGCCGACCTCACGAACGAAAATCGGCGTGTTCTACGTATGATCGAGAAGGAGTTCGAGGGGCCCGGCTCGTAAGACGTGGCGTGATCCTCGATGCGATCATGTGATTACCCACAACGCGTTTTCAGACTCGCGCGGTGCGTGCTAATCTGGTTCCTACTCAATTAGGGGAGATCACATGGACAAAGTACTTGTCATTGTCGGTGATGCGACCGAGACGGTGGATACGCTGTATCCGTATTTCCGCCTCCAGGAGGCCGGCTTCCAGCCCGTCGTCGCGGCGCCGGAGAAACGCCGTTACAACATGGTGCTGCATGAGATCGGACCCAACTGGGACATTACCCGGGAGTTCGAGGGCTACAAGATCGATGCGGACATCGCCTTTCGCGACGTGGCGCCGGAAGAGTACCTGGGCATCTTCTTTTCGGGTGGCCGGGCCCCCGAGTACATTCGATACGATGAGGACCTGGTCGCCATGACGCGCCATTTCTTCGACGCCAACAAGCCGGTGGGCTGCGTCTGCCATGGCGTGGAGATTCCCGCCTACGCCGGCTGCGTCAAGGGGCGGAGGATGGCCACCGTGCCCAAGTGCAAGTTCGACCTGGAAGTATGCGGCGGCATCTTCGTCGACGCCGGCTGCGTGGTGGACGGCAACCTGGTGAGCGGGCGCACGTATCACGACCATGGCCAGTACATGGGGCACTGGATCCGGCTGCTGACCGAGGCTCGTGAGGAACAGCTTGTCCAAGCCGTGGCCGGCTGAGTTGAGATCCCCCCGGAAATCTTTTGCATCTCTGGCGTCGGGCCTATGTGGCCTGTTCCTGGCCGGCGCTTGCTCCCCGGTTTCCGATCTCCCGAAATCGCCGTCCTCCCCTCTCGTGGTGGGATTCGAACGATTTCACCGGAACGGGGATACGGACCGGCTCCACGGAGGTGAAATCCTTCTGGGAGAGTTGGGCTGCACCCATTGCCACCTGGCCGATGAAGCACTCGCCCAACGGGTCATTCCCCGCCAAGCTCCCATCCTGGACGGCGTGGGCGGCCGGATCCGACTGACCTATCTGAAGGACTTCCTGACTCGCCCCCAGGGGACCAAACCGGGGACGCCCATGCCCCATCTCCTGGCGGGTTGGGATCCGGAAGAACGGGATCAGGCGGCCGAGGCTCTGGCCCACTTTCTCGCCTCCCTGGAAGTGCCGGACCCGGCACAGCCCGCTCCGGGAGCGAATCCGCATGAGATCGAGGCGGGAGAGCGGCTGTACCACACGGTTGGGTGCGTGGCTTGCCACGCTCCCTTCTTGACGCCCGGAATCCTGCACCGGGAAGATGGTCAAGGTTATTCTCTGGCGAGCATCCAATACCAAACGCCTGGCGTCCCGTCGGTACCCCTGGCGGATCAGATCCGGAAGACGACCTTGGAGCCGTTGGCCGGTTTTCTGGTGGACCCCGTGCGGACCCGGCCCGCAGGAAGAATGCCTCCTCTGCGGCTAACCGATGCGGAGGCCCGTTCCGTCGCCGCCTATCTGCTGGATCAGGGCACGGACCGCGCGGTTCCGGAGAACATCAACCCCGACGCGGAAAAGGTCGCGAAAGGCCAAGCCCTTTTTGCGGAGCTGCGTTGCAACGCCTGCCACCGGCTTGAAGAAGGGAAGACCGCCGCGGCCCCGATTCCGGTGCTTTCGCGGCTTGAGGAACTGGACCCCGGAAAACCGGGCGGGTGCCTGGACCCGTCGCCCCGGAAGGGGGTGCCCGACTATGAACTGGACCCGGACCAGCGGGCCGCTCTCGGCGAGGCGCTGTCTGGGCTGAAAGGAGCCGTCAGCCGTCTCGATCCCGAGGCCGAGGTCCGCCGCTACCTGGAGGTCTACAACTGCTTCGCCTGTCACCGGCGGGGAGAGCAGGGCGGACCCGAACCGGGAAGAGCCGCCTATTTCCTGCCGGTGGAGGAGTTGGACATGGGGAACGAGGGCCGTCTGCCTCCCCCTTTGACCGAAGCCGGCCGCAAGTTGACGCCCCCGTGGTTGAAAAAGGTCCTGGACGGATCCGGTATGGTGCGTCCCTACCTGATGGTCCGGATGCCGGACTACGGGACCGCCGCCGAAACCCTGGCGGACGCCCTGATCCGAGCCGATGAGGACCTCCAGTTGCCCGCTACGGATGTCTCCGGCACCTTGCACCACCACCGGAATCGTTATGGCCGCCGCCTCATGGGGGCCGACGGTCTCAATTGCATCAACTGTCACGGCCTCCGCGGGCACCCCTCCACGGGCATGCCGGCCCTGGACTTGGCCGACACCCTCGAACGCCTCCAACCCGACTGGTTCAAGCGGTACCTCCTGGACCCCGACTCCGGCCGTCCCGGAACCTTGATGCCCACCTTCTTTGAAGAAGGGAAGGGAACGTTGGAGGAAGTGTTGGGAGGAGACGCGGACAAACAGATCGAGGCCATCCTCACCTATCTGAAGGAACTCGACCAGACCCGCCTGCCCGTGGGCATGGAGCCGGACGAGTTTTTCGAGTTGGTCCCCGGAAACCGTCCCATCCTGTTGCGGACCTTCATGGAGGGAGTCGGCACCCACGCCGTCGCCGTGGGTTTTCCCCAGGGAATCCATTTTGCCTTCGATGCCTTGGAGGTCCGATCCAAACTCCTGTGGAGAGGCCGGTTCCTCAACGCCGAGTCCACCTGGTCCAATCGCTTTTCGCCTTTCGTGCACCCCTTGAGCGAGAATCTGGCCAAGCTTCCAGACGCCATGCCACTGGCGACTCTGGAGAACGTCCTGAGCCCCTGGCCCGAGGGGACGGGCGAGGAGGCCGGCTACCGGATGGGTGGATTCCGAGTCTCACCTGGCGGGGAACCGACGTTCCTCTACAGCTTTGGGGGAGTCGCTGTCCAGGAACGGCTGGTTCCATCCTCGGATCCCGCTTGGTTCGAGCGAACCCTCGAACTCACCGGCGACAGCGAATCGACCTGGTTCCTGGTCGCGCGAGCCCCAAGAATCGAACTCCGGGGCGCAGGACTCTACAACGCCGGCGGCCTCAGCATTCGGCTCGGTGAGCCGGAAATCACCACGGCCAAACGACGCCGGTCGGACGGAGCCGACGAGCTGCTGCTGCCGGTCCGATTCCGGGAGGGACGAGCCCGGCTCCGCCAGGAGATCTCGTGGTGAGACGCCTTGGCCTCCTGCTACCCATTGTTCTGGGGCTCGCCGCGAGCCTGCCCGCGCAGGAAGAAGACTACTATCGCATCGTCACCCTCCCCGTTCCGGAGATGGTCCCGTTCGAGGTCAGCGGTCTGGAAGTCCTGCCGGACGGAAAGGTCGCGGCAGCCATACGCCGGGGAGAAGTCTGGCTGGTCGAGGGTGCCTATGAGGAACCTCCGGAAGGGATCCGATATCGCAGGATCGCCCAGGCGCTTCACGAACCGCTGGGTCTGGTTCGCCACGGCGACTCCCTCTACCTGGCGCAGAGGAGCGAGCTGACCCGGCTCCGGGACCTCGACGGAGACGACGTGATCGACGAGTACCTCACCGTCAACAACGACTGGGGCCTCACCGGCCACTACCACGAATACGCCTACGGCCCCCGGGTCGATGGCGAGGGAAACTTCTGGCTCACTCTCAACGCCGCCATCGGGAATCAGACCGCCCCTGCCGACGCCTGGCGCGGCTGGGCCGTGAAGGTGACGCCGCGGGGACGCCTGGTCCCCGTGGCGACGGGACTGCGTTCGCCTTGCGGGATCGGGATGAACGATCGCGGGGAAGTCTTCACCACTGACCAGCAGGGAAACTGGGTTGCCACCTGCTCCCTTCATCACGTGGAGGAGGGAGACTTCTACGGTCATCCCGACGGTCTCAAGTCGTGCTCCCTACCCGGCTCGCCCGTCGCCTGTCCGGAGCGAATCCCCACCGGCATCACCGTGGTGGAGGCGGCCAAGCAGATTCCGGGGTTCAAATTGCCGGCAGTCTGGTTCCCGTACCGGAAGATGGGCCGGAGTTCCACAGACTTGGCCTGGGATCAGACAGAGGGCCGCTTCGGACCCTTCCAGGGACAGCTCTTCGTGGGGGATTTCACCGACGCCATGATCTCGCGGGTCTTTCTGGAACGGGTGGACGGACAGTACCAGGGCGCCTGCTTCCGCTTCCGGGATGGATTCCAGAGCGCCGTGATCCGCCTGGTCTTCGGCTCCGACGGGTCGCTGTTCGTAGGGGAGACCAACCGCGGCTGGAACTCACTGGGCAGCCGTTCCTACGGCCTGGAACGCCTGGTCTGGACGGGTCGTACGCCCTTCGAGGTCAAGGAGATGCGAGCCTTACCCGACGGCTTTCGGCTCACCTTCACCCGGCCCGTCGACCCGGATCTGGCCGCCCGGCCCGATTCCTACCGCATGCTTAGCTATACGTATCTCTACCATCCCGACTACGGGAGTCCGGAGGTCGAGACCAAGGAGCTGAACCTGACAAAGGCTCGCGTGGCTGCCGGCGGACGATCGGTGGACCTGACGGTCGAGGGTCTCCGGCCGGGCTACGTACACGAACTCCATTTGCCGGGGATCGTCTCGGCCGAGGGAGAGGGACTACTCCACCCCCGCGCGTACTACACGCTGAACCGGATTCCCTAAGCCGGCGTAGCCGGAACCGAAATTTCTTGGCCGGAGCGGCGACTTTCAGTCGCCGACCAGGGGGGATTAGGGGGGACGACAGTCCCCACTCCGCGCAGCGTCTTCCAACCATGCGAACCAAAAAACGTGCGATCGGAAATCACCAGAGGAAGCGGCGGCGTTCCAGCTCCCGGACCTTAAATTGGCCGCGTGTTGCTCCGGTTTGGACCGAAGAGGGCTCCCACAAGGGGCGCCCCTACGAGAGAAACCAGGACTCGGGCACTCGCACGAGCTTGATCCTGCGGGTTCTCTTGCCCTCGCGAACGGTGTCGTACTGGTAGGTCATGAGCACCTGGTCTCCGGAGAAGGCCAGGGAAGGGTAGTGGCACCGGATGAAGCCGCTGGGCAGTTTCCCGGCCTTCGGGTTGACCCGGATGTGGGCCACCGGCGGCGGCGAGAGCCTCCCGGCGGGTGGCAGGCCGGGACTGGAGTCCACCGTCTTGAAGTTCTGCCAGGTCCTGCCCTCGTCGGCGGACGTGGCCACGGAGAGGCGGGAACGATAATACCCGCTCCGAATCTCGTCACCGGTCGTCTGGTTCCAGATCACCAGTAGCTGGCCGGAGTCGCGCAGCCGGTCCAGGTCGCAGGGGACGTCGCCGCTGGAGAGGGCGGTGGCGCTCGCCTCATGCCAATTCTCTCCGCCGTCGTCCGAGTGGGCCTGGAAAAAGCGTCCCACCTTGGTCCTCAGGAGCATGAGGATCGATCCGTCCTTGAGTTCGGTCACCACCGGCTCGGCCGTTCCGCCGAAGCCCCCCAGGCTCCGCTCCCCGGGCAGGGGCCAGACCATGATGGACCCCTTGGAACGCTGCCAGGTCGAGCCGCGGTCGTCGGAGAAATAAGCGAAGCAGCCGCTCATCTGAGGACGGTGGGCGTGTCCTTCCAGTCCGATGGAATGCCCGTCCAGCATCCCCGTGGCCATGGCCCGGCGGGTTTCGGGATGGAGGCCGTTGAACTGCCAGTAGACGGGCAGCAGCAACCGTCCCGTTGAGAGTTCGGTCAGCCGTCCGAAGGGAACCTGCAAAAAGGCGCCCGAAGACCCCGAACCGGGTCCGGGCAGGTCGATGTCGGATCCCGCCGACCAGTTCCGGCCTCCGTCCTGCGACGTGGTGAAGCGGAGCACTCGATGGTCGGCGTGGCGTGCCGGCGCGCCGCTCAGTTCCTCGGCGTAAACCATGCCCACGGTTCCCCCCTTGAGCGGGACCAGGTGGTTGCGGGTGATGTTCATGGGTTTTCCCTGTTGCAGCAGCGGGAAGGGTTTTCCCCACGTTTTTCCCCCGTCTCTGGAAAGGGACGCGGAATTGCCCTTCATCAGGGTCAGAATGTGGCCGCCATCCAGCGCGGCCAGGATTCGTCCGGAGCCCGCGGGCAGCAGACCCTCGTAAGTGTGTCCGCTGGCGGAGACCTGGATGGACCCCTTCAGGGCCGCGGCCGCCGCCATGGAGGTTGCCAGGAATCGTCTTCGGCTCAGACTGTTGTTTTCTTTCATCCACTCTCTCCCGATTCTGAAGCGCACAATCACAAATCACACAGGCAGGGTACGGGTGTCCGCTCCGACATTGTAGAATGGGCCGCTCCCGAAAACGAGGGGAACAGGTGGCGATAACCATGCGGCAGGCGAGAGCTCCCGAGTCCAAGGTGTTCCGGCGACGGAAGATGGCTGAGGAATGTGACCGGCTCCGGGGCCAGGGGCGGACCATCGTCTTCACCAACGGCACCTTCGATCTCCTGCACGCCGGACATACGACCTATCTGAACCGGGCGCGGGAGTTGGGCGACGTGCTGATCGTGGGCCTCAACTCGGACGAGTCGATCCGCTCCATCAAGGGGGACAAGCGGCCCATCATCCGGGAGCCCTACCGGTCCCGGATGCTGGCGGCCCTGGAGTGCGTGGACTACGTCGTGCTCTTCGACGAGGACGAGCCCCGAGACTTGATCTCCGAATTGCTGCCGGACGTGCTGGTCAAGGCGGAGGACTGGGCCCACTATGTGAGCGGCCGCGACGTGGTGGAGGCCAACGGCGGCCGCGTGGTCCTGGCGCCCCTGGTGCCGGGCCTCTCCAGCAGCGGGATCATTCGGCGGATTCGGGAGCTGTTCCAGGACCCCGAAGAGGAGTCCCATTGAGAAACCGAGGTTAGTGCAACATGCCGGTCCAGTACATCGTCACCGGCGGCGCCGGCTTCATCGGCCGGAACCTGGTGTCGGCCCTCAACGCCCGGGGACACGAGGACATTCTCATCGTGGACCGTCTGGGCTCGGATCAGAAGTGGAAGAACCTGCTGGGCCTCTCCTTCGTCGACCTCGTGGACCTGGACGACTTCCGGAACTTCATCACGGACTCCTCCATCGACGAACTGGAGACGGTATTCCACCTGGGAGCCTGCAGCTCCACCACGGAACGGGACGCCGACTACCTGCTGGACAACAACTACCGCTACTCTCAGGAAATCTGCCAGTGGTGCCTTTCCAGCGACGTGCGCTTCATCTACGCTTCCAGCGCGGCCACCTATGGAGACGGATCTCAGGGCTACTCGGATGACGATACCCGGATTCCCCTATACCGGCCCTTGAACATGTATGGCTACTCCAAGCAGATGTTCGACCATTGGGCGGCCAGAGCGGGGCTCTTCGACCGGATCGTGGGGCTCAAGTATTTCACGTCTTTGGCCCCTACGAAGACCACAAGGGCGAGATGAGATCCATGGTGCACAAGGCCTACGGACAGATCCTCTCCGCGGGAAAAGTGCGGCTCTTCAAGTCCCACCGTCCCGAATACGGAGACGGAGAGCAACTACGGGACTTCGTCTACGTGAAAGACGCGGTGGACGTGACCCTCTTTTTCGACGACCATTCACAGGTTTCCGGGCTCTTCAACTGCGGCACCGGCCGGGCCCGGAGCTGGAATGACCTGGTGGGAGCGCTCTTCGCCGCCATGGGGCGAGCGCCGGAGATCGAATACATCGACATGCCCGAGTCTTTGCGCAACCAGTACCAGTACTTCACCCAGGCGACCGGGACGAAGCTCCGGACCGCCGGATACGATCGCCCCTTCACCTCCTTGGAAGAGGCGGTCCGGGACTATGTGACGAGTTACCTGGATCCGGTCCCGGGCGTGGCCGCCCCAGCTTAGATCTACCCAGTAGAAAGGAGATCACGTGGCCGAACCCCTACGCATTCTCGTCATCGGAGCGCATCCGGCGGACATCTTCGACCAGAGCGGCGGCACCATGGCCCATCACACCGCCCGGGGCGATTGGGTGGGTTGCGTCGTCCTGACCCACGGCGCGCGGGTCCACGACAAGGTCATCAGCGACTCCATGCACGGCCGGGAGACCATCCCCGAGGCCTCGGTGCTGGAGGAGATGATCGAGGAACGTTCCGACGTGAAGGCCCGGGAGGTCCGGCGCGCCTGCGGGCTGTTGGGTGTTGAGGACCTTTACTTCTTCGGAGCCGACGACTCCATCCTGCTGGTGACCGAGGAATTGGTCCGGCGGCTGGCCCGGTTGCTGCGGGAGCTCCGCCCCAACGTGATCCTGACCCACTACCCCAAGGAAGGGGACGGTGTGGCCCAACCCCACGCCATCACCGGACAGATCGTCATGCACGCCATCCAATTCGCTCACTCGGTGGACCCGGGGGACCGGAATCCGCCGACCAAAGCGGCCCAGGTCTTCTTTTTCGGAACCGGCGCCGCCGCGGTTCCCAGCGACGTCTGGTCCGCGCGGATCGGGGTCTACAACGACGTGCTGATCGAGATCACCGACGTGGTGGACAAGAAGCTGGCGGCTCTGGACTGCCTGGAGAGCCAGGGGTACGGCGGCGCCTACGCCCGCAAACGGATCGAGACCAGCGACGGCGCTTTCGGGGTCGGGGGACGAGTGGCTTATGCCGAAGGGTTCATCAAGATGGATGCCGAGGTTCACACCTATCTTCCGGTGACCAGCCACGCCCTGCGGCTGGCAAAGGAGTCGGATCATGAGATGATGCGGCGCCACTCCTACCGGGTCCGGGTGGACTGATACGAAGGAGAACCATGACCTCACTATCGTTCAAACCGCGAGTGTCCGTCTTCGACGCCAACGTCAAGGTGGGCAATCATCACAATGAAGTATCTCCCTGTGTCGACCGCGCCAGCCTGCTGACGGAGATGGACACCCACGGGGTGGGCCGGGCCGTGATCTACCATGCCCTGGGTGACCTGACCTCTCCCGTGGACGGAAACCGGGCGTTGGGGGAATGGTTGGGTGACGACGGCAGGCTGCATCCCCAGTGGAGCGCCCACCCGCTGCCCCGATCACTGGAACAGTTGCAGGAACTGCATGCCCAGGGAAGGGTGAGCAGCGTTCGTCTCGCCGGGGTGGATATCATCGATTTCCCCTTTCGTCCCTGGAGTTACGATCCACTCCTGAGCTGGCTGAGCCGGGAGGGGATTCCCTTGTGGGTGCCGCTGCCGGAGGTGGACCCCGATGACATCGTGACCACGCTCCAGGCCTATCCGGACCTGGAGACGGTGCTGGTGGGAGCGCACTATATGCACGCCATGTGGATTCAGCCCATGCTGAAAGCGCTGCCCCGGGCGAACCTGGAGCTGAGCCGCTATGAACCCATCGGCCAGCTCGAGGCATTGCTGGAGGAGTTCGGCGTGGAGCGTTTCGTTTACGGGTCGTGGTACTGGCGCCTGGCCATGGGTCCCATGCTCTTCTATTTGCATCACGTGGGGCTGAACGACAATGAACTGGCCCTGGTCTGCGAAGGCAACCTGCTGAGAATCCTGGGAGTGGAATCATGATCGACGGTGCGCGAGTGATCGATTTTCATGGACACGTGGGGTCCAACGACATCATGGGAATGGTGGATGATCCCGACCTGATGCTGCACGCCATGGACGCCGGCGGCATCGACGTCTCCTGCGTGTTCAATATCTACTATCCGGACGGAACCACGGGCAACGATATGACGGCCCGGTTCGTGGCCCGGCAGCCCGACCGCTTCGTGGGCTTCGCCTACGTCTCTCCGCTGATGCCGGCCGACAGCATGGTGGCGGAGCTGGAGCGGGCCATCGATGATCTGGGACTCGTGGCCATCAAGCTCTACCCCCCCTTCGTCCCCTGGTCCCTGGAACATCCCGTCTGGGACCCCATTTACGAGTTTGCCAACGAACGGGAATTGGCCCTCATCCATCACACCGGGACCGAGTGGCAGGCCTATCCCAAGTTCCTGGCCGACGTAGCGCCCCGATTCCCCAAGGTCAACTTCGTCTCGGGGCACTCGGGCAACACACCTGAGGCGAGGGCTCAGGCCATCGCCGCGGCCCAGGCCAACGACAACGTCTACCTGGAGACCTGTTCCACCTTCCGCACTCCGGGAGTCATCGAGCAACTGGTGGAGGAGGGGGGAGCCGACCGGGTGCTCTTTGGCTCGGATACGCCTCTGATGGACCCACGTCCGCAACTGGGCAAGATCATCACGGCCCAGATCTCCGACGAGGCCAAACGCCTGGCCTTGGGCGGCAACGCGGCCAGGATTCTGGGCATCTGAATCCCCTCTGACGGAATCGGCGCGGCCGCATACCGCTGGGACGGGAACTCGCTGGAGACCAGGATATGGAACAGGATCGTCCGGAGCGAGAGACGGTAACCGGTGGCGCCGCGACGGCGACACCGGCCATGGACCGGTACAACGGCCGGATCCTGATCCTGAAGTCGTTTCTGATCTATTTCGCCGCTCCCGTCGTCTACATCGGCATTGTCCAGGCGGCCCTGTGCGACCGCCTCGGCGCCAGCGCCACGGTGGCCAACCTGCCGGCCTCCACCTATCTCCTGGGATCGTTGGCTCCCCTGGTCCTCTCCTGGGTCATCCCCCATCGCTGGACCCGCACCACGCTGGTGCTCGCCTACTTGGTGACCATGTCCGCCTTCCTGATGGTGCTGGCCACCCTGATCCTCCCCGTCTCCAATACGGTGCGGTTGTGGGCCGTAGTGGCCCAGGGCCTGATCCAGGGGGTCTCGGCATCGGTGGCCCACGTCTACGGCTTCCAGTGCCTGAAGCGCGGCACGACCCCCGAGGGCCGGGCCAGGGCGTTGAAGTGGGCCTATGCGGTGTCGCCGATGGCCGGGGTGGCCGGCTCCCTCTGGGCTCAGTTTGTCCTGGGGGGAGGCATTGCGGGGCTTGCCTTCCCCTATGACTTCGGCCTCCTCTACCTGACCGGAGTCCCCTGCATGGTGGCCATCTCGGTCCTGTCGAGCCGCTATCGGCTGCTGGACGTTCAGGAGGAAAAGCCGCCCAACCTGCTCCCCTACCTCTGGCGGAGTCTTCGTTCCTTCTGGACCTTCCGGGTTCTGCTTCTGGTCTGGCTCGCGTACTTCTTCTGGTATCTCACCATCAACACCATGCCCAACCTGTCGCTGTTCGCCCGCGAAGCCTTGAATCGGGAGCCCCAGGAGCTCTCCGGCTGGATGATGGCCCTCCGCTTCGGATTCAAATGCGTGGGGGGATTCGTGCTGGGGGTGATCGCCATCCGGTGGGGAATCCGGGCGCCTCTGTTCACGTGCGCCGGCCTGGTGGGCGTGGCCGTCCTCTGGGCCTGGTTCATCCCCGGTCACCTGTACCTGTTGGCCTTCGGCATCATGGGCGCCGGAGAGTTGGGTGGCGTCTACTTTCCCAACTACGTCATCAGTATCTCTTCGGCCGCCGACTCCACCCGCAACCTGGCCATCCTCGGGTTGGTGACTCCGGTGAGCAGCCTGGGTCCGGCCCTGCACGGCGGGCTCGCCGACACGCTCGGATTTCCGGCCAGCTTCTTGTTTGGAGTGACGGCGGCGCTGGTCTCTCTGACGCTGGTCCTGAGGCTTTCGCCTCAAACGTCCACGGTCCGGCCGGGGGCGTGATCCCGAAGAGGAGCGGGGCTCACGTTAGCTCCAACCAGACTGCGATGACTCTCCGATACACTGGATCGAGAACAGATTGGGCGATGTCACTGGCCGGAATTTTCGACCACAAGAACCTGAATCTGCCGGCGAGATCTTTTCGCTTCCAAACCCAGTTCCTTTCTATAGAGCTTCCCGAAGGAGAGGTAGGAGTCGAGTCTCTTGTCCCTTTGGCACGATAGCGGAGACACGATACTGTCTTTCTTGGTGGGGCAATCGGGCTTAAGTCTCACTCTAGACGGCACGCGCCCAAGACTCATCTCCTCACCTGATGGAATACTCTCGCATTCTACCGTCACGATAAATCGCAGCAACAAACGGAGCATCCCTCGTTGCCGTGAAGCGGGCTATTCGACGGCGTCCTCTCACCAATACCGCGGCAATATCCGACGCTTTCGCATTGCTTACCTGAATCACGATGAGCCGAGCTCCATTCGCCTTAACCGATCGGATCTCAGCCCGCCGGTAACGGATGCGTTTGTCTTTCGTGAGCGCAACCCAGCCCTTTTTCCCAACCAGGGCGATCCATTCTTCATCTGGTGCATTGTTTGGAAGGTGGTCGTCATGCACTTCGACTTTGATCCCCTCCTGCCGGAGGCGGTCTGCGATGATGTGTTTTCCCAGATTGCGGTCTAGGAAGAGGGTGGGCTCCTCACGCGGCCAGTGGGATCTCACATCGGATGGCTTCGTCGATTTCCGACTCTGTACGCTCATAGTCCGCTGCCAACTGGCCCACTGATTCACCCGCCTTATAGCGCTCGGCAATAATTTGGGTGGCAAGGCCAGTCCCATCGATCACGGGTCGACCGGCGGCCAGCCATGGATCAATGACGATCGTGGCGGGTGCGCCGTGCACGTCGGCTCGGGTAAATGGATACAGCTTGATGGGTACCCTGTGAACGTCGCGAACAATCCGATGCAAGGCGGCTTCGAGGACTTCTCGCATAGCCAACTGACCCGACTGACTGATATTGACCAGGCGGCCATAGCGCTCGATGAACAGATCCAAGCCGTTTGTTTCCAGTTCGTGACTGATCAACGGATGGTGTTGCGCCGTTACGGATGGATCGATCTCTCTCAAGTGCCGGATGGCCTGGCGAACCTTTGGCATGGTTACACGGTGTGTGCGCCTGATGGCCGCGAGAACATGAAGCTCCACGAGGTTAATGAACGAGAGTAGTGTCGGTCGTGTCGGGGGCCCCTCGGGAAGCTCAATGAGTGGTCTATACGGGCCTCGGCCCACTGACCAATACCGGATAGTCGCGGGCGGGACGGTGAGGTAGTGCGCCACCTCCGAAACCGTGTAGCCGGGAAGTTCACGGAGATCTTCTGTTACGTGATCTAACATCTGTTCTCCTCCTTGGTTGGGCGGCCAATTTCACGAAAATCGCCTTGGCTCATACTTAGCTTACCCGAAGGCCCCCACAAGCAAACAGTTCCTGGTGAATTGGGGCGCCCCTGCTCGCGTGAGGATGCGAAGGGGGATCTGCAGGTCGTGATCGAGACTGATGCTACGCTGCCGAGCACCAAGCATGGAAAGCTGACGGTTGACAGGTTCGAGGCGGGAGAGGAAGTTTGTCTTGTGGCGGTATTCACTCCATAACGGAACCAGGGATGGATGGATCACCAGAGGCGGCGAACGCCATATCGATCGAAGATCGGTTCGATTGAGATGAGCAGCAAATTGCGGGACAACGTCTGTGCGATGAGCATTCTGTCGAACGGATCGCGGTGGGGACCCGGCAGCGCTCCGGCTCTCGCGGCATCCTCAACGGTTATCGGCAGTTCCTCAAAGTCTTGGCTGGCGATGGCCCCGGAAATATCAAGAGCCAACACTTCGGCGCTCGGAACCTTGCCGAGGCGATGCTTGGTGGCGATCTCCCAGGCCGACGCCGCGCTTATCAGCACGTCGTTCTCTTCATCTGCTATCGCCCGGCGGACGGATCTCGACAACTGACGGCTTCCGGCGAACCACCATATGAACGCATGAGTGTCCAGTAGCAGCCGCAACGCTCACTTCTCCCAGGCGGCCAGCTCTTCCTCGGGCAGCGGGTCGAAGAAACTGTCGTCGAGCGCGACCCGGCCCTTCCAGATGCCGAATTGCCGCTTGCCACGACGCCGGCAGGCCACAAGCCGGGCCACCGGTTTTCCGTTGCGGGCAATGGTGACCTCTTCGCCGGCCTCTACCTGTGCCAGCAGGCGAGACAGGTTGGTCTTTGCTTCATGTACATTCACCTTCATCATCGGCGGCTCCGTGAGAATAGGATTAGCTAATGATATGACTAACCAGAAGATCTTTCAATCGAAGAGCCGGTCGTCAGCCATCTTCGAATCACCGGGACGGTTGCCGTATGATCCTGGTTCCAGGAGACCTTGACCGATGCGAATCCAACTACCGTCAGCCACCCTTGAGGACGCCCTGTCGGGACTGATGGTCCCGGTCCTCAGACCCATGATCAAGCTGTTGAACCTCCCCAAGCCCCGGCCGAGACTGAAGACGGACATGGTAAAGGCGATCCGGGAGAGACTGACCGGCAAGTCGTTGCGAGAGCTTTGGCAGCGGCTTGACAAGACCCAGAAGTTGGCGGTGGCGGAAACGATTCATGGTTTCGACACCCATTTCAACGCCGACCGGTTTCGCGCCAAGTATGGTGTGCTGCCGAAGGGATTCGATCCGGACAATGCCGAGAAAGTTTCGCTGTTGCGTTTCTTTTTCTACCCGCCGGAGGGGTACCGGTATTTCTTGCCCACCACCATCCCCGGAGACCTTAAGGAACAGCTCCGGGAATTCGTGCCCGAGCCGGAGTTTCCGACCGTCGCGTCGCTGGAGGAAGCTCCGGATTTCGTCGATCGGCGCCGGCGCGTTTTTGTTCCCAAGGGGCAGAAGCCGAAATTCGACAGAGTGCCCCTGACTCGCCGCAATATGGAGCTGGCCGCGGCGTACGACCTGCTTGCCGTGCTCCGCCTGATCGATTCCGGCAGGATCTCCGTCAGCAGGAAGACTCGGCGCGCGTCCGCGGTCTCCGTGCGGCGCGTCGCGGAGGTGCTGTACGACGGCGACTTTTACGACCCGACCGAGAAGAGGAAGCGGTGGACACCATATGTCGGCCCCATCCGGTCCTTCGCCTGGCCCTGGTTGGTGCAGGCCGGCAAGCTTGCCCAATTGCGCGGCTCCAAGCTGACGCTGACCAAGGCCGGGCGCGCGGCCTTCACCTCGCTGCCCGCCGAGACCCTCCGGCGGACCTGGAAGGGCTGGCTGAAGAACACCCTGTTGGACGAGTTCAGCCGCGTGGAGGAGATCAAGGGGCAGACCCGGGGCCGGGGCAAACGGACGATGACCGCGCCGCGCAAGCGCCGTCCCTGGATCGACGAGGCGCTCGCGGAATGTCCGGTCGGCCGGTGGGTGCAGGTGGACGAGTTCTTTCGCTTCATGCAGGCGGCGGAACTGGACTTCAGCGTCACGCGGTACCCCTGGCACCTCTACCTCGGCGGGCTGGAGCACGGGAGCTTCGGGCTTGCCGGCGATCAGAGTTGGAACGCGCTGCAGGGGCGATATGTTCTGTGTCTGGTGTTCGAGTACGCTGCCACCCTGGGCTTGGTGGACGTGGCGTTCACCGACCCGCGCGACGCGCGGCGCGACTACATTGGCCTGTGGGGCGCCGATGATCTGGAGTTCCTCAGCCGGTACGATGGCCTGGAGTATTTTCGAATCAATCCGCTCGGCGCCTATTGCCTGGGCCAAACTGACAGATACGAGCCGGCCACGCCTCCGGTCCGCACGGCGCTGACCCTGTTTACCGATCTTCGCGTTCAGTCGACGGCGCCGTTGCCGCCGGGAGAACGTGTGCTGCTGGAGGCCTATGCCAAGACCGAGTCCGACTGCGTCTGGCGTCTGGATCTCTCTCGATCCATGTCGGCCGTGGAAAGCGGCCAGGATGTGGCGCAACTGAGGGAGTTTCTAACCGCGCGCGACGATCAGCCCCTGCCGGATCGGGTGGAAGGGTTTCTCCGCCGTGTCGAGCAGGGATCGCGAGCCCTGACCGCGAAGGGTCCGGCCCTGATGATCGATTGTGCGGACAAGGCGATTGCCGACCGCATCGTCGCCGACCCGCGGGCTTCCAAGCACTGCCTCCGTGCCGGGCCGCGCCGACTCGTCGTCGCCGCAAGATCCGAGAAGGCGTTCCGGAAGGCGGCGCATGCTTTGGGGTACGCGTTTTCCGTGCGGTGACGGCTGCGTGCAGAGAACCCGCTCCCGCGCCTGTTCCTCCGACGTTCCGAATAAGGGTTGAAACCGGTTTTCGGGACACTGCGTGACCGAAGACAACGTGCGATACTCAAGGCGTGCGTTTCTTCAACACCGCCGGTCCGGTCAACCCGGAGATGCACTACAGCATCCCACCCCTGGAACGCCTTGATGTCGATGATCTCCTGTTGCTTATCCGGCAATGGAAGTACTTCGTATTGCACGCCCCGCGCCAGACGGGCAAGACCTCGGTGTTGCTGGCGCTGAGGGACCAGTTGAACGTCAGCGGCGAGTTCCGTTGCGTGTACGTCAACGTCGAAGGCGGCCAAACGGCGCGGGAGAATGTGCGGGAGGGCGTGCGAGCGGTTCTCAGCGCTCTGGCTCGAGCGGCGCGCCACGGGCTCGATGACTTGTTCGTAGCCGAGGTCTGGGGTGACATCCTCGAAGCGTCCGGTCCCAACGATGCACTTGGGGACACACTGGCTCGCTGGTCCGAAGCCGAAGCCAAACCGCTGGTGCTCCTGATCGACGAGATCGATGCGCTGATTGGCGACACTCTGCTCGCGGTGTTGCGGCAACTCCGTGCCGGCTATCCGGACCGTCCGCGCCGGTTTCCCCAGAGCGTGATCCTGTGCGGCGTCCGCGACGTGCGCGACTACCGCATTCGTTCTGCGGCCGAAAACCAGATCATCGCCGGCGGCAGCGCCTTCAACATTCGAGCCGAGTCCCTGCGCCTGGGAGACTTCTCGCGGCGCGACGTCGAGTCCCTTCTGACCCAGCACACCAAGGAGACCGGGCAGGTATTCACGGTCGAGGCGAAGAGCGAAACCTGGGAACTGACACAAGGACAGCCGTGGTTGGTGAACGCCTTGGCCTACGAAGCGTGTTTCAGGAACAAGCCCGGACGGGACCGCAGCCGGGAGATCAGCGGCGAGGCCATCCAGGACGCATGCGAGCAATTGATCCTCCGTCGAGAGACGCATTTGGACCAACTGACCGACAAGCTTCAGGAGGAGCGGGTACGGCGGGTTATTGAGCCGCTGTTGGAAGGCTCCGACGCGGTCGACTCGATTCCAGCCGACGATCTGGAGTATGCGCGCGACCTGGGCCTTGTGACGAGAACCCGCCCCGTCGCCATCGCCAATCCCATCTACCGGGAGGTGATCCCACGCGATCTGACCTACACGACGCAGGAGATGTCGATCCATCAAGATCCCGCATGGTACGTCGACGATGACGGCGCCCTGCGAGTCGGAAAGTTGCTGGCCGCGTTCCAGGAGTTCTTTCGGGAGCACTCGGAGCACTGGGTGGAGCGATTTCAGTACAAGGAAGCCGGGCCGCAGTTGCTGTTGCAGGCGTTCCTGCAGCGCATCGTCAACAGCGGCGGACGGATCGAGCGCGAGTACGGATTGGGCCGGCGGCGGACGGACCTCCTGATGGTGTGGCCCGTGGGCGGACGCTCCGGCGAAACGAGAGCCGGGACGGATCGGTCGGCGCAGAAGGTGGTCGTAGAATGCAAGGTGTTGCGCCGGAGCCTCGACGAGACGCTCCGCGAAGGTCTGGTGCAGACGCGGGCCTACATGGACCGCTGCACTGCGGCGGAGGGACACCTGGTGATTTTCGACCGCACCGAGGGCAAGCCGTGTGTGGAAAAGATCTATCGCCTCGACGAGACGGAAGGCGGCGCTCCGGTGACCGTGTGGGGGATGTGAGGGGTGTTCGCCGGTCCGGGGTTACACTTCTATCTGAGCACTTCAAACGCGAACGTGCGGCCACGCCCGTAACGGTAGATTGCGAAATCACTGTCGAAGGTGATCATACGGGAGATGCCGAGTCGCTCCATGAGCGCGAAGGAGGTGCGGTCGACCACGGAAAAGTCCTGGTCCGGAAACCGTTCTCCTATCGCCCATGCGGCTTCAAGGTCAGCGCTGTTGGTCTGCTCAACGATTGCCACTCCTCTCCGCAGGCCATCCCAGAAGGTTTCCGCCGCATTGGCGGAAATGAAATGGTGGATGAGACGCCAAGTATCAACCAGAACGTGGTCGCTCGTGACGAGTGGTTCATCCGTCGACAGCAAATGATGTACCAATCCGGGATTTGCCCTCTGGGGAAAGTCCCAATTCAAATAGTCTGACATCGGCATCCCGGTTGTCTTGTCGGGATGTGGACATAGACTGAAAACGAAATATGCAAGGAAAATGCGACCCGGATCCCCAAATGAACTTTCACCCCGGGCTGAGTTTCAGCCAGGGGGAGTATTTGCGCCGGTATCGGCTCGTGGCGGACGGAATCCGAAAGGCGGGTGTGGACGCCCTGCTGGTTCGGGGACCGGAAAACATCACCTACCTCACCGGCTACGAGACCCCCGGCTACTACGGCTACCACTGCCTGATCCTGGTCCCGGGAGAGTCGCCGGTTCTGGTGGGGCGCCGTCTGGAGGTGGGGACCAACGTTCCCGAGTTCTCCTGGCTGACCGAGGTGGCTCCGGTGGAGGATGACGAGGTGCCGGTGGAGGTCACCATCCGGACTCTTTCCAGGATGGGCTTGGCGCGGAAGCGCCTGGGGATCGAATCGGAAAGCTGGTTCCTGACGGTCAACGAGCACCAGGCTCTGGCCGGCGCGCTGCCTCATGCCACGCTGGTCGACTGCTCCAGCGTCATCGAGGAGGCGCGGATGATCAAGTCCGCCGAGGAGGTGGCGGTGATCCGCCGGGCGGTGGCCATCGCCGACCGGGCCTGTCTGGCCGGGATCCGGGCGACCCATCCGGGCGCCACCGAAGACGAAATCGCGGCGGCGGTCTACAAGGAATGGTGCGAAGCGGGAGCCGAGTACACCGGTCTGCCCAACTTCATCGTTTCGGGACCCCGGTCAGGCGCGTGTCACGCCACCTGGCGGGGCCGCCGGCTGGAGGACGACGACCATTGCTGTTTCGAAATCGCGGCCTCCAAGCATCGCTATTGCGGGGCGGTCTTTCGCATGGCCACCGTGGGGCGGGTGAATCCCCGGCTGCGCCGGCTCTCGGACGCCCAGAACCGGGCCATCCGGGAAGTGATCGACGCCATACGGCCGGGAGCCGTCTCGGAAGAGGTGGACCAGGTGGGGCGGGACGTCATCGCCAAGGCGGGGTTCGGCAAGTGGCACGTGAGCCGGCTGGGCTATTCCATCGGTCTCAACTATCCCCCCGACTGGGGTGAGGGACAGATCATCAGCATCCGGCAGGGTGAGAAACGGCGCCTCCAGGAAAACATGACGTTCCACCTGGTGGCCGGGGTCCTCATTCCCGGCGAGTTCGGCTCCGGGGCCAGCGCCTCGGTGCGCGTCACCGCCACCGGCTGCGAGGTGTTGACCTCGCTTCCACTCCAGCTTTACGAGAACTGACCGGGGACGGAAATTTACGGCCGCCGTCACCGAGTCCGAATGGTCTTATCCGCGGGTTGGTACCGGTTGCCCAGGTGGCGCCACTCCAGTTGGAAGAACTTGAACGGTTCGTCTCCCAGCACCTTGTAGCCGTGCTTGGCGTAGCGGGGACAGAAGATCACGTCTCCCGGGCCCACCTCCCGCTCGAACTCGCCCACCTCCCAGAGGGCTCTCCCCGAGACCACGATCTCCGCCTGTTCCATATCGGGATGGTAGTGCACCGGCGTGTAGCCGCCGGGGTCGTACTGGACCAGGGCGATGATGGCGGCCTCCGAGTTTTTGCCTGGAAGCACGAAGCCCACCTGGGAAATCCCGAAATGGCCTCCCGCCCGCTCCGGGCTCAGCTTGATCAGGGGAGTCTGCTGCTCCGAAAGGACGAAGCCCACGGTCCGGGCCAGGGCCAGATCGGACGCGCCCTTCCCGTCCAGGTCGATTCCCCCCTTGGGCACCGCTCTCCAGTCGAAGTCGACCATCATGAATTCGAAGCGGAGCACGCCGTCCGGTCCGGGTCCCGCGTTGGCTACCAGCAACTCGGCGTCCCGCGTGAACTCCAGTCCGCGTGGCACCCGGAGGCCGGGGTGGGTCAATGTCCCGTTGGCAACCAGCGCGCCGTCCTGGAGTCGAAGCCGGTGAATCGTGGGTTGGGACTCGTCGGAGACGAAGACCTCTCCCCAGGGGCTCACCGTGGCCGCCGTCAGCCGGCTGCCCGGCATGGCCAATGCGTCCATTGCCTCCAGGGTGCCCGCGTCGTCAACGGAGAGCCGGTCGATCCGGTCCGTAGCCACGCCGAAAGCCGTGTCGTCCAGGACAAAAACTTCCCGGTATCGGCTCCCGGCAGCCTCTTGCACCCGCTCCAGGCGCTGACGGTCCCGGTAGTGCCCGCCTCCGCTTTCGGAGTAGAGTCGGCTGCCGTTGCGGAAGTTCTGCTCGGTATCGGTTTTCTCCAGCCGCCTGCCCTGGGGATCGGTGGCCTGCCCCGGGTGGCCGCCGTATTTCGTCAGGCCGTCTGAACGGCGATACAGCAAGCGAGCCGTCTGCCGTTTTTGGTCGTCGTAGGTGACCAGGATGTTTCCGTCCCGCATTTCCAACGACCGTGCCGGAAAGACGCCGGGCAGATCCCGCTCCCGATAGGCTCGGACCTGCCGGGCCTTTCCTTCGTCGTCGATGTCGACCTCCAGGATGGCTTCCTCACCCTGGAGGACGAAGAGGCGGTTCTCGGCCCAGCCGGTCAGGGGACACAACAACAAAAGGCAGACGAAGACTCTTCGCATGAGTTCCTCCTGGGAATGGAGGCCGCAGGTCGTTTAACCCAGAACCTCACCGACGGACTCGGCCATGATCTCGACGACACGATCGATCTGAGACCGGCTGATGATGACGGGCGGCGCCAGGCAGAAGACGTCCTGGCGCAGCCGGCTGAAGAGCCCCCGCTCCTGGGCCGCCTGGTGGACCCGGATCCCAACCTTCTCGGCGGCGGGAAACTCGGCTTTGGTCTCCTTGTCCTGGACCAACTCGATTCCGGCCATGAGACCCAGACCGCGGACCTCTCCCACGTGGGGATGGTCTCCCAGTGCCGACTGGAGACCGTCCAGCAGGTAGCGGCCCTTCTCGGCGGCCTGAGCTGGGAAGTCCTCTCCCTCGATGATATCCAGGTTGGCCAGAGCGACGGCGCAGCCGACGGGATGGGCGCTGTAGGTGTAGGCGTGCATCCAGGTCGCCTTGCCCTCGTCCATGACCTGGGCGATCCGCTCGCTGACACCGATGCCGCCCAGAGGAAAGTAGCCGGAGGTCACGGCCTTGGCGAACTGGATCATATCCGGCTTGATACCCCAGTGCTCCAGGCCGAACATGCGGCCGGTCCGCCCGAATCCGGTGATGACCTCGTCGGAGACCAGGAGCACTTCGTACTGGTCGCAGATTTCCCGAATGCGCTGGAAGTAGCCGTCGGGCGGCACGATGACGCCGCCGGCGCCCTGGATCGGTTCGGCCAGGAACATGGCCACCGTGTCCGGGCCCGCTTTGAGGATGGCCTGCTCCAGCTCATCGGCTGCGGCCACGGCGGGGTCGGCTCCGGCCGGAGCCTCATAGCGGTAGGGATAGGGGGACGGAATGTGGATGAAGCCGGGCACCCGGGGCTCGAACATGGGCCAGTAGGCGGTGATGCCGGTGGCGCTCATGGCCGCCAGCGTGACCCCGTGGTATCCCCACTGCCTGGAGATCACCTTGGTCTTGTGCGGATATCCCAGGAGCTTCCAGTAGTAGCGGGCCGTCTTGACGCAGCTCTCGGTCGACTCGCCGCCGCCCGAGGTGAAGAAGAACCTGGAGATGCTCGGGTAGGTGAGATCCGAGATCCGCTGGGCCAACTGGATGGCCGGCGGGTTGGAACTGCCGGCGTAGCCGGAACAGTAACCCAATTGCTCCATCTGTCCGGAGGCGGCCCGGGCAAGCTCCTGCCGCCCGTGACCCGCCACCACGTTCCAGAGGCCGGCCAGACCGTCGATGTATTCCCGGCCGTCGGCGTCCGTAAGGACGGCGCCCTCCCCCTTGATCCAGACGTGTCCCCTCTCTTGGAGGGTGCGGTCGTGAAGGGGATGGATCAGATGGGCACGGTCCTGGGTCAGCAGTTCAGTCTTGGTGGTTGTCATGAAAAGTTCTCCGGAGTGCGTTTGTTTTCAATTGGGGACTCCGCACCATCGGCGGATCATCTGTGTGAAAAGTTCGGTCCCCTTCTCGATCTGGTCCAACAGGATCCACTCGTCGTGGGTATGGGCTTGGGCGATGTCTCCAGGGCCCATCACCACCAGCCGCTCCAACTCCGTCAGCATGGCGCCGTCGGTGCCGAAGGCGACGGTCCGGGGGCGCCGCCGTCCGGCCAGCTCCAACGCGTCCCGGACGTAGTCCGAGTCGGGATTTATGTAGATGGGCTTGCCCGTCCAGAGCGGGTTGAACTCGATCCCGCACTCCAGCGCCTTGTCGTGAGCCCGCTGCATCAGGCCGTCGGCGTCCATGCCGGCCATGGGACGGAAGTAGACGGTGCAGATGCTCTGGGCCGCCTTCATGTTCACCACCCGGGTGTGATCGTTGATGCCGATGTTCCAGCTGATCCCAGGCGGGTTGAACTCGTGGTTCTGCCACTCGGGGGCCGCCTCCGTCTCGTCGTGGATGGCCTTCATCTCGGAGAGGAAGGGAATCATGGCCAGGTTGGCGTTGAGCCCCTCCCGGCTGCTGGAGTGGGCCGCTTTTCCATGGGAGGTGGCGATGAACCCGTAGGTGCCCTTGTGGGCATAGACGACTTCCAGCATGGTCGGCTCGCCGATGACGCCGCGGGTTCCCCCGGTGACCATCTCGCGGAAGAATCGGGACTCGCGGGCCACGGCGGCCGCCCCTCCGTAGCCGATCTCCTCGTCGGACGTCAGCGCGATGTAGAGCGGCTCACGCAAACGGGCACCCGAGAGCCGGCCCGCGGCGGCGAGCATGCAGGAGATGGACCCCTTCATGTCGCAGGACCCGCGCCCGTAGAGCCGGTCCCCCTTGACGGTCGGTTCGAAGGGTCCGTGCTCGTCGGTGAACCAGGTGTCGGCCGGAACCGTGTCGGTGTGCCCGAAGTAGGCCATACCGCCGTGCCCCTCTCCCCGCTTGCCCACGATGCTGGCTTTTCGGATTCCGTTGGCGTCGTCATACTCGATTCGCTCGGTTTCGAAATCCAGGCGCTTCAGCGCCTCCTCCACGTAGTCGGCCGCCGGCAGGTTGGAACGGCTGCTGCTGGTGTTCATGGGCACCAGGTCATGCAGATAGTCGAGGGCTTCCATGGGCTCGCGTCTCCTTTTTGATTCGACCCGTTTATATCACCCGTGCCGGAGCCGGGGGAATCGGCCACCGTGTGTTATTTTCGCGCCTCTGGTGATTTAATCGGCGGGAACTGAAAAAGGAGGGACCGTGAAGAAGCTGAGTTTGTACGTACTGGCGACGATCTGGCTGGCGGGGCCGCTCTCGCTTTCCTTGTCTGCCGGGTCACACGATAAAGTCAGGAATGTCGGGTCGCGTCTGGAGCTCTTTGTTGACGACTGGCTGATCGCGCGCATGGACAACCTGGGCCTGGCAATGCACCGGCCGCGTCCGGCCGAGGTGGCCATGGAATTCGACCGCCCCTGGGAAGGGGAGTATTCGGCGTATGTGACCGTGTTCCAGGACGGCGACCGGTTCCGCATGTACTATCGGGGCATCGGGGCGGCCGAGGACGCCAAACAGGTTTATTGCTACGCTGAGAGCAGCGACGGTGTCCACTGGACGAGACCCTCTCTCGGCCTCCACTCCTACAATGGCTCCACCGACAACAACATCATCTGGACGGGCAAGGGGTCGCACAATTTCGCTCCGTTCAAGGATCCGAACCCCGACGCTCCGGCCGACCAACGCTACAAGGCGCTGGGCGGAGGTCCGCTCCTGGTTTTCGTCTCCGCCGACGGTGTGAACTGGAGCCAGCTCCGGGAGGAGCCGGTCATCAGCGACGGCGCCTTCGACTCCCAGAACCTGGCGTTCTGGGACCCGGGACGAAAAAAGTATGTGGCCTTCTACCGGGATTTCATCCGCCCCGTTGGAACCTCGTGGAAGTACTCGGGCGTGCGGGCCATCAAGACGGCCACCTCCACCGATTTCCTCAACTGGACCGAGGGCAGCTACCTGGACTATGAGGACGCGCCCCTGGAGCATTTCTACACCAACGCCATCACGCCTTATCCCCGGGCGCCACACATCTACCTGGGTTTTCCCAAGCGCTTCATGCCGACCCGAATCGTCCGGGAAACGGATGAGGCGTTGTTTCAGGACTATTGGGAGAAACTGCACGAGCCCGGAAACGAGGAGCGGCTCGAACGGAACCGGAAGCGGGCCCAGGCAGCGGGTCAGACACTGGAGGATTGGTACCGAATCGCCCTCTTCGGCGGAGTCTCGGATGCCGTCCTCATCAGTAGCCGCGACGGTTCCCGCTTCCAGCGCACTTTCAGGGAGGGGTTCGTCCGGGCCGGCCTGGACCAGGGGAACTGGGGGCATCGGAACAATATGACGGCCTGGGGAATCCTTCAGACCGGCTCCGAAGAGGTGTCCCTCTACCTGGGCGAGCACTATGAGTTGCCCACCTGCCGGTTGCGCCGCCACACGCTGAGAGTCGACGGCTTCGCATCCGTCCACGCCGGTTTCGGAGGCGGCAGCCTCCTGACTCATCCTCTCACCTTCGAAGGCAGGGAACTGGTCCTCAACTACTCCACGTCCGCGGTCGGCTACGTGAAGGTCGGTCTGCAGGATGAGTTGGGTCGGCCGGTACAGGGCCTGAGCCTGAGCGAATGTCCCGAGATCTACGGTGACGGGATCGAGCGGGTGGTCCGTTGGAACGGAGACGGCGACCTGGGCGCCTGGGCCGGCAAGAAGGTCCGCCTCGTATTCGAGATGAAGGATGCGGACCTCTATTCGATTCGTTTCCGGTAATACGACAAGCGATTCAGGTAATACGGAGAGCGGAAGGGATTCATCCAGGATGAGATTTCGTCAAGCGGCCTGCGGTCTGACGGGAGTGGTAATTCTCCTGTTGCACACCCTCGTCGCGTCGGCCTCGGACGAGCCGGTCATAGTCGGCAGCGAGAAGCAACTCTTTGCCGGACCCTGGACCGAAGACGGGCGAGACGGCTATCTCGTCGCCTCCATGCGCAACGTCACGATGCGGACGGGCGAGGCGATCGCCACGGGTAAGAGGGTTCCGCTCCCGGCGCCGGGATTCGTGGTCCGCGACGGTTCGCTATATCGTCTCTATTACAGCGCACCGGGCGTCGAATGCGACTATTGGAACCAGAAGCTCCACTGCAGTCTCCTGCGCTACGCCGAGTCGGACGACGGCGTCAACTGGCGGAAGCCGTCTCTGGGTCTGGTGGAGTGGCAAGGCTCCCGCGACAACAACATCCTGTTTCCCAACGACGATTTCCCCTACGCCGTGGCCTCCGTCGGCGTCAACACCGTGTTCGTGGATCCCCATGCGTCCGGTTCCGGAGATCGGCTCAAGGCCAGCTTCAAGCTCACGCCGCCCCAGGAACCCGATTCGGACAATGCAATGGAACCGCTTCCCGACGGGAAGGGGAAATACGGATTCGTGTCCACCGGCGGCATCCGCTGGAAGCAGATCACGGGCAAGCTGGGGACGTCGGGGGACGGCGGCTTCGAACCCTTCTGGGACGGGCGCATCGGCAAGTACGTCGCCTACAGCCGGGTCAAGACCTTCGACGACCCGCGGCAGTTGGACTACTACCACCGGGTCTACGGAGAGCGAAAAATGAACTGGCGGGCCAGGCTCCTCCGCATGGGGCGGTCCGTGTCGGACGATTTCATTCACTGGACTGAGGAGGAGATCGTCCTGGCCCCTGACGACGTGGACGAGGCCAATTCCGTGGCTCCGAACCGCGTCGACTTCTACAGCCTGCCCGTCGTCCAGTACACGAGCCGGGTCTACGTGGCCTTTGTCTCCATCTACAGCCATTGGAAAGCCAGGATCAAGAAAGACGGATCACTGAGCCAGTTCCCGGGACGGGCCGACATCCAGTTGGCTACCAGCCGGGACGGAATCCACTGGAGCCGGTCGCCGGGGCGGACTCCCTTCATTCGTCTGGGTCCCGAGGGGAGCTTCTGGGCCGGAATGCTCTTCGTGAAGCGTCCGCTCCCCTCGGCATCGGATCCGCGCCTGGAGGTCTACTTCGACGGTTGGCAGAAGGTCCACAACGATCCGACGCGGACGGGACAGCCGGTGCGGGGGGTGGCCGTCACCCGGACCGACGGGTTTATCGTGGCCGAAGCGGCCTATACCGGAGGAGAGTTGACGACGAAGCCGTTGCTCTTCGAGGGGCATACGCTCCAGTTGAACGCGGACACCAGCGCCGGCGGCATCGTCCAGGTGGAGATCCAGGATGAGTCAGGCCGGCCGTTGAAGGGATTCAAGGCGGCGGACGCCGACGAGATCAACGGCAACTATCTGAAGGTCGCGGCCAGTTGGAATGGCCGGTCCGCCTCCGTTTCATCATGCGCGACACCCGCCTCTACTCCTTCCAGTTCGTCAGGAGGGGGGGACTTTTAGTCCCCCATTCTTCGATTTCTCGGTGAGAGTTCGGCGACAAGAAAGTCGCCGCTCCTTCGCCTTGCAGCTTGTCTTGTTCCCTCAGTATCGTAGGCGGAGGAGGACGTCATGCACCAGAGGGGATTCCGCAGCAGCATCACCACCCAGGGGAGGCGCATGGCCGGGGCCCGGGCGCTCTGGAGAGCGACCGGCATGAAGACGGAGGACTTCCAGAAACCCATCATCGCCATTGCCAACTCTTTCGCCCAGTTCGTGCCCGGCCACGTTCACCTGCATCCCATCGGGCAAAGGGTCAAGCAGGTCATCGACGCCAGCGGCGGTTATGGAGTGGAGTTCAACACCATCGCCCTGGACGACGGCATCGCCATGGGGCACGACGGCATGCTCTACTCCCTGCCCAGTCGTGAGTTGATCGCCGATAGCGTGGAGTACATGGTGAATGGTCACAAGGCCGACGCCCTGGTCTGCATCTCCAACTGCGACAAGATCACTCCAGGAATGCTCTTGGGCGCCCTGCGGCTGAACCTGCCCACGATTTTCGTCTCGGGAGGCCCCATGGAGGCTGGCCGGGCCCTGCTGGCTTCGGGGCCGGCCAAGCTCGATCTTGTGGATTCCATGGTGGCTGCCGGGGACAGCCGGATCAGCGACGCCCAGGTCCTGAAGATGGAGGAGGAGGCCTGTCCCACCTGCGGGTCCTGCTCAGGCATGTTCACGGCCAACAGCATGAATTGTCTCAACGAAGCGATCGGCTTGGCCCTGCCGGGCAACGGCACCATCCTCGCGACCCACTCACTGCGCTGGCAGCTCTTCGAGCGGGCCGCCAAGCGCATCGTCCGGATGGCACGCGCCTATTACCTGGAGGGGGACGAATCGGTGCTGCCGCGGAGCATTGCCACCTTCGAAGCCTTCGAGAACGCCATGAGTCTGGACATCGCCATGGGAGGTTCCACCAACACGGTGCTGCACATCCTGGCCATGGCGCGGGAGGCGGGTGTCGACTTTACCATGGCGGACATCGACCGTCTTTCGCGGCAGGTGCCCTGCATCTGCAAGGTGGCGCCGGCCACGGGAAAGTTCCACCTGGAGGACGTGGCCCGGGCCGGCGGCATACCCACCATCCTGGGAGAACTCCAGCGGGCGGGCAAGATACACTCCGAGGTGGGGACCATCTCCGGGGACGACATGGGCGGCATGATTTGCCGGAACGACCTGCGAGACGGCAACGGATCCTTGTGTGACTTCGCCCAGCGCCGGGCGCTGGCGGCTCCCGGAGGGGTTCGCACCCGGGAGGCTTTTTCTCAGGAGAACTACTACCAGGCGTCCGACCTGGACTCGAGGGAAGGCTGTATCCGGTCGGCCGAACATGCGTATTCCCAAGACGGAGGGCTGGCCGTCCTCTACGGTAATCTGGCCAAGGACGGCTGCATCGTGAAGACGGCCGGAGTGGACGAGTCGATTTGGGTCTTCGAGGGCCCGGCCCGGGTCTTCGAGTCCCAGGAAGAAGCTTGCGACGGGATTCTGGGCGGACGGGTCGAGGCTGGTGACGTGGTGGTGATCCGGTACGAAGGACCGAAAGGCGGTCCGGGAATGCAGGAAATGCTCTATCCGACCTCCTACATCAAAGCCCGGCAGTTGGGCGCCAAGTGCGCTCTGCTCACGGATGGGCGCTTCAGCGGCGGGACCAGCGGATTGTCCATCGGGCACGTCTCCCCCGAGGCGGCCGAGGGAGGCGCCATCGCTCTGGTGGAAGAGGGAGACCCGATTCGGATCGACATTCCCAATCGAACGCTGGAATTGGCCGTCTCGGAAGAGGAATTGACACGCCGCCGTGGCCGAATGGATGCCCGGGGCCCGGATGCCTACCGTCCGTGCGACCGTCATCGTCCCATCTCCCAAGCCCTGGCTGCCTACGCCGCCCTGACCACCAGCGCCGCCCGGGGCGCCGTCCGCGACATTTCCCAGCTCGGATAGAATTCGGTACGGGATTCGACTGCCACTATTCGGATTGGCCGGCAAATTCGGAGCGTGTCCGGATCCGCATCGTCCAACCACAACAAGCGCCGAGCGATCACTCTGCTGGTTCGGCACCCACCGCGGCAGCCCTGAAGAGGGGATTATTGTGAGCGGAATTCTTCGAAGTTTCTGACCAAATCAGATTGCTAATGGATTGAGGCCAATTTTTCCTGGCGCTGTTCATTTGATTTTTGCCATGGTATAAATCTCCCAACCTTGCGCTATAGTCTTCCAATTCCACAGCGAAGCCAACGTAGCGTGTCACCACAACTTTCTTTTGGGGGGAGGAACATCCATGGGTAGAATCATCGTTGCGTTGACCGTTCTGGTGGCAATCATCGAGGGTGTAGGCAACCTGGACACGGGAGGCATACTCGCCTTGGCGCTAGTTGTCCTAGGTATCGTTTACGCGATAACTGAGATCGATGCTGAAGATGCGACTGGCGAGCTAGCCGTTGTCATCGCCTCTGGTGCCGCCGTGAGCTCGGGCGCGTTGGACAGCATCCCGGCGATTGGCGGGCACCTGAACGCCATTCTCGGACAGATTGTCGTGGCGCTGTATGCAGGTGCCGCTACCGTTCTCGTGGTGAGAATTATCAACCGGCTCAAGGGCTGAAGTTTGTGGTGAGGAGCGGTGCCCAACCGCTCCTCACCCTTCTCACCTCTTCATAGCGCGCGACGGGCAGCTTGGCCGAACCTGTGACAAGGGGGTCAGGGCGAGTTGGCAGTTGTCGGGCTTCTTCCGATCCGGGCGATCTTCCTCCTTTTCCGGCTTTTCGGAATCCCCGGGCAAGTAACGTGAATTGGTACGCACCGCGGCGACGATTCGCCCGGACCACTCTCTCGTTCCGGATTTCTCCCTTCCAAACGCCTAACCTGGTGTAGCCGGAACCAATATTTTTTCGCCGAAGGGGCGGCTTTCCAGGCGCCGACTCTTCATCTGGCTTATCTGGTTGTGCGTTGGGTCGAAGAGGGCACCCACAAGTGGAGCCCCTCCTAGAAATAGAACTTCAGCGCCATCTGTAGTTGCCGAGCCGGCTGGGCTCTCCCCAGAGTTCCGAACTCCGAGGTCCCGAACTCGCCGGTCCTGGACCGGCCCGTCAGAAGGAAGTTGGGATGGTTGGTGGCGTTGAAGGCCTCCAGGCGCAGCTCCAGCCGCTGGCTGTCGTGGAGATGAAATGTGCGCCGGAGTGAAAGGTCCAGGTTGATCACACCCGGTCCCTCCACCGAACTCCGTCCGGCGTTCCCGTAACGGAACTCCCCTGGACGCCGGAACGCCCCGGTGTCGAACCACCGGGAAGGACTCCGGTCCGAGTTGTCGAGGTTGGGATTCCGAATCCGGTCCGGCCATTGCGAATGGTAGGAGCCGGTATCCAGAGGATCGCCGGGCAGGTAGACCGTAAACCAGCCGCCGTCCTGGAAGCTGGCGATGGCCCGGATCGACCAGCCGCCGGCCATCTTCGCGAACGCCCCTTTGGAAAGGAAAGCTCGTCCGGCGCCGAAGGGCAGATCGTAACCGGCGGTCACCATCATTCGTCTGGGCGCGTGGGATTCCGAAAGGGCCCGGTTGGCTGTCAGCGGCATGTTGTGCGAACGGAATCTGCGTCTCGAGGGCGGGCCCTGGTATCCGCCTCCGGTATCGATCTGCCGGGACCAGTCGAGAACCAGCAGAGCCGATAGCCCGTAGCGATCCGGTCTTTTCTCCACCTGCATCTGCATGCCGTGAAACCAGGCGTCGCCATCGGCGAAGGGCATCTCGACGGTTTGCAACTCAGGGTAAGGGCGGCGCCGGCTCCGGTCCCCCGGTCCGGGGACCGCATCGTTCAGGGAGATGGTCTCCAGGCGGTTGACGGAACGAGACCCCAGGTATCCCAATTGCAGCAGGACGCCGGGAGACACCCGGTGCTGGAGGTTGAGCCCCCAGGAATGGGTGGCCGCCAGCGGAAGCGGCGTCTGCATTCCCGAGTGGTTGGGAGCCGCCGAATCCGCCAACCCTTCCGGAAACGGATCGGACAACCTCAGGGTGGCCTGCTCCAGGGGCGCCAGGAACACCAGGCGTTGGGCCCCCGGACGTGGATTCTTGGCCATTTCCTGCACCATGTTCAGATCCGGCTCATTGGAATAGATCCCGTAGCCGCTCCTCAGCACGGTGGCATTTCCGAGCCGGAACGAAATCCCCAGACGGGGGAGAATGGCGGCAGTTCGATTCCACTCGACCAGAGGAAACCCGGGTTCGAAGCGGCCCGTCTGGGGTACCGGCGGGTCGGCGATCGAGAGCGGGGGAATCAAGCGGCCCTCGCCCAAGTCGAAGTTGGCCATGAAGCCCCGCTTGTCTCGCCAGGGAAGTCGAAGCTCGTACCGGAGTCCCAGTGTGAGGGTCAACCGTGGCCGGACTCGCCACACGTCCTTGAAGTAGAAATAGAAGCTGTTCTGGTGAAAGTTTCCCCGGAAATCCTCACCGCCCAGCTCGGTGCGTACCGGGTGGCCCAGAAGGAAGTCGGCGAACGCATTCCCTGTATACCGGCTGAAGAACTCGAACCTGGAACGGCGCTCCATCACGTAGAAGTTGTAGTGCTGCCGGAATTCGATTCCCCCTCTCAGCGTGTGGTTGCCGCGGGACCAGGAGATGTCGTCCTTGACCTGCCAATTCCCCAGGTTGGCGTGTCCCACGGCGCCCGAGTCGCCGATTCCCGAGTAGCCCTGGATGACGATGGTCGGAACCCCGCTGCGGTCAGCCTCGCTCTTCAACAGTTGCGGAATACCGAGACCCAGAGGGATCTGGGGCTTGGGCCGGGAAGGGCCGGCGATGTAGGGACGGAAGAACCAGTGGATGCTGGCCGCGTTGATCACTCCGTTTCCCAGCGTTCTGGTGTTGGAGACCGATTGTCCGTAGGTCCGCAGAGGCTGTACCGTCGAGAAGACGCTGAACGTATGAGGGGATACCGCAGGACTCGAATCCCAGATGAAGCGGCCGGCCCATCGACTGCGGGGCGAAGTCGCAAGGTCGACGCGCGAGATGATCTGAGGATTGTCCAGGTTCGCCCTCGAATCGGGACTGGTGAAGTTCAGGGGGCCGGGCGTATTCGGTGACGGCCAGAAGTGGAGGAGCTTCCTGGCCACGGGATCCAGCCGTTGCTCGGGCAACCGGCCGTCCGGGAACAACTGCCCGGTCGCCGTGTCCAGGATGGGCGATGAAAATTCGCCCCGTTTTTCGGCATCGGTGGGAACGACTCCGGTCAACGGCCGGGTCTCCCGAATCGAACGGAGCTGGTAGGAAAGGAAAAACCAGGCCCGTTCCCTCCCGTCGAAAATGCCCGGGACCAGGATGGGTCCCCCCAGGGTCGCACCCAACTGGTTGCGCTTGAATTCGGCCTTCCTCTGTTCGAAGAAGTTCCGGGCGTCCAGGTTGTCGTTCCTGTGAAACCAATACAGGTTTCCGTGAAACTGGTTGCTCCCGCTCTTGGTCACGGCGGTGATCTGACCGCCGGGACGCACGCCGTACTCGGCCGAATAGAGGCCGGTCTTCACGTCGAATTCCTTCAAGGCGTCGGTGCTGGCCTTGAATGGGGTCTCCCCGTCACCGTGGGTGAAGAGGGTGCCGTCGATATAGGTCAGATTGTCCTTGAACCTCATCCCCATGACCTGGACGTTGCCCCGGTTCGAGGCCGAGGGAGCAGCTCCGGCCGCCAAGCCGGCCAGCTTTCCGATGTCGCGGGCGTTGACAGGCAGAGAGTCGAGTCTCTCCTGGTCGATGACCTGTCCCAGATCCGTCCTCCCGGCCCCCAGCAGAACTGGTCCCGCTTGTTTGACCGAGGCGCCGCCGGCCGTCCCCTGCCGGAGTTGGAAATCCGCCCTGACGGACTGTCCCACCAGCAGCTCCAGATCTCGGAGAATCTCGGTCCGGAATCCGGGCAGCACCACGGTCAACTGGTATTTCCCCACCCTCAGCCCGTCGCGCCGGAAATAGCCCTCCGGTCCGGTGAGCAGGTCGGCGGCTTCGTTGGTGTCCATGTGCCTGAGGGTGACCTGGGCGTTCGCCGCTCCCGATGCGTCTGCCAGGAGAACCCGGCCCAGAATCGTGCCGGTGTCGATTTGAGCCTCAACGGCAACGCCGGCCGCCAGGCAGAGGACCGAAGCCGGCGCCAGAATTCTTCGGATAAGATTCATGATTGCCAATCCGCCCTCCATGATACCCGCTGGTGAGCTTGGACCCCGTGTGAATGGCGCCGCCGGGTGGAGGGGCGACTTCCAGCCGCCCGTTCCTGTTTGGATCCCGCGCGCCTCGCACCCGGGTTTCCGGAGTGGTTCCCAGCACCGGCAAGGCGGGTCTCTCGCTTGCGTAGAAGGGGGCTTTACTGGAGACTCGATTATCATACGGCACAATATCGCGAGGTAGGAAACCATGAACCGAAGACGATTCGTCGGCTCGGTGGCCGGAACCGCCGGCTTGGCCGCCGCCATGGCTCAAAACGTCCGTGGGGAAGCACATCAGGCTCTCTCATCCATGCGGATCACCCGGATTCGCTTCTACGAGGCCCCCTCCCGGGTCATGTTCAATCAGAGTTCCCACGTCTCGCTGGTCGAAACGGATCAGGGCATCGTGGGGGTGGGCGAAGGGGGATCGGCGGACACGATCCGGCAGTGTGCCGGCCTGCTCATCGGAGAGAATCCGGCCCGCATCGAGCACCTCTGGCAGCTCATGTACCGGGGGCACTTCTATCCCCCGGGGCGGGAAAAGATCCACGCGCTGGGTGCCCTCGATCTGGCTCTCTGGGACATCCGGGGCAAGGCTCTAGGAGTCCCCGTCTACCACCTGCTCGGAGGTCCGGTGCGGAACCACATCGAGTGCTACTCGACCGGTTTTCCCGGCTACAAGAACACGCGCGATGCGGCCCGCGCCTGCATGGACGCCGGTTTTCGCGCCTTTCGGACGAGCACCCGGGGTTCGGGCAACCAGTACAACCCACGCCAATCCGTTCGCGACACGTACAAACTCTGTGTCGAGGTGCGCAAAGGCGTGGGACCCAGCGGCGATTGGGCCATCGATTACCACACGCGGCTGGACATGCCCGATGCTATCCGGCTGTCCACCCTCATCGAGGACCTGGAACCCTACTTCGTCGAAGACCTGATCCGTAGCGAGAACCCGGGTGTCTACCGGCAGTTGCGCCCTCAGGTGAAGGTGCCCATCGCCGTCGGCGAGCAGTTCGGCGACCGCTGGGACATCAACGAGTTGATCGAGGAACGTTTGATCGACTATTCGAGGATCTCCTTGCCCAACGCCGGCGGCATCACCGAGTTCATGAAGATCGCGACACTGTGTGAGACCCACTACGTCGGGCTGGTTCCCCATTTCACCGGACCGATTGCCACTGCCGCGCTGGTCCATGCCTGCAACGCTTTTCCGGGGCCCGTCCTGATGGAGATGGTGGGCGCCCGTAAGAAGGATCTGGCCCACCTGCCGGTGAGCTACGACTTCCGGGAAGGAAAACTCTGGCCGACCGACCTTCCGGGTCTCGGGGTCGTGGTCGATACGAAACCCTTGAAGCTGGTGGCCGAAGTCACGGAGCCGATGGAGGGGGCTCCCCTGAATCGGCGTCCCGACGGTTCCATCACGAATTGGTGAGGGGGAAGATGAGGAAAGAGGAAAGAGGAGAGAGGAAAGAGTGGGGGAGAAATGGAGCGGTGGTATGAGATTTCGGGTGAATCGGCGGGTTTTTCTTGGGACCGGGATGGCCGGGGCGGCGCTGGGATCCCAGGTTTCCGATGCTGCGACGGCGATTGACGTGGGCGAGCGGGCACAGTTGCTCTGGGACGATCACTTGGTGGAGCGGAAAGAGGGGGTCGGGCTTTCGGTGACCCCCGCCCGGGCCGACCACGTGCGGGTGGTTTCGCCGGACATACCCACGGACCAGGATGGGGTTTGGGCCTGGGTCACGGTGGGGGATGAAGGTGGACGCGTGCGGATGTGGTATTCGGGCCGGGCGCTCGGCGATTCGGCCGAGGTCAGCCGGCTTTGCTACGCCGAGTCGGAGGATGGCGTTCATTGGGACAAGCCGCCCTGCGGGGTGACCTCGTTTCAGGGCAACCGGAAGAACAACATCGTTCTCACCGTTCAGCATGAGGGCGGAGTGTTTCTCGATCCTTCCGCGGAGCCGGGTCAACGGTACAAGTGTGTCTTCGGTGAGCGGGACAAGAAGCGTGGATACGGGTACCGGATGACGCTTCCGCTTCGGGGAGGATCCCGGGAATGGCTGGGGCCCACCATCGAAGGTGCGTCGTCACCCGACGGGATCCGTTGGACCAAGGGACCCGGCCCTCTGATGGACTGGTACACCGATACCTGCAACGTCTGCTACTACGACTCCCGGCTGGGAAAGTACGTCTGCTTCGTCCGGGACAATCAGTACCCTCGTTTCAAGGGGGGCGCCATCCGGTGCATCGGCCGGACCGAGAGTGAGACTTTCGGTGACTTCCCACACCCCGAACGGGTTCTGGCGCCTGACCGGGATGATCCGCCGGGGATGGACCTCTACAATTCGGCGGCCCAGCCCTATCCATTCGCAGACGGTGTCTCCCTGCTGTTCCCGGCGGCCTACTACCACGACACGGACAACCTGGAGATTCAGATCGCCACCAGCCGCGACAGTGTGCGTTGGCAGAGGCCGGACCGGAGTCCGTTTCTGAGTCCGGGCAGGGAAGGGGACTTCGACAGCCGCATGGTCTACATGGGGGTGGGCATGATTCCCCGAGGGGATGAGATCTGGATGTACTACGGCGGCTTCGACGTGGGCCACGAAGAGGTCAGGCGGGAACCGGGCATGGGGGGCGTGGGAAGGGTCCGGTTTCCGCGTCACCGGATCGTCGCTCAGGCGGCGGAGTCGGCCTGGGGGCATCTGGTCACCAAGCCGTTGATCTTTTCGGGCCGGCGGCTGACCCTGAACGCGGATTGCGGAGCCGGCGGGCGGATTCAAGTCGGTGTCCTGGGGATGGACGGTGTTCCGGTCCCGGGTCTCGGCCAGGAGGAGTGTGAGCCTCTGATCGGAGATTTCCTGCGGGGCACGGTCCGGTGGAAATCCGGGGCGCGGGTGTCGGATCTGGCCGGGAAACCGGTCCGGCTCAGCTTTCGCCTGCAAAGGCGCGCCCGCCTCTACGCCTTTCGTTTCCGGTAGGAGAGGCGACTTCCAGTCGCCCTCTTCAGGAGGGGTGACTTCCAGTCGCCCATTTCGGGAGGGGCGACTTCCAGTCGCCCATTTCGGGAGGGGCGACTTCCAGTCGCCCATTCCAGGAGGGGCGACTTCCAGCCGCCCATTCCTTCATGGTCCTTTCGGAACTCGACGGTTGGGAAACCGCCGCTCCTATCGGCGGTTAGACTGAAGTTCCAGCAGCCACTCTAGGACAACTTGTAGCATTCATGGCAGTTAGGGGTAGATTCCGGGGTGAGTGTGTAGCCACTAATATACTTGACAGTATACTCCAGTATCTATATAATTACTGGCATGCCTAAAAGAGGTCGTGCCGTTCACGTAGCCACCACCACTCGCCGGTACAAAAACAAGGTCTACCGTACCCATCTCCTCCGTCGCACCTTCCGCCAGGACGGCCGCGTCAAACATGAAACCCTCGGCAACATCTCCCATCTCTCCGACCCCATCATCAATCTCATCCGCCGAGCCCTCAAGGGCGAGACCTTCGTCAACCCCGAAGACCTCTTCCACTGCACCCGCTCTCTCCCCCATGGCCACGTCGCCGCCGTCCTGGCCACCCTCAAGAAACTCAAGCTGGATACTCTGTTGGCCCGCACCCGGAGCCGGGACCGGGATCTGATCGTCGCTCTGATCGTCGCCCGGGTCATCGACGCCCAGTCCAAGCTGGCCACCGCCCGGGCGCTCTCCAGCGAGACCGCCCTCTCCACCCTCTCGGACGCCCTCGGTCTCGGCACCGTCGACGAAAACGAGATCTACGGGGCCATGGACCGGCTTCTGGGTCCCCGCCAGCAGGCGGTCGAGAACGCCCTGGCCCGGCGCCATCTGCGGGAGAACACGCTCGTGTTGTACGACGTCACGTCCTGTTACCTCGAGGGTCGCCGCTGCGAGTTGGCCCAGCGCGGCTACTCGCGCGACGGCAAGCGGGGCAAGCTGCAGATTGTCATCGGGTTGTTGTGTTCTCCGGAAGGCTGTCCGGTGGCGGTCGAGGTCTTCAAGGGCTCGACGGGTGACCCGAGTACGGTAGCGTCGCAAGTGCACAAGATCCGTTCTCGTTTCGGGTTGCGGCGGGTGGTGTTGGTGGGAGATCGGGGAATGTTGACCGCAGCTCGCATTCGGGAGGATCTGCAAGGCGTCGAGGGGCTGCACTGGATCACGGCGCTGCGGGCCCCCACTATCCGGAGCCTGGTCAAGAAAGGCACGGTGCAGCCGTCTTTGTTCGATCAGCGGGACCTGGCCGAGGTCACGAGCGATCTGTTTCCCGACGACCGGCTGATCGTCTGCTACAACCCACTGTTGGCCTATCGGCGCCGCCGCAAGCGCCAAGAGCTGCTGGCGGCCACCGAGAAGAAGCTGAAGGCCATCGTCGAGGCCACCCGGCGTCCCAAATGGGCCTTGCGCGGTGAGGACAAGATCGGAGTGCGCGTGGGGCGCGAGATCCACAAGCACAAGATGGCGAAACACTTCATCACCGAGATCACCGAGACCTCGTTCGAGTTCCGGCGCAACCCGGAGACCTTGGCGGTCGAGGAGGCCTTGGACGGGATCTACATCGTGCGCACGAATGTGGACCCGGAATGGTTCACTGCGGACGAGACGGTGCGGGCCTACAAGGACCTCTCCAAGGTGGAGCAGGCCTTCCGCTGCATGAAGTCGGTGGATCTGAAAATCCGGCCCCTCCACCACCGGCGCCCGGACCGGGTGCGTTCCCACGTGTTCCTGTGCCTGCTGGCCTATTACGTGGAATGGCACATGCGCCAAGCCTTGGCGCCGATCCTGTTTGATGACCACGACCGCGCCGCCGCCGAGCAGGAGCGCTCAAGCGCAGTGGCCCCGGCCGTTCGTTCCCGCAAGGCGCGAGACAAGGCGTCACGCAAGAGAACCGAGGACGATCTTCCGGTGCACAGCTTCCGGACCTTGCTGCAGGACTTGGGCACACTGGCTCACAATACGATGCAGGTGGAGAATCGTGAGGACAGGTTCGTGCTCAAGACGCAACCCACCGAGTTGCAGCGACGGGCGTTCCAACTGTTGGGGGTAAAACCTTGATGTAGCCACACAAGCTACAGGCGAAAAATACCTAAGTCGAGACAAATGAAAGGGTTACTCGACTTCACCTCTGGAACTTCAGGTTAGAAACCGCCGCTCCCTTTGGCGATTGGGACATCGCCGCTTGCTTACTTCCCCGAATTCGGCTTGATGAAGAACACGTGGGTGTTGGTGTCGAGGCCGTCGTAGACGATGCTGTACTGGACCATCAATTCATTCGGGACGTCGTCGTCATACTGGTTGATGACGCAGTTGTGGCTGTATCCGTCGGCATGCCTCGGGTCACCGCTGACGATGATCCCGCTCCCCCAGTTGATGCCGTCGTCGGACTGGTAGAGGACGAAGCGGTCCTTCCCTTCGCCGTATTGTCCCGACCTTCCATGCAGGTAGTACTTGCCCGCCAGGTAGGCCAATTCGGGATCCCGCACCTTCTTGTCCAGATAGGCCCGCCGCTGCTCGGTCCAGGTCTTCCCCTGGTCCCGGCTGATGCAGTAATAGAAATGGTGTTCATCCTTCTCGGTATAGGCGCCGGCCAGCAGGCGGCCGTCCTCCATGATGCACATGGAGCCGTACCATTTGTCGTCGTCCAGAGGCAGGGTGCTTCTCCGGCGCCAGCTCTGTCCGTCGTCGGTGCTGACGTACAGGACGTGGGGGCCCTTGCTGATGTCGTACAGGACGAAGTTCGTGTCCCCCGTCACCCCCACCGCGCAGGGGTAACCGACAAAGTCTCCGTCGAGGGATTCGTAGTCGATCCAGGAGGCGCCGTGGTCGCGGCTCCTCATGAAGCCGCTCCGGCTCCGTCCGTTGTCGACGTGGGTAAGAAAGAGGACGACGATTCCGTTGCTGGTCGTCAGCCCCTCTTCGACGATCACCGGCCGCTTCGGATCTCTCTGGTACGCCTCGTACGAGTACTCGAACCTGTTGTATTTCTCCCAGGTCCTGCCGCCGTCCTTGCTCAGGGCGTAATCGCTCCACCCGTCGGAGTTGTGGTCGCTGGTATTGGCGTAGAATGCCGCGATGTGGCCGTTCGCGTATTCCAGGCAGACCGGTCCCCCGTGCGAGCACCGTCCCGGAGCGTCGTTCTCCAGGTCGGCGATGATGTTGCCGAAGATGTCGTCTCCGAGCCGGGTGGAGGGATCGTGATCGTAGATCGAAGGCCCCTTCGATGGGGTGAAATTGGATAGCCTCCCTGCGCGAACGCTGCGGGAGCGGGCCCACAAAAGGAACAGGACAACGGGAACCAGTATCGATCGCTTCATCGCAACTCCTTTTCGGTCCGGCGCCGTTCGGTTCGGACCCCTGGACCGGACATTGCCGGCATCGTGTACGTCATCGAGAGTTTTTGGCGCAGGCTGCTAGAATAAACGGCATTACCCGAATGAGAAAACATACGTGGAGTATCTGCCCGCCCTGGGCTCGGATTCGCGATTCGGCATGGCGGCCGGTCTTCCGGCTTTTCCTGCTGTCCCTCCTCCTGCCGCCACTGGCCGAAACCGCCCACTCCGGGAATTCCAAAGTCGACTTTCAGCGTCAGATTCGTCCCCTGCTGTCCGACGCCTGCTTTCAGTGCCACGGTCCCGACCCCCAGGTCCGGATGGCGGGACTTAGACTCGATCTGCGGGAAGACGTCTTCCAGGCGCGGACCTCCGGAGCGCCCGTCGTTCCCGGCGATCCGGACAACAGCCTGGTCTTTCGGCGCCTCACACATGAAGACGCGAACCGTCGCATGCCTCCCGCGTACTCGCAAAAGACGCTGAGCAACGACCAGATCGATCTGATCCGCCGCTGGATCTCACAGGGAGCCGTCTGGCAGCAGCATTGGGCGTTCATTTCGCCGGGGCGGCCGGAACTGCCTCAGGTCAAGGACACCTCCTGGCCGAGGCAGGATCTGGATTACTTTGTTCTCAACCGCCTGGAAGCTAAAAAACTGTTTCCTGCGCCGGCCGCGGAAAAGAGCCGGATCCTGCGCCGAGTGACGTTCGACCTGACCGGGCTTCCGCCGACCTTGGAGGAACTGGACGCCTTTCTCGCAGACCCGTCCGCCGCGGCCTATGAGAAGGCCGTCGACCGGCTCCTGGGTTCGCCCCGCTACGGAGAACGCATGGCGGCCGTCTGGCTCGATCTGGCCCGATACGCCGACACTGACGGCTATCAGGACGATGAGCCCCGGATCATGTGGAGGTGGCGCGACTGGGTCGTTGATGTGCTGAACCAGAATCTGTCCTTCGACCAGTTCACGGTCCAGCAGTTGGCCGGGGATCTGCTCCCTGAGGCGAGCCCGGAACAGAAACTGGCCACCGGATTCCTGCGTAACAACCGCGTCAACGGCGAAGGCGGGTCCATCGCCGACGAGTTCCGCGTCGAGTACGCCGTCGACCGCGTCAACACCGTCTCCACCGCCTGGATGGGGCTCACGGTCGGCTGCGCGCGTTGTCACGACCATAAGTACGACCCTATCTCGCAGACCGAGTTCTACCGTTTCTTCGCCTTCTTCAACAACATTTCCGAGCCGGGCACCTATCGGCGCCGCGGCCGCGCCCCACCATCAAGGTGCCGCCGCGGGTCGTTCAACTCCAATTGGATCGGATCCATCGCGAACTTCAGCTCCTGAATCGGGATTCACCTGCGTACACGGCGCTCGAAACCCAACATCGACGACTGTGGGAACAGGTCCCCGCGACCATGATCATGCGGGAGGACGAGGACCGGGAGACCTTCGTTCTGGGACGCGGACAATACGATCAGCCCGGCGCCAAGGTGACTCCGGGCGTCCCCGAGGTTCTTCCCTCTCTGCCGCCGGGAGGGTCCGCCAATCGACTGGCGCTGGCCCGGTGGCTCGTGGATCCGTCCCATCCCCTCACCGCCCGTGTGGCGGCGAACCGTTTGTGGCAGTTGCACTTCGGCTCGGGGTTGGTGCCGACGCCCGAGGATTTCGGGGCGCAGGGGGAGCCGCCGACCCATCCCCTCCTGCTGGACTGGCTGGCCAGCGAGTTGATGCGGCTGAAGTGGGACATCAAGGGCTTCCAGCGGATGATCGTGACCAGCGCGACCTACCTGGAGTCGTCGAAGCTCACGCCCGCGCTGCTTCGGAAAGATCCGGACAACCGTCTGCTGGCGCGGGGTCCCCGGTTGCGCCTGCCCGCCGAGATGATTCGGGACCAGGCCCTGGCGGTGAGTGGACTTCTGGTCGAGTCGGCCGGGGGACCGTCGGTCAAGCCCTATCAGCCGGCCGGTATCTGGGATGAGATCGCCGGCGGAGCGACTGGCGCCTACAAGAAAGGCTACGAGCAGGGGACCGGCGACCATCTCTACCGCCGCAGCCTCTACTCGTTCTGGAGGCGCACCATTCATCCGCCCGGAATGGAGGTGTTCGATGCTCCGAGCCGGGAGGTCTGCACAGCCCGGCGCGAACGGACCAACACGCCGCTCCAGGCGTTGACGCTCTTGAACGACGTGTCCTACGTCGAGGCGGCGCGTGGCCTGGCTCAGCGTCTGATGCGGGAGGGAGGTCCGACCGACGAGGACCGCGTCGGTTACGGTTTCCGGCTGGTGACGTCGCGGCACCCCAAGACGGCGGAGATCGAGGTGCTGACGCGCGGCCTGCAACGTCATCGGTCGACCTACAGGAATGACCCCGAGGCGGCCCGGAGGCTGGTCCGGGTCGGTCACTCCCATCTGGATCCCGAGACGGACGCCGTCGAGCTGGCCGCCCACACGGCCCTCGCGAACGGTCTCCTGAACCTGGACGAAACCATTCACCGGGAATGAGAAAATCGATGACTTCTCCCACGCATCCAATCGACGACGCCCGGCAGCTCTTGACTCGCCGGCACTTCTTTGGCCGGTCCGGGATGGGAATCGGCGCGGCGGCATTGAGCTCGCTGTTGGCCCAGGACCTCTCGGCCTCTCGGTTGCGGAGTCCCGGAGCCGCCGCCGGTGCGGCACGCCTACCCCACTTCCAGCCCAGCGCAAAGCGGGTGATCTATCTGTGCCAGGCGGGAGGACCGGCTCAGATGGACCTCTTCGACTACAAGCCGGGCCTGAGCGAAATGTTCGACGTCGATTTCCCCGACTCGGTGCGGAAGGGTCAGCGCCTGACCACCATGACCTCGGGCCAGGATCGTTTCCCGGTGGTGCCGTCGATCTTCGAATTCCGCCGGCATGGGGAATCCGGCGCGTGGGTCAGCGAGTTGCTTCCGCACACGGCCGGCGTCGTCGATCGGCTCTGCCTGATCAAGTCGATGCACACGGATGCCATCAACCACGACCCCGCCATCACGCTGATGCAGACCGGCTTCGAGCGGTCGGGCCGCCCGAGTCTGGGGTCCTGGCTTTCGTATGGGCTGGGAAGCGCGAATCGGGACCTGCCCACCTTCGTGGTCATGACCTCCAACTCGAAGAAAGGGTCGCAGCCGCTGTACAAGCGCTTGTGGGGCAGTGGTTTCCTGCCCACCCGGCACCAGGGGGTGAGGTTCCGGGGTGTCGGCGATCCGGTCCTCTACCTCTCCAATCCGCCGGGCATGGACAGCGTCACCCGGCGGCACATTCTGGACGACGTCGCCCGGTTGAACGAGTTGAAGCAGGCCGAGTTCGGGGATCCTGAGATCGGCACCCGAATCGCCCAGTACGAGCTGGCGTTCCGGATGCAGACCTCGGTTCCCGAGCTGACGGACCTGACGGACGAACCGGAGCATATCTTTCGACTCTACGGAGAAGACGCCCGCGAACGGGGCACCTACGCGTCCCATTGCCTGATGGCCCGGCGGCTGGTGGAGCGCGGGGTGCGCTTCGTTCAACTGTTCCACCGGGGCTGGGATCAGCACCGCGATCTCCCCCGGGACCTGAGGGGCCAGTGCAAGAGCACTGACCGGGCCACGGCGGCCCTGATCCTGGATCTGGAGCAACGGGGGATGCTGGAGGACACCCTCATCGTCTGGGGCGGCGAGTTCGGACGAACCATCTACTGCCAGGGAGATCTGACCAAGGAGAACTACGGACGGGACCATCACCCGCGCTGCTTCACCGTTTGGATGGCCGGAGGCGGCGTCTCCGGCGGTCTGAGCTACGGCGAAACCGACGACTTCAGTTACAACATCGTCAAGGACCCGGTGGAAGTCCACGACCTGAACGCCACTATCCTCCATCTCCTGGGCATCGACCACCTGCGCTTGACATTCAAGTTCCAAGGCCGGGACCATCGGCTGACGGACGTTCACGGAAAGGTGCTGAAACCGCTCCTGGTCTGAACCGGGAGCCCTGAGAATAGAGAAAAAAGGAGCGGCGTCTTTCAGGCGCCGACCAGGGGGTTTAGGGGGACGGAGTCCCCCCTTACGCTTCCTTAGTAATAGGAGCTCAGTTGACCTGCTCAATCGACGTGCCAGAATCTCAGTAGGCAAATCAATTGATCATCAGACTCTTTAGTTGGAATCGCCTGTTCTTTCTGGGCACAGTCTTGATGCTGGCAGGCTGCGGCCGGGGTGGCCCGGAGACGGACGATGCCCCCTACGGGCTGACCGAGAGGACCCTCTGGACCACCTCCCGCGTCGTCGGATCACCCGAACCCCCGCCTCGGTACCGCCTCCAGCGCGTCTTCCCGCAGCACACCTTCGAGAATCCGATCTTCATCGCTCAAGACCCGAACTCGGAGCGGCTGCTGGTCGCCGAGTACGGAGGCCGAATCTACAGCTTCCTGGACGACGACCCCGATGCCGGCAAAGACCTCTTCCTGGACTGGAACCGCCGGATTTCCGCCTTTTCCTTCCATCCGCGGTACCGCGAGAACGGCCACGTGTTCGTCTTCAGCCCCACCAACCCCAAGCTGGAAAACCAGAAGGATGAAGATGGCAACCCGCTCAAGCAGCTGAGCCGGGTTTCCAGGTTCGAGCTGGAACCGGGCAGCAACCCGCCGCGGCTGCGTCCCGAGTCGGAGCGGATCATCATCCAGTGGCCGTCCGGTGGACACAACGGCGGCGAAGCCATCATCGGTCCGGACGGGTACCTCTACATTGCCACCGGAGACGGCACGGGAAGCTCCGATCGCGACCACACCGGTCAGGACGTGGACGACCTGCTGGCGGTCATGATGCGGCTCGACGTGGAGCGGCCGGACCCTGGCCGGGCCTATTCCATTCCCCAGGACAACCCCTTCGTCGGCGTTCCCGGGGCCCGGGAGGAGATCTGGGCCTACGGCTTTCGCAATCCCTGGCGCTTCAGCTTCGATCCGGTTACCGGACAGCCCTGGGTCGGCGACGTGGGACAGGATCTCTGGGAACTCATCGAACTGGTCAGCCGGGGCAGCAATCACGGCTGGCCCGTGATGGAGGGCTCACACCCCTTCCATCCCAACGCGAAGCGGGGCCCCACGCCCATCGTCCCGCCCGTCATGGAGCATCACCACCGCGAGTGCCGGTCCATCACCGGCGGCTATGTCTACGAGGGAAATAAGTTCCCCGAGTTGAAAGGCGCCTACCTCTACGGGGACTACTCGTACGGGAAGATCTGGGGATTGCGATACGACCACGATCAAAAGAAGGTGGTCTGGCACCAGGAACTCGCCGACTCGTCCGTCAATATCGTCAGTTTGGGCCAGGCACGCGACGGGTCTTTCTATGCCGTGGACTACGACAGCGGCGAGGTCTTCGAACTGGATCACCGGCCGGTCCCGGAGAAGCGACTGCCATTTCCGCAGAAGCTGAGCGAGACCGGACTGTTCGCATCGGTAAAGGATCATCGGTCGGCTCCCGGCCTCATCCCGTACTCGGTGAACGCCCCCTTCTGGTCCGACGGCGCCGGCAAGGAGCGTTTCCTGGCCTTGCCGGGCGAGGCGCAGATCAAGTTCAACGAGGAAGGCACCTGGGAATGCGAGGACGGCACCGTGATGGTGAAGTCATTCACCCTGGAGACCGAGGAAGGCAACCCCGAGACGCGCCAATTCATCGAAACCCGGCTACTGGTGAAGGAGGATGATCGTTGGGTCGGATACACCTACGCCTGGAACGAAGAGCAGACCGATGCGGAGTTGGTCGCAGGGGAAGGCCGCGACCAGACCTATCAGATTCAGGACCGGAGTACGCCCGGCGGACAGCGGGACCAGGTCTGGCGCTATCCCAGCCGCGAAGAATGCATGTACTGCCACTCCCGCGCGGCCGGGTTCGTGCTGGGGTTGAACACCCGGCAGATGAACCGCGACCAGGACTACGGCAAGACCACGGACAATCAACTGCGAACACTGAATCACATCGGAATCTTCAAGGAACCGCTCGAAAAAACTCCCGCGGAGTACCCGGCCCTCCCAGATCCTTTCGGCACAGACGAGGACGTGGAAGCTCGCACCCGCGCCTACCTGCAAGTGAACTGCGCCATGTGCCACGCTCCGAGCGGCGGAGGAAATTCCCGAATAAACTTGACCTACGCAGCGGAACCGGAGAAGGTCCGGCTAATTGACGAGGCGCCGCTCCACGACACCATGGGCCTGGCCAGCGCACGGCTCGTAGTCCCAGGCGACCCTGACCGGTCGATTCTCTACCGGCGACTGATCGTAAGAGGCCTGAACCAAATGCCCCCGACCAGCACCAACCGAATCGATGAGCGCGGAGCGGAGCTAGTGGCAGATTGGATCAGAAGCCTCGATACCGAGTCGAAACTCACCGCCATGTCAATGCATTGACGGATCCTTGGGAGCCTTGATTTTGTTGTCGTCCATAAGAAGCCGCGACTTTCTTGCCGCCGAACGGGAACGACGTTTCGTTGGCGCTAAATGAGAGCGACATCTTCGTGCCACCAAACGGAAACCACAACTTTCTTGCCGACGGATGGGAGCGGCGGTTTCCTAACCGCCGGACTCCAGAGTAACAACCTCGCGAGGCCGTAACGGGTGACTCGAAATCGCCCCTTTATACCAATGTCAATTTTCAACAAATCCCTCCTGAGAATCTGCCTGTTCCTCTCCTTCCTGGTAACCCTCCAAGCCCAAAGCACCACCCGCCAACTCACCCCCCTCTTGGAACAAAAAACCATCGAACCCGGGCTGCTCCACCACCTGCTCGGCAATTACGTCCTGTCGCGATCCCCAAAACTACCGCCCCTCCCCGCCAGTGCCGAAGAATGGACAGCCCAAGCAAGCGACCTCCGCAGAAATCTGCTCCAGGACGTCGTCTATCACGGCTGGCCCCAGGAATGGATAGAGGCCCCCCTTCATTTCCGCGAGGTCGGTCCGCCCCAAGAGCACCGCGGATACCGCCTCCAAAAGCTCCGGTTGCAAATCGTCCCCGGCCTGCAAATCCCCGCACTGCTCTACGAACCGACGGGAGGCCGGCGTCCCCTGCCAGCCGTCCTAAACGTAAACGGCCACGCGAGAGGCCCCGGCAAGTCCATTGAATACAAGCAGAAACGATGCATCAGCCTGGCTCGCCGGGGCGTGATGGCATTGAACCTGGAGTGGCTGGGCTGCGGTGAGTTGAACCTTCCCGAGAACATCCACTGGTTCGGCGCCCATCTCGACTTGGTGGGAGCCAACGCCATCGGCCTCTTCTACCTCGCCATGCGCAAAGGTCTCGACTACCTGGAGCAGCATCCCCGGGTCGACCCGCAACGCCTCGCCGTCACCGGACTCTCGGGCGGCGGCTGGCAGACCATCATCCTCTCCTCCCTCGACGAGCGAGTCGCTGTATCCGTTCCGGTCGCCGGCTACTCCGCCCTGATCTCAAGAATCGAACGCCCGCAGGACACGGGAGACATCGAGCAGAATGCCACCGACCTGCTCCGGGGGCAGGACTACTCGACGCTGACCGCCATGCGGGCGCCCAAGCCGACTCTGCTGATCTACAACGCCGAGGACCAATGCTGCTTCCGGGCTCCCTTGGTCCGGCCCTACATCTACGACGAGGTCAAGCCCTTCTTCGCCCTTTTCGGGAAAGGAGACCATCTGGGCTGGCATGAAAACACCGACCCCTCGACCCACAACTACCAACGGGACAATCGGCTTCAGGCCTACCGGCATCTTTCCCGGCATTTCGGCCTCGGGACCTGGGACCGGGAAGACCCCGTCGATCGGGAGATTCAGAGCTACGAGGAACTGGTGGTCGGTTTCCCGGACGACAATCTCACCATCCTGGGCGTAGCGCGCCACCTGGCCGACAGGCACCTGCGGGAAGCGGCTCCGCAGGGAGGCCGACCGGTCGAGGACCTCGAGGAGCGCAGAGCAAGACTTCGATCCCTGGTCCGTTTCCATCCGGTGGAGGTCAAGCACGGATGGGCGCTCCACAACACCAAGAACCGGGGCGTGGAATCGTATTCCTATCGAATCCACTTCACCGGCGGACTCGTGGCGTCGGCCCTCTGGGGGAAGGGAATCGGCACTGCGGATGACGCTCCAGCCTCGATCCTGCTTTTGGACGAGGGCAAGGCAAATGCAAGCCAACCAGCCTCGGACCGGATCAACCGGGGGGAGCAGGTGTTGGTGGCGGACCTGATCCTGACCGGGGAAGCGCAGCCTCGGAGAAGAAATGAGTCAGACTCCCACCGCTACGCCCAGCTCCTGGCCACTGTGGGAGAACGCCCGCTGGGCATTCGAGCTTCACATCTGTTGGCCCTGGCGAAGTGGCTCAAGGACCATCACGGCGCACCGGAAGTCCGGGTCGAAGCCCAGGGATTCCGGAGCCAAGTGATCGCCCTGCTGGCCGCTGCGCTGGACCCAACGGCATTTTCGGAGGTCAGGGTCGAGAAGGGCATGAAGAGCCTGAGTTACCTGCTGGCCAAGCCGATCCGCTACGAAGAAGCACCGGAACTGTTCTGCCTGGGGCTCTTTCCTGAATTCGATTTGGAGCGCTTGAGTCACTTGGCCGGACCGGCCCATGTGGAGCAGCACTTCGAGTCATCCGTTTCAGGAGATTGAGGTTCCGGCCCTGAGGTTGCAGTAGGCTTCGATATTCTGGGCGCCGTGGGAGCGAGGACAATCTTGCCCCCGTCTTCATCTCCGACGCGGAACCGGCGGCTGTAATGTTGTTGCTCCCAGGCACGCTGAGTTTCTGATCGGTTTGCGCCGGTCCGGGGCTGGTGGGCGACTTCCTACGAGGATTTGTACCTTCAATACGCGACGCAGAGAAGGTGACTGTCGCCGTTTCGCGCGCCCGCGAACGTCCCCGAGCTAGTCAGCGAAGGCCTGACTGGTTGGCCACTCCTTGACCCCTGCAAACTGTGTAAAGGTGCTTGGCATCAAAAATGTCGGTTCAATGTCATTAGCCTTGATCCGCGCCGCCCACGACCGAAGAAAGCTAGAAGCTGCCTGCCCCTCATTGCCGCTGTGGGCGACAAGGTGTTCCTTATATTCGGCTACTCCAGCGGCGCCAGGCACTAGCGATCGGCGGAGGAGTTCGGGAATTGTCTCGTGTATCATCCACGCCCATTTGGCTGTCGCTTTCGTGTCACCAATCGGAGGCTCCTCTACTTTATCTGCGGCCTCGACGAGGAGACTCCGCAGAGTATTCACACGCTGAGATTGGGTGGGCAAACGGAGCAGATAAACAAAGTAAACGAACCAAAAGACCGCCAATACGATCTGCAATGCTGTTTCGGCCTCAGATCCTTTGAGCCAATTCGCAATGATCGTAGCTGTGAGGTTAATGACCAAGCCAACCAGAATCCCTATGTCCTTTTTCATGCCATGTTACGTTTATCATCCAGCAGTGCCGGAGCCGCTTCCGAAACAGTCTACAGCAAAGGATTTTACCAAGTTCTTCTCCTGACGGTATGGAGGCGCCGGCCGGGTCGCAGCGATCAATCCTTGCTCAACACCCACCGGTTTCCGTTCCCACTCCAATCCTGGACAGGAAACGGACGACAGGAAAGAAACTGTCCCCTTCTTCGTTCGAAACGGTTTCTCCGAGACCTGGGGGAACGGTGCGCCGAGTTCGGGCTGGAACTGCACCCGGAAAAGACGCGACTGGTGGAATTCGGACGATTTGCGGCAGCGGATCGACGGCGACGCGGGGAGCGGAAACCGGAAACGTTCGACTTTCTGGGGTTCACGCACTACTGCGCGAAGACCCGGAAGGGACGGTTCCGGCTGGGGCGGAAGCCAAGCGCGAAACGGATGAGCCGGACCCTGCGACGGGTGGGGGAGAGGCTGTGGAGACAACGGCACGCGGATCACTGGGAGGTCGGGAAATGGTTGAGCCGGGTCCTGAACGGCTGGCTGAACTATTTTTGCGGTCCCCGGGAGTACGCGGTGGCTGCGAGCCTTGCGCCGCCGGTCTCAGCGCGACCGCTTCAGTTGGAGACGGTTGCGACGGATGACGGAATTGCTCTGGCCATCCGTGAGAATCCGTCATCCGTGGCCGACGCAACGGTTTGGCTGGCCCACACCCAAGGTAGGAGCCGGATGCATTAACGGGCACGTCCGGATCTGTGCGGGGGGCGGCAGGAAACTGCCGTTCCTACCGTGACTTCTTGTCCCCATCTTCATCGCCGATGCGGAACCGGCGACTGGAAATCACTGACTCCCAGACACCCCGTTTTTCTGGTTGGATTTCGCTCAGTCCGAGAAAGAGGCTGTCCTTCTCGCTGATGAGCGTTCCAGTGATGGCGCCTGATAGCTCTGACGGACGCCCTGGTTGGCCTACCCTTGGTCGAAGAAATCTTCGTCGATTCCTTTTATCAGGATCGGGGGCCGGTGTGGGTCACGCACGCGCACTCCGACATCGTGCCGTACCATCAGACGGGCGAGTTCTTCGCCGTTGATCAGCACAATGCGTTTCGGGCTCTGGCCCGCGAATTCCCTAGCGGGCACAGTGAAGTCTGCGGTGGTAACGAACACTCCCTTCTGCGCACGCACTCCCACCAGCGCACCGACAAAATTCCTCAACTCGCCAACACCCACTGTGTTTCCGCCAGCGTACTTCTTGGCTTGGACGTAGACCTCGTCGAGGCCGAGCTTGTCTTCCTTGATAGTGCCATCGATCCCTCCGTCACCCGACCCCCCAGTCACCCGACCCCTGCTGGCATTGCCTCCGCCATATCCCATAGCGATCAGGAGGCCTACAACTACCTGCTCCAAAAAGGACGGTTCAGCATTGCGAAGGCGGTCGAGCACTTCAGCCTCCAGCGCCTCGGTCAGCTCGCGGTCGGCAGCCTCCAACGCTTCTTCCGGCGTTTTGGCGGATGGCTCATCCGGTTCTTTGTCCGGCTTTTTCTGTCCCTCCACAAATGCAGGCAAACGCCGGAGGTACCTGATATCCAAGCGGCTTGGTGGTTCGGCCAGAAGACGCTTGCCGTCAACCGCAACCCGATAAACACCGCGGCGCACACGTTCCACCAAGGCAGCTCGCAGGAGGTGGTTCAGCGCCCAGGCCACACGATTCGTGAATACGCGCTGCCGTCCACTCGGTAGCATCTTCCGCAAGTCCTCGTCCGTCAGGGCTTCGGCGTTCGCCACGCGTTCGCGCACCTTGCGGACGGAAGTGTCTTTGCCGTCGGCCAATGCTCGTAGCACCGGAAGCATCAGGCTCTGAAAGTCGGGAACTGGCATGAAGGACTTCTCACGTACGGAGCAACCTATTCAACCTACCACCATCCGCGTGCGACCGCAGAAAGGGATGAGTGTCCCCTCGTCCCATTCTCGCGTTCGTTTGGTAGCCGCGCACTCCGAGTAGGTGACTGTCCCCTGCTCAGGTGGGCATTTCGGCCTCGGGACCTGGCACCGGGAAGACGCCGTCGATCGGGAGATTCAGAGCTACGAGGAACTGCTGGTTGGTCTCCCGGAAGACAACCTCACCATTCTGGGCGTGGCGCGCCACCTAGCCGACAGGCACCTGCGGGAAGCGGCTCCGCAGGAAGGCCGGCCGGTCGAAAACCTCGAGGAGCGCAGAGCAAGACTTCGATCCCTGGTCCGTTTCCATCCGGTGGACGTAAAGCACGGGTGGGCGCTCCACAACACCAAAAACCGGGGAGCGGAATCGTATTCCTATCGAATCCACTTCAGCGACGGACTCGTGGCATCCGCCCTCTGGGCGAAGGGAATCGCAACCGGGGAAGGCGCTCCAGCCTCGATCCTGCTTTTGGACGAGGGCAAGGCGAACGCAGCCCAACCAGGGAACGTGACTGTCCCCTTCTTTCGTTATGGAGCTTCAGGTTAAGAAAGCAGCGGCGGTACCCGCCGGAGTTTCGGCGGGAGATCGTGGCGCTGGCACGGGAGTTCGAGCCCTCGGCGTCGGCGACCCGCACGTGGGTCAAGCAGGCCGATCTTGGACGAGGGGCACCGTAACGACGGGCTGACGACGTTCGAGCGCCAGGAGTTGCGCCAGGCGAGACGGGAGATCAAGCGGCTGCGGATGGAGCGGGACATCTTAAAGAAAGCCGCAGAAAAGGTGACTGTCCCCTTCTCACAAACTTCAAAGTGCACGCCAAGCATCAGGCTCGTAATGGAAGCTGAAGAATACACGTCGTTTCAAAATGCAATCTCTTTCAAGGAGCCAGGAGCACCAGCATGACTACAATGATCGTGGTTGTGATCGTGCCATGAAATAAAAAGAGCGTACGCGACCAGGCGACACTCCACGTTGTTCCCACGTCAAACGGGTGAGTGCTCATCGAGAAATCGACCGTTCCATCCTTTGCCTCTCGAACGTGGTCGTAGAGTTTCCGAAATAGGCGCTCTTGTCGCAGGAAATACGCATCCAGCGCCCAAAACATGACTGCCGGAAGATATGCCACGTAAACAAAAAACCTATTGGCATCGGCAGCGGCGAGGACGAACAGTGCAGTCACCAATGTGACGGTCCAGCCTTTGACCAGGAAAGAGATTCCCGCCATACGTGTGATGACAGCTTGGATCATCTGGAGGTGTGCGATCTTGTTTTCTGCGCCGTTGCCCATATTCGGATCCACTAACAGAAAACCAACCCAATATCCTGTGCGAGAATCCGTCCTGAGGTTTAGGGTACAGCAATTAGCGTTATTGGAGCTTGGCGGTCGTCCCCCTGGCGGCCTCCAGTTCCCCGCGCCCAGACTGGCTGCCGCCATGCGGGTTCGGATTCCGGTGGGCTTGGTCCTCGCACACGCAATCCGCGCACTCAGAGAAGGCGACTGTCACCTTCGCAGGTCCGCTACGACGTAGCTCCGGAACAGTTCTGCCTGGGGTCGATCCTGAATTCGGTCTGGAGCGCTTGATCTTCTCGGCAAAAACGTTCCGGGTCGTACAGTGCTTCGAGTGCGCGGATTCCGAAGACTGAGGCTCCGGCGATCAGGTGGCGCCGTTCCCTTTGACCACCGGCCGCATGGCGCTGATGTGCTCTGGCCCCGATGCGCAGCAACCTCCGATGATCCGGGCTCCCATCCGCTTCCAATTCAGGGCTAACTCGGCGATCCGTGAAGGATAGTATTCGGCATTTTGTAGGATATCGGGACCCGTGCTGGCCTTCTGGTTGCTCAGCATCGGAAGGTTCAGAATTGGGCCGGTGGGGTTGTAGCCCAGGTTGGGATAGGCGCCGACGGGACCCGAGAATGCCCGCCGGAGCCGGGGCAATCCGGCCGAGATCGCCTCCGGGTTGCTGCACATGAGCAGGATCGCTCCCACGGGACGCCCCTCCAATGCGTCGACCAGATCTTCCAGGCGCTCGCCGTATTGCATCGTGCCGTCCGGACGGATGTGCCGAATTCCCAGAAACACCGTTGCACCCGTCTCGGAACAGGCGTCGACGGCGGTCAGCGCGTCCTCGATGAAGCCCACATATTCCGCCTGGATCAAGTCCACTCCAGCTTTGACCAGGAGCTCGGCGTGTTCCGCCCACTCCAGGAAGCAGGCCTCCCGCCCCATCTGCCGGGTGTCGGACACCGGACTCGATTCCGCCGGTCCCTGCAAGGTGGCAGCCGCGATGCCTCCAGCCACGTACGCCGCGGGGTTGACCTTGTCACGGGCCTTCAACGCATTCTCGGCGGCCGCTCGAGCGTAGCGTCGCCACTCCCCGCCCAGCCCGCAGTGCTCCAGCCGGGTGGGCGCCGTCCAGAAGTTGTTGCTGGTGATGATGTCGGCGCCGACGCGCAGGTAATCCTGATGGACCTGCTGCACGACGTCGGCGAATTCGATGTTCGCGGTGGCCGACCAGGCCTTCAGGCCGTCCTTCGCTCCCACGAGGACGTCGACGCCGCGTCTTTGCAGCTCGGAGCCGGTGCCGCCGTCTAGGAGCAGCGATTGACCCTCGTTCAGCCTGTCCAGAATGGGAGGTCTGGGCGTGATTCGAGTTGGGCACACGGTACGTCCCAGAATATCAATTCAGTTTCATTCGCGTACGCTGGTCTGCGAACGGCGGCGCATCTGCTCTTTCCATCGAATGTCCACTCTGAGGAATAATGGGGGCAAACCGGGAGAGACCTGTCATGGTAATGAAGCGACCTGTAGGGAAGAGTCTGGCTCGAATCGGCATCTATATCGGCATCGCGGCTTCGCTGGCTGCGGTCGTTCCCGCCCTGCCCCGAGTTCTGCTGCGGACCGAGTTGGAGACTTCGCTCCGAAAGTGGATCGTGCGGGATCGCCAGGGCAACTACGTCCTCTTGTCGCCACGGCATGGTCCCGGACCCGGAAACGGATTCTCTCTGCGGATGTCCCAGGGCTCGTCGCCTGAATCATTGCGCGACTTCGGGCCAGCGTATCCTCTGGAACCGCCGCCGCAAGATCGCGGACCCCTCATCAGCGCCGGAATTACTCTGGATCACCGGGATCGCATCCATCTGGTCTGGAGCACCGTGACCGGAACCACCGGATATGCCGTCGTGGGTTTTCCCGGCGCCGGCAGCACTGATCTGCTCTGGAAGAATCCCCAGACCAACTCTCCCGGAGCCCTGGTCCTGGCGGACGACTACTCAAGGATCGGGGACATTGCGACGGCAGCGGACGGAAGCGTCTGGTTCACCTGGACCGAGTCGATCACGGATCGCCAGGCGTCGATCCATCTGGGTCGTATCCATGACGGCGGATTGGTGTCTTGGCGGATCGCCCGCGGCGACGGCCTCTTTCCGGCCAGCCTCCTCCTGGATGAGCAGGAGCGGTTCCACCTGGGTTGGCACGACATCTACGAGGAGTCGTACTACGCGTCGGGGCGGCTGGACCAATTGGACGACCCCAAAGCGGCGAGTGTCGTCCGCCTGCCGGGCCGTGCCTTCCAACCGGTCCTGACCCGGACGCAGGGACAGACACTGGCCGTCTACGAGGACACCTATTCCCACCTGATGACCGTCCTTCCCGAAGCGGCGCCGCCGCGGGCCGTGTCCCTGACCCGGTCCCGGCCACGCTTTGCCTGGCACACCTTCCACTCGCCCCAATTCGCCCTGGACCGATACGGCGTCGCCTGGTTGTTCTTCGTGGACAGCGCCCGCCAACATGTCTTTCGCACCCGGTGGCTGGGCGAGGACTGGGGTCCCGTCCACAATACCGCCAAGCTGGTCCGGAATTCGCCCCGCATGGAAGACAACCATCTGCCCATCGAACGCCTCGCGGTGGAGTCGGCCATGGGCGAAGGGGAGCCGGGTATCAAGATTCTGCTGACCCATGGGGATCAACAGGTCCTTCGTTCCGTTCCCGTCCCCTCGCTGGCGGCGTCTCCCGGGAAGAAGGTTCTCTTCCTGGACCTGGCGGAGGTGCAATCATTGGAGAATCTCCGCCTGCGGGTGAACCCGGCTCGGAAACATGCGGGGAATCCCGTCATCCGGTCCGGCGGGGAGGGCGATCCGGATGTCCACGGAGCCGGGAACTTCCTGAGAGTACTGAAGGAAGAAGGCGTCTATCGCATGTGGTATTCGACCATGCGGCGGGATCGAAGCCGTCCCTGGTGGGAGTGGTATGGCGCGGGCTACGCCGAGAGCACGGACGGATACCGCTTCCGGAAAAAGGTACTGGTTCGGAACACTCCCTATGTCCCCATGGTCCTCAAGGACGCAAACGCTCGGAATCCCAACCGCCGCTACAAGCTCCTCAAATTCCCGACCCACGGCAGCCGGGCGCAGGCGGCGCGGACCGGCCGCTACAATCCGTGGCAGGAGACCAACGCCGGGACACTGTCGACCTCGCGGGACGGGATCGACTGGATTCCCGAACCGGCCATCATGTTTTTTCCGGGGGGGCGGCCCTTCTCCCTCATGCCCCAGTCGGTCCTCTACGATCCGGAGGAGAAAGACCCCGACAAACGTTACAAGGCGTACGGATTCTCGTCTCTGAACCTGGCGCGCCGAGGCGGCGGCTACGCCTACAGTCCGGACGCCTACCACTGGACCGCCCATCCCGACAACCCCATGCTCGATCCCTTCGCCCGGGCGGTTCCCGTCGTGCGGGGGGGCAAGGTGGAGCAGATTCACGACTGGGTCGTCTGGAAGGACGGCGAGTACTATCTCTCCCTCTACCAATACCAGCACAACGGCCGGGAGCTGGACCTGGAACTGGCGATCAGCCGGGATGGCGAGAACTTCGTCTTTGTGGACCCGGGGCGGAAGGTGGTGCCTTCGGGTGACGCCGAGGATTGGGACTGCGACCACATCGCTCCCTCTCTGCCTCTGGTGGACGACCGGGAGATCAAGGTCTATTACGGAGCGATCTGCGGCGAGGGGACGTCCGGCGAAAGGCGCTCGGGCGGAGTCGCGGTTCTGAGGCTCGACGGTTACACTCGCCTGGAACTGGAAGAACCGGGGAAGGGTGCGGCGTTGACCACGATCCCGGTGAAGCCGGCCGGGGCGTCGCATCTCCACGTGAATGCGGATTGCGGTGAAGGAGGCTATCTGGTGGCCGAGTTGCTGGATCCAGAGAGTGGCAGGCCGCTACCTGGCTACGACCGGTCCGACAGTGTCCCGTTTCGGGGCGATGCCGTGTCCCACCGGATGAGGTGGACGGGAGGCAGGGGTCTTTCCGATCTCGACCAGGCGTTCCAAATGCGCTTTCATCTCGTGGGGTCCGAGGGGTATCCAAGACTCTACTCCTTCAGCTTCGAGTAGATTCTTCGGCCCGCTCGTCGTGGTCCGTTACGGTCGTAAATCGGGGTTGGTATCCTTGCCAGCATGACACCTACTCTGTCCGCGGAAACGATCCTGCAAGACTCGATCATCATCGACGCTCACGGGCATCTACTGGACTTGGCCGCCGGTTCGGGCCGTCAGTTGCATGAGTCTCTGGGAGGGCTCACTGACGTGCCGCTGATGCGCGCCGGCGGCGTGACCGCCCAACTGACCGCCTGTTGGATGCCCGACGTCCGGATTGGCGGACCCCACGGCAGCCGGCAGCCCTTTCGGGACGTGATGAAGATGTTGGACTACGTTCACCGGGAGCTGGATGGAGAAGCGGGGGACCACGTGGTTCTGGCCCGGACCGCCGGAGAGATCGAGGGGGCGGCGGCAGAGTCGAAGACTGCCTTGGTATTGGGAATCGAAGGAGGAGATGCGCTCCGGGGAGATCCGGGACGGCTCCGGACGCTTTACGAGGCCGGTCTACGGCATGTCGGCCTCGTCCACGAGGGTCGGAACGCGATGGCCGTGGCAACGCAGGTCTGGGAGGATTCGACCATGCGGGTCTACGACTCCGCGGTCGACGCCCCGGGAGGACTGAGTGCGGCCGGCAGGCGGATCGTCCGCGAGATGAACCGGTTGGGCATGTTGGTGGACGTCACCCACATGGTCGAGGAGAGCTTCTGGGACACGCTGGAGGTGTCGACTGCGCCTGTGATTGCCTCCCATGGGAATGCGCGTTCGCTCCGGGACACGGTGAGGTATCTGACCGATGAGCAGATCCGGGCTGTGGCCGAAACCGGGGGGATCATTTGTCCGAGTCCCTTTCCGCTGGGGCCAACCCGGGAACGGCCCAGTCTGGAGATGATGCTCAGGCACGTTGATCACATGGTGCGCCTGGTGGGGCCTGACCATGTTGGTTTTGGAACTGACTTTTTGGATCAGACTGGATCTCGTCCCGCCGGGTTCGGGGATGTTGGCGAGACGCCGCGGTTCGTCGAGGGGCTCGTGGAGTTGGGATATGGAGGCGTAGAGATTGGGAAGATATTGGGCGGGAATTTTTTGCGCGTCTTTCGGGGGGTGGCGGGGTGAAGGTGGGGGACTGGGAGGGGGCTGTCAGTCCCCCATTTCAACGCGGTTATCCCGATGTGCACCCGTTGGCTTGCCGGGATGATGTTGCATTGGAGTTCGGCGACAAGAAAGTCGCCGGTCCCAATCGGCGGCAAGAAAGTCGCCGCCTATCGGGTCGTTCGCGTGTTCTTTGCGACAGTCGTTGTATAGCTTGAACGTCGACAATCGCTGGAAGACGGAGAAGAGTGGAAAATGTCTGTTGACTTGATCAGCGTCCTGGTAGCCGTCGTGGCGGTAGGAGTCGGCCTGGCCGGGCTGATATTGGCCAGTTGGCGAGGGGTCCGGCACGAAATGTGGGACGTGCGCAGCCACATGGGGCGGATCGACTCCCATATCGGCGAACTCCGGGAACGCGTCGGTCGGGTCGAAGGATTGCTGCAGGGACTGCGGGAGTTCTTCGTCCGCCGCACCATCTCCGACTAGGAGCGACTTTCTTGTCGCCCACTGGGAGGGGACTTTTCTGTCCCCCATCGGGAAGGGGGACATTCCTGTCCCCCATTCTTCAATTCGCCGGGTTGGAAGACGCTTCGCGGAGTGGGGACTCCGTCCCCCCAAGACCCCCCTAATCGGCGCCTGAAAGGCGCCGCTCCTACCGTGCCGAGAGCGTTCTGTAGAGTTCGCCGAATATCGGAACGGCCAAGAGTATGATCAGAGGCCAGATCACCCGCAACATCAATACACGGAGATCGTCGATTCGTGCCCCGTTCGACGCGATTTGGACAGCTTGAGCATCGATCCTGGCCCCGATTGCTGCCGTCTGAGCATCCATTCGGGCACCGAACTCCTTGGTGGCCGCGTTGAGTTCCATTCCCTGTTTGTCGATCCTGGTCTCCAGGGCCGTGGTCTGAGCGTCTATTCGAGTGCCAAATTCCTTGGCCTGAGCATCCATGCGGGCGCCAAGCTCGTCCGTCCTGGTGTCGATTTTCGCATGGAGTTCGACGATCTGTTTGTCGATCCTGGTCTCCAAGGCCGTCGTCTGAGCATCGATTCGGGCGCTAAGTTCCTTGGTTTTGGCGTCCATCTTTGCGCCGATGACGGAGACCACGTTCTGGCCGGCACGATTTCGCACCTCGTCGTCGGCTCGGTAGGCCAAGTCAGGCTCGACGCCCGCGCTTCGCAGGGCTTGGAACAGTGTTCCGGCCGATTCGGTCTTGGTGGAAGTCTCAGGGGGTGTCGCCATATTTTCTTCCCAGTTTAGCACGCGTCCAATTCAAACCGACCCGCTCGAACGAAAGATTCGCCGTAGTTGGCGGAAGGCCATTGGCTACATGCAATGCTCATTCCAAACTCACTTTTCCAATGGATTCGGGGCTTGCGAGAGCCGCGGCGCGGCAGCCTGTCGCGTCAATTGCGGGAAAGATGTCATGTTGCGGTTAAACAGAAACGAGGAACAAGGAATGGGGCGTGACACCTTGGGATGGGTTCGGGAGACTGGGTCTATTGGACGTAGGGAACTCGGCGGCTGCAAGTTCGCCGCCTCTTGCACCGGACCGATCTCGTGCTGACAGGACCGGCACGCTTCGCTGACTTACGACGTGAGATTCAGGGTCCAATTCGAAATTCCGGCATGGGGGTGTTAATCTCCGAATCACGTCCGGATATCCGGTTCCAGTGGGACAGAAACAGAAGGAGCGATGCATGAACCTGAAGAAACTCTTGTTGGCCGTTTGCGTTTTCGGATTGGCGGCGGGCGCCGCCTTGGCCCAGGACTACGAGTCCGTCGACGGGGCTGTCATCTACGACCATGATCCGTCAACGAAACTGGGTGATGACGTTTTCGGGACCGTCATATCCAATCTGGAGCGCGACTTTCCGGGGCGGAATTCTCACGGCGGACCGGTCTGCATGCAGTATCCCGACGGCCGCATCGTGGCCTTCAACACCAACACCAGCGACCACAACCTGGACGGCTGGAGCGAGCATGCCGAGAGCCGCGACGGCGGCAAGACCTGGGACATGTACAACCGGTTTCCCTATTCGTTCGAGGCCTACTCGAGGGACGCCAAGCGGCCGGCGTGGATCGAAGCGGGCCTCGTGACCTCCAAGGGAACCGTGGTCGTCTTCGTGACCCATTTCCTCTTGGGCGGCACCCGGACCATGAGCGGCTTCATGAGGAGTTACGATCAGGGCGCCACCTGGACCGCCTACGAGTCGGTCGACGGGGTCCACATCGGCTATCCCGTCGGCACGGCGGTGGACGGCGACACCAACTACGTCATCTACGATTCTGATGGCGAATCCGATGGCGGACGCCCCCATGTGCTGTATGTCAGCACCGACGACGGGCGATCCTGGCAGAGGCGGAGCACCCTGCCGCTGCAGGACGACGTCTGGTACGGGGCCATAACTCTGATGCCGGATGGCGGGTTGCTGGCCGGGGCCTACCACTCGGAGGACGAGTACAACTTCTACTACTGCATCAGCAAGGACCAGGGCCGCACCTGGACCGAGCAGAGGAAGTCAAGGGTCGACCAGAAGGTTCGGGACCCGGAGCTGGGCCAAATCGGAGGCAGATACTATCTCCACGGGAGGTCCGGAAGCTACGGTGAAGGTGCGGATCGCTTCGTTCTCTACGAGTCCTCCGACGGAGAGAACTGGGGCAGCGCCATCGTCGTCAGCAAACAGACCGGCCGGGGGGACGGATACAGCGCCAACTGCCTGATTCACACCGACGACGATGGGAAGCCCGACGAGCTGATGGTCCTTTTCAGCATCCAATACAAGGGAGTCGACACCAACGAGCACGTCTTCTTCATCAGGCCCGACAAATAAGGGAAGAACAGCCGGCGGGAGGCTTCCGGCCACCATCGGCACTGGTCCGGATGCCCGCGATGCCAATGGGAGAGAGATCAAGGGAGCGATCGATGAAACTGAGGAGATCGATGTTGGCCGTCTGCTTCTTCGGGTTGGCGGCGGGGGCCGCCTTCCCGCAGGACTACGAGTCCATCGACGGAGCCGTCGTCTACGACTACGATCCGGCGACGAAGCTGGGGAACGATGTTTTCGGGACGATCGTGTCCTATCTGGAGCGTGACTTTCCGGGCCGCAATTCCCACGGTGGGCCGGTCTGCATGCAGTATACCGACGGCCGCATCGTGGCCTTCAACACCAACACCAGCGACCATAACCTGGACGGCTGGAGCGAGCATGCCGAGAGCCGCGACGGCGGCAGGACCTGGGACATGTACAACCGGTTCCCCTATTCATTCGAGGCCTACTCGAGAAACCCCAAACGGCCGGCCTGGATCGAAGCGGGCTTGGTGACGACCAAGGGAACCGTGGTCGTCTTCGTGAGCCATTTCATCTTGGGCGGCACCCGGACCATGAGCGGCTTTATGAGGAGTTACGACCAGGGCGCCACCTGGACCCACTACGAGTCGGTCGACGGGGTCCATGTCGGCTACCCCGTCGCCACGGCAGTGGACGGCGGCACCAACTACGTCATCTACGACTCCGATGGCCGAGGCCCTCATGTGCTGTACGTCAGCACCGACGACGGGCGGTCCTGGCAGAAGCGGAGCACACTGCCGCTGCAGGACGAAGTCTGGTACGGGGCCGTGACCTTGATGGAGGACGGCGGGCTGCTGGCCGGGGCCTACAACTCGAAAGACGAGCACCACTTCTACTATTGCATCAGCAAGGACCAGGGGCGCACCTGGACCGAGCAGCGGAAGGCCCGGGTCGATCTGAAGGTTCGGGACCCTGAGCTGGGCTACGTCGGGGGCCGGTACTATCTCCATGGCCGGTCCGGAAGCTATGGCGAGGGCGCGCAGCGCTTCGTTCTGTACGAGTCCGCCGACGGAGAAAACTGGGGCAGCGCCATCCTCGTCAGCAGCAACACCGGGCGGGGGGACGGGTACAGCGCAAACTGTCTGATCCACACCGACGAAGATGGCGTGCCCGACGAACTGATGGTCCTCTACAGCATCAATTACAAGGGAAAGGACACCAACGAGCACGTCTTCTTCATCAGGCCCGGCAAATGAGGGAAGGGGAGCCGGCGGGAGGCTTCTGATCACCATCTGCGAAGGCGGCATCGAGCCCGATGCGGAGCGGTCTGCTACAGAAAACGCACCGCACATGCCCAGTTTCCGGGCCCGTGGACTGATTCCTGTTGCTCTTCTGATTTCCCTGTTTGCGATTTCCCTGCCGCTTCCGGCTCAGGATTCGTTCCTGGGCGACTTGACCGGACCCTGGCAACTCCTGGTGGACGACCACCTGATCGAGGAGAAGCGGGGCGTTGTTCGAACCTGGCATCCCCTCGAAAAACATCCGGACAATCCCTTGCTGGGTATGGAGGGGTCCTGGGGCGAGCGTCGGACCACCCCCTACGGCACCGTCCTGCCGGGAGAGGACGGCCGGGGCTACCGCATCTGGTATGACATCTGGGACGGGGACTGCCACAACTTCTACGCCACCAGCGGGGATGGCCTCAATTGGAGCCGGCCCCGCCTGGGACTGGTCGAGCACCAGGGCTCGCGGGCCAACAACCTCTTCTTTCACCGGTCCCGGTTGGACCATATGCCCCAGATCATCCATACCCCCTGGGAAGCGGACGCCGATCGACGATACAAGATGGTCAATTTCGACTTCCGCGCCGACGTTCCCGGGCGCGCCGTCCGAGGCTACTGGGGAGCCATCTCTCCGGACGGGGTCCACTGGACCGACACTCCCAGGAATCCGGTCCTGCCCGATCCCGGCGACGTTGGGCATTTTCTCTGGGATCCCAACCGCCGGGCCTATGTGGGTTATACGAAGCTCTACGCTCCGGTGCGGGGATACCGGCGCCGTTCGGTGGCCATCAGCACCACGACTCGTTTCCAGCACTGGCCGCCGGCCGAGTTGATCCTGGTCCCGGACGAGTTCGACGACCGCTGGGTGACCCGGAGCGGACAGCACACCGACTTCTACGGCCTCGCGGCCTTTCCCTATCAGAGCCTGTATCTGGGATTCCTCTGGGTCTTTCGGATCGTGGACGGGAAGAATGACGGCCCCATCTTCTGTGAGCTGGTGACCAGCCGGGACGGGGTCACCTGGGACCGCCAGGAGGGAGAAAGAACCCCGATTCTGCCGACCGGCCCTCCAGGCGCGTGGGACAGCGGTCAAGTCCAGACCCTCAACCATCCGCAAATGGCCGGCGAGAAATTGCGGGTCTACTACGGTGCTTTCGATTCCACCCACGGGTTGCAGCGAGGGGATGGCGCCGTCGGCATGGCCACCTTGCGCAAGGACGGATTCGTCTCCCTGGACGCCGGATCAGACGGCGGGGCGATCACCACCCGCCTCCTGCTGGGCCTGGAGGGGGAGTTGCGGCTCAACGCAAATGCCGATGGAGGAGAAATCCGGGTGGAGGTGCTGGACAAGGAGGGCCGGGTCCTGCCCGGCTACGCAAAGGAAGAGTGCCGGCCCCTGACGGAAGACAGTGTGGACTTCACCGTCAGGTGGAAGGCGCGGGACGAACTGCCCGATTCCCCGGAACCCCGGCGGCTTCGTTTTCTTAAAACGCGCTCCTCGCTCTTTTCATTCCGGGCCGGCGAAAATGTTCAGGTCGTCAACCCGGCCGCGCCGCTGGAGGTCTTCTATACGTTCGAGTCGTCCAACGGAGACCGATTCGACGACGAAGCGGCGGCGGATGGAATCCAGTCGGGACGCCGGCATGGCTCCCTCTCCACCGTCCATGATCCGGAGGCGGGCACCGGAGGGTCATCGACGCTGCTGTTTCCCGAGCCGGGACCGGATGCGAACCGGCTTGAGGTGCCGGGCACCGCGCATCTCGGCCTTCACTTTACGCTGGCGGCCCGGGTCAAGACGCAAAAACGAGACCGGATGCGCCTCTTCAGCACCCATCGGGGCAGCGGCGCCCCTTCGTTGGGTGAGCTGATCTTCGACTTCAGTCCCGGAACCGGCGTACTGCGCCTGGTCGTCAACGGGCAGGAAATCTCTTCCCACGCAGGTTCGTTGGCTGCAGGGATGTATCATCACTTGGCGGCCACCTATGATCGCGGCCGGGTCCATCTCTACCTGGATGGCCGGATCGCGGGATCGGGCCAAGTTCTTTCCGGGTCCGCCCGCCTCGGACGGGACGACACGGTTGTCGAGATGTTCGGTCTTCCGGATGCCCCGCTGCTGGCCGGCGTTCATCTGGCGGACAACCTGCATCTGGGAGCCGATCGGGGCGGGACTTTCGTCGGACACGGATGGGAGAGCGCGGGTTCGAGTCGCCACCAACTCACCGGCTGGGTGGACGATGTGCTGGTGGTCAAGAGGGTTTTAGGCGCCGGGGAGATTCGGGATTTGAGTCGGCAGGGTGTGGAGAAAGGGTTGCGACAGCCCGAAGACTGAGCCGGCGCCCGCCGTACGTGGGATGAGGCCGCCTGCGCGCGGAGAGGAGAAGGAGTGGGGGTAGGAAAACCCCCACTCCTGGTGAGGCTGCCTGCCCGCACGGAGAGGAGGATTTTCGTGATGAAGAAACTGGATCGTCGTCATTTCCTGGGAACGTCGGCCGCTGCTGCTGCGGCGCTGGCTGCCCCGCGAATCCTGTATTCCTCGACGCAATCCCAATCGTCATTGGACCGGCTCAACATCGCTTCCATCGGTGTTCACAACCGCGCGGCGGGGAATCTTAAGGGGGTGGCCAACGAGAACATCGTGGCCCTGGTGGACATCGACCAGGAGTTTCTCGACGCTGCGGGAGAGACCTGGCCCAACGCGCGCCGGTACCGGGACTACCGGGTCATGTTGGAGAAGGAGGCCGAGAAGATCGACGCCGTCCTGGTCAGCACGCCCGACCATACCCATGCTCCGGCGGCGTCGATGGCCCTGCAGATGAAGAAGCACGTCTACTGCGAGAAGCCGCTCGCCCACACCATCTACGAAGCGCGGCGACTGGCCGAACTGGCCGCAGAGAATGACTTGGTCACCCAGATGGGGACACAGATCCACGCCGAGGAGAACTACCGCCTGGTGGTCGAGCTGGTTCAAAGCGGCGCCATCGGCGAGATCCGGGAAGTCCACGTCTGGGTCAACGTCGACTACTCGGGCCGGAGGATGATTACCGGCAAGCCGCGGCCCGGCCACGTCGACTGGGATCTCTGGCTGGGTCCCGCGCGGTCCCGTCCCTATTGTGAAAGTGTCGCGGAGGACGGTTCGGTCACCGTGGTTCACCCCTTCAACTGGCGCTGGTTCTGGGACTACGGCACCGGCGCCCTGGGAGACTTCGCCTGCCACTGGATGGACCTCCCGCACTGGGCGCTGGATCTCAAGCATCCGGCCCGGGTGTCGGCGGCCGGTCCTCCTCCGCTCTTGGAGAGCGCGACTTCCGGGCTGGTCGTGACCTACGAGTATCCGGCCCGGGGCGCCCTGCCGCCGGTGACGTTGAAGTGGTACGACGGGGGCAAGAAACCGGACCTGCTGGCCGGGCACACGGACCCGGAGGGCCAGCCCCTGGACCCGGACCGGGGGCAGCTCTTCGTCGGCTCCGAAGGGATGATCCTCTCCAACTACTCGGAGCACATGCTGCTGCCGGCGGAGAAGTTCGCCGGGTTCAAGCGCCCGGACCCCTTCATTCCCCGCTCTCCCGGACACCACCAGGAATGGATCGACGCCATCAAGTCGGGCGGGACCACCAACTGCAATTTTGACTATTCGGGGGCTCTCACCGAGGCTGTTCTGCTGGGTGTCGTGGCCTATCGGAGCGGCGAGGCCATCGAATGGGACGCGTCTTCGTTGCGAATCACCAACTCGGCGGCCGCCCAGCAGCTGGTCCACAAGGAATACCGCAAGGGCTGGACGCTGTAGCCGTTAGGAGGGGGGACTTTTAGTCCCCCCGCGCCCGCCCCCCCAATCGGAGATTGAACGTCCCCGCTCCTGTCATTTGCCAGGGCTTTGGGGTTCCATGGCGGCGTGATGCTCGAAGAATCGCTGGCAAGGAGGCAACAGATGGCGAAAACACTTGTAGCCGGCACACTCCTCGTTTCGGCGTGTCTGACGCTCGGACTGAGGGCTCAGCCGCTGCCGAGAACTCTCAACCTCGATCAGGCCGTCGAGCTCGCACTCTCGCGTCACGCCGACTTGGACGCCGCCCAGGCGGCGATCGACGCGCGCGCCGGCTCGACGCGGCAGGCCGGCCTGTCGCCGAACCCAGTACTCTCCCTGCAGACCGAGAACTGGCGGTTCTACGGCAATCCAGGCTTTTCGGCCTCTCGCGACCTTGACCTGTTTGCGTGGGTGAGCGTGCCGATCGAGACCGCGCGCAAGCGGACGCGGCGGGTCGAGCTTGCCGAGGCCGATGAACGCATCGCGGAGCACGAACGGCAACTGGCTGCCTGGAGGATTCGCCAGAGCGTCAAGAAGGCCTATTGGAACGCTCTGGCAACCGTGAGCGACGTGGAGATGCTGAAGCGCAGCCGCGAAACCATGGAACGCCTGGAGGATTATCACGAGGTGCGTGTTCGGCTGGGCGCGACGGCCGAAGTGGACCTGATCAAGGTTCGAGTCGAGGTCGGACGGGCCGCACTGGCCGTCTCCGGTGCCGAGATGGAGGTCAGCCGCGCCAAGATCGCCTTGCTGAAGGCGATGGGGATTCCGGAGTTGAGCACCGGCTTCGGGCTGCGGCAGCCGGACGCATGGCCAGTCGACGTGAGCTGGGACCCTGCCGAGGCCACGCGGCAGACCGCGGAGAAGGCGTCGGCCCATCGCGTGGAGATCCTGCTGGGCCAGGCTCAGGTGGAGCGCGCCCGCGCAGCCGTAGGGTTGCAACGGTCGCTGGCGCGGCCAGACGTGAGACCCTATCTTGGTTACAAGCGGAGCGAAGCGTTCCACACTCTCGTCGGCGGGATCTCGATTCCGTTGCCGGTTCGCGACGATAACGCGGGCCGGATCGGGGAGGCCCTGGCCGATGTACGCCGCCGTGAAGCGGCCCTGCGGGCAATGGAAGCGCGCATTTCCGCCGAGGTGGCCGTAGCGGTGGAGACGGTGCGGCGGCGCTCCGAGATGTTGCGCTCGATGGAGACCGGGGTCCTTGACCGTGCGCGGGAGACCTCCCGAATCGCGCTCGCCGCTTACCAGGAAGGAGGGGTCGAACTGCTCGACGTGCTCGACGCCCAGCGCGCCCAGAACGAGCTCGACCTGTTCCACTCGAGATTGGTGTTCGACTACCAACTGAGTTGGGTGGATCTGGAGACCGCCTCGGGGACACCGACTCTTTCGCTGTCCTCGGATGTGGCCCAATCGGCGGCGAATTTTGGCACGATGGTCGAGTGAAGCTGGTGACCATGCAAACTCTGGAACCTGAAATCCGGCGAATATCCTTGTCGGTGGCAGCATTTCTGATGCTGACGGGGGCCGGATGCTCGACCCCGGCCGCCGAAGCGGAGCCGGCTGCCGAAACGGAGCCGGCCGAAGCCGACGCGGCACACGACGCGGGCTTGATTCGTCTCGACGAGGAGGCGATCCGAATCGCCGGCATCACCCTCGCCGAAGCGGAAACCGGAAAACTCGAAATAGAACTGCAGGTCCCGGGACGGATCACGATCAACCAGGACGCCACCGCGCGCGCGGGCTCGATTGCCGAAGGCGTCGTTGTCGCGTGTTGCGAGTCGGTCGGTACGGACGTCGAAAAAGGACAAGTGCTCGCGCGCCTTCACAGCCACGAGGTCCATGACGCCGAGGCTTCCTATTGGGAAGCCCGGGCCGAGTTGGAAAGAAGACAGACGGAACTGCAGTTCGCCCAAGAAACCTATCAGCGGGCTTCCCGCCTGCATGAGTTGAAAGCCGGCTCGCTGCAGAAGGTGCAGGAGGCCGAATCGAAGTTGCGCAGCGCCGAGATGTTTCTCGAAATCGCCAGGGCCGGAGTGAAGCGTACCGAGATACACTTGCGCTACTTGGGCCTTTCCCCGGAGCGGCTGCCGAGCGCGGCTCGTGAGCACCATCGCGCGCATGAAGAGGAGCACTTGATCGAAGTGCGTTCGTCCATGTCAGGCACCATTATCGAGCGCATGGTCACTCCGGGCGCCGTGGTCGCGGCGTCGGACTCGCTCTATGTCATCAGTGACTTGAGGAAGTTGTGGGTGATTGCCCAGGTCCCCGAGCAGCACCTTTCCTCGCTCCGGAACGGACAGCCGGTGGAAGTGTCGGTGCGGGCTTACCCCGGCAGGACTTTTCCGGCTCGCATCGCCTACATCGGCGACGCACTCGATCCGGAGACGCGAACCGTCGAGGTGCGTTGCGAGCTGAACAACCCCGGCCGGCGGCTCAAGAGAGAGATGTTCGCCACAATCGCCATAGGCGCCGGCACCGGTAGGGAAGCGGTCGTCGCACCGCTTGCCGCGCTGCAAAACGTGGACGGGGAGGAGGTCCTGTTCGTGCCCGAGGGAGAGACCTCCTTTCGGGTCCGCCAGGTCCGGGCCGGCCGGCGCTCCGGCTCCATTGTGGAAATCGTGAGCGGCTTGCAGGCGGGCGAGGCGGTGGTGGTCAATGGCGCCTTCCACCTCAAATCCGAGCTGCTGAAGGCCCGGATGGTCGGACATCATTAGCAGCCTGGCGGTTGCACGGGTCGAGCCGCAAAGCCTGCCGGCATCTGGAACATGCTCAAGCGATTTATCGACTACCACCTGGATCACCGTTGGGTCGTCCTGATCGGCCTGGCGGTGCTCGTGGCGGCCGGCCTCAACGCCCTCTACCGGATTCCCATCGACGCTTTTCCGGACCTGACCAACAACCAGGTCACCGTCATCACCGAAGCGCCGGGCATGGCGCCGGTGGAGGTCGAGCAACTGGTGACCTTCCCCATCGAGTCGGCCATGATGGGCCTTCCCAGCACCGAAGAAGTCCGCTCGATTTCCAAATTGGGCCTTTCGATCGTCACCATCGTCTTCGCCGACGGCGTGGACAACTATTTCGCGCGGCAGCTTGTCAACGAACGGCTGAACGAAGCACGCGGCCGGATTCCAGACGGCCTCGAGCCGGCGTTGGGGCCCGTGGCCACGGCCTTCGGCGAGGTGTACCAGTACACGATCGAAGGGAAAGGCTACAGCGCCATGGAGCTGAAGACGCTCCACGACTGGGAGATCAAATACCAATTGCGGGCCGTGCGGGGCGTGGCCGACATCAGCACCTGGGGCGGCTACACGCGTCAGTACGAGATCGAGGTGGATCCCTACCGGCTGCGCGCGCACGGGCTGACGCTCCGTGACGTGTTCGAGCGGGTTCGGGACAACAACGACAACTTTGGCGGCGGGTTCCTGGAGCACGCCTCCGAGCAGTACACCGTGCGCGGGCTGGGCCGCGTCGGGAGCGAGCGGGACCTGGGGACGATCGTCCTGACGGCCCACGAGGGAACCGCGGTCTACCTGCGTGACGTCGCCGAGGTCAAGGTCGGGCACATCCCTCGTCAAGGGGCGGTGACGCGCGACGGCCAGGGGGAGACCGTCTCCGGCACGGTGATCATGCTCCGAGGCCAGAACAGCAAGACGGTCATCGAGCGGGTCAAAGAGGCGCTGGAAGGAATTCGCCGTTCGCTTCCCGAGGGCGTGAACATCGTTCCGTTTTACGACCAGTCGGTGGTGATCGACGGGACGATCCGGACGGTTCGCAACAATCTGCTCCAGGGCGGAGCGTTGGTGGTGGCGATTCTGTTCCTGTTTCTCGGCAATTTTCGCGCCGCGCTGCTCGTCGCTGCGGTGATTCCCCTGTCCATGCTGGTTGCGTTCATAGGAATGCGATGGTTCGGCATCACCGCCAATCTCATGAGCCTGGGAGCCATCGACTTCGGCATGATCGTCGACGGCGCCGTGATCATGATCGAGAACCATGTGCGGCGCCTGAAAGGACGTCCCAATCCCGATGTACCGCTGACCGGAGACGAAAGCTTAGAGCTGGTGCGGTCGGCGGCTCACCAGGTGTCCCGGCCGATCCTGACGGGTGTCGGCATCATCATCGCGGTATACGTCCCGATCCTGAGTTTGCAGGGGCTCGAAGGACGAATGTACCGTCCCATGGCCTTTACCGTGTGCGCGGCGTTGCTGGGCTCGCTGGTATTGACCCTGGCATTGCTGCCGGCCGCGTCCCGCCTGTTGCTGGGACGCCGGCCGAAGAAGTCCAGGGAGCCGGTCATGGACCGCGCGCGGGCCGTCTACGGGCGGGTCGTGAACTTCGCGCTCGATCACCGGGCGCTCGTGGTCTCCGGCGGATTCCTGCTCGTCGCCGTTCCCATGGGCTCACTGCGTTTTATCGGAACCGAATTCATGCCCCGCCTCGATGAGGGATCCGTGCTGGTTCAGGTCCTTCGGCTTCCCAGTATCTCCTTGTCCGAATCGGTGGACATCGGGCTCGAAGTCGAAAAGACCTTGTTGGAGTTCCCCGAGGTGACGGGCACGGTGGGCAAGACGGGCCGGCCCGACCTCGCCACCGAGGCCATGGGAATCTACGAAACCGACCTGTACGTCGACCTGAAGCCGCGCGAGCAATGGACCACGGCCGACACCAAGGAAGGAATGCTGGAAGCCATGGCGGCGGAACTTTCGAAGATTCCGGGCGTCGTCTACAACTTCACGCAACCCATGGCGATGCGCCTGGACGAGACCATTTCCGGCGTGGAGGCTGACGTCGCGGTCAAGATTTTCGGACCCGACGAGCGAGTGCTCGACCGCACGGCCGACGAAGTGCTGCGGGTGATCGGTCAGGTTCCCGGCGCCGCCGACGCGCAGAAGCAGGTCTTTTCCGGCGCGGCCGAGTGGCAGGTCGTCGTGGACCGGGACGAGCTGGCGCGCTATGGCCTCAATGTTTCCGACGTGCGCGATGTGGTGCAGGCCGCGGTGGGCGGCAAGGCGGTGACGGAACTCATCGATGGCCGCCGCCGGTTCCAGGTCGCCGTCCGGTTGCCTGAGTCTTATCGCAGGGACCGGGACGCCCTGGGTAGCATTCTGCTGGCGGCGCCGGAGGGAGAGCAGGTCCCATTGGACCGGGTGGCCGAGATTCGCCGCGCCAGCGGGCCGGAAGTCGTCCATCGCGAAGACAGCCAGCGCCGCATCGTGGTTCAGTGCAATGTCCGCGGGCGCGACATGGGCAGTTTCGTGGGAGAGGCCCAACGCCTGATCCAAGCGGATGTGGACCTGGAGACCGGCTATTACATCACCTGGGGCGGCCAGTTCGAAAACCAACAGCGGGCCATGCAGCGGCTGATGCTGGTCCTGCCGGCGGTCCTGCTGGTGATCTTCATGCTGTTGTACCTCACGTTCCGATCGGCCAAACAATCGTTTCTGGTGCTGCTCATCGTTCCGTTCGCCACCGTCGGAGGGGTCGCCGCGCTGTGGCTGCGGGAAATGAACTTGAATGTTTCGGCATCGATCGGGTTCATCGCGGTGTTCGGGGTGGCGGTGCTGGACGGACTGGTGATGGTCTCGACGACCAACTCCCTGCTGGAAAGGGGCCGTCCGCTTCGACAGGCGATCGTCGAGGGCGCGGTGACGCGGCTGCGCCCGGTTCTGATGACTTCGTTGGTGGCCAGTCTGGGGTTCCTGCCCATGGCGCTGGCGACTTCCATCGGCGCCGAAGCCCAGCGCCCGCTGGCCACCGTGGTGATCGGCGGACTCGCCAGCTCGACGATCCTGACGCTGCTCTTGTTGCCGGCCCTATACAGTTGGTTCCTTCCCAAGAACAAGTAGGAGAGGGACATTCCTGTCCCCCGTCTTCCTCTTCCTCGCTGCGGGAATAGGAAAACCCCCGCGGACCGCGCCCGTATCTCTCAGAGTTTCGACGACCCGCCGCGGGTGGGGCACCGGTGAGAACAGTAGGGACGCCCCTTATGTTTGAGCGCCCTCTTTCATCTTCAGCCGACAAGTTTGCGCACGGCAGGAGGCAGAATGGACAATAATCTCGTCGAGGACAGTCGAGCCGGGTCGGCTCGCAGACTGGTTCCTCCCATGAATCCGCCGGCCGCCCGGCCGTTGAGGGAGTATCTTCCATGAATCGCAGAAAATTCCTCGCCCTCTCAGGTACCGCCATGACAGCCGGGACCTGGCCCGTAGTATCCGCACCGGCGGCTCGGGAACAGCGCCCCGGTTTGTCCACGGAGTTCCTGCTCGGAACCGAGTACTACCGGGCTCCCATGCCTCCGCAAGAATTCTGGGACCAGGACTTCGCGGACATCCGGCGTGCCGGCATGCGCATCGTTCGGACCTTCTCCTACTGGAACTGGATGGAGCCTCAGCCCGGCAAGTACGAGCTGGACGATTTCGACCGGTTCTTCGAGTTGGCGCACAAGCACGACCTCCTGGTCTGGTTCGACATGACGCTGGCCACCCATGGCGCTGCGCCCGAGTGGATGAGGCGCCGCCATCCCGATATGCGTGTGGTCTCCAGCGAGGGAGTCGTCGCCGTACCCCGGGCCGGCAACGCCGCTCCCCAGGGCCGGCAGTGGCACTGCTACAACCACCCCAAGTGGCGAGAGTACGGAGGCGCCATTTTGCGTGCGGTGGTGGACCGCTACAAGGACGCGCCGAACCTGATCATGTGGAGCGTCTGGGACGGGGTGGCGCCAGCGGCCGCACACTACGGGTTTCCCAAGGGATGCTATTGCGAGCACTCCATCGCCGCCTACCGCGATTGGCTGAAGCGGCGTTTCAGTCTGGATGAACTGAACCGGAAACTGCACCGCCGCTACCGGGATTGGGCCGACGTGGAGCCGGCCCGGTCCAATTCGGCCATCGTGGAGATGATGCTGTGGCAGGAGTTTCAGAACGAAGACCTCCGGGATCAGGTCCGTTGGCAGGTCGAAGTGGTCCGGAGCCTGGACGACCGTCACGAGGTCCGCGGTCACGGGGCGTACTTCCCTCGAATCTGGGACGAATTGGGTGCCCGGGAGTTCGATTCCTGGGGATTCTCCTCCCGCAGCAACGATTTTCTCAGCGGCGACGATCCCTACCGCTTCGCCGAGACCTGTTTCGCCACCGACTGGTCGCGCAGCATCGGTACTGGCGGCCGCTGGTGGTACGAAGAGATCTACGCCGGGATGAACCCGGGCGGCATGCAGCACAAACGGCAGACGACCCCCGAGGAGATCAGCGCCAACATGTGGCTGGCGCTGGCGCGGGGAGGCTCCGGCGCCCTGTTCTGGCAGTACCGTCCCGAGTACATGAGCTTCGAGGCTCCCGGTCTGAATCTGGTTTCCCTGGGTGGAGTCCGATTGCCGCGGCTGGCCGCTGCGGAAAAGACGATCCGGCAGATGGAACGGGTGCGGCCCCACCTTCCGCTCCGGGTGCCCAGAGCCGAGATGGCCATCGTCTACCACGAGAAGAGCGACCTGTTGCACCGGTTCGGCAAGGCCGGAACGGACTACCGGGAGAGCCTCAGGGGCACCTACCGGACGCTGTGGGAGCACAACATACCGGTGGACGTGGTCAGTCCCCGCATGGATTGGGACGGCTACAAGCTGGTCTATCTCCCCCGGACCGCCGTCCTCGATGATGATCTGGTGGAGAAGATCAGACGCACCGTGAGTGGCGGCGAGGGGCCCCGCCTGGTGGCCGACGGACCGTTCGGAACCAACGCCGAAAACGGCCGTTTCAGTTTCGATCCGCCTGAGGGCTTGTCCGGACTGTTGGGGGTGAAGACCCTGGATCACAGCCGGATCACGGCCAAGGAGATCCGCGACGAGACCAATCGCTTGCGGCTGGAGGGGGGCGAGTTTCCCATTGGCCAGGAGTGCAACTTCATCGGACTGCAGGTGTCGGACCCGGGTCGGGCGATCGCCTGGTACGGCGATGAGGTGGTCGGGATGCAGACATCCGATCGGCGCTTCACGTGGATCACTATTTCCCTATGGGAAGGATTCGAACCTTCGTCTCGAGACGACGTTCTGGTTCCACTGGTGCAGTCGTTGGGAGTTGATTCGCCGGTCCGCACGGAGGGGGACCGGATCATCGTGCAACTGGCCCAGGCCAGGGAGGAAGGCGTGCTGATGTTCCTCTTCAACGTGGAGCCTCGGGCCGCCGAAACCGGCCTGGCGCCCAAGTGGAGCTTCTCCAAGGTCCAGGACCTGATCGCCGAACAGGATGTGCCGGTGCGGGAAGGACGGTTCAACGTCCAGGTTCCGCCCCACGCGGTGCAGGTCTTGCACTTCAGCTAGCGATAATTTTTTGGGGAAGAGTCCATGCCATCCGATCCCGAAACAGAATCTCCCTCCAACCTGAATCGCCGCGAGTTCATCGGCGCAGGCGCGCTGGGGACAGCCGTCGCGGCGGCCCCTGCGGCCTGCCGGACGGAACCTCCGCATGACACCGGGGCGAATCTTCCATCCGTCGCTCCCTTCGACCTGGACGAGGTCTCCATCCTGGAGCTTCAGCGAAGGATGGACTCGGGGCAGGAGACGGCTCGCACCGTTGCCGAGAAATACCTGCGCCGAATTGAGGAGATCGACGGCCAGGGGCCGGCGCTCCGTTCCGTCATCGAAGTCAATCCGGATGCGCTTGCCATTGCCGATGCACTGGATCGCGAGCGGCGGGAGGCCGGCGCCCGAGGTCCGCTGCACGGTATTCCCATCCTGATCAAGGACAACATCGACACGGCCGATCAAATGACGACCACCGCCGGTTCGCTGGCGCTCGAGGGTTCCATTGCAGAACGGGACTCATTCGTGGCGCGGAAGCTGCGGGATGCGGGGGCGGTCCTGCTGGGGAAGACCAACCTCAGCGAGTGGGCCAACTTCCGTTCCACCCGCTCCACCAGCGGCTGGAGCGGACGCGGCGGCCTCACCCGGAATCCCTACGCCCTGGACCGCAATCCCTGCGGGTCCAGCTCCGGCTCGGGGGTGGCCGTCTCGGCCAATCTCTGCTCCGCCGCCATCGGAACCGAGACCGACGGGTCCATCGTCTGTCCTTCCAATGCCAACGGGATCGTGGGCATCAAGCCGACCGTGGGACTGGTCAGCCGGACCGGGATCATTCCCATTTCCCACAGTCAGGATACGGCCGGACCCATGGCCCGGACGGTGGCGGACGCCGTGGCCGTCCTGGGAGCCCTGACCGGAGGCGATCCCGACGATTCCGGCACGGCGGCGAGCCAGGGGCGGTCGCACACCGACTACAGCCCCTTTCTGGAACCATCCGGCCTTCACGGCGCCCGAATCGGACTGGTCCGCCGGCTACTGGGCTTCCATCCGGACGTGGACCGCATCGTAGAAGAGGCGGTCGCCGCCATGCGGAGCCAGGGAGCGGTGATCGTCGATCCCGTGGATATCCCGACCTGGGGGGATTGGAGCGAGTCGGAGCGGGAGGTCATGCTCTACGAGTTCAAGGCCGGGCTGAACGCCTATCTGACCCAACTGGGAGGGTCGCCACGGGTCAGATCACTGAAAGATCTCATCCGGTTCAACGAAGAGAATGCGGATCGTGAGATGCCCTACTTCGGCCAGGAACACTTCATCCAGGCACAGGCGAGGGGGCCCTTGACCGACAAGAGATACCGGGACGCCCTGGCCCGGAATCATCGTCTGAGCCAGGACGAGGGGATCGACCGGGTGATGAAGGAGCACCGGTTGGATGCCCTGCTGGCCCCCACCGGCGGTCCCGCCTGGGTCACCGACCTGGTGAACGGCGACAGTTACGGTGGTGGCAGTTCCGGCGGCGCAGCGGTGTCGGGCTATCCCAACGTCACCGTTCCGGCGGGGTTCGTCCACGGCCTTCCGGTGGGGATCTCCTTCTTCGGGCGTGCTTGGAGCGAAGAGAGGCTTATCCGACTGGCGTATTCGTTCGAGCAGGCAACTCAAGTGCGCCGGCCGCCTCAATTCCGTCCGGCTGCGGTATAGCATCCCTTCGTGTGGGAGCGGGGACTTTTTTGACCCCCGATTCCGGGTCGGCGATGAAGAGGGGGCCAAGAATGTCTCCCTACTCCCAGCGTGTCGTGGAAAGATCCAATTGCCGTACCGTGGAATCCGCAGATGGTCACAGGGTCGCTGTCGGCGACATGTCAAACAAGCTCGGTGGTCTCACTTTGGGGTAAAAGACACCGATCACGACCCAACTCTTGGGATGAGCAAGAATAGTCCCGACGAAGAAGTGGGTGTCCTTGTCGGTTCCGCAGAGTTCTCCAAGAAATTTTTCCCTTACCTTTTTCGCCGCATCTTTGTGTGAATCCCCCTGATCAACAAGCTTCCAAAACAGCGCTCCCACCTCCCAGTCCTCGATCATCATCTTGTGGCCAGTGCATCGCGAATCGTCACAATCGAACACGTAGCGAAACTTGAATGGCACCTTGCGAGGCGGTTCGAGGGTGATGCTGCGGGTCTCCCATAGCCTTGCCTGCCGAAGCGCTGCTTTAAAGCTGGGCTTCCATTCGGGGGCATCCGAGGTCACCACGAGGTCGTGTATCCGTTTGGGCCGGAACACGCCCAAGGATGTGCGATCGGCTTCCTGCCGGGCACGGAGCTCTTCCATCGACCGGGCCTTCTTCGCCAAAGCGTAGCGGGCACGCTCCCGCCAATTTCCGGGATTGCTCTTGATGGGATCGCCCAATACTCGAATCGTCTGGCTGGCTGGCCGGTAGCTCTCTCTCCTGCGGTCCTGTTTGCTATGCTTGACCACATGGACCTCTATCCATTGGTACTTCCTGTATTGCTGGCTGAACGGCAGATCGCGGAAGTTGATCGGATAGAGGCGCACAAAGTCACCAGCTTCCGTAACACCGGCGGTACACACGAGCTCATCGTACTTCGAGGACGGAATCGGATAGGTCTTGACGGTGATCAAGACTTTCATCTTCTTGGGATTCGACACGGTCATATATTCACCACGTCCAGTCCTGTCACGTCCGCAACGGCCTGAGCGAGCTTACCGCGATGACAGTCTTGAGGGCGTGCCTCTACGCACATGAGGACGGATGGCTTGCAAGTCATTAAAGTGCCGAGTTCCTTTACATCGGCGGATCGCAGGGGAAGTATGGATCGTGCATATCGCCGCAGAAGGTGCTCGCGAGAGACGTGACTCCTGGCTTTGGCCCGCTCGGAGCTAGGAATTCCAAGGGCCGGTAGGTGATGATACGTAAGTCCCAACCGGGCGCAGATGCGGGCCAGCCTTGATTTGGAGAATCCGTACTTGCGCGAAACGGGATTCGCTCTGACATCGATGACTACGCCGATACCACGAGACAACAAATCGTCGATGAATGCTTCGATTGATCTGCCTTCATACCCTGCCGTGTAAACAGCGAGGACGGCGTCGTCGGGGCGTTGTGGAGAAACCAGATCCCGCTGGGACAATTCGCTGTTGAGCGCGTACCAAGCATGGCGGTGATAGACGGTTTCGATCAAGGCACTCTGGGCCATGTCGCCGTACCGGCTCGCGATATGGGCGACAGCGGAAGTTATTGAGTTGCTAAGAGTTTCGACCCCTGGATGCCCGGAATCAGCCGTTTCTGGGGTGCGGGAGACCGTATCGCCGAAGCTAATGTGACCAGCCTGGGTAAGGAGTTCCAAGTCGCGAAAAAGGGTGAAAGAAAAGGGACCATATCTGTACGGGACGAAATCGTAGAAGTTCCGTGCATGTCGTAGCGCGGTCTCGTGGCGGAGCAAGAACACGAGTTTCACCAAGGTCGTCCGCATCACCGGGCGACCAATGCGCGCCAATAGGCCGAGGATGGTCCGTTGTCGTATCAGCATTCGCGTCTCCACGGTTGTCGGATCGTAGCACCGTACCGCAACCAGAATAGCGCAAAAAGGGGACAGTCTATGTTTCGGGCAGGCGATCTGTTCGAAGAAGTAGCGCTGCGGCAACATCTCTTGGCCCAATTCCGACCGTGGATAGTCGCCGTGTTCCCCGATCAGCAGAACCGCATCCACTGCCAATTCCTCACCGCCCAGGGTCAGCGCCGCGCGGATGCTCTCGTACAGTGGGATGTCGAGGTGTAAATCGAGACTGTCCCTTACAGTTAGGATAGGATGGCGAAACCGTTGGTAAGCTGACTGTTGGTCGCAAAGCTTGATTCGAAGAGTTTGACGGGCAGCGGACGAATTGACTCGCATGACGCAGAGTGGCCGGATTTTTTTGCTGCACCCGAACAATGAACTTACCCCGTTGGACGAGGCAGAGTACGACTCCGAGGACTTGCTACAGACGATTCTGACTGAGCATCCGGATCTCCTCGGCGGTGAACAGATCAATCCGGATTCTCCCCGCAGGTTTCTGCTGGTTGCGCGTGAAATGCCCGTCCACGACGGCACGGGTGTCGGCCGATGGTCGCTCGACCACCTGTTTCTCGATCAGGATGGCATCCCCACCCTCATCGAGGTAAAGAGGAGTTCGGACAGCAGGATCCGTCGAGAGGTCGTCGGCCAGATGCTCGACTATGCGGCAAACTCAACAGCGCACTGGCCTTCCGGTTGGGTCCGGTCGAAATTCGAGGAAGTTTGCAGAAGAGACGGCGAGAACGCGAGTTCGAAACTTCAGGACTTTCTCGGACATGACAGCGAAGCGGATGAATCCCAGGTGGATCACTTTTGGAATGCCGTGGAGAGCAATCTACGCGACAAGAGAATTCGGCTGCTTTTCGTAGCAGACACGATTCCCACAGAGCTGCGGCGGATCATTGAGTTCCTCAACGAGGTGATGACTCCTACGGAGGCGCTTGCGGTTGAGATTCGCCAGTTTGCGGGGGAGGGAGTCAGAGCCTTGGTCCCAAGAGTTACGGGACAAACGGAGGCGAGGAGGCAAGCCAAGCAGATACAGCAACCGAGAACAGGACGAGTTGCCATGAAAGAAGAGGCCTTCCTGAATGCTGTTCGAACCCACGCAGACCGAAACGGAAACGTATTGCTTGCAGTGCGCAAGATCCTTGCTTGGTCGAAGAAGGTGGCCCTCGATCTCACGTTCGAAACCACGACTCGCGGACCACAGTGCCTGATCCGGCTTCCCAGATCAGTAGCGTTTCTCCAGATGGAGAACAGCGCAAGGGCGACGGCTCTGTGCATGACATTCTTATGCGGTCACGCACCGTTTGACCGGGAGGAAGTCAGGGATTCGCTTCGCGAGATGTTAGTTGGAATCCCTGGATTTTCGCTCGGCAAAGCAGGCATGACAGGATGGCCTGCCATCAACCTTTCGAAACTCGTCGGGGGTGGTCAATTGGCTGAATTCATCAGGGTCATGGATTGGATGGTCGATCAATGGCGCTCCAACCAACAGAATAGGCCCTGAGTTTGGCTTGGGATTGCAAAAGATTCTCGACTGAAGCTAGTGGAAATCGAGACTGTCCCTTTCAGTTATTCGCGCCGGCCCGCCTTCGAGCAGGCAACGAAGGTGCGCCGGCCGCCTCGTTTTCGTCTGACCGCCGTTTGACACCCCCTTCACGTTGGGGCGTGGGGTTTGTACCCCCCCTGGGAGCGGGGGTTGTTAACCTCCGATTTCCGGACCGGCGATGAAGAGGAGGACTAACAGTCCCCTCCTATCCGACGACGTTTCCCTGCCACCGGGGGCGGGAGGCGAATTTCGATGACGTCGACCTCGCCGTTGGGGTCGATTAGGAGTGGGGGTTTTCCTACCCCCACTCCCGGGGGGACAGGAAAGTCCCCTCCTATCAATTCGTGGGGCGGGGCCGACGGACGGTGCCGTCGCGCGTGATGGGAATGGGTTCGGCGGCTGGCGTGGCGCCGGGCTCGTGGACGATCCAATCGCCGACGCTCGCTCCCTTCGGCCGTGTACCCGACGGCCTCTTGACTCCTTTGCCCGACCGGTACCGGATCGACGACAGGTGCGGTGTCTGCACCTTTTTCCCGCCACGGCTGCGGGAGATCATGGCCGCCTCGAGGATTCCGGTCGTCAGAAGGGTTCGTTCCACGGGGTTGGGAGCGAGACCGGAGACCAAGAAGTCCTCGATGTTGAGGCCGAGATAGCCGAATGCCGCGTGGGCGGGGCCGCCGGCGATGTGGTATTCGAGAGCATCGGTGGACGTTCCGCGTTGCTGGGCGTAGGCGAATTTCCGAACGTAGCCGTCGCCCAACATCAGAACGGCGGCCTCCAGACCGTCAACGTATTCCACCAGAAAAACGTGAGGCTCATAGACCTGTTTGGGATCCAGACTGCCCGGTCCATCCTCGATCCGGCTCAGCGCCTCATTGGCCAGAGGGATGGACCATCGGCCTTCTTTGCCGGCTCGCCACACTTCGTCGCCCGACAGGCATTGCACGGAACGGACTCCGGTCTCGCCGCCGCGCCGCCGTTCGACGTTGGACTGGAGGACCTCCAGGGCGTGAAAGCCGTACCGCTCCACCATGTGGAAGCCGATGACGAGTGCCCGGTCCACGGGCTGCCCCTGGGGATGTTCCCAGTTGGGATTCCGCCAGACGACCGGGAGAGCCGAAGCGGCCCAGAGCGGGATCTTCTTGGCCCTGGCCGTTTCGTACATCCAGACGGCATCATCCCACCGGTAAGAGAGGTGCTTGTCGTTGAAGACCGGGATGGGCCGTCCCGCTTCGCCGATGACACCGGCGATCTGTTCGAAGAAGTAGCGCCGCGGCAACATCTCCTGGCCCAGTTCCGACCGTGGATAGTCGCCGTGTTCCCCGATCAGCAGAACCGCATCCACCGCCAATTCCTCACCGCCCAGGGTCAGCGCCGCCCGGATGCTCTCGTACAGCGGAATGTCGAACTCGAATGCGATCTGGCGGCCCACGTCGCGCTCGTGAATCTGGTCGATGTACAGTGAGACGATCTTGGATCTGGGTGGAATCACGCCCTCGTCGGTGGGAAATCCGCGCAGAAACTTGTCGACGATGACCCCGGCATGGCTGTTGGGAAAGAAGGTGGTCACGACGGCGGCGATCCGGGGCGGCTCCGAGGGGTTGCCGGCGTCCGGAGGGGTCGTGACCGATACTTTCCGTGACTGCAAATCTCCGGTCTCCCTCGCCGAATCGATTCCGTCCGGTCGTGAACAGGCTCCGCCGAACACCGCCAGGACGGTCGGCAACAGAATTCCGGGAAACGACCTGCGGATGAACGATGTCTTCCGGATCATCCCGGCCAATTCCTTTTCCCCTCGATAAGACCGGACTCGCCGGTTTACCTGAACCTCAGCGAAAACAGATCGGCGTCTTTCATGACGAAACGGAGCCGCACCGGTTTCTCGGAAATCCGTCTCAGGGGCTTGTCAGTCGTGGCCCGGGAATGGGAACGCTTCCAGCGGACGGTATGCTCGATCTCATCCCCCCAGATCAGAGGCGACTCCTCCAGGGCAAAACCCGGCAGCGGATTGCCCTCGGCGTCCTGGATCTCCAAGTGAATGCTTCCGGCGGCCGAGGTGGCGAAATTGAGGACCAGGTTGTTTCCCTGGAACAGCAGGGGCTTGGTCAGCAGCTCTCCGCCGGAAAAGTCCGCAGAGGCGGACGCGAAACCGTCGGTGCGCAGGACCATCCGCTCCAGGTGGGCGCTGGGAGAGGTGTAGTGGCGGGCCACGTAGATCGATATCTCATCGTCGGCGGTGGGCAGCACTCCGGCTGCGATCATGTTGGTGCGGTGCACCCAGCTCCTGGGGTCCCGTCCGGGCCGCACGAACGCCTCCATGAAGCGCCGGTCCCAGTGCACTCCGTCCCGGCTGCTCAGGAAGACCCCCTCTGAAACGCCGGAACCGGAAACGTCCTGGTGAAAGGTCCTCCACTGAACGAGACGCTTGGGAAAGGCCAGGTAGATGTGAGGCGCTCGGAAATAAGGCGTGGTGGCGTTGGTGTAGAGCTGTTCCCGGGGAGTGTCGCCATAATCGGCATACTGGCCCGGGGGCCAGTCGACGAAATTCCCGGAATGAGAGAACTTGAAGGACCGGACGCCTTTATGACCGTCCCGGTAGATGGCCGAGTAACGCTGCCGCACCGAATCCCAGAAGGCCACGTTCAGTGAATCGAAGTGACCGTCGGTGATGATGGGCTCGTCCCGGACCTTGCTCCAGTGGATTCCGTCGGGAGAAACGAAGCCCAGCAGGACCGGCTTGCCGTCGATATTGCTTGAGCCCACAGCCTTGTATCGCTGCGAATCGGGAGCATCGGGGTTTCCGTCCTTGAAGGGGGCGAAGTTGTGGCCCCCGGCCCGGTTTCCGATCCAGACGATGTTGTTGTCCTTGGACCCCTCGAACTCGATCAGCCCCAGGGAGGGACGGTTCCAGTGGATGCCGTCCCGGCTCTCGGCGTAGCAGGCCACCTGCTCATGTTCGGGAATGGGTTTCTCGCCCGGTTTCATCAGCGACTGAATCGTATATCCGGCGTGGCTGCTGCCCCGGTAATACATCCGGTAGAGGTCCCCGTCCTTGAAGACCGTGTGGTAGGCGCTGGTGGTGCCTTCCCAGGGCTTGTCGTGTTTCATGACCGTGCCCGCCGGCAGCGGCTTGTGAAGCTGAAGCCGGACTCCGTCCATGGACTCGATGAGGTGATCGTCCACGAAGAGCTCCAGCCGGGAGCCGATCTGGAGAGAAGATGCGGCATCTTCTCCGCCCGCCAGAATCCAACTCTGTGCCAGTGCCAAATGCACCAGGACAGCAGCAACCATCAGTACTCGCATGGAAATCTTCACATCTGCCTCCTCAATTCACACGTCTTGCCCTGTTTTGGACCGATGAGGGCACCCACAAGGGGAACCCCTACCGATTTTTCGTCTATTTGTACAAGAATTTTGACGCAAAGGAACTATCATGACACGGGGAGGGAAAAATGGCCGCACTTGTTCCGAATTGGAAAGAACCTCGGTTCTCCGTCATCTGCGTCGCTCTCGGTCTCATGACCGGATCGTTGACCTTGGCGAAACCCGCCGTCGAGATCACCACGCCGATGCCTCCGCCGGCTTGGGCCCTGGCCCAGTGGGCGCTCATCGATTCCAACGCCGAGGCGGTGGTCGTGGCGGCCGAGAAGTACGTCGACGTCCGCGGCTGGATGCGGATCACCCCCAACTGGGGCGCCATGGACGGCCCCGACGACGTCACCGAAACCTATCGGGACCTGCCCGTCCTCTACATGCTGGGTGGACCGCCCGAGATCCTGGCCCTGTACAAGAAGATCTGGGAGGGTCACCTCGATCAATTCACCGAAGCGCGGGAGCCCCTGGTGGCGGCGGCCAAGGACGGGATGCTCTACCGGGAGTTCTGCCCCCAACTCGACTGGGAGCACACGGGCGAGGGGATGGCTCCCTGGTACTGGTATGGTCTCTCCCGCCCTCAGGACCCGCAATACTTGATCCGGGCCCGGCGCTATGCCGGCTTCTACATGAACGAGGACGCGCTCGCCGCCAACTACGACCCGGAGAAGAAGATCATCCGGAGCCTGTTCAATGGCAGCCGGGGACCGTTGCTGACACCCGCAACGGAGTATCACTGGGGCGGCAACCCGCGTCCCCGCCACGACCCCCGGCCGGGGCAGCCCCCGAGAACCGAACGCTGGACCCGGATGGGATACACGGTCAATCTGAGCGGCGACCACCCCCAGAACATGCTGGCCACGAACCTGGCCATGACCGCGTACATGTTGACCGGGGAAGAGAAGTACCGGGACTGGATTTTGGAGTACGTCGACGCCTGGGTCGATCGAGCGGCCAGCAACGGCGGCAACCTTCCCAGCAACATCGGTCTCGACGGGTCCATCGGAGGCGAGTGGGACGGAAAGTGGTGGCGCGGAGTCTACGGATGGAACTTCCGTCCCAAGTCCGCCGACGGTTCGGACAACCCGGGCAACAACTACGTGATGCGGGGCGCCCGGGTCGGTTTCGGGATTGCGTTCATGCTCACGGGCGACCGCAAGTACGTAAACACGTTGCGAGCGCAGATCGAGAACATGTACGCGGCGCAGAAGGTCATCGACGGCCGTCTCATGGTCCCTCACAAGTACGGCGACGACGGTTGGTACGCCTACATCGACAACAGCGCGCGCCGCGGTGGGAACGTCAATTTCTGGTCGCTTCCGGAGTTGACCGACATCTACACCTGGACCCTGGAGGAGGCCGACCTGCCCCGGGTCGCGGAAGAGCCCTGGATCCGCTACCTGAAAGGTGACGACCCGGACTATCCCATGGAGGCGATGGCGTACGATCTGGACTTCATCCGAAGGCAGGTTCAGAAGGTGCGTGAGGACTCCCGGACGGCGGACACCCGACAGGCGCCCCACATGCCGGTGGTCACCTCGGTCAGCAGCCTCCACAACCTCATGCTCGGGGCCAACGACCCGGGCAGCGGCGGCAACGTGGTCCATGCGCAACTCCGCTACTTCGATGCCGGGGAGAGGCGGCCGGGGCTCCCCCGGGGCGTGGGAGCGCTGGTCGAACAGGTCCGCCCCGAGGGCGTCACCCTCCTGCTGGTCAATACCAACCCGGTGGAAAGCCGCGAGCTCGTGGTTCAGACCGGCGCGTACGCCGAGCACGACGCGGTGTCGGTCACCGTAGGTGGGAATCGGATCGAGGTGGGAGACTCGAATTTCTCCGTCCGCCTGGGCGCCGGTGCCGGTTCACGCCTCTCGATTCGGATGAAGCGCTATGTGAACCAGCCGACGTTCGCGTTTCCATGGGATCGGAGCGGCGGTTTTTGACTTCCGAATTTCGGCGATAGCGATGAAGAATGGGGGACAGGAATGTCCCCCTCCTACTTGATCGCGGCGGCGTGACGGCCCGCCTCCGGGTCCCCCGCAGCGTGGATGACGCCCTTCTCCTGATCGATGTAGAGCATCACCGGCCGGGCGATGAACCCGTCGGTGGTCGTCAGGCGGTGCCCCTGCCGCTTCAATTCCTCCTGGACCTGGGCGGTGACCCCGCTGTGGACCCGCAGGCTTCCCGCCTTGACGAAAGTCTCGTCGCGGTTCGGATTGGGGTCGAAGGAATTCTCGTGGTGATCCGTGTTGAAGCGGGACGCCGTCACCGCCTCGTCCGGAAGCATGCCGAATTCCACGTGGTTCAGCAGCACGTTCAGCGTGGTCTGATCCTGCAGGTCGCCTCCCGCCACGCTGATGGCGATGACCGGCTTGCCGTTCCGGGTGACCAGGGTGGGCGTCAGGGTGATGCGGGGCCGCTTTCCCGGTTGGATGCGATTGGGATGACCCCGGGTGGTGTTCAGGCTCCGCAGGCGGTTCCCCGTGGTGACTCCTGAAGGACCGGGCAGGTTGCCCGACAGGTTGCAACTGGGGGTGGCGGCCACCACGTTGCCCCACTTGTCCGCCACCACACAGGTCGTGGTGTCGCTGATGGGGATCCGATTCGGGTTGTTTCCGGCCCGCATCATGCCCTTGAGAGGCTTCATGTGGTACGGATCTCCCGGCTGGCGTTCCAGGGACGCTTGATCCGGATTGATCAGTGAACGGCGGACCCGCGCATACTCCCGGGAAAGGAGGGTCTTCATGGGGACCTGGGCGAAGAGGGGATCGCCGTAGTACTCGTCCCGGTCGGCGAAGGCCAGCTTCAACGCCTCGGTGAGGGTGTGGATGTAGCCGGAGGAGAGATGCCCCATCTGCTTCAGGTCGAATCCTTCCAGCAGCCTCAGTGTCTGGCAGAGGACCGGCCCCTGGGTCCAGGACGGACACTTGTAGACGGTGTAGCCCCGGTAGTCCACCGAGACCGGATCTTCGACCCGGGTCACATGGGCTGCCAGATCCTTCTTCCGGAGGAAGGAGCCGGTGGCGATGTACCATGCCTCCAATTCGTCGGCCACGTCCCCCTTGTAGAAGCGGTCCCGGGCCGCAGTCAGTTTCTCCTCGCGGCTTCCCGCAGCCGTTCGCTCCGCTTCCACCAGTTTCCGGAAGGTGGCGGCCAGCTTGGGATGCCACTCCTCCGATCCGGCGTCCAGGACCTCCAGCACCGGGGCCGACACTTCCTCGAAGGACTTGGTCCCATACAGTTTCAAGGCGGTGATGCAAAGGTGCACCGCACCCGGCGTCGGCGCGGCCTTCATGCTGCCCTGGGCCGGGATGGTGTTGGTGTAGTACCAGTCGATGGCGGCTTGATCCAGGGGGGCGCGCCCCAATCCGGAGAGGACCTTCACCTCCTCCTTCTTGGCGTCGTAGATCAGGAAAGGGATTTCGCCGCCGATGGCGAACATCCCATAGTCGGTCACCGAGAGTGCCAGCAGGGTGGCGGCGGCCGCATCGGCGGCGTTCCCATCCGCTTCCAGCATCCGGATTCCTGCGGCCACGGCATCGGGGTGCCCGGCCGCCACGGCGCCTCCCTTGCCCGAGGCTTTCCAACTGATGTGGCCCGAAGCCAGGACCGTTCCCGCCAGACACGCCAGGACCCCTGGCAGAATCAACAAAATCAACGTCGAGTTGCGCATATTCCAATCTCCCATCCGGCTCCGGTTGTACAACAGCAGAGGGGCTCCGGCAAGATAGGAGCGGCGGTTTTCCTACCCCCGCTCCTCGGGGGGACAGGAAAGTCCGCCTCCTAGCGAAATCGAATCGAGTAAAGGTCGGCATCCTTCATGACGAACCGGAGCCGTACCGGCTTGCCCGAGAGCGGACCGACGTCGGGCCCATTCTTCCAATGAACCACCCGTTCCAGGTGATCCCCGAAAATCTCGGGACAGTCCTCCAATCCGTAGCCGGAGATGGGTTTCCCCTCGGCGTCCTGGATCTCCACCCGGACGCTCCCGGCGACGGACGTGGAGAAGTTCATCTCCAACCGATCGCCGTCGAACCTGAGGAACCGGGTCGTGAATTCTCCCCCCTTGGCGGGCGCATTGACAGAGACGAATCCATCCACCCGAAGAACGAACCGGCGCAGATTCGTGTAGGCGCCTCTCCAATAATGTTCCGTGGCGTAGATGGAGATCTCATCCGGGGCTCCCGGCAGGTCCGACTCGGTCTCGATCAAACCCCAGTTCTGGTAGTTGTCGCCGTAGACCCAATTGTCGGTGTAGCGCAGCCCCGGCCGGATGAAGGCTTCCCCCCAGCGATGGAACGCCTTGCCGTCGCGGCTGCTCATGAAGAGGCCGTCGGTCAGGGCGGTCCCGTACCGCTGTGAGGTCACTTTTCTCCCCGATGCCGTGGTGTAGCTCCGGAGATTGGACCGGGCCAGGCGTTCCTCCAGCTCCGGCAGCGCCCTCATGGAGTCGGACCATCCGCGGTCCAGATAGCGGGCCGGAAAGCCCAGGTAGACATGGGGGGCACGGTAATAGGGAATGATGTTGTTGGTGTAGAGCTGCTCGGGCGGCGCCCCCGGGTACTCGAGCCACTCCCCGGATGTCCAATGGACGAAATCCCGGGAGGTCGCGGTTTTGATGTCCCGGAGGCCATTTCTGAAATCCCGGTAGTAGGCCCGGTAGTGACCCTCCCGGTGGTCCCAGAACGCCAGGTTGTGGCTGTCGAAGGCGCCGTCGGTCAGGACCGGCTCGTCTCGTACCGGAGACCAGTGGATGCCGTCCGCCGACTGGGCCGCCATGAGGCCGCCGTTGCCGTTGTAGAAGGCCTTGTATTGAGCCTCCGGGGGACAATCGGGATTGGTGTCCTTGAACGACCCCCAGTTGTCCAGCTTGGGACTGGACCAGACGATGTTGTTCTTCTTGGAGCCGTTGAACTCGAACAGTCCCACTTCCGGCCGGACCCAGTTCTTGCCGTCCTTGCTCTCGGCGTACGCGATGAAGACATCGTGGACCGGGATGCTCGATGGCTCGTGAGCCCAGGCATCGTAGTACATCCGAAAGAGGTCCCCATCGCGAAAGATGGAGTAGTAGTTGCAGCCGTTGCCCTCCCAAAGCTTGTCGTGGTGCATGACGATCTCTTTGGGAATGGGATGGTGCAGTTGCAGCCGCACGCCGGACTGCTCCTGGATCAGGAAGCCGTCGACGAACAGCTCACGCTTCGAGCCCATGTCGTAGGCCGCGTGCTCCCGCGCCGCGCCGGGAATCCAAAGCTCCATAACGACGATGAGAACCGCGAAGCTCCGGAATACAGCTCGATAGGCCAAGTTGTTTGAGATCATCGACTTCCTCCCCGGCAGTTCCAAACCCTTATCGTACACCTCCGGCCGCGGTCATTTCTCCCGATTCCCAATTCGTAATTCGTCATTTCCGCCAGTATGATGGCGACCATGAACGTCGGAGTGGTGGGTGCCGGCATATTCGGTCTGGCCGCCGCGCTGGAGTTGGCCGACCGGGGACACCGGGTGACCGTTCTGGAGCGGGAGGGGATCCCCGGGGACCGCGCCAGTTCCAACGACGTCTCCAAGGTCATCCGACGGATCGGCTATCAGCATGAGGCCTACGTCGAGCTGGTCGAGCGCGCCGAGCGCCAGTGGACGGCATGGCAGGAACAGATGGACGGGTCATTCCTTTTCCGAACGGGACAGGTGTCGATCGTCAGCGGGTCTTCTCACTACACGTCCCACTATCGGACCTGGTCGGGCCCGGACCTGACCGAGGACAGTTCCCAATATTTGACTGTGCAGGAAGCCCGCGTGCGATTTCCACATTTCCATTTCCTTGACGAAGACATTGTTCGCTACGACCCATGGACCGGCTACCTCCGTAGCGGGCAGGCGGTGTCCGATCTGGCCGGTCTGGCCCAGGCCCGGGGAGTCGATATCCGTTCCGAGTCCCCGGTCTCCAAGCTGGACGAGACCGAAAACGGAGTCCGTCTCCGGTGCGGTACGGAGACCCTGGTCTTCGATCGGGTCGTCGCGGCCGCGGGTGCCTGGATCGTCCGGCTGTGGCCGGCAATCGCGGAGTCCCTGTACCTTACCCGCAACCAGATGGCGTTTTTCGTTCCCCGGGATCGGAAGCTCTTCAGTCGGCGGAACCTTCCCGTCTGGTCCGTGAACACGGGCCAGGAGGCCTGGTACGGGTTTCCCATGCTAGTGGAGGGCTACGTCAAGGTCGCCGACGATCTCAAGGTAGACGAGACCCACCCGGAAGTGGAGCGGACCAACACCGGCCGCTTTCTCGAGATGGTCTCCCGCTTCATCCGGGAGCGCATGCCCGGCCTCCACGGGGCCGAGATGGTGGGTGGACGTTCCTGCCTGTACACCAACACTCCGGACGACCATTTCGTGATCGACTGGGCCCCGGGGGCTCAGCGGATCCTGATCGCCGGTTGCGGCAGTGGCCACGGCTTCAAGTTCGGCGGGTCCATCGGACCCGTCATCGCCGACGCATTGGAGGAAAAGCACAATCCCCTGGGAGATCTCTTTCGGATCGGCACCCGTTTCGACTAAGTCTCGTTTCGAAACGAATTCCATGATCGCCCGGCGGAAATCATCTCGGGAGGACCTGAAATGAGTGAGCAGGCCAGAGCCCTTTACGATGGCGCCATCGTCATCGACGGTCTGAATGTGAGCAACTGGGACAGCCCGGCGGTTTACGAGAACCTGCAAAAGGGCCGCATCACCACTATCAGCGCCACCCTGGCGACCTGGGAGGGCTTTCAGGAGACCATGGACTACGTCGCCGGCTGGCTGCGCCGTTTTCGGGAACGGGACGACATCGTCCAGGTCAAGAGCACCGAGGATATCCGGCAGGCCAAGCGGACCGGCCGAACCGGCGTCATCCTCAGCTTCCAGAACGCCTCGCCCATCGAAAACGATCTGGATCGTCTGGGACTCTTTCATGCGTTGGGGGTCAAGGTCATTCAGCTCACGTACCATGAGCGGAATCTGCTGGGAAACGGTTGCTTCGAGCGCCGCGACGAAGGACTGAGCAATTTCGGCGTGGATGCGGTCCGGGAGATGAACCGCTTGGGGATCCTCATCGACCTCTCCCACGTGGGGGACCGGACGACGCTGGAGGCCATCGAGGTTTCGGAAAAACCCGTGACCGTTACCCATGCCAACGCGCGGGACTTTTGCGACCATCCCCGGAACAAGCAGGACGAGGCGCTGAAGCTGCTGGCGGCCAAAGGGGGAATCGTGGGAACGACCCCCTTCTGCATTTTCTTGCCCAACGGATTCGAGTCCACGCTTGAGGACTACATCGACGCCGTCGACGACATGGTGCAGCGAGTCGGCGTCGATCACGTGGCTGTGGGAACCGACAACACCCAGGATCAGCCGCTCTCCTTTTGGCGTTACATCACCTCCCAGCAGGGGACCGGTTACCCCTCGACCTTCAGCAACACCTCCATGGACTACGAAAATCTCTCCTTCCAGCCCAAGGGCCTGGAAGGGCCCCACAAGTTTCCCAATCTGGCGGAGGCTCTGTTGAACCGGGGGTACTCGGACGAAGACACGTTGAAGATCCTGGGTGGAAACTGGATGCGGATCTTCGACGAGGTCTGGTAGCCGTCGCTCGACGGTGTTCGGGCTCAGGGACTCGACCCATGACTGAGATCGGAGACGTTGGATTTCCGGATCCGGGAACCCTGTTCCGCGCCCGGGACGGCATCTACTCCGCTGACCTGCTCCTTGCTGCCGCGGTCCACCTGGACCTGTTCTCCCGGCTGGAGACCCAAGTCATGGACCGGCACGTCATCTGTGCCACGCTGGGAATCCAAGACCGCCCGGCGGACGTGATGATGACCCTTTTCACCGCTATGGGCCTGGTCGAGCGGCAGAAAGAAGGTTACGGATTGACCCCGCTCTCCAGGATCTTCCTGACTCGGAGATCGCAGCACAGCCTTCTTCCTTACTTCGCCTCGCTGGGGGCGCGCTCCGTCTGCAATTCGATGGTGAAGGTGCTCCGGACCGGCGAACCGGCAAACTGGGCCGACAGCACCCAGCAGGAGTGGTTGTCCGCCATGGAGGATGCCGATTTCGCCGAATCGTTCACGGCAGCCATGGACAGCCGGGGAGCCTTTTTCGCGCCTTTGCTGGCCAAGTGCCTGAACTGCGGCGACCGGACGCGGCTGCTGGACATCGGCGGGGGGTCAGGAATCTACGCCTGCCATCTGGTCCGGGAATACCCTCACCTCGAAGCCGCGATTCTGGAGAAACCGCCGGCGGACACAGTGGCGGGAGGGTTCATCGAGACAATGGGCTTGTCGGAGCGGATCGGGATCGTCGCCGGGGACATGTTCGAAGAGATTCCCTCCGGATACGACGTTCATTTGTTTTCAAACGTGCTTCACGACTGGGACCGGGGCAATGTCGAGCGTATCCTGGCCCGCTCTTTCGCAGCGCTCCTGCCCGGCGGGTCGATCGCGATTCACGACACTCACATCAACGCCTCCAAGACGGGACCCCTGGAGGTCGCCGAGTACTCGGCGCTGCTCATGTACTCGACGGAGGGGAAGTGTTATTCGGTATCGGAGATGGGCGATCTACTTGCAGTGGCCGGCTTCGTGGACGTTGAATTCGTCCCCATGAAGTGCCATCGAAGCCTGATTACTGCCGGAAAACAGCGATCCGGTTAGCGCACGGGAAGAAGGCTGGGAAGGCCGCTTGCCGTCTGGGTTGCTCAACTTTGGGCGATCGACCACATGAAGGAATGGACGTCGATATTGTCCCGCGGTTCAAGGTCTGCCAGTTCCGACTTCAGATAGTCGGAGAACCGCAACATCTGCTCGTAGGTCTTCCAAGTAAGCTTCGGCGTGTATTTGATGTCGAAGGCGCAGACGCGGGCAGCATTCTGCGAATACTTGGGTTTGATGAACTGGTGCCGATCCGGGTACATCAGGAAAGGAAAGTAGGTGGCGACTGTCCATTTTGCAGCCCCCACTTCATTGAGCACGGATGCAAAGCGCTGGAATCGCGACCGAAACGCGTTCTCCCCGTGAAGCAGTGCGTGCAGCGCCACAGCAAATGTTTTCTTGCGTCCCGCCGGTTTCAGACCGTCCCTCAAAGCCTTCTTCTCATTGGGGAAAATCAGGTTCGTCTTGTTTACGGCTTGCAAAGCGGCCCGGCACACTTCCTCGAACGCCTTGGTCTTCAACAGCCGTTCCAGCTCAGCTCGGCTCAAAATGGTTTTGGCTAGTTCGTGGGCCTCGACCTTGTAGTCGCGTTCCTGGTGCAGATACCGGTCACCGTGGAAACCTCCTGGGTAGCTGTCGATAAAGCCTTCGATGGATTGGTTGACACTCTGATAGCCAGCTCCGGCTGCCGCCTTCGGATCAATGCGGTCCAGCAACAGGTGGCTCGGCGGTGGATCCAGAATCGTCAAGGACACATGGCTCAACGACATGGTCTTGGCGCCGGTCTCAACGAAAAACACACCTGCCTTGGGACCCTCGACGTAGAGGATCTGACCGATTCCCCACTCAGTTCTCGTCGGATGCCGGACGCGGTCGCCAACACTCAGGTTAGTTGTCACCTCCATACCATAACCGACCGAGGCCGCATGTACTACACAAGTCGGTGATTAGGTGCCGTCGGGGCGATGCCGAAGAGCAGGCATCTGACGTTTGATGGTGCCTTTGCGATCAGAAATTCAGGGGAAATTTCTGTCCCCCTCTTCGTCGCCCGCGATCAGAAGCTGAAGAAGAAGGAACTGACGGAGGCAAGAATCGCCCGGGAACGGCCTCGAATTGAATCCTGATCCGAAATTCCCAACGGAGTTGCAGGTCTTATGCCATGCCCGCCAGCAGCGTATTGCGGGCCGAATCGACCCGGACCTTGGAGTAGTGGAGGATTTGGCAAAGTTCCTTGCCGGCGTCATCCGTCACCGGCGTGGGCTTTCTCAGGATGAACTCGGCCAGGTTCGGATGTTTGTGATTGAAAGCGACATGGGCCATCTCCAGGCGATCGATGGCCGAGTTCGCTTCCAAATCGAAGTCGGGAACCAGGAGCGGCCCCGTGTCGATCTGGTAGGAGTTGTCCTTGGGCATGAAGTTCATGGTCTTGATGGGGTACTCGATGACATAGCGCAATGGAAGCTGGGGATCCTTGATCTCGGTGCGGCCCACCAGCGGGTGGTTGGCGCCCGTCGCCTCATTGACCTCCGCCGGCGTTTGGAGTGCCCGGGTCTTGGGAAAGGTCACCACGTCGATGACCAGGGATCGGAAGTTGTCCTTCACCGGAGATCCCTTCGAGACCCTGCCCCGAAAGGTCATCGCCTTGCCCATGCTTCGATGCTGCTCCAGGGAATAGATCACGCGAAATTCGCCGCTGGGGATCTGGAACAGCCGGTCTTCCTTGTAGACCCGCTCGGTCCGGCAAGGCTGAATCAGGACAAACCGGTCGCTTTCCCCACTGGAGTCGTCGATGACGTCGATCATGGCGTCCACCTGAATGCGGGCCATGTTTCCGTGCGGGATGTCGTGCTTCTCGTTGGAACCGGGGTTGGGGAAGTCCCAGGTCATGAAGGAGGCCTGGAAGTCGCAGGCCGGCCTGGTTGCGGATTCGTCGGAGCCCGATGCAGACTCTTCGGCCGGCGCTTGGCAGGCCATGGGCAGAATCAAGCTGCCTCCGGCCAGGGCGGCGCCCAACTGTCCCTGAAAATGACGGCGGGTCGATCGATTCATCATGGCGGTTTCCTCGGGTTTGATGCGATTCCTCAATTCAGAAGTTGATCCGGAGTGAGAGTTGGATTTGCCGGGGCGGGAATGCCGCGGTGTACGAGAACGGTTGCGTTACGGGGCCGATGCGCCCCTTGTAAGAAGAGGGAAGCTCTTCCAGAGTGAGCGTGCCAACTTCGCCGTTGACGTGCTTGAAGTTGGTGCGGTTGAGCAGGTTGAACGCCTCCACGGCGATGTCCACGCTCGTGTCCTCCATCAGGGTGACCCGGCGCTTCACGCGCATGTCGATGCTGAAAAAGTTGGGTCCGATCCCGACGTTCCGCCCCAGGCCCCAGGGCCGGTGGGTGTCGGTGTGACGGTCGCCCACGTTGTCGTATCCCGCGTTGAGATTGAACGGGGCGAACGAGCGCGCCGTGAGAATGCCGGAGAGGGTCAGGTCGCCGAACACGTTGTGTCCGAATCCCTTTCCGCGCCCGGCCTTCCAGGGGAGTTTCCCCAGGGTTCGGATGACGAAACGGTGTCCCCGGTGGTAGGAGGAAAGGGCCATCTCCGCCGCGGCGTCCCATTGCAGATGCGGTTGGAACGAGGAGTTGTAGTCGGTCATCTCGTCCATCGCCTTGCTCCAGGTGTGGTGGGCCGAGATCGTGAAACTGTTCGAAATGCGCTTTTCAAGTTGCAGGACCAGGGCGTGATAAAAGGAATTGGACCAACTGCCGTAGTAATTGTTCTGCAGGATCTCCGGACGGTGAAACCCGACGATAGGCCTTCCCTCGGCGTTGGTGCCGGCCTGGTAGATGTTGATGTCCAAAGGCCGGATGATATGAACGCCGCGGTTGAAGTTGTAACCGGCCGAAAGGGAGAATCCGCCGGCCTCTCTCTGGATCTCGAGGCTTGCCTGCTGGGAGTAGGGGTTCACGATATCGTCGGCCACCGAGAATGCGACGCGCAAAGGGAGGCCTCGCATGGGAGTGAGCCCGTGGATGGCCAGATCCTCCGGCCTGATCTGCCGTTTGCCGATGATGCCGCGAGCCAGGGCCGTTTGATAAATTTCCGCGGAGCTGAGCGGTGCGCCGGTCAGCGCACTGGTGAAGCCGATGCCGGTCAGGGGGACGAAGGCTTGAAAGATCTGCTGCGATTCGTCTGAGAGCAGATCGTGAATGTAGGTGATCTGGCCGTCGATCCGGCCGTGGAAGATTCCGTAACCGCCTCGCACCACGGTCTTGGCGTCCGGGCTCCAGGCAAATCCCAACCTCGGCCCGAAGTTGTTGTTGTCCCGGGGGAAATCCGATATTCGGAAAAGTTCGTAGCGCAATCCCAGAGTCAACAGGAACTTGGAATGGACACGCCACGAATCCTCCAGAAAGAATCCGTAGTTTTTCCCCCAGCCGCGCCAGTAGGGATTGCCGAAGCCCTGCTGGTAGACGATGGGGAGGCCCAGCGCATAGGCCTGGAGTGAGGTGATGGGCTCATCGACGGCCTCCGCCAACTGAGGCCTGCCGGCCCCAATCAGCAGTCCCTTGATCAGCGGGGAAATGGGAGATCCAAAGGAGCTGTCGATCAACAACGAAAGGGGTACCGCCTCGCCGAAGATGAACCTTCCGCCGAAGAAGGTCTCGGACCGGACGCTGTCGTAGAAGGGATGGATGTCCGCACCGACCTTCACCGTATGTCCTCCGGAGACGTAGGTGAAGTTCTGCCGGGCCTGGTACATCCGTTCGACGTTCCGGGTCGGCAGGATGAAGTCCCGGCCGAAATTGCCGTATCCGCTGATGTCGATGCCGGGGCCGTGCGGGTCGGTGGGGAAGACGCCGAAGTCGTGGTACCCGACGGCCAGCCAGGTTTCGCTGATCCATTCCGGACTGATCACCCAGTTGTTGCCCAATCCGATGGTGAAATCGTTCGTGTCGTTGTTGCGTCCCCGGCTGCGGGCCACCAGCGAACCGAAGTTGGTGTTCTGACTGTTCTGTCCCGTCCAGTTTCCGCGGAAGAAGAGATCGTGTCCGGGCCCCACAGCATGGTCGATGCGGGCGATGAATTGTTGCCGTTCTTCCGAGAAGGGGAAGACTCCACTGTTGTTCTCGAAGAGTTGGACGACGTGGGGATGGTTTCCCGGAGTCAAGGCTTGGACGAGTTCCTTTGCCGCCGGGACCAGAAACGCCGGAACGGCGGGACTGGTGAGCAGATCGGCCAGGGCCTGCTGCGTGGGCTTCAACTCGTAGAGGAACGACCTGTCCTGGAGCAGGGGCACGAACGACGACTCGTGACGGTCGAGGCGTTCGTAGGCGGCGAAGAAGAACGTCTTGTCGCGCAGGATGGGTCCTCCGAAGGACCCCCCGCTCTGGGCCCGGGTGTAGGCCGACTCGGACGGATCGAAGTAGTTGCGGCCCTGGAAATGCCGGTTGCGGAGCACTCCGAAGACGGACCCGCGGAATTCGTTGGTTCCGCCCTTGGTGACGATGTTGATGGCGCCGCCGGGCGCGCCGCCCAGTTCCGCGGAGAACGAGTTGCGGTTGATCTGAAACTCCTGCACCGCTTCCTGGGTGATGGAGGACCGGACGGCGCCGGTGCCGTAGTTGTTGTTCAGGCCGTCGATGGTGAAGGTGTTGCCGCGGCCGCCTCCTCCGCCGATGCCGAGGCCGGACGCCGGTGTCGGGGCGATACGGAAATCCCGGTCATCCGCCACGTAGTTCGAGTCCACGACTCCGGGAGTCAGAAGCGCCAGGTCCAGGTAGTCGCGGCGGTTGATGGGGAGGTCCTCGATGCTGGCCGAGTCGATATGGTTGGACTGCTGGGTCTTGTCGTGGGCGATCACCGTCCGGGCCGCTTCCGCGGTGATGACGATGGCCTCGGCGGCCACCACGATCTCCGGTGAGAAAGTCTGCGTATCTCCGACCAGCACCTCCAGATCCTGGACCACGTAGGGAGCGAACCCCGGCAGTTCGAAGCGAAGCGTGTAGAGACCGGGATCGATCCGGCTCAGGACATATTCGCCGAGGTCCGAAGTGAGGGTTTCCCGGGTCGTGCCACGCCCCTGGTAGGTGGCGGTGACGCTGACGCCGGGGAGGACGGCCCGGCTCTCATCGTAGACGTAGCCCCGGATCGTGCCGGTGTCGGTCTGGGCGGACAGCAGGACGGCGCACGCCAGCAGAACCGCCGCTGCGATACCCAGGCGGCGCAAAGTGCAACATAAGCGGAGCAGAGAGGAGGAAGGAAAAGGGCTTTTGCTCGACATGATGCGAATCTCCCGAATGAAGTCGACCAGGCTGTCCCAGCCAGCAGTGTATTGCGGGCCGAGTGGACACGGACCTTTGAGTAGTGGAGAACCTGGCAGAGTTCCCGGCCGGCTTCGTCGATGACCGGCGTGGGCTGCCGAAGGATGAACTCGGCCAGGTCCGGAGCTTTGTGGTTGAACGCGACATGAGCCATCTCCAGTCGATCGATGGCCCACTCCTGATCCAAATCGAAATCGGGGACCAGGAGCGGTCCCGTATCGATCTGGCAGGAGTTGTCGTTGAGCATGAAGTTCACGGTCTTGACGGGATATTCGATGACGTTCCCGAACGGAATGTCGTGTTTCTCGGAGTAGGCCGGGGGAGGTAAGTCCCAGGTCATGAAGGAGGCCCGGAAGTTGCAGGCCGGCGGGACGTTCCCGCCGCTACCGGTTGAGGACTCCGCCGCCGGTGCACTGAAGGCCATGGGAAGAATCCAACCGCCGCCGGCAAGAGCCATTCCCAGCGCCCGTTGAAAACGCCGTCGGGTGAATTGACTCGAATGGGCGATCATCTCGATGGCAGTGCGATTTTGAGATCTTCGTTACGCTGTCAATCGGAAGTCATCGTACCATGGGCCAACGACGCATCCTACCACCGGCTCCGGGAGAGACCGGAAGCGAAAAAAGATACTCTCGCCGCGAGGATGGAAGCTCCGGAGCGGGCGATCGTCCGCCGTCCCCGGCTCTGTCGGCAACCCGTGGCGACTTCAGGCGCGGGCTGCTATGGTGCCGGGTCAAGGAGCGTCGCAAATGAAGATCACCGATGTGACCGTTCAGTGCTATTCCTGGCCGCGTCCCCGGCCCATCAGCAACGGCAAATACACCTATGCCACGGTGCGGCTGAATCTGGTCCGCATGCACACCGATGAAGGGCTCTCCGGTGTGGGGTGGGCGGGAGGTCCCGGCTTGTCGGCTCCAATGACCGTCGCCCTGGTGGAACACTTCAAGGAGGCCCTGGTGGGAGAGGATCCGTTCAACTACCGCCGGATCTGGGAGAACATGTGGCTGCCCAAGGTCGTGGGCCGCCGAGGTTTGACCACCTGGATCATCAGTGCGGTGGATATTGCACTCTGGGACCTGATGGGGAAGGCCCTCGGAAAGCCGGTTCACAAGCTTCTGGGAGGTTTCCGAGACCGGATTCCCACCTACGTTGCCGGCGGCTACTACGAGGAGGGGAAGGGCCTCCGGGAGTTGGCTCAGGAAATGGAGGAGAGCCTGGAATTGGGAGCCCGGGCGGTGAAGATGAAGATCGGGGGTGTGGAGATCAACCAGGATGTCGAGCGGGTCCGCGTGGTCCGCGAGACGATCGGGCCCGATATCAAGTTGATGGTCGATGCCAACAACGCCTACGTGGCCTACCAGGCCGTGGAGATCGCCAGGAAGATGGAACCCTACGACGTCTTCTGGTTCGAAGAGCCGGTGGCGCCGGACGACTACGAGGGACACGCCCGGGTCGCCCGGTCCAGCTCCATCCCCGTGGCCACGGGCGAGAACGAATACACGCGCTACGGCTTCCGGGACCTGATCCAGCACGGTTCGGCCTCCATTCTCAACGCCGACGCCCAGATCCTGGGTGGAATCACCGAGTTCATGAACGTGGCCTCCCTGGCCGCGGCCCACGACCTGCACATCGCCCCGCACGGCGCCCAGGAGGTGCACATCCACCTGGTGGCCGCCATTCCCAACGGCCTGATCCTGGAGTTCTACCGGGAGACGGTGAACCCGTTGCACGGCCGGATCTTCAAGGAATCATTGACCCTGGACGAGGATGGTTGCGTGAGCGTTCCCCAGACCCCGGGTCTGGGAATGGAGCCGAACTGGGAGGTGCTGGAACCGTACCGGGTGGCCTGACAGCAGCGGCGGCCAGCCGCTGCGGAATCGGAACGGGGACTACCCGGCGGGTTACTGCACGGGAGTCTGTATGGACCGGACATCCAGGAGCACGTTGCCCGTGCCGTCCTCCATAAGCAGTTTCGATTCGTATTTCCCGTCGCTTTTCTGAGTGAAGGTACGCATGGAGTAGGCGTCTGAACTCATCCCGGTCACTTCCTGCCGCTTGCCGAGCGCCTCGAACAGATCGACCAGGATCCAGTATTGGCGAGCCTCGATGCCGCATCGTCGCAGCAGCGCGGTGAACGCCGGGCCGTGGAAGAGCCTCTTGCCCAGGGCAAACGTCAGCCCATGGACGGCCACGGTCGACTGATGGTCTGGAGGTGGACCTGAGTAGTCCATGACAGCCTCGAGCCCGATTTTTTCACGGCGGAGCGCACTGATTGCGCAAGAATTTCGCGTCGGGTTCGTGCCGAAGCTCACGGTGGATCTGCAAATCTGAGATCCACATCATGGCCCACACACTTCCGTATTTGGGCCAATCCGGATATGGTGTATCCACTTGGACGCCGAATCCTGATGCTGTTCACTAATCAACGAGTCCGTGGGACCGGGCGTTTATTTCATTCATCAGGCGTCGGCAGATGTTGTCGAAATTACGATCCATTGCTGTCGGCTGGCCATCGAGTTCCGAATATGCGATGCGTTGGCTTATCGCCGAAGCGCCCGGTTTGTTCGTCGTGACCTCAAACAAGAACCCGTCGGAGCCCAGTTTCCAGGTCACAGATAGTGTCAAGTCGAAACTGGCGTCTCCTGTGCCCGTATATCCCTGGAAGCGATACTCTCTCTTGAGCGTGATTTCCTGCTCATTGCTGAGGCTGAAACCTGACCTCGCGATGTGCGATTGCTTGGTGTTTTCCCAATTCTTCGTCTCGAACAGACTGCTGGAGTTAACCGAGTCCGATCCTTGGAACAGGAATGAAAATGCGTTGTACCGTCGAAATAGCGGGGACAAGGGTTCCAGTCGACGGTCCAACTTTTCGATTACCGGGTTCACGTGCATCAGAAAAACGTCATCGAGCACATCGAGATCGGACTTGTTCGGGTCTGGCCCCTTCTTGCTTCGCACGAACAAGTCGATTTCTTTGACCATATCGTCGGCTTCCCGGATCGATTTCCCCTTCGCAGCTCGAATGGAAAGATCAAGGGACCTCAAAAGGTTTTGCAGCATGAAATGGGCGAGTGGCAGCGGACGACCCAAGTCGGCGTGTTGAAGTCCGCTGATGTAGTGGTCCCGGTCTCCGCTTCTTATGACAACGGCCGGAAGATTATTTCGAAGTAGCGCGTAGTTGGCGAGCAACCGTGCCGTGCGCCCGTTGCCGTCGTCGAATGGATGGATTCGCAGGAAGCGCCAGTGTGATTCCGCGAGGAACATGGGAAGTGGGTATGCGCGGCGCTTCAAATCGCGACGGAAATTACGGGTCCATTTTGCCATCAGAGGTGGCGTGTCCTCAGGTTCCGCAAATCGATGGAGTTTTCCGGTTGCGGTTCGGACATGGTTTGGTTGTGTCTTGTATTGACCCGGAACGATGCGCTTTCGCGTGCGGTGGCCGTCCGGTGTTTCCGCTGTTTGCCAGAATGGCTCCTTGAGCAGAATCTGGTTCAGATCCCGGATATCCCCCTCGCCAAGAACTCGCTCCTTTCCTGCGAGTTGCCGGGTGTGGTCGATGGCGACGTCATGCGCTTTCATCTCCTCGTAGTCTCTTAACGGGTGCCCACCCGCCGTGCGATCGAACAAGAGCAGCAATTCGGTTTCGTGATACGTCAGGGTGTTGCCCTCGATGTGATTGCTGTTGTAGTTCCATTCGAGCCTGAGCTTTTTCCACAGACGTTCTTCATCTGCGGATCTCATCTCGCGACGCCGTTCGTGCCAATCCGAAATCCGGACCGCTAGTTCCACGAGGCTTCCGAAGAAATGAACATGCTCCACGGTGAGGCGTGGGACCTCGATGCCGAGCGAGTGAGATTCGGCTATCCACCGGGCCATGCGAGTCCTTGCTTCGGCATTGGACGAGAGCGCGGAATGAGCACTCGCGTCCATAACGTACCGTCCAAGTCTCGCTTGCTCGACGATGAACTGGTCCTTGGACTCGACGATCTCTGCCATTTCTCCTGAAATAGGACAGGCTCGTTGCATCGCATTGGCTCCCGATTCGGACTAGGATTCAGATGGAGCGCCGCCCACAGATCCAAATCATTCACTTATTTCGCTCCATCGCCTTGCTTCCTCTTGAGTTTCGACAAGAGGAGAGTTCCCAAGCCCAGAAGGATTTCGTCCGCAAACGGAACGAGATCGGGGACCAGGACGTCCAGGAAGAAAACGGCGGCGGTGAGCAGAAACAGGTAGGGGAATCGAAGCTGGGAGAGAAAATCCGAAAGCGTCGATGACATGGCGGCGCGGCTCAAAAGCGCGGCCAGTCTAACAGATCGAATCGGTTCGACCCGCCGTCCCCACGAGCCCGCGCCAATTGGCATTCACGCCGGTGCGAGTGTATTCTGCCGCCGTTTTCACTCACAGGAACCCGTAGGGAGATCAATCATGCGCTTGCACGATCGGGTCGCCGTGGTGACCGGCGGCGGAGGTGGGATCGGATCCGCCATCTGCCTGGCTCTGGCTCGGGAAGGGGCCGACGTGGTGGTGTCGGACATTGACCTGGAGGGGGCGGAACGCTGTGCCTCGCAGGTGCGGGAAGAGGGACGGGGATCCCTGGTCGTCCGGACCGACGTCACCGTTGCTCAGGATTGTATTGACCTGGTGAAAGCCAGCCTGAAGGCGTTCGGCAAAATCGACATCCTGGTCAACAACGCCGGGCTCTTCGGCAGGCGGCTCGGCATGCCCTTCACGAACCAGGAGGAAGAGGACTGGGACAACTGCTACCGGGTGAACGTCAAGGGGCCCTTCCTGCTCTCCAAGGCGGTGGCGCCGCACATGATGGAGCGGCGGTACGGCAAGATCATCAACATCTCCTCCATTGCCGCCCGGCGGGATGCCCAGATCCTGCCTGACTACACCGCTGCCAAGAACGCCGTGCTGAGTCTGACCCGGGTCACGGCCAAGGACCTGGCTACCTACAACGTCACCGTGAACGCGATCTGTCCGGGCATGATCTGGTCCCCCTTCTGGCACCGGTTGGCCCCCATGATCGCCTCGCATCCCGATTACGCCGGACTGGAGCCTCGCCCGATGTTCGAAAAATACGTGAAGGACGCCATTCCCATGCAGCGGGAGCAGACTCCCGAGGACATCGGCCACCTGGCGGCCTTTCTGGCCTCCGACGACGCCCGTAACATCACGGGACAGACCATCTGCGTCGATGGCGGCGCGGCCATGGGATAATGGACCGCTTGGGGCCGGAGCCGGCCGGTTCTCCCGTAGCCGGATCTTCCGAATGAGGACGAAGGGATAGCGAGATGGCGATGCACCAAGAGTTGGCGTTTCTTTCCCTCTATCGGCTCCGGGAACTCATCGCGTCCAAGGAGTTGTCGCCGGTGGAGCTGGTGGAGGCCAACCTGGAACGGATCGAGCGTTACAATTCCAGGCTGGGCGCCTTCATCACCGTCACCGGCGATCTGGCCCTGGAGCAGGCGCGGGAGGCGGAGGCGGCCGTCCTGGCCGGGGACCCTCTGGGACCGTTGCACGGCATTCCCGTGCCCATCAAGGATCTGGAAAGCGTCAAGGGCGTCCGTTTTACCCACGGCTCGGTTCCGGCGGAGGAGATCGCGGCCAGCGACGCCCTCTGCGTAGAGCGGATCAGGAACGCCGGCGGGATCATTATCGGAAAGACCAACACCCCCGAGTTCGGCTTCTCGGGGACCACCGAGAACCTGGTCTACGGTCCCTGCCGAAATCCCTGGAACACGGAACGGACGTCCGGCGGCTCCAGCGGGGGAGCGGGAGCGGCGGTGGCGGCCGGCCTCAGCGCCGTGGCCCAGGGCAGCGACGGGGGCGGGAGCGTCCGCATCCCCTGTGCTCTGAACGGGATCTTCGGTCTCAAGGCCACGCAGGGCCGCATCCCGCGCCGCCACGCGGACATGAGCTCCTGGAACCCCATCAACAACTCTTCGGTCGGTCCCATGACCCGGACAGTCCGGGACGCCGCCATCCTGGCGGCCGCGTTGGCCGGGCCCGCTCCGGATGCCGAGTACGGAACCATCCAGGAAGACCCTCCCGACTTCGAGGCGGTGCTGGGCCGGGGAGTCGGCGGCCTGAGGGTCGCGCTCAATCTGGATCTGGGGGGAGCCGCCGTGGACCCGCAGGTGACGGAGCGGGTTTCGGAAGCGGCCCGGGTCTTCCAGGAGTTGGGCTCCCGAGTGGAGGAGGTCGACTTCGGCCCCGAACCCAACGACGAGATGTTCCAGGACTTCTTCGACTACTTTGCGGCCAAGGGCTACGCCTGCCTCGGTCGGTTACTGGATGATCCCGGGTCCCGGGAACAACTCACCGATTATTTCCGGGCCACCCTGGAGCATGGCCGCGGGCTGACCGCGGCGGACTGTTACCGTGCGCTCAACAAGATCGGATTCTATCGAGCCGAGACGGCGCGCCTGTTCGGCCGATACGATCTCCTTCTCACCCCCGTGACCTCGGTGCCGGCGTTTCCCATCGGCCGGCCTCCGGAAGTGGTGGCGGGCCGCCGGCTCTCCAATCCGTCTTGGCGCTTCTTTCCCTTTACCTTCCCGTTCAACCTGTCGGAGAATCCGGCCGCCAGCATCCCGTGTGGATTCTCCGGCGACGGTATGCCCATCGGGCTGCAGATCGTGGGCCGTTGGGGAGACGAAGAGACGGTGCTGGCTGCTTCGGCCGCTTTCGAGGAGGCTCGGCCCTGGGCTCACAGGCATCCGGCCGAATTCGACGGCTGAGAACCAGGCTGCATGAACACGTCAAGGAGAGATCGACATGACCAGTGAATCGCCGCGCAAACCCGTTCGAGTCGTGAACGTGGACTGCTATCTCGCGGAAAAGAGTGACAACTACGCCGCCGAGCGGAAAGCGATCCAGGCTCTGGGAGGCGAGTTGGTTCTGAAGAAGGCCCGGACCGAGGAGGAGATCATCCGAACCTGCGCCGGTGCCCGGATCATTTTGAGCGAGGGGTTGGCCAGTCCCCTCAATCGGAGGGTGATCGGAAACCTGGACGATTGCTGGGCCCTGGGACGCTACGGGATCGGCGTGGACAACATCGACGTCGACGCCGCAACCGACCACGGGATCGTGGTCTTCAACGTGGCGGACTACAGTGTCAACGAGGTGGCGGACCACGCGGCGGCCCTGGTCCTGGCCGCCGCCCGGCGTGTGGTGAGCTCTGACCGTTATGTCAGGTCGGGCGGTTGGTCCGATCCGCCACTGGACCCGCCGCTGCGCCGGCTTGATCGTCTCACCCTGGGGTTGGTCGGATTCGGAAACATCGGCCGCCGCATGGTCCCCCGGCTCCGGGGATTCGGAATGCGGATCATAGCCACCGACCCCTTTGTGGATCCGGGTATCGCTTCGGACCTGGATGTGGAGTTGACCTCGCTGGAACGGGTCATGAAGGAGTCGGACTTCGTCTCCATTCATACGTTTCTGAATGCCAGGACCCGGCATCTCATCGGAGCTCACGAGATCGGTCTCATGAAGCCCACGGCTTTTCTGGTCAACACCAGCCGGGGGGCCGTGGTGGACGAGGAGGCTTTGATCGCGGCCTTGAAGGAACGAAGGATCGCAGGAGCCGCTCTGGACGTGACGGACCAGGAGCCGCTGGCGCCCGACAGCCCCCTGAGAAGCCTGGACAACGCCATCGTCACACCTCACCATGCGGCCTCGTCCCTGGAGGCCCTGGCGGACGTCCACCGTGGGGTGATCGAGGCCGTTTCCTGCCTGATTGAGGGTTTCTGGCCGCCGTTTCCCTTCAACCCCACCGTTCAACCCCGGGTGGAGTTGAAGCCATACGCAGACCGGTGACGACCTGGTCTGCGAAGCTCTTCACCATTCCCGGGAGCATTTGACGGAAGCGGATCCGAGACACGACGGTTTCCGAATCCAGGCGAGTTGCGAGGTTTTTCTGAGAGTTGTTAACCCCATGTTCCTGGGCATAGAGATCGGTGGGACCAAGCTCCAATTCGGCGTCGGCGCCGGAGATGGGACTCCCCTGGTCTGCCTGGAGCGCCGGGACGTCGAACCCGCGGCCGGTGCCGCCGGCATCCTGGAGCAGATTCGGAAGGAGACCACGAAACTGAAGACTGTCCACTCCGTCCGGGGGATCGGCGTGGGCTTCGGCGGCCCGGTGGATGCCCTGGCTGGCCGGGTGCGCAAGAGCCACCACATAACCGGGTGGGAGAATTTCCCTCTGGTCCGCTGGATCCGCCGGAACCTGGGTCTGTCGGCCGTTCTGGGAAATGATTGCGACTTGGCCGCGCTGGCCGAAAGCCGTATTGGAGCGGGTCGGGGCAAACGTTCCGTCTTCTACGTTACCGTGGGAACGGGCGTGGGCGGTGGCTATGTCGTGAACGGACGGCTTCAAGGACAGGATCGCCCGTCCGTCTCCGAGATCGGGCATCTACGCCCCGGACTGGACGCGTTGGATCCGGACCGGACGGTGGAGAGCCTGGCCAGCGGATGGTCCATCGCCGAATTCGCCCGCGGGAGTCTGGGTGCCAAGAAGGCCGATTCGGATCGGCACGGCAGCCGGCTCCTGGCGTTCTGCCAGGGGAACCCGGCGGGTCTGACGGCGGAATTGGTTGCCGAGGCGGCCCGATCCGGAGATGCTCTGGCCTTGGTCGCATTCCGCCGGGCCACTCAGGCGCTGGGGTGGGCCATTGCCCAGGTCTTGACCCTGCTGTCGCCCGAGCTGGTCGTGATCGGAGGCGGCGTGAGCCGGAGTGGCGAGGAACTGTTCTTCGCTCCGATTCGGAGAGAGATCGAGAGGTACGTCTTTCCACCCCTCGTCGAGTGCTATCAGGTGGCGCCGGCCAAACTGGGAGAGACCGTAGTTGTAGAAGGAGCCTTGCTCCTGGCCGGAAACGAATGGAGTCGAACGTGAGGCGTTCAATTCGCACAGGGATCGTTCTGCTGGCCTGGACCGGAACCGGCGGGCTGATGTGGGGACAGAATCCAGCCTCGGAGCCCTCCGAGAAAGAGATTCTCTCCCGAGCCTTGGAACGAGGCCTGGCCAACAATAAGCGGCGAGCGGACCATACCTATTCCTTCCGGCATCTCCGGATATCGGAGAAGCTGGACAAGCAGGCTCAACCGACCCGGGTCGAAAAGCGTCTCTACCAGGTCGTGCCCATAGGCAACGTGCGTTATGAGAGGTTGCTGGAGAAGGACGGAGAGCCCCTGAGCAAGAAGGAGCAGGCGGCCGAACGCCGGAAGGAGGCGAAGTTTCGGCGGCGCCTGAAGAAGGACCGGGACGCCGGCAAGTCCAACGACAACGAAGTTCGATTCAATCGGGAGTTGGTGGGCCGGTATCGCTTTCGGGTAGAGGGGACCGGGGAACTCCACGGCCGCCAGGTCTACCGGCTGAGCTTCGAGCCCAAGAGCGGGAAGCTCCCGGTCAGGCGCAGGATCGACCGCGCCCTGAACAATTCCCGAGGTCGGGTCTGGCTGGATCGGGAATCGTACGAGATCGTCCGGGTCGAGTTCGAGCTCATACGGCCGACCCGGATCGGGTGGGGAATACTCGGTTCCATCTCCCGGATTGACGGCATGATGGATCGCAAGGAAGGCGAGGACGGGATCTGGTTTCCCAGTTACTTCCGGCTCTATCTCAACGGAAGAGTCCTGTTCAAATCGCTGCACAGCCGGCGGGAATCCCACTGGAGCGATTTCGAAAGAGTGGCTGGTGTTCCTTTGAATCGCGACACGCTACAAGAAGGAAAGAGCAAGTAGCCGGGAAGGTGCCTGATGCGAATCTCAAAGAAACATTCATCCCAAGCTGATGTGAGGAATGTCGGTTCTTTGGAGCGACGTGGCTTTCTCAAACAGTCTCTTTCGGCCGTCGCCTTGCGTGTGGCGGGCGGATGCACCCGGGGTGAACGCTCAGTTGGACCCGCCGGGGCAGTGGGCCCGGCCCGGTTGCACCGGGACGCCATCGTCATCGACACCTACGGCAAGCTCTACCTGGAAGACTTTCAAAAGGGCCAGGTCGACGCCATCGTCCACGGAATCGGTGTGGAAGAAATCTTCCGGAGCGATGCGCGGGAAGGAATCATCGATCCTCCCGAGGTGGGCAAGAACATCTGCGACAACCTGTTTGAAGGCCCGGACGTGGTCAAGCGGATCCTGCAGCGCGTTGACGAGATCCTGGAGCAGAGCGTGGGGCAGCATCCGGATGCCGTGGAACTTGCCCTCAGTTCGTCCGATGTGAAGCGGATCGCCGGAGCCGGCAAGATTGCGGTGATCCCTATGCTCAACGCAGGCTGGATCCACAACGATCTGGCCGTCCTGAGGATGTATCACCGCATGGGGATCCGGGTCTTTGCGTTGACCCATATTGCCGCTTTCGACTGGGTGGACTCCAGCGGTGAGCTGAACCCAAAATCCGGGTTGAGCGACTTCGGCCGGGAGGTGGTTCGGGAGTGCAACCGGATCGGGATGCTGGTGGATGTCTCCCACGCCTCGGACCAGGCGTTCTGGGACACGCTTCGCACCAGTTCCAAACCCATCATCGCCACCCATTCCGGTTGCCGGGCCCTGTGCTACGTGCAGCGCAACCTGACGGACGAGATGCTGCGGGCCCTGGCCGACGACGGAGGCGTGGTGGGAATCTTCACCGTTCCCTCCTACCTGGACACCAAGGCTTTGAACGACATGATGGAAACCCGGTTCCTCCCCGACTACACGGACCGGGATCTTCGCCTCGCCGAGCAACACTCCGATCCCTGGGAGATTGCCGCCGCCATGAGGAATACGCTGGATTCGCATTCCTATGTCGAGGAAATCGACCTGCCTCCCATCGACGCTTTCCTGGACCACATCGACCATGCCGTCCAAGTGGCCGGAATCGACCACGTTGCGGTCTCCTCGGACAACGAGCCGGTCGAGGACCTGGAAGACCGATCCAAGTGGCCGAACCTGACCAAGGGTCTGGTGAAACGGGGATACAGTGGAGGGGACATCCGAAAGATCCTGGGGGAGAACTTCCTCCGGGTCTGGGACCAGGCAGCGGGGAACTCGGATGTGAGTTAGTTCGGCATTGGATCCAGCGCTGTCTCGTCATTCATTTCAAGAATCATTTACGGAGGAAACCGATGGTGGAACTGAACTCGAGTTGGAAGAGGAATTTCGATGTCTACGACAGGATCAGCCGGCTGGGAATCGATCTGGGGCAGAAGGAAGACTCACTTCCGCCACCAGGTGCGCAGAATCTCGCCCAGGCCACCTTCACCCCCTCGGGTCTGGTGTTTCTGTCCGGCACCACCGCCGGCATGGGAGCGGTCACCGACGAGGATGCGGAGGTCGAGAAGGGGGCCGCGGCAGCTTGCGAGGCGGGTATCGCGCACATCCGCGTTCTGCACTGGGGACTCCATCCTCTGGGGACGTTGAACGACGTCTGGTACTGCGTCAAAGGTCTCGGCATGGTCAACTCGGCCGGCGGCGGGGTCCTGACCCTCTCGCACCTGGTCGTCAACGGGTATTCCAAGGTCTTTCATGACGTCTTCGGTGGACCGCTGTCTCAGTTTGCAGAAGATGGCAGGGACCAATCCCTTTCAGGTTGGCACGCGCGGAGTGCCGTCGGCGGGTTCGATCTGCCCGCGGGAGTCCGGGCCGAGCCTGAGATGATCGTCCAGATCGACCCCGAGCTGGCTTTGAGAATCATCCGGGAGCGTGGCCCTCATGCTTGACGTGCCACGCGATGGAACCTGCTTCGAAGGGGACTTGGGCGAGGTTTACCGCCGATTCAGTGGAGCCAGGTCATCTCCCGGCCATCGAGCCGCCGTCAACGGACACGGGCTGGCCGGTGAGATACGAAGCGGCCTCGGAGCACATCCAGACCACGACTTCCGCCACCTCTTCCGCCGTTCCCCAACGCAGTGAAGGGGTGCGGGTTGCGGTGGCGGCCATCTTCGCGGGGTCCCGCCCCAGCAGCCGGTCGGCCATGGGGGTGTCGATGGCGCCGGGACAGACGGCGTTCACACGAATCCCTTCCTGGGCATATTCCATGGCGGCCGCCCGGGTCAGGCCCATGACGCCGTGCTTGCTGGCGTTGTAGGCGCTGACCCCGTTGCCGGTTCCCACGAGGCCGGAGCCGGAGGAGGTGTTGACGATCACCCCGCCTCCCTGCCGCAGCATCTGCTTGATCTCGAACTTCATGCAGTACCAGACGCCGGTCAGGTTGATGGCCGTCACTCGATCGAACATCTCTTCCGAGTAGTTGTGAAAGGGGGTCGTCTCTCCCTCGATTCCGGCGTTGTTGAAGGCGCAGTCCAGACGGCCGTGGAGCTTCACCGTGTCCCGGATCAGGGCTTCGACCTGGGCCGCGTCCGCAACATCGGCGGGCAGGGAATGGGCCGAATCTCCGGCGGCCAGAATTCGCACCGTAGTCTCGTCGCTCCAATCCGGATTCAGGTCCGAGACCACGACCCGGGCGCCCTCGCGGGCGCAGGCCAGAGCGGTGGCGCGGCCGATGCCGGAGCCGGCGCCGGTGATGAGAATCACCTTTTCTTCAAGCATGTCCGGCATGTTGGAGATCTCTAATTTGAAACATCTGGGGGTGGTCTGGAGGGGCGACTTCCAGTCGCCCATTCCTTTCTTGGCCCGCCGTTGGTGAGGAGTCTGCCGACTGGGAGTCGCCGCTCCTGTCCGGCGGTTGGAAACCGCCGTTCCTGCTCGGCGATTAGAAATCGCCGCTCCTCCGCGATTGGAAATCGCCGCTCCTCCGCGGGTGGAAATCGTCGCTCCTCCGCGGGTGGAAATCGTCGCTCCTACATCATCTGTTCAACTTTCGTCTCGCATCTTCTCGTAGATTGCCTTGGCCTCTTCGAAAAGATTCTGCATTTCCCGGCGCTGATCCGGGTCGGGGATATTGGCCGTCTCCTCCAACCAGGTCAGAGACTCTTCGATCCAGGAGAGGAAGAAGGCGGCGTCTTTGGGGGAGCTTGGCTTCCGGTTTCCCACCTGAAGATAGATGGGGCTGGTGTGGGCCACCAGGGGGATCCCTCCCTGGTAGACCAGTTCGGGTCCGTAGGCCCGGGCCGCGACCCAGGAGCTGTCCTGGACCCGGATCCGGTCTTTCAGCGTCAGGTCCCGTTCACCGGACGGGTTCTCCAGCTTGGCCACGACCTTGCCGCCTTGGACGATGTCCACCCAGTCGACGGGAATCCGGGATCGGACCGAAGCCGTCACCTCGATCTCTTCACCTGCCGAGGCCGAAATCGTCTCTCCCAACCCGCGCCCGCCGGCGGTGAACTGGAGCATGGGACCCGTGGTCACGAAGGTCCGTCCGGCTCGGATCCCGTTCAGCCAGGCCTCATAGGAAAAAGGTCCGGGGACCTGCACGTAGACGCGGGGGATTCCGGCGACCTGAATGTTGGACATCTTGTCGGTGCCGCCGGCCGCCGCCAGCCGGAAGCCGCAATTCAGGAAGCGGTACCAGATCTCGGCGGCCGCGGGACGATTCCGGCGGGGAGCCAGAGGGTCGCCCCAGGTCATGAGGTCGATGGAATCCACCTTCCCCAGGGCCACGTCGATGGGCAGTTCGCCGCGGGCGCCGGGGAAGTGGGCCCAGCTCACGAACCCGCCCTGGGCGTGGGCCATGTCCGCCTGCCGGGCCATGGGAGGGTAGTCGATGCCGCCCGGGACCCCTTCGTCGGGTCCGCCCCAGGTCAGGGGATAGACCAGGTTCTTCAGATTCAGCAGCACGGTGTGCCCCAGGAAGTCGTGCCGGCTCTCCTCGTTCACGTAGATGGCGGTCTCCGGTTCGGAGATGCGGTCCGGTTCGCCGGTGAAGTGCTCCACGTTGGTGATCAGTTCGTCCCACTTGGTGGCCAGGATGTTGATGACGTTCAGGTCCTCCGCCTTGGCCTCCAGCAGGGCCGCATGGGGGCTCACGAAGTGGACGTGGGTGTCGCCCGAGTACCAGCCTTCCTGGCGCAGGTCGGACCAGCGGCGCAGTTGGACCTCGAGTTCCGGAACCTGCCCCTTCTTGACGGAGAAGCGGATGCTGCGGGGCTCGTATTCGATTCCCTTGAGGATCTCCATTTCGTAGCTTCCCGCAGCCAGGGGCAGGATGAAGTCGGGACGGACGTAGGCATAGGTCTCGTCCACCACGACCACGTCGCCTCCGACGTCCTCTCGCCAGCCGATGGGGACCCGTCTCTGGTGACCCTGAGGCGGCCAGTAGGTTCCCTCCTGGTCCAGGACCCGGATTCGAGCCGCGACCGCGTCGCCGCTGTCCCGGTCCCGCAAGTGAGCCCGGACCTGGTGCAGAGGCTGCTGCTCGGGGTGGTCCACGGCGAGTTCCGGCGGAAGGTCCGGCCGGCGTTCACTGCCGATGTGGACGATCTTCCAGCCCGAGTCCCTCCGGCGCAGCGTCAGGGTCAGGGCCGGCTTGGTGACGCCATGGGACCGGTAGACCAGGATCGGGTGGACCCGGATCGTGTCGCCCACCTCCTGAAAGTGGGCGAAGCGCAGCCAGACGTGGGTGATCTTGTGCATGCCCCGGTGCAGGTTTTCCAGGTACTGCTCCCGGTTCTCGCCTCCGTCCGTGGTCAACTCCGGGTCCAGGATCGAAGCCATCGTCTCCATGTCCCGGTTCAGGAAGCCGTTGGCCCAGGTGTGTACGGCCAGGCGGGCCTTCAGCATCTCCGTAGTGGGGTGCGCCAGCGCGTTCGCCCCCAAGAGGAAACCCAACAGAAGAGCCGGCCAAACCGCCGCGCGCCCGGGGATGCGCATGCCTTCCGCGCTGGTCCAGTTCGACATGGGTTCCTCCCTATCTCCTGAGGGCCTTGGCGTTCCGCCGGCGGAATCCGGGTTCAGGCCGACGGTGACACGTCCGGACGTACTCCGCCGCATCGCCGGTCCACGGCTGCCCCGAACGAACCGATGACCAGGCCGGACACGCCCTCGGTGTCCAGAAGCCTGGCGTTTTCCTCCGGATCGTGCGCCGACCACATGCGGGCCACGTGCAGCCGGCAGCCGTGCCGTGCGCAGTGGGGGCCGTAGTCGTCCCGGATCGCACTGTACAGGCGGTCCATGGCCCCTTGGTACGCCGGCGAGCCCTTGACCAGCGGGATCGACCAGTAGCTCGGAATCCCGTGGTCGTCGAAACCCTTGATCCCGTAGTGGTCCTCGTCGTTGACCAGGTAGCCGTAACCCTGGTGCTTGGGCCACAGGAGACCCCAGAAAGAGGGGCAGCGCACCGCCACCTGGTCGATGACCAGGTCGTCCAGCAGCTTCTCCCGGACCCAGGTCCTCCAGTCCAGGTAGAGGTTGCCCAGAGGCGGGCCCATGTAGTCGCCGGTGGGCACGCCGATACCCAGCTCCATCCCCCGGGCGTCGAGGGTTGACCGCAACTCTCTCAGGAACTGAGTCACTCCCTCTCCACGCAACCGGCGCCAAGGCTCCAAGTCGAAATTGCGCCGCATCATGTCGACGCCGTGGCGCCGTTCGTATTCTTCGACGACGGGCTCGTTGAATCCGAACTGGTCGCCGTGGACGGCCGGCTTGGACTGGGAGCGGGTGCAGACGAAGACTCCGTCGAAGTCGTAGTCCCCGAGGGCCGACAGGATGCGGCGGATGGTGTAGCGGCGCACGTCCGGACAGGCGTACTCCATGACGCCGTAGTGGGGACGGCCCTCCCGGTCCCGGGCCAGGTACTCGGGGTTGGCCATGGTGAACTGGCTCTGCCAGCCGAAGGTTCCTCCCTGCCAGCGTTCGCTCAGGGGATAGCCCTCATCGTACATGGTGGCGTACAGGTAGACCTTGTAGCCCATCTCCTTGAGCTCGGTGGTGATCAGTTCGTGCTCGTCGAAGTCCTGCCTCTCGTAGTCTTCGAAGACCCTTCGGGGCGGGGCGCCCGGGGCGCTGAAGCAGATTCGAAACTTGCTCCAGGTCTTCATTTCCCGCCAGTAGATGGCGCCGGCGCCGAACTCGCGCCGCCAGCGCTCGGCGCAGCGCAGGATCCTGCCGGGCCGGTCCATGGCGTCGTCCCCGTCCCAGGCCTCCAGGTGGTCGCCCCAACTGACGTTCATGATGTTCCGCTTGTTGGAGTTTTCAGCCAAGGTCAACCTCGCAGGCTTCCTTTCCGAAGTGACACTTCAACACTTCAATGATCCGGACCGGACTCAGGCCGGATTGGCCACGTCGGGGCGGACCCCGCCGGCCCGCCGGTCCACGACGGCTCCGAACGAGCCGATGGCCAGACCCGAAACGCCCTCGGTGTCCAGCAGCCGGGCCTCTTCCTCCGGATCGTGCACCGACCACATGCGGGCCACGTGCAGCCGGCACCCGTGCCGGGCGCAGTGGGGACCGTAGTCGTTACGGATGGCGCCGTAGAGGCGTTCCATGGCTCCTTCGTACGCAGGCGACCCCTTGACCAGCGGAATCGACCAGAAGCGTTTCTCGCCGTAGTCGTCGCCACCCTTGATTCCGTAGTGGTCCTCGTCGTTGACCAGGTATCCGTATCCCGGATTCTTGGGCCACATGAGGTGCCAGAAGGAGGGGCAGCGGACCGCCACCTGGTCGATGACCAGATCGTCCACCAGCTTCTCGTCGACCCAGGTCCTCCAGTCCAGGTAGAGGTTGCCCAGAGGGGGGCCGATGTAGTTCCCGGCAGGCACGCCGATTCCCAATTTCATCCCCCGGGCGTTGAGGGCCGACCGCAGCTCCCTCAGGAACTGGGTTACCCCCTCCCCCCGCAAGCGGCGCCATGGCTCCAAATCGAAATTCCTCCGCATCATGTCGACGCCGTAGCGCCGTTCGTACTCTTCGACGACGGGCTCGTTGAATCCGAACTGGTCGCCGTGGACGGCCGGTTTGGACTGGGAGCGGGTACAGACGAAGACCCCGTCGAATTCGTAGTCTCCCAGCGCCGACAGGATGCGCCGGATGGTGTAGCGGCGCACGTCCGGGTAGGTGTATTCCATGATGCCGTAATGGGGCCGGCCCTCCTTGTCGCGGGCCAGGTACTCGGGATTGGCCATGGTGAACTGGCTCTGCCAGCCGTAGATGCCTCCCTGCCAGCCCTCGCTCAGAGGAAACCCTTCATCGAACATGGTGGCGTACATGTAGACCTTGTAGCCCATCTCCTTGACCTGGGTGGTGAGCAATTCGTGCTCGTCGTACCCCTTCCGTTCGTAGTCGTCGAAGACCTTTCGGGGCGGGGCGCCGGGGGGAGTGAAGCCGATCCGGAACTTGCTCCAGCTTCGCATCTCGCGCCAGTAGATGGCGCCGGCGCCGAACTCGGACTTCCAGCGCTCGGCGCAGCGCAGGATCTTGTCCGGCTGGTCCATGGCGTCATCCCCGTCCCAGGCTTCCAGGTGGTCGCCCCAACTGACGCTCATGATGTTTCGGTTCGATTTGCTGTCCGCCATGGTCAAATTCGCCTCTCTGTTTTTCGGATTGAATGGGTGAGTGCACCACGCACCGCCCCTGACGGCCAGGGATCGGATGGTAGGTGGATGCCGTCCCGTGGTGAGGAGCCACGCCTCGGCTTCGCCATTTGCCGTCCGGGCCTCTCGAACTCAGATCTTGGGGAGCGTCCAGGGCTCTCGATAGGTCCGGCCCAGCAACCGGTTGGCCTCCTCGTCGTTGGTGAAGGTCTCGGTGGCCGCATCGAACTTGAGCTTGTTGTTCGTACGCCAGGCGATGTTGCCCAGATGGACGATTCCGGAGGCGACGTGGCCGATTTCGATGTCGCAAGCGGGCCGGCCGCCGTTTTTGATGCAGCTCAGGAAATCCTGCTTGTGCCGGAGGTCGTCTTCTTTCATCGAGCCCTTGGCTTCGTGGAGCAATTCCGCCTTGGGGCCGTAGGCGCGCCAACTGCGGTTTCCGATGATCACATAGCCGTTCTCCCCGTAGATGACGGCGCCTTCAACCAGGCCCTCCAGGGGAGGCCGGGACCAGAGGCGCATCTCGTACATGAGGATGCAGTTGGGGTAGTCGTACATGACCAGTTGGGTGTCGGGCCATTCCTGGCAGTCATCCAGAACCAGCTTGCCGCCGCTGGCGCTCACGGCCGACGGCCACTCGGGAAGGGTCTCGCCCTGGGCATCGAGACCCGCCTCCAGCCCGCGCCGCGCGTAGTCGAGCCGGTGGACGCCGTCGTTGCCCAGGTCCCCGCAGCCGTAATCGAAGAACCAACGCCAGTTGCTGTGGAAGCGGAGTGGATTGAAGGGGCGCTTGGGAGCCGGTCCCAGCCACATGTCGTAGTCGATGCCGGACGGAGTGGCGGTGTCGGCGGGAAACCCCAGGTTCCGGTTGTGGGCGCTCTCCCACCCCTTGGCGAAGCGGACTTTTCCCAGGACGCCGGAACGAATGTAGTCGATGGCCTGTTGGAAGAAACGGCCGTTGCGGGACTGGATGCCCACCTGCACCACCCGGTCGTATTTGCGGGCCGCCTCCACCATGGCCCGGCCCTCCTTCATGTTGTGGGAGGCGGGCTTCTCCACGTAGACGTGCTTTCCGGCCTGGCAGGCCAGGATGGTGGGAATGGCGTGCCAATGGGTGGGCGTCCCCATCACGATGGCGTCGATGGACGGGTTGTCCAGAAGGCGCCGGAAGTCGGTCTCGGCCTTGGGGCGTTTTCCCTGCAGGTCCTCGGTCTTTTTGAGCCGTTCCTCGAAGACCCGGTTGTCCACGTCGCAAACATGGGTCACCTCAACATCCTTCAGTTCGGCGAATCCGTAGAGCAGGCCTTTCCCCCGGCCGCGGACACCCATGCAGGCGACGCGAAACTTCTCGTTGGGACTCTGGGCATCCTTCCGGAAGGCGGGGGCCGCCAGCGCCGCGCTCGAAAGTGCGGCCGATTTGAGGAACGAACGACGGTTGGCTTGGGCCATTGAACTCTCCATGGCAGTGGTCCTTGCGGACGGTTATCGGGTCCGATTTTCTTACTCTCAGGTATGGACTCCCCAGGCGTTCCTGTCAAGAACCAAAGGGAATCAGGAGTGGGTGCGGTCGAGTCACCACGGCGCGCAGGGGAGCCTTGGGAGTGGGGACTGGGAGTGGGGACTGTGCACAGGCCAACTGGTGCAAGATATGCGGTGAGAGTCCGCTGAAACGAAGGACTAACCATCCGCGTTTCTCCGCGAGCCGTGCGGAGGCACTCGTGAGGGTGTCGGCGAAGCGTCGGCATCGGCGCGTGTAGGCGGGGCGATGGAGCATCGAAACCTACATGGACGGAAGTGCCGAGGCCGTGGGTGGGTGCGGTCGAAGGCAACACCGGCTGCACCGGGAAGGTGAGGGACAGTCGGGCTCCGCGGTGTCGAAGAACCCAAGCACGCACGTACGTCTTGTGTCGGGACCTGGGAGGGCTTCAATTCGCCCTGGTGGTCGAGCCGGGGCCGCATGAGAAAGGAGCAACCCGAAACTCATGATGAACGAGACGAAGCAGTCGGATTCATCCAGAGTAGTGATGAAGCGGGCGAACAAAGAGGGGGAACCCTCGGCGGAGCCGGTGGAGCGAAGGGATGAAGCCAAGGGAAATTCGGTATGCCAACAATTGGTAGTGGTGCCGTCGAGTCTCGACCAGCAGGTGCTGGACGGCCACCGACGACACGTCCAACGGCGACACGGCCGCCGCCGACGGCGCCGCCAACGCCAAGCCCACCGAATCCGGAGGATCTTGGAGGCTGGTGATTCGATTGCGAGTGGTCAGAGAGTGATTGGGCCGGGCTTCTCAGTCGAGGGATTCGACTGCAGGAGATGGAATCTCGTCTGAGGCGGACGACGGCTCATGGACTCGTTCCAAGAGGGCGGCCCCTTCTTCTCCAAGGAGGATCCGGCGGTCCCGGGTCCGGACGCAATCCGAGTCCGGACACCTTTCCAAGGGAATCATCGGGATCTCAGGAAGGGCTGGAATGGGCTCCGGGCTGGCCAAGGGATGTCCGCTCGAAGTTACTCCTCGGGCCAGGTCAGGACGGCTTTCGGACCGGAGCCGAGGTCGTTGACACCTTCCACCCAGATGGTGAACGGTCCCCATGATTTCCTCACCAAGTAGCGGGCCTCCGGTTGGGGATGGTATTTGCGTAGCGCATGGTATCGATGTTTCCTGCTGGGACTACGAATGGAGGAGTAATAGTACTCAGCGGTGGGCAACGGGTCCCAGCGGAGCAGGAGCTGGTACCAACCTCCCCGTTGGGTGACGGTGAGTTGGACGTCGGGCATGGGCGGAGGCTCCGTTGGAGGTGCCGGCGGCGGCGGAGGCGGCGGAGGCGGCGGCGGAGGGTTCTTCCACGGCGGGGGCGGCGGAAGGTCGGTGGGAATGTCCGTTTTCAGGTCCCATCCGATGTCGTAGAGCATGGCCGTGATGATGGGCCCGGGATGACGCAGGGCGACTCCAGGGTAGCCGGGCCCCATCAGGGAATTGACGGTTCCTTTGGGGTAAGCTCGGCCGTCCAGGTGCTGAACATGGAGAGAGACAACGTAGGTGCTCCAGGCGGACATCAGCCAGACGGGTCCCATGGCGACCTCGGGGGTGAGCATCGGTTCACCGCGGACGTTCTTCCATCCCGTTTGCCCCCAGAATAGTTGGGGCGCTGACAGGGCCCCCAGGAGTTCTTCGGAGGGACTGGGAAGGTCGATCAATCGCCCGTTCTCCTGGGTCCAGACGAAGAGGTCATAGACGGTGAAAGGCTCGTCCTCATTATGACTCCGGGCTTCACAGCATCCGGAACGATTGAATCTGGACAAGAATCCGAACGCGTGCGTCAGTTCATGCAGGACAGTAGTGATCAGGTCTCGCTTGTCCGGGGGTGGGGACCAGTCTTTTTCCAGATGCCAGCCCCCGGGGTAAGGGTAGGAGCCCTCCAGATCGTAGATATGGATCTTAGCCTCGTCATAGTCCCCGTTGGTGTCCACTCCCTGGACCTGGTTTTCAAGAACGCGAGTCCGGCAAAATGGGCCGCTCTCGCATGTGATTGAGATGCTGGTTTGTCCGGCAGGATTCCCCGGATGGGTCAGCGGGAGATATACGGTCTTGATCTGCACGGGCACTTTGATGTCCAGAATGGAGTCAAAGATGGCGGCGGCATGCTGAAAGGCCTCCCGGAATTCATCACTGGGAAAGTTGTAAAAGCCGATCTCGATGTTGCCTTCCCGGACGGTGTGGTCCGGGGGGCCCACCCACCAAAAATCATTGCTTTCGAGATGGTCTTGTGAAGAGGGATCCGGGCGAGGCGCCACGGTGCCGGTCTCTACCCCGGCCAGCGCGCAGACGAGGCGGCCGTCCTCGTCAATTCGCGTTTCGTAGGTGACGGAGACCTGGGATCCGGGCCCGGAGGCCAGCAGGACGCCCAGCAAGACTCCCTGGATCATCTTCTCTCCCGTCCCTTCACGGCCTGGATCGGGGCGTTTCGATTCGGCCCATCATGGGTTCCAGGAAAGAATACCGGAAAGCGACCGAGGAGGTTCTGCCCTGCAGGAGCTTCTCCTGGCACCGTCCTCACCCGTCGTCGCGGCGGGTGAGGACGTACGTCCCCTTCAAGACCGTCTCATCGGGAAACAGTTCGATCCAATCGCCCGAGACCGCCGCCGCACCGAACGAGAACTCGTCGTGTCCGAGCGACAGGGTCGCCTCTCCGGTCGAGAAAGGATCCTGGAGAACCGTGAGGGTCAGCCGGAGCCGGCCCGCTTCGAGTTCGCCGTGGACCAGGCTGAACTCCGGATCGACGAAAGAATCCTCATCCAGTCCTCCCTCCAGCGTCTGACCGGGGAAGAACTCGTTCAGGAACCGGGCCCGGTGGGAACGAGGGCCCAGCGTCAAGGGTTCTGTCGCCCTCTTCTCGCCAGCGGCCGAGAAGAGGGTCAATTCGACGTTGGCGGTGACATCGCCACTAGCGTCTCCGTTGACCAGCGCCAGGCCCAATATGTCTCCAGATCGATCAGATCTCACTGAGTTGCCGTCTCACGTGATTCGGGACTTCAGACGCCGTGACCGATCCGTCCCCTGGATCGGAATTCAAAGCGGACCGAGGCGGTTGACCGTTCCGGCCGACCGATTCCGTCCGAGACGCTTAACCCGGGAGTTCTTCCACATAAAGGGTGGTGCCGACCTCCACGGTGGCGTCGCCGATGAGGGCCTTGGCGTGCAGCTTGTAGGTCTGCGGGGTGGCAAGACCCGGAGCATGGACGATGGGAAAGACCACCGGCTCCGTGGAGGTCTCGTCACCGGCGCCCGTCACCGCCAGATCCGAGGTGATGGCCGAGGTGGTGGCCGTTCGTGTCCCCGCCGGCGTGTGTTCATGCTCCAGGCGGTAGGTCACGATCCCGCGCCACAGCAGCGTCACCCAGATCCGGATGTCCGCATCCGCCGCACCCGGCGTGATGGAGACGCTCAGGACATCCTGGAAGGAACTCGTCAGAGCGACCTCGGTGGTCATGCTTTTGGCATTGGCGTTTTGAGCCACCGGAGGCGTCCACGAGACGGTGGGGGGACCCGAAGGAATCGGAGACTCCAGGAAGCAGACCTGCTTTCCCGTGAGTCCTTCCAGCAAGGTGTGGGAGAATGTTTCCAGCACGGATAGCGTGTCGGAGTGCTTCTTCAGCTCGAGGTGACTGAGGACGTACTTGATCGACACGCTGGAGGCGGCGGAGGTGAGGACCAACTCGTCCGCAGACCCGAAGACAAGTCCATCCAAGGAGAGGCGGGTGGCGGCATTGTCGGCCCCCGTCGCCCCCAGAAGGGTCTTCTCGACCAAAGCGTCTTCGCCGGCTCTCCGGTGCCACAGAGAAACGGGGGCGGCGGTCGAGGATTTGTTGTTGAGAGTCAAGCCGACATCGCAAGCGACCCGGCCCGGCTCTACGGTCAGAATGGAAGTGTCCGTCGTGTCAACAGTGCCCGTCAATGATTTCTTCATGGGCCGGGGATTCTAGCACGGGGTCCTCGCCCCACCGCATGAATATTCCGCTAAGATCCGATCAAGCCGAAAGGGGGCCGCGGTCGGGGCCGTGCTTTCCTGCCGCAGGAGCCGTTCCGGTCCCCGGAGAACCCGGGGCCCGATTCTGATTTATCCTTTCTTTAACAACAATTCACCCGGTGAATCGTCGGCATGGTGCTAGAATCCCCGGCCCATGAAACAGACGCACGTCGGCACGCTGACCGGGAGCGCGGAAGTCGCTCTCACCGCGGTGGCAACAGACCGGATCCACACCGGTCTGCACGTCACCCTCACGTCCCAACAGAACGATTCGGTCGGGGTCCAGGTGCTCCTGAAGCGGGGAGCGGACCAGTACCGTCTGCACCGGGTCGAGGAACTCGGCGCCAAGGACTCGGTTTCGTTTCCACTGGCGCACACCCTGGCGGCCGCCGATCAGCTGGTGCTGAAACAATCGGGGACCGGGAAGGTGGATTACGTCGCCGGCTGGATCGATCAAGCGGCCACGACGGGAGATGTCCGGACGGCCATCGGTGAATTGAAGGACGGGGTGGCGACCTCCCTGACGGCCGTCACCGAGGCCGTCACGGCCGCCAAGGACGCGATCCTGACGGTGGAGGCGGCGCTGGACCCGGCGGAGGCGGCGGCACGAAGCGGGAGCCTGACGACCGACTTCACGCTCACGAGGTCCTTCCAGGATGTCCTGAGCGTCTCCCTCACGCCGAGTTCCGCATCGGCGAAGGTGCGCCTGTGGCTGACCCTGTTCTGGGCAGGAGAGGTGGAGTACCGGATCCTGCGGGGAGCGGACGCGATCATCCCGACTCAGGGAGCGCGTCGTCACGAGTCGGCAACGGCTGACGAACCCATCTCGTTTCCGATCTCCGACGCGCCGGCTGCGGGGACGGCCCAGACCTACACGCTGCAGGCGCAGACGCGTTCGGGGACGGGGACCCACTCGGTCTCGCTGGGGACGACGCTGTTCGTCGAGGAGCTCAAGAGCTAGATGAGGCCGGCCCACTCGACTCACCTCACTCGAGAACTCCCCCTGGCGGGGGTGGACGTCGACGCCCTCCAACTGGTCGTGGTTCCGGCGAGCCCCGACCAGCAGGTGCTGGTCTCGCCGACGATTCTGGGGCGGCGGGAGCCGGATTCCTCGGTCGGGAAAATCCGCTACGGACTCTACCGGGATGAGGTGTTGCTCGCCGAGGGGATCCTTCCCGTCGGAACTCAAGAATCTCCCTCCGTCCCCATCTCCTTCCCGGTGGCGGACACGCCGGCCACGGTCGATCGAGTCACCTATACGCTGAGACTGCGAAACACCGAGGATTCGGGGGACACATACGCTTCGCAGGGGCTCAGCCTTCACGTGGAGCCGGTCTCGGGCGCCTTGGAGTTCGTAGGAGAGAGAAGAGGAAGGATCGCCGCCACCCCGGATACTCCGGTGGTGACGATCGACCGGACGGGGACGAGCCTGGACGTGGGCTGGTCGTCCTCGGGCGCCACGGAGTACCGTTACCGGGAGCGGTACGGATCCACGACGGGAGATTGGGTGGTCACGACCGGGGACAGCGTCACCCTCACGAATCGTGTGCGGCGGCGTACTTACCACTACGATGTTCAGGCCAGGATACGGAACTCCCCTTGGTCCGCGACCGGGACGGAATCGGTTACGATTCCCGGTTCTGGGACTCCGCCTCCTCCGCCTCCTCCGGAGCCCCCGACTCCCAGCGTGACCATTGTGAAGACCCCGACCGGGTATATAGCGACGCTGAGTTGGGATGCGGTGTCCGACGCATCGTCGTATGAGTATCAAGGGGAGTGGCAGGATGGTTCTACGGTCTCAGGGACCACCTCAGGGACGAGTGTGAGGGTCCAGACCGGGAAGCACGTGTGTACGGAGACGATCCGCTTCGAGGGTGAAGTCCGCACGGTTGGCTCATCGGGCAAGAAGAGCGAGCCGGGGAGCGAATCTGCCTCGGTTTCCAATACCCATCCCGTTCCCGTTCCATCGTCGGTCGGCGCGACCATTGCGAAGACCTCGGCCGGATACGAAGCGACGCTGAGTTGGGGTGCGGTGGCCGAAGCGTCGGGGTATGAGTGTCGAGGGGCATGGCAGGGTGAGTCTCTGCCGGATTGGAGTGCCTGCGCGGGGACGAGTAAGGAGTTCCCGACCGGGAAGCATGTGTGTGACGCGACCATCACTTTCACGGGTGAAGTCCGCGCGGTCTGCTCGTCGGGCAGGAAGAGCCTAGAGGGACGCGCTGCTGGCCTGAGGACCAATGATTTCCCCGTCCCCGTTCCTTCGCCGGTCAGCGTGACTATTGCGAAGACCTCGACCGGATATTCAACGATGCTGAGTTGGGATGCCATAGAAGGTGTGCCGAAGTATGAGTATCGAGGGGCGTGGCAGGGTGCATCTTTGCCGAACACATGGAGTTTCCCCACGCGAACGAGTGTGGAGTTCACGACCGGGAAGCATGTGTGTGACGAGGATATCGCTTTCGAGGGTGAAGTCCGAGCGGTCTGCTCAGCAACCAAGAAAGGCCCAGCAGGCAGTGCCTCTGCTACCAGGACGGGTGTTGGTCCGGACGCTCCCCCAGTCACGGTGTCCCCGATTGCCGAGACCTACGATGGCGACGGCAGGGTCGACGGGTACACAACGCATATGAGTTGGCCTGCCGTGGACGGCGTGACGACGTATGAGTATCAGTACACTTGGCAGAGTGGTGCTTATAGCGAGTGGATGTCGACCACATTGAGGAGTGTGGAGTTCACGACCGGGAAGCACTCTGGGGCCGGAGTGATCTACTTCAATGGAAAGGTCCGGTCCGTGTGTACAGCAACTTTGAAGAGCACTGCGACCTCCGCATCCGATAGTTACGTCGTTCCTCCTCCGGATCCGCCAGGCCAGAACCCGACGCCAGAAACGCAGGCGCCGCCGACAACGCGGCCGCCGACAACGCGGCCGCCGACAACGCGGCCGCCGACAACGCGGCCGCCGACAACGCGGCCACCGACAACGCGGCCACCGACGACGCGGCCACCGACGACGCGGCCACCGACGACGCGGCCGCCGACGACGCGGCCGCCGGTCACTCAGCCACCGACGACGCAGCCACCGACGGTGCCTCCACCGACGCTGCCACCGTGGCGGCCGCCCTGGATAACGTTGCCGCCGACGACGCGGCCACCGACGACACGGCCACCGACGACACGGCCACCGGTCACTCAGGCACCGACGACGCGGCCGCCGACGACGCGGCCACCGGTCACTCAGGCACCGACAACGCAGCCGCCGACGGAGCCACCAGGCCCACCGGACCCGAATGAACTTGGAGGCTGGTGATTCGATTGCGAGCGGTCAGAGAGTGATTGGGCCGGGCTTCTCAGTCGAGAGATTCGACTGCAGGAGATGGAATCTCGTCTGAGGCGGGCGACGGCTCATAGACTCGTTCCGAGGTGGCAGCCCCTTCTTCTCCAAGGAAGATCCGGCGGTCTCGGGTCCGGACGCAATCCGAGTCCGGACACCTTTCCAAGGGAATCATCGGGATCTCAGGAAGGGCTGGAATGGGCTCCGGGCTGGCCAAGGGATGTCCGCTCGAAGTTACTCCTCGGGCCAGGTCAGGACGGCTTTCGGACCGGAGCCGAGGTCGTTGACACCTTCCACCCAGATGGTGAACGGTCCCCATGATTTCCTCACCAAGTAGCGGGCCTCCGGTTGGGGATGGTATTTGCGTAGCGCATGGTATCGATGTTTCCTGCTGGGACTACGAATGGAGGAGTAATAGTACTCAGCGGTGGGCAACGGGTCCCAGCGGAGCAGGAGCTGGTACCAACCTCCCCGTTGGGTGACGGTGAGTTGGACGTCGGGCATGGGCGGAGGCTCCGTTGGAGGTGGCGGAGGCGGAGGCGGATCGTCCTTCCGCGGCGGAAGCGGCGGAAGGTCGGTGGGAATGTCCGTTTTCAGGTCCCATCCCATGTCGTAGAGCATGGCCATCACGATGGGGCCGGGATGACGGAGGGCCACTCCGCTATGCCCGGCCCCCATCAGGGAATTGACGGTTCCTTTGGGATAAGCAGAGTTGGACATGTGATGCAAGTCGGTTTGTAACTGAAAACTTAGGCCATTCACCATGACGGGTCCCATGGCGATCTCCGGAGTGAGCATCGGTTCGCCGCGGACGTTGTCCCACCCCAATCGTCCCCACAGCACTGGCTCTCCTGTTCCCAGGGCATCCAGGAGTTTTCCGGACGGACTGGGCAGGTCGATCAATCGTCCGTCTTCCTGATTCCAGATGAAGGTGTCGTAGAGTTGGAAAGGATTGTTGTGCCAATGACTCACGGCGGCGCAACATCCGGAACGATAAAAGTCGGACGTGATGCCGAAGGCATGCCCCAGTTCATGCATGACGGTGGTGATCAGGTCGTGGGCGCCTTGCGGCGGACTCCATTCTTTCTCCAGATGCCAGCCCTCCGGGTACGGAATGGAGCCCTCCAGATCGTAGATATTGATTCTGGCCTCGGGAGCTCTTCCATTGAGATCCCGTCTACGGACCTGGTTCTGAAGGGTGGCGGGCCGGCAGCGCCGATTGTCGCAAGTGGATTCGACGTGGACCGACCCGGCAGCATTCCACTCGTCAGGGAGCGGGAGGTACCGGGTCATGATCTTCACGGGGACCTTGACGTCCAGAATGGAGTCCCAGATCCTCACCCCGTGTTGAAAGGCCTCCCGGAATTCATCACTGGGGAAGTTCTTGTAGATGACCGTGAAGTTCCCTTCCCGGATGGTGACGTCCGAGGGCTCCTCCTCCCACCCGGTCAGGGCGGAGACTTGTGAGGAGGGATCCTGGTAAAGAGCCGCCGGCTCGGATTCCTCCTCGGCCCGGGTACAGATCAGGCGGCCGTCCTCGTCAATTCGCGTCTCGTAGGTGACGGAGACCTGGGACCCGGGCCCGGAGGCCAGCAGGACGCCCAGCAAGACTCCCTGGATCATCTTCTCTCCCGTCCCTTCACGGCATGGATCGGGGCGTTTCGATTCGGCCCATCATGGGTTCCAGGAAAGAATACCGGATTGCGACCGAGGAGGTTCTGCCCTGCAGGAGCTTCTCCTGGCGCCGTCCTCACCCGTCGTCGCGGCGGGTGAGGACGTACGTCCCCTTCAAGACCGTCTCATCGGGAAACAGTTCGATCCAATCGCCCGAGACCGCCGCCGCACCGAACGAGAACTCGTCATGCCCGAGCGACAGGGTCGCCTCTCCGGTCGAGAAAGGATCCTGGAGAACCGTGAGGGTCAGCCGGAGCCGGCCCGCTTCGAGTTCGCCGTGGACCAGGCTGAACTCCGGATCGACGAAAGAATCCTCATCCAGCGCCGTGATCGCCAGGTAGCCGCGAAGAAAGGACCCTTGTGCCCACAGGACGAGTTCGCCCGTGGCGAGGCGGTCTGCCGTCTCCAGTCGCACCGAGTAGTGGATGGGGGCCGGCTCCAGGGGGAGGCTGGAGAACTCCCCGCCACTCAGCGTGAGGGCCGTGCCGAAGATGGGGACGTCGGAAGCGATCTCGACCGTTCCTCCCTCCAGCGTCTGACCGGGGAAGAACTCGTTCAGGAACCGGGCCCGGTGGGAACGAGGGCCCAGCGTCAAGGGTTCTGTCGCCCTCTGCTCACCAGCGGCCGAGAAGAGGGTCAATTCGACGTTGGCGGTGATCTCGCCACTGGCGTCTCCGTTGACCAGCGCCAGGCCCACCTGCGCGAACTTCTCGAAGGGAAGGGCCGCCCGGTAAAACTCCCGGGAGGGGGCGAGACCCACGCTGTCGCTCACTTGCCCGTCCTGGAGTACCCGGTAGGTAAGGTTCGCCTCGATGAGGTTGTCGAGCAGGAGGTCGTCCGAGAGCAGGAGGGCGGCGCCGCTTTCCAGCTCCGAACCGGTCAGCCGGAAGGTGACCGTTTCCCCGGGCAGGATCTCGGTCTGGAATTCCCCCTCTTCCAAGCGGGGGAATTCCCGGGAGCTCTTGCGGGCGCCGCTCAGTTCCGGGGTCCAGACCGTGTTGTCGAGCCGGAACAACGACAGCGTCCCCACATAGGGGGAGACGCCCCGGTTGGTGAGATTGATGACGGTCTCGAAACCCCCGCCCACCACCACTTGGGCAAATGCGATGTCCTTCTTGGGGTAGAAGTATTGGGCCGGGACGGCGGCCGTGAAGCCGAGCCAGACCAGAACGAATATGAATCGGGGTGCCTGCATCGAGGGTCCTCCCATTTCCCACGCCAGTTCTTGATGGGTCGCCGCCGACAATACCACCTGAGGGGCCGTCCATTGCTTCCAATTGGCAGAAGACCGCCCCGTCGCGGTTGCAATCAACAACTACGGAGCCCAAGAAGGTCTTCCGGGCTCCGGATCCGGCAGCTGGAAAGCCTGTTCCCCCAGATCCCTCATTTTTTTCGGCAGGATTGCGCCGGCTTGCGGGCCGTGGGGGAGTTCTCCAGCGATTGACACCGGGAGCAGCCGTTCTTACGCTGAAAAGCAATGAAGGTCGCCGTCATTTCCGACACTCACGACAACTGGTCCAACCTGGATCGAGCCTGCCGCTACCTGAACGGGCTCGGCGTCCGCGTGCTCCTGCACTGCGGGGATGTCTGTGCGCCTCTGACCCTGCGGCGGTTGGCGGCGGCGTTCCAGGGCCCGATCCACCTGGTGCTGGGGAACGTGGACGGAGACCCGTTCCTGATGGTCACCCGGACCACCGAGTTTCCGCATCTGAACCACCATGGCGCCGAACTGGGCGAGGTCGAAATCGAGGGCCGGAAGATCGCCTTGCAGCACTATCCCACGCTGGCCCGGGGTCTGGCCTTGACGGGGAAGTACGACGCCGTCTTCTTCGGCCATGATCACACCTGCCGCCAGAAAGTGCTGGAGGCCGGGGGAAGACAGGTGCTGCTGGCCAATCCGGGCCTGCTGGGGGACATGGGAAAAGAGCCCAGCCTGGGCATCTATGAGACGGCGGACAACAGCTTCCGGATCCTGGGTCTCGACGAACTCTGAAATCTACTTCAGGGTTGCCCAGAGCGCGTCTTTGTCCACTACGCACCACTGGTATTGACTCATGCGGCCGGCGCCGTCGGGCAGGGACGGGCTGAGAACGGTTCGGCCGAAGTCCAGGGGCACGAAATCGTCCTGGGCGGTCTCATCGGCCACGCGGAAGATGTTGTAGTCGGCCGCCGCCTCCACTTGGGCCAGGTCGATGAGGTCCCGCATTGCAAAACGCCGGACCACGGCGTTTCCGATGGCGGTGATCCCCACAGCCCCCTGCTCTTCCAGCATGCGCCCCAAGCGGTTGAAGTCGGTGTGGCGATCGTAATAGGCGCCGGCTTCGCCCGGCTTCGGCTGGTAGTCGAGCATGGACTGGCGGACGATGGAGCCATCGGGGCGGCGGACCCGGACGTTCAGCGGTATGGTGCGGCGGTAGGGCACGTCGCAGAACCATTCGGCGAAGTGGTGGCTGGTGGACGCGTGGTAGGTCATCCCCGCCATCACGATCTGCGTGTCCAACGCCAACATGACGCCGAAGGAGGAGCGCAGATCGAAGACGGAGAGTGCGGGGTCCACCTGGGTGATGACCTCGGCCCTGGGCCCGATGGCCGCGAAGGAGTGACGAAACCCCGTGCTGCGGATCGCCCGGGGGTGCCGCCGCACCGTTTCGCTGATGATTCCCATCTCGGAGGAATCGTTCTCCGGGTCGATGAGGGGGTCTTCCTCGGCTTCGTGGACAAAGGTGAAGGTGGGGGCCACCAGCGTGCCCGACGGTCCCAGGACCTCCAGGAAGGCGTTCACCACGGATTCGGCCCCGCCCTGAATATGTCCGAAGGTCCGCATGGCCGAATGGACCAGGACCACGTTGCCCGGTCCCAATCCGATCCGGACCAGACCCTGGCGAATCTCTTCCTGTGTCAATCCCTTCTGGTCAGACTCCCGCTGTGGCACCATGAGTCTCATCATAGTTCGCGATTTTCGGTGACGCCACCCGGGAGAAACCATGACCAGAAAACCACGCCAGCTTGGACATACCGTCTCCGCCGCTCTTCTTTTCGCGCTGCTTCTGCTGGGAGCCGGCTCGGGTTGCGCGCCTCCCGGCGATCCGCCGTCGCAATCGGAACCTCTGGTGCTGAACCGCCAGCAGGAATTGCTGCTGGACGACGACCGGCTGGTCCGGAGCCGGCAGGGCCTGGAGTTGGTCCAGGCCCAACTCCGGAAGCATCCGGCCAATCCGCTCCTGGTCATCGACCGTCCCTGGGAACGGCAGGGGATTCTCAACTACGTGGCCATCCTGCACGACGAGGAGGAGGGGCTCTACCGGATGTGGTACCAGATCCTGGGCCGGACCGAGGAGGGGGTCAACCGCAGCCATTGCCTCTATGCCCAGTCCTCCGACGGCGTCCGCTGGGAGAAGCCGGAGCTGGGCCTGGTGGATTTCGAGGGTTCGAAGGACAACAACATCCTGTTCCTGGACCCCAACGAGCGCCCTCGGGGAACGCCCGTCTACTGGGTGGAGAAGGACTATGCGGAAGCGGACCCCGGCCGCCGCTACAAGATGATGCTCAATCGCTGGGACTTTCGGGGCCGGGGCGTGGGCATCGGCTATTCCCCCGACGGAATCCATTGGGAATTCACCTCGTACGTCAACCGTTTGGGTGGATTCGACACCCACAACCTCTTCTTCTGGGATGACCGGATTGGCCTCTACACCGGGTATTTTCGCACCCACGTCCGGGGCAAGCGGTCCATCGGGCGGGCCACGAGTCCGGACGCCTTCCACTGGTCGGCGCCGGTCACGGTCCACACGCTCGATGAGCGGGATCCTCCCGCGTGGCAGATCTATGGGCCCGGCATCTTCAAGTACAGCCGGGCCCGGAACGTTTACGTCATGTACGGGGAGGGCTATGACTCGGAGAACGAGATCTTCCGGGGGCAATTGGGCCTGAGCCGGGACGGCATCGATTGGACGCGATTCCGCGACGGTTACTTTGCCGATACCAGCGCGGGAGCATGGGACGCCGGCTCGGTTCGGCCGATCCCCGCGGAGGCCGTGGTCGACGGCCGGATGGCCGTCTTCTATACGGGCAGCGACCACTCCCTGCACGACTGGGAGGGGACACGTGGAGTGGGCTTGGCGCTGTACCAGCAGGGAGCGTTCGCCGGCTGGAGGGCCCGGACCGAGGGGATATTGACCACCCGCCTTCTCCTGGGGAAGGACCGGGAGCCGGGACTGCTGTTGAACGCGGAAGCGGAGGGCGGGGAGATCCGGGCCGAGCTCCTGGACGTCCAGGGCCGGCCTATCCCGGGCTTCACTCGGGAGGACTGCCGGCCGCTGACCGGCAACGGCCATCAGCAGGAGGTGATCTGGGAGGGACGGGAGAACCTGGCCGCGGTGGTGGCCCAGGGGGCCTTCAGTATTCGTCTGTATCTGAAGCAGGCAACGATCTATGGATTCCGCGTGATTCGTCCCCGAGGCGCCCGGGCGTTGTTTTGAGGAGGATGCGATTTCCAATCGCCCGTTGGGAGGGGCGGTTTTCTTGCCGCCCATTCTTCTTTTCGCCCGGTTGGAAGACGCTGTGCGGAGTGGGGACTCCGTCCCCCCAAGACCCCCCTGATCGGCGCCTGAAAGACGCCGCTCCCGGCGACAAGAAAGTCGCCGCTCCGTGCTCCTCACTCGATGATGGTGCCGATCACGACCTCGTCGGTGACGTTGTGGGGGCTGATGACCTCCCCGCCGCAGAGGTAGAGCTTCTTTCCGACGAGGCTCAGTTCCGCCGCCAGCCGGTAGACTCCGTTTGAGAGGTCGATGCCGGTGGCCTCCCGAATCTGCTGCTCCCGCTCGGGGTGGACCGGGAAGGGAAGGATTTTGGAGGGAAGGGTCCGATAGGTGTTCTCCACCGTGTCGAACACCAGGACGTCGAAGTTGGGGGAGCGCACCTCGGGGATCCGGTCCTTGTAGCGGTACGGATGGTCCACCGGATAGTCCTTGATGCCGCCGGCCATGATGATGAACCGGTCCCGGTAGGCGACGGCTTCCATCCCGTGAACCGGAAAGGGCAGGTCGGGAAGCCTCCGCCAGCGCAGGGTCTTGAGGTTGAGGGCGTAGCCGTCCGCGCAATGGCGCAGGTGACCCTCGAACCGGCCGTTCCTGGATTCGGCGTAGTTGACGTAATCGCCGCCGAAGACGTAGATGTCGTCACCGACGGCGGTCGTGGCGGCTGACTCGCGGCCCATGCCCGGGAGTGGCGGCAGATCCCGCCATCCGGCGCCGGGATCGGCCGTGTCGAAGGCCTCCACCGAATTGACGTAGGCTCCGGGATGATCGCCCATGAAGGGTTGGGCGCCGAACGTGGCCTGCCCGCCGATCACCACGATGGTGGTGCCGCTGACGGCGGCGCCGGGCAGAAAACGGCCGATTCGGAGCGACGGAAGTTCCTCCCACCGCTTCCGGTCGCCGGCCAGACGGAACATTCGACTACTGGTGTTGTCATTCTGTTCTTCCGGCCAGATCACCCAGCCGGTAAAGATGTAGAAGTCCTCCCCTACCGCAACGCCTTGAGGCCACTTGATGCCCACCGGCAACTCGGGCAACAAGCCATACTCCCCGGTCCCCGTGTCCAGGATCCAGCCCGAGACATGCCTTCCCCGGTCCCGGATCTGCCATCCCTTGCCCGTGGAGCGCTGGCTCGACGGCTCCCAGCCCGGAAAGCCGGGTGCCCCGGCCGCCAGGATCAGATCCCCGATCGTCGCCTGGGCCTGTCCCTTGGTGGGCCAGGGCATGGAGGGGCCCATCTCCCACGTGATGTCGAGGATCTCCGGCACCTCATCTTCACCTTCGCCGCAGCCCGGGCAGAGCGCCAGGAACAGCAGAGGCAGGGTCAGGATCGCTCGGTGTCTACGTTCGGCTCCGGGCAGCCGTTCGCGGTGGGCCATGGCGCTCACTCCTCGATGATGGTCCCCACCAGGACCTCGTCGGTGACGTTGGCCGGACTGATGACCTCTCCTCCCGCCAGGTACAGCTTGCCCCGCACCAGGCTCAGTTCGGCGGCCAGCCGGTAGACACCCCGGGAGAAATCGATCCAGTCGACGTCCAGGGCCTTGTGCCTCATCTCGGGAGGGGGCCGGTAGGGAGGAATCTTCGTGGGCAGGATCCGGTAGGCCTCCTCCTCGGCGTCAAACACCAGCACCTCGAAGTTGGGAGAGGGCCGGCCGGGGATCCGATCGGCGTAAGCGTAGGGATGATCCACGGGATAGTCTCTCATCCCCCCGGCGATGATGACGTAGCGGTCCCGGTGAACGGCCGCTTCCCAGCCGCCGGCGGGAAAGGGCAGGTCGGGAAGCCTCCGCCAGCGCAGAGTGCGAAGGTCCAACACGTAGGCGTCGCCGCCGTGCCGGCGATGCGGGTGGTAATCGTCGCCTCCTTCGGCATAGTTGACGTAGAAGCCTCCGAACACGTACACGCGCTCACCGATGGCCACGGCGGCCATGGATTCGCGGCCATAGCCGGGAATGGGAGGAAGCTCCCTCCACCCGCGGGATGGGTCGGCCGTATCGAAGACCTCCACAGCGTTGATGTAGACGCCCGGATGGTCTCCGGTGAAGGGGGACGCTCCATAGGAGGCCTGGCCTCCCAGGACGACGATGGAGGTTCCCGAGGAGACCGCCGCTGCCAGGAAGCGTCCGATGATCAGTGACGGCATCTCCCGCCACCGCCAATTTCCCCCCCTGCGGGAGAGCCGAAACATGCGATTGGTCGTGATGTCCAGCCGGTCCTGAGGCCAGCGGACGGTTCCCGTCAGCAGGTAGAAATCGTCGCCCACCGACACGCCCTGAGGCCAGCTCAGACCCAAGGGTGCGTCGGGCAGAATCTGGTACCGATTGGTACGGGTGTCGAAGAGCCAGACGCTGTTTTGCCTGCCGCGTTCCCGAGCGTTCTCTCTAGGATTCCATCCCGGATACCCCGGGGCTCCCGCCGCCACGATCTTGTCGCCCAGCACGGCCTGGGCTTGTCCCTTGGTGGGCCAGGGCAGCGGTTTTCCGGGTGTCCAGGTGATGTCGCGGATCCCGGCGCCAATGGCTTGAGCCGGAAACCACAAGCACACCAGCCAGACGACGGGTCTCCAGATTCTGCCCATCGGATGAAGAGCGCCGTGCAACCGTCCCTTCACCCGACCAGCCATAAATCGGATCCACTCCTTCGGATTTCCTGCAATCGCTCCAAGAACAAGCGGGAGGCCGATTGTAACAGCCGGAAGGATCAGAGAAAAACGAGGAGTGAGGCGCAACCTGGGATCGGGACAGTCGGATCCGGTTCCTCGACAGTCCGGCATTCGCAATCCCGCAGGTCCGCTGTGTTATAATTTCGCTTATTCCAGTTGCCGGACAGGGGCCTATGCGAATCCTTATTTCACTCCTCAAGACTTTGTGTGTCGCTTTCCTGATGGTGGCGATTTCTCCCGCTCCCGTACTGGGATCCAAGGACAAGAAGACCAAAGAGGAGCGGAAACGGGAAAAGGAAGCCAAGAAGCGCGACCAGCGGCAGCGGGTGGAGGAAGAACAGGATTACTACAAGAAGTGGCTGACGGAGGACGTGGTCTACATCATCACGGACGAAGAGCGAAAGGTCTTCAACAACCTGACCGCTGATGCCGAGCGGGACGCTTTCATCGAGCAGTTCTGGCGCCGCCGGGACACGGATCCTCGAACCGCCCTCAACGAATTCAAAGAGGAGCACTACCGCCGGATTGCTTACGCCAACGACCACTTCTACTCGGGCGTCGAGGGCTGGTACTCGGATCGGGGGCGCATCTACATCTCCTATGGTCCCCCCAGCCAGAAGGAGAGCCACCAGGGCGGGCTCTACCAGCGGAGAGTCCTGGAGGAAGGAGGCGGCTGGACCAACGTCTATGCCTTCGAGCGCTGGTTCTACAACTACATTCCCGGGGTGGGCAGCGGAATCGAGATCGAGTTCGTCGACGCCAGCAAGACGGGCGAGTACAAGATCGCGCTGAGGCCTTCCGAGAAGGATGCCTTGTGGCAGGTGGGTTCCAGCCCGACCGTTGAGGAGATGTTTGGAGGTGTGACGCGGGACGGGACGATGTTGGCGGATCTGGCCATGCGCAACATTGGGCTCAACGACGGAATGTTCATGCGGGGGGCCCAACCCTTCGACAAGGTGCGCAACTATTTCCGTCTCAGCAAGCCTCCCAAGGTGGAGTTCGAGCATCTCCGGGGCGACGTGGAAACGCGCCTCCTGTACGACCCCATTCCTCTGGAGATGGTCATCGGAAAATATCGGGTGGGCGAGGACGCCTTCCTGGTTCCCCTCACCATCCGGGTGCCGGCCCACGAACTGACTTACGACGCCAATCTGCAGAATGTGAACCGGGCGACCATCCAAGTCTATGGCAAGGCCCAGAGTCTTGTGGGCAAGGTGGTCTACGAGTTCGAGGACCTGATCGCCGCGGACACTTCCAAGTCGGGGGGACTGAAGGCAGGCACCAACTTTCTCTACCAGAAGCAACTGCCCCTCAGGCCGGGCCGGTACAAGTTGACCGTCATTCTCCAGGAGGAATCGAGCAAGCGGGTCGCCACTGAAGTGGCCTCGGTCCAGTTGTCCAAGACCAAGTTGGGAACCCTTACCAGCAGCGCCTTGGTGGTGGCCGACGGATTCGCTTCTTCCTCTCCGGACCAGACCCTTTCCGACCCGTTCGTGACACCCAGTGGGATCAAGGTCTATCCCAATGTCAACCAGGAGTTCCCGCCCGGTGCGTTCCTCAGCCTCTACACGGAAGCCTACGAAGTGGCTCTGGATCAGGCCACCCGCCAACCGGCTCTGGACGCCGAGTTCGTGATCTTGAAGGGCCGCGAACAGATCCGGTCGGAGGAACCCAAACTGGTGCAGATGGAGGACCGGGTGATCTTGATGCATACCATGCCCCTGAACGGGGTGGAGCCGGGACGATACCAGGTCCTGCTGCAGCTCCGGGACCGGATCAGTGGTCAGGAGGCCTCCAACCGCGCCAACTTCGAGATCCGGAGCGATTGAGAGATCCGGTTTGTTCCATCCATCCCTCAACCGTGCCGGGCTCTGTCCGGTGCTCCGGAGTACGATCGAGGGTCCCTGCAATCGCCTGTTGAGTGCCTCCGTTGTCGTTCTCGCCTTGACGCCCCTGCTGGCGTTCAGCTCTTTCGCCGCGTCTGATTCCGCACCCTCTTTTCGCGATGTGAGCCGTGAGGCGGGCCTCTCTTTCGTCCACACCAGCGGCGCATCGCCCGAAAAGTATCTGGTCGAGACCATGGGTTCCGGGGGCGGCTTCCTGGACTATGATGGCGATGGCTGGGTGGACGTCTATCTGGTCGACAGCGGCGCCACTCCTTCGTCTCCTGCGGCGCCTCCGGGAAAGAATCGGCTCTTTCGCAACAATGGGGACGGCAGCTTCAGCGACGTGACGGACCAGGCCGGGGTCGGCGACCCCTCCTACGGCATGGGCTGTATCTTCGCCGACTACGACAACGATGGCGACATCGACCTCTACGTCACCAACCTGGGACCCAACGTGCTCTATCGCAACAACGGCGACGGCACCTTCACTGATGTCTCGGAGGCCGCCGGCGTGGCCGATCCCCTCTGGAGCACCAGCGCCGCCTTCGGCGACTACGACGGGGATGGCTGGCTGGACCTTTACGTCGGCAACTACTTGAAGTTCACTTTCGCCACCCACCGCCGCTGCTATTCGGGAGAGCTCCTCATCTACTGTTTTCCCCACAGCTACGACGGAGTGCCCAATACGCTCTACCGCAACCGGGGTGACGGAACCTTCGAGCGAGCGAACGAGAAGGCCGGTGTGACCGAGGAGGCTCAGTATTCCAAGAGTCTGGGAGTGCTCTGGCTGGACCTGGAGGGGGACGGCGATCTGGATCTCTACGTGGCCAACGACACAACGGCCAACTACGTGTTCCGGAATGGAGGCAACGGTGTTTTCGAAGATGTCTCGTTGCTCTCCGGAGGCGCCTTCAACGGGATGGGCATGGCGCAGTCGGGGATGGGGGTGGACGCGGCGGATCTGGCCGGGAACGGACTCTACAGCATCTTCGTGACCAACTTCTCGCTCCAAACCAACGACCTGTACTGGAACAACGGCCAGGGGATCCTCACGGACCACACGCTCCAGGCCGGTCTCTCCCAGGACAGCTTCCTGCCGCTGGGGTTCGGCGCCAATTTCCTGGATGCCGACAACGACGGCCTGCTCGACCTCTTCGTGGCCAACGGGCACGTCTTCGACAACATCAACTCCATCAATCCCAGCTTGGAATACGCTCAGCCCAACCAGCTCTTTCGAAATCGGGGCGGGGGCCGGTTCGAAGCCGTCTCGGCCCGGTCCGGGTCCTATTTCTCCCGCAAGAACGTGTCTCGAGGTTCGGCCGTGGCCGACTACGACAATGACGGCCGTCTGGACCTGCTGGTGACCAACAACAACCAAAAGGCGGACCTGTTGGAGAATCGGTCAGCGGGGGACCACCACTGGTTGCAACTGCGGCTCGAGGGGACTCACTGCAATCGGGACGGTGTGGGCGCCAACGTGCGTCTCGAGGCTGGAGGGCGTCGGCTCAGTCAGCAGGTCCGGGCCGGAAGCAGCTATCTGAGCCAGGGCGATCTCCGGGTCCACTTCGGGCTGGGTTCCGTCACCCGGGTCGAATCCATCGAAATCCTCTGGCCGTGCGGAAGGAGGCAGGCGGTGCCGCCCCCCTCCGGCGTGGACCGCAGGCTTCGGGTCAAGGAGCAGGAGTAGCGTGAATCTGATCCTCCCGGCCGCCTGGGGGGTGCTTTTTTCCCTCCAGGGAATAACGACTCCACCCGATCCGCTGTTGGAACGGGCGCTGCGGAAGATCGCCGTCAGCGAAGACTACGTGGGGGCGCTGGCCGATCTGGAAGCGTCGCTCCGGGGCCCCGATCCCAACCCTCAAGCCCACTACCAGGCAGGCGTCTGTCACACCATCCTGCGGAACTACTCCAAGGCTCTCGACAGTTTTCGAAGGGCCAGGGAACTGGGAGTCCAGGGGTGGGAATTGGAACTCGGCTTCGGCATTGCCTACGTTCATCTCGGTCAGGACGCCGAGGCACGCGGCCACCTGGAAAGGACTCTCTCCCTGCAACCCGGCGATCCGAACGCGCTTTTTCATTTGGGGCGGCTGGATCTCAAGGCGGGAAACACGGCCCGCGCCATCGAGCGATTCCGCCAGGTGCTGGCTCGGCAGCCCAACCATCAGGGGGCCCTCTTCAGCCTGGGAACGGCCCTGATTCGCCAGGGGAAGGAACCGGAAGGGAAGAAGGTGCTGAAACACCATCGGCGGATCGGGCACCTCCAGGGGCGCCTCAAGTCGCTGAGTCTCATGGCCGATTCTCCCAAGGCCTCGACCGACGTCTTCGCGGATTTGGGAGACGTCTACCTGGAACTGGGCCGGAAGGAGGACGCCCTCAGGGCCTACGAGAAAGCGGAGGAGCTGACTCCGGACACGGCCCTGACCGGTCTCGGCCGGGGAACACTGGCCTATGGACGAGGAGACTGGACGGAGGCCAGGTCCCATCTCCTGAGATATCTGGAGAAAGTGGGCGGAGATTGCCAGGGGTATCTCTTGCTGGGCCTCATGGAAAAGCAGGAAAAGAAGTACGGTCTGGCCCGCCAACACCTGAATCGCGGACTCGAGCTCTGCCCCGGCCGCCTTCTGATTCTCGCGAGCCTGGCCGAACTGGAGCTCCAGCGGGGAAACGTCGCCGGGGCCGAAGAGTTCTCCCAGAAGATGATCCGGATCGACGCCGATTTCGCCGCCGGCCCCTTCTTTCTGGCCTTTTGCCGCATTTACCAGCAGCGCCTGGAGGAGGCCGAAGAGCTGGGTCTGCGGACTCTGGAGCTGGACGACAGGAATCCCAACCACCACCTCCTCATGAAGGCGGTGTACCAGGCCCGCGGTGACGCCGAAAAGGCACGTATCCACGAGGGTCGCGCCAACCAACTCCGCGGCGCTGCCAGCCCGTGAGTCCGGCCGGATTCTTAGAATTAATTGACTTCGTGCATTTTAAATGCATAAAGTCCACCCATAGACGATCATTTCCCGAATTTCCGTCTGCATGGATCCGGACCCAGGATGCAGGATTACATCGAGCGTTCCCTGGAACCCGTGCTCAGGAGGGCGGTCTCCCAGTTTCCCGCCGTCGTTCTGACCGGACCGCGCCAGTCCGGCAAGACAACGATCCTGCAGAGGCTTTTCGGCAGCCGCTGCCAATATGTTTCCCTGGAGCCTCCGGACGTTCAGGCGTCCGCGCTGCATGATCCGCGCACATTTCTGGAAATGGTTCCGCCGCCCGCCATCTTCGATGAGGTGCAGTACGCTCCCGGTCTGCTCCCTTACATCAAGGAGAAGATCGATGCGAACCGGCACCAACCGGGCCAATACCTGCTGACCGGCTCACAGAATCTGTTGTTGATGGAGAAGGTGACCGAGTCGTTGGCCGGTCGCGCGGCAATGCTTCGCCTGTTGCCGCTCTCCAGACGGGAAGCTGAAGGACGTCCACAGCTCCTTCTGCCCTGGGAACGAAGCGGGCACCCGTCTTCCAGGCCGTGCTACGTCTTTGGTGGACTATGGGAGAATATTCTACGTGGCGGTTATCCGGAACTCGTGTCCCAGCCCGAAAGGGATGTCTCCCTTTGGCATTCCAGCTATATACAGACCTATCTTGAGCGAGACGTTCGCACCCTGCGTCAGGTGGGCGACCTGACCCAGTATCAGAACTTTCTCCGAGTTCTGGCGGCCAGAACCGCTCAACTCTTGAATCTGACGGACGTCGCACGAGATCTGGGCGTCGCCGTCAATACCGTCAAGGCTTGGCTCTCCGTACTTGAAGCCAGCTACCAGGTAACGGTGCTGCGCCCGTACTTCGCCAACGTCGGCAAACGCCTGGTCAAGCGCCCGAAAGTGTATTTCACCGACGTAGGGACGCTTTGTCACCTCGTGGGCCTCAGGGATCCCGAACACGCCGCCTCAGGTCCCATGGGGGGCGCCATCCTGGAGTCGGCGGTGCTGTCCGAGATCGTCAGGACGCTGACGCATCGAGGGATCGAGCCGCGGGTCTACTTCTGGAGGACGATGGCCGGGACGGAGGTCGACTTCGTGATCGAGGCTGGGGGGAAGCTCGTGCCGGTGGAGGTGAAACTGTCCGCCACGCCACGCCGTGCAATGGCTGGTTCCATCAGGACCTTCCGGAACGACATGAAGGACGAGGCGCTGCCGGGATATCTCGTTCATCCCGGTGACGTTCGCCTGCCTTTGGGCTCGGAGGTGACCACGTGCCCCTTCGGCGAACTGTGACCACTCTCGGAGAATCAGGACATGGAAATCGCGAAATGAGGAAAGGAGCTTCCCCGCCGGTTAGAATGGGCGGGTTTTCTCAGGTGGACGCATGTCATTGAGGGTGTTTCTCAACAATCTTCCCCGCGGCCACGTGGCCACCATCGCCGGAGTGGGCTGGCGTTCGGGAACCGAGGCCGCCACCACCGACGCGGGCTGGCCCATGGGAGTCGTGCGCGATCCCCATGGAGATCTCCTGGTGGTGGACTACCATGGTCAGCGGATCTGGAGGATCGACGGCCAGGGAATTCTACACCCGTTCGCCGGCGACGGAGTCCAGGGATTCGCCGGGGACGGGGGGCCTGCCGGAGATGCCCGCTTCGACTCTCCCCATGACCTCTGGAGGGACCGGGAGGGGAATCTCTACCTGAGCGATCTGGGGAACCACCGGATCCGCCGCATCGATGCCGCCACCGGCGTCATCACCACCGTGGCGGGGTGTGGCGTTCGGGGCCGGGAAGGGGATGGAGGCCCGGCGACGGAGGCCCAGTTGGACATCTCCTCCGGCGTAGCGAAGGACTCGAGGGGCAATCTGTACATCGCCGACGAACCTTCGTCCACCGTCCGGAAGGTGGACACCCGGGGCATCATCCGCCGTTACGCCGGCATCGGTGTCGGGGGCTACAACGGAGACGGACTCCCGGCGCTCGAAGCCGCTCTCTATCACTGCGAGCACCTGGCGGTCGATTCCCGGGACAACCTCTACATCTGCGATAACAGCAACGACCGGGTCCGCAAGGTCGACCGCCATGGCATTCTGACGACGGTGCTGGGCAATCCCTATCCCGTGGGGGTGGACTGCGCCTCTCTCCGCTCATCCATCGGTGACGGGGGCCCGGCCGCCGACGCTTGCATCACTATGCCGGACGCCATCTTCATCGACGCTCGGGACAACCTGTATGTGGCCGAGAAATACGGGTTCCGGGTGCGCCGCGTGGACGCGGCCACGGGTATCGTCCGGACGGTGGCGGGCACCGGAATTCCGGGGTTCGGCGAAGACGGGGACCTCGGTCCCAACAGCCGGATCAATTCCTGCGAGAGCGGTCTCTGGGCCGACCCGGACGGCACCACGTTCTGGAGCGATTGCAGCGGGCGCCTGAGAAAGGTGGACGGTCGAACCGGCATTGTCTCCACGGTGCTGGGGGGCGTGTCGGTGAGAGACGGCGGCCTCGCGACGAACGCCTTCATCACCGGTCCCAACGGCATCGCGGCGGGAGCCGACGGCACCCTCTATTTCGCCGACCTCTGGGGACAGCGGATTCGGGCCGTGGACTTGGAGACCTGGCAGATCCGGACCGTCGCCGGGAATGGCGTTCGCTTCTACGGCGGGGACGGAGGAGTGGCCGTCGAGGCCTATCTGGGGAACCCTCACGACGTGGCGCAGGGGCTGGACGGCGAGATCTACATCGCGGACACTCGCTACAACCGAATCCGGAGGGTTGATCGTTCGGGCTCGATCGCGACCCATGTGGGGACCGGCATGAGTTACGACTCCGGAGATGGAGGACCCTCCGTCTCCGCTGGGGTGACGGCTCCCCTCTCGGTAGCCGCCTCGCCTCGAGGCGAGGTGTATCTGGGAGACTCGGTGGGGCGAATCCGCCGGGTCGACCCTGGTACCGGGGTCATCACCACCGTGGCCGGCACCGGGAGGCCGGGATTTGGCGGGGACGGGGGACCGGCTGGTGAGGCTTCCATTTCAGGACCGGCGGCCCTGACCCTGGACCGCCGAGGCAACCTCTATTTTGCCGACGCCGGAAACCATGCCGTCCGTTGCGTCGACGCCAACGGGCGGATGCGAACCGTAGTCGGCACGGGACGCCCGGGGCGTGCTCGCGAAGGTGCCCGGGCGGACCAGGCGCCCCTAGACTCTCCTCGCGGGGTGGCCGTGGACGGGCATGGCAATCTCTACGTTTCGGACACGGGCAACCACCGGGTGCTGGTCGTGATTCGGGACCGGGGCGTGCACGTGTTGGCCGGAACCGGCGAGGGCGGTGAGTCGGGAGATGGCGGACCCGCTTCCCGCTGCCGTTTCAACCATCCCACGGGGTTGGCGCTCCTGGAGGGATGCCTGCTGGTGAGCGATCACTACAATAACCGGATCCGGGCCATCAAATTGCCTTGATACCCGCAGCCGGGGGTCAGGTGGCTACCGCCGCCGAGAGAGGATCGAGATGAAGCGTTACAGACTGTTCCTGCCCATGATCCTGCTCCAGTTTCTGTTGCTCGGAGCTTGCTCCCCAGGAAGCGGCGGTTCGGGAGACACGCCTTCCCCACTTCCCGAAGTGTCCACGGGGACCGCGAGCGCTCTGGGGATGACGGCCATGACCGTCAACGGCAGCGTCCACCCGCACGGACGTTACACGACCTACTCCTTTGAGTACGGCCTCTCCACGGACTATGGATCGCGAACCGGGGAGACGCCCTTGCCTCCGCGGCTCGGAGCCGTCTATCACGAGACCTGGGACCAGGGTTCGGGAGGATGGGCCAGTTGGTTGACCGCCGAGAGCTTCGAGTCGGGCGGCGCCGAGGGCGGCTTCGTCCGGTTCTCGGAGCCGAGCCGGCACGATCGCAACCACGACGACGGGATCGGCACGCTCCATCTGACCAAGTACCTCTGGACCGGATCTTTGGGGGCAGGAGAGGACACGGCCCGCGCCTGGTTGGGCGGGGGCGATCCGGATCTCCGGGGCGCACGCGTGAGCCTCTGGGCACGGGGCAACGACTGGCAGCCCAACGGATCCGAAGTCCTGTGGTGGACCCAGAGCCAGAGCAACATCGAGCTCGGGCACCAGCCGGGATGGCGGCGCGCCAACTGGGCCTACACCGGCCATACCCTCACCGATCAGTTGCTGGACGGCCGTTGGCACCTCGTCGACTACCGCTTGCTGAACGATTCCTCGCAATGGACCTATGGGGGGAACAATCCCACGCTCCAGGGAGAGAGTGCCGCCCGCTACGCCTACTGGTCCATCGATCAGGCTCAGGCCCACGTCAATTGCGACTTCTTTCACCTGGCGGCCACCGTGGACATCGACAATCCGCCCACGGGCTCGCTGGACTTCGACGACTTTCGGCTCGTCTACCGGAATCATTCGCTGGTGTATCCCTCCAACGGCGCACGGTTGATCCGGTCGCCGGAAGCCGGGGCCGAGGATCCGGCCCGCCTCACGGACGGATGGCGGCATGGTCCGGGGCGCATTTGGCGCAGCGGGAGCCGGCCGGACCAGCCTCAGGAGTTCGTCTTCGCCCTGGACCGTGAGGTCACCGTGAAGACCATCCAGCTCCACCAGAATCCCGAATGGCCGGGAAAGCAGGTGGAGGTTCTGGCGTCGGCGGATGACCGGGAGTACGTGGCGGTCACCACGCTGACCCTGCCGGAAATGGCGGAGCAGGGAGCCAACTTCACCTTCGCTCTGGAGACGGGCCTCACGGCCCAGGCCCGTTATCTCAAATTTCGCCTGATCTCCGGCTATCGGGAAGAACATTGGGGATTGGGGGAGATCGAGGTCTTCGGCAGCGGCGCCCGGATGCTCCCGGATGACGATCTCTATTACGTCAACACCGACCTGGAGGGCCTGACGCCGGGTGCGACGGTCCACTATCGGCTGGTGGCCGCCAATGAGGAAGGAATCGCCTACGGCGAGGACCGGACCTTCATCGTTCCCGACAGCAGCAAGCCCCGTGCCCGGACCGGGAAAGCCCTCCGCGTGGGGGCTCGCGAGGTCAAGGTCCAGGGCCGGCTCAATGCCATGGGACTTCGTTCCCGTTATCACTTCGAGTACGGGACCAACCCGGGGTACGGTTCCAAGACGCCCGAGCAGTACGCCGGGCAGCAGATCAGCCCCCGCACGGTCTTTCACGAGTTCCGGGGCCTGAAACCCGAGACCGGCTACCACTATCGTCTGGTCGTGGCCAACGACGAGGGGATCTCCTACGGCGGCGACCGCAGCTTCCACACGCGGGCGGGGTCGCAGTAGCTGCCCATGCAACCTGGAATCGTGTCGCGCGGCGCGCAGGTAAGGCGGCCATGAATCTGCACCAACTGCTCCAACGGCGGCTCAAAAGCGAGGGACCGGTCCGAGTCGGTCTCATCGGCGCCGGCAAATTCGGGTCCATGTTCCTGTCTCAAGTGCCCACGACGCAGGGGCTGGTGGTTCCGGTCATCGCGGACCTGGATCCGGACCGGGCGCGCCAGACCTGCCTGGCCGTGGGTTGGGACCAGGAACTGGTGGACCGGACCCGTATCGTCCGCAACGGCCTGGAACTGGCCGCCGCCGATGACGTCGAAGTGGTGGTGGAAGCCACCGGACAACCTCTGGCCGGACTCGCCCACGCCCGAAGCGCCATTCGAACGGGGAAGCACGTGGTGATGGTCAACGTCGAGGCCGACGTGCTGGCCGGCCTGGAGCTGGCCCGGGAAGCGGCAGAAGCGGGAGTGGTCTATTCCATGGCCTACGGCGACCAGCCGGCTCTGATCTGCGAAATGGTGGACTGGGCGCGAGCCTGCGGTTTCAGTGTGGCCGCGGCCGGAAAGGGAACCCGTTACCTGCCCGCCTACCACGCCTCGACTCCGGAGACGGTCTGGGACCACTACGGCATCACGGCCGAGGCGGCTCGGGCCGCCCGCATGAATCCCCGGATGTTCAATTCCTTCCTGGACGGGACCAAATCGGCCATCGAGATGGCGGCGGTGGCCAATGCCACGGGTCTGACCCCGGCTCCCGGCGGTCTCATCTTTCCTCCCTGTGGAGTGGAAGAGTTGGCCCAGGTGCTCTGTCCCCGAGACGCCGGCGGCCAACTGCACCACTCCGGCCAGGTGGAGGTGGTCTCGTCATTGCACCGGGACGGCAGCCAAGTGGAGCGGGATCTGCGTTGGGGAGTCTACGTGGTGGTCGAGGCGCCCAACGAATATACCGCCGCCTGCTTTCGCCAGTATGGTCTGAATCCCAACCGGGCGGGCGGCTATGCCGCCCACTACAAGCCCTTTCATCTGATCGGTCTCGAGCTGGGCATATCGATACTGGCCGCCGTGTTGCGCAGCGAGCCAACCGGCTGCCCGATCCGTTTCGCGGGGGACGTGGTGGCGGTGGCCAAGCGGGATCTGCGGCGTGGCGAAGTCCTGGACGGCGAGGGTGGGTACACCGTGTGGGGAAAGCTCATGACCGCCGCCGGCAGCGTGGCGTCGAACGGCTTGCCCATCGGCCTCGCCCATGGAGTCCGGTTGCTCCGGGAGGTTCCGGCAGGCCAGCCTCTGAGCTGGTCCGACGTGGAGGTCGATCCTAATCTGGAGGCGGTGCGACTGCGCCGGTCCGTGGAACAGACCTTGGCTGAAGCCTCCCCCGCGTGACCACCGGTCCTGGTACCCGTCGCCGCAGGAATGAGACGTGTGCCGTTTCCGGCGACACGCATATTCTCGACTCGATCACGCTGCCTCGAAACGTTCGCCTGCGACGGGTACCAATGTGATCCCGGCTGTTTCCAGGAACAAGTCGAGTTCTTGACCCGCTACAAACCCTTCCTCACCTCTGGGTCGTCTTTCAGCTGTTGCCTTCGGTTCTCCATCGTCCATTTCGCGGAAGGACCGTAGAACAAAGCACCCTCTATCCGCGCCATCTTGTTCTCCAGCACGTCGAGCTGGTCTGCCTGGCGAACCTGTTCTTCGTGTGTCTCAGTGATCCGGCGTCTGAGGAGGATCCACAATATGAGAACAAGCAGAAGCAGGCCGGCGATCAAAGAGGTGGGAATCAGAATGTCCGGGTGCAGCATGGCGACTGAACGGCAGGAGAGCAAAGAGTGGTGAATTGCCGGAGTTTGCTTGGTGATCGGTGTATCAGGTTCGAAACTCGTCCCGCCGCGTCGGGAGCATACCATAGGAGCCGGCATCAGTAGAAGAATCCGGCACACAGCGAACGAATGAGCCCCCGCCGGCCCGCCGTAATGTCGTGAAAATGAAGAAAGATCGAGCGTCAAGTCAACTACGTTCCCCGATTTTTACTATGTATAGTAAAAATCAGCCATTTATCTTCTATTGATAGAGAAAAGGTCTCCCGGTATCATCACGGAATGCAGACATCAGAGATCGCAGCCGTCATTCGCATGGAACTGGAACGCCGCGGAACCAACGCCTACCGGGCGGCAGTGGACGCGGGCCTGCCCCAGAACGCCATCCGATCCGTTCTCAAGGGCCGGGAACCCGGCAGCGATCGTCTGGCCGAGATCTGCCGGGCGCTGGAACTCGAATTTTACGTCGGGCCGCCGAGAGGGCATCACGAGGAGACGAGTGACACTCCGGAGCCGTCAGCCGGGAACCCGCAGTGGGTGGATCGGATCCATGCCGGGTTGCAGGAATTGAAGGCCCAATTGGCCTCTGCGCATGAGGAGATCAAGGCATTGCGCCGGCAGGTAGGAAACTAAACGTTGGAAGCCGCCTGCGGCTTTGATCGAGTTTGGATCACCGGCATCTCATGAATCGGATTGGCGGCACGGTTCTCACCATCGGCCATTCCAACCACGCTCTGGAGGATTTCGTCGGTCTCCTTCGGCAACACCGCGTGAACGCCGTGGCCGACGTTCGCTCGGCGCCGTACAGCCGCTACAATCCGCAGTTCAACCGGGAGCCGTTGGCCGCTTCCCTCAAGGCAGCGGGGATCGCGTACGTCTATCTGGGACGCGAGTTGGGCGGCCGTCCCGGCAACCGGCGGTGCTACGATGACGGGGGACGGGTGCTCTATGACCGGGTCGCCGCAACCGTTCCGTTCCGGCGAGGACTCGATCGCGTTGTGGCTGGCGCCGCCAAGCACCGCATCGCCCTGATGTGCGCGGAGAAGGAGCCGCTCCACTGCCACCGGACGCTCCTGGTCGCCCAAGAGCTCGACAAACTCGGCGTCGGCGTCGCCCACATTCACGCCGACGGGCGGCTGGAGCCCCACGGTGACGCGATGGATCGTCTGATCGATCTCACGGGCCCGCGGCCGGACGGCGATCTGTTCCGGCGGGCCCAACCTCGGGAGGAACGGATAGCCGAGGCCGTGGAACGCCAAGTGAGGCGCCCCTCCTCAGATGGAGGCACCAGGTGATGGGCGCCAGGGGCGGAAGATCGGTCCGTCCTTCCAGATACTTGCGGTGGTGATCGGCCGGCGAGTGGTTCCGGACGATTTCCCAAGTGTTGCGAGGGTTCAGGATCGCGCCGACCCGGGCCGGGTCGAAGCGTGAAATCATGGGCTCGCCCCGTTTCTCCACGAACGCCATCATCCGGGCAAAGAGATCGCGATCTTCCGGCGGCACGCACTCGGCCGCGATCAGGTAATCGAATACCAGTTCCGATCCTGGACTTGCGATCTCCGCCAGACGATCCAGATTGTCGAGAATGGAGGCCCGGGTGAGATAGTAGGTGACCCCCATCCAATTGAAGAAGGATCGTGCGCCGAGATCGAACCCGGCCGCAGTGAGCGCGTTTCCGAGATCTCCTCTCTCGAAGTCGAAGGGGACCAGGTTCAATTGAGTGGGAATCTCCAGGTTCGCGGCGGCAAGCCGTTCTCTCTTCAGGCGGATCATCGCCGCACGGTCGACTTCGAATACGTTCAGATCCAGATCCGGCCGGCGGAACGCGAAGGAATCGAAGCCGGACCCCAGGATCACGTACTGGGTCACGCCGTTGCGGGCCGCTGCTTCGAGAGCTTCTTCGGCGAACCGGGCGCGGGTCAACTGCTGGATGCTGATGGGCACGAATTTCTTCATGACGATCTTCGAGAGCACCCAGTCGAGCGCACGTGACGTGACGATTTGCCGCCACCGCTTTCCCAGCAGGCGGATGGCGTAGGGGTCTTCGAAAATATGAGGTTTTCGGTGCCGGAGAAGGTGCCGGGCGCGGCTCACCGCCGCGAGTTCGGCGGTGCGGCTGCCGCCGGTCCGGGCATGATCTTCAGTCGGTGCGGCCACGGCTTCCTCTCTGTTCCCGGCTCGGCCTTGATCGGTGCGGCGCCATTGTATCCTGCATGAACAGGGCCGGCGCATCATTGGTCCAGGCGGCATGCGGGAACTTGACACCCTGAAGCGGCTTCGAGGGGCGGGTTACAACGAGCCGTCATTGCAGTAAACTTTTCAATCAAAGTCCGACGGTTACGGGCCGAGGCCCCGCCGGACGCGCCGAAGCCGGGGCGTCTGAGCGTTACGCCGGGGAGCTTCCGGTTCCGGGAAGGTGAGAGAGTTATGCCGGTCATTCGACGTTTCGCGTGGGTTTCTCTGTTGATCCTTTGGAGCTCCGCGGTGGCGTCCCTCGCCGCCGAAACCGGAGGCGATGCGTTCCGGGAGCTGGCGGACGAATACCGGGACCGGATCCGGCCGCTGACCCGGCAATACTGCTTGTCCTGCCACTCCACCGAGAAGCAGGTGGGCGAGTTGGATCTGGAGCAGTTCACGACCCTGAACGACGTGAGGCGCGGGACCAAGTCCTGGCTCAAGGTCATCGAGATGCTGGACAACGGCGAGATGCCGCCCGGGTTCGCCAAGCAGCCGGCGCCCGGACAGCGGCGGCGGCTCAGGGACTGGGTGGATCGGTACCTCCAGGCCGAATCATTGGCGAATGCCGGTGATCCGGGTCCCGTCGTCCTGCGGCGGCTCAACAACGCCGAGTACACCTACACCATCCGCGATCTGACCGGCGTCGATCTGGACCCGGCCGCGCAGTTTCCCACCGACAGTGCGGCCGGAGAGGGGTTCACCAACACCGGAAACGCACTGGTCATGTCGCCGGCGCTGCTGCGGAAGTACCTGGACGCCGGCAAGGAGATCGCCAGTCACGCGGTGCTGCTGCCGGACGGGTTCCGTTTCTCGCCCCATACCACAAGGCGCGACTGGACCGACGAGGTCCTGGCCCGGATCCGCGGACTCTACGGAATGTACGTGGAGACGGCCGACTTCGGAGTTGGTTCGGCCGTGGGCAACCTCGCCGTCCACAGCGACACCCGCATCGGATTGGCCGGACGGTTGCCCCTGGAGAAATACTTGTCCGCCACTATTTCGGAACGGGACGCTCTCCGAAGCGGCCGGAAGAGCCTCCGGACTGTAGCCCGCGAACGTGGTCTGAGCGCCAAGTATCTGAAAGCCCTCTGGACCCATCTTGAGGCCGAGGATGCCACTCTGCTGTTGGACCATCTCCGGGCGGCCTGGAGCAGTGCCGGGCCGGAGGACGTGCCATCGCTGGCGAACCAGATCAGGGCATGGCAAAGAGGCCTCTGGACCTTCGGCCCCGTGGGCCTCATCGGGCGGAAGGGGGGACCCTCCCGCTGGATGGAACCAGTCGACCCGCTGGTCACGCAAAAGCGGATCTGCTATTCCGTTCCGCAGTTCGCCGACGGCCGCAAGCCCGAGGATTTGGTCTTTTCGCTGGTGGTGGGAGATGCGGGTGACGGAAACCGCCACGATTACATGGTTTGGCAGCAGCCGCGCCTGGTGGCCCACGGCCGGCCCGACATTCTTCTGCGGGACGTGAGGAGGCTGGCCCGCGACATGGATGGCGGGTCTGCGGACGACGCCTCCGCATGGGGGCTGGACCCGGAACTGTTCGGCAGGCATCCGGACGGACGGGCTGTCGATGCCGACTCGCTCTGTGTCCAGGCGCCCGCGGTGATTCAGATTCGAATTCCGGGCCGTCTCGCTGCCGGCTACGACTTCGTCACCACCGCCGTGCTGGAGAAGCAGACCGGAAACAAGGGAAGCGTCCAGGTCGACCTGGTGCCCGGAACTGCGGATCCGATTTCCGGTCTCCTCCCCAGCGAGGTCATGGTCACGTTCTCGCGGGTGACGCAGGTATTCTCGGAGAGCCGGGTTATCTCCTTCTTGAGGCCCATCCTCATCGCGTCCGAGAGTCCCATACGGGCCAGCCTGGAGGCGGCGTTCGACGAGCACCGGGCTCTGTTTCCGTCCACCCTCTGCTACAACCAGATCGTGCCGGTGGACGAAGTTCTCACCATCAACCTCTTCTATCGGGAAGACGACCATCTGGCCCGCCTCATGCTCGACCCGGAGGAGGAAGCCCGGCTCGACCGGCTCTGGGACGAGCTTCACTACGTCAGCCACAGCGCGTTCCAGCGGGTGTTGGCCCTGGACCTGCTGGTGGAGGCGTTCCAAGGGAACGGGCTGGAAGATCGGTCTCAGTACGAGGCCGTGCTTCCGCTACGCCGTCTCTACGAACGGGATGCTGCCGACTTCCGCAAGCGTTTCCTCCAGGATGAGGCGGTTCAACTCGATGCCCTGGTCGATTTTGCCGCCCGGCCCTATCGGCGTCCCCTGAGCGAAGGCGAGCAGGACCGGTTACGCGGACTCTATCGCCGGCTTCGCGACGAAGAGATGGACCATGAGGAGGCGTTTCGGTTGACACTGGCCCGCATGCTGGTTTCCGCGCCCTTCCTGTATCGATTGGAAGAGGCTCCCGCCGGTCCGGGCGGTCCGGTCTCCGACTGGGAGTTGGCGAACCGGCTGAGCTACTTCCTCTGGTCGTCACTTCCGGATCAGGAACTCCGCTCCCAGGCTGCCGCCGGGCGCCTGCGGGACCCTGAGGTCCTGTCCCAACAGGCCCGGCGCCTGCTCAAGGACCCTCGAGTGCGGCGCCTGGCCACCGAGTTCGCCTGCCAGTGGCTGCATATTCACGACTTCGACACCCTGGACGAGAAGAGCGAGAAGCACTTTCCCGAGTTCGCCGATCTGAGGTCGGACATGTACGAGGAGTCGGTCCGGTTCTTCACCGATCTGTTTCAACGCGACGCTTCTTTGCTGAGTCTGCTGGATTCGGATCACACCTTTTTGAACCAGCGGCTGGCCCGCTTCTACGGAGTCGAGGGATTCGCGGGGGACGGCTGGCAGCGGGTGGACGGTGTCCGGATGCTGGGCCGCGGCGGGATTCTGGGTTTCGCCACCACCCTGGCAAGGCAGTCGGGCGCCTCGCGCACCAGTCCGATTCTTCGGGGCAACTGGGTCAGCGAGGTCCTCCTGGGCGAGAAACTGCCCCGGCCGCCCAAAGACGTGCCCCAGTTGCCGCCGGATGAGATCGCCACCGACGGTCTGACGGTGAGGCAGCTCGTGGCGCGGCATACCAGCGATCCCCAGTGTTCCGGCTGTCACCTGAGGATCGATCCCTTCGGATTCGCCCTGGAGGGCTATGACGCCATCGGTCGCCGCCGCCAGCACGATCTCGGCGGGCGCGTCATCGATACCCGGACCACGCTTCCGGACGGCACGGAAATCGACGGCTTGACCGGGCTCAGGGACTACTTGGTCAAGAAGCGGCGGGACGCCATCTTCCGCCAGTTTTACCGCAAGCTCCTGGGCTACTCCATCGGGCGCGAGGTCCAACTCTCGGACCAGCCGCTCCTGAACGAGATGCAGGACCGGATGGCGGAAAATGGGTACCGCTTCTCGGTCGCCGTCGACATGATTGTCCGGAGCCGGCAATTCCGTGAGATCCGGGGGCGGGAGATGCAACTGGCCCGTTCGCCGGCAACGGGACACTTGGAATGAGGGGGCCATGGAAGATTGGCTGGAGGGCCAATGAGGATCGGAGGCGTCAGGAAACGATCGAATTCCGCGACGACATTTTCCCGCGGGTTCCTGTGCTAAAATCGCTGGCAAGACCCTCGGACCTGGACCAGTGAGGCGCATCATGAAGATTCAGCAACATTCTCGTCGGACATTCCTGCGTGGGGTCGGCGTCACCATGGCGTTGCCCTGGATGGAGTCGCTTCCCGTCTGGGGCGCCGCAGCCAAGGCGGCCGTCAATGGCGGAAACCAGGCGCCGTTGCGCTTCGCAGTTCTGTTTTCGGGCAACGGTTTTCACACCAAGGAGTGGTGGGCCGAGGGTGAAGGCTCGCAGATGCGGCTGGGCCGGGTACTGGAGCCGCTAAACGATTTTCGCGAGAAGATGACCTTCATCCGGGGCCTCTACAACGAAGAAGCCCTCAAGGGGAACATCCACAGTTCCCAGACCGGCAACCTGCTTTCAGGAGCGCCATTGGCATCGGGAGGGGAGATCCGCTCCGGCACCAGCGTGGACCAGGTCATCGCTCAGCGCTATGGGCGGTCGACCAAGGTGCCGAGTTTGGTCCTGGGTTGTGAGCGGTCCAATCCGGGGATCCACAAGAACTACTCCATGCTCTACAGCTCCCACATCTCCTGGAGTTCGCCCACGGCGCCCACGCCTCTGGAACTCTATCCGGCCCTGGCCTTCGACCGATTGTTCAAGGACGAAGTGGAGCGCGGCGACCGCAGCGTGCTGGATGCCGTGCTGGATGAGGCCCATGCCTTCCGGCGGTCCATCAGCTCGCGGGACCAGCACAAACTGGACGAGTATCTCAACTCGGTTCGGGAGGTGGAGCAGCGTATCGAGCGGTCCGGCAGGAAGGGCGAGTTGCAAGGCTGGCGGCCGACCCTGGACAAGCCCAACATCCCGCGCCCGCCGGACGGCATCCCACAGGATCTGCAGGAGCACATGCGGCTCATGTGCGATATCGTCGTGCTGGGATTCCAGACCGACGCCACCCGGGTCTGCACCCTCAAGCTCAACAACGACCACAGCTACCTCCTGTTTCGCCACCTTGGCGTAAACGTAGGCCACCACGAGCTGTCGCACCGCGACAACGAAAAATGGCTCCGGGTGAATCAGTTCTTTCTGGAGCAGTACGGCTACATCGCCCGGAAGCTGGACCAGATTCAGGAGGGAGAGCGGACGGCTCTGGACAACTCGGTGCTCATGTACTGCTCGAGCATGCTCACGGGCCGGCACGACGCCACGAAATTGCCGGTGGTGCTCCTGGGCGGCGGGGGCGGCCGGATCCAGGGGGGGCGGATCCTGGACTACCGGGAACAGCCCAACCGGAAGATGTGCAGCCTGTACCTGTCGTTGCTCGACAAGTTCGACGTCCACCTGGAGCGCTTCGGCGACTCGGACCAACGTCTGACGGAGCTCTGATCCATCGGGCTCGCTACGGTCGGGTTCCACCTCTCGCTTTTCGGAAACTCACGGCTCTTTCGGCTTTTCTCGCGTTTTTCTCAAAAAGAGCGTTCAGGGAATTGTGAGTCGATGAGATGAGTCACGAATTGATCGGCATTATGGGGGTCGGGGTGACACTGCTGGGGGTCGGTGTCGCTTTTGCCAGCTTCCTTGTGACCAGCATTCGCGGCGTCGAAAAGCGTCTGGTGGCGCGCATCGATTCGCTGGAGCGGCGAGTTGATGGCCTCGAAACCAGGATTGAAGTCGGGCTGGGTGCCCTCGAGAAGAAGTTGGAAAGCCGGCTGGGTGTTTTCGAAGAGAAGTTGGAAAGTCGGCTGGGTGCTTTCGAGAAGAAGTTGGAAAGCCGGATGGGTGCTTTCGAAGAGAAGTTGGAAAGCCGGATGGGCGCTTTCGAAGAGAAGTTGGAAAGCCGGATGGATACCCTCGAAAAGAAGGTGGACGACCGGCTGGATTCGATCGACAATCGATTGAGTGCGGTGGAACGGGGGCTGGCAAAGCTCGAAGGGCTGATGGAGGGAATGCGCGACGCCCTGTTCGGGACCCAACGTGCCGCCAACTCGTAGCCATTCCGGGTCGTTGGGGTCGACTATCGATCGCCGCTTGGATTTTTGGAAGGTCGAAGGTCACCCGCGGGAAGACCTTCGTTTTCGAACCGGCCCCTCTCAGATCGCTACTTTCAGGATCTCGGCGATTCGCCGGCCCACGATCTTCGCCTCTCCCGGCTGCAGCGTCCACACCAGGACTTCCAATTCCTCCTTCTCCCAGGGACGGGCGATGATGGCGGGCTCGCCGTCGCGGAGTCGTTCGATGACTTGGTCCAGATGGATCGGGACCCGGGTCCGGTCCCATCCGATGTGCAGCTGAGGCGACCGGTTGGCGATGGGGGGAACGAACCGTTCGGCCGTGACCCCAGATATCTTTTCAACCTGCTTGGCGATGGTCTCGACTTGGCGTTCCCACTCTTTCCAGACTTTTTGGTGGTCGAGTTCGATGAAGGTCTCCACCGCCACCATCATGGCCAGCATCTCTTCCTTGTTGACCTTCATGCCGCGGCCGATGGTGTTGGCGTGCGGCAACCCGTTGAGCCTGGCGGCTGCGATCAGGTCCTTGCGGCCCAGCAGCAGCCCCGTGCTCTGAGGTCCGCGCATGGCCTTGCCCCCGGAGAAGGTGACCAGGTCGAACCCCATCCGGATGAACCTGGTGAGGTTCTCGGCGGGCGTCACGTCGGCCGCGCAATCGATGAAGGTGGGAATCCCGAGTCTCTTTCCCAAGCCGGCGAACTCGGCCACCTGGATCTGTCCCTTTTCGTCGGCCAGGTTCAGAAACAGCATCATGGCGGTCTGTGAACCGGCGGCTGCCACCAGTTCCTCCGCCGTCTCCACCTCCACCATGCGAACGCCGCAGTTTCGCACGGCGTGGTCGTAGCTGAATCGATGCGATTTCTGGATGATGACCTCGTCGCGCATTCCGGACGTGTCCGGGATTCGCTTAATGAACTCCTCGTTGGATCCGGTCATGCAGGCGGCCGTTCCCAGCGTCAAGGCGGAGGCGGCGCCGGCGCTGACCAAAGCGGCCTCCGAGCCGACCAGGGAGGCGATCCGCTTGCCCACGGCATCGTGAAGCTCGTCCAGATTGACGAACTTGCGTGTGGCGTATTCCCAGGCGTGAATCGCCTCGGGCCGCATCAAGCTGCCGGACAGGGCTGTGGAGGTTCCCGCCGCGTTGATGATGGGGCGGACGCCGAGTTCGGCAAAGTAGTCTCGATTGTTCAACCTGCCGAACAACGGCCGGAAGTTGGCCAGAAAGGGCGAGGTGGACAACAGGGTCAGGAACCATCTCCGGTTGAACATGGGCCGGTCTCCTTCGAAGGCGGGTTCATGGGAATCGCACTGACCTGAGATTACGCCGCCCCCGGGCCTTCTGGCAAGAGGCGTCGGACGAGACGCGGAAGCCGGAAGAGACGATCTCCTTACGGCGCCTCGCTCCCGGGAACGATGGTGGCTTTGACACAGCGCATTCCGAGCGCGGCTTCCGTGGCTGCCATGATCCCCTCCCGGCTGAAGGGGAAGAGAACCTGCATGGCCTCCCACGGATACCGGTCCAGACACCGGTCCAGCATTCGGATGCCCAACGGAATGTCGTTGGCGGTGAAGGCCCAGCTCCCCAATATGGTGATGTCCTTGGAGCAGATGCGGTGCCAGTTGGTCTCGATGGAGCCGGCGTCGGTGAACTGCCCCATCTCGACGCAGGCGCCTCCGTCTCGAAGCATCTCGATGCCCTCAGGACCCGCCGCCGGGTGCCCGCTGGCTTCCACCACCAGATCGGCCCCGAATCTTCCCGTCAGGGCGCGGACGGCTTCGATTCGGGATCGAGGCTCCGGGTGATCTTCCAGCGAAACGGTGGCGGCGGCGCCGAAGCGGCGGCAGAGGGCAAGGCGCGGTTCCTCAGGCGCGCCGACCACCACCACTCGTCCGGCTCCCATCTCCTGAGCGGCCACCAGGCAGAGCAGGCCGATGGGGCCCGATCCCTGGATGACCACCGTGTCGCCCGATCGAAATCCGCCCGCCGAGACGGCCCGGTTCAGGGCCCGGACGCAACACGCGAGAGGCTCCGACAGAGTGCCCCGCAGCGAAGGCATCCCCTCGGGCAGGCGGTAGATCTTGGTGGCCGGGAACATTTCCAGGTCGATGTAGACCATCTCGGCCCAACCGCCCCAGAGATGGGGAGGTTTCTCGAAGGGGATGTAGCGGCCGTAATAGGTGGGCTGGAGGCATTTGTTGGCCTGGGCCGGGTAGTGGACGCAGTAGTAACACTCCCCGCAAGGCATCAACGGCGGGAGCATGACCCGGGCGCCCACTTCCAAGGGCTCTCCCATGAAGTCCGAATCGAGTTCCGGCCCGATCTCTTCGATGACGCCGGCCAATTCGTGCCCCAGCGTCAGCGGCCAGGGGAGAGGCTTGGGCCAATGGCCCTTCAATATGTGCAGATCGGTGCCGCAGACGCCGCAGGCCTCGATTCGGATGAGGGCCGCCTTGCGGGGCGTTGCCGGTCTTGGGACCGTGCGGATACGGGGAGGAGTTCCGGGTCCGTCATAGGTGGCCACCTGAATCCCGGTCATTTCGAGTGTCATTATGTCGCCGCCGGAGACGGCCGGCAAATGACCGGTTCCCCGAAACTCGTGCGAGAGAATACCCTGCCGGGATCGGTTTGAGGCCGTGGCGACTTTCGCCGGGGGCTGGTAGGCTGTAGTTCCAGCGTCCGGGCCTGTAGGCCCAGCGCGAAGGGTACACCGAAAGGAATCGAGGCATGGATCGCAGACAGTTTCTCAAGGAGGCCGCCTTCACCACCGGCGGCGGAGTATTGGGATTGGGAGCCGCTCGAGGCCTCCAGTCCGGGACGGCCGCGGCGGAATCCTCCACGGAGTCCATCCGCGTCGGGATCATTACGGAGCCGGGAGGTCAGCACCTGAGTTGGTTCACCCGGGCTCTGGGTGTCCTGGACGGAGTCGAGATGGTTGCTGCGGCCGACGAGTCGGGCGGATTCTTCGAAAAGGGCCGGGAGTACCTGGGACCTCGAGCCTCCGAATTCCAGACCTTCAAGGACTATCGCCGGATGATCGCGGAGGTTCGTCCCCACCTGGTGCTGATGGCTCTGGAGCCGGTGCATACCCCGCCCGTCGTGGAGGCCGTCCTTCAGGGGGGAGCTCACGTGCTGACGGACAAGCCGGGCTGTGTGCGCCTGGCCGATTTCGAAGAGGTGGCCCGTCTGGCCGAATCCAAGAATCTGGAGTTGATGCTGGGCCTCACGAACCGGATCAATCCCGCGGCGCGCAAGGCCCGGGAACTGGTGGAGTCGGGCTTGCTGGGGAAGCTCTACGGGACGTCGGTCCATCTGGTGGCGGACCACACCCGTTTGACCAAGCCCTCTTACTGGACGAAATGGGTGGCGTCCCGGGAGCGGGCCGGCGGCGGCAAGCTCATCTATCACGGAATCCACTACCTGGACCTGGTCCATTACATTGCTGGAGACACCATCACCGAGGTCGCCGGCTTCGCGGAGAAGGTCGGCGACCAGCCGGTCGAGCTGGAGGATTCTGCCGTCCTGGCCTATCGCCTGAGCCAGGGAACGGTGGGGACCCTGAACACGGGGTACTATCTGCCCCAGGGATACAGCACCCTGGTCAAGTTCTGGGGGTCGTTGGGCTGGCTCCAGTTCGACCTGGCCAGCGGTCCTCCCATGACCTGGTACTCGACGCACCCCGACGCTCCGGGCAAGATCCGATCCTTCTACTATTCCGGGGAACCGAACACCTACACCCTGATGATGGAAGAGGCGGTGAATGCCGCTCGCGGCCTGGGGCCCTTTCCCATCACCACCCGGGAGAGCTTGAATTCACTGAGAGTCGTCTTCGCCGCCTACGATGCGGCTCGGGAGGAGGCCAGTCAGACGGTGGCCTATCCCGGATAACGGCGAACCAAGAGGACCAGGGACAGAGGACGATGCCGGAGATCGCCAAAGTCGGGTGGGGCATCATAGGCGCCGGAGATATCGCGCACCGGGTGATGGCGCCGGCCATGCGGGAGTGTCCCCACAGCGAGCTGGTGGCGGTGACCCGGACGACCCTTCGGGGAGCGAAGGAATTCGCCCGCCTCCACGGCGCCCGGCGCGGATATGACAGCTTGGAGGATCTGCTGGCCGATTCCCAAGTCCAAGCCGTCTACGTGGCGACACCCGTGGACCGTCATCTGCCGGATACACTGGCCGCAGCCGCGGCGGGGCGGCATGTCCTGTGCGAGAAGCCGCTGGCGTTGAACGTCGCCGAAGGCGAGGAGATGGAGGCGGCCTGCCGCCGGGCCGGGATCACGTTCATGACCTGCTACTACCAGCGCTTCAACGCCCGGCATCGCAAGATGAAGGAGCTCCTGGAAGCGGGCGCTATCGGACAGGTTACCTCGGCTCGGGTCAACTTCTCGGGCCGGAGCCTGGTCAACCGGGAGGCGTGGCGCCAGGATCCGGCTTTGGGGGGAGGCGGCCCCTACATGGACATGGGGACCCATGCCGTCGATCTGTTGCGCTTTTTTCTGGGCGACGTGAGCGAGGTCATTGGCTTCACCGATGTGCTGGCCGGTGACTATGCGGTCGAGGATACGGCAAGCTCGATTCTGCGCATGACGAACGGCGCCCAGGCCGTCGTCACCTCCCACTGGAGCAGCGGGGACCCGGACGAGGACCGCAACTCCATGATCGAGATCCTGGGGACGGAGGGGATCCTTAGGACCGCACCGCTGCATGAGAAGTTTTCCCGGGGAAGATTGTTGTTGGCCACCCGTCAGGGTGAAGAGAGTTTCGGGTTTGAAGAGAGTACCCACGTTCAGGTGCTCAGCGAGTTCGCGGCGGCTCTGGCCGAAGGCCGCGAAACGGCCATCACCATCCAGGACGGAATAGCCGCCCAAAAGGTGGTGGAGTCGGTCTATGCCTCGTCCCGGAGCGGCCGGGCCGTCCAACTGAATTAGAGGACACCGAGAGGAGATATTCGTCATGTCCGAAGACATCCGCGTCGGCATCATCACCAAGCACCGGGGACCCCACCTGAGCTACTACATGAGGTCTTTCGCCATTTGCCAGGGAGTGAAGCAGGTCGCCATTGCCGACTCCACCGGACGCCATTTCAAAGACGCCGGGGAGATCCTTGGAAAAAGTTATCCCGGCCTCAAGACCTACCGGAACTACCGGAGAATGCTCTCCGCCGAGAAGCCGCAACTGGTGCTGGTGACCATGGAGGCGCACATGGCGCCCAAGCGGATCGAGGCCGCTCTGGAGTCGGGCGCCCACGTCGTGTGCGAGAAACCGTCCTGCGTCCGGGTCGAGGACTTTCAGAAGTTGGCCGATCTGGCGACGTCCAAGAACCTGTGCCTGATGCTGGCCATGGCCAATCGGTTCGCTCCTCCGGTTCAGAAGGCCAAGGAACTGGTCCAGGCCGGAAAGCTGGGGAAGCTCTTCAGTGCCGACGTCTACATGGTGGCGGATCAGACGCGATTGACCCGGCCCAGAACCCAGAAATCCTGGGTCTCCAAGAAGGCCCTTTCCGGGGGCGGCCACCTGATCTGGCTGGGGATCCACTGGCTCGACCTGGTCCAGTACATCACCGGCGACCGTGTCCACAAGGTGGGAGGCTTCACCAGCAACGTAGGAGGGCAGCCGGTGGACATCGAAGATGCCGCGGTGCTCAGTCTCCTCTACAAGAGCGGCATGGTGGGCACCATGCACTCGGGCTACTATCTGGACCGCGGATACCACAGCCACGTGGCCATTTGGGGCGAGAAGGGCTGGCTTCGATTCGATCTGACGGCTCAGCAGCCGTTGGAATGGCAATCGACCCTCGAGGGAATGCCTCAGGGGATCCAGACGTTCTCGTACAGCCGGGGGACGAGCTTCTATCTGGGAATCATCCAGGCCGCGGTGGATTGTGCCCGGGGGCCGGGGGATTCGGGCAAGAGCGCCGATGAGAGCCTGAGCGTTCTCAAAACCATCTTCGGCCTCTACCGGGCGGCGGAGACGGGGCGGACACAGACGCTGGACTCTTAGGAGCCTGCGCCGCAGAAATTGATCTCCGGCGAAAACTCCTAGTCCCCGATTCGCGCGTTTCGAACGCCGTGGCGCGTTCGCCTTCGGGAGCAGGACTCCCGAGACTCTCGTCGGTTCATGTCTGAAGGAGAGCGAACCATGAGTCGAATCAATGGGGCGATCGTCAAGGGTGCTCTGGCCGGCGGAGGCGTGCTGTTCCTCTGGGGGGTCTTCTACTGGATGGCGCTCCCCTGGCACCAGGCGGTCTTCGGGCAATTCCAGGACGAGGACGCAGTCGCTTCGGTCCTGACGCAGAATGCTCCCCAGTCGGGCGTCTACGTCTATCCAGGCGGTCAGGACGAAGAAGCCGCGGAAAAGATGGCGCGGGGTCCCTTCGCCTTCGTCGTCTTTCGTACCGGGGGAACAGCGTCCATGGTCCGGCCCCTGTTGACTCAATTGGGCATCCAAATCCTGGCGGCGTTCCTCATTTCCCTGCTCTTGGCGAGGGTCGGAGGCAGCAGCTATTGGGAACGGGTCGGTTTCGTGCTCCTCCTGCTCTTGACCGCCGGCATTCTGTGCCACCTGCCCAATTGGAATTGGTGGCATTTCTCCACGGGGTATGTCCTGACGGCATTCATCGACTTGCTCGCCGGTGGATTTCTAACGGCTCTGGTTTTGGCCCGTATTATCCGATAGGGCTCCCATGGCTCTTGCCTTGGTCTTGCTGGTTTTCTCAGGTCTGATCCCCTCTTCCCTGCAGTCCGCATCGCCGAAGACGCCACGCGAGGGGCCTTACGAGCTCCGGGGCCGAATCGTGCTGCCGGACGGAGGATCCCTTCGAGGAAGCTCCCCGTTGGTGATCCTGGAGGCGGTGCAGTTCCCACTACGGCGAAAGGTTCACGCCGGCTGGGGTGGGAAGTTCCGGATCAAGAAGCTGCCCCAGTCGGCCTACAAGATGGTGATCCTGATTGCGGGCCGCGGAGAGATGAAGCGTACCGTAGACATCGGACCCACCTTTGCCGACAAGAAGGGTCGAATCGAAGCCACTTTCGTGTTCGAACCCACGGCGTTGGCCGAGCCCATGGCTACGGTTTCGGCGACGCGTCTGTCGGTGGATTCCAAGGCCGTGAAGGCGTACCGGAAGGCGTTGGAGAAACTGGAGAAAGGAGAGTCAGCCGAGGCGGTAAAAGAATTGGAGAAGGCAGTCGCGATCGATTCCAGATACGCGGAGGCCTGGAACCGCCTGGGGACCATCGCCTACGTCTCCCGGGATTTTCCCCGGGCGGAGTATTGTTTCCGCCAAGCCCTCGAACACGCTCCGGAATCCTATCCGCCGGTGGTCAATCTGGGCGCGGCGCTACTGGAACTGAACCAGACGAACAAGGCGTTGGCCATGAACCTTCGGGCCGTTCGGATGAAAGCACAGGATCCGTTGGCCCATGCCCAGTTGGGAAGTTCCTATTACCAACTGGGGCGTCACGGCGAGGCGATCAAACATCTCAAGCGGGCGAAACAGTTGGCTCCCCGGCACCACTCCGCCCCCCAGTTGATCCTGGCGGACATCTACTGGTACCGGAAGCAGTATGCGGCCACCGCTCAAGAACTGGCCGAGTTTCTCCATTACCATCCGGATTGGCCGGACGCAGACCGGTTGAACGCCATCTTGCGGCGGGCACGGGCCCTTGCCGCCAAGCCGGTCCAATCCACTGTCGACGAACAACAGAAGGCCGAAGGGGGCGAGGCGAGTCGATGACCGGCATCACCATGCTGGGGACCGGACTCATCGGCGGGTTCTATACGCAAGCGCTGCAACGACGAGGCCGGGAACAGGTCCGGGCGGTCTATTCCCGAACTTCGCAGCGGGCGCGGGACTTCGCGCGCCGATGGGACATTCCCCGATGGACCGCAGACCTGGAGGAAGCCGTCGGCGATTCCCGGACCCAGGTGGTGGTGGTCGGGCTTCCCAACGACCTGCACCGGAGAGCGGTAGAGTTGGCCGCCCGTGCGGGCAAAGCGGTCCTGTGCACCAAGCCCCTGGCGCGGACCGGCGCCGAAGCCCGGAGCATGCTGGAGGCGGTGGAGCAGGCAGGCGTCTTTGCCGGTTACCTGGAAGATCTGGTCTACACTCCCAAGACGTTGAAGGCACTGGAAACGGTGAGGTCGGGCGCCCTGGGCCGGATCCTCTGGGTCCGTTCCCGAGAGGCCCATTCGGGTCCGCACAGCGCCTGGTTCTGGGACCGCGACCAGGCCGGGGGCGGCGCCATCGTCGATCTGGGCTGCCACTGCATCGAGATTATCCGCAGTTTCGTAGGCAAGGAGGTCTACCCCAGGGAGGTCCTGTGTTGGGCCGACACCCTGGTACACCCGGTGGAGAGCGAGGACAACTCGGTGACGCTCATCCGGTTCGACGGCGGAGCGCTGGGACAGTTCGAGGTGAGCTGGACCTTTCGGGGAGGAATGGACCTGAGAGACGAGGTCTCGGGAACCGGGGGGACCATCTGGCTCAACCACTTCCTCAGGACCGGGTTCGAGGTCTATTCCTCGGCGGGAGGGGCCGGCTACGTGGCGGAGAAGGCGGAAGCCGAGTCGGGGTGGACCTTCCCCGTGGGCGACGAGGTGGAAGAGCTGGGATACGGCCGCATGTTCGACGACATGTTCCATGCCATGGAGGCCGGGCGGTCCCCGCGCGAATCCTTCTATGACGGTTACGTGGTCAACGCGGTCATCGACGCCTGCTACCGCTCCGCCGAGTCCAAACGGTGGGAGCCCGTCGATCTGGATCCCTGGCGCGGTCGTCTCGAGGCCCCGTCGGCCGGCGCGGCGGCCGAGACCTTCGGAGGGAGTCTCGTTGTAAAGCGGGAGCGAATGCCGGACGGACGCCTGAAGCTCATCCTGAAGGATCCCGAGTCAGGCCGGATCACGGAACGCTGGGAAGACAGACGGATTTAGGAAAGAGGAAAGAGGAAAGAGTGAAGAAAGGCGGGTCGGTTACGCTCGGCGGAAGGAGTTTTTCTCTCTCTTTTCTATTTCCTGTTTTCTCTTTCCTCGCCTTTCAGTGCTCCATGACCATTCCGCCGTCGATGTTGATGGACTGGCCATGGATCCAGGAGGCCGCCCCGGTGCACAGGTAGGCGATGAACGCCGCCACTTCTTCCCGGGTCCCGGTGCGTCCGATGGGGTGCGACTCTCCCATCTTTTTCCACTGTTCTCCCCGGCCGAACCGGTCCATGCGTGACGTGTCGACGGCGGCGGGGCAGATGCAGTTGACGTTGACTCGGTGCGGCCCCAGCTCGTGTGCCAACGACTGGGTCATGCCGACCTGGGCGAAATTGGCGGCGCAGTAAGCCAGGGCTTCGGCGGCTCCCCGCTTTCCGGCTGAGGAGGCCACGTTCACGATCTTTCCCCCGTCTCCCTGCCGGATCAGCGGCGGGATCACCGCCCGGGCGCAGAGGTAGGTGCCCCGGACCTTGACGTCCAGCACCCGCTGGAAGACGTCCGGGTCCAACTCGGCGGTGGCGACGCGGTCGCGGCCGATGGGCATGGCCGCGTTGTTGATCAGGATGTCCACCCGGCCGAATTCTCCCAGGGTGCGGGTGACCATCCTGTCCACGTGTTCCACCCGGGTGACGTCGGCCACCAGGGGGAGGGCCCTTCTGCCCAGGTCGCGCACCCGCTCCGCGGTGCTCTCCACGTCCCGCCACCCCAGCTTCCGCTCATCGGGCGGAAAGGTTTCCGGGTCTCGGCCGGTACCGGTGACCACGACGTCGGCCCCAAGGCGGGCCAGGGCCATGGCGGTTTCGAAACCGATGCTCCTGAGGCGGCCTGCTCCGGTGATGATGGCCACCTTGTCCTTCAATTCGCCCATCGACACGCCTCCCTTTGCCAGATCTTCGATTCGTGCCGCACAGTCTACTACGGTGTCCGGTCCGCTTCGCCTCCAGCTTGCCGCTATCCCTCAAAGGACGTAGTATTCCAGTCTAACCTGAGTTCAATCGAAAAAAGGAGGGACGCCGTGAAGACTCGGTATTTGCCGGCAATCGCATTGTTTCTGGGGGCGTCCGCGACGCTTCTGGCTCACCCCCACCTCAACAAGATGGTGAAGGCCACGCTTCCCAACAAGGTCGAGGCCAGCATCGCGTACTACACCGTGCCGGCCAACATGGAGCACGTGAAGAAGGTCCAGGTCGGAGCTTTCGTCCCCAGCCGCGCCGTCCTCTCCCTCTCCGGCAGCACCGCTTCCGGGTCGACCGCGATTCAGGCGGGTGACTACACCATCGGCGCCGTCAGGAACGCCGGCGATTGGACCCTGGCTCTCTATCCGGGCAAGCCGGCCCGCGGGATGGCGCCGGACCAGTCCAAAGTGATCCGTCTCGATTCCAGCTTCTCCGACTCGGAGGGCACCGCCCACCACGTCTCTTTCGACTTGGCGCCGGGCCATGGAAAGCTGGAAGGCAAGACGACGGTGATTTGGCACTTTGGGAACCTCTACGTCGCCGGGGCATTGCAGTAGCCTTTCCTCGTGATCGTCGCGCGTGACGTGGCGGCAAGGCGCAGGCCGGATCGACGCAGTAAGGCCGCGGGTGCTCCGGGCATGATTCCCGGTATCGTGAGCAACTGCTGGCAGCGGCAGTTGGAATGGGGAACTGCGCTGGAGGACCTGCTGAGCCAGGCGTTGGACCGGGGTTTTTACGCCGTCGAATTGAGGCAGACTTGTCTGGGTTCGTTCGAGGAGCCGGAGGGCTTCGTGCCCAAGGTGTCGGCCCTCGGGCGCTTGGCGGACCGTTTTCGGTCAATCCGGTTGGATCTGGCTCTCGCTTTTCCGTTCCTGGGTCCGGGCGGAGTTGGTGAAGACTCCCTGTTCCAAATCGGAGTGGACGCCGCACGGGCGCTATCGGGGTGCTTTCATCCCCACCTGCGGCTGGTCGACTTGACGACGACCGGCGAAATGCTGCAGGGAAATGAGCTGCGGATTGCGCATCAGGTGGTCCGGCTCGTGGAACCGATGGCGGACGCCGGGGGCTGGCTCTCTCTGGAGCATTCCAGACAACCTTGGACCCGCTTCACTCGGGTACTGGACGAGGCGTGCCGCCTATTGGGAAACCGTTCGGACCATCTCCGCCTCTGTTACGATCCGGCCAATCTGTTGTTCGCTTCCGACCGTCCCGATCCGTCTCACGTGGTCCGGAGCCTGGATGTCTCCAACCTGTCGATGGTCCACTTGAAACAGTTCCGGGCCGGGGAGCACCAGACTTCGATCGAGGACGGTGAGATCGACTGGGAAGCTCAGATCACGGGTCTGGCCCGGCATGGATACAGCGGACCCGCCCTTTTCGAGGTCCGGCCGGACGAACCGATCTGGAGGAACCTCGATCGGGGCCGGGCCTATCTGGAGTCACTCGGCGGGCGTTTCACGGGTGCCCAGTCCGGAGGAGGTGTGGGATGAGAAGATCAACGGTATTCCGGAGACGGAAGTGACCGAGGCGGGGGCCAACGAGCTTTCGGTTCTTGAATTGAAGAACGGCATCTTTACCCGTGGAATACCCATGGACATTCCGAGGCTCAAGAAGATGCCCTATCTGGACCCGGAAACGGCCATCTATCCGGACGATCTGGAGGCCTGGCAAAAGCAGGCCGGGGTTCAGGTGGCCAGCGGCGATGCGGTCTTCATCCGGACCGGCCGTTGGGCTCGGCGCGATGAAAAAGGGCCATGCAAAGAGTGAGAATCGGTTTGATCGGGGCCGGCTGGGTTGCGGTGAATCGCCATCTGCCGGCACTTCAGACGATCCCGGAGGCGGACCTGAAGCTGATCTGGTCCCGTAACCGGGACAAGGCCCGGGACGTGGCCGGCCGTTTCGGAGTCGGCGCCATTGCAGACCGGTGGCAGGAGGTGATCCATTCGTCCGAGGTGGATGCGGTCATCATTGCCACACCCCCGGTGCTTCACCTGCCAGCGACGGCCGAAGCTCTGGAGGCGGGGAAGCATGTCCTCTGCCAGGCTCGAATGGCCCGAAACCTGGATGAAGCCCGGAACATGGCGGTTGCAGCCCAGGCGTCCGGGCTGGTAACGGCCCTCTATCCGCCTTTGCCCGGTCTCAAGGGCGACCGCGTCATGATCCGGCTTCTGCACGAAGAGGGTTTCGTGGGGCAGATTCGTGAGGTCCGGATCACGGGGATGAGTGTGGACACCGATCCGGAGAGTTACCGGAGTTACCGTTGGGACCCTCAGGTCTCCGGTATCAACACCATGACTCTGGGAATGTGGAACGAGGTGGCCAATCGATGGTTGGGTCCCGCGGTCCGGGTCGCGGCGCTGGCTCGTTCTCACCGGCACGGCGGCTCCGAGCCAATGGGTGTGCCCGACTCGGTGGCAGTGGCGGCGCAGCTCGAGTGCGGCGCCACTGCCAGTTACCATTTTTCCAATTGGGCGGCCGGATCTCCCGGGAGCCGGATCGAGATCTACGGCGACCGGGGCGCCATCGTCTACCGTCTATTTGCCGAGGAGATTCAGGGACTCTCGGGTTCGGATGCAGAATTCAAGCCGATTCCCATCCCCGGTGCGGAGCAGCGTGTGCAGGACACCGACTCCCAGTTCATTCGAGCCATCCTGGAAGGGACTCCGGTGGAGCCGTCCTTTCAGGAAGGACTCCTCTACATGCAGTTTCTGGAAGCTGTGGCTATTTCGTTGAAGACGGGCCGGTCGGTTTCACTGCCGACCGAGCCACGCATGGAAACCTGGGACCGGTACCTGGGTTGTTAGTCACCGGGCATTACGCGTCAGGGACTTGAGAGTCGTGTGCCTTCTCCTCTCAGGCCGCGGTCCAGCCACCGTCCACCATCAGGTTGTTCCCGGTGATGTGCCGAGCCGATTCGGAGCAGAGAAAGAGAATGGCCTGGGCCAGTTCCTGAGGTTCCACAATCTCCTTTTGCGGGACGGCCCCGAGCATGACCTTCTCCAGAACCTGCTCTCGTGAGAGTCCGTGGAGCTCGGCCTGTTTCTCGATCTGATTCTCCACCAGGCGAGTCCGCGTATAACCGGGGGAGACGGCGTTGACCGTGATGCCTCGGGTGGCCACTTCCAGGGCCACGGTGCGGGTGAGTCCCAGCAGCCCGTGCTTGGCGCTCACGTATGCCGTTTTGAAAGGGGAGGCCACCACGGCGTGGATGGAGGTCATATTGATAATCCGTCCCCACCCCTGGGCCGCCATACCGGGTACGAAGCGCCGGATGTACAGAAAAGGCCCCCGCAGCAGGATGCCGTTCAGCCGGTCCCACTCCGGAACGGGGAACTCCTCCACTGGACTGAGGTATTGCACGCCGGCGTTGTTGACCAGAATCTGAACCGTCCCCAGCGCCCTTGTACAGTCTTCGCGGACCCGGTCCACGTCGTCTTCCGCGGCCACGTCCGCGATCGACGCCAATGCCTTCCCACCTTGCTGCCGGATGGAATCCGCTACGGCGCCTACGGCGTCCCGGTCCAGGTCCACGCAGCAGACGGCAGCGCCAGCCGAAGCCAGCGTGGACGCCACCTCACGGCCGATGCCGTTGCCCGCTCCCGTCACCAGCGCAACGCGCCCCTCCAAAGTCAGGTTCGACGCATTCATGGTCCGATTTCCTCGTTCTCCAGTTCCTCCAGCGCCCGGACCAGTTCTTCCCGGGCATGCTGGTTCCCCTGCGATTCGGCGATCCGGATGCCGCGAGCGAGGGTTTCCCGAGCCTCTCCGATCCCTCCCGAAAGGACCTGAGCCGCTCCGAACTGATAGTAGGCAGGGACGTACTGCGGGTGGAGGTCCACCAATCGGCCGAAGGCCTGGAGCGCTTCCTCGAACCTGCCCAGGCGTTTGTATTCCATGGCCAGACCGTAGAGGGGAAAGGGTTCGCCGGCGCCCTTGGCCACCAATTGCCGCAGCTTTTCCAATCGGGACGGAGCAGACATGAATTCCTACCTCTGCGCCCACTTGAGCTTCTCTCTCAAAACGTCGAAGAAGCTCTTGTTGTGGGGCTTGATCAGTTCGATTCGCCGACGGGAGCTGGTGCAGACGATCTCATCCCCCTCCGCGAGTTCCACTCCCTGCTGGCCATCGACGGTCAACATGACGTCTTCGCCCGAAGTCAGAATGATCCGGACCTCGCTTTCGGGAGGAAAGACCAGAGGGCGGTTGGTCAGGGTGTGGGGGCAGATGGGAGTCACCACGGTGCAGGCCAGAGAGGGAAGCACGATGGGGCCTCCGGCGGCGAGAGAATAGGCGGTGGAGCCGGTCGGAGTGGCGATGATGAGACCGTCGGCCAGAAACGTAGCCATGAAATCCTCATCGATGTAGGTGTCCAGCTGGATGATCCGGGCCAGCGCGCCCTTGGTGATGACCACGTCGTTCAGGGCGTGAAAGCTGCTGCTGGACCCGCCGTTCCGCTTGACTGTGGCGTCGAGGAGCCGTCTCTCGTCGATCCGATGCTTGCCCTTGAGCAGCCGGTCCAAGGCTTCATACAGCTCGTCCAGAGTGACCTCGGTGAGGAACCCCAGAGAACCCAGATTCACTGCCAGGATGGGTGCGTTGTTGTCACCGATCGCCCGGGCCACCGAGAGGATGGTGCCGTCGCCTCCGAATACGATGATGGCGTCGACCTGGGAGGGCATCTGCTCCCGGGTCACTCCCGGGTAACCCGAGAGTCCGAAGTTCTCCAGGACGCTCTCTTCCACCAGCGTCTCGCAACCTCTCCGCTGCAGCCATTGCAGAATCTCCTCCAGGTTGCGGGCGAACTCGGTGCGGTGCGGTTTGGAAACGACCCCGACTCTCAATGCCGCCCTTCTCCCCAACCCTTGGAATCGTTTGGATCGCTCAGTCCCGGCTGCGCCGAAGGAACTTGTCCCGGCACTCCTCGGAGCAGAAGTAGAGGTTCTCGTCCTTGGTGTGGGTCCGGACCGCCAAGTCGGTGGCGACGTAGATTCCGCATTGGGGATCTTTCACCATCCGCCCGCGGACCGTGGCGCGGGCTCTGTTCGCACGGCCCCGGGAGCGGTTGCCGGAGGCCTTCCGCCTGTTTCCGAACAGGCGAGCGATGAGGGCCCGTACGACCAAGAGGAGAAGCAGGAAGAACAGAAACCGCAGTATCACTGTCCATCCTCAGGACTGCTCTTGATTCAGGTGTTCGCGAGCGTTGTTGATATGTTTCTCGATCTGTTCCCTTTGGGGATACTCCGGGTGGCTCGACAAGAGTCTCTGCCAGATCCGGATCGCCGCTTCGAATTCGCCGGTAGCGAAGTGGGCGATGCCCAGGTTTTGCAGAGTCTGGGGGTGATTCGGGTCCAGGGAAAGGGACTTCCGATAGGACTCGATGGCCGATTCCACCTGTCCCTGGTAGAGCTGGGCCGTTCCCAGGTCGGTCCGGACACTCACGTTGCCGGGATCCAATTCCAGGGCCTCCGTATACCAGGAAGCGGCCGCGTCGAAACGTTTCATGTCGTAGTACGAATTGCCCAGTAGGATTCGCACATCCTTGTCTTCGGGATGATCCCTGGCTCGCTCCTGGAGCCTGGCCAACTGCTCCAGCACTTCCGGAGGGGGGTGGTCGGAAGGCAGGGCGGAGGAGTTTTCCTGCGCTTGGGGCGCCGGCTCGGGTACTTTGGCCTCTTGCTGAATTCGAGCGGCGAAGAAACCGAGGATGAACCCTATGGCGACACCCGTCGCGGCCGCCACCCGCGGCTTGTTCTGCATCGGGGCGCATATGTTATCATAATTTCCGCGGTGGGCCGTTGGAGTTTCGGCGGATTCGATGAATTTGCGAGGCAGACCTTCCCCTCCAAGGACCGTTGAACCATGTATCGAGGCCAGGATATCGGTGATCGCGATCAACTCGTTGCGACTTGTATCGAGATCCTGAAGTCCGGAAGCGAAGCCGAGCGGTTCAAGATCCTTCCTCACGTCAGTGTGACCCGTTGCAAGCGTTTCCTGGACCCGTTGCTGGAACTGCTGGGCTCCCGGAACCCGGGCGACAAGGAGTTTGCGGCGTTGGCGCTGGGCGCATTGGGCGATCCGGAGGCGGTCGACCCGTTATTCGCCGTCTTGCAGGACGCCCAGATCTTCGCCAAAGGCCAGAACCGCGCTCTGGAAGCCGCCGTCATCCTCACTCTTGGCGAGATCGGCCACGAGAAAGCCGTCGATCTTCTCCTCCAACTGTATGGCCTGAGGTATCTCGGTGAGCCGTCGGCCCACAATCGCAAGGTGAACGTGCTGTCGGCGTTGGGCCTGCTGGCTCAGCAGGGTAGTGAACGTGCAGTCGGCGAGTTGTTGACCTTTGTCGCTCAGGAGCAATCCGATCGGCAGGCGCAAGCCGTCACCGAATTGTCCGTCGCCTACTGGCATCGCGCCCATCAGGTACCGGATACGGTCCTGAAGATCATGTACAAGATGACCCAGGCTGGCGCGGATGAAGTCCGAAGGGCGGCGGTCGCTGCCCTCTCGACGCTGGCGAACCTGGGTTGCCGCAGGGCCGAAGATTATTTCTCCGCTCCGGCGTCCGGCTGAAACCGGGTCCGCAATTTCCAGTCTGGTCTCTCCAGAGGACGCTTTTATGCTGCCATCGAAACCGGAGCCAGGTATAGGTTCAGGCAGAGGTAGTGAAATCGGCGAGGTGCAATTCAGGACGAACCGCTCGGCGCCCGTCTCTCCCGCCAATCAGGAGATATAGGCGGTCCGTGGAAGCTGTTATTGACCGCCCTTCAGCTGCTTGACCAGATCGCGGGCTACCGGCGCGTTTTCGCCGTTGGGGTCGAGCTTGGCGTATTCGGCCAGATGCGTAATGGCTCCGTCCAGCTTGCTCATTCCCAGCAGGACGATACCGAGCTGGTAATGGGCTTCGGCATGTGTGGGGTCGGAGGTCACCGCATTTTGCAGGGCCTCCGCCGCCTCTCTGTTCTGTCCCTTGTTGATGAAGGTCACGCCCATGTTGTAGTAGTTGATGGCGGCTGCGGCCGGATCGACGGCGGCGTTGAGTTCCGCCGATTTCTTGAAGGCTTCCTCGGCCTTGGACGAGTTCCCCATGTTGGCGTAGATGTTTCCCAGATTCTGGTAGAAAGTGGCGTTGCTGGGAGCGATCTCGATGGCCTTGTCGTAGGCTCCAATGGCATCGTCGTGCTTGTTGAGCTTCAGGTAGGCGTTACCGAGATTCGCCCAGATGGCCGGCCGTTTGGGATCCTTGGTGACGCATTCCTGGAATGCCACCACCGCTTCTTCGAACTGTCCCAGATTCAAGGCCATGATTCCCCGGTTGTAGGCGGCCCGGACCTCCTTGACCACGGTCTGCTGCTTCATGAACTGCGCGCGTTCTTCCTTGGTCATCTCGAAAGCCAGTTTGCCCGACTTGCCCTCCTTGAGGGTGAAGTCGACGATGCCCCGCTTGCCGCCGCCCCGGGGGTCGAAGCCGCCGTCATCGACGCCAAAACTGGCGCGAACGCCAGACTCGTATTCCGTGCGATAGCCTGCCTTGCGAGCCACCACCGTGTAGGTGGCCTGGAGATTCACGGCGCCGTGGTAGTACTTTCCCTTCTTGTTGGTCTTGAGTTTGTATTTCCGGCTGGTGTTCTCGCTTTGAATCGAGATCTCGACTCCCTCGACGGGTTTGCCGGCCGCGTCCTTGACCGTTCCCTCCATTTGTCCCACCTGAGCTTCCAAGGTCGGAGCGGTGAGAAGGAGCAGTACGACGGCGATGGAGATCGTGGAGTATTTCATGAGTCTGCCTTTCTCAATCGTGGCCCATCCGAAGCCGGTTCTCCCCGATCCCGATCCGGGGACCACCACTCTTTGGCCGAGGTCCTGATAGGTTCAATATTATCGACGATGGGAAAGCTTGGCAAGCTGCGCGTGAACAGATACCCATAGCGGCGTGTGCGCAGGCGGCTGTCGAAAACCGCTAGAATCCCGCGGTCCTCCCGGGAGCGAATCAGACGTCCCAACCCTTGGCGCAGGGCGATGGTGGCCGCCGGCACCGAGTAGCGGAAAAATGAGTTTTCCCTCTGTTCCTCCAGCCGCCTGAGCCGGGCGGCCACCACCGGTTCGGTGGGGACCTGGAAGGGCAGTTTGTCGATCAGGACCGCCCTGAGGGCGTCTCCCGGCACATCCACTCCCTGCCAGAAGCTGGAGGTCGCGCAGAGCACCGCGTGGGGCGTCTGCCGGAACTCATGGAGTAGCTGCGACCTGGGACGATCGCCTTGGCGGAGCAGGGGATACCCAAGGCGTTCAATCAGCAGGTCGTAGACCCGGTTGAGTTGCAAATAGCTGGTGAAGAGCAGGAACGCGTGCCCCTGGGTCAGCTCAATGATTTCCTCCAGTTGCCGGACCAGTTGGATCAGGTATCCGGGTGAACCCGGCTCCGGGAAGCGCTTGGGAATGTAGAGGAGCGTTTGCTTCGAATAGTCGAACTCCCCGGCGGTGACCAACTGACGAGCCTCGCCGAGACCCAGGCGGGTTCGTACATAGGAGAAGTCTCCGTTGGTGGTGAGAGTTGCGGAGACCAATATGGCGGACGGGATCTGGGAAAAGAGCCTCTGTTCCAAGGTCGACGCCACCTCGATCGGAGTCAGATTGAGGAATGTGCCGCGGCCCCGGCGCCGCATCCAATGGACGCTCTCCCGATCTTCCAGGTCGAAGAATCGTTCCAGGTGCAAAGCCAGTGAGTCCACGCGGCGGAGCAGCATGTCCCGTTCCTGGTGGGACGGATCCCGCAGGCTCAACTCGTCGTGCAGGTTCGACAAGGTCTTTGCCAACTGGCGGTAGGCGTCGAGGGCGGGCACACGCAAGTCGGCCGGCGTGCCGTCGGCTCGTCTCGCCGAGTCGAGAGCCCAGGTTCCTTCGGCGGCCGGCAGGGCGGAAAACAACATCTCGGCACGGGACTCCAGATCGCGGACGGCCCGCATCGAATCGGTGTCGGGGTAGGATGCGGCCAGATCCCGAGCCAGCTCCTCGACCTGATAGCTGCTGATTCGTTTCCCCAGGTGGGTGCAGGCGATCTCCTCGACTGCGTGAGCTTCATCCAGGATCAGCGTGGAGAAGTCCGGGAGGATGCTCCCCAGTTCATCGACTTCCAGGGCCAGATGAGCGAAGAAGAGGGCGTGGTTGACGATGATGACGTCTGCTTCCAGAGCCTTCTGGCGCATGCGCGTGATGAAGCACTGATCGAAGTGAGGGCATTTCTGACCGGTGCAGCTCTCGCTCCGGGCATCCAGTTCCCTCCAGAGGGGATCCGAATCGGACATCCATTCCAGTTCGGAACGGTCGCCGGTTTCGGTTTCGAGAGCCCACTCCGACACGGCCTGCCGAGACTGGAGCCACTCCTGGGACAGAGAAAGCGATCCGGCCTGCCGTTCCAGCTTGCGGAGGCAGAGATAGTTCTGGCGCCCCTTCATATAGGTCACCTTCATGTCGGGGAACAGGTGCCGGCGTATGAAAGGGACGTCCTTCAGGTAGAGCTGTTCTTGAAGGTTGCGTGTTGCCGTGGAGATGATGGTCTTGCGGCGGCTGGCGATGGCGGGAACCAGATAGGCCAGGGTCTTGCCGGTTCCGGTGCCCGCTTCGGCACAGAGGTGGTGGCCTTGCTGAATCGCTTCCAGAACCGAGAGGGACAACTCCAGTTGCGAAGGCCGGTACTCGTAACCCGGGAGTTCTCCGGCCAGCAGCCCTCCCGGGGAAAAGACCTCCTGAAGCGTGAATTCGGATGCCATGACCAGTCCGTGGTGAAAGTACCACGGGGCACCGAAACCGGGGATGCTTTCTGCGGGTCTTCGTGGAGACGCCGCTCACGCGGGCTGCCGGAGACGGTCGGCATAGAAGGCGTGACGCCGGGTCAGTGACACGACTTCGCGGCCGATTCCCTCCAGCACCTGCCCGTCATCGCAGTTCGTGAGAGCCTCGCCGATCCAACGGCCGATTCGATCCATTTCGGCCTCTTTCATCCCGCAGGTGGTCACCGTGGGGGTACCGACCCGAATCCCGCTCGTGACCAGGGGGGGGTGAGCGTCGAAGGGGATCGTGTTCTTGTTGACCGTGATTCGGGCCCGCTCCAGCGTCGCTTCCGCCTGCTTGCCGGTCAGCCCTCGTGAGAGGCAGTCCACCAGGAACAGGTGGTTGTCGGTGCCGCCCGAGACGATCCGGAACCCCTGTTGGGCGACACTTCGGGCCAGGGCCCTGGCGTTGGCAAGGACCTGCCCCTGATAGCTTCTGAAGCCGGGACCGAGGGCTTCCTTGAGGCAGACCGCCTTGGCCGCGATGATGTGAACCAGAGGCCCGCCCTGGGTACCGGGAAAGACCAGCCGGTTGAGTCGCTTCTTGTGCTCTTCGCGGCAGAGGACGATGCCGCCTCTGGGACCGCGAAGGGTCTTGTGGGTCGTCGTCGTGACGAAATCGGCGAAGGGAACGGGGCTGGGATGCAGGCCGGCCGCCACGGGCCCGGCGATGTGAGCAATGTCGGCCAACAGATAGGCTCCGACGCCTCGAGCGATCTGGGACAGGCGATCAAAGTGGATGATTCGGCTGTAGGCGCTGGCCCCGGCCACGATCATTCGGGGCTTCTCCCGTTTGGCCAGATCCTCCAACTCGTCGTAGTCGATCTCTTCCGTGTCCCGGCGGACGCCGTAGGCGGCGACGCGGAAGTACTTCCCGGAAAAGTTGAGCGGGTGCCCGTGGGACAGGTGGCCCCCGTGGGACAGGTTCATTCCCAGAATCTTGTCGCCCGGCTCGAGAACGGCCAGATAGACGGCGATGTTGGCCTGGGTACCCGAGTGAGGTTGGACGTTGGCATGGTCGGCTCCGAAGAGCTGCTTGGCTCTATCGATGGCCAACGACTCCACGACGTCCACATGCTCGCAGCCCCCATAGTACCGGCGGCCCGGGTAGCCTTCCGCGTACTTGTTGGTGAAGACCGATCCCATGGCTGCCAGGACAGCCTCACTGACGTAGTTCTCGGAGGCAATGAGCTCCAGAGTCTCGCTCTGCCTGCGGGTCTCGTGGAAGATGGCCTCGGCCACCTCCGGATCTGTCTCGTACAAGGATCGATGCATGGTTGCTGCTTCTCCAATCGCGGTTGCCTTCAAGGGTTCCGTTCTTCCGCTGAGCGTGCCCGCCCCGCCTTGGACAGCGGGTTTTTCACCGGTGTCTTGGTTTGCCGGGACTGTCGCCACGGACTTTCGAGCGCCGGCGAAGTCAGCGCTCCAGCGAAGAAATCTTGCGAACTCGGCGGTCATGGCGGCCGCCTTCAAAACTGACTCGGAGCCATTCTCGCACCATGGAAAGGGCCAGCTCCGGCGCAAGAGTCCGAGCGCCCAAGGCCAGGACGTTGGCTTGGTTGTGCTGGCGGCTGAGGCGGACCGTGTCCAGATCGTGGCAAACGGCCGCCCGGACGCCGGAGATCTTGTTGGCCGCGATGGCCATGCCGATCCCGGTGCCGCAGACGAGGATGCCGCGCTCGGCGCTGCCGGACGAGACACCCTGAGCCACGGTCGCCGCGAAGTCGGGGTAGTCCACGCTCTCGCCCGTGTGGGCTCCCTGGTCTGTGACTTCGTGATGATCGGCTTCGAGCATGTCCTTGATCTGCTCTTTGAGGGCCACTCCAGCGTGATCGGCACCAATCCAAATCTGCATGCGCGAGGCTCCGATGGAGGGGGATGTTAGCTCACTTGACTTGATCCGGTCAAACCGATAGAAACGGCGCTTCCCATGCGCTGGTCTCGCTTCTTCGCCCCCACTCTGAAGGAGGTTCCTTCGGAGGCGGAAGTCCCATCCCATCGGCTTTTGCTGCGCGCCGCGTTTGTCCGCCAATTGGGTTCGGGGATCTATTCCTTTCTTCCCCTGGCGAGACGAACCTTGCGGAAAATCGAGGCCATCATCCGCCACGAGATGGACGCCATCGGCGCGCAGGAATTCATATTGCCGGCCCTTCATCCGGCCGAGCCCTGGAGGGAATCGGGTCGCTGGGAAGCCATGGGGGAGGAGATGTTCCGGCTCAAGGATCGCTCCGACCGGGACATGTGCCTCGGGATGACCCATGAGGAGATCTTCACCACCATCGCTCGTGACGAGATCAGGTCCTACCGCGAACTGCCCCAGATCTGGTATCAGATCCAGCTCAAGTTCCGGGATGAACCACGCCCCAAGTCCGGCCTGCTGCGGGTGCGCCACTTTCACATGAAGGATTCCTACAGCTTCGACCTCGACGCCGAGGGACTGGACCGCAGCTACCGGCTTCACGAGCAGGCCTATCGCAAGATCTTCGATCGTTGCGGGCTCCAGTACCTGGTGGTCGAGGCAGACTCGGGAGCGATGGGGGGAAGCGTTTCACACGAGTTCATGGTCCGGACCGATGCCGGAGAGGATCATGTCGTGACCTGTGCCTGCGGGTATGCGTCCAATCTGGATCGGGCCGAATCGTCATTGGCGCCGCAGGAAGACGAGGCGGTGGACCTCCCCCCCCGGAAAGTGCATACGCCGGGTCGGAAGACGATTCAGGAGGTGAGCGACTTTCTGGGCGTCCCTCAGTCCCGGCAGATCAAATCATTGGTCTACATGGTGCAGGATTCTCCTTGGCTGTTGCTGCTGCGGGGAGATCACCAGCTCAATGAACTCAAACTGAGCCGGGTGGCCGGCACTGGCGACCTCCGAATGGCCCGGTCCGAAGAGATCAGGGACCTGTTCGGAGCCGACGCGGGCAGTCTGGGACCGGTGGGTGCCGGCTTCGTCAAGGTGGTGGCCGATCTGGGGCTGGAGGGCCGGCGGAACCTGGTCTGCGGCGCCAATCAGGACGACTACCATCGGGTTCATGTCAACCCGGGACGAGATTTTCAGGCGAACTACCAGGACCTGCGATTGACCGAACAGGGGGACTCCTGTCTCGATTGCGGACAGCCCTTGCAGGTGGAGAAGACGCTGGAAATCGGACATATCTTCAAGCTGGGATACAAGTACAGCGAGTCCATGAGAGCCCACGTGCTGGACCGGCAAGGGAAGGAGCGGCCCTGGATCATGGGCAGCTACGGAATCGGCCTGGAGCGGATCATGGCTGCCGCGGTGGAGCTTTACCACGACAAGTACGGTATCGTCTGGCCCCGGGCGCTGGCGCCGTTCCAGGTCGTGGTCACGGTCGTGCGAGTCGATGACCGGAAACAGTTCGCCGCCGCCCGCGAGATCTACCGGACCCTCTGGGACCGGGGCATAGACTGTCTCCTGGATGATCGGGACGAGCGGCCCGGTTTCAAGTTCAAGGACGCGGAACTTATTGGAGTTCCGATCCGAATCACCGTCGGCCGGGCCCTCCGGCAGGGACGGGTCGAGATCCTATCGCGCATGACTCTCAGCAAGAGGGAGGTCCCACTGGGCGCTGCCGTCGAGACCGTCCTCGAGATGCTTCGCGATTACCCGGTCTGATGCCCCACTTTCCCAGCTCGATCCGGCCGCCTTCCCCCCGGTCCCAAACCTGGCGTAAGGTCCGCTACGAGGGTCGTCCCGACCCTTGGCTCCTTCCCGGCTAGCGACCGAATCTCCACTCCGGTACCTGAGTCAATCCGGCTCGATTTTTTCGGAAATTTCTTGACACTCGACCTCTAATAGGACTATTGTGGTCTAAATTAGTTCAAAAAGGGATAAATAGGTCTAAGCAACACCGGATTGTCACTGTGTTCAGAGGGAATTTTCCAACCAAGATCGACGCTCAGGGACGGATCAAGATCCCGGTGGCATATCGGAGGATCTTTGAGGAGAAGTACGGCACGGAGCTGTATGTCACCAGCACCACCGGCCAACACGTCCTGATCTATCCCCTCAGCGAATGGGAACTGATCGAGAGCAAGTTGCTGGAGCCTCCCAAAATGCTGCCCGAGAAGATCAAGTTTCTGCGCAACACGAACTACTACGGCCAGATGGTCTCCATGGACCGCCAGGGGAGAGTCCTGATCCCTCCCCACCTCCGGGAACGTGCCGAAATCACCAACGGCGTCGCGGTCATGGGGTCCTTGACCTATCTGCAACTTTGGAACCGGGAGCGCTTCGAAAGTCTGCTCGACGACGATCCGTATACGCGAGCGGACGAGATCGCCCTGGCGGAGTTGGGGCTCTAGCCATGACGAGAATGGATGCGGTCCACATTCCGGTCTTGAGCAAATCGGTACTGGAGCATCTCCAGGTTCGGCCGCAAGGCGTTTACGTCGATTGCACGGTCGGTCTGGGGGGCCATTCCCGGGAGATCGTGAAGAGGTTGGGAGACGGACGCCTGGTGGTCCTGGATCTGGACGAAGACGCTCTCCGGTTGGCTGCCGGGCGCCTTGCGGGATCGAAGGCGAAGCTGAGCCTGCACCGGGAGAATTTCAGGAATCTTCCCAGGCTGCTCCGGAGACTCCGGATTCGCCGGATCGACGGCTGTCTGGCCGACGTGGGGGTTTCGTCACTCCAGTTGGAGACGGCCGAACGGGGGTTCAGCTTCATGAAGGAGGGGCCGCTGGATATGCGTATGGACCGCACCCAGACCGTTACGGCGGCGAATCTGGTCAATGATTCGCGTCCCGAACGCCTGGTGGAGATTCTGAGGGCATACGGCGAGGTCACTGGGGCGGCAAGAGTTGTGGCGGCGCTGGTCGAGGAGCGCCACAGAAAGCGTTTCGAGACGACGACGGAGTTGGCGGCGGTGGTGGAGCGAGTCAAAGGTTGGCCCCGGGGGACTCGTCTCCACCCCGCAACCCAGGTCTTTCAGGCTCTTCGAATCGAGGTCAATCAGGAATTGAAGAACCTGGAAGCATTCCTTTCCCGCGTCGTGGATTTTTTACGGCCGGGAGGCCGGGTCGTGGTGTTGGCCTTTCACAGCCTCGAGGATCGATTGGTGAAGCGGGCCTTTGCCCGGGAATCAGGGAAATGCATCTGTTTTTCTCCCCGGGATCTGTGCGGCTGCCCCCGGCGGCGGCGGGTTCGAATCCTGACCCGGAGACCGGTCCGGCCATCAGGACGCGAGATTCGAACCAACCCGCGCGCTAGAAGCGCCAAGCTCCGAGCCGTGGAACGGCTGAACGCCGCGAGCGACGGTTGCGGCGGCGCCGGTTCCTGTGCGGAGCGCGGCGGGAAGGCGGTCGGAAACCGGCTGGGTGACGGGGCCAGGGAAGTGAATTGAGGATGGGGCAGATGGTGGATTGTTGTTCTCAGAACTATCGCAACCGTCCGGTTCAGGAAATTTCCGGGACGACCGGATGGGAGATGCTGCGCTGGCTGTTGGCGGTTGGCTTGGTCGCGTCCCTGGTGCTCGGTTACGCCGGTGTGCGGATGGGGATCCTGGAATCCCAGTACGAAGCGGCACGGGTGCGCAAGGAAAACACGGAGCTGCGCGAATTCAACAACGCACTTCGAGTCGAGCATGCCACGCTCATCAACCCCGAGACCATCGATCGGAAGGCCTCGAGTCTGGGGCTCATCGATTCCAGCACCGGGTCGGTCAGAATCATCGAAGGCAAATCTCGCCTTTCCGAGCCGGGAAGCGAGTTGGTAGCCGCGGCCCGCAAACCTTTCGAGGCTCCATCTGAATGAATGCGGATTCTCCGGACCGGAACGACGCTCTGAACCCAAAGCGGGTGATCCTGTTCTACATGTTCGTTCTGGCCACGATCGCGGGCCTTGCGGTCCGCTTGGTGGACCTTCAGGTCATGAAGCGGGACCACTACCGCCAACTGGCGCAGGCCCAGAGCGAGGGTCACGTATACGTCAGGTTCAAGCGGGGCGAGATTTTGGACCGGAATCTTCGGGAACTGGCCGTAAGTGTCGAGAGCGGCTCGGTCGGGAGTCACGCCGGCCAGGTTCCGGATCCCGGCAACGCCGCCAAGGCCCTGGCACCATTCCTTCCATTGAGCCAAGAGGAGATCCAAGAGACGCTCGTTTCCAACACCGGCTTCACCTATCTGGCCAGAAAGATCCCCCCGCACCAGGTCACGACCATCAACTCACTGAAACTCAAGGGAATTCAGGTGGACTGGGACATGAAACGAACCTACCCCCAATGGGAACTGGCGGCTCACGTCCTGGGATTCGTGGGGGTGGAAAACGAAGGCCTGGGAGGGGTCGAATACCTCTATGACGGAGTGATGCGGGGCGAGACTACACGTGTCAATTTGAAGGTGGATGGCCGGCGGCATGTCTACAACCGTGAATCCTCGGACACTGGTTCCGGAGGAAACATCGTGGTCCTCAATCTGGACGAATCCATCCAATACTCGGTGGAGCAGATCCTGGGGGATACGATCCGCGAATTCAAAGCGGCGTCCGGGTCGGCCGTCGTCATGGATGTTCACACCGGCGAAATCTTGGCCCTGGCCTCCCATCCGACGTACAACCCCAACGACTACACCAGCTACGGCCCCGAAGAAAAACGAAACCGTGCCATCCTGGATATCTATGAACCCGGGTCGACCTTCAAACTGGTGACGCTGTCAGCCGCCTTGGAGGAAGGGGTCGTCCAATCGGGAGAACTGGTGGACTGCCGGGTCGGTACGGTGCGCTTGGGACGCAAGGTCTACCGGGAAGCCAAGAGGAGCTATGGGACCCTCAGCTTCGAGGAGATTCTGGCCAAGTCGAGCAACGTCGGCACCATCAAGATGGGACTCCGATTGGGTGAGGAACGACTGTATTCCTACATCCGGCGCTTCGGGTTCGGAAGCAAGACGGAAATAGAATTGCCGGGCGAACAGGTCGGATTGCTGGTTCCGCCGGAGCGCTGGTCCCGTATCTCCATCGGAGCCCTATCCATCGGACAGGAAATCGGAGTCACGCCGATCCAGATGGTCCGCGCCTTCGCGGTCTTCGGCAACGGAGGCTATCTGGTGAAACCCCGCCTGGTTCGGCACACCCTCTCCGAGGACGGAACGGTATTGGAGGGGAGCCCGGTCGAGCGCGAGAGGGTCCTGTCTGCGGAGACCGCTCGGACCATCAGGAATGCCATGGGCATGGTCGTGGAACGAGGAACGGGACGCAGGGCCAAGCCGGCCGGATACTCGGCCGGCGGAAAGACCGGCACCGCCCAGAAGTTCGTGGACGGCAGCTATTCGCGCACCCGTTTCGTGGCTTCGTTCGGCGGAATCGCACCCCTCTCGAATCCCAAACTGGCCGCGCTGGTCGTCATCGACGAGCCTCGAGTCCACCACTACGGCGGAATCGTGGCCGCTCCCGCCTTCCGCCGCATCATGGAACGGGCTCTGGTCAGTCTCCAGATCCCTCAGGATCGACCGTTGCCGCAGCCCGGCAGGCTGCTGGCTCGCCAAAAGAAGAAGCGGCCGAGCCGGCCGGTGGACCTGACGGCGTCAGCGGCCGAGGAGCCGTTGTCGCGGGACGGGCTGGCAGCGGAATTGTCGAGCCTGATGGGAGACGGGAAACCGGACGCGGATGGAGGAAGGTCGGTGACAGTGGCAACCGGGACCTTCCCGCTCCCGGACCTGAGTGGTCTTAGCCTCCGGGAAGCCCTTCGAAAGGCCGGTAGTCTCTCCCTGAGGTTGAGAGTGACCGGCAGCGGCGTAGTTGTGGCGCAGCACCCCAAACCCGGCACTCCGGTTTTCGCCGAATCGATGTGTCAGGTCCATTTGGAAAGCACGGAAAGCTCCATCTATGAGACTCAGCAGCTTGCTCTCGGCCGAAGGAGTCAGGGCGTTCGTGAGAGCCGTCGCTGAGTCGGGCGACCCGGAGATCGAGTCCCTGGCTTACGACTCCCGGCAAGCGGGAACCGGAAGCCTTTTTTTTGCCATCCAAGGGTTCCGGAGCGACGGACATCTCTACCTGGATCAGGCGCTGAAACGGGGTGCGGTCGCCGTGGCCTCGGAACGGCCGGCTCCGGACAATTGCGGCTTCGTTTGGATCCAGGTTTCGTGTATCCGGCGCTCCATGGCCAGCGTCGCGGATTGCTTCTTCGGACACCCGTCCCGCAAGCTGAGGCTGGTGGGCATTACCGGGACCAACGGCAAGACCACCACCGCATTCCTGGTTCATTCCATCATGAGCCAAGGGGAACCCTCTCTCTTGATGGGAACCCTGGGGGCGCGTCTGGACGGCAGGAATTGGGCCTCGGAGCGGACCACTCCGGAATCCGTCGACATCCAATCGATTCTGAACCAGGCGGTCGAAGCCGGCTGCCGCCGGGGTGTGATGGAGGTCTCTTCGCATTCGCTCGCCCTGAGCCGGGTCTACGGCTGCCGGTTCCCGGTGGCCGTCTTCACCAATCTGTCTCAGGATCACCTGGACTTTCATCGCACTCGCGAGAACTACCTTCAGAGCAAGAGTCTCCTGTTCCAGTCCGACTACAACCCGGGTGTGTCCTGGTCGGTGATCAATCACGACGATCCGGCGAGCCGCCGGCTCCATCCGGAAGGTGAGGCCTTGACCTTCGGAATGGCGCCGGAGGCGCAGGTCCGTCCTCTCACGCGGAAGACCACGGTTGACGGGACGCGGCTGGAACTCGAGTGCCGGGGCCGCCGCCTTGCCTTGACCAGTCCCCTGGTCGGAGACCACAACCTGTACAACATCATGGCGGCCGTGGCAGCCTGCCACGCACTGGGGATCCCGGACCGGCAGATCTGCAGCGGCATCTCCAGCCTCGACCGGGTCCCGGGCCGTTTCGAGAAGGTCGACGTGGACCGGGATTACACGGTGGTCGTGGACTACGCTCATACACCGGACGCTCTGGAGAACGTACTGCGTCTGGCCCGGGGCTTGACCTCCAATCGAGTGCTTTGCGTCTTTGGCTGCGGCGGAGACCGGGACCCGTCCAAGCGTCCGCGGATGGGTGAAATCGCCACCCGCCAGTCGGACTGGACCATTCTGACCACGGACAATCCGCGTAGCGAGGATCCGGAGGCCATCCTTCAGCAGATACGGGCAGGAATTCCTCCCGAACGGGACAACTTCGAAACCATCACCGATCGGCGGGAGGCGATCGGCCGTGGAGTGGAACTGGCCAGGACGGGAGATCTGGTGCTGGTGGCGGGCAAGGGGCAAGAAACCTATCAAGAGATCCAGGGGATTCGGATTCCCTTCGATGATCGGGAAGTGGTCAGGAATTACGCGTGTTTGGACTAGATTTCCGGAGAGCGGCCGAAGTCATGGGGGTCCGAAACCGGGGTCGGGAACTCGGTCGGCAAGCGAATCGGCTTCTGCCCCGGGTCGTCATCGACAGCCGGCAGGTGGAGCCGGGCGATTGTTTCATTGCCATCAAGGGAGATCGACTGGACGGACACGATTTCCTGGGGGCAGCGATGGAGCGGGGGGCCTCGGTGGCGGTCTGTTCCCGAACACCGGGCCTGGATGCGGGCGCGTATGGAGACCGGATCTTTCTCCGCGTCGCCGACACCACTGTGGCGCTTCAGGAACTGGCTGCCGAGCTCCGCAGACAGTGGGGCCGGTCTCTGGTCGGCGTGACCGGAAGCATGGGCAAGACGACGACCCGAACCTTCACCGCGCGGCTGCTGGAATCCGGCTACCAGGTTCTTCAGTCCCCCGCCAATTTCAACAACGCTTTCGGAGTGCCGCTTTCCCTTCTCCGGCTGGAGGAACGGCATGATCTGGCGGTGCTGGAACTGGGCATGAACCACGCCGGAGAGATCCGGCGGCTGGCTCAGATCTGCCGCCCCGATATCGCCGTCATCACCAATGTGGCGCCGGTGCATCTCGAATATTTCTCCGGTGTCGATGAGATTGCGCGAGCCAAGGGGGAAATCCTGGAAGACATGCCGCCGGCGGGGATCTTCATCTACAACGCCGACGATCACCGGGTGGCGGGTCTCGCTTCCACCTTCCGCGGGCGCAGGGTCTCCTTCTCACTGCAGCAGGAAGCGGACGTACAGGTGACGGAGGTTCGAGCGGTGGACTCGAGCAGCACCCGGTTCCGGCTGCGGACCGAATGGGGCGTATCGAACTGCCAAGTCGCCTTCGTGGGACGTCACCATCTCTACAACTTGGCGGCGGCCGTGGCTGCGGCCCGGGCTCTGGGCTTGAGCCGGGAGCAGATCGAAGGGGCGATTCCCAGATTGTCCACATTGCCCATGCGAGGAAGGGTCCGGGGGCTGGAGATGCCCGGTGCCCGGCAGATCAGAATTCTGGACGACTCCTACAACTCGAACCCGCAAGCCGTTCAGATGGTGTTGGAGATTGTGGGCCAGTCGGCCGCCGGCCGCCGCCGGATCCTCGCTCTGGGAGAGATGCTGGAGTTGGGTCCCGAAAGCGCGGTCTGGCATCGCCGAGTCGGCAGGATGGCGGCCCGGACCGAGCCTCATCTTCTGGCGGCAGTGGGTGCCGGCGCCCGCCCGGTTCTGGAGGGGGCTCGCGAGGCGGGCCTGGCAGACGCCAGGACCCTCTACTTCGGGACTTCGGAGGAAGCGGCGGAGTACCTGTCCGGCTTCATCTGCAGCGGAGACTTCCTCTTGATCAAAGGGTCTCGCGGGGTCGGAATGGATCGGATCGCTGCACTATTGGAAAAGGGGACGGGGACTTGATCTATCATCTGCTGTACGCCTTTCACGACCAGTTCTCGGTCCTGAACGTACTCCGCTACATCACGTTTCGCACCGCCTACGCCACCCTCACGGCGCTGGCCTTGAGTCTGATCCTGGGTCCCTGGCTCATCGCGAAGCTCCGGGACTATCAGATCGGCCAGGTCATCCGGGAAGACGGTCCCGAAGGGCACCACCAGAAGGCCGGCACCCCCACCATGGGAGGGGTGCTCATCGTGGTGAGCATTGCACTTCCCACCCTGTTGTGGGCCGATTTGGGAAACCTCTACGTCTGGATCGCGGTCGCCTCTCTGATCCTGTTCGGCAGCGTGGGTCTGGCAGACGACTACCTCAAGGTTTCCAGGAAGAACTCTGCCGGCCTGCGGCCGCGGCGCAAGCTCCTGTTTCAGGTGCTGATCGCTTTGGGCATCGGACTCACTCTGGTGGCGCTGCACCAGCAGGGCCTCTACAGCATTCAGCTGAGCGTCCCATTCTTCAAGCGTTTCACGCCGGAACTGGATTGGGTGGTGTTGGGTGTGTCCACGTTTATTCCCCTGATTGCGTTCACGGCCCTGGTCGTCGTGGGAAGCAGCAATGCCGTGAACCTGACCGATGGTCTGGATGGATTGGCCAGCGGCCTGATGGTGATTGCGGCTTCGGCCTTGACGGTTCTGGCCTACGTGACGAGCCACGCCACCTTTGCCACCTATCTGGGACTGATCAAGAACACATATGCCAGCGAACTGAGCATCTTTTGCGGCGCCATCGTGGGGGCGAGCCTGGGGTTTCTCTGGTACAACACGCACCCCGCGGAGATTTTCATGGGAGACGTGGGGTCCATGTCCCTGGGTGGCGCCATCGCCACCGTGGCGGTCCTCATCAAACAGGAGCTCCTGCTGTTATCCATCGGAGGCATCTTCGTCCTGGAGGCCTTGTCGGTCATTTTCCAGGTCTTGTACTTCAAGGCCACCGGGAAGCGCATTCTGCGAATGGCCCCCCTGCACCACCATTTCGAGCTCTTGGGCTGGGACGAGCCCAAGGTGGTGGTGCGTTTCTGGGTTCTGGGCCTGCTGTTCGCACTTTTCAGCCTGACCACGCTGAAACTCAGGTAACGGCGTGGCGAGGATTCGGCAATGAATTTGTCCGGTCGAGACATCCTGGTCGTCGGACTGGCCCGAACCGGGCTTTCGGCAGCCAACTTCCTGATCGGGAAGGGAGCTCGTGTCAGCGTCACCGATCTGCGCACGAAGAATGAGTTGAATGACCGGATCGCCAGGCTCCGGGGCAAGGTCCGGCTGGTGCTGGGTCGCCACCGGGAAGCGGATTTCACCGGGGTTGACATGATCGTATTGAGCCCCGGGGTGCCGTCCGGGATCCCACCGCTGGTGCGGGCGCGGGAGCGGGGCATCCCGGTCTGGAGTGAGATCGAGTTAGCTTGCCGTTTCCTGAAGGGCACGCTGATCGGAGTCACGGGCACCAACGGCAAGACCACGACGACGACGCTGGTCGGCGAGATGCTGGCCGCGAGCCGGCGGCCGCACGTGGTGGCGGGCAACATCGGGGTGCCCCTTCTGGACAAGGTGGAGGACGCCACCGAGGAAACGGTCTGGGTCGTGGAACTCTCCTCCTTTCAACTGGAGACGACCCGGACACTCCACTGCCGGGTGGCTGTCGTCCTCAACGTCACGCCCGATCATTTGGATCGTCACCCGAGCTTTGAAGCCTACTGGCAGGCCAAGCGCCGCATTCTGCTCAACCAGGAGGGTTCCGATTTCGCCGTGTTCAACCGGGACGAACCCAATTCCCGGCGCATGGCCGAGGGCGCGAAGGCCCGTTCCCTCTTTTTCAGCCGGTTGGACCGCTGCGCCGGCGTTTTTTTCCGGGACGGAAAGATTTGGATCCAAGTGGACGATGAGTCGCACCAAGTGATGGACAGGAGCCAGATCCGGCTCAAAGGGGAGCACAATCTGGAAAACGTGCTGGCTGCCGCGGCCGCCAGTTTTCTGGTGGGCGTCGAACCCGATGCAATCGCCCGCGCCTGCCGTAGCTTCGCCGGCGTGGAGCACCGCCTGGAATGGATTCGGGACCTGGAGGGCGTGTCCTTCTACAACGATTCCAAGGCCACGAACGTGGAATCCGCCTCCAAGGCCATGGAAGCACTCGATCAGCCCCTGGTGGCCATCATGGGGGGGACCAACAAGGGTTCGGACTTCCGGGTGCTGAGACCGCTGGTCGAGAGAAGGGTTCGGCATCTGGTGCTTTTGGGAGAGGCCCGGGAAAGCCTTGTGGAGGGACTGCGCGGCGCCGCCCCGGTGAGCGAGGTCGGAGGACTGGAGGAAGCGGTCCGCCGGGCGTTCCTTGAGGCGCTGCCCGGAGACGCAGTCCTGTTGGCTCCGGCCTGCGCCAGCTTCGACATGTTCCGGAACTACGAGGAACGGGGCAGAGCCTTCAAGGATCTGGTTTCCCAACTAACCGGGGGGGGAGGAAAGTGACTCGACGAGCGCCGTATGACCATGTGATTCTGTTGGTCCTTTTCGTCCTGGTGGGCTTCGGGCTGGTGATGGCGTTCAGCGCATCGGGAATGGTGTCGCTGGACCGGTATGGAGTCTCCACCCGCATTTTCCAACGGCAACTGGTGAGCGTCGGCATCGGCCTGTTGGTCTTCTGGATCGCGGCCCATTGGGACTATCGACGCTATGCGACTCCCGCATTCATCTATCCGGCGCTGGCCGTCACCCTGATTCTCCTGGTTCTTGCCCTGGTGCTGCCCACCGGCCAGGAGGTCCGGCGCTGGATTCCTGTCGGCCCCACGCGGTTCCAACCCTCGGAACTGGCCAAGCTTGGCGTCATCCTGTTCACGGCGTACTACCTGCAGAGATACCGTGCAAGTCTCCAATCGCTCGCCGTACTGGCGCCCCTCTTGGGGGTGGTCGGGCTGGTGTTGGCCTTGATCGTGGTCGAGCCCGATCTGGGGACGGCCTGTGCCATCGCGCTGACGGTGGGCTCGCTGCTCTTCCTGGCCGGTGTTCGCCTGATCTATCTGATCGGTCTCGCCGGCTTGAGTATTCCTGTCGTCCTGGCCCTCATTTTCAGCGCCTCTTACCGTAGGGACCGGATTCTGGCTTTCCTGAATCCGGAAGTGGATCCCTCCGGCATCGGCTACCAGATTCGCCAGAGCCTGATCGCCGTGGGTTCGGGAGGATGGACCGGATTGGGTCTGACCCAGAGCAAGCAGAAGCTCCATTTCCTGCCCGAGTCCCACACCGACTTCGTCTTCGCGGTCGTGGGAGAAGAGCTTGGACTGCTGGGTTCACTCATCATGGTCGCGCTCTTCGTCGTGCTCTTCTGGAGAGGAGTGCGGATTGCCTACCGGGCCGACACTGGATTCGGCGCCCTGCTGGCCATGGGGATCGTATGCATGGTGGTTCTGCAAGGGATCATCAACATGTGCGTGGTGGTCAGCCTGCTGCCGACCAAGGGAATTCCGCTGCCGTTCGTCTCGGTCGGGGGATCCTCCATGTTGGCCATGATGGCCGGTATTGGCATCCTTGTGAACATCTCCCGGCGGTGCCGAATCGACCGCGAGGAGACCGTTTCCCGGAGTCAGAGTTTCCAGTGATCGAGCAAGGGTTGCTGTTTGCCGGAGGAGGGACCGGGGGGCACGTCTATATGGCAGTGGCGGTCATCCAACGCCTTCGGGAATTGGGATCGAGTCCGGAGATTCTCTTCGTGGGAACCCGACGGGGGCTTGAGAATCGAATTCTGCCGGATCTGGGTGTCACCGTGGAGAGGATTTCCTTGGGCGGACTCAAACGCACCGGCCTTCTGAAGGCGTTCCAAACCCTGCTTCAGCTTCCGGCGGCGCTGCTCCGGGCCTTGGGAATCATCCGCCGCTTTCGGCCCGCGGCCGTGGTGGGGCTGGGCGGCTATTCCTCCGGGCCGGTCGTCCTGGTGGCGTCGTGGATGCGAATACCATGTCTCGTGATCGAGCCCAACGTCCACCCGGGTCTCGCCAACCGGTTGCTCGCGCCTTGGGTGGACCGGGTGGCGGTGGCGTTCGAAGAAACGGCCGGGCGGTTTGGGCGGAAGGCCCGGTTGACCGGAATTCCGGTTCGCCCTCAATTTCATCGTGACCGAAAGTCCAACAACGCGCGGGGTCCCCTCAGGGTGCTCATCTTCGGAGGCAGTCAGGGCAGTGTCGCCATCAACCGCCTGATGTGCGAGGCGCTGGAAGAACTCTCGCCCGAACGCATCCGGCTGATTCATCAGACGGGTCCCCGAGACCGCGATCGGGTAGAGGAGCGTTACCGGAAGTTGGGCTTTTTCGGCGCGGTCCTGGAGTACATCCACGATATGCCGGAACGGTTGCACTGGGCCGATCTGGTGATCTGCCGGGCCGGAGCGTTGACCCTGGCCGAAGTTACGGCCGCTGGAAAGGCATCGATCCTGATTCCCTATCCCTATGCGGCCGATGACCACCAACGGATCAATGCTCAGGCTCTGGTCCGCCGGGGCGCCGCCCTGATTCTGGAAGAACGAGAGGACGCCGGTCCGGATCTGGCTCGGATGATTCGGGATTTGGACCGTGACCGGCTTCAGCTCGGCGCTCTGGCCGAAGCCAGCGGGTCTCTGGGCGATCCCCGGAGTTGCGACCGGATCATCGAGGTGCTCACGGAATTAATTGATGAACGCACCCCTTGCGGGTGCCCTCCTGCGTCCCAACAAGCGCAATGAAGATCAGGAGCTTGACTGAAATCAAACACCGTAGGGACACCTCTTGTGGGTGCCCTCTTACCTCGCAAGAACGGCAATGAAACTCAGGACTAAGAGGCAAGCGGCGTGACTCGACGTCTTGATCGGTTCCGGAGAGTCCATTTCGTCGGCATCGGCGGAGTAGGGATGAGCGGAATCGCTCAGATTCTGGCCCGGAGGGGTTGGGAGGTCTCAGGTTCCGATCTGGTCAGTAGCACGGTCGTGTCCAGTCTCCGTTCGCTTGGGGTCCGGATCTCGATCGGACACAGGCCGGAAAACCTGGGAGACGCCGAGATGGTGGCCTTTTCCAGTGCCGTCGCAACGGAGAATCCCGAACTTCAAGAGGCTCGGAGACGGGGACTCATGGTGGTGCATCGAGCAGATCTGCTGGCCGAGATCGTGGCCGGCGGTGAGGGGATCGCCATCTCCGGAACCCATGGAAAAACGACCACGACTTCCATGATCGGTGTTCTCCTTCTCGAAGCCGGCCTGGACCCCACAATCCTGGTGGGAGCCCGGGCCGTAGACCTGGACGGCAACGCGCGTCTCGGCGAGGGACCCTGGGTCGTGGCGGAGGCTGACGAGAGCGACGGAAGCTTTCTGAAGCTCCGTCCCCGGTACGCCGTGGTGACCAATGTAGACCGGGATCATCTGGACTACTACGGCGGACTCAAGGAGATCGGCAACGCCTTCGTCGCCTTCATGAACCAGCTTCCCGCGGTTGGGCGTGCGTTCGTCTGTCTGGACGATTCCAACCTCCGGCGGCTCCTGAAAAAGGTTCACCGGCCCATGATAACTTACGGCACGACAGTTGCCGCCGATATCTGGGCCGAGGCGGTGGAGTGGACGTCCGGAGGATCTTCCTTTGGGTGTGTCTATCGGGGCGACCGGCTGGGGGACCTCCGGCTGAACGTGCCGGGACGGCATAACGTGTTGAATTCTTTGGCCGCAGTCGCCGTGGGACTTGAGTTGCAGGTGCCCTTTGAAGTGATCCGGCGGGCTCTGGGAACCTTTTCCGGCGCGGAACGGCGATTGGAGTTCAAGGGCATGCGCGAGGGGGTCCGGGTGATGGACGACTACGGTCATCATCCGGTTGAGATCCGAACTACGTTGGACGCGTGCCGCCGGATGGGACGGAGATTGGTCGTGGTGTTTCAGCCCCATCGTTACACCCGAACTCTGCATTTGAGGTCGGAGTTGGCCGAGTGCTTCCAAGACGCGGATCTCCTCTACCTGATGGATGTCTATCCGGCAGGGGAGTCGCCTGTGGCCGGTGGGCTCGGCGAGGATCTATTCCGGTCGGTGGGCCGGAGCCGCCAGGTCTGCTACCAGCCGCAACCAGACGCCATGTTGCGATCCCTGCGGGAAGAACTGATGCCGGGAGACCTGCTCCTGACGCTGGGTGCCGGCAATGTCTGGAGAATCGGGGAGGATTTCTTGAAGGGCCGGGCCGATTGAAGGCGCCGGAAGCGTAGAAGATGCCAGTCCAACGCTCTAGAAAGCTGGGTGTTTTGTTGGTCTTTGCCGGACGGATTCTGGGGACGGGTCTCATGATCTTGGTGCTCCTGATGGCGCTTAGACATGCGTCCGACTCTCTTGGGGGAGCGACGCTCTTCGGCATTCGGGATATTCGCTTCGAAGGGACCCGGCATTTCTCCTGGCAGAAACTGAAGTCGTTCATGCTCGAGACCTATTCGGGAAACATCCTGCGCGCCGACCTGGAACAGCTCAAGGATCTGGTGGAATCCGAGTCCTGGGTGAGGACGGCGACCGTGCGCCGCCAGTTGCCCGGACAGCTCATTGTCCAGGTCCGGGAGCGTGTTCCGGTGGCCGTTGCCGCTATCGACCAGGATCTTTACATCGTCGACGAAGAGGGAGTCGTATTGGATCGCTACGGGTCCAGCCATGTGCAACTGGATGGGCCGATTCTGAAAGGTCTTGGGAACATCGCCCGGGAGAACCCTTCCGCTACCCGGGAGAATCTCGAGAAGATGGGACTCTATTCCCGATTGATGTCCGATCTGAGTTCGTCCGAGGGGGACTATTCCCACTCCATTTCGGAGGTTTTGCTGGCGGACCCGGATCGGGTTGCCATCATCAGGGAGGACGATCCTGTTCCCATCTACCTGGGAAGCGGCCGTTTCCGGGAGCGGTATGAGAACTTTCTGGCCCAGAAGGACATTTACCAGCAATTGAAGAAGGAGTATGGCCGCATCGAATATATCGACGTCTCCTTTGACAACAAGATCATATTCCATACGCCGGGCGAGTCTCGCGAAAGGAGCACCTGATCACAGATCCCGAACCGGCTTGAGTCGGAGACGGACCATCAGAGTACGGACGGAAGCATGGCGATGAGAAAGAGAACGCTGGTTGGCGTCGATGTCGGAACCACCAAGATCTGTTCTGTCGTCGCACGAACGGAGCAAGAGGGATTCAGGGTCTCCGGTATGGGCGTCAGTCCATCGACCGGACTCAAAAAGGGCGTCGTCGTCAATCTGACGGAGACCATCGAGAGTGTGAAGAGATCGCTGGACCACGCAGAGCAGGACGCGCAGGTTGGAGTCGATTCGGTTTTCGTGAGCGTGGGCGGGGTCCATGTCCAGGGCCTCAACCGGTCCGGCAAGACCGAGATCCGGAGCAAGACCGGCGAAATCGACAAGGAAGACGTCAGGCGAGCGCTGGCCGATGCCAAATCGATTCAACTCCCCCCGGATTACGAGATTATTCACATGCTGACCCAGGGATTTACCGTGGATGGCCAGGGACACACGAAGGATCCGCTTGGTCTGGTCGGTCGTCGCCTCTCCGTCAATCTGCACCTGGTGCTCAACGCTGCCGCCGCGCTTCAAAACGTGGTCAACGCCGTCAACAAGGTCGGTGTGGGTGTGAACGGCGTGGTGATGCAACAGTTGGCATCCGCCGAGGCCGTGCTGACCGAAGACGAAAAGGAACTCGGCGTCATTCTCTTGGATATTGGCGGGGGAACGACCGACTTCGCATTCTACCGGTTGGGGAGCATCTGGGAATCGGCGGTCCTGCCCATAGGCGGAGACCTGGTCACCAAGGACATCGCCATCGGGCTCAAGGTGGCCTTGGAAGAAGCGGAGCGACTCAAGAAGGAACATGGATCGGTCTTCCCCGAGCGGGTCGATTCAGAAGCCGTGCTTGAAATTCGCGAGATTGGAACCGGTCGCCCCCAGAGTCTCCACTACCGGGATCTCTGCCGAGTGATTCAGGCTCGCTGCCGGGAGATTCTGTTGGAGGTGCGAAAGCTGGTGGATGAGATCCACATGCGCAGGGAAATGCTGACCGGTGTGGTGCTCACCGGCGGGGGGGCGCAGTTGGACGGGCTGGCGGAACAGGCCGAGGAGATCCTGGAGATGCCGGCTCGCATAGGCTACCCGATGCCTATGGAATCGGAGAAGGAATTGGTCTTCGATCCGTCCCACGCAACCGCTCTGGGTCTGTTGAGATACGCGGTGAAGATGCACGGCGCAGGGTCCGGCAATGGAGCCGGGACGATGTTGTCGGAACCTGCCAGAGCCAGGCGGGGTGGCCTGATGAATTGGTTCTTTCGCAGGATTACGTAGCAGTTGGAGGTCGCCACGAGCCTGTAGGCCGTTGGCGTGAAGACTCGTCTGGGAGGCAACCCATGGACTATCCGGAGTCAGATGATAACGGCAGCTTGAACTGGGTCTTTGAAGACGAATTGGGCAGTGAGGCCCGCATCAAGGTTATTGGCGTCGGCGGTGGCGGCGGGAACGCCGTCAATCGCATGATCCGGATGGGGGTCCAAGGTGCCGACTTCATAGCCGCCAACACGGACCTCCAGGCACTCAGGCAGTCGAAAGCGGGGGTCAGGATCCAACTCGGCAACAAGATCACGCAAGGGCTTGGAGCCGGCTCGAATCCTGAAATTGGACGGCAGGCCGCCTTGGAGGATACCGAGCGAATAATGGATCTGCTGGAGGGCTCGGACATGGTCTTCGTGACCGCAGGGCTCGGTGGCGGAACCGGAACCGGCGGAGCTCCCCTCATTGCGGATTTGGCTCGTCAATTGGGAGCTCTCGCTGTCGCCGTGGTGACGACCCCCTTCGTTTTCGAGGGCCGGCGGAGAACGCAGCAGGCGCAGCGGGGTCTGGAGGAACTGATGGAGAACGCCGACACCGTGGTCACGGTGCCCAACGAGCGGCTGTTGGATGCCGTGGCTCCCGGCACACCGCTGGCGGACGCATTCGCCGTTGCCGACGACATTCTCTGCCAAGCGGTTCAGGGCATCGCCGATCTCATCAATGTGCCCGGGTTCATCAACCTGGACTTCGCCGATATCAAGACCATCATGAGCGCCACGGGTATGGCCCTGATGGGGACCGGCGTGGGAGAGGGGGAAGGCCGCGCCATAACGGCGGCCAACACTGCCGTGAGCAGTCCCTTGCTGGATGACGCGACCATCCAGGGCGCCCGCGGCGTTCTCATCAACATCACGGCCGGCGACAGTCTCACCCTGCACGAGGTCAACGAAGCCAGCGGCCTGATCCAGAATGCGGCCGATCCCAATGCCAACATCATCTTCGGTTCGGTGCTGGACCGGAACATGGGAGATCGAATCAAGATCACCGTGATCGCAACTGGGTTCAGCGACTCGAAGAGCGACGGGAACGATCAGGCCGCCAACGCCGCCGGAGACAGTCGGGGTGAGTCCCTCTCATCGGACCGGCCCAACGGCAAGCCCATCGCCGTTCCCCCGATCCCGGTGATGAGCCGGGAAGTGGAAGTGCCGGCCATTCTTCGTCAGGGACGAAGACACTAGGCTGAAGTTCCAGCAGCCACTCTAGGATAACTTGTAGCATTCATGGCAGTTAGGGGTATATTCCGGGGTGAGTGTGTAGCCACTAATATACTTGACCGTATACTCCAGTATCACTATAATTACTGGCATGCCTAAAAGAGGTCGTGCCGTTCACGTAGCCACCACCACTCGCCGGTACAAAAACAAGGTCTACCGTACCCATCTCCTCCGTCGCACCTTCCGCCAGGACGGCCGCGTCAAACATGAAACCCTCGGCAACATCTCCCATCTCTCCGACCCCATCATCAATCTCATCCGCCGAGCCCTCAAGGGCGAGACCTTCGTCAACCCCGAAGACCTCTTCCACTGCACCCGCTCTCTCCCCCATGGCCACGTCGCCGCCGTCCTGGCCACCCTCAAGAAACTCAAGCTGGATACTCTGTTGGCCCGCACCCGGAGCCGGGACCGGGATCTGATCGTCGCTCTGATCGTCGCCCGGGTCATCGACGCCCAGTCCAAGCTGGCCACCGCCCGGGCGCTCTCCAGCGAGACCGCCCTCTCCACCCTCTCGGACGCCCTCGGTCTCGGCACCGTCGACGAAAACGAGATCTACGGGGCCATGGACCGGCTTCTGGGTCCCCGCCAGCAGGCGGTCGAGAACGCCCTGGCCCGGCGCCATCTGCGGGAGAACACGCTCGTGTTGTACGACGTCACGTCCTGTTACCTCGAGGGTCGCCGCTGCGAGTTGGCCCAGCGCGGCTACTCGCGCGACGGCAAGCGGGGCAAGCTGCAGATTGTCATCGGGTTGTTGTGTTCTCCGGAAGGCTGTCCGGTGGCGGTCGAGGTCTTCAAGGGCTCGACGGGGGACCCGAGTACGGTAGCGTCGCAAGTGCACAAGATCCGTTCTCGTTTCGGGTTGCGGCGGGTGGTGTTGGTGGGAGATCGGGGAATGTTGACCGCAGCTCGCATTCGGGAGGATCTGCAAGGCGTCGAGGGGCTGCACTGGATCACGGCGCTGCGGGCCCCCACTATCCGGAGCCTGGTCAAGAAAGGCACGGTGCAGCCGTCTTTGTTCGATCAGCGGGACCTGGCCGAGGTCACGAGCGATCTGTTTCCCGACGACCGGCTGATCGTCTGCTACAACCCGCTGTTGGCCTATCGGCGCCGCCGCAAGCGCCAAGAGCTGCTGGCGGCCACCGAGAAGAAGCTGAAGGCCATCGTCGACGCCACCCGGCGTCCCAAATGGGCCTTGCGCGGTGAGGACAAGATCGGAGTGCGCGTGGGGCGCGAGATCCACAAGCACAAGATGGCGAAACACTTCATCACCGAGATCACCGAGACCTCGTTCGAGTTCCGGCGCAACCCGGAGACCTTGGCGGTCGAGGAGGCCTTGGACGGGATCTACATCGTGCGCACGAATGTGGACCCGGAATGGTTCACTGCGGACGAGACGGTGCGGGCCTACAAGGACCTCTCCAAGGTGGAGCAGGCCTTCCGCTGCATGAAGTCGGTGGATCTGAAAATCCGGCCCCTCCACCACCGGCGCCCGGACCGGGTGCGTTCCCACGTGTTCCTGTGCCTGCTGGCCTATTACGTGGAATGGCACATGCGCCAAGCCTTGGCGCCGATCCTGTTTGATGACCACGACCGCGCCGCCGCCGAGCAGGAGCGCTCAAGCGCAGTGGCCCCGGCCGTTCGTTCCCGCAAGGCGCGAGACAAGGCGTCACGCAAGAGAACCGAGGACGATCTTCCGGTGCACAGCTTCCGGACCTTGCTGCAGGACTTGGGCACACTGGCTCACAATACGATGCAGGTGGAGAATCGTGAGGACAGGTTCGTGCTCAAGACGCAACCCACCGAGTTGCAGCGACGGGCGTTCCAACTGTTGGGGGTAAAACCTTGATGTAGCCACACAAGCTACAGGCGAAAAATACCTAAGTCGAGACAAATGAAAGGGTTACTCGACTTCACCTCTGGAACTTCAGACTAGGAGGGGCGACTTTCCAGTCGCCCATTGGAAGGGCGTCTTTCAGGCGCCCCCTCTTCCTCCGGCCCCGGTTTGCTCCGCTTGGGACCGAAGAGGGCGCCCACACACAAGGAGCGCCCCTACGGCTTTAATTCCCCAAGCCTACGGACGATAGACCTGTTGGCCGGGGGAAACCGGTAAATAGAAAGGCGGGCCAATTCGACCCAACGACCCTGCGTCAGTGACGGCGTCGAAGGCAGCCGGCAGAGAAAGAACCGGATGTCCACCGTCTGCTCCGGGTAGCAATAGCCGACTCTCCCAAGAGGTTCCACCGGGTATTCGGCAAGGTCCACGCCCAATTCCTCGAGGACTTCCCGTCTCAGTCCATCCCGAGCCGCTTCTCCCCGTTTCAGCTTCCCACCCGGGAATTCCCAGCAGCCCATGAGACTGTCCCGGGTCCGGCGCGGTTGGATCCAGACTCGGCCTCGCGACAGGAGAACGGCAACGGCTACGTCCACGCGGGGGGGCGCCGCCTTGGGGAGCCGGGTCACCTGATCCGGCCCCGGGCCTCCACGGTCCACTCCCCCAGGACCTCCCGACCCCGGTAGGGGAAGACCACGTCATGGAGATTGACGGCGCCACAGATGTGGTTCGGGATGATCCGGAGACGCTGTCCCACCTTCAGGCGCACGCCGGGGGGGAGCTCCAGAAAGCCGTGCTCCTCATTCATGAAGAAAAGGGTCATCTCCGGGTAGCCTCTGACCAGTCCATGGCCTTTGCGTGTGCCCGGGCCCAGCGGGTCGCTGGTGAAGGTCTTGGAACCGCCGTCGACGATGACTCGTCCGGGGACGGCATTGCTGATGACGGTGACCAGCAGCGAGGCCGCGCACTGCTCTTCGGTGCAGGTCTTCCATTCCAAGGTGTTTCGGTCGTTGAAGATATAGGTTCCCGGGCGCATTTCGTCCAGGCCCGGGATCAGGTGGCAGTAAGGTGCGGACGGAGTGCTCCCGCCCGAGATCCGGGGGACGGGGAACTTCTCGGCCGCGAAGCGCTGCAATAGCCGCTCCAGGTCGTTGACCAGCTTCTTGAGCGTATCCTCATTGCCGTCGAAGTCGGGGTGAACATGGCCCGGATAGAACATGAGTCCTTGGAAGTCGAGACCGGGAGTGGCTTCGATGAGACGGGCAAGACGGACCGCCTCCGGCCCGGGCGCCACGCCGCAGCGGCGGGCCCCCAGATCGATCTCCACGTAGACGGGGATCCGGGCGCCGTCGGCGGCGCGGGCGGTCGCGGCGACGGCCTCTTCCGAGTCAAGGCTGACCGAAACTCGAGCTCTCTCCAGCACCGCCCGGAGGCGCCGGGCCTTGCTCTCGCCGATGGGAGGATAGGCAAGCATCAGGTCATCCAACCCGGCCGCGCTCATGACTTCGGCCTCGCCCAGCTTGGCGACGGTGATGCCACAGGCTCCCGACTCCAGTTGCTGCCGTGCCAAGCGAGGCATCTTGTGGGTCTTGATGTGAGGCCGGAGAGCGATACCGTGCCGCTCGGCGTAAGCCGCCATCCTCCGGAGATTGCCCTCCATGATGTCCATGTCGATGATCATCGCCGGGGTTTCCAAGTCATCGAGTCTCACGGTCGCTACCTCCGAATTTGGCTTAGTTAATCATGGTGACGTTCGGGCAGGATTCGGACTCTTCGGCCCTCGACTCGAACCCGCTTCTGGCAGACCAGCTTCAGGGCCTCAGGGTAGATCTGATGCTCGTGCGCCAGAATTCGAGCGGAGAGGCTCTCCTCGGTGTCGCCGTCTTCGACGGGAACCGGGTGTTGGAGAATGATGGCGCCATGGTCCAGCTTCTCGTCGACGAAGTGGACGGTGCAGCCGGTCACCTTGGCGCCCCACTCCAAGGCTTGGCGCTGAGCGTGCAGTCCCGTGAAGGCCGGGAGGAGTGAAGGATGAATATTGAGAATTCGAAGTGGATACTGTTTCACCAGTTGGGGGCCGAGAATTCGCATGAACCCGGCCAGACAGACCAGGTCCACCTGGGCCGATTGCAACTCGCGGGCTAGCAGGCGGCTGTAGGCGTCTCGCCCGAGACCCTTGGACGGTATGCAGGCCGTGGGATAGTTGCGCTCCCTCGCCAGCGCCAGACCCGCGGCCGATGCCCGATTGGAAAGTACAAGGGAGATCCGGCCCGGTATTCGACCCTCCTCAATGCCGTCGGACAGAGCCCGGAAGTTGGAGCCACGGCCGCTGATGAGAATACCGACGTTCTTCATGCGTATTGGACTTTGCCCTCTCCCTCCCCGATTTCACCAACCAGGACGGTTCTTTCCCCGGCTCGTTCCAAATCCCGCGTGACCGTGTCGATATCGTCCCGGCCCACGGCCAGGATCATGCCCAGACCCATATTGAAAGTCCGGTGCATTTCGGCCTCTTCGACGCGCCCCAACTCCTGAATGAGGTGGAAAATGGGGAGATTCTCCCAGCTTCCCCGGCGGACTCGAGCGTCCATCGCGGGAGGGAGCACTCGAGCCAGATTGTCGGTGATCCCGCCGCCGGTGATGTGCGCCACGGCGTGGAGCGCGTCCTGTCCCACGAGCTTTCGAAGGGACGGGAGATAGTTCCGGTGGGGGATCAGCAGCTCTTCTCCCAGGGTTTTCCCCAGGGACTCGACGTAGCTGTCGACCGTCATGTTTTCCTGTTCGAAGAAGAGTTTCCGGACCAGTGAGTAGCCATTGGTGTGAAGCCCGGAGGAGGGGAGTCCGACCAGCAGATCCCCGTTTCGGACTCGACCCGTGTTGGGAACCCTGGATTCGTCCGCCATCCCCACGATGAACCCGGCAAGGTCGTATTCGCCCTCCTGGTAGAAGTCGGGCATTTCGGCGGTCTCACCGCCCAGCAGAACGCAACCGGCTTCCTTGCACCCTTTGGCCAGCCCACTCACCACCCCCCGGACCACGTGCGGTTCGAGCTTGCCGGTGGCGATGTAGTCGAGAAAGAAAAGGGGCCGGGCCCCATGAACCAGGATGTCGTTAGTGCAGTGAGCCACCAAGTCCATACCGACAGTGTCGTGTACACCCGTCAGGAAGGCGATCTTGAGCTTGGTCCCCACTCCGTCGGCGCTGGAGACCAGGATCGGTCTCTCCAGTTCGCCGAAGCCGGGCCGATAGAGGCCCGAAAATGTCCCGAAGTCAGTCAGCACCCGGGAGTTGAAGGTGGATTGAACCAGACCCCGAATTCCGGCGTAGGCCCGGTTGGCGGCATCCACGTCCACCCCGGCGTCGCGGTACCTCATTTCAACGAAGGGTTCTGGGTCATTCCACTATTGGCCAGCTCGAACAACTGTTTCTGGCCCGAATCTCGAGTGGGTGGGATGGGGTATTTCTGATCGAAGCAGGCTGCGCAGAAGTTTCCCCGGTCGGACACCGATTTCTTCATCCCCTCCAGGGAGAGGTAGGCGAGACTGTCGGCCAGCACATGTTCGCGGATCCCCTCGACGGTGTTGTTGGCGGCGATGAGCTCGGCATGGGTCGGTGTGTCGATACCATAGTAGCAAGGGGAGACGGTGGGCGGAGAACTGACGCGCAGGTGGACCTCGGTGGCGCCCGCCGAGCGGACCATTTCCACGATCTTTCGGCTCGTCGTTCCCCGAACCACCGAGTCGTCGCAGAGGACGACCCTCTTCCCCGACAGCAGTTCCCGGATAGGATTCAATTTGACCTTGACGCCGAAATGCCGGATGGACTGCTTGGGTTCGATGAAGGTTCTGCCCACATAGTGATTGCGGATCAGACCGAACTGGAAGGGAATGCCCGACTCCTTGGCGTAGCCCAGGGCGGCCGTGACGCCCGAATCCGGAACCGGAACCACCACGTCCGCGTCGGTCGGAGCTTCACGAGCCAGCTGGCGCCCCATCCGGTAGCGGGCTCCGTGGACGCTCTGCCCGAAGACCCGGCTGTCCGGCCGGCTGAAATAGACTTGCTCGAAGATGCAGAAGGCGTGGCGCGGCGCCTCGGGTTGCCGAAAGGAATGGAGCGAACCGTCCTGGATTCGCAGGATCTCGCCCGGTTCGACATCCCGCAGATAGCGTGCCCCGATCAGGTCGAAAGCGCAGGTCTCGGAGGCGACCACGTACGCTTCCCCCAACTGGCCCAGGCAGAGCGGACGCACGCCCATGGGGTCCCGGATGGCGTAGATGCAATCCGGACGCTGCAACAGCATGGAGTAAGCGCCCCGGATGACCCGGAAGATCTCCAGCAGGGCGTCGTCCAGATTCTCCGTCGGACAATGAGCCAGAAGATGGAGGACGACTTCGGTGTCGCTGGTGGACTGGAAAATGGCCCCTTCCGCTTCCAGGCTCCGCCTCAGCGATCCGGTGTTGACGATATTCCCGTTGTGGGCCAGGGAGACCGGGCCGCGCCAGGATTGCGTGACGATGGGCTGGGCGTTGGCCAGCAGGCTCTCTCCCATGGTGGAGTATCGAACGTGGGCCGTGGCCGACAGCCCCGGCAGCTTTTCCAGTTTCTCGTCGCTGAAGACCTCGGCGACGTAGCCCATTCCCCGTTCCTGGTGCAGATTCGTCCCGTCGGACGAGACGATTCCGGCCGATTCCTGGCCGCGATGCTGGAGGGCGTAGAGTCCAAGATAGGCGTGACGGGCCGCCTCGGAGTGTGCGGCGATCCCAAAGATGCCGCACTCGTCGTGAAACTTGTCCTCATGCATGGACTGTTCGCGTTTCGGAAGGGCCCGAGCGGAGGCGACCTCCACGGCGGCAATATATTCTCCTGCGGACGGCAAATCAATACGGAAGATGAGGAGAGAGTAAATAGGAATGAGGAGAGAGATGAAGAAGAGGGGTCGGGACCGGCAGGCGTCCGTTTTTCTCTGGGGTAAATGTGTCGAGCCTGCGAAGATTAGGCGGATTCCAGGTTGACAGGGGTCTGGGATATCGTCAAAATGTTGATCGCCTCCCAGGCTCTTCGATTGGAATATGTGTATCCCAGGCTCAATTAACCAAACGTAGGGGGTCTTGATGGACAGCAAACGATTGTGTCTCGCACTGGTTCTAGTGGGACTGAGCTTCGGCTTGGCCTTGGGACAGGGAGACCGGGCTACTGTGGTGGGAACCGTCAGTGACAGCACGGGCGCAGTGATTCCAGGCGCCGAGGTGTACATGACCCAGGTCGCCACCAACCAGGTCCACTCCTCGCTCTCCAGCGACACCGGCCAGTTCGCCATCGCGGCGCTGCCGGCGGACGTGTACGAACTGAGGGTCACCATGCCCGGATTCAAGACGGAGGTTCGCTCCGGCTTGAAGGTGGACGTGGGACAGACCTTCCGCATCGACATTGAGTTGAGCGTCGGTGAAGTGTCCGAGGTTGTGGAGGTTGCCTCCACCGCACCCATTCTCAAGACTGAGACCGCGGAGTTCGGACAGGTGATCGACAACAAGAAGATCATCAACATTCCGCTGAATCAGAGAGACGTCTTCGGGGTGTTGGGCGGGCTGACGCCCGGTGTCCAGCCGCTGCGCAACGTGGGCGGCGTCACCAGCGGCGTCGCGTTCAATGTCCGGGGCATGCGCCGGGCCGACAACAACGCCACGCTGGACGGCTCGCAGATGAGCGAGACCAACGGTTCGCTCCAGTTCTTCGCCAATCCCGACGCCATTCAGGAGTTCGAGGTCAAGAGCGGCCTCTACGGCGCCGAGTACGGCATCAAGCCGGGCGGACAGTTCAGCGCCGTCACCAAGAGCGGAACCAACGAGCTGCACGGCACCATCTTCTGGTTCCACCGCAACGACAACCTGGATGCCCGGAACTTCTTCGACACCGGTCCCAAGAACGAGTTCAAGCGGAACCAGTTCGGGGCGGTTGCCGGTGGGCCAATCATGTTCCCGGGCCTCTATGATGGCCGCGACCAGTCCTGGTGGTTCTTCGCCTACAGCGGCGAGCGAATTCGCCAATTCCGTTCGCTGACCGCGACAGTGCCCACTCCGGCGGAGCGGGGCGGCGTCTTCTCCAGCACCATCATGGATCCCATGACGGGCGAGCCTTTTCCCAACAACACCATCCCCGCAAACCGGTTCGCCGCCCAGTCCAAGTTGCTGGGAGACCTCTGGCCGTCGCCCAACACCGACATCGGCCGGGGATTCAACTACACCAGCGCCTCCAACGCTCCCCAGGAGCGGAACGAGTACATCGTCCGGATGGACATCAAGACGGGCGACGACAGCCGCTGGTTCGGCCGCTTTCTCTTCAATCAGCGGCCCATCACCTTCGTCAACGTCGTCGACGCCTTCACCGTCATCAACGGCCTCGACAACTGGGCCCAGAACGTGGTCAACACGCGAAACTTCGGACCCAGCGTCGTCAACGAGTTGGGACTGCATTTCTACCGGAGGCCCTACAATCCGGGCTTCCCGCCGGGTGGGCCCGATCTGGCCAACCAGCTGAACTTTCCCAACTGGCCCAAGCGGGGAGTGGACCTTCTCGGAACGCCTACCACCATCGTGACGGGTTATCCCAGCATCGGTTCTCGCGGTAACCGCGGACCCGTCCCCGAGGGGCAGTGGGAACTCAAGGAGAACGTCAGTTGGACCAAGGGCAACCATTACCTGAAGGCGGGCTATCACTACCGGTACCACTACGTCTTCTTTGGCTTGGAGCGCCGCAGTATTCTCTACTTCAATACTCCGACCCGTTACGCCGGAAATGCCTTGGCCAACTTCTACCTGGGCCATCTGAACCAGTCCCGAGAAGGGAGTGAGGCCCGCTTGAACCACAACTTCCCGGGCCACTACATCTATCTACAGGACAGTTGGAAGGCCACTCCCAGACTGACTCTCCAACTCGGGCTCCGCTACGAGCTCCGTCAGGGCTGGGAAGACAAGCGTGGATTCTCCACCAACCTCAAAGCCGACTGTGCATTGCGGACCGAGAATCCGATTCCTGATTGCTATTCCCCCGCTCTGCAGACCCAAACCCTCATATTTCCCGAGACCGGCCGATTCGAGCCGCAGGTCAATATATTCACCTGGACCAAAAACGGATTCCAGCCCCGCCTCGGGCTCTCCTACCGTCTGACGGACAGGACGGTGTTGCGTATCGGTGGCGGAATCTACGGTAACGAGCCGCCGGGCGGCATGATGTACGGCGCGGCGGCCTTGGGCAATCCCAGGCCCAACTCAGGCCAGAGGGACTTCTACGCAGACGCGGTGACACCGAACCTCCATATCTCCAATCCCTTCGACGAATCGATTCTGGTAGGCGCCTCCGGTGCGCAAATCCTTCCCGGGGGTGGATATGAGGACGTAATGCCTCAGTGGTACGTGCCCAATTTCGGCCTGTCCCTCCAGCATCGCGCCGGCGAGAACAACATGTTCGAGATCGGCTACGAGGGCTCCCGCTCGGTGCACGAGATGCAGGTGTTCGAGTTCAACGACGCGGTCCCGGGTGAAGGATCTATCCAGTCCCGGAGGCCTTGGTCCTCCATGGGTCGGTATCATATGCTCCTGGCCAACGGAGACCAGACCTACCATGGCTTTAACTTCAAGTGGGAGAAGCGGCCGGGACAGTATGGCTTGACCTCCCTGTTGGCCTTCAGTTGGGGCAAGAGCCTCGATACCACTGGTGGGCGCCTCGGTGTCACCGGCGACCCTCGAGGTGTGAGCCGGAACCTCTATGGGAGAAATTTCGGCACCATCAACCGGGGGAGGGGCGAAGGCAACATCCCCGTCCGGCTGGCTTGGTTGAAGGGTTGGGATATCCCCTTTGGTCCTGGCCGCGCCTTTGGCTCGGACGGCTTCTTCAGCCAGATTTTCGGAGGTTGGAGCGCTTACGCCATCACCACTCTCCAGAAGGGGCACTGGTATACCGTGTCCACTGCCGATCTGCTGGCGGTTGGAAGCAATGCTTCCCAGCGGCCGGACCTGCTCCGGGATCCCAATACCGGCACTCGGCGGCCCGAGGAGTGGTTCCGGACGGATGCCTTTGCGGCGCCGCCTCCGGGCAGGTATGGCAACGCGAGCCGCGGCATTGTCGAGGGTCCCGGTACCATCAACTTCGACTTCTCGCTGCTGCGAGATTTCTATCTGGGTGAGGAGACCCGAATCCAGTTCCGGTTCGAGGCCTTCAACCTGACCAATCACACGAACTTGAACTCGAGCAACAACACCTTCAACTTCAGCGCCGGATCTTTCGGCGCCATTGGAGCGGCCCTGACCGGAAGGCAGTTGCAGTTCGGCCTGAAGATCTACTACTAGTTCGGATCCCAGGCTAAATTCAAAAGCGCGCCCGCCTTGCGGTGGGCGCGCTTTTTTCTTGTTGAGGGCGTGTGCGGGATCCTGCTCAGGCGCAGTAGCCGCCGTCCAGGAGGATGGTGTGCCCGGTGACGTAGGCGAAGAGCCCACCACGGCCGACGCCACTGAGCAGTTGTTGGTCGCTCAAGCGTCCTGCCGAGCTGTGGACTATTGATGACGGCCTCGCGTTCGAGCCGACTCCCGGGCGGTCAGAACGCTTGTGGTCCGCGAGGTGCCGGTGCCCATTGTGATTGCAACGCAATCGTCATATAGACTTGTCGAAAGCAAGGAGATACGGCCATGGCAAGTATCACGATCCGCAATCTGGACGACGGGGTGAAATCTCGCTTGCGGGTGCGGGCGGCGGGTAATGGCCGCTCGATGGAAGAAGAAGCGCGGCTGATCCTGCGTGATGCGGTCGGACGCAAGCCGAGTTCCCGGAATCTTGCGAGCATCGTCCGCTCGTACTTTGGACCGCAAAACGGCGTGGACCTGGAGTTGCCGCCCCGTGATCCTGCTCGTGAGCCACCGTCCTTCGAGTGAGCCGCGGCCATGTCTATTCTGCTTGACACCAACGTCGTGTCCGAACTGATTCGCAAGGCACCCGATCCTGCTGTAACAGGTTGGGTCTCGAACCATCCTTGTCTTCACGAAGAGCCGCACCAATGAAGGCACGGCACCATCAAGAGTGTGTGCGGTTGACGCTCAGGCGCAGTATCCGCCGTCCAGCAGGATGGTGTGCCCGGTGACGTAGGCGGAGGCTTCGGAGGCCAGGAAGACCACCGACCCCTTGATGTCGTCGTATTGAGCCATGCGGCCCAGGAAGGTGTTGCTGCAGTACTGGGACAGGAAGGGTTCCTTTTCCCCTCCCAAGGCGAGCCCGCCGGGGGCGATGGCGTTGACCCGGACTCCCTGGGGACCCGCCCACGCGGCCAGATACTTGGTCAAACCGACCATCCCGTGCTTGTGGAAGTGGTAATCAGGCGGTGTGGTCATGTCGGTTCCGGCGTAGTTGGTGAAATCGGGCGCCACCACCGACTGGATGGAGCCGATGTTGACGACGGCGCCCTGGCCCCGTTCCATCATCCGGTCGACGAAAGCCCTGGAGATGGCAAAGACCCCGGTTGCATTGACCGTCATGGATCGTTCCCAGGCTTGTAGCGGGTCGGTGTAGGCTCGCATGGGCCGCGCCACGGAGTTGTTGACCAGTACGTCGACCGCGCCGAATTTCTCCCAGATCCGTTCGCAGAAATCCAGAATTGAAGACTCGCTCCCCTGGTCGAATCCGTCGCCGCTGGCGGAGAGGCCCCTCCCCTCCAACTCCGATGCCCAGTCCCGGCAGCGCTGCCGGTTTCTGGAAGCGATGACGACGTGGGCTCCAGCCTCAGCCAATCCCTCCGAAATAGGCTTGCCGTAGAATCCGGTGCCGCCGGTGACGACCGATACTTTGCCGGTAAGATCCAGTAGCTGCTTGACGTTCATGACTGCGCATACTTATATCACCTCATGCCTTCGGAGCGGAGTATGATCACGATCTCCCAATCTGCGCGTAGAAGAGCCATCGCGGTGGCACTCCTTCATTTTCTGATTGCTGCGTACGCCCCGGCGGCAGAGAGTCAGGACACGACACCGGCAGATAAGACAATCGCCCAAAAGCTGGCAGGCAAGTATGGCTGGCCCTACGTGCCGGGGCACAAGGGTCTCTCCCGCCAGGAGGTCGTGTTTCCCCGAGTCCGGGGGCTGCAGGTGGTCAAGGCCGATCTCCACATCCACACGATCTATTCTGACGGACAGGTCCTGCCCGAAACACGAGTCTGGGAAGCGTGGCGGGACGGACTGGATCTGATGGTCATCACCGATCATCCTGAGTACCTGGAGTTGGCCCTGCCCCAGGACCGGGGACGAGCCTACGGCCGGGCCCTTCCCCTGGCCAGGGCTTTGGGTCTGATGCTGGTTCGCGGAGCCGAGCTGACGACACTTTCGGGACCTCGCTACACGGAAGAGGACTCGGATCACGTCGTCGCGTTCGTTCAGGACGAGAGTCCCTTTTACGGCGATTTCGACACGGCGGTCCGGTCGGCCCGGGACCAGGGGGCCGTCATCATCTGGGCCCACCCCGGTCCCCGGTGGGTCCGGGACGCCAAGCGGCTTCTGGAGTTGGGTTGGCTGGACGGGATCGAGTTGAGGAATGGTGGCCAAAGAGGGGGGGAGGGGATTGGATACCACCGGGGAGAACCCGTCTTCACCCAGGTAATGGATTGGTGCCTCGAACATGATCTGGCCGTCATCGCCTCGTCGGACGCCCACTGGCCCATCGACCAGATGGTGGACCGGAGCCGGGGAGAGCGCCGGGAAATGACCCTTATCCTGGCCGAGAGCCGGGACGAGAAGTCGATCCGAGAGGCGATCAAGGCCCGCCGCACCCTGGCCTATTTCGGTGAGATGATCTGGGGCAGGGAAGAATGGCTCCGGGCCCTGGCCGAGAGCGCGCTCGCTTTCCGTCTGACCCCCAGCGTCCAACACAACCGGAAACGCCATTACCTGTCTGTCGCCAACGACTCCTCCTTCCCTTTTCGGATGAAGATCTTCAGGGCGGAAGAGGAAGAGTCCCCCGGTCACCGCGAGTTCCGAATTGCGGAGATCGGTCAGACCGTGGCTCCCATCAGGGTGAACGAGGGGGAGACGGAGGTTCGACTCGTCATCACCGTCACCAACCTCCTTTCCGGCGCGGACCGCCCGCTCGTCCTGGAGAGAAGGGTGCAGGTTCCGGGGGAAGCACCATGAGATCTGCGTACCGCGATACGGCCGTCATCGCTCTTGTGGGACTCCTGGCGGCGTGTGCGCCTCCGGCACAGACTCCTCAGCCCCCTCCCGGGGAAGGATCGGAGGTCTGGCGGGAGTCCAGTTTTTCCGATTTCGCCGACGGCGTCCTGACGGACGGAGGGGCAAACACCTATGTAGGCGCCGACGGCAGTGTCCGGCTCATCAACGAGTTGGATCTGAACCAGGACGGGCTCATCGACCTGGTCCTGCCGGGAAGCCACGACGACAACTTCGACATGGATGCCTGGATCTACTGGGGACGGGACGATTTGGGTTCCAACGGGCGAACCGCGCTCCCAGGGGAGGGAGGGCAGGACGTGGCCATTGCGGACTTCAATCGGGACGGTCATCCGGACCTGGTGGTGGCCAAGGGTTACAACGGCACTCGGACCGAAAACCGGTCGGCCGTCTATTGGGGGAGCGAATCCGGTTTCGATACCGAGAGAAGAGCCGATCTGCCGACGGTCTCGGCCCAGGCCGTGGCCGCGGGGGATTTGAACGGAGACGGTTACCCGGAAGTCGTCTTTGCCAGCAACGGCCTTTCCTACCAGTTCACTCGGGAGGGGAACGATTTCAGCGTGGTACGTCCCGTTTCGGACATCTATTGGGGGTCGGCAGACGGCTACTCTCCCCGCCGAACCACACAGTTGCCCACCCGTTTCGCCCGCGACGTGGCCATCGCCGATCTGAACCGGGACGGCACGCCCGATCTGGTCTTTGCAGTACAGAACTACAAGGGTGACCCGGGTGGAGTGCTGGTCTACCGGGGATCCGAATCCGGCTACTCGGCGGATGCCTCCCTCTGGCTGGAGGGGTTGGGAAGCGTCGCCGTGGTTGCCGCCGATTTGAACGAAGATGGCTGGACCGATCTGGCGGTGGCCAACGAGACGGCTCCCGGGATTGACCGCGAATCGGGAGGGATCGCCGTCACTCCCATTCCCTGTTATGTCTACTGGGGGTCTTCCCAGGGGTTCGACTCCGCTCGGCGCACCGAGTTGCCCGGCTGGAGAACCCGGGGCATCGAAGCGGCCGATCTCAACCGGGATGGACACCCCGATCTGATCCTGTCCAACCAGGCGGGCCAGGCATCCTTCATCTACTGGGGTTCCCCGGGCGGGTTTCGGCCCCAACTGAGGACGGCGCTCCCGACGCTGGCCGCCAGCGCCAGCGTCGCCGCCGACCTGAACGGGGACGAATATTTGGATCTGGTCTTCGCCAACGAGAAGAACGACGAGACTTACGACATCTCCTCCACCGTCTATTGGAACGGTCCCGGCGGGTTCGATACTTCTCGCCGGCTGGATGTGCCGACCCGGGGGGCCCTCTCGGTGGCTGCCGGCGACCTGGACGGTGACGGCAAAGAGGATCTGGCGTTTGCCCAGAACAGGGACGGCTATGCTTCCGACAAGGCGCCCAATGCCTATGTCTACTGGGGCCGGTCCGATGGAGACTACACGCCAGACGACCGCTGGACCTTGCCCTACTCCGGTCTGAGCGCGGCCAATATCGCCGATCTCGACCGGGACGGTTGGACCGACCTGGTGCTTGCCGGCCAGATCGACATTCTATGGGGGACGCCCGAAGGACTCTCAAGGACTGGCGCCACCCATCTTCCCACTCGGAGAGGCTTCAGCGTGGTGGTGGCGGACTTCAACCGGGACGGTTACCTGGATTTGAGCCTCAGCGAGTGGACCCATGGCCGGGACGAGATGAGCCTCTTCTGGGGCGGTCCCGGTGGCTATCGGATGGACAACCGCTTCATCCTCAAGTTTCCCGACGTGCGGCTCCACAAGGCGGCAGACCTGGACCGCAACGGCTATCTGGACCTGCTGTTCACCGGGACCAGCGACCGTGTCGCCATCTTCTGGAACGGCCCCGGCGGATTCGACAATCGAAACGTCCAGTATCTCCCCTCCAAGATGGCCGTCGGAGCCGAGATCGGAGATCTCAATGCCGACGGCTACCTGGACGTGGTGATCTGCAATCTTTACGACCTGGAAAAGCTCCAGACGGATGAGGGGGACCGCCCCATCGACGCCGAGCCTCAGGCGGCTCCCTTCGCCGCCGGCACCGCCGTTTACTGGGGAGGGGAAGCGGAATTCTCGGAAGACCGGATGCTGCTCCTGGACACGGTGGGGAGCGAGGACGCATCGATTGCCGATCTGAACCGGGACGGACACTTGGACCTGGTGGTTTCCAGCTACCACGCCGGCGTCAATCGGCATCACCCGTCCTACGTTTTCTGGGGCGCCGAATCGGGACTCGACCCGAAGCCGCTCCTGTTGCCCACCGATTCCGCCTCCGGCGTGATGGTGGCCGACTACAACCGGGACGGGCACGAAGACATCTTCTTCGTCTGCCACACCAAGGGTGGAAACCACCGCACCGACTCGTTCCTCTATTGGGGCTCGGAGGCGGGATACTCGGCCGAGAGGCGGCTCCCGGTCCCGACCCGGGGCGTGCACTGGGCGATTCATCACGACGTGGGAAACGTCTACGACCGCACTCCAAGCTACGATTACGTCTCCTCTCCGTTCCGTTTGCCGGAGACCGTCCAGGTCGAGAGCCTGAATTGGAAGGCGCAGACACCGCACGAGACCTCGATCCAGTTCCAGGTCCGAGGATCGGAGACGGCGGAGGGACTGGAGGCTGCCGAGTGGTCCGGTCCCGACGGACCGGGAAGTCACTACACTCGATCGGGCAGCCGTCCGAACGGGCTCGGGGGTGCGAACCGCTGGATCCAATACAAGGCGACGCTGATTTCACCGGGCGGCGTCAACTCCCCGGTCCTGGAGGAGGTGGAGATCGGCTACCGGAGCGAGTAGGCGGCATTGTCCGAAACGCCTTTGAAAGGAGCATTCCTATGGATAGGGAACTGCTGACCTGGTTCAATGGCCGGCTCGTGCCGGACTCGGAGGTCCGGATCCATCACACCGACTCCGGACTCAGCTTCGGCCACAACGTGACCGACTCGGCGCGGACCTTCGGGTACCGGCCCTTCAAGCTGAAGGAGCATATCCGCCGATTCTACCGCTCCATGTCGGTGGCCCGGATCAATCCCGGCATGACCCCGGAGCGGATGGAGGCGATCGCCCTGGAGGTGCTGGAGGCGAATCTTCCCGTGCTGGACCCGGACGGTGACGTCTGGATCACCCAGACCGCCACCGGTGGGCGGATGCGCAGCACCATCGGACGATTCGAGTTCGACCGCCCCGGCCTGCTCATCGCCACCCTTCCCCTGGGCTTCGCCGACTACGCCCACCTGTACGAGAAGGGGGTCCACGCCGTGACCCCCTCGACCCGGCACATCCCGCCCCAGTCGCTGGACGCCAAGCTCAAGCACCGGAACCGGATCTTCTTCACCCTGGCCGAATTCGAGGTCAAGGAGGTGGACCCGGAGGGTTTTTCTCTCCTTTTGGACATCGACGGCAACGTGACGGAGAACAAAGGGGCCAACTTCTTCATCTACCGTGACGGACGCTTGAGGACGCCCACGACCCGGAACTGCCTGGAGGGAGTCAGCCGGGCCACGGTATTGGAGTTGGCCCGGGAGGAAGCGATTCCCGCGGTGGAGGAGGACATCCAACCCTACCATGTGACCACTGCGGAGGAGGCCTTCTTCTGCAGCACTTCCTACTGCATGCTCCCGGTGTCGCGCTACAACGGCAATGTTTTGGGCGAGGGCCAGCCGGGACCCGTCTATCGCCGGCTGATCGATGCTTGGAGCCGGAGAGTGGGAATGAATATTCCGGAACAGGCGCTCCGAGGAGTGGCGGTTTAGGAGTGGGGGTTTTCCTACCCCCACTCTTCCGGAGTATGCAGGGTCGATAATGGAACGGGCAATAGAAGAATGGGGGACAAGAATATCCCCCCTCCAATCAAACCTCTTCCGGAACCTCGAACGGTTTCCGGTATTCGCGCCGCAGCAGCCGGTTCGCCTCTTCGTCTCCCGGGATGGTCTCGTTGGCCGGATCGAAACGGACCTCCCGGCCCACGCGGTGGGAGATGTTCGCCAACTCGCAGAAGATGCCTGAACGGTGGGTCACTTCGATGTCCGCCGTCAGGACGCTTCTGTCCCCGGCCCGCAGGGCATTGATGAAGTTCTGGTAGTGCCCCCCGCTCTCCAGATCCGGCTGGGGAGGCTCGGCCTCCTTGTTCCGTCCCAGAAAGATCTGGTAGTCGCAGCCGGCGCCCTTCTTCTGGATCCGGTGTTTCATGTGAATGTAGCCTTCGGTGCCGTACAGGTCCCAGGTGAACTCTGCCATCCATTGCAACCTGGGCGCAGGATAGATGGCGCGCCGGGGAACGACGCGGCCGTTATCCGAGTAGAGGTTACGCAGGTCGCAGGTGAGAAGGGCGCCGTCCTGAAACTCGAACGTGGCGCGGTGCGTATTCGGGGTCTCGGCCTGATCCTTCTCCCCGAACCGGCCCCCTGCGGAGTGAGCCCGAACCGGGACCTCCTGGCCCATGGCCCACCGGCAGATGTCGATGATGTGGATCCCGTTGTTGCCCATCTCCCCGTTCCCGAAGTCCCAGAACCAGTGCCAGTTGTAATGCACCAGGTTCCGGTGAAACGGTTGCTCCGGCGCCGGTCCCAGCCAGAGATTCCAATCCAGCCAGGAGGGGGGTGGCTCGGAAGTCTTGAAGCCCACCGGGTCCCTGGGCCTGGGGAATTCGCAGCGGGCCCAGTAGACCCGGCCGATCACCCCGTCCCGAACCAGTTGGGCCACCTTCCGGAAGGAACCGCTGGAGCGGCGATTGGTTCCCCCCTGGACGATGCGGTCGTACTTGCGGGCGGCCTCCACCAGCTTGCGGCCCTCCCAGACATTGTGGGCGATGGGCTTTTCCACGTAGACGTGCTTGCCGGCCTGGCAGGCCCAGATCCCGGCCAGGGCATGCCAGTGGTTGCAGGTGGCGATGGTGACGGCGTCGATGGAGGAATCGTCCATGATCCGTCTCAGGTCCTTCTCGGTCCGAGGTCTCTTGCCGCTGATTTTCTGCGCCTGATCCGCCTTCTCCAGGGCCCGCCGTTCGTCCACGTCGCAGACCACGGCCAGTTCCACACCCTCGTTTTCCAGAATCTCTTCCACCAGTCGCCTGCCGCGGCCGCCCGCCCCGATCAGGGCGACGCGAATACGGTCGTTGGCGTTGGCCCAAGCCTTGGCGGTGCCGATCAAGGAGGCTCCCGCCCAGGTGGAGGACTTGAGGAATTGACGGCGTTTTACTTCGGCCATGGTCATTCTCCCGTTGGATGCTGCCCCCAAGAGGGGTGCCCCTACGGTCCCCATTCTCAGCCGCGAGAGCGGTTCAGACCGGCTGGCTGACGCCGGTCTCCGCTGCCTCGTAGGCGCTGAAGACGACTTTCAGAACGTGGAGAGAATCCTCTCCCGTGAGCGGCGGATTCCCCTTGCCGCGACCCAGGTCCACCAGGGACTGGACCAGGGGATAGTAGCTGCTCGGCTCGGTCTCGAAGTCGTGGACCTGGATTTTCCGAGGCGCGTCCGGGTGGGTCGAGTGCCAATGCATGGGGCCCTTCAAGAGGTTCATCCGGAGCCAACCCTTGGAACCCCAGAGGGTGATGCCCAGGTGATACCCCCGGTCCAGGTAATAACCGCCGTGGTAGGTTCCCACCATCCCCCCCTTGAACCGGAGGGCGAGGGCCACGGAATCCTCGATTTCCACCGGTTGGCCGCCCACGTTCCGGGTGACGGCGGAGACCTGCTCGATCCGGTCGCCGGTGAGGTGCTGCACCAGGTCCAGGTAGTGGATCCCCAGCCAGATGAGTTGTCCCCCGCCGGCCTTGTCCTTGAAGGCCAGCCAGGAATTCTGGTAGCGCGGCCGGGTCAGCCGGGTCTGGTCGGCGACGAAAACCAGGTGGGCGCCGAAGGGTTTGCCCAGGAATCCGGCCCGGATCAATTCCCGGGCTTTGAGCACTGCCGGATGAAGCCTGGATCCCAGGGCCAGCATCAAGTTCAAATTCTTCGAATCGGCGAGGTGGACCAGAGGCTCGAAGTCCTCGGCCCGGACGCAGGCCGGTTTTTCGGCCAGGACGTGAGCGCCTGCCTCCAGGGACTTCCGGATCGGCGGGGGCGCCAGGTGGGCGGCCAGACTGACGAGGACCGCGCGCGGCTGCGCCTCCTGCAACATCTTGCCGTGGTCCTGGTACGTGGTGAGCTTTCCACCCAGGACTTCGCGGGCACGGTCGAAGGTGGTTCCACTCTCGTCCGAAAGCGCGACGGAGGCGACTCCCTGGGCTTGGGCCAAGGCTTTCAGATAAGTGCCCAGGTGAGGCCCTCTCTCCTGCGTGATGATACCTACCGCGACGCCGTCACCGGCAGCCTCGATCCGGCTCGCGGCCGGGAAGGCCAGGGAGGAGACCAGAGTTCCGCCGGCTGTTTTCTTGAGGAATGTTCGTCTTTTCATGATGTCGGCCGTCCTGATCGTTGCCGCTCAGTCTAGCATGACGGGAGCAGTCCCACTGCACTGTCAGGCAGTCTCCAAGCGTACCTCTCCGGGGTCGGATCCCAGGGTCCAATTGTCGACTCCCCGATCCGTCACCAAGGTGACCGCCCGGGATCCGTCGTTCCTCAGCCGGCTGGCCGCGGATTGCACCGGGGAACTCCGATTCGTTCCGAAGGGAACGAAGACCGAGACGAAAGTGGCGTTGGCGGCCTTCCGCCGCCGGATGCAGGTGGCGAGGGATTCGGATGCCGGGTTGGACGGGGTCGAACCCAGGAACATCCGGTCGGAAGGCTCCAAGAGATGCAGATCCAGAAGTCCACCTTGATGCCGCCAGCGAAGGCTCGGGTTGTCCAATTCGAAGACCCGGCCTTCCAGCCGCACATGGGCGTAACCGCCGTCGCCAGTCAAGGGAGAGGCTGGCGACAGGTCCACTGGCTCCCCGGTCCGCACGCCGCGCACCTGACAGACCCAGTCCAGATCTCGAACCGTGGGGCACCGGACCTGGAGCAGGTCCACGAAGTAGTGGTCGCGCCAAAGCAGGATTCGCCGCATCTCGACTCCGGCGTAGGCTCCCTCGTCCCAGGAGACCGAGGCGTCGCAGAGCGTATACCGGTCGCCGGCGTCATACCGGTTGATCTTTCCCTCAGCCAGCGGCTGGGACAAGCCGTCCACCAGCGCCGTGGCGTGGCTGGCCGTCTGCTGGTACCAGGTGTCGTTGAGCTCGATGCCGTATCCGGGGGTCCCCAGGTCCGGCAACCAGGGGAACCCGTTGGCGAAGAGCTGGATCCGGAGCTGGTCGTGGTGTCCGTGAACTCCTCCGTCCGGACCCGCCTTGAAAATCAGATGACTGCGGTTCCCGCGGTCCCGGCCGCGCAGGACAGCGAAGCCCAGATCCTCCAGATGCAGACTCTTCCATTCCGGTTCCTCCCCGGACGGGATTTCCCGGGCGCCGTCCAGGAGCGCCTCGAAGCAGGTCCGCGGCCGGTCCTCATAGTTCTGTTGCAGGACCCAGGCAAAGACCGGGTCGCGCAACCAACCGTAGGCGGTCTCGTAGAAGCCGTCCGCTTCCGGGATCCCGTGACCGACCCGCTGCTGGAGGCCGATGAAGTACCAGCAGTCGTTCACCGCCGGGAGCTTCAGATCCGGAAAGGAGATGAGGATCGGCGCCAGGAACATCCGCTTTAGGATGCCGCCATCGTCGAAGGAGCGGCCCGAGGCCCGCAGGATCCGGAGCGTCCAGACCACCGCGTCCAGCATGTAGTAGTGGTAGCTGAGGGAGCCTTCCCACCAGATCCCGTCTTGGGAGACCCCCTGGGTGAGCTGGGGCTCCAGGCCCAGGTCGCCGCCCAGAGCCACCTCCAGCAGATCTTCGTCCTCCAGGACCAGAGCCAGCGTTGCCAGGGCGGCGTTGTTCCAGTTGGTGGCATTGTGGATCTCAGGCCATCGAACCCGGAGGATGTGCTCGGCGCCGGGCCGGAACATCTGCCGTGCCAACCGGTCGGCCGACCCTTCCGGGAGCGTCTCCTCCATGAGGGCGAAGGCCCAGCACATCCGGATCAGCCAGACCGACTCGTCCAGACCCGACCAGGCGACGATCCCGGGGTGGTTGGGGTGATCCAGGGGAGGGGGCTCCATGTGCCGGTAACGCTCGGCATAGGTGAACAGGATCCGGCTGGACAGATCCCGGTCCGCCCGGGCCTGTTCGTCCTGTCCGCCGGTGAGATGGCTCCGGAAGGCGAGCTTCAGGGCGGCGTCGCTGAGCATGTCGTTCACCGACCAGCGCCAGGCGCTGTCGTACGGCTCACCGCTGTAGCCGGCGCCGTCCACAGGACAGACGTGGCGGTGCGGCTCCCGCGGGTCGTACACGAATTGGACTGCGTGCTCGGGGCAGAAGAAGTCGTGGTAGTAACCAGCCTGGTGCGTGGGGACCTGAGGCAAAAACCGGTGATAATCGGCAAGTCGTTGGTCCAGCGCCTTCCGGGCCGCGGAGAAGGAAGAGTCCGAGGTCCGCCGTCGCAGGTCCCGGCTCCATTCCGGTGTCAGAAGTGTCATCTTCGATAGGCCTCCAGGGTGATCTTGGCGATACGGTCCCAATCGTACCTTTGGATGCTGGCCAGGGCGGTGCGGTATGCCTCTTCCAGATCCCAGCCCCGGATCTCCTGCATGGCTTCCAGCAACGCCCCGGGGCGGTTCGGGTCGTAGAGCAGACCGCCTCCGGAAAGGATGACTTCGGGGAGGCAACCCATGTTCGGCGCGATCACGGGACGGCACTCGGAAAGGGCCAGGGTGACGGTCCCCGACGACATGGTGGCCAGAAACGGCAGGACGATGGCGTTGCTGGCACGCAGGACCCGCATCAGGTCCGGCGTCGGTGCGCGCGGCTCGACGATCTTGTCCAGGATCCGGGAATGACCGGCGGCCAGCTTTCGAATCTGGTTCAGGTACGGCTTGTGGCGGCCTCCGCCGGCCAGCAGAAGCCAGGAATCCTCACCCGGAAGCCTGTGGAAGGTGTCGATCAGAGTCTCGAGACCCTTGTAGGGCAGAACTCCGCCGATGAAGCCGTAGGCGAAATCCCCAGCCGGTATGCCCAGATCCCGACGGGCCTCGCTCTGGGAGGCGATGTCCGGGTAGACGCCGATGAAATGACCGTGGGGCGCCAGAAAAATGTCGTGGGAACGGCCGAAGGTTTCCGTCACACCGGCCGCGGACGCTTCGCAATGGGCGATGATGGCGGTGCAGAGGCGGCACATGTGGAGCCGGAACTCGTGATCGATGTGCTGGTGAGTCCGGTTGTGCGGGTAGATGTTGTGGGCGGTCCAGACCACCTTGTAGCCCAGTTCCCGTGCCAGCTCCAGGGAGGCGGCGAGTTCCTCCATCTGACGCTGCATGATTTGCGCGTCGTCGTTGTAGTAGTCGTGGTGGGGCCAGTGGAGGTGCAGTACCTGGATTCTGCCCTGGTTTTGCCGGAGATACTCGGGGCTGCAGTCCGTCTCGAAGTCCATCTCCACGCCCCGCCGTTCCAGGGCCTCCGCCAGTAGTGCCCCGTAGGGGTTGTTTCCCTCATGGTTGGCGGGAAGACGTTTCTGCTGGTGGTAGTAGAAGGCGACGCGCAAGATGAATCCGGAAGCCCGATCCGGCCGGCGGATAATGGCTCAGCGCGGGTCGGGCTCGATGAAGAAGACGTATTCGTTTGTGTCCCAACCGTCGTAGATGATGCTGTATTCCACCATCAACTTGAGCGGTTCCTCGTCGTTGTACCGGTTGATGATGCAGTTGTGGCTGTAGCCGTCAGGATGCCGGGTGTCCCCGCTGACGATGATACCGCTGCCCCACTCGATGCCGTCGTCGGACTGGTAGAGGACGAAACGCCGGCTGCCTTTCCCCTCCTGGCCCGACCGTCCGTGCAGGTAGTACTTGCCTCCCAGGTAGGCCAGTTCCGGATCGCGGACCATCTTGTCCACGTAGGTCTTCTGCTGCTCGCCCCAGGTCTGCCCCTGGTCCTGGCTGATGCAGTAGTAGAAGTGGTGCTCGTCCTTTTCGGTATAGGCGCCGGCCAGAAGGCGTCCATCCGCCATCAGGCACATGGTGCCGTACCACTTGTCGTCGTCGAGCGGCAGCGTGCTCCTCCTGGTCCAGCTCTCCCCGTCATCGGCGCTGGTGTAGAGGACGTGAGGTCCGCCGTCATTGTGTCATAGAGCATGTAGTTGGTTTCGCCGGACACCGCCACGGCACAGGGATACCCGATATAGTCCCCATCGATGGGCTGGTAGCCGCTCCAGGTGGAGCCGTGGTCCAGGCTCCTCATGAATCCGCTTCCCTCTTTGCCCTTGCCGATCTTGAAATGGGTCAGGAACAGGACGGCGGTGCCCTTCTCGGTGACCAGGCCCTCCTCGACCCAGACGGATCGCTTCCGATCCGGGTCGTAATGGTCGTAGGAATACTGGAACTTGTTGTATCTGCTCCAGGTCCTGCCGCCGTCCGAGCTCTCGGCGTATTCGGACCATCCGTCCACGTTGTGATCGGTGGTGTTGGTGTGGAAGGCGACGATCCGGCCGTCGGCGTACTCCATGCAGACGGGCCCGCCGTGGGTGCAGCGTCCCGGAGCGTCGTGCTCGAGATCAGCGATGATGTCCCCGAAGATGTCGTCGCCCAACTCGGTGGCCGGGTCGTAGTCGTAGATCCGCGCGCCGTCGATCCGGCCCGTTTCGCCGGCTGCCGGCTCCTGTACCATCTCCCCGGAACCGCAACCCAGCAGGGAAACGGCGGCGATGATGGCAAACGCTGTTCTGAGGGTCATCCTGTCCTCCGTCCTCGCGGCCGTCCCTTTCGGTTCGCGAGATACTACCATTATGGGAAAGGAAAGAGGAAAGAGGAAATGAGAAAAGAGTCAAGACCAAGAAGTTTCCACCGCGGCCCACGCCCGGAGACGTCAGGCGAGCGACCGGGCGTCAAGATGATCCGGTGCAGATGTCCCTGAGAGAGACATGTGTCCGACCTTCTTCCCGCGACCCGAACACTTCACTCTTTCCTATTTCCTCTTCTCTCTTTCCTCGCTCATAGTAGACTTGGGTCGCACCGCCGAACGGAGGCTGAAAAACCATGATGCATCGGCGTGATTTCTTGAGGCCGCTGGGAGTCGGGGCGGTCGTTGCAGCGGGGAGGGTTCATCGCCTGTTCCCGGGGTCGCTTTCGGCCGGGTCGGGACAGCCGTTCTTCGAGAAGACGACCGTCTTCAACCCGGGAAAGGGCTTCGGAGTCCGGCTTCCTGGACTGCTGGCGACGAGCCGCGGGTCTGTGGTCGCCGTCTGCCAGAGGCGGTGGGACAACATGACCGACTTCGGCCACGACACCGACGTCCTGGTGCAGCGGAGCGCGGACGGGGGGCGGACCTGGGGGAAGCAGCGAGTGCTCTTCCGGGAGCGGGGGACCTTCTGCCTCGTCGGTCCGCTGTTCGAGGACCGGACCAGCGGGACGATCTTCTCCGCCTTTTGGAAGCTTCCGACGACGGCTCCTCACGACTTGAGGTATTTCCCGACCTACGCCAAGACTGACGGGCGCTTCTGGCTGGCCAAGAGCACCGACCAGGGCCACACCTGGTCGGAACCGGCGCCCAAGAAGGCTCGACCCAACCCGGACGGTTGGATCGGTTGGACCAACAACTCGGTCCACGGCATCCAACTGACCCGGGGTCCGAAGAAGGGAAGGCTGGTGATCCCCGGATTCTTGTACAAGGACGGAGAAGAAGGCCAGATTCCCGGTGTCCGCGGAGGTGTCCTCTACAGCGACGACCAGGGATCGACTTGGCAGGTGGGGGGAGTCCTGCCCGTGGGCTCGGACGAGGTCACCGTGGTAGAGACGGCGGATGGCGGCGTTTACGCCAATTTCCGCAAAAATCGCCCCTTTCACAACGACTGGCGATGGCACGCCTGGAGCCGGGACGGCGGCGAGAACTTCGAGCCTCAGGAGACGCAGCCGCAAGGCCTCACCACCACGGTCTGCCACGCTGGGTTGACCCGCTACTCCACCGGTGCGAACGGGGAGAAGAACATCTTCCTCTTTTCCAATCCGGCCGGTCCTGATCCCTCAAATCCGACGAAGGGGCAAAGACAGCGTCTCACCCTGCGGGCCAGCTATGACGAGGGCCGGACCTGGCCGCTGTCGAAACTGTTGGATGACGGTCCGTCCGCCTATTCCGACCTGGCTGTGTTGGAGGACAAGACAATTCTCTGTCTGCACGAGGACAGCCTCGACTGGCCCGAGTCCAAGCTCGCCGAGTGGTACGGCAGCTTTTCGCGCCTGGACCATCGCCGGCGCTGGTGCGAGCGGATCAGCATCGCCCGTTTCAATCTGGAATGGATCAAAATATGACGCGGAGGAAGACGTAACATGTACAGAATGGCCATCATCGGCGTGGGGATGATATCCACCAAGGCCATGATTCCCGGGATTCGCCAAGCCAAAACGGCGGAATTGACGGCTTTGGGAACCAGTTCCCGGGAGAAGGCGCAAGCCCTCTCCGCCAAGCACGGCGTCGACCGCTGCTATTCGAGTTACCGGGAGCTACTGGAGGACCCCGGCATCGACGGAGTCTACATCGGTCTCCCCAACCATCTCCACATGGAGTGGACCCTGAAGGCGTTGGCCCACGGAAAGCATGTCCTTTGCGACAAGCCGCTGGGGATGGACCTGGCGGAAGCCCGGGAGATGAAGGCGGCCGCCAGAGCGGCCGGCCGGGTGCTGATGGAGGGGTTCATGTACCGCTTCCATCCGCAGCATGCCCTGGTGAAGGAGCTCATCCGGAAGGGCGCCATCGGACGGATTTTCCTGTTCGAAGCCCACTTCCACTACTTCATGGAAGATCCGGACAACATTCGCCTGAAGCGTGAGACCGGGGGAGGAGGCCTTTACGACGTAGGTTGTTACGGGATCAACAGCGCCCGTTACATCCTCGGCGCGGAGCCTCGTTCCGTTTCAGGTGCCTGGCGGTTGGGATCCAAGACCGGAGTCGACGAGTTCTGCCACTTCACCCTGAATTTCGACGGTGGCCCAGTGGCTACCGTCACCTGTGGGACCCATCTTGCCAGGGAACAGCATTACGCCGTATACGGGGATCGGGGAATCATCAAGGCGCCTCAGGGCTACGTCCCCGCACCGCACAAGCGGGTTCACGTGACGGTCATCGACCAGGATGGCAGACACGAGCAGCACCGGATCCGTGGCGTCAACCAGTATGCCGACGAGGTCGACGCCTTCGTCGCTGCCTGCGGCGGTGCAGCGGATGCCAGGATCGAGACGGGTGTCAAGAACATGGCCGTGTTGGATGCGGTGCGAAGGGCTTGCCTGTCGGGGGCCATCGAGAGTTGCAGCGCATCCTCCTGAAGATGTTCCGGTTATGCGGAAACGACACACTATTCTTCGCTCTTTCCTCTTTTCCTTTTTTCTCTTTTCTCGGCCGCCTGGGAGGGATCCGGAATTGTTGCTATTCGTGATCTTGTTCGCGCTCGGCACGGGAGCCGCCGTCATGGGCGCCTCCGCGGAAGCCGTTGACGTGGGCTCGCGTCTCGAGCTCATGGTGGATGAGCATCTCATCGACCGCATGTCGGGAGGAGCCCGCCTGCAGCTCCACCGGCCGGTCCGGCGGAACGTGGCCCTGGAGACCGGCGAACCCTGGGAGGGGAACGCCTCCTTCTACCGTACGGTGTTGCAGGATGGAAACGGCTACCGGATGTACTACGGGGCCTGGCACTACGAGACGACGGAGACGGGAATGACCTTCCCCAACCGTCCGTTTCTCTGCTACGCCGAGAGCACCGACGGCATCCGCTTCCGGAAACCGAAGCTGGGGCTGGTGGAGTTCCGGGGCAGTAAAGAGAACAACATCGTCCTTTCCGAGACGACGCTGAGCTCGGTCGAAGCCGACCCTGGCCACGCCGCAGTTTTCATCGACGAAAATCCCGACTGCCCCGAGGATGCCCGCTACAAGGTGATCATCCGTTCCAACGGCGAAAAGGGTCTGTTGGCGCTCAAGTCGCCGGACGGATTCCGCTTCACCCCCATGTCGGACCGGGTCGTGATCTCCGAAGGGGCCTTCGATTCTCAGAACCTGGCCTTCTGGGACCCGCTGCGGCGAGAGTACCGGGCCTACTTTCGAGGGTTCCGGCAGGGGATTCGGGACATCCTGACGGCCACCTCTTCCGACTTGCTCAACTGGACGGACCCGGTCTGGTGCGAGTATCCGGGGGCCCCCACGGAGCATCTCTACACGAATCAACTGCGCCCCTACTACCGGGCGCCCCACATCCTGCTGGGCTTTCCCATGCGCTACAAGGACCGGGGCCCCACCGAAGCGACCTGGCGCCTGCCTGGCCGTGAAGCCCGGGAGCACAGATCGAAGGTCTCCCAGCGCTACGGGACGGTGGTGTCCGACGCGCTCCTGATGACCGGCCGGGACCGGCTCCACTTCAAGCGATGGGGAGAGGCCTTCATTCGACCCGGGCCCGCCCGGACCGACAGTTGGGTCTACGGGGACAACAAGATCGCCTGGGGAATCGTCCAGACCCGCTCCGACCGGGTCGGTGCTCCCGACGAGCTCTCCATCTACGTGGTGGAAGGGTACTGGATGGGGCGAAGCATCAAGGTTCGCCGCTACTCCCTCCGCATGGACGGGTTCGTCTCGGTGCAGGCGCCTTTGGCCGGTGGGGAGATGGTGACCCGTCCTCTTCGCTTCGAAGGAAACCGGCTGCGCCTCAACTATTCCACTTCGGGCAGCAGCGGGATCTGGGTCGAGTTCCAGGACGAGGACGGCATGCCGCTGGAGGGTTTCAGCCAAGCGGATGCGGATGAGGTTTTCGGAGATCAGATCGAAGGTGTGGTGACCTGGAAGGGGAACCGCGATGTCCGCTCACTGGCCGGCAAACCGGTCCGGATTCGGTTCATCCTCAAGGACGCCGACCTGTTTGCTTTTCGCTTTGCCGCCGACTGACCGGATTGCCTCTGCGACGGCACCTCCCGTCACAGTGAAGCGGCGGTTTTTCATAACATCGATCTGTCAGCGAGGGGTCGAGGCAGGAGTGGGGGTTTTCCTACCCCCACGCTCCGGGGGGACAGAAAAATCCCCCTCCCAGGACGTTCGCATCTGATTTTCCAGGAAGCGTATAGTGGTGAACTCATGAGACCGGAATGAGTTGACAGGTAGTCCCAATCCGGGACTATACTGGCGCCTCGGTATGAGGGTTATCGCACTGGCGACGCTGAAGGCCTTCCTCGACACCAGGACCGTTCCCGCCGATGCTCGTGAGCCGGTAATGGCTTGGTATCGGCAGGTCAAGGCTGCAGAATGGGCGAGTCCGGCTGATGTCAAGCGGGATATTCGTAGCGTCAGCATACTTAAGGACGGGAGGGCGGTGTTCAACGTCGCCGGAAACAAGTATCGCATCGTGGTGTGGATCAACTACCCTTACCGGGTCGTGTACATTCGATTCGTCGGGACACACCGGAGCTACGATGCCATTGATGCGCAATCGATTTGAGGGCCACGCCATGGAAATCGTACCGATCAAGACTGACCGAGATTATCGACGCACGCTCAAGGAGATCGAAGGCCTTATGACCGCTGAGCGTGACACGCCTAAAGGCGACCGGCTGGACGTTCTAGTAACGTTGGTCGAGGCTTGGGAAGTGCGCAATTATCCTCTGGAACTCCCCGACCCGGTTGCCGCCATCCGTTACCACATGGAACTGAACGGGCTCGCGGCGAAAGATCTGGTGCCCTACATCGGCGGTCGCAGCCGGGTGTACGAGGTGTTGAACCGTAAGCGGCCGTTGAGCCTGAAGATGATCCGGCGCTTGCACAATGGACTCGGCATCCCTGCGGAGTCATTGATCAAAGCCGACCTTGAGGCGACACGGCTTGCCGGTTGAGCGGTATGCCACTCTGCTTTGACGGCGGGTGCCAGGAGGACGGGCCGCAGAATTCAGGGAGGAATCCGGAAATGCCGCTATTCGTGATCTTGCTAGTGCTGAGCGCGGGAATCGCCGTCATGGGCGCCTCCGAGGGAGTCGCCGACGTGGGTTCGCGTCTCGAACTCATGGTGGATGAGCATCTCATCGACGGTATGTCGGGAGGAGCCCGGCTGCAGCTCCACCGGCCTGTCCGGCGGAACGTCGCACTGGTGACCGATGAGGCTTGGGAAGGAAACGCCTGCCATTACCGCACCGTGTTCCAGGATGGAACCCCAAACCGGATGCGCTACCGGATGTACTACGGCGCCTATCAGTACGATGTCACGGAGACAGGGCAGACTTATCCCCACCGCCCGTACATGTGCTATGCCGAGAGCAGCGACGGCATCCACTTCCGGAAACCGAAGCTGGGCCTGGTGGAGTTCCAGGGCAGCACGGACAACAACATCATCCTCTCCCAGACGACGCTGAGCTCGGTCGAAGCCGATCCCGGCCACGCCGCCATCTTCAAGGACGACAGTCCCGACTGCCCCGAGGACGCCCGCTACAAGATGATCATCCGGTCCAACGGCGAGAAGGGCCTGCTGGCGCTCAAGTCGCCGGACGGACTTCGTTTCACCCCCATGTCGGACCGGGTCGTGATCTCCGAAGGGGCCTTCGATTCGCAGAACCTGGCCTTCTGGGATCCGGTTCGGGGAGAGTACCGGGCCTACTTCCGAGGATTTCAGCAGGGGGTCAGGGACATCCTGACGGCCACCTCTCCCGACTTCGTCAACTGGACGGATCCGGTCTGGTGCGAGTATCCGGGAGCCCCCAGGGAACATCTCTACACCAATCAACTGCGCCCCTACTACCGGGCGCCCCACATCCTGGTGGGTTTTCCCATGCGCTACAAGGACCGGGGCTCGACCGAAGCGACCTGGCGCCTGCCGGGCCGGGAGGCCCGGGAGCACAGGTCGAAAGTCTCCCAGCGCTACGGGACGGCCGTGACCGACTCCCTCCTGATGACGGGCCGGGACCGGCTCCACTTCAAGCGCTGGGGAGAGGCCTTCATCCGACCCGGACTTGCCCGGACCGACAGTTGGGTCTACGGGGACAACAGCATCGCCTGGGGAATCGTCCAGACCCGCTCCGACCGAGCCGGTTCTCCCGAGGAACTCTCCATCTACGTGGTGGAAGGGTACTGGATGGGCCGGAGCCTGAACGTTCGCCGTTATTCCCTGAGAATGGACGGATTCGTTTCCGTGCAGGCCCCCTTGGCCGGCGGAGAGATGGTGACCCGGCCTCTTCGCTTCGACGGCAATCGGCTCCGCCTCAACTACTCCACCTCGGGCAGCGGCGGCATCTGGGTCGAGCTCCAGGACGCGGACGGCAAGCCGTTGGAGGGATTCAGCCAGGCGGATGCGGATGAAGTCTTCGGCGATCAGATCGAGGGCGTGGTGACCTGGAAGGGGAACCCTGACGTCAGCTCACTGGCCGGCAAACCGGTGCGGATCCGGTTCGTCCTCAAGGACGCCGATCTGTACGCTTTCCGATTCGCTGCCGATTGAGCGAACAATCGGGTTCGAAGTCACCCAGTCCTTGCCTAAAGAACCGGCCAGAACAGATTTCGCTCTGGAGCCAGCTTACAATTCCTCTTCTGTCGACTCCATCTCAGGCAGCGTCCGCATTCTTGCGCCTCTGTTGCGCCAAGTCGTAGGCTGCTTGAAGCCGCATCCAGTGATCGGCGTTGCTCCAACCGATTCTTTCCAACGCCAGCGCCATTCTTGGCGAGATTCCGATACGGCCATTGAGCAACCGTGACAATGTGTTACGCGCTACGTCGAGATGCCGGGCACACTCCGTTACGGTCCAGCTCACCTCTTGGTCTTCCAGAATGTCTCGGAGCATCTCGCCGGGATGTGGCGGGTCGTACATAGGCATGATGGTTTCTCCCTAGTGGTAATCGACAAGGTTTACGTCCACGGCCTCGCCGGCGACGAAGCGAAAGACGATTCTCCAGTTTGCTGAGACACGTACACTCCAGTAGCCTCGCCGGTTGCCCTGCAACAGATGCAGCCGGTAACCGGGTTGATCCAGGTCTTTCGGTGAAGATGCCACGTCCAAATCCGCTAGCACACGCCGGATGCGGCGCACGTGGGCTGGGTTCAGACGTCGACTATCGCCGCGGTCGAACAGGCGCCTCAATCCCGTGTGGACGATTCTCACTGAGATATTATCACTTGCAACAGGTGGTGTTGCAACAGGATCGTCACCCTCAACGAAGGAGGAATCCAAGCTCGACCAGTTCCCCATGTGGGAGGCTCGACACCTGAAATTTACGGACTTGCTGGGGGAGAGAAGAGAGATTGGCCGGCTCTCTCTGGGCTGCGTCTTGAAGATCGTTCAAAAAAAGTCGGCGACTCCAGCCCCGTCTTGCGCGGCAACTTGCCAAGAGTCTCGATGGCATGCATGCTCTTCGCGGGAGGAAAATCGTATGAGATCAAGTCGGTTCCTGGGATTTCTGCTGTTCGCGCTCAATCTTGCAGCGCCGAGCCCGGCCTGGGCGGTATCGGGCCACGACTCCGAACCCCGGGAGATCGGCTCCCGCCGGGAGCTCTTCGTCGACCACTTTCTGATCGACCGCCTGCAGGGGGTCCGCCTGCAGTTGCACGAGCCGCGACCCGCCGAGCAGGTGATCCGCATCGACCGTCCCTGGGAGAATGAGTTCAACTTCGGATACAAGGTCTTTCAGGAGGGGGGCCTCTACCACCTCTACTACCTGGCCCGGACCACGCTGCCGTCGGAGCAAAGATTCCGCCGCGCCATCAGCTACGCCCGGAGCCGGGACGGCATCCACTGGGAGAAGCCGAACCTGGGACTGGTGGAGGTGGACGGCAGCCGTGAGAACAACGTGATCAAGCTGGGGCGGCTGGTCCCCTTCGTGGACAACCGGCCGGGCGTGCCGGCCGATCGCCGCCTCAAGGCCACCAGCTCCCACTACCGGGACCGGCCCGAGTGGAAGAACGAGCATCCCCTGGACGGGAGGAAGTACGTGGACCTGTTCCTGTACGAGTCCTCCGACGGGTTGGATTTCCGGAAGGTTCAGGAAGATCCGGTCTTCATCACGACGCTCCCCAACGGCTTCGACGGCGTTCAATCCATCTTCTGGTCCGAATCCGAGGGGAAGTATCTTCTCTACTTCCGATTCATGACCTCCAACAAACGGCCTCGAAAACGCTCCGTGGCCCGGAGCACATCCCCGGATCTCCTGAGTTGGACCGATCCTGTCCCCATGGAGTACACCACGGGAGGCATCGTCCCGCCCGAACATCTCTATGAGCACCAGACGGTTCAGTATTTCCGGGCCCCCCATATCTACGTGGCCTTCCCGCCGCGGTTCATGTATGGCCGCTCCGCGCTCACCAAGGAGCGGGCCAAGGCCGCCGGCGTTGTCTCGGACGCCACCCAACCGAAGAATCCGGACTGGTTGTCCCACGACTGCGCGGACGCCGCCTTCATGACCTCCCGGGGAGGCACGCTCTACGACCGTACCTTCATGGGCGTCTTCGTCCGCCCGGGACCGGACACCCTCAACTGGGTCTCCCGCACCAACTATCCGCTCCAGGGCGTGGTCCGGACCGGTCCGGCCGAGATGTCCATCTACGTGGGCCGGCACTATGGGCATCCCACGTGGCACATCCAGCGGTTGACCCTGCGGCTGGACGGGTTCGCCTCCGTCAACGCGCCGTACGCCGGTGGGGAGATGCTCACGAAGCCTCTGAAGTTTTCCGGGAACCGGCTGGAGATCAACTACTCCACCTCGGCTGCGGGCGGCTTGCGGGTGGAGGTTCAGGACACCGAGGGGAAACCGATCCCCGGCTTCTCCCTTGCGGATTGTCCCGAGATCATCGGAGACGAGATTGCCCGGGACGTGTCGTGGGATGGGGGCAGCGACGTGGGCCGTCTGGCCGGGACCGCCATTCGGCTCCGTTTCGTGATGAAGGACGCGGATCTCTATTCCATCCGTTTCTACGAGTGACTGAAAAACGGGCGATGCGGGGCTTCGCCGTGGACTTCGGTCAGTCCTCCAGCATGTCTCCGGCCTGGATGTAGGCGATGAGGTCCGCCATCTCCTGCGGGTCGATGCTCTCTTCCAGACCCTCGGGCATCAGCGAAACCTGGGACGCACGGATCTCGGAGATGCGGGCCCTCAGAATCGTCTCCTCTTCTCCGGGACCGCTGCGTAACGTCAGGCTTCCGGGACCCTCCGCCGCCAGGACGCCGCCGTAGACCAGACCCTCGCGGGTGGTCACGATGTAGTTCTGGAAGAGGCCCAGGATCCGGGCGTTGGGATTCAGAATGGCCTGGAGCAACTCCTCCCGGGTGTGTCCCTGTACCCCGACGCGCAGATCCGGACCCACCGCGTCTCCTTCCTGGGGTTGGTGGCAACGGGCGCACTCCCGTTCAAAGACCTGCTCTCCCCGCTCCGAGTCGGCGGCCAGATCCAGAACTATCCGGTAGTCCTGCACCACACGGTCCCTCGCGTCCGGCGAGTCCGGTTGAAACAGGGTCAGGGCTCGGTTTCGAACCGCTTCGTCCGGATGCTGGGCCAGCAGGACGCGGTGGTCCTGCTCCAACGCCGCCGTCTCGACGGTCCCCCGCTCCAGCGCGTCCAGCAGCCGGGACGCCCGTCCGCGGTGGGTGATCAGGGCGTGTAGGGCGGGCCTCCGCTCGCGGGGAGAGAGTGTGCTCCAGCGGGAGAGAATCAGATCGCCGACCTCCACGTCGCCGTAGCCTCCCAGGAGCCGAAAAACCTCGGCACGCAGGGCGGAATCGGAAACGGAATCCAAAAAGTGTCCGAAAATGGGACGCGCGTCCCGAAATCGGACACTTGCCAGGGTGCGGACGGCCTGTATCCGCCGCTGGAGCGAGGCGCTTGGGTCCAATGCCTCCCGGCGGGCCTGAGCTCGAAGCCGGGGCATTCGGAAGTGTCGGGACACACGGGCCGCCGCCGTACGGACGCGGGTCGAACCCGTTTTCAATAGTTGCCGGAGCGCGGTTCGGGCGCCGGCCGGATCCAGGCCGAAGACCCGTCCCATTTCCAGACCTCGAGCCAGCCCCTCGAGTGCGGCTCCCTGCCAGGCCTCGTTCGCTAGACCGGGAGTTCGAAAAACCAGATCCAGGATCCGCTTGATCTCCGTTGGCCGTTGACGGGCACCGATCACGGCCGCGAGTTCCTCCAGGAATTCCTCCCTCCGCTTCTGATCCGGTACTCCGAAGAAGTCCAGGTTCAGCAGGTGTTCGACAAGATTCGGCGAGGATCCGGCCTCCGAACTCAGGATGGCCGCCCGAAAGCCAGGCGTCAGGCTCTGGCTCGGAGCCAACCGGGACAGGGCCCGGGTGACGGCGTCACCCGGGAACCGGCCCAGGCTCAAAGCCAGCTGAAAGCCGACGCGCGGGTCCTCTTTCACCGCCATGTCCGCCAGTCTCGGGAGCAGGTCGGGAATCTCCTCGGCCATCCGGACGGCGTGCTCTCGCACCCCGGGGCTCGAGTCCTGCAACGCCAGGGTCAGAGTCTCGGAATCGAGGGTGGAGAGGCCTTCCAAGGCATTCAGTGCATGCAATCGTCCCCTGGCGGATTCTCCCTGGCGGAGGAGACGCTTCAGTTCCGCGACGGCCGAAGTCTCCCGCCGCTGGACCAGCAGGCGCTGAGCCGTGAGTCTCCACCAACGGTTGGGATGGGAGAGAAGCCGAACCAGGTTCTTGGGGTCCATTCCGGTCAGTGAGGGCTTCGAGGGAGCGGGACCTGGATCGCGTGCGGGCACGATGCGATAGATTCGGCCCCGGTCGGTCCCGGCATAGAAGTCGAGATTCCGCTTGATGGGCTCGGGGATCGACTCGGGGTCCTCCACGAGCTTGCGGTAGAAGTCCACGATGTAGAGGTTCCCGTCCCATCCGGTCGTGAACTGTACGGGCCGGAACCAGGGATCGGTGGAGGAGAGGAATTCCCGCTGCCCTTCTTCCGGCGCGCGTCTGGCCACGAAGCTGATGCCGCTCGGCGCCAGCAGATCCCGGTGAACCAGGTTCCCGGCGACTCCTCCAGTAAAGAGATTGCCCCGGTACGACGGAGGAAGCCGGTCGCCGGAGTAGACGGTGCCTCCGGTGGCTCCGGTGAAGAAGCCCTGGACCTGTCGGGTGCGCCCCAGGCCCATTTCGTCGGAGCGCTCCTGTCTCACCCGAGTTCGAAGCTTGCGCCACTTCTCGGGGGACGTCCGGGAATAGATACGGCCGTCGTGGTCCGAAACGTCCCGGATAATGTCCCTGGGTGCCGCCAGGTACGGATTCCTCTCCAGGTAGCGGCGGGGCAGCAGCACGTGCAGAACGTGGGTTCCGGTGCGGGTGACGAAGCGATTGCCCCAGTCGTCGAGGGTCTGGCCGAAGCGGGCGGCTCCCGAAGCCGCTTCGAAGGCGCCCCGGCCGGGGCGGAACCGGAAGTCGGTTCCCAGGACCGAGACCGGGCCGGCTCCGGGCCGGTCCGGAGACCGGACGAGCCCCGGATGCCCGTCATTCGAGACGTAGATCCAGTTGTCCAGGGAGTAGCGCAGGTTGCTGACCCGGCCCTGGGGCTGACCCACTTCGAACCCGGTGTAGAGAATCCGCCGGACGTCTGCACGGAGGTCGCCGTCCGTGTCCTTGAAGTAGAGGAGGTCCGGCGCCGCGGCGGCGATCACGCCTCCGTCCCACAAAGCCAGGCCCTTGAGTTGGAGCAACCCGTCGGCAAAGACCACCGAGTGATCCACTCTCCCGTCGCCGTCCCGATCCTCCAGGACCCGGATCCGGCTGCGAGGCGGCTGGCCCGGCGGAGGGTCGTAGGGGTAGTCCAGCATCTCGGCGACGAAGGCTCTCCCCTCCTCGTCGAAGACCAGGTCGACTGGGTCTCGCACGTACGGTTCGGCGGCGAAGAGCTCTATCCGGACATCGCCGGGGTGCTGAAAACTGGCCATCGATTCCTCCGGAGAGAGCGGACCGGATTCGGGGCTCTCGCCGCAGCCGGAGAGCAGCAACAGGCTGGACAGCAGGCGATTCCATTGCATGGGCGCTGATTCTCTCCCGCCGAAGACCGCATCGGCAACAGCCGGGAGGCCACGAAACTCCTGAGATGAATGCGGATCGATTCTGATAATGTGACCCCATGGTCAGAAGCGCTGCCGCCACGGTCGAGGAATACCTGCACGAGCTTGCCCCGGACCGCCGGGAGGCCATTCAGCTGGTGAGGGAGTTGGTCTTGGACAACCTGCCGCCGGGTTATGTCGAGACCATGAACTGGGGGATGATCACTTACGAGATTCCCTTGGACCGTTATCCCAAGACGTACAACAGCCAGCCCCTCATGTACGCTGCCCTGGCCTCTCAGAAGCGGTACATGTCCCTCTACCTGATGTGCGTCTACAGCCACCGGGAATCCAGGACCTGGTTCGAGGAGAGGTACCGGGCGAGCGGCAAGAAACTCAACATGGGCAAGTCGTGCGTTCGCTTCAGGAGGGTGGATGACTTGCCATTGGATCTCATTGCGGAGACCATCGCCGGTACCCCGGTGGAGGACTACATCAAGTTCTACGAGGCGTCCCGCAAGCGGTAAAAGGACGTCCCTGTAGCTCTGTTTCAGAATGCCGAACGGCTCCGTTTGGCGGACTTTCTGCTATCCTTACAACCCTTGGGAAGGGGTCGTCGAGGAGCCTTGGACACCGGGTCCGGCGTCGTGCGGGATGTTCACGCTCGGGCTTGCGGCAACCGTAACCGAAACTGAGAGAAGGGAATCCAGACTCATGAGTACAGCCGCAGTCAAGAACGAGTACAAGGTCGCCGACATTCGTCTGGCCGGCTTCGGACGCAAGGAGATCTCCCTGGCCGAGCACGAGATGCCGGGGTTGATGTCCGTCCGCAAGGAGCACTCCGGCAGCAAGCCTCTGGCTGGCGCCCGGATCTCCGGTTCCCTGCACATGACCATCCAGACCGCGGTCCTGATCGAGACTCTGGCCGACCTGGGTGCGGACGTGCGTTGGGCCAGTTGCAACATCTTCAGCACTCAGGACCATGCCGCGGCCGCCATCGCCGAAACGGGTGTTCCGGTCTTCGCTTGGAAGGGGGAGACGCTGGAGGACTACTGGTGGTGCACCGACCAGATCCTGAGGTTTCCTGAAGGCGGCCCCAATCTACTGGTGGACGACGGCGGCGACGCCACGCTGCTGATTCACCTGGGATACGAGGCGGAGGAGGCCTTCGCTTCGAACGGGGCGCTTCCCGATCCCGGGACTGCCGACTCGGAGGAATTGAAGGTCGTGCTGACTCTGCTGCGGGATCGCCTGTTGGAAGATTCCCGATATTGGCATCGCATGGCGGGGCGGATCGTGGGGGTGAGCGAGGAGACCACCACGGGGGTCCACCGTCTCTACCAGAGGCAGAACGCCGGGACCCTCCTTTTTCCCGCCATCAACGTCAACGACAGCGTCACCAAGAGCAAGTTCGACAACATCTACGGCTGCCGTCATTCCCTGCCCGACGGCATCATGCGCGCCACCGACGTCATGATCGGGGGCAAGACGGTGCTGGTCTGCGGATTCGGCGAGGTGGGCAAGGGGTGCGCCCAGTCCATGAGGGGACAGGGCGCCCGGGTGCTGGTGACCGAGATCGATCCCATCTGCGCCCTGCAGGCGGCCATGGAGGGATTTCAGATCGTGCGGACGGAGGACGTGGTCTCGGACGTGGACATCTTCGTCACCGCCACCGGCAACTTCGGTGTCATCCGGCTGGACCACATGGCCCGGATGAAGGACAAGGCCATCGTCTGCAACATCGGCCACTTCGACAACGAGATCGACATGGCCGGCCTGCAGGGCACTCGAGGGATCCGCAAGGAGGAAATCAAGCCGCAGGTCCATGAGTGGCACTTTCCCGACGGCCACAGCATCCTCGTATTGGCCGAGGGCCGGCTGGTGAATCTGGGTTGCGCCACCGGTCATCCCAGCTTCGTCATGAGCAGCAGCTTCTCCAACCAGGTTCTGGCCCAGATCGAGCTCTGGCAGAACCGGGAAAAGTACGGGAGAGAGGTCTACGTCCTGCCCAAGCACCTCGACGAAAAGGTGGCCCGGCTCCACCTGGACAAGCTGGGAGCCAAGCTCACCCAACTCACCCCGGAGCAGGCCGAGTACATCGGCGTCGACACGGACGGCCCCTACAAGCCGGATCATTACCGCTACTGAGGCGGGGTTTTACCGTAGTACGGCAACAGAAAAGTCACCTGCGGGAACGGACCGTTCCCAATCCCCGTAGCGGTACCGACGACTTCCTGGTCGAGGCGGTCGACCCGTTGGGCCATTCCCAAATCCGGTAGGGGCACCCCTTGTGTGGGTGCCCTCTTCGGTCCTGACTCGCATACGGCAGGAGGCGGGCGAGCATATTCGCCTGCATGGCCGGTGTAGCCCACTCGGCCTCGGAGCGCGGCTGAAAAATTATCCCGACCTGTGGCCGGGCCGGCCGCGCCTCCCGCTAGATCAACTCCGAAACCGGCTGGCCCGTCTCGTCGTCGATGGAGTTGGCGATCTTCACCGGGCGGCCGATGGGGCTCATGTACTCCTTGTGCCAGTCGATGCCGAAGGCCTTGTAGAGGGTGGCGAACAGGTCCCCGATGGTGACCCTTCGCTCCGCCACGTAGGCTCCCCGGTCGTCGCTGGCGCCCACTACCTTGCCGCCTTCGAGACCGCCCCCTCCCAGCAGCAGGGACCAGCAATGGGGCCAGTGGTCTCTTCCCAGCTTGGAGTTAAGGTGGGGACTGCGTCCGAACTCCCCCATGACGACCACGACAGTGGACTCCAAAAGGCCCCGCTGGTGGAGGTCCTCCAGCAGGACCGGCAGGGATTCGTCCAATTTCGCCGTCTGCTTGAGGTTCCGCCGGTCATTGTGCGAGTGGGTGTCCCAGCCGTTGAGGTCGTGGCCGGCGGCCGTGATGAACCGGCTGCCCGACTCCACGAGGCGCCGGGCCAAAAGGAGGCTCTGGCCGAAGCTGGTCCGGCCGTAGGCGTCCCGGGTCTTCTCCGATTCCTGGCTCAGGTCGAAGGCTTGCCGCACCTCCGGAGCCGTGATCATCTCCAGGGCCTGTTGGCTGAAACGGTCCATCTTGGTGTGCTCGGCGGACTGGACCTTATTGCGGTAGTAGCTGTCCACCAGGTTCAGGAAAGTCCGCCGGTCCTCCAGGTGTTCGCGGGTCAGGGTCTTGGGAAGGCTGAGGTCGAGTACCTGGAAATCCTTGTCGTTGGGATTCCCCACCCGCATGGGATCGAACTCGGGTCCCAGGTACTGTCCCTTCTGGCAGTCGAAGTGCCGGTTGCCCACCTTGGCCGGAACCACGACGTTCGGCGGGACATGGTTGAGCCGACCCAGTTCCCGGCAGACGATGGACCCGATGCCCGGAAAGTCCATGGCCGGTGTGGGACGGTGTCCCGTGAGGCCGTAGTAGATAGCCCTTTCGTGGTTCGGCTCCAGCGACTGCATGGAGCGGATGATGGAGACCTTGTCCATGTGCCGGGACATGTTGGGGAGCAACTCGGAGATCCGGATGCCGGGCACGTTAGTGGATATGGACCCAAAGCTGCTGTTGGGTTTGGGGTCCCAGGTGTCCATCTGGGCGGGCCCCCCCTCCAACCAGATGAGGATGCAAGAACGGGCCTTGGCCGGCTCGACGTCCTTCCCCGCCTTGGCCATGAGGTGGGCGGCTTCCAGGTAACGGCTCAAGGACATTCCCAGGAGGCTCAGAGATCCCACCTTCAGGAAGGATCGCCTTGCCAGGACATCCGAAGTCGGCAACAGACACCCCGTATACTTCATGTTGGTTCTCTCAGGTCCTTCACTCAGTGGTTGTGGGCGAATTCCCGCGATGCCAGGAGCGCCCAGACCAGGTTCTTCAGGCCCTCTCCCCGGGAGGGATTCCGCTGGATCAGCTGCTCCAGCCCGTCCCGTTCTTCCTGGCGGGGATAGCGGGTCAGGGCGGCGAGATAGAGCTCCTCGATGATCTCGGCGTCGGTGGCGCCGGCAGCCATCAGGCGATCCAGACGGCTCCCCTCAGCGGCCAGTTTCTCCGTATAGGTCGATCCCACCAGGAGATGAAGCGCCTGATTCAGGCTGGGCTCGACGCTCCGCTCCGGGACCTGCGCGCGATCGGTTCTCCCGTACATGTCCATGAAGGCCGACGGGAAGATGTCCGGCATGGTCAGCTCGATGGCCCGAGTGCCCGGCGGCGCCATTCCCTTGTCGGTGGTCTCGAAGGTCTGGGGCACGGCGGTCACCGAAGTCACCGCGTCGAGGAGAACTTCGGCATCCAGGGGCCGGGGCAGGGAGTGGGAGTAGTTCATGCGGTCTGTTTCGGATCCGGGATACGGTGTGGATGAGCGCTGGTAAGTCTCCGAAAGGACCATTCGGCGGAGCAACTGCTTCAGATCATACCCCTGCTCCCGGAAATCGTGGGCCAGGGCCTTCAGAAGCCGGGGATGAGTCGGCGGATTGGTCGATCGAAAGTCGTCCACCGGTTCCACCAGGCCGCGTCCGAAGATGGCGTCCCAGAAACGGTTGACCGCGGCTTCGGCGAACCAGGGGTGATTGGTCACCCAACGGGCAAAGGTCTGGCGGGGACTGGTGTTTACGTGGGCGGGGACGGGAGACCCGTCGGGCAGCACCGGTTCCACTTCCCGGCCGGTCCGGGGATGAATGGCTTTCTTGCTGTCGGGGTCGGCACCGAGATCGGGGTCGGGCCCGTCCGGGTCGTCGTAGATCAGGGAGGTGCCGAAACCGGACCACTCGGACCGGGTGACCCGTTTGAAGAAGGCGGCCAAGCCCCAGAATTCGTCCTGGCTCCAGGACTCGTAGGGATGGTTGTGGCATTGGGCGCAGTCCAGGCGCTGTCCCAGGAAGACCCGGAACTGCTCGGCCATGGCGTTCTCAGGCCGCGGGATGACCCCGTTTTGCAGGAAATGGCGCGAGGCCCCGTCGTAACCTTGGGCCGTGATCCGTTCACGGGCCATCTGGTCGTAGGGTTTGTTGGTCGCCACGGAGTCGCGGACCCATTGCCAGTAGATGTGACCGTGCTCGGCCATGCCGGTGGCGGTGTGGCCGACCCGCATCAGGTCGGCCAGACGGAAGGTCCAGTAGTCGGTAAACTCCAACGACTCCAAAAGGAGGTCCACCAGCTTCTCCCGCTTGTCCGGATCCCGGCTGGTCAGAAACTCCCGGACCCGATGGGGAGGGGGCAGGGTTCCGGTCAGATCGAGACAGATGCGCCGGAGAAACTCGGCATCGGTGGAACGGCGCGCGGGCCGGAGGTGGAACCTCCGCATTTTGGCCAGGACGTGCTCGTCGATGTAGTTGCGCGAGGCGTAGGAGACAGGGTCGGTCACGGCATCGGCGATGACGCCGATCCGAGCGCTCGCCACGAGGCCCGGAGCGCGCACCAGGACGGTGGTTTCGCCCGGATTCACGCCGCGGATCGTTCCTTCGGAATCCACCTTTGCGGTCTCCAGGTTGGAGGATTCATACCGCACGTGATCGGTCACGTCCTCTCGGGAACCGTCCCGAAGATGGGCCAGCACCACCAACCCGTGGCGGGCCCCGGATTCCACGACCACCTCGGAAGGGAGGACCTCGAGCCGCCGGATCCTCCGCGCCGTCTCGGCCGATTCGTCGCCGTAGCGGGCGCCCTGCCGGATCCAGTCCAGCAGCGCCCGGTAGTCCGTCGAGTCCGGGGAAAGGCGTTCCCCGCCCCCGTGGGGGATTTGAAGCGAGGGTTTCTGCAGCAGGAGGCTCCGGTCCGGAGCGCTCAGGTCAACGCGGGGCTCAATGGCGCCGCCTGCCTCGATGCTCATGACCTGGTAGTCCCCGCCCTGGACGATCCAGCGGTAGTCTTCGCGGGGATGGAGGGCGTCGATGGAGAGCTTGAACCCGGCTCGACCCTTGACTCCGCCGTGACAGTCGCTGGAGTTGCATCCCTTTTTGGTGAGGATGGTTCCGATGTCCCGCGAAAAGCTGAAGGGTTTTTGAACCCCATTCTCGGAGACTCGGATCGAGGCCCGGGCCGTCAACTCGCCCATACGAACCTGGAGCTTGGTTTCACCCGCCGCCACGGAAGTCACTCGTCCCGCCGGGTCCACTTGGGCGACTCCACTCGAAGCCAGAGAAAACCGGCTCCGGGAGGTGACGTCTCGCTCCAGACCGTCGGCTCCCCGTCCCAGGACCAGAAAACGTTGAGCGGCGCCGGTGTTCGGGAGCACGGCCTCTTCCGGCAGCAGACGCAGTGACAGCACGGTCGGCGAGGTGGCCGCCGCCGGGCTCCCGGCACCCGGAAAAACGCCTGCCATGACGCAGGCGAACAGGATTCTGGCCAATCTGGGTGACTTCATGGGGCTAACGCCACCTCCTGCCGGTCGGGAACGGCTACGGTGCTCTCAGGCGAATTCAGGATCAGAAAAGGAATTCTGCCCGCTATGATCGGGGGGCCGGTCCGGTTCGCCGACACGGGCCGAGCCCGAATCCTCAGGAACCGGGGCAGGGGAGTGGATTGAATCTGGGAATCCGTCTGCAGCACCAGCGTAACCGCCCGCCGGTCGGGACGATGGATCTTGGGGTCCACGATATGTTCCCCCGGCGGCCGATACTGGATTCCCTGGATCAGCAGCCCGCTCCAACTGGACGGGGTGGCGGCCTGGACCCGCATTCCGGCGGGAAGGCCGTCGACTTCCACCAGGATTCCTCCGTCGAATCCCTCCTCCAGGTCGGCCACGAGGGTCAGGCGCCGGGATTCCCCCGGTTTCAGGTTTAGGCGGTCCGTCATCTCGATGAGTTGGGACGACACGGAGAAGACGCCCAACGAGACCTCCGTCCGCCCCACGTGGGGTACCTGCGGCCGGATCAGCACCCGGTATTGGAATTCGTTTCCCCAGGCGTGGTCGGTCACGTCCCGGACCAACAGCCAGTAGTCGCCTTCCTCCTCAAAGGTGTGCAGTGTCTTCCGCTCGATGGTCTTGTTGGGGTCGATGCCGTTGCCGCCGTATTCCCGGTAGATGTTGTTGGCCACCACCTCTCCCTGGGCGTCCAACACTTTGAGCCAGGGACTGAAGTGGGGGGGAGCGAGCCGGGGCGTCTCGACCTCCACCGCCACCGCCTGTCCCGCAGTGACCCGGAACCGGAAACGGTCCACGTCGCCGGGAAAGTCGATGCGGCCCTCGGCGAAGCCGGGCAAAGTCAACTCCTGGGCGACCTCCGTCGAGTCGTTGGGTTCTTGATCCCGGGTAGAGGCCATGGAGGGCGAGGCATCGCTGCCGGACGAGGAGGCGGTCACCGATCGGGCTCTCAACTCGGCCAGCCGGTCGTCCGCGAGTCGCCGGTAAAAGCTCCCGAACTGACGCAGGGTCGAGGAATCCCGCTCCAGCCAGTCGGCCGGGTCGGCGTGGGCCGGTTGGCCGAAGGCCCCGATCATGCGGCGCGAGACAATCTCGTTCCGGGCCGGTCCGACCCGGAGCTGGTACCCGTTGTCCCAACTCCGTCCCTGAAACGTGCCCACGGACAGCAGATAGCGCCCGGCCTTCTCGAAACGGTGCTCCAGCAGAGGGTGCAGGACGAACTGGGCCACGAAGTCGCGCCGGTCAAACCAGGAACTCCGGACCCGGATCGGTTCCCAGGAAAGGCGCGGGCCCTTCAGGACCAGGGGACGAGCCCGGTCGGTCCCGAACCAGCTCTGGTAGGGCTCGTAGAGCCGGACCTCGGTCTGAGCCCAGTAATTGACGCCCAGCTCGAATCCGGACAATACCTGGAACGCCAAGGTCTCGCCCGCCTCCACCTCGAAGGAGTAGTAGTCCAGTTCTCCCTTCTCCTGGATAGTCCCGTTGACGATGGCCGGGAGGCGCAGTTTCTGGGCCTGCGAGGGTCGATGGTGCGGCGATTCCTCTTCGTTCTGGAGGGGTTGATCCACCAGATGGAGGCTCAGGGAGTTGGAGAGGCCTGTGGGACCCACGAGGCGGAAGTGATGCAGTCCGGGAAGCGTTTCGGAAGTGGTCCGGACTTCCAGAACAGCCACGAACTCCGGCTCCTTCTGATCTTGGCCCAGGAGGGCCAACGTCCTCTGCCTGTAGTACTCTTCGCCGTCTTGTTCTCCCGTCTCCGTGATTTCGTTCACCGTCACGACCCGGGCTCGGACATCCTCACACTCGAACCAGACGGTCCGGATCCCCTGCAGGCGCTTCCCCCTCACCCGGATCTCTAAAGGGGACCCGATGGAACCGCCGAGAGGATGGTGCGCCCGCAACTCCGGATCTGTGGGCTGCGGCTTATCATTGGCGAGCATGCCGTGCACGCCCAGGACGGCCAGGCAAAAAAGACTCCCAGCCAGACGGCGCTTCCATGACATGAGCTTGAAACACTCCCGCGGGTGCAAATCTGGGAGGATTATATCTTGAAGCCCTGGCCTGCTTCCACCCGCATGGTGTCGTCTACGTCTGGTCTCCGCGGTCCCACTCCCGGGCCATTCGTTTCAATTCTTCCACCACACCGCTGTAGGCGGGGTCGCCGTACAGGTTGTGCTGCTCCCAGGGATCGGCCGGGAGCCGGTAGAGAGACCCGTCTTCTTCCGGAACCCGCTCGTCCATGAAGAAGACCAGCTTCCAGTCCCGGGTCCGGACCATGACCCGCCGCCCGCCGCGGCGGCGGAGTTCCTCGTAGGCGTCTTCGCTGTGATCGTGCTCGGAAAAGCAGGCTCGGCGCCACTCCCGGACTTCACCCCGGATCAAGGGCAGTAGACTCCGTCCTCGAATCCCGGTGGGTGGATCGAAACCGGACAGTTCCAGCAGGGTCGGAAGGAAATCCACCATCTCCACCGGCTCCGTCACGACCTTTCCCTGAGGCAGCAGGCCAGGCGCCCTCAGAATGAAGGGGACCTTCACGTTGGTGTCGTAGAAATCCCGCTTCTTCCAGTTGCGGTGTTCTCCCAACTGGAATCCCTGATCCGAGTTGATGACGATGATGGTGTTATCCAGGCGCCCGGACTGTTCCAAGACCGAAAGCAGCCTCCCAACCTCCCGGTCCACGGCCCGGATCATGCCGTAGTAGGTCCCCCGGGCCAGCCCGATCTCTTCCCGGCTCAGGTGGGGTGCGCCGCTGTAGACATGGATGTTCTCCCGTTCGTACCGGGGCTTTCCCTGGATCTCTTCGGGTGTCGGGAGGGGCAGGTCGATCCGGCTGGGATCGACGAACCAGGAGGGCGTGGTGGAGCAGGCGACGTGCGGCGCATGGAAGGAGACGCGCAGGAAGAAGGGGTCCGGCGATCGGACCAGTTCCCGCAAGCGTCCCTGGGCCAGATCCCCCAGCCGGGCTGTCCGGATCTGGCCGGGGGGAATGTCGAGCAGGCCCCCGATCATCCACTGATGGGTCTTGGTTCGCACTACCGAGAGGAGACGGCGGTGCCACTCCCGCGGCAGGTGCTGGGTGGGCCGTCCCCGATTGTCCAGAAAGCGTGGAGCATCGCCCAGAAGACGCCAATCCTCACGGAAGGCGTGAGCCTTGCCCACGTTCTCAAGAGGGATTCCGGCTTCCTTCCAGGCGTCGAGGAGATTCGGGTATTCGGTCAGAGTACTGTTTCGGTATCGTCCGGGCGTCCCAGCCGGCCTTCCCATGGCCATGACGCCGGTCTGGTGGGCGTAGAGCCCCGATTTCATGGAGGTTCGCGACGGGACGCAGACCGGGTTCTGGACGATGGCCGTTTCGAAACGGACTCCTTCACGGGCGATGCGGTCCATGTGAGGTGTGTCGGCCCAAGGCCGGCCATAGCAGCTCAGCGTATCCGCCCGCCCATCGTCCAGCATGACCCAGAGGACGCTGGGAGGTGCGGTCGAAGCCGCACCGGCGTTGTTGATGCAGACCAGCAGCACCGACCACAGGACCGAAGAACGCCAACGCTTCCCGTCAGTCCATTTCGGAATTCTCATGGCTTCCTCAACCGGGGTTTGCCGCGAGGCTCACGGAAAATCCGGATGGGCACCCCTCTGCTGGGGCCAAGGCTGGTTCAGGTCCAACACCACGGGATCCTCGAGTTCCTTCTGACGAGCCCGGAGGCGGTCCCACATCTTCCGAACCTGATCCTGGTACTCCGGGAGAAAATAGAGGTTCTTCATCTCTTTGGGGTCGCGGACAAGGTGGTAGAGCTCTCCGTCGCCGGCGGCGCTCACGGTGAGCTTCCAACCTTCGGGCGTGATCAGGGTCCGGTGTTGATAGATGTGCTGCCGGTTCCACGGCTGGCTGTAACCCGATTCGTCGCTGACGACCAGAACGTCCCGGTCGGGAAGGCCCCGTCCCGCACGCAGGTATTCGGCCCAGCTCTCTCCTTGCACATGGTCCGGAACAGGTTGCCCCATCAGGTCCAGCAGAGTCGGCGTCACATCCACTTGGCTCACCGGCTTCCGGATGCGCCGGGAGTGCTCCCACAGCCCCGGGACCGAGAGCAGAAACGGAACCTTCGCCGCCTCTTCGTAGCTGTTCATCTTGGACATGAGCCGGTGGTCGCCCATCATCTCGCCGTGCTCGCTGGTGAAGACGACGATGGTGTCCCGCTCCAGCCCCAATTCCCGGAGCCGGTCCAGCACTTGGCCCACCATCTCGTCCACCAGGGTGACCAGCCCCCAGTAGCGGGCCATGGCTTCCCTCAGTTCCTGGACGGTCTGGGGATAGGCGATGGGAAGCTCGCCCCGGTTCAACGCCAGCCGCATCTGCCGTTTGGCGAAGGAGACGGTGGGGTCCATCGCCTGGAAATAGGAATCCGGGATCGGCATGTCGGCCGGGTCGTAGAGGTCCCCGTAGACGTTGGTGAAAGGAGGCCCCTGTTTGTGATCGGCGAAGGCGTGGGGTGCCAGGAAGCTCAGATAGAGGACAAAGGGCCGGTCCTGGTGCTGTTCCAGGAACCGGATCCCTCGCTGGGCCAGGTAGACGGGCTTGGAGAGTTCCTTGGGCAAGCGGTTGGCCAGATCGCGGGAGTGTCCGTAGGGGGTGTCCGCCTCGATCCCCTTCTCCTTCAGGAAGTGGTAGTAACCGGATCGCTGGGAATGATCCTGATCCTCGGACCACCATCTTTGATAGATCTCGGTGCTGTCGAAGTCGGTGAAGCCCCGCTGCTTGAAGATCTCGTTTCCCAGGTGCCACTTGCCGTAGTAGGCCGAGGCGTAGTCGGGGTCCTGCAACATTTCCACCAGGATGGGCACTTTGGGATCCAGGGGGAGGCTGTTTTTCCAGGAGCCGTGCTTGTGGGGGTAGAGTCCGGTGAGCAGAGTGGCCCGGGATGGAGTACAGACCGGGTTGGACACATAGAAGGCGTCGAAGACGAAGCTTCGCTGAGCCAGGCGGTCCAGGTGTGGTGTCCGGATCTGCTTGTTGCCGTAGACGCCCAGGGTGTCCACTCGCTGTTGGTCGGTCAGGAATACGATCAGGTTCGGCGGTTTCTTCTCCGCTTCCACGGCGGGAAGGCCATTGAGAAGTGCCGCAACCAGGCAAGTCAGGATCCAGCGTGGCATGTTCGTCTCCAGGGGGTTTCGGGAGTCATCCGTTCACACTAATGCCGGGCATGATGTCGGGACGCGGTGGAGGGGCGGCTTGCGACCGCCGGTTCTCTTTTGGCCCATGGGAGATGCCGGAGTTCGGCGGCAAGAAAGCCGCCGGTCCCAGTCGGCGACAAGAAAGTCGCCGCTCCTTTCCGCACGAGAATAGTCTATTCCCACGTCATTCTTCGGCGACTGCCCGCTCCAGGTCGCGGGCCGCCTGGCTCAAGGCCCTCACCTTCCCGGTCGCCGTGTCCACTCCCCAGACGAAGTGGGCCGGTTGCCCGCCGAACTGTTCGGCGACCAGATCCACCAGGACCTCCGTGCCCCGGCGGCCCGCGATGCTCCATTCCGTGAAACGCATACTGGGAACCTGGCCATCCCGCAGCCGTTGCGCCGCCTTCGATCCCGACAACAGGTCCCGGTATGCCTTCTCGGCCTCTTCCAACTGGCGCTTTTCCGCCGCCGCCTCCTCGGAGGTCTTCGGCTCGGGCGCGGGGGTTGCGGCGGCCGCCGGCTTCCCGCCGTCGGGCTCGCGGACCAGGACCGGCCGACCGCCGGGACGGGGTGGCCGCGCGGGCTTGGGCTTCTCCGGTCTTGGCGGAGAAACCACAGCAGGTTCGGGAGGAGCGGGCGCCGGTCTATTGGGAGGCGGGTCGATCGCCCGATGAGGCGGAGGAGTCGAGACTGTTGGGGACTTGGAGGCCGTGGATCCGACATCCTTGACGGGACCGGAGCCGGCGGGCGTGTCGGCGCCGGATTCGACGGAAGGCTCGACGGGATCGGGAGGGGGCGGCGGCACCGGTGCAGGAGCCGTGAGGCTGGTCGGGTCCGGCTCTTGTGGAGATTCCCCGCCGCCCATCAACAACAGGATCAGAACCACAGACAGAGCCACCCCCGTTCCGGCCAGAATGGGCCCCATGGGCAGGCGGCGTTTCTTCGCGGCTTTCCGGTCTCGAAAGACCTCGTCGAAGAGGGAAGCGGAGCCGCTCACAGGTTGAACGGACGCGTCCGCAGAAGGACCAGCTTCGGACACCAGGGCGGGGGTGGACGCCAGGTCGGGAGAAGCGTCCCGTTCAGCCGCAGCCTCTTCCTGCCCGCGATGCTGCATCAAGAGCTGGTAGGCGCCGTGAATCTCCCGGATCTTGACGGCGGCTTTGGACCGGAGGCGCGGTTGGGATTTCAGGCGGCTCGGGTCCCAGAGCACCAGCAGATCGTCCCGGGCTTCCACGATCTGCTTGATCGTGGCTCCCGGCTTCAGGTCCAGGGTGCGATAGGCATTCTCGATCTCGGTCATGTGATGGTCTCGGACAGGTTCCCGTTGCTCAGAAACGCCATACGGGCCGGCTCTCTCCTCCGGTCAGGACCTCCTCCAGGTAGGCGCCCGTATGGGGAGACGGATCCTCTCCCCGAAGCACCTCTCCCAGATCGCAGATCCGCATGCCGATGACGTCATGCCACTGCCCGTCGGCCAGGCGCACGGTATGGGAGGAAGGGTGGTCCACTCCCCAGGTGAATCCTGACGGAGCCGGCCCGAAGTCGCCGGCGCAATGGCGCACCAGAAGAGGCGTTTCCAGGCCTCGCCGTTCCTGCTCCAGCGGCCAGAATGCCAGGCGCTCCCGGAGCCATCCGCCCAGGCGCGTGTTCCCCTGCTCGTCACGCGGGTAACGGTGCCCCGGCACCATCGGTTCCTCCAGAACGCTGTACAGGTTGGAGGCCACATAGGGATCGCCGCTGCGGCTCGTGTTGATGGCGATGGGAGCCGTGGAGACGACTCCACGGACGTGGATGACCTTCTCCCACGGGGCGTCCGCACCGGTCGATTGCCAGACCCGGATGTCGTTGTAGTCGGGCGCCCGGCCCCCCCGGGCGCAGAAGAGGAGCTTGTCGTCCCGGTCCCGGACCACGCTGGGCTCGAAGGCGTTGTCCGGCCCCGTGATGGGTGTCCAGGAGACGGGGCGCCACCCCTCCCGGCCGCGTTGCCAGCGGGTCAGTCCCGAACCGCGCGCCTGTTCGATCCGGCCGCCCATGGCGAAGAGCAGATCCTCGCCGTCGGGAATGGCCGTGGTGATACCGGGGTTGGAGAGCACGGCGCCGTCCAGGAGCCGGCCGAACGTCAGCCTCGCGGTTGCCGTGACCTCGAATTGCCGGCCGTCGTAGGCCAGTTGGTAGACCTCCATGTAGTCTTCGCGCCGGCCTTCGGGATATACGCCCTTCCGGTCCGGCGTCCAGGCGATGACCTGGCTGCATCCGAATCCGGTTCCGGCGTGAGGGTGGGGCGAGCCGTCCTCAAGCAATGCGCCCATGGGGACGAAGCCGCCCCGCACCGGATACTTGACCATGATGGCCGGCCGGCCCGGGGGATCGGAGTGGGGGTTCGTCTCCTCGTGATTGCGGGAGATGGGAATGGCGTCCCGTTCCCGGAGTCCGGAGAGGTCCCGAAAGAGGAAGACATCGGTCCCGATTTCATAGTCATGGCCCGACTGCCCCCGAAGGTTGCAGAAGATGGCCGCAGTGTCGGAAGAGACTTGAAAGGGAAACGTCAGGCCGTACCGCCAGATCTCATCCACAGGTTGATCGGGGGGGACGGAGATGTCGGCGGGGCCCGTGGTCATGGAGAGAGATCCCGAGCCGGCCAGACTGAAACCCATCACCTTTGCGAAGCTGCGTCTCGTCAGTGAACTGGACATGTTGTCCCCCTCCGATCCTGAATCGGCGCGCCGAATTCATTCCCCACGCAGCGCCCCGCTACGCATAACCGCCTCACCCGTCTTCACTCTTTTCTCTTTCCTCGTTCCTCTTTCCTCGCCTCGCTATCTCTTTCCTCAGAAATTCCAAGTCGGAATCGGTTCTCCCGCCGAAATCACCTCTTCCAGATACGCTCCGGTCTGGGGTGGCGACGGCAGCTCATGACTCTCCACGTCGTCATGGATCCGGTAACCCATGACGTTGTGCCAGGCGCCGTCGGCCAGTTGGACCGTGGTGGACGAGGGATGGTCCACTCGCCACATGGAGCCGCTGGGAGCAGGACCGAATTCGGCCTTGCAGTGGCGGCCCAGGATCGGCGCCTCCAAGCTGGCCCGGTCGTCGCTCAGGGGCCAGAGGTACAGTTTCTGCCGGGTCCAGCCGCCGCCCCGGATACGGCCTTCGTCGTCGGCCGGGATCCGGAACCGCTTGGGTATGGGGTCCAGGGGCACCAGATACATGTTGGAGGCGATGTAGGGAGTCCCGTCCGCCGCCTGGTTCAGGGTGATGGGGCAGCTGGAGATGACTCCCACCATGTGAATAATCTTTTTCCAGGTCTCCCCGCCGTCCCGGGAGCGCCAGACGCGAATGGCGTGGGGACGGGTGCCCCCCTTGCCCCGGGCTGAAAAGAGAAGGTCGCCGTTGGTGTCGCGGATCAGGCTGGGCTCGGTGGACCCGTCGGTGCCGGTCACCGGAACGAAAGAGGCGGGACGCCACGCGCCGTCGGTCCGTTGCCAGCGCAGGACGCCGGATCCACCGGGGACCGGTTGCTCCGGGTCGCCGGTGCCGTCCACCCGGGAGGCGTGCATGCCCACCAGCAGGTCGTCACCGTCGGGGATGGCGTTGGTGAGGCCGCCGTTGCTGATGGTCCAGCCGGAAACCAGCTCCGTCGGGAGAACTCGCTCCACGCCGGTTACCCGGAACTGATCGCCGTCGTAGCTGAACTGGAAGACCTCCATGATCTGGTAACGTTCGTCACCCTCGTACATGCCTCCGCCATGGGCGCTCTTGGGGTCGCCCGGGTGCCGCGCCAGACCGGTGTCGATCCCGAACCCGGTCCCGGCATGGGGGTGGGGAGAACCGTCCGGGTTGTTTGCCCTCAGGGGAACGAATCCGCCTCTCATGGGGTACTTGACCATGATGGCGGTCTGGTTGGGCGGATTGGAGTTGGGATTGGCCTCCTCGTGGTTGCGGGTCACGGGTACCGCGGGCGCTGAAGGAGGGAGGTTGACGTCGTCGAAAAGGACCACGTCGTTGCCCACCTCGTAGTCGTCGCCGCTGCGCGCCGGCGCCATGACGCCGTTGCGGATCCGGATGTTGACGAAGGCGGCGGCCATGCGGGGAGCCACCTGGAAGGGAAAGATGAGGCCGTAGCGCCAACTCTTGCCCGCGGGAACGTCGGAGGGGACCGTCAAATCCGCTTCTCCCCGAGTGATACTCAGGATCCCGTGACTCGGGCCGCCGGATGCCGGAGGGCTCTTCCCTCCCGGTGAGCACCCGCCGATGGTTCCCAGCGATGCGCTTCCCAGGAGCAGGGTCAATCTCTTCTGAAAGTCACGCCGGTGAATTCGAGAGGTCATACAGTTCCTCCGCCCCAGGTTTAAGATTTTGCCGCCCAGTCTACTACGCTGCCGACACGCTCCGCCACGGTCCGCGGCAGGCCTTCGCTATCGGGCTGCGGCTGCTCGGCCGAAGCCGGCCGGTCATTTGAGTCGAGCCTCAGATCGCCAACGGTATTGCCGGTTGTTAAGGTAAACAGGGAAAAGAGAGATTGAAAAAACGGCCCCATTTACTCGCCACGATCGCCTGCCTCGTTGCATTCAGTGCTCCCCTCGCCGCGCAGCAGCAGTTCGGCGGTCTTCGCGTCCTCGTCACGGACCAGACCGGCAGCGTCATCCCGGGAGCCGAAATCGAATTCGGCAGCAGCGTGTTGATCCGGCCGGCCTTCGGAGTCTCTGACGATCAGGGATTGGTGATCAAGAACAGCCTTCCGCCCGGAGCCTATACGGTGACCGTCCGATTCCCGGGCTTCCAGACCGCGGTGAACGAAGACATCCTCGTCCAGGCGGGACGGATATTTTCGGTTGAGACGGCTCTCGAAGTCGGTCAAATCGACAGCATGGTCATTGAAGATTGACTTCCAACCTGCCGAGATCGTCCGGCTGATGTCCTCATACGTCTCGGACTCTTCGAAATGGAAAGGCGGATTACCCCATCGCGACGGCACTTCCAACCCGCATTTCGACTGGGCCGAGGAAGGGTTTGAACATCCCGGTTACACGGTTACCGGAGCCGTGACCATCACACCGTCCCCGGTCTCGATCCTGGATGCCCGTTGGGGACTGAACGCCATTCAGGCGGAACAGCTCCTGGGTCCGGACCAGGTCCGTCACAGATTCCCCCAGACGCCCGGACTGATCGGACTCTCGCCGGACGACCCCTTGTATCGTCCGCGTGGTTTCTCCTCGATCAGCCATTCCGCAAGCTTCAATACATCCCAGGATTTCCAGAAAAAGAGCACGGTTTCCCTGAGCGGGAGCTACTTGGCCAGCATGGCCGGCCAACAGCACGACCTGCGCTTCGGCTGGCAGTTCAACGGGCTCGACCACGACGTCAACGACGCCTACAAATTCGACTACGTCCTGTTCAACTACGCCCGTCCCTACAACACGGTTGACGGCACGGTCCGTACCAGCACCTGCAGCGGGCCGGACGGCGTTCGGTACGATCCTTGCGGGTACTATGAACTGCGCACCCCGTTCGGCGTCGTGGCGAACGTCGCCACTCACCGGCATGCCCTGTTCTTCCAGGATGCCTGGACCATCAACGGGTCCCTCACCCTGAATCTCGGACTTCGTTTCGAGCGCGAAGAGATCCCGTCCTTCAGCGATCTTCCGAAGTTTTCCGGGGCCGTATTCAAGTGGGGCTTCCTGGAAAAGACCGCGCCTCGCCTGGGCATCGCCTATGACCTTCTCGGGAACGCGAAGATCAAGCTCTTCGGTAGTTGGGCCCGGTTCTACGACGCCATGAAACTCGAGATGGCCAACGGGTCGTTCGGCGGGTTCAAATGGTTGAGCCATTACTACCTGATGGACGACACCACGCTCGATTGGACCCGGATCGGAGGGCTGTCGGGCCGAGGGGATTATCCCGGAACTTTCGTCGAGACCAGGAACTGGCGGCTCCCGTCATTCGAGGATCTGGACCCGGATCTGAAACCCATGCGCATGACGGGGGTCGTGGCCGGGGTCGAGGTCGAGGCCGCGACGGACTATGTGGTCTCGGTCCGGTACACGCGAAAGAATCTGGATGAGGCGATCGAGGACGTCGGCCGGCAGACGCTGGCGGGCGAAGCCTACTACATCACCAACCCCGGGCGCGGCCTTTCCGTCGACCGCTTCGTGGAAGCGGGGTTGCCGGTTACCCCACATCCCAAGAGAACGTACAACGCGGCCGAATTCCGCTTGCGGAAATCCATCCGGGACCATTGGTTTGCGGATGTCGCGTATGTGTATTCCCGGCTTTACGGTCTTTATTCAGGCTTGGGAAGCTCCGACGAGAACGGGCGTCTCAGTCCGAACGTGGATCGCGATTTCGATCTCTGGTTCCTTAACTACGACTCCGGCGGCAACCTGATCGACGGACCGCTGGGCACCGACAGAACGCACCAGCTCAAGGTCAATTGGATGGTCCTCACTCCGTGGGACATGGCTGTGAGCGGTTTCTTCCGCGCCATGAGCGGAACGCCCATCACCCGGACGGTCGATTTGGAACACGTGGACGTTATGGTGAACAACCGCGGGAGCGACGGACGAAACCCGTTCTGGACCCAGACGGACCTCTCACTGGTCCAGCGCTTCCACCCTTTCCCGGACGAAACCAGGGCGTTCGAGATCAACTTCAACGTCATCAATCTCTTCAACCAGAAGACGGGCGTGCGGACATTTCGAAGCCTGTACCGCCAGTCCCTTCCTTTGTGGCAACCGGGCGATCCGGTCTCTCAAGTCCTGAACGGCTACGACTATCGCGCCATAGCCGCTTCCCAGGGCGCGACCCAGGATCCTCGCTTCCTGCAGCAGGACCGGTTCCTGGATCCGATCGCGGCGCGCTTCGGAATTCGATTTGTATTTTGACGGGGTGCGTCACCGGGTCTGAAATGCGGACTGAATTGAGCCGATTCGGACGGAACGGGACGGGTGTATGACTTGTCCCCGCTGCCGCACGAAAATGAAGGTCGCCGCCCATCGGGCCCACAAGCAGGAAAAGTGGCGTTGCCCCAAGTGCGGCAAGGTGCGGATGAAACCGGCCAGCTACCGCCGATCCAAGTACCGGGGCCGTGAGGCCTGAGCGCCGGACGGCAGGCACAGGCCCGCAGTCCGTCGCGGACGACAGCCGTGGGCCTCGATCCGCTCCGCCCTCTATTTCACGCCGGCGGCCAGCCACCGGATCGGCCGGGCACAGATCAGGAACACGGCCCCGGCCACGACCGAAGTGACGGCGACGTTGAAGAACAAATCCTCGGCGGTCATGGTTTCGAGCCGTCCGGCCATGAGCCCGGCGATGAGGTTCCCCAGGGCGGCTCCCATGAACCAGGTTCCCATCATCTGCCCCACGAGACGCGTCGGCGAGAGCTTGGTGATACTGCTCAACCCGACCGGGCTGAGGCAGAGTTCCCCCACGGTGTGAAAAAAGTAGGTCGTCACCAGCCACCCGGGACTCACCTTGCCTGCGCCGACGTATTGGGAGCCCCAGGCCATGACGAAGAATCCGGCTCCCAGCAATGCGAGCGCGAAGGCGAACTTGACCCCCAGGGACGGGTTCCTCGACCCGAGGCCGACCCAGAGCATTCCCATCAGGGGCGCCAGCAGGACGATAAACAGGGGATTGACCTGCTGCAGCCAACCGGCGGGAAACTCCCAGGAGAAGATCACCAGGTCGGTGTGCTCCTTGGCGAAGAGATTCATGCTGGACCCGGCCTGCTCGAAGCCGGACCAGAAGACTGCGGCTCCGATGAAGAGCACGAAGATGAGGCCCACCCTTCGTCTTTCCAGGCCGTCTCTGCAGGCGAACAGGATGACGTAACTGAAATAGAGGACGGCCAAGACCGAGATCGAAAGCGAGACGGTTCGGGCCACGGCCTCGACCGTGAGCGTCAGGAGCCCGGCCGACGTCAGAGCCACGAGAACCAGTGTCGCGGCGGCCACCACTCCCAGACCCCTCAGGAACTGGCTGCGAGACCGGGCTTGAACCTGGAGGCTCGAAGCGTCCCCCTTGAGTTCACCGGCGCCGGCCAAGTGGCGCCGTCCCAGCACGTATTGCAGGACGGCGAAGGTCATGCCCACGCCGGCGGCGCCGAAACCCAGATGCCAATCCACCTTCTCGCCCAGGAATGAGCAGATCCCCGGCCCCAGGAACGCTCCGACGTTGATTCCCATGTAGAAAATGGTGAATCCGGCGTCCCGCCGAACGTCGTTTCCCGCGTAGAGGTCTCCCACGATGGCGCTGACGTTGGGTTTCAACAGACCGGTGCCCAGGGCTACCAGAGCCAACCCCACGTAGAATGTGACTTCGGCCGGAATCGCCAGCGCATAGTGGCCGGCGGCGATGATGATGCCGCCCACCAGCACGGCGCGGCGCTGGCCGATGAGCCGGTCCGCCACCCATCCTCCAGGGAGAGCCAGCGCGTAGACTCCGAAGGTATACAGACCGTAGATCGCGCCTGCCTCGGCCTTGCCCATGCCCATTCCACCGCGGGCGGTGTCGATCATGAACAAGACCAGGAGAGCCCTCATGCCGTAGTAGCTGAAACGCTCCCACATCTCGGTGAAGAAGAGGGTCGAGAGCCCTCGGGGATGACCGAAAAAAGTCTGCTGCCGGCGGTCGCCGCCGGGTGTCTGCGATGGGTCCATGGAGACCTCCATGTTCACGATTGCGGGATCAGCGAACGGCGATGGGATTTCCCGGAGATCCGGTGGCTCCCTTCAGGCGGAGGGGGGAGAAGACGAAGGCGAATTCGTAGACCTTGTCCCGCGCCAACTCCTCCAGCGTGAGATTTTCGAGGTTGTAGATCCCGTGGCGCACCAGCATCCACTGGTGCACCTCGAAGGGCCGATCCGGATTCTCGTGCGGGACCACCTCGATAGCCCAATTGTCGGCCCCGGTCAGCACCGTTTTCCGGCTGCTGAGCCAGCGGGCCGCCTCCATGCCGATTCCCGGCTCACCCGAGTTGTACAGGTCGTTGTCCCGCATCCACAGCTTCTCGTGTCCGGTGCGGATCAGGACCGCATCCCCGACTCGGACTTCCACGCCCTGTTCCTTCAGAGCTCCCTGCAGGTCGTCCGGAGTGATGACGTATCCTGGCTGCAGACGGTCCACGCCCTTGTATGAGGCCACGTCGATGAGGACTCCGCGGGTGAAGAAGACGCCCACGTTTTCGACGCCCAGTTTCCGGAGCCCATAGGGAGTGGCGAATCGGGAACGCCTGAAACCGTTGTAGAAGTAGTCGTCGTCGGCCAGACGAACTCCCACATGGCCGAGTCCGTCGAACTGAGTTCCGACCTGACCGATCTCCCCGCTGAACATCTCGTCGAAACCCACGAGTCCGTTCGATCCGGTCGGGTCGCCCGAAGTTGGAGATCCTGGGATGGTGAGCTTGAAATGCCGCTTGCCCGCCAACGGCATCCCTTCCTGGTAGACCTGACCCAGAGAGTAGATCTTGCCGGTGCGGATGAGCCGGCTGGCTTCCAGGACCTTGGCCGGGGTGATCCGGTTGGCGGCGCCGCGCTGATCCGCCGCGCCCCACTCCGACGGCCACCAGCGGGAGCCGACGGGTGTTTCCTGGGACCACCCGACCGACTGCATGGACCAGCAGAGCACTAGGAACCCGATGAGCCTCATGGTTGTTTTCTCCCTCGAATCATGGCCGGTGTCCGAGTCAATTCGTCTCCTCCGGCTCGGAACGACCGGCATTCAGGGCCGGGATCACCTCCTGGGCCAAGAGTTCCAGACTCCGGATCCAGCTCTGCTTGTCGTCCCAGTCATGTGCGGTCAGGATGAGAGTTCCGAAGTCGCCGACCTGGTCCCTCAACTCCCGGAGCATCTGCACGACCCGGGGCGGATCCCCCGCGATCACCACTTCGTCCAGGAAATAGTCCAGATTGCAATCGGCGTCGCTCATGGACGGATCCCGCTTCCAGATTTCCAGGCCGGGACCCCTCCGGGTCAGCTCCAGAATGTATTCGATGCATTTCCCCATGGAATTGCCGGCGGCCAGCCGGCGGGCTTCCTCGGTCGATTCGGCCACAAACACGTTGCGGGAGACTCTCCAGTCGCTGATCCGCGCCCGGCGGCCGTGTTGGCGGGCTCCCGATTCGTAGGTCGCCCAGTGGTTCTGCAAGGTTTCCGTCGACACCATGTGGTGGCTGATGGGAATAAATCCGCGGCCGGCCGCCTTCTGGACGCCGACCGAGTCGCGGGTGATGCACGGGACCATGATGGGCGGGTGCGGTTTTTGCAGCGGTCTGTGAAGGACGCCGACGCCCATTTCCGGGTCGATGTGTTCGGAAAGACGGAAGTCCCAATACTTCCCGTGGAACTCGATGGGCGGGTTCTGGCTCCAGATTTCGAGGATGGCCTCGATGGCTTCGCCAACCAGACCGCCGGATTGCCTGGGATCGACGCCGTAGATCTCCATGTCGCTGGGGATCGCTCCGGGACCGAAGCAGAGATTGAGGCGCCCGTGGGAGAGGTGGTCCAGAAAGGCGAGGCGCGAGGCGACGTGTGCCGGATGGTGGTACTGGAGGCAGACCGGCGCCGGTCCCATCCGGATCCGCGAGGTCATTCCCAACGCCTTGCCGATGAAGATCTCGGGCATGACGATGTTCTCCACGCTGGAGGAATGATGTTCTCCCACCCAGAACTCGGAAAATCCCAGGTCCTCGCAGCGTACGACCAGTTCCAGGTCCTCGTCGAAGCACTGGGCCAGAGGCTTATCCGGATCGTGCACCGGCATGAGGAACATCCCTAGCTGAAGGGCTGGCTGATGGGGCATGGCAGGATCCTTTTCTGAATCGGGGCTGGTCATGGGCCTAGTCCTCGTGTCGCCAATCAGGATGGGCGCGATCGTGGGCAGAGTCAACGCCCCACAGGTCCCGAGTTGCACCCTGGCCTTGGGAGCGAATAAAATTATGTAAGTTTCCCAAAGAGACAAGAGAGCCTTGTCCCGGGTGGAAGCGAGTTCAGCCCCCGGCCGGCAGGGGCGCATTCGTGATGCGATGATGTGGCACCTGATTCTCTCCAATCTCCGCCAGCGGCCGACCCGCACCTGCGTCAACATCATGGCCGTTTCCCTGGGAGTGGTGCTGGTTCTGGTCAGCGTCGGACTTTCCTACGGTCAGTTGCTGGATCAGGCTCAACGGACCCGCCGCATCGGTGGGGACTTCATGCTTCAGCCTCCGGACGCCTCCTTCTTTCTGGCGCTCAACAGCGGCGCCATGGACGTGAGGATCGGAGGCGTCATCGAGAAGGTGGACGGGGTCGAAGCCTCGACTCCGATCATGGTCAAGGTCGTCAGCAGGAACTTCTTCGCAGTCTTCGGCGTGGAAGCGGACAGTTTCCAAAGAGTCAACGACGAACTGAAATTCGTCCAGGGCAGGTTCTTCGAGTCAGGGGACGAAGCTGTCGTTGACGAGCTCTATGCATCAACCAACGAAGTCGAAGTCGGACATGACATCGATCTCCTTGGCCACAGCTTCAAGATCACCGGGATCTACGAGAGGGGAACCGCCGGCCGGGCCATGATCCCACTCGAGACCATACAGAGGATCAACGGGACTCCGGGCAAATGCTCGGTCTTCTTCATCCGGGCTGAAGACGGAACGTCCCACGATCAGGTTCGAACAGCGCTTGAAGCCCGGTTCGAGAACTACAATGTGACGGCCACGAAGAACCTGGAACAGCTCTTCACTTCGACCACGCCGGTTTTTCGCGAATTCCTGCTGGTCATCGTCGCGCTGGCCGTGGCCATGAGTTTCCTGGTGACCCTCACGGCGACTTACAGCACTATCGTGGAGAGGACCCGGGAGATTGGGATCCTCAAATCTCTCGGGGCGTCCAAGTCCTATATCGTCCGCCTTTTTCTGGAGGAATCCCTGCTGGTCTCGGTGTTGGGCCTGATCTCAGGCTTCATCCTGACCTGGGGAGCCCTCGGCCTGATTGCCGCCAAGTTTCCATCCCTGCCTGTGATCATCGAGCCCGTCTGGCGAGTCGCCGTGGTCGGGATTTCGATGGGTGGTACGGTGCTGGGCGCGCTCTATCCGGCGTGGAAGGCGGCCAAGCTGGATCCGGTCACGGCTCTCGGTTACGACTAGCGCCCGTTCGCTCGGGACCCGTCTCCGGCTGCCGGACAAATGCCTCAATTCGGGTGGCTCCCGAAGTCCCGAACCGGATTGGACGGGCCGCCAATGGCAATCTCCTCGACCAGACGGGCCATCTGCTCCTGGTGTTGTCGGATGGATTCCACCAGTTTGAACTGGGCACGGCAGCGATCCAGATTCTGACCCTCCCGGCGGATCTTGAAATAGACGTCCCCTTCCAAGTGGTCCGTGAGAAAGCGGAGACCGAGTTCGTAGGCGATGAGCTGTCCCGAGAAGGGGAGGTATCGCCGTTCGATCGGGGTGAGAAAGTGGGCAGCCTCCGCAAGGTAACCTCGAGCCAGTGCTTCGAAGAGCGGCAACTCGACTCCCACTCTGGAGAGGTCACGCTCGTCCTCCCGATGGGTTCCCGAGCCGGTTCTCATCAAGTCTCCGAAATCGTGAATGGACAGACCCGGCATGACCGTGTCCAGGTCGATGACGCACAGCATCTCGCCGGTGGCCGTGTCCAGCAGGACGTTGTTGATCTTGGTGTCGTTGTGGGTGACCCTCTCAGGCAGCCCGCCCTGCTCCCGCAAGCGAGGCAGAACCTGGATCAGCGACTCGCAGGATCGGGCGAATCGGATCGGTTCCCGGGCGTCACGGGCTCGATTCCATGGGTCCCGCTCCAGCGCCGAGAGGAACTTTCGGTAACGGAGTTCCGTATCGTGGAAGCCGGAGATGGTCTCGTGGAGACGGGGAGGCGGCAGATCCAGGAGCAGTTTCTGAAAGCGCCCGAAAGCGCGGGCCGCCTCATAGGCCATCCGGGGAGAGGCGACGGCGTCGTAGGTCGAAGCGCCTTCGACGAAGTCGTAGGTGCGCCAGTAGCTCCCGTCAGGATCTTGATAAAAGCTGCAGCCGTCGTGCGCCGGCACCAGGTTCAGGGAACGGCGTCCAAGGTCCTCGACTCCGGCCTGCCGCAGCTTGTCCTTGAGATGCCGGGTGACTCTCTGAATGTTTCCCATCAGGGTGGGCGGATCCCGGAAGACCCGCTGGTTGATTCGCTGGTGAACGTAGCGCCTGCGATGCCCCCGGCGCCGGTAGCTGGCGAGGTAGGTGTCATGGATGTGCCCGTTTCCGTAGGGACGAATCCGAACCAGTTTGCCGCGCACGGCGAAACGGGAGCTGACGGCCGCCAGATCGTCCTGTTGCTGCCGGTTCATTCCTGCGCCCTTCCTTACGGGCCGCGGCAATCGCCACGAATTCCGGGATTTCAGCCCGATGCCGAAGACAAAGCAGCCAATGGGCCGGGCGTGAGTTGCCGGAGGTTTCCGCCGGTGCCGGATGCCGCCTGGAGGTGTTGGTTGTCGGTCATGCACACGGCCGGGAAGCGGGCGGCCACAAGGGCCGCCCCTACTTTTCGAGCGGATAGACTCGGCGGCCCAGCCGCTCATACCTGATGGCGTCCGGACTGTGCACCCCCGGCTCCGATACACTCTGGATCTGGCCGGCCCACTCCTCGAAGCCGGCGCGGAAGTGCGCCGCTGATTTCAACCCGATGTATCGCATTTTCTTGGGGTCGAGCCCAAGAGTGCGCGAAAAGGCAGTGTCGAAGGGCTGCTCCCGGACACTGACCAGCAGGATGTGGACGCCGTCGACCCGGATCCGGGCCGAGACTCCCATATTGCCCCGAAGACCGGAATACATGGGGCCGTTGTAGGCGAAATCTCCGTCGGAGACGGCTTCCACGACGGCCTCCACGGGGACCGGCGGTCCCTGGCTGGGGATCGATTTGCCCCCGACCTGCAGCGAAATGGTGGCGCCAACACCGGCGCGGTGGCAGGCCCGGGCGGATTCGTGATCCACGATGTAGAGGATGCAGGCATCCTTGAGCCCCGAATCCACGAAGGTACTGAGCATGCCGGTGCTGTCCCCCGGCGAACCGCCGCCCGTATTGTCGTTTCTGTCCGCGAAGACCGCTGGATATCGGCCCAGCATCTCCGCCTTGGCCAAAGCTTCCCGGGTGGAGGGAAGATGCTGTTGCCAATCGGCCCGGCGGCGATAGATCCACGCCGCGAGTTCGTCGGCATGGCGCTGGGCTGAAACCGGGTCGTTGTCCGTGACCACGTGGACCGAGGCCCCCACGTGGGGTGCGTCGGCCAAGGGAAAACAGGTGGCGATGGAGGCGGCCACGACGCCCGGTTCAGCCTCCAATCGGTGCAGGCGCTCGATGGCTTCGCTCATGGGAGCGTGTGCGGTCACCTGGTTCAGACCCCAGAACATGGGGATCGGGGACAGGGCCATGGTGGGACGGAGACCCTCCCGGACGATTCGAACCATCACATCGGCGCACTCCCGGCCCCGCGCCGCCATGTCCACCTCGGGGTAGGTCTCTCGTCCGATGAGGACGTCGGCGAGCTCGACCATGCGGTGCGAGACGTTGGAGTGGATGTCCAACTGACCGACGATGGGCACTTCCGGGCCCACCAGATCTCGAACCGCAGCCAGAATGTAGGCCTCGCCGTCGTCGATGCCTTCGGCCGCCATGGAGCCGTGGAGCTCCAGCAGCACCCCGTCCGCCGGAAACGCGGCCTTCATCAGGCCCAACATCCGGTCCAGAAGGCGGTCCAGATCCCGCTTGGGGACCGGGCCACTCGGGTGAGCCTCAGCAAAAATGGTCGGCACCAGCTCGAAGCCGTGAGCTTCAGCTCCGTCGATGAAACCGCCGGTGGGGACGTTGGCGCCGCGAAAGGCCGGGATGATCTGGTCCGGTTGAAGCTCACCGAATCTCTCGCTGAAGCTCCGCATGGTGGTGGGAACGGGAGTGAAGGTGCTGGTTTCGTGGCTGATGGTGCCGGCGAGGATCTTCATCGGATCAGTCTCCACTCATGCCATGATCAGTCCGCAGCCGATCGGAATACCCTGGATCCACGTGCGATCCGTAAATTCAAGGTCATGATTCCATAAAGGTCTGATAGACGCGGCTGGCCTGAGTCGGCGAGGTGTGGGATTGTGACGGCATTTCTTGGAGGCTGGTAAACTCAGGGAGAGATGCAAATTCATAGAGCCAGTCGCCTCCTGAAAGCGCAGGGGGTTCGCGCCGGATTCGGATGGGTCTTGTTGTGGCTCCTCCTGACTCCAGCGCAACCTCTTGCAAGCGATTGGATTGCGCTGTTCAACGGAAAGAATATGGATGGGTGGGAGTCCGTCGGGTCGGGTTTCTGGGTCCCGACCCCCGAAGGCTATCTGCTGGGCCAGTGGGACCCCTTCGATCTGCCCGATCCCGAACCCTGGCTCAACGGGCTTAAGGGGCGTCTGAACCGCTCCAGCTTCAAGACCGATTTCAAGGTCGTCATCAACCAGGCTTGGCTCTACACGCGACGGGAATTCTACGAATACGACCTCCATCTGGAGTGGAAGGTTCCCCCGGGCGGCAACAGCGGCATTGCGCTGCACGATCCGAGCCGGGGACGCTATACGTCCGGTCCCGGGGCCGACCTTGCCCGAACTCCATCCCAGATCGCTTACGAAGTCCAGATCGTCAATTTGGACGTGGAGCAGGATCCCACGGGGAGCATCTACATGGTCCAGTCGGCACGCGAGGACTTCCGCAAGGAGGATGACTGGAACGTGTTCGATATCGAGGTTCGGCGGGGATCGATCCGGGTCCGCCTCAACGGACATCTGGTCACCGAAGGAACTCCCATTCCCGGCCGTCCCGAATCGGGGCCCATCGGCATTCAACTCCACGATCCCGCCAGCGTGATCCTGTTGCGGGACCTCCGGATTCGGGAGTTGACGCCGGTCTCGACTCGTGAGTGAGGCGTCGTTCCACCCGAAATCAGAAATTCAACCGTTAATGGGCCAGATACCCGCCGTCGATGGGTAGCGCCAGTCCGTTGACATAAGAAGCGGCGTCGCTGCAGAGCCACACGGCCGCTTCCGCAATCTCACCGGGAGTCCCGAATCGGGCCATGGGGATGAACTGCGCCATCCGTTCCGCACGTTCGGGATCGGCTCCCAGGAGCCGCTCGGTCATGGGTGTCCGGACAGCTCCCGGACAGAGCGCGTTGACCCGGATCCCTTGGGCTCCGTACTCGACGGCGGCAGTCCTGGTCAGGCCGAGCACCCCGTGCTTGCTGGCGATGTAGGCGGACATGCGGCCCCGGGAGCCGACGTGTCCGGCGGTCGAGGAAGTGTTGACGATGGCGCCCTTTCCCAGTTTCAGCATTTGCCGCAACTCGTACTTCATGCAAAGCCAGGTTCCCTTGAGATTGACTTGGATGATCCGGTCCCACGCCGTATCCGGGTACTCGTGGAGTCGGGCGATGGCCCCCTCGATGCCCGCATTGTTGAACGCGCAATCGAGCTTTCCATGGAGCTCGACGGTTTGCCGGATCAAGCCCTCCACTTGAGACGTGACGGAGACGTCGGCTTGGATGAAGTTCGACGATGCCGGCATCATCTGCACGGTTTCGGTGCCTTTCTCCGGATCGACGTCGGAGACGACGACCCTGGCTCCGGCCCGGGCGAAGGCGACTGCGGCGGCTCGACCAATTCCGGAGCCCCCTCCGGTCACCAGGGCGACTCGATCCCGTAACGAATTCTTCATGCAGACCCTCCCTCCTTGGCGGCGGGGGCCCAGTCTCTCACACTCTTCCCGGACCCTCATGCGCATTGGGGATCGGGCTGATACACTCCGGAGCATGGTTCGATTCACACGTGGATTCGGTTTTCTGCTGCCGGCTCTGATTCTGGCGCTCCCCGCGGCCGGATGGGTGCGGGCCCAGGACGGATCCACCGGGGCGGATTGGCCCCACTACGGGGGAAGCTACCAGTTCTGGCGTTACAGCACCCTGGACCAGGTGAATCAGAAGACGGTGAAGAGTCTGGTTCCGGTCTGGGCTTTCCAGACCGGCGTTGTGGACGGTGGACTTCAGGCCACCCCCATCGTTCTGGACGGAGTCATGTATCTGACCTCTTCCTGGAACCGGGTTTTTGCCATCGACGCTGCGACCGGAGACGAGATTTGGCACTACTACTATGAGAATCCGCGGCAGATCGGGATTATCTACAGCCCTTGGAATCGCGGCGTCGCAGTGTCGGGTTCGCGCGTCTTCATGGGTACTCTCGACAACTATGTCGTGGCCCTGGATCGGAAGACGGGGCGTGAATTGTGGAAGGTCAACGTCGAAGACCTGAAACAGTGCGGCTGCAACATCACCGGGGCGCCGCTTGTGGTCAAGGACAAGGTGATCGTCGGCGTCACCGGGGGAGACTCGGCTCACCGGGGTTACCTGACCGCCTTCGACGCGGCCACCGGACGTTTGGCCTGGCGTTTCTACACCATTCCCGGTCCGGGCGAGAAGGGTCACGAGACCTGGGAGGGGGACAGTTGGAAGTACGGAGGCGGCGCGACCTGGATGACCGGTTCTTACGATCCCCAGTTGGATCTCCTCTATTGGGGAGTGGGAAATCCGGCGGCCGACTTCTACGGGGGAGACCGGCGGGGAAGCAACCTGTACACCGACTCCGTCATCGCTCTGGATCCCGACACGGGAGAGCTAAAGTGGTACCACCAGCAGGTCCCCCACGACGTGTGGGACTGGGACGCGGCCTACGAGTGCGTGCTGCTGGATCTGAAAGTGAACGGGAGAAACCGGAAGCTTCTTCTGAACACCAACAAAGGGGGCTACACCTACGTCGTGGACCGGGCGACCGGAGAGTTCATATCCGCTTGGCCGGTCGTGGATAACCTGAACTGGATCGAAGGCGTGGGGCCGAACGGTGAACTGATCGGCCGCAACGAGCCGGTTCTGGACAAGGCGAAACTGATCTGCCCTTCCATCGGCGGCGGAAGGCAGTGGAACCAGGGAGCCTATTCTCCGCGTACCGGGTGGTATTACACCACCGGCATCGAATGGTGTCAGGAGGTGACGGCTCGGGAAGAGGAGCCTCAGGAAGGGATGAACTTTTTCGGAGGTGTCTTCGCGTTGAAGGCGACGCCGGAAGTCGACCATCATGGACATCTGGACGCCTACGATCCGCTGACCGGAAAGAAACACTGGAGCTACCGGTCCCCTTATCCCTTTCTGGCTTCCCAATTGGCCACGGCCGGGGATCTGGTGTTCAGTGGTGACGCGGAAGGACTCTTCTTCGCCCTGGACGCCATGACGGGACGGAAGCTGTGGAGCTTTCAGACCGGCTCCGGACACCGGGGATCGGCCATCACCTACTCGGTGGCGGGACGCCAGTACGTCGCCACGCCGTCCGGGTGGGGGTCGGCGGTGGCTGGTCTCATGCCCCAGCTCTGGCCCGAGACGGAGGATTTTCGGGCCGGGTCCACACTCTTCGTCTTCGCCCTGCCTTGACCCGGCATTGCCGAAACCAAGATTCCGCGAGTTTGGGAGGGGCGACTTTCCAGTCGCCCATTGGAAGGGCGTCTTATAGGCGCCCCGTATTCTTTCGCCCTATTGTCACTCTGAAGCAGCCGGCGCCTAAAAGACGCCGCTCCCCCCATCAAAGCAGATCGAAGCGGTCCAGGGTCATCACTTTGGTCCATGCCGCGATGAAGTCTTGCACGAACTCTTTCCGCGCGTCGTCGGTCGCGTAAAACTCAGAAACTGCGCGGAGTTCAGAGTTGGACCCGAAGATCAGATCAGCCGGAGTCGCCGTCCATTTGAGCTCACCCGTGGCACGATCACGGCCTTCATAAATGCCCGCGGTGGATGACTTGGTCCACTGCGTCGACATGTCGACCAGGTTGACGAAGAAGTCGTTGCTCAGGGTCCCGGGACGGTCCGTGAACACGCCGTGAGCAGAGCCCCCCGAATTGGCGTCCATGGCTCGCATGCCCCCGACAAGCACCGTCATTTCGGAGACCGTCAGGTTCAGCAGCGCCGCCTTCTCGACCAGCCTCTCCGCTGGAGATCGGGGATTTCCGCTGGCGAAGTAGTTGCGGAATCCATCCGCAGTGGGCTCGAGCAAGGCAAAGGAGCCCTCATCGGTCTGTTCCTGGGAGGCGTCCATACGGCCGGGTGCAAAGGGGACATCCACGTCGACACCGGCCTTCGAAGCCGCCTGCTCAATGGCGGCAGCGCCGCCGAGAACCACCAGGTCCGCCAAAGAAACCCGTTTGTCGCCGGACTGCGCGCTGTTGAAACCCTTGCGGATTCCCTCCAGGGCCTTCAACACGCGGTTTAGTTCAGCCGGTTCGTTTGCAGCCCAATCCTTTTGGGGCGCCAGACGGATGCGACCTCCATTGGCGCCGCCGCGCATATCGGTCCCGCGGTAACTGGATGCCGAGGCCCAGGCGGCCCTGACCAATTCAGCGGTAGATAGCCCGGAGGCCAGGATCTTGGCTTTCAGCGCGGCCGTGTCCTTGGAGTCGATCAAGGTGTGATCGGCTTCAGGAATCGGGTCTTGCCATACGAATTCCCGATCCGGCGCCAGATCGCCGAGGTATCGCGACCTCGGACCCAGGTCGCGGTGAATCAGCTTGAACCACGCCCGGGCGAAAGCGTCTTCGAACTCATTCGGGTTCTTGAGCCAGCGCGAGGTGATCTCGCGATAGGCCGGGTCGACTTTCAGGGCCAGGTCGGTCGTGAGCATCATCGGTGCATGCCGTTTCGACGGGTCGTGGGCATCCGGCACCAAGTCCGATGCGGCGCCGCCGGCGGGCTTCCACTGGATTGCACCGCCGGGGCTCCGGGTCTGCTCCCACTCGAAGCCGTACAGGTTCTTGAGGAACTCGTGGGTCCAGACCGCCGGACGACTCGTCCACGCCCCTTCGAGGCCGCTGGTGATCGTGTCGGAGCGATTGCCTGCACCGTACTTGTTCTTCCAACCGAAACCCTGAGCTTCGATATCGCCGCCCTCCGGCTCGACACCGACGTACTTGCCCGGATCAGCGGCGCCATGGGCCTTCCCGAAGGTATGGCCGCCGGCGATCAACGCGACCGTCTCCTCATCGTTCATCCCCATGCGGCCAAAAGCCTCACGTATGGCGTGAGCAGCCGCCTGCGGATCGGGTTTGCCGCCCGGGCCCTGAGGATTCACGTAAATCAGGCCCATCTGCGTGGCGCCGAAAGGATGATGGAGTTCTCCTTTCTCATTGCGCCGGTCGGCGGCGAGCCATTCGCCCTCGGGTCCCCAGTTCACTTCTGCGGCTTCCCAGGCATCGATACGGCCACCAGCGAAACCCAGGGTCTTGAAGCCCATGGACTCCATGGCGACGTCACCCGCGAGGACCAGCAGGTCGGCCCAGGAGATCTTGCGGCCGTACTTCTGCTTGATCGGCCAGAGCAATCGCGTGGCCTTTTCCAGGTTTGCGTTATCGGGCCAACTGTTGAGCGGCGCGAAGCGTTGCAGGCCGCCGTCAGCGCCACCCCGGCCGTCGATGGTTCGATAGGTGCCGGCGCTGTGCCAGGCCATACGAATGAAAAACGGCCCGTAGTGGCCATAGTCCGGCGGCCACCAGTCCTGGGACGTCGTCATCAGCTTTTTGAGATCGGCCTTCAACCCATGCAGGTCGAGACTCTCGAACTCCTTCGCATAGTCGAAGTCGTTGCCGACGGGACCGGATTCCCGAGCCGTCTGGCGCAGTGGATCGAGGCTCAACCGGTTCGGCCACCAGTAGTCATTGTCTGGTGCATCGTCCTTGGCGCCTGCCCAGCTGACCGGCGCAATCGGAGAGAGTCCAACTGTCAACAGTGCAATTACGGATACGGTTCGTCTAAGCATCTACGTCGTCTCCTGTAGGCGATTCACTTTGGTTTGACCTCCTCGCCAGGATGAGGCCAGGTGATTCAACTTCTCTGCTGCCGGTTCCTTCTCGGCGGTCCAAGGCTTCCAAGGCCCGTCCCCCCAAGGGGAAGGATGATTCTCATCCCGGAATACATCACTCCGATTCTCTCCATTCCCAGTCTGATTCCTGACGGAATTTTACCACGAAGCCACTTCGCATACTGCCTGCCGAAGAAGCGATGCAGCACCCGCCTGCAGTCGCTCAGCGATGCCGCCAGGCCCTTGACGCCACCGTGGCTGCCGCGTACGGTTGGTCCGCAGGCAGCGGCGGCGATTCTGTACGTCCCAGTCTTGAAGTGAGAGCCAAGACGACGGAACCAAGGCCGGACTTCTAATGTCAAGTCGCCTTTTATCAATAACATACGGTTCTTGCATCGTTATCCCCGCCTGAGAAGGCTCCATGATCTGGTTGCTTCTGGTAATGGCGCAGAGTTCCCCTGATCCGGATCTGGTCTCCCGGGGCGAGGTGGTGTTCGCCCAGAGTTGCGCCACCGGATACTGCCATGGCTCCGCCGGCACGGCCGGCCGGGGGCCTCGGCTTCGAGGCACGGGCCTCGGCCGCGATCGGATTCTGGAAGCCACCCGCGACGGGGTCCCCCGTTCGGCCATGCCGGGTTGGGAAGGAAAGTTGAGTGAGACGGACCTCTCGTCGGTGGTGGAGTACGTGTGGAGTCTGGCCATGGACTCCCGTGAACCGCCGCCGGACGAGTCCATGCCTCCCGGAACGGGCCCGGCCGTATTTGTGGGTTTCGACGGGCCGGAGGAAGCGTCCCACGGGAGGGACCTGTTCTTCGACGCGACGCGCGAGGTCCGTTGCGGGACCTGTCACGAGGCCGGCGGCCGAGGCATTCCCATCGGTCCCGACCTGCTGGCTCTGGGGGATGGGCTACGCACCACTTTGGTGGGAAAGACCCGGAGCCGGCGTTCCCGTCACGTTTTGCGGGCCCGGCTCACGGACGGACAGAATTTCGCCGCTCTGCAAGTTGCTCAGGAGGATGAACTGGTCAAGCTCTATGACCTGACGACGATTCCTCCGGTCATGCGCACGGTCCTGTCCGGGGAGGTCGATTCTCTGGCGCAGGATGGGAGTTGGGAGCATCGGACCGTCGCCGCCGAATACAGCGACAGCGAGCTGGGAGCCATCGTCCACTACCTGGACTGGCTCAATTCACGCGAGTCCGAATAGCGGCCAACCCGCGTTTCTCCCCAAGTCGTGGAGTGTACGCCGATTTGATCCTTAGTGTGAGAATTCTTGGGAGTGCGCGTCACTTGACGCGGCGAAGAATCGTCCGGCCTTGAACTTGCGTCAGCTCGGTCCGATAGTGCCGAATCTGCTGCAGGAGCTCGTCCCGGCGGATCTCGAGGCGGTCCAGGTCACTTTGGATATTCTCCAACTCGGCTTCGAGGATGCAGAGTTGGAGTTGGAGAGGTAAAGCCGCTTCCGGCCCTGAAGTGTTGTGACTCATGGACTCAATTCTGCAGCATAATACCCCTCACGGTGTCTGACTTTCAACCCGGACCGCGTCAGCGCAACCTGGATCTTTCGGAATGATCCGTCGGCCTTGGAGTTGGAGGAAACATAGCCGAGGCTGTACTGATGTCCCAAGTCCCGGCGGATGCCGTCGAAGGCTTGGCGGAGGCGTTTCAGGTTAGCCTTGGAGTTGACGAAACGGCCCCCTGTGGACCGGGCAAAGCGCTTCAATTTCTCGAAATCCGCATCGAAACCAGAGCTCTTCACCCCGATTCCGTAGATCACCACGTCGTGGGATTGGGCCGTCCGGATCGCCCGTTCCCACGACACGGAGCTCCGGGTATCCGCGCCGTCCGAGAGCACGACCAGGACTCGTCGTCCGGCCTGGTGCCGCAACAGATCCCGCACCGTCACCCAGATGGCGTCGTAGAGCCTGGTGGCGCCTTCGGCCCGGACCTCCATGATGGCTTCCGCGAGCTTCGACGGATCGGTGCTGAAATCGTGGAGAAGCCGGACATCACTGTCGAACTGGACCACGGCTCCGGCCTCCCCCTCCCGGGTCAGGATCTCGCCGAAGAACTCGATGGCGGCTTCCTGCTCGAATGCCAACTTGTCCTTGACGCTGGCACTGGAATCCATGACCAGCGCCACGGATAAGGACCGGGCTGTCCGGGCCTTCTCCCGATGGAAGAAGAGAAGCTCTTGGCGGACTCCGTCTTCGTAGACTTGGAAGTCGTTTCGGGACAGGTCCTCGACGTATCGGCCCCGCCGGTCCCGGACGATGCAGGAAACGTCCACGACGTCGACCTGGGCCCGAAAGGACGGGCGCTGCGGTCCGCCGGCCGTCCATGAGGCGGAGAGGATCAGGGCCGATCCCAGGAGGATGGAACTCCAAACGGAGTCAGGACGCATCCGGTCCTTCAACGGGTCGTCTTCTCCGTCATTATTCTGCTTGTCGCCATGTAAGTGTAGATGCCCGTAGTCGCCAGAGAGATCACATCCAGGTAGTGGATGGTCAGACCGGTCAGCGTTACCGCCGTTTCAATCGCCACAGCGGGCGTCAGACTGTAGACGGCGATCGCCAGGTAGGCGGGGAACGGGAACTTCACCTGGTAACGGCTCGTCACCGAGAGCGCGAGCAGCGTAAAGAGAAAGGCCAAAATCAGCTTGAAGGCGAAGGTGAAGACCAGAACCAGCGAATAGGCGGTGGGGAAATAGGCCCATTTCAAGAGCTCAAGCCAGTCCCGGATTTGTTCCGGGGTGACATGAAACGGGCCGAAATCTGTCCAGGGAAAGGTTTCCAGCGTCTGGTTATGGCGCAGGACAAGGGCGTCCTGGGTGAATACCAGAATGGGCTCCGAAAAACGCGCCAGATCCTGCCGGTCACCTGTGGTGTCGAAGATCAGAGTGACGGGGTGGCGGCCCGGGTAGGTCTGGATCAACGGTTGGTCGGCCTCGATTCGGAGTCGGCCCTCGCTCACCTGCATCGGCGGGACGTTTTCCTGAAGCCAAGTGCCGAATTGCCGGAATTCCGGCCCGAAGTGAAACGCGTTGGCCAGAGTCACGATCAGGGAAGCATGGGCGCAGAGATACAACAGATAGAGCAGAGTCTGCCGGAGAGGCTGCGCCAGGATCGTCTTGTAAAAAGGGAATTCAGTGATGGCCCAGTAGAACTGGTGGTAGAAGGTGGTCCGCATGGCTCAGGAAAGAGAAACGAGGATGGGTTCGCGGAGCGAGGCAGAATTCCTGGTTCGATCTCGCCGAGGAGATCTGGGCTGAAATGTCTGAATGCCTGGTTTCTCCCCTGACTTCGCCGGCTTCCAGCCGATGGGAGAGCACCTCACCCACTGCTCGTCTCTCAATCGCTATCGTCAGCCGCCTTGGTAGTAGAGGATTCGATTACAGGTCTCGCAAGTCAAGATCTTGAGACCGCTCTTGACTTCGGTGAAGAGCTGGGGACGAAGCTTCACGTTGCAGGCTTGGCAGGATTCGTCGCTGACCGGTGCCAGGGCCTGCCCGTTATTGACCGAAGCGATCCTGCGGTACTGTTCGAGCAATGACTCCGGCAGATCCTGTTCCAGCTGGTTTCTCTCCTGCTCGAAACCGGCCATGTTCGTCTCGGAATGAGCGGCAAACGTCTCCAATTCCTTTCTTCGGGACGAAACCTCCGAGGCCCGTTCCTCGGCCAGACGGCGGGCTTCCCGCGTCCGGTCTTCCAGTTCATCCATGGCCAGCATGATTTCCAGGATCTCGTCTTCCTTGCTGGAGATCTGAGCCCGGACGCCGGCGATTGTGCGCTGCATGGCCCGGTACTCCGGGTTGGTTTTGACGTCCATGAGCTGCTCCTGGTACCGGGACAGCTTCTGTTGCATCAACTCGACTTCTCCCTCCAGCTGGCGTTGGGTCCGGGCTTCCCGGTCGGCTCGCTCCCGGAGCTCTTCTACCGCGTCTTGACTCGCCTGGAGTGATTCGGCCTGGCTCTCGATCTCGTCAGGAATCGACAAGACCCGCTGCTGCAACTCGACGATTCTGGCGTCGAGTTGCTGAAGCTGGATCAACCTCTGCAACTCTTCGCTCAACACATACCTCCATGGGACGGTTCGGACCACCAGCCGGCTTCGGTGGGTATGGGCCCAGTAGGACTCGAACCTACGACCACCTGATTATGAGTCAGACGCTCTAACCGACTGAGCTATGGGCCCACCGAAAAAAAAGGGCGCTTCGGAGCGCCCGTGTGAAACAGTTGCCGCGCCCTGCGGACGGCGCCGCATTCCGCCGGGATGCAGGGACGATCGAACGCCGTGACGACCTCTTTTGCCACGGGCGGCTATGAAAGTGTACGACCCGAATTCCCATTTTCTTCGTGGAACGTTTTCAACTTCCGGCTGCGGGACGGGTGCCTCAGCTTTCGTAAGGCCTTGGCTTCGATCTGGCGGATCCGCTCCCGGGTGACAGAGAACCGCTGACCCACTTCTTCCAGGGTGTGCTCACTCCCGTCCCCGATACCGAACCTCATGCGGATCACCTGTTCCTCCCGGTCGGTGAGAGTCTTGAGCACGGCCGCCGTCTGTTCCTTGAGATTGAGATTGATGACCGCTTCGGCGGGTGAGGTGACGCCTCGATCCTCGATGAAGTCACCGAGATGACTGTCCTCCTCCTCGCCGATGGGCGTCTCCAGGGATATGGGTTCCTGAGCAATCTTGAGGATTTTCCGAACCTTGCTGACCGGGAGGCCCATTTTCAACGAGATCTCTTCGTTGGTCGGTTCCCGGCCATACTCCTGCACCAGCGCCCGCGAGGTTCGAATCAGTTTGTTGATGGTTTCGATCATGTGGACCGGGATCCGGATGGTCCGGGCCTGGTCCGCTATGGCCCGGGTGATGGCCTGCCGAATCCACCAGGTGGCGTAGGTCGAGAACTTGTATCCCCTTCGATACTCGAACTTCTCCACCGCCTTCATGAGTCCGATGTTCCCTTCCTGGATCAGATCCAGGAACTGGAGGCCCCGGTTCGTGTACTTCTTGGCGATGGACACCACCAGTCTCAGGTTCGCCTCCACCAACTCCTTCTTGGCGATATCGGCTTCGAGCTCACCCTGCTTTATGATGGCCAGGGTGCGCTTGAGTTCCGCGGGGGTGGCCAGGACCTCGTCTTCGATCTCCTTCAGCTGCTTGCCGATCTCCCGTAAGCGAAGCTTGATCTTCTTGGAGTCCTCCAGCTTCAGCGGGGCTTCGTGCAGCTTCTTGAGTTTCTTGGCCTCCTGGTCCAGGGCGACGATCCGGTCGACGGCTCGCTTGATGACGTTGACGAGCCGCTCGTAAGTCTGGGGAGTGAGATCCAGGGCCCGGATGTGGCGGGCGATGGGAATTCTATAGCGGGCCAACTGAGACAGGAGGCTCTTGTATTCGACCGAGTCCCTGGATCTCCTGACCCGCCGCATCTTGCGCCGGATCCTGCTGGCTCCATCTTCCAGCTCTTCCACCTCTCGCACCATGCGAATCGTGGTTTCCCGCCGGGCCTCGCAAACCTCGAGGGTGACCTCGTCTTCCCGGAAGATGACGAGAGCCTTGATGTTGAGGTTGCGTTCGTCCAGCGCTTCCCCGTAGCGCATGATCTCGTGGACGACCACGGGAGATCGGGACAGCACCTTCAGCACCGTCTTTCGACCCTTTTCGATCCGCTTGGCGATGGCCACCTCCCCCTCTCGGGTCAGGAGGGGCACCGTGCCCATCTCCCGCAAATACATGCGGACCGGGTCATTGGTCTTCTCAAGAGTGGGATCCGGGGGCTCCGTCTCTTCCGTCCCGGGCTTGGTCCGAATCCTTCGTTGGGTAGACTCGAAATCCTCCTCCGAGTCGATGACCTCGATCCCGGCTTCGCCGAACAGGTAGAAGATGCTGTCCAGGTCTTCCGAGGACTGGATATCGTCGGGGAGGTAGTCGTTGACTTCGTCGTAAAGGAGATAGCCCTTTTCCTTACCTAGGGCGATCAGTTCCTTGACGCCGTCGTACTTCTCCTCAATGGGAATCTTCTCTTCGTTTTCCCTCATGCCGCCAGACGCCCCCATTATACAAGATCGAACTCTATTTTCTTGCGGATCCGCTCCTTTCTTGCCAGAAGCTCCCGCAAGGTCTCGGTTGACGCAGTGTTCTTTTCCTCTTCCAGAATCTGTTCCTGCACCCGCCGGCTCTGGTTCTCGAAGTGCTTTCGCCTCAGTGCTCGAATGCACTCGACCACAATCTCTTCCGAAAGCGACTCGTCGGCCAGAGCCAAATTCTCCAGGAGGTCCCTGTTGTCCTGGTCGAGCCGTTCCGAGGCCGCTACCGCCGTCGGGCCCCGCTGCTGGCGGTTCAAGTCGAACAAGGCCTCGAAGATCTTGCCCGATTCCAGGTTCCCGAACCAATCGGGTTCCACCTCGCTGAAGACTCGATGTTGGTAAGCCGGATCCAGGGCGGCCAGCACCAGTGTTTTCTCCGCCCGAGTGACCGTTGCCGGCCGTGCAGACACGGTCGCGGGCAGTTGTCTGGACTGGGGTTTCCGGGCGTAGCGAATCTCCGCCAGGATCAGATTCTCATCCAGTCTCAGGCGCGCGGCCGTCCGGGACACGGCTTCGGCGCGCTCGATTCGATTGGCGATCGCGGCGAGATGCGGCACGACTTGTTCGACGATTTCCCGTTTGCCCCCAGGACTGTGCGGATCCCTCTGCTGTTGAATCTGCCACGAGAGCAGGAAGGAAAGGAAAGGGACCGAAGATCGCAGCACCTCGCCGTAGGCTTCGGCGCCGTGGTCTCTCAAAAAGGAGTCAGGATCCTGGCCTCCGGGAATCTGGGCAATGCTCACGTCGAAGCCTTCGCGCACGAAGATGTCGGCCGAGCGCAAAGTCGCATTGGCTCCGGCCTGGTCCGGATCGTAGTTGATCACGACGCGACGCGTGTAGTGCCGCAGCAGCTTGGCCTGATCTGTGGTCAAACTGGTGCCCAGGGAGGCGATCACGTTCCCGAAGCCGAACTGGTGGGGCATGACGCAGTCGAAATAGCCTTCGACCAGAATGGCGAATCCCCGCCTTCGGATTTCCGGGCGGCTCAGGTCCAGAGCGTACAGATTGGCACGCTTCTTGTAGAGATCGGTGTCCGGAGAGTTGAGGTATTTGGGCATCCCGTCACCCATGATCCGTCCGCCGAAAGCCACAATTCGTCCTTGAAGATCGCGGATCGGGAACACCACGCGCCGCCGCAGCTGCTCGTAGCTGTGGCCTCCTCGTCCTTCCTTGACCAGACCGCAGGCCATCAGTTCCTGCTCCGTGAATCCTTCACGGTGAAGGGCGGCAACCAGTTGTCCTCCGCCCGGGGCGTACCCGATCTGGAACCGATCGGTGGTCTCACGGCTGATTTGCCGGTTCTGCAGATAGTTCCTGGCCGCTGCCGACCGCTCCAGGAACTCAAGGTACAGTCGCCCGGCCAGCTCCATGGCTTGACGGAGGCGCTGCGTCCGCTGGGTCCGCGGGCTCTGACTCTCCCCTGTCTGACGCACCATGATGCCCGAGCGCTCCGCCAGGAACTTCACCGCTTCGGGAAAGGACCGGTTTTCCATCAGCATGATGAACTGGAAGATGTCCCCTCCGGCGCCGCACCCGAAACACTTGAAGATCTGCTTGCTGTCACTGACCAGAAAAGAGGGGGTCTTCTCAGCATGGAAGGGACAGAGGGCGGAGTGGTTCTGCCCCTGTTTTTTCAGGGGAAGGTAGCCTGCGATCAGATCCACGATATTGATGCTGTTGCGGATCTGTTCCACGATCCGTTCGTCGAACTTCATTCCTTATTCGTGTTCGGAAACACACCCGGCCCAGTCTGGGTCCGGATGACTGTCATACCGCACGGGTGCGTGCCCGATGAAGGGTCCTTTCTTTGTCCTGCCCCCAGCGACCCGGCGAGGAATTCCGGTTAGAAATTACCAGAATCAGGCTGGGTCAGTCGCAGTCTCGCCGGCGGTTGATCATGCTGGCCACGTAGCCGGCTCCGAACCCGTTGTCGATGTTGACCACGGTCACGTTTGCGGCACAGCTGTTGAGCATGCCCAGGAGCGCGGCCAGACCACCGAAGGAAGCTCCGTACCCCACGCTGGTGGGAACCGCGATCACAGGCAGATCGACCAGGCCGCCGACCACGCTGGGAAGGGCACCTTCCATGCCTGCAACTGCGATCACCACCGTGCATGCCTCCAGCAGCTCCCGCTGTCCCAGGATACGATGCAGCCCCGCCACGCCCACGTCGTAGCAAGGGACGGCCTTGTTGCCCATGACCGTCGCCGTGACCAGGGCTTCTTCTGCGACCGGGATATCCGCGGTGCCGGCGGCGAAGACCCCGATGGTGCCCCGGCCCCGGTCGGCCGGGGCCCGGACCACCTCCAGAATCCGGCTCCGTTGGTGGAACACGGCTTCCGGGCAGGTGGCCTTCAATCGGGCGTAGACATCTTCGCTCGCGGAAGTGATGAGCAGGTTGGAGTGGTTCTCCAACAGCGACTCGGCAATCCCGAGGATCTGGTCCGGACTCTTGCCCCTCCCGAAAATGACCTCGGGGAAGCCGTGCCGGAGACTCCGGTGGTGGTCGACCTTGGCAAAATCCAGATCTTCGTACGGCAGATCATGGAGTCGCCGAAGCAACTCCTTCTCGGGCAGACGGCCCTCCCTGAAATCGCGAAGAGCCTGCTTCAGCGATTCCGGGATCATCGGCGCTGCCGGCGCCGGCGATTCCCCTGTTGCTCTCGATGCCGCGGATGCTCTCGTTGCCGCGGGCGCTCTCGATTCCGGGGCTGTTCTCCCTCTCCTTGCTGGTCTCTGAGCACGGCGCGGCGGCTGAGCCGGATCTTGTTGTTGTCGTCGACATTGAGGACCTTCACCATCATCTTGTCCCCATTGTTGATCTCCTGGTAGATGTCCCGGATCCGATGTTCCGCGACCTCGGAGATGTGGAGGAGGCCTTCCGTTCCCGGAAAAATCTCCACGAAGGCTCCGAAGTCCACCACTTTCACCACCGTCCCCAGATAGGTCTTGCCGACCTCGGCGGTGGCCGTCAGATCCTCGATGATCCGGATCGCCTTTTCGGTGGCCTCGCTGCTGGTGGAAGCGATATTGACCGTGCCGTCGTCTTCGATGTCGATCTTGACCCCCGTCTGATCGATGATGCTGCGGATCATCTTCCCACCGGGACCGATGACGCCGCCGATCTTCTTGACCGGGATCTTGATGGTGACGATCCGGGGCGCCAACTTGGAAATGTCGGAGCGCGGCTCGGCAATGGTTTCCGCCATCCGATCCAGGATATGCAGCCGGCCCTCCCGGGCCTGGAGCAGCGCTTCCTCCATGAGCTCCCGCGTGACCCCCGCAATCTTGATGTCCATCTGCAGGGCGGTGATGCCCTTCCGGCTGCCGGCGACCTTGAAGTCCATGTCGCCGTAGTGGTCCTCGAATCCGGCGATATCCGAGAGGACGGCGTAGTCGTCACCCTCCTTGACCAGTCCCATGGCGATGCCGGCAATGGAGCTCTTGAGGGGCACGCCGGCATCCTGCAGCGCCATGATGGCGCCGCAGACGGTCGCCATGGACGACGAACCGTTGGATTCCAGGATGTCCGACACCACGCGGACCGTGTAAGGGAACTGCTCCTCGGATGGAAGCATCGGCGTGACGGCTCTCTCCGCCAGAACGCCGTGCCCGATTTCCCGTCGTCCCGGACCTCTCAGGAATCTCACCTCGCCCACGCTGAAGGGAGGGAAGTTGTAGTGGAGCATGAAGCGTTTCGAGCTTTCCCCAGTGAGCAGGTCCAGGCGTTGGGCGTCATCTCCGGTGCCCAGCGTGGCCGTCACCAGGGCCTGCGTCTCTCCTCGCGTGAAGAGTGCCGATCCGTGCGCCCGCGGCAGCAACCCGACTTCGCTGGAGATGTCCCTGACCTGATCGAAGCTCCGGCCGTCGGGGCGGCGTCCATCGCGCAGCAGGCGCTCCCGAAACAGCCTTTCCTTGAGCCGGTTGAAACAGTCGGCCGCCTGAGCCCTCTTCTCGCCGGTCTCGTCGGAGATGGAATCGAGGACTTCACTCTTGGAGTCACTCATTTTTCGTTCGCTGGCCAACTTCCCGGAGGTATGGAGAGCTTCCAGAATCCTCTCCTGGGCCAGGGACTCGACCTGTTCCACGAGTTCCGGGTCGAGAGATTTGGGCTCCACGGTCCGTTTGGTGACGGGCCGGCGCCCCGCCAGCTCTCGAATGCCCTCGATGACCGGCCGGATTCCCTGCTCGTGCCCATATTCGATGGCCTCGACCACGACCTGTTCGGAAACCTCCCGCATGGTGGCTTCCACCATGGTGATGCCATCCCAGGAGCCGGAAAGGATCAGGTTCAGATCGCTCTCTTCCAACTGGGAATAACTGGGGTTGAGGATGAACCGGCCGTCGACGCGGCCCACCCGCACCGTCCCCAGGGGAAACGGAAAGGGGATGTCGGACAGGGCCAGTGCCGCCGACGCACCATTCAGAGCCAGAATATCGGGGTTCGTCTCCGGGTCGGCCGACATCACCATGGCGACGATCTGAGTCTCGCAAGCATAGCCGTCCGGGAAGAGCGGGCGGATGGGACGGTCGATGAGGCGACTCGTCAGGACCTCTTTTTCGGTGGGCCTGCCCTCCCGTTTGAAAAAGCCTCCGGGAATCTTGCCCGCGGCATAGGTGTATTCCCGGTAGTCGCAGGTGAGCGGGAAGAAACTCAAATTCTCCCGAGGCTCACGTTGGGAGCAGGCCGAAACCAGGACCATCGTCTCTTCGAGGCGAACCACGACGGCGCCGTCGGCTTGCTTGGCCATTCTGCCGGTTTCTATGGAAAGGACTTTGCCGTCCAGGTGTACTTCTATTTTCTCCGCCATTATTTCTCCTTAGAACTATTAGGGTGTGTGAAAGCGATCGAAACCACTGCGGCTATCGGGAGAGCAGATTCTCACCGGGAGTGAGGGAGCCGATTCCCGTCCGGCTCGGAAGCCGGTTGCCGGAGGGTCGCCGCGGTCAAGAATTCGAACCTCTGTGGTCGGGTGTACCCCTGTTCACTTACGAATTCCCAGACGACCGATCAACTCCTTGTAGCGGACGAAGTCCATCCGTTTCAGATAGTCCAGAAGCCGCCGCCTCTGGCCGACGAGTTTCAGGAGTCCCCGCCGGGAATGATGGTCTTTTTTGTGGGACTTGAAGTGTTCAGTGAGGTAGCCGATTCGGTGGCTCAGAATGGCGACCTGGACTTCGGGCGAGCCGGTATCGGTGCCGTGCAGCTGGTAGCCTCTGATGAGCTCTTCTTTCTGTTCCTTCGTCAACATCTTTCTTCTTCGTTCGCGCGCCAATCTAGCAGAGAAGAGTGCCGTCTGGCAACCTGACGCGGGGGAAGGGACCGGTTGGCGAGATCCTCTACTCTCACTTCTCATTCGTAAACCCGCCTTGGCCGGAACTAAAAATTCTTCGCCTCAACGGTAGTTTGCCGGCCGCCGAATCTTTTGTTGTCCGGGTCTTGCTCCGGTATGGAACGAAGCGGGCTACGCCGCCGCAGGTCAGGCCTTGGGGTGGGCGGCTCGGTAGACCTTCTGCAGATGCTCGATGGAGACATGGGTGTAGCGCTGAGTGGTGGAGAGGCTCTCGTGTCCCAGGAGTTCCTGAATCGAGCGAAGGTCGGCGCCGTTGTTGAGCAGATGCGTGGCGAAAGAATGGCGCAGCAGGTGAGGATGGACGTCCAGTAGCAAGGCAGCTTGCCCAATGTACGTTCCCAGGTTCCTCTGGACCGAGCGAGCGCTGAGACGGCCGCCGCGAAGGTTCAGGAACAGGGCCGGGGTTTCGGGACTGTCCTTGCGACTGGCCAGGATGCGCCGCCGGGCCTCCAGGTAGGCGGCCAGACTCGCCCGGGAAGGCTCTCCAAAGGGGACGACGCGCTCCTTGTTGCCCTTTCCCCGGACGCGTACCAGTTGGCGGGTCATGGAGAGATCGATCAGGTTCAGGCCCACCAGCTCTCCCACGCGCAGGCCGCTGGCATAGAGGAGTTCGAGGATGGCGCGGTCCCGAAGTCCCTTCGAAGTCGCTGCCGGGGGCAGAGCCAGAATGGATTCGATCTCCGCAATAGAGAGAAAACGGGGCGTTTTGAGTGGCTGGCGGGGAGTCCGAACCAACTTGGCCGGGTTCTGATCCAGATGCCCCTCCCGGTAGAGGTAGCGGAAGAAGGACCGCAATACCGACAGTTTTCGAGCGATGGTCACTTTCTGGTTCCCCGCCTGGCTCAACCGGCTCAGAAACTCCCGGATGGTGATGTGATCCAGATCGGAGGGCTTGATCTTTCTGTCGGTTCGGCCGGCAGTCAGGTGGCTGAGGAATTGTTTGAGGTCGCGGGAGTAGCTCTCCACGGTGTGGGGAGAGTAGTTCTTCTCGAATCTCAAATGGGCGATGAAGGATTCCATCAATGCGTGCATGTTTCTCGAGCTCGAATCGGTCAGCGGCTCACACTCCGTCCCCGGGCGGCATCCGGAGCCTCCTGGCAGCCTGGCGGCCCCCGCGCTTTCCGCGGGAGGCGCCGACGCTGATCCCGTAGGTCTTGAGTTTCCGGTGCAGATGACTGCGTTCCATCCCGATCTCGGCAGCGGTCCGGGAAATGTTGCCGCCATTTTCCCGCAGCCTTCGGGTCAGGAAATCGGACTCGAACGCCGCGCGGGCCTCCTGCCAGCTCCGGGACTCCAGCCGGGAGGCGCCGGATCCGTCCAGGATCGACCGGGGTAGGTCCGAAAGCTCCACCCGGCCACCTGGAACCATGATAATCCAACGCTCGACCATGTTGCGCAGCTCTCGGACGTTGCCCGGCCAATGGTAATGGAGAAGCCGTTCCCGGACTTCTGGCGGAATGACCTTTCCCGGTTTCCCGTGATGGGGGCTGAGCACCTCCATGAAATAGTCCAGAAGCTGAGGGATGTCCTCCCTGCGCTCTCGTAGCGGCGGGACTTCGAAGGGGATGACGTTGAGCCGGAAATAGAGATCCTCCCGGAACAGGCCGGTATCGATCTCCTTCTCCAGGTCCTTGTTGGTTGCCGCCAGGACGCGCGTATTCACCTCGGTGGGCCGCTGGCTGCCCACCGCATAAAACCGTTGATCCTCCAGTACCCTCAGAACCCGGGCCTGGGTCTTGAGACTCATGTCCGCCACTTCGTCCAGAAAGAGCGTTCCGCCGTCGGCCAGCTCGAAACGCCCCTTCCGGTTCTCAGTTGATCCGGTGAACCCGCCCTTGACGCTGCCGAACAGCTCGCTCTCGATCAGGTCGTCCGGTATGGCCGCACAGTTGACTTCGACGAACGGGCCCTCCCGCCGCGCGCTGTTGAGGTGGAGCAGCCGCGCCACCAGTTCTTTGCCGGTGCCGTTCTCGCCGTAAATGACCACCCGTCCCTCCGTGGGGGCGGCGAAATCGATCTGTTGCCGCAGCGCCTGCATCGGCACCGAAGTGCCGATCATCACCGTATCCTGCCGGATCAGGTCCTTCAGACTCCGGTTTTCCGTCTCCAGGCGTTTCTGCTTCAGGGCATGGCCCAGCACCAGCAGGACCTTGTCGCGGGCCAGCGGTTTCTCGATGAAGTCGTACGCCCCCAGCTTGGTGGCCCGGACCGCAGTCTCGATGGTGCCGTGGCCGGAGATCATGATGACGTACTGCCGCGGGCGCCGGGATCGAATCCGCTTGAGCGCATCGATCCCGTCCATGCCGGGCAACCAGACGTCCAGGAAGATGGCGTCGTAAGTGGTCCTGTCCACGAGCCGCAGCCCTTCCTCGGCGCTGGCCGCCGTGTCCACCAGGTAGCCCTCGTCTCTCAGGACGCCGTCCAGCGAACGGAGCACGCTCCGGTTGTCGTCTACGATCAACAGTCGGATTCCGGGGTGGCGTCCGGTCCTGATCGGATCGAGCCCCAGCGTCTTGCCGACAGTGTCGATCATACGTACGGAAACTCCATGATGAAGCGGGTGCCGCGGGGCTCGTTCCGTTCCGCCCGGATGAAACCGTTGTGTTCGGAGACGATCTGTCTCACGATGGCCAACCCCAGGCCTGTGCCCCTCTTCTTGGTGGAGAAGTAGGGGAGGAAGAGATTCTCATAGTCTTCCGCGGCGATCCCGGTTCCGTTGTCTTCGAATTCCACCATCACCGAACCTCGAGCGTGATTGTAGCGGCTGCAAATTCCGATTTGGCGGCGCCCCTTGACCTCGACCAGGGCGTCAAGGGAGTTGTCGATCAGGTTGACGAAGACCCGCTGGATCTGGACCGGGTCCCAGCGCACGGTCTTGATTCTGGGGTCGAAACGGGTGCTCACCCCGACGCTCTTCAAGGCCCCGTCGTAGCGGGCGAGGATCTGTTCCACGAGTTTGGCCGGATCGACCTCCACGGGATGGCAGCTGGGAAGCCGTGCGAAACGGGAGAATTCCTCGACCAGGGTCTTGAGTGTAGCCGCCTCTGCGGCGATCAGTGTGGTCGCTTCTGTCAACGCCTCTCCAAAGGCGCGGGTTTCTCGAGTCTTGGGGAGGGTTTTCTCGATCCTGTGGAAGCGGTTCCGGATGCGGTCGGCCGAGAGCTGAATCGGGGTCAGCGGGTTCTTGATCTCGTGAGCCAGCCGTCTTGCGACCTCCTGCCAGGCGGCGAATTTCTCAGCCCGGATCAGTTCCGTGAGGTCGTCCAGGACGACCACGTGCTCGACGCCATTCTTGAACGGCAGGTTCGTGGTGGTCGCGGTGACGGTGAGCGGCAGTTGCCCCGGACCCCGCTTGAAGTTGACCCGCCGCCGGTCCTTGCTGAACAGGCTCACGCGGTTCTTCATGTCCTGAAAATCGGCATGGACGTCCGGCTCCAGAACGCGGGTCAAGGGCCGGTTCAGGATCTGCTCCGGTCCCGCTCCGAACATTTCCATGGCGGCCTTGTTGGCGGTGCGAATCACGTCGTTTCGGTCCACGCTCACCACCCCGGCGGCGATGTTTTCGAGAATCGTCTCGATATAGCTGCGGCGTTCATCAAGACGCTCGTTGGTTTCCTGCAGCTCGGCGTTGGCCTGCTCCAAACGGTGGCGGCTATGATGGATCTCGTCGGCCATCCGGTTGAAGGAGTCCACCAGGATCCCCAACTCGTCCACCGCCTTCTGCTCCACCCGGTGGTCCAGGTTCCCTTCGGCAAGCTCCCGCGCGCCCTTGGCCAGGGCCTCCAGCGGCACCGTGATTCTCCGGGCCATATAGGTGCCCAGCCAGACGAAAACGACCACCACGACGAGGGTGGTGACCGCCATGATCAAGAAATAGTTGTTTTCGAACTCTTGCCGGCTGCTCATCAACTGGCGGTGCCTCTCCACCGCAGTCTGCACTTCCGTAGTGTGGAATGTGACGCTGTCGGGCAGGACGAAACCGGCCACCAAGCCCCCCAGTACCGCGCCATCGGAACCTCGGGCCGGAGCCGCTACCAATCCTCGGTCGACGAATCGGCCCCGGTTCCGGTCGGCCCGTTTGGAGACCGCGAAGTACTCCCTGCCTTCCAGGATCTGATCCAGGGCAGGGTCCCACGATGCCTCCGCCCAATCACCCTGCCGGAATCGGATCGTCCGGTTCCGATCCACCAGAATCAGGCCGTCGAACCCCAGTTCCGCCAAGCGTCCGGGCGGTGCTGAGTCTGGCGTGAAGCGGCTCCAATCGATCTCCGCGGCAAGAACGCGCGCCGCAATCAGGCTCCCGGTCTTCTTCTCTTCGTAATAGTTGGAGGCAATGGTTTCAGCCGATTTCAGAAGGTCTTCGGTGGGGGAACTGAACCAAAAATCGAGATTTGTGTTGATGAGACCGGACGCCACGAAAAAGAGTATCAGCGCCGGAAAGAGGGAAATGATGGTCAGGGTCAGCACCAGCTTCTGCTTCAGACGAGTGCGCCCCCGGCTGGATCGATGCTCGAAGAGCAGCTTGATGAGGTTCCGGGCGAAGATGAACAGAAGGGTCAGAGCGACAATGAAGTAGATGGCCCAGACCGCGGACCAGAGAGTCAGATTCGAGACGAACCGGGGGTTGCCGACGGAGGTCGGGTTCAGAAAGAGAATGGCGACGATGACCAAGAGCGCGGAGACGGCGAGAAGCGCTCCCGTCCAGTAGATTCTCCGGAGTCGTTCGAGCCGCTTCATGATGCCGGCTGAGGGTCGGATAGCGCCCCGGGGCACGCTTGTCAGGTTTCCCGAATCTTCGGTATTGTAGCACCTTCTCCGGCCTGAACCGGATGACAGGGAAAGGACGGGTATCCTGCCGCGGCGCCGGAATTCGATAGAAAGGGCAAACTCGGGACAGCACGTGATGGAGAGTCTGGGCGATCCTGGGTCTTTGCTGCGGGTCGGGATCGACACCGGCGGCACCTTCACCGATTTCGTGGTCTGCCGTGAGGGCCGGATCGAATTCCTGAAGCTGCCCTCGACACCGGCGACGCCGGAACAAGCAGTTCTGGAGGGGTTGGCCCGGGTTCTCGGGGACGCGCCCGCCCTGGTTCAACACGGCTTCACCGTCGGCACCAATGCGTTGCTGGAGCGCAAGGGGGCCAAGATTCTTCTGGTGACGACCCAGGGTTTCCAGGACGTTCTGGAGATCGGGCGCCAGAACCGGGCCCACCTGTACAGTCTGACCGCGCCCCGGATCACGCCGCTGGTTCCCCGCAGCCGGCGCTTCGGTCTCGAGGAACGGACGCTTCACGACGGAACTCGTCTGGAACCGCTGAAACGGGAGGCTCTGGACCGGCTCCTGGAAAGGGTGCGGCGCCAGTCGCCCCAGGCCATCGCCGTCGTCCTGCTGCACAGCTATGTCAATCCACGTCACGAGGAACTCGTCGGCAAGGCGCTGCGTGACACGGGAATACCGGTCAGTCTCTCCAGCCGCGTCCTGCCCGAGTTCCGCGAATACGAACGAACGTCGGCGACCGTCATCAACGCCTACCTGACTCCGGTGGTCAACCGCTACCTGGAAGCTTTGAACTCGAGTCCGGTGCTGGGGCAGGGCCGTCTCACCATCATGCAATCCAATGGTGGGACCGCACCCCTTTCCTCGACTTCTGTCGATCCGGTGCGAACTCTTTTTTCGGGGCCGGCAGGAGGAGTCGCAGGAGCCTTCAAGCTGGCCCGGCAGGCGGGCTACGACCGGATCATCACTCTGGACATGGGGGGGACTTCCACCGACGTCTGCCTCTGTGACCAGCGTGTTCCCAGCACCCGCGAGGCCGAGGTGGACCGGTTTCCTCTGCCCGTGCAGATGATCCCCATCCGGTCCGTCGGCGCGGGCGGCGGCTCCATCGCCTGGGTCGATCCCGGGGGGCTGCTGCGGGTGGGCCCCAGGAGCGCCGGGTCCAGTCCAGGTCCCGTCTGCTACGGACGGGGACGGAACCTCACCGTGACCGACGCCAACCTCTATTTGGGCAGAATCGACTCCGAACGCTTTCTGGGCGGAGAGATGAAACTCGATGCAGGACGGCTGCCCAGGTACATGAAACAGCTTGCAAGCCAGCTCCAGGAGCATGCCTGGTCACCCGAGGAACTTGCTGAGGGAATCATCAAGATCGCAAACACCCAAATGGAGACGGCCTTGCGGATGATCTCTCTGGAAAAGGGCCACGACACCCGGGACTTCACCCTGGTGAGCTACGGCGGCGCGGGCGGGCTCCATGCCTGCGAGCTGGCTCGATCTCTGATGATTCCGCGGATCATGATCCCTCCCAGCCCGGGTCTGGTCTCCGCCTGGGGAATGATGGACTCGCAGGTCGTCCGGGATCTCTCGCGTACGGTCCGCCTGGCTTTCCGCAATGCCAACGTGTCACGTCGCCTCCAGAAGAGGATGGCGCCCCTGATGGATCAGGCGCGCCGCCAGTTGGCTCAGGATGGGTTCCCGGAGGAGCGGATCGAGATCCAGCGGAGCGTGGACCTCCGGTACCTGGGGCAGGGTTACGAAATCAACGTTCCCTACTCGCGGAACCTGCTGCGAGCTTTTCACAAGAAGCATGAGAGGCTCTACGGATATTCCAATCCTGATCTCACGGTGGAAGTGGTGACTTTGCGGGTTCGGGCCGCGGGCAACCACGCCGAACTGCCGCTTCCGGAAGCTGCCAACATCCCGAAGAAGCCGCCCCGGGCCGCCGCCGAAGAGAAAAGAAAGGTCCTCTTCGGGGGGAGGCGCCGCATGACCCGCTTCTACGATCGCGACCGGCTAAAGCCCGGGACTCGGCTCAGGTCGCCCGCCGTGATCAGCGAATACAGCGGCACCACTTTGATTCCTCCCGGATTCAGGGGTCGCGTGGATCGGTGGAGGAACCTGATTCTGGAGCCTGGCTAGTCCGGCGAAGAGACAGGTGGTAGAGCAGGACTCCCGCCGCCACCGACAGGTTCAGGGATGCGACCCGTCCCTGCATGGGCAGGGCTGCGAGGAAGTCGCACTTCCGGCGCACGAGCCGGCGCAGACCCTGGTGTTCACCGCCCACGACCACGATCAGGCGCAGGGTGGCGTCGATCTGGTTCAGGCTGGTCGATCCTTTCGGGTCCAAACCCACGATCCAGAATCCCGCCTGCTTGAGTTGGTCCAGCGTGCGAGACAAGTTGGAAACGCGGCAGATCTTCAGATGAAGGGCGGCTCCGGCGCTGGAGGTGACCACGCTGGAAGTGATGGAACAGGAACGGCGCCGCGGGATCAGGACTCCGTCGACGCCGACCGCCTCCGCCGTTCTCAGGAGGGCGCCGAGATTGTTTGGGTCCTGGACGCCGTCAACGGCGAGCAACAGTCCTGGCTGCTGACTCAGGATCCGATCGAGAGGGACCGGAGAGGCGCCGGAAACCCGGGCAGAGACCTCTGAGTGACGCTGTCGCCCTTTGGCGGCCGAAGCCCGGGGCGCGGCCTCGAATTGGATCGGAATTCCGCGGTGGCGAGCTGCCTCGACGATTTCCTGCAGTCTTGGATTCAGTCTCCGTCTCCGGATCAGAATCTTCTCGACCTTGGGATTCTCCGCAGCCAATGCCTCCCGGACGGCATGGATCCCATGGACGATCATGGAACCAGAGTTGGAATGAGGACGGGAATCATGACCGGAGTATACACTCGCAATCAATAGCGAAACGGGATGGCGCGAAGAGTGACTGAGGCGAATGGGGGAAGACCCTTGGATTCAAAATGGGACGGCGAATTGACTAAATTCGTGATGATGCCTAGAATGTGGAATTGAAAGAAAACTTATGACCTGTCCTTCAATAGGTCGCCTGCCAGTACGCCTGTTTGTTCTCGGTGTTCTCCTGGCTCTGTCCGGAGTGCCGGCTCATGCGTCCGCCCGGGGACAACTCCTCGGTCTGGTGCAGGACGAATCCGGGCTCCCGGTCTCCGATATTCTGGTGACGCTGACGGAAAGCTCCTCCGACGAGGGCTTGCCGGTTCTGACCCGTAGCGACGATTCGGGCCGGCTGTTCTTCAAGAATATGAGGGCGGGTTCCTACAGGGTCCTGGTCAAGAGCAGTCAGTACGCGGTGCGAAAGGCCGGTCCGGTGGAGATTCTTCCCGGACAGACGGCCGTGATGACCCTGGTGTTACAGGAGTTGCTGGACGTCGAAGGGTTGGGAGGGCGCAACGTCAGCTTCAAGGCGCTGCTTCGCAATGCCGACCCGAGGCTCATTTTCCGCCATATTCCCGAGTTGCGGGAGGGACGAACCAACCCTTGGTTTGAGAGCGCGGTTTTCCAGGTCTATTCCAGCGCCGGCCATGGTGGAGACTATCTCCGCCTTCCCGACGACTCAGCCGGAGCGACCACAGCGAATTTCGGGATGGTGCAAAGGCTTCCCGGCGGCCGCGACTACATCTTCGCAGGCCAGTTGAATTCGGGCGAAGATTCGCTCTGGCGAATCAAGGCGTTCATGGACCAGTCGCTGAGTGATCGCCATTCGGTGAGGGTGTTTCTGGGTCATGGCCGGATTGGTGTCCATCAGCCCAGAATGGCCCTGTTGGGGAATCCCGGGGCCCTCGGCCGTGACGTTGATTTCACCAATGCCGCCGGCACCACCAACATCCTCAGCGTGGGTTTCGAAGACAGATTCTCGTGGGGAGACACTCTGGCCCTGACTTGGGGCCTCGAGTTGAACAGGGTTCGATCGACCTACAACTATTCGACCCTGAGTCCGAGCGCCGAAATGACCCTGCGGCCTGTTCCCCGTGCTCGTTTGCGGGTGACCATGGCGTCGAAGCGGCCAACCCTCTACCAGAATTCCGTGACCTTGGAGGACGGCCGTACCGTGGGTCTCTCGGATGCCGTCAAGATCTCGTGGGTCGACAATCGATTGGAGTTCGGCACCACGCGCCACTATCGGGGAAGTCTGGCTTACCAGCTCTGGGAAAACACCGAGTTGGAGTTGGCCCGCTTTCAGGACCAGTTCTTCGGCGGAACCGTACCCTTCATGGCTTTCTTCACGAGTTCCCCGGACCCGGATCTGGTCCGGCTCACGGACGATCAGGCCCGGACCTGGGGCAATCGGTTGACGTTGCGGCAGGGGATCACCCGGAATGTTCGTGCCGGCGTTTCCTACATCCGCGGCTCGGCCGTCAGTGTGGTTCCCACCGGGTATACCCTGGTGGTGGAAACGGCGGATATCGGCAGCCTGTTGAAGAGAACGGGCTACGGCGCCGTCGACACCGAGTTGGGTGTGATCATTCCGACGACTCGGACCGAGTTGACGGCCGTGGTCAAGTTCGTGACTGACGGCGACCCCGTGACCCCCTTGGACGCGCTCTCGGATGCCTACGAGACCGGCAACAAGGGCCTGAATCTTTTTATTCGTCAAATCATCCCCATTCCCGACAGTGTCTTGAGTTTCCTCGGTCTGGACTTCCTCAACGGGCGCCGGATCGAAGCGCTTCTGGATATCCGCAATCTCACCAATGAGGACCTTGGCATGGTCTCGAACGGTCCGGGTGGAAGCGTCGTTCTGGCCCAGAACCCAATGTCTGTTCGGGGAGGAGTCACGGTCCGGTTCTGATTTCCCACCGCTGTTCCTGCTGTTCCGGAAGCAGGACTCCCGGTAACGCTCCGGTCCGGGGGACGCATGTCAGCAATTCAAATTATTGGATCTCGTACGAGAGATTGGATCGAATCCTACATCGGGGATGCACCGGCTTCCTCGCATCGACGAGAATCCCTCTTCATTCTAGGGAGATTTCGTGGGTCGACCGGTAGATGGCACCGATCTTGCGAGTCAATGGTGGGTTATTGGAAGGGTCATGAAAAGTGTGGCTGACGTGCGCGCCATTTCCGTTGCCGGGCCTTATTGAGGGGAGCCGTTCATGCTTCGTGGCTTCCAACTGAAGGCTATCCTGGTCGTCCTGGCCTCCGCCGCCGTCGTCTATCTCGGCGTCCTGAATCTTCTGGATCGGTCGGCTTGGGGCGAGGTCTCAGACGGGATCGTCTGGACCGAAGGCGACATCGGGAACGTGGTTGCCCATGGGATCCGGGATCCGGCGGGCGGTGGCCCGCGTGCCGGAATCGAGACGGGAGACCGGCTGGTGGAACTGGCGGGTGTCGAGATCCGGACTCTCGACGACTACGTCGAGGTGATGGAAGTCTTGGCCGGGGCCGTTCCCCATGGCATGCCGGCGACGTATCTGATCCAGAAGACACCGGGAGGCGATCGGAGCCAACACGAAGTTCGGCTGGAGATCGAGTCGGGGCTCGACCGGACCGATGTCCTTCTAGTGCTTGTAGCCCTGCTCCATCTCTCCATCGGATTGTTCGTCTTCCTGCGAAAGCACCAGTCACGGGGTGCACTCCACTTTTTCCTGCTGTGCCTGGTTTCGTTCTGCCTGTATCTGTACCGGTACTCCGGTCGCGGCGATCCCTTCGATCTCCTGATCTATTGGATCGGAGCGGTGTCCCTGCTGGTTCTTCCTCCCTTGTTTCTCCATTTCTGCGCGACTTTTCCCGAGGCCCAACGATGGCTGGATCCGCGGGGAAAACTGGGAACTGCCTTCTATCTGCCGGCGGTCACGCTACTGGCGATCCACGTGGCTTGGTTCCTGGGGTCTCTGCAGCCGCTGGGGTTGGCGCGTAGTCCGGGGATCGCCCACTTCTTTGACAAGATCCACCTGTCCCATTTGGGGATCTTCTTCTGTCTGGGAGCCGGTCTGCTCATCCAATCCGGCCGGCAGGCCCGGACACCCCTGCACCGCCGGCAGATGAAGTGGGTGTCCCATGGGACCCTCATCGCCCTGGCTCCGTTCCTGATTCTGTATGCCGGACCCTACTTCCTGGGAATTCCCATCCATCCCGTCATGGAGATGTCGATCTTGAGTCTGGCGCTCCTTCCCTTGTGTATCGGATACGCGATCATCCGGTATCGATTGATGGACGTGGAGTTGATCTTCCGCGAAAGCGCAGCCTACGTCCTGGCCAGTTGGGTTCTGCTGGTTTTTTACGTGGGGGTGGTGCTACTGGTCGGCGGAACGCTATTCGGTCTCTCTCCCCATTCCGACTTCTCAGTGTTCGCCGTTGCGGCCTTGGTGGCGGCCTTCCTGTTCGCACCGGTGAAGAACAAGATTCAGCAGCGACTGGATCGATACTACTATCCGGAGACCTACGACTACCGTCAGTCTTTTGCGGATTTCGGAAGGAGCCTGAACTCGGAAATCAGTTTGCCGCGTTTGGCGGAACGAGTTTGCGCCCGGGTCGAGCAGACCTTCACTGTCCGTCCCGTGGCCGTCTTTCTCCGCTCTCCGGAGCGGCTTGGTCAATTCTTTCTTTACCACGCTCTCGGTGTGGACGGCTGGCTTGATAAGGAAAATCCGATTCTGGTGCCGGCTCCACCATGGGACCGCGGTGGCCGTCGAGCGGAGCGGTTGGCGCCGGGCTTTGGTGGCTGGGATGAGGAGACGCGTCACCAGACCCGACTGTCGGACTTGGGAATTCGGAATCTTCAACCCTTGGAGACTCATGGCCGCGTCATCGGCCTGCTGGGTCTGGGGGATCGGGTCAACGGCGACGTCTTGAACAGCGAGGATATGAAGTTGCTTGCCGCGCTTGCCGGCTATGTGGCAACTGCCATGGACAACGCGGTGCTCTACCGTTCGTTGGAGACCAAGGCGGGCGAGCTGCAGAGGCTCAAGAGCTACAACGAAAGCGTGATCCAAAGCATTACGGCGGGAGTCGTGGTGGTCGATTCGGAAGGCGCCGTCCGGGTCTGGAACTCGTTCATGGAGTCTTTCTATGGCATGGAGGTGAGCCGTGCGGTCGGTCGTAGTATCGACGACGTCTTTCCCCCGGACCTGCTCCAATCCGTGAAGGAAGCTCTGGGCGGCTCTCGCTGGCGGATTCCAGGGGTGACACGCCTGGACAAGACGCGTCTCAGGTCCGCGTCGGGTGAGGATCGCCTCGTGAATATCCACCTCTCCCCCTTCGTGGCCCAGAATGACGTACTGACCGGAACTCTTCTGCTCTTCGACGACGTGACGGAGAAGGCGCAGTTGGAGGACCAACTGGTGCAGGCGGAGAAGCTCACGTCCATCGGCCTCCTGGCGGCGGGTGTGGCGCATGAGGTCAATACGCCTCTGGCGGGGATCTCAAGCTACGCGCAGTTGTTGCTGGATTCGACTCCTGCATCCGATTCTCGGCGCGACCTGTTGGAGAAGATCGAAAGGCAGAGTTTTCGGGCCTCGCGGATCGTCAACAACCTGGTCAACTTTGCCCGTGTCCGGGACGGCGAATTCCGTGAAGTCAACGTCAATTCCCTGATGTTGGAGACGGTGTCACTCTTGGAGCATCAACTCCGGACCCAAGGAGTGGAGGTCAGTCTCCATCTCGATCCCGCTCTGCCCCGCACCCGGGGCCATGAGGGCAAGCTGCAGCAGGTTTTCGTCAACTTGCTGATGAATGCCAAGGACGCCATGCCGGACGGAGGGAGCGTCACTGTCCGTACCTCCCATAGGAATTCAGGCTTGATGGTGGAGGTGGAAGACCGTGGAAAAGGCATTCCCGGCGACGTTCTCCACCGGATCTACGATCCCTTCTTCACCACCAAGGATGTCGGGAAGGGGACTGGCCTGGGGCTCTCGGTCTGTTACGGAATCGTTCAGGAGCACGAGGGCCGAATCCAGGCGCGAAGCCAAGTGGGGGAGGGGAGCATTTTCACAGTCCGTCTGCCCGTGAAAAGGGTTCAATGACATCCCGGGCTTCGGTTCTGATCATCGACGACGAAGAGATTATGCGAGAGGTCTTCTCGCGAGTCGTCGCCGGCGGCGGCCACCGGGTTCTTCTCGCTTCCTCGGGAGAGGAAGGGCTCGAGTTGATTCAACGGGAGCCGGTGGACCTGGTGCTCCTGGATCTGATGCTGCCTGGCATCGGCGGTCTCGAGACGTTGGAGAAGATCCTCGACCTGGATCCTGACCTGGCCGTCATCATGGTTACGGCATATGCGTCCATCGAAAACGCAGTCCAGGCGACCCGGCTGGGAGCGTTCGACTTCGTGACCAAACCGTTTCGCAACGAAGAGTTGCTGCTGGTCATCAAGAACGGCATCCGCCAGCGCCGCCTCGAGTTGGAGAATCGCCAACTCAAATCCAGTCTTCGCCACCGCCAGGGTCATTTCCAGAACATCGTCGGGAAGAGCGAGCCCATCCGTCGGGTCACGGATCTCATTACCCAGGTGGGACCGGGCCGCAGTACGGTCTTGATCGCGGGAGAGAGTGGTACCGGAAAGGAATTGGTCGCCAAGGCCATTCACAACCTGAGTCCCCGGCGCGACCGGTCTTTCGTCCCGGTCAACAGCGGCTCGATTCCTTCCGAGCTCTTGGAAAGTGAACTCTTCGGGCACGTGAGGGGAGCATTTACCGGGGCCACGGCCACCAAGAAGGGACTGTTCGAAATCGCTCACGGGGGCACTCTTTTCCTGGATGAGATCGGTACCGTCCCGATGCAGACCCAGGCCAAGCTGTTGCGGGTTCTACAGGAGAGGGAATTCCGTCCCGTGGGTGGCATACGGAGCATCAAGGTCGACGTGAGAATCGTCGCCGCCACCAACGCGGACCTGAAGCAGGCGGTCACGGATGGCCGATTCCGAGAGGACCTCTACTACCGTCTCAAGGTCATCACCCTGGACGTGGCGCCGTTGCGCGACCGGAAGGATGACATTCCTCTGTTGGCCCACCATTTTCTGACCCGCTTCAGCCGTGAGAACGGAAAGACGTTGAATTCCATCGACCAGGAGGCGCTCAGGGTCTTGATGAACTACGACTGGCCCGGAAACGTCAGGGAACTGGAGAACGCCATCGAACGTGCGGTGGTGCTTTCCGGGACCAGCGGAAGCGTCCGACCAGATTTGCTTCCCCCGGAAATCCTGGATTCTACCTCCGGCCGGCTGGATGGGGTCTCGGCGCAATCCCAGAACGGTTCCCTCCGGGAACTGGTGCTCGAATTTGAGCGAAATCTGATTCTGCTGGCGCTGGAGCGGGCCAATTGGAACCAGAGGAAGGCCGCCAGTCTTCTCAAGGTCAAGCCGACCACGCTCAATGCCAAATTGAAACGCCTGCAGGTCAGAATCCCTTCCTGAACTCTTCGGGTCCGCACCGCATCCCAAGTGATTGAAGGCACTTCGCTGGTTTGACTTGCGCGGCGAAGCGGGACTATCATGACTCTTCCTTACGAGTGCCACGGGGTCGTACACCGGACTCTTTGGACGGGATTGATACTTCCACCGACTTTTGCAGTCTAAATTACTCAGCACATTGGTTTGTTGGTCGAAAAATAGGAGGACAGGACAGTGGTAGTAGCAATCGGGGGGACCCTGTTGAGTTATTTCCAGCAGGGCGGTCCCATGATGTACGCCCTCCTTCTCTGTTCCATAGTCGCGTTGATTTTCATCATCGAACGGATGATCACGTACTACCGGGTACAAGGAACCACGGCGGACATCTTCTCCTCAGTTCGCCAGGCATTGCTCGACGGGGATCTTCGCCACTCCCTGGAGGTTTGCGAGTCCTATACCCACCCCGTCGCCAGCACTCTGAAGTCGGGTCTGCTCCGGTACGGGAAACCGCACTACGAGATCGAGAAGGCAATGGAGAGCGTGGCTCTTCATGAAGTTTCGAACCTGGAAAAGGGGCTCTGGATCCTGGGAACGGTGGCCAACATTGCCCCTTTGTTCGGATTCCTGGGAACCGTCACCGGTATGATCGCGTCGTTTGAGGCATTGGCGGAGGTTGGCCTTGGAAACCCGCAGGCGGTGGCAGGAGGCATCGCCGAGGCTCTGGTGACCACGGCGACGGGACTCATCGTCGCCCTTCCGGTCCAGGCCGCGTACAATTACTTCAGCAACCGGGTCTCAATCCTGAGTCTGGACATGGAAACCAGTTCGTCCATGCTGCTGGAGACGTTCAACGAACTGGGGGAGAGGCATGCCGGCGGAGACCAGCTGACGGAAGCGGCCCCGAGTGATTCCTGATGAAAGTGAGGCGGGCAGCATCCATATCCGTAGTTCCCCGGATTCCGACGGCATCCATGGCGGATATCGCCTTTCTGCTCATTATTTTCTTCATGTTGACGACTTCCTTTTCTCCGGAACGGACCTCGGTGACCTTGCCGAAGTCGGAGATTCGGACGGAAGTGTCCAAGGATGCAGCCATCGTTGCGATCTCATCTCAGGGCGAGGTCAGCTTCACCGATGGCGAGGCACCGGCGTTCACGCTGGCGAGTATGGCCGAGTTGGGTCAATACGTGAAGACGCTGGTCACCGCTATTCCGGGGAAGGAGTTTCTGATCAAGGCGGACCGGGATGTCCAATATCAATTGGTGGACGGCGTCCTGGAGCAATTGCGGTCCAATGGCGCGCGCCGGATCGGCCTTCTCACGGATCGAAAGCCAAAGGAATCGGGTTGAATGAAGTTGCGAAGCCGCCTCCGGCGGAGCCCCGAGGTCCCCACCTCCTCCATGGCCGACATCGCCTTTCTGTTGATCATCTTCTTCATGCTGACGGCGGTCTTTACTTCCAACCGGGGACTTCAGTTCGCATTTCCCAAAGAGGATCCGACCAGGTTGGATGTCCAGCCGGAGGAAGCCGTCCACATCAAGATCACGGGTGAGCAGCAATACCTGGTGGACAAGACGCCCATGTCACTGGGTGCGTTGGCCAGCTATGTGGAAGTGAAGATGGGCCAGAATCCCAGCAAACCCGTGATCATTCAGACGCAGGGAAATGTCCCTTATCGGGTCATGATCGAAGTTTTCGACCTCTTGAGGCAGATGGAGGTCAAGAACATCTCGGTTCCTACGGAGTCGGAAGTCGAGCGCTGGAAGGCGTTCGGTGTATTCGAGTGAGGCCGATGAACGGTTGACCATGCCGCCCGGACGTCTCCATAGCCGATTCGGAGTGCTGGCACTGTTGCTCGGCGCCCATCTGCTCTGGGGGCAGGGAGACTTCGGGAAGGGGGTCTCCTTCTACAAGCAGGGGCAGTACGACAAGGCCATCGCAGAGTTCGAGGCGATCGTCGAGGAACACTCCGACTATGAGAGTGGCCACCGGATTCTCGGGATCTCCTACCTGAAGACCGATCAGGCGGAAAAGGCCGTCGAGTCCTTCAAGAAGGCGTTGGAACTCAAGGACGACGTCTATGCCTCACATCAGGGTCTGGGGATCGCCCACTACAACATGGGTCAGTTTCAGGACGCCGTAACGGCGCTCGAAAAAGCGGAGGCGTACGCCAAGTCGCCTGCGGATCGCTACCAACTGCACCACACGCGAGGGAGCGCCTATTTCAATCTTGCCATGTATGACCGGGCCATCTCGGATCTGGAGAGGGCCGTTTCGATTCGCAGGGGCCAGTTTGACGATGTGCTCCAACTCGGATTGGCCCATTACAGAAAGAAGAGCTACGCGTTGGCCGAGGGATTCTTGAAACAGGCCGTCGGGCTCAATCCAAACTCCGCCGAAGCGCGGAACCACCTCTCGCGTATCGTCTATTATCGAGGCGTTGCGTCCCTTGAACAGGGGAACTATTCGGACGCGGTCAACATATTGGGCGAATACCTGCAGGAACAACCGGAAGACGGCGATGCCTGGTTCAATCTGGGGATCGCACATCTCTTCTCCGAACACCATTTGGCGGCGCAGGAAGCCTTTTTGAAGAGCAAGGAAATCGCCCCGGAGCACTGGCAGACATACAACCGGCTCGGTTACATCTACGAAATGAACGACCAGTACTCGGAGGCTCTGGAACACTACAAGCAAGCGCACGGCCTCAGCCAGGAAGGCGAGATCCAGGCGAGCATCGAGCGGGTCCAGGAACGAATCCGAAGGCAGAAGGAACGAAGATAGCCTCCCCCGCCCGTTTCGTGTGATTTTTGCTCATGACGACCATCGAAGAAGTTCGGGCCCGAGAGGTTCTTGACTCCAGAGGAAACCCCACCGTCGAAGCGGATGTCGTGACCCGTGGCGGCCACCTGGGGAGGGCTGCCGTACCCTCCGGGGCCTCCACCGGTCTTCACGAGGTCAGAGAGCTCCGGGACGCAGATCCTGCCCGGTTCCTGGGGAGAGGAGTCCGCCGAGCCGTCGAGAATATCCGGCGCGTCATCGGGCCCGGTGTCAAGGGCCTCTCGGTCCTGGACCAGGCCCGGGTGGACGGCCGCATGATCGACTTGGACGGAACCGAGTCCAAGGAAAAACTGGGGGCCAACGCCATCCTGGCGGTTTCCCTGGCCTGTGCCCGAGCCGCCGCCCAGAGCCGGGGGTGCTCCCTTTTCCGTTCTCTGGGTGGTCCCGAGGCCCGCCGCATGCCGGTTCCCCTCATGAACATTCTCAACGGCGGTGTGCACGGTCACAGGAACGTCGATTTTCAAGAGTTCATGGTGGTTCCGGTATCCGCCGCCTCCTTCTCACGGGCACTGCAGATGGGCGCTGAGGTTTTCCATCACCTGGGGCGTGTCCTGGAGCAGGAGGGGAGGCCCACGACTGTCGGGGACGAGGGTGGATTCGCCCCCAATATGGAGTCCAACGCGGAGGCGGTGAAACTGGTCCTGAAAGCTATCGAGTGGGCCGGATACCGTCCCGGCGAGGACTTCTACCTGGCTCTCGATGTGGCTGCCAGCGAGCTTTACCGGGATGGCCACTATGTTCTGCGGGGGCTCAATTACATGAGTTCCGAGGAACTCATCGAAATGTACTCCAATTGGCTGGATCTCTATCCCATCTGTTCCATCGAGGACGGGCTGGCCGAAGATGACTGGGACGGATGGGCTCGGATGTCCCGCGAGTTGGGTCGCCGGGTCCAACTGGTGGGCGACGATCTGTTCGTCACCCGCCCGGGCCGGTTGCAACGGGGCATCGATTCCGGGGTAGCCAACTCGATTCTCATCAAGCTGAATCAGATTGGGACCCTGACCGAGACCCTCGAAACCATCGATCTGGCTCGAGAAAATGGTTACAGTTGGATTGTTTCGCATCGTTCGGGCGAAACGGAGGACGTTTTCATTTCCGATCTGTCCGTGGCGACCAACGCGGTTCAGATCAAGGCGGGATCGGCCTGCAGGTCCGACCGGGTGGCCAAATACAATCAGCTCTTGAGGATCGAGGAGGAACTGGGCGACCGAGCCCAATACTCCAGCACGGAGCTCACGCAAGACGCCCCTTGACCAGTGCAGGGTTTTGCCTGACAGGGAAAGCCGTTTGATCCTGTTTTTGCCGCGCTGAATCATGTCGACACTCCCCGTGGTCCTGCTGGCCGTCCTGGATGGTTGGGGATTGCGAGACGGTCGGGAAGGGAATGCCATCGCCCAGGCCCGACTGCCCACCATGGAACATCTCTACTCGCGCTACGCCTGGACCCGCTTGGCGGCCAGTGGCGGACGTGTCGGCCTGCCCCGGGGCCAGATGGGCAACAGCGAGGTCGGCCACTTGAATCTGGGGGCCGGACGGGTTGTGCTGCAGGATCTGACCCGAATCGATCGAGCCATAGAAACAGGACGGTTCGACGGCAACTCGAGTCTGCGACCCGTCATGGAAAGAGGTCGCCAAACGGCGCTTCACCTGATCGGGCTGGTTTCCGACGGTGGGGTGCACAGCCACCTCCGCCACCTGCTGGCGTTGCTGCGGCTGGCCAAGAACGAGCATGTCGAGAAGGTGTGGATCCATGCAATCCTGGATGGGAGGGATGCAAGTCCCACCGCCGGAGTGCAATACCTTGAGCAGCTGCAGGACGAAACCAGGAAACTGGGAACGGGGCGATTGGCTTCGGTCGGCGGCCGCTATTACGCCATGGATCGCGACAACCGTTGGGACCGGGTGCAGAAGGCGTACCGATGTATGGTCGAGGGTCGAGGAGGACAAGGCTGGCGGAATCCGATTCAGGGCGTCGAGGAGTCGTACCGAAAGAGGGTCTACGATGAGTTCGTGGACCCATTTCCGGTTGTGGATTCACTCGGCCGTCCAGTGGGGCCGATCGATTCCGATCATGCAGCCATTTTCTTCAACTTCCGTGCCGACCGGGCCCGCCAACTCACACATTCGCTGACGGGAGTCGATTTCCGGGCCTTTCCCCGGAACCGGGGGGCCATGACTCACTTTCTCACCATGACCCAGTATCGCCTCGACTGGGCGCTGCCGGCGGCCTTCCCTTACGTTCCCGTCCGGCACACGCTGGCCAAGCTTTTGAACGCCCATGGCGTTGCGAATCTGCGCCTGGCGGAGACGGAAAAGTACGCCCACGTCACCTATTTCTTCAATGGGGGAGTCGAGGACCCTCCGGAAAGCGAGACCAGGATTCTGATCCCGTCTCCGAAGGTGGCCACGTACGACCTCCAACCCTGGATGAGTGCTGCCGAGATCACGGATCGGTTGCTCTACGAGTTGGACTGCGGCGTCTTTCCGGTCATGGTGGTCAATTTTGCCAACGCGGACATGGTGGGACACACGGGAGACATGGCGGCCACCGTCCGGGCGGTGGAGGCTGTGGACTCCTGCCTTGGCCGAATCTACCGAAAGGTCCGGAAGACCGGGGGCATCATGGCGGTCACGGCAGACCATGGAAATGCCGAGTTGATGGTGGACGCAAAGACGGGTCAGCCTCACACCGCCCACACCAGTCACCCGGTGCCGTTCATTCTGGTCGATCCTCAAAATCGGCCGGCACTGAGGCCGGGGGGGGCTCTGGAGGATGTGGCTCCCACGCTGCTGCAATATCTGGAATTGCCGCAGCCGGAAGAAATGACCGGCGGATCCCTGTTGACCTAGCCAGCCCATGGACGTGAGCATCGTCATTCCCACCTGGAACGGAATCGCCCTGTTGCGGGAGACTCTGCCCTCAGTGTGCGAGGCGGCCGAATTCTACCGTCGCGAGAGCCATTGCCGGACCGAGATCCTGGTCGTTGATGACGGCAGTGAAGACGACACCCGGGAAGTCCTGGCGGCCGAGTTTCCCCGGGTCCGGCTGATCGAGTCCCCCTCGAATCGAGGATTCGCGCCGACCTGCAATCTCGGATTCGAGCACGCTGGTTTTCCGCTGGTGGCTCTCTTGAACAACGATGTGAAAGTGGAGCCCGATTACCTGTTGTACCAGGCCCCGCATTTTCAGGACCCGGATGTGCTGGCGGTCACGGCTCGGGTCTTTTCCTGGGACGGAGATGAGTTCACGGCGGGAGGGCGGTTCGGCCATTTCCGGCGAGGGTTCTGGAGTGTCTATCTGAATTATGACGTGGACCCGAACAGCGCCGGAGCCGAAATCCAGAACCGCCGGTGGCTATCGGCCTACGCGGTCGGCGGTTTCGCCACCTACGACCGCCGGAAACTCCGGGAGTTGGGAGGTTTCAACACCCTCCTCGCCCCCTTCCATTGGGAGGACATCGACCTTTCCTACCGCGGGTGGAAGCGTGGGTGGAAGATTCACTACGAACCCAACAGCGTCGCCTACCACCGGATCAGCGCCACCATCGGAAGCCGCTTCCGGGCTCGAAAGGTCGAGACCGTAGCGGTGCGCAATCGGCTCCTCTTCCACTGGATCAACCTCCACTCCACCGGCTACTGGATTCGCCACCTGGTGGGACTCGCAGGCCTGCTCCTGACGCGGTTCATGGTGCTCGACGGAACCTTCTACCGTTCCTTCGCGGGGGCTCTCTCCCGGATATCCAAAGTGAGGCGGATGCGGCGACGGGAGCGGGACCGGGCGCGGCGCTCCGATACGGAGATCTCCAGAATACTGAGCTCCTTCTATCGGACCGCCCCGATTCGAGTGTACCGGAGCAGCGGCCAGGTCCGAGCAGAGCATCCGGGTCTGGAAAAAGCTCCCGCCGTCGAGGCCGACTCCTCTCGTTCCGGCCGGTTCGGTTGTATGATCTGAGGATCTGAACTCCATGTCAGCGGCGTTAGTGATCTGGTTGGGGCGAGTCACTTGAGAAAGCTCTCCGGCGTCGTCATCTGCTACAACGAGGAGGAAAAGATCGATGCTGCCCTGAGCAGCCTCCACGCCGTGAGCGACGAGATCGTGGTCGTGGACTCCTTCAGCTCAGACGGGACCGAAGCCATCTGCCGTCGTTATACGGATCGATTTCTCCAACGCAGGTGGTCCGGCTACCGCGACCAGAAGCAGTTTGCGACGGATCAAGCCTCCTTCGACTGGGTCCTGAGCCTGGACGCGGACGAAGTTCTGAGTCCGGAGCTGCAGGCGGAGGTGCGCCGCTGGAAATCGGGGAAGGATGAAGGAATCGACGGATACTACCTGTGCCGCAAGACCTTCTTTCTGGGGAGATGGATCGAGCACACGACCTGGTATCCCGATTGGCAGATGAGGCTCTTTCTCCGGTCCGCGGGACGGTGGGAGGGGGGGCGAGTCCACGAGTCCTTCCGAGTCAACGGGTCCACCGGCCGTCTCCCGGGGGATCTGCACCATTACACTTACGCTTCCCTGAGTGAGTATCTGCAGCAGTTGGAGCGGTTCACCAACCTGGCGGCGGCCGACTATTTCGATTCGGGCGCCCGAGCCGGACCGGTGAAACTGTTGATTTATCCCCCGCTGGTATTCCTGCGCAATTACGTCCTTCACCGGGGTTTTCAGGACGGCGTTCCCGGGCTGGCCGTTTCGGCCCTCTCTGCCGTGTCCACATTCTTCAAATATCTCAAGCTGTGGGAGCTAGGAGCCTGCGCCGCAGAAATCAATCTACTGCGAAAGCGGTGAATCGGTCCATATTTCCTCGATTTCTCGGCGAATAGAACGACTATGCACCTCAAAATCGAGAAAATCTGGCCTCGATTCCCCACTTTCTCGCTACGATCATTTCTGCGGCGCAGGCTCCTAGCCTCCGCAGATCCGAAACGGGCCGGTGATCGATAGCATGAAGCGTCCCTTGCGGATCCTCTATGTGGATACGGAGAGCGTCTGGCGGGGAGGCCAGGAGCAGCTCTTCAGTCTGATGGTGGGAATCCGAAAACGGGGCTACGGCGTGGAATTGGCGGCGCCGGCCGGGAGCCCGCTGGCACACAGATCTCGAGCTGTGGGAATCTCCACCCATAGCTTCTCCCAGCGGTGTGAACTGAGTGTTCCGGCGGTATGGGGCCTGGCACGAATTATGGGGCCCGGGAGAGTGGACGTACTCCACTACAATACGCCCCGCCCGATCCTGGCAGGCAAAATGGCGGCTTGGATCTGCGGAGTTCCCATTCTGGTCGCTTCCCGGCGAGTCAATTTCCCGTTGCGCTCCAGGTTGAGCCGCGTCAAGTACAACCGGCTCCTCGACCGGGTCGTCACCGTCTCCGAAAGTATCCAGAGGACGCTGGTTCAGGACGGCGTGCGGCCGGAGCGGGTCTCGGTGATCTATGAAGGGGTGGACCTGCGGTCCGTCGACGGGGACCCTTTCACGTCGGTTCTACCGGTGCGACCGGGACTTGTCGTGGGTGTCGTCGCCCATCTGAGCCCTGAGAAGGGGCACGTGACGGTGCTGAAGGCCGCGGCCCGGTTGCGGGAGAGGTTTCCCGACGTGACCTATGTCTTTGTCGGAGGCGGGGAGCGCAGGCAGATGCTGGAGGAGCGGGCTCGCGCCCTGAAGGTGGCGGATCGAGTCCTGTTCACCGGATTTCGGAAAGACAGCGACGCCATGATGCGGGAATTCGACGTCTTCTGTCTGGCCTCGCTGTCGGAGGGGCTCAGTTCCGCCATTCTCGCTGCAATGGCGCGGCCGCTACCCGTTGTGGCCACGCGTGTCGGCGGGATTCCGGAGTTGGTGTTGGATGGGAGTACGGGTCTGTTGGTCCCCGCCGGAAGGCCGGACAAGTTGTCCGAAGCGCTGGCCAAGGTGCTCTCTTCCTCCTCATTGAGACGCCGAATGAGGGAAGCCGGGCGCAAGCGGGTCGCCGAGAATTTCACTCTGGACCGCAAGCTGGACGAAACCGAACAGCTCTATCTGAAACTGGCGAAAATGCGGCGGCCGAAACGCCTGAGCTGACCGTCCGTGACGACTTTGGCCACGGACTGTTAAGATGAGCCGGGATTTGGAAGACCATGAAGGGAGTCATTCTCGCAGGCGGGCTCGGCACCAGATTGTGGCCCCTCACCAAAGTGACCAACAAGCACCTGTTGCCGGTCTACAACAAGCCCATGATCTATTATCCGTTGGAAATGTTGGTCGAAGCCGGCATCGACGAGATCATGCTGGTGACGGGGGGCAACAACGCGGGTGACTTTCTCCGCCTCCTGGGCAGCGGCCAGGAGTTCGGCCTCAGGCAGATCCACTTCGGTTATCAGGAGGGAGAGGGGGGAATCGCGGACGCTCTTTCTCTGGCTCGGCATTTCGCCGGAGACGACCTGATCTGTGTCGTGCTGGGCGACAACATTCTTGAAGAATCCATCGCGCCGTTCGTTCGGAGCTTTCTCCGCCAGGGGCAGGGCGCCAAGATCCTCTTGAAGAAAGTGCCCGACCCCCAACGTTTCGGTGTGCCGGAGTTGACCGGCGACCGAGTCGTACGCATCACCGAGAAGCCGTCCAGGCCCAGTTCTCCGTATGCCGTTACGGGAGTGTACATGTACGACAGCCGGGTCTTCGACATCATCGATACCCTCTCTCCTTCCGCCAGGGGGGAGCTGGAGATCACGGACGTCAACAACCGGTACATCGAGTCGAATGAGTTGACGTACAATGTCATCGATGGCTGGTGGACGGACGCGGGAACCATCGAGTCTCTGATGCGGGCCGCGAATCTGGTGGCGGAGGGTGCTGGAGACCTCGCGCACCTCGAAGTCGGGATGCTCGCCAATCCTTGACATTCCGTGCAGAAGCCTCCGTGTGATCCGCTGATCAATGCGGGCCGGCAGCGAGCCCGGAATCGCAATCGGGATCCGGCGCCCTAGGGTGACTTCAGATGAAATTGTTGGTCACCGGTGGCGCAGGCTTCATCGGCTCGAATTTCATCCGCCACATTCTGAGTCGCGGCGGCTTTCAGGTGGTCAACTTCGATCTCCTCACCTACGCCGGGAATCTGCAGAACCTGGCCGGCCTGGAGGCCGGCGGCAACTACCGCTTCATCCGGGGCGACGTTGCCTCCAGGGAACAGGTGGCCGGGGTCCTGGATCCCGGAATCGACGCCGTTGTCCACTTTGCCGCCGAAAGTCATGTAGACCGGAGCATTCTGGATGCTTCCGCATTTGTCCGGACCAACGTTCTGGGAACCCAGAATCTGTTGGAGGCGGCCCGGCGCGAGGGGATTCCTCGCTTCATCCACGTTTCCACCGATGAGGTTTACGGGTCGCTACCAGGCGGCGGAAAGTTCACGGAGGATTCTCTGCTGGCCCCCAACAGCCCCTACGCCGCCAGCAAGGCGGCTGCCGACCTCTTGGCCAGGGCGTACCATCGCACCTATGGTCTTGGCGTCGTTACGACGCGTTGCGGGAACAATTACGGTCCCTATCAGTTTCCGGAGAAACTGATTCCCCTGATGGCTTCCAACGCGCTGGACGATGAACCCCTCCCCTTGTACGGAGACGGTCTGTATACCCGGGACTGGATTCATGTCCTGGACCATTGCCGGGCCCTGGAGGCGATATTGCTCGAGGGCCGGGACGGGGCTGTCTACAATATCGGAGCTGAGGGAGAACGCACCAATCTGGAAGTGGCGCGCCGTATCCTTGGTATCCTGGGAAAGACTGAAGACCTGATCTCCTTCGTGGCCGACCGGCCGGCCCACGATCGGAGATACGCCGTCGACAACAGCCGCCTGCGGCAGGAGTTGGGATGGTCTCCCCGGATTCCCTTCGACATTGGTTTGGACGAGACGGTGCGGTGGTACCGGGATCATCCCCGATGGGTGAACGGGGTTCGCAGCGGAGACTACCGGCTCTATTACCGCAAGGTCTACGGAGATCGGGACCGGACGCTGTCCGAACTTTAGTTTCGCGCTATTGGAGGAATCGGTGACGAACAGTGCGGTGGCCAGAAACAAGAAGGCCTTCCACAACTATGAGATCCGGGAGAGGTACCAGGCCGGACTGGTTTTGCTGGGGACCGAGGTCAAGGCGATCCGCGACCGTCAGGTCAGCCTTGCCGACAGCTACGCCAGGGTCAGGAATGGCGAGGTGTGGTTGGAAAATTGCCACATCGGACCCTACCGTCATGGCAATTTGGCCAACCACGAACCGTTGAGACCCCGGAAGCTGTTGCTGCACCGCAGAGAGATCAGCCGGTTGACGGGTGCCGTGGCCCACAAGGGGTTGACCCTGGTCCCTCTGGCTCTCTATTTCGAGCGGGGGCGGGCCAAGGTCGAGCTGGGAGTCGCTCGGGGAAAACGCCTCTACGACAAGAGGGAGGCGGCCCGGCGCCGCGCCGTGGACCGGGACATTGCACAGGAGTTGAAACGTCGATGAGCATGGAACTTGGTGTGGTCGATTCGAATTGGCATCGCCTGGACTGCGATGCCGCAGTGCTGATTCTCAATCAGGAGGAGTCCGGCCAGTTGAAGCGGTCGGCGGACGAACGCCTGGACGGCCTGCTGGAGGAGTTGACCGCCAGCGGAGAATGGACGGGGGGCAATGGAGACATCCTGGTGATCCACAGGCCCGCGGACATCACGGCCCGGCGTCTGGTCCTACTGGGCGCGGGACGCCGCGGCGATTGCGACGGCGTCCGTCTTCGCGATCGAATGGTTCAGGTGGTGCGACATTTTCGAGGCTCCGACGTCGCAAGCATCGCCGTCGAAGGTTGGGATGCATTGGATTCCGCCCTCTCGATCCAGGCGTGTGCCGAGGGCTTGGTCATCGGGTGCCATGAACCGGACGAATACAAGACCCGGGATCGGAGCCGGACCGAAATGGGCCAGGCGCTGTTTTGCTCGGCAGACCCGGCGCGAGCGGTCGAGTTGCAGGAGGCCTTGAATCGCGGGCAGATTCTGGGGGAGGCCACCAATCTGGCCCGGTCCCTGGTCAATCAGCCCGGGAACAGGGTCAATCCCTCAAGGCTGGCCGAAGAGGCCCGTTCCATTGCGGAGAAGTCGGGCCTCCAGATCGAGATCCTGGATGAGCCGGCCATGGAGGACGAGGGCATGGGGGCCCTTTTGGCCGTGGCGCGGGGGAGTGACGAGCCGGCCAGGATGATTGTCTTGAAGCACTTCGGAGCCGGGGATGACAGCGCCCCGCCGGTGGTGCTGATCGGCAAGGGGGTGACGTTCGACAGTGGGGGGCTCTCCCTGAAGACCTCCCAGGGCATGGAGGAGATGAAAGCGGACAAGGCCGGAGCCTGCGCCGTTCTGGCCGCCATGAAGGCCGTTTCCCAACTGCGGTTGCGCAAGAATGTGGTGGGCATTCTTCCGGCAGTCGAAAACATGCCCAGCGGCCGGGCTCAGCGTCCCGGCGACGTGGTTCGCTCCATGTCGGGCAAGACCATCGAGGTCCTCAACACGGACGCGGAGGGCCGGTTGATTCTGGCCGATGCCATGCACTTTGCCCGACGTTTGAATCCGGCCTGCATGGTGGACATCGCCACGCTCACGGGCGCCTGCGTGGTCGCGTTGGGACATGTCCGGGCCGGGCTCTTCTCCAATGATGACCGGCTGGCGGAGAGTTTCTTCAAGGCCTCGGAAAGGGCCGGCGAAAAGTTCTGGCGGCTTCCCTTGGACGACGAATACCGGATTCTTCTGGACAGCCATATCGCCGACATGAAAAACGTGGGCAAGCGGGCGGCAGGCGCCGTCACGGCGGCCAAGTTTCTCCAGGAATTCGTCGGCGATACGCCGTGGTGTCACATCGACATGGCCGGTGTGGACATGTTTCAGGAGGGAGGCGCCAACAAGGGGCCCACCGGCTTCGGTGTGCGAACCATGGTTGAGCTGGCGTCGCTTTATCCGGATTCATGAATCGTCAGGTATTGGTGTTTCGCGATCTCGCAGCATCTGCCGGAGTCCGGGGACGCCGGTGAGGACCGCCCTCCGGTTCGCGGCCCTGGCACGCAAGAAGCAGCTCTTCGAAGCCGGAAATCACGACTCCAACGAATTTCTCCGGCGGCGGATACTACCCGGATTGGCGCAGTTCGAGGGGTTTCGGGGCGGATTGGCGGAGTCCGTCGTCGCGGGCGGATTTCGATTTCTGTTGCAGTTGGCGTGCGGCGGGAGGCGTCCCGACCGCGAGGGCCTGATTGCCCTGCGAGACGCCGTCATTCCCGGGACGAAGGCTGGACTGCGCCTGGTTCCCGCCGAGCCCCTGAGTCCTGCTCATGCGCCGCTCGAACCGGGGGCGGTGGGACCGGCCCTGGACCGGTACTTCGAGTGGAGCCGCAGTCCGGGCTTTGCCGAGATGCATGTGGTGCAGCAGGTCACGGTGACCCAGATCCGACTCCACGAGATCTATCCGTTCCGGGAAGGAACGGAGGTTGCGGTCTCATTGCTCGCCCACTGGTTTTTGCTGGCGCAGGGCTATCTCCTGCCGGCCTACAGGTCTGTGGACGCCGCCGAGTTCGACCGGGCGTTGCAGGCGGGTCTGGAATTCAGGACGGAAGATCTGGTGAGTCTGAACCTGCGGGCCCTGGGGCGGGCGTATAATCTGGGACTGGAGGACTCTTGACTCAGACGCGGCGTCTGGGTCCCAGCCCCGGTTTGTCTTCATACTGCTTGAAGATATATTTGATCACGTTTTTCGGGATCAGGAGATTCGGCTCGGTTTCCCGGTTCACCTTGATGCAGTTTCTATCGTACCATTCGATGACTCCCCGAATCTCCTCACCGTCGATGAGTCGCACCACCATGGGGGTCTTCCCCGTCATCTGCTTCAGATAGTAGTACTGCTCCGCGTTGGTCTGTTCGGGGGGAACTCGCCGCTTCGGACCATCAGCGTGCTTGGCGGAACTCTGATCCCGCAGTCCCGAAAGTGAGGGCCGTATCAGTTTTCGGTTAACCATGGTGACCTCATCCTAAGCTGAGTCTTACTCTCGTATTGAGGTTGAAAAGAAAAGAATTAAGGGGAGAGTAGAATCTCCAAAAACCGTGTTCTCAGCTAGCCTAGCACAAAGACCTGTTTTTGACAAGCGGCAACGCCGCAAATAGACTGGGTGTCGGCAGTATGAGGTTCCTTTCCTACCCCCTTTTGCTTCTTGTCCTGACACTCCCCTTCCAGGATCGGAGATCGGGGCGCAAGCCAGTCCTGATTCGAGCCGACGACGCTTCCGCGCAGGAGCAGGAGGAGGTCCCGCCGGAGCCCGATCCGGATAAAGCCCGCAAAGCTGTCGAAATCGGAAACTTCTACTTCAAGCGGGAGAATTACAAGGCGGCCGAAATCCGGTATCGGGAAGCGATTCTCTACGGACCCGACTGGCACGAAGGGTATGAGAAACTGGTCAAGACCCTGGAGACCACGGCCCAATACGGCCCGGCGCTCGAGACTTGCCGAGATTTCCTCGAAGCCGTGCCCGACTCCAAAAAGGCTCCCGAATTCGAGCGCCGGGCGAAGCTCCTGGAAAAGAAGCTGGGCGGCGGGCCCGACTGAAGAAGAGGGACGCATCTCCACCGGGCGGCGAATCCGGAACGCTGCCCCCAGCCGTCAAAATGGGAGCGGGGTGGTCAAGCCCCAAACTCCCCAGGTCACAATGGGGCAGGAGAGGCGCCGGCGAAAGTGAGATAGCCAACGGTCAGTTCGTTCTCGGCCGTTTGCCCCGTCGCCTGCGCTTGCGTTGAGTGCATTTTCGGCGAGTGGTGTCGACCTCGTAGTTCAGACAGCATTTGAGTCGGCCGCACATCCCGGAGAGCCGATTCATGCTCATTCTCAAGTCCTGACGCTTGACCGTCCGTACGCTCACCGACTTCAGTTCCTTCAGGAAAAGAGCCGAGCAGTTCTGCCCCAGACCACAGCAACCCAATCCGCCAATAAGTTTGGCCTCGTCACGAGCCCCCACCTGGCGCATTTCGATTCTGGTCCTCAGGCGGCGCGCCAACTGTTTGACCAGGCGTCGAAAGTCGACTCGGCGATTAGCGGTGAAGTAGATGATGGCGCGGCTTCCGTCGAAGATGTACTCGACTTCGGACAGCTTCATGGGAAGCTTGTATGCCTTGATCTGTTTGCGGCAAAGACGGTACGCCGTATTCTCCCAGTCCTTCTTTTTCTCGTACAGATACAGATCCCGTTCCGTCGCCCGTCTCAGAGCCTTGCCCAGGGTCGTTTCCTTCGTCCCGTCGGTGTCGAGTTGGTGGCTGTCGAGAACCATCCCCAGTTCCACGCCCCGCTCGGTGGAGACCACACAGCGGTCTCCAATCCGAAAGCTCATGTTCGTCGCCAGGAATCTGCCGATTGTCTTCCGGAGTCCGAATCTCAAGGTGAGCAATTCGTACATTTCATGCCCTTCCGGCCAATTTCAACCAGAGGGTTTCGAAGCAGAAGAGAGGCTGAACGTTCCTGTCCAGATCCTCGCGTGCCGTCCGGAGATGGTATAGGAGATCCCGAATCCCGTCCAGATCGACCCTTTCCGCCAGTTCCAGCAACCGCTCCCGGCGATCCAGGTTCACCATTCTGGACTCGGTCCCGGTTCGAAGGAAATAGAGGTCTTCACCCAGATGCCTCAATGTTTCCAGATGCTCTCGAACTCGGTCCCGGTTTTTGAGGTCCCGGCGCAAGGGTTCTTCCTCACAAGCCTCGAAGAGTTGAGCGAAGGAGGCGTTCGTAAGCCACTGTTGGAGCACGGTGAGAACCCGATCCCGGTCCTGCAGCGTTTGTTCCAGGTCCAACCGCAGGGCTCGGCCGATGCTTCCTCCGGCGAATGCCGCCCGTTGCTCCGCCTCTTCCGCTCCATATCGGATCTCGAGATAGCTTTTGAGCTGGTTGCGTGTCAGGGACCTGAAAACAAAGAGTTGACATCTGGATCGAATGGTTGGGAGGAGCTGGTTGGGGAAGGCGGTCGTCAATATGATCCGGCTGGTCCCGGCCGGCTCTTCCAGCGTCTTGAGGATGGAGTTGGCGGCTTCCCGGGTCATCTTTTCCGCCTGGTCCACGATGAAGACACGGTAGGCTCCCTGAAAGGGCCGGAAACGGGCCTCTCGATTCAACTGCCGGATCGTCTCGATCCCGATGGAAGTCCCGGTGGCCTGGAAGAGGCGGATGTCCGGATGGTTGCCTCCGGCCACTTTCGAGCACGAATCGCAGTTTCCGCAGAAGTCCTCTCCGGACCGGTTTCTGCAGTCGGTCCGGGCGGCCAGGCCCAGTGCCAGGGTCTTCTTGCCGACTCCATCGGGGCCGGCAAAGAGGGCGGATTGGGGTAGGGAAGCTCGTTTCACCCGGCTGACGAGTTCCTGGTTCCCGATGAAATCCTGCAGACGGACCAAGCTGTAGCCTGACGATTCGCCGGAACCGGAACCATCGGACGGACTGCGCTTGGCGGCGCGGCGTTTGGCGGCCATCTCTTCTTTCTTCTTGCCGGCGGCCCTTCCTGGCGAGCAGTGTGGGCTAGCCGATCAGTGCTTTTTCCTCCAGTTCGGCCAGGAGTTTCTGCAGAGTCTCTTGTGGATTCCCGGAAGCGTCGACCAGTGAGATCCGGTCCGGATCCCGTTCTGCCAGCCGTCGATAGCCCTCCCGGACCCGCCGGTGGAACCGCATGGTTTCGGCTTCGAATCGGCCCCAAGCCTGATTGCCCTCGTCGGCATTCCTCTTGCGGGCGCGCGCCAATCCGGATTCCACCCCAAGATCCAGGATCAGTGTCAGGTCGGGCATGCGAATCCGGAGCGGGCGGGCGAGCTCATCGACCAGGGAGAACCCAATGCCGCGGGCGTACCCCTGATAGGCCAGCGTCGCGGCGTGGTAGCGATCGCAGAGGACCGTTCGCCCCTGCTGGAGCGCCGGTTCGATCACCTCCGCCAGATGTTGGAACCGGTCCGCCAGGTACAACAGAAGTTCGGCCTCGGCCTCCCGGCCGGGTCCTTCGGATTCCAGAAGGATGCGGCGCAGTCGGGATCCGAAGGGAGTCCCGCCCGGCTCCCGGGTCACGACGGTCGGGATATTGCGTCGCTTGAACTCCTCCGACAGCAGCTTCAGCTGCAGAGTCTTGCCCGAACCCTCGATCCCTTCGAGTGCAATGAATCGGCCCACAGGGCCTCCGCCGATGTCGAGAAGCAAGCCCTCCGCTTCATCCTGAAACAAAGGTTGGTCATAGTACCATAGGCTTTGGTGGGCGTAGCGGCGACAAAGGGGCGCCCCGACAGTTTCCGCCGCGCCGTGCTGCTTCACCAATCGTAGGGGCAACCCTTGTGGTTGCCCTCCGGGCGACGGTTGGAACCTCACCGACGGATACGAGATCATGGTCGGTTTGGGCACCCACAAGGGGTGCCCTCCTCGGGCCGATCGGTTTCCCCGGTTCTCCCGAACTCCCGCAAGAATGGGGAGAGTCCATGAGCGTTCACCGATTCGCCTTCGGATATACTGGCTGATAATGCACGATTTCAGATCCCGTTTGGAGAGTCTGCTGGATGAAATCGACCGGACGGCCCGGTCCTGTGGTCGAGACCGCCGCGACATTCAGCTCCTGGCTGTGACCAAGGTGTTTCCCGCCACGGTCGTTTCAGGCGCCGTCGCGGCCGGCCAGACCCGGTTCGGCGAGAATCGGGTTCAGGAGGCCGCGGCCAAGATTCCTGCCGTGGGCGGTCCCGCACTGGAGTGGCATCTGATCGGCCATCTCCAATCCAACAAGGTACGACGAGCGGTCCAGCTCTTCGACGTGATCCAGACCCTGGGCAGCGAGAAGCTTATCTCCAGGGTTGCCCGCTACGCCCGGGAGAGGGAAAAGGTCCTCTCCGTCTATATCCAAGTCAATCTGGGCCGGGAGACGCAAAAACATGGCGCCGACCCCGGAGCGGTCGGCCAACTCGTACGGCTGGTGGACCGGTCGCCGGCGTTGGTCCTCCGGGGTCTGATGGCCATTCCACCCTATGCCGCGGACCCGGAAGCATCGAGGCCCTATTTTCGCCAGTTGGCCCGATTGGCCCGGGAAGTCAGCCGATCCCGACCGGAACCGGTAACCGGGCTTTCCATGGGAATGAGCCACGACTATCGAGTGGCCATTGAGGAAGGAGCCACTCTGCTCAGGATCGGGTCGAAGCTGTTCGGGAAACGGCCTTCCTAAATGGCGATTTTGAGACGTTGTTGTCTTCAGGCTGGGACTGCGTTCAATTTCCAAAATAATTTTTTTGGAGACGGTCGTTGAATCGCTTCCCCTCAGGTTGGATTCGGAAACTAGACTAGTACCCAATAACATGTAGTTGTTCGTATACTACGGTGAGAGGCTGGAGGACTCGGAAGGAGGAGTTCTCATGGCACCACGCTATCGAGTCACGCTCACTGTGGAAGAGCGCACAGAATTGAAGGCCTTGACCCGGGCCGCGACCAAGACCACCGGCAAGCGGTTCCTGTACGCGCGGGCGCTGTTGTTGTGCGACCGCGGGCCGGAAGGGCCGGGATGGACGGTGGCCCGGGTGGCCGAGGCGCTGGGCGTCTCGGCGCGCACGATCGAGCACTTGAAACGGCGGTTTGTGGAGCAGGGGTTGGAGTTCGCCTTGGAGCGCAAGCGGCGGGTGCGGCCGCCGCGGAAAGTGATCTTCGACGGCGCGTTCGAGGCCCGCCTGGTCGCCTTGGCCTGCTCCCCGGCCCCGCCGGGACGGCAGCGCTGGACGCTGCGCCTGTTGGCGGAGAAAGTGGTGGAACTGGGCTGGGTCGAGCGGGTGTCGGTGATGACGGTGCAGCGGACGTTAAAAAAACCAATTGCAGCCTCATCGAAAGAAGTACTGGCGGATCCCGCCCCGGGGCAGCGCCGCATTCGTAGCCTGCATGGAGGACGTTTTAGAAGTCTATGCCCGTCCCTACGACCCCCGTCGACCGGTGGTCTGCATGGACGAGACCAACAAGCAGTTGATCGGAGAAGTGCGGGAGCCGTTGCCGGTCGCGCCCGGCCGGCCGCAGCGGGTCGAGCATGAGTACGTGCGTAACGGAGTCGCGCAGATCTTCCTGGAGGTGGAGCCACTGACCGGCCGCTGCCATGTGGCGGCGGCCGAGCGGCGCACGCGACAGGATTGGGCCCGGTGGATCGAGGGCATGCTGGAGAGGCGATACCCGGAGGCCGAGCGGGTGGTCCTGGTCATGGACAACCTGAACCCGCACGGAATCGAATCGCTGTACGCGACCTACGAGCCTCGACACGCTCGCCAACTGGCACAACGACTGGAAATCCACCACACGCCGAAGCACGGCAGTTGGCTCAACATTGCAGAAATCGAATTGAGCGCGCTGTGCGGACAATGCCTGGACCGGCGGATTCCAAGCCTGGCCGGGATGCAACGGGAGATCGGGGCTTGGGTTGCGGATCGGAACCAACGGCAAACCGAGATCGACTGGCAGTTCAAGACGGAGGATGCACGGATCAAGCTAAAGAGCCTGTATCCACAGCTTTAAGTGTTATGGGGTACTAGTTCTCATCCGGAAACCCGTAAGTAATTGGAAAATGGGGAGTTAGATGGCATTTTCAAGCCCCGGTTTTGTCATAGTCGTTTGGTAGTCTATCGGTGCTAAACAAAAACAAACAAACGACTTACACAAAACCGAGGGCTTGAAACATGCGTCGAAAACGGGAAAACCAACTTCCGCTTTCCGGGCTCTGGCCCGATCACCGACTCGCCCGGGAGCTGAGAGCCGTTTCCAAGATCTTGGATGACAACCCCTCGATCCTGGATCTGGTTCTACACGATCTGGGTGACATCGCCAGCTCCGGTCAGGGGGCTCCAGGCCTCTCCGCCGAGCAGGTCCTGCGCGCGGCCATCCTCCAGCAGTGGCATCAACTGTCCTACGCCAAGTTGGCGTTCCTCTTGAGTGACTCCCAGAGCTTTCGCCGCTTCGCTCGTTTTTCCTTTTGCTGGGCCCCCAGTGCCTCCTGCCTTCAGGAGAACATCAGCCGTATCCAAGCCGGCACCTGGCAGCAGATCAACCGGCTCCTGGTGCAATGGGCCCACCGCCAGGGGCTGGAACGGGGTCGTAAGATTCGAGTCGATGCCACGGCCGTGGAAAGTCCCATCCCCTATCCGACCGATTCCCAGTTGTTGTGCGACTCGGTTCGAGTCCTCACCCGGCTGCTTCGCTGGTTGGCCCGTCATCACAAGATCGTCTTGCACGATCACCGGCGCCGGGCCAAGCGGCGGTGTCTGGAGATCAAGAACCGTCGAGGAAAGCGTCGGCAGCAGACCTATCGAGATCTGCTGAAGGTCGCTCGCAAGACGGCTCATTACGCCACGATGGCCCTGCGGCAAGCGGACCCGTGGACGGACCTTCCGAGTCAGGTCATTGCGGGAAAGTTACGCCATTACTTGGACTTGACGGCCAAGATCATCGCTCAGACCGAGCGTCGGGTCCTGCGGGGGGAGAAGGTTCCGGCCGATGAGAAAGTCCTCTCCCTGTTTGAGGAGCACACCAACATCATCAAAAAGAAGCGCCGGGAAACGGTCTTTGGGCACAAGCTGTTTCTGACCGGAGGCGCCTCCGGCCTGATGCTGGATGGTGAGATCGTGCGGGGGAATCCCAACGATGCCGCTCAGTTCCAGCCCTGGCTGCGGCGCCAGCATGATCTGTACGGCCGTTGGCCTCGACAGGTCAGTTGCGACGGCTGTTTTGCCAGCCGCTCCAATCTGGACTGGGCCAAGGAGCAGGGGATCCAAGACGTTGCTTTTGCCAAGAAACGCGGACTGAAGGTCCCTGAGATGGTGCGCTCCAGTTGGGTCTACCGGCAACTGCGAAGATTCCGGGCCGGCATCGAAGGTTGCATCTCGTGGCTCAAGCGAGTCTTCGGAGTCGGACGCTGCACCTGGAAGGGCTGGCCTCACTTTCAGCAGTACGTGTATCTCTCGATCACCAGCTTCAACTTGTTGGTTTTGGCTCGCCTGCTGTTTTAGGAGCACCATTGAATCCCGTCCCGACGGCTTCCTTCAGGGACCCGTGTCTTCAAAATCCAGAATTGGCCCTCAACTGAGCGTACACTCGTGCTCCCGGCGTCAAATTGAGCCTGCTTTTGCAGTTCCTACACCGTCCCTCGCCCTATACAATTCTCCAAGACCGGACTTTCCGGATGAGAACGAACTAGCGTGCCACGACTGTGTGCGTTTCTCGTAAATTCACAAACTATTGTAAACAAAAGGTTTAGTTTCAGAATCGGAGAAATGTCGTACTCGACTGCTAGATTTCGGGCTCTTAGCGCAGTTTACTGGTCTGTGTGCCGAGTACGGAGTGTAGTAGCTGGAGACAGGTTCTTCGAGGGGTACTGAGTGCGCATTTCGAACGTAAGCCTGACGCGAGTAGTTGGTGACCCCTCGGCGTGTGTAGGAAGCAACAGCGATTTTTGCGTGACGTCGCCACGTCACCCATCGGTTTGCCGTGGCTCGCAGGAGTTTCCGAATAATCGCGAGCCAAATGCTGGGTGCCTCAGGAGCGAGCTGTCTCGCTATTGGCCAACGTTTTGTGTCCCGCATTTTGGGCCCTGTGTTCTCAAGACAATCTTGGCAACTACGAAGACGCCTACTCGTCCGGTTAAATTGCGCCGCGAAGCGCGCGAGGGTTTGTTTGAGTTGTTTCCCCGACCGTTTTCTTATCGAGCCAATATTTGAACTTGGGCCGGGATTGCGAGCACTCTCTCGCCCTCCGCCGAGCCTAATTCTAGCAGAGGTTCAGGGGATGTAATTTTTTGTAAGACCAGATTTGGGAGGCGAAAATGCGGAAGTTGGCGCAGGAGGTATCGGGATCTCGGATTCAATTGAAGCACCATTTCTCCAGACCCGACATCCATCCCTTCGATGATGTGGAATGGGAAACGCGTTCCGCTGAAATCAAGGATTGGAAGACGGGCAAGGTCAGCTTCCGCCAAGACGATCTGGAGTTTCCCAAGTTCTGGTCCCAACGGGCAACCGACATCGTTTCCAGCAAGTACTTCCGCGGCCACCTGGGAACCCCCGGGCGGGAGCGGAGCGTCAAGCAACTCATCGGGCGCATCGTCGATACCATCGCGGATTGGGGCTCCAAGATGGATTACTTCGACTCGGAGAGTGACGCCAAGACCTTCAACTACGAGCTGAGTTATCTCCTTCTGCATCAGGTCGCGGCGTTCAATTCGCCGGTTCAGTTCAACGTCGGGATCAAGCAGAAGCCCCAGTGTTCCGCCTGCTTCATCAACACCGTGGACGATTCCATGGAGCACATCATGAAGCTGGCCCGGACCGAAGCCACCATTTTCAAGGGAGGCTCCGGCTCGGGCGTGAACCTGTCCAGGATCCGCGCCTCCACGGAACCCCTCGCCGCCGGAGGATTTGCCTCGGGTCCCGTCTCCTTCATGCGGGGATATGACAGCTTCGCCGGAGCGATCAAGAGCGGCGGCGCAACCCGCCGGGCCGCCAAGATGGTCATTCTCGATGCCGAACATCCCGACATCGAGGAGTACATCTGGTGCAAGGCCAAGGAAGAGAAGAAGGCTCAGCAGCTCATCGAATTGGGGTATGACGACTCCATCGATGGTGAGGCCTACCGGTCCGTCCAATTCCAGAACGCCAACAACAGCGTCGGGGTGACGGATGAATTCATGAAAGCGGTGATTTCCGACGGCGAGTGGAGAACTCGCCGGGTCACCGACGGCAAGGTCGACCGCGTCTACAAGGCTGCCGATATGATGCAGTGGGTCGCCGAAGCCACGTGGCAGTGCGGCGATCCCGGCCTGCAATTCAAGACCACTCTCAACGAGTGGCACACGAGTCCCAACGCCGGTCCCATAAATGCCTGCAATCCTTGCTCCGAGTACGTCTTCCTCGACAACTCGGCATGCAACCTGGCCTCTCTGAACCTGATGAAGTTCCTGAAGCCGGACGGGCAGTTCGACATCAAGTCCTTCCGCCATGCCGTATCCGTCCTGATCCTGGCCCAGGAGATCATCGTCGACAACTCCAGCTATCCCACTGAAGAGATCGAAGAGATCAGTCACGACTTCAGGACGTTGGGATTGGGATTCGCGAATTTGGGCGCGTACCTGATGGCGCAGGGCCTGCCCTACGACAGCGACCAGGCGCGGAACACGGCCGCCGCCATCACCGCGCTGATGACGGGGCAGGCCTACTTGACCAGTTCCCGGATCGCCGAGCGCATGGGGACCTTCGCCGGCTTCGAAAGCAACCGTATTCCCATGATGGGTGTCATCCACAAGCACCGGAGTGCCCTTTCCCAGATCGATTCGGCCCTGGTGCCCATGAACCTGCTGCACGCCAGCATGGAAGTTTGGGACGAAGCCATCGAGAAGGGGACTCAGGCGGGCTTCAGGAACGCACAGGTGACTCTTCTGGCGCCGACGGGAACCATCGCCTTCATGATGGATTGCGACACCACCGGCATCGAGCCGGACTTCTCACTGGTGAAGATCAAGAAGCTGGTCGGCGGAGGCACCCTCAAGATCGTCAACCACACCATTCCCCGCGCTCTCCGGACTCTGGGGTACGACGAGGGGGAGCAGAAGGCGATTCTGGACTACATCAACCGGAAGGATACGATAGAGGGTGCGCCCAACCTGGTGAGGGACCATCTCCCCGTATTCGATTGCGCGGACACCCCGGCCAAGGGGAGCCGTTTCATTCATCCCATGGGGCACATCAAGATGTGCGGCGCCGTCCAGCCCTTTCTCTCCGGAGCGATTTCCAAGACCGTCAATCTCCCCAATTCGGCCACGGTCGAAGAGATCAAGGATGCCTATATCCAGGGCTGGAAACATGGAATGAAGTCCGTCTCCATCTACCGGGACGGATGCAAGCTGGTCCAACCGCTGTCGACCAAGGACAGCGGGCGCCAGGGTCTCACGGCTCAGCACCGGAACATGCCCAAGGATCACCCGGCGCTACAGCATGAATTCCGAATCCGTGGATTCAAGGGTTTCCTGACCATGGGGATGTATCCGGAAGACGAGGAGTTGGGCGAAATCTTCGTCAATTTCTCGAAGCAGGGCTCCACGCTGCAGGGCATGGCCATGGCCTGGGCCATCGCCATTTCCATGGGGGTCCAGCGAGGAGTGCCTCTTGAGGACTATGTCCGAATGTTCTCCCACATGAGCTTCGAACCGGCTGGATTCACCGACAATCCCCAGATTCCGTTCGCGACCTCCATTCCCGACTACGTGGTCCGTTACCTGGCGAGTCGATTTCTGGACACCGAGATCCAGGAGACGCTCGGCATCCACCAGGTTCGGCCCAACGGAAGCGTCCAGGATGGAGTCCAAGTGAGTTTTTCCGAGTACTCCCGGTCTGCCGAACCGGCCAGCCCGTCGGGAAAGCTGGTGCAGGACGTTCAGGCGGATTCGCCCGCCTGTCTCCAGTGCGGGAACCTGATGCAGCGAAACGGAAACTGCTATGTCTGCACCGTCTGCGGGACCACTTCAGGCTGTAGTTGAGTTCGGCGACGCGGTGAGATTTGCGGGCCAGGAGCCTGCGCCACAGAAATTGATCTACTGCGAAAGCGGTGAATCGGTCCATATTTCCTCGATTTCTCGGCGAATAGAACGACTATGCACCTCAAAATCGAGTCAATCTGGCCTCGATTCCCCACTTCCTCGCTACGATCATTCCTACGGCGCAGACTCCTAGAACGGGGACTTGAAATCTTTCGACAGTCCGAAGACCACGCCGGACGAGGGGTCCGTGTCTCGCAACCCGGCAAAGGCCCCCACATCCAAATAGAGCCCTCCAACCCGAATCTGCAGGGCCACTCGCAGCCTCTTCTGTTGCTCGGTCCCGATGCCTGATCGACTGGCAATGATGTCGGGTGACACCGGGATTCCCGTGTGACGGCCGGAACCGGCCCTTCCGTAGAAATCGCCGACCAGGTTTATCTTGGAAGTGACCGGGTAGGCCATCCCGATCCCGTACAAAACCAGGTCATCCTGCGCGGCCGCATCCAAGGGATCTCCCAGGAGGGCCAGACCCATATTGATGAAGCTCTTCAGACGGCCGAAGTGCCGCTCCAATACGAGGGCAGAGAAGATGTTCGTGACGTCATTTCCGATGCCGGTTTCGTTCGAAGCGATGGGAATCTGGGCCAGGAAGTGCAGGCCCATTGCCGGCCGACCGTTCTTCTCATCCAGGAAACGGACCTTGGAGCCGACAAAGAGGTCTCCGTAGTCGCTGGTCGAATTGCCCGAGAACGCGAGTCTTTCCGTGTGGGGAGCCGGGAACCTCTCGGATATGTGGAGAAAATCCTGCATGGTCCAGCCCATCTGGAGCTCGGCTCTGGGTCCGACGCCAAAGCGCAGATCGCAGATGCCGGCGCGGGTGAGGTTTCCCTTCAGTCCGGAGAGCCGGAAAGTGGCGTCTTGGAGGTACTCGAAACCGAAACCGAAGCGGGTCATTCCTTCGGGAACGGTGCTGGCGGGTTCGGTGATCAGCGGACGCTGCTGAGCCAACAGGGATCCGGAGAGAAGGACGAAAGCCGGCAGGATCGCGATCCGCTTCATCCGAGGGAGTGTATGGACGCCTCCGAGGCGAGTCAACCGATGCCTGATCTGGGTTTGCAGGCGATGGATGAGCGCCGGGCCCTTATCCGAATACTTCCTTGACCTTGCCGAAGAAGCCCTCGTTGTCCGGGTTCGACTCCTCAAGAGTTTCCAGCTGGAGCAGCAACTCCCGTTGTTCGCGGCTCAGCCGCTTGGGAAAGGTGACCTTCACCTTGACGAACTGATCTCCCCGGCCGTGTCCCCGGGGACTCACGACTCCCCGGCCTCTGAGGCGGAATACCGTACCGGGCTGAGTTCCTTCCGGCAGCCGCAACTTTTCCGTCCCCTCCAGTGTCGGGACCACCAGTTCGGTCCCCAGCGCGGCCTGCACGAAACTCACCGGAAGCTCGCAGTGAAGGTCGTTTTGATCACGGCGGAAGAAGGGGTGTTCCTCGACGGAAAGGACCACGTAGAGGTCTCCCGAAGGCCCCTTGTTGGGGCCGGCCTCTCCTTCGCCGACGATGCGCAGTTTCGACCCTTGGTCGACGCCGGGCGGAATCTTGATCTCCAGGACTTTTTCCCGCTGAACCCGGCCCGCCCCCTGGCACCGGCGGCACCGGTTCTTGACGATCCGTCCCGAGCCCTGGCAATGGGAACAGGTGCGGCTGATGGTAAAGAAGCCCTGCTGGTAGCGCTGCTGGCCCTGACCCTGACAGGCGGGGCAGGTGATGGGGCCGGTCCCGGGATCGGCCCCGGACCCATTGCAGGAATCGCAAGTTTCCTGTCTGGGGATCTTGATCTTGGTCGTGGCTCCGAAGACGGCGTCTTCGAACGAGATTCGGAAATCGTACCTCAGGTCGGCGCCGCGGCGGGACCGTGTCCCGCGGCCGGAGCGTCCGCCTCCGAAGAGATCGCCGAAACCGAAGAGATCGCCCAGGACATCGCTGAAATCGGCGAAGGGATCGCCGCTGAATCCACCACCCCCGGCGCCGGCGCCGCTGACCCCAGCGTGGCCAAAACGATCGTATTGGGCGCGCTTTTGAGGGTCGACTAGAACGCTGTAGGCTTCGGCGGCCTCTTTGAAACGCTCTTCGGCCTGTTTGTCTCCCGGATTCTTGTCCGGGTGGAACTTGATGGCGAGCTTCCGGTACGCCGCCTTCAGGTCCTGCTGCGTGGCCTTACGATCCACGCCGAGAACTTCGTAATAGTCTCTCTTGGACAAAGCCGCTTTCTCCCTCTTCCGTCGGAATCCCGCTAGGGTCGCGATTCACGACGGGTGGACGTCAGCCCCTAACATAAGATCGTTACCCGGCCGATTCAAGGACGCGGGTTCCTCGCGCATCAAGATACTTGGTATGCAGGCTCCAAAGGCGCATTGAGACTTTCCGGCTCCCGCTCGCGGGTGGCCATTCGGATCAAGTGTGGACGATGGGATCGATGAATTCACGCATGGCCGCGACACACTCCTCCGGTTGTTCGAGTTGAAGAAGATGTGTCGCTTCGGGAACAAAATCGTAGTCGACGGTGAGAATATTGCTCAGGTTCATCGTGGGCAGATACGAGTAGGGCAGGGTCGGATCGGCCCCGATAACCTTGGTCGGGCAGAGAAGCGTCTCAAAGTCCACCAGGACGGCAAATGCTCTCGCGTAATCGACGAGTTGCGCTTCGCATTCGGGTGGACATCGAAGCACATAACCGTCGCCATCTTCAGATTCGCGAAGCGTCGTCCTCGCTACGAGATCGCAAACACCGGGCACAACGCGTTGGAAGGCCGGCAAATAGGGAAGAAAACCGGCCAACGCCTCCCTGGTCTCAAACCGGTCCGTACGGCGCCGGGTCATGGCGGCCACCCGCGTCGATGCCCGTTCGAATTCCGCATAGCCGTCATCCGGCTTGCACAAGGGTGGATCAAACAGGACGCGGGCCGAGAATCCGCTTCCCAGAGTCGGTGACAGCAGCGTGATCAGCGCCGAGACGGAATGAAATACGCCTATTTTCGGCTTCTTCCCGTAGCGTCGATCGATCGCGTCGACAAGACGGTCATGATCACGAATCAGCGTCGGAATGTTCTGCTCTCGAAGAGATCCGGAGGAATTCCAGCCGTGGTTTCTGAGATCGTAGACGACCAGATCGAATTCGTCGGTCAGGAGCGACCAGAAAGGGTAGTAAAGATCGATGGCCAGACCGTTGCCGTGGCACAGAACGAGTCGCGGTCCCGCCGGATTTCCGTGGCGTCTCAGCGTGATGACGGTGTCATCATCCACGCGGACGTCGTGGGTTGAAAGCGGTTCGGGGACTTTCCACGTGTTCATCAAGCCGCTGGTTTCTCCGTCATGTTACCGTCGGACGGATAATGCGGCCCCCGTCGAGAAGCCATCAGGTTCATCATTTGCCCTTGATTTCGGACCCTGCGGTCGAAGTCACGATCCGGGTATGCCACCGGAATCGGTTCTGGCTATTGAAACTGGGGACCGTCGTAAGGCAAAAGGTTTTCCTGAATGGACGGCACCAACACTTTCGTACGGAAAGGGAAATTAAAGGTCGGACCCGTTTCACCGAACCAGCTGAAGTGGGAAGCTAAACTACCGGCAATGTCCCCGCGGAGTGACACAACGTCAGTGGCCGTTGCCTCAGCAGCAGACCACTTTGGGATTTAGGAACGTTCAGCCGGCGTGGGTATCGAGATACTCGATCAACATCCCGACGGATCGAATCTTCGCGCATTCTTCCGGCGGAATCGTGACGTTGAACTCCTTGGCCACCACCTGCATGAACGCAACGGCATCCATGGAGGAAACTCCGGCCTCGATCAGGTTCGTGTTCAGATCCAGTGGTTTGCCTAACGGACGACCGTCCACTTCAAGGTTCTCATCAACGAGTTCTCTGATCCGCTCCTCGGTCGAAGCCATGGTTGCTGATCCTTTCGTAAGATTTGGAGGGTTGAAACGGGAAGAAGGGTAGCAAGCTCATCTCTTCACGTCAATCAAGTGCACAGGTTCGTCTTTGCTTGGGAACATGTCCACCCTGGTCGCTGCAGCGATCCCCCGCCTCGGAGAGCGCGTCAAATTCCTGAGCCGGATGAAGCCGGTTCCGGAGTTCTGAACCAGTGACGTCGTCGCTGGAACGGGTAATCCGGTATGGAAATCCGGTGCCGGATTTCCCCAGCGAACAGCCCGGCGAAGGAAACCGGGAGACCCGCTTCGTACGCTCCTGCCACCGCATTCACGAAACCCCCGCCGCAATCCGCCACCTGCATGAACGCAACGGCATCCATGGAGGAAACTCCGGCCTCGATCAGGTTCGTGTTCAGATCCAGTGGTTTGCCTAACGGACGACCGTCCACTTCAAGGTTCTCATCAACGAGTTCTCTGATCCGCTCCTCGGTCGAAGCCATGGTTGCTGATCCTTTCGTAAGATTTGGAGGGTTGAAACGGGAAGAAGGGTAGCAAGCTCATCTCTTCACGTCAATCAAGTGCACAGGTTCGTCTTTGCTTGGGAACATGTCCACCCTGGTCGCTGCAGCGATCCCCCGCCTCGGAGAGCGCGTCAAATTCCTGAGCCGGATGAAGCCGGTTCCGGAGTTCTGAACCAGTGACGTCGTCGCTGGAACGGGTAATCCGGTATGGAAATCCGGTGCCGGATTTCCCCAGCGAACAGCCCGGCGAAGGAAACCGGGAGACCCGCTTCGTACGCTCCTGCCACCGCATTCACGAAACCCCCGCCGCAATCCGCTGCCGGCTCCTTCGAGGACGGGCGCTGTAGACTCTGAAGCACGGCCGGTGGTGCGAAGGTCGACCCGGCGCCACCGGTCTGTCCGGGCCAAGACCGGGGCAGCATCGAACCCAGTACGGCATCGGGGCCGATCTCCGCCACCAAATCAACTTCGAGGCTCGCCAGCGACCGGACGCTTCTGCCGAAACCCGCCGTTTCGTGTGCCTGGCGGCGCCAGTATTCACCGTCTTGCGCGTCATCCGGATCCAAGATATCGCCGGTCACACCGCTGACCAGGACGAGAGACGGCGGAGCGAACTGGATTCTTCGTATTGCCGCATCCAAACCGTCCACCGTAGGCGTCGCCGGCCCCACTCGCAGGAGGTCCGCCGTCACCGCCCCCCGCGCCGCCGCCAACTGCAAGCCCGCTTCAAGGCTGAAGACCGCAGCGGTCTGGGCCGCGGCCAACTCGCCGATACCATGGCCGGCGACGACGCTCGGTTGGATCCCGACGCTGGACCACAGCGCGGTGAGCGCGCATTCCAACGCGTAGATCGCCGGTTGCGCCCATTCGGGATCGTCCAGGACACCGCCGGCGCCCGGTTGGCCGAACAGAACGCTCAGTAACGAGTCTCCTCCTCTCGCCTCCTTGAGAGCAGAGTCGCACCGATCCAGCACGGTGCGGACGATCGGCTCGCTCTCGTACAGCGTCCGTCCCATTCCGGCCCATTGGCTGCCCGTTCCGGCATATGCGAAGGCCGTCTTCGGTGCCGTGGGTGGTTCCGTCTCGCCGCCGGTCGCTGCGAGCGCGTTCAACCGGTCTCGCAAAGAACCTGCATCCTGGAAAACGACACCGGACCGATGCTCGAAATGACTCCTTCCGACGCCCGCCGTCCAGGCCATATCCGACAAAACCGAATCCGGCGCACCAGATTCGGACGAAAGATCTCCGGCGCGCTCGTCAAGCCAGGAGAGGTACCGCTGCGCCAAGTCCCGGAGCGCCTGGTCCGACCTGCCGGAGAGGGGCAGGATCCGTTTCGCGCGAGGAGCCAAATCGACTGTTGACGGAGACAGGCCGGACGCCGGCTGAGATACGGTGACGGATCGAGCGGATCCCACGGGCCTTCGCGCTTCATCGAGTGTGGAGGAGGCGCCGTCCGGTATCCCGCAAGCCTCCACCACGACGTGTGCGTTGGTTCCCGACAGGCCGAACGAACTCACTCCCGCACGCGGCGGACGCCCGGCATGATGCGGCCAATCCGTTGCGTCGGAGGTCACTCGTACCGGGAGCCGGTCCCAGTCCAGATGCGGGGTCGGGTCCCGGAAGTGGAGATGTTTCGGAATCACTCCTTGATTCATGGCGAGAACGACCTTGATCAAACTCGCGATCCCCGCCGCGCACTCCAGATGGCCGATGTTCGTCTTCACCGAACCCATCAGCAGAGGATGTTCCGCTTCCCGGCCTCTGCCGAAAACGGCCGCCGCCGCCAGGACTTCGATCGGGTCGCCCAAATTCGAACCTCCACCATGTGCCTCCAGGTAGTCCACCCCCGCCGGCGGAATTCCCGCCCGCGTCAACGCCTCCTCGATCACCCTTTCCTGAGCCGGACCGTTCGGGATGATCAGTCCCGCGCTCGGCCCATTCTGGTTCACGGCCGATCCTCGGATCACGCCCCAGATCCGGTCACCGTCGGCCGTTGCATCACTCAGCCGTTTCAGAACGACCATGCCGCAACCCTCGCCCCGGACGTAGCCGTCGGCCGCGCTGTCGAAGGTCCGGCATCGCCCGCTCGCGGACAACATCCCGGCCTCCCTCATGAATCTGGTGACCTCCGGCGAGAGGATGGCATTGACGCCGCCGACGAGAGCCATGTCCACTTCGTTCTGTCGCAAGGCGAAAGCGGCCTGGTGGGCCGCCACCAGGGAGGATGAGCAACCCACGTCCAGCGGGACGGCCGGACCGGTGAGGCCCAAGGCGAAGGCGATCCGCCCTGCCGCTATGCTCATGGAAGTGCCAAGATATCCGTGAGTCTCGCCACTGGCCATGGCCAGGTCCCGGTAGTCCCCGTTGCCGATTCCGACGTAGACACCGGTTCGGCTCCCCTTCAATCCGTCGGGATCGACGCCCGCGTCTTCAATGGCGTGCCACGTCGTTTCCAACAACATCCGCTGCCGCGGGTCCATCATCCGCGCCTCGATGGGCGCGATCCGGAAGAACCGGGAATCGAATCGGTCAATCTCCTCGACGAATCCACCCCGCCGGACGCCGGGATCCGAAGACTCGGGGTCCCCGGCGACACCGCGCCAGGAACCGGAATCCTGGCGCCCCTCCGTCACTGCGTCCGCGCCTGCTTGCAACAGCCGCCAGAAGGCCGCAAGGTTCGGAGCGCCCGGGAAGCGGCAGGCCATGCCCACAATCGCGATCCCATCGTCGTCGATCGTCGCCGACGGCCGGGATTCCGGCTCGGGTTGCGCCTGCGTGGCCGCCTCAGCATCGACTCCACCAAGTTCTCCGGCCAGATGGCTGGCGAGGCCGGCAATGTCCGGATAGTCGAACACGATGGTGTTGGGCGCCGTGTACTCCCCGGAGAACGCCCGGTTCAACCGGTTCCTCAACTCCACCGCCATCAGCGAGTCCATCCCGAGATCGAAGAACGCCACCGTGGGCGCCGGCGCCGAAGGCAGTCTCAGCACCGCTTGGACCTCCTGCTGCAGGAAGGAAACGAGCAACTCCTCGTGCAACCCCGGCGGCGCCTCCCTCAGCCGGGAGCTGAGGTCGTCGGACCAGGCGGGCGACTCGGCGCCGGTCTCCGAGACATGGGACAGCAGGTCCTCCAGCAGGGACGGACGTCCCTCGACGGCTTCTCCGTACACCGGCCAATCCACCGCCGCCACCATGGCGGTGGTAGCGTCGTCGCGCACCAACCGTTCGAATGCGCGCAGTCCCTGTTGCGGACTGATCCAACCGGTTCCCGATACCGCCAACTGGCGGGAGATCCGTTCCCGCTGTTCCTCAGCCTCGCCCAACCCCGACCATGCTCCCCAGGCGATGGTCTGTCCTGGGAGTCCCAACGCCCGGCGATGGCCGGCAAGTTGATCGAGGAACGCATTGGCCGCCGCGTGATTCGCCTGGCCCGGATTGCCCAGCACGCCGGCCACGCTGGAAAAGAGGACGAACAGGTCGAGATCCTGGTGCATGGTGGTGCGATGCAGATGCCACGCTCCCAGCACCTTGGGCCAGAGCACCTGCTCGAACCGATCCCAACTCTGGTTCCCCAGCGACTGGTCCGACAAAACTCCCACGCTGTGGATCACGCCGCCCAGGGGCGGCAGATCCTGGTCCATTCGCCCCAGCATTTCCTCCACGGCGGCGGCGTCCGTCACATCCGCGAGTTCAACTCGAACCGTTGCACCGCGGTTGCCGAGCGCGCGGATCACCTTTTCGGCGGCCTCGTCCGGAGACCGCCGTCCGTTCAGTACGATCGCTCCGGCTCCATGGTCGGCGAGCCATTCGGCCAAGGCGCACCCGATCCCGCCCAGACCGCCGGTTACGAGATAGGTGCGATCCTCACGCAACCGGCCTCGGGTCAAGGGAGAAGTCGTGAACACGATCTTTCCGAGATGGCGGGCGGCGCGCATGAATCTCATGGCGGCCCGCGCTTCGGACAGCGGCCACCTGCTGTGGATGAGCGGAGTCACCTCACCCGATGCCAACTGCTCCATGACGCCGTGCAGCGAGGCTCCCGGCCACGCCGGGTCGTGTTCCTTCAGGGTATCCAGCTCAAGGATGAAGTAGTCCACATCGGGACGTAGGGCCGCCATCTCCTCCTCGCTCAGGATGCCCCGTCTGGCCAATTCCACGAAGCGGCCGCCTTGGGCCAGGCAGGAGAGGCTGGCGTCGATGAAGCCCTCTCCCGTCAGGCTGTTCAGCACCACGTCGACGCCCGCGCCCGATGTGGCGTCGAGAATTTCCTGCCCGAATGCCGTCTGGCGGCTGTCGAACACGTGCTTGACGCCCAAAGACCGGAGGTGCGCTCGCTTCTTTGCACTCGCGGTCGTATAGACCTCCGCTCCGGCGGCATGGGCCAATTGGATCGCCGCCAAGCCCACGCCTCCCGCGCCGGCGTGGATCAGTACCCGGTCACCGGCCTTCAGCGCCGCCAGTTCGTAGGACAGCGCCGCGGATACGAACACGGTCGGCAACGTCGCGAGCGCCGTCACCGACATGCCGGCCGGCGCCGGCGCCACCATTTCCTCGCGCGTGACCACTTCCGGTCCGAAGGTGCCGAACGCCAGACCGACCACACGGTCGCCCACCGCAACGGTGGAGACGTCGGAGCCCACCTCCAGGATGTGACCGCACATTTCGCCGCCCAGAAGCCCCTCTTCGATGAAGCCGATGGACCGGAAGACATCCCAGAAGTTGAGCCCGGTCGCCTCGACGGCGACGCGAACGTCTCGCGGATCCAAGGGACGCACCGGCATCGGTTGCACGTGCATCCTCTCGAGGGCGCCTCGCGGATCGGGTTCCAGCAACCACTGGGTTCCTTCCGGCAGGGTGAGCCGCTCGGCCCCCTCCTCGGACCGAACCAGGCGGGCCGCCCGGCGAAAACCGCCACGGTACGCGATATGCGTTTCGGTGTCGGGATGGAGCAATTCGTCGGCGAGCGGGGAGAGGAAGCCGGCCGCATCCGGGTCGAGATCGATCATCCTCGGTTGGAGGTGCTGCGCTTCCCGGGCCACGACCTTGCCGAAGCCCCAGAGCAACGCGCCGGCCAGCTCTCCGTGGCGCTCCCGCTCCAGCACCTGCCCGCCGCGAGTGACCAGCCACACCCCCTTCTCGGGGACCACATCGGAGTCGGCGACTCCCTGTACCAGCGCCAGCGCGGTCTCGGTTGCCCGCCTCGCATCCACTGCCATTTCCGCGGATGTCGCCTCGGGGCCATGGCCGTCCAGGGCCGCGAGATGCACCACGCCGGCGAATGGAACGTCATCCGGCAGATCGTTCACCAGGGACCGCCACGATTCGCGCCGCTCCATTTCCACGGCCGTCCTGACAGTCCCGGCACCGTCCTCCGCCCCGTCCCCATTCTCCGGTGCCTGCCGGTGAGCCAACACGACCCTCTGGTTCCGCGCCGCGAGCTCCGCCGCCAATTCGGCCGCAACATTGTCTTCGTCGGCCGCCAGAATCCAGGCGCCTGCCGGCTCGTCCACCTCCGCCGGTCCCTGCGCCATGATCACTCCCCGGTCGGGCTGTCCGGCGGTCTCCGATTCGTCCACTCCCAGGACCGCGACCTCTGGAAAACCTGCATCCCCGAGGGCTTGTCTCCATATCGCCGGGCTGGCCAGGGCGTGGTGCGGACGGTAGCTGTCGGCGAAACGCCACCAGCCGTCGAGCTGACCGAAGGTCAGATCCAGCCAGCCCTGGCCCCGCAGGTTCTCCAGGGCCAGAAGCTGTCCCGACGGCGCCAGAAGGTCTCGACAATGCTTCAGTGTCTCCTGCAGGTACCGTGTGGCGTGCAGCACGTTGGACGCGATCAGAAGGTCGTATCCGTGAGATTCGTAGCCCTGCGCCACCGGATCCTTCTCGATATCCAGCACACGGTATTCGAGAGCCCCGTCAGCCTCGCCGAAACGCCCCTCCGCTTCCGCGAAGAATCCGGCCGAGATGTCGGTGTAGGTGTAATCGAACCGTCCGGCCGGAAGTTCCGGAAGAACCGACGCCGTCGCCGATCCGGTGCCCGCTCCTACCTCCAATACTCGCAGCCGCCGTTCCGGCGGCAGGCTCGCCACCAGGGCGCGTACCGCGTCCCCCAGCATACGGTTTGCCGCGCGCGCCACCGGCGCCTTCAGATACAGATCGGCTGCAGTCGGTTCGCCGCTGCTGAACAGGAGCGTGAGCGGATCCGCGCCGCCGCGCAGCACCTCCGGCAGGGCGCCGGCAGACCGCCGAAAGAGACCGATCTCGTTGGATCCGTGTGGATACAAATCGGCCAGGCGGGCGGCGACCTCCTCGGGGTTCGCCATTCCTTCCGGGAGGGGATCCCCGGATCCCACCACCACGGTGAAACCGTCCCCCGCTTCCACCAAAATCCCCGCCTTGGCCAGCATTTCCAGCAGCCGGCGAAAGAGGCGCTTGTGATCTCCCAGAACCCGCAGGCGACGGCGCAAGTCCTCGGAGTCGACATCTGCGCCCGCCTGCCGCTCCCAACCCAGCTGGTCCAAGGTCTTGATCGCGTAGGCCCAAGACAACCGCTCCAGGTCATCGAGCAGGGAATTTCTGTCTTCGCGCCCGACACCCTGGGCCGCAAGGTAGTCGGAGAACAGTCCCGAGGGGGGGGCCGCGACAGCCGCGGGACTGGGGAGGAAATCCGCAGCCGGCATACCCGGCGCAAGAGTGCTGTCCCGCCATACGATCTCGTACAGAAGCTCGTTCAACCCTTCCACCGCCGAGAGCAGCGCCGCACGCGTGGCCCGCTTCACCGTGTACCCTTCCAGGCCACCCAGCAGGACCCCGCTTGGATCGTAGATTCGAAGATCTCCAGTCAAGACCTCAGGGGGCTCTGTGGTTTCCGACGCCGCTGCGCGGTCGGGAGGGGCCTCTCTCATCCGGGCATGGCAGACCACCCGGTCCGGTACCTGCTCCGTCAACCAAAGCCGCTCCCATGCGAACGGCAGGTAGGTGACTCCTCCCTCGTTTCCTGCGGTCCCGGCCGCGGCCGACATGACCTGAAAGCAACCGTCGAGCAGAAGCGGATGAAGATCCGACCGGATCTCGTTTTCAGGATTGCGGATCGCGACCTCCCCCAAGGCCTCGCCTGCCCCTGACCAAACGGCCTCCAAGGTTCGAAACTGAGGGCCGAGATCGATTCCCAAGCCGGCCTTGGAGCGGTAGAAGGCCGCCACGTCCTGTGCCGGCAGATCGGATCTGAGATTCTCCAGATCCAGGCTCGGTTCGGAACCCGGTCTCCGGGAGCCTGGCGAGAACAACCCCTCTGCGTGCAGCGTCCAGCCGCCGCCGCCTCCCCGGCTGAGGATCCGGACCCGGCGTGACGGGTCGTCTCCAGGCGGGTCCAGCAGGACCTGCAGTTTTCGGCCCTCTTCACCGATCCTCTCCTCGGCTTCCTCCTCGGGGAGAATGAGGGGATTTCGCAGTTGCATGTCCTCCAACGCCTGCAACCCGGTGTCCTCCGACGCGGACGCCGCTACAGCCATGGCTCCGTAGAGTGCGCCGGGCACAACGAGCCGGCCAAAGACCCGGTGATCGTTCAGCCAGGCCGGGTCTGAGGGAAACAATTCGGTTTCGAACGAGATCTCTCCACTTGCGGATTCATGCCGGGCGCCGAGCAAGGGGTGGCCCGCGCTCGGACGGCGCCGATTCGGCGCCCTGATCCAATGGCTTTCATGTTGGAACGGGTATCCCGGAAGCGAGATCCGGCGCCGGGATTCCCCGGCGAAGAGTCCCGGAAAAGAGATGGGGAGACCCGCCTCGTACGCCCGTGCCACCGCCGCGGCAAACGCGTCCTCGGCCTCCTCCTTTGAGACTTGGCTGCCCGGACGGCGGAGGCTGGAAACAACCGGCGGCACTTGCGCAGGATCGGCCGACTCGGGCCAGGCCAGCGTCAACATCGGACCCAGCACCGCATGGGGACCGATTTCCACCACCGCTTCGATTCCCAATTCGGCCAGGGTCGCCACCGCACGGCGGAAGGCCACCGGTTCTCGCGTCTGTCGGCGCCAGTAGGCCCCGTCCAGAGCCGTGGCGGGGTCGACCGCCCGGCCGGTCAGAGTACTGACGAAGGTGAGGGAAGGCGGCGCGACGGAGACGCCTGAAAGTGCTGCTTCCAAATCATCGAGCACCGGATCCACCAAGGGACTGTGATAGGCGGGGCTCCTTCTCAAACGCCTGACGCGGACCTCTTCTCCTTCGAATCTTTCCAGTATCGACTCGACGTCCGTCGCCGGTCCGCTCACCGCCTGGTGTGCCCCGTTGTCGGCAGCAACGCTGAGACCCGGGCCGTCGGACGACGCGTTCATCTCCTCGACCGCCGCCGCCACATGGGACGCAGGCGCGAAGATCGCTCCCATCGCCCCGTCGCCGGGGAGGTTCCCCATCAGCACCCCTCGGGCCGCGGCGAACCGCAGCCCGTCCTCGAGGCTGAACACTCCCGCCGCCTGGGCCGCCGCCAACTCTCCCAGGCTGTGGCCGAGCACCACGCCGGGCCGAACGCCGGCGCTCGACCAGAGCGCGGTCAGCGCGCACTCCAGCGCATAGATTGCCGGCTGCGTCCATGCCGGATCATCGAGATCCCCCGCGGTCTCGCCGCGGCCGAACATCGCATCCAGGAGCGAAAGCCCTCTCGCTTCCTGAAACACGTCCTCACAACGATCCAGAACCGCCCGCACGACCGGCTCGCTCCGGTAGAGCTGCGCCCCCATTCCGACCCATTGGCTGGCCTGACCGGTGTAGACGAACGCCATCTTCGTGACCGATTCGGGAGCCGGAGCCGTTCCCAGTCCATCCTCTGATTCCACGACTTCCCGCAACCGGCCGCGCAGTGAACCGGCATCCCGGAACAACACGCCGGCCCGGTGGCTGAAGTGACTTCGTCCCACCGCCGCCGTCCAAGCCATGTCCGAGAGCAGCGGATCGCCGGCGGCCGCCCCGGAACCGAGTTCCAAGGCGTGCCCGTCAAGCCAGTTCAGGTATCGCTCCGCCGATTCCCGCAGCGCTCCTTCCGACCTGCCCGAAAGGGGCAGAATACGGGTGCTTCGCCGGGTCATCTCCGGCTCCGCCCAAACCGGCTCCGGGGTTTGCTCCGGAAGCGAAACGGCGATCAGCTGCGGGGAACCGGCGGGCCGCCGGCTCCTGTCCGAATCGGCGGCGGCGCCGTCCGTCGCTTCGTACCCCTCCACGACCACATGTGCGTTCGTGCCCGACCACCCGAATCCGCTCATTCCCGCCCGTGGCGGACGGCCGGAATGGTGTGGCCAGTCCATGGCGGTGGCAGGTACCCGCAGGGGCAGCCGGTCCCAGTCCACCTCCGGAGTCGGGTCTTTGAAATGCAGATGTCTTGGTATTCTGCGGTGGCGCATCGAGAGCACGACCTTGATCAACGCGGCGACTCCCGCCGCCGCCTCCAGGTGACCAAGGTTCGTTTTCACCGACCCGATCAGAAGCGGACAGTCCGCCGATCGTCCTTCGCCGTACGCCGCCCCCGTGGAGCGCAGCTCGATGGGGTCTCCAACAACGGTCCCGGTCCCGTGCGCCTCGACGTAGTCCACGTCGACAGGCCGGACCCCGGCCCGGAGGAGAGCATCCACCATGACCCGTTCCTGGGACGCTTCGTTCGGCACCGTCAGCCCCGGGCTGGCTCCATCCTGGTTCACGGACGCACCCCGGATCACCCCCCAGATCCGGTCGCCGTCCGCCTCCGCCTCGCTGAGGCGCTTGAGGACCACGATGCCGCAGCCTTCACCGCGCACGTACCCGTTCGCGGCCGCGTCGAAGGTCGCGCACCGTCCATCCGGAGAGAGCATCCCGGCATTGGCGCGCATTTCCAGCAGCCGGCCGGACAGGATCGCATGCACACCTCCCGCCAGCGCCAGATCCGCTTCTCCCCGCTCCAGTCCCGAAACAGCTTGGTGCATCGCGACCAACGATGACGAGCAGGCGGTATCCAGAGCGATCGCCGGTCCCTCCAGACCCAGCACAAAGGCGACTCGTCCGATCGCCGTGTTGAAAGAGGTGCCGGTGACCGAATAAAGGCTCGCCGCGGGCTCGGACGTCTCACTCGCGTCCAGGATCATCCCCCGGTATTCGTTGTTGCTGATTCCCGCATACACGCCGGTGCGGCTGCCCTTCAACCGATCCGGATCAATCCCCGCATCCTCGAGAGCCTGCCAACTGGTTTCCAGCATCAGCCGCTGTTGGGGATCCAGCAACTGTGCCTCGACCGGCGATATCCGGAAGAATGGCGCGTCGAACTGATCGAGTCCGTCGAGATATGCGCCGTACCGGCAGGCGACGCTCTGGACCGCCGAATCGGAGAAGAGTTGGCCGACGCGCCCCTTGCCGGAGCCCGGATCACCCTCGGTCACCGCGTGCCGGCCGGCTTCGAGCAGACGCCAGAAGGCGGACAGGTTCTCCGCGCCGGGAAACCGGCAGGCCATTCCGACGATGGCGATCGGCTCTCCGGGACTCATGTCCGCTCGGTTTTCCGCCCCACGTTCGGTGGAGGGTTTTGCAGACGAACCGAAAACGCCGTCATGTACCATCACGTTGCCCCCTTTGGCGCAGTCTGTGAATCGTCAGGAACTCGTTTGCCGTCGAGACCAACCCAGAAGGACAAACCCGAGTTTGGATCGGCGGAGCATTTGTCGGCTCGTCTTGTACAGTCGGGATTTCGACGGTGCGAAAGAGAGGGTCATGCGTCGCGATCAAGTTTCGTAGACAGTCTGTCACTTGAACTTTTCGCTGGATTTGCCTTTGAAGTCGAAGTGTGCCGCCGGGAACGCTATTGGTCCGGAGACTCCTCCGGCGGCGGCATGGCCACCTTGACCTGGGCCGCCCGCAGGAGCTTGTCGCGAATGAGATAACCGGGCCGATACTCCTCGATGACGGTACCCTCGTCATGTTCCCGGGTGAACTCTCGAAGCACCGCCTCGTGAACCCTGGGGTCGAACTGGCTGCCCACTCCGGGAGCGGTCGTCACCTGGAACTTCTCCAACACCGCCTTCATCTGTTCGGCGAGCAGGCGGTAGCCCTCCAGATACGGCGTGAGGGCGGGATCCGGATCGGCCGCCGACATGGCCTCCAATCCCTTGGTGCAGGCATCCAGTACTGGGAGCAGGTCCAACACCAGATCGGCCTGTCCCTGCAGGCGGGCTTCGAACCGGTTCTTCTCCGTCCGCTTTCGGAAGTTGTCGAACTCGGCCTGTTTCCGGAGCAGCAGATCGTAGTACTTGTCGCGTTGCTTGGCGAGGTCCTCGAGCGCCTCTTCGTAGACCGACTCGGCGGTCTCGGCCGGGGCGGAGTCCCCTTGCGGCATTTCCCGGTCTTCTTCGTCCCGAGAGTCTTCAGTCTGATTCTGGATGTCTTCCGGTCGTTCCATTGTCGTCAACTCTTCGTGGTCGTGGAAATTGCGCCAATCGCAACGGCTTGGCGTGATCAGCTTGCACGTTCGAAGTGGGAGCTGGTGGCGGTCCGGAGCCGGCCCTGACGCTCAGGGCGCAGGTGGACGGTTCACAGGCGGATCAAGTCGCGCTCAAGATCTGACCGAAGAGCCGGGCCACGTATCCAACCAAACTGATCCCCTTGTCGTATTTCATCCGCCTGGGGCCGAGAATCCCCAAGCTGCCCGCCACTCGTTCACGGTAGAGATAGGGTGAGGAAATCATGGCCCAACCCCGCATCTCCGGGATGTGCCGATCCAGGTCCAGGGTCACCCGCGGGGCAGGTTGGTCGGCATCGAGGCGCCTGGTGAGCACCTCGGCCAATCGGCTCTTCTTCTCCATGGTCCTGAACAGGCCGGCTGCCCGATCCTGATCGTTCAACTCCGGTTGTTGAAGCAGCCTCGAGGTTCCGCCGAAATAGACTTCGGAATCACTTCCCGGATTTCGCCCCGGTCCAACCAGACTGGCCGATCCCAGGCGGATGGCGTCGGTACGAGGACGGCTGTCTTGCGCGGTCCGGGATTGAAGCCTCCGGAGCTCTCGACGGATATGGGAAAGGGTCCTCCCCTCAAATTGGTCCTGGAGACAGCGGCCGGCCCGGTCCAGATCGTCCTGGCTCAGGCGGCGGCTGGTCGCAATCAGACGGCTCTGAACCAACCCCGCGCGAGTCACGAGTATGGCCAGGATTCGGCGGGATGAGATCTTCACGAACTCGATCCGTTTCAGAACCGACACTGATTGAGGCGGCGCCAGGACGAACCCCAGATTGTTGGAAAGCCGGGAAAGGATCTGAGAGGTCTGGGCCATGAGGTCGCCAGGATCCGTCTCCTGCTCCAGCATCTGCCGGATCCGGGCCACTTGCCGGTTGGGCAGGTCGGGAGTCCTCTCCAATCCATCGATATAAAACTGAAAGCCCTTGGCGGTGGGGACTCTTCCCGCGGATGTGTGGGGCTGATTCAGGAAGCCTGCCTGTTCCAGCCGGGCCATGATGGCTCGGATGGTCGCGGGACTGATTCCCTCCTGATGGAGTGACGCCAACCGCTTGGAGCCGACGGGCATGCCGGTTCGAATGTACTCGAGAACCAGCAGGTGGAGCACTTGGTAAGTGCGTTGAGTGAGTTCCGCCGAGGCCTTACTCTTCGTCATCACGGACCAGATAATCGCTGCGAATTGCCGAGTTCTTATAGCATAACGGCTTGACCGGAGGCAATGGCCAGAGACCACTCGCGGGAGTCGTCAATCGTCTTCCGGAAGCGGATGCCGAATCCTTGCTGAAAGCCCTGAATCAGGGCGTGGGACAACTCGCGGAAGGAGACCGGCCGGCCGGCGGCTTCCGATACACTGACGGTCTTCGATCTCAGAAACTCCGGGTCGACTCCCAGAGCGGCGGCCATGAGATCGTAGTGAATCACCAACGGAATCGAACCATGCTGCAGGAAGCTGCGCTTCGTCTTCTTCTGAGCGCTCCCCACCATTTTTCTCGTGCCTTGGACGAGTTCGTGCCGTGAAGGAGCGACGAAACAGGGTTTTTGGGCTCGTGTCAGAGCCCGGTCCCGGAGCCTGTTTCCTGGCGCCGATACGGGACGGATTCCCAACCGGGACAACCCGGCCTGCAAAGCCGACGAAATCTCGCGATGGATCCTCCGGACGCTCTGCAGCGGAAAATGGCTGCCGTCGTTGGACGTCACCATGTAGGTGAGTTCATCGTGGTGGAACACGGCTCGACCGCCGGTGGGACGACGGACCCACGGGATGCCGTGGGCCTGGCAGTAGTCCTTGGCGAAAGCCAGGTCAGGACTTTGATGACACCCCAGTGAGACGGTCGGCTCCGCCCAACCGTAAAAACGAACCAGCGTCACGGGACGGCGGCTTCGCTCTGCGAAGAGTTGAAGCCGCCGGTCGATCCGCATGTTGGACTCGCCGTCCAGTGGCGGGCTCAGCACACAGAACCAATCTTGTAGAGCCTCCGCGTCAGTCGCGATCAATAGGCCGAGCCCTCACCTGCGCCGCCGGCATTGGGGGTTTGGAGAGATGGTCCTCATGGTTTCCGGAACGAGACGTAACGCACGGAGGGTCTTCGGTTCTGATTGATGCTCACGACACGGAGGATGATGGCCTGGTCGGACTCGATTCCGTCGATGGTCTCCTTGAACTCGCGGTCGGTCTGCACCGGATCTCCGTTCACGTGCGTGATGATATCGAAACGTCTCAGCCCCGCCTCGTCGCCGAGACTGCCCGGCCAGATTTCGGTGATGAATACACCACCCTCCTCGTCCAGGCCCAGCTGGTCGGAATCTCGGGGATTCAAGGTACGCCACCGCAGTCCGATCTCTTTGCGCCGTTTCTCCCGGTCCTCCTCTTCTTCGAAGGAAAGTCCTCCGGCCTCCGACCGCTCCTGGGCCTCCATGGTGCGTTCGGCCAGCATCACCGTGAAGTTCTTCACTTCTCCCCGGCGGACCACGACCACGGGAAGCTTGTCCCCGGGAGGCGTGTTGGCCACGGTCACCCGCAGGTCGAAGTTGGTTTCCACCTCCTGGTTTCCCAGCTTCACGATGACGTCCTCTTCCCGGATTCCTGCGTCATATGCGGGCCCGGTCTTGTTCGGCTCGCCTCTCTCGTCCACCAATTGTGTGATCAGCACGCCGTCACCGTCCTTGATCCCTTCCGGATCTTCTCCTGCCACTCCGAAATACTCGGCCATCTCCGGGTTCAAGGGCCGGTCGTTCATGGAGATTCCCATCCAACCCCGTTCGATCTTTCCCTTGCTCACAAGCTGGTTGTAGGAGTTGACGAAGACTGTGGAAGGGATGGCGAACCCGACCCCCTGCGATCCCCGGGAACCGGAGACGATAAGAGTATTGATGCCCACCACTTCACCCGACATGTTCACCAACGGGCCGCCGCTGTTTCCCGGATTGATGGCGGCGTCGGTCTGTATGAAGTCCCCGAACGCCGCAGCCATGACCGGACCGCCGATGACTCGCGCCGTCGCCGAGACGATCCCCGCGGTGATGGTCTTGCCCACGCCGAAGGGATTGCCGATGGCCAGAACCCACTCGCCGATCCGGAGGTCGGTGGCATCGCCCACCGGGACGAAGGGCAGAGGCTCAGGAGCCTCGATCTTGATCACGGCCAAGTCCGACTCGTGATCGACGCCTACGACCTGAGCCGGGTGGGTCTCCCCCGAATGGAGGGTCACAGAGATCTTGTCGGCCACCCGCCGGCCCACGTTCTCCTCGACCGGAGCGATCACATGATGGTTGGAGAGGATGTATCCCTGGCTGTCGACGATCACCCCCGAGCCCAGACTGGTCCGCCGGGCCGGTCCCCTGGGCATACGGTTCCAGAAGTTGTCTCCGAAGAACTCCCGCATCTCCCTCTGGCGCCGTTCCGTGTTGACGATGGAGATGGTATTGATGTTGACCACCGCCGCCTCCACGGACTCGGCCACCCGGGTGAAGCCTTCCGTCAAGGTGCCGCCGTTTGCCGAGGCAAGCGGTGTTCCCCGTCCCTCAGGTGTGCTCAGTCGGGAGTTCGGCTCTTTCTCCGTGCTGGAGACACCGTCCAGAACGAGCACGGTTCCAATGGCAATGCCCAAGGCCAAAGCAGCCAGGACGGCAAGAAAGCCGACACCGGACCGGCGCCGGAACAGGTTGTTTCGCAAGGTCATGCTTTCTATCCTCCGCTCGATTTCGAATCGTGATCGTCTGTCTGTGCTTTCGTAAAGTTATACGCCGTGTCTCCGGCCAGGGTTCACATTCTACCGGCGATGGTCCGGCCCCGGCGCCGGACTCGCGGACCGGTCCGGTCAGAGGAGCTTGACCCTGGCGTATCTCTGGTAGAACATTTTTTTCCCCCGCCCGGAGAACGAGACGGTCAATTTGAGATCGTCCCGGACCTTCTGGACCTGCAAGACGATGCCGAGCCCGTATTCGGGGTGCTCCACTCTGACCCCCGGGGCGAAACTCCGGCCCTTGGAGGCGCCCGCCGTCCGTCCGGACCTGGAACTCGGGACCCCGGATCGGCCTGGGGAGTGGCCGGTTCCCCAAAGCTGGACCTGAGACCACTCCGGTCCGGAGTATCGCACCAGGCGCCGGGGGATCTCGGACAGGAAGCTGCTCGCCTGGCGGCGCTCCTCTACATCTCCCCCCCACATCCTCCGGGTACGGGCCAGGGTCAGGATCAGGCGTTTCTGGGCCCGGGTCATGCCCACGTAGCACAGTCGCCGTTCTTCTTCCACGTTGCCCTCCGCCAGCGACCGGGTGTGGGGCAGCAGTTTTTCCTCCATTCCCACCAGGAAGACGATGGGAAACTCGAGTCCCTTGGCGTTGTGGAGCGTCATCAGCGTGACCGGGGCCGCCTCGTCGTAGTCGTCCGCTTCCGATCGGAGCGCCGTCTCGTCCAGGAATTCTTGCAGGCTCCGGCCGGAATCCGAATGGTCGCGAGCCACTCCCAGGAGCTCCTGCAGGTTCAACAACCGGTTGCTGGCCTCCTCCGATTCTTCTTTTTCCAGGGCCCGGACATAACCGCTGGAATGGAGGATCTGCTCCAAGACGTCGTGAAGGGGCTGCTCCACGTCGATCCATTGCCGGCACTTGCCGACCAGGACGACGAACCGTATCAGGACGTTTCGCAACCTCCGGGGAGTATCCTCCTGATCGGCGTCCCGGCGAACGGCGTCCCAGAGCGAGTCGCCGCTTCGCGCCGCCTCCAGGCGGAGTCGGGCCAGGCTCTTTGGTCCGATGCCTCTTGGCGGAGTGTTGATAATTCGCTCCAACGCCAGGTTGTCCCTGGGATTGCGGGCGACCCTCAGGTAGGCGAGGGCATCCCGTACCTCTTTGCGCTTGTAGAAACTCACACCTCCTACCAGACGGAAAGGGAGCCCGAAGCGGTTCAAAGTGTCCTCGAACTGACGGGACTGAAAATTGATGCGATACAGGACGGCGACCCCCGTCTCGCCGTGTTGGAGGAAGCGTTCGATCCGCCGGCACACGAACAGGGATTCCGCGTATGAACTCTCCGCCGAATGGACCTCGACCGGCTCCCCCTGCGAATTCTGGGTCCAGAGCCGTTTGGGCTTTCTCTCCAAGTTGTGAGAGACGACCGCCATGGCGGCGTCCAGGATGCTCTGGCGGGACCGGTAGTTCTGCTCCAGCTTGACCACGACGGCGCCGGGGAAGTCCTCTTCAAAGCTGAGAATATTGCCGACATCCGCTCCTCGAAAGGCGTAGATGGACTGATCCTCGTCACCCACGGCAGTCACGTTCCCGTGGGTCGATGCCAGATGCCGGACCAGGCCGTACTGACTGGCGTTGGTGTCCTGGTATTCGTCGATGAGGAGATATCGGTATCGGTCCGACCAGGCCTCCCGGATTTCGGGCTGTTCCCGAAACAGTTTGTCCGTGAGCAGAAGCAGGTCGTCGAAGTCCATGGCGTTGGACTTCTCGAGGTGCGCCTGATAGCGGGCCATCACCGGTTCCACACCCTCCTGGTCGTAGGGGTCTGAGTCGGAGTGGAAATCGTAGACTCGCCTCCGGCTCTGGTTTTTCCTCTTGCTGATGAGGCTTCGGATCCTGCGCACCGGAGAACTGATTCGCGCGTCCCCGCAAATCTTCTTGAGAATGGCGTTCTGATCGTCCGTGTCGCAGATGGCGAAGTCCCGGCCGTAGCCCAGGCGTTCGGCATGCCGGCGCAGAACCCGGACGCAGAAGGAATGAAAGGTCGACAGACGCGGGACCGGTTCCAGTCCCCCCAGCAGGCCCTCCACCCGAAGACGCATTTCCTCGGCCGCCTTGTTGGTGAAGGTGACCCCCAGGATCTCCCAGGGGCGGCATCTTCCCTGGTGGATCAGGTGAGCGATCTTGCAGGTGATCACCCGTGTCTTTCCGCTTCCGGCGCCGGCCACCACGAGCATGGGACCCTCGGTGGTCGTGACCGCCAGCTTCTGCCGGTCGTTCAGGCTCTGGAGGTATTCGTCCATGGAACCCGGATGAATACGGCGTCGCGGGTGGGAGCAGGCGGGTTATGGCCCCTGACTACGCGAGGATCTGGGATGTGAAAAAAGGGCCGGGAAAGGGGCTTGCCCTCCCGGCCCTTGAGGTGAATCTGCCGGCGGCAGACTGGAAGGTTCAGTTGACCCGCTCGACGAACTCTTCGATTCCGGCGAGGGAGTCGTTATGGGTGGACTTGTAGAGCTGTTCCAGGTGCTTGCGGCAATGCTTGGAATGAGGCGCCCTCCGTTGGACGGAACCGCGGGCGAAAGCCTTCATGGCGTCATCGATCCGATTCTGCTGCCATCGCCCCATCCCGATATAGAAGTAGGCCTCTCCCCGGAGTCCCGACGAGGAGGTGGCGCGCAGGGCCCGGCTGTAGCTGGAGATGGCGCCTCCCCAATTCCTGGACTCGGCGGCGTTGCGACCCACGGCGCCGTGGGCAACGGCCGTCTGCATCTTGACGTATTTGTCCCATTCTGCCTGGGAGGTGCTCTGCGGTTTCTTGATCGCGGAGAAGGCCGCGATGGTCTTCCGGCCATACTCGGACGCTCTCTTCCACTGTTTCTTGGCGACGTAGATATTGGTCAACTCCGCCACGATCTGGAAGGTCTCCGCGGGTTTGAGTCCGGCCACCGCCTTCTCGCCGTAGGAGATGTACTTGGCCTGATTCTTGGTCCCGTAGGAAAGGGCCAGAATGTAGGCGAGTCCGGCGGACGGCATCTTGGCGTAAACTTTTTCGCCGTATTGGGCCGCCTTCTGAAGTTGGCGGCTCTGGAATGCGGCGTAGGTCACCATCCTCAGTGCGTTGGGTTCGCTCGGTTTCAGGGCCAGAAGCTTTTCCCCGGCCGATACCACTTTCCGATGGTTGCCCTTGGTCTGGTACTCCTGCAGCAACTTCACGTAGTTGCCCAGGGCGTACTCGCTCAGCTTCGACGAGGACTTGGCCTTCATGAAGCCGATGATGGCGTCTTCCCGCTTACCCAGATTCGGTTCGTCGATGGCCGCCTTGTAGACCTGATAGTCCTGGATGCTGTAGGGGACCTTCTGTTGTCCCACCAGGGGGCTCAGTACCAAGGCCATCATGACCAAGGCCAATCCGACCCGCAGACCCTTTCGGCGTACTTTGAATGTCATCAATTGCTGTACCCTCCTCATGCAGTGTAATAAGGTTTAGGTTCGAAGCAAGTGGGAGCGACACTACCACAAGGCGCGTCCCAGGTTCAATTTCCTTTTGGTCCGTCCGGGTGCCGTTCCCGTGAACAAACGCCGGCCGGCCGGTCACTTCCGAGGTTGATTCCCGCCATGGTTCACCCGAAGCCTCCTTCCGCCCTGGAAGTTGTGGATCTGGCCCGTATCGACGGCTCGGATGAGACCCTGGCCATCACTCCCGACTGGTTCCCGATGAACCGATTGGCGGCCTCCATCCGGAGCGTGGGAGTGGTGACACCCTTGCACCTGCAGCCGGCGGCGGCGGGCAATCTGAGAATCGCCATGGGGTTCCGCCGCTACCGGGCGGCTCGGGCGGCCGGGTTGGGTGCGGCGCCGGCGTTGGTCTGGAACCGGGCGTCGGACCTGCAGCTCTTCGAGTGGGCGCTGGCGGAGAAAGCGGCCGGTCCGCTTCACGATCTGGAACGGGCCCGGGCTCTGGTCAAGCTCCGGGAGCAATTCGAGGTCCCGGAAGAGGCACTCATCGAGCGCTATCTGCCGCTCCTGGGCAGGCCGGCCAGCCGCTACCGTCTCCGCTTCTTCCTCCGCCTTGGGCGCCTCGACGAGGCCTTGCAGCGTGCCGTTCATCGCCGCTTGGACCCGGAGACGGCGCTCAGGCTCGCGGCTTGGACGGCTGCGGAGCGACAGCTGTTTCTCGACCTCCTGGAACGGTACGAACCCGGCCGGAACCGGCAGCGGGAACTGTTCGACCTGTTGGACGACCTCAGGTCCGGCGAGCGGCCACGCGGGTCCGGGGCGCTGGATCGCGTCTGGAACGCGTCTGGCGCCAGGGAAGTGGACGAAGACGCCCGAACGGTCCGACCCTTGCGATTTCGCCGAATCCTGGAATGTCTCCATCGCTTGCGCCGACCCCACCTCTCCCGTCATCAGGATCAATACCGCAGGATGAAGGGCGAACTCAAGGTCCCTCCCCAGATCCGCTTGCAGGTACCTCCCTATTTCGAAGGGGACCTGCTTTCGGTCTCCTTCTCCTGCCGCAACCCCGCTGAATTTCGCCACCTGGTGGGCAGGCTCGAGGAGATGGCCGGCCGTCCGGAGCTGGGAGGGATCTTCGAGCTGTTGTGACGGTCCTCAAGAAGGATTGATAAGCTGTAGTCCGTCCCCCGCCGGCAGCGGAAGGGATGAGCGGAGGCCGACGCCATGGTTGCGTACACACCGGACAGGATCTACGTGGAACGTTGCGTGGCGGACTCTAAGATCACCCGAAACGTGTTGCGCCGGCTTCCCTCCACGCCGGTGGAATGGCTCGAGGACTCCCGTACCTTGCTGACCGAATCCCGCCGCAGGAGTCCTTCTCTGGCAGCAGCCAAGCGATCTCTGGTGTTGGCTCGGCACAAGGGCCGCTTTTTCAAGGACTGTCCGGCCAGCCAGACACGGGGAGAACGAAACGTCTGTTGCAACTACTTCGTCGTCAATTACGCGAGCAACTGCCACATGGAGTGCAGCTACTGCTATCTCCAGACCCACCTCAACTTCCCCCACCTGGTCGTCTACGCTAACTATACGGACCTGATCCAGGAGCTTGAGACACGGTTCAAATCCCACCCCAAGACCCCCTTCCGGGTGGGCACCGGCGAGCTGGCCGACAGCTTGGCCCTGGATCCGCTGACCCGCTATTCGGTCCCTTTGGTGGAATTCTTTTCCGGCTACGACAACGCGATCCTGGAGTTCAAGACCAAGTCGGATTGTGTCGACAACCTGATGGGGCTGGATCATGGCGGACGCACCGTGGTGTCCTGGTCCATCAACCCCAGGGCGGTCCAGGCGAACGAGGAACATCGCACGGCGGGCATCGAACGGCGGCTGAACGCAGCGGAACGTTGTGTTCGCGAGGGGTACCGGATCGGGTTTCACCTGGACCCCATGATCCATTACTCGGGATGGGAGAGGGACTACGAGGATCTGGTCGACGAGGTTTTCCGCCGTCTACCGCCCGAGTCCGTTTCCTGGATTTCCCTGGGCAGCCTCCGCCTGAGCGCCGAGTTGAAAGCATTCATGCGATCCCGATTTCCCCGCAGCGGACTCCCGCTGGGCGAACTGGTTCCGGTCCCGGACGGCAAGCTTCGCTACTTCTGGCCGATTCGGGTGCGGATGTACCGTTCAGCCGTGGAGTGGGTCAGGGCTCGCAGTCCCAGGACTCCCGTCTATTTGTGCATGGAGCGTCCCGGGGTTTGGAGCAAGGTGTTTCGACAGGCGCCGCCGGATGAGAAGCGCTTGGGCCGGCGTCTGGCCGGCAGCTTGCCCGTCACTGCGGCGCGGTGAACCGAAACCCGTTAATGTCCATCTCGGCGCGGCTGGCCATCCAATCCCGGGGAAGGTCCTGGATGTAGAACGTGAAGCTTCGTTTTTTCATGGGCTGTATCGGAGCCGTGTACGCGCCCGGCCGAATCGGAGTCCGGGTCGTTTCCCAGACCGGCGTGTCGTAGTTGAAAAAGGTCATCTTCATCTCGACCACGTCCAGCGCCCGCTCTCCCTGATTCTCGATGATGGCCGAAAAAATGGCCATTCGGCTGCCGGCCAGGTTCTTGGCCATCTGGAGGCGAGGCTGGGTCAGGCTGACGTGGTCCCGGTACCAACCGTAGTCCGTATCCCCTTCCCGAAGCACTCCGGTCAACTCTTCCCGCTGCTGAGGCTTGGGGTCATGCATGAAGATGACCACGCCTGCCAGCAGCGCGGCTCCCAACCCCACGGGAACCAGAATTTTCCAATGCTCTTTCGTCCGGGCGGAGGTGGTGGTCTGGAACATGGCCGGTCTACTCCTGCTCCTGGATCAGGACGAAATGAACTCGCCGGTTCATGGCCCATGCCGCTTCCGTTTGGCCGGTGTCGAAGGGACGCTCCTCCCCCAACGCAATGGTGGTCATGCGGTCGGGGTCGATTCCGGCATCCACCAGGAATTGGCGCACGACCTGTGCCCTCCTGTCGGCGAGAGCCAGATTGTATTCGTCGGTGCCGCGCTCGTCACTATGCCCTTCCAGGACGAACCGGATATGAGCGTTTTCAGGCTGCGAAAACCACCGGGAGTTTGCCTCCAGGGTGGCCCTGTTCCGAGCATCCAGCGAGTTGCTGTCGAAGTTGAAGAAGACCGGCTCGACGGTAAGCGGGATTTCTTCGTCCCGGGCCGGCGGCAGGAGGTCCTCCCGGCCGATCGCTCCGGTCCGGTCCGCCGAAACCTCGATCGTCACCGATCGCTCCACCGTACCCCCCGACCCGGTGGCGCTCAGCCGGTAGGAGGTCGTTGCTTCGGGAAAGAGCTTGATCCTTCCGGAGGGATCGACCACTCCGATACCCTGATCGATCCGCACTTCGTCCGCGTCGTGAGACTCCCATGACAACAGGGCCGAGCCCCCTCTTTGGATCACCGACGGCTCGACGTGAATCTCCAGCCTGGGCGCCGACGCAACGGCCGGCTCGGCCGCGCCGGTCCGGGTCGTGGCGGCGCCGGCATCCCGGTCGGCGGCGCCGGGAGGAGGAATGGGAACCCGGTTTCTGCCGCAGGCTCCCGCCAGAACCACCAGTCCCAAGAGCAGGAACAGGGGACGGTGCGGGATGGCGGAAGAATGCCTTTCAGCGAGTAAGGGCATACTCAGGTCCGGCGATGATTGCGGTGTAGTTTACCGTATCCAAATGAAGACGGGCAACTCGCCTCACCTCCTCCGCGTCGACCGTGCGGATCCATTCCGGATACAAGCGGATGAAGTCTCCATTCAGGTCGAAGAGTTCCGTCGTAAGCAGGAATCGAGCCACGTGGGCGTTGGACTGGAAATCGAAAACGAAACTGCCGGTCAGGTATTCTTGTGCCAGCGCCAATTCTTCTTCCGTGGGTCCATCCTCGATGAAACTCTCGATCTCTCCCACTAGCCCACTCAAAGCGGCCTGTCGATTCGACGGCGAGGTGCAGATGTAGGCGAAAAACCGTCCCGGATAGCGGCCGGCGGAGCCTGTGAGGTCGCTATAGGTGGTGTAGGCCAGGCCCCGGCGGTCCCTGAGCTCTCGGGGAATCCGGCTGGTGAACCCCGGTCCGCTGCCCAGGACGGCGTCCATCACCTGGAGCGCGTAGAAATCAGGGTGGTTCCGGGTCACGCCCAAGTGTCCCAGACAGATGTGGACCTGTTCCCGGCCGTCCAGGACGCGATGCCGCACTCGAGGTTCACGCTGCCGCCGGGGTGCCGGAGGTTGGCTCCTACGGTGGTGGCCGTTTCCCCATGATCCCAGACAACGATCCACCAGGTCCGCAACCTGAGCGCTTTCGGCGCTGCCCACAACGACCAGAATCGTGTTCCCTGGAGCGTATCGGAGGCGGTGAAACTCCCGAATGTCCTCGATCCGGAGCCCCCTGACCGATGCCGGTGTTCCCAGGGTAGGGAACTGCAGCGGACCACCCTGGTAGATCTCCCGGTTCAGCAGGTTGCTCACCACGACCTGTGGATCGTCCTCCAGAGCCTCCAACTGGGTCAGAGCCTTCTCCCGCTCCAGACCGAATCGTTCCCTCGGGAAGGTGGGACGGGACAGCATCTGCGCCAACAGATCGAGTCCATGCTGTAGATCACGGTCCCTGAGATGGAGGGAGATCCCGGTTAGTTCATGTCGGCAGGAGGTGGAGAGGTTCCCGCCCGCGTCTTCCACCAGTCGGGAGATGTCGTCGGCCCCGTATTTGGCCGTTCCCTCCTCCAACATTCGTGAAGCAAGCGCCGCCAGTCCCGGCTGCCGAAGCGGGTTCTGGTCGGTGCCGGCAAGAATGAAGGCATTGACCGAGACCAGGGGAAGGCGGTCGTTCCGGCAACTGAGGAGCACCAGTCCGTTGTCCCAGACTCGTCGTTCGAACCCGTCCAAGACCATTTGCGAAATCTCCAGGTTGCCGGCGCCGCGCGGGCGAATCGGAAGCAGACTCCTATCCGCTCTCCACGACGCCGACGGTCCAGCGCCGCCCGGACCAGTGTCCGGCTGCGGCCGCCATGACCTCCTCGGCAGTCACCCTGGAGATTCGCGGCACGTAATCGTCCCAGTAGCCGGGCCGCTGCAAGGCTTCCATCGAGGCCAGTTGCATGCATTGGTCGAATGTCGTCTCCAGTTCGAACAGAAACTGGTTGATGCACTGGTTCTTGGCCCGCGTCAGCTCCTTTTCGGTCAGAGGGCTGGTGCACAACTGCATGAGTTCGTGGAAAAGGAGTTCCTCCGTCTGTTGTAGATCGGCATCCTCGCGCAACTCAAGGCGGATCAGCAGGAGGTAGGGGTCAAATGTGTCGCCCAGTTCGGTATGGACCAGGGAAGCCAACCGGGTCTCTTCAACGAACTTCCTGTAGAGACGTGAAAGTCGACCCTCGGAGAGCGCCCGGTCCAGGATCTGAAAGGGGTCGTGATCGCTCTGATGAATGGAGGGGGCGGGCAGGGCCACCAGCATTCTGGGCACGCGGCTCCGCCGCCGAACATTGATCTTGACCCGGCCGCCGTTCGCCGCCTCCCAAGGTGGAAGGACCGGTGGCGGATCACCGGAAGCTGTCTGCTGGAAGAGCTGCTCCACGGTCCGGAGAGTGAATTCCGGCTCCGTGTCGCCGGCGACCGCCAGCACGGCGTTCCCGGGGACGTAGTACCTGCGGTAGTGTTCCCTCATCTGTTCCGGGGTCAGCGCCTGGATATCCCGGCTCAATCCGATGATCGGGAAGCGGTATGGGTGGCTTTCGAAGGCCTTCATCTCAACCGATCGGCGAAGCGCTCCCCAGGGATGATCCTGTTCCATTCTGGATTCCTCGAGGATCACCTGCCGCTCCAGCTCGAATTGCTCGGGGTCGAAACGATTGTTTGACATCCGGTCCGCCTCGATTTCCAGAGCGCAAACCCATCGGTCGGCGGCGAAGCTGAAGAAATAGCCGGTATAGTCCTGCGTGGTGAAAGCGTTGTTGGAGCCCCCATGGAGCGCCGTGATCCGATCGATCTCCCCGGGCCCGTACCGTCCGGTTCCCTTGAACATCATGTGCTCCAGAAAATGGGAAATCCCGGTACGGCCCGGAGTCTCCGTTCTGGAACCCACCCGATAGCAGATCATGGTGGTGACGACCGGGCTGGTGTGATCCGGGCGTACCAGCAGGGTCAGTCCGCTGTCCAGACGGTGCCGATGGACTGGAGGGACCCGGAATCCGGTCAAGCCCGGTTGCCTCCGGGGAAACCCTTGTTTCCGGGAACCCGAGATTCCGCCACCTCTTTTGCGCCGGGCTCGCGGGACACTGATACAATGGTCCGATCCATGAGAGATCCAATCCAGTACTCCGGCTGCCGGCTTGGTTTCGGGATCCGCCTGGGTTCGATCCTGACAGGTGTCATCGCCTTGATTATAGCCTCCGTCCCCGGCGCGCCAACGGTGAAACTGGCGAAACTGACCGTTCCTTCGTTCGAGCGCAAGTCCCTCCTGAACGGGATGGAGGTGTTGATGCTCCCGCCGGGTCCTTCGCGGCGGTCTTTCCGTCTCATGATCGAGAACGGGGCTGCTTTCGATCCCGTGGACAAATGGGGCATCACCCACCTCACCACTCGGATGTTGCTGGAAGAGACGGAGCTTCGATCCGGGGCCCTGATTCAACGGCAACTCGAGAGCCTCAACGGCGAGCTGGAGCTTCAGGTCGATTGGGACGCCATCTACCTCTACGGTAGCGCTCCGGAAGAGAATCTCGCGGCAGTTCTGGGACTTCTGGGTGAGATCGTCGTGCGCCCTTTTTTTCGGGAGGAAACCTTCGAGAGGTTGCGGAAGGAGCAACTGGAAGAAGTCGAGAAACAGTTGAAGAGACCCGAAGTGGTTACGCAGAAAGCGTTTCTTGCCCATCTATTCGGACCGAATCCCTACGGACACGGCGTTCTGGGGACGGTGGAGACGCTGGAGAACCTGGAACTGAGAGACGTCAAGATCCAATACCGGAAGCTCTTTCTTCCCAACCAGGCCAGACTCGCCCTGACCACGTCTGCAGAGCCGCAAGACATGTTCCGTGAACTGAGTCGCCGCTGGGGCGTCTGGATCAGTGCCGAAGCGGCTCCGTTCACGTTTCGCCGGGCCCCGGTCCTGGAAGGTTGGCGGATCCTGTTGCAGGACCTGCCGGGGGACGATGCCCTCTTTCGCTGGGGCAGGCTTGGCGTCGAGATGGGCAGCAGAGATTACTATGCCCTCAAGATGTTGGAGGAGTATCTGACGCTCTCCTTGCCGGCGTTGGCCCGGACGGTCGAGGCCGAGCAGCAGATCCAGGCCTCTTCCCGGGTGAAAGCCTTCCGAATGCCGGGATACCTCCAACTGAGTCTCAGCACCTCTTCGAACCGTCTGATGCCCTATCTGAAGGAGTTTCTTCAGACCATGAATGGACTTCGCGAGGGCCAGGTGGACCCGTCCCTGATGGAGGAAGCCAGAAGCCTGGTCTACCTTGAGTTCCGCAATCGGCTGGAAGATCCGGTCGCGCGCCTGACTCGTATTCTGGACACCAGTCTCTACGATCTGGGTGTCACCTACATCGCAAACTACGGTCTCCGCCTGCGGCGGGTCACACCCGAGGACTTTCGAAAGCTCCTGATGGAGTACCTCTCACAAGACTCTTCGCTGCTCGTCGTCGGTGGTCCCGCCTCCGAACTCAAGCCGGAACTCGAGGAATTGGGGCCGGTTCAAATCTCGACCGTCCGTTGAACTGAATTGGGGGCTCGGCTATATTCTTAGGAGTCTGCGGCGAATTTTGTCCGTGGCTCAGAGGGGGGTGGATTCTTTCCATTCGGTGGGCCGGCGCCAGCAAAATCGCTTCAGGATGCGACAATGGCGGAAGTGGCCGAAAAGGTGGAATTCCTGCTGCGGGGGGCCGTAGAGGAACAGGGGATGGAATTGGTTCACATCCAGTACCTTGCCCAACAGCGGAGTCCGTTGCTGAGAGTGTACATCGACAAGCCTGGAGGCGTTACGTTGGAGGACTGTCAGACCGTCAGCCGGCAGGCCGGTGTTCTCCTGGACGTGGAGGACCTGATCTCCGACCGGTACGTGTTGGAGGTTTCTTCTCCGGGTCTGGATCGCCCTCTCTTCCGCATGGAGGACTACTTGCGATTTTCGGGTCGAGAGGTTCGCCTTACCACACGGGAGAAGATCGACAGTCGCCGCAGGTTCACCGGTTTCATCCGGGACCTTCGTGACGGCGTCGTGCAATTGAGTTGCCAGGACAAGACTTACCGGATCCCCTTCGGGATGATCGCCAAGGCCAACCTGGTCCACCGGTATGCCGACTCGTTCAGGAAGTAGAATCGGCCGCGACGAGCGGCAACAGTGAGGAAATAGCGAAGCATGTCGAATGCCCTCAGTCAGAGCATCGAGCAGCTCAGCCGGGAAAAAGGTGTTGAATCCAAGGTCATTTACGAAGCCCTTGAAGACGCCATGGCAGCCGCCGCCAGGAAGCATTTCAGGACCGAGGAAGATCTGCAGGCGCGATTCGATCCGGTGACCGGGACCATCGAAGTATTTGCCGTCAAGCGAATCGTGGAAGAAGTCGAGGAAGAAGAGACGGAGATGGCTCTGTCCGAGGCCTTGCAGTACGACGACAGCTTCGAAGTGGGGGACTACCTGGAGATCCCGAAGCCTCCTCTGGAACTGGGACGAATCGCCGCCCAGACGGCCAAGCAGGTCATTTTCCAGAAGGTTCGGGAAGCCGAACGGGAGAATGTCTTCGAGGAGTATTCGGGCCAGATCGGACAGGTGGTCCATGGAATCGTGCGGCGCTTCGAGGGGGGCAACATCGTGCTGGACATCGGCCGGACGGAGGCCGTGCTCCCGTACAACGAGCAGGCCCGCACCGAAGAATATCGGATGGGGGATCGGGTGCGAGCGGTCATCATCAAGGTGCACCGGCTCTCCAAGGGACCCCAGATCGTGGTTTCCCGAGGGGATCCCAGCCTCCTGATCCGCTTGTTCGAGGCCGAGATTCCCGAAGTCTACGACCACACCGTCATCATCAAGAACGCGGTTCGGGAAGCGGGTGAACGGGCCAAGGTGGCGGTGTCGAGCCGCGACGACAACGTGGATCCGGTGGGTGCCTGCGTCGGGATGAGGGGCAGTCGGATCAACGCTGTGATCCGGGAGTTGCGGGGAGAGAAGATCGACATCATCCAATACTCCGACGACATCGTCGAGTACACCATCAACGCTTTGAACCCCGCTCGGATTTCCAAGGTGCTGGTCCAGGATCCGCTGGACAAGGTTCTGGAGGTCGTCGTTCCGGAGGATCAACTGTCTCTGGCCATCGGCAGGAAGGGACAGAACGTTCGACTGGGTTCCAAGCTGCTGGGTTGGGAAATCAACATCAAGAGCGAGGAGGACAAGAAACAGGAGATCCTGGCTCAGATGGAACAGTTGGCCGCCCAGGCTGCCCAGGCCGCCCAGGCCGCGCAGCCGGGTCTGGATAAGTTGGAGGGTCTGGGCGAAAAGACTCGAATTCGTCTCGAGGAAGCGGGTGTGCAGACCATTGAGGAGCTTTCGAGGCGAACGGTCGAGGACTTGTCGACCATTCCCATGATCGCCGAAAAGACGGCTCTGAAGATCCTTGCCCTGGCGGAGGCTTGGATCCGGAACCGGGCCGAGAGCGCGGCTGCGGAAACTGCCGGGGAAGCTGAGCCTGAATTGGTCTGAACCACTGTTATGATGTCCGTGAAAGCTCTTGGGGAGTGGCGGGGTCCGAACCGGCGCACGGAAGCGTAGAAAGCATCAAGACGGTTATGGAACAGGTGAGAGTCAACGAACTGGCTTCGGAATTCGAGATGCAGAGTACTGCGGTCATCTCGGAACTCAAGAAGATCGGGGTCTGGGTGCCTTCACCCGAGACTCCGGTGGATTTTGACATCGCCAATCGTATTCGCCGGCGGCTGCAACTCGTCATCGATACGGAACAGGAGGAACAGGCCCGGTCCGTAAAGGCGAAGGTCAGGAAGCGGCCGGCCGCCAAGCCTCGAAAGACCATCAAGCAGTTGGGCCAGCCCAGGAAAGCCGCGTCGCCATCGGCGGAGACGATCGAAAGCCCGTTCCTTCTGGGATCGCTAACGCCCAGAAAAGGGAAGGGAAACTATCGAAGGATCGTGACCGAGCCGCCGGAAGCGGTCCTGGAGAAGACGGAAGTCACCATCGACGACGAGCCCATCATCGAAAAGGTCGAAGCCCAGATTTCGGCGGAACTTCTGGAACAGGCGCAGCAAATGCTTCTTTCCACGCAGGCGCCGGTTGCTTCCACCAGCCTTCCTCTGGTGCCCCCGGGCACGGCTGGACCGGTGGCGCCGCCTCCGGTCCCGGCACCCCCGGCGGCGGAAGATGCCGCGGCACCGGTTCCGGACGAGGCCCCCGCTCCCGAACTCCCGGAAGAGGCGGCCGAGGTCACGGCCGCTGCCGAAGTCGAGTCTCCGGTCGCTGAAACGCCGGAGGCGAAACCCCAGCCCGCCGAGGTTGCCGAAGAGCCCGAGGGTCCCGCCGTGATCACGGTCAGTGATTCGGTGACCGTGAGGGACTTGAGCGAGAAATTGGGTCTCAAGAGCAAGGTGCTCATCAAGGAGCTCTTCTCTCGGGGTGTGATGGCCACCATCAATCGGAGTCTGGACCGCGACACGATTCAGCAGTTGTGCGACATCTTCGGCGCGCAGGTCGAGTTCGTTTCCGAGCAGGAAGCGCTGGTCCAAGAGGATCAAGTCGTCGAACGTCCGGAGGACGTTCAGGTGCGGGCCCCCGTCGTCACCGTCATGGGGCATGTCGACCATGGCAAGACCTCGCTATTGGACGCGATCCGGGAATCGCGCGTGGCGGCATCGGAGGCCGGAGGGATCACGCAGCATATCGGGGCCTACCATGTCTCCGTCGACGGCAGCAAGATTGTCTTTCTGGACACGCCCGGCCACGAAGCCTTCACCCTGATGCGGGCTCGCGGCGCCCAGGTGACCGACATCGTGGTCCTGGTCGTTGCTGCGGACGACGGCGTCATGCCTCAGACTCTCGAAGCCATCGACCACGCCAAGGCCGCCGATGTTCCCATCATCGTGGCCGTCAACAAGATGGATCGGCCGGATGCCCGGCCGGACCGGGTCAAGCAGCAGTTGTCGGACCGCGGTCTCACGCCCGAGGATTGGGGCGGTGACACGGTCATGGTGGAGGTTTCCGCTCTGGCCCAGACCAACCTGGACCTGTTGCTGGAGATGATCCTGCTGGTGGCGGATCTGACGGAGAGAACCGCCAATCCCCAGAAGCCCGCAGTGGCGGTTGTGCTGGAGGCCCAGCTGGATCGGGGACGGGGTCCGGTGGCGACGGCGCTGGTCCAGGACGGGACGCTTCGCGTGGGAGACTCCTTCGTTGTAGGCACGGCCTACGGCAAGGTGCGCGCCATGTTCGACGACCGGGGACAGCCGGTCCTGGAAGCAGGTCCCAGTTCCGCCGTCGAGGTTTTGGGGCTGCACGATCTGCCCCAGGCGGGCGACGCCTTCCAGGTGCTGACAAGTGCCGCCAAATCACGGGAAGTCGCGGAGCAGAGGCGCCAGGAGCAGCGCCGGAAGGATCTGGCCAGATCGGGTCCGATGGGTCTGGACAAGCTCTTCGCCCAAATGGCGACGAAGGAAGTCAAGGAACTCGACCTGGTCATCAAGGCCGACGGGCGGGGGTCGGTCGAGGTCCTGGAAGGTTCACTTCGGAAACTGAGTGGAGAGAAGGTCCGGATCAAGATCGTCCACAGCGGCGTCGGGGCCATTTCCGAGTCGGACGTCTTGCTGGCCGCCGCGTCCCATGCCCTGGTGGTGGGCTTCAATGTCCGGCCCGAACGCAACGCTCAGATGACCGCCGAACGAGAGCAAGTCGAACTTCTCATGTACACGGTCATTTACGAGTTGATCGAGGAAATCCAGAAGGCCATGCTCGGTCTTCTGGAACCCACCATTCGTGAGCGGTTGGTGGGCCGGGTGGAAGTGCGCGACACCTTTCGAGTGGCCAAGTTCGGAACTATCGCCGGTTGCTTCGTTCTGGATGGGGCGGTCTCCCGCAACTCCCTGATTCGGCTGGTTCGAGACGGCACCGTCATTCACGAAGGCCGAACCGCCTCATTGCGTCGTTTTCAGGATGACGTCAACGAGGTTAGAGGCGGGTACGAGTGCGGTATCTCCATCGCCAACTACCAGGACATCAAGGTCGGGGATGTGATCGAAGCCTTCGTCAAGGAGACCGTGGCACCCCAGTTGGTCTAGAATCCCAGGAGCTCGTGGGGAATCTGTCCACGGTGTCCCCATTCCGAGGCGCACTCACCGATGCCCATCGTCTTCTGTTCGCTTGAGATTTACCTCCCCTACAGTCGATCTCTCAAGGAGAAGCGGAATGTGGTCCGCAAGACGGCGGACCGCCTGCGTTCCCGTCTCAACTTCTCCGTGGCCGAAATCGACTACCAGGAGCTGCACCGGAGAGCCCGCCTCGGCGCGGTCTCGGTGGGACCCGACCGGGTGACTCTGGAACGGGTCTCCAATCGGCTCATCCGGGAAAGCGAAAAGATTCTGGGAGGAGATCTGGTGGACTACCGCATCGACATCTTCGATCATGACTGACGATTGAACCCCGGCGCCGGTCTCCTTCCGCGGTCACACTATTCGCGTATGCTCTCCGCGCACTCCCGATGCGGCGCACCGAACCCACGGCTTCAGTGTTGCCCCAACACAGGTACGGCGCCATGCTAGACGAAATCGTCCGTTTCACCCGCGATCATCATCGCTTCGCCGTCACCTCCCACGCTCGCCCGGACGGGGATTCCATCGGGTCGGAGCTGGGATTGGGACTGGCGCTGGAGGCCCTTGGGAAAACGGTCACCATAGTCAACGCGGATCCCGTGCCGCGGGTCTACCGCTGGCTGCCGGGCGCTGAAAAAGTTCGGACCGTCGACCGGTTGGAAGGAACTTGGGAAGCCGTCTACGTCTTGGAGTGCAATGACCTGAACCGCCCCGGGGTCCGGAACCTGGATCGTTATCCGGTGGTCAACATCGATCACCACGCCCGAACCGAACCTTTCGGGACCTTCAACTGGGTGGACTCGGGGGCCGCCGCCGTCGCCGAAATGGTCTACCGGCTTCTGCTGGAACTGGAGGTGGCCGTCACACCTGAAATTGCCACGAATCTCTATGTGGCGATTCTGACCGATACCGGCTCGTTTCGTTTTTCCAGCACCCACGCCGGGACCTTCCACACGGCGGCCCGATTGACCGAAGCGGGGGCGGATCCGGGCTGGATCGCCCAGCAGGTCTACATGAACCAGCCGTGGTCCCGAGTGGGTCTGCTGGTCAGAGTCCTGGACACATTGGAGATCCATCCTTCCGGGAGGATCGCCTCGATCTACCTGACGCAATCCATGTTGAGCGAAGCCGGAGCCACCGAAGAGGATGCGGAGGGTCTCGTGAACTATGCCCTGGGTCTCGACGGCATCCAGATAGCGGCCCTTGTCCGTCAGGACCAGAACGGTCAGGTTCGGGTCAGTCTGCGTTCCAAGGGAGACTACGACGTGGGGTTGGTGGCGTCCCGTCTCGGAGGCGGCGGGCACCGAAACGCGGCCGGTTTGAGAATGAAGGGCGGTACCGGTCGTGCGTCCGCAGAAGTCCTGGGCTGCCTGGAGCGTCTGCTGGACCCCGCCGACCAAGGATCCCCGGCATCTTGAGCAGACGGCGAGCCCGGCGGCGTGGAGCCGTGAGCAATTCGGCGGACCGCTCTCGAACCGGCCCGCGGTTTCCCGCTCCGCACGGTGTTCTGGTCATCGACAAGCCGGAGGGCCCCACCTCCCACGACATCGTGGCATCGGCGCGGCGCTCGCTCGGGACCCGGGCGGGGCACACCGGCACACTGGATCCCCTGGCGACCGGGGTCCTTCCCCTGGTGTTGGGAAAGGCGACTCGGCTGAGCCGTTTCTACCAGAACCAGGACAAGGAGTATCTGGCCCGGATCGGTCTGGGGCGGGCGACCGAAACCTACGACCGGGAGGGAGCCGTGGTTCGGGAGGGTGCGGTTCCCGAACTCTCGACTCGGGAAGTTCGGGAGTTTCTGGATCGATTCGTGGGCGAAATCCCCCAGCGCCCGCCTCTCTATTCGGCCGTTCGGGTCCAGGGCCGGCGGCTCTACGAACTGGCCCGGAGCAGGCAGCATCCAGAGCCTCCCCTTCGCCAGGTCAGGATTCATGGAATCGAGTTGTTGGAACGGAAACGGGCGAAGTGGACGCTCCAGGTCCGCTGTTCCGCCGGAACCTACATCCGGACGCTGGCGCACGACCTGGGCAAGGCGGTCGGCTGCGGCGCTTTCTTGGAGAGTCTGAGACGGACTCGCTCCGGCGCCTTCGATCTGTCTCAGGCGGTATCGCCCGAACGGATGACGGAGGAATGGGACCGTGCCCATTTTCCCTTGGAGAAGCTGCTTCCGGAGCTTCCCCTGGTCGAGTTGGAAGATGCCGAGGGGAGCCGGGTCCGTCACGGAGGACAGGTCCAGGTTGACCTCCGTCTCCCCGGCGGTTGGTGCCGGATCTTTCATGAGGGCCGCCTGGTGGCGCTCGGGAAAACGGACGCCGAGACGATTCAGCCGTCGATCGTCCTGGATCCGCTATGAGGCGAAAATGGGGATGTCGGTGAAAGGGACTCGTCCGGAATTGGCTCCTTTGGCGGATCGGCTGCGTGGGCGGCCACGCTTCCTCGTTTTCACGGGAGCGGGCATCTCCACGGGATCCGGAATTCCTGACTTCCGCGGCCCCCAGGGTGTCTGGAAGAAATGGACTCCGGTCTACTACCAGGAGTTCCTGGTTTCTCATGAGGCCAGGGTCCGGCACTGGCGGTACAAGCTGGAGGGCTGGGAGGGGTTCCGGGACGCCCAGCCCAACGCCGCCCATCGGGCGTTGTCCCGTCTGGACCGGCAGGGGCGTCTCGATGCCCTGGTCACCCAGAACATCGACGGCTTGCATCAATTGGCCGGGCATCCTCCGGGAAGAGTCATCGAGTTGCATGGAACCAATCGGATGGTGGAGTGCATCGGCTGTGGCGGCCGTCGAGACCCGGACCCGGTCTATTCGGAATTTGAGCGAACCGGAGAGCCGCCCCGGTGCTCGTGCGGAGGCTTCCTGAAACCGGCGACGGTCTCCTTCGGCCAGGCCATGCCCCGGGACAAGTTGGAACAGGCGTTTGAGGCGGCCGGCCGGGCGCAGGTGGTCTGCTCCATCGGATCCACGCTGGAGGTGGAACCAGCGGCCTCGGTGCCTCGAGCGGCCCAGCAGGGCGGCGCCTTCTACGCCATCATCAATCGGGGAGCAACGGCACACGACTCCATCGCGGATCTGAGGATCGACGGAGACGTCAACCGGATCCTCCCGGAGCTTGCGGGAGTGGCGCCTTTCTTGCCGCCGAACAGGGGGGATTAGGGAGGACGGCAATCCCCCCGCGTGTTCTTTCTTTTCCCCACCTGCCCCCCGGGAGCCACGGCTTTTCAGCTATCGTCTCTTGGAACAGTCGCTGGTTTGCAGTCTGGACCGGGTTGCGCGTCAGCCTTCCGGACGCCAGTACACGCGCAACCCCGGGTCTTTTCAACCGGCACTGCGGCCGTAGTAGACTGATCCCGGAAAATGCGGACTCCGAAAACGCAGACTGGAAGCTGGCGGCGCACCACCGCCGTTCTGGCGGCAGCCGCCATGTTCCAGCTTCCGGCGGCGGGTCAGGGCGGATCGGCCGAGGATGTCCGCCGAGTCCAATCCATCCTCCATGACCGCTGCCATTCCTGCCACAACAGCCGACTCCTGCAGGGTGGGCTCTCTCTCCAGACCCTGACCGACGTCTTGAAGGGGGGCGTCAGCGGACCGGCTCTCGTCCCCGGTTCCAGTGGGGACAGCCTACTCTTCCAACGAGTCAGCGGACTCAAGGAGCCTCGGATGCCGTTCCGGAAAGAGCCCCTGGCCTCGCAGGAACTGGCTCTGCTGCGGCGCTGGATCGACCAGGGAGCGAGATGGCCCACCGATCAGCCTTCTCCCGCGGCGACGCCTCGCCTTGCGCCCCGCTGGCCCGTGGTGCCGAAGGGGCCGGCGCACCTCACGAATCCCATCGATCGCTTCGTGGCGGCGCACCTCTCGGCTCAGGGGAGACCATTTCCCCAGCCTGTCTCGGACCGGGTTTTCCTGAGGCGGGTCCATCTGGATCTGTGGGGGCTCCTCCCCTCTCCCCAGGAAGTCGAGAGTTTCCTCTGGGAAGAGGGCGGCGGGAAGCGGGAACGGCGGGTCCGGGCGCTGCTGGCGGATTCGGACCGCTACGCCGAGCACTGGATGAGCTATTGGAACGACCTCCTGCGCAACGACGAAGGAGTCCGCTACCACGGGGAACGGGAGCCGATCTCGGAGTGGTTGTGGAAATCCCTCCAGGAGAATTTGTCCTACGATCGTTTGGTGCAGGCGCTCCTGAACCCGGCGGGGGAGGACGATCCCCGGGGTTTTCTGGTGGGGGTCAATTGGCGGGGCGAGATCAGCGCCAGCCAGAGCCGACCCATGCAGGCGGCGCAAAACAGCGCCCACGTCTTCCTGGGGGTCAATTTGAAGTGCGCCTCCTGCCACGACAGCTTCGTGGACCGCTGGAAGTTGTCCGACAGCTACGGCCTCGCCAGTCTCTTCGCCCGGGAGGAGTTGGAGCTGGTGCGCTGCGACCTCCCGCTGGGACGGACGGCGGCCCCCCGGTTCATCTTCCCCGAGTTGGGGGAGATTTCCGCCGGCGACCGGGAGCAACGGCAGCGGCAGGCGGCGGCACTCTTCACGTCGCCACGCAACGGGCGGTTCGCCCGAACCCTGGTGAATCGCATCTGGGGACGGTTGCTGGGCCGCAGTCTCGTGGGGGGCATGGATGATCCGGAGAGCATCGCCTGGTCCCCGGATCTCCTGGACTGGCTGGCTTGGGACTTCGTGGAGAACGGTCACAATCTCCGGAGGCTGCTGGCGCAGATCCTGACTTCCCGGACCTACCAGATGCCTTCGGTCCTGGATTCGACGGGGGAGGGGGCGTCCGCGGCGTTTGGGGGACCCGTCCCGAGACGTCTGACCGCGGAGCAGTTCCTGGACGGCGTCTCCTCGGTGACCGGCGAGTGGAAGATCCTGCGCTCCGACTCGGGTACTCCAGGCCGGCCCAGCCGCGCCTGGAGATTCAAGTCCAGCCCCTTGACCCGCTCCCTGGGCCGTCCCATACGGGATCAAGTCGTGCTGGAGCGCAACCATGAATCCAGCACTCTGCAGGCCCTGGAACTCTCGTTTGGGGACGAATTGAACAGGCTGATCCGCCGGGGAGCCGCCAGATTGGCCGGCCAGATCCGGCCGGCGCCCCGCAATTACTTCGACAGCGGAGACGTGAGGTGGGGACAGGTGAAGGTCGATGTCGACCTCGAGGGGTTTCGCGAGTTGCGGCTTCTGGCCGTGGATATGGATTCCTACGATCCATCGCGGGTCCGAGTAGCCTGGGCTGCCGCCGAACTCGTGGGGCCGGAGGGAGTGACGCCGCTTCACCGGTTACAGGGTGAAGGGAGTTTCGAGGAAGGTCCCGTCCGATTCGTAGAGCGGAAGGTCCGGCGAGTCACGGCTGACGACGGGACGACCACGACGGTCGCCGAGACCACACCCTATTCGTATCCCGCGGCACTGGTCACCGGACTGCCCGGCGAGTTGGTCTTTCCCCTGGAAGGGAACGGATTCACTCGTTTTCGGGCCGTTGTGGGTGTGGACGAGAAGAGCCTTGGGAGCGACATCCATCCCAGCGTCCGTTTCTTCGTCTTCGACCGGAAGCCTGACCCGGATCGTCTGGTCCGGGAGGAGGGAGACGCACCCGTGGCCAGAACTCCGAGGGCGTTCTCGGGGGACGCGTTCTCGGGGGACGGGTTGGTCACCTATCTCTACCGCTACTGCCTGACGCGGGATCCATCCGGTTCAGAGCGGAAACTGGCCCTCTCCCTGTTGAGGAATCCCGGCCCCGAGGAGGCACTGGATACGGAAGGCGTGGAAGACCTGCTCTGGTCCCTTTTCCTCTCCCCCGAGTTCCAGACCATTCGCTGAAGCTCCCCCTCCCTGAAGTTCCTTTCCTTCAATAGGGACAGTCTCTTTTTCATAGGGACAGTCTCTTTTTCAAAAGGGACAGTCTCGATTTCCGCGGTCTCGATTTCCGCGCGGAACGCGAAATAGGAACTGAAATAGGAACTTGTTGTGAACCTTGAGAATTCCGCCTGGGAAAAGAGCAGCGAACCCTTGGAAAATGGATGGAAGTCCGAAGGACTTTCCGCACATTGTGAGGACAATTCAGTCTATTGGACGGGACAGGCGATCTGGGTCGTTCGGTTCCCCGGTGGCAGGATCGACGGTTGGAGATCTGGCGGGTCGGCGATCAGGCGAGTCTACGAGTCGAAGGCGTGCGAGCGCTGCTCCCGTAGCGAATACAGCACTCCGCCCAATTGGGGGATGGGGTGCCGGCGACGCCGATATCGACCTTGTTGCCGATAGGTCTCCAGCAACTGCGCCACCTTCTCTGCCGGTCCGACCGCCAATCCGTCCGTCAGAAATCGCAATCGCCGGCGAAAGGCTCCGGCACGGGTAAATCCACGTTGCTGCTCCTGATGGAGGATCCACCGCGGGATCGCGGCCTGGTTTTCCCGGGTGGGGACGGCCCCTCGATAGTACAAGCGAGCCCGGTAACTGCGGTACACGTCGGTTTCGGGATCCGAGGGGAACAGTTCCTCCAGTGGGATCAGGTCTTGATCTTTGTCGAGCAGTCTCCAGCGGGCTGAGCCCAATTTCCACTGCTCGGGCCTTTTGACCAGTCCGGCCCGGACGGCATTGAGTTCCACGTAGAGGATGGCGTCCTGGACGGCTTCGCTGTCCAAGAGTTCCGAGTTCTTGAAACGATCACCCCAAAAATGGCCTCGCCGTCCAAACGTGCGGTTGAACCACAGGGCATACTGCCCGTCCACGTTCTGCATTAGTTTCGACACGTCAAAGAGCCGCTGGTTGAACGCCTCCCACTGGGCGACGGTCCAATCGACGGTTTTCTTTTCTGCCTGTTGTCCATAAAGCTTGTGGGCGCTGTCCATCAACTCGTCGCGGGACAAGGCGCGGGGTTTCTCAAAATGGACGACGAAGTGGAAATGATTGCCCATGATCTGGAAGGCGGCCAAACGACATCGGTAGCCATTGACATAGAACAACATCATGTCCAGGAGTTTGCGACCGGCTTGGCGGTTCTTGAAGGGGAACCAATCGCGTTCGCCGGCGACTCGATTGGTGAGGTGGTAGAAGGCGGCTTCTGAACTCTTGTGCCGTGCGGCTCGGGCCATGGCCACGATCCTCGGTTCGGTCAATCGGACTCGGACTCGCGGGGGAATCGTTTCGTACCCCTTTATGACAACAACGATTCAGAACCGAGAACGGCGAAGAAAACTCAAGAAAAACAAAAAACATCGCGTTTACCGGGAGCAAAAGAGGCAACTCGACCAAGTGACCACCTCAGTCGTCTTGGCAGCCGAAAAAGCCTGCACTCTGATGGTCTGATCTGTGCTTCGCGTCCCAGAAAAATAGACTGTCCCTTTTTCCCACTTCGCGTCCCAGTGGAGTTGACCAGAAAAATAGACTGTCCCCTTTTTCCTACCACGCCGGAGTTCCAGACCATTCGCTGATGCTCCCCTTTGCCTACCCGCCGCTCTGCCTCTCGAACAGATAATCGGCCAATCCCTGGCTCCAGTGAGGCATTGGGTCCAGGCCCGACCGGGTCAGGGCGTCGTTGGCCAGGACCGAGTACACGGGCCGGGTGGCCTTGGCTCCGAATTCCTGGGAGGTGATGGGCGTCAGGTCCGCCGTGAGGCCGGCCAACTCGAAGAGGCGGCGGGCGAATTCGTACCAGGTGCATTCCCCCTGATTAGTGACGTGTACCGTTCCCCGTGCCCCCGCGGCCAACAACTGGACCATCTTGCTTGCCAGATGCGCCGTATACGTCGGTCCCAGGCGCTGGTCGTCCACCACTCGGAGGGGACGGCCCTTTCTGGCCAATCCCAGCATGATGGCCACGAAGTTGCGGTCTCCGGCCAGACCGTAAAGGCCCGAGGTCCTCACGATCAGGTGCCGTCGGCACTCTTCTCGAAGCAGGTTTTCGCCGGCCAGCTTGGAGGCTCCGTAGACGCTCAGGGGAGAAGGGGGATCTTCCTCGGTGTAAGGCGACGTCCGGTCACCATCACCGCCGAACACGTAGTCGGTGCTCACGTGCACCAGGAGCGCGTCCAGGTCGTTGCAGATCCGGCCCAAGTTCAGGACTGCGGCGGCGTTGGTCTCGAAGGCCCTGGACTCGTGGTCCTCGCAGTCGTCGACCCGATGATAGGCCGCCGTGTTGATGACTGCGTCCGGACGGAGCCCGGTCAGAACCTCTCGCGTGCTGGCGTGGTCGCAGATCTCCATATCCTGATGGGAAAGGGGAACGACCTGATCCGGACCGCCCAACTCCCGCACCAAATCGGATCCAAGCTGCCCTTTGGACCCGGTCACGACCACTCTGCGCATGTGGCGTCTACTCCATCTCCATCCGGACTCGTAGATCCGGTACGGCGCCCGAGATTCGAAGATTAACAGTTCCAGGCGAGGAATTCGGACTGAATCGGATAATGCGCTTAAAGTGCAGACCTCAACCCTGATTTACTCTACCGGTGAGACATCCGGTCGAGTTGATGTTGTAAGGTAAAGCGATGCCCAACGACCGTCACCAGCACCACGGCCAGTGCCAAGACCATGGCCCGGACGGATGTGCGCATGACCTTCGCGGGACCAGCCGGCGCAATCTGACCTCTGTGCTGGTGTTGATCGTCGGCTACATGATCGCCGAGATCATCGGCGGCATCATCTCAGGAAGTCTGGCGCTGCTTGCGGACGCCGGACACATGCTGACCGACGCGGCGTCGATCGGTCTCGCTCTCGCCGCCCACCACTTTTCAACTCGGCCCGCATCCGCACGGCGTACCTTCGGTTATCGGCGCCTCGAGATCCTGGCGGCCCTGCTGAACGCTGTCACGCTCTGGTTGATTGCCGCTTGGGTTGTTTACGAAGCCTACCACCGATTCACGGTCATGCCCGACGTCAAGGGAGAGGTAATGTTGACCGTCGGCTCAATCGGCCTCGTCGTCAACCTCGTTGCGGCTTGGATCCTGCACGGATCGGCTGGGCACAGCGTGAACGTCGAAGGCGCCTACCAGCACGTCATGGCCGATCTCCTTGGATCCGTCGGCGTGGTCGTATCGGGCATTCTGGTTTGGGGATTCAATTGGAAAATCGCCGACCCCGTCGTGAGCGTGATCATCGGCATCCTCATCGTGGTGAGCTCGTGGCGCCTGTTGGCGAAGGTGATCCATGTCCTCCTTGAAGGAGTGCCGCAACACATCGACATTCGTCGCCTATGCAGCCAAATGGAAGAAGTCACCGGCGTCGGCTCGATTCACGATATTCACGTGTGGAGCCTCGCCTCCGACTACGACATTCTCACGGCTCACGTTCTGGTCGATCCCGAGATTGAAGACATGGGCTTCATCCGGAACCGACTCCGCGAGATCGCCTCCCGTGACTTCGGCATTCGGCACGTCACGATTCAGTTGGAAGACTCGGCGGAAGGCTGTCCCGATGAGAATCACCATGTCGGCGACGGCGGCGTTGACCATGAATCTCACGGGTAATCCGGGGCCGCACCGTGTCCGGGCTGTCTTTTAGAAATTTGCTGATACCGCCGAAGCCCGATTCCGGATGCTGACCCGGGTTCGCGCGGAGACAACCCCCCAATGTTGCAGCTTGCCGGTTCGCTCGCCGCTCCTGTCATAGGCGCCTTCCTGTACAGGTGGCTGCACGGCCGGAGCAGCGCCGTGCGGTTCTTCGACGCGTTTATGTACGTCGCTGTTCCGGCGATCGTCCTCGTGCAGGTGCTGCCCCATTCCTGGGAAGACCATGGCTTCCTCGCAATTCTGGTCCTCCTTCTGGGGATGGGCACACCAAATCTCATCGAACGGATTTCCCGCACCCTCGCCCCCCACGCCGACAATCTTGCCCTCCTGGCCGGCTGGTCGGGCCTGTCGATTCACGCTTTTCTGGAGGGCGGCGCGCTGGTGTCCAAGGACATGGGCTTCGCGTACGCTGTGATCCTTCACCGAGTTCCGGTCGGCTTGATGATCTGGTGGATCTTGCGGCCCCGCCACGGCTTTCGGGTCGCGGCGATCGGCATCGGGGTAATTCTCGCCGCTACTGTCGCCGGATACGCAATCGGCGCCCGGGTCTTTGCCGATGGGGACAGTTTGGAACTTTACCAGGCCTTTGTCGGAGGTACGCTGCTCCACGCCGTGTTTCACCAGAGTCGCCACGACCATAGCCACGATCACGACCTGGATTCCCACCAGCCGGAAAACCAGCCGGCATCTACTGACTCTGATTTGTGACAACTCGTCGATGCAGTCCGCGAGCTTGCGAGCCCGCACGGGGAATGCGTAACATGAGCGGCGATCCCCATCTTTTGCGGAAAGGCGGAGAACCCACCGTGCGGAACTTGAATCCGGCCCCTTCCGAAGGCTTCGATCGCAGACGGTTCCTCCAACTCTCCGCCGCCGCGTTGGCGGCCTGGAAAAGCCCCGACCCCCAACTTAGGGCGGCTCCATCCCTCCCGGCCCGGGCCGACGCTATGATTCTGCTCTGGATGGCCGGGGGCATGGCCCAGACCGAAACCTTCGATCCCAAGCGCTACACTCCGTTCGAACCCGGCGTCGAGTCGAAACGGGTGTTGAGCACCTTTCCAGCCATCGGCACGGTGGTGGACGGCATCCAACTTTCCAGCGGCCTGGACCGCTTGGCCCAAGTGATGGACCGGGCCACCCTGATTCGCAGTCACCGTTTGGGAGACCTGGGCTTCATCCTTCACTCCCGCCACCAGTATCACTGGCACACCGGCTACGCGCCGCCCCTTTCGGTGGCGGCTCCCCACCTGGGTTCGGTGGTGGCCCGCACGCTGGGTCCACGGCGACCGGACGTGCCGGCCTTCGTGGATATCGGGCAGGACATGGAGATCGGTGCGGAGAGCGACTCTCTCAAGGCGTTCCACACCGCCGGGTTCCTGGGCGCCGAGTACGGGCCCATGCTGATCCCCGATCCGGCTTCCGCGGCCGAGGCCATGCGGCCGCCCCAAGGTGTGAACCGGGAACGCGCCGCGCGCCGCTACCGCGCCTACCGCCGTCTGGTGGCCGAAAGCCCGGTCCTCCAACAAGGCACGACCTACCAGCAGGAGTCGCTGCTCCGCTACCTGGACAAGGCCCACCGCCTGGTCGATTCTCCGGCGGCCGCGGCCTTCGATCTGTCCCGGGAGCCTGAGGGGAGTCACCGCAGGTACGGCGCCGGCCGCTTCGGTCAGGGCTGTCTGCTGGCCCGGCGGCTCGTCGAGTCGGGTGTCCGCTTCGTAGAGGTCACTACCGGGTACATCCCTTTTCGCTACTTCGACACTCACGAGAACGGCCACGAGCGGATGATCCACCTCAAGCGGACCATCGATGGCCCCATCGCCCAACTGATCCTGGATCTGGAGGAACGGGGTCTCCTGGAGCGGACGGTCGTGGTCGTGGCCAGCGAGTTCGGCCGGGACGCCCTCATCGAAGGCAAGCCGGACCTGGGCGTGAGGCAGCAGATCAAGGTCCCGGACCGGATGACCGAACCGCGCCACTACGGCATGCACCGGCACTTTACGGAAGCCTCGTCGGTCCTGGTTTTCGGGGGCGGATTCAAGTCCGGCTTCCTCTACGGGCGGACCGACGACGAGCGCCCCTGCCGCGTGGTGGAGAACCCGGTTTCCATCGAGGATCTCCACGCCACCCTCTATGCGGCCTTGGGCATTCCTCCGGATCAGGCCTACGTGGTCGAGAAGCGGCCCTTCTTCGTCACCAAGGACGGCCGGGGCAAACCGATCCAAGAACTGTTTGCCTGAATCGACCGGATCCCGAACCACACGCTGGAGTCGTAAATCTTGAAATCACTGTCCTCCTTTCCCCGAAGAAACTATGTCACGGCGCCGACGCCCCTTCTGGCCGCCCCTCGCCTGTCCCGTTTGCTGGGTGGTCCGGAGATCTACATCAAACGGGACGACCTTTTGCCGGGAGCGGGCGGCGGCAACAAGACCCGCAAGTTGGAGTTCTCCATCGGGGAGGCCCTGGCCCAGGGTGCGGATACCCTCATCACCAGCGGCGCCATTCAATCCAACCACTGCCGGCTGACCCTCTCCTGGGCCCGGGTAGAGGGTATCGAGTGCCACCTGGTGCTGCAGGAACCGGCGCCGGGCGCCTTCGACCCCGAGGCCAGTGGCAATAATTTCCTCTATCAGTTGTTAGGAGCGAACAGCCTCCGGATCGTCTCCGGAAGGGGACAGGCACCTCCCGCCATGGAGCAGTTGGCCCGCGAGTGCCGGGAGCGGGGACGGAAGCCCTATTTGATTCCAGTCGGCGGGTCCAACGCCGTCGGCGCCACCGGATACGCCGCCTGCGCCCTGGAGTTGATCTCCCAGTTCCGGCAGCAGGATCTTCAGGTGGACCATCTGGTGGTTCCCAGCGGTAGCGCCGGGACGCAGGCGGGACTCCTGGCCGGACTCCGGGGCGCCGGCTCCCCGGTGCCCGTGACCGGAGTCAACGTGAGCCGCGGCCGGGAAGCGCAGGAGCGGAGCGTCTACGAGCTGGCGCTGCAGACGGCCTCCCGCCTGGGTGTCGAATCCCCGATTCCCAGGGAATCGGTGGACTGCAACGGCGACTACGTGGGCCCGGGATACACCCTGCCGACGCCGGAGATGACGGAAGCGGTCGGGCTCGTGGCCCGGTCCGAAGGGATCCTCCTGGACCCGGTCTACACCGGCAAGGCCATGGCCGGAACCATCGATCTGATCCGCAAGGGGGTGTTCCAAAAGGGACAGACGCTGGTCTTCATCCACACCGGAGGCTCGCCGGCTCTTTACGTCCACATGGACACGGTCCGGCGGCGGTTCCCTCCGCCCCCAGCGACCGATTCTGCGGGAAACAAAAGATAGGCCGGCGCGACGGACCCTGGTTTTAAACCAGGATCTCCTCCACCACCCGGGCGGGAAACTGGTCGGTCAGGCGCTCGTCCAGTCCGTGACGCCGGTAGACCAGGTCGCGGTAGTTCATGCCCAGCAGGTGCAGCAGGGTGGCGTGGAAGTCGTGGACGCTGACCCTCTGGTCCACGGCCTTGTGTCCGATGTCGTCGGTCCCCCCGTAGGTGAGCCCCCCTTTGACACCGCCGCCGGCCATCCAGATGCTGAAGCCGTCGGGTCCGTGGTCGCGCCCGTCGGCGCCCCGGTCGGCGACTTGGGCCAGGGGCATTCTCCCGAACTCTCCTCCCCAGATCACCAAGGTCTCCTCCAGCAGGCCGCGCCGCTTGAGATCCGTGATGAGGGCGGCCGCGGGACGGTCCGTCTTGCCGCAACTGTAGGCCAGAGACTTCTCCAGGTTGGTGTGGGCGTCCCAGATCTGACCCTCAATGAAGATCTGGACGAACCGGACTCCCCGCTCCACCAGCCGCCGGGCCATCAGGCACCGTTTGCCGTAGGAACGGGTCAGCTCGTCGTTGAGGCCGTACATTTCCCGCGTGGCCTCGTCCTCCTGGGACAGATCCAGGGCGTCGGACGTGGCCAACTGCATCCGGGCGGCCAGCTCATAGCTGGCGATGCGTGCGTCCAGCTCCGGCTCCCGGGGCCTTGTGCTGCGGTGCGCCACGTCGAGGCGCCGCAGTAGCGCCCGCTCGGCTTCGATCAGGTCGCTGGGCAGCTTCCGCCGCGACTCCAGGTTGAGAACCGGCGGCCCCTCGGAGCGAAACCGGGTCCCCTGGTAGACGGGAGGGAGCCAGGCCGACTGCCAGTTCTGTTCCCGGTTGATGGGCAGCCCCTTGGGGTCGTCCAAAACGACGTAACCGGGCAGGTTCTGGGTCTCGCTGCCCAGGCCGTAGACCACCCAGGAACCCAGCGAAGGCCGATTGGGCAGGGTTCGGCCCGAGTGCATGAGATAGATGGCCGGCTCGTGGTTGAAGTGTTCCCCGTACATGGAACGGACCAGGGTGATGTCGTCCACCACCTCGCCCAGGTGGGGCAGGAGTTCCGAGAGTTCCATGCCGCAGCGCCCGTGCCGGTTGAACTTGTAGGGGGACGGGAGCAGTCCTCCCACCTGGTCGGCGAACTCGATCTTGTTGAGGATGTCCCTGGGAGGGGCGCTTCCGGCGAGCCGGGCCAGCTCCGGCTTGGGGTCGAACAGGTCGACTTGGCTGGGTCCGCCGTTCATGAACAGGTGGATCACCGATTTGGCCTGGGGCCGGTAATGGGGAGCGCGGGGCTTCAGGTCGTAAGTTCCGTTGCCGGCCAGAGCCGGATTGGCCGGGAAGAGATCGTTGCCCAACAGGGTGGCCAGGGCCGTGGCGTAGAGCCCGTCACCGATTCTGGAAAAGAATTCCCGCCGGGGGAGGAGTTGGCTGTCGGGTGATTTGTGCATGGTCTCCGGCCTAATCGATGTAGGAGAACTCCGCCGACGTGAGCAGCGCGTGGGACACGGAGGCCAGGGCGGACCAGTGGGCCGTGGTCCGGCGAGGGGCTTCGTCGTTCTCGTTCTCCAGGTGGTGGATCCACCTGTCCGCCAGTTCGGAGAGGGAATCCAGGGACATTCGGACCTCCTCGGGAGTGGGTTCCCGGGAGAGGACCCGCAGGTAGAGTTCCCGAATCTGTTCCTCCACCCGATCCGGATGAGCATCGACCAGGCGGCCGGCCAGATGGCGGGAAAGCTTCCGGGTCAGGAAGCCGTTCATCAGTTGCAGGGCCTGGGGCGCAACGTTGGAGGAGATTCTCTCGGTGCAGTTGGGCGCCATCTGCGGGGCGTCGAACAGGTCCAGAAACGTCATCCGCGTGAGGCGCCGCTTCTCGGTGTAGATGGCCCGTCTCCACCCCTTCTTCGATCCCTTGGCGACGACTTCGCCGTCGGGCATTTTCTCGACCGGCTCGGCCGGACCGAACCGGTCCGGGTCCAACCGGCCCGCCGCCTGGAGCATGGAATCGTAGAGGACCTCCGCTTCCATCCGCCGCAGCGACATGCGGGACCAGAGGCGCCCTTCCGGATCGGCGCCTCCCTCGGGACCACGCCGAGAGCCTTGACGGTAGGCGGTGGAGGTCATCATGAGCCGGTGCAGCGATTTGAGGCTCCAGTCCTGGTCCACGAACCAGGTGGCGAGCCAGTCCAGCAACTCCGGGTGGGAGGGCCGGGCGCCGGTTCGGCCGAAGTCGGCCGGCGTGGCGACGATACCGCGGCCGAAGTGATGCATCCAGACCCGGTTGACCAGGACCCGGGAGGTCAGGGGATGCTCCGGATGGGTCAACCAACGGGCCAGAGCAAGCCGGGTGCCGGTGGTGTCGGTTCGCTCCGAAGGGAGTTCCGGCTTGTATTCGGGAAGGTTGGCGCGGAGGACGGAAGGCACTCCCGGATAGACCCGGTCCCCGATGGTCTCGGCATTGCCGCGCCGCAGGACATAGGTCGGGGAACCCTCGCCCCCCATGTCGAACAGAGCGCGGATGGCGGGTTTGGCCCGCAGCTTCTTCTTGAGGTCGGCCAGAGCCTTGTTGTACTCGTCCAGTGGGGCCTTGAACTGGTCATCTTCGAGGGCCAGCGCCTGGTCGCTCACCTTCAGGGTCTTGCGGAATCGGCGTTGCAGGTATTCCTGAACCGGACTGCGTTCGTCCTCCGCGGTCTTCAGCAAGGTTCTGAGGTCCTGCTGAAGGGCTTCGGGCAGGGCCGCCAGGCGGGCTTCCAGGATCCGGTTTCGAAGCGGCTCCGTCTTGGCCTTCCAGGCTCGCTCCAGGTCATCGATCTGCTTCTCGATGGGAGCGTTGTGGCGCTCCGTCTCCTCGACCTCCTCCGGGTCCCCCACGTTCAGATAGCGTTGCGTCGGGTCGAGCCAGTCATAGGGATCGTATGCGCTCTGAAATATGGCGCTGAGCCGGTAGTAGTCCTTCTGGGAGATGGGATCGTACTTGTGGTCGTGGCAGCGGGCGCACCCCATGGTCAGGCCCAGCACCGAAGAGCCCAGCACCTGGATCTCGTCGTGGAGCACGTCCATCTTCTCGGCCAGCGACGCGTTCGACGGCGAGTCGGTGGGATCCGATGCGAGCCTGAGAAAGCCGGTGGCGGCCAGCGACTCCAGAACGGCCGGTGTGACCTCCTTCTTGTAGTCGACCAACTCGTCTCCAGCCAACTGCTCCATCAGGAACCGGTCATAGGGCTTGTCCTGGTTCAGCGAGCGGATCACGTAGTCCCGGTAGCGCCAGGCGTGGGGACGGAAATGATCGGCGTGCTTGATCCCCTCGGTATCCGCATAACCCGCCACGTCCAGCCAGTGCTGGGCCCAGCGCTCCCCGTAGTGGGGCGAACTCAACAGGTCCTCGATCATCCGCTCGTAGGCGTCCGGAGACTCATCCTTCAGATAGGCGCGGACCTGGGACGCCGTGGGGGGCATCCCAACGAGGTCCAGGTAGGCCCGGCGCATGAGGGTGGGGCGGTCCGCCTCCCGAGAGAAGCTCAGGCCGTGGGCTTCCAGTTTCTCCAGCAGGAACGCGTCGATGGGATTCCGGACCAGATCGTCGTGCTCGACCGTTGGAACCGGAGGTAGTCTCGGAGTCTGAAACGACCAGAATTGGCGGTCGACCTCGGTCTGGGCGAGGTCAGCTTCCTTCATCGGATCAAGAGGCGGGTCCGTGAGGGCGCCGGCTACGATCCAACGGCGCAAGGTCTCCACCTCCTCCGTGCTGGGAGGCCGCACCCGGTATTTGAAGAGGAGGTGTTCCGGGGGCATCTCCTCGCGCACGATGCGCTGAAACAGAAGACTGGCTTCGGGGTCCCCCGGAACCAGGGCCGGACCCGACTTGCCGCCGCGGAGCCGCCCGGCCTGCGTCCTGAGGTCCAGACCCCCTTCCTGCGCCCGCTTGCCGTGGCAGACCACGCATCTCATGAGAAAGATGGGCAGCACGTCCTTCTCGCTGATCCCCGCGAAAGCCAGATCCGCGTCCGCTTGTCCCAGCCGGTCGATCCAGCCGCGAACGGCCGCGATCTCCTCCCGGCTCAACGTCGCGTCTCCGGGTGGCATCGCCCCCGAAACCACCTTGTCCAGCACCAGGCTCCGATCCGCCGACCCCGCGATGACGGCCGGACCCGACTTGCCACCCTTCAGGATCGATGCGGCTGTTCGGAGGTCCAGTTCGGCCTGGGGCGCGGACTCGCCGTGACAGGCCAGGCAGTTGTTCTCGAAGATGGGAAGAATCGAGGACCCGAAGACGTCCGAACGATCCTCGCCGGCTCCGGAAACGGGAGCGGCAAACAAGGGAGCGAGCCAGATGAGCCGAAGGCACACCGTGAGGAATGCCAAAGCGTTCCCTGAATTAGGCATCATCGAGGAACTCCAGGTTGCAGCCATGATACCGGAGCCCTCTCGTGAACGCGAGAATGGGCCGGGACGCTCATTCTGGGAGAAGGGACATTATTGTCCCGCCCTTCATCGCCGACCCGGAACCGCCCTTCCTCTGTTCCTCAGGAGACTGTCTCGTCGGCGCTGTGGGCGTGCAGGTGATCGACATGGTGGTGTTCGGTACATCCGTCCGCCGTGTATTCCAGCTGAATGGTGATGTGGTGGATTCCGAAATCATCGCCGGCGATCTCCCGCAGCCGCCGCCGCAGGAATTCCAGGTCTTCAAACTCGGGATCGACCAGGACGTGTGCCGTGAGCATCTCGTAGCCGGGGACGAGGCTCCAGACGTGGATGTCGTGGATCAGGCCGACGCCTTGCACCTCTTCCATCTCGCTGCAAAGCCGGTACACGTCGATGTGTTTGGGCACGCCCTCCAGCAGCACGTGCACGACCTTACCGATCAGGCGCCACGTGCTGAGCAGAATAAGGGCTCCGATGATCACGCTCACGACGGTGTCCGCATGGTCCCAGCCGAAGGCCCAGACCAGCAGGCCCGAGACGACCACGCCGACGGTTCCCAGCAGATCGACCATGACGTGGCGGAAGGCGCCTTCGACGTTGACGTTGTGCTTGGACGCGCGGTGCAGGACCCCGGCCACCGAGAGGTTGACCAGCAGGCCGGCTGCGCCGAAGGCAAGCATGATTTCGCCTTCAACGTGGTGATGCGCATCATGGGTGCGTTCGTAGGCCTCCATGATCAGCCAGCCGGCGACCAGCCAGAGGGAGAGAGCGTTGAGCAGGGCCGCCAGGATCTCGAGGCGGCGGTAGCCAAAGGTCCGCTGGGCGGAGGCGGGGCGAGTCGAGAAGTGGAGGGCGGCCAGGGCGAAACCGATGGACGCTGCGTCCGTCACCTTGTGTGCCGCCTCCGCAAGCAACGCCAGGCTGCCGGAAAGAACGCTGCCGACGACCTGTATGACCATATAGCCGACGGTCAACAGGAGCGCGATGGTCAGGCTGTACCGGCTGGCGCCGTGCAGATCGTGTTCATGATCCCCGGGTCCGTGATGGTGGTGGCCGTGATTTTGATGATGTGTGTCCTGCATGTGGTTCAATTCGACAAGATTGTGCTGTAAATTGCCGACTAGTCTCAATATTGTTGTCGCGATCAAGTCAATGTCAACTATCGGCCAGTGGTGCTTGCTGTTATTCGTGAGGAATCGGACATCATGGCGCAAGTTCTCGTGGAACCTGACCGACCCGGTGGCTTAGCCCTCAAGTTTCTCCTGTTCTGGATCGTCTTGCTTTCACCGGCGTTCCAACCCATGGTCATGGCCGAATCCCAAGGTGCGCTGAAGGGCATCGTGACGCTCAAGGAGACGGGTGAACCCCTGCATCACGTCAGCGTGGCGATCGAGGACCTCGACCGCAGCACCGTCACCGAACACGATGGCGCCTACGAGTTCGAGGATGTGCCTCCCGGGACCTACCACCTGATCGGCCATCTGGACAGTCTTTTCACCGAGGTCCACACCACCGTGACCGTGGAGCCGGGGGAGACGACGGAGGCCGACATCGTGTTGGAGCTTCTGCCTCGACGGTACGAGGTCACGGTGACGGGTCATGACGAGCACGAAACCGTTTTCGAGGCATTTCAAAGTGTCGAGTCGTTGGGCCCGTACGATTTGGCGGAATCGGCCAACGTCTCGGTTGGAGAGTTGTTGGACCACAAGGTGGGCACCGGAATCGCCAAGCGGGGCTTCGGGCCGGGCGCGTCCCGGCCCATCATCCGCGGTTTTGACGGCGACCGGATCTTGATCCTGGAGGATGGGATCCGGACCGGGTCCCTGGCCTCCCAGTCGGGAGATCACGGCGAACTGATCAACCCGGCCCAACTTGAGCGCATGGAGATCGTCAAGGGACCGGCCACGCTGCTTTACAGCGGGAGCGCCATGGGAGGGACGGTCAATGCCATCAGCCGCCATCACCAGGTTCACCATCACCCCCACGAAGGCGTGCGAGGCTTCGTTTCCGGCTCGGCCGGGACGACCAATGCGTTGGGCGGGGTCAACGCCGCGGTCGAGTACGGCATCGGCGAATGGTTGTTCTGGGGTCAGGGCGGCGGTGTCCGAACCGGGGACTACACCGCTCCGGGACAGGGAGAGATCTTCAACTCCCGTTCCCGAGTGTCCAACGGTGGAGGCGGATTCGGGTTCTACGGCAAGAAGATGTTCTTCAGCGTCGAGACCAAGTTTGACGACGGGTCCTACGGTGTCCCCTTCGTGCAGGACTACCACGCTCATCTTGGGGGGGAGGACGAACATCACGACGAGGAGGAAGGGGACCACGACGAGGAGGAGGGTGATCACGATGAGGAGGAAGGGGAGGGCCACGACGAGGATGAGGACCACGAGGAAGACGAGCACGGACGCGAGGAGATCGAACGCGTCCAGGTCGACACCCAACGCCGGACTTACCGCTTCAATTGGGGATTGAAGGAATTGGGAGGCGCCGTCGACCATTTCGTGCTGAGGCTGGGCTACACCGACTGGTTTCAAGAAGAGGTCGAGTACCTGGAGCACGATGAGAGACTCGTGGGCACCGAATTCGACAACAGGCAGTTCACCTATCGGGGCGTCTTCGACCAACGGGAGTCGGGACCGTTGAGCGGGCGCTTCGGATTCTGGGGACTGGCGCGAGACTATTCGGCTTCGGGCGAGGAAGCGCTGGCGCCGCCGGTCGACCAGAATGCGTTCGCGGTGTTCGCCTTGCAGGTTCTGGATTTCGAGCGCTTCAAGATCCAACTTGGAGGGCGCCTGGAGACTCAACGCTACACGCCGGCCTTCGGCCTCCGCGGTCCCGCCGGCGAAGAGGATGACCATCACGCCGAAGAAGACGATCACGAGCTGGAGCACGAGGACGACCACGACGAGGAGATCGCGGAGGCGGTGGAGAGGACCTTTACCGGAGCGTCGGCCTCAGTCGGCGTACACGCCGAGACCTGGCACGGCGGGGCCTTCGTCGCCAACTACGCCCATTCGTATCGGGCCCCGTCCCTGGAGGAGCTCTACAATTTCGGGCCTCACGCCGGAAATCTCGCCTTCGAGGTCGGCAATCCATCCCTGCTGGCCGAAACCGGAGACGGGATCGAGTTCTCGTTGCGTCATGAAGACGATGACGTGCGCAGTAGCGTGAATTTCTTCCGCTACGGATTCCGGAACTTCATCTTTCCCTACGCCCCCGGCGAGCAGCAGAGTGGACTGACGGTGATCGAGTTCACCCAGCGGAATGCCCGCTACGTGGGGGCGGAGGCGGGCCTCGACATCCGCCTGAACCCGGTCCTCTGGCTCGACCTGGGCCTGGATCTGGTCGATGCCCAAGACACCGACACCCGTACGCCGCTGCCCAGAATCCCGCCCCTGCGCGGCAAGATCGGATTGGATTTCAACGTCGGCGGTCTGCGGCTCAATCCGGAGTTGATTCTGGCCAGCGAGCAGAACCAGACGTTCACCGGCGAGACCCGGACCCCCGGCTACGGCGTCGTGAACCTGAAGGCCTCCTACACCCATGCTCAACGGCACGTGGCCCATCAGTTCGGAGTGAACGTCTTCAACCTGGGCGATCGCCTCTACCGAAACCACTCCTCCTTCATCAAGGACCTGGCGCCGGAGATCGGCCGCGGCGTGCGGGTGACCTACATCATGCGGTTCTTCTGATTCATCTCCTTCCGCGCTGGCGTGGCGGCCTGCGCCCAAACGATGTCCCTGTCGAAAAAATAGACTGTCCCCTTTCTACCCCCGAAGATTTGACCCGGGAAAAACACGCAGGAAAAACAGACTGTCCCCTTTTGCAGTCCTGATCCCCTGGCGCGAAATGTGCAAAGTGGGCTTTTGGGAACCGGACACCGTCGTTCGACGAACGACGAGCCAATGGTCGGCTCCATTCTAGTACACTAGAGTCGTGTACACTGAACCCGTGCATTCTAGCTGACGAAGTTCGGAGTCTGATTATGAAAAACATCACATTGAGTGCTGATGAGAACCTGATTGAGGCGGCGCGCCGGCGTGCTGCTGCGGAGCACACGACCTTGAACGAGCGATTTCGGGCTTGGCTTGAAGACTACGTTCGCCGAGAGCAGCAGGCTGCCGAGGCCATGAAGGCTATCCGTGAACTGCAAGGCCGAATATTCACCGGAGGACGCACGTTCACTCGGGATCAAATGAATGAGCGTTGAACACTTCCTCGACACCAACATCTTCGTTTACTTGTTCGATGAGACCGCCCCCAGCAAGCGGGAACGAGCAGAGCGCTTGGTTCAACGGGCTTTGAAGCGCCAAAACGGTTGCATCAGCTTCCAAGTCGTCCAGGAAACCCTCAATGTCTTGACCCGTAAGCTCAAGGTGCCTCCGGAGGCGGCTCGAGAGCTTTTGAACCGAATCTTGATGCCCCTCTGTCGGGTCTTCCCGACACGGGCGCTTTACCAGAGTGCCCTCGACCTGCAAGCTCGCTATCAGCTCAGTTTCTACGATAGCCTGATCGTCGCGGCCGCCATCGAAAGGGGTTGCAGAACCGTCTACAGCGAAGATCTTCAGCATAGACAGCAGATTTCGGGCGTCGTCATCACGAATCCATTCCGGAAGTAAGTCGAAAAAACAGACCGTCCCTTTCTCTTACTGCCCAACAGCACGTGGCGCATCAGTTCAGAGTGAACGTCTTCAATCTGGGCGATCGCCTCTACCGGTACTCCTCCTCCTTAATCAAGGACCTGGCGCCGGAGATCGGCCGCGGTGTGCGGGTGACCTACATCATGCGGTTCTTCTGATTCATCCTCCTTCCGCGCTGGCGTGGCGGCCTGCGCCCAAACGTCGTCCCTGTCGGAAAAACAGACTGTCCCCTTCTACACGCGTTTGACAGGAATCCTGGCCGTGGTAGGGTTTTAGCATTCGATCGAATGTCCGCCGAACCTGCGGCCAGATATCGAATCGAAAACGCTGGCTGCTGGTCGGTCGATCCGCGCCGGCGCAATCTCGACAAGTTCAGATGACCTGCTTCAGGGAATAACCTGATGCGTCTTCTCCAGGGGGCCAGATGACCGACCAGAACCCACCTCACACTCCCGGCACGGATCCCACCGCCAACCTCCGCGTCCCGGCCGGGAAAATGGCGGCCTGGGGAGTGGATACGCTTCCCACTCCTCCCCCGGACCGCTTCGATTTGCGCCGGTTCCTGGGGCCGGGCCTGCTCATGGTGGGATTGGCCATCGGAGGAGGGGAGTGGCTGACCGGTCCCGCCCTGACGGCGCAATACGGCGGGGTGCTGATGTGGATCGCCACCATGAGCATCCTGTTCCAGTGCTGCTACAACCTGGAAGTGATGCGCTACGCCCTGTATTGCGGCGAGCCCATGTTCACCGGCTTTTTCCGATTGGCGCCGGGCCCGCGCTTCTGGACCGGCGTCTTCCTGGTGGTCGACTTCGGCGCCATCTGGCCCTATCTGTCCGCCAACGCGGCGGTTCCTCTATTGGCGGCCTTTCTGGGGCATCTCCCGGGGACGCTTCCCACGACCTACCTTTCCCAGGCAGAAGTCGTGGCCGAGACGGGCCTTTCGGCTCGGCTGGTGGAGGAGATGTCGCAACACCCCGGCCGTTTCGGACGAGTCCAGGACGTCGAGCGCGACACGGGACTGCCGGTCGAGGTGATCCGGGAGATGTCACGGAATCCGGAGCACTACGGCGACACCCGCCGCTGGCGGCCCCTGCCCCATCCGCTCACCGAGTGGCAGGACGGGGCCTCCGTCACGGAGGTGGCGGCCAGAACCGGTCTGGACCCCGAGGTCTTGGAAAAGGTTCAAGGGAGGCCGGAGTTGTTCGCTCCCGTGGACCAGGTCATCCGCGAGACCGGACTTCCGGCCGAAATCGTCCATGAAATGGCTCGGAACCCGAGCGCCTATGGCGTGACGGACCGGTGGAAAGCCATGCCCGCACCGGTGCTGGAAAAGTGGGTCGACCCGGAGAGGAGCACTGTTGGCTGGCTCGGCTACGCCATATTCCTCTCTGCCTTCGTCCCGCTGATCTTCGGCGGCAAGGTCTACAACATGGTGGAGAAGATCATGGCCGCCAAGACGGTCCTGGTCCTGGGCTATCTCATCTTCCTGGGGGTCTTCTACGTCGAATGGCGGGTCTGGGTCGAGATCTTTTCCGGATTCGTCAAATTCGGCGCGCTTCCCGAAGTGGGCGGGAACCCGCTGACGTGGTCGGAACTGTTCCGGGGGACCTTCGGAATCGGAGGCGCAAGGCCGGCTCTGGACGTGGGACTGTTGGCCATTTTCGCCGCCATTGCCGGTAGCGGAGGTCTCGGCAACGCCAGTTTCGCCAACTACGTCCGGGACAAAGGCTGGGGCATGGGGGCCCGGGTGGGCGCCATCGCCAGCGCCGTGGGCGGGAAGGGCGTCAAGCTGCTCCACGAGGGCCGCGTGTTCCACGTCACGCCGGAATCGAGAAAGCTGTGGACGGGGTGGCGCAAGGTCACCATTCGCGACCAACTGGGGATCTGGGTCGGGGGCTGTATCCTGGGCATGGGCATTCCGGCCCTGCTCTCGCTTCAGTTCGCCGCCGGACAGCAGGTCCGGGGCGATTCGCTGGCCGCCCTGACGGCGCAGGGAGTCGTCGAGAAGACGGGGGAACCCATCTTCTGGTTCCTCACACTGCTCTGCGGCTTCCTGGTTCTGGGCCCCACCCAGATCGCGGCGGCGGACGCCTTCTGCCGGCGTTGGACCGACCTGATCTGGACCGCCAGCACCCGCGCCCGGGGGTTGGAGGAAGAAAAGGTCAAGTATGTTTACTACGGACTCCTGGCCGCCTACGCCATCTGGGGAGTGATGGCGTTGACCCTGATTCCCGACCGCATGATGATCGTGAAGATCGCGGGCATCCCGTTGAACTTCGGTCTGGGGTTCTCCGCGCTCTGCGTCCTGGCCGTGAACTGCAAACTGTTGCCCAGGGAATTGCAGCCGGCCTGGTACATCCGGGTCTTGATGGTGGCCTGCGCCATATTCTTTCTGAGCATCGCCTGCGTCTCCACGGCCGCCGTGATGCGCGACCTGCAGTTTCTATAGGAGGGGGCAGGAGGGGCGTCTTTCAGGCGCCCTCTTTCGGACCAACCACGACCCATGGCAAGGGACTGCAGGTTGCGAGACCGGGGGGTAGGAAAACCCCCGTTCGCGATCCGGCGGTTGGAAACCGCCACTCCCACGAGGATTGAACATGCGTAATGGCTCAGTCGCACTGATCGCCGCCCTCCTCTTCCTGCCGATTCCGGTCCAGGCCCGCGGCAAACAGAACGTGGTCAGCGTGAGCTGGGGCGACATCATCACGTCCCAGGTCCGAGGGGCCGCTCGCTTGGACACGCCCCAGAAGGTGCGCGAGTCCGTCCGGTCCTGGAAGTCGCAGGGAGTCGACCAGGTCTTCTTCCGCGGCGACAACTTCCGAGTCCTGCTCTTTCACGATTCCGTCTCCACCACCGAGGTACACCGGACGGGGATGGAGAAGACCCGGGCGGCCTGGGAGTCGGACCTCATGGAGGCGGCTGTCGACGCCTTGAAGGAGGCGGGTATTCGAGCCTACGTCTGGATCACGATACTGGATGAGGGGTGCCCGCCGGACGTCCTCTATTCCGACTCCGTTCCCTTTCCCTGGCAGTCCCGTTTCACCCAGGAGAACCCCCAGTTTCTGGCCTGCGACCGGAGCCTCACTCCCAACGCCCGGAAATACCACTGGGGTTTCATGGAATACGCCTACCCGGAGGTCCGGCAGTACATGCTCAAAGTCATCCGGACCTTCACGGACCGCTTCGATCTGGATGGCGCATACCTGAGCCTCCGCTCCCATGCGCCTCCGCCCGCCCACGCTGATCAGTTCGGGTTCAACGAGCCGGTGGTCCGGGAGTACCAGCGCCGCTACGGGCGGGACATCCTGCGCCAGCCCTTCGACCTGGAGAAATGGCGGGATCTGAGAGGGGAGTACTTCACCACCTTCCTGAGGGAGGTCAAGGACCATCTACGGACACGGGGACAGAAGCTGGCGGTGGGCGTCCAGCAGGGGGAGCATTTGGGTCCTCCCTTGGGCAACATGAGGATCCAGTGGCGGCGCTGGGTCTCCGAGGGGATCGTGGACCAACTGGTGCTGGGGCACATCACCAACGAGCGCGCCCGCTATCCGCGGCGGACCCAGCGGACCATGGGCTACCTCCAGAGCCAGGAGGACGGTCTTGGACTGCCCCCCATCGAAGAGGCCCTGAGCCGGGATTACGGGCCCCTCTGCGCCCGGCACGGCGTCGATCTCCTGGTGAATCCCGGAAACTTCCAACTGAAGTTTTCCCATCCCTCCTTTGGCCGGGGTCGCCAGGATCCGGAGTCGAGGGAGATTCTCCTGAAGAAACTGGTCGCGATTCCCGAACTGACGGGAATCGTTCAGAACTACACCACGTTTCTCCGCCGCGGCCCGGAAAGCTCCGCTCGCCGTTCGACCCGGTCCCTGGAATAGGAACGTCGATCCGGGGCAGGAACGGTCCTATCCTGCGCGGTTCCGTCCGTTCGACGGAGCCCTGGTCCCTTTCGCAGGTGTCTACGTCCCTTTCACGATTTTTTTGTGGTCCCGGAACGGCCCGTGGCCGATACTCCCGCTCGAATTGCGTGAAGTTCACAGGGAGGTTTGCATGCGCATCGGTCACCGGTTTCTGGCTGTCTGGCTCGGCTTGTTTCTATGGGGTTTTCAGCCGGTCTTAGTCGCCCAATCGCAAGGTTCACTGAGGGGCACGGTTACGCTGAGGGACACCGGCCTACCTCTGCACCATGCCAGCGTATCCATCGAGGAGTTGGACCGGAGCACCGTCACCGACGACGATGGAAACTACGGGTTCGATGACGTTCCTCCCGGGACTTACCATCTGATCACCCATCTGGACAGTCTGTTCACCGAGGTCACCACCATGGTGAACGTCGAGGCTGGTGCGGAGTCGGTAGCGAACATCTTCCTGGAGCTTTTGCCCCGGCGATACCAAGTCACGGTGACGGCGCGCGACGAGCACGAAACGGTCTTCGAGTCATTCCAGAGTGTCGAGTCGCTCGGGCCATACGAGATGGCCGAGTCGGCGGATGCCACCATCGGCGAGTTGCTGGACCACAAAGTGGGCAGCGGAATCGCCAAACGCAGTTTCGGCCCCGGTCCGGCCCGGCCCATCGTCCGCGGTTTCGACGGTGACCGCGTCTTGATCATGGAGGACGGGGTCCGTTCCGGCTCCCTTTCCTCCCAGTCCGGCGATCACGGGGAATTGATCAACCCGGCGCAAATAGAGCGGCTGGAAGTCGTCAAGGGTCCGGCCACGCTGCTCTACAGCGGAAGCGCCATGGGTGGCACGGTCAATGCCATCAGCCGGCATCACCAGGTCCACAATCACCCGCATGAAGGAGTGCGCGGCTTCATCTCCGGCTCCGCGGGCACCACCAACTCCCTGGGTGGGCTCAACGGCGGCTTCGAGTTCGGGGCCGGCGACTGGTTGTTCTGGGGACGGGGCGGGGGATTGCGCACCGGCGACTACACGGCTCCCGAACAAGGCGCCATCTACAACTCCCGGTCCAAGATGTCCAACGGCGGCGGCGGCTTCGGATTCTACGGCGAAAAGATGTTCTTCAGCATGGAGGTCAAATACGACACTGGGATTTACGGCGTCCCCTTCGTCGAGGATTTCCACGGCCACCACGGAGAAGAGGACGCGGCCCACGACGAGGACGAGGACCACGACCACGACGAGGACGAGGACCACGACCACGACGAGGATGAGGACCACGACGGGGACGAGGACCAGGACCACGACGAGGACGAAGACCACGACGAGGACGAGGACCACGACCACGACGAGGATGAGGACCACGACGGGGACGAGGACCAGGCCCACGACGAGGACGAGGACCACGACGAGGACGAGGACCACGACCACGACGAGGATGAGGATCACGACGAGGACGAGGACCAGGATCACGACGAGGACGAGGACCACGACGAGGACGAGGACCACGACCACGACGAGGATGAGGACCACGACGAGGACGAGGACGAGCACGGGCACGGGGAAGAGGAGATCGATCGCATTGTGGTCGACGCCCGGCGCGTGGGCTACCGTTTCAACTGGGGACTGAACGACCTGGGCGGCGCCATCGACCACTTCGTTCTGAGACTGGGCTACACCGACTGGTCACACGACGAGGTCGAGTTTCTGACGGACGGTGACAATTTCGTCGGCACCGAGTTCCGCAACACCCAGCTCACCTACCGTGGGGTTTTCGAGCAACGGGAGGCGGGGCCGCTGAGTGGAAAGTTCGGCTTCTGGGGTTTGGCCAGAGACTATTCCGCTACGGGAGAGGAAGCGCTGTCACCGCCGATCGATCAGAACGGGTTCGCCCTTTTCACCATGCAGGTGCTGGATTTCGAGGCCTACAAGCTCCAGTTCGGGGGACGTCTGGAGAGTCAGCGGTATCATCCGGGCCTCGCCGCACCCAGTGCCGGCAACGGCCACGGACACGAAGAAGAGGACGATCACGAGGACCACGAAGAGGAGGTCCCCGATGCCGTCGACAGGACGTTCACCGGAGCTTCCGCCTCAGTCGGCATCCATGCCGACACGTGGCGGGGCGGGGCATTTGTCGCGAATTACTCCCATTCCTACCGGGCCCCCTCTTTGGAAGAGCTCTACAACTACGGCCCGCACGCCGGGAGCCTCGCGTTCGAGATCGGAGATCCGAGGATGGACGCCGAGACCGGCGACGGCATTGAGCTGTCGCTGCGCCACGAAGCTGAACAGGTCACCGGCAGCCTGAACTTCTTCTACTACGGGTTCCGGAACTTCGTCTTCCCCTTCGCGCCAGGGCACCAACAGAGCGGCCTGCAGGTCATCGAATTCACCCAGCGAGATGCCCGGTACGTGGGGGCGGAAGCGAATTTGGGTTTCCGGCTGAACCGGATGCTCTGGCTCGATCTCGGAATGGATCGCGTCGACGCCCAGGACACGAATACCGACACCCCCTTGCCCAGAATCCCGCCCCTTCGCGGCAAAATCGGATTGGACTTCAACCTCGGGAAACTCCGGATTCACCCGGAGTTGGTCGTGGCCAGCGAGCAGAATCAGACCTTCACCGACGAGACCCGGACTCCCGGATACGGTGTCGTAAACCTGAAGGCCTCCTACACCTACGCCCAGCAACACGTGGCGCACCAATTCGCTGTGAATGTCTTCAACATCGGCGACCGTTTCTATCGGAACCACTCGTCCTTCATCAAGGACCTGGCCCCCGAGATCGGCCGCGGCGTCAGGTTGACCTACATCCTCCGGTTCTTCTGATCCCTTTGGGAGCGGCGACATCCCTGTCGCCGACTGGGACCGGCGTCTTTCCAGGCGCCGGTCCCCATTGCATCAATTCCGAGAAAAACTGGCGCTCCGGAAAGCGGGCATCGAACTCCTGGAGGTTCCCAGCGACTATGAGGCGTCGGACTTGGAAGCGCGCATCCGGTCGATGTTGGCGCGGCGCCCGGCTCGCTCCACTCGAAACCGGTAACCGCCTGGAGGAAGGAAGTGGCGCGCCCGGAGGGAGTCGAACCCCCGACCTACGGATTCGAAGTCCGGCGCTCTATCCAGCTGAGCTACGGGCGCGCCGACGGGCCGCTCGGACCCGGACGTGTAATATCCCGTATTTCCGCGGCCCCGTCCACTCCGGATTTTTCGTCCGCCGCCGTGAGAAAATCAAGCTAAGACAGTTCTTTGTGATAATTTAGCTCCATGGACGAAATAGAACGCCGGCTGGCCCTCTTCCTGGATCTGGAGAATCTGGCTCTGGGAATGGAGAAGGGTCGGAACCGAACCCGGTTCCGCATCGACAAGGTCTTGGAGCGACTGGTGGAGAAGGGGAAGATCCTGGTCAAGGAAGCCTATGCCGACTGGTCGCGCTTCTCCGAATACAAACAGGAGTTGCACGAATCCGCCTTCGAAATGATCGATATCCCCAAGCGGAGCAGGACGGGCAAGAACTCCGCCGACATCCGGCTCTGCGTGGACGCCATGGACCTGTGCTTCTCCAAGGAACACATCGACACCTTCGTCATCCTGTCCGGAGACAGCGACTTCTCTCCTCTGGCTTCCAAGCTGAAGGAGAACGGCAAGCACGTCATCGGACTGGGAGCCCAGGGCAGCACCTCCCAGATGCTGGTGGACAACTGCGACGAGTTCATCTTCTACGAGGAGCTGGACCAGATCGCCACCAAGCCGCCTCGCCTGAACACCCGTATCGCCAAAGATAAACGCCCCGCCTTTCAACTGCTGATCGAGTCGATCCTGGCGCTGATGCGCGAAAACAAGGAAGTGATCTACTCCTCCATGGTCAAGCAGACCATGAAGCGGAAGCAGCCCGCCTTCAACGAATCCCGGTTCGGCTACCGGACCTTTTCGGCCCTCCTGGAGGACGCCGCCAAATTCAACCTGGTGGTTCTGGGGGAAGACGCACGAAGCGGCACCTACGTGGTCCGGGGTTTCGGGCAAGACTCCAATTGAAGTTGTCCCGCCGTCAGAACGGCAAATCTGCGCTGCCGCTCCTTTTCGCGAACGCCTCCGAATGAAAATCGTCGAAGTCACGGCCGTCACCCCAGACCTCGTCGAGTCCATCAGCCGGCTGATCCCACAGCTCTCCACTTCGGCGACGATCCCCACCGCCGATCACCTGGAGAACCTGGTGGCCAGCCGCGCCGCCCAACTACTCATCGCATGCGACCCGAACCAGGCAGACCGCATCGTCGGCACCCTGACCCTAATCATCTACCGCATTCCCACCGGCGTAAGAGCCTGGATCGAGGATGTGGTCGTGGATGCATCGGCTCGAAGACAAGGAGTCGGCGAACTCCTCTGCCGTGAGGCCATAAAGCGATCCCAATCCGCAAGCGCCCGCAACGTCGACCTCACCTCCCGGTCCGCACGAAAAGCCGCCAACCGCCTCTACCGTCGCCTCGGATTCTCACTGAGGGTAACCAACCTCTACCGCTACTCGCTTGAAGAACAGAAGTCCCCACCCTCCACCTGAGCCTCCCAGGAGCGACGACGTGGAGGGGCGTCATTCTTGGCGCCGTCTTGCGACCTCGAATTCAAGAAAAACCGAGCGGACGCATCGTCTCTCCCTTCCTCAGTTCGGCCTCCCCGTACGGCGCGAGAGAGAGCAAACGGGCCGACCTTCCCTCCCAAGCAATAGGCCAAGACGTCGAGCCGCCGAGCTTCGAGTACACTCAAAGCTCGAAAGAGGGCGCCAAGAATGACGCCCCTCCAAACGAGCGGCGAATAGGAGGGGGAACATTCCTGTCCCCCCCGTCTTCTTCTTCTTTGTTTCCGAACGATCGGGTGGCCGGCAACCACACATGGGGTCTGCCATCCCCCCAACCTTTGCAGCCACCAGACGCCCGCCAGTATAATCCCGGCGTCCCATGGCCCCGGCCGTTCCGGCGCCGTTCATCCACTCATGACTCAGACAGGTGCGAACCCATGACCGACACGTTAAAACTCGCAGTCATCCCCGGCGACGGAACCGGCCCCGAAGTCACCGACGAAGCCCTTAAAGTCCTGGAGGCCGTCGCCCCTCTGGAGAACGTCCGCTACGAGCGGACCGATTTCGACTACGGCGGCGACCGCTATCTCGCCACCGGCGAGATCATCACCGAAGCCCAGATCGACGAGCTGGGCCAGTTCGACGCCATCTACCTGGGCGCCATCGGACACCCGGGCGTCACCCCCGGCCTCCTGGAAAAGGGCCTCCTCCTCACCATCCGCTTCCAACTCGACCAGTACATCAACTTCCGTCCCGTCCGCCTCTACCCCGGCGTGGATTGCCCCCTGAAAGACAAGGGTCCCGAACACATCCGCTTCGACGTCGTCCGGGAAAACACCGAAGACCTCTACTGCGGCGCCGGCGGCTACCTGCGCAAGAATACCCCCCACGAGGTGGCCACGCAGGAAATGATCGCCACCCGCTACGGCATCGACCGCTGCCTGCGCTGGGCCTTCAAGCACTGCATCAGCCGTCAGGACCGCCTGCGCCTCACCCTGGTCCAAAAGACCAACGTCCTGACCTACGCCGCCGACCTCTGGGAACGGGCCTTCCACGCCATGGGAGAAGCCGAATTCCCCCAGGTCAACCGCGACTACAACCACATCGACGCCGCCTGCATGTGGTTCGTCAAGAACCCCGAGTACTACGACACCATCGTGGTCCCCAACATGTTCGGGGACATCATCACCGACCTGGGCGCCATGATTCAGGGGGGCCTGGGCGTCGCCGCCGGCGGCAACATCAACCCGGAGCCGGGCGGCTGCAGCATGTTCGAGTGCATGGGCGGCTCGGCGCCCAAGTACACGGGCCAGAACGTCATCAACCCCATCGCCGCCATCGGAGCCATGGGCATGCTGCTGAGCGTGCTGGGAGACCAGAAGGACCTCCCCAACCTGGTTCGCGCCGGGACGAGGGTGGACAAGGCCATCGGCCGCACCACCCCCAAAATGAAAAGCATGTCCGCCGGCCGCATGGGTTACACCACGAGCCAAGTCGGCGACCTGGTGGCCGGGGCATTGTAGAAAACCGTCAAAACAGGCCGATCGGGCCAAACGGCCCGCCGCCGGCGACCCAGGCGTCCCGGAACGCCTCCTGGAGGAACATCGTCATGAGACTCATCCGTTTTCCCGCGATCCTGGCCCTGGCCGTCCTCTTGTCCGCACCCGCGGCCCTGGCCGCCGACGCGGTGGACATCGGCTCGCGCCGCGAGCTATTCGTGGATCATCTGCTGGTCGACCGGCTCGTGGGAGCGAGTCTGCGGCTGGGCACACCGCTGCCGGGCGGGGTGGCCATCCGCTACGACACTCCCGTGGAAGACTCCACCGCCTTCTACACCACCATCTTCAAGGACGGCGACGTCTACCGCATGTACTACCGGGGTGCGCTCTTCGAGAGGAAGACCACCTGCTACGCCGAGAGCCGCGACGGCATCACTTGGACCAAGCCCGATCTGGGACTGGTCTCCATCGACGGCTCCTCTCAAAACCATGTGATCCTGAACGAGGCGCGCCAGTTCGTCGCCTTCGTCGACCGCCGGCCCGGCGTCCCTGCTTCGGAGCGATACAAAGGGGTTTCGCGGGGGCCGGTCGAGCCCAACGCCCTGGTGGGTTTCCTTTCCGGCGACGGCCTCCGCTGGCGAATGCTCCGGGACGAGCCCATCGTGCCCAAGGTCCTGATCAACCACTTCGACTCGCAGAACGTCGCGTTCTGGTCGGAGGCCGAAGATCAGTACGTGGTCTACGCCCGGCACATGGAGGGGGGACGGCGCGCCACGGCGCGGTCCACCTCCAAGGATTTCATCAACTGGACTCCACAAGTCCTCATGAGCTACAGCGACACCGGCACGACGACTCCCTCGCACCACCTCTACACCAACCAGACCCAGCCCTATTTCCGGGCGCCCCACATCTACATTTCGCTGCCGGCCCGGATCATCTTTGCCGACCCGCGGCACATCAAGCGCGAGGAGGACAAGGAGCTGGCACGGGGGCGCCAACGCATCATCTCGCCCGAGCTCCGGGACTTCGTCAAGGAGAAAATGCCCCTGATGGGCACCGCGGGGACGGGGGACCACTCCGATGCCGTCCTGCTCACCACCCGGGCCGGCTCCACGGTCTACGACTTCGCCTTCCGGGAGAGCTTCGTCCGGCCCGGAATCGGCGTCAACAACTGGACGACCCGGACCAACTATCCGGCCTGCGGCATCGTCCCCACCGGTGACGGCGAGATGTCGTTCTACATGCAGCGGAACTATGGTCAGGAAGACTCGGCGTTCCTGGAACGGATGACCCTGCGCCTGGACGGCTTCGCCAGCCTGAACGCGCCCTACGAGGGGGGCGAGATGGTCACCAAACCGTTGCGCTTCAAGGGAAGCCGGCTGGAGATCAACTACGCCACCAGCGCGGCCGGCGGCATCCGGATCGAGCTGCAGGACCCCAAGGGACAGCCGATTCCCGGATTCACGCTGGATGAGTGTCCTGAGATCATCGGCGACCAGATCGAGCGGACCGTCGCCTGGAAGGGAGGCTCCGACCTGAGTTCGCTCTCCGGCAAGGCGGTGCGGATGCGCGTGGTCCTGAAGGACGCCGACCTCTACTCCATCCGCTTCCACTGACGCGGACCACAGTGCCCGATATGAAAAGACACGGATTCCTCCTGGCGCTCCTGTGGGGCGTCCTCTCCTGCGGCAGTCCTTCCCAGACGCCGGACGTCGCTTTGAAAGGCGAGCCGAAGAAGGAGCGGCGGATCCTCTACTACGACTCCGCCGCCATCCAGTCGCACAGCTACCTGGACCGGGGCAAGGTGGAGCCGTACATGAGCCTCATCTACGACATCAAAACCCACGACGATTTCCTGGACGCCAGCGTGCGCATGGTCAAGGGCACCCAGGTGGACACCTACCTGTGGCACATCGGAAACGGGGCCGAGCCGCCTTGGAATATTCCAACGGATCTGCTCTGGGACTGTTTCGATTCCTACGAGCAGGTGAACGACATCGTCATCCGGGCCTGCCATGAACAGGGTTTGGAGGTCTGGGGGTCCGTGCGCATGAGCGATCTTCACGCGGCCTTCCGGTCCCGGACCCTGGAGGAATTGGACGACGTCTTCAAGACGCAACATCCAGAGTACCTGATGGCGCCGCTGACGGACCGCCAGCTCCCTTCCGAGCTGACCGAGCAGCGCCTCTGGGTGTCGCTCGACTACACCCATCCGGAGGTCCGGCAGCACCGTCTCGACTACATCGCCAAGACCGCCGCCAGACACGACTTCGACGGCTACGAGCTGGACTTCAACCGCATGGGGATCCACTTCCCCATGGGACAGGGACGGCAGAAGGCCCACCTGATGACGGACCTGATGCGGCAGATCCGGGAGCGGCTGAACGCTATCGGGGACGAGCGGGGGCGGCCCTACACCCTGGCGGTCCACGTGATGGATTCGCTGGAGACCAACCTGGAGATCGGTCTGGACGTGGAAGCCTGGGCCCGGGAGGGGCTGGTGGACGTGCTGCTGGTGGGCCTGGGCTACATGCCCGACCAGTTGGCCATCGGCCAATGGGTGCGCCTGGCCGGGGAGACGGGGGTGCAGGTCTATCCCTCCATCAATCCCAACACCATGCGCGCCGGGGCTTGGGAGACTCTGCGGGGTAAGACTCTGTTTCGCGAGGGAATGCGGGCGTATGCGGACTACTACTTGGACCAGGGCGCCGACGGGATCTACCTGTTCAACTTCAGGCATGAACCTACGCAACGGCTGACCGAGGAGGAGTTCGAGGGGGTGCTGAGCGAGTTGGGAGCGCCCGAGACCATGGCCGGCAAGGACAAGGTCTACGCCATCAACCCGACGGCGCATAGCGGGGGGCCGTTCTATCACGGTTCCGAGCCGGCGCTCTTGCCCATAATTCTGGACCGGGTGGAACGGAAGATCCGGCTCCATCTGGGTCCCGCTGCCGAAGATCCGCAGGCCAGCCTGCGTCTGAGCGTCTACACGGCCAATGCCGGAAAGGGGACCGCTCTCTGGGCTCGTCTCAACCACACCCTGATGGCCGAGCCCGAGCGGGACAGGGACTGGTTCCACTTCCAGATCCCGGCGGGTGTGGCTCGTAACGGAATGAATGAGGTGAGTCTGGTCACCAACGTCCCCGCCGCCGGCCCGTTTGCGGGTCTGATCGGGCCCCCCAACGCCGATCCTGCCGAGTTCCTCAAGCAGGCCTTCGGCCGAGTCAAGAATGTCATCCAGCCCGACCAGGACCCGGTCATGGTCCACCAGATCTTCTTGGAGATCAGCTACCCGGAAGGGTCGTGACACACCTCGGCATTTGGCGCCGGGTTCACGACCCGCGGACCGAAGTCGCGCTGGTCGAAACGTAATTGCGTTGGGAGCGACTCGTGTAGCAGCGACGGGAACTTCCAAAGCGGGGCTTGGTCAAGTATTTAGCACCGCTCCGCTCCGTCCCGTTCGGGTGACCCGGCCCCACACTGGACGTCGAGGGTTCTCATGGACGGAAGTCGGCTTCTGGCCATAAATGACCGGAGATCAAGAACCGACTTGTGGTGGCTTTGGTGTGACCCCAGTTCGACCTCGATAAAATCGAAACCAGACCTCCGTTAAAGGTAATTGTTTGAGAGGCAACGAGTTCTTTTCAGCCACTTTATAATTTGACGAAACAGGCGGTGAATACGTATGAGGCGGCCACTCAGAGTACGATAATATACTTTATCGTAGTCTGAACCAGTCCCTTGGCCTCCCGTTTCCTGCGGTGGTCACGCCGCTTCATGTCGCTATTGGGAGAGGAGTAGTGAGGAGGGTCCCTGTCTACGGGGGACGAGCGCTCCACCCAGCCCCTGAAGAGCTCGCCCGCGATACGGTTCGCAATTCGCTCGGCCTCCTCACGCATACTTGAGATGCACAAACCCTGCCCAGAAAGAACGATGCAAATTGATCCTAGTGAAACAACTCCAACCCGAAATTGGCAATTTTCGGCGATTTACACCCACACTCGTTATTCCCGACCGCTCAAACTGTCATGAAGAAACTCAGTAGCCGCGGCAGCAGCGATAGCGAGTTCATCGCTTCCTCCATCTGCTCCAGGAATTCGAGCTCCGACTTGGTCGGATCGGCGCCGTCCGAGCCGACGTGAAAGACTATATTCCTGTACCGGCCCAGCACTGGCGACATGGGTCCCGCTCCCGCGATCTCCTCCAGCGCCCGATCACGCAGCGACGGTGCCTCCTTCACCGCCTGGAAGTAAAGTCGTAGCGGTTCGGCGAGCAGCGCATTGCTTACCCTCACCGGGGCGTGCAGGTCCTCGATCTGCTGCTCGGTCATGGTTGATGTCTCCGCCTCGAGGAATTCGAATGGTTCGTGGGCATCAAGCTCTGCTCGCGTCCTAACAGCTCGCAGCTTCTGGAAGTCAATCAAGTGTACGAACTCGTTCAAGAACACGAGCGACCGCATTAGCATCCGATTGCAGTCCGTTTTCGCTCTCCGAAGGAAAGCCGGATAGCTCAGTCCGCTTCGTCCATCCCCAGCCTGATTCAACCCGAGTATGAGCCACTTGCGGAGATCGAACGGCGTCTGCAATGCACCATCGTCGCGCTCCCCGATGAATTGAGGTAATGGGCCGGACAGGGCTGCCTTGGCCATCTGTAGCTTCGCCGCCATGCCGCGCTGTTGCCCCGACGGGCTGGCGGCGGCCGCGCGCTCGATGGCAACCAACCTAGACAACGATGCCCGCAGCCAAGAACAGTATGCGTCCAGTCGTCGTTGTGCGTCGAACACCAGCTTGAAGTAGTGACCGTCGAAACGTGCGCCTGCTTCCATGAAGCTGTCGAGTGCATCCCCAAGCTCAATGCCTTTGACCGGGTGCAGGACCTTGTCACGAACGGTCTTCAGGTCCTCGATGGCGGCGCTCTTCGAGTCGAACAACTCCTCAAGCGGACCGAATGCAAGACTGGGATCCCGTCTTGACGCCGAGCGGTAGCTTTCCAGCTCGACATAGAGCAGACATAAATACATCTCCCAGGGAATCATGTTGATGTAGTCCACCATAGGACGACTGTTCACATCCGCTCCCATTCCCTGCTCTTCAAACAGCACGTTGAACACCGCTTTGGCATCTCCCTCTCGGCGCAGATCCTGGATGCCCAAGCGGTTCATCGTCCGCGTCAGATGATTGATGTTGCGCACGGCGATCCGCCGGACGCCCTCAAGTATCGTGCTTCTGTGCCGCCGAAGATTACGATAGTGCCGTAGCGTCGCGCTCGGCAGCCTATCCCGCCCAACGCCGACATAGGGCCTGAAGGTTATCTCAGCGCGATCCATGTCGTTTCTCATCCGCACGTTTCTCCGTGACATCGCATCTGTTCGGTGAAGCCCTCTAACCGATCCTGGATCCCGCGCCCGACACTCGCCTGATCAAAATGTTTCTGATCTCCGTGGGGGTAGTATGCGAGGAAAGGCGCCATCGAGTGGTAGAAATTTCCGGAAACTGGCCACGCTGCCCCGTCATGGACGGCTTTTCAAGGCGGAGCAGGTCTTCTGTGGTGGTATTCCTTCCAAGTTAGTCTACGCTCGTTAACTGAAATTGGCGTGAATTCAAAGTCCATTAACTGATATCAGGAACCGGGAGAAGCCGTCAAGCCCTTGGCGGCAATCTGGGGAATCAAGCTGAATCTTGGACCAAGACAGAATTACGGGTATGCCAACTACAATCACCCGCAGGTGTGTTCCAAAAAATCGTGGCCGTCCCAAGTCAAATTGAGGATAGCGAAGCGAGGTAGGCTGCCAATGGTCTGCCGAGGTATGACTTTGAGGTATCCGGCCTCCTCACAAAGCCCGATGTGGTAATGCAACGCCTCTTCGGATACGTCTGGGATAACAGGAGCCTGGATTCCTCTCCCAGTTGCATTGTCTCGGGCGTATTTGAGAATTTGACAAATCAGGTCCATATCTCGATTCATGGTCATGATATTATACGGCTCATCTGACGTGGTTGCGCGTTAACGACAGCCCCTTCTGTTACATTCCAGCGAGTGACGGGAGGTGAGACCAATGGGCCATAAAAAGACGACGTCGAAGCGAGTTGCCAGTGAAGCGGCCAGAACACTCAGAGACCCCAGGGCCTCCAAGAGAGCGAAAAGCCTCGCCGGTGCTGCACTCGCACAAAGTCCTGGAAAGCATCGAAAAAAGAAGAAGTAGATGCGACTCGTTCTAGTAGAGTGGGTCGATGCAGTGTATCACGACTTGTGGGAGCCGCCGCTGGTTGAAATTCTTTAGGAGGAATGGCGGCTCCCATAGTGTAAGTGCAAGTCTATGGCCGGAATTCAAGCCGTAGGGTAAAATCCCAAACCGGACGGCTGTCGTCCGGCTCTATCCTTCGGGGGAATAGCTCAGTAAATTTGTATTCGCTATAGTTCCTGCTGCTAACCGCACCATACAGAAGTTCTTATCTTTGGTCTTGTTGAGCCTGTCGAAGCTCACGCCGGGGTTGGCGGGATTGTGTCGCAGGTCGAACGCAGTCATCTTCACAGCCTTCTGCTCATGGTCAGTCAGGAGTGTGAGCCTGTCTGCATAAGTGTCGGCGATACGGAAGTCTATTTGCAACTCAAGGGACTGACCAGAGCGTCACCGCCAGACCAGCGAAATTGACGGAACGCTGTTCAACTTGCCCAAAACCGAACTCGGGAAATTTGCTCGGTAGCGTTTTCGTTAGGCTAAGGGAAGAGCGTAGGTACGCGGTCTTTTTCCGACTATAGGGATTGTTGGATGCTCCTATATTCAGCGGCCCCGCGAACAGCGTCAGGTTACCAATCCTTGAGACGAAGTCTGGATGTTTCGTTTCTGCTCCCTCACCAAGGTACCCGGGCCAGTCTCCAAATTCATCCTGTGCCTTCTTTGTCTTGATCTTGATCGGAATAATGTGCTCCACGTGGACATTGTCTGGACCGGCCACGAGTAATTCCGAATATTTTCCGTGTTCGTTTAACTCGAACTGCTCAAGGCAGTAACGGGCACGCTCGATCAAACTGGACCTGAAATGGAAGTTGGCGAACTCATATCGGAATTTGTCGTCTGTGGGACAGAGACGACGGAATGAATCGATGACGTCCGGCAATGGATTCGATTTTCCGATGCCGCACATCTTCGAGAACAATGTTTCGTTCTCGTTCGCTCGTTCCCGGCATATGTGGCGCCGAAGAAGGAACGCTTCGGTCACTGCCAGAACCTTGTCGAAGTCCTCATCGCTGCATTCTCCGGCGTACAATGCCATCAAGAAACCGTAGCTTTGAACGAAATTGATCCTGCGCAGGTTTGTTAAGCGACGGTCAATTGACGAGTTCCCAGTATTTGCATGGACAATTTGACCATAAATCTTCGAACTTCTGACGATGTCCTCTAGAAATTCTGCAAAAGAAACGGTAGACGTTTGTCCGGCTTTTGCTGCCGCTTCCTCATCGCTATCTTCAGCACTGCCTTCGCCCTCATCTTCCTCCGCTTCAGGTATCGGTTCTTCTTCGACATACCAGCGACGCTCAGGGAGCTTGGTTGCTTCTGTGACCTCTTGCATGAATACGGATTTGAAATTCGGAATAACATAGGAAATCGTGATTCTGCGCTTAAGTCGTGCGCAAAGGAAATGGCGGAAAAACGATTCGATGCTGGTCCCGTCTAGGTGGCACAGCAAGTCGGCCCACTTCCCACGTGCCATCTCCAGCGCTTCTCGGCCAAACCGTGCCGCATTGCCGAGGATGAAGTTCTTGATAATATCTGCCGGGCTTAGCTTCAGGCCACGATTGTTGATGGTCTCGAAAAGCTTGAACGCGTCCTTGGCCTCACTGACATCGAGTCGTATGACGAGACACTGATTCTTGAGGCGATATAGAAAATCGTTTAACTCCGCCGGTGTCCTCTCTGAGATCCACTGCCGCAATGTAGCGAACGCTAACGCTAGATCTCTGTTGTCAGGTTCTGTCGGCGAATTGCCGGCCAAGTGCTCTTCAAATTGCCCGGAATCGAGCGAATCCAAAAGAATCTTGCGGACGGGCGGCGACCCGTCTCGAGCCCGCGCCTGTAGTAAACGATTTACATCTTCGCCTGATCTGCGTTCACCGTCCTGTATCAAGCGGTCTGCAATACATCGAAAAAGAATGCAGATCGTGGTGAGACGCTGTTGACCGTCGACCAGTTCGAGTTTATTGATCCCGGCCCCATGGTAACCAGTGAGACAGACAATGCTGCCGAGCAAATGCGTGTCGGAGTCTTCAAGAAGACTAATGTCTTCAATTAGTTCCCTGAGCTGCTTCTTCTGCCACGAATAGCGGCGCTGGTAGGCTGGTACGACATACTGCTCGTCATCGGCGCTGAGCAACTGCGCAACCTTCATCGATGTTGGCGCAATGTTCACAATGTGCTCATTGTCTCACATCAAAACGGCCTTTGCGCGTTAATCGTTGCTGACTGCCCCTCCTCTCCGCACGGGCAGGAGGTTCCCTTTCATCATAGTGAATGACGGGGCACGTCATGACCGTCCGTGTAGAAACCTCTGCGGGATAATTTGATATGATGCCTAGCTAGATCTCATCCGGAAAGCCGAAAGTAATTGGGGAATAGGGGGTTAGAAAGCATTTTCAAGCCCTGCTCTTGTCATAGTTGTTTGTTAATCTGTCGGTTCCAAACAAAAGATAAAAAAAGACTTACGAAAAACCGAGGACTTGAAACATGCGACGAAAACGGGAGAATCAACTTCCACTCTCTAGCCTATGGACCGATCACCGACTCGCCCAGGAGATCAGGGCCGTTTCCAACCAGCGCGCGGAGAAGGACAGTCACCATCTCCCATGGGAACTTCATCCAGACGGAGATCCACTCGCGAAGGTGCGTGAAATGCGCCTCCTCCGATCATAGATCTGGGTGATGCGTGGATGGTCGTGCTTGGCCAAGTGCTGGACGTCCTCAAGCGGCAGGTTTTGGCTGAGCAGGTCCGTGACCACTAGGACCCGGAAGGAGTGGAGCAAGAGGGTCTTCGGAAACCCGGCGTCCGCCGGGGATGGCCCACACCCCTTCGTCCCGGTCGATCTCCGTCCAACCAGCCCCACGGACCTCGCCGGAGCGTGTCGCCGTCAGGACCAGAAACTCGAACGCCAGCTTCGCCACCGGCCGCGCGTTCGATGCCCGCACCGTCCGGAGCGCGGATGCCACTTTGCCGTGAGGCAACGCCCGCATGTGACGCACGGCGTTCCCCTGCCCGCCGAGCACAGGGCCGATCCAGTCACATGGGTTGTCGGGCCGAAGATCCATCGCCACGGTCGACTCCAGGTCCGCGCGGATGCGCTGGCACAGCTTCCGGCCCGTGGGTGCCTTGTCGTGCCAGATCGGAGCGAGGATCCCGATTACGTCGGCGCTCGTCACCTCCGCAATCGGCATCTTCCCGATGTGAGGAAAGGCGTGGTGCACCCGGCAGGTCGCACGCTGGGCCAACACCTACGAGGCAGAAGCCGAGGCCGTCGAGGTCGTAGGCTGTTGTTCCGCTGGCATGGGATGATGCTCATACGGTTCTGTAGCCGGCGGCGGAGGCTCGGCGATATGGAGGGACAATCCAGGCGCCTGTCGACTGGATCAAAGAAGTGATGGGATTTCGACGATTCAGCTTCCGGGGCCTGAAGAAGGTCGAAGCCGAGTGGACTCTCGTGTGCCTGGCCCTGGGAGCGAGGTCATCTTCGACCGTTGGACCGCCGCCGAGATCGCGGACGCAATTCGCCCGCTGCGAACGGCGGCTTCGAACCCATCCGGACGCCGTCCCGGAGCCGCTCCCGCGCGGGTCAGGTACCACTACGAGGTCGTCTCTTGCCGTGTCCAAATTGGATGCGTTGACGAAATCCGTCACGCCGTCTGAATGCTGCGTTGAGCGCGCGTTTTCATCTGTCCGATGAAGGCTAATGTGGTGGCATCGCGCCCTCTTTGCATCTTGTCAATCCGCCATATTCGGTAGTCGTTCGACGGATTGTTCAGCCGCCGAACAATGATGTCCACTGTGTCCTGCGAAGTGCGATCAGTGATAAGGATGGACGACACAGATTCTTGAGGGACGGTAATGACCGCAACATCCTTTCCAGACTGCTGTGTTTTCGACAATTGGGTAATCAAGCGCCACTCTCGTTCATACTCCCAAGCGGCTCCTTTGCTCGACATGAATGCATATGCGTTTTCTTGGTTGACAACGCGCGGACCCATAACTAAAGGAAGGTCATCCGCATATTTCACCTGTCTGATTATCGAAGTGCCAAATAGGTGCTGCACCCAAAGGTTGACGTTGTAGCCAATGACAACGCCTCTGCAATCGTCAGCGTAATGCGACCACATTTTCACATCATTTTTCCTAATCGAAAATGATGTGACTCCGTATCGTTTCGACAACTGGTCGCAGGTCAGTTCGGCTCCATACCCAAAAGGATTTTTCTGGCGATATTTTTCCACATCATCGACAGAAATTGGCGATGTTGGGAATAGTTCCGTCAGGGTTAAAGCATATTCTCGATTGATCTTCTCGCGATTCCTCTCGTCATCAACGAACGAGGTTTTGAAATTGATCTCATTGATGTCGTTTAATTCGTTGGGCGGCGTGGCGCGGAAAGAACACGGCTTCTCGTCAGGCAGAGCATGGTCCAATCGATGTGCAGGGATGTATTTGTATAGCACCTGTGGCGGTTGTGAAAACTGGTCAAAGAACGTTTGATCTGGGTCCATTAGGCGCGCACGCCAAAACTCTTTTTGCATCTTCGCGTGTCCAGATGCGTCTATGGCATCCAACAGGTGTTGTGTTCTAAACATGGTCGTATCTAAGCAAACAGGTTTTCGCTGATTAATATGGTTCGATTCAGGTTTTAGGTGTTGAGTCTCGTCATTACGGGACCTCTATAACTCTCCCGCCCTGCTCGAGAACGCCCTTCTGCCCGTCAAGTGCAACGCCGCAGTCACGAGCATCTGTTGGCTTTTTCCTGCAAACGACGCGGCTTCTGCCCGTCGTGTGGTGCATATTGGATGGTCGAGAGCGGAGAGCGCTGTACACCTCGTGGACCCTGTCCTGCGGAAACTGCCCATTTGATGGTCGGTGCTCACCTTCCCCAACCGCTGCCCTTCCTGTTTGCTGCCCAGCGCTTGGTGCTGAGCTAAGTCCTGGGCGTCGTCTACCGTGCGATCTCCACTCACCTCATCAAGAATACCGAGTTCTCTGTTGCCTCCGGTATCTCGCAGTGGAGGAGGGGACAGTCACCTACTCTTTTTTTTCGGCGCGCTGAGACGATCCGGATGGAGACCGTCCGGCAGTTGCAGGGTGCGATCGGGAAGGCGGTGAGACAGTTTCAGGAACTACGCTACCAGACGCGGGACACGTGGTCGTGCGAGCGCCGGGTGGTGGCGAAGGTGGAGCACTTGCCCCGGGGAAAGAACCCGCGGTTCATCGTGACATCGGTCCCGGTCCAGGAATGCGAGGGGCAACGATTGTACGAGGAGGTCTACTGCGCGCGAGGAGACATGGAGAACCGGATCAAGGAACAGCAGCTCGGTCTGTTTGCGGACCGCACGTCGACCCGGAAGCTGGCGGCGAATCAACTGCGTTTGTACTTCTCGGCGTTCGGCTACCTGATGCTGGAGACGTTGCGGCGGGTGGGGCTGGCGGGGACGAAGTGGGCGCGGGCGCAAAGCTGGACCCTGCGGGTGAGATTGCTGAAGATCGGAGCCCAGGTCCGGGTCACGACGCGCAAGGTCTGGCTGTCGTTTTCCGAGAGCTACCCCCATGCGGCGTTGTTGCAGACGGTTCTGGCGCAAGTGCAAGCCCATCCTCTTCGCTGTTAGCGAGAACCAGCCCTATGGCAGACGCCCTGCTGGGAGTCCGTGGGACGGACTCTGCCCTGGAGTCGGCTCTTTGGGGAGAAACGTCGCTCATGAGTGCCGGTGGGAGGTCAAATGCCCCTGGACATCGCCGGATTTCGGCTTTCGTCACCGCATTCGAGTCGGCAGGAGGGCTCTCGAATTCATTTGGATAAGAAAACCACTGAAATGCTGATAAACTAACCGACTATCGCCTCGGTGATGAGAAATGCGGGTTAGCAGGGTTGGCTCAGCATATTGCCTGTCATTGTTGTCCCACAAAGTTGAGAAGAAAGCCGGCCTGAACGGGCCCAAATTGCTATGATTGCATCTAGCCCGGAAATCTCAATAGAAAGATAGATAAAGGTCGTGTTCTGTGGTATAAGTGCTTTATCAACAACCACTTACAGAACCACAGGAGCACGACCTTATGACCGCAGAGTGTACCAGAACTAAGTTGCTTTTTCAGGGCCTGGATGGACGCAACGTCGTGGGCCGGTTCGACGGCGGCGAGATCACCTCCGACGCCGGGGGCATCCTCCTGCGCGAAGTGGAGCAACGGACCCGGATTCTGGGTCGGCTCAGCGAGTGCTTCACCGACCATCGGGATCCGGATCGGATCGAGCATTCCGTCGAAGCGTTGATCAAGCAGCGGGTCTTGGCGCTGTGCCTGGGCTACGAGGACCTCAACGACCACGACGAGTTGTGCCGGGACCGGCTGTTGGCGCTGCTGTGCGATCGAGACGACCTGACGGGGGAGTTTCGGCGCCTGGAGTCGGATCGAGGGAAGCCGCTGGCAGGCAAGAGCACCCTGAACCGGTTGGAGCGGACCCCGTTGGAGGGACCGGAGGGAGTGTACAAGAAGATCGTGTCCGACCCGGCGGGGATGGACGCCCTCCTGCTGGACGTGTTCGTGGAGGCGCACCCGGAGCCGCCGGAGGAGGTGATCCTGGACGTGGACGCCACGGACGATCCGCTGCACGGCAAGCAGGAGGGACGATACTTCCACGGATATTACAAACGGTACTGCTACCTCTTATGTTGTTGACAACATAAGAGGTATTATGTTGCGGATCCGATTATGTTGTGGACCAGATCCAACATATTGAGAACAAACAGGTTCGTACGAGGATTGGCAACATAATTCTCGTCGTGGTAGAGCCTCTTTTCAGGAGGTTCTCACCATGTTTGAGACATTGTTTACCAGTCCGGCTGCTCTGAGCCGACATCGCAGCGGCCCTCTCGCACAGGAGCGGGCGGCATACCTGAGCCAGCTGGCGTCAACGGGGCGGGCGCGCGGGACGCTCGTGTACCACGCGGCGTACTGCTTACGTGTCGCTCGCATGCTGCGCCACTGGCCTCCCCAGCGCTGCTTCACGCGTGAGGAGGTCGCGGGATGGGCCGCACAATGGGCCATCGAGCGCACCGCGTCCGGGAAGGCGTCCGGCCCCCGCTATCCGCAGTGGTATTTCAATCGAGTGGCGACCGGGTTCCTGGACAGTCTCGGGCGGCTGCTTCCGGCTCCGGCCCGCACGCTCGGCGAGCACTCCGGCAAGCTTGATGAGTTCATCAGGGCCCAGCGCCAACTGCAGTGGCGGTCGGAGGCGACTTGCCGGACCGGGCGCTGGCAGATCGAGCGCTTTCTCGACGATTTGCACCGGCGCGGAGTCGCTCTGAGCGCCGTCTCCGCGGACGATATCGACAGTTATTTCCGACGCATGGGGCAGCGCTGGAGCAAGCGCTCCCTGGCCATCACCGTCACGTCGCTGCGCAGGTGGTTCGAGTACGGTGGGCAGCGCGGCTGGATGCGTGCCGGCTTGGCGGGCGCCGTCTTGCGGCCACGTCTGTACCGCCACGAGGGGCTGCCGCTGGGCCCGACCTGGGAAGCCGTCGGTCTCATGCTCGCCTCCACCGTGGGCGACGATCCGCGGTCGATTCGGGACCGTGCGATCCTGCTGCTGCTCACCGTGTATGGCGTACGCTCGGGCGAGGCCCGGCGGCTGCGCCTCGACGACCTGGACTGGGCCGCGGACCGGATCCGCTTCGAGCGGTCCAAGGGCGGAGGGCAGGACGCGGCCCCGCTGCATCCGCAGGTCGGCGAGGCTATCGCCCGCTACCTGTTGCAAGCCCGGCCCAGGACGGCTCGCAGGACCGTGTTCCTCGGCTTGCGGGCACCGTACGCGCCGCTGTCCGCGAGCGGGCTTTACCAAGTAGTCGAGAGGTATCTGCCGGCGTCGGCCGCCCGTTGCAAAGGCCGTGGCCCGCAGGGTCTGCGACATGCTTGCGCGCGTCACCTCGTCGAGGCCGGACACAGCTTCAAGGAAGTGGGGGACCATCTCGGCCACCGCAGCCCCGAGAGCACCCGCACGTATGCGAAGGTCGCCCTGCGGTCGCTACGCCTGGTCGCACTCGAAGACCTGGTGGGACTCGCATGAAGCTTCCCGCAGCGGTCTACTCCTATGTCACCCTCAAGCGCGCGCTCGGGGCGGTCTACGACTCCGAGTTGCGCATCTTGCAATCGTTCGCGCGCGCCGCAGGAGACATTGCTGTCCAAGCGATCGACGCCAGCACCGCCCGCGACTTCTGCCGCGGCTCCGGCCCGCCCACCCGCTGGTGGCCGGCCAAGCACCGCGTGCTCCAAGGCTTCTTCCGACACTTGGTGGCCCGCGGCCACTTGGCTCGGTCTCCTCTGCCGGACCCGGCGCCGCGCATCCGTGGCGCGTTCCAGCCCCACATCTACTCGCGGGCGGAGCTCCAGCAGCTGCTGGATGCCACGGAGATCCTCGCGGACCACCGCCGCCCGTTGCGTCCAGAGACTTTCCGCACGCTACTGCTGCTGCTCTACGCGGCCGGCTTGCGACCGGGCGAGGGCTTGCGGCTGCGTCTGTGCGACACGGATCTTGCGGGCCGTGTCCTGACGATCTGGAACACGAAGTTCTCCAAGTCCCGCCTCGTGCCGTTCGGAACCTCCCTGGGCGAGGCGCTCCGGGCCTACCGGCAGGCCCGCCTGCACCTGCCCCGCAACGAAGGTGACCGCTCGTCCCTATTCCCGTCCGGGGACGGAGGCGCGCTCTCGTATGCCCAGCTCCACCGCGCGTTCGTCCGACTCCGGGAGGACGTCGGCATCGTCCACCCGCCGGACGCTCGCTGGCAGCCGCGCCTCCACGATCTGCGGCACACCTTCGCCGTTCACCGCCTCGTCGCCTGGTACCGCGAAGGCGTGGACGTGCAAGCCCGCCTCCCCTGGCTGGCGACCTACCTCGGCCATGCCGGCCTGGCCAGCACGCAGGCCTATCTCACCATGACCCCCGAACTGCTGGCCGAGGCTTCGTTGCGCTTCCAGCGCTACGCCGCGCTCGGCGGGCCTGGAGACCCACAATGAATCCCACACACCCGATCGGCCCGTTCGTCCGCCGCTTCCTGGTCGAGGAAGTTGCCGAACGGGGTCTCAGCCCGAACACGCATAAGAGCTACCGCGACACGATCCGACTGCTCTTCCGCTTCCTCGCCGAGCGGCACGGGACCGACCCGACCCGCGTGACTGTCGAGCAGGTCGACGCGACCCTGCTACGCGAGTTCCTGCGCCATCTCAAAGACCGCCGCAAAAGCTCCGCGGCCACCCGCAACCAGCGCCTCACGGCCCTGCGCTCGCTGTTCCGCTTCACCGGACGGCTCGTGCCGGAACTGGTGGACCACGCCGCGCAGATCCAAGCCATTCCGCCCTGCCGCGCCGCGCTTCCCGTCGTCCCCTATTTGGAAAAGGCCGAGGTCGAGGCCCTCCTCGCCGTGCCGGATCGCCGTCGCTTGCAGGGCCGCCGGGACTACGCTCTTCTGCTCCTGCTGTACAACACAGGGGCCCGGGCCAGCGAGGCAGCCGGCTTGCGGGTCGCGGATCTCAACCTCGCGGCGACCCTCGCGGCGCGCTTCATCGGCAAGGGCCGCAAGCAGCGCGTCTGTCCGCTCTGGACACGCACCGCGGACACCTTGCGCGACCTGCTCGGTGCACGCCTCGACAACTCCCACGAGGCCCCGGTGTTTCTCAGCAAGCAAGGCCGCCCCCTCACCCGCCACGGTGTCTACGCGCTCGTCAAGCGCACCGCCCAGGTAGCGGCGCTCACCACCCCGTCCCTGCTCGCCAAGCGAGTGAGCCCCCACACTCTGCGGCACACCACCGCCGTGCACCTGCTCCGCGCCGGGGTCGACATCAATACCATCCGCGCGTGGCTGGGTCATGTCTCCCTCGAGACGACGAACCGATACGCTGAAGTCGATCTGGACCGGAAGGCGAAGGCCCTCGAAACCTGTGCGGACAACGTGCCAGACTTGTCACCATCCGCCACTCCCACTTGGCACAGCGACTCGACACTGATGGCGTTTCTGGATTCCCTGTAATCTCCCGGGTAGCCCGCGTTATGTTGGCATCCAAGAGTCCAATCGCCATGTTCTCAAGCACTTGGATCTGGTTCGCAACATAATCAGGTCCGCAACATAATACCTCCCGCTTTACGTCTTCTGTGGGGAGCATCTGTTGTGTGCACGGCTGCGCACGTCGGATCGAGGCCCGGCCCACGGGGTAGTGACCGAGTTGGAAAGGATCGTGAGGCGGCTCAGAGAGGCTTGGCCCCAGGTGCGGATCACGGTTCGAGGGGACAGTGGATTCTCCAACGACGAGGTGATGGTCTGGTGCGAGGAGGAAGGGGTCGATTACGTCCTGGGATTGGCGAAGAATCCACGGCTGAAGCGCCGGATCGAGAACCGGATGGAAGTGGTCCGGCAGTTGCAGCGGGAGACCGGGAAGGCGGCGAGGCAGTTTCAGGAACTGTGCTACCAGACGCTGGAGACCTGGTCGTGCGAGCGCCGGGTGGTGGCGAAGGTGGAACACCTGCCCCGGGGCGAGAACCCGCGGTACATCGTGACTTCAGTTCCGGTCCAAGAATGCGACGGGCGACGATTGTACGAGGAGATCTACTGCGCGCGGGGAGACATGGAGAACCGGATCAAGGAACAGCAGCTGGGTCTGTTTGCGGACCGCACGTCGACCCGGAAGCTGGCGGCGAATCAACTGCGTTTGTACTTCTCGGCGTTCGGCTACCTGATGCTGGAGACGTTGCGGCGGGTGGGGCTGGCGGGGACGAAGTGGGCGCGGGCGCAGAGCTGGACCCTGCGGGTGAGATTGCTGAAGATCGGAGCCCAGGTCCGGGTCACGACGCGCAAGGTCTGGCTGTCGTTTTCCGAGAGCTATCCCCATGCGGCGTTGTTGAGGACGGCTCTGGCGCAAGTGCAAGCCCTCCCGCTTCGCTGTTAGCGAAAATCAGCCCTCCGCAAGCCACCCGATTGGGAGTTCGTAGGACGGACTCTGCCCTGGAGTCGGCTCTTGGGGGAGAAACATCGCTCATGAGTGCCGATGGGAGGTCAAATGGCCCTGGATTTCGCCTTTCGTCACCGCATTCGATCCCGCAGCGCGATCCTCGAATTCATGTGGACAAAAAACCACTGAAATGCTGTTACAAAAACGATAGTCGCGTCCGTGTTGAGAAATTGCGGTGAGGGTGTCCCGATTTCGTGGACGGTTTGTTGGTGCGGTCTACGTTGCTCGTAAGTTTAATACCCCTTCTGTCGGTGGGGAGCAAGACTTCCTCTCGACGAAGGTCAATGGCCACTGACAGAACGCTCTTTCTTTCCGTGTGGGGGCGACTGGTGGACGTGTCAGCAAAAGGGCTCACGTTGTGGGAAATCTCTGATTTTCCACAATGGGATACCGCTTAACGAGGGGGCCTCGGTCTCTCTTTCCAGGGATTTAAGAGTTTATTTATGTCTCTTTGCATCCGGGGGGTCTCAGGGGGGTAGAGCCCCCCTGCCCCCTTCAAGCGTGTCGCGCGCGGCGCTGGGTGCGACGGTGGTGGTGCTGGCTTCGTGGTCGGGCTGCTCGAAGCCGGCGTGGGTCCTATGCCGCCTGCTGCTCGTAGTGGGCCGGCGACTCGTAACCCAGCGCCGAATGCCGGCGTTGCCGGTTGTAGAATCCCTCAATGAAGTCAAAGACGGCCCGCCTCGCCTCACCCGGGTTCCGGAATCGGTGACGGTCCAGCAACTCGCACTCCAGCGTCGCGAAGAAACTCTCGCACATCGCGTTATCGTAAGCGTCCCCCACCGATCCCATCGAGGGTCGCACTCCAGCCTCCCGGCATCGCTTCCCGAAGGCAGTGCAGGTGTACTGCGTCCCTTGGTCCGAGTGGTGGATCACCTGCTTCGGCTGGCGCCGGATCACCGCCATGGCGAGCGCCTTCTCGACGAGTTCGGAGCGCAGATGCGTCTCCATGGCCCAGCCCACGACCAAGCGGCTCCAAGCATCCAGAACCACGGCCACATACAACCAGCCCGCCTTCGTGCGGACATAGGTGAGGTCCGCGACCCAGAGCTGATCCGGTCCCTCGGCCGCGAAGTTCCGGTTCACCAGGTCCGGTGCCGGACGCGCCTTCCGGTCCCTCCGGGTAAGCCCGGCTTTCCGCTGCCTCCGGCTCACCCCCTGGATCCCGGCTTCCTGCATCAATCGACCCACACGCTTCGGGCTCGTCCGTTCGCCTCGAGCTCTCAACTCAGCATGCAGGCGAGGCCGACCATAAACTCTCCGGTTCTCGTTCCAGATCCGCACGATCGTTTTCCGAAGCGCCTCGTCGCGACGGGCGCGCTTCGAGGGTGGGCGCTTCAACCAGGCGTAGTACCCGCTGGGGGAGAGACCCAGAACACGGCACATCACCCGAATCGGAAACCGGGCTCGGTGCGCCTTCACGAACTCGAATCCTTGCCGGGGATCGAGCCGCTCTCCCGGGCGAACCAAGCCGCGGCTTTTTTTAGGATGTCCCGCTCCATCCGCAGCCGCTTGATCTCCCGCTTCGCCTGGCGCAGCTCCTGGCGCTCAAATGTCGTCAATCCGTCGTTGCGGCGCCCCTCATCCAGATCGGCTTGCTTGACCCACTTCCGGATCGCCGATGCCGAGGGTTCGAACTCCTCGGCCAATGCCTCCGGCGAACGCCCTGAGCGCACCAGCCCCACGATCTCCCGCCGGAACTCCGGCGGGTACCGTCGACCCTTTCTTGCCATCGTGGATCCCTCCTTCCCCTTACTTTGGATGTGTCCACGAAAGCGGGTCAACTCCACGGCTAAATCCGACAAGTCAAAGGAGATCCAAGCCCTGGCTCACAAGAATATCGGACTCGGGCCATTCGTCAAGCTGGTATCGAGACAGGAATTCGAGAGGGACGCGAGAGCGCACCACAGGGGCGCGAAGCAGCGCAGAATGACTCGCTGGGGCCAATTCGTGGCGATGGCGATGTTTCAGAGGTCAAGCCGCATCATGACATCCTCGAAATCCGTTGCTGCAGCATTAAACCTTGGATTGGTTCGTCGAGTCGTGTCGGACGGCTGCCGGTTTTGGGATCAGTCTGGAACCAGCACTGCATCGATGATGGCTTGATCCTCGGGAACAAGGCCGAATACTTGGCTGACGCGCTGCTCGATTTGTTGTGCGAGATCAGCGGATTCCCGACCGAGGCGGATCCTGTCACGCGGTGATCGATCGAACCCGAGGCCGTCACGCTTTTCGATCAACGCCATGACCAGCGCCTCGATCTCACGCCGCGCTGCATTGTCGGGGAAGGGGATGGGCAACGTTTGGATGAATTGCTTGCCGTGAGAGTAGTAGCCACCACGGAACGGACTCGTATTGGTCCTCACAAAGGCTTCGCTGAGCGGATGGTTTAAAACCGCCAGTAGGTAGTGGTTCGAAAAGTCCGCGTTGGGACGCCGCCGGATCATGTAGTAAGGTCCATTGCCGCCACCAGTAACAAGGATGCCCCGGTCGTCATAAGCATAGCGCGGTTCGACGGAGAGGATCGGTAGGATGATCTTGTCACGGTCGAATTTGGTGAGGCTCTGCGAGCGACCGTACTGATACCATTGGCGTTCGGCAACGCGGCCGCCTTGAATGTTACGTTCATTCAGTTCTTGCCTCCGAGCATTGAGGTAGGTCCAACAGCCGGGAAACCGCGCGGCCATATCGGCGGGTTGGATCAGATGAGCCGTCACCCTGCCTGTGGCGTTTGGTATCAATTCGTAGGGAAAAATAATCCAGGTGTTTGGCTGCGGTCGAGCGAATTGGACGAGAGACACTTTGAGTAGGCTTGGGTGGAGAATCTCGCGTTCGATCGACCAATCGCGATCGTTCCAGCGAAGCGTGCAGGTTGTCCCGTCTACGGCAACAGCTTGGAATATGTAGACATCATTGGCGCTGGTCTGGAGGCCGACGAAGATTTCCGCGACCGTGCCCAGCTGTTGAGGGTGTGCCGCGCTGATCCGATCGAACAGGGCGCGCGTCTCGGCGTTGGCGAACTGCCACGGGTCTTCGCCGAGTTCAGCAGCAGGTATCAGGTTGATGGAACCTGCCTCGCCATAGCGCCACGCCTCTAACGACCCCGGTCGCTCCAGGCGTACTTCGTCTGCCGTCGAGCGTTCCAGGATGAGAATACACGTGTAGTTGGCGGCATCGGCACCGAACACCTGCTTTACGCCGAAATGCACCACCTCGCGAAGTAGGCGGTCGGCGGCAATCAAACGGCGGAGGGAGCGGCCCGCCTGGATGGTCATGAACTTGTGCGGAACAATCATGCCGACGCGGCCCAACGGCTTCACTAGGCAAATCGAGCGCTCTATGAAGATAGCGTACTTGTCGAAATTGTCCCGCGCGGCCGTCGAATAGGGCGAGGCAGCCTGCCGATAGAAGGTAGCCTCTGCGGGCGAATATTTTGCCATATTCTGGATGCGGATGTAGGGTGGATTACCGATAATCGCATCGAAACCGCCGGTTGCGATCTCACGGGGAAACTCGGTCTGCCAATTGAACGGATTAATCTGGTCGTCAATCCGATCGGCGCCACAGGCGGAGCGCCATTCCGGGAGACTGACCAAGCTGTTGCCGCAGCGGATGGCATCATCTAGTGATGGAAGGGCCGCCGTATGAGTGCGATCGACGTGGTTCTTTAGGGCCTCGGCTGTTTCGTTCTCGATCAGCTTCAAGAGCACACTGAACTGCGTGATCTCGACGGCATTCGGGTCAATATCGACACCCCGAAGGTGGGCAATCAGAATGTAGCGCTTCTCGTTGAAGGTGAGCCGCCATTGGTTGGCGACTACCTTGTAAATCCGGTGACCGATATGGGTTTCACGGTCGTGGTCGAGATACCAGTTCAGATAGTGGTCGCACAGCACCTCATAAGCTGCGAGCAGGAAGGTGCCTGAGCCGCAACAGATGTCGGCGACCCTGAATTCTTGTAATTCGGCAGGACTCTTGCCAGCGAGTAGAGGGAGAAGTGTACGTTCAGTGATGGTGTCGGCGATATAGCGGGGTGTCGGGATGACGCCACCGCTTTCGCGAACCTCGGGTTTTCTGATGATTTTAACGTGGCCAGCCTCAATGGCTATAACGTCACCAAGGAACAATTCGTAGATTTCGCCGAGAACCTCCGGCTCAACAACAGCGAAAGTGTAGGGGCTGGTCGGATAGTATAGCTCGTTGATGATTGCCGTAAGGGTAGCGTCGCTGATCCGAATGCCGAGTCTGGCGTCGTCCATGAGCCGGAACAGGCCACTATCGTAGAAGGCGTCGGCACGCCTCAGTTCAGTCATCAACGCATCGAAGATGCCGCCACCGCCCAGGTTCCGCAGCGTCTCGTATTTCTCGATTTCACGGTCTTCGCAAATGCGAAGGAAAATGATCCGGGACAGGAAGAGTTGCACCGCATAGGTTAGCTCTCCAGACGTGAGGCCTGGCTTGTTCCGATGAATGTCGATCGCGAGACGCTCACGCCAGTCGCGCACCTGTTTCAGGAACAGATCGTCAAACTGTTCGGCACCTCGGCGGGTTCCGGCGACGTCAAACTGACGATCGAACTCTCCGGAATAGACGGATTCTCGGGAGAGCATCGGCCACAGTTCGTCGAATCGAGCCTCGAACTCCTCGCAGGCGATGATAAGTAGTCGGGCCACATTGGCGGGCTCGGTGGCATTCGGCGCGGTCTGGCAATCGTAGATCGCGAGCTGGCGGAAGTTGGTTAGCACCGATATCGGAAGGCTGGCCGAGAAGCCGTAGCGCCGAATCTGAAATGCCGCGGCCAAGTCGATATCGATGGGAACTTTGGGTTTCTTTGCCTCAACGAACAGCTTTCGCTGGCGAGCAAGTCTTAGCTCGTAGTCGGGCTTTTTGTGGGACTTCTCTTCGCCGACCTCCACGGTGGCCTCCTCGATCACCTCGCGGAGCGCGAGTTGATGTCCCTTGGAGTTGTAGACGTCCCAGCCGAAGGCGTGGAGCAGTGGCGTGATGAACTCCGTGCGCGCCTGAGTCTCGTTGTAGGCCGCACGGAGATAGTCGGCCTCATTGCGCTTGAACAGGCCAACCAACTCGGCGACCCGAGCACGCGCAGCCGCCTTTGCCGCTGGATCGGTCATGCAGGCCGGCGGCGGCGGGACAGACGCCGATCGCGCATTTTTTCCCATATTGACTTGAGCTGCGCGCATTCCTGGGCTGAAAGCCCCAAATGGTCGCGAAGAACCAAACGGTCGTTCTCGATGAGCACGTCTGCCAGCCGATTTTGCCGAATGAGACGGTCACATTCCTCAACCGAAAGTGCATTAGTGAGTTTGGACGGCATGAGGAGGTTAGTGGCCTCAGTCGGCTCCAATGCTAGAACGCCTCCACCATAGCTCCGCCCCTCGATCTCGGCCGATGCGGCGGTCAAACAAGTGTAGGTATTGGAAACGATTTTCTGAGGGTTAGTATGACACTTCATTCGATGGATGGTGTCGGTTGACGTGGCGTCGGTGTTATTGAGAACAACGCGAGGGAAGTCGTAAATCTGGCGGAACACGAACGCATCGGGGCGCCAGACCGCCGGCACGGCGTACCAAGGCGCACGGATCGAACATTTGTAGCCCTGATGAACCTTCAGCGCTTCACCTTGCCTGAGGTAGCGATTGAGTGCCGCCGACGGTTTCGAGCCGTTGGTCGGCGCCAGATGTAGGAGGTGAACACGATCATCCGCTTTCGCCAGTTGTTGCCAATCGGCCGTGCCGATCTTCGCGCCTTTAAGGTGCATGGAGCGGGACACCAACGGAATGGTATGATCGGCAATATCGAGGTGATCGATCTCACTCTGGCGAAGAACGAAAAATTGGTTCTTGCCCGTCACGATGCCAACATTCACGTCGGCGAAGGTCTTAAGCGTGGTCGTTTTATCGGATGAGCGCAGCGCGCGCATAAGGCCGATCTCTGCGTTCGATAAGAAATATTTGAGCCATTTTTCACTGTCGTGCTTGATCGTCTTAGGAGAGGCATCGCGAAGCACTTTGGTGAAAGGCTGGTCAACAATATCGCCAACGGTCGCAGCTGCCGTCAAGGTAACTTCGCACGGGTTATCGGGCGAGGGGCGCTCGCAGGCGTCGTCGGCAAGCAGCAAGAGTACTTCCTGTTCCGCGTTCGCGAAGAACAGCTCGTTGCAGGAAATCAGATCGATGCGACCAAAGCGGTTAGTCAGGAAAGAACGGAGCTGTGCAGCATAGCTAACCTGGAGTAGCTCGGCGGGCAATACAAGGGCAAGCCGACCGCCGGGCCTCAGGCTCGCGGCGGCGGCGGCGGCAAACGGGGCCCAGATGTTGGTGAGGCGGTTGGGTACGAGACCGAGGCGCTTCATGATTTTCATCGCTCGGCCGCGATGGGGTTCCGGAATGCTCTGATATCGAATGAACGGCGGGTTGCCGATCACGGAATCGAACAGCGGTCGATCAGCGCGATCCCACCAAGTGAAAAAGTCTCCAGTTTTCACCACACCATCGGCGTGCGGTCCGTACCGGGCTCTGAGACGCTGCCTAGCTTTGGCTGCCTCGATACCGAGGATTTCGACGCCTTGAACTTGATTGGCGCCGGCAGGACCATGAAGACCAAGGGCTTCCAGCCGCGTAGCAGCGGCATCTAGGAAGGCACCGTCACCGCAGCTTGGTTCAAGTATCCGGTCTGTTGTCGAACGAATCGCCCATGACGATAGCCAAGCTGCCACCTCAGGAGAAGTGTAGTACCCCCCCCGGAGCTTATCGGTTTCAAGATCAGTGAACCGGTCGCTATAAGTGTTTACTCGGGAAACCGCGCTGTTCTTGTTCCCTCTCATTATGACTTCTACAATACTTTCTGCCATCATCTTTCCTAAATATTCAACGAGACGACGAGCGAAGATCTGAATAGCGTCCACTTCCTGAGTGTCGCACGAACCTGCTTTCCGCTGTTGAAATCGGTGAGGAGCTCTCCTTGACGGTTACCGACTTCGCCCCTAAGCACTCTGGCCCTTTGTCTCTTACCTGTTTTCTTCGCCGTCAGCGGTTCGATTCCTTCCCCATTGGGCATCCAGTCTCATGATTACAGGCACCACTTATCGTGTCCTCGCTCGGACACCTCAGAGTCTTATTCATGCCGCCTCGAAATCAGTGTGCGGAACCCGTCCCCTTCGTAGGTGCCCACGGCTCTAGAAAGTAATCACCGATTCGGAGAATTTACGACCCACACGTAAGGATAACCTCAATCGCTGACAGGCCTGCTCGGAGTCGGCCTGAAACTCACTGCTGCCATCGACTTGAATGGCTTTTTTCGCTCCTTGCCCGCCTCCTTGGACCGGGGAGGGCGTCACTGGTCGTCCAGAGACCCGCAAGGCTAGCTTGTTGGAGATGGGCATGGCCAGCGACGAGAAACGCACAGATACTATGCCTTTCGACTGATGAGGGAGAACGGAGTTGGCTACGGGATCCGGTGGCACTGTGCTGGCGGATGTGCTCGATTGCCGCACCGGGGAGAAAGAAGGGGGCAGTCACCCTCTCTACGATGGCGCGATGGCGTACGATGGCGCGTTGCGGCGGGCAGCGGGAAGAGCCTTTCGATCGCATGGCTGGCCCACCAACTGATCCGGCTTGAAAAGGACGACGCTCCGGTTTTCGACTCCATCATTGTCGTCACCGATCGCCGCATCCTGGACCGGCAGATCCGGGACACGATCAGGAAATACGTCCAGGTGCGCTCGACGGTGGGACACGCCGAGCGTTCCGGCGACCTGCGGCGGTTCATCGAGTCCGGCAAGAAGATCATCATCTCGACGATCCAGAACCGCCGCAGCCATGGCCAAGGCGCTGGGCAAGGCGGGAGAAGCCGAGGACGAGGAGACCTACGAGGATCGGATCAACCGCGCGATGGAATCGCGCAAGATCCTCCCCAACGCCAGCTACTTCGCCTTCACCGCCACGCCCAAGAACAAGACGCTGGAGATCTTCGGCGATGCGGACCCGCAGAGCGACGGTACGGTCCGGCATCACGCCTTTCACACCTACAGCATGAAGCAGGCGATCCAGGAGGGTTTCATCCTGGATGTGCTGCGCCACTACACGCCGGTCAAGAGCTACTACAAGCTCGCCAAGACGGTGGAGGACGATCCCGAGTTCGACGTCAAGAAGGCCCGCAGGAAGCTGCGGCGCTACGTCGAGGGGCACGACCACGCGATCCGCCTCAAGTCGGAGATCGTGGTGGACCACTTCCACAGCCAGGTCCTGTCCCATGGCAAGATCGGCGGCAGAGCCCGGGCGATGGTCGTCACCAACGGGATCGAACGAGCGATCCAATACTACCATGCCATCCGCGACTACCTGAAGGAACGAAAGAGCCGCTACCAGGCCATCGTAGCCTTCTCGGGGAAGCATGAGTACGGCGGAGCGAAGCTGAGCGAGTCCAAGCTGAACGGCTTTCCGTCGAACAGGATTGCCGAGAGGTTCCGGGAGGATCCGTACCGCTTTCTGGTCTGTGCGGACAAGTTCCAGACCGGCTACGACGAACCTCTGCTGCACACGATGTACGTGGACAAGACGCTCTCCGGCGTCAGGGCGGTCCAGACCCTCTCCCGGCTCAACCGGGCGCACCCCAAGAAGCACGATGTGTTCGTGCTGGATTTCCTGAACGAGTCGGACACCATCCGAGACGCCTTCGCCGACTACTATCGAGGGACGATCCTGTCCGAAGAAACCGATCCCAACAAGCTGCACGACCTCCAGGCCGACCTGGACGGCGCCCAGGTCTATTCATCCGAGCAGGTCAAAGACTTCGTGTCGCGCTACTTGGCCGGCGAGGATCGCGAGGAGCTGGATCCCATCCTGGAGGCTTGCGTAGAGGTGTACCTGCAGGACCTCGACGAAGACGGGCAGGTTCAGTTCAAGCGCCAGGCCAAGGGATTCCTGAGAACCTACGCCTTCCTCTCTTCGGTCCTGCCGTACAACAACGCCAAGTGGGAAGAACGCTCGATCTTCCTGAACTTCCTGGTCTCGAAGTTACCGTCCCCGCGTGAGGGGGATATGTCCAAGGGCATCCTCGACGCCATCGACATGGACAGCTACCGGGTCGAGAAGAAGGCGATGCAGAAGATCCTGCTGCCGGATGAGGATGCCGAGATCGGCCCCAGTTCGGACTCCGGTTTCGGTGGCCGTGCCGATCCCGAGCTGGACCTCTTGTCCAACATCATCAAGGCGTTCAACGATCTTTTTGGCAACATTCCCTGGGAGGACGGAGACCGGGTGCTCCAGCTCATCACCGAAACGATTCCGTCGCGAGTCGCGCAGGACACCGCTTTCAGGAACGCTCAGAAGAACTCGGACCGGGAGAACGCCCGTATCGAGCACGACAAGGCTCTCCTACGAGTCATGATGGCGGTGATGAAGGACGACACCCAACTGTTCAAGAAGTTCATGGACGATCCGGATTTCAAGCAGTGGATGAGCAATCTGTCGTTCCGGCTAACGTACAAACCGACGGGGCCGCCGTAAACTCGGATTATTCATGGAACAAGTTGATAAGAGCTTCCAGCCCGACATTTTCGGGCCGTCGCATCCCCGTGGTTTGCTCGGCTCCCTCCTGCACAACCATGGGGTCCGGCTTTGCTATTGAGGCCATTCGCTCAGTTGGACACGCGCCGCAAGACAAGGGCTTCAACCAACTTCGCGTCGTCAGGCGCGCTTCTGCTCAGGCCAGCGGGGTCCCCGTGCGCTCCCTCCCAGGGATGCTTGCCGGTGTTCAGGCTTATCTTCACGACACGGAGCTGCTCCGGCGACAGGTCGTCGTAGCCGTCTTCATAGCCGTTGACCACCACGCGCAAATCGGCAGCGTGATTCTGCAATATGCTCATCAGTTCCGCTACAGTCATGGCTCACCCCGCTGCCGCCGAAACTTCCACAACGTTGGAGGTAGCCTGCGGCTCCGGGATGGGTTCGCCGTCTTCGCGTATACCCTCGATGTGAAACTCGATGGCTTCCCGGATCTCCTCCAACAGCTCGCCGCGGGTGCCCGCCATAGTCACGCAGCCGGGCAGGTCGGGCACGTAAGCTGCATAGTTGTTCGGGGTCCTTTCAATCACGACGGTGTACTTCATGACGTTGTTTCTTTCCTTGTGCTTGTACTCGGCTGTATCGATCCGCGGAGCGCATCGGCCATGGCCCACAACTCGGCCTCGTAGCCTGTCGTCGCACCGCCATCGGTTTGTCTGCTTGCCACCTTCCTTGCTGTCTTTATTCTCCCTTCGCCCAAGACGATTTCGCGGAACCGGGTCGCAGCCAAGATACGACATGTGGCGCGCCGGTGCACATGTTGTCGGGGCAGGTTGCGATCTTACAGAGATAATCGGCCCGCACTTGGCCGATTGGTGCGAGAATCGGTGGAGGGATCCCAATTGGACAGGAAGACGTCAGAGGCGGGTTGTTGATGGTTGCTCTGGCGGAGTCCCGTCACCAGTGGTTCTGACTCGGCGACAAGGCGGCGCAAGCGAGTTCGGTTCTGCAAGTCCGACCCCGCTGACGCATAGGAATGATAAGCTCCCCCTCCGGAACGATCGGGAATGGGGGAAACAACAGGAGCGGTGGGCCGTAGACGTTCGAAGCTAATCCTGCTCATGGTCCCGGCTCTCAGAGGGACGCCGATTCTTCGTCCATTGTGCTGATTCGGTTTCCGGACAGGGCACGCCAAGTGATTTCTTGAGTTCCGACAGTGTCTCGCGCCGCGCAGTTCTGCATTCATGATCCCGTGAAGTTCAGGTCCCGGGGTGTCTGGGTCAACGGGCACATCGCCCGCAAGACTCCTCAGAAAGCCGATATCGTGGGAACTGACGGCGGCGAGTACCGAGTGCCATGGGACCTCCTCGCTCGAAACAAGGCCGAAAGTAGAAAATGAGTGACTCTGAGGCGCGACCAGATCAAGGCTCAATTCCGCCCGGATGACGAGGTCTTGATCCCGCACGGTCAGGGCAGGATCGAGGGCATTCTCGCGCGTCTCGGGCCCAAGCGCGCCCTGGTCGCCACGGAGCGCGGAAGCTACTACGTTCCGTATGATCTGCTGACTCCAGCCGGACCGAATCCTGATCGCGGCGATGGCCGGCGATTGGCCGAAGTTGCGGCGGAGGCTGAGCGGCTGATGAGCCGGCACGGACTCACGGGATTGAGCTTTCAGTTCGAGGATGCCTCCAAGCGGGCGGGAGTCTGCGTTTTCGGCCTCAACGTCATTGGACTCTCCCGTCTCTATTGCCTCCACGCAACCGACCCGCAAGTCAGGGACACGATTCTCCACGAGATCGCTCACGCCCTGGTCGGCCCGAAGCATAATCATGATGCCGCCTGGAAGGCAGTCGCGCGTTCGATCGGATGCGCCGGCGACCGTTGCCACAAAGTGGAATTTGCCCCGCCTCGCTATATTGCGCGGTGCACCACGTGCGGCTGGGCAATCAAACGAAATGTCAGGAAACAGGGATCTGCAAGGCCTGCCGGGCCCCCGTGACCTACATCACATACACGAAGAAGCGGTGGGAACTGGCAACAAATGCATCTGACGAGCGGAAGGAGGCGTGATTTCGGTGATCGGGTTCCTGACGGGAAGCACCTGGAATCCGAAGGATTTGGAGGCGCATCGAGTAGAAATATGAGAAAAGGTGCTGTCTCCGGTAAGGAAAGGTCGGTAGCTTACCTGCCCGTGGCAAATAGTCGTTACGGCATTCGACCGTCCCTGCATCAGGCGGACTGTTCTTGAAAATTCCGTAAACCACTCATCAAAAATAACTTAGTATTTTACGGCTACGCTCTTCCCCCGCATCTTTCCACCTGATCGAAACGGATGCCCTTGGCCTTTCGTGGCCGTGAACGGACGCGTCAGCCCCGGGTCACCACGCGCCCACGCCCCCGAGGCCTGACATTTTCGACGGCCACTTTCCTGCACTTTTACATGGCCGCCAACAGTCGACTCCCACACCGACGGAGCGATATTCTGCCTATGAGTGCTACTCGATGGCCGATTTCGGCCCGGCGGTTACGCCGTCAACGGAGTCGAGTGGAAACACGTCTCCCGTCGTCACACCCTGCATTTCAGGAGGAAGAATGCCTGAAATGAAGGCCAGCAGAGGTCGCGAAACTAGTCTGATCGTGCGCTGCGTAGGACTTAGGCTGAGGGTGTCCCGTTTTCGTGGACGGTTTGTTAGTGCGGACTACGTTGGTCCTGTTTGTAATACTCCTTCTGTCCGTGGGGAGCAAGACTTCCTCCCGATGAAGGTCAATGGCCACTGACAGAGCGCTCTTTCTTTCCGTGTGGGGGCGACTGGTGGACGCGTCAGCAAAAGGGCTCACGTTGTGGGAAATCTCTGATTTTCCACAATGGGATACCGCTTAACGAGGGGGCCTCGGTCTCTGTTTCCAGGGATTTAAGAGTTTTATATGTCTCTTTGCATCCGGGGGGTTTCAGGGGGGCAGAGCCCCCCTGCCCCCTTCAAGCGTGTCGCGCGCGACGCTTGGTGCAACGATGGCGGTGCTGGCTTCGTGGTCGGGCCGCTCGAAGCCGGCGTGGGTCCTACGCCGCCTGCTGCTCGTAATGGGCCGGCGACTCGTAACCCAGCGCCGAATGCCGGCGTTGCCGATTGTAGAATCCCTCAATGAAGTCGAAGACGGCCCGCCTCGCCTCACCCGGGTTCCGGAATCGGTGACGGTCCAGCAACTCGCACTCCAAAGTCGCGAAGAAGCTCTCGCACATCGCGTTATCGTAAGCGTCCCCCACCGATCCCATCGAGGGTCGCACCCCAGCCTCCCGGCATCGCTTCCCGAAGGCAGTGCAGGTGTACTGCGTCCCTTGGTCCGAGTGGTGGATCACCTGCTTCGGCTGGCGCCGGATCACCGCCATGGCGAGCGCTTTCTCGACGAGTTCGGAGCGCAGATGCGTCTCCATGGCCCAGCCCACGACCAAGCGGCTCCAAGCATCCAGAACCACGGCCACATACAACCAGCCCGCCTTCGTGCGGACATAGGTGAGGTCCGCGACCCAGAGCTGATCCGGTCCCTCGGCCGCGAAGTTCCGGTTCACCAAGTCCGGTGCCGGACGCGCTTTCCGGTCCCTCCGGGTGAGCCCGGCCTTCCGCTGCCTCCGGCTCACCCCCTGGATCCCGGCTTCCTGCATCAATCGACCCACACGCTTCGGGCTCGTCCGTTCGCCTCGAGCTCTCAACTCGGCATGCAGGCGAGGCCGACCATAAACTCTCCGGTTCTCATTCCAGATCCGCACGATCATTTTCCGAAGCGCCTCGTCGCGGCGGGCGCGCTTCGAGGGTCGGCGCTTCAACCAGGCGTAGTACCCGCTGGGGGAGAGACCCAGAACACGGCACATCACCCGAATCGGAAACCGGGCTCGGTGCGCCTTCACGAACTCGAATCCTTTCCGGGGATCGAGCCGCTCTCCCGGGCGAACCAAGCCGCGGCTTTTTTTAGGATGTCCCGCTCCATCCGCAGCCGCTTGATCTCCCGCTTCGCCTGGCGCAGCTCCTGGCGCTCAAATGTCGTCAACCCGTCGTTGCGGCGCCCCTCATCCAGATCGGCTTGCTTGACCCACTTCCGGATCGCCGATGCCGAGGGCTCGAACTCCTCGGCCAGCGCCTCCGGTGATCGGCCTGAGCGCACCAGCCCCACGATCTCCCGCCGGAACTCCGGCGGGTACCGTCGACCCTTTCTTGCCATCGTGGATCCCTCCTTCCCCTTACTTTGGATGTGTCCACGAAAGCGGGTCAACTCCAAGGCAGCGTCTTCGGAAGCTGTTATCTTCAACATTTCGGGTGATCTTCTGCTGATCCGTGTTTCTGAGCGAGTCAGGGCTGATGCATGCTTCCGAGAGAAACGGCAAGACCCCGATGTCGTACCAAAATTCCCCAGCGAATGTCCTATAAATTTAGTAATGGTCGTAGCCCAAGAGATCCCGGTCTGTGCGGGGGAAACCCTTAGAGATTTTACCGCTAAAGGTTTCTGGGCTTGTGAAGAGTCAGAGTAGTAGTCCCTATAGTATAGTGTCCATGGAGAGTAGTTTAGCTAACTTTTCTAAGGTCCAGAAAGAGAAGGAGGCACCGGATGTCTGGGAGTGTGGAAGAGCAGGTTCGGGTCAGAGGCCACGGAGGGGTTGGCCTTCAGGCACAGGGCAATGAGGAAGTGCCTCTCCCGGAGGAAGGAGTCGTTGCGACCGTCGAGCACATTCGGCGAATCGCCGAAGACATCGATGTCGACCACTTGAATGAAGAAGAACTCCGAGCGCTCTCTGACGCCGCGCTGAGCTTGGTCGATGTAGCCAAGGCCCAGCATTTTCGAAATCGCGATATCTCGTTCCAAAGGGCGCAGGTCGAGGACTGGGAGACGCGGCACGCCGAGGCGATCGCCGGGGCGGCGACAGCGACGGATGCTCTGGCAGCCTTGAGGATACGGATCGACGAAGGCGGCGTGGATCGGGAGGTTGTCAGCGCAGCTCTCGACCTCGTCGAACGATGGCTCTCGGTAGACGCCCGCTACCGGGAAACACATGAAAAGCTCAAGCAGGCATCGAGCGACGCCGATTTCGAGTCAGTGCGTTCTCTAAACGGTGCTCTCGAAGCGCTCGCCGTCGAGCGCAGCCAAGTCTGCGCAGCCTTAGACTGGGCCGTTACCAAGCCGGAGTCCGGTCGGCTCGACGCGGACTTCGGTGAACCGCCCCAACCTTCTGAGCCCGAGACGATGGAACGTGCGGACGGTCTGGATGAGCTCAAGCGGTCGGCCGACCAACCCGCGCCCAGAACGGTGGTCCTAGGCCAAGGCGCCCCGAAATCAGCTAGGGAGGAAGCCCCACCAACCAGCGACGAGGGCACAGTGCGCCAACGCGGCGCGGCACCGGATAGTCCAACACGACCGGACGACGACGAGCCACGTGCGGAAGCGGCGGATGATCTGGCGCGATCAGACACCACTGAAGATGGCTCAGTCGAACGGATCGAGGACGCCATCGCGACGTTGATCGAGCACGGTCGTCTCGGACTCGCCTACCATCTCTCTCTCTCGGCGCCGGGCGCGTTCCCAAGCGCTAATTCCATCAAACTAGCTGCCTGCAATTATGTGACCGACGAGCGTGCGCCTGTCGCCGCAGAACTGTCCGAACTCGCCGCTACGTTGCTTCACGAAGCGGAGACAGTCGCAGACAATGGACCGGGCTGGCGCAGACACGCACTCTTCACGACCTGCGCCGCTCTGGCGCCCGCCCTAGCGGCTCCCGGGGGACCAGTCGCCCAGTTACTTACTTTCCTCGAATCCCGGCTCGACGACACGCCGTCACTGCGAGCGCTGGCAAAGAGTGCAGCCGATGTGTCGATGACGGGCGTTTATCTACCCATCGCTCTCCTGCAAGAGGAGGATTCTCTGGAAAGGTGGCACGAAAGAGCACTGGCCCTCCGCAACGAAACGACGTCGTGGATCACGAACGAACGTCAATCCAAGATAAAATTTCAGGCCGCCACCAGAGTGTGGAGACGAATGCTTGAAGATTGGGAACGAAGTAACGGTCAGTCTTCGCTCGGCCGTATTATTTCGTTGGTGGTCGATAATCCAATCGAAGATATCGATGTGGAAAGCGTTGCACAAATATCCGAATATTGGCGGGCTCACGGGGACAAGGAAATCGACCGGATTGATCGAGAGAACCGGAGCTGGAAACGCACCAACAAGATCGAGGGGTCTCCCCGGGTGAATCTTCGCAACAAGGTGAATCAAGCCTTGGCGCTCTCTGATCGCTGGCTTCGCCTGATTGTAGAGTGTCCAGACAAGAGGCTGCCATTCCAAACGGAGCAGGCGGCGGTGTTGCGTACGTCGGTGCGCAACAAGGTCGATCTGGCGCTCGAGGAAATGAATGCGGTGCCATTGCACAAGGCTGAGGGTGCGCAGAAATTACTCCGACACTACGCAGCCTTGTTCATCGTCGCGGACGGTGAGAAGGATCACCAACCCGTTGGCTTGACCGACTTGCTGAACGGGGAACTGCTTGCGCAGCCGGACATAGTGTTCGATGACACTGGCCAGCCGTCCGACCTTCCCGTCGATTTCGATGTTTTGTGGAATCTTGCGCAACAGGAAACTCCAGACTTCGCACAAGCCGCCATGGAGCGCGCGAACCTCGGAGACTTCTTCGGTGCGGAAGCGGCTGTCAACGTCGCAGAACGAACCGGACGGCTCGACGAGAAAGACGCTGATCGGACACGCGCTGTGATTGAGGGCCAACGCGCACACATTCAATCGGAACTAAAGGACAAGATCGCAGAAACGAGCAATCGCCTAGACTCGGCTTACGCAGCGGGCACACTTGCGCTCGAGAGTTACGAGCAGCAGCGCGATCGGATTCCGCTCGACTATTTCTCGGAAACCAACGCCTTTCGGCCACTCTTCGCGACGCTCGAAGAAATCGACAAAGAGATCGACGATGCTCAGGCGCGCCGACGTGATGCGATACGCGGATCACTCGACCAGGTTCACGGCGTTTCGCGGGACGAGAAGGAACGGATCGAGTCGGCCATCAATTCTGGTCGTTTCCAAGTCGCGGAGGACTTTGTCGTACGGATCGAGCACGGCGAGGAATTGCCGACCCCGGAGACTACGAGTGATCGCCCGTTCGATCGGTTCTTTCCGCAGTTCACCGAGAAATATACCGCTCTTGATGATAAGGAGGGAGATGGAATCGTTGGTGCTCGGCGTGTGATCTTCAGTCGGGACTCGGAGGAATTCATCGATGCCAGCGGGCTCTCGGAGGACGCAGCCCAAGATGGGATCGATCTCCTCGACGCCTGGACTGCATTGCGCGACGGCCCGACCTCGATCAGTAGCTTGCGCGCGCTCATGAGTGCGCTTGGCTTCGCACAAGCCAGGGTGCACGGACCCACCGACGAGACACTTGGTGGAGAGGGAGTGTTTACACTTCAGGCCGTGCCGGTCGCAGATCGCAGCATCGCCCAGCTACCCGATTTCGGCTCGCGCGCCAGCGGCACATATCGGCTGTTCGCCGTCCGCGGACGCACAACTGGAGAAGCGATTATTCGTGAAGTGGGCAAGCGGAACGGAGCCGGGAGTTCCCCGAATATCGCGCTATTCTTGGGAATTCTCGACGCCGATTCGCGTCGTTCACTCGCGCGTGATTTCCAGACCAACGAATACGACCCGACCATTGTGCTCGATGAATCGCTCGTCGTTTTTTTGGCCGCTTGGTCTGGCGACCGGCTCGCTGCATTTTATGATTGTGTGTCAGCCTTCTCCTTCTCGCAGCCATTCGAGCCGGATGCAGCGGAACTCTCTCCCGAAATGTTCTTTGGCCGGTCGGCCGCGCGGCAGAAGATTCTCGCCATGTCCCACGACATGGCCCATTTCGTATACGGTGGTAGGCGTCTCGGCAAGACGACTCTCCTAGCTGATGTCGCGCGTGAATACAGGACAAGAAAACCGGACGCATCGGAAGAGCTGGTATTGCTCATCAACCTGAAGGGAACGGGTATTGGAGAGAATCTGCCAACAGAGGATTTGTGGCCGTTATTCGCCGAGAAGCTCACGGACTACGGGGTCGTTGGACGTGGAACGCGCCGTCATGAGACGATCGGTAAGAGCGTCAGAAGATGGCTCGAAATGGACCAAGGCCGTCGTGTCCTTCTGTTGGTAGACGAGGCCGACGCCTTTTTGCGCGCTGAGGGCAGTCCGGAACAGGGTTATAGAGTCCTGGAACAGATCAAGCGACTCATGGAACAGACCGAACGGAGATTCAAGGTCGTATTCGCTGGTTTGCATAACGTCCAGCGCGCGGCCCGCGACCCCAACACGCCTTTTGCTCACATGGGTGAAGCCGTCCGTATCGGCCCGATGCTGCCGGGAGACGATGGTGACGAAATCCAGAATCTCATAAGTGGCCCTCTTGAGGCGCTCGGCTATCGTTTTGTTTCGAACGACTCGGTCATTCGAATCGCCGCGGAAACAAACTACTATCCGGCACTCGCGCAACAGTTCTGCAAAGAACTGCTGAAGACGCTACGCGAGGAGTCCTATGCGCTAAATGACGCGGGACCACCCTACCCAATCCACCCAGACTTGGTTGATCGCGTCTTCAACGCCAGGGAAACACGAGACCGCATACGCAACCTGTTTTCATGGACGATTCAACTCGATCTCCGTTATGAGTTCCTGACTTATCTCATCGCGAAAGAGAGTTTCGATAATGAAGATGCGCGTCCGCAGGCCATGCCAATCGCGGCTATACGGGACGCGGCGCTGAGAGAGTGGCCTAAGGGATTCGCCTCCGATTCCAGCTTCTGGACGTTCGAGGTCCTATTGGAAGAGATGGTTGGCCTTGGAATCCTGCGGGAAGCGGCGGACAAGGAGTACGCTATCCGAACGCGCAATCTCCGCATGTTGCTTGGCAATGATGAAGAGATCGAGCGCAGATTCACTGACGCTAAGAACAAGCCAGCACCTCCGATCTTCGACCCTGCCCAGTTTCGGAGCAGGTTGAGCGATGGCACGCCGTCCTCTCTTACGACCCACCAGCAGAGTCGGTTGCTCTCCGGCCGCTACGCTGTCGGCCTCGTTTTCGGAACGCACCTAGCCGGACTCCATCGTGTAGGCGACTCTCTTAGGCAGGCGGCCGACAAATGGGATGAGTCATTGTTCATCGAAGAGCTCGCGCCGACTGGTGCGCTACGTGGCGCGCTTCGGCGGGTCTTACGGAGTCGGAAGCCCGGCACCCATGTCGTTCTTGTGGACATGCGCGGCGCATGGGACTTGGAGTTGTTGGCCCGCGTGCTCGCATTCGTCGGCAAACATCAACGGCAAAATCGAATGCAAGATCGAATCATTCGGCCTGTATTTCTGTGCGGTCCGGAGGATGCGTGGAAGTGGTTGAATGAGACCGTGCCGAGCGACGAGCGGGTCGAACTTCGAGATGTCTGGCTTGGTCCGTGCGCACTGGATTTCACACGCACCTATCTAAAGGATCAGGAGTCCCGAGCGTATGCTGACCTAGAAAAACTCGATCAACGGGTGGATCTTCCTTGGCCCCTGGTTGTCGGAACGGCTGCCCGGGACAGGAAGTTGGAGTCGATCGACGAGGCCATAAGAGTCATGCTGAATGACGAGCACAGTCGTCATGTTTCCGACATTATTCGTATATCCGAAAACACGGATACGGCGCTTCACCTCCTGTCCACTTTCCCGGACGAGTCGATGACCGTCGATCTTCTTTCGGGCCTGTCTGAGGACGAGGACACAACCATGTCCCCAGAAGACGTTATCGATTTCTTCAATTGGGCCAGCCATCTCGGCGTCGTGTGCAGGGATGTGAATGGCTATCGGCTCGATTCCACTTACGCGAAGGGCCTCAGACGGGTTCTTTGAGAGTGAGTCTCCCGCGTGCATGGGCTCGACTGCCGGGACCTGTGGATTTTTTGGAAACCGTTCTTGAAGATCTGGCTGACCGAACGTCCGTTCTCGCTGGTCTACCCGACGAAATTCAGAGCGCCACACTCGCCGTGGAGATTGCGGATCTGGTCAAGCATCGCAGGCTCGGTCGGTGGGAAGCTGTACGTTCTACCGAGGCGCACACACTGGTGCCATCCGACTCCATGGCCCGGAGGTTCGATGGCGGCAATGCCGCGGGCTCAGTTCTGTGGATCGACGCAACCGGTGGGAATGTAGCAGCAACCGCGTGGGCGGACCACGCTCGGCGCTTCGCCGAGTTGCCAAACATGCCGCGACTGTGCATTGCAATGGATGCGGCGTGCGCGGAAGCATGTGGGGAGGACAAACGTTTACGCCGACGCCTATGGCGAGATTTCGTAACCTCGCTGGACGCTCGGGCCCTCGTGGAACGGCTCGGTAGGCGCTCTGGCCACCGACCGGCACACATCGTGCTCAGGAGCGCGCTTGTCGCCGAGCTCGCCGGCACTGATTTGGCTTTCGCCGAGAGGTTGTCGCGGGACCCACTGGGACGAATACTGGAAGCAAGAAACCATCCCCGTGAGTGTATCTGGGCAGCGCAGGTCACCGTGCTGTTTCCACTCGTGGAACGTGAACGGCAGCGCCTTCTCAATGCTCATCGAGCTCTCTGGCGGCTGCCCCATACTCGTAAAGACGGGACCCGAATCCGGAGTGTGAAAGATCTGGAAATCGGAGATATGGCAGTCCAAGCGCGGTTGAGCAGCCCGCTTGGAGTTGAACGGCAGCGCCTGAACTGGCTCCGTCGCGTACGCAACCAACTCGCTCACAACGAAGTCGTGTCTTGGGGAACATTAACGTCGCCGATCGCGATTCAGATCGTGGACTTCCGACAGTAGCAGCGCCATAACCGTGACGGCGGACGGTGTCGTCGGCGCGCGGTGGTCGAGACGCGACCGAAAAAGGGGGTGTGCTTGTGCTCAGACGCCGGCGCGTTCGGTCATCGATGTTGTGAATGAGCGCTTCGTCAGCCGTGAGAGCTTGGATTTAGCTCAAGCTATTGCGAGTTTTTCATCGGTGTGGGGGGCCCTATCAGCCCGTGGCAAAAGTCCGGGAAACAACGCCAGACCTCTGACCTAAAATGACACTATGGCCATGGGAGAGAAACCGTCTTCGAGACGGCAACGAGGGATGTGGGTGGCGACCCAGAAAATGCCCCGGAGTCCGGGGCATCCCTTCTACGAGCGGTTGAACCAAGTGCTGGACAAAGCCGGTTTCGACGTCGTCGTGGAAGCGCTGTGCCCACGGTTTTACGCCGACGGGATCGGGCGACCGAGTCTGCGCCCGCGACGGTGCTTCCGGATGCTGTTGGTGGGGTACTTCGAAGGGCTGAACTCGGAGCTGGCCATCGCTTGGCGAGTGGCGGATTCGATGAGCCTGCGCTTTTCTGGAGTTGGATCCGGAAGAGACGTCCCCGAATCACTCGACCTTGTCGCGCACCCGGCGACGGATCGACGTGGAGACGCACGGGGAGGTGTTCATCTGGGTGCTGAAACAGTTGGCACAAGCGGGACTGGTGCGGGGGAAAACGATCGGGGCCGACGCGACGACGTTGGAGGCGAACGCGGCGATGCGCAGTCTGGTTCGCCGGGACACGGAGCAAGACTATGAGAGCATCGTGAAGGGACTGGCGGAGGCCTCGGGAGTCCCGACACCGACCCGGGAGGAGCTGGTTCGGTTCGTTCGGAAGCGCAAGAAGAAGACGAGCAACCGGGAATGGGTGAACCCGCACGACCCGGACGCGAAGATCACGAAGCTCAAGGACGGACGGACCCGTCTGGGGCACAAGGTGGAAGAGGCGGTGGACCTGGAGATGGGAACGGTGGTGGCGGTGACGGCGCCGGAGGAGTTGGGGGACACCCTCCGGATGGCGCGGGAGGAAGTGGAGGCGGTCGGGTCGGGAGCACAGGTCCGGGAAGTGGTGGCGGACAAGGGATACCACAGCAACGAGACGGTGTTAGAGTTGAAGGAACTGGGATTGCGGGGGTATCTGTCGGAGACGGATCGGGGCCGGCGCAACTGGAAGGGGAAGAACCGGAAGTACCAAGCGCCGGTGTACACGAATCGGAGACGGATCCGAGGCCGCCGGGGACGACGGCTGCAGCGGCAGCGGAGCGGGTTGGTGGAGCGGCCGTTCGCGCATCAGTTCACCACGGGCGGGTTGCGCCGCATCTTCGTCCGGGGTCACGCCAATGTCCGGAAGCGATTGCTGATCCACGTGTGTGGTTTCAACCTGGGATTGCTGATGTGCCACCTGACGGGGGTCGGGACGCCCCGGAGTCTGCAGGGCCGAGTCCTGGCGCATCATTTTGCGCCTTTTAGAGCGAAAAAGGGCCGTTTGATCGGCTGGAATCAGCTCTGGGAGCACTTCTGGGCGTCGATCCGGCTCGATTTGAGATTTTTGGCTGCCCGGACGCATCAATAAACCATCTCCAGATCAGATTACGGAAAGAACGATAGTCCGAGGAATCAGGACTTTTTCCACAGTCTGCTAAGGGTGGACGTGGGTTGTTAGGTCAATCTACAAATCCTGAGACCTCATTTTTTCTATGTTCAGGATCAGATTGTGTTGCGAATTACAATTGCACCCGACAAGGTCAAACCGAGGGACGAGCCGTGTCAAAGATCAATGGTGGCCAAGACACTTCCAACACTGGCGGCGCTGGTATCCCGATGGATTTAACAGAAGCCCAACAATACATTCCACGAGACGACAGTAGCGAAATTGTGAGTCAGCTAACGGCCTCAGTCGCGGGACAAGAGATGAGTCGGATCATTGTTACAAAAAGAAAAATGACCGTTGGCTTGCAATCCGACATTGATAGGGACCAGTTGATGGCATACTGGAGTGTGCTCGCTCATCATTACAGGGGATCCACATTTCAGGAAATCTTTGAACGAGGCGTCAAGCAGTTGCAGAAACTATCACCCGAGAACTCGAAAATAATTGTACACATGATTCGACAATCGATTGAACCGACATTAAACAGAGAAATGGAACAGAAAGAGATAAACTTCGGTTTGAACATTCCCCTGATCGGGAAGATCGGACTAGGAAAGCTAAGATTGGCAGCCCGAGGGCCACTAATTTCAGTTCGACGACTTCAGATACGTTTGTTTCGGTTGTTCATTGAGATCATTGTAGGAATGTCGGTATTGCTCGGTATATTTCATTGGATCGCATGGACAATTTTCAATGAGCCGTACTTGGCACAGACATTCACCTCGACGGCAAAATTTGTCCAGCTCGTCCTATTGCTTGCAACAACATTAATTGTCTGGGCAATCACTAGAGACGGTGGACCACAATTTGATACCGTAGATAAGAGAAAGTTAACTGGAACAATTTTTCGATTTATCGGATGGAGTCTAGTGCTCGGTGGATGGATTCACTGGTGGGGTTGGCTACTATTTGATGGGGCAAGTGAGTTGGTGTTTCTAGAACCGGTGCTAAAAATGACGCTACCTTTTTTCTTATTGTCAGGGTGCGTGCTAGCCTGGTTGCTCAGGAGGATCTTGGCCCGTAGCGGGAATCATGAATCGTCTTGACCTGCTGTGCGTCGACAAAGAAAGAGAGAGGCAAATTCTCTTGTCGCGCCAAGAGACAAAGATATCGGCTCTGTCGACGCACGTAATCTCGGTCTAATGATAAGTTGCTTCTTACCAAGCAAGAGTGACTCAACAAAATCGGTTGCGTTAGCTGAGGGGCAGAGGATAGCGAATGAACTATTTGTTGGACCTGTTTACACCTGAGACATGGCGTGGTTTCCAAAGCAACGGGGCAACTGTCACCGGTTTTCGTGAGCGGCAAAGGCGCCTAGCATTAAAGCGAGTAAAGCATGGAGACATCTTTATCTGTTATTTGACTCGTCTGTCGCGATGGTGTGGGTTGCTGCAAGTAGAGTCGGACCTGTATCACGATGATTCCCCTATCTTTGCTGACCCGGACCCCTTCATAGTGCGCTTCAGGGTCAAGCCAATCGTCGTCTTGAATCCCGAAGTGGCGATTCCCATCCACGACCATAAACTTTGGAACGCCCTGACGATCACGAGGCAGTATGATCTAAGGAGTACGCATTGGACAGGTTTTTTTAGAAGCTCCCTAAATAAGTTCGAAGAGAGCGATGGAACTCACTTGATGCAGTTGTTGAAAGGGCAGAACGTAAATCCAAAAAATTACCCGCTCACCAAAAAGGACAAGCGTCACCTTTCGTTCAAGACGAAGGTACGCACTCTGGATGAAAAACTGGTAGTAAAGGTTAAAGATCACGATAAAGAGGATTCTATTCCCGTTTCTCCAACGATAAAATTCCCGTCGGAAACTAGTACTCCAACATCGATTAGGATGCAGTCCAAAGTCGCGCAGATCGGTGTTGAGATGGGATTTCAAGTGTGGGTGCCAAGAAACGACAAAGTGCGCGTTCAGGAGCATCTTTCGACCAGCATGCAGAACGCGTTTCTGGATAAACTTCCTCTTAATTATAATGAGACCACTTTAAAAACCATTGAACAGATAGATGTTCTGTGGCTCAAGGACCGGTCCATGGCCAGAGCCTTCGAAATCGAGCATACAACCGCGATATATTCTGGACTGTTGCGAATGGCGGACCTATTGGCTCTTCAGCCAAACATGGACATCCGTTTGCATATCGTGGCTCCAGATGACAAGCGGAAAAAAGTTCTGCGAGAGATAAGGCGACCTGTATTCTCGCTTCTCAAACGTGGTCCGTTGTCCGAACAGTGCTCATTCCTCTCCTATAGTTCAATTGACACCCTTGCCAAGACGCAATACTTGTCGTACATGAGCGACAAGATCATCAAGGAATACGAGGAGTTTGCAAAGACCTGATGGCACTTGCATCTGGGAACGCGTCTATAGGAATCGTATAGCAACCTGGATTCTTATTTGCCCGGCTGGCTCACCTCCTTCGACCATAACGATTTAGCCGAGTAGGGGATAGTCTACTTATCCTCGGCGACAAGGCGGGGCCAGCGAGTTCGGTTCTGCAAATCCGACCCCGCTGACGCATAGGAATGATGAGCTCGCCCCCTCTGGAACAACCGGGAATGGGGGAAGCAATAGGAGCGACGGGCCGTAGACGATCGAAGCTGATCCTGCTCATAGTCCCGGCTCTCAGAGGGACGCCGGTCCTTCGTCCACTGTGGGGATTCGGTTTCCGGACAGGGCCCGCCAAGTGATTTGTGAGTTCCGACAGTGTCTCGCCCCGCGGAGTTCTGCATTCATGATCCCCTGAAGTTCAGGTACTCCGTGTCTGGATCAGCGGGCACATCGCCCGCAAGACTCCTCAGAGAGCCGAAATCGTAGGAACTGGCGGCGGCGATTACCGGGTGCCATGGGACCTCCTCGCTGAAAACGAAGCCGAAAGTAGAAAGCGAGTGACTCTGAGGCGAGACCAACTGAAAGCTCAATTCCGCCCGGAGAACGAAGTCTTGATCCCGCACGGTCAGGGCAGGATCGAGGGCACCGTTGCGCGTCTCGGGCCCATGCGCGCCCTGGTCGCCACGGAGCACGGAAGCTACTACGTTCCGTATGGTCTGCTAACCCGAGCCGGACCGGACCCCGATCGCGATGATGGCCGACGATTGTCCGAAGTCGCGGCGGAGGCTGAGCGTCTGATGAGCCGGCACGGACTCACGGGATGGAGCTTTCAGTTTGAGGACGTCTCCAAGCTGGCGGGAGTCTGCGTTTTCGGCCTCAATGGACTCTCCCGCCTCTATTGCCTCCACGCAACCGACCGGCAAGTCAGGGACACGATTCTCCACGAGATCGCTCACGCCCTGGTCAGCCCGAAGCATAATCATGATGCCGCCTGGAAGGCAGTTGCGCGTTCCATCGGATGCGCCGGCGACCGTTGCCACAAAGTGGAATTTGCCCCGCCTCGTTATATTGCGCGGTGCACCACGTGCGGCTGGGCCATCAAACGCGACGTCAGGAAACGGGGAGCGATCTGCAAGGCTTGCAGGACCCCCGTGAGCTACGTCACATACACGAAGAAGTCGTGGGAACTGGCAACAAATGCATCTGCCGAGCGGATGAAGACTGGTTCTCGGTGGCCAGCTTCTTGACGGGAAGCACCTGGGGAAGAAGAACTGCGAACTCGGCGAGGAGAACATCGCTTGGATCTGCGAGACATTCCTCGCGTTCAAGGAGAATGAGCACAGCAAGATCTTCGACAATGCCGGCTTCGACTACTGGAGGGTGACGGTGGAAAGGCCGTTGCGCATCGAAGGCATCGATCCCAACCGCGCATACAAGCCTGAGCCGATGCGGACGCTGGAGGAGATTCGCGGTTACATCCTGCAAATAGGGAGGGTGACCAAAGCGCTGTTCGGCGAGATCCTGGGCGAGGTGAGGTCATGATCGCCAACCTCACGTCCTGTCCCGGCCGACAGGGACTCCGGCATTGAGTTGTAGGGGGAGGAGCCGGAGCATTGGGAGGTGGCGGCGTTGCGTCATCTCGCCACGAAGTTCGGTTCAGGAAGCACACTCCGTGGTGGAGCAACCGTCTACGTACCGGGAGGCGTTCCGTTTCTGAGAAGTCAAACATGCATTATGCGACCGAACACGACATAGCGAAGGAGGACATCCCATGACGGACTGGAACACCTGCCCGGCCGTCGAGCGGGTTCCGGGAAGGGTGAGCGGGACCTGGGTCTTTTCGGGCACACGGATTCCACTGTTCGTGCTCTACGAGAACCTTGCCAGCGGCGCGACGATCGACGAGTTCGTCGAGTGGTTTCCGGGCGTCGATGAGTGGCAAGTCCGTGCGGTGCTCGAACACGAGGCGAAGGCGCTGAGAACGGCGGTGGCCCGTTGAAGCTGCTCTTCGATCAGGGCACGCCCGCACCGTTGCTGAGACACCTGCACGGGCACTCCGTGGACACGCTGGCGGAGAAGGGCTGGTCCCAGAAGGGCAACGGCGAGGTGCCCGATCTCGCGGAGCGCGAGGCGTACGACGTCTTGGTGAAAACCGACCAGAGCCTGCCCCACCAACAGAATCTGGCCCGGTGGCGAGTCGGTGTCGTCGTGCTGCTGTCAACGGATTGGTCCGGGGTTCGGCTCGGCACCGGAGAGATCGTCCGGGCCGAGCCCGAGATGATCGTTCAGATCGACCCCGAGCTTGCCTTGAGAATCATCCGGGAGCGTGGCCCTCATGCGTAGGACCAGGAAAGGGACGGTCTTCTTCTCCCGAGGTTAGGCTCTCCCGACTCTCGCGGAATTCTTAATTCGCCCGCGACTTCGATCAGCAGGCGGCAGTGGTCGCTTGCACCCCACTCTTCGACGGAGTTCATGGCGCGAAACTTGCCGCTCTTGTGGAAGCCGCTGGTGGGTGAGAGCCCCCAGAACCGGCTAGAGTTGACTCCGCTGGAAGGTCTGGAGCTAAAGGATAAGAGGCTCGTAGCGGATGCGGCCTGGATTGGTAGAGAACGTGACTGAAAAGGCAAGCAGTGAGGAATTGGTAGGTGATGGGTTTGGACTCTCGGCCCAGATCTCTTGCCGGTGGGTGCGCCCAGTGTAGTCCATGAATGGTGGACGACTTTCTCAGTTCACCGGAAAACCTTGTCCCGGCGGGCAATCCTCACTACCAACACACGTAGCACGTTGTCCTCAAGGTGCGCGACGATGCGGACATTACCGACCCGGTACCTCCAGAACTCGCCCATTTTGGATCCTTTGAGGGCCTTTCCGATGCGGCGCGGGTTATCCAAAACCGCAACACGACCATGCAGAAAGGCAAGAATCCGCCGTGCCACGGTCTGGTCGAACTTTGCCAAGTCGCGGACCGCCTCCCGATCCAGTTCAATCGTCCAACCCATAGCGCTGCATCACTTCTTCCAGCGGCACGGTCCCAGACTGCCCGGATCGAAGGGCGATCAGCCTTTGCTCAGCAAGGTATAAATCCTCAAGGTCGGCCAAGTGCTCCCGAATGGCCTCGATCATGTAAAAGGTCTTGCTACGGCCTGTAAGGTCGGCCAACCGTTGCAGGCGTTGAGAGATTTCATCCGGCAAGCGTAGAGAAACAGGGGCCATGGGGATCCTCCTTCGCATGGTTTACGTGATACAAGTATCTCATAAATTACTTTGCCCGTCGCGACAGTGACTTGCGCTTGGGGCCACCGAGCGCTCCGCCTCCCACAAGCACTAATTGGCACCGACCAGGCGGGTATCGCACACATCCGGGTTCTGCACTGGGGCCTCCATCCTCTGGGGATGCTGAACGACGTCTGTTACTGCGTCAAAGGTCTCGGCATGGTCAACTCGGCCGGCGGCGGGGTCCTGACCCTCTCGCACCTGGTCGTCAACGGGTATTCCAAGGTCTTTCATGACGTCTTCGGCGGACCGCTCTCTCAGTTTGCGGAAGATGGCAGGGATCAATCTCTGTCAGGCTGGCACGCGCGCAGTGCCGTCGGGGGTTTCGATCTGCCCGCGGGAGTCCGGGGCGAGCCCGAGTTGATCGTCCAGATCGACCCCGAGCTTGCTTTGAGAGTCATTCGGGAAAAAGGCCCTCACCCATAGTGTTTGAGGGAGGGGAAACGAGATCGGAGCTTGGATTCGGATCACCACGCACACGGTCGGGCGGTACTACTTCATAATTTACGTGTACGCAGCATTATTGGTGACAGTTTAACCGCGAGTGAAAGTGGCGCCGCTAAGGATTAACGAACCCCCCACCCCTGGGCCGCAAGCGTCTCGTAGGCGATCTTGATTTGCCGCGGGGAGAACTGTTTCTTACGAACGTTCCATGCGTAGGTGTGGTCAACCACATCAGGAAGAGTCTTTGCCTTCTCCTGGGTAACGATCCAGTGGACTGTGGCCAGTAACTCCAGCCCGTACGCCGACTCGAACCCTTCAACTAGTTTTTGGACTTTGTTGAGACGCCGAAGCGTTTCAGGGTGCGCGTCCAGGCAGTGATCGGCTTCCTCAATTGCACCGACGACCAGTTCAAGGTGTTTACCGGGCGTATCATCCCCAGCGGTATATCCGGAGACGAAGTGTCCATTAATCTTGCGTAGAAGGTGCCGAAGATTTTCCGCATAGGGACCGTAGGGCCCTTTTGCATACCTGAGTCGCAATTTCTCGCCAGCTTTCTGCATGAAGTACATGAGCTTGTGGACCTCAAGCAGCGTCACAAACGGATCCAAACAGCCGCGCAGGTAGGTATCCATCAATCTAACCAGGGTTGCCCGGCCCGGAGTCATCGCAGGAACGTCGGTCGAACGATTGGCTCGTGTGTCGGCGGGCCCGTCTCCAGGCTCGAATATGACGACCTTGACGTCATCCAGTTCCCCCAGAACTGATTGCATGCGCGCACGCACCTCCGACCAGACCAAACCACCCAAGCCACTGCCGAGCGGAGGAATCGCGATTGAGTGGATTCGGTGCGAACGGATTGCATCGGCCAGGGATGCCAAGCCAGACTCGATGTCTGCCATGCGGCTCTTGCCGCGCCAGTGCCGTTTGGTGGGAAAGTTGATGATGTAGCGGGGTGGATGCATCTTGCCCGTATCGTAGACGAACACGGATCCCGGCTTCATTCTGCCTCGCGTGCATTCAGTCCTGTATGCCTTGAAGTTGTCGGGAAACCGACGCTTGAACTGCAATGCGATCCCACGGCCCATAACGCCGACGCAGTTGATGGCATTGACCAAGGCTTCGCTGTCTTCAGTGAGGATATCGCCAATCTTGTACTCGATCATGGCTTCCTCCTCCGCAATCAATTGTACCGAGCCCGCATGACCCTGACAGGCGGAATAGCTGAATCAAGAAGATTGGCGACTTGGCGGCGGGCCTGTCTTGTGTAAACGCCAATGCGTGTGATCAGCTTCCAGGGGAATCGCCGCTCGATGAGAAATTCACGCCTGCTTTTCTTCCTTACAGCCTCGCCAGTTTCTCACCGCTACCGCACTCCAGTCGATCTGTCCCAATTCCGCCAGATCACATCGGTCTTGACAGTAATGAGACCCTGCATTGGAAAGTGTGAACGCCCAACGCAGCCCGTGGTCCTCTGCCCACGCAACGGCCTGACGAAGGTCCGCTTTCAAATGAACAATGGGCTTCTGTCCCCCGCGATACTTCAACTCGGGATGATTCCCCATGTGGATCAAGTAGAGCATGAGGGAACGTGGGCAGACTTCCTGAAATGGTCTGGCAACCCTCGGATTCCGTTCCTTGCCGGATCTCCAACGGGCCGAATCTGTTCGGACCCTGCCTGAATTCACGTTCGTTCGCAAACCAACACCGACGCAGACCCCGCAGAAGATTTGTTATCACGAATATATGGTCATCTCCTATGGAACCTCCTCCCTGGCCCTCCTCCTCTTCCTGGCGCGCGCCGGCGCCGCCTCCGCCGAGACCACAGGAGCCTTGACGGGAACCGTCGTCGACGAAACGGGGGAACTCCTTGCCGGTGTCGTCGTCAACCTCCAGGCCGATGGCGCTGAGCTCACCACCGTCACCGACGACACGGGGAAGTGGCGCATCGACCAAGTCCCCACGGGACCGGCCACTCTGAATTTCCGGCTGATCAATTTCACCAGCGCCCACCGTGAGCTGACCGTAGCCCAGGGCGAGGTCTTGACGGTGGATGTCGTCCTGGTCCTATCGTTGACCGCCGACATCGTAGTAACCGCCAAGCGCACCTTCTGGAACATCGCCGATCTATCGAAGCCGGCGGAGAACCTCGTCGGGATCGCCTCCGCCGCCAGCGTCGGCGCCATCACCGCTGCTCAGCTCCAAGCGCGGCCCATCATGCGGCCGGGCGAAGTGCTGGAGGCGGTTCCGGGCCTCGTCATCAGCCAGCACAGCGGGGAGGGGAAGGCCAACCAATACTACCTGCGCGGTTTCAACCTGGATCACGGAACGGATTTCGCGACCACCGTCTCCGGAGTGCCCCTGAACATGCCGTCCGGCGCCCACGCGTCCGGCTACTCGGATTCCAACATGATCATTCCCGAGCTGGTAAGCGGCATCCAGTTCAGAAAGGGGCCGTACTTCGCGGAAGACGGTGACTTTGCCGCCGCCGGCTCGGCCAACGTCAGCTACATGAACCTGCTGGAGCAGCCGGTGGCCAGCATCAGCACCGGCGGCCAGGGCTGGAGCCGCTTCTTTGGCGCCGCTTCACCTCATGTGGGCGACGGCAACCTGCTCGTCGGCGTTGAAGTTGGCAGGAACGACGGTCCATGGGTCGAGCCCGACGACCTGCGCAAGGTGAACGGCATCCTGCGCTACAGCCGGGGTGACCGGCAAAACGGCTTCTCCATCACCGGCCTGACCTATTCCGCGAATTGGCACGCGACGGACCAGGTGCCGGTCCGGGCCATCGAATCCGGCCGGATCGACCGGTTCGCGGGCATCGATACCACCGGCGGCGGACGGAGCTACCGGCATGGCGTCGTCGCCGACATCCTGCGCTCGAACGGAGAGACCTCGACCCGAATCACCGCCTTCGGCATGGGTTACGGACTGAACCTGCTCCAGAACTTCACCTATTTCCTGTCCAATCCCATTGACGGGGACCAGTTCGAGCAGGTGGACCGCCGCACCTCGACCGGTGGCAAGCTCATCCACCGGCGCCTGCGGGAGTTCCTTGGACGGCCTATTGAATGGAAGGCCGGGACCCAGTTGCGCCACGACGACGCCAGTGTCATCGGTCTGTACGACACGGTTCGGCAGCGCCGCACCAACACGGTGCGTGAGGATGCGCTGCGCCAGACGTCGCTGGGCCTATTCGGCGAGGGTGTGCTCGATTGGACTTCATTTTTCCGGACCTCGGTCGGGATTCGCGCCGACGTCTATCGGTTCGCCGTCGACGCCAACAATCCGTTGAACGCCGGCACCGGCGTGGATTCCATCGTCAGCCCCAAGCTGACGGCGATCCTGGGACCGTGGCAGCAGACCGAGTTCTACGCCAACTGGGGAGAGGGCTTCCACAGCAACGACGTGCGCTGTGCAACGATCCGGGTCGACCCCCGCACCGGGGAGCCGGCCCAGAGGTTCCGTCCGCTGGTCAAGGCGCGCGGCGGCGAGATCGGCGTGCGGACGGTGAGGCTGCACGGGCTGCATTCGACGGTGGCGGTCTGGTACCTGGACTTCGATTCGGAGCTGGTCTTCCTGGGCGATGCGGGGGTGACGGCCGCCAGCCGTCCAAGCCACCGCTACGGCGTCGAGTGGTCGAACTATATTCGGTTCACACCCTGGATGACGGCCGAGGCCGACCTCGCGTTCACCTCCGCGCGCTTCTCGGACGACGACCCCGCCGGACCGCGGATTCCAGGTTCGCTCAACCGCGTTTTCTCCGGGGCCGTCACGTTCGAGCCGGTGAAGCGCCTGTTCGGGAGCGTTCGCGTGCGCCATTTCGGACCTCGGCCCTTGATCGAGGACAACTCCGTGATGTCCGATTCGACGACCGTGTGGAACGGTCAGTTCGGCATCCGCCTCAACCAGCGTGTCACCGTCTCGTTCGAGGTGTTCAACCTCCTCAACTCCCCGGTGTCGGACATCGACTACTTCTATACGTCGCGCCTCCAGGGAGAACCGCTGGAGGGCGTGGACGATGTGCACACCCATCCCTCCATCCCGCGCACTGTGCGGGTTGCCCTGCAAATGAGGTTCTAGACCGAGCCGGGACGGCTGCATCGCGTTGTCGCGGAACCAAGGAATCCATTCCCAGCGGTAGTAGTAGAGAAGGGGACTGTCGTAGAGAAGGGGACTGTCCCCTTCTCCGGGCATGAGCGAATCGGCGCTCGGCTACAGGTCTCCATCCTGCAGCGAGCTGCACGGAGCGTAGCAGCCCTTGTCAAAAGTCGTCACTGCACTCGACCATATCTGAATCCCGGCGGACCGCGTTGCTCCTCGGTCAAATTCTCTCGGGTTGCTTTCCCTGGTCGCGCCTTGTCCGGCGGGTGCAGCCCCGGTCTCGGTGCTACGTGAGGCATTCACGACGGACTGCTGTCAGACGATCAATGTTTGTATGTAGGGGCGGGAAAGGGACAGTCACTTCTCCCGCGCCATTTTGGTCCTCGGCCCTTGATCGAGGACAGCTCCGTCAGGTCCGATTCGACGACCGTGTGGAGCGGCCAGTTCGGCATCCGCTTCAACCGGCGGGTCACCGTCTCGTTCGAGGTGTTCAACCTCCTGAACTCCCCGGTGTCGGACATCGACTACTTCTATACGTCGCGTCTCCAGGGAGAACCGCTGGAGGGGGTGGACGATGTGCACACCCATCCGGCCATCCCGCGGACCGCACGCGTCGCCCTGCAAATGAGGATTTAGACCGAACTGGAGCGGTAGCCGCGTTGTCGTGGAACCCAGAAATCCAGGCTCAGGGTCGGACTATTGGGGGCCGGCCGGATCGGGTGGCAGAAACGAGGTCAGCCTGGTCGCCGTGGAAAACTACCAGACACCCGCGCACGAACCGTCGCTATCCCTAATGAGAATAAGGAGTAGAGAAGGTGGCTTTCCCCTTCTCCCCATCGTTACCGTTTACCAGAACGCAGTGCAGGTCGAGTGCCGCGGCGGTTCTTGCCAGGGGCTGCCAAGGCCGCAGCCGTTTGAATGTCGCCGATCAGTCGATTCCTGTCCCCCGCCAGCTTGCGAAAGTCGCACTCGACCTGAATGCCATGCCAGAACTGGTCCGACTGACCGAAGAAGGCGCCAAAACGAATCGACATGGGCGGAGTGATCGACCGTCGGCCAAGGACGATTTCGTTGATCGCCCTTGGGGAGACACCGATGGCGCGGGCCATAGCATTCTGTGAAATCCCCATCGGTTTAAGGTATTCCTCGAGCAAGATCTCACCGGGAGTGATGGGTTCTTTCATGGCTATATCCTATAACGTCATAGGATCATACGTCAGTGATAATCTATGATCGCCACCTGTGCTGGTCCGGCATCAGTCCACCTGAAGACAATGCGCCACCGGTTGTTGACTCGAATGGAAAAGAGGCCAGAAAGGCGACCCTTGAGAGCTTCAAGCCGGTTGCCGGGCGGGATGGCAAGATCCCGTAGTTCACAGGCCTGATTCATCTGGATCAATTTTCGCAGCGCGACTCGCGAAATAGTTGCGAACCGGCGGTTGGTTTCCGATTCGTAGAGAGGGTGACGGTAGAGAAGGTGACTGTCCTCTTTTCCGCATACCCGTTCCCCAAGCCGGAAACCTGTTCCGACTCCATATTTCATCGCGTCTGGGTTACTCTTCTTGCACAGGATCCCGCGTTCAACACTTGGAGGCATCTGATGAACCGACTCGCCGTGCTGTGTTTTTTCGCCGTGTCAACGGTCGTCGCCAGCGACCATCAACTGAAACCGGTCCGGATTGCCGTCCCGGTCGACGGGCACATTCACCCGGCGGCCTGCGTCACCCGCTCGGGGACCATCGTCGTGACGTACGGGCGAGTGAATCACGTCGACCTGCGCGTCACTCGATCCTCGGACGGAGGAATGACATGGTCCGAACCTGTTCCCTTTGTCCATACCGTCGAGAAGACCTATTACCCCGGCTCGCTGACGACGCTGAGCGACGGCCGTCTGTTGCACTGCTGGAACCGCTGGGATACGCCGGTCACTCAGAAAGAACCACGGTCCGTCTTGTACTCCCTGTCGAGTGACGAAGGAGTCTCGTGGAGCGACCCGCAGCCATTCCCGCGTGATCCCGAAGTCAGATCCGTCATCAGACACCCCGTTACCGAACTGAAGTCAGGGCAATGGCTCACGTCGTTGATCGACCGGACGTTTGTGTTTGATCCGGCCACTTCCAAGGCAACACCGTTCGGCGATGGCCGCGATCACGGGTTGATCCCGATCGTGCAGACGCCGCGAGGCACGTTCGTCAGCGGTGCCGGCCTCCGATCAACGGACAACGGCAAGACGTGGAAGACCATCGACGGCTTTCCGGACATCAGCACGCAGGGCTGGCGGCATGAAATGGTCGGTCTGAAAAACGGCTGGCTGCTGGCCTCGGAGATTCTCGGACCCGGCTTTGGCGGGGAGCGCATCCGCTATCGCATCTCATACGACGACGGGCAGACATGGGATGGCATGTTCGAGTACTACAACCCGGGCCGGGCGATCAACGGACGGGCCTGTCCCCGAACCGTGCAACTCGACGATAGGACAATCGGTGTGGTCTTTTACGACATCGACAAGGATCAGGAGGGAGGACCGGGACTGTTCTTCCTGCGAATCCCGATTGCGAAGTTGGCCGCCCGGTAGGAGGGGGGACGTTCCTGTCCCCCTCTAAGAAACAAGGAGGGGCGCTTACCCGTCGCCCACGATACGCGCTCGTTCACGGACACTCCGGAAGCCGGCGGTTAGGAAACCGCCGCTCCCTTCCTCGCCCGTTTCAAGGCGGCGTGGCCTGATACACGAGTTCTCCGGCCTTGTAGACGGTGGTCAGCGAGCGGGTGTTGCGGATGTCCGCCAGTGGGTCCGCCGAGAGCACGATCAGGTCGGCCAGCTTCCCGGCTTCGACGGTTCCGAGTTGATCCTCCAGGCCCAGGCCCTCGGCGCCGTTCCGAGTCGCCATGATGATCACGTCAGCCTCGTCGATGCCGGCCTGAACCAGAAGCTCCAGCTCCCGATGCAGGCTCACGCCCGGCGTGATCCAGGGCATTCCCACGTCGCTCCCTGCGGTCAGCCTCACTCCCCCCTCATGAAGCCTCCGCACGATCTCGAGTGCGACGGGAAACACGCCCTTGCCGGACGTGAGGTCCCGGGCGACTCCCATGGGGTTGGTGAAGACGAACGGGTTTCGCTGCTGCCAGTCCGGACCCCAAAGGGAGACGACCGCGGGTGGAGCCCGCTGAGGCTCGAGCCTTTCGAGAACCTTCGGGTCGTCGCCGAAGTGGAGGCTTTCCATCGCGACCAGAGTCGGGTCGACGGTCACGTTGTTGGTAACGAGGGCAGCAATCAAGGAGCTCATCAGCTCGCCGTCAAGCTCCACCAACTCGATCCAACGGGCGTAGAAATCCCGGTAAGGCAGTGCCCGCAGTTCGGCCCGGTGTTTTTCGGGGACCAGCTCCCAGGTCGGCCCTTCTGCGCCGCTGTGGAGCAGGGCATCGATGCCCAGCCGTGCCGCCTGGGTCCAACTCGTTGCATGGAGGTGGCCGGCGACCTTCAGACCGAGCTTGTGGGCCTCTTCGATGGCAGCGGCCATCTGCTCCGGGGTCACGTCCCAGTACAGCTTGATCATGTCGGCACCCGCCGCGGCCTGTCGCCGAACCACGTCCCGGATCTCATCCGGCGTCGCCACGGCTACCGTCCAATCGAATCGAGGAGACCCGTTGATGAAAGCGGCGCCGGTAATCATCCGCGGGCCACGAACCTGGCCCGCCTCGATCTGATCCCGGAGTTCGACGCCGGCGCTTTGAGCGGCGCCCGGGCTGCGGATCGTGGTCACTCCGAACTCGAGCAACGCCTCCACGGTCTCGATCCGAGCCTCCGGGTGAACATGGACGTGCATGTCGATGAATCCCGGCAGCACAAAGTGGCCCGAAACGTCTCTTCGCCGCGCCGAGTCGGAGAACTGGAAGTCACCCCTGCTGCCGACCCTGAGGATTCGGTCGCCGTCCACCACGACGACGCTGTCCTCGCGCGGTTCGGTGCCGGTGCCGTCAATCAGAGTGGCTCCTTCCAGGACAAGAAGCTGCTCGCCCACAAGCACCTCGGCTGGTTCACCGCACGCGGCACAAGCCAGCGTCAGTGCGAAAGCGATCGCAATAGAAGGTCTGCTCACGATCCTGCTGCTCCTGACATCGGCGGCCTACCGTGGCGGCATTGGATCACATCTTCGCCGACACGGTCGTTGGGAACGAGAAAGGGACAGTCTACTTCCCCCGGTCTACTTCCCCCGCCCGGTGGGATGGCCTCCCGTTGGTAGGGGCAACCCTTGTGTGGTTGCCCTCCCAGTGCAGGCAACCGAGATCGACCGGGGGCCACCCCGTGATTCCCACGGCATGTTCCGGCGGTCGACCGGGTCTGTGGTGGTTCGGGCCGAAGAGGGCACCCACACAGGGGGCGCCCCTACGGAATTCGAATGCGCGGCTGGACCCATTCCACGCATTCCGGCGGAGACGCGTTGCTCCCCGGTCATATACTTTCGGTATGCTTCCAAGAGCGCCTTGTCCGGCGGGCGCAGCCCCGGTTTCGGTTCCGGATTCAAAGAAGACGGTTGGGGTTGATCCCGCTCTTGGTTTCGTCTCACAGAGGGACGCCGGTTCTTCGTCCTGCGTGACGGCTCGGCTCCCGGACAGGGCACGGCAAATCATTCTGTGAGTTCAGACAGTGTCTCGCGCCACGCAGTTCTGCATTCGTGATCCCGTGAAGTTCAGAGACCAGGGTGTCTGGATCAGCGGGCACATCGCACGCAAGACGCCTCGGAAAGCCGAAGTCGTGGGAGAGGACGGCACCGACTACGGTGTGCCGTGGGACTTCCTCGCTCGCGACGAAGCCGGAAGCAGAAGGCGGGTGACTCTGAGACGGGACCGGTTCAAAGCCCGATTCCGCCCGGATGACGAGGTCTTGGTCCCGCACGGTCAGGGCAGGCTCGAAGGCGTCCTCGCGCGTCTCGGACCCAAGCGCGCCCTGGTCGTCACGGAGCAGGGAAGCTACTACGTTCCGTATGGTCTGCTGATCCGGGCCGTAGAGAATCCTGATCGTGACGATGGCGGGAAGTTGGCCGAAGTCGCGGCGCAGGCGGAGCAGCTGATGAGCCGGCACGGACTCACGGGATGGAGCTTTCAGTTCGAGGATACCTCCAAGCGGGCGGGAGTCTGCGTTTTCGGCCTCCAGGTCATCGGGCTCTCCCGCCTCTATTGCCTTCACGCCACCGGCCCGCAGGTCAGGGACACGATTCTCCACGAGATCGCGCACGCCCTGGTCGGCCCCAAGCATAATCATGATGCCGCCTGGAAGGCGGTCGCGCGTTCCATCGGATGCGCCGGCGATCGCTGTCACAACGTGGAATTTGCCCCGCCTCGCTATATTGCGCGGTGCGTCACGTGCGGCTGGGCCATCAAGCGCGATGTCAGGAAACGGGGAGCCATCTGCAAGAAATGCAGGACCCCCGTGAGCTACGTCACATACACGCGGAAGTCGTGGGCACTGGCCCGGAAATAGTTTCTCCCGGGCCGTCGTTGGGCTCCCCTGACACTCGCGCAACCTCTCATTCGCCTGCGACTTCCATAGCGCAGGCGGCAGTCGTCACTGGCGCACCACTCTTCGACGGAATTCATAGCGCGGAGAAAGGGACGGCGCAGAGCAAGGGACAGTATAATCCTCCCGGCCACGTTCGCCGAATCCGGCGGGACCCCGCCCGAGTTCCTGTCCGGTCGCAGACCAAGGACGACGCAGGTCCCGCAGTGAATTTGCCGTACCGGGAATGATGGTCCTCTTCCGTAGAACCTCCTCCCTTGCAGCCTTCCTTTTCCTGGCGTGTGCCGATTTCGCCGCCGCCGAAACCACCGGAACCCTGACCGGAACCGTCGTCGACGAGACCGGGGGAGTCCTTCCCGGAGTCTTCGTCAACCTCGAGGCCGATGGCTCCGGACTCGCCTCCGTCACCGGTGACGCGGGGAAATGGCGCATCGAGGGGGTCCCCGCGGGACCGGCCACCCTGACTTTCCGGAGGATCAACTTCGCCGGCGCCCGCCGTGAGGTGAATGTGGCCCCGGGTGAGGTCCTGACGGTGGATCTCGTCCTGGTGCTCTCCCTGACCGCCGACGTCCTGGTGACCGCCCGGCCCACCCTGCGGAACATCGCCGACCTTCCGGAGCCGGCGGAGAACCTGGTCGGGATCGCCTCCGCGGCCAGCGTCGGCGCCATCACCGCGACCCAACTCCAGGCGCGGCCCGTCATGCGGCCGGGCGAGGTGCTGGAGACGGTTCCGGGCCTCGTCATCAGCCAGCACAGCGGCGAGGGAAAGGCCAACCAGTACTACCTGCGCGGTTTCAACCTGGATCACGGAACGGATTTCGCCACCACCGTCGCCGGAATGCCCCTGAACATGCCGTCCGGCACCCAGTTGCGCCACGACGACGCGGATGTCCTCGACTACTTCTATACGTCGCGTCTCCCGGGGGAACCGTTGGCGGGTGTGGACGACGTGCACACCCATCCCTCCATCCCGCGAACCGCGCGCGTCGGACTGCAAATGAGTTTTTAGGCCGAATTTCCGACCAGGTCGCTGAGTTAGTGATCAGCGGAGGGGCGTCATTCTTGGCGCCCTCCTACGAGCGTTGGGTGAACTCGAAGCTCGGCGGCTGGACGTCTCGGTTCTTCACTTCGAAGGGAGGCCGGTCCATTCCCTCTTTTTCGCACTGGGGGTGAGGACGAACACCGGCCGGGAGAGACGATGTGGCCGCGCGGTTTTTCTTGAATGCGAGGTCGTAAGACGGCGCCAAGGATGACGCCGCTCCCATTGGAAACGGCGCTACCGACGACTCGCTTGTATACTCGGAGCGCCCGGCTGGGGGAGCATCAGCTTGGGTGTTCCCCCATCGCAACGTTACCAAGGAGAATTCCATGCTCAGGATCGGACTGTTCGGAGTCGGCAGGATCGGCCGGATGCGCGCAAGAATCCTCGCGGCAAACAACCGTGTGGAACTCGCAGGGATCTACGACGTCGATGCTGACGCCTCCGCCTCGGCCGCAACTGAAACCGGATCGGTTTCCGTCGATTCCGTAGATGATCTGCTCGGTGATCCCGCCATCGATGCCGTTTGCATCTCCTCCTCTACGAGCACCCATTGCGATCTGATCGAAGGCGCGGCGCGCGTCGGCAAGGCGGTGTTCTGCGAAAAACCGATCCACCTGGACATGGCACGAGCCGACGCCTGCGGGGCGGTTCTCGCGGAGACCGGCGTGCCGTTTCAGATCGGGTTCAACCGGCGCTTCGACCCCGGCCACAGCGCGCTGCGCCGGGCTGCCCGAAACGGCGAGATCGGCAACCTCGAGCAGGCCGTCATCAGCAGCCGGGATCCGTTTCCCCCGCCCCTGCGCTTTCTTCAGGGTTCCGGGGGAATATTCCGGGACATGATGGTCCACGACTTCGACATGGCCCGCTTCCTGTTCGACGAAGAGCCCGCAGAGGTCACGGCCATGGGCAGCGTCCTGTTCGACGCCCGTGCCGGGGAACTCGGCGATGTGGACAGCGCCATGGTGGTGATACGGATGGCCTCCGGCGCTCTCTGCCACGTCAACTGCTCGCGCCATTGCTCCTTCGGTTACGACCAGCGAATCGAGCTGTTCGGAGAACTCGGCATGCTGGTCTCCGCCAATCCGACTCGGAGCAGCGTCGAACGCTACACGGAACGTGGGACCGCCGCCCGCGACCGGCTGCATCCCTTCTTCATCGAGCGGTACGAGGAAGCGTTCACGCGGGAGATCGAAGCCTTCGTGGATGCCGTGGAGCGAGGCGTCAAGCCTTCCCCGGGCTTCGATGACGGGAGGCACGCCCTCCGAGTGGCCGACGCTGCCGAAGAATCACGGCGGAGCGGCCGGACCGTCCGAGTGGGCGACTGAACCGGTTCCTTCCTTCCCCCACCTAGCGAAAAGCATAGCGGAGGCGGACGCCGATCCGCCGCGGGGTGAGCACGTTGGCGAAGTAGCGGCGCGACCGGAAGCCTTCGTCGGTCACACCGATGAAAGCCGGTGTCTGGCGCACCCCGGTGACGGCGTACTCGTCCAGCAGGTTGTTCGCGTAGAACTCCAGCGTCCAGTCGTCCTTCGAGATCGACGCCGACAGGTTGTGCAGATCGTAGGCCGGCAGTGTCTCGCCGCCGGCGCGCAACCCGATGCGCGTGAGCACGTCGCCGGTATACGTGTAGCCGTACAACAGCTCGACCACGCTGCGGCCGAACAGCCAGTTGTAGGAGGCCAGCAGGCTGCCCTGCTGGCGCGGCGCGCCCGAGAGGCGGTCGCCCTTGAACGCGTCGGCGCCCCCTTCGAGGAGGCCGGGGGAGTCCTTGCTCAGCTGGGCGTCCGCATATGACCACGACCCCCGGAGGCGAAACGCCGTCGTCGGGTTGGCGGCCGCCGTGAGTTCGACACCGCGGCTGACCGCTCCGCCGCCGTTCAGCGTGATCGGCTGCGCGCTGAAGGGTGTCAGACCCGCCACCTGGATATCCTTCCAGTCGACGTGAAACAGCGTGCCGCCGGCGCTGAACCGGCCGTCGCGATCCGAATGGCGCAGCCCCACTTCGTAGTTGGTTGTCGTGTCCGGCCGGATCAGCGCCTGATCCTCGTAGATGCAACCGGACTGCGGTGGATCGTTCCCGGGGTCCGCGTCGGTCAGCAGGGTGATCTCCTCGTCGGTGCAGACCCGGAAATTGTTGCCGCCGCCGATGCGGTACCCCTCGGATCGGGTGAAATAGGCGTTTGTCTGGTCGTCGAACCGGTAACTGACGCTGGCCTTGAACAATTTTCCACGGTCGCGGGAATCAAAGGCGGTGAACGGCGAGTTGTACAGGGGCGTGTACGGGAACTCGGTCGCGCTGCCGGTGTCGATGCGGTACCCGAACCAGCGGCCGCCGACTGCCACGCGCCAACGGTCGCCCAGGTCACGCGAGATCTCGCCGAACAGCGCCCGCTCCTCCACTGCGCTACTCCCGAGGGAGTAGTACTCGACCGGATCGGACACGGGGCTGCCCTCCAGGACAGGCGTGACGCCGGAGAATTCCGTGAGGCCGGGAGCGAATTCGAAGCTGCTGCCGTCGCTGTCGTAGTTGTTGAAGAAGACGCCGCCGACCCAGCGCCACGGTCCCTCTCCGGTCGAGACCACACGTGTCTCCCAATTGAAGCGCTTCTCCCGGGAGTCCTCGCGGGTATAGGCGGAGAAGGAGCGAAACTGCGCCGTCAGGTCGGCGGCCGAGACGCCCGGATCGACAGCCTGCGCCTGCGTCAGCGCCGGAAACTGGCCCGGCAGCAGCCCCGTGATGCCGAACGCCTGGATCAACAGGTCGGTCTGGTCGCGCTGTCCCTGCTGGGAGTAACGGGAGTAGCCAACGGCCGTGGTCAGCTCCGCCGGGCCCGGCGCCCAACTCAGCTCCAGGCTCCACAACTGGTTCTTGCGGTCGCTCGGCTCCAGGTAGCGGTGCGCCGCGACGTAGCGGCCGGTGTCGAAGGATCGGGCATGATTGATCTGCCGTGCTCCGACCTGCTGATCCTGGAGGTGATAGGCAAACAGCGCCGACAGCTCCGGAGTTGCCTGCCACAGCAGCGAGAACCGCGTCGAGACCGTCTCCTCGGTGTTGGCGTCGGGCTCGCTCCGCAAATTGGCCGCCGTCGCGGTGGGGTCCGCCAGGTCCGGCTCCGGTTCGGAGACGCCGGGTGTCCGCAGCAAATAGTCATAGTCGATGAATCCGGGGTTGGTGTAACGGTCGACGGAGCCGCGCAGCGCAAGCTTCCCGGTCATGATCGGCAGGTTGAAGGTGAAGCCGGCATCCGAGCCGAATGAGCTGCTGTGCGCCAGCGCGAAGCCGTCGCCGCGCAGCTCGAACGTGCGCCGCTCGGTGTCGGGGCGGCGCGGCAGGTAGCGCACGGCGCCTGCCAGCGTGCCGGCGCCGTACAACGTCCCCTGCGGCCCCAGCAGGACCTCCACCCGCTCGATATCGTGCAGCCGGAGGTCGACTGCCAGCGGGATGTCGCCGAGGTAGGTGGCGACGCCGTTGTTGTAGTTGTTGCCGGCCTGCTCGGAACCGGTCAGCGCGTCCGTGTGCAGGCCGCGCGCGATGACGACGTTGCTGCCGCGCGCGCCCTGGTCGACGACCGTCAGGCCGGGCATCCAGCGTGCCAGCTCCGTCAGGTTGCCGATTCGCTGCCGCTCGATATCCGTGCCGGTCGCCACCGAGATGCTCAGCGGCACCTCCCGCAGCGGTTCCTCCATGCGGGTCGCCGTTACGACCAATTCATCGTCCAAGGCGGCAAGCTGCAGCGTGATGACCGGCAGCCCCACCGGATCGGTTCGGACGGCAACCTCCACCGACTCGGCGTCGAAGCCGCCGAGGAAGACGGTGACCGTGTAGGTGCCGGGATCGAGGCCCGTGAAGACGAAGCGGCCGCTGTCGTCCGTCTGCGTTTGGCGACGCCGATCCGGCCCGCCCGTCAGCGTGACGCCCGCTCCGGGCAACACTCCGCCGGTGGCATCGGCGACCACGCCCGCGATCTGTCCGGACTGCGCGGCGGCCGGCGGCGCCGCCGCGACGATCGAAAACAAGAGTCCACCGGCCACGAGGCATAAAGGAACTTTCATCAGGTTTCGAAGTACTTTATCAGGAATCGGAGGGAATATGAGGGATCGAGAAAGGTAGGAGATCTCCCACCGGCCATGGGCTGGCGAGGTCCTGAGAGAAACAGGCGTGTTCCAGGAGCGGGGGTTTTCCTACCCCCGCCCGCGCAACCTGCAGTCCCTGGCCATGGGGCATGGTTGGTGCGAAAGAGGGCGCCTGAAAGACGCCCCTCCAGAGAAAGTGACTGTCCCTTACTCCCGCCTTTCTCCCGGACTCGTCCGGTACCGAAGGGCGTCACTCGCTCCGGGTGACGACAGACCACAAGTAGAGAAGCATGCCCGCTCCGACCAGACCGGCTCCCACGGTCAGAAACAGGAACATGGAGATCGGATGGTTCCAGAACAAGGTGCCCAACTCCACCGCGATCCCGGCCGCGATCAGCAATCCGGCGAGTTGGAGGCGGCCGGCGAGTCCGGTCCGCAAGCCCAGCGATCGAATCCAACTCATGGCGCCGCCTCCGGGTCCCAGCGCTCGAACCGGTCCAGTTTCGTGACCTCGTGAATCAGGTTGTGACACATGAGACACGATTTCGTGCCGGCCATCAGCTCGGTCCGAAACGGTGCGTGAACCGTGTTCTCCTCGTAGGATCGGGCTCCTTCATGGCATTCCAGACAGGTCCGGTTCTCATACGGCTTGTAGAGCTTCACCGGATCGGACGCCGAGTCCATCACGCTGTGCCAAACGTGCCTCACGCCGCGGATCTTATCGTCCACGTCCCCGAACATGGTGTAGCTCGTGTGGCACGTGTAGCAGGCCTTGTCGGCGGGGATGAGTTTGTTCTGGTAGTGAGCGGCGGGAAGGAAACGCGGATGGTCGATGTAGAGGCTCTCTCCGTAGGGTTGAATGACGTGACAGGAGAGACAGAAGTTGGTGGTCTTGGCCTGGTCGTAGTGCCGGCCGGCTCCGCCCACGAGCAAGAGCCCCGGTAGTGCCAAGAGTGCAAGAAACGCGAGAATCTTGCCCCTGACTCCGTTGGTCCACTCGGGCCGGCGGACGAGCGCCCCGATCACCGCAAGAGTTGCGATCCCCAGGACGCCGAGGATGATGACTTCGCCCGTCACCGGGCGGAACTCCGCACCGGCGGCGGGTGCTTGTCGCGCAACTCCTGCGCCAGCGTCCTGATCTCGGTCAGGTCCTGCAGCATCTCGCTCCAACCGTACCAGAGCGCGTAGTCCGGATTGTTGTGAAACGTGCCTTGAAACGCGCGCATCCGGTGCTCCAGGTGCATCTTGAAGAGGCGCTGCTCGATCGTCGACGGGGCATCGTGGAAAGCCAGCAGATCCGGGAAATCGTAAGAGTAGTGGTCCGGTTTCCGCAAGATGCCGTCGCGGTAGAGGGAAGCGACGATTCGGATCGCCTCCGCCAGCAGCCGGTCGGTCTCCCGGATCATCTCATCGCCCTTTTTCAGCTCCGCTTTCACCAGGTTTGACGAGTGGCACTGCTCGCAGATTTGGATCATGCGGTCGCGCTCGTGTTGCCACGCCTCTTGAGTCAGCCGGGCGACGTCGGCTTGCTTGACCACTTCCAGCCGGGGCGTCGGTTTGCCCTCCGGGTCCAGGACGCCGAGGGCCTGGAGAATCGTGGTTCGATCGGCCGCCCACTCCGGATCCTCCGGCATGGGCAGCCGCACGGCGAGGAATCCCCATGCGGTCCGCACCTCATGATTCCCCTTGGGCATGTGGCACGTCTGGCAGGTGGGTGCCGCCGCCTGTTCCGGCAGGACCCCCGTCTGCTTGAGCAGATGCCGGACGCCGTGTTTGGACGAGGAGTACATCTCCCATTGAGGATGGTCGATTCCCATGTGGCAGGTCCGGCAGGCTTGGGGTTCACGTGCCTCCTTGACGGAAAAGAGGTGGCGCGTGTGGCAGGTGTCGCACGACGCCAGGCCGAACATGACGCCGTCGGCCTTCAGCTGCCGGATCTCTTCCTCGCTCTTGAGCCCGACGCGATGACAGCCGCCGCAGCCCTTCATGCCTTCGGTCATGGCCATGGGGAGCCAATGCGTCGTGGGCATGGCGTTCATGCTGGCCCAGGCCAGGGCGTGCTTGCCCCCTTGGAACTGCTCCGTCTGAATCGGATGGCAGGTGGCGCAGACATCGGGGGTCGCGGTCTTCACCAGCGCCACGTCCTCCGCCGTGCGATGCGCGTCGCCATGGCAGAGGGAACAGTCCACTCCCTCGGCGTGGTGCCGGCTCAACTCCCAGTCCGTGACGATACCGGGTGTCACGTCGCGGTGGCACTCGACGCAGTCCGAGGAGACCTGTTTCGAAGTCTCGCCGCCGCATGAGACCAAGGCCAGAACGGCCAACGGTAGGAAAAAGCGGGTGCGAAGCAACCGCCGCCGGAAGTCGAAAAGTTCGCGAACGAAGTGTCCTGACATTCGCTGCCCCTCAGTAAATAATACCACTCGAGCGCGGGCGAAAAGGCGGGCGCGCGAGCGAAAACGCGCGCGAGCGAGAACGTGACTGTCCCCTTCTCGTTACGGCACAGTCCGGTTTGCACCGAAGAGGCTCCCCACCAAGAAATCTCTTCTCTCTTGAGCCGGATCCGCCGAAGTGGTATATGACTAAGTCATACCAAGGAGGTGCGGATGACCGTCAAAACGACCCTCAGCTTTACGGATCGCCACCATCGGTACCTTGCGGAGAAGGTGGGGCAAGGCGTGTTTGCTACGCGGAGCGCTGCGGTGGCGGCGGCCATCGAACAGATGATGCAGGACGAGACCGAGCGAAACGTCGCGCTTTCGGCTCTGGCCGAAGAAATCCGCATGCGTATGCAGACACCGCGTTCCGAGTTCGTGGACCAGGATCACGTTTTCTCAACGGCTCGCGCCACTATTGGGACTGATCCGAAGACGTGACGCACCGCATCCGTTTCCATCCGCTGGTGGCACGTGATCTTCGGGACATCGTCCAATGGGTTCTTGATTACGCGGGGTCTGTGGCGGCGGATCGGACGCTGACCGAGATTGAATGGACCATCGCGGGCTTGGCACAAACTCCTCACATGGGATCCATCCGTAACGAAATAGCCCCCGGTTTGCGGGCGATCCCTGCGGGGAGAAAAGCCGTCGTAGCCGTTACGGTCGACGACCAAGCCTGCGAGGTGCTCATACATGCAGTCACATATGCTGAGGCAGATTGGGTCGCACGTATACCGCAAAGGCAAGACGAGATGTGAGGAATCAGCCAGGATCGGCCGGGCCGTTCGAGTGAGCGCCGGAATCCGCGCCGTCCTTTCTTCGGCTGGCGGCATAGCCCACCACCAGCACCAGGACATGCCCGATCATCCCGATGGTCATGGGCATCCAGGGAAAGTTGTAGGGGCCCAGATCCAGCAATGGGCTTTGGCTGTTGGGCATCTCCACCCGGGTCAGGGCCGCCCAGAGAGTGAACCCCACGCACGCGGCGAGGCCGGTGTAGGCCCCCTTGGAGGTGGCCTTGGGAAAGAGCCATCCCAAGGCGAAGAGACCCAGCTTTCCTCCCGAGACGACAAGGGCCAGACCGAGTGAGTATTTCACCAGGGACTCGATGCCGATCCACTGCTGCGCCAGGAAAATGGACATCAGGCCGCCGACCACGACCCCGGCCCGGCCCACCATGAGCTGACGGCGCTGCGCGGCTCCAGGTCTCATCCGGCGATAGAAATTCTGCAGCACCACCGCCGCGACGCTGTTGAGATCCGAGTCCATGCTGGACATGGCCGCCGCCAGCAGTGCCGCCAGGAGCAACCCCAGAAGCCCCGGCGGCAACTCGGTCATGATGAAGTGAGGAATGATGTTGTCCTTGACCTCTCCGACCGCGGGCGGAAGCGCCGACGGGTCGGCCTGGTAGAAGGCCCAGAGCAGGCCACCCAGGAACATGAACAGGAGCCAGATCGGGATGCAGGAGAGGATGCCCATGGTGGCGCTGCGGCGGGCCTCCCGGTCGCTCCGGGCCAGCAGGTACCTCTGCACCATGTTCTGGTCGGTCCCGAATGACTGCAGGAAGTGGAAGATCCCTCCCACGAACAGGAGCCAGAAGTTGTCCTCGATCAGGCTGGGATCCCAGTTGCCCAGGCTGTACTTGCCCCCTTCCCAGGCGGTGGTCAAGAGCTGGCCGGCGTCCCCGCGGCCCAGGATCAGGGCACAGCAGAGCACCCCTCCGCCCACCAGCAGGATCCCCTGCAGGAAATCGGTCCAGACCACGCCCTGGATGCCGCCCGCCAGGGTGTAGACCACGGTCAGGAGTCCCACCACCAGGATCACCCACCACACGTCCCACCCGGTGACGAAAGCCAGGGCCAGCCCCAGGAAGTAGACGGTCAGGCTCATGTCCAGGACCCGGCTCAGGATGAAGGAGGCGGAAGCATAGGCCTGAGCGGGGTATCCGAATCGGGTGCCCAGGTACTCGTAAGGGCTCATTCGGAGCGTGCGGCGGTAGAAGACCACGAACCGCCCCACGGTCAGGAGGACCACCACCGGCAGGCCCAGGTGATAGGCGAAGGCCCACATGTCGCTGAAGAAGACGTTGCCGGGATGGCCCACGAAGGTGGCGCTGCTCACCACCGTCCCCATGAGGGAGAACCCCACGACCCAACCGGGCAGGTTGCGCCCGGCCAGGAAGTAGTCCTCCGCCGATTTCTGGCGCCGGGAGAAGTGGAAGGCCAAGCCGCCGATGAACGCCAGATAGACGACCAGGACCGCGATGTCGAGTGGGCTCATGACGGCTCAGATGGGCTGGGAAACCAGCGTGACCTCGGTGACCTCCGGCGGGCAGTTCAGGCGCAGTGGGGCCGTGACGCCGATCCCCACGTTGGTGTAGAGCCAACCCTGGCCGACCCGGTACAGGCCCTGGTCGTACTTGCGCCCGTACGGGGGCAGGAAGGGCGAACCGATGAAGGGGAAACGGACCTGACCGCCGTGGCTGTGGCCCGATAGTTGGAGCAGGACCCGTCCATCGGCCAGGAAGTCGTCGGCGAAGTCCGGTTCATGCATCAGGAGCAGGGTCGGATCTTCGCCGTTGCGATTCGCCAGGGCCTTTTCGAAGTCGTGGCGCCGCACCCAGCCATCATCTACGCCGGCCAGGTAGAGTGGTTGGCGGCCGACCGACAGGGTCAATCCTTCGTTCATGAAGACGTGAATCCCGGAGCGGGTCAGTCCGTCCATCACCGCATCCGAGTTCTTCCAGTGGTCGTGATTGCCCAGCACGGCGAAGACGCCGTACTTGGCGTCCAGGCGGCCCAGGGCGGGGGCCAGTTCGTAGATGGATTCTGCGGTGGATAGGACGTAGTCTCCACCCAGAAGAGCCAGGTCGGGCCGGCACTGGTTGGCCATCTCCACGGCAGCGTCGATGAGTTCGATCTGCGTGTGGGGAAACAGGTGGAAATCGCTCAGAAGGACGATCCGCAAACCGTCCAATGAACTGGGCAAGCTTGGGAGCGGCACCCGGACCCGCTCCAGCCGGAGCCGTTTGACCTCGAGTCTCGTCGCGTAGAGCCAGGTCCCGCTCAATCCGACGTAGCCGGCCCCCAGGCCAATTCCCAGGGTCTTCAGGACTCTTCTACGGGTGAGCTTCATGGGATCCGGAAAGAAGTCAGGAGAATTGTTTGGTCCGAAGCCGGAGCCAATCATAGCACCCGCTCGTCGCAAAAATATCGGCGACTTTCTTGTCGCCGGGGAGCGGCGGCATCCTTGCCGCCGACAGGGGGGATTAGGGGGGACGGAGTCCCCACTCCGCGTAGCGTCTTTCAACCGGGCGAAATGAAGAATGGGGGACAAGGATGTCCCCTCCCAGCAGGCGGCAAGAAAGCCGCCCCTCGTGCGCCCGACATGGGCTGTATCTAAGGGATGAAAGATCCCAAGGGAGGTGATGGGACCAACCCTAGCCGAACCGCAAGGCGTAGCCGTGAGGTGAAGCTGAAGGAAGCGGAAGGCAAACCCACGACCGCAGGAACACGAACCGGCAGTGAGGCCGGGTGCGGGCGGTGAGCTGGCGAGGAACAGCGAAACCCGAACTCCATCCAGACGCACCAGGTAGAGCCGGGCGGCCCGGGGGGAAAGAGGCAGCACCTTACTCGGGGAGATCTCAAGGGTGAGAGCCCTTGAGAAGTCAGCAGAGGTCGTAGTAGCGAAGAAGCCGGGTAGCGCCGGTGGAGCGAAGGACCGAAGGAGTCGTATCGACCTCAGGGAGGACTCGTCAATGGTGGCGCAAAGAACTCCGAAAACGGGAGACGGTGGGATCCCCGCCGGACCCGGCACGGAAGGCCCAAGGGTGGAACCCGTCAAGCCGGAAGGGCGGAGTGCGAGTCCCGTTGGCGGCGAAGCCCCGGAAAGAACGGACCGGTACGAGTCGCTGATGGAACAGGTGTTCCTGGTTCCGTCAGACCTCGGGTGACTCCAACCGCCGGATACTGAAAACGGTACGTCCGGTGGTGTGGGAGGGTGCAGGGGCGAAATCCCCTGCACTCGACCCAATCCAGCAGGCGGCAAGAAAGCCGCCTCTCCCAACAGGCGACAAGAAAGTCGCCTCCCATCCCCCCTCCTACCGGACTTGCGAACGGCGTGGTGCCCGCGTAACCTCTGCCCCGAGTCGAGGCGACCCGGCGGGGATCGTTCACCCGCCGCAACGTCCGCCTCGGCCGTTTTCCGCTACGAGGAGAGTCCGATTCAACCCCTTCTGACCCTGGCCACGACCCCAGTGCGCATCGACCGCTACGACGGCCTCCAGACCGTCGACTACGTGGTGGTCGCCGTCTACTTCGCCTGCGTCCTGCTCCTGGGCTACTACTTCAGCAAGCGGCAGAAATCGGCCGACGAGTACTTCCTGGCCGGGCGGAAGATGCCCTGGTTCGTGGTCGGGCTGAGCATGTACGCCTCGCTGCTCTCCACCATCGCCTATCTCTCGGAACCCGGCGAGTTCATCAAGAACGGCATCGGGGTCTGGGGCCGGCAGATGCACGTCCCCTTCAGCGTGGCGGTGGCCGTCCTGATCCTCGTCCCCTTCTTCATGCGCAAGCGCCTCACCAGCGCCTACGAGTACCTGGAAGAACAATACGGTCTCGGCGCGCGGATGTTCGGGTCGACCCTGTTCCTGCTGATCCGCCTCTCCATGATGGGGATGATCGTCTACACTGCCGCCATTGCCATGTCCAAGATGGCCGACCTGCCCTTCACCTGGGTGGTGCTAGGGGTCGGCGTCATCGCCGTCGTCTACACGGTCCTGGGCGGCATGCGGGCGGTCATGTGGACCGACCTGGTTCAGTTCATCATTCTCTTCGGCGGCCTGCTCTTTACCATCGGGTACATCTTCTTCGACACCGGGACCGGCCCCATCACCTGGCTCCAGGACATCCTGGCGGCGGACCATGAGCCCCAGCCTTTCTTCCGCCTGGACCCCTACGTCCGGGTCAGCGTGCTCGGGATGGCCATCTACGCCTTCGTCTGGTGGGTCTCCACCTGCGGCTCGGACCAGCTCATGGTGCAGCGTTACCTGGCCACGGGGTCGCTCCGCGCGGCCCGGCGTTCCATCCTGGCCAACCAGGCCGCCGACGTGAGCGTCGGCATCCTGCTGGGGCTGGGCGGGATCGCCCTCTACTCCTACTACAAGGCCCAGTTGCCGGGGACGCCAGACGAGGTCTTCCCCCACTTCATCGCCCATACCTTGCCCCGAGGCCTGGCCGGCCTGGTGGTGGCCGCTCTCTTCTCCACCGCCATGGCCGCGCTGGATTCCAGCATGCACGGTGTCGCCACCGTCCTGACCGTCGACTTCGTGGGACGCTTCCGAAAAGATCCGCTCTCTCAGAGATCCCAGCTCCGGCTGGCCCGGCTCTTTACCTTGGCAGCCGGAATCTACGCCGTTCTCTTCTGCCTCTTCCTGAACACTATCCCCGAAGGCTCCCGGGGCAACATCTTCGATCTCACGACCCGGATCATCGCCTACGTCATCGGGACCCTGGGAGGGATGTTCGTGGCCGCCTTCCTCAGATTCCGGGCCAGCGCCGCCGCCATGGTGCTGGCGGCCTTCCTTGGATTGGCGACCGGGTTCTACCTGTCCCTGGGGCACTGGTTCCAGGACCATCCCGACATCTTCCTCTACGTCCTGGAGGAGGGGCAGGAGCCGACGCGGTGGGAACCTCTGCCCGAGACGCCCAACACCATCGGCTCCAATCCCGAGGACAACCGCTTTGTCCTGACCGGAGAAGGGGTGTCCGCCCGGCATGCCGGCGTGGAGAAGACGCCTGAGGGCTGGTCGATTCGGGGTCTGACCGAAGATGCCGAGATCCGCGTCAACGACCGTCCCGGTTCACCCGCCGTGATCGCCCCCGATGACGTGGTCACCCTGGGGTCGCGCCGCCTGCTGGTTCGGCTCAAGGCCGTTTCCTGGATGTGGCCGCTGCCGGTCTCCTTCTTCGTTACGCTCCTGTCGACTCTGATTCTGGGCTGGCTGCCCTGGTTCAAACGGAGGGGCTGAACTGGTATTTTCGTTTTGGAGGAGAGGATGAACGACCAGGCCGACTCGACCGCCGGCGGCGGATTGGAAAAGGGTTCCCCGCGTCTGAAGCGGAAGTACTACGAAGCGGAGCTCCGGCGGCTGCAAGTGGAGTTGACCAAGCTCCAGGACTGGGTGGCCCGGGAGGGCCTCAAGGTCGTGGTCCTCTTCGAGGGACGGGACGCCGCCGGCAAGGGGGGCGTCATCAAGCGGATTATCCAGACGCTGAACCCTCGCCAGGTCCGCGTGGCCGCCTTGGCCAAGCCGACCGAACGCGAGCGGACCCAGTGGTATTTTCAGCGCTACGTGGCGCATCTCCCGGCCGCCGGCGAAATCGTGCTCTTCGACCGGAGCTGGTACAACCGGGCCGGAGTCGAACGGGTCATGGGGTTCTGCACGGAAGAGGAGTACTGGGAATTCCTCTACTCCTGCCCCCAGTTCGAGCGGATGCTGCTCCGCTCTCACGTCCATCTCATCAAGTACTGGTTCTCGGTGAGCGACGAGGAACAGGAACGCCGCTTCCAGGCCCGGATCAAGGATCCGCGCAAGCGCTGGAAGCTGAGTCCCATGGATCTGGAGTCCCGGTTGCGCTGGGTGGAGTACTCCAAGGCCAAGGACGCCATGTTCGACAAGACGGACGCACCCGAAGCACCCTGGTATGTGGTCAACGCCGACGACAAGCGCCGGGCCCGTCTCAACTGCATCTCCCACCTGCTGAGCCGGTTCGACTACAACCAGGAAGACCCGCCCGAGATGGAGCTCCCGCCCCGCCAGGAGGACGGCGGCTACGTTCGTCCACCCATGGGCATCCAGCGGTTCGTTCCCGAGGTCTACTGAATCGATCCGCCGCCGATGCGCGGGATCGGCGTCGTGGCCGTCTGACTGAAAATGCCATTTCCAAGAGGCAACTTCTTTCCCATCGAAGTCACGGAGACAAAAGAGGACTATGAAGTAAAGATCGCTCCCGGTGACAAGGAGCGAGCCAAAAGGATCCCCGGCCGCCGCTGGGATCCGAAAAGGACCCGTTGGGTGTATCCGAAGACGATGGCGTGTTATCGCGCGTTGAAGAAAGAATTCGGACGCGACGCCGCAATTTTCAAACTCGGAGAACCCGCCTCGAAACGGCTCCCGCCTCCGGCGCCCGCCGCCGCGAAGCCCGGCAAAGCAACGGTGCGGAAACGTTTGGAAAACCTCGATGAAGGGGTGAAGACGCTTCTGAGCATCGTGGACAACGTCGAGAAGTCGACTCGGAAAACGCAACGTCTGGTCGAGGGGGCATTCGAGCCCTCTGAGTCAGGAAGCGACGGTGAAGTCGATCTCACTGAGCGAACGAATCTCCGGGACCTGGAAAAGTTGCTCAAGGAGTTGGCGTTTCAGGTGTCGGGAGATCCCTCCTTCAAGGTCTGGATGAGGGAAATGGAACCCATAATGTATCCCCGGGAGTTTGTCGAGAGCACTCATGAGGAAATCCGGAGGAACATCAGCCAGATGCTGGGAGTGGAAGGCCGGGCCAGATCCAGTTTTCCGGAATACGTCTCCCGGCTGCAGGCGGAAGGCCTGCTGCCCACGGGTTCGGTTCCGAAGGCGTCCTACGTGCTTCGCACAATGAACGACCACAGAAACCATATTGCGCACGCCCGCCGGTTTGAGATGTCAGACGCGGAACGCCTCACGCGCTCCATCATCTACCTATTCAATCTGGCCCTTATCTGGAAAAACGTCGCTTCCGAGCAATTGGATGAGAGTGACATCGGCTGAGCCATCCGTTCAATCCGGCAACGCGTACGCCACCAACCCGTCGGACGTGACGTTGCTGAACACGTTGCCCCCACCCGCGGCGATCACCACGTACTGCTTGCCCGTCTTCTCACCCCAGAAGGTCATGGGAGTGGCGTGGGCGTTGGCCTCCAGGAGATCGACCCAGAGCTCCTCTCCGGAGGCCGAATCGAACGCCCGGAACCGCTGATCGTTAGTGCCCCCGATAAAGACCAACCCGCCGGCCGTGACGATGGATCCGCCCAGGTTCGGGGTCCCCGTCTGCGGGACCCCCTTCTCCATCAGCTCGTCCACCACGCCGAGGGTGCTCTTCCAGACGATCTCGCCCCGGTTCAGATCCACGGCGTTGAGAGTCCCCCAGGGGGGCGCCTGGCAGGGCCACTTGTTGTCCTGCCAGAAGCGGCGGCCCGCGCCGCGCGCGTTCCCCAACTCGGTGACGTTCACGTAGAGGATCCCGGTCGTGGGATCGAACGAGGCTCCCGACCAGTTGGCTCCGCCCAGGGATCCGGGCAGCATGAGGGTCGGCCCCTCTTGCCGAGGCGTGTAGATCCCCTCGTAGTGGAGCGAGTCGAAGAGCTCCAGGCAGAATTCGTAGGATTCGGGGGTCACCCGGCTCACCTCGTCCCGGGTCAGGTTGTGCCGAACCAGGGGCGGCGGCTTGACGGTGATGGGCTGGGTGGGCCAGTTGTAACCGCCCCCGGTCTGGGGCACCGGGCGCTCTTCCACCGGGAGCACGGGCACGCCGGTCTCCCGATCCAGAACGAAGACCATCCCCATCTTGGTGGGCTGCGCCACCGCCGGGACCACGCGACCGTCCTGTTCCAGGGTCACCAGCACCGGCTGGGCCGGGAGATCGTAGTCCCATGTGTCATGGCGGACCGCCTGGTAGTGCCAGACGAGTTTTCCGGTGAGGGCGTCCAGCACCAGCAGGGTGTTTCCGTACAGGTTCTGACCGTCACGGTCGGGCCCCAGGGGCGACGCCGTGGGGACGAAGACCCAGCCCCGCTCCGTGTCCACGCTGATGATGGACCAGGCGTTGGCTCCGGAACGGTCCTTCCAGGAGTCTCCTTCCCAGGTCTCGTTTCCCGGTTCGCCGGGCCGGGGAACGGTGTGGAACTCCCAGACCAGATCGCCCGTGAGGACGTCCCAGGCCCGGACCTTGCCGCTGGGACCCTTGTCCTCCTGGCCGGAGCTGAGCCGGGAGCCCGTGACCACCACGTTCTTGTAGACGGCCACCGGGGACGTGACCGTGTAGATGCTCTTGGGCCAGCGCGTGGTCATGCCCCCGTCCAGGTCCACCCACCCCTCCTCGCCGAACTCGGGGATCAACTGCCCCGTCTCTGCGTCCAGCGCGAACAGCCTGGCGTCTCCCGTCCCCATGAGGATCCGCCGCTGGGGTTGTCCGTCGACGGTTCCCTCCCAGTACGAGACCCCCCGGTGCTGGAGGTAATAACGGTCGTCGCCGCTGCCTTCCTGCGTGTCGAACTCCCAGAGTTCCCGGCCCGTCTCCGCCTCCAGGGCGATCACCCGGTTGGAAGGGGTGGACAGGTAGAGGACTCCATCGACCACCAGAGGCGTGGTCTCCCACGGAGCCTGCATCCGGTCGGGGATGGTCCGATGCGGGCGCTTCACCTCCCCCATGCGGTAGATCCAGGCCACCTCCAGTTCCTGGACGTTGGTCCGGTTGATCTGCGCCAGGGCGGAATATCTGGTCCCGCCGGGGTCCTTGCCGTAGTGACGCCAGTCGTTGTCGGCCGAAGGATCGGGCGCCGGGACGCAGGCCGCGGCCAATAAAAGCGGGAGCAGGAGAAAAGTGTATTTGCATCGTATGCTGGATTTCATGGTTCCGTATATTGCCATTCTGCGGTGGACGGTGAAAGTACGGGCGACCTGGCCCCAATGCCAAGCTGCCCGACATCGGGCCTTCGCATCGTAGGGGCGACCTTGTGGTCGCCCTCCGGCAGCGCGACGGCAGGTGGGACGGAAGAGGGCACCCACAAGGGTGCCCCTACTGCCGCAGGTGACAAACTTCGCAGCCGTTGGAGGCCTTTTGGGCCGCGTGGCAGTCCATGCAGAATTCCATCGATGTCGGCTTCTCCTGCACCAACACCTCCCGCGTCGCCACCGGGCCGTGACAGGCGGCGCATTCGATCTCGGCGTCCACGGCGTGCAAGGCGTGTGAGAACCAGACGTAGTCGGGCACCCGGTAGATCCGCACCCAGGGGATCGTCTCGCCCGCTTTGGCGGCTTTAGCCAGCTTCAGGATGTCCGGACTGTCGCTCTTGACGGCGGTGTGGCAGACCATGCACTTGGACTCGGCGGGCAGTCCCGCCGAGAACCCCGGTTCCTCGATGGGGTGACAGAAGGCACACTTCAAGCCCGCGGCCGCATGGACCTTGTGGCTGAAGGGGATGGGCTGAGGCTCCGGCGCCTTGTCCTCCGAGCGGGCCGCCCCGGACAGGGCGCCCAGGACCAGAACCAGCGCCGCGGCTCCCAGGCGCCGGCCCCGGGAACCCGGCTCAAGCCAGCGCGAAGGCCACGAATTCATCGCCCGAATTGGAAGCGGCCTGGCCGCCCCCGGCGGCAATGACCACATACTGCCGGCCCTCCGCCTCGTAGGTGGACGGTGTGGCGAAGCCGCCGGCGTTCAATTGATGCTCCCAGACCACCCGCCCGTTGCCGGAATCGTAGGCCCGGAACTTCTTGTCGAAGGATCCACCCACGAAGATCAGGCCTCCGGCCGTGGCGATGGTCCCACCGTGCATGGGGCTCCCCGTCCCGGTGATTCCACGCGCCTCCAGCTCCGGAATCTCTCCCGCCACCACCCGCCAGGCGAAATCCCCCGAGTCCAGATCGATGGCCGTCAGGTAGCCCCACGGGGGCTTGATGGCCGGGTATTTCTCCGGGTCCTGCAACAGGGCGCGTTCCGGAAGGGCGTAGTCGAAGGGCTGATCCTCCTTGGCCGGCGCCAGCGTGATGCGGTTGGTCCATTCGCTGGTGTTGACGAAGAGCCGGTTGGCCGCCGGGTCGTGGCTGCATCCTCCCCAGAGGGCGCCGCCCCGGAAACCGGGATGGATGATGGTCCCCTGGAGGCTGGGCGGAGTGTAGAGGGCCCCGACGCGGGAGCGGTCGTAGATCTCCTTGACGTGGGCGTGGGCTTCGGGAGAGATGTCGGTGATCTGGTCCGGCATGAACCCCTGCCGGCTCAGGGGCGGGGGCTTCACGGGGAAGGGCTGGGTCGGCCACAGCTCCTCGCCCGGAACGTCCGAGGCGGGCATGGGCCGCTCTTCCACAGGGAAGACCGGTTTGCCCGTCTCCCGATCGAAGAAGAAGACCATCCCCATCTTGGTGGGCTGGACCACCGCCTCGAAGGTCCTTCCGCCCTGGGTCATGTTGATCAGGGCCGGCTGGCACGGAAGGTCGTAGTCCCAAACGTCGTGGTGGACGGTCTGGAAGTGCCATTTCCGCTCCCCGGTGGAGGCGTCCAGCGCCAGGACGCAGTTGCCGAAGAGATTGGCCCCCTTGCGGTTGCCCCCGTAGAAGTCGAAGGCGGGCGAGCCGATGGAGGCGAAGACCCAGCCCCGTGCCGGATCCAGGCTCATGCCGCCCCAGTTGTTGGTCCCGCCCGTGGTCTTCCACGAGTCACCCTCCCAGGTGTCGTTTCCGAACTGGCCGGGACGAGGGGTGGTGTGGAAGATCCAGCGCCGCTCGCCGGTGGCGGCGTCGTAGCCGCGGATGTGGCCCGGCGCCTCCGGATAGGGTCCCTCCGCGCCGCCGCCTCCCACAATGATCAGGCCCTGGTACGCCACCACCGGACTGGTCAAGTTGAAGGAGAGTCCGGTCATTTCGTGGTCGAAGTCTTCCTTCAGGTCGATGACTCCGTCCTGGCCGAATCCGGGAGTCAGCTTCCCGGTCCCGGCGTCGATGGAATAGAGCATGTCCCTGACCGGCATGAAGATACGGCGGTCGTCGGCCCGGTCCGGGTTCTGCCAGTAGGTGACTCCCCGGTTGACCCCGGGGGAACCCCGCAGCGGCTTCCCGCCGTGGGGGTCGAAGCTCCAGAGTTTCCGGCCTGTGGCCGCATCCAGCGCGTGCACCTGAAGTGTGGCGGTGGAGACGTACATGCGGCCGTCCACCACGATGGGTGTGCACTCGATGGTGGTGGACGGACGCTGGAGGGCGTCCCCGGTCCGGTAGGTCCAGGCCACCTTCAGCTCGGAGACGTTGGTCCGGTTGATCTGGTCGAGGGGCGAGTAGCGGCCGGCGCCGGCGTCTCCGCCATAGTGCTGCCATTCCCGGGCGGCCGGGTCCACAGCTTGCCTGGCGGGTGCGCAGGCGCTCCATACGGCGGCCAGCGCGGAACTCGTCTTCAGAAAGTGACGGCGGTCGATGGGGACCTTCATCCCGAACGGGCGGTTCATTTGTTGAAGGTTCGGATGAGGTTCACCAGTTGCCACCGCTCCTCGTCGGAGAGCTTCTTCTGGTAGCCGGGCATGGGGTCTTTTCCGTTGGTGATCTTCCAGAAGAGTTCACCGTCGGTGACCTTGGCCATGACTTCGGCATCTTTGAACGAAGGGGGCTTTTCTTTGAGCATTCCCGCCACCGGACCATCCGCCCCGCCGGTCTCACCGTGGCAGAACTTGCAGTTCTCGTCGTATTGGGTCCTGGCCAGGGTCATGGCTTCGTCGGTGGACGCGTGGGGGTTCTTCATCTTCTTGGCCTCTTCGGGGGCCTCCCAGTCGTGGGTGCCGGCGGCCAACAGGAGCAGGCCGCTGCCGAACAGGCTCAGGACGAGTCGAATCGTGAATCTTCGCATGGGTCCTTTTCTCCGCAACTTCGTGGAATGTGCCGTGGCCGGCGTGATCCCGGTTTCGCCGGCCCGCAGATTGTAACACTTCGGCTCTGCACCGGGCCGCTTGCCGGAGGCTGTGCGGCTATTCCGGCACGGTCAGGATCAGCGCCGAAGCTCCATCGGGCGCATGGTAGACCGTGTTCACTGCGGTCTTCATATGGGTGTGGCGTCCCAGAAACTCTCCGGTATTGGGGTTGACGTCATAGAAGGGGAAGTTGCTGCTGGAGATGTCCAGGCGGACCCGGTGTCCCTTGTGGAAACGATTGGCCGTGTCCCAGAGGTCGATTTCGATCCGGTAGACGGTGCCCGGCTCCATGAGGTGCTCCCGTTCCCGAGATTCCCGGAAGCGCATCCTGAGGATGCCGTCCTCCAGGTTCATGGCGTACCCCTCCGGATAGTCGGTAGAGGGCGGATAGACGTCCATGAGCTTGGCCGTGAAGTCGGTGTCCTTGGCCGTGGAGGAGACCCGGAGCTCCACCCGCATGGGACCGGCGATCTCCAGGTCCTCCTCGAGGGGCGGCGTTTGGAAGGAGAGCACGTCGGAGCGGGAAGAGAGGGGCAGCAGGTCCGTGGCCGCGAATTCTCCCTCGATGGGGGTCTGGTTGTGAGCGCCGCGGCGCACCAGTTGCTTACCCGAGTCGATGTTGCCGCCGATGGTGGGCACCGGTCGCCTGGGATCGTATTCGAACCCGCTTGTACCCGGTTCGCCAGGCGGCTCGCGGCGAAGGCTGCCGTCGCCGTGCAGATAAAGACGCAGTTGCCGGCTCCCTGCAGGGGGCCATGCCTCGGAGCTCTTCCAGGCGCCACCGCTCTGGAGCCTCCCTTTTTCGTTGCGCTTCGACTCTTTGGCGCCCATGACGAAATACTTGACTGGAGGCTGCTGCTCCAAGCCCAGGTCCTTTCCCTTGAGGAACTGGTCGAACCATTTCACCGCCTTCTTCTTGAGCGTCATCTTCACCTCCGGACCGAAGTCCACGTCCCCGGCGTAGGTGCGGCCGGTGGAGTGGGTCCAGGGTCCCACCTCCAGATGGACGTAACCCTGCCGGCCTGACAGGCCCTGGAAGTTCTTCAGGGTCCCGCGCTTGAAGATGTCGTACCAGCCGCCGATGAAGCAGATGGGGATGTCCGGGTATTGGGCGTAGCGCTCCTCGAAGTTGTAGCCGTTCTGCTTCCAATAGGCGTCGTAGGTGGGATGCGCCCGCCAGTCGGCGTACCACTTGGCGTAGGAGGGCGCCCAGGACAACGGCGAGGTGGACTTGAGGGGCGCCCGCATGAGCCAGTTCGCCAGTTGCTCGTTGGCCCGGTTCAGGGCCAGGCGGGTGGGAGTTTCCTCCTCCTGGTCGGGTTCGGCGGACTGGGCCTCCTTTCCCAACTGCGCCAGGCGGAACCCGTAGGCCATGTTGTGCAGCAAGGCGAATGCGCCCCCTCGGCCCGCTCCGTCCTCGATGTAGTTGGAGGTGCCCACGTAGGCGAACATGGTCCTCAGGTGAGGCGGTCTCAGGGCCGCCAGAGCGTTCTGGCAGGCGGCCCCGTAGGATCCACCGTAGGTCCCCACGTCGCCGTTGGACCAGGATTGGGCGGCGATCCATTCCACGGCGTCGTATCCGTCCTCGCCCTCGTTGACGTAGATGTAGAATTCCCCCTCCGAGTCGTATCGGCCACGAGTGTCCTGGATCGCCACCGCGTAGCCGTGGGTGGTGAAGAACTCGCCGGTCGCGCCCGACCTGATCTTCCCGTAGGGGTGCCGAATGAGGATGGTGGGGAAGGGACCGGGAGGCGTGGTCTCGCCGTTGGGCAGGTAGACGTCGGTGGCCAGGCGGACGCCGTCTCGCATCGGCACCATGACGTTCTTCCAGATCCGGACCTGAATCGGGCCTTCGGGGGGCCGGGCATGGGAGGTGAGAGTCAATCCGATGGCGAGGGCGGCCGCAGCCACCGGCAACCAGGTTCGTTGTGCCGTCATGGAAATCCCTCCAGTCGCGGATTCACAGGGAATCCACAGGCGATCGACAGGGAACCCACCGGCATTCCACAAGTGTTTCCAAGTCGATCGACGAATTGTTGTCGATGGAACGTCCCATCATAACCAGAGGGAGAAAAAGTGAGAACCGGCCAACCGCTCCTCCCTCCTCGTTTTGCGGTATCTTGAGGCCGGTTTGGACAACTGTAAGACAACTATTTGGGAGTGAAACGAATGACGAATCAATCGCATCGGGCAGTGATCATGGGTCTGGGCTACATCGGCGGCGCGGACCAGGTTTCCGGAGACGCGTTGGGTCAGCTGGTGGTGGACCTGGACGGGACCCACATCGAAGCCTTGGCCAATCATCCGCGGGTCGAGGTGGTGGCCGGGAGCAGCCGGGATTTGGGACGCCGGGAACGATTCACCCAACGGACCGGGATCGGGACGTATGCGGACTGGCGGGAGATGCTGGAGCAGGAGAAGCCCGACATCGTGAGTGTCGCCACCTATACCCCGGTTCACAAGGAGATGACGGTGGCCTCTGCACGGCAGGGGGTCCGGGCCATTTTCTGCGAGAAACCCATCGCCAACACCGCGGCCGACGGTCACGACATGGTGGAGGCCTGCGACGAAGCCGGGTCGTTGCTGGCCATCAACCACAACCGGCGGTTCAATCCCAATTATCGGAGACTGCGGGACCATATCGCCGCCGGGGGTCTGGGTGAGTTGACTTCGGTGACGGCCCAGTGGAGCTCCGGGCGCCTGGGAAACGTGGGGACCCATGTCTTGGACGCCATCCGGCTTATCACCGGCCGCCGGGTGGAGGCGGTTTCGGGGACGCTGGATCTGGCCGGGAAGCCGGACTGCCGGGGACCGGCGTTTCAGGATCCGGGAGGATGGGGTGTGATGCGGTTGGAAGGGGGACTGATGACGACCGTGGACGCCGCCGACTACGCCCGGGTTCCCATGGTAATCGGCTTCAATGGCACCGAGGGTCGGGCCACCACGGGAGGTGAGGAGGTGCGGATGGAGTACTGGGACGGTCGTAGCGAGGAATGGCCCAGTCCCCGGGCTCAAGCCACGTCGATGGACGTGGCGGTCTGTGAGATCGTGGATTGGATGGAGGGGACCGCGTCTTTTCCCTATCCGGCTGTGGAAGCGGTCGAGACGTTGGAAGCGATTGCCGGGTTTCACCTCTCCCACGCGCGCTCCGGCGCCTGGGTCGAGCTGCCGCTGCAGGGAGAGGATCGGAATACCGTGGTCAATAGCGGATAGGAGGGGCGATTTTTAGTCGCCCGTTGTTCGATTCGGCTATTGGGAAGACGCTACGCGGAGTGGGGACTGCCGTCCCCCCAAGACCCCCCTGCCGGCGGCAAGGATGCCGCCGCTCCGCTGAGGGGAGGGGCGATTTTTAGTCGCCCGTTGTTCGATTCGGCTATTGGGAAGACGCTACGCGGGGTGGGGACTGCCGTCCCCCCAAGACCCCCCTGCCGGCGGCAGGGATGCCGCCGCTCCGCTGAGGGGAGGGGCGATTTCCAATCGCCCGTTGTTCGATTCGGCTATTGGGAAGACGCTACGCGGAGTGGGGACTGCCGTCCCCCCAAGACCCCCCTGTCGGCGGCAAGGATGCCGCCGCTCCGCTGAGGGGAGGGGCGATTTTTGGTCGCCCGTTGTTCGATTCGGCTATTGGGAAGACGCTACGCGGGGTGGGGACTGCCGTTCCCCCCAAGACCCCCCTGCCGGCGGCAGGGATGCCGCCGCTCCGCTGAGGGGAGGGGCGATTTCCAATCGCCCGTTGTTCGATTCGGCTATTGGGAAGACGCTACGCGGAGTGGGGACTGCCGTCCCCCCAAGACCCCCCTGTCGGCGGCAGGGATGCCGCCGCTCCGCTGAGGGGAGGGGCGATTTCCAATCGCCCGTTGTTCGATTCGGCTATTGGGAAGACGCTACGCGGAGTGGGGACTGCCGTTCCCCCCAAGACCCCCCTGTCGGCGGCAGGGATGCCGCCGCTCCCATTCGGCGGCAAGGAAGTCGCTTCTATTCGGCTTGGGCTCGGGCGATGGCGCGGCCGGTCGCTTCGATGAGTCCGTCAATGTCGTCGTCGGTCATGGGCACCGAGAGGGCGCACATGCCCAGCGTGTGACCCAGGAAGTACCCCTCTTCCAGCAGCGCCAGGAAGGTGGGGGCCACGAGTGAGCTGTCGAGGGCGGCCAGGTCGCGGTAGTTCCGCAGTTCGTGGTCGCCGAAGTAGATGCTGAAGACGGAGCCCGTATTCACGGCCTGGGCGACGATGCCTTGGCGGGCGAACATCCGGTTGAGGCCGTTGGTGAGCCGGTCCCCGAGCCGGTTCAGATGATCGCAGGCTTCGCGTGTCAGTTCCTGGAGCATCGCCAGGCCGGCCGCCATGGCCAGGGGATGGGCGCTGAAGGTCCCACTCTGGGAAAACCCGGTCCCGGGCTTGCTGCTGTCCAGGAGATCCATCAGGTCGGCTCTTCCGCCGAAAGCTCCGACGGGGAAGCCGCCTCCCACGATCTTCCCGAAGCAGGTCAGGTCGGGGTCGATGCCGAATACGGCCTGGAGTCCTCCCGGAGCCGAGCGGAAAGCGACGATCTCGTCAAAGATGAGGAGGACGCCGTTCTCCCGGGTGATCCGTCGGACCGCCTGGGCAAATTCGGGGCGGATGCGCAGGATCCCGCACTTGGGATCGAAAATGACGCAGGCCAGATCTTCCCGGTTCTCCAGGATGAGCCGTTCCACCGCCTCTTCGTCGTTGTAGGGCAGGATTACGACCTCGTCGGCCACGCTGGGGGAACTTCCTCCCGCCCCCGGAACGGAGTTGGGCGCATGGGCCGGACCCGCCTTGGCCAGAGGCGGCGCGACACTGACCTCCACCGCATCATGACTGCCGTGATAGCCCCCTTCGAACTTGGCGATCTTCGTCTTCCCGGTAAATCCGCGAGCCAGCCGAATCGCGTGCAGGGTGGCTTCGGTTCCCGAATTGACGAAGCGGATCCGGTCCAGGGAGTCGACCCTTCGGCACATCTCCTCGGCGATGGGGGCTTCCGTCCCCATGGGAGCGCCCACGGCCAAGCCCCTGGGAATCTGGGCGTAGACGGCCTCCATCACTCGAGGATGGTTGTGCCCGAGCACCTGTGCCGTGTGGTGATTGGCGCAATCCAGGTATTCATTCCCGTCCACGTCCCAGAGACGGGTGCCCTCTCCCCGGTCCATGGTGAGAGGATAGGGACGGTAGTAGTAGGCCCCCTTGGCCGGACCCGCCGTGTACGAGGTCCCTCCCTCGTACAGTTCGCGCGACCGAGCCGTCCGGGCTCGAAAACTCTCCGTTATCGTGGCAACGCTCTGAGTCATGAATCTCTCCTCACACTGATTTTCTAAAACGCCGGAATCACAAACCCGCGAAAGGATAACCCGGTCCCACCGGGGATGTCGAACCCCGCCCGTCTTGTAGCCGCGTCAGTTCCTTCCCGACTCCCGGCAGCCCTTTTCTTCGTCCACGTAGCGAAGGAGCCAGAGCCCGGCGGCGAAAAAGAAGAGCATGGTCGACATACCCACCCTCTGGGAATCGAAATGGCTGGTCAATACGCCCACCAGGAACGGTCCCAGAAACGCAGTCGCTTTGCCCGAAAAGGCGAAGAGGCCGTAAAACTCGTTCTCCTTTTCCCGGGGGACGAAACGGCCCAGGAGAGAACGGCTGGCGGATTGGTTGGGACCGGAGCAGATGCCGACCAGGATGCAGGCGCCCCAAAACATGAGGCGGCTGGTGGTCAGGATGGCGACGAGGGCGGCGATGATAAGCCCACAGAGGCTGATCTGGATGGTCCGCTTCCCGCCGATCCGGTCGTCCAGGTGGCCCAGGAAGAAGGCGCCGACGCCGGCCGCCACGTTCAGGGCCAGCCCGAAGATCATCAGTTCCGAGAAAGTGAAGCCGAACGTCCCGGTGGCGTAGATCCCCCCGAAGGCGAAGATGGTCACCAGGCCGTCGTTGTACAGCAACCGGGCCAGGAGGAGCTTGGTGATCTCCCGGTAGCGGCGCACGTCGCGGATGGCGACCGCTAAGTGGCGGAATGAGGAAAACAGCATCCGGGAAGAAAACCGGGTTCGAGTCTGCGTCTCTCGTACCCAGAACAACAAGGGCAGGGTGAAGACGGCAAACCAGGCGGCGACCAGCAGGTTCGTAGCTCGAATGTGGGCGCCGGCCTCCCGGGTGAAACCGAACCAGGGAACCTCCGCATCCACGAATCCGAAGAAGGCCACGGCCATGGCGGCGAGGCCGCCCACGTAACCCAGGGACCACCCGTACCCGGAGATGCGCCCGATGCGATCCTGGGGAGCGATGTCGGGAAGCATTGCATTGTAGAAGACCAGGGCCAGCTCGAAGGAGATGTTGGCCAGAGTGAACCAGAGCAGGGCCTCGAAGACCTGGCCCGGGAGGGGCAAATAGAGCAGGGCCGTGAAGAGGACGCAGGCGACGGACCACACCAACAGGAAGAACTTGCGGTAGCCGCCCCGATCCGCGACCACCCCCAGAATCGGTGACAGCAGGGCCACGGCGACGGCGGTTATGGTAACGGCCCGGGACCAGGACAGCGTCCCCGAGATCGTGTCGGGGGCGATGGCCTGGGTGAAGTAGGATGCGTAGATGAAGGTCACCACCAGTGTGGTGAAGGGGGAATTGGCGAAATCGTAAAAGCACCAGGAGACGACGGCCCGGCGGGAAGCGGGCGCCGCGTCCGCCGGCAAGCTGCCCGCCGCTTGTTCCAACATCTGCCGCCATCCTACTTGAGTCCGGCCGGAGCGGCGACTTTCTTGTCGCCAGGAGCGGCGTCTTTCAGGCGCCGATTAGGGGGGTCTTGGGGGGACGGAGTCCCCACTCCGCGCAGCGTCTTCCAATCGAACGGGCGACTAAAAATCACTCCTCCTATCGTTTCGTTGCCTGAAAGACCCCCGCTTGGCTAAGATAACTCCCATCCGTCGGCAACAGTCACTACGGCATCCGACCGGGGATGGCCGCGGGGGATCATGCCAGAACTTCGGTCCGGGATCTGCATTTTAGGCTGGTGTCTGGCAGTTGCCCTCCCGGGACTGGCGGCTGCGACAACCGCTCCCTCCGACATCGACTTCAACCGCGACATTCGGCCCATCCTCTCCGAGAAATGCTTCTCCTGCCACGGCCCCGACCCGGGCCAGCGCCAAGCCTCCCTGCGTCTCGACACCGCTGCCGGCATCGCCGCCAAGCGGGACGGAAAGGGGCCGGCGGTAGTCCCGGGCGACGCCCGCCAGAGCCCCCTCTTCCAAAGGATCTCCACCCCCGATCCGGCCTCCCGCATGCCCCCCGGCTTCCTGGGCCACGAACCCCTCAGCGACCTCCAGATCCGCCAGGTCGAGAGCTGGATCGACCAAGGCGCCCAATGGCAGCCCCACTGGGCGTTCCTCCCGGTCCGCAGGCCAAACCCGCCTCCGGTCCGCAATCGCGCCTGGGTCCGCAACGCTCTCGACGCCTTCGTCCTGCATCGCTTGGAGGAGAACAATCTCGCACCCTCCCCCGAGGCTGCGCCGGAGACGCTGATCCGCCGTGTGACCCTGGACCTGACCGGTCTGCCTCCCTCGCCCCAGGATCTGGACCGCTTCTTGCAGGATCCTTCGCCCGACGCCTACGAGAAGCTGGTGGACCGCCTGCTCGGCTCCACCCGCTACGGCGAGCACATGGCGGCTCGCTGGCTGGAAGCGGCCCGGTACGCCGACACCAACGGCTACCAGAGCGACGGCATCCGGCAGATGTGGCGCTGGCGGGACTGGGTCATCGACGCCTTCAACCGGAACCTCGGGTTCCATCAATTCACCATCGAGCAACTGGCGGGAGACCTCCTGGAGGGAGCGACGCAGGATCAGATCGTCGCCACCGGATTCAACCGGAATCACCGGACCAGCGCCGAGGGAGGCTCCATCGACGAGGAACTGCGGGTCGAGTACGTGGCCGACCGGGTGGAGACCACCTCGACGGTCTGGATGGGGCTGACGGTGGGGTGCGCCCGCTGCCACGATCACAAGTACGATCCCATCAGCCAGCGGGAGTACTACCGTTTCTTCGCCTTCTTCAACAACGTCCCCGAGCGGGGCTTCGTCTACAACTACGGCAACGAAGATCCGGTGGCCAAGGCGCCGACGCCGGTTCAGAAGGCGCGTTTGGATGAGCTGGACGCCCAGGTTCGGAAGGCGCGACTCCGCTTCGAGGAACTGGAAAACGAACGGAGAAAGGCTCAGCACGCGTGGGAAACACGGATCGGGGAGCAGGGCCAAGTTGTGGACTGGACCCTGGATCGCGGCTTGCTGGTGCATTTCCCCTTGGACGGCGATTGGTCCGAGACCACGGGCAACCTGAAGCGGGTATTCGAGGAGGAAGCCGAGAAGAAGAAGGAGCAAGAGAAGGAGCAAGCCAAAGGGAAGCCGGCCGAGCCCGAACACCCCTCGCCTGAACCTCCCTTCGTGGACGGCGGTCCGGAGCAGGGATTGGAATTCGTGCCGGGACGAAAGGGCCGGGCGGGCCGCTTCGACGGCCGTTTTGTCAACGGCGGTCCCGTCGCCAGCTTCGACTACATGGACCCGTTCACCCTCTCGGCCTGGTTCTATCCCCGGACCGGCGAGGGAGCCATCTTCTCCAGCGTCGTGGACCGGTTCCGGGGGCGCGGCTACGGCCTCTACCTGAGGGAAGGGAAACTGCGCTTCAACTTCACCTACCGCTGGTCGGACCTGGGCGCGCGCCTGGAGACGGAGCAGGTTCTGGAGCGGAACCGCTGGCACCACGTGGTCCTGAGCTACGACGGCAAGCGCAACGCCAGCGGGTTCCGGCTCCACCTGAACGGCGTCCTGCAGGAGCCGGTGGTGCTGTTCGACTACCTGCTCAACCCCATGGGCCCCAAACGGGACTTCCGGATCGGGGCCGGCGAGGGTCCCGACGACCGCTTCGACGGGTTCATCGACGAAGTCAGGGTCTACGACCGGGCACTCTCGGACCGGGAGGCGCGGGTGATCAGCCTCCTGGATCCGGTCTCGGAGATCGCCGCCCTCTCCCCTTCGGATCGCAGTGCCGTCCAGCAGGACAAGCTGGACCTCTGTTTCCTGGAGGGCGGCCAAGCACCGGAGGCCGTTCGGCAGGCGGTCCTCGACCTGCGGGAGGCCCGGAAGCGGCGCCAGGACCACTACGACTCCCTTCCCACCGTCATGGTCATGAAGGAGCGGTCCCAGCGACGCCAGACCTACATTCTGGACCGGGGCGCCTATGACGCACACACGGATCCGGTGAAGCCGGGGGTCCCGTCGGCCCTCGACTCGAAGTTCGAGGCGCCGGTCCCGGACCGCCTGGGCCTGGCTCGTTGGTTAGTGGATCGGTCCAACCCCTTGACGGCCCGCGTGACGGTGAATCGGCTCTGGCAGATGCTGTTCGGCGCCGGCCTGGTTCGGACTGCCGAGGACTTCGGCTCCCAGGGGGACCGCCCCACCCATCCCCGGCTGCTGGACTGGTTGTCCGCGGGGTTCATGGAGAGCGGCTGGGACCTCAAGGCGCTGCTCAGAACCGTGGTGACCAGCGCCACCTACCGCCAGTCCTCCCGTCAGTCGCCGGAGCTGTCCGAGCGGGACCCCGAGAACCTGCTGCTGGCCCGAGCGCCCCGTTTTCGCCTGGCCGCCCCGGTGATCCGGGACCAGGCCCTGGCCGTTTCCGGGCTGCTCGCAGAGAGGCTGGGCGGACGTTCGGTCAAGCCTTACCAGCCCCCCGGCCTATGGAAGGAGCTGACCTCCAGCAAAAAGGGCTATGAGGCCGACCAGGGTGAGAGCCTCTATCGCAGGAGCCTCTATACCTTCTGGAGACGGACCATCGCTCCGCCGGCCATGGTGACGTTCGACGCCTCCACCCGCGAAGCCTGCACGGTGCGGACCGACCGGACCAACACGCCGCTTCAGGCCCTGAACCTGATGAACGACGAGACCTACCTGGAGGCGTCGCGCCGGTTGGCCGAACGCATGCTGGTGGAGGGCGGCGCAACGCCCCTGGCTCGCGTCGCCTACGGTTTCCGCCTGGTCACCGCCCGCCGGCCCCGGCCGTCGGAGCAGACCGCGCTCTTCCAGGCCCTGGAGCGGTTCCAGGAGGACTTCAAGTCCCGGCCCCAGGAGGCGCTGGACTACCTCTCGGCGGGCGCGTCGGCCCGCGATCAGAATCTGAACCCGCAAGAACTGGCTTCCTATGCCGGCCTCGCCAGCGTTATCCTGAACCTGGACGAGGCCATTACGAAGGAGTGACGCCGCCATGAATCCCTGGAACCGATATCGACTGATGCAGACCCGGCGCCACTTCTTCGGCGCCACGGCCGCCGGGATCGGGACCGCCGCCCTGGGCTCGCTGCTCCAGGACGACCTTCAGGCTGCAAAGACCGCCGTAGACGGGACGGGATCAGCGGCTTTGCCCGGAGTCCCGCCCCTGCCTCATTTCGCCCCCACGGCCAAGCGGGTGATCTGGCTGTTCCAGTCGGGAGGTCCCTCCCAGATGGACCTGTTCGACTACAAGCCGGCCCTGGCGCCGCGCCGCGGCGAGGAACTGCCCGAGTCCATCCGTCAGGGACAGCGCCTCACGAGCATGACCTCCGAGCAGGGCAGTTTTCCCGTGGCGCCGTCCATCTACGAATTTGCCCGGCACGGCCAGTCGGGAGCCTGGATCAGCGAGCTCCTGCCCCGGACCGCCGAAATCGCCGACGACCTCTGCTTCATCCGCTCCATGCATACCGAGGCCATCAATCACGATCCGGCCGTCACCTTTCTCCTCACCGGCGCGCAGATCGCCGGGCGTCCCAGTCTGGGCTCCTGGTTGGCCTACGGCCTGGGCAACGAGAACAGCAACCTGCCGGCGTTCGTGGTCATGGTCACGCAAGGGACCGGCGGCCAGCCCCTCTACGACCGCCTCTGGGGCAGCGGCTTTCTGCCCAGCCGCTACCAGGGGGTCAAGTTCCGTTCGGTGGGAGATCCGGTCCTCTACCTCTCCGATCCCAAGGGCTTCGGACGGGAGAGCCGCCGGCATTTTCTGGATGCCCTGAACCGCTTGAACCGGATCAAGCTGGAGGAGTCGGGCGACCCCGAGATTTCGGCCCGGATCTCGCAATACGAAATGGCCTTCCGGATGCAGTCCTCCGTCCCCGAGCTCACCGACCTGTCCGGAGAGCCGGATCACATCTTCCAGCTCTACGGCGAGGACGCCCGGAAGCCGGGGACCTTCGCCTCCAACTGCCTGCTGGCCCGGCGCCTGGCCGAGCGGGGAGTCCGCTTCATCCAGGTCTTCCACCGGGGCTGGGATCAGCACGGCAAGCTGCCCACGGCTCTCCCGCGGCAGTGCAAGGCCACCGACCAGGCCTCGGCCGCGCTGGTGCAGGACCTGAAGCAGAGGGGAATGCTGGAGGACACGCTCGTGGTCTGGGGAGGTGAGTTCGGGCGCACCGTCTACTGCCAGGGACCGCTCACCGAGTCCGACTACGGCCGCGACCATCACCCCCGGTGCTTCACCATCTGGATGACCGGCGGCGGCATCCGTCCGGGCGTGGTCCTGGGGGAGACGGACGAGTTCTCCTACAACATCACCCAGGACCCGGTCCACGTCCACGACCTGCAGGCCACCCTTCTCCACTGCCTGGGTATCGACCATACAAAGCTGACCTACAAGTACCAGGGACGCCACTTCCGGCTCACCGACGTCCACGGCGAGGTGGTGGACCCGATCCTGGCCTGACTGTCGACGGGTTGGAAGTTCCCGACAAAATCTGAGGAAGCCGACATGGTTCGACCGATCCCGTCCCAGACCGACGCCAGCGGCCGTCCCCCCACCGGGCGGCCGGTGATCTACGCCACCCAGGGAGTCATCTCCAGCGGCCACTACCTGACCTCCATGGCCGGGATGGGCATGCTGCTGGGGGGCGGCAACGCCTTCGACGCGTTGGTGGCGGCCGGGTTCGCGGCAGCGGTGACCGAACCGGTCGCTTCGTACTCGCTGGCGGCCGAGTCGGTCTTCATGCTCTACGACGCCGAGAGCGGCGATCTGCTCTCCCTGAGCGGTCAGGGAACGGCTCCCGGGAAAGCCACGTTGGACTTCTTCCACGGGCAGGGGCTGGACGAAATCCCAACCGGTCCCGGACCCTTGGCCCATCTCTCCTTCACGGTCCCAGGCGCGGTGGACGGGTACCTGACCCTTTTGGAGCGCTACGGGACCCTCCCCCTGTCCCAGGTCCTGGAGCCGGCCATTCACCTGGCTCAGGCCGGATTTCCCCACTACGAGTACATGATCGAAGCTCTGGACTCCCAGGCCACCCGGGAGCAGTTCGACCAGTACCCGCCCGGTGGCAACGAGATCTTCTACGAGAACGGAGAACTCCCCCGTCCCGGTTCACTCCTGGTTCAACCCGGCTTGGCTCGAACGCTCCGGCGGCTGGCCGCCTGTGACGCGGGGGGATCAAGGGATCGGATCGAGGGCATCCGGGCCGCCCGCCGAGATTTCTACCGAGGAGACCTGGCCCGCACGATGGTGGAATGCGCCCGCAGTGTCGGAGGGATTCTCAGCGCCGAGGACCTGGCCGGCTACCGGGCCAAGTTCGAGGAGCCGGCGCGCACCCGTTACCGCGGGCACGAGATCTGCTGCCAGAGGACCTGGACCCAGGCCCCGGTCCTGCTGCAGACCTTGAATCTCCTGGAGCACTTCGACCTCCGGGCCATGGGCCACAACTCCCCGGCTTACGTCCACACCGTGGTGGAGGCTCTGAAGCTGGCCATCGCCGACCGGGAAGCGTTCTACGGCGACCCCGATTTCGCCCAAGTCCCCCTGGACGGACTCCTCTCCAAGGAGTACGCGGCGGAGCGGGTCCGTTTCGTCGATCCCGGCAAGGCGCATCCCGATGTGCCGCCCCCCGGCGATCCCTGGAAGCACTCCCGGGAACCCCTGAAACGTCCGGCTCCCGAAGCGCCGCCTCCGTCAGACCTCCCGGGTCCCACGCACGCGGACCAGGGGACGACCCACATCGCCGTGGTGGACCATCAGGGCAACCTGGTGTGCGCCACCCCCAGCGGCGCGTCCTTCGCCAAGGCGGTCTTCTTCCCCGAGATCGGCTGCGCCCTGAGCACCCGCAGCGAGATGTTCTTCCTGAAGCCGGACCACCCCAATTGCCTGGAGCCGGGGAAACGGCCCCGGACCACCCTGGTCGGCTATTTGGTGGTGAAGGACGGGCAACCGGTCATGACCGTGGGCTGTCCCGGCGGCGACCATCAGACCCAGGCCAACATCCAGCTCCTGCTCAACGTGCTGGTCTTCGGGATGAACATCCAGGAAGCCATCGAGGCGCCCCGCTTTGGGAGTGACAGCTTCCGCAACTCCTTCTACCCCCACGTCTACTTCCCGGGACAACTCTCCCTGGAGGAGGCCTTCCCCGAGTCCACCCGGCGGGAGCTGGAGCGCTTGGGCCACAAGGTGGTGCCGTCTCTCGTCTGTGGAATGGGAGCCACCATCACCTGGCGCGATCCCGCCACCGGCATCCTGGCCACCGGAGCCGACCCCCGCCGCGCCTGCTACGCCCTGGGTTGGTAACGGAAGCATCGACGGGGAGCGGCGGCTTTCTTGCCGCCGAATGGGAAAGGCGACTTTCTTGTCGCCGACTCTTACGAGCACTGACGACCGGCAAATCACCTTTCCTTTGGAGTCGGATTGTCTGTGGACGGTAAAGAATTTACTATAAGTAGACAATATTGCTCTCTTTTCGTTGACGACCACGCAACGTTGCAGAGAAGTAGCCGAGGAAAAAGGTCAGTCCTGTTCGCTATTGGTTCTCTCCACAGCGGCCATGTAACCGGGCTTTCCGATCAGACTTTCTCAAGTGTCTGGTCGCGCAAATGAAGCGAGATGCGGCGATGCCGAGAAGGATTGCCATTGTCGGTGCAGGTGTCTCGGGACTCGGTGCGGCCTGGGCGCTGCACCAACACCCCGAACGCTTCGATTTCCGGCTTTTCGAAGCGCAGGCCTCCATCGGCGGCAACGCCATCACGGCCGACATGCCGCAAGACGACGGCACCAAGATTCCGTTCGATATCTCCGTCACCGCGTGCATTCCCTCCGTATACCACCATCTTTGCCTGTTCATGCAGCAACACGGCATCGACCTGGTCGATACCCGGTTCAGCTACAGCGTGAAGTACCGTGGCGGCGTCTATGCCCACGATTTCGACTCGGACATCAGGAGGGAGTTGCAGCCGGAAATCAGGAAATTCCAGATGCTCCTGAGGCGTCTGAAGTGGTTCGGCCGGCTCAACCGATCCACGTCCCTGTTGCTCAATGCTCTCAATCCGTTCAACTACGTCAGCATGGGTACGGTTCTCAACTTGGGCCGGTTTTCCGGAGATTTCCGTTACAAGATCCTGAAGCCCATGTTCGTCAACTTCCTGATGGCCACCAACGTGTTCGACATGCCGGCGTCCCTGTTTTGCCGGTATCTGGAGTTCTTCGACATTGAAACCGCCACGCCGATGCAGACCTGGGACCGGGGCACGCGGCGCATCTACCAAGCCCTGACCGCCGGTTTTCAGGACAAGATCTATCTTTCCCGCCCGGTTCGCAAAGTGCACCGGCGTCCATCCGAAGTCGTCGTCGAGGACGAAGACGGAAGAACTGAGACGTTTGACGACGTGGTTTTCGCCTGCAACGCGAATCAGACGCTGATGCTATTGGATAAACCGACCTTCCTGGAGAGCTGTCTTCTCTCGTCGATCCGTTACGAGAGTGAACTGCACAACCATACGGTCGTCCACTCGGATGCCTCGGTTCTCCCGGACAGCGAGGTGAAGCCGCTCGCCACCCGGAGCAACCACATCGAGCAGTATGGTGTGAGACCCGACAACTACGAAATCACGTACATCATGCACAATCAGCAGCCCTGGGCGAACCGGTCGGACCGGCCCTGCCTGGTGACCTACAATCCCATCAGCCGGATCGACGAGGACAAGATCGTCAAGAGGCATTGGTTCCAGCACATCGTGCACGACGTTCCCCACGTGACCTTTCTCACCCAATTGTTTCGCTTCATTCAGGGCAGGAGGCGAACCTGGCATTGCGGCGCGCACACCCTGATCAACAGCCAGGAGACCTGTTTCGTGACCGGCCTCGTGACGGCAAGACAGATGGGAGCCGACTATCCGTTCGAGGACCCCGAAGCCATGAAGTGGTTCAACTTCTACGGCCGCACCATGTACGGATGGCGTTTCCGGAAGGCGTGAGCACGGGAGCGGCGGTCTCCGGCCGCCGAATGGGAACGGCGGTTTCCAGCCGCCGACTCTTCCGTTCGCGGGCGACCAGACAGCCTCCCAATTCAGGTCGTACCGTCCTTCTGCCGGAACCGAGCCATCACGGGCAGCTATACGAACGGACATCGCCTTGTGGGCGGCTATGATTGTTCGCGGATTCGGCATTTCCGTGCTGAGTGGAGGATTGCTGGAACGGGAGTAATCAGGGAGTCCGGACAGACGGCTCGGCACGGGAGAGCGGGGACTGTTCAGAACGCGTGTTGCGCGGCGGCACCGGGTATGGTGGCTATCTTTCAACGATGGTTCGTGAGGAACCACCCTCCTTTTGAGGGAGTACTCCCATATTCTTCTTCACGAAAGATTCTGGCTTCGATCTACAGCCGCACTCCCCAGTCAGCACCTGAGGTTTGCTCGAAAATCGGGTATCCTGCCCGCCGCCGCGAGCGCTCCCCATTCCCGAGTAGAAGGGAAGAGTCGCGTTCTCACGTTCTCGTCGCTATGGTCGTAGCCAACGCCGCTTTCGAGCAATTGCACGTGTCTTGCAAGACCAGATCAAGTCAACAACGTCGAGAGCTTCTATTCCTGAATCAAACCGGACAGTTTCATTCCCATTGATGCGGACGGTATACAGTCTCCCTGCTCTGTCACGGAGCAGGTATCCGTATTCGACAAGATAGCGTCGTAACGAGACACAGTCCAAGGATGCATCTACGCCGATTGACGCGACCCACTCGATAAGGGAACGATTCAATTCTCGTTCTGAGTACGGACTCCTGCTCTCAAGTGTCTGAGCAATTGCGCGAAACAAAATGTGGCGATCACGCTGCTTCCGTGGCAGTAACATCACACGGCCGCCACACACGGCGGACAGCCTCGCCTCAAACTCGCGTCGATCTACCGGGTGCTGTTCTCCACTCACCATATCTCCATCCGGCCGGCAAGTATGCACAAAACCTAACGATCGAGTTGGGGACCGCCGTCAAGACCGGGAGAAGGGGACAGGGAGAAGGGGACAGTCGCGATCTCGCCCAGCAATTCAGCCAGAAGCAATCCCTCTGCATCACTGATTAATGAAGAAGATCAACCGAGTTACGGACCAGGATAGAGGCTCCGCCCGGTTTCCCAGGACCGGAGGCACTTCACGAATAGGGGCATGATCTGGCACCTGATTCTCATTGGAGCACTTTTTTACCTGGCCGTCGTCATCAGGGGCCAGTTCCCGCACCAGAAACAGATCGAATAGGGCTTGGGCGTCAGAATCACCAGCCTGGAGACGCAGGTCGGAAATCTGCAGGATCGCGTCAACCGGATCGAGGACACGTTAGCCGTTTCCACGGAGTCCTTCGGAAGGACCGTTCCGGATGTCCCGACAGTTTCTGAAGACGCCGTATCTTAGCCGGCAGCGATCCTCGACGTGATTGCTACGCCGTGGGGTGGTAACGGGAGCGGCGGTTTCCAACCGCCGACTCTTGCGACCGTGGACGGCCAGAAAGGCTCCGCACTCAGGCCGTACCGCCCTTCCGCCGAAACCGGAACAACACCGCCAGCAGCACAAATCCCGCCGCCGCCACCAGTCCCGGAACCCCGATCCGCGACCAGATGCTGTAGGCGCAGCCGAACGTGGCGAACCCGGTGGCCAGGGCCATCATCACGTTCCAGGCCACTCGCTTGCCACCCCGGGGCAGGTTCTCGCCCAGGAGCTTCCGCTGGTTCATGAGCAGGAAGAACGAGATGTATGCAATGGGCAGCAGCGCCATCCCGAAGACCGACGTGGGGACCGCCAGCCAGAACTGGGCATCCTTCCAGAAGAAGGGCCCCAGCACGCCCACCACGGCGGCCAGGGAACCCAGCCGATAAGCTCGGCCCTTGGGTTCCAATCCCAGCATCTCGCAGACCACGAACCCCGAGATCAGCATCAGGATGGCGATGCTGGAGAGGGCCATTCCCACCACGCCGATGCCGAAAACCACCCGGGCGAACAGGCCGCCGGTGAGCGGTTCCAGCGACTCCGCCAGATTGAAGGCGTCCCGCTTCACCAGCATGGCGGCCAACTCCTTGTCCGCCTGCGGCAACTGCTCCGCCGCCCGATTCCTCTCGTCCGCAGACAGTTCCGGATTCGTGGCCGCCATCCGCTCTCTCAACAAGCCCTGGTAGCCGGCCACCAATTTGGCGGGCGGCGCCGGCCCCTCCGCCTCCGAGACCAGGCCGGCCGCGGGACGGGTGTGAAACTGGCTCGCCGAGGCGATGACCACGCAACTGGTGGCCAGCAGGAACGGGATGAGCATCCCGGTGGAAAGATCGAAGATGGCCAGGCCCCGGAACTCCCGGTTCCAACCGCGCGACAGTAGGGAATAGCCCAGCAGGAAGGTCATGTTGATCCCCACCGCCGTGGCGCTGGCGCTGATCATGACGTCGCGCTGCATTCCCAGGATCTTTCCGCTCCAGAACTCCCGCGAGGTCTCGCCCACCGCCTCCAGGAAGGGAGTGTAGGTGGCGGCCGGATGCATCAGCACGCTCAGGTCGGGGACGAACCCGGAGAGAACGGCTCCCCAGTTCAGGGCTCCCGGCGAGAGGGTCATCTTCACGACCACGCCGAAGAAGCAGAGGACGATGAGAGCCACCACCACCTTCAGCGTCCCCTCGTACAGCTTCACCCCCCAGCCGCCCTCGCCGTAGAGCCAGGTGATGGAGATGGTGACCGCGAGGATGACGCCGCAGATGATCACCTTGCCGCCCAGGTCGCCGGTGAGGCCGTCGGCCCCCAGAAGTTCCGGCAGCAGGTTCTGCTGCACCGCGCTGGTGGCCAGGCTGTACTGGGGCAGGGACCAGACCATGTTGGCCATGAGGCTGGCGATGGCCCAGGCCCATCCCAGGAGGGGGCTCACGTGCCGGTTGATGGCCTGAAAGGGCCGCTCGCCGGTGGAGAGGGTGACGTAGCTGATGGCGCCCAACATGACGATGCCCAGGATCATCGCCAGCGGTTGGAGCCAGAGGAGAGCGAATCCGGAGAGGGTTCCCAGATAGAGGCCGCTTGCCAGAGAACCACCACCCAGGGTCAGCGCGCTCTGGAGCCAGCCCGGACCCGAGAGCCGGACGTAGGTCTTCAGCAGGGGGCCCCGGCCCTGGGCGCGAGCCTCCCGGAGCATCCGGCGGTCGCTTTGGACATCCGATCTCTTCTCGGTCATGATTGCGTCCCGGTCGGTTGGACCCTTCCGCACGAAGTTGACGGGTCATTCTGGCTGGGACGTCACCCGATTGCAAATCCAGCGGCGGCAGGCGGTTCTGGTGGAATCTTTCTCAATTCTGGAGGATCAGGTCGAGCTGGCGCGCGGGGCTAGGGCGGCGTCGCATCGCCTCGGAGTCCGGTGGCGTGGAAAGCGAATCCTGTCGTTGAGCCAGGGACCCTACAGGCCCTATCTCTACCCGGTTTTCACTCCTGCCGGTTTCGCCGTCACTTCCGAGAGTCCCGCCGATCACCCCCACCACAATTCCATCTGGGTGGCGCTGGACCGGGTCCGGTGTCTTTTCCCCTATTCCTCGGATGAGATCGAGAAGGGGACCTACAACTTCTACGTGAACGAGACCTTTCAGGGCCGGGCGCCGGGACGGATTCTGACCACCGCGGTAGAGTCCGAAGAGCTGGCTCCGGACCATCTGCGAATCGTTCTGACCCTACAGTGGCGAGGTCCTGCGGAGTGGGGCGCACCGGAAGGACGCGTCCTCCTCGCCGAGATCCGGACGCTGGACATACGTCCCGGCGAGGGGGCGAACCTCATCGATGTCCGTTCCCGCCTCCAGGCCGGCCAGTGGGGGCTCAATCTGGGTCCGACCCGGCATGGGCTTTTCGGGGTACGCTTGATCGAGGCGCTGAGCGTCACCCATGGAGGACAGCTCGTGGACTCGGAGGGCCGGGAGGGGGGCCGGGAGATCAGCCGCGAGAAGGCCGATTGGGTGGACGGTTCGGGGACCCTGGGACGGGGAGTCCGTGCGGGCGTGTCTCTGCTCCCCCATCCCTCCACGGCCGGGTATCCCTGGTACGTGACCGACTGGGGAACCCTGACCCTCAATCCCATGGCCGAGTTACTCTGGTCGCTGGGGCCGGGAGACGGCGTCGAGTTCGGGATTCGGGTTGTGGTCCACGATGGCGGCGCCGGCGAGGCGCGGGTCGGAGAGCTCTGCCGGGGGTTCCAGGAAGATTCCGAAAGGGAAGACTGATGAAGATCGTTCGTTATCGGGAAGAGGACCGGGTTCACTACGGGATTCTGGAAGAGGGGGGACTGATCCGGCGCCTGGAAGGAACGCCCTTCGAGAGTCTGACTACGGACGGGACCGCCACGCGATTGGAGCCGGTGCGGATCCTCTCGCCGGTGTCCGCGCCCAGGATCTTCGGACTGGGCCTGAACTATGCGGACCATGCGGCCGAGGGGGGGAAGGAGCATCCGCCTCAGCCCATGCTCTTCATGAAGCCCTCCACGGCCGCCATCGGGCCCGGGGACCCCATCATCTATCCGGCAGCCGAGGGGGAGCTGATCGTCCACTTCGAGGCCGAGCTGGTGGCGGTGATCGGGAGGAGAGCGCGCAGAGTCGACAGCAACGAGGCCCTGGATCATGTTCTGGGCTACACTTGCGGCAACGACGTGAGCGAACGGGTCATCCAGAGAGCCGAGATGAAGGAGGGATGTCTTCTCATGGGCAAGGGATACGATACCTTCTGCCCGCTCGGGCCCGCCATCGCCACGGGACTCGATCCCACCGACCTGCTGCTCGTGGCCCGCGTCAACGGCCGGGAGCGGCAACGCACCAACACTTCGGACCTCATCTATCCCGTAGCCGAGATCGTCTCCTACATGAGCCAGGCCATGACCCTGCTCCCGGGGGACGTGATCCTGACCGGGACGCCCTCGGGCGTGGGGCCCGTCTTTCCCGGAGACCGGGTGGAGATCGAGATCCCTCAGGTGGGTGTCCTGTCCAACCCGGTGGTGGGAGAAGGGAGTGACCAATCGTGAGGACCCAAAATGGTTTGCGGGGAATCGTACTCGTTCTGGCCGCGGCTGCGGCAGCGTGCGGCACGGGGAGCGGAACCTTGATTCTGGAATCGGAGAAACAGTGGGCGGATGCGGTACGGACCACGGCCGGGACCGTCGCAGGGCCTGATGGACTGACGCTGGAAGGCGGAGGTGAGGGCCACTGGATCGGGGCCTGGCAGGATGGACAGGGAGACGCCGGTTCGGTCCAGGTCACGGTCCGGTCCCGTTTGGACCTGTTCCGGGACAAGACCATCGAAGTGGTGGTGGATGGATCCGAGGAACCCTACACCGGCAGCGACGGAGTTCCGCACGACTGGTACGGGCGCTCCATGATCGCCATTCTGGACCAGGACCGTTGGGTTATGGCCCTTCGCTCGGGATTGAATCACATGGACTGGAAGGGCCAGGACGCCATCCACATCCTGACCTCCTCAAACGAGGGACGGACCTGGGGCGGACTGGACCGCTGGTTCGACGGCACCCCCATCTCGGGGATGCCCTTCGACGACGGGTACACCCACAGCGAGCCGGGGCTCTACCGCATGCCCAGCGGCGACCTCATCCTCCAGTTCTGGCGGACCTCCTATAGCACGGGAACGCGTCAGCTCCGCTCCCACGACGGCGGAAAGACCTGGGTCCAGGACCACGATCGAATCAACGTCCAGGGGGTCACCGGGGCGCCCGGAGACTTGGTTCTCGGCACCGAAGACTGGTTTGTGGATCCCGAGAACCCCACCCACGTCTACATGGCGTTCCAGTATTTCCACCACGACGCGCAGGCGGGAACCCTGCTGGCCCGTTCCACCGACGACGGCCGGAGCTACGAGTTTCTGAGCTGGATCGGTCACCTGGCCAGCGAGAAGGAGCCGCACAGCGGCGCCACCTTCGAGCCGGCCATCGAATATGTGGGCAACCGCACCATCGTGGCGATCCTGCGGGACGCGGCCGGCAACCGGCACACCTGGCAGACGGTGAGCACCGATATGGGCGCCACCTTCGCCCCGCTGGAGGAGATCTCGCCCAAGGTGGACGGCGGCGTCGAAGGGGGCCTCTGGCAGCGGGCCCGGATTTACAAGGCAAGCAATCCCCGGTTCCAGCATGGGAATGTGCTGGACTACGCTGCCGGCGAGGGCCGTCTCTGGGGCATGGGCCTCCACAGCATCGGCGGGGGGTACACGCGCAAGCCGGTGGTCTACTGGTCCGACGACGACGGCGCCACCTGGCAGGGCCCCGAGCTGCTGCACGGTCCCATGCGTCCGGGAACGGACACCGGGTACGGAGACTTGAAGCGGCGGGTGGACGGAACCTTCGTGGCCGTGGCCTACTATGCGACCCGGGACTCTTCGGTGTCGGACCTGGAGCAGTACACGTTCGGGGGGCGCCGGGCGCGGTTCCGGCTGGAGGAGGACGCCGACGGTGACAGCCAAGCGGACGGGGGCTCAAGCTGGCGGGAGATCCACGGCGGCGAAGAAAAATACACAGTCCCGTTGACGGGGGGCCGTTGGAGGCTGAGCCTTCTCCTTTCGAGCGCGGGTGAAGGCCCCGGACCTGGAATCGAGTCGGTCCGGATCGAGCCGTCGCCGAAATGATGCCAACCCTGCGACTGGCCCCGAACAGGATGAGCAGAATAGAATTCAGTCCGGCCGGGGTCGCCGGCATAATCGTGAAATCCTCTTCGCGAATCCAGGATTGGAAAGGGTGACTTGATACAACTCCATTTCGCCGATCACGTGGTGCTGGTCGCCTATCTGGCGGCCATGATGTTCCTGGGCTGGAGGCTCGCCCGGGGGCAGCAGACCGAGGAAGAATACTTTTTGGGCGGGCGGCGCCTTCCGTGGTTCGCCGTGGGAGTCAGCATCATCGCGTCGCTCCTTTCCAGCATCACCTATCTCGCGAGTCCCGGCATCGTCTGGCGCTTCGGCTTCGGCGCCTTCTTGAGCAACCTGGTCGCCATTCCCATCGACATCGTCCTGATCCTGCTCCTGGCCATCCCCTTCTTCGTCCGGTTCAAGTTCACGACGGCCTACGAATACCTGGAGCACCGGTACGACCTCTCGGTGCGGCTGTTGGGCGCCACCATGTTTCTCATCTTCGTCACCGTGCTCATGGGAGTGATCGTGCTGGTCTCGTCAAGAGCGCTGGCGGTGGCCACGGGGTTGCCCCTGGTGGTGGTCATCGGGGTGATCGGAGTCGTCGCCACCGTGTACACCATGATGGGAGGGATTCGGGCCGTGGTCTGGACCGACGTGATTCAGGCGGCCCTCCTGGTGGGCGGAGGGCTGTTCACCATCGGCTTCGTGGCCTGGACCACGGGTTCGGGGCCGCTGGATTGGTACCACGTGGTGACCGCCAGGGACAACGAGAGCTTTACCTTCTTCTCCCCCGACCCCACTCAGGCCGGCACGGTGGTGACCATGACCCTCTCGGCGGTGATCTGGACCCTGACGGCCCATTGCGCCAACCAGATGACCTTGCAACGGTACTTCAGCACCGTGGACGTCCAGGCGGCCAAGCGCAGCTTCGTCACCAGCATCGTGGTCAGCATCACGATTTCCTTCCTGCTGGCCGTCATCGGCGCCGCCCTGGTCTACTACTACACGCAGGGTCCGGAAATCCTCCCCGAGCACATCAACGTGGCGAGCGGCAAGGATCGGGACGCCATCTTCCCCTTCTTCGTGGCCTCCAAGATTCCGCCGGGACTGGCCGGGGCCATCTTCGCCGCCCTTCTGGCGGCGGCCATGTCCACCATCGACTCGGGGGTCAATTCCTGGGCCACCGTGGCCACGGTGGACTTCGGCCGGCTCCGCAAGAAACCGTCCACCGGAAACCGCGTCTTCCAGGCCCGGGTTATCACCCTGATCGTGGGGTTGGTGGTGACCGTGTCGGCCATCTACCTGGACGGACTCACCGGAATGGACGACATCCTCACCATTCTTCCCAAGACCTTCAACTCCCTGGTGGGCTCGATGGGAGCGCTGTTCCTGGCGGGGATGCTATTTCCCCGGGTGAGCAGCCGCGCCGTCTGGCCGGCGGCGTTCATCGGCTTGGCCGTGGCTCTGGGGGTGGCCTATTCGCGCGACCTGCTGCAGCTCATGGACCCCTCCACCCACCAGGCCATGGCAAGTGTCCTCGGTGCGGACTTCACTCAGCGCCTGGTGGAAAAGGGGATGGGATTCACCTGGATTATCCTCTTGTCGGCCATTTCCGCCCTGGGTTCCGCATGGCTGCTGAGCTTCGTCTTTCCCAATAAGGACCTGGACCGGATCAAGGGCCTGACCTGGGCCACGCGCCACGAGCCGTCGCCGTTTACCCGGAAGACGCTGGTCTGAGGGACCCGAACACTATTCATCGAGACTCTCAGGCCATTTCCGGGAGGTGTGGAACACACTCAGAATCTGGATCTCCTGGTTCCTGATGCGGTACGGCACGAGGTACGGGATGCCGGGGATCAGCAGTTCGAATGTGCCGGCTACTCGGCCCCAACGGCCGATCTTCGGATGCTCTTTGAGGAATTCGGTCGTAACCCGTATCCGCTGCGCAACTTCATAAGCTGCTCGCGGGTTGTCCATGGCGATATGGTCTTGAATGTCTTCAAGAGCCCTTACCGCCGGTTCAGTCCATCGAACCCGCACGATCAGGCATTCTCATATTTGCCGAATACCCGTTCCATTTCCGCTCTCGAGGCGAAACGGCCTTGATCGGCTGCCTCGATTCCGGCCCGGATACGTTCCTCCTGCCACGCATGCAGCTCCAGAAATTGTTTGATCGCCTGGTTCACCATGTAGTTTCGTGACCGGTCCTGCTGCTTGGCAAGCTTGTCCAGTTGCCGAACGATCCTGCTATCCGTACGAACGCTGAATGCCTCTGTAGCCATGAGATTGGTTCCTTACAGTTCATTATGGTTCACTATGATGACACAATCATCATCCGCAACGGCAAGTCGTTGAATCAAGGCTCGTGGGACCGTTGTCGCTTCAGAAAATCTTGGACAACTTGCGCGTCTCGGCGGTGATCACGTCCACCACGGCCGGCTGGCCGTCTCTGGTGGCCTGAATGGCCCGCTTCAGGGCCGGCTGCAGCCCTTGGACCGTCTCCACCTTCTCGGCATGGCAGCCCAGGGCCCGCGCCACGTTGGCGTAGTCGCCGGTCTGGGTCGAGATCTTGTAGCGCTCGATGGCCACCGGGATGTGACGGTCGTAGCCGCTGAAGATGGAGTCGTGCTTGATCACCGTGAGTATCGGGATGTTCTCCCGGACCGCCGTTTCCCAGTCCATTCCGGTCATTCCCACGGAGGCGTCTCCCATGACGTTGACCACCAGCTTGTCCGGGTTGGCGATCTTGGCTCCCATGGCCAGACCCAGGGAGAATCCCAGTTGGGAGGACTGGCCCCACCCCAGGTAGCTCCGGGGAGTGTTGGCCTGGTAGAAGACGCTCTGGATGTCCCGCGAGGCGCCCGATTCGTGGGTCACGATGGAGGTGTCCGGGTCGATGGCCGACCAGAGTTCCCGGAACATCCGGTATCCGTTGATGGGTTGGGAATCGTCGCTGAAAAGGGACTCGAACTCCTCCAGCCAGGCGTTCCGATGGCGTGAGAGGGTCTCGACCGTCTCCTGCCGATGGGCCTTCCGGTCTTTACCGACCTTGGATTTCAACACGTCGGCCAGTTGCCGCAGGAACAGTTTGGCGTCGGCCACGACCGGGAGCGCCGCCGGATATTCCTTGTTGATGTCGGACGGGTCCACGGTGGCGTGGATGATGGCCTTCCCAGGTGGGATCGGTGGTGTGAAGGGCGCTACGGTCAGGCTGGAGCCCACAGCCAGGATCAGGTCGCTGTCGGCCAGGCAATGCCGCGCCATGTAGGTGACGGAGTAGGCGCCGACTCCGGCCGAGAGCTCATGGCGTTCGGGGAATCCGCTCTTTCCCTGAAGCGTGGTCATGACGGGGATGCCCAGGATCTCGGCCACCTCCACCAGTTCCCGGCTCGCCTCGGCGTAGAGGATGCCCTGACCGGCCCAGATCATGGGACGCTCGGCCCGGAGCAGGCGTTCGGCGGCCTCTTCCACGGCTCCCGGGTCGGCGGCCACCCGCATCCGTGGAATCGGCGTGTATTCCAGGTCGCCCGTGAACTCCGCCTTGCAGGCGTCGTCCAACACCTCCAGCATCACCGGGCCCGGCCTCCCCGAGCGCAGGGCGGTGAACGCATGCCGCAATCGGCTGGGCGCCAGCTCTGGCGAGATCACCTTGTTGGCCATCTTGGTGGTGGCCCGGTAGTTGTCGACGCAGTCGAAGGAGGGATGGGTCCCGATCTGGTCCAGGCCCGCGTGCCCCGGCAGGAAGAGGACCGGGGTGGAATCGGTGAAGGAGTGGGCCACCCCTGCGAACGCGTTCTCGGCGCCGGCTCGGGACTGGACCGTGAAGACCCCGATCTGCCGGCCGTTGGTGGACCGGGAGACGCCGTCGGCCATGTTGCCGGCGACCCGCTCCTGGCGGGAACTGAGAATGCGGACGCCGGCCCGGGCCAGAGCGTCCAACAGGTTGGTCAAGGGATAGCAGAAGACCTGCCGGATCCCTTCCATTTGCAAGATCTTGACGATGGCATCGGCGCCGTTCATGGGATGTTTCTCCTTATTCGGGCACTCCAGTCATGGAGCGGACTCGTCTCGTCGTCGGCGTAGACGAGCATGTTGACGTTCGGAATCATCATTGGCGCAACCGGATTTCTCGATCTCGACGTTCCTCGGTTTCCAGCTCATCCACGAGCCGGTTGAACCCGATGGTGTCGAAACCGGGCCTCAGGGTGAGCCTGTGGGGTTTTGTGCGGTATGGTTTCGCATCTCGCGTTCGGCGGCTGATTCGCAGTCCCCTGCGCAACAGTCGATTGATGACCCGCTTCAACGAGTGTCCGCGCCGCCGCAGCAATTCACGGATCCCGACAGCGATATCTTCGTCGATGGTGAGAGTGGTGCGCATCACAGCATCATATGGATTGTCGAAAATGATGTCATTGATGTCTCCGACTTCCTCGGGAAGTCCCCGGCACTTCCACCACGATATAGTTCTGTTCCACCGCCACCGGGTAGGTCTCCAGCGCATAGGGTCCCGGGCAGAGGCCGCTCATCTCGGGATCGGACGCCGGGTCGCGGTTATTCGCCGCCAGAGCGGCGCCGCTCTCGACCCGGGCCGGATAGGTGGCCACCCGCAGCCGGGCCGGATCGAACCAGGACTGGCCCGTCTTGACGTCGAACTCCCACCCGTGCCAGGGACAGCGCAGGATTTCGCCTTTCCGCAGGTATTCGAACTCGCCCGGAGTCGGCGACGTGGCGAATCCCGTGAGGTGTCCCAAGCAGACCGGGCCGCCCTGATGGGGGCAACTGTTGCGAAGGGCGTAGAAACGGCCGTCCACGTTGAAGACGCCGATGGACCGGGTCCCGATCTTTACCAGCTTGCGGGAGCCGGGAGGCAGGGAATCGACGCTGCAGATCAGGTGTCGTTGGAGGGGCATTTGCTTTTTCGTCGGCTTCGAGGGGCGACTTCCAATCGCCCATTTCTCACCGCCAAATGTTTACGCCGGAGTCCGGCGGTTAGGAAACCGCCGCTCCAGTTCGGCGATTAGAAATCGCCGCTCCTCCTTACTCCGCCTCGAACCGGTAGAGGTTCCGCGCGTTCTCGGACATGACGCCTCGGCGGAACTCCCGGGGTAGGCTCGGCGGGATGGCCTGGGCCGGGGAGTCGAAATCCCAGTGGGGATAGTCGGTCGCGAAGAGGAGGCGGTCGTCCATGTCCAACTGTTCCAGCAATTGCACGAGATACTCGTGCCGCGGCGGCTCCTCCATGGGTTGCGTGGTGACCCAGAAATGGCGGCGGATGGTCTCCGAAGGCAGCCTCTTCAGGTCCGGCACCTCCTCCTTGAGCCTCTGCCACGAGCGGTCCAGGCGCCACATCAGGGGAGGCAGCCAGGCGAACCCACCCTCGATCAGCACCACCTTCAATCCGGGAAACCGTTCGAACACCCCCTCCGTGACCATGCTGATCACCTGGGCCTGAAAGGCCTGGGGCATGCCGGCGTGATCCTCGTAGTAGTGGTTCGGCCACCCTCCTCCCGTCAGGGGCTGGCCCGAGTTCCCTCCGAAGTGGATGCCGAAGGGGAGATCGTGGCGCTCGCAGGCCTCGTACATCTTCCAGTATTTGCGCCGGCCCAGGGGCTGTTGGGTACGGACCGCCACCAGCACCTGGACGAAGCCGGGATGGCTTCCCACGCGGTCGATCTCAGCCGCCGACAGCTCGCCGTCTTCGTACGGGACGACAATAGAGGCCCGCAGCCGCGGCTCGGGCTCCAGCCAGGCCTCGATCTGCCAGTCGTTGAGACCCTGGGAGAAGGCGGCGCCGAACCCCAGATTCTGCTGCCGTCCGGCGCCGACGAGGCAGTTCAGGAGGCCGTATTCCAGGTTCCACTCGTCCAGCAACTGCTCCCGCATGAAGTCCAGGTCCGATCCGGCGGGCAGGCCGGAGGGGGGCCAGGAATCGTGCCGTGCGGCGTTGGGACTGGCTCGGGGGTACTCGCAGCCGATGTGCCCGCGGAGCCCGATCAGCCGGTGGTGATTCCGCCAGCGCCGGGGAAGGTACCTGCGGATCGCCTCGTCCGAGGGCAGCGCGTTGTGGATGTCGCAGTCGATGACGGCGGTCTTGGTCCGGCGCCTTCTGCGGATCACCGGGTGAGTTTGGGGTTCAACGGCGATGGCCATGGTTTCCTCCTCAAAGCCGATAGAACTCACGGGCGTTTTCAGATCCGATCCGGTCCCACAGCGAGTCGGGAAGCTGGACGGGGAGCGTTTCCTCCACGGCGCCGTCGTGGCAGTGCGGGTAGTCGGAGGAGAACATCAGGAGGTCCTGCCCGTCCATTTGCTCCAGGACCTCCAGGAACTGCCGGGGCTGCGGAGGCCCGTCCACGGGTTGCAGGGTCAGGCGGATGTGTTCCCGGATGTACTCCGACGGGGGCCGCTTGACCCACGGGATGTCCCGGCGCAGTCCTCTCCATTCCTTGTCGAGCCGCCACATGAGGGAGGGCATCCAGGTGAAGCCGCCCTCGATCAGAGCCACCCGCAGTTGGGGATAGCGGTCGAAAGTCCCCTCGGCAATCAGGCTCAGGACCTGGGACTGGAAGACTTGGGACATGCCGGCGTACTCCTCCAGGTAGGTGGAGGGCCACCCGCAGGGGGTGGGGGGATTGCCGGAGGAGCCACCGAAATGGATTCCGAGAGCCAGGTCATGGCGGAGAGCCGCCTCATAGAGTGGATCGAAGCGGCGGTTTCCATAGGGGGTCCAGGACCGGACCGGCAGGATCACCTGCACGAAGCCGGGATGATCCCCCAGCCGATCGATCTCCTGGGCGGCCAGGACCGGGTTCTGGCTCGGCACCACCAGGGAGGCGCGCAGCCGGGAATCGGCTGTCAACCAGTGCTCCGCCTGCCAGGTGTTGATGGCCGTGGCCAGCGCCGACGCCAGGTATTCGTTGTGGACGCTCTGGACCCAGTAGTTGCAGTTCAGGATGCCCAGCTCCAGGTCCCAGGCGTCCAGGGTCTGGGCGCAGAGGAATTCGGGGTCCGAACCGGGAGGCCCCCCGGAGGGAGGTGTGGTGCCCGGCCGCGCCGGAATGGAGGTCCCTTCCGGATAGTCGCTCACGTCGGGGCCCACGAACGCCGACTCGCGAAGGTACGCCCGCCAATGCTCCTCCAGGTAGGGCGCCAAGGTTTCCAGGGAGGGAAGCCGATTGTGGATGTCGCAGTCGATCATCTCGACTCTCCGCGCGCTTCAGCCGGTCTCCAGGGGTTCGGGTCGCCCCCTCTTCAGAGATCGTATCAGAGCGTCCACTCCCAGAGTTCCGTGAAGGGCGTCTTGAGGCGGACTGCTCACCGGATGTCCTCCCTCCAGAGCGCCCAGAAAGTGATCCCGCTGGGCCCGCATGACGTCGTCCCGGTCCACGGTGAGCTTCTTCACGTGCCGCCGTCCGGTTTCCCGGTCGCCGTGCTCCACGCGGTTGCGGCTCAGGTCCACCAGAACATAGCCCAGCTCTCCCTGGAACGTATACGTGCAGCGGTCCGGATAGGCGACGTAGTCGATGTGCAGTTCGGCCACACGCTCCGAGTCGTATTCGATCACGGCGCTGAGGAGGTTGGGGCGGCTGGTGAAGGGAAGCCCCTCCACCTGAATTCCCTGGGCGTAGACCGAGATGGGCCGTTCCTCCATGAGCCACCAGAAGGTGTCGAATCCGTAGACGTAGTCCAGGGCCGCCGAACCGAAGACGTCCTGCTGGTGCCGGGAGCGGGAGTTCGCGAGCGTATTCAAGGTGGAGACGGAGAATCGGGCGTAGCAGACTCGTCCGATGCGGCCCTGCCGGATGAGTTTTTGGGCGCGCAGCATCTCGGGCATGAATCTCTGGACGAAGCCCACGTTCAGAATCCGGGCCGTCCGTTGCTGATCCCGGATCATGCTCCTGGCGCCCGCGGCGGAATCGGAGATCGGTTTCTCGCAGAAAACGTGGGCGCCCGATTCCAGGGCGATCCGGGTCAGGGCGGCGTGGGATGCGGGAGGTGTGCAGACGAAGACCACGTCGGGCCGGGAGGCGGCAGCCTCTCGGAAATCGCTCCATTGGCGGGCGCCGGGGACGGCGAGCCCGGCTTCGGTCAACCCTTCGGGACGGCTGTCGCAGACCTCGACGGCAAGGCCCTCGACCTCGTCCAGGAGCCGCAGATGCCGCAGGCCGATGGAGCCTGCTCCCACCACTAGAACCCGTTTCATCGCGCTAACCGGGCCAGATTCCTATGGAACTAGCAGAATTGCAAGCCGGAAGAGCCCATTCCATTGCGTTTCCCGGGACCCCGGAAAGGGCCGGCTCAGACGTCATAGAGAGTCCGTTGCCGGGGCTTCTTCGTGGCAGGGCCTGTGGCTTCGTTCAACTCCACAGGATAGGGATTGAACAAAGTCTGGTTCCTCAGGTCCCGCGGGCCGTGCCGCAGGACCCAGGACCGCAGCAGCCCCACCGGTCCGCTGGCGGAAATCTTGCCGTTCCGGAAACGTTCGAGACGATCCAGGAAAAGGGCCTTGTCCCGGTCGGTCAACTGCTTGGAAATCGGCCCGAAGGCGTAGATCAGGACGCCGAGGAGGGAGGTGTACCGGGGGTTCCGGGACAGTGCGTTCGACAAACGCCTCTTGTACTCCCTGGCGAGGACACCGGCGTCCGGCACCCGGTCGCCGGACAACACCCGGTCCAGCGAATCCAGTTCTTTCCGGTTGTAGGCCATGAGCAGAAGGCGGTTCTTGTCATGGAACCGCTGCAAGGCTTTCCGGGTCGGTCTTCGGGCGATCCGGCGAAGCCGTGACAGCGCATAGAGCCGGGTCAGGAAATGTTCCCGCCGGACTCGATTCCGGAGGCGCTTCTCGTCCTCGACGGCCGCGTCGGGAAAGTGCTCCAGGACGGTCTTGGCAAAGATTCCGGCGCCCCGTTCCAGCACCGTTTCCTGATCGGTGTCGTGGATCTTGGTGTCCCGGATGCCACAGCTGGGGGAACGGCTCTTGAGGATGAATCCGTCCACCTCTTTCAGTGTTTCCATGAACGACTGGCTGAAGGTGGCCATCGGTTGGGTCAGGTCGCGCCCGGTCGCCGGTTGAACCAGGGTCCGGCCGCCGTCGCCGGCGACGATCTGTATGGGGTCCCGGGGAACCCCCAGGCCGATCTCCAGTTCGGGGCAGACCGGCCGGATCTCCACGTAGGAGGAGAGATGGTGGATGAAGTCTTCCCGGATCATCTTGCCGTTGTAGCGGCAGGCTTCGACGCCGAGGCAACGGCTCAGGACGACGACGGGCGTCGGGGTCCGGCTATTGGGCTTCAAGGGTCACGTACTCCCGGCCAAGCTTCCCGGGCGTGCAGGAGCGTCAACGGTCCCGCCCTGACGGGGGACCTCTTCAACGGATCAGACTTCTCCCCACGAGGACATTTCGGCCTTCAACTCCGGATCCAGCTCCATCCGAAACGATTCCACGGCGTTGTCGATGTGGTCGAATTTTCGAGCCCCCGCCAGGACCGTCACGTCCGGGTTGCTCATGGCCCAGGCCATGGCCAGGCGCACCATGGGAATACCCGTCTCCTCGGACTTGGCCCGCAACTTCTCCACGATTTTGAAGAACCGGTCGTGGAAGTAGATGTCCCCGTGTCCCGGGACGATGTCGAAACGGGTTCCTGAGGGCAGCTTTTCCATTCCGGCCGTGTACTTGCCCGCGAAAAAGCCGGCTCCCAGAGGACTGTAGGTGGTGACGGCGATCTGCTCGCGGCTGCACAGGGGGAAGAGTTCCCTCTCATATTCCCTGATGGCCAGGTTGTAGGGGGGCTGGGTGATCTCGAAACAGCGGTAGCCCCGCTTGCGGCTGATCTCCAGCGACTCGCGCATCATGTCCGCAGTGAAGTTGCTGCAGCCCAGGGCCACGATGCGTCCCGCATCCGCTTCCTGGTTGAGGGCGTCCAGGCTCTCCTCGATGGGGACGTCGGGGTCGGGGGAGTGGATCTTGTAGGCATCGACCGAATCGGTCCGGAGCCGTTCCAGGCTCGCCGCCAGAGCCTTGTGGATGTTCCCGGGACTGGCTCCGGTGCTGACCTTGGTGCAGAGAGTGACCTCGCTCCGGCAGCCCCGCGCCTCCATCCAACGGCCGATGATGTTCTCCGACGAGTTCATCTCCAGGGTGACCTCGCGCCTGTCTTCGACCCCGTACTCCTTGATGCGGTATTGCTGGGAGTTGCCGCCGCCGTAGGATTCGGCCGTGTCGAGGAAGGTGATGCCTTTCTCCACGGCGTAGTCCAACACCTTCCACGAGGCCTCCTCGTCGATTTCCCGGCCAAAGGTGGCGCAACCCAATCCGATGGGACTCATCATGCGTCCCGTCTTCCCCAACGGTCTCAACTTCATTCGGACTCTCCTCTCAACGATGACGGTGAAAGCGGCGGTCCCGGAGACTTCCGGGCAGGTCTCGGCAGCCCCGCACGCGGCTGTAAAGCTTACCAGTTTCGCCGCGTGGTAGTCTTGAATTCCTCTTGACGGTTCGTTGAGATCGGTGGCGCTACGACAGGTTCGGAAGGAGAGTTCACACATGCGAAAAATCAACGCGGTTCTGCTGGGTCTGGACAATCCCCATTCGATTGCGCATCTGAAAACACTCGATCAGCTTCCCGAGGTGGATCGGGTCCTGGTCTGGTCCGAAAGCGAGGAGTTCATTCCCGGCGTCGAGGAGGCCGGGAGCTCGAAGGTGGAGCGGGTATCGACGGATCTTTCGTCGATCCTGGAGGCGGGCGCGCACCTGGCCGTGGCCAGCCCGCGGACCGACCGGTGTTCCGACGTCTGCGTCCAGGCGCTGGAGACGGGGCATCACGTCCTGGCCGAGAAGCCCATCGGTCCCACGGTCGAGGAGATCGGCCGGGTCGTCCGGTCGGCGCGGGACAACGGACGGAAGCTGGGTGTCTTCTATGGGCGCCGGTACCATCCCCTGGTCCGCCAAGTGCGGGAGATCATCGCCGAGGGCCTGCTGGGAACGCTCATGTCGATGGAACTCCGGATGCTCACGACCCAGGTCCGCTTCCGCGATCCTGACTATTGGCTCTTCAAGAAACGGATTTCGGGGGGCGGAATGCTCTCCTGGCTGGGCTGCCACTACGTCGACAAGATCCGGTTCGTCACCGGAGAAGAGATCGTTTCGGTCTCGGCCGAGGTCGCCACCCGGAGCGGCGAGGAGATCGACGTGGAAGACGTGGCCGTGGTCTCCTTCCGTCTCGCCTCCGGGACCGTGGGCACCCTCCACGTCGGATTTGTCATGGCCTTGAGCGGCGGCGGCTACCACAACGTGGGGGGTTACGATAACTATGTGGGAATCAATGGCAGGCGGGGCCGTTTGTATTTCTCGTCCGCCGGAACCCCCGACCGTCTCCAGGTGGAGACGGACCATCCGGACTGGTCCGACGCCCCCTGGCGGGAGTTCGAATACACCCTGGCTTCGTCACCGGCCTATGGCGGGGTTCCCGGAGAGCGTTTCGTCAGGGACTTTCTCAAGGCGACCTGGGGTGAAGGGACCGTCCCGGCTTCCGGAGACGACGCCCTGCAGGTGGCGCGCATCGTGGAAGCGGCCTACGAGTCCAGCGAAACCGGGCGCCGAGTCCAGGTGCGAGACCGTTGACAATCCCCTGGCCTGGGGCGAGTCTAGTCTTACGAGATACGCTCATCGTCGGCGAACGGGAACACGACTCCGAGAAGCCAGGGAAAGTTGATCCATGAACAGGCAGGGTGCCGCGGTCGTATTGGCATTGAACTTGGCTCTACTGGGATGCGGATCCCGGGAATCGGCCATGGACTCGAAAGTCGAGACGGTTCCCGCCTCCGACATTCGGTTTCCCGACTCGGTGTTTCGGGTCACTCTGGGCCTCACCGATTCGGAGCCCCGGGACTGGTCGGGGAATCTCCGCCTTCAGCCGGGCCAGAAAGCGGAGTTGGTCCCCGAGCACTTCCGGGCCGGCGTCTACCGCCACGACTTCGGCGCCGGCTGGCGCACCATTGTCGACCCGAAGATTCCCAACGATCGGCTCACGGGGCCCGACAGCTGGCTGGCGCACACCACCCTTGATTGGGTTCGCTATAAGGATCGAGCCCGGATCCGGCATCCCAGCCTCTTCGTCCGGCTCTGGGACAATCCGGACCAGGCGCCGATCCAGGTCCGGGCCGGAGGACAGGACTTCTCCGTCGGACCGGCGGATCTGCCGCTGTTCCATCCCGGGTCCCGGCTCGGAGATCGAGTCCGGGTGGAGCGGGTGCCTCCGGCGGCTCAGGTAGCCCGGGAGCGGACCGGCCAGCAGGACTATCCGGCCCTCATGGCCACCCCTTCGGGAGACCTCTGGGCCGCGTGGCAGGAGTATGACGAGCGCCATCACGATTCGGTCTGCGTCCGGCGCAAGCAGGGGGATGCCTGGGGGCCGGTCTGGGTCCTGGCCCGGGAGGCGGACGTGTTCCGCAGCGCTCTGGCCCACGATTCGGAGGGCGGGATCTGGGCCATCTGGTCCATGCAGGTGGAAGGGAACTGGGATCTGTACGCCCGGCGCCACGACGGCGAGGCCTGGTCCGGTCTTCACCGGTTGACCCGGGAGCCGGGTCCCGACATCTATCACAGGGCCGTCACCGACGAGTCGGGGAACCTCTGGCTGGTTTGGCAGAAGTCCATCGAAGGACGAAGCCAGATCGTGGCGCAAAGCTTCGACGGGTCCGGCTGGAGCGAACCGTTCCAGCTCAGTCAGGGCGATTCAGCCGCAGGGAACAACTGGACCCCGTCCGCAGCCGCCGGCGAATCCGGATCGGTGGCCGTGGTCTGGGACGGGTATGCGGCAGGGAACTACGACGTCTATCTGAGGCGGTTCTCCGCAGGTCAATGGCAGCCGGTCCAAGTGGTGGCGGGGACCGAGCGCTACGAGGCCGCCCCGACTGTAACCGTGGATCCCCAGGACCGGATCTGGGTGGCTTGGCACGAGTCGGGCACCGAGTGGGGCAAGGACACGGGGCGGCTGGTTCAACGCAAGGGGACGGAGCTGAGGGAGTCCCGCTGGTTGGGTCTGGCCTGTGTGGACGGGGACCAGATGCTCACCACGAAGAGTCCCCTGGGTGAACGCCTCGATGCGGCCCGGGAGTGGGAATTGCCCCATCTCCAGATCGACTCGGACGGGCATCCCTGGCTGTTGGTTCGGAACGTCACGAAACGGGGCCCTGCCGGCAGGCCTCGGTACTTCCCCATGTGGGAAATCCACGTCACCCGCTATGACGGTTCCCGGTGGAGCGAGCTGGTCCGGGTGCGGCAGAGCAGCGGACGGAACGACATGTCGCCGGCCACAGCTCTCGATGCGGACGGGCGCGTCTGGGGCATCTGGGCCACCGACATGCGGAGCGCCAAGTCGGCATTGCCCCAGTACGGGCGGGTGATGGTCTCTCCCCTGGGATCGAGCCCGGGTCGGCAAACCCTGGCCCTGCAGCCCTGGTCGCCGGACGCCGCCGGTTCGGTGGACCGGATCCATCCCAACGAGGCCGAACAGGTGGAGCGGATCCGCTCCTACCGGGTGGAGGCCGGCGGGAAGACCTATTTCATCTACCGGGGCGACACGCACCGCCACACCGACATCTCCCTGGACGGGGGCGGCGACGGCGGTCTGCTGGACGCCTACCGCTACGCGCGGGACGCCGCGGCCATGGACTTTCTGGGAACCTCGGACCACAACCACGAAATCGCCGAGCCGTACGCCTGGTGGCGGACCCAGAAATTCGCCGATCTGTTCCACGTCAACGACAACTTCACCGCGTTTTACGCCTACGAGCGCTCGGTCCAGTTTCCCAACGGCCACCGGAACGTGCTCTTCACCCAGCGCGGAAACAACATTCTGGAGGTGCTCACGGCGGAACGCATGGGTCTGGACGGGGCCGAGCGCCTATTCGGTTACCTGCGCCGGGCCGGAGGCACTTCCATCCCCCACACCATCGCCACCGGGGCCGGAACCGACTGGCGGGACTCCGATCCCGAGGTGGAAACGCTGATGGAGATCTACCAGGGCATGCGCGACACCTACGAGCATCCCGGTTCGCCTCGACCCAAGACGCTGGAGCCCACGCCGACACTCCAGGAAGACAATTCGCCCTCCCGCCGCGACGGCACCGCCTGGAGCGCTCTGGAGAAGGGTCTCAAGCTGGGGTTCATCGCCTCATCGGATCACCTTTCGACCCACATCAGCTATGCCTGTCTCATCGCGGAGCGCCTGACCCGGGAGGGTCTGATGGAGGCCATACGGGCCCGCCGGGCCTATGGCGCCACCGACAACATCGTGCTGGACGTCCGGTTCGTGGGGTCCGGCGGAGAGCATCTGATGGGGGAGATCTTCACCAGCTCCCAGCCGGTGAGAATCCAGGCGACCATACTGGGGACCGGGACCATCAAGCGGGTGGACCTGATCAAGGACAACCGGGTCCTCTACTCGGCGGAGCCCGGCCAGCCCACGTTCCGTCTGGACTTCACGGACGGCGACGCGGCCGGCTCGGGTGAGAGCTACTACTACGTTCGGGTCTTGCAGGAGGACGGCGAGATCGCCTGGGGCTCTCCGGCCTGGGTGACTTACGAGAGGTAGCGCCTGTGGCGCGACGGATTACCCGACGCAAGAAGGAAAGAGGAAAGAGGAAAAAGAAATGAGTCGGGAAAGGGGCGTCGTTTTTCCATTGGGCCCTGGCCGGCGGGTCCGCCTGATCAGGAAATTCCCATGCTGGAGATAGTCGAACGCGGAATTCTGTCTCATGTCCCCGGGCGTGGCGCCTACTTTCCCTGCGTCAGGGTCCTACACGATGGATCCATGTTGGCAGGCCAGCACGTCGGGAGCGGCTTGTGCTCTCCGGACAACCACATCGAGGTGTTGCGTTCCATCGACGGAGGCCGCACCTGGAACAACGAAGGGAGCATCCACGGCGGTCTCCCGGCGGATGGATGGTGCTACCGGGCGCCCATAATCGCGCCCCTGGAGGATGGCAGCCTGTTGCTGGCGGCCGCCCGTTATCTCCTGGACAACGACGAGATGTACAATCCGGCCACCGAGGGATTGAAGCCGACTCAGATGGTCCTCTTCCGCTCTTCCGATCAGGGCCGATCCTGGTCGGGACCCGAGGTGGTTCCCAACCCGTTGCCCGCCGAGAGATACGTGAGCAGCCTTTCCGGTTCTCTCCTGATTCTCGCGTCCGACCGCTGGATGTATCCCTTCGAAACCTGGAAGCCCGACGGCTACGTGGGGCCGGTGGACCAGAAGGCGGGGGCCGTCTTCTCTTCAGATCAGGGGAAGACCTGGGACGAGTGCTCGGTGGTGGCGGACGACCCGGAGGAACGCCTCCATTACGCCGACCAGATGCAGGCCGTGTTGCCCGATGGACGGATCTACACCACCCTCTGGACCCGGACCTGGGGCGTCGGGCAGGGAGAGGATGTCAATGATCACTGGGTCGTCTCCGAGGACGCCGGCCGGACCTGGAGCGAACCCCGGCCCACCAACTTGCAAGGGCAGCTCTGCGCTCCCATCGCACTGCCCGACGGCCGGGTGGCGGCCATCTACAACTTTCGGCGCGAACCCCAGGGGATCCACGTCGCCATCACCGAGGATCTGGAAAATTACGATGTCGAAAACCAGGCCGTGGTGTTCCGGGCCGGCGAGGAGACCATGACGGCGAAAGCGGTGGACGAGTTCATCGACGCCCACCAGAAGATCGCCTTCGGCCGGCCCTGGGGAATCCTGCTACCGGATGGAGACCTCCTGGTCTACTTCTGGTGCACCGTCGAGTCGGTCACCCACAACCGCTGGGTCCGGCTCAGGGTGTCGTGACGCGCGCACATCTCAGTTGCGCCCTGTGGGGTGAAATCTGGACAGGTATGGCTTCTTTCGGGATTGGGAGTAACCGGTCTCGCGGTGGTTCGTTCTTTGTATTCCGGTTTCAGGCGCGCTCAGCGCGCCGGTGGTCGTCAACGGCTGCAGGAGGCGGTTCGGTGAACTTCCTGCCTTGTTTCTCGGCGGCCATGCGTGTGCGGTTCCAGGATTCCCAGCGCTCGCGCTCCCTGGCGCGTCCCTCGGCGCGTCCCTCCACCAGTCCCTTGGCATAACGTCGGTTGAGATACCATTCTGAAAACATTCTTCCCACCCTTGAGAATTTCCAAACCTCAAGCGAAAGATTGGAAACCGCCGGCGGCCTATCCACCCCTGTCCGTATTTCAGAGCCAGTCAGGAACCGGCGAATTTTTCACGCGCGCTCACCGGTCTGATGATCGTCAGCGGCTGCCGGAGGTAGTTCCGTGAAACTGTTCCCTCGTTCCTCGGCGGCCATGCGGGCGCGGTTCCAAGATTCCCAGCGCTTGCGCTCTCTGGAACGCCCCTCAGCGCGCCCCTCAACACGTCCCTTGGCGAGCCCCTTGGCGTAACGTCGATTCAGATACCATTCCGAAAACATTCTTCCCACCTCCACGGAAACCACGCTCCAGGCAGCGACCACGACGACCACGGGAGACAGGCCTCGCACGATGGCCAGGAACGTCTCCAGGTTGCCGACCGTCGTCCCACTGGCCAACTCGTGCCAAACGACCAGAGCCGTGGTCACTATAACGAGAGCCACAAAAAGTTTGAAGTAGGCGTCCCGCCAAGTCGCCGGAACGCTCCAGATCGACTCTCTGTACCTCACCGATTCCTTCTCCACCCGGTGACGGAGGCGCTTCAAGCCTTCTCCGAACGTCGATTTGGAGTCGCGGATCTTCGACCTCGGTATCCGTCCCGACTCCCGGCAGGCGTCCCGTCAATCCCTGCCTACATACCAGGAAACGAAGGAGTTCAAGAATCTGCAACCGATTCTCCGGCTGTCCAGTCGGAACCAGCGATTTACTCGGAACTGCGATCCATTCTACCGGATGGCCCGTGGTGAAGGTTTTTGCAGACTCGGGACCCTCAGCCGGAGGCGGTTCCCAGGAGCGACGCCGAATCCCGGTCCAGATAGAGATGGCAATCGGCGTGAGTCTGAAGGATGGAGGATGGGTGCAGCGGGGTGACTTCGCCCTCCACGCAGGATCGGACCGCTTCGGCCTTGCGGATGCCGGGAACGGTGCAGACGATGGATCTGGCGCTCAGAATCTGGCGGATGGACATGGAGACCGCCTGGGCCGGCACCTTGTCGATGCTGGCGAACCACCCCTCGGAAACCTGCTGCTGGCGGCAGGCGGTGTCCAGGGTGACCAGGATATAAGGTTCGTCGGTCTTGAAATCAGCAGGAGGATCGTTGAAGGCCAGATGGCCGTTCTCTCCGATGCCGATGAAGGCAACGTCGATCGGGCCCTCTTGGATGAGGATTGAGACACGATTGCACTCGGCCTGGGGGTCGGGCGCCTCGCCACGGATGAAGTGCACCTCTCCCGGATGCACGCGATCCACCAGGCGTTCCCGGAGATAGCGGCGGAAGCTGGCAGGGTGGGTCTCGGAGATCCCGGTGTACTCGTCCAGGTGAAACAAGGTCGTCCGGGACCAGTCGATCGATCGATCCGCGGTCAGTGCCGCCAGGAAGTCGAACTGCGAACTCCCCGTGGCCACGCAGAACCTGGCGGACCCCTGCCGGTCGATGGCCTGCCGCAGCTTGGACGAAGCCCTGGTGGCAGCGGCTCGGCTGGTCGCGGCTTTGTCTTTCTCTCGAACGATCTCCATGGGATTCCCCCAACTTCTCCCGGATCCGATTGCTGTTCACCCGAGGGGCTCGGCTGGTCGCGGCCAGTCTACACCGCTAGCCTGCTTCCAGCACTTTCAACAACCCGGTTCATCTGTGATGATATGGACCCGGCGCCGCACACGGCCGCGGACCCGGCGCCGACGCACGATGACATGGGCGCGAAAGGAACAGGACATGAACCGATCTGAAATGCTGGAAGAACTGAAGAACTTCGACACTCCCTCCATCACCAACGTGGTGGCCACCTATCCCGACGACCCCTTGTGCCTGGGGCTCTACAATCCCTGGACCACGAACTGGTACACCGACCAGTCGATCCGTTGCATGTACCCTGAATTGGGCCGGACCGTGGGCTACGCCGTCACCTGCATCTACGGGCTCCCCGATCCCACCTACAAGGAACTGACCTTCATCGACGTTCTGGAGGCCATGGAGGCGTCCGAGCAGCCCACCGTCTTGATCTTTCAGCAGAATTTCCCGCCCGAAATCGCCGGCAAGGTGGGCCTGTCGGGAGGCAATATGACCTCCGCCCTCAAGGCCATCGGCTGCGTGGGAGCCATCTCCAACGGTCCGTCCCGAGACCTGGACGAGATCCGGCCCATGGAGTTCCAATATCTGCTCAGCGGGGCCACCCCCGGCCACGGCCCCATGGCCCTCCACGCCGTCAACGTTCCGGTGACGGTGGCGGGCATGGACGTCTCGCCCGGCGAGCTCATTCACATGGACGAAAACGGCGCCTGCAAGTTCCCGGCGGACAAGCTCGAGGCGGTGCTGATGAACGTCCGGGCCATGCAGAAGGAAGAGGAATCGCGAATGGCACGATTGCAGGCGGCGGGCAGCGCCGCCGAGATCCGGGAGATTTTCAGCCGCCACGCTTACGGGGAGAAGCAGGAAGACGGCGGCGAATGAATTCTGGTCCCGGCCGCAACCGCGATTGGACTCGCTTGGTCCACCGCTCGATTCTGACGCTCCTGGGCGTTGTCCTGCTCTGCGGATGCGGCAGTCCGGCCTCCGGCGAGGAGACCGGTTTCGTGTCCATCTTCGACGGCGAGAGCCTTGAGGGTTGGCGGCCCGCCGGGGGAGGGACGAGCCGGGACTGGTCCGTTAGGGATGGTCGACTGGTCGGAATCTGCCAGGGAAGGTCTTCGTACCTGCTCTGGAAGGACCAGGATCTGCGCGACTTCGAGCTCAAGCTGAGCTACCGGCTGTTGACGGAGGCCAACACCGGCATCGACATCCGGTCCCGGCCGGACGTCACCGGAAAGCGCGCCTTTGAGAGCTACCACGCCGACCTGGGTCACGTGGGCATTGGAAAGAACATACTGGGCTCCTGGGATTTCCACTTCGGCTCCCGCCCCGAACCCGGCAATCCCCGGGGAACCCGGCTGGTCATCGGCGCCGACGAGACGCCGCAGTTGACCGACCTCGAAGATCCGCTGACACTGGTTGACATGAATCGCCGTCCCGAATGGAATCGGGTCCATATCATCGCTCGCGGCAACCACTGCCGGTTTTTCATCAACGGCAAGCTGTCGTCCGAATTCACCGACAACGCCGAGTCCGGGCGCCTGGAGAAGGGTGGAATTGCATTGCAACTGCACGATCCGGGAGTCCACGTGGAGTTCAAGGACATCCGGCTCAAGAAATTGTGACCGGGCTCCTGGGAGGGAAGAAGTATGAACCGAAGATATCTCATGGTGCAGGCCATCGCCCTGGGGAGCATTTTGGGCCTTTCCTGGTTTCTGACCGGGTCCGGCGGAACCATTTCCGGGAGCGCTGCGGCTCCCGACAAGGTCAACCTGGCCGTCGGATACCAGGTCGATCCGGACTGGCCTCGCAAACCGGCCGGTCAGGAATGGGGACAGATGCCCGGTCTGGCCGTCGACGCCCAGGACCAAGTCTGGATCTTCCATCGAGGCAAGACACCGGTCCAGGTCTTCGACCGGGACGGATCCCTGGTCCGATCCTGGGACAACGCGAGCTTCAAGAGCGGCCACCATATGAAGATCGGTCCGCAGGGCAACATCTGGCTGTCGGATGCGGGCGCCCACACCGTCTACAAGTACACGCCCGAGGGTGAGCGGCTCATGACGCTCGGGACGCCCGGCGAGCCGGGTGAGGATGACCGTCACTTCAACCGTCCCACCGATATGGCCATCACGCCCGCCGGCGACATTTTCGTCACCGACGGTTACGGCAACAGCCGGGTCGTGCACTTCGACGCCCAAGGACGCTTCGTCAAGACCTGGGGCAAGCTGGGAACCGCTCCGGGAGAGTTCGACACGCCCCACGGCATCGTCGTCGACTCCAAGGGCCGCCTCTACGTGGCGGACCGCAGCAACGCCCGGGTCCAGGTGTTCGATCAAAGCGGTCGATTTCTGGCCGAGTGGCGGAATCTCATGGTGCCCTGGGGAATCTGGGTCACCGAGACCGACGACATCTACGTCTGCGGGTCCTCACCCATGCGCTGGGGGAGCGGTGGCCGCCTGGGGGCTCCTCCCAAAGACCAGCTCCTCATGAAGCTCAATACGGAAGGCCGGGTCCTGGAGCACTGGACCTTTCCCTTGGGCAAGATCGGGGAGCCGGATCCGGATCCGGGTTCATTGAACTGGGTCCATGCCGTCGCCGTCGACTCCCGGGGCGACGTCTACCTGTGCGACATCCAGGGCCAGCGGGTCCAGCGGATGGTGCGCCTGAACTAGCAGGGGATTGGAGGGGCGACTTCCAGTCGCCCATTCCCCCGTGCTTCGTTCGGAACTCGGCGGTTGGAAACCGCCGCTCCTGTCGGCGACTAGGAGATCGCCGCTCCTATGCCGGACCCGCCTGCCGGATGCCGGCGGAAGTCCCCTGCTCGAAATTCTTGAAGTTGGCCTTGAAGAGTCCCGCCACTTCCCGTGCCTTTCTGCGGTACGCTCCCCGGTCCGACCAGGTCCGCTCCGGCACCATCAGCTCGCCGGGAACCCCCGGACACTCGGTGATCATGTCGATTCCGAAGTGCCTGTCCCGCACTGCCGGCGCCTCGTCCAGACTGCCGTCGTGGATCCCGTCGATGATGGCCCGCGTGTGGGGGAGCGAGAACCGGCTCCCCATGCCGTAGGGGCCTCCTGACCAACCGGTGTTCACCAGCCAGACCCGGGATTGGTGCCGCTGGATCTTCTCACCCATCAGTTCGGCATAACGGCTGGGGTGCAGCGCCAGAAACGCCGCACCGAAACAGGCCGAGAAGGTGGCGCTGGGTTCGGTGACCCCCACCTCGGTCCCCGCCACCTTGGCGGTGTAACCGCTGATGAAGTGGTACATGGCCTGGTCCGGAGTCAGGCGGCTGACGGGAGGAAGCACGCCAAAGGCGTCGCATGTCAGGAAGATGATGTTTCTCGGATGCCCGACCTGGCACGGGATCACCGCATTGGGGATGAACTCGATGGGGTAGGCGGCACGCGTGTTCTCGGTGATGGAGTTGTCGTCGTAATCGACCTGACGCCGGTCCGGATCATAGACCACGTTTTCCAGAACGGTGCCGTAGCGGATGGACCGGTAGATCTCGGGTTCATTTTCCTCAGTGAGGCCGATGCACTTGGCGTAGCAGCCCCCCTCGATGTTGAAGACGCCGCGATCACTCCAGACGTGCTCGTCGTCCCCCACGAGGCGGCGGCGCGGGTCGGCCGAGAGGGTGGTCTTGCCCGTTCCGGAAAGGCCGAAGAAGAGGGCGACGTTGTCCAGCTCGGCGGACGTGTTGGCCGAACAGTGCATCGAGAGCTGCCCCGCGTTGGGCATCAAGTAGTGCATGACGGTGAAGACGCCCTTCTTCATCTCCCCGGCGTACTCGGTTCCCAGGATCACCATCTCCCGGCGTTCGAAGCTCAGGTCGATGCTGGTCTTGGAGGTCATTTCCGCGGTGTGGCGGTTGGCCGGAAAATGGCCGGCGTTGTAGATCATGAAGTCCGGTTCGCCGAACTCTGCCAACTCATTCTCCGAGGGCCGGATCAACATGTTGTACATGAACAGGGCGTGGTAGGCGCGAGTGCAGATGACCCGGATCTTGAGGCGGTAGCGAGAATCCCAGCCGGCGTAGCCGTCGGTGACGTAAAGCCGCGGGCGCGTGTTGAGGTAGTCGACGGCCCGCTCCAGATTGATGAGGAAGTTGTTCTCCTGGAGGGGGACATTGACGGAACCCCACCAGATCCGGTCTTTCGAATCCGGATGAACGGCGACCCGCTTGTCGCCCGGGCTGCGTCCCGTCTTGGCGCCCGATGAGATGATCAAGGCTCCGGAATCGGCAATCGCCGAACCCCGGTCGTACTTGAGGGCCTCCTCGTAAAGTTGGGCCGGCGCGATGTTGCGCAGGACCCTCCGGACCTGGATGTCGTGATCAGTCAGGTCGACGTGGTGGTCGATTGGCGGTTTCATTTGAACATCTCCAGTTTCGGCACTTCCGGCGTCCCGATTCTCAGGATTAAGAATAGCGAAGAATCGCCTGGTATGCCCGGCCCCTCACCGGCGTTCGGTGGGACTCCTGCGCCCCGGTGTCCGCTGGATGACTGACGGGGCGAGTCAGGCGGTATCGACCCTGGGTGGACCCTGTATTGATGGACCGTCGAACCGGAGGCTCCAGAAACGAAGAATGGAAGAATTTGCGAACGATATATTGGGTTGGTCGTTTAGACTGGTTTCATGCCCGAGTTGCCGCCTGGACCGCGAGTCCCCCGCTTCTTCCAGATGTGCCAATGGATCTTTCGGCCCGTTCCATTCCTGCGGAAATGTGCCGAGGCCTACGGAGACGCTTTCACCCTCCGCCTGATCGGCGCTCCCCCGATCGCCTTTTTCAGCGATCCCGCAGCCGTCAAGCAAGTCTTTTCCGGCGACCCCGAACGCCTGCGGGCCGGACAGGCCAACAGGGTGGGCCTGGAACACGTCCTGGGCCCCAACTCGATATTGGTGCTCGACGGCGCCCGGCACAAACGGGAACGCAAGTTGCTGATGCCGCCGTTCCACGGGGAACGCATGCGTCTGTACGGCGACATGATGTACGAGATTGCCGATCGATCGATCGATTCCTGGCCCTTCGAAACGTCTTTCCCGGTTCACTCGCATCTGCAGGAAATCACCCTGGAAATCATTCTGCGCACCGTTTTCGGCGTGGATGATGGTGCGCCACTGTCGGAGTTGCGCACGCGAGTGATCCGCTGGTTGAACTTCATCTCGGGGCCGCTCACGACCTGGGCCGGCCTTATCCAACCCCGCCATATCCAACTTCGCCACAATCAACAGCGCCACATCGACCGGTTTTTGTTCGACCAGATCGCCCGTTGCAAAGAGTCAACGCAAGAGGAACGGACCGACATCCTGGCCATGCTGGTCGCCGCGCGCGACGAAGATGGCCGCCCCATGAGTGACGAGGAAATCCGGGATGAAATCATCACCATGCTGGTGGCCGGGCACGAAACGGCGGCCACCTCGCTGGCGTGGGCAATCTACCGCTTGTTGCAGAACCCGCAGGTCCTGGCCAGGGCCCGCGCCGAAGTGGCGTCAGTGACCGGGAACGGACTGCAAGCGTGCAGGCCGACAGCGGAGCAGATCGCCGGACTCAGCTACCTGGACTCCGTCATCAAGGAGACGGCTCGCCTCAATCCGGTCTTGCCCATCGCCGTCCGCCATCTGGCAACGGACACGTCCATCGGAAACTATGAATTGCCGGCTGGCAGTATCGTGGCGCCATGCATCTACCTCACCCACCGCTAACCAGAATTGTGGCCTGAGCCCGAGGCGTTCAACCCCGACCGGTTTGTGGGGCGCCGGGTCGATCCTTATACGTTTTTCCCGTTTGGCGGCGGTGTGCGCTACTGTCTCGGAGCAGCGTTCGCCAGCTATGAGATGAAGATCGTACTGGCCCGCGTGTTGTCGCGCGTGGCCCTGCGGTTGGACCGTCGCCACTCGGTTCGGGTGGTGCGGCGCGGCATTACATTCGCTCCATCCGGCGGTGTGCGGGTGATACGGGCGGCGGACTGAGCCGCCGCGGCGACGATTCCGGGTCGAGATCGCCGGCAGAATGGGCCGGATCGACAAACAATTTCACCGGTTGCTGACACGTGGGGTTCCGGCACTTGTCGGGTCTGTCGTGTCTCCATACAATTCCCTCCGAAACGAGCATCGCGGCCGGCCTCCGGCCGAGAGCCGAGGCCGGATCGACAACCTGAAACCAGAAGGCGGAACCGATCATGATCCGAACCTGGACCTGCTGCCTGATTTTCCTTGCGTATCTGTTTCCGGGAGGTGAACTCCGGGGGGAAGGGAAGATCCGGGTTCTTCTGCTCGACGGGCAGAACAATCACAACTGGGTCGAGACCAGCGAGTCGCTCCGCGGCGCACTGGAGCGTGCCGGTCTGTTCCATGTCGTCACTGCCACCAGCCCGCCCCAGGAAGCCGAACCCGGCGCCTGGCGTCGCTGGTGGCCTGATTTCCGGGCGTTCGACGTCGTCGTCAGCAACTACAACGGTCAGCCCTGGCCCAGAGCGGTGCAGGAGGCGTTGGAGGAGTATGTCCACTCCGGAGGGGGTCTGGCCATCATCCACGCCGCCAACAATGCTTTTCCAGGATGGACCGAATACAACCGGATGATCGGCCTGGGATGGCGGGACCGGGACTACGGCGACGCCATCGCCGTCGACGACGCCAGCGGCCGTCTTCTGCGGATCCCGGCCGGTTTCGGCATCGGCGCCGGACACGGGCTGCGGCATTCCTACCTGGTTCGGATCCGGAAGCCGGAACATCCCATCATGAAGGGAATTCCGGTCGAATGGATGCACGCCACCGACGAGCTCTACCACGGCCAGCGGGGACCCGCCTTGGACATGACCGTTCTGGCCTCCGCGTATTCCGACCCGAAGCAATCGGGGTCCGGTCAGCACGAGCCCCTGGTCTGGGTCATTCCCTACGGCCAGGGCCGGATCGTCACCAACCTGATGGGGCATCACTGGTCCGGACAGGAGCACCGGAATTCGCTGCACTGCGTGGGCTTTCAGACCATTTTCGCCCGCAGCGTCGAGTGGCTGGCCAGGGATCGGGTCACCCTTCCGGTGCCGGATCGGTTCCCCACGACGACCGAGGTCGTGATGGTGGATCTGACGCCGGCGCCCGGGCCCGAGGTGCCGGCGGGGCACCGGTTGCTCTACAACCAGCACATGGGGAGCAAGGAAGTTGTCCGGGACTTCGTCTTCTCCGATCCGGGGGCTTGGCGCTACTCCGGCCGAAGCCAGGGGGAGCCGGCCCTGGAGCACTTTCGGAAGAGCCGTTACGAGCCTCCACACCGTTCTCCCCTGAACATCGCGCTGGTCGACCGCCAGCAATTCGGCAGCTTCGTCGTGGACCTGCGGGTGCGGCAGACGGGCCGGGAATACGGTCACCGGGATCTCTGTTTCTTCTTCGGATTCCAGGACCCGGCGCACTTCTACTATGCCCACATCGCTTCCCGGACCGACGACCACGCCCACAACATTTTTCTGGTCAATGGCCAGGCGCGAGTGAAGATCTCCACCAAGACCACCGCGGGCCACGATTGGGCTGAGAGGGACTGGCACCAGGTCCGGATCCGGCGCGACCTGGAGAGCGGCTCCATTCAGGTTTTCGTCAACGACATGTCCACGCCCATCATGAGCGCCCGGGACAAGACGTTCGCTGAAGGGTGGATCGGCGTGGGCTCGTTCGACGACACCGGGCAGTTGTCCCGGATTCGCATCTGGTCGCCGGAACTCGTGCGGAAGAACATCGATTTCTTTTCCGGTCCCGGCGATTGACCCGGAAGCGTCCTTTCCCGTTCCAACGGACGGAAACGAGGATTACCGATGGACGAACTGGCGGACATGGGGAATCCGCAGAGCTTCATGGACGCTGTACTCGATGACCTTCGGGTCCTTCGCCAGATGCTCGATCAGGGCAGGATCGAGTCAGGCCCACCGCGGATCGGCGTCGAGCAGGAACTCTTCCTGGTGGACGACTCCTGGCAGCCGGCTCCGGTGGGTCCACAAATTCTGGGGGACAACCGGAATCCCCACGTCACCCCCGAGTTGGGGCGGTTCAATCTGGAGATCAACTTCGATCCCCTGGAGTTGCGGGGCGGCTGTCTGAATCAGATGGAGCGCCAGCTCAACGAATCGATCGAGGAGTTGGCCGGCCTGGCCCGGACTCACGGGGCGCGGATCCTGCTGGCGGGGATCCTGCCCACCCTGACCCTGTCGCAGCTCACGACCCGGAACATGACGCCGCGGCAGCGGTATCGCACCCTCTCGGAGGCGGTCACCAAACTGCGCGGCGAGACTCATTCCCTGCGCATCCGGGGGGTCGACGAACTGATGGTCGAGGTCAAGACCATCATGCTGGAGGCCTGCAACACCAGCTTTCAGGTGCACCTTCAAGTGCCTCCGGATCAGTTCCCCCGCTACTACAATATCGCCCAGTTGGCGACGGCGCCGGTGCTGGCGGCCGCCGTCAACTCCCCTCTCCTGCTGAGCAAGAGGCTGTGGCACGAAACCCGAATCGCCCTCTTCCAACTCTCCGTCGACACCCGGCGCCCCTCCGCCTACCCACGGAGCTCAAGACCCCGCGTCGGTTTCGGGGACCGCTGGGTTCGCGAGTCGGTGTTGGACATCTTCCGCGAGGACGTGACCCGTTTCCGGGCGCTCATGAAGGTCGAGGGCACCGAGGACCCATTCGAGGCGCTTTCCGCCAACCGGTTGCCCAAGCTCAAGGCGCTCAGCCTGTTCAACGGCACCGTCTACCGTTGGAATCGGCCCTGCTACGGAGTTCACCAGGGCCGGGCCCATCTGCGAATCGAGAATCGGGTCCTTCCCTCCGGTCCCTCGGTGCTGGACGAGGTAGCCAACGCCGCTTTCTTGTCCGGACTGGTCACGGGTTTGGCCCAGGAGCACGAGGACGTCACCACCGGGATCTCCTTCGCCGAGGTCAAGTCCAACTTCCAGTCGGCCGCCCGATCGGGTCTGAAAGCGCAGTTGAGCTGGCTGGACGGCGAATCGATGCCCGCTCCCGACCTGATTCGCCGCCGGCTCCTGCCCATGGCCAGGGAGGGCCTCCGGCACCGCGGCATCCGCGACGAGGACATCAAGCGTTATCTGGGCGTCATCGAGAAGCGTGCGGAGACGGGCCGGACGGGAGCGGATTGGCTGCTGCGATCGTATTCCCGGATGGAAGGCGATCGCCGCCGGGGGGAGGCTCAGGTGGCTCTGACGGCGGCGACCTACCAGCGCCAGAAGCGAGGGCGGCCTGTCCATTCATGGCCGTTGGCCCAGGCGGACGAGGGCGGCGACTGGCGGGCCCACTACAGGCGGATCGAGCAGTACATGACCACGGAGGTCTTCGCGGTCCAGCCGGAGGACCCCATCGATCTGGCGGCCAGCATCATGGACTGGGAAAAGGTCCGGCACATTCCCGTGGAGGATGAACGGAACCGCTTGGTCGGGCTGGTTTCCTATCGCACCATCTTCAGCTTTTTCATTCGCCAAGGCAGCGCAAAACGCAAGGTGGAGCCGGTTCGCCGGATCATGAAGCCGGATCCCATCACCGTGACTCCGGAGACGTTGACGGTGGACGCTATTGCCCTCATGCGCCGCGAGAAAATCGGATGCCTTCCAGTGGTTCAGGACGATCGGCTGGTGGGCATCGTCACCTACCGCGACTTCATTGAAATCGCAGGCACCTTGCTGGAGCAGCAGTTGAGAGCGGGAGATCAAGGCCGGGATTGAGCCGCATCGGGCTCCCGATCGCCACCGCGAGTTGGACGGTTTCCTACCCGCTCGAGCTCACCGAACGACTCCGTCCGGTCCGGCGCCCGTAACCCTGGTGCAGGACGGCCGCCGCCGCGAGCCCGATGATCGCCAAGCCGGTGAGCAGGAGGAAGTAGTGCTGATGCCCGCCGATGCCGGGTGTCGCGTCCAGAAGCCGGCCGGCGATCATGTTGTAGAAAATGTCCGGCGTGTAGCCCACCAGGGAGATCACGCCGACGGCGGTCCCGGTCAGCGCGCGCGGAACATGAGTCTGCTCCAACAGTGCGAAATAGAGGGCGCGCAGCGCGTACACGCCGAAGATCGTCACGATCAGGTTCGCGTACACGATTACCAACAGGTCCGGACTCGTCCCCAGGAACGCCAGAACCCCCCAGCACGCGGCGAGGGAAGCAAAGAGCACCGTGGTCGTCCAGGCAATCCCGAACCGGTCGCCCACGATTCCGGCGAGGATGGCGCCGCCGGGACGGAGGTAGCCCGTGGTGGCGGCGAAGCCGGCGGCATCGGTTTCGTTCATCCCCAGTACTTCGTAGTAGTAGAGGGAATAGTTGTCGAGTCCCTTGAAGCCGCAATACGCGCAGATCACGATGACGGCCTGCAGCCACACCGCACGGATGCCGAGAACCTTCCTGACGTTCGACCAGGTCTGCCGCCGCCGTTTTCGCGTGACGGGGGGCGCTTCGGGTATGAGCCACCACACCGCGGCGGCTGCCGCCAAGGTGGCGACGGTGTAGAAGAGAATGACCGCCTGCAGGGCGGCCGCGCGTTCGGCCGGTTCGGCGAGCGTCGGGTCCGCTCCGATTCGGAGGCTGAACAAAATGACGCCGCCACTCGCGAACAAGGCCGCGATCAGACCACGGCCACCGTCCAGGAGTCCGAATCCCCGGCCCTGAGCGAGTTGTCCCCCCCACTCCCGGGTCGAACGGATCAGGGCGCACCAGAACAGGAAAACGCTCGACACTCCCCAGAACGCATACAGGACAGACATGCCCAGAATGTCCGGCAAGGTCATGAGATAGAGACCGCCCGCGGCTGTGAACAGGAGAGAGACACACATCATCTTCCGAGCCGAGAAGCGATCGGCGAGAATCCCCCCCGGAAAATACGAAAGCATGGCCGTGATGCCGTAGGGTGCGAAGATGTCGCCCAGGTCGGCGTTGGAGAAGTCGAAGACCTCAAGCACCGTCGGACGGAAAAACCGCAGCAGATGAAACGGCAGGCTGTAGATCATCTCCCCGGCAAACACCAGGGCGAACATGGTGAGAAAGCGGGACCGCGTTTCAGCTGAGAAGAAATTTTGCATCACGCCGGCAGACGGAGGAGACTCCGTTCCGCGCCTTCACTGGAAAGACAGGCTGTAGAGCCGGGCGTGACCCTCCAGACGGAATCGCAACCGGAGCGGTTCTCCGCTGCCAGGAAGACTGAGCTGCTCTCCCCCGTAGGGCCAAGTGACCGGGACCGCGAGGCCGTCTCCGGTCACGGCATTGCTCCGGGCCACGACCCGGTCGTTCTGCAGCAGTTCCACCTGGATCCGGCCCCGTCCTCGATAGAGTCCCGTTGCATTCAGTTCTAATTCCAGCGGCGCACCTGTCGGTGTCAGCGGAATGGTGGTCCAGGAACCGGTATCGGCCCCGTCCTCCACATCCAGGCTGACGAATCCGTCTCTCCGGATGGTGGCCAGGCCGGTGTACATGGGAGTGATGATCCAATCGTGGAACCATCCGATGGTGGTGGCGCTGCCGGAATAGTAGAACCAGAGCTCGCCGTCGACTTCCAAGGGGACGTTCACGGGAGAGACCCATCCGGCGTCCCACTCCCCCTCCCGGCCCAACTCGATCACGGGCCGGCCGTCGAAGACATGGACGAAATTGACGCCGTCCCGGCTGACGATCAACTGCTGGGGCATCCGGTGATCGGGCCCCCAGATGTCGAACATGCCGGGATACATGCCGGCGTCCGGCCAGACCGAGGTCAGGTGCTGCTCCGCCTCCAGGCCGGCCCGGGGGACCATGTTGGGGTTCCTGGGATCGCTGGTCCACTCCAGCAGGTCCGGGCTCCAGTAGACGCAGGTCATACGCACCCATTTGTACGTCTCTCTCGCGCAATGGGAGAACACTTTCCAGCGGCGCTCCGGTTTCGGTTCCAGATGGTCGTAGAAGAGGTTCCGCCGGTCGCCGAACGACATTTGGACTCGGCCGCCCCGGTTCCAGTGGATGCCGTCGGGAGAATAGAGGAGCGGATTGCCTCGTGTGGCCACGATGGCCTTGTAGCGGCGGTTCGGATCGGCCTCCCGGTCGTCCCTGACCACCATGGGCATGTAGGCGCTCCCTCCATCGCCGCTCATGTCCATGATGTTGTTGGCCTTGGATCCCTTGTATTCCACCTGGTTCAGATTGGGCTTGACCCAGTTCACCCCGTCCCGGCTCTCGGCATAGCCCAGGTAATGAGGGGTCCGCTGATTGGTCGCATACTCCTGGGAGAGACCCGAGTACCACATCCGGAATCGCCCCTCGTCGTAGAGAATCTCCCCGTAAGCGTGGGCGCGGAGACTGTCGAAACTATCCGGAGGACCGGTTCTCAGCACCGGGTTGGCCGGATGTTTCTTCATGGAATGGAAGCTCTCGACCAGACGGTCGGTGGCGCTCACCTCCAGCATGTCCAGGAAGAGCACCTTGCGGCCCGCCTCCACCTTCAGGTCCGGAACCGCCATCCGGTCGAAAAAGACACCGCCGCCGGTGGAGCCGGTGGCGGCCAGGGTCATCCCCAGGCTCCCGGAGCCCGGCGACGCCTGTTTCTGGACCGTGTGGAAGTCGCTCAACGCGGGTCCCGCCGACAGCTCGTTGGGAAGAATATTGGTGGCCTCTTTGTGCAGCAGAGGGTCGCCGGCCAGGGTGCGGCTCTCGTAGGGGGCGCTGAATGCGTCTCCCAGCCAGCGCGAGTAGAAGGTGTGGCCGCGGGTCGAATTTGACCAGAAGACCCAGGCGACGCCGTGTTCGTCGCGGGCCAGTTGGGGGCGGTGGAACTTGTCCCGGCCGTAGTGCAGCGGTTTCCGGGTCCACTCCCGGCCGTCGAAGTAGGTGTACAGGATCAGGTGCTCCGATTTCTCGAAGACCACCAGTGCTCGTTCGCCCCACCCGAGTACGCTGTAGTTGACGAAACCGGTTCCGCTCCAGGGGCCGTGGGGCAGGATCCGGGTCAGGTCCCGGTCCCCGTCGAAGGATTCGGCCAAGTCGGGGATCTGGAGATAGAAGAGGAGCCAGGAGTCGTCCCGGCTGAAGGCCATGTGGAGCGTGCCGCTGGGATCCAGGTCCATCACCGGCGCCCGGAATGCGCCCGGAAGGGTCAGGACCTTGCGGGTCCAGCCTCGATCCGACGGGGTGGCCATCCAGATCTCTTCCGATTCCTTGCGTCCGTTGTGGCGGTTGTACACGACTCCGCCGTCCTGAATTCGGGAGTAGCCGTCTGCGGACGACGACGCTTGGCTGTAGGCAATCCAGAGCCGCCCCGCTGCGTCGACGGCGAGGTCTCCCATACGCGGGTCCTTCGCCGAGCCGTCGACCCGTTGGGCCGGCGCCCAGTTTCCGGCGTCGCGGATCTTGCCGGCCGCGTCGGATCCGGAGACATCGCAGTGGCTGTACCAGATGGCGTCGGGACCCGTGCCCTGCCAGATCAGATGCAGCACATCGTCGCCGTCGAGGACGAAGCTGACCGCACTGGCCTCGCCTTCCGCACCTGCGACGTGATTCCCGGGGGAACCTCCGGCCAGGGCCACGGGCGGGTGAAAGTCTCCGGCGAACTCAGGGTCGCCACTATTGGAAACGGCCAGAAAGATAGTCCTGCCGCCCGAGGACTTGCCGTCGTAGGCGACGAACCAGAGACCGTCCCGGTTCATACCGATCTGCCGCCCGTTGGAGTGGGGGAAGGGAACGGCTCCGCCGCTGCCGCCGACCTTAAGGGTCACAACCGCCGGCAGGGACTCGGCCAGCAGAAGGACCGCAAACGCCAAGGCGAAGAGCCGGGACAGGCGAGGCAGTTTTTTCGTTTCGTTTTGCTCCAGCCCGGTCACACGACGGTGGGAATCGGCAAGCGCCATCTTTCAGTTCTCCCGAGGTATCTTGGATTGAAATCCCGTGCCGGAAGGATCGTACCAAAGTCCGTCCGGGGAGGGGATTCGGTCGGCCTAATCCTTAGTGAGTGGAGGAGATACCGTCTCGCTCGATCCGGTGTGGCCCGGCCGTCTGCTTTTCCTGTGTCCGGGATTTGGGTTATATTCCCATGAGTTTCCCATGACTCGACCTCTACTTTCCCTTTTCCTGTCGTTGGTTCTGGTCCTCCAGGGGATCGCCCCACTGGAAGCGGCGACGCGGGCCAAAGCCGGAGACGACCACACCTTTCGGGACGCCGTCCTCCCCTTCTTGAATCAAAACTGCGTCAGTTGCCACAATCGCCAACTGAAGACGGGTGGGCTTGAGCTGGACTCCTTGCCCGAGTCTGGGACCGATCTGAGGGAGTCGTCCCTCTGGAAGCAGGTTCGGGAGAAGCTGGTCCGCGGCCAGATGCCGCCCCCCGGCCAGACCCGGCCTGAGCCCAAGGCCGTCGAGGCGGTTCTGGCGTGGATACGGAGCCTGGGTGGGGATGCGGCCGACGAGGCGCGTACGAGCGGGCCCGATCCGGGGCGTGTCACGGCCCGGCGGCTGAACCGGGCGGAATACAACAACACGATCCGTGATCTGTTGGGTGTCGATCTGAAACCGGCGGCCGACTTTCCGGCGGACGATTCGGGTTACGGCTTCGACAACATCGGCGACGTGCTCTCGCTGCCCCCGATCCTGATGGAGAAATACATGGCGGCGGCGGAGCGGATCGCCGAAGCGACCATCGTCGCCCGGCCTCCGGTGGAGGCGACCCTGGTGAAATACCTGGCGCCCCGGGAAGCGGAACACGACGGGTTTTTTCCCGCCGGGGACTACCGGGTCGATCATGAATTTCCGACCGCGGGCGAGTACGAGCTTCGGGTCCGCGTCGTGGATCGCCGGTACCGGCCCAAAAAGGATGAGCCTCCCCCGCCCATGCCGGCGAACGGCATCATGGCGGTCTCCTTCGCCGGGAACCGGATGGAGACTTTCGAGGTGGAACCGAACGTCTACGAGCGGGGCACCTTCGACGTCACCCTCGACGCCGACGGGGGAAATCTGGAGCTGTATGCCCACTTCATGTCCGACGGCATGGAGAACATCCCGCAGGTCGAGGATCCCAAGAGCTCGTACAAGGGAGAGCGGAAACTGTTCGTGGACAATTTCTTGCTGCTGGGCCCGTTGAACGCGCGGCCCCTTCCCGTGACCGAAAGCCACCGCCGACTCATGATCTGCGGCGACCCCGACGGCGGGTACCAGGCCGAATGCGCCCGGCAGATTGTGAACCGGTTGCTGCGCCGGGCCTACCGGCGGCCGGTTCGGGACGGCGAAGTCGAATCGGTCCTGCGGTTGGTTGAGATGGCCTGCAAGGAGGGGGATTCCTTTGCCCAGGCGATGCGGGTGGCGGTTCGGGCGGTCCTGGTTTCGCCCCACTTCCTGTTTCGGATCGAGCGGGACCCCGACCCGACCGATCCGCACCTGTCCCACGAGATCGACTCCCACGAAATGGCGGCGCGGCTCTCCTATTTCATCTGGAGCAGCATGCCCGACGAGGAGCTGTTCCGTTTGGCCGAGCGTTCGGAACTGACCGATCCCGCGGTACTTGGGGCGCAGGTTCGGCGCATGCTGGCCGATCCCAAGGCGCGGGCGCTGGCCGAGAATTTCGCCGGACAATGGCTGGAGCTCCGCAACCTGGAGGAGGTCCGCCCCGACCCGGATCTATTCCCCGGCTTCGACGCCCCCTTGCGCGCCTCCATGAGGCGGGAGACGGAGCTCTTCTTCGAAACGGTGCTGAGCGAGAACCTGAGCATTCTGGACTTCCTGGACGCCAAGTTCAGTTTTCTGAACCAGCGCCTGGCGCGTCACTACGGGATCGAGGGCATCGAGGGCGACCACTTCCGGCGGGTCGAGCTCGACGGACTCCAACGTTCCGGCATCCTGACCCAGGCGAGCATTCTCACGCTGTCGTCCTACCCCACGCGGACCTCGCCGGTGCTCCGCGGGAAATGGCTTCTGGAGAACATTCTCGGGACGCCGCCGCCCGATCCCCCTCCGGGAATTCCCGAGCTGGAGGCGGAAAAGGTGGGGTTCGAGGCGACGTTGCGGGAACAGTTGGAACAGCACCGCTCCAACCCGGGCTGCGCCTCCTGCCACATCAAGATGGACGCCCTGGGTTTCGGGCTGGAGAACTACGATCCGGTGGGCGCCTGGCGAACCCGCCAGGGGAAATTCCCCATCGATTCCGCCGGGACCCTTCCCGGGGAACGATCCTTCACCAACCCGTCGGAGCTTCGGGCTATCCTGGTGGAGGACCGGAACGACTTCGCTCGCTGCCTGACAGAGAAGATGCTAACCTACGCCCTGGGACGGGGACTGGAAGACTACGACCGGCCCGCCGTCGACAAGATCCTCCTGGGATTGGAGCAGGACTACTACCGTTTGTCCCGCCTGGTGTTGGAGATCGCCAACAGCATGCCGTTCCGCATGAGGCGGGGGGAGGAAGAGAGATGATCACCGGAAAACATCTGCATCGAAGGACCTTTCTGCGCGGATTGGGAACCGCCGTCGCCCTGCCCATGCTCGATGCCATGGCGCCGGCGTTCGCCAGCCCGAGCAGTGATCTGGTGGCCGCCCCCTGCCGCCTCAGCTTCGCCTACGTTCCCAACGGCATCATCATGGAAGGCTGGACGCCGGCGGCCGACGGCGCCCGGTTCGAGATTCCGAAGATCCTGGAACCGCTGGCCTCGTCCCGCCAGGACTGGATGTTGATCTCGGGGCTCACTCAGAACAATGGGCGCGCCCTGGGCGATGGCCCCGGAGACCACGCCCGTGCGGCGGCCTCGTACCTGACGGGAGTCCATCCCAAGAAGACCAAGGGAGCGGACATCAAGAACGGCATCTCGGTCGACCAGGTGGCGGCCCAAGCCATCGGCGACCAAACTCGATTCCCGTCCTTGGAACTGGGCGTCGAACATGGCCGCATGGCCGGCAACTGCGACAGCGGCTACAGCTGTGCTTACAGCAACAGCATCGCCTGGCGCGGCGAGACCAGTCCGCTGCCGCCGGAGGTGAACCCGAGGCTGGTCTTCGAACGCCTCTTCGGAACCGCGGACCGGAACATGGATCCGGCCTATCAGGCCAAACAGCGGCGCTACCGCAGGAGCATCCTGGATTTCGTGCGCGAGGACACCCAGCAGTTGAAGAGCCATCTGGGCCCCACGGACCGGCGGAAGCTGGACGAATACCTGTATGCCGTTCGCGAGATCGAGAAGCGGATCGAGCGGGCCGAGAACGAAGTTCAGGTGGCTCCGCCCAGCCTGGACCGGCCGGCCGGCATCCCCATCGACTATGCGGAGCACGTGCGCTTGATGTACGACCTCCAGGTCCTGGCCTTCCAGACCGACATGACCCGCATCATCACCTTCATGTACGGCATGGAAGGAAGCAATCGAACCTACCGGGAGATCGGCGTCTCCGGGGCCCACCATGGCTTGACCCATCACCAGGGGAACGAGGAGAAGATCAGGGACATCACCAGGATCAACCAATACCACATCGAGCAGTTCGCCTACTTCCTGGACCGGCTCCGCTCCACGCCGGACGGCGACGGCTCATTGCTGGATCACTCCATCATCGTCTATGGAAGCGGTCTGGCCGACGGCAACAAGCACACGCATCACGATCTGCCGGTGCTTGTGGCCGGAAACGGGAACGGCAAGATCCATCCGGGCCGCCACCTTCGTTTCCCCGACGAGACTCCCATGACGAACCTCTACCTCTCCATACTGGACCGGGTCGGACTGGAACCCGAGTCTCTGGGAGACAGCAATGGAAGGTTGGGGGAACTGACCGAGCTCTGACGGCTCGGACCCGCGGATCCGGACTCAGTTGGCGGGATCGATCCGGACGCCCCATTTTTTCAGAGCGGTGAGCTGCTCGTCTTTGGCCATGTCGCTCAGCGGGTTTCCCTTGAGGTAAAGTCGCAGGAAGGGAGCGAACCTCTTCTCACCCTCGGCGTCTTCCCGAATCATCTCCACCAGAGGACCGAGGTCGGCGATCTTGTTGTCCTCCAGGAAGAGCATGCTCAATTCCTTCAGGCCCTTGAGCGGGGAGACGTCGCTGATGCCGCACCCTCGCAGATCCAGGGTCGAGACCCAGCGCAACCCACCCAGGACACTCATGTTCCGGAGAGGATTGCCCCCCAGATAGAGGGACCAGACCTTCTGGAGGTCCTTCAGAGGCGTGATGTCGGCAATCTGGTTGCCGGCCAGGTAGAGGGCGTTGAGATTGACCAGCTTGGCCAGGGGCGCCACATCGGCGATCCGGTTCCGGGACAATCCCAGGTATTGCAGCTTGGTGAGTTCGGCAAGCGGGGAGAGGTCGGTGATCTGATTGCCTGAGAGATCCAGGGATTGCAGGTTCTCCAGCGCCTTGACGGGACCGATGTCGGCGATCTGGTTGTCGGAGAGGTCGACTTCCCCCAGCGAGATGCAGTACTCGAGCCCGGTGAGATCCTTGATCTCCTTGCCCTTGGCTTTCAGGACGTAGACCTTGGTGGCGTCCTCCTTGTTCAGAGGTTCTTCGGTATTCCGTTTCTCGAACACCTGGGTCCGGACGGCCGCTTCGAGGTTTTTGTCCGGGAAAACGCTGTCCTGCGCTGCACCAGGCGACCAACCCGAGAGGCCGACAAGCAGCGCGGCGCTCAGACCGACAAGAATGTGACGTCCCATCGCCAATGCCCTCCTTTCAGGCCGTGTCCCGCGTTCGGATGGGGACCGCCTGTATGGGAGGGGATTGTAGCAGACCTTCAGGAGGGCTTCGCCACCAGTTTCGAATCCGGTCCGCGTTACCCCGAAATCCGTGTCGTCTCCGTTTCTGCAACGGGTTGGCCGCGTCTGGTATAACGAGATCCTCTCCGGAGGCGCTCTTGACTGGAAAGCAGATCACGTTGGTCGACGACCGGGACTGGCCGCAGGCCGGGTTCGGTTTCGAGCTCCCGATCCGTCCCGAGTCGTGCGCACTGGGTGTGATCGACGTTCAGCACTACGCCCTGGACAGCGAAGGCCATCTGGCCCACACCGTGGAGTCCAGCGGCAGTCCGGTCTTCAAGGAATTCTCGGTTCAAGCGGAGCGAATGGTGGCCAACATCCGGCTACTTCTCGCCGCCTTCAGGGAGCGGGACCGGCCGGTGGTGTACACGCGCCATGGCGCTTTCCTGCCGGGCGGCCCGGACCTGATCGTCCGGCGGCGGGGGCGGGAGGAGGTCGCGGTCTCCTCCGGCGACGGCTCATCGGGCCATATGGCGGTTCGCGGGGATCCGGGGCACGAGATCCTGGATCAGGTGGCGCCCCGGAAGGGAGACCTGGTCCTGGACAAGAACACCAGCAGCGCCTTCCACAGCTCCCCCATGGATCTCCTCCTGCGCAACATGAAAGTGGAAACGCTGGTCTTGACCGGCCTGGCGACAGATCAGTGCGTCCTGGCCACGGGCATCGACGCTGCGGACCGGGGATTCCACGTCATCATGGCCGCCGACGCCTGCGCCGGATTCGACGCCGGCAGTGCCGAAGCCGTGCAGATCCTCTTCGGGCGGGTCTGGGGCTACGTGATGCAGACCAAGGACATCATCCGCTGGCTGCGAACCGGAGCGAAGCCGGCCCGCACCCGCTTGCCGGCGTGACCGCCAGATTCTGTTATTCGTGGTCAGAGGCCAAAGGCTTCAACCGGTGCTTACCGCTGCAACTCCCGTCCGAAACCGGGGGGCCACCAAGGACCCAGACGACCTCGTCCGTCAGCACCCGGGCAAAACGGCCTCCCCGCCATTGCAACCGCGCCCATTCCTCGACGGTGTAGACCAGAAGGTCGGCGGGAACCGGTAATCGCTCGCAGGGCCAGTCCCTTGCCCGTTCGAGATACGAAGCCTCGCTGTGCTCCATGATTGCGATGAGATCGATGTCGCTTCCGAACGCTGCCTCGTTTCGCGCGTAGGACCCAAAGTAGCCAAGGGCAGCAAGATGGGGGCGGGCATCGGCTTGGGCATCGGCCCACTCCTTTAGTGCACGCAGAACGGTTTCAGCCACCGGCCAGCGTTTTATGTACGAAGTCGAGGACGTTACGGGCATGAGAAACTGCCTGAGAGCTGTGGAGTGATCCGTAGTGTTCAAAGGCCGGACCCTCCACGTGTCCGTTCGGAGACCGGGCCGGGACGTAACAGTTGTCCAGGATCCGCGCCCCTTCGATCAGATTGGCGGACGGAGGCGGGGAAAGTTGGCTCAAGAGCTTCGATATGACGTGACCCCAGGCTTCCTGCCCCTGAGCCAAGTGGAGCGCCTTGACCGCCTTCTCACCAGCTTGGTGCGCCGCGAAGCACGCCCAGTCGTGCCGGCCGTCCCGTTGCGAGGCAAGGGCCTGCTCAAAATCGTGTTCCGCCTGCGCGAGCCAATCGCTCCATCGTTGAGTCATGCTCGGCTCCAGCCTCCAGCGGATGCCGCGGAAAGCGTCGATCGGCCAGCCCCAATCGCCGCATTGTAACGTGGACGTGCCGGAGGCGACTTTCTTGTCGCCGTCCTCTTCTGGAGGGGACATTCTTGTCCCCCATTCTTCAATTCGCCCGGTTGGAAGACGCTACGCGGAGTGGGGACTACCGTCCCCCCTAATCCCCCCTGGGATCGGCGCCTGAAAGACGCCGCTTGTCTGTTAGTTCTTGTCTCTCTTTCTTCTTGGGGGGGTACAGATTGTGAGGAAATCAAAGAGGGAGCACCCTGTGGGAAATCTCTGATTTTCCACAGGGGGGTTCCGGGTGACCAGGGGTCTCGGGGCTTTCGTTTCAGGGATTTTCAAATGTTTATGTGTCTCTTCGCATCCGGGGGGTTTCAGGGGGGGCTGGCCCCACCTGCCCCCGTGAACGCCGCCAGTGGTGACTGTATGTGTCAAGACTTTGACCCAGCCATCGTCCAGGTTTGGCTTCGCGGGGCCGCCACCGTCTTTCCCAACGTCCGGAATGGAGACGTGAGCGTCCCGGCTCGCACGACAAGCACCGGAAGAAGCAACGAAAACTCAGGAGCCCTCAACGCCGGCGGGTGGGGACATCTCGAAGGGGCATGGGGACGCGTCGGAGTGGCCTTCGGGAAGGTCGAAGCGGTTCCCCAACGAGGCGGCGGGGTTCCGGACCCTGGACGGCGAGACCCGCAAGTTGCACCAGGCCGATCCGGCGCCGGTCGCTGGGGCGTCGGGAACCGGGAAGGGACACTGCGGCCGGTCCGGGCGATCGGAGGAGTCCAACCCGGGAGGAAACCATCGCTGGCCAATCGGAAGCTTTGCAAAGCTGGAGACTCGGTAGACATGAGTGTGTCCGGGTCGCTCATGAGCGACCCGGACGACGGTGGCTGGACCGTGACGCCGCTGACTTTTAAGAGCCGGTCTGGAGTGAGGTCGGCCACCGTCTTTCCCGATGTCCTGAATGGATACGAGGGCATCAAGGCCCGAATGACAAGCACAGGAGACCGGAAATGATGGAACAGCATACCGTAGGCATCGACATCTCGAAAGCGCACCTGGAGGCTCACCGGCTGGTGGACGGCCAATCCGCCCGGTTCGCCAATGACCGGGGCGGCTTCCAGGCGCTCATCGACTGGATCGGAACTCCGGTCGAGTGCGTCGCCTACGAGGCCACCGGCCCCTATCACCGGGACTTCGAGGAAGCGCTGAGCCAAGCGAAGCTGCCGCTGGCCAAGGTGAACCCCTGGCAGGCGCGGCGCTTCGCCGAAGCGGCCGGGAGCCGCGCCAAGACCGACACGGTCGACGCCCGGATGCTGGCCCGGATGGCCGCCAGCCTGGATCCGCGCCGGACTCCGGCGCCGTCCAAGACGCAACGCCAGCTCCAGGAACTGCAGGGGTCCCGGGACTCGCTGATGCGCCAGCGCACGGCCGCGCTCAACCGCCGCGCCCATCTGCGCGACCCCCTGCTCAAGCGGCAGAACCAGACCCAGATCAACCTGTTCGAGCGCCAAGTGCGGGCTATCGACCGCAAGATCCAGCAACTGATCCAGTCGGATCCGGAGCGGGCGCGCAAGTTGGAGATCCTCACCTCCATTCCCGGGATCGCCGCCACGACCGCGGCGGGTCTGCTGGCCGAGATGCCGGAGCTGGGGGCTCTCACCGGCAAGGCCGCCGCCAGTCTGGCAGGACTGGCCGCAGTGCCCCGCGAGTCGGGGACTTGGCAGGGCCGGGCGTTTATCCGCGGCGGACGACGACGGGCGCGACGGCTGCTGTACATGCCGGCCGTCTCGACTCTGCGCTGGAACCGCGACTTGGCCGACGTGTACCGTAGACTGACCGCGCGCGGCAAGCCCGGCAAGGTCGCTCTCGTCGCCGTGATGCGCAAGCTCATCGTCCTGGCCAACACCCTGGTCCGTCAGGACCGCACTTGGTTGCCTGAAGCGCCTCGTCGACCGGCCGGACAGATCATGGGTTAACCGGAGATTGAACACTTTACCGTCGAACGAAACGGGAGGGATACCCCAACTTACAACCCACTACTTGCATCATGGATACTCCAGACGCCGCTCCTGTCAGCCGAGATCCTGGGTGCGGCCGGTTTCGGCGGAGCGGTAGCCGGCGAAGATCACCCGCATCAGATGCAGGCACTCCTGGGCGGTCATGGGAGCCGGGGCCTGTCCCCGGGTAAAATCCACGGCGGCCTGGATCAGGGTTCCGTACAGGTCGGGGTCGTCCTGATAGTAGAAGAGTTGGACTCCCCGTGGAGCGTCGGGGTGGGTCGAGTACCACTTCAGGGGGTCGCCCGAGGGCAGGTCCAAGTGCATCCAGCCTTTGGACCCCCAGAGCCGGATCTGGTTCTGGTAGAAGCGGTCCAGGTAGTAGCCGGCGTTGAGCGTGCCGACCAATCCTCCACGCATGCGAAACGTGACGACGGCGGCGTCCTCCACTTCGATGGGTTGACCTCCCACGTTCTCGCAGAGGGCCGAGATCCGGTCGATTCTGTCTTCGATCAGGTACTGCAGGACGTCCAGGTAGTGGATGCCGTGGTAGATGAGCTTCCCGCCCCCCGCCTTGCTCTTGGACGCCACCCACAAGCCATGGTATTCGGGGCGGGTCAGCCGGGTCTGGTCCGCGATCCAGTCCATGGTGGCCGAGTAGGGCTTTCCCAGGTAGCCCTTTCGGATGAGTTCCCGAGCCTTCCGGATCGCCTGGCTGACCCGCGTCGACATGGCCAGCATCAGCTCCCGTCCTTGCGACTGGGCGAGCGGCACCAGCGGCTCGAAGTCTTCCAACCGGGCGCAGCCCGGCTTCTCGGTGATGACGTGACTCCCGGCCTCCAGCGCCATTCGGATGACGGGAGGGGAGTGATGGCCTTCCAGCGTCACCACCACCAGCTTGGGCCGGGCCTTCTGAAGCATCTCCTCATGGCTCCGGTAGAGCCCTGCCAGACGATCGCCCAGGATGGACTTTGCCTGGTCGAACTTCTTCCCGGTCGGGTCGGAGACCGCGACACGGCCCACGCCGCGGGCGCTCGCGAACCCTTGCAGGTAGCTGCGGAGGTGGCCGCCCGTCGCTTCGGTCAGCACTCCCGCCGAGATGGGCGCTTCCGAGCCGGCCCAAACCCGGTTGGCGTTGCCGGGAACGGCGGCCAGCGCCGCCAGTCCGCTGAGAGCTCTTCGTCTGGAGATTCGTTGGCGTTTCATGGAGCCAGCATATCAAGGTCGGAGTGGCCCGTGGCCATGATCCGGTGACGCATCGATGCGGTGGGGGACTCCATCCGACGGCCTGCGCCAGCTTCTCCCCCGGCGGACGGCGACTCTCCCGTCGCCTGCTGGGAGGCGGTTTTCTTGCCGCCCATTCTTCATTTCGCCCGGCTGAAAGACGCTACGCGGAGTGGTGACTCCGTCCCCCCTAGCCCCCCCTAATCGGCGACAAGAAAGTCGCCGCTCCACCCCCTAATCGGCGGTTGGAAACCGCCGCTCCACGTCGCTGCTCCTGTCCAGATCCTGGGTTTGGCCGGTTTCGGCGGACCGGTAGGCGGCGAAGATCACCCGCATCAGGTGCAGGCACTCCTCGGCGGTCATGGGGGGTGGGGCTTGGCCGCGCGCGAAGTCCACGGCGGCGTGGACCAGGGCTCTGTACCGGTGGCTGGAGGTGTCCTGATAGGAGAAGAGTTGGACTCCCCGGGGAGCATCCGGGTGGGTCGAGTACCACTTCAAGGGCTCGCCTGAGGTCAGCTCCAGGTGCATCCAGCCCTTGGACCCCCAGAGCCGGATCTGGTTCTGTTTGGCGCGGTCCAGGTAGTAGCCGGCGTTGAGCGTCCCCACCCATCCTCCGCGCATGCGAAACGTGACCACGGCGGCGTCCTCCACGTCGATGGGCTGTCCGCCCACGTTTTCGCAGAGGGCCGAGATCCGGTCGATTCTGTCGCCGGTCAGGTACTGCAGAACGTCCAGGTAGTGGATGCCGTGGTAGATGAGCTTTCCGCCTCCCGCCTTGGCCTTGGAAGCCACCCACAGACCGTGGAATTCGGGGCGGGTCAGCCGGGTCTGGTCCGCGACCCAGTCCATGGTGGCCGAGTAGGGCTTTCCCAGGTAGCCCATACGGATGAGTTCCCGGGCTCTTTGTATCGCCTGGCTCATCCGTGTGTGCATGGCCAGCATCAGTTCTCTTTTTTGCGACTGGGCCAACGGCGCCAGCGGCTCGAAGTCTTCCAACCGGGCGCAGCCCGGCTTCTCGGTGATGACGTGGCTGCCGGCCTCCAGCGCCAATCGGATGGCGGGTGGGGAGTGATGGCCTTCCAAAATCACGACCACCAGCTTGGGCCGGGCCTTCTGAAGCATCTCCTGATGGCTCCGGTAGAGCCCTTTCAGACGATCGCCCAGGATGGCCTTGGCTTGGTCGAACCTCTTCCCGGTGGGGTCGGAGACTGCGACGCGAGCCACGCCGTGGGCGCTCGCCAACCCTTGCAGGAATTGGCGGATATGGCCGCCGCCGGTCGCCTCGGTCAGCACGCCCGCCGAGATAGGTTTTTCCGGTCCGCCCCAAATCCGGTTGGTATTTGCGGGAACGGCGGCCAGCGCCGCGAGTCCGCCGAGAGCTTGTCGCCGGGAAATCGGTTGGCGATTCATGGCTCCAGGATATCAACGGAGGCAGAGTCGGGCGAGTGCGCTCCCGGCGGCGTTTCCCCGGTTCACCCGCACCTCGACTTGACCGCGGGACAAGATCATCGGATGTTCGAAGCAACTCCGTTTCGGAAGGGAAGGAGAATGATGAAAACCAACGCTTCGGGAACCGCCCGTACTGACGGACGACGGGCCCACACCCGCGTCGTCCGGCTCTTGGCAGGCCTGCTCTGTTTGCCTTGTTTCTCAGGACTGGAGGCTTCCAACTCCGCGGTCCTGGAGATCGGGAACCGGAAGCAGCTGTTTCTGGACCGCCATGTGGTGGAGAGTCTGACCCACGCCAAACGGGTACTCAATCCGGCGGCCAAGCATCCGGTGAACCCTCTGGTCAAGCCGGACCGGCCCTGGGAGGGGCACTATCTCGGGCTGGGTCGGGTCCTTTATGACCAGGACCGCAAGATCTTCAGGATGTGGTACGGGAGCACGGACCGTTTCGCTGCCAAGAAAGGGGGCGATCGGCTCCGTCCCTACCGTTGGGACTGGTCGGTTGAGGATGGCCGGGCGGTCCGCCGGAAGGTGGAGGAAATATACGGCTACAGCGAATATGCCGGGCGCAACGATTGGATCGGTCTCTACGCCGAGTCCAAGGACGGGATTCACTGGAAGAAGCCGAATTTGGGTCTGGTGGAATTCCAGGGTTCCCGCGACAACAACATGTTACCCCCCGGCGAATATGCCCCCGGCCACTACGATCCCTATGAGCCGGATCCGAACAAGCGCTACAAGAAGGTGGTGCGGCGCAAGTCCAGCATAGCTCCGAAGAACGAACCGAATCTTTACGCCTGGGACGGAGTGCAGGTCGACTTTTTCCATTCCCCCGACGGGATCGCCTGGACGCCATACCCGGACAATCCCGTAACCGTGGGGGAGGGGGATCCCTGGTGGTTGCGGCGTTGGGGCGGTTTCGTCGCCAACTGGGACCCCATCGGACAGCACTATGTGAAGTACCAGGAAAACTGCCTTCACCGGTACTGCCCCCTGGGAATCCGGGTCATCGGCCGGGCCCAGAGCCCCGACATGATGCACTGGACCGAGATGGAGACAATCATGGTTCCGGACCGGGAAGACGATCCCGACACCGAGTTCTACGGGATGCCGGTCTTTTACTACGAGGGGCTCCGGATCGGGCTGGTCTGGATCTTCCGGACCACCAACACCCTGCACTATCCCCAGTTGGCCGTCAGCCGGGACGGCGTCCGGTACGAGCGTGAATTCCGCGAGCCCCTGATCAGGGTGGGGGACTACGGCGACTTCGACGAGAGCACGGTCTATGTCAGGGCTCCCCTGGTTCACGACGGCCAGATACGGATCTACTACTACGGGGGAAATTGGAGAGGCCCGGAGGCTCTTTATGAACAGGGAGACCGGGCCGTCTTCGCCGTGGGCCTGGCGACGCTTCCCGAAGACGGATTCGTCTCGGTGGACTCGGGCAAGATCCATCCCGGCGGTTTGGTGACCCGGCCCCTCAAGTTCCAGGGGCGGGAGTTGGTGGTGAACCTGGAGGCGGCCAAGCACAATCACGGCTCCGGCCGGCCCCAGGTCCGGGTGGAATTGCTGGGAGTTTCCCACGAGCCCATCGAGGGCTTCCTTCTCCAGGAGTCCGACCCGGTGGGGACCACGGGCCGGCACGTCATGAGTTGGCAGGGACGAAACGACGTGAGCCGCCTGGCCGGGCAGACGGTCCGGCTCCGGTTCTCCATGAAGAACTCCAAGCTCTACTCCTTTCAATTCCGGTAGGGGGAAGAGGTACCCATGGGAACCGGGCGCAAAAGCGGGTAAGCTTGAAATGATGTCGACGTTCAAGCGCGAAGAGGCGATGCGATTGCTGGAGGAAGGGAACCGGCGGCATCAGCACGGGGACATCGAAGGCGCCAAGGAGAAGTACAAGGAGTCGATTCAAGTGCATCCCACCGCCGACGCTCACACCTTCCTGGGTTGGATGTACGGCATTCAGGGGCGTCTCCGGCTGGCCATCCGGCATTGCGAGATCGCCATCGACCTCGATCCCGATTCGGCAATCCCTACAACGACATCGGGGTCTATCTGATGCAGCAGAATCGGCTGGACGAGGCGGAGCCGTGGCTGCGCCGGGCCATGCAGGCCGGGCGTTACGAGCCGCGCCAGTTTCCTCACCTCAATATGGGGCGGATTCATCTGGCTCGGAAGGAGTACGGGAAGGCGCTGGAAGAGTTTCGCCGGGCGCTTCGGCGCGCACCCGAAGACCGGACCGCCGCCGCGGCGTTTCGGGATCTGGTGGGAAAGCTCAATTGACGATTGGCGACGGAAGATCGGGGCTTCGCCCAGGAATGCTGAGGGCCCGGGACGAATTGACGAAAGGAGAGACCCAATGACCGCAGGCGGATCCGTCTGGTACAAGCAGCTTCACTGGCAGATCGCCATCGCCATGGTGCTCGGCATTCTGGCCGGCCTGGCCGGAGGCGAGTATCTGGCAGACAAGCTGGGATGGATCGGACAACTCTTCATCAAGCTCCTCAAGATGGTAATCGTTCCCCTGGTTCTGACCTCCATCGTCTCAGGCGTGGCCTCGGTGGGCGGCACCGGATTGGGCCGGATGTTCGGAAAGACTCTCGGCTACTACGTGCTCACCAGCTTCTTTGCCGTGCTCACGGGATTGGTGCTGGTCAATCTCATCCAACCGGGCGTCGGGGCCGACCTGGTGGACGCGGAAACCAAGGAGATGCCCGATGTCACGGTGGTGAGCTCTCCGGTGGAACTGATTCTCGACATCGTTCCCGTGAACATCGTCGGCGCCGCTTCGGAAACGAAGATGCTCTCCATCATCCTATTTGCGATTCTGCTGGGTGTGAGCATCGCCAGTTTGCCGCGGCGCCACCGGGAACCCCTGGTGAGTTTCGTCGGATCGGCCTTCCATGCGATGATGCGTCTGACCTCAGGCATCATCCACTGGGTGGCCCCCATCGGCGTTTTCTCCCTGATCCTCACCCTGGTCGGAACTACCGGCCTGGGCTCCTTCAAAGCGTTGGGGCTCTACGCGTTGGTCCTGTTCATCGGGCTCTCGTTCCATCTGTTCTTCACGCTCCCGCTGATTCTGAAATTGGTGGGCGGGATCAATCCCATCATCCATTTCAAGAACATGGTGGAACCCATGTTCATGGCCTTTTCCACCAGTTCGTCGGGCGCGACGCTCCCCGTGACCATCCGATCCGTGCAAAAGAAGGTCGGCGTCTCCAACCGGGTCACCTCATTCGTGTTGCCCATGGGCGCCACCGTCAACATGGACGGCACGGCCCTTTACGAATGCGCCGGGGTGTTGTTCATCGCTCAGGTGATGGGCGTCACCATGGGATTCGAACAGCAGGTCCTGGTCGTGGTGACGGCGTTGCTGGCCTCCATCGGCGCAGCGGCAGTGCCATCCGCCGGCTTGGTGGTGATCTTCATCGTCCTGGAGGCGGTCAATCTGACCGGACCGCAAGTGGCGCTGATCGTGGGCGCCATGCTGGCCATAGACCGGCCGCTGGACATGTACCGCACGGTGGTCAACGTCTTCAGCGATTCCTGTGGCGCGGCCATCATCGCCCGCTCCGAGGGGGAGACGGAGGTGGATACGGTAGTCCGGAATTGAAGAAGAGGCGGCTGTAAGCGGAAGTTCTCCAGAGTGTATAATTCCGTTTCATATAGTCGTTCTTCCGTCCCCACAGCGAGGCGAAACGGGTGATGACCAGGTTTCCGTCCCCTGCCCGTACCAGGACCGCTCGGATCTTCGTTGGAATTTTTCTGCTGCTGTCTCTCGGCTGGGTCCTGGCGCGCTCGCCGGAGGAGGCTTCCCCGCCGCCGAGTGATGAGTTCCAGGTGGATCTCTTCGAGGATCTGCCCGCGGATTGGCGCCAGGTTTGGTCGTTCGAGGGCCTGAAGCCCTCTTTGAGTTGGAAGACCCCCGTGTTGGGGATCCGTGGTCTCCCCGGGCGGATCTCGCCGGCGGGTATGACCATGCCGCGGAACAAGCCCTTCGCACTGAGGATTCAGGGCGACGTCCACCTGCCTCAAGGCGATTACGAGTTCCGTCTGCGGAGCCGCATGCACGCCCGCTTCTTTCTGGACGGCCGGTTGCTCGTGGAATCCGCGCCCCCCAAGCCCAAGGAGCTGACACCCGAGGAGATTGCAGCCCAGGAGGCGGCGGAAAAGAAGGCCCGGGACGAGGCAGCCCAGAAGGAGGCCGAGGCGCAGGCGCGGCAGGATCTCCTGCGGCAGAGGTTGGAAGATGCGCTGCTGGAGCAGAACGAAGAGACCCAACGGGCCGTCGCGGCGGAACTCGAGAAAGCGAACCGTAGACAGAAGGGTGAGTTCTCCGATACCCAGCCCCCCGCCGGCATCCGGGAAGGGGTGAAGAAAGTCCCGTTGGAATCCGATCGCTATCGCCTGAGGATCGAACTGACAGGCGAGAAGGTGGATCGGGAAGTCTCCCTCGTCTACCGCATGGACGAGGACGAGCTACGGCTTCTGAGTCGGGGCGATCGGATTCCTTTTACCGAGAGAGTGTGGGTCGAGTGGAATGAAGCCGAATCGCAGCGGCACAGAGAGTTGGAGGATGCGGTTCGAAAGCCGCGTTTGGCGAAGTGGGAGCAGTATTGGGACGAGAGGCATCTGGACCGGGCTCGCTCGGCCGCCGCATCCAGAACGCCGGTGAAGGTCGAACCGGCGGCCGGCATGCCCGAGTTCAACCTCGTCGACCGTTTTCTCGGAGCCAGAATGGCCGCCCATGGGGTCAATCCGGCCCCCCTCACGAACGATTACGAATTCGTTCGCCGGATCTACGTCGACGTCTGGGGACTGATCCCCACCTGGGAGCAGGTCCGGGAGTTCGTCGACGATTCGCAGCCCGGCAAGCGGAACCTGCTCATCGATCGCCTTTTGGCCGACGACGGCTGGGCCGACCCGTGGGTCGGCTATTGGCAGGACCTGCTGGGAGAGAACGCCAAGGTCTACGGCGGCGTCCCGCACTCCACCGGCCCCTTCAAGGAGTGGATTCACCGGAGTCTTGTGGAGGATCGGGGGTACGACCGGTTCGCCACCGAGCTCCTGCTCATGGAGGGCACTGCCGAGCAACAGGGAACGATTGGCTTTCAGCAATCCTTTGGCAGCGACGTTCCCATGGCCGAGAAGGCCCACGTGATCTCCCAGGCGTTCATGGGCGCGACCATGAAATGCGCCCGCTGCCACGACTCCCCACTGAACCGGTACCGGCAGCGGGACCTGTTCGGGATCGCCGCCATGTTGCAGGGGGAGCCCGTGGCCATTCCGGAGACCAGCAGCGTCGGCGAGGTCCCGGGTCGGCGCAAGCCGGCGGTTCCCATCACCAACAAGCCGGGGGACCGGATCCCCCCGTCGTTCGTCTTCGACCGCGGACGCGACCCCGCTCGGGTCGGTCCGGATGCGCGGGCTCACCGGGAAGCGCTGGCGGCATGGATGGCGTCCCAGCGCCGATTCGCTCAGGTGGGCGTCAACCGCATCTGGCAGCGGTTCATGGGCCGCGGCCTGGTCCACCCCATCGACGACTGGGATCCGGAGCCCCAAGTCTCCCACCCGCATTTGCTGGAATTCCTGACGGAGGAATTCATCGCCAACGGGTACAGCGTCCGGCACGTGCAGGAATTGATCCTCAAATCCCACGCCTATCAACGGAGGCGGGACCAGGATCTCGCCGGCCTGAGGGACACGAGCGGCCGGCACCTCTTCGCGGCTCAAGGAGCCCGGCGAATGCGTGCCGAGGAGATCGTCGATTCGCTCCATCTGACGGTGCGCCGGCCGTTCAAGAGCGAGCGCATCGCCTACCAGAAGGTGGACTATGGAATCCCGGACCGCACATGGCAGATCGTCTCCCTGTCCAACGAAGAGGACGTGGCGGTCCTGGCCAAGCCGTTGTTGCAGGAGATCATCACGCTGGCCAAGGCCTTCGGTTGGCGGGACCAGCGCCCGAACCCGTTGAGTGTGCGAAATGACGATCCTCATGCCTTGCAGCCGCTGGCCCTGGCCAACGGGGATCTGATGCACCGCCTGGTCAAATTCACCGACCGCTCGTATTACACGGAACTCTCGAGAGAATCCGGCACGCTGGACCAATACGGGGACCGGTTGTTTCTGAACACCCTGTCGAGGCCCCCCACCGAGCGCGAAGAAAGGTGGCTCCGGAGCGAGCTCGGGGCCCATTGGAGCGGGAGGCTCGTTCCTCCCGAGCTTTGGGAGGCGAGAAAGGAAGAGGCGGGAGTCGAGGCGGTGACGGTGACCGACTCCATCGCGGCCCACCAGTACATCATGCGGGTCCGGCAAGGGGAGCCCGCCACGACGGCCCTGACGCCGGCCTGGCGCCGGAATGCGGAGAAGGTGTTGTGGGCCGTGCTCAACTCCCCGGAGTTCATGTTCCTGCCGTAGGAGATAAAGTCATGAAACACTCCAGGTTCCGGATGTATCGACGAGAGTTCCTTGGAACCACAGCGAGACTCGGTGCCGGCCTGGGGGCCTCCGCCGTTGCGGGGAATCTCCTCTCGGCACCGGCGGCCGTCGCGGGGAGGACCGGAGCCGACTCCAAGACACGGCCGAAAGCGACCGCCGACACCTGCATCTTCGTCTGGCTGGCGGGCGGGATGTGTCATCTGGACACATTCGACCCCAAACTCAAGGGGAACGGCCAGGAGATCGCGGGAAGCTACTACAACCCCATCGAGACCAACGTGCCGGGTCTCCAGGTTTGCGAGCACCTGCCCCGGATCGCGGAGCGAATGGACCGTTTCGCCTTCGTGCGGTCGCTGAATCACCAGTTCACGGAACACACCCAGGCGGTCAACTTCGTCCACACGGGGCGGGTGGCCAGCGGGACCATCGTCTATCCCTCCATCGGCTCCATCGTGTCCCACCAACTGGGCGGATTCGATCCCAAGGCGCCGGCCTACGTGGTGGTGGGCAACCCCATGCAGCCGCGGGGGCCGGGTTTTTTGGGCGGCAAGTCCAATTTCGTCTACCTGACCGACACGGAAGCCGGGCCATCCGGCCTCCGGCTACCCGACGGCGTTTCGGTTCAACAGTACGAAGAATGGACCCGGACCCTGAAGACGTTTTCGGAACCCTATCTGAAAAAGCACGCCGGCACGCCCATCATCCAGGCCTACGGTTCGGTCATGGACCGAGGCTTCGAGATGATGAGTCCGAAGTTTCAGAACGCCTTCTCGGTGAAGGACGAACCGGCCGAATTGAGAGAGTCCTACGGAAAGGAGTTCGGGCAGCGGTTGTTGTTGTCAAGGCGTCTGGTGGAGAGCGGAATTCGATTCGTCGAGTGTTCGTTCAATCTGCACTTCATCAACGGTTACGGGTGGGACGCCCATGCCTTCGCCCAGAAGCGTGTCCACCTGTTGATCCGGCAACTCGACCGGGGTCTGTCCGCGCTGGTGGAGGATCTGGAACGGCGGCGCCTGCTGGACCGGACGCTGGTGGTAGTGGCGACGGAATTCGGCCGCCCACCCGAATTCGACGGACAGGGCGGGAGAGGACACCAGTCCGCCGCTTACTCCGTGGTGTTGTTCGGCGGCGGGGTCCGGGGCGGACAGGCCATCGGCGCCACCGACGAACTGGGCCGGGAGATCGTGGAGCGTCCCGTCTCCATCCCCGACCTTCACGCGACGATCCATCGGGCGTTGGGCATCGATCCCGAAGAGCCTCTCATGACTCCCGGCGGCCGGCCGGTCCCCATTACCGATTTCGGCCAGCCGGTCGAAGAATTGTTCAGCTGACGTCCCGTCGGTACCTACCAGAAGACGACGAACAGCAGCCAGCAGGCCACCACCAGGTAGAGACCGATCCAGAGTTCCGGCCGCAGTCTCCAGGGTGGAGAGCCGCCTTCAGGAACCGGGAAGGGATAGCGGGGCTTGGAGGGGGCTTGAAGCAGGGTCTTCTGGAGCCAGGTTCCCTCCAGGACCTTGAGACGGCTTCCCATGAGAGACTTGAGATCCTGATCCGATTCCTTCCGGCTGTAGAGGAGCCCTTCCAGTTCCTGGTCCGTGGCCGGTCCCCGGAACAAGGTGATGACCCATGACGAGATGACCATCACCGACGCCGGCAGTAACAGATTCCATAGATAGGCCCACCAGAGGTTGGTGTACCAGTAGGGGAGAGGCCACTCCCTGTATTCCCCGATCAGCGCCGAGAATCCGTAGAGCAGCCCGGCCACCAGCCCGATGGACCCGGTGGCCCGGTGTACCCGGGTAAAGACGCCCATGAGGATGATGGTCATCAGGGGCACGGCGATGGCGCCGGCCAGTCTCAGATAGAAGGCCACCATTCCCGATTCGAGAAAGGGGACATAAACGAATCCCAGCGCGATGATAACGGGGACCGCGATCTTTCCGACCAGCGTGTAGTGGTCGTCGGTGGCATTGCGGACCAGGAAGCGGGCATAGACGTCCCGGACGAAGAGGCTGGAGATCCCCATGCCGATGGAGGCGAAGGTCGAGTACCCGGCCGCCACCAGGCCCGCCAGAACCAGGCCCACGAGTCCGGGCGGCAGATATTCCCGGACCAGCATGGGATAGGCGGAGTCGATGATCTCCAGCCCCGGGAAATGGGCGCGCGCCAGGGGTCCCAGGCTGACGTTGAACCAGAGGCAGACAGCCGTGATCACGCTGGCCAGCACGGCGCCCATCTTGAAGTCCCATTCCGACCGGGCTCCCAGGAACCGGATGGCCTCGTACTGGTTGATGACGGCGTAGGTGACCAGCACCACCACCAGACCGAAGACCATCAGGATCGGCGTGGCGCCCTCGGGGGTGTAGCCTCCCACGTGGAGGAGTTCGCCGGGCAGGGATTCGTCCACTTGGGCCAGTTTCTCCGTGAGCCCGCTCATGCCGCCGGTGCTGAACCAGACGACTCCCCACAACACCAGTGAGGAGACGATCATGGCGACCGCCTGAAGGGCGTTGGTGATGACGTCCGACTCCAGTCCTCCGGTCACCACATAGACCACGGCCGTGGCCGCCACCAGGACCACCACCGCCCAGCTCCAAGTGGCGTCGAGTTCTCCGATGATGTTCAGCACCAGGTAGAGGGAGAAGAAGATGTTCCCCACCACGTTGGTGCGGGACTGGATGTTGATGAAAACGGCCAGCACCCGGGTGAGGGGGCCGAAGCGGAACTCGAGCCACTCGGCGTTGGTGTAGACGCCGGAGCGGTACATGGGAATGATGACGAAGCAACTGAGGGCGAACCAGCCGACGGTGATGCCCAGCCACCACTGGGTGAGCTGGGAGAGACCGAAACGGTAGGATCCGCCGGCGATGGCCACGTAGTCGCCGCTGTCCACGGCGGTGGAGAAGGCGGAGAGGCCCACTGCCCACCAGGGCAGGGATTTGGCGGCGAGGTACCAGTCGAAGCTCTTCCGGATGCCTTTGAAGGTGATGAGACCGTAAAGGACGATGCCCAGGTTGACGACCAGGACCAGCAGCCAGTCGACAAGCGTCATGGGGTCCTCTCGGTCATGGTCAAGAAGGATAGCAGAGATCCGGCCGGCTGCCCTGCGGTGGAAGCTCGTCCGGGAGACGCGTCACGGCTTGCGGGTGGGGAGCCGCAAAATGACGATGGGAATCACTACCGCCACCGCGAACAGGAGCGCCAACAGCCACGAATTCGAAATCCGGAAGGCCGACCATCCCACGGTGGCCCAGAGGATCAGGACGGTCAGGATCTTGGTTCGGAGCGGCAGGCCCCGTTTCTCCCGATAGTCGCGAATGTACTCTCCCGTCCAGCGGTGGGTCATCAACCACTGGTAGAGACTGGGGGAACTGCGGACGTAACAGGCAGCGGCCAGCAGGAGAAAGGGGGTGGTAGGAAGCAGAGGGAGGAAGATGCCGACGATTCCCAGCGCCACCGAAACGCTCCCGGCAACGACAAGAAGGGATCGGATCAACATCTCACTTGCGCCAGGGCAGGGGCCGGAGGGGCGACATCCCTGTCGCCCACTGGAAGGGCGATTTCTAATCGCCCGGTGGTGGCGAGCTTCCAATCGCTCATTCTCGACTGTAGAGGGGGGGCAGATCCCCCTTCACCCCCGATCGGCGGTTGGAAACCGCCGCTCCCGTTCGCTGGCAAGAAAGCCGCCGGCCAGACCACTCAAAAGTAAGTTATCAGACCGATCGACACATTGGTGCCACTGGTAGTCACACTGGCGGGGACGGTCACTCCCACGTTCTGGAATGGCGTGGTCCACTGTTCAATCCCAGATTTGGGTCGACGCATCTCCGCGCGAAACCCGATATGGTGACCGAGCATTTTTTCCACCCCGGCGCCGACCACCCAGCCCTTGAAATCCTGGTCTCGGGAATCCGTTCCCGAAGTGAATTCGCCGGCTGAACAGGGGACGGGATTCAGACAGCCGTTGAAGTGAGTCGTGAACTCCGCTTCCACGAGGCGCATGCCTGCAAGACCATAGAGGCGAAGATCCCAGAAATTCAGTGGGCCGGGGCTGCCGCCCAGCTTGAACGTGACGCCGTAGCTCCTCTTTTTCTCGTACGACCATTGCTCCGGCCAACTCTCTCCAAGCAGATTTCGGCCCGGGGACGATCCGACCCCCAGCAATCGGCCGTCCACCGCGCCCCGGGGCAACTCGACATCGAACTCGGCGCTCACGAAGAAGCCGGTTCCGGGAAAGGGCAGGTGATAGCCGGCTACGAAACCGATTCCGTAAGTCAGGGATTTGGCCGAACTCTGGTCCTGAAGAATCTGGCCGGCCCGCGGTGCTGGAACCAGAGTGTTGGGGGCGGTGCTGTCCACGGTCTTCTCGAAGGTGACGTCGAGATAATCCAGGGGGGCCGTGACGCCGACATAGAAGCCCCGGTCCTGAGCAATCGACGGGACCACTTGGGTCCATAGGGCAAGGAACAAGATCACCGGCACTGCGGACAACCGCCGATGGATTGCGGGTGGGACGAAGTGCTGGGATTGAACCGCTCTGTTCATTGGTGACGCTCCATGCGGATCGGGTGATTCTTGAACCCTTGCGGGTGAAGTGTACTGAACGCTCCTGACCAGATTTGCGGAACCCGATCCGGCCGCAGAAGCCCCACCCGGACTCCGCAAACGGATCTCGGGAAATCGTCTATCGCGCGAAGCGGTGAATCAGACCGAAGCGGATGACGCCCAACTGATTCCGCACGTCGTAGGGACAGGGGCGCCGGGGGTTTCCCGGTCCGCAACTGTTGTTCCCGGAGTGGTTGACGGTGTGGGTGGTCCACCCGAAGTCCAGAAAGGAGCCCTCCACGCGCAAGCTCCAGGCGCCGGCCAGCGGAGCCTCGATTCCGGCGCCGAAGACCGGGCCCAGATCGGTCGTGCCGGCGCGAAAGGAATCGTCCAGGTCCAAATGGGGAAGAATATCCCGGCCCGAATCGATGTCGGTGACGAAATTCGTGATCCTGGAGGCCGCCAGGCCGGCGGTGGCGAAAACCGTCGCTCCACCGACGGGGTGCTCGAAGCCGACCCGCCCCGTGGCGATCCAGTGGATCTCGGACCCGGCCGTCTCGTCCAGTCCTGCGGGATCGAGCCGGTTCGATTTTCCGGACAGGTCGCCGAAGGTGCCGTCGATTTCGATCCGGAACCGGACACCGCGAATCCCGACCTTCGTGCCGATGAGCCCACCGGCGACGAACCGGTTGTCGCCGTAGCCAAGCGTGTATCCCGGTTGGCCCCAGTTCGCGAAACCCTCGACGTCGACGATCTCGTTGCCCACGAGAGCAGAGCCGATGAAGAATCCGGTATAGGTTCTGGCCTTATCGAAAATGGAATCGTCACCGGCGGCGATAACGTGCTTGCCGGCCACCAATCCAATCAGAGCCGTAACGGCAAGGAGCGACGCGCGCCACGAGATGCTGGACTTGTAAATGGACTCGCGACCGTGTTGCATGACCTTCTTTCCGGGGACTAGAATCCGTGGACATTATGCCTCACCGGGGGGACCATCATGGCCAATGAGAAGAGTAGGAGGATGGAGGGCAAGCGTGTCCTGGTCACCGGAGCGGGAACCGGGATTGGGCGGGGCGTTGCCTTGCAATTCGCAGCGGAAGGGGCCGCGGTGGTGCTCCATTACTGTCACAGCAGTGCCGGCTGCCGATCGGCCGTGGAGGAGATCCGGAACTCCGGGGGGCGAGCCTTCGCTGTGGGCGCCGATTTCCGGCGGGTGGAGTCGGTCCAGGGTCTGGCGGCAACCTCGGAGGAGCTTCTGGGCGGAATCGACGTCCTGGTCAACAACTCCGGAGTGACGGCAAACAGCCCGTTCGAGGAGACGACGCTCCACCAATTCGACACCCTCTTCGACATCAACTTCAAAGCCATGTTTTTTCTGACCCAGGCCGTCCTACCGGCAATGGCCGAACAGGAGGGGGGCGCGGTCATCAATCTGACCTCGGTCCATGCCTATGCGGGCCTGGTCGAGCACTCGGTCTACGCCGCCACCAAGGGAGCCATCGTGGCGTTCACTCGTGAAGTCTCCTTGGAGTTGATCCAGAAGGGCGTGCGCGTTAACGCCATCGCGCCGGGTTGGGTCCGGGTCCCGAATCAGGAAAAGGTGCTGGGAGAGAACTTCAACTGGGAGGAAGCCGAGAAGACGCTGCCCGCCGGTTTTATCGGCACGCCCGGGGACATCGGCCGTCTGGCCGTCTTTCTGGCCTCCGGGGAATCGCGCTACATCGTGGGTCAGACGCTGGTCATCGACGGAGGCCAATTGGCGATCATGCCCAACACCGGCGATTTTCGCGGCCGCCGCCGGTTCCGGTTCGGGACGGAATACGTAGGAACTCCCTGACTCCGGAGCGACTTCCAAAATCAGATGGCGATGCGGGATCGGAACTCGGGTACGCCGACGGCACCCGGGTTCAGGACCATGAGGGCGCCGGCCGCCGGTCCCAGGTCTTCGTCTTCCGGGTGATTTCCAGTCGTGACGTAGAGGTCCGAAAGATCTTCTCCTCCGAAGGTCACGCTGGCGGTGAACCTGGCCGGCAATTCGATGCTCCGCTTCCGGCTGCCGTCGGGGCCGAACTGCAGCACCTTCCCGCCCATGGCCATGGCGATCCAGAGGTTGTCCTCGCTGTCCAAGGTCATGCCGTCAGCGTGGCCGTCCCGGGCCGCGTCGAATCGCAGAACGGCCCGCCGCCGGCCGAGGGCGCCGGTCCGGGGATCGTAGTCGAATTTCCAGACCACGTTGTCCAGGGAGTCGATGAAGTAGAAGGAACGGCGGTCGGAGGTGAAGGCCATGCCGTTGGGAATTCCCACTCCCTCCAGCACCACTTCGTACGATCCGTCGCGACCCAGTCGGTAGAGGCGTCCCCTTTTTTGATCCAGGTCCTTGAAGGGCATGGCGCCGGCGAAAACGCGTCCTTCGGGATCGGCGATGACGTCGTTGAAGCGCCGGTCCGCTTCAGCCGGGATATGGTCCAGAAGCGTTCGGACGATCCCGCCATCCCGCCAGACCGCGACGGTTCCCCGGTCCATGAGAAGCAGCAGCGAACCATCGGCCTGGAGCGTCATCCCGCCTACGATCCGGCCCTCATAACAGAGCCGGCTCTTGCCGCTCGCGGGTTCGTACCAGTAGATCCGGCTCGACAGGATATCGGTCCAGTAGAGCCTTTTCACATCAGGGTGCCAGACCGGCCCTTCCCCGACCGTGCAACGGAGGTCGGCAGCGATTTGGAATTCAGGGGACTCCAGGAGTCTGCGCCGTAGGCTCCTCGGGTCATTGGATCCGCTCCCAAGTGACAGGCTCAATACCGGCCGTACTCCCTTCCGGCCTCCGCAAACTCCTGGATGTTTCCGCGAGCCGAATCCATGATCTGCCCGGTCGACCGCAGGACGTAACGGCCTCCCTCGCCGGCAGCGTCGATGCACCGTTTCGCCTCATCGCGGACCTCCCCGGGCTTTCCGTTCGACAGGATTCGTTCGTTGAAGCCTCCGTTGAGGGTGATCCGGGCCCCGACCCGGCGCTTGGACTCGGCCAGGTCGAAGTCGCCGGAGGAGGTCTTGGGGGTCAGAGTTTCCAGGGAATGGGCCCCGGTGTCGGCCATGTCCTCGATGAACGCCTGTCCGCAACCGCAGTTGTGATAGCTGACCAGAAAGCCGGCCTCCTTGGCGGCATCCACCACCGCCTTGTCGTAGGGGTACATGAACCTCCGGAACTGCTCGGGAGAAAACCCGATCCCGGCCCACGACTGGTCGTAGAGGATGGAATGGACTCCGGTGGCGGCCAGATGACGAACCCTCCGAATGGCCCGGTCCCTGAGGAACTCGGAGAATTTCTCCACGAATCTCGGCTGGTCGAGGAGGTCGCAGGCCAAGGTCACGAGGCCACGCATGTTGGACGCCTCACCCCAGACACCGATGAAGCAGTGCATGAAGAAGGCCCGGTCCCCGGCGGCATCCACCATGGCCTTCAGCTTGTCCTGGTTCAGGCTTTCCGGCTCCGGAAGGTAGCGAATGCAGAGGTCCAGATCGCGTTCATTCTTGACGGCCGGCTCCACCTCGGCCACCTGCCCCTCACCCATTCGGTAGCTCCAGGTGACGGGTCCCTCCGGAGTCGTCGCCGTGAACCGATGGGTGCGGAAGTTCCGGCCGTCCTCCTGGACCTCTTCCCGAACCTGCCAGGTTGCCAGAGCCTCCTCCGGCCAACTGTAGATCAGCCGGGGATACCGGTGCATGGAGAACCGGCGCTCGTCCGGGGTCACCAGGACCGGATCCAGGCCCAGTTCTTCCTGGATTCGGACCATTTCAAGGGGGTTTTCCACCAGCTCCTCCAGAATGGCTCGGGGCCCCTTCCCCGTGAGTTGGCGAAGGAGCGGCATGCCGAGCCAGGCACAGATGGGAACCCGGTCGGTGGGTCGTCCAGTGTAGGCGGCTTCGAATCGATCGCGGGTGTCCATAGGTAGTCCCGGAAAAAAAGCTCATGGTAGTCCATAATATCGGAGCAGGGCAACGAAACGGGCGCTGCCCGAAGGCCGGGTGGGACCATTCCAGCTGGCGATGGTGCGGAGTAAATCGACGCAGCTTTGTGCTATGATCCTTAGTAATTGCATCGCCAAGATAGGGACAGATCAGGGCGTTGAAAGTCTCTGTAAAGGATCCCCTGGGTTGAAAACGATGAATTCCAAATCTAAGAGATCCGTTTTCCGCACACTCCCTGCGGTTTTTCTGTTCGTATGCGCAGTCCTGGCTATCCCTCCGATTCAAGCCGAAAAGAAGGCTCTGCCGAGCGACCCCCGGGCGCTCTACATCTATCCGGTGGGAGGGCAGCGGGGAGCGGTCGCGGAGGTCCGGATCAAGGGACAGACACTCCAGGGAACGTATGCCGTCTGGACCGACTGCGACGCGCTCCGCGCCCGGGTGAAGCAGATCGAAGAGATCGACGAGGTTGGAGATCAACCCTATGCGATTGGGTCGGTCCCATTGAGCCATCGGGTCACCGTGGAGGTGGAGATTGCGTCCAACGCCGAACTCGGCGGCCATTCTCTCCGGTTGGTTTCCTCGAGGGGCGTCTCCGACCCCCTTCCGTTCCGAGTGAGTTCGGAACATGAGCCGGTGATCGGCGAGGACGTGAGCCGGACCGGACCCGGTCGCCCGACCGAGGGGCAGCCATTGGAAGTTCCCGTGGCCGTCAACGGACTGATCGGCCGGTCGCTGGGTGGGGAGGTCGACTATTACAGTTTCGACGCGGACGCGGGCCGTGAACTCTATTTCGAAGTCTTTTTTCCGGCCCGTGGCAAGGGGCCGATCCCCAAGATGTTGCTCTATCTGTATCGGCATGAACCGAGCTGGGTGGACCCGCACCGCCTTCGGGTGCTCGCATTCAATGACGACCCGGTCGTTCATGAAGCCGGTCTGTTTGCCGAGCACGGGACCGTCCGCAGGGCGAGCCTGAAGCATCGATTCGCCGACTCGGGACGCTATCTGATCGCCGTCAAGGGCTTCGACGACCGGGGCGGGCCTGATTTCGTCTATCAGCTTCGAATCGTCGACGCGAAGGGTGAAGGGATCTCCGCTGACAGGAGTTCCTGGCCGTTGGCGCATTCCAACCCCTTCGCATGGTTCGAACGAAGGTTCCAGGTCCAGGTCTCTCCGGCCCGGCTCCAGGAACTGTCCAAGCGAACCGTGCTCCAGGCCGAAGGAGTCAAGGCGACGGAGGGCGTGACCGGATCGGCCGGTTCCTCAGGCGCCTCCGGAGTGGATGACGCCAGCGGTCCGACCCCGGAACCCGATGCCCTCGGCGTCGTCTCCACCCATCGGCTCGGAGGATCTTCTGAAATCGCTCCGAAACCGGCCCTGGTGACTCTGCCGGCGATTGTCGAAGGAGTCATCGACCATCCCGGCAAAGCCGACCGTGTCAGGTTCAAGGCCAGCGCGGGCCAAGCCGTGGCGGTGGAAGTCGAGACCCCCGGGGACACGGTTCCCATCTTCGTTCCCTGGGTGCAGGTTCTGGACCAGAAAGATGAGGTGGTCTTCAGCGCCATCTACAATCGAGTCACCGGCAACAACGTCATGCTGTTTCGCGAACTCGAATCGAAGATGATCTACACCTTCGACCGGGGAGGGGAATACACGCTCCAGATTCGCGAACTGACTACCGCCCACGCGGGCTCCGACTTCAACTACCGCGTGTTGATTCGTCCCCAGATCCCCCACGTCGGGCAGTTGAAGGTGGAGCAGGACCGCCTCAACCTCGTGCGGGGACAGACCCGCCGGCTGACCCTGACCGTGGACCGCGAAGAGAATTTCGACGGGGAAGTTGCCCTTGTCGTCGAAGAGCTTCCGGAAGGTGTCCATGCCTACGCGACGGCGGTTCCGGAGTCGGAAAAGCCTCCCGCCTTCGACGAGTCGGAGAAACACATGTTCCGTCCCGAGACCCAGAAGGTCTCCATTTCGCTGATGGCCGAGGATGGAGCCTCGACCACGAACCTTCCTCGCATGGTGCGAGTCAAGGCCCGGGCCATCGTGGGCGGGAAGACGGGGCCGCTGATTCCGGTGGCCGTGGTTCCTTTGATGGTAGTGGCGCCTCCACAAACTTGAACTTTGGCGATCCCGACGGAGAAGGATCCCTTGATTAGACTCTTTCTCACCTCTATTGCTCCCTTCTGGCTCGGTCTTTCCGTGGCCTACGGAAGCCATTCCATGCCCGCGGTCCCGAGTCACGATCCGGCGTTGCTGTCGGCTCGGATTTTTCCCGAATCGGCCACGCTTCGGGAGCAGGGAGCGTCGCAGCGGTTTCTGGTGATCGGCAGGTTCGCCGACGGTTTGGAGCGGGATCTGACTTCCGCCAGTCGTTTCAGCCTCGGCGATTCCGGCTTGGCAACCGTCGGCGAGGCGGGCAAGGTCACCGCCGTGGCCGATGGCGAGACCGAAATCGATGCCGAAATTCAGGGCCACCGGCTCAGAGCCGCCGTTCGAGTCGTGGACTCGGGACGGGAAACTCCTCTCAGCTTCGAACGCGCCGTCTCGCCCGTTCTCACCAAGAGCGGCTGCAACGGCAGCGGCTGTCATGGAGGCGTCAAGGGAAGGGGCGGGTTCAAGCTGTCGCTCAACTCTCTGAATCCGCGCGAGGATTACGACTGGATCGTGAGGGGAGGCGTCTACCACGTGCTGTCGCCAGAGGCGGGCGAACCTCTGGTTCCGCGGATCGATCTGGGCGCGCCGGACGAGAGTCTTATATTGAAAAAACCGACCTTCGCCATTCCCCACGGCGGTGGACCGCGTTTCGATACGGACTCCCAAGAATACGCGACGATCGTGAATTGGGTCCGGAACGGAGCTCCATTCGAGCCGGAAGGAGGCGTCACCGTTCCGCGGATCGAGCAGGTGGCGGTCTATCCGGGGGAAATCGTCCTGGACAAGAAAGGAGTCCATCGTCTGGTGGTCACGGCCAGGTTGTCCGACGGCCGGACCCGGGACATCAGCGATGAGGTCCGTTACGAATCCCAGAACCGGGCCGTGGCCAAGGTGGACGCCGACGGTGTCGTCACCGCCGTCAAGCCCGGCGAGACCAACGTTCTGGTTCGAGCCGCCGGCCACACGGTTCACGCTCGGATCGGCGTCATCACCGAGCCCATCGTCGATTACCCGGACGTCCCCGAGTGGAACTTCATCGATCGGCACGTCAACGCCAAGCTGAAACGGTTTCACCTGATCCCGTCGGAGCTCTCGGACGACTCCGAGTTCTTGAGGCGGGTCTGCCTGGACGTCATCGGCACCCTGCCGCCCCCGAACCGGGTCCGCGAATTTCTGGAGGACTCCGATCCTGACAAGCGGAACAAACTGATCGAGATTCTTCTGGATTCGCCGGAATACGTGGATTTCTGGACCTTCCGCTTTTCCGATCTCCTGCGGTTGGTGCAGGAACCCAACTACAGCCAACTCTACTTTGAGTGGATTCGAACCAGCGTCGCGTCCAACAAGCCGTACGACCAGATGGCCCGGGAGCGTCTGGACGCTCAGGGCCGGGATCGGCCGTCGCGGCACTACTTCGAGAACAACTCCCAGCCGGAGCGGATCCTCTCCGAGGAGCTTCGCGTCTATACGGGGCGGCGCTTCGACTGCGCCCAGTGCCACGACCATCCTTTCGAGCCGTGGTCCCAGGATCAGTTCTGGGGGCTGGCCGCCTTCTTCGGAAACCTCGACTTCATCGGCTACTACGACATCGCCTTCGACAACCCGGCCGGAGGGTACGGAGACAAGGGGAAGGCGGGGCCGTTGAAGCATCCCCGGAAGAAGACGGTGATCCAACCGGCATTCCTGGACGGGACCACATTGCCCGAGGAGCTGAGGCCCAACCAGCGCCGGGAGCTGGCCAAGTGGCTTACCTCTCACCCCTACTTTGCCGAAGCCATCGTCAATCGGGTCTGGGGATACTTTTTCGGGCGGGGGATCGTGGATCCGGTGGACGATTTCAAAGCCTCCAATCCGCCGACTCACCCGGAGCTGCTCAAGGAACTCGCCGCCGATTTCCGGGAGAACGGACACGACCTCAAGCGCCTGATTCGTAATATTGTGCAGTCCAGGACCTACCAGTTGACGAGCCGGCCGAACCGGAACAACCGCGGCGACCTGGTCAATTACTCTCATTTCTTGCCCAGGCCCCTGGAAGCGGAGGTGCTCCTGGACGCCATCTCCCACGTGGCCGGCGTCCCCGAAGTCTTTCACGAGAAACCGGAGTCACCCGAGGGGCAGCCTCCCCTGGGAACCCGAGCCATCCAGTTGAAGGCTCCGGTGCGCTATTTCTCGCATTTTCTGGACCTTTATGGCCGCCCGATGCGTTACGCGGTGCCGGAGCGGGACGCGGGTCCCAGCGTCTCCCAGGCCCTGCACCTCTATGCCGGGAAAACCTACACGGAAAAACTGACCCGGGAGGACGGACGAATCAGCCGGTTGGTCCAAGAGGAGACGCCGCAAGGGGACATCATCGAACATCTCTATCTTGCTTCATTGTCCCGCCTGCCCACGGGTGAGGAAAAAGACCAGTTGGAAGCGGTGCTGGCGAATATCAAGATGCCGGATCGGAAGCAGGCGTTCGTCGATCTGACCTGGGCGTTGCTCACTTCCAGGGAGTTTGCGTATAACCATTGACGGAACCTCGGGCCCAACCTGGGCTCGGGATTGTGGAGGTTTTGGAGTCAGATGAAGAAAGTCGGTTGTCTGACCTGTACCGAAGAAGAACTGGGCAGGCGGGATTTCCTGCGGGTCGGCTCGGTGGGAGCACTCGGCCTCAGCCTGAGCCAGGTTCTGCAGTGGGAAAGCCTGATGGCGGGCCCGGCCGCACCGGCAGATCGTGTCAAGAAGGCAGAGGCCTGCATCCTGCTCTGGTTGGGGGGTGGTCCCAGTCAGATGGACACCTGGGATCCTAAATCCAATAGCGCCTTCAAACCCATCGCCACCAACGTCGACGGCATCCGGATCTCGGAGATCCTGCCCTTGACCGCCCGGCACATGGACAAGCTCTCCATCATTCGGTCCATGCACACCGAGGAGAACAATCATCCTCAGGGACACCACTACGTTCTCACCGGGCACCGCCCCAATGCCGCCGACAAGTTTCCCAGCTTTCCTTCCATCATCACCAAGGAACTGGGCCCCCGGGGCGAGGTGCCGCCCCACGTCCTCTGTCCCGGCTGGGATTCGGCCGATGCCAAGCGCTACAACGATCTGTTCCGGTCCGCTTTCCTGGGCGCTAACTACGACCCCATGATTCTTGCGGACCGGGGAGAGAAGGGGATCGACGTCACCGACCTGGTCCTGCCCCAGTCCTTTCCGGTGGAGAGTCTGGAGAACCGCAGTTCCTTTCTCAAGATCGTGGACCGTCACTACCGCCAAAAGGTGGAGTTGGCCGAATTCTCCAACATGGACGGCTTCCGCGAGAAGGCCCTCCAGATGATTCTGTCTCCCTCGGTTCGGGACGCCTTCGATCTTTCTCAAGAGCCGGAGAAAATGAAGGAGGCCTACGGCAAGCACAAGTTCGGGCAGAGTGTCCTGCTGGCCCGGCGTCTGGTGGAAGCCGGCAGCCGCTTTGTCACCGCCAACGGCTATAGCCACAACGTCTGGGACACGCACGGCGACAACGACGCCAAACACCGGGATGAGTTGGTGCCTCCGTTGGACCGGGCGCTTTCAACCTTGCTGGAGGACCTGCACCAGAGAGGACTCCTGGAGACGACCGTGGTCCTGGTGATGGGCGAGTTCGGCCGCACCCCCCACGTGAACCCCAACAACGGACGCGACCACTGGCCCGAGTGCTGGTCCCTGGCCCTGGGAGGCGGAGGCATCCGCGGGGGGCAGGTGGTCGGCGTCAGCGACGAACGCGGCGGGTACGTGGCCGAGCGCATGGTCACCATGGGAGACCTGCACGCCACCATCTACAAGGCCCTCGGGATCGACTGGAACAAGGAATTGATGAGCCCCACGGGTCGCCCCATCAAGATCGCCAACTCCATCGACGACATGACCGGAGTCCCGCTCAAGGAGTTGGTCTGAGTCGGCCCCGCATCCCGCCCGCTCGGGTTGCCCCAAATCGATCCAGAAACCGGTTCAGGCGCCGAGACCTGCTGTTGGGCGGGTCCGCCTCGGCAGGCGCACTCTTTTCCGCCTGCACCGGCGCCGAGCCTGACGGCCAGCGGGAAGAGATCCGAATCTCCCTCGTCGGAGCGGTGCTGAACAACCCCTTCTGGGACCTGATCGCCCGGGGCGCCCGAGCAGCCGGCCGGGATCTGACCGGTATCTCCGTGACCTATGCCGCGCCGGAAGAGTTCAGTCTGGCCAACATCAGCGCGCTGATCCAGGGAGTGATCGCCGGGTCGCCGGACGGCATCGCCATCGATTACCGGGGACGGGAGTTCGAGGAGGTCACCCGGCTGGCTCTGGATCGGGGAATCGCCATCCAGTTCTTCAACAACTTCGAAGGGTTCGATTCGGCAGATCCCAGGATTGTGCGGCTGGCCGAGACTGCGGTTGGTCTGGACAAGATGGAAGCTGCCCGCCGAAGCGGGGAAGCGTTTCTCGAACATCTGAAGCCCGGCGATCCGGTGGTTCTGTTCAACGGTCTCCCGGACTCTCCGGAGCATCTGGTCATCCAGAATGCCTATCTCAAGGTGTTCGAGGAAGCCGGTTGGTCCCAAGAGCGGATCGAGCTGTTTCCGGTGGGGTTGGACCCGGCCCAGAACTTCCAGTTGATGAAGGTCTACCTGACGGCGCACCCGGAGACCCGCGGCATCGTCTGCTGGGATTCACTGACGGGATCGGCGGCGGCGCGGGCCAAGGCGGACGTGGGACTGGACATCCCGGTCCTGAGCTGGAACCTGGATTCGATCACCATCCGCAGCGTCAAGGAGGGCACGCTGACCCTGACACTGAGCCAGCAGCCATACCTTCAAGCCTACTATGCCGTGGTCGCCCTCTACCTCAAGCTCAGGCGCGGAATCCTTGAAACGCCGTTCGTCGACCCGGGCCGGCTGCTCGTGGACCGATCCAACATCGACCAGGTGGAGGACCTGTTCAAGCGGGGGGTCCTGGGCTAGTAAGAGCAAGAAATAAACCTTCTGTAAAGATATTTAAAGATAATCCACTAAGAATTCAGTTCTAAGAATCCAGTTTAGGGAATTGGGGATTGCAGGGAGCAAGCAGACTCTTGGCCCGGGCACTCCGGCGACCCGAGTCGGGTCCCTTGGTGGGGCTATTGGCTTTGGGACTCCTGTTCCAGGGCTTCTCGGGAGGGAACTTCCTGACCTTCCCTCAGTTGAGCGCTCTGGCCGCTCTCTCGGCCTCGCTGGGCATGGTGGCCCTGGGCGTGACCCTGCTTATGATCAGCGGGGAGTTCGATCTCTCCGTCTCCCAGACCTTCGCCTTGGCGCCCATCCTCATGGGCCGGCTGATGACCGACCTGGACTGGCCGGCGACGGTCGCGCTGGGTTTGGCCCTCACGGCTGTACTGTTGGTCGGATTGATCAACGGTCTGTTGACCACGCTGGCCCGAATCCCTTCTCTGATCGTGACTCTGGGAATGCTGTTCGCCGTCACCAGCTTGAATCGGGTCCTGGCCGGCGGCTATCCGGTCCAGCTCTATGGCCGGGAGAGTCCGTTGATTCGTCTCCTGGGGGAGGACGTGCCGGCCACGCCTGTGGGCGCCCCCTTTCTCTGGATGTTGGCTGCGGCGGCCATGCTCTGGTTCGTGCTGGAGCGGACCGGTTACGGAAATTGGACCCGGGCCGCCGGGCACGCGGGAGGAAACGTAGCCCGGGCCATGGGCGTGCCCGTCGCCAGAGTCAAGCTGACCAACTTTGCTCTGTGCGCCGGGCTGGCCGGGCTAGCCGGCTGCCTCCAGTTCGCGGATTTCGGTTCGTCCGGCGTGAGTTCGGGAGAAAATTACAATTTGCTGGCCATCGTAGCCGTGGTCATGGGGGGCACCTCTCTTTTCGGGGTTCGCGGCACCATCCTGGGGACGCTGCTGGGAACCTTGATCCTGGGGGCTCTCAAGACCGGCCTGATCCTGGTGGGGACCCGGGGGGAATATTACACGGGGCTGATCGGGGTGCTTCTCCTGGTGGTGGCAGTGATCAATGCCCGGGCCGAGTCGGTGCGCCGGGGAAGTGGGAACGGTTTGTGAACATGTCCGTTGATTCGCGGCAACCGCTCGTGGAGTTGATGGAGGTCTCCAAGGCCTACGGGGAAGTGGAGGTCCTGGGAAACGTCAATCTCTCCCTGGGCGCCGGGGAAGTGGTGGCCCTGGTCGGTGACAACGGTGCCGGCAAGTCTACGCTGGTCAAGATCGTCAGCGGCTATCTGAGTCCGACGTCAGGCAGGCTGGAGGTGCGAGGCCAGAAAGTCCACTTCGACTCCCCCCGGGACGCACGCCGGCACGGAATCGAAACCGTGTATCAGGATCTGGCCATCATCGGCCAACTGAGCCTTTGGCGGAACTTCTTCCTGGGTCAGGAAATGAAAAGGAAATCTCTCGGCGCAAGGGTCCTGGATCGGAGCGCCATGAGACGGATCTGCCTGGAGCGGCTCCTTGATTTCGGGCTGGTGAGTATCCACTCGCCGGACCAGTTGGCATCCTCGCTCTCGGGAGGTGAGCGCCAGACCCTGGCCATCGCCAGGGCGGTCCACTTCGAGTCGCGGCTGCTGATCCTGGACGAGCCCGTAGCTTCCCTCTCGGTACGGGAGGTGCGTCGCGTTCATGAAACCATCGACCAGGCCAGGAAACGAGGACTGGGCATCCTCTACATCGACCACAACATGAATCATGTGGTCCCCGTCGCCGACCGAATTGCCGTCCTGGAGCGGGGCCGGCTCAGGAAGATTGTGAAAAAGGGGGAGATGACTGCCGCCGACCTGAACGACTTGTTGGCCCGAGGAGCGGCGGTTGTGCGCCAGGCTAACTGGCACAAGAAAGGCGGTGAAAGTCCGCCGAAACGAATGGGCTAACCATCCACGTTCTCCGCGTGGTGGCGAAACGTTCCAGCGATGAGCTGACTGGGAAGGTCCGTGAACCGGTTCGCTTGCCGTCGGGCCACCGCGGCGTAATGAGCCGTCTTGCGAGCGACCTTCAACAGGTCCCGATACGCTCGCAAGCGAGGTTTCCTCGACGGTTCTTGATCTCCAGAAACCGATGCTTGACCTGGCGCTGGTGATCGCGCAAGACGATCTCGTGATGGCGAGCCAATCGATGAAGCCGCCGGGTGAAAACTACATAATTAAATTTGGCATAGAGCCAATTCAATTTGACAATCGCTTCTTCCTTATCGTACTCTTCAGACCCTCAGAAGCAAGCCTCCCAAGCGTGAGATGACCTGACAGGCGCTACGCATGACCTATTCATATGCCAGAGAACAGTCCAGACTGAAGCTCACCACGGCACGCTTGTGGAACGCAGCCGATACGGTTCCCATTTGCATGATGGGCGGGCCACCGTCCTTTTCCAGCGATCAATCCCCATGAGGGTTGGCGAGCCAATCATCGTCGCTCGGCCCAAGACGAGCTTGAACGCTTCGTCGGTGAGACAGGATCACGGCGACGGTTGTGGCCGTCGTCAGTTCAACCGAGTAGCCACGCCATGTTAGGAGGAGAACTATCGTGGACCGGGAGTCCACGCGCGGCCGTCCGGTGGGTCATTCGGATGAGCATTGCAACTGCGCTCGTGATGAGTGGCAGCCGGTCCGTTTCGGCGCAGCTCCCGGGCATAGGTCACAGCGTCTGCGACCGCACGTTCCAGGTGAGCGCCGCCATCGTGACCGCATCCGGCGCCGCCACCTGCGCCGACGTCACGGTAAGCCACCTGCGGGAAATAACGTCTCTCGACCTGCGCGGTCAAGGCATCGCAAGTGTCAGCGTTGGGGATTTCGATGGTCTGGTTCGCCTGCACACGCTCGACCTGTCCGACAACATCCTTGTGGAACTGCCGCAGCACGCGTTCGACGAGTTGCTGCTGCTGAGGAGACTACACCTCGACGGGAACCTCCTTTGGACTCTGCCGGCGAACCTGTTCGACAGGCTCTTGATGCTCGAGGAACTGACGCTGGACGGCAACCCGCTTCTCGTTCACCCAACGGGTATGCTCGCTGATCCTTGGCCGTTCGCCGCCCAAACAGAGACCGTCGTACTTCCCAATTGGGGAATCGATGCCGGATCCCTGGACGGTTTTGTGGGCGGCGTGAACACGGTCGAGGAGTTCATCGCGGCACTGCCGGCGCTGTACAAGGAGCGCTTTGCGATGGTCTTCGCCTCGGAATCGCCGGCACGCGACCATGTATCCGGCGACTATCCGCGGATGGTGTCCTTCGGCGGGGACGGGCGGTTTGTCTTCTCCTGGAACACCGATCCCGCCGCCCCGGCAATGTTCCGGGACGGGGTCGAGTTCCTTCGGCGGAATGATACCGAATGGTCCGCCGGCATCATCGATTTCTCCGGCGGAACTCCCACGGTCACGGAGCCCGCTTCGTGCCGGTCATGTCACGGTCCGCTGAACAAGCCGCTCTGGGGCACCTACACGCATTGGAGGGGAACCGACTTCGACCGGAATTTCGGGGGAGAGACACGGCAGGCGTTCGAGTCAACGAATCCGCGGATTGAGCCACTCGATTTCTCCGCGTCGCGTGTCCTCGAAGGGAGAAGATACTTCAGGGCCGATTGCGCCCAGTGTTTCGCAACGGTCGAAGAGGCTGGAAACGTCATGGCGTGGCGGCATGCGGAAGTGCTATTGCGCAGGCTGAAGGGCCGCGAGGACTTCCGGCAGTTTGCCGAGAATACCGTATGCGGATCGGAATCGTCGAATATACGAAAGGCCGCGCTCGCACCGTTCAATATCGGAGACCACCATCTCGCCGTGCGGGCCGACACCGGGCGGATCATTCACCTCCGCAGTGGGACAGGTTCCTTCCTGGGGCCGGACCATTTCTATGGCGTTTTTGGGAAATTGGGCGGGGCGTTGACATTCCTGCTGGTCGTGGAGCTGTGGGAACAGGAAGCGATTGTCCGGAAGCTGTACCGAGAGGTTTCCAACAGCGATACGCTTTCTGAGGGGTGGACTTCAACGACGCTCTCTTCGTGGTTGTACTACGCCCAGGGAGAGGCGACGGCGGAAGACGAGTTGATCATGAAGCTGCGCCTCCATTTCGGCAATGGGAATCCAGCGGCCCTTGCGGACCGCACGCGTCAGAACGAACGGCTGGATAGTTTCGGCGGAGCGACGAGCGCAGCTTTCTTCGAGGGTCACCTCGAAGTCATGGCGCCGCGAGTGTGTGACGTATTGAGGAACACCAAGCCGGGCAACCTGACGGTCGAACTGGTCGACGGCGACGCTGTTCTGGACTGGGATGCCCCCGAGGACGTCAGTGGGCTGAGCGGCTATCGAATTCTCCGCGGGGTGGCCGGAGAAACGCCGACCAGCTACGAGGATACCGGCAACACGGACACGACCTGGACGGACGGCGACCTAGTCCCGGGCGACTATGAGTGGATCCTCCAAGCGCTCTTTGGCAGCTATCCAAGCCCGGAATCGAACGCGGTGCACGCCACCGTCTCCGGTGGCCCTCTGGAGGTGAGCGGTCCGACATCGTTCACGATACTCGAGGGCGATACGGAGATCTGGTGGCTGACGGCCACGGACAACGGCGGGGCGGGGGCGAACCTCGTGTGGTCGATGGCGGGCGGCGCGGACAGCGGCCACTTCACATTGAGCGAGGATGGTTCGCTGGCGTTCGTAGCGGAGAAAGACTACGAGGCGCCGGACGACGCGAACGGGGACGGCACCTACGAGCTGGCGGTGCGAGTGAGCGACGGCACGGAGGAGGACACGGCGGACGTGCGCGTCTCGCTCTCGAATCGTAATGAGGCGCCGACGGCCAAGGCGGGGTCGGACCAGTCGGGTGTAGCGGAGAGCGCGACGGTTACGTTGCGCGGTGCTGGTGAGGATCCGGACGTGGGCGACACACTGCAGTTCGCGTGGACGCAAGTCTCCGGCGTCACGGTGGAGCTCTCGGCGCCGTCAGATGCCGAGACAACGTTCACGGCGCCGAACGGATTGACGGAGGACGCCGTACTGAAGTTCAGGCTTACGGTGACCGATGCGGGCAAATTGGCCGGTGAGGACACGGTTACCGTGACCGTCGTTGCGGCCGAAGAGCCCGAGCTAACCGCGAGCTTCCACGGCATGCCCGCGTCGCACGAAGGGGCGACTTCGTTCACCTTCGAACTACGGTTCAGCGAGGAGGTGGTGTTGAGCTACGTGACGCTGCGGGACAGCGCCTTCACGGTGACGAATGGAAGCGTGGCGAAGGCGCGGCGGCTCAACCCCCCGAGCAACGTGCGTTGGGAGATCGCCATAGCCCCGTCTTCCCTCAATGACATCACCATCGTTCTTCCAGGGGAACGATCCTGTGATTCCACCGGCGCGGTATGCACCTCGGACGGGCGTTCGCTGACGGGCTCGGTGCGGGCCACGGTTGAGGCTACCGAGGAGTCGGACACTCCGTTGACGGCCGGGTTCCATGGGGTCCCGGCCGAGCATGACGGCGAGACTGCATTCACGTTCGAGTTGCGGTTCAGCGAGGAGGTGGCGTTGAGCTACGTGACACTGCGGGACAGCGCCTTCACGGTGACGAATGGAAGCGTGGCGAAGGCGCGGCGGCTCAACCCCCCGAGCAACGTGCGTTGGGAGATTGCCATAGAGCCATCTTCCCCCGAGAACATCACCATCGTGCTACCGGGGGGGCGGTCCTGCGGCGCGGAGGGTGCGATATGCACGGCAGGGGCCAAGCAGCTCTCGAACAGTCCATCAGTTACGGTGCGTTGACTTCTGGCGACTTCGATGTTTACGCGCGAATGAACTCAATTACCGGGAACTAGGAATCTGCGCCGTAGAAATGATCGTAGCGAGATAGTGGAGAATCAGGCCGGATTTTCACGATTTGGAGGTGCATAGTAGTTCTATTCGCCGAGAAATCGGGGAAATATGGACCGATTCACCGCTTTCGCAGTAGATCAAGTTCTGCGGCGCAGGCTCCTAGAACGTGAAAAGAGTCGAGGGGTCTGGAAACAGACCGCAGGCAACGGTAATTCAGAGCTTCGATGAACGTGATCATCGCTAGTACGGCAGCAACCCGCCCTCGACGTTCATGGCGCTGGACGTAATGTAGCCGGCATCGTCGGAACAGAGGAACGCCACCACGTTGGCCATGTCCTCCGGCTGCTGAATCCGGCCCAGCGGAATGCTGTCCACGGCGCCCGCTTTGACCGATCCCTCGGGAACGCCCAGAATCCGGGCGGTCTCACGGTCGATCAGGTCCCACATGGGCGTATCGATGATGCCGCCGCAGATGCTGTTGACCAGGATCTGGTGGTCGGACAACTCCAGTCCGAGTTGCTTCCCGAACCCAATCGCCGCGTGCTTGCTGGCGGCGTAGGCGCCCAATGGCGTGTTCTTCCCCGGTGCAATCTTGCCGGCCCCCGAAGCATTGATGACGATCCGCCCGCCGTGACCCTGCCGGATCATTTGCCGGCCCGCAGCCGTGCAACAGAGGAAGACCCCCTTGGCATTGACGGCCATGAGCCGGTCCCAACTCGCTTCATCGGTGTCGATCAGGCGTGCGACGATGCCGATCCCGGCGTTGGCCACGAGGATGTCCAGCTTGCCGAAGCCTTCCACCGTCGCGGCGATCATGGCGTCGACGTCGCCGGAGCACGTCACGTCCGCCTGCAGACCCATCGCCTTCCCGCCCGCCGTGCGAATCTCCGTCGCCACGGACTCGGCGCCGTCCCGGTCAATGTCCGCCACCGCCACCTGCGCCCCTTCCCGGGCCAGGCGCATGGCGATGGCCCGGCCGATGCTGCGCGCGGCTCCGGTGACCAACGCGGTTTGTCCCTCGATTTCCGGATATCTGGCCATGGTGGTTCGCTCCCCTGTTCGTGTCCCGGCCTCAGTCGGTGAACTCCATCAATTCCAGCACGAACCCATCCGGGTCCTTGAAGAAGACGACCTTGAGGGCGCCGTATTCCCAGTCGTCACCCAAGTCGAAGACCACCGGTTCGGAGACGAACTCCACTCCGGCTTCAGTGAGCTCCCGATACGCTCGATCCATATCCTTCACCCCGAAGCAGAAGTGCCCCTGGTTGGACATGCCCAGAACGGCGTTGGAGTTTTCACCCGGGGGTTCGACATAGAGCTGCAGGTCCACCAGAATTCCAGGCGTCTCGGGAATGGCCAGCCGGACCACCTGCATGACCACGTTCTCCTTGGCCGCCATCTTGGAGATCATCTCCCCTTCCAGCAGGTGCCGTTCGACCTCCTTGAAACCGAGCACGTCGCAGTAGAAGCGAAGCGAGCGATCCAAGTCGCTGACGGTGACCGCTACGTGGTCAAGATTCCTTACCCATTCCATTCCGACTCCTCCTGGTTGGGAACTCGTTTCGATCAGACTCCTGAGGGGCTCGGCCGGAACGTGATGGCCCGGTCATCCTCGCCTCAGGACGGGCCGATTATCATGGACGGACCGAATTCAGATCAAGTCACGCGCCTGCCCTGGCCGGGCGAAACTCCAACCTCAGCAACCCGCAGGACAATAACCAGCGGACTGCATATACTCCTCACACATGGTACGAACAACTTACCTCTACGGTGTCGCTCTGGTGGCCGCCGTCGGCGGATTCATCTTCGGATACGACCTCTCCATCATCGCCGGCGCCAGCCTCTTCTTGAAGGAAGAGTTCGCCTTGAGCCCGTTCTGGCTGGGATTCGCCGTCAGCAGCGCCGTCATCGGGTGCATCATCGGTCCGCTCGTGGGAGGCGGCCTCACCGATCGCTGGGGTAGAAAGAAGGCCCTCGTCTTTTGCGCCGTCCTGTTCGGAGTCTCGGCTATCGGGACCGCTCTGCCCCGGACAATGACGGAGTTCTACATCTTCCGGATTGTCGGCGGCGTCGGAGTGGGTCTGGCCTCCATCATCTCGCCCATGTACATCGCGGAGGTGGCGCCGGCCCGGATGCGGGGGCGTCTGGTTCTCGTCAACCAGGTGGCCATCGTGGTCGGCTCGTTGTCCTCCATCATCGTCTCCTACTATCTCTCATTGATCGGGTCCTGGCGTTGGATGTTCGCGTCCGAGCTGGTCCCCATCGTGATTTTGCTCATCGGCCTGACCTTCGTGCCCGAGAGCCCCAGATGGTTCGCCCAGGTGAATCGGAAGGAGGAGGCGCGGGATGTGCTGACCCGGATCGGCGGGAGCGCGTACGCTACGGCGGAGCTGGAGGAGATCGCCCGGTCGCTGAAGGAGAAGCTGGGGAGCTTTCGCGATCTGGTCAAGCCGGGCATGAGGACGGCCCTCTTCATTGCCTTGACCCTAGCCGTCCTCCAACAGTTGAGCGGGACCAGCCCCCTGCTGTTTCACACTCCGCTCATCTTCCAGCGGGCAGGCTTCGAGAACATCTCCGACGCCATCCTGCAGTCCATCATCGTCAACGTCTGGAACCTGACCTGGACCTGCATCGGACTCTGGGCCGTGGATCGTTACGGCAGGCGCCCGCTGATGATGGCGGGAACCTCCGCCATGGCGGTGGGCTTCCTGCTCATGGGGATCTTCTTCTACTTCGATCTGGCCGGCATCTTCCTTCTGCTCACCATGTTCCTGGTGGTGGGAGGCTACGTCATCAGCCTGGCGCCTCTGGCCTGGTTGATCATGTCCGAGATTTTCCCCACACACCTGCGGGCCAAGGCCATGCAGGTGGCGGCGCTGGGCCTCTGGGTGTCGGCCTATCTCGGCGCCCAGGTGTTGCCCCCCATGATGTCCTACTTCAAAGAGGACCTGGGAACCGAGGCGTACGCGTTCTGGATCTTTATGGCGGTCTGTATCTTTGCCGTCCTGTTCGGATGGAAGATGGTCCCCGAGACCAAGGGCCGATCCCTGGAAGAGATCGGCCGGTCGTGGACCCGAAATCTGAAATAAGCTCGCTACGAGCCCAAACCGAACCTGCCGGGAGTCTTGGACATGTTCTTCAACCAGGAGCGGGCCAGAGTCTTCATGCGGGAGTGCGGTCTCGATGCTCTGATCGCCGCCTCCCATCTGAACATCACCTATTTCACCGGTTATTTCTGCTGGTTGGACCCGACCATTCGGGGCTATATGCTGCAGCCGGGAGCCCCGGCCAGCCTGGCTCTACCCGGTTACGCGGTTTTCCCCCTGGAGGGGGAGCCGGCGCTGGTGCTCAATCCCCTCTTCGCCGTGAACGGCGCGGACCTCTGGGTCCACGATCTCCATGTTTTCGGCGACTCGGGAGTGGACGACACTCTCACCTCCGACGACCTGCCGGACAACTACCGCCGGATCCACGATCTGCTGCTGGCGCCGCCGCGGGCGTCCAGTTCCGTGGAGGCGCTGGTGCCGATCCTCGAAGCAAGGGGCTTGACTGGGGGACGGCTCGGCGTGGAGTTGGAAGAGGTGACGACGGAACGGAAGGAAGAGTTGGCCCAGGCACTTCCAGGAGCCGCCCTGCTCGACGCATCGAACCTGATTCGACTGATTCGCATGGTCAAAAATGATTACGAGATCGACCTATTGACCCGATCGGCAGAGATCAACGAGCAGGCCGGGATGCAGGTCCTTTCGGAAGCGCGACCGGGAACGTCGCTGGGAGAAATGAATGACCGTTACCGGTTCCTGGCGGCCCGGGAGGGCGCCGACTTCGATCATTTCTGTATCGGATTGGGCGGGCTCGGCATGGCCACCGAACCGGACTACGCCCTGGGGGAAGACGACGTCATGATGGTGGATTTCGGTTGCATCTACCGGCGTTGCTTCTCGGACACCGGAACCACATTCGCCCTGAAGGAGCTGTCCGAGCCTCTGATGCGCCGCTTCGAAGCGGTGCGGGACAGTGTTGCGGCGGGGATCGATGCGATGAAGCCGGGAGTCCGCTGCTCGGCCGTCCGGGGCGCCATGTGGCAGGTCCTTGAAGAGTTGGGACTGACTGCGTCCTATCCTCATGGCCATGGGGTCGGTATTGACGTTCGGGACTATCCCACCGTCGTGGCCGACAACGGTTTGCGGGTACGCGACGATTGCATAGACGTGGCATCGGACATGCCTATGGAAGAGAACATGGTCCTGAACCTGGAGGCCTCCATGTTTCTGCCGGGCGTCGGTTCGCTGCAGATGGAGCGTTCCCTGGTGATCACCGGAGACGGATACCGCGATCTTGTGCCCCAGGATCGATCCCGGCCGTTCATACACCGCTGAAGGCCCGTAGCTGGACGACGGAAGACAAAGCGTGGTCGAACCCCTCGTTCCCCGCACGGCCGAGGAGATCCGAAGGCGAAGCCGGACTTTCTTCGAAGCCGAGCTGGAACGTTACAGGGACGTTTCCCCGCCTTCCATTCAGGATGACGACCAGACGCTGAGCCTGCTCAAGTCGCTGCCGCTGTTGCCGGAGCCCAAGTTACTCGACATGGGGTGCGGGACAGGAAACGTCGCGTCTCATCTGAGGCGACTCCATCCCCAAGCCACGGTGTGCGGACTCGACATCTCGCCCAAGGTCATCGCCAGGGCCAAGGAGCTGGACCGGACCGCGAGCATCGATTACATCGTTTCGGCGGAGTCGGACCTCCCTTTTCCCAATGCCGTGTTCGACTCGGCGGTCTGCCGATTCTCACTCCACCACTATCCCGACCTGGCCGCCCATTTCTGCGAGGTTCGCAGGATTCTCAAAGCGGGTGGAGTCTATTTGATCGTCGAGGTTCTTCCCCAAGCCGGCCGGTTTCAGACGATGCTGAACGACGTGTTCGCTGCCGCGGAGCGGGAATCGGCCGGTCACGTGGCCTACTATTCGCTTGAGGACTATAGGGATCTGCTTGCGCCAGCCAAGCTGACGTTGCGGTCCGTCCGGACCATTCCGCTCCAGTTGAAGATAGGAAAGTATCTGGCCCATTGCCAGGAGATTCGGAAGACGCCGGCGTCTTTTCAGAAACGGATCTCGTTCGAGGAAGGGGACGACTGGTTTTCGGTCCGGTTGCCGGCGGCGGGATTGTTTGCCGAAGCGGACTGAGAAGCCGGCGGGCCGGGCATTCAGCAACGAACGCCGGACAGGACCGCCGACTGGGAGTTCGTCACTGGTCGATCCGGTACAGCGGCTCCAGTCCCGCGGCGAGCCGGTCCAGGTTCTCGGCAGCACAGGCCGCCCGCTTGCGCGAGGTGCCGTCGGTGACCCCGGCGATGTGGGGCGTGGTCACCGCATTCGGCAACCGGAAGATGGCCGAGGACAGGTCGGGCGGTTCCTGGCTGTAGACGTCGATTCCGGCGCCGCCGATCCAGTCTTCCACAAGGGCCTGCTCCAGAGCCGCCTCGTCCACCAGCTCTCCACGGGAGACGTTGACCAGGAACGCAGAGGACTTCATTAACTTCAGCCGGCGCTCGTCGATGATGTGCCGGGTCTCCTGGTTCAGATGAAGATGCAGGGAGACGACATCCGATTGGGCGATAACGTCGTCCATGTCGGAGGGCATTCCGGCGAACTCCAGTCCCAGCTCGCTCACCTCATCAGGCCCGATGTCCCGGATGTCGATGGCGAGAGTCTTCATCCCGAAGCCCGGGGCGCGTTTCGCCAGTTCGATGCCGCTGGCCCCGAGACCGAGAATGCCCAGCTTCCACCCCTCCATCTCGGCGCCCATCGGCCGGTAGAGTTTGCCGCTATCCAGAACTTCCTTTGATTCCTGGTACCTGCGGGCCAGCATCAGAATGAACATCATGGCGCAGTCGGCCAGGGCCACGGCGCTGAAGGCTCCGGGGCAATTGGAAACCGGCATTCCCTTCGACTTCCAGTATTCGAGGTCGAAGTGGTCGAACCCGGTCCCCAGGATCTGCCAATGCTGGACCTTGCCCGCCGCCGCGAGATCGACCATCTCCCGGGTTCCCACCGATCCGCCATGATCGATGACGGCGTCGATCCCTTCGAACTGCGGGGCCAGGGGCTGGTCGTAATCGGCGATGCGCAGGTCGTGATTCTTCGTCACGGCGGCGACCACGTCGGACCCCCAACGCTCAAACAAACCAGGCAGGGGAAGAAACAGCACCTTCAGTCCTTGGCTCATCCGCGCATCATAGCATGAGGCGTCGCCCGTTTCGGTTGACGCTTCAGAGATCCAGCGAGTATGGTTTTCCATATGAAAACGACCCTCAACATCGACGATACGGTGATGCAGCGGCTACGGGAAGAAGCGGCCCGGCGCGGAACCACCATGTCCGCTCTCGTTGAGGCGGGACTCCGGCGTGTCCTCGCCGGGAGTACGAAAATCGACGATGGATGGGAACCCCTGCCACCGTTGCCGACCTGGAAAAGCGGGGGGCTCCAGGTCGACATCGCCGACCGGGAGGCCCTCTACCGAACCATGGACGAGGCGTGAGTGCTGGTCTTCGACACCAACGTTCTGGTCTACGCGGTCGACGCAGATTCCCCGTTTCATGATCGCTGCCGCCGAACCGTCATGCAGGCTCGCGACGATCCGTCGCCCGCTTTTCTCACTTGGAACGTCTGTTACGAGTTCCTGCGGGTGACGACGCACCCGCGAGTCTCGAGATTCCCTTGGACGCCGGGGGAGTCGTGGGGTTTTCTACGAGCGTTGCTGGAGTCGCCGGGCTTCGGCCTGCTGGTGGCAACCGAGCGCCACGCCACGGTATTGGCCTGGACCCTGAAGGAATTTCCAGATCTCGGCGGCAACCTCTTGCACGATCTCCATACTGCCGTGTTGATGCGGGAACATGGCATCAGCCGGATTTGCACCCGAGACGCCGATTTCAATCGGTTCCCGTTTTTGACCGTCGTTGATCCGATTGGATAGGTACACGGATTCCCGATGACGAAAACACCAGACGGGGATGTGCGGAACCCACTCGATGCAAGGCATGCCGCGGTGGGGCTTCGGTTCGCCCTCCGAGGGTGGCGCGGGCTCTTCGTTGTTCTTTTCCTGCAAGCGAGCTTGGCACCTCTGGCCGGATCGGACTCCGGCACGGTCCTCTTCCGCGATCAGGCCCAGGCGGCGGGGATCGATTTCGTCCACTTCAACGGGATGTCGGGAGAAAAGTACTACTGTGAGATGGTGGGGTCCGGCGGCGCCCTGTTCGATTACGACAACGACGGAGACCTGGACCTCTATATCGTTCAGGGCAACATGCTGGGGCCGGAAAAGAGTCTGCAGGACTCGCTATTTCCGCCCCGGGTCCCGTTGCCCCCGAGAGACCGCTTGTACCGAAACGACCTTGAGCTTCGGGCGGACGGGAGCCGGAACCTGCGCTTCACCGACGTCACCGACGCCAGTGGCATCGAGGCCATCGGATACGGCATGGGAGTGGCGGCGGCCGATGTCGACAACGATGGCTGGATCGATCTCTATGTCACCAACTTCGGACGGAACCAACTGTTTCGCAACAACGGGAACGGCAGCTTCACCGAGGCCGCGATGCCGAAGGCGGCGACCCGCTGGAGCGTCAGCGCGGCATTCCTGGACTACGATCGCGACGGGTGGCTCGACCTCTTCGTCGGCAATTACGTCGACTTCAACTTCTCACACACCAAGGCCTGTTTCGGTTCGACGGGACGCGTCGACTATTGCGGTCCGCTCAGTTACGAGCCGGTCCCGGACCAGTTGTTTCGCAACCGGGGAGACGGGACCTTCGAAGATGCATCAGCCGCGTCCCAGATCGCGCGCCAATACAATGGTTCCCTGGGGGTGGTCACGGCCGACTTCAACCAGGACGGCTGGATCGACCTCTATGTGGCCAACGACCAGCGTCCCAATCATCTCTGGATGAACCAGAAGGACGGGACCTTCAGCAACGAGGCGTTGCTGGCCGGCTGCGCCTTCAACAAGGACGGGAAGGCGGAGTCGAGCATGGGCGTGGATGCAGCGGACTTCGACAACGACGGCGACGAAGATCTGTTCATGACGCATCTCCTGAACGAGACCAACACCCTCTACCGGAACGACGGCAGCGGCTGGTTCGAGGACCAGTCCTCGGGTACCCAGCTCGCGCCCCCGAGCGTCCCCTTTACAGGATTCGGAACGGCCTTTCTGGACTACGACAACGACGGCTGGCTGGACGTCCTGGCTCTGAACGGCCATGTCTCAACCCTCGAGGCCCTGGCCAAGGACAACGATCCCTACCCGCTTCATCAGCCCAATCAACTCTTTCGCAACCTGGACGGTGACCAGTTCGAGGACGTGACGAGTGGGGCCGGCCCGGTCTTCGAGCTCTCGGGAGTGAGCCGGGGCGGTGCCTTCGGGGATGTGGACAACGATGGCGACACGGATGTCCTGGTGGTCAACAACAACGGCCGGGCGAGGCTGTTGATCAACCAGACCGGCCAGCGGCGCCATTGGCTGGGACTGCGGTTGATGGACCGGCGGCTCAAGAGGGACCTGCTGGGCACTCGAGTCGCCGTATTCCTGAATGGAGGGCGGACTCTGTGGCGGCGGGTCCGGACCGACGGGAGCTACGCCTCCTCCAACGATCCCAGGCTGCTCTTCGGACTCGGAGACGAAACGCAGGTTTTGAAGGTTCGCGCCGAATGGACGGACGGAACACAGGAGGAGTGGAGCGGCCTGCCCGTCGACCGGTATACGGTGCTCTATCGGGGTAGCGGAACAGCAATGGCGAAACGATGAAACGGCGAAGGGGGCAACGCCGAGTCCGGGGAGCCCGGCGGCCGTCCGTTGCAGGCGCCGGTCTTTTGGTTCTGAGCCTGTTCTTCATGTCAGGTCTCGCGACTTCCGGGTCCGAAATCTTCACCGACGAGGCCCAGGCGGTCGGGATCGATTTCGTGCACTTCAACGGGATGTCGGGGGAGAAGTACTTCTGTGAGGTCGTGGGATCGGGCGGCGCCCTGTTCGATTACGACAACGACGGAGACCTGGACCTCTATATCGTTCAAGGCAACATGCTGGGGCTGGGAAAGGGTCTTGAGGACGCCCTTTTTCCGCCGCGGGTCCCATTGCCCCCGAGAGACCGCTTGTATCGAAATGACCTGGAGGTCCGGGCGGATCGGAGCCGCGTCCTGCGCTTCACCGACGTCACCAAGGAGAGCGGAGTCGAGGCCACCGGGTACGGCATGGGAGCGGCGGCGGCCGACGTCGACAACGATGGCTGGATCGACCTCTACGTGACCAACTTCGGTCGGAACCAACTGTTTCGCAACAACGGGGACGGCAGCTTTCGAGAAGCCGCGATGCCCGAAGAGGCCGCGCCCCGCTGGAGCGTCAGCGCGGCGTTCCTGGATTACGACCGCGACGGGTGGCTCGATCTCTTCGTCGGCAACTACGTCAATTTCAGCTTCTCCTACACCAAGGACTGTTTCGGAATCACGGGCCGCGTCGATTACTGCGGGCCTCTCAGTTACGAGCCGGTCCCGGACCAGTTGTTTCGCAACCGGGGGGACGGGACCTTCGAGGACGTGTCGGCCCCATCCCAGATCGCGCGCCAGTACAACGGTTCCCTGGGGGTGGTCACGGCCGACTTCAACCAGGACGGCTGGATCGACCTCTATGTGGCCAACGACCAGCGTCCCAATCATCTCTGGATGAATCAGAAGGACGGGACCTTCAGCAACGAAGCGTTGCTGGCCGGCTGCGCCTTCAACAAGGACGGGAAGGCGGAGTCGAGCATGGGCGTGGATGCAGCGGACTTCGACAACGACGGCGACGAAGATCTGTTCATGACGCATCTCCTGAACGAGACCAACACCCTCTACCGGAACGACGGCAGCGGCTGGTTCGAGGACGAGTCCTCCGGGACCCGCCTCGCCCCCCCCAGCGTGCCCTACACCGGATTCGGAACGGCGTTCCTGGATTACGACAATGACGGCTGGCTGGATGTCCTGGCCGTGAACGGCCATGTGGACACCCTCGACGCCCTGGCCAAGAAAAACGACCCCTACCCGCTTCATCAGCCCAATCAACTCTTCCGCAATGTGGGCGGGGAGCGGTTCGAGGACGTGACGAATGGGGCCGGCCCGGTCTTCGAGCTCTCGGAAGTGAGCCGGGGCGGGGCTTTCGGAGATTTGGACAACGACGGCGACACGGATGTCCTGGTGTTCAACAACAACGGCCGGGCGCGCGTGCTGATCAACCAGACCGGCCAGCGGCGCCATTGGCTGGGACTGCGGTTGATGGACCGGCGGCTCAAGAGGGACCTGCTGGGCACTCGAGTGAGTGTATTTCTGCCCGGGGACAAGGCGCTCTGGCGCCGGGTCCGGACCGACGGGAGTTACGCCTCCGCCAACGATCCCAGGCTGCTCTTCGGACTCGGGGACGAGACGCGGGTCCTGAAGGTTCGCGCCGAATGGACGGACGGAACCCTGGAGGAGTGGAGCGGCCTGCCCGTCGATCAGTATTCGGTTCTCTACCGGGGCAGCGGGAAAACGGTGACGGACCAATGAGCTGGCAGAGGGGAGAACGGAGACGGAAGAGCATGAGCGCGTTTCTGTTGGTTCTGGGCTTGAGCTTCACGGTCTCATTGGTGACCCCGGCAGCGGTGGAGGACCTGCCCCCCATTCCGGATCTGGCCCCGTGGAAGGATGAATTCGAAGCCAGGGCATGGGAACAGATCGAGGCGGCCGCCAACCGGCTGGGCTCGGAGCCCAAGTCTGCGGAGGCCAACGGAAAACTGGGCATGATCCTCCATGCCCATAAGCGCTACAAGCTGGCGGAGGCACTCTATCTCAGGGCTCACCTGCTGGTCTCCGACCATTACCCCTGGGCCTACTACCTGGGAGTCGTCCGGGTCCCGATGGGAAAGCTGGAGGGAGCGGCGTCCGCGTTTCGTCAGGCCGTAACGCTCAGACGGGATGACCTCGCGGCGCGCCTGGCGCTGGCGGAAGTCCTCCAGCAACTGGGCCGGCCGGATGAGAGCCGCGAGGCATTCCAAGCGATCATCCGGGACCACCCCGGATCGGCCGTGGCTCACTATGGTCTGGGGCGCGTCCACGCCGAGACCGGCGATCTGACAGGGGCGGTCGAACACTTCCGGAAGGCTTGCGAGTTGTTCCCTGAATACGGGGCCAGCCACTACGCTCTCGGTCTGGCCTACCGGAACCTGGGTGACGGAGCCAAGATGCGGGAGCATCTCGTCCAGTTCCGGCAAAGCTCGGCCAAGGAGCCTCCCCGCAAGGACCCGCTGCTTGACGCGATCCAGTCACTCGCCTCCGGCGCCACCTGGTACCTGGAGAATGGGATCGCCCTTCGAGATCAAGGGGATTTCCGCGCCGCGGAAACCGCTTTTCTGAAGGCACTGGAGATCGACCCGGATCATTCCGTCGTCCACGGGAACCTCTCCTCCCTGTACGTTGTGTTGCGCGACCCGGCAAAGGTGGAGGAACACTACCGCAAGGCGGTGGCCATCGACCCGGGCATGTACAAGACCCACTACAACTTCGGCATGTTCCTGGGCATGTCCGGCCGTATGGGTGAGGCCGAGGAAGTGCTGAGGAAGGCTCTGGAGATCAACCCCTATCACGCCCTGAGCCACAACAACCTGGGGTATCTGCTGGCCCAGAAGGGGCAGGCCGACGAAGCGGCGCGTCATTTCCGCCTGGCCATCCAGTACGAGCCCAATTTCCATCTCCCCCACTTCAATCTGGCGCGCCTGCTCATGACTCAAGGCAAGCCCGCCGAAGCGGTTCGGCACCTGGAGAGGACACTGGAACCCGAGAACGAGGGCACGCCCGTGTACCTGCACACCTTGGCCCTGGTCCGGATCGAGCTGAAACAGTTTCAAAAGGCCAAAGAGGCCGCGCTGAAAGCAAAGCAGATGGCCGCTGCGTCCCAACAGCATGCCCTGCTGCGGGAAATCGAGGCGCTCCTGGCCCGGCTGGAGGGGATGAGTGTTCTTGGCACCGAGTAGGATGAGGGTTCCCATGAGCCGTTCGTTGCCGGCTTTCGTTCTGACTCTGGCCGGAGTCTTGGCCGGCGGAGGACTGGAGGCAGCGGAGGACCCCGTATTCCGGGAATCGGCCCGAGAGTTGGGCCTGGATTTCCATCACTTCATCGGCGCGACCGGAGAGTACTATCTGCCCGAGATCATGGGCTCCGGGGTCGGCCTGCTGGACTACGACGGGGACGGGGACCTGGACGTCTACCTGATACAGGGAGCGATGCTGGACCCGTTCAAGACCCTCGCCCAATCCCTGTTTCCGTTCACCGGCCGTTGGCCGCCGCGCAACCGCCTCTTCCGCAATCAGTTGAAGGAGACCGGACGGCTGGGGTTTGTCGACGCCACCGACGGGGCCGGCGTGGGACACGAAGGGTACGGGATGGGTCTGGCCGTCGGGGACTACGACGAAGACGGCGACCTGGACCTCTACGTGACCAATTTCGGACCCAACGTCCTGTATCGGAACCGCGGCGACGGGACCTTTCAGGACGTGACCCGGGACGCCGGCGTGGACGACCCCAGGTTCAGCACCAGCGCCTCGTTTTTAGACTACGACGGGGACGGCCGTCTCGACCTCTACCTAGCCAACTACGTTTCCTTCACCGTCAGGGGGAACAAGGCGTGCGGCGAGAGCCGCCGGGAGTACTGTTCGCCCAGCGTCTACGAGCCGGTGCCGGACCGGCTGTTTCGGAACCTGGGGGGCGGCAGGTTCGAAGACGTCAGCGAGGAAGCCGGACTGGGCGCCGCCTTCGGAGCCGGATTGGGCGTCATCGCGGTGGACGCCAACCGGGACCGCCGGTTGGATCTCTATGTCGCCAATGACGGGACGCCCAATCAACTGTGGGTCAACGACGGCAAGGGAGGTTTCGAGGATTTCGGGCTGATGTCGGGAACCGCCTACAATGCCGACGGTGTGGCGGAGGCAGGGATGGGGGTGACGGCCGCCGATTTTGACGGCGACGGCGACGAGGACCTCTTTGTCACCCACAATCAGCGGGAGACCAATACCCTCTACCTGAGCGACCTGGCCAGGGGGTTCGCCGACGCGACCGCTCGATTCGGACTAGCCCAGGCCAGTGTCCCCTATACCGGGTTCGGCACCCTCTGGTTCGACTACGATCACGACGGCTGGTTGGACCTGTTCGTCGCCAACGGTGCGGTCACCGTGGATGAGAACCAGCCTTCCGATTCGTCTTATCCCTACGCCCAGAAGAACCAGCTTTTTCGGAACCAGGGCCGGGGCGAGTACCGGGAAGTGGCCGCCTCCGCCGCCGGACCGGGAATGGAACGGGCCGAAGTCAGCCGGGGCGCCGCTTTCGGAGACGTGGACGACGATGGAGACGTGGATGTCGTGGTGTCCAACAACAACGGACCGGTTCGTCTCCTGCTCAACCAGGCGGCTTCGGGCCGGCGCTGGCTGGGCGTCCGCTTGGAAGGAGAGAAAAGCCCCTATGCCGGGATCGACCAGGCTGGAGTTGCCGTGCTGCGGGAGGGCATCCGGCCCCTCTTGAGCCGCTGCCGAACCGATGGAAGCTATCTGAGCGCCCATGACGGAAGGGTTCATTTCGGGCTCGGCACCGCCACGGAGATACAGGGCGTTGCCGTCGAATGGCCGGACGGCCGATGCGAGGTCTGGCCCGTCCGGGAGTCCGGCTGTTACGTGACGTTACGCCGTGGATCGGGACAGCCTTGCGGTTCCGAGTGACGGCTGGGTTCACAGGCGCACGAGGCTTCTATCGTCAACGAAGATCGGCAGTATACTGGGACGAAATGGACGGTAGCCGGACGAGACGAATCATGAGGACGGCTCATCTGGCCCGGAAAGAGATTCTCGGACGGTTCATCTCGGGCCGTTCGTGGGTGTGGTTGACGGCCGTGGGCCTGATTCTGGTCCTGTCCGGTTGGAGCCGGGACGCCGCCGCACAGAAAGAGGATTTCCAGGTAGCGGCTCAAGTGTTGCCGGTTCCGGACACGGTGCTGGCGCCGGAATGGATGGAGATCCGCAAGGAACTTCAGATCGAAGGCAAGGACACCCTCGGCGTATTTCACGATTTTCGGTTCTCGGACCGCCTCGAAGAGACCGGAATCGAGTTCGTTCACCGGATCGCGGATGATTCGGGGAAGTACTGGAAACCGGTGCACTATGACCACGGGAACGGAATTGCCGCGGCGGATGTGGACGGCGACGGACTTGAGGACCTCTATTTCCTCAACCAGATCGGAGCCAATCAACTCTGGAAAAACCTGGGACGCGGCCGGTTCCGGGACCTGACCGATGTGGCTGGAGTCGGCTTGCCCGACAGGATCAGCGTGGCGGCCTCCTTCGCCGACGTCGACAACGATGGGGACGCCGACCTCTTCGTCACCACCGTGCGTCAGGGAAACATCCTGTTCGAAAACAGGGGAAAGGGCCGGTTCCGGGACGTGACCAGAGAAGCAGGCCTCGCCTATTCGGGGCACTCCTCCGGAAGCGTGTTCTTCGATTTCGACCGAGACGGCCTCCTGGACCTGTTCGTGACGAATGTGGGCGTTTACACCACCGACCAGGTCGGCAGGGGAGGTTACTACGTCGGCGTGGACGATGCTTTTGGAGGGCACCTGCGGCCGGAGCGTACGGAGAAGAGCCTGCTCTACAGGAACCTGGGCAATCGCCGGTTCGAGGAGGTCTCCCAAAAAATGGGAATCGTCGATGAAGGTTGGAGCGGCGACGCCAACCCCATCGACGTCAACCGGGATGGTTGGCCCGACCTCTACGTCCTGAACATGCAGGGCAACGACGAGTACTATGAAAACGTGGAGGGCCGGAAGTTCGTCAAGAAAAGCCGGGAGTTGTTTCCCAAGACCCCTTGGGGTTCGATGGGAATCCAGGTCTTCGATTTCGACAACGACGGGCGCATGGACATCTTTCTCACCGATATGCATTCGGATATGAGCGAAGGCATCCCTCCCCTCTTCGAGAAGCTCAAGTCGAACATGCAATGGACTCCCTCGCGCCTGGCCGTTCCGCGCGAGCAGAGCATCTACGGGAATGCGTTCTATCTCAACCAGGGGCAGGGCCGGTTCCGGGAAATCTCCGACCAGGTCGGCGCCGAGAACTACTGGCCCTGGGGCCTCAGCGCGGGAGATTTGAACGCCGACGGCTACATCGACGCCTTCATCGCGTCGAGCATGAACTATCCGTTTCGGTACGGGGTCAATTCCGTCCTGCTCAATGACGGGGGAAAGACGTTTCGGGACAGCGAATTTATCCTGGGTGTGGAGCCCAGGCGCGGAAACCGGACCGCCGGACCCTGGTTCGAACTGGACTGTGACGGCGTGGACAAGACGCATTCACGTTGTGGGCAACGAAGCGGGCGATTCGTGGTCTGGGCCGCCTTGGGAACCCGCTCATCGGTGATATTCGACTTGGATGGAGACGGAGACCAGGACATCGTCACCAACGAGTTCAACTCCGAACCGATGGTGCTGGTCAGCGATCTGGCGGAGAGAAAGCCGATCAGCTATCTGAAGGTGAAACTGCAGGGTGAGCGAAGCAACCGGGACGGTCTTGGCACACGCGTGACGTTGCAGGCTGGAGCCCAGAGTTATACTCGGGTACACGACGGAAAATCGGGCTATCTTTCGCAGAGCCGGCTGGCCCTGTACTTCGGATTGGGGAACGCCAATACCGTGGACCGGATCGAGGTGATCTGGCCTTCTGGGGAACGGCAAGTCGTCTCGGGACCCATCCAGGCCAACCAGCAATTGGAAGTCAAGGAACCGGGCGGACCAGGCTCCGGTTCGGAGTGAGGTGAAACCATGAGCAGAAGAGTGGTGTGGCAGTGGATGGGAATTCTGGGGGGCAGTGTGATCGTTGCTGCCGCGCTCGGCTGTGGAGGTCAAACCCAAGAGGCGCCGGCGGCCGAGGAACCGGCAGCCGAGGAGACCGCGGCTCCCAGCCTGGTGACGCAGGCGGAGCACGAAGCCACCAAGGCCAAGTTGACGGTGCAGCTCAGCGACGATTTCAACCAGGCTTACGGTCCGCCGGACCAGTTCGACGTGAAACGTTGGACCCGCCTGGAAACGGCCCGGGCGCGGATCCGGGATGGACACTGGTTGCTGGAAATCGAGCGGGCTCCCCCGCCCGGTCCCGGCGAAGCGGTCCTGGGCGGTTTCGGCACCACCGGGAAGTATTTCAATCCCGGATTGGCCGGCACCAACGGCGCGGAGGTGACCGTCGGCGTGTTCAGCCACGAGGACTACCCGGAGGAAATGAACGAGAAGGGGCAACTGGTCCAGGCGTGGAGCATCACGCTGGGCAGTTGGCACGGGTTCGTGGGTGCCCAGAAGGACGAGGATCGGGGGATTCAACTCCATTTCGACCTGTTGCGAGACGACGGGCTCTTCGTCTACCTGGTTCGCGGTCTCAGGCCCGATGACTTCGACAAGTACCCCAGGGACGCCTTCGGGACCGAAGAGGGCAAGAACATGACGCCCCAGGAACTCAGGGTCGCCCATGAGGCGGCCATCGCAACGGGTGGTCCCTACGTGACCGTGCCCTGCCTGGCGCTCGCCACCCGGGTTTATCGGGAACCGGCGGAGATTGCCGACCTGCTGGAGCGTCCTCGGCGCTGGGGCGTCTACCTGACCGACGACGCCAACACCGTCTACTGGACCCTGGACGGCCAGGTGATGGACGCCTTGGACATCACCGGATATTTCAGTTCCTCACCCGAGTCGGTGGCGGACGGCGCCCTCGTCACCATCATGGGAGTCGCCACGAACCAGCTCAACGTCTGGAAGATGGACGGCCTGGAGTTTCTCGCGTCTCCGTGATGTATGGCCGATTCCGGTCAGAGGCCGCTTTCGGGTCTACCGGGGACGAGAACGCCTACGAAGGCCTCGAGGCTCGAGACCACCTCTGCAAATGGGTTTCTTATTCTCAAAATCTTGTGCAAATGGCTGAAGAATTATAGGTAGGGGTGCCCCTTGTGGGCGCCCTCTTCGGTCCGATCGTCTGCCGGGCCAGAACCGGCTCGGCAAAGGATTCCAATTCGGTGAAACGAAATTCAACCTTCTCGACATCGGATGGTCCGGCATCGGTTCGGGAATTCCGAGGACGCACGAGTCTATTCCTCGTCGTGAATCTTGTCCTGCTGTCGACTCTGAACTTGAGCCTCCTTCCGGCACAAGATTGGCCCGAGTTTCGCGGGCCCAATGGCCAAGGTCACTCGGATGCGGTCGATCTGCCTCTGACTTGGAGCGAAGCCGAAAACATCGTCTGGAAAGTTCCCATTCCCGGCCAAGGATGGTCCTCGCCCGTCATGCGTGACGGCAAGATCTGGCTGACCACCGGTATTTCCGTGAGCGATTCATCGGGGGAGCGCCACTCGCTTCGCGCCCTGGGGCTCGACTTCGCTTCGGGCCGTCTCCTGCACGATGTCGAGATCATCGCGCTGGAGGGCCCGCCCTCGCTGCACACGAAGAACTCATCCGCCTCTCCCACGCCCATCCTGGAACCGGACCGGGTCTACGTCCATTTCGGAGACTTCGGCACGGCGGCCCTCGACGCCCGGGGCAAGGTTCTCTGGAAGAGCCGGAACCTGCGTTACGTGGAACAGTACGGACCCGGTTCGACGCCGGCGCTCGCGGATGACCTGCTCTTGATCAGTTGCGACGGCACCGACACGCAGTTCGTGGCGGCCTTGGACAAGAATGACGGCACCGTGCGTTGGAAGACCTTGCGCGAGGATGGCGACATGGCCTATTCGACGCCTCTGGTCATCGCCGCCGCCGGCCGGCGCCAGGTGATCAGCACCGGCGGGAACGTGGCCGTCTCCTATGAACTGAACACCGGCAAGAAGCTCTGGTGGATCCGCTACGTTGGCTTCTCCCAGGTCCCCCGGCCCCTCTTCGTCCACGGTCTGGTCTACTTGGTCAATCCCGCGCTGGGTAGGCCCGTCCTGTATGCCATTCGGCCCGACGGCCGTGGAGACGTCACCAAGTCGCACGTGGTCTGGACCTGGCAGCGCGGAGTTCCCGTCACGCCCTCTCCCCTGATCGTCGGGGATGAGATCTATTTCGTCAGCGACGGAGGAGTCCTCACCTGCCTGGACGCCAAAAAGGGAACTCTGCACTGGCGAGAACGGCTGGGAGGGAATTTCTCCGCTTCACCCGCCTACGCCGACGGTAAGATTTTCCTTCTCGACGAGGACGGGAAGACGACCGTCATCAAGCCGGGGCGGAGTTTCGACAAGTTGGCCGAAAACCAATTGGAAGGACGGACCCTGGCCTCCATGGCCATCGCCGGCCGTTCGCTCCTGATTCGCAGCGACACACACCTGTATCGCATCGAAAAGTCCTCCGACTGACGGGAGGCACGACTTTCTTGCCGCCCACAGGAGGGGCGGCTTTCTTGCCGCCCATTGGGAGGGGCGGTTTTCTTGCCGCCCATTGGGACAGGCGACTTTCTTGTCGCCCATTGGGAGGGGCGACTTTCTTGTCGCCCATTGGGAAGGGCGGTTTTCTTGCCGCCCATTGGGAGGGGCGGTTTTCTTGCCGCCCACTGGGAGGGGCGGTTTTCTTGCCGCCCATTGGGACAGGCGACTTTCTTGTCGCCTGCTCTTCTTTCCGGTAAGCGCAAAGTGGACTCCGTCCCCCCTATATTCGCCCTGTCGGCGGCAAGAAAGCCGCCGCTCCTTGGGGACAAGAAAGTCGCTCCCCATCCCATTTTTTCCGGGGTTTCACCGGAATCTGGCCGATGCGAAAGAATCTTAGTAGCGTAGACGAAACTCGAAAGCAGTCGGGCCAAGTCGAAATCACACGATCCCAAAAGGAGAAGGGGAACATGACCATGCTTTCAAGGCGCGGATTCGTCGGAGCCTCACTGGCAGGGGCAGCGCTCCCGACCCATGTCTGGACCCAGAGAAGCAATCCGGTTCCGGAGGACTTCCGTCCGGTCACGCTTCGGCCGGAGATCCGGAAGGTGGTCGACGCCTGCCGGCATGCGGCTCTGGAGGAACTGAAGCCCACCCGGAGCCAACTGGAACGGGGTTTCGAGTTGCACTACAGGAGCTACGTCGCCGACCTCTGCGGTTGTCTCTATGTGGCGGATCCTCTTTTCATCTGGAAGGGCGACCGACTGAAGGGTGAGTTGGAGAGCTACCGAAACAAGCTGGAAAGGGACGGTCTGGACCCGGAGGAAATCCAACAGCGAATGCTCAACCGGTGGCGGGACATGAAGGCCTTCGAATCCGCCTTCGACCCCCAATGGCGAGATGACTACCGGAACCCTTATCGCCTGGCTGGTGTGGACCTGGCGGTAGAAGACGTGGGGCATTTCAGTGAACCGAGCTTCCGCGCCGGCCTCCAGCACACGGCGCGGGTCGGGTTCGTCTACGACAAGATCAAGGCCGACGCCCTGCGGATATCAGGAGCTGACGACCTGGAGGCTGCCCGGCGGGACGAAAAGGTTGCCGTCCTCCTGCACCTCCATGGCGCCAACTGGTTCGCCATGACCCCCGATCCGCTTCAGACCCTGGACCTCTTCTTCGCCCTGGGTGTCCGTGCCTCCCAATTGACCTATCACGAGAAGAACAGCTTGGCCTCCTCGGACGATTTCGATGGTGAAAGAGACGCGGGACTCAGCCTGCTCGGCAAGCGGGTGGTTCGCCGGATGAACGAATTGGGAATCATCATCAACCTAGCCCACTGCGGGCACCGCTCCGGGCTTGATGCCATCGAGGCCTCCAGCGAACCGGTCATCAATGCCCACACGGGCTGCCGGGCCATCTACGACAACTACAAGAACGAAGACGACGACTATCTTCGTACGCTGGCCCGGAATGGGGGTGTCGCGGGTATGTATGCTGGATACCTGTCGCCCGATCCGGACTCCGGTTTTTCCTTCAACGCCTGGTTTCCCCACCTGGAACACGCCATCAAGGTGGCCGGCATCGACCACGTGGGCATCCCCTCGGATCTGACCTTCATGCCCAATTACCCACCCCGGCCCATGTCGTGGAGCAACTGGCCCTATTACACGGTGGGACTGGTTTGCCGCGGACTCGACGATGACGAAATCCGGAAGATCATCGGCGGGAACTTCCTGCGGCTCGCCAAGCAGGTATTGGACAAGCAGCCCTGGGGTCCCTTTATCTCCCGAGGCGAAGGCTACAACTGGGTGGCCACATAGCCGCGGGCCTGGTCAAGGCGGCCCGGCTCAACAGGAAAAATGAAGAAGGTTTCAAGACGTGGATTCGTAGGGGCCTCCCTGGCTGGAGCAGCACTTCCGACCCGTGTCTGGACCCAGAGGACACTTCCGGTTCCGGAGGACTTCCGTCCGGTCACGCTCCGCCCGGAGATTCGGAAGGTGGTGGATGCCTGCCGGCATGCGGTTCTGGAAGAGCTGAAGCCCACCCGGAGCCAACTGGAACGGGGTTTCGAGCTGCATTACGGCAGCTACGTCGCCGACCTCAGCGGCTGTCTCTATGTGGCGGACCCTCTCTTCATCTGGAAGGGAGACCGTCTGAAGCGTGAGCTGGAGGGCTACCGAAACAAGCTGGAGCGGGAGGGTCCGGACCGGGAGGAGACCCAGCAGCGGGTACTCAACCGGTGGCGGGACATGAAGGCCTTTGAATCAGCCTTTGATCCCCAATGGCGAGAGGATTACCGGAATCTGTATCGCCTGGCCGGCATGGACCTGGCGGTGGAAGATGTGGGGCACTTCCATGAACCCAGCTTCCGCGCCGTCCTCCTGCACCTTCATGGCGCCAACTGGTTTGCCATGACTCCTGATCCGCTTCAAACTCTGGATCTCTTCTTTGCCCTGGGAGTCCGAGTCTCCCAATTGACGTCTCACGAGAAGAACAGCCTGGCCTCATCGGACGAGTTCGAACGTCGGAGAGACGCGGGACTCAGCTTGCTCGGCAAGCGGGTGGTTCGCCGGATGAACCAGCTGGGAATGATCGTCAATCCGGCCCATTGCGGCCACCGCTCGGGGCTGGATGCCATCGAGGTCTCCAGTGAACCGCTCATGAATGCCCACACGGCCTGCCGGGCGGTCGACGACTACTACAAGAACGAAGACGACGACTATCTTCGCACTTTGGCTCGCAAGGGGGGTATCGCGGGCATTATGGCCGCAGACTTCTCGCACGATCCGGACACCAATTTTTCCCTCAATGCCTGGTTCCCCCACCTGGAACACGCCATCAAGGTGGCCGGCATCGACCACGTGGGAGTCCCCTCGAACGTGACGTTTACGCCGGACGACCCGCCCCGGCCCATGTCCTGGAGCAACTGGCCGTACTTCACGGTGGGACTGGTTTGCCGCGGACTCGACGATGACGAAATCCGGAAGATCATCGGCGGGAACTTCCTGCGGCTCGCCAAGCAGGTGCTGGACAAGCAGCCGTGGGGTCCCTTCATTTCCCGAGGCGAAGGCTACAACTGGGTAGCTACGTAGTACACATTAACCCTTAAAGTTGTGGGTACAGGCTCTTCAGCTTGATTCGTGCATCCTTCGTCTTGAAATGCCAGTTGATCTCGGTTAGGCGTTGATCCCGATCCCCGACCCAAGCCTCAATCTCGCGTTGCATCTTGGCCAGGCTGGGAATGTGGCGCTGCCCCGGTGCGGGATCCGGCAGTACTTCTTTCGATGAAGCTGCAATTGGTTTTTCTGTGTCAGAGGTTCGGCGTTAATTCTCGGACTTTTGCCACGGGCTGATGCTAAGCCTTCCGATCTCGACGCTCGTCTCCCAAGCGACTAGCGCGAGCTGTGTGCCGCGTGCAAAATCTCAATGTGCATCAAAGGCACGTGCCCGAAGGAGCGCGTACGCGAAAGCATCCAGCTATGGCCGTGCCTTGTCAGCCCGCGAGTCCGGCTGGCGATACGCGGGAGGAGGCGGTGGTGCACTGCGGACTCCGACATTGTCATCCTCCGCGGTCGGAAACATGTGGAGGGACCGCGACCGGAGGAGGAATGGGGTAGGCTGGTTTGTGACCGGTAGCGGGTCACAAGCCAGCGCATCGCTCACGTGCACGGGACGGATTCCTTCGCCACCGTGGCGGAACGGCCACGGGCTCGAACGGGGCCACAGTGGGCACTCCGGAGAAATCTGGCTGTGCTGCCCGTATACTGCTAGAGTGAATGGGCCATGAGCATCAAGGTGGAATACCGGGATGGGGTCTTCGCACCCCTTGAGGAGGTGGAGGGACCCACACGCGATGAGGTCTATCAAGTCCTCTCAGAGAGCGAGTTGAAACGGCTTGCGGCAGATGTTCCGTGGTTGAAGGGTTCGGAGCGCAGCTTCGAGTTCTGGGAGAACGAGGAGGATGCCGTCTACGATAGCCAATAGGCAGGGCGACATCGTTCTCGTATCCTTTCCCTTCACCGATCTCACTTCATCCAAGAGATGCCCCGCGCTGGTCCTTTCCCCGGATTCCTTCAACGTCTCCGGAGAGGATCTCGTGCTGGCAGTCATTACCTCGCACATCACGTATGATCCGAACTCGGTGCAGCTCCGGCGCGGCGACTTCGCGCAAGTTGGGCTTCCCAAGGCGTCGATGGTGAAGACTACGAAGCTGTTCACGATGCACTCGTCGCTAATTGCCAAGCGAATCTGTGCTCTCCGGATCGAGAAGATGGAGGAAGTCCTGCAGTCGGTGCGCGGGTTCTTCTCCTGTCCCGAAACGCTGGCTGGAGGGACCGGACCGGTTGTCCATGATTCCGTGGCGTCGTTTTAACATGTCCGTAGGGCGGTAGGACCGACTCGACGGCCTCGGGAGGACGATCCCAGGCCACCAGCACCTCCGTCCGGTGGGATCGGAGCAACGTGGTTCGATGTCCGCCGCGGTGTAGTCGTGCTCGCGGCAGGCCGCGGAAAAATAGACTGTTCCTTTCTCGGTCCCGGCTTCCAGGATGTCCCAGGCTCCAGGACCAAGCGGCCAACCTCATTCGGCGAAGCGAAACGAGAAGAGCCTGCTGCGTTCGAGGTGGAACCTCAGCACAATGGGGCGCCCTTTCAAGGCACTGACGTCCGAACCCCGGGCCCACTTCATGGCATGCCCCAGGCTGTCTCCCTTGGCCGCCACCGCGTCTTGCCGGCCGAATCCCTTGATCGGTGCTCCCCCGGGCTCCAGAATCTCGACCGCGACCGACCCTTCGCCGGCATCGGCATTGACCACGAGCCGCTCTCCGGACATCCGGATCGGCTTGGTGGTCAAGACTCCGCTTCCGGCGTCGATCGACACGAAACCATCCAAGCGGAGCTTTGCCAAACCGACCTTGCCTCCCTGGACCTCTTCCCGGCGGGTCGCCCAGTGGAGGCCGCTGAAGCCGATGTAGTAGATCCAGATCTCGTCGTCCACCACGAGCGGATGCTGCATCACGTAGATCATGCTGCGGTCAAAGGCTTCGGTCTGGGTCCCCAGAGGCAGGAAGACGTTCCGTTCTCCGGCGCGTTTCCAGGTCCGGCCGTCCCGGCTGAAAGCCAACTGGATGTCGACCGTGTCCAGCCAATCGGGTCCGGATTCGATCTGCCGTGAGGTCGCGGTCTCCAATCCCGGCAGCGTGTGGTAAACCGCGATGAAACCGAAGTAAACGTCACCGTACGGCATCCACTCCATGTTGTAGAACTGCTGGTTCCAAGGCGGATCTTTTCGGTCGGCGCTCATGATCACGCCCCGGGACTCCCACTTGAGGAAGTCGTCGCTCTCGCTCTGCAGAACCTCTCGCCGCAGGTAGCCTCCCTCCACACCGGGCCACAATTCATCGCGGAGGTCTCGGCGGACCTTCCAGTCCGGCGCACGGTAGACAGGATTGACCCGGGTGTGGGCGACGTAGGTGCCCAATCGGGGATCCCACATCACCGAGTTCGGGCTGTCGGCCATGGGAATCACCGGTTTGTCGGTGGCCCGCTTCCAGTGAATCCCATCCGGTGAGAAGGCGATGCCGATGCCGTTGCTCGAAGATTCCAATCCCGGAGACTCGTGCATGTGGTAGATCATCTTGTAGCGGCGCTGCGGGTCGGTTTCGATCGCATCCTTGAAGACGCCTCCCGCCACCTCGCCTCTTCCGGCAGTGAAGACCAGGTTGTTGTCCTTGGATCCCTGGTGTTCCAGCAGCCCCAGGTTGGGCAGCTCCCAGCGAATGCCGTCCTTTGAGGTGGCGTAGGCGAGGAAGACCTTGCTCCAGTCGTAGACGGCCGCGTCGTACCACATCTTGAAGAGCTGCTCTTCGGCGTCGTAGATGACGTTCCCCATGACGACAACCAGATCCTGGCCTCCAACCTTCTGCTCCGGCTTCAGAGCGAGAATCGGATTCCCCTCGTACTTCACCGGTTGATTCAGCACCCGATAGGCCCGTTCCATGGAGCCGATGACGGCGTCATCGACGAACAGTTGCTTGGCGGTCCCGACATCCACCACCCGGTCGATCGGGCCGGCCCAACCCGAACCTGTGAAGAACGCAGTAAGGACCGTCGGCAAGAATAGTTTCTTGATCATGGTTCCCATTCCTCTTTCCCGAATTTTCGACTCATGAACTTGGCACATCCTTGATTCGACCTGGACGGGCAAATTCTGCCAAGGGTCAACGCTCGTTCCAAGGCCTTTGAATCGAGACCCTGGATGCGGCTGGTTTCAGAATCTGCTGCAACCGTTTTCAAATTCCGCCGTCACGATTCGTTTCTCCTGGTTTCTCCAACAGAGGGGCCTCCCCCCTGCGGCAATCCGGCAGGAGCCACTTCGACCGGCTCCAACCGGAGCCGGTCGAGGGGGTGGTTCGGTCATTTTGGTTCCCGTCATCGGCAAAGGCGCATCGTGGTTTGCAATTGAACCATTTTTAAATGCGACACGTCTAATTGCGGAACGTGAAAGGGAAGGGAATCGAAAGGATGGAATTTATCCGGTTTTTCACATACCTGATGTTGCTGTTTCTTCTCGCGGGGAAGGTTCATGCGCAGGAGCCGATTGACGCCACGGAAAATATTTCAGGACGAAGGATTTTGGGGACCGTCCAAGATACCGACGGCCAGGTATTGCCGGGAGTTTTCGTATCGATTAAAGGAACAGAGTTTTCGACTGTGACAGATGATTTGGGAATGTATGTCCTGCCCGAGGTGCCATTGGGTCAGATCGTTGTCACCGCAGCTCTTCCGGGATTTGAGGAAAAGGAGACAACCGTTCTGGTGCAGGGGCACCGGGCGATCACGGTGGACATCATCTTGGAGCTTGCTCAGTTGGAATATGAAGTCACAGTCCGGCCGGACATGCCCGAGCTGATGAGCGCGTCGGAAAGTATCGGAGTTGTTTCTGTCTCCCCGAGACAATTGGCAACTCTGCCCAGTCTTGGGGAAAAGGATGCCTTTCGTTCCCTGCAGTTCATGCCCGGCATTAGCGCTACCAACGAAGCTTCCGCCGGACTGTACATCAGAGGAGGCACTCCCGATCAGAACTTGGTGCTCTTCGATGGATTTACCGTCTACGATGTCGACCATTTCTTTGGTATTTTCAGCGCCTTCAACGCAAATTCAATCCAAGACATAACCATGCACAAGGGAGGATTCGATTCCCGATACGGAGGCAGACTTTCCAGCGTGGTGGATTTGACTGGGCGAAGCGGGCTCAGCGACGAGGTTTCCATCGGAGGAGGGTTCAGTTTTCTGAGTTACAATGCCTACGCGGATGTTCCACTCGGCAGTCGAGGGGCCGTTATGGTCGCCGGTCGCAAGTCGTTTCAGAGTCCCTTCAGCGATCGAATTCGGAACAGTTTCAGCGAGAGCACGCCAACAGGACCCGGTCGAGGTGGTTTCGGGGGCATCAGGCCGGCCAACTTTTCGTTCCAGCCGGACTCCTCATTCTACGATATCAACACCCGGGCAACCTTCGATCTGACTTCCCAAGACAACATCATTTTCAGCCTCTACCATGGCGAGGACGTGCTGGACAACTCCAGACCATTGAGTATCAACAGGTCCTTCTTCCAGGGTGTAGACGGCGAATCCTCTGTGGACCGGAATATCGAAGGAGAGATCAAGAATCTGTCCAACTGGGGAAACACCGGCCTGAGCATCAATTGGTTCAGGCAGTGGAACAACTCGTTCTTCAGCCGCTTTACCGTAGCGCGTTCCTCCTACTTCAAGGATTTCGACAGAACCACTGAGGTCGCATTTGTCGATCCGGAGACGGGAGAAGAGGTGGCGGGAGCGGCAGGTGAGGAATCTGCTCCCAGAGTCTTCAATAGAGGATCGTCAGAACGCAATAACTTAACCGACATCAGCCTCAAGGTGGACAATGATCTAATATTAAATGCCAGCCATCACTTGCAGTTTGGCACACAGATAACGAAAAATACTGTTGGGTATAATTTTAATTTCAATCAGGATACGGCCCTTTTTGACCGCGACGGCGCCGGAGTCCTGTACTCTTTCTATCTGCAGGACACTTGGCTTCCCTGGGTCAGGCTGTCCGTGACACCTGGTCTGCGCTTCACCTACTTTGACGTGGTCCAACGCACATATACCGACCCCCGGATGTCCTTTACCTTCCATGCCACAGACCGGTTCCGCTTGAAAGCGGCAGCAGGACGATATCATCAGTTTGCAAATAGGCTCACCCGTGAGGACGTGCTGCAAGGGGACCAGGACTTCTGGATGCTCTCTGACGAGGATGTGGTGCCGGTCAGTTCGGCAACACACTTCATAGGCGGCGCCAGCTATGAAACGGCAAGCTTCCTGTTTGACATCGAGGCGTACCAAAAGAAACTGAGCGGGCTCTCGGAATTCGCATCACTCCGATTCGGGAGAAGGATCCTCCAAGATTTTGACTTCGGCACGCTGTTCTACAGCGGGTCGGGTACAGCCAAGGGGGTTGAATTCCTGGCGCAGAAGAAGTTCGGCCGCAATACGGGATGGGCTACCTACACCTTGGGACAAGTAGAGCTCGATTTCCCTCAACTGAGTCCCAACCCGTTTTCGGCTTCCCATGACTCGACTCACGAGTTTAAAGTTGTGGACAGCTTCAATTGGAGGAACTGGATCTTCTCAGGGACCTGGGTTTACGCAACGGGGAAGCCCTTCACGGAACCGATCGGATTTGAGGACGTGATCCTTCCCAATGGGAGAAATCTTTCGGTGTTGGAATTTGGAGAGAAGAACGGGATCAGGCTTCCGAGCTACCATCGGTTGGACCTTTCTGCAAGCCGGGAGTTTTTCATTGGGGAAACCAGTAAAGCGAGTGCCGGTGTTTCAGTTTTTAATGCATATAACAATCAGAATGTGTGGCGCCAAGAGTTCGACGTCATCGAGAATGAGCTGATCGTCACTGACGTCAACTATTTGGGACTGACCGTGAGCGCTTTCCTGAACATTGACCTCTCAATACCTTCGACGACCAGGAAAGCGGGACCAGCCTGGAAAAAAACCGAGTCAGGTGATGCGAAAAAGCCCAAATCCCGGAAGAAAACCAAGTCGGCCAAAACCTACGATTTCTATGGGACTGTCGAGTCCATGACATCCGACCGCTTGGTGATGCAAACCAAGTGGGGGACCCGAGAGTTCCAAATGGGGCCCGCATCGATCAAGGGCCAGACGAACAACTACGAGCCCGGGACTTACGTCCACGTCTACTACAAAAGGCAGGTCGACAGGGACGTTGTCACAATGGTTGTCAGGAAGATCAACTAGCTCTCGTCCGGAAAACCGCTTCCAACCCTCACTCCATCCGACTTCTATTCAATCCGACCTTCCGGATGAGAACTGGCAACCGGAGTATCAGCTCGCCAGTTTTTCCGGCATCGTCTTGCGTTTCCGGATCCGAAGCGGGATCCGGAAGTTGGCATCGGCGTCCGAGTCGGTCTCCGTCTCCCGAGCCAGGAAGAGAGGGACGTCCTCCGTCGGTGGATTGGTTCGGTCATGGGCCGTGGGAAAGCTGCGCATGATGATCCGCTGCTCCCGGTTCAGCGTCTCGATCCATCGGGGGTCGCATTGCCGCCGGTCTCCCTCCCAGAGCCAGGAGGGGCAGTAGCTCACGAACATGTTCTTTCGGATCGTGTTCGAATGGTTGACGTCGACCCGGTGCCAGACCCCGCAGTGCATCACCGTCATGCTTCCGGCGGGAACCACCAGGGGGACTTCTCCCGGGACGCTCTCGTGAGTGTAGTACTGCTCAAATTCCTGGTTTCGATGACTGCCCGGCATGTAGATGAAGTTCCCCATTTCGGCATGGGGCAGATCCGTGAGCCAGAGGCCGATGCAGAGGCGCAGAGGGAGATCCATCGAGAATACGGCGTAGGGCGTGGGCCGAGGGGAGTCCGGGTGCCACATGGACTCGTCCTTGTAGTCCGGGGGCCGGATGAAGATATCCGAGCGGTGGAGCTTCAACAGCTCGCCGTAGAGATCGTAGCCGTAGCCCACGTGGCGGGGGTGGTCGATGAGCTCGCTCAAAACCGGATCGGCGGCGACGCAGTGAGGCTGCCGGAAATCCTTGCCTGGAGAGTAGTTCGGATCGGCTGCGGCAACGCGGTCAATGGCCTCGATATAGCGTTCCACATCCTTCTGCGGAATGGCGTTCTCGAAGACCAGAATTCCCTTTTCCTGGAATTCTTCCCATTGATCCGGGGTGAAACCTGGCGGTGCCACACGGTAAGAGTTCTCAGTCACGGAAGTCTCTCCCTTCAATTCTGGGTATCCTAGGCTTGGGCGAGGACTAAAGCAAAGGGGACTGGAGTTTAATGCCTGGAGTTTTTCTCAAGGATCGTCTGATCGGCTGGCGGAGCTGCTTGGCCGCCATCGTCATCGTGTCCGGCTTTTCCTTTTCGTGCCAGAGCCCGCTTGATCCTTTCGGTCCCAAGACAACCCACGACGACGGCCTTCTCGAAGTCTCACGACAGCTTCAGGTGCCGGAGGGATTCGAGGTGGACCTGGTCTATTCGGTGCCGCTGGAGGAACAGGGTTCCTGGGTGGCTTTGACGCCGGATTCCAAAGGGCGGCTGATTGCCGCCGATCAATTCGGGAGTCTTTACCGAGTGACTCTCGGAGCTGGAGATTCCGTCACCGGAGTCGAGAAGCTGAATCTTCCCATCGGCCACGCCCAAGGGCTTCTCTACGCCCACGACAGTCTCTATGTCACGGTCAACCTGTACCGGACCTCCGAGGAGAAGGTGGCGCAGGGCAGCGGCTTCTACCGGGTGCTGGATACAGACGGCGATGACCGGTTCGACGAGGTCAAGCTGCTGAAGCGATTGGAGGCTGTGGACAACGAGAACGGGCATGGCGAGCATGGGCCCCACGCCGCGGTGCTCGGCCCCGACGGTCTCATCTATCTCGTTGCGGGCAATGGCACCAAGGTTCCGGAAGGGTTGGCGCCGACTTCTCCGTTCAGGAATTGGGCCAATGATCTGCTGATCCCCCCTGAGCCGGGATTCGTGCCGGCCGGCTGGGTTGCCCGTACCGACGAAACGGGTTCGGTCTGGGAGTTGATTGCCGGAGGTTTCCGGAACCCCTATGACCTGGCGTTCAATCCCGACGGCGAGCTGTTCGCCTTCGATGCGGACAGCGAAGCGGGCATCGGCACGCCCTGGTACCGCCCCACCCGCATCAACCAGGTGGTTTCGGGAGGGGAGTATGGCTGGCGCTACGACACGGGGCGTTGGACACCTTACGGAAAGTGGCCGGAACACTACCCAGACAGTGTCGGCAGCGTGGCCGATATCGGGTACGGATCGCCGACCGGCCTGGTTTTTGGAACCGGGGCCCGGTTTCCAGCCAGCTATCAGCGGGTGTTGTTCGCGTGCGATTGGGCGTCGGGCACGATCTATGCGGTTCACCTGAAACCGCAGGGAGCGGGTTATTCGGCGGCCTTCGAGCCATTCCTGACGGGAAGTGCCGTGCCCGTTACCGACGTCGTGATCAACCGGGATGGAGACATGTATTTCACGGTGGGCGGGAGAGAGGCCAAGTCGGGTCTATTTCGAATCCGCTATCGGGGAGACGAAGTCACCGATCCGGCCGATCCCGCCGACCATCCTGCAGCCGAGCGGGCACGACGAACGCGCAGGCGCTTGGAGCAGTTCCATAGCCGAAACGACAGGCGCGCGGTGGCGGAGGCGTGGCCTCACCTGGCCAGCTCCGATCGCACACTCCGCTATGCGGCGCGCGTCGCCATCGAGCGGCAGGATCTCGCGGAGTGGCAGGACCGCGCGCTGCGCGAGAACGACACCGTCGCGTCGGTCCAGGCCATGTTGGCCCTGGCGCGAACCGGCCGGCCGGAGTTGCAGGAGGCGGTCTTGGCGAGGCTCGACCGGCTTCCTCTGGAGCGACTTCCCGAGGATCAACTACTGGAGGCGCTGCGCGCCTACAGTCTGGCCTTTGTCCGGATGGGCGGCCCGCGCAACGGGTTGGGGCAACAGGCCGCCAAGCGTCTTGGACGGATGTTTCCTTCCTCCAGCCGGGCACTGAACCAGGAGCTTTGCCGGCTCCTGGTCTACTTGAAATATCCGGGTGTCATCGACAAGTCGTTGAGAATGATCGACTCCGGCGGGAGACAGGAAAAGCTCTTTTATTTCGCCGCCTTGAGCCATCTCGGAGAGGGTTGGACGCTGCCGCAGCGCCAAACCTTCTTCCGCGCCCTGAATTCGTCCCAGGGAGAGTATCTTCGTGCGGAGAAAGCATTTGGGAGGAGAGGTCTCAACAGCCGTTTCATCTACACTCTTCAGAATCTTCGGCAATCGGCCGTTGAAACCCTCAGCGACGAGGAACTCGCGGCACTTGAGGAGATCCTCGATGATCAACGAGCCATGACGGCGGCCGGCGAGGAACCGGTCCGTGGATTCGTGCGAGCTTGGCGGGTTGCCGACTTTCTGCCCCGGCTCAAGCAGGTGAATAGCGGCCGCTCCTACGAGAAGGGAAAGTCTGCCTACGAGGCCGCGGAGTGCGCCCGATGCCACCGCTTTGGCGACCAGGGAGGCACGACGGGGCCGGACATCACGACGGCCGGAAATCGTTTCGATGCGCAGTACCTGATGGAGGCGCTGCTCGATCCCTCCAAGGTGGTCGCCGATCGCTTCTTCAACGAGTCGATCGAGATGGAAGATGGCCGATTGCATGTCGGCCGCGTCGTTTACGACGATGGAAGACTGCTGCGCGTTCGCGGGAATCCGTTCACACAAGGGGTGACCGAAATTGCCGCGGACCGGATAAAAACCCGCGCGGTCTCGAGAATTTCAGAGATGCCCGAAGGACTGCTCGATATCTTGACCGAGGAAGAAATTCTGGATTTGGTGGCTTACATAAGGTCGGGCGGAAATCCGGAAGACCCGGCCTTCCACACTCGACATCCAAAAACTGAGGAGCCTTGATGAGAACCCTGAAATTGTTGTTTATCGCCGCGGTGATCGCCCTGGTTCCAGGATGTGCAACGCCGTCGCACGACTCGCCGCCCGAGGGATTTACCAAGCTCTTCAATGGCCACGATCTGAGGGGTTGGAAGGATGACGGCAGCGGCCACTGGGGGGCCGAGGACGGCATGATCGTTTACGACGGCGGAGGCTGGCAACCTGCGCCTGACACGGTGTTCGAGCGCAATTTGCGCACCGAAAAGGAATACGGCGATTTCATTCTGCTCATCGATTGGAAGATCGAGAAAGACGGCAACAGCGGAATCTACCTGCGCGGCGAGCTGCAAGTGGAGATCTGGGACAGAACGGCGGAGGTGTACTCATCTCCCCACGGGTCGGGTGGGATCGTCGGCTACACGGCCAATGACCGCGTTCCGCTGCGTACCGTCGACCGTCCGCTGGGAGAGTGGAACCACTTCGAGATTCGCGTTCAGGATGAAACGGTCACTGTGCGTCTCAATGACCAACTCGTGATCGATGGGTATGAGGCCGACTTCAACCAGTCCAAAGGCCCCATTGTGCTCCAGCATCACGGCTGGCCTCTGTGGTTCCGGAACATTTACGTCAGAGAGTTGGACGAGAATTGACGAAGGCCGAGGCCGGATCGGAGCGCAGACCCTCCACTGTGCTCGCCCTTGCCGGTCCCGAGTGGTACAATTCATGACTAACCAAAAACCATATACCTGAAAGCTCCGAGTGGTAAAAAGCCGGCGACATCTTGGCCGCTCCGGAATCCCGGAATTCCGTTCGTGTTTCTTCGGGATGGCTTGTATCGCGTTGTTGTTTTTCGTTCCGTCCACTGGCCGGCTCGGAGCGCAGTCCTCCAGCGACGAGGCCCCTCCCGAACCGATGTTGATTTCGGTCTTTCCTCCCGGCGGGCAGCAGGGGGCCGGCGTCGAACTCGAGATTCGGGGAGAAGCTCTGGACGGCGCCTATTCGATCGTCTTCGGTTCCTCCGGGCTGGAGGCTCGAGTCGGCGAAGTCGAGATGATCGAGGGGCCTGAACCGGCGCGTCCGTCTCCAAAAAAGGAGAAATCGTCCCCCTTATTTCGTGTAACGGCGCACCTCACCGTGGGATCATCGGTTCCCGCCGGAACCCATTCTTTTCGCCTGGTCTCCCATCGGGGGGTATCCAACGCGCTCCATTTCCGGGTCGATGAAGGCGGCGTGATCAGCGAGATCGATACCCCGCATCCATCGGCGCGGCAAGCGCAGGAGATCGGCGTCCCTGTCATCGTCAACGGCCGCATCGGAGAGCATGGCGAGCTGGACGCCTACGGGTTCGACGCGGTTGCCGGTCAGGAACTGACCTTCGAAATCACACAGGCGGTGCACTTCGAGCCCCGGCTCGCCCTATACCGGCCGACGGGGAGCTGGCTCGATCCTGACCGTCCGACCCGGCTTCTATTCCAGGAGCAGGAGAATTCCGACCTGATTCCGGTTCGGAACCGGTACACCTACCGCGTGGAGGAATCGGGCCGCTACCTGGTGGAGGTCGAATCGCTCTTCGGAAAAGGGGGCCCCGACTGCGGCTACCAGCTTCGGGTTCTGACCGCCGTTCCGGCGGCGCAGGCAGCCTCTGAAGCCACGTGGACGGAACGGCACTTCACCCGGAAGATCGACGGCGAGTGGACCGCCCGTCTCCGTTCCCGGACGGTCCGGCAGGCGAATCCGAGTTCCCAACCACCGGAGACCGCCTCCGCTGCCGGCAGCCTGTCGGCGTCCCCCGATTCTCCCGGGTCGGCGGTCGCACCGGTACCCGGGAATCTGTCACGGCTCCAGGAACAGGAGCCGAACGGGGTGCGCGGCCAGGCCTTGCCGTTGGCCGTGGGGGACATCGTCGAAGGCAGCATCGGCGCGCCCGGCGACCGCGACACCTACGCGTTCGAGGGGGAAGCGGGTGCGGAACTGGTCTTTGAGATCGAGACCTCCGGGGTGGAGCCGCCCCATTTCAACCCGCGCCTGGAGCTTTTCGGAGATCAGGGCGAATCGCTGCTGGCCAATGTTCACAAACACGAGACGGTCTACAGCGGCGGCGGCATTCCCAGTTCTTTTCTGAAAACGGTCGAACCCAAGATGGCTTACACCTTGGAGCGAAGCGGCAGGTACTTCGTGGAGGTCAGCGACGTCACCTCGCGGTACGGCGGTCAGGATTACGGGTATCGCCTGCTCGTACGCGCCCCGATTCCCCACGTCGGCGCCATCGAAGTCGACCCTTCCGACCGGATCAACCTGGTCCCGGGACGAGCCCGGAAACTGAGCATCGTCACGCATCAAGAGGAAGGGTTTGCCGGGGAAGTCCTCTTTGACTATTCCAAGCTGCCGCCCGGGGTCCGGGTCTTCCCGGGAGCCGATGCGGAGAAAAAGAAGAGTTCCGCCCCCGTCAGCCAGCAGAAGGAAAACTTCTTGCCGGCCGTGCAGACGACGACCCTGGTCCTTCTGGCCGACTCGGATGCTGCAGTCACGCGCATGCCAGTAACCTTCCGCTTGACCGCCAGACCGGTGGTCGGGGGACGGGTCGGCGCGGATCTGCCCGTCGCGGAGATCCCGTTGATGGTGGTTGCCCCCGCTGGTCCGGATCAAGATTCCGGGAATGGGGGGTCTTGATGGCAATCGTGAAAGCGCACGAGTCGATTCGGAACACCGCCGGGAGAAATCTCCGACGTCGGCCGGGTCCATACCGTTGTTCGGCCTTTGCCATCGCTTTCTCATTCCTCGCGTCCCTGGCTGCTGCCGTCGAGGAACCCGCACCGAGCCACGCTCCGACGCTGCTATCCCTGCGGTTGGTCCCGGAGCAGGTGCGTCTCCAGGGGCCGGATGCTTCCCAGCGCATTGTGGTGATGGGGACGTTCGCCGACGGACTGGAGCGGGATCTGACTTCCGGCAGCGCGTTTCGTCTCTCCGATCCCGCCTTGGCGCGTGTGGATGACACCGGCAAGGTTGTGGCCCTGGCGCCAGGGGAGGTGACTCTACGGGCTGAGGCCCGAGGACGGCATGTCCGTTCGCAAATTCGAATCGATCCCGGCTCGGAGCCCAGACCCTTCCGTTTCGACCGCGATATCGCCTCCATTCTGACCAAGCGCGGCTGCAACGCCAGCGAGTGCCACGGCAGCGTCAAGGGAAAGGGAGGATTCAAGCTCTCCCTCGACGGCCTCTATCCGGAAGAAGACCACGAGTGGATCGTCAAAGGCGGGATCTACCAGGTTCTCGTCATGGAATCGGGGGGGCCGAGAGTACCCCGCGTGAATCCGGAGCGCCCGGAGGAGAGCCTGCTGCTGCAGAAGGCCGCCATGAAGGTGATCCACGGCGGCGGTGAGCGCCTGGGCGCCGACTCTCCGGACTACGCCGCCCTCGTGGATTGGATCCGGGAGGGGGCTGGATACGGTGACCGGAGTGAGGCTGGGCGGATCGTGCGAGTAACGGTCTTCCCGCGGGAAGCTGTACTGGACCATGATGGCGTGCAGCAGCTCCTGGTGACCGCCTACGGGCCCGGTGGCCGGAGCGAGGACATCAGTCACCAGGCGCGCTACGTCTCCCAGAATCCCCACGTCGTGACGGTCGACGAGACCGGCCGGGTCACGGCCATGGGAAGAGGGGAGACGACGGTGCTGGTCCGGACCGCCGGTCATGCCGTCAGCGCACGTTTCGGAGTGGTGGACGAGGCGGTCCCAACCGACTTCAGGATCGAGCCCCGCAATCTCATCGACGAACACGTCTTCGCCAAATTGCGGAAGTTTCAGATCCGTCCTTCTGTGCTTTCCAGCGATTCTGAGTTCCTGCGCCGCGTCTGTCTGGACATCGCGGGCACCTTGCCGCCGCCGGATCGTGTCCGGGAATTCCTGGCCGACCGCGATCCGCGGAAACGGGACAAGCTCATCGAGACGCTCCTCGCCTCTCCCCAGCACGCGGACTATTGGAGCTTCCTGTTCGCGGATCTGTTCCGGGTGAGCTACACCACCGTGACCTCGTTCAAGGAGGTCAAGGCATACGACGACTGGCTCCGCAACGGCATCCTTCAGAACAAGCGGTACGACCGCATGGCGCGGGAACGCATTGCCGCTCAGGGGTACGGGGCTCCCACCCGTCACTTTTTTCGTTATACCGAACTGATCGTGCCCCACGAGATCATGGCCGAGCAGGTCCGCCTCTTCATGGGGCGCCGGCTGGATTGCGCCCAGTGCCACAACCATCCCTTCGAGACCTGGAGCCAGGACCAGTTCTGGGGAATGACCGCCTTTTTCGGCAACGTCACGCAACTTCAGGATTCCCAATTGGTTTTCGACAATCCGGAGGGTGGGCGATCCTACGACTTGAAACAGGAGGGCATCAAGACCGTCCATCCGCGCCGGAAGGAAGAAGTCCGGGCCAGGTTCCTGGACGGGGCATTCCCGACCGGGGAGCAGGAGCGCGATCCGCGCATGGCCCTGGCCGACTGGATCATCGCCCAGCCCGCCTTCGCCCAGACCATCGTGAACCGGGTCTGGGGCTATTTCTTCGGCCGTGGAATCGTGGACCCGGTGGACGACTTCAAGGTGTCCAACCCGCCGACGCATCCCGAACTGCTGTCGGCGCTGGCGGAAGACTTCGTGGCGCACGGATACGATCTGAAGCATCTGATGAGGCGAATCGCCCGGTCGAGGACCTACCAGGCTTCGGGAATCCCCAACCGGACCAACAAGGAGGATGAAATCAACTATGCGCGGGCTTTGGCCCGGCCGTTGCAGGCCACCGTCCTGCTGGACGCCATCTCCCACGCCACCGGGGTCCCGGAGGAGTTCCCGGTGCACCCCAAGACCTTGCGCACCGGCGCGGCTCGTCCGGGGGCCCGCGCCATCGACCTGATTCCCGAGCTGTTTCCGTGCCATTTCCTCAACGTCTACGGACGGTCCATGCGCAAGTCGCTTCCGGAACAGCCGTCCCTGACCTTGGCCCAGGCCCTGCACATGTGGGCGGGCTCGACCTACACGACCAAGATCACTCAATCGGGAGGACGCCTGGACCGGGCCCTGCAGGACGGCCAAACCGATTCCCAAATCATCGAAGGCTTCTACTTGTCGGCGCTGTCGCGCTACCCGACCGAACGGGAACGGTCCGACCTGGAAGCGTTCGTCCAAGAGGGATCCTCCCCGAGGAAGGAGCAACTGGCGAACCTGATGTGGGCCCTCATCAGCTCGCGGGAGTTCGCCTACAATCACTAAGGAGCGGCAATTTCCAATCGCCGAACAGGAGCGGCGATTTCCAATCGCCGAACGGGAGCGGCGGTTTCCTAGCCGCCGAACGGGAGCGGCGGTTTCCTAGCCGCCGAACTCCGGTAGAACATTGGGCCGAATAGGGAACGGGCGATTGAAACGGTGGCTCCCCAAAGAGTAATGGAGAAAGTAACGTGAAGGAATACCGGTGTTTCCAATGCAGGCGGACCAAACTCGGACGCCGCGACTTCCTCCGTGCAGGCGCCCTGAGCTTTCTCGGCATGAACGCCGCCGATCTCCTCAGGCTGGAGCGTCTCCAGGCAGCGGCCGGCGCCAAACCGGCGGCCGGCCAGGCGCAAGCCTGCATTCTCCTCTTCCTGGAGGGCGGTGCCAGCCAGATGGACACCTGGGATCCCAAGGGGAACACCAACTTCGGCTCCATCGCCACCAACGTCGACGGCATCCGCATCTCCGAACTCCTGCCCCGGACGGCCGGGCACATGGACAAGCTCTCGCTGATCCGCTCCATGCGGACGCAGGAGACCAACCATCCCCAGGGAACCATCGAGTCCCTGACCGGCCATCGGCCCAGCCCCACCATGAAGTTCCCCGGCTTCGGCTCGATCGTGGCCAAGGAAATGGGTCCCCGAAACGGCATGCCGCCGTTCACCACGGTCCCCATGCCCTGGGAGAACGACTTCTACAACTACGAGGAGGCCTTCAAGGGCTCGTACATCGGCGCCGAGTACGACGCCATGGTCCTGCCGGACCCCAGTGGCGAGGAATATGTCGTGCCCGACCTCCGGTTGCCCAAAACGGTTTCCGCCGCGGCCATCGAAGATCGGAAAACCCTGCTCAGCATCGTGGACCGGCACTACCGGTCCACCCAGGAGGTGGCCGAGTTCGGCAAGATGGACACCTACCGGGACCAGGCCCTGGGAATGATCCTGTCGCCTCACGTTCAGAAGGCGTTCGACCTCTCCAGCGAATCGGAGAAGACCAGGGACGCGTACGGACGTCACCGCTTCGGCCAGAGCGTTCTGATGGCCCGGCGGCTGGTGGAGGCCGGGTGCCGCTTCGTCACGGCGGCCGGCTACAAGCACGGGCAGTGGGACACGCATGGGAGCAACGACAAGCGGCTCAAGGAAGACCTGACGCCTCCCCTGGACCAGGCGCTCACCGCGCTGTTGGAAGACCTGGACCAAAGGGGTCTGTGGGAATCGACGGTGGTGCTGGTCATGGGTGAGTTCGGACGGACCCCCCACATCAATCCGGGCCTGGGGCGGGATCACTGGCCGCATTGCTGGTCGCTGGCGCTGGGTGGCGGCGGGATCCAAGGGGGGCAGGTCATCGGCGTCAGCGACGACCGGGCCGCCTACGTCGCGGAACGCCCCATCTCCATCGGCGACCTCTACGCCACCATCTACAAGGCGCTGGGCATCGATTGGACCAAGACCTACATGGCTCCCGTGGGACGCCCCGTCTACATCGCCAACGGTTTCGACGACACCATGGGGCAGCCCATCCCGGAATTGATCTGACCGCCCGCGTTGTGACCGCCTCCGATCGCGCCAATACGCCCTGGCCGCTGGGTTCCTGTCCGACTCTGGCCCGGTCCATCCCGAAACGGATGCATGCCCTGACCCTGTACCGGGACCGATACGGTCCGCCGCGGGACGTGGTCCGCCTGGAACAGGTCGAGGTTCCACGCCTCCGCGCTGCGGACGCCAGGGGAGTCCTGGTGGCGGTGTTGGCCAGCGGACCCAACTTCAATACCAATTTCGCGGCTCTGGGGCTGCCGGTTCCCGTCTTTGCCCGGGGCGACAGCGCCACCCTGCACATTCCGGGAAGCGACGCCCTGGGCATCGTGGTGGATGCCGGTCCCGCGGTCCGGACGGTGAAGGCGGGCCAGGCCGTCATCCTGGATTCCTGGACCGGGCACAACATCCGGGGCTACGAGACCCACGACGGGTTCAATGCTCAGTTCGCCATGGTGGACGAGGAGCGGGCCATCCCGGTGCCTCCATCCTTGGGCGGTCACAGCCCCGAGCAGCTTTCGGCCATGCTGCTCACGTACGGAACGGCCTACCGCACCGTGGTGGAGCGTCTGGCCGTCGGTCCGGGAGATTCCATGCTGGTCCTGGGAGGCGGGAAGGGAACCAGCTTCGCCGCGGCGCAACTGGGAAAGGCCCTTGGAGCCCGTGTGGTCCTTATGGGGTCCAATCCGTCGTTGGGCCGATCCCTCATCGAACGGGGAATCGCCGACGCCTTCGTCGACCGGCGGCAGATCCCGGCCGAGGTCTTCGGCGTGGTCGACGTCGCGGAAGAATATGACCGGTGGTCCGCCCGGACCGAACCCTTCCGCCGAATCGTGCTGGCCGCCAACGAAGGTCGGCCGGTGGACACGGTCTTCGAGCATACCGGGGGCGCCAACTTTCCTTTGCTCGTCTCGGTTCTCGGCCCGAAGGGGCGGCTCGCGTTCTTCGGCGCCACCGGCCGGGGCCTGAAGGGGGAATACAAGGAGACCTTCTTCTACGACGGCTGCCGCTTCGTTCTGGACGCCCGCTGGGTCTGGATGCGCCAGAAGCAGGTCCTCTTTCGGAGCGGGACCCCGGCGGAGATCTTTTCGGAGATCGGCCTGCTGCCGGGGCGGAGAGGGTTGGTCTGGGGCGCCGACCGGTACGCGCGGGAGTTCGTCGAGGCGGCGTTGCGGCGGCGGGCCGACCTGGTGGTGGTCGCGTCCCGTTCCCGGGAATCGGAGGGACTGGCCGCCCTGCACCGGATGGGCCTCACCGAGTCGCAGATCATCGATCGCGACCGGTTCCGGCTACCAATCGACATGCCGGACCCGCTGACTGACGAGGGGACCCCGAATCCCGCCTACATGTCGGACTTCATGCTGGACGCCCGGGCTCTCGGGAGGGCCATCTGGGAAGTCTTCGGCCTTCGGATCAGCCCGGACTTCATCGTGGAGCGTCCCGATCAGAGTACGCTCCATGTCAGCACCTTCCTGTTGAGGGACCATGACGAGAAGGACGAGATGTCGTGCGGCATCATCGTCGCCCAGGGGTCGGCCGATCTGACCGTCTCCGGATCCCACATGTATCGAGCGGCCCAAGCCCGGGAGACCGTCCGCCTCCTGGCCCGGAACCGGATCGTCATGGACCAGGAGGACCTGGAGGTAGTCGATCTGGCGGGTTTGCCGGAGGTCCAGCAGAAGATGCTGGACGGCACCATGGCGAAACCCAAGGGGGTGGCGCTGGTTCAGGCGGACGCTCCTGGCCGGAAGATCTCAGACTACGAGGCGGAGTACCTGGGCAAGACGTTCCGCAACGCCGACCCGGAAGACGGCCGGTTCATCGACTTGAGCCTGATTGACGAGGTGGGAATCCTCACCCTCCGGCGGCCGGACGCCTTAAACGCCCTCAACCAGGAACTGCTGGCCCAGCTCGCCGAACTGACGGACGAGCTTGGAGCGTACGGAACCCTCCACGGAGAGAAGACAAGCGCTCTGATCCTGCGCGGCTCGGGACGGGCGTTCGTGGCGGGAGCCGACGTCCAGGGCTTCGTGGGCGGGGACGCGGATTCTGTCCGGCGTCTGGCGGCGGAGAACATGGCGCTCTTCCGGCGGCTGGAAACCCTGCCTCTACCCGTCGTGTCGATCGTGGACGGCTTCGCGCTGGGAGGCGGCAACGAGCTGGCCATGAGTACCCACTACCGGATCGTCACCGAAAACGCCGTCATCGGACAGCCGGAAGTGAAACTCGGCATCATTCCCGGATACGGGGGCATGCAGCGGCTGCCGAGGCTCGTCGGTCCGCGGCGAGCCGCCGAGATGGCGGTCAACGGAGAGTCGGCGGACGGACGAACGGCAGTGCGGATCGGGCTGGCTCACGAGTTCCATCCCGCCGCCACCGCCCTGACCAGGGCGTTCCGGGTAGCGGACGAGCTCCGGTCCGGTGTGCGCCGATTCCAGGCGGCCGATTGGGACGGGCGCGCAGCCGGTCAGAGCCGGGAGTTGGACGCGCTTTACGGAAGCGATGCCGTGAAGCGAATCCTGCAATCGCCTACGCCCGCCGGCGAAGCAGCGGAAGACCTGCGGGCCGCCCGCGAGTTTGCGGCCCGCCTGGCGTTGACATCCCTGCGGTTCGGCTACGAACACGGGTTCGCCCGAGGCATGGACAACGACGCGAGACTGTTCGGTGAAGCCGTGGCGTCGGCGTCCGGCCAGTGGTGGGTGCGGCGCTTCCTGGCGAAAGACCCGAGCCAGTCCGCTTTCTTGACCCTGTTGCCTCGGGAAGGGTAGCCGGGACCGTCAACGGTTACTGGGCGGATTCTCCAGGAACAGCTTGAAGCGGACCTGCTCCCAATCACCCCAATTCCTTCGGCGCTGGAAGAGGAAGTGGACCTCCGAATCCTCCGAGCCGCGAAAGGCCCGGAGCGTATGCTCCCAGTTCTGCACCTGGTCCTGGTATTGGGGGCGGCCCGTCTTGCTCAGCTGCCTTTCTTCAGCCGTCCCTATGGGAACGGCCGTCGACCGCAGATAAAGGGTCCCGACCAAGGGAATGGCCCGATCCGTCTCCGTTTCAGAGCCCTCTTGGCCCGCGACCGTTGCCGCAACCTCCTCGCCCTTCAGAAAGACCAGGAAACAGCCGTCCTCCGTGCGGCGGACTTCCAAATCGAAGCCACCCCGGTCCAAGCGCCGGCCGTCCTCCGTGAATAGATTTCGATCCAGCCGAATCTCGGTCACGTAGGTCTCGGCATTCGCCGTCGCCACTCCAAATCCCAGCATTAAGACCGCCGTTAGAAGGGTTCCGGCGTTTTTATTCCTCACAGCGGTCCTCAAGGATTAACGCGACGGCCTCCGCAAGATTGTCCGCAAGCCTCTTCCTTGGTCCTACCCTGACCGTTGGCCCCTGGAATCTCAGGGCAGCAGGCGATGTGCCACTTTCCGTCCTGCTCGATGATGGCCGTGAACTGATCCTCCACAGTGCAGATATCCCGAAACGTTCTAACCAGAAGATTAGCTTGCCTGCAGGAGCCGGTGTGAGAGGTCGTTGTATCCACCCACGTCGGTGAGCCGCCGGTCTCGTCCCTGGAAGAAGTAGGTGAGTCCTTCGTGGTCCAGGCCCAGCAGAGAGAGGATGGTGGCGTGCAGATCGTGGACATGGACCTTGTCCTCGGTCACCTTCATTCCCAGGTCGTCGGTGGCGCCGATGGCCTTTCCTCCCTGGATCCCGGCTCCCGCCATCCAGCACGAGAAGCCGTACGGGTGGTGATCCCGGCCGAGTTTCCCCTGCACGAAGGGGGTTCGTCCGAACTCCCCGGAACAGAACACCAGGGTGCTCTCCAGCAGCCCGCGCTGCTTGAGATCCTGCAGGAGGCCGGCGATGGGCTGGTCCACCTTCCTGGAGTTCTCCCAGTGGTTGCGGGAGCACTGCTCGTGGCCGTCCCAGTCGGTGCTGATCAGGTGCACGAAGCGAACGCCCCGCTCCAACATGCGCCGGGTCAACAGACACATCTGTCCGAATTTCCGGCTCTTTTCCTGGTCCAGTCCGTATAGGCGCCGGATGTGTTCCGGCTCCTGAGAAAGGTCGACCAATTCCGGCGCGGCAGTCTGCATCCGGAACGCAAGTTCGTAGTTGGAGATGCGAGCCGCCAGGCTCGTGTCGTCGGCGCGGCCCTGGTAGTGCCGGCGGTTCGACTTCCGGATCCAGTCCAGGAGGTTCCGCTGATCCGCCGCGGTCATCTCCTGGGGCGGAGTCAGGTCCTTGAGGGGTGCGCCTTCAGAGCGGAGCAGGGTGCCCTGATAGATGGCGGGCAGAAACCCGGACCCGAAGTGGTTCCGGTTGGTCCGACCCCACAAGTTGCCGTCGGTCATCACCATGTAGGCGGGAAGGTTGTCGTTCTCGCTCCCCAGGCCATAGAGGATCCAGGATCCGACGCTGGGATGCCCGGTCAGGATGGAGCCGGTGCAGAGATAGTTGCTCGCCGGGCCGTGGACGAAGGAGTCGTGGTAACAGGAGCGCACCACGGCCAAATCGTCGGCGTGGGTGGCCACGTTCCGCATGAGATCCGAAATCTCCAGTCCCGACTCCCCGTACCTGCGAAATGAGATGTCCGAACCCATCAGCTTGGCATCACCGGCGGCGATATTGGCGAAATTGAGATCGTCTGAGGCGAAGCTCCCGGGAAGGTTCTGACCATCGAAGCGGGTCAGGACCGGCTTGGGGTCCAGGGTGTCCACGTGGCTGGCGCCTCCCTGGAGATAGATGAAGACCACGTTGCGGCCGGTGGCGCTTTGGTGAGGCGGCTTGGGTGCGAGCGGGTGAAGGACCGGTTCCCGGGTTCCCTTGGCGGAAGCCGACCGGAAGAAAGATTCCCGCTCCAGCAGATGGATCAACGGCAGGGAGCCGAAGCCCATTCCCCACTTGCTCAGGAATTCGCGTCGTGAGCCGGCCGGTTCATGGCGATGGCAACGGAAGGGATTCATGGACGTTACCGCTTCTCAGTCAACATGGCTGAACTCGTTGAGATTAAACAGGCCCAGGCAGAACTGGGTCAAGGCCGCCGCCCGGCGCCGCGGGATTTTCTCGAGCTCGGCCGGTAGCTCGGACCACTGCTCTTCCTTCGCCTCACGGGCCCGGGCCGATATCAGTTCCAGCGCCTCGTTCTTCTCCGTGGCGGACGGCGCCCGGCTCAGGGCCAACCGCCACGCCTTCTCCACCCAGGCTCCCGGGTCGTCCCCCTCGCTCTCCACCAGCCGGGACGCAAAGGCCACTGCCTGCCGGAACGCCATCCGGTTGTTGAGGAACCAGAGGGCCTGCGGCGCCACCGTGGTGACGTCACGGCGGGGGCAACTGACGGCGTTCTGGGGGCTGTCGAAGACGTCGAACATGGGAAACCGGAGATTGCGGCGGCTGAGGATATAGACGCCCCGGCGGAATTGGGAGTGGGGGTCCGCGACGGTCAACCAACCCTTGGGCCCTCCCAGGCTCTGCAACTCTTCGTCTCCCAGTGGCGGCGCCGCAGGACGGCCATACACCCCGAGGTTCAGGGTGCCGGCCACCGCAAGGGTGGCGTCCCAGAGGACTTCCGCTTCCAACCGCCGCCGGTTCATCCTCCAGAGGAGACGGTTATCGGGATCCAGCGAGAGAGCGGCCGGGTCGCTGTGCAAGCTGGACATGCGGTACGTGCTGGAGGTCAGGATCAGCCAGTGCATCGCCTTGAGGCTCCAGTTCCGGGCCGTGAACTCCACGGCCAGCCAATCCAGGAGTTGCGGATGACTGGGCGCTTCTCCCTGGCGGCCGTAGTCGTTGGGAGTTCTCACCAGTCCTCGTCCGAAATGCCATTGCCAGAGCCGGTTCACCATCACCCGGGCGGTGAGAGGGTGGTCGGGACGGCTCAGCCAGAGCGCCAACTGCTTGCGGGGGCGGTTCTCCATCGATCCCGAGAAGACGCCATTGGGATCGGTCTCCCCTCTCAGCACCGCCGGCAAGCCGGGTCCGACCCGTTCCTCCTTGCGTCTGAACTCGCCTCGACTCAAGACGTGAACGGGTGCGGAAGCCCCCGGATCAAAATGACCCAGCACTGAAGCGGTCGGCAACTCAAGCAGTCCTTCGAACCGGACCAGATTGGAGCCCTCGATCTCGGAGACCTTGAGTACGGCCCGGGCCAGCCCGATAAGCAATTTTTCGTGTTCGTCCTTCTCCGGCTCGGTCAGAGCCTGCTCGAATTTGACGGCACGAACCGCTTCCATCAGGGGCTTGGCCAATTCTTCCTGCTCCGGGGTCCGACGATCCTTGTCCGTCTCGTAGGCTTCCACCACCTCTGGTGGAAATTGCGCTTTCGTCTCCTGTTCGATCCTCTTCTTGACCCGTTTCTCGAATCGGCGGTAAGCGGAACGGCTTTCGTCCACGGCGATGACGGCGGGGTAGTCGATGTTCCGCGAGACTGCCTGAATGGGACTCATGACGGGGATGTCGACCTTGCGGCTGTTGGCAAACAGCGCTTGGAAGGCGTAGTAGTCCCTCTGGCTGATGGGGTCTGCTTTGTGATCGTGACACCGGGCGCAGCCCAGGGTGAGGCCCAGGAAGGCGGCGCCGGTGGTGTCCGCCCAGTCGGTCAGCTCCTCGGCGCGCAACTGCCGGGCGTCCTGCATCGATTCCAGCACCTCGGGCCCGAACGTGTAGAGTCCGGTTCCGACCCGTGCTTCCAGGTATTCGTTCTTCTTCAGGGGAATGGTCCGGCTCCCCTGAAGCTCGAATCGATTGGGCCAGAGCTCGTCTCCGGCGATCTGCTCCTGCAGGAAGCGGTCGTAGGGTTTGTCCTCGTTGAACGACTTGATGACGTAGTCCCGATAGCGCCAGGCGTTGGGGTAGTAGTGGTCCGACTCGTATCCGCTGCTGTCGGCATAGCGGACGACGTCGAGCCAGTGCCGGGCCCAGCGCTCGCCGTAGCGGGGCGATTCCAGCAACTCGCCCACCATCCTGCCGTAGGCCTCGGGCGAGTCGTCTTCCAGGTGCCGGTCCATCTGCTCCGGTGTCGGCGGAAGTCCGATGAGATCGAAGTACGCCCTTCGGATCAGAGTCCGCTGGTCGGCCTCGGGCGCCGGTTTCAAGCCCTTCTCCCGCAGCCGGGCCAGCACGAAGGCGTCGATGGGGTTCCGGACCCAGATGTCCGCTTCCGTCTCTGGAACGGGTGGCCGCCGGGGCTTCCGGAACGACCACCAGGAGGGCGGGGAGGCGCCGTCGTCCCGGACGCCGGTCCATCCGAGGCCGGAGTCGATCCAGCGGCGCAAGACCTCCAGATCCGCCGCCGCCAGCGGAGAACCGCCCGGGGGCATTTTCAGTTCTCCGTCGTGGGATGCGGCCAGAAATAGCAGGCTCGAGCCGGCGTCTCCGGGAATCGCCGCCGGACCACGCTGGCCGCCCTGCAGCAGAGCTTGCCGGCTGCCCAGATCAAGTCCCCCCTGGCGCGCCACGCCGTGGCAGGCGAGGCAGTCCCGCTCCAGAATCCGGAGAGCGTCCGCCGCCAAAGACCCGTCCGCTCCGGAAGGGCTGGAACCACCCTCCAGATACGGAAGCAAGCAAATGGAAACGATGGCCAGTAACAAGCACGGCCGACTGAACATGGATATGATTCCGAGACTGGAAATCGGCCCGTCTATATCTGCGTAAGTCTACCAATTCCGATCGGGAGTTGCTGATGGTGGGTTCTTGTCTGGGGGCGGCGGCTTTCTTGCCGCCGCACTACAACCGGTCCTTCCGATCTTCGGCCACCGCCTCGGAAATGCTCACCGGCAACACCAACGGAGGCTCGTTTGGAAACTTCGGTGACCACAAGGGGGTGGGGAAGGGTGTTTCCGAGCTTCGAATCGGCTTCGGCCCTGGATACCGGGTGTACTATGGCCTGGACGGTAGGAATCTGGTGATCCTGTTGGCCGGTGGGACTAAGAGGCGGCAACGCCGCGACATCGAAAAGGCCCAGGCGTGTTGGAGCGCGTACCGAGAGGAGAGACGACATGCCCGTGAAAGAATACAGAATTGACCGCTACCTCCAGACCCCGGAGGACATCGCCGCGTATCTGAATGCTGCGATCGAGGAATTCGACGGCGATCCTCGATTGTTGATGAAAGCCTTCCGTAACGTTGCGACGGCACAGGGGGGCGTCTCCGAGATCGCACGTCGAGCCGCTATCGACCGTGTGGGCCTCTCCCGCAGCTTGTCGGGCAAGAGAGATCCTCGGCTGGGCACAGTGACCAAGATCGCCTCCGCCTGCGGAGTGAAGCTTCAGTTCATAGCTTGACGGATCCGGGCAAATGCCGTGCGGCGGCAGAATCGACTTTACCCTGGCTTCTTGTTAGTCTCACCGGGTTTCCAGCGGGCGGTCGCCGGACCGGTGCCGGGTCGCAGTGAGTCCCATCCGAAACCAGAGGCGCTCATGGCGTTGACAACTGAATCCACCCCTTCCCAACGGCTTGACCCCGCCACCCGCCTGAAGTTCCTGCGCCAGATGCTCACGATTCGGGCGTTCGAGTTTCGCGTGGGGGAATTCTACGAACGGGCCGAGATGCCGGGCATCACTCATCTCTCCATCGGACAGGAGGCGGTGGCCGTCGGCGTCTGCGCTCACCTCGATCACAACGACTACATCACCAGCACGCATCGCGGGCACGGCCACTGTTACGCCAAGGGAGCCGGCCTGGTCCCCATGTTCGGCGAATTGCTGGGCAAGGCGAACGGATACTGCCGCGGCAAGGGCGGGTCCATGCACATCGCCGACCGGGAGACGGGCCACCTGGGAGCCAACGCCATCATCGGCGGCGGCATTCCGCTGGCGACCGGAGCCGCCCTCTCGGCCAAGGTGCTCCGCAACCGGGGTGTCGGCGTGTCGTTTTTCGGCGATGGAGCTCTCAACGAAGGTATCCTGCTGGAATCGATGAACCTGGCCGCCATCTGGAATCTGCCCGCCATCTTCGCTTGCGAGAACAACCACTACGGGGAGTACACGCCCACGGAGCAGGTCACGGCCGGCCGTCTCACGCTCCGCGGCGAAGCCTTCGGCATCCCCTCCGCCGAGGTGGACGGCATGGATGTCCTGGCCGTCTACGACGCCACGTACGACGCGGTACAGCACGCCAGGAACGGTGAGGGCCCCAGCTTCTTCGTCTTCGACACCTACCGTTATCTGGGTCACGGCATGTCGGACCGCACCCGGCCCTACCGTACGCGCGACGAAGAGGACGAATGGCGGACCCGGCGCGACCCCATCGAGCGCTTGCGGAAGCAGCTGCTTGAGGCCGGGCAGACCAGCGAGACGGAGTTGGACGCCTTGGCCGAGGCGGTCAACGCCGAAGTGGAGGAAGCTGCCCGATTGGCTCAAGAGGCGCCGTTCCCGGACCCGGAAGAGGTGGACCGACATGTCTTTGCAGACTGAAACTCGCCAACTCACCTTCAGCCAGGCCGTCAACGAGGCGATCCGGGAGGAGATGGATCGTGACCACCGGGTGATCCTGTTCGGTGAAGACGTGGCGGCGGCCGGCGGGGTCTGGAAGGTGACCGAAGGACTCCTGGACCGGTTCGGGGCGGAACGGGTCCTGGACACCCCCATCTCCGAAGCCGGGATCGCCGGGCTGGGAGTGGGGGCGGCCATGACCGGCCTGCGGCCCATCGTCGAGATCATGTTCGGCGACTTTCTGCCGCTCGCCTCCGATCAGATCGTCAACCAGGCGGCCAAGACCTATTACATGTCCGGCGGGATGACCAGCGTCCCCATGGTGTTCCTGACCTCCATGGGCGCCGGACGCCGTTTGGCCGCTCAGCACTCTCAGAGCCTGCAGGCCTGGTTCGCCCACATACCGGGGTTGAAGGTGGTGCTGCCCTCGAGTCCGTACGACGCCAAGGGCCTGATGAAGACCGCCATACGGGACGAAAATCCAGTGATCTTTCTGCAGGACAAGGTGGACATCTATCAGAAGGGTCCGGTCCCCGATCCTTCTCACGAGTACACCATCCCCTTCGGCCGCGCCGACGTGAAGCGGGAGGGGGAGGATCTGACCCTGATCGCCACTTCCAGCATGGTCCGCCAGGCCCTGGATGCCGCTTCGGAGCTGGCGGAGGAGGGAATCGAGTCGGAGGTCATCGACCCGCGCACTCTGGCGCCGCTGGACGAAGAGACGTTGCTGGACTCGGTCCGGAAGACGGCCCGCTGCCTGGTCATCGACGAGGGCTACCAGCGCTACGGGGCGGGAGCCGAGATCGCGGCTCTGGTCGGCGAGAATCTGTTCTACGACCTGGAGGCCCCGGTTCGGCGGTTGGGCGCCATGGATGTCCCGGTTCCGTTTTCGCCGACGCTGGAGGACCTGACCATTCCCCGCAAGGAACAGATCGTCGAGATTGCCCGCCAGATGCTCGAAGACTAGGAGCCTGCGCCGTTCCATCCCCGTCGGAGAAGCAACGTGGCCACTGAAGTCATCATGCCTGCGCTGGAGATGTCCCAGGAGCAGGGTGTCCTGGTGCGATGGCTCAAGTCGGAGGGGGAGTTCGTGGCCCGGGGCGAGCCCTTGATGGAGATCGAGACCGACAAGGCGGTCATGGAGATCGAGGCCTCTGTTTCCGGGATCCTGTCCAACGTCACGGCCCGGGAGGGCGACGAGATCCCAGTGGGGCAGGGGATCGCGTGGCTCCTGAGCGAAGGTGAAAAGGCCCCCTCGCCGGCGGTCGGGGCGCCCAAGCCGCAGCAACCCTCCACGCGACCGGGAACCGCCCGCCGTGCGCGCGAAACAAAGACGGGAACCCGCACTCGCTCCCGGCGTGGAAGGGTGCGGGCATCCCCCCGGGCGAGAAAGATGGCCCGGAAGTTGGGCATCGATTTGGCCACCGTCACCGGATCCGGTCCCAAAGGCGCCATTCTGCCCAGGGATTTGGAGGCGCACCAGGCAGCTTCCAAGATAGACGCCGCTGCGGAATCGGAGTATCGCGTCGTTCCCGTCAAGGGAACGCGCCGCTCCATCGCCCGCCGCACGAGCGAAAGCTACCGGAACGCCCCCCACATCTCTCTCGCCCTCTCCTTGGACGTGACCGATCTGGAGGATCGGACGACTCCACAGCGCCGCCTGACTCCCCGCCTGCTGAAAGCCGTGGCCAATGCGCTCCTGAAGCACCCTCGGCTCAATGCCCATCTCGTGGAGGAGGAGATTCGCGAGTTCCGGTCAGTCCATTTGGGTGTGGCCGTCTCTCTGGAAGACGGCCTCGTAGTTCCAGTGTTGCGGAGCGTGGACCAGAAGGGAATCGAACAGGTCCAGACTGAACTGGCGGACTTGGCCGATCGATCCCGAATGCGAACGCTCCAGCCCGAAGAGATGAAGGGAAGCACCTTCTCGGTCTCCAACCTGGGCATGTATGGTATCGAGCAGTTCACCTCCATCCTGAATCCGCCCGAAGTCGGGATCCTATCGGTGGGGACCGTCCGCGCCGTGCCGGTGGCGGTGGAAGGGGAGGTCGCCGTCCGTTCCAGGATGCAGGTGACCCTGAACGCCGACCACCGGGCCGTAGATGGTGCGGTGGCGGCCCAGTTTCTGCAGACTCTCAAGGGATTTGTCGAATCCGCCGGCGAGGCGGAGTCCTGAGGCCAAATTTGCGGAGGTCCACTCTGCAGCTCGTTTTTCTGATCCTGCTGATCCACGCCGGCGTTCTCACCGGGTATTCCCGGCCCCAAGACGGCGCCAGCGGCATTTTCTCCGACGAAACAGACCGGGCGGGCCTCGATTTCGTCCACTTTAACGGGATGTCGGGCAAGTTTTTCTACTGCGAGATGGTGGGTGGAGGTGGGGCCCTGTTCGACTACGACAACGACGGCGACCTGGACCTCTACGTGGTCCAGGGGCACATGCTGGGACAGGGTGATCCGTCCGGCGGCACCGGCGTTTCCCGGGCCGAATCGGTTCCCATGGACCGGCTCTACCGGAACGATCTGGCGGTGGCTCCCGACGGGACTCGCCGGCTCCGGTTTACGGACGTGACGGCTTCCAGCGGAATTCGGTCGCTGGGCTACGGAATGGGAGTCGCCGCGGCGGACATCGACAACGACGGCTGGGTCGATCTTTACGTCATGAACTTCGGCCCGAATCGGATGTTTCGGAACCGGGGCGACGGCACCTTCGAGGACGTCACCGCAAAGACCGGCACCGGCGACGGGAGATGGGGCGTCAGTGCGGCCTTCCTGGACTACGACCGGGACGGTTGGCTCGACCTCTTCCTGGGCAACTACGTCGATTTCAGGTTTTCCAACCAGAAGTTGTGCCACGCTCCCAGCGGAGCCGTCGACTATTGCGGGCCCATGGGTTACGAGCCGGTTCCCAATCGCCTCTATCGAAACCGGCGGGACGGAAGCTTCGAGGACGTGTCGGCCAGGAGCCAGATCTCCCGGGAGTACCACGGCGCGTTGGGTGTGGTGGCGGCCGACCTGAACGGCGACGGCTGGCCGGACATCTACGTGGCCAACGACCAGCGGCCCAACGACCTCTGGATCAACCAGAAGGACGGGACCTTCGGGAACGAGTCTCTGCTGGCCGGCGCCGCCTTCAATCGGGACGGGATGGCCGAGTCCAGCATGGGAGTCGACGCGGCGGATTTCGACAACGATGGCGATGAAGACCTCTTCATGACCCATCTCAAGAGTGAGAAGAACACCCTCTACACCAATGACGGCACGGGTTTTTTCAAGGACGCGTCGCTGGAAGCCAACCTGGCTGTCTCCAGCCTCCCGTTCACGGCCTTCGGCACGAGATTCTTCGACTACGACAACGACGGGTGGCTGGACCTGTTTGCCGCCAACGGAGAGGTTCGGACCATCGAGGCCCTGGCGAGACGGGGCGACCCGTATCCTCTGCACCAACCGAACCAGCTCTTCCGGAACCTGGGCGACGGGCGGTTCCAGGAGGTGACCAGTGAGGCGGGATCGGTGTTCCGGCTCTCGGAAGTCAGCCGCGGCGCAGCGTTCGGCGACGTGGACAACGACGGGGACACGGACGTGCTGCTCTTCAACAACAACGGACGCACCCGGTTGCTGATCAATCGGGTCGGAACGGAAAATGGCTGGTTGGGTCTCCGACTAGTAGGACGAAAGAGCAATCGGGAAGCCTTGGGAGCCTGGGTCGGAGTGTTCCGCGAAGGAGGCCCGATTCTCTGGCGCCGGGTCCGGACCGATGGCAGCTATGCCTCATCCAACGACCCCCGAATCCTCGTGGGATTGGGGAACTCCGCCGACGTGACACGAGTTCGGGCCCACTGGCCGAGCGGTCTGGTGGAGGAGTGGACCGGGATTGAAACAGGCCGCTACGTCACGCTCAGCGAAGGAAGCGGGGAAAAAAGGAAGATGCCGAGATAAGAGAGGAGTCACCATGACGCTCACTGAACGAACCAACCCAGGCGGATCCGCCGGACTCATGGTCGTCCAAGCCAGGCTTGCGGCCCACTATATTGCCGCTGCGCTAAGAGCCGGAGACACCGCGGAACGGATCAACGGCGTGCTCGCCGAAATCGCTCGCGAGACGGCGGTATCCGAGATCTACGTGACGGACGGAGAAGGAAACATCGAGTACACGAGCCATCCGGAGGTGAAATTCAAGTTCCCGACGGACCCGGAGGCCGATACTCAAGCTGCGCCTTTTGCCCGGCTGCTGGACGGCAGCACCACCGTCGTCGTGCAAGAACCTCGACCCCGGGAACTCGACGCCGCGGTCTTCCAATACGTCGGCGTCGCCGGCGTGGATCAGCCGCGTATCGTGCAGGTCGGTGTTGCCGGCGGAGCCTGAGGTCCAACCGCCGCCAATGGTTTGCGGTACTAGTCCGATACCGGAAACGGATACCTATCCCGAATTTCGCTAATGGGACCGGGTGTGCCCCCCGCCTTGGACAGGCGACGCATCAACAGTCGCGTCGTAACGTCAGTCGATCCTGGTCTTTGGTTGTCTTGATGGTTTCGAATCTGCCGGGACAACCGTAAAAATACTGCCTTACCCGGGTCGGCTCGTTCCGCCGTAACCCGATGATCTCTTGCCTATAGTTGCGAAATTACAGGTGCATTATGACTATTATCGTAAGGTAACGATGCCAGGGACGAGCGCAGTTCGAAGACATCCCGGCCATTGGTTTGTCAGAGTTTTGGAAAACAAAAAACAGTCTAAATTACTACAACAAAAGGATAATTTCCATTATGAAAAAGTGCAGGGCAGACCTTGTCCGAAAGGGTGTTTCTGGTGTATGGTGGCATTGTGCACGAGCCAGCCGGGTGCTGCAACACCCGGCTGGCTCTAAACCAACTCGTCCTATGCTGGAGGAAGAGCCAGCCTGAGTCCTATTCTACTCGACGCAGATTCCGGTTTCAGTCCAGCATAGGACGTCCTCTCGATAGTGGTGGCAGGAAAAGTGTCTGATCGTCTCCAGTCGTCGACTTCATCTTCAAGATCGACTGTCGGGACGTTCGGGAGCCCACACTGGAAGCAGTCCTTACGGGCTCCTCATGGCGTCACTCCTCCTGCAGAATGCCGGCGGCGAAGAGACTAGTTCAGCACCGGCTTCACCGACCGACCAGAGCCACACCCAACTGCAGGAATGACGCTGGCTGTTCTGGCAGTGCCGGCTGAATTGGGCCGGCGAGGTTGGATGAGTCGACCGGACGCTGAATCAACCGTAAGGATTGCCGAGATGTCGGAAAATCGAATGCTGTTCGGCTTGGGTGACATCCAAGCCATCCGTTTGGTTTGCCTCAGTTGCAACGAAGAGATCCTCTTCCCGAAACACATTCCGTCGAGCGATCATTGCCCCCACTGCAACGTCCGGTTAGATGCGAGAGGTCTGGAGTCGGTCACCGAGCTCAACTTGGCGCGGATCATCCGACAACTCACTCAGGATCCAAGCGGACTCCTGGACATCCGATTCGAGGTCATGGACCCGTGATCCCGGATCGCGCAAACGACATCCGGGCTTTCGGGATTTAACAAAAGGCCAACGAATACCAACCGGAGCCGAGCGGAGGAAACATGATCGGAAACTTGATCTCACGGTGTCGGTGCGGGACCGCGGCCGGGTGGGCTGTCCTCCTCCTCGCTGGGAGCCTGACGGCTCAGGAAAAAGCATCGACGCCGTCCGAATGGAGCAACCGCCTCGGAATGGAGTTCGTGCGGGTACCGGCCGGCGAGTTCCGGATGGGGTCGGAGAGCGGGTTGGCGGACGCTGACGAGAGGCCGGTGACTCGGGTGAAGATCAGCCGGGCGTTTTATCTGGGGAAATACGAGGTGACTCAGGGTCAATGGGAGGCGGTGATGGGTTCGAATCCCTCGGAATTCAAGAACTGCGGTCGAGATTGCCCGGTGGAGAGCGTCTCGTGGGGAGATGTGCAGCAGTTTCTCAGGAAGCTGAACGGCATGGGGGAAGGAGCGAGGTACCGGCTGCCGACGGAGGCCGAGTGGGAGTACGCGGCGCGGGCAGGAACCCGGACGGACACGCCGGCAGGAGATTTGGACTTAGTGGGGAAAAACAACGTGCCCATGTTGGACAGGATTGCGTGGTATGGGGGCAACAGCGGGGTGAGGTACGAGGGCGGGGTCGATTGTTCCGACTGGAAGGAAACGCAGTACCCGTCAACGCGGTGCGGGACCCATCCGGTGGGGGAGAAGGCCGCAAATGGCTTCGGGCTGCACGACATGCTGGGGAATGTGTGGGAGTGGGTTGAGGACCGATACGGGGAGTACCCGGGAGGCAGTGTCACAGATCCCAAGGGTCCTGCGACGGGCTCCCTTCGGGTCCGTCGGGGGGGCGGCTGGAGCCACGACGCGTACGGCAGCCGGTCGGCGTATCGCGCCGGCGTCGTCCCCGGTAATCGCTACCACTACCTGGGTGTCCGCCTCCTGAGGGTCGAATGATCCGTTCCTGCCACGGCGCGGTGTCGGCACTGCATGGCCGGCGCCCCTGTCCGATCCCGGCAGAGCAGGAAATTACCGCCGGCGGATTCAAGGAAAGGCAGCCACAAGGGTTGCCCAGACGTTATTCGCTCCACTCGAAGTCGTGGACGATCTGGCCGCCGGTGCCCGTCTCGTTGAGTTCCAGTAGGTTTCCGTCCGGATCGTAGAAGAAGAGCACGTGCCAGTCCCCTTCGCCCGAGAAGCGAACCGGAGGCGAAACGAACTCGACGCCCTCCGCCTTCAATCGTTCGTAGATCGCGGGCAGGTTCTCCACACCGAAGCAGATGTGCGCGCTGGGCACGTGGTGGATGTCGTATCTCGCCTGGGGGCTCTCCGGTTTCAACCACTGGATGATGTCGAAGGTCAACGCCACCCCTTCATCGTTCCGGTCGTAGCCCTGGACGCCCTCCGGAGCCCGCATACGGTACTCGCGCATGTGGCAACCCGGCTTTTTCACCATCTCCGCCACCGGACCTTCGATGTGCTCTTCCGGAGTCACCACCTCCAGGCCCAGCAGATCGCGATAGAAGTGCAGGGATTTCTCGATGTCGCTCACCATGACGGCGATGTGGTCGATCTTTTTCAGGTACATCCGATTCGACTCCTTTCGGTACGTATCTCCCGGGCGCCGGCCTCGGCAGCCGGACGATCCGGCTTCACTTGGTGGTATAGCCCCCGTCGGCCACCATAACCGATCCGGTGACGAAGGAGGCGTCGTCGCTCACCAGAAAGAGAATGCAGTTGGCCACCTCGGGCGGGTCCGCGAACCGCTCCAGCAGGTTGCTCTTGCGGTATGGGGCCAGATGTTCCTCCGGCACCCCGTCCAGCATGGGCGTGTTCATGGAGCCGGGACAGACCGTGTTCACCCGGATGCCTTCCAGGGCGTGGTCATGGGCCATGCACTTGGCCAGGCCGATGAGGCCGTGCTTGGAGGCGTTGTAGGAAGCCTGTTTCGCGTTGGACACGACACCGGAGAGGGAAGAGATGCAGACGATGTTCCCCGATTTCTGCTTTCGCATCTGCCGGATGGCGTATTTGGAGCAGAGGAACGGCCCCTTCAGATTCACGCCCAGGACGAAGTCCCAATCCTCTTCGGTCGTCTCGGGAACCGCCTTTTCTACTTGGACGCCGGCGTTGTTGATGAGGATGTCGATCCGGCCGAATCGGGCGATGGTCTCCTCCATCAGGTTCCGGGCGTCGCCCGCCGACGAGACATCGGCCTTGACGAAGAGGGCTTCGCTCCCGTCATCCTGGAGAGATCGGGCCACCCCGGTTCCCGCATCGACGTTGACGTCGGCGATGACCACTTTGGCTCCTTCGGCCGCGAATAGTCTGGCGGTGGACGCGCCCAAGCCACTACCGCCGCCGGTGATGATCGCCACCCTGCCGTCCAGTCTTCCGAGCATGATGCTTTTCCTCTTGCCGCGCCGCTCGCTGCGGAACGAGTGGGCGTTCCATTCAATGGATTCGACTTCCAGGTCGGCCGGCCGGGACCACGTGGTCAAGCCGTCCGGTACTCGACTTAAGGTATTGAATCCGATGCCGTGAGGCAAGCCGTATCGCCGTCTCGGGAATCCTGCAAAGGGCTCCCGGATCGTGTTAGTGTCCGGCTGGTCATGACCCGGTGTATCGCGATCCTGCTCCCGCTGCTGTTGCTTTGGGCCTGCGCGGCGCCGGGTTCCGATCCCGCCCACGACGGACGGCCGAGGATCGCCTTCATCTCCAAATCCTATACCGATCCCTTCTGGTTGGACGCCATCGACGGCGCCCAGCGGGCGGCGGAGGAGCTGGGGGTCGAACTGCTGTTGCACGCCGCCAAGAGTGAGATGCATGTCGTGGAGCAGGTCCAGATCGTGGAAAACATGATTCAGTTGGAAGTGGACGGCATCGTGCTGGCGCCCTGCGATTCCAACGCCCTGTCACCTGCCGTTTTGAAGGTGAACCAGGCCGGAATTCCCATCACCGTCATCGACACCGGGATCGCCGAGGGGGACATCGTCACCTTCGCCGCCACCGACAATGTCCTTTGCGGCACCGTGGCCGCCGACCGCCTGGCCGACCGCCTCTCGGCTCGAGGCAAGGTCGGCGTCATCGCCTGTCCGCCCAGCATTCTGCCCTGCCGGGAAATCATGAGCGGCTTCGTGGAAGGCCTGCGCAAATATCCCGATCTGGAAATGGTGGGGACTCCGCTGGGTGTCCCCTTCTGCGACCAGTCCTTCAACGCCACCACCGATCTGCTGACGGCGCATCCCGATCTGGCGGGCCTCTACGTCTTCGGAGGTCCCGCGGTCCTCTGCGCCGCCCAGGCGGCCGGGGCCTTCGGCAAGGACCTGGGTGGGGACCTCATGCTGTTGGGCCGCGGTTCCATCGGCAAGGCGGGTTTAGGGGATCTGGAGGCGGTCAAGCGTGGCGAGCTGGACGCCATGGTCGCCCAGTTTCCCGCCAAGATGGGCTATTCCGGCGTGAACAGTGTCGTCCAATTCCGTCACGGAATCGAATCTCCGCCCTTCACCGACACCGGCGTGGTTCTGGTGACGAAGGAGAACGTGGACGAATTCATCCGGCAGATCGAGAGTGGGGACCCACTCTTGTGAGCGTGCCGGAACGCGCCTCCGGAACTGCGGCCGGACCCGCTGGCGGCGCCGGCCTCGCAACCCTGCTGGAGGCGGTGGGTGTCACGAAAAAATTCGGCGCGCTGACGGCGGTTGACGGCGCCGATCTCACGGTCGGCCGGGCCGAGATCGTGGGCCTGGTGGGTGGCAACGGGGCCGGAAAATCGACTCTGATCCACCTCATCTCCGGCGTCGATCGACCCGACGGGGGACGGTTCCTCATGGAGGGACGGCCGCTGCGGCCGGGAAGCCCCGCCGAAGCCCGTCATCACGGGATCGAGACCGTGTACCAGGACCTGGCGCTCCTGGGCGAACTGGACGTGACCGCCAACATCTTCATGGGACGGGAGTGGCGCCGGGGCGTCCCCGGCCTCCGCTGGCTGGCGGAGAGGTCCATGAAGACCAAAGCGGAAGAGTTGATTCGCAAGCTCGGTTACGACTTCGGCGCCGCGACCCGCGTGCGGACCCTTTCGGGGGGACAGCGCCAGGCGGTAGCTTTGGCCCGTGCACTCCTGGCACGCGCCAAGCTGATTCTCATGGACGAACCGACGGCGGCCCTGGGGGTCGCGGAGACCCGAACGACGCTGGACCTGATCCGGAGGTTCCGCAACGAAGGGGTCTCCCTGATCGTGATCGGACACGAGTTGGACGACATCTTCTCCATCGCCGACCGGATCGTGGTGATGAGGAAGGGGGCGACGGTGGCCGACCTGAGGACCGGTTCCACGAATCAGGACGAGGTCGTCGGCTTGATGCTGAAGGGCCCGCGCCCGTCCAAGAGTTGACTGGCCCGTGGATTGGAAACGTTCTCTGCAAGGTTTCGTCTCCCGTTTGGCGAGCCGGGGTCTGCCTCCCGCCCGGCTGAAGCTCACCCGGCTCAAGGCTCTGCTGGCGGCCACCCTCATTCTGGTGGCGGTCGTGTCCATGATCTCTCCCGTCTTTCTCACGACTCGAAATTTCCTCAACATCCTGGAGCAGCTTTCCATCAACGCCATCGTCGCGGCCGGCATGACCTTCGTCATCATCGCCGCCGGGATCGACCTCTCGGTGGGCTCGATCCTGGCCCTGGGGAGCATGGGAGCGGCCGGGCTTCTGGTCTCCGGGATCCCCGTCCCCGCCGCGATTCTGGGCGGGGTGCTGGTGGGAACCGCCGCCGGTGCGGTCAACGGCGTCGCCGTGGCGTACGGCAGAATCCCAGCCTTCATCATGACCCTGGGGATGCTCAACGTCGCCCGGGGCACCGTCATGTTTCTGACCAGCGGCAACTCCATCGTCGGCCTCCCGGAGAGTTTCCTGTTTCTGGGCAAGGGGCGCATCGGTCCGGTCCCCGTGCTGGTGTTGATCACCGCGGCGGTCTACCTGATCGGCCACTTGGTGTTGGTGAAGACGCGCTTCGGGCGCTACACCTTCGCCATCGGCAACGATCCCGAAACGGCCCGCCGCCTGGGGGTCCGCGTCAAGCGCCACCAATTCCTGCTCTACGCCCTGAGCGGCGGTCTGGCTTCCTTTGCGGGGATCCTGCTGGCGGCCCGTTTGAATTCGGCCCTCACTCTGGCGGGGACCGGAGCCGAGCTGGACGTCATCGCGGCGGTGGTCATCGGAGGGACGAGCCTGTACGGGGGACGGGGCTCCATGCCGGGGACGCTGTTGGGCGTGATCTTCTTTCAGATTGTCCGCAATGCCCTGAACATCCTGGGCATCTCGGTCTTCGTGCAGCAGGTGGCCGTGGGAGCACTGCTCATCTTCAGCGCCCTGGCCGACTTCCTCTACGACCGCTGGGGGCGGCAAGAAGGAAGTTGATTCGCATGGCGCGATCTCAGCCGCTCTCCGGCCTCCCGGATTGGGCGGCCCGAAAGGTTTCCAAGGCGGACTTGGCTCCGCCGAGCAGAAGGCTGTAGTCGCTCCCATAGCCCAAGAAGGTAAATCCCTGCTCCAGCCGGTGCGCCAGGTCTTCCGGACTCCCGACTCCGATGCCGATGGCCACGCCCGTATTCCGGCCTACCTTCAGCGCCTTGTCGATCACGGCGTCCGTCTCCGGGTTCGGCTGACGCCTGGGGTCCACGCCCAGCGCCAGCGACAGATCCCACATGCCCATGTAGAGCAAGTCGATCCCCGGCACGGAGGCGATCCGCTCCAGGTCCTCCACCGCCTCGGCGGTCTCCAACAGCAGGCCTGCCAGAATGTTCTGGTTGGCCCTTTCCAGGTAGTCCTCGTAGTCGAGGGTGTACCGCGACGCCCGCAAGGGACCGAAACCCCGATTCCCCTCCGGGGGATAACGGGTGGCCGCCACCACCGCCACCGCCTCCTCCACGCTCTTCACCATGGGGACGATGATCCCCATGGCGCCGATGTCCAGAGCCTTCTGAATGGCGAACAGGTCCGAGGGCGGGACCCGTACCATGGGTATGGCGCCCGAGCCGTCGATGGCCATCAGCATGCGCTCGACCTGAGCCGAATCCAGGGCGTTGTGCTCGGTTTCGACCAGCAGCCATTCGTAACCGGAGTAGGCCAGGAGTTCGGTGACGGAGGGACTACCGAGTCCCAGAAAACATCCGACTGCAGTTTCTCCTGCGATGACCTTCTGCCGAACCTGGTTTTCCTTCATTTATGGGAGCCTCCGTTGAGCATCGGTCCGCAGAAGATATGGGACGGAGAGAGGTGTGTCAAAACTCGTCGGTCACTCGTCCTTGATCTCGGCTTGGAGGATGACCGCGGCTTCTCTACCGCCGAATCGGGATTCGAATACGGTCATGCCGGCGAACTCGAACTCCGGCGGCGCCTCGTTCATTTCCTTTTGCATCGTGCCGGTCCGGCTGGTCGCGAGCAGTTTGTAGCGGTAGCGCCGTCCCTGGGGGTCCAGCGACATGATGACGACGACCTCTCTGCCGCCGAAAGCGGTCGCTCCTCCCTGGGTGCCGGCAAAGCGGTAGCCCCGCGCTCCGGCTTCGTTGAGTTCCTTCTCCATGGTGCCGGTCCGGCTGGTGGCCAGAAGCAGGAACTTATCCTGTTGCCTGGCCTCCTTTTCTTCAGCGAGAAGATTCGGGGCGAACAGCACCAGGGCGGTCGTGAGGGCGATAAGAATCTTGGTCAATGTTCTTCCTCCTGTTGGGACTGGCGGGACGTCAGATGCATTTATTGGTGTTAGTATGAACGGAAACCCCCAGAAACGGGAGCGAGGTGGCGTGCCGTAGCGGTACCGTGGAATTCCAAGTTACAAGATCGCCAGTCTCGGAACCTGATTATTGAAATTCGCCTCGCACCGCTGACCGGAGACGGGTTCCCGGAACGGCTTGGTCTTGGGAATTTCGAGACAATTGAAAGCAGTTTCCGAATATGGGAATTCTTTCGTCTTCCACCCCATCCCAGACACCAGAAGCCGACATCGAAGCACCTCTGAAGGCCACAAAGGATGATGGTCTTTGAACCGATCGCACACGACAGTGACCGATGGCGATTTCAGGACTTCGCTCGAGCAGGCGAGCGGACCGCAAGCCTCAAGGAATGGAAAGGAGAGAAGATGCGAAAGGAAAAGAGTTTGGCATTCCGGCGAGTGTTTATGGTTCCCATTCTGGCCATTGTACTCAGTCATATGGGTGTCGGCGCCCCGTCCGGTGAATCCTCAAAGGAAAATCCCGAGGGGTCATCCGGCAAGAAGAGTGTCCGCGATGCCATCGTGGCCAGCCGGAACCTCACGCCTGAACAGGTCGCATCGCTCGAAGAGAAACTGGCGAATGATCCGAATGATGTAGCTGTGCGGACGCAGCTTCTCGCCTATTACGGTGGGGTGCGTTCGTTTCGGAATCAGTCGGCCAAGGAATCGAAACGCGAACACGCGCTGTGGTTCATCCGAAACTCACCGGAGTCGGAAATCCTGGGAATGCCTCCTTCACAGATTAACCACGTACTTGATCGAGACGGTTATGCGGAGGCCAAGGATGCCTGGATGAGTCAGATCGACCGTGAACCCGAAAACGCGACGATATTGGGACATGCGGCAGATTTCTTCATGTTTGGGGACCGCAGGACCTCCATCAAATTGCTCCAGCGGGCTCATTCGCTCGATCCCTCCAACCCGGAATGGCCGAGTAAACTCGGGCAAATTTTTAGTTTTGGAGTCCGGGAACCGGGGGGAGGCGACCTGGGAATCGCTCAGAAGTCTCTGGAGAACTATGAAAGGGCGTACGAGCTATCAGACGATTCGGGTCGGGATTCACTTCTGGAACAGCTTGCGAAAGCAGCGTTTTCGGCGGACCGGCTGGACCAGGCCCGGAAGTATGCGGAACTCATGCTGCAAAATAGGGAAGAGGGATGGAACTATGGGAACCGCGTCCACCACGGCAACCTCGTTCTGGGCCGCATCGCATTGCGGGAAGGCAAAATCGAAGAAGCGAAATCTCATCTGATTGCCGCCGGGAAGACACCGGGCTCGCCCCAACTCAATTCATTCGGACCGAATATGGCACTCGCCAAGGCACTCCTGGAGATCGGTGAGCAAGAGGTGGTCCTGAAGTATTTCGAGCTTTGCTCAAAGTTCTGGAACTCGGATCGGGCGAAGGACAAATTGGACAAGTGGGGTGTTCTCGCGGCAGCCGGCAGGATACCCGATTTCCGTGCAAATCTCGATTATTGATTCAGGAGTACTCCACCCAGTCGACCCTCAGGTTCCGAGCCATCCGAGGCGTGCTGTCCACTCCTTCGGAAATTGGGGATGACGGAAGAGGCCAAAAACGCGCTCGACAGGTTTCAGAATTTGGAGGAGAAGCGTCGCCAGGAGCGGCAACGCGCTGCCGAGGGCCTCCTGCAGAAAAGGCCATGACGTGCGGCCTGGTTGACATTCGTCGAAATGGGATCGGCGGCGGATGATCTCATCGAATGAATATTTCCTCTAACTCGATTCTGCCCTCCCACGGCACGGACGAGTTGGGACGCTTGGGTTCTCTTTTCGGCCTCGATCCGTTCCGCTGCTTCTGGTACAGTTTGTGAACTAACGTTCACGTTCCTTGTGATCAACGTGTTATGTTTCCAACAATATCCCGGGTGAGAAATCCGGGCTGGAGGTTCGAGCGAAGCATTCCTTCAAAGGAGGTATCCGATGCGAAGCAAGCAAGTAGTATGTGGCTTAGTCGTTGTTGCCCTGATTGGCGTTGCCAGTCCTCAGGCGATGGCCCAGATCTTCCCCTGGTGGTCTTTCGACAGCGCGCTTGATGAGATCCAGGATCGCGGGACGATCAAGGTCGGTCTGGGCCTGTTCGAGCCTTGGTCGCTCTGCAATGCCGACGGCGATTTGATCGGCTTTGAGATCGATGTCGCGAACAAACTGGCCGCGGATATCGGGGTAGAGGTTGAATTCGCGCGGACGAACTGGAGCTACATCATCTCGTCCCTGATCGCCGAGGATTTTGACGCCATCATCAGTGGGATGACGATCCTTCCAAGCCGTAACCTCAGGATCAACTTCACCTCGCCGTACAACTTGACTGGCGTCTATCTGGTGGCGAATACGGCGAATACCGCCGATTTGGAAACACTGGGTGATTTCAACAGCTCCGAGGTCACGATTGGGACCCGGAGGGGAGCCTCGTCAATCCCGGCGATCGAGAATGTTTTTCCCAATGCCGTGATCGAGCTCTACGATACCGACAACGAGGTCCTCGATGCCGTCGTCGCCGGTGACGTCGATGCTGCGGCGGCGTTCGCGACGACACGGACTTCATGGGTTGAAGCCAACCCCGACACCCTGCACCTGCCCACCGAGGAGCCGTTCGGTTCGGAAGCGCTGGCGATGGGCGTGCGGAAAGGTGATCTCGACACCTTAAATTTCCTCAATGGCTGGATTACCGTCAACGAGGCGAATGGCTGGCTCGAACAGCGCCGCCAGTATTGGTTCGAGGGCAGCGAATGGGAGGATCTGAGGGCTACCGATGAGGACACCATCGCTGCGTGTGATCAATCCTTCCTGTAGCCGGTTTGGAGTGGAAGGTACTGGCGGCCGATTGAGAGATTACGGGAATCGACGAAGTCGATGCCTCGGCAAGTGAGCACGTCTCGGGCTATCAGCCCGGGCCTCGTTTAAGAGCTTGCAGGACATCCGTATCCCGGGGGATCGGCGGCAGGAAAGCCGCCGGTCCCCTGATCGTCGAAGCCAGAAATGTCCCCTCCCCGGTGCATTTGAATCCTTTGTATCTTCGTAGAGCAATCAAAGCGCGTTGATCCGGAATATGGATCGCGCACGCACGGAATCGTCCGCAACCAGGCAATGTATGTAAAATATTTCATAGTCCGCCTTGCGGGTGTCCCTCGTTGACAATTCACCGGTCCGAACCGCCGCTGTCGCGTCTGCGTTGAACCCCGACTCCGTGCCCCGTAGAATAATCGGCAACGATGCATGGTCGCCAATCCCGTTACCTGTCGTCCCTGGCTGTATTCGCCCTGGTTTCCCTGCTGCCTTTCGCTTCGGCGGCCAAGGAGAAGAGCGACCGCAAGGATGATCGCCGGGTGCAGGCCGAAGAGTCGGAGGACCACTTCCGGAAATGGCTCAACGAGGACGTGATCTACATCATCACGGAAGACGAGAGGGCCGTCTTCGAGGGACTGACCAACGAGGCCGAAAAGGAGCAGTTCATCGAGCAGTTCTGGTACCGGCGGGACTCGGACCTCAGGACCCCCATCAACGAATTCAAGGAGGAGCACTACCGCCGCATCGCGTACGCCAACGAGCGCTTCCACAGCGGCAAATCGGGTTGGAAGTCGGATCGCGGACGAATCTACATCATCCACGGGCCTCCTGACGAGATCGAGGACTTCGGCGGGGGAGGCCAATACGTCCGCGAGTCTTACGAAGGCGGGGGGACCACCACCGTCCACCCCTTCGAGAGGTGGCGGTATCGGAAGATCGACGGGCTCGGGAGCGACATCACCCTGGAGTTTGTGGACGAGTCCCGCACCGGGGAGTACCGCCTCGCCCTCCATCCCGACGAGAAGGACGCCCTGACCGGCCTGCCCGGACTGGGGCTGACCGACAGCGAAAGGTTGGGGCTGACCGACAAGGGGAGGCGCTTGCATCCCGACGAGATGCACAATCCCTACCTCCGGGCCAATATGCGGCGCCAGGACCATCCCTTTACCCGGTTTGAGATTTTCGCCAAGACCCAGGCGGCCCGGCCCATCAAGTACAACGACCTCCGGGATCTGGTCAAAGTCACGGTGAACTACACGAATCTGCCGTTCCAGGTTCGGAGCGACTACTTCCGGTTGAACGACGACAAGGTGCTGATTCCCGTCACCGTGGAGCTGCAGAACCGGGACATGACCTTCAAGCAGAAGGGCACCTCCCACTACGCCCAGATCGGTCTCTACGGCGCGATCACCAACATGGGAAAGAAGTTCATCCAGGAATTCGATCAGGACATGACCGTGGCCTACCCGGACAAGTGGATTGAGTTGGGACGGCAGAGCCGGTCTCTTTACCAGAAGGTGCTGCTGTTGGACAACAACACGCGCTACAAGCTGGACCTGATCGTCAAGGACCTCAACAGCGACAACGTGGGCGCCCTGAGTCACGCCCTGATTCCTCCCCCTTCGGTGAAGGAGACCCGGAAACTGAGCGCCAGCACCCTGGTTCTTTCCGACCACATGCGGGAGCTGGAGGAATTGCCGGAAGGCGACGAGATGTTCGTCTTCGGAGACGTCAAGCTCCGGCCCAGCATTGCCCGGAAGTTTACCCGGAAGATCCCTCTCGGGATCTACCTGCACGTCTACAATTTCAATGTGGATCAGACCACCAACGCCCCCTTGCTGGAGGTCTCGTACCGGATCCGAAACGGGAAGGGTCAACTGGTCCGGGACGTCACCGACAGCGCCGGGGAGTCGATCCGATTCCTTTCCGAAGAGAGGGTCGTCCTGACCAAGAAGCTGGATTTGAGCGATCTGGCGCCTGGAACCTATCTGGCCCAGGTCGAGGCCCGGGATTCCTTCAGCGACGAGCGGGTGCAATTGGAGGACCGGTTTCGAGTCGTGGGGAACTGACCTGTCCAGGAGCGGGGACATGCTTGTCCCCCCTCTTCATCGCCGTCCCGGAACCGGCGGCAAGAAAGCCGCCGGTCCCAATCGGCGGCAAGAAAGCCGCCGGTCCCAATCGGCGACAAGAAAGTCGCCGCTCCCAACCGGCGGCAAGAAAGCCGCCGCTCCCGTCCGGCGGCAAGAAAGTCGCCGCTCCATAGTCACTGCAGAGTAAGGAGAGAAAAGGGAAGGGGTGTCGGCTGAAACACGGGATCGTTGTCCCGCCACGGCTGCCGGCAGGCTTCTTGACGCTGATACCGGGCGAGGTTTTCCTGTAGCAGCGTTGCCAGCATGGAGCGTTGGGCCCGGGTCACTTCGGAGATCATCATCCTCTGCACTTGGACGGCCCGATCGAACAGGCCCAGCTCGGCGTAGACCATGGCCAGCGTCTCCACCTGCTCGAAATCGGGGGTCTTCACTCGCTCGAACACCTTCTGCAGGAGACGCAGGGCCTGCTGCCCGTTCCGGATGGCGGCGTCGGGACAGGCCGCCAGCAGGCGGGCCATGGCGTGGGCCAGGTCGGTGTCCTCGGGCAGAGCCGTCAGGCCCGCTTCCAACCGCGACCGGGCCTCCCTCCATCTCTGGATCCTCACCAGGGCCATCGCGCCCATGAAGTGGGCGAAAGCATTGCCGGGATCCAGCTCGATGACCCTTCCATAATGCGGGATCGCCTCGTCGACGAGCTCCCGGCGCATCAGCAGGTTGGCCAACTGGAAGTGGGCTTCGGTGAAGTTGGGATCCGTTTCGATCGCTTGGCGGCAGTGCTCCAGGGCCTGTTCCTCACGACCCATCTGGATCAGTCCCATGGAAAGGTTCAGATGAATCCGGGACTTGGAGGCGCTATGGGGCAGAGCGGCCTCGAACTGCTGGACGGCCTCCTCCACTCGGCCCATTTGCGCCAGAGCCGTGCCCAGGTCCACGAGGGCGAGGGCATCGGTGGGATCCTGGGACACCATCTGCCGAAAGAGCCGCACCGCCTCCTCGTGTTGTCCGGTTTCGAGTAGACGGTTGGCTTGCTCTCGCTGCTGCCAGCGTCCCGTCTTCATCCTCACCAGCTCTTCCAACAGAGGATCGGGATAGTTCACGGTGCCGTCCCCCTGCTTTCCCAGATGCAGCCGCGCCTTGTCCACCTGTCTCAGCTGGCGGTAGGCCATGGCCAGCCGGTAGTGGAGGCTGCTGGCCTGAGGTTGGCGCCGGAGAGCCTCTTCATAGTGTGCAACGGCCCTGGTGTAGTCGCGTTCGGCGGCCGCGATTTCACCGAGACCCGCCATCGCCGCCGCCGATCCCGGGTCGAGCTTCAGCGCCCGCTGGAAATGTTTCGCCGCCTCCTCCATCCGGCCCTGCTCCAACTCGATTCGGGCCAGGCCCAGCACCGCCGCCAGGTCGTCGGGGCGCACGGTCAGGACGTGCGCGTATTGGGTGGCGGCCCGTCCCAGGTCTCCTCTTGCCCGGTAACCGAGAGCCAGGTAGTAGGACCAGCGATAATCTTGGGGCACCAGCCGCAGGGCGTTCCGATAACAGGACTCTGACGCATCCAGGAGGTCGTAGGTCTGGAGCATCTGGCCCATTCGACCGTAGGCCAGAGCCTGCTGCTCCGGATTGGCTCCGGGCCCCCGGGTCGTCCGCTCCAGGTCGGCCCGGGCGCGCTCCAGTTGCCGGCGCACGTTCGCGTCCATGGCGCTCAGGTTGGGGAAGGAAATCGGCTCCAGTTCGGAACCTGTGGCCTGGACTGGCGGCGGTTCAGCCGGTGAGGCTTCCAGGGCAGCGGTCAATTGACCCGGCAAGAGCGCGGACAGCACCGCCATGGTGATGGGAAATAGCCGCCGTGCCGCCGACTTGCGTTCCATGGTGTGATTGACCGTTCTGCTTGCGGCCGGAGAGTCGCCTACCCGTCAGTAGGGCCAGTTCAAAGCGGGTGACGTCGCCACGAATTGCCGACGCTTCACCCATCGGACCCGGTCCTGCCGGTAATGGTCTCGCTGGTAGAAGGGGTAGTATTTTCCTGGTGGGTCGATGAAGACGACGCTGTTGCCCTTCACAACCAGGTTGAAATCGACTCCCCACATCTTTTCCTTGACCGTACGCTCCTGGATGGGAAAGGAGAGTTCCACCACGTCCCCCGGTTTCACGCTCCCGACCTGGGCGTAGCGCCCCTCCCACCGCAGCTCTCGGGTCCGCTGATTCACCTTGCAGACCGTCTTCTCCAGTTCGGTCCAATCGGGAATCCGAACCTGGAGGCGGATCGGCTGCTTGATCTTGACGTCCACCTGTCCTTCGTAGGGGATATAGCTCTGGACGTCCGCCCACGGAGAAACACGGTTGAGCAGCAGATTGACCTTCAGATCCCCGTCCCGGTGGTGGAGCAGGTGCCTCCAGGCGTACCAGATGGCCCGGGCGTGGTTGCCCGTGCAGCAATGCATGAGGAACAGGTGGTCGGAGTCTGGGCGGTCCGGCCAGGTCAACGGATGTCCCACGAAGTCGTTGGGGGAGGCCAGACTCATGGCGGAGCCGATATTTCTTTCCACGGTGCGGTCGGAGGACTCGAACTCGGGCCGGTTCCAGGTCTCGTAGCGATCCTCCGGCAGGAGCCGGTTGACGAAGTCGCCCTTCAACAACTGCATCTCGGCGAACTGGTTTCTCAGGTAGCGGTCGGCGTCGTCCCAGTAGTCCCCGGCCCCGGCGAGGCTCAACTTGATGGCCAGCGCGGCCATGTCGGCTACCGTGCAGCCCTCCACGCCGTATCTGGCTACCTGCTGGACCGTCTTGGCCGAGTAGTGCTGCCCGGCTCCGGGAGTCGAGGGGAAGAATCCCACGGTGGCGCTGCCGCTGGAGTCCCGGGCGTATTCGTAGGAGTTCTTCGAGTAGTCGATGAAATCCTGGTCTTGGCTGGCCATGGCGAATTCCAGCAGGCCGGAGATGGGGCGAGTGTGCAAATGGGTGTGGGGGACGCCGCGGAAACGGCCTTCCGAGTCGTAGCAGCCGGAATGCCGGGTCATGTAGATGGCCAGCTTTCGGGCCAGGTCCAGGGCCGGCTGGTATCCGATGGCCAGGTAGGCCTGGCTGAGGCCCTGAATGATCCAACCCGCGGCGGCCCCACTGGCTTCCCGCGTGCAGTCCGGGTCGACGATTTCCCGGTCGCGGGGAATCTCGGTGTCCGGGTTGACCGCCATCAGGGGGAAATAGCAGTAGTCGTCTTTGTAGATCATCAAGCGGGCCACGCCGTCGACGAGTTTCTCCAGCCGTTCCTTCCAGAACTCGTCGCCGCTCAGCAGGTAGTAGAGGGCGAAGTTTCCCAGCCAACCCCCTTGAGCGACGGTGCTGGCCAACTGGGTCTCCTTGAGTCCCTTCTGCTCCAGCCAGTCGGCATGGAACCCGGCCCATGGGCGGCCCTCGAACGGCATGTAGATCAGGCCGTCCTCCCCCTGCATGCGAAGCAGGTTCTCCGGCCAAGCCTGGTCCACCGCCAGGTTCTGGTCGCTGCCGCTGACGTATCGGAGCAGGGGAAGGGCCTCCTGGAACTTGTACTGGACGTTCAGATCATGGAAGTCGTGCACCAGAACGGGCGGTTTCCGGTTCAGGAGCACGTGCCACCAGATCTCGTAGCCCGCGTCCGGGTCCGCCGACTCGGTCAGGGCGTTGATGGACAGCCGGGCCCGCTCGGCCAGATCCAAGGTGTCCGGGACCAGCCCTTCCTGCCACTCGCCTTCCAACTCCGGGAAGGTCACCTCCGGAATCTCCGGCGAGATGTAGCCGATTTTCTGCGGTGTGGCCTCTTCCGGGGGGCCGGCCGCAAGCGTCGCGGACGCCATCAGAATCACCGCACCCATCCGACGGACTCCGAATCGGCTCGTCTTCATCTGCAGTTCCATTTACCATCCGGGTTGGAGTGAGTCATGATGAATGGACTGAACTCGGTCAGTCTCAATGGGGTTTATTCTAGATGATGACGTTGTGTTTCGGTACCGAACGATTTCCGGGAGGGCCGCCTTTCCCGACGGAGGTGTCGCGATGGCTGGGATGAAAAAGATCCGTAGGATGGACCATGTTGCCTTGATGGTGAGCGATCTGGACCGGTCGTTCCATTTCTACCACCACTTGCTGGGCCTGGAGGTGGAGGAGTACGTGGAGCACCCCACGCCCGGGAACACGAACATCCAGGGCGTCTCCAAGATGACCCGGTTCCCCGACGTGAGAATCCGGGAGTATCGCTTGAAGATGCCCGAGAACCCGGGCATGACGCTCGATTTGATCGAGTGGATCACCCCCAAGAGCCCCGTGGGCCGGTACCCGCTTCACCACGTCCCTTCGGCGCATCTCTGCTTCGACGTGGAAGACATCGAGGAGACGCACGAGTTTCTTGCGGGAGAAGGCGTCGAGTTCGTCTCTCCGCCCGTCTACTGGGAGCCGGAGGAAGGGGGATGGGTAGTCCTGTTCTTTTACGATCCGGACGGGAACCTGCTGGAGTTGAACCAGCCGCAGCCGCACCATCAGTAGCCCGACTCCGGCGCCTGATCTCTGGGAGGGGACATTCCTGTCCCCCTCTTCCTTCTCGTCAGGGGAGGGGACATTCCTGTCCCCCTCTTTCTTCTGGTCTTCCGATCCCACCAAAGTTCGCCGGCACGGCTTACTGATTCGCAGACCGGGCCAGAAACCTGGCTTGCCCCACCTCCATCTGCCGCCCGGAGGGTTGGATCGCCGTCATCCCGCCGTCAACCATCAGCACGGCTCCCGTGATGTAGGAGGCCTCGTCGCTGGCCAGGAACAGGATGGCGTTGGCCACCTCGCTGGGCTCGGCGAAGCGGGACATGAGCGTCTGGCCCGCATAGGGCGCCACGTTCTCGGCCGGCGTGTTGGCCATCATGGGCGTGTTCATGCCGGTGGGGCAGACGGCGTTGGCCCGGATGCCGTCGAGGCCGCAATCCTGGGCGATGCAGCGGGTCAGGCCGATGAGGCCGTGCTTGGAGGTGTTGTAGTCGGCCTGGTTCTCGTTGCCCTGTACCCCCGACACCGACGAGACGCAGACGATGCTTCCGGCCCCCTGGCGTTTCATCTGGGGGATCACCGCCCTGGAGCAGAGGAACGGCCCCCGCAGGTTGACCCGGATGATCCGGTCCCAGACCTCTGCATCGATTTCGTACACAGGCGCCACTGCACCGAATATGGCGGCGTTGTTCACGAGGATGTCGATCCTGCCGAATTGCTCCACGGTGGTCGCCGCCATGTGCTCCGTGTCCTGCTCGTCACTGCAGTCGGCCACGATCACAATGGCTTCGCCACCGGCCTGATGGATCTTCTCCACCGTCTCGGCGGCCGTCTTCGGATTCACGTCTACGACTGCCACCCGAGCGCCCTCCGTCGCGAACCGCACCGCGACGGACTCACCCAAGCCCTGGCCGGCCCCCGTAACGATCGCCACCTTGTCTGGCAAACGTCCCATCTCTCACCTCCCGGCTTCTTCAGCCAGACGCCGTCTCGTCAGTGCACCGACGTAGTTGGCCGTGGCCCTCGCCTGGTCCGCCACCCAATACTGAAGTGCCAGTGGCCTGAGCGGCTGTTCGCTCAGATACACTTCGTACCAGCCCTTGCCCAGCCGCGCCAGACGCAAGCCCAGGACCGAAAAGCCGATCACCATCAATGGGACCAGCAGGAACGACATCACCGGGACCGTTGCCGGAAACGCCATCGCCAACGCCGCCAAAAGTCCCGAAACGGCCGCACCGCTGATTCCAGCGGCCAGGATGGACTTGCCGATCGCCCGGTACAGTTCGTCTTCCGTGATCTCTCTTCTCTGATACTGGAGACCGTACTCCAACACGGCCATCACCGCTGCTATCGCTGCAGCGGTCAAGGCGCCTTCCATGGCGCATTTTGCCGTCTCCAGGAGCGTCGCGTGAAAGGCATTGCTCTTAAGGACCCGTTGCGCCGCTTCCAGCTCGTTCGGCGTCATTCGATCGCTGCCCCGGGCGCGATTCAGGGAGGCGTTTTCGAACAGGCCATTGGAGGCCGAGTGATTACCGCCCTCGCTGTGTGCCTGGATATGGCTCCAGTCCTTGCCCTCCAGGTACTTCGCCGTGGACTCAGGTCCCGCCGCCCGGATCTGTTCGGGGATCGTCTCCCAGACTCTTTGTGCTTCGACGAGCCCCCTCGAGGTACCCCGCGTCCCGGCATACAAGTACTTTGTGGTGTCCACGTTGGCCCAGTCGAGATTGAGTGAAAAACGCGAAAGGTGACCGTAAGCGTCCCAGAACGGAGCCGGGTCGCGCATAACCGCCAACATCTGCTGGAAGGAAGCTGTCACCCTTATCTTGTCGGAGACAGCCAAGACGCCTGCCGCCACACTGGTGATGACCGGCGCACCATAAGAGCGAGTAACGGACAGCCCCGTCGTAACCCCTTGACGAGTCTTCTCAGCAGACCAGATGGCTGCGTCCTTGACTCCGTCACCGGCCTGCGCCGCCTTGTCGCGGGCCACTTCAGCGGACCAAATGGCCGCATCCTTGGCTCCGTCGGCGACGTGGGCTGCGCCCTGGCGAGCCTTTTCGGCGGTCCCAGCGGCTGCATTCTTTGTTCCCTCGGCGATGTGAACTGCCCCAACCTGTGCCTTTTCGGCGGACCAGGCGGCAGTGTCCTTAACTCGGTCCGCAACCTGTGCCGCTCCGTCGCGTGCCGTTTCAGCGGCCCGAGTGGCCGCGCCCTTTACTCCCTCGGTGATGTGGGTTGCCCCAACCCGTGCCTGTTCGGCAGACTGGGCGGCCGTGTCCTTGACGCCCTCTGCGACGTGTGTCGCTCCCTTGCGGGCCCTTTCGGCAGACCGAGCGGCTGCATCCTTCGCTCCATCCGCGATGTTGGTTGCTCCAACCTGGGCCTTTTTGGTGGACCAATCGGCTGCGTTCATCGCTCCCTCCGTTGCCCGTGCCGTGACTTCGCGAACCTTTTCGGCGGACAAAGCCGCAGCGTTCTTGGCTCGCCCCGCTACCCGGGCCGCTCGATCCCGAACCCGATTTGTGGACCAAGTGGCGGTCTCCTTTGCTCGCTTTGTCACTCGTAACACCCTGTCGCGGGCTTTCCCTTTTTTCGACTCGCTTTCACGAGATTTTTTCGCTGAGGTTTCTACCATTCTGCGAACTTTCTTGGCGAACTCGGCAACATCGCGCTTACGCCCTGACAACGCCCCAATTGTCGTAACCGATGATCTCAGTGCGCCGTGGAAAGGCGCTTTCTCCTAGCGGGTGCGAAACCCGCCCGGCAACTGTCGCTCCAGCCGGTAGCAGTCGGAGCGGTTCATGGAGGCAACGATATGGACTGAAGCTCTCCGATGTCAAAGGGTCGCGTCAGGCGACTCAGCGAGTCCGCAGGCCGCAACGTGTGAACGCTGCGCAGGCCTCGAAACGGGTAATGCGGAAGCCGACCCGCCTGAGAAACGGGGAAGGCTGCCAGCGGTCGGGAAGCGAGTGACGAGAGCACCGGCCGGTTCCGCCGGGGTAATGGCGGTGGCATGTGGGCAAGAGGGAGAGGGTAGCAACACGGGAAGCCCCGCCGGTGGCGTGGCACGCGCCAACCGGGAACCCGTGAGGGTCGGCCTGGGCCGTCGGGGTGGCGGAGAGGCCCGTAGTACTGGAGAAGCCGGGTAACGCCGGTGGAGGGAAGGGGCCTTGGTTCGAGAGCCGCGTTGGACGGGGAACAGGACGTGAAGACTGGTGAGAACCTAGCAGCTTCAGCGAAAGTTCGGAGACTCCAGAAGACGCTCCATGCGAAAGCGAAGGAGGCTCCGGGCTTCCGGTTCTACTCGTTGTGCGACAAGGTGTGGCGAGCCGACGTGCTCCGTGTGGCCTGGCAAGAGGTCCGCCGCAACGGCGGATCGGCCGGGGTGGACGGGGAGAGGCTGGCTGACATCGAGTCCTACGGGGTGGAGCGGTGGCTCGGGGAACTGGCGCGGGACCTGAAGGAAGGGACCTACCGGCCCAACGCGGTGCGGCAGGTTCTGATCCCGAAGAAGCAACGCGGGAAGTTCCGGCCTTTAGGCATTCCGTGCGTGCGGGATCGAGTGGCGCAGACGGCGGCGATGTTGGTGTTGTCGCCGATCTTCGAAGCCGATCTCGCCCCGGAACAGTATGCCTATCGGCCGGGCCGGAGCGCGGGCGATGCCGTCAAGCACGTGCATCGGCTGCTGAACCGGGGCCACCGGGAGGTGGTGGACGCCGACCTGACGGACTACTTCGGCCAGATTCCCCATGCCGAACTGATCAAGTCCGTAGCCCGCCGCATCAGCGATGGGCGGATGCTGGGCTGGATCAAGGCTTGGTTGGAGATGGCGGTCGAGGAAGACGACGGTCGCGGCGGACGCCGCCGAACGACCCGGGCGCGACGGGAGCGGAAAGGAACCCCTCAAGGGGCGCCGATCTCCCCGTTGCTGAGCAACCTGTATATGCGTCGCTTCATTCTGGGCTGGAAGGTGCGGGGTTACGCCCGCCGCTTCAAGGCGGAAATCGTCAACTACGCAGACGACTTTGTGGTTCTGGGCCACGCTCCGGCCGCGATCATGCGGACGGCGGTCGAGGATCTGGCGAAGCGTCTGAAGCTGGCGCTGAACGCGGAGAAGACCCGGGAGGTGCGGGCGCCAGAGGAACCGTTCGAGTTCCTCGGCTACCGGATTGGACGCAACTACCGCCGGGACACGGGGCGATCCTACATTGGGACGCGCCCGAGCCCGGCGAGCGTTCAGAGCCTCTGCCGTAGGGTGAGCGAGCTGACCGCGAGACGCTACGGACTCCTGGAACCCGAGCGCGTGGTGGGACGCCTCAACCGGCTTCTGAACGGTTGGGCGACCTACTTCACCTTGGGGCAAGTGAGTCCGGCTTACGCGGCGATCGATCGGCACGCGACCCGGCGGCTGCGCCGGTGGCTGGTCTACAAGCACCAGGTGAGAGCCGGGAAGTACGTGCGCTTCCCGGACGAGCGACTCTGGAAGGAGTTGGGACTCACTCGCCTGACACAGCGAACGGCCAGCTTTCCGTGGGCGAAGGCATGATCTCGTCCGAGAGCCGGATGCGTGAGTAGCGCACGTCCGGTTCGATGAGCGGGGAGAGGAAACGTGGTCACGGTGGAGATTGAGGCACCGGCATGAAGGCGAAAGCCGCCGGCAACAGCGACTCCCTCCGACCTACCGCCGTCGCGCCTCTTCTCGACTCTACTCGGAACTTCGTTGATCTCGTCTCGGCAGCCGCGCGCATTTCAAGGCGATGCGATCCAATTCCTCGACACGGGAGATTGTGCCTTCGGATCTCATGACCTGTTCCAGTCGTGTTTGGAGGGCATGTCTAATTGCCTGGTTCAGAGACTCGCCGGTGAGTTCGGCGAGCCTTTTGGCCAGCGTACAGGTTTCTGGGTCAGTCATCATTAATGTCATCTCTCCTTACTCCTCTTCCGAACTGTCTCGGGCAAACCTGGAAAAATCAACCTTGGAAAGGGATGGTAACACCTCCCTGATGTGGCGGGAGTTCGGCGCATCCACCTTTCATTCGTGTTGGCGCTCCCCGTTGTCTTGGCCGCCGTGGCGACCCTATAATTCCGGGCATACGCGGAGGTCTTGATGGCCGCCAACGGCGGCGGGCGCCCGTGGTTGCAATCAGCTCCTGAACGTCGAGACAGTAACCGCGAATATAGTTCCCACGCCCGGAGGTCCTGAGCCATGAAGATCCATCGCCGCCGTTTCATCGAAACCGTTTCCCGGAGCGCAGCGGGCGCCGGTTTCATTCCGGCACTCTCGGCGCTGGGCTGCGCCCCGTCGTCCGGTCCGGAGTCACCCGGACCAGCGTCGCCCGCACCAGAGTGGAAGACCCTCTTCGACGAAGCCTCGCTGAATGGCTGGCACATCAATCCGGAGAGGATCGGTCACGGCACGGGCGGGCAGTGGGCCGTCGAGGATGGGACCATCACGGGTCAGCAGGATCCCCCCGGCTCGGGCAACGGCGGCATCCTGCTCACCGACGAAAAGTTCATGGACTTCGAACTCTCCATCGACATCAAACCGGACTGGGGCGTCTGCTCGGGACTCTTTCTGCGCAGCAACGACAAGGGCCAGTGCATACAGATGATGGTCGACTATCACGACAACGGGAAAATGGGGTTCCTCTACGGGGAAGGCACCTTCGGCTTCAACTGCGCAACCTTCGAGGTCAACGGCGTCCTGGACCGGGATCAACGGTTGGTCCGGCTCACGCCCATCGGCGGCCGTTCATTGGAGGAAGCCGGGTTGGTCTCCTCGTGCACGCCCGAGGAATTCATTGAGGCCTACAAGATCGACGATTGGAATACGGCCCGGGTCCTCATCACCGGAACCGAGCCGCACATTACAACCTGGATCAACGGTCTGAAGATCTGCGAGTTCGACGGACCGACCACCACCAATCAGAAGTACGTCGACAACCGCGAGGAGATCGTGAACCGCATTGGCCAACCCGGCAGCATCGCGGTACAGGTCCACGGCGGCAAGGGTTGGCCGACCGGCGCTAAGTGCCGGTGGAAGAACATTCGGATCCGCCCGGTGTAGGGAAACCGGACGTCAATGAGTGGGGACTCTCCGTCCTTGCTCATTCCCTCTATTCGGTCGCCGGAAACCGCCCCTCCTGTCGGCGATTGGAAATCGCCGCTCCTCGGCGACCCGGCAGCGAGTCCAGCAGGAGTCGCGTGTAGGCATGCCGTGGCTTTCGCAGGACCGTCTCCGTCGGTCCCGCCTCCACGATGCGCCCCCGGCGCATCACGTGCACCCGTGAGGTCAGGTAGCGCACCAGCGCCAGGTCGTGGGAAATGAAGAGGATGGCCAGATTCCGTTGGGACCGGAGCCGGCGCAGCAGATTGGCGAGTCGGGCCTGAGCCGATTGGTCGATGGCGGAGGTGGGCTCGTCCGCGATCAGGACCCTCGGTTCGGGGGCCAGGGCCCGGGCGATGCTGACCCGCTGACGCTGGCCGCCCGACAGTGCCTTGGGAAACCGCCGGGCCTGGGATTCGTCGATACCGATGGATTGAAGCAGCGAAAACGCCTCTGTTCGGGCCTGCTTGCGCGTCAGTTCCCGCCACACCTGGAGGGCTTCCGCCACCGCCGACCACGCCTGCATCCGGGGGTTGAGGGACGAATAAGGGTCCTGGAAGACCATCTGGACTTTCCAGCGCTCATTCTTGGGGACGTGCTCTCGCGAGTCGGGATCCGCGACCTGTTTGCCTTCCCACAGCACCGTTCCGGAGGCCGCCGGCTGGAGGCCGACGAGTACCCTGGCAAGGGTCGTCTTGCCGCTGCCGCTCTCGCCGACCACGCCCACGATCTCGCCTGGATGGAGCGTCAGGCTGGCATCGCGAACGGCCTCGAACGCATCCGCGCCACGTCCGAACCGGACCGTAATCTTGCGGCCCTCCAGCAGTGGTCCGCTCATGGATCGGACTCCATCCGGTCGTGGTGAAGACACGCCGACCGTTGGCGTCCGGCAGGCGCCAGAGGCGGTTGGGCGCCTTTGCGGCAGTCGTCGTCCGCCAGAGAGCAGCGGGGCCGGAAGCGGCATCCTGAAGGCCAGGCACCGACCGATGCCGGATCCCCCGGAATGGTCTCCAGATCTTCTCCCGGCGCCGCCAGATCCACTCGCGAGGCCAGCAAGGCCCGGGTGTAGGGATGAAGCGGGTTGCTGACGACCGCCTCCAGCGGTCCGTTCTCGACCGACGCGCCGGCGTACATGACCATCACGCTGTCACAGACCTCCTCGATCACGGCCAGATCGTGGGAGACGAAGATCAGGGCCATCTCCAGACGCTCCCGCAGGCGGTTGATCAAGCTCAGGATCTCGCGTTGGATCGTCACGTCCAACGCCGTCGTGGGCTCGTCGGCGATCAGGATCTCGGGCTCCTGAGCCAGGGCCGCCGCGATCATGACGCGCTGCCGCATACCGCCGGAGAGTTCATGGGAGCGCATCTCCAGGACCTGGCCGGGACGGAGAATCCGCACCAGTTCCAGAAGCTGGAGCGCCTCGTCGTCCGCTTCCCCGGCGGTAACCTCACGGGCCGCGTGGATCGCCTCCGTCAACTGGGTGCGGACCGTGAGGACCGGATTCAGTCCGGCCAGGGAGCTCTGAGGGACGTAGCCGATGCGCCGGCCGCGGATCCGGCGCCAGACCTTCTCCTCGGCCCCGGCCAGATCCCGGTCCCGATAGAGAATTCTGCCGGAAGCCACCAGGGCTCCGTGGCGCCGGAGCGTTCCCATCAGGGCGCGGCAGAGCATGGTCTTGCCGGAGCCCGATTCCCCCACGATGCCCAGGGCCTGGTGCCGGAGCAACCGGAAATCGGCCGTGTCCACGATGGCCAACAGATCTCCCCGTCGCCGCGGAACACCGATCCGCAGTCCCTCCACTCGCAATATGGGGGAATCTACGTCCACTGGTGCCCGCCTCGGTTGACTTCCCCGCGACCGATTCGGCGTAGCCGACGGCCTGTCCGGTTCTCGTTTACCTGGTGACATCAACTAGTTCTCCCCCGCGTACCGGCCGGAGAGGCCGTGGGCCAGCAACGCGACGCCGATGGCGGTCAGGGAGAGCGCCAATCCGGGAAAGACGGTGATCCACCATTGCGTCTGCAGGTAAAGGCGGCCGTCGGCGATCATGGCGCCCCACTCGGGCGTGGGAGGGTTGACCCCCGCGCCCAGAAACGAGAGCGACGACACGGTCAGCACCACGATGACGAAGTCGCTGAGTCCATACGCGACGGTCTCGCTGTAGACGTTGGGAAGGATGTGCCGGATCAGAACTCGCAGCCGGGAGTACCCGAGGACGCGGGTCGCCTCCACGAACTCGGCGTTCCTCAGGATCAAGGCGCGGGACCGGGCGATTCGGGCGTAGCGGGCCCAGTTCACCGCCGCGAGTCCGATCAGGAGGCCGGTGACTCCGGGACCCACCACCGCCACGATGGCGATGACCAGGACCACGAAGGGAAAGGCGTTGATGGCGTCGATCAGCATCAGCCACAACCAGGCCACCAGACGATTCCGGGTCGTCCCCAGAACGGCGCCCAGGAAGGTCCCGATGAGAAGCGGCGCCGAGACCCCGATGAGCGCCAGGATCAGGTCCAGACGGCCCGCCGCGAAGGTCCGGGTGAAGACGTCCCGTCCCAGTTGGTCAGTTCCGAAGAGGTGCTCGACGCCGGGTGGCAACAATGGTGGCCCGGTGGCGGCGATGGGATTGTGAGGGCTGAGCAGCGGAACCAGAACGCTCAGGACGATCACCAGCAGGAGGATGGCGATTCCGACCAGGGCGGAACGGTTGAGATCCGTGCGTAGAAGCTGCCGTAGTCGCCTCATGAGACTCGGGTCCGCGGGTCGAGCCAGCCGCTGACCGTATCGGAAAGGAAGCTGACGGCGACGACGATGAGCGCGAAGATGAGAATGATCCCCTGGACCACGGGATAGTCCCGCAGCAGGACCCCCTCCACCACCAGGGCCGTCCCCATGCCCGGAAGATTGAACACGATCTCGACCACCACGGTGGCGCTCAGGAGCTGTCCCAGGATGTAGCCCAGCAGGCTGATGGTGGGGGCCAGCGAGGGCCGCAGCAGGTAGCGCCACACCAGGACCGGGGCCGGCAGTCCCCGGACGATGGCCGTCTCCACGAACTCCTGCTCCATGGTTTCGGCGATGGAACTCTGAAGGACCCGGGCCAGGATCGGAACCAGAGCCCCGCTCATGGTCAGGGCGGGGAGCCAGAGGTACTGGAGGTTGCCGGGGAACCCGGGCTGGTAGCCGGCCACCGGGGCCCAGCCCAGTCGCACCGCAAAGAGGAGGATCAGAAGCAGCCCGAAATAGAAGGAAGGCGTGGCCAGGGAGACGGAGGTGGCGACCCGGAAGGCATGGTCGAACCAGGTGCCGCGGAGCAGGGCGGCGGCAACCCCCAGCGGAATCGCCATCAGCAGCGCCATCAACACCGTCACGCCGATCAGCCAGGCGGTGAGGGGAAGCGTCCGGACGACCACCGAGTTGACGCTCTGTCCGGTCTGAATCGAGGTGCCCAGGTCGCCCTGCACCACCGATCCCAGGTACCTGGCGAACTGTTGGGGCAGGCTGCCCTCCAGTCCCAGGATCTGCCTGTATTTGGCGACCAGTTCCGCGGTGGCGGTGTCCCCCAACAGGAGTTCCACCGGATCGCCGGGGATGAGATGGATCAGAGTGAAGCTGACCAGCAGCACGCCCAACGCGGCCAACGCGGCCCGGGCAAGATGGCGGAGGGTCCTGGTGAGAAGGTGTGCGGCACTGGCGGAAGAGGGTGCGGTCCGGGCGGTTTCGGGAGGCGCTCCGTTGCTCACCTACTCACCGGTGGAAGCTGGGGCAGAGTCTCGCTGCGCCTCGGCCAGGGTCGCCACCATGGGGTTGGTGCCGGGCGGGAGGTTGGCTTCGAACAGGATCTTCCGGTCGATCCGGCTCCCGACCAGAACGACCCGCTCCGAGATCGGGACGAGCGGCATGTCTTGCAGCGCCAGTTCCTGGGCGCGATGGATGAGCTCGATTCTCCGGTCGAAATCAATGGCGACGGAGGCGGAGTTCACCAGACGGATCACCTCCGGGTTGCGATAGCGGAGGGCTTCGGTCCAGAATGCCCCCGGAATCCATTGGCTCCTGAAGAAATTCATGGGACCCGCGGCCAGGCCTGAAAACTGCATCTCGTAACCGCCGGACCGAAGATTGGAACTGGCCACGGCATCCTCCAGGGGTTCCACCTGAACCTGGATTCCAAGGTCTTCCAGGTTGGCGGCAATGACCAGAGCGGCATCGGTCCAACCGCTGCGTTGGCCCCAGGCCTGCAACGTCACGCTGAAGCCGTCCCTGAAGGGAGTTTCCGCCAGCAGTTCCCGCGCCGCCGCCAGATTCCGCTTTCCTCCGTAGGGAAGGTTGAACAGGCTCTCCGGCGGTCCCGCGTACTGGAATCCCCTGGCCGGAGCCGAGATTCCGCCGAAGGCCTTCTGATTGACCTCATCCCGGTCGATGGCCAGCGAGATCGCCTGGCGGACCTGAGCGTTTCGCAATGGGTGACCCTCCGGCAATCCACCGTTGAAGGCAACGTGGTACTGGCCGTTGTGAGGGGCGGGGTAGGTGTCGATCCCCGCCGGCAACGCAGTTCTCGCCATCACCGGCAGGTCGAATACGTAGTCGATGGTCCCGGCAGCCAGTTGCAACACCCGGGAGGTGGGGTCGGGCACGGCCACCAGTTCGATCCGTTCGATGGCCATGGGACCTCGGACATAGTTGGGATTGGCCTCGATCACCCACTTCGAAGCCCCCGGGATCCATTCCTTCAACACGTAGGGACCGGAGCTGACGGGATGATGGAAGTATTCGGGGTCCTCTTCGATCCGGGAGCGCGGATGGATGCCCATGGCCATGTGGGCCAGAGCCAGCCGAAGATCCAGGTAGGGTTCCTTGAGGTGGAAAACGGCCGTTCTGGAGTCCGGCGCCTCGACCTGCCGCACGGGCGCCAGCAGAAGCGGGAAGTACGCCCCCGGATGATCGCGGTTCCGCGTGTAGGCGAAGACGACGTCCCCGCTTGTGACCGGCGTGCCGTCCGAATAGACCAGCCCCTCCTTCAGGGTCACGGTAACCGTCAGGCCGTCGCCGGAAACCACCATCGATTCGGCCAGCTCCGGCTCCACGGACCAGTCGTGATTCAGCCGGAAGAGCTGTCCGGCGATCAGATACAGGGTGACGATGCTGGGCTGATGGGTGGAGCCCACAATGTCCAGATTGGTGAGCTTCGAGCTCAGGCTGATGGTGACCGATGGGATGGGCAGTTCGGTCTGCTCTTCCGTCGGACCGGGAAGGCCGTCGTCCGCCGGTCCGCACGCGAGCAGGGCCAAGAGGCACAGCAGCCATGCCGGATGCACGAGTCTCCACATTGGGGCGGATTCTATCCGAGAGATCGACGGGCGGCTAGCCGTAGCCTGTAGCACCCGTGCCAATGATCCGCTGGAAGAGATGGCGAATTACTGCGAAACGGAGGATATCCGGCTCCAAGTCGACGCTGCGCACGGCGGATTCGGGGTTGTGAACCGAGAGGGACAATCGGCTGCTCGAGGGAATCGAGCATGCCGGGGGGACACTTATTGGAGTCTCTATTGATTGAACCGTTCGGCGACAACGCCCAGTATCACGACAAGAATCATGGTCACGAGGCCCATGATCCATCCTGATGCACCCTCTGTCCTCATCACGATCAACGAGATGACGGACAAACCCGTCAGGAATCCGAATATCCCTAGCTGTTTTGAGTTCCACTTGTGTTTTGCCATGTTGTTGGCGCCATCCTTTTCTCAGTCACTTGGGTACCCAAACTTCTTAAGCGAACCTGTTGCGCTGCCCGTGGTTTTCTCTGCGTGGCAGGATCCACCGAGGGCGGCCACCTGTGGCGGATCGATGGAATCATGTACCAAGGGAACGGTCCGGATGGAATCTGCCATTAAAAGAGGATATTACGCCCTGCGGTGGAATCACACTGATCGTATGGGGAACCGCTGTCCCGTTCAACCGTCGATTGGAAATTGTCGAGCCGGAAAATAGGGGAAATGGCCATGCAACCAGATATTCGACTGATTGGCTTCATGAATCGTTTCGGCGGGATGGCGAAGAAACGCAGATCTCCGTTTCTGGTGAACGGCATGTTGCTGACAGGTTTCGCGACCGGCTTCGGTCTCGCCGAAGCGGGCAAAGATTGGCGCATGGCGTTACTGCAAGATCTTTCCACGACCTACCTGGAGGAGGAGGTGACCGGGGAGATCTCCGAGGACGAGCGTGGGCAGCGCCTGGATCGCCTCTTTCGTGAGTTGGGGCGTCGCTTGGCGGATTCCGGGGCCAAGGCGGTACCGGTTCGGCATATTGCCTCCTTGGCGTTGCTCGGCGCGGAGCTGGCGCCTCCCGATGACGAGAAGTCCACGGCTCCCGATCTCGAACGGCCGTCATCCTCTGAAGTGGTCGCGGAGCCCGTATCCGACGAACTGCTTCAAACCAGGAGTTTGACCAAGGGCCAGGAGGGTTTTCGGCAAGCTGTCGAGCAGTTCCAGGAGTTGCCCCTCTCGGAGCGCATGGTCATGACCGGCGATGTCACCTCGGGGGTGCAGATGGCTACCGTATCCGGTGACTCGCCACATCTGACTTCGGTCTTCGGAAGGACGCGCGTGAATTTCACCCTGCGAGCGCTGCCGGCCCGAAGCCAAGTCTGGGACGAGGGCTATTTTTTCGTTCAGATCGGGGCTGCGGGCGGTCCCTTCGACAGCTCCGCGGTCGGCGGTCCCCAGTCTTTCACCAGCTTCAATGATGTCGCCAGCGATCGGAGCCGGTTCAACGAACCCATCGCGCGAGGAAATCTTTACCTTGGAAAGGCTTTCTACGAACAGGGACTTCGCTGGGGTGACAATCGCCTGAGTGCCAGAGCCGGCGTTCTGGACATCTCGGACTACTTCGACACCAATGAATTTGCCAACAACGAAATGAGGCAGTTCGTCAACAGTGCTTTTGTCAACGGTGCCGCCTACAAGACCGGAGTCGTCGCTCCAGGCTTGGTCGGAGAGTATGAACGGCCTCTGAGTCACGAGAGACTCCGCGGCGTCGTGCTGCGGGTGGGCTACGCGGTTTCCAGGACCGAACGCGCCTTCACCTCCCCACTTTGGACGACCGAAGCGGAACTGCGCACGGTGTTGGGAGACTATCCAGGCAACTGGCGCATCGGCATGACCCTCGGCAACGTCGCCGGCGAGGGAGGAGTACGGGGCATCTACCTGAGTGCGGATCAATGGGTCACTCCGCGTGTCGGCGTCTTCGGGCGTTACGGCATGGGAAACTCCGGTCCGGGATCCCTGGTTTTCGGGCCGGTGCGGAATTCCTACTCCGGTGGGATCCAATGGCGGTTCGCTCGCGAAGGCCGCCCGGACTCCGCTCTCGGCTTCGCCTTCTCCCAGACGTTCGGGATCAATGACGGAGAGTCGTTCTCCTCTGAGAAGGTGTTGGAGGCCTATTACCGCTGGCAGGTCACGCGAAGCTTCGCGGTGACCCCCGATTTTCAGCTGATCTTCGGATCGGGCGGCAGGTCAGCCGAGGGAACCCACGGCGTCGCCGGGGCTCGTGTCCATGTGAGCTTCTGATCGCGTTTCGGACGGTTTTTCTGCTCGTCGCCGGCAGAGAAGTTGAGATCGACGTATCGGGTGGCCGTTATGGCCAGAGCGATGCTGGGAACCGTTGTCAGTGAAAGGATGTTGCCCATGTCGTGTCCCAATTTGCCTTTTCCGGCAAGAGCCACGACTGACCGGCCACCCGGAAAACGCCAAAAACCATGTATAATCCGACGCTCCAGACGGCTTTTGCCATTAGTCTTCGCGAGTCCATCAGTTCCGCCGGGCAGCTGTTCCTATCCACAGAATATTATACGCCGCTGCTTGAATGAGAAGCACAATGGTCAGATCGAAACTCCTGCTCGGCTTGCTTCTAACCGTGCTGCTGGCGGCGGCTGCGTCGATCTATGCGGTGAGCCTGAAACTGGACGCCTGGGTCGAGGCCTGGGTGGTGGATCGGCTCGAGCGACAATTCAGCGTGTTGGTCGAAGTCGGCCAGGCAAGAGTCAATCTCCTGCAAACCCGTCTGGAGATTCACGATCTCCGACTGTTCAATCGAGCGTATCCCGGCACCGAACCGGCCTTCGAAAGTGACCACATTTCGCTGGACTTTTCGTTCACGCATTTCTTCCTGCCCGAAATTTCACTGGATTACGTGCGTCTCGATTCACCCAGGATTCGCCTGCTCACGGATCCCGACGAACGGTCGAATCTATCGAATCTGTTTCGAATGAGTGGGTCGGATCCGACTCCTCCGCTTTTGCCGACCCGGTTGGGAATCAAACACCTGGCTATCAGTCGAGGGGTGCTCCTGGTCGAGCGAAACCCCGTGTCCATTCAGTCCTCCGAGGGAGCAGTGACGGCTGAACTGCGGTATTTGCCCGAGTCGGGAGCCTACCGGGGCCGGACCAGTTTCACTTCACTGGACCTGTCGATCAACGGCGTGGACGTCGAGGATATGAGCGTTCGCGCAGATTTCGATTGGGCCCACGACAACTTGCGGATTCACGCCTTCCAAGTGGATTCGGAAGACCTGAGTCTGCGGGCCCATGGCGACGTCAGCTTGAAGGACGCCGTAACCTATAGTCTTGACGGCAGCGCCTCCCTCAATCTGGCAGCACTGGCCAAAGTGGACTTCCCCTATGGCCTGCGCAGGGGGAGGCTTTTCCTCAATGGGAACGTGTCCGGACGAGGGACGGAATTTTCCGTTCGGGGAGAAGCCCGCTCGGACGAGATTGTGCTCTCCGGTCTCTCGGTTCACCAACTGAATGCGGCCTTCCGGCTGGACCCTGATTCGGCGAGTTTCGGGAGCCTTGAGGCCGGCTTTGAAGGCGGCCGGCTGGAAGGGAGTGGAACTCTGAGTTGGAATCCGCAACGACACTCGGAATTTCAGGTGGCCGGATCCCGCGTCCGTTTTCGGCGGCTGGCGATGTTGCTCGGGCTGGAGGATATTCCGGCTCGAGGCACCTTTGATCTCAACGCCCAGATCCAATGGCCCACACTACAGTGGGGAAAGATGAAGGGGACTGCGAATCTTGCGTACAGAGGAAACATTTCAGCAGGAGGTCCACCTGATCTTTCCGCCGTGCGTTTTGAAGGGCATTCACGGGTTGTTTTCAGAGAGGGGACCGCACAATTCTCAAGAGGGGTTCTCCGCACGCCCGGGAGTCACACCAACTACCAGGGACACATCGGTTTCCGAGGCGGCTATCGGTTCGATCTGGACATCGGGTCTGAGCAAAGCGGGGACTTGCTCAGGTTGGCTGGACTCTCGTCCCTGCCGGAACGATTTCTGAACCGGGATTTCATTGATATCCAGGGTTCGACCCAAGCCAGTGTCAGATTGCAGTCCGCCCAACCTCGGTTCGAAGGTTCCCTGCGCATGCGGGATGTTCACATCCGTCAGGAACTGCTGGGCGACTTTCAGTCAGACGTGGGATTCGATGGGGAGGTCTTGGAATTCACCAATGTCCGGGTGACCGGGCCGGGAGTCCGCCTCCGGACCAGGTTGAGAGTCACACCTTCCACCGGAGAGATCGGTTGGTTGGATGCTGTAGAACTCCGCTTGGACGATGTCCCCGTCGAACGGATCCTCTCTATGATGGAGCGCAAGATCCCGCTGCGGGGCCGCGCCAGCGGCCGTCTGCGGCTTGCACAGGCGGTTTCCCAGGGATTCACGGGAGGTGGAGAGATCACTCTCCAGGAGGTGAAGGCATACGGGGAGCACATTGATTGCCTGAGCAGCGAGATTCGCTTCGATCACCGGAGGCTTCTCTTGGACGGGTTTCGGGCGACGCTCGGAAGGGGAAACCTTTCCGGCCGCATCGAGATCGATCTGGAAGACCTGACCGGAACGGCTTCACTGACCGGTTCCCGGCTCTCACTCGACAAGATTCGAAGCATACGGCAGGTACTTCCCCTGCGGGGGGAGGTCGATTTTGATCTCCATACCCAGGGACATTTTCTGAGTCCCGACTTTCAGTTGCGTCTGACGGGGGACAAGGTCGTTATTGCGGACCGGGTCGTGGAAGACTTTCAACTCCAGGCAGAGAGCGACCAGAAAGTGGTTCGATTTCGTCTCATCCACACATTTCTCGAAAATCCTTTGCGCGTGGAAGGCCGGCTCGACCGCCGGGAGCCTTACACTTTGCAGGCCGGGGCCGACCTGAAAGAAGTGCCTCTGAAACCTTGTCTTGACCTGCTGTTCCCGGAGACGCTGTCCGATGTAGACGGCAATCTGACGGGTCGATTGACGGTTGCCGGCCCTCTCTTCGATCCGGAACGTCTGGAAGTACAGGCCGAGCTGTCTGACGTGACACTTTCCCTGTCCGGTTATGAACTCAGGAACCGGAGTCCCTTGCAGCTCGCCTACAGCCACCCCACCTTACAGGTTTCGCCGTTTCGTCTCCGGGGCGAACGGACGGACCTGCAAATTAGTGGCCGGTTGGATCTGGGGGAAAGCAGGAGTGTCAACATTGAAATCACTGGTCCGGTGAATCTGGCGGCATCCAAACCTTTTCTACCTGCTGGAGCCGCAGCAGGTCAGCTCCGCCTGCAGGCGCTCATCGCCGGCCCCTTGGGCAGTCCGCGGATTCTGGGCTTTGCCCAGGTGGAGGACGGACTTCTGAACCACCCCAGTTTGCCCACGGCTCTGTTTGATGTAGCCGGACAGTTCCGATTCACGGCCCATCAGGTGGCTCTGGACAATTTTTCCGCTCGAACCGCCTACGGCCCCGTCGGTCTGGAAGGGGGGATCTTCCTGGAAGGCTTTCTGCCCGTCCGTTGGCAGATCCATCTGCTTGCCGAGGGCCTCCGCGTAGACTATCCGCCGCAGACCGTCTCGATCCTGGACGTCGATGTCGATCTGGTCAGAAACGAGTTGCAGGATCTGGTTTCGGGCAATGTCCGGGTTGTCTCGGCCGATTACACCGAAGATGTCTCGGTCGGCCAGCTCCTGTCCCTATATGCCCGCAGTGAAACCGAAACGTCCCCACCCGCAGGAGGGAACGATGTCAAACTGGCGGTGGCCGTGGAAGGACAGCAGAGCTTGCACGCTCGGAACAATTTGATTGACGCGGTGGGAAGCGTCAATCTGAACGTTCGCGGCACTCTGAGAAACCCGGTCATGCTGGGCACCATCACGGTCGACGAAGGGCGGCTGTTTTTCGAAAACAATGAGTACGAGATAACCCGGGGCAGGGTCCTCTTCAACAATCCCCGACGCACCCAACCCACCTGGAACGTGGAGGCGCAGACTCAAGTAAGAGATATTTCGGTCACTGCCTCCGTTCGGGGTTCATTCGATCAATTGCGTCTCTCTCTCAACTCCGATCCACCTCTGCCCTCCCCATTGATTCTGTCCCTCCTGACCGTGGGACAGACGCGGAACGAGTTCCTCGGGACCTCCGGACTCACGGACCCGCAAATCGGAAACCTTGCAGTTTTCGGAGCGGGCACAGTTTTGAGCAAGGCCTTGGCGGACCCCTTGGCATGGCGAGCCAGCCGTCTCCTCGGTCTCGAGCAGTTCTCCGTGGACCCCTTCCTGTTCGGGAATGAGCGTGACCCCGCAGCCCGGATCACGCTGGGCAAAAAACTGGGCAGGGGGCTGTCTTTGAACTACAGCATGGATCTCGGCAACACCAGCCAGAGCCAGATCGTCGTGTTCGAATATCGAATCACGGATTGGCTCACGGCCCTCGGAACCCGTGAGCAGGACGGTTCCGTCGCCGTTGACTTCAAGCTCAAGAAGCGACTGTAGCAGTCCGTGGCGGAAGTTCCACGCAGCACCGAGATCGGGGCTGTGCCCGCCGATCATGCGCTCCGAGAGAGTATGCCGGGAGTCCGGGACCGAGGAGCAACGCAGTCCGCCGGGATACAGGGACGGTCGAATGCCGTGACGACTTATGCCGAGGGCTGCAAGGACTTCCGCACTGTAGTGGCTCATTTCCTCGTTCACTTCGGTAGACCGGCGGCCATGATTGGCCTGCCTCTCCTGTTGTTCACGTCGGTTGAGGTTTGGGCCGATTCTCGGTTCGAGGGAAAGATTGTCCGCCGCGTGGAAATTCGAGCGGATGGCCGGTTGACCAGAATTTCCAGAGCGGACTTGTTCAAGTTGGTCACGATTCGTGAAGAGGAGCCCTACACGAGTTCCCGGGCTCACGCCACGCTCCGTCGACTCTATTCCACAGGGATCTTTCACGATGTTCAGATCGACGTTCGGGAATCGGCGAACGACGAAGTGTCGGTCGAGGTTTTCCTGGTGCGAAGATTTCTGATGGATCAGATCCGATTCACTGGTCAAGTCGAGATCGACAGGAGGCAACTCCGCCGACAACTGGTCTTGACGCCCGGCGCACCGTACTCCGATGCGAGTCTCGAGGAAACCCTCGTGCGGTTGAGGAAATTCTACCGGAGGAGCGGATACCACCAGGCAGCGGTCGAGCCTCGGTTCGAGATCGATCATGACGGGGCAAGTGTCACGTTGACATTCCGGATCACGGCCGGCCAGCCGGCTCGGACGAAACAGATCGAGATCGAAGCCCCGGAGGATGTGGACCTGGCCAGGGCACAATTCTGGTTCGAAAGCGCGAGAGGTTCGGTTTTCTCCAGAAGTCGGCTTGACGAAGACCTGCGTCGGGTGAAAGGAGACCTGGCCCGGCAGGGTTTCGCGGCAGCAAGCATCCGCGAGGACCTGCGATACGACCGAACCGACAATACGGTATCGCTTCGGCTGCAGATTCAACCGGGCAACCGCAACGTGATCGAATTCGAGGGTATGGATCTGGATCAGGAAACGCTCGCCGATCTTCCCATCTTCAGCCGGAAGGGACTGCTGGAGAATCTCCTGGAAGCCACCGCGGCGGAACTCCGGCAAATCTATCAGAGCCGGGGTTATTTCCTGGCCCGCGTGGCGCTGGAACGACGAGACGGTGACGATGCGAAGGTGATCGTGTTCAGGGTCACGAAAGGTGCGCGTTGCAGGATCGGCAGCGTTCTTTTCGAAGGGAACGAATTCGCTGAAGACGGGTCCCTACTCAGAATCGTCCGCGTCAGAAAAAGCGGGATGTTTCGCAGAGGGCGGTTTACCGAGCGGATGGCTCAGGACGACGTTCGTGTCATTGAAGCCTACTACCGGCGAATAGGTTTCAGGGATGTGGAAGTCAGTTACAAACTTGTCGCAGCGAATCCACCCGGCAATGATCTGACGCTGATCTATGAGATCCAGGAGGGCCAACGGCATTTCATCCGGGACGTTCAGTTTGTCGGGAACGAGGAGTTGAGCCGGACGGTTCTGGAGAACCAACTCCAGGGTCGGCCGGGGACTCCTTTCGGACTTGCAATCTTGACCCAGGATCGAGCCAATCTGCTGGCCGCCTACGAAGATTTGGGCTACCGGCAGGTGGAATGCCGCTTTCGGATCTCGTTTCCAGAGGTGGCCGCGGCCCACATTGTCTATTTCATCGACGAAGGTCCCAGGCACTTCACTGATGCGGTCGTGCTCTCCGGGAATCAGAGTACGAAAGAGTGGGTCGTTCAAAGGGGAATTTCCATAAAGTCTGGAGATCCGGCGTCACTGACGCAGATTCTGGCGACCGAGAGAAACTTGTACGACTTGGCCGTTTTTGACCGCGTGGAGATTCGGGAAGTTCCATCCTTCGTCGACCCGCTGCGCCGGAACCTGGTGGTCCAGGTCGAGGAAGCCAAAAAATATACGCTTTCCTACGGCGGCGGCTATTCTTCGTCCGAAGGGCCGCGCGGCACGCTTGGCATCAGTAACCGCAACTTCGCGGGAAGAGCCGAAACTCTGGCTATTGGTCTGCGCGCCGGTTCCAAACGACAACGCGCCAATCTGTCCTACAGTGTGCCCCGTGTGTTCGGACGAAAGCTCCCAACGGTTACTTCCCTGACGGCAAACCATGAAGCAGCCTTGACCACGCACACCGAAGGGAACACCCGGGCCCTTCGAGGGAAGCCATTCGACGAATTTCGTGTCATCTTCACGACCCAGACCGAACGACCGCTGAGCCGGCGCGAGTCCATGTTCTTTCGTTACAATTTCGAGACCGTACGGATCCAGCTTCCCGAGGATCTGGGTGTCCCCCTGCAGTTTTTCCGTGAGGAGGACCGGCTGCAGCTTTCCAGTTTTGCACTGTCCTACGTGAACGAGTCGCGAGACGACCCGACCAACGCCACACAGGGCTTCTTTTTGACTGGAGACGCCAGACTCTCTCTCAAGGCGGCAGGTTCGGATGGGAACTTTTTCCGTGCTCTGGCTCAGGGCCAGTACTATCGAAAACTTTTTCCCGATTTGACCCTGGCTTCCTCCCTCAGACTGGGGTGGATCGGTGCATCAGGATTCGCCACTTCAGATGAGGCATCCCAATCCGCCCCCTTGAGCGAACGCTTCTTTTCTGGAGGATCAACCACCCTGCGCGGTCTGCCCCAGGAGCTTGCCGGACCGCTTTTGCGCGATCCCGGGACGGGCGAGATCGTACTCGTGAACGTTCGTGGAGAGCCGGATCCAGCCGGGCGGCCCGTACCGCTGGGCGGCAACGCCCTCTTGATCGCAAATCTGGAACTCAGGTTTCCACTGGTGGCCTTTCTCACGGGCGCGTTGTTTTACGACGGCGGCAATGTTTTCCGTTCCTTCCCTGATCTTCCATCCAACCTGACGCACGCCGTCGGCTTGGGAATTCAGGCCAACACGCCTTTCGGACCGATCCGCTTCGATGCGGGATACAATCCCGGTCCACCGGAAGTCGCGGGATTCGGGCACTGGAACTTTCACTTCCTTCTGGGACCGTCGTTTTAGCCATGCGTGACGGGAGCCGGCGTCCAATTCTGACCGTGACCTGGATGGCTCTTTTCTGCTCGATCGCGGGCCTCAGTACCGCTCGTGCGGAAATCAGGGACAGAGTGGCCGCTCTGGTGGGGGGAGAAGTCATCACCCTCTCCGACGTACGCTGGCTGATTCAGTACCGGGGACAAACCCTGCCGTCGGACCCGTCCCAGAGACGGCTGGTCTATTCTGCGGCATTGGACCAGTTGATCGAGGAAACCATGATTGCCAGCGAGGCGCAGAACACCCCGGGTGCTGAAATACTGCCGGCAGAGATTGAATCTCGTATCGAGGCCTATAAGCAGAGCGTCCGGTCCGAAGAGGCGTTCCAGGAAAAACTACGGTCCATGGGGATGAGCCCGGGAAGTCTGCACGCCATGATCCTGCGACAGCTGACCGTTCAAAAGTTCGTTCAAGTTCGCATCCAGCCGTTCGCAATCGTTTCGCCCCGGGAAATCGAAGCCTACTATCGGGAGACATTTCTTCCGACAGTCAGGGACGGCCCGGCTCCATCCTTGAAAATGCTGCAGAATCGGATTCAGGAGATCGTGGGGCTCCGAAAAACCAACCAGGAACTGGAGTGGTGGGTGACTCGCGCCCGAAAGCGAACTGAGATCGATGTTCTGCTGTTCAGGGAACCCCCGCAGTCGTCCAACCTTCCCCAAAGTTTGTGGAATCCACCCCGTACCGAGCCGCTCCCGCGGCGGTAGCCGGCCGGAGAGTTTGGAGCGCGTAGCGGGCGGGCCGCTGGTTTCCCGACGGGTCAGTAAACCGCAATTGCCCGGCCGGAACCGCCGTGGGCTCCCTCCAGCCTGGGCGCGGCGAAGATGAAGTACGACTTGGGCGGCATCGATCCAACGCGGGTCAGGTACTCGACGCCAACCATCCCGCGGCTGCCCAGCGCCCAATAGGTCATGACGGCGTGCTTTGGATCGACGCCTCCCAGCGTCGGGCCGTCCGTGGCAACGCAGCGGATTCCCCGGTCCGCCAGATATTGGATGGCCTCCACTCCAGGCGCCGGCCACCCTTCCCGTTTCCCGTCGAGGGGGTCCTTCATGCAGGCCTTGTCCTGAGGGAAGGGCCTCAGGTAGCGGTCGCTGTATCCGCTGTGGAAGATGACCACCTCTCCGGATTGCAACTCGCCGGACCGTTCCTCGTACTCCCGGATGTCGTCGGGCCGGATGACCGGAGACGCCGGCCAATCGGACTCGCGAGTGGAGCCGATCAGGTGCTTCACGTCGATGATCCGGGCCCAGCCGGCAGTCTGGGAGAGAGGCACCTTTTCGGTGGTGACGTCGCTGAACCCTCTCGGTCCGTAGCTTTTCTCGTATTCACCCAGCCACTCCCTCACCTGCGGCGAGTAGTCTCCGGGGTCGAATCCTTTCCGGGGCAGGGCGTATGCGGGAGGCACCAGGTGAGTGCCTGTATGGCTGTCGTAAGCGCGCTGATGTTGCGCCGGGATATAGGGAAGGGGCAGCACATGCTGGTAGTAGCGATAGCGGGAATTGCCCGCTCCGGGACCGGGCCACCAGACCGGCAGGTCCGCGGAGAGCTGGACGGACAGGTCGATGACCCTGTGCTTGCGCGCCCTTTCGATCAACCATGGCGCCAGCGGGTCGCCGACGATGCCGAAGGCCCGGACCTCGGCGCCGATGCCCCCGCCATGTTTCGGCGGCAACTGGAGGTAGACGGCTCCCGTCGCCGGGAGTTGGTCCAGATTCCGGGCCCCTTCCGTCCAGAGCATTCCGTATTTCAGACCGGCGCCATGGGTTTCCATGGCCCCCGGAGGCGGAAGCGGGCCCATGCTGGGACTGTCGATGCCTGCGGTGAGAACCCCCCGGCTTCCCACGTAGTCCATGGTCTCGGCGTCGGGCCCCGGCCAGGCCGTTTTCTCTCCCGCCGCGACCTGGGCCACGAAACCCAGTCCCTCGGGCAACGGCTTGAAGTACTTGTCGTTGTAGCCGCTCCGGAAGAGGACCACGTCGCCGGGGCCCAGGGGCCGGTGGCGCCGCTCCCAGTCCTGGACGTGATGCTTGCGGATCAGTGGACTGTGCCCGATGGGGGCGTCGTCCAGCAGGTCGCGCACGTCAATGACGCAGGCCTCCCCCAGGAATTGCCAGATCGGCACCCGTTCGGGCGTGATCTTGGCGATCTCCCTGGGAACCGGGCCATGAGCGGGCGAATCGAATTGGGTCCCGGTGTTCTCGTCGATGGTGATGATGTCGCTGTTGTAGGGGCCGCGCGGGCCGATCTTGAGGTAGTGGTTGATATGGAAGTAGGGAAAGATGTCCGGCCAGTTCACCGGGTATTCCTGGGAGACCAGCAGGGTGAGGTCCAGGAACCGGACATTTCCCCCGGCTCCGGAGACTTCGCGTGGCGGCGCCAAGGAGGCCAGCGCCATCGATACGAGGAGCACAATCACGGCGCTCATTCCAATTCGACTGGGAGATAGTGCTTTCATTCGGCCTCCTCGATGCGGACGATCTGATTTGCTTCGACGTTGGTCAGAACCTGGCTTCCTCCACGGGGCCAGCGGATCTCAACCCGGTCGGCAGCGGCTGCCTCGCCCAGGCCGAAATGGAGCCGGAGGTCGTTCTGGGACAGGAAGCTCCCGCCGCTCCTGACGCGGCCGGTGCGGGTTGTGGAGCCGGCCACGACCTTCACCCGGGCGCCGATGGCGGACCGGTTGCCGCGCCTGCCGATGAGCCTGAACTGGAGCCAGTTTCTCCGGTTTCCTCCGTCGTTGCGCAGTAGTGTGGGAGAGTCGTCGATGGCCAGCACCAGGACGTCCAGGTCACCGTCGTTGTCGAAGTCGCAGAAAGCGCCTCCCCGGCTGGACCGGACCGGCGCTTGATCGAGCTCCACCTGACCGGTGACGTCCTGAAAACCAAAATCACCGTCGCCGCGGAACAGCAGGTCCGGCTGCATGTAGGTTTCCAACGAAGGCTCCACCTGCGGGAAAATATGGCCGTTGGCGACGAACAAGTCCAGGTTTCCGTCGTTGTCGAAGTCGAGGAAAAAGGTGGCCCATCCCAGGTAGGGCAGGGTGCGGGCGGCCAGTCCCGCCGGCTGTGAGACCTCCTCGAACCCGCCGGCTCCCAGGTTTCGAAAAAAAGGGTAGTACTCTTCGGAGAATGTGGTGGTGAACAGGTCGATCCGCCCGTCACCGCCCACATCACCCACTGCCGCCCCCATGTCCGCCTGAGCCGTCCCCTGGGCGTTGTACCCGACCCCCATGAGCAGCGCCGTCTCCTGGAAGGTCCCGTCCTGCCGGTTCCGGTACAGGTAATTGGGACCGGCGTCGTTGGTGATGAAGAGATCGGGGAAGCCGTCGTTGTCGAAGTCTTCGAAGACCGGGGTGAATCCGTACAGGAGCTTCTCATCCTGCACGCCGGCCGCCCGAGTCACGTCGGTGAAGGTGCCGTCGCCGTTGTTGCGGTAGAGGACGTCGGGCGCTCCCGTCAGCCCTTTGGGACCGCACATGACCGGAATGCCACGGTATCCGCAGAACTCCCCTCTCAGGGGAGGGTCGTCGGCGTCGAACTCCAGGTAGCGCGCCACGTAAAGGTCCAGCCATCCGTCTCCGTCGTAATCTCCGAACGCCGCTCCCGTGCTCCATTCCCCTCCCCCGGCGACTCCTGCGGAGGCTCCCACCTCGGTGAAGGTCCCATTGCCGTTGTTCCGGTACAGGAGATCGCGGCCGTAGTTGGTCACGAACAGGTCGGTCCACCCGTCGTTGTCGTAGTCGGCCGCCGCCACGCCGTTGCCCAAGCCGGTCCCGGCGACTCCGGCTTTCAAGGTCACCTGAGAGAAGTTGCCGTCCCCACGGTTGCGGAACAGGAAATTGGGAGCGGAGCCGGCATCCTCCCGGCCCGCCATGAGCGCGGCGCTGGAGATGCCGTTGACGACGTAGAGATCGGTCCATCCGTCGTTGTCATAGTCGATCCAGGCGCAACCGCTCCCGTTCCCTTCGATGATGAACTTCTTCTGGGGCGTTCCGCAGGTGGTGACCAGGTTCAAGCCGGCTTCTCGGGTGACGTCCTGCAGGATCGGAAGGGGAGGCCCGGCCAGTAGCGAAGCGGTGGGAATCAGGCCCACGAGCGACGCCTGGAGAGCCGGAGCGAGGGCCATTCGTATCCGCATCCCAGGAACTAAACTAGCATATGCACGATGCAGGGTACGCCGCTAGCGCTGGTGGTTGAAGTGGGGTGATCCGACTCACGCGAGGATCACTCTGAGTTGTCATCCTCCTCCGTTAAAATCTTGATTCGGGAATCCGGATGGGTTATAAGGCTCACATTGATCTGGCTACGCGGCGAGTTTCAAAGATTTGCAACGGGTATTGTGTGTCTGCCGCGTCATCCCATCAGTCAGTTCACTTTAACGTCCGAGGAGTAGCTAATGAGTAGAGTACTAAGTCTGTCCCTGATACTGGCGCTCTCCTGCCTTCCCCTGCTGGCGCAGGAGAACGTGGGAACGGTGACCGGTTCGGTCCGCGATGAGAGTGGCGGCGTGGTTCCCGGAGCGGAAGTCTCCATCACCAACGTCGGCACCGGCATCTCGACCGACACCATCAGCAGCGACGCCGGGATTTACGCCTTCAATTCGGTGGCGATCGGAGAGTATCGGCTCACCGCCACCATGCCCGGCTTCCGAACTCTCGAGCAGTCGGGGCTCCGCGTGGTGTCGGGCGAGGTCCTGACTAACGACGTCACGTTGTCGGTTGGCGATGTGGCCGAGACCGTGGAGGTGATGGCGACGCTTCCCACCATCGAGAAGCAGTCGAACAAGGCCGGATATGCCCGGGTCAACGAGGAGATCGCGCGGCTTCCGATAGCCATCTCCAACAGCAATCGCCAGGCGCTCTCGTTTTTGCGCACCATGCCGGGAGTGGCCTACAACCCCAATAGCACCAACGAAAACGACGCCATGAGCAGGGCTTTCATTCATGGCACGCCCAATGCTTCCCCCAGCTACACCATCGATGGTGTCCGGGCGGGCAGCTCCACCCACCAGAATGCCCGGGACGACACGGGGCCGATTCCCGAGTTGGTGCAGGAGTTCCGGCTCGACACCAACACGAATGCGGAGCATGGTTGGGACAGCGGCGTGGCGATCACCCTGATCTTCAAGTCGGGCACCAACGACTTGCACGGCGACGTCTTCTGGTATTTCCGGAACGACATTCTCGACGCCCGGCCCTGGCTGGCCCCGAGCAAGAGCGTGACCCGGCAGAACGACTACGGATTCGTGCTGGGAGGCCCGATCTGGAAGAACCGAACGTTCTTCTTCGGCGGGTTCGACGGCTACAAGCTGCGGACCGCTCCGGGAGACGCGGTGCGGACCGTGCCCACCGCGGCCATGCGCAGCGGCGACTTCAGCGAGATTCTGGGCCCCCAGATCGGGACCGACTCTCTGGGCCGGCCGATCCACCAGGGCGCCATCTACGACCCCATGACCACTCGCTCGGACGGGCAGGGCGGGTTCATTCGGGACCCGTTCCCCAACAACATGATTCCTGCGGATCGATTCAGCACCGTCACCAAGAACCTGATTTCGCGGATCGGGCTGCCCAATCAGCCGGGTGTGACCAACAACTGGGTCGGGGGCCTGACCTCCACACCGGTCGACAAGTCCTCTTTCTACCTGAAGGTCGATCATCAGCTCGACGAGGCGGGCGACCACCGGCTCACGGTCGGATGGGAGCAGTCGTTGCAGGAATCCCGGTCAAACTACGCCCCGGTCTTTGACGAGTCCATCTCCAGTCTTCACAAGAACGACCAAGTTCAGTACCGCTATCGCTTCAATTACCACTACACGATCCGGCCCAACGTCCTATTCAACGTTCGGACCGGCGTCACGCGGACGCCCCGGGTCATCGGCACCCAGGGTCTGGCCAACGACAATACGGGTGCGGAAGTCGGCATCAGGGGAGTGCCGGGACCCATCGCCCCCCAAGTCGGCGTCCAGGGCCAGAGCGCCTACGGGCCCATCTTCCAAAAACTCATCGACCCCAGCCAGACCATCCCGGCCAACATGGACGTGACCTGGGTCAAGGGCTCGCACAATTTCAAGGTGGGCGCCGCCTACCTGCTTTCTGTCTCCAAGCAGAACCTGGCCCTCTTCGATCAGGGATCGTTCAGTTTCTCGGCCCTGGAAACCGGTTTGCCGGGCAACGCGAACACCGGGTTCGGTTTCGCCAGCAAGTTGCTGGGCGAGGTAGACTCGGGATTCGTCTGGAGTCAACGCGACTTTCGTCACAACGGCGGGGCCTGGGGCATCTACTTCCAGGACTCGTGGCGCGCCACCCAAAAGTTGACCATCAACTATGGTCTCCGGAACGATGTTTTCGTTCCTTTGGGCGAGACCTACGACCGGATCGGAGCCTTCAACCCCACGATACCCAACCCCGGAGCGGGGGGACTGCCGGGGGCGCTCTGGTTCTGGGGCGACGGTCCGGGAAGAAACGGATTCAAGCGGGTCGCGGACACCCTCTGGAGCCAGTGGGGCCCCCGCTTGGGATTCGCGTATTCACCAGATGACAACACGGTCATCCGGGCCAGCGGCGCCTACATGTACTTTCCGCTCTTCGGCGCCATGACCAGCGGCTTCAACACGCCCTTCCTGGGATGGACGCTGGATCCTTCCGTCAGGAGTTTGGACGGCGGTCTGACACCGGCTTTCAACTGGGACAACGGGTGGCCGGACCCCATCCCGAATCTTCCCGTTCTGGAGCCGGACTTCGCCAACGGTCAGGCGGTACAGTATCTTAACCGGGACGACTTCAAGGCGGGCCGCACCTTGACTCTCAACGCCGGGTTGGAGCGGGACCTGGGCGGTGGGCTGGCCATTCGGGCCAACTACCACGGCAAGTTCTCGCACAATCTGCCCAGCAACGACGCGTTGCGGATAAACCAGCTCAGTGTCGGAAACTTGAGTTTGGGGAGCCTTCTGCAGGCCCAGGTCGGTTCACCACAGGCTGAGGCCGCCGGGATCACTGCTCCTTATCCAGGATTCTCGGGACCGGTCGCCCAGGCGCTCAGACCATTCCCGCACATGCTGGACATCCAGCAGCGGGCTGCGCCTGTGAACAACCTGACCTACCATGCCTTGGTCCTGTCGTTGCAAAAGCGGTATGGACACGGTTTGAGCTTCATGCTCAACCATACGATCTCCAAGGCCATCGGCGATGTCGGCTTCTCCCAGCAGGGGCATGGGTTCACAAGGGCCCAGCACACCTCGCAGCGGGGTGTCCGATTTGTTTACCAGGAAGATCGCCCCCAGAACCTCTCTCTGAGTTGGATGTATGAGTTGCCGTTCGGTCCGGGAAAGGCCCTTTTCAACGGTGGGAATCCTTTCTCCAAGTATATTCTCAGTGGTTGGACCCTGGGCTTTCAGCACAACTACTTCTCGGGACAGCCGATCAGCGTTACCAGCCGGGTCAGGTATCCGGGAGGCTTCGGAGCCATCTGGCCGGTCCTGCGTCTGAACTCGCAGATCAAGACCAACACCATCTGCGGGGACTACAGTCCCGGCGGGCGATTCCTGAACGTCAACGCGTTCATGAATGCCGCTCCCTGGACTTTGGGAAACGTCAGAACCTTGCCCAAGGAACGCGAGTGCAGCTATTTCAACGAGAACGCGACGCTCCAGAAGGACACTCAGGTCAACGAGGACGTGAGCGTTCGTTTGGGAGTCGATATGTTCAACGTGTTCAACCGCCACATCTGGGGCCGCCTGAACACCGACACCGGAAACGCGGCGGGATTTGGCCGATTCGGCTCCACGTCACGTCCCCGGTTCATCCAGTTGCATCTCTCGGTCCACTTCTGATTCACATCACCAAAGGTGGATGAAAAAAAGGGCCGGCACTGAGTGCCGGCCCTTTTTCGTGGGTGGGCGACTTTCCAGTCGCCCAATAGGAAGGGCGTCTTTTAGGCGCCCCGTCTTCTTTACCCAATGGCCATTTAAGGGATCGGCGCCTGAAAGACGCCGCTCCTAGACGCCGCTCCTAGATGGCGCTCCTAATCGGCAACGGCGAACAGGGTGTTGCGGTTGGTGATGTAAAGGATTCCGTTGGCCGCCACCGCCGTTGTGTAGACCGAGTCTCCCATCTCGTTGACGGCCAGTTCCTTCATCGTCGTGCCGTGTTCCAGCACCACCACGTCGCCGTCCTCGTCTCCCAGGTAGACCTTGCCGTCCACCAGATAGGGCGACCCCCAGACCGCAGCCAGCATGTCGTAGCGCCAGTGCCGTTTTCCGGTGGCTAGATCCAGACAGTAGAGAAATCCGGTCAGATCCGCCGCATAGAGGAGGCCGTCCTGAATAGCAACGGTGGACATGCTGCGGCGAAAGTCATCCCCGCCCACATGCCAGATCCGTCCCTTCTCGGTGATTTTTCCGGTCTGGGTCGCGTCGATGGAAAAGAGGTGGCCGGGACCCTCGCCATGCTCCGGGTCCTGCCCCACGCTGAGCAACACCTTGTTCTCGTAGAGGACCGGCGTCGAGATGATGTTGTTCCGGGTGCCGCGCCCGCCCAGTTTCCACTCGGAGGCCTTGGGATTGAGGTCGAACTTCCAGATCAGTTCTCCGCCCTTGGGCTCATAGGCGTAACACCATCCGTCACCCCCGGCAAAAATGACCTGGGGTTGACCCTTGACCAGCCCGTATGTGGGTGACGACCATTGCCCGTGGAGCGTGTTCTCACCCGGGTCGCTCCGTTCCCAGACCAACTCGCCGGTCTTCTTGTGCACGGCGATGAACGCGGGCGCGTCCGGCATGGGGAGGTCCAGGTGCCCCTCGTCCACGCCGTTGGAGGTGAGCAGGAAGATCAGGTCGCCGGCTCCCACCGGGGAGGAGGTGGCCAGATTGTGAGGGAAGACCCCCAGCTCCTCGATCATGTCGTAGACCCAGACGATGTCCGCGTCCTCTTTCTCCCGGTATTTCTCGTCCTGGAAGGGACCGTCGTTCTCCCCGTCCAGGAACCCCTCCACGTCGGCGCAGACCAGCTCGGCCCGGTTGCTGACGTAGTAGATCCGGTCCCCGTCCACGAACGGAGACGAACAGATCCCCTGTTCCGGCCAGTCGTTGACCCGCCCCGTGGGGAGCTTGTCGTGGGTGGCTTGCCACAGCACTTTCCCTGTGGCCTCCTCCAGGCAGACGATCACTCCCTTGTCGCCGGTGATTCCGGGCCGGTGATGCGCCTCGTTGTTGGTGCCGATGAAGATTCTTCCGTCGGCGATCACGGGATTGCCGTAGGTCTGGGACCCCAGCGGCGCCCTCCAACGGATGTTCTCGCCGCTGGAGACATCCCACCGGTGTGGCATCCCCTTCTCGTCCGAAACCATGTTCCGGTCCGGAGTCCCGCCCCACATCTTCCAGTCCCCCGCGTAGGCCTGAGGCTGACCCGGCGCGAGGAGTATTGCCGCGGCCAGCAGGATGGACGGAACGCCGACGATCCTGGATGGACTGCTAGTCATCATTCTTCACCACCTTGAAATTGTCGAAGAGTATCTCGGGACCGTCGCTCTTGGACGTGGTTCCGACGGAATAACCGTAGAGGCCGGCGCTGCCCTCCCGGTTCGGATGCGGGTCCAGAACCTCGATGCTCCAAGCCGCGGGCTCCGGCTCCTCCCGGGGCCAGACCTTGGCTCGGACCCGGGCCTGGTCACCCTCCAAAAGCACCGAGAACTTGGCTCGATACCAGACCTCCGGTTCCCAGGGGAAGGCCACGTCGTGCCGCAGGCGCGGCAGCGGCGACCAGGTCTCGATCCGCAGCCTCTTCCGCATTCCCATCATGATGAAACGGTAGCGGCTGTTGATCAGCCCCATGTCCGGCTTGAAACGTTTGCGGGCCAGCTTGCCGAGGAGGTCCACCTCCACGGTATACCCACCGGCGATGGGGGGAGTGGCATAGGCCCGAAGCCTCATGAAGGGCGGGGAAGGACGCGCCTTGGAGGCCAGCTTCTTGAGAACCTGGCCTTCCGTCTCGAAGACCTGAGTCTTGGAGGCCACGCCTACCCAGCCAGGGGGCACGGAGCCGGCCGCCAGCGACTCGAAGTCCTCGTCGATCGGCAGGTCGGGGGCGATCCGGATCCGTGCGGCAGCGCTGCCTCCGGCCGCGGTCTTGGCGGTGACCAACCCCCCCGAGAACGCCTGCCGGTTCGAAGCGGTGAATGTCCCGTCCGGTACGATGGTTCCGGACACGCCGCTCACCGACCACTTGACGCTGGCCGGTGACGGAGCCGAGCCCACCGAGTCGAACCGGAGTGCTTTCAGTCGGATCTGTTCGCCGGGTCCCAGCGTCGCCTCCGCCGGCACCACCCGAAGGCTGTCCTTGGACCCTGGTTCCGGGCGCGCCGTCTCGCGCGGAGCCGGTGGTGCTTCCAGAGTCTTTACTTGCTGGTCCGGTTTCCCGAGGCAGTAGATACCGTAGCGGGTCATGAAGTAGACGCGTCCGTTGACGACGGCCGGAGAGCCGAAGATCTCGTCCACGGTGCCGTCCGGCCGCTCGAATACCTCTTTGTCGAGGGAGACGCATCGGGTCCCTTCGTCGCGAAGAATGTGGAAGATGCCGTTCTGTTCTCCCACGTAGATCACGCCGTCGGCAGTGACCACGGGCGATCCCTTGCCCACCCGGCCCATGTTGTATTCCCAATGAATCTTGCCGCTGGCGGCGTCCATGCAGAAGAGATTGGCGCTGTTGTCCACCGCGTAGAGCCGGCCGTTGGCAACAGCGGGCGAGGCATACCCGAAGGTGTGACCGTCGCGCCGCCAGGCGACACCGCTCTCGGTGATGTCCCCCGTCCCCGTTCCGTCGATGCAGACAATGCTCCCCATCCTGGAGGTGTGGAGATTCTCTTCGCTGTGAGACAGGTAAGCCCGGTCCCCGTCCACGACGACGGAAGCGTTGAGACCCCGTTTGCTAAGGCGGAACGTCCACCTCTTTTCGCCGTTGCGGGCCAGCATTCCATAAGCGTTGCCGTCGGCCGTCGCGGCCACCAACATCCGCCGGCCACCCATCACGGCCGTCACGGGCGTGGAGTAGGTGGTGTCCAGAGGCTGTCCACCCGGCGCCGCCCACCACTGGATGTCCCCGCTCCCCTTGTGGAAGGCAACATATCGATGGAGGGGCCGCGCCAGATTTCCCCAACTCGAGTTGAGATAGCTCACCACGACCCGGTCTTCGTCCAGGATGGGAGTATGCAGCCGTCCTCCATAGCCACTGATGCGGCCCAATTCCTCGGTCATGGAGATCTTCCACACCTCGTCGCCGTCTCGGGTCAGGCAGAAGAACTCCCCCCCGGTGGCGTGAGCGTAGATTCGGCCCGAATCCGGGTCCCCGGCCAGGGCCGTCCATCCCACGCGGTTTTCCACGATGTCGGTATGGAAGACGTTGAACCGCTTCTCCCAGAGCTTGCGGCCGGTGACGGCGTCGAGCGCCACGATCCGTTCCCCGCGCGTGGGCCCTTCTCCCACCGGCAGGATGGCGAAGAGCCGATTGTCCAGGATGATGGGCGTGGTCCTGCCTCCCTCATCGAACTTCCAGAGTAGGCCCTCTCCGCCCTGATCCCAGTAGGTGACGGCGGCTTCCTCCAAGGCGGCCCCGTTCTGATTCGGACCGCGCCAATAAGGCCAGTCCGCGGCCAAGGCCGGGTGGATAGTGATCCAAGCCAGGGAAACGACTCCAAGAATTCTCAAACCCGACCTCCTGCGACGAAAAATTTCACGTGACGCTCATTATCAACGGAATGGGGGGCGTCTTCAAAACCAATACCGGCCGGTAGCCCAGAGAGCTGCTACCGCTTAACCAGGGGTAGCGTGATGTGCGACGGACGCCTCCGGTCGTGGAACACGGTGTTTCGGGCGATGGTCCAACTCCGTTCCCGGCCCAGAGCCTCCCCGGTGTTGGGATTGACGTCGAACCGCGGGAAGTTGCTGGAGGAGACGTCCAGGCGAATCCGGTGTCCCTTCCGAAAGCGATTGGCCGTGGGGTAGAGGATGATGGTGATGGAGACCGCCTCGCCCGGCTCCAGGAGCTGAGCCGTTGCGCGACCCTCGCGGTAGCGGGCCCGGACGATGCTGTCGCTCAGGTTCAACGCGTACCCCCGAGGATAGTCCCGGCTCGGCGGATAGACGTCGATGAGCTTGGCCGTAAAGTCCGTGTCCCGCGCGGATGAGGAGACCCAGAGCTTGACCTCCACGGGACCCGCGATCTCCGAATCTTCTTCCAGCGAAGGCGTCTCGAACACCAGGACGTCGGGACGGGAGCCCAAGGGCAGGTAGGGCGGCATACACCCGAAGAAGTCCGGACCCTCGGTCTGATCGAACCCCCCGGCCGGTGTCACGGCCTCGATCATGGTCGGCGTGGGAACCGATTCCGGCCGGACTCCCTCGGGCCAGGGATGGATGTAGCTCAGCGAGGAGAAATTCCCGCCGATGGTGGGGACCGGACGCCGCGGATCGTAGGAGTAGCTGGTGGAGGACTCCTTCCGGTCCGAAGGGCGAGTCGACAGGGTCCGGTCCGGATGGAGGTAGTAGGGCGTGGGCGCCGCCTGCGGCAAGGGCCAGCCGTCTCCCTCTCGCCAGCAGCCGCCGTGATCCAGATTGCCGAGGCGTGTCCTGCGTCCGCTGCCGCCGCCCATAAGGAACCAACGGACGGCCGGCATGCGGGCCGCGCCTGTCCTTTGTCCCTTGAGCCACTGGTCGAACCAGTCCAAATGAAGGCGGTCCATACTTTCAAGACGCGCCTCAGGGCCCAGATCCACGTCACCCGAGATCTGCTCTTCGGTGGTATAGGTGCCGTGCACCCAGGAGCCCATGATCACTTTCACCGGTCCCTTTTTTGCCTGCTTCAGGGCCTGGAAGGCCTCCAGGGTGGCTCGGGCATAGGAGTCGTACCAGCCTCCGATCAGGAGAATGGGGACGTCCGAGTGCTGCTCCAGGAACTCCTCGATGGCGAACCCGGGTTGTTTCCAGAACTCGTCGTAATCGCCACGCCGGACCAGGTCCAGGGCCCAGCGCTCGTAACCGGGAAGCAGCGAGAGCTGGCTCTGTCCCCTTCGCAGCGGCAAGCGCCGGAGCCAATGCCGAAAATCGGGACCCGACGACAACCCCTCTTGCACCCAGGGTTGAGCCCTGGTTTCGGCGTTCCCGTGGTTGACGGAGTGCCAGAAGGCCCAGGCCAGGAAACGGAGCTCATAGGCCCCGCCTTGGCGAACGGAGCTGGTATACGCGTTCCAACCGCCCATGGTGGGGACCATGCAGGCCAAATGAGGTGGGTTCTGCGTGGCCAGAGTGCTCTGGGTCCAGGCCACGTAGGAGGTGCCGTACGTCCCCACCTGGCTGTCGCACCACTCCTGACGGGCCGTCCACTCCACGGCGTCGTAACCGTCGAAGGGTTCGTTGACCAGAAAGACCATCTCTCCCTCGGAGGAGTGGCAGCCCCGGCAGTCCTGGACCACGACGGCATAGCCATGCTCGGCGTAGCGCTCCGCCCGCCGCATCCGATCCAGGTCCTGCTTGCCGTAGGGGGTCCGTTCCAGAAGGGCCGGCAGAGGCCCCGCGACGTCGGCGGGGCGGTAGACGTCGGTTCCCAGGCGGACTCCGTCCCGCGTCGTGACCATGATGTTTCGGTCGATCCTCAGGGCCATGGGCAACTTCAATCCAGTAGTCGATCCAGATCCACCATGGGAATGGCTCGGGAGCTGACGGCCCGTTCCACCGATCCCAGGTCCTTGAAACCGTGTCCCGTCACGATACAGACGGCGCGGCTCGAAGCGGACACCGATCCGCTCGAACGGGCCTTCAGATAACCGGCGTAGGCGGTGGCCCCGGCGGGCTCGCAGTAGACGCCTTGCGTGAACAGCGTCTCCTGAGCCGAAAAGACCTCCGGATCGCTCACTGACTGTCCGCTGCCGCCCGTCTCCAGGACGGCGTCCAGAGCAAACTGGGCGTCAATGACGTTGGGAACTTGAAGTCCGGAGATGACCGACGTGCACTCCACCTCCACCGCTTGGCATTCACCCCGGTCCAGAGGACCGGCGACGGTGGAGCAGCCTTGGGGTTGGACAGCGTGGACCCGGGGCAGGCGGGAGATCCTGCCCTCCCGAAAATATTCGGCGAACCCTCGGGCAATGGCCGTCAACAGGCCCCCTCCACCTATGGGCACAAAGACGTCGTCGACATCTCCCAAGTCGTCGGCGATCTCATAGGCGATGCTCTTGACCCCGTCCATTCCCTGGGGGCTGAAGGTGAAGGCGGAGATCTGAAGCGCGGCACGTCTGGCAGGCGCCTCCTTCTGGAGAAGCTCCATTACGTACCGGCTGGCCGCCGGATCCAGCCCGAATCCCCGGACCCGTTTCAGGACCGCCCCGTACGCCAGCATCTGAACCGCCTTCCCCGCCGGCGTCGTCTCCACCAGAAAGATGTGGCAGGGGATGCCAGCTCGGGCGCAGTAGGCAGCCAGGGCGGATCCGGTGTTGCCCGAGGAGGTGGCCAGGCATGAGCTCAGACCCTCTTCCCGCATCCAGGAGACCGCACAACTGGCGAATCGATCCTTGTAGGAACCGGAGGGGTTGAGCTGCTCCATCTTCAGGAACGGTCCGTCGTCCAGTTGGACCAGGGGCGTGGCGCCCTCTCCCAGGGTGAGGACGTGCCGGGTGTCGCGGATCGGAAGATATCGGTGGTATTGCCACATGATCTTCTTGTTGGCTGGCGCGGAACCGGGTTCAACTCCCTGGCTGTTGCTTGTAGAAGTACTTCCGGACGATATGCCGGGGCGGCGCTGGCGTCGCTTTGCTCACGGCGATGACCAGAAAAAAGGAGACGGCCAAACCCCAGATGATGGGGTCGAGCCCCAGGAGCCGGTAGGAGGAGAATCGGCCGTAGGCGAGATAGCCGGCCCCGTAGAGGGAGAGGTGGAACAGAAACCCTCCCAACATCCCCGCCATGGCTCCCCAGGTATTGACTCGGGGCCAATAGAGACCCAGTGCGACGGGGGCCAGGAAGCAGGAGGCGAGTCCGCTACCGGTGTAGACAATGATGTCTTGCAGGAACAGAGGCGGATTCACCGCTCCCACCACCGCGGCGATGCCGACCACGAAGGTGAAGACATAGCTCATCCTCTTGATGGTCCGCTCCGGCGCCTGCGGATTGATGTTGCGTTGGTAGACGTCGCGAACCAGGGCGGAGGAGATGACCAGCAGAAAGCTGTCCACCGTCGACATCACGGCGGCGAACGGGGCCGCCACCAGGATTCCGGCCATCCAGGGCGCGCCGGCGAACCCGCTGAGAAAGACGGCGACGGCCGGCATGATCCGGTCCGACTCCAACTCCATGCCGGGCAGGAAGATGCGGGCGCAACAGAAGATGATCACCAGAGGGAAATAGATCAGGGAGTAATAGATGGCGACGGTGAAGATGGAGCGCTTCAGGGTGCCGGAGCCCTTGAAGGCCATCAGCCGGACCATGGTGCTGGGCTGACCGGTACCGGAGATGGCCCACATGAAGAAGAAGGAGAAAGCCAGGCTCAAGGGGAGGAATCCCAGGTCGCTGTAGCGGTCCGGACCGGGTCCGCTCACGTACACGCCGGGCTGGTCGGCGCCGTAGCGGTAGGGATCGGTCGCGACCCGGATGGCACTGACGGCCGGCGGGGCTCTGGGAAGCGTTCCTGCCGCCAGCCGTTCCCGGATACTCGCCGCTTCTTCCTCCGAAACGATCTCCACCACCTGAATCTCCGGGGCCCGGGTCGAGCCTCGGGGGATCACTGCTTCCTGGCTGGTTCGTAGAAGGCGCGGTTCCTCTCCATCGCCGGAAGCGTTCAACCAGACTCCCGAGCGGATGACGGTGTCCTGGGAAGCGGGCGCGGCCAGTTCCAGGTCGGCGACGCCCAGGCGCGGTGGGACCATGCGACCGATGCGCTGGGTGGCCGATTCCAGGCCGCCAACGGCAATGAGAGCCAGCGGCAGCATGACCACTACGCCCGCCACCATGACCACGCCCTGCATCACGTCGGTCCAGACCACGGCGTGGAAGCCGCCGTAGGTGGTGTAGAGGATCACGGCCACGGCGAAAGTCAGAAGGCAGAGCAGGTAGCCTGGATCGACACCCTGGGTGAAGCTCAGATCCTGGGTCGCGTCCGCGACCCACAGGACGCTGCTGCGGAAGAAGGGAACGTCCAGCAACAAGGTCTTGAGGATCAGGCTGCCCGACTTGAACTGGGCCACCAGGTTCACCGACATGAAGAAGATAATCATGCCGGTACAAAGGAGACCGAAACCGGCGCTTTCGAACCGGTCCCGCAGGACGTCGGGAATAGTGATGGCCCCCGTCCGCCGGGCCAGTTGGTTGATCCGCTTTCCCAGGAGGCCCATCCCGCAGATGGGCACCACGATGTAGCTGCCGATCCAGAGCCCCAGGATCCAACCGTGGGTGTAGATCTTCGAGGGGAAGCCGGTGAAGCTTCCTCCCGACGCGCTGGTGGCGGCGAAGGTGAGGGCGAAGGCCCAGACGCCCAGACTCCGGCTCCCCAGGAAATATTCGGAGAGAAAGCTCTTGGTCCTGCGCAGGCGATTGGACATCCAGGCCAGGAACAGGACGCCCAAAGTGTAGATCAGGAACGTGAACAAGGCCGCGTTCGAGCCGTAAGAGGGTGCAGGCGCCAGGTCGGTCAAGACAATGCCTCGCTCCGCATCGTTCCGGACGCGGCCTTAGCCTCGGATGGGTCTTCTCCCAGGTCGTCTTCGACAAAGTAGAAGAAACAGAACCAGGCCGTGAACAGATCCGCGGCGATCCACGGAATCAGAATGCCCCAGAAGAGCCAGGTGGGGATGCCGAAAGTGGTCCCCACCTCGCCCGGAGGCAGGCCGTAACCGTTGAGATAGCAGTAGGGGACGGCCCACACCAGCCCCAGAGCCCACGCGCCGGCGATGAGAATGGCCTCCCGCCGGGAGTGGAGGAATACCGGGTCATAGCATTCTTCGGGTGTGGAAACAGTGTCCGCGGAGTCCATATGCGGAGTGAAGCCTACTAATCCCCAGGATCAAGGGCAAGACCGGGGAGTGGCGACTTTCTTGCCGCCGAGCGGGAGCGGCGGCTTTCTTGCCGCCGAGCGGGAACGGCGACTTTCTTGTCGCCGAATGGGAACGGCGACTTTCTTGTCGCCGAGCGGGAGCGGCGGCTTTCTTGCCGCCGAATGGGAACGGCGACTTTCTTGTCGCCGAGCGGGAGCGGCGGCTTTCTTGCCGCCGAATGGGAACGGCGACTTTCTTGTCGCCGGTCTCCAGTACAACAATCCTGCGACGAGCGACCGGACAAGTCGGCTTGTGGGCGAGTGGTACGTCGCCTCTCCATCCGCCGAACTCCGGAGGGTGTGCGGGCAATAATGTTTGCTAAACTGAGATCACAGTGGCTCGACGAAAACCGAACATCGAAATTTCCACCGGAAGGACAAACGGAGGAGCGTCACTCGGACAGACGGTCACAGTAGCCGGGCTCGTATTGGCTCTTGTGGCCGGCCTCTTCATCTACAGGGGTTGCGGAAAGCTGAACGCGTTGGAACATCAGAACGCTCAGGTGACCGAGGCTTTGACGAAAGTGCTCCAACGTATGGAGCAGGTGGAGAAAAAGACTGGCCAGGCCCTGGACCGTGCCCAGGAGGCGGAGCTCAGCGCTCTGGAGGCGGCCCGCGGAAAGGATGCGGCCGACTCTGCCCGGCGCAAAGCGGAACGAGACCGGGCTGAAGCTCGCCGGCAGGCGGAAGCCGCCGAGCAAGAAGCCCGCACCGCCCAAGAGGATGCCCGTGCCGCCCGGGAAGAGTCAGAACGGATTCGCGCGGAACGGGAACGGGAGCTGAATCGCCTGCATGAGGTCTTGAGCGGGATCGTCGAAACCCGCAGGACTGCTCTGGGCGTGGTGATGAACCTGGGCAGCGATGCCGTCGAGTTCGACTTCGACAAGGCGACCTTGCGTCCCGAGAACCGCGAGCTGCTGAGCCGGATCGCCGGCGTTCTCCTGACCTCCAAGGGATACCGGGTGCAGATCCACGGGCACACCGACGACATCGGCAGCAGTGAATACAACCAGAGGCTTTCGGAGCGGCGAGCCAAGGCGGTCCGTGACTATCTCGTGGATGCCGGTATCGATCCAGGCATCGTGAGCACCAAGGGCCACGGCAAGGCCAACCCGGTGGTGCCGGGCACCACCCCCAAGGCCCGGGCCAAGAACCGGCGGGTCGAAATCGGAATCATCGACGCCACCATCAACTACGGCCAGGTGGTCGCCGACCCCTGAGACGCCGCGTTCGAGTCTCGGCCCCGAATCATTCGACCTCGAAAATGGCCTCCACCTCGACCGGGATGTTGCCGGGGAGGGAGCCCATCCCCACGGCGCTGCGCGCGCCTTTGCCCGGGTCGCCGAAGACCTCCATCATCAGTTCGCTGAATCCATTGATGACCTGGGGCTGCTCCCCGAAATCAGGGGTTGCGTTGACCATCCCCAGTACCTTCACCACTCGGACCACGCGATCCAGGGACCCCAGAAAGTTCCGGACGGTGCTGAGGATGCACAGTCCGGTGACTCGCGCCGCCTCTTTGGCTTCCTCGGCGGTCAGTTCGACGCCCACCTTTCCAGTGATCTGGGTTCCGTCGGCCCGATTGGGACCGTGACCGGACACGAACAATAGATTTCCGACCTGGACCGCCGGCCGATAGATGGCCACCGGCTGGGGTGCGTCCGGAAGCTGGATGTTCAGTTCTTCAAGTCGTCGTTCAGCTGTCATTGAATGCTCCTTGGAATTCGTGCGCGGCCGGGCGTTAGTCACCTGCGGCCTCGGCAGTTGAAGCCTCCACGCCGGTGGGAACCCACCCGGGAGGCCCGGTCAGGATAACGCGCGGCATGAGGGCGTTTCAACCACCGGGACCCTTCCCCTGCACGCCCACTCTTCTTCCTCTCTTCTCTTTTCTCTTTCCTCAATTTGCTCTTTTCTCATCCCGGGTCCGCTCTTGACTTGAACCGGGGCCTGGGTCAATCTTCCGCCGGTGGGACCGAATATCAAATTCCGGCCGTGTGCGGTGCACCATGGACCGTGGTTGCCCGGCGTTGTCCGGAACGGCGGGAGCGCCCTGAACTGGATGATCGACGCGGCCCGACCATGACCTCTTCCTTCTGTTCGGGAACCGAATCACCGCCGTTCCTCGCCGACCTCGAGTCCCGAGGCCTGATCTCTCAGAAGACCGTTGAACTGACCGATCCGGTTTTGTCCAAATCGCCGCCGCCCCTGTACGTTGGCTACGATCCCAGCGCCGGAAGCTTGCACGCGGGCAGCCTCATCCCGCTCCTGGGAATGGACCGCTACAAGCGCCGAGGGGGTCAGATCATCGTGTTGCTGGGAGGCGCGACGGGCCTCATCGGCGACCCTTCGGGCAAGGACCGGGAGCGCACGCTGGAAACGCGCGAGGTGATCGCCCGGCGCATCGAGCGGTTGCAACGCCAGGCCTCGAAGTTTTTCGGCCGAACCGAAGGGCCGGAACCGATCTTCGTCAACAACGCCGACTGGTACCGGGACATGCACGTCATCGCCTTTCTGCGCGACGTGGGCAAGAACTTCTCGGTCAATCAGATGCTGGCGCGCGACTCGGTGCGTACCCGGATCGAGAACCGGGAACAGGGGATCTCCTTCACCGAATTCTCCTACCAGCTCCTGCAGTCCTACGATTTTCTGCACCTGTACCGGGAATATGGCTGCCGGATCCAGATGGGAGCCTCGGATCAGTGGGGGAATATCGTTTCCGGCGTCGATCTGGTGCGGCGTGCCGCAGGAGCAACGGTGTACGGGCTCACCTTCCCGCTTTTGACCAACTCGGAGGGAAAGAAATACGGCAAATCGGAGAAGGGTGCGGTCTGGCTCGACCCGGAGTTGACGAGTCCCTACGAGTTCTACCAGTTCTGGCTGAATTCCGCGGATGACGACGTGGGTCGATTCCTGCGTTGGCTGACCGATCTGTCCAGCGACGAGGTCGAGTCCTTGGCGGCGGCTCCACCACATGAACGACGGCCTCAAAAGGCGCTGGCCGCGGCACTGACCGTCCGGGTGCATGGGGCCCGTGACGCCGAGACCGCGCGACGGGCCAGCCGTGTCATCTTTTCCGGAAAAGCGGCCGGCATGGACTCCGCCGTTGCCGACATGGTGGCCCGATCCGTGCCCACGCTGACCGCCAGTCCGGACCTCTCCTGCCCGGTCGCCGACGCCATGGTCCGGGTCGGAGCGGCCCCGTCCAAGGGGGGTGCGAGGCGGCTGGTGAAACAGAACGCCGTCTCCGTGAACGGGACCCGGGTTTCCGATGCCAAAGAGGACCTGCTCCGGCACCGTGCCGGCGCGGGCGTGGTCGTCCTGTCGGTCGGCAAGTCCAAGCGATACCTGGTTCGTTTTTCTCATTAATGGGGACCGTTTGCGAGAACCGGCCGCAAGCGTCTTGCGTGGGTCAGAGGTGGAGCGTCTTGTCGTATCCTCGATCAGCGCATGGGAAATCGCCACGCTCGTGGCCAAGGGAAAAATGGCGCTCTCGATCGGTCCCGATGTCTGGTTCCAACGCTTCTGCGAGCTGCCTGGAGTTGCGTTGGCGGAGATGCCGCCTGCGGTGCTGGTCGCCTCGGCCAGCTTACCTGGAGCGCCGCCCGCTGATCCTGCCGACCGCATTCTCGTAGCGACGGCGCGGGCGTTCGGGTACACGCTGGTGACTCGCGACCGGAAATTGCTCGAGTACGGACGCCACGGACATGTACAGGTCCTGGGATGCTAGACGCTGAAGTCACCGGTAATAAACCGTGACGACCTTTCCACGCACTGATGTTCGCGCCTGTCTCGTTACTCCACGAGACGGCAACCACACACTCCTGCAAAACCTGCTTCAATTGCGAGGCAGAGTCGGAAGGCGGTAGAATTCCGCTCCTTAGTGGCTTCCGGGGGCAGTTGGCCCTCGGACGGGGGATTGGAGGACACCATGTCAGGTTCAACGAGGCGTAGCTTCATACAAGGCGGTGCCGCCGCGACGGCAGCCATGTCGGGAGGGTGGCCCAGCGTTCTGCGCGGCAGCGATGACCGCGAGGTTCGTCTCGGGTTCATCGGCCTCGGCGGAAGGGGAACCCACCTCTTGAAGCTGGTCCTCGCCAGGAAGGACACGCAGGTGAACGCGGTCTGCGACCTCCAAGCCGAGTCCGCGAACCGGGCGGCGGCCCTGGTGCGGGAATCGGGCGGCAACGATCCTGGCGTCTACGCCGGGGAAGATGACGCCTTCCGGAAGCTCCTGGCGCGAGAAGACCTGGACGCCGTCGTGGTCGCCACTCCCTGGCGCTGGCACACTCCCATGTCGGTGGCGGCCATGAAGGCCGGCAAGGCGGTGGCCGTCGAGGTGCCGGCGGCCGTGACCTTGCAGGAGTGTTGGGATCTGGTCAACACCTCCGAAGACACGAAAAAGCCTTGCATGATGCTGGAGAACGTCTGCTACCGGCGGGACGTGATGGCGGCTCTGAAGATGGTCCGGGACGGGCTTTTCGGAGAGCTCATCCACTGCCAATGCGGCTACCAGCACGACTTGCGCCACGTCAAGTTCAATCCCGGGGCCAAGTTCGGACCGGGTTCCAGGGGTGAAGCCAATTGGAGGACGCAGCACTCGATCCAGCGCAACGGGGACGTTTACCCGACTCACGGCGCGGGTCCCATGGCCAACTGCCTGGATATCGACCGCGGGAACCGGTTCGTGACTCTGACCTCCACGTCCACCAAGGCGCGAGGCCTTCACGATTACGTCGTCCGCCAAGGGGGCGCGGACCATCCCAATGCCAAGATCCAGTGGGCTCTGGGCGACGTGGTGACGTCGGTGATCAAATGCGCCCGGGGAGAGACGCTCCTGGTCAGCCATGACACCAATCTTCCCCGGCCCTATTCCCTGAACTTCCGGGTGCAGGGAACCCGGGGCATCTGGATGAGCGACAACAAGTCGATTTACATCGAAGACCTCAGTCCCAAGTCACACCGGTGGGAACCCTTCGAGAAGTACCAGAAGGAGCATGATCACCCCCTCTGGAAACGTTTCGGGGAACAGGCTGCCGGCGCGGGACACGGGGGGATGGATTTCTTCGTCGTCAACGGTTTCGTGGAAGCGTTGAAGCGAGGACGGCCCACTCCCATCGACGTCTACGAGTCGGCCTCGTGGAGCGCCATCGGTCCATTGTCCGAGCGCTCCATCGCCCGGGGCAGCGCACCGGTCTTCTTTCCCGACTTCACCCGGGGACAATGGGTCGTGTCCGAACCGACCTTCGGCCTGAATGACCAATATTAGAGAACCCCTCCCCTGGGTCGCGGTCGCCCGACTCGAACTCGAAAGAGGTCCCTGAACCCATGTTCGGACTGCACTGGCTGGATCTCACCACCCTGATCGTTTACCTGCTCGGTGTCACCGTTGCGGGTCTCTGGGCGGCCCGGAAGGTCACCAACCTCCACGACTACTTCATGGGGTCCCGCAAGTTCGGGAAGGCGTTCATGGTCATGCACGCCTTCGGGACCGGGACCCATACGGACCACGCCGTCACGGTGGCCGGCGCCTCCTACCGGATGGGGATGGCGGGGATCTGGTACCAGTGGCTCTACCTTTTCGCCACGCCCTTCTACTGGCTGGTGGCGCCCCTCCTGAGGCGGATGCGCTACCTGACCACCGCCGACTATTTCGAAGACCGTTTCAGTCCCGCTCTGGCCATCCTCTACACCATCTACGGTCTGCTCTATCTCTCTCTGCAGATCGGTCTCATGCTCCTGGGAACCGGGAAGGCGGCCAGCGCCATCTCGGGCGGCGCCGTGAGTCCCGAGTTGGCCATCGGTGTCATGACCGTTCTCTTCCTCAGCTACGGTCTGCTGGGAGGTCTGCCGGCGGCCGTGGTCACCGATTTCATCCAGGGCTTCTTCATCATCGTCCTCTCGTTTCTTCTGCTCCCCTTCGTGCTGGAGGCGGTGGGCGGATTCGCCGGACTGCATCAGAAGGTGCCGGAGGAGATGTTCAGCCTGATGGCGCCGGGCGACCCTCCAGCCGGTTACGACCGGGTCACTCCGTTTTACATCGTCATGATTGTCATCAACGCCCTGGTTGGGATCGTGGCCCAGCCCCATCACATGGAGATCGCCGGGGCGGGAAAGACGGAGCTGGAGGGCCGCATCGGATTCACCTTCGGCAACATGCTCAAGCGAATCTGCACCCTGGCCTGGGCCCTGACCGGTGTGGCCTGCATTGCCCTTTATCCCAACTTGGCCGATTCCGAGCACGCCTTCGGCCTGGCCAGCCGGGATCTGCTGCCCGTGGGACTCGTGGGTATTATGCTGGCCTCCATGGTGGCGGCCGCCATGTCCAGTTGCGACTCGCTGATGGTGGATGGCTCGGCCCTCTTCGTGAAGAATGTCTACCAGCGCTATCTGAAGCCCGAGGCATCGGTCCGGCACTATCTCAACGTGGGCCGGCTGGTCGGAGTTGCGGTGGTCATGGGCGGGATCGTCGTCGCCACCTATGCCACCACCGTGGTGGGCATTCTCAAGCTGACCTGGTCTCTGGTGGCCTTTTTCGGAATCGCCTTCTGGGGCGGAGTGCTGTGGCGCCGCTGCAACGCCTACGGAGCCTGGGCCGGGATCCTGGGATCGTCCCTTCTCTGGTATCTTTCCCGCTTCGTCTGGGGCTGGGAGCTGCACCAGCAGTTTCTGGTCTACCTGGCGGGCGGATTCTTTTGCATGATTGTCGTCAGTCTCCTCACGCCGCCGGAGGACAGGAAACGGCTGGACCGTTTCTACGCCATCCTGCAAACACCGGTGGGTGAGGAGCACCGCCTGCGGGCGATGGGAATCCGGCTGGACAGAAAATGACCATGTGGGGTCTGGAAGTCAGAAAGCCGTCCAAGCAGACGGTCGTGGGCTTTCTGCTGGCTTGGGCGTGCGTCATCGCTATCATCGTGTTCACCCTGTTCCTGGTCCGGATCGGGGCCTGACCCGTGGGGGAACGGCTGCGGGAGGGTAAGACCATGGCCCGAGAACCCATCATCGATTGCGACGTCCACCACATGATCGCCGAACCGGAAGAACTCTTCCCCTACCTTCCTCGCGACTATGTGGAGCACATTCAGGATTTCGGCCTGATGATGCCCGGCGGTTTCTCCACCGGCTACACCAACATGCCCAAGGGAGGCGCCCGGGCCGATGTCTGGGATGGCGACATACATCCCGCCAACAACATCGACATGGCTCGAAAAAGGCACTTGGACGAATACGGAGTGGAGGCGGCCGTCCTGACCGGATCGACGGTTTACGGTGCTGCCGTCCATCCCAATGTGGATTATGCGGCCGCCCTTTGCCGCGCCTTCAATGACTGGACCCTGGACACGTGGGTCGCGGCGGACCGACGTTTTTTCGGTTCCATTTCGGTTTCGGCCGTGGACCCGTACCAGGCAGCCCAGGAGATCCACCGTTTGGGCAAGCACCCGCGGATGGTCCAGGTCATCATTCCCGCCGGCGCGCGGATGCCCTTCGGAAATCGCTTCTACCATCCCATGTACGAGGCGGCTCAGGAGTACGCTCTGCCCGTATGCGTCCACTTCGGCTCCGAAGGGACTGGAGTTTCAGGCCCCCCCACCGGAGTCGGGTACCCTTCCTATTACCTGGAGATGCGAATGGCCCGTCCCCAGAACGCCATGGCCCACGTGTCCAGTCTCATCTGCGAAGGGGTCTTCGAGAAGTTTCCCAACCTTCGATTCCTCTTCGTCGAGCACGATACGTTCTGGGTGCCGGGGCTCATGTGGCACATGGACGCGGACTGGAAGTCGACTCGGGAGTACACGCCCTGGGTCAAACGGCTGCCCAGCGAGTACATCCGCCGAAACATCCGTTTCGGGTCCCAACCCATGGAACAGCCTCCCAGCGTGGAGGACCTGAAGGTCTTCCTGCGCTGGCTGCACGCTGACGAGATCCTGGTCTTCGGCAGCGACTACCCGCATTGGGATTGGGACAACCCGGACCGGGTGCTGCGAGGCGTGTCTCCGCAACTGAGGCGGCGGGTCTTCTACGACAACGCCCGCGAGCTTTACGGTGATCGCCTGGGCGAACTCAAGCCGGCGTCCAACGGGAGCGAGGCGGGATGAGGCGGCATGTGGGGAGGGTCCAGGATCTGCCTCCCGGCTCCAGAAAGATCGTCCCGGCCGGCGGCCGGTCCGGTATCGGCATCTTCAACCTCAACGGCAAATTCCATGCCGTCAAAAACGTCTGCCCGCACCAGGGTGGTCCCCTCTGTCAAGGACGCCTCCGGCCTCATGTCCGCTCCAGCGGCCCCTACCATGTCACCTGGGAGCGGGAGGGTGAAATTCTCAAGTGCCCCTGGCACAACTGGGAGTTCGAACTGAAGACGGGCCGGGCCTTGTGCGATCCCCGGCTGCGGGTGAGGACGTACCGCGTCACGGTCGAGGGAGACGAGGTCTATGTCCATCTGAGCTGACTGGCGGGACGACCGTGGGGGGCTTCCAGCCCCTCCACACCTCCCGGAGTCGGCGGTAGGAAAGCCGCCGCTCCTACTCCCCCAACTCGTGGCAGAGATGACAATCGGTGGAGACGGAGGAGGTCTTGTGGCAGTTCATGCACATCTCCATGTTGCTGGAGACCTCCTGGGCCAGAACCTCACGCGTTTCGACGGGACCGTGACATGAACTGCAGGGGAGTTCGGCCTTCACGTGGTTGGCGTGACTGAAGAACACGAAGTCGGGAAGCTGGTAGACGCGGACCCACTCGGGCTCTTTTCTCTGTCGATGCAGGACTTTGAGCGCCTGGATTCCGGGATCGTTCTTCCGGACCGTGTTGTGGCAGGTCAGGCAGACGGCGGGCGCCGGAAAGCCGGCTCGCGCCCCCTTGGACGCCCCCGCGTGACACCCCCCGCATGTCAGTCCGAGCCGGGAGTGGAGCTTGTGGCTGAAGGGGACCGGCTGGGGCGCCACCACCCGGGGAAGATCCTCCTTCTTGCCCTTGTACTGCGGCACCACTTGGGCAAGGCCCAGGACGGCGAAGCCGGAAAGGACCAGAAGGAGCAGCCACCCGGGTCGTCCTGTGCCCATCAGCAGATGGTACCACCACCCTCTTCGCCATCGCTCGAAGTCGGGGTTTCGCTTGTGGGTGCCCTCTTTACTCTCCGGCAGTTGAACAATCTGAGTCCGCTGGCTAAAGTCGGGACAGATTCATGCCGCATTCAGCTTCTGACTCGTCCTTTTGCGGAACACGAAGCCGCGGGCCCGGATGTCCATGCCGGACGGATAAATTCCTGCATCGCATCCAACTGACTGTCGCCCGGACCGGACTCGCCGGGATTCACTTGCTGTTCCTGGCAGTGACGGCGCTCGGGAGCGAATCCGCACCGAAGACTCCCGCCGGAGAAGTCTCTTCCGTCCTTCAGAAATGTCATGTCTGCCACCGCGGGGTCGGCGCCATGGCCGGCCTGGATCTTTCGAGCCGGGAAGGAGCCTTGTTGGGGGGGAGTTCCGGTCCGGCGCTGGAGCCGGGAGCGTCCGCCAAGAGTCTTCTCTTCGAAAAGGTCCGATCCGGAGAGATGCCCCCGAGCGGTCCCTTGTCGAGAGCGGAGGTGGACCTGGTGCGGTACTGGATCGATCAGGGCGCCGTCTGGCCGTCCGGGGACCAGGATGCGTCCCAGGCCGGAGGCGCTTCGCCCGATCCACTCTGGTGGTCCCTGAAACCGGTGCACCGCCCTGCCGTTCCCGTGGTGAAGCGGTCGGCGTGGATTCGTAAACCCATCGATGCCTTCATCCTGGCGGCTCTGGAGGAACAGGGGTTGGAGCCTTCTCCGCCGGCGTCCCGGGAGGTGTTGATCCGCCGGGCGACCTTGGATCTGCTGGGATTGCCGCCCACGCCCGGGGAGGTCGAGGCGTTCGTCTCGGACCCGTCGCCCCGAGCCTACGAGAATCTGGTGAACCGCCTGCTGGCCTCGCCGCACTACGGCGAGCGCTGGGGCCGGCATTGGTTGGATCTGGCCCGCTTCGGGGAGAGCCAGGGCTATGAGCGGGACAAGATCCGGGATCATGCCTGGCCCTACCGCGACTATGTGATTCGGAGCTTCAATCAGGACAAGCCCTATTCCCGGTTCGTTCTGGAGCAGCTCGCGGGAGACATTCTGGAGCCTCGGACCCGGGACGGGGTCGCGGCCACCGGTTTCCTGGTCGCGGCTGCCTGGGACGAGGTGGGGAACACGCAGCAGAGCGACATTATGCGAGCCCGGGTCCGGGCCGAGGAAATGGAAGAGATGGTGGGGACCGTGGCCCAGACCTTCCTCGGTATGACGGTCAACTGTGCACGATGCCATGACCACAAGTTCGACCCCATCTCCCAGCGGGATTACTATCGTCTGAAGGCCTGCCTGGACGGAATCCGGCCCGGAAACCGGCCCTGGATGACGCCGGCGGAGACGGCCGCCCACAAGGAACGAACCGAGCCTCTCACAGATGCAATCCGTCACCTGAAGCGGCGTCTGGCCCAGCTTCAGGACAAGGTCCGGGAACAGGTCCTGAGGAAACGGGGGATCGCTCCGCAACCGGTCCCCGAACCCATCTCTCGTTGGACCTTCGACCTGAACGGGATCGACTCGGTGGGTGACGGGCACCTGTCCCTGGAACCGGAAGCGTTGGCGGAAGATGGCGGCATCCGGTTCGAGGATGGCGCCATCCGGATCAAGGATGCCGAGGGCCGATCCGAGGCGTTGCCCGTAGAATTGTCGGAAAAGACCCTTGAGGCATGGGTCCGGGTCTCGAAGGAGAATCACGATTTCCACTTCTTCAAGGTCGACGATACCGATTCACCGCTTCCCAGGGGGAGGTTCGATGCCATCTACTACCACCACAAGTCCCGCTCCTGGCGAAACCTGAGCGAGTTCAAGAATCGCACCGTCGTTCCCGAGCGGCCCGAGGAGACGAAGACGGAGAGTCCGATTCACATCGCCATTGCCTATGACTCCCAGGGCCGGATCCGAATCTACCGTGAGGGGCTGCTCTATTGGGCCCAGGATCCCGGGGGAGAGGGTCCCGAGTCCGTTCTTCAGGTGTTTTCCCAGGGCCGGGCCAGGGTCGTTTTCGGCGGGAGCAGGACGGGGGCGGTGGAGGAAGCCCGGCTCTACGATCGGGCTTTGGATTCGGAAGAGATCGCTGCCTCGTTCCGGGCCGGCATCCAGCGGGTCACTCCCGAGGAGTGGAACGCCGAGGCCAGTTCTCAAGAGCGGCTCACCAGAGATGAACTGCTGGAGGAGGTGGCTCGTCAGGAACGGTTGTTGGAAGGTGCTCCCCCGGTTCCCCTGGTCTACGCTGCCCGAACCTATTGGGCTGCGCCGCCGGTGGTCATGGAGCGGGGGGACCCGGCGACCCCGGGCGACCCGGTCGTTCCCGGAGGCCTCCTCTCCATCTCTTCTCCGGAGCCGGAATTCGGATTGCCTCCTGATGGGGACGAGGGCCAGCGCCGGCTTCGCTTGGCGAAATGGATCACCGACCCGGACCATCCGCTCACGGCGCGGGTTCTGGTGAACCGGGTCTGGCACTATCATTTCGGGCGGGGAATCGTCTCGACCCCCAATGATTTCGGATTCAACGGCGGCCGCGCCTCGCACCCCGAGCTGCTGGACTGGCTGGCGCAGTCCTTCCACCGGCAAGGGGACAGCGTGAAACAGTTGCACCGGGAGATCATGCTCTCCAACACCTACCAACAGTCGTCGGGGTTCCGGGCGGACGCGGCGGAGGCCGACGCGGAAAACAGGCTGCTCTGGCGTTTTTCCGCCCGGCGTCTGGAGGCGGAAGTGATCCGGGACTCTCTGCTCGCCGTCAGCGGCCGCCTGAACCGGGAGTTCGGCGGACCCGGATTTCGCCCCTTCGAAGTGAAATTCTTCAACAGCCACTTCTACAACCTGGTCGACTCCGCCGAGCCGCCGATGCGGAAACGCACCGTCTACCGGATCGTGGTTCGATCCGGGCACGATCCCATGTTGGAAGCGTTCGATTGCCCGGACGCCTCCGACAAGGCGCCTCGCCGCAGCAACACCACGACGCCCATCCAAGCCCTGGCGCTCATGAACAGTCCCTTCGTCCTGCGCCAGGCGGACCATCTGGCCGATCGGCTCCGCCGGGCGCTTCCCGGAGACAGCGCGGGGCAGGTCGAGCTGGCCTATCGCCTGGCCCTGGGAAGAGGCCCCAACCCGCAGGAATCGGGCCGGGCCGTGGCCCACGCCGGCGATCAGGGCCTGGAGAGTTTCTGCTGGGCGCTGCTGAATTCGAGCGAATTTCTCTACCTGAACTGAAACGGGAAAGTTCCATGGACAAATTCAACCCGACGGCGACACCCCTGCTGCCCAGGAGGCACTTTCTGTGGAACTCGGGAGGCGGGCTGGGCGCGATTGCATTGGCCTGTCTGCTCCAGGAGGAAGTCCGGGGCAGTGTAGACCGTTCCTCCTTCGGGGCTCGCCCTCCTCATTTTCCGGGTCCCGCCAAACGGATCCTGCACATCTACGCCGCGGGGGGTGTCAGTCACGTGGACACCTTCGACTACAAGCCCGAGTTGGCCCGGCTGGACGGGAAGACCATGACCGGGAAGGGAAAGGTCGACACCTTCTTCGGACAGCCCGGAACCTTGATGAAGAGTCCGTTCGAGTTCCGACGAAGGGGGCAGAGTGGGCTCTGGGTCAGCGACCTGCTGCCCCACTTGGCGGAGCGCGCCGACGACCTCTGCGTGATTCGGTCCATGGAGGCCAAGAGCTCCAATCACACTCCCGCCACGTTTCATATGAATTCGGGGTTCACCCGCAACGGATTCCCTTCCATGGGTTCGTGGGTCACCTATGGCCTGGGTTCCGAGAACCGGGACCTGCCCGGTTTCATCGTACTTCCCGATCCCCGGGGCCTACCCGCAGGAGGGTCCATCAACTGGACGGCCGGTTTCCTGCCGGCGTCCCACCAGGGCGTGGCCTTCCGCAACTCGGGCGACCCTCTGCCCTACCTGTCGACCCCGCCCACCATCTCCTCCCGGCGCCGGACCAGTGAGATGAAACTGCTGGCTCGGATGAACCGGGAACACCTGGAAACCAATCCCGGAGACAGCGCCCTGGAGGCGCGGATCCAGTCCTACGAGTTGGCGGCCCGCATGCAGATGACCATTCCCGACATTGTGGACCTGGACACGGAGCGGTCCGAGACGCGGCGGCTTTACGGCCTGGACCAGGAAAAGACGGCCGCCTTCGGCCGGAACTGCCTGCTGGCCCGCCGGCTGCTGGAGAAGGGTGTCCGAGTGGTGCAGGTCTGGTGCGGGGGCGCCTTCGGCCGGCCCCGCATCAACTGGGACGGGCACGAGGACATCGTGGAGAACCACACCGAGCAGGCCCAGACCATGGATCGTCCCCTGGCCGGACTCCTGAAGGACCTCAAGGACCGGGGCATGCTACAGGACACGCTGGTAGTCTGGTCCACGGAATTCGGCCGCACGCCCTTCACTGAAGGGTTGGGGGCCAAGGGCCGCGACCATCATCAGCACGCATTCAGTTGCTGGCTGGCAGGCGCTGGCGTCCGGAAGGGCTTCAGCTACGGCGTTTCGGACGAAGTGGGTTACTACGTGGGTCAGGATCCGGTCACCATCTACGACTTCCATGCCACCATCCTTCACCTGCTGGGGCTGGACCACAAGAAGCTCACCTTCTACCACAACGGCATTCAACGCCGGCTCACCGACGTCCACGGCCACGTAGTCAAGGGTGTCCTGGCTTGACGGCCGGTCACGGGAAATCGTTATCCGGTTCCTCGGATTGAACAGCTATACTGAAGTTCCCGCCCTGGTTCTGCGACGGAGGTTGTCTCTATGAGCCCGGAACTGATCGGAATCCTTGGATTGGCGGGAATTGGTGTCACTTTGGGTCTGTTCATGATGAAGCAGATCGACCGAGTCGGGGATGGTGTCACTCAGCTCGAAGTCGCCCTCACGGAACGGATGGCCAGACTGGAGGGCCTCTTCGAAGGCTACACGCGCCACACCAAACAGTAACGCCCGGCTTGCATCAGTCCACCCGGATACGGATGCTGCCAATACTGAAATTCTGAAACCCAATCGGAAAGGGAAGAGTGTTTCCCCTGGTGGCTTACGCCGTCGTGCGCACCTGCCAGTGGCGGGACGTATCCTGGGCCGTCCAGAGACGTTCGTAGAGGCCTCCGGCGCGGATCAGCCGGGAGTGGGTTCCCGTCTCCACGACCCGTCCTTCCTGGAGCACCACGATCCGGTCGGCGTTGCGGACGGTAAAGAGACGGTGGGCGATGACCAGGACCGTCCGGTCCCGGGTCAGGCGGGTGATGGCTTCCCGGATCTCCACCTCCGACTCGGTGTCCACGCTGGAGGTGGCTTCATCCAGGATCAGGATGGGCGCGTCCTTGAGGAGGGCGCGGGCGATGGAGATCCGCTGCTTCTCGCCTCCCGAGAGCCGGGCGCCCCTTTCCCCGACCATGGTGTCGTAGGCCTGGGGCAGGGAGAGGATGAATTCCTCGGCATTGGCGGCCTGGGCCGCTTCCCGGATCTGCGCTTCGCCGGCCTCGGGGTTGCCCACCAGGATGTTCTCCCGGATGGTGGCATGAAATAGATACACGTCCTGCATGACGTGGGCCACGCTCCGGCGCAATGGACCCAGCGCGAGCTTCCTGACGTCGATGCCGCCGATTCTGACCGCTCCGGACTGGGGTTCGTAGAACCTGGGGACCAGGTTGCAGGAGGTGGTCTTGCCGGCTCCGGTGGGACCCACCAGCGCCAAAACCTCGCCCGCTTCGGCGCGGAAACCAACGTCCCGAAGGACGGGAATTTCTGGTGTGTACCCGAAGGTGACCCGGTCCATTTCCACCGACCATCCAAGGTCTCTGGAGATGGCGACCAGGCCGGCCTCCTGTGACTCCACCGGTTGCTCCAGGAGCTCGAAGACCCGGCGCGCCGAGGCTGCCGCCTTCTGGATGACGTCGTTGAGATTGGCCAGGCGCAACAGGGGCTGGAAGATCTGTCCCAGGTAGAGGATGAAGACCACCAGGTCGGCCAGGGCGACTTCTCCCCCCAAGGCCAGGTATCCTCCTGCGGCGACCACCAGGAGGTAGGCCAGGCCGCCTGCGAATTCGACCACTCCCGCCGGAATCAACGACCAGAGGTTGGCTCTCACGATGCTGTCGCGATAGCGGGCGCTGGCCTGCCGGACCCGCTGCAGCTCGGATTCTTCCCGGACGAAGGACTTGATCACCGAGTGCCCGCCGATCCGGTCCAGAATCTCGGCCACCAGGTCGGCGCGGCGGCCCCGGGTCTTCCTCCAGGCTCGACTGGTCCGACCTGAGAGCCGGTAGACCAGCCAGGCGATCAGCGGCAACGGCAGCGTGACGATGAGGGCCAGCTCGAAGTGGATGTTGAAGAGGATCAGGAGCATGGCCCCCGGCATCACCGCGGCCAGGAAGATTTCCGGAACCCCGTGGGCCAGAAAGTCCTCGATGACCTCCACGTCGTTGACGGTCCGGGACATGAGGGAGCCGCTGCGGCGGTGGGTGTAGGCGCCGGGCGGGAGCGCCTGAGCCCGGGCGTAGGTGCGGCCCAGCAGGTTGTGCAGCGTGCGGTAGGCGGCGACGTGGGAAAAGACGCCGTAGCCGTAGCGGAAGACCCCTCGCAGGAGGAAGAGTCCGGCCAGGGTGAGGGCCATCCAGATCAGCGTGGACCCGTCCAGGCTCCCTTCCTGGAGCGACTGGATCAGCCGTCTCAGGACCAGGGGAGGGAAGAGCCCGACCACCGAGAAGAGGAGGCCGCAGAGGAGAGACAGGACCAAGAGCTTCCGGCTCTCCACGGCCAGGTGGAACAGCCGGACGATGAGGGTTCGAGTCGAGTTGTCGCTCCGGTCCATCGTTGTCCCAGTCCCCACGTCCGGACCCGGAGGAAGCCTACTCGTAGTGGAGTGCTTCGATGGGGTCCAGTTGTGCTGCCTTGTGGGCCGGATAATATCCGAAAAAGATCCCGATGGCAGCCGAGAAGATGATGGAAACCACGATGGCGTTGGGGGAGATCTGGGTCGGCCATCCCATGCCCTGGGAGACGAGGAAGGATCCCCCGATCCCCATTCCAAGGCCGATCAAGCCACCCAGCAGGCAGAGCACGATGGATTCGGCCAGGAACTGGACTCTCACGTGTCCGGGCCGGGCGCCGATGGCCATACGAATGCCGATCTCCCGGGTCCGTTCGGTCACGGAGACCAGCATGATGTTCATGATGCCGATGCCTCCCACCAGAAGGGAGACGGCTGCGATGCTGGCCAGCAGGCTGGTCATCACTCGATTGGTGGACTCGGCCGCTTCCGCAAACTCGCTCAGATTTCGAACCCGAAAGTCGTCGGCCTGCCCCGCACTCAGGTCGTGCCGCTGGCGCAGGAGCGCGCTGATCTGCTCCTGGGCCGCGAAGCTGGCGCGGGCGCTCACCGCGGAAATGAGACCGGACTGGACATAGAGGACTCCGCCCTGAAACTTCTTCTGGACCGTCGTGTAGGGGACGATGATGGTGTCGTCCTGATCCCGGCCCCAGTTGTTGGCGCCCTTCTTCTTGAGGACGCCCAACACCTGGAAGGGGAGGTTCTTGACCCGGATGGTCTGGCCCACCGGGTCGCCTCCGCCGAAGAGCTCGTCCACCACGGTCTGACCCAGGACGGCGACTCGAGCCGCCGTCTTCACGTGACTCTCTTCAAAGAAATTGCCCTGGGTGAGCGGCCAGTTGCGTAGCAGCTGGTATTGCTCATTGTACCCTTCGATGCGAGTGTTCCAGTTCTGGTTGCCGAACACGACCTGGGCCATGGTGGAGGCGCTGGGGCTCACCGCCTGGACGGTGGGAACCTCTTGGGCGATGGCTTCAAAGTCGGCGGCGGTGAGGGTGTTCTGGGTTCCCGATCCACTCCGGATTCCCCACGAGCGCCGGCTGCCGGCCCGGATCCAGAGGGTGTTGGTTCCCATGGCGGCGATTTCCTCCTGCACCTGCCGCTGGGCCCCCTGACCCAGGCTGACCATGGTGATGACGGCGGCGACGCCGATGATGATCCCCAGCATGGTGAGAATGGAGCGGATCATGTTCCGGCCCAATGACTTGATGGAGATTTTCAAGATCATCCAGAATCCCATGACGATTCTCCTGAGCTAGTGAATCCGGTCGCTGACGATAAGACCGTCCCGCACCTGGATCGTGCGTTTGGCGTGAATCGCGACGGTAGCTTCGTGGGTCACCATGATCAGCGTGATGCCCTTGGCCTGGTTCAGATCCACAAGGAAGCGCATGATCTCTTCTGACGTGGCCGAGTCCAGGTTGCCGGTGGGTTCGTCGGCCAGAAGGATGGCGGGCCGGTTGACCAGGGCCCGGGCTACGGCAACCCTTTGCTGCTGTCCGCCCGAGAGTTGATTGGGCATGACCTGGGCCTTCTCCGGGATGCCCACCACTTCCAGCGCCTCCTCGACCCTGCGGGCCCGCTCCTGGCGCGACACGCCGGCGTAGAGCATGGGGGCTTCCACGTTCTCCCAGATGGAGGTCCGGGGCAGCAGGTTGAAGCTCTGGAAGATGAATCCGATCTTCTGGTTCCGAATGTCCGCTCGCTGAGACGCCGAGAAGGTGGAGACGTCGATCCCGTCCAACCGGTACCGCCCACGGGTCGGCCGGTCCAGGCATCCCAGCAGGTTCAGCAAGGTCGACTTGCCCGAGCCCGAAGCTCCCATGACGGCTACGAACTCGCCTGGGACCACCTCAACGGAGACTCCCCTCAGGGCTTCGACCTGGACTTCTCCAAGGTCGTAGATTTTCCAGACATCTTCCAGAGAAAGGAGGCTGTCGCCGCTTGGCGGAGACGCGTCGGTGAGATTCTGCTGCGCTGGGGCTACTTGAACCATCAACGGCCTCGACTGCCGGTGCCGCCGCCTCGGGTGCCGGTCCCACCCCCCCGGGCGCCGCCACGGCTGCCCGTGCTCCGGTTCCGGCGCGGTCCGAAGGCACCGCTGAAGGGAGAAGAACTGCCGCGCTGGACCTGACCCGATTCGTCCAGCTTCCAGGTGATGATCTTCTCACCCTCCTCCAAATTACTGCGCAGTATGGCCGTCTCTCTCCCGTCGGTAATACCCAGGAGAACACGGCGCGGCTGGGGCTCGGCGTTTTCGTCCAGCACCCAGAGCAGGCCGGGCCGGGGCCGCGTCCGCTCGGCTCGGGGAAACCGGATCTTGGGTCCTGGACGGATGCCATACTGCTCGATGGTGGAGATTCCGATCTCGGCATGGGAGATCTCTTCGCCGCCCTGGCGCGGTCCCCGCCGTTGCCCTCCGGGGCCACGGCCTCGTCCGCCCCACCCCGGGCGGCCTTCTCCCCCGGCAGCGTCGGCCATGGCGGCCCGGTCGGCTCCCGGTCCTCGTCCGGGACTGGCCATGGCGGTGCCCGGACCGCCTCCTGAAGGCCGCCGTCCGCCGCCTCGCATCAATGCTCGAATCTCTTCCGGAGACATTCCCTCGGGCCGGAAACGAAGCGCCGAGTTGGCCACCTTCAGCACGTCCGTTTCCTGCGCGACCACGAAGTTGACGGTGGCCGTCATGGAAGGCCGCAGCTTCAGCTGCGTGTTCTCCACGTCGATGATGACGTTGTAGACCACCACGTTGGTGGCCCCGCCGCCGCTCTGCGCTCCGCCGCCCTGGGAGTCCGTGTTGGGGAGCTTGGAGCTCAAGCGGATCTCCGAGATCTTTCCCTCGAAGCTCTGTCCCGGAAAGGCGTCTACGGCAAAATCGACCTGGGCCATCTCGGAGATAGCTCCGATGTCCGCTTCGTCGATCTGGGCGATGACCTGCATCTTGGTCAGGTCGTTGGCGATCAGAAAGAGGACGGGCGCCTGGAAGCTGGCGGCGACAGTCTGGCCGATGTCCACATTGCGCTCGATGACGACACCGTTGATGGGAGAAGTGATGTTGGTGTAGTGCAGGTTGACCTCGGCCATCTTGAGGCTGGCGCTGGCTTGCTGCACGTTGGCGGCTGCCTGATCGTTCTGGGCGTGGGCCGAACGGATGGAGGCTTCCACCTGGCTGACCTGCGCCAGATTCTGGCTCATGCGCGCCTTGGCCTGGTCGAAGAGGGCTTGGGCGTTCTCCAGATCGCGGTCCGAGATCACCTCGGCTTCGTAGAGCTCGTGGCTCCGTTTCAGCTCCCGCTCGGCTTCCTGCAGGTTGACCTCACCCACTTCCACGTTGGCCCGGGCGCTCTCCAATTCGGCCCTCCGGTTGATGAGGTTGGCCGCGGCGCTCTTGACGGTCGCTTCGGCCGTAGCCAGGGAGGCCTTGGCCCGCTCCAACTGGGCCTCGAAGTTGGCCGGGTCGATGATGGCCAGGGTCTGGCCCCTTTTGACGACGCTGTTGAAGTCGGCGTGGAGTTCCTGGACCCGTCCCGAGACCTGACTTCCCACCTGCACCGTCACCACGGCCTGTAGCAGACCGGTGGAGCTGACGGTTCGGCTCACCTCACCACGGCTCACCGGGACGGTCAGGTAGTCTTCGCCCGGCTGGCTGTCGGAGGGGCCCAGGTAGAGGTAGCCGGCCGCCGCAACGGCCAGGACCAGGATGATGGTGACGACGGTGCGGAGCGTACGTTTTTTTCTCACGGAATAATTATACGCTTGCCGGTCTGTTATGTTTCAACGGTCTGAGTATCACCTGCCGGCATCCTTGGCAGCGGAAACTTCCACGTAGCGGACCCCTACCCGGTTCTTTCCCATCTGAAGCACTGCCTCCAGCCGCGCGACACCTTCATTCAGCCGGACTTTTTCAAACGTGACTTCGGAAGTCCCGGAGTCAAAGGTTCGTTTTTTTTGAAACTGCTGAACCTTCAACTCGGCTGTTACACCCTCGGAGGCCGGACCGAAGAGGAACCGGACCTGATAGTTTCCCGTGCTATGGACCTGGATTTCCCAGAAGCCCAGGTCCGTGTCCCCCCAGCCGTCGGGACCCACCATGCGCCAGTCTTGGCGGGTCAGGATGACTGGATCCTCATGAGGAGTGCCGACGGCGATTCGGGGAGGGGCATAACCTCGGGTGGAGGAAACGTCCTGGAGCCAAACTCCGTAGGCCGAACGCAGTCGCGCCACGACTTGGGGATGTTCCGAGGAGAGGTTGCGCGTCTCTCCGGGGTCGGTTTCCAGATCGTAGAGCTCGAGCGGATACCCGTCGAATTTCTCACCCGGACGAAGTCCCCGAGTGGAGAAGGACACCGGCTGGACCAGCTTGAATCGTTGCCCGATGGCGGCGAAGTGGCGGTAGGGTTGAGGCTCGTTCCCCCGGTGGGACTGGATGAAGAGAGTCCGGTCCTCGGAAGCGTCTTGAGTGCCGTGGAGACGGCCCATGAGGCTGACCCCGTCGAAGGAGACCCCATTTGGGGCCGCGACCCCAGCCGCCTTCAGTAGTGTGGGCATGAGGTCGATGTGGCCGGCGATGCGGTCGTCCGAGCGCGGGGCCAGGCGGGCCGGCCAGCGAAGCAGGAAGGGGACCCGGATGCCTCCCTCGTAGACTGTTCCCTTGCGTCCCCGGAGACCCGCGGTATAACGCTGGGTCGTGGGTCCGTTGTCGGTCATGAAGATGAGGATCGTATTCTCCACCAGTTCCAGCCGCTCCAGACCCTGGAGCAGCCGGCCCACGTTGTCGTCGATGTTGGTGATCATGCCGTAGATCCGGGCGTCCTTGTCCTCCAGTCCGGCCTCCAGGTACGACTGGCGATAGGACTCGGGTACGTCGTAGGGAGAATGGGGCGCGTTGGTGGGGATATAGGCGAAGAAGGGACGTTCCCGATTCTTCTCGATGAACTCCAGAGCCTCCTGGAAAAAGACGTCGGTGCAGTAGCCCGGGTACGGTTTGGCCTCTCCGTTGTGCTGCAGGATGGGGTCGAAGTAGGAGGTTTCGGGAGGATCGGAAGGCTGGCCGATGCCGCCGCCCTTGTGGACGACCGACTCCTGGAAGCCCTGGTCCATGGCCCGGAGGGGGTAGTTGTCCCCCAGGTGCCATTTGCCGAAGATGCCGGTCCGGTAACCCGCATCTGAGAGAGCCTCGGCCAGGGTGAACTCGTCCGAGTGCATCATGGCCCGTCCCACGTAGGTGTCCACCACGCCGGTCCGGTAGTTGTAGCGGCCCGTCAAGAGGCTGGCCCGGGTGGGGGCGCAGACGGGAGAGACGTAGAAACGGGTCAACTCCACGCTCTCGGCAGCCAACCGGTCCAGATGGGGAGTCCGCAGGACCTCGTCGCCGTGGCTTCCCAATTGGGCCCAGCCCTGGTCGTCGGTGATGACGAGAATGATATTGGGCCGGCCGGCATCCTGAGCCGGGGGCGATGTACAGCCGAAAAACAGGCAACTCAACAGGAGCACGAGCCCGGGTCGAGTTCCGGTCCCGCCGGGGTGACGGCCGAGAATGGACGGAATTGGAGAATTAGCTGTAGCTGACATGGAGCAGAATCTGCTTGAGAATCAGTTTCCCTTCGGCTTGCGAGCTGCGCTTCGCCACGCCGACCTCGAAACGATTCATCCCCTGGCGGACCTGGGAGGCAGTGAGCGTCCCGGAACGGAAAGGAACACCTTTTTCCCCCTCCGTTCGAGGTGGCCGGACCCCTTCCGACACCAGCTCCACCGGAGCTTGGTTCAGGGTCGCCTCCAAGCGTTCGCCCGGCATCAGGTTGCGGACCTCCACCTCGATATCCACACTCTTCAATCGCCCTGCCTTCTCCGCCGCGGGCAGGTCGTCCCCCACCCGCATTTCGACGGAGGTGCGGTCGTGACCGGGACTTCCGCCCAATTCCACCGGTACCTGGCCCGGGTAGCTGGCGATGGAGTACGGGCCCACGTTGCCCAGGACATCCCGGGTCTGGACGTAGTCGATGGCGAAGGTCTTGTCCTGGAAACGGAGCGCGCCGCCGGACCCGATGTGATTCAGGACCTCGTACCCTTCGGCGGTGGGCCGCCCGTAGGAGATCCTGGGCACCTGCCGGTATTGGAAGTTCCAGAGGTAGATGCCGTCGGCTCCGGCCCAGAGGATGTTGGAGGCCGCCCCTCGGAAGGCGGAGTCGGAGCCGAACATCTGGGTGCCACAGTTGATACAGGGGTAGACGGGGACCTGGTGCCGGTGGCCCAGTTGGACCAGTTCTTCGGCCGGATTGGTGAAGGGGACGTAGCCTCCGCCGATGAGGAGGCGGTCCACCAACCCCTCCTTCAGCCAGGTCTCGATGTCGATGCCGATGCGGCGGCAGGCGGCCACGGTGCCCGGACTTCGGATTCCCAGCAGCAGCGGCCGGCCCCTGCGCTCCGACTCCCGGTCCAGGACCCTTCGGGCCGAGCGGATCAGGTCGGTCATGAGGGGCATTCCCTCCTCCTCTTTGCCCGTCTTGAAGTACCAGGGCATGCGGAAGAAGTTCAGGTCGACGCCGGCGACGTCGTATTTTTCCACCGTGTTCCGGATCCACCAGAGCCGGTCCTCCCGGACCCGGGGCACGGCGAAATCCAGGCCCGACCAGATGGCGGCCGCCCGGCTGCTGAAGACCGGCCCCTTCATGCTCTCGTCACCGAGCAGCCATTCGGGGTGCTCCACCTTGAGGGGATAGATCAGCTTGCCCGCCGGCATGCCGTAGGAGTCGTGGGTGTCGTTCATCCGCAGCGAGCCGAAGAGTTCGACCTGCCGGCTGCGGGCGGCGTCCACCATGACCGGCGTGGGGTCGGCGATGACCGGATTCAAGGGTTTGCCCAGTTGCTGGGTTTCCCAGTAGCGGGTCTTGCCCTTGCCGATGGCGATGGCCCACATGATGCACCAGGCGATGCTGTCGACGGGGGTTTCCAGGATGGGAACGAAACGCTGGGCCAGGAAGGCTTCCACGCTCTTTTCGGCGTCTTCGCTGTAGCAGAGGTCTCCGTCATCGTCCAGGATGACGCGCCTGCGGCGCCAGGCGGCCTGCTGCCGCTGATCGATGAGTTTCGTCGACTGATTACCTCCGCAGCCGGTCAGCCCTGCCGCCAGAGAGGCGGAAAGGGCCGCTCCGGCTCCGCGCAGAAATTTCCGGCGCGACGGTGAGTGAAGGGCTGAAGTGCTTTGGGAGTCGCTCGCGGGCCGGTTTGCCATGTTCCAGAGAATAGCACCTCCAAGTGCCTGCGACATGACGTTGGTCAGTTTCTGACAGGGAGACCTATAATCGAACCAGTGCGTCTCGTCTGCGGCATATCTCTGCTGTCGGTTCTGTTGGGGAACCAGTCCGCGTCCGCCCGGGAACTGACGGAGAAATCGATCCGGGAATTGCGGCTGATGGTGGTGGAGTTCATCAACCAGGACCGTGAAATAGCCTCGGCGGCGCCGGTGGTGTACTCCGAATCCCTCTCCCTGCTGGCCGACGAGCATTGCCGGGAAATGCTTCAGGAGGGCTACACCAGCCACTGGAACCGGGCCGGTTTGAAGCCCTACATGCGGTATTCGCAGGGCGGGGTCACGGATCATACCTCCGAGAACATCTCCAGCCTGAACAGCACCGGTTTCGACGTGAGCTTCGACTCCGTTAAGGCCGAGATGGCCGCACGGCACGAGGGCCTCATCGGCGAGGAACCGCCGTATGACCAGCATCGCCGGAACATCCTGGACCCTCGCCATACCCATGTCGGGATCGGCGTGGCCTACAGCAAAACGGGTCTGCGGATGATCCAGATCTTTGCCAGACGGTACGTGAGTCTGGAGCCGATTCCTCGGAAGCAGGACCCCTCCTCCGGCATTCAGCTGAAGGGCAAAGTGCTCTTGCCCGGGTACGAGCTCCAGGCGATCTCCGTCTTCTACGAACCCCTGCCCGAAGAGATGTCTCTGGCGCAGTTGATGGGCACGTATTCCTATGCCTTGCCTGCTGACGAGAAAATTTACAGGACCCGGCTGCCCTCGATGATGCGCTATGCCGACGGCACCCGGGGATCGGTGGCGGTCCGGGGCCGGTCCTTCTCCCAGACCATCTCCATCCCCTCCCGAAAGGGGGTCTACACCGTGGTCGTTTGGCTCGAGAAAAAGTCGGAGATCAAAGGATTCATGGCCACGAACACCACCGTCTTCGTGGAGTGAGCAACTTCAGCGCGTAGCAAACGCAGAAATAGAATTCATTGAAGCGTATCTCACTTTGGACAAGACTCTTGGCGGCGGCCAAACTATATTTGAAACGTGTTGCGACGAATCTACAGATAGCGCGCTCGGGAGGGGCAAGAGAGCGTCGTCTGTAGTTCCGTCACGCTGATTTCCAATAGTTCGAGTGTGAGGCGCTGACTGTTCCGGAGACTTCGTCGAAACACTGGAGAAATCGTGGAAGAAGAAAGACGGCTGCTGACCCGAGTTAAGTTGAGGAACTACAAGAGTATTGCTGCTTGTGACGTGTCGCCCGCACAGCTCTCGTTTCTAGTTGGCCCTAACGGCTCGGGAAAGAGTAACTTCCTCGATGCACTTCGCTTCGTGGCTGATGCGCTTCGTTATTCCATCGACCATGCACTGCGTGACCGTGGCGGGATCAACGAAGTACGTCGCCGGTCCGGCGGGCACCCGACGAACTTTGGGATTCGGGTTGAGTTTCATCTGGGGAAGTCGCAAGGCCACTACGCGTTTAGGGTAGGCGCCAAGCCGCGCGGAGGATACACGATCCAGCGTGAAGAGTGCTACTCAGTGCAAGGGTCTGGGAGCGGAGCACACTTTTTTAGGGTGGAACGGGGGTGTGTCCGAAAGAGCACACTTTCGCCACCTCCGGCTGCTGCTGAGGATCGACTTTATTTGGTTAACGTTTCGGGCGTCGATGTCTTTCGATCGATCTATGATGCGCTCTCAGGTACAGGATTTTACAACCTGAATCCAGAGGCGATTCGGGACCTGCAACCGCCGGATCCGGGTGAGCTCCTCAGGCGGGATGGAAGCAATATCGCAAGTGTCCTGTCGAACCTCGCGAAGCGTTCGCCAAGTTACAAGGAAAGGATCGAGGATTACCTCAGAAAGGTCGTTCCTGGAGTCGTCAGGGTCGATCGGAGACCCGTTGGTCATAAGGAAACCCTTGAGTTCCGACAAGAAATCCGAGGCGCGCAGCATCCCTGGCGATTTTATGCGAGTGGCATGTCTGACGGGACGCTGCGGGCAGTAGGCGTGTTGGTGGCGCTGTTTCAAGGGGCTGTCGAAGGAAAATCAAGTCCGCGACTCGTGGGTATTGAAGAGCCGGAGGCCGCGCTACACCCTGCCGCCGCTGGAGTTCTCATTGACGGTCTCCGGGACGCCGGCGAGCACACACAAATCCTAGTGACGAGTCACAGCCCTGATCTTCTCGATAACGACGAAATATCTGCCGACTCCATTTTCGCCGTCGTGGCGAAGCATGGAGAGAGCCGTATAGGTCCGCTAAACGATGCTGGACGTTCGATATTGAGAGACCACCTCTACACCGCAGGTGAGTTACTCAGAATGGATCAGCTTGATCCGGACCCAGTTCTTTCGAATCTGAAGCCGAACCAGCTTAGGCTTTTCGGACCCGACTCCTGAACCATGCAAAGGATTGCATCGATCGTTGAAGGGCATGGAGACGTGAAGGCCGTGCCAATTTTGCTCCGCCGGATTGCTCGACAGCTTTGTTCCGGATCCATCCCCAATATTCTCAGACCTATCCGCGTAGGTCGTTACAAGATAGTGAAATCAGGTGAGTTGGAGCGTGCCACTGAGCTTGCTGCCCGTCAGACGGGAACGCGTGGTTGCATCTTGATTTTGCTTGACGCCGATGACGCTTGCCCGGCGGAGCTTGGCCCTGAGTTGTTGGCTCGTGCTGTAGCTACCCGACCAGACCGTGACATCCGTGTCGTCATAGCCAAGTCCGAATACGAAGCATGGTTCTTGGCTGCCGCGCACTCGATAGTCGGACATCGCGGGATTCGGCCACTAAGTGATCGGCCACCCGATCCCGAATCGATCAGAGATGCCAAAGGATGGTTGACTGCGCATCTCCCGTCCGGCCAGTCATACCGTGAAACTCTGGACCAACCCGCTCTCAGTGAAATCTTCGATCTCGACGCTGCGCGGAAGGCTCCATCCTTCGATAAATTGTGGCGGGATGTGAGCTGGTTACTCCAGACTCCTTGATATGGTCGCAGGCCGCCTCCGTACTGAAAAGAGGCAGTGCTGATTCTTGTGCGGGAGAAAGCCCGCTCAGGCCAGAGCTCCTTCGATCACCTGGCCCCGCTGGCCGGTGAGGCGCTCCTCCAAGCCGTGATAGAAGTACGTCAGCTTGGTGTGGTCCAGGCCCATCAGGTGCAGCACCGTGGCGTGCAGGTCGGAGACGTGGTAGGGGGATTCCACCGCTTCGAAGCCTAGTTCGTCGGTGGCTCCGATGGCCTGCCCGCCCTTGACCCCGGCGCCGGCCAGCCACATGGAGAATCCGAGCCAGTTGTGGTCGCGGCCCGGTTTGCCGACGCCCTCGCTGGTGGGGGTCCGTCCGAACTCGCCGCCCCAGATCAGGAGTGTCTCCTCCCAGAGGCCGGTCCGCTTCAGGTCTTCGATCAGACCCGCCATGGGCTGGTCGGTCTCGTAGCCGTGGAGCGAGTGGTTCTTGATGCAGTCCACGTGGCCGTCCCAGGTTTCGGGGCCATGTCCGCCGCCCGAGTAGAGTTGGACGAAACGGACGCCCTTCTCGATGAGCCGCCGCGCGATGAGGCATTTGCGGCCGAAGTCCGCAGTGAGCCGGTTGTTGAGTCCGTACATCTCCCGGGTCTGCTCGTTCTCCTTGTCGACGTCCACCACCTCCGAGGCCGTGGTCTGCATCCGGTAGGCCAACTCGTAGGAGTGGATCCGGGCGGCCAGTTCCGACTCCTGCTCACGGTTTTTCAGGTGCTTCCGGTTCAGGCGCTGTAGAAGATTCAGAGAGTGGCGCTGGGTCCGATCACTGACGTCCTCCGGCGTCGCCAGGTTCAGAAGTGGATCGCCCTTGCTCCGGAAGAGGGTCCCCTGATACGCAGCCGGCATGAATCCGGCGGTCCAGTTGGAGGTCCCACCGATGGGTCCGCCGCGGGGATCGGTCATGACCACGAAGCCGGGCAGGTCGTTGCCCATAGTGCCCAGACCGTAGCTGAGCCACGAGCCCAGGGAAGGCCTCCCGATGATGACGTTGCCCGTGTTCATCTGGATGTTTCCCGAGGCGTGGGCCGCAGTGTCGGTGTACAGGGAGCGAATCACGCAGAGATCGTCGGCGAAGCGGGAGAGGTGGGGGTAGACGCTGCTGATCTCCAGGCCGCTCTGGCCGTGCTTCTTGAACTCGAAGGGGGATTGCATGAGGTAGCCGATGGCACGGTTGTTGGATCCCACCTTCACCTTGCCCTTGTAGGGGGTGCCGTTGTACTTGGTCAGCGCCGGCTTGGGGTCGAACAGGTCCACGTGGCTGGGCCCGCCGTTCATGAAGAAGAAAATGACATGCTTGGCGCGGGTCGGGAAATGAGGGAGCTTGGGAGCCAGGAGTACCGGCGGTTTGCCGTCGGCAGAAGCCCCTTCCAGCCGTCCGAAGAAACCATCTGACGAGAGGAGATCGATGAGGGCCAGCCCGGCGAATCCTCCCCCTGTCTCCCACAGGAACTCTCTTCGAGTCCGGCCACAAGGCGGGTTGTTGCGTGTGAACCGTTTCGCCTGCATCGTTATTCTCCCGGCTGAGCCGTTATCCCGGCGCCTCCTCAGTTGGGGTAGACGAATTCATTCAGGTTGAAGACCACCCGGCAGAGCTGCACCAGGCTCGCCTCCCGGGCCACGAGCCGGTCACGATCCCTGGCCCGCGTCTCCCAGAGGTCAGCCTCGGTCTCCTGGTTCAGGAAGTCCACCATATCCCGGTGTTCATCGGGGGTCGGGCTCCGGGAGAGCGCCAATCGATAGACCAGATCCACCTGCGCGGCCGGGTCGGGACCCACCTTCTCCAAAACACGTCGCGCCATGTGCAGAGCTTGCAGGTTGGCGAAGTCTCCATTGAAGAGAGTCAGGGCTTGGGGAGCGATGCTGGTCACCGGCCGTTGGGCGGAGCTTCGGGTCGTGTCGCAAAGGTCCAAGACCTCCAGCATGGGGATGAGCATGGAGCGCTTGATGAAGGCATAGATGGTTCTCCGGCTCGCCTCCCGCTCGTTGGATGTGTGCCAGATCTTGTCCGGGTCGGGGTGCCCTTCCAGAGCGGCTTCCGGAATCGGGGGGACCATGCTGGGTCCGTACATCTTCCGATTGAGCTGTCCGCTGGCCGCCAGCATCGAATCCCGAATGGCCTCCGCCTCCAGGCGCCGGTAGTGGACCCGCCAGAGGAAACGGTTCTCCGGGTCCGCTTCCAGGTACTCGGCCACCGGAGTCTTGTCCATTCGATAGGTGTTGCTGGTCATGATCAGGGTGTGCAGCTTCTTGAGGGACCAACCCTCCTGGATGAAGCGGCCGGCCAGCCAGTCCAGGAGTTCGGGATGGCTGGGCCGGTCTCCCATGATTCCGAAGTCGCCGCCGGTGCGGACCAGCCCCTGACCCAGATGCTGCTGCCAAACCCGGTTGACCAGGACGCGGGCGGTCAGGGGGTTTTCTGGGCTGGCGATCCAGCGGGCCAGGGCCAGTCTCCGGCCGCTGCTGTTGCCCCTGGCGGAAAACGCCGGTTGGGACGTCACCAAGGCTGCAGGCAGAGCCGGGACGGCGACCTCACCGGGACTGGCGGCACGGCCCCGCATCAGCACGTGCACCACCTCCGGCGGCTTCGACTCGTAGAGATAGTAGCCGCGATCCAACTCGGGAGTGGATCGGCGTACCTCGGCGATCTCGGCTTCCAACTCGGCGATCCGGTCGACGAGTTCGGGAGGGAGGGCCTCGGCCGTTTTGGCGATCATTTCCGAGGTGTATTTTATGGCCAGCCCTTTCTGCTCCTCGGTTCTCTTCTTGAAGTCTTCCAGCAGAGCCGCTACTGCCTCCTCCGGTAGTCCGCTTCCGCCTGATCGGAGGAGTTCGATTCGGAAATCTTCCCGCAGCTTGTCGATTTGGGCTTCCAACTCCTTGATTCGGTCGCTCCTCTGACCCTGCCCCGCCAATTGGTCGCGATCTCCCACCGGCAGGCTGACCTCCCGGCGGCCGTTCTGGGAACGGCGCAGGCCGTTGAAGAGGGCGACCATGCCGTAATAGTCCTGTTGGGTGAGGGGATCGAACTTGTGGTCGTGGCAACGGGCGCAGCCCATGGTGAGGCCCAGAAAGGCCTCGGATGTCGTTCGGACCACATCATCCAATTGATCGAAGCGGTCCTGGTCAAAGTCGGCCGGCTCGTCGTCCCAAGGGCCCAGCCGGTTGAACCCCATTGCGATATGAGTCTCGGCGGTGGCGTCCTCCAACTCGTCTCCGGCCAATTGCTCCAGAATGAACCGGTTGTAGGGCTTGTCCTGGTTGAAGGACCGGATCACGTAATCGCGGTACTTCCAGACCTCCGGTTTGGTGGCGTCTCGCTCGTAACCGTTGGACTCCGCGTAGCGAACGACGTCCAGCCAGTGGCGGCCCCACCGCTCCCCGTATCCGGGCCGATTCAGGAGCTCACCGATCAGGCGGTCGAACGCCTCCGGAGAGTTCTGCTCCAGGAACTCCTGGTGTTCCTGAGGAGTCGGAGGAAGGCCGATGAGATCCAGGTGGATGCGCCGCAACAAGGCTTCGGGGCCTGCTGGAGGAGACGGTTTCCAGCCCCGCGCTTCCAGCTTGGCCAGGACGAAAGCGTCGATGGGGTTCCGGACCCAATCGGTGTTTCTCACCGCCGGGACCGGAGGGGAGCCCAGCGGCTGAAACGACCAGTGATCTCTTCCGCCCGCCGGACTCGAATCGGCCGACTCGGTGTAGTCGGCTCCTTCGTCGATCCAAGACCGGAGCAACCCGATTTCCTCTGGGGTGAGTCGATCGCCGGTCTTGGGCATGATCCGGTCGGGGTCCAGGCCGGCCACGGTCCGGATCAGAAGACTCTGGGCGCTGTCTCCGGGGATCACCGACGGAAGGCCGGACTCTCCCCCATTGAGGGCGTGACTTCGCTCGTCCAGACGGAGGCCGCTCAACTGGACGTTGGCGCCATGACATGCGAAGCAGCGGTCTCGAAGAATCGGCTCGATCTGCTCGGAAAAGTCCACGCCGGCAGGAGCTGGCGGAGGGAGATCCCGGCTCCCGGCCATGGCGGCCGTGACCGAAAGGATCAGCGACAATCCGAGCCGGTGAAACATGGGGAAACCTTTGCTCAAATCAGACCAGATAATTTCCGATTTCACCGGTATTCTAACAGCCCCCGGTGAAGCTCGCTACGAAGACGGGGCGCCGTCGGGTCACGGCCACCGGTGTTGTTCCGAGGCCGGTATGAACGGTTGAGATCCACGGCCGCATGACCGGAGACGGACAATCCGTAGTAGACTGAAGCGCAAGAGGTTCAATTCTCGGTGGCTATGGAGCGCTTGGATCCCACGAAGCTGGAAGGTTGGCAGTTGGCCGAGGCGGCAGAGAGGTCGGCCAAGCCAATCGAGCAATTGGGTTCGGAACTGGGTCTTCGGGCAGGGGAGTTGATTCCCGCCGGCAGGGGACTCGCGAAGGTGGATCACCGGGCCGTCATGGGCCGGCTCGGAGGCTCTGCCCGCGGGCGGTACATCGATGTGACCGCCATCACCCCCACCCCTTTGGGAGAAGGAAAGACCACGACCACCATCGGGCTGGTGCAGGGACTGGCCCGGATCGGTTGCCGGGTGGCGGGCGCCATCCGCCAGCCCAGCGGCGGACCCACCTTCAATCTCAAGGGGTCCGGCGCCGGCGGCGGCCTCTCCCAGTGCATTCCCTTGGCCCCGCTCTCGATCCGGCTCACCGGAGACCTGGATTCCATCACCAATGCCCACAACCTGGCCATGGTGGCCCTCACGGCCCGGATGCAGCACGAGCGGAACTACGACGACCGGAAGCTGGAGTCGCTGGGCCTGAGCCGTCTCGACCTGGACCCCGGCCGGGTGGAGATGAAGTGGGCCATCGATTTCTGCGCCCAGTCCCTGCGCCGCATCAACATCGGGAACGGCGGCAAGATGGACGGCTATCCCATGGAGTCGGGATTCCAGATCACCGCCTCCAGCGAGCTCATGGCGATTCTGGCCGTCTCCCGGAACCTGGAGGATCTGAGGGACCGGATCGGCAAGATGGTCGTGGCCTGGGACCGCCGGGGTAGGGAAGTCACCACCTCCGATCTGCAAGTGGCCGGGGCCATGACGGCCTGGATGGCGGACGCGGTGCATCCCAACCTGCTTCAGACCATCGAGGGACAGCCCATGCTCGTGCATGCAGGGCCCTTCGCCAACATCGCCTTGGGCCAGAGTTCCGTCATCGCCGACCGGATGGGAACCCTGTTGACCGACTACCTGGTCACCGAAAGCGGGTTCGGGTCCGACATCGGCTACGAGAAGTTCTGGAACCTCAAGTGCCGGTATTCGGGACTCCGGCCCGACGCCGTGGTGATCGTGGCCACGATCCGGGCCCTCAAGAGTCACGGGGGCGGTCCTCGAGTACGCCCCGGCCAACCTCTGGGTCCGGCCTACACCGAAGAGAACCTGGAGTTGGTGGAACGAGGGTGCACCAATCTGCTGGCTCATATCGACATCGTCCGGAGGAGCGGCATTCAACCGGTGGTCTGCGTCAACCGGTTCGTGACCGATTCCGACGAGGAGATCGCCTTGGTGAAGCGGAGCGCCGTCGCGGCCGGGGCACCCTTCGCCATGTCCGACCACTGGCTCAAGGGCGGCAAGGGGGCGGTGGAGTTGGCCGAGGCAGTGGTGGCGGCCTGCGAGCAGAAGTCGGAGTTCCGGTTTCTCTACGACCTGGAGAGCACCTTGAGCGAACGGATCGAGTGCATCGCCACCCAGGTCTACGGGGCCGGAAGTGTGAGCTACTCACCGGAAGCCCGGCGCAAGCTGGAGGGGCTGGACAGCGATCCCCGGAACCGCTCGCTGGGACTCTGCATGGCCAAGACCAATCTGAGCATCTCCCACGATCCGCAGTTGAAAGGCCGGCCGCGCGGCTGGGATCTCCCGATTCGCGACATCCTGCTCTACCGGGGCGCCGGACTGGTGGTCCCGGTGGCAGGCGGAATCCTTCTGTTGCCTGGAACCGGTTCCCGGCCTGCTTACCGCGGGATCGACGTCGATACCGAAACCGGCCGGATCCAGGGTCTGTTCTGACCGGCATGCCTGAATCCGACCGGTTCAGTCTCCAGGGCAAGGTCGCAGTCGTCACCGGAGCCGGATCGGGTCTCGGAAGAGACTTGGCCTTGGCACTGGCCGAGGCCGGCGCCGACGTGGTCATCGGCGACCGGGACGGGACCCTTGCCGAAGCCGCTGCCCAGCGAATCTGCCGGCGTGGACGAGACGGGTTGGGAGTCGAGGCGGATGTCTCCCGTCCCGACCAGGTCGACCGCATGATGGCGGCGGCCGAAGACCGTTTCGGGCGCCTCGACATTTTGGTGAACAACGCCGGAATCTCCCTTGCGGTCGCCACGCTGGACGCCCCCCTGGAGGTCTGGCAAAGGGTCTTCGCCGTCAACTCCACCGGGACTTTTCTCTGTTCCCAAAGGGCCGGCCGGATCATGGTGGCCCAGGGTGGCGGGTGCATCATCAACATCGCCTCGGTCTACGGGCACGTGGGAGTGGACCCTTCAGTCTCCCATCCTCCAGGCAATCCGACCCGTGAGGATCTGGCCTACTCGGCCAGCAAAGGAGCCGTGATCAGCATGACCCGGGCGCTGGCCACCTATTGGGCGGAATACAAGATCCGGGTCAATGCCATCAGTCCCGGGATGATCCGGACCGAGCGGCTGAAGACGGCCGTCCCCGGGGACACCTGGTCCCGTTTGATTCAGCGCACCCCGTTGAAACGCCCGGGGACGGGGGAGGACCTGCAAGGAGCCGTCATCTACCTGGCGTCGGACGCGGCTTCGTTCGTCACCGGACAGGTCCTCTGCGTGGACGGTGGCTGGCTGGCCTGGTAACGGTTCTTGTCACGACGTCTCCGAAAAGGTAAATGAGCTGTTGCAGAACGATACAACTACGGACGGGAGGTCGAAAGAATGAACAAAGACAGGTCCAAGGCATGCAAACCGGTTCGTTTCGTGGATCTGGCGGACATCGCCGCGAATCAGGAGACCCTGGAGCACAAGTCCTTCAACGACGCCTTCGGGCTCCCCGGCCATCTGCGAATGTCGGTTGGCCGGTTGGCGCCGGGTGGAAGCGTGGAGCATCACCGGCATTTCACCATGGAGGAGGTCTATTACCTGATGAAGGGCCGTGCCATGGTGAGAGTCGATGACGACGAATACGAGGTGGGGGAGAACACGGCCATCTACTTTCCTCCGGAACCCATGCGGTCGGTCTACAATCACACCGATGAGGACTGCTGGTGGCTCTTCGTCGGGGCGCCTCCCGACGTGAAACCGCAGGATCAGCGCTGACGGCGCTCGGGCCGTATCGTCGCGGCCAGATTTTCAACTTGGAGGAGCCATGAATTCAATGCAACGGGCCCATCTCTTTCTTGCCATCTCGCTGATGCTTTTCCTGGGCGCCGGCTGTTCCGGCGGCGGACCGGACGCTCCCGGACCCGACGGATTCCGTTTCGAGACGGTTCCGGGCGTGGTCCGGGGAGAGGCTCCGCTGTTGGCCATCGACGACCACCTTTTGCCGCTCCGGCGAAACGTCTCCCTCTACTATTCCAAGCCGGAAGTCAGGCTGGAACCGGTACTGACCCCCAGCCGGGACGATCGGAGCAAACCGGACTATATCGGGACCCATTTCTACGGGACGGTCCTCTACGACGAGGGGAAATACCGCATGTGGTACTACGCTCTGGGTACGGGAGAGACTGAGAGCGGATTCACGGTGGGGCCGGTCTGCTACGCGGAGAGCGACGACGGGGTCCAGTGGGTGAAGCCGAATCTGGGACAGGTGGAATACAAGGGGAGCCGCGACAACAACGCCCTGGACCTGCCGGGGGAGCGGATGTACGGCGGTCACGTCCTCAAAGACGAGGAGGAGCCGGACCCCGAGCGCCGCTACAAGATGATCTACAACCTCCACAACGGCACGACCTGGGTCTTCCGTTCGGCCACGAGCCCCGACGGGATCCACTGGAAGGCCAAGGATCAGGACGCCGTGGACAAGTTCATCGAGATCGCGGGGGTCTATAAGCACAACAATTTCTACGCCGTCCACGGTCAGGCCAGCGGACACAGCGAAGGGGGCCACCCCCACGGCCGGCAAGGCTACGCGGCTGTTTCGGCCAACTTCGAGGACTGGGTGTCGGGGTACGCCCCGGCGTTCCTGATCCGGGAGCCGGAGGACCCCGCCATGCGGGGCGGCCGCAAGCCCTACGATCAGGTGCACCTGGGCATCGGCGCCCGCAGCTACGGCTCGGTGCTGGTGGGCCTGTTCGGCCTCTGGCACAACTTCCCGGGGGACACGACCCGAAACGTCCCGGCGTCCTGGTTCGGGCATGGGAAGATCTCGGCCGATTTCGGCCTGGTGGTCAGCAATAACGGGATCCACTTTCGCGAGCCGGTCAAGGGTCACGTCTACCTGCATCGGGACGATTCCCCGGTGACCAACGAGCCGGGAAAGGACTACCCCACCATCCTCTGCCAGTCGGGCAACGGAATCCTCAACGTCGGAGACAAGACCCTCATCTACCACGGCCGCTGGCGCAACGCCGAGTACGGGGAGGAGTACTACGCCGAGGTGGCCCTGGCCACACTGCCCCGCGACCGTTGGGGAGCCCTGGGGCTCTATCCTGAAGGCTCGACGCGGCTGGATGCGCCCAAGGGTTGGGTCTGGTCCGCTCCGGTCACCCTGCCCAAGGGCGGGTGCCAAGTCGTGCTCAACGCCGACCACGCCCGGCTCATGAGAGTCGAGATCTCGGACGCCGCGTTCAATCTGCTGCCTGATTATTCAGGCGAGTCAAGCGGCGTTCCCCAGGGAGAGGGTGGGCTCGACGTGCCCGTCCAGTGGTCCGGTGGGGACTTGGCTGCCCTGAATGGACAGACGGTGCGCCTGCGAATCCACATGGAGCGTGAGGCGGACGCAGACCCCAGGCTCTACGCTGTCTATCTGAGGGAAAACGACTGAGGTGCAGCGTCTTCCGCCGGATCAGAACGAATACTTGAGGGCCACCTGGACCTGCCGGCCCGGGGACGCTTCGCCCAGCGCCCCGAAGTCGGCCGTTCCGAACTGATTGACCCTGGCCTTCCGCCGCAGGACGAAGTTGGCGCGGTTGGCGGCGTTGAACATCTGCAGGCGAAGTTCCAGACTCTGCCCTTCGCTCATGCGGAAGCTGCGCCGTAGCGAGAGATCCACGTTGGCCAACCCCGGCCCCTCCACCGTTGTGCGGCCCGCATTGCCGTAGCGAAAGCCGTCGGGCCGGACAAAGGCGTCCGTGTCGAACCACCGGCTGGGCGTTCGCTGGTCCGGGGGCAGGTTCGGGTTTCCGATCCGGTCCGGCCATTGAGAAAACTCTGAGCCCACGTCCAAAGCGTCGCCCGGGAGGTAGACGCTGAACCAGGGACCGTCCTGGAAGCTGGAGATGGCCTGGAGGGACCAACCACCCAGAATTGCCCCCATGGGCCCACTTTGGAAGTAGGGCTTTCCTCGGCCGAAGGGAGGCTCGTAACCGGTGGTGAGGACCAACCGTCGCCGGACGTGGAGCTCGGAGAGTCCGCGGTTGTGGTGCAGCGGCAGGTTCCGGCTCCTGAAATAGCGCCGCTCATACGACCCTTCCCAACCGCCGCCGTTGTTGATCTGGCTCGACCAGGTCAAGGAACCGCTCAGATGGAGTCCATCCGGGCCGGGACGCCGTTCCACCCGAAACTGCATGCCGTGGTATCGGGAATCAGCGTCGGCCATGGGGATATGGACAGCCTGAAGCTGGGGAAAGGGACGGCGGGCCTGACGGTCGCCGGTGCCGGGAGTCGCGTCGTTGAGAGAGACGGTATCCATCTGGTTCGCCGTATGGGAACCCAGATATCCCGCCTCCAGCATCAAGAGAGGAGTGAATTTGTGCTGCATTGAGAGGCCCCAGACGTGCGTCGATGAGAGGGGCAGCGGGCTCTCCACTCCATAGATGGTGGGAACGGCCGATCCGGCCAGGGTGTCGGGAAACGGGTCCGACAAGCTCAGGCTGGGAGTATCCAGGGGTGCATTGAAGGTCGAGCGGATGGCGCCCTCCCGCGGAGTTCGGGACAGGCGATAGAGCGTCCCGCTGTCCAGCTCGTTGGCATAGATGCCGTAGCCAAGCCGCACCACCGAGTTGGGACCCACCCGCCATGCCATCCCCGCGCGGGGCAGGAAACCCTCGCTTCGCCGCCAGCTCACCAGAGGAATCCCCGCCGGGAAGCGGCCGGTCTCGCCCGGTTTCAAGTCCAGGTCCAAGGGGGACGCCGCAATGGTCCCCCGGTGAGGATCGAAGTTGGAGGCGAATCCCCGTTTGTCCTTCCACGGGAACCTCCCCTCGTAGCGCAGCCCCAGAGTCAGGGTCAACGTCGAGCTCAGCTTCCAGTCGTCCTGGACGAACAGGTAGAGGGCGTTCTGGTGCAGGTTCCCCCGGTAGGACTCCCCTCCCAGAGTGGTGCGGGCCGGATAGCCGAGAAGGAAGTCGCCGAGCGCGCGCCCGGTGTAGCGATCGAAGAAGTCGAATTGGGACCGGGCCTCCATATTGATGAAGAGGTAGTGCTGGCGAAACTCGGCGCCGGTCTTCAGTGAGTGGTCGCCCCGCTGGAAACTGATCAGTTCCTTGATCTGCCAGTTCCCGGTGATGGACGGTCCCTGAAGGCTGATGTCTCCCAGGTTGGTGTAGCCCTGGATCTGGACGATGGGGATTCCCATTCGATCCACTTCGCTGGCTTGGAGCTCGGGAACGCCCAGTCCCTTCGAAGCCTCGGATTTGGGATTGGAAGGAGCCGCAATGTAGGGCCTTCGTGTCCAGTGCAGGCTGGCCACGTTGGTGAGGCCTCCCGCCAAAGTCCGCGTGTTGGTGATGCTCTGGCCGTAGGCGCGGAGAGGCTGAACGGCGGAAAATGCCGAAATCGGCCGCACGGAGACGTACGGTCCCGAATTCCAGACGAAGCGTCCCGACCAGCGGCTCTGTTCCGAATCCTTGAAATCGACCCTCGTGATGAACTGGGGGTTGTCGTAAGGCGCGAAGGAGTCGGGGCTGGTGAAGTTGAGCGCCCCCGCCGTGTTGGGCCGGGGATAGAAGGCCAGAAGCCTCTTCGCCACCGGATCGATGCGGTCTTGAGGAATGGTGTTGTTGGGGAAGGGGTTCCCCGTGGACGGATCCCTCAGGGTGGTGGAGAAACGGCCCTCCCGTTCCGCATCGGTGGGCACCACTCCCGTCAGCGGCCGGATTTCCCGGATGGACTCGAGTTGGTACGAGACGAAGAACCACGCCCGGTCCCGCCCGTCCAGCAGGTGGGGAATCCGGATCGGTCCCCCCAAGGTGGCCCCCACCTGATTGCGCTTGTACTCCTGCTTCTCGGGCTCGAAGAAGTTGCGGGCGTCCAGGTTGTCATTGCGGTGAAACCAGAACAGGTTGCCGTGATAGTCGTTGCCGCCGCTCCGGGTGACCGCCACGATCTGCCCTCCGGGGCGGATTCCGTACTCGGCCCCGTAGAGGCCCGTCTTGACCTCGAACTCCTCGAGGGCGTCGGTGCTGGGCTTGAAGTTGGAAAAGCGGGGAAACAGGGCCCCGTCCACGTAGGTGACGTTGTCCCGCTGCCGCATGCCCTGCACCCGGATGTTCCCCATGGCGGTTCCGGTGGTGCTGGTGCTGCTGGCGGGAGCAGTCCCTGGAGCCAGGGTCGCCAACTTGGTGAAGTCGCGGTCGTTCAACGGCATGTCTTCCAGCTTCTTGCGGCCGATGACCTCTCCCAGCTCGGCGTCGTCCGATTGCAATTGGAGAGCCTGCGCCCGGGTTCGCCGGACCTCAGCCGAGTCCCCGGACAATAGATGGAAATCCTGGCGGACCGTCTGACCCACTTGGAGCAGGACTCCGGTGCGAACCTCCCTCTGGTATCCGGCCAGATTCACTCCGATCTCATAGTCGCCGACGGGCACCCCGGCCAAGCGATAGTTGCCGTTCGCCGCGCTCAGAGCCACGAAGACTTCGTTGGTCCGGATCCGGGTCAGGGTCAGCTCCGCACCGCTGAGAATCCCGTTCTGACCGTCCCGGACGGTTCCCAGAAGAGTCCCCGTGCCCGTCTGTGCGGTAACGAGGTTTCCGGTCAGGAGCAGGAGTCCCGCAGCCAGAACCAGGATGGGAAAAAGGGAGCGCGGCGGCCTGTGCATCATCGGTGCCTGGTAAGGTCCACAATAGCACGAAACCCCCGGCGCCACGGTCTGGGAGCGACGGTTTCCAGCCGCCGAACTGGAATAAACAAGGTCAGATCGTTGCTTGAGCGGTACAATGTGTGCCATGAAGTCGATCGTCACATTTCGGCTCGAAACTGAGCTGAAGCGCGCACTGGACGAAGTGTGCAACCGGCTGGACAGGACCCGGAGCGACGTTGTGCGAGGTGCATTAAGGAAGCATCTCAACTTGACGCGGTTCGAATTTACTCGGCGCCGGATTCGTCCGTTCGCGGAATCCCAAGGTTATTGGACCGATCAAGACGTTTTTAGGGACGTTTCGTGAGAGCCGCTCCCACTGGCGGAATCAGTACGGGTTCCTGGTTCGGATAGGATCGTTATTGCAGGAGACTCCCAAAATGAGCATTCGTCATCGAATCGGATTGATGGTCCCCTCCACCAACACGACCTGCGAGGGGGACTACCAATTGGTGGCGCCAAGGTCCATGACCGTCCACGGCCAGCGGCTTTGGCTCACCAACGACTCCATGGGCGAAGACGGCATGGAGCGGATGAACACGGATATCGAGAGCGGCGCCCGCTATCTGTCCACGGCCCGGGTGGACGCCATCGTCTATGCCTGCACCACGGGGAGTTTTTTCAAGGGCGCCGGCTGGGACCGGGATATGCTCGCTCTCATCGAGCGAAAGGCGAAGGTTCCCGCCATCGGCACGAGCCCGGCGGTGGTAGAGGCGCTGCGCTTCATGGGCGCCCGCAAAATCTCCGTGGCCACGCCCTACCCGGATTGGAGCAATCGCAGGCTCCGCACCTACCTGGAGACCGCCGGCTTCACCGTCCTCAACGTGGAGGGTGAGCCGGTGGCGGTGGGCGCCGGGCAGCAGGGCATCAACGATCAGGATCCGGAATCGGTGGTGCGGTTCGCCTCGCAGGCCTGCCGGCCCGAGGCCGATCTGCTCTTCTGTTCCTGCACGGCTTGGCGTTCTCTGGAGGTGGTGGAGGAACTGGAACGGATCACTGGCCGTCCCGTGGTGACCTCCAACCAGTCCACGATCTGGGCCAGTTTCCGAAAGCTGGGGCTGACACGGCCCATCGAAGGATTCGGCAGCCTTCTCCGGCGGATGGATCACTGAATCAGGCGTACGGGCGGACCGCCCGACGCCGGCTCTGATCCGTTTTCCGTTGCGAGCATTTCCATATACCCTGGAACCCATGAGAATCGATTCCATCGAAGTGGTCCACGTGGCCATGCCCCTCATCTATCCCTGGCGGACCGCGTACGGGGAGGATGAGTCCGTTCAGTCGGTGCTGGTCCGAATGGAATCCGAGGGACTGGCCGCCTGGAGCGAGGCGGCGCCACTGGCCGCGCCCCAATACCTGCCGGAGTGGGCGGGAGGCGTCTTCGCCTGCGTCCGGGACTGGTTGGCCCCGGCCCTGGTGGGTCAGGAGATCGCCAGCGGAGACGAACTTCAGACCCGGCTCTCATTCATCAAGGGAAACTCGTTCGCCAAGGGCGGCCTGGACAGCGCCTGGTGGGTGCTGGAAGCCATGCGCCAGGAGATTCCTCTCTACCGGCTCCTGGGGGGACGGAGGTCCCAGGTCGACGTGGGAGCCGATTTCGGAATCATGGACTCGGTGGACGACCTGCTGGAGGCCGTCGGCCGGGGCGTGGAGGCGGGTTTCAAGCGGACCAAGCTCAAGTACGGTCCGGGATGGGATCTACCCGTCCTGAAGGAAGTCCGGAAGAACTTTCCCGATCACACCTTCCACATCGACTGCAACAGCGGCTACCGGCTGTCCGACCTGGAGATGTTCCGGGAAATCGACGAACTGGGCCTGGCCATGATCGAGCAGCCGCTGCAGTACAACGACCTGGCGGACCACGCCCGGCTCCAAGAGGAAATTCGAACGCCCGTCTGCCTGGATGAGAGCGTGACCTCCCCCGACAAGGCCCGGAAGGCCATAGAGATGGGGAGTTGCCAAATCGTCAACATCAAGCCCTGCCGGGTCGGAGGACTGACACCGTCTCTCCAGATCCACGACCGTTGCCGTGACAACGGGATCCCCTGTTGGATCGGGTCCATGTTGGAGAGCGCTGTGGGCGCCCGGGTCAACCTGTCCCTGGCCACGTTGGAGAACTTCACCTATCCGGCCGACCTCTTCCCCACCAGCCGTTTCTACCGGAAGGATCTGGCCCGGCCCGAGGTGTTCCTGGATGAGGGGTCTTCAGGCGAACCGGTCATGAGCCTATCGGAGGAGCCGGGCCACGGGACCGAACCGGACCCCGCGATGCTGGAGGAGTGCACGGTCGCCCGCGCCACAATCTCGGCCTGATCCCGAAGGAGCGGCGTCATCCTTGGCGCCGTCTTACGACCTCGCATTCAAGAAAAACCGGGCGGCCGCATCGTCTCTCCCCGCCTGTGTTCATCCTCACGCCCCAGCGCGAAAACGAGCGAAGGGACTTTTTTCTTAGTCCCGAATCCAATCACGGAAGCGCGAACGCCACGAGCTTGCCGCCGAAGACCTTGTTGTACTTGTTTCCCCCGCCCGCCGCGATGACGATGAACTGCTTTCCGGTCTTGGGTCCCAGATAGCTAATGGGAGTGGCGTGGCCGCTGGCCGGCAGCCGCCGGACCCAGACCTCCTCTCCCGATGTTTTGTCGAAGGCGCGGATGCGGCTGTCGTTGGTGGCGGCGATAAAGACCAGTCCGCCGGCCGTCACGATGGGGCCGCCCAGGTTGGGGGCCCCGGTCTTGGGGATCCCCCGGCGCGTCAGTTCGTCGATCTCGCCCAGGATGGACTGCCAACGGAACTCGCCCGTGTTCAGATCGATGGCGGTCAGCGAGCCCCACGGCGGCTTCTGGCAGGGGTACTGGTTGGAATCCCAGAAGCGTCCGTATTTGGTGCCCCGGGCCCGGAAGGGGACCTTGGATCCCTCGGGCCGCTCGACCATCCGGACGAAAGCGCCCACGTCCATGGAGTTGATGTAGAGCACGTGGGACTTGGGGTCGAACGCCGCCCCGCCCCAGTTGGAGCCGCCGTTGGTCCCCGGGAACATGACGGTCAGCTTGCGGCCGATGGGACGAAAGAGAGGGCCTTCCACGTAGGCGTCCTTGACCATCTCCAGGCACTCGGCCCGGGACTCGGGAGTGACGTCGGTGATCTCGTCCCGCGTCATGGATTGGCGGACAAAGGGCGGCGGTTTGACCGGGACGGGTTGGGTCGGGGAGTAGTACTCGCCGGGAATGTCCCCTTGGGGCACCGGCTGCTCCTTGACTTCAAAGAGGGGCTTCCCCGTCTCCCGGTGGAGCAGGAAGACGAAGCCGGTCTTGGTCGTTTGGGCCACGGCGGGGACCGGCTTCCCGTCGCGGCGGACGGTGACCAGAGATGGCTGAGAAGGCAGGTCCCAGTCCCAGAGGTCGTGGTGGATGGTCTGGAAATGCCAGACCCGCTTTCCGGTGCGGCAGTCCAGGGCCACGATGGCGTCGCTGAAGAGGTTGTCCCCTCTGCGGTCCCCTCCGTAGAAATCGGTTCCGGGGGAGGTAAGGGGGATGAAAACCATCTGCCGTTCTTCGTCCACGCTCAGATTGGACCAGGCGTTGACCCCCGAACGGTCCTTCCACGAGTCTCCCTCCCAGGTGTCGTGGCCGAATTCTCCCGGACGGGGAACGGTGTGAAAGCGCCAGACCCGGCGCCCGGTGCGGGCGTCGACGGCCTGGATGTCGCCGCTGGGTCCCTGGGGTTCGCCGTCGGTGACCCAGCTCCCGGCCACCACCACGTTGCCGCAGGGGGCCACCGGCGAGCCCAGCCCCAACCGGAGATGGCCGTAGTCGCCCATCATCCCCTCTTTCAGGTCCACCATCCCTGCGGTGCCGAAGGCCGGGTCGGCTTGCCCGGTGGTGGCGTCGACGGAGAAGAGGCGCCCCAACTGGTCCCCCAGAAAGATCCGTTTCGCCTTCCCGTCGGTCCAGTAGGCGACGCCGCGGCTCTTGTACATGTTCACCCGCTCGTTGCGGTCGAACTTGGGATCGAACTCCCAGAGCTTCTTTCCGGTGTCGGGGTCGAGGGCCAGGAGTCGATGAAAGACGGTGGAGACGTAGAGGACGCCGTCGATCATCAAGGGCGTGGTCTGGAAGGAGGAAAACGTGGGCAATTCGGAGCCGTCGCTGAAGTCACCCGTGTCGTAGACCCAGGCTTCTTTGAGGCGGTCGACGTTCCCGCGGTTGACCTGATCCAGGGGGGAGTACTGCATCCCGCCCGGGTCCCCGCCGTAGGAAGTCCATTCCGGATCCTGCGCCGGAAGGAATCGGAGAGCCGCCAGTGAGAAGAGTAGGCCAATCAGCAAGGAGGACAGATATCGCGCCTTCGACATCCGTTCCTCATAGCAGCGGCCCGAGACGGAAGTCAAGGGGGCCGCAAACCGGGATGTGTTGTTCTCGGTGTTCCGGCAGCCTGTAGCCAGCGTTATTCGCCTCTGCTTTCAGCCGGAGAATATTATGACAATTGACGGAAATGTCGCCATATGTCATGATAATTGGCGAAATCACTGTCAATTGTATGCAGAATATGACCCATCCCCTGGTTCCTCGTTTCCTGAACTTGAAGGATATTCTGCTGCACCGCTCGTGTTTTCTGTTCGGTCCACGCCAGACCGGCAAGACCACGCTGATTCATCAGCAGTTCGCCGGCTATCCCACCTACAACCTACTCGACCAGATTCTGTTCGTGCGTCTCTCCCGCAATCCCGCGTTGATCCGGCAGGAGCTCGCTGAGGACTCGTCCATCGTCGTCATCGACGAGATCCAGAAGATGCCCCAGTTGCTCAACGAGGTGCAGCTCATGATCCAGGAATCCGGTGTTCGGTTTCTCCTCACCGGATCCAGCGCCCGGAGTCTCCGCCGAAAGGGGGTCAATCTGTTGGGCGGCCGCGCCCGGTCGCGCGCGTTGCATCCGTTCGTCCGAATCGAACTCGGTGAGTGGTTCGATCTGGACCGGGCGCTGGAATATGGTCTGTTGCCGCCGATCTATTTTTCCGATTCTCCCGCCGAGGACCTGGCCGCATCTGCGGGCGACTATCTGAGGGAGGAAGTCGCGGCGGAGGCGATCGTCAGGAACATCGGCGCCTTCAGCCGATTTCTGGAAACTGCGGGACACGCACATGGAGAAATGATCAATTTCTCGGCCGTGGCCAACGATTCTCAGGTGCCCAGGTCCACCGTGCGGGAGTACTATGAGATCCTGAAGGACACGTTCATTGCCCATGAGGTTCCGGCGTTGACCGAAAGCCGGAAACGCAAGGCGATCTCCACCTCAAAATACTACCTGTTCGATATCGGGCTCGCCCGTCACTTGCAGGGGCGGCGGGGTTTGGCGCCGGGTACGGCTGAGTACGGCAGTGCGTTCGAAAGCTATATCTTCCAGGAAATCAAGGCATTCTGTGACTATCATCGGCTCGATTCGCCCCGCTACTGGCGTTCGAAATCGCAATTCGAGGTGGATTTCGTTTTCGAGGATCTCGCGGTCGAGACAAAGGCGAAGAAGAATGTGAGCGCACGAGACCTGAGGGGACTGCGTGCGCTGCGAGAAGAGAACCTGTTCTCACACTACCTCCTGGTAACGATGGAACCGGCGCCCAGGGTCGTGGACGGGATTTCGATCCTCCCCTGGTCCGACTTTCTGGACCGGCTTTGGGGCGGGGAGTGGGTTCGGGCCAGTACCGAATCGACTTCCGGAACGGTTTCGACGAAGGCTCCTTGAAGGAATCGGTTCCGGCGGTGCGTGGCGCAAGCCGCACCGGGACTTGACCAGCGTGGAATTGCAACTTGTGGCATTGATCGTCAGCACGTGCCACCGCTGAGACGATAAGTTTGCGGTCGATCAGGCGAGTCTATTCGCAGTTCGCACCTTTCCCGGAAACAGGCTGGCGGCCCTGACCTGCCTGGGGTATAAAAACCGCCAGATGAAACGCTCCGGACCGCCTCCTCGGAGGGGCGTTCGCTACGAACCTCCCGAGAAGCCGCCGCACCTGCTTTCCCTGGGACTTGGCCTCCAGTTGGTGATGCTGAATATCAGCGGAATCGTGCTGATTCCGAAGATCATCATCGAAGCTGCGGGCGCCGGCGAGACCTATCTCTCCTGGGCCGTATTCGCCGGACTCTGCGTCTGCGGCTTGATCACTATCCTCCAGTCGATTCGCATCGGAACCATGGGAGCCGGATACATCCTCCTGATGGGGACCTCCGGCACCTTCGTCGCCGTATCGATCACAACTCTGACGGAGGGGGGACCCGCTCTGTTGGCCACCTTGATCGTGGTCTCGTCCCTGTTTCAGTTCCTGTTGGGTTCGCGCCTCGTGCTGCTGCGCCGGGTGGTCACGCCTTTGGTGGCGGGAACGGTCATCATGCTGGTGGCGGTCACCATCATGCCCATCGCCTTCAATATGTTGACGAGGCCGACGGAAGGAGCCTCGCCGGCTGCCGCCGCGGCCAGCTTCGGCGTGACGCTCGTCACCATGGCGGGTCTTGCGCTCTTTGCAAAAGGCGCCTGGCGGCTCTGGGGGCCGGTTCTGGGCGTGATCGCGGGTTGCGCCGTAGCGGCGTTCTACGGGATCTACGACACCGCCCGAGTTGCCGCCGCCCCTTGGTTCGGGCTGCCCGAAAGCGGCTGGCCCGGATTCGACCTGACTTTCGGGTCGTCATTCTGGGCGTTGTTGCCGGTTTTCTTGCTCGTGGTAGCCATCGATACCGTGAGGACCATCGGCGGCTCCATCAGTATCCAGCAGGTTTCCTGGAGACGGCCGCGGGCGACCGATTTTCGATCGGTGCAGGGCACCATTGGGGCAAGCGGCTTGGCCAACCTCCTTTCCGGCCTGGTGGGGACGTTGCCCAATACGACCTACTCGTCCAGCATCTCAGTGGCCGCGCTCACGGGTGTGGCCGCCCGCAACGTGGGGGTCTGCGTCGGGATCCTGATCATCATCTTCTCCTTCTTCCCCAAAGTGACGGCGGTGATTCTGGCGATTCCCAATCCGGTGGTCGCGGGCTACATCATCGTCCTCATCTCGCTCCTGTTCGTGGTGGGAACGCGGATCGTCGTCCGGGACGGGCTGGACAGCCGAAAAAGCGTCGTGGTCGGTGTCGCATTCTGGTTGGGGGTCGGATTCCAGAACCGGCAGATCTTCTCGCCACACCTGGGAGACACGGTGGCATCGATCCTCGAAAACGGGATCGCAGCCGGTGGACTGGCCGCGATCGTGATGGCGGTCGCCCTGGAACTGTCCAAGCCGCGGCGGCGGAAGATCAAGATGAAACTGGGCGTTGAGTCGTTGCCGGAGATCGACGAGTTCGTTCGGCGATTCGCCAAAAGCAAGCGATGGAACGCGACTTCGACGGAACGGCTTCGGGCGGCGACGGAGGAAGCCATATTGAGCCTGGTTCCGGAGGAGACCAGTTTGGAACCGGAAGCTGCGCGGAACCTGGTTTTGTCGCTAGGGGGAGATGGCCGGAAAGCGGAGTTGGAGTTTATCGCCGCGGCGGGGGAGGGTAACCTTGAGGATCGGCTGGCGCTGTTGGGGCAGTGGGCGGAACGGTCGAGCGATCGCGAGTTCTCCCTCCGGCTGCTGCGTCACTACGCCACGTCCGTCAGGCACCGGCAGTATCACGACACCGATGTGGTCACGGTGCGCGTGGACGTGGACAGGGCGGTATGATGCCCGGGTCGACGGGAGGTCAGGCACTCTGACAGGTCCCTTTACGGAAACGGATCGGCAACGCCATGTTATGACACACGGGGATTAAATTATGAAATCATCCGCTCCAGCCCTTCAGAAAGATCTTCGTTACGAACCCAACGAGCGGCCCCCGAACCTGCTCTCCCTGGGACTCGGATTCCAACTCGTCCTGCTCACTATCGGCGGGATTGTCCTGACCCCGGCGATCATCATCCGCGCGGCCGGCGGCGAGGAGGCCTACATGACGTGGGCAGTCTTCGCGGCGCTCTGCGTCTGCGGTGTGTCCACGATCCTCCAAGCCGTCCGTATCGGAAAGTTCGGTTCCGGCTATGTCCTCCTGATGGGGACCTCCGGCGTTTTTATCGCCGTGTCGGTGACAGCGCTGACGGAAGGGGGGCCCGGTCTCCTGGCTACGCTGGTCGTCATCTCGTCCCTCTTTCAATTCGTTCTGTCGTCCCATCTGTCGTTGCTCCGCAGGGTGATCACCCCCTTGGTGGCCGGGACCGTGATCATGCTGATTTCGGTGACCATCATGCCCATTGCGTTCAACATGGTGGCCAACGCGGCGGAAGGGGCGGCCTCCACCGGCGCTCCTGCAAGTGCGGCGGCAACCCTCGTCCTCACGGCGGGTCTCGCTCTCTTCGCCAAGGGCAGTCTGCGCCTCTGGGCACCCGTTCTGGGTGTTGCCGGAGGATGTATCGTGGCGTCGTTTTACGGCCTTTACGACGTGGCTCGAGTCGTCGACGCTGCTTGGTTCGGAATACCGACAAGCGGCTGGCCCGGCCTCGACCTGACGTTCGGGGCCTCGTTCTGGACCTTGCTTCCGGTCTTCGTTCTGGTGACTGTGGTGGGCGCCGTTGAAACCGTCGGCGATGCCATCGGGATCCAACAGGTCTCGTGGCGGAGCCCGCGGGCCACCGACTTTCGCGCGGTGCAGGGGGCCGTTGGGGCGGACGGCGTAGGCAATCTACTGTCGGGCCTGATGGGAACCGTGCCCAACACGACCTACTCCTCCAGCGTCGCCGTCACCGAACTCACCGGCGTCGCCGCACGCTCCGTCGGGGTCTGCATCGGAATCCTGTTCTTCTCCTTCGCCTTTCTTCCCAAAGTGACGGCGGCGATCCTGGCGATACCGGACCCGGTCGTCGCGGCCTACATCCTGGTGCTGATGGCCGTCCTGTTCGTCCTGGGCATGAGGATCGTGGCGCAGGACGGCATCGACAGCCGCAAGAGCGTGGTGGTCGGCCTGTCCTTCTGGCTGGGGGTCGGTTTTCAGAACCAGCAGATCTTCGCGGACTACATGGGCGGCACGCTGGCGACCATCCTGGGGAACGGCATGGCGGCCGGCGGATTGTCCGCGATCTTGATGACGGTGGCTCTGGATCTGGCCAAGCCGCGGCGCCGGCGGGTCAAGGTCATGCTGAGCGTCGATTCGCTGCCCGAGATCGACGGTTTCCTCTGCAAGTTCGCCGACAAAAACGGTTGGAACGAGGCGTCGACGGAGCGGCTCCGGGCCGCTGCGGAGGAATCGGTCCTGAGCCTGATTCCGGATGAGGAGGCGTCGGAGGATGCAGAAGCCCGGCACCTGTTGCTCCTGGTCCGGGGGGATGGCCGAGGAGTGGAACTGGAGTTCATCGCCTCGGCCGTGGACGGGAATCTGGAGGACCGGCTGGCGCTCCTGGGGCAATGGGCGAGACGGTCCGTCGACCGCGAGTTCTCCCTCCGGCTGCTCCGCCACTACGCCAGCTCCGTGCGCCACCGGCAGTACCACGACACCGACGTGGTCACCGTGCGCGTCGAAGCGGACGCCCCGGCGAAGTCGGGGGATTGAGGCGTCTCCACCAAATCCCGGCGATACCAGTTCCGAGCCCGTGGGTTTGCGGGTGGGTTCCTCGGACGATTCTCACGGCCTGTTGAGGAATAGGTCGCCCAACGCGAAAAGTGCATCACCTGGCTTACTCTCCCTACGGGCAATTCCCGGTTGATTTTGAAAACGAATTTCATTTTCATATACAGGCACGCTCGATAAGGAGATACAGCATCATGAACCCGAACTGTCGCAGGTTTGTCATCCTGGCCGCTATCTCGGGGATATTGTTAGGGATAGCGAATGCACAAGAGGTCAACGTCTATTCCGCGCGCTCGCACTATGGGTCCGAGCCCGCCTTCGAGCTGTTCACTGAGAAGACCGGAATCAAGGTCAACTTCTTCATGGGCAACAACAGCGAGGTCTTCGAACGGTTGCGGGCCGAGGGCGCCAACACCCAGGCCGACGTCATGGTGACGGTCGACGCGGGGAATCTGTGGAACGCAGCCCGCCAGGGGCTCCTCATGCCGGTCGAATCCGACGTTCTGAAGAAGAACGTCCCGGTGCACCTCCGTGATCCGCAGAACCGGTGGTTCGGCCTCGCCGTCCGCGCGCGCACCATCATGTACAGCACCGAGCGCGTGAAGCCTTCGGAGCTCGCGACGTACGCGGCGCTGGCGGATCCGAAATGGAAGGGCCGCATCTGTTTGCGCACGTCGAACAGCATCTACAATCAGTCTCTGCTGGCCTCGGCGATCGGAGTTCACGGCGAAACGGCTGTGGAGAAGATGATTGGAGGCTGGGTCGCGAACGAGCCGGAGATCGTAAATTCGGATCGGCCCGTCCTCCGTGCGATCGCGGCGGGGCAGTGCGACGTCGGTATCACCAACAGCTACTACCTCGCGCGCATCCTGGCCCAAGAGCCGGATCTGCCGGTCGCGCCATTCTGGGCCAATCAGGAGACGACCGGGACCCACGTGAACATCTCGGGAGCGGGTGTCACGAGGTATGCAAGAAACAAGGAAAATGCAGTTCGACTCCTTGAGTTCATTACCTCCGCCGAGGCTCAAGAAACACTTGCCGCGAGTAGTTTCGAGTATCCGGCAAACCCTGCTGCGGAGCCGCACCCGATCCTGAGAGGCTGGGGCGCCTTCAAACCAGAGCAGGTGGGGGTCGCTGCGGCCGGCGAGAATCAGGCGGCCGCGATCAAGCTCGCCGACCGCGCCGGCTACCGGTAGTTTCCAATGGCTCGAAGCTCGCGAGTGCTCGGCGCCGGAGCGTGGCTCACGGCCGCGCTTGTCGCGCTCCCGGTTCTTAGCGTCGCGTTCAATCTGACCTCTCCGCGAGGTGACGTGTGGCGTCACCTCGCGGACACGATTCTCTGGGAGCTTCTGTCGAACACCCTCTGGCTCCTGCTGGGCGTCGGCGCGCTCGCAGGCTTCATGGGGACGGTTTCCGCGTGGCTCGTCGCGACCCGGCGGTTTCCGGGCCGCGATGTTTTCGAGTGGGCGCTCGTCTTGCCGCTCGCCGTTCCGACGTACGTCATCGGCTTCGTGTTTGTGGCGCTCTTCGAGTTTGCAGGACCCGTCCCCACGTTTTTTCGCGAGACCCTGAACCTCAGTTGGCGATTTCCGAACGTGCGTTCTTACGGAGGCGTCGTTCTCGCAATGAGCCTGGTCGTTTATCCGTACGTCTACCTGCTCGCCCTGACGGCGTTTCGCGAGCTCGGGGCGAACCTCACCGAAGTGGCGCGAAGCCTGGGATGCCGTTCGACAGCCGTATTCCGGAGAGTTGGTCTGCCTCTGGCGCGACCGGCAATTGCCACCGGCGTCGCACTCGCGCTCATGGAGACGCTTGCGGACTTTGGAACCGTATCCGTGTTCGGCTATCCAACGCTTACGACGGGCATCTATCGCGTCTGGTTCGGGATGTTCGACCGGGTCGCGGCGGGCCAGCTCGCGGTGATACTCATGCTGTTCGCATTGATACTCGTTGTACTGGAGCAACGGGCGCGGGGTCGCATGCGATTCGTTCAAGCTCATGGACGAAATATCGCTCGAACGCTTCCGCCGCTAACTGGAATAAGAGGCTGGGCGGCGACGGCGTTCGTCTCGAGCATTCTCGCGGCCGGCTTTGTGGTTCCGACCGCTGTTCTCGTCTATTGGAGCCTCCACGCGGCGGAAGCATCGCTGCTTCCGAGAAATTTTCCGGAGCTATTGGGCAACACGCTCGCGCTCGCGGCGTCCGCCTGTTTGCTCGCGGTCGTGGCGGCAGTCGTCCTCGCTTATTCGATCCGCTCCACTCGTTCGCGCGCTCTTTCGTTCGCGGCTCGGGTTGCGAGTCTCGGCTACGCCATACCAGGCTCCGTCATCGCCGTCGGTGTTCTGTTGACGCTCGCCCGCGCCGACGGCATCATCAACTCCGCCCTCGGTTGGCTCGCGGACTTCGATGCCGGTCTGATCCTGACCGGGTCGGCGTTCGGGCTGTTGTTCGCGTATCTCGTGCGCTTTATCTCGGTGGCATTCTTCTCGGTGGAGTCCGGGCTCACCCGGATCTCGGGTAGTATGGACGAGAGTGCCCGGAGTCTCGGCGCGGGACCGGGTCGCGTACTTGGCCGCGTTCATCTCCCGCTGCTTCGAGGCTCCCTGTTGACCGCTCTCATTCTCGTCTTCGTCGATGTGATGAAGGAAATGCCGGCAACGATGCTGATCCGCCCGTTCGGCGTCGACACACTCGCCGTGGAAGTGTGGCAGCGAACGACCGAGTCGATGTGGACCGAAGCGTCTGCCCCGGCACTCTCCATCGTCGCAGCCGGGATCTTGCCGGTTGTCGTGCTGACCAGACTGCGGCGCACCAACGAGGCGCGGCTGTAAGTGATGACAGGCGTCTTTCTGTCCCTCGACGGCCTCGACAAGACGTTCCAAGGCTCGCCGTCGCCGGCGGTGTCGGACGTATCGTTCTCGATGCCGAAGGGTGAAATCCTGGCGCTTCTCGGCCCGAGCGGGTGCGGCAAGACGACGACTCTTCGACTGATCGCCGGATTCGAGACTCCGGACCGTGGCACGATTCGCATTGGGAATCGAATCGTACAGAGTGACGGCGTCGAGCTCCCGCCTGAAGCGCGTCGCATCGGTTTTGTCTTCCAGGACTACGCGCTGTTTCCACATTTGGATGTCCGAAGAAACGTGGAGTTCGGCCTGTCCGGTCTCGCTCCCGGCGCTCGCGAGCGGCGCGCTCGCGAGGCGATGGATTTGTGCGGCCTCAAGGGGATGGAATCACGCTTTCCGCACGAGCTATCCGGCGGCCAACAGCAGCGCACCGCGCTCGCGCGGGCGCTCGCTCCAGGGTGCGAGCTTCTACTGTTGGACGAGCCGCTATCGAACCTGGACGCGGCGCTTCGCACGAGCTTGGGCAAAGAGCTTCGGCGGATCTTGAAACATGCCGGACGCGCCGCCATCGTCGTCACGCACGACCGGGAGGAGGCCTTCCAGATCGCGGACCGGGTGGCAGTGATGCGCAATGCAAGGCTCGAGCAAGTGGGCTCGGCCCACGACCTTCATGATCGTCCGGGCAGCCGGTTCGTTTCGGAATTCGTGCTGGACGCCACGTTCCTGCCTGGTGTCGTCACGAGGGTGGGGGTCGAGACGGAGCTGGGGCCGGCTCGAGGTCCGGGCTCGTTCGCGGTGGGGACAAAGGTGATGGTTGCCGTCAGACCCCATGAACTCGAGGTCACGCCGAGTCGCGGCGGACCAGGCGTCGTCGTCGAGCGTGCGTTTCGCGGTTCCCACGAACGCTACCGGGTGCGGCTGCCATCGGGAACGGAGCTTGCGAGTTTCCGAACCCTGCGGACCGATGCCTCATCACTGGACGTCGGCGCGACCGTCGCCGTAAAGCTCACTGACCCCGCGCCGCCCATCTTCGTCGCGTGATTCCCTCGCTGTTGATCTTTTCAACTCCGAATAGAATCCAACTTGTGGCGTCGCTTAGAACCTGCCGGTTCGAGTGTACGCCGGTGATCGGATGGGCGCGGTCCTCAGGTTGTCCCATGACAGCCCGTCCGGCTAAGATATGCGCGCACCTCAGCGGAATAGCGCAGGTGAGTCTTGGAGGTGAATTCGAATGAATCGGGCACTGCGTCAATCGAATAGGGCTTGTTTTCTTCTACTCCTGTTACTGGTTTCGGTGAGCTGCTCCTCCAACGTCCGACGGGAAATGGAGGATGCCGTGGCGGCCGGCGAGGCTTCCGATGTGGAAGACCTCATCGGGGAGGGCGCCGATCCCAACCGTGTCTATGGCGGCAAGTCTCTCCTGGTGAGGGCGGCCGAGGAGGGCCACACCGGCGTGATCCAGTCCTTGGTGGCGGGTGGCGCCGATATGAACTGGGAAGACCCGAACGGCAAAACGGCTGTGATGTATGCGGTCGAAAAAGGGCACGTCGAATCCGTGGACGCCCTTTTGGGCTTGGGAGTCCCGGTCAATAGCGAGAGCCGCCGGGGAGAGAAGCCACTGGCTTTGGCAGCCGCCGAGGGACAGATGGCGATGGTTGAATTCTTGCTGGAGAAGGGGGCTGAGGTCGGCGCCAAGGACGCCGCAGGACGGACGGCCATAATGCGAGCCGCCGAAGGGGGGCATATGGCGGTGGTCCGGGCTTTGGAAGACGCTGGCGCCAATGTCAAGGAAGCGGACAACTCGGGCCGGACGCCTCTACTTTTCGCCGCCACCGGCGGTCATGCCGAGATGGTCTCCGATTTTCTTTCCAAGAAGGCTGACGTCAATGCCTACACCAAGATGGGTTGGACTCCCCTGATGGTGGCGTCCGGTGAAGGGCATATGGAGACGGCGAAGATCCTGTTGGAGCAGGGGGCTCGCGTGGACTACAAGGACGCGGACAAGCGTACCGCCTTGCTCTGGGCCGCGGGCCGGGGACAGACCGCCATAGTCGAGGTGCTCGCGGATAAGGGCGCCCAGTTGGATGGCAAGGACGGCGACGGTCGAAACGGCGTCTGGCTCGCTGCCAGCCATGGTCACGACGAGACGTTGGCGCTATTGCTGGAGAGAGGCCGGAAGAAGTGGCCGCGGTCCCTGCGATACTTCCGGGATGCCGGCGACAGGCGGGGACAGACGCCCCTTATGGCAGCGGCGGAAGGAGGGCATGTCGGGAGCATGAATCTGCTCATCGACGCCGGGTCCAGGATCAATACCCGTGCCCCCCGGACCGGATGGACGGCCCTTCTCATCGCTGCCAACCAGGGACAGACGGAGGTGGCCAAGCTCTTGATGGCCAAGGGGGCCAACGTGAACGCCAAGACCAAGGATGGGCTTCCGTGTCTGATGCTGGCTGTCAATGAAGGGCATGCCGACACGGTGGAGGCTCTGATTCAAGGTGGGGCCCGGGTCAACTTCCGGCTCAACGCCGATTGGACGCCGCTGATGCATGCGGCCTCGGAGGGCAGGGATAAGATCGTGCGGGCGCTGTTGGCGGGAGGCGCCGACGTCAAGGCCACGAACTACAACGGCTGGACCGCTCTTATGCTGGCGGTCGCCGAGAAGGAGCCGGAATGCGTCCAGGCGTTGGTCGAGGGGGGTGCCGACGTCAGCGTCAAAGGGAATGATGGCCGGAGCGCGTTGAAGCTGGCGGTTCAGCAGGGATACGGCAACATCGTGAAGATTCTCACCGAGGCTGGGGCCACGCAATAGACGGCGCCGGGATGTAACCGGCGGTGCTGTTGACGAAAAAGAGGGCGTCCCGTGTCGGCGCCCTCTTTTTTTGGAGAAGGGAGGGGGTGTGGAGTGGGGACTCCGTCCCCCCAAGGCCCCCCTGTCGGCGACAAGAAAGTCGCCGCTCCTTTTCCTTAACTTGCGGGGTCGCGGAACGTCAGGACCCGCTTGGGGTTCTCCACGAAGATTTGGTGGAGGGCCTTCTCGCTCACGCCCAGGTTCTTCAGGCGGGGAACGATGTTTTCCAGGATGTGCCCGTAGCCGTTCCCGCCGTAGGTGACCAGGTCGCATTGGAAGCAGCAATCTTGCGCCGCCGTCACGGATTCGGCGTAGCCGTCGGTCACCAGGGTGGCGATGATGTGGTTTCGGAGGTCGTCGGGCGGGTGCTGGCGGTCGGCTCCGGCGAAGTACATGTCGCGTCCGTAAGTGTCGAATCCCAGCGTGCAACCGGTGTCGGCCAGGCGCTTGTAGCGGTCCAGGTCCTCGCGAAAGCGGTTCTCGACATGGCTCATGATGACGCGGTCGGGTTGCACCCCCTCTTCCTTCAGCAGCTTGATGAGGGCGAGGGGAGAGTCGGGGTCGTGTCCGGGGTGGACCGAGATGGGGGCGCCGGTCTCCAGGTGCGCCCGGGCTCCCGCCCGGAAGGTCTTTTCCTCGTTGGGGTGCAAGGGCCAGGAAGCCCCCAGCTCGCCGATGAGTCCCGAGAGGACGTCGGTTCCGTGGCCGCCGCGGGTGACGTCGCCAACGATTTCCTCCTGGATGTCCTCGATGGTTTTGGAGTCCATGTCCGGGGGATGGGAGGGGTAGATGTAGTATCCGCTGCCGGCGATCACGTGTAATCCGGTTCTCTCGGAGATCCTCCTGAGACCGGCCGGATTGGGCTCGATGCCGTTGATCGTGCAGTCCACCATGGCGCGTCCGCCCAGGTCCATGTAGAGCTCGACCTCCGAGGCGATGACGTCGTCGTCGTAGGACCGGAGGTTGGGCAGGGAGCTCATGGTGTTGTTCCGGACCCAGCCCAGAGTCGACAGGCTCAGTTCCTGGTCCGTCAGGCGTTTCCCCTTCTCATCCTGGGGATCCACGTAGTAGCAGGTCAGGTCGAAATAGAGGTGCTCGTGAATCAGGGTCACCCCCAGGTCGTCCGGTTCGATGGGACCGGTCACCGTCTGAATCTTGCCTCGAAGCGTTTCGATCATGCTTTTCTCTCCGGTTTATCTTGAGGTTGATTTCGGGCTGGCGCCGCTCGGCTGTCGCCGGTTTCGCGATCCGTAGTTTCTAACTTCCAAATCTGACTCGGTGCAAACGTGCCGGGGTTCGGGCCATGGCCTCGGTCTCGTCCTCTCCCACCAGAATCGTCTGGCTCAGGTTGACGCCGTACTCGCCGTATTTGCGGACCGACATGGGGAGGTGGAAGGTCATGCCGGCTTCCAGCGGCCTCGGATTGTCCGTGCGCATGAGAAAGTCCAACTCTTCGATCCAGCTTGGAGGGTAGCCGATTCCCACCGGATATCCGAAGTTGTAGTGGAAGACGTGGCCGGGAAGGACCGGCTCCAGGATCTCCAGGGCCGTATGGGCCACGTGGGCGGCCGGGACGCCGGGCCGGGCCTCCTCCAGGATGCAGGCGAGCGCAGCGCGGCCGGCCGCCTCCACGCGCTTCATGTCATCGGTCGGCGGTCCCAGAACGGCAGTTCGCATGAGAGGCGCCACGTATCGCCGCACCTGGGCCGTCAGCTCCAGGAAGACGGTCTGCCCCCGGCGCAACGGCAGCCCCATGAAGGTGCTGTGGGCGCTGCCCGCCCGGTAGCCGGCGGCCACGATGGGTCCCCAGCAGACGGTGTCGCTGCCGTTGCCGTACATGGCTTCCATGATGGCCGCAGCCACGTCCGAATCCCGTTGGCCCTCCTTCATGGCGGCGTAGGCCGCTTCGACACCCAGATCGGTGAGGATGGCGGCCCGGCGCATGCAGGCAATCTCGGCCGGCGATTTGACCAGCCGGGAATGTTCCACCACTCCGAACGGATCCTCGATTCGCAGGTCGGACAACGCACCCGCCAACCGCTGATAGTGGTCTGGCGAAACCGCCCGGTTGCGCCGCTCCAAACCCAGAGTTCGGACTTTCTGTCGGCGCACCGCGTCCAGCGTGACTTGGATCGGGTCCTCGAACGCTCCGTAGAACACCTGTCCGCGATGCCAGCAGGAGTTCTCGGCCCGGGCCTCCTCGAAGTGGGAGGTCACCAGAATCGGGTCTCCGCCGGCCGGGACCAGGAGGCACTGGTAGTCGGAGAGGTTCTCCGTGTCCATCCCCGAGAGGTAGAAGACGTTGTGGGGGCTGAACAGGACCAGGACGTCCAGGGACCGGGACGCCATGGATCGGTGGACTCGTTCCAGCCGGCGCCGGTACTCGGCGACGTCGAAGGCGGGTTCTCTGGGGATGGGCATGTCCGTCTTCTCCTTTGGGGCCCGGATTCAATCTCTCCCGGAACTTGCGGCCGGGTGGGCGGTTCCGCTCCGGTACAGCGATCCCATGGACTCGTCCACTTGGAAGGGTCCACCGTCGATGAGCCGAAGCGCCTGCCAGAGGGTCACCTGGTTCGCCGTCAGGACCGGCTTGCCTCCAACGGCCGTCTCCAGGTCGGCGACCCAGCCGGCCGAGTGCATGGCCGTGTCCGGGACCACGATGGCTTCGGCATCGGCGTGATCGTTGCCGCAGACGAACCGCGTGACCTGTTCCTTGTTCAACAGGGCCACCTCCACCCCGGTGACGATGTCCAGGCAGTCCAGGTGGACCGTCTCGACTCCGGCATCGGAAAGGAACTGTTTCAGCAGCAGCGTCACGTCCCGGGGATAGCTGGCGGCCACAGCCACGCGGCGGATGCCCAGATAATGAAGAGCCGAGACGAAGGCCAGGGAGGTACTCGAGACTTGGACTCCCAGGTAGTCGGCAACCGGCCGGACCTGATTCCTAGCTCCCTCCAATCCGTAGACGAAGCTGCCGCTGGTGCAGGCCCACATGGCGGCGTCCACCTTTTTGGGAGCCAGTTCCCGCGCGCCCTCCAGAAGCCGGTCCACGTCCCCCGTGGCCAGACAGGCGTCCTCGCGGTGGGCGTCCTCCGCAATGGTGGTATGCACGACCTCCATCTCCACTCGGGGGTGGACCATGGGGGCCATGCGAGGGTAGTCGTCTTCGGCCGAATGGAACGGGTACAGGATTCCGATGCGCCTGGCTTGATCAGTCATGGGATTTGGCAGCGATTGTCTCCGCCCGGGCCGGCAGGCACAACACCAGCGTCAGCGCCAGAGCCGCCATGGCCAGGCCGAAGCCGAAGCTGGCGGGAAATCCGAAGCCGTCGGCGAGGGCGCCGTGGAGCGCCGGCGCAAAGGAGCTGACGGGAAGCACCAATGACAGGAACGCGTTGTTTCGAGCCGCCGCGGCTGCCGCTGAGACGCTGATGACGTAATTGGGAAAGTAGGCGCCCGCCAGCTCGCCGCCCCCCATGAATGCGAAGGCCATCAGGAAGGCGTGGCCCGGGACCACCCAGGCCCAGAGGATCCCTGCGGCCGTCAGCAGAACCGTCGTCACCAGGGGTGCCCGGATTCCCCAACGGATCATGATCACGCCCAGAGCGAAACCGGTGACGGCCTTGAATCCGAAGCGGAGCGCGTTCATGTAGCCGGCGTAGTCCTTGGGATCGGCTCCCAGGGCCTCCCGGCTGTAGAGGGAGAGGTTGGTAGTGGAATTCCAGGCCATGAAGAGGAGCAGGTACGCGATCCAGATCAGGAAGAGGGTCCGGACCTGGAGATAGGACCGGAACGTGGTCTTCATGGTCTCGGCGAAGGGCGGCTTCTTTTCGGCGATCTCCGTCAGACGGAAGCGCGTGGCCAGGAAGGCGACTCCGCCCGTGCAGCCCGCAGCCATCAGGTAGAGAAGCCCGAAATCCTTGGGATGGGAGAGAAACGGAATCCCCCCGTCCAGGATGAACTGAGCCAGCAGGTTCCCCACGACCGCCAGGATGGGCGTGAAGGCGAAGGTCCATTTCAGGCAGCGGGCCCGGCCCTTCAGGCTCGTGCCCCGCTTCAGGCACTGGTACATGTAGACGATGGAGGAGGAGTCCGCCAGCCCCAGAACCAGCCCCTGACCGATGACCACTCCCAGGCGGACCGAGTCCGCCACCGGCAGGAAGAGTGAGAGCGCCACGAGGATCAAGGAGGAGGAGGTGACCAGGTTGGCTGCCACTACGACCGTCCGTTCGAACCGGTAGGCCAGGGTCCAGGAGAGGATGACGGGGAAGAAGAATCCCAGGAAATAAGCCGAATTGGGAAGGTTGGATACGGTGGCGCTGGCCCCCAGCTTGTCACAGAGGGCCGCTTGGACGATGCCCACGTAGACCACGGGCGAGGCGAAGTAGATGAGGAGATGCGAGATGGCGAAGACCCACGAATTGTGCCGGTCCATGTCCCGGGTGACCGTCCCGGGATTCAGAGTTGCCACTGTCACCTGATCCTCTTCTTCCTCCGCTCGCGCCGAAGCGCCTATGCTAGATGATTACACCGCCCCCGTCGCCCCCTGTTTCTCCCTCTATTCTCTTTCCTTTTTGCTCTTTCCTCGTCTGGTCACTCGTTGTCCTTTCTTGACTTTTCGAGGGTCGGACCCAAGAATTCGAGCGGAAACTGAGAACCTGCAGGAGGGTGTTTTATGCGGAACCGCCATCATTTACTGCTCCTGGCGCTGACTTTGCTCTTGTTGCCGTCGTGCCAGCCAGGGGCGCCCGCGGAGCCCAGCCCGGTCCGGGAGATCGATTCCAGAGTGCAGCTTTTCGTGGACGATCACCTGATCGCTGACAGCGACCGGGTCTGGCGGAGCCTGACCGGCGCCTACAACACCCGCCCCCGGAAGGTCGCCGAAAACCCCATCATCAAGCCGGACCGTCCCTGGGAAGGCTACCTGGTACTGCAGCCGGGCAGCGCGATCTACGACCAGGAAGAGCAGATCTTCAAGCTGTGGTACAACACCTTCGGCAAATCGAGGAACACCGATATCCGCGAGTTCCTCTGCTACGCCACCTCCAAGGACGGGATCCACTGGGAGAAGCCCGAGCTGGGCCTGGTGGAGTTCCGCGGTTCCAAGGCCAACAACATCGTCCTCGATTGGGTCAGTTGGAACCACGTGGTCCTCAAGGAGCCGGAAGACCCGGATCCCAACCGCCGTTACAAACTGGCCTACTGGCAGTCCCATGACCGGCCCAAGCACGGCATCTGGGTCGCCTTCTCGCCCGACGGACTGAACTGGACCGACTTCGAGAACAATCCGGTGGTGCCCATCTGGGGCAGCGGCGACACCTTCGGCCTGATGCGGGATCCCGGCACCAAACAGTATTGGCTCTACCACAAGACCAGCCCCGGCGGGCCGCGCAAGGTGTCGCGGCTGGTGAGCGACGATTTCATCCATTGGCGCGACAGCCGCTTCGTCCTGGAGCCGGACGAGTTCGACCCGCCCCACACGGAATTCTACGGGGTTTCGGCATTTCCTTACGGCGCTCACTATCTGGGGTTGGTCTGGGTCTTCCATACCGACATCCAGACCATGGACGCCCAGTTGGCGTCCAGCCGGGACGGCTTGAACTGGGAGCGATCCGTTTACCGCCGGCCCTTCATGGTCCTGGGCTATCAGGTCAACGGATACGGCGGGAGCAGTTTCGACAGCGGGATGTTGTTCCCCATCTCGACACCCGTGGTCCATGATGGCGAGATCTGGATCTACTACTCCGGGTTCGACAACCTCCACAACGCCCCCGCGGCCGAACACAAGGGACAGATCGGTCTGATGAAGATTCGTCAGGACGGATGGGCCGCCCTGGACGCCACCGCCGAGGGTCATGTGACCACCCATCCACTCCGTTTCGAGGGGAGCACCCTGAAGGTCAATGTGGAGTTGCTCGCCGGAGGCAAGGGTGGGGCGGACGCGCCTTGGAAGGACATCTTCAACGGCGACCCGGACAACAATGGCTATCTGCGGGTCGAGCTCCAGGACCAGAACGGCAGGGCGATCCCGGGATATGCCGCAACGGATTCGACGTTGAGCGAGGAAGAGGGCGTCTACCGGACGGTGAGTTGGGAAGGAGGCGACCTGAGTGGAGTAACGGGTCCAACTCGGCTCAAGTTTGTCTACAGCCGCGCCCGGCTCTACTCTTTCCAGATCGAATAGCGGCGCTACGGCACCGCATTCAGCCCATTCCCGGCGGCCGTCGCCCGGCCGGCGGTGAAGCGGAGGAAAACGATGACGCAACGATTCGCCACTCTGGATCGACTGCAGGAGGAACTGGATTCCATTCTGGCGGCCCCCCGCCAGGAGGGCAGGCTCGAGGCCATCACCGCCTGTCCGGCCACGAACGTCCGGAAGTCTTTGAGCGAAGCCCGGCTCTCACCTGAGGGGGGCCTGGAAGGAGACCGCTGGCAAGAGACCTGCTGGCGTAAGCTTCCCGACGGCAGTTCCGATCCCAAGGTGCAGTTGACCCTCATCAATTCGCGTCTCCTTTCCCTCATTGCCGGAAGCCGCGACCGCTGGTCCCTGTCGGGAGACAATCTGGCGGTGGACATGAATCTCACCGCGGAGAACCTCCCCGTGGGAACCCGGTTCCGGATCGGCGACGCATTGGTGGAGGTCTCGGAACTGCCGCACACGGGCTGCAAGAAATTCTCGAGCCGCTACGGCGTCGATGCCCTCAAGTTCGTCAACGGGCCCGGTACCAAGGACCTCCGGCTACGCGGGTGCTACGTCTTCGTGGTGGAGGCGGGGCAAGTCCGGGTCGGCGACCCCATCCGGAAGCTGTAGTCGAATCTCTCACCAGTGGGCGCGATGATCGCGCAGGTTTTTCCTCCTCGGCGGGTGCTACGTTCGAGCGAGCACGTGCACGCTGAGGGCGAAAAGACCGGCGAGGGTGCGCCCAGTGCTGGCTGTCGCCGGGGAGCTGCCGCCAAATAGCCGTAAGTGCCTGAAGAAACTGACGTTTTCTTCGGGCACCCAGCGATTGGGTGAGAAGTTCGGGGGCGTGCGCTGCCCCCGAGGCTCACCGTCGGCTTGCGGAAGCAAGGAAGGGGATTGAGGCGATGGAGGTCACCAATAATCGAAATGAACCGGCGTAAGTTCCTCTATGCAACGACGTTGCCGCCTCTGCTGGGGGCGAGGACCGGGATGAGTCTGTCAACCCACTTTCAGGGCCAGAGGTGGAGGAAACTGAAGCTCATTTTTCCCGACGGAGATGAAGGTGGCTGGGACCGGCGCCCGTCCGCTCCTCACGTCGTCCAGTCCGGCGATCAACTGCGAATGTATTACATGAGCATCGAGGGTCAGCGGAGGCGAATCGGCCTTGCGGTAGCTGACATTTCCGATCCCCTGAGTTGGAGGAAAGCTTCGAACCAGCCGCTTTTGGACTTCGGTGCGCCCGGGTCGATTGATTCCCACTGGGTGAGTTATCCCTGGGTGGTGCCCGTCACCGAGAAACACTGGCACCTTTATTACTGTGGCTGGGGCGGAGATTATCACCCCTTCGGCAGGTTCAAAGCCTATCGGACCACTTTGGCCGAGAGCGACGACGCCGGCCTGACCTGGAAACGCAGCGGCCGGGCCCTGCTGGAATTGGGAAGGCCCTTTTCCTGCGACGAGCACGGCACTGGTTCCTGCGCCGTCATGAAGGTCGGTTCGCAGTATTGGATGTGGTATACGGCCGTCGTGCGCTGGCCTGAGACGCACAGCAAGATTTCCATTGCCCTCTCCGTTTCGAACGACGGGGGCCATACTTTCAGGCCACATCCCGCGGGGGCGGTGATCAGTATTCCGCCCCGGCTTGACTCCTACTTTTCAACCTGTTCCAAACCCTTCGTGGAGAGGACCCGGAGCGGCTTTCGAATGTGGTTCAGCGTCGTCGAAGACCAGCGCCGTCTCTACCGCGTTCACTATGCCGAGAGCCCGGACGGAATTCGATGGAAGTGGTGGCCCGACCCGGTTTTAGACGTCAGCGAGTCGGGCTGGGACAGCGAAATGACCTGCTACCCTTGCATTTGGCACTCTGCGGAACACACCTACATGTTCTATGACGGCAATCGCTTTGCTGGAATCGGAGTGGCGGAGCTGGTGGGTTGAAGAGAGCCTCATCGAGCGGATGCGTAGAAGTGGAAGTCATCCGGAAGTCGTCCTGACCGTGAAAGAAGCTCAGGAATCGGGCCGTCCTTGATTATTCAGTCGGGTCAGGCAAGGGAATGGTTTAAGAACGGATCCGGGAGGCCTCTCAGCCGGCGGCCTCTGCTGCCACGTCAAAGGCCTCGGAGACTCGAACCTCTCTTTCCTGGATCAGATCCTTCACCGTCACTGTGATCTCATAGCTTCCCGGCTCAAAGCTCTGAAGGGAGATGGGCAGGACCAGCACGATTCTCTGCTCGGAGAGATATTGTATCGACTTACCCATGATGTCGATGAACTGCGCGACCGGGTGTCCATCTTTTGCCACCCGGTACGCGACCCTCAGCGAGGGCCTCATCTCGGTCTGATCCAGGGCAACGTTGTACACTTGGAGATAAAAGTTGAGATTTTCTGAGGGCCGGAAGATTTTGTCCAAGCTCGGTCGGATGTGAAAGTCCCCCAGAACAAACATCGCATGGCGCTCCGGGGCGCTCTCCAGTCGTGTGATTCGATTCGAGAGCAGAATCGAGCTGACTGATAGCTCGGACCGGTGAGGCGGTGGAATCAATACCAGACGGCGTACACCCACACGTCCACTGATGAGATCCTTGATGATCAGGTCCAGCTTGTAGCGGCCCTTTCGTTCCAGCACCAAAACTCTCTGATAGACGGAGCGGGCGGCCCGGGCCCGATAATCGCTCACCAGATCCGCTTCGAATTCGTCCACAATCCGATTCGACAAATTGGTTACGATTCCATAGACCGCCATGCGGGCCCGCTTTCCATGCTCTTCCTCACCGAAAGTGAGTTCACGATCGCGGATTTCGACACTTACGGGTACGAGTGAGCGCGTCTCGTCGAGGCCGAAATAATCGACCCGGTGAGAAAAGGGAAGGTCCTGGTAGGTGACGTCGATCTCCACGAGGCGTTTCAGATCACGATGCTTGAGGGGCTTGGCGTGCCGGATTTTAGTAAACGTTTCATAGCGGTCGAAGGCGGTGTCCCGGGCTCGAAAGCTTCGGAGATTGGCGTTTCCGGGCGACGTGAAGGTCGTCCCTTCCAGGGATTCGTCGCGCTGAATCATTTCAGCGATCGTATTGCCTGCGCCGGCCACATTGAGCAGGGCATCCTTCTCGTCGGGGTTGAGGGCGAGCCTGTATTCCCCACTCCAAGAAGGGTCTACGAACTCCAGGATGACATCGGAGCCAAGGCCTTCTACGAAGCGGTACCTCCAGACTTCGAACGGATGAGCTACGGTCGTTCCTCCTCCCTCTTCAAGGGGTCGGTCATACCTCCCGCCGGAAGGATGCGCCTCGATCTCGTCGGGTGGCCCGTGAATGATGTAGATACGGCCTCGATCATTCATCCATCCGGGAAAGCCGCTGGCGAATCTCTCGTTGGCATAGGCGATCCGGCGATAGTGTTCCTCCTTGAACTCGTTGGCGGCACTGCGCGGATCCGGATCTCTTTGAAACCAGAACTGTTCGATGAACTGTTCCTTTTCTTCCGGGGCGGTCAGACTCTCGAAGACTGCGCGCTCTTCCTTGGAGATCACGTACACGACGTCCTCGTCCAACCAGCGTCGAAAGTAGTCTTCCGCCTCTTCTTTGAGCTGACCTTGAGGCGGGGACTTCCCGGACTTGTTCTCCTGGGCTCCAGCCTGGATCGGAACCTTCGGCAGACAAGACAGGAGAAGAGCAATCAGCAATCGACGGAGAATTCTTTCAAAAGAAAGAATAGGCGGGTTCACATCCTGATTATACAAGAACCCTGAAGACACCGGAATCGTTGTTCTACTTCAGACTGAATGAATAGAGTTTGGGGGATCCCCCGGTGGCGGCCAGGTGGAACTTGATCTGGAACGAATCCCCCTCCAGCCCGTGGAGGCCCCTTCCATGCTCCCATTCGACTCTCCAAGCCAACGAGTCCCCCTCGAACCGGGGACTCTCCTCTCTGGAATACCCCGGTAGGGGCCGTCCGGTGGCGGGATCGATCAGCTCGACCTGCAGGGAGCCGCCCTCGCTGCAGTCGGCGTTCACGTAAAGTTCAGAAGCCGCGCCGGGGCCGATGGGAATGGTGGTGAGACTCCCTCGCGCCCGGTCCTTGACCAACTCCAGATGGGTAAAGCCGTCGAGTCTCAGCGTCGCCACGCCCCCCGAGGGCTGTCCTTCCGCCCAGGGCGAACTGCGCCAGCCTCCGTAGTACAGCTTGATATCTTCGTCATCCACCAGGGGCACGGAAGGGGCGACCATGTCCGAGTCCCAGGCGTCCGGAATGCCACGAGTGATCACCTTCTCGCCGGGCTGGATGAATACGAAGTACTCTCCGTCACGGCTCGCGGCCAGTTCCACATCCATGTTCGTACCGCTGTGCTGGTATTGATAGAGGGCCAGGTAGTAGCCGTGGCGCTTCCACACCACCGCATCATGGATCTGTTCCACCTTGCCACTTCTCACGACGGGTATGCTTCGGGCAAAGGGGTCAAAAATGGGGTTCTGAGGATGCCCCGTCCAGTGAACGGCATCCGGGCTGTAGCCGTAGGCGCCCCCGCGGCGGCTGATGTTCAGAGAAGTGAAACCGTAAGCCTTGTACCTCTTTCCCGGATCCTCTTCCGCCTCGTCGAAAAAAAGCGACATCGGCACGAAAGAACTGGGCTGGCCGGCAGGAAAGGAAATGTTCCCTGCCACCTGCTCCCTCCACCGGATTCCGTCAGGTGAAGTGAACAGGGTCCAGCGCTGCCTCTCCGGCAGGTACAGCGCATTCGAATCTTCGACGGGGTCTCGGTCCCACTTCAGCAGTTTGTACCTTTTCGCCGGGTCCGCCTCATGGGCGTCACGATGGATGCCCCCCGCGAAGATGGGCTTGTAAACCGGGGCGGGGGGAAGTCCCGGAACCAGATTCGTACGTTCCCGGCCTCCAAAGGGAACCATCCCCAGATCGACTTTCCTGAAGTGGTAACCGTCCCTGCTCTCCGCATAACCGATCCGGCGCATGGGTACGGGGCCCGACTCGGGCCACTTGGACCCGGGCTCGCGGAAGACCCCCGAATACCACATGCGGTACACGCCATTCTCTTTCAGGACGCCCAATTGTGAGGCCCCGCCGGCATCGAAATCCCCGGCGGTTCCCCTCGCGATCACCGGGTTTCCCTGATATTTCGTGGCCTCGTTGACCTTCAGTTGCAGACCGTCCAGCGCTTTCAACTCCTTCAGGTCCAAAAACAAGACGGTGGTTCCGGGAGTGGCTGTCAGAGACGGGACCGGCATCGTGTGATAGGCCGTCTGGGGAAACCGGCCTTCGTGGGTGATGGAGACGCCGATCCCCTCAGCATCCACGGACATTCTCTCCTCCACCGCCAACCGGTCGATGGAGAGATGATTTTCATCCATTCTGGGCGTATTGAGCGTGAGCCAGTAGGCGTTCAAGATCGGACTCCACTGCTTTTCCAGCCAGCGGGCGTAAAATACGTGCTGGCGGGTGCCGTTGATGAAGAAAACCCAGGGGATGCCGTAGCGGTCGACGGAAAACCGGGGCGAGTGACAGAAATCCCACGCGAACCTTTCGTCCTCGCCGGTAAGCGGAAAATGTTGCTTTTTTTCGCCCCCTGGAAACACGGATCTCAACTCCGCGGTTCCGCTCTCATGGACCGCCAGTATTCCAGCGGGTGTCTCCACCAAGGCCGGCCGATAGGCCCAGAGCCTCCAGGGTCCGGCGGGCACGGAAGAGGAGGTCCGGGTTTCAACGGCAGAACCTTTGAGCGTCTCTCGCAGATCCGAAGGCTCTTTGCTGAGATAGAAACCACGCCCTTCCCGGTTATGCCACGCCAGGTGAATGCGCCCCCCGCTGTCAATGAGAAGCGCGGGTGGAGCATGGCTGTCTCCGGCGGCGACTTCGAAAGCTTCCCATTTTCCGCCCCTTACGGTCCCCAGGTGCAGGGAGACGTCGTTGCCCGTCCCGGCCGTCCATGCCAGCCAGACATCTCCGTTGGGCGCCTGCCTGACGTCACCCACGAGCGAAGCCGCCTCAGCCAGAATCAGCGCTCCCCGCCTCCCGTCGGCTGGATTCACCCAGGGTGGCTCCTCTCCGGTCTCCGGACGCCTCTTGAGTCGATCCAGGCTCATCAAGCTGTAACCGGAAAGGCCTTTTTCAGTGCTCCAGACAAAATGCAGACGGCCGGCGCCATCAAGGGCCATGCCGGCGCATTCGATCGATTCACGGGCGCTCCGGGGAGGGACGAGGTCGGCCGGGGGAAGAAAATCCTCCAGGGATCGAGGTCTGGTGTTTCTTGAGATCCGAAGGGCGAAGCCGGCCCGTCCCTCGGATCCCCTCCTGGCCGTCAGGAGGTAGCGGATCCCCTCGCTGTCTCGCACCACCCACCTGCTGATGGCCCGATCGAACTCTCGAAGCAACAGCCTGCTGGGGCCGGCGAGAAGGGGAGAAGTTACGTGTAGGAGAGCCGGAATGGTGAGGAGCAATAGGCAGCAGACCTTCGGCCTGGAAAATTTCAGGTTCCTGTCCATTTGATCCTCCTCTTGGCAGCCTGTTCCCTCCCGGCCAGCGCGGCCAGGAATACTGCAATTCAATTCAATATATTGATGGTATTATTGTTATATTGACTTCAGTTCCCATCGAAAAGACCAGAACGGCTGCGAGAATGCGGAAACGGTCGTTGCCCCACGAGATGGGCGCGGGGCCTGCGAGACCTGTTGGTGCCGTAAGTAGTTCTCTTAAATACACTTATAGCACGGAACCCGGTCTTTATCTATCGTTCCGTTGAGAAATGCGGGTCAGGCGGCCGTCTCGACGGTCTGATGAGGATCCCATGGCCGAAGAGTCACCATTGCAGAGGAGATGGAGAGTGAACGGGACAACCAATCGTCGCACCTTTTTGAATCATATTCCCTTGATAACGGTAGCAACTGCCATGCGACCGGTCGTACCCGCCGGCGCGGGCCGGAAGAGCACCGATGAGGCCGTTCCCATAGGCTCGCGCCGCGAGTTGTTCCTGGACGACTTCATGATCGGGCAACTCTCAGGGAAAGCTCAACTTCGACTTCATCATCCGGTCTTTCGCGAGGTCGTGATCGAACATGATGCACCCTGGGAAGGAAACGCCAGCGGAAGCCACACCGTAATCCAGGATGGCGACGGCTACCGCATGTACTATCGCGGTTGGAACTTCAACACCCTCCCGGGCAAGCTCGTATTCGACGGCAAACCGGTCACCTGTGTTGCCCAGAGCCAGGATGGAATTCACTGGGTCAAGCCCGACCTCGGCATCGTCGAATACGAGGGATCGAAACAAAACAACATCATTTTGAATGGAATCGGCACTCATAATTTCATGCCCGTGATCGACGAGAACCCCGCCTGCCCAAGGGAGGAACGGTACAAGGCATTGGCCGGCATCAAGAGAGAGGGCGGACTGTTCGCCTACAAGTCCCCGGACGGCATCCACTGGTCTCTGATGCAGGAAGAACCCGTAATCACCAACGGTGCGTTCGATTCCGCCAACCTTGGCTTCTGGGATCCCACCATCGGCCGGTACCGTGCCTACTGGCGAACCTTCACCGGGGGAGTTACCGAAAAGGACAATTGGAAACCGGCTGGATACCGAGCCATTCGAACCGCCACTTCCGGAAATTTTCTCGACTGGTACAACTACGCCGATTTGACCTATGTCGATTCTCCCGAAGAGCATATGTACATAAACAACGTGGCGCCCTATCACCGGGCGCCCCACATCCTGGTGGGAACGCCGCAACGATATATCGAGCGAGGTTGGTCAGCTTCGATGAAAGCTCTTCCGGACCTCGAGAAACGGGAATTGAGAGCCAGCTCGCATCAACGCTTTGGGACTGCTTTGACCGAAACCCTGATCATGGCAAGCCGTGACGGTGTGAAGTTCAAGCGCTGGAATGAAGGGTTCATTCGACCTGGCATTCAACGTGACGACTCTTGGTACTACGCACACCAGACAGTGGCCTGGAAGATGCTGGAAACGAAAGCGGCCCGGGCCGGAGCCCCCAATGAATTGTCCTTTTATGCCTCCTCGGCCTATTGGCACGGCAAGGGTGGAAAGATGAGCCGCTACACCCTGCGCCTGGATGGATTCGTCTCAGCCTCGGCGCCGATGCAGGGCGGCGAGTTGCTGACCCGAATCTTGAAGTTCGAAGGAAGCAAGCTGAAGGTGAATTTCGCCACCTCGGCGGCGGGCGCACTCAAGGTTGAAATACAGGACGCCAAGGGCCGTCCGATCCCCGGCTACTCGTTGGCGGAAGCGGATGAGACCTTCGGGAATGAGATCGACCGAACGGTTTCCTGGAACGATTCCACGGATGTGAGCAGGATTGCGGGTCAGGCGATACGTCTGCGCTTTACCCTGCAGGATGCCGATCTGTATGCGTTTCAGTTTGGGGAATGAGTTCCGGATCCAACGCCGATCTCATCCATTTCTTAGTACCCACTTAGCCCGGATCTTTTGCCTCGGCTGCTGTCACTGGGTGGTTGGTGCTTCCTTCCTCCACCACGACAACCCGGCGAGGTTGCAGCTCTCGGAGATGATCCCGGATTCCACTTGGCCAGTAGACCGTGATCTCAACCTTGCCCTGGTAATCTCCCAGGCCGAAATGAACTCGATAGTCGCTGGCCGAGAGATAGCTGCCGGCCGAGGTGACCTGGGAGACCAGGCTTTTCTCGCCAAATTTGAGCTCCACAAGAGCCCCGAAACCGTTTCGGTTGGATTTCTTGCCGACCAGTCTCAATTGCAGCCAGCCGTTTTCGTTGCCTCCCTCGTTGCGCAACAGCACCGGGCTTCCGCCGCAATTGCTGACCAGCACGTCCAGGTCGCCGTCATTGTCGAAATCGGCCCAGGCCAGACCCCGGCTGACCTGGGGAACCGCCAAGACTTCGCCACGCTCGGAAGTGACGTCCTCGTACAGGCCGCCGACGTTCTCCAGCAGAAGTTTGGGTTGCCGGTAGGATGCCCCTGCTCTCAGTTGGGCCGCGTTGTCCATAATGTGGCCATTAGCGACGACCAGGTCCGGATCCGAATCATTGTCCACATCGATCAAACCCAGGCCAAAACCCACAAAAGGCCGGCTGGGAGCCAGAACACCGGCACGGGAGCTCATGTCTTCAAAAAAGCCGTCACCCATGTTCTTGTAAAGGGCCAGGTATTCCAAGTCCAGATTGGTCACCGCCAGATCGAGAAGCCCGTCCCCGTCGTAGTCTCCAGCGACGACTCCCATGCCTGCCTGCGGCTCCCCGTTTTCGTCAAGAGCGGTTCCGGTCAACAGCCCCACCTCGGAAAAAGATCCATCTCCCTCGTTCCTGAAGAGAAAATTGTCGACTCCGTCGTTGGCCACGTAAATGTCGACCCGGCCGTCCCGGTCATAATCCAATGGCGCCACCCCCAGACCCTTTCCCGCAAACTTAGCGACGCGGGCTTTTTGACCCACGTCGGCAAAGGTGCCGTCGCCATTGTTTCGATAAAGGACATCCGGGACACCGTTGAAGGCCTCGGGACCACAGGTGGCCACGATGGGTCCGTGTTTACAGATCGGATTATTTTTATCAAGTGAATGATCTGTGTAACTGACCACATAGAGATCCAGGAAACCGTCATTGTCATAATCGAAGAAGGCAGCACTCGAGCTCCATCGTCCATCGCCTCCCACACCCGCCGCCATCGACCTGTTGCGAAAGGTTCCGTCTCCATTATTGCGATAGAGGAGATCGGGACCGGCAAAATTGGTTATGAAGAAATCGTCGAACCCGTCATTGTCATAATCGCCGACGGCGACGCCCATTCCGTAGTATTGATTGGATTCAATTCCGGCCTGGGCAGTCACCTCCTGGAAGCTGCCGTCTCCCCGGTTTCGATAAAGGGAGTGATCGAAGGGGAGATTCTTGTCGGTACCCGGCGTCCAGCCGCCGTTGATGAGCAAAATGTCCTGGTAGCCATCTTTGTCAAAGTCGATAAAACCACATCCCGATCCCACCGTTGCCACGGCGTATCTCTTGGGAGTCGGCGAGTTCCGGTGCAAGAAACGGATACCGGCTTGTGCGGTCACATCCTGAAAGGTTACCGAGGAGCCGGGGTCGGGCGATTCGACCAGGGCCCAAGCTTCGACTGCAAGCAGCGGGAAAAGCACCGCGGTCAGGAGTCGACGCCGCATCTACTCGGGTTTCCCTCCGCGGGTCAGTCGGAGGTAGATCTCTCTTTCTCTCTCGGCTTCCTGAACGGCTCCGATTCTAGGCAGCGTAGTGGCAAGATTCAGGTGAGGGATGGGGTCGTCGGGGTCCATTTCTATGGCCCGGCGATAAGATCGGACAGCACCCTGAAAGTCATCCTGTTTGAAGAGCAGATTGCCCAGGAGGTTATGGTAATCCGCATTCGCCGGGTTCAAGTCGATGGCCGCCTTGACGGCGTCGAGGGAGCCCGCGACGTGCGTCCGCTCCAAGAGTCTGGCGAGCACAAAGTGGTATCGTGCGTCAAGCGGATACACCTGAATCGCCTGGCGAATCCAATCGGCCGCACGTTGGCGGTCGCCCCTCTTGTAGTCGATTTGGGCCAGGCGATAGAAACCCAGATCCATGCCGGGGGAAGCCTCAACGGATTGAAGAAAGGCCGCATAGGCCTGCTCCGGCGCAGCTTGCTTGGACAAGAGGTCCATTCCCTTCGCGTAAAGCCTCGGGCCTCTGTTTTCCAGAGCCAGCCTTTCCCGGGCTGCCGTCCTCAGGGATTGGAATCGTTTCAGAGCGGCGGCCGCTTTCTCCCTCATCCCCAGTTTTCGGAATGCATCAGCCAGCAGATAATGGGGTTCCACATAGTCCGGGCTGCCTTGCAGAGCCAGCTCCAACTGTTCAACCGCTTGCTCATGCTCTCCCAGTTTGAGGAGCACGAAGCCCAGGTTCTTGTGAACATCGGGCCGAACCAATCCTGACGAGAGAGCCAGCTTCAGGTTCTCAACGGCCAGGCCGAAGGTCTTGTGATCGGCGCTGTAAAGCAAACCCAATTCCAAGTGGGCCTCGGCGTACGAGGGAGCCAGGGCAACGGCTTGCTCCAATGCAGCTTTCGCTTCCTCGAATTGCATCAGTCCCTTATGGCTGATTCCCAAGAGGTAATGTCCGTAGCTGTCGCCGGGGTCCAGCGCCAAGCCTTTCTGCGCTGAAGCCAGTGCTTGATCAAACTGGCTCTCCTGGATGTATATCCGGCACAGGAAGCGAATACCGGGGAGAGACTTCGGATGCCGTTCCAGAAAGGTCTGCAGCACTTGAATGGCTTCTCTACGTTGCTTACAGTGAAACAAAACCGAGGCCAGGGCCAACGCATAAAGATCTGAGTCCTGATCCAGGCTCCTGCTTTTCCAATACTGGGCGATGGCTTTCCGGAACTGATTCCGGGCTTGGTAGAGGATCCCCAGTTGATAGTTGAGCATGGGATCTTGAGGGTTCGAGCGGAGACGATCCTGCAACAGCCGCACAGCTTGCTCTGGTGATTCCTGCTCAAACGCCCACTTGGGGAGCGTCCGGTTCGCCGCGCCGCAGATTTCCGGTGAGCGGATGGCGAAGGAATCGCGCGGTCGATTCTCCTGAGACCAGGCCCAAGCCCCAGCCTGAAAGAGGAGGATCAGGAGGCTGGACACGATTACAGGCGGTATCGAATATCTCCGGCTCTGCAGACGTCGTCGCATCAGCCCTTTTCGTTCGAGGCTGCCAGTGACTGAAATCCAAGGCGAGAATAGAGCGCTCGCGAAGGACGGATTTTCCCCCATCATATGTTGAAAATATCCAGAAGGCTGGCGCTGAAAGCCTCGCGACCGCACGCGGCTTTCACCTAGCATACAACTGTGGCGGTCGATTTAGCCATAAATTCGGGGAGTGCCAGTGCTGTCGATTTGTTCGACTAGCAAGTTATCCAGTTCCACATCGCGTAGCCGTCTTACACGACCGGGAGGGAACATCATCACATGAAGTCGCATGCGGCACCTTTTCTGTTTTGCGTCTTGTCGGTCTTGACGACGGTGGACGCTTCGGCTGAGTTCAAGGCTGGGGCGGCGGTCGTGGACGTGACACCCCTGAAGCTCCCTGTTGTCGTCAACGGCGGCCTCGTCGCCCGTACTGTCGGCGAGGTGAAGACACCATTGAATTCACGGGCAATCGTGCTCGACGACGGCCGAGTGCGTCTTGGGATTGTGGTGGTCGATAGTTGTTTGATGCAGCGTCCGTTCTTGGATGAGGTGAAGCAACTGGCGGCGCGGCGAACGCAGATCCGAACCGATCGAATGCTGATCTCGGCGACGCATACGCACTCCGCGCCGTCGGTCGCGGATAGCATGGTGCACGCTGAGCCGACTTATCTGCCTTATCTTCCGGGGAGGATCGCTCAAGCCCTGGCCGAGGCGGAAGCGAACCTCGAACCCGCTCAAGTGGGCTGGACCGTCGTGAACGCCGAGAAATTCACGGCCACGCGGCGCTGGATTCGCCGGCCGGACCGAATTGCCGACGACGTGTTCGGCAACCCCACCGTACGCGCGACCATGCACGCCGCCAGCAACTGGGACAACGTCACCGGCCCCTCCGGGCCGGAGGATCCCGAGCTCTCGCTGATTTCGTTTCAATCGCTCGACGGCCGCCCGATCGCGGTGCTGGCCAACTTCTCCATGCACTACTTTTCGGGTGAGCAGGGTCTCAGCGCGGACTACTTCGGATTGTTCTGCGAAGGGCTGAAATCCCGCCTTGCCGACCACCACGACGACAGCGGCCCGCCCTTCGTCGGGATCATGTCTCACGGCTGCAGCGGCGACATCTGGCGGCGCGACTACGCAAAACCCCCGGCCTCCAGGTATGAGCCTACGATCGAAGGTTACTCGGCGGAGATGGTGGACCTCGTCCTGGGTGCCTATGGCGCGATCGAATATCGCCAGGATCCGGACTTGGCCATGGCTGAGAAGCGACTGGAACTCAAGTATCGTGTCCCGGACGAACAGCGTCTGGAGTGGGCCCGCCGGGTCGTGGAAGCGATGGGAGATCGGATACCCAAAGTGAGCGTCGAAGCCTACGCCCGTGAGCAAATCGTCATGCACGAACGGCAGTCGACCGAAATCGTGGTTCAGGCCCTCCGCATCGGTGACATCGCAGTCGCAACGACTCCCACCGAAACCTATGCCCTCACCGGCTTGAAGCTGAAGCTGCAGAGCCCGCTGCCGAAGACCATGGTCATGGACCTGGCCAACGGCGGGGACGGCTACATTCCGCCACCCGAACAGCATTTTCTCGGAGGCTACAACACCTGGGCGAAACGCGGGGCCGGACTGGAGATCGAGGCCGAACCGAAAATCACGGAAGCCGCCCTCCAGTTGTTGGAAAAAGTGGCCGCTCGGCCCCGGCGTCCGTACCAACAGAGCCGTGGTCCCGCCTTCGAGGCCTTCCTGAAAGCCGGTCCGGCGGCCTACTGGCGACTCGATGAATTCACTGGTTCCCGGGCCCTGGATTCGTCCGGTCAGGATCGTGACGCGCTGTACGAGCCGGGTGTGGCGTTCTTCCTCGAGGGTCCGCGCTCGGAGACTTACTGCAGGGAAAATGAGCAGAATCGAGCGGCCCACTTTGCGGGAGGACGGCTGCGGGCACGAATTGCCGACTTGGGTGAACAGTATTCCGTGGCCCTCTGGTTCTGGAATGGCATGCCGGCAGATGCTCGCCAGATCGCCGGCTGGATGTTCTCACGTGGCCGCGACCATGGTCTGGAAGGCGACCACCTCGGCCTGGGAGGCACGAGTCATCCGGGTAAGCTTGTCTTCCTCCGAGGTGAGAACGGCGAGGGAGGGAAGCTGGTGGCGGGTCGTACGGAGATTCGGCGCTGGAGTTGGAATCAGGTTGTGTTCGTACGCGACGATGAAACCGTGCGGGTTCATTTGAATGGCAGGCGCCAACCCGAGATCGAGACCGAGTCACCTGCAGATTTTCCCGTCCGGTTTGACCACTTGTTCTTCGGCGGCCGCTGCGACAATCAGTCCAATTGGGAAGGCCGCCTCGATGAGGTGGCGGTGTTCGACCGGGCCCTGTCGGCGGAAGAAATAGAGAAAATGGCTGATTGACCGCCAACCGGGCCGTGCCTTCACTCCTCCACCAACCGGAAGGAGAAGGGCCTGGCCTCGTCCGGATGGGATTTCAGTTGAATGGAGTTGCCAATGAACCAGATAAGAAGAAGAGAGTTCGTGCAATCTACGGCACTGGGGCTCACAGCCCTGGCTCCCTCGACTTCCTTCGCCGGAAAGCGACAGCAGAAAACCTTGATCGACGTCGGCTCCCGGCGCGAGCTGTTTGTCGACAACTTTCTGATCGAACGATTGGAGGGGAAGGCCGAACCGCGGCTGCACCACCCAATTCCGCGTGAGATCGCACTTGTCCACGATGCGCCTTGGGAAGGCACCAGCAGCGGTTACCATACCGTTTTTCAGGATGGCGACCTCTACCGGATGTACTATCGCGGGTCACAGCTCGAAGTGAAAGACGGCCGGCTCATCACGGATCGCCACCAGACGGTCTATTGCTATGCGGAGAGCCGGGACGGAATCGGTTGGACCAAACCGATCCTCGGTCTGTTCGAGTTCAACGGTTCGAAGCAGAACAACATCGTGTGGGACGGAGTGGGCATTCATAACTTCACACCGTTCAAGGACTTTCGCCCGAACTGTCCGGCCGAGGCCCGCTACAAGGCGTTGGGCGGGCTCCGGGCCGAAGGCGGCCTGTTTGCGTTCAAGTCGCCCGACGGCATCCACTGGTCGCTGATTCGCGACAAACCGGTCATTACCAACGGAGCGTTCGATTCTCAGAATCTGGCTTTCTGGGATCCGACACTGGGGAAGTACCGGGCTTACTGGCGGACTTTCACGGCGGGGGTCACCACGGAAGAGGTCTGGAAGCCGGCCGGCCACCGAGCCATCCGCACGGGATCATCCAGCGACTTCCTCAACTGGGGTGACGAAGCCGACCTGACCTACGAGGACTCGCCCGGCGAGCATCTCTACACGAATCAGATCAAACCCTATTACCGGGCGCCGCACATCCTGATTGGCTTTCCAGTGCGTTATACGGAACGTGGCTGGTCCGATTCGATGCGTGCCTTGCCGGAGCTTGAACACCGCGAACTGCGAGCCGAGGCAAACCTGCGATACGGTACGGCGCTCACGGAAGCGCTGCTCATGGCCAGCCGGGACGGCGTCAGATTCAAACGCTGGAACGAAGCCTTCCTGCGTCCCGGAATCGAGCGGCACGACACCTGGAACTACAGCCATCAATTCACGGCTTGGCATGTCGTCGAAACCAAGTCGGCACTCAAAGGAGCGCCGAACGAACTGTCTCTGTACGCGAAGGAGGGTGGCTGGACCGGGACCAGCAGTGCGATGCGGCGTTACACCCTTCGCCTCGACGGCTTCGTCTCGGTGAGTGCCCCCATGAGCGGCGGCCAACTGGTGACGAAACCGCTGACCTTCTCAGGAAGAGAACTTCACCTGAACTTCGCCACCTCCGGTGCTGGAAGTATCCGCGTCGCTCTGCGCCATCCCGATGGATCGCCGCTACCGGGATTCTCGATGGCGGACTGCAATGAAGTCTTCGGTGACACGCACGACCGTGCCGTCACCTGGAAATCCGGCAGGGACGTCGGCAGGTTGGCCGAAAAGCCGGTCCGGCTGCATTTTCAACTGAAAGATGCGGATCTGTATGCGTTTCAGTTTGTGGATTGACGAGCCTCATACCCTTGCAGCCCGTGGCAAAAGTCGTCACGGCATTCGACCGCTCCTGCATCCCGGCGGACTGCGTTGCGACTCGGTCACATACTCCCGGTATGCTCCCTCATCGCGCCTTGTCCGGCGGGCGCAGGAACGGTCTCGGTGCTCGCGAGACTTTCACCACGGGCTGCTTGATCAGGGCGTTTGTTTTTCCAGGCGCCACCCCGATCCGTCAACGCTGAGGGCGCGGTGGCCCCGGTAGCGGTCATTCAGGGCGTGCATTTCCTCGATGCTGTCAAAGTAGCCGACGATGAAGGCGGCGCTGAAGGATTCGCCGGCCTTGATCGGCCGGCCTCCAATCTCATGGATGAAGATCACGATCCCGGGCCGCTGGTTGCACCACGCCTCGTAGACGACGGAGGGTTCGAGCGTGATACCTGCCAGCCACGGACCCTGTTTGCCCGTTTCCGGGTCGCGCAAGCGGTAGGCGCGGATGAAATGCTCCGGCATTTCGTGCGTGTCTCGCCGGTAGTTGAATTTCTCATCGGGCGGGAAGACGTCGTAGAACTCGCTGGGCGGGATCCGCAGCCCTTCCGAACCACCCAGGTAACTGAGGTAGATCTCGCTGAACGTCTCGCCACGCCGGTGGCGGACACAGCCCGGCATGTCGACGCGGAGGAACATTTCGTCCGAGTCGTTGACGCTGTCGATTCTGTCCATCGAGAAGAAGTAGCGCTTGCCTTTCGGGAACACCAGTAGCTGAGTCCATTGCGATCCGGCGTTGTAGCCGGGGGCGGCGTACTCGTAGCGGTAGGTCGTCTTTACGGCGACGAAATCCTGGCCCCGGATCACCTGGGGTTGGACCGGCTTCATCCGGTGGCAGAGCTGGGGTCCCTCGATGATGCGCTTGGCCCGCTTACCGTGTTTGTCGTTGTTGTATCGATAACGAACGGTCTTGGTACCTTGCTCCTGCCAGGCCGCGTCGCTGCCGGGCTCCATGATCCAGTCCACAATGCAGAGCCCGTCGCCGGCTTCGCGGAAGCCGGTGCGCTTATCGAGAAACGATCCCTTTTCGATGCCGGTCATCCACTGCTTGGGGTTCTTCTTGGGGATGACGGCTTCGAGTTTTCCGGTCTCGATCTTGATGCTGTTGTCGTCCTCGGTAATGCGCACCCACGGCGCTTCGCCCGCCGGCTCAGCCAGCAGCGTTCCGGCGCCGGCCAGCGCCATAAGGGTCAACGCAATCAGCAGTTTGGATGAGCGATGGGTCGGCATGGATGTTTCCCTTGTAGTTTCTGGCAGGTGAATTCATCGAGCGGATTGGAAAAGAGTACAGCATGGCAGGAAACCTTCCGTCACGCGGCCCCACCAAGCTACCTGAGGAATGGTTTCAAAACCAGACGGTCACCATCTGGTCCATATCCCCGTCGAAAGAGCAACTGCTTCGACGGAACTTCTGATCCGGAGTTCGGGACCGGACAGGGTGGAGAGGTATAATGTCGATGGTCCAACGGTCGAAATGGAGGTCCTGTTGAAGGCCGCGCGAAGTTCCATGTCTCTTCCGGGTCGGCGGCTGGTCTGCGCAGCGTTTTTTGTGCTCGGCCTCATTTATTGCGCACACTCGAGCCGCGAGGCCTCGCTCTCCGTTCGCATCCTCGATGCCGGCACCGGGCAACCCACGCCGGTGCGGGTCTTGCTGACGGACGCGGACGGCAACACTCCCCGGGTCACGGGCGCCGTGGCGGTCTCGGAATCTGCACTCCCCATCCCGGACGCCGCCATTCCGGTCATGTACGGGCGCTACGATCGCGCGGAAGGGTATCTGCTTCAGCCCGACGGCTCCTTCTATGTCGACGGGTCCTTCGACGCGCAACTGCCCCCAGGGTCGTATTCGCTCAAGCTGTCCAAGGGATATGAGTTCGTTGCGCAAACCGTGGAGTTCGATCTCGACCCGGGCAAGAGCCTTTCCCGAGAGTACAAGCTGGAGCGATGGATCGACATGCCCCGGCGTGGCTGGTACTCGGGGGACGATCACATTCACCTGCGGCGGTCGCCGCGCGACGATCCGGCCATTCTTCGCTGGACGGCGGCAGAGGATGTGCACGTGGCGCATCTTCTCCAAATGGGGGATTTCTGGGCGACTTATTACTCTCAATATGCTTGGGGCGGCAGCGGCCGCTACCGCGAAGGGGACTACATCCTCTCGCCCGGTCAGGAAGGCCCCCGGACGCCCGAGATCGGTCACACGATTTCGCTCGGTGCGGAAGAATTCGTTCGATTTCGGGACGATTACTACAACTACGGCCGTGTTTTCGACCAGGTACACGAGCTGGGAGGCATTACCGGCTTCGCCCATCAAGCGATGACCTTTCACGGTTATCGTGGAATGACGCTCAACGTATTGCGAGGGAAGCTCGACTTTCTCGAGGTGATGCAGTTCTGTCCAAAGGAAGGGCCGCTGGCGCTGCAGCACTACTATCATTTCCTGGATCTTGGATATCAGCTTACAGCGTTAGGTGGCTCGGACTTCCCCTGGTGTGGGCGAGGACCTCGCTTCGGCCTGGAAGAGGGGTGTTCGCAGATCGGCGACGCCCGGTTCTATACCTATACCGGCGACAGCCTCTCGTTTGACCGCTGGCTGCAGGGCGTCAAGGCAGGCCGGACCTTCGTTACCAGCGGACCGATGCTGGAGTTTACGGTGAACGACCGGCTTCCCGGCGAGACGCTGGAGGTCGAATCGGGCACTGTTGTCAGGATCTCAGCCAGAGCCTACGGGCAGGCGTCTCAAATCCCCTTACGTCAACTGGAAATCGTAGGACATTCCAAAACGCTGAAGAAAGTCTCTGCAGGGGAGCCGGGCCAGAGTGAAGAGTTGCTTTCTATCGAGATGGAGCTGCCGGTGCAACGTGGGATCTGGGTCGCCGCCCGGACCGATGCCGCCCACACCCAAGTCGCCCATACGACGCCCGTCTACGTCAGAGTGAACGGAGCGAGCTTCCACAACCCGGCAACGGCTGATCGCTACCTCGAGCTTTGCCGCAGCTACCTGAAGGAGCTGGAAGAGGATCTGGCCCATCCGGGGGAAAGAAACGACAACCAGGCCGTCCGGCACAAACAGAACCTGGAACGGCAGATCAGTGAAACCAGAACCGCGCTCAAGCACTTGGCTTCGCGTCTGGGCCGGGAATGACTCTGCTCGGGGCTTTGAACGCAAAGCACCTACCGCTCGGACTTCTTGCCGGAGGCCCTTTCACTGCCTGAACTGGAAGGCGTACAGGTCGGTATCATTCATGACGAACCGGAGTCGGACCGGCTTTCCGGCGAGACGACTCAGGTCCGACTGCCGGCGCCAGGTGACGATCCGGTTCATCTCGTTGGTGGTGTGAATGCGGTCGCAGTCCGCCAGCCAAAAACCTTCCAGGGGATTGTCGAACTCGTCCATTATTTCTACCCTGAGCGTGCCCAAGGCTGAGGTGTCGACGTTCAAGGCCAGCTCCCTACCCTCAAATTTCAGGAGGGGGGTGGTAAACTGCCCTCCTGGGTACGATGCTCGAACGGAGATAAATCCGTCCCTCCGCAGAACCAGCCGACTGAGGGCTCGAATATTCCGAATGGGACCCAGCCCCTCCCTTCGAACCGCTTCGCTTTGAGGCTGAAAGCCCCAGGCATGTATCTGATCGCTGCCGCTGTAGTACATGTACATCTCGCGCCCGTTGAGAGCGGGAACCAAGCCGAGAATCATGTAATTGGACTTTGAATCGAATTCGCCTTTCATGCCCAAGTCCACAAAGGCGCGGCGGTCGTATCGGTGCCAGTCAACACCATCCCGACTTGCTGCAAAACGGATGTCCAGTGGTCCCGTGTTGGCAGCCGTCTGACCTTCCCGAGGCATGGTCTCTCCTTTCTTGTCCCAGAAAGATTCGAAATCGAAGACTGAATCGTTTTCGAATTCGCGGAGGAACCTGCTGTGGTAGTGGTAATAGGCCGAGGGGAACATGTAGTAGGCATCCTGGGCCCAGGGATACTTCACAGTGGCATTCGTATACAAATCCATGACCTGGACATTACGGTCTTCCCTCGAATCGTAGTGGTGGGGATCCAAGTGGTCGACAGCCAGTACGACGGGCGTAACTTCGGCATTCATGAACCGTTCGAGATGGTCCGATTCGCTGCGGGCCACGGCCCTGCCCTGGGATCCGGGAGGACGCAGATTTCGGCGGATGTAGGCCGCATATTTGTGGATGCGATCATCCCAAAAGATCACATTTGGGGAATCCAGGTGGTGCTTTTTCGACTCGAAAACGATGACGGATTTGCGGGTGAGGCTCCAGTGGATTCCGTCTGGGGAAGAGAAAAGGTGCAGGGCGGAAGCGGGGAGCGCAGGGGGGTTTCTGACGTAAGCCAACTGGCGAAATCTCTCTTCGGCAACTGCGTTGGGGTCCAGAAACACAGTGGTGCCAATGAGTCCCGCTTTGACGCCTCCGGCACCGTAGCCAAGAACGATGTTGTTCTCCTTGCTTCCGAAGATCTCAGCCAGACCCAGCATGGGCTTTTCCCAGTGAATCCCGTCCTGCGAGCGTGCATAAGCCAGACTCTGAAACCTCCCTTTATTCCACATCGGTTCGCCGGTGTCGGGATCCCTCTTCTTGGGAGCCCTGGCGCTGTACCAGAGGTGGTAGACATCCCCTGCCTTGATGACGGTGGAGGAGCCGGAAATTACGGTTTCCCAGGGGTGTTCCGGCGCAATCGTGAGTTCGTTCGTCTTGGTCGGCTGGTGAACGACCAGCTCGACGCCATCGGAAACCTCCAGGAAACGCTCGTCGATGAACACCTGCCTTCGGCTGGAGACGTCCAGAGGGTTGCTCTGGGCAGGCAGGGCCGTCTGACCCGTCAGCATGGCCAGCAGGACAAACCCTATTGTTCGCATTCCAAGTCTCCTTCCAATCCAAGGTACGGGCTCTGGGTAGGCAGGGCCCGCGTCCGTCCTTCAATCGCAGAAGCGGGCCCGGCTGGGCGCACCAAAAAAGCCGGCCGTCAAATTTGATAGCCGGCTTTTGTCTTGCCAGTTACAACCTTGTGATCCCGGTTCAGAAAATGAACTTCACGCCAAACTGGACGATTCGCGGACCCGAGGAGAAGCCTTGCGTCCCAAACCCGCTGCTCGTGGGGTTCGTATTGACCGCGTTGCGGTGGGCGCCCCAGAAGTAGTGCGAATTGAGGAGATTGTAGGCTTCCAACCGAAACTGGGCCTGAAACCGCTCGCCGATGTAAGTGTTCTTGACAAGAGTCAAACCCACGTCCGTGGGCCCCTGATCCCGGACCCCGGAAAGACGAAGGGGAAAGGTGCGCAGATTGTAGGCGGGCTGTTTGGCGGAGCTCCTCTCAAACCCGGCATTCTGGTTGAACATTCGGGTCGCCTCATGCTGGCCAACCGAGATGTTCCTGATGTTGCCCCGGAAAATAATATTCCCCCATTTCATGGGGATTCCACTCTGCGCGAACCCAATGAAGGTTGCACTCCACCCACTGATCAGGTGACTGGCAAGGCCCGACTTTGGTCCAAAACGCTGGCCCTTGCCGAAGGGGAAGCTGAAGGTGCCCGCAAAGCGAAGGACATGGGGACGGTCGTTGATGCCGATCGTCCTTTCCGGCCCCGGGTCAATTCCGAAACCATTGAGAAACTGCAGCTCCTCCATGGTCTTACCCCAGGTGTAACTGCTCTGAACGTCCCAGCCCCCAAGGTCCTGGGCCCGGAATTCTACCTGCATGGCATCGTAGTCGGTCGAGCCTACCTTGTCGGCCCACGAGCGAAGCCCGGTAATATGGGGATAGGGTCGCAGCAAAGCCTGGCGTTGGATGGTCGACGCCACTCCCAGAGAGCCACCCACACCCTCGACTCCCTGGAACGGATTCGGGACCCGCTCCGTCATGTAGTCGATATGGGCCTGGTCCCGCTCTATCGATCTGGTCAAGTACTGCCCCGGCAGCCGGTTATGGTCGTTGTTGGAAATGCCGAAGTCCCTCGTCCGGTTCCCCACATAGCGCACTTCCAGGGTGGCGTTGGGCGACAATCTGCGCTGGATGCCCAACTGAAACTGGTGAGCATAGGGGTTTGTGGTACTTCGATCGAGCCCGTGGTTCATCCAGATGAGCTGGCCCAGATTGGTCATCAGTCCATCGCTGGACCCCCTGGGTTGGTTCAAGCCACCCGGGAAGAGATCGTCCAGAGAGCCTGGAAAGGTCAAGCCTCCGTCGGTGCTGGAAAAGGCGAATGTGCTGGTGTCGAATCCGGCTATGGGGAAACGGGCAGCGAAGTGACGCTGGTTCAGGGGAATGTACGTACGCGAGTAGCCGCCTTTCAGGACCGTCTTGTCATTCAAGCGGTAGGCCGCGCCGACCCGCGGAGAAAAGTTGTTATTGTCAGCGTCGTAGACGGTGCGGGGTTCTCCATCGACTCCGGCAAAGAGCACGCCTCCCATCAGCCGAAACTGATCCGCCGGGAGTTCCCGAATCGGGTTCCTGGCATAATTTGTCTGGACCGCTGCCGAGACAGGATTCTCCACGTCGGCCGCCCATCGTGTCAGTGCCTGGTCATGCATCTCGGTGGGGGGGCCTTCGCGCTCCCACCGGAGCCCGAGGTTCACGGTGAGTCGGGGGGTGACTTTCCAGTCGTCTTGGAGATAGATGCCTGTATAGGTGGAATAATTCGCATAATCGGCACGTACGTTCCGGTTGGTGGAGGAATGGAGGCCCAACAGAAAGTCTGCCAGACCGTGGCCCCGCGGAGGGGGCGGGGAGTTGTCGAAGGGACCACTGCTGAATTGACCGGTGAAGAAAGTTCGGGCTTGATCGCTTCGAACGGAGTTGTAGACATAGCCCCTCCAGTCGGCCCCGAACCTGAAACTGTGGTTCCCCGAAATCTGGGTGAAATGGGCGGAGGCGCTTCGAATCTCATCAACCTGGAGTCCCGGATCGAAATTGGTAAACCCGTTGTGGCCACCGGGAAGGTTGCTCAGTTTGGGGTAACCGGTGATTGAAACGTAGGGAAAACCCGTAAACTCGACGTCGACGAACTGGGACATGTTGGTGGGGAGGTCCGCCCAGGTCAGTCCCCCCGCGTTGTTCCGAGCCTTCGAGGTATGCCGATTGTTCGTGGCGCGAAAGTCAGCCACGAAAGTGGGGTTGATGGTCCAAACGTCGCCGACCGAGAAATTCCAAATCTGGTGTCGCGTCCCGTGTACGTCGACGCACTCGCAGCCCGGACCTCCCGGGTGGTTGTCGAACATGGTCCACCCGCTGGAAGGTCCGTCCGAATTGAGATACCTGCCAAACAGGGTGTGCGAATCGTTCAAGTCATGGTCGATTCGAAGAACCGTGTGCCGGTCCGTTCTGGGAAGCGGAGTATAGCCTTTGTCGTAAAGATAGTTGCGAAAGCCGTCCGAACTCGCCCCACTCGCATTGTTGGGGGCCAGGAAGAACCCGAGTAGGGGTGCCGCAATCGGGTGGATGCGACTGGATGGAATGATGTTGTTGGGGAAGGGCTGGCGCTCGACTCGCCCCTCCGCGTTCAGAACCGCGGTCATTGGGTCGTAGAGCTGATATTCCGGGTCCAGTGCCAGCAGGTCCGAAAAGTCGCCGGACTTGTGTGCCGCTCTGGGTACGGTTGCCTGAGAGTCACCAAACCTGACCTGTTCCCAATGAGTCCAGCCCAGAAAGAAGAAGGTCTTGTCCTTGATGACCGGACCTCCTCCGGTAAAACCGTAACGCTTGTAGGGAAAACTGCTTCTATCCTGTCCCGCCCTGTTGCGGACCCAACTGTTCGCGTTGAACATGTCATGGCGCCCGAAGTAAAAGGCCTCGCCGTGATAGTCATTGGTGCCCGTTTTCATGATGACGTCAACGGTCGTGCTGCCGGTATGCCCCACGCTGGCATCGAAGGTGGTGGTTTGGATGCGCACTTCCTTCACCAGTTCCGTGGTCGCATTGAAGGAAACGGCACCCCCGTCGACCGCATTGTTCCGCTGGGTGTTGGGAGTTCCGTCCATCGTAAACTCTGCAGTTCCCGTGGGCATTCCGTTGAACCGGACCAGACCGGATCCAGCCCGCTGATAGGGTTCCTGGTTCATACTGAAGTTGCCGTACCCTGCAGCCGAGTCGGCCGAGGGTGAAAGCAGGAACAGATAAGTGGGGTTTCCCTGGCCGATGGGCAGGGAAGTGAGCGGCTTCTGCCCAAAGGCGACGCCCAGATCCGCATCCGCCGACTGGAGAAGCGTGGGATCTGAGGTCACCGTCACGCTGTCTTCGACCTCCCCGACGTCGAGACTGAGGTCAACCCGCACCCGCTCGTTGCTGGCGACGGGTATGTCCTCGACCACAGTGGTTTTGAAGCCCTCGAGTGCGGCCTCAATCCGGTACTGGCCGGGCAGCAGTCCCGGGGCCTCGTAGTAACCGCTGTCGCTGGTAATCGTATTGTGGGCGATGTTGGTGGATTGATGGATGACCCTCACCTCGGCTCCCGGGACACTGGCGCCACTCGCGTCGACGACCAGGCCCGAGATAATGGCCCGATGCCCCTGAGCCAACAACGCCGAGCCGGCACCCATCAGGCAAAACACACAGATTGCGATCACGGTCCTGTAATTTTCGGTCCACATCGCTGCGTCCTCCCTTCGGCGGACAAAAATGTCCGCCCAGATGGCAAAATCACACTCCTGACAGACTCAGTCAGACAACGAGCCGATTGTTGCCTTGTTTTTACAGTCCGTGGTGGAAGTCTCGTGTAGCATCGAGACTGGGGCTGCATCCCGCCGGACAAGACGTAAGGAGGGAGCGTACTCAACCGTATGTGACCGAGGAGCAACGTAGTTCGTGGGGATGCAGCCCCGGTCGAATGCCCTGGCGATCTATTACCACGGGCAGTTGGAAGAGAAATTGCTAGGTTACTAGCAGTGCCCTAAACCTTATTGTCAACTCAAGCAAGAATGGTGCCATTTTGCTCTAGAAGCTTACTAAGTGCAGTCAGTGTCGTACTTATGTCAACCGGACAGCAGTCGCAAGCAACCACCAGAATCCAAAAATATGGATTTCCAAGAGGCCAAAAAAGGAAAACAATCAAAAATTCGGATTTATCGGGTACTCTTGCCACCCTCCCTATTCGCCTGTGGCAAGAGTCGGGAAGAGTCGGTCCGGCGATTTGAAAACAGTGCTATGGCGGCGGGAAAGAAACCGTCCGGAGGACGGCAGCGTGAGATGTGCGTGGCGACGGAGAAACTGGCGCGCAGCCTCGGGTTCTCTCCCCACCGGCTGCCAAGGTTAACAGTCCGTGGTGAGAGTCCCGCGAGCACCGAGACCGTTCCTGCTCCCGCCGGACAAGGCGCGATTCGGGAGCATACCGGGAGTATGTGAGCCGATAGCAACGCAGTCCGCCGGGATGCAGGGACGGTCGGATGCCGTGGCGACTTTTGCCACGGGCTGTTAAGACCGCTGACACAATCAGATGGATTTTTCCTGTTGCAACGGGCCTTGGAATATTTGATGTACAATTTCCCACCGAGAACCGATGTCGGGCCACGGACTGTCCGCCTGCGCGGGTGCTACGTCTTCGTGGTGGAGGCGGGGCAGGTCCAGGTCGGCGACCCCGTCCGGAAGCTGTAGTCGAGGCACAACATGAAGATCATCGATGTCCAGACCTTCGGCGTGAACCTGGGGGATGGCAACCACGTCTTCGTCAAGATCCTGACCGACGAGCATCTGCACGGGATCGGCGAGGCGTACCGCGCCGGTCCGGACCATGCGGTGGAGGAGGCGATCCACTACTTCAAGGACTGGATCCTGGGTCAGGACCCGACCCGGATCGAGTACATCTGGCGCCTCCTGTACAACGGGTCGCGGTTTCCCGGAGGCTCCATCCTGAATGCCGCCATCAGCGGGATCGAGGTCGCCTGCTGGGACCTGAAGGGCAAGGCCCTGGGGGTGCCGGTCTATGAACTGATCGGCGGCCGTTGCCGGGATCGGGTCCGGGTCTATCTGGGAGTCAGCGGGAGCACACCCCGTGAGGTGGCCGACTCGGCCAAGCGGGCTCAGGATTTGGGGTTCACAGCCGTCAAGATGAGCCCGCACCCGCCCAACGCCGAGAAGCTGCCCTGGGACCGGGTGCTCCGGGAGACGGCGGCGAGGCTGGCGGCGGTGCGCAAGGCCGTGGGCGACGACATGGACGTGGGCCTGGATCCCCATGCCCGGATCTTCGAGCCGGTCCGGGCGCTACAGATGGCCCAGGCGGTCGAGCCCTACCATCCCATGTTCTTCGAAGAGCCGCTCCGGCCCGAGAACATCGAGGCCATGGGGAGACTGCACCGGAAGATCCCGGTGCCCATCGCCACCGGGGAGATGCTCTACACCAAGTACGAGTTCCGGGACGTGATCGCGGCCGAAGCCGCCGACATTCTGCAACCGGACCTGCTGCTGTGCGGCGGGCTCATGGAGGCCAAGAAGATCGCCGCCATGGCGGAGGCCGAGTATCTGACCATCGCGCCTCACAGCCCGCTGGGTCCCGTCTCCACGGCCGTTTCGACCCATTTTGCCGCCTCGACGCCCAACTTCATCATCCTGGAATACCGGGACGACAGCCAGGGTCCCATGCGCAACCTGATCCTGGAGCCCATGAAGCGGGTGGGCGGCTACCTGGAGTTGCCGCAGGATCCGGGCCTGGGAATCGAGCTCAACGAGAAGGCCTTTGCCGGGAATCCCCTGAAGAAATGGCACCGGCCCTTCGTCATCGAGCCCGACGGCAACATCGCCTACCAATGACCCAGTGCCGGGCTGACATACTTGAATCCGCCGTCAAACGGGTTCGATATCAATCTGTAGTCATTCAACCGATAGCGAGGTCCATCGTGAGCCGAATCTCCGTGATCTGCATCCTGGTCTGTGGCATGTTCACCGTTCTGCCGGCCGAGCCGTTGGAGCGGTACGTGGCGGTGGACAACGTCTGCGCCTGGCCCAACTTGACGCTGCTCAAGGACGGCACCCTGACCGCCACCATCTTCAACCAGCCCCATCACGGCAAGGGGGCGGGAGATGTGGAGTCGTGGGTCAGCACCGACGGGGGCCGCATGTGGGAACTGGGAGGTGTCGTGGCCCCACGCGCCCCCGGCTCGAACCGTATGAACGTGGCCGCCGGCGCAGCCCACGACGGTTCGGTGGTGGTGCTGGCCTCGGGCTGGGGAGGCGCCGGCTTCCGGGAGCGGATTCTGCCGTCCCTGGTTTGCCGTTCCAGCGACGGCGGGCGGACCTGGGAGCAGAATTCCGGCGTCACCCTGCCCGACGGGGTCCAGAACCTGATCCCCTTCGGAGACATCGTCCAGGCGCCAGGGAACGTCCTGGTCGCTCCCGGCTACTCCTGGAAACTGCCTAATAACCCGCCCGGTTCCACCGCCTACGTGCTCTTCAGCCGTGACGACGGACGAACCTGGACGGAGAACGCCGTCATCGCCGAGGACGATTTCAATGAGACGGCCCTGATCCGCCTCAGGAGCGGCCGCTGGCTGGCGGCGATCCGGACTCGTGGAGACGGCCACCTGGAACTGTTCAGCTCGGAAGACGAGGCCAGGAGTTGGACTCCCGGAGGAACGCTGACTCCGTCGCGCCACCACCCGGCACACCTGGTTCAGCTCTACGACGGACGGGTGATCGTGACTTACGGGATCCGGGAGGCCGGCCACAAGGGAGTCGGCTACCGCGTCAGCTCCGATGACGGCAGGACCTGGGGGGCCCCCGAGCATCTGCTCCATATGGAGGGAACCGGAGACGGCGGTTATCCCGCGACGGTGCAGTTGGCGGATAAAATGTTGGTGACGGCGTACTACAGCGACGGAATTCATGACCACCGCCGTTACCACATGGGTGTCGTCCGGTGGCTACCGCCCAAGAAACGGCGCTGAAGGTTCCTACGGCTACGACCGGCCGGACGGATCCATGAAGACCATCCCAAGTTGCAAGTTGAAGAGCGGTGAGACGCTCTTGGTCGAGTACTTCGAGCCGGGACCCCGGGTTCCCGCCGCCCTGGCGGAGGAGATCACCCGATTCGTGATCCAGGTGGAGACTCTGGATTCCTGGGCCTCGGTGGCCGAGTCCCTCTACCTGAAGCGGTGCCTCCAGGGCCGGTTCGCCGAAACCGGTTTGGATCCCCTCTTCCTGGGGCGCCTCGACGGGAGGATCGCCGGGGACGTGGGTTGCCAGGTTTCCCGGGACTCCCCGGAGGTGGGGAGCCTCGGCTGGGTCTTCACCGATCCGGCGCAGCGGGGGAAGGGAATCAGCTCGCACCTGACCCGGCTGGCGGTCCAGTGGTTCCAGGACCGGGGGGGAGTCTGCATGCTGTTGGGGACGGGGAATCCCATTGCCCATCATGTCTACGAGAAATTCGGGTTTCGGGATTACAATGGACACGTGATGCGGCGCCTCAGTCCCGGCGCCGAGGCGAAGGGATTCGAACGGAGGCTGTTTGCGCGAACCGGACCCGTCGCCGTCCGGCCTGCCGTCTGGAGCGATGTCTCCAGGGTCGCGGCCCTGTACGCCGCTCCCCATCCCGGGCTCGTCCAGGACTACCAGGAAGGGCTCATCACCCATCCCACCCTGAAGAAGCTCCGGTATTTTTCCATTTTCCCCGCGCTCATGCTCCGGGCGGAGCGGCCCGGGGGATCGGTTCAGGTGCTGGAAACGAACCGGAAGCGCATCGTGGGGCTGGCCGCGGTGCTTCCTGGGCCCGCTCCCTTCCAGGCGCACCTGGGGCGTCTCGATTTCCTGATCCGGCCCGAGTTTCTGGATCAGGGACAGGAACTGCTGGCGGTCGCTCTGAACCAGGCCCGCGAAGGAGGCATCCAGACTATTGAGGCCCGCTTCGCCTCCTGCGACGACGCCAAGGTGAAGTTGGCCCGTGAAGCGGGCTTCCGGAGGACCGCCCGTTTCCCGGACCGGTTCCGCATCGGCGCCGAGTGCGTCGATCTGGAGCTTTACGTCTCGACGAGCGTTTGAAAGGTTGCCGAGGAGGAGTATTTCCATGATCTGCAGGCCGCGGGCCATCGTCTGGATTCTGGCATTCTGGCTGCTGGCGGGAGGCTGGGGCTCCGCACCCGTCCTGGCCCTGGAGTCGCATCAATCACCGGCCGCCGACGCGCTGCCGCTGGACTCGGCCGTTACCAAGGGGCGTCTGGACAACGGTCTCAGCTACTTCGTCCGGGTCCACCGTCAGCCGGAGAAGCGGATGGCCCTCTGGTTGGCGGTCAACGCCGGGTCCATGCAGGAAGACGACGATCAGCAGGGTCTGGCCCACTTCCTGGAGCACATGGCCTTCAACGGCACACGCCGGTTCCAGAAGCAGGAGATCGTCGACTATCTGGAGACCATCGGGATGCGTTTCGGGCCCGACGTCAACGCCTACACCTCGTTCGACGAGACGGTCTACATGCTGGAAGTCCCCACGGACAACCCCGAAACCATGGAGAAGGCCTTTCTGATTCTCCACGAATGGGCGCAGGGGATCGTCCTGGACCCTGAGGAGGTGGAGAAGGAGCGAGGCGTGGTCCTGGAGGAGAGGCGCGCCAGCTTGGGGGCCCAGTCGCGGATCCGCGACCAGCAGTTTCCGGTCATCTTCAAGGGGTCCCGGTATGCAAATCGGCTCCCCATCGGCACCGAGGAGATCCTGAAGGCGGCCCAGCCCGAGGCTCTGAAGCGCTTCTACCGAGACTGGTACCGGCCTGATCTGATGGCGGTCATCGCGGTAGGCGACTTTGACGGACAAGAGGTGGAAAACGCGATCCGGGAGCGTTTCAGCGACCTGAAGGGTCCGGAGAATCCACGTCCCAGGGTCATGCACCCGGTTCCGCCACATGAGGAGACCCTGGTCAGCATCGTCACCGACCCCGAGGTTCCCGGCACCTCCGTCTCTCTCCTCAAGAAGCTGCCCGCGCTGCCCCAGAACAGCCGGGCCGCCTACCGGCAGATGGTGATCGAACGCCTGTTCCACGCCATGCTGAACGCCCGCTTGGAAGAAAAAAGGCGCACCGCCACCGCCCCGTTCCGCTTTTCCATGTCTCAGACCGTTCGTTCCATGGTCCGGTCCACCGACATCCTGGTCCAGGCGGCCATGGCCAAGCAGGGCCGGATCGCCGAGAGCATGGAGACCCTTCTGGCCGAGGTGGAGCGGGCCACCGTCCATGGTTTCCAGCCCTCGGAACTGGAGCGGGTCAAGAAGGAGATGCTGCGCGGCTACGAGACCAGCGCCCGGGAGAGGGACAAGGTCCGGTCGCGGCGCTACACCTCGGAGATTCTGCGCCACTTCCTGGTCGGCGAGGGAATGCCCGGGATCGACTATGAGCTGAAATTGCTGAAGGAGCTCCTTCCCGGAATCGACGCCGATGATCTGAATGCCGTGGCCCGGGAGTGGGGCCGGCCGGGAAGCCGGGTCGTCACGGTTACCGCCCTGGAGGGGACGCAGGTGCCCGAACAAGAGGCGCTTCTGGCCCTGATGGACCGTGGCGACCGGAAGGTCGAGGCCTATGAGGACCAGGCCAAGGCCGGGCCTCTGGTGCCCAAGCCGCCCGCGGCCGGCCGCATCGCCGAGGAATCCCGGGTCCCGGAGCTGGGGGTCACGGTCTGGAAGCTCTCCAACGGGATTCGGGTGATCCTGAAGCCAACCGACTTCAAGAACGACGAGATCCTCCTCTCCGGTTTCAGCCCCGGAGGACACTCCCTGGTCTCCGACCAGGACTACCCTTCGGCCCTGTATGCCGACTCGGTGGTCGGGACGGGCGGAGCGGGAGGCTTCAGCGCCGTGGAGTTGGAAAAGGCCCTGGCCGGCAAGGTAGTCCGGGTCTCCACCTCCATCTTCGAGCTGGAGGAAACGGTGCGGGGGCGGGCATCGCCCCAGGACCTGGAGACCATGCTCCAACTGGTCTACCTTCGTCTGACCGCTCCGCGCCTGGACCCGGATGCCATTGCCGCGTGGAAGGCCAACGCCCTGGAATCGGTGCGCAACCGATTGGTCATGCCCCAGGCCGTTTTCGGCGACCGGCTCCAGGAAGTGCTGAGCCGGAATCATCTCCGGCGGCGGCCCCCCACGGAAGAGAGCCTGGACCGGATGGACCCGGAAAAGGCGCTGGAGATCTATCAAGAGCGGTTTCATGACGCCGGCGATTTCACCTTCGTCCTGGTGGGAAACCTGGATCTGGAAACTCTCCGGGGACCTCTGCTCACGTATCTTGGCGGGTTGCCCTCCAGCCGGCGTGAGGAGAAGTGGCGGGACGTGGGCGTCCAATCGCCGAAGGAACTGGTCCGTTTCGAGGTGAAGAAAGGGCTCGAGCCCAAGAGCCGGGTCCACATCCAGTTCCTGGGCGAAGCCGGCTGGAGCCGCCAGAGCCAGCACGATCTCACGTCCCTGGCGCGGGTTTTGAGCATCCGCCTGCGGGAGGTGCTTCGAGAGGATCTGGGAGGCACCTACGGCGTCCGGGTCCGGAGCCGAATGCGCCGCCGGCCCGCCGAGTCGTACACCTTCACCATCTCCTTCGGCTGCGCTCCCGAGAACGTGGACCAACTCGTGACCGCCGCCCTCGACGAGATCGAGAAGATCCGGGAGCACGGTGTCGACGACGAGATCCTGGTCAAGGTCCGGGAAGGCCAACTCCGTTCCCGGGAAGTGTCGCTGAAACGCAACGGCTTCTGGCTGAACCGGCTGGCCGGCCACTATCGCTACGGCACCGACCCCCGCCTCATCCTGGATTACCAACCTCTGGTCGAGAGCGTCACCTCCGACCGCATGCGGGAAACGCTACGGGAATACCTGAATCCCGAACTCTACGTCATGGGCGTGCTGAATCCTGAAAAAAACGCTCCGAGCGCCGAGTAGCGAGGAAACGGAGAAGAGGAAAAAGAAAAGAGAGTCTCTCCCCGGCTACGTCCGCTACGCGTAGAGTGTGCCCCTGTCTTCACTCTTTTCTCTCTCCTCCTTTCCTCTTTCCTACACCGGCCCATTCTTGACCGCTGCGCAACCCTCATCCTATGATGGCGGAACGCGCGAAATGACTCTTTTATCTGCCTTTCTGAGTATTGCTGTCCTGTCGGCAACCGGCCTCTTCGGAGGGACCGAAGCAGGGGAGAATCCGGCTGAGGCTGTCAGCTACTCTCAGGACATCCAGCCTCTGCTTCAACGCAGTTGCCAGGGGTGTCACCAGCCTTCCAGCCGTCAGGGCGGACTGGACGTCACCAATATCGAGAATCTCCGGACCGGCGGTCAGCATGGAGCTACCTTCGCCGCGGGAGCGCCGGACACGAGCCTCCTCCTGGACCACCTTACGGGGGCCCGGGAACCGCGGATGCCGTTGGGTCAGCCGCCTCTGGATGCTTCCGATATCGAACTCTTCCGGAAATGGATCGCGTCGGGGGCCCGGGACGACTCCTCGGAGATGGCCACCCGACTGGCCGGCGGCAAGCCGCCCGTGTACCGGCAGCCGCCCGTCATCACCGCATTGGCCTACTCTCCCGATGGCGGCACGCTGGCGGTTTCCGGCTATCGCGAAGTGCTGCTGCACAAGGATTCGGATTCGGACCCCGATGCCCGGCTGGTGGGGACCGCCGACCGGATTCAATCCCTGGGTTTTACCGCCGACGGCAAGACCCTCATGGCGGCCGGGGGGCGGCCGGCCAGCTTCGGAGAGGTCCAATTCTGGGACGTGGACTCCGGAAGCCTCCTGAGGGCTGTGCGGAGTTGCCACGACACGCTCTTCGGGGCGTCGCTTTCTCCGGACGGGACCCGGGTGGCCTTCGGCTGCGCCGATCACACGGTCCGGATCATGGAAATCACCACGGGCAAAGAATTGCTCAAGATGAGTCATCACGAGAACTGGGTCCTGGGCACCGTTTTCGGGGTGGACGGCAAGCGTGTCATTTCAGTGGGCCGGGACCGGGCGGCCAAGCTGGTGGATGCCACCAGCGGAGCCTTTATCGAGAACGTCAACCTCCTGAAGGGAGAGTTGACCGCCATTGCCCGGCATCCCAGCCGTGAGACCGTCGCCATCGGCGGCGAGGATCGGACGCCCTTTCTCTACCGGGTGGACAAGGCCGCCAAGATGTTGATCGCGGACAACACGAACCTGCTCCATGAGTTGGAGAAGCAGGACGGCGAGATTTTCGATCTGGCCTTCAGTCCGGACGGCAGGACGCTGGCCGTGTCCGGCGCCTCGAGCCGGGTGCCCCTGTACGACGTGGAGAGCGGTGCGGACTCGGGAGTCTGCGACGCCGGCCACCAGGGGGTTTACGCCGTGGCTTTTCATCCGGATGGCGACCGGCTGGCCATGGGTGGCTTTGACGGTACCGTGAGAATCTGCGAGTTGGATTCGGGCCGGACCGTATCCGAGTTCATCCCGGTGCCGATTCAGGAGACGCTGGTCTCGTCCCGGTAGTCCGGGATTCTGACACTGGGCGGGTGTAGACTGAGCGCAAACCAACGGTACGCCAATTCCGTGGACGCAGACATGAACGAATCTGGTCCCTTCCCTCAAGCAGGACTCCGAACCCACGGAATGACGGCGTTGCTGTGCCTGCTCTGTGGGTCTTTTTTGGTGGCTGAAGCCCCGTTGTTGGAACAGCTGCATCCCCCGGGCGCCCGAAAGGGGTCGGCCGTGACTCTGACCCTATCGGGCAAGAGTCTGGGCGGGAATCTGAAGATCCTCTCTTCGCTTCCGGCAAGTTTCACCCCGCTGGCAGCCCAGGCCCCGGACGCACCGGCCCAGGACGTGGAATCGGCGGCCTTTCTGGTGGAGGTCCGGAAGGACGCGGCCCCCGGCCTCTACCCTATTCGCGTCCACAGCGACCAGGGAATTTCCAACCTTCTGCTCTTCTCCGTGGGTGAGTTTCCCGAAGTCAACGAAGAGAAGGAAGGATCCAACGACACTCCTGCGGGAAGCCAGCCGGTCCCGGTTCCGGTGACGGTGAACGGGACTTTGGAGGGACCGGACCGGGACGTCTATCGGTTCCGGACGCGGGAAGGGGAGAGGGTCGTGCTGGAGGTGGAGGGCCGCCGGGTCGCCTCGGCTCTGGACCCCGTCCTTCTGGTCCTCGATTCCCAGGGGAAACAGGTCGCCAGAAACGATGACGCCCCCGGGATCGGCGTCGATTCGCGCCTCGATCTTTCGCTGGCCGAAGGCGACTACTATGCGGTGGTCCACGACGCCCGGTTCAGCCGCCAGGATCAGAATTTCTATCGGCTCAAGATCGGCGCCTTCGACTACGCCCAGGGATTGTTCCCCCTGGGTTGGCAAAGAGGCGAAGAAATCAAGGTCCAAATGGTCGGTGGAAGCCCCGCCGGTGCCCGGGAGATTTCTCTGGACCTGTCGGGCGTGGACCGGGAATTCGTGATGCTGCAGGCCCCCGGAACGCCGGGCGCGCTTCCGCTGCCCTTCGTGGTGGGCGATCTTCCCGAGCGGCTGGAGCCGGAAGACCAGGCTTTGGGAGTGCTGGAGCCCTCCACGGTGGTCAACGGACGGATCTCGGCGCCCGGCGAAGTGGATCGCTACCGGCTCCAAGTTGCACCGGGAGAGGAATGGTCGGTTCACCTGGCCGGGTCTCGATTGGGCACGACGCGTCTCTTCGGCCGGATTTCGGTCCTGGATTCCCAGGGGAAACTCCTGGCCTCGGGAGGCGATCAGGTCCCCTTGAGGAACGACTCGTTCCGGACTCACGGCGCCGTCAGCCGCGACCCCCATCTGAATTTCAAGGTCCCCGATGGGGCGCGGGAGGTGACCCTCACCGTGGAAGACCTGGTGGGCCGTGGCGGGCCGGATTACGCCTACCGGCTTTCGGCCTGGAAGGGTGCCGCCGATTTCACCGTCTCCGTGTTGACTCCGTACCTGAACGTGCCTCGAAATGGAACTGCATGGATCGAAGCCAGGATCAATCGACGGGGGTATGCCGGCGCCGTCCGTTTGGAGATCCCGGATGCAGGAGACGATCTGCTGGTGGAGGGGGGTGAGGTGCCTCCCGAATTGGTGGCTCCCGAGAGTCCCTTCCGCTCCGCTCCCGGGATTCTGACCGTCACGGCCAAGAGCGGAGCCTCCCTGGGAGTACGCCGGATCTCGGTCCGGGGAACGGCCGTCTTGCCCGACGGCACCCGGATCGAACGTTGGGCCCGGGCGCCGGGCCTGATCACGTCGGTGAAGCCCGGAACGGGTTTGCCGGAACCCTCCATGCGGATGCGTGAAGAACCTTTTACGGCTCCTTGGCTGGGTCTTGGAGTGCCGGTGAACGTGAGCCCGGAGGTCCCCGTTCGCCTGGAATTGGCCGGAGTGACTTCGGAGCGCCTGCTTCCGGGCATGGACCAGCGCGTGACCTGGCGAATGGTGGCCGCGGATCCCGCGGTGACTTTGCCGGGGACGCTCAAGACCAATAGGGCAATCACCCGCGAACTGCGGATTCGGGCCGTGAAGGGGGAGGATGAACCGGGCACCGGTGCCATTGTGGTGGCCACCACCATGGGCACGGTCCATGGAAAGTTCAACTTTCTGGCGGAGGGGGAAGTGGAGGTCCGGGGACGGAAGCAGACGATCCGGAGCCGCGCCCTGACCTTCGACGTGGTGCAGGGCTACCACATCCGCGTGGAGGAAACAGGTCTGACGCTCCAGGCAGGGGGGAGCGGGCATTTGCGGGGCCGGGTCGAACGCGATCCACTATTCGACCGGCCGGTAAACGTTCAACCCGAGAATTTCCCCAACGGCGTTCTTTGCGAGCCGGTTCAGGTGGGCCTGGATCAGGAGGAGTTTCAGATTCCCTGCACCGCCGGGGAATCGGTTCAGCCGGGTGAGTACGCCATGGAGTTGTCCTCGTCCTCGACTCTGGCCACCCGGACGGAAACGCAGGTTCCCTATCGAATTCCGTCGGTGGCCACCCGTCTGGTCGTCGCCGCCCAGGTGCCGCAGGAGGACGATACGGGCGTGGCATCTCTCCGGACGAAGGAATGAGGAATGGATCGGGGGCGTCTATGGTCACGATGCGCGTATCGATGCAGTTGATCCCGATGAGAGCCGCGTTCGCTGGGGTGCTCTGGGCCATGATGGCGGCCACGGTGCCCGGTGCTGGAACTCCTGCGGCGGCCGGTCAAGTGTTCCGGGAGATTCGGGTCGAGCCCTCTCCCTTGGTCTTTTCCGGGCCGGATTCCGCCAGACGGATTCTGGTTACGGGGATCATGGAAACGGGCGAAAAACGGGACCTGACGGCAGAGGCCCGCTACGATGACCCGGCCGGTTTGGTGGAGGTTGAGGGTCAAGGCTTCCTTCACCCGAAGGATTCGGGGGAAACGATGCTTCGGGTCACGGCTGGAGCTCTCAGTGTGGATCTGCCGGTTCGGATCGAACCGGCCCGGGAACAACCGACGACTTTCCTGAAGGACGTTCTGCCGGTCATCAACAAGGTGGGTTGCACTCAGGGCGTCTGCCACGGTGCGGCCAAGGGGAAGAACGGCTTCAAGCTCTCGTTGCGGGGCTACGATCCCCACTTCGATTACCAGTCGCTCCTCTACGACATGTCGGGCCGCCGATTCAATCGCGCCGATCCGGCCAGCAGCCTGATGCTGGCCAAGCCCACCCAGCAGGTCGCCCATGGGGGCGGCCTGATGCTGCAACCGGACTCTGCCTACTACGACACCCTCCTCCAGTGGATCACCGATGGAGTGCCCTTCGGCGAAGAGTCGACGGATCGTGTACGGCGGCTGGAGGTCCTGCCGGAGGAGGTCTTCCTGACCGCACCCGGCCAGAAACAGAGCGTCGTGGTTCTGGCCGAATATGTGGACGGCAGCCTCCGGGACGTCACCCGGGAGGCCCATCTGGGCAGCAGCAACACCGAGGCCATCGCGGTGACGGAGGGAGCGGTGGTGGAGGGCGAGCGGGTCGGAGAGGGGGCCCTGCTGGTCCGCTACGAAGGAACGTTCGTGACGGTCCCGGTCACTGTTCTGAATCCCGGTTCCGGTTTCGAGTGGCGACCGCTGCCTCAATACAATTACATCGACCGCCTGGTGGACGGGAAACTGGAGCGGATCCGGGTGCAACCTTCGCACCCGGCGTCGGACAGCGATTTCCTTCGCCGTGTCACATTGGATCTGACGGGGCGACTGCCCCGGCCCGAGGAGGTGCGGACCTTCCTGGAGGATCCGGCCGACAGGCAGGAGAAGCGCACCCGAGCCATCGGCCGGCTTCTGGGCAGTGACGCCTATGTCGACCACTGGACCCTGAAGTGGGGCGATCTCCTGCGCAACAACCGGAAGTTCCTGGGGCACAAGGGCATCTGGTCCTTTCAGGAGTGGATCCGGCAGTCGGTGGCCGAGAACAAGCCCTATGACGAGCTGGTCCGGGAACTGCTGGCCTCCAAGGGGAGCACGGGAGAGAACCCCGCCGTCAACTACTTCCGTGTTGCGAGGACTCCCCAGGATGCCATGGAGACCACCACCCAGTTGTTCCTGGGAGTCCGCATGGTCTGCGCCCAGTGTCACGACCATCCCTTCGAGAGATGGACCCAGGACCAGTACTTTCAGATGGCGGCCTTCTTTTCCGCCATCGGAATCCGGCCCGGGTTCAAGAGCGGAGAAGAGATCGTCTACGAGAAACGCCAGGACGCCGAGCTCAAACATCCCAAGGATGGGAGAGTCGTGGAGCCCGAGTATCTGGTTCCCGTCGACGGAGCGCCCGCGCTCAAGGGTGCGGGAGACCAGCGTCCGGCCCTGGTGGAGTGGTTGACCTCCAAGGAGAACCCCTTCTTCGCGCGGGCGGTGGCCAACCGTGTCTGGAGCTATTTTTTCGGCCGGGGCATCATCGAACCGGTGGATGACATCCGGGCCTCCAATCCGGCGGTCAACGCTCCCCTGTTGGATGCCTTGGCGCAGGATCTGAAGGAACACGACTACGATCTTCAACATCTCATGCGGACCATTGTCGAGTCCCGGACCTACCAGGCGTCGATCCAGACCAACTCCTGGAATGAGAACGACGGCATCAACTTCTCCCGCCGGATTCCGCGGCGCCTGAGCGCTGAGCAACTGGCCGACGCCATCTCCGCGGCGACCGGCTCGCGGGTCGAGTTCGAAACGGTTCCCGACGACTCGCGCGCGGCGCAGTTGCCCGATCCACACGTGGAGAACGGCGAGTTTCTGGACCTCTTCGGGCGGCCTCAGCGGGACGAGCCCTGCGAGTGCGAGCGCAAGAGCGACATGAGCCTTTCCCAGGCGTTGAATTTGGTCAACGGTCCCACTGTGGGCAGCGCCGTGGCGAACCCCGAGGGGCGGGTCGCATCCCTGATTCTGAAAGGCGCCTCGGACCGCGAACTGATCGAGGATCTCTACCTGTCCACCCTGAGCCGGCCGCCCACGGCTCCCGAATACGCCTCGGCTGCGCGTCTGTTCGAAGAGCGGGACAGCCGGGCCGGGACGGCCCAGGATCTGCTCTGGGCCCTGCTGAACAGCAACGCCTTTCTTTTCAATCGGTGAGTGGACCGGCGTGAGGTTGCAAGATGGGGGCCGAAAATAGAAAATGGAGCGCAACGGCCGGCTCCCTACCGGTCGTGCCAGCGGGTTTTATTGAACACGGAGGTATCGAATGCTAGTCGTACCAGGTCATCGCGCATTTCTTTGTGACGGTCCGACGCGCCGGGAATTCTTGCGGGTCGGCTCCATCGGCCTTTTCGGTCTCGGCCTTCCCAATTTCCTCTCCTGGCAGGCCGCCCAAGCCGCCTCCACGACGTCGGTTGCCGGCGACCTGGTGGCCAGCAAAGGCTTCGGCTCCGCCAAGAGCGTGATCCTCCTTTTTCTCCAGGGCGGACCCAGCCACATCGACATCTGGGATCCCAAGCCGGACGCTCCGGCCAACATTCGGGGCGAATTCAAGCCCATCAAGAGCAAGGTCCCCGGAATCTGGCTCAGCGAAACCATGCCCAAGCTGGCCCAGCAGGTGGACAAGTGCACCTTGATCCGCTCCATGAGCTACACGCCCAAGGGGCTGTTCAACCACACGGCGGCCATTTATCAGATGCTGACCGGATATCCTCCCGATCGGGTCTCGCCGTCGGGCCAGTTGGAGCCGCCTTCCCCCGCCGATTTTCCGACCGCGGGATCTCACATCTCCAAGATGCTTCCGCTGGATGAACCGGTACTGCCCTTCGTGGAGATGCCGCGTCCGTTGCAGGAATCCAACGTGGTGGGCAAGGGAGGAGCCGCCGGGTTCCTGGGCAAGGCCTACGATCCCTACCGGCTCTACCAGGATCCCAACAAGCCGATCCGCCTGGATGACCTGTCCCTGCGCCAAGAGGTGCCGCCCCAGCGTTTGAAGGATCGCTTCACCTTGTTGAAGGGGATCAACAAGTCCATGCCCGACCTGGAGAAGGCCGTGGGCCAGTACGCACTCGACGAGTACTACGAGCGGGCCTACGACCTGGTCCTCTCGGGCAAGGCCCGGGGCGCCTTCGACCTGGAGCAAGAGCCGGTTGCCGTCCGGGAGCGCTACGGGCGGACGACCTTCGGCCAAGGGGCTCTCATGGCCCGGCGTCTGGTTGAGGCCGGAACCCGTTTCGTGCAGCTCAACTGGCCGTCCGTGGCCAACGGGAACCCGGAGACTACGGCCTGGGACACGCACGCCGCCAACTTCGGTCCCCTCAAGAACCTGCATTGTCCGGTCCTGGATCAGGCGCTCTCCGCGCTCCTGGAGGACATGGACGACCGGGGACTGTTGGAGGAAACCTTGGTGGTGACGGTGGGAGAGTTCGGCCGGTCGCCGCGCCTGGGCGTGAGCACCTCGGGGAACACCAACGCTCCCGACGGCCGCGACCACTGGCCCTACTGCTACACGGCGCTGGTGGCGGGTGCGGGCGTCGCTCGCGGGGCGCTCTACGGAGAGTCGGACGAGACCGGATCCTCACCCAGGGAGAAGCCGGTGCATCCCAACGATCTGCTGGCATCCGTCTACTTCAGCTTGGGCATCGATCCGCACATGGAGGTCCTCAACCACCTGGAACAGCCTCGTGAGTTGGTGAAGGGAACCCCGTTGCTGGATCTGTGGGGATAATTCGGCCGGAATCGACCGGGCGAGAGCAAATCTGACGCGGACAACCCGCGGCGGCTCGTGCTGCGCAGGTTTGCCTACCTGTCGAATCCGCACCAATCCAGGTCGGTTGGTGCGCAGATCGTGATTCCATCCACCATCTGATCCAGCTCCGGCTTAACGGACTCCGCCCGCCGTGCTCATGCGCAGGCCTTTCCAGGCGCTGTAGCACATGGCGACCAGCACCAGTGCGAATGGGAGGGCGGTGGCGAGCGTGGCTGCCTGCGCGGCCACAAGACCGCCGCCGAGCAGGAGCGCGATGGCGATCAGCCCCTCGAAGACGCACCAGAACACGCGCTGGACAACCGGAGCGTCCAGCTTGCCGCCGGCGGTGATGGTGTCGATGACCAGTGACCCGGAGTCGGAGGAGGTGACAAAGAACACCGCCACCAGCACGAGGCCGATGAACGACGTGACGGTCGCAAATGGCAGCGTCTCCAGCAATGCGAACAGCGCCATCTCCGGCTGCTGCGCCTGTACTGCCGCGATCACGTCGGGATGGCCGCGGTCGACATACTGAGACAGCGCAGTTCCGCCGAAGGCATTCATCCAGATCGTAGCGGTCAGCGTCGGAATGACCAGCATGCAGGCGACCAGTTCGCGCACCGTCCGGCCACGCGAGACCCGGGCGATGAAGAGGCCGACGAAGGGAGACCACGAGAGCCACCAGGCCCAGAAGAAGGTTGTCCAGCCGTGCATGAAGTCGAGATCCTCGCGGCCCACCCAGTTGCTGAGCGGTCCGATCGACGCGAGATACTGGCCGAGGCTGGTGACGGCGCCAGTGGCGATGGCGCGCGTCGGGCCAACCGTCAGCACGAACACCAGCAGCAACAGGGCGAGCAGCAGGTTGGCCTCGCTCAGACGCTTGACCCCCTTCTCCATGCCGCTGATCACCGACGCCAACGCGATACCGGTGATTCCGATGATCAGGAGCACCTGGGTGGTGTCGGTCGCCGGCGTGCCCCACAGGTGGGCCAGACCAGCCGACAACTGCTCTGCGCCCAGGCCGAGCGATGTGGCCAGCCCAAAGAGCGTGGCGAAGACGGCAAGGGTGTCGAGGCCGTGGCCGAACCGGCCCCACACAGCCTCCCCCATGAGCGGATAGAACGCCGACCGCAGCGCCATCGGAAGGCCGAGGTTATACGACGCGAAGGCGATCGCCACCGCCACCACCGCGTACATGGCCCATCCATGGACTCCCCAGTGGTAGATGGCGCTGGCCATGCCGAGGCGCGCCGCCGCCGCCGTGTCGCCCGCATCGAGGCCGAGCGGAGGTTGCAGGAAATGCTCCACCGGTTCCGCCACCCCGAAGAACATCAGGCCGATGCCTGTCCCGGCGGCGAACAGCATGGCGAACCAGGCCGTTCGCGAGTAGTCCGGCCGGGCATCCGCGCCGCCCAGGCGCACGCGGCCAGGGGGGGTCACCAGCAATAGCAGGCAGAAGAGCACGAAGAGGTTGCCCGTGCCCATCAACACCCAGTCGAAGGTCGACATGAGCCACGCGCGCAGCGCCTCGAAGGCGACCGCCGCCTCGGCCTGGAAGGCCACCACTCCGGCGACGAATGCGATGATGGTGAGGCTGGAGACGACGAAGACCGGATTGTGGATGTCGAGGCCGAGGAACCGGACGTTGTCCTGACCCAGCTTGTAGTCGATTTCCGAGATCTCAGGCATGGGCGTCAACAGCTTGGGACAGCACTCTACCCGTCGAATCCGCACCACTCCAGGATGGTCAGTGCGTAGATCGTGAGTCCTTCCACGATCTGATCCAGCTCCAAGTATTCGTCGTAGCAGTGGGCCCGGCGGTAGTCCCCCGGCCCCATGAGCAGTGAGGGCACCCCGCATTCCTGGTAGAAACGGGCGTCGCTCACCGGCTGCCAGGTCATGTAGCGCGGTTCCTGCCCCAGGACCGTTTCGTAGGCGCGGCCGGCGGCGGCGACCAGCGGGTGGTCCTGTTCGATCCGAAACGGCGGCCAGTCCAGACGCCATTGGACGTCGGGAGGATGCTCCCGGAGCCAGGGGTCCATGCGGCAGATGGCCTGAATCCGATCGTCGACCTCGTTCCGGACGCGCTCGTAACTGTCCTGCGGGTCCCGCCAGACGGCCGCTCCCAACTCGCAGTGATCCGCCACGAAGAACGGGATCTCGATCCCTTTCGGATGGCCGTGGATCCAGGCCGTGATGATGGATGGATACCCCATGGGTGTGAGGCCCCGCGGGTCGAGCTTGCTGGCAGCCCACTCCTCGTCCAGCTCGGCCAGTCCCCGGTAGATCTTCAGGCCCTTGCCGATGGCGTCCATGCCCACGTCTCCCCCTTCGTAGCCCATGCGGTAGGTGCGGTAACCCATGGCAGCGTGGACCGGTTTGCCGGTGACCTCGATGTGCAGCCATGAAGCGCCGCCGGAAGCCAGGCAGATACCGTGGCGGTGAGGAGGCGCCGACGACTCGCACACCAGGCAGGCGTCGGTGACGCAACGGGGGTTCCGGGGAAGGAAATATCCGGGGCCGTGCGTTTTCCCGTCCATGGTCTCTTCGCCCACGGTGGCGTGAAGTTGCAACTCGCCCTGGAGACGAAAACCGGCCCGCTGGATGACCTCCACCGCTTTGATCATGCAAGCCAGGGGACCCTTGTCATCGGTGGAGCCGCGGCCCCAGAGCTTTCCCTCTTCGAGACGCGCGCTGAACGGATCTCCCCAACGCCACTCCTCATGGGGGCCGGTGGGGACGGTGTCGGTGTGGGCGTTGACCGCCAGGGACCGCCCATCGCCGCTGCCGGGGAGGATCCCGATGAGGTTGGGCCGAAGCGGCTCCTTGGCCTCCATGAAGGTCTCCGCACCCAGTGAGGAAAAGACCGGTTGCAGGTGCTCGGCCACCTTCTTCTCGCCGCCCAGCGTCATGGGAGCGTCGTACAGCTTGGTGTAGCCGCGTTCCTGGTAGATCTTGGCGTAGGCGTAATTGGGGCTCTCGCTGGGTATACGCACCAGCTCCCGGATGAGGTGGACGGTCTCGTCGTAGAGCCCCTCGGCGGCAGCGGAGACTCGCGCGTGGACCTCTGGGTCGATGCTCATTTCGCGCTCCTGTCAGGAGTTCTATTGGTGAAACCGGAGGGCCCGGCCCGGCAACGGACTCTCCGGATCTTCCACCGGTTCCGAGTTCCGCAGGATGGAAACGCCGTTGACCACCACGTGATCGATACCCTGAGGGAGCTGATGGGGGTTCTTGTAGGTGGCTCGATCCCGGACCGTTTCCGGATCGAAGACCACCAGGTCGGCGAAGTTCCCCTCCTTCAGGACCCCCCGGTCCCGTAGTCCGAAACGGTGGGCCGGGTAGCCGCTCAGCTTGTGAACCGCATCCTCCAGGGAGAAGAGGTTCCGGTCCCGGACACAGGGGCCCAGAATCCGCGGGGCCGATCCGTAATGCCGGGGATGGATGAGGCCCCCCTCCTGGTAGATCCCGTCGCTGCCCATCATGTAACGGCTGTGGCTCAGAAAGGGCTCCACCATGGAGTCGTCCCCCCGGTGAAACACCAGCAGGATCGACAGGTTCTCCTCGATCAGCAGGTCGGCGACCACGTCGGCCGGAGGGAGGCCGCGCCGGGAGATGTAGTCGCCCATGGACATGCCTTGAAGCTGGTGGTTGCCCTTGCTGGACGTCCAGGCGATCACTGCCTGGTCCAAGGCCGGGACATCCAACATCGTGGCCAATCGATCCCGGAGCCTCCGGGTCCGGAGCTGATCCAGAGCCGCCAGCGGTCCCCAGTCCCAGGTCTCGTAGGGCATGAGGAAATTGAGCATGGTGGACCCGGGCAGGTAGGGGTAGACGTCGAAGGAGAAGTCCACCTCCTGCGTGGCCACCCGGTCGACGTAGTCCAAAACCTTTTCGGCGGTGGGTTCGTCGACGGCCTTGAGGTGGGAGATGTGGACCGGAACCCCGGCTCTTCTGCCGATCTCCACGGCTTCCTCAAGGGCCGCCAGGATTCCCATCTTGTAGCGCATGTGGGTCGCGTACAGACCGTGGGGAGCCATGACCCGGCAGGCCCGGACCAACTCGTCGGTGGAGGCGTGACATTGGGAGATGTAGTCCAGCCCCGTTGAGATTCCCACGGCGCCCGCCTCCATTCCCTTTTCGATCTCCCTCAGGATCTGAGCCATCTGGACGTCGTCCGGCGCCTGCCGTCCGAACCCGCAGGCGAGGGCCCGGACGTTGGCGTAGGGGATGTGAGGAATGCTGTTCTGTACCGTCCGGCCATCCAGGAGCGACATGTATTCGGCGAGACTCTCCCAGCCCTCGTACTCCTCAAGCCGGAGTCCGTTGAGCGAACGCAGGTAGTAGATCCAGGCGTGAACCGTCTCCCGGTCGACGGGGGCGTAGGAGATTCCGTCGGCCATGATCACCTCGGTGGTGAATCCCTGGGCCGTCTTGGACACGAAGTTGGGCTTCGAGAGCAGCCACGAATCGGAGTGATTGTGGACATCCACGAAACCGGGCGCGACGATCTGTCCCCGGGCGTCGATCCGGTCGCGGGCCTCCCTGCCGCTCAGCTCTCCGATCTGTTGAATCCGGTCCCCGCTGATGCCCAGATCTGCCCTGAAGCGTGGTTTGCCGGTGCCGTCGATGAGAATTCCGCCTTGAACGATGAGATCCAACATGGGGCCCGATTCTAACACCGGCCGGAGAGGAAATAGGAAACCAGGCAAGAGAAAAAAGAGAGGAAGGAAGAGACGTGCGCCCTTGGGCCCGAGGTGGAGGCGATCGCATCTGCTAGAATCTGCACCCCATATGAAGACCCGGGAGTTGGATCCTCTGGCTGAAGCGTATTCCAGGCGGGGACTCCGTTTGCCCGCCATGGAGCGGGTCGAGGGTGCGTTGATTCCCCAACCCTATCGGGACCTGCTGGTCCACGAGCGGGACATGACGTCTACCCTGGAAGCCTTCCACGGTGAGCCGATCCACCTACGGGTCGTGAATCGCGACGCTGCTTCCGGCATTTTGTTCCGAGAAGTCGTGCTGGCCTCCGCCGAGAGCGCCAAGCCGGTGGAATTCGGCGCGATCCGAATCAGGCTCGATGGTTTTGGAACTTCTGCTCAGGAACTGATCCTGGAAGGACTGGTCCCGCTGGGCACCATTTTGAAGCGGGAGAATGTCCCCCACCGGAGCGATCCCCAGCGTTATCTCCGAGTCGAACCGGACCAGGTCGTGGCGGAGGCTTTGGAACTAAAGAGCCGTAATCCCCTATATGGGCGGCACAATCTGATATCCAGTGAGGACGGCCGGATCCTGGCCGAGATGCTGGAGATTCTTCCTCCCTGGTTCGAGTAGACGCTCCGTTTGGGGTCCAACTCCAAAAAAAGAGGCACTACGCTCCACCTCGACAGCAATTCAATTGCCGCCGGTGCCCGGCGGACGATTCTCGAAGAGGCGGTCCAGGGCGGTTTGCAGGCGTCGGCGGACGGGATTTCCCTCCTCCTCGGGGATGGGTCGCGTCTCGTCCGGGTCGGCCGTCATGTCAAAGAAGTGGCCATCCCGGTAAAGCTTCCAATCCCGGGTCCGAACCCAACTTCGGCCCCGATGCTCCGCAAAGACCCAATCTCGTCCCTGGCCCGGCTCACCTCTCAACAGTGCCGCGAGGCTGGTCCCGTCCAGAGGCTCCCCAGTGGGCACCTGGGCGCCGCCCAGTTCCGCCAGCGTGGGCAGCAGATCGCTGAAATCCATCAGGGCGTCGGTCGATTGACCCTGCGGCAGAGTTCCCTTCCAGTTCGCAATCGTGGGGACGCGGGTGCCGGCGTCGGTGAGGTCTCCCTTGCCTCCAGGAATCGTGCGCTCTCCCATCCGGCTCGATACCGGTTCGCGGACGAGTTTCCCGTCCTGGGCCGTGATGATGGACCTCTTGGGAGTTCCGTTGTCTGTGGTGAAGAAGATCAAGGTCTTTTCCCGCAATCCAAGGCGATCGAGAGCTCCGACCAGACGGCCGACCCGCTGGTCCATGGCCTCCACCATCTCGGCGTAGCTGTCGTATCGTCCTCGAGGCCCGAAAGGAACCGGAGCTTCCAGATCGTCGGTGACATCGTGACAGAGCGCCATGGAGTAGAAGGCGAAGAAGGGACCCGATTGGTGACGTTCCATGAATTCAGTGAGGAACCGGACATAGACGTCGGGACCGTACTGGTCCCGGACATCGGATCGAATCTGCCCGTTCTCCCAAATGAGTGGCTGGTAAAACCGGGGTCCCTCGTGCCAGCCAAAGAGAGAATACTGGTCGAAGCCCAGGCGAAACGGATGCTCGGGATCTTCCCGGAGGAGCGTGAGCTGCCACTTGCCGGCTATGGCAGTGGCATATCCGGCTCGCTTCAGGGCCTGGGGCAGAGTCCTCTCCTCCCACCTCTCCGGAAAGGTTCCCCAGACCGGATGCCCCAGCCGGAAAGGGTACCGTCCGGTCATGAGGCAGATCCGGGAGGGATGGCAGACGGGCATGCTGTAGGCGTGCTCGAAGCGCAGCCCGGTTCGAGCCAACTGGTCCAGATTGGGAGTGGGATAGGAAGTGCCGCCGTAGCTGCTCAGCACCTCGCGCCCCACGTCGTCGGCCAGGATCAGGAGGATGTTGGGTTGCTCCGGTTTCGTAGGGACTTCCCGGCGCGGCTCGCAGGAAGCGACGGCGGCCAGCAGGAGGACGAACAGCAGGTTCGGACCATGAATTTTCAATGAATCGTGAGAATAGTCGAATAATTCGATGAGGTCCACGGTCCTGGGAGGGATTCGATCTGGTCTTGTTTCAGCCTCACGTAGTAAGCTGGACCCCACAGGGCTCCCTAAACACGGTCCAAACCCCCTAATGATGTTCTCCAACAGGAGCCGGCCCCGAACCAAGATCGTCTGTACTCTCGGGCCATCGGTGCAGTCCCGGTCCAGCATTAAGCAGCTGGTCGAGGCGGGAATGAACGTGGCCCGCCTGAACATGGCCCACGGGACCATGGAGGACCACGCGACGGCGTTCGGCCACGTTCGCTCCATCGCCGAGGAACTGAAACAACCGGTGGGGATCATGGTGGACGTGCCCGGCCCCAAGTACCGGACAGGTGATATTCCGTCGGGATCGCTTTCCTTCAAAGAAGGTCAAAAAATCACGCTCACCAGCCGGCAGGACCGGGCGGGTGGGGAAGGCTTCGTGGTGCCGGTGAAACCTGAGGGAATCCACCGGGACTCCCGGGCTGGAAAACGGGTTCTCCTGAACGACGGAATGATTACCCTGGAGATCCGGGAGGTTCACGGCGAGGACGTTCTCTGCGAGGCTCTGACCGCGGGTCGGATCACTCCCGGTCGGGGAGTCACGACTCCGGGCGTCGAACCCTCCCAACCCTATCCCGACGAAAAAGCGACGGCCGCAATGGGATTTGCCGCTCGGCAGCAGGCGGACTTCGTCGCACTCTCCACGGTGACCACATCCGATGACGTGTTGAAAGCCCGCGAGATCCTGTGGGCAATGGGGTTCGCCGGAGGAATCTATTCGAAGGTGGAACGTTCCCGGGCCGTCACCAATCAGGCGTCCATCATCGACGTGAGCGACGGCATCATCGTGGCCCGGGGAGACCTGGGAACGGAGATCCGGCTGGCCCGGGTTCCCATCGTTCAGAAGGAACTTATCGGCCTGTGCAACGAACTGGGAAAACCGGTGATCACGGCCACGCAGATGCTCGAGTCCATGATTTCCCTGCCGGTCCCGACGCGGGCCGAGGTGGCGGACGTGGCCAACGCCGTGTTCGACGGCACCGACGCCGTCATGCTCTCAGGCGAGACTTCCATTGGGCGGTATCCCCTGGAAGCGGTCCGGTTCATGGCGGAGGTATCGATGGAGGCCGAAAAAGCCCTTCCCTACGATGCCATGCTGGTGGAAAAGCGAGACCATCTGGAGCCTTTGACCGACGACGCCATCGCCTACAATGCCTGTCAGACCGCCCATCAACTGGGCGCCTCCCTGATCGTGGCCTTCACCGAATCGGGGGGCACCGCGAAACGGGTCTCCAAGTACCGGCCCCAGACGCGTGTCCTGGCGCTGGTCCACAACGAGCAGACGCGCCGATCCTTGACCGTTACCTGGGGAGTCCAGCCGGTGACCACCCGAAGCCTGGAGCAGACCGACGACTTCTTCGACCGGGCTCGGGAGGAAGCCGTGCGCCGCGTCGGTCTGAAGAAGGGCGCGCTGGTGGTGCTGGTGGCTGGCGTTCCCATCGGCCTTTCCGGAGGCACCGATTTACTCCGGGTCCTGACCATCTGACTGAATCCCGGGAAAAAGAGGAAAGAGGAAAGAGAGTGAAGACAGGCGGGTCGTTCCTCTTTCCTCTTTTGCTTGTTTCCAGCAAGATGTCCCGGTTGTTTGTCCTGGGGACCGAACGGAAGCAGAGCGAATGATCGTGACTCAAACCGCCTGGCTCGGGCTCCATTGGGTGGACTGGATCGTCCTGATCTTCTACCTGCTGGCGGTTTCCTTCATCGGATTCTGGTCCTACCGGAAGGTACGGGATCTCACCGACTTCTTCATGGGGGGGCGCCGCTTCGGCAAGGTCTTCATGATGTTCTTCGCCTTCGGAGTCGGAACCAGCAGCGAGCAGGCCCTCAGCGTCGCCGCCGGGTCCTTCCGCTACGGCCTGGCTGGGATCTGGTACCAGTTTCTATGGCTCTGGGCCACACCCTTCTACTGGATCATCGCTCCCGTCTTTCGACGCATGCGGGCCTTGACCACCAGCGACTTCTTCCAGGCCCGTTACGACTCCTCCACCGCCACGCTCTATTCGTGCCTGGGGATCCTCATGTCCGTGGTCTTCATGGCGGGCGCCCTGTACGGCAGCGGGGAGATGATCGAAGGACTTGCGGGAGGCACCGATCCGGCGACGGGTCAGCCCTATTTCCCCATGGAATATGCCGTCGCCGGGATGACGGTGCTTTTCGTCCTCTACGGGATGGCCGGAGGCCTGGGCGCCGCCATCATCACCGACTTCATCCAGGGCGTCCTGACCATCGTTTTCTCCTTCCTGCTCCTGCCCTTCGCGTTCAACGCGGCGGCCCGGGTGGCCGGCACCTCCAACGGGTTCGCGGCGCTGCAGCAGGGCGTTCCGGGCCGGAGCGGCTCCGAGTTGTTGAGCCTTACGGTCACGGAGCAAGTCAGCAGCCTGATGGGGCAGGAGCCCATCACCCTCTTCTATGTGGTGATGCTCTCTCTCACGGGTCTCATCGGAATCGTGGTCCAGCCCCACATCATGGGCGTCTGCGGCGCCGGCCGCACCGAGTTCGAGGGACGGTTCGGCTTCACCGTCGGCAACTTCATCAAGCGGTTCTGCACCATCGCCTGGACCTTCACCGGGCTGGCCTGCATCATCATCTACCTGACGCCCGAGAACGGGTACCTGTCGGCCGCCGAGATCCAGCGGGTGCAGTCGGATCCCGGTGCACTGGCCGCCTTCGCCAACCAGGTCTTCGGGCGGGCCGCCCACGACATTCTGCCCACCATTTCCGTCGGGCTCGTGGGACTCCTCATGGCTTCACTGCTGGCGGCGGTGATGAGCACCTGCGATGCCCAGATGGTGGTGGGGTCCGGACTCTTCACCGAGAATATATACAAACGTTTCATCCATCCTCGCGGCAGTGGGCGTCACTATCTGTGGGTCGGGCGCCTGAGCGGCCTGGGGATCGTTTGCATGGCGCTGCTGATGCTGACGCAGTTCGACAACGTGATTCAGGTTCTGACTCGTTACATCCAGCCCATCCCCACCTTCATGGGCCTGGCCTTCTGGTTCGGCATCACCTGGCGGGGCTACACGCCCCATGCGGTCTGGGCCTCTACCGTCGCCACGGCTCTGGCCTGGTACCTGACCCAGACCCACAATCCGTTCGAGATCATTGCCGCCATGGGGAGCTCCCAGTTCTTCCAGCTCAACATCGATTTTATTCCCGGCCTGGTTCGGGGATGGCTCTACGAGCAGGTTCCGGGAATCATGCAGGTGGTCCAGGGGGCGGGAGGCGAAGTGGCCTACCGGACCCGACTTCCCTACCAGATTCTCATCTATCTCTCCTGCGGCGCGGCAGCCGGTCTCGTCACCAGCTTTCTGACCCGGCCCGTCGCCCGGGCCAAGCTGGACCATTTCTTCCGGCTCATCCACACCCCGGTCCGGCAGGGCGAAAAGATCGACGAGCCCTGTACTCTTCCGGAGAACCCCTTGCCGGCCGAGACCGAAAAACTGATCTCCGCGGGCGGACTGGAGATTCCTCGTCCCGGCCTGGTCGGCCTGGTCGGATTCGGCCTGGCCTGGGTCGCCGTTGGAGGTCTGATCTGGCTGACGGTAGCGCTGGCCGGAATCGGCGGTTAGGCCGCCTGGAGGGGCGATTTCCAATCGCCCGTTCTACATTTCGCCCAATTGGAAGACGCTACGCGGAGTGGGGATTCCGTCCCCCTTGGCCCCCCTCGCCGGCGGCTGGAAACCGCTGCTCAGGCAGCGAGTTTTCCTGACCGGGCGCCCGATCCGGGACCGGTTTCCGGCTCGCGGAAGACTCGCCAGAAGACGAGGGCGCACAGGGCCGTGATGACCGCGGGGACGGCGAAGACGATATCGTATCGAGTCGTTTCGCCCACCGTAGCCACTTCCTTGAGCCATCCCGAGAACAGGCTCCCGATGAACAGTCCGATCCCCAGGACCGCCACGTTGATCAGCGACTGCGCCGAAGCTCGGATGTCGGCCGGCGCCACCATGTCCGTGTAGATGAACGCCACCACGAAAAAGAAGACGTAGCAAAAACCGTGAAGGCTCAGTGATCCCACGACGACCCAGACCAGCACCGGAGCGCTCTCGTACAGTGGCCACGCGGCCGCGAAGATGACGTAGCGAACGGGCCAGGCCAGGATCCCCACCAACATGGAGACCCGCACGCCCCAGCGGGAGAGGGCGTAGGGGAGGATCAGAGCCATGGTGAAGATCTCGGCGATCTGTCCGATGGTCATCCAGGCAGGCAGATTCTCGGAGGTGATGCCCACCGCGGGACCGATGGTCTGGAGATAAGGGAAGGTGAGGATGTAGTAGAGCTGGAGCTCGGTGGCCACCACGAAGGCGATGATGAAGAAACTGAGGTAGTTCCGGTCCTTGAGGAGTCCGAACGATTTCCTGAAGGCGAGGGGGTCCGGAGCCTCCCGGGAGGGAGGGGTGTGGGGGAGCGCCACGGAAAAGAGGCCCAGGACCAGGGAAAATGCGGCCGCCAGGACGAAGGTGTCGATGTAGCCGGCCGACTCGGTGTCGAACAGGACCCGCATCCCGGTCAGGGCCCAGTTGGCGCCGATCCATCCCAGCGTGCCCCAGACCCGGATGGGGCCGAAGTCCCGCTGTCCGTCGGCCAGATGCTGAAAGGCCAGCGCATTGGTCAGCGCCAGGGTGGGTGCGAAGACCAGGCAGTACAGGAGCATCAGGATCAACATGCCGCTCAGGGTCTCGGTGTAGGCCATCCAGAGCAGAAATCCCGCGCCCAGCAGATGGAAGATGGCCAACGCCACCTGGGTCGGGAGCCAGCGGTCCGCCACCTGTCCTCCGGTGAAGGGAGCCACCAGGTTGGCCAACGGAAAGGCGGCGTAGATCAGTCCCAACCCCCATCCCGAGAACCCCAGTTGCGCCTCCAGGTACCCGGCCAGAGCTGGAGCCCAGGCCCCCCAGATGGCGTACTGCAGAAACATCATCAGGCTGAGCCGGGGGTGGCTGAACATTCTTTTCATCGATCCCTCTCCTTACTGCCCAGTCAGTCGATCAGGCCATGGACCTTCAGGGCAGGGCCCCCACGTCGACGGTCAGGCTCCTTGGTTGGCCGTCGCGACGTTCCCGGATGCGGAGTTCGGCGCCATCGTATTCGGCGGACTCCACACCCTGGAAGTCGCCGGGGATCCGAGCCAGAAACAGGATGTAGCTCCGGGTGTCCGTTTCCCCGGCATCCAGGTACTCGTAGACTCCTCTGTCCAGCACCTTGCCCAACTGGAGCAGGGTGGGGAACGGCTGGTGGATCCCTGTCGTCCCGAACTCGAGCCCGCGCGCGCTCACTTTTCCCTGGTGCCGGTAACGCCACATGTTGAGCCACGGGTACTCGGAGATCTTCCAGAGATATCCCACCAGCAGTCCGGCCGAAGGCGTCGCGGCTGTCACCCAGCCGTACTCGACTCCGGGATCGAAGATGAACGCGGTAACGTCGTGTCCCGATGTCTCATCCTCGGTGCTGCGATAAAAACGAAGGTTCGCCGGCGTTCCCCCGATCGAGATCCGGGGCCAGCGGTCGGCATCCTCCGTCGACTGGGGCACCGGTTCTTCCTGGACCAGGCCATGGGAGGCGTTGCAGTCCACGATGGTGGTGTCGTCCAGGAAGGGAGGAGCGATGCTGGGATGTTGCACCAGGTTGTAGACGCGTCCCGCCGCCCGGACGTTGGTGACCGCTTCGGTCACCGTCAGGGACGCCTCGTTTTCCTGGAGCCGCACCGTCCGCTCGACCTTCATCCCCGCCAGGGGAAGCGCGCACTCCATTCGGGTCTCGCGGTCCGTCGCACTCTCGGCAGGCGAATCGAGCCGTTCCCAGACCACCCGCGGGGCTTCGCCGTGGTAGGGCATCCCCATCTTCACCTCGGCTGGAGATGGGGCGCCCCAGCGATCGAGGCAGATGAAATGCCCCTGCAGGTTCGGTCCGTCCGGCCTCACCGGTTCGATGTCCTCCGTGGCTCGCCAGCTCAGCGGATTGACCGGATGGTCCAGGAAGTGGATGTCGATGATGCCGCCGCCCCAGCGGTCCAGCGTGACCTGGGAGAGTTCGTTCTTCAGCACCAACAACCGGGGTGCGGGCGCCGGCTTTTCCGGCGGAGGCGTGCAACTGGCCAGTCCTGCCAGAATCACCAAGACCAGTCCCAGCCATAGGGGGTCAAAAAATTCCAGTGTCTTCAAGATCATGGTCATGCTCTCCTGACAGCAGCCTGCGGCCGATATCGCCGCGGAACCCGGCCGGGGCTGCATCCCGGCCGGAAGCGGGACGGGACGGCCACGAGGGCCGCCCCTACAATTCGTTCTGTTCCTTCCAAAGCGCCAGCCGCCGGGCCAACTGACGACGAGTCGCCGTGCCGGTCACGGATAGTTGCCGGATCGTGACCGATGCCGCCAGATTGCCCACCAGGGCGGCTTCCGGGAGGCTCGCCCCGCTGCACAGCGCCAACACCGCTCCGGCGGTGAAGCTGTCGCCCGCACCGGTCACGTCCAGCGGTCCCTCGACCTGAATGGCCGGCACCCGTGTGATCTCCGGGTCGCTCACCAGGGCTCCCGCCTCACCCAGGGTCACGCAAATGGGACCGCCGGCCCTCGCCCGGAAACGGGGCAGGATCCTTCGGACGGATTCGACGGAGACCTTCTCTCCGGGTCCCGGACTGGTACGCCGGATCGCCTCGAACTGGTTCGGCTTCAGGATCATCCGGCGGAAGCGGTGGATCTGGGTCCGGCTGTCGGCCCAGAAGGCGACCCGGGGCTGGCGATGGGCCAGATCCGCCAAGCCGTCACGGACCTCTTCGGTCACGACGCCCAAATTCGGTTCTTCCACCTGATCCTCGATGATGACCGCGTCGACGCGATCCAGCAAACCTTCCAGATCGGCCAACATCTCCCGGAGAAGATCCGGAGAGGCGGGGGCTCGATTCCGGAGGTCATAGCGCTCGTGTTCGCCGGAGAGCCCCTTCCGGGACAGGTCTCTGGGCTTCATATAGGTGGGAGTCATGTCTCCCTTCCGGCGCCGCAATCCCCGGGTCGTGCAGCCGATACGGTCCAGGCATTGTCTCAACTCGAATCCCTGGCCGTCATCTCCCGTGATTCCCAGAGCATGGACCCGGCCGCAGGCCAGCGAGGCCAGGTTGTTCACCACCGTTCCGGCGGCCCCGGGACTGGAGCGTACGGCGGTGACCTGGTGGGCCCTCTTTCCGGTCTCCAGACTTCGCTCCTCCAAGTCTGGGTCGACATCCAGATACTGGTCCAGAAAGAAATCCCCCAAGACCGCGACCCGGCACGAGGGGAACCGGTCCGTCAACTCCGCCAGCCTCGAACTCTTCATGACTCCGAGTCGCGACCGGGTCGGGCAGGCTCGGCGGCCTTGAGCCGGTCGAGGACCAGATCGTAAAGGGCAGGAACCGTCGCCGCATGGTTCCCTTGCACGTAGAAGCTCTCCCCGCCGTCGGCGACGGTACGCACCAAGATGGTCTTAAATGGCCGGAAGTAGTATCTGGGGTCCGACTTGCCGGCCTCCCGGGAGGTGTCCCCCAGAGGAACCAGGTCGAAGACGGCGGTGGTGAAGCGGGCGATGCGCCGGCCTTCCCGGTGAGCCACGTTGCGAGCCATTGCCAGCGCCTTCAGGTAGATCTCGGGTCCCATGACGGCCGACCCGATGTTGAGAAAGACTCCACCCTCGAGGCGGGTCACCGACTCGGTGAAGATCAGGAAGTCGGTATAGGAGCCGGCCCCGGTGGCGGCTCCATCGAATCCCGGGTGCTGGTGGATGATGTCCTGGCCGATGGAGACATGGACCGTGGCCGGGACCTGGAGCCGGTAGGCCGCGGCCAGGACGCTCTCGTGCCGATAGGGAAAGGACTCCTCCTGGATCATTCGGCCGACCGCCTCCCCCAGGCCGATCCCGTCGCCGAGCGCAGCCGAGGCGGCCTCGTTGATGCGCCCGGTCTCCCGCCAGAGTCCGAACTGTCCTTCGGCGACGTAGCGAGCAACGCTCTCGCAGGTCTTGCCCACCAGCGCCAGTTCGAAATCGTGAATGGCTCCGGCGCCGTTGAGGGCCAGGTGGCCCAGGACGCCCCGCTCCATGAGATCGATGAGCAGCGGCGCGTTGCCCTCCCGCAGGACATGGGCGCCACAGGCGAAAATGATGGATCGCCCTGCCCGCGATGCGTCCACAATACGCCCGGCGAGCTTTGGCAGCGCCGGATGCTCGAAAGGCTCTCGAGCCCCTCCCGGGGTCTTCAACACGTCCGCCGCCTTCAGGTCGTGGGTCCGCCGGCTCAGGGGGAGAAGGCGCAGGCGGCTGCGGTCGAACTGGGGGAAGGGCAATCTTCACACTCGCTGGAACAGGCAGCGGATGAGGACCCTCCAGTCCCGGAAGTCGGGAACCAACAGGTCGGCGCCCGCCGCGCTCAACCGGGTTCGTTTCCAGGGGTCGGGAGCCCCGCCGGGATGGGCTTCGTCGGTGGCCAGCGCAACGGCGATTCCGCCGCACGATTTCACGTTTTCGATCTCCACGTAACCGTCCCCGAACCCCACCAGCGAAGCGCCGTCGATCCGGTGCTCCCTCAGGATTCGTTCGATGACCATTCGTTTGGAGTGGTTCGCGTAGTCTTCCCGGGCGCCGTAGATATGGTTTCCGAAGAATCCGTCCAGTCCCAGTAGGCCTGCTTCATCCCGGACGTACTGCTCGTCGGTGCCGCTGGCCAGGTAGAGCTGGACGTCCCGCTCCCGGAGCGCGCGCAGCATTTGGACCGATCCCGGAACCAGATAGTCGGCGGGGAGGGCCTTGCCGGTGCCCAGGCGCAGGCGCCGATGCTGGATCTTCTCCATCAGAAGGTCGAGATAGCGGCTCTTGTATTCCTGAGGATCAGCAGGGGCTCCCCCTCTTTTTTCCAGCTCCTCCGCCAACCGGATCATCTGGTAGATGGTCTGCCGGCCCGTCAGCTCGGTGACGAATTCGGTGACCACACGCTCCAGCTCCTCACCACTCTCGCCGCTCCCGCTCTGTTTCAGGATGGCCACCATCATGGGGATCATGATCTGGGGCCAACCTTCCCGAATCAGGCTGAGGGTGCCGTCGAAGTCGAAAAGGGCACAACGCGGGGGCTGGATGGGCGTGATGTCCCGGAGAACCTCGACCGTGGAGCCCTCCAAAAAACCCGGCGTCGCAGTACTCGTCAGCGCCATGATGAAGAGAAGGATACCGTCAAAGTCCAGCGGATGCGAACTTGGCCGCCGGCGGTTTCGAGGCGGTGCGGGACGGGCGAAGCCGTCGTGCAGGAGCAGCTGACGACGCCCTTGTGAGGCGCCGCCGACTGGGCTATGGTGATCCGGCGATGGCTCGAAAATCTGACGAAGGTCGGAGCTGGCGGGGGAAGGTGGGGAAGCTGTCCACGGAGGAGCTGGAGGAATTCCTTTCCGGAGACCCCATTTGCCGTCTCGGCTGTCTGGACCGGGAGGGATGGCCCTACGTGGTGCCCTGTTGGTTCGAGTACCAGGACGGAGGCTTCTACATCATTCCGCGAGCCCGTTCCGCTTGGGCCAGGCACATTCGGCGGGAGCCCCGGGTGTTTCTGTGCATCGATGATTCCACCCGTTACAATCGACGGGTTCTGGTCCGGGGCGAGGCCGAGGTCCTGGAGGAGCCCAACGTGGGTGGAAGATGGGTCGAGATCGCCCGCAGAATGTCGTTGCGCTACCTGGGGCATCGGGGTCCGGACTATTTGGTTCCGACTCTGAACGAACCCAGATGGCTGTTGTTCGTCCGGCCCCGCAAGCTCATGAGCTGGCAAGGGGTCGATTGGGCCAAGAGATACAAGCACGGCGAATGGTAGCGGCCATCGGTCGCCACCAGCCGCGGCGGTTTTTCTAGCTGGTTGTTGGATTATTTCAGGAGGACGCCCTGATGGCTGGACCCAAGGTCGAAGCGATTTATCAGTTGAATCCGAATCACGTGGACTGGCTCAAGCAGATGGCCGACAAGTACGATCTGGGAGATCAGGACAAGGCTCTGCGGGTGGTCATCGACTACGTGCTGACCGAGGCCGACGAATCGACGGTCTTCGAAGACATTCGCTGCCTCTACTGCTGATCACAGTCCCGGGCTGCTAGCGCCGACCGCGGCGCCGCTTCCGAGTCACCTTCTTCCGGGATTTCCGGATCTTGGCCCAGGCGTCCCGCAGGGTCACGGTGCGGTTGAAGACGAGCCGGTCGGGTGAGGTGTCCTCCGAATCCACGCAGAAATAGCCCAGCCGCTCGAACTGGACCCGGTGGCCGCCCTGGGAACCCGCGAGACTGGGCTCAATTTTACAGTCTTCAAGGACCTTTATAGAGTTTGGGTTGAGATTCGAGATGAAGTCCGATCCGTCGTTGGCGTCACTCGGATTATCCTTGATGAACAAGCTGTCGTAGAGGCGGACCTGAGCGCTCAGGGCGTGGGCGGCGGAGACCCAGTGCAGGGTGGCCTTGACCCGGCGCCCGTCGGGTGCGTCTCCTCCCCGCGTGGCCGGGTCGTAGGTGCAGCGCAACTCCACGACTCGTCCCTCGTCGTCCTTGACGACTCCCACACAGGTGATGAAGTAGGCGTAGCGCAGGCGGACCTCGCGTCCGGGCGCCAGCCGAAAGAACCTGCGGGGCGGGTTCTCCATGAAGTCCTCCCGCTCCAAGTAGAGAACCTGGGAGAAGGGGATCTTGCGGGTGCCCGCCTCGGGAGATTCGGGATTGTTGATGGCCGTCAGTTCCTCCACCTGGTCCGGGGGATAGTTTTCGATGACCACCCGGAGCGGACGGAGCACGCCCATGACGCGGGGAGAGGTCTGGTTCAAGTGCTGACGGAGGCTGTGCTCCAGCATCTGCGCCTCCACGATGCTGTCTTTCTTGGATACGCCAACCTTAGCGCAGAAGTCGCGAATCGCTTCCGCCGTGTAGCCTCGCCGGCGCATCCCCGAAAGCGTCGGCATGCGGGGATCGTTCCAGCCGTCAACATGACCCTCCTTCACCAAACGGGAGAGTTTGCGTTTGCTCAAGATGGTCTTGGTGATGTTGAGACGAGCGAACTCGATCTGCTGGGAGCGGTAGATCCCCAGATTCTCCAGGAACCAGTCGTAAAGGGGACGATGATCTTCGAACTCCAGGGTGCAGATGGAATGAGTGACCCTCTCGATGGAGTCGGACTGGCCGTGGGCGAAGTCGTACGTGGGGTAGATGCACCACTTGCCTCCCGTGCGCGGGTGGGGGGCGTGGAGGATCCGGTACATGACCGGGTCTCGAAGATTCAGGTTGCCCGAGGCCATGTTGATGCGGGCCCGTAGTACGTGGGCGCCGTTGGGAAATTCACCGTTCCTCATTCGCTCGAAGAGGTCCAGGTTTTCTTCCACGGGCCGGTCCCGGTAGGGACTGTTGCGGCCCGGTTCGGTGAGAGTGCCCCGGTATTCCCGGATCTGGGTGGCGCTGAGACTGTCCACATAAGCCTTGCCATCCCGAATGAGCTGACAGGCGAATTCGTAGAGCTGTTCGAAATAGTCGGAGGCGTGGTAGAGCCGCTCCCCCCAGTCGAAGCCGAGCCAGCGCACGTCCTCGAGGATGCTCACCATGTACTCCCGCTCCTCCTTGGTGGGATTGGTGTCATCGAAGCGCATATTGCAGAGGCCGCCGTACTCTTCGGCCAATCCGAAGTCGAGGCAGATGGCCTTGGCGTGCCCAATATGGAGATAGCCGTTGGGCTCGGGAGGGAATCGGGTCTGCACGCGTCCCTGAAAGCGCCCGGTTTTCAAGTCGTCCTCGAGAATGGCCCGTAGGAAATCCAATGACCGGGACGGCCGGGAATCTCCCGCCACTTTTGGGTCCGACTTTTTCCCCATCCGCCGATTCTAACCCGATTGGGCCGGGCGTGGGAAAACGACCGGCTCCGGAGCGATCGACCAGAGCTTGGCAGGACCGGCTCAGTTTATTTTAGGTCGCGTATTTCACCTGCTTGGACGTTACTAAAAATAGAGTTGTTTTCATTCCCACCAAGGCGAATCTCCCGATCATGGAGGCGACACGGCGACGGGGATCGACGAAAACGACGGAATAGAGAAGGAACTGGGTCCCGTCCCGGCATATGATCCGACTGCGTCCCGGAATCGTCTCCAGCGTTTCCTCGTAGATTGGTGCCGCGTAGAGCACCTTCCGACGCGTTGTCATAGCGGTCGGTCCGCAGTGAAAGCAGCGCGCTGGAGGGAGGAACATGCTAAATTGCGGAACAGTTGAGGCAACTTCGGAGGCGGAATGATGGGAGTCATGAGCAGCGAAGTCTACGAGGCCTTCGTCGCCGCCGGCGCACCGAAAGCCCAGGCCAAGGCTGCCGCCGAAGCCATTCCAGTAAGCCACCACTTGGCGACCAAACGGGACATCATCGAGATCAAGGCCGAAGTGGCCAACGAGTTCAAGACCCTCTACCGCTGGCTCTGGGTCATGGCTGCCAGCATCGTGACGCTGGTGCTCGCTCTTGGCAGGGTCGTCTTCTAGCATCTGACTTGAACTTGAATAGTTCAAATACCAGCAACTTCTGAAGCCGTGTGTTCTTCAGTGGGTTTCCGTTCAGCCGGGAACGTCTGTGCGAGCCCGTCTACTTCATCCCGGCGGCCGGATGTGCCATCCTGGGGACGGAGGTTCCCTATGAAGATTGGCGCCGGCCCACAGATGAAAACGAAAGACATCCATACCTCGAGAACTTCTTCCTACCGCTGGGACCGCTGGGGGCGCCGGACCTTCCTGGCGGCGGCGGCCGCGTCGGTTCCCGTCCTGGGCCGGGAATACGGTCGCTCGGCGCAACCGGTGCGCTATCCGGACCCCGACATCGTGGTGCTGGACCAACGCTTCGCCCGCTACAAGTTGGGCAACACACCCATCCAGCGCCTGTACACCGGAACCCTCTGGGCGGAGGGGCCGGCCTGGAGCGGAGTGGGTCGCTACCTGGTCTGGAGCGACATTCCCAACAACCGCCAGTTGCGCTGGCTGGACGAGGACGGACATGTGAGCGTCTTCCGGTCCCCCTCGGGGAACAGCAACGGGAACACGTTCGACTACGAGGGACGCCAGATCTCCTGCGAGCACGGCACCCGGCGGGTGGTCCGCTACGAACCGGACGGCACGGCCACGGTGCTGGCCGGCGAGTGGGAAGGGAAACCGCTCAACGCTCCCAACGACGCGGTGGTGCATCCGGACGACGGAGCCATCTGGTTCACCGATCCGGGATACGGCAGCCTCATGAACTACGAGGGGCACAAGGGGACGCTCCACATCAAGGAAGCCGTCTACCGGATCGACGCCGCGAGCGGCCGGATGGACAAGGTGACCGACGAGATCTTCAAGCCCAACGGGCTCTGCTTCTCTCCCGACTACAAGAAGCTCTACGTGGCCGACACAGGCGCCTCCCACTACCCGGAGGCCCCCAAGAACATCAAGGTCTGGGACATCGTCGACGGGAAGCGCCTCTCCGGCGGCCGCGAGTTCACCTCCATGGAGTTGAACGGAAAGGCGGGCTTCGCCGACGGAATCCGGGCGGACGTGGACGGCAACATCTGGGCCAGCGCCGGCTGGGTCGGAGACGGCTACGACGGAGTCCACATATTCGCGCCGGACGGGGAACGCATCGGGCAGATCCGCCTCCCCGAGATCTGCGGCAACGTCTGCTTCGGAGGCCGGAAGCGGAACCGCCTTTTCATGACCGCCAGCCAATCCCTTTACGCCGTCTACGTCGAGACCCAGGGGGCCCACATCTCCTGACGGCGGGGACCCCATGCCGCCGGTTCGCGTCGACCGAGAGCCGCCCTTCAAGCTCTCCATGACGGTGGATTTTTTCGGTGACGGGGGCAGGGGTCTCTACACCCCTCGCACCCTGGACCTGATGATGCGGGAAGCTCGCCGCATGGGGGTCACCCGGGTGTATTGGCAGTACCTGGGAGACCTGGAGCAGGACCGGTACGGCGCGGGGACCAACATGCTTCGAACCCCCTGGGCGAAGTACGGCCGCCACACTCTGGCGGCCATCGGCGAACCTCTGGAGGCCGCCGTGGGGGCGGCTCACCGGCGTGGACTGGAAATTTTCGGGGTCCTGAAGCCCTACCACACCGGGATGTCGGCCACCTTTCCCGAGGGTTCACCGGAATCGGACCCCGCCAGTCCGATGCGGCGGATCGGGGGCAGCCTCCAGTGCTTCAATCCCTTCATGGAGCGGTTCCCCCACACTCGGATTCAACGCCGTCCCCTGGAGGGCCCCTCGAACCTGCAGGCCATCCCCATTCGGCGGATCCGTCTGGTCAAGCGGGATGACTCTCCTACGCGAATCCGGGCCCGGTATCTGGAGATCTGGAGCAGTCCCGACAACTATCGATACCGGCGCCGGCAGGTGGATTTCCGGCTCGAAGAAACGGTGGAGACATCTCTCCAGGAAATTCGAGACTCTTACGGTCAAGTGATTACCAGAAAAGGAGATTCCATCCGGTCTCTCACCCTCACCGGTCTCGATCTCCGAGATCGCTATCTGGTGGTGGCCACCAATTTCAGAGAAGGACCCACTGATTTCGAGAACACGGCTGTCGGCATGGTCGAGGTTTTCGGTCCGGGTCCGGAAGCCTTGCCCATTGTCGTGGCCACCCGGGATGCCACCTGGATTCGGCCCCGCGACTTCCGCACGTACGGCCTGGAATTCGATTCGGGTTACGGGACCCGCCTGCTCCATCTGGACGGGGTAGGGGGGCCTCCGGCCGGACGCCCGACGACGCCGAAAGACTCGCAGGCCAGCTCCTGGCACGAGCATCGGGCCGAGCTGGGCCGGGGAGCCGGAGGCGGTTTCATCGCATTTGCCCGGGGCAAGAACGACTATCTGCCGGCCGCGCCTTGCGAGTGCTATCCGGAGGTGCAGCGTCTCTGGAGGTGGCGGGTCAACCGCATGTTGGAGAAGGGAGTCGACGGTGTCGTGCTCCGAGTCTCGGCTCACGGGACCCTCACCGACGAACCCTATGAATACGGTTTCAACCCTCCCGTGGTGGAGGCCTACCGGGAACGGCACGGAGTCGACATCCGGGGGGCAGACTTCGATCCGGACCTGCTGGGCGCTCTGCGGGGCGAGGCCTACACCCGATTCGTCCGCGAAGCCAGCGCCATGACCCGGAGAGCCGGGAAGCTCTTCCAGGTGCAGGTCCACACCGAGGCGTTCCGTCCCGATCCCGTCTTCGGTCAGCTTATGGGTTTCCCGGCCAATATCCATTTCGCCTGGCGGCAATGGTTGGAAGAGGGGCTGGCCGACGCCGTGACCCTGAGATCCAGTTGGTACGAGGCCGCCGAGGATCCGATGGATGGGTCTCCGGCCCGGAGGAGCAAACTGATCAACGTCCTGGCCGATCCGGTGGTGGAAGAAGTACTGGAGATCACGGAAGATCTGGAGCTTCCGGTCTACCTGAACCGGTACGTGGCCCGGGCCATCCCGATCCAGGAATATGTAGAAGATATGGAGCGGATCTGGCGAGACCGCCGCTTCGCCGGTTTCGATCTGTACGAATTCTTCCACTTGGCCCGCGCCACGCCGGACGGGAATCGACTGGTCCCGGTTCAGGATCGAATGAGCCACATCCGACGGAAGGCCAGGGAACTGGGGATTGTGGAGGCCTGACCCGGGAGATTCGAGTCAGAGGGATCGAACGTCCGCCGAGTCTCTCAGGCCGTCCCCGATGAAATTGACGGCCAGCACCGTCACGGCGATGGCGGCCCCGGGCGCCATCCAGAGCCAGGGCATCCCGGCCAGCACGGTGGGAGACTGGGCCTCGTTGAGCATTCCTCCCCAACTCGGGGTGGGAGGGGGGACTCCCAGTCCCAGAAAGCTGAGAGCGGCTTCCAGCAGGATGGCGTTCGCGAATCCGAAAGTGGCGATCACGCTCAGAGGACCCACGGTGTTGGGCAGGATGTGCCGCAGGATGACACGGGCGTGGCCGTTTCCCAGGGACCGGGCCGCCACGATGAAATCCTTCTCCCGAAGCACCAGGACCTCTCCCCGGACGACCCTGCAGGTGCTGGACCAGCCCAGCAGCCCGATGACCAGGGTGACCGAGGCGAGGCTGGGACCCAGCAGCGAGACGAAGAGCATGACCATGAGCAGGACCGGGATGCTCATCATGACTTCGGTGGCCCTCATGACGGCCTGATCGACGGCGCCACCGGAATACCCCGCCAGCGCACCCAGAAGCGAGCCGATCAGCGTGGAGAGGACGACTGCCAGGATTCCCACGGTCAGAGAGGTGCGGCTGCCATGGATCACCCGGCTCCAGACGTCCCGTCCGATCAGATCCGTCCCCAGCCAATGGACGGCATCGGGCGCTTGGTTGAGATGTTCCAGTTCCGTGTGGAAGGGGTCGTGCCGGCCCACCCAGGGAGCCAGGAGGGCGGCCAGGATGATGATTCCCAGGAAGACCGCGCCGCCGCAGGCGAGCCGGTGCCGGAGAAATCGAGCCCAGGGTCCGGGGCCCCGGCGGCGTCTGGCAGGCCTCTGTTCGTCTCGACTCAGATCCATGTTCTCTGCTTCCGGGTGAAACGGACCCTGGGGTCGGCGATGGCGTAGCCGATGTCCGCCAGCAGGGAGCTCAGGAGGACTCCGATTCCCACCACCAGGACCACCCCCATGAGCATGGAGGGGTCGCGGTCCGCCGCCGCTCGAACGGCCATGAATCCCATTCCCGGCCAGGCGAAGACCTGTTCCGTAATCACCGCTCCCACCACCAGCTCCGGCAGCAGGAAGCCCAGGACGCTGATGATGGGGATGAGGGCGTTCCTCAGGACATGACGCAGGAACACGACCCGCTGGGACAATCCCTTGCCGCGGGCCGTCGTCACGTGATCTTCACGGAGGACCTCCAACAGGCTGCTCCGCGTGTGCCGCATCAGCAGGGCCGCGTTCCGCAATCCCAGGACCGTCGCCGGCAGCAGCAGGTGCCGGATCTGATCGGCCAGGTTGGGGACGGTGCCCAGGGTCGCCATGCCACCCGTCGGCAGCAGCCTCAGATGGACTCCGAACAGATAGATGGCCAGCAGTCCGAGGAAAAAGGTCGGGGTCGAGATCAGGAGCATGGTAAGGGAACTGAGGGCATAGTCCAGCCGCGAGTGTTGCTTGAGCGCGGCCAGCGCGCCGAATGGGATTCCGATGACGATTCCGAACAAAAGGGCTGCGCCCATGAGTTTCAGACTGACCGGCAGGCGTGTCCGCAGTTCGTCTCCCACCGACCGGCGTGTCGCCACCGAGTAGCCCAGATCCCCCTGGACCAGACCGGACAGCCACTTCACATATTGGACGGGAATGGGTTGATCCAGGCCCAGCTCGCGGCGGCGCTCCTCGATCCACTCCGGCGACTGCTGGGCCAGAATGCTGGGATCGATCCGGGCCAGAATCGGGTCTCCCGGAGCGAGCGCCAAGGCCGTGAAAGCAACGAAAGTGATGCCCAACAGCACCGGGATCGCGATGAGCAGGCGGCGGAGCAGGTAACGGCCCATGACTGGCCTTCTCGGCTAGGGATTCAACGTCCAGGTCTCGATGTTGCCGAACGTCCGGCGCGCGTCCCGGTGGAGAGCAAAACCGCCCCCCAGCCGCCGATGACGCGCATGGACCTCGTCGGGCGCCCAGAGGGACAGTAGGGGCAGGTCCCGGTTCAGCAGGCGGGCGGCTTGAAAGTAGAGGTCCCGCCGCCGTTCCGGGTCTACGGTGGCCGTCGCTTCCGCAAAGTGGCGATCCAGGTCGCAATTGGTATAGCCATACTGCCAGTCGGCCCGCCGGCAGTTGAAGTAGGTGGAAGTCACGTGAGGCCCGAGACCGTAAGCTCCGCCATGGCTCCCCGACATTTCGTAGGTGTCCCGTTGCTCGTAGCGGCGGGCGATGTACGCCGTCGACTCCATGGCCTCCAACTGCACCCTCAGTCCCAAGGCTCTCAACTGTTGGCCGATGATGGGGTAGATCTGGGCCGCGCGGGGATAGGTCTGGTCGTAGATGAGGCGCAGCGGAGTCGCCGTATCGAAGCCCGACTCCTTCAACAGCCTCCTGGCCCGTTCCAGGTCGTGCTCGTAGGGATCGAGTCTCGCGTCCGGCTCCATGCCGAGCGGGATCCCCTCCATGGCCCTGGCACGGCCCCGGAAGAGGGTTCGGGCAACGGTCTTCCGGTCGATGGCGCAGTAGATGGCCTGGCGCAGGCGGCGGTCCTGAACCACGGGGCGGTCCAAGGGGAACCCCACCGAGATCATGCCGATGCCGGGACGAGTCGTCGTCTCCAGATGGGACAAGGCCGCCAGCCGATCGTAGTCCAGCAGTTGAAGCCGCATTCCCAGGTCCAGTTCGCCACTCTCCAATTGCGCCACCGTCACCTCGGGCCGGAGACGCTTCATGTAGACCTTGCGTATCGAGGGGGCGCCCCGGAAGTAGTCCGGGTTCGACTCCAACTCCACGTAGAGATCGGTCAAGTATTTCACGAAGCGAAAGGGACCGGTTCCCACCGGACGAGTGATGGTGAAGGCCGCCGACTGCACGGCGTCGGGCTCCACTCCCGCCAGGAGGTGAGACGGCATGACCACCATGGATGGCTCGGCGAGTTTCTGCAGGAACGTGACGTCGGGTCCCCGAAGCGTGATCCGAACCGTGAAGTCGTCGAGAGCCTCCAGGCCCTCCAGCCGACCGGACCTTCCCTCCTCGTAGGCTCGTGCTCCGACGATCCCGCCGGCGAATTTGACGTACCGGTAGGGCTCGAGGAGCTGGCGGCTGAAGCTGAACACGACGTCCCGGGCGGTGAAGGGTTCGCCATCGTGCCAGCGGACCTCCCGCCGCAAACGGAACGTGAAGATGCGGGCGTCGGGGGAGACCTCCCAGCTCTCGGCAAGGTCGGGAAGTATGGTGGTCAGGTCCGGACCGAGCCGGACCAGTTTGTTGAAGAGGAGGAAGAAGATTACGGCTTGGCTGAAGGTCTCGTATCCGGACGGGTGCCACATGGGCGTCAGGTCTCCCTGCCACGCGAAACGGAGGCTCTCGGCCCGGTCGGTGTCGCCGGCGTGATCAAATCCGGTGTCGGTGGCCGGGGCGCACGACGAGGTCCACCCCAGCAGAAAGACCAGCTTGGCGAGCAGGAGGCGGCGGTTAAGAATCATCGGAGGGAGGAGAACCGTCTCCTGCTGTCGGGCTGTAGAACGTGGAGCCGTCGGGATTTTTCCAGTGAAACGGAGGTCGCGTCTCTCGATCCTGCAACGGCAGTTGGATCTTCACGTTGCCTCTCCGGGAGGAATCATGGGTCGCCAGGATCAGTTCCAGGGCGTTCCGGGCCGTGATGCCGTTGGAGAGGGGAGCGCGGCCTGTTTCCATCGCCTCCAGCAGGTCTTCCAGCAGGTAGACCATGGGCGCAGTATGGTGCATCATCTGGGGAAACGGGTGCTCCAATAGCTCTCGGAACACGCTGCCCGAATTGATCTTCCAGAGGCGGACTCCGTTGGGCTCGATGTTGAGCACGCCCTCGGTGCCGTTCACCTCCACCCGGTAGCCGGCGTGACTGTCCCGCCCGTTGAAGAAGGTCCGGATCCCGTTCGGATACACGGCGTAGAGGGTGCCGCCCAGATCCCGTCCCCGCTGCGTGGGAATGGCCACCATCGATATTTCGGGATCTTCCGAGTGGCCCACGACCCACGCCGGCGGCGTGTCTCCTGCCAGGTAGTTCACCAGATCGAACCAGTGGGTTCCCGACAGGAAGAGGCGTCCGGGCCAGGTGGCGACGATGCTGAGGACCTCTCCGATGCCCCCCTCATCCAGGAGGCGGCGTGAACGGAGGATCAAGGGGTCCCCTCTGCGAGTGTGGTTGACGGCCAAGCTGGTGCCGCTCTCGCGGCAGGACGCGATCATCCGGTCGGCCAGCGCCAAGTTCGTGGTAAACGGTTTTTCGCAGAAGATCCCCTTGACTCCGCCGTGGGCGCAGTCGATGACCTGAGGAGCGTGGAAATCCGGAGGGCTGGCGATGGCGACGATCTCGGGTCGCTCGGCTTCGAGCATCTCCCGGTGGTCCGAATAGAGGGCGTTGACCTTCCATCGTTTTCCGAAATCCTCCAGGCGTCCCCGGTCCGGGTCCGCGCCCGCCACCAGCCGGGTTCTGGGATGGGTCTTCAGGATCTCCGCATGTCCGAAGGGGAGCAGGATCCGGCCCGTCGCGTTCTGGAGCTCGTCCATGCAGTAGCTGCCCATGGAGCCGCAACCGATGAGGGCCGCACGATAGATCTTTCCGGGGTCGTACACCATAGTTCATTGCGCTCCCGTAGTCGGAGGAGGAGAGTCCTTCTCAGGGCGCACCATCATATGGGATCGAGGTCGCCGGTGCGAGCCACGCGAGCAGCTCCCGGACTCACCAGGTGCAGGCAATCGCGAATGTTGACCGGACACCTGCGGTTGGATATGTTTCGCTCAAAATCCGGGATGGAATGTCCTGCGAAGTTCTTGGATGGCATTCATGTCGATTAGGAGATATTAAATTGCAAATAGTGAACAAAAAAGAAAACAAAAGAATCTTGGGTCAGAAGATGTACGACCGGGCCCGGGAACTCATCCCCGGCGCGACGCAGCTTTACGGCAAGCGTCAGGAGATGACCGCTCCGGGGCAGTGGCCGGCCTACTTCGCCCAGGCCCGGGGCTGCGAAACCGTGGACGTGGACGGAAACCACTACATTGACATGTCCATGGCCGGAATCGGCGCCACCCTCCTGGGATATGCCGATCCTGACGTGACCGAGGCGGTCATTCGGCGGGTCCGGAACGGCTGCATGTCGTCCTTGAATCCCCCCGACGAAGTGGAATTGGCCGAACTGATGCTGGAACTCCACCCTTGGGCTCAAATGGTCCGGTTCGGGCGTCTGGGCGGAGAGACCATGACCATCGCAGTGCGGATCGCCCGGGCCTATACGGGGCGGGACAAGGTGGCCTACTGTGGCTACCATGGCTGGCACGACTGGTATCTGGCTGCCAATCTTCCCGTCGACCCCACCGAAGAGACGGTGGATCGGTTGGGAGGGGGACACCTGATGCCGGGGCTGGAACCGGCAGGCGTGCCCAGTGGACTGGCCGGCACGGCCATGCCCTTCACATACAACCGGATCGAAGAACTCCGCGCCATCGTGGATCGGCATGGATCGAAGCTGGCTGCCATCGTCATGGAGCCGACTCGAAACTTTGATCCCGAGCCCGGGTTTCTGGAGGAGATCCGCGAAATCGCCACCCGTTGCGGTGCCTGCCTGATCATGGATGAGATCACCATCGGCTGGAGGCTCTGGCTGGGAGGCGCCCACCTCAAGTATGGGCTGGAGCCGGATATGGCGGTATTTGCCAAGACCACTGGGAACGGGCATCCCATTTCGGCGGTAGTGGGCCGGCGGGAGATCATGCAGGCGGCCCAGAACAGCTTCATCTCCAGTGCGCTCTGGACGGAGGCGGTAGGGCCCACGGCCGCCCTGGCCACCATTCGCAAATTTCAGAGGGAAGACGTCCGCTCACACGTGGCCCGGATCGGGGAAGCGGCGCGGCAGGGACTGAAGGAGTTGGGAGACCGCTGCGGCGTCCCCGTCGGCGCCACCGGTCATCCGGCGCTGACCTTCTACCATTTCGATCATCCCGAGGCGGCCGCTCTCCAGACCCTTTGGACCGTTCGAATGCTGGACCGGGGTTTCCTGGTGGCGGGTGGTTTCTATCCCACGTTCGCCCACCAGGAGACGCACGTGGAGCAATTCCTGGAGGCCTGCGAGCCGGTGTTCCAGGAGTTGAGTGAGGCGATTCAGAAAGGAGATGTCGAGCCACGGATCGGAGGTCCCGTCAAGCACACGGGTTTCCGCCGGCTCGTTTAATCTACTTTGAAGGATTGGAGGGGCGCCCCTCGTGGGCGCCCCCGTGCTTCTTGTCAGGAGGGGCGACTTCCAGTCGCCCACTCCCCCTGCTCTGACCGCAGTTCGGCGGTCGGAGAACCGCCGCTCCTATTCGGCGGTCGGAGAACCGCCGCTCCTGCTCCCGCTAGCCCGCCTGGATCGTCCGCTTCGCCGGATCGAAGGTCATGCGCCGACCGGCCCAGTAGGCATCGTTGGACATGATGCAGGCGATGGAGTGGGCGTAGCCCGCGTCGACCGTGCAGTAGAGCCTCTTTTGATCCTGCTGCCGGACCGCGTCGAGCCAATTGGCCATGTGGCTGACTTCGCCGGGAGCATCGGGCACCTCGACCATATCGCCGACCTTCCCGTCGGCCTTGACACCCTTGCCCGTGAATCGCCAACCGTGGGAAGGATCGGCATTGGGCTCCTCCTTGCCCTGTTTCCAGTCCATCCCGCCGGCAGGTGAGAAACTACCCAGGGTGCCGTGGACCTGAGTCTGCTTGCCGTAGCCATTGATGAGATTCGTGGAATAAACGGCCAAGAGTTTCTTGCCGCCCTTCTTGTACTCCAGAGCGACTTCCAAAGTGTCGGGATTCTCTCTCCAGTCCTTGTACTTGTAGATGCCGCCGTGGGCCACGGCGCTCAGCGGCGTCGTCACCCCCGCCAACATGTGGGCCAAGTCGATTCCGTGAGTCATCCACTGGTCGATGATGCCGCTGGAGAAGTCCTTCCAGAGGCGGAAGCAGCGGAAGATCCTGGGATCGAAGGGGCGGTGGGGTTTCCCCATGAGCCAGCTGCCCCAGTCCACGTCGCTCTCCTTCACCATGGCGCGCTCTTCGGCTCGCCCGGCCCAACGGTAGGGACTGTAGGCGTTCCAAAGGATGTCCACCTTGACCACGTCGCCGATGATGCCGTCGGCGATCATCTTGGCAGCCTGCCGGTACTTGGGCCAGGAGCGCCTCTGGGTTCCGATCTGAACGATGGTTCCGGCCTTCTTGACGGCGTCGAGGGCGTCGTTGGCCTCCTCCAGGACGTTGGACATGGGCTTCTCGCAGTAGGCGTCCTTGCCGGCTTCGGCGGCCGCCGTCAGAACCTGGGCGTGGGCGTGGTCGGGAGTCGCGATGATGACGGCATCCAGATCGGCGTCGGCCAGGATCTCTTCGTGGTGGCGGTACACCTTGGGAGCCTGTCCCTGGTTTTCCGCGACGAACTTGGACGCTTTGTCTCGACGGTAGCTCCAGAGATCGGCGATCGCCGTCAGGTGAGCGTTGAAGCGATGGTTGTCGGCAAAAAAGTTCTTGAGGAGGCTTGTGCCGCGGCCGCCCGGACCCACGATGCCCACGTTGATCCGATTGTTCACGTTGCGGGCGCTGGCGATTCCCGGGAACCCGGCGACGGCCAATCCTGCCCCCACTCCAGTGGAGCGAGACAGAAATCGACGGCGGCTGATGGATGACTTGCTCATGACGACTCCTTTTTCCGGTGCATGGCTCCCGGTCCGAGGGCGCTCGGAAACGGGAAAAAGACGATTATGGACGCCGGCCCCTGCGGTCGACTGCCGCCATGGTAGCGGAACCGGTGTCGGAGGATCAAGGTTCCGCAGCAGCCAGCTTCGCCACGGTGGCCCACAGTCCAGAGGGGAGGTACTTGTCCCATCCCGACCAGCTCTCGATGGAAGTGGACTCCCAGAGGACGACGGCCCCGGCTCCCGCTTCACGAGCCGCCCGAACCCCCGCTTCCAATTGCGCCGAGCCCTTCCCGAGCCCGAGCTGGTCCATGTTGTAGCAGTAGATTCCGGCCAGGATGGCTCCGCCGCCGGCGGAGTGCCTGGCCTGGCGAATCTGGCGTTTCACTTCCTCCGGGTCGAGCCGGGCCAGATTCCATTCGGGCAGCATAATGTGCGCCTCCCGGCAAAGACCCCCGGCAAGCCATGAGGTCCAGTCCACCAGCGCGCCCTTCAAGGCGTCGGTCCGGATCCGCCAGAGGCTCGTCTCCTCCAGGAGTCCGTCACGGACGTAGCTGGGCCAGTCAGGCAGAACCTGACTCAGCGGGCTCTCCGGCGACACCAATACGCTCACCGGATATTCGCCATCGTCGGTTCTCCGCTGCCGGTTGAGATCAGCCATGAACCGGGTGACGTATGCGGCCCGGTGGCGAATCCAGGCATCGCTGTGGTTGGGCTGCTCCCTGGGGTCGACTCCGTGGGTCCGCCGGTAACTTTCCAGGGCGGGCCCCTCATAGCCGTAGCGGCAGACGCCGTGCCGGTCCAACTGGGGAGGCAGATCCTCGTCGATTCGGGGCAACTGGCGGACGAAGTCCAGCAGGACGCCCCGGAAACCATGGGACATGAGTTCCTCGACCACCGCCTGCTTGTGGCGGCGCACTTGCGGATAGGCGAAGCCGAGCCGGGAGGACCTCCGGTGTCCGTCCCGGGCCACCGCATGGTACTGGGGATGCTCCCGGGCGAAACGGGTCAACGAGACCTGGCCGTGGGATTCTTCGTAGGGGCTGTACCAGACCCAGGGATCGAGGCCGGCTGCGCGGGTGCACTCGACGGCCTCCTCCAGCAGGTTCCAGGTCGAGTAGTCGGTTTCGGCCAGCGTGACCTTCCAGTATTCAGGGACCTCGCAGGCTTCGCGGTCCTCCCCCCGGAAGGTGTCTTCAAGACGGCTGGGGTAAAAAACCCGGGAGCCGCAATTGGCTCGCCAGTAGATTCTTCGGATGCCTCCGGCGGCGCACGCATCTGCGATCCTGCGGACGCCCACCTTCCCCCAATTGCCCCAGGCGGCCGCCCAATCGGGGTGCGTGACGACGGTGTCGATGATCATCGGTTCAAGGAAGCGCCGCGCAGGCTCCCAAATCCCCAAAATCCTGGATCAGGGCGTCGACGTCCTCGTCCCGGGTGTCCCAGCCGCACATGAAGCGGGCGGCACCGCCCGGCATGATGCCCACCGTCCAGCCGCGCTCTCGCAGAGCTCCCGCCAGTCCCGTGCCGATTTTCACAAAGACGCCGTTGGCTTCCCGCGGGTAGGCGGTTGAGATTCCGAGCCGCTTCAGCCCCCCCTCCAGGCGGGCGGCACAGGCATTGGCGTGCCGGGCATTGCGGAGCCAGGCGCCACTTTGGAGCAGGGCGGTCCAGGGCGCCGACAGGAAACGCATCTTGGAAGCGACTTGGCCCGATTGCTTGCAACGGTATTCAAAGCCGGCGGCCAGCTCCCGGTCGAAGAAGACGACGGCCTCCCCCAAGGGAAGTCCGTTCTTTGTGCTCCCGAAGGAGAGGACGTCCACTCCCGCGCGCCAAGTGGCGTCAGCCGGTTCGCAATCCAGGTGCATCAGGGCGTTTGCAAAGCGGGCTCCGTCCATGTGGACCCGGAGCCCCAGCTCGCGGCACAAATCGGAGATCTCCCGGAGCCGTTCCAGGCTATAGACAGTCCCCAACTCCGTAGACTGGGTCAGACTGACGACTCGGGGGGCGGGGTATTGCACGTCCCGGGCCCGAACCTCAACTGTGGTCCGGATGCCGGTGGCCTCCAGTTGTCCGTTTTCTCCCCTTATGGGCAGCACTTTGGAACCGCCGCTGAAGAACTCCGGGCCACCGCATTCCCCCAGGTCCAGATGAGCCGTTTTGTGACAGATGGCCAATTCGTAGCTGCGGCAGAGATGGGCAACCGCCAGCGAGTTGGCGGCGGAGCCGGTAAACACGAAATAGACTTGGCAATCGGTGTCGAAAATGTCCTGAAAGGCGGCTCGCGCCTCCTGGGTATGGGAATCGTAACCGTAGGCAGGGGCATGTCCCCCGTTGGCTCGATCCAACGCCTCCCAAGCTTCGGGGCAGATGCCCGAGTTGTTGTCGCTCGCGAACCCCCGTTCCCGGCTATGCCGTTCGATCATGGTTCCTCCGGACTCCTCCTCTCAGGTACGGCTTCGACACGTTCCCGGAGTTTCTTGACACCGTAAATGGGTTGGTAGAGCATTTGCGCAATCTATCGTTCCGGCAACGGGACATGAAATATTTGGACGGGGAGCAGGCGCCGAGGGTTCATGACCGCAGGCATCGACTGGAATCCGAATCTGGCCGAGCTTCCATTTTCTCCCATACGCAAGTATTTCAACACCGCCGCCGCCATGGAAGACGTGGTCCATCTCTCCATCGGCCAGCCCGATTTTCCGACTCCCTCCCATATCGTCGAGGCACACGTGCAAGCGCTCCGGGAGGGCAAGACGCGGTATGAGCTGGATGCCGGCCTGCCCCGGCTCCGGGAGGCCGTCGCCGACTGGTACAACCTCCGATACGGTATCGAACTCGGTCCCGACAACGTCCTGATCACCACCGGCTGTTGCCAAGCCATGTTCATGGCTCTCACCGCCGCTGTCAAACCGGGCATGGAGGTGATCGTGGTGGAGCCGGTCTTCATCCTGGTCCACATCATTCGCATGGCCGGAGCCATCCCTCGGCCCTTGGTCACGACGGCCGGGGAAGGGTACCAGTTGGACCCGCAGGCGGTGATCGACGCCATCAACGAACGCACCTGCGCCATCATGATCAATTCTCCGGGAAACCCGACCGGAGCCATCTATCCCGCGGAGACGATCCGCGCCATCAGCGAGGCCGCGGCTGAACAGGGCCTGGCCCTGATCAGCGACGAGGTCTACGAGCGCCTCATCCTCGACGACGTGGAATACGCCAGCGCCTTGACCTGCTCCCCGTCGCTGGATCACGTGATCGTGGCCAGCAGCGTGTCCAAGACCTACTCCATGGCCGGTCTGCGTCTGGGCTGGGCCATCTCCAGCGCCCGGAACATCGTGGCCCTTCAGCGCTATCACATGTTCATCAGCACCACCGAGAACACAGCTTCCCAGTGGGCCGTCGTGGCGGCTCTGGAAGGGGACCAGAGTTGCGTCGACGAGATGGTCCGGCAATACCGCAGGCGCCGGGACCGGATCGTGGAACTGGTGGATCGGGCGCCCTCTCTGACCGGCTACAAGCCGGGAGGTGCGTTCTTCATCATGCCCTTCCTTCCCGAGGGAGCCGATGGATTCGAGGTGGCCATGCAGTTGCTCCGGGAGGCTCGTGTCTGCACCATCCCGGGAGGCGCGTTTGGCCGATCCTGCAACAATGCCCTGCGGATCAGCTTTGCCACCTCCATGGACCAGATCGAGAAGGCATTCGAAAGGATGATTCCATGGCTCGAGAAACAATCATTCTGACCCGCAAGGAAATCGGTTCCCGAATCGACATCAAGGCCGCCATCCCCGCCATCGAGCACGCCATGGGAGAGTTCGAGCGGGGTAATGATTTTCTGCCTCCCAAGGCCATCTATCCGTTGTCGATTCCCGGGACGAGCGGGGGCATGGCCGCCTGCATCACCGGCTATACCCAGGCCGCCGACCTGCTTTCCATGAAGGTCGGCCAGGAACGGGCCGACAACCTGGAGTGGGGTCTGCCCACCACCAACAGTTGGATCGCCGCATTCGAGCCCCGGACGGGAGAGCTCCTGATGATCTGCGACGGCACCCTGCCCACCATGTACCGCACCGGCGCGGCTGCGGCGGTGAGCGCGAAACACTTGAGCCGTCCCGATTCGGCGACGCTGGCCGTGATCGGCGCCGGACAGTTGGGACGCCAGTGCCTGCGGGCGGTCAGCTCGGTCCGGCCCTTCAGCCGGATCTACCTCCACGACATGCGCCCGGAAGCGGCCGAGCAGGTGAGCCGTGATCTTGCCGGTGAGGCGCCGGCGCCGATCCAGGTGGCGGAGGCCGAGGAGGCGTGCCGCGGGGCGGACGTCATCGTCACCGCGACCACCAGCCGCCAGCCCATCGTCTGCTCCGATTGGGTGCGGCCCGGAACTCATCTCTGCTGCATGGGTTCGGATCTGGGGGAGAAGATCGAATGTGAAATGGAGTTGATGCCCCGATGCCGGCTTTTCGCCGATTTTGTCGAGCATGCCCTGGTTCGGGGCGAGGTGAGTCAGGCCGTGGAGGCCGGAATCCTGGGTCAGGACTGCTATGCCGGCTCGCTGGGCCAGGTCATCAACGGGGACGTGGCGGGCCGGACGGACGAGGAGCAGATCACCCTCTATGACGGAGTGGGGATCGGCATCCAGGACACCACGATCGCCCGCACCCTTTACCAGCAGGCCCGCGACCAGGAACTGGGCGTCCGCGTCGCGTTTTCCTGAGGAGCCCGGTGGAGGATAGACCCGGGGCCATCGACGGGAGGTGCAAATGAAAGCCAGAAGTTGGTCGCGCCGTTTCTTTCTGGGGGCGTCGGCCGCGTTTGCAGGCACCCGGCTTGCGGGCCGGGCGGCCCCGGCGCCGCTGACAAAAACGACTCGAGACGATCGGCTGGCTCTGCTGGGGGGAACTCCGGTCCGGTCGCGCCCCTTCAGCTCGTGGCCGATCCTTGAGGACGGCGACCGTAAGATCTGGAAAGAGGTGCTGGCAACGCGGCGCTGGAACCGCAGAGGCGGCAGCTACGTCGAGCGTTTCGAGGCGGAGTGGAGGGGGCGGCTGGGCGCCAGGTACGTCGTCGCCACCTCCAGCGGAACCAGCGCCCTGTACACTTCTTTGCAAGCCTTGGAGGTGGGACCGGGAGACGAGGTCATTGTCCCCCCGTACACCTTCGTTGCCACCATCAACGTGGTTCTGCTCTGCCACGCCCTTCCCATCTTTGCGGACTCTGATCGTAAAACCTCCCAGATGGATCCGTCTCGAATCGAGGAAGCGGCAACCGAACGGACGCGGGCTGTCATCCCGGTGCATCTGGGGGGCAACGTCTGTGACATGGACCGGATTCTGAAGATCTCCCGGAATCGGGGGTTGAAGGTGGTGGAAGACGCCTGCCAGGCTCATCTGACGGAATGGAGAGGACGCCAAGTGGGAACCTTGGGAGATCTGGGTTGCTTCAGCTTTCAGGCTTCCAAGAATCTCAATTGCGGAGAAGGGGGAGCGATTTCCGGGGACGACCCCGAACTGGCTGCGACCTGCACCAGCTTTCAGGACGCCGGCCGGGGCTACCACGCGACGTCCGAGGGACGCTTGGAGCGGGCGGCCGCGCCGTTGGCCCACGTGCGAAGCGGCGACAACCGGCGCATGACCGAATTTCAGGGGGCGCTGCTGCTGGCTCAATTGCGGCGCCTGGATGCCCAGACTCGACTACGCCGGGAGAACGCTGCCTACCTGACCCGGCTGTTCCACGAGATTCCCGGCATCGAGCCTTCCCGGCAATACGAGGGCTGCACCGGCAACGCCTATCACCTCTACATGTTCCGCTACCGGCCCGAAGCTTTTTCCGGTCTTCCGCGGAACCGTTTCCTGGAAGCGCTTCGGGCGGAGGGGGTTCGCTGTTCCCCCGGCTACCGTCCGTTGAACCGGGAACCGTTCCTGGAGCAGGTCCTCCAGTCCCGGTCCTTTCGGAGAATCTATCCGGAAAAGGTGCTCAAGGAGTGGCCCGAGCGGAATCGTTGTCCCGAGAACGACCGTCTGTGCGAAGAGGCCGTCTGGTTGGGGCAATCCGTCTTTCTGGGTTCGCGTTCCGACATGGAAGAAATCGGAGCGGCAGTCCGCAAGGTCAGCAGGCTGGCCTCGACGTTGGTGGGGTCTTGAACCCGGTTCTGGCCTGCTGCCATTCCGGCTGGATTCGCGGCAACCCTGGGTCGAGCCCTGTACATCGAAACCCGGCTCAAGTAGACTCTGTGCTTGAACTCCCTACGGGACATCTGCGTGTCACTGTTTTCTAATCTGCTAATGGTGGGAAGGGACCGGTTGCCGGACCCTGGATCAAGGAAGTCTGCATGAACATTTTGTTGTACAACCCCGACAACCAGGTGACGAAGAACTACATGCCGCATCTGTGGATGTTTGTCCTGCAGGCCGTGACGCCTCCGGAGCACAAGGTGTTCCTGATCGACGGGAACGCCCAGCCTATGACCCGGGCGGACATCATGGCATTCGTCAAGGAGAACGAGATCAAGCTGGCCGGCATCGGGGCCATGACCCGGATGGCGGCGCGCGCGTACCAGATGGCCGACGCCATTCGGTCGGCGGGCGCCAAGGTCGTGATGGGGGGACCCCACGTGACCGAGGTTCCCGACGAGCCGATCGGAAGGAGCGGCGAACCCCGCCACGCCGACGCAGTGGCGCTGGGGGAAGCGGATGACATCTGGCCCAAGATCGTGGCCGACGCGGAGGCGGGTCAGCTCCAAGAAGTTTACAAGCCAGTCGATGAATCGGGCCATGAAGTCAAGCCCTCTTTGGACGACTACCCCCACATTCCATGGGAAGATCTGGACTTGAGCCAGTTCGACCTCATGGCCAAGATCCCCAACTGGGGCCGCTACCTGCTGAGGAAAGCGGGAAACACCTGGAAGGGCCTTTACGTCGTACCCATCGAGTCCGGCAGGGGCTGTCCGTACGGATGCGATTTCTGCACCGTCACCGGGTTCTTCGGCGACTCCATTCGCTTCCGAAGCGATCAGAGCGTCGTTGATGAGATGCTGCGGCTCAAGGCCCGCGCCCGACAGGAGGACAGTCGAGTCGGCGTTTTCTTCATCGACGACAACTTCGCCCTCAACAAGCGGCGGACCAAATCGCTGCTCCGGGAAATCATTGCGCAGGATGCCGTAATTCCCTGGGTCGCTCAGATCAGCGTGAACCTGCTGAAGGACGAAGAACTGGTGGACCTGATCCAGGAGAGTGGCGGCCGCTGGATTTTCATGGGTCTCGAGTCGGTTGACGACGAGAACCTCAAGGGAGTGAACAAGGGCTTCAACAAACCGGCGCAATATGCGGAGGTCCTGGACCGCCTCGCCAGACGCGGCATCTACTCCATCACCTCCTTCATCTTCGGGATGGACGGCGATCGTCCGGGAGTGGCCCGGAAGACCCTGGATATCATCGACAGTTGGCCTCCGGGGCTGCCCGTGTTCGGCTTGCTGACGCCCTATCCCGCAACGCCGTTGTATGATCGATTAATGGCCCAGAATCGGCTGACCCGTCCCAAACACTGGCTCGATTTCAGGCCGTTCCGCATGGCCTTCACTCCCAACAACATCAGCGTCAAGGCGGCCGAAGCCGAAGTTCACGAAGCCTGGAGCCGATCCTACTCGCCCCAGACCACGGCCCTGGCATTGAAGAAAATAGAGGGGCGTCCCTTCCACGAACGAACGTTGATGTTCTTCACGCGGCTGGCGTTCCGGGGCATCTACTTTCCTCAGATGAAGAAGCGGCATTGGATCCTGTTGCTCTGGCAGAACCGGTCCAGTTTCCTGCGCATTCTGTCCGAGGGCATCCGGGAACTTCGCCGGTCGAGAGCATAGTCGCCTCGTAGTGCCCCCGCCTCTTGACGGGGGCGGAGTTTCCGGGATGCATGCCGCGCCTCGTTGAGGATCCTCCGCCATCACCGTTCTCGGGAATCCCGTGTCATCGGCGCTGTTGAACCCCACACTCACGGAGACTCTGTTCCAATTCCTCCTTGGGGGTTTTGCGAGGTTTGGCCGCGAGCGCCGGCGATCGACGTTTTTTTCGGGGGAGAAAGGTACAATAACGCCGTCAGAGAGAGTTGGCTGATCGACGGCTGTGTTACCGGTGCAGAAGGTCCGGTCGCCGGTAAGGTTGAATCGTTTTTTCTAATATCAGGGAGTCATAAGCGAAATGAAAACGGGGGATTCCGTCTCCGAACAATCCAATGTCACCATCGTTTCCGTAGATCTGGGCCGCTGGACCGCGGCGGAGACTCCGTCCGCGATCGTCCACGCCGTCAGAGATGAAGTGGCCGCCTCGGGCCTTCAATCGGGTCTTCGCGGGTCCTGGGTTCAGTCCTTCGGCGGGGACATTCACATCCATCTCTCGAGCCTCAATGGAGACTTTGCCAATGAGGATGCAGTCGAGGTTTCGGCCGGGGTCGCACTGAAGGGTGGCCTGAAGGCCCTGGAACAGGCCCTGGCGGCCGGTCTGACCGGACCCGAGGCTGAGAAAGTCTTCTCGCTGTCCGCGGACGCGCAGCGGGAGGCTCTGGGTGTCCGCCTGCTGAACTTCCCCTATACCGAGCGAGGAGCCGAACCCATCTTCGTGGCCAAAGCTCTGGACGGCGCTTGGGGTTTCTTCAACCGGTCTCTTTTCAATCTCTTCTTCAATCCGGACAAGGGATCCGGGCGCAGGATCGAGGCCAATGACTATCTCGGAGTGGTCGAATCCATCGAAGACTTGTCCGCAGGCCGGGATCGGGTCCGGACCTACGAGTTCGGTCCGGGCCAGCTGAACGAGCTGGTGGCTCTGATCGCCGATGCCGAGCAATGGCGTCTGAGTCAGGTCTACGCGGTTCGGGGCCGGTTCGCCGAGGGCGATCTACGGGATGAGCCGGCCGCGCTGGTGGGTGGAAGCACCCATCCCATCCTGATCGGACGCTCCCAGTCGGGGCTGCCAGCCATCGGCGAATTCACCCAGGTTGCCGGAGAGTTTCATTTCGGACCGGGAGGGCGTGGCGGAGAGTACCGGGTGGGGCTGGTGCCAGTGGACTTTCCCGGAAGCCGTCCGCTCCATTCCGGCGAGGGAGCCGCCCGGGTCGTGGCGTACGCCTACCAGTCTTTCGGTCGAGGCCGCATCCCCTCGGACACTGACGTCGTGGATATTTTCGACCAGAATCGTCCCGAGACCCGCTGCTTGCAACGGGACGCCGCCGAACTGATCCGGCACATGGTCGGACACGGTGAGTTCGAGCCCTATCTGAATCCCCAAGCGTCGGAATCCAGGGCTGCGGATCTGGCCGGGCAACTCGCCGGTCGACTTGAAGATATACCCGACCAGGACTCTCTGATTGCGGGCGCCAACCAGCGGGCGCGTTTCACCATCTCGGACATCAAGGCCGACGGTGGAGGCAAAGTGGGACACACGACGCCGCCGAACCATTTCCGGTTCGTCGCCAAAGCGAGTCTCCAGGAAGCGACGGAGCTGGGTCTCATCTCCTCGACCTCCGAGATCATCGAGGTGGGCGACGACGAGCATCTGCTCATGACCCATTCCCGCGGCGCCGACGACAACGCGGTCCACCTCTTTGCGTATCGAACCTTCTTTCGCCAAGTCTGGGTCGCCAGCACGCTGGGCTACAAGTGGTACGGTCTGGGCCAGGATCTGGTGGGGGCCGCCTCTGCCGGCCGTGCCACGGAGGAATTGGCTCACCTCACCGATCGGTTTCTGGAGTTGTTGGCCGATCACCTGCCCGAGGCCGAGTTGTCCCAGATTGGGGTCCTCGAGAAATCGTACCGGGACTGGAAGGCCGGACTGATCGAGGCCGGCGAGCCCGAACCCGTTTTCTCCGGCAACGTCTCGGGGCAGGGGCCCGGCTTCGCCGAGCTCCCCCTCAACCGCACGCAGCGGGTCGGTCTTCTGTCCATCGACAAGGCCGGACCCTCGGCTTTCAACCTGCCCGTCTGGTGGAGCCTGAATCACGCCCGGACCAGCGGTTCCTTGCAACGGCACCTCGAGTCGATCGGCGGCCTGGGGGCCGTCCTGGAGGTCTGGGACGTGGAGCACCATCGCCGGATCTTCCTGGACCTGGAGACCGAGTTGGGGCATTGCCAGACGCTGCTGGGCGCCGTGGAGAAGTTCAACGTCAAGCGCGTCTGGAGTCGGAACGGGGAATTCGATCCGTCGCGGCCTCACCAATGTCTGGACGAGGTCCTGCTGTCGGCTTCCACCGAAAAGCTGGCCGTCATTTCGGGGGGTGAGTATCTGGGCAAAGACGATCCGGTACTGTTGTCGGTGGAGCCGCTGGCCGAGGGGCTCAATCTCTTCATGCGGGACCACTTCTACATGACTCAAGGAGACGGACGGGGGTCCCACTACATGTTTCCGACGCCACTCTCTTTCCGGGACGCCATCGCCACCATCTCCAGCCGGGGAGTCGCCGTATCCGCATGGATCCAACTGGATGAATCGGGTCGCATGACCGAGTTCCGGGACGTGTTTGCGGACGCTTCTTTCGAAGCGGCCCAAGAGCGCGCCTACCGGGTGAACAAGGCCATCTGGGACGCTCAGGGCGGGAACTTCATCCCGGTGGGCGTCGGGGCTTCCAAGGTGGAGAGTTCGTATCCCCTGGCCAAGACTCTGGCTCGCATCACCCAGCCGAATTCCGAGTACGCTTCCAGACGGGGCCAGGATCTGGCCCGGGTTCGGTCCTAGAGCCGGGGAACGGGATCCATGGACTCGGGACACGAGTTATCACAGGATGCGAAGGGCGCTGAATCGCGCCCCGCGGCGTTATGTTGCGTTTACATCCGGTCGGGAGACGACAGGGAGCCACGAGTCTGCTCCTCCATCGTCGAATTCGGCGCAACCTCCATCCGGCCGGCGGGCCGGGCCTTCGGCACTGGCTCCCATGTCGCGTAACATCATCCGAGCGGGGGGCATATCCGTGGACCTGGATCAGTGTTCGGCCCGGGCCGGACGCCGCCTGCTCCGTCTAACTGTCACCGAATACAATCTTCTGGTTTGCCTGTTGAGAAACGCGGGACGGACTCTTGGCCGCCGGCAACTACTGGATGCGGCCTGCGGAGAGCACTACCAGGGCGGCGAGCGGACAGTGGATACCCACGTGGGACGGCTCCGGAAGAAGCTGGGCAAGGCGGGACAACAGATCCTGACCGTGCGTGGCAGGGGATACAAGCTGGGTGCGATCCGGCGGCGGTCAAGTTGACCTATCAGACTTCGAACCTGAGAATATTCGCGCTGTGAGTTCCTTCGAGATCGAATCGGACGCCGTGGGGCCGTTCTTCAAGAACGGCTATATCCTGTCCTGTCCGGCCACCGGAAACGCCATCTACATCGATCCCGGGGACGAGGCTTCGCGCCTTCTGGCCCGGATTCGAGAGCGTGGCCTCAACTTGATCGCCGTGGTGCTGACCCATGCCCACGTGGATCACATCACGGGAGTCGGACAAGTCGTGGAAGAGTGGGGAACCCCCATCTACCTGCATCCTGAGGATCGATCCATCTACGACGCTCTGCCCGATTGGGGCTATTGGTTCGGGCTCACGTGCGATCCTGCGCCGCCGCCGACCGACATCCTGGAGGACGAACAGATGTTGAGCCTGGATTGTCTGCGGATCCGCGTGCATCACACGCCCGGCCACTCCCCGGGCAGCGTCTCGCTGGAGGTGGAGAATCACCTGTTCTGCGGGGACACGGTGTTTCAGGGATCCATCGGCCGGACCGATCTGCCCTCGTCGTCCTACGATGTCCTGATCGAGACCATTCGAAACCGGATCCTTTCCCTGGGAGACGACACGATCCTGTATCCGGGCCACGGGCCCGCAACCACGGTGGGTGAGGAACGCCTGTACAATCCGTTCCTCACGGGTGCGTCCCGTCGGCTCGTAGTCACAATAAAGGCAGCAACTCCGCAGCATCTCAGCCCCGGCTGGAAATGATGGGTCCGCCCTGGAAAATTCAGTGGGTGTTCTTCGACGCAGTGGGTACCCTGTTTCGGATCCGCGGTTCGGTTGGGGAGGTCTACGGCCGGGAAGCGTCCCGCCACGGCTTCCGTGGCGCCCGGGATCAGGCCGGGACCGTCCGCATCGATCGAGCCTTCAAGCGAGCCTTTCGGAAGGTTCAGGCGGCGTCTCCCCTGGCCGAGAGATCGGGAGAAGCCGCCCAGAAGGAATGGTGGAGGGAGGTGGTTCGCGAAACCTTCCGGGGCCTGGAGCCATTCCCCCGGTTCGACAGTTTTTTCGAATCGGTCTTCGATCTCTTCGCCACGGACGCGGCCTGGGAACTGGAGCCCGGATGCCGGCGGGTCCTGGAACGTCTCAAGCTCCAGGGGCGAAACCTGGGGATCATCTCGAACTTCGACAGCCGGATCGACTCGGTCCTGAAGTCGCTGGAAATCCGGAAATTCTTCGATCTGATTTCGGTTTCCTCCGAGTCCCCGCACGCCAAACCACAGAAAGCGATATTTCGAATGGTGATCCGGCAGGCCGGGTCCGTCCCCGGCCGGTGCCTGCATGTGGGAGACCATCCGGAGGAAGACTACGATGCCGGCCGGGCGGCGGGCCTGCACGTTCTTCTTTACGATCCGGGGCGACGTTGGGTGGAGCGCGCCGAGCACCGCGTCGAGGATTTGCAGGACATCGAATCATTTTTGCTATAGTGCGGCCTCTCGGCGGGCCCAGCCTGGGCCGAACGGCCGGCGGAACAGGAGATCCTCAGTGACAGATCACGTCATTCACGTAGCCCACAGTCCCGATAGCGACGACGCCTTCATGTTCTACGCGTTGGCCACCGGCGCCATGGATACGGGTGGACTCCAGTTCGTGCACGAACTCAAGGACATCGAGAGCCTGAATCAAGATGCCGAGGAAGGCCGATACGAGGTAACGGCTGTGAGCATCCATGCCTATGCTTATCTCGCCGATCGCTATGCGCTCCTGGACAGCGGCGCCAGCATGGGAGAAGGCTATGGGCCGGTTCTGGTCGCGCGGAAACCGTTCGGGGTGGAAGAGATTTCTTCGCTGCTGGTGGCGGCGCCGGGCGAGAAAACCTCCGCCCTGCTGGCTCTGCAGCTGTTGGAGCCCAACCTGCGATACCGGGTGATGGACTTCGACCGGATCATCCCCGCCGTTCAGGCCGGAGAGGTGGATGCGGGTCTGATCATCCACGAGGGTCAACTGCTTTACCAGAGTCTGGGACTGCACTGCATCGTGGATCTGGGCCTATGGTGGAATCAGGGTACCGGTCTTCCCCTTCCTCTGGGGGGAAACGTGATCCGAAGGGATCTGGGAAAGGAACGGATCCACCAGGTCTGCCGGCTCTTGAAAGAAAGCATCCGCTATGCCCTGGAACATCGGGACGAGGCCCTGGACTATGCTCTGAGTTTTGGCCGAGGGTTGGGCCGGCGTCAGGGAGACCAGTTCGTCGGGATGTACGTCAACCAGCGCACGGTCAGCTACGGCGAGGATGGGCGTCGCGCAGTCCGGCTGTTTCTGGACCGTGGATTCTCGGCCGGCCTGATTCCTCACAGGCCGGACGTGGAATTCGTGACCTGCTGACGGGAGGTCATCACCACCCGGCAAAATCTTGACATCGCGACTCAGGCAATCCGATAATGCCGGCGAAAGTTGACTAAATCGGTAGGGATTGTGGGGATTCAATGAAGATCACGGCTCGGGCCGACTACGCCATCCTGGCCATTTTCGAGTTGGCACTGCACCCGGCGACGACTCGCGTGCAGGCCCGCGAGCTGGCTGGGAGTCAGGAAATTCCGTTGAGGTTCCTGGAGCAGATTCTGATTCAACTCAAGAAAGCGGGCATGGTCGAGAGTGTCCGCGGTGCCGCGGGAGGGTACAAACTCGCCTGTCCCGCCAGAGAGATCAGTCTGGCCCGGATTCTGGAAGCAGTGGAGGGAGACGTGACCCTGCTCGATTCCAGAGTGAAGCCAAGCTGCGTCTTGTACAAGGTTTGGCAGGAGATCGAGGAGGAGTTCGTGGGCAAGCTCAGATCCATCACCATCGAGGATCTGGTTCGCCGGAAGATCCAGGATGACCGGGTCTTGGTTTACCATATCTGAGGAGCGCGTACGGGACTCATGGAAGTCGAGTTGGAAGTCGAGCCGAGAGAGAGTCTGCTGAGTCGGATCGGCAACACGCCGTTGGTGGAGATCCGGCGGATTCTGCCGCCGGGCCGGGTCCGCATCCTGGCGAAGTTGGAAGGATTCAACCCGGGCGGATCGGTCAAGGACCGGGCCGCCTACAACATGATCCGGACGGCGGAGGAGCAGGGGTTGCTGCGGCCGGAGCGCACGCTCATCGATTCCACGAGCGGCAACACCGGGATCGCCTACGCCATGATCGGAGCCTCCCGGGGTTACGATGTCCTGTTGGCAATGCCCGCCAACGCCAGTATCGAGCGGAAGAAGATTCTCCGGGCCTATGGGGCCAGGATTCGCCTGACCGATCCACTGGAGGGTTCCGACGGGGCGATCCGGGAGATTCGCCGGCTGTACCAGGAGTCTCCGGAACAGTATTTCTACCCGGACCAATACAGCAATGACGCCAACTGGAGGGCCCACTACGAGACCACGGCAATGGAGATCTACCGGCAGACCAACGGCGGGATCACCCACTTCGTGGCCGGTCTGGGAACGAGTGGAACCTTTGTTGGATCGACCCGCCGTCTCAAGGAGCTGAATCCGCGGATTGAGGCCGTCTCCTTCATGCCCGATTCTCCCTTCCATGGCCTGGAGGGTCTCAAGCACATGCCCACGGCGCTGGTTCCCTCCATCTACGATCCGAATCTCGCCGACCTGAACATGGAGATATCCACCGAAGCGGGTCAGCAGATGGTCTTGAGGTTGGCCCGGGAGGAGGGAATCTTCGCGGGGATCTCCGGGGGCGCGGCCATGGCGGCGGCGCTTGAGGTCGCCCGCAACCTGGATCATGGCGTCATCGTAGCCATCTTCCCGGATTCGGGAGACAAATACCTCTCAGAGGAGTTCTGGGAGAGTGATTGATGCTGTTTTTGAAACCGGAGGACTTGGAGCGCATCAAGGCTATTGCCGAAAAGACCTATCCTCACGAGTGCTGCGGACTCTTGGTCGGATCGGCGGGCGACGGGTTCAAGCGGGTTTCCCAGGTGGTGGAAGCAAAGAACCAGAGGAGCGACAGTGCCGCCAATCGCTACCTGATCGCGCCCGAGTTCCTGCTGGAGTGGGAAAGGCGGCTCCGGGGAGGCGAGTTAAAGATTCTGGGTTATTTTCACAGCCACCCCGATGTGGCGGCGCGCCCGTCCGAATATGATCGGGACCATGCCTGGCCCTGGTATTCGTACCTGATCGCGTCGGTGCGCCAGGGCAAGACGGCGGAAATATTGTCCTGGCTGTTGAGGGAAGACCGTTCCGGCTTCGAGCCGGAAGCATGGAAATTGGAACCCCAGGGAGATTGAGACCTGTTCGTTTCTGACTAGGAGGAAAGCCATGGCTGTCACGGTGTTCATTCCCACTCCCCTGAGGCCCCATGTGGGCAACCGGGAGTCATTGGAGTTGGAGGGAGCCACCATACGGGAAGTGCTGCAGAGCCTCACGGAGCAACACGGGACGCTCCGCAAGCACCTTTACACCCCTCAGGGACGCCTGAGGAACTTCGTCAACGTTTACCTGAACGACGAAGACATTCGATACCTGCAGAGGGAGGACACGGCCGTCAGTGACGGCGATACGATCAGCATCGTTCCCTCCATCGCCGGCGGCAGCGTGGCGGCTGCCCCGCCCGGCCTTCTCACCCACGAGGAGATCCGGCGGTACAGTCGCCACCTGATCATGCCCGAGGTGGGCCTGGAGGGACAGCAGAAGCTGAAGCAGGCCAGCGTCCTGTGTATCGGTGCCGGAGGCCTGGGATCGCCCCTGGCCATGTACCTGGCGGCGGCCGGCGTCGGCCGCCTCGGAATCGTCGATTTCGACGTGGTGGATGAGAGCAATCTGCAACGGCAGATTCTCCATGGAACCGGCGACGTGGGACGGCCCAAGCTGGAGTCGGCGCAGGACACTTTGGCCCGGATCAACCCTCACGTCCAAGTGGAGACCCACCAGCTACGCCTCAGTTCCGAGAATGCGCTCGACCTGTTCCGGTACTACGACGTCGTGGCTGACGGAACCGACAACTTTCCCACCCGATATCTGGTCAATGACGCCTGTGTGCTGAGCGGAAAACCGAACGTCTACGCCAGCATTTTCCGGTTCGAGGGTCAGGCTTCGGTCTTCGCTCTTCCGGACGGACCTTGCTATCGCTGCCTCTACCCGGAGCCGCCGCCGCCGGGCCTGGTGCCCTCCTGCGCCGAGGGGGGAGTCCTGGGGATTCTTCCCGGGCTGGTGGGGATCATTCAAGCGACCGAAGTCGTGAAGTTGATCCTGGAGCAGGGAGACCCCCTGGTGGGCCGCCTCCTCCTTTTCGACGCCTTGGGTATGAAGTTCCGGGAGTTGAAACTGCGAAGAGATCCGGAATGCCCGGTCTGCGGGGACGAGCCCACCTTGCACGAGCTCATCGACTACGAGCAGTTTTGCGGCATCGAGCCCGAGTCGGCCACAGCGGTGGAGGAAGTCACGGCGGTGGAGCTGAGGCAGGAATTGGACCGGGGCGATGACGTCTTTATTCTGGACGTGCGCAACCCGCCCGAGTATGAGATCTGCCGAATCGACGGGGCCCACCTGATCCCGTTGGGCGATCTGCTCAACCGGCTCAACGAACTGGACACCTCCCGTGAAATCGTGGCCCAGTGCCGCTCGGGCGCCCGGAGCGCCCAGGCCGTGCAGTTGCTGCGTCAGGCCGGTTTCAGGAAGGTCCGGAATCTGGAGGGCGGAATCCTGGCCTGGGCCCGGGACGTGGATCCTTCGGTCCCGGCGTATTAAACCGTGGGATAACCCACGCCGTGGCCGGTTTGCCGGAGACGATCCACCTGCTCCGGCCGGTTGACGTTGGTCACCACGCCTGCGTCCACGACGGGCACCAGCAACTGGGAGCTCAAGTGGCGCCTCACCACCCAGCGCGCTCCCTCGTTCAGCGGGGCTTTCTTCAAATCGGCAAAGAACCGTTGCGGAAAGAGCACCGGGTGTCCCTTTTTCCCGCGATGCCGGGGAATCAGTATGCAGGCGGGACACCGGAAATGTGTTCGGAGAAGGGCATGGAGAGTGGACGGGGCGACGAGGGGATGGTCCACCGGATGCATCAGCACGCCGTCGTAGCCATCGAGTCTCTCCAGGACCAGCAGGAGGCTCGAGAGGGGACCCCGGTCCGGGTCCGGATTCACCAGGATGTGGGCGCCCGTCAGGGCCAGCCGGCTCCGGATCTCGCGATGCTGTCGCCCCAGCACCACCCAGGGGTCCGACCCGAGGGTCAAGTGGCAGTCGAGGATATGTTGCAGAAAGGCCTTGCCTCCCAAAGGCAGCAGAGCCTTGGGACTCCCCATGCGGCGGGAGTCGCCCGCGGCCAGAATCACGGAGGCGACCCGTTTCAGCATCGGATAGTAGTGTAATATAGACGGAGCGGGAGGACCGAGAGGCCATGTCCATCACCATCACCGAGTCGGCAGCAGAAAAGATCAAGCAGGGACTTCAACAGGAGGGGCTGATCCGAGGTGGACTTCGCCTGGGAGTCCGCGGAGGGGGATGTTCCGGACTGAGCTATGTCATGCGCTTCGAGGAGGAAAAGAAGCCGGGCGACCGGATCTTCGAAGAGTACGGCGTGCAGGTCTTCGTGGACATGAAGAGCTATCTGTTTCTGAAAGGCATGGGTCTGGACTGGCGCGGATCGATGATGCAGCAGGGGTTCACTTTCGTGAATCCCAACGCCACCCGAACTTGCAGCTGCGGCCAGTCCTTCGGAATCTGATTTCCGGGCCGCCTTGGAACCTCGTTGTCCTATCTGACATTGAGTAGCCGGCCGGCAGATCAGGCGGGCCGGGTCATGGTCACCGCCACCTCCCTCAGTTTCTCCTTCAATTCTTCAGGCCGTTTCCTGACTGTCACCTGAACCCGATCGATGGGGTTTTCCTCCAGCAGGCGCCGGCAGAGGGTACGGGCCAGCGCCTCCACGAGGCGGTACTCCCTCTCGGCGGCGGTGGTCTGCACCCGGTCCACCACCTTTACGTAGTCCACTGCCAGATCGATGGCGTCGCTGTTGCCGGCCGCTTCCAGGTCCAGGCTCAGATCCAGGTCGACCCGGATCGATTGGGGCCGCGCCCGTTCCTCGGGGGTCACGCCGATGCGGGCACGACACTCGATATCCAGGAGACGGAGGCTATCCATTCCAAGCGTCACACGGGACTCTCGCCAGCTCTCCCACCGGCCCGGTCCGGCGGACGCCAAGGAGAAACAGGCATCGTGTTCGTCCGGCTTCGTCTTCCTCTACGAGCCCGTCTCCGCTGCCGAGGCCTCTGGGCGCAGACGATCCACCTGTCTTCACTCTTTTCTTTTTCCTCTTTTCTCGTTTTCTCAGAAGCGGGGCGAGTATACTCGTTCCGCCGGGGCGAGTATATTGTGCCCCCAAAGGAGGGCGCCATGGGTATCGGTCGCGGAGTCGAGATCCAATTTTTGGGTCACAGTACGTTCCTGTTCACATCACCGTCCGGACGGAAGATGCTGATCGATCCTTGGACCGATCACAACCCGGCCTGTTCGAAAGAGGCGGCACAGATCGACTCTCTGGACGTCATCTTGGTGACCCACGGGCATTTCGACCATATCCAGGATGCCGTGAGCCTGGCCACCCGGCTGGAGCCCCAGGTCGTCTGCATTCTTGAAATCGGGAACTGGCTGGAAAAGCAGGGGGTCTCCAACATTGTGGCCATGAACAAGGGCGGAACCGTGACCGTGGGGGATCTTCGGGTCACCATGGTGGACGCACGGCACAGTTCCGGGATCATGGGCGCCGACGGGAACATGATCGAGGGCGGAGACCCCGCCGGCTACGTTGTGGAGTTCGAGAACGGCCTGCGCATCTATTTCGCTGGTGACACCTGTGTCTTCGGCGACATGAAGATCATCGCCGAGATCTACCAGCCCGAGCTGATCTTTCTGCCTATCGGAGACCACTTCACCATGGGGCCCGTGGAGGCGGCCTATGCCTGCCGGCTGATGAACGCCCGGAAGGTGATTCCCATGCACTACGGGACCTTTCCAATCCTCACCGGCACTCCGGCAGAATTGGCCCGTCTGACCCGGGATCTGGGGACCGAAGTCATTCCCATGAGCCCTGGCGAAACCCTCTAGTCAACCAGGACGCCGGGACAGCCGATTCCTGGATGGATCCGAAAGCAACCGGACCGAACGGAACGGTCCCAACCCCCGGCCGAAAGATGGACCCTGAACGTCGAAACCAGTACCAATCAGTCGGCCGTGGTGTCGGATGGCGGGAATTGTCCCGGCGGACCACGCTCCGGGTGACCGGAGCGGACCGGATCCGTTTCCTGCATTCCATGATCAGCAACGACGTCGAGGGCCTGGAGGACTGCCAGGGCCGGTATGGAACCTTTCTGACCGCCCGCGGGAAGATGGTTGCGGATTTCTACTACTATAGGTTGCCCCGACTGGTCCTCATGGACGTGGACCTGTCGCTGGCCGAGCGGCTCCGCGATGCGCTGGATGCCTACGTCATCATGGACGAGGTGGAACTTTCTCTCAGCGAACAGTTCCGCCACTTCTCACTCCAGGGTCCGCGCACGGGAGATCTGGTTCGGGCACTGCTCAAGGCTGAGGTCCCGGCCCAACCCCTTCAAGTCGTGGAGGCGGATTGGGACGGAGACTCGGCCTTGTTGATCCACAAATCGGATGTCGGGGCGGCAGGCTGCGAAATTCTGGCGCCGCGGAAAAACGGGCCCGCCTTGAGCCGAGCGTTGTCGGAATGGAATGGATCGTTTCCCGTCCGGAGGCTGGATCCCGAAGTCTGGAACCTGCTTCGCATCGAGGCCGCCATTCCCCAATTCGGCGTGGACATGGACGAAGGCAACTACCCCATGGAGGCTCGGCTGAATTCGGCCATCAGCTTGACCAAGGGATGCTATCTGGGGCAGGAGGTGGTGGCCAAGGCCACCCACGTCGGCGGTGTCGGAAGGTTTCTCATGGGCCTGGTCCTGGATGGAGAAGTGCCTCCGGAGCCGGGAGATCGAGTCCTGAGTCCCGAAGGCAAAGCCATCGGTTCGGTGACCAGCGCCGTACTCTCTCCGCGTCTGAACGGACCCATTGCCCTGGGGTATGTGAGGCGGGCCTTTGCCCGTCCGGGACAGGTTCTTGGCGTGCAGTTGAGCCCGGAGAGTCAGGTTCGGGCCCGGGTCGTGGACCGCTTTACGAGTGAGGAAGCGTGACTGAGGCGCGCGATTCGGACAAACTCACCCGCATCGCCCGCATGGACCTGAGGGAGATCGAAGAGGAGTTCGTCTCCCTGGCCGACATGCAGAGCCGCATCATGCCCGATCCGGGGCGGGTGACGGCGTATGCCGACTACGATATCTTCGGCGTGACCCTCCCCACCGCCGTCATCGGCGGTGATTTCTACGATTTCATCAACCTGGAAGGGCGATTCGGCCTCAAGGACCGTTTCGGCGTCGTCATTGCCGATGCCGCCGGTCACGGCCTGGTGGCGGCGATGCTGATCCGGGACTTCAACACGGCCCTCTATACGGCCATCGCCTTCGAGGCGGCCTACGCCCAGGACACGACCAATCTCCTCTTCTCCAAGATCAATCGCCGCATGTTCCGGTCGTCCCGGACCGATCAATTCATCTCCGCGTTCTACGGGGAGGTTCACGTAGACGGCGTGGTCCGCTACATCAACGCCGGCCATTTCAGTCCCCTGATCCTGAAACCGGATCGAATCGAGACGCTGGATGTGGGCGGTTTGGTCCTGGGGGCATTTGGGACTCCGCCGATCGGGTACCAGATCGGGGAGACGCGAATGGAACTGGGAGACGTGCTCCTCGGCTACACCGACGGCATCATCGAGACTCGGAACGGGGAGGGCAGGGAATACGGGTTCGAGGCCCTGCGAAAGCTGGCTTGGGCCAACCGGGACCGGTCGGCCCAGGAGATCTGCCATGCCGTCATGGCGGATGTTGCGGAATTCGGCGGCGCCGGCCGCCAGATTGACGATCGGACCGTCATCGCCATCAAGAAGGACCCCACCAAAGGATTCGGTGAGGACAACCTGGACTGAGAGTGGCCTGATCCCAACCCGACTGAGGACTGCCGCCGAAGGTTGTAGGACCTTCGGTGATATCGGTGAAGGGAACGGTGGGGTTTTCCTTACTTTCCATCTGGCCCGGGAATCGGAATCTCGTTTGGCCCCGGACGCAGGTGCTGCCGTTGATGGGTCAAAATGCCGCCTTCGACAAGTCCGTCAAGGACGGTCTTGAAGCGTAACCGAATACCCGGACCGACCCGTTTGAAACCGAATAGTCGGGCAGCCTCGTTGATGGCGCCAGTTGCGTCGATTCCGTGACTCGCCCGAACGGCGTGAAGTAGAGCCGTCCCGAGTTCCTGCCGTGAGATCAGATTGATGTTGCGCATCGCAGGGGGCAGGCCGTCACGGCGTCGAAGTGGAACCTGTTTGTGATCGCAGCGCCACAGGAAGTTGTCCAGCCGACAGATTTTTCCTTCCCGAACGGCTTCGTTGGCAGCAGTCTGGATTCGATTTCGAATTCGACTGCCGACCCGTTTCACACCGGCCGCCGTGGCAATTCGGCGTGCGACCTCTTGCAGTTGTACCGGACTTTCCACTTGAACGACCTGGAGAATCCAGTTCATCAAATGCCCGGACGACACTTCATGGAATTCCTGACCCAATAGGCGGACCCCTGGGATTCCCAGGAGGTATGGATCAGCAACCTGCTGTTTGGCCTCTGGGATCTGAACGCGCGAAATTGGAGCCGGGTGACTTCGGGATCTCTTGGGAGCCCGTTCACTGAAGGAATCGTTTCGCTTGGCTTGGCGGATCGCCTCTTCGACCTTTTCCGTTTCCCGCTCCGGATGATGGAACCAGTCCGTGCTCCAGATCCGATGGATTGTCCACCCAAGTCCTTCCAGTACCTGCTGCCGGAGGCGGTCTCGATCGCGAGCCGAGCGCGCGCTGTGATAAGTGGCGCCGTCGCATTCAATTCCCAGCAGATAACGTCCCGGGCGATCCGGGTCGACGATCCCCAGGTCGACGAAAAATCCGCTGGATCCGATCTGGTGATCCACGGAGTGACCGAGCTCCTTCAATTTCGCAGCAACAGCCTCTTCGAAAGGGGAGTCGGCGTCACCTCGCGATGATCGCGGGACTTCAAGGATTCCGGTCGCCGCATACTTCAGGAAGGTCTGGAGTGCTTGGACGCCGCGGGCGTTGGTTCGCCTCAGGTCCAAGTCGTCGGCGTTGAAGTTCGAGTAGACGACACAACGCCGGCGGGCGCGTGTAATAAGCACGTTCAGGCGCCGCTCGCCGCCGTCCTGGTTGATAGGGCCGAAATTCATTGGTAGGCGCCCGTCCTCGGTCTTGCCGTAACCGACGCTGATGTAGATCACATCCCGCTCGTCCCCCTGGACATTCTCCAGGTTCTTGACGAAAAAAGGCTCATCCGGGTGCTTGGCGAAAAATGATTCATGGGAGGGATCTTGGCGGCGGAGAATTTCCAGTTCATCCTCGATCCTTCGGGCCTGTGCAATGCTGAAAGCGGCAACTCCGAGTGTCAGATCGGATTGAGTTTGCGCATGTTTCATCACCGCTCCGGCCACCTCACGAGCCTCTCCCTGATTGAACCTCCGCCGGGCACCTCGTTCGTAAAAGGTGTTGGGTGCGCACCGAAACTGGAGTCCGACCTCCTGCCGCTCCGCGTCCGGGCTCGGAAAGATCACGAGCCGATTCTCATAGAACTCATGATTCGAAACCGTGATCAGTGACTCATGACGGCTTCGGTAGTGCCAACGAAGCATCCGCTCAGGAGCTCCTTGAGCAGCGAAAAGTCCCAGGATGCTCTCGATGTCGCTCGCTGCAAACTGATCCTCTTCTTCTTCCCCCTCGACAATCCGTTCGAAGAAACGAGTGGGAGGAAGCTGCTTACTGTCACCTACGACAATCGACTGTCGGCCGCGGCGAATGGCGCCCATGGCTTCGACTGGCTTGACTTGGCTGGCTTCGTCGAAGATGACGAGATCGAAGCGGACCGATTCCGGAGGTATGAACTTGGCGACAGAGAGCGGACTCATCATAAAGATCGGTTTAATCTGTTGGATCGCGTTTCCGGCCATGGCCATGAGCCGACGCAGGGGAAGATGTCTTCTTTTCTTTTCGAACTCACGCCTCAGGACGCCGAGTTGTCCGCCGCCGTGATGACGCGGTAGCCGCTCCCAATGAGCCTGAGCCACGAGAGCCCGATTGTGCTGGAAGAAATCCATGTCCAGCTTGCAGAATTCTTCGATGAACTTCTGATGCATGCCTCCTTCGAATTCGGTCAGAACCGGACGTTCTCGAAAGGCTCTCTCAATCAGGGCAACGAACCAGCTTCGCTCGAAGAGATCAACCAGATGAATGCCGGCGTGTTTCCAAGTAACGGCCGTTGAGATCACTTCCTGCAGGCCAGAGTCGACCAGCCGTTTTTCGATGCTGTTGTAACGGACGATTTCGCGAAGCGAGTCAATCTGGTTCTCGGCGGTATTGAGCCAAATTTCCACATCGGAGAATGGACGATCCGTTGGTCCGGTTCCAGAGCGTGCGCCCGAAGCGTTGTATTCTAGAATCTCGGCCACGGCTTCGAGGGCACCGGAGAGTCTTTCTGAGTCAGTATTGCAGGTCTCAACGAGGCAATCTAATTCTTCGCCGTCCAGATCGCGGTCCAGCAGTTCGTGAATTCGCTCATCGACGGCTTCGCCCGCTATCTCGTGGCAAAGATTGAGTAGCCAATTCATAACCTCGCTCAGGTGACGATTCATTGCCGGATTCCGATCCAGCCTGATTCGGGGGAAGAGGCGTGCCAGGAGCCTTGAGCCCTCGATTCGTCTTTGGAGGTGCTGCTCACGGAGAATCGCCTCGACGATTCTCAATTGAGCCGATCCTTCGGAAGGGAGATCGCTCCGGCAGAGGCCGTACAATCCAGCGCGGGCGGCGCGATACTTTCCGGAGAGAAACCGCCACCACTTGTCGCCAAATTTCATCAGAGGTCGGCGGTAGCTCAACACGCTCTGACCCCAGGCTTCGGGAATCAGGATGGACTCGTACCGGGAATGAAGCTCGGAAAACTCGAGAACTTCTCCGGCAATTTCCTTGATCTCGTCGTGCCGGAGCTTCCAATCCGGATGGCGGTGATCGACGTTGATGAGGTCTGGACTTTCGATCGTGCGCGACACTGTTCGGGTCAGTCTAGCCACCTTTTGCAGATCCGGTTCCGGATCCTCCAACTTTGCGGATTCCTGCAGCTTTGCGACCGATCCACGGAGCTTGCGGAGCGCATTGGAGGCGCTACGGAGTGCCTTCAAGATCCTCAATCGATCAGTCGGCAGGTACGATGTCCGGGTACTATCCCAGAAAATATGCTTTCTGGGATTGCCGATTACACCTATTGTTGCCTGAAGCTCGGAGACCAATTCCCGCAACAGAAGAAAATCACGCCGTCCGGACGAGGACACGCCGTTGCCGGAGAGAAGTGGCCATTCAGTGCCGGGATCCAATTCCTGGAATCTGGCTAGTCTGCCGATGACTTCGTGCGGCGTGAAGCGACTTTCCCCGATAGGTGTATTGACGGCGACCGAATAGTCGTCGAGTCGTTTTCTCCGCCTGTCCATCAGCTGCCGGTCTTCGGACACGTCCTCAACTTGGGGCTTTCCCAAATGAAGTGTACGTCTCAGTTCATCCACGACGGCCTTTTTGTTGGCGCTATGGCTGTGCAGTTCAAGGCACGCGTCTCCGACGTGAACGCTGTCGAGTCTCCGCTTGACGACTTCGAGAGCCGCCATTTTCTCGGCGACGAACAGAACCTTTTTGTCTTGGGCGATCGCTTCAGCGATCAAATTGGTAATGGTTTGCGACTTGCCGGTTCCCGGCGGGCCCTGAATGACCAGATTGCGGCCCTGCATGGCATCGATGACGGCGAGAGTTTGTGAACTGTCCGAATCGAGGATCTGGTGCGCATCCGGTGCGGTGAGCCGGGGATCCAGGCCGTCTTCTTCAATATCGTCCGGCGCACCATTTCGGAAGCCTTCGTGGCTGAGAAGGGCTTCTATGACAGGATGATTCGAGGGTGCCGAATCTTCTGGCCACGATGCCGGATCTAAATCCTTGTAGATCAACAGTTTGCTGAAGGAGAAAAAGCCGAGGAATATGGCGTTGGCGTCAACCGTCCACCTCTCCTTTCCGGAAATCGCAACGCGGACCTTTTGAAAATAGTCGTTGACGTCTAAGTCTTCCACGTCGGGAAGTTCCGGCAGCCGGATATCGAAGTCTGCTTTCAGTTTCGCTTCCAGAGAAAGATTGGCTCCGATCTCTTCGCCGGTGTAACCGAGCCGGTAGTGTGCCCGGATGCTGGTGCGAGAAAGCTCGACCGGAACCAGGATAAGAGGAGCCATGCGGAGCAATTCGCTTGATTCGGATTCGTACCAATTGAGGGTGCCTAGAGCGAGAAAGAGAATGTTGACGCCTTGTTCTTCGATGGAGGTGTGGGCGGCCCTGAAGGTGTTCTTAAGCCGGACTTCCAACTGGGTTGCCGAATAGGGTGTCTGGAGTTGGTTGTCAACGTGATGCGCCGCCGGCTCGGTGGACGGATCCTCGAATTCGGTTATCGAGGCCAGCAGTGCCTGGGGGATTTCCGCTTCAAGCGACCCGTCTCCGCCACTCGAACCCGTCGGCAGAAAATACATCAGACGTTCATTCCGGACGATGATCCTGAAGATCTCCCTTGGGATCTCGCCGGTGATCGTCAGTCCTCGGGTCTTTGAGGGACGAAAATTCAGGAGGGGATTGCGGAGGGTCAGGTCAAGAAGATCCCGACGAGACCGGTCGAGTTGCGCTGCGACGGAAATAGAAGCACTCATCGTCTGGCGGCGATACGCTCCATCGGTAGGCAACTACGATAGGCGAACCGCCGCCAGGATATCCATCTATTGATGATGGCACAACGAACGCCTACGAGACCAGGTCCCGCACGGCCTCGACGATGGAGCGGGCGCCGATGCCGTGGTTGTCCATCAACTCGGCTGAGGGCCCGGATCGGGGCAGGTCGGTCACGGCCAGCTTCCGATAGCGGTACTGCTGTCCCGCCAGGGCGTCTGCGACGGCGTCTCCCAGGCCTCCGTCGGCGTAGTGGTCCTCAACGGTGACGATGGCGCCGGTCTCCCGTGCCGCTCGCGCCAGTGTCTCGGCATCGACCGGCTTGACCGAGTACAGGTCGATGACCCGGATGTCGATGCCCTCATCCTGCAATTGCCGGTGTGCCTTGAGGGTTTCGTGAAGGGTGATTCCGGCGGCCACCACCGTGGCCTGGTCCGAAGGACTCGTTCGAACAGTCTTGGACCCGCCCCGGACGAAGGCCTCGGTCGAGTCGTAGAGGCAGGCGGTCTTGGGTCGGGTGGTTCGGATGTAGACGATGCCCGGAGTCTGGGCGGCCGCCTCCACCAGGCGCTCGGTGGCGACGGCGTCGCTGGGATAGAGGACCGTGGATCCTTGAATGGCCCGCATCATGGCCAGATCCTCCAGACCCATCTGAGACGGGCCGTCCTCACCGATGGAGACGCCGGCGTGGGAGCCGCAGAGCTTGAGGTTGCTCTGGGAGATCGCCGCCATCCGAATCAGATCGTAGGCTCGGGTCATGAAGGCGGCGAAGGTTGAGGCGAAAGGAATCTTGCCCACGGCGCCCATTCCCACTGCCGCCCCAACCATGGCCTGCTCCGCGATGAAACACTCGAAGAACCGGTCGGGGTGGCGTTCCATGAATCGCAGCGAATAGGTGGAATTCTTGGTGTCGCCGTCCAGAGCCACCACCCGGGGGTTGGCGTTTCCCAGTTTCTGCAGGCCGGTCCCGTATGCGACGCGGGTAGCCACCCGATCCTGATCGGTGTAGGCGGGAGGCTCCATTTTCGAAATCCCGTCGGCGTCCGAGCTCCCGGAATCCCCGTTTGAGGCCGGATGGGCCACACGGAGAGTCGAGTCCGCCGGCACGTCCGGACCCAGCTCCTCAAGCGCCCGGTCCAGATCTGCTCCGCGGGGAATCGGTTTCCCGTGCCATCCGTCCATGTTCTCCATGAACGAGACCCCCTTGCCTTTGAGGGTGCGGGCGACGATGACCGACGGCTTTCCGGTCTGGTTGCACGCGTCCTGGAGTGCGGCGGCGATCTCCTCCACGTCGTGGCCGTCCACGGCCGCCGCATGCCAGCCGAAGGCTCGAAAACGGTCGCAGTAGCCGTTCACGTCGTGGCCGTACATCGTGCCCTGGCTCTGGCCGTACGCGTTCACGTCCACCACGCCGATGAGATTGTCCAGTCCGTAGAATCCAGCCAGGGCGGCCGCTTCCCAGACCGCGCCCTCAGCCGTTTCTCCGTCGCCCATGAGGACATAGACCCGGTTTCCCGCCGGGCTGTTCCTGAGGGCCAGCGCCATCCCCACGCCGATGGCCAATCCTTGGCCCAGAGACCCGGTACCGACGTCGACCCAGCGACTTCGCGGAGTGGGATGCCCCTCCAACTCGCTGTCGATCCGCCTCAGAGTGAGGAGTCTGTCGACCGGGAAGGCCCCGCCTTCAGCCAAAGCTGCGTAGAGGACCGGTGCGGCATGTCCCTTGGAAAGCACGAAGCGGTCATTTGCGGGATGATCCGGCCGATTGAGGTCGAAGCGCAGGAACTGGAAGAAGATGGTGGAGACCAGATCGGCACAGGAAAAGCAGGAAGTTGGATGTCCCGAACCGGCCTCGGTGGTGGAGACCAGGGAGTGGCGTCGCAAACGGTTCGCCATCCCCTCGAGGGATCGGATTCGGTCGGGAGTGACTACAGGAGAATCTGGATTTGCTGTCATGGCTGCCCTGTGATGTCTGTGTTTTCGAAACTATGGATTCGCCGCCCGCCCCGGACGCCAACAGTATCTCTCCGGGGGGTGACGCCAGTCTAACTCCGGCTCTCGGACCGGACCAGGAACCGGAGGCCATTTGACCGAATCGTTACGACTCGCCACGGGCCGTTACCCGCCGAGGGTGATCATCTCGATCTTCCGATGATCTTCTCGATGGTAGCCGTCGGTGCGAATTCGCTGCCAGCGGCGATCGGAGAACCGGTCATCCCGCACGGACCAGATCTGCTCCAGGAAGGAACGGATCTCGACGTCGGAGCTTCCGTCTCGCAGCAGGCGTTTCAGGTCGTGGCCATCGGAGGCGAAGAGGCAGGTGACCATCTGGCCGTCCGCCGTCAGCCGGACCCGGCTGCAGGTGGAACAGAACGGTTCGGTCACCGATCCGATGATTCCGATCTGTCCGGCGCCGTCCAGGAAGCGGTAGTTGACGGCGGGTGCGCGGCTCTCCTCCCGTCCCACGGCCTCCAAGGGATACCGGGATTGGATCCGCTCCAGGATCTCCTGTTTGGTGACAGTCCTCTCGAGACTCCAATCGTTGGCGTTTCCCACGTCCATGTATTCGATGAACCTGGCCTGGAGACCGTGCTCGCGCGAATACTCCACCAGGTCCAGGATCTCGTCCTCGTTGATGCCCCGGATCACGACGGTGTTGATCTTGATCGGCGCCATTCCCGTATCCCGTGCCGCCAGGATCCCCTCCAGAACGTCGTTCAGCCGCCCTCGTTTGGTGATGGTCCGGAACTTCTCCGGGTCCAGCGTGTCCAGGCTGACATTGATCCTGCGCAGCCCCGCCCGCCTCAACGCGGAAGCGGATTGGGCCAGGGATGAGCCGTTGGTCGTAAGGCTCAGGTCCGCCAGGCGCACGATTCCGGACAGGTCCCGAAGCAGCCGATCCAGATCGCGGCGGACCAGGGGCTCGCCTCCGGTAATCCGGATTCTCCTGACGCCCAGATCGACGAAGAGACGGGCCAGGCGGACGATCTCTTCGAAGGTCAGCAACTCCCGCTTCTCAATCCAGATGTACTGGTCCAGCGGCATGCAATACCGGCAGCGGTAGTTGCACCGATCCGTCACCGAGATTCGCAGATCCTTCATGGGTCTGCGAAATACGTCGGTCGTCTCCATGCCGCTCATTATCTAACCTGGCTTCAAGGAAGGGTCGAACCGGCGTCCCAGAATACGGACGGCAGATCGAATAGCTTGGAGCAGAAACGGGTTCAGACGTGAAAAGACTCGCCGCAGCCGCAGGAGCCGCTGACGTTGGGATTCTTGAATTGAAACCCGGCGGCTTGAGTCGTCTCGACGTAGTCGATCTCGGTCCCGTCCAGGTAGAGCATGCTCTGAGAATCCACAAAGACCTTGAAGCCGTTGGTCTCCACGACGTCATCGCCGTCGCGGCCCTGCCGCTCCAGGTTCATCGTGTATTGGAAGCCGGAGCAGCCCCCACCCACCACCGCCACCCGGACACCGGCAAACCCCTGGGCTTGGTCCGAGATGACCTTCTGGACTTGGTTCACTGCCTTGTTCGTAAGGGTAATCATGAGAATTGGTCTCCTACCAAGTAATTCTACGCGGGAGCGCCACCGACTTCAAACCGCTCGAGGGTCAGGGATGGAGCAACGCCGGACCGAATTTCCCAGCGGTTCGTCGCCACGGGTCGCCACCACGACCGCGCCTATTTTCTGGACTCCCGAACCAACTGTTGCAGAACCTGTTTCAGCCTTTCCTGTTCCTGTCCGTAGCCGGCCCAATTTCCCTCACGCAGGTATTTCTGACCCTGATTGAAGTGCTGCAGAGCCCGGACCATCAGAGGACTGTCGCGTCCCGGTTCGACCTTCGCGCCCGTGGGAAACGCTTCGGCGGCTTCCGCCCGGAATTCTCCGGGCGCCTCGTCGGGCCAGATGGCGGCGGCCAGGGCTTCATCCAGCGTCTCCCCGAGAGCCACACGGTTCTCGAACACGACGATGATACGGGTCAGCTCGGGGATCATGCTTTTCTCCGCCTGCAGATAGAGAGGCTCGACGTAGAGCAGGGTCCCCTCGATGGGAATCACCAGAAGGTTGCCGCGAATCACCTCCGATCCTTGCTGACTCCAGAGGGTCAGAAGGGGGGAAATGGTCGGGTCCTGGTCGATGCGGGCTTCGATTTGGAGAGGTCCGTAGCGCAGTTCCTGCTTGGGAAACTGGTAAAGAACCAGGGTCCCGTAGTGTTCCCCGTCCGACCGGGCCGCCAACCAGGAGATCATGTTGTTCTTGTTGCGGGGGGTGTAGGGCACCAGCAGGATGAACTCCTCTTCCTGAGATCCGGGCAGGTTCATGATCACGTAGTAGCTTTCCATGACCTGCTCTTGGTCCCGGTAGATCTCGGTGGGGATATCCCACATGTCTTCCTTGTTGTAGAAGACGCCCGTGTCCCGCATGTGATAGGTGCGGAACATCTCCCGCTGAACGTTGAAGAGGACCTCGGGATACCGCAGGTGCAGCCGCAGACCCTCGGGCATCGTCTCCAGGGGCCGGAAAGTGGACGGAAAGATGGCGGAGTAGACCTGAATCAGGGGATCGTCCGGGTCTGAGACGTAGAAGGTCACGTCTCCCAGATAGGCGTCGACCACTACCTTCAATGAGTTTCGGATGTAGTTGAATCCGCCACGGGTCGGCTCCGAATAGGGATAGCGGCTGGTGGAAGTGTAGCCGTCCTGAATCCAGAAGAGGCGGCCCTCGTGGATCACCAGATACGGATCCGGATCGAAATCCAGGCCCGGCGGTGCAATCTTGGGCACCCGGTCCTGGAGGCGCCGGTGCAAAAGCACGCGGCTCTCGGACGTGAAGTCGTCGGCGAAAAGAATCTTGTAGTTCTTCAGTTCCCAGGCGAAGAGAAGCTTTCGAATGAACGAGCCGATGCCGAGTCCCCGCTCGGCCTGGTAGGTCGTGAAGGCGTTCTGGTCGCCGAGGGGATAGTCGAACTCCTCCTGGGTGGTCTTGACGAAAACCGGATTGTCGGTCTTCTCGCCGAAGTAGATCTCGGGACGGGTAATCTCAAAGCTCCCGTTGCTCTGGGGCGGGATGTCCTTGATGAAGAACTCGGGAAGTCCCTCCCGCGTGACCTCGTTGACCGGGCTCAGGCAGAGGCCGTAACCGTGGGTGTAGACGAAATACTCGTTGATCCAGGTCTGGGCCTGCTCCGAGATCTTGCTGAAATCCAGTTCCCGGGCCGACAACATCACCTGCCGGTACTCTCCGTCGATGACGTAGCGGTCCAGGTCGACCCCTTGGAATTCGTAGTAGGAGCGGATCGACTGTAGCTGGTTGTAGGAGTCCAACAGGGGCCGCCATCCCCAGAGGCGGATGTTTCTGATGGTGGTCTCGTTGGCGGCCATGTCCTCCCGGGAGAGGGCGCCGCTCCCGGAGAAGTCGTGCACTTCGATCTTGTCCAGATTGTAGGCCTTGCGGGTCAGACCGATGTTGTGCGCCAGATAGGGAGTCTCCATCTGCAGCTCGTTGGGTTCCACGATGAAGGTCTGAATCACCATGGGGTAGAAGTTCAGGGCCAGGTACGCGGCCCCGAAGAAAACTCCCGAATAGACGGCTGTTCGAAGGTTCTTTCCGAAGATGGAGACGGCGAAGGCGATGGCGGTCAGGACCGAGACGCCGGCCAGGATCATGGTGCAGGGATACCGGGCGTAAACGTCCGTGTACCCGGCGCCGAAGATGACCCCTTCCCGGCTGTAGAGTATCTCGTAGCAATTGAGCCAGAAGCGGCCGGCGAGAAGCAGGAACCCGGCTACGGCCAGTATGGTCAGGTGCACTCGGGCCTCGTGGCTCAGTTGCAGGCGTTGCAGGTAGGCCAGGTGCCCATGGGTCACGTAGGTGATGGCAGCCGCCAGTACGGAGAGAGCGATCAGAACCAGTCCCAGATGGACCAGGAAGCTCAGGACAGGGAGGGAGAAAATGTAGAACGAGATGTCCTCGGAGAAGATCGGATCCACCGATCCCGTGGGCACCTGGTTCCAGAACTGAAGGAAGGTCAGCCACTGGCTCTGGACTACCATTCCAATGAGAACGGACAGGACCAGGATGGCGACCCAGAAGACGAATTGGGTTCCCTTCCGGGCGGTCGCCTGCAACTCCGGACTCATCCAGTAGATGCCGTGGTGGCGCCGGGCGGCCAGGTAAAGGTTCGATCCAAGAATCAGAAAGCTGACGGCGAATCCGGCCAGCCAGAACAGGAACTTGGAGGCGAGCGTGGTCTGGAAGACTTCCACGTACCCCACGGCGTCGAACCAGAGATAGTCGATATAGAGGCTGATCCCTCCGGCGAGTGCACCCCAGACCGTCAGAATCAGCAGCAGGGGGATCATCGTTCGTATTCTTCCCATGATGGCGTCACTTTACCCCAAAGGGGTGGCGGGAAGAAGGCGGGGAAAGTAGGAAAGAGAAGAAAGAGGAGAGAGGAAAGAGAGGAAAGAGTGAAGACTTTGCTACGGTGGGGGGGGGGTCACAGGTCGTTGTGATTTCCGAGCAGCGCTACCAGGGAGGAATCTCGATTACCGGTATGTTGCGGTAGCCCAGCTCCCGGTAGAGGGCATGGACCTCGGGACTCAGAAGGTAGTTCAGATAGCGTTCGGCCCAGGGGCTGCTCGCCCGCGTCAGGACGACGCCGTACCGTATCGGCACGCCGCTGATCTCGGCCATGGAATCGGTAGCCGCACCGGTGACGCGGAGAGTGGCCTGAGAGTAGACCTCCCGATAAGGTGATTCCCCGAGAGAGATCTGGGGCGGCAGGTCCAGGAAGGCCAGATCATTCTGGACCGCTGTCGACCGGTAGAGAAAAGCCAGGTCCAGGACGTCGGTCCGAAGCAGCGCCGCCAGTTCGCCGGCCTCAGGACAGATCCAGCGCGAATCCAGTCCGTTCAGGAGCCGCCGGTAGAGGCCGGGACGTTCATAGTGGATCTCGGCCAGTTTCCACACCAGGTGGGCGCAGTAACCGGGCGGGTCCCGGTCGGGATCGGCGATCCCGTAGGAATAGTTCCGCTCCAGAAGGATTTCATACCACCGCCGGTGGGAACGTCCCGAGAGCCGGGTCGCGCTCAGGAATTCGGGGTCCCGGGTGGCAAGCACAACGTCATTCCCCAGGAACTCGAAGGCGCGGCTCACTATTCCGGAATCCAGGAGCCGCTCCAGCAGCCGCCGGTCCGAAATCGCCAGCAGATCCGGGCCCGGTTCCCGGGCCCCCAATTTGCGGATCATGTCCAGCCCGGCCCCGGACTCGCTCACCACCACGATGTCGGGATGAATGCTCTCGAACCGCTTGGAGACGGTCTCGACCAGGGGAGACAGGCTCGAGGTGTGGAAAAACGTGACGGTCTCGGTCGAAGGTTGGCACGAGGCCAGGAGTGCGGTCAGGATGAGTGTCGAAATGAGGGGGAACTTCATGGACTGTGCCGGCTTCGGTCGTCGATTTTATGCCAGCGTTACGGGATCATTGCAAATCTCCCGAAGTGTCTCACTTCAGCAGCACCTCAGCTTCACCGAGGACTGTTATGCTTTCCTGCAGCGGCTCGACTTGGAGGACCGGGGTTGGGATGGGAACGGAAGCGGTGGACCGTTGGATGAAGGTCGCCTTGGAGGAGGCCCGACAGGCCGCCCGTGAGGGGGAGGTGCCGGTGGGCGCCGTAGTGGTGCATGAGGGAGAACTTCTGGCCCGGGACCACAACCGGAGCATCCAGAGATCCGATCCGACGGCCCATGCGGAGATCCTGGTCTTGCGAAAAGCGGGCGAGCTTCTGTCCAACTACCGATTGAACGGAACAGGCCTTTTCGTAACGCTGGAGCCTTGCGCCATGTGTGCCGGCGCTCTGGTCTGGGCCCGGGTCGGGCGACTGGTCTACGCGGTGGCAGACCCGAAGGCGGGAGCGGTTTCGTCGCGGGTCGACCTGTTGAAGCCGGGTCAGTTCAATCACTCCCCCGAGGTGGTGGCGGGCGTCCGGGAAGCGGAAGCGCGCCAGTTGTTGCAGGACTTCTTTTCCCGCCTCAGAACCAATCGGAGCACCGGGGAGAGTGTTTCCTCCCTGAGGGCGGAAATGACCGTTCCGGGGCAGAGATCGGAGGATGTCCGTGCGGGTTGATTTGGCGTACGGCAAGAACGGTCTCGAGGTGGAGCTTCCCGGGGAGGGGACGACGGTTCTGGAGCCCTCGTTTTTCCCGGGGGTCCCGTGCGAAGAGGAGGCGCTCCGGAATGCCTTCCGAAGCCCCATGGGCACTCGCCCCCTGAGAGAGTTGGCGCGGCCCGGCCAGACCGTCGCCATCTCGGTCTGCGATATCACTCGCCCCATGCCCAGTTCCCGGGTTCTTCCCGTGCTACTGGCCGAGTTGGAGCACGTGCCCAGGGACCAGATCTCCATCCTGGTGGCCACCGGCACCCACCGCTCCAACACGGTGGAGGAACTGGAGGGGATGTTGGGAGCGGAAGTGGTCCGCAACTATCCGGTCATCAATCACCAGTCTTTCCGGCCGGAAACGCTCACCTGCCGGGGCACCCTTCCTTCCGGGATACCGGTTTGGCTGAACTCGATCTGGCTCGAATCCGACGTCAGGATCACCACCGGGTTCGTGGAGCCCCATTTCTTTGCCGGGTTCAGTGGCGGACCCAAGCTGGTGGCACCGGGTCTGGCCGGGTTCGACACCATCATGAACCTGCACAGCGCCCCCTTGATCGCCCATCCCCAGGCCACGTGGGGGATCACCCACGGCAATCCCATTCATGACGCGATTCGTGAGGTTGCGGCACTCTCCGGCGTGGATTTCAGTCTGGACGTCACTTTGAATCGGGACCATGAGATCTCCAGCGTGCACGCGGGTGAGATCTTCCAAGCCCACGGGTCCGCGTGCCGCTTCGCCAAGAAGACGGCCATGCAGCCGGTGGCCCGGCCCTTCGACGTGGTCGTGACCACCAACAGCGGCTATCCCCTGGACCTGAACCTCTATCAGTCGGTGAAGGGGATGTCGGCGGCGGCGCGCATCGTCCGTCCGGGAGGCGCCATCGTCTGCGCCGCGGAGTGCTCCGACGGGATCCCTGAGCATGGTGAGTACCGCAAGCTCCTGGCCTCGACTTCCGATCCTGCCAGTTTCCTGGACCGGATCCGCCGGGAAGACGCCACCACACACGACCAGTGGCAGGTCCAGATCCAGAGTCAGATCCAGCTCAAGGCCCGCGTCCTGTTGAAATCGGACGGTTTGACTCCGCGCCAGATCCGGAGCGCGCACCTGGAACCGGTCCGCGATCTGGAAACCGCCGTCCTGGAGTTGCTGGAGGAATTCGGTCCCGGCGCCCGCCTCGGAGTCCTGCCCCAGGGACCTCAGACCATTCCCTACCTGAGCCCGGAAAATTGATTCGGGTTGAATCGGACAGACGCTCGATCAGCGGACGAACTGGACGGCGAAGAGCTTCGTGTCCCGCATCACCAGCCGCAGCCGCACCGGCTGTCCGGCCAGGGAGGAGACGTCGGCGGAGCCTCGCCAGGAGGCCAGGTGACGGACGCTGTTGCCGTTGACGCGGTGCGATTCCGCCAACGTAAATCCGGGGATGGGAGTGCCGGTGGAATCCTGGATCTCAGTCCGGATGAAGCCGCCGCCGCCGGTCTTGGCGTTGAACTGGAGCCTGGAACCGGTGAAGGTGAGGAGTGGTGTGGTGAGCTCTCCTCCCTCGTAGGCCGCGTCGGCCGACACGAATCCGTCGAGGCGGAAGATGGCCCGGGCGGTCAGGCACGTCCAGTCCGCGGCCTTGTCCGCGGTCATGTGCTCGCTGGGAAGGCCGTTGTAATAGAAGTAGAGCCGATCGCCGCTCTCGACCAGTCCGGCTCCATAGATCTGGTGTTCCCAAGCCGACCCCGGGGAACCGAGTGAGACCAGCGGTTGACGGAAGGGACGCTGCCAGACGATCCCGTCCCTGGAAAAGGTGAATTGAATCTCCAGCGTGTCGCTGGCTCCGGGGTCCACTCTTTCGAAGTCGTCGGGGCGCCGGGAATACCACATGCTGGGAAACGCGATGAAAGCGTCCTGAGCCGGGTAGTTGTAGGCGTAGATGGTGTAGACCTGCATTCCGTCGGGGTCTTCGAGATCCGGCTTGAGCACCACCGGAAGTTCGTCCAGGAGGCCACTGACCCGGGATTTGGCCTGTTGCTCAAGCCGGCGGCGGGCCGGCGACATGAGATCCAGGTCGAAAGCTTCTCCCAGTTCATGCTTGCCGGCGGTGGTCCGGCTGAAGACCCGAACCCGGCTATCAGGAAGATAGGCCCGCGGATAGATGGCCCAGAGGCCGGCATTTTCGTCCCAGAAGACCGAGGTGGGCGCGCCCACATAGAAAGGCATCAGCGGTTCCGGGTCCCGCTGCCAGAAGACCCCGTCCCCGGAGTACAGGAGGTAGACACTCTGGGGATCGGCGTCCTGGGCCGGCGGCCAGGAGAATGAACCCGAATCGGGCGAGTCCCCCTGCATGATCTGATCGCGCTCTCCGCGGGCCCGCCCCACCCGGGAGTAGAGCTTGTAGCGCCGATCCGGTGTGTCGAAAAGATCGATGAACGGGCTTCCGAAGACGTCCAGGCCGATGATGTTGGTGTCGTAATTCCCGGCGTAAGGGATCAGGCCCAGCTTGGGCTTGGTCCAGTGGACGCCGTCGTGGGAGAGGGCCAGACAGAAATACCGGACCCGGTAGGAGCGGTCGAAACTGTTGTAGTACATGCGATAGAGGGCGCCGTCGCGAATGACATGGGCGTATCCGCCCGCCCTCCCCTGTTCCCAGGGACGGTCTTTGAGGATGAGGTTCTCCCAAGGCTGTTCGGGAAGGTTCAAGACCAGTTCCACGCCCTCGCTGGACTGGATCAGCCGCTGGTCCAGGAACAGTTGTTTCTCGGAACCGATGGAAATGGGAGTGGATTGACCCGCCACCGGCAAGGTGAGCAGGAAGCCGATCAATACAGGTAGGAGAATCATCCGCCAGAATCCCGGCAGCCGGTTCAGACCATTCCCGCCTCTTGTTGTTGCCTTCGGAGGTTCTCGCGGTAACGGTGGGCCGCATCTTCGTCCCGGCGGCAACTGACGCCCTTGTAAACCACGGCGAATGCCGGCCGGTGACGGTGGGTGGACCGGTTGGGTTCCGCGCTGTGGATCATCATCCCGTGGTGGGCCGCCAGATCGCCAGGCTGCAGCACTACCCGGTGTTCCTGGAGCCGGTCCCGAGGTCCGTAGTCGGTGATCCCCTGGGAAAAGCCGATGACTTCCGTCGGGTTGTGAGGGCGGTAACCTTGCAGGTGGGAGCCGGTGACATAGCGCAGGCAGCCGTTTTCCTCGTCAACCGTCTCCAGCGGGAGCCAGAGGGTCACTACGTTGCAGGGAATCAGGCAGAAGTAGTAGTTGTCCTGGTGAGGTGGCGTGGGATGCTGGGTGTTGGGCGGCTTATTGAACCATTCCGTATTCCCTCGGGCCGGCTCTCCCACCAGGGTTTCGGCGAGTGAGACCAGCTTCGGGTGTTCCAGGAAGTCCCGGAAGAAAGGGTCTTCCTCCATGTCCTGGAGTTGTTTCAAGGTCTCGGGTTTCTCGGGGTCCTGATAAAACGCCTTGGTGGGGGGCAAACCCGGAACCACGTCCCGGATATACCGGTCGACGTTGTCCGAGAGTTCCTGGAACTCGTCCGGGGTCAAGAATTGCCGGATGACCAAGTGTCCATCCCGCTTGTAGGCCGCCGTGTATTCCTGATAACTCATGGACTCTCCTTGAAACCGCGATGATCGTGTGCCAAAAAAGCGATCCATTATAGTGTGAGGAATTGGGAAAGGCGCAAGCTCAAATGTCCATACGACTCATCGTTACCGGCCCCCGAAACGCTCAGTTCCAAGAGGTTGCCGATCCTGACTGTCCGGCCGGAGGCCTGTTGGTCCGGGCGCGAATGACCGCCATCAGCACGGGGACCGAGCTTCGCGTTTACCGCGGGATTCCCGTGGATCGGGAGCAGAAGTACCTGTATCCCGGATTTCCACTGCAGTTCCCGGTGGAGAACGGATATTCCATGGTGGGAGAAGTCGTGGACGTGGGGTCCGACGTCACCGGTTTCCGGACCGGCGATCGGGTCTTCGTTCCGCAGCCGCACAAGCAGGTGGCGATGTCCCCGGCGGAGATGGCCACACGGCTTCCGGACGCCATACCGGATCACGTCGGTGTTTTCTTGAGCATCATGGATGTGGCTCATATCGCCCTGCGCCGGGGCGACGTCATGCCCGGGGAGAACGTGGCCATCATCGGATCGGGGATCATCGGTCTCTCGGCATTGGCTTTTTGCCGCGTCTTCGGTTGCCGGACGGCGGTCGTGGACCTGGACCGGGATCGTCTGAAGGTGGCCCGGTCCATGGGAGCCGACTGGACCGGAAGCCCGCTCGAGGGCGACTTCATGGACCGGATCATGGAATTTTTCGGAGGCGAGGGCGCCGACCTGGTGGTCGAGGCGGCCTCCACCTGGAAGGCCGTCGAGACGGGCCTGGACGTGGCCCGGTCCGAGGGCAGGGTCGTCGTCGTGGCGCGCCACACCGATCAGCCCCACTTCAGTCCGGTGAACTATCCCTACTTGCGCAAGAATCTTTCCTTGAAGACCTCCTACGGTTACCCGCCGGCAGGGCAACGCTGGGACCGCCGGCGTTCCCTCGATTTGACTCTGGATTACCTTGCCCGGGGACGTCTGCAGGTCGCCCCCATGCTCACCCACCAGTTCGAATGGGAGGAATTGCCAGGCGTCTATGCCGAATTGGATGCGGGAGAGGAGGAAATGATCGGTGTCTGCATCAACTGGACCTGATCACGCGGCGGTGTGCCGATAGACCTGACGTTGTCGGTCTTTTTGGTTCTGTTGGGGTATTTACATTCGAAACCGCGCCTGTATAATGCCGTCTGAGTATAATTCTTCGAATTCATCCACTAGGGGGAAATGTCATGGCTTGGAGAAAACGGTTCCTGGCGGTATCAGTGCTGGGTCTTGCGGTTCTGGTAGCGACGGGTTGTGTGAATCGTCCGCCCCAGATCGACTGCGGTGCTGGCCGTGCGTCCGTGGTCGAGGGCAGTTCCGTGCAGTTGACGGTTCAGGCCTCCGATCCCGACCGGTTCACTTTCGGTGGGGACAGCGACAAGTTGACGCTCACTTGGTCCGCCACCCAGGGGAAGGTGTCGGGAGGCTCGTTGGACCAGGATGCCGCCACACCGGTTTCGGTGTCCGCCACCTTCGACGCGACCGGCTTGAAGCCCGGAACGGTCCAGGTGACGGCTGAGCTCGACGACCGCAAGCTGCAGGAGACCTGCTCCATCGACGTCATGGTCGAAAAGAACAAGCAAAAGCCCACCATCGCCTGCAACCCCGGCATGGTGAACGTGACCGAGGGCAAGAGCGTCACGCTGAAGGCCAGTGCATCGGATGCCAACAACGATCCCCTGACCTACTCCTGGGCGGTCGACGGGAGTGCGGTGAGCGGCAACATGGCGAGCTTCCAGTTCGGGACCACCGGCCGTTCGGTCGGATCCCACCGGGCCACGGTCACGGTCAAGGACTCGGACAACATGACCGCCAGTTGCACCTTCAACGTGGCCGTCAACCGCAGGCCAAACACCGATCCCAAGGTGACCCTGAGCCTCAGCAAGTCGGAGGTCATGATGGGTGAAGCGGTCATGGCCACGGCCAAGGCCAGCGACGCCGAAGGCGATCCCATCACCTACGCCTGGGCGGTGAACGGCCGCAGCATGTCCGGTTCCGGCAGCACCTACACGGTCAACACCAGCGGCATGGGCGGCGGCGCTCATGCGGTTTCGGTCACGGCCAGTGACGATCGCGGCGGAAAGGGAATGGCCACGGCCTCCTTCAAGGTCCGCGAGAATATCGTCATCCAGGTCAATGGCCGGCTGAACAACGTGGCCAAGGCCAAGCTGGACGAGATCGCCCTCAAATTGCAGCAGAATCCGAGTCTGATGGCCACCATCACTGGCCACACCGATTCGGTGGGCAGCGAGAAGGGCAACATGAGGGCCGGAGCCAAGCGGGCGGACCGTGCGAAGGCCTACTTGACCACGCAACACAGCGTGGGCGATTCCAGGATCGCCACCAAGAGCGCCGGTGAATCCATGCCCGTCGCCGACAACAAGACACGCGAGGGCCGTAAGGAGAATCGCCGGGTCGAAGTGGAACTCTACGTTCCGTAAGACCCAGACTCCACGGCTGGATGGGGTTCCATCGAGCCGGTGATCATTGAGTGATCCCAATGCCTGCACCGCCTCCGGGTGGTGCAGGCATTTTTTTGGCCCATACTCTCAGAATCTTGTTCCGTTGGACGAAGAGATTTCGTCTGCAAATGGCCCAAAAATGATCGCTAGGAGCGGCACCTTGTGGCGCCCTCTTCGTTCCAAACCGGAGCAAGACGCGGCCCATTGAAGATCCGGGAACTGGAACGCCGCCGCTCCGGCAAAGAAGTTTTGGTTCCGGGTATGCCGGTCGGAATGTAGTTCTACCGAGTCCCTACGTTGATGAGGAAAACGCGTTCTTCAACAGTCGCCGAAGAGTAGGTGGTCAAAGATCCTGGCGCCCGGACAATGACCGGGTCAGAGTCAACTGGTCGGTGTATTCCAAATCACTTCCCATGGGGATGCCCAACGCGATCCGGGAGACGCGAATCTCCAGGGGCTTGATGAGCTTGGAGAGATAGAGCGCCGTGGCCTCGCCTTCGGAGGTGGGATTGGTGGCCACGATCACCTCCTTGACCTCACCGTCGCGAAAGCGCTCGAAGAGGTTCCGCAACTTGAGGTCCTCCGGTCCGATTCCATTGATGGGAGAGATGGCTCCGTGGAGGACGTGGTAGAGGCCCCGGTATTGCCCCGTCTTCTCGATGGAGAGCACGTTGAAGGGCTCCTCCACGACGCAAATGGTCTCCCGGTCCCGATTGGCCTGCTTGCAGATGGAGCAGGGATCGGCACCACCGATGTGGTTGCATACGGAGCAGAACACCAGGCTGCGCTTGAGATCTCCAATGGCCCGGGCGAGCCGGTCGCATTCGGAGTCGGGTTTACGAATCAGGTGGAAGACCAGTCGCTGCGCCGATTTGGGGCCGATGCCGGGCAGGCGCTTCAACTCGTCGGCGAGTCTGTTGATGGGGTCGGGGTGGTGGGTGTTCATGACTTCTCCCAGCGAGATGCGGTTCAGAGAATTCCGCCGGTCAGACTGCTGACCTGGGAACTCATCATCTCATCGACCTTGCGTGCCGCTTCGTTCACTGCAGCCAGGATCAGATCCTGGAGCATTTCCACGTCTTCCGGATCCACGGCATCGGGATCGATGCGGATGGAGTGCATCTTCTTGGAGCCATCCATGACGACGTGGACGGCGCCGCCGCCACTCGTGGCCTCCACGCGGGTCTGGAGCATCTGCTGTTGCAACTGCTCCTGCATCTGCTGAGCCTGTCTCATCAAGCCCTTGATATTCTTTCTTCGCATCTTCATGCGTATTTACTCCTGTGAGCGTGTGGATCGAGGCACGGTGGAGTTGGGCTGGCGCATTCCATACGGGGTCCTATGGGTTGCGTTCCACGATCGCCTTTCCCGGAAACCGTTTCAGAAAGGCCTTGACCTTGGGGTTCTCCATAGGATCCTCCTCCTCATCTTTCGTCGCCGATTCGGCGTCTTCGAAACGGATCTGAAGCTTACAGGGGGATCCTGTCAGTTGTTCCGAGAGTTCACCGAGTTGCTGTGCCTTGGCCTGAACCAGACCGGCGTGAATCTGCTCCGAGGCGGGGAAGACGACAATCAGCTCTCCGTCCTGAACCTGGCTGTCGGTAGAATGCAGCAACGACGAATGGAGTGCCGGCGCTTGATCCTGGACCGCGGCCAAGAGTCGTTCCCGGAACCCTTGCGCGTTTTGGGCAGGTTCGGACCGGCCCGGTTCGGGGGCGGTAGCGGAGACGGGCCGGGCGGGAGCGGCAGAAGTCCTCGCCGCGCCGGAGGATCCGGATGGAGTTGGACGGCTCGCAAACAGATCCGGTTTCTCCGGAGGTGTTTCGGGTGTCCGCGCGACCGCTTGGAAACGTCCCGATTCAAGTTGCTCCAGGACACTCTCCAGGCGGGGGAGTCCGGCTAGCTCGATGAGCTTCATGAACGCCATTTCCAGGTGGAGGCCCGGATTGGGATGCCACCGCATCTCTCCCTCGCATCGGGTCAGAACGTCGAAGAACCGGATCAGGTCAGGAGTCGAAAAAGCCTCTGCTTGCCGGGTCACCACCTCCTTCTGGCTGTCGGGGAGCTGGAGCAATCGTTCTTCCCAACCGCTGACCTGAAAAACCATGAGGTTTCGGACGTGGGCCAACATCCGGTCCGCCAGATTTCGCGGATCGACCCCGGACTCGACGGCATCCTGCATCCGCTCCAGCAGGGCCTGGGCGTCCCGTTCTTGAATGCAATCGACGAGCCCGGCCACGAGTTTCTCGTCCACCATTCCCAGCAGCACGCGGACGTCCTCATCGGCAACCTGCTTCCCGGAAAGGGAGGTGATCTGCTCCAGAATCGACTGACCGTCGCGCATGCTGCCCTTGGCGGCCGAGGAGATGGCCCTCAGGCCGTAGTCGCTGATCTCGATCTCCTCGCTGCCGCAGATCCGTTTCAAATGCTCCAGGATCAGGGCAAAGGGGATGGGTTTGAGGTTGTATTGCTGGCAGCGGGAGGTGATGGTGACAGGGATCTTGGCGTGTTCCGTGGTGGCCAGGATGAACTTCACGTGAGGCGGCGGCTCCTCCAGGGTCTTGAGCAAGGCGTTGAAGGCCGCGTTGGAGAGCATGTGGACCTCATCGATGATGTAGATCTTGAAGCGGTCGCGGGCCGGTGTGTAGCGGGCGCTTTCGCGCAGTTCCCGAATGTTGTCCACGCCGGTGTTGGAGGCGGCGTCGATCTCCAGTACGTCCAGGCTGTTGGCTGCGGCGATCTCGGTGCAGGGGTCGCATTTGGAGCAAGGCTCTTCGGTGGGTCCCTTCTCGCAGTTGAGGGCCTTGGCCAGGATCCGGGCCGTGGTGGTCTTTCCCACGCCCCGCACGCCCGAAAAGAGGAAGGCATGGGCAATGCGGCCGCTCCGGATGGCGTTCCTGAGCGCCCGCGTGACCGTCTCCTGGCCCGCGACCTCATCGAAGGTCTGAGGACGCCATTTCCGTGCCAGAACCACGTAGCTCATGAATGAACCCGCCGTCTCGGAGAGGAGGCCGGAGTCCCGTTTCGGATGCCGGAATCCGGGCCGATCCGGTCGTTGAGGAACTCTCGAAGCTCCATACTATACCACTCGCAAAGCGGGACGGGAGGGAGTCGAACAGGTGCCCGGAGCGGGCTCTGTTCCTTGACTTGGAACCGGCAGATTGGCTCTAATGAGCGGTGGAGGAGTACCGAAGTGGACGTACCGGGCCCGACTCGAAATCGGGTTGTCCGGTGATGAGCCGGGCACGTGGGTTCGAATCCCACCTCCTCCGCCACCCCTATTTGTCAACTTGTTGACATTGAATAACTTGACGGTCAATGGACTCCCTGACAGCATGAGGCAAATCGAAGAATGGTTGGGGTGCATAAGCTGTGTCTTTCGTTACCCTCAAAAGGTACGCGTTACGATTGTTCCCCGTGGTGGCCGTCGCCATTTGTCCTGCTCTATATCTGACACTGGAGAATGCCTCAGCCGCTCCCGGGACTGACCCGACTCGATCCGCATGGGCGTACGAACTCCAACGCGCCCGAGTTCACCAACGCATGGAAAACACGATGTACGCGTCCACGCCGTCTCGGCCGGACGTGGACACCATGTGCCCTGTCCTGAGCGATGGCCGACTGGGGCCGCCGATCGCGCTGGACATGCGCGGGGCCTACTTGAAGTCCGACGCCAGGACGTATTCCACTACAGCAGATGAAACAGAGTCGGATTCGGAATCGGCCCTGGACTTTTTTCTGAACCACATTTCCGGGCCCATCGTGCAGGCGAAGTGCATCAACTGCCATGTGGAGGGCGGAGTGTCCGGGCACACACGTCTGATTCTCAATCCGTCTTCGAACGCCGACCATGGGACCCTCAACTTGGCGGTCTTCGAGAATTTCCTGGCTGACGTCGAGGACGGCGGCAGTCTGGTCCTGAACAAGATCCAAGGCGTGGGCCACGGCGGCGGGACTCAGGTGCCGGCCGGATCGGGCGACTTCGCCAACATGGAAACCTTCCTTGCCCTGCTGGGCTACGGTGACGATTCCGGCTCCGGTCTGTCCCCGGAAACATTGTTCGACACGGTCACGATGGCGTCGCCGGGGAAGACGTTGTGGCGGGCCGCATTGATCTTCGGTGGAAGCATCCCGACCCGGGAGGAACGCGAGGCCGTCGAAAACGGCACCGAGGAGGATCTGCGGACGGCAATCCGGAATCTGATGACGGGTCCGGGATTTCACGAATTCTTGATTCGGGCGAGCAACGACCGGTTGCTCACGGATCAGCTCTTGGGCGAGACTGTGATTCACTACCTCGCGAGTCGATTCGTCAATTTCGTGAATCTGCATGCTGCGAAAGGCACGTTGGCGCACGAAAGAGGATACGAGTATCGGTGGCACGATCCAGAGTTTGATCGGTGGTGGTCGTCAGTCCAATTCGGATTCGCGCGCGCCCCGCTCGAGTTGATCGCATATGTGGTGGAGAATGATCGTACATACACGGAGGTTCTGACTGCCGATTACATCATGGCGAATCCGATGGCGTCGGAGGCGTACGGCGCGTCGACGAAATTCAAGGATGTGGAAAACCGACTCGAATTTGAGCCATCGGAGATCGTCAGCTATTACCGGGACGATGATTCGAAGGTTACGGAATCCGTCCCGGAAATCGGAGTCCGAGTTCTCGATCCCGGGAACCTGAGTACCGACTATCCTCACGCAGGGATTCTCAACACCACGGGGTTCCTGCTGCGCTATCCCACGACCCCTACGAACCGCAACCGCGCCCGTTCGCGTTGGACGTACTACCACTTTCTGGGCCTGGATATCGAGAAGTCGGCGTCGCGAACGACGGATCCCGTCGCTCTCGCCGATACCAACAATCCCACGATGAACAATTCCGCATGCACGGTGTGCCATAGCGTCATGGATCCGGTTGCCGGCGCGTATCAGAACTACGGGGAAGAGGGGGAATACCGAGACCAAAGGGGAGGTTTGGACTCGCTGGACGATTTCTACAAGTACCCACCGGATCGTGGTGACACACCCTATCGGCACGGCGATAGTTGGTATCGCGACATGCGTGAGCCCGGCTTCAACGGACTGATCGCACCGGACGCGGAAAACAGTGTGCAGTGGCTGGCCGAGCAGATCGTGGCTGACGACCGGTTCGCCGAAGCGACGGTGAATTTCTGGTGGCCGGCAATTATGGGTGTAGAAGTTGCGGCGCCACCGGAGGACAAAAGCGACAGCGGGTTTGAAGGGATGCTGCTGGCCTCCAATGCCCAAACCGCCGAGGTTGAGCGACTCGCCGCGGCGTTCCGGACGGGTTTCGAGGGTGGGGACCCCTACAATCTGAAAGATCTTCTCGTGGAGATCGTGCTTTCGCCCTGGTTTCGCGCGGAATCGGTTTCCGACGACGATCCGGTGCGGACGGTGGCATTGCGAAACGCCGGCGTCGAGCGACTTCTTACGCCGGAAGAGTTGGCATGGAAGACTCAAGCCATCACCGGATACAGTTGGGGCCGAAAGCCCACAAGACGGCGGAACCTCGAGTATGGCAACTCTGTCAATTGGTTGACCGATCCTGAGGACTACCGTCTGCTTTACGGCGGTATTGACTCGGGGGCGGTCACAGAACGGGCGGACGACATGACGGCGACGATGGCGGCGGTTGCCCAGAGCCATGCCCTCGAATCCAGTTGTCCCATTGTTCAACGCGAGTTCTTGCTCTTGCCGGATGAGAATCGGCGTCTATTCGGCGGGATCGACGAGAATGTGTCGCCGATTTCAGAGCGCGGTGCCAGAAAAATTCGTGAAAAGCTGGTCGAGCTGCATGAGAAACTCCTCGGAGCGACGGTATCGGTTGATTCCCCCGATGTGGAGGCCGCGTTTCAGCTGTTTGTGGAGACGTGGGAACACAAACGCAACACGAGGGAATGGCGGAGGGAATTAGTCCTCTGTAGCATTAGAGATGATTATTACTTCGAAGGAATCGCTGACGATGTTCTGCAATATAACGAGGACGGAGACTTGGAATACGATTGGGAACGCGCACGCGAAATAATGGACGACGCTGGGGACCAAAGACGCAAAGAGTCTGGCTTCCAGGCGTGGGTCGTCGTGCTCGCCTATATGTTGACGGACTACCGTTACATCTTTTTCTAGGAGTCTGCGCCGTAGATATGATCGTAGCGAGAAAGTGGAGAATCGAGGCCGGATTTTCACGATTTGGGGGTGCATAGTGGTTCTATTCGCCGAGAAATCGGGGAAATATGGACCGATTCTACGCTTTCGCAGTAGATCAATTTCTGCGGCGCAGGCTCCTAGGAGGCTGAAGTGAGACGGAGGACCTTTGTCAGGCACCTATTGGCCCCCGCCGTCGGCGCATTTTCGGGATTTCACCTGCCGCTGGCGAACGCGGCCGACTACGACGGCAAGCTGTTCATCTTCGTGCAGGCGGCTGGGGGTTGGGACCCGACGAGTTTCTGCGATCCGAAGATGAATACGCCCGGCGAGAAAGTCATCAACCACTGGGCCGAGAACGGAGAGACTCGGCAGGCGGGCAATCTCCTCTACGCGGACTTCGCCAACAACACGGCGTTTTTCGAAAAGTACTACGACCGGATGCTGGTCATCAACGGGGTCGACGCACAGACGAATTCCCACTCGGCGGGGGTCGTCCATAACTGGAGTGGCCGGGTGGCTGAAGGATATCCTAGCATGACAGCGTTGCTCGCGGCCCATAATGGACCGGAGTTGTCGCTTGCCTACCTCAGTTTCGGGGGGTATTCCGAGCCGGCCGGTATGACGACGTTCACCCGCATGGATAATCCGGAACGGGTTCGAAATATTGCGAACCCGCACCTCTACGATAGGAACAATTCGCTCCGGTATCTTCACTCAGCGGACTGGGAACGGTTCAAGACTTTCCGGACAGCGAATATCGCTCGGTTGGCCGGGGCTCCCCATCTCTTGCCCAGAGCAGCCCGCAACCGCGAGCTTTATGCAGCGGCGCTCTCACCGGAAGCGACCGAGGGATTGCAAGCCTATGCTTCCCTCATTCCACAGGACGATGAATTGAAGCAACTGGCAGGGTTCCAAGGTCAATTCAACGACTCCAACAACAGGTTGCGGCGTCAAGCGCTGCTTACGATCCTTGCGTTCAAGGCGAAGGTTGCAGTGAGTGCCGATCTGCACGTGTTTGGTTTCGACACCCACTTCAATCACGACTTCGAGCACACCCAGCAGTTGGGAAACTTAACGGATTCCGTGGACTTTCTGTGGGATTTCGCAGAGACGCATGAAGTCGCCGACCGCCTGGTCGTAGTGATGGGGTCGGATTTCGGCCGCACCAACCACTATAACGTGGATGCCGGGAAGGATCACTGGCCCATCGGCAGCTTCATCGTGATGGAAAAGAATCAGACCTGGACCAACCAGGTGATCGGCGAAACCGACGCCCTGCACTTTGCTCACAAGATCCACCCGGCCACACTGCAGCGTGACGACGCCAACGGAACCATTATCCACCCGAAACACGTTCACAAAGCATTGCGCCGTTATTTTGGAATCGAGGACACGTTGGGAGCCCAGAGATTCCCCTTGCATAACACCGAGGACTTCGCGTTCTTCGAATAAGTCACTAGGGAAGGGTTCCCGGCGGGACGAAACAGGCCGGGCACGTGGGTTAGAATCCTACCTCCTCCGCCAAGCCCTTTTCCTGCTTGTTTTCGCAAGCGCACACCGCAGACACCTTTCGGCGTGATCATCGTATCTCCCAGTGAGAAGTGAGGGCCGGGGCCGCTGCCGGTTCCACGGAACTTCAGGATCCGTAAAGGCCATGCTTTCCAATTACGACAAATTCGCCGCCGTCTACAACAGGCACTGGGGTGAGGACTCCCTTGGCTCGTTCCCGAAATTGGAGCGCCTTGTACTGCGCAAGCTCGATCCCGGCAGCGTCATCCTCGAAGCCTGCTGCGGCACCGGACAGTTTGCCCGGAAGCTGAGCGCAGGGGGCTTTCAGGTTGTCGGCGTCGACGCTTCTTTCGAAATGCTCCGCCATGCGGCCGTGAATGCTCCCGGCTGCGGGTTCATCTGTGCGGATATCCGATCATTTTGCCTGTCTCGCAGGTTTGATGCCGCCTTCTCGCTGTACGACAGCCTCAATCATCTGCTGACGTTGGACGACCTCGAGTCGGCGCTCCTCAACGTTTCAAGTTGCCTCGCTCCAGGAGGCGTATTTGCCTTCGATCTCAATACGGAAGTTCAATACCGGACCTCTTGGTCGGGCACTTGGACTGTCCCCGATCCGAGTTCGACCACGGTGGCATCGACTTCCTATTGCGAGGAAACTCGGCTGGCGGAGTTCCGGGCGACGATAACGTCTCCGCATCGGGTCCGCCCCGACGTTGTTCATCTGGTACAAACCTGGTATCCCGTTTCCACGGTTGTCCCGGCGCTCGAACGCAGCGGCTTTGCGGATGTCTCCTGTATTTCCCTAGACCGCAATCGAGGGATCGAAGAAGCAAGACGGGTGCTCTTCGTCGCCGGGAAGTGAATTATCGGTCGGACGCCGTCTGTTTGGTGGATATAGAAAGGCACGCACCTTGACGGCAGCCAGTGGTCGCGTTGACAATGGACCAACGTTCTACGCTATTGATTCCTCTCGACGGCATGGAAGTCGCTCAGTTCGGGTATCTTCCGTCGCCGTTTCCACCAAGTCCGCTCCGGGAGAACGAAATATCATGAATCGAATCCCAATCTGGCTAACGTTGATTTTGCTGATCTCTTCTGCCTGCCAGCAAGGACCGCAGAAAACAGAGAATGAAGAGATGGATCACCGGGTGACGGTGAAGATCGAACGGCTGGTGAACATCGTCCCCGCAGGCGCCTCCAAACGGGCCATGATGGCCATGGATCGGCATCCGGACGGGACCATCTACCTGGCGCTCCAGACCGATCCGCCCGCTCTGTACTCGAGCGCCGACAATGGCGAGACCTGGACCTCCTCGCCGGCGGATCTCGGCCGGCCCCACCAGGTGGTGCAGGGAATGGGCGTGAGCCGGAAGGGCAGGATCTTTCTGGTCCACCAGACCAGCGGAGACCATCCGCCCAACCGGAAGGAGCTGCGCCTCTACGGCCAGGACCTGTTCGTCTCCTACTCGGACGACGGCGGCAAGACCTGGACCTCGTCGGAGACCGACTTCACCAGGTTCGGGGCAGGGACGCCCAACCTCAAATTCCATGAGGATGGAAATCGAGCCGTCATCGAGCAGCCGGACGGGACCCTTCTCTTCAACACCACCGTCGTTTCCAGTGAAGAGTACAAGAAGAAACATCCACCCACCGATCCGGTGAGTCCCCCCAATTACATGTACGGAGGGACGCCGGAGGACTATTTCGGGGACGTGGTCTTGCGTTCCACCGACGGCGGAGTCACCTGGGGGGAACCCGCCCGTGTCTACACCGACCTGAACGCTCACGAGTCGACGCTGGCCATCGGTCCCGGCGACCCGAATCACGTTCTGGTCATGACCCGGATCCAGCGTCTGGGCCGGCCCGAGGAGGACGGTGCCAAGATGATGATGGAGACGGGGAACCCCATGCACTACTACAAGCAGGGGGCGCTCTTCGAATCGAAGGACGGGGGGCGGATGTTTCAGTTGGCGCCCGGAGGAATGACCGACTGGTACGGTCACCGGGGCACGGTCGATTGGACGCCCAGCAACGTCGTGGTGGTGACCCACGCCTGGGGACATAGTGGAAACACCCGCCGGGCGGCGCGGATCAGCCTGGACGGCGGACAGACCTGGGTCGACGGCACCCGCTCCGGAACCCCGCTCATGAACCGGTCCAAGAAGTTTCTGCTGGCTCCCGTGGCGGGCTTCACGACCCCGACCGTCGAGCTCTCGCCGGGACGCTTCATGACGGCCGTTTATCACTACGCCCACATCGAGTCGGTCCCGGACCCCCTTAAAGGGGTCGTCGCGGGAGTCTTCTGGACTCTGGAGAAGGCAAGTGGATCTGAAGAATGATCGTTGACGCGCATCTTCACGTCTGGCGTTCGGCTCCCGATCATCCCAATCCCGGGGCCACCATCGTCAGTCCCACGTCGGACGTCCCAGTGGCACTGCTGAAGCAGTATATGGACGAACACGGTGTGGACCGGGCCGTCGTGGTGCAGCCCCTCTACCCGGGTGAGGACAATTCCTACGTGGCCGATTGCGCCGCCCGGGATCCGGACCGACTGGCGGCCGTGTGCTATGTGGATCCGCGGCGGGAGGGCGCGGACCGGCGTCTTCGCTACTGGGTCCGGGAACGGGGTTGCCGGGGATTGAGAATCCGTCCCAATGTTCCCGGCGAGGAAGTGACCTTCGGCCGGCCCGCTTCGTTTCCGGTCTGGGAAGCGGCCCAGGATCTGGGTATCGCGGTCAATCTGCTCATGAGGATGGAACACGTTCCGGCGCTGGCCGGGCTGGCCGAGCGGTTTCCCCAGGTTCCTCTCCTGATCGATCACATGGCCTATCCCGACGTGACCGCGGGAACGGGCGATCCGGCATTCCGGGACCTGCTGGCGCTCAGCCGGTATCCCCAGGTGTCGGTGAAGGTCAGCGGGTACTACTACCACTCCCGCCAAGGGTGGCCCTACCGGGACTGCCATCCGTTCTTCAGGGCCTTCCATGAGGTCTTCGGCGCGGATCGGCTGATCTGGGGGAGCGATTTCCCCCACGTGCTGCTCAAGTGCAGCTACGCCAGTGCTTTGGGGCTCCAGGAGCGTTTCTACACCGAACTGGAACCCGCGGAAATGGCCGCCGTCATGGGAGGGAACGCTGCCGCCGCATACTGGCCGGATATCGGCTCCGGGTAGCGCCTTGCCCGGGTTTACGCCGGGCTGCGGCCTTGTTCCGGACCCACCCAGGAAGTAGAATTCACAGCTTGGATTTTCCGGATTGGAGAGGTGTCCGAGTGGTTTAAGGAGCACGCTTGGAAAGCGTGTGTACGGGTAACTGTACCGCGGGTTCGAATCCCGCCCTCTCCGCCATTTATAATTATCTAACTAATTAAATTTCAATGTATCCCTTTATTGTGTTTTGTCTCGTGATTGCGGCGCTGCCCGGCCATCGACTTGACCAGGGAGAAAATGGCCAAACCACCAACAATTGGGAAGATTAGTCTGAAACCCGCTTCTGGACGGGGCCGCCGCCAACTTCTCATCAACGGGGCGAAAGTCGGGAACTTAACCCACGTTTCCAGGAGATTCTCTCGCTCCCGCCCTTTTGGCCCCGGGGCCATCTGTGCTAGATTTGGAGAATGATGCCTCGTAGAGGATCCATGCACACCGGACCCGCCCGACGTGGTTTCGGCTGGCGCACCTGGATCGTCGTCCTGGCGCTGGCGCTGGCCGGCGCCACAATCACCGCGGCCATCTGCCACGAGGAGCACGCAGCCGGGTACGACTGCGTGGCCTGCCAGCTCCGGCACCAGCCCGCCGCCGAACTGTCCGGATCCTTGCAGATCGGATTCTCGGACGTTTCGGCGCCGCTCGAGCAAGCTGGCGACGGCGGATGGATCGCATCCGGTCATTCCCGCAGCCTCTCCGCCCGCGCACCCCCCGCCTAGTTCCCGTTACACGCTTAGTTCGCCTTTAGTACCGCCATCGTCGGCGACACCGCCCGTTTCGGTAATGCATGCAAATGCACCCCGGGCGATCGTTGTGTTTCCCGGCACCGCGCGGGCCCGCGAGTTCCGGAACCGCCTGGAGGAATTCTTCCCGAGGTCCGGCGGTGGCGCACGTCCCACGTGGTTTCCATTCACGGCGGTAGCAGATCAGTGAACCGTTGGGAGTCAGGAAAGGGAATCTGGGAAGGAGAATCTGATGAACCGATTGACAGCAACTGGCATTACAGAGACACGGGGCTGGAGAGCCCTCAACGACCGCCTCGTCGCCATGCTCAAGCCGTTCGCACCGCCGCTGGCTATCTCGTTCCACGGCGTCGGCGAGACGCTCGAGGCGACGGTCGGGCTCGACCGCGCGATGGCGCGCTACGCCTCGGTGGATGCGAAACGGCTTCAGGTGAACCGTTGAGAAAAGGAGCCCGGTCATTCGACATTGTCGTCGTCGGCGCCGGGGCCGCCGGTATCGGCCTTGGTGTGACGCTACGCGACCTCGGAATCGAGAACTTTGTGATTCTCGACCGCTCCGCCGTCGGCGCCTCATTCCTGCGTTGGCCCCGGCAAACGCGCTTCATCACGCCGTCGTTCAACAGCAACCAGTTCGGCATCCTGGACCTGAATGCCATCTGTCTGCACACTTCGCCGGCTTACTCGGTTGGCGTCGAGCACCCCACGGGGGAGGAATACGCCAGCTATCTGCGAGGGGTTGCGAAGCATTTCGACTTGCCCGTAGAGACCGGGGTCGACGTTCTCTCGGTCGCGACGAGAGCTCGACCCAACGGGTTTCGGGTGGAGACGAGTCGCGGAGACGTCCGCGCCCGGTTCGTGGTCTGGGCGGGCGGCGAAATGCAGTACCCGCGGACCCACGACTTCCACGGCGCCGAGCTTTGCCTGCACTACTCCAAGGTGCCCTCATTTGACGATCTCAGCGGCGACGAGAGATGCATCATCGGCGGCTCCGAGAGCGGCATCGACGCCGCCGTCGCGCTGGCCGCCGCCGGTCGACGAGCCGTCGTCTTCGACCGCGAGGAGCCGTGGAAGCGAATGGGCCCGGACCCCAGCCAACTCTTGTCGCCCTTTACGAAGGCGCGTCTGAATTCGGCGATTGACTCGGGTCGGGTGACGCTGCGCGGCGGCTGTACGGTCACCGGCGTCCGCCGCAACGACAACGGATATCGGTTGGCGCTCGAGGACGGCGACGTCGTCCACTGCGCCGAGAAGCCGATCCTGGCCTCCGGATTCGCCGGATCGGCAAGCCTCGTTCGCTCGTTGTTCGATTGGCGAGATGACGGGTTTCCGCTGCTGACGGAAAACGATGAATCCACCGTGACGAAAGGGCTGTTCCTGGTCGGACCGCAGGTGCGCCAAGGCGATGTCATCTTTTGTTTCATCTACAAGTTCCGCCAGCGCTTCGCCGTGGTGGCCAACCAGGTCGCCCGCCGCCTGCGGGTCAGCGCGAAGCCGCTCGAGGCATACCGCCACTACGGAATGTACCTCGACGATCTATCGTGCTGCAGCGATGATTGCGCTTGTTGAAGGAGCCGTGAAATGCTCCAGACGTCAATTCGAACTGTCGTTCTGTTGGGTAAGGAAAACGTCGGCAAGACGCAACTGGCCGCATCGCTGACGGGTGCGTCCAGCGCTGCCTCGAACTTCCGAGGCGCCAACGTCGGCTGCGACTCCTACCGAGTGGACGACTGGGAACTGATCGACACGCCCGGGCTGCTACGAAGCTCCGATGTTGAGACCACCCGACTCGCCCTGGAGCGGCTGCGTGGCGATGATACCGTCCTACTGGTTGCCCAGGGAACCGAACTGGACGCAGACTTGGCCGACCTGCTGCCGCTCGTAGCGGGTCGACTCGGCGCACTGGTCGTGACCCATCGGGACCGACTCGCCCGGCTGGAAGTGGAGGCGCGGCTGGGAGAGCTGGCGCTCCGAACGGGTTTGCCGGTGGTCTTCGTGGACGCTCGACGACTGGACGCCAACGATCGTCAAGGGCTGATGCAGGCGCTGGAAGCCCCCGGCCCGATCCCCGCCGAAGCCGGTATGAGCTTCGGCGATCTGATCGTCCGTCCGCGACCTCTTTTCCTGGATCGCTCCGCCCTTGGGCCTTTCTGGGCGCTGCTGCTGTTGTTGACGCCCGCCTGGGTCGCGGTGGACGCTGCCAACCGTCTCGCGGATCGAATCGACCCCTGGGTTCGCGCCCCGACTGGGCTGCTGGCCGGGTTGTCGACGAGCTGGCCGCAACCGCTTGCGGAGATCCTGGCCGGCGACTACGGCTTTGTCACGATGGGGCCGCTGCTGTTGGTGTGGGCGACTCCGGTGGTCGTGCTCCATGCGTTGCTGATGGGTGCGTACAAGGCGAGCGGCTTGCTTGATCGCCTGACAACCGCCATGAATCCGTGGCTGCGGCCGTTCGGCATGACGGGCCGGGAGTTGGCGCGCGTCGTGATGGGTTTCGGCTGCAACGTGCCCGCCGTCATCAGCGCGCGCTCGTCGTCGGCTTGCTCGCGTGGCGTATGCGTCTCGGCCATCGCATTCGGTTCGGCCTGTTCGTATCAGTTGGGAGCCACGCTGGCGGTTTTCGCCGCGGCGGGTCGACCCAAGTTGATCGTACTCTACCTGCTTTATCTCGGCGTCACGACTCTCGCCTATTCCCGCCTCAGCGCGCCGAAAGCGGCTCGTTCTCCCTTCAATGTGCTGTTGACGGAGGGCCGAGTCTTCTTGACCTGGCCGCGCCCGAGCGCCGTCTGGCTTGAGGCGCAGGGCGTTGTTCGGGAGTTCTTTCGCGGGGCCTTGCCGATCTTCTTTCTGATCACGGCCGCAGCTTCTCTGTTGCATTGGCTGGGCGCGCTGCAAGCTGCGTCGGCCGTCGTCGAGCCGGCGATGGCCGCCTTTCGATTGCCCTCGGAGGCGGCCCTGGCGGTGGTCTTGGCGAGCGTGCGCAAGGACGGCATCTTGCTGCTGGCGGAGCCGGGGGTCGCCGCAAGCCTCAACGCCGTCCAGTTGTTGACGGCCGTCTACCTGGCCGGCGTGCTGCTGCCTTGCCTGGTCACCTGCTTGACGATTGCGCGCGAGCAGGGCCGTGCGTTCGCGTTGCGGTTGGTGGGTCGGCAGGCTGTGGCGGCCACCGGGTTCAGCGCTTTGCTGGCTTGGGGCGGAGCATGGCTGTGAGCCCGATCACCGGCGCCCACCGACGCAAGGGGCAAGAACTGCTGCATCGGCAGTGCTGGAACTGGGGCCGGGACATCGTGCGTCCGGAAGGCAACCTCCTGCTCGAAGCGGGCTTCCTCAAGGGACGGCCGCCCGAAGGAGAAGCAGGATCGAGCTGCTACACGCTCACGCGACCCGACGGCGACAGCCTCATGTTGTGGGGTTTCGGCCTCCTGTACGGAACGCTGCGGAAGGGCGGCGTCTTCCTCAACCGCTACCAGTTTAAACCCCTTTGGCTGCCGTTGGAGACGGTCCAAGAGCCAATTTGGAGGACCGACATGATCCCGGCCGTACAGACGCCTCCGTCGCCCCGCGTACCGGTTGACTTGACCGTCGCCGCCATTCGGCGCATCGCGGACTACGAGGAGTGGGTGCTCGCGCGCTGCGGTCTGGAGTATCGACGCGCCGTCCTGCGACAATGGAAACGGCGTTCCGAGCGACTGTCGCCGCAGACCGTTCCTCAGGCTTGGCGCGCGCTCGCCGACGCAATCGAAGGCCAACCCGCACTTGTATCGCCCGCGACGACCTTTTCCAGCGGCAGACGGGCCATCTGTAGGGAAGTTCGGGGCTAGGGCCCTGGTACGCGACTTCAACGCCACAGGCATCGAGGCGCTGGCGCCGCGGACCGATATCGCGTCGGACGCGGCCTTCGCCTACCAAGAGCTGAGCCTGGGGCGATTTCGCCTGCAGTTCGGCGGTCGGGTCGATTGGGACAGCTACCGAGTGCGGAGCAAACCGGCGGGCATGCGCATGGTGACGAGCATAACGACGAGTACGGCGAGGAGCACCCTCCGACCGAGGCGCCCGACCCCCGTGACCGCGAATTCGCGCGGATAATCCGTCTCCTCCGCCGCCCAGTCCCGGAAACTCGAGCGGAAACCGTGCGGCACCGCCGCGACCTTCAACGCCCGGATCAGGTCCGACATGGCCGTGTTCCCGATTGGCTTTCCACCCACCCGCGGAAAAACGAGTGGGCTGTCTCCACCGAGTGCCCGAGCGTCTTCCAGGATTTCCAACGCTCGACGGGACAACGGGACGCGGTGCTCCCGACTCCCCTTCGTGCGTAGCGCCGGAATGGTCCACAACCTTTCGTCCCTGTCGATCTCTGTCCACGCAGCCCCACGGACCTCGCCGGAGCGTGTCGCTGTCAGAATCAGAATCTCGAACGCCAGATTCGTTACCGGCCGCGCTTTCGAAGCCCGCACGGTCTGGAGCGCCGACGCTAATTCGCCGTGCGGAGCGTCATCCCGCCGACGTTGGTTGTCGCGCCGCGTTCCCATACGTGGTGGCTGACGTCAGTCGAACGTCTTCAATCCTCTCGGTCTGCCTCGTTCGCGCCTGATCAGTGAGACGATCTCCTGGGTAGAGATTTTTGCACTGATCGAAGGAATGTCCAGAGGTGACTTGGGCGTTCCCTCCGGCACCAGGGCATAGGTCCTGCCGTCTCGCCGGCGAATGAACACTTTCCCTGTTGAATCCGCCTCGTCCAGCACGCGGGCAAGTTTCTGTCTCGCTTCCGAGTAGGAATAAATTTCCATTTTAGCCCTCTGGAATTATGATCTTGATGCCGAGTTCTTCCGCAACACGCCTCAGTGACCGATCCAATGTCAATTGTCCGGCTGGACGTCAAGCGAACCAATTGTTCCGATCGCGCTTCCAGGGGAACTTGGGACATCATCGCGTGATGATTCACAGGTGGTAAGGGGATTGGCACTGAAGTACCCCCGGGTCCAACTGGTCCCCCATCCGGTAATGTGACCGAGTGCGGATCTATGAGGCCAAGGGGACGATCCTTGAGCCCAGGATGGCGCGGTCCCGGGTGAGAAGCGGCACGTTGTGGACGATGCTGGTCGCGGCAATGAGCTCGTCTGCCGGATCACCCTTGAAATCGAGACGGGTTGACACGATGGCGACGGCAAGATCGAGTGGCCATATCTGCACGCGATTCAGGGCGCGGGTTACTGCACGGTCGGCGAGGTCAAGTTCCACCCGGCCCAGTTGAACGAGTTTGGCCAACTCCCACAACACGATGGCTGAAACGGACCATCGGTTCCGTTTCAGGAGGCTCCGCTCGGACGGGCGGAGTTCATCGGCGAGGGCACGGACAAGGATGTGCGTATCAAGATTGAGCATCGGCATTCCAGCGGAGACCTGTCGTCAGGATATCGCCCCGGATCTCAATCTTGTGTTTAAGGCTGCCGATCAGATCGGCGCAATCCTGATCGTAGGGAAGGATGCGCGCGACCGGCTTGCCATGCTTGGTGACGATCAGGCCCTCTGCATCAAGACGATCCAACAAGGCCAAGCATTGCTCCTTGAACTTTGCGGCTCCAATCGTTTTCATCATTCGACTCCGTATCAACTGGACATATTATATGACCAGTCAGTTTTTATGTCTATATTGGGGCAGGCGTTCCATGGCTGGAATCGCGGGGGATCTGCTAGACTGACGCTCGCCGGACGCCCCAGCCTCTGGCAGGCGGCGTTCCTCCCACTGTCCAACCGTGGGCCGTTAGCTCAGTCGGTAGAGCATCTGCCTTTTAAGCAGAGGGTCGCTGGTTCGATCCCAGCACGGCCCACCCCCGTCTTTGAGAAAAGAGGAAAGCTATCGCACCGGCCATAAGCCGGCGAGATCCTGGGAGAAACAGGGGTTTTTCAGGAGCGGGGGTTTTCCTACCCCCGCTCTCGCAAGCTGCAGTCCCTTGCCATGGGTCATGGTTGGTCCGAAAGAAGGCGTCTGAAAGACGCCCCTCCAGTGGGGGACAGGAATGTCCCCCCTCCTACCCTACTCCCAGGGCATCGAGAATTAGAGCCTCCACCTTTTTCCAGACCTCGGGGTCGCGATCCATTTTGGCGTGGGCGATGCGGGCGAGGGTTTTGTGCCAGGGAAGATCGGACACGTCGATGGGGCTGTTGGCATAGTCGAAGCGGAAGTTTCCGAGAATCTCGGTCCGGGTTGGATCGGCAGCCCGGATCGGGGCCTCTCCCCGGATCAGGCGGCCGTTGTCCTGGTAGATGTTGGCCGCGGCGCGGACGTTGGGGGGGATCAGCCCGTCCCCACGGCCCACGCTGTCCACCTGGACGGTCAACAGGATCGGGACCCCCAGCGCGTCGAGTTGGCGCGCGAACTTGACGACGGCGGCCCCGCCGAAGCTCTGGCCGTAAACCACGATTCGTGCCTGCAGGCGTTCGGCGGATTGGAGCTGGCCGTCGCGGTTGGTATCCAGGGCTGAGCGAACGAGACGAGCGGCCAAGTTCCGTTTTTGGTTCTCGACCGTCTCGACATGCACTCCCGGAAGGTCTCGCTCGCGAAGGCGACGCGCGATTCGGCCCACGCCGACTGCGGTGTTGTCCCAGGAGTCGCGACCGCCCATGAAGCCCAGAATCAGGGTGTCGTCCTGCGCGATGGGTGTGATTGTGGAGAAGTGGCGATACTGTTGGCCGGAGCGCAGGATGCAGGACGAGGCCGTGGTGGCGGCAATGAAGATCAGCATCAGAAAGAGCCGGGAATGAACGGGTTGGGTCACGCTGGCCATCACAGATCCGGGGTCTTGGGCTTGATCTGCAGCCGGACCTGCGACGCCAGCCCCTGCTTGACCTCCAGCACGCGGACCGTGACCTGTTCCAGCTCCAACGCGTCACCTCTTGCGGGCAGGCGGCCCAGGTGGCTCACGATCAGACCCGAGAGAGTGTCCACATGCGGCGCTTCCAACTCCAGTTCCAGCTCCTGGTTGAGCCAGCCCAGAGAGATCTGACCTCTGACCTGGAAACGATCCGCGCCGTCGGGCACGATGTCCGGCGCCTCCCGGTCGAATTCGTCCTGGACCGCTCCCACCAGTTCCTCCAGCACGTTCTCGAGGGTGATGACCCCCACTGCGGTTCCGTGCTCGTCCACCACCAGCGCCATGTGCAGTTGATCCGCCTGCATGCGCCGCAGAAGCCGGCTCAGGGGGAGGGTTTCCGGGATGGCCGGGAAGGATCGGGCCAGGGAGACCAGATCCGGATTCTGATCCCGGGAGACGTTGAGGAGATCCTTGACGTGGATCAGGCCCGTTGCGTCGTCGAGGGAGGTCCGGCATAGGGGATAACGCGAGTGCCGGGTCTGCCGGGCCAATGCCAGGGCCTCGTCCAGGTTGTCGTCCATCTTCAGAAAGGCGACCTCGCGGCGCGGCACCATCGCCTGGCGGCAGACCATCTCGTCGAAGCGGAAGACGGAGTTCAAGAGCTGCAGTTCGGTTGCGCTCAATTCACCCGAGCGGGCCCCCAACCGGATCATGGAGAGAATCTCACCTTCGGTCGGTTGTCCGGCCGGACTCCCCCGGGTCAGGAGCCGGGTCAGCCCCTCCAGAGAACGGATGACCGGGTAGAAGAGCTTCTCCATGCTGGCCAGCGGCCAAACGATGAAGGGCCAGAGACGGCGCCAGTGAACGGCGCCGTAGGTCTTGGGCAGGATCTCCGACAACAGCAGAATCCCCAGCGTGAGGCCCCCTGAGAAGACCGGGACCCAGGACACGCCCAGGACCTGCGCGGCGTACATGCCGGCAATGGTGGCGCCTCCCGTATTGGCGAGGGTGTTCAGGATCAGGATGGCCGAGGTGGGGCGGGCGATGGACGTCTTCATGGTCAGGAAGCGCCGCGCCAGGTGGCGCCTCCGGCCTTTGGCCTGGGCCGCCTCCAGACTGGGAACCGTCGTCGAGTAGAGCGTCGCCTCGAAGAGCGAGCACATACCCGAAATGATCAGTGTGAGCGCGGCCACCGTGAGCAAGGTGCCCATGCCGTGACTCCTTTCTGCAGAGATGAAAAACGGGTCAGGAGAGGATCGGTTTCACCGGGTTTCCATGAACGTCGGTGAGCCTGAAGTCCCGGCCCTGGTACTTGTAGGTCAAGCGGGTGTGGTCGATTCCCAGGCAGTGGAGGATGGTGGCCTGTAAATCGTGGACGTGGACGGGGTCCCGGGTGATGTTGTAGCAGAAGTCGTCGGTCTCTCCATGGACGACTCCCGGCCGAATGCCGCCTCCGGCCAACCAGATGGTGAAGCAGCGGGGATGGTGGTCCCGTCCGTAGTCGTCCTCCGTGAGACGCCCCTGGGAGTAGACGGTTCGTCCGAACTCTCCTCCCCAGATGACCAGGGTGTCCTCCAGCAGCCCTCGCTCCTTGAGATCCTGAACCAGGGCGGCCGACGGCTGGTCCGTATCGTAGCACTGTCCCCGGATCTGCTTGGGAAGGCGGTTGTGTTGATCCCAGCCCCGGTGAAAGAGCTGGATGAACCGGGTGCCGCGCTCGGCCAGACGCCGGGCCAGCAGGCAGTTGGCCGCGAAAGTGCCCGGTTTTCGGGACTCCGGACCGTACAATTCGAAAATCCGCTCCGGCTCGTCCGAGAGATCGGTCAGATCCGGAACCGATGCCTGCATTCGATAGGCCATCTCGTACTGAGAGATCCGCGTGTTGATCTCCGGGTCCTGGTATTCCTCGGCCTTGAGCTGGTTGAGGCGGCCCAGATCGTCCAGAAAACGCCGGCGGCCGGTCCGATTCAGGCCGGGTGGGTTGGAAAGGTACAGGACCGGGTCTCCCACGGATCGGAACTTCACTCCCTGGTAGCGCGTCGGAAGGAAGCCGCTGCCCCAGAGCCGGTCGTAAAGCGGCTGACCGCCCGGGGCACCCGTTCCCATGGAGACCATGACCACGAACGACGGCAGGTCCTCGGTGTCGCTGCCCAGGCCGTAGGAGATCCAGGAGCCGATGCTGGGCCGGCCGGCCAACTGGGCCCCGGTCTGGAAGAAGGTGACCGCCGGGTCGTGGTTGATGGCCTCGGTGTGCATGGATTTCACGAAGCTGATGTCGTCGGCTATGCGCGCGGTATGGGGCATGAGCTCGCTGACCCAGGCCCCCGACTGGCCATGCTGGCTGAACTTGAACAGCGTGGGAGCCACCGGGAAGCTGGACTGGGTGGCCGTCATGCCGGTCAGGCGCTGCCCCTTGCGGATGGAGTCGGGAAGCTCCGTTCCTCGCAGGTCCTGCAGTCCCGGCTTATAGTCGAACAGCTCCATTTGCGAGGGGGCGCCCGACTGGAACAGGTAGATGACCCGTTTGGCGGTCGGGGCGTAATGGGGATAGCCGGGCAGCCCGCGGTTCGTGTCCACAGAAGAGGGGGATCCTCCCAGACCCGCAGCGCTCAGGTCCCGATTCAGGAGCGTCGCCAGAGCCGCCGTCCCGATTCCCGTGCTGCCGAGCCCGAAGAAATGACGCCGGGTCAGGAGCAGGCCCATTTCAGGTCGTGGATCCATGTCTTATTCCTTGGAGATGGTCTCGTCCAGGTTCAGGATCAGGCTGGCCACCGTCGTATACGAGGCCAGCTCCGCCAAGTCCAACTCAGGATTTCGAGGTCTCTCTCCCTGGCTCACCAGTTGGAGAGCCGCCTTTCGGTCTTCTTCGTAGTTGGCCAGATGGTGACGAAAGCTCTCCAGGAGGATCGCCTCTCTCCGGACGTCAGGCCGCCGGCCCGTGGCCAACCGGTAGGCGAATCCGATCCGTTCCTGGGGTGAGGCGCCTCCCTCCAGCATCATCCGCTGAGCCAGAAAACGGGCGGCCTCCACGTAGGTCACGTCGTTCATCAGGTTCAAGGCCTGCAACGGCGTGTTGGTCCGGGTTTCCAGCACCTCGCAAGCCTCCCTACCCGAAGCGTCGAAAGTAAGCATGAAGGGCGGAGCGATCGTCCGCTTCCAGTAGGTGTAGAGACTTCGCCGATAGAGATCCTCTCCCTCACTCTGGTTGTAGAACTGCCCGCTGGTGAGCTCTTCCCACAGCCCGTCCGGCTGATAGGGCTTCACGGACGGTCCCCCTTGTTTCTCCACCATCAGACCCGCCAGGAACAATGCCTGGTCCCGAATCACTTCGGCCGGAAGCCGGAAACGGGGACCCCGGGCCAGCAGGCGGTTCTGCGGGTCCCGGGAACGGAGCTCGGGAGTGGATTGGGAGGACTGTCGATACGTGGCGCTCAAGACGATGGCTCGTTGGAGCGCCTTCATATCCCAGCCTGAATCCATGAACTCGGTGGCCAGCCAGTCCAGCAGGAGGGGATGGGTGGGCCACTCTCCCTGGGAGCCGAAATTCTCCGCCGTTCGGACCAGCCCCTGCCCGAAATACATCTGCCAGAAGCGGTTGACGGTGACCCGCGCCGTGAGGGGATTGGACGGGTCCACCAGCCACTGGGCGAATTCCAGCCGATTCGCTGGCGCGCCGTTTCGGAGTCCCGAGAACAGGGCGGGGACCGCGGGCTCGACCTTCCCGGTCGGGCTGTCGTAGGCTCCCCGGTCCAGGATGAAGGTCTCCCTGGGGTTGGTGCGCTCCTGCATCACCATGACGGTGGGAAAGCTCAGGATCAGATTCTCCCGCTTGGCCGTCAGGTCCAGGACCCGCCGCCAACTGTCCCGGATTTCCGACGGTGCGTACTGGTCCAAGAAGCCGAGGCGCAGCTTTTCGTTCTGCCCCGGGGTCCTCTCCGCGCGTGGGATCCTGGCGATCCGGTCCAGGCTCCGGCTGGCGGCGAGGACGGCAATGCGCTCCGGGGGAACGACGCCGCGGTAGATGCGGACATCGTCGATCTGACCTCGGAACCGCTCCTTGGGACCGGCCGCGCCGATCCGCAACGGATCCTTGACGTAGAAGTCCTGGTTCATGAAGTCCAGCAGGACCCGGACCGGGGCCGGCTTGCCGTCGACGTAGAGCCGGATGCCCTTGGACTGGAACGAGGCGTCGTAGGTCGCCGCCACGTGGCGCCACTCGCCCGGCTTCAGCGCCTCGGCCGTCTCGACCCGGAGGGAGTCATCCAACCAGCGCACCACCAGATTGAACTGGAGCTTCCCGTCGCGCAGAAAGAGGCCGTAGCCGCGGGAGCCCAGACCCTCTCCCTCGAACTCGCTCTGGGTCTTGGAAAGAATTGCCCCCTCGGTGGACTCGGGCCGGACCCATGCCGCCAGGGTGAAGCGGTCGGTGACGTGGAAGTCGGCCACTGTGCCGGCGTCCACGTATCTCTTGTCGTCGAAGCTGGCCGCCGTCCCGACGGGGCCCGGAACGAAGTGAGGCACGCCGTCCAGGAGCCGGGCGACGGGCGGCTGCGCTCCCGGCGTCTCGGCCGTCAAGTGCCCGTCCAGTGAGTAGGCGACTTCCAAGTCGTCGCGAAGGGACCAGTTCACGAGGTTCGATTGGGTGAGCGCTTCTTCCCACGACTTCTGGAGTCGGTCCAGTTCGGATCCGTGCTCTTCGAATTTCTGTTTCGCCTCGGCCAGCTCCGCTTCCAAATTCTTCAACCGGCGTTGCTGAGCATCCGTCGGCGCCGGGATGTAGGGGGGAGAGTTCCCGTACTTGAAGGCTCGTCCCTTCTCCGGAACGTTGTTGAAGTAGGCGAACATCTCGTAGAACTCGCGCTGGGTGAGGGGGTCGTACTTGTGATCGTGGCAGCGGGCGCACCCCATGGTCAGGCCCAACCAGACCGTGGAGGTGGTCTCGACCCGGTCCACCACGTATTCCACCCGGTATTCCTCGGGGATGATTCCACCCTCTCCGTTTCCCCGGTGATTGCGATTGAAGGCGCTGGCGATCCGCTGATCCAGCGTGGCGTCCGGCAGCATGTCGCCCGCGACCTGCTCGACGGTGAAGTCGTCGAAGGGCAGGTTCCGGTTGAAGGCGTCGATCACCCAGTCGCGCCAGCGCCACATGCTGCGCTCGGCGTCGGTCTGGTAGCCGTTGGTGTCGGCATAGCGGGCGGCGTCCAGCCAACGAATGGCCATGCGCTCCCCGTAGCGCGGCGAGTTGAGAAACCGGTCGACGGCCCGTGCGTACGCTTCGTCGGTCGGGTTCTCCAGAAAGCCGTCCAGGTCCTCCGGCCCGGGAGGAAAGCCGGTCAGATCCAGCGAGACCCGGCGGATGAGCGCGGCCGGATCGGCCACGGGAGACGGCTTCAGCCCGGCCCCTTCCAGACGGGCCAGGACGAATCGGTCGATGGGATTCCGGACCCACTCCGGATCGCTGACAGTCGGCGGTTCGGGCCGCTCGGGAGGACGATACGACCAGTGGTTCTGCCAGTGGGCGCCCTGTTCGATCCAGTTCCGGAGGAGCTCCTTCTCATGATCCGAGAGGCTCTTCCCCGAGTAGCTCGGAGGCATCCGGGTCAGGCTGTCCGCCGAGTTCACCCGGTTGAGGAGGCCGCTCCCCTCCGCGTCTCCCGGAACGATGGCGAAACGGCCGCCCAGATCGGCCAGCGCGCCGTCCCGCGTGTCCAGGCGCAAGGGACTCATGCGCTTGTTTTCGTCCGGCCCGTGACAGGCGAAGCAGTTGTCCGACAGGATCGGCCGGATGTCACGGCTGAACTCGACCGTTGCGTCGGGACGCCTCGCGGTCGAGCCCTCAGTCCCGGGAGTCGAGACGATCAACAAGGTTATGATGAGTGGAAGTGCAGATCTGAAAAACGCCATCGTCTTATGTGCCCGCGCTAAGAACCTACGCGGAATCGCCACATCTCGTCGGCGAATTAGAATCAAGAATACGCCTGCCGGGGCTCTCGCCGCAAGACCGATATCCTATCCGACACCTCCGAAAAAGCCGCCGTGATTCACGTGTGCGGCTAGCACGAGGCACCTTGGGAGGGGGGACGTCTTGTCCCCCTCTTTGTCGCCAACCCGGAATCGGGGGTTGCAAACCCCCGCTACGTTCGCTTGGAGGGGCGACTCCCCAGATGCCCGATCCTCCATGCTCGCCCGGAGTCCGGCGGTTGGGAACCGCCGCTCCGCGCGCTCTAAGGATAGATGCCCCGGAGCTGGGTGGCCCGGGCGACGCGCTGGATGGCCAGGACGTAGGCGGCCTGCCGGTGGTTGATCTGCGGTCCGTGGAGACTCTGGAGCCGGTCCAATTCGGCCGACACGTCGCGGTAGGCAGCCGTCATGACCCGTTTCAACTCGCGGTAGACCCGTTCCTCGTCCCAGAAGAAGGAGCCCAGGTCCTGCACCCATTCGAAGTACGACACCGTCACGCCGCCGGCGTTGGCCAGCACGTCGGGGAGCACCGTCACCCCCCGTTCGTTCAGGATCCGGTCCGCCTCGGGAGTCGTGGGTCCGTTGGCGGCTTCCACCACGATGCCGGCCTGAATCCGATCGGCGTTGGCTTCGGTGATCTGGTCCTCGACGGCCGCCGGAATCAGAATGTCGCAGGGCTGTTCCAGGAGTTGCTTCGGATCCACCCGGTCCCCGTCCGGATATTCAGCCATTGTCGTGTTTTCCTCCTTAAGCCCGATCAGCCGGTCCACGTCCAGGCCGGCCGAATTGTAGACGCCTCCGCGGGAGTCGCAGACGGCCACCACGCTGGCGCCGGCCTGGGCGAAGAGGGAAGCGGCGAAGCTGCCTGCGTTTCCGAAACCCTGGATGGCGACTGTCTTGCCCTCCAGCGTCTCTCCGCGTTCCTTGAGGGCTTCCTCGGCGACGTAGAGGCACCCCCGCGAGGTGGCGTCCAGGCGCCCCAGGGAGCCGCCGATCTCGATCGGTTTGCCCGTGACCACGCCCGTGTCCGAAAAACCGCTGCGCATGGAGAGCGTGTCCATGAACCAGGCCATGATCTGGGGATTGGTGTTGACGTCGGGAGCCGGAATGTCCTTCTCCCGGCCCACGATGATGGAGATCTCGGAGGCGTACCGGCGGGTCAGGTTCTCCAGTTCACCCAGGCTCATGCTGTGCGGATCACAGATGACGCCTCCCTTGGCCCCGCCGTATGGAATCCGGACCACGGCCGTCTTCCACGTCATCCACATGGCCAGCGCTCTCACCTCGTCGAGGGTCACCTCGGGCGAGAAGCGAATGCCACCCTTGGTGGGTCCACGGGCCTGATTGTGCTGAACCCGGTAGCCTTCGAAGACCTGGATGGACCCGTCGTCCATGCAGACCGGAAACCGGACGGTCAAATCGCGGTTGCACTGGCTCAGGATCTCCTTCAGATTGTCGTCCAGATCGGTCAACTCGGCCGCTTCGAAGAATTGCTGGCGCGCCACGTCCCAGATGGTTCTTTCCATGGTGATCGGATGCCTCCTGTTCTAGCTATGGATGGAGGATCTGAGATTGGTCCGGTCGAGGACATCGGGATTCACGACCCACTTCGGAACCTTGCCCGACAGCACGTCGGCAACCTGCTGAGCTGCCGTGGTTTGCAACTCCAGAAGCGACTCCTGCGAATAGAAGGAGGCATGGGGAGTGATGATGATCTTGGGGTGGAGCACGACCGGATCGTCCGGATCCGGTGGTTCCTGGGGAAGAACGTCCAGTCCCGCACCTGCGATCTCTCCCCTATCGAGCGCCTCCACCAGCGCGGCCGTGTCCACCACGGCTCCCCTTGAGGTGTTGATGAGGAAGGCTTCGGACCGCATTCGCCGAAAGGCCTCCCGGCCGAAGAGGTGGTGAGTCTCATCGTTGAGCGGGACGTGGATGGAGATGTAGTCGCTGACCTCCATCAGGCGATCCAGATCCATCGGCTCCGCCCCGTGCTCCCGCACGGATGAGTCGTCCAGATAGGGGTCGAAAGCGGCGATCTTGAGACCGAAAGCCCGGGCCTTTCGTCCCAGGGTGCGTCCGATCTTTCCGAATCCCACGATGCCCAGAGTCCGTCCCCGGATCCGGAAGATGGGCCGGCCCGGAGCCATTCCATAGCGGCCCGCCTTGGCCTCCCGGTCGAAGAGGACCACCTTGCGGGCCGAGGCCAGAAGCAGCGCCAGGGCTTGGTCGGTGACCTCCTCCAGGCAGTAGGCGGGGACGTTGGCCACGATGACGCCCTGTTCGGTGGCGAACGGGATGTCGATGTTGTCGAGGCCGATCCCGTACCGGGAGATGATCTGGCAGCGCGGGGCGTTCCGGATCGTCCGCGTCGACACCGCCTTCCAGCAGGTCAGAATGGCGTCGGCTTGGGGGGCCATCTCCACCAACTCGTCCTCCTCGCCGGTCGAAGCCACCATCAGGGAGGCTCCGATCCGCCCCAGGATCTCCCTTTCCGGATCGAGGGTCGGCCAGGCATAGTCGGTGACCAGGACGCGCAGTCCCTGTCCTCCCTCGCTCATGTGCTGTCTCCTTCCATGCCCCCCTTCTCCAGCAGTTCCTTCAAGAAGCGGACGGACGATTCATCGTCCCAGCTAGCGCTCCCGACGTGCCGGAACACGATCCGGCCCTCCCGATCCAGAATGAAGGTCGCAGGGATCCCAAGGCTCTCGAAGGCGGAAGGCCTTCCTTCGTCAGTTACGTACAACGGCAACTCCCACCCCTGTTCCCTGGCGAACTCCTCGACCACACCGGGCGGTTCGTCCGAAACCAGCAGGAACGCCACATTCTCATTTGCGAACTGTTCGTAAAGCCGCTGAATGCCGGGCATTTCGACCACGCACGGGCCGCACCACGTGGCCCAGAGATTGACGAAGAGGACCTTCCCCTCGAACGCGGACAACGAAGTCTCCTGTCCATCGAGACTCTGGAGCTTCCACTCGATCTCGGCAAGAGATTCCTCTTTGGGGAACGGCGGCGGAGACAGACCGCCAAGCCGATCGTCCAGTTCGTCCATCCGCTGACTGACCTGGAACATCATCAACACTCCGGCGGTCAATATCAGGGCGACGGTGAGCCCGACTCCTGCGGCCATACCTGCGAAGAAGTTCCGGTTGAAGAAACTCATCGGCTTCCTCCCTTTGCGGTCAGCATAACAAATGCCAATGGGAGCGGCGGCTTTCTCGCCGCCGGTCGGGAGCGGCGACTTTCTTGTCGCCGATTGGGAGTGGCGACTTTCTTGCCGCCACACTCCCAAGCAACAAACGAAGCACCAATGTACGGAGTTCGCCGGAACCCATAGCCACACCTCCCAAATCGCCCTTACCCCTTTCTACGATCTGGCGAATCGGGGTGTGGTCAAGGCGGTTGCTGCTGTTACACCACAGGGCTCCGCCACAGCGCCCGTCCCACGAAAAACGGTCCCATCTGCTGCATGAACTCGGAGGTCTGCCGTGTCCGGCGCATCCTCTGGACCAGGTGTGAGAGTGGATGGAGTTCCTTGCCCACCAGGCCGATGACGAACTCGTTGTCGTTGGTGTCGATTCCGTGGCAGGCCAACCGGATGTCGTGGGCCAGATCCTGTTGTCCGTAGAGCCGGCCGACGCCGCCGTGTTCCCTCAGGATGCTCTGTTGCACGTTCTGCGGTTGGGCGTTGAAGGCCCCGGTCCGGCGCAAGGGGTACCAGACCGCCCAGGGCCAATCCGGGTTCAGGGCCGTTCGCTGGGGGCGTCCGATGAGCCAGTCCTCGACGTCGGGTTCATATCCGCTGGCGTAGCTCCGGCCCAACATGGTGAACTCGGGCCGCAGTGTAAGGGCGCCGAAGGGGCCCCCATTCAGAAACGGGCGCACCAGCGTGACGAACTCGGCCGGATCCTCGGACATGGTCAGAAGCCCGACGCCGCGCGGATGATTCAGGTCCTGATAAAGAACAGCCGGCTTCAGGCCGGCCGCCTTGAGTTGTTGAACCAGCGGCCCGGTGTCGCGGCAGCCGCTGAACACGTGAAGCTGCATGAAGAGCCGCCGGTCGGTCGAATGCTCGTTCCCGTCCCGGTCCCGGCCATGCTCCAGGACGTCGATCCGGTGTTGCGGTTTCTGAGTGTGCATGGGCGTCATTCTACTCGATCGGCGGGCCAAGGTAGATCGGGTCACAGGGGGATGGTTCTTGGACGTCGGCACTGCCCACGATCGACTGGGGGGACTACTCGTTCTCCGTCGGCCCTTCGCCCAACACCGAAGGAGAGAGATGTCGCATCACCGATTTCTGGATTAAGACCGGCGGAACTCCGGCGTGGCTTCCTCCACCGTGACCTGGATGGTAATGGCCCGGGCTTCTGGAGTCGGGTCGCCATTCTCCCGGAGCATTTCCAAGTGGTAGAAGATGCCTTTGCGAATCAGATCTGCCGTTTCGGCAAGAGTGTCTCCAGCCGCTACACAGCCCGGCATGTCCGGAAGATACGCTGAGTAACCGTTGTCGGATTTCTCAATGACAACGGTGTACTTCATGACGATTCTCCCTGATCGAGCCCAGCTTGTTTCAAAATACTATTCCAAGTGCCAGGGGCCAAGTCGTTGCTCATTCTCCCTGCAATCGTAACGGTTCCAAGCTTTTCGGGATGTTTGTAGTGGTGATGGCTGCCCCGAGTTCGTACCCATTGCCAACCATCTCGTTTCAATAGACGGATCGCGTCTCGAACTTTAGGCATGGTTGAGCAAAGGAATTCACCTCTCTATTCCACCCCCCCCACCCATCGTCCAAGTTCTGGAGCTGTCGGGCGGTTCGGATCTACGTGGCTGATTCGCCCAACTCCCATACGTATTATTCACCTGATATAACGCTCGATCCCCGAAATCCGCGAAAGGGCGGCGGGCTCCACCGTCGTGCGCATCGCCGGTGCCTTTGAACCAAGATACTTACCATAAGAAATTCTGGAGTTCCTCTGGCCACTTCGGCGCCATTTCCCAGGTCCACGCCAAACCTACGCCGTCGCCTCGTCCAGCCTCCGGGCCCGGTCGACCTGGGCAGGCCGAACCAGCGGGAGCAGCAGGATGGGCACGATGATCATCAGTCCCGAGACCATGAACGAGTGCTCGAATGAGAAGACATCGCGGACCGGACCGGCCATCCAGTTGCCGATGACGTGACCCACGTTGGAGAGGGTCATGTAGGTGGTGAAGATGGTGGCCGCGGAACGGGTCCAGGTGATTCGCATGGAAAACGAAAGGAAACTGACGCCAACCACGGCCCACAGGGCCGGCGCCAGCACCAGGTAGAGGGTGGTGAACCAGGTGGCGGACCAGAGTTCGGGCAACGCCCCGAAAACCAGGGCCAGGAGGGCCGATGCCCCCATGCTGACGCCCATGACGCGGCGGCGGCCGAAGCGGTCGGCCAGGAACCCGGCTCCGATGGCTCCCAACAGCTCGGGAACCACGGCGTAAGCCGACACGACGGAGTAGTCTACGGAGCTCCAGCCCAGGCGTTGGGTGTAGAGGGTCTTGTTGACGATCTCCGTCACGCCGTAGCCGATGGTCTTGATGGTTCCGACGATGGCGAAGATGTACATGGATCTCAGTGCGAAGCCGTGACGCATGTCCCGCAGCACCTCCCAGGGACTGCGGACGCTGGGGGCTTTCACCTCGTCGGATGCCCGGCCCCGGCTCCAGGGGAAGCGCTTTTCCCCGGCCCTTTCCAGCAGCAGCAGGGGGAGCAGCATGATCAACACCATGAAGGCGAACTGCACCAGGACCGCAGCCGAAATCCCCCAGTGGCTCATCACCACGGCCATCAGACCCGCGCCGATCCCCTTGCCGACCAGCTTGGAGCCCCACATCAAGCCGTTGACCTGTCCGTATTCGCTACGGGGCAGGATGTCCACCGCCAAGGCGTCGGTGGAGACGTCCTGCAGCGAGGCGAAGCAGTTGTGCAGAAAGAACATCCAACCCAGGAATTTCAGATCTCCTTCCAGGTTGCCCATGAGAAGGAGTCCCAGCAGGGTGATGCCCATCATCAGTTCCGCTCCGATGATCCAGGGGCGGCGCCGGCCCATGGAGCGGATGGTCACGGTGTCGATCAGGGGCGCCCAAATCAGCTTGAAGGTCCAGGGGACCAGGACGATGGCGGCCAGTTCACCCGCCTGAGTCTCGTTGACGCCTTTGGCGGTCAAGTACGAGATCAGAGCGATGGTCATGAAACCCCAGGGAAGACCCTGGGCAGCATAGAGGCCGCAAAGAGTAGCGATACGTTGCCAGCGGCTGTCGGCCATGGACATCAGCGATGTTTCTCCTGTGAATTCAATATGGTGTAGTGAGCAATCAACAGCAGCGCCGCCCCGGCCAGTCCGATGGACCCTCCCACGACGAAGGGGAGGGAAGAGGAGAAATCGGGGCTGTCCGGCGACTGCAGATTCCTCATCAAGGTAGCGAACAGAGTGGAGCTGAGGCCGCTCAGAGTGGTGGAGAACCCGATGGCTGGTCCCCGCAACTCGATGGGCATGTGCTCGGTGATGTAGCCGGTCTGGGACCAGCGCATGAGTTGTCTCAGAAATTCGAACAGGGCGGTGAAGATCACCACGCCAAAGACGTAGTCCGACAATCCGATGCCCAGGCTGCAGACGGCGTAACCTCCCAGCACCGCCGCGGCCATGAGGGCGCCGGCCTTCTTCCCGGCAATGAGAATGATGAACAGACCGCCCAGGAACTGCATGCCGTAGCCGGCGGTGAGGAGCATGGACCACCCCTGGTCCACGGCGCCCACTTTCAGCGCGATCTCCGGAGCTTCCGCCCGGTATGGCAGGTAGATGTTGACGGTCTGGAAGACCGGTCCGCCCATCAGGCTCAACGGGATGACCATGGCCAGGTAGCGGGGCATCCGCAATAGCGAGAAGTTGGTCTTCCAGCTCTCCTGCACGCGCCGGCGCCGGACCGGTCCCGGGTGCCTCGCCACGGTCCGGATCAGCACGGCCCCCGCCAGGCAGAGGGCGGTGTGAAACCAAAGCATGGGAAAGAAGTTGCCGGGGGTGGGATCCCCGCTGGAGGTCCAGCTGAGAATCGCCGCACCCAGGGGAGCTCCCACGAAGCTGCCCCCACCGAGCGCGATCATCAGCAGGGCGTTGGCCCATCCCCGCTTGCCCGGAGCCGCGGTCTGGACGAAGGCCATGGCTCCAACCCATTGTGCGGCGGCCGTGATCCCGTAGAGCAGACCCGCAAAAGGAACCACCCAGTAGCCGGGAATGAAGATCAGCAGCAGACCCAGCCCGGCGAAGCCGGCGACGCCGCTCGACCAGACGTTCCGCTCGTCGAATCGGGATGCCAGCAGACCCGAGAAGGTGGAGCCTGCGATGAAGGCGACCAACCAGTAGAAGCTGAACGTTTCGTAAGCGGCCTTCGGATAGTCGAGGGCGCTGAAGTACAACGGAGTGCTGTAGCGGATGAGCGCGTGGGACAGGTAGTTGGCCAGCGCGATGCCGAACACCAGACCGAGTCGCGGGGTGCCTGCTCTGGCGTCGCCTGACTGCATCGCTCAGCTCACGACAACGAGTAGAGGAGCAGTAATCCCAAATGGGCCGTCACCTCGATCAGGACGTGGGGACTCGCCAGTCCCAGAACTCCCGGCACGGCCATTAGGATTCCTGTAAGTGCCACGAGTCCTGGCATGGGCACCCATAGTACCCATCAGATTCGCGCCTGGTAAGTGTAGAGCTGGTAGTAGCGCCCCTGCCGCCGGATCAGTTCCTCGTGATCCCCCCGCTCCACGATCTTGCCCGCCTCCACCACCAGGATCTGATGAGCCTGGCGAATGGTGCTGAGGCGATGGGCGATGACGAAGGTGGTGCGTCCCCGCAGCAGCCCGGCCAGACTCTGCTGGATGTAGAGCTCGCTCTCCGTGTCCAGGTTGGAGGTGGCCTCGTCGAGGATCAGGATCCTGGGATCGGCCAACAGGGCGCGGGCGATGGAGACCCGCTGACGCTGGCCTCCCGAGAGTTTCACGCCCCGCTCTCCGATGAGGGTTTCGAGTCCCGCGTCGAAGTCGTCGGTGAACTCCTTGACATGGGACGCCCGCACCGCTTCCAGCAGCTCCTCCTCGCCGGCCTGGGGCCGGCCGAAGAGGATGTTCTCGCGGATGGTCCCCTCGTACAGGAAGTCGTCCTGCAGCACGACCCCCAGCCGCGAGCGGTACGATTCCAGGGTCATGGTGGAGAGGTCGCGGCCGTCGACCAGGACCTGGCCCTGGTCCGGCTTCAGGAAGGAAGCGGCCAGGCCGGCCAGAGTGGTCTTTCCGGATCCGGAGCTTCCCACCAGCGCCGTCACGCTCCCGGCGGGAGCGTCGAAGCTCACCCCCTTCAGCACCGGGTGTCCCGGTTCGTACGAGAAGGTCACGTCCTGGAATGCGATGTGGCCTTCCACGTCTTCCAACACCACGGTCCGTCCCGGGTCGTCGTCCTCCCGGGCCTTCGTCAGGATCTCTTCGCTCCGGTCGAGGCCGGCGAAAGCCTCGGTGATCTGGCTGCCGATGTTGCCCATCTGGACGATGGGAGCGATGAGGAATCCCAGAAACAGGGTGAAGGAGACGAAGTCTCCCACCGTCATCTCGCCCTTCAGGATCATGGAGCTTCCCAGACCCATGATCCCAACACTGGCCAGCCCCAGCAGCAGGGTCGAAGCGCTGGTGACCAGGCTGGTGGCGGTGAGGGACTTCCGGACGTTGTTGAAGATCCTCGCCACCCCCTTTTCGAAGACCCGGATCTCCTGCCGCTCGGCGCTGAAGCCCTTGATGACCCGGATGCCCCCCAGGGATTCGGCAAGCCGGCCGGTGACGTCGGCGTTGATCTTGCCCCGCTCCCGGAAGATGGGGCGGATGTGGCCGAAGGCCTTGAGCGAGATCAGCCCCAGGATAGTGAGGGGAACCAGAGTGTAGAGCGTCATCAGGACGCTGATTCTGAAGAGGAAGAAGAGGGAGCCGATGGCGGTCAGGACTCCGCCGAAGAGGTGGACGAGACCGGTGCCGACCAGGTTCCGGACGCCCTCCACGTCGGTCATGATCCGGGAGACCAGCTCGCCCGACTTGGTGTTGTCGAAGAACCGGATGGGCAGATAGATAATGTGGCGCTGGACCTTAGCCCGGAGTAGGGAGATCAGGTGTTGGGCCTCCACGCTCAGGAGCCGGGTCAGAAAGTAGGAGCTGAAGGACTGAATCACGATAGCCGCCGTCACGCCGGCCAGCAGAGTCCGGAGCAGCTCGATATTTCCCTCGCCGATCACGTCGTCGACGAGGAACTTGCTGGCGGCGGGCAGGGCGAGACCGGCCAACCGGTTCAGCAGGATCAGGGCCAGTCCCAACAAGAGCAGCTTCCGGCGCGGCCAGATGATTTTCTTGAAGGCGTAGCGAACTGTGGTGAGAGAGGGCTTCTTCCTGCTTTTACGTGATCGCATAGAGAGTCCGGAGGGGGAGACGGCGCGCGTCCCCGAGGAGCGGCTTCATTCTTACCCGATTCGGAACCGCTTTTCCAGAAACGGACCGCGACCACTCCGTTTATATTGTCTATAAATAGAAAAAATAGACCGAAAATTTTCTATCGATAATAAATAAACTCCCCAAAAGGAGCGGCGACTTTCTTGTCGCCGACCCAGGGGGGATTAGGGGGGACGGAGTCCCCACTCCGCGTAGCGTCTTCCAACCAGGCGAATTGAAGAATGGGGGACGAAGACGTCGCCTCTCCCAACAGGCGGCAAGAAAGCCGCCTCTCCCAATGGGCGACAAGAAAGCCGCCTCTCCCAATGTGCGACAAGAAAGTCGCCCCTCCAAACGTGGTGAAAGTTCGGGCTCAGCGAGGCGGCTGAATTTCTCAGACTCTCAATGTTAGAATCGGTTTGCTTATACCCTCACGTCCGGGGAGGACTCGATGGATTTGGGAAACTGCAGACGTCCGGTGCCGTGGCTGCTCGCGGTGCTGCTTTCCCAGCCGCTCATCGCCGGCCCGGCGGTCGACGGCGAGTATTTCGAAAAGAAGATCCGGCCCCTCCTGGCCGAGCACTGCTACGCCTGTCACTCCAGCGCCAGCCAGCCGGTCATGGGCGGGCTGGTCCTGGACCAGGAAGAGGGCTTTCGGAAGGGAGGCACCCGCGGGTCCCCCGTCGTTGCCGGCGATCCCGAGTCGAGTCTGCTGATTCGCGCCGTCACCCATCGCGACGAGAAGTTGCGAATGCCCCTTGCGAGCCGGCTTCCGGATGAGGAAATTGCCCTGCTCACCGATTGGGTCCGGATGGGCGCCCCGTGGGGTGTCACCGCCGATCCCGACCAAGCGGCCTCGGAGACCGCAGGTTTCTGGGCATACGAGCCTCCGGTGGAGCCCTCCCTGCCGCAGGTCCAGCGCGCTGGCTGGGTCCGTTCGCCCATCGACCGCTTCATACTGTCCCGCTTGGAAGCCGAGGAACTGGAGCCGGCCCCGGCCACTGACCGGCGGACCCTGATTCGGCGGGCCACCTTCGATTTGACGGGTCTTCCCCCCACCATCGAAGAGATCCGGGATTTTCTCCAGGACCGCTCGCCGGGCGCCTACGCCCGGCTGATCGAACGCCTCCTGGCCTCGCCCCGCTATGGAGAGCGTTGGGGCCGCCATTGGTTGGACGTGGCCCGCTACGCCGATTCCAACGGGCTGGACGAGAACATGGCGTATACGACGGCCTTCCGCTATCGGGACTACGTGGTCCAGGCCTTCAATCGGGACAAGCCTTACGATCTGTTCGTGCGGGAGCAGCTGGCGGGAGACCTCCTGCCCGATCCGGGTGATCTGGAGACCACGCTGGAACGCTGGACGGCCACCGGATTCCTCTCACTGGGTCCCAAGATGCTGGCGGAAGACGACCCCGTGAAGATGCGGATGGACATCATCGACGAACAGTTGGACACCAGCTTCCGGGCTTTCCTGGGGCTGACCATGGGTTGCGCCCGTTGCCATGACCACAAGTTCGATCCCATCTCGATTCGGGACTACTACTCGCTGGCCGGCATCTTCAGGAGCTCCAAGACCATGGAGCACCATGACGTGGTGGCCGAATGGCATGAGCACGTCCTGGCTCCGGCGGACGACCGCCTCCGGTTGCAGCGGCAGCGGGAGAAGATCGAGGCGAAGACCAAGGCCATCGAAGCCGTCACCAAGCGGGAGAACCGGAAGCTGGTCGAGGAGGGCCGCAACCGGGTCGGGGCCTACCTGCTAGCCGCGCAGGAGTTGGCCGGTTACGAAAAGATCCGGCTGCGGAGCGTGTTCGAACGACGGAATCCCGAACCCGATTCCCTGACCCTACGGGAGGCGGGAAGCTGGGACCGGGGAAACGTCGAGCGGCAACTGAAAAAAGGGAAGACGAACATCCCCGACGCCGGGGATTCCGAAGCGCCTCCCGACGCCTATTTCGCCGAGTATGACCTCCAGGTCCCCGCAGCCGGCCCCTACCAGTTGGAGTTCCTGGAAGCCGAGACGGGTGCCGGCACCGCCGATATCCATCTCAACGGCGCCCTCGCCAAGCGGGGAATCGAGGCCATCGAAAACCGGACCGCCTCGCCCGATGCGGGTGGTTGGATGGTGGCCGGCATCTTCGACCTGGACGCCGGACACAACACGCTCCGGCTCGAGCACAAGAACCGCTATCCCTATTTTGAGAAGCTGCTGTTCGCCCCCAATCCCCTGCCGGACGGAGCTCCCATCCCAAGATCCCTGATCCAGGTGGCCCTCCGGGACGATCTGAATCCGGTCTTTCTGCAGCAGTGGATCGACCGTTTGCGCCGGAGCCGCGGGGCGCCCTATTCGGTGCTGTACGCTTGGCACGCCCAGACCGAGGGGAGGTCGCGGGAAGGATGGCAGTCGCCGGCGGCCAAGCTCTTCGAGGATATTGAGACGACTGGCCTGACAGAACTGGCCGCCCGCTACCAGGAGCAGTTCCAGCGAGCCGAGGAGGCTTGGAAAACGCTGGTGGGCGACCGGGAAATCACCGGCAAGAAATTCAGCACGGTCCGGACCGACGAAGAGACTGAAGAGATCAAGCTGGAGGATCCGGCCCTGGAAGCCATGAGGGCGATCCTCTACGAGAAGTGGGGGCCCTTCCGGCCGCCCGAGAAGACCACCGAGTACTTTCCCGAAGCGGCCCGACGTGAGATCGCGGCCTTGGAGGAGGATCAGCGAAAGCTGGAGGAGGGCCTGCCCGAGCTTCCCAGCGCCATGGGGATCACAGAAGACAAGCAGATTGACGATCTGGCCATCCATCTGCGCGGCAGCCATTGGGACCTGGGAGAGCAGGTGCCCCGCGGGTTTCCGGGTCTGGGCCGCAAGCCGGCCGAGAAGCTGAGCGACCCGGCGCGCAGCGGCCGTCTCCAGTTGGCGAACTGGATGGTTCGCGAGGACAATCCCCTGGCCGCCCGGGTCATGGTCAACCGGATCTGGCGCTGGCACATGGGACGGGGTCTCGTCGCCTCCACCGATAACTTCGGCCGGCTGGGCGAGGCGCCCAGTCACCCCGAATTGCTCGACTGGCTGGCGACCCGGTTCGTGGAAGGGGATTGGTCCCTGAAGCGGATGCACCGTCTCATCATGCTTTCAGCCACGTATCGGATGAGCACCGGCTATTCCGCGGAGGGAGCCGGAAAGGATCCTGAGAATCGCCTGCTTTGGCGGATGAACCGCCGCCAGTTGGAAGCCGAGGCGATTCGCGACTCCATTTTGGCTGTTTCCGCCAATTTGGACCTGGAACCGGGAGGATCGTTGTTGGGCCAGAGCGGCCGCGGTTACATCAAGCCTGGAGTCCGTTACGACTGGAATCGAAGGTCGATCTATCTTCCGGTGGTGCGCAGTTCCATGTACGATTTCCTCCGGGCCTTCGATTTCGCCGACCCGTCGGTGACTGACGGAGACCGCGGCGCCAGCGTGGTGGCGCCCCAGGCCTTGTTCCTAATGAACGATTCCCTGGTGCTGGAGAACTCGCGCCGGATGGCCGGCCAGCTCCTGGCCAGGGAGGATCTGGACGAGACGGGACGGGTCCGCATGGCCTACGAACGCGCATTGGGCCGCCGGCCCAACGACGAGGAGTCCCGACGGGCCCTGGAATTCGTGGCCCGCATGGATGCGGGCTGGCGGGATCGGGTCGAAGAGCCCGGCGAACGCCGCCTTAGGTCCTGGCAGGGATTCTGCCAGGCGCTGATGGCGTCGAGTGAATTCGCGTATCTGAATTAGAGGTTCGAATCATGAACTCACATTGGAACGATCTGATGGGAACCCGAATCTCGCGCCGGGAGATGCTTCGTGCCAGCAGCGCCGGGTTCGGATCTCTGGCCCTGGCGGGCCTGTTGGCCGAGGAGGCCGCGGCAGCGGTTCCTGGCGATTCCGACAACCCCCTGGCCCTGAAGGCACCCCATTTTCAACCCCGGGCCAAGCGGATCATCTTCCTCTTCATGCACGGCGGTCCCTCCCAGGTCGACACCTTCGACTACAAACCCCTGCTGCAGCGGGACCACGGCAAGCCGTTTCCCTACGAGCGTCCCCGGGTCGTCTCCAGCGAGACCTTCAACCTGCTCAAGTCCCCCTGGGCGTTCAAGCAACATGGCGAGAGCGGGCAATGGGTCAGCGAGCTCTTTCCCAATGTGGCCGAATTCGTGGACGACCTCTGCTTCATCAAGTCCATGCACGCCTCCAACTCCCGTCACGGAGCGGCCCTGCTGGAGTTGCACACCGGCAGCGACACCTTCGTCCGACCCAGCATCGGCTCCTGGCTCACCTACGGTTTGGGAAGCGAAAACCAGGACATGCCGGGGTTCATCACCATCTGTCCCACGCAGGGTCACGGTGGAGCCAACAACTACAGTTCGGCGTTTCTCCCCGCGCCCTACTCCGGCACCGCCATGGGCACCAGCCGAATCGAGGCCAAGGATGCGAAGATCCCGTTCATCACCAACGACCAGGTCCCGCGAGACATTCAGCGCAGGCACCTGGACTTCATCCGGGAGATGAACCAGCAGCAACTGGCCCGGACCGGTCCCGACCGGAATCTGGAAGGCCGGATCCAGGCCTTCGAGCTGGCCTTCCGGATGCAGGCTCAGGCGCCCGGTTTGCAGGACCTCTCCCTGGAGTCCGAGACCACCCGGAAGCTCTACGGCTTGGACGACCGGATGACCGAGGACTTCGGCCGCCAGTGCCTGATGGCCCGGCGTCTGGCCGAGGCCGGTGTCCGCTTCGTGCAGGTGAGCCACAGCTACAAGTGGGACCAGCACCGGCGGCTGCGCCGGGACCACACCCAGAACGCCCGGGAAGTGGACAAGCCCATCGCCGGCCTGCTTCGCGACCTCAAGGGGCGAGGCTTGCTGCAGGACACGCTTGTCCTCTGGGGTGGCGAGTTCGGCCGGACCCCAGTAGCCCAAGGCTCCGACGGACGGGACCACAATCCCCAGGGGTTCACCATGTGGATGGCCGGCGGCGGCGTGAAGCCCGGCTTCTCCTACGGCGCCACCGACGACTACGGCTACTACTCGGTGGAGGACAAGGTCCACATCCACGATCTGCACGCCACGATTCTGCACCTCATGGGTTTGGACCATACGCGGCTGACCTACCGCTACGCAGGAAGGGATTTTCGCCTCACCGACATCCACGGCAACGTGATCACCGAAATCATGGCCTGAAGCTCCAGCCGTTCCGAGCGCCGCACCGATCGAGACCGAACCTTCATCCAGCAACGAAAGGACCCACATGACCAGTTTCAGAGGGCTCTATCCGGCCGTTATCACTCCCATGGACCGAGAGGACCGGCTCAATGAGGGAGCCTTCCGGCAGGTCCTGGAGTTCAACATCCGGGCCGGAGTCCACGGTTTCTGGGTGGCCGGCGGTAGCGGCGAGAGCGTGTTGCTGCAGCCGGGCGAGAACCGGAGGGTTGCCGAGATCGCCGTGGATCAGTGCCGGGGCCACGCTCGGATCATCATGCACGTGGGCGCGGCCACCACGTCGGCTGCCGCCGGGATGGCGGAGCAGGCCGCCCGGGCCGGCGTCGACGCCATCTGCGCCTTGCCCGGCTCCTTCTACGGTGCGGGCGAGGACGAAGCGATCGGTTACTACCAGGCCATCGGCAAGTCCGCCGATCTCCCCCTGTTCGTCTACAACCTGCCCGACGCCACCGGCCTGGAGTTCACCCCCGGGCTGATGAAGAAGCTCCAGGATGAGGTGCCCCAACTGACCGGTCTCAAGCATTCGGCGGTCAACTTCAAGAACGTGCGGATCTTCGCTCAAATGGGTCTGGCCTGCTTGAAGGGCTTCAGCTGCCTGATGCTGCCGGCCCTGGTCGAGGGCGCCGTGGGGTGTGTCGACGGACCGCCCGGCGTGGCTCCCGAACCCTTCCTCCAAGTCTGGGACGCCTATCAAGAGGGGGATTGGGCGCGGGCCCGGAAGGCCCAGGACAAGGCAAACGAGGTCTTCGCCCTCTTCGACGGCGAGTACGGCCCCTACGTCGCCGTTCTCAAAGAGCTGATGGGCAGGCGTCTCGGAATCGACTGCGGCGTCCCACGGCCTCCGGGCATGCCGTTGACCCGGGAGCAGGCAGAACGCGTCTGGAACCGCTTCCGCAAACTGATGCCCGAAGCCTGAGCACCCTGGGAGGGGAGACTTTCAGTCCCCCTCTTCATCTCGATCTACTTGAACTGAAACGAGAAAAGGCTCGCGTTCCGGATCCAGAAGCGGAGCTGGACGGGGCGGCCCTCCAATGAGCTCACATCGCTCTTCCCCTGCCAACTGGCCTGGGCGGATCCCCGGACGGCCATGGGATCCGACTCCTTCAACGAGAAGCCGGGCAGCGGCTTGGTCTGGTGATCCAGGATCTCCACCTTGATCTGGGGAATCCCGGAGCCGTCGTTGTTCCGGGCGGCCTCCATGTTGACGTAAAGGCCCGAGCCATCGAAGCTGAAGGTCTGGGTGAGCAGGATCCCGGGCTTGAGCTTGCCCGCGTCGATGGAGACGAACCCGTCCTCCGGCAGGGTCGCCAGACCGGGTGCCCTCAGCGGCGAGTCTCCCTCGGCCTCCTGCCTGAGATAGAGCTGTTCGGGCCCCCGCCAGTTGGCGCCCGTGTAGTAAATCCAGACTTTCCCTCCCTGCATGATCGGCGCCTGGGAGTAGACGCTGACCGAATCGAAGCTCCCCTCGTCGCCGGGCCGGACCAGGGGCTCGCGGAACTTCCGTTCGTAATTCACCCCGTCACGGCTGAAGGCCAGGGTCGGGTAGTGAAGGGTCCGCGTGGTCCGATAGATCCAGGGCATGGCAATGTAGGTGCCTTCGTAGGCCACCACCGGAAAGAGGTAGAACTCGGCGTCCGGGTAATCCTCAGCGTCCGGAAGGAGGATGTTCTGGGGGAGACTCCAATTCCTGAAGTCGGGGCTCTCGGCCCGCCCCACGATCCTCTTGCCGGTGGGGCACGCGCGGTGCAGGCAGTTCTCGATGTGGGCGGCGTAGACCTTCCGGATCGGGTCCCATCCCATGTAGTGGGTGGGGCCCCAGCGGCCGGGCTCCGGCGTCGTGTCCATCACCGGGTTGGTCGGCTCGGGAGTCCAGTTGAATCCGTCCGGCGAATAGTAGACGTGCAACTGCATGCCGGGCGGATTCTTGGTCCGCGACATGGAAATCGACTTGTACCGCTTGGCGGGATCGGTCTCGTTGGGGTCCTCGAAGGTCGGCGCCCGGCCGCCGTCCGGCAGCAGGTTGTTGTTGCGGCTGCCGTTGAACTCCACCTTGCCCAGATTCGGTTTTTTCCAATGGACTCCGTCCTTGGAGGTGGCGTAGCAGAGCCGGTAGTTGTAGTTGCCGTAGATCCCCACGTATTGGTAGGGAGCATCGACTACTTCCCGAGTGGCGCCGGTGTCGGTCCAGTGGAATTCCACGAGCTGCCCTCCCGGTTCCGCGCGCCAGTCGCCGCTGGTGGAATACCACATCTTGAAGAGCTTCTCCTCCGGGTCGTAGAGGACCTTGGCCACGGGAGAAAAATTTCCCTCCCAGGGCCGGTCCGGGCGGACCACCGGGTTGCTGGGCTCCTTGACCGCGGTGTTGAGCACCTGTTTGGCGTCGGTCAGGCTCTGGATCATGTAGTCGTCGATGAACAACTGCTTGCGATTGCCGATCTCCAACAGGCTCGGCACGCCGGAAGCGGCGGCGGTGATGGTGGACAGTACGAGAAGGCAGAGCGTTCGCGTCCAGAAGTGGGTGTTCATGGGCTCCTTTCTGACGAGGACCAAGGGCTTGACATTCTTGTCCGAGGACACGGAAAAGTACCACACAGGTGCTGGCTGTTCACCCCCAATACTGAAAACGGTTTTCGGGTTCTTTTCCGAATCTGTGGAGGATTGTCGAAGCCCGCAGGGAGAATCCAACACGCCTTCAGGCGACTCTGTCTTCGACGACCAGTCCGCGCCCTACAACCCGAAGTGCTCTCTCGACCTGGTTGATATGGGATCGATGATCCAGGTTCAGAAGTTTACGGACAGCACCCTCGCTCAGACCCAAGCGCTTGGCAAGAGCGACCTTGGTGAGACCCTGTTTGCGCATGCACCTGTAAAGCGCCAGCTTGGCGGCAACCACAGGCGGAACGGCGATCAGTTCTTGACCGCTGGCATTTCTGCTCGGAATTGGAATGTCCCAGCCTTCCTGAACGTAGCCGGCCAAAGCTGTCGCGAGCGCGTCCTCGGCCATCGCCAAGGCTTCAACCCTGTCATTGCCGCAGGTCAGTGCCTCGGGAACGTCTGGAAAAATGACAGAGAATCCCCCCTCTTGTTCGGGGGTGAGGACACAGGGGTAGAGGTATCGCACTTCAGAAGTCCTCCTTTCTGATGTTCAACTGTTTCAACATTCCAAGGAAGGTCCCCCGTTTCAACTCGCCCCGCTTCACTATGGTGAAACGCCAAGCGATCCATAAGCGGGCGTGGCTGCCCTTGCCGCGACCGGGCTCCAATCGGAAATCCTGACCGGTTCGTTTCGCATAGCGACTCGCACGGCGGATGAACTCGACTCCAGTCATGTTCTATTTTCGTACCAAAAGGTACGAAGTTCAATACGTTATTTCCTCTCCTGTGCTATTCGCCATGGCCCTGAATCGAAGACACAATTGTGCTCCAGACCCGGGATAAACAAGCGAATACCGGAGAAACGTAATCAATGGACAGCCTCCCATTTCATAGAACGTACCGCCGGCCAATTACCATGACGGCTTTTTCTCCTGGGTGGCTACAGCGTAGAATTCCAGACTCCAACGGCAAGCGTGGGAATTACGTATTCGAGGAGAAGGCCGTGAGTCGACTCGGAATTGAGCTCCGGCAGAGAAGCCAGGCGCATCGGATCGTCAACCGGAGCACGCGGAAAAACTGGGAATTCTTCCGCGGACACCGAGACCGGGTCATGGAACTGGTGGGCGCGGAGAGCCGGCGTCGGGGCAAGGTAGCGATCCTGGGGGCGGGGAACTGCAACGACCTGGATCTGCGCCACCTGGCATCCGAGTGCGGCGAGCTCCATCTCTTCGACCTGGACCGGGAGGCCATGGAGCAGGCGCTTGTCAGACAAGGGATTCCGAAGGATTCCAACTTTCGCTTGCGGGACGATCTGGACCTTTCGGGCCTCGGTGGTCCGGATGCCGGCACGGCGAAGATCCCAGCCAAAGACTTCGAACTGGTGGTCTCCACCTGTGTGGTGAGCCAACTCCTGGAATCCGTGAGCCGCCTCCAGCCACCCGGGTCCCGCCGCGAGCGGACCATGCTGCAGGTCCGGAACGCACACGTTCGTCTATTGACCGATCTGGTCGCCCCGGGAGGAACGGGGATCGTGGTGACCGACATGGCTGAGGCCGTTGCGGACCCCGTGGCTGCCGAACCGGGTGGGCCGGCATCATGCGGGGAGCCGGAGCTGGTGGATCGGTTTTTTCTCGGTCTGAGTCCGCAGGAGATTGAGGAGGCTCTTCGGGACGTTCCGCATGCGGCAGAGTCGCTTCGGGGCGTGAAACAGGTTCAGCCATGGACCTGGCAGTTGGACGCGGTCCGCCGCTACCTGGTCCACGCGGTTCGGTTCGCCAAGTCTGCCGTTCGCTGAACGTCCGGTTTCGAGGATCTTCTACCAGTCGATCCTCAGGCGGGTCCAGCGCACACCGAACCGGCCCCCTTCCTGGGACCAGTGCGTGGCCAGGTAGTCGCCGTCCTGGAGGCGGATGGCGGTGGGGAACCCGAACTGGAAGCCGCCGTACTCCTCGACACCCAGACCGGTCGGCCCTTCCTGGCGGGTTCCAGGATCGTACATCAGTCCCTCGTAGTGGATCTCCCATCCTTCGGGAGAGAAGGTGATCAGGTTCATGACGATCCCCTGGTGCCCGTACCGCCGGTTGTAGAGGACCATCAGCCGGTTGCCGCCCAAAGGGATCGGCGTCATGGTCTGGCCCCGAATGCCGGTGCTCCGGGGAGCGCTCCAGGTGAGGCCGTCGTCCCGGGAGACCACGAACGAGTCTTCCTGGTCCACCACGTCCCCCAAGGTCACGGTCCAACAGGTGGCGATGAGCAGGCCCTCATCGGTCTGGGACAGCTTCTGCTCCAGGTATCCCAGCCTCTCGTTCGGGTCCTTGAACACGACGGCATGGCGCGGCCACGTCTCCCCGCCGTCGTCGGAAACGGCGGCCAGAACCTGCTTGCCCAACGTGTCCTTGGAATCGAGGGTGGCGGCCGGCGCCAGCAGGCGTCCCGACCGGAGAGGGAGGATTCCGTGAGAGATCTCCAACTTCCCGTGCCCCTTCATGGGAATGGAGCGGGGCGCGGACCAGGTCCGTCCTCCATCCGAGGAGCGCAGGAAGACCGGCTCGTTCTCAGAGTCGCCGAAAACCTTGGTGGCTCGCGCAAAGTGGCGGGAGCCGTACGCGTAGACGGTGCGGCCGTCGGCCGAAAGGCTCAGCTTCAATGCGTTGGTGGAGCCTTCCACGCGAGGCAGAAGAGTGCCTTCTACCGTCCAGGTCTCGCCTCCGTCAGTGGAGCGGGCCCAGTCCGAGCCGCCGGTGACGTGAGCGCCGCCACCCACATTGAATGAGCAGAGGATATCGCCGTCGGGGAGTTGAACCGCCTGGGGAAAAGCCGACTCACGCTCGTCAATTCGGCCCGTGCCCAGGATCTCGATGGACGCCATTTCAGACCTATCCGCGTCAGCCGGCCTGAATCGTCCGCTTGACGGGATCAAAAGTCATACGCCGGCCGCTCCAATAGGAATCGGTGGACATGATACAGGCGACGGAATGGCCGTACCCGGCCTCCACGGGACAGTGCAGCCGCTTGCTGTCCCGGGAGCGAACGGCGTCCAGCCAGTTGGCCACGTGGCTCCTTTCACCCGGAGCGTCGGGAACGGGAACCTGATCCTCGATCTTGCCCTCGGCCTTCACTCCCCGGCCCGAGAAGTGCCAGGGGACGTTGGGGTTGGCGCTGGACTCGGCCCGGCCCTTGCTCCAGTCCTCCCTGTTGTTGGAGCCTCCGGCCTCGAAGCTGCCCAAGGTGCCGTGCAACTGGGTGGCTTTCCCATATCCGTTGATCAGGTTGGTGGAATAGACGGTCAAGAACTTTCGGCCGTTCTTCTCGTACTCCAGGGAGACCTCAAGGGTGTCGGCATTCTCCCTCCAGTCCTTCCAGGCGTAGATGCCGCCGTGGGCCACCGCGCTCAGGGGATAGGAGGTGCCGGTGAGCATGTGGGCCACGTCGATGCCGTGGGTCATCCACTGGTCGATGATGCCGCTGGAGAAGTCCTTCCATAGGCGGAAACAGCGGAACACCCTGGGGTCGAAGGGGCGGTGGGGTTTCCCCATGAGCCAGGTGTTCCAGTCCACGTCGCTCTCCCTGATATTCGCCAGGTCCTGGTCCTTCTTGGCCCAGCGGTAGGGGCTGTACCAGCTCCAATAGAGGTCGACCTTGACCACGTCTCCGATGATCCCGTCGGCGATCATCTTGGCCGCCTGCCGGTACTTGGGGGAACTCCGCCGCTGGGTGCCGATCTGGACGATGCTGCCCGCTTTCTTCACCGCGTCCAGCGCCGCGTTGGTCTCCGACAGGACGTTGCCCATGGGCTTCTCGCAATAGGCGTCCTTGCCCGCGTTGGCGGCCATTTCGAGAATCTGGGCGTGGGCATGATCCGGAGTGGCGATGATGAGGGCGTCGATGTCGGGATCGTTCACGATCTGCTCGTGATGCTTGTAGACCTTGGGCGTCGTTCCCTGCCGTTCCTCGGTCAGCGCCTTCGCTTGCTCCCGGGCGTCGTTCCAGACGTCGCAAACCGCCGTGAGGCGGGCATTGAAACGCTGGTTGCCTTCGAAGAACTCCCTCATGATGCCTCTGCCGCGGCCGCCGGGACCGACGATGCCGACCCGGATCTGGCCGTTAACGTCCCGGGATTTGGCTATGGCGGGAAATCCGGCCAGTGCGAGTCCGGCTCCGGCGCCGGCCGAATGGGACAGGAAGGAACGCCTGTTGATGGAAGATTGACTCATGATTCATACTCCGTCAGGTTTGATCGACGGGTTCCGGTTGTCGGAACCGATGGGACAATGGTAGCGAAGCGGGGGGACCGCGACAAGGCGGGTGCGGCCCCTGAACGTTAACACTGACTAAGGATAGAAAACCCATGGCGCAGAATAGAATCCTGGTGACGGCCCCGGTGGAAGAGATCGTGATCGAGTTGCTGGAGGCTCATGTGCCGACGGTGACTTCGCCTAGCGCCGACCAAGAGACGTTGTTGGGCCTGCTGTCGGGAACGATCGGGATCGTCGCCCGGGGGGAGGCCCGGATCACACCGGAATTGGTGGAAGCCGCGCCCGATCTCAAGGTCGTGGGCAGGACCGGCGTCGGGTACGACACCGTGGACGTGCCGGCCCTGACCCGCCGGTCGATTCCGCTGATCATCGCCCCGGTGGGCGGATTCTCGGTGGCTGAAGGGGCTCTGGGGATGCTGCTCTGCCTGGTCAAGAACATGCGCATCATGGACGCCGCGGTCCGAAGCGGCGACTGGGACCGCCGTTACGACGAACTGGTCGGGGACGTGGCCGGCCACACGTTCGGCATCGTGGGATTGGGCCGGATCGGGTCGTATCTGGCCAGGCTGCTGCAACCCTTCGAAGTGACGGTGCTGGGCTACGACCCGTACGTGGACGCCGATCGGATGGCGGAGATCGGAGTCCGAAAGGTCTCGTTGAAGGAACTGTTGGCCCAGTCCGACTATGTTTCCTTGCACATGCTCCTGAACGACGAGACCCGGGGCATGATCGACCGCGAGGCGGTGGCCGGCATGAAACGGGGAGCGGTTCTGCTGAACCTGGCCCGCGGTGGCATCACCGACGGTCTCGACACTCTTGCCGACGCGCTTGAAGAAGGACAACTCAGCTACGTGGGACTGGACGTGTTTACCACCGAACCCCCCGACGTTTCCCACCGGATCTTCAAGAATCCCCGGTGCCTTTTCGCGCCCCACGCGTTGGGAATGAGCCACCTGGCCATGGACCGGGTCGGGCGTTCCATGGCCAACGACATGCTGGCCGTGCTGCAGGGGGAACGCCCCCGGCACTGCGTCAATCCGGAGGTCTTATAGGAGGGGGTAGGAGGGGGGACATTTTGTCCCCCTCTTCATCGCCGCAATTAAGAATGGGGGACAGGAATGTCCCCCCTCGTGCGCCCGACATGGGCTGTATCTAAGGGATGAAAGATCCCAAGGGAGGTGATGGGACCAACCCTAGCCGAACCGCAAGGCGTAGCCGTGAGGTGAAGCTGAAGGAAGCGGAAGGCAAACCCACGACCGCAGGAACACGAACCGGCAGTGAGGCCGGGTGCGGGCGGTGAGCTGGCGAGGAACAGCGAAACCCGAACTCCATCCAGACGCACCAGGTAGAGCCGGGCGGCCCGGGGGGAAAGAGGCAGCACCTTACTCGGGGAGATCTCAAGGGTGAGAGCCCTTGAGAAGTCAGCAGAGGTCGTAGTAGCGAAGAAGCCGGGTAGCGCCGGTGGAGCGAAGGACCGAAGGAGTCGTACCGACCTTAGGGAGGACTCGTCAATGGTGGCGCAAAGAACTCCGAAAACGGGAGACGGTGGGATCCCCGCCGGACCCGGCACGGAAGGCCCAAGGGTGGAACCCGTCAAGCCGGAAGGGCGGAGTGCGAGTTCCGTTGGCGGCGAAGCCCCGGAAAGAACGGACCGGTACGAGTCGCTGATGGAACAGGTGGTCTCGACGGACAACTACGGGGCGGCTCTGGAAGCGGTTCTCCGCAACCGGGGCGCGCCGGGGATGGACGGCATGAAGACCACCGACCTGAAGGGACACCTTCAGAAGCACTGGCCGCGAATCCGGGCCAAGCTGCTGGACGGGACCTACACGGTGACCCCTGTGAGGCGGGTGGAAATCCCGAAACCGAACGGTGGGGTGCGCTGTCTGGGGGTCCCTACGGTGCTGGATCGATTCCTCCAGCAACTGCTGTTGCAGGTGCTGGGGCCGATCTTCGAACCGGGGTTCAGCGAACACAGCTACGGGTTCCGACCGGGACGCAGCGCTCACGAAGCCGTGCGAGCGGCGCGTGATTACGTGGTCCGGCAAGGCCGGGACTGGGTCGTCGATCTGGACATCGAGAAGTTCTTTGACCGGGTGCATCACGACATCTTGATGCAGCGAATCGGGGCCGTCATCCGGGACAAACGGGTGTTGAAACTGATTGGCCGGTACCTGCGTAGCGGGGCTCTGGTGGAAGGCGTGGTAGTGGAAGTCCGAGAGGGGACGCCGCAAGGCGGGCCGCTCTCGCCGCTGCTGGCGAACATCTACCTGGACCCGCTGGACAAGGAACTGGAGAGACGCGGGCACTGCTTCGTGCGCTACGCGGACGACTGTAACGTCTACGTGGGAGGAGCGGCCGCGGCGGATCGGGTGGTTCGGAACCTGCCGAAGTGGATCGCGAAGCATCTGCGGTTGAAGGTGAACGCGAACAAGACCGGAGTGGGCCGGCCCTGGGAGCGGAAGTTCCTGGGATTCCGGATCAACCGGGCGGGGCAGATCGAAGTGTCGCCGACCAGCCTGAAGCGGTTGAAGGGGCGGGTGCGCCAACTCTGGGACGCACGGCAGAACCTCAGCAGCATCGAGTTGCGAGACCAATGGCAACGCTACATCCGTGGCTGGTGGAACTACTACCGGCTAGCGGAAGGGCGACGGCCATGGCCGGCTCTGGAAGGTTGGACCCGACGGCACATCCGCAAATGCTTCTGGTTACGCTGGCATAGTTGGCGAGGGCGCCTCCGGCGACTGCGGTCACTGGGGGTGCGTGAGCCGTTGCTTCGAGTGGCTCATAGCAGTCGGGGCAGCTGGCGAATCGCCCGGCACTCGGCGCTGCATACGGCCCTGAGCAACCGCCGGCTTCGCCGCTATGGGTTCCTGGTTCCGTCAGACCTCGGGTGACTCCAACCGCCGGATACTGAAAACGGTACGTCCGGTGGTGTGGGAGGGTGCAGGGGCGAAATCCCCTGCACTCGACCCAATCTACCCCTACCCGTTCACGAGGCTCAGCAGCGGAGCCAGGGCGTCCAGGCCAGAGGAGAGTTCCTTGCGCTCGATCCGCTTCATGAGTCTCCGGACCGCCTCGTTGACCGGCGTCGCCACCCCTTTTTCCCGCCCCTTCCGGACCACGAATCCGTTGAAATGGTCCACCTCGGTGATCCGTCCCTTCCAGTGATCCTGGAGCAGGGAAGTCGCGGCAGCAGGACTGATCCGTTCCGACATCCGGGCCAGCTGCCGGTCCATGGTCCCGTCCCGCCCGCGGGCGGCCGCCAGCACCTGATCCGGCGTGCAGTCACCCAGGACCCGGTGGATGGCGTGTCCATGGCCCTGGGCTACGTGGACCACCTCCGCCGCCAACTGGATCATGACCTTGCGCACATCCGGCTCACCCAGAAGGGGAGCCGACCGCAACCCGGTGATTCCCGAAAGCGCGTTGACCATGGCGCTGGTGGCCAACTTGGTCCAGCGCATGGCCATCAGATCGCGGGTGGTCTTCGCCGGCCACACGGCGTTCAGATACCGGGCCACTTCTTCAGCCTTGCTCACCGAGGACCCGGCGTACTCACCCACGTAGGCTCCGGGAGCGTCGAGGTTGGAGGACCGGGAGACGGATTGCGTGGAGACCTGGATCCGGCCGGGAGCCTCCAGCACGGCGTTGATCAGGATGACGACGCCCAGGATCCGGCCGCTTTCGACCCGCTGGGCGATGATTTCTTCGTTGATGCCGTTCTGGGTGCTGACCACCCAGGCCTGCGGTGCCAGGCGGGGAAGAACCCTCTCCACGGCGGCGTCCGAATCGTACGATTTCACCGCGAGAAAGAGGATATCCACCGGATCCAGGCGGTCGAGTTGGTCCGTATGGACGACCGGCGGGCGGAGGTGAACCGGCCCTTCTTCGTCTTCGATCCGAAGCCCCGAGTCCCGAATGGCCCGGAACTGTTCCGGCCACGGCTCGATCAGCGTGACGTCGTGTCCCGCGGCGAACATCCGGGCGCCGACCTGGCCCCCGATGGCGCCGGCGCCGAAGACCGCCAGACGCTTGCTCATACGGTCAGAGGCGGATCCGCCGCCGGATCTGTTGGTTGGCTTCCCAGTAGGTCTTCTTCAGCCGGATTATTTCGTCTTCCGGCGCCGGCTGGACCCGGCCCCGAGCGTCGACGGCTCTGGAGACCAGGGTGTGCTCGCCCGGCGCAGGATCGTTCCAGTCGTAGGACCAGAAGGTCCAGCTGTGGGGATAATCCGTTCCTTTGCCCAACTCGGTCTTCCTCCAGGGGCCGTCGTCCAGCTTGAGCTCGACCCCCTTCAACGGAGTCCCGTCGTTCCAAACCGCGCCCATGACCCGGACACCGCCGCCATCCATACGGGTCACCCGGGCCACGATGGACTTGAGATTCATGCGGCCCACCGAGGTCTCGCGCCAGATGGTTTCGCCGTCCCGCTCCTCACCGCGGATCGTGACGTAGTCGCGCCCCATGAAGCGGCTCAGGAATTGGCGGTCATGGACCTCGACGCGCCAGAGCCACTTGACCCAGGCTACTCCGTACCAGCCGGGAACCACCAACCGGAGCGGAGCGCCGTGGGTCTGGCTCAACGGCTTCCCGTTCATTTCGTAGGCCAACAGAACCCGATCCCGAAACGCTTCCTTGACCGAAAGACTGCGCCCGAAATTCTGTTCGTATTCGTTGTCCCGGATCTCCTCCTTGCCCCGGTCCGCTCCGAAGAAGACCACCTCGGTGGCCTCCGGGCTCAGACCGCATTCCTCCAGGACCGGACCCAGCCGGGTCCCGCTCCACCGGGCATTCCCGATGGCCCCCATGAATCGCTCCGACGCCCCGTTTCCGGAGCACTCCAGGGTGGCGGTGTAATGACTCTTGGGACGGGCCTTCAGGTCCTCCAGGGTCAGCGCCAGGGGCCGGTCCACGAATCCTCCGATGCTGAGCCTCCACGTCTCCATGTCCACTTCCGGGACCCCATAGTGCTTGACGCTGAAGAAATCCGACTCGGGCGTGATCCAGGATTGGAGCTGATCCCACTGCACCATGGCCCGGTCCGGATTCACCGGCTGAGGATCCAGGAAGGGCACGAGGGTCTCTCCGGTCTCCACAGGAGGCAGCACGAATCCGAAGACCGAAGAATTAAGGAACGTAGCGCCGGTCGCCGCCAAGCCTCCGCGCAGCAACTCGCGTCGTGAAAGGGATCGTTCATCTCTCATGGCATGTCTCCGTAAGTTTCGGTTTTCGGTAGGTTCAACCTCATGCTAGCAGCACCTCTCCCAACCCGCCACGCCGCCCTTAGGAGGGGGGACTTTCCTGTCCCCCCGGTTTCCTTTCCCTCGTCGCGGGGGTAGGAAGACCCCCGCTTCTATTTTCCTCATTTCCTCGCCAACTCCCGTGCCTTGGCGCCGTGGAAACGAGCTTTATCAAAGGCGCCCATGGACTGGTAGATGCGTTCCAGCAGTTGATGGTGCTTCGGATCCTGGTCGTTCAACTCCAACGCCTTCCGGGCCATCGGTTCAGCCTCGTTCAGCCGTTTTCGATAGAGGAATGAGAGCGCCCTGATGAAGGGGCCCGTAGGATCCGTGGGGTCGGCCCGCATGATCCGCTCGGCCAGGGCGCCGGTCTGTTCCAGGTTGCCCCGTTCCATCTCCAGCCGGGCCGCCGTGGAGAGCAGGCCCACGTCTTGGGGACAGGCGTCCAGGCCCCTGGAGGCGGCGTTTCGGGCCTCCTGGTGGCGCTGGGTCCGCCGTTCCACCAGTGCCAGTAGGAGATACGCCTCACAGCTCTGGCCGCCTTGGTCCAGGTAGCGGCGAAGGTGCGTCCCGGCGGCATGGAGATCTCCCCGTCCGAAACTGAGCTTGCCCCGTCCGAAACCGGTCAGGTGGGTGTTCGGCTCCAGTCTCTCCGCACGGGCGTACGCATCCAGAGCGGCCCGCTGATCGCCGATCTCCAGGTTCGCGTCTCCCAGGTCGGCGAACACTTCCGCGTTGGCCCGGGGCGAGGCGGACATCCATCGAAGCGTCTTGAGCCGCCCGCGCAGATGGGCTCTCTGGCGATGGTTCTTCAGCACGGTTTGACCTTCCGCCTCCTTGCCCTGGCGCAGCAGGCTGGTCCCCAGATTGAAGAGGATGTTCTCGTGGCCCGGATTCAGGCGCAGGACCTGGCGGAAGTTCCGTTCCGCCGCGGGGTACAAGCCCTCCTTCAGATCCAGCTCTCCCAGGTGGAAAAGAGCGGTCGGCTCGTCGGGCCGGAGTTGAAGCACCAGCTCCAGTTCACGGCGGGCCTCCGAATCCCGGCCCATGCGGGCGAACGCGACTCCCAGGCTCAGCCTCAGCTCCCAACTGTCCAGACCCTTGTCCTTGGCCTGTTGGAAGTTCTCGATGGCTTCCGGGTAGTTGCGGAGGGAGGTCTGACAGATACCGGCCAGATAGTAGATGACCGGTGAAGGGTTGGGAGCCTTCAGCAGTTGTGCGAGGTCGGCCAACGCTCCCAGGTAGTCCTGGTGCAGCTTCATCTTCTCCATGGCGCTGTCGGGAGAGGGGGCGGACTGACTCCGGATTCCTCCCGCCAGGCAGAGCATTACGGCCACATAGGGGAGGAGCTTGGAGAAGGCAACAGGAGGAGATGCGCTCACGTTTTCCGTCTCCGGGCCATAGAGCACCGGCAAGACGCAGGATACCATGACCGCCGGGTTTTTCCGGTTTTCCGGAGGCTCGGAATCCGGACCGGACGCGCGATTCTTCAGGTCTCGTAGTAGACTGACCGGGAATTATAGGAGAGAAGCGAGATGGCCTTACATTCCGCGACCGACCGGCGGCGGTTCCTGTTCCAGATGGGGGTGCTGTCATTGCTCACTCAGGGGCCTGGGGGCAGCTCCCAGGCAAAGGCAGCCGCGAAGGAATACGCCGATCTGGCGACCCGAAGGTTCAGAAACCATATCGAGGGCGCCAGAAAAGCCATTCTGGACGAAATCAAGCCGACCTCTGCCCAACTGGAACGTGGGCTCGAGCTCCACCGGGAATCCATCGTCTGCGATCTCTACGGAGGGTCGAACCCGATTCACGTGACCGGGTTCTACTCCGAGTCCATGAAGGCTTGGGCGCTTGAAGTTCTGGACCGGGAGCCCGACCCCGAACGGAAACTGGAGCTGTTCAAGTCCACTGTCATGCCGCAGATTCAGAAATGGCGCGCGCTGGAGGTGGTCCACGACCCCGGCTTTCGGGCCAACCACCGGCTGGCTTGGGAGTCCGCCCAGGTCGACCTGGGCCTCGCCGATGTGGCCTGGGCTCCGGAGGGTGAAGGGGACCGCGCTTCCCTCGAGTACCTGGCCAGCGCCACCTACGCCTTCGACCACCTGCCCTACATGGAAAAGTTCCTTCGAATCGAGGATCTTCCCAAGTTCAAGCGAGCCGGGAAGCATGCCGTCATCTGGCACGTCGGCCGCCCCGACGCCTGTTTCGCCGGCCCTCACATCAAGGATCCCATCAAGAGTCTCGACTTTTTCTACGGGTTCGGCGTCCGCCACTGCCAGTTGACCAACAGCACCCGGAACCAGGTGGGAACTTCCCACTATCAAGAGACGGACACGGGTCTGACCGAGATGGGGGAGGCCGTCATCCGGCGTATGAACCAGCTGGGGATGATGGTGGATCTTTCCCACTGCGGAACCCAGACGACGTTGGACGCCATCCGGGCTTCGCAGGAACCGGTACTCATCAGCCACACGGCTTGCCGGGCGTTGTCCCGGGGAGGCAAGAGCCCGAACCGCAACGCCACCGACGAGGCGATCCGAAATACGGCCGGCAGAGGGGGCATGATCGGAATCATCACCGTGCCCAACCTGTTGGGTGGATTCGGCGCGGAGGCCGTCTACCGGCACCTGGACCACGCCATCAAGCTGGTGGGTGTGGACCACGTGGGCCTGGCCTCGGACCAGGGTCCCATGGGCCGTGCCGTGCAGGCTCCGGAAGTCGTCAAGATCCTGAAACCCCGGAAGTTTCTGACCACGGGCTTCAAGGGCACGCGGACCTATTGGGAATGGGAGACCGGGCCCCGGCCCCTCTCCTGGGTCAACGCTCCCTACCTGACGGTGGGCTTGGTGGTGAGAGGCTACTCGGACGACGATATTCGCAAGATCATCGGCGGCAATTTCCTCAGGGTGGCCGGCAAGATCATGGACAAGCGGCCCCGGGGACGATTGACCTGATTCGAAATTGAGTCGCCGCTGTCCGAAGGGCCCGGTGACATCGGGAGGCGTGAAGTATGGAGTCCATTCTAGGTCTGCGAACGGCTGGACGTTTCGTCGCGGGAGCGGTTCTGATCCCGCTGCTGGGGTGCGGGGCTGAGCAGGACGCGCAAGATCCGTTCCGCAAGATCCTGGACATTTCCCGGGACGAGGCGGCCCTGGCCGAGTATCTGCAGCCGGTTCCGCCCAAGGAGCCGCAGGAAGCCCTGGCGTCGTTCGAGGCGGTCGACGGATTCCGTATGGAGATAGTGGCCCATGAGCCATTGGTGAACGACCCGGTGGCGGCCGCGTTCGACGAGAACGGCCGCCTCTACGTGGCCGAGATGCGGGACTATCCCTACCAGCCGGGGCCGGGCGAAAAGCCCATCGGCGTGGTCCGCCTGCTGGAGGACACCAACGGGGACGGCACCCTGGACCGGAGCCACGTCTTTGCCGACGAGTTGCTGTGGCCCACCGGAGTGACGGTCTGGAACGGAGGGGTCTACGTCACGGCGCCTCCCGACATCTGGTACCTCAAGGACACCAACGGCGACAACAAAGCCGACATCCGAAAGAAGGTCTATTCCGGCTTCGGACACCAGAACGAGCAGCAGATGATGAACAACATCATCATGGGAGTGGACCATTGGATCTACGGGATCGCCTCCGGAAACGCCGGCGAGATCCGGTCCCTGGAGAATCCGGATTCGTCTCCGGTTTCCCTGGGCGCCCGGGATTTCCGCTTCGATCCCGTGAGCGGACGGTTCGAGACCACGACCCAGACCTTCCAGTTCGGGCACGCCTTCGACGAATGGTTCAACCGCTTCGTCTGCAACCAGGGGATGCCGGGGCGCCACGTGGTGTTGCCGGCCCGGTACCTGGAAAGGAACCCCTACCTTTTCATCAACCTGCACCGGTGGCTGGGACCGGGCGCCAACCAGGTGAAACCCCTGGTCCAGGGCCAGACGCGCCTCTACAAGATCAGCCCGGTGGAGCGCTGGCGCACGATCCGGCAGGCGCGGCGCATCTTCGCCGGGTCGTCTTCCCGGAGCGCCGGCGTCGGACACGACTACCTGACGGCCGGTTCTGGCGTGACCATGTATACGGGCCACGCCTACCCGGAGAAATACCGGGGCAGCTACTTCATGGGCGCCAACACCGGCAACCTGATCCACCGCCGGGTTCTCATCGACGACGGAGTCACTTTCCGCTCCGAAAGGGGGGAGGGGGAGAACACGGAGTTCGTCCGCTCCCCCGACACCTGGTTTCGGCCCGTCAATGCAGTCAACGCGCCTGACGGAACGGTTTACTTCCTGGACATGTCCCGGGAGCTGATCGAGGCGACCCATGTCCCCGAACGGGTGATGAAGCACCTGGATTTCACCAGCGGGCGCGACCGGGGACGCATCTATCGCCTGGCGCCGCCGGGATTCGTGTCGCCGCCTCCGCCCCGGTTGGGCGAGGCGACGATCGAGGAACTGGTCTCCCACCTGGAGCACGACGGGGGCTGGTGGCGGGCGACGGCTCACCGGCTGATCCGTGAACGGGAGGACCGGACGGCGGCGCCCCTCCTGCGCCGCCTCCTGAGGGAGAGTTCCCGTCCCCTGGCCCGGATGCATGCTCTCTGGTCCCTGGAGGGTCTCGGCTCCCTCCGGGAACGGGACCTGCTGCGGGGTCTGGGGGATCCTGAAGCCGGTGTCCGGGTCCATGCCGTCCGACTGGCTGAATCCCGCTTGAATCGTTCCCGCGCCCTGTTTCGGAAGGTGTCGGACCTGGCCCAGGACCCGGAGATCCGGGTCCGATTCCAGGTGGCCCTGAGTCTGGGCGAGGTGAGAGGGCAGCGGGCTCTTCCTGCGCTGGTCCGGATCGCCCGGGAAGACACCGGTGACTTCTGGGTCCGGAACGCCGTCCTGAGTTCCTGTGCCGACTTCGGACACCAGCTGTTCGCCCGGTTGGCGAACGAGGAGACGTTTCTGGCGCAACCCGAATCGGTCGAGTGGTTGTCCCGGCTCGCCCGGGCCGTGGGGGCCCGGGAACGCGCACGGGAGTTGAGGCGGGTCCTCGGCGTCATGGCGGCCAATCCGGTGTTGGCCGCAAGACCGTCCGCACGACAGGAGATCATCCTCGGCATGGCCGAAGGCCTGGCCTATTCCGGCGGATCGCTCATGGGACTGCGAAGGCTCCCGGCCTCCGCGGCCTCCATGATCAAGGCCCACATGGAGCGCGCGGGCAAGATCGCCGCTGACGAGTCTGCTTCCCTGGAAGACCGGCTCCAATCCATCCGCCTGCTCCACCATGGCCGCCTGGATCGAGTGAAACCGGCGTTGGCCCCTCTGGTGGACCCCCAACAGCCTCAGGACCTCCAAATCGCGGCGATCGATGCCTTGGCGGGCTTCGACAGCCCGGAGATACCGGGTCTGCTGCTGGCGGACTGGATGACCCATTCTCCCCGGACCCGGAGCAAGGTCCTGGAGACCCTCTTCGCTCGACAGGAATGGACCTCGGCCTTGCTTCAGGCCGTCTCGGAGGAGTCACTCGCAGCCAACCAGATCGACGCCAAGCGCCGGGATCTCCTCCTGAACCACGACGACGAGGCCATTCGGGAGCGGGCGGCCCGGCTCTTGGGGGACGAGGAACTCGGGTCTCGGAAGGACGCGCTGGCCGAATTTCAGGCCAGCTTGTCTCTGACCGGCGACCACGAACGCGGCGAGGTTGTCTATCGGCGGGAATGCATCAAGTGCCACCGGCTCTCTTCCCGGGAGCACCCCATCGGACCGAACCTGATCCGCGGCTCGGAGAAGGATCCCGAGTCCTTGCTGGTGAACATCCTGGACCCCAACCGTTTCGTCGAGCCACAGTATCTGCAGTACGTGGCGACCGACCTCAAAGGGGGGCTCTACACTGGCCTGCTGCGGGATGAGACGGCCACCAGCGTGACCCTGGTGGAGGGGGACGATCTGCGGAACACCCTGTTGCGGGAGAATATCAAGGAGATCCGGGCCACGACCAACTCCCTCATGCCCGAGGGTCTGGAAGAGAACATCAGCCACCAGGAGATGGCCGACCTGATTACCTTCATCCTCAAGTATCAGTACGAGGTCGGGACCGAGAGCGCAGGCATCGGGTACGGCGAGGAAGTCTACGAAGAGATGATGCTTCACCCGTCGCTGAGGCCGGAGAATCAGGCTCCGCAGAAGGGGAATTAGTTCGTTAATCCCGAATTGTTGTGCAAATTGACAAAGAATCTTCGGTAGGGGCGCCCCTTGTGGGCGCCCTCTTCGTTTCAAAGCGGAACAACAGGGAGACGGGGACAGTCACCTTCTCTCGCCGTGTTGGAACTCTCCGTCGCTGTCCAGTTCGCCGGGTTTGGCCGTGCTGCTGCGGTTTTTTCGGGTCCCGGTCCGGATTCCCCTCCCGTCGTTTTCCAGGTTCTGTATCAGAGAGTGCCTGTAAAGTGAGTTCGTTGAACGTTTGGAGTTGAAAATATGCCCCGCAACGCGCGCCACGTAGTGCCTCGTGACGATAGGTGGGCTGTGGTCAGGCCGGAATCGGACCGGGCGAGTGCACTAGCTGACACTCAGCGACAGGCGATGAATCGTGCCCGAGAAATTCTGAGCAATGATGGTGGTGGAGAGCTTGTGATCCATCGACCCGATGGAAAAATTCGAGACTCGGATACCGTGCCTCCGGGAAACGACCCATATCCGCCCCCTGGTTGAGGTCAGATCATCAAGCAGCAAACTCGTCGTCCCTCGTTTCAGCCCTCGCTTGGAGGCGACTTGTCCTAACCGGGGCATTGTCGCCTGGAGACAACGCCGGTAGAAGTCCTCGACCGTCACTTTTCACGTCCCCGCCGCCGCCCTCGCGATGTGGGATGCGGGAGAAGGGGACAGTCACCTCCTCTCGCCGCGCGAGTTCCAAGCCAACCGGGCTCACCGGGAACGGCTAACTGACGGATCCAAAATCGGGAATCTTCAGCCAGTCTCCACCCTTCAGAGCCGAGTGGAATCCTACGATTCCGGGTGCCGTGTAGGACAGGGCCTGATGGACATCGACCGACGGGGATCGTTGTTCCAAACATGCCGAAACGAACTCATGAATGATGAAGGGATGGGAACCCCCGTGCCCCCCAACGTTCCGCAGTGACGGGGGCAGTTCTTCGGAGTGATCCGCCTGCAACAGTTCGGGTTCTGATTGAGGACGGGTTACGTAAGCGGAAGGGCGCAGACCCTTCCACCTCTCGAACAACGACATTTCGGTCCCAAAATAATCCGCGCCTTCACGGCCGGGAGCTGAGGTCCACCAGTGGATGTTTATTCGGGAGGAGTTTCCACCCGACGTTTTGAAGAAGAAAGTGGTGTTCATGAACGGGTTACCGTACCGGTTCTCCTTGAAGAAGGAATGATCCATCGGCGTTCCGACCGCCGCGACCTCGACCAGGCTCTCGCCCGTCACATGAATGATCGGACCGCTGGCATGGGTGATATAGAGGCCCTGAGCGTTGCCATACCGCCATGTCGGCTTACCCTTGTGAAACAACATCCGCTCCAGATACTCCGGCATCTCCCCCTTCGCCAAGTAGGTGCCGTAGTCATGGATGTAATCGCCTTGGGTGAAATAGATTCTCCCGAACTTGCCTTCTTGCCTCAGCCTGCGGGCAGTCATGGTGGATGGATGAAAGCAACTGGTTTCGGCCATCATGTAGATCTGGCCGGTTCTATTAACAGCCTCCAGAAGGTGCTGGCACTGTTCCAGGGTTATGGCGGCTGGAACCGCACTGATGACGTGCCGGCCGGATTCCATGACCTCCACCCAGTGCTGAACGTGACGGGGCGCCCCGGTGAAGATGGCGACTGCATCCACGACGGGGTCCTTGAGCATGGCGCGGAAATCGGCGTACGCGTTGGAGCACTCGAACCGCTCTTCCAGCCTCTTCCGGCGGTCCTCCCTGAGATCAGCGACTGCGGTCACCTTGCAGTTGGGATGCCGGTGCCAGGGAAACGCGGCGCCGAATCCACCGCCCACGACACCGATCCGCAATTGCATGCCAGCTTTGAGAAGGCGGTACCGTCGTCCGAATAGCGAAGCCGTGAATGCGGTCGTACCGGCTGCCTTCGCACTTCGGAAAAACACCCGTCGGCTGATGGTTTGGGAGCGCGTCTCCGATCTCACCATGATGGCGTCCTTTCTTGGGGGCTGGAATTTCGGTGAATCGTCGAGGACACCGAATCGGGCGGTCAAGGCAGGGTAACGCAAGGCGAGAGAAGGGGAACAATCATCTCCTCTCGCGCGACTATAGTTATCTTAATCTGATAACATCAATCGATGACGATCCCGGACCGAGACCCGGGACTGGACACCCTGCTTGACCTTCACGGCGAGACGCTGTTTGTGGACGACAGGGGGCATTGGGTGAAGTTCGTCGTGGTGCGGACCGAGGTCACGCCCGAACGACCGCACGGCCTCCGCTACTCGTTGACACTGCACGCGCCGGATGGCGCGAGATTGGTTGGATTCGACAATGCGCACACGGCCAGGGAGCGGCCAGCTCCGGGAAGGCGGAGACGGGCAGAGCGCGACCGTCGGCATCGGCTGCGGAAGATCCGGCCCTATAACTTAAAGACGCAGTGACGCTCCTCGAGGATTTCTGGAAAGAAGTGGGCCACGTTCTTGGAGAAGGAGGCTCGATTCCATGAACACACTGGAGATCGGGATCGCCGGTTACGACGAGATGAAGGCGCGCACCCTGGCTATTGCCCGCGGCGAGCACACGCCCGTGAAGGGTGAGCCAAAGGTGTGGTTCACCTCGATCGAGAGCTTTGCGAAGTTGCTGTCCGAGCACAATAGGCAACTCTTGGAGCTGATTGCACGGGAGAAACCGGGTTCGCTCACGGAGCTCGCGGAGATGGCCGGGCGAAGCAAGTCGAACCTTTCGCGAACCCTGAAGACGATGTCCAGATACGGGCTCGTGGAATTACGACACGGAGAGCGAGGGAGGCTGGTACCGCGGGTGCCCTACGACCACGTGAGGCTCGATGTCTCGTTGACTTCGACGCGGTGAAGCAGAACCGGAGAAAGTGGGCGAAGCGGGCAGTCACCTCCTCTCCACCAATACAGCCTCTGTTCGAAATGGGACCTATCGCCACCTCACCGGACGTTACCGAGAGCGACTATGGGGACACTTATGGATCAGCGCCGGCGCCGACGCGCTCGATGACCATGAGCCCTTGATCATCCGAATCCAGGTATGCGTACCGGCCATCGGGGCTGGTCACCAGGTCCCGAGTCTGGCCGAATTCGGGAACATAGTTGTTGTAGCGGTCCGGCTGCCAGGGCGCCGCGTGGTCGGTGGCCGCAAGTTCCCCGGTTTCCGGGTCCCAATGCACGCTGAAGGCCATGTACTTGCAGAAGACGTCCACGGCCGGGACTCCCTTGCGTGCAGCGGCTAATCCGCACCGGTTGTCCGATATCCACCAAGGCTCGTTCCACAATGGTGTCAGGGTGCCGAGAGAGCGTGGGTTGGAAGGATCGTCTTCGAGATCGAATACGTTTGTCCTCCTGCCATCGTCGTCGAAGACGAACAGGTACCGGTTGTCGGTGCTGATCCCCAGTGCTTCGGCGCGCTCTGCGGAATGCGTCAGTACGCTAGTGAGTCGGCCCGTGTCAGTGTCACGTTCGAAGACCTCCAAGAACCAGTATCTGATTGCGTAAATGTGGCTGCCTTCATTGGATATCAGGGCACCCGTCAGTCCGGAACGATACTCGGTTTCGACATGCCGGAGACGACTCGGCGTATCGAATGTCAGGACGTGCAGCCCTTGATCAAAGTCAACCACATGCAGGAATGAACTACTGGAGTCCATGAAAACGTCGCCGTGCCCGTAGCCCTGATCCGGGGCGCCAGTTACCGCAAACGTCCCCTGGTCTTGGAATTCCCCTTCGGTTTCATCATCCAATGCGAATCTGCGCCACACTCCGTACCGATAGGCGTAGAGTTCGGATCTGCGAGAATCCCAGAGCAGGGAACTGTCATCCAGCGGCTCGTCTTCCAGCAATTGAACCAGCGTCAGAGACCCGGAGTCCACGTCGCGCTCGAAGACTTGCAGACCCAGCCTCGAGGCCACAAAGAGGACCGTGCCACGATCATCGAGGGCCAAGCTGAGCGGTCCTCTGAGTTGAACCGAGGTCCCATCGGCATCCACGTCGCCGTCGGCCAGACGTTCGGAGTATCTGAGCCAGATCGGAGGTTCGGTTTCCTCCCAGTTCATGGTGAAGTCGCCGCCGCCCGCCCTGCCGCGGCCCCCCAGCCGGATCGTGTAGCGGACCCCTTCCTCCCCATGAAAAACGACCTCGACTCCGTCGGATTCAACTGCCTCCGGCTGGTGGCTGCTTCTCACGAACTCAAGACCTCCGAACTCGTCACCTCCTCCCCTGTAGACAGCCAGCACCCACGGACCGTCGGGGTCGTTCAGCCAAAATCGAAGCCAACCGGTAACGGAGGCTTCGTAGGTCCACCATAGCGACGAATGACCCAGGACGGAGCCACGCTCGCCGCGTTCGGTGGTAGCGAAACGGTTGGATCTGGAGATGGACCCGGAGACCTCTTCTAGGGAGACGGCGCTGGCCAGACTGTCGTTTCCGGGGGTGGGTCCCCAAATCAGGTTGGCGGAGGCCTCGACCACCTGATACGCGGCGATGTCCCCTACCGGATAGCCGGCTGCCAGCCAATACCGCTGTCCGCGCGTAGCCTGAAAAACGATATCGGACGGCACGGTGTCGGGTCCTGTCCGTGCTACGAATTGCAGGTCCTCCGAAGAGGTGCCGGAGAACACGGTCAACTGCAACTTCGGATACCTTCCCATCTCCCCGCGATCTTTGAGCCGCCAGGTATAGCGTCCATGGCTCGGGGCGTCCCACGTCCACCATCGAGTCCTGACTCCGGATTCAAGGGGCTCGCCCGGCTCAACAGTCGACCGTTGGTCGACGCCGATGACGTGTTGGGAAGACGAAGTGCTTTCGATCTCTTCAGCGTCAGCAATATCGTCGTTGTTGTCACTATCCGGATTTGGGTTGGACCAGGGCGACCAATCCAGTTTGAAGATACCAGCGGGTTGATCGGCATCCCGTGAAGCAACGGCGATACGATATTCAGTGCCGGTGGCAACCGGAAGGGTTGCGCTCCCAGACGGCCTGTGGGAAATCAGTCGGAGCGTAGAAATGCTGTTTCCCTCGAACACAAAGATGCGCAAGGAGGAGTTTGCGTTATAGAATCTCCATCGGCCGTCGCTGGGAGCCGTCCATCGGTACCAGGTCGTCCCCGCCTCCGTGCCGAACCACTCGCCGGGCTCCAGGGTGGCGCCCCCACCGCTGCCGAGAACGGTGCCCGTCGCGCCCTCCAGTACGGAGGCCTGATCAAAGTCGTCGTTGACTGGGCGGTTGCCCTGAGACCAGCGAAGCTGGACGGTGGTTGCCCGGTTCAGATAGCCTACCCGGACGCGATAGATCTCTCCCTCCTCGGCGAAGAAGACCGTACCCCACTGATTGGATGCAACCCGCTCCAACTCGGCGATGGCATCACCGCGGAAGACACCGACCAGATCATTGCGCCCGTCCTGGAACTCCGAAGGCGGATGGAGTTCGAAACGGACCGCACCGTCCGCCGGTGCGGTCCACACGTACCAGACGGAACCGGCCGGCCGGCCGGTTTGGACAGTGAACAACGGTTCTCCCGGCTCGGGAGTCGCCAACAGCAGGTCCACCTCCTGAGAACCCTGCGCCCTTTCGATGACAGCCGCCGAATCGAAGTCGTCGTTGGCTGGGCGCTGGATCATGTCCGACCTGACGACACCGCTGCGTCCCACTCCCACCGAGACGGAGGCCCCCGTGGCGTTCCATGCGCTGGCCGTAAAGTAGAGACGGGCGGGGTCCCCTTCTGCGTCCGACGACACGACAAAACGGATTTCCTGAGTCTCGCCGGCTGCAACCTCGCCGAGAGGAATGGATGAACCCAAATGAATCGGGTCTCCCGTCTGACCAATTTCGTTCGACAGATCGACGGATATCCCATCCTCGCGAGACGCGTCCGCGGCGTAGATCCCGATCTGATCGCAACCGGAAGAATCAGCGGAGTCCCGGCAGTCCACGTGCAGCCGGCTTCCGGCCGCCACGTACTCGTCCGCCGTCAGGGTCAGAGTGAGCTCCTGTTTCCCTTCCCCCGCCAGGAGGGTGTGGTCGGCCTCGACCTCCAGGATCGGGGTGGAGGCCCCCCGGATCACCGTCCAGGCCAGGGCCGCTCTGGGTGGAGCGGTGTAGACTCGCCGCGCCACCACCTTCGCCCGATACGTTCCCGGCTGTGGATTCCTGAGAATGATCCACTCCACGTTGTCCACACGGGACGTCGAGAAATGCTCTCCGCACGGTCCATCGTCGCAATCGCCGTCCCGGTCCAACCACAGATCCAGATCGTTCAGGACCGTGCTGGCGATGGCGTCCGCCGGAGGCTCGTCCCAGGTCATCACCAGATCGAGGCGGCTGGCACCCTCCGGCACCTTGATGTCCTGGTGGGAGAATTCGCCCTGCTGCAGCTCGGATACGGCCCCGCCGCTGATCCAACCTCCAGCCTCGTCCCGGTTGAGAATTCCGGTGCGTGCCGACACCTTGCCCAATCCGTACGCCGCCTGCAGCGATCCGGGCCCGCCGGTGTTGGTGGAGGGGAAAGCGTTCGGGACGTCCAGCCAAGGATCCGGTCGAATGGCGCTGGCCATCAATCTGGCCCGGGCGAGAGCCGGCTGTTCCTGGTACTCCGGGACGGCATCCAAGAGCAGGGCGGCCACCCCCGCCACCGTGGGTGAGGACATGCTGGTTCCGTTCAATGCGACATACTGGCCACGGCTGCCACCGCCCTGGGCCGAGTGGACCCGGACGCCGGTGGCGACCACCTGGGGTGCCAGGCGTCCGTCGAAGGTTGGTCCGTGGCTGCTGAAAGCTGCGATGTCGCCGCTGTCCTGCACGGCGCCTACGGCCAGCGAGTTCTTGGCGGTACCAAAGTTGGAAAAGCCGGAGATGTCTGTGTTCGCTTGCGCCACGACATAGAGCTGACGAAAGCTCCAGACGATGGAGTCGAGCTTGCGCGCGCCGACGCCCCTGCCTTCGAACCGCCTGGAGCTATCCGACAGGCTCATGTTGACGATCAGGGGCTTCACGGGATTGGACGGACGACCCAATTCGGAACACTCCGTCGCTACGGCCAGGAAATCCATTCCTCTAGGGATGCCGTCACCAGACCCAAACCCACTACTATTCAAGACCTTGGCGAAGCGGATGTGCCTCACCGACGGGGCCATGCCGGCGAAACGCGGCTCTGCGGAACCGTTTCCGGCCATGGTTCCCGTGACGTGGGTCCCGTGGCCGAATTCGTCGATCCATAAGTCCTCAGCCTCCTGAAACTGTCCGCCCGGACCCAAGAAACCAGCCCAAACGAAGTTGGCGCCACAGATACTCTCCCGGTTGGACGCGATGTCCAGGTGATTGATGTTGAGCCCCGTGTCCATGACACCGATAGGGACGGAGGCGCCCCCGACTCCAGAGAAGATCCCGGGCGAACCGTCGTAGACTCGCAGGGCGTCCACGCTCATGGCCGGGACTGCCGTATCGTGGGCCGCTCGTACGATTCCGACCGGCTCGATGGCCAGCACGAAATCAGCCGCCGCGATGGTTTCCATCTCACCGTAGGCCACGTTGGCCGTATAAGCCCTGACATCCGGATCGAACCGGCCCACCACGGCGCTCCGATCCACCAGCGCTTGCCGCCACCGGCCGTCCGGATCGTCCGTCATGAGAGTGATGAACACCGGAGTCTGGTCCTGGAGCGGTGCTTCCAGTACTTCGCGGGCAAATGCCTCCGGGAGTTTCCTCTCCGGCGGGACGGTGCCCAGACCGTCCACTTCCGGCAAACCCGCAATCTCTTGCAATAGGGTCGGGTCGCCGGGGAGTTGGGCGCGTACCAGGTTTCCCGAGGAACCAAGGGCCGTCGCGCCGAATTCGGCGATCGGTCCCGCCACGTCGCTGTCCTTTGCGCCCCCGGCGAGCCGGATCCAGCCGAAGGACCAGTCCCGTCCGGCAGCGGACGCTTGGGCCACGAGTGATTCGATGGACGTGGATGGATTCAGCCAGTCCGGGTCCGGACGCTGCGGATCTTCTCCGGCGTCGGTCTCACCGGTGACTCGCGCTCGAGTCATCTCCCCGTAGTAGGAGACGAAAGAATATCCGTCGGGTGGCGAGGGAACCGTGTCTTCCACGGACCTTTCGGCAAATGGCAGCGATTCATCGGATCGGGGCGCAGCCTGAATCGGCGTTTCGTACGGGACACCCCGACTTTCGGCCGCGATCCTGGTCATGGCGGATTGGATCACCCTGTCCTCCCCGGTCAGGATGGGCTCCTGCTCTTCACCGGGGGAAGAAAAGTAGACGACCAACACCGACAAGCCGGCGGTAACGGCCAGAGTCGTCAGGACTCGAACGTGTTTTCTGGGTTCTATTTTTATCCGGATCGCATTCTCCGAAAGCTCCGGCGGAATCTGAATTCATTCCATGACCCCGTACACAAAAGGCTTGGTGGTCGCCGTCGCCTTCCGGGAAAGGATCGAAGCTACTAATGGTCGAGGCATTCTACCGGCGCTGCCTCCAGGCGACAAGGGCCTGGATAGGACAGGTCGCACAAGCGCAGATCGGTGACCTGAGAATGCGGGCGGCTCTCTGGGATCGTCAAGGGAAACGGCATCCATGTCATTAGACTGAGCAGATCCGTGATCACCAAAACGAGGCACGAGTGCGGCGACGGAATCTTCGGACGCCCGTCAACGTAAGGAGGCGTCGGTCAATCGGTAAGTGGGGAGTCCAGCGACCGGTTGGCCTTCCAACGAGGCGGAGACTCCAGAGTTTGTCACCATGGAACGTGCCCGCAATTTCGACCCGTCATTTCCTCTTTTTCAAATATTTCTTCAGAAATTTCTTGAAATGCTTGGTAAACGCCTCGGCCGCCGATTGAAAATTATTCTTCTTCACGTTGTATGCGAAAATGACGGTAGTGCTCTCATTGTCAATGACTTGGAAAGTCCCCTCGAACTTCGTAGAACTACCCCTAAAAGGGCCTAGAAGGACCGTCTTGGCCACTTTCGTTGTGGTCGAATCTTCCCTCTGAGCTGAGACGGACTCGATGGTCCACTGGGATTTGGTGCTGTCGGTGACCACTGTAACGGGGACCTTTTTCTTCATCAGCGCCGCCGCGATGGCGGAGCCGAAATCGACGGACTTCACCGTACCGTCTTTCTTCCAATCCCCAGCTTCATCAATTGCAGACCAATTTATAGATCAAAGCGCGGCAGGAATCAGCGCCAGGGAGCCTTTCCTCTACGGATTCCAGGAGGGAGAGCCGTCATTAATGTCCTTCGCTCGTGTTCCGTGTCCAGGGTTTTATGTATGAGGGTCAGCGGCCTTTTGATCGCAAAATGTAACGACTGACGATTTTTGCAACCTCCGTGTTTTCGCCTCGCAGGTCGAACTTGAGCGTCCAGTTCTTCGAGTCGCCCTTGTTTTTCTTGAATTGCTCCGCGCTCGGAGCGCGGAGCACCAGATTCTCGTCGACCTGCCGTCCCTCGACCTGCATTCGGTCGACCCGTAGTCGGGACTCGACGACTCCATCCAGCGGTACGTTAAACCGGTGGTTCGGATCATCTTCTCGCGGCGACCTGTAGCTCACCGATTCTCCTGTCAAGGTGAACGTTCCCCGGCACTTCCCGAAAGTTTATGTCCGTGAGTCGCAGCCAGTTCCATAGGCTGGCCCGCGTCAAGAAACCGAGCGAAGGATTCGTATGCGGCGGCGTGATTACCAGTTTTCATCTGCGACACTGCGAGGGGAAACAGCACGTCCAACAACTCCGAATCGGACTCTAGCGCCGCCAGATACTCTCGGACCGCCTGCAGGTAAAAGGAGGCGTCGAAGAGAGCGTCGCCCGTTTCCAAATGCTCGGTCACCGTGGGTTCGCGCACGACGCGCACGACGGTGTCACCCGCTTGGAGTTCGACCGAAGCCGCCACGGTGATCAGTGCTCCCTCGTCCTGTACCTCGCTCACTTCCGCCTTGCCCATGCTCTCCATGCGCGAAAATATGAATTCGCCGGCAGCATTGGTAATGACGTTGCCTCGCCGAACCTCCAGTTCATCGTCGGGTGCCAACCCGGCCTTGCTTCCCTTGTCGACAACCGCGGTCGTGGAATCCATGATCGCTACGACGCTGCCCTCCACAGATTCGGCTATGGACCGCAGTCCCACGATGTCGAAGTACGTCGACAGCCTGCCGGCCAATTAATCGACGACCGGGGCGGCGGCGCTCCCGGCGGTTCCAGTGCTGGTTTCGTCAAGCTCCCCGACATCCGTGAAGAGCACTTTTCCGGAACTGTCAGCCACCGAGATGTCGATACGAAGGGATGTGACCTGCTGGCGGGATGTTTTGATCGTTTCGGCGGACTCCTTGGTTGACCTGGAACGGTACCTCCTTTCTTTTTCCTCGACTCCGACTTCGACTTCTTCCTCACGATAATTGACGCTGGAACTGAGGTAGAAGTCGGCGTCGGCCTGTTGTCCGGTGCGTGCGTCAATGACGGCGAATACATTGGTGCGCATCAGACTTGCCAGAAACATGTTCGTCAGGTCATTGCCGGTGTTCGAGCTTTCGTCGCCTGCGGCGATGACAACCGGGTTGACGACCACGGTGGACGTCTGGCGTCCGAAAAGGAAAGGCGTCGCCAGAAAGGTGACAATCATCGCGACTGCAATAGTCATTGGTATTCATTCCTCCGTCTGATGTTGGATAGAGTTCGTCAAAGGCAAAAACACTGGCTCGCGGTCGAGTTTGAAACCGGCCCCGGTTGACACCCGGATTCGGCGATGTCCGCCTCCACAGGGGGTCCCTTCAGACTATTCCCGCGAAGTCATCGCTGAATCGGCACCATTGGGAGCGTCGTGAAGATCCGGTTGACGGCATCCAGCTCCAGGGCCACTCCGGTAAAGAGTTGGCCATCGGGTGCGGTGCAGCGCACCGATCCCAAGAAATCGGAGGTCTCGGTCCGGACGAACATCTCCTCAATGAACCAAGCCGTTTGTCCGTTGGCCTCCAGCGGGATCTCGGCCTCTTCCAAAACCGTGCCGGCCTGCATCAAGCTGCACGTCACTTCCACCCCGGTCTCGCCCAGGCTGTGGATGGCCGCCCCCGTGCGGATCCCTCCTGCCTGCCGGCGGACCGGAAAGATCGTGTCCCGGACGGGTGAGCTGGCGCCCACTCCGGCCACTCCGATCTCAGGGAGCGCAAAGCGCAGGACTCCGCCGATCGGTCCCTCGGCCACAACCTTCACCGATCCCGTCACCAGAGCCCCTCGACCGTGGGTCGAGATCGTGAGCTCTCCCAGCGGCGCCATCTCCGTTTGCACGCTCAAAGCCCCATCTTCCTGAACTTGCAGATATCCGGTCACGTCCACCACTGACTCGGCGTCCAAAGCCGCGCCCATCGGATCGAAAAAGTAAAGTTCGGGGCGGACCGGGCGGGCACTGACATTCACAAGAACCAGATCCGAGGTGATCGACGCGCCGTTGCCGGAAGACCCGTTCCCGAAATGTGCAAAGTCCAAGGTCGTGGCCTGTCCTTCGGTTCCCGGTGGGGGCACCGGCACCACCGGCAAGGTGGTGAAGATCCGATTGTCGGCATCCAGCTCCAGGGCCACTCCGGTGAACAGTTCGCCCTCGGGCGCCGTGCCGGCGAAGGTGGTAATGGTTCCTGTCTGCTCCACCCGGCGAATGCGGTCGTTGCCCGTGTCGGCGATGAAGAGGTTCCCGGTGCCGTCCACAGATACGTCCCGGGGCGAGAAGAGTGCTGCTTGGTCGGCCGGCCCCCCGTCGCCGCGGAAATAGTAGCTCCTATCGCTGCTCAAAACGCCGAACCTACCGGTGCCGGCGAAGGTCGTAATGGTTCCTGCCGGGTCCACCTTGCGAATGCGGTGGTTGCCACGATCGGCAATGAAGAGGTTGCCGGCACCGTCTATCGCCACGCCAGTGGGAAAGGCAAGTCGGGCTTGGTCCGCCGGACCCTCGTCGCCGCTGGAGCCGCGCTCCCCGGTGCCGGCGACGGTAGTGATAATTCCTGCTGGATCCACCCTGCGAATGCGGTGGTTGGCCTCATCAACAATAAAGAGACTGCCGGCGCTGTCCACTGCGACGCTACTGGGAAAAGCAAGCCGGGCTTCGTCGGCCGGGCCCCCGTCGCCGCTCGCGATGCAGCGCACCGATCCAACAAAGTCGGAGGTCTCGGTTTCTGGAAACCACTCGTCGATGAACCGGGCGACCTGCCCGCTGCCTGCCAGCCAAATCGCCGTCGTTTCCAAAACGTTGCCATCTTGCATCAAGTGACAGGTCACCGTCATGGCCTCCAACCCAAGGTTTCGGATCGCCGCACCAGTATTGATTCCGTCTGCTTGTCGGCGAGCCGGAAAGATGGCGCCGCTTACTGGCGGGCTGGCCCCCACCCCGGCCACTCCGATCTCCGGCAGGTCGAAGCGCAGGACCCCGCCGCCGCGACCGCTAGAGAGCACCGTCACGGATCCGGTAACCAAGTCCCCTTCTCCATGGGTCGAAATCGTCCGTTCGCCCAAGGGCTCGATTCCCATGGTCACGGTCAATCCCTTGTCCACCGCGGTCTCCAGATCTCCCCTCACCACGACCACTGATTCTGCGTCCAGAGGAGCGCCCGTCGCGTCGTAGAAGTAGAGGGTCGGATAAATCGTCACGGTCTCCACGTTCACCAACACCAAATCGGAGGTGGTGGACGCCCCGTTGGCAAAATGAGCGAAATCCACAGCCGGCGTTAGCACTCGGATCACCGCGTTGCCCCAATCGGCGATGTAAAGGTTGCCGGCGCCGTCCACCGCGACGCCACTGGGAAAGGCTAAGCGGGCCTGGTCGGGCGGGCCCCCGTCGCCGCCGAAGCCCCGTTCCTGGGTGCCGGCGACGGTAGTGATGGTTCCCAATGGGTCCACCCTACGAATGCGGTCGTTGCCTGCGTCGGCGATGAAGAGGTTTCCAGTGGCGTCCACCGCGACGCCACTGGGAAAGGCAAGCCGGGCTTGGTCGGCCGGGCCCCCATCGCCGCTGAAGCCGAATCCCCTGCCGCCGGCGCTGGTGATGATAATTCCCGTCGGATCCACCCGGCGAATGCGGTAGTTTCCATCGACGATGAAGAGGTTGCCGGCGCTGTCCACCGCCACGCCACTGGGGGAGTCAAGCCGGGCTTGGTCGGCCGGGCCCCCGTCGCCGCTGGAGCCCTCCTCCCCGGTGCCGGCAACGGTGGTGATGGTTCCCGCCGGGTCCACGCGGCGAATGCGATGGTTGAGTGAATCGGCGATGAAAAGGTTGCCGGCGCCGTCTACGGCCACGCCACTGGGGGAGTCAAGCTGGGACTGGTCCGCCGGACCTCCATCGCCGCCGAAGCCCCCTCCGTTGAAGCCATCCCTCCCGGAGCCGGCGACGGTGGTGATGGTTCCCGCCGGGTTCACGCGGCGAATGCGATGGTTGAGTGAATCGGCGATGAAGAGGTTGCCAACGCCGTCCGCGGCTACGCCAGCGGGGCGGCGAAGCCGGGCTTGGTCTGCCGGACCCCCGTCGCCGGTAAAGCCGGACCTCCCGGTGCCGGCGACCGTTTCGATTCGATAATTGAAGCTGACTGGGGGTTGCGCTATGGATTGCCCCTCGTCCCGGGTGAACACCGTCCCGAAGTAGGGGACAGGGAAGGAGTAGGGGACAGTCACCTCCTTTCGGTCACCTCCTTTCGTGCGACTCCGGCCCTCGGCGACGCAACACCGGCCCGCGATTTCGGCCTCTGTCTATCTATCTGGCGATATATTCGGGTTAAGCGCTCGATTCGGTCTTCAGGAACTCCCGGGCGACCCGTTCGTACCGGTCCGGGTCCACGTTCCAGGCTCGGCCGTGGGTCGCGCCGGGGACCGTCACGCACTGGACGAGATCGGGGCGGGAGCGAGCCAGCTGTTGGCTGGTCCGGAGCGGAACCAGGGTGTCCGCGCCGCTATGGAAAATCAACGTGGGCGCCCGCAGGTATTCTGAGTTCCCGATGTAATTCAGGTCCTTCCACGGAACGCCGAAACGAAGTCGAGCCAGGGTCTTGGCCGCGTGGAAAAGGACACTTGGATAACCTCGGTTTCGAGCGGCGAAGTCCAGCGTCGCCTCAAGATCCAGGACCGGCGACTCCAGAATGACTCCCCGGACGGATCGAGCCAGGGCCGATTGCCGCAAGAAGCTCATGACCAGGGCCCCGCCCATGCTGTAGCCGGCCAGGACCACGCCCTCGGCCCCGGCCTCCAGGGCATGGCGGACGGCCCCTTCCAGATCTTCCCACTCGGTGAGTCCGCACCAGTGGAGTCCGTCTTCGGCGGGTTCGGCCTCCAGATCGTTTCGATAGGAGATGACCAGACCGGGGAAACCCAGGTCTGACGCGAGCTTCAGCAGGGGATAGGAACGGAGGGCGCTGCTTGGGGGAGCACCGCGCTTTCCGTGGACGAAGATAACCCAGGTGGAGCGGGACCCGGGGGTCAGCCAGGCTGGGAAACGGCCCAGTGGAGAGTGGTATCTGAGCGGTTGGACCGGCAACCCGAAGGCCTCTTCCGGGTCGTCGGGAAAGGCAAAGCTGGTGAGCGTCACCCGGGTGCCGGTCGCCGGGTGTCCGTTGAGAAGATGAAGGCTTCGAGTCACCTTCCTCTTTCCCAGATGCAAAACCCTGCCGACCTGGGCGTTACCTCCCGGCCAGCGCAGACCCCACAGACCCTCCTGGCGCCAGCGGCGGCTGGAACCGGTCTCCGGGAGGACTCCCAAGGTCACACGGTCCGGCCCCACCTCCAGCACCTCGAGGGGCCACGCACGCCCCCGGGTGCTGGGTTCCAGGACCCTGCGGCGGATCCGGTTGGAGAGGTGCCACCCTCCGGCCAGCCAGACGGCGGCCAGGATGGTTCCCAGGAGGGCCAGCCAAGACGGGAAAGTCAGCGGGGTCTCCATCTGTTGCGATGGATTGGAGGGGGATCGGAGAAAGCGACCCGCGTCACCCAGCCTTACTCCGCCAGTTCCCGGTCCAGCATCTTGCGGTGCTTGGCGGACAGGGACCGGCGGCGGGCCTTCGACCCTGGCTGGGGCTCTTTTCGGTTCTTGAGGAAGACGACGATCACCACGCCGCCACAGGTGAGGACGACGAAGGGGAGGACCCAGGCCACGAGATTGAATCCCTCGGGTTTGGGCGCCCCGTAAATTTTGGGACCGAACTCTTTTTCGTATTTCGCGAAGACCTCTTCCTCCGTCATCCCGTTGGCCAGCAGCTGCTGGATGTTGGCTCTGATCCGTGGGGCGGGGCCGCACTCGTCTCCGCAGTCCCCCACCAGGTGGGGGCAGTCGCAGAGGCACTTCATGTTCGACTCGATCCGCTTCAGAGCCTCCTCGTCGGCGCCGAGCGCACCCGAAACGGCTAGAACCAGGAAAACGGGAAGAACGAGCAGGGTGAGCATCGAAGCCATTGTATACCACGGGTTCGCGAACTGCTCTCCGGCGTAGCTCGATGCAGATCCCGACTTGCGCCGGGCGCTGACTTGCGCCATCTTGACGTCTGACGACCATGCCGCGAATCCTGACCGTTGCCGCTGCCCAGTCCGGTCCCGTCTCCCGCTCCGAGACCCGGGGAGACGCCGTCGAACGGCTGCTATCCCAGATGGGGGAGGCGAGCCGCCTCGGTTGCGACCTGGTGGTCTTCACGGAAGTCGCCCTGACGGCATTCTTCCCCCACTGGTACATGGAGGACCAGGACGAGATTGACGCCTGGTTCGAACGGGAAGTGCCCGGGCCGGAGACGCAGAGGCTGTTCGACGAGGCCGTCCGGCTGAACATCGGATTTCATCTGGGCTATGCCGAGTTGACCCGGGAGGAAGGTCGGACGCGCCGTTACAACACCTCGATCCTGGTGGGCAAGGATGGCCGGATCATCGGGAAGTACCGGAAGATCCACCTCCCTGGAAACGCCGAGTACCAGCCCGATGACCGGTACCAGAACCTGGAGAAATACTATTTCGATCGGGGAAACCTGGGATTTGGAACCTGGAGGGCCTTCGGCGGCGTGGTGGGTCTGTGCACCTGCTACGACCGGCGCTGGCCGGAGACCTACCGGGTGCTGGCGCTGCGCGGCGCCGAGTTGATTCTGCTGGGATACAACACCCCGGACTCCTGGCCCGACCGTCCCGGGAAGGCGCCGTTGGCCCGGTTTCACAACCTGCTCTGCATGCAGGCGGGCGCCTACCAGAACGGCGCCTGGGTGGTGGGAGTCGCCAAGGCGGGCGTCGAAGCGGGCGTGAGCCAGATCGGCCAGAGCTGCATCATCTCGCCGGAGGGAGAGATCGTGGTCATGGCGACCACCCTGGAGGACGAGCTGGTGGTGGCCCAATGCGACCTGGACCAGACCGCGAGGTACCGAAAGCACGGCCTGAACTTCGACGAGAACCGGAGCATTCAGGACTATCTCCCGATCACCGAGAGAGCGGGAGTCGTGTCTCCTGAAGAATCCCTCGACACGCCCTGATGCCGGGCCTGCCCATCCTCACCGGAGAGACGATGCCATGAGGTCCTTCCTGTTCCTCTTTTGGGGGCTCTTTCTGGTTCTGATCGAACCCGTCGAAGGGGCGGTTGCCGAGCAAGTCCGCCTGGACCGCAACGATCTCCTCAAATACAGGGATTCCCAGGGAAATATCCGTCCGGTCGAGACGCCGGCGGACTGGGAACTTCGGCGAGCCGAGATCGTGCGGGGGATGCAGGAGGTGATGGGTGAGATGCCCGGCGAGGATCGGCGGGTCCCCCTGGAGATTAGGGTCGTGGAGGAGATCGATCGCGGGACCTACGTCCGGCGCCTCATTACCTACCAGTCCGATCCGGAGTCGCGAACTCCGGCGTACCTCTGCATTCCCAAAGAGGTGCTGGCAGGAAAGAGGCGGGCCCCGGCGGTGCTCTGCCTGCACGGGACCAACATGGAAGTGGGACATAAGGTCGTCGTCGAGCCCGGGTCCCGGCGTGGACGCGCCTACGCCAAGGAGCTGGCTGAACGGGGTTACGTCACCCTATCGCCCGCCTATCCTCACATGGCCAACTACTGGCCGAATCTGGGAGCCCTCGGCTATGTGAGCGGCACCATGAAGGCGATTTGGGACAACTCCCGCGGTCTGGACCTGCTGGCGTCGTTGCCCTACGTGGACAGCTCCCGGGGATTCGCCGCCATCGGCCAATCGTTGGGTGGGCACAACGCCATCTATACGGCGGTGCTGGACCAGCGCATCCAGGCGGTGGTCAGCAGTTGCGGATTCGATTCCTATCTGGACTACTACGGCGGCGACACGGCTCGCTGGTACTTTGGGAAAGGCTGGTGCCAGATCCGGTACATGCCGCGCCTGTCCAACTACCGGGGACGGCTGGAGGAGATCCCCTTCGATTTCCATGAACTGCTGGGCGCCTTGGCCCCACGTCCTATCTTCGTCAATGCTCCGCTACGAGACGGCAACTTCCAATGGCGGAGCGTCGACCGTTGCGCCGCCGCGGCGCGTCCCATCTATCGCCTCCTGGGCGATGGGAAGAACCTGATCGTCCGGCATCCGGACTGCGGCCACGAGTTCCCGGACGAAATCCGCTATGAATCCTTCCGGTTCATCGATTCGGTGTTGAAGGGAAGATAGTCGAGGTCGTCGCCACCGCTGGACGACGGTCTCCGCAACGTCCGGTGACCACGACGAATGCGCGCCGGGACCGGCCCCCTTAATCCAGCGAAATGGCGACCCGCTTGAGGACCGGATAGCGGTCTCCGTTATCGGAACGAAGGGTCCCCCGATACTGGAGACAGCGGTCGGTCTCCTCCACGGCAGCACTGCCCTCAAAGGGTCTCCATGCAGTTCCTTGCAGCGCCTCCGGCGTGTCCGCGGTCCGCAGCTCGAAGCTCAGGCTGGCTCCTTCCGGGGCGTCGGCCTGATACTCGAGAGTGGCGCCACCGGCGGTTTCCTTCCACTGGAACACAGAAGACTCGTACGTCTGCTCCCAGCGTCGATGGACGATGTGGCCCATGTCCTGGTCGCCCATCCAGTGGGGCCCGATCGTGGGCAGGAGCTGGACCCGGGGATCGGCGAAGCGGTTGCCGTCGTTGAAATAGACCCGGGAATGGGTGTGGTGGTCGCCGTCCTTGGTATGGCACGACACGGCCACGTCCAGGCGTCCGTCCCGGTCGAAATCGCCCGCCTGGGCGTCGTGGGCCGAATCACAGATGAGGATGGTCCGGTTCCGGGTTTGCAGACCATCGGGTCCTCCCCAGTAGAGGTAGCAGGGAAGCGACTCGCGGGTGAGCTCGGCGTGGTAGTGGGGGGAGAAGACGTCCAGGTACCCGTCGCCGTCCCAGTCGGCTACGGCCAGGCCAATGGGAGTGAAGCCGGGAAGCCACTGTGAGTTCCAGGGCCGAAATCCCGCCTGTGAGCCCCAAAAAATGAGGGTCCCGGTGTCGTGGTGACCCGACGGCTTGTCGTAGTAGCTTCCCACCAACAGGTCCAGGAAGCCGTCCTGGTTCAGGTCCGCCGTTTCCAGGCTGATGGGCATGGGGGAATCCAGGCCTCCCTGCCGTTTTGCGTCGAACCCTCCGGGACCGCCCCAGAAGATCCTGACCCGGTCCGCGAGACTGGAGTGGACGGTGATGTCGAGCCACCCGTCCCGGTTGAAATCGGCCACCAGGCATCCGGTGGACCGTCCCGGCGTGGGGATGGCGGCTCTGCGGCTGCCGTCGAACCCCCGTTCCGTCCCGTAGTGGATGACCAGTTCTTCGGGGGTCTCCGGGTCCCGGTCCTCGAAGGCGCCCAGCACCAGGTCCAAATAGCCGTCCCGGTCCAGGTCGGCCACGTTGCTGGACCCGAGATTGAGTTCCCGCAGCGTCGTCCGGCGTGCCAAGTCGAAGCCCTCGGCGCCTCCCCACAGAATGTTGGCTCCCAGAATGGGCGAGGCCAGGGTCGCCGCGCCGCCGTGGCCCGAGTTCAGGACCACCAGGTCGGCGTAACCGTCGGCGTTCACGTCCGCGCCGGTGGACTCGTACCCGCTCTGAAACGGAATCTCCCAGACGGAATCGGCGTCGAAGCCCTTGGGTCCACCCCAATAGACCTGAAGCGGCACCTTCTCGTCCACGGTCCCTTTTCGGCTGTTGGAGAAGGCGGCATGGGCCGGAACCGAATCGTGGGCGGGGATGACGACGACGTCGGTCGCCCCTACGGTCTCGGCGCCCCGTCCCGATCTCTCCAGTGTTCGGCCTCCGTTGCCCAAGTAGATCCAGGAATCGGTGGTGAAACTCTCGGCCCCCTGGTAGCGGGCCAGCGCCAAGTCGGCATGGCCGTCCGCGTTCAAGTCCCCGATGGCGGCAGCCGACGCGAACGGAGCTTCCAGGTCGAGGCGCTCTTCCCTCGAATAGCCGGACGGCCCGCCCCACAGCACCCGGACCTGGTTCAAGTCGCGGCCGGCGCCGGCGATTTCTCCGCCGCCGGCTCGGGAGAGGGCCAGGTCCACCAGGACCAGGTCGGGCCAATCGTCCCCGTCCAGCAGTCCCGAGGCCACATGCGTGGCGGGAAACGCCGGGATCGAAACCGCCGCCTGAAATCGGCGGCCGGGGCTCCCTTCCGCAAGGTAGAGGTCGTCTCCTCCCGTTCCGACCAGAAGATCGGGCATCCTGTCCCGGTTGACGTCGTCCGCCGCCAACGAAATCCCTTTGGATCCCGGGAGCGAAATCCGGGTCGATTCGGGAGCCTTCGCAGTTGTCCCAGGCGTGGACCAGAACAAGTGAACACTGCCCTTGGCCAAGACCGCCACGTCCCGGCCTCCGTCCCCGTCCAGGTCCTGGGCGACCAGATCAATGCCATGGGGGACGCCGAGGTCCAGCCTCCGCGCCAGCAGGTATCCGCGTTCGCTGCCCCAGAAGACGCGGACGATATTGCCCGCGGGCTGTCCGGGGAGCCACGCCTCCCGGTTCAGGGTCACGATGTCGGGCCAGTCGTCCCGGTTCAGATCGGCGATGGCCACGGCCTGCGCACCGTACACCGGAAGCACCCCGTTGCTCCGGGAAGCCGGCCAGCCGTCCTCGCCTCCCCAGATGATGGTCAGCAGCCGGCGCGGGTTCTGGATGCCGCCGTGGTTGGGACAGAAAACCAGGTCGGGATGGCCGTCCCGGTTCAGATCGGCCGCCGCGATACCCTTGCTTCCCTCCACCGCCAGCGGGGACGCACGGAGGCTCCCGTCCGAATTCACCGAGACCAGGGTTCCCGGCAGGTACCCGGCGGTGTCGTGAGTGCTGTTGAAGACCAGGTCCAGGAAGCCGTCCTGGTTCAGGTCGAAACGGTGGATGGTGCGGATGGAGCCGTCCCGGCTCACGTACAGGTTCTGGCCGGAGGCGTCCAGCCGCCCGTCGGCGAAGTCCTCAAACGAGTCTTCGACCCAAACGGTTTTCTTGGCGGCCTGCAAGGGCAAAGGGGAAAGGATCAGGGAGAGGAGAAATCCGAGTGTTCTCATGGCGCAAGTATAGCAACCTCCAGGAATTGTGAATCGGAGAGGGAAGAAGCGGAAAGCGATTCGCCTCACTTGTGTCGGTCCAACCAAGCGCGCAGGCGCGCGGCTTCCTCGACCGCGGAAGGGTCGAGTTCGGCCTGGTAGAGCCGGGAGCGAACGACGAAACGGTCCATTTCGTCCGGCGGCGCGTCCCGTTCGATGATTTCCAGCACTTTGCGCATGAAGAAGCGGCCCCAGTGGGGCGTCCGCCCGTCGAGATCGGTGAATCCGTACTCCCTCGCCAGTCCCCAGCTTGAGAACATTCCGCCGCTCTTCTGCTCGACATGGGGATCGGCGGCCAGCGCAGCCACCGCCCGGCCGACGAAGCAGGGCGTCTCGGACTCGGCGAAATAGGGATCTTGCTCGATGCCGTTCCGCCAGTTCGCCTCGGTGACGCCCAAGGCGTCGAGCACCGCCTCGGAGCGGAGAAAGCCCGGAGTGATCGCCAGCGCGGTCACGTGGTGGGCGTGCAGATCGGCGGCCATCGCGTAGGCGAGCCGGATCACGGCGTTCTTGGCCAAGTCGTAGAAGAAATTTCCCCGGTATCCCAGCGTGTCGCCGTCAGTCACCTCGACGATGAGCCCGGAATTGCGCTCGACCATCAGCGGCGCACCGTGCCGGCTCGTGATGATGTGGCTGTGAACGGCGCGTTCGAGCAACTCCACGCCCTGGGCCGTGGAGAGCGTCCAGAATGGCGATCCCCACTCCGTCAGCGCATCGCCGCCCCAGATGTCGTTGACCAGGACATCGAGCCGACCCTGCTCGTCGCGGATGCGGGCGAAGAGGTTCTCGACCTCGGATTCAATGGTGTGGTCGGTACGTACGTGGATGCCTCGGCCACCCTCTGCGGTGACCATCTCTGCCGTCTCTTCGATGGTTTCGGGTCGCCCGGCCGTGGCGGGGTGGCCCCGCACGCTGCGGCCGGTGCAGTAGACGGTGGCCCCGGCCGCCCCCAGCATGCGGGCGATGCCGCGGCCGGCGCCGCGGGTCGCGCCGGCGACGACGGCCACCCGGTCGAGAAGGGGGCGGTCCGCCATGGTACGGGACTCAACCGAAACCCTGCTCATCGAGCCCGGCAACTCCAACCATCGCGTTCTATCAGCGGCCTGGGGTATCGGAGATTCGGCATCTTGAGGATCGTCGGCTGCATATCAGCGCGTGAATGAGAGGCTCTGAGAGTAGCGGATCATCCTTTGCAGCGTCCACGTGTGCGTCACGGCATAACAGGGATGTTGTTCCGGACCCGCACGAGACTCTGTTCAAGAGACGACTGGTCTACAATGAAAGGCGAGTGGAGAGGCACGATGGGTTGTCCTGCCTCCATTGAATCGGCTGATCTGAATACCGGGTCCAGGAGGGGAATTATGGGCGTACTCACAGTTGTCGGAATAGCAGTGATGTGTTTCTTTCTTTACCAGATTAAAGAAATTCTGGAGAGTCTCGATGGACGGTTGTCGAGAATTGAGGACCAGCTCGCTGACTAGGAAGGCCCCTACCGGGCGCGGGCCGGCTCAATCCCGGCAGAAAGAGGGAATTTGGGAGCGCAAACATTCCAGCCAGCGGTTCCGGATCGGAGATGAAGAAGGGGACAAAGAGGGGGACAGGAATGTCCCCCCTCCTGTGAGCGAAACTGGAGATCACTTCAGGTGGATGGCGGGGAGGGACGCATGAGACTCAAGGACAAGGTGGCGCTGGTGACGGGGTCTTCCGGGGGACTGGGCACGGGCATCTGCCGGGCCTTTGCCGAGGAGGGCGCCGACTGCGTCGTGAACTACCACAGCGACCGGGCAGGGGGGCAGGAGACCGCCGATCTGGTGGAAAGCCTCGGCAGGAACAGCCTCCTGGTCCAAGCCGACATCTCCCGGGAGGACCAGGTCCAGGCCATGGTGGATGCGGCGTTGGAGCGCTTCGGCCGCCTGGACATCGTCGTGGCCAATGCCGGCTACGGTCTGGCCAAGCCGCTGCTGGAGACCTGCGTGGAAGAGTTCGAGAAGCTGGTTCGCACCAACCTCATTGGGACCTACCTGACCGTCCGCATCGGCGCCCAGGCCATGAAGTCCCAGGGTAGCGGCAAGATCATCACCATGTCCTCAGTCCACGGGCTGGGCGGGACCCACTATTGCTCCCTCTACGAAGCTACCAAGGCGGGAATCCTCAACTTCACCCGCGGCGCCGCCTTCGACTTGGGCGATTACAACATCCAGGTCAACTGCATCGCCCCGGGAGCCGTGCCCGTACCGAAGGACCCGCCTCCGGACAAGGACGGCGTTCTGTACAAGGCCTGGATGCAGTACACGCCCCTCTCCCGTTTCGGGACGCCGAAGGACGTGGCAGCCGCGGCGGTCTTTCTGGCCTGCAGCGACAGCGACTGGATCACGGGGCAGGTGATCCAGGTGGATGGCGGCATCACCGCCGGCCATCTCATTCCCTCGTTCAAATATTATGGCGCCAAGCCCCGGATGGACTGATCCGTTGCGGCGCGACTTTGCGGACTTCGGTCCGGTCGGCGCCTGAAAGACGCCGCTCCAATCGGCGGCAAGGATGCCGCCGCTCCGACGCCGCTCCAATCGGCGGCAGGGATGCCGCCGCTCCTACGGCGCTCCACGTCACGACTGGCGTCGCGCCATGACCTTGCGGACCAGTTCGTCTCCCGCCACGCCGGCCAGGATGACACCCCCGATGATGGCGAACTCCAGTTGGGTGGGAATACCCAGCAGATTGATGGCGTTGTAGAGGACCCGCATGACCGCGGCTCCCAGCACCACGCCCAGGATCGAGCCCTCGCCGCCTCGCAGGCTGCATCCCCCCAGCACCGCCGCCGCGATGGCGTAGAGCTCGTAGAAGTTGCCGTGCCCGGACGGCTGTATGGAGTTGATGTCCAGGGCGAAGAGGATGCCTCCGATGCCGGCCATGAGGGAGCAGATGACGTAGGCCAGGATCACCATGCGGTCGGTGTCGATTCCGCTGTAGCGGGCGGCCTCCCGGTTCCGGCCCAGGGCCAGGAGGTAGCGGCCGTAGATGGTGTGGTTCAGGAAGAGCCCCGCCAGCAAAGCCAGCACGATCATGATCAGGAATGGGGCCGGGATCAGGATCCGGGAGAGGGGCTGGATGTCGCCGAACCGGACCGCGGCGCCGGCCAGAATCAGCAGGGCGCCCGCCGCCGCACCCAGCCAGCGTGTCTTCGTCCCCGGGAAATCGGCCTCGGTGCGCCTCCGGATTATCCGGACCAGAGTCCAGATCAGAATGGCCGCTCCCGCCGCGATGGCCAGCACCGCCAAAGTGATGGGTTTGCCGGTGGCGAGCTGTTTGAGTTCCTGGAATCCGGTCCCGAATCCCTGAGTCTGGTCGGCCGTCAGGTAACGCGCGTACCCGCGGTACAGGAGCAGGCCGCAGAGAGTGACCACGAAGGGTTGGAGCCGCAGCCGGGTGACCAGGAGTCCGTGAGCGAGGCCGACCAGAAGGCTGACGGCGAGGACCGCCCCTAACGCACCGGCGGCTCCCATGCCCTGGTTGACCAGAAGCATTGGAAGGAGGCACCCCACCAGGCCCACCAGGGAGCCGATGGAGAGGTCGATTCCGCCCGTGATGATGACGAAGGCCACGCCGATGCTCAGGATCCCGAACAGCGAGGTCCAACGGATGACGTTCTGCAGGTTGTAAGGGGTCAGGAAGTCCGGGTTCATCAGTGCGCTGAAGGCGCTGACCGCCAGCAACAGGAGGAGAATGCCTCGCGATTTGTTCATGCCGCTTCTTCCGGGGAGGTGGCCAGGTGGGCAACCGCTTCTTCCGTGAGCTCTCCTTGGGAAAGCTCTCCGCTGATCCGTCCTTCGTGCATCACCACGACCCGCCGCGAGAGCCTCAGGATCTCCTCCATCTCGCTACTGGCGAAAAGGATGGCGGTCCCTTCCTCGGAGAGCGCTTCGATCAGGTGGTAGATCTCCTGTTTGGAGCCGACGTCGATCCCGCGCGTGGGCTCGTCCAGGAGCAGCACCTTCGGTTTCAGGGAAAGCCACTTGGCCAGGACCACCTTCTGCTGGTTGCCGCCCGAGAGGTGCTCGGTGGTGGCTTCGGCGCCGGGCGTGCGGATACCGAGTCTTGCGATCATCCGGGTCGTCTGGCGCCGGTGAAGACGGCGATTGATGAAGCCGCCGCGGAGCCGATGATGTCTCAAGGAGGCCAGCGAGATGTTCTCCTCCACTCCCATTCGGAGGATCAGACCCTGTTGTTTCCGGTCCTCGGGGACCAGGGCGATGCCGGTTCGGATCCCCTCGATGGGGCTGGTGACCCGGGCCGGGGCTCCATCGATCCGAACGCTGCCGTCCAGGGCCGGGTCGGTGCCGAAAAGGGCGCCCAGCAACGCGCTGCGGCCCGATCCCAGCAGGCCGGCCAAGCCGACGATCTCCCCAGCTCCTACCCTCAGGTCGAGACGGTGCCCCGGATGGTCTGGGGTCCGCAGGTTCTGGACTTCCAGGCGGACCGATCCCTGCTGGTCTGGGACCTGACCATAAAAGCTTGTGATGTCGCGGCCCACCATGAGCTGCACCATGCGGTCGTGATCGATCTCGTTCTTGCCCAACTCGCCGGCGTTGGCGCCGTCCCGCAGCACCAGGACCCGGTCGGCCAACTCCTTGACCTCGCCCAGCCGGTGAGAGATGTAGATCACCGCCGCCCCTTCGGCTCGAAGCTCCCGGACGTTCCGAAACAGGTTCCGGGTCTCGCGCTGGGAGAGGCTGGAAGTGGGCTCGTCCATGATCAGGACCCGGGACCGGGCCGCCAGCGCCCGCGCGATCTCCACCAGTTGCCGCTGGCCCATGGAGAGCCGGGAGACCTTCGTGGCCGGAGAGCAGTCGAGCCCGATCCGGTCCAGAATCGGTCTTGCCGCCTGCTCCAGCCGGCGATGGTTGAGGAACCCGAAGCGATGGGGCTCCCGTCCCAGGAAAATGTTGGCCGTCACGTCCAGATTATCCGAGAGGTTCAGTTCCTGGTGGATGAGGTTCACACCCAATCCGGAGGCGGTCTGGACCGATCCCATTTGGACCCAAGACCCATCCATGAGGACCTGTCCCGAGTCCTGGACTTCCTCGCCCGCCAGGATCTTGACCAGGGTGCTCTTGCCGGCGCCGTTTTCCCCCACCAGAGCCAGAACTTCGCCGGCGTGGACCTGGAGGTCCGCCCGGTTCAGTGCCAACGCTCCCGGAAATCGTTTGCTGACCTTCCGGGCTTCGAGGACCGGTGCCGTCATGGAATGGTTCGCCGCGGGGCAGGGAATTGCGCCGGAGTCAGGGCGTAGCGCCCTTTGCCTCCGCCATCTTGCGGTTCAGGTCGTCCCAGAATTCCCGGACGTTGTCCGCCCGGATCGTCTGGGCCGGGATGTCCAGAAATCCATTCTCGGGAAGGACGCTGCGGTCTCCCTGGGCCAAGCCCGCCAGGATCCGCACCGATTCGTAACCGTACTGGTACGGCTGCTGAACCACCGTGCCGTAGACCCGGCCGTCCACGATGCCCTGCAAGGTGGCGTCGGCTTCGTCGAACCCCACCAGGTGGATCCCGTCCACGCCGGCCTGCTCCAGAGCGACCAGACAGGCGGGCGGGTTGTAGGCGAAGAGTCCCACCATGCACCCCAGGTCGGGATAGCGGGCGATGGCGTCCTCGCAGTTGGCCTTGGCCTTGGCCTGGTCGAACTGGTCGGTGCGGGTGTCCAGAATGGTGTAGCGCTCACCCTTCAGAGCCGCGTTCGGGGGATCGACGGCACTCATCGTCTCTCCCGGGCGGTCCAGCAACTCGTCGATCACCCCCTGCCTTCTCTGGGAGGCGTTGAGCTGCTCCAACCGGCCGACAAAGAGCATCACCGAGCCTCCCTCCGGCATGGCCTCTTTGACCAGCTTCCCCACCAGGCGGCCCGCCTTGTAGTTGTCCATCCCCACATAGCAGAGCCGCCGGGTCCGGGGCGCGTCCGAGTCGTGGGTGATGACGGTCGTGTGGTCGCAGGCTTCGTTGACCAGGTCCTCCTGGTTGTCCGGGTCGATGGGACTGATGGCCATGCCGTCGATACCGCGGGCCAGAAGATCCTCCACGATTCGCTTCTGGTCGAGCACCCCTTCCACCGGCATCCGCACGTCCACGTCCACGTCCAGGTCCCGGCCCGCCTTGAGCGCACCGGCTTCGGCAATGGTCCAGAACGAAGCGACCCCGTTAGTGACGTACGCGAGCTGGGGTTTCTGAGTGCCGGGTCCGGAACCGCTACAGGCGGCAGCCGGCAGCAGGCAGAGAATGACGAGGAGAATTCGGTGGCGCATGGGTCGATTTCCCGTTCGGGTACGTGCCGGGCACTCTACAAGATTGGAGCGACGGTTTCCAACCGCTGCCGTCCGGAGTGAGCATGAGCGAGAGCCGTATGAACTTGTGCCAGGCGCCGGCGATTGGAAATCGCCTCCGAGGGACCTTTCCTCTTTTCTCTCCGCTGTGTTGTACTGACACGCAGGCAAGTTGCATAGAGGAGAATTACCATTGAGAAGACCACTCGTACTCTTGCTGTTGGCCTGGGCCCTGGCGTCAGGCGCGCCCGCGGCAGAGAAGGCATGGGTGACCCACAGCACCTTCCAGGATTTTTCAACGGGGCGTGTTGGCGACAGCGGCGTCAACCTCTACGCGACCCGCTCCGGGACGCTGGAGATGATCCACCGCTGGGACCTGAACAACGACGGCTACCTGGACATTCTCCTGGGTCAGGACCACGATGTCCTGGAGAACGCCGACATCCTGGTCTACTGGGGCCGGACCGGGGGACCCGAGTCCATTCTTCCGGACCTTCCGGACCACCAGCCACTTGCTCGTTTGCTCCGCCAGATCCGACTCCGGGAAAGGGGGGTGACTCGGCTTCCCAGTCCGGGCGGCGGCCGTTCCCTCGTGGTGGATCTGAACCAGGATTCCTTTCCTGAGCTCGTCTTCTGCAACTTCATCCACAACTACTCGGAAGACATGTCGGCTCTCATCTACTGGGGCGGCGCCAACGGCTACCAGCCGGAGCACCGGACCGAGCTGCCCACGATTCTGGCCGGGGGAGTGGCGGCCGGGGACTTCAACGGCGACGGGTTCGTGGATCTGGCCTTTTCGAATCGGGGGATCGAAGCCGGCGAGCGCTTCGGATTCGATCGTCACCTGGAGTCTTACATCTACTGGAACGGCCCCCGGGGGTTCGATACGTCACGGCGCAGTGTCGTGGCGACCGTCAGCGCCGCCGACTGCGCGGCGGGAGACATGGACGGGGATGGGTACGCGGATCTGGTCTTCGTCAACAACAATTCCCAGCACAAGAGTGCCTACCTGTACCGTGGAGGCCCGGAGGGCATAAGTGCCGAGCGCGACGAATGGATGGGGGGCAATCCCATCGGCGCCCATCTGGCCGACTTGGACCAGGACGGCCATCTGGATCTGACGCTGAACCACAGTGATGATCGGGTGGTGCTTCACCGGGGAAGCGAAGGAGGACCGGTCCGGGAGCCATGGATCGAATTACCCACAGAGGGAGCCAAGCAAAGCCGGACGGGAGACCTGAACCGGGACGGACTTCCCGAGCTGGTGCTTCCCAACAGCCGCGGTTCCGCTTCCTACGTCTACTGGAACGGCCAGAAGGGCTTCTCGCCGGCGCGCCGGAGCGAGTTGCCCACCCTGGCGGCAACGGATGCCGTATTGGCCGACTACAACCGGGACGGTTGGGTGGATCTCGTCTTCGCCAACGAGTATGGCGGCGAGACGTACGATGTGAATTCCTACCTCTACTGGAACGGTCCCCAGGGGTTCGACCCGGCGCACCGGAAGGAACTCCAGGGCTTCGGTCCGGTCAGCGCCAGCGGAGGCGACCTGAATCGGGACGGACACGCGGATCTGGTTCTGATCAACCGCTCCAGCGGAACCCACGGGCGCATCGACTCTCTCATCTACTGGGGGAATCCCCGGCATCACTACTCGACCGCCTCCGTGACTGCGCTTCCAGGAACGGGCGGACTCATGACCAAGGCCGACCTGAACCAGGATGGCTGGGTGGATCTGGTCTTTCCCGCCGGGCGGGTCTACTGGGGAGGTGCGGACGGCTACAGCACCGGCCGCACAGAGGAACTCGAAACGGGCGGCTATTCGGTTACCACCGCGGATCTGAATCGGGACGGACACCTGGATCTGGTGGTGGCCGTCGGTTCGGCGGACTCGACCACCCCCGATCCGACGGGTCTCATTCGTTGGGGTGGGCAGACAGGTTTCCGGCCGGACCGCGAAACTCGTTTGCCACTCCGTTGCCGGCGCCCCATGGTGAGTTCACTGGCCGATTTCAACCGCGACGGTTTCCTGGATCTGATCTTCACGGACGTCGATTCCCCCAACACGGAAATCTTCTGGGGCGATGAATCGGGGAGCTACGAAGAGGATCGACGCCTCCATCTGAAGGTCCACTCGGCCTCCACCGCCGAGATCGCCGATCTGAATGCCGACGGCTGGCTCGACCTGATCCTGGGAGCGGTCTACGACCCGGAGCGGTTCGGCCGGCCCATGCGCAAGACCACCCTGTTGTGGGGAAGCCGGGATGGATTCTCGGAAAAAAGGTCGCTGGAGCTGGAGGCCTTTGAATCGGAAGAGCAGGCGGTGGCGGACCTGAATCGGGACGGGTATCTGGACATCGTGATGACCAACTACCACGGGTACACGACCCGCTCGCTTCCCGTCCTCATCTACTGGGGTGGTCCGGACGGGAGCTACAGCGAGTCCCGCCGGTCCACGCTTCCGGGCGAGTCCACCCTGGCGCTCACGGCGGCCGACCTGAACCAGGATCGCTGGATGGATCTGATCGTGGTCAACCATGTGGAGCGGGGAGACCACGCCGTGGGCACCAACATCTTCTGGGGCGGTGAGGAGGGGTACTCCTACTCCCGACGCGACTGGATCCAGAGTTTCGGACCCCACTTCAGCGCCAGCCACGACGTGGGCAACATCTACCACCGGCGCCTGGAGGAGGAGTACACGTCGGCGCCCATGGAGATGGCCGATGGAATGCGCCCCGGCCGTCTCGAGTGGGAAGCCCGCACGCCCCATGGAACTGCGGTCCGCTTCCAGGTCCGGAGCGCCGGCTCGACTGCGGAGTTGGAGCAGGCCGGTTGGACGGGACCCGGAGGTCAGGAAGGGTACTTTGAGGTCACGGGGGGGGAGATTCGGGTCGGAGAACCGGACCGGTGGTTGCAATATCGGGTTCTGCTGGCCTCCCCCGACGGAGGAAGCACTCCGGTCCTGGATGAGGTCCGGATCCTGGCCGAGTAACGGCGTCCTCTCCGCGCATGAACCGCGCCGCGTCGACCGGTGATCGGCGGGGACTCGCTTACTTGGTGCCCGATCCCTCCCGCTTGGCTGGCTTCATGGCAGCCACCTTGACATCGGTGTCGGAGAACTCGCCGGTCACCTCGACGCGGAAGTTTTCCCGGACCTTGGCGTTTTCCAGCAGCTTCACGGCCTCCTCGTCTCCCGCCGAATCGAACTTGAGGAACAGGCCCTCCAGGACCAGACCGAAGCCGCTGGCCTTGCAACTCTCCATCAGGGCGCAGGCGACCGTGTGCTTGGCCGCCTTCTCCACGTTGGCCGCCACGCGGGCGCCGCAGGCCGCGTCCATGAGCACTCCGGTCCTGGTGTCAGGACCGGCGGCGAGGGCCAGCATCGAGCCGGTCAGCAGGACGCAGGAAAAACAGATCAGGTGGACTCGCTTCATTTTGGATCCCTCATGACATCGATCGGCGTTGCTGCCTGTTCAGATATTGAACCATAGCCGCAACGGCTCTGCACCACGGTTGCCCGTCCGAACGTGGCGCTTCATGATAGGGGCCGATTTCGGCGGTGAGAAGATAGGGGAACTATGTTGAGAATACGACTGCGCTCATTGTGGATCGGGGGGTGGATCGCTCTTTTATTGTTCTCAGGGAACGGAGCCGCCCAGCGTCCGGGCGATCTGGTGATCACGCCGGGAGTCCGCCAGCTCTTTCTGGACGACTTTCTCCTAGGGTCACTCTACCGGGTCCGGCGCAAAGTCCACCAACCTCACCGGTACGAGGGAAGTCCGGTGGTCCGGGCGGACCAGCCCTGGGAGATCCGGCCGGGCCGATACGCTGCCCCTGGGACGACTCCGGTGGAGAGCCGGACGATCCAGGTCACCAGCGCCCCATCTTGGGACCCCGGCGAGAAGGTCTGGAAGATGTGGTACCACGGAGGTCCGGGTAAGACCGCGTTCGCCCGCTCTCGGGAGGGGATCGTCTGGGAAAAGCCGGCGTTGGGGGTCAAGGAGTTCCGGGGCTCCCGGGAGAACAATCTGGTGGCGGTTCGGGGAGAGCCGGACGCCCTCGTCCAGCATGTCATCCTGGATCCGCACGGGACCGGCGAGCGCCGTTACAAGGGGCTCCTGGGACCGAGGGACCGCCGGCCCATCGTCTCCGCCGACGGCTACGTGTTCACCAGATTGGACGTGCCTCCCATTCCGAGCCAGGACACCTCCCAACTGACCTACGACGAACTGGGCAAACAGTTCATTCTGACCGTCAAGCATCGGGGTCCTTTTGGCCGGTCGGTCTACCTCACCCTGAGCCGGGACTTCGAGCAATGGACCGATCCTCAACTCATTTTCCATGCCGACGCTCTGGATCAGAAGCTGGGCGAGCAGCGCATCCGGGATCACTTGGTCGACCCCCGGCTCTACACCCCTCAATTCAATCAGCCGGAGAACTACAACGCCGAGATCTACAAGATGCCCATCTTCCCCTACGAGGGCGTCTACATCGGTCTGCCCAACTACTTCGAGTCCAGCGGGATCACTCCGCCCCACCACAACAACCAGGACGGCGTCAATTCGGCCAAGCTGGCCACGAGCCGCGACCTGCTCAACTGGGTGCCGGTGGGCACGCGCGAGTCTTTTCTGCCCGTCTCCCGGTTGGGTGAAGGACGGATCGACACGGCCCAGGTCCTGCCGGTGTCCCGCCCCATCGTCAAGGGGGATGAACTCTGGTTCTATTACAGCGGTGTGGACGTCCGGTACCCGGCCAACGGCGCCTTTCAGGCCGCCATCCATCTGGCCCGTCTCCGCCGGGACGGTTTCGTCTCGTTTTGGGCCGACGAAAAGGGAGGATTCGTCGAGACAGGAACCCTGAAATTCGGCGGGACCCAGCTCTGGGTCAATGCGGACGCTTCCCGGGGCGAAATCCGGGTGGAAGTCAGGAACCCGAGGGGACGTAAGGCACTGGACGGTTGGGCCCGCCTCGATTCCATCCCGGTGACCACGGACCAGTTGAAGGTGCGGATGGAGTGGGAGGGGAAGGACAGTCTGGAGTCCCTCAGCGGTCAGAGGGTCCGCTTCCGATTCCATCTCAAGAACGCCCACGTCTATTCTTTCTGGTTTGAGTGAGGAAGGCCCCGAGGGATGACTCCTGAGGATCGCGCCGTCGACGCGGTGGACGTTCTGGGCGAGGAATATCTGCGGCTGCTGGCGGATCTGGTCCGTTGTCCGACGCTGCTGGGTCAGGAGGCGGAAGGCCAGGAACTGATCTGCCGGCGGCTTGCGGACCTGGGCCTGGAGACCCGGATGTGGGAACCGGACCCCGCCCGCATGGATTCGGACCCCGATTTCGTGCCCGTGGATCGGGATTATGCCGGCCGGCCCAACGTGGCGGGTGTTCTGACGCCTTCGGGAAGCGGTGGGCGGAGCCTGGTCCTGAACGGACACGTGGACGTGGTGCCTCTCGGCCCCCTGCACTGGTGGAGCTTCGATCCCTGGGGAGCGGAGGTTCGGGAAGGCCGGATGTACGGACGGGGCGCCCTGGACATGAAGAGCGGGCTGGTGGCGGCCCTGTTGGCGGTGGCGGCCGTCCGGGAGTCGGGCGCCCGGTTGCGGGGGCCGGTCCGGGTGGAGAGCGTCATCGAGGAGGAGTGCACCGGAAATGGAATGTTGGCGAGCCGGCTGGACTCAGGGAGGGTGGATGGCGCCGTCCTGACCGAGCCCACCGGGCTCCAGGTATGGACCGCCACGCTGGGTGTGCTCTGGTTCGAGGTCTGTGTCCGGGGCCGGCCGGCCTATGTGGGAGAACCGGAACGGCAGGTGAACGCGGTCGAGAAGGCGGCGTCTCTCATTCACCGCCTCAAGCCGGCGGTCGTCGAGGCATTGAATCGGGACTTCCGGCATCCCGCCTACGATCATCGGCCCCGCCCCCTGAGCCTCAACGTCGGGCGGATCGAGGGAGGGGACTGGCCGTCCAACGTTGCGCTCGAGTGCCGGTTTGACTGCCGCATGTCGTTTCCCATCGACTGGCCTCCGGAACGGGCCCGGAACTTTGCCGAGGAGCAGGTCCACCGTGCGGCAGGGACCGATCCCTGGTTGGCCCGGAACCCGCCCCGGATCCGCTACAACGGTTTTCGGGCCCGAGGTTGGGTCACGCCTCACGTGTCGGGTCCTTCGAGTCTGGTCCACCTTTTGGAGAAGTGTCACCAGGGCGTGACGGGCAGGGAACTGGAGAGGGATGCCTTTCCCGGCACTGCGGATGCCCGTTACTTCAAGGCCGGGCTGGGTGAGCAGTCCATCTACTACGGCCCGCGGGGCGGAAATATCCATGCGCCGGACGAGTATGTGGAACTGGAGTCGGTCCTGGAGTGCGCCCGCGTGCTCTCCCGGCTGGTGATCGGGTGGTGTGGTTGAAATGGAAGCCAATAACGAAAGAGTGGTGTTGATCACCGGTGCCAGCCGCGGGATCGGGGTCGGCTTGGCGGAAGGGTTCGCGGTCCCGGGTGCCCGTTTGGCGTTGACGGCCCGAAGGCGCACGTCGCTTCAGGAGACCTGCCGCAGAGTCGAGGAGCGTGGGGCTCGTGCTCTCCCCTTGGCATTGGATGTGCGGCGACTGGAGGACCTGAACGCGGTCGTCGATCAGGTGGAAGACGAGTTGGGTCCCATTCAGGTGCTTGTCAACAACGCCGGAGTCAACATCCCCCGGCCGGCCGAGCAGGTGACCGAGGAGCAATGGGACGAGATTCTGGACGCCAACCTCAAGGGGGCCTTTTTTCTGACGCAGGAGGTGGGACGCCGCATGATCCCCCGGCGCCGGGGAACCATCGTCAATGTGGCCTCGGCGGCCGGGCTGGTGGCCCGTGAGGAAAGAGCGGCCTACGGCTCCAGCAAAGCGGGCATGATCATGTTGACCCGGGTGCTGGCTCTGGAATGGGCCCGGCACGGCATCACCGTCAACGCCGTCGCGCCCACCTTTGTGGAAACCGACCTCGCGGCACAGACTCTGGATCGTCCCGGCATGCGGAAGAAGATTCTGGGCCAGATTCCTCTCAGGCGACTGGCGACGGTGGAAGATGTCGCCGCCTCGGTGTTATTTCTGGCGTCGCCGGAAGCGGATTTCCTCACTGGTGTGGTTATCCCGGTGGATGGTGGAGCGACGCTGCGTTGAATAGGGGGGCAGGAATGTCCCCACTCCTATGCCCCTCCACGGGAGGAAAGACCGGAGATGATGGTATCCACGTGCATGGTGAATTCCAGGGCATTGTGGATCAGGCGGCCTCGGGTGGACGGGCCGTCGGTGGGGGGCCAGTAGCCGTCCGGGTGCTGTTGCCGGACGAACCAGTCCCCCATGCGGTAGGTCCAGGCCTCGTAGCGAGCATCTCCGGTGATGAGATAGAGCAACGAGCTTCCCCAGCCGCTCTTGCAGACCGGGTCGAAGCGGAACTGGCCGTCGGTGGCGGCCATGGAGAAGTCCTGGTAACGGCGCGCCAACTCCAGGTAGTTCGGATCGGGGTCGGCCAGGTAGAGGCGGCAGAGGAACCCGGCGGCGATCCCGCCCACGGTCCAGCGCTGGAGCCGTGCGACGCGATTCTCGACCACGAACCAGAAGGCACGATCCAGGGGAAACTCCCGGTTCGGCTCCTGGCGGGACCGGGACCAGTCGTAGTAAAAGCGGTCCGGTAGTTCGTCCTGGGCATCGTAGATCGTTCGCAGGAAGCTCGCCACCGACCGCGCCGCCTCCAGGTTTCCTGTTGCCAGGCACGCGAAACCGCCCCCGGCGGTGTAGGGGATGCTCTGATCGTCGCTCCGGGAGCCGTCATCGCGGCGGTCGTTGGCGAAGGCGCCTGAAACCGGGTCCTGCCAACGCAGGAGTGCCGGCATGAGGCCATGGGAGAGGTCGTACTGGCCCGCCATCTGAGCGCCCACGATCAGAGCCGAGTCCCGGTAGGCCCAGGCGTCGTTGATCTTCCGGCAGGGTCCGCCGATGCGGCCGTCCGGTTGGAGCAAGTGTTTTCTTATCCAACCGCACAGCTGGCTCGCCGCCTCGGTCTCTCCCACCAGGGAGAAGGTCCAGGGACCGCGGTAGTAGAAATATCCCTCGCTCACGTCGCCGATGGACCCGTCGGGATTTGTCTGGTCCAGCAGCCATCGGGTCGCTCGCCTGCGGACCTGCCCGTAGAGGGCCAGCCGGTTTCTCTTCTGTTTTGACGTCAACTCGCCGCTGATGCCCTCCATTTAGTTGGCGATTCTACCAGCCGGTTCGGTCCACCGCCGTATCCAAGTGATCCGCATGCAGCCTCAGCACGGGGGCACAAATCCCCGGCGTCATGGTCCGGGAGTAATCTTTACTCGGGGCAGGGAGATCTCCGAGACTCATGAACGACATGAAGAAAAGGTTTCTGATCGTTGCTCCCGCCGCGTTGGTCATCGTCCTGTTCCTGTCGTTTCTGCCCGTGGACCGGGACTACTTGTCGTCCCGGCAGTTGGACGTGACGTGGCTGGCGCTACTGCCGCCGTTGGTGGCCATCGTTTCGGTTCTGATCACTCGCTGGCTGGTCCCTTCGCTGGTCTTCGGCATCGCCAGCGCCGCGGTGATTCACGCCTGGCCTTCACCGGCCGGCATGGCCGAGTCGCTCGTCGTGAACTACTTCTGGGATTCGGTGTTGGACTCCTTCCATCTCTCCATATTGGGTTTCACGGCGTCGCTGCTGGGTCTGGTCAGCGTCACCACGGCCAGCGGGGGACTCCATGGAATGATCGACCTCATCCTGCGGCTGGCGCGGGGTCGCCGCGGGGTATCGGTGGCTACCGTCGGCATGGGGTTCTCGATTTTCTTCGACGACTACGCGAACACGGCGATCGTCGGGCCCACGGTCCGGCCGCTGTTCGATCGACTCAAGCTGTCCCGTGCCAAGCTGGCCTACCTGATCGACTCCACCGCAGCTCCCATCGCCGGTCTCGCACTGATTTCGACCTGGATCGGGACCGAGGTCTCCTATCTCCAGGGTGCGGCGCGGGATCTGGGATTGGACGCCAGCGGATACGGGCTCTTCCTCTCGGCGATGGGCTACCGTTTCTATTGTGTCTTCGCCCTCTTCCTGGTGATCGTGGTGGCGGCTACCGGCCGCGATTTTGGCCCCATGCTGAAGGTGGAGAGGAAGGCGCGCCGCGCCGCCGAGCCCTCGGATCTTCAGGGTTCGGAGGGTGCGTCGGCGGTCCGGCCGCGCTGGTACAACGCCGTGGTGCCCATCGGTACGGTGCTGTTCCTGATCATGATCCAGATCTACTATTGGGGAAGCCGCGATCCAGGGACCGACCTGGCCTCCCTGTCGGGATGGAAAGATGTGTTCATCCGGGCCGCCGCGGCCCAGGACGGCGAGGCGCTCACTTTCGCCATGCTCTACGCGGGCGTCACCGGAGCCGCTCTGGCGATCCTGCTCCCGGCCCTGCAGGGCGTGATGACGGTGCGGGAGGGCCTTCTGGCTTGGTCGGGGGGTGTTCGGCATATCTCGGGAGCCCTTGTGGTGATCGTCTGCGCCTGGGCCTTATCGGCCGGATGCCGGGACTTGGGGACGGCTCACTATGCCGTCGCCGTGCTGCGGCAGGGCGTGAGCGTCGAGTGGGTTCCCCTGGCGGTGTTCGTCACCTCCGGATTGGTGGCCTTCGCCACCGGGACCAGCTACGGGACCATGGCCATCATCATTCCCACCGCTGCCCAGTTGGGGTACGAATCGGGCGGCGAGGCGGTGATGATCCTGGCCATGGCGGCCGTCCTGGACGGCGCCATCTTCGGCGACCACTGCAGTCCCATCTCCGACACCACCGTCCTCTCTTCCATCTGTAGCGGTTGCGAACATTTGGAGCACGTGCGCACCCAGATCCCCTACGCTCTTTTCGGAGCGGTCGTGGCCGCCCTTGCCGGCTACGCCCTGGTGGGAGCCTGGGGAGCCGACCTCTGGGTCGGGATGGCCGCGGGCGCAACGGCTATTCTCATCCTGATTCACCTCGTGGGCCGGCGTGCCTGAGAATCTCGGAAAGCGGGAAATGGGGAAGCGGGAAATGGGGACAGTCTCGATTTCGACGGGGGAGGAAATGGGGACAGTCCCGATTTCCACGATTTCCACTTTTATGGCCGTGCAGCCGTGATTGGACCGTCTCGTCGGGATTCTAGTTCAAACCTGCTTCCGCTTGTTCTCCTGAAATGTCAGGAACGTGGGGGAAGTTCAGAGTCTATGGGGGAGTTTCCGTGATCTGGGTCGTCCGGTGCCACGGTGGCAGAATCGACGGTCGGCGATCAGGCGAGTCTACGAGTCGAAGGCGTGCGAGCGCTGCTCCCGCAGGGAAAACAGTACTCCGCCCAGTTGGGGGATGGGGTGTCGGCGACGCCGGTATCGACCTTGCTGCCGATACGTTTCCAATAGCTGCGCCACCTTCTCTGCCGGCCCGACAGCTAATCCGTCCGTCAGAAATCGCAATCGCCGGCGAAAGGCTCCGGCACGGGTAAATCCACGTTGCTGCTCCTGATGGAGGATCCACCGCGGGATCGCGGCCTGGTTTTCCCGGGTGGGGACGGCCCCTCGATAGTACAAGCGAGCCCGGTAACTGCGGTACACGTCGGTTTCGGGATCCGAGGGGAACAGTTCCTCCAGTGGGATCAGGTCTTGATCTTTGTCGAGCAGTCTCCAGCGGGCTGAGCCCAATTTCCACTGCTCGGGCCTTTTGACCAGGCCGGCCCGGACGGCATTGAGTTCCACGTAGAGGATGGCGTCCTGGACGGCTTCGCTGTCCAAGAGTTCCGAGTTCTTGAAACGATCACCCCAAAAATGGCCTCGCCGTCCAAACGTGCGGTTGAACCACAGGGCATACTGCCCGTCCACGTTCTGCATTAGTTTCGACACGTCAAAGAGACGCTGGTTGAACGCCTCCCACTGGACGACGGTCCAATCGGCGGTTTTCTTTTCTGCCTGTTGTCCATAAAGTTTGTGGGCGCTGTCCATCAACTCGTCGCGGGACAAGGCGCGGGGTTTCTCAAAATGGACGACGAAGTGGAAGTGATTGCCCATGATCTGGAAGGCGGCCAAACGACATCGGTAGCCATTGACATAGAACAACATCATGTCCAGGAGTTTGCGACCGGCTTGGCGGTTCTCAAAGGGGAACCAATCGCTTTCGCCGGCGACTCGATTGGTGAGGTGATAGAAGGCGGCTTCTGTGCTCTTGTGTCGTGCGGTTCGGGGCATGGCCACGATCCTTGGTTCACCGGACTCGGACTCGGCGGGGAGTCGGTTCCCGCCTCTGATAACAACAACGATCCAGAACTGAGAAAGGTGAAGGAAACTCAGGAAAACAGCTGGAAAACAGACTGTCCCCTACTTGGGAAAACAGACTGTCCCCTACTTGAGCTCTTAGTGCGCTATCGACACATGTACATACGGGAAATTGACTTGCGCACCCGCCAGACCAGAGCTCTGGTCTGGCGGGTGGATCAGGACTAACCTGTAAAGGATGTCCTGACACACCCTGTATAGGATGCCTTGGCACCAAACACACAGGGGTCGCCCCTACGCCAACACACAGGTGTGAGACGGCTCCCGAACGTGGCCGGCTGCCCGTTGACAGGGCCGGAAAGGCCGCTATATGCTGGCGCCCTTCCCGAAGAGTCATCAACGTTTTGGAGGATCTGAATGATGTTGCGACGGACGAGCATATTCCTGTTGATGGTGGGGCTGGGACTCACCCAGGCCTGTCAGGCTTCAAGCCACAAGGATCAAGGGACCCGGTATCTGCGGTTCAGCGTGGACGGCCAGGAAGCCTACGGTATCCTGGAGGGGGATCAGGTCCGGCAACTGAGCGGGGACCTGTTCGGCGAATGGGAAAAGACCGAAACCATCCACGCGCTATCGGACGTCACCATTCTGGTCCCCAGCAAGAACCCCTCCAAGGTTCTGGCCCTGGCCGGGAACTACAAGTCCCACATCGGGGATTCGGAGCCGAATCCCTATCCGGAGCCCTTCATCAAGCTTCCCTCCTCGTTGCTGGCCCAAGGAGGAGATGTCGTCCAGCCGCCCGACACGGATCCTGTGCATTACGAGGCCGAGGTGGTCATCGTCATCGGCAAGCGAGCCCGGAACGTGTCGGTGGAGGCGGCTCTGGACTATGTCCTGGGAATCACCTGCGGCAACGACATCAGCGCCCGGACCTGGCAGAGAAACGACGTTCAATGGTGGCGCGCCAAGGCCGCCGATACGTTCAGCCCCACCGGACCCTACATCCTCTCGGGGGTCGACTACAGCAACCTGAACATGGTGCTCAAGGTCAACGGGGAGGTTCGCCAGGAAGCCAAGATCTCCGACATGATCCATGGCATCGCCGAGTCGGTCAGCTTCATCAGCAAGTACGTGACGCTGGAACCGGGAGATCTGATCTTCACCGGGACCCCGGGGACCACCAAGGGCATGCAGCCCGGAGACGAGGTCACCGTGGAAATCGACGGGGTCGGAGTGCTGAAGAACAAAGTCGTCGCAGCCAGTTGACGACTGGCGTCGACGAGTGCTCGGCGTCCCGTGGCGGCGTTTCCCGCGGGCGCCGGGACCCGACTCAGCTATTGGAGTCGTAGAGCACCGATGCGGTGAAACTCAGCAGGTCCTCTTGGTCCCGGGACACTTTGCGGAGTCGGTCGTAGTCTCCCGAAATCTGGCAGAGTTGCGGGACCGACGAGCACTTGAGTTCGTGGGCCGGAAAGTCCTTCAGATATTCCACCGCGACCTCGATGGCCTCGTCGTAGCGTTCGATCCTCTCCAAGAGACGCACCAAAGCCTGGGCGGCGGCGGTCCCATCCGGATCCGAGTCGGATCCGCCCAGCTTCTTCCGGAAATGCTCCACGCCCTCTGAGATCTCCCGGCCCAGAAGTGCCTTCAGGTAGAAGGAGTGGTCCGTGTAGAGGTTTTCGAAGGGAGGCTCGCCGGGGTACTGGAACATCTCCGACAGGCATCGGCCGTAGTCGGTGAGTTCCAGAGCCAGATTCAGAGAATGCCGATCTTCCAACCGGGGACTCAGTTGGACCACGGAACTGACGTGGGACGTATCGATGTAGTAGGTGTTGCCCTCGAAGAGCCAGTCCCGGCCGGCAATCAGCTCGCTGATGCTTCCGGTGGCCGGAGCCGTCCCCTCCCGGCGCCGAACGCTGCTCTTCAGGTTGGCCAACAGCTCCGAGTGGAGCGTCCGCACCAATAGCCGTCCCGACTCCTCCTGTCCGTCCGCACTCGGGAATTGGGAGAATGAGGTGATGGCTCGGCAGATTCCGTATCGGGCCAGAATCATCTCGAATCCCTTGCTGGGATTCGCTCCTTCGTAGAAGGCAATCTCGATGACCGCGTCCTCTGCTTCATCGGAGGGGATGGCCTTGATCGCCCCTGCAATGGGGCCGTTCTCGCCGATGGCACGGAAGTAGGGCCACGAAGCGATGATGTCTCCGTCGGCCAGGAAGTGTTCTCCTACCTCTCGGGCGGCGGCGATGGTGGCTTGCTCGTATTCCCCCTGGATCTCGGGATCGAGTCCCGAAGCCGGTTCGGTCAGAATCAACGGAAGACGCAGTTGGTGGCGTTTCTGCATGAGCCTGGCCTCGAACAGAAGCGGATATTTCTTCTCCGCCTTGAGGTTCGAGATCAGGGACTCGAAGGCTGCTTTCGAACCCTCGGATCGGGCCGCTTCCAGTATCTCTCCGAAGGGGTCTCGAACCGGATTCATGGTCGCGGTCAGGCCTTTCAGGAATTCACGCCGGGCGTTTGGCATGGGATCCACTATAGCACTTACAGATCCGGCGGAGAGTCCGCGATCCGCCGCCGAAACGGTTGGGGATTTTCGGCGATTCAATTGACACTCCCCGGTTCAGCGCGTATAGGGGTGCGACCGATCAACCCGTGGCGGAAAATCAGCAAAAATTCACGTCTGACCTGAAAGGCTGGAGCCGGGACTTCAAACTGCTGGCTCTGGCCTCCGGACTCTTGAGCGCCGGGTTCGCGGTCTACATGACCACCTTCAACAACTTCATCGTCGAAGAGATCGGGATCCAGCCCCGTCAATTCGGCGTATTGGAGTCGATCCGGGAAATTCCCGGGTTCCTGACGGTGGGGTTGATTGCCATCTCCATCCGGTTCCCGGCGGCTCGTTTGGCGGGGTTTCTGCTCATCTTGACGGGCATTGGCGTCGGCGCCTACTTCGGCGTCCACTCCGTCGCCAGCCTGATCCTGGCCTCTCTGGTTTGGAGCGTGGGGTTCCACGGCTGGCTTCCGCAGCGGGAGACCTTGGCCCTGACCCTGTCGGACGCCCATAAGGGGAGGCGCCTGGGGCAACTCCGAAGCATCGACGAGTCGGGCTTTCTGGTGGCCATGGCCCTGACATTCGGGTTCATCGGATTCGTGGGTTTCCGCTGGATCTTCCTGGCGGCCGGCCTGGCAGTGATCCTGGGAGGATTCGCGATCTTTCCCGTCCGTGTCCCTGCGGCCGTCACAGCCGAGGACCGGTTCGTCTTCCGCCGTGAGTACTTCACCTACTATCTCCTCACCTTTTTCCAAGGGTGCCGGCGCCAGATCTTCGTCATTTTCTCCGTCTTCTCCATGGTCTTCGTCCACGGCGCGACCACGGAGCACATCATCGTCCTCATGTTCGTCAGCACCCTGCTGGCGGTCGTGGCGGCGCCCGTGGTCGGGCGCCTGATCGACCGGTTGGGAGAGCGCAAGATTCTCAGCGCCGCCTACTCGGTGTTGATCCTTGTCTTCTGGGGTTACTCTTTCGTTCAGAACAAGTGGGTGCTCTATGCCCTCTATTGTGTGGACCGTCTCCTGTTTCTGGCGTCCGTGTCCTTGAGCACCTATCTCAACAGGATCGCCCGCACCGCCGACCTGCGTCCGACCATCTCACTAGGGGTGACTCTGAACCACGTGGCGGCGGTGACCCTGCCTCTCGTCGGCGGATTCTTGTGGGATCGTTTTGGGTATGCTCTCATCTTCCAGATCGGATCCGTGGTGGCGGTGATCATTCTGATCATTGCCCAGTTCATCGAGCCCGCTACGGCCAAGCCCACCCCCGAGAGTGCGGAGGATTCGTTCAAAAAAGCTCCAGTTGACGATCATCACCAATGACCTTCTTGAACTTCAGCCCCAATTGATCCAGGACTGGCTGGGCCACCGAACGCACCTGTTTCCGGACATAGTGTTCACGGTCGATGTCGGCGGTCGTCTCGCCCGCCGGTTCCGGACCGGCCAGAGTCATGAGATATGAGATCCGGCGTCCGGGCTTGCCGGCCATCTTGCGGGCCGCTGCGACGTGAGGGGGAGTCGTGCTCCGGTACTCCTTCAGCGGTTTCCCCAGCTTTTTGCTGTAGACGAGAAGGTGGTCCAAGCGCCCCGCCCGGAGGCGAGCCACGGTATCGCGCAGGTAGGGAACGACGTCGGTTTCCGTGAACAGCCTCCGGTACAGTTCCTTCTGGACCCTCCTGGCCAGTTCGGTCCAATCGCTCCGGACCACCTCCATGCCGGTAAAGACCACCTCGGAATCGGGCCCGTCCCCGACGAAGCCCACGTACCGCTTGCGGGCGCCCCGACCACCCCGGCGGGTCGCCGGGATAAAGAATTTCCGGTAGAGTCGCTCCAATTCCAGCTCCAGGAGGCTTTTCACCCTCCATTTGTTCATGATGTGCCGCTCCAGATCCCGGTTGAGACAGCGCGCCAACTCTTCGCCCTTGGCCTGAGCTGCGGAGGTGGTCTGCTCGCCGGAGAGTACGAAGAGGCTGTCGGTGTCTCCGTAGAGAACCCGATAGCCGTAGCGCCGGAAGCGGTCCCTGGACCAGAGCAGGATCTCGCGTCCGAAGGTGGTGATGGCCGCGGCCAGTTGGGGGCGGTAGAAGCGGCAGGCAGGCGTGCCCAGGACTCCGTAGAAGGAGTTCATGAGGATCTTGATGGCATGGCTGGCGACTTCGTCGCCCGCGGCCTTGGCAGCTTCGCGGCGGGGGAAGAGATGGTTCAGCAACTCGGTCAGAAGGCCCGGTTTTCTCCGGAAGGCGGCCCCGTTCGGGGCGACGATCAGGTCTTGGTCTGCCTCGGGCCGGGAGACGTAGCCCAGCGGATCGATCTGAAAAGTGCGGATCAGGCTGGGGTAGAGGCTCTTGAAATCGAAGACCAGAACCTGTTCGTAGAGGCCCGGCTCGGGCTCCAGCACGTGGCCCCCCGGACTGGGAGCTGCGCTGGCTGCGGCTCCGACGCTGGGGGCGGCGATGCGTCGCTTGTGCAGCTCCGTCAGGTAGAGGAAGTCGAAGGCCGCGATGGACCCGCTCACCCGATCGATGGGGAGACCGGTCAACCGGCTTCGCGCCACGGCCAGTTCCACGAGCTTCAGTTTTTCCAGGATTTCCAGGGCCAGCCTGGCGTCGGTCCGGTTGTAGAGTACAAATCGTTCGCGATCATTGCGAAAACTCTCCAAGATCTCGGCCGGCCGGTCGGTCCCATGGAGCGTCTTCCCCTCTCCCAACACCTGCCGGGCGGCGAAGTCCAAGGAGTAACGCTCGAGCCGGACGAAGGATCCCCGGAGCAGGTGGATCCCGTCGGCCACGACACGCCCCGGAATCCGGGCCTCCCGGTTGGCCCACGGGGAGCGTGAGGGACGCAGCCTCATGGGCTCCCGGCCGCGTCCCAGTCGGAGCGGGACTCCGCAGCTCCGGCTCAGGCGGTCCAGGACCCGAAGGTCGAAGTCCACCACGTTCCAGCCGGTGAGGACATCCGGATCCAGTTCCCGAACTCTCCGGCAGAACGCCCGAAGGAAATCTCCCTTCCGCCGGAAGCAGACGGCGCCTCCCGCCGATTCGTCTCCGTCGGGGTCCAGCAGCAGGACCTCCGACGTCCCGCAGCCGTGCAGGGCCACCGAGAACACGGTCCTTCCGCCGGGGTCGGTCTCGATATCCAAGGATAGGGTCGAGAGCTGGGGTGTCCAGGTTGCCGGAGCCAGGTCGGGGTTCCGGTAGACCCATCCCAGTCCGGAGACGCGGCGTCCCTCCCCGTCGATCTTGAGTGATCCGCGGATACCGCGATTGATCAGGAATCGCGTGGCAAAGGGGATGTCGGCTTCATGGCAGGGGATGTGATGCTCAACGAGGCGATCGCGCAGGGCGGGAGTGTGGGATGGGACTCGGAGATTGACTCGCACCAGAGGGGTCCCATCCATGGCGCGAAAGCGGGATGGGAGCGGGGTCTGTGCGTCCAGTTGCCGTGCTCGGCTCCGGTGCCGCGAAGCGATGTAGAAGTGGGGGATCTCCCGATCGTCGCGCACCAGAAACGGTTCTCCGTTTTCCAGCCGTCCGAAAAGATGCACGACGGGACGCCGGGCTTCGATCCGATACGTGGATTGGAGAATGAAGCCGCGGATAGGCATCTTGGAATTCCTGGTCCCTCTCCATATTACGCTTGCTCGGCGGAAATGCCTGTTCCTGGTCGTCAGACGCAGGCCCGGGGGAAAGTCGTTGAAACAAACGTAGGGTCACCCCTTGTGGGTGCCCTATTTCGCGCGGGGGTTGGCGACGGGGGGCGGGCGACCATGAGGGGAGTCCTACGACCGTTGGGCCGAAGCGGGCGGCCACAAGGGCCGCCCCTACTTTGCGATGGGCGGGAGCAGCGCCGCCGATCAGTTCTGATCTGCGGAAAGGGGCTTCCGGTAGTCCTTGTTTCGATGGCGGATCAGATCGCCGTCCACCATGAAGACCACGTCTTCGGCAATGTTGGTGCAAAGGTCGGCAATCCGCTCCAGGTTCCGGGAGGTGGACAGCAGGTGGACCGATCGCTCCACCGTGTCGGAGTCCTGTTTCATCAGCTCTTGCAGCGAGATGAACATATCCCGGTTGATAACATCGATTTCGTCATCCATGGTGAGGACCGTCCGGGCCAGGTCGGTGTCCATCTTGATGAGGGCGTCCAGGCTGTCTCGTACCATCCGGCGGACGCCGGTCACCATGCGCGCGAAGTCCAGCGAAACCTTTAGCGCCGGGTGAACGGAGAGATAGGAGGCTCGTTCGGCGATATTGACGGCCAGATCGCCCATGCGCTCCAGATCGTTGTTGACTTTCAGAACCGTGATGATGAATCGAAGGTCACCGGCGACGGGCTGGTAGAGCGCCAGGGCCTTGAGGCAGTCCTCCTCCAGATCCACCTCCTTGAGATCGATCTGGCGGTCTCCAAAAATCACCGCTTCCGCCAGGTCGTGCCGGCGGTCCAGCAACGCCAGGATGGCGTTGTTGATGGCCTCCTCGACGATGCCTCCCAAACCGAGGAGTTCCCGCTTCAGGTTTTCGAAATCGCGTACCATGTGCTTGGTCATGGCAAGTCTCCCAGGCCGGATCCGAGCAAATTCATCTCCGTCGCACTATAGTCCCACGATCTAACCGAAACGTCCCGTCACGTACTCTTCGGTTCGCCTCTCCTGGGGACGCGTGAAGATGGTCTGGGTTTCACCGAACTCAACCAGCTTACCGTTCTCCAAAAAGGCGGTGTGTTGCGAGACGCGTGAAGCCTGCTGCATGTTGTGAGTCACGATCACGATGCTGTAGCGCTCCTTGAGTTCGAACATCAGGTCCTCGATACGGGCGGTCGAGACCGGATCCAGGGCAGAGCAGGGTTCGTCCATCAAAATGATCTCGGGCTCCATGGCCAGGGCGCGAGCGATGCAGAGCCGCTGCTGCTGTCCTCCCGAGAGGTTGATGGCCGACTCGTCCATCCGGTCCCGCACCTCTTCCCAGAGAGCCGCCTGCCTCAGCGACCGTTCGACTCTCTCGTCCAGGTTTCCGGGATAGCCATTGATGGAAGGCCCCCAGGCCACGTTCTTGTAGATGGACTTGGGAAAGGGATTGGGCTTCTGAAAGACCATTCCGGCCCGCCTCCGAACGTCGGCCGGATCCACGTCCGGAGCGTTGACGTCCACGCCCCGGTAGAGCACCCTGCCTTCATGGCTGGCTCCCTCGATCAAGTCGTTCATACGGTTGAAGGCCCTGAGCAATGTGCTCTTGCCGCAACCGGAGGGGCCGATGATGGCGGTGACCCCACGTTCCTCGATGGAAAGCGAGACGTTCCGGATGGCCGGAATGCCTCCGTACGAAATGCTGAGATCGATGGTTTGCAGAATCGGTTGTTTCATGGCCAACAAGCGAGGCAGGACTTATCGTCCCAATTTTTTCCCCAGTCTGTGACGGATATAGATGGCAGTCGCGTTCATCAAAAGCAAGACCACCAGTAGCACGATGATGCCGGCGGCAGCCACATAGTGGAATTCCTGCTGGGGCCTTGAGGACCAGTTGAAGATCTGGATGGGAAGAGTCGTAAAGGGAGACAAAGGATTCTCCGGCACGAAGGCCACGTAGGTGAGAGCTCCGATCATGATCAGCGGAGCCGTCTCACCGATGGCGCGGGAGACGGCCAGAATGACACCGGTCAAGATGCCGGGAAAGGCGGAAGGCAGCACATGATGCCGAACCGTCTGCCAACGGGTCGCTCCCAAGGCGTAGGACGCGTGCCGGATAGATTGGGGCACGGCCCGGATTGCTTCTCGGGAGGCGATGACGATCACCGGCAGAATCAGCAGCGCCAAGGTCAGGCTTCCCGCGAGCACACTCCTCTCGAGGGCCATGGCCCGGACGAAGATGACGAGTCCCAGGATACCGAAGACAATGGAGGGGACCCCTGAGAGATTGGACAGGTTGATTTCGATCCATCGGGCCAGTCTCCCTTTTCTCGCATACTCCTCCAGGTAGATGGCCGAAGCCACCCCCAGCGGAACGGAAAAGGCGGCGGTGAAGCTGATGACCCAGCAGGTGCCCCAGAGAGCCGACTTGATGCCGGCTCGATCGGGGAAGCGGGAGGGGAACGATTGCAGGAACTGCAGATCAAGCCAAGCGACTCCCTGGCGGCTGACGTGATACAGCAACAGGCCCAGGAGAAGGACGCCCCCCCAGGTCACGAGGGCGCAGGCGTAGCGGAAGCCGGAAGCCAGACGCCGGCGGCCGGCAAGACTCTTCACTCGTATACCTCCCGGAACCGGCGCAGCACCCGGTTGGCGATCACGTTCATTACCAAAGTGATGGCGAACAGCAGCGCTGCGACGGCAAAGATGGTCTGGTACTCGATGGTGCCGGCCGGTGTGTCGCCGAGACTGACCTGGACGATATAGGCCGTCATGGTCTGGATGCTCTCCGCCGGATTGAGTGTCATCTTCGGGGTCGCTCCCGCCGCCAGAGTGACTGCCATGGTTTCGCCGATGGCTCTGGAAATCGCCAGAACAAACGACGCCACGACACCCGAAGTCGCGGACGGAAGGGTCACGCCCACCGTGACTTCCAACGGAGTGGCGCCCAAGGCGTAAGCGCCGTGACGGAGCGACTTGGGCACCGCCCGGAAGGCATCGTCGCAGAGCGACGCCACCATTGGCAACACCATGATTCCCACGACGATGGAGGCGCTGGCCGCGTTGAAGATCCGGACCTGGTCGAAGAACGTCTGCAGAATCGGCGTGACGAAAGTCAGGGCAAAATAGCCGTACACCACCGTGGGGATGCCGGCGAGGATTTCCAAAACCGGTTTGACCACGTCTCGGACGCGGTCCGAGGCGTACTCAGACAGATAGATGCCCGTGGCCAGGCCCACGGGGAGAGCGACCAGGGCGGAACCCAGGACGACAAGCAGGGTTCCCGAGACCAAGGGCAGGACGCCGAAGGACCGGGGTTCCAGCAGCGGCGTCCAGCGGGTTCCGAACAGGAAGTCCAGGATAGAGACTTCGCGGAAGAAGAGGGCCGATTCCTTCAGCAGAATCAGGATGATGGCCACCGTCGTGGCCACAGAGACGCAGGCGCACCCCAAGAGGAGCCAGCCGATGAGCTTCTCGCGAACGTTTCCTTTCTTTCGGAATTGTTGGCGTGTCATGTCTGAGGTGAATCGTGCGCGGAAACTTCAGTCCTGCCATCCAGCCGCTAACTGCTAGCCGCCCACCTGGAACAGATCCAGCAGCGAGGCTCCTGCTTTGTGCCCGCCGTCGTAGACTGTCCCCGTAATGCCGTTGGTGAAGCGGCTCAAAGCCAATTCGTAAACATCTGCAGGAAGCGCCACGTAACCCACCTCCTGCACCAGATTGGGAGCTTCGCGGAGATAGAATTCCACGAATGCCACCACCGCCTCGCGTCGGGCCTGGTCGTTGACGTAGATGAAAATAGGCCGGGAGAGAGGCTTGTACGTGTTCTTGTTGATGGTTTCGTTAGACGGATAGACCGGGCCGTCCCCCCCGTCGATGGGGATCAGTTTCAAGCGCGAGGAATTCTCCGCGTAGTAGGCGAATCCGAAAAAGCCGAGAGCGTCCGGGTCGCCCGCGATGCCTTGAACCAGGACGTTGTCATCTTCGCTGGCGGTGAAATCGGGACGGCACACCTGGGATTTTCCGTTGACCGCCTCGGTGAAATAGTCGAAGGTCCCCGAATCGGTTCCGGGTCCATACAACGCAATATTCCTGTCGGGCCACTCGGAACGGATGTCGCTCCACTTGTTCACCATGCTCCCTGGCTGCCAGATCTTCCTCAACTCCTCGACGGTCAGATAGTCGAGGAAATCGTTGTCGGGATGGGCGACTACGGAGATTCCATCGAAGGCCACGGGTAGCTCGACGAACTGGACTGAGTTTGCCTTGGCGGCCTCCTGTTCGATGGGCTTGATGGGGCGCGAGGCATCGTTGATATCGATCTCGCCGGAGCAGAATTTCTTGAATCCTCCACCAGTCCCGGAGATGCCCACCGTGACCTGGACCCTGGGGTGGACCTTCAGAAACTCTTCTGCGACGGCCTCGGTGATGGGGAAGACGGTGCTCGACCCATCGACCTTGACTCGACCGCGCATGCCTCCCGAATCGTCGCCACCGCCGCAAGAAGACAAGAGGAGTCCCAAAAGACACAAACAGCGCACCATTTTCGTCATCGATCCTGGTTCCTCATTTGGTTGCAAACATTAGAAGTTCAGTTGAAGCCGAGTGACGACGGCGTGGGTACCGCCGACTTCGTACAAGTCGCCGAAGACATAGTTGAACATGATCCGGGCGACCGGATTCAGATACCAGTTCACGGCCGCCGTCAGGTTGGTGAGGCGGCCTCCCTGGATGGCTCTGTCCGTCAGGTCCAGAGTGGAATACCGGAGCGCCATCTCCCAGGCTCCCGACCCCTCACCCGGCGCAAAGTTTTTCCGGGGCCGCACACGGTCGAAGGAAGCCGCGGAGGCCTTGTAATTTCGTTGCTCTCCGGTCAGGAAGACGCTGGCATAGACGTAGAATCCGCCGAAAACGGGGTCTCCGGCGATTTGGGAACGGGCCGCCGAGTACACGTATTCGGATTGAACCGAAAAGGGTCCGCTCACGACGGCTCCCTCCAACGCCAATATCTGAACCCGATCGGCAGAAAAGGAGGCCGTGTCCAGGTAACGGTCGGTGAGATGCAGTTCCGGGCGCTGGCGCCACCGCAGGACGTTATTGCTGGGTCTTCTCACGCTGTAGCTCACACCCATGTGAACCAGTCTGTCCTTCTGCTTGCTGAGGGCCGGCACACCCGTCAGGCGAAAGGTGCCGCCGACGCCGTCGTTCAGGCTGGTCCCACCGTTGTCCGTATCCCGGAAAACGCCGGCGGCCCAGGTCAATCGCTGACCCAACTGCGTGTTGTAGACGGTCATTCCCGTGTTTCTGGAGGAGGAGAAGGCGTTGGGGAGGGAACGCTCGACGAACGTCATGTAGTTGCTGCTGGTGAGCTCCTCCAAGCTGAAAGGTTCCTTGTAGTGACCCACCTTGACGTTCCCGAATCCTGGGATTCCCTTGACGGCGACAAATACATCCTTCAGCGCCGTCGAACCCCCGGCGAAGTCGAACTGGCTCTTGAAGCTCAGGTTTTCGAATAGGTCGCCCGACATGTAAAGACGCGTCCTGCGGAATTCACTGCCGCTGGTCTGATCTCCAATGGCGTCCCTCACGGATTGGTCCTCGCTGATCCACATCCAGTCGGCCTGGATACGTCCGCCGATCTTGAGACTCACACGCTTGTCGGGTGTCTCGATCCGGACTCCATCCTTCCAATAGGCCCGCAGCGAGTTGTCGTCCCGAGTTCGGTCTGTAGATGCCTTCTTTTCGGACTCATTCTGCTGCTTCTGGTGGCTCTTTCCCTGAGTGCCGGATGAGGTCTCGGCTGTCAGGGAAACGACTCCCGCGTGCAGCAGCAGCGTGCTGAAAATGAGCAGTCCGGTTCGCTTCACGGAGTCTCCGCTCCATTCACGGTTGCGGAGGATACAAAAAGAATATGAAGCGTTGATAAAGAAGGCATGAAAAAAACCAGTCCTCGCAACCTGGTCAGAGGTCCAAAATCAAGAGTTTCCCACGCCTGATCGGCAGGGCGCCGCACCGGTCTCGACGCTATCCAGGGCTTTCAGCGCCGGCGTGCATGCCATCTGTTTCGACTATCCGGATTCTTTGGCATGCAGATGCGAAGATTACACTCGCGTAGCCCCTCGCTGCAAGGCGTCGCCGCAAAACGCCTGTTCTTGGTTTCATCGCTCTATCCGTCTGAGCAGCCGCTTGAATCGCGCGAAAGGCGTGGATTATTCAGTCGAAGCAGTAGAGCGCGCTGAGGGTCCGCAGGTAGATTTTTCCGTCCACCAGCGCCGGCGTGGCGTAGCAATCCTCACCCATTCGGTTCACAGCCAGCACCTCCCATTCCGGTCCGGCCTTCAGGACCGAGGCGTCGCCGTTCTCACCGAGCAGATAGACCTTACCGTCGCCCCCGACCGGAGACGCGAAATACCGGCTCATGGCCTTCGTCAGCCTGGTCTGCTTCAGGACGGCACCGGTGTCCGGATCGAGAGTGGTGATGATCCCTCCATCCTTGACCAGGTAGATGACACCCTCGTACAGGAGAGGAGAGGGCACGTTGGGCAGACTCTTGTGGTACTGCCACCCGCGGGCCGCCTTGGTCATGTCGCCCTTGCCTCCCAGGCGAATCCGCTGGATGGAGTTGACCGAAGCGCGGCGCAGACGATACAGCTCCCAGTCCCGCGCTCCCAGGTTGCCGTCCAGATCAAGATCCAAATTGTTCCAAGATCTGTAGTAGTCGGCCGCAATCGCACCCTCGGCTTCTTCCTTGGAAAGTATTCCGTCACCATTGATGTCGTGTTCTTCCAGGGCTTCTTCAAAGGGGACCACGTCCTCCTGGTTGCCCGGGTCGGCGGCGCCCGCCCAACCCAGGACGTAGGCGTAGTCCTGGTCCAAGACCGGCGTGGGTTTCATCTGCCAAGTCAGCCCGCGGCTCCACCAGATTCTCTCGCCTGCGGACGCCGAGTAGGCGACGAGTTGGAAAGATCCCGGAACCAGAACCTGGAGCTCTTCTCCTTCGGGGCGAAAAAGGACCGGCGTGGAGAAACCCCGTCTGACCAGAGGACGCTCGTCTCGCCAGGCCACGTGTCCCGTGTTCTTGTCCACGGCCACCATGTACGATCCGGACTCACCGTCACAGACCTGAACCACATGATTGCCCGCTAGAACGGGGGAAGCCCCAATCCCGAAGGGAGTGTTGACGGGATCCAGCGGGACCCGCCAGAGTTCGTTGCCGCGAGCATCGTAAGCTAGGAGCCCCAGGTCTTGGAAAAAAACGAATACGTTGCTCCCGTCGGTCACGGCACTGGGAGAGGCGGGGGAATTGTCCCGGTGGAGATTACCCTTCCTGTTTCTGGCGACGTCCCGGGTCCACCGGATCTTTCCCGTCATGCGGTCCAAGGCGGTTGTGGAGAGGCTGTTCTCCTGGAAGCCGGTGACAAAAATACTTTCTCGGGAGAAGACGGGAGAGGAGTGTCCTGGAGGAAGGGAAGTTTTCCAGCGGACGTTTTCCTGGGGTCCGAATTGGACCGGAAGATCCCGGGAGGTGGAGACGCCGGACCCGTTGGGTCCCCGAAACCGCGTCCAGTCTCCTGCCTCCGAGACCTGCATCGTCAGGGCCAAGAGTGGGTACAGTGCCATGCGGCGGTACCCGAGGTTGGCGGGACACGGCGCGATATTCGACGGTTGGGTTGCAGGTCTCATGCTCGATGTTTCTCCTGCCGAAAGGGTCTGGTGCTGCTGTTGGAGTTCCGGGGGAAACTGTAATCCATGGACGATTGGAGACTAGGCGGAAACTGGGAACGAGTCAAACCTCGGTAGGATGGGGTCAGGGGTAGATTTTCGCCGCCGGTCATCCATACTGTTCATGATGAAGCCGATCGGAGAGAAACGGGAGGAGGGCATGATGGACGACAGCAACAAGGGACCGATTTCGGTCAAGGACATGATTCTGGTGCCGGCAGTGATCACCTTGGCCGTGACCATCCTGCGTCTAACCGGGGAACTCAACGGCTGGTCTCCGGTCTTATTCGATTCCGAAGCGGGGGGCGGGGCCGCCGTCGTGGGGATCACTTGGCTGGTGCCCATCTTCGGGGTCTGGTTCGCCCTGAAGCTGGCCAGATCCGGCGGCGCACCCGCGTCAGCCGGCCGGGTACTGGCGCACGCGGCGGGCGGGCTGGCCGCCGCCGTCGCCATCATGATCGGAGCCGGTTTACTCGTGGGCGAAAACTACCCGTTGGCCATGTTGGGTCCGGTTGCCGGCGGAATCGTCGGAATGAGCATCGCCTGCCGCGGCTGGTGCGCTCTGGGAAGAATCCTGTTCTGCTACGCCCTCGCGGCCCGCATCCCGGTGATCCTCATTACCCTGCCGGCGGTTCTCGGAAACTGGGGAACCCACTACGACGCCGCACCCCCCGGGTTTCCGGAGATGAGCGCCATGGGCAAATTCTTCTGGTCGGGCGTGGTTCCGCAACTGACCATTTGGGTGGCCTACACCATGGTGGTGGGAGCCCTGTTCGGCGGGATCGCCCTGGTGGTGAGGCGCAGGAAAAGATCAGCCTAGGCGCGCTGCAGAGATCCCATGGCCAAAACCAGACTGGGCCGGTTCGATGATCTCGTCCGGCTCGCGAACGAACCGCTGAAGCCGGTGGTCGAACGCCTGCGAGCAGTGATCATTGAGATTCACCCGGAAGCCTGCGAGGTCGTGCGCCTCGGCGACCGGGCGGCCACCTACGGTTGCGGACCCCGGAAGATGCTTGACGGTTACGCTTACGTCCTGCCTTACGGATCATGGGTCAATCTCGGCTTCTACCGGGGCACGAGCCTGCCAGACCCGGAGAATCTGCTGGAAGGGACCGGCGCCAGAATGCGCCACGTAAAGATGCGGACGGTGGCGGACATCGAACGGCCCGGCGTCCGAGGGCTGATCAGGGAGGCCCGCGACGAGCGCAAGTCTGCTCTTGGGCTCAGCCAAGCGGAAAGGTAACGGCTCCATCCGAGGGGGAGGAAACCGTGCGGGCGTATTTGGCCAGTACGCCGGTCCGGGAACGAGTCGTGGCAGGTTTCCAGTTCCGGAGGCGGCGTTGGATTTCCTCGTCGCTCAGGTCCACGTTCATCACGCGTTGCCCGATGTCCAACGTGATGGTGTCGCCATCCTTCAATGCGGCCAAGGGTCCGCCGACGGCGGCTTCGGGAGCCACGTGCCCCACCACGAAACCCCGAGTGGCGCCCGAGAAACGGCCGTCCGTGATGAGAGCCACCTTGTCTCCCAAGCCGGATCCCTGGACGGCGCCGGTGACCTGCAAGAGTTCTCGCATGCCTGGTCCTCCCACGGGGCCCTCGTTGCGGATCACGATGACGTCCCCTGCATTGATTTGGCCCTGTTTGATGGCGGCGAACGCCAGCTCCTCCCGGTCGAAGACCCGGGCCGGGCCGGTGTGACCGTCCCGATCGACACCGGAGATTTTCAGCACGCACCCTTCGGGGGCCAGGTTTCCCCGCAAGATGATGAGGCCCCCGGTCTTCTTGATGGGATCGGACACGAGCCGGATGACCTCTTGTCCCCCCGAAGCCTGACCGCGGGTCAGTTCCTCGGCCAGGGTTCTGCCGGTGACGGTGGGAAGCCCGCCGTCAATGAGCCCCGCTTCCAGCAGCAGGCGGCCGACGTAGGTCATGCCGCCGGCCTGGTGCATGTCGGGTGCGGTATAGCGCCCGGCCGGCTTCAGATCGGCCAGGACCGGAGTCTTGCGGGAGATCAGGTCGAAATCGTCGATGTCCAGAGGAATGTCGGATTCCCGAGCGATGGCCAACAGATGGAGCACCACGTTGGTGGATCCGGCCGTGGCCATGGCTCCGGTGATGGCATTGAGGATGGCCTGCCGGCTCAGGATGTCCCGGGGCCGGAGTCCCTGCTCCAGGAGCTGCATCACCAGCCGCCCGCACTCCACGGCCGCCGCTTCCTTTTTGGGGTCGATCGCCGGGATTCCGTTGAAGCCCATGGGGGAGATGCCCAGCATCTCGAAGGCCGTGGACATGGTGTTGGCGGTGAACTGCCCTCCACACGCCCCTGCGCCGGGACAGGCGTAGTTTTCGATGCCCCTGAGTTCCTCCCGATCGATGCGGCCCGCATTGTAGGCCCCGATAGCCTCGTAGGCGTCCTGAACCGTGAGCTTACGGCCGTTGTATTCCCCCGGCATGATGGAACCGCTGTAGAGAATCAGACTGGGGATGTTGAGCCGCGACAGCGCCATGGCGGCGGCCGGGCTGGTCTTGTCGCATCCCGTTATGGCGACGAGGCCGTCGAACAGGTGTCCCCGGCAGACCAGCTCGATGGAGTCGGCGATGACCTCCCGGCTGACCAGCGACGCTTTCATGCCCTCGGTCCCCATGGCGATCCCGTCGGTCACCGAGATGCTGTTGAATTCCAGGGGAGTCCCGCCGGCGGCCCGGACCCCTTCCTTGACCTTCTCCGCCAGTCTGCGGTGATTGAAGTTGCAGGGCGTGACTTCGATCCAGCAGTGGGCGACTCCGACGAGGGGTTTGGCCAGGTCCTGGTCGGTAAAGCCGATGGCCTTGAAGAAGGATCGCGCTCCCGCCCGGTCGGGTCCGTCCAGTAGAGTTCGGCTCTGGTGTCTCATATCGAATGGCATAATTCTTCGATTATACTCGGATGCTCAGGTTTTGCCCGGTCCACGGCAGCCGGAGGCGCCGGTTCCGATTGGGCCGGCGGCGATGACTTATTTCCAGGTCTGTCAAATGGATATCAATAAACTCAAGCATCTGATTCGGGGGAAGATCTACCTGGACCAGGAGTCTTGCCGGGATGTGGCCACCGATTTCGGCCGGATCCTGGTGAAGACGCCCAAAGCCCTGGTGGCGCCGGAATCGGTCAAGGACGTGGCCATCGTCGTGGCGACGGCGACCCGGGAGGGCTGGCCGGTCTCGACCCGGGGAGCTTCCCATTCCCAGAGCGGCCAGTCGCTCTCCCAGGGCGGAATCCTCCTGGATCTGAGCCCGTTGAATGGGATCGGGCCCGTGGAAGGGGAGACGATAGAAGTCCAGGCCGGCGTGTTGTGGCGAGACTTGGTGGCCTTCACCTCCGAGAAGGGACTCCTTCCCCCGGTTCTCACGAACAATCTCAACGTGACCGTGGGGGGAACGCTCTCCATGGGCGGCATCGGCGTGTCTTCCCACCGCTATGGCACGCAGGCCCACCAGGTGATGGAACTGGAGGTCGTGACGGGGGAGGGTCACCGGGTGCGCTGTTCTCCACGGGAAAACTCCGAGCTCTTTTTCTGCACCCTGTGCGGACTCGGCCAATTCTCGGTCATCCTGAGCGCCCGGCTCCGGCTCCGCCCGGCCGCTCCCAGGGCCCGGACCTTCTATCTCCTCTACGATGATCTGGGTGCTCTTATGGCGGACCAGAAGCGTCTCATTGCCCAGCAGCGCTTCGACTACATCGAGTCTTGGGCCTCTCCGTGTGTTCAGGGGTTGCGGCGCATGGGAGGGGTTCGGGTTCCCTTCGCCGAGTGGTTCTTCCCCATGCACCTGACCGTCGAGTTCGGCGATGAGGAGCCGCGGGAGGAAGAGCTGCTCGACGGCCTGAGCTTCTATCGCCAGCTTCAGGTGGAGGATTCCACCGTGCTGGAGTTCGGGCACCGGCTGGAGCCGGTTTTCGAACTCTGGAGGCAGAGCGGGGCCTGGGGCATGTGCCATCCCTGGATGGAGACTATTCTGCCCTGGGATCAGGCCCCGGCCTATATCAGCGGCGTGCTGGCCAACTTTCCCCCGCAGCTTCTGGCCGGCGGCCACGTTCTGATCTGGCCCTGCCGCTTCCAGGGAGACGCCCTACCCCTGTTCAGGCATCCTCCGGGCGAATTCATCCTGGGCTTCGGGATACTGCCTGCGGTGCCCAGGCAGATGCTCCCGTTGGCCCGTCAGCTACTGAAGACGGCCAGCGATCTTTCGATGCGAGTGGGAGGAAAACGCTACCTCTCGGGATGGGTGGAATTCACTCCCGAACAGTGGAAGAGCCACTTCGGAGAGACCTGGGAAGATCTGCAACGGTGGAAGCAGTTTTATGATCCGGCGGGAATCCTGAACCCCGGTTTCATTCCTGTCCCGGATCGAGGGGAGGGCGTGATCTGAAGTGATTTCTGAATATGAAAAATATATTTATTAGGGTTATTTAGAGATTAATCTTTTAGAAGTCGCTTCAGTATTTTTCCGATTGCGCTCTTGGGGAGTTCGTCCCGGAATTCCACGTGCCTGGGGATCTTGAATCGAGCCAGCTTCCCGTGGCAGAAGCGAATCACCTCCCGTTTGGTCAACTCGCGGCCTTCCTTGAGCACGATGAAGGCCTTGGGGACCTCGCCCCGGACCTTGCTGGGAACACCGATCACGGCGGCATCCTGGACGCTGGGGTGCTGATAGAGGACCTCCTCCACTTCCCGGGAATAGATGTTCATTCCGGCGCTCAGGATCAGATCTTTCTTCCGATCGACGATGGTGAAATACCCGTCCTCGTCCATCACCGCCATGTCGCCGGTTTTGAGCCAACCGTCCTGAAGTACGTTCGCAGTCTCCTCCGGTTTGTTCCAGTACCCTTGCATCACCTGCGGTCCGGAGACCGAGAGCTCGCCGACTTCGCCGGCCGGCAGGACGTTTCCGGTGTCGCCGTCCACGATTCGCACGTCGGTATCGGCGACCGGCACTCCAATGGTTCCATTCTTGCGATTGCCGAAGATGGGGTTCACGCTCACGAGCGGTGAAGCCTCCGAGAGGCCGTAGCCCTCCACCAATTTTCCGCCGCTCATCTCCTCGAAACGGGCCTGCACGTCGGAGGGCAGGCCGGCTCCTCCACTGACGCAAAGGCGGATGGAGGAGAGGTCCGAACTCTTGATGCCGGTGTAATTGTTGATGGCGTTGTACATGGCGGGGACGCCGCAGAAGATGGTCGGCCGGTGCTTGCGGATCCGCTTGACCACGTCGGCCAGATCGACTCGCGGAAGGAGAATCATGGTGCAGCGGCAGAGGACGGCCAAATGGACACCGGTGGTCAGTCCGTAGCTGTGGAAGAAGGGGAGGGCGCAGAGAAAGATCTCCTTCATAGCCTGGAGGTCCGAGAGCCACGCCTTGGTCTGATGAACGTTGCAGACCAGGTTGCGGTGGGTGAGGATCGCACCCTTGGAGAGGCCGGTGGTGCCTCCCGTGTAGAGGAGGATGGCGGTGTCGTCCGGAGAGACGTCCGCGGCCTCCCGGGAAGGGACCTTGCGCTTCATCAGTTCCCGGTACTCATACAATCCGGGCGCCGTCGGAGGGGGCTCGGACGACCGGTTCTTGAGTCCGTACAGAAATCCCAGGATGGCAGGCAGGAATTCCTGGATTCCGGCGGAGATGATCCGCTTCACCGGCGTCTTGTCCCGGACGGAAAGGAGACGGCCCAGGAGCTTGTCCAGCACCACCACCGTCTCGGCCCCCGCGTCCGTTAGCTGGTACTCCAGCTCCCGCTCCACGTAGAGGGGGTTGGTGGGAACCAGGACGGCGCCCAGTTTCAGAACCGCAAAATGGGCGATGGGATACAGAGGCATGTTGGGCAGTATCAAAGCCACCCGATCCCCCTTTTTCACACCCAACGAGGCCAGGACCGAGGCGAATTGATCCACCTTTCTTCCCAACTCGCCATACCGCACCCCCCCACCGAAAAAACGGGTCGCAGTGCCGCGGGGATGCTCCTCGACGGCCTGGCGAAACATGGAGTAGAGGTCGATATCCGGATAGTCGATGGATGTGGGGACGGCCTCGTCGTAATGTCGCAACCAGATCTTTTCCACGGTGTTCTCCACGGTAAGCTGACGGTAAATCGACCAGACTATAGCAGTTCCGGTGACTTTCCCGAAACTCCCTTTGCCGCCGGAAGATACGGGAGGGAAGAGCCATCGTGAATGGTACGGTGAGGCCGCATCCCGACCTGGAACGCGGCACTCCCATCGATATACTGGATTCCTTGGAGACGGATTCGCATGAGCTATGACGCGCTGCTGGTGATCTCTTTCGGAGGGCCCGAAGGCATGGACGAAGTGGAGCCGTTCCTCCGGAACGTGCTGCGGGGCAAGCGCGTGCCGGAGGAGAGGATCCGGGAAGTGGCCCACCACTACCGGATATTCGACGGGGTGAGCCCCATCAACCGCCAGAACCGGAAGCTGATCGAAGCCGTGCGCCGGGAACTGCGTGAGAAGGGGCCCGATCTGCCCATCTATTGGGGAAATCGAAACTGGCATCCCTTGCTGGCCCACACGCTCAGAGAAATGGCCGGCGCCGGTGTCAGGAAGGCCCTGGCCTTCGTCACCTCGGCCTACAGCTCCTACTCCGGATGCCGCCAGTACCTGGAAGACATCCAACGTGCGCAGAAGGAGACGGGGGCGCCGCCGCCCGAGATCCACAAGCTCCGGGTCTTCTACAACCATCCCGCCTTCATCGAATCCAATCGGGATCGGATTCGCGCCGCGCTCGCGCAGATTCCCGCGGACCGGAGGCCCGGGGCGCAACTGTTGTTCACCTCCCACAGCATTCCGCTGGCCATGGCGCGGGGCTGCGACTACGTGGACCAGTTGATGGAGACCTGCCGGCTGGTGGCGGCGCAGGTTCCCCATTCGGGATGGCGTTTGGCCTATCAGAGCCGGAGCGGACCGCCTCACCAACCCTGGTTGGATCCCGATGCCGGCGACCACCTGCGGCAAATCGCCGGTCAGGGCGTAAGGGACGTCGTCGTTTCTCCCATCGGCTTCATCTCCGACCACATGGAGGTGGTCTTCGACCTGGACGTCGAACTGGCCGATCTGGGCCGCTCTCTGGGTCTGAACCTGGTTCGGGCCGCGACGGCGGGGACCCATCCCGCCTTCGTGAGCATGGTCGGTGAGCTGGTCCGGGAGCGGACCCGAGGGGCCCGGCGCCGGTTCCTGGGCGCCCGGGCGCCGGGGCCGGACATGTGTCCCGGCGGCTGTTGCCCCTATTCGAGTCCAGTCCCGAAACGGACCTGACCGGCCGCGGTAGCCTGATCCCGCCGCGCCTCGGTCCCGGTGCTCACGCCGGACCGTTTGTGCTACGATCCTTACACTATGGTCAAGAAGTTGATCCTGGCCACGCCCAGGGGCTTCTGTGCCGGAGTGGTTCGGGCCATCGATGTCGTCCGGATAGCGCTGGAAGCCTGTCCACCGCCGATCTACGTGAGAAAGCAGATTATTCACAATGCGTACGTGGTGGACGAGCTCCGCCAGGAAGGCGCCATCTTCGTCGATTCGCTGGACCAGGTGCCCTCGGGCGGGACGGTCATCTTCAGTGCGCACGGGGTGTCTCCCCAGGTCTGGTCCGAGGCCCGATCCAGGTCCCTCAATGTCATTGACGCCACGTGTCCGCTCGTCACGAAGGTGCATGTCGAGGCCGTCCGGTATTCCAAGCGGGGATATACCATCGTCCTCATTGGTCACGAGGGACACGAAGAGGTCGTCGGGACCATGGGAGAGGCTCCGGACTCCACCGTGTTGGTAAGCAACATCGAGGATGTCCAGGCTCTTGAGGTTGAAGACCCTGAAAGAATCGCCTACCTGACCCAGACGACACTGAGTCTCGAGGACACGCGGGAGATCATTGCCGCGTTGAGGCAGCGCTTCCCCAGGGTCCAGGGACCGCCGTCGGAAGACATCTGTTACGCGACGCAGAATCGCCAGCTCGCGGTGAGGGAGTTGGCCGCCGTCACGGATCTGATTCTGGTCGTGGGAGCAGCCAACAGCAGCAATTCCAATCGCTTGGTGGAGGAAGCGATCGCTTCGGGAGTCCCTTCCCATCTCATCAGCGATGTGAGCAGGATCCGGCAGGAGTGGCTCCAGGGCGTGGAGACCGTCGGCCTGACGTCGGGTGCTTCGGCCCCGGAAGTCCTGGTCGACGAGGTCGTCCGTTATTTCGAGCGCCGCGGGGCCATCGTGGAGGATCTGGTGACGCGGGAGGAAAACGTTCACTTCGCCCTTCCTCCCGAGTTGAGGCAACCAACCAACCAACTGCACGTGCTTTCATAGCGGCTGCTCGACTGCCGGCGGCAAATCTGCCCACGCTCCCATCCGAGACAAGATCCGGCGTCGAAGAGGGAGAACCATGTCGAACCAGATTCTGGAGACTTTTCCGAACCAGTATCCGGGGCGGGAGTACCAGGTCAGCATCGAGTGTCCCGAGTTCACGTCGTTATGTCCCAAGACGGGACAGCCGGATTTCGGGACCATTCGAATCCGGTATGTTCCGGATCGACGCATCATTGAATTGAAATCCCTGAAATTCTATTTGTTCTCTTTCCGTAACCAGGGGATCTTCTACGAATCGGTGATCAACAAGATCCTGGACGATCTGGTGTCCGCATCTCAGCCGATTCGCTGTGAAGTAATCGGGGATTTCACCGTCCGGGGTGGTATCACCACTTCGGTTCGGGCCGTTTACGAGGGGGAGTGAGACGTTGGTGGATCTGATCGAACTGACCCGGTCCCTGGTGAACATCCCTTCGGTGACGGGATCGGAAGGGCCCGTCGGACGCTTCCTGCTGAAATACCTTCAAAACCAGGGGTGGAACTGCCGGTCCCAGACCGTCACGGAGGACCGCATCAACGTGCTGGCCATCCGGGAAGAACCACGGATTCTGCTGACGACCCACATGGATACTGTCCCTCCCTTCTTTGATTTCCGGCAGGACGAAGAGTACCTGTACGGACGCGGTGTTTCGGATGCCAAGGGGCTCATCGCGGCCATGATCTGCGCCGCGGACGGGCTCCTCCAGGAGGGAATATCGGACGTGGGACTTCTCTTCGTGGTCGGGGAGGAGACGGAGAGCGACGGCGCCTGGAAGGCCAGAGAGCTGGGTTTGAGTTGCGACTACATCATTGATGGCGAGCCCACCGACAACGAACTCGTGGTGGGACACAAAGGCATGGTCTACGCCGTGTTGGGTTGCGATGGGGTCACGGCCCACTCCGCCTATCCCGAGCAGGGCGTGTCCGCCATCGACAAGCTAGTGACTCTCCTGGCCGAGTTGCAGACCCTGGAGTTTCCCTCCGACGCCACGCTTGGCGTAACCACCGTCAACGTGGGGTTGATCCGGGGAGGCCACGCCCCGAACGTGATTCCGGATCTGGCCGAAGCCGAGATTCTTCTGCGGACCGTGGCGGAGAGCCCCGCATACGTGGGAATCCTGGAGCAGTGGGCTGCAGGGCGGGCGAAGCTGGAGATCCGTGCGGCCTCGGAACCTCAGGAAATGGCATCCCTCCCGGGGCTGCCAACGAAGGTCGTGGGATATGGCACAGATGTCCCGGCTCTGAGGGCGCTGGGGCGACCGCTGCTCGTGGGGCCCGGTTCCATCCTCGTGGCTCACACGGCCGAAGAGAGGGTTTCCAAGGCCGAGCTGGAGGCCGGCGTCCGCCTGTACCAGGATCTGGTGCGGAGACTACGTGCCGAGGACCACGGCCCGTGACCCGGACCTGCCTTTCGATTCAGTAAATCACGCGCTGAATATAGTCGGAGAAGTCCCGAAAGCTGGGGATGTACTCGTCGTAGGAGAGGTCCTCCCGGGATCCGGGGGTCGAAAAACCCGGACCCAAAAGAAGGACCGGAATACGATAGTGTTCACAGACCTCGTTCAACGCTTGGAAACGGTCCTTCGACTGGGTGCTCAGCCCCTTCCGGGCGTGGACGCAGGCCAGGTTCACCGGCTGCTCCTCCACCATTTCCGCCATCGCCTTGAACGGAACCTTACTGCCCAGATTCAGGGCGTCCCAGCCCTCTTCGTTCAAGACGCGCGAGATGCCGTTGACGAAATGGCTGCAATAGGCGGCAGGCGCCGCACAGAGTCCGGTCTTACCCAGGGGTCTGCGGCAGACGACACCGGGAAAGAAATAGTACATGGCCTCTTCGAGATTCCTTTCCACGAGCCGGGCTTGGCCCAGACCCATGGTATTGGAACCATGATTCCCCCGGGAGCCGGCGAATATGGGTGCCAGCACCTCGTCGTAGAGATCCCCCATGCTCAGTCCACGAATGTAGAGCCGCTCCAGAAGATCCTTGATCGGGGTGCACTGGTTCTCGGATGCCAGATAGAGGATCAAGTCCCTTACCCGTGCCCAGTTCCTCTGGTTGACGAAGGTTTCCAATCGCGGGTCTTCCCACTCCGTCGAGGTGAGGAGACCGGTTCCCTCGAATCGGTGGCGAGCCTGAAAGTCCTGAATATGCTTGACTTGGAATTTTCGATGGCCGCCGGGAGTCCGATGGCATTGGAGCTTCCCGGTATCGGTCCACCGTTTAATGGTCGATTCGCTCAGGTTCCAGAGCTGGGCAAGTTCCCGCGTGGAATAGATTCGTTTCCTGACCATATCGTGAGATACGAAACGAAAGCCGAACGGCCGAGATGATCGGTTGGCGACTCAGGGAGGGCAGACTAGAAGATTTCCGCACGAAAGTCAATTTAGTTCCTCAATCTCGAATTCTTGTGCAAATTGACCATGAATATTCCGTAGGGGCGCTTCTTGTGGGCGCCCTCTTCCGTCCAAAGCGTAGGGGCATCCCTTGTGGATGCCCTCTTCCGTCCAAACCGGAGCAAAACGCAACGCGAGGGGGGTGTCCGGCGTTGGGGAAAGCGTGGGAAAAGCGGGCCGATTCAGCCGTCTCCATCTTGGCAGAGAATGTTGTCGATCAGTCGAACTCCTCCCAGGCGGATGGCGCCGGCGGCCCGGACCGGGCCACGAACCTCGGACACGGGCTGCATGGTTTCCGGATCGACCAACTCCAGGTACTCGACCTGAATCAAGGGTTCCCCACTCAAGATTCGGAGTCCGCTGCGGCGGACCTGGGCCGCGTCCCGGATTCCCCGGAGCACCATGGTCCGGATCTCCTTCAGGGTCCGGAAGAGAGCAGCAGCGGCCTTTCGCTCTTGGGGCTTGAGATGGATGTTCCGGGAACTGATAGCCAGTCCGTCGGACTCTCGAACTGTCGGGATCTGGCGGATTCTCACCGGCAGGTTCAGATCCTTCACCAATTGCCGGACGACCACCGTCTGTTGGGCGTCCTTCTCGCCGAAGTAGGCTCGGTCCGGTTCCAGGATGTTCAGGAGTTTCAGGACGATGGTGGCGACGCCGCGGAAATGTCCGGGCCGAAACCGGCCGCACAGGTGCGACGTCACGGTCTCGATTTCCACGAAAGTCCTGTGCGTATCCGGATAGATCTCGTCTCCTCCGGGCTGAAAGACGAGATCGACTCCCAATTGCCGGCACATGGCGAGATCCGAATCCACGTCTCTCGGGTAGGTGTCGAAGTCCTCCTCCGGTCCGAACTGGGCCGGGTTCACGAAGATGCTTACGGTGAGCCAGTCACATTCCCGGCGTGCCACCTGGATCAGCTTCCTATGGCCCTCGTGTAGAGCCCCCATGGTGGGGACGAGGCCGCTGGACAACCCACCCTTTCGGGCGGCTTCCATCGCCTCCCGGGCTCCGGCGATGGAGGTGGCCACGACCAGGGCCATCAGGAACTCTCTTTGACCAGCTCCGGCTCGCTGGAACGGAAAAATTCCGTCGTTCTGGAAGCGGGGAAACGTCCGGTTCGAACGTCGTCGATGTAGTTTTCGGTGGCATCCACGATGGTGCTGCCCAGGGAGGCGTAACGTTTGACGAAGGGAGGGACGAAGGAGTCGAAGAGGCCGAAGGCATCGTAGCTCACCAGGATCTGACCGTCGCAATAGGGTCCGGCTCCGATGCCGATCGTGGGAATCCGAAGCTGAGACGTCACTTCGAAGGCGACTTCGTCCGGAATGCATTCCAGGACCAGAGCGAAGACTCCGGCATCCTCGAGGGCGGCGGCGTCGTCCAACAGCCGTGCCACGCTGCCGCGGTCGCGAGCCTGCTGCCGGTGGCCGCCGAGCGCATGGACCTTCTGCGGGGTCAGACCCAGATGGCCCATGATTGGGATACCGACATCCACCAGATGGCGAACAGATTTCACTACGGGCCCGGCTCCTTCCACCTTGACCGCGGCGACTCCACCCTCCTGCATGAGACGTGCGGCATTGCGAAGCGCTTCGGAAACGGAGACCTGATACGTGGCAAAAGGCATGTCGACGACCACCAGAGCGCGTCGGGCTCCCCGGGTGACGGCTCGGCTGTGGTGCACCATCATGTCCAGGGTCACCGGCAGCGTGGTGTCGCATCCCAGGATCACGGTGCCCAAAGAGTCGCCCACCAACAGAACGTCGATGCCGGCCCGGTCCAGCAGGGCGGCCATGGTGGCGTCATAGGCGGTGAGTGCGGTGATCTTCTCGCCGCGGCGCTTCTTCTCTTCCAAGTCAGGCACTCTCAATGCTTTAACGTGCTTCGGCATGGAAGAATTCCTCCCCGCGCGGACTTCCGACTCTAGCGGATGCGGAGTTCGGGAGCAAGCAGCCAGGGACCGGGCGATTCGAGCTGCCTGATCAGATTCGCGGTCCACCGGTTCAGTGGAGAGGCCGTTGTGAATGCATGGATTACGGACACGAGATCCCCGCTGAAGGCCGCTTCCCACCAGTTCTTGGGATGCGGATGCAGGTGCAGGTCCAGAGGGGTGTCCTCATCCAGCGACATGGCCCGCTTCAACTCCCGGATGGCCACATCGAACCCACCCAGAGAGTCGACCAGTCCCAGAGCTTTGGCCTGGGCGCCGGTGTAGATGCGCCCTCGTGCTTTCTCTTCCAGGTCCTGAAATTCCATTCCTCTCGAGTCTGCCGCCTTGGTCACGAACTTCTGGTACAGGTCGGCTAACCAGTCCTCCACCCGCTTTCTCTGATCGGACCCCAGAGATCGATTCTGCGAAAAGATGTCGGCGTGAGGGTAGTTCTTGACCTGATCGACGCTGATTCCCATCCACTGATACAGGTTGCTCAAGTCGAACTTGCCGAAGATCACGCCGATGGAACCGGTGATGGTCGAAGGGTGGGAAACGAGGTGACCCGCCCCCATTGAAATGTAGTACCCGCCCGAACCGGCCACGCCCGACATGGAGACGACCACCGGCTTGCCTTCCTGCTCAAGCTTCCGGACCTCCTCCCAGACCATGTCCGAGCCCACCGCCGATCCCCCCGGGCTGTTGACTCTCAGAATGACCCCTTCGATCCGGTCGTTCTGCCGCAAATTCCGAAGCTCGCGGGCGAGGCTGACGCCGCCCAGGACCTCCATCATGGGATCGCTCTTCCCGGCCACAATGGACCCGACACCGGACAGGACGGCGACCCGATGCTCAGCCGGAGCCGTGAACCCATTGCGCGCGGCCTTCAGAAACTTGGCGCCGGAAATCGACCGGTACTCGCTGTCTTCGCCGTCTCCCGCCAATAGTTTTTCCACTTCGTGCCGATATCCCGTCTGGTCGATGAGACCCAGTTCCAGGCCCTGGTCGGAAGCAGCCATTCCGAGCTTCATGAATCCGTCGAGGACGCCTTCTTCCAGGTTCCTGTCCTGGGAGACCGTGGCGACGAACCTCTCTTCGATGTCCGCGACAATCGTCTCCAGCATCTCCCGGACCGCCGGACTCAGGCTGTCCCGGCTGTAGGGTTCGGCGCTCTTGTATTCCTTGAATTGGATGAACTCGGGGCGGATCCCCAGCTTCTCCATGGTCCCCTTGAAAAAGGTCCGCTCGACCACCAAGCCATTGACCAGGAAGCCGGCATCCGGATTCATGGTCAAGCTGTCCGCGGCCGACGCCAGGTACAACTCGGGTTCCCGGACCAGGTCGACGGCCAGCAGCGCGTGAACCGGTTTGCCCGATTCGCGGAAGACTTTGATCTGGTCCCGAAGTTCCTCGATCTGGGCCCAGCTCCACGCCATGGGATGAATCTCCAGGAGCACGGCCTTGATGCGTTCGTCTTCCGCCGCACGGCGAAAAACATTTCGCAGTTGCCAGAGGCTGGTTCCTTGCGGAGAAAGAATCTGAAGGAATGGATTATTTGGAGGAAACTCGCGGATCTCGCCCGAAATCACGACCTCCACGACCGAATCGTTCTCGACTTTGGGCACGGAGCCACGAAGGGCGTAATAGAGGCCCAGTGAGACGACGGCCGCTCCGGCGAAGAAAATGATCAGTACGATCGAAAGAATCCACGTTTTTCTCTTGCTCATTACCTCTCTCCCAGAGATGATTTTATGTTGAATCGCGGTCCGCGTGCCAGCCGCAGCGGTCGCTCGCGTCAAAATCCAATAAGGAGGATCCTATGGCAGACAAGCCATCCGTCGGTTTCATCGGGCTCGGCATCATGGGGCTTCCCATGGCCGGACACATCTTGAAGGCCGGGTATTCCCTCACGGTCTACAATCGCACCCGGTCCAAGACCCGGTCATTGGAAGCGGAAGGGGCCGCCGTGGCAGCTTCTCCCCGTGAGGTGGCCGCGAACTCCCGGATGATCATCACCATGGTCTCCGACTCCCCGGACGTCCAGGAGGTGGTCGCCGGGCCCGAGGGTGTTCTGAAGGGGATTCGACCGGGGTCGGTGGTGATGGACATGAGCACTATTTCGCCACAGGTCGAGCGGGATCTGGACCGGCAGCTCCGGGAGAAGGGATGCGCTCTGGTGGATGCGCCCGTGTCGGGAGGCGACGTGGGAGCACAGAACGCCACCTTGGCCATCATGGCCGGCGGGGACCGCGAGGCCTTCGATCGGGCGGTGCCCATATTCGAGATCATGGGCAAGACCATTACCTACTGTGGGCCAGTGGGGAGTGGCCAGCTGACCAAGTTGTGCAACCAGATTCTGGTAGCGGTCACCCTCATGGGGGTCAGCGAAGCTCTGATCTTCGCCGGGAAGAACGGCTTGGACCAGGGGGTGATGATCGAGGCCGTCAAGGGAGGGGCGGCCGGCAGCTGGCAGTTGAGCAACCTGGCTCCCCGAGTCGTGAATCGAGACTTCGCCCCGGGGTTCATGGTCGATCTCATCCAGAAGGATCTTCGCCTGGTGATGGAGAGCGGTGCTGCTGCCCGGGCCGCGCTTCCGGCGACGTCTCTGGTCAACCAGTTGTTCCGCACTTCTCAGGCCCGAGGAGAGGGTTTGGAAGGGACCCAGGCACTGGTCAAGGTTTTGGAGCAACTGGCGGGTCTTTAGAATTTTCGCGGATCGTTATTCGGTTGCCGGCGGAAACGCCGCCGTTCGCCGGTACAATTGGGCCATCTTCCGAGGAGATACACCCAGGAGATGGCCCGTCACCATGACCTGATTGAGCAGCGTCGTTCGGACGACTCCCAGTTGCTCCCATCGCCTTGCCGAGGTGACGACAGCTTCCGGAGCCAGTATGACCCGGCCTCTGCGGTTCAGTCTTCGCACCAGGTCGTAGTCCTCCATGATGGGGAGATCGGCATAGCCGCCCAAATCAGAAAAAATCCGGGACCGTACGAATAGAGCCTGGTCTCCATAGGGGAGCCGCAGCCACCGGGATCTCCAGTTGGTTCCCGACTCGATCCAGCGGAGACTTCTCCGGTGACCCTCGATACCCAACCGAAAGGCCCCCGCCACCACGCCGGGAGACGACAGCAGGCGTCGAACCAGGCCGGCATAGTTGGAAGGAAGAACCGTGTCCGCATGCAGGAAGATCAGAATGACTCCGCTGGATGCCCGGGCGCCCGCGTTCATCTGGCGGGCTCGTCCTGCGGGGACCGACAGCGTCTTGGCGCCTTGCCGGCGGGCCACCTGAAGTGTTTCATCCCGGCTGCCCCCGTCGACGACGACGACCTCGACGCCCGGCTCTTGGGCCGCACTGGCGATGGACCTTGCGATCCCGCTCGCTTCATTGAGAGTGGGGATGATCACCGAGATCCGGGGCCTGGGTTTTCCTGCCGACATCAATTCCTGTCCGATACCGAACGGCGGCCCCGAGGCCAAAGGGCCCAGAGCAGACACGCCCACCCGGCCAGCAGAAGCGTCCCCCCGACGGGCGTCAGCATCACCCAGGCGAGCGCTGCGGTCAGGCTGTAGGCGTAGAGCGTTCCGGAGAAGAGGATCGCTCCGGCGCAGAACCCCCATCCGGCCAGGACTCCGCACCTCGGTTCCATGCGGCCGGACAAGGCGCCCAGCAGGAGTAGGGCCAGAGCGTGAATCATGAGGTAGCGTGTGGCCAATTCGAAGATCTCCATCATGTCGCCGGAAAGCTTCGCTTCCAGGCCATGGGACCCGAAGGCGCCCGCCGCCACGCTCACGAGACCGAAACACGCGCCCAGAGCGGGGAAGAACCGGAGGCTCGAACGAGGTGACTGCATCGGTTCATTTTACCTGTGCCTCTTCCGGCGCGATAGCTCCATGGAGCGGCGGTTTCCAACCGCCGAACAGGAGGGGTGATTTCCTAGTCGCCCCCTGGAGCCGGCGGTTTTTAACCGCCGAATTCCGGACCGACCATGCGCGAATAAGCGCGCGGGAACGTAGGAACAGGCGACTGGAAGTCACCTCTCCAGTTTTCTAACGAGGCGTGAAATTGGTGTCACTATTGCGTCTCCAGCCCTGTGGTAGACTACAAACTCTTTACCGGCACTGTGTTGAACGATGTCGCCCCCCAATCCTTCCGCTCCCGGCGCTCACGACATGGAGATCGTCAACCAGAGTTTCACCCTCGACTATGACTACCCGGTGATCTTCACGGAGGGGATCTTCAATCCGGAGAATCCGGTCTTCTCGCGAGTGGTGAACCGTCTCGAATCGGACCGTCGCCACCGCCTCTTCTTTGTGATCGATGAGAACGTCTCCCGCGCTCATCCCCAATTGCACACCCGGGTCCCAGCCTATGCCGAAGCCCGGCCTCAGGAACTGGAACTCGTCTGCGAGCCGTTGGAGGTGGTCGGGGGCGAGGCCGTCAAGGCGGATCTCCGCCACGTCCTGACGTTGGTGGAGAAGATGAACCGGCTGGGCCTGGATCGCCAATCTTTCATGGTGATCGTGGGCGGAGGCGCTGTCCTGGACGCCGCGGGATTTGCGGCCTCCATCTGCCACCGGGGAGTCCGCGTCATCCGGGTCCCCAGCACCGTTCTGGCCCAGAGCGATTCCGGAGTGGGGGTCAAGAACGGGGTCAATCTGTTCGGGAAGAAGAACTTCCTGGGCGCCTTCAGCCCGCCCTTTGCCGTCATCAACGACCGTTCCCTGATCCAGACCCTGGAGCATCGGGACAAGATCGCCGGCATCGCCGAGGCCGTGAAGGTGGCCCTGATCCGGGACCGGCCCCTCTTCGAGTATCTGGAGGAGAACGCCTCGGAACTCGCCCGGGGCGAGGCGGAGCCACTCCACTACCAGATTCGACGCTCTGCGGAACTCCACTTGGAACACATTCGCAGTTCCGGGGACCCCTTCGAGTTCGGCAGTGCGCGGCCGCTGGATTTCGGCCATTGGTCCGCCCACAAGCTGGAATCCATGACCCGGAACCGGCTTCGGCATGGAGAGGCGGTCGCCATTGGGATGGCCGTGGATCTGGTCTACTCGGTCCGGGCCGGTTTCCTGAAGCGGAAGATCCTGAATCGAATCCTTTCCTTGCTCCGAAACCTGGGGCTGCCGGTCTGGGACGAGGCCCTCTCCACGGCTCGGAGCGGGCGGAGGGTGGTGCTGGAGGGACTGACCGAATTTCGGGAACATCTGGGCGGAACCCTTCACATCAGCCTGATTCGAGACATCGGCGACAGCTTCGAGGTGACGGAAATGGACGACCGTCTCCTGCTCGATTCCATGGAATGGCTCCGCCACTCGTTCGGACAGGTCGGCGCCGCTGTGGCCAAGACCGAACTTCCCCAGGCCGGGTGACGCGCCGAGGCACGATGCAACTGGTCCCGGGATTCCATCTGACCTACTGCTTGAACATCCATCCCGGCGAGACCTGGCCCGAGGTCTGGGAGAATCTCAAGACCTATCCGGGTGCGGTTCGAGACCAACTCTCTCCGGACCAACCCTTCGCCATCGGCCTGCGCCTTTCGGGCCAGGCCGCCGACGCCCTGGCTCGCCCCGGGAATCTGGAGGCGCTTCAGGATTTCCTGAGAAGGGAAGGGGCCTACGTCTTCACCATCAACGGATTTCCCTACGGCGTCTTCCACCGGGCGCGGGTCAAGGAGAATGTCTACCTGCCGGACTGGAGAGACCGGGTCCGCTTGGAATACACGAACCGGTTGGCCAGGATTCTTGCTCGGCTGCTGCCCGCAGATGCGGGCATGGAAGGAAGCATCAGCACGGTTCCGGGAGCTTTTCGGACGGAGGTTCGTTCCTCGGGCGACGTTCGCCGGATGGCCGGGATGATGCTCCGCTGTGTCGCCTTCCTCCACCGTCTCCGGGAGCTGACGGGAAAGACCATTACCCTGGCGCTGGAGCCGGAGCCGTGTTGTTTTCTGGAAACGACGGACGACGTGGTGGCCTTTTTCGAAGGCCACGTCCTCTCGGAGGAAGGACTTGGAACCCTGGTGCGGGAGTTGGGCCTGACCCGTTCCCAGGCGGAGCGCGTCGCTCGGAGGCACCTGGGAATCTGTGTTGACGCCTGTCACGCGGCCGTGGAATTCGAGGAACCGGCAGAAGTGCTGGATCGACTGGAAGCCGCCGCGATTCGCATCCTCAAGGTCCAAGTCAGCTCGGCTCTGCGCCTCCGGTTCCGGGAGGGGGACGGGAGCCCTGAACGGACGTTGCGGCCTTTCGCCGAGGAGACCTATCTGCACCAGGTGGTGGAGATGTCGAAGCGGGGAGTCGTCCGCTACCAGGACCTGCCGCAGGCGCTCTCACGGGAGGCGGATTTCCGGGGAGAAGGCGCCGGATCGCCCGGCATCCGGAAGGAATGGAGAGTCCATTTCCACGTTCCCATCTTCCTCTCCCGCATGAGCGGTTTCGACACCACTCAGGATGATCTGGCGGCCCTGCTGGCCCGCCTGAAATCGAAACCCGCATGCCCCTACCTGGAGGTGGAGACCTATACCTGGGACGTGCTTCCCCCGCGTTACAAGACTCTGGATACGACCGACGCCATCGCCCGCGAGCTGGCCTGGGCGCGGACCAGCTCCTGCAATGAACCCGCAGACCCCGTTACCTGGACGCCGGCCCCGCTGGCGTGTCTACCTGGATCTGGGGCGGGTGTCCAATCTCCCCACCGTCTGGACCAACTGCCTGGCGGGAGCCGCTCTCTCCGGCGCGGCTCTGGAGATGCCTGTCCTGCTGCTCCTGGCGGCGGCGCTCTCCTGCTTCTACACCGGGGGCATGTTCCTCAATGATGCCTTCGACCACCGGTATGACGAGAAAACCCGTTCGCGGCGGCCCATTCCTTCCGGGGAGATCGGCCTGTTCGAGGTCTACGCCCTGGGATTCGGATTGCTGGTTGTGGGCCAATTGGGAATCTACGCGGCCTCGGTTCTGCAGTCCGGTCCCCGCCTGGAGTCTTTCGGTATCGGGGTGATCCTGGGCGTCCTGATCGTCTACTACAACTACCGGCACAAGACCGATCCCCACAGTCCCGTGGTGATGGCCGCCTGCCGGGGACTGATCTACCTGATCGCCGCCTCCGTGGCGGCCGGCTCCCTCTCCCTCCCGGTCTGGGCCGGTGCTCTGGTGCTGGCGAGCTACGTTGCCGGGTTGACCTACCTGGCCGCCCAGGAGGACCTCAACCGGGTGAAGGCGCTATGGCCGGCGCTCCTGCTCCTGGCCCCCGTGGCGTTCGGCCTGTACGCGGCCGTGTGGGGCCCGTCCCACGCGGCGTTGCTGCCCCTGATGGCTGTCTTCGTGTTCTGGACGCTGTGGTCGGGGTCGTTTCTCTCGGCGCGGCGCCGACACGTTCCCCGCGCCGTCACCGGTCTCATCGCCGGCATCTCCCTCGTGGACGGGATCGTCATCGCGGCCGTCTCTCCGGAACTGAGCGGGCCCGTTCTTGCCTTGGTTGGCCTTCTGCTGACCCGGGCCTTGCAGCGATTCGTACCGGGAACCTGAAGGTGGCCTGCGGGCTCAGGAAGCGGCCTTTGCCGTTCGGGATTCCAGCCACCCGATCAGTTGCGCCGAGGAAAGGCTGACCAGAAGGAAGAGGAAGCCCACCAGGGTCAGGGGTTCCAGGTACCGGAAGCTCTCGGCGCCGATGAGCTTGGCGGTCTGGAGCAGTTCCTGGACCGTGATGGCGGCCAGGATGGGGGTCTCCTTGAACATACCCACCAGGTAATTCCCCAAGGACGGGACCATGGGAGGCACGGCCTGGGGCAGAATGACCGACCTCCAGGTTTCCATCCAGCCCAGATTCAGGGCCCGGGCGGCTTCCCATTGTCCGGAAGGGACGTTGTCGATGCCGGCCCGGTAGACCTCGGCGGTGTAGGCGCTGTAGTGGAGTCCCAGACCCAGGGCGCCGGTGACGAAGGGCGACCAGGAGATGCCGAATTCGGGCAGGACGTAAAAAAGGAAGTAGACCTGCACTAGGAGCGGAGTGCTGCGTACGAACTCCACGATCCAGGTGGCCGGCCAAGCCAGGAGGCGGCGGGAAGAACGGCGCAGCAGGGCCCAGGCCAGGCCCAGGCCCAGCGCCAGGCACATGCCCACCAGGGTGCATTGGAGAGTCACCAGCCCGGCTTGCAGCAGCGCGGGAAGGATCTCCAGGGCGTATCCCCAGTCGAAGATCACGCCGAACCTCCGGAATCTCGTCCCGCGGCCAACCTGGCCTCAAGGAATCTCATTCCTCTCGCAATGACCTGGGCCAACAGAAAGTAAAGGACCAGGATCAGGGCGAAGATTTCGCCGGAACGCAGAGTGGCCGTTCGTAGTGTCTGCCCCTGGAATGTGAGGTCGGACAAGCTGATGAGGGAGACGAGGGCGGTTCCCTTGAGAAGCTCGATGAAGAGGTTTCCGAAGGGGGGGATCATGCGTAGCGCGGCCTGCGGCAGTATGATTCTCCAGAGCGTCTGGCGGCGGCTCAGGTTCAGGGCCCGGGCGGCGTCGTATTGGGACCGGGCCACGCTTCGGACCGCCGAACGGACGATCTCCGAACCGTAGGATCCCAGGTTCAGGCCCAGGACCAGGATTCCTACCGTCACCGCGTCCAGCCGGACTCCCAGCAGAGGAAGAGCAAAGTAGGCCCAGAAGAGCTGGACCAGGGCCGAGGTTCCCCGGAAGACGTCGACGTAGAGGCGCGAGACCCCCCGGACCGTCCGACGCCCGGAGAGCCGGCCCAGGCCCGCCAGGAAGGAGGAAGCCAGCGCCACCACCGCGGCGCCCGCGGTGATCTGGAGCGTCACCAAGAGTCCCGTCAAGAGGCTGGGAAGAAGGTCCAGGGGCGGAGGCATCTTGATCGTTGGAGCTCAGGGAGCGCTGGCGCAGAGCTCTTCCGTCGTCATTCCCGCGGGGAGTTCCGCTTCCGTAAACCCGAACCTGCGAATCAACTCCAGGTGTTCGGGAGTCCCGATGAAGCCGGTGAGGTGGCGGTTGAACTCGTCCAAGTGCCTCTTGTCCTCCTTGCGGAAGCCGATCCCGCTACAGGTGCGGGCCGGCAGTCCGGCGGCGCGGGGCTGGACGAACGGGTCGATCGTCTCGAGTCCCGAGGCGGAGGGCTTGCGCAGCAGGTCCCGGTGAGCCGGCGCCGGACCCGCATTGGCGTCCACCCTTCCCGCTTGGAGACCCGCCACGGCGCTGGGCTGGTCCGGGAAAATGAAGAGCCTTGACTCGGGAACACCGGCGGCGCGGGCGAACATGAGTTCCACGCCGCCCGCCACCACGCCCAGACGGGCGCTCCCATGACGGGTCACGTCCCGGTAGCTGTGGAGGTCCAGCGGGTTGCCCTCCCGCACCAGCATGCCCTGGAGGATGCAGGAGAGGGGTTCGGAAAAGAGGATCTCCCGGCACCGGGGCGGCAGGATCCACATGCCGGCGGCGATCAGGTCGAAGCGTCCCGCCTTGAGTCCCGGGATGAGAGAGGCGAACTCGGTGATGACCCCCTCGACCTGAGTGATTCCCATTTCCGCCAGGACCCGCCGCGTCACCTCCACCGACTCGCCCGTGAGTTTTCCGGTCCGGTTGTCGTAATAGGCGAACGGGGCCTCGTTGGAATACCCGATGCGGACGGGCACCGACCCATCGAAGCCTCCTGCGGGAGTTCCGGTGGAGCAACACAGGAGCAGGAACGGCAGCAGAGCCAAGGTGAGGGCCAAAGGCGTTTTCATGAATCGTGTCCGGTCCGGCGGGCCGAAGTCTACCTTCCGGAGACATGTGAAGAAAGCGTAGGGGCGCTCCGTTCCAGCGGATGGCGATGTACGAGAGTTTGGACGGGGACTGGTAGACTGGATTCGTGGTGGAAGACGCAAAAAAGATCTCATTTCGGGACGTCGTCGGATCGGGTGTGGAGTGGTCCGAGGTGCGAACCCGAAGCGCGGGGCCGGAGGGGCAGCTGCCCTTGACCGAGGAGATGCTGCTCCACGAGCCCAGCGGTAATCTGTTCGGCTGGACCCAGGACGTGGGGATGGGTTGGAGTCCCGGGAAGGTCGACCGGGACGCCTACCTGATCGTGAGCACCCAGGGCGGACTGCGGGATGCCGACGGAACCCCGCTGGCCCTGGGGTACCACACGGGACACTGGGAGATCGGCCTGCTGGCGGCGGCCGCCGCGGGGGTCTTCCGGGACCAGGGAGCCCGTCCCTATGCCGCCTACTGCAGCGACCCCTGCGACGGCCGGAGCCAGGGGACCGAGGGGATGATGGACAGCCTCCCCTACCGCAACGACGCCGCCACGGTGCTGAGGCGATTGGTGAGATCCCTCCCGACCCGACAGGGCGTCCTGGGGATCGGGACCTGCGACAAGGGACTGCCGGCCGTGCTCATGGCGCTGGCGGGCTGTGCCGATTTGCCGGGGGTCGTCGTCCCCGGCGGCGTCACGCTGCCCCCCACCAACGGGGAGGATGCGGGAACGGTGCAGACCATCGGCGCCCGCTTCGCCCACGGACTCATCAGCCTGCAGGACGCCGCGGACATGGGATGCCGGGCCTGCGCCTCGCCGGGCGGAGGTTGCCAGTTTCTGGGGACGGCGGCTACGGCGCAGGTGGTGGCCGAGGGACTGGGGATGGCCCTGCCGCACACGGCCCTGAGTCCTTCGGGCCAGCCGGTCTGGCTGGACGCGGCCCGGCGTTCGGCCCTGGCGCTCATGCGCCTCAAAGAACGGAGCCTGCCCCTGTCCCGGATCCTGACTCCGGCATCCCTGGAAAACGCCATGCTGGTCCACGCGGCGTTCGGGGGCTCCACCAACCTGTTGCTCCATATTCCGGCCATCGCCCATTCCGCCGGTCTGAAACCGCCCCGGGTCGAGGATTGGAGCCGGGTCAATCGAAGTACGCCCCGCCTCGTGGACGCCCTGCCCAACGGGCCCCGCAACCATCCCACCATCCAGGTTTTCCTGGCCGGCGGCGTGCCGGAGGTGATGCTCCACCTTCGCGATCTGGGCCTCCTGAACCTGGGAGAGCGAACAGTGACGGGGGAAAAGTTGGGAGGCGTGCTGGACTGGTGGCGGGAAAGCCGGCGCCGCCGGGATTGCCGACGCGTTCTGCGGCGGTCCGGCGAGGCGGACGTGGACCAGATCGTCATGGACCCGGAGACGGCTCGACGGAACGGACTCACCAGCACCGTTGTCTTTCCTTCCGGGAACCTGGCTCCCGAGGGTTCGGTCATCAAGGCCACCGCCATCGACGCGAGCCTGGTGGACGAGCGGCAGGTCTACCGGCACCGGGGACCGGCCCGGGTCTTCTGCTCGGAACGGGAGGCGGTGAGGGCCCTCAAGGGACTGGGACCCCGGCCCATCCGGTCGGGCGACGTCCTGGTTCTGGCCGGCTTGGGTCCCTCAGGCACCGGAATGGAAGAGATCTATCAGGTCACGTCGGCCCTCAAGTTCATCCCCTGGGGCAAGACGGTGCCCGTCGTCACCGACGCCCGGTTCTCGGGGGTGTCCACCGGTCCCTGCATCGGACATGTCGGTCCGGAAGCGCTGGCCGGCGGCCCCATCGGGCGAGTCCGGGACGGGGACCTGCTGGAGCTGGTCATCGACCGCCAACGTTTGGAGGGCCGGATTGACTTCCTGGGACCCGAAGGGGAAGAGGTCCCCGAGTCTGAGGCAGACGGAATCCTCGCGGGAAGGGAACTGCATCCCGAACTCGCGCCTCATCCCCGCCTGCCCGCTGAGACCCGGCTCTGGGCGGCGCTTCAATCGGCCAGCGGCGGGGCTTGGCAGGGCTGCGTCTACGACGTGGATCGGATCGTCCGGCTGCTGGAGGCGGGCCGCCGGGCGATTGGAGAAGGGGAGGCTCCAGACCTCCCTGGGAATGGCCCCGGAAATTGAACGGAATGACCCTTCCCCTCGTGCATATTTCCTCGATTTCTCGGCGAATAGAACGACTATGCACATTAAAATCGAGAAAATCTGGCCTCGATTCCCCACTTTCTCGCTACGATCATTCTTACGGCGCAGCCTCCTAGCTCCTCCAAACCGGCTGCCCTCATCGAGTAAAGCAGGGTCGAAAGATCGGGCCGCCGCCGCTCTCTCAGGAGGAGCGACATGAAGATCCTCGTAATCGCGGGTCCGAACGGAGCCGGCAAGACGACGTTTGCACGGGACTACCTTAATCGTGAGGGGGGTAAGCGGCCCTTCGTGAACGGCGACGACATTGCGGCGAAGCTTCGTCCGGATGACCCTGCCACCGTCGCGCAGACAGCGGGGAGGTTGGCGTTGCGCGAGATGGAGGCCCACGTCGCCACAGGCGAAGACTTCGCAATCGAAACCACCCTCAGCGGCCGAACCTACACCAAGAGGATCCGGCGGTGGCAGGCCAGCGGATACCGGGTCGCCATCATCCATCTTCGGTTGTCGAGCGCCGATCACTCCGTTGCGCGGGTCGCCCGCCGCGTTCGCGAAGGAGGTCACCACATTCCGGAGCCCGTGGTCCGGCGGCGTTTCGAGCGGAGCTGGAGAAACTTCCGCGACGTTTACCGAAGGGTTGTGGACGACTGGCGGGTGTACGACAATTCCGGTGAGGTTCCGGTTCTGTTGGAGGAGTCCGAGGGATGGAATGCGGTCCGCGAGCCGGGTGCGAAGTGGCGGCCATCAGGCACCAGGCAGCAAACCACAGATTCAAGGAGACAACAGATGACCCAGCAACCGGGAAGGTTTCCAGAAGGCGAACCATCGGCCAGGAGCATTATGGCTGCCCTCGTCCGCGCACGAAAAACGGCGATGCGTCGAGTAGCCGAGTTCGAAGTCAAGGAGGTCGCGAAGGCAGCGGCGGAAGCGGGGGGCGGCGACGGTGAAGCGCACCTGACTCAACCCGTCGCCGAAGGCGAGCCCATTGGCCAAGAGGGGGACAAGGATGTCCCCGCTCCCAGGACGCGGCCATGTTTTTCTTGGAAATGAGGTTCCGATTGAAGATGGAATTCCTGTCCGTCCCGGATCAGCGGCGTCCGTCCAGACTCCCGTTCCAGGGCGGAACCACCACCGTCACGTCACCGTAACACTTGGACTGGCAGGCCAGGCGGATCAAGGGGTGGGTCTCGTGGCGCGCGGAGGAATCCAGGTACCCGAAGTAATTCAGGCGCCGGCGCTCGTGGTCGCTCAGCTCGACGATGTGCTCCCTGCCGCTCAGGATGCCGATCCAGCAGTACCCGCACGAGGCCACCCGGCATTCGACGGGGATCGGTCCGGCAATGCACCTGTGGTCCCGGTTCTGATAGTCCCGTTCATCCCCGGCGGAGGCGGAGGACAGATCCTGTCCTTCGATGCAGGAAAACGTCGCGTCCTGCCTGGATTCGTCGAAGCGGACCGTGAACTTGCGGTTGACGGTTCTAAGAAAGCCGAAGAGTCCTTGACTCGTTTTGCGGGATCGGTGTTTGAGAATCTTCCGGGGCTTGGGCCGCTTGGAACGAGGCGTTCCGGACCCGGAATCGTTCCGGAAGGGTTGCGCTCCCACCTGTTGAAACGCCATGAAGGCCACCGCCGAGATCCCCAGCAGGAGGGCTTTCTCCACTTTGAGTTGGGCCGCGACGCCGCCCGCCAACCTGCGGATCTCGCTCCCGAGGCTCTCCAGGTCCCGGCCGGAAGCCGATTCGCTGCGTTGGAGCAGAGCCTCCTTGATCCGGTCCCAATAGATCGATCCGTAGAGGAAGTCGACGGACTCGTCCAACTGGTGCTCCAGCCGGTAGCGGCCGTCCAGGAGATACTCCTGTGCTGTCGCTGCCTCGTCGGTCGACTCCAGGAGGAGCCGCCGGAGCTTCAGAGGCCAGAAGCCGAACCAGATTCGAGTCGCCTCCCGGTCGACGGGATGAAGTGAGGGCTCCAGGTCCGCCAGTACGTCGTCCCATGCCGGTTCGTCGTGCTGATTCAAGAAATCTCGGAAAACATCCATGTCCTTCACTCGCTGTGGGCTTGATTCTTCAGAACAATCGTCAGGTGGGCCGACGCCCCGGCATCGTTTCCGTCAGGCCGTCAGTGATGGGGATCGTGTCCAATTTCGGCTATTTCCAACTGCCATGATCCATTTTGCGGCCGCCATGATATCGCAGTTTCGGCGTTGAAGTAGTCCCCCAACGTAATCAAGCCCGTCGCAAGGGACCGCGGGCCCGATTCGCGGCGACTTGGCCTGATGCCGGGTTTTCGGTAGAGTTCCGACTTCTCCTGGAGAAACTCACCCGATGCTGCACTATTTGAGATGGCCCGATTTCCTGGTGATCTGCCTGAACCTGGGAGCCATGATCGCCATCGGGATCTACACCTCCCGCCGAAGCAAATCATCGGACGCCTACTTCCTGGCCGGCCGCAATATGCCGGGTTGGGTGGTGGGGATCTCCCTGATGTCCACCATCATCAGTTCCATGACCTTCCTGGCCATGCCCGGTTTCGCCTACCAGGGGGACTGGCGTTACGTCCCCGGCCACATGACCTATCTCATCGCCAATCTGGCGGCGCTTTTCCTGTTCATGCCCTTCTTTCGAGCCGGCCGATTTGCCTCGGCGTACGCTTACCTGGAACGCCGTTTCGGGACCTGGGCCCGGCTCTACGCCGGCGCCGGCTTCATCCTTTTCCAGGTGTTCCGGCTGGGCGTCATCCTCTACGCCGTCTCCCTGGCCATCGAGACCCTCAGCGGATTTCCGCTTCCCCTCATCATCGTGGTCTTCGGCGTCCTGGTGGCCTTCTACACCACGGCCGGGGGACTGGAGGCGGTGATCTGGACCGATGTGCTCCAAGGAGTGGCCCTGGTGGGAGGAGGACTCCTGTGCGTGCCGGTGGTGGCCACGCTCCTTCCGGGAGGGTTGGAGCAGATCCTGACCGAGGCGTCCGCGGCCGGGAAGTTCTCCATCGGAAGTACCCATTTTTCCTGGGACGAGAAGACGCTCTGGGTCAACACGCTGCTGTATTTCTTCCTCTTCCTCCAGATCATGAGCACCGACCAGATGACGGTCCAACGTTATTCCGCCATGAAGACGGACCGGGAAGCCCGGAAGGGCGTCATCCTGGGCGCCTTCTCCACGATTTCGGTCTGGCTCTATTTCACCTTCGTAGGGACCGCCCTTTACGTCTTCTACAATCATTTCCCGACTCCCGAGCTGACCGGCCTGGCGCCCGAGCAGGTCTTCCCCTTCTTCATCCTCACCCAGATGCCCGCCGGACTGGCCGGCCTGATCGTCTCGGGTCTTCTGGCGGCGGCCATGTCCACGCTCGACTCCAGCATCAATGCCTCCGCCGCTACCGTGACCACAGACTTCTACCGGCGGCTGGTGGCTCCGGATCGGGAGGAGGCGCACTACGTCCGGGTCGGACGCTGGCTCTCAGTGGCCTTCGGAGCGGTCATGATCGGCGCGGCGCTGACCATCTACCTGACTCGCACCGAGACCCTCATGGACCTCCAGAGCCTTCTCATGTCCATTCTCAGTGGAGGCCTGCTGGGGCTCTTCCTGCTGGGGTTCCTCACCCGGCGGGTGGACAGCCGATCGGCCGCCGCGGCCACGATCTGTGTCGTGGCCGGCGTCTGTCTTTGGGTTTTCGTGGGCAGCGAGACGGGAGCCCGTCTCTGGCCGTCTGTAGCCGGGATCTTTCCCGACCGCTTCTGGATCATCGTCCTGGCCAATCTGGCGTTGTTGGGACTGGGCTATTTGATCAGTTGGCTTCCGAGGAAGGGTCCGGCGCGGGATCTGACGAACCTGACGGTGTGGACGCAGGGAAGATGAGGGAAGTAGGAAATAGGAAAGAAGAGGAAAGCTCCCCCACCGGCCACAAGCCGGCGAGATCCTGAGAGAAACAGGGGTTTTTCAGGAACGGGGGTTTTCCTACCCCCGCTCTCGCAAGTTGCAGGGCCTTGCCATGGGTCATGGTTAGTCCGAAAGATGGCGCCTGAAAGACGCCCCTCCAATGGGGGACAGGAATGTCCCCCCTCCTGACATTCCCGTGCGTTTCTTAGAAGAGTGAGGACGGGCGGCTAGTTTAAGCGCAGGGGCGTGGAGACCCGGAAACGGTCTCGTCGATGATGCTTTAGCCGGGCAGACTCGATTCCTTTGTTTCTAACCTGATACTGCCGGAGCATGGCCGATGGGGAGGAAATTTACTGCACATAGCAAATATTCGGCCTAGTTTTGCTATAGATGTTGAATTTGGAGATCACCTTACCCAGCGGTCCGCCGCGCCAAGCCGGCTACAGAAAGGATTGATCGCACGCAGCGATGGTGTCCTCATCAGTTGCCCTCAGATCCTCCCATTCGCTGCCCTCGAACCAATACTGGCGGCGCTGTTCGAGCCAACCATTAGCCTCGTTGACCGTAATCCAGCCATTGAGGAAATTTAAGGTGTCGAGATCACTTTTCCGCACCGCCATCGCCAGCGCATCCGAGGCAAACGGTCCCTCGAAGGGCAGGTTCAGGGTGTCCGGGTTGGCTTCTACCCATGTGGTTCGTTTCGTCGCGAACGCCGCCGCCGCATGGACGTCACCGGCCACGACTGCCGTGAGGATTTCGTTGTCGGAATCAAAAGGCCTGACCATGGCATCAGGAAAAACATTTTCGATCGCAGGGATTGACGAAGATCCCCGCCGGGCCGCAATCGTGACATCGGAGTTGTTGAAATCTTCCGGCGTTTCCAAGTCGGTGGTTTTCTCCGTATTCGCAACCAGATAGAAGCCACCAAAATAGTACGGTGACGTGAAATTGACCCTGAGGTTACGGCTTGGAAGGATCGTCATGCCACTGATGATGGCGTCGAAGTCCTCAGCGTTCAGGGCCGAGATGATGTAGCTCCAGTTCGTCCGCACGAATTCAACCTCGACCCCGATATCCTCGGCGAGCTTATTCGCGACGTCGATCTCAAAGCCGATCAACTCGCCGTCCGCATTGCAGAGCGACGAGGGATCGAACAGGCCCAGGCCGACCCTTAGCGTCCCACGATCCTGAATTTCCTCGAGGACACTGTCAAAGGACCGCCAGGAAAAAATCTGGGCTGTCACCGGAGAGTTGACACCGCCCATCAGGACGACAACGACTAAGACACACACGACATCCGTTTTTCCCATCAGAGAGCTCATTTGAAATAAAGATCCGTTCGGCCCCAAAATTTGGACATCTCATCAGAAATGGTGTTGGCTCCGCGACTAAACGGAACTTCACTGGAGATATTCTCCTAACCCTTTCTAAATCGGGAAGATAGACGAAATCAACCTGCCAAATTACTGGCAACAAATCGAGTCGGATCCACGCCGAGCAGGTCGAAAGCCTTCTGCTGCAGCGGCGTTGGCTTGGCGAACATCGGGAACGGGTGATCCGGAGCGTCCGGCAGGGTCACCTGGTTGAGGGCGAGGGTCGCGAGATCCGCCAGCAACGTCTGGAGGTTATGGACCGGGAGCCCCTCCGCCGTTCGCTTGCGCGCGGCCTTGGCCTTCGTGCGCGCAGAGACCTGCGCCTTTTGAACCGGGGACTTGCGCAACGCTCGCGCTCCCGCCCGATCCTCCTCCTGGAACAGCAGCGGCGCCAAGCACCGCCGCAGATGCCATTCCAGGTAATAAGCCAGGACACACAGAAAGACATGCCCGCGCACATGGTCTTCGCTGTAGACGTAGACCGGACGTAGCGCGAGCTGCGTCGTCTTGAGCGAACGAAACGCCTGTTCGACCTGGGCCAGAGACTTGTACGCCTCCACCGCCTCCCCGGCTGAGAGCGCGGAGGCCTCCAGGCTGGTCCGAATGACGTAGATGCCGTCCAACTGCGCCTCCGCGTCGATCTTCTCCTGGCGTCTGGACCATCGGATGTCGTCGTCGGTCACCTCGATTACGAAATGTTTTTCCACCTTCTTGCGGGAGACGTCCCGCCCCACCCGGCGGTTGATCGCCTGCTGGCCCCGGAGCCGGGATCTCGGGGAGCGTACGGCGTCGGCAATGGTCTGCAGGATTTTCTCCGTATCCCGCAGCAATTCCTGGCGCTTGCGGGCCCGCTCCTGCCGCAAGCGGGGATTGAGGCAGACCAGCAGGCGCTCGCCGGGAAAGTCCGGACTCAGGATCTCCGCGACCCGGTCGGGAACCAACTCGCCCGGCCGCAACGGAGCTGGCGCCTCCCCGTCTCCGCCCGATTTTGACGGCCGCAGCAACTTGCGGATCCCATCCGTTCTCAAGGCCGAGACCCAGGCCAGTCCGGCCGGCGAGAGGTCTTGCTTGAGCCGCGCCGTGGTGAGCATGCCGCGGTCCCCGACCAGCGCGATGGATTCGATGCCGAAGCGCTCCTGGATCTTTTTCACCTGCGTCGCCACCGTGGTGGGGTCCGCCGTGTTGCCCGGGAACACGTCCACCGCCAGCGGACAACCGTCCCCGGCACAAAGCAGGCCGAAGACGATCTGCGGCTTGCCCTTCTTGCCGTCCCGGTTGTGGCCGAACGCGGCCAGGGGAGAGCTGTGCCCCTCGAGGTAACTGGAGGAAACGTCGTAAAGCAAAAGGGTTCGGCCCTCCAGGTGCCGTCTGGCCAGGCTCTTCTCGATCCAGATCTGGCGACCCAGCAACCAGTCGAGCATCGCCAGCATCTCGTTGCCGTGGACCGGACCGAGGTCCAGGAGGGGGCCGAGACTGCTGGTGGCGGTCGAGGGGGACAGTCCCCGGGCGGTGGCGAGCTTGGAGAGAGGTTGGAGCACGCGGGCGACGATGGCGGCCAGCGCGAGGTCGCGGTTGCGGCTGCGGTTGCGGTGCAGGATGCGGTGGAGACCGAGACGGCGGGCGAGGCCGAGAAGGGCAGCGACATGGCCATGGGGCAGGGCGCGGCGAATGGCGAGGGACTCGCCCAGAGGGCGATAGACTTGCCCGCCCTTGAGCAGGGTGCACGCGTAAGAAGGGGACAGTCTATTTTTCACGCAAATAAGGTCGTCCCCAACGAGACTGAATGGGCACCCGAGGAGGACCCTGCCTGGGCCGCGGTCGAGGCCGGAGCGTCCGAGATCGGAAACGACACCGGCTCATCCGCGTCGTCCCTGCCGGATTGCTTCAGCACCAACTGATCCGCGGCCTCCAGGACGTGCGTCAGTGCAAACGAGACCGAGTCCTTGGCCTCGAGTTCCTCGACCCAGTGCGGGCGGTACTGGGTCGCTCCCCGCTTGAGCAGAACCTGGACGTCCAAGGGATCAGCCTGTTGGGAAGTGACGGTGACGTGCAGGCCGGTGTGGACCGTGTCTGCCGTCACCGCGGTCAGGGCCAGATCAGTGGTTCCAGTCAGAGTGCCGACAGATGTCTTTTGCATGGGGCGGGAGTTCTAGCATGATTCTGAGGGCACGCAAAAAAGAAATCTGCCCGCAATGGAATTCCCCGGGTCCAAATGACAAAGAGGAGTCAGGGAGAAATGAGGGATCGTGGGGTCCGGGTGAAGGCGCCTCACGCGGACGCCGTCGGGGCTTCATGAGGAAGAGAATGGAGGCTTGGGGAGATTCCAGTGGCCCTGGCCGCAGAAGAAAAGGTGATCCTTTCTTCTATGGTGGAAACCCGAATCGGCCCCTTCCAGAGGTTGTTCTCCCCGTCTCGGGTGCCCCAGTCGGAACGGGGGGGCAGTTACTCGGATGGAAACTCGGCCTTGGTTGCCGCAGGGACGGTGCAGGAGAAGGGTGACATATCGAGATCCTGCGAGTCGAAATACGCCAGCCGGTGGGGAATGCCTTCCTTGATGGCTTCCACGACCCACGGCGGCATCCGGTCGGGAACGCAGCGCACCACGAACCAACCCCAGATCGATTCGGCCACGTCCTCGCGGTTCGGAAAGTCTCGTGCGTACGCCGTGATGAACTTGCCGTCGGCCTTCTGTGCCGCAAGCCAGCCGGCCGAGCCGCTGTGCCGGGGGATCGTGCGCGGTTTCGGAACATTGCAGTCGTCCAAGGAAACGTGTCCCCCTTCGTGGAGCAACACTTCCTCGACGAACCCGGTCAGTATGTCACTCGTGGGGCCATTGAGGTGGAAAATGCCACCGTGGCAGCCATTGCCCCCCGCCCCGACGGTTTCCGTTGGGCTGATCTCCAACTCACTGCCTCCGGCTAGCAACGCGTACGGCAACCGCCCCAATGCAGGAGTGAGCGCTTCGGTAGCGGCACGGGCGGAATTCACGGACCCGTAGCGCGGGTGCGCCTGCACCTCGATCACGTGCTGGCCGAAATGTGCGCGAAAAAGGTAGTGCCTAAGGTCATCCCGCCACTCCTTCACGAACGGATCGAAGAACCCTCGCGTTCCGCGTCCAACGTACTGAATGCTGTCCAGTGCCGACGGATCAGCGGGAGTGATCACGTCCGGCGTCAGCCACACCGTGTTGGGCAGCACGGGGTCGCGCACCTTCCGGCAATTCATCACAGAAGTCGTCATCATCCCATCTAGCCACACTTGGAAGGCCGCGTCGGTCGGAGCGCACAGCCCGGTCCTGTCTGCGTAAAAGACCTCCATTTTCGCGAGTTCGGTCAGGGACTGGGGTAGGGGGCCAGACAGCCATAGGTTTTTTTGGACGTACAGTTGCTCCAAGTTGGCCAGATTTCCGAATTTCGAGGGAATCGGCCCCTCCAACCGACTATAACTGAGATTCAGCTCCGTCAGGCGTGTGAGGTTGCCGAGATCGGACGGGATCGGCCCCGTGAGAGTGTTGGAGCTGAGATTCAGCTCCGTCAGGCTGGTGAGGTTGCCGAGTTCGGACGGGATCCGTCCCGTGAGATCGTTGGAGCTGAGATTCAGCTCCGTCAGGCTGGTGAGGTTGCCGAGTTCGGGCCGGATCCGTCCCGTGAGATCGTTGTAGTAGAGAAACAGCCGCTTCAGGCTGGGGAGATTGCCGAGTTCGGGCGGGATCCGCCCCGTGAGACCGTTCCATCCGAGATTCAGACGCGTCAGGCGTATGAGGTTGCCGAGTTCGGGCGGGATCGGTCCCGTGAGAGTGTTGCCGGGGAGATTCAGTTCCCTCAGGCTGGTGAGGTTGCCGAGTTCGGGCGGGATCGGTCCCGTGAGATCGTTGGAACTGAGATCCAGTTCCCTCAGGCTGGTGAGGTTGCCGAGTTCGGGCGGGATCCGCCCCGTGAGATCGTTGGCGCTGAGACTCAGACGCGTCAGGCGTATGAGGTTGCCGAGTTCGGGCGGGATCCGCCCCGTGAGAGTGTTGCCGGGGAGATTCAGTTCCCTCAGGCTGGTGAGGTTGCCGAGTTCGGGCGGGATCGGTCCGGTCAGACCATTCCAGTAGAGCGTCAACTCCGTCACGCGTCCGTCGTCATCGACGGTAACCCCATGCCAATCCCTGAGTGGCCGGTCTGTGCCCCAGTTCCCGCTCTCAAACCAATCGGCGCCTCGGGTGGATCGGTACAGCGACATCAGCACATCTCGCTGGGAGATCACGACTGTGACCGTTGCGGATGCCGTCTTCGTCTGGTCCCCCGTGCCGCGCACCGTGATACGATAGGTCGTGATGGTGTTCGGAGACACCTTCCGAGACCCCGATGTCGGCACTTCGCCGAGGTCCGGCGTGATCTCCGCGCTCTCCGCGCTTGTGGACGACCAGGTCAACGTCGCGCTCTGGCCCCGCTCGATCGATGTCGGCGACGCTGACAATGTCACCGTCGGTGGCGGAGCTTGGCCCCCGTCGATTCCGCCTCCGTCCGGAATCCGGATCACCGGCACCGCCGAGAGCGATGAGGTGCCCTTGCCGAATCGCAACCCCAGCGGGGCGAGACCGGATTCGTCCTCCGTTCGCAGGAACAGAAGACCCCGAAAGTCCCTCAGGAATTCCGCATCCACCCCGGGCACGTCGAACCACTCCGGGAGCGTGAGCGCCCGTTGGTGGAAGTCTTTCCAGAGGAGGAACAATCCGTTTAGCGGATCGTCCCCCTCCTCGTCGCGCAGTCTCAACTCGATCCGGGATTCCGCATCCGGTTTCAAGAGGGCCAGTCCCGCTCCGACGGTTCCCGATTCCTCCACGAACAGCGCGAACTGCTTCCCCAACCGGGCCGGCTCGACGCCGACTTCGATCCCCGAGTGGGCATGCCGGTAGGTCAGGAGGCCACTGATCCTGGCTGCATCGGCCTCGACCTGGATCCAGCCGCGCCGAATGGCTCCCGAGCCGGCGCTTCTCAACACCCGGCTGCCCAGAGCCGGGACTTCGAACGTCAAATCGGAATCGAACAGATCCAGGGCCGGTTCTCCGTCGGGATCGTAGACCTCCACCCGGACCTCGGCCGCGGCGGCCGGATCGACGTTGCTCAGCACCAGTTGTACCGACCATCCCCCACCGTCCACGTAGTCGGGGAAGACCAGGTTCGTCTCTTGAGGTTCCTCGCTTCGGGTCCGGATCGCCGGCACCGCCGAGAGCGAAGAGGTTCCCTTCCCGAACCGCAGCCCGAGCGGGGCGAACGGAGATTCGTCCTCGGTCTCCAGGAACAAGAGCCCGCGGAAGTCATCCAGGAATCCCGTATCGATTCCGTCCACGGCGAACCATTCCGGGAGCGTGTGGGCCACTTGGTGGAAATCACCCCAGGAAATGACCTCCCCCTCCAGGGGATCGTTCCCCTCCTCGTCGCGAATGCGAAGCTCGAGATGAGGCGAGACCTCCGGCTTGAAGACGGCAACGCCGGCGCCGACCGTCGGCGATTCCTCCACGAACAACGCGAACCGGGGGGCCAATTCGACGGGCTGGACGCCGACCTCGATCCCCGACTGGGTATGCCGGTAGGTCAGGAGTCCACTCACCGAGTCCGTACGGGCGCGGACCTGGATCCAGCCGCGGCGTATCGCCCCCGTGCCCGAGCTCTTCAACACCCGGCTGCCCAGAGCCGGGATCTGGAACGTCAAATCGGAATCGAACAGATCCAGGACCGGCTGCCCTTCGGGATCGTAGACTTCCGCCCGGACCTCGGCTGCGGCGGCCGGGTCGACGTTGCTCAGGACCAGCTGCACGGACCAGCCGCCTCCATCCACATAATCCGGGAAGTGATAAATTGTCTCTCCCGGGTTCTTCTCCTGGTGGGCAATTGAGTCGTCCGCCGACTGTGGAACGTACTCTACCGGGAGGCCGGCGGATTGTGTCGGCGACAGGACGAAATACAGCCACCAGGCAAAAAACGATCCCGAGAATGAGCTCAGTAAGGGAATGATCAAGCGGACTCCCATTCCAGCCTAGACCGAATGGACATGGCGTGTCCCGGGCTGTTCTCCATCCGGTCGTCGATCTTGGAGAATACTAGCCGTCCGCCTCAGGTTCCAGAATTCGGAAAAGACTTGCCGATACCAGGGGGCCGGGGAGCGCCAGAGTGAAAATCCATTCCCGCCATTCTCAACAGATCATCTTTGAACCGTCCGGGAGGGGACGAGTCGTGAGGATGGGATTGCGGAGGCAACTCATTGGGACCCGATCGATCTGGGGGCAGACTGGAGGCAACAGATGGCTCCTCGGGTGGTGACGTCGGTGGCAGAGTCTGCACTTGCCCCGCAGGCGACGATCGTGTGGAGCGGATTGACTGGGGAGAGGCCCTTTACTCCCTGACCACTCGCATTCACACCCCTTTTCCTCAGAATCCGAAAGGCGCCGCACAGGATCGATCCGAGCAGAATGCCGATCCGGGACATGGGCAAGGTCCATCGGGTAATATTCTCGGAGGTGGCCCGTCAAGAACCAGCGTCCGGAGGGGAGGACCTCGAAGATGCGAATATGCCGATTCGTTCTGGCCTGGCTCAGCTTCGTGACCGCCGTCCCGGCGCAATAATTCTACCCCAAGAAGGACGTGGCATTCGCACAGGTGGTGGGAGGCGGTTTTGAGACCATCATCAACCTCACCCACCAGCCCCCACGGAGCGATTACGAACGGGAAATATCCGAATATGCTGGGGTTCTGACGTTTTTCCGGCTGGACAACGACATCTGGAACCCAGTGCTCAACGGCACTGCGTTGGAGAATGGCGAATATGAGGTCAGAATCCGAAATGGGGAAACGGTCTCCCTCCGGCTGACCGGCTCCCGGCTCGAGAGTGGCGCCGCCGTCCTGCTTTCGGACGACCTCCTGCCGAACAACCTCGTCGAGGCGAACCTCACCTACCGGGTGCTCCAAGACGGGCAGGTGAGCGACAGCGTGGGCATTGCCCCGTCCCGGGAGTTCTATTGGTCGTCCATTCCCTTCGAACAGTTCTCGGAGGTGGCCCTCGCCCTGGTCAATGGGGACTCGAGCGGCGCAATCACCGCCTCGGTCGATCTGATCCTTTTCTCGGCTGACGGGACCAAGGTTGCGAACGAGTCCGTGACGCTGGGACCCCGTTCTCACCGGGCTCAGTTCCTGCACGAGTTCTTCCCCGGACAGACGCTGCAGGGAGGCAAGGTCGAGATCGCTTCCGACTCCCTCATCTTCGGCACGGCCCTGACACTGACCCGCGGAGAGTTCTCCAGCCTGCCCCTGGAGCCCACTCCCATCTACTACCGAAGGATATGGCTGGAGATGGAGGAACGCCACGCCTTGGGCGAACTCGCCCTGTGGGTGGAGGGTTCATTCGTGCGTGGATGTCTGGCGATCTTGCGCACGGGCGTCAAACCTTCCCTCAGGCCTTACGGGGATCCGGAGGTCAGCCTGGTCCACGGAGAACTCGAGGGTGGCCGGCTCCGTCTGGCCTTCACGATTCTCCGGGACCCCTTCTTTTCCAAGGAGGGGGTCATGTTTCTGGGACATGAGGGATTCTCGTTCCGAACGCCCGACGAAGACCCGTACACGGATATTGAGATCTTGGGCGATTGGACGATCGTGTTCCAGGATGGGATGCTGCTGAAGGGGACGCATAAGATCATTGAGGAGCTGGGAAACGACTACCGCCTCTGATCAGAGATAGACGTCCTCCAAGTCGGCACCGGAGGAACAGGTGATGGGCCGAATCGAGACGTTCCTAGACGGAACTTCACTGGGGATATTCTCCTAACCCTTTCTAAATCGGGGAGATAGACGAAATCAACCTGCCAAATTACTGGCAACAAATCGAGTCGGATCCACGCCGATCAGGTCGAAAGCCTTCTGCTGCAGCGGCGTTGGCTTGGCGAACATCGGGAACGGGTGATCCGGAGCGTCCGGCAGGGTCACCTGGTTGAGGGTGAGGGTCGCGAGATCCGCCAGCAACGTCTGGAGGTTATGGACCGGGAGCCCCTCCGCCGTTCGCTTGCGCGCGGCCTTGGCCTTCGTGCGCGCAGAGACCTGCGCCTTTTGAACCGGGGACTTGCGCAACGCTCGCGCTCCCGCCCGATCCTCCTCCTGGAACAGCAGCGGCGCCAAGCACCGCCGCAGATGCCATTCCAGGTAATAAGCCAGGACACACAGAAAGACATGCCCGCGCACATGGTCTTCGCTGTAGACGTAGACCGGACGTAGCGCGAGCTGCGTCGTCTTGAGCGAACGAAACGCCTGTTCGACCTGGGCCAGAGACTTGTACGCCTCCACCGCCTCCCCGGCTGAGAGGGCGGAGGCCTCCAGGCTGGTCCGAATGACGTAGATGCCGTCCAACTGCGCCTCCGCGTCGATCTTCTCCTGGCGTCTGGACCATCGGATGTCGTCGTCGGTCACCTCGATTACGAAATGTTTTTCCACCTTCTTGCGGGAGACGTCCCGCCCCACCCGGCGGTTGATCGCCTGCTGGCCCCGGAGCCGGGATCTCGGGGAGCGTACGGCGTCGGCAATGGTCTGCAGGATTTTCTCCGTATCCCGCAGCAATTCCTGGCGCTTGCGGGCCCGCTCCTGCCGCAAGCGGGGATTGAGGCAGACTAGCAGGCGCTCGCCGGGAAAGTCCGGACTCAGGATCTCCGCGACCCGGTCGGGAACCAACTCGCCCGGCCGCAACGGAGCTGGCGCCTCCCCGTCTCCGCCCGATTTTGACGGCCGCAGCAACTTGCGGATCCCATCCGTTCTCAAGGCCGAGACCCAGGCCAGTCCGGCCGGCGAGAGGTCTTGCTTGAGCCGCGCCGTGGTGAGCATGCCGCGGTCCCCGACCAGCGCGATGGATTCGATGCCGAAGCGCTCCTGGATCTTTTTCACCTGCGTCGCCACCGTGGTGGGATCCGCCGTGTTGCCCGGGAACACGTCCACCGCCAGCGGACAACCGTCCCCGGCACAAAGCAGGCCGAAGACGATCTGCGGCTTGCCCTTCTTGCCGTCCCGGTTGTGGCCGAACGCGGCCAGGGGAGAGCTGTGCCCCTCGAGGTAACTGGAGGAAACGTCGTAAAGCAAAAGGGTTCGGCCCTCCAGGTGCCGTCTGGCCAGGCTCTTCTCGATCCAGATCTGGCGACCCAGCAACCAGTCGAGCATCGCCAGCATCTCGTTGCCGTGGACCGGACCGAGGTCCAGGAGGGGGCCGAGACTGCTGGTGGCGGTCGAGGGGGACAGTCCCCGGGCGGTGGCGAGCTTGGAGAGAGGTTGGAGCACGCGGGCGACGATGGCGGCCAGCGCGAGGTCGCGGTTGCGGCTGCGGTTGCGGTGCAGGATGCGGTGGAGACCGAGACGGCGGGCGAGGCCGAGAAGGGCAGCGACATGGCCATGGGGCAGGGCGCGGCGAATGGCGAGGGACTCGCCCAGAGGGCGATAGACTTGCCCGCCCTTGAGCAGGGCGCGGATGCCGTCGACGATCTCCGGGGGGAGTTTGGAGAGGTTGGCGAGGGTGGTGCGACGGATGCGCTTGCCCTCGCGTTTGGCTTCACGGAAGAGGATGGCGGGAGGGCTGGAACGGTTGGGGATAACGTCGACGTGATAGGACATGGTGGAGAGGCCCCTTACATGGAAACATCATAAAACACAGAAACCATTTAATAAGGATAGTATCAGGATCATATGACACGTCTAATACATGGAAACACATATCCAGATAGGAACTCCCCCTGCGAAGCCGTAAACGACTCTACTGCAACGATTTGATCGATCGAACTATGGCTTGAGGGGCAGTGAAGTTCCGCCTAGACAAGCCCTGAAGAGACGGTTCCCGATATGCTCCACTCCATTTTGCTGGGCGTCCTGGTGGCCGGAGGTCCCACATCCCAGTTCTCCACCGCCTACGAGACGCGAATCGACGAGGACGGCCGCTTGGTATGTACGGCGGCCCAGGACGATCCCGACCGGGCGGCGCTTCGCCAGGCTCCCTCTTCTGGGACGGCGACATTCAGCATCCCTCCCTGTTCTGGTGGGAAGACCCCTCGACCCACGTCCGCGTCTGGGAAGGACAATTCGAGATCCTCTTCAAGGACTTTCCCAGTGAGGAGTTCCAGGAAGCCTTTCAGCACGGGGTGAGGATCTGGGCCTCCCTTCTGGATCCGGGCATCCCCGTGCGGCTCGCGGCGGAGTACCGCCCGATTCTGTACCCGGGCGATGCTGCCGTTGGGACTAGCACTGGCTGCAGCTCGAGTAACATTGACCCTGACCAAAGCCGATTCTGCTGGCCTAGATCTCTTTACAACCAGGTCTTGGGATACCAAGGGACTGACCATCCCGATTTTGAGGTCATCATCCGCGATATCAAGGACTCGGAACATTATCCCGGAGGCTGGCGTCTGGAAAAGGACTGGTCTCCGCCCCCGGACCAGCTCGACCTGATCACCATCGTCCTGCATGAACTGGCTCATGGCTTCGGAATCTCGACCCGTTTCAATTGGTTCGGATGTTGTGAAGCCAAGAGCAAGAGCACTACGGGGCGCGCGCCTTTCCACCCCTACGATATATTCGTCTGGACCGAGAGACACGGCAGGCTGACCGACCTGCCCAGTCCGTCCGAGGAGCTCCTGGAGGCCCTGGGAGGAAACGAACTGTTCTGGGGGAAAACGGGATGGAAGAACGTCCACGGTGAACCGATGCTCACCCCGGAGGTGGCCATGGGACCGGTCCCGCTATGGCACTCTGCCAGATACCGTCGCGGTCTCGACATCGTTCATCTGTCTCCGTCTGACTATCCCAAAGGCACCGTCAATTCCGTGATGACGATAGGCTATCCTGGAATTGCTCTCCGTCATCCCGGCCCCATCCTGATGGCCATGCTCTACGACATCGGATGGAACCTGAAAACGGACATCCCCACCACCTTTCCTCCGGTCCCGGACCGCCGTCCGGGCCAGCCGTCACTGTATCCACCGACAGAACGCCCCAACGTCCAACTGGATGTGGTTCAAAGGGGAGCGTGGCTCTGGATCCTGGTCCACTGGGAGGACGTGCCCAAGGCCGAATATTATAGGATCCGGTTGACCAGTCGAAGCGGGAAACCCCAACATTCCGGGACCTGGTGGGGATACGCTAAATCTCCGCATCGCTACTTGGTGAGAGAATCCTGGGGGCCGTTCACCATCGAAGTCATGGCTTCCAACGACAACGGGCGAGCTCCGGTCGCAACCGTGACCTGGCCCGGGGAGTAACTCCGGGCGGACATCTCTCGAATAGCCAGGAGCCCACTCCAGCTATTTTAAGCTCTGGTGATTCCGTAGGGGAGGCGTCCGCTCTCGGAACGAGTCTATGAGCGGTCTTCCGCCAGCCGCGAGAATTCATCTCCCGCAGTCCAATCCCTCAATGGAGACAACCGATCCAACGACTCCCTGACCGATCGAAACCGAATCAGCCGCCCAATTCATTCGGATCCGGTGGGCCGGGTGGCTCCGTGGTCGGTGGTGGCGTTTCCGATGGAGGCATGGGGACCTACCAATAGAATACGATAAAGTATATTATATATATCTTTTCCGTGGGTTTGAAGTCCTTGCCAAGACCCCCGATTCGCTCTCTTAACCTGACCTCGAAGGGGCCAACCCGGCTGTTCTCGTGAGCGTCGGGAAGGCGGCCTGCTTCGCGGTCGATGAGTTCTTCTCCGCTCGGCTCTCCAATCCCCACACCTGGGCCGCCTACGCCCACCACGTGGGGCGGTTCCTCGCCTGGTGCGAGGATGAAGGGCTGGAGTTGCACCAGGTGACCCCCGACTTGGCCGGTCGGTTATTGGACGAGTTCCCCGAGTCTGTGCTGCAAATACACGGTGGAAGAGGTGACCATTCCGCGGCAGGAAACGGCCACATTCGGCAGGCTGTCCGTCCGACAGTGTGGATTCGCGGTCTTCAGATTCGACCGGTGCGGCGCAGCAGCCTCAGGTGGTTGCGGACGTTGTCGTGCTCGAAGTAGGCGTCTTGCAGGTGGCGCCGCCCGGTCGAGCGCAACGCGGTGCGGCCGTGCAGCACGCGGTGCCCGGCGGCCAGCAGGATCTGCCCGCCCTCCAACCGCACGGAAACCTGGGAGTTGGCGGCATTGATGCGCTTGGACAGCTCATGGTAGGCGGCGTAGAAGTCGGCCAGCCGAGGTTCCGAGAGGGGAATGACCTGCATCTGCTGGGTGTTGAAGCGCAACAATCTGACGTCGCCGCCGCTGTCCAGCTCGACCATGGGGTTGGCCGCGTAGCTCTCGTATTCCTCGCTGAAGAGGCGGAAGGGCACCGGCACAGCACAAAGCGCGTCGAACTTGCCGGGGTGATCGCTGCGTAGCTTGTTGAGCACGCCGAAACCGTCCACGACGAGAGACTCGCCGCCTTCGCACTCGTTCACCAGCATGTGCAGCACCTGCACGCTCGGCGGCCAGGTGTAACCGGTAAAGTCGTTATGCGGTGCGATCGCCAGATCCGTGTGCGCGATGCTGTATCCCTTGGGGTCGACCACGACGTTGTGGATACGCTCGAATACGACCTCGCGGATCGGACCCAAACGGGTCGCGAGCTGCTCCGACGAATCGGGGTCGGTCGGGGCGTCGACCAGCACGCAGACCCCGGTCCGCAAAAACTCCTCGATCAACTCCGCCGCTTGGCTGTCGCTCGCCAGGAACCGTTGATAGTCGAACTGCCGCGGCTGGAACCGGCAATCCCAGTAACGCAGATCGAAACGAGGCCGGCTCAAATGGCCGTGTAACTCGCTCGACCGGTAGCGGGTGCGGTGTCCGTCCGGCCAAACGATCGAGATCGCCTCGTCCTCGGAGCCGGCGCGTTCGATGCCGACCTGGAGCGGTCTCAGATCTCTGGGGATCCGGAAGATGTGGAATCGCTTCTCCGTGGTCTGCGCGACGCGGCACTCGCTGCAACCGCAATTGTCGCGCAGCCAGAGGTAGGGAAGACGGGTGCGTTCGCCACCGCTCCAGACCGCGGCCAGGGCGTCGGCATTCCGGGCGACGCTTCTTATCGAATTATTCATGGGCGACCCCTCCCCCTGAATCCAATGTTACCGGTCCGGAGCCTGCGTTGCCGCAGTGGACCGGGCATCCGGGCATTGAGCCCCAAGCGTAGTGCACGCACACGAAAGAGGGCACCCACGAGGGGTGCCCCTACGATTCGGCCGCTGCCTCGAGGTAGCGATTCGCTCGTTCCAGGTCCTGCGTATTCTTGAGGAATCGCCGCCGCCGTTTTTCCCGAATCTCCACCAGCAGGAGCGGATAGTTCCGCGAGAGTTCCCCCAGTGCGTCATCCAGCGGCGACCCGGGCTCGAGGGGGACCTGCGCTCGAATCTCCCGGGCCCGGTCGCGCAGTTCCGCCAACCGGCTGTATCCGGTGTGGAAGAAGGACTGGAGGTAGTGGCGCCTGAGTCCGTCCCGGGCACGGTTCAAGTCTCCTTCGGCCCAGACCTCCAGTCCCAGGTTGATGCCGCTGAGCGCCTTGCGAATGGCCCGCTTCACCCGGGAGGTTCGGTTGGGAGGCGTCCGGTCGGCGGAGAGGATCTTGTTGCAGACGAAGAACAACTCCTCCATCAACGGTTCCAGTTCGTGGGGCCGGGCGAAGGCAGCCAGGGCCTGGAACAGGAGCAGGGGACCCGACTCCATCCGGGCAACTGGGGCGGGCAGGGTGCCCACGGCCCGCAATTTGTCCCGTATTTTCTCCGGAAGCGGGGTTCCCGGAGGCAGATACGTGTAGATATCCAAGGCATCGAAGTAGTCCTGGAATCCCAGGTCATCGATCCGCCGTTTCCGGTTCTGATAGGCGCTCTCCTCCAGCTCGATGGAGGTCCGGTACCGGGACTCCTGGATCCAGAGTTGGGTCTCCTCCGGGCCCAACTCGTACAGCTTCAACAGCAGGCCGCGAGCGAGCAGGGATTCGTCCGGGTTCTTGGGCAGATGGACCAGATAGGCGCGGTCCGGCGTCTCCATGAAGTTGCCCTTCGGAGCGGGACCCGGATCGTCCTCGACGATCTCCTCGATCCTGATCCGGCGTTTGAACCAGAGTTCCAGGAGTTGACGGTCCGTGCCCCGGACGATCTTCGCGGCCACCGGGTTCTCGGCCTGGATGATCTGCCCCGCCCAGAAGAGAAACTTACCCGAATTGGCGCGGTCCCGGTTCCAGAGGTCCAGATCGAGAACCCCCTGCCACTGCGCCTCGGTGATGTGGGGCAGCAGCGCCTGCATCTGGTGCTCGCCCAGTTCCTTGACTCCGAAGTAGAGCTGGGGAACGGACAGCCGCCGAATCCGGGAACGGTTTTCGGCCGTCTCCAGCAGACCGGCCAAATCCACCGGTGCATAGCAGGTCCGGTAGATCAGCTCGGAAGGACGGTGGAGTCCCACGGGAGCCAGGGTAGTTTCGGTCTGCTCTCGATCAGGCACGGGGATCATTATACGGGAGAGCGCCACCGGTTCGCGGTCTGCCTGGCGGCCAGGTTGTGGGCTTGGCGGATCGGCTCCGGAAGACGGTACCGGGGCGTGACGGCCCGGGTCCAATTCACGCAGGCTTCCAGGGGCAGCCCGTATCCCACCGAGACGAAGACGGGCCGGACCCGGGTGCGGGTGCGCAGGACCACGCCCAGCAGTTCGGTCCCGTCCACCAGGGGAGTGAGCGAACCCTTGGTCAATCCCGGCTCTTCGTATTCTCCGCAGAGGCGGGTCTTGCCCACGCCGATGGCGGGAATCCGCAGCCACAGGCCCAGATGGCAGGCGATGCCGAATCGCCTGGGGTGGGCCCGTCCGTGGCCGTCCACCAGGATCATTTCCGGCGGCGCCGAGAGCCGGTCGAGCGCCTCCAGAATGGGGGGCAGTTCCCGAAAGCTCAGCAATCCCGGAACGTACGGAAAAGGCGTCGGAGTGGTGGCCACGGCGGATTCCACAAGTTCCAGGGAGGGGAATGCCAGGACGGCGACAGTGGCGACGGAGAGTCCGAGGGAGCGGCTGTAACCGACATCAACGCCGGCGATTGTTTCCGGGTCGGGCAAAGGCAGATCGGTGCGGACGCAGGACCGGAGCCGCTTCTGCAGTTGGACTGCCTGCTTCGGTGTGAGGTCCCACGAATGCAAAGGTTTCATGACACGGCCAACCGGTCGATTGCAGAGCCCTCTTCAGGGCCGGTCGTGTGGGGGAAGGGCCAGTCCAGCGGCGTCCCGGGTTTCCCGATACCGCTTCAAGCGGGCATGGATGTCCCGGTACCGGTCCCGGATCCGGGGAGTCATGGCCGAGCGGATGGAACCCTCCAGGCGTGCCAGAATCTGCCCGCAGGCGTCGTCGTCGAAGGGAAGCCGGGCGCCGACATCGACGTAAATCGGGTTGGAGTGCGCTTCGGTGCCCGGATCTCCCTGGGCCCTCACGGCCACCCAACCGCTCTCGGTGACCCGGAGCCTTTCGGCATGGTCCCAGGCGCTTCGCCCCTCCGCGTGGAAGTATCGGGAGACGACCCTTCCGTTCCACACGACCTCCAGGTAGCGGACCGGATAGAGCGGGCTCCGGACCCGGACCTCCAACTCCAGGCCGGCGGCCTGGCCAGCCGGGAAATGAAGCGATTCTCCCGGACCCTTCCCGTTGACGGAAACCAGTAGCATGGGGCCGCTGGTGACGAAGCTGCGCCCCTGGACCACACCCTTCATGAAACCACGCGGCGTCGGTTCCGTCTCCGAGAAGACGTAGGTGAGGCTGTCTCCCAACTCCCGGCTGTAGGGAAAGTCGGAGGCGCCCACGATGGGCCAGCGGTACCCAAGATTCAGGAAATCGTACCAGCCGTCCAGCCCCAGCCCGCGATAACCGCCCAACTGCAGCAGTTCCAGGAAATCCGATTTTCCGGTGAGGCCGATATAGTCGGCCTCCAGGCGGTAGTAACCGCCGTGGTTGAGGCCCATGAAGCCGCCCAGTTCCCGGGCCTGGTCGCCGATGACGGCCAATGAAGGTCCCAGGTTGGCGTTTGCGGTCCATCCCCCGGCCGGCACGTAACCCTCGGCCAGAACGACGGTGACGTGACCCATGGAGGAGTTGCGGTATTCCTGGCCCGACGACAGGAAATAGTCTCCCCGCTTCACGTCGGACGCCGGTCCGAGACCATGGGCCTGGCCCCACGATTCGAACTCCCGGCCCAGGGCATACCCGCCCGTGTTCATGGACAGGCTGTAGGCATAGCGGATTCCCTTGGCGGAGGTGAGCACCAGCAACTGATCGTCGTTGCTTCCGTCCCGCTCGAAATGGATGTGGGTGTCGCCCGCGTACCAGCCCAGCTCAGCCATGTCGATCCAGGGGGAGACGGCAATCGTGGCTTGGCGGGTCTCCTGCCTTGCCAGTTGAAAGACGCGCCGGGTCCGCTGGTACTCGTACCCCTTGCCGACCTCCACCACACACTGGCCGGGAGGGACCCGGACCTCGACGGAGCCGTCGGTGAAGAAGTAGTCGTCGAGTTCCCGGAACCGCATGGGCCCCTGGCGTTCTCCGTTGGTCCGGCGCAGCGAGTAGGGAAGATAAGGACCTTCCTGGGGCTCCTGGGTGCCTCCGTTGACGCTGACCGTGGCGCTGACCGGGCGTCCGGTTCGTCCGTCGACGATCCGCAGCTGGAGTGTGGCGGCGTCGGGGCCCGGATCCGGCAAGGGGGGCGGAAGGGGATGATCTTCGCTGATCTGGGCCTTGCGGCGCGTCTGCATGGAGTGGACGAAGGTCAGCAACAGCAACCCGGCAAAGGGGAGAATCAGCCACAGCCTCGTCCGGCCCGACCGGCTCATCTCGAGGTCGCTCCCGTCGCCGCCGGGGCCGCGGTGGTTCGTTCCCTCTCATCCCTCGCGATCCGGGCGACGGAGGGCAGGGCCAGCCCTTGGGAGTCGCCGGTATCGCGGTAACGGGCCAGCCGGTCCCGGAGCTCCCGGACCTGCTCGACTATTCTCTCCTCGGGGATGGCCCGGATGGAGGAGTCCAGACGGGCCAGAATCTGGCCGCAGGCGTCGTCGTCGAAGGGGAGTTTGCCGTCCAGGTAGACGTAGACGGGATTGGAGTGGGCCTCGGTGCCGGCGTCGGAGTAAGCCCGCACCGCCACCCAGCCGCTGGAAGAGAGCTCGATCCTGCGGCTCAATTCCCAGGAGGCCCGGCCATCGGCCGCGAAGTCCCGGGACACGACGCGGCCATTCCGGATCAGGTCCACGTATCGAATCGGGTAAAGTGGACTGGAGACCCGAATGTCCACCTGCAACTCCAACCGGGTCTTCCCTTCGGCCAGGATCGACTCTCCCGGCTGCTTCCCGTTGACGGTTACTCGAAGCATGGGGCCGGAGGTGGCGAAGCTCTCTCCCCGGACCAGTCCCTCGACGAAGCCCCGGGGAGTGGGGGGGCTGGAAGCTCGCACGTAGGTGAGGCAGTCTCCCAACTCGCGGGTGGCCGGATAGTCGGAGGCGCCGACGATGGGCCAGCGGTAACCCAGATTCAGGAAGTCGTACCATCCGTCGAGCCCCAACCCCCGATAGCCTCCGAACTGGAGCAGTTCCAGGAACTCCATCTTGCCCGCAAGAGCCAGGGAGTCCGCCTCCAGGCGCGTATAGCCGCCGTGATTGAGGCCGATCACGCCCCCCAGCTCCCGGGCCTGATCGCCGATGACCCCCAGCGACGGCCCCCGGTCGGTGTTTCGAGTGTGACCGACGCCGGGGACGTATTCGCTGGCCATGAGAATGGTGACGTGTCCCAGGGTCCGGGTCCGGTACTCCTGGCCCGAAGTGAGGAAATAGGGGCCTCGGCTGCGGACGGAGCCATCGCCCAGCCCGTGGGCCTGATGCCATGATTCGAACGCCCCGCCCAGGGAGTAACCCCGGGTGTTCATGGAGAGGCTGAAGGCATAGCGGATGTCCCGGGCGGAGGTGAGAGTCAGCAGGTCGTCGTCGTTGGTTCCGGTGCGTTCGAAGTGGATGTGGGTATCACCGGAATACCAGCCCTGGGCCGCCATGTCGATCCAGCGGGAGAGGGTGACGGTGGCGTCCAGGACCTGCCCCGGATCCAGCTCGAAGGTGCGGTTCGAGGGGATGTATTCGTAGCCCTTGCGGACCTCCACCGTACACCGCCCGGGCGGGACCTTCAGGCTGAGGGTGCCGTCGGTGTAGAAGTAGTAGTCCAGCGGGCGGAACCGGATCGGTCCCTTGTGCCGATTGGCGGAACGCCTCAGGGAGTGTTCCAGGTAGGCCGTTTCGCCTTCGACGGCTCCTCCGTTGACGCTCAGGGTGGCGCTGACGGGAGCTTCCGACCCGCGCTCGACGATCTTCAGGTTCAGAGTTGCCGCGTCGGCTCCGACTTCCACGGGCGGAGGGGGCGACGGCACCGGAACTTCGAGCTGCCGGTGGCGGCGCAGTTGCATGGAATAGGCGAAAGAGATCAGCAGGCCGCCCAGAAACAGGATCCGGATTCGTCTTACCGCCGGGCGGATCGGACTCGACATGTCAGCTTCTCCAGGTATCTCCGACGGGCGTCAACCAATGGTTACCTGAGAGGTTATCACTCTCGCTCAACCCGCCGCCCGAGCTTCCACGGCGGAGGAGGCCAGGGCGGCGCCGATTCCGGACCCGTCCTTGACCAGACGGCATTCTATCCGATCGGCGCGGGAGCCGAGGACACTCCGGAGCATTCGGCGCATGGCCTCGGGATAACCCGGAGCGTGCTCGAACAGTGAGCCGTCCACGGTCATGACGTGGGATTCTGCCAGTCGCGGATCGACCCATTCCGCCGTGGCGATCATGGCCAGGGCACTGAGCTGGGCCGACCGTCTCAGAATCATTCGGGCCAGGGAGGCCGCCTGTTGCCGCTGCTCCAGGTGATTGTCCATCACGCCCCGTCGTTCCAGAAATCGGCGCGTCACAGGCAGGTGCCCCGAATCTTCGGCCAGGTGTGAGAGGTCCTCCGCGTCCACGGAGCCCGGCTCCCCGAATCGACCCGACGGATGGGTTCCGGCCAGAAGCCGGCGCAGAAGCCCGCCCAGGTAGCGGCCGGCCACCATCTTCTCGAACCGCTGCTGTCCCGGATTTTGGGACTGGGAGTCCAGGTCCTGGTCCGCAGGCGTGAGGATCCGATCCCGGAGTGGGCCGAAATCGAAATTGCCGCACTCGAAATTGATAGCCGTGGACCCGAGCCAGGCGGCCAGGTTGGTGCCGGTTCCCAGGATTCCTCCGGCCAGGGTTCGGCGGTCGCGGAAATAACCCAGGATCAAGGTCCCCACCGTGTCGTTCAGCAGGACGTTGACCTCCAGTCCTTGCAGGTCCGCTTCCCGGCAGGCCCGGGCCAGTTCGGGGACCGGATCCCGTCCGATCAGGTCGGGCAGGTCCCACTCCTTGGTCCATTTCAGGAGGACGCCCCGGTCCGCCGACTCCATGCGGGTGGGAAAAGCGAAGGTGAACCCCACCCGGAGGCCGGGGGTGGCGATACCCTCCTCTTGCAACGTCCGGGCGATGCCGGCAGCGAGGAATCGAAAGAGATCGCGGGAATGAGCCCCGCGATCCGCCTCCCCCCGCTTGAGCTTCGACGGAATGGGAAAGGTCCGGACCCGAGGGCTCCCGGCAAGAGTCTGATCCGGATTGACCGAGAGCACCACGACCCGGAAGTTCGTGCCGCTCATGTCCAGACCCACGTAGGTTCCCGGGTGAAATTGGGCCGTTCTGGGAATGAAGGTCCGGATCATGGCCAGCGAACTGGAGCGGTCTGCCGACAGTCCGCGGTCCATCTGGTGTTTGAATTCGTCGATGATGGAACGGGCCGTCGCCGGTGCGGACAGATCCCAGCTCCGGGCCAGGGAACCGTCTCCTGCAGGGTAGGAAATCGAACTCACATCCCCACCGGTTTCTCGTCGGCGGAGGGACCGTAGATGGAGGGGACCGGGATGTCGTTCAGGCGCAGGTAGACTCCGAGCTGGGCGCGGTGGTGAATGAGGTGGTTCATGACGAAGGTCCGCAAGACCGCGGCTTTGGGCATGCTGAAAACGGTGGCTCCGTTTCGCAGGAGCGACCAGGGTGCTAAGAAGGCCGCGTCGCCGGCGCCGGCGATGGCGGCGCGTGCCTCCCGGACGCGCTGGTCGAACTCGGCGAGCAACTGATCCACACTCGTGGGCGCCGGAGGCTGTGGGAGAGGTTTTCCGCCGGGCATGAGGTCCAGTTCGTCCTCTCGCATCGTGAGGATGGCCCAGTATGGGATGTTGGCCAAGTGACTCGCCAGCCAGATCATGCTCCCGGACTTGGGGTGCGGTTTCCAGTCGAACCGGTTTTCCGGAACCCGCTCCAAGGTCCTGCGGGCGCCGTCGGTCTCCTGATCGAACTCGGGCAACAAGGTTTCGCTGATGGACATCGTTCTTCACCTCCGTGGGCCGGCGGCTCCGGGGACCTTGTCCCGCGAGTCCGTTCTCCGGCAGAATCTCTCAAAGAACGGAAAAGGGGTCAAACGGAAAACGTCAGAGTATGGAAACATCGCACACCGAGTTGGGATTCCGTTCGGACGCTCCCCTGGCTCCCCTGACTACGTTGGCCATCGGCGGAAGGGGCCGTTGGCTGCTGGAGTTGCTCGATCCGGGACAACTGGACTCTGCTTGGCAATGGTCCCGGCGCCGGGGCCTGCCGGTGCTCTTCCTGGGAGCGGGCAGCAATGTCCTCTTTGCGGACGCCGGGTATGAAGGCCTGGTGATTCGGAATCGTCTTCGCGGACGGGAGCGCGCCGGGAACGAGGTCCGGGTATCGGGCGGGGAGGACCTGGGGGAGACCATCCGCTGGGTCAACGGACTCGGTCTGGCCGGGATGGAGCGCCTCTATGGGATTCCGGGAACCTTGGCGGGAGCCGTGGTGGGCAACGCTGGCGCCTACGGACAGGAGATCGGGGATCGGGTCCGGGAAGTCTCCTTCTGGTCGCCGGAGGAGGGTGTTCGCACGCTTCCTGCCTGCGAACTGGGTTTTCGTTACCGCCACAGTCACTTCAAGGAACGGCGGGACTGGTTTATGCTCTCCTGCACCTTGGCTCTGGAGCCGGCTTCCGAGCTGCTGCAGCCGGTTTCGGACGAGATCCTGGCCACCCGCCTGGCCAAGTACCCGGCCGGACTGAAATGCCCGGGAAGCTTCTTCAAGAACGTGATCGCGGCTGAGCTGGAGCCGGAGGTTCTCCGCAGGATTCCAACCGATTTCATCCTTTACGGGAAGATTCCGGCCGGCAAACTCCTGGACGAGGTGGGTGCCCGGGGAAGGCGGATCGGAGGCGCTCTGATCGCCCCTCATCACGCCAACCTTTTCGTCAACGAAGAAGGCGCAGCCAGCCGTGATATGCTGGCTCTGGCCCGGAAATACTCGACCCGGGTCCGAGAGAGATTCGACATCGAGTTGGAACCCGAGATCCTGATCGTCAGTCCGAACCGATGGCTTTAACCGCGATAGACGCGCACCGGGCGCCGACACGCAAATTCCTCATCGAAGGTGGATACGCTCTTTACGGCGACTACCCCGTCCAGGGCAACAAGAATGCCGCCCTGCCGCTGATCTGCGCCGTCTTGCTGGCCCGTTCCCGGGTGGTTCTGAACCGGGTGCCCCGCATCGACGACGTGGAGAATCTGCTGCGGCTGGTTAGGGTCGTGGGCGTGGAGGCCGAATGGCAGGGAGAAGACCTCCATATGGACTCGAGCGGGTTGAAGCCGGAGCAGCTTCCCGCCGATCTGGTGGAGAAGCTCCGGGGCGCAATCCTGCTTCTGGGTCCCTTGGCGGCCGCTTTCGGGCGGGTCTCCTGCGTCAGTCCCGGCGGCTGCCCCATCGGCCGCCGATCCTTTGATGTCCACTGGTCGGTCCTGGAAGCGGCCGGCTTCCGGGTCCGGGAAGACAGTTCCTCCATCGACATCCTCAAGAGCCGGCAGGTGGAAGACCCGGTGGTTTACCTGGAAGAGGCGTCGGTCACGGCCACTGAGAACGCCCTGCTTCTGTTCGCGGCGTTGGGTGGCGGGACCGTCCGGAACCCGGCCCGAGAGCCCCACGTCCTGGGCGTGGTGGATTTCTTGCGGAAACTGGGTTGCCGCATCGAGCTCCATCCCCTCTATTACCGGGTTCTCTCCGGCGTGAATGAACAGAGGGAGGACGTGGAATTTGACGTGCCGCCGGACTACATCGATGCCGGTACTCTGGCCATCGCCACTGCCGTCACCCACGGATCGGTCCGGCTCCAAGGAGTGGGACAGCACGATCTGATGGGTGTTATCCCCGTTCTGGAGCGGTTCGGAGTCGAGTTTCGGCCCTGTGAAGGCGGGTTGCAGGTCGAAGCCTCCAGAATGGTCAATCCCTCGCAGCTCACCGCCGGTCCGTGGCCCCTGTTTCCCACAGACCTGGTGTCGCTGGTGATCGTGTTGGCGACTCAGGCCCAGGGCCTGTGCCTGGTCCACGACTGGATGTACGAGGCCCGCATGTTCTTCGTGGACAAGCTGGTTCGGATGGGAGCCCGGATCACCATGTGCGATCCCCACCGGGTCCTGGTGGAAGGCCCGCGCCGCCTCCGTGGCAAGCAACTGGAGTCTCCCGACATACGGGCCGGCATGGCGCTACTGGTGGCCGGCCTGTGCGCCGAGGGCGAAACTCGAATCGAGCACGCCGAAGTCGTGTTGCGGGGATACGAAGACGTGGTCGGCAGGCTGCGCGGCGTGGGGGCCCGGATCCGAGGTGAGAGCTAGCGAGTTGACCGGATGCTCCTCCGAAAGGTTCTGAAGCTGGCGACCGTGGCCGGGTGCATTGTCCTGGCCAATTTTTGGCCTCCCTGCAGCTATCTGATGCTGCCCCATTATCACGAGATTCGCCGGCGTGACGCCGTGGTTCGGGTCGACCCCGATTTGCAGTATTTCGGAGCCATCTGATGCCGGACGGCTCGAAGCCTTTCCGGTGGAACCGGCTCTACTGGGCAGTGGCCGGATACACCCTCGTCCTGACCCTTCTCCTGTATCTCATCAGCTGAAAGCCGAGAGTCCGTGGTAAATCCCTCCGCAGCAGGTCCACCCCGCCGACTCTTTCCTCTTTCCTCTTTTCTCTTTCCTCCTCTTACACCGTGACAGTTCTCGACTGGGCGGTCTTTTCCTTCTACGTGGTTCTGATCCTCCTGGTCGGCTTGTATCAGAGCCGGAAGAGCTCCGGCATCGAAGGCTATTTCCTGGGGAACCGCAGCCTTTCCTGGGGCCTGATCGGCCTCTCCGTCATGGCCACGCAGGCCAGCGCCATCACCTTCATCGGGACCACCGGGCAGTCCTACGGCTTCGGGATGAAGTTTATTCAGGTCTACCTGCCGCAGCCGCTGGTGATGGTGGTTCTCTGCGTTCTGTTCGTCCCGTTCTTCTATCGGCAGAAGATCTACACGGCGTACGAGTTCCTGGAACAGCGCTTCGACGCCCGGACCCGTTCCCTGACCAGCTTCCTGTTCCTGGTCTCCCGCGGCTTGGCCGCCGGAATCGTCCTCTATGCCCCCGCGGTGGTGCTCTCCGTCCTGATGGGCTGGGACGAACGGGTCACGGTGCTGATCATTGGAGCCGTGACCATTCTCTACACCGCGGCCGGGGGAATTACGGCGGTCATCTGGACCGACGTGCTGCAGATGCTGCTCATGTTCGTCGGCATCGGCGCGGCCCTCTGGACCCTCTTCGGCGAGCTGCCCCCGCAGGTCGGCGTCGGGGATGTCCTCTACATCGGAGGAGTTCAGGAGATGTGGAAGAGCGTGGACCTCTCCCCGGATCCCCGGAAGACGTATACGCTCTGGTCCGGGCTCGTGGGGGGCTTCTTTCTGGCCCTGGCCTACTTCGGATGCGACCAGAGCCAGGTCCAGCGCTACCTGACGGCCCGGTCCCTGACCCAGAGCCGCCTCGCCCTCCTTTTCAACGCCTTCTTCAAGGTGCCGATGCAGTTCTTGATCCTGGCCATCGGAGTGCTGCTCTTCGTCTTCTACCACTTCGAGCAACCGCCTCTGATCTTCAACCCGGCGGAGGAGGCCGAGGTGCGCCAGAGCGGCCAGGGTCCGGCCTACGAGGCGTTGGAAAGGGACTACCGGAGACTTCATACGCTCCGGCGGGACGCGACGCTGGACCTGGTCCAAGCTCGCCGGGAGGGGGGCGACCTGGAGCCCGGCCGCTCCAAGATCCGGGAATACCATGACGAGATGGAGGCCGTGCGAGGCCGCTCCAAGGCGCTGGTCGAGACGGTCCAGGCCCGGTCGTCCACCGACGTCAACTACGTCTTTCCTTCCTATCTGGTGCAATACGTGCCGGCCGGGATCCTGGGCTTGATGATCGCCGTCATCTTCGCCGCCGCCATGTCGTCCCTGGACTCGGAGTTGACGGCGCTCTCCAGCGCCACGGTCATGGATTTCTACCGCCGGTACCTGGTTCGACGGGCCTCTGCCCGGCACTATCTCTGGGCGGCGCGCCTCGCCACACTGGTTTGGGGGGTGCTGGCCACGGGGGTGGCGCTCTATGTGGGCCAGCAGGAGGCGTCTCTTCTGGAACTGGTCAACAAGGTCGGCTCCTACTTCTACGGATCCCTGTTGGGAGTCTTCCTCCTGGCCTTCCTGGCTCCGTGGGCCACGGCGCGGGGAGCATTCTGGGGGCTGATCGTGGGGATGGCCGGCGTGTGGGCGGTCAGCGAATTCACCACGCTGTCGTTTCTCTATTACAACGTGGTGGGCTGTCTGAGCGTGATGGCGGCAGCCTATGTCCTCAAGCGCAGGTGAAACTGCCCTGAATCCGATTTCATCCCTGGTCGGATTCTCCCAGCCGGATTCGAAGGCTCTCCCCCCGGCTGCTCTTGGAACTTGTGGCCTGGCGCATGAGGTACTCGTTGGCCGGCAGATGGGAGTAGACGTGGGGATTGAGCACCTGGTACGCCTCGGCGTATGAGACGGAGGAGTGCAGTCCCATTCTCCCGTTGGTGGCCTCGATGCATTTGCGGCCCAGATCTCCTGTGTAGTACTGGCTCGCCACGCAGTCCAGGGCGCGGGCCTTCTTCTCCACCACCGGGGTGATGTCCACCAGCACGTTGGCGAATCGCCGGCCTTCGGCCGAGAGCTGGTTGGTGTGGCCGTACATGGTGATGAAGAAGATCTGCGCCGGAGTGACCGGGTCTTCGGCCCCCTGGACGTAGTTGGAGGTCTTGACGAGGTCGCAGGCTCTGAGGGCCGCCTCTGCCGTTTCCTGGTGTGCGAAACCCAACTCCTCGGTGGGGTTGTGGAGGATCAGGAGATGGGGTCGGACATCGGCCAGTTCTCTGGCGATGGCTTCGATCAACTCCCGGCTCTGAATTACCACGTCGTCCTTCAGGCGTAGGAAACGGATGTCCCGGACCCCCAGGATCTCCATCCCTCGGCGCGCCTCCTCCTCCTTTTCTCGAATGGCCTCGTCCAGATCGGAGACCTGATCGACCCGGCCGCTCTTGATGAGCTCGTTGCGGCGCGTGTGGTGGGTGTCGACGCCGTGGGTGCAGACCACCATGGTGACCCGGTCCCCGCGCTCGGAATGGAGGCAGAGAGTTCCTCCGGCGTGGTCGATGGCATCGGCGGGATGACACATGACGGCCATGATCTTGAGGGATTCATCCATAAGGGATCTCCTTGTTTTCAATGCCGCGCTCAAGCGTTTGAGCGCGACCTCTCGCGGCGCCCGATTGCCTGCACCAAAGAACCGGCCGGCATCAGCGTTTCGCACCGGCGTTTCGAAGCAACTCGGCGATGCCGTCGTGGTCTTTGGCCTCTGCGACGCGCAATGCGGTCAAGCCGGCGGTTTTCGGATTTTTCCCCGTCGGAGGTTTTCCCGGAACCTGGTAACCGATGTCGGCTCCGCCCTCGATCAGCATCCGAACAATCTCTTCATGACCACCATATGCGGCAAGGATCAGGGCCGACACTCCACCGGTTGATTTGCGCGCTGGAAACCCTTCGTCTGAGAACGCACTATTGACGTCGGCTCCGCCCTGGATTAAAAGCCGGACAATCCCCTCCTGACCCTTGCTGACGGCAAGCAGGAGAGCTGACGTTCCAGGCACCTTGTCGCTTTGGAAGTCTTGCGCCGGAAGGGCATGATTCAAGTCTGCGCCGGCGTTGATCAGCAACCGCACGATCTCCTCATTCCCACTACCCACGGCCAGGAGGAGAGCCGAGGCACCGGTTTCGCTCTTTCTGGGGAATTTTTGCTCGGGAAGAACATGGTTCACGTCGGCTCCGGCGCCGATCAGCAGTCGAACGATCTCGACATTCTCCTTGTTCACCGCCATGAGCAGGGCCGATATTCCGCTGTTGCTCCGGCTATGGAATTCTTGTTCGGGGAGGGTGTAGTTGACATCGGCGCCGGCATCGACCAGCAATCGGACGATCTCTGCTGATTCCTTGTCCACCGCGAACAGAAGCGGTGATACGCCGGTCCCGCCGGGAAGGACTTCGTTGACGTTCTCACCCGCTTCAATGGCTCGCCTGACTCCGTCAGCGTCCTTGTTCCTGAGCGACGAGAGAAGATCATGACCCTTCCGGTCATTCGAACGGTCCGTCGTGCGGGCCCGCTGCTCCTTCCTGCGGGCCTCGCGCTCCTTTCTGCGAGCGTCGCGTTCCTTCGCGCGCGCTTCCCGCTCCTTCCTGCGAACTTCGCGCGCCTTCTCACGAGCTTCGCGTGACGTCTCATGAGCTACACGTGCTTTCTCGCGAGCTTCGCGCGCCGTCTCGCGGGCCTGTTGCGCCTTCGTCGCCTTAGCGCCATGGGCCGTGTCGCCGGCATTCTCAGCGACCCTGGTCAGTACGACCTTGTACCGTCGCGATTCCGCGCCTTCCGGATTTGTTACCTCGACGGTGACCAGGTTCTCCCCTGCAGCAAGACCCGACAAAGTTACGCTCAGGAACGCGCCGTGATCGTTGGCGTTGCTGATGCTGAATCGGTTGGCGACCTTTAATTCGTCGCCACCCGATGCTGTCCCGCTGGCGTCCATCTTCACCCCGGCGGACGCCCGCGCCCGGATCGTAAGTAGCGGTTGAGAAACGTTGACCGAGTAAGAACTCACACCCGGGTCGAACGCCGGAGTCAAAACCAGCCTCCCTTCAGGCAGCTCGCCAGCTAGAGCATGTGCCATGAAGCCGGGTTCCGGAGGGCCCTCCGAAAGTTGGAGACTTTGCAGCGAAACGTCGGCTTCTTCGCCCAAAATGGTCTGGGACGTGGCGAATAGCAGCAGCATGGACGTCAATAGCGGATTGACGATATGAGTCATCGGGGTCTCTCCCATTCGTTGTGATCCCGGAAATCACCGTTGGCGTCGAATAAGACGACCTGCAGGTATCGAAATTCAAGCACTTCGGGAAGTGTACCGAATGGGAGACGACTTGTCGGCGGTCCGCATCGCACTGACGATGGACTGGCGCCGCCGGGCTTTCGACCGTCGGGAACATGCGATATCATGGCGTCAATCCAAGGCCAGTGTTTCTGGAGGAACGAATATGCGTCGCAGAACCTTTTTTGGTAGTGCCCTGACCGGATTGCTCGCTCTCAGGAGCAAGGCATGGGGCCGGAACCCGGTGTCGGCGTCGACTGGCGGGGACATCCCCAAGCGGGTCTTCGGCAAGACGGGAGAGAAGCTGACCATCGTCGGGCAGGCCGGTGGACGCTATCCCCTGATTTCCTTCGAGGATGCCAAGGCGGTGACGCTTCGGGCCTATGAGCTCGGCATCAACTATTTCGACAATGCTCATTCCTACTGGTCCGGACGTTCCGAGGAGGTGTACGGGGAGGTGCTCCCCGCCTTTCGCAAGGACGTCTTCGTGACCACCAAGAGCGTCATCAGGGACCGGGAAGGCGCGGCCAAGGAACTGGAGATCTCCCTGAAGCGGCTCAAGATGGACTATGTGGACCTGTGGCAGATCCACTCCGTGAGCCGGATGGAGGACGTGGAACAGATTTTCGCTCCCGGCGGCGCCATCGAGGCCTTCGAGGAGGCCAAGCGGAGTGGCAAGGCCCGGTTCATCGGCTTCACCGGGCATACCGACCCCCACGTCCACATGGAGATGCTGAAGCGCTACGATCAGTTCGACACCATCCTGATGCCGCTGAACCCGGCGGACCCGTCCTATCTGAGCTTCGAGCAGATCGTGCTCCCCGAGGCCGTCCGCCAGGGACTTGGCATTCAAGGCATGAAGAGTCTGGCCAATGCGAAGCTGCTCCAATCCTTCAGTGTCGAACAGTGCATCCAGTACGTCCTGAGCCTCCCCATCCATTGCCTGACCATGGGCGCCACCACTCTGGGGCAGATCGAGGACGACGTCCGGATCGCCAAGCGCTTCGCCGCGCTGGAAGAACCTCGGATGGCGGAACTCCGGGACCGCGCCCGCCGGCTGGCGGGGCCCGAACTGGAGGACTGGAAGCGGGGTCCGGAGCGGGCCGGCATGGACCGGGCCGGGGGCGAGGTCCACGGCTGACACCCAGCAAGTGATCGAGACGGCCTCGATCCGGCGGCGAGAGCTGCTGGATCGTTACCTGCAATCCCTTCCATTCGAACCCTATCCCTTTCAGAGGGACGCTCTGGAGGGTTGGTACGCCTCGGAAGAGGACCTGCTGGTGACCGCGCCTACCGGCACCGGCAAGACCCTGATCGCCGAGGGTGCCCTCTTCGAAGCGCTTCACGGTGGCCGGACCGCCTACTACACCACCCCGCTCATCGCCCTGACCGAGCAGAAATTCCGTGAAATGAAAGCCGCCGCCGTACGTTGGGGATTCCCCAGCGACTCGGTGGGGCTGGTGACCGGGAACCGGCAGGTCAACCCGGACGCGCCTGTACGGGTGGTCGTGGCCGAGATCCTGCTCAATCGCCTGCTGAGGCCCGACAACTTCGATTTCGACCGCGTCGCCGTGGTCGTCAAGGACGAGTTCCACACGTTTCGGGACCCGGAACGCGGCATCGTATGGGAATTGTCCCTTTCTCTGCTTCCCAAGCATGTGAGGCTCCTCCTGCTCTCGGCCACCGTGGGCCGCCCCGGGTCCTTCACCGGCTGGTTGCGGAAAAGCCATGGGCGGCAGATGCAACTGCTCCAAGGACGGGAACGCCGGGTCCCGTTGACGTACCAATGGGTGGACGACCTGCTCTTGGAAGAGCTGTTGGTGGAATTGGTTCGGGGAGGAAAGAAGGGGCGAAAGAGCCCCTGTCTGGTCTTCTGTTTCAACCGGCGGGAGTGTTGGTCGGTAGCGGAACGGCTCAGGGGGCGGCCCCTGGTGGACGGGAGCCGGAAAAGGAAGCTGGCCGCTCGCCTGCGGGACCTGGACCTGTCCGACGGAGCCGGCCCGCTCCTGCGGCAACTCCTGCTGCGCGGCGTGGGGATTCATCATGCCGGCATCCTTCCCAAGTACCGGCGGGTGGTGGAGAAGTTGTTCCAGCACCGGCTGCTCCCCGTTGCCATCTGCACCGAGACTCTCTCGGCCGGGATCAATCTGCCAGCCCGGTCCGTGGTGTTGAAGAGCCTGGTCAAGGGTCCGCCCCGTCAGAAGCGGGTGCTTGACGCCACCACGGCCCACCAGATCTTCGGCCGGGCCGGGCGGCCGCAATGGGACCGTCGCGGCTTCGTCCTGGCCCTGGCTCCCGAAGAGCAGGTCAAGATCCTGCGCCGCCGCCGGAGGTTGGAGTCGATCCCCGCCCGGACCCGGAAGTCCGCATTTCGCCAGGCGCGGAAGTCCCTGGCCCGGAAGATGAAGTCTCGAAGGCAGAACCGGCCGTCCTGGGATAAAGCTCAATTTAGCCGCCTGGTGGCCGCGCGGCCGGCGGCCCTGGCCAGCCGGGGTCCGCTACCTTGGCGGTATCTGGCGTACTTGTTGATGCGGTCACCCCGGGTCGATGAAATCCGGGCGATTGTCGCCAAGCGTCTGCTCAGCGCCCGAGCGGTGCAGTCGGCTCAGAGAGCCTTGAATGACATGCTGCTCACCCTGCGGCTGGGAGGTTACGTCACGTTGGACCCGGAGCCGCCTGCGGAATCCGGGGGATCGACGGACTACCGCCCGATGCTGGCTCAGGCCACGCCTCGGATGGACCGGCTGCTGGCCTTTCGCGGCATCAATCCCCTCTACGGCGACTTCCTCTCGGCGCTCCTCCCTCGGGCCAGCCGAAGCGAGCGAATTCAGGCCCTGGAAAGTGTTTTGGAACTTTCGGGAGCCGTGGCTAGAGCGGTTCCGGTTCCGGACGCTCGAAGGCTGGATCCCGGTCCTCTTGAGACATCCTGGCTCGATCCCGAGTTGGCTCGGCTGGGACCGGCCGGGGGCAGGGAGTCGGCGTTGCGGGAGGAGCTCATGGAGGCGGGTCCGGGACCGACCTTGGCCGCGAAGCTGAGGCTCGTCTTCGATGGGCGCCTGCCCCAGGTTTCCCAGTTGAGGGTTCGGCCGGTCTGGGCCGCCGGGGACCTCCTGGATCTGGGCGGGAACTTCAACCGGTTCGTCCACATCCGGGGTCTGGTCAAGCAGGAGGGGATACTGTTTCGCCATACGCTCCGGTTGGCCCTGCTGTGCGGCGAGTTCGCCGCGCTCCCGAATTGGGACGCTGCCTGCCGCCGGGACCTCGAAAAGGTGATGCTCACCCTGCGGCAGAGCTGCCGCCGAATCGATCCCGACAGCACCGACCGGTTCTTGGAAAGGAGCGGCGACTTCCAGTCGCCGAACTCCGGAGGAGCGTGACGCGACAAAGTGACGGGGCAAGAAGGAAACGGGCGCGAGAAGATTAGGCGCAATGGGGCAGGGCGACCAATATGTCGTCCCTAAGAGGAGGCATGACATGGGATCGATCCCGAGGCGAAATCTGTTGGGTGTGTCTGGAGCCCTTGCCAGCGGGAGTTTGCTGGGACTCGCCGCAGGCGAGGGAGAAGCGGCCGCGGAGAAACCCGAGGAGAACCGCCGATTGAAAGTCGTAGTGGTCGGAGCCCACCCGGACGATCCCGAAACCGGTTGCGGCGGGACCATGGCCCGCTACGCTGCCGTTGGACACCGGGTGACAGCCCTCTACCTGACCCGCGGCGAACGGGGCATTCGGGGAAAATCGCTGGAAGAAGCTGCCCGTATCCGTACCGCCGAGGCTCAGGCAGCGTGCCGGATTCTAGGAGCGCAGCCCCGATTCTCCGGACAGATCGACGGCGACACCGAGACCGGCAATCGGCGCTACGAGGATTTCCTGAAGATCATCCAAGGGGAAGACCCGGACCTGCTCTTCACCCACTGGCCCATCGACCGCCACCGGGACCACCGCACGGCCAGCATGCTGGCGTTCGATGCCTGGCTGAAACTGGAAAGGAAGTTCGATCTCTATTTCTACGAGGTCTCCTCGGGGAACCAGAGCCAGACCTTCTCACCCACCCACTACATCGACATCACCGCGACCGAGGCCCTGAAGAAGAAGGCCACCTATGCCCACGCCAGCCAGAACCCGGAGGGGCTGTACCGGCGTCACGATCTCATGAACCGGTTCCGCGGCGCCGAGTATCGCTGTGAATTCGCCGAGGCTTTCGTGCGCCACGTCCAGGGTGCGGATCACGAGTTCCGGATTTGAGCAGCGTTCTTCAAAAAACCAGCTTCACCCCGAACTGGGCCGAAATGGGACCCGGGGTCTGGTCCAACTGCATGAAGTTGGGGTCGCCCAGGATGGCGTTTCGCGCCGCGACGGGTGAGCTGTAGTAGTTGCCGGCGTTGGTCAGGTTGAAGACCTCGAAGGTGAAACGGAGCACGGCCGAATCCCGGACCCCCAGCGAAAACTCCCGGCTGAGGCGGAAGTCCCAGCGAAAATAGGCTCCGCTGGTGAAAGCGTAGCGTTCCAGCAAGGCGCCGTCTTTGACCGGACGGATGGGATTGAAATCGTTGGAGCATTGGAAGCTGTTGTCGAAGACCGATCCCGGAGAGCCATCGGCCACACCGGGATCTCCGCAGCGGCTCGAATAGGCCGGAAAGGGCCGGCCGCTACGGGCGGAGACCAAGGTGCTGAGCTGGAGTTTGGCGGGCAGCTCGAAGTAGCCGAAGAACGAGAACTGGTGGGTGATGTCCAATTGGCTGCGTCCCCAATCCAGCTCCAGGAAGTTGAAGGGGTCCGAAGGACCAAAGTAGGCGTCGCTGTCGCGGTCGCTGCTGGCGTTGTCCCGATTGTCGGAAAACGAGTAGTTCACGCCGAACTGGGTTCGATTGCGGAAATCCTTCTTCAATTGCACGATCAACGCGTGGTACTCGGCCTCTCCGAAGCTCGCGATGGCATTGGCGTTGCCGACACTCGGGTCCATGCGGGGCAGGTTGAATCCGCGCAACGTGCGGCCGTACTCGTCCAGAGTCACGCCGGAAGGGTCCAGATTCCGGTCCCAGGGCGTCGAGAAGAAACCACCGGTCCGTAGGTTGGCCGACCGGTTGAAGGTATAGGTGCCGGTAAGGCTGAGGTCCCCTGCAATCTTCTGTTCGATTCCGATTTGGCCATTGATCACCCGGGCGCTCTGGAAGTTCGGGTCCACGTAGTCGATAGGAGGTGGACCGATGAGGCTCTCCACCGCGGGAGTCGCCGTTGAAGGGAGCAGGCCGGGGTAGCTCAGGCCAAAACCGGTCAGATCGGTCGGGGAGCCGAAGAATGGGACGAAGACGACGGCGGACCGCAGTCCGGGGCCGGACAGCATTCCCGCAAAGAAGACGGTGGGAGACGTGGCATAGTAAATGCCGCTTCCTCCGCGGACGATGGTGGTGTGTCTGCCGCCCACGTTCCACGCGAATCCGACGCGGGGCGCGAAGTTGTTGAAGTCGTCGGGCACGTCGGAGGAGGCTGGAGCCACGTCGACGGAGACCCGGTTTCCGCTGATGCGAGGCTTGCCGACCGGCAGCATCGCCTCGGGAAGGCCGAATCCGGACTTCGGGTTCCAGACGCCGTCCCACCGCAGCCCCAGGTTCAAGTTGAAATCGGGGTGCACTCGCCAGTTGTCCTGCAAGAAAAACGACAGTTCGTGTTGCCAGAAGTCGTCCAGGGTGCCGCTCTCCACCACGCCGACGCCGTTGATTCCGACACGCTGGAGCAGGAAGGCGGGAGTGCGGGCCGCGAAGTCCTCCAGGCTGAAGAAGGTGTAGACACCGCCCGCGAAGCCGATGAAGGTCTGGTTGGTCGCGTTGGAATTCACGTCGCCTCCCAGCTTGAGGTCATGTTTTCCAATCGTGCGGCTGAAACTGTCGATGATCTGGAAGCGTTTATGCTGGCTGTCGATGGGCAGAAAAAAGGGTTGGCCGAAGTTGCCGGTGTCGGTGATGGCCGTCTCCGGTCCGGGAGCCCGTTCGCGGCGGGGCCGGATCTCCTGCGAGTAGGAGAACCGCAGCTCGTTGACGCTGGCGTTCCCCAGCAGAGAGGTGATGGATTGGGCCGCGGCCCAGCCTTCATTGACGAAGTTCTCGAAGTTGGACTCCACTCGGCCCAGGACGAAGGTCTGGCTGCCGCCAAGTCCCGTGAAGTTGTCGGTTTCGTTCCGGGTGTAATTCAGGCGGGTCGTCGCCGCGTGGTTGGCGGTGATGTTGAAATCGAATTTGGACAGGATGGCGGTCAGGTCTTGCCGTTGGTCGGCATCGCGCTCCAGATCAGCCAGAGTCAAACCGCCGAAGGAAGCGGGTAGCGGACAGGGACAGGGCAAGCCCGAAACATCGCGGGCGAAGACGGCGGTGAGGGGACCCTCCTGCTGCTGGGCGTCCATGGCCAGGAAAAAGAAGGCTCGTTCCCGGGCGATCGGTCCTCCGACAGTACCGCCGAACTGGTGCCGGGAGTTCAACGCCGGCGCGATGGTGGTTTCCGGGTCGGCCGGCACTGAGGTATCGGCGATGAACGTGTTGGATTGGAAGAACCAGTGGGCCGACCCGTGCCAATCGTTGGTGCCCGATTTGGTCACCACGTTGATCAGGCCTCCGGTAGCGTGTCCGAACTCCGCCGAGAGTCCCGTGTCGCGAACCTGGAACTCCTGGATCGCATCCTGCGGCACGGTGAAATTCTTGGTTTCCAACGAACCGAACCATTCGCCGAAGAATGAGTTCCGATTGTCCACTCCATCGATGATGAGCCCCGTGTACTCGCCGGCCTGACCCTGGAGCCTCACGGGAGAACGCAGCCCCGGAGTGGTGTCGGCGGTCGGCGACAGATTGGCGAAGTCCCGGAAGTCGCGCCCGCTGATGGGCAGGTTCTCCACGTATTCGTTGTTGATTGCGGTATTGACCCGGGTTTCGCTCGTGTCCATGCGGCCGGTTCCGCTCTGGACGGTGATTTCCTGACCGACCGCCTCGAGCTGGAGGGTGACGTCCTCCATCAGTTCCTGGCCAATGGAGAGCACCACGCCTTCCACGATGGTTCTGGCAAAACCGGGCATGGAGATTTCGATCAGGTATTCGCCGGCCGGCAGAATATCGGCTCGGAACCGTCCGGCGTCGTTGCTGACCAGCGCCCGCTCGGCGCCCGTGGAGGCGTTGATGACCGTCACATCGGCTCCCGGGACCACAGCCCCGGAGGGGTCGTAGATGGTGCCGGCGATGGCTCCTTTTTCCAGGGTCTGGCCTGGGAGCATTGCGGGACCGTGGGACAAGCCCACCGTTACAGCGGCCAGTATGAACGCGAGCGATCGTGTTGTGGACAGCGATCGTCTTGTGAACCAGAAGATGGACAAGGCTAATTGCAAGACCTGTATTCAACCAGCACCGACCGGCCCAGGATTTCGATAATGCGGATCCGCTTCTCTCCTCCGTCTGCATCGGTCAGACGCAGTTCTTCTCCGAGCATGAAATGGACCGGTTGCGGGCTCCCTTGGTTGATGGCGATGTTGGAAGCATAAAGATACGTCCGGTCGTGGGTATCGCGAATGGGGTTCAACCTGCCTTTGAGGCCCGGGAGGGTGCCAGTCGCTTCGGAGAAGATGGCGCTTCCACCCTCGGGCAAGGAATCGAGTTCGATCGCCAGCGCTCCCCGGTTGGGCTCCCAGTATCGCTCCAAGTGAGCCGCGTACCCGGGAGCGGAGGCGAACACCGTCATGGGGAGATGAGTCGTGTACAGGTCTACGGTCGCCTCACCGTCTTCGTTCGTGCTCGCATGCTTCCAGGTATGGTTCGGGAAAAGAACCAACAAGTCGATGCCACTCAAGGGTCGGCCCTCAGACCACACGATGATGACGGCGCGTGCAGGACTCGGCTCTTGTGCTGCTGCGGGGATTGTGACGCAGAGTTCCGAATCGTCGATCATTCGAAATTCCGGCAGTTTGCCGCAGAGTTCCCGAGTTTCACGCCGGATAATAGGTACACCGTCCCCCCTGGTTTCCATGAAATACCGTCTGTTCTCCGAGCCTCGGACTCCTCCTACCGGCAGGCGCCCCAATACTGAAGTCAACGCTTCGTTGCGAGTCGCTTGGCGTGTGTCCATGCTTTCAATCGTCAGGTTGTTCGGGAGCGCGCCCGGCGACTGAATCTCCAAACGGTCTTCGAACATTGAAAGACGAATCTTGCTTCCACGCATCGAATAGTCGCGATGCGCCACGGCGTTGACGAGCGCCTCGAACAGCGCCTTCTTGCTGTACTGGGGCAGGTTCACTCGCGCCGGATCCTTGCGCGCCGCGACCCGCATGTTCTTCACGGAGAAATCCACTGCATCAGCGATCTGGCGGTTCAGCGGTCCAGTGATTTCCTGGGCATCGATTTGGACGGCGGCGCGGTCCTTTCCCTGGTAACGGGTCGCAGTGATGCAGGCGTTGGGAAGCCACTGCTCGGGATTTCGGGTGCACAACAAGATGCCGGCGACCGTGGCGCGGCGAATCCCGTCGTCGTCATCTGCCAAGAGCGCCAACTTTCCGAGCGCGGACTCGGGATTCGCTGCGCCCTCTGCCGTCAATAGGGGTTTCCAAAGTGATTCGTCCAGAGTATTGAATCCCGTGCCCTGGATCGTCTGCTCATCGAACGATAGGGAACGCGCTTGGCCCCGTCGTTGCGCCAAGCGCAACCGCTCGTCACTCGTCATCTTTCGCTTCGACCCGCCGACACGAACAAAACTCCCGCCGGGACTGTCATGTTGCGAATCCCCCCGCGGTATCTCGACCAGCAGCAAGCGCCCGCCAACCGAGAGTTGCCTGTGGTACGTTCGGATTCGGACAGGTGGCTTGATGGAATCGGAACTCACCTCGACCAGAAAGGAGTCCAGCTCGACCATCTGCGCGCGCGACAGATCCTGTACATCTCCATTGTCGGTCGCGCCACACAGTAGAACGCCACCGTCGGCGTTGGCGAACGCCGCGATCTCATCGGCCAAATCATCGCGTCGTGGCTTTTTGGGGATATTCCCGGAAAACTCGATCTGTTTGAATTCCCAGCGGCTGTCCTCACCCAATTCCAACCGAAGCAAGATCTCTGCATCACTGTAAGTCATGCTTCTTTCCCCGGCCCTATCTCTTCCCCGATCGTCATGCCGTTTTGCGGGTATTTTCGAACCATGCCGCGGATCTTCAAACGGCTTGGGAACTGCCGGGATGGGCAGGTTTCGTCCAGGTGCACAGCCGGATCATGGCCTCTGACGACTCCAGTGATCAAACTTCCCAAGTAGTGTACCATGCGGCGTTTTACCTGAACCCTGGAACATCTCACCTCTTGCCAGGCAGGACCGGCGGTTTCCAACCGCCAAACTCCCAATGGGGAATGGGGGAAAAGAATGTTCCTTTTCCTGTGGAACCGGATGCCCGAGTCCGGACGTGGCGCCGGGAGTGACGACTACGGGAGATCGTAGAATTTCAAGTCCACGTTCTTGCGCAGGCGGGTGATGTAGATGATCTGCCCGGTGTGGTAGGAGAAGTGCTCCACGACGTGGAGGACGGCTTGAAGGCCGGTGATGTCGTACACCTGAATCCTTCGGGTCGTGGCGAGATCCTCCTCGGCCAACGATTCGAGAACCTGGGTCGCCTCTTCGACCGTCGTCTCCAGCATTTCCAGCAATTGGTCCTTGGGAAGGGGGGAACGCTGGGAGAACTCTGTCGGCCGCTGTCGCCGGTCCTCCTCGCCGCCCAGGCCCGAGAGGATCCATTGCCGCACGTTCCCGCACAGGTGCAGGACCAGATTGCCGATGCTGTTGGTGTTCTCGTGGGCCCGCCACCAGATATCCTCCACGGACAGCACTTCGAGACAGCGGCGGATCTTGGGCAGGTAATCGTCGTTCAGATGGTGGCGGGCCTGGGTCAGGAAGCTTTGAGCGGTATCGGAAGATGTCATTTCGGCCTCCGCTTATTTGCGATGCCAGAAGTGGAAGATGTCCCATCGAGCAGGCGCGGAGCCTCTCGGTTCCCGATTCCGGGCGCGATATGAAGAGGGGGACAAGAATGTCCCCCCTCCTACCGATTCTCCAATCAGGACAGAATCCCCTGGATCACGCTTCCGTGAACGTCGGTGAGCCGGAAATCGCGTCCGCCGAAGCGGTAGCTGAGCGCCTGGTGGTCGAGGCCCAGGAGGTGGAGGATGGTGGCGTGGAGATCGTGGATGGTCTGGCGGTTCTCCACCACGCGGTAACCGTACTCGTCGGTGGCGCCGTAGATGAATCCCTTCTTGAGTCCGCCGCCGGCCAGCCACAGGCTGAAGCCGAAGGGGTTGTGGTCCCGGCCGTCCTTGCCCTGGACGAAGGGCGTCCGTCCGAACTCGCCCGAGAAGATGACCAGCGTCTCCTCCAGGAGGCCCCGGGCCTTGAGGTCCTTGATCAGCGCCGCCACCGGCTGGTCCACTACCAGGGCGTTGGCGTTGTGCCCTTCGATCAACTTGGTGTGCTGGTCCCAGGGATTGGCATCAATGGCCTCGCCGCCGCCGCGAATCGTGGTGAGCTCGACGAAACGCACGCCGCGCTCCACCAGCCTTCGGGCCACCAGGCACTGGCGCGCATAGGCCGCCTTGGCCGGAACCGCGGAGTCGACACCATACAGCTTGCGGGTGGCCGGGGTTTCTCCACTCAGGTCCACCAGTTCGGGCACCGAGCTCTGCATGCGGTAGGCGGTCTCGTAGTTCCGGATGGCGGCTTCCACCTGCGGGTGTCCGCCGGCAGAAGCCAGAAATTCCCGGTCCAGGTGGTCGATCACCGAAATCCTCTGTCGCTGGAGGAGGTCCGATTCCCGGGGACGGATATTGCCGAGAGGCTCTTTGCGTTCGGGATAGATGAACGAGCCCTGATGGACGGCCGACAGGAATCCGTTACCGAATTGGGTGACGCCCCCCAACGGGATCCCGCCGCTGCCCAACACCACGAATCCGGGCAGGTTCCGGTTCTCGCTGCCCAGGCCGTAGCTGATCCAGGCGCCCATGCTGGGAAACCCGGCGAAGGGCGTCCCACAGTGAAAATAGAAGTTGGCCTGGGCGTGGGACATGAACTTGGCGGTCATGGAGCGGATCACCGTCAACTCGTCGGCGACGCCGCCGATGTGGGGAAAGAGATCGCTGACGGGGATTTCGCTGCTTCCGTAACGTTTGAACTTCCAGGGACTGGGGAAGATGTTGCCGTCCAGGTTGAACATGGTCCGTTCGGTCTTGAACGGCATGGGCTCGCCCGCTTCCTTGTCCAAGCGGGGCTTGGGATCGAAGGAATCAATATGGGACAGGCCTCCCGACAGGTAGCAGAAAATGACGTTCTTGACCCGAGGCTGGTGATGCCCCCGCCTGGGAGCCAAGGGATTCTCGGGAAGGGAGGAAGCCAAACCTGCGTACGCGGGATCGGCCATGAGGGCCGAGAGGGCCAGCATCCCGAATCCGGTGGATGTGCGCCGCAGCATCTCGCGCCGGGAGAATCCGGTTGGGTATCGGAGCGCGGTGTAGTGTGGCACAGGCCGCATCGAGATCCAGTCTACAGCGGAATTGTCCACTCGTCGATATCCAGTATTTTGCGGTCAGCTAGGGCTACATTGGGACGCTGGCTCCGCGGGCGTCTCCAAGCCGGAGGCAATTGGCATCTGAGGCCAAGGGACTTCGTGTTTTCCCACCGCGTTCGGAAGGAAAAGGTCTCCCGGACGCATATTAATTAGAGCTATTGACAGCTACTTCAATTTCCAAATGTTTTCCGCGGAGTGAGCTGTAAGTACCCATCCAGAAACGGACCCCAACTTTGTATCAGTATTAGTTTCATGCCAAACTGGTAGTGGCGGCTACGCGTCATCACGTTCGATTTCGTGGATGATCGATATCATCCGTACGGCTGTATCGACGAACCTTTCGACGCGAACATGCATCATTTGCTTCCTAACCCTCTCCGAATTAATATTGTGCATAGCTCCTACGAACCCAGTCTGCAAGCGCTGTTCTCATAACACGATTGTTTGGCATTCGAAACCGAAAGTCTCCGTCCGTAGAGAAATATTCTCGTATCGAGTTCGGGTCGATCACCAAAAAACGATTGCAGTTCAGATAGTGCCCGATAGACCGATCCTTAACCACCCTGTTCGACACATCGATCACAGACGGAAAATCATGAACTGAATCTATCGATCGTTTCTCTAAGATTATCGCTAGGTGAGGTGAGACTGGATACCATGTTTCCAACAGAGTTTTCCTTTTGTCGAGCATCTCAAGTACTGGGTCATCGCTAGTAACCATCGAAATCTTTGACCTGCCAAGAACCATGCGGCAATCTTTCATATAATTTATGTAGAGGTCAGGCCTCACTCGATTAAAGTTAAATATGTCGCGCGGGAACTTCCTCTTGTAGAAAGACATGACCTCATCAATCCCAATCCCATCCTTTCTAATATTACGGCGGATAACGGAATCAGTGCGGATCATATCCAAGATCCCTCTATACAGGGATCGTGTCTTTTTTTCCCAAAGGTGAGTTCGCTGAATTTGGATTAATATCCAAACTAAAATATTTTCCCTCTCTCGATAATTCCTCGGGATCTCTTCGTTTTCAACTATTTTAGAAATTATAGGTGCGATATGGCTTTCAACTACTTGTAGAAGATCATCAACAGTTTCATGTTTGCCTTTTTCTCGAAGTACTTTTTTCGGAGGAATCAGCTTGATTTTGTTTTCCTCTTTCACCCATAGGCCAAGGTATCCATTCGGAGCCCATCTCTCCAGATAAAACCGAGGGACTATGTGATTTCTGCGCTTCTTCATTTGCGGGATGTCCGGACTCGATTCCAGGTTGCCCCTACTGAACATAGATGAAGCTCTTCAGGTTGAAGATAACGTGGGCAAAATCGGTCCAGACGCCGCGGTCCGTGAGGACCAGATGATGCCGAGTCTTCCGCTGGCCGATGACCTTGGTGAGATACGCCTCGGCCCGGGACGCCTCCTGGGCGGTAGGTTCCCGGCCCAGGGCCTTGAAGAACATGTGACGGATCCGGGACGGGACAGTGTTGCCTTCACCGGCCGCGAGATGCTTGCCCCAGGATTCGGCCTGGCTCCAGACGAAGGGGCTGTTGAGCAGGGTCAGGGATTGGGCCGGGTCGTTGGTCTGATCCCGTTGGCCCCGGGTGCTGGCGGGTTTAGGTTGCCCGAAGGTCTCCAGAAAGGAGTCGTAGAAGTTTCGCCGGATCGCCCGGTAGATGCTGCGTCTTCCGGCACCGTCCAGGGTGCCAGACGTCTTGAGTCCCGTACTCTTGTCCTTCTCGATCTGAGGTTGGACGGGAATGGAGGCTCCGTACAGCGCGGGGTCCAGGTTTCCGGAGACTCGCAGCATGGCGTCGCGGATCTCCTCGGCCTCCAGCCGTCTCAGGTTGGCATGTTGGTGGAGCCGGTTGGCGGGGTCCAATCGGAGCGCCATCGCGGATCCCTGGCTGTTCATGCGGTAGGTCCGGGATGTGGCCAGCCGGCGCACCATGCTCTTGATGGAGTATCCCTCCTCCACGAACCGGTCGGCCAGATGATCCAGAAGCTCCGGATGGGTGGGCGGGTCGCCCAGCTTTCCGAAGTTGTCCGGGGTGCGCACCAGGCCGTATCCGAACAGGTAGCGCCAGATGCGGTTGACCATCACTCGGGAGGTGAGGGGATTGTCGGACGAAGTGAGGTCCCGGGCCAAGTCCAGGCGGACCCGTCCCGGATCGGGGTAGGGAAGGCTCCCAAGGGCCGCAAGATATCGCCTGGGGACCGGCTCGCTGTGCGCATCCTGGTCCCCGCGGACCAGGAACGGATGATCCGGTGCCGCTTCGTCAAGAATGGAAGGGGCGCGCCGGGGAACCGGCACTTGGGAATCGACTTGCCGATATTGGCTCACGAGGGAATCCAGGGAGGGAAGCCGGTCCAGGGACCTGGGCAGCAGGTCGGCGCGGACAAAAGCGTCCAAATAGGTGGCCTGGAGGTCGGATGAGCCGCCATCCCGCCAGGCTTCGATGGCTTCCACCAGGCGGCGGCCCAATCGCTCGGCCAGATCGGCGGGCGAGCGGGGCGGTAGGCCCCGGAGCAGATAGAGAAGCGGCGGGAGTGTCTCTCTGGGCGTCTCCTTGGCCTCGTGAAACAGGACCCGGTTGGATCCAATGCCGGAACGGCTGTCTGTGCGCTTCTCCGCCTTGGTTCTGATCTCCGTGGAGGGATATCTGGTGAGTGTGACGTCGTCCCGGGTGGCGAACTCGATATAGGCGGAGAATCCTTTCCAATAGGCCACGTCCCATTGAACCCACTCCATCCGGTCCGTTTTGAGAACGTGCCGCATGTGGTAGATGCCGCCTCGCGGGACGGCATAGTTTTCCACGATCAACTGGGCGAAGCTGAAGTCGGATCCGAGGACGCCGAGGCTGATGAAGTTGCTGTCGATGGCAAAGCGGGGCGACTGGATCACGCCGTTGTGCTTGTCCGAAAGGAGATGTGTGTAGACACCCCCGGGATAGATGCCGTTGAGGATCCGTTTCCCTTCGGCGGTCACAGAGAACTCTCCGGGCGGAGACGGTGCGGGAGGAAGTCCGGTGCCGTGTCCGATCCACTCCCCGTAATCGGGGCCGGACAGATCCCAGCGGACCTGAAAGTGATCCCGGTTGAAGGCCCTGCCGGTGCGGATCCTGGTGTCCCATTCCTCGTTCAACGCGACCCATTCCTGACGGAACTCGGCACCCTCCTTGCCGGCCAGGCGAATCCACGCTGCCAGGGGACTGCCGGGTTCGCACCGCGCCTCCTCCAGGGCTCGAGTCAGCGCCTGTTCGGCGGCCGGGGTCTTGGTCCCGGCAACCTTGGTCTCCGTTTCAACGGGAGCGGGCTGGGTTTCCGGAGCCGCCGGATCAGGGACAGTGTCCGCGGACTCTTCAGGCTGGCAGGGAGATTCGGGTGGGTTGCTGAAGGTTTCGTGCGGTGTTTCCAGCAGAATGGAGGCTAGCGCCGATGCTTCCTGGATCCAGATGTCAGACAGTTGCAGCCGGATCTCATCCTTCAACTCCGAGAGTTGACCCCGGCCCCAATCCAGGCGCTCCGGGTCGTCGATGGCCCGCTGGGTCGGCCGCGCTCCGTAAAGCACTCCGTACAGGGCGTAGTAGTCCTCTTGGCTGATGGCGTCGAACTTGTGGTCGTGACAGCGCGCGCACGAGATGGTGAGTCCCTGAAACGCCTTGGAAACGACGTCGACCTGGTTGTCGGTCCACTTGATTCGGTCTCCCAGCGGATCCACCGGCTGGAACCCGTGCTCCACCATGCGGAAGTGAGCCGTGGCCAAGAGGGACTCGTTGATCCCCAGGGCCGGGTTCATCCTGGGGGAGGGAAGCAGGTCGCCCGCCAGGTGTTCCCGGATGAGTTGATCGTACGGGACGTCTGCGTTCAGGGCTCGAATCAGGTAGTCGCGGTAACGCCAGGCGTAAGGCGCCTTGGGATCGCCCTGACTGCCGTGGGATTCGGCGTAGCGGATCAGGTCCATCCAGTGGCGGGCCCATTGTTCGCCGAAGTGGGGCGAGTCCAGGAAGTCGTCCACGAGATTTTCGTAGGCCTGCGGCGAAGAATCGGTGACGAAGGCCTGGACCTCTCCGGGGAGGGGTGGGAGTCCCCGCAGATCGTAGGAAAGGCGCCGGATCAGCGTGTGGCGGTCCGCCGCCGCCGCCGGTTCCAACCCCTCCTGCTCCAGCCGGGCCTGGATGAACCGGTCCATGGGATGAAGCGGCCAATTGGAGTCGGACACCGCAGGTGGCGGGCCGGACCGGACCGGTTGCCAGGCCCAGTGGCGGCGCTTGCGAGCTTCCAGGTCGAAACCGTCGGCTGACACCTGAGAGGCCTTTGTGAGATCGGTCCAAGGGGCTCCCATCTTCACCCATTCGATCAGCGACTGGATCTGGGCATCCGACAGGGCGCCGGTGGGCGGCATCAACGCGGGCCGGCCCTGGACGCGGTGGATCAAGGGGCTCTCCTCCGGCTTGCCCGGAACCACGGCCGGTCCCGACACGCCCCCCTTGATCAGGTCTTCGCGCCGGTCCAGGCGCAATCCGGCGAATGGTGTCGCGGTTTGAGCGCTGTGGCATTCGTAGCATTGGTTGGCCAGCAGGGGGCGGATCTCCTTTTCGAAGAATTCCAGGGAGGCGGGATCAACAGGCGAGGCCAGAGCGGCGGTCAGGCAGGCGAAGAACGCGAAACCTGCGCTCAAGCTTGACGAGAGACTCTTCATGACGTGCGCCGAATGGGGGACAGGAATGTCCCCCCTCCTGCCGAAATGGAGGACAGGAATGTCCCCCCTCCCGCCGAAATGGGGGACAGGAATGTCCCCCCTCCTACTCGAATCAGGCCAGGATACCTTGGATCACATGTCCGTGGACGTCGGTGAGCCGGAAGTCCCGGCCTCCGAAGCGGTAGCTGAGCGCTTCGTGATCGAGACCCATGAGGTGGAGGATGGTGGCGTGGAGATCGTGGATGGTCTGCCGGTTCTCCACCACTCGATAGCCGTACTCGTCGGTGGCGCCGTAGATGAATCCCTTCTTGAGGCCGCCGCCGGCCAGCCAGAGGCTGAATCCGAAGGGATTGTGGTCCCGCCCGTCCTTGGCCTGGGCGAACGGCGTCCGGCCGAACTCGCCCGAGAAGATGACCAGGGTCTCGTCCAGCAGACCCCTGGCCTTGAGGTCCTTGACCAACGCCGCGATCGGCTGATCCACTGCCATGGCGTTGCCGCTGTGGCCCTCGATCAGCTTGGAGTGCTGGTCCCAGGGATTGCTCATAGAGCCCTCGCCGTCGCCCCGGACCATGGTGAGTTCCACGAAACGCACGCCGCGTTCCACCAGCCGCCGGGCCACCAGGCACTGGCGGGCGTAGGCGGCTTTGGCCGGATTGGCGGAATCGATGCCATACAGTTGACGTGCGGCAGGAGTCTCTCCACTCAGGTCCACCAGTTCGGGCACCGAGCTCTGCATCCGGTAAGCAGTCTCGTAGTTGCGGATGGCGGCTTCGACTTGGGAGTGTCCGGCGGTACCCGCCAGGAATTCCCTGTCCAGCTCGTTGACGAACGAGATCTTTCGCCGTTGGAGGGGGCCGGATTCGCGGGGACGGATGTTGCCGAGAGGATCCTGGCGTTGGGGAAAGATGAACGAGCCCTGGTGGACGGCCGACAGGAAACCGTTGCCGAAGATGCTGATGCCTCCGAGAGGGATGCCGCCGCTGCCCAGCACCACGAATCCGGGCAGGTTCCGGTTCTCGCTGCCCAGGCCGTAGCTGATCCAGGCGCCCATGCTGGGGAACCCGGCGAAGGGCGTCCCGGAGTGGAAGTAAAAATTGGCTTGGGCGTGGGCCATGAACTTGGCGGTCATGGAACGGATCACCGTCAACTCGTCGGCCACGCTGCCGATGTGGGGAAAAAGATCGCTGACGGGGATCCCGCTGCTCCCGTATCGTTTGAACTTCCAGGGGCTGGGCATGATGTTGCCGTCCATGTTGAACATGGTCCGTTCGGTCTTGAACGGCATCGGCTCGCCCGCTTCCTTGTCCAATCGGGGCTTGGGGTCGAAGGAGTCGACGTGGGAAAGCCCTCCCGACAGGTAGCAGAAGATGACGTTTCGAATTCGGGGCTCATGATGACTTGGCTTGGGGGCCAGCGGATTGTCGGGCGGGGCGGGGACCAGGCCCGCATAGGCCGGTTCGGCCATGAGGGCCGAGAGAGCCAGCATTCCAAATCCCGTGGAGGTCTGGCACAGCATCTCGCGACGGGAGAAACCGGGTTGAAATCGGGGTGTCCGGTCGGGCGTCAGGGACGACATCACCATCCAGTTTACTGTGGAATGCTCCGCCGGTCGAGGGCGGCTCTGACCTGGAAAATCCCGGTCGGTCGAGGAATCCGGTCACGTTCTCTCTTCTCGGATTTCACCGTGCCGTTCTCCTTGAAGCGAGCAGGAGTGTCTGGAGGGGGGACTTTCCTGTCCCCCCCCGCTCCTGGACCACCCCTGTTTCTCCCAGGATCTCGCCGGCCCATGGCCGGTGGGAGAGCTCCTACTGGACATAGATGAAGTTCTTCAAGTTGAAGAGGGCGTGGGCGAGGTCGGTCCAGATCCGGCGGTCGGTGAGGATCAGATGCTTCCGAGTCTTCCGCTCGGCGATCAGCGTGGCGAGATACTCCTCGGCCCGGGCCGCCTCGAGGCCGGAGGGTTCCCGGCCCAAGGCCTTGAGGAACATGTGGTGGATCCGGGAGGTGGCCGTGATGCCTTCCCCGGCGGCCAGGTGTTTGCCCCACGCCTCGGCCTGATGCCAGGCGAATGGGCTGTTGAGAAGGGTCAGCGATTGAGCCGGGACGTTGGTCTGGTCCCGTTGCCCCAGAGTGCTGGCAGGCTTGGGCAGGCCGAACGCTTCCAGGAAGGGATTGTAGGCATTGCGCCGGATCTCCTGGTAGATGCTGCGTCTGCCGGCTCCATCCAAGGGCCCGGACGGCTGGAGCCCTTTGCTCTTGAGCTTCCCGATCTCGTGGTAGACGGGAATGGAGGGTCCGTACGGCTTCGGATTCAGGCTCCCGGAGACGCGCAGCATGGCGTCGCGGATCTCCCCGGCGTTCAGGCGCCGCAGGTTGGCATGCTGGTGGAGCCGGTTGGCCGGATCCTCCCGGAGGGAATCGGCGGATGGCCCGCTGCTCATGCGATAGGTCCGGGACGTGGCCAGCCGGCGCACCATGCCCTTGATGGAATATCCCTCCTCCACGAACCGGTTGGCCAGATGATCCAGGAGTTCCGGATGAGTGGGCGGGTCGCCCAACTTCCCGAAGTTGTCCGTGGTGCGGACGATTCCGTACCCGAACAGGTACCGCCAGATGCGGTTGACCATCACCCGGGCCGTCAGCGGGTTGTCCCGTGAGGCAAGGTCCCGGGCCATTCCCAGGCGCACCCGGCCGGGATCGGTGTAGGCAACGCTGTCCAAAGCCGCCAGATATCGCCGGGGCACGGGCGCGCCGCGAGCGTCCTGGTCCCCGCGGACCAGGAACGGATGATCCGGCCCCGCTTCGTCCAGGACGGAGGGAGCGCGCCGGGGAACCGGCACTTGGGCTTCGACTTCCCGGTATTGGGTCAGAAGCGCGTCCACGGACGGGAGCCGGTCCCGGGAACGAGGCAAAAGGTCGGCTCGAACGAACGCGTCCAGATACGCGGCCTGAAGCTCGGATGCTGCACCGTCCCTCCAAGCTTCGATGGCTTCCACCAGGCGACGGCCCATTCGCCGGGCCAGATCAGCGGGTGAGCGGGGCGCCGTTCCCCGGAGCAGATAGAGCAGGGACGGAAGTGTTTCTCTGAACGTCTCCTTCGCCTCGTGAAACAGAATCCGGCCGGCTCCGATGGCGGAACGCCCGTCCGCCCGCTCTTCCGGCTGGGTTTTGAACTTCTTGGGGTCATAGTAAACACTGGTGACATCGTCATGGGTGGCCAACTCGATGTACGCGGTGAATCCCTTCCAGTACGTCACGTCCCATTGAACCCATTCCATCCGGTCCGTTTTGGGGACGTCCCGCATGTGGAAGATGAGGCCTCGAGGCACGGCATAGTTCTCCACGATCAACTGGGCGAAGCTGTAGTCCGATCCCAGGACGCTGAGACTGATGAAATTGGTGTCGATGGTAAAGCGGGGCGACTGGATCACGCCGTTGTGCTTGTCTGAAACGAGATGGGTGTAGACCCCCCCGGGGTAGATGCCGTTGAGGATCCGTTTCCCGTCGGCGGCCACCGAGAACTCGCCTGGCCGGGACGGTTTTGCGGGAAGTCCGGCGCCGTGTCCGATCCACTCGCCGTAGTCGGGGCCGGACAGATCCCACCGGACCTGGAAGTGCTCCCGGTTGAAGGCTTTACCGGAGCGAATCCTGGCGTCCAACTCTTCTTTCAGAGCAGCCCATTCCTGACGGAAGTCGCCGCCTTCCTTCCCCGCCAGGCGGACCCAGGCCGCCAGCGGACTTCCGGGGTCGCAGCGGGCTTCCTCCAATGCCTGATTCAACGCTTGGCCGACGGCCGATGCCGCGGTCCCGGCGCCTTTGGCCTCGTCCGTTTCGACTGGAGCTGCCGCGGTCTCCGGGGCCGCCAGATCATCGGTCGAGTCCGGTGACGGTGCAGGCTTGCAGGGAGAGTCCGGTGGGTTGGCGAAGGCTTCGAGGGGTGTCTCCAACAGCTTGGAGCTCAGGGCGGACGCCTCCCGGATCCAGGCGCCGGCCAGCTCGTGGCGAATCTCTTCCTTCAGGCCGGTCAGCTCACCGCGGCCCCAATCAAGACGCTCCGGGTCGTCGACGGCCCTCTGGGTCGGCCGGGCTCCATAGAGCACTCCGAATATGGCGTAGTAGTCCTCCTGGCTGATGGCATCGAACTTGTGATCGTGGCAGCGCGCGCACGAGATGGTGAGTCCCTGAAACGCCTTGGAAAGGACGTCGACCTGGTTGTCCGTCCATTTGATTCGGTCTTCCAGCGGGTCCACCGGCTGGAACCCATGCTCCACCATGCGGAAGTGTGCCGTGGCCAAGAGCGATTCGTTGATGCCCAGGGCCGGGTTCATCCTGGGGGAGGGAAGCAGGTCGCCTGCCAGATGCTCCCGAATCAACTGGTCGTAGGGGATGTCGGCGTTCAAGGCCCGAATCAGGTAGTCGCGGTAACGCCACGCGTAGGGCGTGTCCGGGTCGCCTTCACTGCCGTGGGACTCGCTGTAGCGGACCAGGTCCATCCAGTGGCGGGCCCAGTGTTCCCCGAAGTGAGGCGAGTCCAGGTAGTCGTCCACCAATGCCTCGTAGGCCCGTGGAGAGGGATCGGCGACGAAGGCCCGGACCTCGCCCGGAAGGGGAGGGAGTCCCCTCAGATCGTAGGAAAGACGCCGGATCAGAGTGTGCCGGTCCGCGGCCGGCGCCGGTTCCAGCCCTTCCTGCTCCAGTCTGGCCAGGATGAACCGGTCCATGGGGTGCAACGGCCAATTCGTGTCGTTCACGGCCGGCGGGGAGACGGAGCGAACCGGCTGCCAGGCCCAGTGGCTGCGCTTTCGGGCTTCCAGGTGGAATCCTTCACCCGAATCCGCCGAGACGGCCGCAGGATCGGTCCACGGGGCTCCCATCCTGACCCATTCGATGAGGGACTGGATCTGCGCATCCGAAAGAGCTCCGGTGGGAGGCATCAAGGCCGGCCGGCCCTGGACGCGGTGGATCAAGGGGCTTTCGTCCGGCTTGCCTGCAACGATGGCCGGTCCCGAGACGCCTCCCTTGATCAGGTCGTCACGCCGGTCCAGCCGCAAGCCGGCGAAAGGCGTCGCGGTTTCGGCGCTGTGGCATTCGTAACAGTGGTTGACCAGCAGGGGGCGGATCTCTTTTTCGAAGAATTCCAGCGAGGCGGGTTCCGTCTCCGAGGCCAAAGCAGCGGTCAGGCAGACGAAGAGTGCGGAACCCACGCATATGCTTGCCGAAAGAAGTTTCATGGTTGAAGCCGATTTCGAACCCGCGGGCACTCCATCTCTGCCGGAAAGTGTAGCGACGGCGGACGGCCCAGGGCAAGGAAGCCAAGGACGGCTGGTGTCTCACGACGGGTTGTATTGCCGCGGGTTGCCGTCCCGTGGACCCCGATGCCTACCAGGATCTGCGGATCCGGAGGGGTGAGTCCGAGTCAGAGGGGTTGAGCACGATGGTAACGTTTGTCGATTCCAAGAGTTCGAGACGAGTTTCCAAGCTCTCCGCGTTCGGCAGGCTTAAAGAGAGAATATATGTCTGAGGCTCCAAACCGTTGACGCGGAAATGCCCGTCCGACGGGGAGACGTCTGCGGACATAGGATCGAACAGGAAAGGGGAGACTTCGTGTTGGCGACCGGCTGGGGACAACCGAAGGGAGAATTCCCTTATCGGTTCGTTATCTGGGTTCATGACGTAACCGGACAACGAAAGTCCGGACTGCAACGTAATCGTGAAGAATTGGCTCGCAGGAGCAACCAAGGCGGATTCATAGGTAACGTACTCGCGATGAGCTACCAGTATCCGGTGTCTTCCCGGGGGAACGTCCGGAATCTTGAAAGTACCGTCCGATGAGGCAAGAGCACCGAGCCCTGTACCCTTTTCGAGCTTGACCAAGACCTGTGCGGCGGCGACAGACAGACCCTCATGGTTGAGAACGACGCCTTGGACTGTTGATTGCCCGACCAGGACCAAGTCGATTTCCTGGTTCCTGCCTGGCTCAACCGTCAGGATCTTGTTGCCTTGGCCTCCAATGGAGCCGGCAAATCCATCAGCTTCAGCGGATATCAGAATTTTGCCCTGACGCACTCTGACAAAGAAGAATTTTCCCGTCAGGTCGGTCGACGACCTTCCAAGAACGGGGCGACGTGTACTGTTTGGCTCGTGATCGCGGAGAACGACGGACGCTCCGTGAATGGGATGACCGTCCGTATCCCACACGTGACCGGATGATGGAGCCCAATTGCGCATCCGGCACCCGATGCATCGTGATGACCACCGCCTCATCCTTGGGCAATTTCACAGGAACGCGAGAAGCAAGTTCATACTCAGGATGCGCGGCCTCGGCGAAGAACGTTCCGGAAACAGGAGGCTTGGACATTAGGAAACGGCCGGATTGATCACTTTGTACCATGGATTTCTTGTCGAACGGTCCACGGGTTTCTTCTCGGAGCCAGACGGACGCTCCGCCGATTCCCCGGGAGTGGCGGTCCACGACTCTGCCTCGGAGTTCCACGTGAGGAGTCATCAGGATGTTTTTGTTCAGGTCTCCCTCAGCAGGAGAAATGAGCAGTCGGCGGGTGTAATAGGGCCGGAAGCCGTCGGCCTCGGCACGGAGCGCGTGCCGCCCTGCATGGTGGACGGTCATCTGGAACCTGCCGTCGCGACCGCTGACGGCCTCGGTCCGCACGTCCTAGCTGCCCACCGGAGATACCGTGATGCGTGCGTCTTGAATTGCAGCGCCATCCTCGCTGCTCGTGACGATGCCGGTGATGATCGATTGCACTGACCGTCGCTTCTCCGAGCCGTTCGCCGGCGGGGGCCTGCGACGATTCGGCGGGGATTCCTCCCGAGATGCGGACCGCGTCACTTCGCGCCTGACCAGCTCTCGGTCGGGGTCTCTTTCGCGCACGGAGCCCGATTCGGGTACTCCATCGCCACCGGTGGTCTGCGAAGTGAGACTCGCGGTATGCGAGGAACCGTCCTCGAGTCCATCCCAAATGATCCACAGACAGAGAATCAGAGCCAGGAAGCCGATCGCGAAGAGAACGAATCGTTGTCGTGATGGGTTTCTCATGATCAGCGAACGCGTGGGAGATTCGGTCTAGTATAAGGGTTTATAGGGAGATAGGGGACTCTTCCGCCTCTGGCTATTCGTCACCATCGGCCTCACGATCGTGATCACGGCGTTAATGACCGCGTATTCCAGTTCAGAGGGAGTTGCTGTCGACCGGTCCGGCGGATACTTCCAAGCCGTTCTGGAGTCCAGCGTCCGGTTTGCGTAAGACATGATGGGAACAAGCGGCTTGTCTGCGGTCCTGATTGCCGTGGCGACGGCCACGGCATGGTTGTCCGCGGCGCCTCCCGAAGAACCGGAGGTGACGGTTGGCTGGCAGAAACAACTGTTTCTGGACGACTGGATTGTAGATACCACCCACAACCTCTCGCGGGTGCTCAAGGAACCGCAGCGGTGGCCGGGCAATCCGGTGATCATCGGCGATGAACCGTGGGAGAAGTGGACCGCTTACCTGAATGGCCGCGGCGTCCTCTTCGACGATGACGACCGGCTGTTCAAGGTCTGGTACCTCTCCCCGACCCTTGATGACACCGCGCCCAGCGGTCTGAGGTACAAGGTTTGTTACGCCTTCTCCCAAGACGGCGTCCAATGGACCAAACCCGATCTGGGCCTGGTGGAATGGGAGGGTTCCCGCCGGAATAACATCCTCCCCTGGGGGCAGCACTGGATGCGCCGTCCCAACGTCATCCGGGACCCACGGGATCCCGACCCTCAACGCCGCTACAAGATGCTCTACACGGATGTTGTCGGCGATTGGCCCCGAATCGACTACCGGCAGCTCGCCGGAGTCGCCAAGGCCACGTCGCCGGACGGGATTCACTGGCGACGCAATGTGGACCGCAACCCCTGGCGCCCGGGCGGCAACGGGACTAACACGCTGGGCTGGGACCCGGCCGCGGACAAGTACGTCGTCTACATTCGGATGTATCCTCCGGGATCCTCCCCGGCGGAGTCGCAGATCTCGATCTTCCGTGCCACGAGCGACGACTTCCTCCAATGGTCCGAGCCGGATTTGGTGTTGTCTCCGGAGCGGGAGGACCTGGACTTCAAGGGTTTTCCGGCGTTGATCTACGAGCACTACTACGTCGCCTGGCTCTGGGTCTGGAAGGGCCGCGAATCGTATTTCGAGTTGGCGGCTAGCCGGGACGGCGTCCAGTGGAAGCGACTCGCTCCGGGGAGGGTCGCGTTCCCCCTCGGCGCACCCGGGACGTGGGATTCTGAGATGGTCTCGCTGAACGCGCCCATCGTCCGTGACGGACAGATCTGGTTCTACTACGGCGCGTGGAATCATCCGTACAGGCTGGATGCCATGGAACGGGTGCAGCAGGGTTGGATCGAAGGAGAGAAGCGGATACAGAGAGCCATCGGTTTGGCGACACTTCGACTGGACGGTTTCGTTTCCCTGTCGGCGGTTGGAAGTCCTGGGACGGTCACGACGAAGACCTTTCGCTTGCCGGGTGGATCCTTGTTCGTGAATGCCGATGTCCGGGGTGAGCTGAGAGCCGAGCTCCTGGACTCGGAGGGACGGATTCTTGCCGGCTATTCCGCTGAAGACTGCGTTCCGATTCGAACCGACAGGATCCGTCAGATGATCCGCTGGGACCGGGCCATCCAACTGGATTCTTTGCAAGGCCGGGCTGTACGGCTTCGTTTCCACATCCGCGACACGGATCTGTATGCATTCTGGTTCCAGCGGAGTCGACGACAAGAAAGTCGCGTTCCTGGACACCCGTAAATCATTTGGAACATGGGGTTAGGATAGTCATCGTACCCGACTTCATAAGGCCGCTCGTGATCGCATAATGAACGAGCCGTAGAGGCTGTGTTCCAGCATTCGGGGGTGTGGTTCACGCCAACGGTGCCCCAAGGACCGCCAAGAAGAGGAGGTGGCGCACTGGACCAAACCGGTAGATGAGCCACTGATTGAATCCGGAAGACTTTTCCGTGCCCCGGACAAGATCTTGTTGATTCCCAACCATGCAATGTCCTTCCATTTCCAGCCAGTTACACGGGAAGAGACTCGACAGACAGCCAAGGGACGGTAGTTCACCGTAATTTCACTGTTTGGGCTATTTGTTTAACGCCAATTTCACTATGTTTATTTTATACTCGCTTCAGATCGCGAATTCATTGATTTGGACAAGTTAACCGAAAGAGTGGTAATGCGAATTGCGGGCCTGACAGCCCGTGATGAAACCAGACACGTCAATCCAGAACTAAAGAAATGACGGCTCTTTACTTGATCTTGCCGGCCTTCGTTTGGGCTGCACAGCTTTCTCCGGAGATTCAGGCGGACCGCTACCTCTTGAGAGCGGAGCGGCAGATCCAGGAGCGGGATTTCACGGGTGCGAAGGAGTCCATGGACCGAGTGCTGGAGCTGCAGAGGCAGCATGGGGTCGAGATCCCGGAAGAATTCCCCCTGAGGTACGGCCAAGTTTCGTTGGGACTCGGACTCCACGCCGAAGCGATCGAGTCCGCGACACGCTACCTGACACTGGCCGGCCGTGAAGGCGAGCACTATCGCGCAGCATTGGAACTGCTGGACAAGGCCGAAGCCGAGATGGCCGCCGTTGAAGCGGCAAGGAAGCGGTTGGAGGAGAAGAGAAAAAGACTCCGGGAGGCCATTACCGGGATGGAGTTTGTGCGAATCCCAGCGGGGGAGTTTCTGATGGGTCGTTCGCCGAACTACATCGGTGCGCACACTGAGCCGGTGACGCGGGTGCGCATCAGCCAAGCATTCGACCTAGGCAAGTACGAGGTGACGCAGGCCGTGTGGGAGACCGTCATGGGTAGCAACCCGTCCTACTTCGCCGGATGCATGGATTGTCCTGTCGAGCAAGTCTCATGGGATGATGTGCAGCAATTCATCAAGCAACTGAACCGGCTGTCCAAAACATATACCGATGGCGCGGAATATCGATTGCCCACGGAGGCGGAGTGGGAGTACGCGGCGCGGGCTGGAACTCGAACAGACACGTATGTGGGGGATTTGGGAGATAAGAAGTGGGAGAAGAATCCGTTGCTGGACCGGATCGCGTGGTACCCCCAAAACAGCGGAAGACGTACGCACCCGATAGGGCAGAAAGAACCGAATGCCTGGGGCCTGTACGACATGCTGGGAAACGTATCAGAGTGGGTGCAGGATTGGATCGAACGCTATCCAGGTGGATTCCTGGAGGACCGCCTTGTGGAGCACAGCAGCAACTACTACGGGGCGGAGCGGACGTATCGGGGCGGCGACTTTGTGAACGGTCGCTGCCTGATCTGGTTTCGCGGTTATGATACAGAGACAGATCGCTATTTCGCCAGGGGTTTCCGCTTGGTGAGAATATGGAGTCCGCCATGATTCTAGGCGAGACGGCGATTTGTGCGGGCTGATCGGAGAGAGTCACCGAGCACTGATGCATTCTTATCGTCCGAGCCCATTTGAAGCTCTTATGGTGAAGCTTGTTGCCATATAAAGAAATTCGGTCGATTATCAATCACAATGTGAGGAGAAAGGAAAAATGAAGCTTCAAATTTTTACTTATCGAATCTTGATGGTAATGTCTGGGGCCGTTTTGGGAGTGTCCCTTGTGGACTACACGAATGCGGAAGCAGATCGTTGCAGCGACCTATTGCGGTGGGGCATACATGATGAGAATACCGCTTCGGATAACTCTATGGAGGCACGTCGGCTATACCATTTCGTATGTAATGAACAGAGTGTAACGAGTGAATTTATTACCGCATCATCGACTACAGTCATCTTCGACATGTTTGGTTTGGGGGCGAAACGAGGTGCGACAGACATAGCTGCATACCGCTCCAAATTCTGTGGCAAGAGTGAACAGGAGATGTTCATGGCCTCATACGTGGAAAACAATGAAAGGAAAGTCAATCGTTATGTGGTGAATGCGTGGAGGGATTGCATGTTGTCGGCCAAAGGTGGAGTGTCTCTGAATCCGAAGGTTATGGTGACCGAGACTGAAGTTGGTTTTAGTATTGCTTACGAAGATCAAGTATACAGCAAATCAGCGTATCTTCGAGGCGTTAGCAGCAAGATATTTAATTGCGAAATCGGCGACGCAAAAATTTCCAAGTCCGGTATCGACGAAAAGCCTATTGAACTTACAGCAACCAGTACGAATATAAAGTGTCTGCGTATCCCAGAGAAAGGCGAAATAGACGGTCGTCCGTTTATCAAATACCGGGCTGGATCCTTAACGCTTGATCTCACCACCGAAGCATTCCACATGGAATTCATTGCTCGACGTGAGGGGCCTGTCGTTGAGGAGTTCGAAGATTTGCAAAGCCGAGTCAAAGAACTTGAGATAGGCTCGAACGGCGCTAATGAGAGGTTACGGCTGCTGACAAATCGACAATGGTACAATGTAGTCAAAAGACGGAAAAAGAATCAAGTCTACGAAAACAATACAGACTATCCTATTGAGATTGCCGTGTCGACGACTGCGAGAGGGCATTACAATTTTTGTCATGTAGAAATTCATGTTGACGGTAAAATGATCACCCGAAATCTTGATAATAATCCCGACTATGCCAAAATATGTTCGGCTTATGCCACTATCCCTCCGCGCGCTAAGTATAAGGTCGTGGTCGATGGCTATAAAGGCGGACGTATTGAGAAGTGGTGGGAGCTTAAAGCAGCCACGGATTGATACATTTATGACATCGTTCATTGTCGATGCATTAACCCACGTTATTCATCACGCAAACATAAAATGAGCAAGCGTGTCCGTTATGTCGAGTCGGTTCAGGGGGTTACCGGATATCCGGAGAAAACGGCTGGAACCCGACTTGGATGAAATACTATATTTGTTTTCAACGTCGGTTTAACCCCAGGATTCAAGTGGGGCCGAAACCCAAGAAATTCGGCAGTTTGTGCCCCCTGCAAGGGCGGCATAAAGAGTCGGCGCGACCGTCATTTGTGGTATGATTATAGTGCTACAAAACAACCACAAAGAACGTAGCATGCCCTGCCTGAGACCAGACCGCAGATCTAGCCCTCTTTCATCCGATCCCTCCCTGGACTTTTCCCATTTTTCCGGAGGTTCACGCGAACAGTGGAAGCAGGTTCGCTCGCGAACCGGGACGAGGGGGTCCAATCCCTGCAGCACGACCATACAATAGCTGTTTGATCCTAACAGCACGTGGCAAAAGTCCTGATTCCTCGGACTATTGTTCTTTCCGCAATCTGACGTGGAGGTAGTTTATTGTTGCGTCCGAGAAGCCCAAAACCTCAAATCGAGCCGGATCGACGCCCAGAAGCGCTTCCAGAGCCGATTCCAGCTGATCAAACGGCCCTTTTCGCCCAAAAAGGCGCAAAATGACGCGCCAGGACCCGGCCCTGCAGACTCCGAGGCGTCCCCACCCCCGTCAGGTGGCGCATCAGCAGTCCCATGTTGAATCCGCACACGTGGATCTGCAATCGCTTGCGCACTTTGGCGTGGTCCCGGACAAAGATCCGGCGCAGCCCGGCCGTGGTGAACTGATGCGCGAACGGCCGCTCCACCAATTCGCTCCGCTGCCGCTGCAACCGTCGTCCCCGCCGTCCCCGGATCCGTCTCCGATTGGCGTAGACTGGCGCTTGGTATTTCCGGTTCTTCCCCTTCCAGTTGCGCCGACCTCGATCCGGTTCCGACAGATACCCCCGCAATCCCAGTTCCTTTAATTCCAGAACTGTCTCGTTGCTGTGGTAGCCCTGGTCCGTCACCACTTCCCGGACCTGGGCTCCCGACCCGACCGCCTCCACTTCCTCCCGCGCCATCCGGAGGGTGTCTCCCATCGTCTGGGTGTCTTCCAACTCCTCCGGCGCCGTCACCGCCACCACCGTCCCCGTCTCCAGGTCCACCGCCTCTTCCACCTTGTGGCCCAGACGAGTCCGTCCGTCCTTCTGCTTCGTAATCTTCGCCTCCGGGTCGTGTGGATTCACCCATTCCCGGTTGCTCGTCTTCTTCTTGCGCTTACGGTCGAAACGAACCAACTCCTTGCGAGTCGGCGTCGGGCCTCCCGAGGATTCCGCCAGTCCCGTCACGAAGCTCTCATAGTCTTGCCCCATGTCCCGGCGCACCGGGCTCCGCATCGCCGCGTTCGCCTCCAACGTCGTCGCGTCCATCCCGATCGTCTTCCCCCGCACCAGTCCCGCTTCTGCCAAACGCGCCAGCACCCAGGTGAACACCTCACGGTGAGTCTCCACGTCGATCCGTCGCCGCGTGCGCGACAAGGTCGAGTGATTCGGCGGTGTAAAACCGGGCGCACAGCCCTTCCACGAAGGCGTCGAAACCGGCTTTCTCCAGGACCTGATTCATTCGCTCGTAGAAGGGATGCCCCGGACTCCGGGGCAGTTTCCGCGTCGCCACCCAAATCCCTCGCTGCCGTCTCAAAGACGGTTTCTTTCCCATAGCCATAGTGTCATTTTATGTCGGAGGTCTGGCGTTGTTTCCCGGACTTTTGCCACGGGCTGCTAGTTGAGGCGATAAGTAAATCTTGGATGTCTGATACTACGCCGGTGATCAAAACGTTACTGGCGGCCGGGGCGGACCCGATGGCTCGGACTACATGGGGCAGCACGCCCCTGCATTTATTTGCCGCAGTCAATGAAAATCCGGCAGTGATCGAGGCGTTGTTGGCTGGCGGCGCCGACCTGGCTGCTCGGGATGAACGCGAGCAAACGCCCCTGCACGTTGCGGCCAGAGCCAACGTTAACCCTCAGGTAATCGAGGTGTTGCTGGCGGCCGGGGCGAAGCCGCTGGCGAGGGATAAAGACGGAAAGACACCTTGGGACCTTGCGCAAACCAATGAGAAACTAAAGGGGTCCGACGCCTATTGGCGGTTGAATGAGGCACGCTATGAGGCGTCGGGAAGCGGCTCGCGCCGGACGCCGGCGGCACGCCCGTCAACGGATAGAAATACAATTGCTTCCGCCGCCGGTGAACCGTGTCTGATTCCGGGCTATCCAAGCCCGCCCGGTGGCGTGGCAAATCTGGGTCTTTCGTGGTGTCCCGCGACGGTGGAGTTTCAGGCGCGCGCTTTCGCCCTGTTGGCGGCCGGCGCACAGTGTGCGATCGCCACAGGCAGTGCTTCAACCCCGGAGCAGATTCAGGCCAGACGGCAGGAGATAAAGGTCGCGTGCGAGCGACTGGCGGCCCTGGGTGTTTCCAACTGCCGGTGTCCGTAAGGGTTCGGGGATCGCCGAAGTTCAGAGTTGAGATCAGCACGAGTCCTCCCCGAGGATCGGCGCCCCGAGAACAGGCCAATATCGGCTCCTATCGGTCGCTCTGACGTCCCATCCGGTAACCGACCTGGCGCTCGTTGAAGATGTAGGTCGGGCTGGCCGCATCATCGCCGAGCTTGATTCGGAGCCTCCTCACGAAGGCGCGCACCGTCCGGGAGTCGCTCGTTTCCTGCCGGCCCCACACCTGCCGTAGCAGCGACTCGTACGTCATTGTCCGCCCCGCGTTGACCGAGAGGGCTCGGAGCAACTCGTATTCCAAAGCCGTCAGCCGCACCGGGTCGCCGGCCAGGGCCACCCGGCGGTCCTCGTAGTGGATGGTTAACTCCCCCAACTGGAACGATCTGGGCGCGTCCTCGCGACGGCGCAATGCCGCTTGGACTCTCGCCACCAGTTCCGTTGGCGAGAAGGGCTTGACGATGTAATCGGCGGCTCCCATCTCCAGGGCTCTGGCGATCAACTCGTCCCGTCCGTAGCCGGAGATGAAGATGACCGGCAGACGGTCCATCTCGGGGATGCGTTCCATCAACTCGATCCCATCGGTTCCGGGGAGCATCATGTCCATCAGGACCAAGTCGGGCTGCTCCTTCGTGACGAGGTGAGGCACCTCATCCGGGTCACCCGTCATGAAAGGCGAGTAACCCTCTGCCACGAGGGCGTCCCGAACGTACCTGAGCGTCTGCGGATCGTCGTCCACCACCAGGATTTGCGTTTGGCCCGATCCCTCCGGGGCTGAGCGGGGAGAATTTAGGCCGAACCCTCCCGTGGCACCGGTCCTGATCCGCTCGGCCACCGGAATCGTGAAGGTAAAGCACGCACCCAGACCCTCCCCGCCACTCTCCGCCCGGATACGCCCTCCGTGGGTTTCCACCAGTCCCTTGCAGATGGCCAGTCCCAGCCCGGATCCTCCGATCCCGCGATCGCTGCCGCCGACACGCGTGTGCTTGCGAAACAGGTGCGGCAGCAGTTCCGGGGGCACCCCCTTGCCTTCATCCGAGACCGAGATCGCTACATGATGGTCCTCCCGTTCCGCGGAGACCCGTATGGGGAAGGACGGGGGAGAGTGCTTGACCGCGTTAGATAGGAGGTTGTTCAAGACTTGGACGATGCGCTGCCGGTCAGCCATCACCCAGGGCAAATCAGGGGGCAGGTCGATGTGGATGGTGTGCTTGCCGCCTCCGCTAAAAAACGTGTTCCTGGCCTGGTCCACCAGGCTGACGACCTCCGTGGGAACGGGAGTCACCGACAACGTGCCGGTTTCGATGCGCCCCGCATCCAGCAGGTCGTTGAGCAGGTTGTTCATGTGATCGGCCTGCTCCTCGATGATACGTAGGAACTGCTGTACTACGGCCGGATCGGGAGTCGGCGAGGCACCTAGTGCTGTGGCGGCCGATCCCTTGATGGAAGTCAGCGGAGCCCGCAATTCGTGGCTCACGATGCCCAGGAACTCGGACCGCAAACGCTCCAGTTCCTCAAGTGGTGCCAAGTCCTGGAGGGTGACGACCATGGACACGACCGTGCCGTCCTCTGCGCAGATCGGCGTAGCGTTGATCAAGGTAGTGACGCTTCGACCATCGGGAACCGTTAGGACGACCTCCTCAGCGCGAACGGTCTCGGGGATGCTGAGCAACTGCGCCAGAGGCAATTCCTCCAGAGAAACCTGTCGTCCGTCGGTGCGTCGACACGTCAAGATCTCCAACAGTTGCTTCGCGGAGTGGCCTGGCGTACGCAGGGATTCCACGATCCTCTTTGCCTCGCGATTGAACGATACCGGCTCGCCCGTCCTGGCATCGAAGACCGCGACGCCCACCGGCGAGGTGTCGACAAGAGCTTCCAAGTCGGCCCGCGCCCGCTGTTCGTCCCGGTGTGTACGAGCATTGGCGATAGCCGTCGCCGCCTGAGCGCCGAACATCACCAGCATATCCTCGTCCTCACTCGTGAACTCCCGTCCCCCTTCCTTCTCGCCGAGAAAGAAAGTGCCCACGTGCACGCCCCGGTGACGCATCGGCGTACACTGAGATGTCTTTGGCAGCGACCGGTCCGGCAAGAACCCGAGCGACCGGACATAGCCGGGGAGGTCACTTAATCGTAATGTTTCCGGTATGTTCTGGAAGTGTTCGAAGAGCCGCAATCCGTCGGCCCAATCGTCAAGCCGTTGCTGCTCGGCGGAAGTGTAGCCGGACATGACGCAGTCCTGAATTTGTCCCGAGTTGTCGATGGTAACAATCACGCCGTAACGAGCACGAGTCAGGGCGCACGCGCTTTGCACGACCTCATGCAGAACGGTGTTGACTTCGAGGCTTGAGTTGATGCGCAGGATCGCCGAGCTCAGTCTCGAGATGCGTTCCTGCAGTCTTTCGATCTCTCTTCTCAGCTCGTTGGGATTGGCCAATGACTCATCCTCCCGATTCTCGGAAAGGGACCCGGTTTCGTTTTGCCCAATATCGCTCCTTAACAGAGGACCCAAGTTGGAAACATTCTGAACCGGACAGATACTGAATGGTAGACGAATCTCTTATTGGTCAACCATTATTTCACAATTACAACTTGTATATTCACCGATAATTCACTAGGAACTGTTTGCACTAGCCAGAAATTCGTGGCGTGAGTGAGTGTTGCGGACCGAGCGGACCTACGGGCTGGGGCGCCAGCATGTTGTCCGGTCCTCGAGGATCTGGCCACGTTGGTGGTGCCACCGATCGCCCCGTGGCCGGCCCGCGCAATCCGGCGAACGGACGTATACGCGGTATCCCGCGTGATGGGATACCCGTCCCTCCGGCTCAAGCCAACGCGGCTTCCATATCGTCGTCGGAACCAGATTCCGAAATGTTGACCAGCCGCGGGATCCCGGCTCCGCAAGATCGGACCCGACAAAAAAGGTGGGTTGTCCACGACGCTGCGGGGATCCCCGGAGTTCAAAGTTGAGATCAAAGCGAAGCCTCCCGAGGATCGGCGGACCACGAACAGGCCAAACCAGGTTCTTACCGGTCGCTCTGCCGTGGTATGCGGTAGCCGACTTGACGCGCCGTGAAGATGTAGGTCGGACTGGCCGCATCATCGCCCAGCTTATGGCGGAGCTTTCTCACGAAGGCGCGCACCGTCCGATAGTCGCCCGTGTCCCGCCGGTCCCACACTTGGCGTAGCAGCGACTGGTACGTTACTGTCCGGCCCGCGTTGACCGACAACGTTCGGAGCAGCTCGTATTCAATGGCTGTCAGGCGTACCGGCTTGCCTGCCAGGGTCACCCGGCGTTCCTCGTAGTGGATGGCCAGCTCTCCCAACTGGAAAGTTCTGGGCGGCTCGCCGCGGCGGCGCAGAGCAGCGTGGACTCTTGCCACCAGTTCCGTTGGAGAGAAGGGCTTGACGATGTAGTCGGTGGCTCCCATCTCCAATGCTCTGGCGATCATTTCGTCCCTTCCGTAACCGGAGATGAAGATGACCGGCAGACGGTCCATCTCGGGGATGCGTTCCATCAACTCGATCCCATCGGTCCCAGGGAGCATCAGGTCCATCAGGACCAGACGGGGCTGCCCCGTCGTGACGAGGTGAGGGACCTGTTTCGGGTCGCCCGTCATGAGCAAATTGTAACCGGCCGTCACGAGAGCGTCCCGAACGAATCGGAGCGTCAGCGGATCATCGTCTACCACCAGGATCTGTGTTTTCCCGCTTTCCTCACGAGGCGAACGGGAGGGACTCCGCGCGAATTCGGCCGCAGCGCCGGTTCCGGTCTCTTCGGCCACGGGAATTGTGAAGGTGAGGCACGCACCCTGACCTTCCCCGCCACTCTCCGCCCGGATGCGTCCCCCGTGAGCTTCCACCAGTCCCTTGCAGATGGCCAATCCCAGCCCGGTACCTTCGATCCCGCGATCGCTGCCGCCGACACGCGTGTATTTGCGAAACAGGTACGGCAGCATTTCCGGGGGGACTCCCTTGCCTTTGTCCGATACCGAGATCGCTACATGGAAGTCCTTCAATTCCGCAGCGACCCGAATGGGAAAGGACTGGGGAGAATGCTTGGCCGCGTTGGAAAAAAGGTTGTTCAAGACTTGGACGATACGCTTCCGGTCGGCCATCACCCAAGGCAGGCCAGAAGGGAGGTCGATTTGGATAGTGTGCTTGCCGCCTCCGGTCAAAAAGGTGTTCCTGGCTTGATCCACCAGGCTGGCTACATCTGTAGGCACGGGGGTCACCGACAACGTGCCCGTCTCAATGCGCCCCGCATCCAGCAGGTCGTTGAGCAGGTCGTTCATGTGGTCGGCCTGCTGGTCGATGATGCGGAGGAACTGCTGAACGATCGGGGGATCCGGAGTCGGTGGGGCTAGTGCGGTGGCGGCCGATCCCTTGATGGAAGTCAGCGGAGCCCGCAACTCGTGGCTCACCATTCCCAGGAACTCGGATCGTAATCGCTCCAGTTCCGCGATCGGCGCCAAGTCCTGCACCGTGATGACCACGGACTCGTTCGTCCCGTCCTCGGACCGGATCGGCGTAGCGTCCATCAGTGTCGTGATACTGCGGCCGTCGGGGACTTGGATGACGGTCTCCTCGGCGCGTATTACAGAAGCGTTGCTCAGTACTTGCGGCACCGAAAGCTCTTCCAGTGAGATCTCCCATCCGTCCGGGCGGCGCAGTGTCACTACTTCAAGCAATTCCTCCACAGGGTGGCCCGGTGTGACCAAGCCTTGGACGATTCGCTTCATCTCCCGGTTGTACGAGATCGGCTTGCCGGTCTTGGCATCGAAGACCACCACCCCGACAGGCGAAATGTCGACGAGGGCCTCCAGATCGGCCCGGGCCCGTTGCTCGTTTCGGAACGCACGGGCGTTCGCAATCGCGGTCGCCGCCTGAGATCCGAATATCACCAATACCTCTTCGTCCTCGCACGTGAACTCCGTTCCCCCTTCCTTGTCGCTCAGAAAGAAAGTGCCCACATGCACGTCCCGATGACGCATCGGGGTGCACTGAAAGGTTATCCCCATTGCAAGGTCCGCCGAATAACCCAGCGACCGGAGATAGCCGGGCAGGTCTGGTAGTCGTAGTGCTTCCGGGATGTTCCGGAAGTGTTCGAAGATCCTCGGTCCTTCGGGCGAGGTTGCAAGCCGTTGCTGCTGGTCAGGATTGAGGCCGGATATGACGTAGTCCTGCACCTGTCCCGAGTCATCGATGGTCGCAATCACGCCGTTGCGGGCATGGGTCAGAGCGCGGGCGCTTTCCACGACCTCGCGAAGGACGGTGTTGACGTCGAGGCTTGAGTTGATACGCAGGATCGCCGAATTCAGTCTGGAGATCCGTTCCCGCAGTTGTTCGTTCTCTCGCCTCAGCGCGTCGGGACTCGTCAATTGCTCATCCTCGCCGGGTCTTGGAGCGGGACTCAGTTAAATTTCGCCAACCCTCGGCCCCACAGAGAACCCAAGTTGTAGACATTCTGAACTTGGCAGGCACCGTTAGTGGAGTAGTGGCATGCCAAATAACGCAGTATTCATGAACTAGGCGTATTGGTTCACCAATAGTTCACGTTATCGTGTCATCGCTAGCCTGGAATGAACGGGGTGAGTGACCGTTGGAATCAGAGTCCGGGGAACGTGGGCATAGAATTGCCAAGCTGCAATGAGATTCAATACAAGAATTGGCACGCATCGTCAACATGATCCGGACAGCCTTGGATGTTGGCCCCGAAGGGGATGGATCGTCGACCCGGAGTGGAAACCCGCTTGGCGACTCGCATTCTCTGTCTCCCGCTCGACCGGAACTCTCTGCAAATCGCATGAAGGACAGTTAAATTGTTTTCCCGCCATCAGTTGGCTTAGCCCGCCGCGGACCAGACTGGCGCTACCCGTACCAGTCCAAGGGCCGTGTCACACCACAGTGCAAGAATGCCGGTCCCACTTCGTGATGAACCGTCAGGAGGATTAGATTGGAGAGGCATTTCCAGGCATGAACTGAAATTCCCCGATCGCAGTATCTCCGGTACCACGGCACATGCTCGATTGTGATTGTGGTACGCGCCACCGGCACTGATCGAGCACTCCTTCCCGCTCCTGCACGCATTCCTCATTAGAAACGCGTTTCTGGTCTTCCGAAAACTATGAAGCGGCCGCGCAGGATACGTAGGGCGTCGTACATACAAGGCGTATTCGTGTTCTTGGCGGTGCTTTCCGTACTGATGGAGCCAAGTCGAACCGAGCCGGCGGCAGGCAATGAATCCGCCCCCCGCACGAATCGTCCGGTGTCCAAGAGAACGGGCGAGGAGACGAAACCGCCCGGGCGCATTCTGACGGCGAGAGTCGTACGGAAGATACAGGCGATCCTTGCGGAGAAAGCCGCGCGAACGCCCACCCAAAGAAAGGTGAGTTCCCAGCTTCTGGGAACTCAACGGATGGTGTTGGGGGTGCCGCCGCCGGATGGAGCGCGTGGTCGTCAGGCGCTGCGGGCAAACACCTTGGAAGAGCCGGTGACGGTGGACATCCGGGCGGATGTGAGGCCCGAGGTCCTGGATCGTATTCAAGCCTTGGGAGGCTCGGTGATCGACAGCGTGCCGCGGTACCGGTCCATTCGGGCCCGGATTCCATTACGCGCCGTGGAAGCGCTGGCCGAGCTCGATTCGGTTCAATGGATCCGGATGGCCGACAGAGCAGTCACGAACCACTTCTTGAAGCAACTTGCCTCGGGTGTTCGAAACGATGCCGTAGATATACCGGTGACCCGCAAGGACGATACGACCCAGGGCGATGTCGCCCACCGAGCGGACTCGGCGCGCACCACCCATGGCGTCGACGGAACCGGCATCGGGATTGGTGTGCTTTCGGATGGCGTCAGGACGCTGGCCGACCGGCAGGCCAACGGAGATCTGCCGGCGCGGGTCACGGTGATGCCGGGCCAGGAGGGAGGTCCGCTGTCCATCGTTGGTTTGCTGACGGGCAAGGGAGGTGATGAGGGCACGGCGATCTTGGAGATCGCCCACGACTTGGCGCCGGGGGCGGAGCTCTACTTTGCGACCGGGCGCGGTGGCGAGGACCGGATGGCGGAGAACATCGAGGCGTTATGCGAGGCCGGAGCGGACGTCATCGTGGATGACCTCTTCTATTTCCGGGAGCCCGTCTTTCAGGACGGCGTCATCGCGAAGGCGGTGAACGAGGCCGTCTCCGACGGTTGCTTCTATTTTTCCGCTGCCGGAAATGCCGGGAACCTGAACGGCGGCACGGCCGGAGTCTGGGAAGGGGACTACGTCGAAGGGACGGACTTTGAGGTGAACGGTTCCTCGGTCGGCAAAGCCCACGACTTCGGCAGCAGCATGGAAGCGAACAAGATCACAAAAGACGGCTTGTCTTTTGTTCTTCAGTGGCCGGATCCGCTGGGAGCGTCCGGCAACGACTACGACCTGTTTCTGGTTGATGCTGACGACAACGTGCTCGCGAGTTCGACTGACGTTCAGGACGGCACGCAGGACCCCGTTGAATTGATCGATTCGGCAGGGTCGGACTACAAGGACGCCTTTCTTGTCGTTGTCAAGGCGACCGGCGCGGCGAACCGCTACCTGCGGCTCGATACGATCAGAGGCCAGTTGGAGGTTGCAACCGCCGGACAGACGGCCCGGCACAATGCCGCCGAAAACGCGGTGACCGTCGGGATGGTCGATGTCAGCACGGCGGCCGGTTCCGGAGGCGTATTCAACGGCACGGAGTCCGTGAGGACGGACAGTTCGGATGGTCCGCGCCGAATGTTCTTCGAGCCGGACGGCACACCGGTCACGGCAGGTAATTTTTCGTCCACCGGCGGCGAGTTGCTGCAGAAGCCGGACTTGGTTGCAGCCACCTGCGTCACGACATCGGCACCCGAATTCTCGAACTTCTGTGGCACCTCGTCAGCGGCCCCGCACGCGGCGGCCATCGCCGCATTGATGCTGGAGGCCGCTGGCGGACCCGCCAACGTAACCTTGGCCAATCTCCGGACGGGGATGACTGGAGCGTCGCTCGATATCGAGGCGTCGGGCGTCGATAGGGATTCAGGCGCCGGCATCGTCATGGCGCCCGGTGCGGTCGATGCAGTGGATGTTGCCGAAATGGACCGCAACGGGGCGCCGACCGTGGAGGGCACTCTGACGGTGCAGAAACTGGCCCCTGGCGGCAATGCCGCGACCGTCGACGTTTCGAACGCGTTCGACGACCCGGACGACGACACCCTGATCTACACGGCGTTGTCAGCCGATACCGATTACGTCACCGCCAGCATCAGCGGGTCCACGCTGACCCTCACGCCGCTGGCGCCGGGACGGATCGCGGTAGCCGTTCGGGCGGCCGATCCTGAAGGTTTGAGCGTAACGCGCGCCGTCTTGGTCACGATCGAAGCGGGGACGCGGGATTATGACTCCAATGACGACGGCTTTATTGAGGTTTCCAACTTGGCGCAATTCAATGCCATGCGCTACGACCGGGATGGCGACGGTGCCGTGGATCGCGTGGGGGACTGGACGTCCTACTACGCAGCGTCGGCATTCACCGAGGGCGCGTTGGACATGGGATGTCCGGACGGCTGCGTCGGCTACGAACTGGAGGAGGATCTGGACTTCGACACGAACGGGAGCGGCGACGCCGACGTCGGCGACGACTATTGGGACAACGGCGCCGGATGGTTCCCCTTCCCGGTAAGGTTCAACCTCAAGGGCAACGGCCATTCAATCTCCAATCTGTTCATCAACCGGCCGGCGCAGGCTGGCAGTATTGCCTTGTTCGGGTCTGTCTGGACACCCGTGGACGGGCATACCGTCGGGTTGACCGGGATCACTCTGGTCGACGTCGACGTGACTGGGAATATGAACGTCGGTGGCCTGGTCGGTACGCTCCCGAGTTCGGGCTTCATTACCGGCTGCCGCGTCACGGGCCGGGTAAAGGGCACGGAAAATGTCGGCGGACTGGTCGGTCGCAACCGCGGCTCTATTTCTACCAGTTACGCCTCCGGCCACGTTTCGGGCACGACCTCGGTGGGCGGGCTGGCCGGTTACAACGAAGAGTCCATCACCGGCAGCTACGCCACAGGTGAGGTGACGGGCGAAACCGCCGTCGGCGGGTTGGTAGGACTGAACTGGGACTCCATCAAGACCAGTTATTCCACGAGTCAGGTGACCGGCGAGGAACAGGTGGGTGGGCTGGTCGGTCGAAACAGCGTCTTCAGCTCCATTATCGCCGGCTACGCCACGGGCCGCGTGTCGGGCACAACCCGCGTGGGCGGGTTGGCCGGGGACAACCTTGAGTCCATCACTTCCGGCTACGCCACGGGTCCCGTGTCGGGTGAAACTCTGGCCGGTGGACTGACCGGATTCGTCAACGGATCCGTTACCGCCAGCTATTGGGACAAGACGACATCGGGTGAGGCGACCAGTGCCGGGGGTACAGGTGCGGCGACGGCGGCGCTCCAGGCTCCCACGAGCGCCAGCGGCATCTACCAGACGTGGTCCTCGGACGACTGGGAATTCGGGACGAACGCGCAGTACCCGGTCCTGGCGGTTGATATGGACGGGAACGGGGATGCCACCTGGCAGGAGTTCGGATACCAACTTCGGGCCGGCCCTGAACTGGCGGCAGCGACTGGTCCAGCCCAGGTGACACTGACCTGGACCGCAGTCGATGTGAGTCACTGGTCCGACCCGCCGGCCGTCACCTACACCCTCTACCGCGAAGAGGGCGCCACGGTCAGTACTCTCGCTGAGGACCTCGCACAGCCCAATTACGCCAATACGGACGTGACCATCGGCGAGACCTACGTTTACCAAGTGGCGGCCGTGGTGGGAGGCGGCGAAGCGACGCATAGCGCAAGAGTTTCGGTGGAATACGTCACCGATACGACCGCGCCGGCCGTAAGCAAGTTGGAGTTCATCTCGGATGCGGGATCCGATTCGTACTACGCAGAGCGGGACGATATCGATGTGGTGGTGACCTTCAGCGAGACCGTCTTCGTGACGGGAACTCCGCAACTGACGCTGAGGGTGGGGGACCAGGATCGAACGGCCGGCTATGTCAGCGTCACGGGTGCGGAGGTGCTGTTCCGGTATCGGGTAGGCGGAAGCGACATGGATACCAACGGCGTGAGCATCGCGGCCGACAGCCTGTCGCTCAACGGAGGGACGATCAAGGACGGTTGGGACAACGACGCCGACCTGGATCACCGCTCATTGGGAAACCAGTCGCGGCATAAGGTGGACGGCATCAAGCCGATGTTGGCGACGACCGACGGGGCCGTGGTGGACGGGGCGACGTTGACGCTGACCTACAGCGAGCCTCTGGACTCTTCTTCGATGCCGTCCTCCAACTCCTTTTTCATTTCGGGAGGCTCTTCGCCACGAACCGTTTCTGGAACCGTAGTGAGCGGAAGCACGGTGCGGCTCACACTGTCTTCCGCAGTGGAGTATTTCGAAACGGGGATCCAGGTGAGCTACTTGGTCCCGACCGGGATGGGGGCGATGCCGGTTCGAGACCGGGTGGGTAACACCGCGGACGGACTGAGCGGCGAACCGGTCACGAACCAGACCCCGGATCGAACCCCTCCGACGGTCAATTCCATCGAGATCGCCTCGGACCCGCCGGACGGCCGGGACGTCTACGGCATCGGCGACGAGATCGATGTAACGGTGACGTTTGATGAAGACGTTGTGGTGTCGGGGACTCCTCGGGTGACGCTGAAGGTGGGTGAGAGGAACCGATCGGCGAACTACGAGAGCGTCACCGGGACGGTGGTCGTGTTTTCCTACACGGTGGCCGTCAGCGACAGCGACACCGACGGCGTAAGCATCGAGGCGGGCAGCATATCCGGCGGAACAATCCGGGATACCTCCAGGAACAACGCGGTGCGGACCCACACGGCGGTGGCGGCCGACGCTGGACAGCAGGTGGACGGCATCAAGCCCACACTGGCGAGCACCGACGGGGCGGTGGCCAACGCAACCATGCTGACGTTGGCCTACAGCGAGCCGCTGGACTCGTCGTCGGTCCCTGAGAACGATGCCTTCTCCGTGACGGGAGGGAGTGAGACGCGAACCGTCACCGGAGTCCGGGTAAGCGGGAGCGCGGTGGAACTGACGCTGAGTCCGGCGGTGGAGCACGGGGAGACGGGCCTTCGGGTGAGCTACACGATCCCGACGGGAACGGGAGCGGCCCCGATCCGGGACACGGCGGGCAACGATGCGGTCCGGCTGAGCAACCGGAGTGTCACCAACGTCACGGGCGACACGACGGGGCCGACGGTGCAGACGCTGCGGATCACCTCGAGCGCAGGATCGGACCGGACCTACGCCGGGGACGATGCCATCGAGGTGACGGTGACGTTCAACGAGACGGTGGTGGTGACAGGGACACCCGAACTGACCTTGAACGTGGGCGGACGGAACCGAACTGCGGAGTACGAGAGCGTCTCGGGCTCGGTCGTGAAGTTCGAGTACAAGGTGGTCTCGGGCGACCGGGACGGGGACGGGGTGAGCATCGACTCGGACAGCCTGTCGCGAGGGAGCGGGACGATCCGTGACGGGGCTCGGAACGACGCCAGCTTGACCCACGCGGCGGTGGCGGCCGACTCGCGGCACCAGGTGGATGGAGTCAAGCCCAGCCTGGCGACCACCGACGGGGCGGTGGTGAACGTGACGACGCTGACGCTGGCCTACAGCGAGCCGCTGAGGTCGTCCTCTCGACCGGCGGCGAGCGCCTTCACCGTGACGGGGGGCAGTGATACGCGATCGGTGACGAACGTGTCGGTGAGCGGGAACGCCGTTTTCCTGACCTTGAGCCCGGCGGTGCAGGACACCGAGTTCGGCCTCCGGGTGAGCTACCAGCCGGTAGGGAACCTGATCCGGGACGTGGTGGGCAACGCCGCAGACGAGTTGAACAACGAATCGGTCACCAACCGGACGGGAGACACGGCGGGTCCGACGGTCGAGACGGTGCGGATCACTTCGAACGCGGGGTCGGATCAGACCTACGCGATCGGCGAGACCATCGAAGTGACGGTGACGTTCAGCGAGACGGTGGTGGTGACGGGCACGCCGCGGCTGATGTTGAACGTGGGAGGCCGCAGCCGAACGGCCAACTACCAGGACGTCACGGGAGCGGCCGTGAGGTTCGAGTACCCGGTGGTATCGGGCGACACGGCCCCGTACGGGGTGAGCATCGATGCCAATCGTCTCTCCAGTGGGACGATCCGCGACGGGGCTCGAAACAACGCGGTGCTGACGCACGCGCCGGTGGCGGCCGATCCCCGGCACCAGGTGGACGGAATCAAGCCGGTGCTGGCGACGACCGACGGAGCGGTGGCCAGCGGAACGGCGCTCACCCTGGCCTACGGCGAGCCGTTGGATGCCTCGTCGACACCGGCAACGGGCGACTTCACCGTAACCGGCGGGAGTGAGACCCGAACGGTGACAGGAGTGCGGGTGAGCGGAAGCGCCGTCTTCCTGACGTTGAGTTCGGCCGTCACCGATTCAGAGAGCGGCCTCCGGGTGAGCTACGAGTTGGGATCGAACCCGATCCGGGACGCGGCGGGCAACGACGCGGACCGGTTGAGCAACCGGAGCGTCGCGAACAAGACGGGAGACACGACGGGGCCGACGGTGTCGACGATAAGGATCACCTCCAGTGCCGGATCGGACCGGACCTACGGGAAGGACGAGACCATCGAAGTGACGGTGACGTTTGACGAGACGGTGGTGGTGACGGGGACGCCCGAAGTGACGTTGAACGTGGGGACCCGGAGCCGGACGGCGGAATACCGGAGCGTCTCGAACCGGGCGGTGAAGTTCACCTACCGGGTGATGACGGACGATGCCGACGAGGACGGGGTGGGCATCGAGGCGAACCGCCTGTCCGGAGGAACGATCCGGGACGGAGCGGGCAATGACGCCACGTTGGACTATGCGGCCGTGGCGTCCAGTACGAGCCACCAGGTGGACGCGGTGGCCCCGGAACTGGCCCTGACCGACCCGGCGGTGGTGAACGGGGCGACGCTGACGCTGACCTACGACGAACCGTTGAACACGTCGTCCCGCCCGGCCTTGAGCGACTTCACCATCGCCGGGGGAAGCGAGACGCGAACCGTGACCGTGGTTCGGATCAGCGGGAGCACGGTGCAGTTGACACTAAGTCCAAGAGCGGAACACGGCGAGACGGGGATCCGGGTGAGCTACGAGCGGCGATCGAATCCGATCCAGGACCGGGTGGGTAACGACGCCGACGGGTTCACGGACACGTTTGTCGACAACCAGACGCCGGACACGACGGCGCCATCGATCGAAGGGATCGAGATCGGTTCGGACCCGGGGACGGACGAGACGTACGCCATCGGAGACATGATTTCGGTGACGGTGCGCTACGACGAGACGGTGACGTTGGACACGGTGCGTGGAACGCCGACGTTGGATCTTCTGGTGGGGACGCGGAGGAAGCGGGCCAGCGCCAGCGTGGGACCGGACCGGCCGGCGGTGGTTTTCGTCTACACGGTGGAGGAGGAAGACGAGGACGAGGACGGAGTGAGTGTCCCGAGGGGGAGCATCGCGCTCAACGGAGGAAAGATCCTGGATCTGGCGGACAATGCGGCGGCGCGGAACCACGAGGGATTGGATCCACAGACGGACCACAAGGTGGATGGGGCGGAACCGGATCTGGAGAGCGTTACGGTGCACGGGTCGCGGGTGGCGCTGAACTACGACGAACCGTTGGACGGGAGCTCGGTGCCGTCAAACACAGACTTTTCGGTGACGGTGGAGGGGATCGACCGAACGGTCACCCAGGTTCAGGTCAGAGGCGCCAGCGTGATCTTGACGTTGGCCTCGGCGGTAGGGACGGGAGAGACGGTGACGGTGAGTTATACGCCGGGTGTCAACCCGATCCAGGACGAGGTGGGCAACGGGACGGAGGCGTTGACGGAAGAACAGGCTGAACCGCCGTTGGTGATCATCGAGGCGAGGCAGGGATCGGAGACGGTGACGGAAGGGGACACGGTGGAGTTCACGCTGACGCGGGGACCGCCCACGGAAGCGTCGCTGACCGTGAACGTGGAGGTCACCGAGCGGGGATCGGCGATCGAGGCGTCGGGGACCTACAAGCCGCCGGATGAGGTGGTGTTCCAGGCAACCCAGGCGTCGGCGACGTTGTCGGTGTTGACCGACGATGACGACGTGTCCGAGTCCGCGGGAAGAGTGACCGCAAGACTAGAGCCGGGCGACGAGTACCGGCTGGGACCGACCTCGACCCGGAGCGCCCAGGTGACGGTCCAAGACGACGAATCTCCCCCGCCTCCACCGCCCCCTCCGCCGCCTCCTCCGCCGCCCCCCCCACCACCACCGCCTCCCGGAGGAGGGGGCGGAGGTCCGGCCCCTCCTCCCGCTTCCGCGCCCACTGCGCCTCAGAACCTGCAGGTGGCAGCCGCTGACGGAGTGGTGACCCTCTCCTGGGAAGCACCTGAGAGCGACGGCCGCTCAGCCATCATCGACTACGAGGTCCGGATCGGCCGGACCGGAGAGTGGATCTCCACCGGATCCACAAACCTGACCCATACGGTGACCGGACTGACCAACGGCCGGACCTACGTCTTCGAAGTGAGAGCGGTGAATGACGTGGGCCAGGGTCCTCCGTCCAATGCAACCGAGGCCACGCCCATGTCCGGAGCTCCGCCCATGCCTGAGGGCGTAATCCTGGAATTCGCCCACTTCGGCAATGGGGTCTCGGGCGATGATGTGTTGATCACCTCTGATCTGGTGCTGGTGAACGTGGGTGAGGACGAAATCCGTCCCGTCGTCTACTTTTCCGATCGGGCGGGCGAATTGCTCGAGGTGGAATCCGTGGTGGATGTGGCGGGCGGTTTGGAGGTGGAGGCAGACGGAGGCCTGTCGTCACGGAACGCGGTGCCTCCGCTGGGTGAGCTGACGATCTCGACCCACGGCCGTGGAGAGGTGGTGACGGGCTCGGTGCGGGTGGTCTCGGACGGTCCCCTCGGCGGCGTGGTGCGCTTCGACATCCCCGGGATCGGGGTGGCCGGCGTGGGCGCCAGCGAACCCACCGGGGATGCGCTGTTCCCGGCCCGGCGGCAGGCGGGCAGGATCCGCACGGCGGCGGCCATCCACAACCTGGGAATGGAGCCAGTCGACGTGCAGTGCCGCCTGATGAAGAACGGCGTGGTTCTGGAAGAGAGGCCGATTGAATTGGAAGCCAATGGCCAGGACGCCCGATTCATTGAGGAGCTGTTCACGCGGACCGACACGACGGACTTTGCGGGGTCGGTGCGGTGTACGGTCCCGGCCGGTGAGTCGTTCACGGGAGTGGCGGTGGAGTTGGATTCGAACAGCCGGATCTTCACGACACTGCCGGTGGTGCCGATCCGACCGGAGGCCCCTGAAGAGGGGGAAACGACGTTGAACTTCGCACATTTCGCTAATGGAACGTCCGGCGACGGAACCCTGATCACGTCGGACCTGGTGCTGGTGAACGTCGCCGCATCGACGGCCCGTCCGGCGATCTACTTTTACGATCGGAGCGGAGGACTGCGGGAGCCCGAATCGATGTTGGACGTGGGCGAGGATCTGCTGGTGCGAGACGACGGAGGCCTGACCCTGCGGACTCCGATGGCTCGACTGGGCGAGTTGACGATCTCGACGCACGGTCGGGGAGAGGTGGTGACGGGATCGGTGCGGGTGGTGGCGAACGGACCCTTGGGGGGCGTCCTGCGTTTTGACATCCCCGGCGTGGGCGTGGCCGGGGTGGGCGCGAGCGAACCCACGGCGGACGCGCTGTTCCCGGCGCGGCGCCAGCAGGGAGCGATCCGGACGGCGGCGGCGATCCGGAACCTGGAAGCGGAAACTGCAACAGTTCGCTGCTGGCTGATGGGCAGCGGCGTGGCGCTGGAATCGGTCGACATCCGTCTCAATGGCAACGGGCAGCACGCCGGATTCATCGAAGAGCTGTTCACGAGGACAGACACCAGGAACTTCGTAGGGTCGGTGCGGTGCACGGCTCCGGGGGCAGGGATGTTCACGGGAGTAGCGGTGGATCTGGACACCGAAAACCGGATCTTCACAACATTGCCTGTGGTGCCAGTCCCGTAGATACGATCTTTCTGCCCCGATCGGTAACCCCTGATACGCTCGTTGACTGAATTGGCATACGAAGACTGGTCCGTGGTCGGAATGGACGACGCGAGGTTGCCGGAAGATACCCGGGTCATGGAGAATGAAGCCCCGCCGAACACGGGCTCGGCACATCCGAGCGCGCATAGACAGGAGCGACAATTATGTCTAAAGCGAAATTGGTTCTGGTGTTGGTTTGCATAGCGTGCTTGGCCGCTGGCGTGCCGGGACAGGAAGACTGGGAGGAGGGTCGGCGCCTATTGGGGGCTGAGGACTACAAGCGCGCTCAAAAGGCGCTGGAGCAAGCCGTGCGCAAGAATCCCGGCAGTTCAAAGTTCCATTTCTGGCTCGGAGTCGCCATGGGGCGAAGGGCCGAAGGCATGACGGGGTTTGGCCGCTTCCGGGCCATAGGTCTGGCGAAGAAGGTGAAGGTCCATTTCGAACGCGCAGTGGAACTGGACGGTTCGAATCTTGACGCCCTGGAGGCCCTTCAGAACTTCCACTTTAACGCCCCCGGCATGGTGGGGGGAAACAAGGCCGAGACCCGGAAGTTGGCGGATCGAATCAAACAGCTCGACGAGGCAAGAGGCGCTATCGCCTGGGCCGCTTGTTTCGAGGACGACAAGGACTTTGCGAATGCATCCACGCGGTATGCTCTGGCGCGCAAACTCGACCCGGACAACACCGACTACCTGGCGGAACACGCCGCCTTCCTCTCCAGGCGCCGGCAGCATGCGGAGAGCGACAAACTCTTCGACGCCGCATTCGAACAGGATCCCGACAACCGCAAACTCTGGCTGACTGCCGCCAAAGCCTGGATCGGGGCGAAGCGTTCCTCCCTGTATCCGAGAGCGCGGAAACTGCTGGAACGCTATCTGGAGAACGCCAAATCGGTGCCGAACATGGACACGCCGTCCCAGGTTCGCAAGCTGTTGAAAAAACTATGAGGCCCGGACACCTGACATCATGCGGATCACCATCGACATTGCCATGCGAATTCTGAAGGAGTTGAAGAGCATTCCGAAGAAGGAAGGTGGTACGTTGGACGAACTGATCACCGGGATTGTGGCCGAGGGACTCCAGGCGCGCCGCGCTGATCAAACCGATTCTGAACTTGACTGGAACAGCCAATCGATGTGCGCACGCGTAGACTTGACCGACAAAGAGGCTGTCTTCGCGACCATCGACGGCGGCTCTTGATTTACACCATCATTGTCCACATCCTTTCTTACGGCCCGAAGCGGGCATCGCCGTTCTGAGCGACGGTCGGTGCTTTCCCGCACGACCTTCCGCAAGATCGCGATATCCTACTCTGCACGTGGCCGGGCCCTTCTCGAGAATGCATTTCCGGTCTCGGTGATCCGTTTGACTTTCACGACGGGCTGCTAAAATGACGAACCCATGAGACATCGACCAAAACTTCGCCTCCTGATCAGATTTTCCCTGTTGCTCGGGCTCTCGGCGACGGCCTGTGGGCCGGCAGCGGACGAGGACGGCCGCATGAAGATCGCCGGGATGTTCATGCAGGAGGACCAGTTCTTTCGCCTGGTTCGATTCGGGATGCAGCAGGCGGCCGAGGAAGAGGGGGCCGAGCTGCTGCTGTCCACCGTCGACGGCAAACCGGAAAAGGAGCTCCAACTGGTCAACACCTACGTCGCCCGGCAGGTGGACGCCATCGTCCTCTCGCCCCTGAGCGCCACCGCCTCGGTCACGGCTTTGCGGCGGGCCCACGACGCCGGTATCCATGTCATCGCCTACAACTCCACTGTCGAGGGCGGAATCCCTGCGTCATTCATCGAGAGCGACCAGTCCAACCTGGGCTCCCAGACGGGAAAGGTGGCCCGCGCCTACATCGAGGAGAACCTGGGCGGCAAGGCCCAGGTCGCCATCCTGGCTTTCAAGTCGGCGCTGACGGAGCAGAGCGAGGCCCGGACCAACGGTTTCAAGAGCCAGATCGCCGATCTGTCCGGCGTTGAGATCGTGGCCGAGCAGGATGCCTGGTTGCCCGAGATGGGCATCCGCAAGGCCGGCGACATCCTAACCGCCAATCCCGGTGTCGACCTGATCTGGTGCGCCAACGAGGGTGGCACGGTGGGGGCTGTCATGGCGGTCAAGAGCGCCGGACGAGGAGGCGAGGTTGCCGTCTTCGGGACCGACGTGAGCGACCAGATGCTTGGATTTCTCCTGTCGGAGGATCAGATCCTGCAAGCGGTCACGGGCCAGAAGCCCTTCGAAATCGGCTACCAGTCCGTCAAGGCGGCCGTCGCCGTGATCCAGAGGAGGGAAGTCGAGAACCACGTCTCCATGCCCGGAGTCCTGCTCGAACGGCGCGACCTCGAGAACGTCCGCGCCTACCGCACCCGGCTGCAGGAACTGATCGCCAGTCCCGGGACCTAGCCGTGAGTCCCGTTCCCAAGCCGATCCAACTCGAGGCCCGCGGGATCCGGAAGGAATATCCCGGCACCGTCGCCCTCAAGGACGTCTCGGTCCGGTTCGAAGGGGGCAAGGTGCACGCCCTCATCGGCCGCAACGGCGCCGGGAAGAGCACCCTGGTCCGCATTCTGGCCGGCTCCACTCAACCGACCGTCGGCCAGGTCCTGCTCGACGGCGAGCCGGTGGCGCTCCGATCTCCCCGGGACGCCTTCCGGCGCGGGATCGCCACCGTCTACCAGGAATTGAGCCTGGTGCCCGGGTTGAGCGTGGCCGAGAACATCCTCCTGGGACGGATGCCCCGCAGCCGCGGCCCCTTCATCGACTGGTCATCGGCCGCCGATCGGGCCCGGACCGTGCTGGCCGCTATGGACGTGGAGATGGACGTGGACGAGCCGGTGGGCCGCCTCGGCTTCGCCCAGCAGCAGACGGTGGAGATCGCCAAGGCCATGTCCTTCCGGCCGTCGGTTCTGATGCTGGACGAGCCGACCTCGGGTCTGGCCCGGCACGAGACCCGGAGCCTCTTCCGGCTGGTCCGCCAACTGGCGGAGCGGGGCGTCGCCATCCTCTACATCTCCCATCGGCTCCAGGAGTTGAATGAGATCGCCGACCGGGTGACGGTCCTCCGGGACGGCGACCTCGTGGCGACGGTGGAGATGGCCGAGACCTCGGCCGAGGAGATCGTCCACTACATGTTCGGAGAGACCGTGCAGAAGGAGCGTCCCGCCGATCTCCTGGCCGGGCGGGAGCCGATCCTCAAGGTGCGGGGATTGACCCGGGGCGAGGAGTTCCAGGACGTGGATCTGACACTCCACCGGGGTGAGATCCTGGGAATCGCCGGAATGCTGGGGTCGGGCCGCACCGAGTTGCTGAAGGCCATTTTCGGAGCCCTGCCCTTCGATCGCGGTGAAATCCTTTTCTCCGAAAGGGCTTGCGGTAAAGTCTCTCCACACGGGATGAAGGGTTTGGGTCTCGGTTTTGCACCTGAGGACCGGAAGCAGGAGGGCCTGGTCCAGACCCAGAGCATCCGGTCCAACCTTTGTTTGGCCAGTCTGGACCGGATTTCGAAGCGCGGATTCCTGAGCCGGCGGAGAGAGCGGAAACTGATCCGCGACCAGGTGGATCGCCTGCACATCAAGGCCCCAGACGTGGAAGAGGCCGTCTCCTCGCTGAGCGGCGGCAACCAGCAGAAGGTGGTGGTGGGCAAGTGGCTCGGCACCTCCTTGCAGGTGCTGCTCCTGGACGAGCCCACGCGCGGGATCGATCTCCAGGCCAAGCAGCAGATCTTCCAGTTGATGTGGGACGTGAGCCGCCAGGGGATCGCCATCCTCTTCGTCTCCAGCGAGCTTGAGGAACTGGTGGAGGTGTGCCACCGTATCCTGGTCATGAAGCACGGCCGGATCGAGCAGGAGATCCGGCCTGAGACCACGACCGCCGACCAACTCTTCGTCCAGTGCATGTAATCCGGCTGTCCCCTTCCCAAATGCTGGTCTGGACCCGAAGCTCCATCCTGGAGCTGGTCCTGGTGGTTCTCTGCCTGGTGCTGGCGTTTCAGGCGGAGGGCTTCTTCACCGTGGTCAACCTGCTGAACGTTCTAAGGAACGTCTCCATGCAGGGGATCATCGCCTTCGGCATGACCATGGTCATCATCTCGGGCGAGATCGACCTGAGCGTGGGGTCGGCCGTGGCCTTCGCCGGCTGTGTCACCGCCTGGATGGCGCAATGGCTGGCCGCGCTGGGACTGTCCATGGTGGTGGCTCTTCCCCTGGCCATGGGTTCGGCGCTTCTCCTGGGGATGAGCATCGGAGCGCTGACGGGTCTGATCCGGGTCCGCTTCGCCGTTCCCAGCTTCATAACCACCCTGGCCTGGATGACAGTGCTGACCGGGGCCGCCCAGCTCATCACCGGCGGCTTTCCGCTGACCCCCTTTCCCGAGTGGTACAACTTTTTCGGCGGGGGCTATCTTTTCGGCGTCCCTTTTCCGGCGCTGGTCTTTCTGCTGGTCTTCCTGACCACCCATGTCCTCATGGGCTACACCTCGTTCGGACGTTCCGTCTATGCGGTGGGAGGCAATCCGGAAGCGGCCCGTCTCAGCGGGATCCGGGTGGGACGGGTCAAGGTCGTGGTGATGGCCAGCGTGGCCTTTCTGGCCGCCCTGGCGGGGATCATGCAGTCGGCCCAGATCATGTCGGGATCGGCAACGACGGCCCGGGGTTGGGAACTGAACGTCATCGCCTCGGTCATCATCGGCGGCACCAGCCTCATGGGCGGGGAGGGGAAGATCCGGGGCACCCTGATGGGCGTCATCTTCCTGGGCGTCCTGGTCAACGGCATGACGTTGATGAACATCAACGAGTACTGGCAGCACGTGGTCCGGGGCGCCCTCATCCTGGCCGCGGTCCTCATCAACCGGATCAACGAGCGGGCTCGGGATTGACGGGCAAGATCTGCCGCGTTCCTCTCAAGAAATCAGGTCGGCATTTCGCGAGGCGGCTGCAGACCGCCGCCGAAGATTCAATCGAGGAGTGAGAAGAAGCATGAAGGTCGAACTCACCCGGCTACGGATTAAGAGGGGCAAGGCACATCGAGTGGACGAATGGCTGCAGATGATTAACTCGCGCATGGCTGTAGCTCTCCAGACACTGGAGCGTGAAGGCATGAAGCTGGAGATCATCTTCCGTGAAGTCATCGACGACGATGAATTTCTATGCTGGCTCACAATCCAGGACGAAGCGGGCGAACCACTCGAAACGTCACCGTTCGAGCTCGACCATGAGCACATGAAATTTGGTGAGGAGTGTATCGACCACGAATTTGGCGGCCACGAAGCACAACCACAAGTGATTCTTCTACCACCCCAAGTGGCCAAAGCCATGCAGTGGAGCGACCCGTCGGCTTCGGTGGTGGCGTTCGAACGCCGCCAGATTATCCGTAAGAAGGGTCCGGACGGAATCGTTCGAGAAGACAGTACGGGCAGGTCATAGCGCGAGTTGGAGATCCGACAGTATCGGCACAGAATCGCACCCTACGGGTCATTTCCCCGACTCTTTTTCTTCTGAGAAACGCTCAGGAGTGTCAGGAGGGGACTTTCCTGTTCCCCCATGATTCGGCGGGCGGATAGCCACCGTGTCAATTACGAGCCGCTCAGGCCGCCGGCCGGACCGCCTTGACGAGTTCGCGAATGTGCTCGGGGGTGGTGCCGCAACAGCCGCCGATGATCTTGATGCCCATGTCGGCCATGCGGCGGAAGCGTTTCGCCATCCAGAGCGGCTCTTCGTCGTAGACGATCTTCATGTCGACCAGTTTGGGAATCCCGGCGTTGGAATGGACTACCAGGGGCTGGTCGGTCAGGTCCCGCATGATGTCGGAGATCTCCACCATTCTCTCGATCCCGTTCCCGCAGTTCGTTCCCACCACGTCGGCGCCGGCCGCACGTCCCAAAAAAACAGACTGTCCCCTTCTTGCCGGTCCCCTTCTTGCCGCCTTGGGACTGGTCCCCTTCTTTACTGCCTTGATCATCGGAGGCACCAGTCTCATGGGAGGGGAGGGGAGGGGAGGATCCGAGGCACCCTGATGGGCGTCATCTTCCTGGGCGTCCTGGTCAACGGCATGACGCTGATGAACATCAACGAGTACTGGCAGTACGTGGTCCGGGGAGGCCTCCTCCTGGCCGCAGTCCTCATCAACCGGATCAACGAGCGGTCTCGGGATCGAGGACCCGGAGCCGGCCCTCGCCACGTCCCGGCTGACGGTAAGCGAGGGCGACCATACACAAGGGTCGCCCCTACGTTGAATGTCTCACCGTGGGACGAGATGGCGGGCGCGGCGGCTTTGGCGGCGGTTTTCCAACCGCCGCATCTTCGGGCGCGGGAGGCGGCTCAGGCAAGCGGTCGAACTGCCTTGTCCAGTTGCGGGATCTTGTGTGGAGCGTTGGCGTAACCTCGGATGAGTCTTCCGCTACGCTGATATCCCGCCGCACTGTTAATTCTCATCCGGCGCCGAGTTCTCCTGAACCGCCTTGTCGAGATTGGCAATGTTTTCGCGCATCTGGCTGACTGCGTCTTCGATTACGCGATCCTTGTCGACACCACAGGCTAGACGAAGCGGAAAGCACAGACGATCTCTTTGTTCTCCATGGTTCCGGAACATTCGTTTCACAGTTGACCAGTGGCCGCTCAGTCCACCCCATTCCCCTCTGTATATCTCACACCATATCGGGGTCATGCCCGAATCTCGCCATGGTGTGAACCAGACGCCGACCCACAACTTAAACCGAAACTCTTTGCCAACAGCAAGCGTGCGACCAATGTAGTCAGCGCCCCCACCTAGCCTTCCCGGGCGGGCAAGACCTTTGTTCTCAAGACACCTCACAATGTCGCTGCACAACTCAACATAGTTAATTATACGACGCGCCACGTTGGTGTCGGTGGTTTCTTTCTCACACAGGGGACGGAATGCCTCTTTGTCCATCTGTTCTCCCAATCCGCAAAACTGAGCTACGTCCTGCTCAAGACAAGAGTCTCCACATTCATTTGCGATACTACGCAACGTATCTAGAATAGATCTCCAACTTGTGATTAGCAAGGATCGGCCCGAGCCTATGGAAACAGCCTTCATATTTTCATTTGTAGTCTCAATTCCGACTTTGAGATCCCGACTAACACACCGTGTCTTCAAATCCTGCCAGACATTCACGATTCTAGCCTCGGGCACGATGAAGAGTAACGCGGTCTTGGGTTGGTCGGAGAGCGAGTTAAGGTATTCTACCGGCTGTGATTTCCGCAGACTGGCCGAAAACTTATTCTCAATTAGTACTCGGAGCCTTGAGGTTTCGTCATAAATTGCAAGGTCCGGACGATCTCCCGTCTTAATGATGACCTCACTATCGACGGATTCCGCCTTGAATCGCTTGAAGCCCGCACGATCAGCCACTTTATCGACTAACACTCGGCGCAAATCTGGCGAGGCGTTAAGGATATATCGCAACGATTCCGTCGCGATGGTTTCCGGCGACCGCGCAAACCTTCTCACCAAGTGTGCCAAGAGTGTCTGTTTCATACTCCGTTGTCTCCACTCTTAACGATGAAATCCCGCCGGTCCCAGTATAGCCGAGCACGGTTTAGAATAAACTCGTGTTCCGTCGAATCCGGGTCGATCTTCATGCAGGAGGTGTAGGTCCAATACTTGTACTCTCCGATGAAGAGGTAGGTGAACGACTTTCTGAAGAATCTGCCGTCGATTCCCTCGCCGTTCCGGATTCGCTCGCAGAAGGCCTCGAGCAATGCCTGCTGCTTGTCCTTCCTGATGAGAACGTATTCGTGGGGCCAGGTATTACGGTACGTGGTCGCTTCCCGCCAAGGCGCTGCTGCGATCAACTTCGGCAATCCAGGCGCGAATTTCTCATCGCTCCGATGGTCCAAGTCAGGTTCGATCATGCGCGTTCATTTTGGACTGCGATCATCCCCGAAGGTAACTCGGCAGAGTCGGCAACTAGAAACGAACGTTGAAACTTCAGATTTTCGCACAACAACCGCGGCTGCGAACCATCGGGATCTGCGTGCTATACAGCGGTGGGCTTTTAATTTGGGTTGCGATGGGGGAGAGTCACCAGATTCTTGCCACTCTGATTCTGCCGATTGATGATGTCGTCGAAAATGGCGTTCGTATTTTGGCCAAATTTGGCCGCGTACTGCTGACGTTGCTTCCGCGTCTCCTCGACGACCGGATCGCGCTTCATTCTGGCGATTCCAATAGCTCCTTACGTACTCCACTCAGGCCGCCGGCCGGACCGCCTTGACCAATTCGCGGATATGTTCGGGCGTGGTGCCGCAGCAGCCCCCGATGATCTTGATGCCCATATCGGCCATGTGGCGGAAACGTTTCGCCATCCAGAGCGGCTCTTCGTCGTAGACGATCTTCATGTCGACCAGTTTGGGAATCCCGGCGTTGGAGTGGACTACCAGGGGCTGGTCGGTCAGATCCCGCATGATGTCGGAGATTTCCACCATTCTCTCGATCCCGTTCCCGCAGTTCGTTCCCACCACGTCGGCGCCGGCCGCACGCAGCTTGAGGACGGCCTGCTCGGGCGAAACTCCCATCATTGTGAAATAGCCGCGCGGACCCTTGTCGAAGGTCATGGATACCAGGACCGGAAGCTCGGTGGCCTCCTTGGCGGCTTGGATGGCCAACGTCGCCTCTTCCACCGCGGTCATGGTTTCGGCCAGGATCGCGTCGGCGCCCCCCTCGGCCAGAGCTGCGGCCTGCTCGGCGAAGGCTTCGAACATTTCCCGCTCGGTCACCTCGCCCAGCGGTTCGACGAACTCTCCGGTGGGCCCGATGGATCCGACGACGTAGCAATCGTCGCCGGCGCCCTCGCGAGCGAGCTGGGCTGCCAGCCGGTTGAAACGGTGGAGCTGTTCGCCGTAGCCGTACTTCTTGAGCATGAAACGGTTGCCACCGAAGGAGTTGGTGAGCACCATCTCCGATCCCGCCTCGGAGTAGGCGGCGGACATCCCCCGCACGATGTCGGGATGGTCGGCGTTGAAGGCCTCCGGACACCCGCCCGGCTCGAGTCCGTGCATCTGGAGGTAGGTTCCGGTGGCCCCATCCGAGATGAGGGGGACATCTTGTGCCAAGCGGCTCAACAGTGGCATGCGAGGCATAACGCGATCAGGATAACCGGATTTTTCAAATGGCGTGCAGAAAAGGGTAGGAGCGGCGGCTTCCAGCCGCCGACCAGGGGGGTCTTGGGGGGACGGAGTCCCCACTCCGCGTAGCGTCTTTCAATCGGGCGAAACGAAGAACGGGCGATCAGAAATCGCCCCTCCAGGATGACACGGCGTCCCGACTTGACACCCCTCGGGGGCGGGGATAGCTTGACCGCACTGGGGGTGAGGACATGGAAATACGTAAGGACTTGCGCGAATCGGTCCGAAGGTCGCTGCCGGAGCTGTCGGAAATCAGGGACGAAACCCTACGGAACCTGGTGGTGGACGCCTGGGCCTATTGCCTGGGCCAGAGCTCTTTCCAGTCCATCGACGAGATTCGGCCGTCGGGCAACCCCGACACGCCGACCCTAAAGGGGGGCACCCAGACCGACCACATCCGGGGCGTGACCCGTCTGGCTTTGGCCCTCGGCGACACCCTCAAGGAACAGTTCCCCCAGCTCCCCATCGACCGGGACCTGCTGACCGCTTGCGCCCTCTGCCATGACGTCGGCAAGCCCTACGAATTTGATCCCGAGCGTCAGGCGCGTTGGAGCAGCCGGCCCGCTGTATCAGGCTGGCCGCCCATCCGCCATCCCCAGTACGGAACTCACGTCTGCCTGACGGTGGGGTTGCCCGAGGAGGTCTGCCATGCCGCCGGCTGCCATTCGGGCGAGGGCGAGCTGGTCCGCCGGTCGCTTCACGTGACCATCGTCCACCACGCCGATTATGCCTTCTGGCGGCCCCTGGAGGCGGCCGGTCTGCTGGAATCGGATTGAGGCTGATCGTCCCGGGCAGCGCCTGGAAATCGCCCCGGGAGGGTCCATAGGATTTCGGAGGGAACAGGTGATGCGGACCCGCGTTTGGCCTGTCTTTTTGCTGTTGGCTCTGGTCGCAGGCTGTGCCTTGGACTCGACTCCCGTTTCGAACCGCCCGGCGGGCCAACCTCCGGTGCCCGAAGCCACCTACCGCCTGACCTTCGGATTGAAGGACGCCTCCCCGACCGCGTGGGACGGCCGCCTGGTCCTCTCCCCGGGACAACGGATTCAGGCGCTGCCTGATCTGCTCCGGGAACACAACATCGCGACCGGCGAGGATCCCACCTTTCCCAACGACTACGTCCGGACCGGTTCCAGTTGGGTCGTGAGCTCGCGGAAGGCATGGATGCGGGATCCCAAGGCCTTCCAACTGGAGTATCCCAGCATCCTGATCCAGGTCTGGGAGAACCCCTCCCAGGGACCGGTCCGGATCGAAACCGTCCGGGGCGCCTTTTCCTTCGTTCCCCGGGAACTTCCCCCATTCTCGACTGCCGATTTTCTGGACGGGGGTGTGCTGGTCGAGGCCGTGCCTTCACCGCTGGCCGTCGACTCCCGATACGCCGGACAACAGGACCACCCGGCAATCTGGGCGTCCGGCTCGGGAGAACTCTGGCTGGTGTGGCAGGAGTACGAGAACGACTCCGATTCGGTCTGCGTCCGGAACATCGCGGGGGATTCCTGGGGACCGACGCAGGTGCTGGCGGCGGAGGCGGACGTGTTCCAGACGGCGGTGGCGGAGGACGACTCCGGGCGGGTCTGGGTGGTCTGGTCCATGCAGGTGGACGGCAACTGGGATCTCTACGGCCGGTCCCACGAGCGAGGCCGCTGGTCCGGTCTGGAACGGCTCACCGAGGGCGCGAGTTCCGACACCCACCACACCCTGGTCCGGGATGCCTCGGGACGTCTTTGGCTGATCTGGCGGGCCGTCCCGGGAGATCGGGCGCAGATCATGGCCCGGAGCCTGGAGCAAGGCCGCTGGTCGCCGCCCCGGCAGATCAGCACGGGGGATTCCGCCGCGGGCAACAATTGGTGGCCGGTCGCCGCGGCCGGACCCGACGGCACGCTGGCGGTGGTCTGGGACGGTTACGCCTCCGGCAGCTACGACGTCTATCTGCGGGTCTGGTCCTCGGGCCAGTGGATGCCGGTCCGGACGATTGCGGGAACCGCCCGCTTCGAGGCCAACCCTTCGGTCACCGTCGACCCGGGAGGCCGCATCTGGGTGGCTTGGCAGGAGTCGGGCGTCGAGTGGGGCAAGGACTCGGGCCGGCTGTCCCGCGTGCAAGGGACACAGCTTCGCGAGTCCAGGGAAATCCGGATCGTCTGTCTGGACGGAGAGCGGCGGTTGGACACGGAGGGGTCTCTCTCGACGATCTTCATCGGAGACCTCTGGGAGATGCCCCACCTGGAGATGGGGCCCTCCGGCGAACCCTGGCTGCTGGTCCGAAAACTGAACCTGCGCCAGCCCGACATTCGGGAAGTGAGGGGCAGGCTGGGACCCGCCTACTATCCGCGCTGGGACATTCACCTCACCCAATACCGGGGCGACCGATGGAGTGCACCGATACGTCTGGCCCGCACCAGCGGCCGCAACGCCTTGATGCCCTCCGGCGCCAGGACCCCGGACGGCGCGTTCTGGCTCACGTGGGCCACGGATCACCGAAACGCCAAGAGCTACATGCAGCAACACAATCAGGTCTTCCTGGCCAAGCTGCAGCCGCCGGAGTTGGAACAAGGCGTATCCCTGGTTCCCGCCTCTCCGCCGGCAGAGGATCCCCCGGTCCCGCCCATCCATCCCGACGAAGAGGAAGAGTTGGACCGGATCCGCGATTTCCGGGTGGAGCATCGGGGGAAGACCTACACCATCTACCGGGGAGATCTGCACCGCCATACGGAAATCTCGGTGGACGGTGCGGCGGACGGCACCCTCCTGGATGCCTACCGGTATGCCGTGGATGCGGGTGGGTTGGATTTCCTGGGAGTGAGCGATCACACTCACCATGTTGACGAGCCCTACACCTGGTGGCGGAGCCAGAAAACCGCCGACCTCTTCCAACTGAAGAATTTCGTGGCCTTCTACGGCTATGAGCGATCGCTCAGTTTCCCCAGCGGCCACCGGAACATCTTCTTCACCGAACGGGGGAAGCCCATCCATCCCATCCTGGGGCCTGAGGAGCGTGGACAGGAGGGCGCCGAGAGGCTTTTCTGGTACCTCCGTCGCCACGGGGGAACCTCCATCCCCCACACCACCGGCAGGTCCAACGACTGGCGTGACAACGACCCCGAGGTGGAGACCCTCGTAGAGATCTACCAGGGTCTCCGGGACACCTACGAGCACGCCGGGGCGCCCCAGCCCGGAACCTTGAAGCCCCGGGACTCCGAGGAACGTCCCGGCTATGTATGGAACGCTCTGGCCAAGGGGTACCGGCTGGGATTCATCGCCTCCTCGGATCACCATTCCACCCACATGAGCTACGCGAACCTGCTGGCCGAGGACCTGACCCTGGAGAGCCTGATGGAGGCGATCCGGAGCCGGCGCGCCTACGCTTCCACCGACAACATCATCCTGGACCTGCGTTTCGTCCACGAAGGGGGCGAGCATCTCATGGGCGAGGAGTTCACCGTATCCGGACCGCTGCGCCTGAAGGCGAGAGTGGTGGGGACCGATCCTCTCCATCGCGTGGACGTCATCCGGGATGAGGCCATCGTCTACCAGTTGTCACCCGAGGGAGAGGAAGAGATCTCCTTCGAGTACGTGGACGCCGACGCCGGGGCCGGCGAGCGGTACTACTACGTGCGGGTCCTTCAGCAGGACGGCATGGTGGCTTGGGGTTCTCCCGTCTGGGTGACCTACACATCGTCCGCACAATGACCAGTCTTCTGCAGCGGTTCCTCCCTCCGGTCCTGATCGGTCTCCTGGTCTGGTTCGTGCCGCCGCCGGACGAAGTCCAACTCCAGGCTTGGCGTCTCCTGGCCATCTTCCTGGCCACCATCGTAGGGATCCTGGCCAAGACCCTTCCGCTCGGGGCCATGGCCATGGCCGGGTTGATCGCCACGATGCTCACGGGAGTCCTGAAACCGGATGAGGCGTTGGCCGGCTTCGGTTACCCGGTGGTCTGGCTCATCGTGTCCGCCTTCTTCATCTCCCGGGGATTCCTGGTCACCGGCCTGGGTTTGCGGATCGCTTACCTGTTCATGGCGGCGGTGGGGAAGAAGAGTCTGGGGCTGGCCTACAGCATGATCGGAGTCGATCTGGTCCTGGCCCCGGCCATCCCCAGCAACACGGCCCGGTGCGGCGGCGTCATCTGCCCCATCCTGCAATCCGTGGCCGCCTCCTTCGGGAGCCGCCCGGACGGCGCCAGCGCCCGCCGGCTGGGAGCGTTTCTGATCAAGTCGTCCTATCAGGGCGGCGTCGTGGTGAGCGGCATGTTCCTCACCTCCATGGCGGGCAATCCCATGGCGGCCGGACTGGCTGCCGGGATGGGAATCGAGATCGATTGGACCACCTGGTTCCTGGCCGCTCTGGTTCCGGGATTGCTGTGTCTCGCCGTGGGTCCCTGGATCCTCTACCGGATCTATCCTCCCGAGATTTCCGAGACGGCCGGAGCGGCCCGGATGGCCAAGCGGAAACTGGAGGAGATGGGGCCGCTCAAGCCGTCGGAGCGGATCATGCTCGGCACCTTCGCCCTCCTCCTGATCCTGTGGATCTTCGGCGGCCGGTTCGGCATCAGCAGCGCGGTTGCGGCGCTGACCGGACTCGGGATCCTCCTCCTGACCGGGACGCTGAAATGGAAGGACATCCTGGGAGAAAGGGGCGCCTGGGACGCGCTGATCTGGTTCGGAGTCCTCATCAACCTGGCCAGCCACCTCAATTCGATGGGTCTGATCCCCTGGTTCGGAGACCAACTGGCCGCCGTCCTGGGGGACGGGCACTGGATGACGTCCTTTCTGCTCCTGAGCCTGCTGTATTTTTACAGCCACTATCTTTTCGCCGGAAACACCACCCATATCAGCTCCATGTACGCTCCCTTCCTGGCAGTGGCCATCGCGGTGGGAACCCCGCCCTTGCTGGCCGCGCTGGTGCTGGGTTTCTTCAGCAACCTGTTCAGCGGAATGACGCACTACGGCACCGGCCCGGCGCCGGTCTTCTTCGGGACGGGTTACGTGGAAATGGGCGACTGGTGGAAGCTGGGGGGACTATTGAGTGTGGTGAACATCCTCATCTACTTCGTCGCCGGCGGGCTGTGGTGGAAGGTGTTGGGGATCTGGTAGACGGGTCTGAAGAGACACCTCCTCAACCAAGGTGCCGTATCCTGCCGGGCACAGGTCGGGCTCATTCGGTCAGGGTTGCGCGTCCTCCGTTCTCCGGCACGTCGATGACGAGGAGGGTCAGGTCGTCGTCGAGAGCGAGCCTCGGCTTGCGGGTCCATCCGATCAGTTGCCGAAGGGTGTAGTCGGCGAATTCGGACGTGGTGGTGTTGGAGTGCTCGACGAGAATGTCGAGCAGGCGTTCCGCCGAGAATTGTTCTCCGTTCGGCGCTTCGGCCTCGGTGACGCCGTCGCTGTAGATGACGATTCGATCGCCCGACGCCAGTGGGATTGACGCGGTGTCGTAACTCTGAGCCGGCAGGACTCCGAGAGCGATGCCGTTGATGTCGATCTCGTTGCCGATTCTCCGGGCAGCCGAATAGATCAGAGGTGGAGGATGTCCGGCGCTGGCGACTCGCAACTCCCGTGCTTCGAGGTCGAAGTAGGCGTAGGTCACAGTCACGAAGTGGTCGTCCGTCTGATCGTAAAGTGCGTCGTTCATCCCGGCCAGGACTCGGGAGGGCTCTGCCACGGCGTGGGACTGCGATGCGGAGGCGGTCTTGACCATCGTTGCGATCAGGGCGGCCGGAATGCCGTGCCCGGTGACGTCGGCCACCATGATGCCGAACCGGTGATCGTCGATGGGGATGAAGTCGTAGAAGTCGCCGCCGACGGCGTCCATGGGGATGTATCGGACGCTCAACATCTCGGGCTCGATGCTGGGGCCTTTTCGGGGGAGGAGGGAATGCTGAATCTGACGGGCGGCATTCAAGTCGGCGTCGATGGTGGCGAGGCGCTTTTCATTGTTGAGCGCTCGGTGCAACAACGTGTAGCAGATAGCGGCGGCAAGCACGAAGTTGCCGATCGCTCCCAACAATACGGTCCATGGGAGCCAGCCGAGACGCGCGAACACGTCGTGCAGGATGATGACGGAGGCGATGACCATGGCGATGTACGCGGGGGCGCTTTCCCGTTCGTACCGGATATGGCCGGTGAAGTAGTTGGCGATGGTGGTGAGGATGTAGATCAGGAGCAGGTTCACATGGTACGGGAGCATCGAGCCCGGCGTACCGTTGTAGAGGTCGACCGTCATGGCGACGATCACGAAGATAATGTGGAGCTGCCAGATCCGGCGGAAGCAGTTGAATACGCCTTTGGTCCTCCAGAACACCTCGACGAAGAACCATGCGGCGATGCCCTGGGTGTAGTAGGCCGCGAACGTGATGTAGTCCCAAGCAATGGGGGGGATTGGGGTTGCGCTACGGACCGCCTCGACCGGGCCCAGAATCCGGATGCCGTACAGAAGCCAGCAGACTGCGAAGGCGGGTAGCTCGATGCTGCTCCTGGAGCGTACGGAGCCCCAGAGAAGGAACACCGCGATGCCGTTGAAAACCAGGATGGATCCAACCGCGAGGTCGAAGATTTGCAGGCCTGTCGTCATGGTGGGGATCTGAGTTGCATGGCCTCTATTTTGGCCGGTGCACCCCAACTATATCTGGCGCTCCGCCTGTCTCACAATTTGGAGGGGCGGCTTTCTTGCCGCCCATTGGGAGAGGCGACTTTCTTGTCGCCCATTGGGAGAGGCGGTTTTCTTGCCGCCTGCTCTTCTGGACGGAGGAAATACTCATCCCCCATTCTTCAATTCGCCCGGTTGAAAGACGCTGCGCGGAGTGGGGACTCCGTCCCATAAGCGCTAACTTGATTGCCTGACCACTATCTTGTATAGTGTGGGCATGAGCCAAACGGTAGTAAAAGCGGCTGCGAATGAGGACTGGGACTTGCTGGTGTCGTTTTTCCCAGCCAATTGGCTGGATCTGGCGGCCTCGACCGGAGCCCTGAAGGGCCTGCGCAAGGACAAGTCGCCGGAAGACCTGCTGCGAACCCTGTTGATCCATCTCGGCTGCGGGCATTCCTTGCGCGAAACCGTGGTCCGGGCACGGCAAGCGAGCTTGGCCGATTTGTCCGACGTGGCCCTGCTCAAGCGGCTGCGGAAATCCCGCGAATGGCTCTACGCCCTCTGCATGGAACTGTTCCGAGAGCATGGGATCGCGGTTTCCGAGAGCGCCGGCTTCCAAGTGCGGGCGTTCGATGCGACGACCGTGCGCGAGCCCGGCCGGACCGGGTCGGTGTGGCGCCTTCACTACAGCGTCAACCTACCTTCGCTCGGCTGCGATTTCTTCAAGCTGACCGCGACGCAGGGGCGCGGCACCGGCGAGTCGTTCAAGCAGTTCCCGATCCAGTCGGGCGATTATGTGCTGGCCGACCGCGGCTACTCGACTGCGGTCGGGATTCAGCACGTCGCGGCTGGCGGCGGGTACGTGACGGTGCGCGTGAACACCGGAACGCTGCGGCTGGAAACCGAGGTTGGCCAAGCGTTCGACCTGCTCGCAGCCGTGGAAACACTGTCGCGCCCGGGGCCTGTCGGTAGTTGGAGAGTCCGCACCGTGGCCCGGGCCGGGCCCCCCGTGGCGGGCCGGATCTGTGCGGTGCGCAAGACCGACGAAGCCATCGAAGTCGCGCATGCCAAGATCCGGCGGACGGCTCAGCGCAAGGGCCAGCAGGTCCGGCCCGAAACCCTGCGGTTCGCGTGCTTCGTCATCGTTTTCACAACCTACCCAGCGGAGAAATTCCCTACAGCCGAGGTGCTGGAGTGGTACCGCCTGCGCTGGCAAGTCGAACTGGTCTTCAAGCGCTTCAAGTCCCTGGCCCAGCTCGGGCACCTGCCGAAGCACGATGAGGCCAGCGCCCAGGCCTGGTTGTACGGCAAGCTGCTGGTGGCGCTGCTGGTCGAAAAGGTGGTCCGCCATGCACGCACCATTTCCCCCTGGGGATACGACGTCGCGACCGGACAGGACTCCCAGCGCGTGGCGTGACTTCAAATTCGCATTGAACCAAGTCACGCGAGCCATCGAGCCGGCGTATTCCCTAAGACGCATGGTCGCCGAATGGCACGAAATCTCGGCGTCTTTGGCAGAACCTCCCCGGAGAAGGTCCAATCACATTGACAGCCACTTCCCAGGCCATTAAACAAGTTAGCGATTATGGGACTCCGTCCCCCCAAGACCCCCCTATGGGGGACTAAAAGTCCCCGCTCCTATTCGGCGACAAGAAAGTCGCCGCGGCTGGTGGAAATCAGTCGCCCTCGGCGGAGGAAAACAAGGTCACGTCGCCGTTCGTCTGTCCCACGGCGAACACCTGGATCCGGTTCGTCTCCTTAAGCAAAGACGACTCGGGGACGATCACCTGGAAACGCCGGTCGCCCCCCGGTCCGACGAAGGAGGAAGCAACCGCCCGGACGGTTCCGTTCACGGCCACTGCCAGAACCTCCGTGTACTTCGACGAGACTCTTCCTTCGACCGCAGCCGGAATGAAATCGGGATCCAGTCTCCTCCTCATTCTGGAAAGAAGACCCCGCTTGTCCAATTCGATAAGGAGGCCTGGGGACGGCCGTACGGAGAGTTGATCCAGCCGTTTTCCGATCAGGGCGCCGAAGGGCATGGGCCGGAACAAGCCGTCCTCGCCCGCATCCCACGCCCGCTGCCGGAGACCGATCTCGAATTCACCGGGTTCGGAGGTCTCCCTGAGTATCTCCGGTGTGAGCGGCCGCGTGATCAGTAACGACCGTTGCAGGTTCTGATCCAGGGAGCAGATCTGAACGGCATCAGTGGACTTGGGTTCATCCCGAATATGTTCCGATTCGGTGGTCCAGGGGAAACTCGCCGGATATTGGGCTTCGGCGATTCGGTCCCCGAACGACGCAAAGCAGCGCACCGTGGGACTCTCTTCGAGGAGTTCCCGATCGAGCTCAATTAAGAATCCGGAATTCTCCAATTCTGCGGCTTTGAGGGATTCCACCACGTCCGGGCGCGGGCGGCGAACCATTCCCCGGTGCACCAATTCGTCATTGACGAACACGAGAATGGAATCGGCCGGTGCCAGCGTTTCCATGTCTGCCGCCCAACCGTAAAACACGACCCGGTTGCTCCTCTCGCCCACCTCGTCCAAATGGACCCGGGATCCACGTTGGGTGATATCGACAGCCCGGCCTTCCAGGCAGATCGTCGTTCGCGAACGCAGAAACTCGAACGGGCGAGCGATGTTCAGGGCGGTGGATGCCAGATCCCTGTTCTCAGGAATCTCGGTTTCCGTGACCGGGATTCCGTGCGTGGGCCATGGAGCCGGGACCCTGAGGAGATCGGCAATGCTTGGGAGGATATCGGTGGTTCGAGTCGGGCGATCCGACACCCGGCCCTCGTTCTGATGGGGGGCTTTGATCAACAGCGGCACGTTCAGGATGTTTTTGAAGTTGGCCTCCGTCATGGCGCGCCTGGACCCGCCGGGCTGAAAACTGACGCCGTGGTCCGATGCAATGATAAGCAGGCTCCGATCGTAGAGATCGTCTGCCTTCAGTTTCCGGAGCAGGCGTCCCAGGAGCCGGTCGGCGAATCCCACCTGCAGCAGGTGACGCTGGTACGCCAGGGTCACCAGGACTTCATCCCGGGTCCAGAGACCCCGCTTCCCGAACAGGCTCATGTCCCCGCCGTACCGATAACGTTTTCCCGAAGGGAAATAGGCCCAGGGCACGTGGGGGATCTGAACGTGAATGAAATGCAACCCGGGTTCATCCGGTCCCGGAATCGATTCCAGGAATGCTTCGAATTGCTGGACCGGATGGCCCAACCTCCAAGCCCACCCGTAACGGATGTCGGGGATTCCGTAGACCAGATCCTCGGGCAGAACGAAATGAAGATAGATCAGGAAAACATCGACCAGAAGACGAGACAAGCTCTGCGCGTTGGCGCTCTCGCGCCCTGGAGGTGTTGGGCGAAGATGTGTCGTGGACTCGAAGACGTTGATCCGGTGGGAGTTCCGGAGCCAGGTGAAGAGATTGTCCGGATAGTCGGCCCGTGTGGGGTGAGCCGTCCGGCCCGGCTCCGGGAGATTGCCGGTCAACATGGCCGGGACTGCGTATTGGGTGGAAGGTGAAACGGTCGCCGCGTTCCGGTACCAAGTGGCATCTTCGGCCAGCTCGGCAAAACTGGGGAACCGCAAGGAGTCGATTCCGCCCTGGCGATCCAGCAGAGATTGAAGTGGAAGTTCGTCGAAGACGACCATGACAATGGATGTCTCCGTCTTGCCGCTTTCCAAGGCCGCGCCTTGGGGCGTGTCCGGATTGAGAACCCTCTGAACCGCGGGATCTGCCAGAAAGAGGGCCGGCACGATGATCATGGCCGGCGACAGCAGGGTCAGGTACCCGCGCGCAGTTGGGAAGCGGTCGTAGACGAGTGTCATCGACCCCGCCAGCAGCCCCACCGCACCGGCGAGGAGTATTCCCGCATCCGGCTTGAGGGTCTTCAGGACGAGCAGACCGAGAAGCACTACCAACAACCCGATGCCGGCGCCTTGAAACCAACGCTTCCCGCCCATGGTCCATCCCAACAGGCAGGTCCCTGTGACGATCAAACCCGGAACAGCCAGAATCAGGAGGAGGATCAGAAACGACGCGTGCAGGACTCCGACCTGCCGCGAGACCAGAAACGCAGGCTGTTGGGAGAGCAGATCCAGAACCGGCTGGGTCACCGACAAGCTGGCGAGAGTCCCGATGTGCAGGGCGTATTTCCATGTCCGTCTCTCTCCACTCGCCCGCATTTTTCAGGGGACGCGCCTTCGTTGGCATGGAGCGCTTACGTGCTTGCGGACGGCCTGTGATGGACGCGGTAACGGCATTCGGCGTTATACCTGTCCGGACGTCGAGCCCGTCGCCTCGTCCTGGGCCCGGACCTTGGGCAGTTTGGCGATCAGGAAAAGTGAGACGACCGCCGCGGTCAGGGCGAAGATGAAGCTGGCGTGAAATCCGAAGTGGTCCGCCAGGGCCCCGTGGGTGCTGGGAGCGAAGAAGCTGGCGCAGCTGGTCATCATCAGGATCGACATGTTCATGGTGGAGAGCGCGGGTGGTGAGATCCCGACGATGTAGTTGGGGAAGTAGGCGCCCCCCAGCTCGCCGGCTCCCATCAATCCGAAGGCGATCAGGTAGAAATAGCCGGGAACGGTCCAGCCCCAGATGATGGAGGTCCCCAACAGCACCATGCAGACGAAGAGGGAGGCCCGGAGGCCGTACCGAAACGTGATGACGCCCAGGGCGTACCCCGCCACGGCCTTGAAGCCGAAGCGCAGGGCCATCACCCAGCCTGAGTAGTCCTTGGGATCTCCGCCCAGGACCTCCCGGCTGTAGAGGGAGAGGGTGGGCATGGAGGTGAAGACCATGAACCACATGAAGAAGCCCAGCCACAGGTAGACCAGGGTGGGCTCGCGGACAAAGGATCTGAAGCTGTCCGCATAGTATTGGACGAAGGGTTGACGCGGGGTCTCCGGAACCCGCGCCAGGTTGTATCGGCTCGTCAGGTAGCAGGCCATGCCCATGCAGGGCGCCCCGATCAGGTAGAGGAGGGCGAAGTCGTAGGGATAGGGGAGCCACTCGATCCCGCCCCCCAGCACGTACTGGGCCCAGAGGGAGCCGGCCACGGCGAAGATGGGACCCAGGGCGAACGTCCATTTGAAGGCCCACGCCCGTCCTTCGGGTGTGGTGCCGCGTTTCAGGCACTGGTACTTGTACACCTGGAAGGTGTAGGCGGAAAAACCCTGGATCAAGCCCTGGCCGATGACGGCGATCAAGCGGACCAGATCGCTGACCGGGGCGAAGAGAGAGATGCAGACCAGCGAGATCATGGTGGTGGTCACGGCGCAGGCGACCACGGCGGTGGTTCGGACGAACCGGTGGGGGACCAGCCACGACAGGAGGGGCGGTGCAAAAGCGCCCAGGAGATAGGTGGAGGCCGGGAGGTTGGCCACCATGGCGCTGGCCCCCAGCTTGTCCAGCAGCCCGGCCTGGACCACTCCCACGTAGACCACCGGCGCCGCGAACATGAAGATGCACATGGACACGACGTAGAGGAGACCGTTGTGGCGGCTCATCTCGGCCGTGGGGAGCAAGGGGGCGTGCGTTTGGCCAGGTTCGTTGGGCAATATTGGTCTCAATGGCAGCCTCTGCACTCGAAGTTGGTTCCGTGGCAGGGCAGGCAACTGGCCTTGTCCAACTCGATCTTGCCCGTGCCGTGAAGGTCCGCGAATTTTGGCGTGTGATCCGCGGGCCGCAGGTTCACCCCCTCCAAGTGGCAGTAGCCGCAACTGAAGGGATTGTCGATCTCCGAGTGGCAGACCAGGCAGTCGGACATGACCGGAAGGGGAGTGGCCTCGCTGGCGCCGAGTCCCCGGTGGCAGGCCGTGCAGCCGTCCGCCTGATCCAACAGGGAACGGATCTCAGGTGATCCGAAATACTTGCCGCCGTCGATGGCGGCCGCCAGGAGCGGACCCAGGTTGCCCAGGCGCACGTGGAAGGCGTGGTCGAACCGGTAGGTGCGCTCCGGAGCGGTCCAGCGGAGCCGGTCCGGGTCGAGTGCCGTGCTCTCGCCGTCCGAGTGGCATGACAGGCAGACCGCGGGTCGCGGAAACATCTGGTCGGCGGCGAGGCGGCTGGTTTCGGCTCCGGCGTGACACCGGGTGCAGGCCAAGCCCAGATCGAGATGAACCGGGTGGGAGAAATCCGGGGAAGCAAAGAGGGTCAAGCCGAACAGCAGGGGGGCACCGACGGCGAAGCCGGCGTGGCTCAGGCTCTTCCCGGACATGAGGTCTGCTCCCGTCTGGGACGCATTGGGCCAACTCCGGAGCGGGCCTGTGCGCCGTATCGCGCCATGATTGTCAGCTAGCGGCGACGCTTACTAGTTCTCAGGCTCGTAGGATACCCGCCAGATCTTGCCGGCCCCGTCGTCCGAAATCAGCAGCGACCCGTCGACCATCTGCAGGAGCCCAACCGGCCGTCCCCAGACCTCCGGCCGGTCCGGCGCCAACATCCAGCCTGTAAGGAAGTCGGTGGGGCCCGAGGTGGGCCGTCCCTTCAGGAAGGGGATGAAGGCGATGGAATATCCGACCCGCACCGATCGGTTGGAGGAGCCGCGAAAGGCCAGAAAGAGGCCTCCGTGATATTTCTCGGGGAATTGGCTGCCGCTGTAGAAGAGAATGTCCAGGACCGACACGTGGGCGCCCAGCAGGACATCCGGGTAGAGGCTGCTGTCGACCTTCTCCTGGTCCGTCTCCTTGTGGCGCGGTTCCTTGTGGGGCCCGGAATAGGCGTCGGGGAAACCGTAGAATTCACCCTGCTTGATGTGGACCAGGTAGTCGTCCACCAGATCGTCTCCCAGGCCGTCCCGTTCCTGCACGCTTCCCCAGAGTTCATCCGTCCCCGGGCGCCAGCGCAGGCCGACGGTGTTGCGCAGGCCGGTGGCGAAGATCTCGTGTCCGCTGCCGTCGGGATTGATGCGATTGATGGCCGCTCGGACCGGCGGATCTCCCTTGCCGATGTTGGAGCTGGATCCCACCGTCACGTAGAGCTTTTCCCGCTGCCGGTCGAAGAGGAGGGTCCGCGTCCAGTGGCCCTTGCCGAAACCGGCCAGGGAGAAGACCTCCTCCCCCTCACCAGTGATCTGTTGATTTCGGTAGGGGTAGCGCTTGATGGAAGCGGGCTCGGCCATGTAGAGGTAACCCTGGTAGCGAGCCAACCCGTAAGGACGATCCAATCCTTCCAGGAGGACGGTCTTCTTGCCGTGTATCAGCCGGGTGACGGTCCCGGTGGGCTCGTTTCGCTTGCCGCTGTCGGTGATCAGGACCTCACCGGTCGGGCCCAGGAGCATGAAGCGCGGTTTTTCGAAACCGCTGGCGATGACTTCGGCCTGGAAGCCATCGGGGAGATTGAGCTTCGCACCTTCAGGGCGGGGGACGACCTGCGGACGGTTGCTGGCCGATTCGGTGTGGAAGGGCTCGGGCAATTTCTTCCAGTTCACCGGAAGATCGGACGATTCAGCCAGGGCCATGGTTCCGGCCGCCAGCAGGGTGCACCAAGAAAAACCGACGAGTAGACGCGCGTTCATGATGGTTTGGGATGGTAGTTTCCGCACCGGGGCGAGTCAAGGCGCGGCGGGTTCGATTGACTCGGTAGGAAGGGGAAGAAACAATGCGGAGCCGGCGACGCTGACGCCGGAATTTCTGGAGATGCGGATGGTGCGTGATCGCCGAATGCCGGCAGCCTTGGCCCATTGGCCGCGGATCAGGGATCGACTTCGGGGTCGGCAACCGCTGCTTTTTCTTTCCTATGACGGCGCGCTGGCGCCTCTGGTCTCCCGGGAAGATATGGCGGTCCTCTCCCGGGGAATGAAGGAGGCGCTCCGCCGGCTGGCCCGTCTCTGTCCCACGGTGATCGTGAGCCGGCGCGGAAGGCAGGACCTGGCCTCCATGGTGGATATCGACGGCCTGTTTCATGCCGGCAGCGACGGATTGGATTTCTCGGGACCCGGACTGGTTGGCGGGTCGCGAACCAAGGCGGAGTGGGTGGTCCAGATGCGCTCCCTTGCGGCCGATCTGGTCCAAGCGTACCTGGGAACGAGAGGAGTTCTGGTCGATCCCAGGGACATCACGCTGCGCATTCATCTGGATCCGGCAGTCCGGGCCGATTCGGACGACGTGGAGCCGATTCTCGATTCGGTTCTGAGGCGATATCCTCGGCTCCGGAAGATCCGCGACCGGGACGGATTGCAGGTGCGGCCCCGGCTGGAATGGAATCGGGGAAGGGCGGCGATACGGATCGAGGCTGAATTGGCGCCGCCTGGAACCGGACGAATTCCTCTCTACATAGGAACATTTCCGACTGACGAGCCGGCCTTTCAGGCGTTGAGGGGGAAGGGGCCGACGATTGTAGTGAGCGAGGTCGACTCAGCCACGGCAGCTCGCTACCGGCTTGAGAATCCGAACGAGTTGGAGTCCTTTCTCTACCGCCTGTTGGACTTTCTTCAGGAGAACGCAGGCGATCCCCGCCGGGAGGATTGACGTGCGGGCCATGATTCTGAGGCAGCCGGGGACGAGGCTGGAGGAGGTGGATCTGCCTCGACAGCAGCCGGGGCCGGGTCAGGTGCGGCTTCAGGTGCGGGCCTGCGCCGTGTGCCGGACCGATCTCCATGTCGTGGACGGAGATCTGACCGACCCCAAGCTGCCCATCATTCCCGGACATGAAATCGTGGGAGAAGTGGCCGAGTCGGGTCCCGGCGCGCGGCGGCACGGCATCGGTGACCGGGTCGGGATCCCCTGGTTGGGATGGACCTGCGGGCAGTGCGGCTACTGTCGGTCGGGCCGGGAGAATCTCTGTTCGCGGGCCCGGTTCACCGGGTATACGTTGAACGGTGGCTACGCCGAGGAGGTCGTGGCCCACGAGGACTACTGTTTTCCCATTCCCCCGGAGTACTCCGACGTGCAGGCGGCCCCCCTCCTGTGCGCCGGCCTCATCGGGTATCGGTCGCTGGTCATGGCCGGTCCGGGACGCCGCCTGGGCCTCTACGGGTTCGGAGCGGCCGCCCATATCGTCGCGCAGGTGGCCCGGCACCAGGGTAGAAGCGTCTACGCCTTCACCCGTCCCGGCGATCGGACGGCTCAGGAGTTCGCCCGTTCGCTGGGAGCGGTCTGGGCCGGAGGCTCGGATCGGAAGCCGCCGTACCCGCTGGACGCCGCCATCATCTTCGCTCCGGTGGGTCCGCTCGTGCCATTGGCGCTCGAAGCCGTGGGCAAGGGAGGAACGGTCGTCTGCGGCGGAATCCACATGAGCGACATCCCGGCGTTTCCCTACCGCCTGCTCTGGGAGGAGCGGCGGCTCTGTTCGGTAGCCAATCTGACCCGGAGGGACGCGGAGGAGTTTCTGGAAGTGGCTCCGCGGGTGCCGGTGCGCGCCGAGACCGAGGTGTTTCCTCTGGATCAGGCCAACGAAGCCCTCCGTCGGCTGAAGCAGGGCGAACTGGACGGAGCCGCCGTCCTGGTCCCCTGAAACGGGATGCAGCGCCTGTTGGGTGCCGGAACGGTTTTCGCGATAGGCACGGACGCATAGTAGACTGACTGCGGTCCGCCCGCGGGGCCGTCCAGGAACCGCTTCCAGTCCAACAGGAGGATCGTTATGCCGTTTCAGATCGGGGCCGAATCGACAGCCCGTTTCGCGAATTCCTGTGTGCCGGGAATCATCCTGCATTCCTCAGGGCTCGGACCCGTTGGGCAGTCGCCGGGAGCGGCAGTTTCCAACCGCCGAACTCCGGCCGAAGCAGGCAAGTACGAGCGCAGGGCGGGACGGAGAAAGAGGCGACTGGAAATCGCCCCTCCTGGTAAGAGGCTCGTGCCCGTTGGTCGGTTGCTGCGAGCGGCGGTTTCCAACCGCCGAACTCCGGCCGAAACAGGCGAGTACGAGCGCAGGGCGGAACGGAGAAAGAGGCGACTGGAAAACGCCCCTCCTGGTAAGAGGCTCGTGCCCGTTGGTCGGTTGCTGGGAGCGGCGGTTTCCAACCGCCGAACTCCGGCCGAAACAGGCGGGTACGAGCGCAGGGCGGAGCGGAGAAAGAGGCGACTGGAAATCGCCCCTCCTGGTAAGAGGCTCGGACTCGTTGGTCTGTTGCTGATTTTGGTACTCTCCACGGGAACGATGACGGCCAAGTCCCGCCCGCAACTTCTTCCTCACCACGTGGAACTGGCTTCGGGCGTTCACGCCGCCGGCTTCTCCCACCAATTCGCCAGCGCCAACTGCGGCTGGGTGGAGTTGGACGGGGAGACCCTGCTGGTCGACCTGCCCCGAGGCCGATCGGTCGAGGCCTACCTGGACCGGGTCACGGGCAAGGGACAACGGCCTGCGCGGCGTCTGGTACTGACCCATATCTGGGAAGATCCATCCTGGGGGACCTCCTCTGCCTACGACCCAGGGGAGAAGCGCTGGTATCGCTCTCCCGAACCGATGGGGCTGGACCCCATCGCTCCGCTGGTCAGCGCACTGGTGAAGGGAGGCGTAAGACAGATCGTCACGTCTCCGAAGATTCGCAAGCGGCTGTTGGCGAAGATGCCGGATCTGGATCCGTCGATGGTGACGGCCCTTTCGAGTCCGGGCTTCGTGGGAGATCCCACCCGGTCCGTCCGGTTTCTACCCCTGGACGAGGTCTGGGATGAGGGAGCCGGGGCCCTCCATCTGCAGAAAGAGGAAGTCCTTTTCGGCGGCCCCTTGGTCATGAACGGCATCCGGTTCAATCCGGATGGGAAGGACACCGCGGCCTGGATCGAGGTCCTGGGTCAACTCCAGGAACTTGACGCCCGGGAGGTAGTGCCCGGCTTCGGTTCCTGGACCGGACCGAACATGGTGGGGCGGCTCCGGGACCTCATGGTGGAGCTCCGGGACGAAGTCGCGTACGGGATCGCCATCGGATACTCCCTGCCGGAGGTCCAAAAATATGTCCGGTTACCGGACGGACTCCAGTACTGGACCACCCATACGCGCCCCAGAGACCCGCAGATTGCCCATGTCTATCGGGAGCTCACGGTCCCCAATGCTCCATTCCACGGCCGTGGGCCCCGACCCGGCGACTCCCATCCCCATGCGCTGGTCTTGATCGGGGACAGCCCCCACCCACCCGCTCCCATCCGGAAAGCGCTGACTCTGGTGTTCCAGGCCACCGGCGTCACTCCCCATTTCACCGTGGACGTGAACGCCCTGTCCGCGGAGAACCTGTCCCGGGTCCGGTTGCTGGTCATTCTGCGGGACGGCCGGCAGGTGGAGCGCAAGGGGGAGGGCCGGGCGCCGCTACGGGCTCTTGTGGACCCACTCCATGGCGAGATCAAGACTTGGATGACGCAGGAGCAGGAGCAGGCCGTGGCGGAATTCGTCGAGGAGGGCGGCTCCTTCCTGAATCTCCACAACTCCCTGGGGCTCTATCCTCCCGCCGGACCTTACCTGAAGCTGGTGGGAGGCCGCTACATCGGCCACGGACCCTACGAGCGTTTCCGCGTCGAGGTGGTGGACCCGGATCATCCCATCACCGAGGGAGTCAGCGATTTCACGACGGCCGACGAGCAGCACTCGCCGGTCCTGTACGACGAGAGCCAGGTTCACATGATCCTGGAGAGCCGGATGGACAATGGAATCGCGGTCCCCGCCGGCTGGGTCCGCGAGGCCGGGAAGGGAAGAGTCTGCCATCTGGCCAGCGGCCACCCGGCCGAACCGCTGATTCACCCCATGTACCAGCGACTCATGAAGAACGCCGTCCGCTGGTGCTTGCGGGAGAAGTGAGCAAGAGGGGCGATTTCCAATCGCCCACTCTTCCATTTTCCCGTGCGATTCGGCGGCCGGAAAGTGTAAAGTGGACTCCGTCCCCCCTAATCCCCCCTTATCGGCGGTTGGAAACCGCCGCTCCTTCGGCGTCAAGAAAGCCGTCGCTCTCCTATGCTCGCAGGAAATCGAAATCGCATCCCTGGTCCGCTTGCAGGACGTGCTCGAAGTAGAGGCGGCGGTAGCCTCTTGGTTCGGGGCGGGCTCTGGCGCGGACGCGTTCAAGCCGGCGCCGGATGTCCCGAGGCTCCACCAGAAGGTCCAATCGCCGGGCGGGGACGTCGAGGCGGATGGGATCGCCGGTCCGGACCGCGGCGAGCGGGCCCCCCGCCTCGCTCTCCGGACAGACGTGGACCACTACCGTTCCGCGAGCCGTGCCGCTGATGCGGGAATCGCTGATCCGGACCATGTCCTGAACACCCGCGCGGAGCAGCTTTCCGGGGATCGGGAGCAATCCCCATTCGGGCATGCCCGGCCCGCCGAGAGGCCCGCCGCCTCGAAGCACGAGCACGTCCTCCGGACCGATGTCCAGGTCCGGGTCGTCGATTCCGTCCAGCAGTTCGTGGTGGTCTTCGAAGACGACCGCCCGGCCCTCATGGCGCAGGAGTCCGGGCGTGGCGGCGCTGTGCTTGATGATGCATCCGTCGGGAGCCAGCGACCCGTGCAAGACAGCCAGGCCGCCGGAGGCGTCCAAGGGGCGGTCCAAAGGTTGGATGACTTCCGGATTGTCGTTGCGGGCTCCCTGGAGGTTTTCGCCCAAGCTCCGGCCGGTGACCGTGGGCAGATCCAAGTCGAGGAGAGACGCCATCTCACTCAGAAGCGCCGGTGCCCCGCCTGCATAGGCGAAGTCCTCCATCAGGAAACGCCCGGCCGGCTTCAGATTCAGCAGCACCGGCGTGGTCTCGGACAGTTCATCGAACCTCTTGAGGGACAAGGGGATGCCGGCCCGCCCGGCCACGGCGAGGAGATGGACGATGGCGTTGGTGGAACCGCCGATGGCGTTCAGAGTGCGGATGGCGTTGTCGAACGACCCGGCGCTGAGCAGCCGGGACGGTTTCAGGTCCAGTTCCACCAGGCGCACGATCTGACGTCCGGCCCGGTGCGCCAGGCGCGACCGGCGGGAATCGGCCGCCGGGTAGGCGGCGTTGCCGGGCAGCGCCAAGCCCAGGGCTTCCGCCAGCGTGGCCAGGGTGGAGGCCGTGCCCATGGTCATGCAGTGACCCGGACTCCGGATCATGGCGCCCTGGAGATCCAGCCAGTCCTCGGGTTCGATCCTGCCGGCTCGCAGTTCGGCCTCGAAGCGCCTGCAATCGGTGCACGATCCCAATTCCTGGCCCCGCCAGTGGGCGGTGAGTTGAGGCCCACCGGTCACGAGGATCGCCGGCACGTCCGCGCTCACGGCTCCCATGAGCAGTCCCGGCGTGGTCTTGTCGCACCCACCCAAGAGGACCACGCCATCCAGAGGATTGGCTCGGATGCATTCCTCCACGTCCATGCTCAAGAGGTTCCGGAAGAGCATGGACGTGGGGCGCATGTTGAACTCGCCCAAGGAGATGACCGGAAATTCGAAGGGCACGCCGCCCGCCTGCCACACCCCCTCCTTGACCCGCTGGGCCAAGGTGCGCAGGTGGGCATTGCAATGGGTCAACTCGCTCCAGGTGTTGCAGATTCCGATGAGGGGACGGTCCCGGTAGACCGCAGGGTCGAGTCCCAGACCCTGCAAGGCCGCCTGCCGAGTCCACCCGTACAGCTCAGGGGTGTCGAACCACTCGCGGCTGCGCAGATTCCGCCTTTTCCGCTTCATCAACCCCTTCGTCTCCCCCCCGGTAAATTCCCCGAGTGCTGTGTTATCATGCCGGCAACTCCGACACAATTCGGAGAGGGCTCGTTGGCCCGAACACCCCGGAGGGCGGTGGAGGGCCGTTCCTGCGGCGGATTTTGTGACTGCTCGGTCCGCGCCCCGCGACTCGCAAAGGAGATCCATGATGCTGAATTTTCGGGGATTCGTGACACTGCTTGCCCCCTCTCTTCTTCTGCTCTGCAGCTGTGGCGGGAACATCAACGAGGATCTGATCGATGCTGCGGGAAAAGGGGATGACGCGGCCGTCAAGGACCTCCTGGCACAGGGGGCCGACGCCAATGCCGTCAGCGAGGAGGAAGGACAGAAAGGACAGCTCGCCCTCATCCTGGCCGCTGGTCACGGCCACGACGCGGTGGTCCAGTCCCTCGTCGATGGTGGAGCCGACATCGAGATCCGGGATTCCGAACAGCGGACACCCCTCATGGCGGCTGCGGCGAGTGGCCAAGCCGGGTCGGTCCGAGTTCTGCTGGAGGCCGGCGCCGATGTGGAGGCACAGGACAACCGGAAACGGACGGCCGTGCTCTGGGCCGCGGCACGGGGCCACGGTGAGGTCATCGGCGCACTGGCGGAGAAGGGGGCCAATCTGGACGTGGCGGATCAGAGCGGCGGAACCGCGCTGATCATGGCGCTCGGGGCTGGACATGGGGATACGGCGCAGGCCCTCCTGAGCCACGGAGCCGACGCCTATTCCATGACCAGCGACGGATCTCCGTCCGTCTTGCTGGCGGCCAAACTGGGCGACACGGAGAGCGTCAACGCCCTGCTGGGCGAGGGTGTCGACGCGGAAGGAACGGATCCGGACGGAAAGACCTCCGTGGTCTGGGCTGCCGAGGCCGGGCACACGGAAACCGTGAAGGCCCTGGTCGAGTCGGGAGCCGACGTCAACGTGCAGGACAAGCAGGGTTGGACCGGACTCATGTACGCGGCGGTCAACGGGCATGCCGAGGCGGTCAAGGCGCTGTTGGAGGCGGGAGCCGACGCCAAGGCCACGAACGAGGACGGCAAGACCGCCCGGACCCTGGCCCAAGAGGGGAACAAGGAAGAGATCGTCGCCCTCTTGAAGTAGTCCATGTCCGAGTCCTCCTCTAGTCTTAGCCGCCGCCGTTTCCTGGAGAGGAGCTTGGCCTACGGAGCCGTCGCCGCGGCTCCACCCGCGACCGCGAAGGTGGTTGCAGCTTCAACGGCGAAACGCTCGGAAGATTCCAGGTTTTCTTTATGGTGTGCTCCGGGCGGGCTGATCAGTCCGACCCAGCCTTCCGATGAGGCGGCCGTTGTCGAGTTCGTCGAGCAATGCGCCCGCCATGGCGTGACCCATCTGGTTCCGACCCGTGGATCCCGGATCTTGGCTCAGGCGGCCGGTGAGAAGGGAATCGTGATGCATCCCTACATGGCGTTCAACAGCCATGGCGCCAGACGGATGCGGGCCAACTGGTCCCTCAACTACATCGGCCTTCCCTACGGCTCCGCCCGGCTCAAGGAAAAGCTGGATCGGCACCGCCCTATCTGGAACAGTCCGCGCGCCGTCCTGAGCACCGGCCCGTTCGCCAAGGAGCATCCCGATTGGTGGGCGATGGACCGGGAGGGCGACCGCGAACTCAAGGTGGGGAGCCGGCTCTCCATGAGCTTGGCCGTGCCCGAGGTTCGGACCTACATGGTCGACCGGTATCTGCAGATTGTGGAGGAATCGGGTGGACACGGCGTCCAGGTGGAGTTCGTGAGCGAACTCCGGGATGGACACGGGGCCGCGATCCACGGCTACGAAGCTCCCATGGTGGAGGCGTACCGGAAACATTTTGGAAAGAGTCCGTCAAGGCTCCCGAACCATGACCCGGAATGGCTCCGCTTCCGCGCCGGTTTCGTCACCGAGACCCTGCGGGAGCTGCGTCGCCGGCTGAAGGCCCGGCACCCCGAAGCTCCCCTCACCATTGCCGTCATCGCCCAGGATCTGGCGGGGCCTCACGGGGATCGTTACCTGGGCGCTTTCCAGGATCTCCGGACTTGGCTCGACGAGTCGCTGATGGACGAACTCTATCTCTGGTTCCGAACGACTTCGGAGGTGAGGCGGGTGGAACGCTACACGAGTCAGCTGGCAGAATTGATCAAGGGGCGGTGTCCTCTGATCGTGGAGCTGTCCTGCTACCACGTCGGAAGCTTTCAGGATCCCAAGCTGATGCTGGAAGCCGCCCGGACCGCCCTGGCCAACGGAGCCGACTCGGTGGGGATGTACCGCGGCCACGCGGTGGACCAGTTGAATTTCTGGCCCCTCATCAAGGAGATCCGGTCCCTGGGCTGAGTCTGTTCGTCGCAGTTCAAGGACTCAAGCCGATCCCGACCACAAATGCCTCGCTGGATCGGATGGCATAAAGATCCAAGGCGAGCGCTTTCCGACACGTATTTCGAGCCCCGATTCGTTACCTACCAATGGCGAGAGTGTTCACTATATGTGATTCCGGGGAAGGGTGGGGGTACCTCAAGAAGAACGATCAGCCCACGATCGTGATGATGGTGGTTGCGGCATCCGAGCTTCTGCCGATCCGGTAGCCGAGAACAGCGCCCCCGACCGAAGCACCAATTGACGGGGTCTAAAAGACGATCCGGTTTATCAATCAGAGCTATCGGCTGGAACAGATCCGAGTTCTGAAATACGAGCGGTTGCGCAATCTGGCGATCCTGGTTCCACACATCGAACGGGCCGAGAAGCGAATCTACTGCGTTCGCAAATTCTGTTTTTGCAACATTGCGGATGGGATCAAGCGGCTTTTGTTCGGTCGTACCACCGGGATTTGACCGCCTCGATCCAATCCGCGCACGAACCTGCTTTCCTGTTCTCTTGAACCTCCAGTAAAATGGCAAAGAGCCATTGCCACCTACCTTGGAAAATGATGGGGGCAACGGAGAGCAGCACTGGCAGATGACCGAACACATCCACGCCAAACCATCCCGGTCCAACGTCTCCTCGGTGCTCCGGTGACCATCACGGCTCACCACGCCAAGTATTTCGCCCACGACCTGACGCGCCGCGCCACCAGTGGAATGGACCGATTGACCATGGCGCTATTCGACGCTGCGGTCGACCTGAATCCACATCAGATCGAGGCAGCGCTCTTCGCACTGCAGTCCCCCCTCTCCAAGGGCGTCATCCTGGCTGACGAAGTCGGACTGGGCAAAACGATCGAGGCCGGAATCGTGCTGTGCCAGCTCTGGGCCGAGCGTAAACGCCGTTTGCTGATAATCTGCCCAGCTTCGATCCGAAAACAGTGGGCTCTGGAGCTGGAGGAGAAGTTCCACCTGCCCGTGCAGGTGCTGGACGCGAGGGCCTATCGCGACGCGCTGCGAAGCGGGCGCACCCCGCTGAGCCCAAAGAGGCTGGTCGTCATGTCGCACCACTATGCGAACCGCTTACGCGAAGAACTCAAGACGATTGCCTGGGACCTCGTCGTCATAGACGAGGCCCACAAGCTGCGCAACGCCTACCGTCCGAGCAACAAGGTTGGCCAGGGAGTCCGTTGGGCCACAGAGGACTGCCGCAAGCTGCTCCTCACCGCGACGCCACTACAGAACTCCCTCCTCGAGTTGTACGGCCTCTCGACGCTCATTGACGAGCGCCTCTTCGGCGATGTCAACTCATTCCGCTCTCAGTATGCTAGCGCGGCTAGCAATCTCCAGGCACTGCGGCAGCGGCTTTCGGCCTTTTGCAAGCGGACCCTACGCAACCAGGTGATGGAGTACATTCGGTACACTGAGCGCCGCCCAATCACGCAGCCGTTCACCCCGACGGACGAAGAACATGCGCTCTACGAGGCGGTATCTGACTTTCTCCAGCGAGAAGACAGTTACGCTCTCCCCAAGAGGCAGCGACACCTGACGGCCCTGATTTTGCGAAAACTGCTTGCCTCGTCATCGCAAGCCATCGCTGCCACACTCGACAAGTTGAGGACACGCCTCGAGACGCTGCGTGACGAGCGGGCGGACAGCGACCCCGATTTCGCCGAGCAACTCATCGAGGACGAGGAAATCGAGGACGACCTGCTCGACGAAATCTTCACGGAGGGTGAGCCGGCCGATCAATCCGCGGGCTTTCCGGTCGTCGTCGACCGGTTGAAGCTGCGCGAGGAGATCGACATCCTCCAACGGCTCGCCACTTGGGCGCGGGCCATCGGTATCGACACCAAGTCCCAGGCTCTGCTTCAGGCGTTGAAAATCGGTTTAGAGCAGATGACAACGACGGGAGCCGCGTGCAAAGCGCTAATCTACACGGAGTCGCGTCGGACCCAGGAGTACCTGCGGTCGTTCCTCGAATCGAACGGCTACGCGGGGCGGGTCGTCCTCTTCAACGGGACGAACGGCGGCCCGGAGGCCACCGCAATCTACAAGCGCTGGGTTGCGAAGAACCGGGACACCGGCCGGGCCTCTGGTTCGCGGGCGGTGGACGTTCGAGCGGCCCTCATCGAGCACTTCCGGGATGAGGCAACGATTCTGCTCGCAACTGAGGCGGCGGCGGAAGGTATCAACCTCCAGTTCTGCTCGCTCGTCGTGAATTACGACCTTCCATGGAACCCTCAGCGCATTGAGCAGCGCATCGGTCGGTGCCACCGGTACGGTCAGAAGCACGATGTGGTCGTGATCAACTTCCTGAACGAACGCAACGAGGCGGATAGCCGCGTCTTGGAGCTTCTGACCGAGAAGTTCAACCTCTTCAATGGTGTCTTCGGCGCCTCGGATGATGTGCTCGGCAGCATCGAGTCAGCCATCGATTTCGAGAAACGCATCCTGGGCATCTACCAAGAATGTCGGACGCCCGAGGAGATCGACATCGCCTTCCGCACTTTGCAAGCGGAGATGGACGAACAGATCCGGACCCGGCTGGACGACACGCGCCGGGTGCTATTCGAGCACTTTGACGAGGACGTACACCAGCGCCTACGGCTTCAGCTGGCTGACGCCCAAGCCCAGCTCGACCGCGTAGGCCGGCGGTTCTGGTCACTCACGCGCTTCATGCTGGACGGGCGCGCACGGTTCGACGCCGCCGCGCTCGCCTTCGACCTTGAGGACCCTCCCCGTGCCGAGATTCCCCGAGGGCGGTACCACCTCATCTCGAAATCGCACCCCCGAGCTGGAACAGACACCGACGAGGACGGCGGCGACCCCGGGAATGTCTTCCTCTATCGCCTGTCGCACCCACTCGGTGAGCATGTCATCGACACCGCAAAGGCGCTTCCCACACCGTCCGCGAAGATCGTTTTCGACGTGACCAACCATCCCATGCGTCTCCACGTGATCGAGGCTCTACGCGGGAACGCCGGCTACCTTGCCTTGACTCGCCTCGCCATCGACTCCTACGAACGCGAGGAGTACCTGCTCTTCTCCGGCTTCGATGAGACCGGGGTGTCGCTCGACCAGGAGACGATGGAGAAGCTGTTCAGTTGCCGAGGTCGGACCACTCATGCGGGCGAAGGCCAAGCCCCCATCCCGGCCTCGGTAACGCGGCGTCTGAACGACGAATCGGATCGCCACGCGCGAGCTACGGTCAGCCGCTCGCTGGAGCAGAACAACAGGCACTTCAACGAGGCGCGCGAGAAGCTCGAAAGCTGGGCCGATGACATGGTGCTATCGGTGGAGAAAGCGCTTCTGGACACCAAGGCCCAGATCAAGGTCCGAAGGCGGCAAGCACGGCAGGCGGTCACGCTGGCCGAACAGCACGAGATTCAGGAAAAGATCCGGAAGCTCGAGCGCCGCCAGCGCCGTCAGCGACAGGATATCTTCAAGGTCGAGGACGAGATCATCGAAAAGCGGGACCAGCTGATCGACGTGCTGGAAGCCCGCTTGGCACAGCGGACCGCGACGGAGACACTCTTCACGATCCGGTGGGCGGTAGAGTAGCGGCGGGCGCGATCAACGAAACCACGAGGCACTGAGACCAGATGAGCCAGAAGTACGAAAAGCTGAAGACATTGCTCAAGGAACTCTTCCAGCTCGACCAGCCCGACCTGGACTTCGGACTCTACCGCATCATGCATGCCAAGAGCGAAGAGGTATTCCAGTTTCTGGACACGGACCTACTGCCGCAGGTGCGCGACGCCTTCGCACAATACAAAACCGCCGACAAGGCCGAGCTGGAGAAGGAACTCGCCGAGGTGATCACAGGTGTCGAATTGGCGGGGATGGACCCGGACGACTCGCCCAAGGTCAGGGAGCTGCGGGCCCGCATCGAGAGAGACGCAGTGGACATCGGCACGCTCGAAAGCGAGGTCTACGACCACCTGTTCAGCTTCTTTCGCCGCTACTACTCCGAAGGCGACTTTCTCGCCAAGCGCGTCTACAAACCGGGCGTCTATGCCATTCCCTACGAGGGGGAGGAGGTCACGCTCCACTGGGCCAACAAGGACCAGTACTACATCAAGACAAGCGAGTACCTGCGTGACTACGCGTTCCGACTGAGACCGGACGACGAGAGCAGGCCGCTACGTGTGCATTTTCGGCTGGTGGAAGCCGCCGAGGGCGAGCATGGCAACGTCAAGGCGTCCGAGGGTAAGAACCGGGTGTTCGTCCTGGCACCGCCGGGGTACACAGGCCAAGACTTTGTCGCCGAGGAGGACGGGGACCAGGGCAAGGAACTCGTCATTCGGTTCGAGTACCGCCCAGCGACCCTCATAGACTGGCCGCGGGCGGACCGCCACGGAAAGAAGAAACCCCCTGTCCAGAAGGTACTGAGCACGATCGCCACCAAGCGCATCCTGGCCACTACCGATCCCCTGTTGGCCGAGTGGATCTCTGAGCTTAGCCGACCGCACTTTCTGGCAAGCGGCGAGCGGGCCGACTACAGCAGGCTCGAGGCACACCTCAGGCGCTACACTGCGCGCAACACCTTCGACTACTTCATCCACAAGGACCTCGGGACCTTCCTCCGCCGGGAGCTGGATTTCTACATTAAGAACGAAGTCATGCACCTCGACGACGTGGAGAACGAGTCCGTGCCGCGCGTTGAGCAGTACCTCTCGAAGATCAAGGTCATCCGCAAAATCGCTGGCAAGATCATCGACTTCCTCGCCCAACTCGAGAACTTCCAGAAGAAGCTGTGGTTGAAGAAGAAGTTCGTTGTGGAGACGCAGTGGTGCATTACGCTCGACCGTATCCCGGTCGAATTCTACCCGGAGATCGCGGCCAACGATGCTCAACGGCAGGAATGGGTGAATCTCTTCGCGATTGATGAGATCGAGCCATCTGTTGAGGAAACGCAAGACACGCTATTTGCCGCTAGTGCAGTATCGTACTCAGTGCCCCTAACAGCCGAGTTTCTTAATGCGAACCAGTATCTGCCACTTGACACGCGTGTTTTCGGGGCCGCCTTCAGGGCCCGTGTCATTGATGCTCTAGACGGAAGTTCCAGCCCTATTTCCCCCTAAAATCGAGCTAAGTGGTTGATTTGCTTACGGAACTGGTGTTGACTGGGTTTATTTGTGTTCCCATGTAATAGAGTGTCTATCATGTTGTATTTGAGAACTATATGATCTATACTAGTTGCCATGTACATCGACACTGTCCCCAACCGCAACTCCCGCCCTGCCATCCTCCTGCGCGAAGGCTGGCGCGAAGGGAAACGTGTCCGCAAACGCACCATCGCCAACCTCACCAACTGGCCCCACGACAAGATCGAACGACTTCGTCTCGTCCTCAAGAACGTCCCTGTCGTTCATCCCGATGAGCTCTTCGTCATCGAACGCTCCCTCCCCCATGGTCATGTCGAGATGGTGCTGCAAGCCATGCGCCGCCTGAAGCTCCCCGCTCTTATCGATTCCAAGCCCTCGCGCCAGCGCGATCTGGTCCTGGCCCTGATCATCCAGCGCTTGCTGCATCCCGCCTCCAAGCTCGCCACCACCCGGCTCTGGCACACGACCACCCTGGCCTCCGAGCTCTCCCTGCAAGACGCCGACGAGAACGACCTGTACGGGGCCATGGACTGGTTGCTCCAACGTCAGGACCGGATCGAGAAGAAGCTGGCCCGGCGACATCTGTCCGAAGGGGATCACGTCCTTTACGACGTCTCCAGCAGCTACTATGAAGGGCACACCTGTTCCTTGGCCCGGTTCGGCCACAGCCGGGACGGCAAGCGCGGCCAGCCCATCATCGTCTACGGGGTGATGGCGGATCGGGCGGGACGGCCGGTGGCCGTCCAGGCCTATCCCGGCAACACGGGGGATCCGACCACGGTGCCGGATCAAGTGGAGACGTTGCGCCAGCGGTTCGGGTTGAAGCGGGTGGTGCTGGTCGGGGACCGAGGGCTACTGACCGAGACCCAGGTCAAGCATCTGAAGCGCCATCCCGGACTGGGTTGGATCTCGGCCCTGCGCCATACGGCCATCCGCGAACTGGTGGAAACGAAAGCAGTTCAACTCTCGCTCTTTGATGAGCGTCACTTGGCGGAGATCCGGACCGAGGCCTATCCGGGCGAACGGCTCGTCGTTTGTCACAACCCGATGCTGGGGGAGTATCGGCGCCGCAAACGGGAGCGCCTGTTGGCGGCGACGGAGGAAAAGTTGGCCAAGATCGCCCGGGAGGTGGCCCGGCGCACCAAGACGCCCTTGTTGGCGCCCCAGATTGCCGAGAAGGTGGGTCGGGTCAAGAACCGGTACAAGGTGGCCAAGCACTTCGAAATGGTGATCGAGGACGGGCGTTTCGAGTACGCTCGGCGCACTGAGGCTATCGTCCGCGAGGCGCAACTGGACGGATTCTACATCCTGCGCACCAGTGAGCCACAAAAGCGGCTGTCGACGGCCGACGTGGTGCGCAGCTACAAGAACCTGGCGAACGTGGAGCGGGCGTTCCGCTCTTTGAAGACCGTGAACTTGCAGATCCGTCCCATCCGCCACCGGGCGGAGACCCGGGTGCGATCACACCTGTTCCTGTGCGTGCTGTCCTACTACGTCGAGTGGCATCTGCGCCGAGCCTTGGCCCCGTTGCTGTTTGATGACGAGGACCTGGAGGCGCATCGCGCTCGACGGGATCCGGTGCTGAAAGCCCAGCCGTCGGCATCGGCAAAACGCAAGAAGGCGAAGCGGGAAACCGAGGACGGACTGCCGATCCAGAGCTTCAAGACACTGATGGCTGAGATGGGGACGCGTGCCCGTCACCAGTGCCGAACGGCCTCGGACCCGGACGGTCCAAAGTTGCAACGACTGACGGAACCGACACCGCTGCAGCACCGGGCGCTGGAGTTGGTCAGGGTGTTCCCAGTGGACAACTAGTCCGATTCGTCGGTTATCCCTTTATAATCAGGGAGTTATCTTGTCTCTGAGTCTGGAACTTCGGTCTAGACGTTTTGGATGCGCGCGTGGACGGCGTCTTGGTGCACGGCGATAACTTCCAGGCCTTGCGACTGCTCGAGGAGCGGTACAGCGACTCAGTCAAGTGCGTATATATCGATCCACCCTACAACACCTCAAGCAGCGCGATTCCCTACAAGAATGACTACAAGCATTCGTCGTTCGCCTCGATGATGTACGACCGATTGGGCCAACTTTGGCGCCCCCTGACCAAAGACGGTGCCATCTTTGTCAGCATCGACAAGACGGAACGCATGGTTGTGCAGCATGTTCTCGATGAGATCTTCGGAGCAAACAATCGCGTCGAAGAACTCATCTGGGCGATGAACACGAACAACAGTCAGGCCCCCAACTATTCGACAAACCACGAATATGTATTGGTTGTTGCGAAACATCGACCGACAGCTGAGCTGGATCGAAGTATGTTTCGCGAGCCTAAACCAGGGTTTGACGAAGTCATGGACCTGGTGGCGCGGTTGAATCCTGACTTTCCATCGATTACTTCGATCGAGAATGACCTGCGCATGCTCTACGAGCGCCACAGGGCTGATCTTCAGGAACAGCTCGAAGGGCAGGGATTCGAGTGGTCTGTTGAGAAGAGGAATGACCCATGGAAGGGCCTGTACAATTACTCCCACGCGGAGTATCGAGATTCCGAAGGAAAAATAGTGCCAGAGACCGAGGCGAGAACACACCGAGCAGCGATCTGGATCTGGCGGGAGTCTGATGCTTCCATGCCTGCGACGAAGCAGGCAGCCAGCACGCGTGATCCAGACCACAAGAATTATCGTTTCTATCGACCTTTGCATCCGATGACTGGTCGGGGGTGCCGTCACCCGAAAAGCGGCTGGAAGTTCGCCTACAACAATGACGAAGAGTCCCCAAAAAGGCGGAGCTTTGTGTCGCTCGACAGAGATGGGCGAATCGTGTGGGGACCTGACGAGACCAAGATCCCTCAACTCAAACGCGTACTGCAGGAGGTCGAGACCAATGTCGGCAAGAGCGTATTCAGCGACTACTCTGACGGCGAGAAACAGACATCGGCCATGTTTGGCCGTTCGGGCGTGTTCCTCGCACCCAAGCACGCGGATTTCGTCGCGCGTTTTGTTCTGCATGCGGCTAAGGAAGACTCCACCATCTTGGACTGTTTTGGAGGTTCGGGGAGTACGGCGCACGCTGTTATCAAACTCAATCGGATCGATCGGGGACGGCGCAAGTATATTGTTGTTGAGACGGCGGACTATTTTGATACCGTGCTCAAGCCGCGCATCTTGAAGGCGATTTACTCTCCAGACTGGCGCGCAGGAAAACCCATCTCACGTCACGGCATCAGTCATTGTATGAAGGTTGTCCGCCTCGAATCCTACGAAGACGCACTCAACAACTTGGAGACCCGACGCACGGACAAGCAACAGCTTCTGCTCGACGCCCCCGAGGCGCAAGGCGCGGACGGCCTCAAAGAGCAGTACATCTTGCGCTACATGCTGGACGTCGAGACGCACGGCAGCCAATCGCTGCTCAACGTGCAAGCCTTTACTCATCCCACTGCCTACAAGCTTAAGGTCAAGCGTCCCGGATCGGATGAAAGCCGCGAGGTCAACGTCGATCTGTTGGAGACCTTCAACTGGCTGATCGGCCTCACAGTTCGGCACATCGCGGCACCGCAGACCTTCAGCGCCGGGTTCGAGCGCGACAGCGAGAAGCGCCTGCGGCTGAAGGGCCGCCTCAGGCAGGAGGCGGACGGCCCGTACTGGTTCCGCACCGTGACCGGCACGACGCCCGGCGGTCGCCAGACACTCGTCATCTGGCGCAAGCTCACCGGCTGGCCAGAGAAGGACAACCTGGTGCTCGACGAGTGGTTCACCAAGCAGGGCTACTCGGCCAAGGACAGCGAGTTCGATCTTATCTACGTCAATGGCGGCAGCAATCTCGAGAACCTCAAGACCCCCGACGACCTGTGGAAGGTTCGGCTCATCGAGGAGGACTTCCATCGCCTGATGTTCGACACAAAGGAAATGTGATGGCGAGGAGGAAGGCAAAGGCCTCCCGTAGGAAGCCGCAGGTGCCGTTCAGCTACAAGCTGGTGCTCAATCAGTGGATACTGTCACTATTCAATGTGAATCAGTTCGAAGAGCTAGCCGAGCACCTGCGCAACGAGGCTCTCGAAGGGCTGGACGAGAACAACATCCACCGATTTCACCACGCGCTTACAGCAGAGCTTTTCAACCTGACGCAGCTCCCCACGGAACTGTTGCTGGAGTATGAACAGAACATCGTCAAGCATACGCAGCGGCTAAACGAACGGCGTATTACTCGCGGCGAGGACCCGATCATCTGGAAGTATTTCCAGTACCTGACCCTGCTGTTCACCGAGATCTATCTGGACCGCTACTTTCGCGACCCCGATGCGCTGCTTGTGGAACTGAATGATCAGGTAGACGCCTACAATGCAGACAAGCCCGAGGCTGACCGGATCGCGGCGTTCGACGAGTCTGTGGAGGCTTGGCCACAGCTCAACAAGGTCGCCTTCTGGATGGCGACCGGCAGCGGTAAGACGCTCCTGATGCACGTCAACATTCTGCAGTATCAGGAAGCCCTGGCCCGGCATGGTAGTCGGCGTGAGTTGAACCGCATCCTCCTCCTGACACCCAACGAAGGGCTCTCACAGCAGCATCTGCGTGAGTTCGAGGCGGCGGGCATCGATGCGGAACTGTTCAACAAGGACGGGCGCGGGTTGTTCAGCGGCCAGGCGGTCGAGATCCTGGAGGTGACCCGGCTGCGCGACGAGATGGGCGACAAGACCGTGGCTGTCGACGCCTTCGAGGGGAACAACCTGGTCCTCGTGGATGAAGGACATCGCGGGGCGAGCGCGGGAAAAGGGGGCGCGTGGATGGGCTATCGGAATGCTCTGTGCGAGAGAGGATTCTCCTTCGAGTATTCAGCGACCTTCGGGCAGGCAATCAAAGGCAACCTGGGCCTCACCAACCTGTACGCCAAGAGCACGCTGTGCGACTACTCGTATCGCTACTTCTACGCCGATGGCTTCGGCAAGGACTATCAGATCCTCAATCTCGATCAGGGTACACAACAGAACCACCTGGAGCTGTACCTCGTGGCCTGCCTCCTCTCGTTCTTCCAGCAACAACGGCTCTACCGGGAGAAGGCGGGTGCCTTCCGGCCGTTCAACATCGAGAACCCTCTATGGATCTTCGTTGGCGGGAGCGTGACGGCGACGCTCGCCACGAGGGACGCGTCCGATATCGTCGAGATCTTGCGTTTTCTGGACCGCTATGTGTCCGACCGCGCCGGAAGTATCCAGCGGATTGACAGGGTGCTCAATGAGGGCCTTGTCACCTCGACGGGCAGGAACCTGTTCTCCGGGCGTTTCCCGTATCTCAATACGCGCGGCCTCTCGGCGGCCCAGGTCTTCGATGAGACACTCAGGACGATCTTCAACGCCCCTGGTGGCGGTCGGCTCTACGTCGAGAACCTGAAGGGCGTGACCGGCGAGGTGGCCCTGAGATTGGGCGCCGAGAACGAAGCCTTCAGCGTCATCAATGTGGGCGACGACGCCAAGCTGATGAAGCTGTGCGAGAAGAACGGCCTTGCCACGGGAGTGCGGGAGTTCGCGGATTCGCTCTTTCACGAACTCAATTCGCCGCGTTCGAAGGTGAACATCCTGATCGGCTCGAAGAAATTCACCGAGGGCTGGAGCAGTTGGCGCGTATCGACGATGGGCCTGATGAACGTGGGCAAAAAGGAGGGCGCGCAGATTATCCAGCTTTTCGGGCGCGGAGTACGACTCAAGGGTTACGAAACGAGCCTCAAGCGCAGTGGCAAGACGCAGCTCCCGGATGGGATAAAGCGACCCCAACACATCAGCGTACTGGAGACCCTCGGCATCTTCGGCATTCACGCCGACTACATGGCGCAGTTCCGGGACTTCCTCAACGACGAAGGGCTCCCCGCCAACGACGATCGCACCGAGATTCTGTTGCCGGTAGTCGAGAATCTTGAAAGACAGACGCTCAAGACGATTCGCCTCAAGAAGACGATCAACGGGGTCAGCACCGAGTTCGGTGACGCGTTCCGGAAGCTCGCACCCGTTCCTACTGTAGCGCCACCGGATCCAATCGGCGATCCAGGCACCGTACACCTCCAGAAGAACCAAGTGAGGCTCAACTGGTATCCGAAGGTCCAGGCGATGAAGTCGGGTGGCCTCGTGGGGGGTGATGCCGATGCGGCACCGCATGAGACCCATTTGGGGGCCCGCCATGTGGCTTTTCTCGACTACGACCGCCTTTACTTCGAGCTCGAGCGATTCAAGGCAGAGCGAGGCTGGTACAACTTGAACCTCACGCGGCCGGCCATCGAAGCGCTGCTCGCTGACCAGAGCTGGTATCGCCTCCAAATACCTCCGGAGGAATTGATCGGGGACTCATACGAGAAGGTGCGCCTATGGGAGGAGATCGCGCTGGCTCTGCTTAAGAAGTACACCGAGCGCTACTACACCTTCCGCAAGCGCGAGTGGGAGCTTCCCCACCTCGAATACCGCACCCTGGAAGACGACGACCCCAATCTCCTCGGCGTGAAGGAATCGCCCGACGACGAAGGCTACTATCGCATCCTGATCGACCAGTCGCAGGTGGAGACCGTCGCCAAGCTCGAAGAGCTCCGGGCCGCCATCCAGAAGGGCGAGTCGAAACCCTGGGCATTTCAGGGAATGAAGGCCATCTGGTTCGAAAATCACCTGTACCAGCCGTTGCTTAGTCTGGACACGAAGGTGGTCGAGATCAGTCCCGCCCCGCTCAACAGGGGTGAACGCCACTTCGTGGAAGACCTGAAAGCATTCCATGATCAGAATGCGAACTTCTTTAGAACTCGTGAACTCTATCTGCTCCGTAACCTTAGTAAGGGCCGCGGGATCGGCTTCTTTGAAGCCGACAACTTTCATCCCGACTTCATCTTGTGGCTGCTCGCGGATGGTCAGCAACAGGTGATGTTTGTGGATCCAAAGGGAATTCGGCACCTCGGACCGAACGATCCCAAGATCCAGTTCTTCGAGACCATCAAGGAGATCGAATACCGCCTCGGCGATCCAGACGTGTCGCTGCAGTCCTTCATCGTGTCGAACACTCCTTCGGCCACGATGCGCATGCTGTGGAACATGGAGAAGAGCGAGATGGAGAAGCGGAACGTACTTTTCCAGGAGGAGGACAAGGACAGCTACATTGGGAGAATGCTATATGGGCATTAGCCGGAAGCTGGAGCCGGAACAGCATCCCTACGAGCCCTTACTACAGCTGAGGAGATGAGCATCGCACGACACAGGCGGGCAGGCTGCAGTCGACCGGCTGAATTGAGCGCCGCCAACGCACGCTCTTTGAAGAGCATCTGAAGATCAAGTGTCGGACGACCCCAGGAGGGTCTGATAAAGTCAGCTGTCGTCACGAAAAATATTCCATCGTTATGGTGCGGAGGGATAGAGGATGGAGCAGCGGAGGTTCGGAGATCTCGAATACGCGGCCAAGAAGCGCGTGACCGGGGCGGCTTGGACTGCACTCGCTGGTGAGTACCCTCGCCTATACGTACGGTCAGTAATCTACAGTGGATCGGAGTAATCGGGAGGCGTCTCCCGGGCCTCCCGATTCATGCCCTGCACACCAGATACAGACCGAGAGCGCGAGGATTCCCACGTAGACGGGAACGACTACCATTTTGAGGAATTCTCGGCGTCCGCTTGGTTGAGCGTGCATCGCACAGGTCCTCAGTGTAGTCCAGCGACGCTCCGAAGGCTGTCACCAGGCTGCTTTCTTTCCACTCAGGGAAAAGCCTGAGCGCGTTATTCAAGCTGAACTGGTGCAGCACGACCCACATCGTGAGCATGCCACTTTTCGGGAGATTCAGCTTGTCGCCGAGGTCGTTGCCGATCAGGAGGCGGGCGACGGGATCGAAGGTGTTCCGACTGGGTTCACCCGACTGTCTGGGGCCCTCATCCCCGCGACCAAGAGCGCGGAATTGATGAGGGCATTGACCATGAGCACCGCTTTGTCGGTAGGCGTCGGATCGAGGGAAGCCGATGGCGGGCAAGAGACCCCCGAACCGGCCGGAGCTGACTCCGAACACGGGTTCGAAGGGATAGTACGGGAAGATCACGATGGGTCCGACCGGTATGGACGCACTGCTGATTGAGGTGTTCCTGGAAGTGTACTGAGAGCCACCGGAGGAGGTGATCCTCGGCGTGGACGCCACGGACGATCCGTTGCATTGCCAACATGGAGGGCGATTCTTCCACGGCTTTTATAGACGCTACTGCTAAAAACCTGCCGCTGTACGGCTCTGCTGTGCTCACGACTCCGGTCGGCGGGTCGTGGAGCCGACCACGGGGTAGTGGAGTGCGACCGGGAAGTGAATAGAGGCAGTACTGTGCTCAACTTTCAGGGATCGTGAAGGGCGCCGCACCCCAGGAAAAGGTCGTACCGCACGTTGGACAGGCGCGTCAGATTGATTTTGGGTCAGCAACGAAGATGGAGCGGAAAGGAGGAGTGATGGGACGCGGGCAAAAGGTTATATCGACCTTATCCCTGGTGGGTCTTGGCATTCCGGCGTTGGCAGGGGCCCAGAAACCGGATTCGGGGAGCTATTCCGAGCCGGAGTACGAAACCAAGGTCGTCTTGGGGAACATGGTGCCCATGCGAGACGGAGTCAGGATTTCCGTTGACCTCTACCGGCCCAACGCTCCCGGAAAGTTTCCCGTGATACTGACTCACACCGGTTACAGCAATCTGGGTGGAACACCCGGGTTCGGCACGGATCGAGCCAAGTGGTTCGCGCGGCGCGGTTACGTCTACGCCGTTTCCGACTTGCGCGGCCGATACGATTCGGAAGGGGAAACGGATATCTTCGACGAGAAACACAAGACGGACGGCTACGACCTCGTCGAGTGGCTGGCGCGGCGGCCTTGGTCCGACGGCAATGTCGGCATGACAGGGGGCTCCTACCTGGGGTGGACCCAGTGGTGGACTGCCAGCCAGGCGCCCCCTTCCTTGAAAGCGATCGCCCCCGAGGTGGCTCCCCCGGATCAGTTTTTCAACGCTCCGTACCAAAACGGCATCCTGGTGAGCTGGGCCGTGGATTGGGGAGCGGGAATGATGGCCGGCCGCACCATCCAGGTCAGAGCCGAAGGGCCTTACGGAGGGTTTGCCAATAATCGGCACGAAGAATACATGCATCTGCCTTATATCGACATGCCGAAAGTGAAGGGAGCGCTGGACGCGCCCTGGTTCGAGACCTGGATTCGGCAAAACCTCTCGACCGGTGAATACTGGAGGAAGATTTCCTACCAGGGCAAAGACAACTACTCGAAAATGACGGTGCCGGCCTTGAACATCACGGGGTGGTTCGATGCGAATTATCCAGGCTCGCCCATGAACTACCGGGGGATGAAGCAGTACGGAGCGACCCCGGAATCCCGCCGTCCATCCCTCGTCGTCGGACCCTGGCAGCACGCTATCAATCAGCGGATTGTGGCGGGATTCGACTACGGTCCCGACGCCGTGATCGATCTGAACGGAATGATCTGCCGGTGGTTCGACCATTTCTTGAAGGGGATCGACAACGGGGTGACCGATGAGCCTCCCGTTCATGTTTTCGTCATGGGCCCCAACCGCTGGTACGCGGAGCAGGACTGGCCGCTGCCGCAAACCAAATGGACGAAGTACTACCTGCACAGTGGAGGTCACGCCAATTCGCTGAAGGGAGACGGCGTGCTGAACACGACACCGCCGGGTGAGGAAGCATGGGACACTTATGTTTACGACCCGGCCGAACCCACACCTGGTGCCCCTTTTACGAATGGCCACATCGATGGAGCGGTGGATGCGCGAATTCCATCGATCCGGGATGACGTGCTCGTCTATACGACGGCGCCGCTGGCCGAAGACACGGAAGTGACGGGACCGATTGAGGCGAAGCTCTATGCGGCGACCTCGGCTCGAGATACCGATTGGATGGTGCGCTTGATCGACGTCCATCCCGATGGTTATGCCGCCTTCCTGTGTGACGGGGTGCTACGGGCGCGGCATCGAGACCCGCAAACGGGAGGGACGTTCAATCCGGAACGGCTGAGCGAGATCGAGCCGAACAAGGTGTACGAGTATGCAATCGAATTCTGGAGGGGGACCGGGAACGTGTTCAAGAAAGGGCACCGCATCCGAGTCGAGGTCTCCAGCAGTTACTTCCCCTACTATCTCAGGAATTTGAACACGGGCGCCGACAATATCGGCCTGGAGACCCGTTCAGTCGTGGCGCGGCAGAAGATCTATCACGACAGCCGGTTTCCCTCACACGTCACACTGCCGATTATCCCGGGTCGAAAATAGGCTCCACCGACCGCCGTCACCAAGGACGGGGCAAAAACCTAGGGAGGGGACATCCTTGTCCCCCCTCTTCATCGAGACGTTCTTTCGCCTGTCGGGTCATGTGCGATGAAAGAGACCGTTTCCTGAAGTCAGGGACCCCAGTACGCTATCGGTCGCGAGCGTGTGCAGAAGGCGATAGCCTTGCGCGGTCATCCCACCCCCGGTGAGGTATATGGGCTGAACCCGCAGGGAACCAAAATCAATCCGCAATCGGACTCACCGGAAGCGTTGTGAACGCCCTGCCGGGCTCCATTTCCAGGGCGGCGACGGCGATCAGGCCGGCCTGGGCCCGAATGCAGATCTCTCCCTTGAAATCAGTGGTCGCGGCGTTGGGGAATATCTCCTGAATGAACGCAGCAAATTGGCCTGCAGCTGGGATTGTTCTACTGGAGGTTCCGCCAGCGACCTCCTCCCCACTTTCATCTTTGAGCGTCAGGTCCACCCGCTGCTCCGCCAGCTCGGCGTTCCGAACCGCGATTCCGGTACTGAGGCCCCCACTGCGCCGCGCTGGCGCCACGGCCGTCCGAAGTCTGGGACCGGCGCTAACTCCGGCGATTCCCGTCCCCACGAGGTCGAAACGCACGACTGCCGAAACCGGGATATCGTCCGTGGAGACTGTGATCGATCCGGTCAGCAAGCCTCCGCCGCCAGACGACAGAGTCAAAGTCCGGCTTCCCAAGGGGGGGAGATCGAATTGATCGGCGCCCGCCGTTCCGAACAGGGTGTCTCCGTCCAACTCGTTTCCCTGCGGGCCCCAGGCATCGATCGACACGGCAGCTGTCTCGGACGAAGAACGATTGGTGACGACGATGTCCGAATTCAAACCGTCGCCGACCCCAAAATGCGGAATCTGCAGAACGTGGCCACGAACCGCGTAATCCATGTCCTTGAGCATAGCTCGCAGCAGGGGACCCGGACTCTGCGACACCTCGCCTTTGCCGATTTGTGGGGTCATCAGGCTGTTGGAAGTCCCGGAAGGATACGCATCTTCGTCCAAATGGGCGATGCTGCTGGCGACTTCGTACTCGCTCGGGGCCCAGAGCAGGGCGTGAGTTCGACCACCGTTGGCTCTCCGCGTTAGTGCTCCCGCCCAGAATAGCTTGATGCCGGTGATCGCATCAGCCAATTCGGTGGAGGGACTGGGCAAGTCTGCAACCAACTGGTCCCCATTCCGCAGGCGGATGAAATAATCGTACAGGGTGGGAATCCGTTCCTCTCTGTTGCGGAACTCCAGTCCATACCGACCATTTCCACCGTCATCCAGGTCGAAGCTGTCAACGATCCCAAGTCCGTGCGAAATTTCGTGCAGGACGACGGAAACCAAATCGAACCGATTACTTTCGGGGCGCCCGTCCTGTCCCAAGTACCAGTCGCTGCGGTCGATGACCGTCATTGCAAAGTCTGGTTCGCCGGGATCTCGGTCGCGGTCCGAACGTTGATTGGCAAGAGCGATCGGAACAGCGATTTGCTGACCACTTATCCGAGCGATCGCCCAACTTTGGGAGGGTCGGACGAACGCCAGCGTTCTTTCGTATTCTTCCGGGTCCTCCAAATCGTCAACCGTGACGAAGTTGGCATCGATTTCGATCGGCACCGTCGTGATCAGTGTAGACGCCCAGATGTCGACCGCCCGCTGGAAAGCGGCTTGGGATTCAGGAGTGAACCCTGTGTAGGTGACGATGAAATCCGCAGCGGGTTGGGCCAAATTCGTCTGTACCGAAACTGGCCTCGCACGGGAGACTCGAGTTTGTATTCTCTCCATTAAATCCATATTGGCCGGCGTGGCATGTCCGCATCTCAGCACGCCATCCTCAACCCGCGTCACGTAGGTGACGGTATTCTCGGCACGGTCCACCGAATCCGATCGGCCCAATAAAATCGATAAGCACATCAATAAGATTGCCAATCTCACCAGAACTCGTCCCATCATGGTTTTAGATTTTTCCGTATCGACAAATTGGGGAAGGGCAGCTGACTATGCGCAACCAATTCACTGAAATCGAAGCGAAAAGAGGTCGGCGTCTTTCATCACCAAACGCAGCCGCACCGGTTTGCCGGCGATTCGCCGCAACGGCTCATGCGATGTCGCCCGAGCGTGGGACCGCTCCCAGCGGACGGTATGCTCAATGTCATCGCCCCACACCAACGGCGATTCCTCCAGGGAGAAGCCAGGAAGCGTTCGGCCCGCTTCGTCCTGAATCTCGATGTGAATGCTTCCCGCCGCGGAAGTGGCGAAGTTGAGCACCAGGTTGCTTCCCTCGAACGTCAGTGGCTTGGTCACGACTTCCCCGCCGCCGTAGCCGGCGTTGAGGGAGACGAACCCGTCGGTCCGCAGCACCATGCGCTCCATGTGAATGCTGGGGAACATGTAGTGGCGGAGCACGTAGAGGGAGATCTCGTCATCTCCTGTGGAGACCACTCCGGTTGCTGTCATGTTGGTGCGGTTTCCCCAGTTCCTCTTCTCGCGTCCGGGCCGAATAAAGGATTGGGGGAACTTGCGGTCCCAGTTCAGGCCGTCGCGGCTGGTCATGAACACCGTGTCGGAGGCTCCGTTTCCAGGCGCGTCGGCAATCTGGGTTCGCCAGGGTACGAAACGCTTGGGGAAGCCCAGGAAAATATGGGGCGCTCGGAAATACGGTGTGATTCCGTTGGTGTAAAAGTGATCTCTGGGACCCTCTCCCAGGCGGATGTCCTCGAGCTTGCTCCAGTTCAGAAAATCGGGTGAGGTGGAACGGGCGATGGCCCGGATCGTGGGCAGCCGGCGCTCACCGGAACCAACGTGACGGGGTGGAAACCAGACCCGGAGATAAGCGACATACTCGTTCCGGTACCCGTCCCAGAAGATCTCGTCGCCTCCCCAGTCCGTAGGAGGCTGGGTGAGAATGGCCTCTTTACGGATGGGCTTCCAGTGGATCCCGTCGGGCGAAACCATTCCCACCATCCGTTTCAACGGGGTGTTGGGGTGTCCTGAGGCCAGGGCCTTGTAGCGTTCCTCGGGAGGAGTCTTGGGATTGGTGTCCAGGAAGACCATGAAGTTGTGGTTGCCGAAGCGGTCCCAGATGATGTTGTTTTCTTTCGATCCGTTGAACTCCACGAGCCCCAGAGCGGGCTTGGTCCAGGTCCGGCCGTCCCGGCTCTCGGCGTAGCAGGTCACCTCGGTATGTTCAGGGACCATGGTCTCGCCCGGTTCCAGAAGGGACTGGGCTGTGAAGGACGGGAGACTGTGGCCCCGGTAGTACATGCGGTAGAGGCCGTCGCCATGAACCACCGAGACGTAGAAGCAGGTCGTGCCCTCCCACGGCTTGTCGAAGTGGAGCACTCTGCCGCCGGAGGTGGGGGTCTGCAGTTCTAACCGGACGTCCCCGGTCATGGAGTCGATCAAGTAGTCGTCCACCATGAGCTCCAGCCGGCCGCCGATGTCCAGAGCGTGGGGCTCGTGGTGACTGCCTGCAGTCAGCGCCGGTGTCGCAAACAGCAGAACCGCGAGCAGACTTGATCTCATCATCCTGATCCTTCCTGTGTCCCGTGGCAGAAAACGGACGGCGAGTCTAACCAGAGAGGATCCCCGGGTCAAAATGGGGCCGTAAGAGAAGGGGACAGTTGCCTTCTCTCGGGAACCTCGCACCTCATGAACCGGAGACTTCATGTCCTTACGACAACGTTTTTTTGACAACGATGGAGAGAAGGGCTATGCTCATGGCGATTTTTTCAGCAGAGGGTTCGACAGGCAGTACCTACAACAGGTGTTGAGAGCCCAAGCTAGTTTCTTCCCTGCGAAAGACTTTCTAAGGAATCCCCGATCAAATCGTACAACTACACAGGATCGGGCCCTGTTCCGTTTGCAGTTGGTATCTCAGGGTGGATAAATCTATTTCTTAAAGCATTAGGAGGCGAAAATGAAAAAGAACATCTATGTAGGGGGCCTGCCCTACGCAATCACGGATGACCGGTTGGAGGAGACCTTCTCCGAGTACGGACCTGTGGAATCGGCTCGAGTGATCACGGATCGAATGACCGGCCAGTCGCGCGGCTTCGGTTTCGTCGAGATGGGCGAGGAGGACGGCCAGAAGGCCATCAGTGCCTTGAACGGGACTCAGTTGGGCGGCAGGACCCTGACCGTGAACGAAGCCCGTCCGCGTGAGAACCGGTCCGGCGGCGGTGGCGGCGGCTACGGGAAAGGCGGTCGAGGCCGCTGGTAGGCTTCTGAATATGGGACGCAATTCAGGTTCTACCCGCGTCACCTGTGATTGACCGGTGTCCGGGTCTCCTGGATGGCGTCCCCCCGCCCCAAGGAGTCCAGGCTGGCTGCCTGCGTCGTGGACGATTTTGGGGATGAGTCCGGTCGTTCATCCTGGCTTCGACCAACCGTGCCTTAGAGAACCTCTTGGGCGGCTCCTGTCCCTACCGGCCCAGCGCCACGTAGCCGTCAATGCCCCGCGCTCCAGTTCGGCTGAATCCCTCTCGTTGCCGTAGTCCGAGTCCGTCAGCTACTTTGCCGGTTGTTCCCCGTAGGTCGCCTTCACCGCGTCCTGCTGAAAAAGGGACAATAAGGCATGCACGCCAAGTGTGTTCTCGCTTGGCCGATGGGATGACTCCGAATCCCGAGGACTCAGGCTTCCTACCAATGGACTTGGGCGATGGGCTGATCCTGAGACGGGCCTCCGCGGAGGATACTGAGGCGGCTGCGGAGTTCCAGGCTCAGGTCCACCTTCCCCATACGTTTGCCGAGTCATTCAGAATCTGGACCCGAGACCTCATGAGCGGAGCCCTGCCGAAATTCCAGCCAGGTGACTTCACCCTGGTGGAAGACACGAGTACCGGGGCCATCGCGTCGATGCTGAACCTGATCCCACAAATCTGGTCCTATGGCGGCATTGAAATAAACGTCGGCCGTATCGAGCTTGTGTCCACACGTCCCGACTATCGAAGACGCGGGCTGGTGCGGGCTCAGATGGACGCCTTTTTCGAATCTATTTCCGGGAAATCATCTATCGACCCACCGGTACCACCGGCAGCGTGGTGAAGATACCGTTCATGTCGTCCATCTCCACGGCCACGCCGGTGAAATCTCCCTGTTCTGACGTCGCCGTACAACGGACCGAACCAGTGAAGTCCGACGTGTCGTGGTCGAACAACTCGCTGATGAACATGGCGTCCTGACCGTTGGCCGGCAGAGTCACCGGCTGCATTTCGATCATCTCACCACCCATCATCAATCGGCAGCTCAACTCCAGTTCGGACTCGCTCAGGTTTCGGAGGGCCGCTCCCGTGTTGACACCGCCGGTTTGGCGGCGTACGGGGATGATGGCGTCACGGAGCGGCTGGCTGGCTCCGACCCCGGCCACGCCAACGCCCGGAACATCAAAGCGCAGGACCCCTCCAATGGGGCTGTCGAGGCCTTCGGTGACGACTTTCACCGAACCGGTCACGAGGTCACCCATACCGTTGGTCGAAATCGTGACTTCTCCCAGGGACGGCAATTCGGACTGGAGGGTCAGAGCTCCGAAGCTCGTGGCCTGCAGATTGTCCATGACGTCCACCAGCGATTCCGGGTCGATGCGTTTGCCTGACTTGTCATAGAAAAAGACGAGGGGTTGAATCGGCGTGGCGGCCAGGTTCACCAACACCACATCGGAGCTGAAGGAGTCCCCGTTGCCGAAATGGGCGAAGTCCAGGGCCATCTGACGGTCCTTGTAGAAGCCGGAGCCGACGATAAATGTTTGCTGGACTGGCTCGGATCCGGGGATGCTGACTTCAAACGAAAACCCGCGGAAAGGAAAGGGACAGTTCCGCTCTCCGCGGCGTGCTTCCTCCAAAAAAGCCATATTGGCCGGCGTGGCATGTCCGCACCTCAGCACCCCATCCTCCACCCGCGTCACGTAGATGACGCTATTCTCGGCACGGTAAACTTGGTCCGGCCGGCCCAATAGAAACGATACGCAAAGCAGTAAGACTGCCGACTTCGCCAGAACCCGTCCGATCATGGCTTTGAATTCCTCCAAAATGTATTTTGCACCGGATCCCATTTGGTTCCGGTGGTGCCGGCCTTCGTGAAGGTGCTTCGCCGGAAGCTGGGTGGTGAAGCCACCAATCCCTGGCACGGCAATCATTCCTGCTCTCAATATTTCAGTCCGGTAGCCATTCTCGTGGCCGCTGCCGTCACACGGCGCGACCCGGAACTTCAGCCTGCCATCGCAACTCAGTGGGCTATTGCCGGCGGGGTGTTTGAAAGGCTCTTTCTCGCGGCTATCGCAGCTCCCTGATCAGGTGCCAGAAGACAATGTGCTGCCCCCTGTGGCAGGCGGGGAATGCCCCTCCTTGGCGGACCAGCTTTCTCTCCTGGTGGCGACATTCTGATTCGTACAAGCCGCTGATCTCACAGGTCTCCCCGGTCTTGGCGACGTGGCGAGCATCCTTGGTCATGATGGATCCTGCTTGGAAAAATAGAACCATGATCCGATTCTGACGCCTGCAAACGTTTGATCAGATTTGAGTTGGAGGGCGATTCGGATGGTGCAGATCCGGATAGTGATTGCACCGGGAAATGAAAACATAAACAAGCATCACGTTATACGATTCACGTGACAATCCGATGCGGATTATGTGAAATTTGGGTGAAATTCAGATCCCGTCTAGTGAACTCATTGTGAATTGGTGTGCGAATACCCTATGCAGTAGCGGGAGCCAGGTTCGTCGGACGGACCTGAACTATCGAAAGAGAAAGGGACAGTTACGTTTTCTACGCCTACGTTTATGGTGGAAGGAAGAGAAAGGGACGGTTACGTTTTCCTCGGTTCCACTGTATTATATGACCATGGTCGTGACTATGGTAAGATCCCATACAGCAAGAGGAAGGGTGTGACGCCATGGTAGTTCCCAAACGAGACGGAGCGAGTGAATCACGTACCATCAAGGCGTCCGAGTTCAAGGCCACGTGCCTCAGGCTGATGGACGAAGTGGCAGAAAGCGGAGAAGAGATCGTGATCACTAAAAATGGTCGCCCAACCGCGCGCCTTCTGCCCTACCGCAAGCGGTTCGGGGAATGGTTCGGAGCTGATCGAGACAGGATCGAAATCATCGGCGACATCATCTCCCCGATTGACCTGGAGTGGGAAGCCGAGGTGAACCCCGACCGGGTGGCCAATCCGTGATACTTGTGGACACTCACGTATTGTTGTGGTCGAGACATGGTGGACCGCAAATCGGGCCTTTTTCCAGAGGACTGATGGAACGGGGATTACGGGAAGCCACACTGGCGGCGTCGGCGTTTTCGTTCTGGGAAGTGGCTCTGTTGCACGAGAAGGGGCGCATCCGCCTGCTGGAGGACGTCAGAACCTGGCGAACCCGGCTTCTCCAAGATGGCCTCGTCGAGATTCCGGTAGACGGCGACATTGCCATTTGCGCCAACAGTCTGAAGGATTTCCACGCGGACCCAGCCGACCGCATCATCGTCGCGACTGCGCTGGGGGGTCACAGTCTGCTCACGGCCGATGAGCGCATCCTGAACTGGAGCGGCAACCTTCGCCGTGTGGACGCGAGAGCGTAATGGAAGAGTACGGGCCGGTTCCGCAGAAAAAGGCCGACCCCCTTCTCGAACTGGACGGCCGCTTTTTCCAGCTCTATTCCCGGGAAATCACCTATCGACCCACCGGCACCACCGGCAGCGTGGTGAAGATACCGTTCATGTCGTCCATCTCCACGGCCACGCCGGTGAATTCTCCCTGTTCTGACGTCGCCGTACAACGGACCGAACCAGTGAAGTCCGACGTGTCGTGGTCGAACAACTCGCTGATGAACATGGCGTCCTGACCGTTGGCCGGCAGAGTCACCGGCTGCATTTCGATCATCTCGCCACCCATCATCAATCGGCAGCTCAACTCCAGTTCGGACTCGCTCAGGTTTCGGAGGGCCGCTCCCCAGGAGTTCCCCCAATAATTGAGGGGGAATCGTCGTAAGTCATTGATAATTGGAGAATAAGAAGATTCGACAAGTGGAATCGGTTGAATTTTCGAAAAATGGGGGAACTTTCGCCACGAAAGAATGTGGGTCCCGGACCGGTAGACTGATTCAGTGGAAGCCCAATTCCAAGAACCAGTTACAGGGGAGGGACCCAAATGCATAGTGCCAAAGTAGCCGCCCAGATTCGAGTGCAGATCCGACGATTTTCGGGGGAAGTCTCGATAGGACTGCCCAAGACGGCCGCCCGCCTGGTGCGGGAGGTGATCTACGGGGTGCAGTCTCGGGGATCGGTGCGACTGAGTGAGATCGCGCGAGCGTTGGAGGAGAAGATCCGGCTCAAGAAGGTGATGGCGCGATTGAGTCGGCAATTGAATCGCCCGGGACTGAGGAAGCGGGTGCGGGAGAATCTGCTGGCCCTGGCGGCGCCTCGGGTGGGAGCGGAGACACTGTTGGTCGTGGATCTGACGGATGTGATCAAACCCTATGCGCGCAAGATGGAATATCTGGCCCGGGTCCGGGACGGTTCGACCAAGAAACTGGGAAACGGGTACTGGTGTTGCCAGGTGGTGGGTCTGGAGCGGGGCAGCGCGGAGGTGACGCCCCTGGATCAGGAGCTGTATTCGCAGGAGGCGCCGGGATTCGTGAGTGAAAACGACGAGATTCTGAAGGCCATCGGGCGGGTCTCGAAGGCGACGCAGGGCCGCGGGGTCTGGGTGATCGATGCGGGAGGAGACCGGCAGAAGATCCTGAAAGTCCTCTTGAATCAGGGACTTCGCTTCGTAGTGCGGCAACGCGGGGACCGGCATCTGATCTCCGGTCGCCAGCGCAAGAGCGTCCAAGAGTGGGCGGACGGGTGCCGTCGTCAACACCGGGAGGTGGTGGTCAAGGAGACGAGTTCGGGGGAGAAGGTCTACCGCTTGGAGTTCGGGTTTCGGAAGGTGCGTTGGCCGGGACGCACGGAGGCTCTGTACCTGGTGGTGGTGGATGGACTGGGGCCGAACCCGCTGATCCTGCTCACGAACCGAAAGGTGACTCGGTCGCGAAAGAGCCAGTGGCGGGTGGTGGAAAGTTACCTGAGTCGCTGGCGGGTGGAAGAGACGATCCGCTTCATCAAGCAGAGTTATCAACTGGAAGACATCCGGCTGCTGAAGTACGAGCGGCTGCGCAATCTGGTGATGTTGGTTCTGGTGACGGCCTACTTCGCCAGTGTGTACCTGGGCAAACGGGCCAAGCTGGTGATCCTGGTGCAGCACATCGAACGGGCCGCCAAGCGTATCTACGGCGTTCCCGAGTTCCGCTTCTACGCGATTGCGGATGGGATCAAGCAGCTCTTGTTCGGCCGGAACACGGGAATTGGACCGCCACGAGCCAATCCTTGTCTAAATCTGCTTCCCTTGTTCTCATGACTTCGAAAAAAATGGGGGAAGTCCAGGCCGCTCCCGTGTTGACACCGCCGGTTTGGCGGCGTACGGGAATGATGGCGTCACGGAGCGGCTGGCTGGCTCCGACCCCGGCCACGCCGACACCTGGAACATCAAAGCGCAGGACGCCTCCAATGGGGCTGTCGAGGCCTTCGGTGACGACTTTCACCGAACCGGTCACGAGGTCACCCATACCGTTGGTCGAAATCGTGACTTCTCCCAGGGACGGCAATTCGGACTGGAGGGTCAGAGCTCCGAAGCTCGTGGCTTGCAAATTGTCCATGACGTCCACCAGCGATTCCGGGTCGATGCGCTTGCCTGACTTGTCATAGAAAAAGACGAGGGGTTGAATCGGCGTGGCGGCCAGGTTCACCAACACCACATCGGAGCTGAAGGAGTCCCCGTTGCCGAAATGGGCGAAGTCCAGCGCCATCTGACGGTCCTTGTAGAAGCCGGAGCCGACGATAAACGTTTGCTGGACTGGCTCGGATCCGGGGATGCTGACTTCAAACGAAAACCCACGGGCGTAGGTCACCTTGGGTATTTCGGCGCTGTCGGTATCGTCATTGGGATCGTCGAAATGGTACTCGACAAAGCCGCCCAACGGGCTTTGGGTCGCTACCTCGATAATCTGGGGTAGGATGAGTTCTCCGGTGACAGCGTCTCTGAGGACATCGGTGGGGGCTTGAAGCTCGAATCTCTCCGGAAACGCCCCGTGAAAGAGCGTGAAGCCGTTGCCATCCATGATGAACAGGTAGACGGGGCCTGCACTCCAGGGTCCGTTCGGATTCCGGAGAATTCTCTTGATTTTGACGAAAGCGTCACGGCCTTCCTCCCTGTAGAGTTGGACGATGAATCTCAGCGTCCCGTTCACAAAGGCCCTCAGAGTCTCGCGTTCCACCACGTCATGGGCCGAAACTGCAAGGACATCACCGGGGTCCGTGTCTTCCTCCACCAAGTGGGATTCCTGAAGATCGAAGCCGGCGACCACGAAGGTTGGGAGACCGTCAAAGCCCACGGAACTGGTGGCGTAGGCATCGGCGTTTGCCCCCTCCACCATGAATGGGCCACCAAGATCCGACGACATGGCCGCTTGCGTGATCTGCTCGAAAATATCGGAGTCGAGTAGCCCGCCCGACAAAACCAAGTTCTGCCCGTGCACCGCGACCCTGCCCCTGGGGGTCAGGGTTACAATGTAGGTGGACCCGGCACGAAAAGGGCCCTCATGCGTCGCAAGACATCCGAGATACCCGGTTCCATTCGGCAATCCCAGAACACTCGCACTGTATTGTTTGAAATCCTGCACGAATGCTGCCAGGGTGGCGTCGCCATTCTCCACCTGAGCGGCGGTTACCAACCCCTCGGGCAGGGCCGGAAGGTCAGCCGGTCTTGGACAGACCTCCTGCGACTGCGCAAAGGCGAGATGCGCGCCGGGAAAAATGCCGGCCAGTCCCAGTACGAAACATAAGATTACCGTCAATCGGATCGTCTTCATTACACTTTTCCCCTGCTTTGGCGAGTCCACATCGAAAATTTAATTTGCAATACTATCCGATGTTTGCTCTGGAGGGGAGTCCATTGGGAGCGACTACTCTGCTACCCCTCGGTGGGCCGCACCGACCAGCAGATAGGAGTGACGTTCTGGGCGAGTCTCAACATTCCGGAATCGCCGTGGTCATGGATCGAGGCACATCCGGCCACCATGACCGCCGATCACCCGGAAGACCAGGCGCATCCAATTCACTGAAACCGTAGCGAGAAGAGGTCGGCGTCCTTCATCACCAGACGCAGCCGAACCGGTTTGTTCGCGATTCGGCGCAAGGGCTGATCCGATGTCGCTCGGGCATGGGACCGCTCCCAGCGGACGGTATGCTCAATGTCATCGCCCCACACCAACGGCGATTCCTCCAGGGAGAAGCCAGGAAGCGTTCGGCCCGCTTCGTCCTGGATCTCGATGTGAATGCTTCCCGCCGCCGAGGTGGCGAAGTTGAGCACCAGGTTGTTCCCCTTGAACCTCAGTGGCTTGGTCACGACTTCCCCGCCGCCGTAGCCGGCGTTGAGGGAGACGAACCCGTCGGTTCTCAGAACCATCCGCTCCATGTGAATGCTGGGGAACTTGTAGTGGCGGAGCACGTAGAGGGAGATCTCGTCATCGCCTGCAGAGCCGCGAGCAGAAGTGGTCTCATCGTTCGGATCCTCCGTGTGGGCCGCCAGGAACGGACAGCGAGTCTATCCATCCAGTATTTCCGGGTCAAAATGGGACAAACACAAGGTTCTTGAAATGGCGCAGCCGTCGAAGGAAACTGATCCGGTTCCGGCGGGCTAAGAGCACATGATGACGTGCGGTCATAATCGGCATCGGAGGTCGCTCAGGATGTTTTTGAGTAGGAAATGCCTGGCTTGGTTTGCCGCCGCGGTTCTGGCGGGGGTTTTGGCCGAACTCGGGTCTGGGGCGCAGCCTCAATCAGAACCTGGAGCCGGCGAAGAAAAGGTGGCAGTGACCTACCGGGTGGGGGGGAAACGGGATGGTCCCAGTTTCTTTCCCCGCGTCCACTATCCGGAAGTGAAGCCACTGAAGGAAGGGGAACTGGACTACCACCACTATCCCACCTATGGCGAGATCCACCGGTTCCTCCGGAGGTGGGCTCGCGAGTATCCGCAGATTTTGGAACTCTACTCGGTGGGGCGGAGCTTCGAGGGGCGCGAGATCTGGCAAGTGACCGTGACCAACCGGGAGACGGGCAAGGACACCGACAAGCCGGCCATGTTCGCCGAGGGCGGGCGTCATTCGGGCGAGATCGCCAGCTCCGTCTCCATTGTCCAGCTCATTCACCTGCTGGTGACCGGCTATGGAACGGACCCCGAGATCACCCACCTGGTGGACACCAGGGCCTTCTACCTGCGCCCGGTGAACAATCCCGACGGCGCCGAGCTCTTCCTGCTCACGGCCCAGACCAATCGCAGCTCGGTCCGTCCCCACGACACGGACCAGGACGGCCTCCTGGACGAGGACCCGGGGGAGGACCTGGACGGCGACGGCCTCCTGTTGCAGATGCGCCGCCACGTGGGGGAGGGGAAGGGAAACGCAATCCGGGACCCGCGGGACCCGGACCGGCTCATGAAAATGGTGCCCGACGGGGAGGGAGACTGGCAGGTCGACCCGGAGGGTGTGGACAACGACGGGGACGGCAAGTTCAACGAGGACGGGATCGGCGGGCTCGACCTGCACCGCAACTACCCGGAGAACTGGAGGCCGGAACCGGGCCGGGATGCCACCGGCCGGGGATTCACCCAGGTGGGTGCGGGCGAATACCCCCTGTCCGAGCCGGAGACGCGAGCTGTGGTCCTCTTCCTGCTGACCCACCCCAACGTGGCCATCGGCCAGTCCATGGACACGCCCATGGCCATGCACCTGCGTCCCCCCTCCACCAGCCGGAGCCAGGAGAGCATGGCCGCTGAGGATCTCAAGTGGTACGTCTACCTCGATAAGCAGGCGAAGGCGATCTCGGGGTATCCGTGGGCCGGCGACGTCTACGAAGACTACCGGAACGTCCATCCCTTCCACGTCATCACCGGAGAGCCGAGCCGGCCCATTCCCCTTTTCGGCCACGGGCCCGACTTCGGATACTTCTACTTCGGGTCCATCTGGTACAACGACGAACTCTGGAACATTGGCCGCAAGGAGGATTACGACGGGGACGGCAGGCTGGACGAGTACGACGCCATGGTCTGGAACGACCGGGAGCGCGGCGGCAAGGAGTTCATACCGTGGAAGAAGATCGCGCATCCCCAGTTGGGAGAGGTGGAGCTCGGGGGGCTCTCGCCCAAGTTCGCCTTCTGGAACCCGCCCGTGGACCTGCTCGAGGAATGGGCGAGCAAGAGCACCCGGTTCAATCTGTTCCTGGCGAAGCAACTGCCGCAGGTCCGGATTTCGCGGGTCCGCGTGAGGCCCCTGGCTCCCGGCGACTACTCTATCGAGCTCACCTACCGCAACGTGGGCCATCTCCCCACGGCCCTGGTCCAGGCCCGGCGGGTCAAGATCGTGAAGCCGGACACGGCCCGGATCAAGTTTGACGAAGAGTTAGTGGAGAGTGGCCGGGTGCAGGTCCTGGAGCCGTCGCTCCGCAGCAAGGATATCGAAGCGGGTTGGCTGGACCCGGCGCAGAACCGGACCGTGGCGTGGAGAGTCCGGCTCAAGGATATCGAGTCGGTGGAGGCGGAGATCTCCATACACTCCACGCGGGGTGGTGTGGACCGGCGGAATATCAGGATTCCGGATGGGGTTGAGTGACTACGCGACACCCCGTTCCAACTTGGGAGCGTGTTATGGCAGGATAGAATCCGATAGTGAAAAAAGTTGGCGGGTTCGGAATCTTGGTCCTTCTTCTGGTTATGGCTGCGCCAGGAACTCTGGTTGGAGCAGCCACCGGGGATTTTCGGGCTTCCAGCGCAAAGGTGGATATCACCCCGGAAACCTCTCAGTGGCTGTTGGGCTATGGTCCAAGACAGTCCGAGGGTGTCCACGACCGCCTCTATCATCGAATCGTTGCGATGGATGACGGGAAGATGCAGTTCTTTCTCGTCTCCTCGGATCTCGCCGCCATTTCTCCGGCCTTCTATGAGCAGTTTTGCAGGGAATTGGAGACGGAGACGGGGATCAAGACCGAGCAGGTGTGGTGGACCCTGACGCACACCCACTCGGCTCCCGAGGTGGGACCGCCGGGTCTCGTCGGGATCATGCTGCCCAACAGGTACTTGCACGAGCCCAATCCTGAATACTCCGAGATGGTGAAAACTCGACTTGTCGCGGGCATTCGGGAAGCTCGGTTAAAATTGGAACCGGCGCGTCTGGGAGTGACGACCGGTTTTTCGATGGCGAACATCAACCGGCGCGCCATCGATGTTGATGGAAACGCCTCCCTGGGAATGAAACCGGACGGACCGGTGGACCGTCAGATCGGGCTGATTCGCCTGGACCGCTTGGACGGGTCGCCGTTGGGTTTGATTGCCATATATGCCATGCACGGGACCGTTCTCGGGTCCGAAAACCTCCTGATCAGCGGAGATGCTCAGGGGATCGTTGCCGAGTACGTGGAGGAAAAGTTGGGGGCCCCGATGCTGTACGTCAACGGTGCAGCCGGGAATATCGCCCCCATCTACAGCACTCGTCCGAATTTCAAGAGAGGTCACATCACCCAGTTCAACGTGTTGCTGGGGGATCGAATCCTGCAGGCGAACCGCTCACTGAAGAGCGGCACTGCGAAGGTCGTTTTGTGGACCGGTGAAACAGTCATCGAGAGTCCCCGGAAGAAAGGCTTTGGCTGGGTCGAGGAACTGTCACACTATCTTCGAGTGACAGACACGGGAATGAGCCTGGTTCGCATTCCGGTTCGCTTCCTGAAAATCAACCAGGATCTCGTCATCTGGACGGCGCCGGTCGAGCTCTTCTGCGAGATCGCCATCAACGTGCGCAACCATTCCCCCTTTCCCTACACGTTTTTTGCCGGCTACACGAATGGTTTTCTGGGATATCTGCCCACCCGGCAGGCTTTCTCGGAAGGGGGCTACGAGCCCGGACGCGTCACGCCCTTCACCGATCAGGTCGAGGACGAGTTTACCCAGGGCGTGAGCACCTATATTCAGGGGATGCCCCGGTAGCGACGCTTCTTGCCAACACGATGATGGTCGACTCACGGATCGAACGCCGTCCGAAGGACACCGTAGACGTGCCCGGCGTGAGAAAGACGAGCCAAACGAGTACAATCGGTCGCTTGGAGGAGTGCTGATGTCAGGAAGAATCGTCTATTTCAACGGTGAGTTCGTACCGGAATCTGAGGCCCGGGTCTCCATATTCGACTCGTCCCTCATGTTTGGAGACATGGCCTTCGAGGTGGCCCGGACGTTCGGGGGGAAGCCTTTTCGCCTGGAACATCACCTGGATCGTCTCTATGCGTCGCTCCGTCTGCTGGAGATCGATCCCGGCATGACGGCACGGGAGATGTTCGATCTGACTTTGGAGACTCTGGAACGGAATTTCCCCACCGAGCCGCCCGATATGGACTGGCAGATCATGCATGATGTGTCCCGAGGTCCGCTGTCTCTCTACCGGAGCGCATTCCCCAAGGGCGTGCAGCCCACCGTCTCCATCAACTGCTGGCCCCTGGTCACCCACATGGGTCATTTCGCGCCCAACTATGAGCGGGGGGTGGATGTGGTGATCGCGTCCCAGCAGGCGCTGCCGGCGCATCTCGTGGATGCCAAGGCCAAGACGCGCAGCCGACTGCACTATCAGTTGGCGGTGCTGCAGGGCGCTCGGATGGGTGAGAACAAGTGGCCCGTCCTCATGGACCCGGACGGTTTCCTGGCCGAAGGACCCGGATGGAACATTTTCCTGGTTCGGAACGGCGTGCTTCAGACTCCGGAGGGACGGAACATCCTGTTGGGGGTCTCCCGCGGCACCATCATCGATCTGGCGAAGGAGTTGGGGATTCCGGTGCAGGAGGCGAATCTGGGCCGGTACGAGGCCTTGCAGGCCGACGAGATCTTCTGCACGGCGACCACTTATTCGCTGGTCCACGCCGCCAGTTTCGAAGGGCAGACGGTGGGGAATGGGCGGCCGGGTCCAGTGTTTCGGCGTCTCACCGAGGCGTGGATGCGATTGGCCGGGGTGGATTTCGTCGCTCAGGCGCACGAGTATGCGCGACAGCTTCCGGAATGGGAGGAGGCGGAGATCAGGGCCGTCCGGGGAATCGAACCGGTTCACGCCTGATGGGTGTGGGGGTTGTCCAACCCCCGCAATAGGGAAAGAAGAAAAAGAATGGGGGACAGGAATGTCCCCCCTCCTACTCCCTCCTACAGCACGACTCGGATTTTTCGGGCTACGCGGACGACGACGGACTTGTCGGACCACTCGGGCCATTCGCGCTCCCAGATCTCCAGGTGGCGATCCTGCGACTGGCCGGGGAGGGTGAGCCTTGCTGAGATCACCAGGATGGTGTCGGGCCCGGTGGCAGCGAGAAGGGTGTATCCGGAAGTGAGGGGCTCGGCGAATTTGCGCGGTTCGGACCAGGTTTTTCCCTTGTCCAGGCTGACCATCACGTAGTCGCCGGCGGCCTCGGACGGGTCCTCGATTCCGACGTCCTGGCGGTAACGTGCCTGGTAGTCGCGGACCGCGGCCGGGTAGGGCCCACCTTGGTCGTTGAGTCCATGGCCGTAGCCGATCTTGAGCCGTCTCCAGCCGAAGCTGCACACAAGAGCGCCATTCTCCAGCAGGACCATCTGGGGCGCCAAACCCAGGATGTGCATCGACTCCGGCTTCTGCCAGGTCTTGCCTCCGTCCAGGGAACGGGCCTGGAACATGGGTGCGAAGCGTCCGGTCCGCATCACGGCCAGCAACTCCCCGCCGCCCAGGTCCACCATGGCCGGTTCGCAGAAGCTCTCCTGCCCGGTGTCGCCGTCGTAAGCGATCGTGGAGAGATACTCCCAGGTGGTGCCGCCGTCGCTGGAAGACAGAAGATAGGTTCGGTACTTGAACCACTTCTGGCCGCTGGTGGCGAGAAATCCCTCCATGGGCACCGTGTCTCCCTTGAAATTTCCGTAGCAGGCGGCCAACAGGGTCCCGTCCTCGAGCTCCAGAAAGGGCCCCCCGATGCCCAAGTAGTCGACTTCGGTCTCGTTGTCGGCCGTCAGCGGGGCCCACCGGTCCACGCGCGCCGTGGCGGGAGACCAGGAGATCCGTTCGTCGGTCGCATTCTCGTCCAAGGCCTGGACGCGCGCCACCTCCAGGGAGAAAAGACCCGGTTCGTCGGTTGCGAAGCCCCGCCCCTTGAGAAAGAAATAGCTCCCGTCCCGGAGAGGGAGCAGGTGGGGTCTGGCAATGGCCGGGCCGACGTCCCATGTTGCCCCCGAGTCGCTGGTGGTCAGGGACACCTCTCCGCGTCCCATCAGGACTCTTCCGTCCGGGAGGGTCACGAGGCGGGGACCGGTGGAAATGCCCGGGTGCTCTTCAGTCGGCACGGTCACCGGGTCGCCCACTTCCAAGCGGACCTTGGGTGCGTCGGATGGCATCTCCGGATCGGGAGCCGGCTGGCAGGCGCCGATCCCGATCACGAGAGCGGTGAGGACGATCAACGGGCAGGGACGTCTTTTCATCAGGTCTTCTCCTTTATTCCATGGCTCGGGGCGATGGGCAGGAGGGCGGGTGGACATCCAGAAATCTCATGATTTCATTGGCCGTCTCCCGGGGCAGCTCCTCGGGCAGGAAGTGCCCACAAGGAAAGGCGCGGCCCCGGACGTCCTCGGCTCTCTCCCGCCACACGGTGAGCATATCCAGACTGGCCCCGGTCTGCCATCCGGGACGCTTGGCGGTGTCGCTCCCCCACAACGCCAGCACCGGACAAGTCAGCCGCCGTCCCCGGTCCTCCTCGTCGTGGGCCAGATCCAACGCGATTCCCCGGTAGTCCAGGCAGGTGGCGCGAATCGTCTCGGGGTCGGAGAAGCACCTCAGGTATTCGTCATAGGCCTCTCGGGTGATGGAGCCTTCGATGCCGCACCATCGCTCCAGCAGGAAGTCCAGGTAGAACTTGGCGCTGTTCCCGATAATAGTTTCAGGAAAAGGTTCGGGTTGCCGCATTAAATGCCAGTGAAACCAAGCGAAAGAAAGGTCCTTGTCCATCTTGTCGAAGGCTGCCTGGGAGGGGACGACATCCAGGGAGGTCAGGGTTCTGACACGGTCCGGATGGTCAAGAGCCATCCGGTGTCCGACGCGGGCGCCGCGATCATGGCCCACCACGTGGAAAGAATCGAAGCCGAGTTCGGCCATGACTTGGACCTGGTCATTGGCCGTGGTCCGTTTGCAGTAGATGCTCAGGTCGCCCGGGGGGGCGGGAGGTTTACCGCTGTCACCGTAGCCTCGCAGGTCGGGTGCGACCACGGTGAAGTGCGGCGCCAGCAGCGGAGCGACCTTGTGCCACATGACGTGGGTCTGGGGGTATCCGTGAAGGAGGAGGAGCGGAGGTCCCTGGCCGCCGTGGACGAGGTGGATGGAAGTGTCTTCGTTGTCAATCCGGGCGCCGGTGAATCCGTCGAACATGAGGGCCATTCTATCGGGATTGTCGTTCAAACGGAGCGGCGGTTTCCTGACCGCCGGACTCCCGAGCAACAAAGGGGCGAAGGAATAAGGGGGGGACTAAGAGTCCCCCTACTACTCCGGCAGATGCGGCGGTCCCAGCCAGACTTCGCCGGGGTGGGTCTTCCACCACTTTTCCAGGGCTTGTTCCTGCGGCGCAAGACGGCCCTGGTGACGAAGACCACCGTGGGAAAGGTTCAGGCTCACGGCCGTCTCCGAACTCGCTTCCACCCAATGGGGAGTCAGGAGTTGGTTCCAGAGGCAGTCTCCCGGTTTCATGACGAAGGTGAGGACATCACGAGGCTGGAGACCGCACGGCTTGGACAGTTCCTCCCGGCGGGTTTCCTGGACGACCTCGTCCAGGGGGGCCCAGCGGTTGGGGTCCGTCAGGCCATGGAAGTGTTTGGTTCCGTAGATCTGCCACGCCAGGACGTGGGAGAGGTCCATGTGGTAGTTGGTGGCGCAGCCGGGACCGGAAAAGAAGAGGATGGGGAAACAGCGCCGCCAGGTGAAACCGGCCGAACGGAGGAAACGCTTCCAGGGAATCATCACCTGCTCTTCCAATCCCTCCAGGATCCCGCCCGGTCCCTGGAACCGGGAGAGGTCGAAGTGGGACATCTGAAATGGGGAGTCCAGAGCCTCCTCGATGGGGAGGGACCGGAATTGCCCTGAGATATCGGTTTCGTCCATCCGATTGCCCCGTCGCCCGCTGAGGATCCGCGCCTCCTCGTCCCGGCGGACGGCGTCCACCAGGCGGTCCAGGGGAGGGAACTGGTAGGAGAAGGGAATCAGGGAGCCGGCCAGGGGAAAATTGAGCCAGCCGTTCCACTGTTCCCGAAAGGCTTGCGGGGTATCCGCCGGTCGATACATGTTCATGGCCGGTAGGACTCGTTCTCAGATTAGAAAGTTTCGAGGAAAGCTTCAGGAACTCCTGACCCAATGGCGATAAAGTGGCTTCACCGTTTCCGGGAGGCGGTCGTACACGTCCGGCTTCACCGGGGGGATCTCGTTTTCCGGCAAGCCGGGCTCGTCCACCATGGCCCGGCGCGCCCGGGTTCCCGGCATCAGGACCCGGGTATCCAACCACCACGGAATGTAACGCACGATCATGCTGATGCGGCGTCCATCGCTCTCATTGCTTGCCGTGGCATGCCAGAGCCGGCTGTCGAAAAGAAGTACGCTGCCGGCCGGTCCGGTGGCATGTCTCTCGGTGGGGTAGGGCTCGAACAGGGGAACGCCGATGTCGCCGGTGGGGTTGTCGGACGTCCGATGGCTGCCGGGGACGATCCAGGTGCCGCCGTTTTCGTCGGTGAAGTCCGAAATCATCCAGATGGAGGAGAGCTGGAACGGGTAGTCGGGGTAGGGAGCGCGCACATGGGCGGCTTTCTCCTGGTTGTAGGGCCAGTCCGCGTGCCAGCGGCCCCGTTCGTTTTCCGGTTCGGTGATCATGCTGCCGGTATAGGAGATCCGCACGTGGTCGCCGAACCACGCGCGGGCCACGGCCATGACCTGCTCGTTGGCCAGGTAGGGCAGAAATGCGGGCATCGAGTCCAGCACTTCGAAGGCGCTGCTCACACCTTCGTAGGTGTCGGCCGATCCCTGCGCCGCCATGACGGCCTCGACCTCATGTCGAATGGTCCGGACATCCTCCGGAGGAATGACCCCTTCCACCACGCAGAAACCATCCAGTTTCAGATGCAGCAGGATTCTCTCCAGATTCACGATTCAGGCTCCTTTCGTACTCGTGGCGTCGGCGGCGGTTTCCGTCAACAGGTGGCTGCGTGAGTGGTAGATTGCCCCGGGTACGGTACAGGAGTTCCCCCAATAATTGAGGGGGAATCGTCGTAAGTCATTGATAATTGGAGAATAAGAAGATTCGACAAGTGGAATCGGTTGAATTTTCGAAAAATGGGGGAACTTTCGCCACGAAAGAATGTGGGTCCCGGACCGGTAGACTGATTCAGTGGAAGCCCAATTCCAAGAACCAGTTACAGGGGAGGGACCCAAATGCATAGTGCCAAAGTAGCCGCCCAGATTCGAGTGCAGATCCGACGATTTTCGGGGGAAGTCTCGATAGGACTGCCCAAGACGGCCGCCCGCCTGGTGCGGGAGGTGATCTACGGGGTGCAGTCTCGGGGATCGGTGCGACTGAGTGAGATCGCGCGAGCGTTGGAGGAGAAGATCCGGCTCAAGAAGGTGATGGCGCGATTGAGTCGGCAATTGAATCGCCCGGGACTGAGGAAGCGGGTGCGGGAGAATCTGCTGGCCCTGGCGGCGCCTCGGGTGGGAGCGGAGACACTGTTGGTCGTGGATCTGACGGATGTGATCAAACCCTATGCGCGCAAGATGGAATATCTGGCCCGGGTCCGGGACGGTTCGACCAAGAAACTGGGAAACGGGTACTGGTGTTGCCAGGTGGTGGGTCTGGAGCGGGGCAGCGCGGAGGTGACGCCCCTGGATCAGGAGCTGTATTCGCAGGAGGCGCCGGGATTCGTGAGTGAAAACGACGAGATTCTGAAGGCCATCGGGCGGGTCTCGAAGGCGACGCAGGGCCGCGGGGTCTGGGTGATCGATGCGGGAGGAGACCGGCAGAAGATCCTGAAAGTCCTCTTGAATCAGGGACTTCGCTTCGTAGTGCGGCAACGCGGGGACCGGCATCTGATCTCCGGTCGCCAGCGCAAGAGCGTCCAAGAGTGGGCGGACGGGTGCCGTCGTCAACACCGGGAGGTGGTGGTCAAGGAGACGAGTTCGGGGGAGAAGGTCTACCGCTTGGAGTTCGGGTTTCGGAAGGTGCGTTGGCCGGGACGCACGGAGGCTCTGTACCTGGTGGTGGTGGATGGACTGGGGCCGAACCCGCTGATCCTGCTCACGAACCGAAAGGTGACTCGGTCGCGAAAGAGCCAGTGGCGGGTGGTGGAAAGTTACCTGAGTCGCTGGCGGGTGGAAGAGACGATCCGCTTCATCAAGCAGAGTTATCAACTGGAAGACATCCGGCTGCTGAAGTACGAGCGGCTGCGCAATCTGGTGATGTTGGTTCTGGTGACGGCCTACTTCGCCAGTGTGTACCTGGGCAAACGGGCCAAGCTGGTGATCCTGGTGCAGCACATCGAACGGGCCGCCAAGCGTATCTACGGCGTTCCCGAGTTCCGCTTCTACGCGATTGCGGATGGGATCAAGCAGCTCTTGTTCGGCCGGAACACGGGAATTGGACCGCCACGAGCCAATCCTTGTCTAAACGGAAGTTCCAGCCCTATTTCCCCCTAAAATCGAGCTAAGTGGTTGATTTGCTTACGGAACTGGTGTTGACTGGGTTTATTTGTGTTCCCATGTAATAGAGTGTCTATCATGTTGTATTTGAGAACTATATGATCTATACTAGTTGCCATGTACATCGACACTGTCCCCAACCGCAACTCCCGCCCTGCCATCCTCCTGCGCGAAGGCTGGCGCGAAGGGAAACGTGTCCGCAAACGCACCATCGCCAACCTCACCAACTGGCCCCACGACAAGATCGAACGACTTCGTCTCGTCCTCAAGAACGTCCCTGTCGTTCATCCCGATGAGCTCTTCGTCATCGAACGCTCCCTCCCCCATGGTCATGTCGAGATGGTGCTGCAAGCCATGCGCCGCCTGAAGCTCCCCGCTCTTATCGATTCCAAGCCCTCGCGCCAGCGCGATCTGGTCCTGGCCCTGATCATCCAGCGCTTGCTGCATCCCGCCTCCAAGCTCGCCACCACCCGGCTCTGGCACACGACCACCCTGGCCTCCGAGCTCTCCCTGCAAGACGCCGACGAGAACGACCTGTACGGGGCCATGGACTGGTTGCTCCAACGTCAGGACCGGATCGAGAAGAAGCTGGCCCGGCGACATCTGTCCGAAGGGGATCACGTCCTTTACGACGTCTCCAGCAGCTACTATGAAGGGCACACCTGTTCCTTGGCCCGGTTCGGCCACAGCCGGGACGGCAAGCGCGGCCAGCCCATCATCGTCTACGGGGTGATGGCGGATCGGGCGGGACGGCCGGTGGCCGTCCAGGCCTATCCCGGCAACACGGGGGATCCGACCACGGTGCCGGATCAAGTGGAGACGTTGCGCCAGCGGTTCGGGTTGAAGCGGGTGGTGCTGGTCGGGGACCGAGGGCTACTGACCGAGACCCAGGTCAAGCATCTGAAGCGCCATCCCGGACTGGGTTGGATCTCGGCCCTGCGCCATACGGCCATCCGCGAACTGGTGGAAACGAAAGCAGTTCAACTCTCGCTCTTTGATGAGCGTCACTTGGCGGAGATCCGGACCGAGGCCTATCCGGGCGAACGGCTCGTCGTTTGTCACAACCCGATGCTGGGGGAGTATCGGCGCCGCAAACGGGAGCGCCTGTTGGCGGCGACGGAGGAAAAGTTGGCCAAGATCGCCCGGGAGGTGGCCCGGCGCACCAAGACGCCCTTGTTGGCGCCCCAGATTGCCGAGAAGGTGGGTCGGGTCAAGAACCGGTACAAGGTGGCCAAGCACTTCGAAATGGTGATCGAGGACGGGCGTTTCGAGTACGCTCGGCGCACTGAGGCTATCGTCCGCGAGGCGCAACTGGACGGATTCTACATCCTGCGCACCAGTGAGCCACAAAAGCGGCTGTCGACGGCCGACGTGGTGCGCAGCTACAAGAACCTGGCGAACGTGGAGCGGGCGTTCCGCTCTTTGAAGACCGTGAACTTGCAGATCCGTCCCATCCGCCACCGGGCGGAGACCCGGGTGCGATCACACCTGTTCCTGTGCGTGCTGTCCTACTACGTCGAGTGGCATCTGCGCCGAGCCTTGGCCCCGTTGCTGTTTGATGACGAGGACCTGGAGGCGCATCGCGCTCGACGGGATCCGGTGCTGAAAGCCCAGCCGTCGGCATCGGCAAAACGCAAGAAGGCGAAGCGGGAAACCGAGGACGGACTGCCGATCCAGAGCTTCAAGACACTGATGGCTGAGATGGGGACGCGTGCCCGTCACCAGTGCCGAACGGCCTCGGACCCGGACGGTCCAAAGTTGCAACGACTGACGGAACCGACACCGCTGCAGCACCGGGCGCTGGAGTTGGTCAGGGTGTTCCCAGTGGACAACTAGTCCGATTCGTCGGTTATCCCTTTATAATCAGGGAGTTATCTTGTCTCTGAGTCTGGAACTTCGGTCTAAATCTGCTTCCCTTGTTCTCATGACTTCGAAAAAAATGGGGGAAGTCCAGGTACGGTAGTGTTGATAACACATCCGCGCATGGTAATCTGTCCGTCAAATGGTGAGACGAACGATCCTACCTTTATTCCTTCCCTTGATCCTGTTGGTCGCCGGCCCGGGCTTCGTCGCGGCTGAGAATCTGACCTGTTCCGACAAGTCGGTTGTGGCCAGCGCCATCCGGACCCCGGAGGACGTTCAGGCATTCGTGCAGTGTGCCTACGAATTTGTCCAGGAAGTGGGCTTCGAAGAGGCTCAGCGAGCCTTCCATGAGGATGCTCGTTGGAGAAGCGGCGCAATCTATGTCGTTGTCGTCGACGTCACGGTCGGTCCGGAGATGTCTCGGGTTCTGGTCCTGCCCCCCAATCCGTCAGAGGAAGGAACAGCGCGGGGACCGTTGGTGGACATCTTCGGAAACGCCTACTCAACAGAACTGCATCGGATCGCAAATGGCTACGGCGGCGGTTGGCTCTACTATTCGACCCGGAACCCGGCGACGGACCGGGACGAGCCGAAGATGGCCTATTTCAAGGGGCTTGATTGGGACGGGACTCCAGCCGCCATCGGCGCGGGGATCTACCGTCCGGACCTCCCGATCACGTGCAGTCCGGAGGAAGTCAACGCCATGGAGCTTGCCTCCGGTCCTTCCGCTGACAGGCTACAGAATTTCGTCCGTTGCGCCGCGCTGGAGCTGGAAGCGAATGGGTACTTTGCCGCCATCTCGCTGTCCGCCGACCCGCGGTGGACGCACAAATCGATCTACGTCTTCGGGCTGGACAGGCACGGCAGCACTCTGTTCAGCGGGGATTCATCACTGGAAGAGACGGATCTCCCCGAATCCGAGTTGACGTCGCTTAGCGACCGCGACGATCTCAGTGTGGCGAAGGCTTTCGGCGAGACCTTCCTCTACTACAAGTCCCTCAATCCCGCCACTCAGACGAAGCGGCGGAAGGTCGTGTTCGTCAAGAGGGTGGTCACTTATGGATTTCCGATTCTGATCGGCGCGGGTTACTACCTGGATCTTGCAGGCCAGGGTGGAACTGCGACTCTCCGATTTTGGCAGGCGCCGACCAATTTGAATCCGTACCGTTCCTACGGTGGTAACAAGGATGCCGAGGCGGCCTCGCTGGTCATCGAGCCGCTGGCCGAGTACAATCCCAACGGCGAATTGGTCCCGGTCCTGGCGACGCGGATCCCGACGCTCGCGAACCAAGGCATCTCCGCCGATCGGTCCCGGATCACGTGGACCCTTCGGAGGGATGTCGTCTGGTCCGACGGCACGCCCCTCACGGCCGGCGACGTCGTGTTCACATGGAAATTCTGCACGGCTCCGGACGCCGGCTGCTTGCAGACGAAGAACTTTGCGAACGTGTCCTCCGTGGATGCCGTCGACGACCGGACCGTCACCATCACGTTCGACGGACCGACGTCGTTCCCGTATGCCCCGTTCGTGTCCTACTTCAGTCCGATCCTCCAGGCCTCTCAGTTCGCGGACTGCCTGGGCGCGGCGGCGGGCGATTGTACGGATTCCAACGAGCGGCCCATCGGCACGGGTCCGTACGCCGTGGCTGATTTCGGAACCGGCGACTCCGTCCGCTACGAATTCAATCCGCTCTACCGCGGTGTCGACTACGGTGTCCCCCATTTCGGCGAGGTGATACTGCAGGGGGGCGGCAGCGCAGCCGCGGCGGCGAGATCCGTTCTGAAACTCAGCGAAGCCGACTATGCCTGGAATCTCCAGGTCGAGCCTGACGTCCTCGCTTCCCTGGCCGAGGGCGGGCGCGGAAGCATTGTCTCGGCCTTCGCTACGACGGTCGAGCGCATCGTGCTCAACCAGACGAACCCGGACCCCAGCCTGGGGGAGCTTCGTTCCGAGTACGCAGACGGGACGAACCCCCACCCGTTCCTGACCGATCCGGTCGTGGGCCGGGCTCTCTCCCTCGCCATCGACCGCGACGCCTTGGTCCGGGTCGGTTATGGCGAGGCCGGCCTGTTGACCTGCAACGTCTGGATCGGGTCGCTGGCCCAGACCTCGACCAACAACGACGAATGCCTGGTTCAGAACATCGCCCTCGCGAACCAGATTCTCGACGACGCGGGGATCGTGGATTCGGACGGCGACGGAGTGCGGGAACGGGAAGGGGTGCCACTGAAGATCCTGTATCAGACCTCGACGAACTCCGTACGGCAAACGACCCAGGAGCAGATCAAGGGCTGGTGGGCGGAAATCGGCGTCGAGACCGAGTTGAAGGCCATCAATCCATCGGTGTATTTCGGCGGTGCCGCGGACAACCCGGATACCCTGAACCGGTTTTATTCCGATGTCCAGATGTACGCCAATGGGGCGACCGCCCCGGACCCGGAGGGCTATCTGGGTTCGTGGGTCACCTCTCAGATCGCCGGATCGTCCAACTCGTTCCGTGGCTCGAACGTCCCGCGCTTCCAATCGGACGAGTATGATCGGCTCTTTGCCGAACTCCAGAGCACGGTCGGCAAGGATCGGCGCGACGAGCTCACGGTCGAGCTCAACGACCTGCTGATCCGGAGCTACTCCATCATCCCACTGATTCACCGCGGGAATGTTTCGGCCCATTCCAATGCCATCGAGGGCGTCTGGATGAATGCCTGGGACTCGGAACTCTGGAACTTCGAAACTTGGACCCGCCGCAAGTAGCGGAGCGGCGACTGGAGCGGCGACTTCCAGTCGCCGATAAGGGACTAGGGGGAACGGAGTTCCCACTCTGGTCTCCACTCCGGAGTAGCCTCTCGAAGACGGGGGACTGCAAATCCCTTCTCCCCTACGAGAAAAACCGGTAGCGAAACAGGGCCCACAACGCCTTGAGTCCATCGACCCAGGTGATTTTCTTCCCCTCCCGGTAGGAGCGGCTGTTGTATGAGATGGGAACCTCGTAGATCCGGTAACCGTTGCGAGCCACTTTGGCCGTGATCTCGGGTTCGAACTCGAAGCCGTTCGACCGGAGCCGGATGCCGTCCAAGACCTGCCGGCGGAAGACCTTGTAGCCGGTTTCCATGTCCGTCAGCTTCAGGTTGGTCAACAGGTTGGTCACGAACGTCAGGAATCGATTCGCCAGATAGTGCTGGAAATAGCGGGTCTGACCGGCGCCACCCAGGAAGCGGCTGCCGTAGACTACGTCGGCGCGGCCGTCCAGGAGCGGTGCCAGAAGCTGCGGATAGTCACGGGGATCATATTCCAGATCGGCGTCTTGAATCAGGATCCAATCTCCGGTGGCTTGAGCGATCCCGGTCCGAACCGCGGCTCCCTTGCCCAGATTCCGTTCGTGGAAGAGGATACGGAGTTCATCCGGAAGGGTGGCATTTTCCGAGAGGCGTTCCAGGATCTCGCGGGACCCGTCATCGGAACCGTCGTCCACGACGATGACCTCTTTTCTCAGAGGTGCCTCGGCGACCCGCTTCAGTACCTCCTCCACCATGCCGCGTTCGTTGTAGACGGGAATGACGACGGTCAGTTTGCCTTCCATGGGTCATACCGACGTGAGGGCGGCGCAGGGTCATCGCCTGCAGTGCGTGCTCGCGACCGAAAGCTTAACAGGGATGACGATTCACCGTCCGCCACAAGGGTTCCGCGCCTCAATGGGACCGGCAATCGGTTCGCCCGACAGGGTGCGGGAAGGGGCCCGATCCAGAGCTGAAGCTCTCCCCGGACAATCACGGAGTCAGGCGGTTTCCAGCACAAACGTCGGCATGTTGATGCCTTGGTAGGGCTGGAAGCGGCCCCGTACCTGGCAGAAGTGAAGCTCGCAATTGCGGGCTCCCCAGTCGTACATCTGCCGGACCAGCCCGTACCGGTCCACCGGTACCAAGAAGACCGGCGTACGTCCGCGGTGCCGGTCCAGTTCCGTGTGGATCAGGGCCGCCGCTTGCTGCTCCGTCCGGATGACGCCTGGCCCGAGCATATTGAAAGCCGGGTGTGAGGACGAAGCCAGAAATCCTTCGATATTTCCACCGGACCCTTCGTAGACCGAGACCGACCAGAATCCCAGATCGTTCCGGATGCAGAGGCGGTAGTCCTCCTCCCGGCACACGCCGCTCACCTCCATTTCCAGGGCCGCCATGGCCGGAACGTCTTCCAGAGTGGCGTCCCGGATCCGGTCGAGTCCAGGCACCTCATGATCCAAGCCCGATTCGGGCACCTGGAGGATCATGTCCTGGTAGGCCTGGCGAGGGACGAAGCCGTACCGGTTGTAGAGCGAGAAGGAGTCCAGGTTGAGGGCGCTCTGGGTCAGGCGCAGGGCCTGGTACCCGTTCTCGTCGGTAAAGCTGCAGATGTACTCCAGGAGCCGGGTGCCGGCGCCGAAACCGAAGTAGTTGGGATGGACGGTCATGATGCCGAGTCCCACATGGGTCTTTCGGGGGTGGTAAAAGCAAGAGCCCATGAGGCGCCCGGTGCGGGTGTTTTCCGCCACGACGCAGCGGCTGGAACCGGTCGCCGAATAGACCTCGTGGAAGATCTCCGTGACCTTGGGCGACCCTTTAAAGGGCTGGCCCAGGCCTCGAAGGCCGTACCAGGCGTTGATGGAGGCGTAGATGAGCTCGGCCACTTCCGACCGGTCCTCGAGCGCCATTTCGCGAAGATGCATGGAATCGACAGCCATTGGGGTTCCTCTTTAAGGATTATTTAGATTGTACATCAGGGTCAGAAGAACGCTGCGGCCCGGGGCCGCCACAGACCAGCGGTCGGGGCTGGCCGGGTAGTCCTTGTCGGTGAGATTCCTGACCAGGAACCGGAGCTGGGTCCGTGAATCCAACAGCCAACTCCAGGAAAGATCCAAGATGCCGAAGCCCGGAGTGGGTGCCTCCGTGGGACCGGCTCTCGAGTCCCGTGCAAAGGTACGCCCGTGGAGCCGGAGATGGCTTCGCGAACCCAGAGTTTTACCGACGATCAGCGTGAGCGCTGGGGCGGGGACGTCGTCCAGCGGATTCCCGTCTTCTTGGGTCCGGCCCCTGGCAACGTGTCCCCCCAGCCCCACGGACAGCCCTTCTCCGATATGGCGGTGCAGCTCCATTTCCACACCACTCAAGACGGCCGAACCGCGGTTGCGGAAGAAGAACCGTCGAGGCTCGGCTTCAAAGCGTTCCACCAATCGGCGGATCTCGTACCGGTAAAGGAAGAGGTCCCAGCGCCAGTCGTTTCCGGACCACCGGGCCGAAACGTCCCACTGCCGGCTGGTTTCGGGCGCCAGGTTGGGGTTTCCGTGAACCAGTCCGCGTCCGCTGATTCCCTGGAAATAGCGGTCCGACAGGGTGGGTTCCCGGAAGCCCCGGGAGAGCTGCGCCGTGAGTTGGAGTGGGGGCAGGGGACGCGTGACGATCGCAAGATAGCCGGAGAGCGCCCGCCCGATCCGGTTGAATTCTCCCAGAGACCCGCGGCTTGCGCTGGAGACCTGATCCCAGCGGCCGCCTGCCCAAAGGGACAGAAAGGAGTTGACCATCACCTCCGCGGAGAGAAAGGGAGCCAGGTTGATGCGGCTCGCATCCTCGATGGAAGCGGAGGCGTGGATGGCGGTGGGGCGATTCCCGGCATCGTAGCTGCGGGTCGTATTCTCGGAATGGACTCCGAAGCGGCCATTGACGTCGAATCCCATCTCCAGCCGGGTCCACTTCAGGGGGGAGGCGGCGTGCACGCGGAAATCGAAGTGACGGGCGGAGACCCGGGACCGCTGTAATTGGCGGTCCTGGTTCGGTGAAGGGAAGCGCTCCCTGTCCGTGATCAGGGCATATCGGCCCATCGACCCTTCAACCCGGATCTGTTCGAACCCGCCGATGGGCTTCGACTCGAAGGCGACGTTCATACGGTCGGAATCTTCTTCCGGGTAGAAGGTTCGAATGTGGGGCGAGCGCAAGGCGGGCCGGCCCAGATCGTGGCCCCGATCCGTCTGCCATCCGAAGGAGAGTTCTCCTCCTGCGACTTGGAGTTGGGTGCCCGCCAGGAACGAACGATTGCGGGCGGCCGAATTGTCCACGGTGACTCCGGAACTCCGATAGTCGCCATAGTTCCTGAGGCTTCCCAGAAAGAAGACGGACCCCGATTTCAGACTTCGGCTCACCTCCAGACCCGCGCTCTGCTCGGGCATGCCGTAACCGAGACTGCCCGTGAATCGAGCTCCGTAACCCGATTCCGGGTCCGGTCTCCGGGTCAGGGCGTGAATGACGCCGCCGAAGGCGTCGGACCCGTAGGCGACGGAACCGGGCCCCCGAACCACTTCCACCCGGTCCAGAAAGAAGGGGTCCAGGTACGACGCGCTGGGTCCGGCTCTTCTTTCCGAGATGACCCTGGCGCCGTCCAGGAGAATCAACGTCCGGCCCCGCGCCAGGCCCCGAATGGAGGGCACGCTGGCGTGACCCGCCGAGATCCGGCCCACGCCCGGGATTCCTTCGATCGCTTCGATCAGCCGGGCGGGCCGGCTCTGAGCCAACTCCTCCCGAGTCACCAGGTCCAGGGCGTTGGCCGGCGTGGTCCCGGTGTGTGTCGGGCTGCCGGCCGTCACCGTCAGGGCCTCTCGGAAGAGCGGCCGGACCACCATCTCGACAGGCCCTTCCGAAACCGCCTCCCTCACGACGATGTGCAGGGTGTCGTGTCCGCCCGGGAGTTCGACTCGAATTTCAAAGGGTACGGAAGGGTCGGGAGACCAGATGAATCGCCCCTCCCCGTCGGTTCGGCTTTGGCCGGGATGTTCCAGGATCGTGACCTGGGCCCCTGCCACGGGGGTTCCGTCGGGGAAGAGAAGTCTTCCCTCCAAGGCCCATAGAGCCGGGCACAGTGAGAGCAGGATCAAAGCCCAGGCCATGCCCCAGCGCATGGCCAGAGAGTATACCGTCTGGTCCCGGCGACTCGGGTCGCAGATCTTGATCCCCTCTCGGGCTTCCGACTAGACTCACGTCTGCCCGGAGATGCCGTCAGCTCACGGGGCAGGCGAATCCTTCCGGTCCAAGCGTTCGGCGGTTCCGGTTTTCGCAGGAGGAATGATGCAGTCGATTCAACGAGACCATGCTTTTTCGAGGGAGACGTCGAGACTCCGTTGCTTCCGTTTCCCAACTGCGGTGGCCGCGATAATGGCTCTTTTTCTGTTTTTGGATTCGGCTTCGGCCGCCGGCGGTGGAAAGGGGAAATGGCGCAAACATGAAGTCTACTCCGGTGCCGGCACCCTCACCGCCGTGGGCGGCGACTTCACGGGAGACGGGCTGCCCGACGTCATCGCCAACAGCGCCGGCCGGACCCGCCTGCTGGTGGCTCCCGAATGGAAGGAGATCCTTCTGGGGCCCGAGGACGAACGGGACTTCATCCACAGCGAGGTCATGGACGTGGACGGCGACGGTGACCTGGACTGGATCGGAGCTCGCTACAAGCCGGGTCTGATCACTTGGTTGGAACAGCCTGAAGACCCCGAGACCGACACCTGGAAGGAGCGGCTCGTCGACGATCAGGTCAACGGCATTCATGGGCTGTTGACCGGTGACGTGGACGGGGACGGGCGCTTGGATCTATTGGCCACCAGCGCCCAGCCCGTGGGTCCGTTCCCCGATTCCCTGGTCTGGTACCGGATTCCGGAAAAACCGAAGCAGGCCGATTCCTGGCATCGTTTCATCTTCGCCCACCGGGATGCACCGGGGCTCAGTCACTATCTGGGATTCGGAGACGTCAACGGAGACGGCCGTCCCGACGCGGCCGCGGCCGCCAAGGGAGGCCCTTCCGACACGACGGGTCTGGGGAATTGGTTCGCTTGGTGGGAGGCTCCGAAAGATCCTGAAGCGGTCTGGAAGCGGCACCGGTTGGGAGGCGTCGAGCCCGGAGCCACCAATATCCATCCGGCCGACGTCAACGGAGACGGCCAAATCGATTTCGTGGCCTCCCGGGGGCATGCTCGCGGTGTGATCTGGTTCGAAGCGCCCCATTGGAAGGTCCATGACATCCATCCCGAGATCCAGGAACCTCAAGCTCTGACCGTGGCCGATCTGGATCAGGACGGCGATATGGATGCGGCGACCTGCGCCTTCGGCTCCAAGATGGCCGCCTGGTACGAAAACGACGGTTCGGGGCGGTTCCGGATCCATGTCCTGGATCGCGATCAGGAGTCCTACGACATTCGCGCCGTGGATCTGGATGGGGATGGCGACCTGGACCTGCTCGTGGCCGGCAGGCACAGCCAGAACGTGGTCTGGTACGAGAATCCGATCCAGTGACGCGAATCCCTGTCGTCTCTGCCGGCTAAATCGGCATTGTCGAGATAGGTTCCGTCCTTGGGGCTTCGGGTTGGGACAACCTGTCTTCGGCGGCTTTCACCAGTTCCTCCAGCCCTTCGCGTCGAGTTGCGCTCACCGCCAGTCCGTCGATCCGGCTGCACAGGGCATTCACCTGTTCCGCAGGCAACAGATCGATCTTGTTGAGCACCTTCACCATCGGGATCCGATTCAGACTCAGATCGACCAGCAACATCTCCACCGCCCGGATCTTTTCGTCCAACTCCGGGTCCGCGGCATCGATGACGTGCAGCAGGAGGTGGGCGTCCGAAAGCTCTTCCAGTGTCGCCCGGAAGGCGGAGATCAGGTCCGTGGGCAGCTCGGCGATGAATCCGACCGTGTCGGTGATGAGCACTTCCCCCTCGCGGGGGAAACGAAGCCGCCGGCTGGTGGGGTCGAGGGTCATGAATAGCTTGTCCCGGGCCTCTACGACGCTGTTGGTCAAGGCGTTCAGGAGCGTGCTCTTGCCGGCGTTGGTATAGCCGATGATGGAAAGCACCGGAAGCCGCTGGCGTCGCCGCCGCCTGCGCCGGAGCTCGCGCTGACGCGAGAGGTGTTCGACCCGCTTCTCCAGCCGCCGGATTCGCGTTCGAATCCGGCGCCGGCCGATTTCCATGACCGTTTCGCCCGGTCCTCGCCCCCCGATGCCGCCGGTGAGACGGGACAACCCCTCGTCCTTCTCGGTCAAACGGGGCAGGGAGTACTTCAGTTGAGCCAGTTCGACCTGAAGCTTGCCGTCGGCGCTGCGGGCCCGTTGGGCGAAGATGTCCAGGATCAACTGGGTCCGGTCCACCGCCTTGAGGCCGGTCAGGTCTTCGAACGCCCGGGCCTGCGCCGGTTTCAGATCGATGTCGAAGACGGCTGCGGTGGCGTTGCAGCGCATGCTCTCCAGGACCAGCTCTTCCAGCTTGCCTTTGCCCAGGACGGTGCGCGGATGGATCCTGGGCCGGCGCTGGCGCATCCGGCCGGCGATGGTGGCCCCGGCGGAACGGACCAGTTCCAGAGTCTCGCCATAATGGGCGTCCTCGGGCCGGAGGCCGACGACCATGACCCGTTCGGCGCCTTTCGGTCCCCGGGTCCTTCGGGCCAAGCGGGCGAACTCCCGCTCCAGCGCCTGGATCGTGGCCTGGAAGTCCAGGTCCAGGTCATGCACCGAACGGGATCGGATTCGCAGGAAGGGTTCGGCCGTTGAGTCGCCGTTTCCGCTGCCGGCCAAGGATCCGGGATCGAGATAGGCTGCTTCCAGCCTTCCCGGCAAACCCCCTTCCAACACCTCGATGACGCCGACCAGATCGAGGCGAAGCAGGACCAGGTCGTTCAAGTCATCGTGGGTGAGGGCCGATCCCCGGAGGCGCGTGTGCAGCAGCCGCAGTCCACGAAAGCGGCCGGTCCCGCCCCGGAGACGGCCGATGTCCGGCAGCATGAGTCCGCGGGCGTTGCCGACGATCACGTTTCGGACGATTCCGTCGCGTCCGATCAGGACGCCGACTTCGCGGCCCAGGTCGTGCGATGCAGACGTCATATGCCGCGCCAGTTCGGGGGTCACGGCTTGCTGCGGAGGAACGCGGCGGCGATAGGTACGTTCGAGCATCCGCCGTTGCGAGGCCCGGATGCCTTGGACGTTTCCGCTGATGGGATGTTTGGAGATGGGTCCTCCTGCAGTCAGCCTTGGCTGGTTCCGGTCCGGTTCGAAACACCGCCGACGCCTGACAAGGCTCGACTTAGCCGGCCTCCGTGGTCCCTGCCAGTTCCCCGGGGACTGTGGTAGATTCCAACGAGATGAGACTCGCTTCCGCGCAGTTGGACGCCTTCCGAAACGACGGATACCTCTTTCTGCCTGGACGGTTCCAGGAGGAGGAAGTGGCTCCGTTGCAGGCGGAAGCGCAACGGATTTACGGGCTCGATCGACCCGAGGTCTGGCGGGAGAGCAGCGGCGCCGCCCGGACGGCCTTCGCCGCCCACACTTACAGTGAACCGTTCCGCCTGCTGGGCGCCCATCCGCGGCTCATCGAGCCGGTCATGCAGATCCTGGGTGGACCGGTGTACATGCACCAATACAAGGTGAACGCCAAGGCCGCCTTCGACGGAGAGGTCTGGCAATGGCATCAGGACTACGGCACCTGGAAGCGGGACGATCACATGCCGGAGGCTCGTGCCATGAACATAGCCGTCTTCCTGGACCCCGTCACCGCGGCCAACGGCCCCCTCATGTTCATTCCCGGGAGTCACAGGCTGGGTGTGCTGCGAGCGGGGCACGATCTGCAGAGCACCAGCTATCCGCTCTGGACCCTGGATCGGGCGACCATCACCCGATTGGCCGACGAGGGAGGGATCGAGGTGCCGCTGGGACCGCCCGGGTCCGTGATCATGTTTCACGGAAATCTGGTCCACGCCAGTCCGCCCAACATCAGCCCCTGGAACCGGACCATCGTCTACCTGAGCCTCTGTGAGGTGAGCAATCACATCCGCAGGTTCAAACGTCCCGAGTGGATCGCTCACCGGGATTTCACACCCATCGTTCCGGAAAACGACGACTGTCTGCTCGACAACCCGGCCAACAGTCCGAGGTGAAAGTCCCGCGAGCCCCGAAACCGTTCCTGCGCCCGCCGGACGAAGGCGCGATTCGGGAGCATACCGGGAGTATGTGACCGAGTTGCAACGCAGTCCGCCGCGATCCAGGGACGGTCGAATGCCGGGATGACTTTCACTTCGGGCTGTCAAGGAAGTTCCGGCGGGCTGACGTCGTAGTCGACGTCGAGCTCGCGCAGGAAGGCCAGGAGGTCGGCCACTTCCTCTTCGGTCAGATCGGCTTCCTTGGTCTCTCGAAGGTTCTCCTCGTCAAGCCACTGGTTGGGCTTTCCCCCGTCGAGCATCACCTGAACCGCGTCTTCCAGGGTCGTGGCGCTCCCATTGTGAAAATAGGGCGCCGATTCCGCGATGTCCAAGAGCGTGGGTGTCTTGAAGGCGCCCGTGTCCTTTTCGTCTCCAGAGACCTTGGCCCGGCCGATGTCCGGGGATTCGGCATCCATCCCGATTCCCACGTTGTGGTACTGGAGATCGGTCAGGAGCAGGCCGTCGTGGCAGTTGGTGCACTTGGCCTTCTCGCTGAAAACGGTGTAGCCGCGCCGCGCCGCTTCACTCAGGGCGGATTCGTCCCCATCCCGGAAACGGACCCAGGGAGAGCCCACGGCGACGATGGTCCGCATGAACGACGCCACGGCCATGGCGACGCGGTCCGGATTGGCTTCGCCGCCGAAAATTGCCTGGAATTGGTCCCTGTAACCGGGGATCTCGTTCAGCTTGGCACAGACATCGTCCATGCTGGGGGCGCCGTCCTTACCCGAGGCGCCCATGTTTCCACCGCGCCAGGCACCCTTCACCTGGGCTTCCAGGCCATTGGTGCGTCCGTCCCAGTACAGCTCGGAGTGGTATCCGATGTTCCACAGCGTCGGGCTGGACCGGGTCAGGGTCTTGTCGAAAGCCCCGATGGCCACGGGCTTTCCGTCGGTCAATCCGTTTTCCTTCAGGTGGCAGCCGTAGCAGGAGCGGACTCCGTCTCCGCTGAGCCGGGGGTCGTAGTAGAGCTGTTTCCCCAACTCGATCTTGGCGACCGTCATGGGGTTGCCTTCGGGTATCGACATGGCCTCGTAACCTGCCAATTCAGGCCACTGCGGGGCCGGTTCCTCGGCGGGCGGAAGGGCCGGGGCGCATCCCCATAGGCCGGCGAGAAGGGCGACGGTCAGGGTCCAAGAGAACCGATGACTTGGAACGACGGATATGAATCGATGCATTGTCTCCTCCCGTGAGTCTGTAACGGCCAGCCTTTCACCTCGTCCCCACTACCGGGGCCGACACCGTCGCAGAGAGGGTCAACTCCCCGATGGCAGTTCCCCGAGCGTTTCTCCCAACTCGTCCTGCAGCTTCTCTCCTTGGTCTCTCAGAAACTGATACAGAATCATGATGTCGGTGCCCAGGCAGAAGTGGCGAACCCCCAGATCCAGGTAGTACTTGGCTCTGTCCACGCTCTCGATCTCCGCTCGGGGCGGAACTCCAGCGGCGAGGCAGGTGGCGATGACCCGGCGCTCCGTTTCGCGAACGTCGGGAGCATGAAATTCACCGGGGCGGCCGATGCTCAGGGCGTAGTCGGCGGGGCCCCACTGAATCATGTCCACCCCTCCCAGCGCCAGGATCTCGTCGAGCGCATCGACCGCGGAACGCTTCTCGATCATGAACGCGATCACCACGTCGTCCAACTGCTGGGCGTAATCCGGCTGTCCGGAACCGTGCACATAGCTGCTTCGGCGCACTCCGACTCCGTGGTAGCCGCCGGCGGCGGGAGTTTCCGGCTTCACTGCCCGAACGCACTCTCGTACGTCATCCGGATTCCGGCAGTCGGCGAACAGGACGCTGTCGAAACCGGCTCCGATGGACCTCTGAGCCAGGAAGCGCCTGGGCTCCTGATCCAGCTTGATCATGGTGGAAAGCCCCACCAACTCTGCCGCCCGGCACACGTTTTCCAGGGAGAAGAGGTCAAACGGGGCGTACTCCGCCACGAATTCGATGTAGTCGAAGACACCCGTGTGCCCGATGATTTCCGTCACCGATGGCCACGAGATCTGGATGTGCGTCCCGACCGTGGGCCTCCCGGCCTTCAGCGCCTCTCTCAGCTTGTTCCGTTTCATCGCTTAGTTGTCTCCTGTCAGCCGGTTCGCGCGCCTGTTGGCCAGTTTACTACGACCGGACCTCAGGTTTGCACCTCCGGGAAAGATCGGATCGAATGCAGGGAAGGAGCAGAGGATCTGCGAGGGGAAACATGGAGGTCCAACGCGGGATACTGGAGGCAGCATCCGCACTCCACACCCACGTGGAGTCACGAAAGTCGGCGCGTCGCCTGAAAAAGACTCGATCTGGGACGGGAAATACAAGCGGATGGGGTCCCGCTCCGGAAACTCCTCGAATGTCCTCCTCCCGATCCCGGGGGACCTCAGACAATAGGCGGTCCGGATCCAGGAAGCCGGGATCGACCCTCAAGCAGAGAGGGGAAGCATTTAGTGTGCGGCGCTGGATGGATCCTCCAGGGCCTCGCCGAAATCCTCTTCCTCCCTTGCTTTCACCTCTTCGATGGTAATGGCCGAGTCCAGTGGCGCGTCGGTGTCGGTGATCCGATTGTCGTCGGTGCAGAGTTCCTCGTCATTCATGTCGATCCACTCTTCGTACTCTTCCGGCACCTCGGACTCGGGGTAGATGGCGTTGACCGGGCACAACGAGACGCAGGCATCGCAGTCGATGCACTCGTCCGGATTGATGATCAGCATGTGAGGATCTTCAATCTCGTAGAAGCAGTCGACTGGACAGTCGGCGACACAGTCGGTGTATCGGTTGTCAACGCATCGTTCGGTCACTATGTAGGTCATTTCCGTGCTCCTTGTGCTGGACCCGTTGAGGCCGCCACTATAGCAAGGAAGCCTGATATCAAGCAATGAAGTTCGATTCGAAATGGTACCCGCGCACCGGTTGTCCCTTCTGAAAAAAAAGAGCATGGCAGACCCGGGTTCCACGCGGTCACCAGAGACATCTGACGGGTCATTGCGGCAATGTTGATCTCAAGAGGGTTCTGTTCCATCATGGCGCCCGGACGAAAACTTGGAAGGGAAACGGTTCGATAGAATGGAGGGTCTAACAGAATTGCATTCGGCACGGAACTTGAATAGACGACGGGTGGGGCCATGAGGCGATGGTTGGGGATCGGCGTCCTGTTGATGGGAGTTGGGTCCGTCTGGTCCAAGGGGCCGGCCGGCGGCTCCCACGACGTCGGTCTGCTGATCATGGCTCACGGCGGCGACGCGCAATGGAACCGGGCCGTCAAGGACGCCGTGGCTCCGCTGGAAGAGGTTTGTCCGGTAGTTGTGGCCTACGGAATGGCTCAACGGGAGCCATTGCGGAAAGGAATTCTGCGGCTTGAGGCGCAGGGGGTCCAAAAGATTGCCGTGGTCCGGCTCTTCGTCGACGGCAGATCCTTTCTGTCCCAGACCGAGTACCTGCTAGGTGTGAGGGTCGAGCCTCCACCGTTTTTCCTGCACCACGATTCCGAACATCACCATCAGGCGATGTCCCGCGATGCGGTCCGGTTGCTGAGAGGCGCGGAGATCCCCCCTCCCATCGAGGTGGAGTCGCAGGTCGTCCTGAGCGCTGCGGGTCTGCTGGACTCTCGGTTGGCCGGGGGTGTGCTGTTGGACCGGGTCCGGGCATTGAGCGAATCTCCGGCGGCCGAGTCGGTGCTCGTCATCGGACACGGAGTCGAATCCGATGACCGTGACCGGTATTGGAAGGAGCGGATGGAGAAGTTGACCCAGGGGCTCAAGGTCCTGGGCCGGTTTCGGGCGGTTCGGGTCGAGACCTTGAGAGAAGACTGGGAAGCCAAGCGCAGAATGGCCGAGGAGAGGATCCGGGATTTCGTCTCGAAACAGAGCCGGCAGGGACGAGTGCTGGTGGTTCCGTTCCGAGTCTTCGGATTCGGGCCCTACGGGAAGGTTCTCGAGGGATTGGATTACCGTGCTGAAGGAAAGGGACTGCTCCCCCATCGGAATGTGACCCGGTGGCTGCAGGAACAGGCTCGGGACTGCTTTTTGCGGGCGGGATGGTCCAGCCCTTTCCCTTCGATTCGCTCTTCCCACCTCCGGGGTTCCGAGTCCGCCGTCGCAAAGACGCACTCTCCCTTGCGGTAGACCCCATGGCGGTGACGATCCTGAGCATTCTGCTGGTCGTGGCGATCTTGGGCGGATGTGCGCTCCTGACCCAACTCTTCGCCCGGGTCATGTACCGGCGCTGCCCGGAGTGCGGCATTCTCAACGCTCGGCGCCGACTCCGGTGCCGGCAATGCGGCTTTCTGCTGGTCGAAGCGCACGCAGACAGGCGTTGACCCGAAGTTCCCGCCAGGCCGCCGAGCCTTAAATGGAAAAGATCCAATAGACAGTCATTTACGCGGTTTTTATCAATGGTTCTCCGGAACAGACTGCGCTGGGCGCGCCCTCGCTGGTCTTTTCGCCTTCAGCGCGCACGTGCGCCCTCAAACGTAGTCACCACTACGCCCTCGGTCGCGAGCACGCGCTGATGGCGAAAATCCTGTGCGATCATCGCGCCCCGTTCTGAGAAATGCGGGTTAAGCGCAGGGAAGGAACAAGCGTCCGCAGTGGTCCCGATATGGGGGTGAGGGCCGGTGGACAGGCCTCGGCAGCGGCTGCTAGAATGCGCGCTTCATATCTGACGTCCCCATCGTCTAGCCTGGCCTAGGACACCGCCCTTTCAAGGCGGCAACACGGGTTCAAATCCCGTTGGGGACGTCTCCGATTCCCCTTTTTCAGTGGTCGGTTCGCTCTCATTTCCGGGGCGGTTCTGCTACACTTCGGCTGTCTATCCGGTGCGCCCGTAGCTCAGCTGGATAGAGCGTCGGCCTCCGGAGCCGAAGGCCACAGGTTCGAATCCTGTCGGGCGTACCATACCGCTTCGCGGAAATCCCTGACTTGGCATCGCCGAAACCGAAACTTGTTGGCCGGAGCGGCGGCTTTCCAGTCGCCGACTCTTCGTCTGGCGCCGTTTTGCTCCGCTTCGGACCGAAGAGGGCACCCACAAGGGGTGGCCGTACAGAATCTTATTTGGCAATTGGCACAGAAATTCTCGATTTTGGCTAAAAGCGCGCTCCTTTCAGGTCCAGCTCTTGCCAAAGGTGACAGCGGACACGGTGCCCGGACGCGACTTCCTCCATTGCCGGCAGTTCATTGCGGCATCGATCCTGAGCGTGGGCGCAACGGGGATGGAACGGGCACCCGGAGGGTGGATTCCGGGGACTGGGAACCTCGCCGCTCAACCGGATCCTGGACCGGTTCCGGACCCGGGGATCGGGTCGGGGTATGGCGTCCAGAAGAGCGGCCGTGTAGGGGTGGGCAGGACGGGTGAAGAGGGCTTCGGTGGGGGCCGTTTCCATGATCCGTCCCAGGTACATGACGGCGACCCGGTCGCTGACGTGGCGGACCACCATCAGGTTGTGAGTCAGGAGCAGGGTGCCGATCCGGTACCGTTTCTGCAGTTCCAACACCAGGTTGAGGATCTGGGCCTGCACGGAGACGTCCAGGGCCGAAACCGGTTCGTCCGCGATCACCAGCCGGGGCCGGGTGGCGAGGGTTCGAGCGATTCCGATCCGCTGCCTCTCCCCGCCGCTGAAGGCATGGGGATAGCGCCGGGCGGCTTCGGGCCGGAGGCCCACCTGCAACAGCAGTTCCCGGACTCGTTCCCGCCGCGCCACTCGGGTGGTGATTCCCAGTACCTTGCCGTGAATTCGCAAGGGCTCATCGATGATCTGCTGAACCGTCATCCTGGGATTCAAGGAGGAGTAGGGGTCCTGGAAGACCATCTGCAGTTGCCGCCGCAAGGGTTTGAGCCGCCGGCGAGGCAGTTTCAGCAAATCGACGACTTCGTCCTCTTCGGTGCGGAACCAAGCCGATCCGGCCGTGGCCTCGTAGCCCCGGAGAAGAGTTCGGGCCAGCGTGGTCTTTCCGCAGCCGCTCTCTCCCACGAGTGACAGGGACTCTCCCTGGCTCAGGTGAAAACTGACGTTGGTGACGGCTTGGACCTTGCCGTCCGGCCCCTGGAACAGGCCGGATCGGACCGGGAAGTGCTTTGTCAGGTTCCTGACGTCCAAAAGAATCTGAGGATTCAATCTCTATTCTTCTTGGTTTGGGGTTGAGGAGTCCGATTTCGGGACAAAGTGTCCGGATTCGATACAAACTGTCCGTTTTCGGACAGTTCCTCCAGCGAATATGGATCACCGGATTCTTCCGGCTCCCGGCGCAGGCAGAGCACTTCGTGGTCCGGGTGGACCATGACCGGTTCCGGTTCCATTCGGTTGCACGTCCCGTCCAGGAACTCCACGCAACGGGGATGGAACGAGCACCCGGAGGGCCGCCGGAACACGGGCGGCACGGAGCCGGAGATGCTGGGAAGCGCCTGCTTCGCAGCGGCGCCCTGACCTGGCATGGAGCTCAGCAGGGCGCGGGTGTAAGGATGCTCGGGAGCGTGAAAGATGCGATCCACGGGCGCGCACTCCACGCCTTTCCCCAGGTACATCACCAGGACCTGGTCGGCCATCTCGGCGATGATCCCCAGGTCGTGGGTAATGAGAATGACGGCCATCCCTCTCCGCTTCTGGAGATCCCGGAGCAGGTCCAGAATCTGGGCCTGGGTGGTCACGTCCAGGGCCGTCGTCGGTTCGTCGGCGATGAGGACCCGGGGTTCGCCCGCCAGGGCCTGGGCGATGAGGGCGCGCTGGCGGAGGCCGCCGCTGAGTTGGAACGGATAGAGCTTCGCCCCCCGCTCCGGATCGGGGATCCCTACGGAGTGCAGCACCTCTACCGCCTGCTCCCGGGACTGTCGCCGGCCCATGCGGCCATGCAGCCGAAGGGTCTCCGAGACCTGCTGGCCAATGGTGTGCACCGGGCTCAGCGAGGTCATGGGTTCCTGGAAAATGAGGGCGATCTCTCCGCCTCGGATCGATCGGATCCGGCGACCCTTGGGGTTCAGCCGAGCCAGATCCACCGGGGGATTCCCCTGCGCCGGGCGGAGCATGACTCGGCCTTCGACGATGCGTCCCGGATGATCCACGATGCCCAGGATGGACAGGGCCGTGACGCTCTTGCCGCAGCCGCTCTCCCCGACGATGCCCAGCACCTGTCCGGGGGCGAGGTCGAAGCCGACGCCATCCACTGCCCGGACGACCCCCTCCCGGGTGAAGAAATGAGTCTTCAGGTCCTTGACCGAGAGGATCCAGTTCTCAGCCATATCTTTCAGGTTCTCCTGGCGTAGGGGTCCGCAGCGTCACGCAGGCCGTCTCCCACGAAATTGAAGGCGAGGATGGCCACGACAACCGGAGCGGCAGGAGCCAGCAACCAGGGCCTCAGCGCCAGGACCTGCACCTGCTGGGCTCCCTGCAGCAGGATCCCCCAACTGATGGCCGGCGGACGCAGGCCCAGTCCCAGAAAGCTCAGGGAGGTTTCGGCGATGATCATCGCCGGTAGGGCCAGGGTCGCGGTAGCGATGACGTGACTGGTGATGGCGGGCACCATATGGCGCCGGATAATGGAAGCCCGGCTGGCGCCCATCAGTTCGGCGGCCAGGACGTAGTCCTCCTGCCTGAGCACCATGAAACGGCCGCGGACCTCCCGGCCCAGGCGGGTCCATCCGATGAGGGACAGGATGACAGTGAGGATGAAATAGACGCGGAGCACTCCCCAATCCCGGGGCATGGCGGCGGCCAGGCCCAGCCACAGGGGAATGGTGGGGATGGAGAGCAGGATCTCGATGATTCGCTGGATCACGGTGTCGACCGCGCCTCCGTAGAACCCGGAGATTCCGCCTAGCACGACGCCCAGAACCAGGCTCAGGATGACTCCCACCAGACCGATGGTCAGAGAGGTCCGGGTGCCGTGGACCAGGCGGGAGAAGAGGTCGCGCCCCAGCCCGTCCGTACCCAGCAGCGAGAGGGCCCGGGTCTCCCCTTCGACGCCGATGAGGTGCAGATCGGTCGGCAACAGCCCCAGAAAGTCGTATTCGTAGCCTCTGACGAGCAAGCGGACCGGCAGCCGCCGACCCGGATCGGTGTGATGGATGCGTCGAAAAATGCGGCGGTCCCACTCCCCGGACACGGGGTGGATATGGGGATTGAATCCGCTGTCATCCCGCAGGTGGATGGGTTGGGGGGGCCGGTAGGCCCGGCTGGCATCGATTCGGTTGGGGTCGGCGGTGGACAGGAAATCGGCCAGCATGACCACGAGGTACAAGAATCCCAGGAGGAGCAGCGAGACGACGGCCAGCCTGTGTTGCCGGAAGCGCCTCCAGGTCAGTTGCCGGGAGGACGCCGTTTCGAGCTGGACCCCAATTCCCTCCGGCTCCGGATTCATGACTGCCCCCGGAACCGGATCCTGGGGTCGATCCAGAGCAGGAGCAGATCGGAAATCAGCGTTCCCACCACGGTGAGCACGCCCAGCAGGAGCACCAGGGTTCCGGCCAGATAGAGGTCCTGGTCCATGAGCGCCGACAACAACACCGGCGCCACGGTGGGAAGGCTCATGACCATGGAGACGATGACGCTGCCCGAGACGAGATAGGGAAGCAGATAGCCGGCGGTGCTGACGAACGGGTTCAGGGCCACGCGCAGGGGGTATTTGAATAGGAGCCGGGCCTCCGAGAGCCCCTTGGCCCTGGCGGTGAGAACGTAGGGTTTGGACAGTTCATCCAGCAGATTGGCCCGGAGGATCCGAATCATGTAGGCCGTTCCCCCCAGTCCCAGCACCAGGGCCGGCAGCGGGAGATGCTTGATCAGGTCCCAGAGCTTGGCGGCGTTCCAGGGGGCGTCCACGTACTGGGATGAGAGCAGGCCGCCGACATCCGCATCGAACCAGACGAATCCCAGGTACATGACCAGGAGGCCGAGGAGGAAGTTGGGCACACCGACGCCGGCGAAGCAGAGCAGGGTGAACAGATAGTCTCCCGCAGAATATTGGCGAATGGCCGAGTAGACACCCACCGGCAGAGCCACCGCCCAGGTGAGCAGGATGGCGGCCAGAGACACGGCCATGGTCAGCCAGAGGCGATCGGAGATGATCTCCGAAACGGGCTGGCCCCGGATCCAGGAGACGCCCAGATCGCCCCGTAGCAACCGTCCCATCCAGATCAGGTAGCGTTGGGCCGTGGGTTGGTCCAAGCCGTAGCGGATTCTCAGGACCTGGATCTCCTCCGCCGGCAGGGGAATGCCCTGGGAGGCGCGCCGGTCCACGTAGGCGGTGACGAAGTCCCCCGGCGGCAACTCGATGAGAACAAACGAAACGATGCTGATGGCCCAGATCGTCAGGGTCGCTTGGAGCAGGCGGCGGCGCAGATAGGCAACCATGATCGGTTTTCGCGTGCCGTCACGCCGGACGGTGGTCTGGAGAGGATCCGTGTTGTCCCACGGCAGAGTCTACTCCTTCCAATACAGGGTCTCCAAACGACCCGTGGAAGGAGCGCGGCAATCGTCCTGGGTGCAGAGCCCCGCCGGGACGTTGCCCAGCCGCCGGTCGGAGATCCGCACCAGGGTGGGCGCCCGTCCCACGGTACTCATCATCCACTGCTCATGGATGGCGATCGCCCAGATCTCCCGGCCGATCCGGGCCCTTTCCGAAGCCGTCCGGGTTCGGCCGAGCCGGTAGAGTTCCAGGGCCCGGAGAATCTTCGGGTCGGTGGGTATCTTTCCCAGCTTTCCGTTGCTGGAAAACCAGAGGCCGAACAGGGGACCGATGGGAGATATCCGGCTGACCGGAAGGACATATATGGGCTGGCTACCCCAGACGGATTGGGTCGGATTGGCCCAACAGGTGATCTGGGCGCGGTTGGCCCGCATCTCCTCCCACCAGAGGGTTCGCCCCAGGATGGGAACGTCCACGGCGATTCCCAGCTCTTCGATTTGTTGTTCCAACATCTGGAATTTGGGGATCTCGATGCGGTCGGACGGAGCGGGGATCTGGATTCGAAGCCGGCCGCGGCCGGCGCCTCGCATCCGGTATCCCTCATCGTCCCGCTCGTAAAGTCCCAGATCGTCCAGCATGGCATTGGCCTGGTCCGGATCGTATGTGGACCAGCGGGTCCGGTAGCTCTCCCCTGGGTGCTCAGGGTGCGTCGGAACGGGTCCGGGTGCGCTGGGTTTGGCCAACGAGAAATAAAAGGCGTCACTGAACTGAGTCCGTCGGAGGCCCAGGGAGAGCGCGCGGCGGAAGTTCGCGTTCCGAATCAATCTGGAGATCTCGGGATCTCCCTCCCATCCCAGATTGAAGTAGCAGCCGAAGAGCATCCCCGACAGGGAGGGGTTGAGATAGACGTTGTAGTTCTCCTCCTCCGCATGATCCAGAAAGACGGGCAGGTTCTTGAGGTCCAGATACCGGTACTGGAAGTCGTATTCGCCGGCAATGGCCCGCAGGTTGACGACTTCGCGGTCCGTGGCCTTGGTCAGGACCCAGCGGTCGATGTAAGGGAGTTGATTGCCCTCGGTGTCCACCTCCCAGAAAAAAGGGTTCCGTTCCAGGACCCACGCCGACGTGTCCCGCCCCTGTACGGTCCTCCAGGGCATCAGGACGGGCAGCTCGGCGTTCAGGGCGTAGTTGTTCCGGAGCTTCATCAGCCCGACCCAGTCTTCCTGCTGGGATTCCCTCACTCTGAGATTGAGATCCTCCGGGGAGACGTATCCCGGGTGGAACTGCTTAAGGTAATGAGCCGGTGCGTAGGGTCCCCAGAGGAACTCCCCGAAGACGTTTCCTCCAAACCGGCTGAAGGCGGAGGCCACGATTTCCACGAGCCGGTGATGGGGATCGTCGAACCGGAAGAGCACCGTGTGCGGGTCCAGAACCTGGAACTGGATCGCCTTGCCGTTGACCGTCAGGTCCGGATCGGGGTAAGGGAATACGTCCGGATGGGATTGGATATCTTCCCAATAGAAACGCACGTCTTCCGCGGTGAAGGGATGGCCGTCGGACCAGCGCATGCCTCGCCGCAGCTGAATACGGAGGCGGCGCCCATCCTCGCTATGGCGCCAGTCTTCGGCCACGCTGGGGATGATCCGGGTCCCGGTCGCGTCGTAGAAGAGGAATTTCTCCATTCCCATGATCCGGTTCATCTCTTCGTTGAGACCCTTGGCGATCATGCCCGAGTGTACGGTCCCTCCGTACCGGCCGATGGACTCGATGGGATGGAGGACCAACGGATTTTCCGGAAGCCGCTCTTCCACCGGTGGGAGCTTCCCCTGGGCCACCAAGCGGGCCAGCATCGGGGCCTCTTGGAATCGGCGCGGCCGGCGTTCGGGGTCGAGGACGATCCCGGCTCCTTGCGGGGTTTCTTCGTAGATCAGATACGGCGAGGAACCGGGGGGGTCCGAGCCGGAACCCGGCTGGCAGCAGAGGGATGCCAAGGCCAGGAGGGCAGGGAGGAATGTCGACATTCTGCTGGACATTTCATCGGCGATCGTCGATGTTCTGGCAGAATGGCAGAGCCGGTCGGATGCCGCAAGCGGCCTCGGGTCGGGCGCCGGGAGGATCCAACCATGTCGAAACGAAGCTTGTTCGCCCAGGAGGACGTTTATTCCCGCTCGATACCGCAACAACCGGGGCCGCGACAGGCCCATCCCGGCGCAACCTACGACTTCGGTGTGGCCTACCCCGATCCCGATTCGCTACCGCTGGCCGAGTTGGCAGAGGGGCTTCGCGTCGGTCTGGAAGAGGAAGGACGGGAATTGGCCAAATACCCCCATCCCTCGGGATATCCGCCATTGCGGGAGTACATCGCGGCAAAATTGGCGCGGGACCGAAGTCTTTCCGTCTCGTCGGAGGACGTCATTCTCGGGGATGGCTCCAGCCAGCCTAATCACATGGTGATCGAGGCTCTGATGAACCCGGGCGAGGTGGTCTTGACCGAAGAGTTCACCTATCCGGGGACTCTGGGAATTCTGAGACGATTCGGCGCGGATATTCGGGGGGTGGCCTGCGACCGGGACGGATTCCTGCCCGATGCCTTGGAACAGGCGATCCGAAGTGCGGCAGGCGAGGGGAAGAGGGTTAAGCTCATTTATACGATTCCGACTTTCCAGAATCCCCTGGGATGGGTCATGAGTCTGGAGCGGCGGCAGCACCTGCTGGAAACGGCCCAACGGCACGGGATCGCTATCCTGGAGGACGATTGCTACGTGGACCTTCGTTTTGAGGGGGAGCCGGTCCCGGCCATTGCCGCCCTCGATACGGAAGGAGTGGTGGTGTATGTGGGTTCCTTCTCCAAGATCATCGGGCCCGGGGTCCGCCTCGGCTATCTGGCCGGACCCTCACCGCTCCTGGACCGGATCTCGGCCATCAAGAGTGGTGGGGGCGTGAGCCAGTTGGGTGCGCTGGCCATTCATCGTTACGCCACGATCCACCTGGAGGAGCACATCCGATCCGCCAACCGAATCCTCCGCCGCAAGCGGGACGCCATGCTGGCGGGATTGGAAGAGGGGTTCGGGGAGCCGTCGGACTTGGGGGCTTCCTGGAGCCGTCCCCAGGGTGGCCTGTTCATCTGGCTGACGTTGGCTCCTGGAGTCGACATGCAGGCGGTTGCAGACCGGGCACTTCGCGAGGGCATTATCATCTTTCCCGGCATACGCCTGTCGCCCGAGGGGAATTCGGGTCACAACTGTGCCAGGCTCTGTTTCGGCTACGATCCTCCCCAGGTCATTCGGCAGGGGATGGGGCTCTTGGCCGGAATCTGCCGGCAAGAAACGGTCGCATCGGTCTGATTCACTGGACCAGCGGCGCCACGGTGGTCATGAAGCGCTCGATCCGGTTCCGACTCTCGGACAGGCTTCTGGGAGCGGTAACGGGGAACTCTATGCGGACGGCAGGCTTTTCTGTGAAATCTCCAAGCCGGATACATCTCAATCATCTCGAACTTTTCCGCGGTTCCGTTTCGGTCATCGGTGAGTCTGGCTCCTGCGGATACCAATCCCGGTGCTCGGGCGGTCCGTGAAGCGAAGGAGCATCTCACTGCCCTCCCAGGGCACGCCACAGGAACCCCACCGCCCGCGGAATAGCACCTCTTAGACCAAACACGTCGTGTCCTCCACCCTCATAGATGAAGGCCTCGAACTCGGGAGGCTCGCGTCCCAAGGCCTCCATGGCACGGATCATCGAGTACGCTTGGCTGACGGCGACGGTCTCGTCGGAATCGCCATGGTGCAGCTGGACGGCCGGCAGGTCTTCGGCGAACAGGATGGCGGAGCGGCGCACCAACTCCAGGCGCAACTCAGCCAGTTCGATCTCGCCTCTCATGTAGGGCTGAACGAAAGTGGAGTCCAAGTGAGCCACGCCCGTGAGCTTGCGCGGACGCCCCAGGACCGACTCGCGAACGATTTGCCGCACCCAGTCGTCGAAGAAGTCGGTGGGACCGAAAAAGGCGACGATGTTCTCGATGCGCTCGTCGCGGATGCCGGCCAGCATGGCGACGCCCGCTCCACGACTTCCGCCGACGATGCTCACACCTTCGGACTTCGCCTGCGGAGTCAGCTCCAGAGCGACGTTCAGGAGCGCCAGGGTGTCGTCCACATCGTAGTCCCAGTGACCGCTAGGGCCGGTCGAGACCCACACGCTATCGCCATACATAAGCCGCTCGCTGCGAAAAGACGGGATAACGTAGACGATACTGTCTCGCAGCCCGCCCAAGGAATACGCGACGATATCGATGTCGCCCACGTCGACACCGCTTTCGCCGCCGTGCAGGTACATCAGGACGGGCAGGGTCCCGGGTGCCGCAGAGTCGGGCGCAAGGATCGCCCCGTAGTGGCGCACCTCCCCGACCTGATGCGACACCACGCGCAGGGTCGCCGGGGCTTCGCCCAGGGGATACGTCTCCGTGAATTCGACGAACACGTCAACCGGAGAGATGTCGCGCGCGGCCCAGTCTGCACGAACGGACTCGATCTCCGCGTCGGTCGGCGCGGCAAAAATGGTGTCGAGTTCGGACTCGAGGTCGATCGCGTAGATGTTGATTCCCGCCGTAGCCAGGCCTGCGGCGATCATGAGCGTCTGGATGCCGGCCACGGAGCCCATGGTCCACTCCACCGCGACCTCACCGTTCCAGTCCGTGGTTGCGGTCGAGGGATCCACCCGACCGCTTCCCGGCGTTGGCAGGAAGTTCACGGTCACCCCGGAAACAGACCGGCCTGACGTGTCGAGAACGCGAACTACAAGGGGCTTGTCGAGGGTGCGCTCGGTGAACGCGCGTTGCTCCTCGCCTGCCACAATGCGGATCGCGGCCGCCGACTCTCCGGATACCGGCTCGACCGGGATGCCGACCCGATCACATCCCGTCAGGGCCGTCTGTCCGTCCGCCCCGGTTACCTTGATGAGGCAGGGCGGGGTGACGTCCGGCGACACCTTCCGCGAATCCGAAGTGGGCACGACGCCGACGTCCGGGGTGATCCCCGTACTCGCCGTACTCGCCGACGACCACGTCAACGTCGTGCTCTCGCCCTGATCGGTCGATGTCTTCGGGGGTGGATGGCCACCGTCGTTCCCGTCTCCGTCCGGGATCCGAATCGCCGGCACCGCCGAGAGTGAAGAGGTCCGCTTCCCGAACCGCAGCCCCAGCGGAGCGAAAGGGGTGCCGGCCTCGCTTCGTAGGAACAGGAAGCCGTGAAAGTTCTCCAGGAATCCCATATCGATTCCTTCAACAGCGAACCATTCCGGGAGTGTGCGCGCCGCTTGGTGGAAATCCTCCCAGGGGACGAACAGTCCGTTCAACGGATCGTTCCCCTCTTCGTCGCGCAGCCTCAACTCGATCCTGGATTCTGCATCCGGTTTGAAGAGGGCCAGTCCCGACCCGATGGTCTCTGATTCCTCCACGAAAAAGGCGAACTCTTCCCCCAATTGGGCGGGCTCGACGACGACTTCGATCCGTGACTGGGCATGCCGGTAGGTCAACAATCCACTGACGGTGCCCGCATCGATCTCGATCTGGATCCAACCCCGCCGAATGGCTCCTGAACCGGCACTTCTCAGGACTCGAGTGCCCAACGGCGGAACCTCCAACGTCAAATCGGAATCGAATAGATCCCGAACGATTTGTCCGTCAGGATCGTAGACTTCCACCCGGATGTCGGCCGCGGCGTTCGGGGCGGCGTTGCTGAGCATTAGTTGCACCGACCAGCCCCCGCCATCCACATAATCCGGGAAGTATAGGACCATCTCTTCCTGCTCCTGCCGGACAATCGAGTCGTCCGCCTGTCGGTGGACGTTCTCTGACGGGGAGGCGGCAGTTTGCGTCGGTGACAGAACGAAAAACAGCCACCCAGCAAGAAACGAACTCGAGCATGAGCCAAGTAGAGGACTGATCATACGGACTCCTGATCCAGCCTAGATCGGATCGGTACGCGTGTCCTGGGCGCTTCCCCACCCGTCACGCGCGCATTGGAGAATACACAACGGTCGCCCCAGGGGACCAGAATCGGCGGACAACGGCCACGGGGACCGGGCGGGACCGCGAGCAAGAAGCACAACGGTCGTCGAGAAGAAGAAGGGGGCGAGAAGGGGACAGTCACAGGGGACGCGAGAAGGGGACAGTCAGCAGAGAAGGGGACGGGCGAGAAGGGGACAGTCACGAGAGGGGACGCGAGAAGGGGACAGTCAGCACGAGCGAGAAGGGGACAAGAAGGGGACAAGAAGGGGACAGTCACCTTTTCGCTAGGGGACGGGCGTTTTCGCTAGGGGACGGGCGAGAAGGGGACAGTCACGAGAAGGGGACGGACAGTCGCGAGAAGGGGGACAGTCGCGAGAAGGGGACAGTCACCTTTTCGCTCGGTTAAATAAACCGATTATCGTGGCGGTGACGAGACATTGGGGCTAGCGGCACAGCAAAGCTTCCCACACCGGGATACTGAGCAGCAGAAAGGCCATCTATGGTCAGTTGAATCACCATGCGAACGGTGCCAGCATGCTGATCATCGTAGATTGTTGATATCGACTCAACGGAGGGGCGTTCGTGGGGTCCCGCAGTGAATCCGAGGTCCCAAAAAGCAATCGGAGGCAGCAGAGGTTGCTGTCTCTTGACGCCTATCGTGGACTGATCATGGTCTCCCTTGCCTTCAAGGGCTTCGGTCTCAGGGAGACGGCCGAGAATCATCTGGCAACAAACCCGGACTCTTCCTTCTGGCAGACGGTTCACTACCAGTTTTCCCACGTCCCCTGGACCGGTTGTGGCTACTGGGATCTGATCCAACCCTCCTTCATGTTCATGGTGGGAGTGTCGATGGCCTACTCCTATGCCAAACGATCTGGAATGGGGCACTCGTACGGCAAGATGCTGCGCCACGCCCTCTGGAGATCCGCCGTCCTCATCCTTTTGGGCATCTTCCTGATTTCCGATTCGCTCTCCAGCACCAGTTGGTCACTGATGAATGTCCTGACGCAGATCGGTCTGGGCTACACGTTCCTTTTTTTGTTCTGGCGTCGAAGACTTCGAAATCAGTCCCTCGGAGCAGTGTTCGTCCTGGTCCTGACGTGGATGTTGTATGTCCTGTATCCCGGAGCTGGTGTCGAGCTTCCGAGCGGCTCGCCTGAGGTGGGTGTACAGCCGGAATGGGCTCAGCAACATCTGGCGGAAGTGTCTCCAGCCTGGCACAAGAACGCCAACGTCGGTCATGCCGTTGACGGCTGGCTGCTGAACCAACTGCCGCGCCAGGAGCCGTTCGTCCACAACGGAGGGGGGTATCAGACCATCAATTTCATTCCCTCCCTGGCCACCATGCTATTCGGCCTGATGGTGGGCGGGTTCCTGCGCTCGCGCCGCTCGGCCCGAACCAAGCTCCAAACACTTCTGACAGCGGGAATTCTTGGTCTGACCGTAGGGCTGATTCTCGATTGGACGGGTGTCTGTCCACTGATCAAGCGGATCTGGACACCCTCCTGGACGATCTTTTCGACGGGCTGGTGCTGCCTGATCCTGGGAGGACTCTACGCGCTAATTGACATGGCCAGGATCCGTCGCTGGACCTTCCCTCTGGTGGTGGTGGGAACCAACTCCATAGCGATCTACTCGATGAGCATGCTTCTACCCGACTGGACCGCAGCAACCTTGCGGACACACCTGGGGCAGAACATCTTCCAGCTCTGGGGAGCCGCCAATGAGCCCGCCCTCGAGTCGGTGATGGTGGGGCTCACGTTCTGGCTCGTCTGCTGGTGGATGTATCGGCAGAGGATCTTCCTGAGAGTGTGAATTTCACAAGTTGCCAGGCAAGCTCCTAGACCAACGGCGCGACACTGGTCATGAAGCGCTCGATTCGTTCCAGGCTCTCGGACAGGTCATCGGTCAGCAGACCCACTCCCATGTGGTCGACTCCCAGATCCTGATAGCGGCGGATGTCTCCGGCCACCTGATGAGCCGTGCCGCTCATGGCAAGTCTCTCTCCTCCCGGACCCGGGCGCGGGGACTCGTTCCACCCTCCGCCGAACCGGACGTGAATCCTATCTGGGTCCCGGCCTTCGGCCTCGACCATTCGGCGCAGTTTTTCAATCGCCCGGACGAGTTGCCCGTCGTCATCCAGCGGATGGCGCGGGTTTCCGGCGATGGGCATCCACCCGTCCCCGAAACGGGCGACGCGCCGGAGGGCCGCGGGGCTCTCTCCGCCGAACCAGAAGGGCGGATGGGGCCGCTGCACCGGCCGGGGATGGAATTCGATCCCGGAGAAACGGACGTGGTTGCCTTTGAACTCAGGGTTTTCGCTACACCAGAGTGCCTGCATGCCCCTCAGGTACTCGTCCGAGGCTCGGCCCCGGTCCTCGAATCGGACCGGCAGGCCCAGGGCTTCGAACTCCTCCCGCATCCAGCCGACGCCGCAGCCCACGATGAGCCGGCCCTGGGAGAGGACATCCAGGGTGGCCAGCATCTTGGCCGCCAGGATCGGATCCCGGTAAGGCAGAACCAGGACCGAGGTCAGAATGCGGACACGGGCCGTCTGACCGCAAAGGAAGGCCAGGGTCATCAGCATCTCAAGGCTCTTCTGGCTGCCGGATCCGCCGGGAAACTTGCCCGTGGCGCCGTACGGGTAGCGGGTCTCGACGGAACGGGGCAGGACCAGGCGTTCACTGGAGGAGATGATATCGACTCCCTGGGCCTCGGCGGTTCGAGCCAGAGCCGAGAGACTGCGGGGAGCCGCCAGGGGTCCCGCGATGGGTAGATTCAGGACGTATTTCACGGATTGGGGTTCTTGACTACCAGGTCATTCGGGAGCGGCGGCCGTGGCTTTCGAGGAGTTCCTCCAACGCGCCTTTGACGTTCCAGAAGACGTTCACCGACTCTATGTAGTCTCCGGCCATAAACTTTCCAGCGGCATGGACTTTCTGTTCCATCTCCTTGTAGATCCGGGTCACCCTCGGATCGTCGTGCCGACCCGGAATTCCCATGGACTGGGCCATGTCTTCGGGGCCGCCTCCCAGATAGTTGATCCCCTCCACCTGAAGGATTTCGTCCAAATTCTGGATTGAAGTCACGCTCTCGAGTTGGGGGACGATCATCAGGTTGGCGTTGACTTCCTGGAAGAGGGTGTTGCGGTCCTTTCCCTCCTGGTTCATGACCATTCGGTAGCTGGTGGAGCTGCGCAGGCCCAGCGGTGCAAAATAGGTGTATTTGACCAGTTTTTCGGCTTCTTCCCGGGTCTGGATGTTGGGAACCGTGATGCCGCGGATTCCACGGTCCAGGTAGGACAGGAGGGTGCTCTCGTTCCCATCGGGAACCCGCATGGTGGGAGTGACGTCGAATCCATCCGCGATGGTGCAAAGGGTGCCGACGCGTTCGGGGGTGAGGGGAGAGTGTTGGCCGTCAAAGCCGACGAAATCCAGGCCCATGCGCCCGGCCATTTCCACCAGTTCCTCGGAAGGGTCCGACATGAAAAGGCCCAGAGCCTTCTGGCCTCTCTTGATTCTCTCGAGGATTTTGTTTCGAAACATGCTGTCGCTCCCTTTCGCTGGATGCCGATTCAATTGGGTGTTGAGACGAAAGCCCATCATAGGGGCTGAGAGTGGGAATGAAAACCGGCGGTAAAACCCTGCAGGCGGAGTCGGGAGGCGCTGCGGTAGAATCGCCGCATGGCCAAGAAAAGAGTGTTGATTACGGGCATGAGTGGACTCATCGGGCAGGTTTGTAGGCGGGAACTGGGAGATGCATACGAGCTGAGCGCCTTGAACCGGCGCCCGGTGGAGGATCTCCCGTGCCTGCAGGCGGACATTGCCGATCTGGATTCTATCCGGCCGGCCTTTGAGGGAGTGGAGACCGTCGTCCACCTGGCCGCCATGGCGCAGGGGGACCCGACCTGGGAGGACGTGCTCCCGCACAACATCATCGGCACCTACAACGTGTTCGAGGCGGCCCGGACGGCGGGGGTCGAGAGGATCATTTTCGCCAGCAGCGGAGCCGCCGTCAGCGAGTGGGAACGGCATCCACCCTACGATGCTCTGGTCGAGGGACGTAACGAAGAGGTGGCCGACTGGGACTTGCTGGACACGTCGCTGATTCGCCCCAACGGCCTCTACGGTTGCAGCAAGGTGTTCGGCGAAACGTTGGCCCGGTTCTTCTCCGACCGATGGGGCCTGTCCATGATCTCTCTCCGCATTGGCCGGGTTCACTGGAACGACCGGCCCAACGAGGTTCGGGATTTCTCGGTCTGGTGCAGCCACGCGGACATCGCCCAGATGATCCGCCGCTGCATCGATGCTCCTGAGGATCTGAAGTTCGGGATCTACTACGTGGTCTCCGACAACAAGTGGAACTATCGGTCACTGGACAACGCCCGGAGGGACCTGGGATACGATCCGCAGGACACGGCCGATCGTTTCCGCGACGCCTAGCAGTCCGTGGTGATAGTCCCTCGAACAGTCCGGGAAAAGGGGACACGAGTCCGCGGGAAAAGGGGACAGTCTATTTTTCTCTTTCTTCGATTTCTTTCAGAAACGGGAGGTGCGCTGTTTTTCGTGAGTTTCCTTCGCCGTTCTCAGTTCTGAATCGTTGTTGTCATAAAGGGGTACGAAACGATTCCCCCGCGAGTCCGAGTCCGATTGACCGAACCGAGGATCGTGGCCATGGCCCGAGCCGCACGGCACAAGAGTTCAGAAGCCGCCTTCTATCACCTCACCAATCGAGTCGCCGGCGAACGCGATTGGTTCCCCTTTGAGAACCGCCAAGCCGGTCGCAAACTCCTGGACATGATGTTGTTCTACGTCAATGGCTACCGATGTCGTTTGGCCGCCTTCCAGATCATGGGCAATCATTTCCACTTCGTCGTCCATTTTGAGAAACCCCGCGCCTTGTCCCGCGACGAGTTGATGGACAGCGCCCACAAACTTTATGGACAACAGGCAGAAAAGAAAACCGCCGATTGGACCGTCGCCCAGTGGGAGGCGTTCAACCAGCGTCTCTTTGACGTGTCGAAACTAATGCAGAACGTGGACGGGCAGTATGCCCTGTGGTTCAACCGCACGTTTGGACGGCGAGGCCATTTTTGGGGTGATCGTTTCAAGAACTCGGAACTCTTGGACAGCGAAGCCGTCCAGGACGCCATCCTCTACGTGGAACTCAATGCCGTCCGGGCCGGACTGGTCAAAAGGCCCGAGCAGTGGAAATTGGGCTCAGCCCGCTGGAGACTGCTCGACAAAGATCAAGACCTGATCCCACTGGAGGAACTGTTCCCCTCGGATCCCGAAACCGACGTGTACCGCAGTTACCGGGCTCGCTTGTACTATCGAGGGGCCGTCCCCACCCGGGAAAACCAGGCCGCGATCCCCCGGTGGATCCTCCATCAGGAGCAGCAACGTGGATTTACTCGTGCCGGAGCCTTTCGCCGGCGATTGCGATTTCTGACGGACGGATTGGCGGTCGGACCGGCAGAGAAGGTGGCGCAGTTGCTGGAGACCTATCGGCAACAAGGTCGATATCGGCGTCGCCGGCACCCCATCCCCCAATTGGGCGGAGTGCTGTATTCGCTACGGGAGCAGCGCTCGCACGCCTTCGACTCGTAGACTCGCCTGATCGCCGACCGTCGATTCTGCCGGCGCGGCACCGAACGACCCAGATCACCTGTCCCGTCCAAAGGACTGAATTGTCCTCCCAATGTGCGGCAAGTCCTCCGGACTTCCATCCAATTGCCAAAGGTCCGCTGCACTGATTTCGGACGGGATTCTCAAGTTTGGCAACGCGTTCGCGTTCCGGGAATCGGTCCGGGAATCGAGACGGGACCGGGAATCGGGAATCAAGACTGTCCCTTTCTTGGGGCGGAATGGCGGGGCGGAATGGTGCCTGGACGAAAGAGGGCACTCACAAGGGATGCCCCTGCGTTAGGAAGGGGCATCCATGTGGGGTGTCTCTACGTTCTTCCCTACGTTTTCCAGACGGAAGTCACTCCCAGTTGGAGCGGATCCAATCCAGTCCGTTCCGTGCCAGATGCTCCTCTGACGGGAACATGCGGCGCCAAATGCAGGTGGCGGCAGCCAGCTCCGGCATCGCCTGACCGAAAGCCTCGATGACCATCCAGCCTGCATACCCGGTGTCCTTGAGAGTGTCGAAGGTCTCCTGCCAGCGAACCTGACCCTCGCCGGGTGTCGCCCGGTCGTTCTCGCTGATGTGGACGTGGCGAAGGGAGCCCGCACAGGTACGAATCGCCGTTGAGACGTTCTTCTCCTCCAGATGGGCATGGTAGGTGTCGTAGAGGATCCCCAGATTGGGCCGATCGGCCTGAGCCGTGAATTCGACGGTGTCCTTGGCGCAGTTCAGGAAATAGGATTCGAACCGGTTCAGGAATTCCAGCGCCAGCGTAATCCGGGCGGATCGGGCCAGGTCCGCCGCTTGCTGCAGGATCTCCATTGCCCATCGCCATTCTTCCTGGGTGCGGCTTCGGCCCGCCAGGAGACCCACGGGAGAGTGCATCGGGCCTGCGAGCAGATGAATGCCTGCTAGGTGACAGGCCTCCACCACTGACTTCAAGTACTCCAGAGCCTTGGTTCGGACGGACGGATCCGGGTGAATGGGATTGGCCTCCGGCGGGACGACGGTGACAGCGGCACGCTCCAGGCCCAGATCGTCCAGAAGCAGGCCCAGATCCCGGGCTCGACCCGGATGGGGAGAGAAAATGGGGATCTCGACGCCGTCGAAGCCCCAGTCTCGAATCTGCTTGAGCAGGTCCCGGTGGGACGGTCCGACTTCAGTGGTCCAGAGGAGCAGATTCATTCCCACACGCATGTTCGCGATACCTCCCATGCTGGTGACAGTCCCGATTATCCCTGGTGACAGTTCCAATTATCCCAGGTTCCAATTATCCCACCCGTCGTAGCCGTGCCGCCACCCGCCACGGGCTTGCGGCGCGGATCGGTGCGGGCGTACTCTTTCTGCACGACAGTTTGGGGACATCGGCTCGTCAAGTCGGTGGGATGAGCGAGCCATCCTCGGCAGATCCGGAGAGAGGCCATGAAAAAAAAGACGTTGAACGTAGGAATGATCGGCTATGGATTCATGGGTCGAGCCCACTCCAACGCCTACCGGAAGGTCAACCAGTTCTTCGATCTGGGCCAGACCTGTGTGCTCAGGGCGGTGGCAGCCCGGAACGCGGACAAGTTGGAGCCGTTCGCGCGAAATTGGGGCTGGGAATCGACGGAGACGGATTGGCGGCGCCTAGTGGATCGGGACGACATCGATGTCATCGACATTTGCAGTCCCAACAACACCCACCATGAGATCGCTCTGGCCGCCGCGAGCCAGGGAAAGATGGTGCTGTGCGAGAAACCGCTGGCCATCGATGTGGATGAAGGTGTGGAGATGGTGGAGGCCGTAGAGGCGGCGGGGGTCGCCAACATGGTCTGGTTCAACTATCGCAGGGTTCCGGCCATCACCTTGGCCCGGCAGATGATCGATGAGGGCCGCCTGGGACGGATTTTCCACTACCGGTCCGCATACCTGCAGGACTGGACCATTTCGGCGGATGTCCCGCTGGGGGGCCCCACGCTCTGGCGTTTGGAGAAGGAAGTCGCCGGGGCCGGCGTCTCGGGCGATCTGGCGAGCCACAGCATCGACACCGCCATCTGGCTCAACGGTTCCATCGAATCGGTCTCCGGAATGACGGAGATCTTCGTCAAGGAGCGCCCGGTGCAGGGAAGCCCGACGGAGCGGAAGACCGTCGAGATCGACGATGTCTGCACCTTCATAGCCCGCTTTGCCAACGGGTCCAACGGGACCTTCGAAGCTACCCGTTACGCTCGCGGGCGCAAGAACAAGAACTCGTTCGAGATCAATGGGGAGAAGGGATCGCTCTACTTCGATCTGGAGAACATGCACCAGCTCCAGTACTTCAATCACGACGACCCGTCCCACCTCCAGGGTTGGCGCACCATTCTGGTGACGGCTTCTGAACACCCCTACATGAAAAACTGGTGGGTTCCGGGTTGCGTGATCGGTTACGAGCACACCTTCATCAACGCCTTGGCTGATTTCTTGAAGGGTTTGGAATCAGGCGAGGGGACCCACCCCAGCTTCCGGGAGGCACTGGCCACCCAGAAAACCCAGGAAGCGGTTCTCCGTTCCGCCCAGGAACTGGAGTGGGCGACGATTGATTGAGGGGCGACGAAATCGGCGGGCTAAAAGACCTCCTGGCCGCCCAACCGATCCAATTTGGCGGACAGGTCGTCCAGGCGGGCCCGAACGTCGTTGAGGGCCAGACTGACCCGTTCCGAGAGGGCCTGAAGATTGGACTCCAATGACACCAGAGTGCTCTTGTTGGACTCTTCCACGGACTGCAGTTGAGCGGTCATACCCTCCAGCGTCTTGCCCAGCCGGTTCAGCCGTTCGAGGTGGGTTCGCAACTTGCCCTGGATCCGCTCCACATTGGTCCTGACGGTCCCGACCGCTGCTCGGTTGGAGGCCGTATTCTTCTCGGATTCCGTGTGCCGAGCCTGAGACTGAGTCACGGCGTCCTGGTGGCTTTGATTCAGCTGTTCCACCGTGTCGGCCAGTGCTTCCAAGGCGGCACCCAGCTTCTCGATATCCCCGCGGCTTTCCTCGATTCTCTTCCGAGCCTGCTGAAAACTGGACCGGACGGCGTTCCGAAGCTTCTGGTCCTCCTTTTCCAACTCCCCCTCCAACCGCTGGGAGTCGCCGCTGAGTCCCAGTAACCGTGAACTGAGGCGTTTCAATTCCTCCCGCTCGGCGTGGAGGTATTCCCGATTCACGGAGATCCGCTCCTCCAGTGTCTCGAAGCGGTCTTTAAGGTAGAGGCCGGCGAGTGTCAGGGCCGTCACCCCGGCGAGTATTCCCAAGATCGGAAGGAGTCCGATCCCGGCTGACCGGCTTTCGGAGCGTGGCGGGTTCTGGTTGACGATTCCCGGTGTCGTCATCTGAAGGGTGGGCTTCCGCGTCTCCACAATTCCGTTATCGGGGAGTCTTTTAAAGCGCTATCCGGTTGTATTTTCCAGTTTAAGGTCCAAATATAGCAGATATCGTCCAATCTCTTGCACCCCGAGGCGCAGGGCTTCAAAGGAACAAGCGCCACCGGAGCGAATTCGATCCCATTAGACCAGGAGGGAGTGAAAATGAGCGAATTGAACGTCGGAATCGTGGGACTTGGATGGGTCGCGGGAGCCCATATCGAAACCTTCAAGACGGTCTCGGGCGCGCGTGTCAGCGGCGTCTCCTCCAGGCGCCGGCTGGATGAGTCGGAACTGGAGGCCACCTATGGTGTCCCGCTGAAGGTCTATGGCAGCTACGAGGAGATGTTGGCCGATCCTGAAATCGACATCGTGGATATTTGCACCCCGCACCATCTGCACGCCGAGCAGTCCATTGCGGCAGCCCGGGCCGGCAAGCACCTCATCATCGAGAAACCCCTCTGCCTGACGGTCGAGGATCTTGCAGCCATGAGGCGTGCCATCGAAGACGCCGGCGTCGGGGTCTGTGTCTGCTTCGAATGCCGTTTCAGCGAGCATTTCACCATGATTCAGTCCTGTCTTTCGGAGGGTCTCCTGGGCCGGGTCCATTACGGGGAAGTGGACTACTACCACGGGATCGGACCCTGGTATGGACAGTTCGCGTGGAACGTCAAGAAGAGCTACGCGGGTAGCAGCCTGCTCACGGCCGGCTGCCACGCCTTGGACGGGCTGCTGATGTTCATGGGGGGCCGGGTCGAGGAGGTCGTGTCCCACGGGACTCGTTCCTCCAACGCCATTTTTTCTCCGTACGAATACGACACCACCAGTGTCACACTCCTCAGATTCGAGGACGGCCGGTTGGGCAAGGTCGCATCGGTGGTGGATTGTCTCCAGCCCTACTACTTCCATATCCACTTGGTGGGGAGTGAGGGAAGCCTTCTGGACAACCGGCTATACAGCGCGAAACTCAAGGGCTTGAGCAAGGAGGTTTGGAGTACGCTGGAGACTCAGCTGATCGATTCGGGAGATGTGAGCCACCACCCGTATGAGCCCCAGTTCCAAGCCTTCGTGGACAGTGTGCGGGAGGGCCGGGCCATGCCGCTGACGGGGGTTCAGGAGGCGTGGGATAGTCACAAGGTGGTGTTCGCGGCGGATCTGTCGGCCCGGGAAGGCCGGCCCGTCAAGCTCTCCGAGTTCGATGCGACCTGAAGACGTTTCGGGGCCGTGTCATAATGGGAAATCATCCTATTCCCAATCATTTAAATGATATGTTCTGAAGTTCCTCTGGAAGCTCCCGTTCGCTGTCCGTGCCGGCCCCATGTTTCCGGAAACCTTCAGGGGGAAGGTCGGATATTGACGTCGCGCTGGGGAAACGGAATTTCGATCCCGGCATCTCCCAGGGCCTTGTAGACCCGGGTGTGGAGGGCATCGATGGCCCGGCCCCGCAGCTCCGCTTCCGCGATCCAGCAGAGGAGCTCGAAGATCAATCCAGATTCTCCGAACTCGCGGAACCGCACCCGAGGCGTGGGTTCGGGGCGGACCATGGGTTCTTCCTGAGCCACGGCCAGGAGCAGATCGCGCACCTGGTCCACGTTCGATCCATAGGCAACGGAGACCCGCAGACGTACTCTCTGGTGAATCGCGGGCCCTCCGCTCTCGTTGACGAGAGTCGAATTGGCGATGGCGGCGTTGGGAATCGTGATCTCGATATCGTCACGCGTCAGGATCCGGGTGCTGCGGAGTCCGATCTGCGTCACCATGCCCCGTTTGTTTCCGTCGATGAGCACGATGTAGTCGCCGATCTTGTAGGGGGCGTCGGCAAGAATGGAGACGCCCGCGAAAAGGTTGGCCAGGGTGTCGCGCGCGGCGAAACCGACGGCGAGGCCCAGGATTCCAGCCGAAGCCACCCAGGCCGCAACGTCGATCTCCCAGGCCAGCATGCCCACGTAGACGGCGGCGCTGACGAGCGCGACCTGGCTTCCGATGGAAAACAGGGGAAGGCTCGCCGGTTGGATCGCCCGAAACCGGGTCTGATGTTGGCTCATCCATCGGAAGACCAGTCCGGCGAGCGGCATCGCCGCGAACAGCCAGATCAGGACGGCAATGGTCTGGATCAGGTGAGCAAGGAGATTCACGATCTGGTCGTTCAGACCGGACACTTTAAGGGCAAGGTAGAAACCGAGGAGAACCGTGCTCCGCATGACGGGACGGTGGAGCTTCTCGATGATGAGGTCATCCAGCTCGGTCTTGGTGCGCTGGGTCAACCGGTAGAGCAGCTTGGTGATCACCTTGTCGACGAGACGGCCCGACAGGAGTCCGATCGACGCGATCAGCAGCGCCCACGAGATTCGCTCGACCGACAGTTCGGTCAAGCCCTGAATCAGCGTGTCTATGGGAGCCATCCAATCTTGATCGAACATCGCTTCAGCCTTCCCTGAATGGACACGGCTCAACCGCGCTGCGCCGTTCGAAGCGACCGCCGGCTGCCGCCACTCCGTTGCCAAGCCGTATCAGCATCCGTTACTTTATCGTACCCCGTTCTGAATCAGGTATCCCATTTCGGGAAACGGTGGCGGGGAATGGAACAAAAATGAACCAATTCGCCGGATGAGCGAGGGAGGGGCGATTCCGTGTACAAGGTGATCATTCTGGGTTCGGGCTGCGCCGGTTCGACGGCCGCCATCTATGCTGCCAGAGCCAATTTGTCTCCCCTCGTGCTGGAAGGGCACGAACCGGGAGGGCAGCTCTCGCTGACCACACTGGTCGAGAATTACCCTGGCTTTCCCGATGGGATCGACGGTCCGGATCTGGTGCAGAGAATGAAGGAACAGGCCCAGCGTTTCGGGGCCGAATACCGGATGGAAACCGTCGTCGAGGCGGATTTGAACGATCCCTTCACGGTTCGAACGGAAGCGGCCTCCTATCGGACACTCTCCTTGATCATCGCTTCGGGCGCGTCGGCCCGGCTCATGGGGCTGGAGGCGGAGAAGCGGCTCATCGGCTACGGCGTCTCGACCTGCGCGACCTGCGACGGCTTCTTCTTCAGGGATCAGCGCGTGGCCGTGGTCGGTGGCGGCGACAGCGCCATGGAGGAGTCACTCTTCCTCACCAAATTTGCCGCAAGCGTCACCATCATCCACCGGCGGGACGAATTGAGAGCGTCCAAGATCATGGCGTCCCGCGCCCTGAGCCACCCCAAGATCAACTTCCTCTGGGACACGGTCGTGACCGACATCCTGGACCCGGAAAAGAAACGGGTGGAGTCGATCCGGCTCCGAAACGTGAAGACCGGCGAGGAAAGTCAGATCCCCATGGAAGGAGTGTTCGTCGCTATCGGCCACACTCCCAACTCCCAGGCCTTTCGAGACAAGGTGAAGACGCACGGCGGCTACATCTCGGTCCACGGCGGCTCCCGGACCAGCGTCGAGGGGGTCTTCGCCGCCGGGGACATTCACGACCATGTCTACCGGCAGGCCGTCACCGCCGCCGGGGCGGGTTGCCGGGCGGCCATCGACGCCGAGAAGTACCTGGAGAATCTGGCCCATTCGGGTTGAGGGGTCTGTTCAATCGAGCGTCCTCCAGCGTGGGACAGGCGGTGTCAGCCCCGCTTCCTGAGCTCCCGCTTCAGAATCTTGCCGGTTCCTCCCTTGGGCAGGTCGGACATGAGTTCGACGATGCGAGGCACCTTGTAGGAAGCCAGCCGGCGCCGGCAGTAGGAGACGAGTTCCTTCGGGGTGACGCGGCCAGGAGTCCTGGGCACGACCACCGCCTTGGGGATCTCTCCCCAGTGCGCGTCGGGAACCGGAATCACGGCGCACTCCAAGACGCCGGGATGGGAAAGAAGCGCTTTCTCCACCTCGAGACTGGAGATATTCTCGCCGCCGCTGACGATGATGTCTTTCTTGCGATCCACGATCTGAACGTAGCCGTCCGGATCGATGGTGGCCAGATCGCCGGTTCGCAACCAGTTTCCGGCCGTCAGGTCCGTCTCCGCCTGTCCCCAATAGCCCTTCATGACGCCATCGCCGCGGATCGCGATCTCCCCCAGATCGCTGCCGTTCCAGGGAAGGGTACGACCCTGCTGGTCCAGCAGCGCCAGTTCCACGCCGGGGATGGGGTATCCGGTCATGGACTGGAGCGCCAGGCGGCGCTCGCCCTGGACCGCGAGATGGCTCTTTGGAAACGAGAGCGTCACCACGGGCGAACATTCGGTGAGACCGTAGCCGGCGACACATCGGCAATCGAAGGCATCCTCCAGTTGCTCCACGAGTCTGGGATTGGCGGCTGCTCCGCCGAGATTGATCAACCGGACCGAAGAGGTATCGAATCGATCCCGTTCGGAATGGTTCAGGAGCGAAATAGCCATGGTCGGAACCAGAAAAAAGAACGTGACGCCATGTTCCTGGATCAGGCGATACGCTTCTCCGGGGTGGAAGCGTCTCATGAGGACGTGGCGCCCTCCCAGACAGGTCAGGAACTGGGGCGTTCCCCAACCATTGACGTGGAACAGGGGGATGGTGTGCAGTTGGATATCCTGTTCCCCGATACCGAGCGCCAGGGCCACTTCCAAGGCGTGAAGGTAGAGGTTGCGATGGGTGAGCATGACACCCTTGGGAAGAGCCGTGGTACCCGAGGTGTAGAACAACTCGGCGACGTCCTCCTCGTCGATCTCGGCGATGTCCCGGTCCGGTGCGCTCTCGACGGTCTCCATCAGATCCGCATAGGAAATCGGTTCGATCCAGTCGCGGGATGGACCGGGCTCCAGAACCAGGAATCGCCGGACGCTGTGGAGGTCTTGACGAATCTCCTCGACGATGGGGAGAAAGTCAGGATGGAATATGAGGACCCGCGCTTCCGCGTCGTTCAGGATATGGCGGAAGTCGCCGGCCCGGAGCCGGGTATTCAGTGGAAGGAGGATACAGTTGGCCAGGGGGACTCCGTAGTAGGCCTCCAGGAGCGGGTGCTGGTTGTATGAGAGTAGAGCCACCCGGGAGCCGGCGGGAAGCCGCCGGGACGAAAGGATGGCGGCCAGGCGATGGCAGCGCCGGGAAAAATCCCGGTAGGTCCAGCTTTTACCGCCGTCGACGATGCCGACCTTGGCCCCGAATTGGTCCCTGGCCCGGTACAGAAACCGCAAGGGAGTGAGCGGCACCCTCATGGCAGGCTGACGAAAATCTGGCGTGCCAGTTCCTCGCTGAGTCCGTGTTCGACTCCATTGACCCGGACATAGACGGGTCCGTTGAAGGGGTCCCGCCTCACCAGATCCAGCTTGACGTCCGGGAAGATGCCGATGGAGGCCAGATGGCGCAGGACATTGGGGTCTCTGTCGCTGACCCTCCGCACCCGGGTTTCCTGTCCGGCGACCATATCCCAGAGCCTCTCCAGCCGTTCCGGGTCGATCTCACCCTTCTTGGTAGGAATGGGATCGCCGTGGGGGTCCTTTCGGGGGTATCCCAGAGCCTTATCGATCTTTTCCTCGAACTCTTCGGAGATGACGTGCTCCAGGACTTCCGCTTCCTCGTGCACCTTGTCCCAGGTGTAGCCCAGAACCTCGGAAAGGTACAGCTCCAGCAGGCGGTGATGCCGGATGATCTCGAGTGCGACCCGGATTCCGGCCGGGGTCAGGCGGACTCCCTTGTAGCGCTGGTATTCCACCAGTTTGAGGTCGGAAAGCCGCTGGACCATGTTGGTCACGCTGGCCGGCCTGCAAGACATGGCCGCGGCGACCCTGGAGGTCGTGACCGGCGAGTCTCCGGCAGCCAACTGGTAGATGGCCTTGAGGTAATCTTCCATTGCGCGGCTGATCACCGGTGTTGTCTTGGCCGCCATGATCCTGGTTTGTCCAACTCCGACTCTCTTGCCAAACGATACCGGCCGGAGCAGGAAATCCGGCCGGAGACGCCACAGTATAGCACCGGCCGGAAGGAGGTCGGGCTGAAGGGACGCTGGTGGAGGGGCCTGTGGTAGTCTCCCTTCGTTCCGACGGAGCCAGCGGGAGAGAACGAACCATGACCCACATGATCGTTGCGTTGCCGGGGGACGGCATCGGTCCGGAGGTGATCGCCGCCGCCGTCGAAGTGCTGAAGTGGTGCGGACGGAACCACGAACTGCAACTGGAAATTCGGACCTTCCCGGCCGGAGGAAACGCCTTGGAGCGCTACGGCGACCCCCTGCCCGATTTCGTTCTCGCTGCGTGCAGAGAGGCGGACGCCATACTGGTCGGGGCTGCGGGGGATTCCCGGTACGACTCCAATCCCGCCCCCATGCGCCCCGAACAGGCCCTGCTTCGGCTGCGCAAGGAGTTGGGGCTGTTCACCAATCTTCGGCCCGTAAAAACCCATCCGTCTCTGTTGGAGACATCGCCATTCAAGAAATCCATCATCGAAAACGTCGACATAATGATCGTTCGAGAGCTGACGGGCGGGATCTATTTCGGTGAGCCGCGGGGCGCAGAGCGGCGTGCGGGCGTTCGGTGCGCTTACAACATGGAGATCTACCATGACTACGAGATCGAACGGATCGCTCGGGCCGCCTTCCAACTGGCCCGGGAACGGAGCCGCCTCGTCACCAGCGTGGACAAATCCAACGTCATGGAGAGCTCGCTGCTCTGGCGTACGGTGGTGGAGGAGGTCGCGCAGGAATACCCGGACGTGAAATTGGAGCACATGCTGGTGGACAACTGTTCCATGCAGTTGATCTCGCGGCCCAGGCATTTCGACGTGCTCCTGTCCACCAACCTGTTCGGGGACATCCTCAGTGATGAGGCGGCCGTGCTGGCCGGGTCCATCGGCCTGTTGCCGTCCGCCAGTCTGGGAACTCCGGTCGAGGGTGTCCGGAAGGGGCTCTACGAACCGGTCCATGGAACGGCGCCGGACATCGCCGGACGGGGGCAGGCGAACCCCTTGGCCGCCATTTCCAGCGTAGCGCTGATGTTTCGCTATTCCTTGGGACGGGGGGATATCGCCCGCCGGATCGACGCGGCGGTGGAAACGTGCCTTTACCAGGGCCACCGGACTGCCGACCTGGCCTCTGCCGGAGCAGACTCCATCGGAACCCGGGCCATGGCCGAAAACGTATTGGAAGCACTGGCGGCGGACATGGACCCGACGGGATGAGAAATCGCGATTGATGCGGGACCCGTGGCCGCGCCGGCCATGGAGGATTATGTGCAAACAGAAAATTATGGTATTATTGCAAGTGATTTATGCGCAATAATCCTAGAGAACTTCTACTGAATATGCATCGGCAGCACGTCAGTGGCTGGCAGCAGAAGGACATGCTGACGTTGAGGGGCGTCTATGCCGAACAGGCGATCGTATTCGAGAAGGTGCCGCCACCCCGCTTCTCCGATTTCAAGACATTCGAGAATACGCTCCATCAATACTTCAGTCAGGTCCACGACATAACGTTGCTCACCGACAATATCCAGATCGAGTTCAGCGGTGATGTCGGATGGATCACCTCCCAGTATCTGATGGCCTATCAGGCCAAGGGACGGCTCCAGCGGGAGACGGGGCGTTGGACCGAGATCTATCAGCGGGAGAACGGAGAATGGAAACTCACTCATTTCCATTCCTCTCCTGACCCCTTCAATTAGGGGGTGTTGACGAACACGGTCTCTGCCCGTTCCGGGTTCTTCCCTCTCAGTTCGTGCTCTTCTTGAATTTTGCAGTTGCCTCGTAGAGGTCTGCCAGACGGTCAGCTATTGGTTCCCAATCGTAATGTTCGGTCACGGTGCGGCGGCCTGATTCCGCCAAATGAGCGGTGAACGCCGGGTTTCTCATGAGAGCCGAGGTCCAGGTAGCGAACTCCTCGGGAGTCTCGGCAACGAGGGCGTTCTGCCCGTGGACAGCACGAATTCCCTGGAAGGCGAGTGGAGTTCCGACTACCGGCTTGCCGCAGGCCCAGGCTTCGAGGACCTTGCCTCGTATCCCGACCCCTGTACGAACCGGAACCACCACGATCTGGGCGCGAGCATAATACTCCCTCAGGTCGGGCACGAAACCGGTAACCGTGATGTTCGGGTGGTCGTCCATGGCCAGGATCTCCGGCGTGGGAGATGACCCCACGATATAGAGGTGTGTCTCCCGAATTTTCTCCAGCAGCAGTGGCAGGACCTGGCTGACGAAAAACAGCATGGCGTCCACGTTCGGTTCGTGCCGAAAGGCGCCGACATAGAGAATGCTGTTGGGCTCGACCTTGCCCTTGCCGGGAATGAAGTAGGAGGTATCGACGCCCGTGGGCAAGACCTTCAGTCTCGCTTCCGGTAAGAATCCTTCCAGGTAGGTGCGGTCGACGGTAGTGACGCAAACCACTTCGTCCATGCGCCGGCACAGCCCCACCTCCCGAAAAAGGGTCTGCAGCGTATCGTAGTGCCTCTTGATTCTGGAGAGGAAATCGGAGGCCAGGCGCACGCGGCTGTAGTGGGCGGCATAGTTGACTTCCATCTCCGTGAGGACCCTGGGCACCCAGGCCGGAACGAGATCATCGTATTGGGCCATCTGGGGCCATTCGTAGTGAACCAGGTCGAATTCCTCCTCTTCCAGAACCTTTTCGAATCGGCGGCGGAAATCGGGGCAGTTGAATTCCTCGAAGGGTTCATAGGGAAAGGGGGAAACCGGCTCGAAGTCTTTCCGGGGGACCAACTCCAACCTCGTGCAATAGGGGCGCACCTGTTCGATGCCCTCGGACTTGTCATCATTTTCCAGGAACGAGATCAGATGAATCTGGTGCCGTGCCGAGACGCGGCTGAGGAATTGGAAGACGCGGCCGGCTCCGCCGTGGCGTCCCAGAACCGGGAGGTAGGCACTGACCACCAGTACCTTGAGAAATTCCGGAGGCGGGTCGGACCGGGTGGAGCGTTCGACCCTCCGATTCACGTAGGCCAAGGGTCTTCGGCAAAGGTCGATGAGGGCGCGGTCCGATTGCCGCCGGCGCGGTTCTCGCCACCGGAGCCGCAGGATGTCCGGAATCCGCCTGAACGCCCGGAGATAATCTCCCGGACTCAGCTCTTTCCCCAGATGCCAGGGATAGAGCAGGAGGTGAGGCAGGAGGGTCCTGAGTTGGAAATTCTTCCAGAGGTACCACAATTTCCTCTCACCCATGAGTCGCGCCAGGGACCCCGGTGAGTACAACCGGGAACTCGTGCTCCGGTGGCGGTGGAGGACCCGGCTCTCGGCGGCCAAGAGGACGGTCCAGCCCCGCCGCCAGGCCCGATAGCTGAGATCCGTGTCTTCCAGATAGGCGGGAGAAAAGAGCGCAGCGAATCCGCCAAGTTCCAGAAACCGGGAGCGGTGGAATGCCGAGGAACCGCCGCCCGCCCAGAAGACCGGTAGGGTCTTCCGGGTCCGGTGGGATTTTCTCAGCTGCTCATGGGACAGATGGAGGAAACCCCGCTGCATCCGGGCCTGGGTGTTTCCCGTTTCTTCCCGCCGTTTTTCCGGAGGGAAGTGGATCTGGCTGGATACGGCGAACACCTGCTCGTCGGAAAAAGGTTCCAGCAGAGGTTGAAGGAAATCCTCCTCGACCACCATGTCATTGTTCAGGAGAACCACGATTTCGTGGTGTGCCAGGGAAACCCCTTGGTTGTTGCCTTCACCGAACCCCAAATTGGAGTCCAGCTCCAGGATGCGGATTCGGGGCAGATGATTCCTGACCCAGGAGACGCTGGCATCCGAACTTCCGTTGTCCACCAGGATCACCTCATGAGGTTTCTCCGTATAGGCCACGGCTCGTTCCAGAGCGGGTAGACTCTCCTGCAACAATGCCTTTCCGTTGTGGTTGAGCACCACGATGGAGCAGAGTTCGGAGTCCGGTGACGAGTCCGTCTGTCCCGGGCGCCTGACCGATCTCAGCCCGAGATGGCGCGCCAGATCCGTGAGGATCAAGAGCAGGCCCACCCCCAACTGAACGGGCAACAAGCCCAGCCACCAGAGGAATTTGACGATCACGGCAACAGCTCCAGGGACGAGACGACGGCTCCCAGGTCCCTCCGATCGTCTGATTGCTCCAGGCGATAGGTCCGGTCACAGCTGAGAAGGACCTTTACCATTCTGTCCTCAGGTGGTTTGAAAGGAAGGAAAAAAGTGAGATCGAAGCTGCTTTTTGGGCGCATCGGATGTTCGCCTACGCAAATCTCGTCGACCCAGAACCGGATGTGATTCCCCTGAGGACTGAAGCCTCGAATCCAGAGGCGTGAGACGGGTCCTCCGAGCTGGAGATAGCAGACGGCTTCCCCGGCGATCCACCGATAACCCGGGGGACCCGGCTCGTGGGCGTACCAGCCCCGGTCGAGCTGATGGGAAAAGGATTTTTGCGCGAAGTCGATCCTCGATTCGAAGTCCCGCCACACGACCTGGGAAGAGTCCCCATCCAACTGAACCAGCCGGGTCTTGAGCTTCAGACGCAGTCCGGAGCGGGCGTCGGGACGGCAGAGGATGCCCCAGAACTCGGCATGGGGATACCAGCCCAGCCCCAGATGCGCGGGGATGGATTTCAGCGGTGAGAGCTGCGAAAGCTGGTCGCGATCCAGGCAGCAGGGCAGTTCGTGCAAGAGGGCGAGACCGCCGGCGTCAATGCACTTCCGGAGACGGCGAGGAGTGAGCAGGGGGATGTCCACGGTCGAGCCGTGCTCCTTCAGGAAAGCCGGATGGCGGCGCCGATGGATCCAGTCGGCCAGCCGCACCGGAAGATAATGCACGAAGTAGCTGCGGGAATGGGCATCGTAGGGATACCAGAAGTTGGGAGTCGTGAAAAGAATGGTCCCCATGGGGCTGAGGACGCGCCGCAGCTCGGTCAGGAATCGAATCTGGTCCGGAAGTCCCCCCGGGAGATGCTCCAGGACGTCGAACGCGAAGATGCAATCGAATGAACGGTCAGAAAAGGGGAGCGACAGCCCGCTGGCTTGAAGGTACGATCTCCGGTCCGCCGGGTCCGAGAATCGAAGGACGTGGTGATTCACATCCACGCCGACGTAATGACCGCAACGCTCCCGGAGGACCTCTCCCATGCTGCCCACGCCGCAGCCGGCATCCAGGACCCGCCGCTTGCCGAGGTCCAGGAGAATCACCTCCTCGAAGGCCGTGAGCAGCTCGGTGTTGCGCTCGCGCCCCTGATTCCAATACTCGACCCAATGGGCGACTGCGGACGGGTCTTCGGTTCCGAATATCCTCTGAGCCGTCTCTTCCAGGGTAGGTTCGGTCATAGGAATTTGAAACCGGCTCCAATGGAATGCATCAGTAATAGAACCTATTAGGTATGGAATTGGGCGAAGCAGAACGGAATCAGGACAAGCGACATGATCAGCATAGGAAATGGAAACGTCCGAGACAAGATACCGGCGGCAGGTCCGATGCGGGAGTCGGTTCGCGTCAGGCGGGCTCGAACCGTGGTTCTGTCGGTCTTCTGGATCGCGGCCATACTTCTGCTCTGGTTTTCCCGGCTCGGAGCTGCAAGTGTGGAACGCATCAATCTTTTTGAAATGGTCCGCGCTGCGGACCGCGTCTTCTGGGGAAGGTGCCTGCAGGCAGAAACGGGTCGGGAAGTGTCCACCGGTCTTCCGGTGACGACCTACGCGTTCGAGGTCATCCGCGGGATCAAGGGGACGCACGCCGGGGAGTCGATCCAATTTCGGCAATTGAGCGGCGGCCCGACGGGCGCCATCCGGGGTCTTCCCGAGTTTTCCCGCGGCCAGGAAATCCTCCTGTTCCTCTATCCGGACAGCCGGTTGGGACTCACCAGTCCCGTGGGTCTGGACCAGGGGATGTTCCGGGTCGGAAAGGGTGGCCGAGAGGGCCGGACGGTATTGAACCGGGTGGGAAACGCCAATCTTCTGCATCGCTCGAATGCCATGCAGATTCGCGGTTCGACCCTTAGCGCCGAGGAACAGGCGGCGTTGCGTCCCGGAGCGCCGATCTCCCTTGATCGGTTCGAGTCGGTGGTTCGTAGAATCGACCGCTTTTGGATGCAGCAGGAGCCCACCACAAGATGACCACCGGCAACCTCGTCCCGCGCCCGGCTCCAACATCCAACGCCGCCCTGATAGTGGGCTTGATCCTCGCCTTGGGATCATCCCTCTTCGGCGGCGGTCCTCGCGATGTGCTCCGGGGGGGACGTGTCTTCAAGTGGAACGCCGACCGGCCGGTCCTGTACCTGATCGATCAGGAGTTTTCCGAAACTCGCTGGGCCCACCTGGGGAGGCGGGTCCACGAGGCGGTCCAGGCCTGGGTGGACGTGGAGACCTCCTCGCTCCAGGTCCAAAATCCCGAGCCCCGGTTTCTGGACGAGAACGTCGATGGTTCCAACTTCTCCGAATATCTCCGGAGTGAGCGCCGCGAGAACCTCGTCATTTTCGATCAGGACGGCGAGATCGCGAATAGCATTCTGGGAGAGGGAGCCGCCGATAATGTTCTGGGGTTCGCCGTTATCGGGTTTGTCGACGAAGAAGCTCTGGAGTATTCGTTTGGGTACACCGTGATCGGCAAGAATCCGGCATCCCAGCCGGACGAATTCTACCGAGTGACCATGCACGAGGTTGGCCACCTCTTGGGACTGGACCATACCCAAGCGGGCAGGGAATGGTTCGAAAGCGATGATTTTGGGGATATCGCTTTCGTTCCGGTCATGTACCCCGTGGGCGCGTTCTTTGGCCCCGATGAACCGTTGCGGGACGACGCGATCTGGCTCTCCTGGCTTTATCCCGAGGAGTCCTTCGCTGCCGGCACCGGAACCATCCAGGGCCGGGTGCTGAGGCGGACCGGAGCCCCCGTCTTCGGCGCCAACGTCGTGGCGGCGGCGGTGGAACGTGACTCGGACGGGAACCTCATGGAAATCCCGGGTGAGCAAGTGGGGGTGGTCTCCGATTTCCTGATCACCGCCGATGGTTCCTACCAGGTGCCGGGATTGCCGCCCGGAAGCTACGTCGTCTTCATCGAACCGCTGAAACCGGAATTTACGGAGGGCAGCTCGGTCGGACCTTACGAAGTTCGTTTCACCGGGTTCCCCAAGGACTACTACAACGGCCCCGGCGAGTCTGGATCATCGGTGGACGATCCCACGGAAAAGGTGGTCGTGGAGGTCCGTGCCGGCGAGGTGGTCTCCGGAATCGATCTGCAGACCAACGAAGAAGTCAACCAACTCTCGCTCCTCGAGGATGACGGCGAGATGATCTACGAGTTCCCGGAAGGGTTCTCCTTTCCGTTTTTTGGCACCACCTACACCGAGGTCGTGGTCAACAGCGATGGGAACCTGACGTTCGGGATCGGGGACGGACACCCTGGACTCCCCCGAAGCCGAAGGCGCTTTCTCAACGGGCCTCCTCGCATCGCCCTTTTCTTCAGCGATCTGGACCCTGAGGCCGGCGGCGAGGTCCGAGCCGAAGCCGGCGAAGGGTCTTTGACCTTTGTCTGGGACGGTGTTCCGGAATTCATCTTGGCGGGGACCCGTCCCGCAAACGATTTTTCGGTGACCCTGTACTTGAACGGCGACATCCTGATGGATTACGGGACGGTGGACGTCACGCCGGACCCGGAAGATATTCAGGCCATCGTGGGCATCACTCCCGGTTCCGGTGCCTCGGCACGGGCTGTCGACTTCAGCGAGGACCCCGTAGCTTACGAGTTCGGGCCTTCAGGCCTTTTCCAGGTTTTCTCGGAATTCGATTTTGATCTGTCGAGGCGGCAGGTTCTCTTCACGGCACCCGGTCGGGAACTGCTCTTTCCTTTCTATCGAGGAGACGCGAACGATTTCAGCGGATTCGCCGTCACCAACGATTCCAAGACCGACGCCACTATGGCGCTGGAGGTGTTCTCGGACCAGGGTGATCTGCTCTTTCCCCTGAGCCCCAGCGTCCGCCGGGTCGGGGCCGGACAACAATTGGCCGAGTTGGGCCGCGAGTTTTTCGAGGCCCGGCTGAATACACGTCGTGAAGGCTGGATTCGGATACGGTCATCGACGCCAGAGCTGGCCGGGTTCTTCCTCTACGGTAACGGCCTCACGGGTCCTTCCACCAAGATGGATGGAGCGGTGGCGTTCACTTCCGGGTCGCGTCTGCTCTATTTCACCCGGATCTTCGAAGGCCGGGGGACGTTTCCATCCGAAAACAGCGATCAGACCGCGCGGACGACGTTGGCCCTGGCGAATCCCTCGGAGCGACCAAGCACCGTGCGTCTGACCCTGTATGGATCGGACGGAGCGCCGCTGGGAGGACCGGTGAGCTTCAACGTCGCCGGTCACAGCCGGTTGGCGGGGTCGATTACGGACCTGTTCGGACCCCTGGGGGGTGTTACCCACGGACACGTCCAAGTTGAGGTCACACTGGGTTCCGGTGTGGTCGGGTTCCAGTTGATCGAGTTGGGAGATACGGTCCTGGGACTCAACGCCACCGAAACCGGCGAGGCTCGACAACTCTACTCGGCCCAGTTGGCCAGCGGGGAAGGGACCGGAGACGCCGGAGGGTATTTCACCAGCATCAAGCTGATCAATTCGGCGGAGGAAGAGACGGAGGTCCAACTGGCTGCCTATCTCTCGGACGGGAACAGGCTGGGCGGGTCTTATCAGCTTCGGCTTGGACCGCAGGAGAGCTTCCAGGGGAACGCGGCCGGGATCTTTGGCCTCGAAGCTCCGGCGCAATCCATTCTCGTCGGTTCCGTCAGTATCGGCAGCACGCAATCCGGATTGATCGGGGACGTCATTTTCGGAGACCCGGTCGGCGGGGAATACGCGGCCGCCCTGACTCTGGATACCGAGCCCCTCAGACGGGCCGTCTTCAGCCAGGTGGCCAATGGCGAGCGCCAGCCCGGAGATACGTTGCCGCCGATCTTCACGGGAATCGCGGTCTTCAATCCGGGCGACGTCTCCACCGAAGTGAGAATCGAGGTGTTCGACTCCGCGGGCAAACTCCAGGGTGTAGCAGCCAGGCGAAATCTGGAGCCGAAATCCAGGTTCTCCGACCTGATCCAGAATTTGGTGCCCCAATCCCGGGGCCTCTTGGGAGGATTCGTGGTGCTGGAGTCGACTCCGGGCCGAGTCGTCGCCCAGGAGCTGTTTGGAAACGGCCGCACCTTCCTTTCATCGGTTCCGCCCTCTTCCGGACGCTGACCGCGCCAAGACCCGTCAGAGAGTTCTGGTAAAAACAAGGGGCCAGCATGGTCAAGGCAGGCCGCCCCGTACCACAGCTCTACTTTGCTCACGAGAGTGAGGCCAACTTCGCACGTTTTCTGGACTTCTACCGGATCGAGTGGCGCTACGAACCGGTCAGTTTCCCTTTGCACCGCGACGACCGGGGCAGGGTCATCCGGAGTTTTACGCCGGATTTCTACCTTCCGCAGTTCGAGCTCTATGTGGAACTGACCACCATGAAGCAGAGTCTGGTCACGCCGAAGAACCGAAAAATACGCCAGATGCGCGCGTTGTATCCCGACGTGAAGCTGAAGATTCTCTACGGCCGGGACTATCGGAAGCTCCTCTTCAAGTTTGGAATCCTGGCATGAGCAAGACTCTCTTGCCCGTGGCAAAGGAGATGTCCTTGTCCGTGGTGCGGGAGATCGTCTATGACCAGGCTGCAATCCTGAATCGGGTGGGCGAGCTGGGGCGCCGAATCGATTCGGACTACCGGGGAAGGGACCTGTTGGTCGTTGGAATATTGAAGGGCGCTTTCGTCTTTACCTGCGACCTGATCCGGAGCATCCCCTCGCCCGTCGGTCTCGATTTCATTTCCGTGAGCCGTTACCATCCGGGGCGGGATCAAGGCCGGGTCAGAATTCTCAAGGATCTGCAGGGAGAGATCGCCGGAAGGCACCTGCTGCTGGTCGAGGACATCATCGACACGGGTCTGACGATCCACTCTCTACTCGGTCTGCTCTCCCGGCGGGACCCGGCCTCCATCACGATTTGCACTCTGCTGGACCGGCGGGATCTTCGACTGGTGGAGGTTCCCATCCGGTACGCCGGGTTTCAGGCCAGTGCGGAGTTCCTGATCGGATACGGTCTGGACTACCAGGACCGATACCGCAATCTTCCCTATATCGCCAGCATGGACCTGGACGCCGTCCGGGACAGGAATTCGCAGCCGGACGAGCTGGAACGGGAAGACCTCCTCGTCTATCAGGCCGGCTGAACTCACGAGGAAGAGTCTCTGCGCCAGCGGTCGATGCGCCTTCGATCCCTCTTTGTCGGGCGACCCTTGGCGGCTCGTGCCGGCGGCATTTGCATGAAAGTGCCGGGAGGAACCCGGGGCGGCTCAACACTCAGATCTTCGTAGAGGGTGCGGGCCTGGGCCTTGGGAACCGGCTTGCTCCGGAGTTCCTTGACCAGGAGGACCCGGGTCCGGCCTTTGAGCCGGACCTCGATGCGATCGTCCACCGAAACCTTCCGGTGAGCCTTGGCCACGACACCTCCCACCCGGACCCTTCTCAGAGCACAAGCCCGTGTGGCTTGGCTCCGAGTCTTGAAGACTCGGGCCACCTGAAGCCACTTATCCAGGCGCACCAGCATCCGTCGAGTCTACCAGTCCGGGTCGGCACTCCTGGAATGCGGATAGCGAAGGCAGTTGGACATTGCCGGCCGGGCACTCTCGATAGCCGGGGATTGTTATGATGAATGCGACCGCCTGATCAGCCGAGCGCGGGACGGTGTGCGAAACATGCAGTTGGATGACCCGAAGCGAACTCCCGACTTAACGGGTCCGGAGAACTCCGCAACTCGTCCTGCCCGGGTCCGATTCATACAGGTCCAGAAGGTGGAAAAAGGCTCGGCCCGGCTCGAGTCGGACCTGCTGGCGGTCGAGGAGCCCCTGGAGATTCTCCTGGGATACGACTCTCAGGGGAGGCGCTTGGAGAAGACCCTTTCCATCACCATGCGCACGCCGGGGCACGACCGCGAGTTGGCGGCCGGGTTTCTCTACACCGAGGGAATTGTCCATAGACCGGAGGACATCGAGGGGGTCTTGCCTTCCAGGAATTCGGAGGGCGATCTTCACAACGGGGTCCGAGTCGACCTGCGGCCTGGAGTCCAATTCGACGACACGCAACTCGACCGGCACTTCTACACCACCTCCAGTTGCGGTGTCTGCGGCAAGGCTTCGCTCGAGACTCTGCGGGTCCACCCGTCCCGGAAGATCCTGGCGGACCGTCCCCGGGTGGACAGCCTGGTGATCGAACGACTGGGTCCGGCGTTGAGGGCCGGGCAGAAGGTGTTCCGGCAGACGGGAGGCCTGCACGCGGCCGGCTTGTTCGATTCGGACGGGAATCTTCTCTCGCTACGGGAGGACGTGGGCCGGCACAACGCCGTCGACAAGCTGATCGGCCGGCAGGTCCTGGGTGGCCGGCTGCCGTTGGAAGACCGCCTGATGATGGTCAGCGGCCGGACCAGCTTCGAGATCCTGCAGAAGGCGTTGATGGCCGGAATCGCCATGGTGGTGGCGGTGAGTGCGCCCTCGAGTCTGGCCGTTGCGCTCGCCCGCGACTTCGGGATGACTCTGGTGGGCTTCGTGCGCCCCGGCCGGTTCAACGTCTATGCGCACGGCGAGCGGATCAGTTGGGAAACCGCTCAAGAAGTTATGGGAAGGAAGTGATGGCTCAACACGACTCGTCGCCGGGGAAACGAAAACAGTGGTGGAAATTGCTGCTGGCCGCGTTGGTCATCGCCGGGCTTCTGATGATCCGCAACGATATCGGACCGTTTCTCAGGCAGGTTCTGCATACCGTTTCCGAGTTGGGTCCCTGGGGACCGGTGGCCTTTCTCCTGGTCTACGTGGCGGCGACGGTCCTTTTTCTGCCCGGTTTCATACTCACTCTTGGAGCGGGATTCGTCTTCGGGCTCGGCTGGGGGACGGTTTTGGTCTCCGCTTCGTCGACATTGGGAGCGACGGCCTCCTTCCTGATCGGACGCCACCTGGCCCGCGATTGGGTGGCCGAGAAGATGCGGGCATATCCCCGTTTCGCGGCGGTGGATGAAGCCGTGGCCCGGGAGGGATGGAAGATTGTGGGATTGACCCGGCTCTCGCCGGTGTTCCCCTTCAATCTGCTCAACTACGCGTTTGGAATCACTCAGGTCAAGGTTCGGCATTACGTGCTGGCGTCTTGGCTGGGCATGCTTCCCGGGACGATACTTTATGTATACATCGGTTCCCTGGCGGGCGATCTCGCGACGTTGGGAGAGCCGGGACGAACCCGGACGCCGGAGGAATCGATCTTCTATGTTGTCGGCTTTCTGGCGGCGTTGGCCGTGACCATCCAAGTGACCCGATTGGCCCGCCGGGCCCTGGACAAGAGAGTATCGTAGCCGTTCGCGGTGAAGCTGGAGCACATTGCATATCCGAGAAATGGAACCGTGTGATGTCTGAATCGAAATCCATTGAAGTTCTTCCCATGGATTCCCATAACCGGCTCCTGGTCTCCCGGGTCCACCCGGGGGATTGGACCAACCCCGAGCCGGCGCCTCGCTACAATCTGGTGGCCATCGGAGGCGGCACCGCGGGGCTGGTGTCGGCGGCGGGAGCGACCGGCCTCGGAGCCCGCTGTGCCCTGATCGAGAAGCACCTGTTGGGGGGCGACTGTCTCAACGTGGGGTGCGTTCCCTCCAAGGCTCTCATCCGGTCCTCGCGGGCCATCGCCGATGCTCGTGAGGCGGGCGCTTTCGGCGTCGACGTTTCCATTGCAGCGGAGGTGGACTTCCCATCGGTCATGGAGCGCATGCGCCGGCTGCGCTCCGGGATCGCCGCGCACGATTCGGCCGAGCGCTTCCAGAAGCTCGGCGTGGACGTCTTTCTGGGAGAAGCCCGTTTCGTGGGCCGGGATACGGTTCAGGTGGGGGCGCACACGTTGCGCTTTGCGCGGGCCGTCATCGCCACCGGCGGCCGGGCGGCGGCGCCACCCATCGACGGTTTGGCGGAAGCCGGCTATCTCACCAACGAGACGCTGTTTTCCCTGACTGAGCTGCCCCCGCGGTTGGGAGTCATCGGTGGTGGTCCCATCGGGTGCGAAATGGCCCAGGCGTTCGGACGCTTCGGATCCCGGGTTTCCCTTTTCCAGTTCCATCCGCAGATCCTGGACCGGGAAGACGCGGAAGCCGGGCGGCGGGTCCAGGACGCGTTCCGTCGAGAAGGGATCGAACTCTTCCTCGACTCGAGAGTGTTTCGAGTGGAGGGCCGGGCAGGGGAGAAACGGGTTCATCTCGAGTGCAACGGGCAGACTCGGCAGGTCGCCGTCGACGAGGTCCTTGTAGCTGCCGGGAGGGCTCCGAACGTGGAGGGGCTGGGCCTGGAGGCGGCCGGCGTCGAATACGACCGGCGCCGCGGTGTCCTGGTGAACGATCAGCTCCAGACCAGCAACAAACGGATCTACGCTGCCGGGGACGTCTGCTCCCGGTACAAGTTCACTCACGCCGCCGACGCCCTGGCTCGGATCGTCATCCAGAACGCTCTCTTCATGGGACGGAAGAAGGCCAGCACCCTCACCATTCCCTGGTGTACCTACACGGATCCGGAAGTGGCCCATGTGGGTCTGAACTGCCGGGAAGCTGCCCGCCAAGGGATCGAGACCGACCTCTTCGTCCGGGAATTCGCAGAAGTGGACCGGGCCATCACCGACGGTGAGGAAGAGGGGATGGTCAGCATCCTGGTGGCGAAGGGGACCGGCAAGATTCTTGGTGCCACCGTGGTCGCCCGGCATGCCGGAGAGATGATCAACGAGATCACACTGGCGATGGTCGCCGGACTGGGCCTCACGACCCTCTCTCAGGTGATCCACCCGTATCCGACGCAGGCCGAGGCCATCAAACAGGTCGGCGATGCGTACAACCGAACCCGGCTCACTCCCCGGGCGCGGCGAATCCTGTCCCGCTGGTTCGCCTGGACACGCTAATCCGAATCGCAAAGAAGAATGACAGACAATAACGTCGGATCCGACACCCCCGGATACCGGGTGGGAGTGGATATCGGGGGAACCTTCACCGACGTGGTGTTCCTTTCGGACCGGGGAAATGTCCACGTCAAGAAATTGGTGAGCACGCCCGACGACTACAGTCGGGCCGTGCTGGAAGCTCTCGACGCGGGCCTGCGAGAACTGGAACTGACGGCCGGCCGTCTCTCGGAGGTCAGCCACGCCTTTACCTTGGCCACCAACGCCATCCTCGAGGGCCGGGGGGTGAAAACGGCGCTGATCACGACCGACGGATTTCGGGACGTTCTGGAGATCTCGCGTCTCCGAATGCCGCGTCTCTACGATCTCTACTATCGCAAGCCTCCTCCATTGGTGGAGCGCCGTCTGCGGCTGGAAGTCCGGGAGCGCACGGACTACCGGGGCAAGGTACTGGCGCCGCTGGTGGAATCCGACGTGGAGAGAGCAGCCGAAGTGCTGCTGGAAGCAGGGATTCGATCGGTGGCGGTCTGCCTTCTTCACTCTTACGCCAATCCTCGTCACGAAATCCGGATCGGTGAAATTCTGGAGGAAAGAATTCCCGGGCTGAGCCTGTCTCTCTCCAGCCGGCTCCTGGCCGAAGCCGGAGAGTACGAGCGAACCAGCACCACTGTGATCAACTCCTATATCCGTCCCATCGTGGCTCGCTACCTGGGACGCCTGGACCAGGGGCTTCGAGACCTGGGAGTGGGTGTCCCCCTGACGGTGATGCAGTCCAACGGGGGAAGGGCATCGGTCAAGCTGGCCGCCGAGGAGCCGATCCATTGTGTCGAGTCGGGGCCCGCCGCCGGCGTGGTCGGGGCTCATCATCTGGCGGCACGGTTGAATCTGCCCAACGTTCTGACCCTGGACATGGGGGGCACCACCGCGAAATCCTCCATCATCGAGGAGGGGGAGCTGTTGCTTGCCCGTGAGTACGAAGTGGGCGGGGGAATGAGCTCGGGGCATCGTTTGATGAAAGGCTCCGGCTATATCTTGAGGGTTCCCTCCATCGACCTGGCGGAAGTGAGTGCCGGCGGCGGCAGTGTGGCCCGGGTGGACAAGGGTGGCTCGCTCGCCTGCGGACCCGACAGCGCAGGCGCGGTCCCGGGTCCGGCCTGCTACGGCCAGGGCGGCGACCTCCCCACGGTCACCGATGCCAACCTGGTCCTGGGGTTTCTCAACAATCGGTACCTGCTGGGCGGAGATTTCCCGATCTTCGCGGACAAAGCGCGCGCGGTCATCGAGCGCCGGCTCGCGGCCCCGCTCGATGTCTCCGCCGTCGAAGCGGCCTGGGGTGTTCATCAGCTGGCCAATTCCAACATGGCCCGGGCCGTCGCCGCCGTCTCCAGCGAACGGGGCCGCGACCCGCGCCGTTTTACTCTCATGGCCTTCGGCGGCGGCGGTCCTCTTCACGCCGCGGGTCTGGCCCGGCTGTTGCAAATGACCAGGATCATCATCCCTCCTTCTCCGGGGGTGTTCAGCTGTTTCGGCCTCCTCTTCTCGGACGTGGAGCACCACCTGGTTCAGGCTCAGGTGAAGTCCCTCTCCCAATTGGGGCTCGCGTCCGTGAACCGGACTCTGGACCGCCTGAGGGCGCAGGCCTGCGGCCTTTTGGAGCAGGAAGGGTTTGCCGCCGGCTACCGAAAATTGGTGACCGAAGCGGACTTGAAATACCAGGGGCAGACCTCACATTTGAGAGTGCGATTCGAGGGTTCGAACCTGGATCGGGACGGACTGGAGGTGCTGGAGACTGCGTTCCACCGGGAGCACGAGGCCAACTACGGTTATCGTCTGGATTCCGACCTGGAACTGGTCAATCTCCGGGTCCGGGCGCGCGGTCTGGACCAGGTGGCTCGAGTTCCCGAAACCCTGTCGCTGGGCAGCGACGGCTTTCGGCCCCAGGTGAGGTCGCGGCGGATCTATCAGGGTCCTTCGCGATCGGACTGGATCGAAGCGCCGGTACTGGGCCGGCTGGAATTGGACGGGGAGGCTCTCCCCGGTCCTGCGCTCATTGAAGAGTACGACTCCACGACCCTGGTCCCGAGTGGCTGGTGCGCCCGCCTCGACCGGCGATTGAACATCATCCTGGAACGGGAGGCTTGATCCGTGGTCATGGATAGCAGAGACGCCAAGGCGAAGCAGAAGTCGACCCGGGATCCGTGGACCCGGGAGATTGTCAAGAACTATCTCTACAGCGCCGCGGACACCATGGCTGTCACGGTGGTCCGTACGGCGTCGTCATCCGTGGTCAAGGACGGGATGGATTTCTCCACCGCCATCTTCGACCCGGACGGGCAGCAGGTGGCCCAGGGATTGACGCTCCCCTTCCATATGGGCGCCATGCAACCGGCTCTGGATGCGGTTCGGCGTCAATTCGGGAACGACGTTCAACCCGGAGACATCTTCGCCAACAACGATCCCTACGACGGGGCCAGCCACCTGCCCGACATCTTCCTGTTCAAGCCGGTCTTCCAGGAGGGTCGACTCCTGAGCTGGGTCTGCGTGATCGCTCACCACACCGACATCGGGGGGCGGGTGGCCGGAGGAAATGCCTGTGACAACACCGAGATCTATCAGGAAGGACTGAGGCTGCCTCCCCTCAAGCTCTTCGAGGCCGGTGTTCTGAACACGTCCGTCTGGCGCATCGTGGAACGCAACGTCCGGGTGCCGGACAAGGTCTTGGGAGATCTCCGCTCCCAGGTCTCCGCCCTGGCTCAGGGAGAGAAGGAACTGCTGCGGCTGTCCCGGGAGTACGGCTTTGATCCACTTCTGGGTCACATGGCCAGCATCGTCGACCATACGGAGCGTCTGACCCGTGCCGAGATCCGGGAGTTGCCCGACGGCTCCTGGGAATTTCAGGACTACATCGACACGGACGGGCTGGACCCCGACCCCATCGCCATACGAGTTCGGATCACCGTCGACGGCGATGAGATGGTAGTGGATTTCGCCGGCACCTCGCCGCAGGCGCGTGGCTCCATCAACCCCAATTTCGCCTTCACCCGGTCCACGGTCTACGCGGTCTTCAAGTGTTTGACGGACCCGGGCATCAACGCCAACGCGGGTTTCTTCCGGCCCATTCACGTGACGGCGCCGGAGGGGTGTTTCGTCAATCCGCGGCATCCGGGGGCGGTGGCGGCTCGAGGCCTGGGCGGGTTCCGCGTCGGCCACGCCGTGTTCGGCGCCTTCGCCAAGGCGCTGCCCCATCGGGTGCCGGCCGCCTGGGGCGGAGGAGATGTCGGCATCAGTGTCGGGGGCTACTATCCGGACGGGAAACCCTTCGTCTATCTGGAATTCAACAATGACGGGCCTCGAGGCGGCGGTCCTGCGGCCGACGGCGCCGACGGGGTGACCGCTCCCATCACCAATATGGCCAATACTCCGGTGGAGACCATCGAGGCCGATCAGCCGCTCCTGATCCGGCGCTACGGATTCGTGACCGATTCCGGGGGCGCTGGCCGGTATCGAGGTGGATTGGGGATGGTCCGGGAGTTTCAGCTGCTGGCTCCGGAAGCGACGCTGCAAGTCCGGTCGGACCGGACGCGGTTCCTTCCCTGGGGCAACCGGGGAGGGAGCCCGGGGACGCCCACCCGCAACACCCTCAATCCCGCTACCGAGCCCAGAGTGTTGCCTTCGAAATTCCTGCTTCGCATGAAGAAGGGGGATGTCTACAACCTCGTCCAAGCGGGAGGCGGAGGCTACGGTGATCCCCTTCGCCGGGACCCCGAGGCCGTCCGGGAAGACGTCCGCCAAGGGAAGGTGAGCATGGAAAAGGCGCGTTCCGAGTATGGCGTGGTGCTTCGATCCGCTGGTGAGGATCCGGATCTCGAAGCCAGCAGGGAACTTCGGGACCGCTTGAGCCGTTCCCGCGGCCCGCTGCCTCTGGAGCCTCAAACCTTGGAGGCCTCTACCCCTCCGGATATCTCCGAACTCGATCCGTGAGCCGGCGATCACCTCGGGGTGGCATCGGGCAATCCTCCGTCCACCGGCAGGGTCGCCCCGGTGGTGGGCGTCTGGCGGGAAGCGAAGAAGAGGACCGCACGGGCCACGTGATCGGCGGTGACCCGGGTCTTGAGCAGGTTTCGCTTCCGGTAGTATTCCTCCAGGCCTTCCTGGTCCAGTCCCCGGGCGCGCATACGGTCGGGACCGACCTGCTCCCACAGGCCTGATCTACGGTCACCGTCGGAGAAAACGGCGTCCGGAGCCACCATGTTGACTCGGACATCCATGGCGGCCAACTCCAGGCTGGCGATGCGGGCCAACTGGTGGGAGGCCGCCTTGGTGGCGCTGTAAGCGCCGAAGCCGGCGCCGGGAGCGAAGACGTTCTTGGTGGAGACCAGGACCACGTCTCCACCGGTGCCTTGGAGCCGGAAGTGTCGAGCCGCCTCTGACAGAAGGTGAAGCGTCCCCTCGACGTTGACTCTCTCCGATTTCCGAAACTCGCGGCTGTCCATCTCGGCGAGCGAACCGGTCAAGGCGATGCCGGCATTGATGACCACGAGATCGACGCCTCCCCACTTGAGTACGATGGAGTCGAAGGCTTCGGCGACGGATCGGGTACTGGTAACGTCCATTGGCACGGCCGTCACCCGGTTGGGGAAACCACCGTTCAACTCCGCGGCCAGACCATCCAGCCGATCGCCGGGGAGATCCGTCACGGCCACGTGGCAACCCTCCTCCAACAGTCCGCGGCTGATGCCCGAACCGATGGCTCCCGCCGCTCCGGTCACGACGGCGACGTGTCTGCTCAAGGGTTGCCCACCGCCGGAAAGCTTGGCCTGTTGGATGCCGCGGTGCTCCATCTGGTACAGGTGAGACTCGTCAAGTCCCTGGTAGATTCCTCCCATGCGGGCTATTCGGACCTTGACCATGAAGGTCTGCCGGGCAATGTCCCGTGCGATTCCGGCCGCCTTGATGTCACGTCCGGCACAGGCGGCTCCAATTCCGGGAATCAGGATGAGGCGAGGCGAGAGGTCAGCGGCGGACCCGGCCTCCGAGCCCGGCTCCCGGTGGCGTTGGATGAAGGCCCCGCACTCCTTGGAGTAGCCGCTCAGGGCCTCTCGAATTTGCTTCTTCCAGGCAAGGGAATCGTCGCTCTCCGGCGGTTCGATCCAGAGTGGAAGATTCCGGATTCGGATCAAGTGGTCCGCGGTCAGGGGCGGTGTGACGGCCAGTAAACGTCCAGGGTGGGAATCCAGAAGGTCCAACGTGTCCCGGGAAAGGAGAGGAATCAGGATCACGCGTTCCCAAGGATGGTCGGGATGACCCGTCGCCCGGGCCAGAGCTCCTCGCAGGATTGGCGCCACCCGGCTCCATCGCGAGAGAGCCGTTTCCGGTGAAGTTCGGACCCGCAGCGAGAGCGGTCGCGACGCCTCCCTGGCCAGAAAGCTTTCGGCTCGATTCACCAGATCGATGGTGGCTTCGTACGACTCCCGGGCCGTTTGCCCCCAGGTGACCAGACCGTGCTTCATCCAGACCATGCCCGCCCGGTTCGGATCATGGTGGAACGCGTCGGCCGATGCCTTGGCCAGGGAGAAGCCTGGTTCGAAGTAATCCAGAACCAGAACCTCGTCGCCCAAGGCTTCCCGGACCAGTGCTTCTCCGTTGGGTTGATTGGTCAACGCCAGAATGGCGTCGGCGTGACAGTGATCGATGAATTTGGGAGGCAGGAAGGCGTGGACCAGGGTTTCGATGGACGGGACATGGGACCGGGGGTCCAGCCGGCGGGTCATGAACTCGTCCACCATCTGCCGGTCGTCGAGTTGCTCCAGAGTCTGAAGGCGGATCAGGTGGATCAGGTCCAGTCCCGTATGTCCCTCGGGCTCGATCCGGGCGAGGTCGTGTCCGGACGCTTTCACCATGAGGGCGGAGATCCGGTCTTGCAGCAGGTTACTGATCCGGGTCTTGACCGATGTGTTGCCGCCCCCGTGAAGCACGAGAGCCGACTCCCGTCCCAGAAGACGGGATGCGTAAGTTCTCAGGGCAAGATCCCGGCCCCAGCGGCGAGCGTACCGAACAACGAACCGTTCGGCCTCCTGGTCGGACCAACGGCTTTTCATATTCCGTGTTCCGTGGTTTCCGGACCGTCCCGGCCCCAGCGGCCGCGGGAAGGAATCGGATCGTCGAGTCCGAGCGATGGGTGAACCGGTCCCCGTCCCGCCGCCGGCAGAACGTCAGGTCGAGGCCAGACTCTCCGCTCTCATATCCTGGTAGAGCTCGTAGGCGTGGCTGGGTTTCAGTTGGTTGTGGACGACTTGCCGGATCGCCTGGATCATGGCTCGTGGAGTGTCGCTCTGGAAAATGTTTCGGCCCATGTCCACGCCTGACGCTCCCTGTTGGACCGCGTTGTAGGCCATGGTGAGGGCATCCAGCTCGGGGAGCTTCTTGCCGCCGGCCATGACCATGGGAACGGGGCACGAGGCGGTCACGGTCTCGAAACCGTCGGGTATGTAGTAGCTCTTGACGATATGGGCCCCCAGCTCGGCGCACATCCGGCAGGCAAGACGAAAGTACTTGGCGTTCCGCTCCATCTCTCTGCCCACTGCGGTCACCGCCAGCACCGGCATTCCGTAGCGATTGCCCAGATCCACGAGCCGGGTCATGTTCAGGACCGATTGGCTCTCGTACTCGCCCCCGATGAAGACCTGGACCGCCAGGGCCGCGGCATTGGCTCGGAGGCCGTCCTCGATGTCCAGGGCGAGCTGTTCGTCGGAAAGCTCCTTGAGGATGCTGGGGCCGCCGCTGGCGCGGAGTACGGTCCCCCGTCCAAAACTGGAGGGGATGGTGGTGCGGAGGATTCCCCGGGTCAGCATCAGGGCGTCGCAATAGTCCAGAAGGGGGACGATGCGAACGTCGATCCGCTCCAGGCCGGTGGTCGGACCCATGAAGTAGCCATGGTCGACGGCCAGCATGACGGTGCGTCCCGAGGCCGGATTGAAGATCCGCGAGAGGCGGTTCTGCATTCCCCAATCGAGAGAGTTGGACCCCTTCAGAAAGAAGGGTTTATTGGTTGCGGGGATATCGGTATAGAATTGCTTGGCCTCGCCTGGCTGGTCTGCGTCGGGCATGACTCGTTGCTCCTTTCACTGGTGTTGGACGGATCCCGGACGGCGGTTGCCGCCATGTCCCGCGGCGTGGCGCCGCCGGCCGTTCCGCCAGAAGAATATCGGCCGCTGAGGGGCATTTCAAGGAATGGGGGGGGCGTTCCTTTCCCCTGTGGTAGCCTGAAACCGCGATTCTTACCTTGAAAGGAGGCCCACCGTGAAACAGACCATGGCGTTGATCGTCCTCTTTGCATCGTTCCCGTCATTTCTCCCGGGACAAGCTCTTCCACTGGTTCAGGATGTCGAGCCTCAGCCTTTAGTGGCGCAGGTCGTTCGCTTGGGGGAAGCCCTCTCGTTCCTGGGCAGCCGTTTGGACAGCCGCGATTGGGAGCGGATCCAGTCCTTGAGGGATGAGGCTCCTTCCGACTCGGTGGTTCGTGAGATCCAGACTCTGTTGGATCCCTATTGCCTCGCCATGGTGTCGATCAACCCGGAGGCTCGGGTCAAAGTGTTGCGCGGTCCGGCGGCGCCTCTTCTTGTCCGGGGCGGGTGGACCAGCTTTCTGGTCAAGATAGAAAATGACGCCGCGGTCAACGCCCAGCTCCACGCCGAAAGCCCCAACGCGTTGCCGCTGTTTCACAGGTCGACGGGGGCGAAACGGGTCAAACCGGAGAACGCGCTCTCGGACGGAGACGTGGCCAATCGTTTCCTGGAATTGGCCGTCTATGGCCGCCGCCCCCTGCGGAGCCATCTTTCGGGTCTGAAACTCGAGTATGCCATCATCCAGATCTACACCCGGGAAGAAGGGTTGCGCGAAGCCAAGATCGGATTCCACGTGGGGCAGGGGACCCAGGATCTCGGCTTTCGCAACAGCGTGGACATCCTCTTCGAGTGCCGTCCGGCGGTCCGCGTCCGGCTCGGGGTCAAGGATCACGACGGTGCTCCCACCATGGCGTCGTTCGTCATCACCGACGGCATCGAACGGGTGATCGAAGATCCGGAGTTGAATCGGTTGCCCTCGGACTACCGGTTGGCGCGGGCGCTGAGGCGTCCGTGGGACCGGACCCGGGGCATCGGCGACACGCCGGCCCCCGTCGGCCGTCTGGTGGGCGTCTATCCGCTGCCGTCGCGGCGGCTCTCCCGCGGAGAATATCCCGATTTCTACTTTCATCCGCAGATCTACCGTGCCGACGGGGAGCATGTTTTCCTGCCGGCGGGCGAATACGAAATTCAGGTCAGCCGCGGTCCGGAATATCTGGTCCAGAACAGGAGAGTCCGGGTTCGTCCCGGTGTCGAGAAGCAGGAGATCGAATTTCGTCTGGAGCGCTGGACCCATTTGGCGGCTCTGGGATGGTACAGCGCCGATCACCATGTCCACGCCGCCGGATGCAGCCACTACGAGAGTCCCGACGAGGGCGTCCAGCCGTCTCACATGTGGCGTCAGGCGCTGGGTGAAGATCTGAACATCGCCTGCGTCCTGACCTGGGGACCGTGCTGGTATCACCAGAAACAGAACTTCGAGGGTCGGGTGCACTCCCTCTCCACCCCGAACAACCTGATGCGCTATGACGTGGAGGTCTCCGGCTTCCCCTCCTCCCACGCCGGACATCTCTGCCTTCTGCGGTTGCGGGAAGACGACTACCCCGGGACGACCCGAGTCCAGCAATGGCCCAGCTGGACCCTTCCCGTCCTCCAGTGGGGCCAAGGTCAGGGTGCCGTCGTCGGCTACTCTCACTCGGGATGGGGATTGGAGCCGAAGGAGTTCACCACCGAGCTGCCCAACTACGTGATGGCCAAATTCGACGGGATCGGCGCCAATGAATACATCGTGTCTGTGACCCACGACGCGGTCGACTTCATCTCCGCCGGAGACACGCCGCTGCCCTGGGAGCTCAACATCTGGTACCACACCCTGAATTCCGGGTTCCGGACCCGAATCAGTGGAGAGACGGATTTCCCCTGCATCTACGACGACCGCATCGGGATGGCCCGCAGCTACGCGAAGCTGGAGGGGGAGTTGGACTTCGACCGCTACATGGATCAGATCCGCGCCGGAAGGAGCTACGTCTCCGACGGCAGATCCCACATTATCGGCTTTCAGGTGCAGGATCGGAACCTGGGCACCGAGGGGAGTGAACTCCGGCTGGCCGCTCCCGGCAGGGGGAGGGTCCGAGCCCGGATCGCCGCCTACCTTCCGGAACGGCAGGATGACGTGGGAGCGCTGATCGCCTCCCGCGGCCTGACTCAGCCTCCCTATTGGCATCTGGAGCGGGCCCGAACGGGAACCAGCCGCGACGTTCCCGTGGACCTGGTGGTCAATGGCCAGTCCGTGGCAACCCGGGTCGTGACGGCTGACGGCGATTGGAACGAGATCGAGTTCGATCATGAGTTCATCCGGTCCAGTTGGGTCGCACTGCGGGTCCTCGGCAGTTCCCACACCAATCCCATCTTCGTCATGGTGGGAGACAAGCCGGTCCGGGCCTCACGCAGAAGCGCCGAATGGTGCCGCCAAGCCGTGGATCAATGCTGGAAGATGAAGCAAGCCAGGATCCGCGAATCCGAGAAAGACGCGGCACGCAGGGCTTACGATCATGCCCGCCGCGTTTACGACCAGATCGTTTCCGAAACCGCACCCGGCACCTGACGACAATGCCGGGGTTTTCTACGGTCCCCTTGAAATCCGGGAATTCCTGAGATCGAAGGGTTATTCGGCCACTCGATCCGAAATTGGCAGCCTGCGCATTGACCTTGGATTTAGGCAAGGCTAAACTTCAACTTAGCGCCATGAAATATTTGCCCATCGCCGCCATGCCGGCGCGCCCCGGATCCAACTTCCCCATTTGGGTATTGGTGACTGTCCTGGTCGTGAGCGTGACCGTACCGGCGATCGCCAATCCCCCGGAGGAGTCCCTCGAACACCGTCTTGACCGGGTGGAATCCAACCTGGAGCGGTTGATCGGACTCTTGGCCGACGCGCTGGGGGGCACTCTCGGAGAGGATGTGAAAGGTGAGCTGCAGTCTCTGGCCGCTGAATTGAAGACGATTCGCCGGCAAGTGTCTCGGGTCGAGGAGCCGGCCGCGGAAGCGGAGGCGTTTCCGGAGGAGGAAGCGATGGTGGTCGCCGAGGTGGTCGCCGCGCCAGACACTCCCGACGCGTCGACGGGACTGTTCGGCGGCAGCGTGCCCATGTCCGGGTACATGGAGATGCATGTCAACCACGACGGTCTGAACCCGACGACTCTCGATTTTCACCGCTTCGTTCTGAACCTGGGCCACATGTTCGGGGATCGGGTCCGGTTCTGGTCGGAGCTGGAATTGGAGCACGGTCTGATCGAGGGAGGCGCTCCCACCGGTGAGTTGGAGTTGGAGCAGGCCTACCTGGACTTCCTCATCGACCCGCGGTTCAACTTTCGGGCCGGCATCTTGCTGGCCCCGGTTGGAATCATCAACGAAAGGCATGAGCCGACTGCGTTTCACGGAGTGGAACGTCCATTCGTGGATGAGGTGATCCTTCCCACGACCTGGTTCGCCGGCGGCGGAGGCTTCGTGGGAGACCTGGGCGGCGGCTTTTCCTACAAGACCTATGTCATGAGCTCCATGGACGGCTCCCTCTTCTCGGCGGAGGAGGGATTCCGGGAGGGCAGGCAGAAATCGTTCTTGGAGAATGCGCGCAATCTGGCCTGGGTGGGACGAGTCGATTACGGGCCCCTTCCGGGACTGAATCTGGGCACTAGCTACTGGACCGGAGAGACTGGATTCCATCTCAGGGATCTGGACGCCCGTTTGCGGATCTTCGAGTTCGACGGCCGGTACCGGTTCAATCGTTTCGAGGCGCGGGGACAGTTTGCCGTGACTCACCTGGACCAGGCGTTAGAAGTCAACGCTTCGATTCGCCGTAAGGCCGGAATCAACCCCAACATTGCCAGAGGTATGAGGGGGTTCTACCTGGAAGGCTCCAGCAGCCTGGTGCCGTCCGGTTCCAGCCATGATCTGGTCGGGTTCTATCGTTACGAAAACTTCGACACCCAATTCCGGATGCCTCAAGGGTTCTTTCCCCTGAGCCAGTTCGACCGCTCGGCGCACATTCTGGGTCTCTCCTACTTTCCCCACCCGGACGTGGTGCTGAAAGTTGACTACAACATCATGAGGAACGCCAGCCGGGTCGTCCGGCCCCGCAACCGGTGGAACCTGGGTATCGGCTGGTGGTTTTAGGAGGAAGCTCTTTGAAGATCCGGATGATTCCATTGGGCCTCGTATTGCTCCTGATTGGGTTGGAAGCGGGTCGTGCTCCTGCGGTTCCCAAAGCAAAGAAAACCGGTACTGAGAAAGTTCAAAAGGTTCGGGTCTCGGCGGAAAGGTTTCACTTCATTCCCTCCAGGATTCGGGTGAAGCGGGGCACGCTGCTGGAGATCGAGTTGAGCAGTCAGGACACGTTTCACGGTTTTCGCATACCCAAGGCCAACATCGACGTCACCATACCGGCCCGGGGTAAGGGAAAGATCAAGATCCGCTTCCGATCCCGGAAAGCGGGGAGGTATCCGTTCGAATGCTCCCGTCCTTGCGGCGCCGGCCACACCATGATGCGGGGAAACATCATTGTGGAATAAGGGCCGCAGAGGGAATGCCATGTGGAAACCATCCGGCGTGGTGAACTGGGGGACCATCCTGGCCATGGTGCTGGTCCTTGCAGCATTGGCCGGTCCGGGGTCCGGACAGGGAACCGATGTTCAGGGAACCGAGTTCGGCGAACCCATCCAGGGGATAGGAGGCGCGGAGTTTGAACTCTTTCGCCTCGGTCTCGAGGACTTCCTGGAAGTGGAGGACGCAGATGAAGGACTGGGGCCACTGTACAACGGCCGCTCGTGCGCCGAATGCCACGTCACTCCCGCCATCGGGGGGACCAGCACCATCACCGAGGTCCGGGCCGGAACTCTGGACGTTGACGGAACCTTTCAGGACCCTCCGGGAGGGTCCCTGATCCATCTCTTCTCCATCCCCGACCATTCAATACAGGCTGCGGTCCCCGCGGGCGCCAACGTGGTGGCCAAGCGGCAGCCGATCCCCCTGTTCGGAGGCGGTCTGGTGGAGGCGGTTCCTGATGGGGTTCTGGCGGCTCTGGAGGATCCGGAAGACCAGGATGGGGACGGGGTCAGCGGGCGTGTGCATTGGGTCGTGGACCGGGACTCCGGGGAAACCCGCGCCGGGCGCTTCGGTTGGAAGGCGCAGCAATCATCCCTGTTCACCTTCGGAGCAGAGGCTTACCGCAATGAAATGGGGATCACCAGCGACCTGTTCCCCAACGAGATGTGTCCTGCCGGAGACTGCGAGCCGTTGGAACTCATCGACGCCGTCGCCGATCCTGAGGATGGGCCAGAACCGTCCACGGGCCTGCGGGGGATCGACAACTTCGCCAATTTCATGCGTCTGCTGGGACCGCCGCCGAGAGGTGCGGAAACCGACCGGACGCGAAGGGGGAAGGAACTGTTCGAGGAGGTTCGATGTTCCTCCTGTCACGTGCCGACTCTACAGACCGGATCCAGTCCGTTCGACGCCCTCAGCAACAAGACATTCCGGCCGTTTGGAGACTTTTTGCTCCATGACATCGGAACCGGAGACGGGATCCGGGACGGTGACGCCGGACCGGCGGAGATCCGGACGGCTCCCCTGTGGGGGGTCGCGGCTCGGGCCCCGTATTTGCACGACGGTTCCGCAGCGACCATCGAGGCGGCGATTTTGAGACACCGCGTCGAGGCCGAAAACAGCCGAACCCTGTTCGAAGCCCTGACCGCGGAGGAACGCGAGGCGCTGCTGGCTTTCCTCAGGTCTCTCTGAAGACGTGGTTGGGAAAGAGACCCGAATGGCCTTCCGCACATATCAACCGGCGTACGAATCCACCAAAGCGTGGACCGCATCCTTCCCATTCATGGACGGCTCTCCTTGAGGCGTTGGTACGCCGCCACCGCCAGTTGGTCGCAACGCTCGTTCATGGGGTGTCCGGCATGGCCGCGAACACGCTCGAAGCTCACTTCATGCCGGTTCCGAATCCGGTCCAGTTTTTCCCAGAGATCCTGGTTCTTGACCGGCTTCTTACCGGAGGCGGTTTTCCTCTTCCATCCACGGGCCTTCCATTTGTAGATCCAATCGGTGGCCCCCTGCTGGACGTAGGAACTGTCCGTCACCACGTGGATGCGCGAGGGACGGGTCATCCTGGAGAGACCTTGAATGACTGCCTGAAGCTCCATTCTGTTGTTGGTCGTCTGCCATTCCGCACCGCTGTCTTCCAGCGTCCGGCCCGACGACTGGTGTTCCAGGATGAATGCCCAACCGCCTGGGCCGGGATTACCGCTGCAGGCGCCGTCCGTGTATAGGACCACCTCGACATCGCCCGAAACGGCCTGCGATGCTCCACGATGTCTGGGCATGGTTGTGTTTCCCGAACTCGAACTCTGATGTGCCTTCCCGGCGGCGTTCCGATCAAGGCGCCGCAGCCGTATGGATCTACGTAACGTTCAAGGAGGCGGCAGGAGGGCTCATCATAGCAGACCTCTCGAGTCCGATTCCGGCCGGAGAGAACCGAGGCCACTCCGGTTTCCTCCTGAATTGGTCATGGCGGGGAATCGGATCCGAGGTTCCGATTTGTAGAGCCAGTTCGTCTTCTGGTATCATCGGATGGCTTAAAACCACCATGGGTAGCGTACTAAAGAAGAAGAAAAAGCGGCGCGGAAAGCTTCGCCGGAAGCGCCGTCACCAGATCCGTAAGAACTCCCACTCCAAATAAGGCCGGTCAGCTGCATCTGCCTTGTCGTTTCGGGATAATTCAGGCCTCGCGTGTCTCTGATTCGCGTCCGAAGGGGCAGTGGGTCCAGATCGAGAGGCGGGTACGTCTTACCGTCGGCGATGGCTTGCAAGGGAGCCGAAACAGGCTCTATAGTGGGACCGAAGTTCCTGCCGACAGCGACTAAGTGGCGAAGGAGGCTACATGAACAAAGAAAGGAAAGAAGAGCACGCGACCGCGAACGTTTCGCGGCGTGACTTCTTGAGAGGAGGCGCTGCCGGCGCCGTAACCACGGGGTTGCTGCAGCGAATCAGCGGCGCTCCATCGGCGATGTCGGGCCATGGGGTCGAGGGTCCGGGAGCCTTGAGCATGAAGCTCAGAGTGAACGGACGCAAACATCGAGTGGAGCTGGAGCCCAGAACCACCCTGCTGGATGCGTTGCGGAACCATCTGGACCTGACCGGCGCAAAGAAGGTCTGCGACCGCGGAACCTGTGGTTCCTGTACGGTCCTGGTGGACGGAAAGCCGGTCTACTCCTGTTCGACTCTGGCCATCGAGGCCCAAGGCAAGGACATCACGACCGTGGAGGGTCTCGGGACGCCGGAGCGAATGCATCCGGTTCAGGAAGCGTTCGTCGACAACGACGCTCAGCAATGCGGGTTCTGCACTCCCGGGTTCGTCGTGGCCTGCAAGGCGTTTCTGGACCAGAATCCCAATCCCACGCTGGATCAGATCAATACGGGGCTGGGGGGCAATCTCTGCCGCTGTGGAACCTACGCCGGAATTCGCCCGGCCGTGATGCAGGCGGCAGGGGTCCTGAAAGGAGGGACCAATGGCTGATTACTCATGGCCGGAAGCTTCCAAGAGGAGATACATCGGCAAGAGTGTCTCCCGTCTGGATGGGCCTCTCAAGGTTACGGGAGTCGCCAAGTACTCCTACGACGTCAACCGCTCCGGAATGCTGGTCGCCAAGGTCCTGCGCTGTCCTCATGCCCACGCCCGGATCACGGCCCTGGACACCTCGGCCGCGGAAAGCCTACCCGGTGTCAAGGCAGTCCGGGTGATTCAGGGAGTCGGCTCCGAGATCAAGTGGGAGCTGGACGAGGTGGCGACCGTCGCCGCCGAGACCGAAGAGGCGGCTGAGGATGGGGTCCGGGCAATCCGGATCGATTACGAGGTGCTTTCCCATTTCGTCACGGAAGAGGACCGGGCCAGCGCTCCGGACCAGGAGATTGCAAGGGAGGAGACCGAAGGAGACCCGGCGGCGGCCATGGCCTCGGCGGACGTCCGGAGCAAGGGCTATTACGGTATTGCCGCCATCACCCATTGCTGCATGGAGTCTCACGGTCAGGTCTGCGAGTGGGAAGGCGAGGACAAGCTGAATGCCTGGTGCTCCACCCAGGCGGTTTCGGGTCTGCCCGGCCAGTTCGCCGACAAGCTGGGCCTGCCGACCGCCAACGTGCGGGTCATCACGCCCTACATGGGCGGCGGATTCGGAAGCAAGTTCAGCGCCGACCGCTGGGGCATCGAGTGTGCCGAGCTGGCCCGTCAGGAAAATGCCGCCGTCAAACTGTTCCTGGAGCGGGACGCGGAGTTGGCCGTGGCGGGAGACCGACCCTCGGCTTACGCCAAAATCGAGGTGGGCGCCAAATCCGACGGAACCATCGTGGCCTGGTCTTCGGAAACGTGGGGCTCCGGCGGGATTTCCGGTTCGCGTGGGAGTCCGCCCGTCCCATACGTTTTCCAGGTTCCCAACCGGAAGCAGACACACCATTCCATCGTCATCAACAAGGCGACGGCACGGGCCTGGCGAGCCCCCAACCATCCCCAGGCCTGCTTCCTGACCATGGGCGCACTGGAAGATCTGGCGGCCGAGTTGAAGATGGATCCCCTGGATCTGTTTCTCAAGAACGTCTCCATTACCGGACCACGAGCCGACACCTATGCCGAGGAATTGGAGGTGGGGGCCGCCCTCATGGATTGGAGGCGCAAATGGCACCCCCGGGGAGACAGTGGACGCGGTCCCGTCAAGCGGGGTCTCGGACTGGGTCTTCACACCTGGGGTGGAAGAGCTCATCAGAGCAATTGTGAAGTCGTGGTCTTTCCCGACGGAAACGTGGAAGCACGATTGGGGAGCCAGGACCTGGGCACGGGCACCATTACGGTGGTCGCCATGATCCTGGCCGAGACCTTGGACCTCCCCCTCGACGCCGTGAACGTGCGCATCGGCGACAGCCGTTTTCCCGCCTCGGGAGGGTCGGGAGGGAGCACCACCGTTGGAGGCGTAACCTCGTCGACGCGCCGGGCGGCGGTCAACGCGTTGGAGCAGTTGCTGGAACGGGTGGCTCCGTCCCTGGGCGTTTCCGCCGATCAACTGGAAGCCGTCGGCGGACGGGTTCAGGTCAAAGGAAACCCGGCCCGCAGTCTCTCCTGGCGGCAGGCAGCGGCCCGCGTCGGTCCCAGCCCCATGAGCGCGACGGGTAGTAATCCCGGACCCGGCAAGCTCAGTGACAGCGGTGTGGGCGGTATTCAGATGGCGGACGTCTCCGTCGACGTGGAGACGGGGATCGTCAAGATCAACAAGGTCGTGGCGGTTCAGGACTGCGGACTGATCATCGACATGAAGCTCTCCGAGAGCCAGGTCTATGGTTCCTTGATCATGGGCATCGCCTACGCCTTGTGCGAGGAAAAGGTATTGGATCCGGTAAGCGGCAAGATGCTGAATCCCGACATGGAGTTTTACAAGCTGCCCGGGATCGGGGACATTGGCGAGTTGGTCGTGCACATGATGACGGGCCCCGAGTACGACAAGCGGGGCGTGATCGGATTGGGTGAGCCGCCGGTGATTTCCACCGGCGCGGCGATTGCGAATGCCGTGGCCAACGCCATCGGCGTCCGCGTTCCGTACATGCCGGTTACCCCCAATCGCGTGTTGGAAGCCCTTGAGAGAGGAGGAGCTGCCTGATGCGAGCCTTCGAATATGCCAACCCAACCTCGATCCAGGACGCTGTTCGGCTCCTGGGGAGCAACGAAGGAGAGTCGGCGGTGCTGGCCGGCGGAACCGATCTCCTGAGTCTTATGAAGGACTATATCGTCACACCCGGCCGCCTGGTGAACATCAAGTCCATCGACGAGCTTCAGGGGGTGAGTTACGACTCCGCCACCGGGCTCAGCATCGGCGCCGTCGCGACCTTGGACGAATTGGCCGCCCAAGACTCCGTACAGACCCACTATCCGGCGCTGATTCAGGCTATTGACGGCATTCGCAGTCCACAGATCCAGGCTGCCGGTACGGTCGGAGGTGACCTTTGTCAACGTCCCCGCTGCTGGTATTTTCGACGCGGCTTCGGACTGTTGGCGCAAATGAACGGCAAATCGATGGTGGCGGACGGAGACAACCGCTACCACGCTATTCTGGGCAATGGCGGTCAAGCGCAATTCGTCAATGCCTCGAGCCTGGCCCCCGCTCTGATTGCGCTCGGGGCGAAGGTCTCGATCCAGGGAGTTTCCGCTTCCCGGGAAGTCGATCTTCAGGACTTTTTCCAGACTCCCGGATCCCAGGGTGAGCGGGAAAACGTCCTGGCTCCCAACGAGATACTGACCCGGATCATGGTTCCGGCAGCCTCAGGAACCCAGAGCGCAACCTACGAAGTGCGGGAAAAGGAGGCGTTGGACTGGCCGCTGGCGGCGGCGTCCGTCTCCTTGACCCAGAATGGAGGGGGTGTCGGTCAAGCTCGCGTTGTCATGGGACACGTGGCTCCGGTGCCTTGGGTTTCCGAAAAGGCGGCTATGGCTCTTCAAGGCAAGGCCGTCAGCCGGGAATCGGCAGAGCGTGCGGGTGACGCGGCCGTGGAGGGTGCTCGGGCGCTGAGCCGGAACAAGTACAAGATCCAACTGGCTCGAGTGGCCGTCAAGCGTGCCGTGCTCCGGGCAGCCGGGATGGAAGGGAGTTGACCATGTTGGACGTGGAGCAGATCAAGTTTCAACTTTGCAGGCGTTTGCGGTGGAAGGGAATGTACGTCGAGGCGGCGCCGGACCTTACGGTGCCTCCAAGCAATGACGCTTACTTCTGGTGCAACGAGACCATGACCTGCCTGGGACCCGACGGGGACTTGGCGAACGAGGAGAGGTGCCAGTCGGACCGGGGCTGCCACGAGGCCTTGTAATAGTTGCTCAGGGCGAAGGAACCCGGCTGCGCTCGATCCGGATTCGGTGAGTTGCACACTGACCGTGGCTCCTGGTTCGGATTGGACTAGGCAAGTTGGTCCGACGGATACATCTGATAGGATAAGGACTAAATCACATAGGGGGTCAGTTATGAGATCAGGAATCGTTGCTTGCTTGACCTTGGCCGTGGTCGTGATGCCTCTGGTTGCCGCCGATGCCACCATCGCCGGAGATTATCTGGAGGTGAGGACGACGGACGTTTACACCGGGCCCTGTTTCGCCAACGCGGAAGTGAATCTGACGGGGAAAGAGGCCATGCTTGCCTGGCGGGTCCGCCAGGGGAGTTGGAACGGCGTGTCGCTTCATGGACTGAGCGTGATTGCTATCGTGAAGTCCGCGTCCACCTTGGGTGATCCTCATGCGGTGGACCGTTCTTCCCGGGCCCTGATCATCGTGGACGAGCGGGCGGATGCGGATCAGGAGGAGGCCCTGTTGGCTTTTGTCCGGGCGGAAGCTCCCCACCTGATGGAGGATCTGGTCCAGGTCCAGCGTGCGCCCATTGCTCTCGAATTCGGCGCTTCCAAAGCGTTTGCGCGCCTGCAGGCTGGAGACATCGCCTCCCTCCGGACCCGAGCCCTGAATCACCACGACCATATCTGCGGCAATGAGACGGTTTATTATCCGCCGTTGACCGAGGTGGCCGATGCCCGTCCCGCCTTTACTCTCTCCCATAGATTCCAGGGAGAGGGGTTGGGAAGCAGCTGGGGAACCTACGGAACCCGCGGGGCGTTTGTCGGGAGCTTTACGCGCTGAGGAGCTCGGTGCGGATCGGACGGCGAGTGCGCGAAAGAACGTGGTTCGTGTCCCGTCGGCTGCTGGGGATCGTCCTGTTCGGTGTCGGTTTGACGCCGGTCCTCGGTGCGGATGGGCCCTTGACCGTGGAGGCGGCCAAGGTCGACCCGGCGCCGGAACTTTCCCAGGAAGTTCGGAACACTCTCCAGCCGGAAGCTCTGCGCGTCAAGCAGGGCGGACAACCATTTGCGGAATTCTGGTTGCGAGCGGATGTGCCGGAGGCATCGTCGCCGTCCACCGAGTTGGGAGTCAGTTTCGGCCAGTGGAAGGTCGGAACCCTGATCGGAGCCGTCCGCTTTTCGGCGAAGTGGTCCGACTACAAGGATCTTCCGATTTTACCTGGCGTCTATACCCTCCGCTATGCCATCCAGCCGCAGGACGGCGCCCACATGGGCGTGGCCATGTACCGGGATTTCCTCCTGCTGATCCCTGCCAAGATGGATGGAGACCCGGATCTGGAATACAGGCCGGACGAGTTGGTGAAAGCCAGCTCCGAAGCCGCTGTCGGCAGGCATCCCGCCACTCTCAGCCTCTTCCCGATCTACGACGAGGTCACCGCCCCCAAGCTCATGAAGAACGATATGGACCAGTGGACTCTGGTCGTCCAGTCCGGTTCTCTGACGCTGGGATTGGTGATACTCGGGCACGGTGAGATCGAATAGCCCGGAAGAACCGCTTTCCCGGTGACTCTAGCCCGGGCTGCGGCTCCCTATTTGTGAGACGATCCGTCCCGTCGTGAAGGTCACGGCAGTACCCACCAGTACGTACCAGGGCCACGCCACTCCTCCAGTCCAGTGGATCACGAGCATGGTGACGAGGCCCGCCGCCATTCCCGTCAGCGCCCCTCTCTGGGTGATGCTGCGACGGCGCAGAGCGAGCAGAAAAACACCCAGCACGCTTCCCATGGTCAAGCTGGGTATGGTCAGGCCCGCTTCCAGGACAGATCCCCAGTTTCTGGCCAGCAGGGCGATGACCACCAGAATCCCGCACCATCCCAGGGTCAACAGCCGGGACACCCGTAGGTAGTGGGCTTCGGTTCCGTGCCGCCACCGGCGGTAGAAATCGTGAATGGACGATGCGGACAGGGAGTTCAGCGAGCTGCTGAGGGTCGACATGGCAGCGGCGAAGATGGCTGCAATGATCAGACCCGAGATTCCAGAGGGCAATTCCTGAACGATGAAGATGGGAAATATCCGGTCAGTCTGCATCAGTTCCTGATCCAGAGGGAAATTCCTGTAGAAAACGAAAAGCAGAACTCCAATAAGAAGAAAGAGTCCGAACTGTGCCAGGATCACCACACCGCTGGCGATCAGAGCCATCTGGCTGCGTCTGGGCGAGCCACTCGAGAGATAGCGCTGGACCATCATCTGGTCCGTGCCGTGAGTCGCTAATGTCAGAAAGGCGCCGCCCACCAGGCCCGCCCAAAAGGTGTATGGGGTGGCCAGAGCCAGATCGAAGTCGAAGATCTGAAGCTTGCCGTGAAGCTGTGCCTCACTAATGGCCTGGGACCATCCGCCGGGGATCTTTTCCAGCAGGACGTAGAGTGCGATAGCGGCTCCGGACAGATAGACGACGAGTTGAACGACGTCATTGAAGATGACCGAGAGCATACCCCCGTAGAAGGTATAGGCGACGGTGACGGCGCCGATCAGGACGACGGCCCAAAAATCGGAAAGTCCCGTGACCACCGAAAGGACCAGACCGGTGGAAAATAGACGGACCCCGTCTGCCAGGGATCGGGTGCCGAGAAAAAGGAGAGCGGAGAAATTTCTCACGCCCTTTCCCAGCCGGTATGCCAAGAGTTGGTAGGCAGTCTGCAGCCGCTGTTCGAAGTAGGCTGGAACCAGCAGGAAACTGACCAGCACACGGCCCACGACGTATCCCAGGACCAACTGGAGGAAAGTGAAATTTCCGGTGTAGGAGAGGGCTGGGACCCCGATGAAGGTGAGGGTGCTGGTCTCGGTAGCGACGATGGATAGGCAGACGACCCACCAGGGAAGGTTGCGGCCGGCCAGGAAGTATTGCCCCAGATCCTTCCGCCCCCGGCCCAGCAGAATGCCCAGGATGGCCGTGGCCAGGAGGTAGAGGACCAGGATGGCGTAGTCCAGGAGCGAAAATCCCACGGCGGCCTATGGTCCTACGTTCCCGGACCGTGGTCAATCGGCTATTCCGATTTAAGGATCCGAGGCAGGGGTGAGCGATCCAGCAGGTAGGCGCTCCGTCCTTCCATGAAGAAGAAATCCGACGCGCAATAGCTCCTGTTCAGGTAGTGGACGAAGATCTCGCGGATCTTCCGCTGCCATTCACGGGCCAGCTTCGGCTCCGCTCTCCGAAGCGTGCTGAAGTCGCCGGGCACCTCGACCAGCAGCCGTTTCGAATCCAGGTCGAGCCGATACTCGGACAGGCGGGCAAGACCGCTGATCGGATCAGGTTTCACCCGGGTGGCCCAAGGCAGGCCGGCACCCGTTGACGTGGATGAGGACGACCGGTCAATCCTTCGCTGGACGCGTTGCGACTTGACGAACCACGAGACCCACACCCGGTCGGAAGCGATCCCCCGGGTGAAGTGACTCTGCAGGTTCCCGTAGTAATTGGGGATGTACGACCGAATCACGGATCCCAGTTTCTTCAGGTTCAGGTGGGCGTTCGCCGCGAGGAGCGGATCATAGGTCCACTTGACCAGATCCAACCTCGAACCCGAAGCGTAGTCCCTCTGGAAAAGCTTCAAGTGGTACCCGATGCCATGGGATCGGTAAGCTGGGAGGACGCCCATGAGTTGGCTGTGGAGGTAGGGGACTTGCGTCCCGTGTTCCGATCCCAGCCAGGCGAGAGCGAACCCCACCAGATCGCCGCCGGCAAACGCTCCGGCCACCAGCCCGCCACTCTCGGCCACGGCGAACAGGGCTCGAGCCGGGTAGGGGGAATCGGAGCCGGGTGTGCCGTACCCCCAGATCTGTTCCTCCAATTCGACAACCTGATCCATTTCTCCGATTGTGGTGAGGGATCTGAGGCGAATGGTTTGGATACCGGTCTGAACCGTTTGTTCGGGTAGGAGATCAGCCATGGTCGGCTCCCATCCGGGTGCGCTGCCGGATTATAGCAGTTCCGGTCCGCAGAACCGCACCGCCGTTAAATACTTGACGAAACGACGTTCGCACCCCGAGAATGACCGGGATGCGGCTGGCGAATCGAATGTCCAATTTGGGGACCGAAACAGCATTTGAGGTGCTGGCTCGGGCGAGAGGCTTGGAAGCTCAGGGCCGGGACATCGTCCATTTGGAGATCGGCGAACCCGACTTCAATACCCACGAAGACATCGTCGAGGCGGCGGTCGAGGCCTTGAGAGGCGGCCATCACCACTACACTCCGTCGGCGGGCATCCTTCCGTTGCGCCAGGCCATCGCCCAAGAGATCTCCCAGACCAGGCAGATCGCAGTCGATCCGGATGAGGTCGTGGTGACGCCCGGCGCCAAGCCGATCATATTCTTTTCCCTGCTGGCTCTGGCCCAGAAGGGGGACGAGGTGATCTATCCCGATCCGGGATTCCCCATCTACGAATCGATGATCCGGTATGTGGGGGCGCGTCCGGTGCCCGTTCCCTTGCGCGAGGAGCTGGATTTTCGGATTGACATCCAGGAACTGGTCGACTTGTCCAGTCCGCGCACCCGGCTGATCATTCTCAACTCTCCCAACAATCCCACCGGTTCCGTGCTGAACCGGGGAGATCTCTCCTCCATCGTCGACGCTTTCGCGGATACTGACGTTCTCTTTCTCTCCGACGAGGTCTACAACCGCATCATTTACGACGAACCCCATGTGAGTATCGCTTCGTTTCCCGGCATGAAGGATCGGACCATTCTGCTCGACGGGTTCTCCAAGACCTACGCCATGACGGGCTGGCGGATGGGTTACGGCATCATGCCCAAGGAGCTGGCCGGCCACGTGACCAAGCTCATGGTCAACTCCAATTCCTGTACCGCCGCCTTCACCCAGCTGGCCGGCATCCAGGCGCTCCGTCAGGACCCGAAACCGATCCATGAGATGGTGCAGACCTTCCAGACTCGGAGAGATCGAATCGTCGATCTGCTAAACAGCGTCGAGGGCATCTCCTGTCGGCTGCCCAAGGGCGCCTTTTACGTTTTTCCCAACACGCAAGCGCTTTCCGACGATTCTCCCAAGCTGGCTGATTTCCTGCTGCAGGAAGGGGGCGTGGCGCTCCTTTCCGGCACCTCCTTTGGAGCCATGGGGCAAGGCTACCTGCGTCTTTCCTATGCGACCTCCCTGGAAATGCTGGAAAAGGGTGTCCGGAGAATGGAGACAGCTTTGGCGAAGTGGCCGGCTAGGGTCTGACACCAGACCTCGATTCGGAGAGAAGCGGGAAACCGGAGCCGAACCCCAAATGAAGAGTTATCGCATCTACGCAACCTGTGACATCGGAGAAGAGGGACTCAAGCGCCTGACGGATCGGGGATACCAGGTCGAAGTCTACCCCGAAGTTGAGCCTCCACCGAAGGCGCTTATCGTGGAAAAGGTCGCGTCGGGAATCGATGGGCTCATCACCACGCTGCGCGACCCCATCGACGAGGAGGTTTTTCAGGCGGGTGAGGGCACGTTGAAGGTGGTTTCCCAGATTGCCGTGGGTGTCGACAATATCGACGAGGAGGCGGCACGCAAGTACCGGGTGCCCTACACCCACACGGCCGTGGTGCTGACCGATGCGACGGCAGAATTCGCTTTCTTCATCATGGGTTGTGTTTCTCGAAAGCTCTATCCGAGTGAGCGGCTGGTCCGGGAAGGCCGGTGGGAGACCTGGCATCCCTATCTCCCGTTCCTGGGAGACGAGGTCACGGGCAAGACGATCGCCGTGATCGGGACCGGGCGCATCGGGCGGGCCTTTCTGCTCAAGTGCACCGGGCTGGACGCCGACATCCTTTGTTGTGACCTGTTGCCGGAGGATCGGTCATTCGTGAATTCGGTGCAGACGCTCTTCGACTTCAAGTACGAGCAGGGTCTGTCGAGTCGCCGGGCCACCATCCGCTGGACTTCATTCGAGGAGGCTTTCCGCCAAGCGGACTACATCAGCCTGCACGTCCCTCTCACGCCCGAAACGCACCATCTCATCGATGACGAGGCGTTGGAAATAATGAAACCGACGGCCTATCTCATCAACACCTCCCGAGGTCCTGTCGTGGACCCCGATGCGTTGGTCCGCGCCCTCCGCCAGGGTCAGATCGCCGGCGCCGCCTTGGATGTCTTCGAGCAGGAGCCGCTTCCGGTCGACTCGCCGATGCAGGCTCCGGACCTGGTAGACCGGTTGCGCATTTTTCACCACTTCGCCAGCGCCGGACGGCGAACTCGGCTCTCGGGCGATCCGGAGTTGGGCATGGCGGGTCGAACGGCACAGGGCATCATCGACGTCCTGGAAGGGAATTACGGAGGGGATCCGTCGAAGATGCCCTACGTATTCAACAAGTCGGCGTTTGCTTGACCTGGACGTCGAAACCTCGTTCCAAACCGGCCCCGATTCAGGTTCCGCCCACTCACTTCAGCTTGATCTCCCGCCGGGAGAACAGGATGCAGCCTGCCAAGAGGACCGTCATCGAGTAAAGGAAATTCTCGACGAGAACCCGAGCATAGAGGGAGTAATCCGGTTGAAGGAGTTCCCGCTCGAAGCTGTCGGCGAGGAGATCGGTCGGCATCTGGGCGGGACTCAGAAAGTAGACCGCGGACGCCAAGCCCTTGAGCGCCCAGTGGGGATGGCGCAACAGAATCTCGAACATGTTCGGAATGCTGGCCAGCAGTAACGTCACTCCTCCGGCCAGAACCGGATTCAGCACGACGCTCAAGCCCAGGCTCACCCCCGTGAACAGAGTAGCTTGGGCGAACATCTCCAACATGCCGAACCAGAGCAGAGGACGCGTCTCGAGTTCGAACACCCGCATGATGGCAAGGCCGAGCGCAATGCCCAAGCCGAGCAGGAGGCACACGAACAACTGGGTGCCCAGCCACTTGCCGACCAGATACGCCCATCGCGGAATCGGTCTCACCAGCACCGGTACGATGGTCTGATTTCTGATTTCGGTAGCGAGGGCGACTGCTCCCAGGAACAATCCCAGGAAGGCGGTGCAGGCACCCCACATCCCAAAGAAGGCCCTCGTCTGCGATGTCTTCATCTGCAGTAGCAGTTCAGGCTCGCCGGCGTCGGCAGCCATGTTCATGAAAGTCATCTGTCCCAGCCAAATGCTCATCATGAGCACCCCGAGGAACACCAGGACGTAGATCACCTTGCGGCGAAGAATCTCTCGAAAGGTGTTGGCGGCGATGATCCGGATCTCAGGCACCGCGCCGGCCCTTGACGTGATCCATATAGATTTCCTCCAGCGAAAGGGCGGGGCGCCGGATGACCCCCACGTCGAGAGACAGGTTCAACACTCGACGGAGCAGGTCACTCTTGTCAGCGCTCGAGCATTCGAAGCAGGCGACCGTGCCGTCAACTCGGGCGGGACGATAACCCGCCCGGGCCAGATCGGCATCCGCTTCGGCCCCCCACCCCAGCACCTCGACCTCCCACCCGTCCTGGTGGAAGCGGGATCCGATCTCCTGCTCAAGAACGACCTCGCCGTTTCGAATCATGATCAACCGGTCGCAGGTCCGCTCGATGTCGGAGAGTATGTGGCTGCTGAGGAAAACGGTCGTGCCGTTCATCTGCTCCTCCTGGATGATGTCGGCCACCAGCTTGCGCCCCTGCGGATCCAGTCCCGTGGTCGGCTCGTCCAACAGGAGCAACTCGGGCCGGTGCAGCAGAGCCTGCGCAAGTCCCAGCCGCTGGGTCATCCCCTTGGAGAAGGTCCCGACTTTCCGGTCCATGGAGTCACCCAGGCCCAATCGTTCGAGTTGGCATTCGACAGCGTCCGCAAGGTCTGAACGAGGCTGACCCGAGAGTCGACCGTAAAACTCCATGGCAGCTTTGGCGGTGTGGAACGGGTAGGGATGAAAGATCTCCGACTGGAATCCGATTCTCCGCCGAGCATCCCTGGAACCGGCCTTGAGCCCGAAGACAGAGACGCTGCCCTGGTCTGGTCTGAGGAACCCCAGGACGGTATTGATGGTGGTCGTCTTGCCTGCTCCGTTGGGACCGACGAACGCCGTTACCGTGCCTCGAGCCACAGTAACGTCCACGTTTCTGAGGGCACGGACCGGCACCCGCCGCAGCCCGGAACGGAAGGTTTTCGAGACTCCCTGGATCTCGATGACCGATTCGTTCACGGCTCTTCAGACTCCAGACGAGCTTCGACGGCGTACTTCAGGTAGGTATCCAGACCCTCGATCACTCGCTCGACCTTGCCGTCGGTATTCACCTGGAAGGTCGTGGGAAAGGCGCGAACACCATACTGCTCAGCCACTGTCCCGTCGGGATCGAGCAGGACGGAAAACGACACGGGGTGCTTGTCCAGATACTCCTGCACGACCTTCGGATCCTCTTTGACACTGATGGCCAGGAGTTCGAATCCGCTCTCCTTCCGTTCGACGTAAATCTTTTCGAACATGGGCATTTCCAGGCGGCAGGGACCGCACCACGTGGCCCAGAAGTTGACCAGGACCAACTTGTTCTCCTTCGTGGTACGGTCCAGTTCGATGGGGTTTCCCTGGAGGCTGCTCAGGGAGAAATTGGGTGCTGAATCACCGAGTTTTACCTTGGTCGCGGCAACTGGACGCCGGAGATCGAGCTTGACGCTGAGACTGTAGACGGCGAAGGCGACGAAGAACAGGCCGATCCAGATCGATCTCGACGACGCCAGGCTTCTCCCCCGTTTTCGCGTCATGGGGCCGGTTGCCGCGAGAAGACGGCGAAGAAACGGTCCTCGAAGAGGGAGTATTCCGCGGTCATCCGGAAGCCGATGGTTTCCATCCAATCCTTGACCTGGTCCAGGCTCATCTGCATTTCGGGTTCTTTGTGCCCCTCGATCAAATCGATTATGACGATTCGGGAATTAGGCTTCATATATCCGGTGAGCGTCTCAAGATAGGCTTGGCGTTCCTCGACGTGGTGCAGCACATTGTGGAAGAAGGCCAGGTCCAGGTTCCGCACCGGCAGCCTGGGATCGGTGAACTCTCCCAACACAGGGACGACATTGTCCACGCCTCTCTTCTGCGCGCCCTCCCGGATGAAATCGAGGAACCCTCGGTCCACCTCAACGGCATACACGGTGCCTCCGGGCGCCACGGCTTGAGCCAGTGGCCAACTGAATGCGCCGCTGCCGGCGCCGACGTCCGCCACCAGATCACCCGGTTTCAGTTCCAATCGGGCCATGACCTCGTCGGTCTTGAGTTTCTCGAGGCGTCCGGGCCGTTCCATCGACTTGATCCATTCTTTGGCGGGCTTGCTTCCCAATTGTGCAGCGCCGGGGGCCGTGGAAGCACACCAAATCAGCGCCGTGAGAACGGAAATACGTTTAAACATGGGGTGATCCTTCCTGCGTCTCGGGTTCGATGTCCGTCAGTCTACTATGTTGCGAGAATGGAGAAGAGTGGAAAAAAGGCGCCTACAAGGGGCGCCCCCGCGCAGATCCATCGTGCGGCATGGTTTTAAGGACTGACTTGGTCACCTTTCCCATGGCGTTTCGAGGCAGGGAATCGACGAAGACGAACAGTCGGGGACATTTGAAGAGGGCCAGCGCGGATCGGCAATGAGACGCCAGGTCCTCTTGGCTGGCCGTCCCGTCCGTCACCACAAACGCGGCCACCTTCTCTCCCAGATCCGGGTCGGGAAGACCGACCACCGCCACTTCGCGGACTGCCGGGTGACGCTCCAGGACGTCCTCCACCTCCCGGGAGCCGATGCGGTAGCCGCCCGATTTGATCAGGTCCACGCCCAGGCGGCCCACCAGGTGGTAGAAACCGTTTTCGTCACGGTACCCCGCGTCTCCCGTGCGGAGCCATTCTCCCAGAAAGGCCTTGGATGTCGCCTCCGGGTCTTTCCAGTAGCCGCCAAATACGTTGGGGCCGCGCACGCAGACTTCCCCCATCTGGTTGTCTTCCCGGATCTCCCTCATCTGTTCGTCGATCAGGCGGAGTTGGACCGAGGGCAGGGGAAGTCCGACCGATCCTGGGAGGCGCCTGTGGAAAGAGTTGGAAGTATTCATGATGGTCTCTGTCATTCCGTACCGTTCCAATATGGTCTGGCCGGTCATTTCGCGGCACTTGCGGTGCAGTTCGACCGACATGGGAGCGGACCCGCTGATGGCCAGGCGGAGAGTCTCAAAGCTGTGGACCTGTTGATCGAAGACGGAAACCATCCGGTGGTACATGGTGGGCACACCCATGAACAGCGTGCAGCGCCTCCGGGTCAACAGATCCAGGACCTGGGTCGGATCGAATTTTCGGGTGAGGATCGCCTGGCATCCCGTCATGGCCCATCCGTGAAGCGCCACGACCAGTCCGTGAACATGGAACAGAGGCAGCGTCAACAAGAGGCGGTCCGCCTCAGACCATTGCCAGACCTGGATCAGATCCTGGAGATTGCTCCGGATGTTTCGGTGAGTCAGGAGGACTCCCTTGGGGCGGGCCGTAGTCCCGGAGGTGAAGCAGAGCAAGGCCGGCGCCTCCGGATCGTCCGCTTCCGGGAAGCCGCCCTCTTGTTCCTGCAGAGTGTCCCAAAACTCTTCTTTCAAGAGTTGCATTTCCACCCGCCCTGGATAAGGTTTGGAACCAATGAGGCCTGAGATTTCGGCCCGGTCCGCCACGTACTCCAATTCCCGCGTAGTGGCCGCGGAAGTCACCGGGACCGTCACCACGCCGAGCAGGTGGTTGCCCAGGAGCGCCACGACCAGCTCCGGAGAGTTCGGCAGATGCAGGGCGACCCGGTCGCCAGCCCGAATGCCTCCTCGGTGGAGGGTGGCGGCATAGCGCTCGGTCCACTGTGTCAATTGGAGGCCGGAAAAGGTCCAGGGAGAAACCCCGGGAGAGGGGATGAACTCCAGTCCTGTTTCGGCGGTCTCTTCCACCGATAGATATCGCATCGATTCATTCCGTCAGAGTCTGAGCCCGATAGGCTTCGATAATAAACCGCGAGGCCTCTGAGGATAAGTTCTTTCTGGTCCTATGGCCGGCGATTCGTATCGAAAGGTGGCCCAGGAGCTCGGAGCAGTCAGGCCGCCGCGGGTTGCCATGGAGACTATTGCGGTCGTACTCTCTGCCCTGTGCTCAAAGACCGGTCGATGACTCTCGTGCGCACGCTCTGTGGACTGGTTATTTTCGGCTGTCCGCAGGCCTACGGCGGTGCGGCTTCGAGCTCGCAGATCGTTTCTACCGCCACTGCAGGACCTGGGAATCCGCGTCTCGAGGATCGACTTGAACAGGTACTGTCGGCTCCCGTCCTGGTTCGGTCCTCTTGGGGCATCCAGGTTCAGTCCATGGACACCGGGAAGATTCTGTTTGCGGAGAATCGCCACAAGCGTCTGGTGCCCGCTTCGAATCTGAAGTTGCTGACTGCCGTCGCGGCCATCGAAGATCTGGGGCTGGACTTCAGGTTCACAACTCGGGTCCTGACCGATGGCCGTATCGAGGACCGGACCTTGGAGGGAAACCTCATCATCCAGGGAGGCGGAGACCCGACCCTTGGCGCACGCTTCAATAGTCCTGATCTCGAGAAGATGGAGGAGGGGGATCCCCTTGCCGTGTTCCGGCAGTGGAGAGCGAATCTGCAGAATTTGGGGATTCAACGAATCCGGGGACGGCTGTTGGCGGACGACAGCCTGCTGGAGACGGAAGGCCCCGGCCGGGGGTGGTCGTGGGACGATTTGGTATACGGCTATGGAGTCTCCCCCAGCGGCCTGCAGTTCAACGAGGGAGTCGCCCTAGTCCAGGTTTCGCCCACTCACCTGGGAGCTCTTGCCCACCTTCTGTGGCGACCGAGAACGCCGCTGATCCGCTGGAAAAACCAGATCCGCACCGGTCCGTATCGAGAACTGGAGCTGAAATGGCCGGGTCCGGAAGCGGAAGTCATATTGGCGGGTGCCCTGGAACCCTCTCAGAGGCCGGTCTGGCTCAGCGTCGCGGTCCGGGATCCAGCCGCTTACTTCATCGACACATTCGCCGAGTTCCTGAGCTCCAGCGACCTGGAACTGATGGGCGTTCGGGAGGGCGGCAATGGCCACGCGGTTCCGGGTGAATCCAGGATCGAGCTCTTTTCTCACGACTCTCCGCCCCTTGCCCAAGTTCTGCGAGTCTTTCTGAAAATCAGCCAAAATCTTTATGGAGAAACGCTCTTGCGAATGTTGGACCCGGCCCCAAGTGGCAAGCGACTTCATGAGGGCCTCGCCCGGATGGAGTCGGTTCTCACCAATCGCGTCGGTCTGGAGGCGGCCAACTTCCTGCTGGCGGACGGTTCCGGCCTCTCTCGTCACAACCTGATCTCAGCCGCCGCCCTGATGAAACTCCTGGAACATGTGCACCGGCAATCCTATGGGCCGGCCTTTCGGCAATGGCTGCCGGCGGCGGGAATCGACGGCACTCTGCGCCGGCGTATGAAGGACCCCGTTCTGAAGGGCCGGGTCCAGGCCAAGACCGGGTCCATGGAAGGCGTCCGGGGGCTATCAGGGTTTCTTGAGACGGTTCATGGCGAAACCCTGGCCTTTGTCATGTTGGCCAATCATCTCCGGGGTGACGAGGCCGAACTGGAATCACTTCAGGAAGAGTTTCTTCAGGTGTTGGTCGACGCGCCCAGGAGCGGTCCGCCTTCTTCGTCTCCCCAGTGATTCGGTCGAAAGACGCCGTAACGGTCGATCGAAATCGGCGGCCGGGAAATCGGACGCTCGGCGGCATGTTGGCTATTTGCGACTACGTTTCTTCACCTGCTTGACGAAATCCAGCCGGGCCTGAATCTCGCGCTCGAAGCCCTCGCCGCTTGGCTCATAGTAGCGTCGCCCAGCCAGATTGGAAGGCAGGCAATCCATATCGGCCACTCGGTCCGGTTCGTTGTGGGCGTAACGATAGTTCCGGCCGTAACCGAGTTCCTTCATCAGGCTTGTGGGAGCGTTCCTCAGGTGCAAAGGGACGGGTTGGTTACGGGTGCTTTTGACGTCCTTCTCGACGCGCGAGTAGGCTGCGTAGATCCGGTTCGACTTGGGCGCCTGCGCCAGGTAGACGGCCAACTGGGCCAACGCCAGCTTTCCCTCGGGAAGGCCGATGAAACGAACGGCCTGCATGGCGTCGATGGCACGCCCGAGCGCGTCCGGATCGGCCAAGCCGATGTCCTCGGAGGCAAAACGGACCATCCGCCGCGCGATATAGAGGGGATCTTCCCCCGCTTCCAACATCCTTCCCATCCAATACAGGGACGCGTCGGAGTCGCTGTTGCGCAAGGATTTGTGAAGAGCCGATATCAGATTGTAGTGCTCCTCGCCGGACTTGTCGTAACGGAGAGTGCGGGTCTGCAGCGCCTCCCGCACAATGTCCGGTTTGATGACCGCATCTCCCGATTGCGACCGGCGAACCAGTTGAGCTGCCAGTTCCAGCGAATTGAGGGCGATCCGCGCATCCCCATCGGCGAACCGGGCGATCGTCTCAAGACAACCTTTCCCGACCCGCAGCTTCCAGAGACCCAAGCCCCTTTCCTCCTGGAGCGCCCGCTGCAGCAAGGTCAGCAGGTGCGATTCCTCCAGGCCCTTAAGCACCAGGACCCGGCTACGGGAGAGCAGCGGAGGGATGACTTCGAAGGAAGGATTCTCGGTGGTGGCCCCCATCAGAATCAGAGTTCCATTCTCCACATGGGGGAGGAAAGCGTCCTGCTGTGCCTTGTTGAAGCGATGAATCTCGTCGACGAAGAGTACGGTTTGTTGTTGTCGGAGGCGCCATTCGCCCCGGGCTTCCTGCACCACCCGTTTGACGTCCTTCACTCCCGCCAGAACGGCGCTGATAGATATGAAGTGGCAGTTTCCCTGGTGAGCCATAAGGTGTGCCAAGGTCGTCTTGCCCACTCCCGGTGGGCCCCAGAGCAGCAAGGAAGGAATCTCACCTGAGGCCGCTATCTCCTGAAGGATTTTTCCAGGACCCAGAAGATGTTCCTGACCGACGACCTGATCCAAGGCGAGGGGCCGCATTCTTTCGGCGAGGGGCGCCTGTGGTCCCCCCTCGTCCGCCATGGAGGCCATGCCGGGGAACAAGTTCCTATTCATCCACTTGCTCCCGTCGGAAGACCTCGTACAGCGCGAGTGAGCCGGCAACGGCCGCGTTGAGGCTCCCCTCGGCGAATCCCATGGGGATGTGCAACCGATGGTCCGCTTCTTCCAGGATTCGGCTCGGAAGTCCGTTGCCCTCGTTGCCGACCATCACCGCCAGCGGCGGACGGAATCCGGCCTGGAACAGGGAGGTTCCGCCCAGATGTGTTGTGGCCCACATCTGGTAGCTTTTCGATCTGAGAGATGTCCACGGGATCCTCTCCAGCAACGGTAGGCGCAAGGCCGCTCCCACCGACGCCCGAACCGTCTTGGAACCGTAGCAGGAGGCACAACCGGGAGAAGTCACCAGTGTGAACTGGCCTGTCGACTCCGCCGTTCTCAACAGCGTTCCAAGATTTCCCGGGTCCTGGATCTCGTGGGCGTAGAGGACATAGGGGCCCAGATCGGACCAATTCCATTTCTGCTTCGGAAAGAATGCGGCAACTCCTTGGGGATTCTCCACACTGGATAGCGATTTGAACAAGGGCTTGGAAAGATGGAGACATTGGTGGCTCCGTCGCCGCAAATGGGAGAGTCGGGCATCGTCGCCCTGAGAGTAGAGAAGAAATTCGATTTCGAGAGTCCTGGAAAGATCCGAAACCTGTTTCCACCCCTCCACCATGACCCACGGACAATCGGAAGAGGCACAATTGGCTACCAGCAGACGGAGCCGCTGAAAGCGTTTGTTCGACCGGCTTCGGATCACCTCCGGGGAAGCGGACACCGAATGGTATTCTATCAGCCCGTGGTGTAAGTCGTCCCGGCGCCCAACGAGTCGGCATGGGACAAGAGCAGATGAATCCAGTTCGAAAAGGTTGGAGACGAAGGTTGGTCGTCGAACTGGACCGGCTCGACCCGGAAGTCCTCGAGGCGGCGTCCCGGGCGTTCGATCGAGGGGAAGTCCTGCTCTATCCCACGGATACCGTATACGGTTTCGGGTGCCATGGCTTTTGCGAGGCCGCCATCGAGAGGATTCTGCAACTGAAGCGGCGGGCTGCGGACAAGGGCCTGGTGCTCCTGATTCCAGATCTGAAATCAGCCGAAAAACTGTCCCGACGGTTACCTCGGCAGTTCCACCGGTTGGCGGCCCGGCTTTGGCCAGGGCCCGTCACCTTCCTGGTTCCGGCGGCGCCTTCGCTCCCGGCGACCATCACCGGGAACCAGGGCAAGGTCGGGTTGCGGTACCCCAGCCTTCCTTTCCTCCGACTCTGGCTGGAACGTCTCGGCGCTCCCATCGTCTCCACCAGCGCCAATCTGGCGGGGCAGCCGGCTCCGGAATCCGGGTCACGGATGGAAGACCTGTTCGGCCAGCGCGTCGACCTTTTCCTGGACGCCGGACCTCTTCCCGGATCGGTGCCTTCCACAGTCTTGGATCTCTGCGGGAAGACGCCCCGGATCGTCAGGAAGGGTGCGTTGGACGAAGAGATCCTACGCTTGTTGGCAGGGGAACTCGATTCCGCTTAGCCGGCACCTTCGAGCCGCATACGGAACGGGCACCGGTCGGATTTTTCCGGTTTGAGTCGGGCTAACCGGCGGCAACCGGGGCCGGAGCTGGCTTGGTTCTGGCCCGCTCCAGGATTTTCCGAACGAAACGTTGTTTGCGGTTCCGCTCATGCACCCCCTTGCGGATGGCGATCAGTTCACCGACGACGCTGATTGCGATCTCTTCCGGAGTCTCGGATCCGATGGCCAGTCCAATGGGAGCGTAGAGGTTGTCGAACAGGTCGGGCGGGTATCCCTGTTGCAGAAGGTTGTCGACGATCAACTGAATCTTGCGGCGACTGCCCACCAGGCCCACGTATCGGGCCTCGGTCTGAATCGCCTGTTCCAGCGCGGCATGGTCATGGCTGTGCCCCCGGGTGATGACCAGGATGAACGTGTTGACCGTCACCGATGTCTGGGAAAGACCCGTCCGGAAGGAATCTACGATCACTTCCCGGGCGCGGGGAAATCGTTGGCGATTGGCGAAAGCCTCCCGGTCATCCAGGACCACGACCTGAAAGCCGACCTTGTCGGCAGCCTCGGCGATGGCCTGTCCCAAGTGCCCGGCTCCCATGAGGATCAAAGTGGGCTCGGGAATCACGGGCTCGATGAAGATCTCCACGGTTCCGCCGCAGACCAGGCCCTCGTTTTCCGTATCTTCCTGCGTCAATTTGTATTTGACCAGTGTGGCCCGGCCCGATTCCATGACCTGGTTCGCATGGCGCCAGACTTCGGCTTCGACACAGCCGCCGCCGACGGTTCCCACAAAGCTTCCATCCTGGCGGACCAGCATCTTGGCGTGGTCTTTCCGGGGAGTGCTCCCAAGCCGCCGGACGATGGTGGCCACTGCGCCCGAACGTCCTTCGCGCCTGAGCCGGACAATCTCCTCGTAGACATCCATGGCCACATTTTGCGGAAGTGCCTCTGACCAAGTCAAGAAAGGAGTATCGGAGGTGGTGACAAGGACCGCGCGGCACCTGCCACGTGGCCGGGAGTACCGGGGCCGGCGGGCTTTACAGGGTATACGTGCTGGTGTAGCCTGACTTGTCCGTGGGACGGAGAAGGTCACCTCCGCCCCCCGAGGAATGGTCGCTGAGACCGACTTGGCAGGCGGAGACGTCCCGTAAATCCGGTTCTACCGACAGTTCAGGCTGGATCGCCTCTTGAGGGAGCCCAATTCGTGGCCAATATCAGAGTCCTCTACTGGAAAGAGATTCCCGTCCAAGTCCAGGTCGAATCCGGTGGGGATCGAGTTTCGGAACCGCTGGACCACCGGTTCCAGGAAGCGGTGGACGCCGTCGCCATGTTCGAAGGGAGCATGGGGAGCGATGCCTATCTGGAAGGATGGGAGTGGGTGGATCAGGGTCAGGACTCGGGAGATTCACGCCAGATCGCCCAGGAATGGGCGGGCCGATTCAATCGAGGACTTCCTGAAGACCTGGCAGCCCGGATCTGCCGGCTCCACCGGGGCGGTCAGCGGGATGAGCGGCCTGGCGCGCTCGACCGCTGGATCTCTGACGATCCGGTCCCTTCAAATTCCGGGAGCAATTCGCCATGAAGGGTAGGGACGGTCAGCTTTCCCAGGTGGAGGAGATGATCGAGCGCTACGGGCGCTGCGTGGAACTGGTTTCCATGGACCCGCATTTCCACAACATCACCATCGGTCTCTACGAGAAAGACGGCGTCTTGACCGTCTGGACCTACAGTAAGAGGGCGGGGGTCGAGGACCGGATCGAAAGAATCCGGGACCAACTTTGCAATTTGGGCGGCTTGGTAGCCGTGGAGGGCAGCAGGAACCAGGTTCGATTTCCCTGTGGAGAATTTCATTCGAGACCGCTCAAGTTCTTGATGCCGCAGGCGGTGGAAAAGGATCCGCATTTTTCTCATCCCACGGGAGAGATGGTGATACGGGATACCCGCAGTCCATTGACCTTGAAGCTCACGCCTCACCACTCCGAGAGTCGTTGGGTTTACCAGGTCTCGGCTCAGGGCGAAGCGCGTAACGCTTCTTTTCGCCTGCGTGCCATTACGATGGGCTTTCGAAAGTACGGCGAGATGGAGCAGGCGGGAAACTTCGGTGTCTCCTTCAATTGTGGACACCGTCATGAGCCGTTGGTCCGGCTTCTGTTCCCCTTCTCCCGCAATATCAGCGCCGTGGAGAACATGTTGGAGAGTTCGGCCCAGAGAGGTCAGCTCACCACCGGGACCGCGGGCTTCAGCCCTCTCTGATCCCAAGGAGCAGATGCGATGCCATTCGTCGAGACCATGACCCCCAGAGAGCGAGTGATGAACGCGCTGGCCGGCAAGCCGGTGGACCGGCCTCCGGTCTGCAATCCGACCAATGTCGCCACCGTGGAACTCATGGACATGGTGGACGCTCCGTTTCCGGACGCGTGCCGCGACGGCGAGCTCAACGCGCGCTTGGCGGCGACGGGATACACCGAGTTGGGCTTCGATTGCATCATGCCGGTCTTCACCATCATCCAGGAGTCTTCCGCCCTGGGATGCGACATGCAGTGGGAGGTCAAGGACAACTGGCCCACGGTACGGATGAACAACCCGATCTGGTCGGGGCCGGACGACATCCATATGCCGAAGGATTTTCTGACCCATCCGGACAACGTCTGCGTCCTGGACGCACTGCGTATCCTGAAAAAGGAATACGGAGACGAGGTCGCCGTCATCGGAAAAGCCATGGGGCCTTGGACGTTGGCCTATCACGTCTTCGGCGTGGAGAAGTTTCTGCTCATGAGCATCGATGATCCGGGGATGACCATGCTCTGCCTGGATCGGCTCAAGGAAATCTCGGTCGCATTCTCAATTGCCCAGATCGAAGCCGGCGCCGATGCGCTCACCTTTCCGGATCACGCCACGGGCGATCTGGTGAGCGGTGAGTACTACCGCAGGTTCCTGTTGGAGATCCACAAGGAGATGCGGGAGCGAATCCCGTGTCCCCTCATTCTCCATATCTGCGGCCAGACGCTGGACCGCCTCGACTACATCGCGCAGTCCGGGATGGCCTGCTTCCACTTCGATTCCAAGAACAACCCTGCCGAAGCCATGAAGATCGCTTCCGGGCGGATCCGCCTGGTGGGGAATCTGAACAACCCGGAACTCCTTTATAGCCGAGGTCCGGAGGAGGTCCGGGCGGCCGTCAACGAATGCATGGCGGCGGGCGTCGATATGATTTCCCCTGAGTGTGCCATTCCCCTGGCGACCAAACTCGAAAACCTCATCGAGATTCCGCGGGCGGTCAAGGACTGGTGCCGGGATCACACCGCCTGAACCGGTCAACCGGGTGTTCCATGTCGAAACTCGTCCATGACCCCAGCGATCTGATCATCATCGGAGAGAACATTCATACGACTCGCATCGTCTTGCGCAATGGCAAGCGGACTGCGACAGCGCCCGACGGAGCAGAGGCCGTCTTCTACGATCCCAGCCCGGGTGAGCGCCGGTACCTTCGGGTGCCGGAGAGTTTCAAGAAGACGCAGCCTTACGAGCAGGGACAGATCAAGCACTTCATGGTTGCGGTCCAGAAAGGGATCAGCGGCGATCCCATGGAGGAGGCGGAGGGAACCGCCTACATCGAATTCGAGGTCCGCCGCCAGGAAGCCGCCGGCGCCCATTTCCTCGATCTGAACGTCGACGAGATCTCCTATGACATCAAGGTTCAGAAGCGAGCCATGAAGTGGCTCGTGGAAAGAGTCCAGGAAATGACGGTGCTGCCTCTCAGCATCGATTCTTCCAATGCGGAGATCATCGCCGCGGGGTTGGCTGCCCACACCCACAGATCGGACCGCCCGCTGGTCAATTCCGTCGCTCTCGAGCGGCTGGAGACCCTGGATCTGGTCCGGGAAAACGATGCCCGCATGATTGTGACGGCTGCCGGGAAGGAGGGGATGCCGGAAAACTCGGACGACCGCGTCTCCAACGTGAAACAGGTCATGGAGGCGGTCGTGAGACGGGGATTTCCTCTGGACGACGTATACATCGACTGTCTCGTCTTCCCGATATCGGTCTCGCCGGAATTCGGGCATCATTTTCTGGATGCCGTCAAGGAAGTGCGGCGAATCTTCGGCGATGACGTGCACGTCACCGGCGGGTTGAGCAACGTCTCCTTCGGCCTTCCCAATCGGAAGCTCATCAACGCGACGTTCATTCACCTGAGCCTGGAAGCCGGCATCAACGCCGCCATCATGGATCCCGTCCAGAATCGCGTGCAGGACGTATTCGCCCTGGACCTGGAGTCGGAAAGAGTCGGTCTGGCCCGAGACATGCTTTTGGGCCGGGACGATTTCTGCATGAACTACATTCAGGCTTGGCGGGATGGCCGGCTGACCGGGGATTGAGATGTCCGGAGATCCCTGCACCTCACGCCGGCTGGTTTGACAAACCTCGACCGGAAAAGGTTTAATTTTCCCCGTAGTGTGCCTACGCGCCTTAAGAATTCGCGGATCTAGGTAGTCATTCCAGTATGTCGAATATCAATGAGGGCCTGACCCGGGAACTCCGCCACGTGGCGCGGCGGGACGAGCGCGAACACATCAAATCGCTCTTCCGGAACGCCGATTCTTTGATGCAGGAAATCAGTTACGCCTTGATCATAGGCAACCAGCATGAAGTCGACCGCCTCACGAGAGAGGCCCTGGACACCGATTACGCCGCCAACACGGTGTTGGATGACGGACTGATTGCCGGAATGGCCCTGGTCGGGATCAAATTCCGGGACAACATCATCTTCGTCCCCGAGGTCCTGATTTCAGCCCGCGCCATGAAAGCCGGGATGGCGCACATCGAACCCATACTATCCGCTTCCGATATTCCACCCATGGGCACCGTGGTCATGGGAACGGTCAAGGGTGACCTCCACGATATCGGGAAGAACCTGTGCATCATGATGCTCCGGGGAGCCGGTTTTGTCGTGCACGATCTGGGTGTCGATACCAAGCCGGACGAGTTTGTCGATTCGGTGTTTGAATACGAACCCCAGATCATCGGAATGTCGGCCTTGTTGACGACGACCATGCCCAACATGGGACGCACCATCCAGGCGCTGGAGGATTCCGGTCTGAGAGATGTGGTCAGCACCATGGTGGGCGGAGCTCCGGTGACTCAGGAATTCGCGGACGACATGGGGGCCGACCGCTACGGCAAGGACGCCATTGACTGTGTGGAAAAGGCCAAGGAACTCCTGGGTATCGGGCAGGAAACACCTCGGGAGGCGGTCTCCGAATCCTCCTAGGACAGATCCTCGACGGACTTGCAGTGCCACGAACAGACGTCCCTGGGAACTTCCAACCTGTCGACACGGCGAAACTCAAGGCCAGCATGGATCGCCTCTGGGAGATCTACCGGCAGATCGGCGAAACTGCCAATCTCGTATCCAAATCGCGGTGTCCCTACAAGAATGCCCGGGATTGCTGCACCGCCCGTTTCGGGTGCCGAAACCAGTCCCGGCGTTCGGGTGCCGAAGGGTTGCCTCTCTGTACCGGAAGTGACGATCTGAATTATCGGGATGCCTGGGAAGTCTAGGATCCTGCAGCCACTTTCGCTAGAGGAACCAGCAATCGCGCCCGCGGAGCGCTGGAACAGGGTGTTGCGCTGTCATGTCCCCCCTCCACTACGGTAATCGCAAGCTGGACCTGGTTCCGGGCAGGTCCATTTTCGATTATGCCGACGACCTTCAGGTGCGGGTCCCGACCTCCTGTCGCCGTAGCGGAGAGTGTCACGAGTGCATCGTCCAGATCGTGCGGGGTGGGGAGGCGCTGACCTCCGCCTCGGACGCCGAAGAGTTCCTCCGCGACGACTATCGGCTAGCCTGTCAAGCACGGGTCCTGGATGCCGACGCCACCATCGAATTCGCCCTGCTGCACCGCCGTCCCAGGATCCTGACCCAAGCCGTTCGGCGCCAGGCTCCCATCGAGCCCATGACGCGGCTTCAGGGAGACAACGTCGTCTATGACGGCAATATCATCGACTCCTACCGGGGCGGGATCTACGGCCTTGCCGTCGACCTGGGGACGACGACCGTTGCCCTGAATCTGGTGGACCTCGGTAGCGGAGCGGTCCTGCACACCGGTTCGTTCGAAAATCCGCAGAGATTCGGCGGCAGCGACATCATGCGCCGGATTTCCTATGACGGTGGACCCTTCCGGGGTGAGCTTCAGAACTCGGTGATCGCCGGACTCAACTACGAGATCCGTGAATTGAGCCGGATGACAGGGGTTCCGCGACGACAGATCTATGAGGTCGTCATCGTGGGCAACGCCGCCATGCGAGATCTGTTTTTCGGCCTCGACATCCAGGCCATCGGCGAAAAACCGTACCAGTCCATCACCCAACTGGAGATGGAACAGGGCGAAAGAGCCGACACCGTTCTGAATTTCCCGGCGCGGGATCTGGCACTGAGAGTCCATCCCGACGCCAACGTCTACGGCGGGCCTTTAATCGGTTGTCACGTCGGCGCCGACGTGGCCGCCGACCTCTTGGCCGTGGGCATGGATGAGGAAGAAGACGTGGTCATGTTGGTGGATGTGGGAACCAACACGGAAGTGGTGGTCGGCAACCGCCATGGCATGATGGCTGCCTCCTGCCCGGCAGGACCCGCATTCGAGGGAGGTGAGATCACTTTTGGCATGCCCGGTTACGACGGCGCCATCGAGTCGGTCGAACTCCGGAACGGAAAGGTGATCTGGAGGACCATCGGTGGAGCCGCGCCGGAGGGGATCTGTGGTTCGGGCTTGATCGACCTCCTGGCAGAGTTGCGCCGGATAGACGACATGAATTATCTCGGTGTTCTTGCAGGCGGGCTGGATCGGTTCACCTTACCGGGCGAACGGGGGATCTTCTTGTCCCGGGCTGACATCAGCGCCCTGGCACAGGCGAAGGCAGCCAATTACTCGGGTCAGTGGATCGTTCTGAGGAAGTACGGGATTTCTCCGGTCGAGCTCAAGCGGCTCTATCTGGCGGGAGGCTTCGCCAACTACGTCAACGTGGACAACGCCATGTCCATCGGGTTCATCCCACCGCTTCCCCAAAGCCGCATCGCCAAGGTGGGAAACAGCGCGCTTGAGGGAGCCACGCTCATGTTGACCAGCCGGACCCTCAGGCGTCGCCTCGAGGAGATGGTCCGGCGTATTGAACACATCGAGTTGGAGACGACCGAAGACTTCTTCGATATTTTCGTGGAAGGATGTCTGTTCAAGGCCATGCCGGCCGTGCTGGACTCGGGTCCGACGGGTTGAACGAGCGCAGGAAAAAACCGTGAGATTCCTTCAGAACCATCCTCAAGTATTAGAGTCGATCTATCTGATCAGTTTGAAAATTCTTGGTTGGTTCCGGACATCGCTCAAACCCGGAAGCCGGATTGAACGGCTCCTGATTCCGGCGGAGCGATTGACCAAGGGCGCCGTGTTCGACTGCCGAATGTGCGGACAGTGCGTCCTGCACAGCACCGGCATGACCTGTCCCATGACCTGCCCCAAGAATCTCCGCAACGGACCTTGCGGCGGAGTGCGGCCGAACGGACACTGCGAGGTGGTTCCGGAGATGCCGTGCGTTTGGGTACAGGCTTGGGAACGATCCAGAAAAATGCCCCACTTCGGTTCCGAGATCCTGCACGTGCTGCCTCCGCTGAGTCACGATCTCCAGGGATCGTCCGCCTGGGTCAATCACTTCTCGGATGCCGGAAAGGCAAGGTCCCATTGGAAGCGGTGAACCCCATGAAGTCTGGCTCCAGACTGGAGCGGGTGCTTCGCTCGGGGGGATTCGCCGTCACCGCCGAGATCAATTCCCCCGACGCCGCGGACCCGGATTCGGTTTACGAAAGGGCGCTGGTCCTGGCCCCGGTGTGTGATGCCATCAACGCCACCGACGCTTCCGGGGCCCATGTCCACATGTCCAGCGTGGCCGTCTGTTCCTTGTTGGTGAAGGCCGGCTACGAGCCGGTGCTTCAGGTCGCCTGCCGGGACCGGAACCGGATCGCCATCCAGGGCGACCTGCTGGGAGCCGCGGCCCTGGGGGTCCGGAACGTGTTGTGCCTGACGGGCGACGGCGTGGGTGTGGGAGACCATCCGGACGCCAAGCCGGTTTTCGATCTGGATTGCATGACTCTCTTGAGAACGGCCCGCCAGCTCCGGGACGGGGGCCGCTTCCTGAGTGGCAGGAAGCTGGAATCCAATCCCCGGTTTTTTTTGGGGGCCGCCAGCAATCCCTTCGTTCCTCCCTTCGATTACCGTCCGTTCCGGCTGATGAAGAAGATCGAAGCGGGGGCGGACTTCATCCAGAGCCAGTACTGTTTCGACCTGCCCAGGCTCAGGCGTTTCATGCAGTCGGTCCGGGAGTTGGGTTTGCACGAGAGGGTCTTCTTCCTGCTGGGTGTCGGCCCCCTCCGCTCGGCCAAGGCGGCGCAATGGATCCGGAACAACATTCCCGGCGTAGTGATCCCGGATGAGATGATCCACCGTCTCAAGGGAGTTCCCGGCAACCGTCAGCGTCGAGAGGGCATGCAGATTTGCGTCGAGATCATCCGCGAAGCACGGGAGATTCCCGGGATCAGCGGAGTCCACATCATGGCGTATCGGCAGGAGGAGTTGGTGGCCGAAATCGTCGAGGCGGCGGGACTCCCGCCCAGAGCGTCCGACCGGACCGCTTCCCCTTGACGTTGCTCGAATCCGGATACTCCCCGTGTATCCGCCTTCCAAAAAACTAACCGATAGGATCGGGCAGCCGGGGCACGCGAGCCGCGTATGGATCTCCCGTCTCGTAGGTCTTCCGGGTGACGTCCGCGACCCGGCGGCTCAGGAGGATCAGAGCGATGAGATTGGGGAACGCCATGGCGGCGTTACAAATGTCGCCCACGTTGGTGATGATCGAGGAATAGCGCCCCGTGAGCAGCGCTCCCGCGAACAGGAGCACCACGAAGAGGATCCGGTACGGTTTGACGACTTTCAGGCCAAAGAGATATTCGCAGCAGATCTGCCCGTAGTAGCTCCAACCGATCAGCGTGGTGAAACCGAAGACCAGGGAAGCGAAGGCGACGACCAGTCCGCCCCAACCTCCGGTCCAGACCGGCATGCCCACGCTGAACGCGTGCACCGTGAGGTCGGCCCCCAGGAGACCGTCCTCCACCAGGAAGGCAGCACTGCGGTAGGCGCCGGAGACGGTTATGGCCAGAGCCGTGAGCGTGCAAACAATGATGGTGTCGATAAAGGTGCCCATCATGGCGATCCCGCCCTGGACGACGGGGTATCGAGTCCGGGCTGCCCCGTGGGCGATGGCCGCACTTCCCAGGCCCGACTCGTTGGAGAGGACGCCGCGAGCCACTCCGAATCGCATCGCCTGCTGAACGCCGATGCCCACGCCTCCCCCGAACACGGCCTGAGGACTGAAGGCGGACACGACGATCAGCCGCAAGGCGTCGGGAACCAGCGAAATGTTGCTGATGATCACCAGCAACGCGCCGGAAAAGTAGAAAATGATCATCACCGGGACCAGGCGCTCGGCCACGGCTCCGATCCGGCGAATGCCGCCGATGATCACCAGTCCCACCAACAGGCTCATGACCAGGCCGGTCACCCATTGGGGAGTTCCAAACTGCTCTCGGACCGCCATGGCCATGGACTGGGACTGGAACATGTTTCCCGTCCCAAAAAGGGCGGTCGCCGCACCGCACACGGCAAAAATGCCCCCCAGGACGAATCCCAGCCCCCCTCTGACGCCGTCTCGACAGTAGTACATGGGACCGCCGGCCATGGTTCCGTCCCGCATGCGCCGGCGGAAGAGAATGGCCAGAACCGCTTCCGAGTACTTGGTGGCCATTCCGAAGACGGCGGTGATCCACATCCAGAACGCGGCTCCCGGACCGCCGGCCGCAATGGCCGTCGCGACGCCGGCGATGTTTCCGTTGCCTACAGTCGCCGACAAAGCGGTCATCAGGGCCTGAAACGGCGTGATATCCCCCTGGGAACGCCGATGGTCGGGAGTCTTCGCCTTGGGTCCCTTCAAGATCTGCCGGATCGAGCTGGCCAGATGACGAATCTGGACGAAGCGGGTCATTCCGGTCAGGAGGATCCCGGTGCCGAAAAGCAGCACGATCATGGGGAGACCCCAGATCCAACCCGAAACCATCGTCGTGTTCGTCAACAGCCAATCCAGAATCTGCATGCGATTACTCCGGGACCGAGCCGCCCGAGTGCGATCCGGACTCCTGTTCCTTTCGGATCGTCCGACTGAGAATGTAGGTCGGCTTACCCTGCGACTCGTGGTACGTCCGGATGATGAGCTCCGCCACCAGGCCGAACAGAATGAATTGGATTCCGACGATGCAGAGGAACACCGAAAGCAGGAGAAGGGGATTGCGGTGGACCTTCACATCCTGGAGAAACTTCTGGTAGAGGGCGAGCGCACTGAGCAGCCATCCGAAGAGGATCGAGACCAGGCCCAATCCGCCGAAGAGATACATGGGCTTGGTGGAAAAGCTGACCAGAAACTTGACGGTCATCAGATCCAAAGGAACCTTGAGGGTCCGCAGGAGGCCGTACTTGGATCGTCCGTGCCGGCGGGGGTGATGGCGGACCGGGATCTCGGTTACTCTGGCTCCCGTCCAGCTTGCATAGACTGGAATGAACCGGTGCATTTCTCCATAGAGACGGATATGTTGCAGGATTTCGCTCCGGTAACCCTTGAGGGTGCATCCGTAGTCGCGGAGGCGGACGCCGCTGATCCAGCTGATGATTCGATTGGCGGCGCGAGATGGGAGAATCCGGGTCAGCCACGGGTCCTGCCGATCCTTTCTCCAGCAGCTGACCACATCGTACCCCTCGTCAAGTTTGTCCAGGATCTGCGGAATGTCGGCGGGATCGTTCTGGAGATCGGCATCCATGGGAATGATGATCCGGCCCTGGGCATGATCGAAACCTGCCGACAGGGCCGCCGTCTGTCCGAAGTTGCGAGCGAACTGCAGCACCAGGACATGATGGTCCCGTTCGGCGAGATCGGCCAGGATTCGACTGCCTCCGTCGCTGCTTCCGTCGTCGATGAAGAGAATCTCGTATTCGAGCTTGAGTCTTTGGAGAACCCGCGTCAAATCCTGGTACAGGACCTCAAGATTGGGTTTCTCGTTGTAGACGGGAACGATGATGGACAGTCTCGGAGGGGGCTCATCCCCCTTGGTTGCTGACCAAGTAGACGGGGCGGGTCCAAGCCTCGGAGCGAGTGTCGAGTCGGCCAAGTTTCCATCCTTCGACCAGCGTGGAGGCGGTAGTATACAGTTTGGGTCGGACTCCCTCAATTTTCAGGGCGGGACCCATTTCCTGCTTCAGCTCAGTGTAGTCCTCCTCAGCCATGATCAAATAGACGGGCCGACGGGCTCGCAGCGCCTCCAGGGCCTGTTCCGGCGTTCCGAGTTCCAAAACAGGCGAATTCAGATAGTAGGCGAGGCTTGGAGTCGACAATCGATAGTAGCCCGCGGTCACGGGATCTCCGGACGGGCTTCTGGAGCGGATGATCTCCGCCAAGTGACGGACCGGACGGTACTCCTCCAGAGGTTGAAGGTAGACGTGGAAAGCCAACGCGTAGAAGAGACTCAGGGTCCAAGCCGCCAGGCGAATCCGTGATCCGGCCACGGCCAATGCAACCGCCGCCAGGAAGAGAAGGGGGAGCCACCATCCAGCCACGTCCCGGAACAGGGCATAGGCCAGAACGGTCAGAGACGCGGTGACGGCGATCAGGACTCCGCAAATCGACCACCGGCACCAGCCGGGCAATGCCTCCCGGTCCAGGTAGGCGGCCAGCCAGAGGGAAGCTACCGGGTAGACGGGGAGGATGTAGTACTCCTGCTTGTTGTGAGAAAGGGAGAAGAAGACGAGAAAGATCCCCATCCAGAGCGCGAGGAGGATGGAGAGACTGCGGTCGGGGTAGTGACGTGCGGACCATTTGCCGGCCAGGGCGCCGACAAGGAAGATCGACCAGGGAAGATAATCGGCCAGGAAGACCAGGGGATAGTATTGGATCCCTCGCTGGGGACCGAAGTCCACGTGGGTGAACCGGCCCAGATTCTCTTTCCAGAGGAAGTCGAACACTGAGTCCCAGCCTTGGGTGAACCCCAGCAGCAGATACCAGGAACTCGAGACCAGGCAGAACACCAGGAGTGAACGGACCCAGGGAGTTTGGCGCCATTGTTCGGACGGCACTGAAAGGAACGTGTAGACGGCGAGAATCAGCGCCGGCAAGAGGATGACCGGTCCTTTGGCCAACACTCCCAGACCCAGAAACAGAGCCGCCAGGATCAGGCCTGAGTCACGACGCCTCTTCCACCAGTAGAGGAAAGCAGTCAGCGCCGCAAGGATGCAGAACAGGAGCAGGATGTCGATGAGCAGCCTGCGAGCCAGGACCTGGAAGCGGAAGGTGGTGGCAAACAGGACGGCCGCCAGCAAGGCCGCCCTTTCCGAGACCAGAATCCGTCCGGAGAGGAAAACGGCCCATACGGAGGCGTAGGCCAAGAGGGCCAGAATCAGCCGTTCCCAGAAGACGGAGACCCCGAATACCGAGTAGGCCGCGGCGACCAGCCAATAGCTGAGCGGGGGTTTGTTCAACCGCGGTTGGCCGTTGAAACGGGGAACGATCCAGTCCCCGTGCTCCACCATTTCGCGAGGGGTCTGAACGTAAAAGGCTTCGTTCGAGTCCCAGATGGAGGAGGTGCCCAGCGACACGAACAGCGGGAGCGCCAGCAATGCCATTCCGAAGAGCGTGGATCGCTTCAATTTGCGGTCTCCACCCAATCTGCCGGGGGTGACTCGGTCGAATAACAATAGACTTGGGGTTGCGAGGCCGGAATCAGAAGAGATTCCCCTGAAGCTGCTCGAAGGACTTGGAAACGTGAGGCTCCGCGGAGTTGCCCGAGAGATTGAGTTCCTTGCGTTCCAATCGCGAGAGGATCTCCCGTGCGCGTCCGACCACCCGTCTCGGCAGCCCTGCCAGGCGAGCCACCTCAATCCCGTAGCTCTTGTTGGCCACGCCGGGCAGAACTCGGTGGAACAGTAGAATTCTGTCTCCCGACTCCTTGACTGCGACTCGATAGTTCTTGACGCCCTCGTAGATCTTCTCCAACTGGGTCAGTTCCTGGTAGTGGGTCGCAAAGAGGGTTCGGGCCCGGCGTTCCGGTTCGGTCAGGAGGAATTCGGCGACGGCCCAGGCGATGGAGAGGCCGTCGAACGTGGCCGTGCCGCGCCCGACTTCATCCAGCAGAATGAAGCTTTTTCGCGTCGCGCTGTTGAGGATGTTGGCCGTCTCGATCATCTCCACCATGAAGGTGGAACGGCCGCGGGACAGATCGTCGCTGGCGCCGACGCGGGTGAAGATCTGATCCACCAAGCCAATGCGCGCCTGCTGAGCCGGCACGAACGATCCCATCTGAGCCATGATGACAATGAGGGCGTTCTGGCGAAGATAGGTGGACTTGCCCCCCATGTTGGGACCGGTCAGGATCAGCATCTGATCGGATTCGTCGTTCGCAAATAACGGGTTGGGAACGAATGGTTCACCTCCGTCCTGAACCTCCAGCACGGGATGTCTTCCCTCGTGGACGTCCAGATCGCAAGAATCGTCGACCTGTGGCCTGCAGTAGCCGTACTTACGGGAGGCTTGTCCCAAGGAGAGCAACACATCGAGTTCCGCCACCCGCCGGGCCGCCCTCTGAATCCGTGCGGCTTCGTCGGCGACTTGCCGGCGGAGCTGCAGGAAGAGGTCCCGTTCCAGCTCGAAGATCCGCTCTTCGGCCTGGAGAACTTTTTCCTCGTGGACTTTGAGTTCGGGAGTGATGTACCGCTCCGAACCCACCAGGGTCTGACGCCGGACGTAGTCCGCGGGAATGGAAGAGGAATGAGTCTTGGTGACCTCGATGAAATAACCGAAGACCTTGTTGTACCGGATCTTGAGACTTGGGATCCCCGTCCGCTTGCGTTCCTGAGATTCCAGACTCGCCAGGAACGACTTGCCCGAATGGGCAATCTCGCGTAGCTGGTCCAACTCGCCATGGAATCCGGGCGCGATGATCCCTCCGTCCGTCAAGCTGACGGGGGGATTCTGGGCCAGGGAAGTCTCCAATGCCTCGGCCATGTCCGGCAGCGTGTCCTGGAGTGGTTCCAGCAACCGGCTTTCATATTGCTCCAGCAAGGGCGCCAACCGGGGCAGTATCTGGACTGATGTCTTGAGCGCCGCCAGATCTCTCGGGTTGGCGGTGCCCAGAGTGACGCGGCTCAGCAGCCGTTCCAGATCCTGGATCGAATCCAGGAGCTTCCCCAACTGCTCCATCCGGAGAAGGGAAGACTGGAGTTCTGCCACGGCGTCCTGTCTGGCCCGGATCTGACCAAGGTCCAGGGAAGGCCGCAGGATCCGATGCCGCAACAGGCGGGCGCCCATGGCGGTTCGTGTGAAATCCAGAGTCGAGAGGAGGGTCCAGCGCCGACCTCCGTTCAGCTCCCGGACCAGTTCCAGGTTGCGAACGCTGGTCTCGTCGATCTTGAGGTGGTCTCGTGTCTCCAGGAGACGCAGTCCGGTAATGTGGTCCAGGGGAGCTTTCTGGGTCTGCCGGACGTAATGGAGCAGGGAACCGCCGGCCGCTACGGCCGCCCTCTGGCCATTGATGCCGAAGCCCTCCAGGGTGGACACCTGAAAATGCTCCAAGAGCAGACGCCGGGCGTAATCGGAATCGAAAGTCCAATCTTCCTGGATGGTGCGGGAGATCTGCAGGTGGGCGTCGGCGGACAAATCTTCCCGGATCCGGGAACCTTCCCTCTCCGGAAAAACCAGTTCCCGGGGCCGAAAGAGCGCCAACTCTTCCCGGGCTCGCTGCCACGACTCCGGGCCGCTGAATTCGGTGATCCAGAATTCCCCCGTCGAGAGATCCAGAAAGGAGAGGCCGACCCGGTCATCCTGGCGCAGCAGGCTGCCCAGGTAGTTGTTCTCCTTGGAGTCGAGAACGCCCTCTTCGATTACGGTCCCGGGAGTGACGACTCGGACCACCTCGCGCCGCACGAGTCCCTTGACGCGGCGGGGATCCTCCACCTGCTCGCACAATGCGACCTTGTGGCCTTTTCGGATCAGCCGTCCCAGATAGGTTTGGATGGCATGGTGGGGCACGCCGCACATGGGAATGGGTTGCCCCTTGGCGTTGTTGTTCCGGGAGGTAAGGGTGATCTCCAGGTCGCGGCTGGCGACGACGGCATCCTCGTAGAACATCTCGTAGAAATCGCCCAAGCGGAAAAACAGGAGAATCCCCGGGTGCCGGAGCTTGATCTCATGGTACTGTTTCATCATCGGGGTGAGACGTTCCACGGTCATTTACTTTAGCACCAACGTGTGAAATAAACCCCGGGATTTTCGCCAGGTCGGGGGCTTCGGAACGCAGTCCTGCGACCCGGTTCCGGGAGTGTTTGCCATGTACATCCTGGCCCTGGATACGGCCACCAACAGCGGTGGGATTGCCCTGAGCCGAAACGCCGAAGTGATTGGTCAGGTCATGTTGAAGGCTCCACTGCGCTATTCGGAAGAAGTGCTCTCGTGCGTGGAGTTTCTGCTCGATGGCCTCCGGGTGAAACGCACCCAATTAGGGTGTTTCGCCGTGGCAGCGGGTCCGGGTTCATTCACCGGACTGCGAATCGGGCTGGCCACGGTCAAGGCCTTCGCCCAGAGTCTGGATCGGCCGGCCGTGGGGCTGTCCACCCTGGAAGCTCTCGCATTCCGGTTTCGCTGGACCCGGAGCCGGATCGTTCCCATGATCGACGCCCGAAGGCAACAGATCTATGGAGCCGCCTATCGGACCGGCACGGAATCGGACATCCGCCTTGAGGTTGAGGAACAGGTGGCGCCCCCGGCGGAGTTCTTGAGGCGGGTCCCCCCTGGAGATCATCTCTTCGTCGGTGACGGAGCCCGGCAGTACCGCACGACCATCCAGGCCCTTCACCCCGGATCCCGGGTCGCCAGTTCAGACAATTGTATTCTGCCGGAGCTCTGTCTACTGGCCCATCGGAGGCACATGGCGGGCGAAACTGGTGGCGAACGGCACTTGAAGGCGAACTACCTGCGCCCTTCGGATGCCAGGATCACTTCCCGCACCCGGCATCTGCGCTATCCATGAGCCGGCTTCGTGACCGCTGGACCATTGCTGCTCTGTTCGGGGCGCTGTTGCTGGCCGCCGTCGACGCCCAGCTGCTGATTCCCCTCCTGGGGCGCCTGGAAGCGGACTATGGGACTTCGGTGGAGGGGATGGGGCGTCTCTTCAGTGTCTATGCCCTGACGGCCGGCGGCTTCAACCTGTTGGTGGGCCCCTTTACGGATCGCTGGGGACGGCTTCCGTTTCTCCGGGCGGGCCTCGCGGTTTTCGCTCTGCTGGCTCTCGTCACCCACTTTTCCGGAGGGTATCTGCAACTGCTCTGGCTGCGTGCCGGAACCGGAGCGGCATCCGGACTCATTTCGACCTGCACGGCCGGTCTGGTGGGCGACGCTTTTCCTTACCGTCGCCGGGGCAGGGTCATGGGCATCGTCCTGAGCGCCTACTTCGTGGCCTTGATCGTGGGAGTTCCGGCCGGCACCTGGATCGCCGATCGCTGGCAGTGGAGAAGTGTGTTTCTGGCTTCGTGCCTCTTGGCCTCGGCAGTCCTGGCCTCCCTTTGGGGCCCGCTGGCGGACTTTCGCTCAGGAGCCCCGAAAGGTGCGAGAATCCAGTTTGCCTACCGGCGTTTCCTTTCGGTTCGTCCCCTGAGGAGTTCCCTTCTGGTCTCCTTCGCCGTCGCGGGCGGAACCATGGCGCTGATGGTGTATCTCTCCGGTTACCTCATCGACCGTTTCAGCGTGACTCCGATCCAGATCTCCTGGTTGTTTATGGTGGCGGGGATCGCCGCCGTTACGGGCAGTCTGATCTCGGGTTGGGCGGTGGATCGTTGGACCAAGCGAAGAGTGTTTCTGTTGGCCAACCTGGCCTTCATCCTCACCATTTCGGGTCTGATGTCGATTCCCTGGGGAGCCGGACTCATCGCCCTCTTCTTCACCGTGAGCCTGTGCGTGAGTTTCCGCCAGACCGCTCTGCAGACCCTGCAGACGCAACTGGTGGGGATCGAAGAGCGCGGTTCATACATCGCCCTCCGAAACTGCTTTTCGCAACTGGGAATCGCCGTGGTGGTCCTGGTTTCGGGCTGGTGCTATTCCTGGTCCGGTTACGGGGCCGTCGTTTTCCTGGTAGCGCTCCTCTCGGTCGCTGCCGGCGTCCTCTTCCTCCTGAGCGTCCGGGAGCCTCGAGAATCTGCCGAATAGTATAATCGGGACATGAAAAGGTCGGAATTCTGGAAGCTGGTTCTGGCCAGCAGTCTGCTTTCTGCCGCGCTGGTGGTCTTCCTGACGCGGTGGCCGGTTCCCGAGCCGACCCATGCCGAATTCACCGAGCCCGAAACGCGGACCTTCGACACCGTCCGAACCCAGGACGAAGACATCAACATCCGCATCTATGAGGAGCTGGGACCCGGCGTGGTCAACGTGACCAGCACCACGCTGGAGCGGAATTTCTGGTTCGACGTCATCCCCAGGCGGGGCGTCGGCAGCGGAGTCGTCATCGACCGCAAGGGCCGGATCGTGACCAACTTTCATGTTGTCCAGGAGGCCAGCCGGATCGAGGTCACGCTCTACGACAAGAGCAGCTACGAGGCCAAGGTCCTGGGGAGCGATCGATTCAACGATCTGGCGATCCTGGAGATCGAATGTCCGGCCGAAAAGCTACACCCCATCAAGCTGGGCAGCAGCGACAACCTGAAAGTCGGGCAGAAAGTCCTGGCCATCGGCAATCCCTTCGGCTTCGAGCACACGCTGACGACGGGAATCATCTCTTCGCTGGGTCGGAGCCTCCGGACCGAATCCGGATTCATCGAGAATGTCATCCAGAGTGACGCCGCCATCAATCCGGGGAACAGCGGTGGTCCACTGTTGAACACGCGAGGGGAGCTCATCGGAATCAATACCGCCATCTACTCTCGATCCGGCGAAAGCGCCGGGATCGGGTTCGCCGTCCCGGTGAACATATTACAGCGTATCGTCCCCGACCTGGTCTCCTTCGGTTACGTCCGCCGTCCCTGGTTCGGAGTCCAGGGACGGGCGCTGACGCCGCGGTTGGCGTCCGCACTGAATCTGCCGGTTCAGGAAGGATTCCTGATCGAGGGGGTAGAGGAGGGAAGTTCTTCGGATCTGGCCGGCCTTAGAGGCGGGCGCCGGAGGGTCCTGCTCGGAAACTTCTTCCTCATCATCGGGGGCGACGTTCTGATCTCCCTGGAGGGCGAGCCGGTTCGTACCCATGACGACATCGTCCGGTTGCTGGGAGACAAGCGGCCCGGAGATCGGGTCAGCGCAGGCTTCTATCGAGGGGATCGCAGGGTCGAGACGAGCATCGAACTGGTGGGATACGGCCGGTCCGGCGCGCGTCGGATCTGAACGGACTCACCGCCCGCCGAGCCCTGATATATCTGTCGAACATCAAGCGGGGCAATGCCGTTCCAGGCCGAGATCCGTTTTTTTCGGGGTCGGACGTTATAGTGAGTGAGGACAAGGAACGAAGGAGGTTGAAGATGTTCAACAAGGCTATCTTGATCGGAAGACTAGGACGCGATCCTGAGGTTCGATACACGACATCAGGTACTGCAGTGGCGGATTTCTCGGTGGCGACCAACGAAGTCTGGACCGATCAGAGTGGGGAACGGCAGGAGCGAACTGAGTGGCACAGGATCGTCGTCTGGAGCAGGTTGGCGGAGATTTGCGAGAAGTATCTGCGCAAGGGAAGTCTCGTCATGATCGAGGGACGAATCCAGACTCGGGAGTGGGACGATCGGGACGGGAACCGAAGGCGAACCACTGAAATCAGAGCCTTCGGCATGAAGATGCTGGATTCTCGGGCAGACCGGATGGGAGGGGGCCCGACACCCGATAGAACCCCTTCCCGCACTCAAACGCCGTCTCAACCTTCACAGGAAGTGGAAATCACCGACGACGACATTCCTTTCTGATGGATGGTCCCGGGCTAATCGTCAAGTGGGACGCCTAGTGCCCGGTGCGAACTACACTCACATGCGCTCCAGCTCCTGCTGAGCTTGGACCGATTCCTGAGAATCGGGGAAAATTTCGATCAGCTGCCGGAGGGTGTCGATGGCCTCCGTGTTTTTCTGCAGGTGCTGATAGACTTGGGCCTTCTTGAAATAGGCTGCCGCGGTCTTGTCGCCCTTGGGATAAAGATTGATGACCTGTTCGAAGGAATCGATGGCCTGTTCGTAACGCTGCTGCTGCTGCGAGCAGATGCCGCTGTAGAAAAGAGCGTTGTCGCTGTACTCGCTGTCCGGGTGGCTGTCCAACAGGTCCTGAAAACCGGCCATGGCCAAGTCGTAGTTTCCGATCAGGAAATCGTTGTAGGCGGCAGCATAGGCTTGATCGGGCTGGATCGTGCCCTCCGCGGTCGCCGGCGCCGTTCTCAGGGACTGCATTCTGACTTGTTGCTCTTCCTGTTTTTTCTGCAGGGCCGTCAGCCGATTGTTGGTGTCGTCCAGCTTCACGCTCAGATTCTGGACTTCGGATCGGATCGTCGTGACCAGGTTGAACACATCCGTCTTCTGTTCCTGCGCGGTCCGGTGCAACTCGTCCGTCGCCAGATTCATCTGCGCCACCTGATCATTCAACTGTTCCAGGAGAGACTTGAACACGGAACCGGTTTCGTCGGTGCTCTTCTGGAGCAACCGGATCTGGTTCGAAAGCTGGAGGACGTCGCTCTGGAGACGAACGATCTCCTCTTTCGTGCCACCCATCGAGAAGGCGAACAATCCCAGCGATATCGGCGCGAGAACAGATGCTGACAGTTTCATGGCCTGCTCCTAGATTGAGTTCCAACGGTAAGGACCGGACATCTCATACAATCCACCGCCGGAATCTGTGAGACTTGGGAGAGAATTGCCCCAGCCTCACAGCCGGGCGGCAGATTCACCACTAGCTCCTACCTCTTGACGGCGAAATGGGCGCGGCGGTTCTTGCTCCAACAGGTCTCGTCGTGACAGCTCTCGAAGGGGCGCTCCTCGCCAAACGACAGAGCTTCCAACTGAGTCGCGCTCACGCCGGCGTCCAGCAGGTAATCGCGGGTGGCCTGGGCTCGACGATCACCCAGAGCCAGGTTGTACTCTTCGCTGCCCCGTTCGTCGCAGTGTCCCTCGACGATGACCGTCGCCGTCGGGAACCTCTTGATCCAGCGGGCGTTCTCTTCCAGGATCTGCTTCGACTTGGGGCTCAGCAGAGCCCTGTCATAGTCGAAGAAGATCGGCCGGACCCGCCCGTCGTCGATCGCCCGCTGAAGTCCTTCGATATCCGTGACCGACAGTTTCGCCGCCCTCTTGGGCACCACGGTCACACGGGTACTGTCGCGCGCGCTGCCGCCGCTCCCTCGGGCGATGGCCGTATAGGTGGTGGACTCCGTAGGCGAGAGGACCAGGGAACCCGTCTCGGCGACGTTTCCGACACCCCCGTCGATGAGGACGGAAGTGGCGTCTGTGCTCTTCCAGCTCAACGTCGTCTGGCTGCCCCGCTCGATGGTGCCGGGCTCCGCCGTGATTTCAATGGTCGGCATGACGGCCGCCGGTTTATCGGGGGCCGCTACCGAAGGAGCGTCAGCAATCGCAACCGCCGGAGGGGGCTTTTTCTTGCAGCTTCCCACCGCCAGCACCAAAAACACACAGGGAACGAACCGCGCAGTGACTAGAAAGCCTCTGTTCATTGAACCTCCTTGGAAGGAAAAAATAACACTCAGGGACGGGTCAGATAGCCTGACCAAGCTGGGCTCTCGTTTATACCATAGGCCGTAATCTGCCTTCTACTCTTGCCGTCGGCATTCATGATGAACAACTGCTTGGAACCGGTTCGGGTGCTTTGGAAGACGATGTGCCTACCGTCCGGAGACCAGTCGGGATGTTCGTTGCTTCCGGTTCCCGAGGTCAACTGAAAGATCTTGCCGCTGGCCACTTCCACTATATAAATGTCGTGTTTCCAACGTTTTGGGGCCTGCCAGGAGTAGATGATGTGTCTGCCGTCCGGCGCCCAACTGGGACTGTCGCAGTGGCCTCCTTCCGACACCAGCGCCCGGAGATCGGAACCGTCGGCGTCCATGAGCCAGAGCTGTGGCCGTCCGGTCCGGTCCGAGATAAAGGCGATCTGCCGGGACGAGGGGCTCCATGTCGGCGAGGTGTCGATGGCAGGATGATTGGAGACGTTGATCCCGCCGGATCCGTCGGCGTTCGCCACATAGATGTCCGCGCTGGAATGCCCCCTGCCCCGGGAGGAGTAAGCGATCTGCCGGCCATCGGGAGAGAAAGCCGGAGACGACACGTACGAGGTAGGCGTTGGAATCACATCCCGGCCTCCTTGGAGGCTCTGGATCCAGAACTGCCAGCGGGCGCTACCGGGAAGGATGGTGACGAAAGCCAGTCTTGAATTGTCGCCCGACCAGTCGGGAAACTTGTTGATTCCCTGGTTGGCGGTGACGGTCCGAACGTTCGAACCGTCGTAGTCCATGGTGTAGATTTCCTTGCTCCCGGATTTCAGAGAACTGTACGTGATCTGCGTGCTGGCCACACCCTGGCTGGTGCCGGCCGACAATTGATAGACGATCTGGTCGGCGAACTCGTGGGCAACCCTTCGAATCAACGTGGCATCGGAGACGGAGTAGCGTTTCCCCAAGACCTGCTGGCGGGTCTTCACGTCATAAAGGTAGCCCTCGATCATGGCTCCTGCGGCATCCACGTGCACGTTGCCGAAGGCCAGAAAGTCGACGTCCAGCGTCGGCGCCTGCCAGTGATCGAAACTCACGTCCTGCGGCGACCGGAGCGGTTTCAAGGGATAGAAACTCTTGGACGGCATCTCGAAGAACGCCGAGAATTTGAGGTCCTGCCAGAGCACGCCGTTGAAGACCTTCGCGGCGGTCTGCGTCTGGGGTGTGACCGCTGTCCGAGCTACGAATTCGGCCACCGCCAGGCGGGTGCTCTCCCGCAACTTGGGATAGATCTTGACGTCGGACGGCTGCGCCTTCCCCGTTGGCGCAACAAGCGTGAGGATCAAGACCGTGGCCAAGGCTGGCAGAGTCGAAATGGCTGGAAGCATGGTGCAATCCCTTTTTCACCGAGGGGGATATTGGAAGTAGGTCACAAATCGCACTCTTCGGTTTCGCAGTTCCGGCGGAAGAGCCGGCAACGGGCTGCTGGCGCGGATGGCGCGTTGTGCGGCCAGGTCTACGGCTCGGAGGCCGCTGGCCTGTTCCAGTTGGATCCGATGGATGTGGCCGTTTCGCTGCACTTCGAAACTGACGACCGTCTCTACCGGTTTCGCCAGCGCCCCCAACGAGGCCCGGAGCCAGTTCTGCCCCACGCGCTGCTCGACCTGGCGAGCGTACCAAGAGTGCAATCCCTCCTGGCCGGTGCCGCCGCCGACGCGGACTCCCTGGCCTCCGCCGAATCCGCCGCCGGCACCTGAGGGGGCTCCACCAGTCCCGCCGCTGCCGGCGTCCGCTTTTCGGGGGATCTGGGTCTTGGCGTCGGATTGCGAGTCCTTGGTGCCGGCTCGAGAAGGGACGGCAGCTTTTTTCTTCGGCCGGGACCGGCGCTTGCGCGAAGATTTTTGCTGAAACTCGGTCTTCTCGGGTGCGACCTCCGGCACCACTTCCTTCTTCCTCTTGGTCTCGGGCGGGGGCGCGGCCTGGACTCTGGGGGTCACAGCCGGCTTGTACATGCCGGCGCCGCCTCCCAGATCGGCCGCCAAGCCGACGGCGACCAGGTTTCCTCCCTGGCCGCCTCCCGCGCCGGTGCTTCCGCTGACGATCTCCACGGGTGGGAAAAGGTCGGTCACGAAGGTGGCGCCCAGAAAAAGAACCAAGTGCCCCACTGCCGAAAACACGAACGAACGTGACAGGCGGTCGCTTTTGACGTGGGTGATCAGGATTCGGCTTTGCGGCATCGATTTCCTATGACGGCCTACGGAGCCTTTTCCTTGAAGGGCCGGGTTACGACCTGGATGTTCGCGTATCCCGAAACCCGGATCGCGTCCATGACCGTAACGATGGTTTTCCAGCGGACGTCCTCGTCAGCCTGGAGGAACACGGGCAGGTTCCTGCTCCCGATATCGGTCTTCAACCGGTTTCCCAATTCATTGAAATTCAATGGTGTGGATCCATAGTACAAGGTTTCCTCCCGTCCGATGGTCACCACGGCGCGCTGCTCCGGATCGACGTTGGAAACGGTGCGCGTCCGGGGAAGATTGACTTCAATTCCGGTCTGGAGGATCGGCGCCGTGACCATGAATATGATGAGGAGGACCAATACGACGTCCACCAGTGGAGTGACGTTGATCTCGGACATTGAAGGCCGAGTCGGATTTACGCCGGAGAAGGCCAAGACGTTCCCCTTTCGCAGAGGCCGTTCCACCGTCGGGCGGAAGCTGCGGGATGCGGAACCGGCCGCAAACGGGAAGGCCGGACACCGTGGCCGCAGAGGTGCCGGGTTCGTACCGTCAAGCGAAACTCCGCTCGATCAGATTCAGGAGCTCAGTGGTGAAATCGTCCATTTCGATACCGATGACTTTGAGTCGGTTCAGGAAGTGGTTGTATGCAATCACCGCAGGAATTGCGGCGAATAGGCCCGCCGCCGTCGCGACCAAGGCTTCGCTGATTCCGGGAGCAACGGCCTGGATGGTGGTGCCCGAACCTTCTCCCAAGCCCTGAAACGCGTTGATGATCCCGATGACCGTTCCGAATAGTCCGATGAACGGGGTGACCGATCCGGTCGTCGCCAGCCAACTCAGCGAGCTTTCCAGGGTGGTCATCTCGGCGCTCGCCGCCTTGCGCAACGCCCGTTCCAGGCCCCCAATGCTGCGTATGGCCACGTGCTGGTCCATGGGGTTGGTCCGACTCATGTCCCCCTTGGCTTGAATCCAATGATCCAACTCTCGATAGCCGGCCTTGAATACGCCGGCCAGCGGAGAAAGCGGGTAGTCATCGCAGACGCGGTGAATCTCGGAGAGGCTGGAACTCCGCCGGAAGAATTCGGTGAACTCGAACGACTGTTCTTCCACCCTCCTGTAGGCCCGTACCTTGGAGACGATGATAGTCCAAGACAAGACGGAGAAGAAGAGCAGGACCAGAAGTACCAGCAGGGCCACCGGCCCGCTCTGGGCGATGAGAGACCAGAAGCTACCGAAAGAACCCTGAGCGATCAACGAACCACCTGCCATCATTCCCCCGGTGCCGCGGTCGAACCCCTCCGAAAACAACCCAAGGAGCCTGCGCCACAGAAACTGATCTACTGCGAAATCGGGGAATCAGTCAATATTTCCCCGATTTCTCGGCGAATAGAACGACTATGCTTCTCAAAATCGAGAAAATCTGGGCTCGATTCCCCACATTCCCGCTACGATCATTCCCACAGCGCAGACTCCTAAGAATTGTAAACCAGGCCTATGTCACATATCGGACGCCCGGCCTCTCCCGGAATCGGCTCGGTTTCCCTATAATGATTCCTGGTTTTCGTCCCGTGGCGGAACCGGATCTCGTCTCCTCTCGACGCGTCATGCTCAAGTACCTTCGTATCAGTAACTTCGCGCTCATTGACCGGCTTGAGTTGAAGTTTGCGCCGGGGTTCAATCTGATTACCGGCGAGACCGGGTCGGGAAAGTCGATCCTGGTGGATTCGGTCTCCCTCCTGGCGGGGGAAAGGGCCTCGCAGGAGATGATACGAGAGGGCTTCGACAAGGCCCGGGTCGAAGGCGTTTTTTCCCTGGGTCCGGGGCATCCCGCCTGGTCCCTTCTCGAGGAAACGGGTCTGGAAACGGAGGGCGGCGAAATTCTGGTCCGGAGGGAGATTTCCCGGACCGGAGCCAATCGGATTTTCATCAATGGGAACCTCTCGACACTGGGTGTCCTGGCCCGGCTGGGAAGCCTGATGGCGGACATCCATGGACAGCATGATCAACAGAGCCTGTTGCAGCCTCGGACCCACCTTCGACACCTGGACGGATTTGGCGGGAACGGGGAACTCACGGACCGTGTCCGTCAGGTCTACGTCGATCTGACGGCGGTTCGCCGGCGTCTCGAACGCCTCCGGGAAGGCGCGAGCCGGCGTCTCGAGAGAATGGATACTCTGCGTTACCAGTTGTCGGAGTTGGAACAACTTGCCCTGGAACCGGATTTGGATCGAAAGCTGGAACGGGAGCGGGACCTCCTGGCGACGGCGGAAAGCCGCCAGCAGGCCGCATACGAGAGTTTTCAGCTGCTTTACGATCGGGAGGGAAGTGCGCTCTCCCTCTTGGATCAAGCTCAGAAGCGGCTCTACGATCTCGGCCGTCTCGACCCGGAAATGGAGCCCGTGGCCGAGCGCAGCCTCGACCTCCGATATCGGGTGGAGGAAGTGGGTCTGGAATTGCGGGACTATGCCGCATCGATCCAGTGGGACGCGGCACGGCTGGACGAGGTCGGCGAAAGACTCTCGGCTTTGGAGAGCGTCAAGAGGAAGTACGGTCCGTCATTGGAGGAGGTGCTGGCCTACCAGGCTAGGACCCAGGAGGAGTTGGCGTCGGTGGACGTCTCCCGGATGCAGGAGCAGGAGTGGGCCCGGGAGGAACAGGACCTGGAATCCAAGTACCTTGCACTGTCCCGGAAGCTCTCCCGGAAACGCCGTGCGGATGCCGGGGATTTCTGCCGGCGGGTTGAAGAGGAACTCTCCCAACTGGCCATGGGCCGTTGTGCATTTCGTGTCCGAATCGATACCGACGAGTCGGTCCAGACGGGGCAGGGAACGGATACGGCGGAATTCCTCATCAGTCCCAATCCCGGGGAATCGCCCCGGCCCCTGGGGCGCACCGCGTCGGGAGGTGAGCTCTCACGGATCACTTTGGCCCTGAAGTCGGTGGTCGCATTCGCACCCTATCCCAAGACCTTGGTGTTCGATGAGGTGGATGCCGGAATCGGGGGGCGGGTCGCATCGACCGTAGGCCTGAAATTGGCCCGGTTGGCGCACCGCGACCAGGTGTTCTGCGTTTCCCACTGGCCTCAGTTGGCCTGCCACGCAACGCGCCATCTGCACGTGGACAAAGGAGTCCAAGAGGGGAGAACCGTGATTCAGGTCCAAGTTCTGGATGCAGACGAGCGGGTCAGGGAATTGGCCCGCATGACGGCCGGCGATTCGTTGACGGAGACGACTCTCCGGCAGGCTCGGGAACTGCTTCGACGGGCAGCGGCCGACACGAACCCGGCATCCCGGGCCGATCCTCAGCGACCGGTATCGCAGCCCACCTGATCCCGTTTTGATCGTCTCAATTGTTTCGCCTTTTAGGCATCGGCTAGAATGAACCCCTTTGCGGAGGTCAAGCGGTCTGCGCCCGTACGGGGCGGGGAATCGTGCACCTCCCGGCACGCGGGGTCTGATTCAATGCGGTCTGAGCGCTTTTTCATCGAAACCTTCGGATGCCAGATGAATGTGCATGACTCGGAGAAGATCTCCGGGCTCCTGGTTCATCGCGGAATGATTCCGGTCTCGACTCCCGAAGAAGCGGACCTCTTCCTTCTCAATACCTGCAGCGTCCGCGAAAAGGCGGCACAGAAGGTCTATAGCCGTCTGGGGCAGATGAAGGCGCGAAAGCGGAAGGAGGAGAACTTCAGAATCGGAGTGGTGGGCTGCGTGGCCCAGCAAGAGGGCGAGCGGATGCTGAAGAAAGCTCCGTTTCTGGACCTGGTTGTGGGAACCCACCTCTACCACTCGTTGCCGGACCTGCTGGACGAGTTGGATTCCAAGGATTTGGACCAGAACCCGTCCCGGCGGGTCCGTACCGAGTTCCTGGCGGACTCAATTCCGGTCGAGATTGAACCGGTGCTGCGCTCCAGCCGGTTCAGAGCCCAGATCACCATCATGGAGGGTTGCAACAAACGCTGTACCTTCTGCATCGTGCCTTTTACCCGGGGCAAGGAACGGAATCGGCCCGCGGAGGCCATATTGGAAGAGGTCCGGCGTGCGGCCGATCTGGGATTCGTGGAGATCGTCCTGTTGGGACAGACCGTCAACAGCTATCGAGATCCCCGGCGGCCCCGGTTCCGCTTCTCCCAACTCCTGGCCCAAGTAGCCCGGGTGGACGGAATCCGTCGAATCCGGTTCACGTCTCCGCATCCGCGCGAGTTCAACGACGACGCCATTGCACTGATGGCGCAGGAACCGCGAATCTGTTCCCAGGTCCACCTACCGGTCCAGAGCGGGTCCAATCCGATATTGAAGCGAATGCGGCGGCAGTACACCCGGGAGAAGTACCTGGAGATCGTCGAGAAGTTTCGTCGCTGGAATCCTGATTTTGCATTTTCCACCGACGTGATCGTCGGATTTCCGGGCGAGACGGAAGACGATTTCCAGCAGACCATGGGCCTCTTGGAAACGGTCCGCTACGAGTCCATGTTCTCCTTCAAGTACTCCCCCCGGCCCTACACGGACGCCGAGCACTGGACGGACGATCAGACCGACTCGGACCGGACCCGCCGTCTCATGCAGTTGCAACGCCGCCAGAAAGAGATCCAGCTTGAAATCCACCGGGACCGGTATCTGGGAAGGGAATTCGAGGTCCTGGTTGAAGGGACCTCGCGAGACGGCGAGAAGATTTTCGGAAGAACGGCGACCAACAAAGTGGTCAATTTCCCCGGCGAGGACCCTCCCGGTTCCTTCGTCCAGGTCCACATCACCGGAATCGGAGCCAACAGTCTCCTGGGAACCAGAATCGGTCCCGAGACAAGCCACTAGGAGTCCACATGGAGCGAGAATTCAAGATCCGCGGACTGATGATGGATCCCATCACCAATTCTCCAATCATCATCCTCCAGGACGTGAAGAAGAACACGCTCCTGCCGATCTGGGTTGGAATCTTCGAGGCCAACGCGATTGCGCTCCAGGTGGAGCGAATCGATACGCCCCGTCCCATGACCCACGACCTGATCAAGAACATCCTCATGCACTTGGATGCGGAGATCTACAAGGTCGTCGTCACGGAACTCAGGGACAATACCTTCTACGCGTCGATTCATCTCAAGCTCAACGGGGAACCCATCTCCATCGACAGCCGTCCCAGCGACGCCATCGCCTTGGCCCTCCGAACCGACTCCCCCATCTACGTCACTGAAGACGTCATCAACAACAGTCGCAACATCACTCTGGACAAGGAAAACCTCGACCCGGAGGAAGTGCGCAAGTGGCTGGAGAATCTCAACCCGGAAGAAATGGGCAAATACAAGATGTAGCCTCCGTGCGTGGACCAAGGCTTTCGGACCTTCTTTAGACAAACCTCCCTAAGCTACTTTAAAACAAACGGATTTCAACACACTTATCGTCTTCGTCCTGACTTGGATCCAAGTCCGAAAGTTTACATAATATTCATTATGCGACGTTCTGGAAATGGGAACGGACGAGGTTCGCGCCAGGATCTTCCTGGGTCAGGTTGGCTGCGCCGCCTCTTCCCCCTCCGGCAGCGACCGGTCCCTCAGGTCGTCACGGCCCGGGTCCCGCTTGCGGGAGGGTCGACCCGGAAGTTACGCTTTTGAGCAGGGCCGAATCGTCGGCGCAAGGATCGAGGAGATTCTCCGGCATGGACATCACGAGCTACGTCGCCGCCTACAAGAAGACCTCGCTGGATGTGCTGAAGACGGTTTCGGAGAATCTGGTGGCCGATCTGACGAGTCGATTGGAAACGGCCCGGCAGAACGAGCGGCAGATTTTCGTCTGTGGGAACGGCGGAAGCGCGGCCTCCGCATCCCATTTGGCCAACGATCTGGGTAAGGGGGCTTCCCGCGGCCGCAGTCCCCGGTTCCGGGTCCTTTCCCTCACCGACAACATTCCCTGGATATCGGCCGTAGCCAACGACGACGACTACGACCAGATCTTTGTGGAGCAGTTGAGGAATTTCGGCCGGAGCGGTGACCTGCTCTTGGCCTTCAGTGGCAGCGGAAACTCTCCGAACGTGATCCATGCCGTCCGCTGGGCCAACCGGAACGGAATCGACACCGTCGGCATTACGGGCAGATCCGGAGGGGAGCTCTCCAAATGCGCCCGGAGTGTCATTCGCGTCGATTCGTCCCACATGGGCCATATCGAGGAAGCCCACTTCCTGATTCTCCACCTGATCTCCTACTACTTCATGGAGAACCAGGTGGTCCAAGGTCAATAGGAGTGAACTCCCTTATGGATGCCAGAGAAGTCGTTAATCTGATTCGTGATCAGCAGATCAAGGTCGTTGATCTGCGGTTCTGCGACCTGCCGGGACTGTGGCAGCACTTCACCATCGCCGCCGGCGATCTTGACGAGGACAGCTTTACCGACGGGTTCGGTTTTGACGGGTCCAGCATCCGGGGTTTTCAGAAGATTCAGGAAAGCGACATGCTTCTGATCCCAGATCCCAGCACCTGCTTCGAGGATCCCTTTTCCAAGGTCAGAACCCTGATTCTGATCTGTAACATCGCCGATCCCCTCACCCGGGAACCATACAGCCGGGATCCCCGCTACATCACTCAGAAAGCTGAGAAATACCTGGTGTCGACCGGTATTGCCGATACCGCCTATTTCGGACCCGAACCGGAGTTCTTCGTCCTCGACGACGTCCGGTTCGACCAGTCCTACAACCACGGCTACTACTACATCGATTCCGTGGAGGGTTTCTGGAACAGCGGGCGCGAAGAAAATCCCAACCTGGGCTACAAGCCGCGATACAAGGAAGGCTACTTCCCCGTTCCTCCCATGGACACGCTGCAGGACATGAGGACGGAGATGATGCTGGTTCTCCAGGACGCCGACATCGAGGTGGAAGTTCATCACCACGAAGTGGCAACGGCCGGCCAATGCGAGATCGACATGCGCTTCGATTCCCTGGTCAACATGGGAGACAAGCTGCTGAAGTTCAAGTACATCATCAAGAACGTGGCGCGCCGTTACGACAAGACGGTGACCCTGATGCCGAAGCCCATTTTCATGGACAACGGCTCCGGAATGCACTGCCATCAGAGCCTCTGGAAGAACGGCCGGAACGTCTTCTACGGCCCCGGGACCTATGCCGATCTGAGTCAGGAGGCGGTCTACTACATCGGCGGACTTCTCAAGCACGCCGCCGCCGTCCTGGCTTTCGGCGCACCGACCACGAATTCCTACCGGCGGCTGGTGCCCGGGTACGAGGCGCCGGTCAATCTCATCTATTCGATGCGCAACCGAAGCGCCTGCGTCCGAATCCCCACTTACTCCAGCGGCGAGAAGGCCAAGCGGGTGGAGTTCCGGCCTCCGGATCCGTCCTGTAACGGTTACCTGGCGTTTTCGGCAATGCTCATGGCCGGTCTGGACGGGATTCAGAACAAGATCGTGCCGCCCGATCCCATGGACAAGGACCTCTACGATCTGCCGCCGGAACAGATGGCTCAGGTGGAGTCGGTTCCGGGGACTCTGGAGCAGGCGCTCGACGCCTTGGAGGCCGACCATGACTTCCTGCTCAAGGGAGACGTCTTCACTCCGGACGTGATCGAGAATTGGTTGGCCTACAAGCGGGAGCGCGAAGTGAACGCCATGCGCCTGAGACCGCATCCCTATGAGTTCGCTCTCTACTTCGACATCTGATCTTCCCTGCCCTGTAGAAGGATGGAGCCAACTACGATTTCAAAGTCGGCCGCGGCGGGCTGATGGGTATTCAGTTCGTGGTAAAGTATCTGCAGCTGCAACACGGGATCGAGGGAAGAGGGACCCGGCACGGCATCTCGAGACTTGTCGAGGCAGGTCATCTCGATCCTGACGAGGGGAGGGTCCTGGGCCGGGGCGCGGGATTTCTCTTCCACCTTGAGGCTCTGCAGCAACTGCTGGCTGAAAGTCCGGTGACCAGACGACCCCGCGATCCGTTCGGGTGTGCAGTCACGGCTCGGCTCAAGGGTTTGGACTCGGGGGGCTCGCTTCTGGATCACTATCGGATCGAAACCTCCGCCATTCGACAAATCTACCGCCACATCTTCTATTGCTAATGGCCTCACCTCAGTCACGAATCAAACGCCTGCTGGCCGCCAATCGAAGCGAAATCGCGATTCGAGTCTTTCGATCGGCACATGAATTGGGCATCCGGACGATCGCAATCTATTCGGAAGAAGATCGATTCTCCCTCCATCGCTACAAAGCGGAGGAAGCCTATCTGATCGGTTCCGGCATGGATCCCATCCAGGCCTACCTCAATGTCGACAACGTGATCGCGCTGGCCGTGGAAAAGCGGGTGGATGCCATTCATCCCGGCTACGGGTTCCTCTCCGAGAGCCCGGTGTTCGCCCGAGCCTGTGCGGATGCCGGGATTCTGTTCGTCGGTCCCCGTCCCGAGATTCTGGAGCAGTTGGGCGACAAGACCGCGGCTCGGGCGCTGGCGGCCCAATTGGGCGTTCCGATTCTGCAGGGCAGCGAGGCGCCCCTCTCGGACCTCGACGAGGCCAGGAAACTGGCTCGTGCCATGGGGTATCCGGTGATACTCAAGGCGGCCCACGGCGGCGGCGGCCGCGGCATGCGTGTCGTGGCCCGAGAGGCGGATTTGGAAGCACAGTTTCAAGAGGCGCGCCGCGAGTCGGCGTCCGCATTCGGAAGAGAAGAGATTTTTCTGGAACGATTCGTGTCCCGGGCTCGGCATCTGGAGGTCCAGATCCTGGGTGACCGGCATGGCAATCTCGTCCATCTCCATGAGCGGGATTGTTCCCTTCAGCGGCGTCATCAAAAGATAGTGGAGATGGCTCCGGCCCTCAATCTGGCGCCGGACCTGAGACGGAAGATTTGCGATGCCGCCGTGGCGCTGGGCCGTGACATCGGATATGACAACGCCGGAACGGTGGAATTCCTGCTGGATCAGGACACGGACCAGTTTTACTTCATCGAGATCAATCCCAGGATCCAGGTCGAACACACGGTGACGGAAGAGGTGACCGGCATCGATCTGGTCCGCCATCAGATTCTGATCGCCGAAGGGCTTGCTCTGGATCACCCTGAGATCGGACTGGCCAGTCAGGCCGATGTGGAGGTCCGGGGTCATGCCTGCCAGTGTAGGGTGACGACGGAGGACCCGGAGAACTCCTTCATCCCCGACTACGGACGTATTCTCCACTATCGGTCGGCATCCGGGGCGGGAATCCGGCTGGATGCCGGGACCGCCTTCTCCGGGGCCACGGTGACCCCCTTCTACGACTCTCTCCTGGTGAAGGTCACGGCTTGGGGCCTTCGGTTTCCCGAAACGGTCCGCCGAATGGAACGCTGTCTTCAAGAGTTCCGAATCCGCGGCGTGAAGACGAACATCCCTTTTCTGATCAATCTGGTGGACCATCCCGAGTTTCGGAACGGCCGTTGCACCACTCGTTTCATCGATGAGAATCCGGACCTCTTCCGTTTTCCGGCTCGCCGGGACCGAGCCACTCGACTGCTTCGGTTTCTGGGAAATCAAGTGGTCAACGAAACCCCGGTGGTCAAGGAGTTTCATGACGAGGTCAACCGCAGGCCGGCGCCGGTTCCCCGGCGCCCACCCGGTGGAGCCATTCCCGAGGGCCATCGTTTTCGGCTTCTCAGGGACGGACCTCGGAAGTTCGCCGATTGGGTTCGGGATCAGTCTGAGGTTCTGATTACGGACACGACGCTCCGGGATGCTCACCAATCCCTTCTGGCCACCCGGATGCGCACCTACGACATGAGCCGGATTACCGATGTCTACGCTCATTGTCACAGCGATCTTTTTTCGCTCGAGCTCTGGGGCGGAGCCACCTTCGACACGGCAATGCGTTTCTTACGGGAGTCCCCCTGGGACCGCCTGGACCGAATGCGCCAGGCAATCCCCAACATTCCCTTTCAGATGTTGCTGCGTGCTTCAGCCGCCGTCGGCTACACGAGTTATCCCGACAACGTGGTCCAGGAGTTCGTGCGGCTCGCCGCCGAGTCCGGAATCGACATCTTTCGCATCTTCGATTCACTCAACGATTCCCGCAACATGCAGGTCGCCATCGAAGCCGTGGGCCGGAGTGGGGGCGTGGCCGAGGCCGCCATCTGCTACACCGGCGACATACTGGATCCGGATCGGAGCAAGTATTCCCTGGACTACTACCTGGAACTGGCGCGGGAGTTGGAGCGAATGGGCGCCCATATGCTGGCCATCAAGGATATGGCGGGCCTGTGCAAGCCCTACGCCGCCTACCAGTTGATTCGGGCTCTGAAGAACGAAGTGGGCATACCTATTCATTTTCATACCCACGACACGAGCGGCGGACAGATGGCGGCGCTGCTGAAAGCGGTGGATGCCGGAGCCGATATCGTGGACGCCGCCATGGCTCCGTTGGCCGGTCTGACCTCTCAGCCCAGCCTCAACACATTCGTGGAAATGTTGCGGTTTTCTCCCCGGGATCCTGGTCTCGACACCGGAAGGCTGGAGGAAACGGCCCATTACTGGGAGGTCGTGCGGCAATACTACTGCGCCTTCGAGTCGACGTTGCGGACGGGAACCGCGGATGTCTACAAGCATGAGATGCCCGGCGGGCAATACACCAACCTGTACCAGCAGGCGGCGGCTTTGGGCCTGGAGAAAAATTGGCCGGAGGTGTGGCGAACCTACGCCCGAGTGAACGAGCTCTTTGGAGACATTGTCAAAGTGACTCCCTCTTCCAAGGTCGTCGGCGATCTGGCGCTCTTCATGTTGACCAACGATCTCTCTCCGCAGGACCTTATGGACTCTTCCAAGAAAATCGATTTTCCCGAGTCGGTGATCGATTTCTTCCAGGGCCGCCTGGGAACACCGAAGGGCGGGTTCCCCTCCCAATTACAAGAACGGATACTGGGAGACCTGCGCCCGATTCAGGGCCGGCCCGGCGAGTCCCTGCCTCCCGCAGACCTGCAGGGCGTGCGAGATGACCTCGAAGGAAGGCTTCGCCGCAAGTTCGATGAACGGGACACGATTTCTTATGTCCTGTACCCGCAGGTGTTTCAGGAGTTTATTCGGCACCAGACCCGGTTCGGCGACGTTTCCGTACTTCCCACGCCCGTTTTCTTCTACGGCATGGAGCGGGAAGCCGAGGTCCTGGTGGAACTGGAGCCTGGCAAGACGCTCATCATCAAACTGATGGCCGTGGGAGAGCCGGACGCCCGGGGAAACTGCACCGTCTTTTTCGAGCTCAACGGTGTCCCCAGGGAGGTCCGGGTTCCCAATCAGTCGGTTATTCCCCAAGTATCACAACGGGCCAAGGCGGACCCGGGAGACCCGCTTCACGTCGGTGCGCCCATGCCCGGAATGGTCATTTCAGTCTCAGTGGGAAGCGGGGCGAAAGTCGCCCAGGGAGAGAAGCTCCTGACGCTTCAGGCCATGAAGATGGAACTCACGCTCTACGCCGATCGGGAAGCGGAGATCGAGGAACTGCTGGTGGAGCCGGGAGACCGCGTGAATACCAAGGATCTGCTGCTGACCTATCGCCGTGAGATGATCGAAACCGGTTGACGATTGCAAAGGAAGCAGCCGCTTGCGCGCCCTTCCGGTCAGTCGATAGAACGCTCAGGGCGCGGTTGGGCGAAGCTTGCGGAGCGGAGCCGGATCAGTCGTTCTGTCCGGTGCGGATGTTGTATTGGCTTTCCACGGGAAGCACGAACACGCGGCCGTCGCCGATTTCGCCCGTGCGAGCCGTCTCCATGATGGTTTCGATAGTCTCTTCCACCAGATCGTCTTGCAGAACGATTTCCATCTTCATTTTGGGCAGGAGGGTGACACTGTATTCTTTTCCCCGGTAGATGGCCGTGTGTCCTTTTTGCCGGCCGTGACCGCGCACCTCCGAGATGGTCATGCCTGATACGTTCAGTCTGCCCAGTGCATCCTTGACTTCTTCCACCTTGCTGGGCCGTACGATCGCCATGATCAATTTCATTGGTTCACCCTATCGCTTGAAGAATCTGAGCCTCCAGTTCTTCCTGTAAACGGGGCCCAAGTCTACACCCATCACTCGACAAGTAAAAGACGTCCACGGCTCTCTCACCCTCCGTATTGATCAAGACCAGATCGATGTTGCAGCGAAGGGACGAGATCCGGTCGGCGATAATGTACAGGAGGCCGATTGCGTCCGGAGCCACGAGTTCCATGATGGTGTAGCGTCGGGTGGGCTCATCCTCGAAGTAGACGGAGGGACGAAACCTTGTGGAAGAAAAGCGTGGGTTCGCCGGTCTGCTCTTGCCTTTGAAATACCTCTCCACGGACCGGTCATCCCGAATGATCCGGCTGACCGAATCCTGAAACCGCATTTTCTCGCTGGGATTCAGGGCGAAGAGTCGGCGGGCGTCGGTGAAATGGAACAGGTCCAGAGTCGTTCCCGCCCGGTTGGACATGGCATAGCCACGGAAGATGTTCATGCCGAACGAGGTGAGGACACCGGCGATCCGGGCAAAGAGGTAGAAGCGATCGGGCGTCACTACGCAGAGCTTGTAGCCGTCGAGATCCCGGGTCAGACGCAACTGCACCGGCTGATCGTTTCTCAGTCCTCGGGCCAGACGGTAGTGCTCATAGATTTCGGAATGCGGTGTGATCTTGACGTATCTGAGTGGGAGTCCTTCGAGAAACTTGCCGAAATCCCGGGCATCGAGGTCGCCGGGCAGGTCTCTGAAGAGGAACTTCGGGGTCTCTTCTTCCACCGAGTCCGCCCCAAAGCCCAGGGTGAGTTTTCGGTAAGCGGAGACATACAATTGCCACAGCAGATCCTTGGTCCAATCCTTGAGTACGCCGGGTCCGACGGCCTTGATGTCGGCGTAGGTCAGAAGACACAGCAGTCGGAGCCGATCGGGGTCGCCGACGCGGTCGGCAAAGCGGTCGATCACCCGGGGGTCTTCCAGGTCCCTCCGGAAAATGACTCTTGTCATGGACAGGTGTTGTTGGATCAGAAACGAAATGGCCTCGATGCATTCCGCGGGAAAGCACAGACGAGTGAGCGCCGCGGCCGCCATCCGCGCGCTGCGGTCGGCATGACGTCCTTCCCGGCTCTTTCCCACATCGTGTAGAAGGAGGGCCAGGGTCAACAGCTCCGGACGGGTTGCTTCTTCCAGCAGGGCCGCGAAACGAGCGTCCACACGGGACTTCCCTTCCCTCAACTCCTCAATATTGCGGATGGCCATGAGGCTGTGCTCATCGACGGTATATTGATGGTAGAAATCGCGCGTGACCTTGGCCTTAATGCTTCCAAATTCCGGAAAAAGTGCCTCCAGGACCCCTAGATCGTACATTTCGGTCAGGGTCCGGTAGAGGCCGGGCCGGGGCGAAAAGAGATCCAAAATCGATCCCGGTTGCGGAAAATGGCGGATGCTCGCAACCAAATTGGGACAGCCGCGGGAAATCAACGTCCGGGCCCTGTCACTCAAAGGCTTGGCCTGAGTCAAGGAGTCTCGAAAAGCCTTGATGATGATGGGGCCGACTCGTTCCGAGGAGACTTTCTCCAGGTGGATCTGAGCAGACGGGTCCACCGGTCTTTTCGGGACCAGGCCGTAGCGGCAATATCTGTGGAGAACCCGGGCATTGAGATAGTACTCCTGCATCATGGACTCGACACCCGTCCGATCGTCATCGGATGCATAGCCTGCCAGGGGTGCAATTTCTTCCTGAAGCCGGTACGTAAGGCGATTCAGATTGCGCCCACGCACCAGGTGGACCAACATACGCATCCGCTTCATGAAGCCGGAAGCGTCGTCGATCCGCTTGTGGCTGTAAGGGATGAAGGGAGCCTCCCCCCGGAGCCTCAACAGCCATCCGGCCGTCAGGACATCTCGGAGTCCGCCGGGACCCTCCTTCAGATCCGGCTCCAGATGGAAAATGGTGTTCCGGAAACTCTGGTGGCGTTTTCGTGTCAGACGGTCGATCCCAAGGCAGAGTTCCGCAGTCTGGGATTGGTGCCAACCGGGAAGAAAATCGCGGAGAAGGAGATTGCCCAAGGCCATGTCCCCGGTGACGATCCGAGCGTCCGACAGGGACAGGGCCAATTCCAGGTCCGGGCCCTGGGCGCTCAGGTCCTCCAGGGACCAGACTTGGTGTCCCAGGTCCAGCCGGAGGTCCCACAAGTCGTGGAGAAGAAGCTTGATCGCGTCCTCGGCGTCCGCCCGGTTCTCCTCCCGATACAGCAGCAAGAGATCCACATCCGAGTGGGGAAACATCTCGCGGCGTCCGTATCCGCCCAAGGCAAGGATGCAAAACGCGCTTGATCGAAGGTATCGCTGAGCGACTTGAGAGACCAGGGTGTCCATGGCCCGGGTCAGGTCTGCCAGAGCCGGCTTGGGACGGAGGTCTGACCGAAACGACTGCTCGACGAGGCGACGCTGAGCCGAGTAGGTTTCCCAGGGCTCCGCACTGCTCGTCGTGGCCATTTCGGCTCATTCTGCCATATTCGTTCCCGGGATCGCGCCGAACGCCGAGAGTCCAGGGTTCGCGCGCTCGGCCAGCGGATGACGCCTTTGTGGTTCCTGTGGCAGGTTGCCGGATGCGACACTGCCGGATCGGTCGATAAGCGTTCCTGTCTTGACTCCGGGGCCCAAAGTGCTTATACGGGGACACGCCATGGTTCAGTTGCTTTCCTTACTGGTCGAAAACAGATCGGGTGTCCTGGCCCGGGTCGTGGGGCTTTTCAGTCAGCGGGGCTACAATATCGAGACGCTGAACGTCGCTCCGACCTCCGATCCCACCATGTCGCTCATCACCCTTTCCACGAAAACGGACGTGCCGGGCACCGAGCAGGTCATCAAGCAGTTGAACAAGCTGATCGATGTCATCAAGGTGATTCCATACAATCCGCGAGTCCACATGGCTCGCGAGATGGCCCTGATCCGGGTACGCGTCACCGAATCCAGCCGGTCGGAGATCTTGGAACTCTCCAAGGTGTTTCGGGCTCGCGTAGTTGACGCCAGTCCTCAGAGCTGTGTTTTCGAGGTCACGGGAAATCCGGAGAAGATCAACGGTTTTCTCCAGAACATGCGGGTGTACGGGGTGCGTGACGTGCACCGTACAGGGTGCCTCTCACTCAGTCGCGGCAGCGCGGAAAAGAGAAAGGGCTAGGAGCCTGCGCCGCGCAGAACTTGATCTACTGCGAAAGCGGTGAATCGGGCCATATTTCCTCGATTTCCCGGCGAATAGAACGACTATGCACCTCAAAATCGAGAAGATCTAGCCTCGATTCCCCACTTCCTCGCTACGATCATTCCTACGGCGCAGACTCCCAGGAGGCCTTGGACTGTTTCCGCCGTTCCAGCCGTTCCGTTCGTGTTCGAATCGAGTACCCATTGGGAACGGCCGCGTTCAGTACCAGTCCAGAACCCTGACCTCCACGCCCTCGGCGGTCACCATCCGCTCGAAGGCCTTCACGTCGGATCCCCTGAAGTGGTAGGGGTACACGGCCTTGGGACGGAAGCTGTTGACACACTCGGCGGCTTCTTCGGGAGTCATGGTGTAAGGCAGATTCATGCACACGAACGCCAGATCGATATCCTTCAACGCCTTCATCTCCGGAATGCACTCGGTGTCTCCGGATATATAGATCCGCTCTTTCCCGAACGTGAGGATGTATCCGTTTCCCCGGCCTCGCGTGTGGTAGAGCTGCCCCGCCTTGGGACCCCGTTTCAGGTTGTACATGGCGACGCCTTCCACCTGGATTCCGAGTGGACGAATGGTTTCGCCGTTACTCAGGACCTTGGCTCCCGAAACCGTCTTCTGTACCGCCGCGGGGGCGACGATGATCGTCCCGTCTTTCCGGACTCGGGAGATCTGCGCCGGGTCCATGTGGTCCCCATGGATATCGGTGATCAGGATGAGGTCAGCCGGCGGTTGTCCCGTGTAGTCTCCTCGGCTCCAAGGATCGACGTAGACGACTTTCTCCTGCCATTTGAGAATAAGGGATCCATGGTGAATCGGGATCACCTCCACTCCACCGGCCAGCCCGGTCAGGTTGAAAACACCGCACAACAACCACCGAGTGAGATTTCGCATCATTCGCTCCTTCCGGTCTCGCCAACTCCCGGTCCCACGAGGTTCCGGCATGGCATAGTGGTCACGACCCTCGATCCAAGCCCAGAAGCTAACGGTCTACCGCGTTCCGCAGTCTCTTGGCCATCTCCTGGACGTGGTAGAGATGCACCAACATGGTCTTCCTGTCCCGAAGATCTTCGAAGCTCACCGTATTCGTGGGCTTGTAGAAAAAATCCTCGATTCGCCGTTCTGCCAGCGCCAGTTCCCTCCTCAGGTACGCCACCTCCGGGCCATAGCCGTCCCTTCCGCCCACGGAGCGGACCCGGGGCCGCTTGGAGTCCTTCCGAGCCAGTCCGAGCAGGATGCTGCCGATGAGGTTCTTGAGACCTCTCGCATCGCGGGACAGATCCCCCAGCGCCTTCCTCCACTTCTTCCGGAATTCGGGCGTCATCTGAAGGCGGTTGTCGACCATTGAGTTCGCGCGGATCTCCTGGACCTCTTCGCAGTGCACCTTGAGCATGACGAGAGCGGAGCGGATTCGCCCCAGGTAGTAGCCGATCTGGCGATTCACGTATTGCGTGACGAAAGGATCGTTGGTTCTGGGACCGACGGAGGTGACGCTCTTGTAATACTGAGACCGGAAATGCGACCTCAGAATCTGATTCTGGTAGGCGGGGATGGACTGGGTGTTCTTGATGACATCTTCCGTAGCCCCGGTCAAAGGGACGAGCAGAAAATGACAACAGCAAGCAATAATCGATAGACGACAAACGGCAGCAGCGTACGCCGCTCGAGAAAACGAAGAAAAAACCGGATACATAGGATGCCGCTAACGAAGGAAGATAATACACCAAGGAGCAACGTGGAGTCAGCCGCACCGGCGCCCGCTTCCGCGGTTCGGGCAAAGAGCAGGTCGTAGACGGCAGACGCCCCTGCCAACGCCATGATGGGCGCTGATAGGAGGAAGGCAAACCGGGCGGCATCCGATCGATTGAGTCCCAGAGCCAAGCCCGCGCTCAGAGTGATGCCCGCCCGGCTGACCCCCGGCATGAGAGCCAGGGCCTGGGCCAAGCCGATCAGAACTCCGTCTCTTCGGGTCAGGCTCCAGAGAGATCGATCCTTGGATCCATGACGATCCGCCCACCAGAGAAGAAGGCCGAAAACACCCAGGCAGGATGCGGTCACGATGGGGATTCGGAGATATTCCTCGATGACATGCTTCAGCAATCCGCCCGCGACGAGCGCCGGAATCGTCCCCAAGAGAATGGCATCCATCAGAAATGAATTCTGGCTCCGGGACCGGCCGGACAACCGTTCGAACGCCGTCACCAGGAACCGTTTCCATTCGCGCCGGAAATAGACCAGCACGGCCAGGAGAGTCCCAATGTGGACCATGATGTCGAAAATCAAACCGAGAGGCTGCCAGCCCAGGATCCAGGGCACCAGAATCAGGTGGCCCGAACTGCTCACCGGAAGGAATTCGGTGAGTCCCTGGAGGATCCCCAGGAGAAATCCCTGAAGCGGCTGCTCGCTGATCATTCTGGAGATGGTCCCGCCTGTTTGAACTTGAGTCAAGGGGAGGGACCGCCGGCGGCCAAGGGCGCTTGGGGGTCAGAATGACGTGCTATACTCCGCTCCCGTCATCCGGCAAAGGACCGATTCCGCTCCGAGCAAAGAGGTTCCTGTGAGCAGGCGAGAAGTCATCGTCATTCTCGACTTCGGGTCCCAGTACACACAGTTGATTGCCCGCCGGATTCGAGAGGCTCACGTCTTCTCGGAAGTGCTGCCCTATCACACCCCGTTTCAAGAAATTGCGAGGCGTCAGCCCAGCGGAATCATTCTTTCCGGCGGCCCTCGGTCCGTGTACGAGGAGGGGGCGCCGCATCCCGATCCCCGGGTCTATTCCTGCGACGTCCCGCTCTTGGGAATCTGCTACGGGATGGGGCTTCTGGCCCGCGAGTTCGGCGGCCAGGTTCACCCCTCCCGCCGTGAGTACGGAAAGGCCCAACTGGAACGGTCCTGTCCTTCACCCCTGTTGGACGGCCTTCCCCAGACGATGCAGGTCTGGATGAGCCATGGCGACCGTATTGATGCGCTTCCTTCCGGCTTCCGGCAGGTGGCTTCCACGCACAGCGTCCTGGCGGTCATGGAAAACGCCGAGCGGCGGATCTTCGGTGTCCAGTTCCACCCGGAGGTGGTGCACACGCCTCGGGGACGAGAGGTCTTCTCGAATTTCGTGGATCTCTGTGGTTGCAAGCGGGATTGGACCACAGCCTCCTTTATCGAAAGCACGATCGACCAGATCCGGGACCGGGTGGGATCGGGGCGAGCCGTCTGCGGACTCTCCGGAGGTGTCGACTCCACGGTGGCCGCCATCCTGGTGCACAAGAGCATTCGCCAGCGCCTCACCTGCGTCTTTGTGGACAATGGCTTGTTGCGAGGGGGAGAGTTCCGGCAGGTGCTCAATACGGTGCGCAACGAATTGCAATTGAACGTGGTGGGGGTGGAGGCGAGATCCCGGTTTCTGGATCTTCTGGCGGGCGTGGAGGAACCGGAAAGGAAGCGGAAGATCATCGGGGAAACCTTCATCCGGGTCTTTGAAGAGGAATGCCGCAAGCTGGGGAATGTCCGCTTTCTGGTCCAGGGGACCCTCTATCCGGACGTCATCGAATCGGTTTCCGTGAAGGGTCCGTCGGCCGTGATCAAGAGTCATCACAACGTCGGTGGACTGCCGGAGGAGATGGATCTGGAGTTGGTGGAACCACTACGGGATCTCTTCAAGGACGAGGTTCGCGAGGTCGGCCGGGAATTGGGCCTGTCTCGGGAGATCCTGTGGAGACAACCCTTCCCGGGTCCCGGCCTGTCGGTCCGCATCCTTGGTCCGGTCACCCATAGGAGGCTCGCGTTGTTGCGGCAGGCGGATCGAATCGTGGATGAGGAAGTTCGCCGGGCGGGCCTCTACGAGCAGATCTGGCAGTCTTTCGCGGTGCTGCTTCCGGTCAAGAGCGTGGGCGTCATGGGAGACGGCAGAACCTACGAGCACGTGGTGGCGATTCGCGCCGTTGACAGCGTCGACGGCATGACCGCGGATTGGGTCTCCCTGCCCCGGGAGGTTCTGGCCCGGATCTCGGTCCGGGTCGTCAACGAAGTCCGGGGTATCAACCGGGTGGTCTACGACGTGACCTCAAAGCCACCGGGAACCATCGAGTGGGAGTAATCAGACCCTGCCTTGGAGACGGAGCGGGACCCGGTCCCCTCCATAGATCGGTTTCTCCTCCGAAGCACAGGAATTGAGCGCCATGACCCAAGCTGAATTTGTCCATCTTCACGTCCACAGTCATTTCAGCCTGCTGGATGGAGCCAACAAGATCGACGCCCTCTTCCAGAGAGCGTCTGAACTGAAGATGCCGGCGATCGCCCTGACGGATCACGGCAATCTGTTTGGAGCCATCCAGTTCCACGATGCGGGATTCAAGAGCGGGGTCAAACCCATTATCGGTTGCGAGGTTTACGTTGCCCGGGAAGGACGAACGGTCAAGTCGGGCCGATCGGATGGAAGCAACCATCTGGTTCTCCTGGCTCGGAATCAAAAGGGCTATCAGAACCTGGTCAAGCTCGTCTCGCTGGGTTATCTGGAGGGGTTCTACTATCGGCCGCGCATCGACCGTGAGTTGCTGGAGCAGCACAGCGAAGGATTGATTGGGCTCTCGGCCTGTCTCAAGGGGATCGTGGCCTGGAGTCTACATCAGGATCGTTATCAGGAAGCCCGCAGAGAGGCGGGCATACTCTCGGAAATCTTCGGCAAAGACCACTTTTACCTGGAACTGCAGGACCACGGCATAGAAGCGCAGAAGTCGGTGAATACCGGGATCGTAAGTCTGGCCAAGGAAATGGATCTTCCGCTGGTCGCAACCAACGACTGCCATTACCTCGCGCAGGAGGACTCCTTTCCCCACGATGTTCTGCTTTGCATCCAGACCGGAAAGACAGTTCAGGACACCAACCGGCTGAGCTACCGGACCGATCAGTTTTTCCTGAAGACTCCGGACCAGATGGCCCAACTCTTCGGCCACGTCCCGGGCGCTCTTTCCAACACCTTGGCCGTTGCCGAGCAGTGTGAGTTTCGGTTGCAGGACTCCGGATCGGTGTTTCCGGAGTTTGAAGTTCCCGCTGGAAATACCTTGGATTCCTACTTCGAGTCCGTCGTTCGAAAGGGGTTCTCCCGGCGGCTGGAGTCTTTGAAGAAGCAGCAGGGCTCAGACGGGCTGGACCATTCTCGCGAGCAGTATTCCCAGCGTCTGAATCAGGAAATCGCGATGATTCAGAAGATGAAATTTTCCGGATATTTCCTGATCGTCTGGGATTTCATGAGATACGCACGGGAACAGGGAATCGCCGTCGGTCCCGGACGGGGCTCGGCGGCCGGCAGTCTGGTCTCGTACGCGATGCAGATCACCGATGTGGACCCGCTTCGGTATGGTCTGCTCTTCGAACGGTTCTTGAATCCTGAGCGGGTCACTCCACCCGACATCGATATCGACTTCTGCATGCATCGCCGGAACGAGGTCATCGACTATGTGACCCACAAATACGGACGCGACAACGTCAGTCAAATCATTACCTTCGGAACCATGGCCGCCCGGGGAGCCATTCGGGACGTGGGGCGCGGCCTCAACATTCCCTACGGAGAGGTTGACCGCATCGCCCGCCTGGTCCCCTCGGGTCCTGACGTCACGTTGGAGAAATCTCTAAAGGCGGTCAAGGAACTCCGGGACCTCGCAGCCGGCGATGAGCGTTACGGGCAGCTTCTGACCGTGGCTCAACGCCTGGAAGGATTGGCCCGGCACGCGTCCACCCACGCCGCCGGTATCGTCATTGCCCCGAGACCGCTGATTGAGCTTATTCCGCTGTACAAGTCGAACAAGCAAGAAATCACGACCCAATACACGATGAACGACTTGGAGCGGCTGGGGCTCCTCAAGATGGATTTCCTGGCGCTGACCACGCTGACGCTCATCGAACAGACCCTGAATCAGATTCGAAAGCAGTCGAACCTGGAGATCGATCTGGAAGAGATCGATCTCCAGGATGAAGAAACGTTCCGGCTCTTTAGCGATGGCCGCACCACCGGCATTTTCCAGTTTGAGTCCCGAGGGATGAGAGAAATCTTGAAACAGCTCCAGCCCAGCCGTTTCGAGGACCTCATCGCCATGAATGCCCTCTACCGTCCCGGACCGATCCAGGGAGGAATGATCGACGATTTTGTGGCCCGCCGGCACGGCAAAGTCAAGATCCGGTACGAGGTGCCCGAGTTGGAGGAAATCCTGCGAGAGACCTACGGCGTCATCGTGTACCAGGAACAGGTCATGCAGATTGCCAGCAAATTGGCTGGGTTCTCTCTGGGTGAAGCGGACCTGCTCCGCCGGGCCATGGGAAAAAAGAAGAAGAAGGTCATGCAGGGCCAGAAGCAGAAGTTCCTGCAGGGCTGTCGGGAACGGGGCGTCAACCCGAAGAAGGCTCAAAAGATCTACGATCTCATCGAGCAGTTCGCGGGATACGGTTTCAACAAGAGCCACTCCGCCGCGTATGCGATCCTGGCCTACCAGACCGCCTATCTCAAGAGCCACTATCCGGTGCAGTTCATGGCGGCCCTGCTCACCAGTGAGACCTCCAACACCGACAAGATGGTCCAGTACCTGAACGAGTGCCGCGACGTGGGCATAGAGGTTCTGCCACCGAACATCAACAGTGGAACTCTCCACTTCTCGGCCCGTGGGGAGAGTATCCAGTTCGGTCTCGCCGCCATACGGAACGTGGGAGAGGCCGCTATTCGTTCGATGCTTTCATGTCGAGACGAAGTGAAGGCCTTCACCAGCTTTTCCCATTTCCTGGAACATGTGGACTTGCGGAGCCTCAACAAACGGGTCTTGGAGGCGTTGATCAAGTCCGGAGCATTCGATTCCTTGAACCGGTCTCGAAGAGGCTTGTTGGAAAGCCTGGATCGGGCGATCGAAAGGGCGCAAAAGGCCCAAAAGGACCGGCTCAGCGGGCAGTTGAACCTCTTTCAGCGGGGGATGGGACCGGTGGCGGCTGCACGGCCGGAGAGTGAATCGCAAGCAGAATGGCCGGACCACCTGAAATGGCGCTATGAGAAGGAAGCCTTGGGTCACTATGTCACGGGACACCCTCTCAAGGGCTACCAAGCGGAGTTGGCGCGCTTCTCGGACATCGAGGCGCGGGAGGTTTCCGAGGAAACGGGGGGCCGGGAGCTCTCGATTGGCGGGTTGATCACAGAGGTCAAGCGGCTCACGACCCGCAAGGGAGATGCCATGGCGACCTTCGTCCTGGAGGACCTCTCGGGGAGTGTGGAAGTCCTGGTCTGGCCCAAGACCTACCGCAGGTGCCAATCCGTGTTGGAGTCGGCTCCGCCGGTGTTGCTGCGCGGACGGTGCGAGTCGGACCTCCGAGGCAAGATGCGCATCCTTTGTTCCGAACTGGTTCCCCTGGACAGTCTTTGGAACGGAGCCGTCCAGTCTGCTCGGATCACCATTCCATTGCCTGCCCTCGATAACGACAAGGTCACCGGTCTCCATGATCTGGTGAGTCGCCACCCTGGTCAGTGCCCGCTGCAATTCGAGCTGGTCGAGCAGGAGTCGTATCGAATTCGGTTGATCCCCGTCCAGGAGCTTGCCGTCAACCCAATTCCTTCCTTCGTCACTGCGGTGGAAGAGCTCTTTGGGAAAAGCTCCGTTACCCTGTATACTTAGGGTTGGCGTCCGATCCAGAACAGGAGTCGAATACCCGCAGCCGCGCGACTCGTGCCGCCCGATCGGCTGGCAATCAACTTCCCAAGTGACCTTCAAAGTGAGCCTATGACCATCGAGAAGGCACGAAGAATCGTTTCGCTCAAAGGACAGACGGAAGAGCCCTCGCGATTCCGGGTTCAGGAACAGGCTCGTCAGCCGGATGAGCAGCGAACCGGCTCATCATCCCCGGGTGCAGCGTGGGACAGAGTGCAGATCTCACGCCACCAGGATCGCCCCTACACCCTGGATTGTTTCGACCGTCTCTTTGATTCGTTTCGGGAAATCCACGGCGATCGCAAGTATGCGGACGATCGTGCGATCGTCGGCGGGATGGCCAGTTTCAAGGGTACGGCCGTCATGGTCTTGGGCCACCAGAAGGGGCGCAATACGAAAGAGCGTCTCGAGCGCAATTACGGGATGCCGAAGCCTGAGGGATATCGCAAGGCGTTGCGGTTGATGAAGTTGGCCGAGAAGTTTGGACGCCCTGTCCTGACCTTTATCGACACCCCTGGCGCCTATCCTGGACTGGGAGCTGAAAAGCGGGGTCAGGCTGAAGCAATCGCCTACAACCTTCGGTCCATGGCCGGCCTTCGGGTTCCCATCATCGCGACCGTTCTGGGAGAGGGTGGCAGCGGAGGCGCCCTGGCGGTCGGTTTGGCGGATCGGATCCTCATGCTGGAGAATTCCATCTACTCTGTAATTTCTCCCGAAAGCTGCTCCGCCATCTTGTGGAAAGATCAGAATCATGTTCGCGAGGCGGCCCAGAGTTTGAAGCTCACCGCTCAGGATCTGAAGCAGTTCGGAATCGTCGATGAGATTGTTGCCGAGCCTCCGGGAGGTGCCCATAACGATTGGGACCAGACGACGGCTGAACTGTCCCGGGCGCTTTTGCGCCACTTGGAGGAAGTTTCCGCTCTGGACCCCGAGGATCGAGTCGATTCTCGCCATGAAAAGTTCCGGGAGATTGGCGAGTACGCGAATCAAGTATGAGTTGACGCGGACCTTCCAGAAGTCTTCGGCGAGAGTCGCAACGGTGTTCGGCCAGCCTTGAAACCCGGTTCAAGATCCACGAGACGTTCATATTCCAGGCTGTTCTGAATGCGGCACCGCAGCCCAAGTAGAATGGCCCTCTCTCCGCCTCCCGGAGGGGACCCCTTCCCTAATCTGGTTCAAGCCCGGCTTTCGATTCCAGGCGGTAGGGTATAATCGGGCCCTATCATGAACGTTCGCTCAGTTCGGGGAACCCACGACATTCTCCCCGGAAGCGTGGAACTGTGGCAGGAGATCGAAGAGAAGACTCGTCTACTCTTCCGGCGCTACGGCTACGGTGAGATCCGGACCCCGGTACTGGAGGAAACCAATCTATTCTGTCGTAGCCTCGGACAGGAGACGGACATCGTTCAGAAGGAAATGTACACGATACCGGCTCGGCGGGGCCGTGACATCAGCCTCCGGCCCGAGGGCACCGCACCCGTAGTTCGATCCTACCTGGAGCATCATCTGAGTCGGGAGAGCGGTCTTGCGAAGCTCTATTACGTCGGACCCATGTTTCGAAGGGAGAGACCGCAGAAAGGCCGCTATCGTCAGTTCCATCAGATCGGAGCCGAAGTTCTGGGCTCGGATCATCCGGGCATCGAGGCGGAAGTGATGGAGATGCTTCATGTCCTACTGGACGATCTGGGAGTTCGGGGGGTCCGGCTTCTGGTGAACTCCGTGGGCTGCCTGTCTTGCCGTCCGGCCTACGTTCGCCTCCTCCAAGAAAGGTTGCTGGCCGAGTCGGAGCTTTGCGCAGAGTGTCAGAAGCGGTCCCGGCGAAATCCCCTTCGTGTCCTGGACTGTAAGAAACCGTCCTGTTCTCCGGCCATCGACAATCTCCCGTCCATCCTGGACCACCTGTGCCACGAGTGCCGGGATCACTTTGGCCGCTTTCGGGAATTCCTGGATCTGATTGGGATTCCATACTCGGTAACGCCTCGATTGGTTCGAGGCCTGGACTACTATGTGCGAACCACGTTTGAGATGGTGACCGATCGCTTGGGCCCGACGCAGAACGCGTTGCTCGGAGGCGGGCGCTACGATGGACTGTCTGAGCTCTTGGAGGGTCCACCGGCAAAAGGGTTCGGTTTTGGCCTGGGTCTGGAGCGTCTCGTGCTGCTCCTGTCCCAAAACCAGAAGTTGGCTGCAAGCTATCGTTCCCCCAAGCCTGAAATCTTTCTCGCCTATCTGGATGAGGAGTCACTGGAAAAAGCGTTCACTTTGGCTCGAGACCTTCGTCGAGACGGGATTTTTGCCTACGTTGACTTTGGCAGACGCAAGCTCCGTGGCCAAATGCGTTTGGCCAATCGGCTCGGAGCTCAGTTCGTATGCGTCATCGGAGACGACGAGATTCGCACTGGGCTTTACTCCATCAAGAGAATGGCCGATGGAACCCAAACTCGATTGCAGCAGGAACGCATCTCCCAACACGTAAGATCGGCGTGAGGGAGGAGGATCAGAGAAGTGGTAACCGCTGGCAAGCAAGCGCTGAATCGACCTTCCTACAGTATCGACGGGATGGACAGGCTCCACCGCAGCCACCGTTGTGGGGCAATACGGCCAAGCGATGTGGGCAACCGCGTGACCGTCATGGGTTGGGTGGACCGGACCCGTGACCTGGGCAACCTGATTTTCATAGATCTCAGGGATCGTGACGGGACGGTGCAAGTCGTCGCCAGTGCGGAAGACAACGTAGTCCTCGAAAAAGCAAAAGAGCTCCGGTCCGAGGATGTCGTCGCCGTCGTGGGTAACGTGATCGAACGCGACGAGGAGACAGTCAATGACCAGATCCCGACAGGTACGGTAGAGGTCCGGGCGGAGGAAATTCGGCTCCTGAGTGCCTCCCGAACCCCGCCTTTCCCGATCTCCGAAGAACAGGGGATTTCGGAGGAGACTCGGCTTCGCTACCGCTATCTGGATTTGCGCCGGCCGCGGATGCAGGCCAACGTACGGCTGCGTCACGAAATCTGCCTGGAAACCCGAAAACTGTTGGATCGCTATGGATTTCTGGAAATCGAGACTCCCTTCCTGACCAATTCCACTCCGGAGGGGGCGCGGGATTACCTGGTTCCCAGCCGCGTCCACCGGGGGCAGTTCTATGCCCTTCCCCAGTCGCCGCAGTTGTTCAAGCAGCTCCTGATGGTTTCCGGCTTTGATCGATACTTCCAGATCGTTCGTTGTTTCCGTGACGAGGATCTCCGAGCTGATCGGCAGCCCGAATTCACACAGATCGACATCGAGATGTCATTCGTCCAACCCGAAGATGTCTTCCGACTCGTGGAATCCCTGCTCCAACGGATCTTCAAGGTTGCGGGATACGATCTGGCGGTGCCCTTCCCCAGACTCAGTTACGCCGCCGCCATGTCCCGGTACGGGACGGATCGGCCCGATACCCGTTTCGGATTGGAATTGCGGGATGTCGGGAACGCCTTCGAGGAGAGTGGATTCCAGGTCTTCCGCCGAATATTGGGGGAAGGAGGATGTATCCGGGGAATCCGGGTTCCGGGAAAGGCAGTCTACTCCCGCCGGGAGACCGACGAATTGACCCGGTTTGTCACGGAGCTCGGAACCGGCGGTCTGGCCTGGATCAAATTCACGCCAGATGGCTTCAGAAGTTCCTTGCCCAAGAGCGTCGGAGCCTCGGTGCTTGAACGCGCGGCGGAATTGGGCGAACTTGAATTGGGCGACATCCTGCTGATGGTGGCTGGAGCCGAATCGCAGGTCAACAATACCCTGTCCCTACTCAGGCTCCATCTGGCAAAGCAGCAGAATCTGATCTCGGACGATCGGCAAGACTGTCTCTGGGTCTACGACTTCCCGCTCCTGGAATGGAGCGAAGAGGACTCTCGATTTCAGGCCTGTCATCATCCGTTCACCTCTCCAAGAGAGGAGGATTTGCACCTGCTGGATGCCGCGCCGGAACGAGTTCGTGCCAAGGCGTACGACGTGGTCCTGAATGGAACGGAGATCGGCGGAGGATCGATTCGAATCCACAGTCAGGAGCTGCAGGCGCGGGTCTTCGAGGCATTGCGGATCGGTCCGGAGGAAATGCAAGCCAAGTTCGGGTTTTTCCTCGATGCGCTCCGTTTCGGTGTTCCTCCCCATGGCGGCATTGCTCTGGGCCTGGACAGAATCGTCATGATCCTGGCGGGCGAAAAATCCATTCGTGACGTTATCTGCTTTCCCAAGACCGCCCGAGCGATGGATCTGATGTCGGGCTCGCCGTCCGGGGTTAGTCTGCGGCAACAACGGGAACTCCATTTGCGGCTGACCTGAAAACCACGAATGGGCAACGTACAGCTTTTACCCGAAGTCCTGACCCATCAGATCGCTGCGGGCGAGATCGTCGAACGTCCTGCTTCCGTTCTCAAGGAGCTGCTGGAAAACTCACTGGATGCAGGGGCTTCGTCCATCAGGGTTCGGGCGGAGGCTGGTGGCCAGCGTCTGATCTGCGTCCTTGACAATGGCGTGGGAATGAGTCCTGAGGACGCCCAACTCGCCATCGAGCGCCATGCCACCAGTAAAATCAAAACCCTTGAAGATCTGACACGAATTCGGACGCTGGGTTTTCGAGGAGAGGCGCTTCCATCTATTGCATCGGTTTCGCGTTTCAGGCTCAGGACCTGCGCCAATTCCCAATCCGGTTCTGCCGAACCGGGAACTGAAGTGCAGATTCAGGGGGGACAACTCGTTGAAATCCGCGAGATTTCCTGCGCCAAGGGGACTGAGGTTCTGGTAGAGAATTTATTCTATAACGTTCCAGCAAGAAAGAAATTTCTAAAGACTTATTCTACGGATCTTCGGCACCTGACGCGACAGCTGACCCACTATTGCCTCGCTTACCCGTCGGTCCAGTTCCATTTCAGCCACCATGGCCGATTGCTATTGGAGGCAGATATTGCGGCGGGTCTCGAGGATCGTGTTTTCCAGGTATTGGGTGAGTCATTTCTGGAAAATCTGGTTCCCGTCGACTACCGGAAGGACACCCTTCGAGTGAAGGGGTTCGTTTCTCTGCCCCACGACCATCGAAGCAGTACGGCATCGCAATTCCTGTTCGTCAATCGGCGAATGGTCCGCGACCGGGTCATGGCCCATGCCGTTCGAAAAGCCTACCGGGATGCCATGCCGGCCCGATCTCATGCCCGAGTTCTGCTTTTTCTCGAGATCGATCCCGAGGATGTGGACGTAAACGTCCACCCGGCCAAGACAGAGGTTCGTTTTCGTTACAGCGCTCCCGTGCATTCCGCCGTATTGCACGCTGTCGAGGAAGCCTTGCAGCAACGCAGGGTCGACCTGTCGAGCTTGGCGAGAGACCTGCCACCGACATTCTCCCGCAATGCGCCCGGCCCCACGGTTCAGGCCCCATTTCATTCTGGCCATCCTGGGGTCCTCTTTTCCCAGATATCAACCGGAGATGGGGCCGACCTAAGCCGGGACTCCGTGGCTCCGACGCCGGCACCGGTGGTTCAGGAAAGCGGACCAGACCCGCATCTGGACAACATTCCGGAAACCGGCGCCATCAGCACAGTCCCCTTCGTTCTGGGGCAGTTCGTCGAGAGCTTCATCGTCGCGGCAGACAGAGACGGAGTTTTGCTCATCGATCAACATGTTGCTCACGAAAGGATCCTCTACGATCGAGCCCTTAAGGCGATGGCCGCGGCGGGAGATACGCCGACACAGTATCTGTTGGAGCCGATGAAGCTGGAGTTGACGCCGGAGCAGAAGGCTACGGTGGAGCAGATTCTGGATGATCTCAACCATAATGGCTTTGCCGTGGAATGGTTCGGGGACCGGACGATCCTGGTGCGCGGTGTGCCCGCGCTGGCCCAATCATGCGACGCGCTGGAACTCTTTCAGGAGATTGTGAACAGTTTCCAGAGCGAAGAAACACTAATGGTCGCGGAGGGTTCTACACTTCGGCGCCGGCGGGAGAAGATCGCCATCAGTCTGGCCTATCGTAGTGCCATCAAGATAAACACACCGCTGTCTCGAGAGAAAATCCAGTGGCTCTTGGATCAACTCATGGTCTGTGAAACTCCATATACGTGTCCCCACGGGCGTCCCATCGTACTCAGGGTTGGTATCGAAGAGATCCTTCGTGGTTTCAAACGGATTTGAGCAGGCTGAGTGTGGGAACGCCGGGCTGAGCGGATCAGAATCCAGGCGAGTAGACACAAATGGAAAAGGGCCTCGCGTGGAGACCCTTTTCATAAAAATCCCGGCAACGACCTACTTTCCCACACAGTTACCCATGCAGTATCATCGGCGCTGGAGGGCTTAACTTCTGTGTTCGGGATGAGAACAGGTGTTTCCCCTCCGCCATAATCACCGGAAAACCTTCTTCATCTGGAAAAAGCGGCAACCCTTGCCTGTTTAGGCAACATCTGGGCTTCGCGGCAACAAAAAATCCTAGGTCAAGCCGCACGGCTGATTAGTACAGGTCAGCTTCATGCGTCGCCACACTTCCACTTCCTGCCTATCGACCTCGTCGTCTCCGAGGAGCCTTCAGTCCCGTAAAACGGGAGGGAGATCTCATCTTGGGGCGAGCTTCACGCTTAGATGCATTCAGCGTTTATCCCTAATGCACTTGACTACCCGGCGGTGCCCCTGGCGGGACAACCGGTACATCAGAGGTGCATCCAGCCCGGTCCTCTCGTACTAGGGCCAGCCCCCCTCAAATCTCCTACGCCCACAGCAGATAGGGACCGAACTGTCTCACGACGTTCTAAACCCAGCTCACGTACCGCTTTAATCGGCGAACAGCCGAACCCTTGGAACCTTCTTCAGCTCCAGGATGCGATGAGCCGACATCGAGGTGCCAAACCTTGGCGTCGATGTGAACTCTTGGCCAAGATAAGCCTGTTATCCCCGGCGTACCTTTTATCCGTTGAGCGATGGCCCTTCCATGCGGAACCACCGGATCACTAAGGCCGACTTTCGTCCCTGCTCGACCTGTATGTCTCGCAGTCAGGCGGGCTTCTGCCTTTACACTCTGCGGCTGATTTCCAAACAGCCTGAGCCCACCATCGCGCGCCTCCGTTACTTTTTGGGAGGCGACCGCCCCAGTCAAACTACCCGCCAAACCCTGTCTCTCTCCCTGATTCAAGGTAAGAGGTTAGATGCTCAGTACAAAAAGGGTGGTATCTCACGATTGGCTCCACCGAACCTGACGGGCCGGTTTCAAAGCCTCCCACCTATCCTGCACATCCTGCACCGGACACCAAGGCTAAGTTGTAGTAAAGGTGCACGGGGTCTTTCCGTCTTGCTGCGGGCAACCGGCATCTTCACCGGTACTACAAATTCGCTGAGTCTCTCGTCAAGACAGCGCCCAGATCGTTACGCCATTCGTGCAGGTCGGAACTTACCCGACAAGGAATTTCGCTACCTTAGGACCGTTATAGTTACGGCCGCCGTTCACCGGGGCTTCGGTTCAAAGCTTCGTTCTTTCGAACTAACCTCTCCCCTTAACCTTCCGGCACCGGGCAGGCGTCAGACCCTATACGTCGTTTTGTTGACTTTGCAGAGTCCTGTGTTTTTAGTAAACAGTCGCCTGGGCCTAGTCTCTGCAACCCCCTTCGGCTCGACTCGCGAGGAGCGTCACCTGATGAGGGCCAACCTTCTCCCGAAGTTACGGTTGCAATTTGCCGAGTTCCTGAACGAGAGTTCTCTCACGCGCCTTGGGATGCTCTCCCAGTCTACCTGTGTCGGTTTGCGGTACGGTCACCTTCGCCCTGGCTAGAGGATTTTCTCGGCAGTGTGGATTCAACGGGTTTGCGTCCCTTACGGAACTCCCCATAACGCCTCAGCATATGGCCCCGTGGATTTGCCTGCGGAACCTGCCTACACGCTTGGACCGGGACTTCCAACACCCGGACCGCCTATCCTTCTGCGTCTCCCCATCGCTCGTAACGGACTACGGTGGTACAGGAATATTAACCTGTTTCCCATCGACTACGCCTTTCGACCTCGCCTTAGGGACCGACTAACCCTGGGCGGACGAACCTTCCCCAGGAAACCTTAGACTTACGGCGAACTTGATTCCCACAAGTTTTATCGCTACTTATGCCGGCAGAGTCTCTTGTCTGCGCTCCACGAACCCTTACAGATTTGCTTCAACGCCCAGACAATGCTCCCCTACCAATGTCCGCAAGCGGACATTCCGCAGCTTCGGTGGTGTGCTTGAGCCCCGTTAAATTGTCGGCGCAGACCCGCTGGACCAGTGAGCTGTTACGCTTTCTTCAAAGGATGGCTGCTTCTAAGCCAACCTCCTGGCTGTCACGGCAGTTCCACTTCCTTTCCCACTTAGCACACACTTCGGGACCTTAGCTGGCGGTCTGGGTTGTTTCCCTCTCGACTATGAAGCTTAGCCCCCATAGTCTGACTCCCGGGCTGACGTTTCCGGCATTCGGAGTTTGATTGGAGTCGGTAGCCGGTGAAGGCCCCTAGTCCATTCAGTGCTCTACCGCCGGAACGCACCACCCGAGGCTAGCCCTAAAGCTATTTCGGGGAGAACGAGCTATCACTGAGTTTGATTAGCCTTTCACCCCTACCCTCGGCTCATCCAAGCCGTTTTCAACCGACATAGGTTCGGGCCTCCAACAGGTGTTACCCTGCCTTCACCCTGGCCAAGGGTAGATCACTCAGCTTCGCGTCTACTCCAGACAACTGAACGCCCTATTCAGACTCGGTTTCCCTTCGGCTTCCCCTTATTTTCGGGTTAACCTTGCTGCCCAGAATAACTAGCCGGCTCATTATGCAAAAGGCACGCCGTCACCCAACCGAAGTTGGGCTCCGACTGCTTGTAGGTAAACGGTTTCAGGTACTATTTCACTCTCCTCGCAGGAGTACTTTTCACCTTTCCCTTACGGTACTGGTTCACTATCGGTCGCGGAGGAGTATTTAGCCTTACGAGATGGTCCTCGCAGATTCCCACAAGATTTCTCGTGTCCCGTGGTACTCGGGATACCCAGCATCTCTCTTCACCTTTCGCCTACAGGCTTTTCACCTTCTTTGAGTCGGCTTTCCAGCTCGATTCGACTAGGCTCCAAGAGACTTATGCCGGGTCCCACAACCCCCGACTCGCCTTCAGAAGAAGGTTACGCCGGGTTTAGGCTGTTTCCCTTTCGCTCGCCGCTACTCAGGAAATCGAATTTTCTTTCTCTTCCTCCAGGTACTGAGATGGTTCACTTCCCTGGGTTCGCTTCCGCATCCTATGGATTCAGATACGGATGATCCCGGTTTCCCGGGACCAGGTTCCCCCATTCGGAGATCCCCGGGTCTTAGCTAGCTAGCAGCTCACCGAGGCTTTTCGCAGCTTGCCACGTCCTTCATCGCCTCTCCGCGCCAAGGCATCCACCGTTTACCCTTAGTAGCTTGACCTAGAATTTTTCGTTGCCGAAAAATCCCAGCTGTCTATTGTGGGTTGCCCTTGCTTTTTCCAGATTGTCAAAGAACACGCCACCCCGAAGGGCGACAAGCGTGGATTCTACGCAACGGACCCGGTGTTTGTCAAGAAACCGTACGGGTTCATCGACGTTAGTACGTGAAGTACCCGGTCCATTGAGGGCGAGGTTAGGATGATCTTTCTCCCCACTGAGAGGAGGTGGGGAGATAGCTGTATCTGCCGCGCGCTGTGGAGGGGACGATGAGAGTGCAGGAAGTCATCCTTCGGTCGATGAGTGGACGGATCAAGTGGTTCCAGACAGCAGAGATCATCGGGGACAGTAATGACGGCGGGCGTTGCAGATCCAACCCCAGCAGCTTCGTCGCTGTACGGAGGACGGCTCAGAAGTCGACAGTGCTTGGTGCGTCCCTAGCCGTGGTCCGCGTGGACCTCCCAACTGGGGGAATGTGGAGTCGTAGCCTGGGCCGAGAGACGATTAGGAGAAATTCCATGGCCCGGCTCGCCGCGGAGTTGGGATCTCTCGCGACGGCCGGGCCATGGGTTCCACGTCAAATGTGGAAATAGTGGAAATACTCTGCCGGGACAGGATGGAGAAAGACGTCCCGCGCTTCCTGCTCCTTGAACGCGATGTAGTTATCGACCACGTCCTGCGTGAAGACGTCGCCGACAGTCAGATAACCATGGTCGGCTCCCAGTGCCGCCACCGCCGCCTCCATTGAGGTCGGAACCGCGGGGATGTTGCCAATTTCCTCTGGAGAAAGCTCATAGATATCGGTGTCGGTCGGGTCGCCGGGATCGATTTTGTTCCGAATGCCGTCGAGACCTGCCATCAACATCGCTGAGAAGGCGAGATAGGTATTGGCCGAGGCATCGGGTGGCCGGAACTCGACTCGCTTGCTCTTCGGAGAACTTTCGTAGGTGGGTATCCGAATTGCGGCCGAGCGGTTGCGTTGCGAGTAGGCAAGGTAGATCGGCGCCTCGAAACCAGGCACCAGGCGCTTGTAGGAATTGGTCGTGGGGGCGCAGAAGGCGAGCAGCGAGGGGCCGTGCGCCAGCAGACCCCCAATGTAATAACGCGCTATCTCCGAGAGCTGGCCGTAGCCGTCTGCATCGAAGAATAGCGGCTGATCACCGAGCCACAGCGACTGATGCACGTGCATTCCGGTTCCGTTGTCGCCGAACAGCGGCTTGGGCATGAACGTGGCCGTCTTCCCGTGGGACTTGGCCACGTTACGGATGATGTGCTTGTACCACTGGGATTCGTCCCCCTTCTTGAGCAACGTATTGAATCGGGTCGCGATTTCACCCTGACCTCCCGTCGCTACTTCGTGGTGATGCACCTCGAACTCGATACCGACTTGCCCCATCTTCTCCGCCATCTCCCAACGCAGGTCCGCGAGTGTGTCGAAGGGCGATACGGGCGAGTAACCTTGCTTCGGGGGAATCTTGTAGCCGAGATTGCGGCCGTCCTCATCTCGAGAAGAGTTCCAATCTGCCTCGTCGGAGTCGACGATGTGGAACGAGGAGTTGACCTTGAGACCAAACTGCACGTTATCGAACAGAAAGAACTCGAGTTCGGGACCGAAGAATGCTTTGTCCGCAATCCCGGAAGCATTCAAATGGGCTTCGGCCTTGGT
>OZ246889.1:0-3777500 GCA_965231825.1 Acidobacteriota bacterium | reverse complement strand
TTCGACGCATCACGGAAGAAGGTCCGGCCAGGGCAACTTCTCTATCAGGATCGTTTCAGAGAAATCGAAATGGGCGTGTGCTTCAGGAAGATGGTCTGCAGCCGTTGCGAATTTCCTGGATTCTACAAGTACCGTGTCCAGCAGTTGAGACGCCGGCCACGGATCCTGATCGAGGAGGGTGAAGAGGTCCGGTTGGACCATGAGGAAATTTGGGGAACGATTCCCCGCTTCGCGGAAATACCCCAAACCCTCAAGTGCAAACGGTGCCATGAGGTGCTGGGATCCTACGTCGTCTGCATTTATTGAGAATCGTCGAGTCGGTCCAGCCGGACTCCGCGTTGGCGCCTCGTCGATCGTTCCCCTCTTTGCGCCCCCGTGGGGTTCAGGTCCCTCTACCCGGCCCCTCCCCTCCATCCGTTGATGATGGTCTCCCTCAGGTCGAAGCCGAATGCCCGCGCGGAGACGACCACGATGGGCGCGCCCTGTAGCCGCTTGTAGACCGAAAAATTCAAGCTCCGCGAAATCCTTCCGGCGAGTTCGCTGAATTCGGACTCGTCGTACCGGTCATAGATTCCGCCTTGATGCGTGGGATATTTGGCCGGGTCCAGTTCCTGGTGCCTGAACCTGGTATTCAACTCAGAGGGACTGCTTCCCCGCTCCACGAGATCGTTGACCAGTGGTCCCACCACGTCGTAGTCGAACGGGTCTTCCTGGTCCTCCTTCAACTCTGCGGAAGGAGCGATGGAGAAGATCTCCTCGGGAATCATGGTGCGGCCCCACCTCCGGTTGACATGCCGGGCCAGAGCATAGACATCGGGCTTCGACAAGTCACCGATGACGGAGAGGCCTCCGACCATGTCGCCATAAAGCGTCGCGTAACCCAGGGCGATTTCCGTCTGGTTCCCGTTGGTGAGGAGCAAGGCCCTCCGGTCGTTGGACTCGGCCATCATGATCAATCCTCGAACCCTGGCCTGGAGATTCTCGAGGGTCACGGACAGGTTTATGGGATGAAGGTGCTCTTCGAACGCCTCTGTGATGGTGTCCACCATCTTCTGTATGGGGACTTCGTGGTAGTCCAACTCGAAGTTCCGGGCCAGCTTGCGGGCCGCTCCCAGCGTTGTCGCCGAATTGTATCGAGAGGGGAGACTGTAAACGGACACCAGGTCTCTTCCCATGGCCTCGTAGGCGATGGCGGCGCCCAAAGCGGAATCGATTCCCCCGGAAATGGCCTCCAGGACTCCCGTGAAGATCCCGATCTTGTCGAAGTAATCGCGGACACTCATCACCAGGGCCTGGTAGATCTCGTCGTTCCTGCTGAATGGCGGGTCAGGCACTGGTGTGGAGTGTCCGTTCTCGAAGACGATTTCCTCTTGGGACTCCCTGAACTGCGGGAGAACGCCCACGAGATGTCCACGCCGGTCGTAGGCCACACTGAGACCATCAAAGGGAATGACATTCTTCCCATTGTCTCCGACTCCAACCGTGTTGACGTAGACCAAGGGCAAACCGTGACGCCGAATCTGGTCTCGGATCACCGAATCTCGAACGAAACGCTTGCCGTCCCGGCTCCCCGGATTACTGCCCACGAAGGGACTGGCATTGACGCAAAAAAGGTAGCGAGCTCCCTTCTCCCGATACAGGGCACATGGCTTGAGAGGATAGGACTCGTCCCAAAGGTCCTCGCAGATCAGCACGCCGATGGATACCGTTCCACCACCTGCAGGAATGGAAACAGGTTCCACTTCCTCGCCCGGGACGAAGTAGCGCTTATCGTCAAAATAACGGTAGGCCGGAAGCAGTCTCTTGCGGACAATCTGAAGAAGCCTTCCATGGCTCAGGACCGCCGCCGCATTGTGGCGGACGACCCGCCCGTCGGGACCCAGCCGCGCGTCGTCAAAATCGATGAAGCCGACAATAGCGGAAATGTCCCGGCACGCGGGCCGGATCTCTTCCATCAAACATCGTTGGTTGGCCCTCAGGAACTCCAGATTGATCAGAAGCTTTTCGTCCAGGCAGTAGCCCGTCAGGCACATCTCCGGTAGCACGACCAGGTCCGCTCCCCGCTCCCGGGCAGTCCGGATCGCTTCTACGATCTTCCTGCTGTTGCCCCTGATATCGCCCGTCTTCGGGTTGATTTGGCCCAGGGAAACCTTGAACCTCATGCTCCTTGTCTCTCAGCGGCCTCTGAGCCTGATCCTGCAGCATTTCTCCAAACCATGCTGGAGGCCACTACAGCATATCGCCCTTTCTCACCCAATGTGGATTGGAAACGGCGGCGTGAAGTGCTGTGGTATTCTCGGATCGGCCAATGGGCATCCAGCCTCCCACCGGACATTCATTTCGCGAAATCTGTGAGACAGGGGAAAGTTAAATGACACGAAAAATGAACAGGCGGAGTTTCGTCGCCTCCACTGCTGCCGGTGCTGCTGCAGGAGGAGTCTATGCCGGATCGGGGAGCCTACCCTCCAGTGCCGGTTCACCTTGGAAAGACTACGCGCCACGGGGTTCTCGGCGGATCCTATATGTGAGCGACCCGTCCAGCGTCGCCATTCATTATCTTCCCGATCCGGCGACAGAGGATTCGATTCGGGCTTGGGTCGATCAACTTTCGGCAGCCCGAGTCGATGTCTTTGTCCAAGAGGCCTACACGCAAGGCTGGACCACCTATTGGCGGGCGGACGGCCTCGAATATGACGCCCGGCCTCAGCATCGCCGGTTCCTTCCACTACTGGAACGGGGAGTGCAGCCCTTAGAGGTTCTGCTGGATCAGAGTCACAGGCGCGGAATGGAGTTCCTGGCGGGAATCCGAATCAACGACAACCACGGCCACATTTCTGTCGAGCAAGGCGTCGGGGCGGGAGCCCGATTTCTTCTCGACCACCCGGAATGGCAGATCCGGGAGCTGCCGCCAGGACCCTACTACAAGCTCAGCACTCCGTTGGACTTCACGTTTTCCCAGGTTCGCGACTACGTCGTCGAGGTCATGGGGCGCTTGGTCGATCGCTTTCCAGTCGACGGCTTGGAACTCTGCTTCCGGGACCATCGCTATTTCCCTCCAGGGAAAGGGCCCGAGCGGAAACATTTGATGACCGATCTGGTAGCGCGGACCCGGACCTTGCTGGAAGAAACGGGACGGCTGCGGAGGAAGAAGCTGCTCTTGGGTGCGCGTGTCTTCCAGACCCTGGACGAATGCCGGTCCCTGGGATTGGATGTGGAGACCTGGATTTCCCGAGGACTGATCGACTACGTCGCCCCTAACGACACCATGCACACCGAACCCAACGTCCGTTACGAGGATTTTCGCCGTCTGACTCACGACGGCAACTGCCTCCTCTATCCGGGAATGCTTCCCTGGACCAGCCAGCGCATGCGGAGACGTCTTGGCAATCGTCAAATGTCCTTGGATCAGCAGCGGGCGGCGGCCGCCAATATGTATGGGGCGGGAGCCGACGGGATCAGCTTCTACAATCATTTCGTGACCCTGTCCTGGGCTCCTTTCTATCCTCATCTGCTCCGGGAGTTGGCTGCGGTGCGGCATCCGGAGTTGGTGATGTCGGGTGATCGGCACTATGTCTTCGAGCCTTCATGGGGGGGCAGCCTCGGGTTTGGCAAGGACCGCGCCTCCACCGGTGCGGTCAAAGCGGATCGTCTTCTTCTCCAAAGGAAACCGGGATCGACGGGCGCTTTTCGTTTTCGGGTCTGCGAACACCTCGCCCGGTCGCGAGGTGCGATGCTCCTCTTTCGGGGCTATGGAGCGGACGAGAACGACCGAATGGAGATCCGAATCAACGGCGCCCGAGTGGACGACAGGGCGATCCGCGCTCGCTCCGATGAATCGCGAACCGACCTGCGAGGCGTGGTGGATCCATCTTCCACGAAGTCTTCCGGCCTGCCGCCGGTCCCCGAAATTCCGGGTGACTGCCGGACCTTCTGGTTTGACCTGACGGAACCGCCCGCGCGGTTCGGGGACAATCATTTGGAAGTGACTCTAGTGGAGGCGTCTCCATCCTCCGGTGAAGATATTCTCATCGATGAGGTGGAGGTGTTCGTCAAGGCATAGAATTGCCGATCCCCGAAGGAGTGTTCACATGAGAAAATGCCTGGAAGTGCCGAATTGGATCATTGTGCTCAGTCTGGCCGGCCTTTGGTCTCTGGCCGCTTGCGGCTCCCAGCCGCCTCCCGAAGAGACGCCGCCGCCGCGTCCTGACAGCGGTATCATCGACATGACGCGGAGTTCCCCGGATCTGCGTATTCCCGAAAACAGCCCCGAAGGTGCGAACTGGGTCTACCAATTGGGATTGCCTCTCCAGTTGGGGCCGAACACCGGCGGGTATCTCTGCAACATCCGGGTTGCGGGCGCGAAGGGCACCGACTTCGAGAACGGCTCCGACCTGATCCCCTTCGACGATATCACCGGTCTGAAACCGGATCGCGCGGTCCCCATCACCCGCAACCACAACGAGCCAAACCCCAATTCCAAGCCGGCCAATCAGGAAGCCATCATGGTGAAGTACCCGGTCATGGGAGGCTTCGTTCCTTTCGGCGCGAAACGGGCGGACGGCTCCCCCCACCCTCACGCCGGCACCGGCTTCGGCCTCAACCAGTCCATCGCCTGGAGGACCACCATCGAAGGGCCCCCGCCCTACGGGGTGAACATGTTCGGCCGGAATCCCAGAACCTCGGTGTTCGAAGACATGAGCCAGATGTACTCCTACCTGGAGCTTCATCAACTGGCCTACGACGGCGAGACCTTCAGTGTGGCGAATACCGAGCGCGTCTCGCAGGAATCCCTGCTTCCGGGCTGGCGGCTGACCGCCAGCCTGATGACGGCGATTCCCGACGGGGACGATCTCCTCTTTGCCATGAAGGGCAACCGGCCAGACGAGACCGGTGGCTCGGGGTTGGCGCGCTGGAGGCGTACGGAGGGAGCATGGAGACCCGTCTCCTACGTTCCGGTCACGGGCCAGGACGGCTCCTTCGAGGCCAGCGCCGTACGCGACCAGGACGGGTCCATCCTCTTTTCTGCCCGGGGCAACGGGAGTCCCGGGGTTTTCGATGCCTCGGAGACCCGAACGGCCCCCCACGACATCCGAGTCTGGCGCTCGAAAGACAACGGCGAGACCTGGGAGAAAGTCGTCCACGTCCGGGGCCTGATCTCGGCGGCTCCCATCGTCCTGAATCAAGCGGCCGACGGCACGCCCTACGTGGCGGCGAATCTCTATGAAGTCTTCATGGAGGGCCTGGACCGGATCAAGCTGGTCAAGGACTCGCGGGGGAGCCCTCTGTGGGGAGGGCGCAGCCGGAATACTCTCTGCTTCTGGCCCTTGAACGAGGAAAGGACCGGATTGCTCCAGCCATTGGTAGCCCGGGACCTGAGGAAGGAATTCGGACCGACTCCAGGCGGCACAGCCTGGAGGGTGGACCATACCGTGGCCGTCACTCTGCGCCTGGCCGATGGAAAGTGGCGCAACGTCATCGCGCTCCGGATCCTGGAGTACGGAGAGTTGACCCATATGCAAGATCCGACGCCCCACACGGGTGCCTATCTGGAAGAGGTGATCTCGGCCGGAGAACCGATTCCCGTGTGGAACTTCTGAGACACAGAGGTAAAGAGAAAAGAGGAAATAGAAAAAAGTGGAGACGGGCGAGCAGTCTACGTGCAGCCGGGCGAAGAGAGGGAAATAATTTCTCATGAGATGAGGAGGACGCATGCGGAGATCTTGGAACAAGAGGCGGAGCTTTCTGAAGACGTCGGCCGCCGGAGTCCCGGTGCTGGCCCTGATCCTGAAAGAAGCAGTGTTGGGAGAGCCGGTGGCAAGGCCCGTCAAAGGCCACAAGAAGCGATCCCGTCGGATCCGATGGGACTGGCTCCCACCAGCGGGAACTCCGGGAAGTCCTATCAAGGACCAGGATCACCCGTGGCCCAAGGCCGAAAACGGGGATTTGCGGGCTTATGATCCCCACTTGGAATGCGAGCATGTCGCCTTCTCCATAGGTCACCTGAAGCCGGGCCAGTCCGTGGGTCACCACACGCACGAGAAGGCGGAAGAGACCTATATCCTGATGCAGGGCCGGAGCCAGATCCGAGTCGGTGATACCGTGGTGGAGGCCAAGGCCTTCGACGCTTTCCGATTTCCCGCCGACGTGCCCCGGTCCGTCTACAACCACACCCAAGAGGACTGCTGGTGGGTGTTCATCGGGACTCCACCCGACGAGTACTACCGGGAGGGCTCATTGCGCGACCGGGCCCGGAAGAACAAATTGGGCGAGTCGCTGTAGAGGGCTGCCACAGCTTAGGAGGCGGCGCAGGTTACCCCCAAGGGAGTCGGAAACTGACGGCTCAGACCTTCTCGGGGACGACGTAGGGCTCCCGATAGGTTCGGGTCGACATGCGGTTCGCTTCGTCATCCCCCAGGAACCGATGAGTCGCGGCGTCGTATCGCAGTTCCCTTCCCAGTCGTAGGGAAAGGTTGGCCATGATGCAATGGCTGGCCGAGAGCACTCCATCCTCCAGTCCCGCCGTCAGAATCTCCGGGCGCCCCGACCAGATTGCCTCGACGAAATTGCCGAAGTGGTCCCGGTGCTGCAGAATTCCCTGATCCGGTTCGGGATCAGGATTGCGGCCCAGAAATACCTGATACTCGCAGCCGTAACGTTTGGCCAACTGGCGCGGGGCCTCTTCTCGTCCGCCGCTCTGACGGGGTTTCAGATGGAGGTAACCCTTGCTTCCATAGAAGCTCCAGGACAATTCCTCAAGCCACCGGTGTCTGGGATCCGGGCCGCCGGGGCCGCACTCGTCCCTGCGCCGAGTATAGGTTGCGCACCTCGCCGGTGAGCAGCGTCCCGTCGTCGTATCGGAAGGTCGCCTTCTGAGCGTTCGGGGTCTCTCCCTGGTCAGACGGACCGTAGCGCCCGCCCACGGAATGAATCCGTGCCGGCAGATCCTTGCCCAGGCACCAGCGGGCGATGTCCAACAGGTGTACGCCGTTGGTCGCCAGTTCGCCGTTGCCGAAGTCCCAGAACCACTGCCAATTGTAGTGCACCAGATTGGCGTGGTAGGGCTGCATTTCGGCCGGTCCCAGCCACAGATCCCACTCGAGCCACGAGGGGATCGGCTCCGGCTTCTTGAATCCGATCGATTCCCGGGGATTGGGAAGGTCAAAGCTGGCCCAGTAGACGTCACCGATGGCTCCCTCCCGGATCAGTTGGGCCGCCTTGCGAAAAGCGCCGTTGGAACGCCGCTGGGTCCCGGTCTGGACGATTCGGCCATATTTCCGGGCCGCCTCCAACATCTTTCTTCCCTCGAAGAGGTTGTGACAGACCGGCTTTTCCACGTAGACGTGCTTGCCCGCCTGGCACGCCCAAATGGTGGCCAAGGCGTGCCAGTGGTCGCAACTGGCGATAATCACGGCATCGATCTCCGGATCGTCCAGGATCCGGCGCAGGTCTTCTGCGGTACGGGGGCGCACTCCGGTCTTTTTTTCCAGCTCGGCTGCCCTTCCCTCCATCCGCCGGCGGTCGGGATCGGAGACGACCGCCACCTCTACGCCCGGCAGGTCACTGGCTTCGTACATCAGGCCGCGGCCTCGGATTCCGGCCCCGATGAGTCCCACCCGGATTCGATCGCCCGCTCCAATCCACCCTGATGAGAGACCGGCCGTGGCACTTCCGATGAGAAGAGTCGAGGAATCCTTGAGGAAACTGCGCCGTCCAAATTCAGTCATTCCGGTGCTCCGCCGGGAAATCGACGCCCGACAGGTTTCCCGGCCAATGGACCGTCCGTTTTCCGAATGGAACTTTGCCAGGGTCCATTGCGTGCGGCCCGCCGGCGGCTAGTCTGCCCGCTGAGGACGGCGCCTGCAACGACGCGTGCATCTTCCTGGCCGGGCTCGATTCTGCTAGACTCCCGGCACTCGGAGCGCCCGTAGCTCAGTTGGATAGAGCGTTGGTCTACGAAACCAAAGGCCGCAGGTTCGAGCCCTGCCGGGCGCGTTTCACCCCCCCGGTTCTGCCGCCAGCGGAAGGCCTTCCTGTTGCGGCGCGTGCGGGTCTCACGATAGAGATTTCAGCTCACCGGGTCATTCCCGATCGACCCAGAACGAGAAGAGCTTGGCCTTGTCCAGGTAGAACCGCAACCGAACCGCCTGCCCCTGCAAGGCGCTCAGATCCTTCTTTCCCTTCCAACTCGCCGTGTACCCGATCTCGTCCCCGCCGAAGGCGTCCGAGTCCTCTCTTCCCAATCCGGCCACAACCTCGCCCGTGGCGGCGTCCAGGATCTCGACCCGGACGGTCCCGTAGCCGGGACCCACGAACTTGTCCACTCCGGTGGCGTTGATCTTGAGCCGGTTTCCGTCGAGCAACAGGGGGCGCGTGGTCAGGGCCCCCTTCCCGGTCACGCTCACGAACCCGTCGAGCCTGAGAATCGCCAGTCCGATCTGTCCAAGCTGAGGCTCCTGGCGGTGGTAGAACCAGTGGTGACCGCGAAACCCCTGGTAATAGATCCAGACCTCACCCAGATCCTCCCGGACAATTCCGTTATGGACCGAGTAGACCATATGCTCATCCCAACTGCCCGGCGGGCCGTTGGGAATGAACACCCTCCGGTCCCCGACGCGCTGAAATTTCTCCGCGTCCCGGCTCCAGAGCAGTTGCACGTCCATCCGCTCCATCCAGGGAGATTGGGCATTGCCCGTGTCCATGGCGGCCGGCGCGTTTCCAAGCATGGTGTGGTAGACGGAGGTGAACCCGACGTAGCCACCCTCGTAGGGAAGTACTTCCAAAGTGTAGAAATCTCGATCGCCGACGCGGTCCTTTTCATCAGCGTGAAAGGCAATGAAACGGTCCGGTGCGTCCCGGAGCGTGGGCTGGGCGTCCCAGTTCAGAAAGTCGACGCTGGTGGCGAAGGAAGCGGTCCGGACCCGCGCGTCCTCAGGATACACCGGCTCCGGAGTCATCCACCGGCTCAGTATGTTGAAGCTCCTCAGGTAGAGGATGTACCGCTTCTTCTCGGGGTCCCAGAGCAGGTTGTTGTTGGTGTCCGACCAGAAATTGACGACAGGACGCTCCACCTCGTAGGCCTTCCAGTCGAAGCCGTCGCGGGAGTAGCCGGGCATCATCACGACCTTGTCGCCCCGTTTCTGGAAGTAGATCATCTTGAACCGCTCGTTCTCGCTTTTGGCGACCGGGTCGCGGAAGACGGTGTTGCTCGTCGCCTCCTTGTCGAATGGCAGGGAGATGAAATTCGTGTCGTATCCGAGATACTTGACCTGGCCCAGGCGAGGCTTGACCCAATGGATGCCGTCTTTGGACTCGGCGTAGAAGATCCATCGTTCCGACCAGTCCCAATTGACCATCAAACCGTAGAACCGGTACAGCTTCCGGTCCGGATCGTAGAAGATCTGCCCGCAGTCGCCGGCATGGGAGAGGCCTCCCTTGTGCTCCCAGTCCTGGTCCATCCGGATCACCGGATTGTCCCGGTACTTCAATGGTTGGTTCAGGTGCCGATAGACCCGCGGGTCCATCGACTCGACGACGTGGTCGTCGACGAAGAGTTGCCGTTGCGAGCCGATTTTCAGAGGTTCGTGGGAGGAAGCTTCCGCGACCGCCCCAACGAGAAAAATGGACAGAACGAGAACTCCCACCCGGTCTCTCATGATTTCTTCACTCCATCAATTGCCAACATGAATTTCGCCACGAGTCGCACGCCACCTTATACTGACGCCCATGTCCGAAGAATCCAACACGCGGTTTCCCCCGCCTCCGCCTTCGTTGCTTTCCCGGAGTCCCTTCCGCTGGCTGGCCTTCTTCGGTCCCGGCGCCATCATCGCGTCAGTCAACATCGGCAGTGGAGAAATCTTCTTCCCTTCCCGGACCGGTTCCGTCTTCGGCTACCGGATTCTCTGGGTCCTGCTGCTCATCGCCCTCCTCAAGTGGATCCTGGTCTACACCAGCATGCGCCACATGATCCTGAGCGGAGGCCACCCCTGCCGGCGCTGGAGTTCCATCCCCGGTCCTCCCGGCTGGATGAACCTGTTCATGGTCGCGGTGGCGTTGGTCTGTTCTCCACTCTGGCTGTGCTTCCTGGAAGGCGTCCTGGGGACCATCTGCACCTGGATCTTCGGCGTGGGAAGCCTCCACGCGTGGGCCAGTCTCTGGGTGGCGGTCGCCCTTCTGCTCCTGGCCGTCGGCGGATACCAGTTCCTGGAGAAGGCCCAGATGATGATTCTGGGTGTGACGGTGAGCTGCATCCTGGTGGCCGTCTTCCATGTTCGGCCCGACTGGTGGCAGGTGATCCAAGGCTTCCTGGTGCCCGTCGCCCTGACCTATCCCGAGTGGCTGGCCCGGGAGCTGCCGGAGATGGCGGCCCGCTCGCCCTGGTTGGAGATCATGGTCTATGCCGCCGCCCTCGGCGGCCAGAGCTACGACTACCTGGCGTACGTGTCGTTCCTGCGGGAGAAGAAATGGGGCCACAGCGACGGCGGACCCGTAACACCCGCCCGGTTGGCGCGGGCCGCGGCCCGCGCCGATGATCCGGCGCGCCTCTGGGTTCGGGCGGCGGTCATCGATACGGTCGTCAGTTTCGCCATGATCGTGCTGGTCGCCGCCTGCTTCTCCATCCTGGGAACGGTCCTCCTGCAGCCGCACTACCTGGTGCCGGACGGCGTCAACCTGCTCAACTACCAGGCCACGTTCCTCACCACCTTGAGCCCCGTGCTGCTGCCGCTCTACAAGATCGGAGTCTTCTTCGCCTTCTTCGGCATCCTTTACGGTGGTCCGGAGGTGACGTATCGGCTACTCTTCGAGTTCGGATTGACCCTGGGGAAGACCCGTTCGGAGCTGGAGAATTCGAGACTGCGATGGGCCACCATCCTCTGGATCCTGTTGGGAGGTCTGGCCATTCTCTGGTTGACCCGGCTCTTCCCCGAGGTGGACCTCTTGGACATCGTGACGCCCGCCGGCATCTACACTGGAGTCCTGCTCTGTGGATTCTACTGCCTGGCCAACATCTGGTCGGATTGGAAATTCCTGCCGAGGGAACTGAGGATGCCCCGGTTCCTGATGGCCGCAAACCTGGTGGCCGGCTTGGCCTTCACAGGGATGGGACTCAAGGCCATCTGGGATTACGATCAGATCCGGGGATTCGTGATTCTGGCGGTGCTGCTCTTGGGATCCATGTTGGTGGCGTCCCGCTGGAAGCGGGTCCGTCCGGTTTCCGAAGCTCAGTAGTGGAACCGCTGGCGACGGCGTTCTTCATCATATCGCTTGCGCAGTTCCCGAGTCAGCGGATCGTTGCTGACCTCAGCCACCATAAAGTCCCAGAAGAGCCCTGACGGGGGCGAAGTTGCATCCCGGGCGGTCCGGACCACGATGACACAAGTACGGCTTTCGTCCCGCGCTTGCCGTAGGGCTTGGCGCAGCTCCTCCTTCGTCGCTACGTTGAAGGTCCTGGCGCCCATGGAGGCCGCGTTTCCGGAGTAGTCGATCTTCAAGTAGTCTCCGTCGAGCCGTCCCGTTTCGGGATTGCGCCGGCGAAACTCGTTGCCGAAGGCCTCCCCGGAGCGCAGTTCCTGCAGTCCGCGTATGCACTGAAAGCCCCGGTTCTCGCTGACGACCACCGTCAGCTTCAGGCCTTCCTGGACCGCCGTGACCAACTCGGTGGGGTTCATCAGGTAGGTGCCGTCGCCGATGAAGACGACGACCTCCCCCTGGGAATGGGCCATTCGCACGCCGAGTCCGGCCGGCAGCTCGTAGCCCATGCAGGAGTAGCCGAATTCCAGGTGGCAGTGGCGTGCCCCGGTGGCGTCCCAGAATTTGAGGATGTCGCCGGGCGGACTGCCGGCGGCGGCGATGACCGTATCGCCGGGCCGGGACTCCTCCTGCAGGGTTCGGACCAACTGCGTCTGGAGCATCACCTCGGCGTCCTGCTCGTCGACCTCCCGCCGGCAGACGTCATCCCAGTCCCGGCAGATCTCGACGACCTCCTGCCGATAGGGCGGCTCGGTCGCGATCTTGGCCTTCTCCGCGGCATCGGTCAGCGCCTCGAGCGCCTCACGCGCGTCAGCCACGAGGGGCAAGGCCCCCTGCTTGTAGGCGTCGCGGCCACAGACGTTGATGTTGATGAAGCGGACATCGGGGTGCTGAAAACCCGATTGGGAGCCGGTATCGAAATCGGAAAGCCGGGTCCCGACGCACAGAATCAGGTCGGCGGTGGCGGCCAGCCGGGTTGCCGCCGGATTCCCCGTAGTGCCCAAACCTCCCGCCAGCAGGTCCGAAGGCTGCCCATGCGCCCCCTTGCCGGCGTGCGTCTCCACCACGGGAACACCGCAGAGGCGGGAGAAGTTCTCCAGTTGACGTGAGGCATCGGAATAGATAACTCCGCCGCCGGCGATGATCAGGGGCCTTCGGGCCGCGCTCAGCAGCTCCACCGCCTCCCGGATCCGCTTGGGATCGGGCAGCCGACGCTCGATGCGCCACTCTCTCTTCTCGAAGAAGTGGACGGGATAGTCGAATGCCTCCGGCTGGACGTCCTGGCAGAGACAGAGGGTGACGGAACCTGTTTCCGCCGGGTCGGTCAACACCCGCATGGCTTCCGGAAGGGCCGTGAGGATCTGCTCCGGGCGGGTGATGCGGTCGAAAAAGCGGCTCACGGGTCGAAAGCAGTCATTGACGCTCACGTCGCCGGCCGAGGGGTGCTCCAGTTGCTGCAGCACCGGTCCCTGTTTCCGATTGGCGTAGATGTCCGAGGGAAAGAGCAGCACGGGCAACCGGTTGATAGTGGCCGCCGCGGCGCCTGTGATCATGTTGGTCGCTCCGGGCCCGATGGAGGTGGTGCAGGCCAGGGTCGCCAGACGCCGCTTGGCCCGGGCGAAACCGGCCGCCGTATGCACCATGGACTGCTCGTTGCAGGGTTGGTAGTAGGGCAGCTCAGAACCGTATTCTTCCAAGGCCTGTCCCATTCCGGTGACGTTGCCGTGGCCGAAGATGCCGAACATGGCCGGCACCAGCCGTTGGCGGAGCCCATCCCGCTCGCTGTACTGCACCTGCAGGTATTTGACGATGGCTTGAGCGGCCGTCAGCCGAATGGTCCGTTCCTTTCCGGGGGTATTCATCGATCCAAAATCCTTTCCGGCCGGTCACTGGCGGGGTTTCCCTGTGGTCGGCTCCATCCTATGATAGATTCCAATTTTCCACCAAAACACACCCGTCATCCGAGGCCGTTCACATGATCCGTAAGCTGGGCGCCGGCACCGTTATCGCAATTGTTCTCCTTCTTCTCGTGGAGGCCGGGGCGTGGCTGCTGCTGTTCCTCGGCTCCGGTCCGGCCTCAGGTTTTCTGGTGTCTCGCGGCGGCGAGTTTCACCGCCGTTTGGCCAAGAGTTTCGTCGGGACCTCCAGGGGACCGCTGTCCGTGGACCCCCACTTGGGCTACGCTCTCGAGCCGGCCTTCCGAGTCTTCGGTGACGAAGAGGATGAAGACGCGCTCCGCATCGTGGCCCTGGGAGGCTCCACCACCGATCCCTATAATCAGGGACACTGGTCCGGCACGCTCTCGGAGACGCTGGCGAGTGAAGGGACCCCGGCGCGCATCTACAACGGGGGCGTGGGCAGCTACTCCACCAACCAGGAAGTGGTCAAGCTGATCCGGGACGCCTTGGCGCTGAAGCCCCACGTGGTGATCTCGGTGGACGGGGTCAACGACCTGGGACTGGTCAAGTCCATCTCACCATCCACTCCCATGGTGAACCATCCTCAACAGGCGATCATGGAATATGTGGTGCAGGCCTCGTCCCAGAGCCTGTTTCTGCCCAATCTGGCGCGACTCCTGAAGTTCGGCGAAGGTATCCTGCAGGAGCCGCATTGGGGGCATCCGGCGGAAATGAAGGCGGAGCAGGTGTGGGAAAAGAACGTGCGCATCATGAACGCCGTCTCAACGGAGTTCGGCATCCGGTATATGGCGGTGCTGCAGCCCATCATGGGATTCGGGAGCTACGAACCGTCTCCCCGTGAGAAAGAAATGTGGGAGGAGCGGGGGCAGCGGCCCCGAACGGACGGAACGACGTACCATGAGGCGTTGACCCGCTATTACGAAGCAGCGCAGATCCGCTGTCATCAGATTCCCTATTGTGCCGACCTGACCGGGATCTACGCCGGGAAGTCGGACCTTTACGGCGACCCCCGGCATCCCAATCCCGAGGGTTACCGTCTGCTGGGCGAGGCCATCTTCTCGGAACTGCGAGACCGTGGCTTGTTGTCACTGGCCCAGGATCCTGAATCCGATCCCCAGGGAGCAGCCGGCGAGGGCAGCCAATAGTGGTGAACGGCGGGTGACGCAGATGGGCGCCGGACGCGACGGCAAATCCAAACCGGAGCGGGACAGCCGGAGCGTCAGCCGGAGACGATTCCTTTCCGCAGGCGCCGGCGTCATGGCTGCTACCCGGTCGACGCGGACGGCTTCCGCCAGTCCCCAAGTAGAATCTCCGGTCCGCAAACCTTCCATCCGGACCCGGGAAGGCGAAAGCATTCCCCGGAGGATGGAACCCCTGGACCGGCAGATCTGGGAAGAGGAGCTCTCGGGATTCATTCCCACCCGGATCTTCGACGCCCATTGCCACATCTACCAGGCCGATTTCGACTTGAACTACCGGGAGGCGGTTGCACTCCACGAGGACTTCAAGACCGAGACTGTCTGGACCGACTGCGATATCGACACGGTGCGCCAAGTCGAAAGGGTCCTGATGCCGGGCCGCAAGATCACGCACCTGGCGTTTCCCTTCCCTTTCAACCGGTGTGATTTCCGGAAGTCGAATCAATTTGCCGGCAAAGAGGCTCGGAAGGAGACCGGGTCCGCCGCCCTGATGCTGGTGGAGCCCTCCATATCGGCCCATGAGGTGGAAGAGACGATCCTGAAGCACCGCCTCCTGGGGCTGAAACCCTATGCCAGGTACTGCCCGACCGGGGGAGTTGACTGCCGGATCACCGATTTCCTTCCCGAACACCAGATTGCCGTAGCCGACCGCTACGGACTGCTCATCATGCTCCACGTGGGCTTGAAGAAATCTTTCGCGGACCCGAGAAACGTGAGCGACATGCTCCGATTGGCCGACCGCTATCCCGGGGCTCGGTGGATTCTGGCTCACGGAGCGCGCAGCTTCTCGCCGTACCCCATCGAAAAGGCCGCCCCAGCTTTCCGCGGCCTTCCCAACGTCTGGTACGAAGTCTCTGCCGTCTGCTCCATGGAATCCTTCGACGTGCTCTTCTCGCAGGTGGACACGGACCGGATCCTGTATGGGGCCGACTCGGGCGACGTGGCCTTCTCCCGCGGGAAGATCGTCTTCTACGGTGCGAGTTGGGGCGACCTGACGCCCACCACCAATCAACTGGGGGGCGAGCTGACCTTCTACCTCTACGAGCAGTTGCGGGCCATGCGGCGGGCGGCGTTACGATTGGGACTGACCCGCAAACAGATCCAGGACATCTTCTTCACCACCGGGGACCGCCTGGTCCGGTCCGTCGCGGCGTCGATGCAGGACAAATTCCTTTAAAAGGGAGGCACCAATTGCGAATGAACGATCTGTTTCGCCACCGGCCGGCAACGGCCGCCATGATCCTTCTGGCCGCTGTCTTGAACCTGTCCGCGGCACAGCACGAACATCAATGGACGATTCAGGGCTCCTACTCGATTCTCCCCACCGAGCCCCTGGAGATCGGCCATGAACGCCAGCTCCTGATGGACAACCACGTGGTCGAGGACGTTCGGGCCCTTCGCCGGAAGGTCCATCAACCGGAGAAACACCCTGCCAACCCTCTCTTCTCGACTGGAACCAAAGACCTCAATCCGGACACGACGGTCACCTACGTGAGCGTTCTCCGAGACCCGGACAGCGGTCTTTACCGCTTGTGGGATTCCAGCAGCGTGTTGGTCGAGATTCCCGCTCCGCCCGGATTCTATTGGTTGAGCCGTGCCCGCTACTATGAGTCCCGGGACGGACTCCGGTGGACCGCTCCCAAGCTCGGTCTGGTGGAGGTCGACGGCAGCAAGGACAACAACGTCTTCAAAGGGGCCGACAAGATCAGCTTCGACAGCGTCGGTGTGATCCGAACCCCGCCCAAGTGGCGGGATCAGGGCAGGTTCCTGATGATCTACAACCAGAGTCCCGCCGGGCGCGATCCCCATCCCAAACTGATCGCCGGCGGCCAGGAGCTCCGGGTGGCCTTCAGTGACGATGGCTTCCGCTGGACCGACCAGAAGGAGAATCCCATCTTCCGGGGCCAGAGCGACACCGCCAACAACCTGACCTACAACCCCGAGCGCGGCGTCGTCATGTATTACCGGAGACCGCCCATCAACACCGGCGAGATCCGGCGCATCGCTTATTCCGAAAGCGCCGACCTGCTCAATTGGAGCCAGCCCGAGCATGCGGTGGTCCCCGACGAGCTGGACCCCTACTCCCTCTATTGCATGCCGGTCGTGCGATATCAGGGGGTCTACCTCGGGTTTCTCCACATGTTCTACCTGCGGCCCCCCTTCGAGCGCGAGGGAGAGGTCAAGAAGAAGCTGAAGATCGACGTTCAACTCGCCTGGAGCCGGGACGGCCGGAACTGGGAACGTCACCCGGAGCGTCCCATCTTCCTGGAAACGGGGCCTGACGATTCCTACGATTGGGGACGAGTCTACGTCGCCAAGGGCCTCATCGAACACGAGGATCGGGTCGATCTCTACTACACCGGACACGAGAGCCTGCACATTTCCCGCGACGTCCGGGCCGGGGACGGACACATCTGCCTGGCGTCCCTGCGCCGGGACGGGTTTGTCTCGTTGGAAGCTGCCGACCAAGGGAGCATGTTGACGCGGCCCCTCCGGCACCCGGGCGGCCGGCTGCGCATCAACGCCCGAACGGAAAAGGGGGGCTCCGTCCGAGTGGCGGTCCGGCGCGGCGACGGAGAGCATGACGGCCTGCGGCTCGAGGAATGGTCGGGCGACCGGTGCCGGCCCTTCAGCGGAGACTCCACAAACCACACCATCGCCTGGGAGGGTTCCACCGATACCGCCTCCCTCAAGGACCAGGCGATCCGGCTGGAATTCCACTTGGAAAAGTCGGAATTGTTCTCCTTCTGGTTCGAGTAGCCGATCTCGAAGATTCCGTCAGGCCCGGTCCTCGGACCGGAATCGCACCCAGAGCTGGGCATTCACCAGTTGGAGCGGGCCCCCGGTCTTGAATGGATCGTTGCTGGTCGCAACCAGCAACTCCAGTTCGTTATCGCCCAGATTCAGTGGAGGGGCGCCCAGGAGATAGGTCACCTGGTGGGCCTGGAAGTGATAGTGGCTGTGGGGAGACACATTTCCGTCCGCTTCGTGACGATGCTCGTGGGTATGAGCGTAGCCGATCCGGACCGCGTCTCCTGTTCCCGCGGATTCCCCGTTGACGGTCAGCTCCAACCCGCCTTCCTGCAGGTGCCCGTGCACCGTTAGTTCCAGCCGGAGTTCCTGGAGAGTGCCGTCTTTCGCGGCGGCCCGAACGTCGTCTCCCAGCGGCAGCGGAAAACCTGCTCTGCGGCCGGGTGTCAGGTGCAGCGGAAGGGGGGGCTCGACCGTAACGTGCCTGTAGTGGATGAACACCGAGCTGTCCACACAGTAGAGCTTGTCCTTGCCTTCCAGCGTCCCGGCCTCGCCCACATCATTCAGACAGGCATAGACACGATTACGGGTGGCGGCGAGCTCCTCCGGGGTGTCCACGGAATAGGGATCGAACGGCGTGGCCAGATTCCAGAAATGGATGCCGTCGGCGCCGGCCCGCTGCCAGCGGGCCGCCAGCGCCCGGTTCCCTTCCCGGCACCAGGACGGGTCGCAGCTCCATGGCTTCTGGTTGATGCAGGGGTAGACCCGGACGTCATGTTTACGGGCCGTTTGGACGAAGTGTTCCACATCCAAAGTGCTCGAGGCGTATCCGCCACCGGCGATGATCAGATCCACCAAGTCATCAGCCATCCAAGCTTCCACGTCCATACCCAGGTGGACCGCCTGCTCGAAGGTGTCGGGGACGCGAGCCGACAGCAACAGGGGTTTCCCGCGCCGAGCGGCCGCGGCATCGGCCATCTTGCGGATTCGGGCCATGAAACCGGTCATGATCGCCGTCTCTTCCTGAGTCGCCGGTTCGCCGCGCATGCAGCGGCTGAAGAACATGGGATGCCGGAAGTAGTCCATCTCGAAGCCGTCCACGTCGAACCCCTCGCAGACCTCCCGGACGATGGTGAACTGGCGGTCCCGTGCGGCTTCATGGGAGAAGTCGTACGCTGTCACGTACAACTGCAGGTGGGAGAGAGTCCCCTTCGTGTCCACCAGCAACTCGGGATGCTGGCTCTTGAAGGGGTGCATGAGGTTTCTCATGATGCTGTCGTGGCAGTCGTTCATGCTCATGTGGGCGAAGGCTTCCATCCCGTTTTCGTGGGCGAAGTCGATGACCAACTGCAGCGGGTCGTGTCCTGCGTCCACCAGCGCCTTGTGGTTTCGGGCCCAGGCCTGGTCGGTGACCGAAGTTCCCCCGGCTGCGGCGTAGAGCCTTTTCCGAGCCTTGCTGATGTAGGCGGGACTGTGGGCGTAGACGGCGTAGGTGATGGCGTCGACCTGGGTCCCGATCAGTGGCTTGAGCCGGGGTGCCAGAAATCCCTCGGGTGTGTCGCTTCCCTCGTGGGAGAGACCGTAGTTGTCATCCACGAAGATGATTCGCCGCCGCCGGCGAGCCGCCTCCAACCGGTCCAGCTTGGCTTGGGACAGGACGGGAGCCTCCTCGCCGTCCCTGCAGCCGGCGGCCCATCCCGCGGCGCCGCCGATCACGGCGGCAATGGCTTCCCTGCGCGTGAGGTTCATGACAGTCTCCCGGAGTCTGCAGGCGGCCAATGTTCAGCGGCCAAGACTCGATTCAATTCGTGCACGATGCGTCCCCTACCACTCGGGATCGGAGAGTCGACTCCATAACTTGTCCATCGCTTGATGGAATACGGTTGCGTCCAGTTCTCCGATCGAACCTACTTTTTCCCTCATGTTGAACAGTGAAGCGAAAGTCTCTTCCCGGAGCCGGTCCCGGCGAGCCTGAGGGACGTCAACCACCTCATCCTTCCGTGTCGCGTCCAGATTCAGGTCTCGGACTCTGTTCAACTCCTCCCGATAATGAAGCGAGTTTCGTTCACCTTTGGGTGTCTTGTCGAATCAAACGCGCTCAGGAGGAGCAGGAAGGCGCCGGCGATTGATTTGCATGCCCCGGAGTGCATGGTTTCGACCTCCCCGCGTGCCTACCGGGAACCCTTTTCCAACTCGCCGATGTCAAAACGATGGAAGCTGATCTCACCGTATCTCACGCCCTCCTTCCGGGAGGTCTCCGCCAAAAGGCCGATGGTCCCGTCCGACAACCGTTGCAGAACCGAATAGGCGGCGAACCCATCGTTGAACTTGACCGGATTGACGAACGTCTTTCCCTCGTCGTAGCTGGTCCAGACGGTGATCCTTGTCCGGTTGAGACCGTCTCGGCCTTGGGGAGCCGAGAACAGGATCCGGTCCCTGTCGTGGCCGGCCCGGGTCGCCGAATAGCGGACCATGGAACCGTCCACCCGGGCGAGGGCGATGGTGTCCGACAGGTCGGGACCCCAAGTGAGGCCGCCGTCGACGCTGATGTGGCGCCGTCGAAAAACCCCACGCGTCTGCCGCGCGTCCAGCAGCAACCGGCCGTCGGTCAGCTCCACGATCTCGTCCTCGTTGGCTGCGGGTCCAGCGGTGGCGCCTCCGACCTTCCAGGTTCTTCCGTGGTCGTCCGAATAGTAGACGAACGGCTCCGCCGTGGCCGGTCCGTCCGGAGTCCGGGAACGGTACCGTTTGGCCGGAACCACGAGCCGGCCGTTGGGGGCCACCTGCGGATCCTGCCATTGGAGCTGGATTCCATGGCCGGGACCCGGTTCGGCCTGCCTCCAATAGAATCCGTCGTTGGTTTCGGACGGGTCATCCGGATAGTCGATCTGACGGCGCTGGGACCAGGTCCGGCCGTGGTCGTCGCTGGAGCGGATCCAGGTCACGTGATTGACGGCGTCGGCGTCCGGGTTCTGACCGGGCTTCATCACCCGCGGGCCCAGATCGGGCCACTGTCCGTAGACCAGGTGCACGGTCTGGGTCACGATGTCGAGAACGGGAGTCGGGTCGCCGAAATCGACCAAACTGCCGTCCGGCCGGAAACCGGAATCGATGACCTGCATCGGTTCCCAGGTCTCGCCTTGATCGGTGCTCCGGCGCAGGACCATATCGATGGGGGCGTTCTCGTCGATTGTGGGATCCCTTCCCTCGCCCCGGCGGCCTTCCGCGAAGGCCAGAATCGACCCGTCTCCGGTGACGACCATCCCCGGGATCCGGAAGGTATGGTATCGGTCCTGCTGGGTGACGAAATCTCCCTTGGGAGCCCGGTAGGGGAACGTCACGCCCAGGACCTCAGCCCGGCTCTGGGAAATGCCGGTCCAGATGAACAGGCTGAACAGAATTGAGAGCCAGCGATGGCCTCTGTAGGTAAAGAACATGTGACCTCGGGGAAGATGTTCGCAAACGTGTTTGTTGGAAGCGATTATAGACGAGTTCGCCGGGCGCGGCCGGAGCCGGACGCTTGTAGAACCATTGAGTCGCTGTCAAACTTGGAATTTACACGGCGCGGTCGCGCCGGCTGCAACAGGAGAAGAAAAAATGCTTGATCGCCGCCGTTTTCTGATCGCGGGAGGCTTGGCTCCCGCCGGTTTCCTGGGCCTGCGTCACTTGATGAGCGACCGTCCCCTCTACACCGATGCCGACCTGGTCGATCCCGGGTACGGGCCGTTGCAGCGCGACCCCAGGGGAATCCTGGATCTGCCTGAGGGGTTCCAATACCGGATCGTGTCCTGGGCCGGGCAGACCATGTCGGACGGCCTGTTCCTGCCGGGAGCGCCGGACGGGATGGCCGCCTTCCCGGGACCGGATGGTCTCGCCGTGGTGATCCGGAATCACGAGTTGACGGTTCAATCCGACCGCGGCCCGTTCGGCAGGGACAACCGTCGGCTGGAGCTACTGGATCGCGGCAAGATCTACGATTTCGGTGAAGGCAAGACCCCGTCCTGCGGCGGCACCAGCACGTTCCTCTTTGACCCGGTCCGCCAGGAGATCGTCTCCCAGTTCATGAGTCTGGCGGGAACCATACGCAACTGTGCCGGCGGCGCCACGCCCTGGAACAGTTGGATCAGTTGCGAGGAGACCGTACGGACGGCCGGACACGACGAAGAGGCCGGAATCTGGGCCGATCAGGACCATGGCTACAACTTCGAGGTTCCCGCTACGACCCGAATGGAGGTCGTGGACCCCGTCCCTCTTCGCGCTATGGGCCGGTTCAACCACGAAGCCGTCGCCGTGGCGGAGGAGACCGGCATCGTCTACCAGACGGAAGACCGGGGCGACGGTCTTCTCTACCGGTTCCTGCCGGAGTCTCCAGGCGAGTTGCAGGCGGGAGGACGGCTTCAGGTCCTCAAGATCCGGGACCGGAGTAGTGCGGACACTCGCAACTGGAATCTCTGGAGAACCATCCCCGTCGGAGAACCGGTGGCCGTCGAGTGGATCGATATCGATGATCCGGACCCCCGGGAGGACAACCTGCGATACCGGGGATATGAGGCCGGCGCCGCTCGCTTCGCGCGGGGAGAAGGCATGTGGTACGGCAACGAAACGGTCTATTTCGCCTGCACCAACGGCGGGTACCGCAGAAACGGCCAAATCTGGAAGTATCGGCCAAGCTCGGCGGAAGGCACGCCGGAGGAGCGTCAAGCGCCTGGTACCCTCGAGCTCTTCATCGAACCGGACGATGTGGACCTGCTCAAGAGCGCCGACAACCTGACGCTGAGTCCGTGGGGCGACCTGGTCCTTTGCGAAGATCGATCCACCGAGGTCGTTCGGCTCATTGGGGTCACTCCGGAGGGCCGCTGTTACATCCTGGCCAACAACCGGCTGCGGACCGAGTTCGCCGGCGCCGTCTTCACTCCCGACGGTTCCACTCTTCTGGTCAACATCCAGCAAAAGGGCCTGACGGTGGCCATCACCGGTCCCTGGTCGAGGGCCTGACGCCGTTTCCCGGTGAAGGTCCTCCGCTTTTCCCACGACTACCTGGTCAACACGGGCGGCTTGATGGGGCACCTGCGTGCTCTGAACCGGGCGCTGGTCGGGACCGGCCGGGTCGAGGTGCTCCAGACTTTCCTGGTGGGAAAGTCGCAGATGGAGGCGCTCGAATCGGCAGGAAAAGTCACGCGCAGGGGTGGCTTGCGGTTCGAGGCGCGAAGCCCGATCCGGGTCTTTCCCTGCCTCGTTCCCATGCGTACCCCCGGACGCACCGACATGGACTCCGACACGGCGTGCACCGCGTTCCGGAATCACCTGGAGGAGCTGTTGCAGCGGGAACGGCCCGATCTCCTGCACGTCCACCTGGTTCGGCACCGAATCCAGGTCGTGGCTCTGGAGACCGCCAAGGACGCAGGAATCCCCACCGTGATCACCCACCATGAGGGACGGCCCGCGACAACGGAGATGGCCGATATCCTCCGGGAGTCTTGCCGTCTGGCGGATCGTGTCTGCGCCGTGACCCGTTTCTCGGCTGCTGCTTTCGGCGTTCCCGGCGTCGACTATCGCGGGTTCTTCGTGGACCGCGGCTTCTGGAATGCGGGCGCCGTCACGGACGGCGATCGCGAAGCCTGGCGGCGACGGCTGGCGCCGGGAACGATGGATCGGCTTTTAGTGTACCCGGCCCGGTTCATACCGCGGAAGAACCACGAGTTTCTGATCCGGGGCCTGAACGGCGTAGTTCGAAGCCGGGCCGTCCGGCAGGCAGGCCTGGGGATAAGGCTGGCTCTGCCGGGTCCGACCCTTCCTGAAGGATTTCCCTACAAAACCGGCTTGGAAAAGCTGGTCTCCGACCTGGAATTGGTCGGTCACGTCACCTTCCTGGACACGCTTTCCCCGGCCGAGCTGCGCGCGCTCTATGCTGCGGCAGAGATTGTGGTCTATCCGGCTCGAAACGAGGGAGCGGGACGCAGCCACCTGGAGGGGATGCTCCTGGGCTGTTGTCCCGCCGTATCCGGCGACGGAGGCCTCGTGGAGTACGTTCGCCATCGGGTCAACGGGATCGTCTTTTCCCCGGATCGGATCGACGATCTGGTCCGCGGTCTCGAGTCGATTCTCCTCTCGGATGACCTCCGGCTGAGCTTGGCCGCCGCGGCCCGGGAGACCGCGGCCGGCTTGACGCTGGACCGGTACGCAAGCGACCATTTGACGCTGTATCGCGCTCTGACCGAAGAGACACGTGCATGAACAAGCCGCTGGTCATCATCTCCCGCAATCCCGATTCATATCTGTCGGGACACAGCATTTTCTCCTGGCAACTGTCGGAGTTTTTGGCGGGACGGGCCGGAATTCCCGTCGTCCACGTCACCCATTCCTCCCACGAGGGCTCCCGTCACAGCGTACGGATCACGCCCCCGGTTGCCGCTTCCGACTACCGGCGCGTCGAGGTTCAGTACCAGCCCATGGCCAAGGTGCCCCACAGCCTGAGTTCCTGCGTGGTGGCCGATTCGGTGGATGGCATCCTGCGGGAGTACCGGGACGGGGTGCGGGGAGTTCTGGCCATCTCACCCTTGAGCTACCTGGCGGACGTTCTCAACGTCTGTCTCGATCCGCCGATTCCAGTGGTGAGCTTGCTCCGGGGAACCGATACATTGGAGTTGGACAGGTCTTGGGGAAAGACCTATTCGGGCCGGAGATACCGACGGGCCCTGGAAAAGTGCGACGCCATCTTCACCGTGTCCGGCTGGCTTGAGGGCCTGGCAAGGAATATCGGTCTGCCTGTGACCGGTGTGGTGGCGCCGGTGACTTTCCATCCCTTTTCCCCAAAGACGCTTGAGGCCGAGTCCCGGAAACTGGAGCAGAGACTGTTTCCTGGCAGTCCCCCGTTCGAGGGACGATTGGTAGCCTTTGCCGGTCGGATGGCGGCGGAGAAAGGAGCTCTCAAGGTTGCCGAAGTCTTGGACGCGCTGTTGAAAAGGGAACCGTCCGTACGGGCGGTCATGGCGGGTTCCGGAGCTGAGCGGAGCCGGATACGCAAAGTCCTGGGTGACCGGATCTCGGAAGGCCGCGCCTGGGTCGGCCCCCTCTCCTTTCCGGACGTCCTGGCCCTGGCGGCCCGAACGGACCTCATGCTCATGGGATCCGGTTTGGAGCGGGAGGAGACTTTCACCGAGGCCATCAGCAGTTCCTCCGTCACCTTCGCCTCCAGAGGCGCGCCGGTGCTGTACTGCGGGGGACCCCGTTCGGGTGGAATCCGAGAGGCGGTCGGGCAGGAAAACCGGCTCTGGTGCGAGTCCCTGACCAGCCACGAATCCTGGTCTGAGGCCATCCGGGATCTCCTCCTGGATGAAACCCGGTATCGAAGGATCTCATCCCAGAACCGTGCTGCCGGAAAGGCATTCGAGATCGATTCCGTTCTCGCCCCGCTCCTTACCTGTTTCGGGATTCGACTTTCCAGTTGACCGGGACGGTACTCAGGTAGTCCTTCAGACAGTTGGGCCGATATGTTCTCGAATACAGTGGTATTGAGTTCTTTCGGACGCCTTCTGGCCGCCCGTGTCTGTTTCTCCGGTTGTCATGCCCTGCTCCTGATCGGGCTCCCGCTGGTTTTGGCAAGCCGGAACGTTGAGGTGAGCCGGATCGGATTCGTCATGGGGAGCTATGCCGCCGGCGTGTTGGCGGGGCGTCCCTTGGCGACGTGGCTGCTCGGCTTCCGGTCCCGCAAATGGGTGGCCACCTTCGGTGCGATGCTCATCTGCGGGTCCGTCCTCTTCTACTGGTGGTTTCCCCACGTCTCCTGGTACCTCGTATTCCGGGTTCTGCAAGGCGTGGGATCGTCCCTGCTGATCACGGCCACCACCACCATGGCCATCGATCAGGCTCCGAAGCGCCGGAGGGGCCGATCCCTGTCCTATTTGGGAATGAGCCACACGTCGGTCCTGGCGGCGGGTCCGGTGTTGGCGGTGGTGCTCTTGGAGCGGGCGGGCGCTGACGTCCTCTTCGCCGCCGTTGCCGGGGTGACGCTGATCGGCCTCGCTCTACTATCGCGGGTTGTCGAGGAGGTCCATCCCGAGAGCCTACAATCTGCGGCAGACCGCGAACGGGGTCACGGGATCGGCCGCCCGATTCTGGTGGCGACGACCCTCCTCTTTCTGAACGCATTGGTTCACGGTGGGGCCTTCTACTTTCTTCCTTTGCACTTCAGCCGGACCCTCACCGGGAACAGCGGTATCTTCTTCACCTGCTTTGCCCTGGCCGCCCTTTCGGGCCGTCTGGTCTCGGGACAGGTTTCCGACCGCTTGGGCCGTCTCCCGGCCGGATTCATGGCCCAGATTCTGCTGATCGCCGGTGTGTTCCTGATCGGGAAAGTCGAGTCCATGGGCACGCTGGCGGCTGCGGGACTCGTCTACGGAGCCGGTTTCGGCGCCTACATGACGGCCATGTCCACGTACGTCTCAGACCACACCAGCCACGAGAATCGCCCCCGGATCATCGCCGTCTACTTCAGCGCCCTGGATTTGGGAAACTCGGTGGCGGGATGGCTGTTGGGCCCGGTGGCGGAGCGTGCCGGAGTCCCGGCAATGCTCGACGCATGCTGGGGAATCAGCCTTCTGGCCGGCGCCTTCTTCCTGCTGGGATTGGGCCGGAACATGGCCCGCAATCATCACCGTGAGGCGGGATGATCACTCAGTAATCGTGTCTTCACCGCGTGCCCGCGAGCGAACTGCGCACGGTTCTCTTTATTGATTCTCGTCGGCCATCCACCTCAGGTCCAGTTCCAGATCGAGACGGTGAACCAATGCCCTGAGTTCGTTGTCCAGAGCCTGTGCCGGACCGGCCACGAAGGCCGTCTCTCCAAATGGACGGGACCGCATCAAATCTTCCAAAAGTTCCTTTTCGGAATCGGAGAGATCCACACGCTCCCCGTTATCGCGGCGGCGGAGTTCCCGATCCTCCCACGCATAGTGGTAGGCTCCCAGAACGGTCAGGTATGGATCAGCCAGGTCAGGACCTTGCTTCTTGCGAACGATCGCCTGGTAGTCCAGGTGCACCAACTCCAGAAAGTTCCGATAGGCCGTGATGAAGGCCTCGATACTCACCCCCGGGCGGACTTCTGCCGGGTACTCCTCCCTTTTCCATTGATAGTCGTCGAAGATCAGTAGACCGCCCACCTTGAGCAGATCCCAACACAACACGGCGTCCGCGAGGACCATGTCGGCCGTGTGTCCTCCGTCGATATAGATGATGTCGTAGGAATCGGGCTTCAGGTTCCGGAGCTCGACCTGTGAACGTCCGGTGATGGTGATGGCTTTTTCGACCGCCCCGGAGAGTTGGAGATTCGCCAGATAGCGTTCCCTTAGATCCCCTGGAAACAGATCTATTCCGGTTATAGTTGAGGTAGGATGGGTCAGAATATTGTTCAACATCCAGATGGCGGATCGGCCCTCGAAGACGCCCACCTCGAGGTAGTGGGTTTCGGGTCGGCCCGCAAAGGGAGCCAATATCCGTGTCCAGACGGGAACGGCACTGGTGAACCAGTCGTAGGTGAATTCGTACGGCTCCGATTTCTCTGGTGGCTGGGGCTCTACACACCCCAGTGCCAATCCGATGCCCAAGATGGAGATGAAACGGCCGCAATGCATCGACATCTGGTCGGGATTCTTCCTGTCCGCTTCAGTCTGAGGCAATGGCTCGCCGCGGTCCGGCGGGACCCGGCGCCGGCCGCCTCATCGCAAGAGCGATAAAGAGTATTCCGGTGCGGTCCATGCTGGCAAGGTCCAGTTCCCTCTCCAGCTACCGATGAGCCGTTTGCTGACGCTGTCAGGCTGGTCTCGGGAGCCGCCCGGTGCTAGGCTTCAAGCCGTTTTGGAAGTCCTGGATTGAACCCGGCGGGCGCGAACCGGCCAAATGGCCGATCCAGTCTACCCACCAGACTCTTAATTGGAGGAACCGCTTCAAATGCGACTCGAAGGAAAGGTGGCCATCGTCACCGGCGGCGGCACTGGATTGGGCCGCGCCATCGCACTCCGCTTCGCTACCGAGGGGGCCAGAGTCGCCATCGGCGAGATTCAACCCGACGCGGGTGAAAGCACCTGCCACGAGATCTCTGCCCAAGGGGGAGAGGCCGTCTCCATTCCCACCGACGTCACCGTTCCGGAACAGGTGAACACTCTGGTCAAAGCCTGCGATGAGCAATTCGGCCGAATCGATGTCCTGGTCAACAACGCCGGGGTGACCGCGGTTCACCATCCCCAGCTCTTCGCCCACTGTCTCGAGCTCGATCTGGAGAACTGGAACCGGGTCATCGACATCAACCTCACCAGCCTCTTCATCTGCAGCCAGGAGGTGGCGCGCTACATGGTTCGCCGTGACATCCAGGGACGGATCATCAACATCGCGTCCACCGCGAGCTTCGGCGCCGACCTGGGGGGCGCCAACTACGTCGCGGCCAAGCACGGCGTCATGGGCCTGACCCGGTCCATGGCCGTGGAATTGGGATCGCACAAAATCATCGTCAACGCCATCGCGCCGGGAATGACGGAGACGGAAGGAGCCCGGCCCATCTTCCGGGAGGAGCGCAGACGGACCGGAATCGAGAAGTCGGTGCCGCTGAATCGGGCGGGCACGCCGGAAGAGGTGGCCTCGGCGGCAGTCTTTCTGGCGTCCGACGACTGCACCTATGTCAACGGGTCGGCGATCGTGGTCGACGGGGGCTTCCTGGCCTACGAGCGCTGGTGGTATTGATCCCGGTGGCGAGTCACTCACCGAGCTGAGACTTGAACCACTCCGCCGTCCATTCGAAGTACTCGATGCGAAAGTTGTGGGCGTCGTCAGGACGGTAGACGACGAACCGCTCCGACAGACCCTGTTCCTCGTAAACCGGCCGAACCACCTCGATGAGCCGGTCCACGCCCGAACGGGGCATGTCCTGGTCGCGCAAGGGCGCCAGCATCATCAGGGGCCGGGGAGCGATGGTGGCGGCGACGATCTCCGGGTGGTCGAAATACCGCAGCATGTGGGGGATGTAGCTGAAGGAGCTGGACCGGTCCGGGTCCCCTTCATGGATCACGGCGGCCAGAGTGCCCAGACCGCCGCAGAGGACCGCCACCGCCGGTATCGAAGGATCGCAGGCCGCGGCCATCCAGGTCGCGTAGCTGCCCAGCGAGAATCCCGTGAGACCGACCCGCGCCGGGTCGACCGCCGGCTCGGCCTCCAGCACCCGCGCCGCTTTCAGGGCCTCCTCCACCAGGACCCCCATCTGGGTCCGGCCATAGGGAATCAGCATCTTGGCCTCTCTCTCCCAGTCTTCGAACACCCGGCGCCGGATCACGGATCCCTTCAAGTTGATGGCGAGCGTGGCGAAACCCCTTCGGGCCAACTCCCGAGCCCATCCCCGCAACGGCCCCTGGCCGTCGCGCTCCCGGTAAAGGCGTTCGTCGCTGACCTGATCCACGCTGCCGCTGGTGCCGGGCATACAGACGATTCCGGGAAGCGCCCCCGGTCCGGCGCCATGCGGAATCATCAAGACGCCGGGAACCGTCTCCCCCAGCGAATTGAGGAAGCTGATGCGGGTCGAATCGACGCCGTCGTCACCGGAAACCGTTTCTTCGCGAGTGACCTCCACTGTTGTGGGAAGGCTCTCAAGTCCCAGCAGCTCCATGAGCTTGGGCCGAATTCCCTCCCCACGAATCGGCTCGGGGGAGAAAGCCTCAATGTCTTGATGAATTCTGTAGAAAGGCAGGTCTGCCGCCGGTTTCTCAGCTTGGCACCCAGGAAGCCAGACCACCGAAGAGATCAAGACAAGGCTCCATACAGTTCGGATCCACATTCCCCACCTCCAAGTCGATGCCCGTCGCCGCCAGTGTGAGATAACGTTACCATTGGAACCAGGCTGAACGTCGTCAGCTTAGATGTCTGGATGGTAATGTGCGATCAAAAGGCGAGTAAGGCGTTCACCACGCAGAGCAAGTCGCTCGATATCTTTGTCATCCATCGCGAAAAAGTTGGTTGGGTATCCGTACACCTCGTTTCGACGCGGCAGGTCCAAAGGAAACCATGGCAAAGCGCTGTCTCTTTGCCCGAGGTAGGAGAGGATAAAGCCCGAGATGCGATTTGCCGAGTCGAGATGATGAAGTCGTTTCCGGGTTGCATCTTGTACTTTTCGAAACGTTGTCAGGAACGCTCGCTTCATTCTTGATGGCCACCAGAGCGGAAAAACGTCGTCGTCCAAGAGGCCCGCTCCTGCATCGCAACAGATAATATTCTTAGTGTTGAACACGTTGCTACTAATCGACGGATCACGGTCCGGCTCTAACGGCGAAACACCCAGGTTCTCATACACTCCGCCGTCAGTCAGCAGCACGCGATTTTCTTTGGACGTTCCATGCCGCGAAAACATATAGTTTCTATCAAGCGCGGGCAATAGGACAGGATAAGCAGCGGACGCGGCAACAGCATCTGCTACGAGCGCGTTTGTATCGGGTACAGTGCCGAACCGCCAGCACGCGCTTTCTTGGCTGCCAAACCGGAATGCAGATCCCGTGCGAAGCTCCGTGGCGTTGATGACTACATTGAGGTTCTCTCGCTCTACCTCGGCCACGGTGCGATTTCCGAAAAGTCCAGAGATGAGTACATCGCGAAACGCTTCAGTTCTGGAGTAGAATCGCCGGATCGGGGTCGGTACTGCATCGTTCAATTCCGGGACACGCATTCGCAGTGCCTTGGGGAGTAGCTTTGCAGCTGTCCGCAAGAGCGAAATCGAGCCGGTAACCAACATAGTTGCGGCGATTTTTGCGATGGCGAATGGATTGCATAGCGCTCTTGCAATTTCCCGTACGAATCCAATTCTGAGTCGTTCTACCACGCGCCGGTCAAAGTCCTCGAAACTATCGCTGAAGTACGCATACATCGCGGCTACGACAGAACCTCCGGAAACACTTGAAATGACTTGGAGACGGTCGAGCAAACGGAGGTCGTGAAGTGCCCGAAAGCAACCGAGATGAAAGGCCATTGCACGAGAACCACCCCCCGAAAGAGCGAGTCCGATGTTACGTTCGAGTTGCTTGGGAGGGTTGACCGAACCGACTGTCGAGCTGAGGCGTTGTAGGACAAGCGAACAATCATCGCGACGCAGGGTCTTGTATAGGTGAGCTCCGAGTGTTACTTCATCAGGATACCCGCTGAGAATCAACAGAAGACATGTACGTCGTGTGGCCGTGCGCATTCCAAGAATCTTTACAACTGCCGCGAAGTCGACGGCACTCGGAACTGCAGGGGAATCGGGATGCGTGTGCCAGCTCCCAATGCAAGCTACGGAACGGCGAAACCGTTTCCTCTTCGCTGCATTTGCCTCCCGCATTCCGAGGACACCACAGGTAAAGTGGTGTTCGGAAGCATCGCTATCGAGTGGCGGACCTTCGACTTCGGATACCCAGAGCACGTTGGCTGCTTGATTCAGTTCTCCGAATGCGAATCCGCCAGTCTCCGGTTTCGGTCCGTGTCGGCGTAGCGACGTGTTGGCCCACCCGTACATCTCCTTGATTGCCGCAGGTGACACGCGGATCTCGACACTGCTTTTGTCCGTTTCAATCACCGTGTCCGGAAGAAAAGTGAAACCGTGCAGGGGGCCATTAGTGTGAAGGAGCCATCCGTATCCTGTTGCTGCCGGTTCTTGCAGGGCGAACGTTACTGCATTAAGCATTCGCGCCGTCAAAGCCGAGATATCGGCGTCCGAACCGACAAATGTTGGTTCCGAGCAGCCGGGTTCTGGCTGGAAGCGTTCCGTCCGGGGTTGCTTCGGCCAGAAAGTTTCGAGCAGTTCTTCAAGCTCAGGGGTTCGGCACGCTTTGAGCTTCAGTTGCCGGACAAGGTCGAGCGGACCACCGCTATGCGAAGGCATCGAAAGCGAGGCGAGTGCGGCCTCGGCTTTGTGGCTCACTCCAAGGGACGCGATCGGCGGCGAATTCCAGTTACGGCGTTCGCGCTCGAGCTTGCATCGAAGGTTCGCCGAGCCAGTGCAATCTACGAGTAGATCAACTTCACCAGCGCTACGCTTTTCGTCGAGAACGTCGATGAGGTTCTGACAGTTTGGCTCGACAATGATGACGGGGTCAATGCGACCGAGGCGTTTTGCGAGAGTGAGGGTGTCCCGTTTTCGTGGACGGTTTGTTAGTGCGGACTACGTTGGTCCTGTTTGTAATACTCCTTCTGTCCGTGGGGAGCAAGACTTCCTCCCGATGAAGGTCAATGGCCACTGACAGAGCGCTCTTTCTTTCCGTGTGGGGGCGACTGGTGGACGCGTCAGCAAAAGGGCTCACGTTGTGGGAAATCTCTGATTTTCCACAATGGGATACCGCTTAACGAGGGGGCCTCGGTCTCTGTTTCCAGGGATTTAAGAGTTTTATATGTCTCTTTGCATCCGGGGGGTTTCAGGGGGGCAGAGCCCCCCTGCCCCCTTCAAGCGTGTCGCGCGCGACGCTTGGTGCAACGATGGCGGTGCTGGCTTCGTGGTCGGGCCGCTCGAAGCCGGCGTGGGTCCTACGCCGCCTGCTGCTCGTAATGGGCCGGCGACTCGTAACCCAGCGCCGAATGCCGGCGTTGCCGATTGTAGAATCCCTCAATGAAGTCGAAGACGGCCCGCCTCGCCTCACCCGGGTTCCGGAATCGGTGACGGTCCAGCAACTCGCACTCCAAAGTCGCGAAGAAGCTCTCGCACATCGCGTTATCGTAAGCGTCCCCCACCGATCCCATCGAGGGTCGCACCCCAGCCTCCCGGCATCGCTTCCCGAAGGCAGTGCAGGTGTACTGCGTCCCTTGGTCCGAGTGGTGGATCACCTGCTTCGGCTGGCGCCGGATCACCGCCATGGCGAGCGCTTTCTCGACGAGTTCGGAGCGCAGATGCGTCTCCATGGCCCAGCCCACGACCAAGCGGCTCCAAGCATCCAGAACCACGGCCACATACAACCAGCCCGCCTTCGTGCGGACATAGGTGAGGTCCGCGACCCAGAGCTGATCCGGTCCCTCGGCCGCGAAGTTCCGGTTCACCAAGTCCGGTGCCGGACGCGCTTTCCGGTCCCTCCGGGTGAGCCCGGCCTTCCGCTGCCTCCGGCTCACCCCCTGGATCCCGGCTTCCTGCATCAATCGACCCACACGCTTCGGGCTCGTCCGTTCGCCTCGAGCTCTCAACTCGGCATGCAGGCGAGGCCGACCATAAACTCTCCGGTTCTCATTCCAGATCCGCACGATCATTTTCCGAAGCGCCTCGTCGCGGCGGGCGCGCTTCGAGGGTCGGCGCTTCAACCAGGCGTAGTACCCGCTGGGGGAGAGACCCAGAACACGGCACATCACCCGAATCGGAAACCGGGCTCGGTGCGCCTTCACGAACTCGAATCCTTTCCGGGGATCGAGCCGCTCTCCCGGGCGAACCAAGCCGCGGCTTTTTTTAGGATGTCCCGCTCCATCCGCAGCCGCTTGATCTCCCGCTTCGCCTGGCGCAGCTCCTGGCGCTCAAATGTCGTCAACCCGTCGTTGCGGCGCCCCTCATCCAGATCGGCTTGCTTGACCCACTTCCGGATCGCCGATGCCGAGGGCTCGAACTCCTCGGCCAGCGCCTCCGGTGATCGGCCTGAGCGCACCAGCCCCACGATCTCCCGCCGGAACTCCGGCGGGTACCGTCGACCCTTTCTTGCCATCGTGGATCCCTCCTTCCCCTTACTTTGGATGTGTCCACGAAAGCGGGTCAACTCCAAGAGCTTCGACTTTTGTCAACCCAATATCATCATCGTCGAAGCACTGCCGAACGAGGATTCCCGGCATGACTCGACCGTTGTCGTAGAGGACGATACGCTTTGCCCCGGCACGAGCGACGGACTCGGCGACGTGAGTTCCGATCGCTCCGCAACCCCAAATCTCAACGTTTTTGTTCCGGAACCACGATGTCGGCGCTTGTTCATCCCGTCGGCGGGTGACCGCAGACCGTGCCTCGCGAACATCGCACCAAGCCACTTTTGCCTTAATTGACCATTGGACAACTTTTTTGACCGCATTCTTGCCCATTTCCTCAAAGCCACTGATTGGGCGGAAGAACGCATTGAGCTTGCGAAGTTCATCTGCTGCATCCGCGGAAATTTCCCACACTTCAAGATGGGGCAGCAACGGTCCAGCCGGATCGACCCGTCGCATCGGTGTGCCGATAACTACCAACACAGGCAAACCGAAAGCGGTGTGGAGGGACGTTGTCGCAAGCAACCGCAACAAAGGGACGTAGTCTATACCGTGGCGCTCTGAGGGTGTCCCGTTTTCGTGGACGGTTTGTTAGTGCGGACTACGTTGGTCCTGTTTGTAATACTCCTTCTGTCCGTGGGGAGCAAGACTTCCTCCCGATGAAGGTCAATGGCCACTGACAGAGCGCTCTTTCTTTCCGTGTGGGGGCGACTGGTGGACGCGTCAGCAAAAGGGCTCACGTTGTGGGAAATCTCTGATTTTCCACAATGGGATACCGCTTAACGAGGGGGCCTCGGTCTCTGTTTCCAGGGATTTAAGAGTTTTATATGTCTCTTTGCATCCGGGGGGTTTCAGGGGGGCAGAGCCCCCCTGCCCCCTTCAAGCGTGTCGCGCGCGACGCTTGGTGCAACGATGGCGGTGCTGGCTTCGTGGTCGGGCCGCTCGAAGCCGGCGTGGGTCCTACGCCGCCTGCTGCTCGTAATGGGCCGGCGACTCGTAACCCAGCGCCGAATGCCGGCGTTGCCGATTGTAGAATCCCTCAATGAAGTCGAAGACGGCCCGCCTCGCCTCACCCGGGTTCCGGAATCGGTGACGGTCCAGCAACTCGCACTCCAAAGTCGCGAAGAAGCTCTCGCACATCGCGTTATCGTAAGCGTCCCCCACCGATCCCATCGAGGGTCGCACCCCAGCCTCCCGGCATCGCTTCCCGAAGGCAGTGCAGGTGTACTGCGTCCCTTGGTCCGAGTGGTGGATCACCTGCTTCGGCTGGCGCCGGATCACCGCCATGGCGAGCGCTTTCTCGACGAGTTCGGAGCGCAGATGCGTCTCCATGGCCCAGCCCACGACCAAGCGGCTCCAAGCATCCAGAACCACGGCCACATACAACCAGCCCGCCTTCGTGCGGACATAGGTGAGGTCCGCGACCCAGAGCTGATCCGGTCCCTCGGCCGCGAAGTTCCGGTTCACCAAGTCCGGTGCCGGACGCGCTTTCCGGTCCCTCCGGGTGAGCCCGGCCTTCCGCTGCCTCCGGCTCACCCCCTGGATCCCGGCTTCCTGCATCAATCGACCCACACGCTTCGGGCTCGTCCGTTCGCCTCGAGCTCTCAACTCGGCATGCAGGCGAGGCCGACCATAAACTCTCCGGTTCTCATTCCAGATCCGCACGATCATTTTCCGAAGCGCCTCGTCGCGGCGGGCGCGCTTCGAGGGTCGGCGCTTCAACCAGGCGTAGTACCCGCTGGGGGAGAGACCCAGAACACGGCACATCACCCGAATCGGAAACCGGGCTCGGTGCGCCTTCACGAACTCGAATCCTTTCCGGGGATCGAGCCGCTCTCCCGGGCGAACCAAGCCGCGGCTTTTTTTAGGATGTCCCGCTCCATCCGCAGCCGCTTGATCTCCCGCTTCGCCTGGCGCAGCTCCTGGCGCTCAAATGTCGTCAACCCGTCGTTGCGGCGCCCCTCATCCAGATCGGCTTGCTTGACCCACTTCCGGATCGCCGATGCCGAGGGCTCGAACTCCTCGGCCAGCGCCTCCGGTGATCGGCCTGAGCGCACCAGCCCCACGATCTCCCGCCGGAACTCCGGCGGGTACCGTCGACCCTTTCTTGCCATCGTGGATCCCTCCTTCCCCTTACTTTGGATGTGTCCACGAAAGCGGGTCAACTCCACCCTGAAAAGGAAGCGTGATCTCAAAGATGATGTAGTCACCACCTTGGGAAATAGTTTCACTCCGCTTCTCAAGGATTCCTTCGGAAGCGTCTACGACCTCCTGCAACTGTTCGCGAGCGAGATTGTGTCCCTGTTTCATCCGCCGTAGGTCACCGCGTCTGTGGGGGTGTCGGTACTTCCCTGTGCAGAGCGTGCGGCTTCAGTAGCGGACATCGAGACACCCGCAGCCGCGACCAGTGTAATTTTCCCGTCACAGAGCTTAGCAACGACTGGTTTGGGATTATCCTCACTAGAGTTCTCCATGGTGCAGACAAAGTTCGTCGTGACTTCCTCGTACCGGTTCTTGGCCTTGGCGTGGGGCGGGTTGTCTCCCTTCTTGTTCGATGACGGAATCGGATTCGAGCTTGAAACAATCTGATTGAGCTTCTTCGACGCGGAATCGATTGCATCAAGGATGTCTTGCTTGAGCGTTTCCTCATCATCTCCATCATCCTGCCAGTACATCACCGACTTCGAACAGTGGTGTGGAGCGAGGAGAAGATTCCAGGAAACGTCGTTTGCTTCACTCACATCGAAAATCTGCTTGACTGCCAGATACTTCAAATCTCCAAGCAGCAACGCCCGGAGATCTTCATCTCCTTCATAGAGCGTGATTTGCAGACCCAGGCTCGTGTCATTTCTTTCACCTTCGATGTCGTCCTTGAAGGGAGAGTGAGCAAACGATCGGAACTCTTGAGAGACATCTTCTTCATCGACCGTAGTAAGTTCGTTGCCTGGGACAACTAGCCGATCCTTGGGGAAGTCCCTAAAATCGTCCTCCTCGAGCAGGCTCGCGTATCCGAAGACGCGAATGCGGTCGCCAGCGCCTGGATCGCCTTTGGCCTTGATCGTGGCCCCGACTCGCCGCTCAGCTTCTTCCTTAAAAGCCTTAGCACTGTCGGAAAGGTCCTTCTTGTACTCAAGGAAGATTCGTGGGGTGAACCAGAGCTCCCCGATCTCGGCCTTTTCAAGGAGCTTTGAGAAACCACGGCAATGGTCTTCGTCGGGGTGGGTCAGGACAAAAACCGAGAGATATGGGCAGTCATTCTTCGTCGGAAGCCCAGCGACGAGCTCGTCGATGACGGGCCAAGTAGGCTCATCATCGCTCTCGGACGTTTCAAGATGATTCAAATCGATTTGGATGAACTTCTCTGAGTTGATGACGATCGTAGTGCTGTCCCCGTTTGCGACAGGCCAGAACACAAGACCGCGTCTAGGCAGCTCAAAAGTCATGGTAGTTTCCCCTTTCAATTGGAAGTACGGCGTTCTGTTTCACATTGTGCTGAGCTGGGATACGGTTACTGATGATCCGCTTCAAGTTGGCTAAATTCGTTGCAGGCCCCATTCGGAGCCACGACGACCCTGCATATCCCTGTCATTAGAAAAAGATGATCACCGTACACAAAGAGTCTGACACGACTTAGAGTACGGTGATTCATGTACAAGATTCCCTACTACGTACTAAGAGTCTCCGCCAGGGAAACCTTGCGGGAAGAGATGAGGTGTCGGCGACTGCTACGACGACACCTTTTGGAGGAGGAAATCTTTCGGTCGGTGAACAGTATGGCACTCCCAAAATCCGACCGATGGGAAAAACCCGGTTCGGACGGGCTTGGACTGTCGACGTAGTCTCCGTCTGGTCCAGTAGTACCTATATTGAATGCGGGTAGGGTACCACGGACAAATTCAGACCTATCACCTGCGCTATGGAAGACCTACCTGACGGGACTGACAGGATTGGCGGATCTGTTGGGAGGCGCGTTTCAGTGTCAATTCATGCGTGAACGCAAGCCCGTGCCGAACTGATTCTAACGACCTCAGAGTGGCTGGCCAAGATTAGGACCTGCTGCCGATCTCACGCCGCTGTTTCTCTCAGTCGAGCCTGAGCTAAATCGTAGCTCCCTTGCATCCGCACCCAATGTTCAGCATCGCTCCAACCGACGCGTTCCAACGCCAGAGCCATTCTGGGCGAAACACCAGCACGTCCGTTCAGCAGTCGTGACAAAGTATTTCGGGCCACGCCAAGGTGCTGGGCGCACTTTGTCACTGTCCAGCCTTTTGCCTCCATGCTTTCACGAATCAATTCTCCAGGGTGCGATGGGTTGCGCATGGCCATTTCACACCTCCTCTGAGGGTGTCCCGTTTTCGTGGACGGTTTGTTAGTGCGGACTACGTTGGTCCTGTTTGTAATACTCCTTCTGTCCGTGGGGAGCAAGACTTCCTCCCGATGAAGGTCAATGGCCACTGACAGAGCGCTCTTTCTTTCCGTGTGGGGGCGACTGGTGGACGCGTCAGCAAAAGGGCTCACGTTGTGGGAAATCTCTGATTTTCCACAATGGGATACCGCTTAACGAGGGGGCCTCGGTCTCTGTTTCCAGGGATTTAAGAGTTTTATATGTCTCTTTGCATCCGGGGGGTTTCAGGGGGGCAGAGCCCCCCTGCCCCCTTCAAGCGTGTCGCGCGCGACGCTTGGTGCAACGATGGCGGTGCTGGCTTCGTGGTCGGGCCGCTCGAAGCCGGCGTGGGTCCTACGCCGCCTGCTGCTCGTAATGGGCCGGCGACTCGTAACCCAGCGCCGAATGCCGGCGTTGCCGATTGTAGAATCCCTCAATGAAGTCGAAGACGGCCCGCCTCGCCTCACCCGGGTTCCGGAATCGGTGACGGTCCAGCAACTCGCACTCCAAAGTCGCGAAGAAGCTCTCGCACATCGCGTTATCGTAAGCGTCCCCCACCGATCCCATCGAGGGTCGCACCCCAGCCTCCCGGCATCGCTTCCCGAAGGCAGTGCAGGTGTACTGCGTCCCTTGGTCCGAGTGGTGGATCACCTGCTTCGGCTGGCGCCGGATCACCGCCATGGCGAGCGCTTTCTCGACGAGTTCGGAGCGCAGATGCGTCTCCATGGCCCAGCCCACGACCAAGCGGCTCCAAGCATCCAGAACCACGGCCACATACAACCAGCCCGCCTTCGTGCGGACATAGGTGAGGTCCGCGACCCAGAGCTGATCCGGTCCCTCGGCCGCGAAGTTCCGGTTCACCAAGTCCGGTGCCGGACGCGCTTTCCGGTCCCTCCGGGTGAGCCCGGCCTTCCGCTGCCTCCGGCTCACCCCCTGGATCCCGGCTTCCTGCATCAATCGACCCACACGCTTCGGGCTCGTCCGTTCGCCTCGAGCTCTCAACTCGGCATGCAGGCGAGGCCGACCATAAACTCTCCGGTTCTCATTCCAGATCCGCACGATCATTTTCCGAAGCGCCTCGTCGCGGCGGGCGCGCTTCGAGGGTCGGCGCTTCAACCAGGCGTAGTACCCGCTGGGGGAGAGACCCAGAACACGGCACATCACCCGAATCGGAAACCGGGCTCGGTGCGCCTTCACGAACTCGAATCCTTTCCGGGGATCGAGCCGCTCTCCCGGGCGAACCAAGCCGCGGCTTTTTTTAGGATGTCCCGCTCCATCCGCAGCCGCTTGATCTCCCGCTTCGCCTGGCGCAGCTCCTGGCGCTCAAATGTCGTCAACCCGTCGTTGCGGCGCCCCTCATCCAGATCGGCTTGCTTGACCCACTTCCGGATCGCCGATGCCGAGGGCTCGAACTCCTCGGCCAGCGCCTCCGGTGATCGGCCTGAGCGCACCAGCCCCACGATCTCCCGCCGGAACTCCGGCGGGTACCGTCGACCCTTTCTTGCCATCGTGGATCCCTCCTTCCCCTTACTTTGGATGTGTCCACGAAAGCGGGTCAACTCCACTCAGTGGTAGTCGATCAATTCGATATCGACCGCCTCGCCGTGTTCGAAGCGGAACACGATTCTCCAGTTGCCGGATACTCTCACGCTCCACTGCCTGCGGCGATTCCCCCTGAGCTGGTGAAGCCTCCATCCAGGCAGGTCCAGATTCCGGGGTGACCGTGCATCTTGCAGAGCGGTCAGCACACGTCGGATGCGAGCCACATGGTCGGCGTTCAGCCCGCGAGCATCGTCACGCTCGTAGAATCTCCGCAGCCCTCTGTGTGCGAACCGGATGCCAGAAATATAACCTGCACCGTGTCACGTTGCAATTCAAAACTGTGATGCTGCCAATTCAGGGGCCACGCGGCTCAGTCACCTGGTTGTAGGTGTCGAGCTTCCAATCCTTCAGCGTCTGGATCGTGCCGCTGGGCCAGCGAATCACCACTTCTTCGATCTTGCGATTCCCCGTTCCGAACAGAAGCCGTTGATCGTTGTGCGAGAGGTAGCTGGATCCGCTCCGCACGACGGCCACTTGTTGTAGGCCCCCTGCGGAAACCGTCACCCGGGCGCCGACCGCGTCGCGGTTGGAAACCGAGCCGGTGAGCTCGAAGCCGATCCAGTGCCGCCCGCCGGTCGGAGTATGATTCCAGTACAAGGCGGCGGACGAATCCATGTGATTCACGACCATGTCCGGTTTTCCGTCGTTGTCGAGGTCCCCCACCGCCGCCCCACGAGTGTTCTGCAGCGTGGTCAGACCCGCCTTCCGCCCCACCTCAACCAGGCGCCGGCCCTCTTCGTTTCGAAAAAGAAGGTCGCGCTGCCGAAGAGACATCCCGAGTTGATAGTCGTCCACCTGGGGATAGACGTGCCCGTTGGCGATGAAGAGGTCGAGCCACCCGTCCAGGTCCGCGTCGAAGAAGAACGTCCCCCAGCCCAGGTACTGCCAGGTGGTTTCTCCCAGCCCCCAACGGTAGCTGGAATCGGTGAAAAAGGATCCCCGGTTCACATAGAGCGTGTTGTTGTCCTCCGAGAAGTTGGTCTGCACCAGATCGAGGCGTCCGTCGCGATTGACGTCCCCCACCGCGATCCCCATGCCGTCCTGCTCGTTCCCGTTCTCTCCCAGCGCGACCCCGGATTCCATCGCCACCTCGACGAATCGGCCCTTCTCGTTCCGGAACAGGAAGTTGGGGCAGGAATCGTTGGCCACGAAAATGTCCTGATCGCCGTCGTCGTCGTAGTCGAACCAGATGCAACCCAGTCCGTAGTAAGTGGAACCGGTCAATATGCCGGCCTCCCGGCTCACGTCCCGGAACCGGCCGCCGCCCAGGTTCTTGTAGAGCGAATCTTCGGCCCCCGGCATGCCGCGGGGTCCGCATTGGACGGAGATCCCCCGATAGCTGCAGAACTTGGGTGTGGGAACTGGAGGATGGCGTGGGTCGAACCGGACATAACGGGCCACGTACAGGTCGAGCAAACCGTCCGCGTCAAAATCGCCGAAAGCGGCGCCGGCGGCCCATCTCTTGTCGGTCAGACCCGAGGAGGCCGTGATGTCGCTGAAGCTGCCGTCGCCGTTGTTTCGGAAGAGGGTGTTTCGATCGAACCCGGTGAGAAAGAGATCCTGGTACCCGTCGTTGTCCACGTCGGCCGCCACCGCTCCCATGTCCCACGGACCTCCCGGAACGCCGGCCTGCAGCGTGACATCGAGGAACGTGCCGTCTCCCCGGTTGCGGTAGAGGGCGTTCCGGACGCTGCGTTTTTCCTTCAGGAACTCATCGACGGTGTTCCCGTTGACCAGGTAGATGTCGAGCCATCCGTCGTTGTCGTAGTCCAACAGGGCCACCCCCCCGCTGATCGACTCGATGATGAACGGTTTGCCGGGCGAGCCACTCACAAAGTGGAATTCGATCCCCGCCGCGGCCGCCCCCTCCCTGAATTCGATAGAGCCCGATTCGCTTGAAGCCTGGACCACGGACAACGACAGGAGGAGGAGCGCCTTTTTCATGGTGCGGGAGCGCCTTCCCTCCGTCCGTCCATCAGCTTTCGGGAGAGCTCGAAGGCGCTTCCCGCCTCCTGGGACCGGCCCATGGCCTGCAGGACTCTTCCCCGGAGGTAATGGGCGCGGCCCGAATTGGGGTCCGAACCGATGGCCGCCCGAACCTGCTCTTCGGCCTCCCCCAACTGATCGGCCGCGAGGGCGATCTCCGTCGCCAGCAGATGATAGCCGGCCATTCCCGGTTGGAGTGCGATGGCCCGCTTGATCAACTCTTGGCTCCGCCGAATCTGGTTCCTGCGAAAGAGAATCTCCGCCAGGTGGAAATGGGCCGGTGGATGATCGCTACCGGAGGCGATCTCGGACTCGAGCTTCATGATCGCCTGGTCGTAGTCCCCTTGCAGTTTGTAGAGGAGTCCCAGGCTGAAGGCCAGTTGCGGAATCCCCGGTTGCAGACGTTCCGCCCGCTGGAGCGCCGCCAAGGCGTCGTCGCGGCGATTCTGATTGTGCAGGATCTGACCCAGGAAGAAATGGGCCATGGCCAGATCGGGCTCCAGCACGAGGGTTCTGCGGAGTTCCTTCACCGCGCGCTCCAGTTGCCCATTCTCGCCCAGGGCGAGCGCATACTGGAAACGATAGGAGGCGGCGTCCGGCTGTTTTTCCACCGCCTTCGACAGGTGAGCGACCGACTGTTCCAGGTCTCCCCGCCGGCCATGGGAGAGCGCCAGCAGAAAGTGCGCCTCGCCGGTGGCCCGGGGTGACGCCACAAGGGGCTGGAGTATCTCGATGACGGCCGGCGGATTCCCGGCGCGAAACTCGGATCGCGCCAAACGGATCAGGAGGTCGGACCCGTGCGAAAACGCCAGTGCGCGCCGGTAAGCTCCAGAGGCTTCCTTCCATTGCTGCTTCCGGTCATGGATCTCCCCCAGCAACAACCAGTGCGCTCCCGACGCCGCTTGGTTCCGGACCACCTGTTGCAGTGTCCCTTCCGCCTCGTCCAGATCTCCTGACGCGAAGGCGATAGCCGCTCTCCAGTACAGCCACTCAGAGCTGGAGGAGTCTTCTTCCAGTCTCTGCCGGACCAACTCCTTGGCTTCGAGGAGCCGGCCGGTCTCGACCAGTTGGCGGATCTCCCCCTGGCCGCGGAGCAGTGCGGGAGTGGCGCAGATCGTTATCAATAGAAGAAAGGGGACGGTCCCCCGGGTGATTCGCGGCGGCAAGACCAGGCGAGACGGTTGGAGACGAGAGGCACGACCGCTCCCTCGCTCTGCAGGTTCCCGACAGTTCCCTTTTCTCGTAGGTTCCTCCTTCCTGGCGCCGACGCCACAATCCATTCGATTTTAGGGAACGGATCCTGGCTCTGACAAGATTTCCAACGGCCGGCAGCGGTGCCGTGCGAGTGAGTTGGCAGCGCGGACGGCAACGCGAGATGCCGGGAATGACGGGATCAGGGCGATTGATTGCGGTATCTTAGTGAGCCGGCTAAGAAAGCACGACCGTCGGGCGTGTGCAGGATTCACGCCGGGTCAAGGTCAGGGACATGAGCAGCTTTCGAATCGGAGTGGACATCGGGGGGACCTTCACGGATCTGGTCATGATGAACGAGTCCACCGGAGAACTGCGGCTCGTGAAGATGGCCAGCACTCCCAGCGATCCCTCGGTGGGATTCCTGAACACGGTGGAACGCGCCCTGCGAGAATCCAAGGTGGCCGCCGCGGACGTCACCTACAACGTCCACGGGACGACGGTGGCGACCAATACCCTGATCGAGGGCAAGGGCGCCCGGACGGCCCTGGTAGCCACGAAAGGATTCCGGGACGTCCTGGAAATCGCCCGCCAGATCAGGCCCCGGCTCTACGACATCTTCTGCGAGAAACCGAAGCCCGTGATTCCCCGGAATCGATGCTACGGGGTTCCGGAACGCCTCGACTATGCCGGTCAGGTTCTCTCCCCCCTGGATGAGGAATCCGTCCGAGACGTGGCCTGCCGCATGAAAGCAGCTGCCGTCGAATCGGTGGCGGTCTGTCTGCTGCATTCGTACGTCAATCCGGTGCACGAGAAACGGGTTCGCGATCTCCTCCGGGAGGAACTTCCGGGAGTGTTTCTGTCCATATCGTCCGATCTCTGCCCCGAGATGAGGGAGTACTTTCGCGCCAGCACCACCGCCATCAACGCCGTGGTGATGCCGATCGTGACGCGCTACCTGGAGAACCTGGAGAACCGGTTGACCCGCCTGGGAGTCGGCGTGGGACTGCACCTGATGACCTCTGCGGGCGGGGTCATGGCCTCCGGCGTGGCCAAGCGGGAGCCGGTGCATCTGATCGAATCGGGACCCGCGGCAGGAGTCATCGCGACGCGTTATCTGGGCGACCTGGTGGGAACCCGCGACGTCATCAGTTTCGACATGGGCGGCACCACAGCCAAGGTCGGCCTGGTGGAAGGAGGAACCGTCAAGATCGCGCCGCATTTCGAAGTCGGCAGCGAAGCCGTGGCGGAGAGCAAGGGCGCGGGCTACCCGGTCAGGACTCCCGTGGTCGACCTGGTGGAGATCGGCGCCGGCGGTGGAAGCATTGCCTGGATCGATCCGGGAGGCGCGCTGCGAGTGGGGCCGCGGAGCGGCGGGGCCGATCCGGGCCCGGCCTGTTACGGCAAAGGCCAGCAGGAGCCGTGCATCACCGACGCCAATCTGGTGCTGGGACGGCTCAACCCGGATTATTTCATCGGTGGAGAGCAGAAGCTTGACCCGGAGTTGGCGGAAGCGGCGGTCCGTAAACTGGCCGCCGGCCTGAGGTTGGGCGTCGTGGAGACGGCCAATGGGATCATCGAGATCGCCAACGCCAACATGATCGGGGCCGTCCGCACCATCTCGGTTCAGCGGGGCTTCGATCCACGGGATTTCGTCCTCGTGGCCTTCGGCGGGGCCGGCCCCATGCACGCCAACGGCTTGGCCCGGGAACTGGGGATCCCCAAGGTGCTCATTCCCATGAGCCCCGGAGTGACCTCCGCCTTGGGACTGCTGGTCAGCGACATCAAGCACGATTACGTCCGGGCGTTTCATCAGCAGATCGCTTCGCTGGACTTCGAGCTTCTCAACCGGTCTTTCTCCGAAATGGCCCAACGCGGCAGGGAGGTCTTGTTCTCCGAAGGCATTTCCGAGGAAGACGTCACCTTTGCCCACTACCTGGACATGAGATACGTGGGTCAGGGATACGAGTTGAAGATCGAAATTCCGAACCGCGATCTGACTGAGGGCGACAAGAGAACCGTGAACGCGGCGTTTTATCGGGAGCATGAGCGGGCTTACGGCTATGCCGACGACACCGAACCGACGGAAGCGGTCGCTCTGAGGCTGACCGCGGTCGGTAAGATCCGGCAGCCCCGTTTGCGCCGGCTCGAAGAGGGATCGGGGGACGCCGGCGATGCCGTCAAGAATGAGCGTCCCGTCCACTTCGCCGAGTGCGGTGGAGCCGTTCCATGCAACGTCTACGATCGCTATCGGCTCAGATCGGGAGACCGCATCACAGGGCCGGCCATCGTGGAGGAGGTGGACTCGACGGTGGTCCTTCATCCGGACTACGAAGCGGAGGTGGACCTCCACGGCAACATCCTGATTCGGGAAAGGCAGGCATGAGCCAGACCAAAGGGACGGAGACGACGGCCGCGGCCCTCAATATGGATCCCATCCGGTTCGAAGTGATGCGCAGCGCCTTCGAGGCCGCCGCCGACGAGATGGGCGCCGCTCTGAGGAAGGCAGCCTACTCGACCAACATCAAGACCCGTTCCGACTTCTCCTGCGCGCTGTTCGACTCAAAGCTCCGCATCATCGCCCAATCCTTCTCTCAGCCGGTGCACCTGGCCTCCATGTCCCGAATGATCCCCAACACCATCCGGCAATACGGGATCGAAAAGCTTCGGCCGGGGGACGCACTGGTCATGAACCACCCCTACCGGGGCGGCGTGCACCTCAACGACGTGGCCATCATGGCGCCCTTCTTCAGTGGCGGGAAGATCCAGGGCTACGCAGCCACCATTGCGCACCATGTCGACATCGGCGGTTACGCGCCCGGCGGTTACTGCATTTCCACCGAACTCTACCAGGAGGGAATCATCATTCCGCCGGCCAAGCTGGTGTCCGAGGGGGAGATCGTCGACGATGTCTTCCGCCTCATCCTGGCCAACATCCGTTCGCCCCGCCAGTCCACGGGAGATTTTCGGGCTCAGATCGCCGCCTCTCTGCTGGGACAGAAACGGATGGCTGAGATTCTCACCCGATTCGGCGTCGAGTCGGTGGAGAATTTTGTCGATGAACTGATCGAGTACACGGAGCGTTGGGCCCGCGCCGAGATCTCGAAACTGCCCGATGGAGTCTACGAAACAGAGGCTCTGCTGGACGATGACGGGGTGTCCGACCGCCCGATTCGACTGGTGCTGAAGGTACAGATCAAGGAGGGACGGGTTGCGTTCGATCTCACCGGGTCGGACGCTCAGCGCAGCTCTCCCATGAACGCCACCCTGACCCAGACCTATTCGCCCCTGGCCTACGTCGTCAAGTGCCTGATCGATTCCGATATCCCCACCAACGAAGGCTTCTACCGGCTCATCGACGTGAAGGCGCCTCCGGGAACTGTCGTGAACGCGATTCCCCCGGTGGGCGTGGTCGGTGGCTGGGAAGTGGTCATGCGCCTCTGCTGCCTGGGTTTCCGGGCCCTTTCCGACGCCATGCCGGACAAGGTCATGGCCAGCACCAAGAGCATCAACTGCCACATGGCCTGCGGGGGAACCGATCCCCGCACCGGCGAGTACTACACCTTCATCGAGACCATGGCCGGCGGCTGGGGAGGCCTGCCCACCAAGGACGGAATGGACGCCGTCCAGTCCCATGTCCAGAACACGGAGAACTCGGCCATCGAGGAGACGGAGAATAACCTGCCCTTTATGATCACCCGTTACGAACTGATTCCGGACTCGGAAGGGGCGGGGCGCTACCGGGGCGGACTGGGCCTGAGGCGGGACTGGAAGTTTCCCGGCCACAAGGCCACGCTCACGGTTTTCTCCGACAATCGGAAGTTTGCGCCCTGGGGCTTGTTCGGAGGAGGGAGCGGGTCCCCATCCAAATACATTCTCAATCCGGACGGAGAAGCAAAGGAACTCCCATCCAAGGTCACGTTGCACCTCCAGCCCGACTCCGTCATCAGCTACCGGACGCCGGGAGGAGGAGGCTACGGGTCTGCCCTGGAGCGGGAACCCGAGAGGGTCCTGGAAGACGTGGCGCAAGGCAAAGTGACACCGGAAAGAGCCCGTGACACCTACGGCGTCGTCCTGGACGCTTCCGGAAAGGCAGTGGATCTCCAGGCCACACGAACCGAGCGTAACCGTCTTTCCGGATCCGCCGGTTTGCCGTGACCCTGCACAACGGCTCTCATCTGTTGGGGATGACCATCAGACGGCGGTGGACCGGGCTCCAACCGCCCTGGAAGGGACCCACCGCAATCACATTCTCGGAATAGACCCGCCCGAAGTAGTCGAAACCCATCCGCTCGTCTCGGGTCACCTTCAATACTACGTCTCTCCGAGCCGACCAGGACAGGATTCCGTCCTCGGGGCCGACGGTAACGTCGAGATCGGCCGTTCGGCTGTGAGCATCCAGGCCGGTCGACTTCCATTCGGCCAAGCTGAAGTTCTTCCCCGCACCGGACACAATGTTGTAATCCGAGACGTTCTCGTTATTGGCGTATTCGAACGGCACCGGACATTGCGCAACGACGTTGTTGATCACGCGATTGTGCTTGGAGACGCCCACGCGGTCCCGGGTCTTGGTCTTGGTCATGCGGATCCCGTAGGGAGCACAGTTCAACAGCAGGTTGTGAGTCACCAGGAGCCGATCGGAGTCGTGCAGGTAGAACCCGGAGCCCTGGACGTTGTAGACGACATTGTGGTCGATCAGGTTGAGGACGTTCGAGGCCTCGAAAAAGAGCCCCCCGGCGTAGCTGGAGATGTCGTGGATCAGGTTCCGGGTGACCCGCGTGTTCCGGTTCGCGAAATCGATCCAGATTCCCGACGAGGCATAGCAATCGTGAACGTGATTCCGGGTGACGAGGGAATCCAGCATGATCAGGAGCTTGATGCCCGCCACCTCCCAGTAGCGTTCGACGTCCTGCCAGCCGCAATCGTGGATATGATTGTCGGACACGATGCTCCGTGAGACGACGGTCCCCTGAATCCCACCAGTGCCGCAGTCGTACACATGGTTGCGGCGTACAATATGGTCTCCCGTCGTCATCGCCAGCTCGTTCCGGTTCCCGGCGTTGGGCCCCTCTTCGGTGAACGCCCCGATCTCGATGCCCACAGCGTTGATGTGCCGGACGGTGTTCTCCTCGATGATCCAATGGTGGCCTCCCCAGGTCGTAATGGCGCCGTTTCCGGAGCGGATGAAGCCGTTTCCGGCATGCTCGAACGTGAGCCCCTTGATCCGGATGTACCCCATCTCCTTCACCAACGGGTTGAACAGGAACTGGCGCGTGGTCACCTCGATCTGCCGGGCATTGGGATCCCTGCGATCGAATGGGTTGAGGTGCAGTTGCCGGTTCTCCCCATCGATCCAGAAGGTGCCGGCGACCCGGTGCAACTCCTCGATCCGGGCCAACTGGGTCAGTCGCCGCCCGTCCTGGAACACCATGGCTCGCGGCAGGGTGTGGGGAATCCGTCCCTGCTCCGCCCTGGCCCAACGCATGACCGCGAAATCCTCGTCGGAGGTGTTGATGGTGGCAAACGGGTGGCCGTCTTCGAAGAACTCAGCGGGCAGATCCGCCTTCCAGACATTGGCCGATTTCGACCGTTCCGAGTTGGTCCAGATGGCCCTCAGGACCTCGGACCCGCTGATGACGGCCTCCGCGCCCGGAGCCGCCTCGAAGCTGATCATCCCGTCCGGGCCTGTGCCCCCCCGTCGAGGGCGGACCCACTCACGGTAGATGCCCGATTTGATCAAGACCTTTTCTGCGGGCCGGACCAAGTCCGACGCACGATGAACCGTCAGAAAAGGAGCCTCTTCCGTGCCCGGGTTGTCGTCCGCCGCTGCGGGGTGCTGCTGATCCACGTAGTAGATCCGCCGGTACTCGGTCACATCCTCCCAGGTCTGGAACTCCGTCCCGTCGGGAAGCAGGACTGGTGGACCCGGCACGCTCGAAGTTCCGGCCGTCAGGAACCCGGTTCCGGACGCCAACAAGCCCACGAGTGAGAAAACTGCAACCGGCGCCCTGAGGCGTGTGGTCATGGGTGATCCTCCTGGGGTCTTGAAACCCCGGCTCTTCCCGCTCTTTTTTTCGAATCAAACCAGCGCATACGCCACCCCGCTCTCGCCCCGTGGGTCCGATCCGCCATCCAGGCGGCCGTCCGGCCCGACCACGACCAATTGAGCCAAACCCAGCCTGCGAGCCAACGGCGCCGGGTCCCTTACGACGGTGAATCCCCGCCGCCGCAATGCGTCACAGGTCTCCACCGGGGTCCGCCCCTCACACCAGACGGTCCTCCCCTCGGCATGGATGCGAGGAACCGAGACCGCCTCCACGGCACCCATTTCAAATTCGACGACATTGATGAAGACTTGGACCAGAGCGCTCAGAATGGCATTCCCTCCAGGCGCCCCCAGGATCATGGCGACCTTCCCCTCCTGAAAGGCGATGGCCGGCATCATCAGGTGCATGCGGGCCTTCCCCGGAGCCAGGGAACTGGCATGTCCGGGACGGGGATCGTAACGGTTCATGGCGTTGTTGTAGATGAAGCCCAGCCCGGGCGTGATGATGCCGGAGAACCCGCCCAGGCTGTGGGTGATGGCGGCCACATTGCCGTCCCCATCCACAACGTTCAGATGAGTCGTGTCGGGCGCTTGATGATCCGTATCCATCGTCCCGACCGCGCCCTCAAGGACCGCATTCCGCAGCTCCCGAGCCCTTTGCAGAGAGATCAGGACCTGCCCCGGTTCTTCACCCACAACATCCGGGTCGCCCAGGTAATCCCGCCGGTCCCGATCCACGAGTTGAAGTGTCGATGCCACGTAGCTCAGGTACTGGAGACCGCCATGCTCGAGGCTGGACAGGTCCAGACCCGCCAGCACATTGAGGGCCTCCTGAAGCAGAAAGCCCGCGCCCGGCGGTTCATTGGAGAAGATCTCGAAACTTCGGTACCGGGAGGAGCGAGGGACATAAAGGCGCGGCCGGTAGAATTCCAGGTCCCGGCGGGTGACGTAGGCCCCGTTTGCCTCCAGGTCCCGCCAGATCTCCCGTCCCAGCTCGCCCCGATAGAATTCTTCGGGTCCGTGGCTTGCAAGCCGTTCCAGGGTTGCAGCGTAGTCGGGATTGCTGAGGATCTCTCCCTCCCGAAAGGGTGATCCGTCAGGGTGCAGGTAGATCCGGCTGCACTCGGAGTTGGACCGGATCCGGTCAAGAGTGTCCGGTTCGACAGGCTCGCCCGGGCTTGAGAACAGCTTCGCCAACTGAGGTGTGACCGGGAAGCCCTTCCGCGCGATTCCCACGGCGGGTCCAAGGAGGACCGGCCAGGGCATGGTGCAATAGCGCCGCTGGACCTCAGCCAGAGCGGCCACCGTTGCAGGCGTGCAAATGGACGTATAGCCCATGGTGCTGCGGTGGTCGAGAAACAGGCTGCTGCCGCTGAAGGGGGCTTCGCCCAGGTAGTCTCGGGCCCACATGCCCTCCCGGACTCGTGAACCGGCACGAACGCATCCGTCGATGACCCGATGCTCACCCTTCGCGGGAGCCCAGAGGTGGGCGGAGATCATGCCGCCCAGGCCACAGCTGAAAGGATTCAGGATCATCTGGACGAAGGCTGTCGCCACGGCAGAATCGAAGGCATTGCCCCCCGCCTCCAGGACCCGTGCCCCTTCTTTTGCGGCACGCGGATGAACGCATGTCACGACACCTCGCATGGACTGGTTTCTGATCCTCCTCGTGATGGGACCGCTTTAAGACCGTGCCCGGTTCCTGGTCCAGCCTCCGTCCCGTGACCGCCAGCCTTCAGACCGGTCGACCCAATGCGTGCAACCTATGTCATCTGGATAAGACCCTTGCGTGGACTTCCGATCATCTCGAGGCATGGTATCTGATCCCCCCGGACCGCGACTCACAAATGATCAGCGCTGCATCGCCGTCTTTATCCTCTGGATTCTGAGTGGAGACGCGGGTCAGCGTGCGCTGGTTGCTTGGAGCATGGGTTGGCAGTCGGCCCAGCAGGCTTCTGGCTCACACTGGATGGGATCCTATCTTGCCCAACTATTGGAGGACCCTTACGATGCAGTGCGGTTTGCCGCATATCGATCCCTGAGGCAGCTACCAGATAAGAAAGTTGGAGGACAAGCCAGTTTCGAATCAGCGACCTCCCAACCGCGCGTGACTCCGAGGATTGCCGTTGGTTCGGGAACTGTTCACAATCAACTCATCACACTAAAGTTTCAGTCTATGAAGGTCTCGTCATGGAAGGCCGTTCCTGGGAATCTGCGATCACCCAGCCCCGTTATGTCAATCGACTATTCAAGGGAGGAACGAAATGAGAAGCCACGTCTCTTTAACGAGTCTCGGTGTAGTTGTGCTTACCTTCCTGACGCTTAACGGAGCATCGGAACCTCCAAGCCTGCTGGAGATTGGGAACCGCAAACAGCTCTTCGTCGACGACTACATGATCCAGAGCCTCAGCGACGCCCAACGGGTGCTGAATCCGGCCATCAAGTCGGCCAAGAATCCTGTCGTTAAGCCCGATCGCCCCTGGGAGGGCCGTCTCAGTCCCATCGCCAAGGTTCTATACGACGAGGAAGAGGGCCTGTTCAAGATGTGGTACAGAACCACGGATCAATACAGGGCCCAGCGCGGCGGCGGAGAGCTGACCGATTACCAATGGACGGACAAGGGCGCGGTCCGGGAACAGGTGGAAGCAGCCTATCGCTACGTGGGCGACCCCGGCCGGTACAACTACCGTCTCTGCTACGCGACCTCCCACGACGGAGTCCACTGGGACAAACCGAATCTGGGCAGGGTTGAGTTCAACGGCTCCCGTTCCAACAACATTCTGCCCGCAGACAGCCGGGCCCCGACCTTCTTCGACGCTAACGAGAAAGATCCGGCGAGGCGCTACAAGGCGATCGGTCAAACCCGCTCCAGCGACCCACCGGGCATGCAACTCCACCTGTACTACTCAGGAGACGGCTTCGTGTGGACGCCCGACCCCCACAATCCGGTGATGGATACCACGCCGGAGCCGGGCCGCTGGGGACCCACGCACTACATGGGATGGGATCCGATTCGGAAGGTGTATGCGGCTCATATCGAGAACTGCCTCCACCGGGCCTGTCCCCTGGGACAACGCATCGTGGGAAGGGCCGAGAGCCCCGATATGAAGAACTGGAGTCAGCCTCAGAATATCTTGCTGCCGGACGAACGGGATCATGTCGATACCGAATTCTACAATTTCCCCGTCGTCGCCTACGAGGGAGTCTATATCGCCCTTCCCTGGATCTTTCGGACCACCAACACTCTCCACTACCCCACCCTGGCCTTCAGTCGCGACGGGTTGCACTACGAGAGAACATTCCGCGAGCCTCTGGTCCGAAACGGGGACCACGGAAGCTTCGACGAAGTGAGCATCTACTGCTCGGCACCGATCATGCATGACGGCAAGGTCTGGATCTACTACACAGGCGCCAATTGGAGGGGCCCCCAGCAGCTCTTTTACGCCGGAGAATCGGCGATTCGGGCACCCGGTTTGGCCACGCTGCCGGAAGACGGCTTTGTTTCCATCGACGCCGGTAAGCTGCGGCCGGGGATCCTGCTGACCCACCCCTTCAGCTTCGAAGGCACGACACTCGAGGTGAACCTGGAAGCGGCCGCTCACAACTACGGCGCCGGGCGTGCGGAGGTCAAGGTGGAGATCCTGGATCATCAGGTCCAGCCTTTGTCCGGTTTCTCCTTGGATCAATCCGATCCCCTGACCACTACGGGAACGCACCAGGCCAGTTGGCAGGGTCGAAGCGACCTCAGCGAACTGGCGGGTCGCTCCATTCAACTGCGCTTCTGGATCCGGAACGCCAAGCTCTATTCTTTTGGATTCAAGTAGGGTGGGTTCGTGCCCTCACTGCCCGGGTTGTCCTACCAGAATAGACCGAGGTTTGAGCCCGGAACCCTTCCCGGATTCGGAAACGACCTCACTCGAAAGAGTTTTCACGCGATGTTGAGTTGGACCCGCTCCTTCTCGGCCACCATCATCAACGAGGTCAACGTTTCGGGGCTGCTCAATTCACCGTGGCATGCCGCTCGAGGAAAGGTCCCTGAGCTCCGTTGAGCAGGTGTCAATCGCCAGCTTCACGGCGGCCGGGTAGATCAAGGGCGAGCGAGCGGAAAGCGCGCACACGGTGAAACGTGATGTGCGTGCTCTTGGCCTGTGAATGCCGGCCTCCCAGCGCCGTCCGCACTGCCAGCAGCAGGTCATCCCCGTCCGGCAGCAGCGACGCGTAGTTGTAAGCTTCGCGAGGGTTCTTGCTCATGGCCACGCAGCCGGCCTGGAACCAGTTGTGGGCGTCGACACTGTACATGAGGATCAGGATCCGCCGATCGTCCCCGCCCGGGGGGCCTCCCAGCGAATCGATGGGGATGTTGCCCGCCATCCAATACAACCCGGAAGGTTCGTCGCGGATGATGTGAAACTTGTTCTGCGCCCCAGGTATCGGAAAGAACTGCCCGAAGGTGTGTCCCAAGGTCGTCCCGTCGTCCGTGAGGCCGGTGACCGCCGCCAGTCCGGCGGTGGATTGATGCGTCAGGCCTGGAGCGGCCCCGCCGGGAACGCGAAGCCGATGGAATCCTCGAATCTCACCCTTCACCTCCACCAGATTGGATTCGAGCCAGTGGTCCGGGCGTCGTCCGGCAGCCGGCGCACGGGTCAAGAGCGACGGGGTTCCCGGGTAGTCCAGCCGGTTGGAGATTCTCCAGGCATCCGGATCCAGCAGATCCCGTGAGAGGTCCCCAGCAATGACCACGCACCCCTGGTAATTCCGCAGATTCGGCGTGCCGTCGGCGTTCTCGTGCAGGTTGAAGGACCGGTAGAGACGCCGGTCCTTGATCAAGACCCCGGTGGGCGCGTTCCAGTAGCTTCCCTCGAACAACGTGACCGGTCCTCTCCAGGAACGTCCTTCGTTGTTGGAGCGCAGGATCACGATGTTTTGGCGGATGGCCAAGTTTCCAAGAAGATACAACTTGCCTTTATGCAGGAACGGCTGCGCGGAGTGCAGATCGAGCGGAGGAAGCTGGCGCCAGGTACGGCCATCGTCCTTACTGACGGACAGGCGAAAGCGTTGAGGTAGCTTTGCGTTTGCGTCGATCAGCGTGTGCTCAAAGGTCACCATCAGACTGCCGCTGGGAAGCTTCACCAGTGCCGGTTCGTAAACGAACACCCTCCCCGGATCGGGCGACTCGGCGACCACCCGCATTTCGGTGTGGAGCATGGGGCCGGGATTGCCGCCAGGAGCCTGCTGCGCCGCCGCCGACGCTCCAGGCGTCATCAACCACCACGCCGTCGCAAAAACGAGGAATTTGAGCTTGGCGGTCAACTGTGAACTCCGTTGCTTGTGAGGCTGATTCCAGGCACGAGCTCTTCGCCTGGGTCCGTGTTGTTCCGCTTCGGGTCGAAGAGGGCGCCCACAAGGGGCGCCCTTACGGGATATTCTTCGTCGATTTTCACACGAATTCGAGATTTAGGAACTATGACGTTGCGTCTCCCACCAGGTGCCGATGGCCAGGAGGGAAACGGTGAACGGCACCCCGATCAGAATGGGATCGATGGTCCAGACGACCACGATGGTACCCACTTCCTGGACGCTGCCCAGGATCTGGTAGAGGATGATCACGCTGGCGCCCGCCAGCATGGAGCCGAGCACCGTCTTGGGGGCCCGCCGGACTCTGGGAAACAGGACCATCGCCGCCACTACGGGTGCCACCGAAGCCCCCATGATCCGTCCGCCCAGCCAGAACAGCTCGATCATCAAGGGGAAGACGTAGTAGATGGCGGCGGCCAGCACGCCGACCAGAATGACGTTCAGACGATAGAGCCAGAGCTGGTTCCTGGGACTCGCATTCGGGTTCAGGAAGCGGTTGTAGATGTCAATCGTGAAGTTGGAGGCGATGGTGTTGATGGTGGAATCGAGAGTGGACATGCTGGCGGCCAGAATCCCCACGATGATAATGCTGCCCAGTTGCCCCCCGGCCACGCCGAAGGTCATTCTGAGAAACACGTCATCACCGGAGATGTCCGCTCCGTACAGTGCTCGCCCCAGGACGCCGATCAGCGGCGGAACCATGTACCAGATCGTGGAAATAATGCCGCCGTAGAGGAATCCCTTGTGGGCAGCCGCCGTGCTGGAGGCCGCCAACCCTCGCTGAATCACGCTCTGGTAGCCGAAGGTGATGGAAATCCCGATGATGACCCAGGCCATGACCTGGCTGGGGCCGCCGGTGCCGAAGCTGCCGAGAAATTCGGGGTCCTCGATGGATTGCAGGACGGAGAACCCTCCGGAGCCCAGGAAGCCGAACACCACGAGCGCTACGGATCCTATGGAAACGATGAAGAACTGGATGGCATCGGTCACCAGGATGGCCCACATCCCGCCCAGGAACACGTAGACCAAGGTCAAGGCTCCGACGAGTGCCAGAGACTGCAGGAGCGTGATGTCCAGAATGCTGGAGGTGACGACGGCCAGGGACCCCATGACTCCCGCGGTGGCGCCGAGATCGCGGAGGATGATGAGGGCCAAGGACACAAGGCGATGCCGGGGGCCGTAGAAGCGTTCGAAGAGCTGAGGAACGGTGATGATCCGGGTGGCCCGTAGGCGCGGTACCACGTAGTAGGACATCCAGATGGTGGCCAGCACGAAGGAGCCGCCCGTCCAGTAGGCGCTCAATCCGAAGTCTTTGGCGACGCCCGAGATTCCGATCAGGGTCGTCCCGTTGATCCAGGTTGCGGCCACCGAGAAGGCGATCAACCAGGGCCCGGAGCTGCGGCCGGCGACGGCCATGTCCTCCATCCGGCCGACCCTGGTCCGCGCCGCCCAGATGCCGATCCCGAACATCAGGAGGAGGTAAGTTGCGATCAGCCACCAGGAGGGCTGGAACTCTTCCATCGCTTATCCTCGCAGGATCACGCCCCAGATCCAGACGTAGGCGAAGCCGGCCAGAACCAGCAGCGCCAAGCTCAACCAGGGGTTCATGCGCGGCAGTTCGACCCGGTCCATCAGGTCGAGTTCCCGGCTGTCGTACCGATAGGATTCTCCCTGCTCTACCCGGGACTCGGTCTCAGCGGGTTCCATCGCTCCCCCTTGGAGATTTCGTTCCTCTCAACCTCGGTTGCCGCCTCCCCAGGCCGAGGAGAAAATCTCCCCTTCCAGGAAGCGGGACGGCCGGAACTGGCGAATGTCGATGTCCGGTTCCTCACCCGCGATGACGTCCGCCAGCGCCTCCCCCAGCGGGGGCCCGATCTTGAAACCGTGTCCGCTGCCGCCGAAGAAGGCGTAGTAACCCTCAATGTGGGGCTCCGGTCCCACGACCGGATGCCAGTCGTCCATGATCGTATAGATGGACGCGTATCCGTGGTGATATTCCATCTCCCGCAGAACGGGAATCCGCCGGAACAGGCACGCTTCGATCCGCCCTCGCTGGTCCGCGTCCAGTTCTTCGTTGTAGGAATCGATGTCCAACGGCTCCACCTCTTTGGGGTAGCCGAGTCCGGCCAGCATCGTATTGTCCGCGTGAGGCTTGTAGTAGGCCCTCTGCGGAGGGTCGGAAATGACGGGAAGCGGGCCGAAATCGCCGGGTTGGGTCACGATCAGGTCCGTCTCCCGGCTCCATCGGACGGAGTAGTTGAGTCCGGCCCAGAGTCCCACCCGCCGACCCCAGGGCCCGGCCGCGTTCACGACCACGGGGGTCTCGATGCTTCCCTGCTCCGTCTCCACGGAGCGGACGCGGCCGCCGTCGAGCGTGATGCCGGTCGCCGCCACTCCCACGTGCGCCGTCAGACCCCACTGCCCGGCGCCGTTCACCAGGCTTTCGGTCGTTCGGATCGGGTCGGCGCAGCCGGAGCGGGGCTCGAAGATGGCTCGCACGACCCCTTCCAGATTCAGCGGCGGCGCCAGTTCCCGGATGTCTTCGCGTGAGAGCTCCCGGACCTCGACTCCGTGGGTGCTCTCCATTTCCAATATCTGGTCACCGGCCGTCTTCCAACCCTCATCCAGCAGCAGCAGAAAGCCGATCTGCCGAAACCCGGAATCTCCACCCAGCGCCTCCCGGTCGTTCTCGAACATCTGCACGGCCCGCCATGCCAGTTGCACCGTGATCGGGTTGGAGTAATAGGTCCGGACCACGGCGGCTGATCCGCCGGTGCTCACACCAGCCAAACGGCCCTTTTCCAGGAGGACGATCTTGCCGAATCCCTTCCGGGCCAGGAAATGAGCCACGCTTGCGCCACTGATTCCCCCGCCGATCACCACTGCGTCCGCTGTTTTCTGCATCTCTCCGACCTCCTCTTCAGGGAGAATATATCCACTCTGCGAATCGATTTCTCAGGGAATCACCGGAAGCACGATGTGCGACGGATAGCCGGCTTCGTGATGGACCGTCTGGGTCGCCTTCCTCAACTCCGCGTCTTCACCGAACTTGTGCCCGGTGTTGGGATTGCGGTCGTACTTCGGGAAGTTGCTGCTCGAGATCTCCAGTTGAATCCGGTGCCCGCGCTTGAAGACGTGGCTGACGGACCACAGGTCGATGGTGTATTCGTAAACCTTGCCCGGTTCCAGCAGGGTCTGCTTCTTGAACGAGTCCCGGTAGCGGGCCCGGATGATCCCCTCCGCCAGCAACTGAGCATAGCCGTTGGGGTGGACGTCCACCAGCTTGGCGGTGAAGTCGGTATCGGTCGCGCTGGAAGCGGCATGGAGCATGGTGAGGACCCGTCCTGTCACCTCGACATCTTTTTCCAGGACCTCACCGGTGTAGACGAGCACGTCGTCCCGCCGCTGGATGGCCCTCTGGTCGCGGGGCCCGCCGGTGGAGGGGTACATGCTCACGTTGCCGCCGTAGGTCGGAACCGGATCGTCCGGATCGTAGACGAAGACGTCGGCCGGTTCTTGGGACGGAGGTCGGGTGCTCAGATTACCGTCGCCGAACCGGCTGTTGGCCTGCCCGCCGCTGTGCAGGTAGTACTTCGTGGCCCGGGCGCGGCTGAGGGGCCATTCGTGCTCGACGCGCCACTTGTTGTCCCCCATCACGAAGATGTCGACCGGCGGCTCGTCCATGATCCCGTTGTCGATGCCCTTGAGCCAGTAGTCGTACCAGCGAAGCTCGATGGGGCGAAAGTCCACGTCCGCCTCGGGGCCGTAGTCGAGGTCCCCGACCTCCCGGGGCCCCACGCCGTGCCTCCAGGGACCGACGAGCAGACGGTGCCGGTCGCGGATCTCCTCGGGGCCGTACTGAACCATTCCCAGAAAACCGTTGATGGTGGCCTGGGAAACCTGGTCGTACCACCCGGTGATGTTGAGAGTCGGCACCTGGACCTTGTGGTACTGTCCGGCGCTCATCTCTCCGGCCCGGGGACGATCGCCCACGCTGAACCGCCAGTAATGGTCGTTGTCCGGGTGATCCACCAGGTCCTGCCACAGGATGTCGGTCTGCCCGAACATGGCCTGGTCCATGGTCCGAAGGGGCAGGTAGCGGTACAACTTGTCCCAGTCCAGGAAGTCATTCCGAAGGCCGTCGTTGTTGTTGGCCGTCAGGTTTCCCAGCAATGCCAGCAGGTTGAGGCTGTTGGAGAGTTGGAACGCTCCGTTGGGGTAGACGTTGTCCCAGTGGTCGTCGGGAGTGACGTAGGGGATCAGAGCCGTGAGATAAGGGTTCGCCTCGGTGGCGCCCATCCACTGCACGAATCCCAGGTAGGAGCCGCCGCACATCCCGATTTTTCCCGTTGACCAAGGCTGTTCGCCCAACCAGGTCTGGCAGTCGTAGACATCCTGTCCGTCGAACTTCCCTTCCCGCCACTTCGGATCCCAATAGAGGTAGGACTCCCCTTCGGAATCGTACCGTCCCCTCACGTCGATGCAGGCGAACACGTAACCGCGGGGAACGAAGTATTGGGCGTGGCCGATGATGTCGCCCTGGAAGAACTCCGACTTCCGGGTGTTGTCATAAGGCATGTAGACGAAAATGACCGGGAACTTCCCTTCCGCCTTGGGCCGCCAGATGTTGGCCGACAGCCGGACGCCGTCCCGCATGCGAACCTTGACATCGTGCTCGAAGAGGATCTCGTATCGGGGTTGCGAGAGCTTGTCCACCCAAGAGGGATCGTTGCGCACGAACCAGGTATTCGACGCCAGTCCGGTGGCCGTAATGACGGTCATAATCTGGAGGACAATGGGTCCGGCTGAGATGGGAATCCTGGGGCAAAAAGACATGGAACACCTCTCCCTCTGGCTGCGGAACACACGATCCGCGGCACGCTAATTCAATCTTCGCGGAATGGTGACCGACCAGCTCCGGTTGAAGTGCCTCCTCCCGTTGACCGTGATCTCGATCTCCACCAGGTGACGGAACGCCGCCTTGTTGCTGGAGGTCAGCTCGTGCGCCTCGATCTTGACCTCCGATTCCGGACGGGTGATCGACAGCGTGGCCTCTGCCTTCAGCGCGGCATTCGCCGGATTCTTTTCGGACACGGTGAAGCTGGAGAGCAGCTTCATGGACTGCTCGCCGTCGCCCCGCTTGCCTTTTCTCTCCTTGCCCAGGCGGACCGTGGTGGTTTCGGCGACCAGGTCCTGCGTAATGGAGTATTGCAGCGGCCGTTCCTGATCGAGCGCCACCTTCGGATCGGCGTTGGGCAGGGTGACAAAATCGGGCTCGGGCAGCTTGGGATTCTGTTCCGGGATCACCGGAAGGACGATATGGGACGGGTAACGGCTGTTCCGGTAGACGGTGTTCTCTGCCGGCAGGGCCGTGGGCCAGGCGTTCTGGATGTCCGCGTTAGCAATGGCCACCCGAACCCGATGCCCGGGGGCGAACACGTAGGTCATCACCTTCACCTCCACCGGCACCTCGTGCACCTCTCCCGGCCGCAGCGGTTCGGGATCGAAATGAGACTTCCGATGGGCGGCGTTCAGGCCACCGTAGCGGACCAGCTTGGAGGTTCCGTCCGGCGCCACGTCGATCAGCTTCACCCGGAAATAGGCGACCTCGGCCGTGGAGGAGACGTGCAGCATTGCGCGCGGCGTGCCCGAGACTTCCAGCGGCTTCTCCAACGGGTCCGTGGTGTAGGTCAATGAGTAGGCTTCGTCGGCCCCTTGGTCGATGGGATTGCCCCAGGGGAGAATACCGCCCCCCCAGTGGATACCCGAGGTGACCCCCACAGTGGGCTTGTATTTGAGATGGTCTCCTTCCTCATCCGCACCCTTGGGAGGCGTCCGGCTCAGCTTCCCGTCCGGATGGAAGTACATCCTGGTGGACTGCTCTCGCGCAATGGGCCATTCGAGCTCGGAGCGCCAGAAGCCCGGCTCCTCGATGGGCATGACGGGAGAGGGAGGATCGTATTCCCGCACAAAGACCGTCACCGGAGGCTCGTCCAGGACCCCGTTGTCGATCCCCTTGAGCCAATAGTCGAACCACTTCAACATGATGGGCCGGCCGTCGATTCGAGGCCCGGGCACCGCCTTCTCGTTCTCGGCCCAGATGTGCCTCCAGGGCCCCACCAGGGCCTTTTTGTGTTTGACTTCCAGCTTGGAGAAGGCTCGCAGCAGGGCCGTCGGATAGACGTCCGCCCAGCCGGCGATGACGAATACCGGGCATTTGACCCGGGTGTAGTCCGCAGACAGGGAGCGGTCCTGCCAATACGGACCCTCCTGTTGATGCGAGATGTATCCGATTCCCCAGGGCTGGTTGTTCTCCAGGCGCGTATTCCAGATGTCGCTCCACTTCTCACCGACGATTTCGGGATCGGGCGGCGCGAAGTTGTACGCCGTCATGAGGGGCGAATAGGTATCGAACATGTAGGGACGAAGAGAGCCGCCGGGGTAGGTCCACTCGGTATAGACGCTGTCGTTGGCCGAGCGCACGATGATGGTCTTGAGGCTGGGCGGATTCTGGACCGCCACCTGCCACTGCACCACGCCGCCGTAGGAAATGCCGGTCATGCCCACGTTTCCGTTGGACCAGGGCTGACGCGCGATCCACTCCACCATCTCGTAGCCGTCCCGCCTCTCGTCGTCGGAGTAGATGTCCTTGCTCCAGCCACCGGAGTTTCCCGTGCCGCGGACGTCGTACTGGACGATGGCATAGCCCCGTTCCGCCAGATACGGAACCAGCATGGGCCTTTCATCCCGATAGTCCGGCTTGGGTTCCGTAACCCCTCGGTAGGGGTGGTACATCATGACGGCGGGAAACCGGCCCTCGGCGTCCGGCATCGTGATCTTGGTCGCCAGCTCCACCCCATCCCGCATGGTGACGCGGGGGTAGACGATCTTGACCTTCCCCTCGTAGACCGGTTCCGACAGACCGTGGGACTCCGCCAGCAGGGGGGCGGGCAGGGTCATGACCAGGAACAATAGGATCCACATGATGACTCTCCTTCGCAGTCCGGATGCTTCAGGCCCGGTCGTGCTCAGTTCAGCTTGCGGGGCACGCTGACCCTCCAACTCTTTTGGAAGTGGGGCTTGCCGTCGACCGTCACCTCCACTTGGCTCAGAAAATGAAACGACTCCGGATCGCTGGCCAGAGATTCATTGGCTTCCACGGTCATTCGGGACCCTGCAGGGGGGACTTCGTAGACGTAACGGGCCTTGAGTACCGTTTCCGCGGGATTGCGTTGCGAAACCGTATAGGTGGAATGCGCCAGTCCGGGGGCCGGGCCCGTCTCCGAGATTCTCTCCAGAGTGGCTGTCACCGTTTCGTTGACCAGATCGTGTTTGATCTCGTGCCGGGTGCTCTGGCTGATGTCCTCCATCTTCGCGGGAGGCCGAGGAGAGGGCTTCAGGTCCGGCGCGCACAGCCGTGGACGCTGAGCTGGAGTTACCGGTAAAACGACGTGAGAAGGGTACCGCCGGTCGAGGTGGACACAGTTGACGGCAGGCTTGGCCGTGGGCCAGGCGTTCTGAAAATCGGCGCCGGCAACGCTCACCCGGATGCGGTGGCCTTTTTCGAACAGGTAGGCCAGGTACTTCAGATCGATTTCCAGCTCGTAGATCTTGCCGGGCTCCATCGGTTCCGGCCGGGAATGGGAATTGCGGTGGGTGGCGAGCAGGCCGCCGTCCGTCAACCATTTCGACGTGCCGTCCGGCGCCACGTCGGTGACGTTCACATGAAAGTAGGCCGTATCGGCGGAGGAAGACACATGGAGCACCGCCTTGGGATTCCCCGTGACCTCCAGGTCTTCTTCCAAAGGAGGGGTCGTGTAGGTCAACGACCAGGCTTCGTCGAGCCGCTGGTCCACCGGCATGGCCCAGGGCATGATCCCCCCACCCCAGTAGATACCCGCGTTGATTCCAACGGCCGGATTGTAGGAGTAGGCGTCGGGTGCACTCTCACCGGTGGCAGTCCTGCGGCTCAACTCTCCGCCGGGGCGAAAGTAGAACGGAGTATCGAGGTTCCGAGCCGGCGGCCACTCGTCTTCGTGCCTCCAGAAACCGGCGTCCTCCAGATACATATGAGCCACCGGCCGCTTGTACCGGCGTACGAAGAGGGTCACGGCGGGCTCTTTCATGACGCCGGTGTCCTCACCCTTGAGCCACTGATCGAACCACTTGAGCATCTCGTGCCTGAAGTCGATCCGGGGGCCCGGCAAAGCTTCCTCGGGCCAGTAGTGCCCCCAGGGGCCCAGCAGAATCTTCTTGGGGACGTCGAGCTTGGAGAAGGCCCTGAGGATGGGGGTGGGATAGGGATCGGCCCAGCCGCACCAGAACATGACGGGAACCTTTATCCGGCTGTAGTCCGGCTGCAGGGAGCGATCCCGCCAATAAGAACCCTGGAGCAGGTTCGAGATGAAGCCGATTCCCCAGGGAACGTTCTTCTCCAGCCGCTCCTCCCATAGTTCGGCCCAGCGGGGTCCGACGATATCCGCGTCCGGGGGAGCCATATTGAAGGCGGTCATCATGGGCGCGAAGCTGTCGAACATGTAGGGACGAATGCTGCCGCCCGGATTCGTCCAGTCCAGGTAGACGTCATCGTTGGAGGATCCGATCACCAGGGTCTTCAGAGCGGGTGGATTCTGCACACCCACCTGCCACTGAACGACGCCGCCGTAGGACATGCCCCACATCCCGACGTTGCCGCTGCACCAGGGTTGGGCGGCGATCCACTCCACCATGTCGAAGGCATCCAGGCGTTCCTCGTCGGAATAGACGTCCTGCGTGGTTCCGCCGGAATTTCCCGTGCCGCGGACGTCGAAGTAGATGACGGCATAGCCGCGTTGAGCGAAGTAGGGCGGTCCGTCCCAGCGGTGGTTGTACGTCGTGTCCGAACTGGTGTCCTTGACCTGCCTCAGCCACCTATAGGGGTTGTAGGACATGATGGCCGGGAACCGCCCCTCGGCGCGAGGGCGAACGACGACGGCCGCCAACTCCACCCCGTCCCTCATGGGGACCCGGACCCGGCGGTCCAGTCGCACTCGGTACTCAGGCGGAGACATGGGACCTCCTTGGATCAGTCGATTCCATTTCCCGCCAGCCGCTGCCGGAAGACCCGGAGCGGTTTGGGAGGTAAGGAGACGAGGTCCTCGGTTCTTGAGGAAGAAGCGACGATCGGCGATGGAGCAATACAGGAAACAGGAACCGGGAGCGCGGCAGAGATCGATCCGAAGAGATCACTCTTCCACCAGGACACGCATTCCCCGGGTGCTGGTCCGGCCGCCAGGCTCGATTTCCGGCCGGTAGGAAGGCCGATAGGCGTCCGGACTATTGAGCCAGCTCCCTCCCCGCATGCTCCGGACTCCTTCTGTGTCCGATCCCCGTGGATCGGTTCGAGCCGGGTCTTCACCCGCCCAGTCCAGCGTGTATTCCCAGACGTTGCCGATGGCGTCGTAGAGACCTCGTGGGTTGGGGTAGTATTTCCCGACGGGAGCCGTATGGCCGTACCCATCGTCCCTCCCCTCCGGGGTCAGGCTGCGCATTTCGGTCCCGGTTAAGAAGAGATCGGCGTCAGCATTGTCTCCCCTCGCAGCGTCGGCCACGTTGGCCCAGTATCCGATGGGGAGGCGAGGGTCCCGAACGTAATCGGCGGGTCTCTTGCCCCAGTAATAGCGGGTGACGGTCAACGCTCGCTGGCCATATTCCAACTCGCCTTCGGTCGGCAGACGGACCGTTCGTTCCGTTTTGGCGCTCATCCAGCGGCAGAACTCCGCGGCATCGAACCAACTTATGCAGGTCACGGGATGGTCGGATCCTTGGGGGAAGCCGGGATTCCGCCAAGAGGCGTCGGACTTCGGTGCCCAGCTCCCACCGCTCGTGGTGTAGCAGCCTTTCCCCAGTTCCCTCCAGGACCTGCGGCCGGTCTCGGCGTCCGTCTCGTAGCCGTTGTCCTCCACGAAGCGGCGGAACTGCTCGACGGTGACCTCGTATTTTCCCAGGTAGAAGGCTTTGGTGATGGTCACCTGGCGGGCCCGCAGATCGTGGGGAGCGAACAGACCAATCAAGGCCCGGGACCAGTCGGTCTCCCCCATCATGAACTCACCGGGTGGGATCCGAATCAGTTCGAGATGAACCCCCGATCCGAGATCCAGCGTGACCTCCTCAGGCCCGGGAGCCGGGCGCGCCGACGCCGGGCCGGAACCGCTGCCGGTAAACAAGACGGCGAGGGCGAGCAGCGGCAAAGCGAGTCGGCCGGTTGCCTGGATGGACATGTTTCTCTTTAGGATCCTGACTCAATGGGGCAGGGGGAGTCTCGGCAGAACAAATGGAGTTACTGCCGTTTCCCCCCTGCGTTGTTTTCGGTTCCCGGCTAGAAGGTGTACTTCAGCGAGAACTGGATTTCCCTCGCCTCGAACGCACCCCCGATGACACCGAAGGCAGGCGTGCCGAAGGTATTGGCCGGCTGCAGGAAATTGGCCCGGTTGAGGGCGTTGAAAATCTCCCCTCGAAACTCGAGCACATGGTCTTCGGTGATGGGGAACCGGCGATGCAGCCCGAAGTCCACGTTGACGAACCCGGGACCCCGGGTCACGTTGCGGCCCAGATTCCCATAGGTGAACGGCGCCGGATTCTGAAAGGCCTTGACGTTGAAGAACTGCTGCACGGTCTTGGGCCCGGAATTGGGGTCCTGATTCGACACGCGATCCGGAACGTCCGTCCCGAGTCCGGTGTTGCTGTTGTCGTAGGGCAGTCCGATATGGAACGGTTGGCCGCCTTCCAGGGTGACGATTCCCTGAATCCGCCAGTTCCTGAGCAACATCCCGCCGAGTCCCCCCACTCCCTGGCCGAAGGGAAGCTGATAGACCCAGTTCGCCGCGAAGCGGTGCGGAACGTCGTATTGACAGGGTCCCCAGTCCTCGTCGAAGTTGCGCGGATCCCGTGTCCCCCGGGGAGAACCGTCCCCGTTGACCTGGACGCTCCCGGTATCCATGCACCTGGACCAAACGTAGGAGGCGAGGAAGCCCAGGCCCCCGGAGAATCGCTGCTCCGCCCTCAACTCCAACCCATGGTAGGCCGACCGGCCCTGGTTGTCGGTGCGGGTGTCGTTCACGATGGACGGGATGATGCGGCGCGAGGCAACGGACCCCGGCCCCGGTCTCAGCGGGGAGTTGGTATTGAAGACGGTGAGGAGGTTGGATCCCTTGTTGCCGATGTAGGAGGCGGAAATGGCGGTGTTCCCGATCTGCCGCTGCAGGGTCAGATTCCAGACTTGGTTGTAGGGGTCCGTCCATCCGGGATCGTTGGAGTAGAAATTCAAGCTGGGAAGTCCCACCCCGGGAAAGGGGGCGCTAAAGGACAACTGGGGCGTCCTCGTGTCCGAGATGAAGGTCTCCGGGCTGACGTAGGGAGGCGACATGGCCGCGAAGAACGAGAAGACCATGTTGGGGGACATGTAGAACAACCCGTAGCCGCCGCGCAGAACGGTCTGGTCGTTGATCCGGTAAGCAAACCCCAGCCGGGGTGCGAAATTGTTCTTGTCCGCCTTGTAGACTCCCCGGGGGATGTCTTCCCCGGCGTGCGCCAGAACCAGCTCGGGCGCTCGTGAATAATCCGGTTGCGCGTAACGCCCGTGTTTTTCATAGGGGGGTTGGAACAGCTCGTAACGAACCCCCAGGTTCAAGGTCAGATCAGGCGACACCTTCCAGTCGTCGTTGATGTAAATGCCGACGTCCTTCTTGCGAAAGTTGCGGAACCCGTCATTGACCGTGCAACACCGCGAGGTCCGGTTGGGAACGCCCAGGATGTAGTCCGCCACCGGGTTCCCCGTCCCCGGCTGGGTGCCGGTTTCGGTCAACTGCGACGTGAAGATTCCATTGAACGAAAACAGTCCGTGGGCAAACAGGGCATGCCCGCCGTTCATCTGGTACCAGTCGACCGAGGCGCCCGTGGAAATATTGTGGTTGCCGGTGATGTAGGAGAAGTTCTCCCGCACCGCGAACTGGTTGTCGGAGCGATTGTTGGGCGCATTGGCGATGGCTCCGGTTCCCCCCAGACCGGAGATGTTGATATTGGGGTTGCCGAGAAAACGGGGGCTCAGTCCCTTGATGCCCAGTTCCTCGTTGACGGCAACCTCCTGTTCCGAGTCCTCCAGAACCTGGGTGTGCCGGTTGAAGCCGACTCTGAGGTCGTTGACCGCGTTGGCACCGAAGGTGTGGGTGTGGCCCAATACGGCATTCTGAGCCGGGGATTTCCAGACGGTCGTGAAATTGGGGAGTGAAGCGAAGACAAAGGGCCAGAGACGATCGTACCGGACCAGCGTATAGCGGCCGAAGATGGTGTCTTCTTCTCCGATCCTCTGATCGATTCGAATGTTCAACTGGTCGCTGAGGACCTGCTGGTTGGAGGAGTCCACGAGATTGCTGACGATACCGGGGCGATTCGCCGTGGGAAACAACCGCTGGAAGGCCTTGACCGAGACCGGATGCCACATGCTCTCGGGAATTATCTTGTTCGGAAAAGGCAGTCGCTGACCGGTGTCGGGGTCGAGATCGAAGGGATTGAAGATGGGGTTGCCTTCGCTGAAGTCTCCCCGCCGGTGCAGATCCGTGGGCACGCTGACGGCGCGCGTCACTTCCTTGTCCGACCGGATCGCCTCGTAGGTGACGAAGAAGAAGGTCTGGTCTTCCACGATCGGTCCGCCGATGGCGGCCCCGACGTTCTGCTGCGAGAAGGGCTCCTTCTCCGCGGCGAAGAAGGTACGCGCGTCAAAGGCGTCGTTCCGGAAAAACCCCCAGGCCGAACCGTGGTAGTCGTTGACGCCGGCGCGGGAGGCAATATTGACCACTCCCCCGGAGGCCCGGCCGAACGCCGCCGAGTAGTTCCCTGCCTGGAACTTGAACTCCTGGATGGCGTCGACGGTCATGCGGAATCCGACGCGGGTATCGACCGCATCCTTCATGTCGATTCCGTCCAGCAGGAAGACCGTGCCTTCGGCCGGAGCTCCATGCACCGAGAAGTTACCCCCGAAAATGCTGCTGTGGAAACTGATTCCCCCGCCGGGGAGCTTGTGGGTCGAGACGGCGCCCGGCTGCAGCTCCACCAATTGGATGAAATTCCGTCCGTTCAAGGGCAGGTTGACGATGGTGTCATGATCGACCACGTCTCCGATCTCACCCGACTCGGTCTGCAACGCGGGAGGAGTCCCCAGGACCTCGACAACTTCCTGGATCTCACTCGGTGAAAGCGTGATGTCGACGGCGACGGTTTCATTGACCCGGACCACGATGTCTCGACGCAGCACCGGTTGAAATCCCGCCAGCTCCGCCCGAACGGAATAGTCGCCCGGCTGCAGAAACACGAACTTGTAGGCTCCCGTGTCGCCAGTGACGGCGCCCCAGGTCTGGGCTGTCCCCACGTTGGTCAGCAGGACTTCGACGCCCGGGATGATCCCTCCCGTCTCGTCCGTGACCCGGCCGCTGATGCCTCCCGAGGTGATCTGGGCCGACAGGGGCGCGGCCAGCAGGGCAACACCCAAGAAAAAGACTGCAATTCGGATTCTTCGCATCGGTCTCGCTCCTCCGGTCAATTCATTCCCTATTGGTTCGTAATACTCACGTACACTCTTATTTCACAATGGTCTTCAAGAGTCTGAAGACCCAGTCCCGGTCCCCCTGGTACTGGGATCCGAAATAGGTGGATCCCACGACTTTCCGAGCCACGTAGTTGGTCCGGATGGTGGCTACGACCAGGTCGTACTCGGGGACCACCGAAATCCGGGAGACGGCTTGCCAGTTGATGTTTCCCCCACGGGCTTCCTGGACGCCCTGTCCCGGCAACCACCAGTTCAGGCTGTAATCCTCGCCTCCGTGGGGTCCATGCCGGCGGCTCTGCGGCTTCCGGGTCTGTTGCACCCATTCCTCGCTGATCAGTTGCTGGTCCCCCCAGCGCCCGTTGCGCAGGAAGAGATATCCGAATCGGGCGGCGTCGGCGGAATTGATGACCACCCAGCCCGGACCGGCCCGCACAGCGTGACCGCCGATCTCCCAGGGCGGGTCCAGATACCGGCCGTAACCCGGCCAGAAGGGATACATGAGGTTTTCCTGGATCACCCTGGCGGGCATCCAGTCCCAACGCTTGGCGGGCACTTGGAGATGCCGGAAGATCTTCTCGTCCAGGACGTCTTTGAGGTCCTTGCCCCAAAGCGCCGTCAAGGCCTGGGCGAACCGCCACATCCCGCCGTCGCTGTAGATGTACTCGCCCCCCGGCGCTCGGTGAGCGTAGTTGTAGGTGGAATCTCCCATCTCTCCGTCGGACCGGCTCAGGTCGATGTCGGGAAAGCCCGACACCATGTTGGCGAAATGCCTCCAGGTGATTTTTCGGTGATGGCCTTCGTTGAGGTATTTGTAGGGATGGGACAGCTCTCCCTCGCCCGTCCAGGTCTTCCGGACCAAGTCGTCCAACTCGACCAGGCCGGCGTCGACGGCCAGGCCCAGGCAGGTCGCGTTGAACGTCTTTCCCATGGAGGCGGTCTGGACGGCCGTCCTCTGGTTGCCCCAGGTGGCCACCACGTATCCATGGCGGACGATGGTCCCCCCGATCCCCACTCGAGGCAGGATCCTCCGCAGGGCTTCCTCATCGAAGCCCAAATCCGAAGGCCGCCTGGTCTCCCACTCCTTGCCCGGGAACCGTTTGAGCGCGTCGGCCGGAATATCAGTGGCGGGGATCGTAGAATTTGAAGTGACGAGGAAAAGGAATACGAACCCCGCCAAGCCTTTTCTCACTCACTCCTCGGACTGCTGGAAAGGAAAACCAGATCAATGCGGCGCCCAGTTTCCGCTTACGCCCCACAGTAGCTGCAACTCGGAATGCAAGTCAAGGAAAAAGCCGCGTTCAGTCCTGTGTCGGAAATTGCGCCGATCGCCGGGCCTGATCCGTCCCGGAAACAGGACTCGTGGTCCCTGGGAAGTGCCGCTGTTGGTTCGTCAAGCCCTGGTCCTGTTTGCGCCACCAACGGAGTGCTAAAAACGCCGCCAAGCCACCCACGGCTCCCAGAATCACGAAACCGCGAATTGTCGGAACCCCCACCCAGAAAATGAACATGATTCCCAGGGCGAAGATGAGCCCGGCGGCGCCCCGGACCGGAATCTTCTCGATCCGGATCCCGGGATGGGGCTTCAATGGTTTCGGAGGTGAGAATTGTGACATGGATTCAGCGTAACATACCCTGCGAATGGAGGATCAAACATGGCGAACACGTCACAGTCGGTGATCATTGTCGGCGCCGGGATCGCCGGATTGAGCACCGCGTTCCATTTGGCCGACAAGGGTGTTCAAAAGATCCTGCTCCTGGACAAGGGGCGGGTGGGCGACGGTTCCAGCAGCCGGTCCGGGGCCATCAACACCATGATGATGGCCACCGAGGGGGCCAGCCGGGCGCGGGGCGTCACCTTCGACATCTTCGAGCGTTTCGACAAGATCCTGGACAACTACGAATTTCACCAGGTGGGATGCTTGAATCTCCTGGACGCCGAGCAATTCGAGCAGGCCCGACGGCTCCATCCCATGCACCGGCGTGCGGGAGCTCGATTCCTGGTGCTGCGGCGGCAGGAAATCGAGGAGCGATTTCCCGACCTGCGGATCGGCGAAGAGGAGTACGGCGTGCTGGATCTGCGCGGCGGTTACAGCGAGCCGGACCGCTATCTTCCCGCTCTCAGCGCCAAGGTCCGGGACATGGGCGTGGAAATTCGGGAAGGTTTGACGGTGGAGGACTTCCTGGTGGAAGGCGGACGGGTCACGGGCGTTCGGACCCGGGAATCAGGAGTACTGCGGGCGGACTCGGTGGTTTGCACCGTGAATGCCTGGGCCAATTCGCTGATGGCCGAGGCGGGCCAGCCGCTGGCGGTGCGCAACTTCGTTCACGAACGCTGGGTCACCATGCCCCTGGGCCATCCGCCCCGGCTTCCGGCCACCAACGACGATTCCAAAGGCGTCTACTACCGTCCCACTGAGGATGATCGGGTTCTGCTGGGAACCGGCGCCCACGAGGCGGTGCAGATCGAGCGGCCCGGGCCCGACTTCCGGCTCACGGAACTCGTCCCCGATCCCCGTTCCCTGCCCTTCATCCAAGAGGCGGTTCGGGACCGGCTCCCCCTGATCAAAGGGGTCGAGATCGACTACCATCGCGTGGGTCTGGTGAGCTATGCCCTGGACTTTCTGCCCAATATCGGCCCGGTGGACGCGCTGCCGGGACTCTACCTGGCCGTCACTTTCAACTCCGGCGGATTCGGCTACCATCCCGTCGCCGGGTTCCTCCTGGCGGAATACATGGTGGATGGACACACCAGCATCGATGCTTCCGAATTTTCGCCGGACCGTTTTTTGGACTTCGACACCGAAAGCTACCTTGCGAAGACCGTCACTCACGGGCAGATGATTCACGACCACGAGGCCAGGACGGCTCTTCCGGTGCGGAAGCGGCATTGATCCGATGGTGCATGTTTGGGAACAGCTTCCCGGGAACCCTGGCCATGCCTTCCCGTTGCATTGCGTCCTTCAACCGAGAAGGACAGAATGTTCGGTGCCGGCACGATTGGAAAATTCCGCTTGGGGGGACGAAGGCTCATGAAGGACGGTCAGACCCACCTCCAACTCACGGGCGGGGAAACCCGGCTCGAGAACGCCGTCATCGGTGAAGGCACCTTCATCGAGCCCGACGTCACGGTCGGTTTCCGCTATCACCGGGACTGCGGTCCGGCCCGGGTCGGCCGCCAAGGAATCCTGCGGCAAGGGACCGTCATCTACGGCGACACGCGAATCGGCGACTATTTCCAGACCGGTCTCTACGCGGTCATCCGGGCCAAGGTCGAAATCGGGAACTACTGCACCATCTTCAACCACTCGGTGGTGGAAGGAATCGTTCGCATGGGCGAAGGAGTGCGGATCATGGCCCACACCTACATCCCCACCCGGACCTGGTTCGGCGACCATGTTTTCGTGGGACCGGGGGTCGTTTTCCTGAACGATCGGGAGCCCTGCCGTTACGACGTGATGCCCACGCCCTGCGGCGCAACCATCGAAGACGAAGTGGTCATCGGCGGCGGTTGCACCATTCTTCCCGGGATCACCATCGGGGAGGGCAGCTTCATCGCGGCGGGAGCCGTAGTGCACCGCGACGTTCCCAGGAAAAGCTTCGTCAAGGGGGTTCCAGGCCGGGTGGAGCCACTTCCCAGCAAATTCGACATGCCCAACAACCTGGGTGTCATGAGGCAGAAGATCGATCTGTGGCATCCGCTCACCGCAGATCTGGCCGCTGTCGATTGGCCGGAAGGCTGGGGTCCGGCACCCGACTGGTCCGCGTCCGATTGAGGATCCGGCCGGGGCCGTCGTTCCGGTCATGAAGGCAAAGGAGAAATGAATAAGACTCCGATCCTGCTCCTGGCCGCATACTTTTCCAGCGTCTGCCTGTTTGGCAACTGGCCCGATTACCGGGGCCCCCGCCGGGACGGCGTATCCGAGGCCGTAAACCTGCCCCTGCGCTGGAGTGAAACCCTCAACGTTCGATGGAAGACGCCCATTCACGGCCGTGCCTGGTCCTCTCCGGTAATTTGGGGGAAACAGGTCTGGCTCACCACCGCCACGGAGGACGGCAAGGTTCTGTCGGTGCTCTGCATCGACCGGGACAGCGGGCGCGTCCTGCTGGACCGTAAGATCTTCGACGTCGCCAAGCCCCGTCCCCTGAGCAACCCCATCAACACCTATGCCAGTCCCTCCCCGACCATCGAGGAGGGTCGGGTGTATGTCCATTTCGGGAGCTACGGGACCGCGTGTCTGGACACCGGCACCTTCCAGGTCCTCTGGCAACGCCGGGACCTCCCCTGCGACCACTGGCGTGGCCCGGCCTCTTCTCCCGTGCTTTGGAAGGATCTCCTCTTCCTGCATATGGACGGCGCCGACGTTCAGTACGTGGTGGCTCTGGACAAGACGACCGGCGCCAATCGGTGGGTGACGTTTCGCTCGGTTGACTATGGCGACCTGGAGGAAGACGGCCGACCCCGTGCGTCCGGGGACTACCGGAAGGCGTACAACACGCCTCTGGTGGTCGATTTCCAGGGAGAACCGCAACTCATCAGCCCCAGCGCCAAGGGAGCCTATGGGTACGATCCGCACACCGGACGGGAGATCTGGCAGATTCGCCACGGGGGGCACTCCTCGGCGCCGCGGACCCTCTACGCCGACGGGCAGGTCGGGATCGGCACGGGATACATCGGCGGCACGGCCCAACTCTGGGCGGTCCGTCTCGGCGGCCGGGGGAACGTAACCGGTACCCATGTCGCGTGGAAGTACGCCCGCGGGTCTCCGAAGCACTCCTCCCCGGTTCTGGTCGGAGGGCGGGTCTACATGATGAGCAATGACGGGATCGCCACCTGCCTCGACTTCAAGAGCGGACGTGAGATCTGGAAGAGCCGGATCGGCGGTCAGCACTCTGCCTCGGTCCTTTACGCCGGCGGCCGGCTCTACTTCTTCGACGAGGACGGTGTCACCACCGTCGTCCAACCGGGGTCCCCGCCGGAAATCCTGGCCCGAAACAAGCTGGACGACGGCTTTATGGCCTCGCCGGCGGTCGCCGGCGGAGCGCTCTTCCTGCGCACCACGACGCACCTCTACCGGATCCAGGAGTAGCGGAGAGGCGATTTCCAATCGCCCGTTCGGAGGGCCAATTTCCAGTCGCCCACCCGGAGAGGCGATTTCCAATCGCCCGTTCCCTCGGTCCGCGTATGATTGACAAATCGACCGGCGGCGGTGTTCCGGTCAAGGAGGCGAAGGAGAGTATGAAAAAATTACCGATTCTGCTCCTGGCCGCGTGCTTTTCCAGTATTTCCCTGTTCGGCAACTGGCCCGACTACCGGGGCCCTCGCCGGGACGGTGTATCCGAGGTGGCGAGCCTGCCCCTGCGCTGGAGTGAAACGCTCAACATCCGATGGAAGACGCCTATTCACGGGCTGGGCTGGTCCTCGCCCGTGATCTGGGGGAAACAGGTCTGGCTCACCACCGCTACGGAGGACGGCAAGGTCCTGTCCGTGCTCTGCGTCGACCGGGACAGCGGGCGCATCCTGCTGGATCGAAAGCTCTTCAATGTCGCCCAACCTCGTCCCCTGAGCAACCCCGACAACACCTATGCCAGTCCCTCGCCCACCATCGAGGAAGGCCGGGTCTATGTCCATTTCGGGAGCTATGGAACCGCCTGTCTGGACACCGGGACCTTCGAGGTCCTCTGGCAACGACGGGATCTCCCCTGCGACCATTGGCGTGGCCCGGCGTCTTCGCCTCTGCTCTGGGAGGACCTCCTTTTCCTGCATATGGACGGCGCCGACGTCCAGTACGTGGCGTCTCTGGACAAGACGACCGGCGCCAACCGGTGGGTGACCTTCCGCTCGGTTGACTACGGCGACCTGGAGGAGGACGGCCGGCCCCGCGCGTCCGGGGACTTCCGGAAGGCCTACAACACACCGCTCGTGGTCGATTTCAAGGGAGAGCGGCAGCTCATCAGCCCCGGCGCCAAGGGGGCCTACGGATACGATCCCCGCACCGGACGCGAGATCTGGCAGATTCGTCACGTGGGCCACTCCTCGGCCCCCCGGACCCTCTATTCCGACGGGCAGGTCGGGATTGCTACGGGGCACATCGGGGGCGCGGCCCAATTCTGGGCGGTCCGCCTCGGGGGCCGGGGCGACGTGACCGAATCCCACGTTGCCTGGAGATATGCCCGAGGCGCTCCCAAGCGCTCTTCTCCGGTTCTGGTCGGGGGACAGGTCTACATGGTGAGCAACGACGGGATCGCGAGTTGTATCGACTTCGAGAGCGGACAGGAGATCTGGAAGGAACGAATCGGGGGTCTCCACTCCTCCTCGGTCCTTTACGCCAGCGGCCGGATTCACTTCTTCAACGAGGACGGCGTCGCCACCATCATCCGGCCGGGAAATACTTTGGAAATCCTGGCCAGAAACAAGCTGGACGACGGGTTCATGGCCTCTCCGGCGGTTTCCGACGGAGCGCTCTTCGTGCGCACAACGACGCATCTCTATCGAATTGAGGAGTAGCGGTCGCACCCGGCAAGTCGCCGGCGTGCCTATTTCGATTCCCGGCCGTGGGGCTACGACCCCAGCCCCGGGTTTCCCCACTCGGCGCCGAACACGAACTCATCGAGCGGCCGGCGTTTGCGCGGGTTCTCGTCTCGTGCCTGCAGTTCCGGGGCCCGAGCCCCGGGGTCGGCCCGGTAGCCCAACGCGAGCGCGGTCACGACCTCGAATTCGTCCGGGACAGCAAAGACTTCCCTTGCCTTGCCGGGCAGGATCCCGGCCATCTGGTGCACATAGACTCCCCGGCTCGTTGCCTCAAAGGTGAGGGTCGCAGACGCAAGTCCCAGATCGTGCTGGGCAACGCGGTTAGGCTTGCCGTTGTGGGAGAAAGTGGTCCTGATGCATCCCAGTGCGAGCGTTGGGGCTTCTCCCGCCCAAGCTTGGTTTCCCTTGAGCAAGCAACTCAGGACCTTCTCAAAATCGTCCTTCCGATCACGACTCGCAACGATGTAGCGCCACGGCTGTTCGTTGAATGAGGAGGCTGCCCAGCGCGCCGCCTCAAAGATGGAACTGAGGTCATCGCGCGGAATCGGCCGCCTGGAGAACGCGTACGGACTCCAGCGCGTCGAAATGAGTTCGTGAACGGGATGATCCGGGGAGGCTTCCTTGCTCATGCCCTCAGTGTACGAAACCGTCCGGATCGCATCAAAGCGGAACGAAGCAAGGCCCGGAACGGAACCGCTGCCTTGGAGGGGCGATTTCCAATCGCTTGTTCCCTTCTTGCAGTATGTTGCTCCGGAGTTCGGCGGTTGGAAACCGCCGCTCCCGCTGCTTGTATTTTCCGGGCTGGGTCGTAGTAGACTGAGCGCGATCGGTGCCGGGAAATCTTGCCCCAAGGCGCCGAGTCGAGCCGACGGAGGAGCAACGTGAGTCAAAAGCAGATCGTCTACCCCTACATCCCCAATTCGGTCCCCGAAATCAAGGCCCAGATGCTCAAGGAGGTGGGCGCCCGGGACATCATGGATCTCTACGAGGAGATTCCCGACGACCTGATCCTGAAGCGGAAGATGGATCTCCCGGAGCCGATTCTGGACGAGTACTCCCTGAAACGGCACTTGGAGGAGATCCTGGACCGGAACCGCAACTGTGACGACCATCTGAGTTTTCTCGGTGCGGGCTGTGCCCAGCACCATGTCCCGGCCGTTTGCGATGAGATCAGCAGCCGCGGCGAGTTCGTGACCGCATACGTGGGCGAGCCCTATGCCGATCATGGCAAATGGCAGGCCCTTTTCGAGTACGCCAGCCTCATGGGGGAGCTGCTGGACATGGACGTCCTCAGCTGTCCGCTCTACGACGGTCCGGCGGCTGCGGCCACGTCACTGAGGATGGCCTCCCGGACCACCGGCAGGAGCGAGGTCCTGGTTTCCCGGTCCGCGAGTCCGGATCTGATGGCAGTGGTCCGGAACTACCTGGGAGGCATCGGCGATCCTCAAGTTTCCATCCGAACCGTCGATTTCGATCCCACCACAGGCCTTATGGACCTGGATCAATTGCGATCCCGTGTCTCGTCCAGCACAGCGGCGGTGCTCATCGAGAATCCCGGGTACCTGGGGACCATCGAGACCCAGGCCGAGGAGATCGGGGAGATCGCCCGCAATGCCGGGGCGGAGTTCGTCGTCTACATTGATCCCATCTCCCTCGGAGTCCTGGCGCCACCCGCCCACTATGGCGGGACCTTCGCCTGCGGAGACTTCCAGCCTCTGGGCATGCATATCCAGTGCGGCGGCGGACAGGGCGGCTTCATCGCCACCCACGGCGACATGCGCTACGTGGCCGAGTTCAAGGACCTCATGTTCGGCCTCACCGAGACCGTCCGCGAGGGGGAGTGGGGCTTCGGAGAAGTGCTCTTCGACCGGACCTCCTACGGTTCCCGGGAACAGGGAAAGGAGTACACGGGTACTACGACGGGACTCTGGGCCATCACGGCCGGTGTCTATCTGGCGTTGATGGGTCCCCGGGGAATGGAGGAGATCGGCCGGACCATTCTCCAGAAGTCCCAGTACGCGGCGCAGCAGATTTCCCGGATATCGGGCGTAAAGGTCAATTCGGACACTCCTTTCTTCAAGGAGTTCGTCGTGAACTTCGACGGGACGGGTAGGAGCGTCGCTGAGATCAATTCCGCGCTCATGGACCGCAAGATCTTCGGAGGGAAGGATCTCTCCGGAGAATTTCCCGAGTTGGGCCAGAGCGCCCTCTATTGCGTGACCGAAAGAATCACCCAGGACGACATCCACAAGCTGGTCCAGGCCCTGGGCGAGTGTTGCAGCTGAGACAGAACCCGGACCGGAGACAACCGGACCCGGAAAGGAGATCGGGACCATGGGCAGAGACCGTGAGACGTTGCTCAGGAAATACCATCAGGCTCGATGGGACGAGGAGATCATCTGCGAAATGCACGTGCCCGGGGAACGGGGAATCCTGGTTCCCGAGGCCGAGCCCGGCATCCGGGAAGCGGTGGGAGACGGGATCTCCCGGATTCCGGAGAACCTGAGACGGAAGAGCCCGCCGGCTCTGCCGGAAATCAGCCAGATGCGGGTGAACCGCCACTACATGCGCCTCTCTCAGGAGACGTTGGGAACCGACGTCAACATCGACATCAGCCAGGGGACCTGTACCATGAAGTACAGTCCCAAGATCCAGGAGCACGTGGCCGGCCGAAACCCGGGCATGGCCGAGATCCATCCCCTGCAGGACGAGAGCACGATCCAGGGAATCCTCCACGTCTACTACCAGTTCGAGCAGTTTCTGAAAGAGATCTCGGGCCTGGACCGGTTCAGTTTCCAGCCCGGGGGCGGCGCCCAGGGGGTCTTCACCAACGCCTCCATGGTGCGCGCCTACCACGCCTCCCGAGGCGATCACCGGCGGGACGAGGTGATCACCACCATGTTTTCCCACCCCTGCGACGCGGCCACCGGCGCCACCGCCGGCTACAAGGTCGTCACCCTGATGCCGGACGAGACCGGCTACCCGCACGTGGACGCCATGAAGGCGGCCGTCTCCGAACGAACCGCAGGCATCTTCATCACCAATCCGGAGGACACGGGTCTCTACAACCCCCAGATCAGGGAATTCGTCGACATCGCCCACGGCGTAGGCGCGCTCTGCGCCTATGATCAGGCCAACGCCAACGGATTGCTGGGGGTGACTCGTGCGAAAGAGGCCGGGTTCGATCTCTGCCACTTCAACGTCCACAAGACCTTCTCCATGCCCCACGCCTGCATGGGACCCGCCATCGGCGCCGTCGGAGTGGTCGACGAGTTGAAACCGTATCTTCCCCTGCCCCGGGTCGAGTTCGACGGCGAACGCTACTCCCTGGACTACCAGGGCGATCCGGAGAGCATCGGCCGGGTCCGTTCCTTTCTGGGCAACGCCCAGGGTGTCCTCAAGGCCTACGCCTGGGTGATGCAGCTCGGCGCCGACGGCTTGCGGGAAGTGGCCGAGTGCTCCGTGCTCAACAACAACTACATGCTGAAGAAGCTGAGCGAGGTCCCGGGGGTCGTCATCTGGTACTCGGAAGGAAAACGGCGCCTGGAGCAGGTTCGCTACAGTTGGGACAAGCTGAACCGGGACACCGGAGTGGGAACGGACGACATCAACCGGAGAATCGCAGACTACGGGATTCAGCACTACTGGCCCAGCCACCACCCCTGGATCGTCCCCGAGCCCTTCACGCTGGAGCCGTGCGAGTCCTATTCCAAGGACGACATCGACGAGTACGTGGCCGTGCTGCGCCAGATCTCGAAGGAAGCCTACGAGAATCCGGAACTGGTCAAGAGCGCACCGCATAATTCGGCCATTCACAAAGTGCCGGCGCCCAGCATCGACGAGCCCGAGCGGATCGCCGTGACCTGGCGCCAGTACCTGAAGAAACAAGCGGCCAAAAGTTCCGAGTAATGCCTCGGCGCACTCTCGGCGTCATCGTCAACCCTGTCGCCGGCATGGGCGGCCGGGTGGGGCTCAAGGGGAGCGACGGGGTCGAGATCCTGCGCCGCGCCCGCGAGCTGGGGGCCAGGCCCGAGGCCCCGGGACGGATGGCCCAGGCGCTGAAGGCCGTCTCCGAGTTCCAAGACAAAGCCCGAGTCCTCACCTATCCCGACCGGATGGGCGAGCATTCCTGCGCGCTGGCGCGTCTTCCGGCATCCGTCGTCGGACGCACCGACGGCGATCACACGACTCCCGAAGACACCCGACGGGCGGCCCGCGAGATGGCGGCCGCCGGAGCGGACCTGATCCTCTTCGCCGGAGGGGACGGAACGGCCCGCGACCTCTACCACGCCGTCGGCGAGGAGGTGCCGGTCTTGGGCGTTCCGGCGGGCGTCAAGATCCACTCGGCCGTTTACGCGGTCACACCACGCGGCGCAGGCGAACTGGTGGTCCTCTGGCTGCAACGCCGCCTGCTGCGAATGCGTTCCTCCGAGGTCATGGACATCGACGAGGAGGCCTTCCGGGCCGGGGTGGTCCGGGCCAAGCTCTACGGGTACCTGCGGGTTCCGGAAGAGAACCGGTTCGTCCAGAACGTGAAGGCGGGAGGCGTCGTCCACGAGGCGGAAGCCCTCCAGGGAATCTGCGCGGAGGTTCTTCGAGCCATGGAGGATCCGGACTGTATCTTCGCCGTGGGACCGGGAACGACCACTCGGGGCATCCTCCAGGAGCTGGGTCTGCAAAACACGCTGCTGGGGGTGGATGTGGTCCGGGACAGGAAGCTGCTGGCCAACGATGTCACGGCGCGTCAACTCCTGAATCTGATCGACGGACACAGGGCCAAGGTCGTGGTGACGGCCATCGGAGGCCAGGGCCATATCCTGGGCCGAGGCAATCAGCAGATCAGTCCGGAGATCATCCGGAAGGTGGGCCGGAAAAATATCCTGATCATTGCCACCAAGGAGAAGCTTGTCTCTCTGGGAGGCCGCCCGCTGCTGGTGGATACGGGTGATGCGGACCTGGACCAGGAACTCTCCGGGTACACGAGGATCATCACGGGCTATGGGGACTTCGTCATCTACAAGGTGGGCTAGGAGTGGACTGTTAGTCCCGCCCGCCCTGATGGACGTTCGGAAGTCGCAGGTTGCATATTCTCCTGTCCTCTCCATAGGCAGGTCGGCGACAAAGGAATTCATTCTTACCGGGATTACCTCCCCCTCAGAGACAAGCGACACTGAGGCCCTGAAGAGTCGGTCCATCTGGGTCCGCAGCCGCTGGCGCATCGCTCCGCCGTCGTCGAAGATACCCACCTTGCGCATAAACTCGGTGAGGCTACCGCACCGGATCAATTCCCGCAGTCGGTCGAAGACGTCGGGAACCCCTCGCCGCCAGGGAAACCGTGTCATGAGGGGCGCAGGACTTTGTTCTGGCACGCATCGGTCGTTCCGTTCGCTACATGGGCCAGAACGAAAACTCTGACATTTTCAATGGCCACGCCCCTGACATTTTTTTGGCCATTGACACCAGAGCGATACCGACCCTGAACTTGGTTAGAATATCTCTAGGCTGGCTCTTCCTCTTTCAAGGACGAGTTAGCTGAGAGGTCGTCGGTTGCTACGACAACCGGCGGCCTCGTCGACGCCTTCGAGTTTACAGGAAATTGCTGCTAAATTGTTGTCGTTGCAGCATTACCACATTGTCACGACACACATTATCAGGATACCGAGGATAACAGGCAACGGCCTCTGCCTCCGGAGCGTCGTTGACGAGGAAGGACCCGACAATGGCCACAATGGGAGAGAAACGGCGAAGGCCCCTGGTGGATTTCGACAATAATCGTGTCTGGGTTCCACTCCTCACCCAAGCAGTCGGACCGCTCTTATCGGATCCGGTTCGGGAAAGACTTCTCGCGGGCAAGCCCAAGTATGTCGAAGACGCGCTACGCTTGCTCTTTTGCTGCACAAGCCGGCAGAGGATCGTCCAAGGAACGCTTGAGTGGATTCGGGGGACGATGGTCGCGGGTTTTCATGGATCTCGTTTGACCGATTCGGAGGTGGAATCGATTCGGTCCCTGGGCCTGCTGCCGCTGGAGGCACCGGCTCGCCGAAAGCGCCTTTGCAGAGCGCTTTCTGGCCATCCGCAATGGAAGGAAGAGGAGCTTGACTTGGCCATGCTCGACCAAGGAATGGGACACAAATCCGGGTATCGAGAGGGGCAGGTTCATCTGACGCTCTCTCGTTACGGACTGCGTCACGGCTTCAATCAATACTTGACCTACGGGTCGGATTTTGACCGTCATGTAGCGTACACGCTCCTCGGCGATGACGGAATGGAACTCCTTAGGAATGATGGTAAGGCAAGAATCATCCAAGTCGCTGTTCCCGGAGATGTCGCTCTGGATAAAGTCAATCGTTACTTGACTGTCGAGAAATGTCTTGCAAGAGGAAAAGTTCCTTGTCTTGTCGCTGAGTTCCTCCAGGCTTGGAGCTATACACTGGCGCACGGAGATTTCGACTGTGGCACTCTCAAAGTCGATTGTGGCATGGTTTTTCACGAAACGGTGCTCCCTAACTGGATCATCAATATCGAGACTCTCCCCGACGAGCACCTCCCCTGTTAGGCTCCTGGGCATCCCCCAGGTTGCCTGTGCGGAGGCGGCAGAATCGGCGAATTCCATTCGGGTTGCTCCGTTTTTTTGGCGCTTGCCAGATGCCCAGACGGGAAGCGTGGTGGGACGAGTTCAGACAGGTCCGGATCGCCATCGGCGGCGTCCGCCTTATGGCGCTGCGGTGGCCTTACTGGAGCGTCCGAGCGGCCCGGCGAGTTGGCGGCCTGAGACGAGGGCACCCACGACTCCCAAATCTTCATTGACACCGGCGGGCGATCCCAGCCCGCTTTTCCTCCGAACCCAGCCCGCGAATCGGGCCGGGTTCAGAGGGTGCGGAGGACTAAGGTGACGGACCCCGATGCGGCACCACGAGACAGAGAGGGTCTCGGGAGATCTATGCTCTACACTTGTTTCTCCTGAGATCTTTGTCCATAGGCTTATCAGGAGTTTAGTTTTTCGGGAAGCCGGGAAAATTCCGCGGCGGACACTTAAGGAAGGAAATTACGGACTACAGCAGCGAAGGAGAATGGGTGGTGATTGATTGTTGGAATGACACGGAGTGCCTGGCAAAGCTATCCAAGGTTGCACCTTACCTTTTCATCCTGCTCGGCTTTCTTGTCGCCGCCGGTGGCCAATTTGCAAAAGCGCGGATCGACTCCAGGGCTGAGGATTTGAACAAGAGGGCTGAAGCGCAAAGAAAGGCCACGTCCCCAGTGGTCGATGTGAGGCTCGGTAACTCTTAGAGAACGGGGGAAATCCTACTGGAAATAGGGGCCGAAAACGAAATTCCTTTCAAAGCTAGTTGGTATGTTGTCACTACAGACAATCAAGTCGTCTCCGGGATAATGATTCAGGACCTTGAGCTACACCCTACGAAAGAAAAGAAAAGGTTCGTGAACAAGGCACCGATCAATCGTGACAGGGTTCGCGGTAATTTCATCGAGCTGCGTTTCACATTCACGTCCCTTTACTCCGCTGAATTGAATGACCCACCAAATCTCAAGGGTGAAATCGTCAAGAAATACCAATATGTCAACGGTCGTATTTTTCCGCCGGTGGAGTGAGTGGGGATCCGCCGAATCCAGCCGCTTCGAGCCTGCCCGGCGGATTTCAGCCTGATCCGCGAAAATTAGATCGCCGTAGACGGTCCCTGATGGCCGGAAACAAAGGGACTAAGATGACGGTATAGGCCCCCGAGTGACGGCTAACCTCCCTGTGCGGAGGCCGCAGGATCGGCGAACTCTATCCGGCTCCCTACCCTTTGTGGTTCCCTAGGTCCGCCCCGGCGGCGGGGCGGGCGGAATTGAGGTGCTGGGTGCTGCGTTATTTCTTGACTAGGGGAATCCTCAAAACTGCTAGGGGGCGGGGACCGTATAGTCCATGTACTGGATTAGAATATCCCGCGTAAGGCAAAGCATCCTCCAGCGATCCGTGCCCGTAGTTGGTTTCATTCCCTTCCAATTGCCGTGGCGTATTGGGTCCGCGTATTGCTTCACGGTACTCGTAATCACTGTCCGCTCAGTTCCAAGTGTCGAATGCATTGCGTCCCAGCTATCAATCCCTGTTCTTAGCACAAGTGCGGATTTGATTCCTTCGATAGCCCGATAGCAATATGCCGCGCAGTCAGTTACCTGAGTGATTGCTCGCAGGTAGTCGCGGAGTGCCAACCGGAAAAACACGTCTTCTCCAGACAGCCGAATTGCCCGGTTGAAGGCAGCGACCTGAGGCTCTACTCTGAGTGTCTGACCATTCCTGTTAGGCCTAACCCCAAAGACGTGAGGCGTGCCATCATGTTCAGTGACCTGAAGGATCTCCACCGAATAACCCGTACCAAGCGAAAATCCCAGCGCACCCACGACTATTTTTGCTATGTCCGTAGCGACAATGCATGCAGAAATCCAGCCGTCGACCGAGCGAGCATCGTTTAACACAACAGTGATCTGGGACGAGTCGCTACTGGCGACCGCAGTCCCACCTCCTGCAAGATTCATTTCGACCCGGCTAAAAGACACGTCAGCTCGCTCAGGATGAACGTGGCCTGTACAGACGTACTTCATAGTCATCTAGTTCTCAGCCGGAAACGCGTAAGTAATTGGGAAATAGGGAGTTAAATGGCATTTGCAAGCCCCGGTTTTGTCATAGTCATTTGTTAGTCTGTCGGTGTCAAACAATAGACAATAAAAGACTTACGCAAAACCGAGGGCTTGAAACATGCGTCGAAAACGGCAACGCCAGCGCCCGCTTTCCGGCCTCTGGCCCGATCACCGACTCGCCCAAGAACTGAGGACCGTTTCCAAGATTTTGGACGACAACCCTTCGATCCTGGAACTGGTTTTACACGATCTGTGTGACACCGGCAGTTCCGGCCAGGGGACTCCCGGTCTCTCCGCGGAGCAGGTCCTGCGCTCGGCCATCCTCAAGAACTGGCATCAGCTGTCCTATGCTAAGTTGGCGTTTCTCTTGAGCGACTCCCAAAGTTTTCGTCGCTTCGCCCGCTTGTCCTGGCACTGGTCCCCCAGCGCTTCCTGTCTGCAGGAGAACATCAGCCGCATCCAGGCCTCCACCTGGGGACGGATCGACCGGCTCTTGGTCGGTTGGGCCGACCGCCAGAAACTGCAACGGGGCCGCAAGATTCGAGCCGATGCCACCGCGGTGGAAAGCGACATCCCCTATCCGACCGATTCCCAGTTGCTGTCCGACGCGATTCGGGTCCTCACTCGAACCCTTCGCCGGCTGGCCCGGCGTCAAAAGATCGTCTTCCATGATCACCGGCTCCGGGCCAAGCGTCGCTGTATGAACATCCGAAACCACCGGGGCGCGCGGCGCCGGCGAGCGTACCGGGATATGCTGAAGGTCGCTCGCAAGACGGCTCATTACGCCACGATGGCCCTGCGGCAAGCGGACCTGTGGACGGACCTTCCGAGTCAGGTCATTGCGGGAAAGTTACGCCATTACTTGGACTTGACGGCCAAGATCATCGCTCAGACCGAGCGTCGGGTCCTGCGGGGGGAGAAGGTTCCGGCCGATGAGAAAGTCCTCTCCCTGTTTGAGGAGCACACCGACATCATCAAAAAGAAGCGCCGGGAAACGGTCTTTGGGCACAAGCTGTTTCTGACCGGAGGCGCCTCCGGCCTGATGCTGGATGGTGAGGTCGTGCGGGGGAACCCCAACGATGCCGCTCAGTTCCAGCCCTGGCTCCGGCGCCAGCATGATCTGTACGGCCGTTGGCCTCGACAGGTCAGTTGCGACGGCTGTTTTGCCAGCCGCTCCAATCTGGACTGGGCCAAGGAGCAGGGGATCCAAGACGTTGCTTTTGCCAAGAAACGCGGACTGAAGGTCCCTGAGATGGTGCGCTCCAGTTGGGTCTACCGGCAACTGCGACGATTCCGGGCCGGTATCGAAGGTTGCATCTCGTGGCTCAAGCGAGTCTTCGGAGTCGGACGCTGCACCTGGAAGGGCTGGCCCCACTTTCAGCAGTACGTGTATCTCTCGATCACCAGCTTCAACTTGTTGGTTCTGGCTCGCCTGCTGTTGTAGGAGCACTATTCAATCCCCCCGACGACTTCCTTCAGGGACCCGTGTCTTCAAAATCCAGAATTGGCCCTCAACTGAGCGAACACTCGTGCTCCCGGCGTCAAATTGAGCCTGCTTTTGCAGTTCCTACACCATCCCTCGCCCTATACAATTCTCCAAAACCGGACTTTCCGGATGAGAACTAAGCTAGCAGGGGGCATTGAGAGCCTCTTTCTGCCCCTTGTGGGTATTCTCCCAACTATTCAGAGGTTTGCTGCACTGTCGTGTAGGAGAGCCACATTTATAAGTCTAGACCGTAATCTAACCTATTAGTGCCTTCAGGATGTTCAAGTCCAACGGCAGCGGTCGGCGGATGATTTCTTGGAAGAGTTTTTCCCCGAGCTCGATCTTACTATCCCAAAGCACTGACTCAGCCCGGTCGGCGACGACGCTGCCGCTCCATTTCAATTTCCCCCTTCCTCGCCTGTGGGTTATGATCCTTTCACGACTCCATGACCAGGAAAACTCTCGCCTGCCAGAACTGGTTTCGCGCCTCCAGGCTCACCGGCCGAGCCATGATCATTCCCTTCGTGCTGGCCGGCTTCCTCGCCGCCTGTGCCGTCGACCCGGCTCAGGACGGAGAAACGGAGGGGCGAAAGCGCCGCATAATCTTCAACGGCGACTCGGCCGTCCTCATGCACCCTGGAGCCTCCACGGTCGAAGGCTTCCTGGCGCCCCGGCTCGAAGCCCTGCCGGGAACTCCCGTGACCACCATCAGCTGGTCGATCCTGGCAGGAGATGCTCCCTCGTACGACAGCCGGATCCAACCCATCTACGGCGACGCTCAACAGTTGGACCGGCCCGACTACATGAACCAGTACGCGGCCAACCTCAAGACCCTGGTCAACGCCGGCACCTGCCCCCTGAAGATCGTCACCGACTTCGCCCATGAACATGGAATGGAGGCTTTCGCCTCGGTGCGAATGAATGACGTTCACGACAGCTTCGTCGAGGGCCACCTCTCCCGCTGGAAACTTGACCATCGAGAATTCCTGGTGAGCGCCCGCGGCCTGCAGACAGCCATCGCCGAACCCGCCTTTCCGGGCTCCCGGGTGGCCAACCTTTATTCCACGGCACTGGACTTCACCCACCAGGTGGTCCGCGACCGCAAGTTCGAGATCATCGAGGAGGTCTGTCTCCGTTACGACCTGGACGGCGTCGAGTTGGACTTCATCCGGCATCCCGTCCTCTTCAAGAGCATCTTCGAAGGCGGGACCATCACCCCGGAACAGATCTCCCTCATGACCTCCTTCATCCGGAGAATTCGCGAGCGCATGGACGAGATCGGCAATGAGCGCGGACGGCCCCTGCTGCTGGCGGTACGAACTCCGGACGATCTGGAGTTGTCTCTCGGCATCGGCCTGGATCTGGAGGCCTGGATGCGGGAGGGGCTGGTGGACATGCTGTTCCTGGGAGGCGGCTACGCCCATTTCTCTCTTCCCGTGGCGAAGATGGCCAACGCCGCCCATGCCCACGGTGTGCCGCTCTACCCCTGCATCAACAACCCCGGTCAACTGATGGACGGTAAGGGAATCGAGATGACCCGGGCCCTGGCGACCAAGTGGTACGCCGCCGGCGCCGACGGGCTCTATTTCTGGAATCTGACGGCTCCCTGGGAGCAGATCCACGACGAGGCCCGATGGCGGGCGCTCCGGAAACGGGTCTACGCCAGTCTGGGCGGCATCGACGACCCCGAGTCGTTGCAAGGCAAGGAAAAGATCTACTCGGCCGCCGAGGAGGTCTGGTTTCCCTATGCATTCATCTCCAGCGCCGGCGTTCTACCCGCTCCCCTGGGGCCGAACGGACGGTCCCGGGTTCCCATCGTGATCGGGGACGACGTCCCGCGTCTTGAGCAGGAAGGCCGGGTCGAGAGCGCCGAACTCACGCTGCACCTGGAAGGTTTCTCGCCTGGCCCGGATCAATTGATCGTAAGCATCAATGGGAAACCTCAGACTGGTGGACGGTTGCTGCCGGCGGAGGCGGAGACGGACCCGTCCCGAGTGGTTTTTTCATTGGCGGCCGGCGCCTTGCGCCAAGGGGAGAACCTGGTGGAGACCGGTCTTGGCGGGTCCTCGGCGGATCGGGAGTCGACCCTGGTCAAAGCCCACTTGAGGCTGGTTCCGGGTGAGCCTTCGCCATGACCTCCGACCGGCCGTCAGCCTCCGTCCCGGCGTTCGAGGAACTCTTTTGCCTGGACGGCCGGGTGGCGGTGGTCACCGGCGGCGGCGGCAGCATCGGGCGCACCGCCTCCCATGTCCTGTCCCAGGCCGGAGCCTCGGTCGTGGTGGCCGACCGCGACCGGAAGGCAGCGGAGCGGGTCGCGGCGGAGATTGACGGTGCCGGGGGGCATGCTGCGGTCCGAGAATGGGACGTGACCCTGGAGCCGGCGGTGGCCGCCGCGTTCGGGCAGGTTATGGAAAAGTACGGGCGTCTGGATGTGCTGGTCAACAGCGTGGGTGGCGGAAAACACGTTCCGGCCATGGAGATGAGCCTGGCGGACTGGAACGAAGTGCTCACCAGGAACCTGACTTCCACCTTCCTGTGTTGCCGCGAAGCGGGTCGCCGGATGGCGGACCGGGGCGGCGGAAGCATCGTCAACATCTCGTCCATCCTGGGCCACAGCGGAGGTGGAATGTATCCCAACTCGGCCTACCACGCCGCCAAGGGAGCGGTCGTGAATCTGACCCGGGCGCTGGCAGCGGAATGGGGCCCCCACGGAGTCCGGGTCAACGAGATCGCTCCGACTTTCACCGACACACCGCTGGCGGCGTCCATTCTGCACATTCCCGAGATGCGGACGGCCATCGAGGAGTACACTCCCCTGGGTCGCGTGGCCCAAGTTGGCGACATGGCCGGAGCGATCCTCTATCTGGCAAGCTCCGCGTCCGCCATGGTCACGGGGCACAGCCTTTACGTAGATGGGGGTTGGCTGGCTCGTTGAACGGAGCCGGGAAGTGAGAAACGAAGGAGAGACCATCGCCATGGGAATCGAAGGACCGACAACGGAACAACTGCTGGACATGTACGCCGCCATGTGGCGCATCCGGCTCTTCGAAGAGCAGGCGGAGTACCAGTCCGGTCAGGGCAAGGTGCTGGGAGCGCTCCACACCTACATCGGACAGGAGGCCGTGGGAGTCGGAATTTGCGCCCATCTCACCGATGCCGACTACATCACCTCCACTCACCGGGGCCACGGTCACTGCATCTCCAAGGGCGCCGACGTCCGGCGCATGATGGCGGAGCTGTTCGGCCGCGTCACCGGCTACTGCAAGGGCAAGGGAGGCTCCATGCACATCGCGGATTTTGCGGTGGGGATGCTGGGGGCCAACGGCATCGTGGCAGGCGGTTTCGGCCTGGCTACGGGAGCCGGCCTGGCCGCTCAGATGCGCGAGAGCGGACAGGTCGCCGTCTGTTTCTTCGGCGACGGCGCCGTCAATCGCGGACCCTTTCACGAGAACATCAACCTGGGGGCCGTCTGGAGGCTTCCCGTGGTCTACGTCTGCGAGAACAACCAGTACGCCCAGTGGACGCCTCAGGAGGAGATCACCCTGGTAACCGACGTGGCCTCCATGTCCTCCGCATACGGCATTCCCGGCTCTCAGGTGAACGGCATGGACGTCCTGGCCGTCTACGAGGCGGCCGGCGAGGCCGTCGACCGGGCCCGCCGGGGCGAAGGGCCCACCTTGCTGGAGTGCAAGACCTACCGCTTCCACGGCCACAACTTCGGCGACCCTCAGCAGTATCGGACCAAAGAGGAGATTTCCGACTGGTCCGGCCGGCACGATCCCATCCAGGGCCTTAAATCTCATCTCCTCCAGCAGGGGATCCTGACGGCTGAGGAGGCCGAGTCGATCCGGAAATTGGTGGAAGAGGAGATTGCCGACGCGGTGCGATTCGCGGACGAGAGTCCCTACCCCGGCCCGGAGGAGTTGACCCGCGACGTCTTCTCCACTCCGGTTGCTTGAGAAAAACCGTCCAGAAGGAGGACCAGCCCGTCATGCCCTCGATACCCATGAACCAGGCGATTCGAGAAGCCCTGCACGAGGAGATGGCCCGGGATTCGAGCATTTTCGTCCTGGGCGAAGACGTGATCGCCCACGGAGGACCCTATGCCGTCACCCGGGGCATCGCCGAGAAGTACCCCGACCGGATCCGCCAGACCCCCATCTCCGAGGCCGCCATCGTCGGCACCGCCGTCGGCGCCGCCATGTGCGGTCTGCGCCCGGTGGCGGAGATCATGTACGTCGACTTCATCACCTGCGCCATGGATGAAGTGGTCAATCAGATGGCCAAGGTCCGCTACATGTTCGGAGGCCAGACGGACGTCCCGGTGATCTTGCGGCTCCCCTCCGGGTCGGCCCGGCTGATCGCGGCCCAGCATTCCCAGAGCCTGGAGGCCTGGTTCATGCATGTGCCCGGCCTGCAGGTGGCGGTTCCCTCCACTCCCCGCGACGCCAAGGGGCTCATGAAGTCGGCCCTGCGGGGCCGTGACCCGGTCATGTTCATCGAGTACAAACGCCTCTACTCGGTCAAGGGGGAGGTTCCGGATACGGAATACGTGATTCCCTTCGGCCAGGCCGACGTCAAGCGCCAAGGGGATGACATTACGGTCGTGGCTTCCGGCCCCATGGTGGGGAAAGCGCTGGAAGCGGCCCGGATCCTGAGTGCGGAAGACATCGAACTGGAGGTGATCGATCCCCGGACCCTGGTCCCCTTGGACACGGACACCATCTTCTCCTCGGTGGAGAAGACCAACCGGGCCATCGTCACCGACGAAGAGGTGCGGCGGGGAGGGTCGAGCGCGGAACTGGCCTCCCGGATCGCCGAGGAATGCTTCGATTACCTGGACGCCCCCGTCCGTCGGGTCGCCGCCGCCGACGTGCCCATGCCCTTCAGCCCCGTATTGGAGAAGCTGGCGGTGCCCAGCGTCGAGAAACTGCTCGCCGCGGCGCGGGACCTGGTCGCATAAGGACGAATCCATGGCGGTGAAATTCGGAATGCCCAGCCTGGGCCATACGATGGAATCGGGGACGGTTCTGGAGTGGATGAAACAGGAGGGGGACAGCCTGGCCAAGGGAGATCCCCTGCTGATGGTGGAGACCGACAAGGTGACCACCGAGGTGGAGGCGCCCATGGATGGAGTCCTTCACAAGATCGTCGTCCCCGCCGGGCAGGAGCGGCCCATCGGCGCGCTGCTGGCGATCCTGTTGACACCTGGTGAGAACGCCGATCCGGCGGAGACGGCTCGCCTGCTGGCTCCGGAGGGAGCGCCGGCGACTCGGGAGAAGGCGCCAGGAGCCGAGGCCCGCCGTCCCTCACCGCGGCGCAAACGGCCCGCCAAGTCCGGCCGATTGCGAATCTCTCCCGTGGCCCGCAAGCTGGCTGCCCGGCACAGCGTGGATCCCGCCAACATCGACGGATCCGGTCCCGGCGGGCGAATCACCAAGGACGATATTCTGCGAGCGGCTGCGGCCGCCGCATCCCCGCCCCCGGCCGCTCAAGCGGCCGAGTCCACTCTCGGAGTGACCCGGACGATTCCCCTGACCGGCACCCGGGGGCGCGTGGCCCAACGCCTCTCCCAGAGTTGGCGGGAGATCCCGAGGGTCACGGAAGTGATGCACGTGGACATGAGCCGGACGGTGGAATTCCGCGAGTCCAATCTTTGCCGCTGGGAGTCCGGCTCCGGATTGCGAATCTCCCTCAACGACCTGGTGACGAAGGCGGTCACCGTGGCGTTGGGACGGCATCCCCTGCTCAACGCCACCCTCGTGGACAACCAGGTCCGGGTCCACGGCGAGATCAACATGGGATTGGCGGTTCACTTGGACCAGGGATTGGTGGTGCCGGTTCTGAAAGATGCCGGCAGCAGGGACCTGGTCCAATTGGCCCGGGAAAGCCGCTCCCTGGCCGGCCGGGCGCGTGAAGGAAAGCTGGATCTGGCCGACGTCAGCGACGGCACCTTCACCATCACCAATTTGGGCGGCGCCCACGTGGACCTGTTCACCCCCATCATCAATCCACCGCAAGTGGCGATTCTGGGTATTGGGCGGATTCAGCCCCGGCCGTTGGCCGTCGATGGCGGGCTGGAGGTTGTTCCGACGGCCTATCTCTGCCTGGTCTTCGATCATCGGGCCGTGGACGGATACCCGGCCGGCCTCTTCCTGAAAGAACTCCGCGACCTGTTTTCCCACCCGGCAGAATACGCGGAAGGGTGAGAAGCGAGGCCGGGACGAACCATTGGGCGCCTGTGACCGCTGTGGTACGATTTGGCGCTTCCCCACGGAGGTTTAAGGAAATATGAAAGACAATCTTCCGCTGCTTCCCACGTCGGTCATCGGCAGCCATGCCATCCCGAGCTGGTTCTATACCGCGTTGGAGGCCATCGAAGCGGGAAAATACGGCAAGACCGACAAACGGGAGTTCTACGATGACGCCGTGAGCATCGCCATCCGGGATATGGAACGGGCCGGCGTGGACGTCATCTCCGACGGGGAGATGCGGCGCTGGCACTTCGTCCAGAGCTTCTACGAGAAGATGGAAGGCATCGAACCGGAAGAGCCGCTGCGCAGGGTGGGATTGTACGCGTACGACTCGGTGCCGCGTTACCGGCTGCGGGAACGGGTGACGGTCCCCCGGGGACTCGGCGTGGTCGGCGAGTTCAAGTACCTGAAGACTCAGACCGACATGCCGGTCAAGGCCACCTGCCCGGGTCCGTTGACCGTCACTATTCACCTCAGGGATTCGTCGGTGCGGGAATTCTACAAGGACCGCATGGAGCTGTTCTGGGAATTTGCCGAAGTCGTGAACCAGGAACTCAAGGACCTGGTCAAGGCGGGAGCCGACTACATCCAGTTGGACGAGCCCTCCTTTGCCATCATCCCCGGGGAACTCCAGGAGTATCTGGACCTGTACAACCGGTGCGTGGAAGGGGTCGACGCCAGGATCGCCTTCCACATCTGCTTCGGCAACCTGGGATCGCGTCCCCGCGGCAAGCGGGAATACGGGCCCATGATTTCCTACCTGCTGGAGGCCAAGTGCGACGAGTACGTCCTGGAGTTCGCAAACCGGGAAATGCACGAGTTGGAGATCTGCCAGGAACTCTCCAAGGAACGGGATATCGGCGTCGGAGTCATCGACATCAAGTCCTTCTACCGGGAGACGCCCGCGGACGTGGCGGACCGAATTCGCGCAGCTTTGGAATATATTCCGCCCGAGAAGCTCTGGATCGTCCCCGACTGCGGTTTCTTCCAGCTCCCGCGTTGGATCACGGTCAATAAGCTGCGCAACATGGTGGCCGGAACCCGCATCGTCCGGCAGGAGTTGACCGGGTCCCCGGACTGACTACCGAAGCAGTACGAGAAAGAAGGTGGAAATGACCGACGTTCTCAAAGTGGGCCGGACCCTGACGACGGAGCACACGGTCAGCGACGATCTGACCGCAGACCGGTTCGGGAATCCGGGTGTCCAGGTGCTGGCCACGCCGGCGTTGGTGGCGCTCATCGAAGCGTGTGCCATTCGTTGCGCCGCGCCCACCCTGGCGGAAGGCCAGGGCACGGTGGGAACCCGGGTGAACATGCAGCATCTGGCTCCGACGCCGGTGGGCATGAAGGTGACGATCCGGGTCGAGTTGGTGGAGCTGGAGGGCAAGCGGCTGGGATTCGAATTCCAGGCGCATGACGAACAGGATCTGATCGCCCGAGGCACCCACGAGCGTTTCATTCTTGGATCCATGGTGCGGTTTCTGGCTCGAGCCGGCGAGAAGTCAGGTGCCGGAAGCTGATTCGGTTCAACTCTCCATCCGGGACGGAGTCGCCTGGCTGACTCTCAACCGGCCCCAAGTGCTCAATGCTCTGGACCAGGAGATGGTCGGGAAGTACGTGGATTTCCTGAACCAGATCCGAGACGACGAATCGGTTCGGGTGGTGGTGACCCGGGGGGCGGGGCGCGCCTTTTGTTCCGGCAGCGACCTGCGCGAGCTGGCGCCCCTCTCAGGCGCCGAGGCCACCTCGCTGGAAAGGGGCTATGGGGAGGCGTTCGGTCTGCTCGATTCCCTACCCCAGCCGACGTTGGCGCTGGTCCACGGCTATGCCCTGGGGGGTGGTCTTCAGGTCACTCTCTACCACGACTTCCGGATCGCATCCGAGTCTGCCATCTTCGGACTTCCGGAGGTGGAGCTGGGGTGGACGCCTCCCTGGTCGTTGGGGAGGACCGTCGATCTGTTGGGAGGAGCCGCCGCCCGCTGGTTGCTTCTGACTTGCGAGAAGATCGACGCGGCTCGTGCGCTTCAGATGGGTCTGGTCAACGAGGTGGTGCCGGATTCGGAACTCGTGACCCGGGCTGAAGAGCTGGCCCAGCGGCTGGCTTCGTTTCCGCCGGAGGGGCTGGCTCGGACCAAGGCGTTGCTTCACCGGATGTCGGAGCTGAGGAGCGACCACTGGGAGAGTGTGGCTTCGGCCGACTTTTTGGCTTGCTTCGAAGACCGGGAGAGCCGAAAGAACGTCCAGGACTTCGTTGGAGGGGCGATTTCCAATCGCCCGCCTGGGAGGGGGGACTTGTAGTCCCCCATTCTTCGCGTTTACCGGAGATTCGAACGGCCCGCAAGTGTAGAGAAGCGTAAGGTGGGGACTCCGTCCCCCCAAATCCCCCCTGTTCGGCGACAGGGATGTCGCCGCTCCAGTCGCCGCCCCTACCGCAATAGGTCGCGGGAGATGATTTCCCTCATGATCTCGGAGGTGCCTGAGGCGATGGGCCAGAGCCGGTAGTCCCGGGCGAAGCGCTCCACGGCATACTCCCGCATGTAACCGTACCCACCGTGCATCTGCACGGCGTGGTAGGCGACGCGGTTGGCCATTTCGGTGGCGTAGAGCTTGGCCATCGAAACGACGCGGGTGCACTCCTGCCCTGATGCGAAGAGAGACGCAGCGTGGTAGGTGAGCTGCTTGGCCGCCTCCGCCTCCGTGGCCATGTCGGCGAGCCGGTGGGCCAGGGCCTGGAACCGGGCAAGGGGCCGACCGAAGGCGTGGCGCTGGTTCAGGTACTCGGCGCAGTCCTCCAGAGCCTGCTGGGCTGCGGAAACGCACAAGACCGCGGCCATGAGCCGTTCCCGTTGCAGGCCTGACACGAGCTGCGAGAAGCCCTGCCCCTCCTCGCCCAGGAGGTTTTCGCCGGGCACTCGTACCTCGTCAAAGACCAGCTCGGCCGTGTCCGAGGCCAGCATGCCGGTCTTTTTGAGCTTCCGGCCCACGCTGAAGCCGGGACTGTCCCGTTCCACCAGGAACTGGGAAAGGCGTTCGCGGCGCGGGCCGTCCTCGCGAGTGCGGGCGGCCACGAAGTAGAGGTCCCCGTTCACGCCATTGGTAATGAAGGTCTTGGCCCCCGTCAGGACCCAGTCGGTGCCGTCGCGGACCGCCCGCGTCGAGAGGGCCGCCATGTCCGATCCGGTGTCCGGCTCGGTGATGGCCAGGGCGCAGATCTTGCGGCCCAGGATGATGTCCGGCAGATAACGCCGTTTCTGAGCCTCGGTTCCGAAATGGACCAGCCAGGGGGAGGACATGTCCGTGTGGACGATGACGCCAAAGGCCACGCCACCGGAGCGGCAGCGCGCCAGCTCTTCGGCCAGGACCACCGACATCCAGAAGTCGGCGCCGCCGCCGCCGTATTCGGGCGGGTACTCGGCGCCGAGGAAACCCAGTTCCCCCATCTGTTCGAACAGCGAACGGGGCGTCCCCTCCTTCTCTTCCCACTCCTCCACGTGAGGCAGGATCTCCTCCTGCACGAATCGTCGCAGAGACTCGCGAAACAACTCGTGGTCTTCGGAAAAGGGCATGAGAGGTCAGCGCTCGGGGATCAGAGGAGAGTCAGCGGCCCTTCTTCTCCAACTCCCGCCTCCGGAGTTCGTTGCGGCGGATCTTTCCGCTGATGGTCTTGGGCAGTTCCTTGATGAACTCCACCTCGCGGGGATACTTGTAGGGAGCCGTGACGCCGCGGACGTGGGCCTGCAGTTCCCGGATCAGTTCTTCCGAGGGCCGGGCGGACTGGCCGAGGACGACGAAAGCCTTGATGATCTCTCCCCGCAACGGGTCGGGGCTCCCGACTACGGCGACTTCCGCAACCGAATCATGCTCCAGCAACGCCGACTCCACCTCGAAGGGCCCGACCCGATAGGCGGAGGTGTTGATGACGTCGTCGGCGCGGCTGACGAAGTAGAAGTAGCCGTCCTCGTCCCGGGTGGCGCGGTCTCCGGTGGTGTACCAGTCGCCCACGAAACAGTTTGCGGTCGCCTCCGGGTTCCGGTAGTACCCGCAAAACAGTCCCAGCGGCCGGTCGGGGCGCACCCGGATGGCGATCTCTCCCTCTTCTCCGGGACCGACTTCATTCCCCGAGTTGTCCACCACGCCCATCCGGAACCCGGGCGAGGCGACTCCCATTGACCCGGGCCGATATTCCATGCCCGGAAACGTTGCCACGCAGAGCACGGTCTCGGTCTGACCGTAGCCCTCCCAGATGTGATGGCCCATCGCCCCCTTCCAGGTGGCGATCACCTCGGGGTTGACCGCTTCGCCGGCGCCCAGACAATGGCGCAGGGCCCGGGCCGGCCACCGCGTCAGATCCTGCTGAACCAGCATCCGGTAGGCGGTGGGAGGCGCGAAGAAGGTCGTTATGGGGTGCTCGTGGAGCATCCGGAGGGTCCGCTCCGCATCGAAGCGGCCCCGGTGGTCCCAGATGAAGATCGCCGCCCCCATGTTCCAGGGCGCGAACAGGCAGGTCCAGGCAGCCTGGGCCCATCCCGTGTCCGACAGCGTCCAGTGGAGGTCCGTGGGCCGGTTGTCCAACCAGAACTTGCCGGTGATGACGTGAGCTTTCGGATAGCTGGCATGGTCGTTCACGACCATCTTTGGCGGTCCCGTGGTCCCCGACGTGAAGTAGATCATGAGGGGATCGGTGGAGAGGTTCCGGGGATGGTCCATGCTGGGGGAACTCTTCGCCAGCAGGTCCTCGTAGCCGAGGCAGCCGGGGCTCCCGCCCACGACGATGACATGCCTCAACCGCGGGCAGTCCGCACGGACCGCTTCGATCCGGTCCGCGTTGTCCGAATCGGTCACGGCCACCGTGGCTCCGGAGGCGTTGATTCGGTAGACGATGTCCTTGTGCCTCAGCAAGGTCGTGCCCGGCACGGTGACGACCCTCGCCCGAATCCCTCCTAGGAGCACCTCCCACCATTCGACGACCCGCGGAAGCATGACGAAGACCCGCTCGCCCGTTTCCACTCCAAGCCCGGCCAGAGCGTTGGAAAACCGGGTCGAGGTCCGGGAGAACTCCCGGAACGTCACCTCCCGGACGTTACCGGCATCGCTGACCCAACGCATGGCCACCTTGCTTGGATTGGCAGCCCAACGGTCGAATACATCGAAGGCCCAGTTGTAGCGTTCGGGCCGGGTGAGACGGAAACCGGTGTAAGTCTGCCGGTAATCGCCGATCTGGTAGGTGCTCATGAGGCGCCCGAAGCTACCAAGGCACCTCCGAAACTGTCAAGATTCGTTCCCGCGAGTCCGTCGTTCCTTCAGCGATGACCGCGTATTTGGACAAACTGACGTACACAACCCAAGACGCCTGCGATCAGGATGGTCGAAAAAAGAATAACGAAGTTCAACATCGGCTCCCGTTCTGACGAGACGACTTGGTTTTGTGTTCGGCGAAATGGTGTCGCGAAGCATCGCGGCTGGATAAACGATGTGTCGCTGAGCGACCTGCCACGGCGGGTGCATGCGCGTCGCGGCGAAGTTGTCGAGGTCTGCGTTGCCCATGATTTCCGCCCGGTTGAACCGAGTCGGATGTCCAATGTGTTCTGCCAGCGAGCCCGGGGCCTTGTCGGCATGGAGATCGCCTATTGTGGCGAGGTCTTCCGGGTCGCCCCAACGTGGATGCTCGCAACCAACCGCAGGTTCCAGCGCGTGTTGGATCGGTTTCTGAAGCAACGCAGCGTAAGCGTTGCGGAGTTCGCCAACTACGGCGGCCTGCGCGCTTTTTCCGCCCGGCAGTTTTTGCTTTCCGGCGGCGATGAGGCCGGCTCGACGGAGATGTTTCGCGGGACGCCGCTGGTCTCGCGGACACCATCCGCCGGTGAGAATCGCGCCGCCGATTTGGCTCAAGGCACCGGGCAATGGATGCTCAACAACCTCTCACCTGAGGGCTCGTTGCCCTATAAGTACTGGCCGAGCCGGGGAACGGTTTCGCCGGCGGACAATGCCATTCGTCGCTTTTTGGCTTCATTGTCTCTTGCGCGGCTGGGGCAACTTCGGCGCAGCGCCGAGATCCGCGAGGCGGCCCGGCGCAACCTGAGCTTCAACCTGAAACGCTATTTCCAGAATATCGGTGAAGGCCGCGGGGCCATCGTCGAACGCACCGGGGCCAAGCTCGGCGCAGCGGCACTCGCTGCTCTGGCCATCCTGGAGAGCCCGGCCTGCAGTGAGTTTCAGACCGAATTGGAGATGCTGACGGCGGGTGTGAATTCACTCGTGGACGAGAAACGAGGGTTCCGTACGTTTTTCTTTCCAGCGGAGCGTGATGGTGAGAACTGGAACTTCTATTCTGGTGAAGCGCTCTTGTTCTGGGCCGAAGCCAGGCGGCGAGGGACGCGATCTGCGCCGACGCTGAAACAGTGTGCCGCGGCGTTCACCCGTTGCCGCAGCCGGCACTACCAGGCCCGAAACCCCGCATTTGTGCCGTGGCACACCCAAGCATGTCTGTCGCTGTTCAGCCAGACGGGAAGGCGCGAGTTTGCCGACTTCGCATTCGAAATCAACGACTGGCTGTTGTCGATGCAGCAGTGGGACGAGTGGCCGGGGCTGCCCCCTGATCTGTGGGGCCGCTTCTACAATCCGCGGCGGCCGGATTTCGGCCCACCGCACGCGGCATCCACGGGAGCGTATCTTGAGGGTCTTGCGGATGCCAAGACGTTGGCGCGTGAACTCGGCGATGAAGCTCGCGCAGGCGCCTATGGACGTGCGATTTCCCGTGGATTGCGATCCCTGCGGCAACTGCAGTTCCGCGATCAGCGCGATGCCTTTTATATCTCAAGGCCAAAGCACGTGATGGGCGCGCTACGCACCGAGGCCTATGACAACGCGGTTCGAATCGACTCGGCTGCCCACGCGCTCGCCGCCGCCGTCAAGATACTGCGGCCGGGCCTTCAGCCGAGCGGTGGCAACACGTAGTATCCGCGACCCGGCGGCGGCAGCACATCGAAGATCAGGTGCACACGGGGTTCACCGGATGGATTTCGGGCCTCGTGCCTGGCCTTGTTGTCAAAGGCCCACAACTCGCCTTCCCGCATCACGACGGTTTCACTCTTCGCAGTCAGCGGGCTGCCTCCCGGACTGACCAATACGAGATGGAACCGATCACGGATTCGATAGTACGCCCCGGCGTCGACATGCGGGCGGACCCAGCCATGTGGCTGCAGAGCGACGAGAGTCACTCGCCCGAGTTCGTAGCCTTGCAGGTCGGCGAACTGTTGGCAGAACGCCAACGTCTTCGGAAACTTTGAAGCGTACCGCGCGACCCGGCTCGCGTGAACATCATTGGCATTGCGGGCCCCCGGAGGGAGCGGCCTCACGGCGACGCGCAGGAAGATGTTTCGCGTGTCGCGTTGGCAACGGACCTTGCGCTGGCGGCTCGTGTTGGCTAGCCATACGTCTGGAGCAGCATTGAGCTCAGCCACGAGTGGCTTTACATCGATGCCCTCCTCGATTCTCCTGAACAGCGACGCGGTTTTCGACCTCGTCGCGGACATGTGGGAGTTCATCACCTTCCTCCTTTCACAGTCTGTACTGGGCAGTTCACTCTCCAGAAAAATGTGGGAGCCATAGGGAGCCGAGCATTGCTGAGGTCGCAATAGTTTTGAAAGTCAGACTCCTCACGCGGGCGAAGGCCGATTTCAGCAATACGCTGCCGCACCGGTCCAACCCCAGTTGGCGTCATTGTCAGTCGTCATCATCGTCATCATCGTCATCGTCATCGTCGTCATCGTCGTCATCGTCGCCGTCACCATCCCCGTCGCCATCGCCGTCGCCATCCCCGTCACCATCGCCGTCACCATCCCCGTCACCATCGCCGTCGCCATCCCCGTCACCATCGCCGTCACCATCCCCGTCACCATCGCCGTCGCCGTCGCCATCCCCGTCGCCATCCCCATCGCCGTCACCGTCGCCATCCCCATCCCCGTCGCCATCCCCGTCGCCATCGCCATCCCCGTCGCCATCGCCGTCGCCGTCACCGTCACCGTCACCGTCGCCATCCCCATCCCCGTCGCCATCCCCATCCCCGTCGCCATCCCCATCCCCGTCGCCATCCCCGTCGCCATCGCCATCGCCATCGCCATCGCCGTCGCCATCGCCGTCACCATCCCCGTCACCGTCGCCGTCGCCATCCCCATCCCCGTCGCCATCGCCGCCCCCGGGGCGTGGAGGAACCCCTGGTGTCGTCGGGGGCAGACCTGGTGCCGGCGGCTGCGGATTGGACGGTGGCGGGAGAGTATTGTCCGAAACCGTTTGACTTTTCCCGACACCCCCACTCGACAGATTCGCAATCCATTTGCTGTCAGCGCGGCCTTCGGGAATCAGCGTGCCGTCCGGACCCGAATTGCCGGCGCGATACAGGTCGAAGCTCTGGCGGTTCATCAAATAGGCACGGATCTCATAGTCCTTCCCGGGCTCCAGATCCGGGATCGTCAAAACCGTATCTGGGGTTACGCCCGAAACAACTCGGAAGACAGGGGGACCGCTACCGGTTCTCCATCCCAGCCGGACGTAATAGGGCGGAGCACCAGACTCAACTCGGACCTGTATTTCTTGTTCGCCGACGGACTCCACAATCACGGTGCCTGGCGCCAAGGGAGGCGGGGTACGGGCCGAGACCGTATATAGGTAAAAGCTCAGGTCCTGAGAAACACCGTCTGCTGTCGAGGTCACGGTACATAACGTCTCGGTCTCCGAGTTGACCCCGTGAATGTGGCCCAAAGAGTTGGACGTCAAGTACAGCTTGCCGTTCTCGACACGGACCTGATCGTAATAGTCGGCTCGCGTGGCATCGCAGGACTTCAGAGTGAACGTTGCCCCGGTTACTCCCTCGTCCAAGTAGCCAGACAAGTCAATCTCGGTGTCCTGGCCGTAAAGGGTCAGGATTCTGTAGCGTGAGTCCGAGCCGGACAGCGCCGCGTCGGTCACGCTCCTGTAACCCTGCGCCACGACGGGGAGCGTGGTGAAGATCCGATTGCCGGCGTCCATTTCCACGGCCACTCCGGTAAACCGGCCTGGTGCGGCGCAACGCACCGATCCCAGGAAATCGGATGTATCGGTGCGAGTGAACATCTCATCGATGAACTGGGCCTGCTGCCCGTTGGCCTTCAGAGGGATCTCCACCTCTTCGAGCACGGAACCCGCTTTCATCAATTGGCAGCTCACCACCATTGCTTCTTCGGTCAGGTTGTGGATCGCTGCTGCGGTGTTGATTCCTCCTGCCTGCCGGCGGGCCGGGAAAAGGGCATCCTGGAGGGGTTGGCTGGCCCCCACGCCGGCGACCCCGACGCCGGGGAGGTCAAATCGCAGGACCCCACCGATAGTCCCATCGGTCACCACCGTTACCGATCCGGTCACGAGGTCCCCCCGACCATGGGTCGAAATCGCGAGTTCCCCGAGAGGAACGATCTCCGTCCGAACGGTCAAGCCGCCCGCCTCCCGGACTTCCAAATCACCCGCAAGATCCACTACCGATTCCGCGGCAATGGGATGCCCCTCCTTGTCGTAAAAAAAGAGCGTCGGCCGAACTGCGGTAGTCGCGACATTCACCAGCACGAGTTCGGAGTTGATACCTTCCCCATTGGCGAAATGCGCAAAGTCCAGGGTAGCCTCCTTGTTCTCGTCTTCCGTCCGGTCCACAGGAACGACGGGCAGCGTGGTGAAGATCCGATTGCCGGCGTCCATTTCCACGGCCACTCCGGTGAACCGGTCTGGTGCGGTACAGCGCACCGATCCCAGGAAATCGGATGTATCGGTGCGGGTGAACATCTCATCGATGAACTGCGCCTGCTGCCCGTTGGCCTGAAGAGGGATCTCCACTTCTTCGAGCACGGCTCCCGCTTTCATCAATTGGCAGCTCACTACCATTACGTCTTCCGTCAGGTTGTGGATCGCTGCCGCGGTGTTGATTCCTTCTGCCTGACGACGGGCCGGGAAGAGAGCGTCCCGGAGGGGTTGGCTGGCCCCCACGCCGGCGACCCCGACGCCGGGAAGGTCAAATCGCAGGACCCCGCCGATGGGACCATCAGAGACCACCTTCACCGAACCGGTCACCAGATCTCCTTGCCCGTGGGTCGAAATTGCAAATTCTCCCAAGGGATCCATCATGATCCGACTCCTCACGGAGCCGTCCGCTCGGACCTCCAGATCTTCCGTCAACTCCACCACCGATTGCGCAGCAATGGGGTGGCCTTCCTTATCGAAAAAATAGACCGTGGGCCGGACCGCCTCGGTGGCCACGTTCATCAACATCAACTCGAGTGCGACGGATTCCCCATTTCCAAAATGCGCAAAGTCCAGGTTGTCACCATCATCGTCGCGGTCGCCCAGGTCGCTACCAAACGACAACGCCGAAATTAGCGTGTCCCGGGCATCGGCGGAACGCCATCCGGCAAAGGCGCCCACGCCCAGAACCATTCCACAAAGGGTCATCAACCTTAAGGATTTCATGACAATGGCTACTCCTTGCCTGTTCCCCCTTGGCAGCGCTGTCTCAGACGCATTCGATCCAAGCTATTCTCGTTTTCCCAACTGCCGATCGATGGTCAACAGGCCCAGGGGCTCGTCACCGACGAGACGGAGCTGAGCGGCGACATCGGCAGCCGCCCCTTCTTCCTCAACCTGCTCCTGGATGAACCACTGGAGCTCAACGCTGGTAGCGTGATCCTTCTCTGCCAAAGCGTTTTCGTACAGTCTGTGTATGGCCAGGGTGACAGATCTCTCATGTTCGAGTACTTGGTCGAACGCCCTCACAGGAGAGGTGAACCCGTCGTCGGGTTTACTGAGGGCATCAAGATCGACCGTCGCTTTCCGGGTCAGGAGGTAGTCGAACAACCTCATGGCGTGCCCATACTCTTCCCGGCTCTGCTCTCTCATCCAGTGGGCGAAACCGGGCAGATCCTTGGAATCGTAGTAGGCCGACAGGGCCAGATAGAGGTAAGAGGATTCCAGCTCCAGGTGAATCTGATCATTCAAGGCTTGATTGATTTCGTTGTTCATATTGGTCTCCTTGTGTTCGAAATCAGTATTATACTGATTGCATGACAAGTATAGATTCAAGTTATTATATCGTCAACTGTAACCCCTTGATATTAATTAGGTTTAATGAAATAGGATGTCAATATCAATGATAATAAAAATTGCTTTCATAGATAATGAAATTCAGGTTCAATGATAATGATTATCACTTTCATAAAGAGACTATATGATGATGGGTTTCATTATCTTGAGTTGATTTCGTTCCGTCGTTCCCCATAACCTGTTCCACTGAAGATGACTCCCGTCCTGGCGTTTTCACACGTCTCGAAGACCTACGCGGAATCCGCCGGAGGAGGTCTGATGGCCCTTCACGACGTCTCCTTCCAGGTACCGGCGGGACGCCGGGTCGCCATTGTGGGCCGGAGCGGCAGCGGCAAGTCGACCCTCCTTCATCTAGCCGCGGGCATCGACCTTCCGACCCGCGGGCGGGTCGAGATTCTGGGCAACGACCTGGCCCGCTTTTCGGACCGGGACCGGACCCTGTTGCGCAGAAACGAGATCGGCCTCGTCTTCCAATTCTTCCATCTCCTGCCGCACCTGCCGGTCCGGGAGAACGTGGCTCTCCCGGCACTGGTGGCCGGCGGCAAACAACGTGACTTCGAACCCCGGGTGCTGCAGTTGTTGGAACGGGTCGGCCTGGCAGATCGCGCCGATGATCCGGTCAGCAACCTGAGCGGCGGCGAGATGCAGCGGGTAGCCATCTGCCGGGCGCTCCTGCGCCGGCCGCGCCTGATCCTGGCGGATGAGCCCACGGGGAACCTGGACGACGAGAATTCGTGGCTCGTCCTGGAACTGATGCTGGAACTGGTGACCCGGGAGGGCGCAACGCTGCTCTACGTCACTCACAGCCGGGAGCTGGCGGGCCTGGCCGACGAGACCTGGCGGATTCACAGCGGGACCCTGGACGCTGCATGAGGCGATACCTGCTGCACACGTTGAAGACGCGTCTCCGGGCGGGCCGGTCGCTCTATGCCCTGACGGTCTTCGGCGTCGCTCTGGGCGTCGCCTCGGTCCTCTCGGTCCAGATCATCAACCTGAGCGCCGTGGCCGCATTCCGGGGAGCCCTCCGGGCCGTGGGGTCGGAAGCGGATCTCACCGTCCGGGGCTTGAACCAGACCCTGAACGAGAGCCTCTTTCCGGAGGTTCTGGGCACCCGGGGCGTCCGGGGAGCCTGGCCCGTCTACCGGCTGGACGTGGCGGTCAAGGGCTCGGACACGCTGCTGCTGGAAGTGATGGGCATCGATCTCCTTTCACCGGCTTCACGGGACAGCCTGGAACTGCTGGGCCGGGAAAAGGCGTCCGAAGCGTTGACCCGGCCCGGCTGGATGGCCGTGACTCCCGAGCTGGCCCGGGCGCAAGGCTGGTCGGTGGGAGATTCGATCGAGGTCTCCTGCGGGCCGCGGGCGGCACGCCTGGTCATCGGCGCTCTGGTGGACTTCGCGCGAGTCAAGACCCTGGCCGGGGCCAAGCTGGCCGTCATGGACATCGCTCAGGTTCAGGGCCTGTTGGGCCGGCCGGGCGAGTTGCACGAAATCCATGTCGAGGCGGCGCCTGAGGATCGCGCCGATCTCAAGGAGCTTCTGGAACGGCGCCTGGGTCCTTCGGTGGAAGTGCTGACTCCGGCGCAGAGGGAGGACGAGGCGGCCGGCCTGCTGAGCGCATTCCGCTTGAACCTGACGGCTCTGAGCCTGATCAGCCTCTTCGTCGGAAGCTTCGTCGTCTACACGAGTTCCCAGGCGCTGCTGGTGCGCCGGAGGCGCGAGTTCGGAGTCCTCCGGGCCGTGGGAGCGACCCGGGCGCAGCTCTTGGGACTCATCGCCTTCGAGGCGTCACTGGTAGGTGCGCTGGGTGTGGTGCTGGGAACCGGGTTGGGCTACTGGGCCGCCAGAGCCAACGTGGACGGGGTCAGCGCCACCCTGACGCAGGTCTATCTCCTGAACGAGATCACTTCCCTCCAGGTTCCCGCGTGGGTCTACCTGGCGGGCGCGGCCGCCGGCATGGGCGCCGCGCTGGCCGGGACCCTGCTCCCTGCCCTGGACCTCTGTCTTTCCCCTCCCAGGTCGCTCCTCTCTTCCCGCCTCCTGCAGGAGAAGGCGCGGACGTCGGCGATTCCCCTGGCGCTGGCCGGGGCCGGCGTTCTGGCAACGGTTGCGGTCTGGTACCAGTTCTCTGCGGACTGGCGCCCAGCCGGATTCGTACTGGGTATCGCTCTGTTGCTGGCCATCCCGCTGTTCACTCCCATCCTGGTCCGGACGGCGGCGCTGCTGCCCTTGTCCGGTCTCGGAGTGGGATACGGATTCCGATCCTTGGCGGGACGCTGGACCACCACCGTCTTCACGGCGTCCTCGCTGGCCATCGCGGTGAGCATGATGGTCGGCGTGACCCTCAAGACCAGCAGCTTCCGGCAGACGTTGGAAGTCTGGCTTCGGACCTCGGTCCAGGCGGACATCTACGTCAAGACCGAGTCCTGGAGGGGGAGAGGCGACGAGGCCGCCCTGAACCCGCAGCTGGTTTCCGAATTGTCCCGCGCAGAGGACATCGTGGCCTTCGACCGCTACCGGAGGCTGAAGGTCCGATCCGGTGACGAGCGCATCTTTCTGGCAGGGGTCGAGACCGGACTTCCCGGGGGAGAGGCTCGATTCCCTCTCACGAGTGGGGATCCGGCCGCCGTCTACCGGCGGTTCCGGGACGACGGTGCAGCATTGGTAGGGGAGACGCTGGCCCGGCGGCGCGGTCTGGAGCCCGGAGATCATCTCCCATTGGCCACACCGGAAGGCGCCGCGCAGCTTCCCATCGCCGGCATCTACTATGACTATCAGCCTGGAACGGGGCTGGCCGTGGTCGGGCTGGAGACCATGGAGAAACTTTTCGGTCCGGGGCCCATCCAGAGCATGGCCCTCTACCTGAGGCCGGGAGCCCACGCCGAAGAGACCGTCGACCGCCTCCGGGCGGCGTACGCAGGAGAATCTCTCCTGTTTAGAAGCAACCGGAAACTGCGCCAGGAGGTGATGGAGATCTTCGACCAGACCTTTGCCGTCACCCGCCTGTTGCAGGGAACGAGTTTGCTGATCGCCGTCGCGGGCATCATATTGACGTTGCTGGTGCTGGCCCGGGAAGAGTCGGCCGAGCTGGCCCTCTACCGGTCACTCGGAGCCCGGCGGTCCCAGCTTTTCCGGATCTTCGTGGGCAAGGGGCTGGGAATGGGAGTCACCGGTCTCGCCCTCGGGCTCGCTGGTGGAGTCGCATTGGCGGCCATTCTGGTCTTCGTCATCAATCGGGCCTACTTCGGGTGGACCATCCAGGTCCACTGGCCCTGGGGAACGGTTTTGGCCCAGTCCGCGACCATCCTGGCAGCGGCGGTGCTGGCGAGCCTGTACCCGGCTCTGGCGGCCAGCCGGACGCCGGCGACGCAGCTCAGCCGAGAGGACGTTTAGCCGAAATGCCGTTCTACACCGGAGCCTTGGTCCTGCTGCTGTTGCTGGGAGAGGCGCTCGATTGGAAGTCGGCCCGCCCCGACTACGCTTGGTCCTTCCCCCAGGATCACTGGCCCCGAACCGGCTTCCGCACCGAATGGTGGTACTTTACGGGACACTTGCAGACCCGTGACGAGACCCCACGCCGGTTCGGCTACCAGTTCACCTTCTTCCGGGTCGGGCTCCGGCCCTCGACGCCGCCGTTGGACTCCGCGTGGACGGCCCGGGACGTCATCATGGGGCACGCGGCCGTGACCGACCTGACGGGCAAGCGGCATCTTTTCACCGAAATTCTCTATCGAGCCATGCCGCTGCTGGGAGAATTCGGGGATGGATCGGGCCCCCTCATCGCTTGGAGCCGGGCTCCCGCCGGAAGTTCCGGCCGCTGGAGCCTTCACTGGAACGGCGAAGGTTTTGACCTCGCGTCCTCGGACGAGAACCAGAACTTCTCCTTCCGGCTCACGACCCGTGGAACCAAGGGCCCGATTTTTCAGGGTCCCAACGGCTACAGCATCAAGGGAGGAGATGATGGAGCCGCGAGCCAGTACTACAGCTTTACCCGGATGGCGACCCGAGGCCGCGTTTCCATCGGAGGCGATGAACTGGAGGTGGAAGGCGTCTCCTGGATGGACAAGGAGTTCGGGTCCAACCAGCTGGGAGCCCGTCAGATCGGATGGGACTGGTTCAGTCTGCAGTTAGACGATGACCGCGATCTGATGTTCTATGTCCTGAGGGATCTGGACAACCGGGTGGATTTCGTCCACGGGACTCTGATTTCAGAAGATGGAAGGACCCGGTATCTGGAACCGGACGAGTGGTCGGTCCGCTCCACCGGCAGTTGGAACAGCCCCCACACCGGCGCCCGCTATCCCGCGGCGTGGCGAGTGGGACTCCCGGGGGAGATCCTGGAGATGACGGTGACGCCGGAGCTTCCCGACTCCGAGAACGTGAGCCGGCTCCTGCCTGGGCTCGCTTATTGGGAGGGCCCTGTGAGGGTCGAATCCTCGAGAGGTGTCCGGCTCGGGCAGGGATACGTAGAATTGACCGGGTACGCGGAGCGCAGCCGGCCGGCACTCTGAAGCCGGCGGACGCCCGCGGTGAGAAGGCGCTGAATCGAGATGTCCACCCTAGACTGGGTCATCGTCCTGGGCCTCAACCTCCTGGTTTTCGGCTACGGCTTGGTGCGTTCCCGCGACACCAAGACGAACCTGGACTGGTTTCTGGGCGGCCGCAGCCTCCCCTTCTGGATCGTGGCCATCTCGCTGTTCGCCACCTCCGTCGACAGCGGAGACATCGTCGGCGTCAACGGGATGACCTACGTGGAAGGCATCTCCGTCCTCACGACCTGGTGGCTGGGAGTGGTGACGGGATACACCATCGCCGCCTTTTTCGTATTGCCTCCCATGTACCGGGCCGGGTTGTTCACCAACGCCGAGTACCTGGAGTATCGATTCGGACCGGCCGCCCGGGTGGTCAGCGCCCTGGTGCAGTTTCAGTACCGGACCAACATCCTGGCGGGTATCGCCATCTCCCTCCAATTGACTCTCACCCTGGTCATGGGTCTAGACGAGATCTGGGCCTGGATCTCCGTGGCGGCGTTTGCCGCCATGGCCACCCTTTACTCGGCCCGGGGAGGACTCAAGACCATCGCCTGGGTCGACGCGCTCCTGACGGTGGCCATGGTCACGGGGGTCCTGGTGTTGTGGACCGTGCTCTGGGACTTGGCCGGCGGCTGGTCGGGCGCCATGGAGAAACTGACCTTCAAGGGCGGAGCCGACCTGCCCGGCTACCTGCTGCATATCGGCGTCTCGCGGCCCGGCAGCCCCGATCCCCTGGTGGTGACTGCGGCTTGGCTCATCATCGGGGCCGCGTACCCCATCGTGAATCACAGCGAGACCATGAAGCTGTTCGGCGCCCGGTCGCTCTGGGACGTGAAGATGTCCGTTCTCCTGGCCTCGGGGATGACCATTGTCCTGATGTATTTCAACGGGACCCTGGGGATCCTGGGCCGGGCGGTCTGGCCCGAGCCCCTGCAACGGCCTGATCAGATCTACCCCCTCCTGGTGAACGAATTCCTGGGACCGGGGCTGAAGGGAATCGTGGTGGCCGGAGTGATCGCGGCGGCAATCACGACCTATGAAGGGATCGGTTCGGCGCTGGCCGCCCTCTGCACCCGGGACATCTACGCCCGCCTCTTCGTCCGGGACCGGGAAGACAGCCACTATTTCAGGGTCAGCCGCTGGGTGACCCCCTTCGTCGTGGCCGCCTCCTTCGCCTACATTCCCTTCATTCTCCGCTTCGAGAACATCGCCGGTTTTTTCGTCCGCGTCACCAGCGTCTTCGTCATTCCCCTCATGACCGTCTACCTCATGGGAGTCTTCACGCGAGTCCACCGGCGCAGCGGCATCGTCGGCCTGGCGGTCGGTTCCGGCTACGGCATCCTGGCGCTGGTGGGGGCCGGCCTGGATCTGTTTCCTGCCTGGTTCACCGACAAGTTCGCCGCCTACGTTTGGAGCATCCTCGCCACCTCAGGCGCCATGATCCTGACCTCCCTGATTCTGGGCCTGGACCCGGCATCTTCCCTGCCCCGTGGAAAGGTCGGCGGCTGGCTGGACCGTTCCCGCCAGGGTGTGCCGGATCTGGTGGATTCGCCCTTCGAGGCGCAGGGCCGTGCCGTGCCGTTGTGGGCCCGGCCTGTTCTTTGGGCCAGTGTGGTGACGGCCGCTTCCCTGGCCCTCGTTTTCTACGTTTTCTGGTAAGTTGCGGGGATTTCGCGGGATTCGAGTTCCGGCTACGGGCTCCGGTCCACCCAATGCCGGAACAGCGGCTGGACCGTTTCAGGCAGGGACTCGAAAACGTCCCGTTTGACCAGCGGCACCAGGTAGGGCTTGCCGTTGGTCTCGGCCACGATTCGGGAATGGTCGTCGGTGCCGAGCAGCACCGGATTCAGGTTGATCCACCAGGGGGCGTAGCGGACCACGGCCGCCACCCGGGCCTCTTGGCTCAAGATGGGAGCCGCCGAGTGCCAGATCCGGCTGTCGAACAGGAGCAGGCTTCCCGCTTCCCCGGTCACCTGAACCTCCGTGGGATGGGGCGCGCCGCGGTCGACGCCGTTGTCGCCGGTGGGGTTGTTGGGCGAACGGTGGCTTCGCGGCACCACGTAAGTGCCCCCCGTCTCGGCCGTGAAGGGAGTGAGCATGAAGATGCCGGTCAGGACTTGGACCGAGTCGGGATAGGGCGCGGGGATGTGGGCAGCGTTGGTCTGGTTGAAGGGCCAGTCCGCGTGCCAGACGCGGTCGCGATGGCCCGGGTCGCTGATCAGCCCGCCGAGGGAGACGATCCGGGTGTAGTCTCCCCACAGCCGCTCGATGATGGCGGTGACCCGCGGGTCCGCCAGATAGGGGGCGATGGACTGGTCCAGGTTGATGAGCCCCACCACGGCCCCGCCCCGGGTGGTGACCCGGGCGTCTCCGGCCACGAGCTTGGCTTCCTCGGTTCCCAGGGAACGGGCCCGGGCGGCCAACACGTTCCGCCGGACGGCGTCCACCCGGTCCGAGGGGATCACGCCTTCCAGCAGGAGCCATCCGACTTCATCCAAACGCTTCAGCAGGGACTCGACCATGAAACCCACCTTTCGGCTCAGCGGTTCATTCTTCCAGACTGGAAAGCCCATGTGCAAGACGAGGGGTGAGGAGGCGAGTGAGAGAAGAACCGACCTGACGGCACCGATTGAACCTCGTCTTTTTTGGTATGCGATCGTTAACTCCAAACAGGGACGCAAACACAGGTTGGAGATTCGGAGGGTGGGGGTTCCGGCCTCGGGAGAAGTGAAAATATGAAGAACCAGGAACACGAAAATCTTCTTTTCCAGGTCCGCACTTCGAGTTGCTACCATGCCAGACGCCTGTTCTTCTTCCAGGTCCTGAGTCGGTGGACCAACGTCCCGTTGTTGCTGCTCGGCGCCGGAACGGCTGCGCTGGCGGTCCAGGACGGTTCACTGTGGATTTTGGGATCGGGACTGGGGATTGTGCTCATTTCCATTCTCAAGCTTGTCTTCGCTCCTGAAGCCAAGGTGGCCTGGCATGCCGAGTTGCTCCGGGACTACTCGGTGCTCGTCAGGCGGCTCTCCGCCAGTTCCACCCGGAAGACGGTCAAGGCCATCATGGAGGAGTTCATGGACCTGGAGTTCCAGGCGCCTACCGGAAAGGCTGTGGTCTGGGCGCTCTGCCGCAACACCCTGATTCGGACAATGGGCCTTGCCGGCAAGAAAGATCCGATTGCCGTGGCTTGGTGGCAACGGTTGACGGCCCACTTTTGCGATCTCGGGAAACTCCGCTTCGCCAAGCGAGATTGAGAGCCTGCGAATGAAGACCCACGAATACGATGATCTCCTTTTCGGTGTCCGCCGCTCGATCCGCTACCATTCCAGACGCCAAGCGTTCTTCGAGGGCGTGAATCGATGGACCAATTTCTTGCTGCTGCTGTTCGGCTCCGGAACGGTCGCTTTGGCGGTCCAGGACCGTGCGTCGTGGATTCTGGGATTGGGACTGGGGGTGGCGCTCGTTTCCAGCCTCAAGCTCGTCTTCGCCTTTGCCGTCAAGGCGACCCAACATGCCCAGTTCGTCAGGGACTTCACACTGCTCGAAAAGCGGCTCCGCACCGATGCCTCCGAGGAGACGGTCAAGGCCGTCACCCAGGAACGTCTGGATCTGGAGGCCTTGGAACCTCCCGTCATGCAAGTGCTCGACGTGCTCTGTCACAATGACCTGCTGCGGGCAATGGGTTATGCCGACGAGAAAGAGCAGGTTGCCGTGACCTGGTGGCAACGGCAAACAGCCCACTTTTTCAATTTCGGAACGCACCGCCTAGCCAAAGGAGGCTAGGCCACGGCATTCGACCGTCCCTGCATCCAGGCGGTCTGCGTTGCGAATCGGTCACACACTCCCGGTATGCTCCCTTATCGCGCCTTGTCCGGCGGGCGCAGGAACGGTTTCGGTGCTCGCGGGACTTTCACCACGGACTGCTAGACTTGCCCTGCAGGTCGCAGGCCAACTCCCGGTTGCTCCCCTAATCGAGAAAAAAGAACCCATGCGTGCAGAAATGGACAACAGGAAGAAAGTCGTGATCGTCACTGCTGGGGGTAGTGGCATGGGAGCCGCTACGGCGCGGAGGTTCGCCGCTGACGGATATGGCGTCTCCATCCTGTCTTCCTCGGGCAAAGGGGAAGCTCTGGCCATGGAGCTGGGCGGCGTCGGTGTTACGGGGTCCAATCAGTCAAACGACGACCTGAAGCGCCTCGTGAATCTCACCATGCGAAGATGGGGCCGGGTCGACGTGCTGGTGAACAGCGCGGGACACGGTCCCAGGGCGCCGATCCTCGAACTCTCGGATGACGACTGGCATTTGGGAGTGGAGATCTACTTTCTCAGTGCAGTGCGTCCGACACGGCTGGTGACACCCATCATGCAGCGGCAGAAGGGTGGGGTGATCCTCAACATTTCCACCTTCGCCGCGTTCGAGCCCGAACCTGCTTTTCCAACCTCCGGCGTGTTCCGGGCCGGATTGGCGGCTTTTGCGAAATTGTTTTCGGACAAGTACGCCACTGACAACATTCGCATGAACAACGTTCTCCCCGGGTTCATCAACAGTTTTCCCGAGAATCGGGAGTATCGCGACCGCATCCCGCTGCAGCGCTACGGCACCACGGAAGAGATTGCCGACGTCATCGCCTTTCTGGCCTCCGACGGCGGTGCCTACATCACAGGACAGAACATTCGGGTCGATGGAGGAATAACCCGGTCCGTCTGATCGGGGGAACTTCAGATGAAAGTGATCCTCGTTGGAGCCTCCGGCAAGATCGGTCGTGGGGTCGATCGGGTTGTCTCCGCCAAACATGAAGTGGTTCGAGTCGGTCTGGCAGACTGTGACGTGCAGTGTGACTACACCGACATAGAGTCAGTACGAAGCATGTTTGCAACAGTCGGAACCTACGATGCGCTCGTCTCGACCGTAGGCGACGATAGTCGATTTCTCCCATTCGAGGAATTGGTCGATGATGACTTTCGCTACGGATTCGAGCGGAAGTTCCTGTCCCAGATCCGGCTCATGATGTTGGGGCAACCGACGATTCAAGACGGCGGCTCGATTACGTTGACCAGCGGATTCCTGAGCCACTACTCATACCGGCGCGGTATCGCCACGGGACCATTCAATGCGGCGCTCGAAACCTTCGTCGAACACACGGCCCGGTTTTGGCCTCGCGGCATTCGAATCAACGTCGTTAGTCCGGGCCCCGTGGTCGAGCCTGGACGTGAAGGACGGGGATCGGTGACAGCAGAGCAGTGTGCTGAATCTTACGTCCAGGCCATCGAGGGAACGATGTCAGGTCAGGTCTTGCGCGTTTGGGGTGGGCTGCCGATCCCCAAGTCGCGGGAAGCGGCGATTTTCAGTCGCGGAATAGGAGCGGCGATTTCCAATCGCCGGACTCCGGAGACTCAGCAGGGCAACAAGCGAACGGGCGAAAGAGGAATGGGGGACTGACAGTTCCCCTCCAATCGGGGACATAGAACGAATGCGTGCGGAAATGGACGACGGTGTTCTGGCAGATCGGGTCCGTGAGGTTCTCTCGGGACGTGAGGGCGTTTCCGAAAGAAAAATGTTCGGCGGCATCTGTTTCATGATCCACGGCAACATGTGCATCGGCACCTGGAAAGGGTCCCTCCTCGTGCGGCTGGACAGGAAGGATCACGACAAGACCCTGGCTGAACCGCACACAAGACCGGCGGACATCACCGGCCGGGTCATGAAGGGCTGGGCCCTCGTGGAGCCGCCCGGAATCGAATCCGGCAACGACTTGGAAACTTGGGTCAACCGGGCCGCAAACCTTGCCGAGTCCCTGCCCCCAAAGTGACCAAGTATCAGCTTGCCCCTCTTCCTTCTTTCCTATTTCCTCTTTTCTCTTTTCTCTCTCCTCTTTTCTCTCTCCTCTCCGGTGTAGACTAGTCCCCACAAGCTTCCGGTTCGGAACAGAAAGGAATAACCGCCATGATCCTTGGGAAATCGATTCGAACGGCTTCGGTTTGTGCGCTTGCCGTAGTGGCCTTGATCTGGGGCGCCGAGCCTCTGACGGCCGGGGAGAAGGTCTGGACGTCATCCTCCTTCCTCGACTTCGCCGACGGGAGTTTCAGTGACGGAGGCGTCAACACCTACGTCACCGCTCAAGGAGAGGTGGTCCTGATCAAGGTGTTGGACCTGAATCAGGACGGACGTGTCGACATCATTTTCCCCAATGACCACGATCCCCACGAGCGGGCGGACCTCTTCATCTACTGGGGGGGAGGCGAGGGATACTCGCCCCGTCGCCAGAGCCGGCTGCCCACCAACGGAGGGCATGACGGCGCCATCGCCGATCTGGACGGAGACGGCAACGCCGAGTTGATCGTGGCCAACAACTTCAACGGAACCCGCACCGACCTGGAATCTTTCATCTACCGCGGCGCCAAGGGGGGACCTCAGGCTTCCGGTCGCAGCGGCCTCCCCACCCGGGGCGCCCGGACGGTGGCGGTGGAGGATCTGAACCGGGACGGACACCCGGACATCGTCTTCGCCAACAGCGGCTTGGACTACCATGTGACGGTGGACCCGCACAATGAATCCTTCGTCTATTGGGGGTCGCCGGATGGTTACTCCGCCGAAAGGCGGCAAGTGCTCAGGACGGTGAACGGCCGGGACGTGGCGGTGGCCGACCTGGACCGGGACGGGCACCTGGACCTGGTATTCGCCAACGAGGGAAACACGGACGCGGAGGGAGGCGCCCTCCTCTACTGGGGAACCGCGGAGGGGGACTACACTCGCCGCAAGGCGGTCCATCTTCCCGGTGACCGGTCCTCGGGAGTCGAAGTCGCCGACCTGAACGGCGACGGTTTCCCGGAGGTCGTCTTGGCCAACGCCTACCGGCTCAAGACCCGGGAGATGGGCATGTACAACATCGTGGACACGGTCAGCGTGCCCTCGTCCATCTACTGGGGTTCGGCCAATGGATACTCGACCGATTCCAGAACGTTTCTGCCCACCGTAGGGGCCTCGGACGTGGCGGCGGGAGATCTGAACCGGGACGGCCACCCCGATCTGGTCTTCGCCAACAAGTCCGGACTGGCGTCCTTCATCTACTGGGGAGCCCCAGATGGCTATCGCTCCCATCGGCGGACGTTGATTCCCACGCTGGGGCCGACCCGCTGTCTGGTGGAGGATCTGGACGAGGACGGCTACCCCGAGGTGGTCTTCTCGCACCAGGGTTCGCCGACACACAGGAATCCCCGGGCATACGTCTATTGGGGTGGCCCGGAGGGTTACTCGACCGAGTGGCGGACCGAGTTGCCCACATTCGAGGCCACCGGGGTCCAGGCGGGAGACCTGGACGGAGACGGCAGCAAGGACCTCGTCTTCGTCCATGCCGCCGACACCGCCCATGGCATCCCGGCCTACATCTACTGGGGCGGCCCCAAGGGCCGATTCGAGCCGGCTCGCCGGCAATTGTTGCCCACAGGCAACGGATACTGCTCCAGCGCGGACATCAACCGCGACGGCCATGTGGATCTCCTGTTCCCCTCCATCTACAAAAAGAGCCCGAGTCCGGCCATCTACTGGGGGTCGGTTTCCGGGTACTCCGCGTCCAATCGGACTGTCCTCGAGACCGAGATCAGCTTTTCTTCCCGGCTCGCCGACTTCAACCGGGACGGTTACCTGGACGCCTCCTTCACCCAGTGGCGCCCGGGCACAGAGGCCACCAGCCTCTTCTGGGGCGGGCCGGAGGGATTCTCGAACGACAACCGCTTCATCTTCCGGATCGGCAGCATCCGGGAGCACACCATCGGCGACCTCAATCGTGATGGTTGGATCGATGTGATCTTCAGCGGGACCCTCAACAAGGTGGTGGTCTACTGGAACAGTCCGCTGGGATTCGACAATGACCGCAAGACGGTGTTGCCTTCACGGGTTTCGGTCGGAGTCGAGGTGGCCGATCTGGACGGGAACGGCTTTCTGGATGTGATCGTCAGCAACCTCTATGACAAGGACCCGGCGCCGGGCAAGTCCCGGTCTTTCGGCGGCTCCGCAGAGGGGGACACCTTTATTTACTGGGGTGGACCGGAAGGCTACGACGAAACGAACCCGACCATCCTGCCTTCGGTGGGAAACTCGTCCACCGCCGTGGCCGACCTGAACGGGAACGGGTTCCTGGACCTGGTGCTGAGCAGCTACCATGCCGGTTACACGCGCAGCCATCCCTCCAGAATCTATTGGAACGGCCCCTCCGGCTTCGATCCCTCCCGCAAGATGGAGATCCCCAGCAACTCCGCTTCCGGCGTCATCGCCAACGACTTCGACCTGGACGGACACGTGGACATCCTGTTCGCCTGCCACTCCAAGCAGGGAAACCACAGGAACGACGCCTTCCTCTACTGGGGAGGTCCGGATGGTTTCTCCACCGAGCGCCGGACTTCCCTGCCGGTCCTGGGACCCCACCATCTTGCCTCCGATCCGGGTCATGCCTATGATCGGGGCCATCGTTACGACTACGTTTCTCCGCCATTCGACGCCGGTTCCGTGGAGCGCTTCGGAACTATCTCCTGGGAAGGCGAGACGCCGTTCCGGACCGGTCTGGAATTCCAGGTGCGCTGGTCCGCCACGCGGGAGGGATTGGAGTCGGCCTCATGGACGGGACCGGATGGCTCGGATAGTTACTACACGCAGTCTGGCTCACAACTTCCGGACCCCGGCGAGGGAACCCGGTGGATCCAGTACAAGGCCAGCCTCCTCAGTCCCGGTTCCGCCAATTCGCCGGTCCTGGAGTCGGTTTCCGTCAGCTATCACTGAGGCTTTGGGGGGAATGAGACGGGGGGACAGGAAAGTCCCCCCTCCTATGGAATTCCTTTATTTTATAAATGGTTGTCTCTTACAGTATGAGATCGGACCTTAATGAATAGGATAGCCGAATTCTTCAAGTTCGAACAGGAAAACACGAACTGGCGGATCGAAGTCACCGGCGGTGCGACCACGTTCATGACCATGGCCTATATCGTGGTCGTAAATCCCGCCATCCTGTCCGATGCCCTGGGAAAGGAGATGTTCGGCGAACTGTTGTTCGCCACCTGCGCGGCGGCCGCCCTCGCCACTCTCCTCATGGGCCTCTTGGCCAATTACCCCTTTGCCCTGGCGCCCGGAATGGGCCTCAACGCCTTCTTCGCCTACACCATCGTCCTGGGGATGGGGCTGGACTGGAAACTGGCCCTGGGCGTGGTCCTGGCTTCAGGGCTCCTGTTTCTGCTGTTGACCGTGTTGCGAGTCCGTGAGGCGATCATCAACGCGGTTCCGGACCCGCTGAAGAGGGCGGTCGCGGCAGGCATCGGCCTGTTCATCGCGTTCATCGGGCTGAAGAACGCAGGCCTCATCGTCGACAATGAGGCCACATTGGTGAGCTTGGGCGATGTCCGTTCCTGGTCCGTGGGATTGGCTCTGTTGGGGTTGCTGGCGATCGGCGTGATGATGGCGCGCGGCATCCGGGGCGCGATTCTGCTGGGCATGATGGGCGTGACCTTGCTGGCCATGATCTTCGGGGCAACCCCGTGGCCGACGGGCCTGGTCAGTATGCCGGTCTGGCCCGTTCATCTCTTTGGCGAAGCCGTGCGACACCTGCCCCAGACGCTGAACGTCGCGTTCATCGAGCTGATCCTCGCCCTGCTCTTCGTGGACCTCTTCGACACCATGGGGACGTTGCTGGGATTGTCGGAACGGTCCGGTTTTCTGGACGAGCGGGGACGGCTGCCCCGGGCCAACCGGGCGCTGCTTTCCGATTCGGTGGGAACCGTGTGTGGCAGCGTCATCGGCACTTCGACCGTGACCACCTACATCGAGAGCGCTGCCGGTATCTCTTCAGGCGCCCGGACGGGTTTTTCCAGCGTGGTGGTCAGTGGCCTGTTCGCCGCCGCGTTGTTCCTGACTCCGTTGGTTCAGTCGGTGCCCACTTTCGCCGCCGCGCCGGCGCTGGTGGTGACGGGTGTGCTGATGATGGGGGCCGCCGCGCGGATCCGCTGGAACGACGTCTCCGAGGCGGTACCGGCCTTCCTCACGCTGATCGCCATCCCGCTGACCTTCAGCATCGCCGACGGATTGGCTCTGGGTTTCATCTCCTACCCCATCGTCAAGCGGCTGAGCGGACGGGGCGACGAGGTGCATTGGCTGGTCGACGTCTTGGCGGTGGTCTTTATCGCCAAGTACGTTTTCATCGGCTAGTACTCTGCTCCAGCTCTCGGCGGGCAAGGCGCTTTACAGCCCTCAAATCCAGTTTCCCGGTCCCCAGCAGGGGGAGTTGGGCGGTCCTGACGAAGCGGTCCCGGCGCGGAATATGGAGATTGGGGAGCCCCAAGTCGGCAAGATGCGCCAGCACGGGTCCGATCCGGGATTCGTCCAGCGTGTGCAGCACGGCCAGAGCCTCCCCCTTCTTTTCGTCGGGGATTCCGGTAACGGCGAAGACCTGCTCCTCCGATTCGGCCGCCTGATGCAACAGTTCCTCCACTCGCCCGTGGGGAACCATCTCGCCGCCGATCTTGGAAAAGCGGGCGAGCCGATCGGTGATCTTCACGAAGCCGTCCTCGCTCACCAGGCCGATGTCGCCAGTCACGTACCATCCGTCCCGGATCGCCTTCCGGGTCAGGTCGTCACGGCCCAGATAGCCTCGCATCAGGTTGGGCCCCTTGACCAGCAGCATGCCGGGAGACCCGGCGGGCAGGGGTTCGAAAGTGTCCGGGTCCACAACCCGCACCGCCACTCCCGGCAGGGGCTGACCCACGGTTCCCGGCCGCGAGCCGGCCTGAAAGAAGCCGGGAGCCCGGTAGTCGGGGACACCCACGGAGACCACGGGTGAGCATTCGGTGCTCCCGTAACCCTCCAGCGGCCGCAAGCCAAACCGTTCCTGGAAGGCGGAGGCCAACCTTTCCGGCAGCTTCTCCGCTCCGGTCACCACCAGCCGCACCGATCCGAGCTGGCCGGGAGTGCACAGCCGCATGTAGATCCGAAGGAAGGTCGGAGCGGCCAGCATGATACTCACGCGATAGCGCTCCACCAGCCGGCCCACCCCCGGGCCGTCCAACGGATTGGGATGCATGGGCAGAGCCAGGCCCCTCTTGGCCGCAAACCAGAAGACCATGTACCCGAAGGAGTGAAACATGGGCATGATGCCCAGGATCCGGTCCGCCGTTCGCGTCCGCAGTACCTGCTCTGCCCCCTCGATGTTGGAATCCAGGTTGAACTGGGTGAGCATCACCCCCTTGGGATCGCCCGTGCTGCCGCTGCTGAAGATGATGGTCACCAGGTCGTGGGGCCCTGGGACCCGGTTGGCCCCGCACAGCTTTTCCAGCCGGCGGCAGGGGAAAAACAGGGCGGCCAACAGGCTGGAGACCCGAACGCCGGCGCCGATACCTTCCGCCAATTCCTCCAGGTAGAGGAGACGGACGTTTCCCGGCGGGGTCAGGTCCGCCTTTTGCAGGAAGGTGCGGCTCGTGACGACGGTCTTGAGCCCGGCTTGCGCCACGGCCGATTCCATCCCGTGGACGCCGGCGGTGTAGTTCAGGTTCACGGTCACCCGGCAGGCCAGCCCGGCGGCCAGATTCATCAGGGCTGAGGCGACGGTGGGCGGCAGGAGGATCCCGACCTTCTCCTGCCCGGCCCATTCCGATTTGAGAGCCCGGGCCAGGGCCACGGCGCCTGTCAGGGCCTTGATCCGATTCAGGTGCGGCCGGCTCTCATCGGCATAGGCAAGAGCCAGAGGACGCGTCCTGGCCCGGTGCACGAAGGTCCGGTGCAAGGGTCGGGTGCCCTCCTGACGGTGGTTCCACGCGGTGCAGGACAGTTCCTGGACGGCTTGGCGAATCGTTCCCGCATCCGTCTCCGGAGGCATCGGTGCGCCGAAAGCCAGAGTGACCTGATACGGGATCTCACGCGGGATCTTGAGGACGAACCGGTCTCGCTCATAGCTGAAGATGCTGCCCCAGATCCGGTCCAGGTAGACGGGAACGATGGGCGCCTTCCGGTTCCGGACGATCCGTTCCAAGCCCCGGTTGAAGGGCAGCATCGTCCCCGTCCGGGAGATCTGTCCCTCGGGAAAGATGCAGACCAGTTCACCCTGGTCCAGGAGCTCGCCCGCACCCCTCAGAGCCCGGAGAATTTCCCGCGGCCCCTCGGACGAGGAGATGGGGATACACCCCAAGGACTTCATGAAGGGCTTGAAATAGAACCGGTCATAGTATTCCCGATGAACGATAAATCGGATCGGACGGTCGATCACGGCAAGGAGCAGGACGAAATCGATGAAGGAGACGTGGTTGGGGACCAGGAGCGCCCCTCCCTTCTCTGGAACCAGTTCCCGGCCCGCCACACGGAGCCGGTACAGGGAGTGCGTGGCCAAAACCAGCACGAGGCGCAGCAGGACGTCGGGAAGCAGGGAGACCGCCCAGATCATTCCCGCCGAGAGCGCCAGTGCCGCCACCAGCATGATCGAAACCGGAGACAGTCCCAGCGCGGCCAGGCCTGCCGCTCCCAGAGATCCCACTGTTATCCCCGCAAAGATCCAGACGTTGGCCAGCGCGATGACGGCTCCCCGGTGCTCGTCGGGCGCCCGCCATTGGAGCAGGGAGTTCAGCGGCACGATGATCATTCCGCTGGCCACTCCTATGGCAGCCGAGAAGGCCAGAAGTCCGTAGAACCCAGGTACGACCAGGGCCAACAGCAGGCAGTTCCCAGCCATCAGGATGGCGCCCAGTGGGATCACGCCGTACTCGACCTTTCCGCGGGAAAGCCGGGCGGTGATCATGCTGCCGCCCCCCACTCCAAGTCCGAACAGGGCCAGAGGAACCCCCGCATGAGTGTCGGAAAGGTTCAAGACCGACTTGACGTAGACCAGGATGTCCTGACCCAGAAGACTCGCGATGGTCCAGTAAACGACCGACCCGGCCACGGCCAGGCTTAGAACGCGCTCGTGACGGATGGTTCGCCAAGCCGTGCGAATGGTCTCTCCCAGGTTTCCTTCGGTACGGGCCGCCGGAACCCTGGGAAGCTGCAAGGAGATGAGGAGCCCCACCACCGCCGCCGGAACCAGGATCGCCGCCGCAAGCCAGGCTGTTTCACCCGACAAGTCCAGCAGCAGCCCGCCGGAGGCGGTGCCCAGGATGATGGCCAGAAAGGTCCAGGTTTCCAGGTGGGCGTTCCCGGCCGTGAGCCGGTCGTGGGGCAATATCTCGGGGAGGATTCCGTACTTGGCGGGGCTGAAGAGGGCACTCTGCAGGCCCATGAGCCCGAGAATCGCCAGCGGAGCCAGAGTCGTTCCGGGGGCCGTGTAGAGGGCGAGTGCCGCGCTCCCCATGAACAGGACTTCCGCCAGCTTCATGGCAATGATGACGGACCTCTTGCTGACCCGGTCGGCCACGAGGCCCGCCGGGAGAGAAAACACCATGAGGGGGATGGTCAGGACGCAGAAGGCGATGGCGGTCTGGAATTGCGCCGCGGACTGATACTCGGGTCCTCCGGGTGTCAGGTGCGCCGTGGAGGCCTTGATCGCCAGGAAGGTGACGATCAGTTTCCAGGCGTTGTCGTTGAAAGCACCGAAGAACTGCGCGATCAGGAGGAACTTTAGACTGGCTTTCGCATTCTTTGCCATGAGTCAGGAGGGGGGACTTTCTTGTCCCCCATTCTTCGTTTCGCCAACTTCGAAGACGCTACGCGGAGTGGGGACTCCGTCCCCCCTGCCCCCCTGTCGGCGACTGGAAAGTCGCCGCTCCTAGGGCTGAAACTGGAACGAGAAGAGCTTGGTGTTCTTAAAGTGGAACCTGAGCTGTACGGCCGTACCCTCCAGTCCCCCCACGTCTTTTCTTCCCTTCCAAGTCATGCGATGCCGGCCGCTGGTCCGGATCGGGTCGGAGTCGTCCATAGTGAAGCCCGGAATCGGCCGCTGGTTGGAGTCCAGGACCTCCACCCGGAGCTCTGGAACGCCCGATCCCCAGTTGTGCTTGGCCGCCTCCATGGTCACGTGAAGGCCGTCTCCCTGGAAGCTGAAGGGCCGGGTCACCAGGCGACCGGGCCGGAGCTTGCCCGCATCCACCGAGACGAAGCCGTCCCGGGGGACGGTGGCCAGACCGATGGCGAAGATGCCCTTGTCTCCCTTCTCATGCAGCACATCGGCGCCGCGCCAGTTCCCGCCGTAGTAGTAGACCAGGACCTTGTCCCCGTGGACGATGGGAGCCTGGAAGACGTAGACGGTCGATTCGTCGAAGTCCCCGAAGTCTCCCAGCCGGATGAAGGGCTCCCGGTAGTTGCGCTCGTAGTGGAGGCCGTCGCGGCTCATGGCCAGCTCCGGGTAGTGCCAGGTGTTGGTGGTCCGGAAGATGAGGATGAAGGCCAGATAGACCCCGTCGTAGTCGAAGGGAGCCATGGCGTAGAACTCGGTGTCGGGCGAATCCTCCTCGTCGGGCAGGACGATCAACTGGTCCCGGCCCCAATTGATCAGGTCGGGACTCTCGGCCCGGCCGATGAGCCGTTTCCCCAGCGGACACGCGCGGTGGAGGCAGCTCTCGATGTGGGCGGCGTACGTCTTCCGGATGGGATCCCATCCCATGAACACGGTGGGTCCCCACCGTCCCGGCTCCGGCGACGTGTCCAGGACCGGGTTGTTCTCGTAGGGCGTCCAGTTGAACCCGTCGGGCGAGTGGTGCAGGTCCAGCACGAAACCCGGTTTCCCAGCGGGTCCGCGCCGGGTCCCCAAGGAGACGTACCGTTTGGCCGGGTCGGTGGCATTCGGGTCGCGGAAGGTGGGGACCCGGCTCTCCTCGGGCAGGATGTTGTTGCGGGTCGAGCCGTTGAATTCCACCTTCCCGAGACTGGGCTTCTCCCAGATCACACCGTCCCGTGAGGTGGCGAAACAGGTCAACCAATCTTCGCCGTTGGAGTTGCCTATGAAGCTGTAGCTCTCCGCCGAATGGACCTTCTCGCGGACCACGCCCTTTTCGGTCCACTTGTAATCAGTGATGTCGGCGCCTTTCTTGACCTTGAAGCCATCGTTGCTCCGGTACCACATCTTGAACACGCCCTCCTCTTCGTCGTAGTAGACGCGGCTGAGGCCGAGGTAGTGTCCTTCCCAGGGACGGTCGGCGGAGATGAGGGGATTGTTCGGGTGCTTCTGAGCCGGATTGAGCACCTGCTTGGCGTTGGACAGGTGCTGGATCATGTAGTCGTCCACGAAGAGCTGGGTCTTGGAGCCGATTTCGGCGAGACCCCCACCCTCACCCGAACCCGACGCGGCCGATCCGGCTGCCAGCATCAGAGCCAATCCGATGATCCAAGTTGTTCCGTTCTGTCGCATGGTTTTCTCCTTTTCGCGATAAGGCTCAGATGATGGCGATGGGACGCAACGCGAATCCGGCCACGGTTCCCCTGATCTTGTTCACGGTACAGACGTAGGTGAACTCATAGACGCCGTTGTTGGAGAGTTCCTCCAGGGTGTGAAACTCCGCGATGTGGACGCCCTGCTCGATCAATAGGTAGTTGTGGACCGGCATGAAGGAGCCGTACTTCTCGCGGTAGGCCTTGTTGTCCTCCGCCGTAGGCTTGTACTCCACGCCGCTGGTGTCTCCGCCGACCATAATGGACCCCTTCTCCTCCACCAGCCAGCGGGCCGAATCCAGATTGATTCCGGCCGAGTCGTGCCGGTCGACGGTTTCATGGTCCGATCCGGAAGTCCCCCAGAATTGCGTCGTCCCGGTCCGAACCAGCACCACGTCTCCGAACCGGAGCGTGGTTCCCTGCTTCTTGAGCGCCCCCTGAAGGTCCGCCGGCGTGATCTCGTAGTTGGAGCGCAGCGCCTTCACGCCCTTGTAGGCAGCGACGTCGATCATGACCCCCCGTGCCACAATGGGGGGGATGGTGGTGGCATCGCATTTGCGGATGCCCCAGTCGCCCGCGGCATCCGACTCCTTGAAACCGTTGTACCAGTGGTTGTCCTTCCCCTGCGTGGCGTGCCCCAACCCGTCGATCTGGGTCGCCACGTTGTCGTTGATGAAGAGGGCGCAACTGTGCCACGCGGTCAACGAGGGATTGTCCTGGATCACCCCCGGGATGTCCTGCTGGCTCTTCACGCCGTCGGGCGACCGGAACATGATGATCTCGCCCGGACTGTGCCCGGGCCACTTGTAGGAGGTCCGGTCATAGCTCAGCCCCAGATCGAAGACCTTGCCCTTCCGGACCATCTTCAGGGCGGCGAGGCGGGAGGCGTCGGTCATCTCGTTGAGCGCCCCCACCTCGTCATCCTCGCCCCAGACCCAACCCCAACCCTTCCCCGCCTGCCACTTCTTGGCGTGTGATGAGGGCGGCATGACGGCGGCGGCCAAGACGGCCGCTGCAACAAGCCCGATCAACACGGTGAGGACGGTATGCTTTTTGTTCATGCTGGTTCTCCCCTACTTTGAGTCAACCTATTTCGGCAGCGCCCAGTCTACTACCAGGAGGGGGGACATTCCTGTCCCCCACTCTTCCTCTGCATATCATGAGGCCTTGACGCTAAGTCCCATTCTCCATACCATGATGCCATGATCATTACCATAGACCGGGCCGGGAGAGTGGTCGTGCCGAAGCCGTTGCGTGATCGCTTCAATCTGGTGGCCGGGACTGAGTTGGAGATCGAAGCCACCGCGAACGGCCTGAGGCTGCACAAAATCGGCGCCGCACCGTCGCTGGTTCGTAAGAAAGGAATCCTAGTGCATCATGGTACCGCTCGAACGAACCTGGACATCACGGAATTCATCCGTGATGAGCGGGACGCACACAGTCGCCGCACCTCGCTGGAAATCGCCGATTGATGCGCACGTTATTCGATACGTCGGTCCTCGTCACGGCAGTGGTCGATCAGCTTGGGAATCACGAAGCCGCATTCGGCGCGCTTCACAGGTACACCAGCGGAAGACATCAGGGGTTCTGCTCGACCCATGCGTTGGCTGAATGTTATGCGACGTTGACTGCCCTGCCGTTGCCGACGCGAGTCCTGCCTGACGAGGCACGAGCCTTGGTCCAGGATAGCCTCGCGGAGCGCCTGGCAGTGATTGAGCTCAGCGTCGATGATTACCAGAGCGTTCTCCGGCTGGTCGCCAGACTGGGACTCTCAAGCGGTGCGATCTACGATGCACTGCACGCGCGGTGTGCACAGAAGGCATCCACGAACCGGATACTCACCTACAACGTATCCGACTTTGAACGCTTCCGGCTTCCAGACATCGCCGTAATGACACCGTGAATCGGTGAGGGTCACTCCTCGCTATCTTGCGGATTTCTAAACTCCACCGTGCAAGAACAAGGCGATCAACCGGAAAAAAGATCCAGTTGCCGCCTCTCTCCTGGGCGCCGAAACGCGGCCGCCGAGAGAGCCATGGTTTTCCGGTTGAGCCCCAACCGGCGGCAGGTGACCTGAAAGAGCTCGCCGATCTGGCGGGCGTAGACACCCTTGCCCTTCATTCGCTCGTGGAACTCTGAGGAGTAGAGACTTCCGCCTCGTGTTTCCCGGATCCGGTTCAGGCCCCGTTGCTTTCTCTCCGGGTTATAGCGTTCCAGCCAGGCCTCAAAGATCTCCTTCACTCCGTAAGGGAGCCGCAACAGTATGTAGGACGCCGCGACGGCCCCCGCTTCGGAGGCGGCCTTCAGAATCGAGGGAATCTCATGCTCCGTGAGCCCTGGGATGACGGGGCCCACCATTACCCGGACCGGAATTCCCTGCCCTGACAGCTCGCGAACGGCCGCCAACCGGGCCTTCGGCGTGGAGGCCCGAGGCTCCATCGACCTCTGAAGCTTGGCATCCAGGGTGGTGATGGAAAGATTCACCGAGGCCGCGTCCTTTGCCGCCAGTTTCGAGAGCAGGTCGGCATCCCGGGTCACCAGGTAGTTCTTGGTGACGATGGCCGCCGGATTATTGAACTCCACCAGGATTTCGAGACAAGCCCGGGTGATGCCCAATCGCCGTTCTGCAGGCTGATAGGCGTCGGTGACCCCGCTGATGGCGATGGTCTGCGGCTCCCATTTGGGGGACAGGAGCTCCTGCCGCAGTAGTTGGGGAGCCTCCTCCTTCACCAGGATCCGGGTCTCGAAGTCCAGTCCGGCCGAGAGCCCCAGGTACTCGTGGTAGGGGCGGGCATAGCAGTAACTGCAGCCGTGCTCGCAGCCCCGGTAGGGATTGATGCTGAATTCAAAACCCACGTCCGGGCTCTGGTTCCGGGCCAGGATGGTTCGACTGGTGTCCCGGTAGAGGCGGGTATTCGGGTGCGTCTCTTCGTCTTCCGGATCGGGAACGTAGTGGATCGTCTCGAAACGATTGGCTGGATTCTCGGCGGCACCGCGGCCTCGGAGGGGTTCGGAAGGCATGGTCTCTTTCTTACCAATCCACTGGAGAGCAGGTCCCATAATGACAGATTCTTCTGTCATCCTTGCGCTCCGGGAAAGGAGATCGAATGAAACCCAACCGACTGCGCCAGAAGCTCGACGCCGGTGAGAGCACGGTGTCCACAAACATCTACACCTCTTCACCCGACGTGGTGGAGATGCTGGGACACGCCGGCACCTTCGACTACGTTGAATTCGAGGCCGAATACGTCCCCTACGACCTGCATTGGATGGATCACTTCGCCCGTGTCACGGAGCTGTTCCCCCACCTGTCCGCCATGATCAAGATCGACCAGGAGCCCAGGACCTTCATGGCCGCCCGGGCCATCGGAGCGGGCATCCAGAACGTCCTCTTCGCCGATGTCCGCACCCCGGAGGAAGCCCGGCAATGCGTCGCCGCCATGAAGCCCGAGACCCCGGGTTCGGTGGGGCATCAGGGCTACGGCGACCGGCGGGTGTCCCGGTACTTCCTGGACGGTCCGGACAAGTATGTGAGTATTCTGGAGAACTCGGTCGTGGCCCTCATGATCGAGAAGAAGTCCGCAGTGGACAATCTGGAGGCAATTCTGGACGTGGAAGGCATCGACATGGTCCAGTTCGGCGCGGCCGATTTTTCCTTGAACATCGGCAAGCCGGGCCAGTGGGACGACCCCGAGATTACCGCGGCCCGGAACCGGGTGATCCGAACCTCCCTCAAGATGGGTGTTCAGCCGAAGGTGGGAATCCATTCACCCGAAGACGCCCGTCCCTACCTGGACATGGGAGTTCGCCATTTCATTCTCGGCGGCGACCTGGGGATCCTCTACTCGTTCTGGAAGGAAAAGGGCAAGCAGCTTCAGGACGTCATTGCCGGGCAGTGATGGGCCAGGAGCACATCACCAGAATCCTCGTGCTCCACGGTCAGGAATGCTTCCTCGGCGCCAGACTGAACGGTTCGCGCGCGAACACACGGCGCACCATCGACTCGAAGAACTCCAGCGGCAGCGAATCGTAGTCGGGATCGAACGCGCACTGGTCCCAGCGGTGACAGAAGTCCACGGCGTCCCGATACCAGGGATGGTCGCGGTACTTGTCGCGCGCATTGCGGTCGCCGCCCACGTGGTGGGCGTAGTAGTAGTACTGGAACAGGCCGTGGTGCCGGACGATCCAGTACGTGCGCTCGGTCACGTAGGGGCGCAGCAGCAGCGCGGCCACCTCGCCGTGGCTGTGCGGGGCCAGCATGTCGTCGATGTCGTGCAGGAGCGCCGCCACCACCAGTTCCTCTTCCGCGTCGTCGCGATAAGCGCGGGTCGCGGTCTGCAGAGAATGCTCCAGCCGGTCGACCTGGTAGCCGGCAAGCGAACCGGACAACTGGCGAAGATGCGCCAACACCCGGTCGGCGGTGCCGGCGGCGAACTCCTCCTCATGGCGCCCCAGCAACTCGTAGTCCTCGCGGGTGCCGTCCGCCATACTGGTGAAGCTCACCGTAGGACCGCTCGGCGTTGCCAGATTGGGCATGTTTGTCACTCTCCCGATGAAGGATTCTTTGCGTTGCAGCGTGCTTGAAAACGCAGGGCTTTGTCAAGGGCGCCGGTCCCGGGCCCGGTGCTTGACACACGGAGGAAAAGCGCACCTAATGCTCGGAAAAGTTCACGTGCGCTTGGGGCTCAACGCACCGATGCCCGGAGCCGTTGCGGCAGCGCATGCTCCGGGCCGGTAACAATGGATTGAGGGGATCGACCATGCATCAACCGATCAGCGTGGACCAGTCCGACAGGATCGTCCCGATCAACCTTCGCCAGAGCGGCCGCACGCCGGCCGAGCTGCTCATTTCCACCCGGGTCCGGAAGTCCCCCTATTGGCATCTGTCGCATGAAGCGGGCTGCTGGCGGGCCACCGTGTACAACCGCATCTACCACCCCCGCGGCTACGTGCGGCCCGAGGACGGCGGCGCGGCGGCGGAGCACGAAGCGCTGACCCGGCACGTCTCGCTGTGGAACGTCGCGGTGGAGCGCCAGATCCGGGTCAGGGGTGCGGATGCGGAACGGTTCACCGACTACGTGATCACCCGGGACGCCACCCGCATCGAGCCGATGCATGCGAAGTACGTCATCGTCTGCAACGACAAGGGCGGCATCCTCAACGACCCGGTGCTGCTGCGGCTCTCCAGGGACGAGTTCTGGTTCTCGCTTGCCGACTCCGACATCCTGTTCTGGCTCCAGGGCGTGAACATCGGGCTTCGGATGGACGTGGAGATCGACGAGATCGATGTCTGCCCCCTGCAGATCCAGGGACCGAAGTCGCTCGACCTCATGACCGACCTGGTGGGCGCGGGCGTCCGGGACATCCCCTACTACGGGCTCATGGAGGCTCAGATCGCGGGCTGTTCCGTGGTGGTCTCCCAGTCCGGGTTCTCGGGCGAAAAGGGGTACGAGATCTACCTTCGGGACGCCACTCTGCACGCCGAGAAGCTGTGGCGCGCGGTGCTTGACGCGGGGGACCGGCACCAGCTGATGGTCATCGCGCCGGGCCACCAGCGCAGGATCCAGGCCGGGATCCTGTCGTGGGGACAGGACATCGACCACGAGACGAGTCCGTTCCAGTGCAACCTGGCCTACCAGGTACCGCGCAAGAAGGCGGGAGACTACATCGGGCGGGCCATGCTGGAGCGCCAGCGCGCCGAACTCGACGCCGGGCGTTGTCCGTTCGCGATGGTCATGGTGGGGATGACGCTGGGCGGAAATCCCATTGACGACTATGCCCCGGATTTCTGGCTCGTGTCGGATGCGGACGGCGGCGACCCGATCGGATACCTCACGTCGCCCTGGCACTCCCCCGAGCTGGGCTGCAACATAGCGCTCGGGCACGTGCCCCCCGGGAAGTCGGCCGTCGGCACGGAGCTCACGGTGTGGTTGCCCGACGAATACGCGAGCGAGCCGGGCCGACCGGACCGCGCACGGGTGTGCGAGGTTCCCTTCCGCCCCTCCGTGAACCCCAGCGCCCGCGAGATCGCGCTCGCCCGGGGCCTGGACGCGACGATTTAGGAGAGGGAGAAGGGGCAGCAGCGCCAGGACATCATCGCCGGACACTGACGCGCCAGGAGCCCATTACAGGAATCCGCTCTCTTTGAGGTCAGGAACGCCCCACTCGCGGTCCCCGACTCCTTCCGCCAGAATAGGGCCTACCGACAACGGAACCCGGTCGCTCCCGAAAGACGGTCCTCATGCAAATCGAACGGGTTGAAGTCATGGCCGTGGCGCCCAAGGTGCAGCGCTTTACGTGGTCGCACGACCTGGGCGAACAGTTCATGACCAATACCATCGTCCGGATCACGACGAAGGACGGCCACGTGGGCGTCGGCGGCGTGTGGAATTGCACGTCCTTCGATTTCGATCGCTACACCTGCGAGACGTTGCGGCACTTGATCCCCGCGGTGATCGGCCAGGACGCGACGGCGCGGGAAGAGATCTGGCAGAGTCTGTGGCCGCGGGTCTTTCCCCTTCCGCCGCAAGCTCTGTCCGTCATCGACATCGCATTGTGGGATCTGTGGGGCAAGGCCGCCGGACAGCCCATCTATCAGCTCTTGGGAGGGGCCATGGATCGAATCCCGTCGTATGCCAGCACGCCGATGCTGGACGACGTGCCGGCATATCTCCGTTTTGTCGAAGAAATGATCGAGCGCGGCTTTCGCGCCGTGAAGTTCCACTGTTGGTGTCTGCCGGAAAAGGATCTCGAGCTGGCCCGCGCCGCCAGCAAGGAATTCGGCGACGACGTAGCCTTCATGTTGGACGTTGAGAACAACTATGACCTGCAGAGTGCCCAACGGGTCGGCGCAGAACTGCACGACCTGGGATTCACCTGGTTCGAAGCTCCGCTGTTTGACTACGACCTGCCGGGTTACCGCGAGCTGATCCAGAGCCTTGAGGTGCCGATCCTTCCCTCGGGAAATTGGCTTCAGGACCTGACGGCGTTCCGGCACGCATTGGCGACCCGATGTTGGACGGCGGCGCGGACCGATGTCACGGTCGCCGGCGGCTTCACTGGGGGCCGGAAGTATCTGTCCGCGGTGGAGGCCGCGGGCATGCGCTGCGAGATCATGTCCTGGGGCACCACGTTGATCTCATCTGCCAACCTCCACCTGATGCTGGGAACCGGGCTGAGCACGTACTTCGAGCAGGCCGTCCCATGGGAACCCTACGAGTACGGCATGCACGACGTGATCCGGACCGGTCCGGACGGGCATGTCGTCGCGCCGTCGGGCCCTGGACTCGGCGTGGAAATAGACTGGGATGCCATGGAAGCGGCAACGATCCACCGGCTTGATTCCCGATCCCTGTCGTAGTATCGAGGATTAGGCGCGGGAGTTGTTAACCCCCGTTTGACCAAGTCCCCGAAATGCCGCTGCGGGTGCTTGAAATGGTCACTTCCAATGGTCAGGCCCACATGACGGACAGACGCTTTCAGGGAGGCGAACTGTGCGCTTTAGGAATTGTAGGCACCTGGGAACAATGCCAGGGGACCTCAATGCCCAACCCTTGGTGTCATGGAGATCATCGTCCTTTGGGATACCATCGCAGATGGAGGGTTTTCACAGGTCGCTCGGTCTGGGCATGCGGTAGCCGACCTGGCGCTCGGTGAAAATGTAGGCAGGACTGGCCGCGTCATCACCCAGCTTGCGGCGGAGTCTCTTCACGAGAGCGTGCACCACCCGACGGTCGCTGGATTCCCGCCGGTCCCAGACTTGGCGCAACAGGAAATCGTACGTCAGGATCCGGCCGGCATTGATCGAGAGTGTTCGGAGCAGCTCGTATTCGGTCGCCGTAAGTTGCACCGGCCGGCCGGCAACGGTCACCCGGCGGACCTCATAGCGGATGGCCAGATCCCGCAACAGAAAAGGTGCGGGCGGCTCGCTCCGCTGGCGCAGGGCCGCCCGGACTCTTGCCGTCAACTCTGTCGGCGAGAAAGGCTTTACGACGTAATCGACGGCGCCGGCCTCCAAGGCCCTGGCGATCGTCTCGTCCCTGCCATAGCCGGAGATGAAGATCACCGGCAAATCAGTCATCTCGGGGACATTCTCCATCAATTCGATTCCATCGATCCCGGGAAGCATCAGGTCCAACAGGACCAGCCGGGGCTGCTTCGTCTTGATGAGGTGCGATACTTCCCGGGGGTCGCCCGTCACGACTGGAACGTAGCCTGCGCCCATCAAAGCGTCACGAACGTACCTGAGCGTTTGCGGGTCGTCGTCCACCACAAGGATGCGCTTTCGTTCCTGGCTGTCCCGAGACGCGTTGGATGAACTCCGGACGAATCCGGAACCGGCTCCGGGGCTGGTTTCTTGGACCACTGGAATCGTGAACGTGAACCGTGTTCCCAGGCCCACCCCGCCACTATCGGCCCGGATGCGCCCCCCGTGAGCCTCCACCAGACCTTTGCAGATGGCCAGCCCCAGGCCGCCCCCCCCGATCCCGCGATTGCCATCGACCCGCGCGTGTTTCCGGAATAGGTGCGGCAACAGTTTGGGCGGCACTCCCGAGCCTTCGTCGGCGACGGAGATCGCCACGTGAACGCCATCCCGCGCCGCGGCGACCCGAATGGGAGACGACTCGGGAGAGTGGGTGGAAGCGTTGGACAAGAGATTGTTCAAGACCTGGATGATCCGCCGCTTGTCGGCCATCACCCGGGGCAGGTCCGGAGGAAGGTCGATGCGGATAGTGTGCCGGTCGCCGCCACTCAGGAACGTGTTTCTGGCCTGGTCCACCAAGTCGGCCACGTCCGCCGCCTCCGGAGAGACCGACAATGTCCCGGCCTCGATGCGGCCCGCATCCAGCAGATCGCTGATCAAGCCGTGCATGTGCACAGCCTGATCGTCGATGATGCGGAAGAACTGGAACATCTCGGCGGGGTCCGGAACCGCCGAAGAGCCCAGCACAGTGACGGCCAAGCCCCTGATGGATGCCAGAGGAACGCGAAGTTCGTGGCTCACCATGCCCAGGAACTCGGCTCGCAACCGCTCCAGGTCTTCCAAAGGACCCAGATCCTGCATTGTGACGACCACGGACTCGATCGTGCCGGCCTTGGAGCGAATCGGCGCAGCGTTCATCAGCGTCGTGACACTCCGGCCGTCGGGCACCTGAAGGACGATCTCTTCGGCACGGATCGTCGCAGCGTTGCTCATCACCTGCGCCGCGGGAAATTCTTCCAGCGAGATCTCCCATCCGTCCGGACGGCGCAACGTCACTACCTTCAGCAGATCCTCCACACCGCAGCCCGGCGAGAGGAGGCCTCCGACAATCCGCTTGACCTCTCGATTGAACGACACCGCCTTGCCGGACTTGGCATCGAAGACCGCGACCCCCACGGGGGAAATGTCGATCAAGGCCTCCATGTCGGCCCGGGCCCGCTGTTCGTTCCGGAAGGCGCGGGCGTTCGCAATCGCCGTCGCCGCCTGCGCCGCGAACAACACCAGGACCTCTTCATCTTCGCTCGTGAACACCTGTCCGTCTTCCTTTCCGCTGAGAAAGAAATTGCCGACTTGCACGCCTTGATGATTCATCGGCGTACCCTGGAATGTACCCGGCGGCAACACGTCCGGGGAATAGCCGAGCGATCGGGCGTAGCCGTGCAGGTCCCGTAGTCTCAGCGCTCCTGGAAGATCCCGGAGGTGCTGAAAGAAACGCAAGTGGTCGGGCCAGTCCATCATCCGCCGGCGTTCGTCGGGATTCAGGCCGGAAGTGACGAAGTCCTGGGGCTGTCTAGAGTCGTCGAAGATCGTAATGGCTCCGCTGTGAGCACCGGTAAGCTCGCGGGCACTCTCGATAACGCCGCGCAGGACGGTGTTGAGATCCAGGCTCGAGCTGATGCGTAGACTGGCCGCGCTCAGCTTGGTGATTCGATCCCGCAGTGCCTCGATCTCTCGCGTCAGTTCGTCGAGACTCTGCATTCGTTTTCCCATTGTCGAACCCCCGGCCAAGTCTCGGTTCAGCGCCCCCATACATCGACTCGATGGCGAAGCCGAGTTTGAGACGCATCAGATTCTGCAGGCTCCAATGATAGCGGCTCAGGGTAGGAAGTCATAGAATTCTCAGCAGATAAGCGCCTATTGTCATTCTAATATCATTTCTATGCGATATGTTTGCTCATATTTGTTCATCCCTTAGGGTGGATGTCTTAATTGTAATGGGTCTTCTGCAGAGAACCTCTCACGATTGAATACCGAACACATGTCATCCCGGCGGATACTACGGAGCATGGGTCCAAGGAAAAAGGTGAGAGTGACGGGAGATCCTGTCGTTAGAGAATCGCCGGATCCATGCTATGCCTGGACCGGGGAGCGTTGTGAAACCCCTGGTCTGTACGAATCGGAATGCCGCCATCGCGAGAGAAAGCTGATCCGGCAAGGGGAGGAATTCCCCTGCTGCATAACGGGTCGGGAAGCCGTTTCCTGGCATCTGATCCGATCGATTCGTTAAGGGGTTCGTTTGTCTCCACTTCGCCAAACCTGACGGAATCGCGTCGTTGCAACGCCGGGAAGAGTTTTCAAGGGCCATGCATCCGATCCCTGAACCCTCCACCGTCGTCGAGAAATGGGGGATAAGACTGTTCCCTCTCCAATTCATCCCGTTCTCGTAGCCCGCACCCTGTTCGCTTCGCGAGCAGGAGTCGTCCCACGCCTTGAGCTGGCGGCGGTCAGCGGCGTACGGCTGGGGCGTCGTCCGAACTCCCCTCGATCGACGCGATCCCGCCGGATGCGCCGAAGCAAAAGAGTCGACTCTGCGTTCGAATGAACAGGCGCCCGCCGGCAATCGCCGGCGTCGCGTAGACATCCTCGTTCAAGTCGTTCGTCTGCAGCACCTTCCAGTCCGGCCCGGGCTGGAGTACGACGGCCTTTCCGGCGTCACTCACCATGTAGATCTTGCCGTCCCCGGCCACGGGCGAGGCATAGTAGCCGTCGATCGCTTCCCGCAGCCGGCCCTGCTTGAAAACTCTTCCGCTGGCAGGATCCAGCGCCGTCACGATGCCGCCGTTGCGCACCAGGTAGAGGATGCCACGATAGAGGATCGGCGAAGCCACATCGGGAAGCGACTTTTGATGGCGCCAGAGCAGGTGAGATTGGGTCACGTCCCCCCGGCCACCGAGGCGGATTGCCATGCATCCGTTCTCGGAAACCCGGCGGGCCCGGTAGTGCGCCCAGTCCCGGGCGTTCATAGTGCCGTTCTTGTTCCGGTCGTGCATCTCCCAGCCGCGGGGCTGCCATTCTGCGGGGACCTCCTGCTTTGTCAGTTCCGAATCGCCGTTGGTATCGAACCGCTCCCGCATCTGCTCGAACGGCGGCAACTCAAGGCGAACGTCCGGCTCTCCCCCGGGAGCCCACCCGTTGAAATAGAGCCGCTCCCCGTCGACTACGGGGACGGACTTCACCTGGTAGGTCAGTCCGTTGAGCCGCCAGAGCTCGCGGCCGTCTGTTGAGTAGCCGGTCATTCGGTACGAGCCCGGCACGATGATCTCGGGACTTCCCTGCCCCCGGTCGTGGACGACGGGCGTGGAGAAGCTGTGAACGAAGTCGGGCCGGGCCTGTTTCCAGAGCACCTCGCCGTCGGCCGGATCCACCGCGATGACGAAGGCGTCAAGGTCCTGGTCGCAGACTTGAACCAGCTTGCCATCCACCAGGATCGGGGACGCTCCCATGCCGTGGAAATTGGTGAACGGTCCCAGCGGCAGCGTCCACAACTCGGTTCCGTCCGCACCGTAGGCGACCAGGCCATACCCGCCGAAGAACGCGTAGACGTTCGTCCCGTCGGTGACCGGAGTCGGCGCGGCCTCGTCGTTCAGGCGGTGCATCCTCTCGGCCCTTCTGGAGGGCGCCGCCCGGCGCCAGATCTCCTTGCCGGTCGAGCGGTCGAGGGCGATGGTGAGGAGCATTCCGTCGTCGTGTGCGGTCAGGAAGATTCTGCCGTCCGTCACGATCGGCGAGGACTTGCCCGGCGGCAACGGCGTCTCCCAGATCACGTTGGAGCCGGGCCCGAAGACGACGGGCAGCGATCCCTCTTCAGCAACCCCGGTTCCGTTCGGCCCCCGAAACCGCGTCCAGTCCGACGCGATGGCAGCACAGGTGAAAAGCAGCAATGAGAGGATCGTCTTGCCCAGCAGCATCGATAAAGACTACCCGATTTCGACTAACGTTGACCCGGTAGGAGGGGAGACAGGCTTGTCCCCCCTCAGGAGCGGCGGCTTTCTTGCCGCCGACTGGGACAGGCGACTTTCTTGTCGCCTTCTCCGGACCGTACAGAGCAGACCCCCCTCGTCCCTACCCCTCAATCGCCGGCAAGAATACCTCCGCGCCTATCCGTAATCCTCGCGGAAGTCATGGCCGCTGGACCCCATACGGGCTAGAATGCTCCCCAGCCGTATCCGGTCCGGCGACCCACGTCCCGTTCCCGGTACCGTGGGACGTACACCACGGAGAGACACTGAGGCGGGATCGCCAAACCCGAAGGCTCAACTATCTCCGGAGGATCCGTGATGATGACAAACACCCGTTGGCTTGTGGCCTCGATCCTGGTCTGCCTATGTCTTGCACAGGATGCGCATTCCCAGGACTCGTCCACTCCCATCGACCTGACCCCTTATCTCGTGCAGCCGAAAGCACAGGAATCGGATCCGTCCGGATTCCAACTGACCTTCGCCGGCGAGGCCAGCCACCGGCTCCAATTCCAGTACGAGGCCAAGGAGGCCGTCGAGCTACAGGTTTCGGTCGGATACCCGGCGGGAGGGGCTCATACCCAGCGTCAACTTCTGGACCCAAGCCCGGGAGCCTCTCAGTTCAGTTTCGATCTGGGTCCCCTGCTGGCCCACGGACCCTATCTCCCGATCCCCGCCTACACCCGAAAGGGACCCCAGGCCAGGAGCTGGCGTCCATTGCGCACCGGCTGGTGGGTCGATACCCAGGACCCGGGCAAATATCTCGTGACCGTCATGGGAAGACGCGTGCGGGATGGCCAGACCTTGTTTACCACCGACCTGCGGATCCCCGTCCAGAACTGGGTGGGAGCGGACCTGGACCGCCTCGCCTATATCGACGACAACGCGGCCGAGATCGAACTCTGGCTGGAGAAGGGCGCACCGGTCGCGGAGCTACCGGTCGAAGTGGATATCGTGGAAGCCCGGACCGGCACCCGGAGATCCTCCTCCAGCCCGGTCCGCCTCACCAGTGACAAGGTTCGGGTAGCGTTCGACCTGACCGACCTGGAACCGGCGACCTATCACGTCCGGGTCCGGCCCCGGATCGACGGGCATCTCTGGGACGACGGCGTCCGCCGCGCTCTCTACGTGTTCCGGAACGGGCCGCCGCCCAAACCGGAGCCGCCCATCGAGATCCCGGTGGCTCCCCAGTTGTTCCTGGACGATTTCCTGATCGACGAACAGCAGAATCTCGAGCGGGTCTTCCATCCGGCTCGCAAGCTGGACGCACAACCGATCGTCCGGGCGGACCGCCCCTGGGAGGGGCACGCGGTCATGGTGCGCGTGGGCTCAAGATACGAATTCAACGAGAAGCAGAACCGTTACGAACTCGAATACACCAGCCTGACGCCCCGCCACCGGTTGCTGGCCGTCTCCAGTGACGGCGTGCGTTGGACCAAGCCGGATCTGGGCCAGGTGGAGTTCGAGGGATCCCGGGCCAACAACATCCTGGAGGTCATTCCCCGCGGAAGCAACGTGGATGCGGACGGCCGCTTCGGGGGACTGTGGGACTACCGGACTCGCGGCGTGCCTGATCTTCGAACCGCCAGCATGGTCTTCACCCCCAAGACCGAAGACATGTTCTTCCTCCGGGGAACGTACCTCATGGTCCGGGACTCGGATGGGGTCCGGTATCTCACCACGGAACGCCCCTTCATGCGGCATCACTCGCAGTTGGAGTCGTTGGACAACCCCAACGACAACCTGGGGCCCATGTTCTACGACGAGCGGACAGGTGAGCTGGTGCTGTATTTCGCGCCGCATCCTCCGGCCAAGGGGCGGGGGCTGGTGCGCTACGACAACAAGTGGGCGGTCTCGCGAAACCTGGGACGCATGACCACTCGAGACGGCGTGAACTGGCACCGCAGCTATATCTGGGCGCCTCCGAGGGAGCATCCGAAGCACCAGAGCTACGGAATGCAGCGGGTGAAGCAGATCGGCGACCTCTATGTCGCGTTCTTCCCCCTCTACGACTGCGGGACGCAGCAGATGGACGTCCATATCTGGGTGAGCCGGAACGGGATCCACTGGGAGGATGTGGGAGGGGACCAGGCCTGGATCGCCAATGGGCCGGATGGGAGCTTTGACCATGGGATCGTCTACAGCCTCATCGACGGTCCGGTGGAGGGGGACCGGTCAGAGGCCTTCTACCACGGGACGAACACCCTGCATTTCAACGCCTGGATCCTGAACCGGTTGCGGGGAGGGCTGGATGATCCTCCGGTGCCAGCCTCGGAGATCTTCGACGAGAAGACCTACAACGGGCGCCCCTATCTGTCACCGCGGGCGCCGGTGGGACCGGGATGGGCCATGTATGACTGCTTCTGGAGCTGGCGGCGACCGCAGTGCAGCCAGACTTTGGAGGAAGTACGGGAAGCCTTCTGGGCCGAGCTGGAGGAACTCACGGGGCAGAATCGGAGTAACCACGTCGAGAAGAGCCGGGAGTACGAGATTGTTCCTTTCCGGGTGGAGTTTCGCACCAACGGGTTCGCATCGAGGCGCGCTGGGGAGCAGGAAGGTGTGTTAACGACCCATCCGCTGGTTTTCCAGGGGAGCCGTCTGACGGTGAACGCGGCGGCCAACGAAGGTCGAGTCGCAGTGGAGGTTCTGGACGATAGGGGACATCCCCTGCCGGGGTTTGGTCGCGAGGAGTGCTTGCTGGAGGCCTTCGACAGCACTCAGCAAGAGGTCACATGGCGCGGAAAGTCCGATCTGGCAGGGTTACGGGGCCAGCCGGTTCGCTTCCGGTTCTACGTCCAAAATTCTGATCTTTACGGATTTCAAATCCGGTGACCCTCTATCAGCCCGTGGCAAAAGTCCTGATTCCTCGGACTATCGTTCTTTCCGCAATCTGACCTGGAGATGGTTTATTGATGCGTCCGGGAAGCCCAAAACCTCAAATTGAGCCGGATCGACGCCCAGAAGCACTTCCAGAGCCGATTCCAGCCGATCAAACGGCCCTTTTTCGCCCCAAAGGCGCAAAATGACGCACCAGGACCCGGCCCTGCCGACTCCGGGGCGTCCCGACCCCCGTCAGGTGGCGCATCAGCAGTCCCAGTTTGAATCCGCACACGTGGATCAGCAATCGCTTGCGCACGTCGGCGTGGACCCGGACGAAGATCCGGCGCAGCCCGCCCGTGGTGAACTGGTGCGCGAACGGCCGCTCCACCAATTCGCTCCGCTGCCGCTGCAACCGTCGTCCCCGCCGTCCCCGGATCCGTCTCCGATTGGCGTAGACCGGGGCCTGGTATTTCCGGTTCTTCCCCTGCCAGTTGCGCCGACCGCGATCCGGTTCCGACAGATACCCTCGCAATCCCAGTTCCTGCAACTCCAGAACCGTCTCGTTGGTGTGGTATCCATGGTCCGTCACCACTTCCCGAACCTGGGCTTCTGACACCCTCAGGGCGTCCCCCAACTCCTCCGGCGCCGTCACCGCCACCACCGTCCCCGTCTCCAGGTCCACCGCCTCTTCCACATTGTGCCCCAGTCGGGTCCGCCCGTCCTTGAGCTTCGTGATCTTCGCCTCCGGGTCGTGTGGATTCACCCATTCCCGGTTGCTCGTCTTCTTCTTGCGCTTGCGGTCGAACCGAACCAGCTCCTTGCGGGGTCGGCGTCGGGACTCCCGAGCTTTTTGCCAGTCCCTTCACGAAGGTCTCATAGTCTTGCCCCGTGTCCCGGCGCACCAAGCTGCGCATCGCCGCCTCCAACGTCGTCGCGTCGATCCTTCGCCGAGTGCGCGACAAGGTCGAGTGATTCGGCGGCGTCTCCTCCGGGTCCAAGTCCAGAAAAGCGCGCAGGCTCATCGAATCCGCCACTCGCCAAACGATGGCCCGTTCCGAGTTTAATCCCTCGAAGTACCCGACCAACAGCATCCGGTAGTACCGTCCGGGCCGCAGACTCGGCTGCCCGGTCCCGGCGGCGTAACACCGGACGCACAGCCCTTCCACGAAGGCGTCGAAACCGGCTTTCTCCAGGACCTGATTCAATCGCTCGTAGAAGGGATACCCGAACTCCGGGGCAGTTATTGCGTCGCCACCCACATCCCTCGCTGTCGTCTTGAAGACGGTTTCTTTCCCATCGCCATAGTGTCATTTTATGTCGGAGGTCTAGCGTTGTTTCCCGGACTTTTGCCACAGGCTGATAGGATGGGAGCATGGGGATTGCGAAAGAAACCACGGGAGACAACGCTCTATTGGGCAAATGTTGTCACTCTGAAAATCATAGTTGAAACAAGTTAGATGAGACTTACACAGCTTGCAAGCCGACCGAATCTGCAGCTAGCCTGGCGACGAATCGCGACTGGAAGTAATCTCCAGTACAAGCAGATTTTTCGCCACCTCTACTCCGTGTACGAGGTAGCACTTGATGTTAATCTGCGAGACCTCCGACAACGGATTCTCGGTGAGACCTTTGCACCACGATCCCCAGAACGGATTTACGTGCCAAAGCCATCGGGTTTCCATCGTCCCATTTCGCTATTGCACATCGAAGATCAGATTGTACTTCAGGCATTTGCGAATCTAGCGGCAAAAAAAGTCCGTAGGAACCGTGTACCCCTCCAATATAAGGCAGTCTTTAGTAATATTCTAGGCAACTCCAAAAGCATTTTCTTTTTCCGTAAATGGCAGCGTTCCTATAGCGCCTTCCAACAAAACATCATCAAGCAATATAACGCGGGAATGCGTTGGGTTGGATACTTCGATCTAGCAGCATTTTACGAGACAGTCTCCCATGAACTCCTGCTTAAGGTGTTGTATCCACGAACTGCCAATGACGGTCTCAAATGGGTAGCTCGGTGCTTGCGGAAATGGAGCTCTGAACATCCGCCATCTGGACACGGACATGGATTGCCGCAAGGACCCCTCGCATCAGATCTCTTGGCGGAGTGTTTCCTGTTACCAATCGATCTTGCGCTTCAAAAGCGGCTCGGATACATCCGTTACGTTGACGACGTACGGATCTTGGGCAAGACAGAGAATGAGGTGCGAGAGGACGTTATAAGACTCGAGCGACACTGTCGAGAACGAGGTCTCATTCCTCAGATTGGTAAGTTTGCGATCAGGCGATGCCGAAATGTACAGGACGCGATTGGGATGATTCCGAGCATATCCGATCCTCAGAATGAGACTGATACACGGACAATCGGAAAGAAGCAGGGCAAAAAGTTGTTCTTATCGTCTATAGGCGGTAGACCGTACAGGGTGACAGACAAATCGACCCTTCGATATGTTTTATTCCGAGCCCAACCCGATACTGAGCTTCTGTCTCTGGTGATACGCCTCATTCCCCGTCATCCAGAGCATGCGGACATGTTTTTCATGTATCTGCGCCAGTTCAACTATCGGAAGCCTATCGAGCGCCTCTGCCTTGACCTTATTGAGAATAATCCGTACGCATATGTAAGAGGAGAGGCGTGGCATGTACTGGCTCGATATCGTCAAGATCGCCATTCAAAAGTGTTTCACAATGCGTCCAATCTAATTGACAAAGCGATTACGATCTCTAAAAAAAGAACTTCTGGAAGCTTTGTGGAGCGGTGGGGTAGTTGCCATTTTCTTTGTGTGTCGGAAGACTTGGACGGCTCTAGGTATTCTAGATTCTTGATGTTCCAGGAACCGCTAATGCAAGCGTTCTTGGCGCCAGTACTTCCTGATGAAGCTTTCAAGCCAGGGAAGTTGGTTGAGACTTATCTGAGACGAACGACACCAGAGCCAGGATTATCGCTTTGCCCGGCCATACACACCCGTCGTGTGGCACTGGCCAACTTCGGTATCCAGGCATCAGATCTCTGTTCGCAGGTGGCCAACACGCTTAGGGGACTTGGAGTCACTGCGATACTGGGGCCTCGCGTAGACCCAATCGCCGAGGCGCTTTCCTCAAGGTATCACGTCCCGCAGAGTAAGTCGTGGCGCAGACTGCTCGGCAGAGAATATATGCATGCGCTTGGTTTTCTAAAACTAGCTGAGGCCTCGTTCGACAGTGGTCGGTCGGGATGGCTGACGAATCAGAATTCGTTCAATCAAGTGATATTTCTTCAGCTTCAGGAGCATTTGAATAGAAAAAGACATGGCGCGGCCTGCAGAACTATCGACAAGAACGGACATCTAATCAACTTCGGCGTTACGCTTAACGCTAGTGGTCCGTTTTCGAGGACGTGTCAGACTATAGGCGACGCATTTCGGGAGATGAACACGCGACGAAATCGAATTCCAATAGCCCATCCGTATGAAAAGAAGACCGTAGCACAGACTCGCCATTTGACTGCCCAAGAACAGAACTTATTCGTGACCCAACTGCGAGCTGCTTACGTTGACTTTGTAGGTCTAATGCCAGTATAGACTTAACAGCCCGTGGCAGAAGTCCTGATTCCTCGGATTATCGTTTTTTCCGCAATCTGACCTGGAAATGGTTTATTGATGCGTCCGGGAAGCCCAAAACCTCAAATCGATCCAGATCGACGCCCAAAAGCGCTTCCAGAGCCGATTCCAGCCGATCAAACGGCCCTTTTTCGCCCCAAAAAGGCGCAAAATGACGCACCAGGACCCGGCCCTGCAGACTCCGGGGCGTCCCGACCCCCGTCAGGTGACGCATCAGCAGTCCCGGGTTGAATCCGCACCCGTGGATCAGCAATCGCTTGCGCACGTTGGCGTGGCCCCGGACGAAGATCCGGCGCAGCCCTCCCGTGGTGAACTGGTGCGCGAACGGCCGCTCCACCAACTCGCTCCGCTGCCGCTGCAACCGTCGTCCCCGCCGTCCCCGGATCCGTCTCCGATTGGCGTAAACCGGCATCTGATACTTCCGGTTCTTCCCCTTCCAGTTGCGCCGACCCCGATCCGGTTCCGACAGATATCCCCGCAGTCCCTGCTCTTGCAACTCCAGGAGCGTCTCGTTGCTGTGGTATCCCTGGTCCGTCACCAATTCCCGAATCTGGGCTCCCGACCCGACTGTCTTCACTTCCTCCCGCGCCATCCGGAGAGTGTCTTCCATCGTCTGGGCGTCCCCCAACTCCTCCGGCGCCGTCACCGGCACGACCGTCCCCGTCTCCAGATCCACCGCCTCTTCCACCTTGTGCCTCAGTCGGGTCCGCCCGTCCTTGAGCTTCGTGATCTTTGCCTCCGGGTCGTGTGGATTCACCCATTCCCGGTTGCTCGTCTTCTTCTTGCGCTTGCGGTCGAACCGAACCAGCTCCTTGCGGGTCGGCGTCGGGACTCCCGAGCTTTTTGCCAGTCCCTTCACGAAGGTCTCATAGTCTTGTCCCGTGTCCCGGCGCACCAAACTGCGCATCGCTGCGTTCGCCTCCAACGTCGTCGCATCGATCCCGATCGTCTTCCCCCGCACCAGTCCCGCTTCCGCCAAACGCGCCAGCACCCAGGTGAACACGTCACGGTGCGTCTCCACGTCGATCCGTCGCCGCGTGCGCGACAAGGTCGAGTGATTCGGGGGCGTCTCCTCCGGGTCCAAGTCCAGGAAAGCGCGCAGGCTCATCGAATCCGCCACTCGCCAGGCGATGGCCCGTTCCGAGTTCAGTCCCTCGAAGTACCCGACCAACAGCATCCGGAAGTACCGTCCCGGACGCAGACTCGGTCGCCCGACACGCTCGGCGTAAAACCGTACGCACAGCGCTTTCACGACGGCGTCGAAACCGGCTTTCTCCAGTACTTGGTTCAACCGCTCGTAGAACGGATGCCCCGGACTCCGGGGCAGTTTCTTCGTCGCTACCCACATCGCTTGCTGCCGTCTCGAAGACGGTTTCTTTCCCATCGCCATAGTGTCATTTTATATCGGAGGTCTGGCGTTGTTTCCCGGACTTTTGCCACGGTCTGGTAACCCCAGATTATTCATGGGACATGTTGATAAGGGCTTCCAGCCCGGCGTTTTCGTGCGGTCGGAACCCGGTTGCTCCTGAACCTCTGTCGATTCGACTGAATCGGCTCACAAACAGGACGATTGAACCAGTCATAAACCGTTTTCCGGCCAGGGGGACCGTCATCCGGCGACAGGTTGACTCTCCGGTGAGAAATTTCCACCGTTTCGGTCCCTTCCACGGGCCCGATTCCTTCCTTGTCCACTATCCCGGAGCCCAGGACACCCGCGCCAGTCTCTTCCACAACCGCTTCCAGTCCGCCGCCCCTTGACTGATGACGAGAATCAATCGCCTCCCCTGGCGCAGCACTCGAGACGCCACTCTCAACAGACGCTCGCAAAAACGACACAGACTCCAGCACCGACGCGTCGCCTGCTCCATCAGCACCCGTCCCAGGTGCAGGATCTCGTGCCCCAGCAGATTCAGCAGGAACAAGACTTCGTTGTGGGGTCGAACTCCGGCCTCCGTCGTCGCTTCCGGCTTTGCTCCTGGCTTCAGCGGTTTGCCCCGATAGTGCGTCTTGGGCCGGCTCTCGGAGGACAAAGCCGGATCGAGCACGTCCATCAACTCCCCCATGTGCCGTTGTCTCCTTCCCCGCTTTCGATACTGAGCCAGCAACTCCTGAGCCTCGTATCGTTTCCGACTCAGGCTCGTCAGCAACCAGAAATGATCCGGTTACAACTCCCCCGGCCGCTCCCGCACCACCAGCACCACCCGGCGCGCCCGATCCCACGTCCCGGCCTGATAGGTCAGCTCATGGAACCACAGCCTCGGCGGCTCTTTCGGGGTACGCCTCGCCGGCTGGGTCAAGTATGGCTTCGCCATCCGGTTCAGGACCTCATTCTTACGGATTCGAGCGATATAGGGCACGCCTCTCGACTCCAGCCCTTTCAGCAGCCCCGGCTCCGGGAACCCCGCATCCATCCGCACGATCATCGAGCCGCACAGCCGCCCCCCGGAGCGTCAACTTCAGCGCCTGCTTTCCCAGGTAGCTGGCTCCCGGAAAAATCTCCCCGTCGATCAGGTCCCCCGTCTCGGCACAACTCGCCACCAACCCGTGATACATCCGCTGGTGATAGTGTCCGTTCCATTCGCTTCCCGGGGGATGCCCATGGACCTCCACCGGAAGACCGTCCACATCCAGATACATCGTCTTTTTCCGTCTTTTCCCCCCGTTGTCGCTGCCGACCTTCCATCATCTCGATCCGACGGCACGCCAGCTCCGTCACCGCCTGGTGCAGAACCGGAAGATTCTCCTCCCGGCTGAGTGTATCCAGCAGTCGGGACAAGGTCGGCTGTGACGCCAGCCCGTGGCCCTCCTCCAAGGCCGCCGTGCCCCGACGGCTCTGGCTTGCCACCCGCAAGCTCGGATCCCGACGCAGGCGGTCGGCGTCGGACTGGTCGCGCCAGCCCTGCCCCAACAGCAGGAGACGAGTCCGCAGCAGATCCGACAGCGGATAGCGGATCGAACTCGGGTGTCGCGGATCGTGCAACCGCTCGGTCAACCAATCGATGAGGCCGCTACGATCCATCATCTCCCGTTGCACCAGGGCTCCCGTGTCCGCACTGAGCCACTCGGAGCGGATCTGGAGGCGGAGGGATCGGTTGGATGAAGGCCGGATCTGGGGTATCGTTTCAGGCATGGCGTGCTCCGTTCTTTGTGGTTATTTTATAGCACAATAATCATACCACAAATGACGGGCACGCCGTCTCTTTATGTCGCCCGTGGAGGGGACGCAAACCTTGGAATTGCTTGGGTTTCGGCCCCACTTGAATCCTGGGATTAAACCGATGTTGAAAACAAATATAGCGTTTCACCCAGGTTGGGTTCCAGCCGTTTTCGGCGGGTATCCGGTATCCCTCTGATCCGACTCGACATGAAGGGCACGCTTGCTCATTTTATGTTTGCGTGATGAATAATCTGGGATAATCCGGGTGAAAATGGGTCTGCACCGGACCCATGGGGAGTCCCCTCGACCGTGTTATTGCCGGCTAAAACCGGTTCTTCCGTCGAGATTGTGGACCCGCGGGCGCTCGTATGAACTGGCGACTGAGGTGCTTCCTACGGCACGGTTCGTGAAGCTAGCGTCAAGCACCCTACTTGTCCTGTAAATCTTCTAGGGCGCAGACTCCAGGCCTTCAGGTTCCATTCTGGCCGGGGTATAGTGGTAGAGTGTTATGAATCTCCCAACACAACGTCCCACGCACCCGGGCGAGATCCTCTGCGAGTGGATGGCCGGCAAACAAGTGTCGGTCGCCGATACAGCATCGCTGCTTAACGTTTCCAGCAACGAACTCAACTTGATCCTTTCTTTCGAGGCACCGTTATCGCCCACTCTTGCTGTTCGTCTCGAGAAAATTGGCTGGGGTAACGCAGAGAGCTGGTCAGGCACCCAGACGCTTTGGGATATTGCGCAAGCCCGACAACAGCTCGGTGTGCCAGTCAAGGCAACCGCCACCGATCTGTCGCGCCGCACCGTGGACTTGGGATTTGACATTCATATGGATGTCCCCGGTGGTCCCCGACCGAGGTACCGGCCGAGGTGTGCGTCCATCGTCATAGCATCCTCCGGCCCTGACGAACCCGAGCGGCGCCTTACCCGATTTGGGGAAATTCGGTCCCGCGGCGGGGCGAGCCTCAAGTGGACAGCGCGTGACGCCGAAAGCGTCTACGCCTTGTGGACGAAGGCCGAGTCGGACCTTCCCGATGAGCTGCAGCGATTGCTGATCGACCCCACCGTAGGTGAAGTCGAATGCGTCCTGCGGGATGTAAGCGCGCGGATACTCGAAGCTTACCCAGTTGACATCGGCCTCGATCTCTTCTTTGCAGGTCATGGCGAAGAAGAGACCGGCAACCTCGTACTGAAGGAGGGCACCCTCTCACCTACCCGCTTTCTCGAGCTTCAGGCCGGCGATGTCGGTCCTGGCAGGAGTGAACAGAGAACCATCGGTGTATGGCTGGACTCCTGCTATTCTGGAGCCTTCCTGCTTCGTTTGGCCCTCGAAGCATTTGAAGATTCCGAGGGTTTTCGGCTCGACGAAGGGCTCGCCTCCTGCCTTCCCAATGAAACGTGCTGGGAAATGGACATCCTCGAACACGGGATCTTCACCTACACCCAACTCCATCGGGGCAACTCACACGTCGACCAAGAGCGATTCAATCGGTCCATTCTCGATAGCGATCCCGCCGAACTTGCTAAGGGTCTTCAGGGGCTGGTTGGAATGACCAGCAATCCATCGGCCTTTCTCACCGAGGGGCGTCAGTTCTCCATGTCCCTCACGAAGCATGTGATAAGCGTCCAAGGCGATTTTACAACGGTTGAACTCGGCGAGATGAACGATTTTGGGGACATCAGCAGGCGGTTGACGAACTTCAAGGAGTCTATTGGCTCACTTGGTATAGGTCGCTGCAGTAAACCCGGCGTCCGACCGCAACATCGATCCCCAGCTTCACACGCAGCCGGGACTAGGAGTCGGCGCCGCAGAAACCTCGTCTGACAATGATGAGAAAATGGAAGACGGAGGTGTTGGATGCCAACGACGTTTTGTCCAAACTCGACCCATTGATGGGTGGATGTTCTGACCCCACAACCAGTTGCCGGATTCCGGCGTTCAAGATAGATTTTTGACAGTTCATTACTGTTGCAGAACGGTTTCTGTTCACACAGGCCGTACCGGTCAGACTCCGGGGGGTGATTTCAGATGAGTCCCTGCCGACGAGATGCTTCCCACTCGGTTTTGCACCGTATCCTGGGCACACTCGGAATCATATTGCTCACTGCTAGTGCCCTTCTGGGTGTCCGACCCACAACCGAAAAGACCGACTTCTTCGAATCCAAAGTCAGGCCGCTGCTGGCACGAAACTGCTACCAGTGCCACAGCGAGCAGGCCAAGATTCTTTACTCGAACTTGCGGGTGGATGGCCGGGCCGCTTTGCTGAATGGAGGAAATCGGGGGCCGGCAATCATCCCCGGCGACCCGGACTCAAGCCAGCTCATCCAGGCAGTTCGCTACGAGAAACTTGAAATGCCTCCGGTCGGAAGGTTATCGGAGGATCAGATCGAGGTGCTGGTCAAATGGGTTGAGATGGGTGCGCCCTGGCCTGATCTGGAAGTTGCCGGGGGCGTCAAGACCGCCAAGGGGCAAACGAACTTGGCCGCCATTCAGAGCCACTGGGCCTGGAAGCCGGTGAAAAACGTCTCCCCGCCCCCGATCCGGGAAAAATCCTGGTCCGCCGATCCCATTGACAACTTCATTCTGAAGAAGCTGGAGGCCGAGGGTCTGAATCCGTCCTCTGATGCGGACCGTTACACGCTCTTGCGGCGGGTCTACTTTGATCTCATCGGTCTCCCTCCGGAGCCCGACGACATCGAGTCGTTCGTCAACGAAGATTCCGCACTCGCCTTCGAAATAGTCGTCGACAGGCTTCTGATATCTCCCGGATTCGGCGAGCGCTGGGGACGGCACTGGCTCGATCTGACCAGCTATGCCGACAGTCTCGGCCGGGGCCGCCGCATCCCGGCAAGAGAGGCCTGGAGATACCGCGACTATGTCATCAGCGCGTTCAATTCCGACAAGCCCTACGACCGCTTCGTTCAGGAGCAGATCTCGGGAGCCGTCCTTCCCTGGAAGACCGACGACCAGCGGCGTGAGCAGATGGAGAAGGGGACAGTCACCTTCTCTCGCGGGCGCGGATCTTCCGCGAGCGGCTGGATTGAAGGCAAATTATCGGGGTGCGGCGCCTGAACAGGTCGCTCGTGCGTTGCTAATTTATCGCAGGAAATGACGAGGAGTTGTCAACCACGGTATATAATCCCCGGCCATTGACGCGCTTGTACTGAAACCGCCGCCTGGGATTGGTGCGGGGAAGTGAGCAAAGCGCCATCAGCCGAACCATGAAACCGAGGTCCGGTTCGGATTCGCGGGCGGTAACCAGGTGATCGACCTGGCGGGCGAGGGTCCAATGGTGGAACTTCTGCGGAGTCGGAACCGGCCAGTCGTTCCACTCGAAGGCCGCCTTCATCTTCCGGCACTCGGATTTGCGCTTGTGGGAAGAGTTCACGTCGTCAGTTTCCCATGAGGGGCAGACAATCTGCGCGTTTCTGTCACAGGATGTTGCTATGGTGCGCATTTACGTACTCACTATTTGCGCATGCAGGGAAATGGGCACCTACGCATTTGCTGCACAGAAAGGAGGGGTTGGCAAGACCACTCTCGCTGGTCACTTGGCTGCTGAAGCTGCTCAGGTCGGCTCCGTCGTCCTTGTAGATACTGATCCACAAGGCAGCTTGGGGCACTGGTGGGAAGCACGGTCGGAAGATGCGCTGCACTTCGCTGATGCTCAGCCCAGACAGCTGCCCGCATTACTTGCGAAACGGCGAGACGCAGGAGTCCAGGCTGTAATGCTCGACACGCCTCCAGCGATCTCCGAAACAATCCGAGATGTAGTACAGCTTGCGGATTTGGTTGTCGTTCCCACGAAACCAAGCCCTCATGATCTACGGGCGGTGCTAGGTACCCTGGAGCTTGTTGAGGAGTATGGGAAGTCTGTGTTGTTCGTGGTCAATTCAGCCGTGGTTAGAGCCCGGCTGACTGCTCAAGTTGCGGTGGCTCTCGGCCAATATGGCACGGTTGCACCAGTCACGGTGCATCACCGTGTTGATTTCGCAGCCGCAATGATTGACGGTCGGGTAGCATGAGAAATACATTGGAAATCTCGTGCTGCAGAAGAAATTGTGGAATTATGGAAATACGTAACTACTCTGATACGTACGGTGAAGATCGATGACTAAGGCCGCCCGTCTCGACAACCTGTTGCCCGGAACCAAATAGAAAGGAACACGTACTGTTTCAGCAATGAATATGGTTGCTGCAAAGACACCGGCGAAGGCACTCACTGTGAAAGTGAATCCTCAACTCTATCGACGGTTGCGACTTTATGCCGTTGATAGCGACATGTCCCATCAGGACATCCTCGTTGCCGCGCTGGAGCGGTATTTGCGTTGAGGGCACAGCACCTCACAAGTAGGGGTCGCAGCCGCTCAAGCCGTAACGCACCTATTGTTAACCAAGCGGCCCTTTCACAACTAGCCTCTGTCAATCCATGCTGTCCGCGAAACTGAAACGGGGCGGCGCCTTGATTCTGGGAGATCGTGTATGAAGTCGCTCGCTAACGATGCTCGCTTGCTGGTCGTTGATAGCGCCTCAGCAAACAGTGATCTTGGTGTGCAGTTCCGGAGGAAACGCCCGGGTCCTGAACTGGAATTGGTCGAGTCATTCCTTCGGACAATGCCCCGTCATGCCTTCGGGCGATTTCCCCGTGGCAGTCGGGCGACCGTGTTTCTCGAGCCACGCCTTGAATCGGGTTTCCCGGACATCGTCATCGTAGTCTGGCGCGAAAAGATCACACGCGAGTGGCGATCCGAACGCGCATTCCTTAAGTCGTACGATCTTCGTCTCATGCACTTTCTACACAAGATCCGGCGTGCTCGGGAGGATGAGCTCATTGCGTGTTTTGGTCGTCGCTCGATTGCGAGTATTGGTCGCCTATATGATGCGGAAATGATTCGACTTCTCGGTGCTGCTTGGACCCCCTGTGCGCTACGTTATTCTTTCGCTGCGTCACAGATCATCGCGGTCGAAGCTAAGATTCGGAAGTGGTCTAAGGTACTGAATCAGGCGCGTCTGAATACTTGGTTCGCCTCGAAATCCTACGTCCTTGTTCCTCACTTACCGTCGCGGTCGCAGATCTCTGAGGCTCAGCGACTCGGTATCGGAGTATGCTCGCTCGGTAATCGGGTACCCATCAAGATGGCGATTAGGTCGCGACTGCCCAGGTCCTATGCGTCTTGGGTGCTCAACGATTGGGCATGGAGATATGCTCAGGACGTGAGGGACGAGATGGAATGAACGGACGATCACAGACCTTAGCCAACTGGGTCGCGCAACAATTTCCGGACCTCCAGCACCTCCAGCACCTTTCGGAGGGAGGGCAGAAGCAGGTTTTCTCCGCTCTGCATCCAACCGACGGCGAGGTGGTGTTAAAGCTCATGCACCCCACCGCGAACATAGAACGCGCCAGCCGCGAGCTTCTCGCAGTCGCGCAGATTCAGTGCGATCGGATTCCCAAGATCCTGGCGCAGGGAACGATCCGGGATCCTAGTGGAGACCACTTTTGGTTCCGGGAGGAACGCATCGATGGCAAAAACGTCCGGGAGTGTCTGGCAACGGGAACTTTCGATACGGCTACCCTTCTACGACTGGCTCTGCATATCTCTGAGGTCCTCGTTGCAGCCGAGGCCGTCAACATCGTTCATAGGGACGTGAAGCCCGAAAACATCATTCGGGATCGGACTGGAAACTTCTGGCTAATCGACTTCGGTTTTTCGAGGCACCTTGGTCTTGAGTCGCTAACCCTTACGGCGAGTGTTTTCGGTCCGGTGACATGGGGCTACGCTCCACTGGAACAGTGTAAAAACATTAAGCCAAAGATCGACTCCAGAGTGGATTTATTCGCGCTCGGTATAACGCTCTATGAGTGTGCTACTGGCACAAACCCATTTCGCGCCGGCGCTCGCGACGAGCTAGAAATTCTCCAGAGGATAGAGAACGATCGCCTGCCTCGCGTGCGCCTCTCCTTTTCATCGGCATCCTCCTTCTCCGACTTGGTTGCGACTCTCACGCAGCGCCGCCGCATTCATCGTCCCCAAAACGCCAAGGAGGCATACGATTGGATCAAGGATATCTGCGATAGAGAGCAAGTGAGATGATATGAAGATTCACCTTCACTCTGGTGTGTATAGCTCTCAATAGAGTGTCTACGGATTCATACAAGGAGCCGCCTGATGGAACTCTATTTGCAGTTTGGCTGGGGAATGATGCAGCTCTGCCGGGAGATGATTTCTGACTGGCGAGGTGGCACTGTCGTACTGAGCCCGCGCGACTTGGTTGACAGTCAACTGCGAACCCTAGCCTCTGATATCACAAACATTGAAGGTGGGCGGGTTCTTTTGGATCCTCAGTTCTATCTGCCACGCTCAGACCATGAAAGGCTTCGCTCTCATGATTACTGGCCCTCAAGCTACAAAACGGGAGCATTTTTCCAGGGGAATGCTCTTCGAGATTTGCTTCGGGAGCTTGTGGACTTGAACGTAGCTCTAGGCGCCAGAGAAATCATCCTTCCCGGGCTTTTGGCCACGACCGTCACCGATGAATGGCTAGAAATCGAGCGGGTCGTGCTTGAGGTCGGCCAGGAGTTTGCGGACGATCGTCCAGTCATAACCACGGTCGCCCTCGACGCCGACACGACCCGGAACCAAGAACACATCGAGTCGTTGCTCGAAGCGGCTTCTGAATGGACGTCTCACGGCTTCTATATCGTCTGTGAGCATCCGAATGGCGATTACCTCGTTCAAGACCCCGTCTGGGTTGCCAATGTGCTTGATCTCGTCGCGGGTCTTCGTCTTTCTGGGGCCAAGGTTATTCTTGGCTACTGCAATCATCAAATGCTCGCGGCCAGCGTTGTTAAGACGAATGCTATCTGTTCGGGAAATTGGATGAACGTTCGCTCGTTCTCACGCGACCGATTTCGTATTGCCGACGAGAGTGAGAGAAGGCGCACCAAATGGTACTACTGCCCACAGGCGCTCTCGGAGTACACGATTCCATTCCTCGATATTGCGCACATGCAGCAACTCCTCAGAAAAATGGCACCTCATCCCGACCTCGATGGAGGCTATGCACAGAATCTTTTTAGAGGTCCTCAACCTACCAGCATAGGATTCAATGAACCCCTTGCTTTTCGGCATTACCTTCACGCTCTGCGAGGCCAAGTGCGGGCACTTGAGCGTACGAACTACGATGAGGCACGTGCGGCACAAGATGCCTTGCTCGACGAAGCTAAGGACCTGCTCAAGACCTTGAGATCGGCGGGAATCCGTGGCCAACAGAGAGACTTCAGAGATTTCATTGATGTCAACTACGCTGCGCTCGCAGCTATAGACTCGGTGCGAGGTCCGATCCTCCGTCGGAAATGGAGTGACCTGGGTTAATTAAGGCGCTGAAGAAAGCGGTACACGCAGGGAGCCGAGAGAATCACAAGGGGACCAATAAGTTGATCTTATTGGTCCCTCAACCAGCGGTCGGACTGACCACAGGAGACGAGGGGGGCGAGTGTCCCCTGCAAAGGGGTGCTCACTCGTTAAACTCGGATAGACGTTTCCTGATGACTCGCCGTGATTTACTTCGGCCCTGGAGGAGGGAATCGCCCCGGTGCCTGGCGCATTGAACTAAGAGAAAAACGCCCTTTGTTCGTCCTGCGAGCCGTCTCAGTGGGAGGCGAATTATTGTCGGTAAAGTACGTTACCATGAGGCTGGATCTACCCACAGGAGGCGAGAGGACTTATTCAAACCCTAAGACGGGCTAGTGGGAGGTAAGTGGAGATGGTGAGGGAGACGATCAAAGCATCTGAAAAGGCGCTGGTCGATGTATTCTGCGACAAATTCCACTTTTCGATTCCTCCCTACCAACGCCCTTACGCATGGACGACCGAAGAAGCAGGAGAGCTTTTTGAGGATTTGAAGTTCGCCATGGGGACAGGTGATCCGATTAAGGCGCCGCCATACTTCATGGGCAGCATCGTGCTAATCAAAAATTCTAATAGGCCGAACGCCGACGTGGTTGACGGCCAGCAGAGGCTAACGACTCTCACCCTTCTCATCTGTGTGTTGCGCGATCGTCTGAATGATTCTCTGGCGCCCCATGCCCATGGTTATGTCTGCGAAAAGGGAGATCCTTTTGCGGGCACACAGGACCGATATCGGCTGCGGCTGCGTAAGCGTGATGAGAATTTCTTCGAAACCAACATCCAGCACGACGGTGCAACAAAGTCGCTCCCCGGCGCGGATCAACGCCGAAGTGACCCCCGGATGAATATCGTGGAAAATGCCCGCCTGCTTGCGAAACATGTCGAGGCTCTCAACTTCGACACGCGCCAACGTCTCCTGACTTTCATGGTTCAACGTTGCTTTCTTGTAGTCGTAGAGACATCCAACCGAGATTCCGCCTATCGTGTTTTTTCTGTGATGAATGATCGCGGCCTCGACCTTTCGCCCACGGATATTCTCAAAGCCGACATCATCGGTTCCATCATCGATGAGTCAGAGCGCGAGACATACACGGACATTTGGGAAATGATCGAAGAGAGTCTGGGACGTGAGCGCTTTCGAGACCTCTTCGCGCACATCCGCATGATTTATCGCCGCGCGAAACTTAAGAAAAATCTAGAGATCGAGTTTCACGATTACGTCAAACCCCGCAAGGACGCAAAGCGGTTTGTGAATCAGATTCTAAAGCCGATGTCCGATGCCTATCTCTCGATCGTCAATAAGGACTTCGAGAGTTCGCACGATGCGGAGAAAATCAACCGATTTCTCCGGCATCTTGCCAGGCTGGACAATGCGGATTGGCAGCCGCCAACAATCTTGTTCCTCTCGAAGTTCTCCCAGGAACCCGAGCGAGTGGCATCGTTCCTGTCTGACATGGACTCCCTTGCCTACGGCATGTTCATTCTCCGACGCAATGTAAATGTGAGGATCAAGCGTTATGCGAGGATAATCGGGTGGATTGATTCAAGCAAAGATGTCCTAGGCTCCGATTCGCCGATCCATTTGTCGGATTCGGAGAAGGAAGAGGTATTGCAACAGCTTGATGGCGACATCTACGAGATCCCGCGGATTCGCATGCCCGTTCTACTGCGGTTAGATGAAGCAGTTTCAGACGGTTCGGCGACCTATAATCATCGCATCATATCGGTCGAGCATGTCTTGCCACAGAATCCAGCAGAGGACGGCGAATGGGTCAAGCTGTTTCCAGACAAGGAGGTGCGCGATTTATGGACTCACCGACTTGCAAATTTGGTGCTATTGTCGCGCTCAAAAAATTCTCGGGCTCAGAACTACGCGTTCAAGCGCAAGAAGACGGAATACTTTTTGCGAAAGGGGACATCTCCGTTCGCCCTCACCTCTCAAGTTCTCAGTGCCAGCAGCTGGACACCAGACGAGCTTGCGGCACGACAGAAGACATTGTTGGAGACATGCAAAGAAATCTGGAACTTGCGCATGAGAGATTCGTAACGGTCCGCCCCCTACGGACGATCAATCCGCTGTGCCGTGGCCGCTTACGATCCGAGCGCACCTTCGGGAAGATAACGGTCCAGGAAGTAGGCCACAGCGATGGCGGTCCCGATCAGGCCGACAAGAACACCCACGATCCCTCCAGCCTGAATCCAGAGGGCGTGATAAAGGCGGGTCTCCATCCGGGCCAAGTCAGCCTTCAGTTCCGCCTTGAGGGAGTCCAGATCTGCTTTGGTTGCACCGGACTCTTCACTGGATTGGACCACAGCGACGATGGCTTGAGCGTGCGCCGGTGAGAATCCGACGGATTCAAGCGATTGGGTAGCGGTGAGTGTGTCCAACATTTTCTGGATTTGCCATTTTCCCGTACTGAAGACCGGCGACTTCCCCGTCGCCGAGCTGGCCCACCAGGTGATCTGCCCATAAACGGACATGTTGTTGCATGACATGGGACAGGGCCTGGCCGATTTCCGGCCGGATTTCCTGGTAACGGGGAGCGAATGGAGAACGCCTCCCTTGTGGGGCATCGGCCTGACCAAGGTCGTGAACGGTCACACCTCATTCTTGCACGACGGCCGCGCCAGAAACCTGCTCGAAGCGATCATGTGGCACGAGGGAGAAGCCGAAGAGTCACGCCTGATCGTGGAGGATCTGTCCAAGCACGAACTGGATGCCCTGCTGGCGTTTCTCAAGTCGCTATAGCTGCGACCAACCGTGCTGTCGGAAACCGTTCGGCCGGCAGGTCGTCGATCTGGTTTGAGCTAGTCTCACAATATAAGTTAACGCTTCCCGTCTCCCCGAACGCTTCACGCGTCAGCTTTCGCCATCGTTATCCACCGTCCAAGGATGAAGATTCCCAACGGGATCATGTAGATCATGATTCCGCCCAGATGGCTCACCTGATAGGAAAACAGGAACTCGTAGGCCCAAACGGAGGCCGCGGTGAACGTGCTGGCTGTGACAAAGACTGAGTCCCGCCGGGTCCAGACCCGCTTTTCCTTGGGGAGAAGGACGAGATAGATGACTACTCCGGTGACCAGAAAGCCCAGAAAGTGGAGTGGCCGGTACAGTGGGGGGCCCACGTACTGATCCAGGGACGCCAATCTTTCATACAGGGGGACTGAAAGGGCTACGGCAATGACGAGCCGCAGGAATCTCATTGCTCAGTCGCCTTGCGGGAACCTCCGAGTTGGTCCGCTCGAATCGATTCAGAAAAGCAGGATTCAGTTGCGGAACGAGGCGTCCCTCTGGTCCATGAGCCGTGTCAGGGCGTCGAATTCCAGTTGGCCCAGGTCGGCCGCGCACTGGGCGAAATCATCCATCTGATCCGCCGACCGCTTGACGACCGATTCGGACGGGATCACCAGCTTCTGCCGGCAGGCCATGGCATCGAGCTGGACCTGGCAGGCCCGCTCCAGGCGGTAGATGTGCAGGAACGCCTCGGGGACGGTCTTTCCCACGCTCAGCAGGCCATGGTTGCGCAGGATCATGACGTTGGCCGATCCCAGGTCCTGGGCCAACTTCTTGCGCTCCTCCAGGAAGAGCTGGGAGCCTTCGTATTCGTGGTAGGCGACGTTGTTGTAGAAGCTGGTGGCGTTCATGCTGATGTTCAGGAGTCCGCATTCCAGCGCCGCCACAGCCATTCCGGCCCGGGTATGGGTGTGGATCACGCAGTGGGCATCCGCCCGGTGTTGGTGAATCGCGCTGTGGATGACGAACCCGGCCGGGTTGAAGGGAAATTCGGAGGGCTCGACCAGGTTCCCGTCCAGGTCGATCTTCACCAGGCTGGAAGCCGTGATCTCATCGTAACGCAGCCCGTAGGGGTTGATCAGAAAGTGGTGATCGGGGCCGGGCACGCGCAGCGAGATATGCCCGTAGATCAGCTCGCACCAGCCGAAATAGTCGACTATTCGGTAGCAGGCCGCGAGTTGGACTCGGAGGTCCTGTTCGACGGCGTCTATTTCCCGAGGAACCTCGGTGACTACGGTTGTCTGTATCGTCGCCATGGCTGATCCTCCTTAATCTATTGTAGAAAGCATGTTGGGATAGCGTTTTCGGGTAGCTTTTTCGGGGTTTTCGGCGGTGGCGTTGCGGAGGGGCGATGTGCCGGCCGCGCGATCTCCCATTCGTACGGTGCCTCCGTGTTACTCTGGAGTTCGGCGACAAGAAAGTCCCCACTCCTTTCAGATCAGGTTACCACGACGTCAGGACGATTCAAATCGGCGGTCGATCCGGTCCCACTGGTAGCCGAGGCCCGTCCCCCGGAGCGTCGAGGTGCGTATACTTCCCTGCTCCAGCTTGAAGAATCCGGGGTGGACCGCTCGCTCCGGCTCGCTGCTGGCGGGGAAGAACTGACGGCTGTTGGACTCGACGCCCCCGAATGGTCTGCAACCTCCCCGCCAGGCCGGCCGACTGGAGCAGAGCGATGCCCGGGTTGGTCAGATCCTGTACCGCGAATGGAACGCCGGCCGCGGCGGCCCGGGACGCCAGCACCAGCTCGGCCGACTGGCACTTGCAGGTCTTCAGGGCCAGACCGCTGTATCCCAGTTCCAGCGCCAGTTCCAGATCCTCCAGTGAGCTCAGGGCTTCATCCACGATGACGGGTTTGATCTGCCGCAACTCCGTCATGTCCAGCATTCGTCGCCGCAAATCCCGTTCGCACGGTTGTTCCACGTAGAGCAGAGCGTCGAACGCCGCTCGATTCTCTTCCCGCAAACGGACCAGAAGCTCCACCATGTACTGGGGCGTGTCGCACATCTCGTTCGTGTCCGCCGTGAGCCACAGTTCATCGGTCCCCAAACGGCTTTGCTCGGTCCGGGCCAAGCAGTAGACTTCCAGCAGCCTGTTGAGATCCCACTCGATGTCGGTGCCGACGAGCTTGACCTTCAGGCAGCGGAGCGCCTCGTAACGGATCCATTGGTCCAGCGAAACGGGCAGGCCGTCGTCCGGATCGTCTGCCGTGATTTCGGCTTCCGAGAGCTTGTCCATCCCCCCCACCAAGTGGAAGGCATCCACCCGTTCCGGCAGGGGTTGGAGAAAATCCGCCACGTAGCGTCCCGCGTATGAAGGACCCAACCACCGGGAGAGGTCGTGATCCATGTGCTCGGGGCCGTAGCCCTGGTAGGTGTCGATCCCTGCCGCGTTTCCGAACGCGTCGTGGACGGCGGCGTCGGCGGCGGAGGCGCAGATGAGGGCGTTGAGCCGGGGCATCTCCTCCGCGGCGCCAGCGTCGTGGCAGAGGTCGCGCGTGAGGATCTCCAATTCCGGCTCCAGTTCCCAGAACAGGTCAATGGGGTGAGCGAACTCCCGTGCCTCTCCGAGATGCCTGCACCAGGAATGCACGAGTCGGACCATCAGGTCCTCCCGCTGCGGGTGGTCCACACGCTTGGAGGGCCATCCCCAAACGTCGGAAAGAAAAATGGCTCCCCAGCCTTCTCCTCTTTGCCCACGACGATTCTCCACCAGGACGCGAACGTGACAGAGCCAGGCCGAGTCCATGACCACACCGCCGAACTTCAGGGGGGTCCTGGATTTCTCCCGAGTGAAGCAAGGTTGGATCTCAAGGACCCGAATATCCGTTTCCATAGCTGATCCCCTCCCCTCTTACGCGGCCACGCTTGGGGAATGACTGACCCCGTCGCTTCCGCACTTAGTCTACAGAGCGACACAATTTGCTTCGACCTATAGTGGATCCGGGATAGTGAAGCGTTTGAGTAAGTATGAGAGATAGATGGTCCAAGTTCTCTTTGAGTTTTGTGATGACGGCGAATCTGGCTCGATTCCGGTTATCATGTCGGGAGGAAGAACACGCAATGTTTCGGCTCATCGAAAAGCACACCGCCGAGCTAGAGGAGCTTTGCCTTCGTTACCGTGTACGGAGGCTCGAGTTGTTTGGTTCGGTCGCGACCTTTCGAGATCATACGGAGAATAGCGACCTCGATTTCCTGGTTGAATTCCAGTCGCTGCCTGCCGGTGCCTACGCCGACACGTATTTCGGACTGCTGGAAGCCCTGAAGCATCTCTTTGGACGACCGGTGGATCTCGTGGTCGGCTCGGCCATCCAGAACCCTTACTTTCGGCAATCCGTCGAGGAGACCAAGACACCTATCTATGAGGCTTGAGGTCAAAAAATATCTGTTCGATATCCGGTGCGCCGTCGAACTACTCACGAAGTTTACTGCCGGCAGGTCGTTCCGGGAATATCAGTGCGACGCCATGTTGCAGGACGAGCGATAGCACAGAAGCACCGATTGAGATTCGACTAACCTCGCATCAGTGCCGATATCATTGGAATCACTCTTAGGGCCGTCATGCCGGCGATTCCCAGCAGGACGGTCACGCCCACAACGACGAAGGCTCGTTCCGGCAGCGACAACGGACGCCGCGCCATGGCGTCCCGGTCGAAAAAGGCCAGCAACGTGGCCAGCACACCCAGAGGCATCGCCAGCAGAGTCAGGGCCTGGGCCAGGGCGAGGGCACGGATTTCCAACTGGCTCTTGGCGCCAGGACCCACTGCTGCTGTGTCCCCAGGTGCATCCGACTGGAGGATGGCGACGGCAGTGGCCATGCCGATGAGCAGGATAATTGCGGCGATGAGCTTGGTGGAAGGAGAATTCACCTTCCCGCCCAAACCCAGCCCGTCATTGATCAGGACCCCGCCGATCATGGCGTTGGTCACGAAGCTGGAGAAGGCGGCCGTGCCGAAGCCGACACAGAAGATGATCCGGGCGTACGGTCCGAAGACGCCCTCCAGTTGCATCGCCATGCCCGCGGCGCTGTCCACCGACCCGCCGGGGTACAGAACGGCGGCAGCCGTCATCATGATCACGCAGCCGATTGCCGTGTAGAGAATGGATGCCAGCACCGTGTCCGTGACCCCGCTGGAGAGATCTTCCTCCTTCCAGCCCTTGGCCCGGACCAGGTAGGCCTGGAAGAAGGCCGCCACCATCACGAAGGTGGTGGCCACCAATCCGCCCAACGTGAGCCAGTCGGCGCCCTCCGGAATGTTCGGCATGAACGCGCCCTTCATGGCAGCTGGCCAGTCCGGACCGGCCCAGAGCAGGTTGGCCACGAAAGCCACGACCATGAAGACCAGGAAGAAGGTCATCAACCGTTCCAGCAGCAGGTAGATGTTCCGGAAGCCCAGCAGGAAGACGATGGAGAGCAGGGTGAAGCCCACGGGCCAGACCACCTTGGGGACGTCTCCAAAGAGCGTGCTCATGGCGGCGGTGACGCCCAGGTTGTTTCCGAACTGGAAGGTGGCGTTCACCGATGCCAGGGAGAATCCGCAGACCACGGCGAACCAGGGGCCCAGCTTCCGGGAGGCGAGCCCCAGGAAGGTCTCGCGGGAGTAGAGCCCGAAGCGCAGGAAGAGGGCGAGAAATCCGGCCATGAGGGCGCCGGCGAGAATGGCCAGCCAGAGCATGGAGTAGCCGTAGACGGCGCCGGTTCGAGACATCAGAGTGACGCTGCCCGGCCCGATGATACAGGCCCCCACGATGAATGCAGGTCCGATGCGTCTCAATCCGACGGCCATGTTCGATACCTCTCCCTGTTGTCCTTCGCACCCAGTGTACAGGGTGCCGAATGGGAGAGGGGGTTTTCCTACCCCCTCTCTTCCGGTTTAGCTAACGTCAGGAATGGTACGCGGCAGAGTAAGACGGGGGGGACCGGAGAGTCCCCCCCTCCGGACGCCTTCCAGGCGACGATTTTCGCCCCGGGCTGATATACTGACGCGACACCCCGAATCGAGGTTGACGGCATGCGGTGGACGCGGGTCTTGCGATTCCGAATCTGGATATTCCTCTTGTTTCTGAGCGTTTTGAGTACTGTTGCCCTGATGAGCGCATCGGGACCGTCCCCATCCGTAGACCGGGACGTCGACTTCGCCCGGGACATTCGGCCCATCCTGGAAACGAGTTGCAATCAGTGCCACGGCGTAGACCAGAGTATGAACGGGCTTCGCCTGGACACCCGGGAAGCGGCCCTGAAGGGTGGACAGTCCGGACCGGCCATCCTCCCCGGTGACGGTTCTTCGAGCCTGCTCTACCGAAAGATCGTCGGCGACGCACCGGGGTCTCCCATGCCTCTGACGGGAACATTGCCAGCGGATCAGATCGATATGATCCGGGCTTGGCTGGATCAGGGAGCCCCTTGGACCGAGGCCATCGATGGAACGGGCGCCACGGGCGAGAAACACTGGGCCTACATCAAGCCGGTCCGTCCCCCGCTGCCGAAGGTGAAGAATCTGGGCTGGGTCCGCAACACCATCGACCGTTTCGTCCTGGAGCGGTTGGAACGGGAAGGCCTGGAACCCTCCCCGGAAGCTTCGCGGGAGACGTTGATCCGGCGCGTCACCCTGGATCTCATCGGTCTTCCGCCCACGCCCGAAGAAGTGGACGCCTTCGTCGAGGACCGGCGTCCGCTGGCCTACGAGCGCCTCGTCGACCGCCTCCTCTCGTCGCTCCGCTACGGAGAGCGCTGGGCCCGGCCCTGGCTGGACCTGGCCCGCTATGCCGATACCAACGGCTACATCCACGACCGGCGGCGCAACATGTGGCTCTATCGCGACTGGGTGATCAAGGCCATCGGCTCGGACATGCCCTTCGATCAGTTCACCATCGAGCAGATCGCGGGAGACCTGCTCCCCGACGCCACTCCCGAGCAGAAGATCGCCACCGGATTTCACCGCAACACCATGATCAACACCGAGGGTGGAACCGACCCGGAGGAGTACCGGGTCGCGGCCATCCTGGACCGGGTCGAGACCACCGGAACCGTCTGGCTCGGAAGCACCATCGCCTGCGCCCAGTGCCACGATCACAAGTACGATCCCATCTCGCAGGAGGAGTACTTCCGGATGTACGCCTTCTTCAACAACACGATGGAGGAGAACAACCCGAAGACGAAGATCCGGCCGCACAGCAGCAGCATCACGCTGCCTCCAGCCGACTACCTGTCCACTCACCGCTCCGATATCGAGCGGGAGATCGTGGAGCTGAAAGCCGCGCTGAAACGCTCCACGCCGGATCTGGAGGAGGCACAGAAGAAATGGGAGACGCGGACCGCCAGGGACATGGTCTCCTGGAGTTCCCTGGACCCGGTCACCTACTTTTCCCTCGGGGGCGCGGAATTGACTCTGCAGGAGGACGGTTCCCTCCTGGCTTCGGGACCGAAACCAGGACGGGAAACGTACGTCACTGTAGCTGAGACCCAGGCCGAGGGGATCACGGCCATCCGGCTGGAAACCCTGACCGATCCCAGCCTGCCCCACGGCGGATCCAGCCGGAGTTCCGATGGGGACTTCATGTTGACCGGATTCGAGGTTGTGGCGGAACCCGTCGCGGCGCTGGGATCCTCCTCTCCGGTAGTGTTCACCAGCGCCGTGGCCGAGATCGATCCCACTACGACCGGCATACGCCGCGCCCTGGACGGCGATCCCACCACCGGTTGGTCCAACAGCGGAACCAGCCACAGGAACAGGGTCGAACGCCAAGCCATTTTCCTGCCCGAGTCTCCCTTGGGCTTTCCGGGTGGGACCCGTTTTACGATACGGCTGAGGCATGAGGGGGAGGAACCGGGCAAGACCATCGGCCGTTTCCGGTTTTCCGTCACTCGCGACCAGGACCCGGCCCGAAACGTCAAGCTCCCGACCCGCGTGGAACGCGTCCTGGTTGTTCCCGCCGGCCAGCGGACCGAGACTCAGCGGGAGGTTCTGAACGACTACTATCGCGAAACCGCGCCCCTGTTGACGCCGAAGAAGCAGCGGCTCTCCGAGCTTCTGGCCTTCTGGAAACAGTTGACCTCGCCCAACAGCCTGGTCATGAAGGAGCTGGAAAAGCCCCGGACCACTCACATTTTCGTCAAGGGAAGCTTTCTGAATCCGGGCAAGGAGATCCAGCCGGGCGTCCCCTCGGTGCTCCATCCCCTGCCCGAGAGCGAGACGCCGCCCAATCGCCTCACCCTGGCCCGCTGGCTGGTCTCACCGGAAAATCCGCTGGTGGGACGGGTCACCATGAACCGGCTCTGGGCCGACCATTTCGGCAGACCCTTGGTGAAGACCCCGGAAAACCTGGGAACGCAAGGAGAACGGCCGACCCATCCGGAGCTGCTGGACTGGCTGGCCACCGAGCTCGTGGAGCAGGAATGGTCAATGAAGGCTATGCATCGGCTGATGGTGACGTCGGCGACTTACCGGCAGGACTCGCGGATGAAAGCCTCTCTGCGGGAGAAGGACCCTAATAACGAGCTCTACGCTCATGGGCCCCGATTTCGGATGGATGCGGAAATGATCCGGGACAGCGCGTTGAGCGCGGCGGGCCTCCTCAGCCTGAGACCCTACGGCCCCAGCGTTTTTCCGCCCCAGCCTGCGGGACTTTGGGACAACCTGTACGTCGCGGACACCTGGATCACGGGTCGGGGAGACGACCGCTACCGGCGGGGGCTGTACACCTTCTTGAAGCGGATTCGCCCCTATCCCTTCTATGCCAACTTCGACGCTCCCAGCCGTGAGACCACGTGCGTGGCCCGCACCCGCTCCAATACGCCGTTGCAAGCCCTGAATCTGATGAATGACGGGACCTTTCTGGAAGCCGCCCGGGGACTGGCCGGCCGCATGGTCTCGGAGACGGGCCCGGAGGTCGCCGACCGGATCGCCCACGGATTTCGTCTCTGCTTGGGCCGCCGGCCCAGCCAGGAGGAACTCCGGGAGTTGACCACCCTGTTCCAGGACCAGTTGGAGAACCTGTCCAATTCCGATCCGAGTGGCGGAAAGCCCCTTTCCCTTGCCACTGTGCCGGAATCCGGCGAACTTACAGCCTGGACCAGCGTGGCCCAAGTCCTTCTGAATCTGGACGAAACCATCTCTCGACCCTGAGCGCGAGGAAGAGCACTCATGAAGATCCAACAGGAGATGCTGAAAGCCATCACCCGCCGTCACTTCTTTTTCCGCGGCGGAATGAGCATCGGGTCCATCGCGCTGGCGGGTTTGATGGACGACAGGCTCTTTTCGGCCCCCGCTCTTGACGCCCGCCATCCCATGGCGCCCAAGGCGGGGCACTTCGAACCCAAGGCCAAGAACGTCATCTTCCTCTTCATGTCGGGCGGTCCGTCTCAGATCGACATGTTCGAGAACAAGCCCCGGCTCACGGCCTTGGACGGCCAGAACGTCCCGGAAGGCACGCTGGACGGCAAACGGTTCGCTTTCTTGCGAGGGACGCCTCAGGCTCTGGCCTCACCCTACTCCTACGATCGTTACGGGGAGTCCGGGGCGGAACTCTCGGAGTTGCTGCCGTATCTGTCCGAGGTCGCGGACGACATCACCATCGTCAAGTCCGTCCACGCAGAGCAGTTCAACCACGCGCCGGCACAACTGTTCATGAACACGGGCCATCACCTGATCGGACGGCCCAGCATGGGATCGTGGCTGACCTATGGACTGGGCAGCGAGAACCGCGACCTGCCCGGCTTCGTGGTCCTGCAGTCGGGTCCGGTGCAGGTCTTCGCCGGCAATTCGTGCTGGGGGCCCGCCTTCCTTCCCACGGTCTACCAGGGAGTGCAGTTCCGGTCCCAGGGTGACCCGGTCCTCTTCCTGTCCGATCCCGAATGGATGACTCGTAAAGCTCGCCGCCGATCGCTTGACGCTCTCAAGAGGCTCAATCAACTGCAACACCAGGCGGTGGGTGATCCGGAGATCCTGACCCGAATCGCCTCCTACGAATTGGCCTACCGGATGCAGACCAGCGTCCCCGAGCTGATGGACATCAGCGACGAACCGGAGCACATCCATCGCATGTACGGGACTGAGCCCGGCAAGGAGTCCTTCGCCAACAACTGCCTCCTGGCTCGGCGCATGGTGGAAAGGGGCGTCCGTTTCGTCCAGCTCTACCACCACGGATGGGATCACCACGGACTGATCGCCCAGGGCTCCATCATTCACAAGGAAGGCTTGCAGACGCGCTGCCTGGAAACCGACCAGGCCTCAGCCGCCCTGGTCAAGGACTTGAAGGAACGGGGTCTGCTGGAGGACACGCTGGTGGTCTGGGGCGGCGAATTCGGCCGCACTCCCATGAACGAGCACCCGGGAAAGTACCCGGGACGGGATCATCATCCGTACGCCTTCACCATGTGGCTGGCCGGCGGCGGCACCAAGCCGGGAATCACCGTCGGGAAGACCGACGAACTGGGCTACGACATCGTGGAAGACCCCATCCACATGCACGATATGCACGCCACCATCCTGCATCTGCTGGGCTTGGACCACACCCGTCTGGTCTACAAGTTCCAGGGAAGGCAATTCCGCCTCACGGATGTGGGCGGCCACGTGGTCGACAAGCTGTTGTCCTAGGAGCGGCGGTTTCCAACCGCCGGACTCCAAAGCAACAGCGACCCGCCGTGCTAACGGCCACACGGCAAAATGAGCGCATGAGGAAACGGGCGATTAGGAAATCGCCCCTACTACCGGCAAAGCCGATCCAGCTTGCGTTTGGCCTCTTCCCCCCAACCGGCATGGCTGTCGGCGACCCGGCCCTCCTCGTCCACCAGGATCGAGAAGGGAACGAACCTTTCGTCTCCCGCGAAAATCTTCTTCAAATCCTCCTGCTCCAACAGGTAGATCGGGTACGACACCCCCAAGTCGCGCGCATACGATTCCACATCAGCGAGGGGCACCCCCTGGTCCAGACTGAGACCAATCACCTTGATCCCGTTCTCCTCCAACTTCGCCTTGGCAGCTTCCAATTCAGGCATCTCCCGCCTGCACGGCCCGCACCAGGTCGCCCAGAGATTCACCAGGTAGGACGTTCCCTTCTCCAGCGGAAGCGAGACCTCCTCCCCGTCCGGAAGCGTCTTCAGCGCTAAATTTGGCATTGGCAGGCCACGTTTGATCGCCAGCTTGCTCCAGAGGACCTGCTCCTCCTCCAGAGGATCCGGTAGAGCGCCCGACGGCAACGACAGGGTCTGATAGTCCGGTTCCTCCTCCACCAGCTTTAACGAGGTGCCGGCGGAAATGGGACCCAGCCGCTGACGAGCACCGGATGGCCAGGTGACCTCCATCCATTCCGCCTCCTTGTTCTCCCCCAGACCGAACAGGAGCCGGCGATCCGGCTGAGCCATGAAACCACTCCCACCCGAGAGAATCCGAGTCTGGACACCCAAGGGAGTCTTCACCCGGACCTGGGCGCCGAAGGCATCCCTGCCGCTCTTCGTTCCCTCCAGCTCGACGCGAATGAAGGCCTTGTCCTGGCCCACGTTGTTCCGGAACAGGAGATGACCTTCCCCCTGGATGGTGGTGAGAAAGATGTCCAGGTCGCCGTCGTTGTCCAGGTCGACCGTGACGGCCGAACGCCCGTCGGAGATGGAGTCGATGCCCGAAACCCCTGAGATATCCTGGAACCGGCTCCCCTCCCGGTTCAGAAAAAGGGCGTCCCGTTCGAATCCGCTGAAAGACAGGCCCTCTTCGAAGAGCAGAGCCATGTGGTTCGTCTGGTAGTCCTGGTTGCCGGCCTTCTCGTCGCCGACCGTGGACGCCACGACGTGGCGCCAGAAGAAGCTTCATGTGTCTTTCATGGACTTGCCGCTGATGAATCCATTGGGAGAATAGAGGTCCTCCCATCCATCATTGTCGAAGTCCACGAAGACTCCGCCCCAGGCCCATCCGGCGACGAAGGGTCCGAATTTACCGCTCACGTCCCGGAAACCGCCCCCGTCCACCCCTTCGAACAGCGTATTCCCGGCCGCCAGCTTCTTGAGTCCACTGCGGTCGCCCCTTCCCTGCGGAAACAACCGGTCCAGGATCCGGTTGCCGGCGGTGGAGGACATGTTGGTGACGTAAAGGTCGATCCGCCCGTCGTTGTTGAAGTCCCCAAAGGAGACGCCCATCCCGTTGCCAGGGTCCTTAAGCCCCATCCCGGCGGCCCGGTCCTCAAAGCGGTCCCCCAGATTGACGTAGTAGCCGTTCTCGCCGAAGTCGTTGGCCACATAGAGGTCCAGCCGCCCATCTCCATTGATGTCGGCGAACTGCGCGGCGTAGCTCCAGCGCTGGTCACGGACACCCCACTCGGCTCCCGATTCGCGGAAACTCCCATTGCCTTGATTCAGAAAGAGCAGGTTCGGAGTCCCGTTGGAGGCGCGGCGCCAGGAGTCGGGCATGACCCGGCCATAGCGGTTGTAGGAGGCGACGTAGACGTCAGTCCAGCCGTCCTTGTTCACGTCACCGGCGGTGGCGCTGAAACCGATGGCGTTCACCGCTATGCCGACCTCTTGCGAGATGTCGAAGAAAAGCAACTTTCCGGAGGGGATCAGACGGTTCTCGAACAGCATCTGCTCTCCCACCGAGGCCATGAAGACGTCCAGATCGCCGTCGTTGTCATAGTCGAAGAGGAGCGGGGCCGTTCCAGGAGGCGTTATTGAGATTCCGGCGCTATCGGCAACGTCCTGAAACCGGCCTCCCTGGTTCAGGTAGAGGTAGTTCCGATTGATGCCGGTGACCACCAGATCCTGCAGCCCGTCCTGGTTCAGGTCTCCCGCGGCGGCGCCGTGGTAGACGAAATCATCGTTTCCCGGTTCGCCGTACCGGGGCAGCGAATTGGAGACGCCCGCCGGTATGCAGACCTCCGAAAAGAGGTCCGCAGACGCCCGCATCGTCTTGACTTCGTCCAGCCGGAATTCGGAGATCAGCCAGTTTTCTTCCCCGGTTTGGACCGCGACCAGCCGTCCCGTTCCCTTCACCCAGAATCGATGCTTCTTGCCGTCACGTCCGATCAGGAAGAATTTGAGATCTCCCTTGCCTTCGACTCCCTCCTTCCGTTGGTTGAAGCGGGCTCCCTTGACCTGGAAACGGGCATCCTCCATGGAGGAGAACGATCCCAGAAGCTGATCCCAGCTCCTTGTCAGTTCAGACCGGGTCATCTTCTTCGGACGCTTCCGTGCAAGTCGGGGCGCGGCCGTCGAGATCCACTTGAACTCCGAATCCGTGGCGCCGGAAAGAGACGGCCACGGCGTCACCCTGGCCAAGGACTCGAAGAACTCGCCAATCCGCTTCAGGTCCCGCTCCCGCACCGTCACCGAGAATTCCAGAAGGGAGTTGGCCAGAGATTCGGAGCGCTCCTCGACCTGCTTCAGTTCCACTTTGTCCAACTCGGTCTCCGCTGCGGCGGAGGGGGAGCCAAGAAGGCTCAGCGTAAGAACAGTGGCGATCCACCCCCGGAGGTTGAATGCCGAGGGGATGTCCTGCAAGGATTTCTGTCGTGAATTGCGCTTCAAATCGAGTCTGCCCTCGTTGCGAACGCCGCCATTATATCCGAAACCCGAAACCGGATTATGAGGAGGCGCCTTCCGGCGTAACTGGGTTTCAAGTTGTCCTATTCGAAGGTGGTACCATGCCCTGGGAGTTCATTGAGGCTTGGCATGACAAATTCAACGGTTGAACTGGACGTGCCGGGAGCCACATGGATCACGTTCACGGACGATGCGCTGGCAGCCGAACTGGCTGATGGACGGATTGTCTCGGTTCCACTGGACTGGTATCCAAGGTTTGTCCGTGCGACTGAGGACGAACGAAACAACTGGGAGCTGCACTCCGGCAACCAGTACATTCATTGGGAGGACCTCGACGAGGACATCAGCGTGGAGGGTCTGCTCGCCGGTCGCCGGTCTCGAGAGAGTCAGGCATCCCTCAAGCGGTGGCTTGAAGCCAGACTGGCCGGGCGCGGCATCACGCTCCACGAACTCCGGCGCGAAGGTTGAACGTTTCGTGGTGAGAGCCGTCACGAAATTAGAAGAAAAGTTGCGATCGTAGCTCCACCTTCGTTCGCCCGGCCTGTCGATCTTTTTTGCTCCATGAGTCACTCCGTTCGTCGGCACCTTCATCTTGAAGTCGATGAATACGACGAGATCATCCGGCAGTTCATTCCGGGCTACGATCGAATGCTGGGCCAGGTTGCGCGGGCAATCGCCTGCAGCCAGCCCGAGCGGGTGCTCGACCTTGGCGCCGGAACTGGGGCTCTTTCCGAGGCAATCCTGGAGAAGTGCGGCCAGTGCGTCGTCGAGTTGATCGACATCGACGACGAAATGTTGGTCCGCGCCCAAATGCGGCTGCACCGGTTCGGCGGGCGGGTAGGCCTGAGAAGGCAGTCATTCCATGACGCCCTTCCCCGTTGCGACGCTGTTGCCGCCTCTTTGGCGTTGCATCACGTACCGGATCTGAAGGCCAAAGCCCAACTGTATCAGCGGGTCCACAAGGTGCTGACCCCGGGCGGCGTGTTCGTCAACGGCGACGCGACCATGCCGGACGACGCCTCCCGCAAAGCTGCGGACTTCGCGGCTTGGGCGGCGCACATGGTCTCGCGCGGGATCCCTGAAGAGCGCGCCTACCGGCACTTCGACGAATGGTCGGATGAGGATACGTATTTCCCACTGGAACGGGAGCTGGAGGCGATGACCCGGGCGGGTTTCGACGCCAGGTGTGTTTGGAGCCGAACGCCGATTTCGGTGCTGGTCGGCCGCAAGTGATGCAGCGCCTGAATCTCTCGGCCAAGTCGGGATTTCCTGGCGGTCATTCGAAAGCATCGTCCGGCAGGCCATAGATCCCCGTCGGGATTCGCAACGGCAAGCTCCATCTCTTCGGCGCGCATTCTTCCGCCTCCATGTCCGTCCAGGACTGTCAGATTCCTAGTCATTTTTCGATTCCGCGTCTTTGGGCGGCAACGGTGAGAAGTAGCCGAGGACGAGGATGAGACCGCCCACGACAATGAAGGACACGATCCGCGTCAGCGTGCCGGTGTCGGCGAGGTCGAACAAGAGCAGCTTGATCACGGTCACCACGAGCAGGGCGGCGCCGACTTGCCAGGCGGGACGCCGCCTCACCCGGGTTGCAACGAGCATGATGACCAGGGCAACGGTCGTCCAGACGACAGACAAGATGACCTGAAACACCCCGGAGGAAAGGAGCGCGCGGGCCTCGAACGGCAACTCGAGGAAGCGGCAGGCCGTGCGGGCGAGAGCCCCGTTCAGCGCCACGAACGAAATGAGTCCGAGAGTCGGCCACCGTATCGCGCTAATCCTCCTGCCGGCGTCCACCCTGGACCACTGGAACAGCACACCCAGGGAGAACAACTGTACGAACTCGACAGGATTCAGGAGCGGAATATAGCTCTGGGGATGGGAAGCACCCGCATGGAAGCTGGCAACCAGTATCCAGACCGAGACGGTGATCACCAAGGGGAGTTGCCCGACGTCGAGATAAATCTGCCGAAAGCGTTCGATCGGCCAGGAAAGAAAAGTCCGAAACGTCGTGAGCGCATAGAGGAAAACAGCTGGCACCAGGGCCCACATCACGAACGGCCACCTTGGATCGTCAGAGGCGATCTGCCCGCTGATCCACACGGCTTCCCGCCAAACCAGAAACACGCCGAGCCACAGCGTGCCGCAGTGGACCCAAAGCGTCGCTCTTGACCAGTCGGTCTCGCAACGCCACAGCAGCCAATACTGAACCAGGAACGCGGCCGGCCAGGCGACGGCGCCCCAGCCCACGATCGGATGGGAGGTCGTGAAGATCCAGTCGATGGTCAGGAGGACCATCGCGGGGAGCAGAAGCAATGGCGGGTACGCCAGGTCCTTCCAGTCGAGCCGGGCCCGCAGCAGGGCGAATACTGCGGCGCTGATGGAGACAAACCCGAGAATTGCACAATCCTGGTCGAGTGAAGACAGATGCCGTGAGATTTCGTTGACACCGGTTCCGTACCACCAGAGCGACCCCCAAGCTAGCGCCACAACCGGCACCAGACGAGAATCCGCGCCCGCCACCCGGCGTCGACGCAGGCACCAGGCCGACAACAGGCCGGCCAACGTCACCGTCAGGTGCCCCATGTCCAATACCGCTAATGCACCCGATGAATGCCCGCCGATTGCAATAATGCCCGCCAGGAACTGAATTCCCAGTCCCGACAACTGGAGTAAACGGCGATTTTGGCGCGTACTGATCCAGACGATCGCCGCGCCCGCAAGGGCCAGCGCGATGGAGACCCAGTGCGCGTCACCTGCGAGAGGGATTGCGAGTATCCCGAAGACGACCGACAGGGCGACGAACGATTCCACCAGGGGCCGCAAGGAATCTCGACCGCGTCCGCTGACCAGGCTGGCCGCGACGGCGTAGAAAACGCAAAAGGCAAGAGCACTGATGGCGGGACCGTATTCGAACCCGCTTGCGAGCCGATACTGCAGGATGAAAGCCGCGAGCGGTACTCCGAAGACGAGGGTGCCATCGATGAACCCCACAAGCCGCGGTGGCTGGCGCCAGGCATGCAGTATTGGAACCGCGACGAAAATTGCCAGAAACAGCGCCAGGAACGGTTGAGTCGTGGCGAAATGCTGAGGTTGATAGTACGCGGCACCCCAAGAGGCGACGAGCAGGAACGTGAACACGAACCCCAGCAGGCTCAGAAGGCGCCAGGCCCGGAACCATGCCACGGCCACGATTCCGACGTCGAGAACGGCATAGTAGGAAAAGAGAGCCACGTGGCTGGCGTCGCGGGTGACCAAAACCGGGCCCAGGAATCCGCCCAGGGAGGACAATAGAGCCAGGCTCGGCGCGTCCTGCCTCAATGCCAGAGCCCCGGTGACCGCGACCAGCAGGACCATGGCGGACAACCCGGCCGCGGGACCGATCACGTCGTAGAAATTGACGGCCGCAAAGGCGGTGAGGTACGCGATGCCTGCGCCGCCACCTTGCAGAGCAAGCGCGTACTCTTGACGCAAGTCCCGCAGGAGCCATCCAAGCGTCAACAGGGCAACGCCGGCGGCCGCGGCGACACCCAGGCGGAGCTGGATCGAGAACCAGCCCTGTTCGGCCGCGTAGCTCAGGAAGAAAGCAAAACCGAAGAATAGGAGGATGATGCCGACCCGCGTCAGGGTGTTGCCGCCGAAGAGAAACGAGTGCAGTGCATCGGTCCACGCCGGCTTGGCAGAATCCGGTTCCCGATCCGGTTTGGCCACCTCCTCCGTTGCTTCCACCGGCACCTCCGTCGCCATCCCTGCCGCTGGCGAACTTGGGACTGCGACGGGGGTCGCCGTGGGCGAGGGCGATCCGGCGGCCAGCTCTGCCTCCATGGCGGTGATTCGAGCGGTCAGTGCCCGTATCCGCCGTTGAGCTCTATGCCGCAACACTCCAAGGACGACCGGAACCACGGGAAAGGCGGCCAGAAGCAGAAAGGGGATCAGTAACCCTCCGAAGAAGATCATGAACAAACCGGCAACCAGAGCGATGGTCAGGATGGGGTGGTCACGGAAGCGAAAGGGGCGTCGCGGTTCGGTCCGTTCGGACCCGGCGGGACCGGGCTCCCAAGCGAACTCGTCCTCCGGAGACGACGGCGTCCTGAAGGCAAGCGTGGTCGCCAGGCTAGTGGCGCGAGCGGCAAGTTGGTCTATCCGTCGCCGAGCTTTATAGAGCGACCAACCAAGCACGGCGGTAACAAGAGTCAGGATCACCCCGGCCGCGAGAAAAACCGCGAGCGCGATTAGAAGGGTCCCGAACAACTCTTGGAAAAATTCCACTTCGTCAATAGTACTGTCGCAGCGTAAGGCGGGCCAACTTCGTCTGACCGTCGAAATCGCGGACGCCGGCGGAGTGGGCGAGCAGGATTAGTCGATTGCCGGCCACGAGGCGGGGTGTCAGGTAAAAAACCGGTCGAAGCGGACGAAGAGTTCTCCTACTCCTCGGCTTCAAGACCTCTCTCCAGGTGGCTTGCTTCATATTTCCTGTCTTTCGGCTGATATACTGCCGCCACTTCCCCGGTCCAACCAGGAGTCTGCGCCGTAGAACCAGGAGTCTGCGATGACGAAAACATGGACAGTCGTCTTGGTGACGATTCAGATGACCGCGGAGTTGGTCCTGGGCACGGGCGGAACGGGCCCCCTGGCCCGGATCAAGTTGCCGTACCTCCCGGAGGCCTCAATCTCCGTACTGAGGGCTGCGGCTCCGGTTTCGGCACGATCCGAGGAGGCGCCGATCGTTCTGGAAAGCCACCGGCATCTCTTCGTCGACGACTTCCTCATCTCCGAATCGGAAGGTGTGGAGCGCAGGTTGAACCAGCCGCGGAAGTACGAGGGCAACCCGGTCCTGTCCAGAGTGCCCGAAGGAGAGGAGGCATGGGAGGCGGGCATGCCCATATCCTTTTCAAGCGTTCTCCATGATCCGGCGGACGGACTCTTCAAGCTCTGGTACAGCCTGCACGCCGGCAGCGGCGGGGACGAGGAGTCTGTCCTCTGCTTCGCCAGGAGCACCGACGGCATCCGCTGGAACAAGCCCAGGCTGGGAAAGTTCCGGTACCGGGAAACGATGGAGAACAACATCGTGGTGCCTCATGGGGGCTTGGCCAGCGGCGTCTTTCTGGACCCCCATGAGGCGGACCCGTCCAAGCGTTTCAAGATGCTGCACATGCGGGACGGCTACAAGATCTACGCTTCCTATTCGGCGGACGGGTTGCAGTGGACCCCGTACAACGACGGCAAGGCCGTCTTTTTCGAATCTCCCGGCCACGACAGCCAGATGGTCGCCTATTGGGACGAAGCCCTCGGCCTTTACGTCGGGATCATCCGGGATCGCACCGGCAGGATCTCCCAGGTGCGGCCGCGCCTGGTGAGCGACCCTGAGGCTCGGGCGGGTTGGCGGCGGCACTGGGACCCGCGGAGGAACCGCGCTCCCGAGAACCACAGCATCCGGCGGGTCAGCCAGATCATGAGCCGCGATTTCGTTCACTGGAACGATTATCGGGTCATCGTGGGGCCCGACGCGGAAGATCCACTCAATCGGGACCAGTTCTACAACATGGAGGTCATGACCTATGAGGGCCTTCGCATCGGCCTCGTCACGGTCTTCAGCTACGACCCCGACTATTGCCGAGGCGCAGTGCAGTTGACCTCCAGCCGGGACGGACGGACTTGGGACCGCGCCGGGAACCGGAGCGTCTTCATTCCGCTTTCCAATCAACCCGGCGATTTCGACTGGGGCGCCATCTATCCCTTGCAGGGCCCCTTTGTCTACGGCGACGAAATCCGGATCTACTACTCTGCTGGGGGTGTCGATCACAATCACACCCGTCCTCCCGGGGTCGACGGATTCCCCAACGGCATTGGATTGGCGAAGCTGCGGTTGGATGGCTTCGTATCGGTCCAAGCAGGCAAGCCGGGTGGAAGCCTGACTACCCGGAGCTTCACCTTCACCGGAGATGAACTGGTCGTCAACGCCGATGCCGGGGACGGTCGTTTCCTGGTGGAGGTTCTGGACCAAGAAGGGAAACCCGTTCACGGCTACACCCGGGAGGATTGTGATCCCCTTCGGCAAGACGCTCTCCGCCAGACCGTGACCTGGAATGGGAACTCCGCCGTCACCTCCCTGACCGGAAAGCCGATCCGGCTGCGTTTTCACCTCGAAGAGGCCAGCTTCTATTCGTTTGAGTTTCTTGTGACGGACGTCACCGGCGGTTCGGCCGGCGGTCGGAAGGTCCGGTAACAGTCCGTGGTGAAAGTCCCGCGAGCACCGAGACCGTTCCTGCGCCCGCCGGACAAGGCGCGATTCGGGTGCATACCGGGAGTATGTGCCCGAATCGCAACGCCGTCCGCCGGGATGCAGGGACGGTCGAATGCCGTGATGACTTTTGCCACGGGCTGGTAAGACCGGCGACGAATCAGGTCCCCCGGACGTCGGGGAATTTGAATACGGTCCGGGACTCGTAGGTCTCGCCGGGTCTCAGGATCGTGGAGGGGAAATCGGGCCGGTTGGGTGAATCCGGGTAGTGCTGAGTTTCCAGGCAGAAGCCGAACCGGCGCTCGTAGACGCGTCCACCTTTGCCGGTCAGGGTCCCGTCGAGGAAGTTGCCGGTGTAGAGCTGGACTCCGGGCTCCGTCGTGTGCACTTCCATGACGCGTCCCGACATCGGTTCTCGAACTCTCGCCGCCAGAGACGGGCCCTCACCCGTTTGGTCCAGGACGAAGTTGTGGTCGTAGCCGCCGCCCAGTTGGATCTGCTCTTCCGGTGAATTGATTCGAGCCCCTATGGGCATCTCGGTCCTGAAGTCGAAAGGTGTGCCCTCCACCGGCCGGATCTCCCCCGTGGGTATGAGTTCGGCATCGATGGGAGTGAAAGCCTCCGCGTTCAACTCCAGGATATGCCTCAGAACGTTTCCCGTTCCCTGCCCCGCCAGGTTGAAGTACGAATGTTGGGTCAGGTTGATGGGCGTCGCTCGATCCGTGATGGCGCGATAGTCGCAGACCAGTTCGTTGTTTCCGTTCAGGGTGTAGGTCACCTGGACGTCCAGCTTGCCGGGGTACCCTTCCTCTCCGTCCGCGCTCGTGTACTCGAGGACGATGCCGACTCCATCCTCGTCCTCAAACGACCGGCCCCGCCAGACCACCTTGTCGAATCCCTTGATCCCGCCGTGGATGTGGTTATCGCCGTTGTTCCGGACCAATTTGTACTCGACCCCGTCCAGCGTGAAACGGCCGTTGGATATGCGGTTGGCATAGCGTCCCACCAGGGTGCCGAAAAAGGGATGCTTGGCGAGGTAGCCATCCAACGAGTCGAATCCCAGGACGATGTCGTCGAAGTTGCCGTCCCGGTCGGGGGTGCGCAGCGAAACGATGATGCCGCCGTAGGTGATGATCCGGAGTTCAATGCCGCCGGAATTGGTCAGGGTATAGATCCGGACGCTTTCGCCGTCAGGAGTGGACCCAAAGTCCGCGATAGAAACGCTCGGGGAGAAAAGGCGTTCGGACTCCATGGTCTCCTTCGATTCATTCGTAGGGGGGCCGCAGGAAAAGGCCCCGCAAAGGATCGCCAGCGAGAAAACACGTGCGGCCACTGAGCAGTATTCGCTCCTGATGGTGTCCATTGATCCCTCCCCGCGGGGCCGCGACAAAACCCTGTCCCATATAGTTCCGCTACCCAATGTCGAGACCCTAACCCAACGCCCGCAACGGCGCAAATCAGGGACTCCGAGGCCCTGCATAGGGCGCCGGTGCGATCTCATCAAAGTGCGTGACAGACAGGAAGATATGCTATCTTTTGGGCACGGGTACGAGACGTGCTGATTCCCTCCAATATCGCGAATCCGAACCTCACATTAAACTTGATGGCACGTCTGCTACTGATATCCTTGCTGGTCTTTTCCAGTGGCGTTCTCCTTCTGCCAGCGTCATCCGGCGCCGAAGTCGACCGGGAGGCCATGGACTTCTTCGAAACGAAGGTCCGCCCACTCCTGGTCGAAAACTGCTACTCGTGCCACGGCGACAAGCAGCAACTCTCGTCTCTCAGAGTCGATTCGCGTGAGGGCCTCCTGAAAGGCGGCCTTCGAGGCTCCGCCCTGGTTCCCGGGGATCCGGACCAGAGCCTGATCATCCAGGCCGTCCGGCACCAGGATCTGAAGATGCCTCTGGGCCGCATGCTGGCCGACGCCGAGATCGGTCATCTGGAGAGTTGGGTCCGAATGGGGGCTCCGTGGCCCTCAGGGCCGGACCTCACCAAGGAGCCCGATTTTTACGCCCGGCTGACCCGCGAGCACTGGGCCTTCCAGCCGGTTGCCGATCCCGATCCGCCCCAGGTGAATCACGAGAGTTGGTCTGGAACCACGGTCGATCGTTTCCTGTTGGCGGCGCTCCGAAGGGAGGGGCTGGAGCCGGCGGAGCGGACCGACGTCCGCACCCTGGCCCGGCGCCTCAGCTTCTCGATCGTGGGACTGCCGCCGGATCCGGCCAGCGTGGAGGGGTTGCTCCGGGATCCTTCCGGGCAAGCCTACGCCAACTTCGTGGACAGCCTCCTGGATTCTCCCCATTTCGGTGAACACTGGGCGCGTCACTGGATGGACGTGGTGCGTTTCGCCGAGACCTACGGCTATGAATGGAACTACATCGTCAAGGGAGCCTGGCGCTACCGGGACTATCTGATCCGGGCCTTCAACCAGGATGTCCCTTACGATCACCTGATCCGGGAACATATCGCCGGCGACCTGCTGGAGCATCCCCGAATCAACGTCCCGCTGGGCATCAACGAGTCGACGACCGGTTCGGCATTTCTTCTCATGGGGGAGATGGGGCACGACGACTGCATCGAGTTCCGCGAAATTCGCACCGATGTGGTGGACGATCAGATCGACACGCTTACCCGCGCCTTCCAGGGGCTTTCCGTGGCCTGTGCCCGCTGCCACGATCACAAGCTGGATCCTATTCCCATCGAGGACTACTACGCCCTGTACGGGATCCTGAACAGTGCCCGGCCGGTCACCGGCACCCTGGACACGGGTGGATCACAGTCTCCGCTGATGCAGCGCTTGCGGGCCCTCAAGCCGCAGATTCGCTCGGAACTGGCTGCCGCGTGGTTGAAACAGGTGGAAGAGATTCCAGCTTACCTCCTGGCCGCGCAGGCCCCGATCGACCCCGGGGGAACGGATACCGGCCCAAGCCTCCATCCCCAACGCTTGGAACGCTGGATCCAGACGCTCCAGAGGGAGAGCGTCGACCCTGAGAGCTTCCTCTATCCCTGGTCGACGGTCACCTGCGAGGTGGGCTTGGCGCCGGAGCGATTCCAGCAACTGTGGGAGAAAGCCGCTCCGGAACACTTGAAGGAGATCCGGGATCGCCAGGCATACAACCAGGAGAACTTCACTTCACTTCCTCTGAGCGACTGGTACCCCGAAGGCGTGGGACTGATCGAAGGCCGGTCAGAAGACGGAGAATTCATCCTGGCCCATGCGGGGCCGGTGGCGGTCAATGGTGTCTATCCCGCGGGGATCTACACCCACGCGCTTTCGGAACGGCTCAACGGGGCCCTTCGCTCTCCCTATCTTACCAAGGAAAAGAAGTTTCTCAGCCTCCAGGTCATGGGAGGAATGCTGGGAGGGCGCCGGGCGGTCGTGGACAACTGCATGCTCGGCGAGGGCGTCGAAGTCTTCGACAGCTCGGATCTCAACTGGCAGAAAATTTCGACTCTTCAGGACAAGGAGCGATTTCCCGTTTACGTCGAGTTGGTCACGAAGACCAGCAACCCGCGGCTCCCGGATCGGCCCAAGAGAATCAAGGGGTTCACCGAGGAGAAGATGAAAGCGCCCGGATCCTATTTCGGCATCGCCCGGGCGATGCTCCACGACGTGGATGACCCTCCCCGCAACGATCTTTCCCATTTGTTGCCCTTGTTTCGGGACCCGGCTCCTCAAAATCCCCGGGAAGCCGCCCGGCGCTACGCTGATCAATGCCGTCAAGCCTTGGAGGCTTGGTCCCAGGGAACACCCACCGAGAACGACATCCGCTGGATTCACTGGCTCGCCACCAACCATCTGGTGGACAACTCCATCGATCTCACTCCAAAACTGTCGGCACTGATTGCCGAGTACAGAGCCATCGAATCCAGGATCGCACAGCCCCAGACCATCAACTCGCTGCTGGACATGGGGTTGGGCCGGGACTATTCGCTGCTGCAGAACGGTGACGCCGAGAATCCGGGTGTTCCCGTGCCTCGCCGCTACCTGACCGTACTCACCGGCGGACAGCCCCTGGAAACCAACGGCAGCGGCCGGCGGGAGTTGGCGGAACTCATTGCCTCACGCCGAAACCCCCTCACCGCGCGGGTCATGGTGAACCGGGTCTGGAACTACCTGTTCGGCCGAGGACTGGTGGGCACCATCAACGACTTCGGCAACTTCGGCGAGCGACCCTCCCATGGCTTGCTCCTGGACCATCTGGCCCGGCAGTTCATCGACGACGGCTGGTCCCTGAAACGGCTGGTCCGGCGGCTGGTTCTCACTCAAGCCTTCCAGCAGTCGAGCCGAACGACCGAACAAGGCGCCCGGATCGACCCGGAGAACCGGCTGCTGCATCACTATCCGGTCCGGCGCCTGGAAGCCGAGGCGATCCGCGACTCGATTCTGGCCACTTCGGGCCGTCTCGATCCGTTGCGATACGGTCCCAGCGTCGAACCCTATCGGCTGAAGACCAAGGAATACCGGAAGCTCCACGCCGGCCCGTTGGACGGCCACGGACGCCGGAGTGTCTACCTGCGCGTGACGCGCATGGAGGGTCCCCGTTTCCTGGAACTCTTCGATTTCCCCGTCCCCTCCGTCTCCCGAGGGCGCCGGGACGTGACCAACGTCCCCTCCCAGGCGCTGGCCATGCTCAACGATCCTTTCGTGATCCAACAAGCGGACTACTGGGCCGACCGGCTGCTGGAACGGGAGGGGGAGACACTCAGGGAGCGTTTGGGGCGTATGTTCAACCACGCGCTCTCTCGGCCGCCGAGCCTGGATGAGGTGGCCCGGTTTGGCGAACTGACGCGGAAACTGGGACGCTTGTATCAGGTCCCGCCAGAGCATATCCTGACCAGCAAGGAAATCTGGAAGGACGTGGCCCACAGCCTCTTCAACACCAAGGAGTTCATCTATCTGAGGTGATGTCATGACCCAGCGAATCAAGGAACAAGACGGCTGTCCGGGTTGCATCGGCGCTCCGCTCAATCGACGCCAGATGCTTTCGCTGAGCGCCAACGGGTTTGGTCTGACCGCCCTGTCGGCTCTCATGGCTGAAGATGCTTACGCCGGCCTGGTCCCGACGCCACCCACGCATTTTCAGCCCAAGGTCAAGAACGTCATCCTCTGCTTCATGCCGGGCGGCGTCTCGCACATGGACACTTTCGATCCCAAACCCAAGCTCAACGAGTTGCACGGCCAGCTCTCCGGAGACGGGATCCGCACGTATCAGGGCTGTCCCTGGACTTTCAAGAAATACGGCAAGGCGGGAATCGCGGTCAGTGAACTCTTTCCGCACATCGCCACCTGCGTGGACGACCTGGCGATCGTTCGTTCCATGGTCTCCAACTTCCCCCTCCACCCGCGCGGCAACATCCTGTTTCACACCGGCCGCAACGTCGGGGGCTATCCGAGCCTGGGATCCTGGATCACCTACGCGCTGGGAAGCGAGAACAATAATCTGCCCGGCTACGTCCTTCTCCACCCGGAATCCACGTCGATCCCCCCGGGAGGATTGGAGAACTTCTCCAACGGTTTTCTTCCCGCGACCCACCAGGCGTTGCCGGTGAAGGCGGAAGGGACACCCATCGAGAACCTGGTCCCGGCCGATGAAAGCGCCATCCAGAACACCAAGTTGTCGGTGCTGCTGGACCAGGATCGAGAGTTTCTGGCCGAGGCCGGCAGACACGACGCCATCGAGTCGGCCATCCGAAACTACGAAATGGCCTACCGGATGCAGTCGCTGGTCCCCGATGTGCTGGACCTGTCCCTCGAGACGGAAGCCACCAAGCGGCTCTACGGCCTGGACACCTCCAATAAAGACCAGCGGAACTACGCTCTGCAATGCCTCCGGGCGCGGCGCCTGATCGAGTCGGGCGTCCGATTCGTGGAGGTGACGCCTCCCGTCCTGTTCGGAGCCACGAACGGCACGTGGGACCAGCACACGATCTTGAAGAAAGGACACGAGGGGAACGCCCTGGTGGCAGATCAGGCGGTGGCCGGCCTGATCAAGGACCTCAAATCCAGAGGGATGCTGGAGGAGACACTGGTCATCTGGGGCACCGAGTTCGGCCGAACTCCGGACACCGGAAACGGGGACGGGCGCGACCACCTGGAAACGGCCTTCACCATCTGGATGGCCGGAGGGGGTGTCAAGGGCGGGACACTGTACGGCCGGACCGATGAGATCGGCAAGAACGTCGTGGAGAACAAGACCACCGTCCACGACCTGCACGCCACCATCCTGCATCTGCTGGGCCTGGACCATGAGCGCCTTGTGTACCGTTTCGGGGGCCGCGACGAGAGCCTGACCGATGTCCACGGCCGCGTGGTCCACGAGATCCTGGCCTGACATCGGGGCTGGCCAGTTGGCCGTCATTCAACTTTACCCATGCCCCGTCATCGCCCTCTGCTGGCAGACAATATCCTCGAACTGATCGGCAACACGCCGCTGGTGCGGGTCCAGCGCCTGACTCGTCCCGGATCGGCCGAGGTCCTTCTGAAGTTGGAGTCCCTGAACCCCTCCTTCAGCGTCAAGGACAGGATCGCCTACGCCATGCTGAAACAGGCGCAGGACGAGGGCCGGATTCACCCGGGAAAAACGGTCATCGTCGAGCCCACCAGCGGGAACACCGGCATCGGTCTGGCCATGGCGGCAGCCGTCATGGGGTACCGCCTGATTCTGACCATGCCCGATACCATGTCCATGGAGCGCAGGCGCGTTCTTCAGGCCATGGGCGCCGAACTGGTTCTGACCCCGGAGATCCGCGGAATGACCGCGGCCATCACCAAGGCGGAAGAGCTGGTGAACCGGCTCCCGGACGCTTTCATGCCGCAGCAGTTCAACAATCCGGCCAATCCGCGGATTCACCGTCACACAACTGCCCTGGAGATCCTGGAGGCAACCGACGGACGGTTGGATGCGTTCGTGGCCGGAGTGGGAACCGGGGGTACGATCACCGGCGTGGGTGAGATCCTGAAACAGGAGCTGGGAGACGTCCTGATCGTCGCCGTCGAGCCGGCAGATTCCCCCGTGCTGGCGGGAGGGGAGCCGGGCCCGCACGAGATCCAGGGGATCGGAGCCGGATTCGTCCCATCGGTCCTGAATCGCAGCATCATCGACGAGATCGTCCATGTCCAGTTCGAGGACGCCCGCCGCGTCACGCGGAATCTGGCTCGGAAAGAGGGCATCTTCGCGGGCATCTCATCCGGGTCCAACTGCTGGGCCGCGCTCCGGATCGCCCAAAGGCTGGGGAAAGGGTCCCGGGTCGTCGCCATGGTCTGCGACCTGGGCGAACGCTACCTGAGCCACCCGGTTTATGCCGAGTAGTCCTTATTCCCAAGATCCTCCGCGCAAGTCGGTAACATAACGAAACCCGACGCGTCCCCTTCCAGAAGAAACTGGTGAAAACAGGCCTGCCGGATCGGTTCACTGTCCAGAGTTCGTGGTTCCATCGAGTTTTCTGTTCGGGATATTCGCGGCTGACCGTCGTGGATGGCACCGTTCGTTTACTCGGTTCTCGGACCCGCACCGCCCTCAAGATCAACCATATCGATCAGATTGCGAAAGTTTCGGGCTGGTTTGGCCGTTGCCGTCTCAGGATTCGCTCGAATGCCAGAGACACATTTTCGATTGGAGGGTTGGATGCGATTTCCGCAGACCGGGTAGTCGAGGCCGTTCAATCCATAGCAGCTCAGCGGGCTTCGGAACTGGCGCCAAGATTGTTGGAATTCGACCAACGAATTCAGGCAAATTTGCGTGGCCAGGAATATTTTCGCTGCTCTTCCGCAGATGCGCTCCATGCGCAACTCGAAACTTTGGTGCAGGAAGGTAACCGGGAACTCATCCGCCTCCACTTGCCAATACCCGCAATTCACGCCTTAGTTCGTCTCCATGAATTCAGGCGTCGGGATCGATTGGAAACGGCTCGCGAGCGGGGGAACTCGAAGTTTGTCAGGGCGCAAGCAGGTGCTGTTCGGACCGCGGCCTCCGGAATTTTGGAGCACAAACTGACGGACGAACAGACACACGCGATTGCCTCGGACGAGGACGTTACTCTCGTCTTGGCCGGCGCCGGAACCGGAAAGACTGCGGTAATCACCGGAAAAATTTCCTATCTCGTCCGCCACCAAGAAATTGATCCCAAGGAAATACTGGTATTGGCCTTCAACCGGAAAGCTGCAGCCGAGATCCGGAATCGTCTGCCAAGTGATCTCCAAGGCGCATGCGTGAGCACGTTTCATGCCTTCGGCATGCGTACTCTGGGAGCGGCATCGGGCAGGAAGCCGCAGATTTCGATTCTGGCCGACGACCCCGCAAAAATGGCTCAGACCATAGACCAGATTCTTGAAGATTTGCTGACGTCGAAGCAGCATGGAGATCAGGTGAGAGAACTCCTCACTCTGCATAGAAACCCGTACAAGTCCCCGTTCGACTTCAAGACAGGTAATGACTATTTCGAGTATGTCCGCTGCTGCGAACTTCGAACCTTGAATGGAGATCTGGTCAAGAGTCTCGAAGAGGTCCAGATTGCCAACTTCCTCTCCATGAATGGCATCAAGTTCCAGTATGAAAGACCGTACGCCGTAGAGACGGCCGATAAACGGCACCGGCAATACATGCCCGATTTCTACCTTCGCGACCACAAGATTTTCATTGAGCACTTCGCGCTCAACGAGGAAGGTGACGCTCCGCCTTTCTTCCGCAACTATCAGGACGGAGTCTACTGGAAGCGCTGCATTCACAGGCGCTATGGCACCAGGTTGATTGAGACGTATAGTTGGCAGGCCCGTCGCGGAATTCTCCTCCAGGAACTCAAGAAACTTCTTGAACACAACGGTGTAGATTTCCGTCCTGTTTCCATCGACCGCCTGCTTGACGACCTCAGATCGATCGTGGAGTCATGGCTGGCCAGATTGATTCTTTCCTTTCTCAAGCACGTCAAAACGAGCATTCTGTCAGCGGATGATCTGACCCGCCGCGCAATGAAATCCCCCGACAAGTTTCGGAGTTTAGCTTTCCTGAGAGTATTCGAAGCCGTGCGGGTGCGTTATGAAAAGAGACTCACCAAAGAAGGCGCAGTCGACTTCGAAGACCTGATCAACGAGGCCGCCGGGCATATTCGCAACCTTCGTTCTTCCGCACAGTATCGCTACATCCTCGTCGACGAGTTTCAAGACATCTCCGCCAGCCGAATGGCGATGCTCACGGCACTCAAGAAACCCGACACCGCTTACTTTCTGGTCGGTGACGATTGGCAATCAATCTACCGATTTGCAGGCAGTGACGTGGGCCTAGTTCGCGGCTGTGGAGAGTATCTTGGCCACGTCCGCGAGCATTGTCTGAGCAGGACCTTCAGATACGGTAGCCGCGTCGCCGGTCCCACGTCGGAATTTGTGCAGCGCAACCCCGAACAAACCCAGAGAAGCCTTCGTGCCAATAGCGATGAAGTCGACTTGGGTATCACGGTGGTTGCATCCAAGGAACCGACTCAGGGGGTCGAGCGCGCACTTGATGACATCTTGGAACAGGGACGAACTCGGGACCAAGGTCGCAGTCCAGGACACGGCAAGAATGATTCGTCCGTATTGGCTCTCGGTCGTTACAAAAGTAGTGTGAAGGCCATAAGAGAGGTTGCCAAGTCTGGTCGCATGGGGGTCGACTTCAGCACGGTCCACAGTGCGAAAGGGCGCGAAGCCGATTTTTCTCTCGTCCTCGACCTAAAGGACGACAAGATGGGTTTTCCTTCACAAATCGACGACGATCCATTACTCAATCTCGCCTTACCCCCAATGCGAGGGCATCCCTTCCCCCATGCGGAAGAACGCCGTTTGTTCTATGTTGCGGCAACCCGGGCCAAACGAGCGGTTTACTTGATTGCGGATCAGATCCACACTTCAAGTTTCGTTCGGGAACTGGTCCAGGACTACGAGGGTATTCGTCGAATTGGTGATCTGGACCCGTACTCGGCACCAGACTGCCCTCGCTGTGGCGGGTATCTCATCGAGTCACGGACTGGCAGGACTCTTCGTTGCGTCAACTACCCGATGTGCAAGCATCAGGCACCTGGCTGCAAAATCTGTGAAGAAGGATATTCATTATCCGACGGTCGTAGAGCGAAGTGTTCCAATCAACGCTGTGAAACCTCACCGAGGGCTTGTCCCAGTTGTAAATTCGGGATTCTTGTTTTGAGAAGTGGTCCATATGGGCGGTTCCTGGGATGTAGTGCGTACTCGTATGAACCACCATGTACTCATAAAGAAAGGTTGCCACCGGGTCATGGACTTGGGAAGTGATCGAATTGGTCCTGCATGAACACCATTGCCAACCGACGACCAGTAGCAGGCGACTTCCATTCGCCGATCAATGGAATACAGGGGGACTGAAAGTCCCCCTCCCAGTGGGCGATAAGGATATCGCCCCTCCAACCTCACTCCCCAGGAGTTTCCAACCTCGACAGCACCCGCTTGCGGACCCAGGCAGGGTCCCACCACTCGATGGGGTTGACCTGGGTGCCGTGTAGGACCATGGTGAAGTGCAGGTGGTCCCCGCCCGCCAGGCCGGTCTGGCCGGTTCTTCCCAGCGATTGCCCCTTCCGAACGTCTTCTCCGACCTCCACGTCGAAACGGCTCAGATGGGCATAGAGTGACTGCAGGCCCAGGCCGTGATCCACGACCACGGTGTTGCCGTAGATCCCCAGATAGTCGGCAAAGATGACGACGCCGTCGTTGGAGCACTCCACCGGAGCCTGAGCCAGCGAGGCGAGATCGAATCCCAGGTGGGTCTGCTCGTCCACCTTCTTTCCTCGGTAGAAGTAGGAGCGGAAATCGGCGAAGGACGATTCGACCTGGGAATTGCTCAATTGCAGAAACTCCTCCGACCACAGGGGCGTAGCGGCGGTCCGGGCAGCCATCTCGGCAATCTGCCGGTTGTTGACTCGGCGCAACGATCCGTTGACCTCGAGAAACGTTTCCAGTGGATCGGAGGTTGGTCGGATCTCGTCGCTACGCTCCACGATGGGCGGCAGTACCCGCTCGATGAAGCGGTCCGGTATGTTGATGTTTCGCTTTCGGAAACGTCCCGGAAACACCTTTTTCCAGAAGTTTTGTCGGCCCCGGTTTCCGGCCGCATCCTGGGCCCAGACCGTCATGGGGGTTTCTCGGTTCTGATCGTGTCCCAGGGCGAAGAGACAGATGTGGACGCCTTCTTCCTGGGAGGGGACGGGGTACCCCGCGTAGATCCGGTCCCCCACCTGGATTCCGCTGGAATCGACCGTCTCCGACACCCTGTACCGGACGGCGGCGGATCCGCCCTGGCGAATGTAGTGCTGGTTGGAGAGAACTTCGATTCGAGGAGGGGTTCGATCCAGATGGAAGGTCTGCTTCTCAACGGTTTCCCGTGACCACAGTCCCAGACTCGCGTGGTCCTGAACCTGAGTCTCCAGCGTGAACGAGCCCTCCTTCAGTTCCTCACGCGGAGCCAGATCGGACGGACGGAGCTCCAGCCGGCGCTCGAGAGTCCCGTCGGTCCACAGGAATCCGGCCTCGTCGAAGCTCTCTTCCTGCACCACCCGTTCTCTTCCCTGCTGGTGCAGCAGGAGGCGCAGGGACCTGAGGCCCCGGCCCTTGTCCCTGATCTCGACCCGGAGCTCGGTCTTGGGTCCCACAATTCGGGGCGGATCGATCCACAAAACTTCGGGAGGCGACGAGTCCCAAGTGGCGACGGCCCAAACGGCCGCAAGGCCGACCAGGAGAAGCAACGCTGCCGTCAACAATTTCATGCACCAATCCTCATGGCCGCAATTTGGTAGAAGCCTTACAGAAGCCCCCTTGCGGGTCAACGGTAACCGACTCGATTGTCGTCCGGGTCCTCCGATTGACAGGGTCCGACCCCCCGACTAAACTCCCCGCCATGAGTGTTCAGGAGCGATCCGGATTGAAGATTTCACAGCGGCTCATGCAGCTTCAGGAGTCGGCGACCATCGCGGTCAGCAACCGGGCGGCGGAGTTGCGGCGAGCAGGCGTCGACGTGGTGAGCCTGGGGGCGGGAGAACCCGATTTCCCCACACCTGCGCATATCCGTAAACACGCGCTGGATTGCATCGAGGCGGGAGAGACCAAGTACGCCAAACCCGCGTCGGGGGTTCCCGAGGCCAAGGAGGCCGCCGCCGAGAAGCTGCGCCGGGAGAACTCGCTGGAGTATTCTCCCTCCCAGATTCTGGTCACAGTCGGCGGCAAGGAGGGGCTCTGGCTCGCCTTCGCCACCCTCCTGGACCCTGGAGACGAAGTCATCATCCCCGCGCCCTACTGGGTTTCCTATCCCGAACAGGTGAAGATCGCCGGCGGCGTCCCCGTGTTCGTGAGCGCGACGGTCGATGCCGATTTCAAGATCACGCCGCAGCAGCTCCGGGAGGCGCTGACGCCTCGAACCGCGGCGGTCATCTTCAACTCTCCGAGCAATCCCAGCGGGACCGCCTACTCTCCCGAGGAGACGGACGCGTTGGCAGAGGTCCTGGCCGACCGGGACGACGTGGCGGTCATCAGCGACGAGATCTACGATCGGCTCCTCTACGGCGGCCGGACCTACAAGAGCTTCGCAGCGACGTCTTCTCACGCCTATGAGCGGACCCTGACCTTCAACTCCATGTCCAAGAGCTATTCCATGACCGGATGGCGCATCGGCTATGTGGCAGGGGCCCAGAACCTGATCCGTAACATGGGCAAACTCCAGTCCCAGACCACCAGCGGCGCCGCGACGTTCACCATGCATGCCATGGCCGCGGCGCTCACCGGCAGTCAGGACTGCGTCGAAGAGATGCGTTCCGAATTCGAGCAGCGGGCCAAATACCTGCACGCCCGGCTCAATTCCCTTCCCGGAGTGGTCTGTCCCGAACCTGCGGGGGCTTTCTACGTGTTTCCCGACGTATCGGCGACGTATTCCCGCTTGGGGGTTTCAGGTTCGGTCGAGTGGACCACGCGGCTGCTGGGAGAAGCTCATCTGGCCGTAGTGCCCGGCGCCGCCTTCGGGCTGGACAGTTGCGTCAGGCTCAGCTTCGCTACGGGTATGGACGTGATTCAGGAGGGCTTGGACCGGCTGGAACGGTTTCTCAGTTGAGCCTCGCGGGCTACGTGGGAACGATGCCCTCTTCGTAGTGGTCAGCCGTCCCAGTCCGCGTCGGCCGGATACACCGTCGCGGCCTGTTCCACCACCGGATCACCGTCGAACCAATCGCGAGTCGTGTGCTTCCAGCGGAGGAAATGGGGTGCTTGGCGATGGGCTTCCAGAGCCTCCTCGTCCCGATAGACTTCGTAGAGATAGATCCGGTTCGGGTCGTCCCCATCCTCCAGCACGTCGAATCTCAGGCAGCCGGGCTCATCCTGGACCGAGTGGCTGGCATCGTCTAGCATGGCCTCCATGAATGCCTCCCGACGGGGAGGCTGAATTCGGATCGTCACCAGAAGAGCGATCATTCCATGTCCTCCGTTTCCTCTTGTTCTCCGGGCATCGTTCCCCCTCAACCGAGAGCCGTACTATGACCAACACGATCATCGTTCTCAACGGCCTGCTCCTTTTGGCCGGAACTGTCGTCCAACCCCTGGCGGCCCAGGCGTTGGTGGTGGGAGACCAGAAGCAACTCTTCGTCGACCATCGCTTCATTGAATCCAGCGACGGAATCACCCTCCGCATGAATCCTCCTTACCAGACGGGTGAACCTCTGGTGGTGGTGGACCAGCCGTGGGAAGAGGGTGCGAAGATCCACGTCTATTGCAGCGTGATGAAGGAGGAAGGGCCGGAGGGCGTCCGGATTCGCCTCTGGTACGATCTGTATACGGGCGCAGGCCGGCCAGGCCAGGGTTTCCGTGCCCTCTGCTACGCCGAGTCGACCGACGGTATCCGGTTCAGGAAGCCGGTGTTGGGTCTGGTGGAGAAGGACGGATCCCGCGAGAACAACCTGGTCATGCCCACCGACCTTTCGGTGATGACCGTGGGCGGAGGGTCGGTGGGCAGGGACGACAATCCCGACGCACCGGCCGAAAAACGGTACCGGTCCTGGTCCAAGCTCTACACCATCCCGGGAACGCGCAAGGGGGGAAACGCCTTCTGGTACTCGGCGGACGGGCTTCGCTGGCATCTGGAGGAGACGCTCCCCACCGGACTACGGGCCGCCGACACGCAGCCTACCTGGTTCTGGGATCCCGCCATCGGGCGCTACCGGGGCTACAGCCGGGAAGTCCATCCCCGGATGATCGGGTACAACGAGTCGGACGACATGACCCACTGGGAAAACTACGAAATCGTCCTCTTGCCCGATGCCCGGGACCTGGCGCCGCTGGTCGATTTTCTTCCCCGGCGCCAGCAATCGCGCGCCTCCGAGAAGGCACACCAGGTCGAGACCGTTTTCGGACCCGGCTACACCGTCGTCGGTCCTTTGTCTTTGGACTTCTACGGAACGGGGGTCTTTCGCTATGCGGAGGCCCAGGACGCGTACTTCGCGATGATCCCCATCTACTATCACTACCGCCATCTCCATCCCACGACGGCTGACGTCCAACTGGCGGTGAGCCGCGACGGCCGGAATTTCCAACGTCTGGGCGAGCGCGAGTCATTTCTGCGCCTGGGTCACGCCGGCAGCTTCGGGTCCAAGTGGGTGTGGGGAATGCCCCGGCCCATCCGCATGGGCAACGAGCTCTGGATCTACTACGTGGGGATCAACTGGGACCACGCCGACCGCGTCGACCCCAAGCCCGGCGGGCGCCGGTCGGCCGTTTCCAGAGCGATCCTTCGCCTGGATGGATTCGTCTCTGCCGACGCCGGTTACCGGGGAGGTTGGCTGTCGACTCCTCTCATCCGCTTTGGGGGCAACAGGCTCGAGTTGAACCTGGATACGAGCGCGGGCGGCGAAGCGCTGGTGGAAATCCAGGACGCTCAGGGCCGGCCCATTCCAGGGTTCGCCCTGGAGGATGCCGACCCCATGAACGGGAACGACGTTGCTTTCCCGGTTTCGTGGAAGGGACGGAGGGACGTGTCGAGCCTGGCGGGACGGGAAGTCCGTCTGCGCATCAAGCTCAGAAACTCCAAGCTCTACGCCTTCCAATTCGTTCGATAGCGTGACGGTTTGAAATTGCTTCGGGGAGTGATATATCAGTTGGAGATCAGGTTTCCGGTCCACCGACGGGGCGGAGGGGCTGAAGGGAGTACCAAATGTCGTTTCCCAGAATGTTGCGTTTGAGTCAGAAGTTCGAAGGGCCGGAGCTCGCCGACGTGGAGCATGAGACCGGCACACAGTTGGCCGCACTTGAACTCGGGAACAAGATTCGTCCCGGGGAAAGCGTGGCCATCACGGCCGGCAGCCGCGGGATCGCCAACATCGCCTCCATCATCAAGGCGGCTGCCCGGCAGCTCAAGGAGATCGGAGCAGAACCGTTCGTGGTTCCGGCCATGGGCAGTCATGGCGGCGGCACCGCCGAGGGACAGCAGGAGATTCTTCACAGCTACGGTGTCACCGAGGAATACACCGGAGCCCCGATCCGCTCCTCCATGGAGACGGTCATCGTGGACACGACTCCCCAGGGAATTCCCGTTCACTTCGATCGCCATGCCTACGAGGCCGATCACGTCATCGTCTGCGGCCGGGTCAAGCCCCATACCGGGTTCGTGGGCCCCATCGAGTCGGGGCTTCACAAGATGATGCTCATCGGCCTGGGCAAGCATCAGGGCGCCAAGATCTACCATCGCGCCATCAAGGACTTCAGCTTCCTGGAGATCATCCTGGCCGTCGCCGAGGTCATCCTGACCAAGTGCCGTGTTGCCGCCGGGCTGGCCATCGTGGAGAACGCCTACGATGAGACCGCTCTCATCGAGGCGGTGGCGCCGGATCGATTCTTCGAACGGGAAAAGGCGCTTCTCAAGGTGGCCCAGGAGTGGATGCCCCGTCTTCCCTTCCCCGAAGTGGATCTACTGGTGGTTGACCAGATCGGCAAGAACATCTCGGGCTCCGGCATGGACACCAACGTCGTGGGGCGCAAGTTCAACGACCACGTAGCCACGGAGGACGATACGGTCAATTGCAAGCGCATCTTCGTGCGGGGACTGACCCCCGAGACCCATGGAAACGCCTGCGGCATCGGCATGGCCGAGGTGACCAACCAGAGGACCGTCGACCAGGCGAACCTGGTGGCGACCCGAATCAATGCGCTCACCGGAGGGCACCCGTCCGCGGCTGCGGTCCCCATCGCCTTCGACACGGATCAGGAAGCCATGCTCGCCATCCTGGAGACCGTGGGCCTGGTCGACCCGGCGGATTCGGGGATCATCCAGATTGCCAACACGCTCAAGCTGGGCGAGGTCCTGGTCAGCGAGAAATACACCCGCGAGGTCCGGGAACGCTCGGACCTCGAAGTCCTTTCGGGCCCCGACAACATGGCGTTCGACGCCCACGGCAATCTGGCGCCCGTGGCCGTGTAGCCGTTCCGCAACTCCCGTAGATTATCGTGGGGGCGCTCCTCGTGGGCGCCCTTTTTTGTCTCTCGAGGAGGGGGATTTGGAAGGGGGAGAGTCTTGTCCCCCATGCCTCACCCCTCATTCCCTTTCGTGAATTCAGCGGCTGGGAAGCCACCACGGAAACTTCTCTCGCGCATTTTTCTGCCTGCTCGTTTGTTCATATATGGCGCTCAGAAGATCCCAAGCAATCATCGGGGAGATTCCCGGCAGTCCCGTATCGGGATAAGCCGGAAGTCTCGTTCTCCACAAGGAGGAACTATGAGAATCGAATCATCGATGTTTGGGGGAACTATTCTGAACTTGTAGGAAGTGGATCCGACTCAAAAAGGTATCGCGAGTCTTCACTCGCCTTGCCCGGGTCTTCCGCTTCCAATTCGAGCCTGTCGAATGGGGCTACATTCGACAGGCTCTAAATCAACTCGTCCTGTGTAGTAGGAGGAGCTAATCTTGCCAAATTATACGCATCCAGCTTCGGGCTTGTCTGCGCAGGACGCCCTTCCTAACGAAAGGAGGTCCGATCCATGACTGCAAAGCATTGGAAACTGGGGGTGATTCTGGTCATTCCCCTGCTGTTGATTCTCTGGTGGGCTTGGGAGGAAGCCGACCCGGTACCGATTAGTGCCCCTCCACAACCACCTATGAAGGCGCGCTCCCAGAGTTCCGCCCCTTCCACCCAAGCGAAGCGGAGACCCGCCCCATTGCCGGTCGAGGAATGCGAAGCCTGCCCCGACCTTCCGCAATTGGAGAGTCTGAAACGCGACTGGGAGGATGGTGACGTTGGTGAACACATCAAGAACGCCCTCTACTCCGTCGCAGGCGAGATCGGGGGCTGTTACGGCCTGCTGTTCAAGGCGGCGCTTGACGGCAATCCCAAGCCGGATACCAGTCGACTTGGGGGTTGTGAAGGCATGACGCCTCTTCATATGGCCAACACCCCGGATCAGATTCGGGCACTGTTGGACGCGGGAGGAGACGTCAATGCCAGAGATGACTACGGCGCCACACCGTTGCACCTGCAGAGCATATCTCCCCGGCCCACTGCCGAGAACCTGGAGATCGTCAAAATGCTGTTGGAAGCCGGAGCCGACCTCCAGGCAGAAAATGAGAATGGTCTGCCACCTTGGAAGTATGTCCGCCTCCGATCCTCCGTGGCGAGTTCCCATCTTGACACCTACAACGACATCGCCGGATCAGCGAACGAATTGGGCGTTTCGGTGGACGACTATCTGTCCGCTCATCCACGGGCCAAGGAGCGGCTGGACCGCTTCATGGAGCACCATCTCATTGACGCACAAATCCGAGCGACACTGCTGGAGGCGACCGTGGGACCGGAGTTCACGTCCAAGATCCGCGGGCAACAAACTGAATAACCGAAAGAAGGAAAATCTATGAAACTCATTGCTACACTCATGATCACTATGTTCATTCTACAAGCATCGGTTGCAACCGTACCTGCAGGTGCGGACACATGGGCTTGTAAAATCGCCTGCTGGGCCCGCTACGAGTGGTGTGCATCGGCGGCTTATGAAGCCTATCGGCGGTGTAAACGATTCGGGGAAGAGGCACAATGCCAGTATGTCCTTGAATTCCAGAAGAGGATTTGCAATCGGCAATACAGGTCTTGTATGCGCTGGTGCAGGTAGTTCGAACTCCATCCCAAGGGGCCGGTCATCCGACCGGCCCCTACATCCATCTCTCCTTCTTCTCTGTCCCGGCTGTCTGTTCCTGTTGATATTTCGCTGTTTTCGTTCCCCCGCCAATCGGGATCTGTTAAACAAGTGCGAAACTATCGCAGAACCGGACGAAAGGGAGAGAGACAATGGGATTGCGGCCGCTTCGCCACTGCTGGATAAACTTCTCGTCAGCTTTGGGATTCCGGCTGGCGCTGGTTCTGACGGCGGCATTCTCCTTGAACCTTCATTCCGAGTCCGGCATCCACCGGATCCGCCACCAAGGTTTCGAACTCTTGAGCAGGGGGAGTCTCGGAGACGCGGGGGCGAACACCTACATTTCCCGTAAGGGGCGGCTCCAGACCATCAACCGTCTCGACTTGAACCGGGACGGAGAACTGGATCTGGTGTTCACCCAAGACCACAACAGCGTCTACAACCCCGACTCCCTCATCTATTGGGGAGGACCGCAGGGCTTCCGCTCTCTCATGCCCGATTTGTGGGAGCTTCGAGCCCCGTTCTCCATCTTGAAGTATCTGGACGATTCCGCCTCCCATGTCACCCGTCTCCCCACCCAGGGAGGTGGCCGCGGCTTGATTTCGGACCTCAATCTGGATGGGTTCCCGGACATCGTCATCGCCAATTTCATGCACAACTACCGCCCGGACCAGGACATCTACATCTACTGGGGAGGACCGTCCGGATTCGGTCTCGGGAACCATACCCAGCTTCCTGCTTTTCGCGCTGGCGGCGTGGCGGCAGATGACTTGAACGGAGATGGCTTCCCCGATCTGGTCGTGGCCAACCGTGGAGATGAACTCGGCGAATCGCTGGGATTTCGTTTTCACCTGGAGTCGTACATCTACTGGGGAAGCGTCACCGGTTTCCACCCCGACCGCCGGAGTTTGGTTCCCAGTATTTCGGCACAAGACACAGCCGTGGGAGATTTCAACGGCGACGGCTCCTTGGACTTGGCCTTCGCCAACTACAACAGCGAGGTCCAGAACTGCTTCGTCTATTGGGGAGACGGTAAGGGGAACTTTGTGCCCGAGGGGCGTCAGGTCCTTGATGGCAAGGACCTCTATCTGAAGGAAGGGATACAGGAGGGTAAGCGGTTGCCCGACGGCATGAGCACGCTCCTGGCGACGGATCTGAACGGAGACGGCACCGACGACCTGGTTGCCGCCGGCAGTTCCAACGGGGTCGTGTTTTTCGGATCTTCCAGTGGTCTCGACACCCGAACCTCAATCCGGCTCCCGGCGGATTCGTGTCAGGGATTGGCTGCTGCGGACCTCAACAACGACGGCAGGATCGACCTGGTGTTCGCCAACCGGGGAGGACGCCGGGGATCGCCGCCACCGTCAGAGATTTTCTGGGGTACTGAAAATGGATTCAGCCCCGGGAAACGCACGCCCCTCCCCACTCTGGCCGCAACGACGGTTCAAGCGGCCGATCTGAACCTCGACGGCTTTCCCGATCTCCTGTTCGGCAACAGCCGGGGACAATCCACCGCCGACGCCCCCTCCTTCATCTACTGGGGAAGCGACCGGGGCTTTTCCCCGCACCGGCGCACGCAGCTCCTGGGTTTCGGCGTCGACGGTTCCGGGGTCGCCGACCTGGACGGGAACGGTTGGCCGGACGTCCTTCTGGTCAATCACCTCAGCAGCGACACCGATATCCTCCCCACAGCCATATTCTGGGGCGAATCCCGGCGCCAATACGGGGATACCTCGCTGACATTGTTGAAGCCGGGCGGCATGATGGAGTACAGCATTGCCGATCTGGACGATGACGATTTTCCCGACCTCCTCCTGGTTCATCGCCAGGGACCGGCCATTTGGTGGGGCGGACCCGAGGGTTATGGCGCGGACAGGCGCACCCTGCTGAAAGTCCAACGCCCCAGCAGCAACACCATTGCCGATCTGAACCGGGACGGTTACCTGGACCTCCTCTTTACCGGCCCCGGCCGTCCCGGCCGCAAGGACGTCGAAGCGGCCACGATCGTCTGGGGCGGCGCGGGCCGGTTCGAATCGCCCCGCACGACCCAATGGGACCTTCACGACAAGTTGCTGGAGGCCTCCGCCATCGCCGATCTCAATCGGGACGGCCACTTGGACCTGGTCTTTCCCATGAGCTATGGAGACCAGTCGGAGATCGTCTGGGGAGGCCCCGACGGATACCGGAGCGGGAACCATCTCCTTTTGGAGGCCCACGGCGCCGCCCACGCCGTGCCTGCCGACCTGGACCGGGACGGATGGCTCGATCTGCTCTTCACCAGCAGCGCGAGTCCCAAATACCGCGACATCGACGGGCCGGCACTCATCTACTGGGGAGGTCCCGGCGGACTCACCGCGGTCCCGCCCACTCCGCTCGAAGGTTTCACGAGCCTGGACGCCTCCATCGCCGATTTCAATGAGGACGGACATCTGGATATCGCGCTCACCAACTACAAGTCGGCCACGACACGGGAGATTCCCGCCTTCGTCTATTGGGGGGACGGGACCCGGAATTACTCGACAGCTCGACGGACGCTGGTGAAGGCCGCCTCCTCGGCGGCGGTGGACTCTCTGGATCTGGACCGGGACGGATGGGTGGATCTGGTCGTCTCGAATCACCAGACCTTCTTCGATCATGCGGCAGGGACGAACATCTATTGGGGCGCGGAGGAGGGCTTCGCCGCTTCCAACCGAACCCATCTGCCGACCGTGGGGGTCCATCTGGACGCCATGGTCGATGCCGGGAACGTCTATACCCGGGAACCGAAGTGGGACTTCATTTCCGTTCCGGCCGAGGCCCCTGCGGGAACCCGTTTCAAGCGCCTGCTCTGGTCGGGTCAGACCCCGCTGGGGACAGGGCTGGAGTTTCAGGTCCGCACCGCCGCTGCCCGGGACGAGTTGGAGGCTGCTCCTTGGAAAGGGCCTGCTGGTTCCGGTTCCTTCTATTTGACATCCGGAGATCCCCTGAAGGAGATTCCGGAAGGCCATTCCTGGCTCCAGTACCGGGTGCTGCTGGTTTCTCCCGACGGTGGGAACTCACCGATCCTGACTGAGGTCATCCTCGAGTGCGAGCCCTGATCGGGCATCGGTTCAGGATACCGTTTCCGATGAAGAGCATATTGTTCAAGCTCCTGTTGGGTCTGGCGTCCACACTGGTGGTGATGACCGTCGTCGAGTTGGGGCTTCGGGTCTCTGACTATGATCCCAACACCAGTCCCTGGTATCGCTTCCACCCGGATCTGGGCTGGACGTTGGACCCGGTCCACCGCCGAGTCCAAGGGCTCAACTCCCGAGGTTTCCGCTCCCCGCAGGTGAACCGGATGAAGCCGGAGGGGACTCGGCGGCTGTTGAACCTGGGAGACTCATTCTCTGCCGGGATGAACGTGGCTTACGGTGAAACGTACCCGGGACTTCTCGCAGACCGGCTCAGCCGGAACGGCGAGTCATGGGAGGTCATCAACCTGGCGGTCGGGGACTGGGGCACCAACCAGCAATTGATCGCATTGCAGACGCTGGGGCTGGAACTGAAGCCGGACGTGGTGGTCCTCCAGGTTTTTCCCTTCAACGACCTCTGCAACAACAGCGTTGTACTCGCCCATACCTGCAGCATGCAGGACCTGTTTCGTCCCTACCTGAACCCCAACATTCCGGAGCTGCAACCTGTTTTTCTGAATCCGATCAAAGCCGAATTTCGCCGCCGTTTCCGGATCTTCGGACTGTTGGAGGAACCGGCGGTCCGGGCCTCGCTCTGGCTCCAGGAGGTCAGGCCCGGCGACGGCAAATCGACTCAGCAGTATTTCCTCAAACATGCACGGCGAGCTGGACTCTCCGTCGGCGGAGCGCTTGCTTCCCTTCTCCCCGAAAACCACCAGCCGCCACCATTGCGGCGCGCCTGGAAAGACACGGAAGATGTCCTGAAACGTGTCAAGAGTCTGCTTGACCGGGAACAGATCCCTCTGATTGCGCTGGTCATTCCCTACAAATGGACGCTGTCGAAACTTTGGGTCCGGTATAAGCAGGGGAGATCGGAAGCAATGGATCCCCGGTATGGAACGAATCGGGTCGAGGGCCTCTTGAGCGATCTGGGGGCCACCGTGATCTCGATCCGGCAACACTTCGAGGCCAGTTCGATTCCGATCGAAGATTTCTTTCTCACCGACAGCCATTTCAATCAGACCGGACACGCTCTTGCCGCCGAGCAGATCCTTGACGAATTGGGAAGAGCGGGTTGGACCCGGAGCGCGTCTCGAATCCGGGAAATCGACACCGCTCAAGCTGATCCGGAACCAAGCCGTCGAGAGTCGTTCGGGTGCGAGCCATGCCGGAACAATTAAACACCGGTACCGGCGCGGAGGAACCGGCGACAGGCTATTGGGAACTGGTTCGGGGAAACTCCAGCTTCCGGTATCTCTGGTTCGGGCAGATCGCGAGTCTGCTGGGCGACTGGTTCAACCTGATCGCCTCGGCGGCCCTTCTGGCTCAGCTCACCGGCTCCGGATTCGCGGTTGGAAGCCTGTTTGCGGTACGAATGCTCGCGCCGTTTCTCATCAGCCCGTTGGCAGGTGTCGTTGCCGACCGCTGCAATCGCAAACACATTCTTATCCTGAGCGACCTGTTTCGCGCCGTCACCGTGTGCGGTTTCCTGCTGGTCCGGGATCCGCAGGACGTCTGGCTGCTGTACGCGCTCACGGCCATCCAGTTGGCCCTGGGAGGTTTCTTCTTCCCGGCCCGCAACGCCATTCTTCCCGACATCGTCTCCCCCGGGGAACTGGGGACGGCCAACGCCATCAACGCCACCACCTGGTCGGTGATGCTCGCATTCGGGGCAGCGCTGGGAGGAATCGTCGCCGGGACCTGGGGCATCTATCCGGCCTTCGTCATCGATGCGCTCAGCTTCGTGGTATCGGCCGTCATCCTCTTGGGTGTGCAGTACCGGAAGGCACCCGAGACCGCCGACGCGCTCGGCCGGGGCCTGTTCGAGACTGCCGTGGTCCAATATCTCGAGGGTCTCGCCTACCTCCGGAACAACCGGGATATCCTGGTGACGGCCCTCCACAAGGGAGTGGGCGCCCTGGTCTATACCCAGGGATTTCAGGTCGTCAAGGTGGTCGTCGGCCGCAGTCTTTTTCCCTTGGGCCAAGCGGGCGGAATCAGCCTCGGACTGCTTTTCTCCGCTGCCGGATTGGGAACTGGGATCGGCCCCATCGTTGCCCGCCAATGGACCGGCGACCGGCCTGAGCAGCTCCGCCTCGCCCTGTTTGTCGGTTATTTCCTGAGCGCTCTGGGCCTGGGGATCTCGTCTCTTCTCATCAACCTGGAAACCATGTTGCTGGGGAGCTTTTGGGCAGGAATCGGCGGCGGAATCATTTGGGTCTTTTCCACTCAGCTCCTGCTCCAATCGGTGCCGGGCAAAGTACGGGGACGAGTCTTCGCCACCGAGTACGCCATCTTCACCCTGCTGTCCACGTTCGGCGTGACAGCGACGGGATTCGCTCTGGACTCGTCTCTGAGGGTGTCGGAAATCCTGGCGGGGATGTGTGCCCTGACCCTGGTTCCCGCCGGCTTGTGGCGTTACTGGCTCTGGCGTCACGCCCGACGGTAGCCCCCGGTCTCGGCTTGCAATCGGCTTGAAGAACGGCTCCCGCTTCAGTAGCCTCCCGGAGACCGTTCGTGGCGAACGCTGCCGCGTGCCTTCGAAAACAACTTGCCCAAAGGCGCCAATGGCCCAGATTTCCGAGATCATTCGTTCGGTGCATTTTGCGGGGCGTGATCCGGGGCGCAACTGGGTCAAGGATGCGCACATCGCCGTGGATCAGGACACGCCGCTGGATTCCACCAAGATTCTCACGCCCAACGTGATTCGGTTACCCGATGCGCGGTACCGCATGTACTACACCGGTCTTGGGCTCGGGCGTCCCGTAGCCGAGTCCGAGGGTTACATTCTGAGCGCCGTGTCCGATGACGCTCGTGTATGGGTCAAGGATCCGGGGATTCGACTGGACGTCCACTCTCCTCACGCAAACCGCAGGGTGCTCTGTCCGGACGTCATCCCGCTGCCGGACGGCCGGTATCGAATGTACTACGAAGCCAGGGCGGCGTCGGGTCCCACCAGTGTTCTGAGCGCCGTCTCGGGAAATGGACTCGACTGGGAACCGGAGCCGGGGATTCGAGTCGCCGACGGCCGGTGGTCCTATGGATCGCCCCGGTGCCTCTATTTCCGGGTTTCGAACGGTGGCCTCCGGTACCGGATCTATTGCCACCATTACTCTCATCCTCTGAAGCCGGGTCTCGGGTCGCAGAACCATATCGTGAGCGCCACCTCGGAAGATGGGCTCCGTTTCGAACTGGAACCGGGAGTGCGCATTCCCCAGGAGACCGGTTTCGAGGACTATGCGGTGTATGCGCCGGAAGTGATCCGTCTGGCGGACGGCACCTATCGAATGTACTACGCGGCCTGGACCCACGATCCCATGCATGGACGGATTTTTACGGCTGTCTCCCGCGACGGACTGAATTGGGCCAAGGATCCCGATCCGTGTGTCGATATCGGCGGTCCCTGGGACCAGACGCACGCCTCCGAACCATGTGTCATCGACTTGGACGATGGCCGCTTCCGGCTCTTCTACGAGGCCTGCGACGCGAATGGCCGCTGGCGCATCTTGAGTGCCACGTCGTCGAACTGATCTCCAAGTCCGGCAGAAAGGACCCCTATGACAACCTTGGAGTGGCTTCTGAAATCGGAGTTTCGAAGACCGCTCGCCATCCTGGCGTTGTCCCTGTTCATGGCCCCGCCGGCTTGGGGTGAGGCCCCATCCGCGCTCGACGTCGGTGATCGCCGTCAGGTCTTCATCGACCATCGATTTCTGGAATCCTCCCAAGGTGTTCGTTTGCGCGTTCATCCTCCTCGAAAGACGGGTGAAATGACCATTGCCCAGGAACACCCGTGGGAAAGCCGGAGAGTCGGCTTGTACGGCACGGTTCTGAAAGTGGGCGAGACCTACCACATGTGGTACGAGTCTCTGGCCAATTTCGACCGTGACGAGGAGGGTCATCAGACCCTGAAGTTGGAGAGGGACCGGAGCGACTGGCGCCGCTATATGTGCTACGCACGCTCTCGCGATGGGATGACCTGGGAGAAGCCGAACCTGGGGCTGGTCGAATTCGATGGCAGCCGAAAAAACAACATCGTGGCCGGCCATGGCGCCGCCGGAATCGAGAAGCAGGCCTACGGGATGGTCTTTCTGGACCCCAACGCTCCGCCCGGGGAACGCTTCCGCCTGGTGGTCCGGCTACGGGGCAACGGACGCAACCAGCTCAATGTCTACTCGGCTCCCGACGGAATCCACTTTCGTCCGACCTATGAGCGGGTCCTGAGCTACCGGGACGACCGCAGACACCATTTGGACACCTACAACCTCATTTTCTGGGACGATCGAATCCGAAAGTACGTCGCCTACGTGAGACGGAACGCTCCGGGGACCGGCCAACATCGAACCAACGCCCGCAGCGAGTCTCACCGCCTCGATCTGTTTCCCGACGTCGATGATTCGGCCGTCTCGCTGGCCACCGACCGGCTGGACCTGCACCACTCCGGCCCCAGCTCCAAGGCCGAGGTCCCGGTGGTCGATTTCTACACCAGCATCGTCGTGAAATACCCTTGGGCGCAGGACGCCTACTACGCTTTTCCTTCCCTCTACTATCATTACGACGGGCGTTTTCTGCGCGAATTCAAGGAGGAGACGCCGCATAACACCGGGGCCAACGACATCCGCTTTGCCGCCAGCCGGGACGGGATCTCCTGGCATCGTTACGACCGGCGCCCTTTTGTGGAGTTGGGGATGGATGGAGAGTTCGACACGCGGGACAGCTACATGGTCCACGGCGTGGTGCCGGCGCTGAACGGCCGGGAGATGTACCTCTACTACTCCGGCAAGGACATGTTGCACGCCTGGGGTTGGACGACGCGGGAGAATCGCCTGATCCGAAAGGCGGGTCTCGCTCCCACTCATGAGAGGGCCGCCATCAGCCGGTTGGTCCTGCGCCGGGAGGGATTCATCTCCGTCCAGGCCGGCTACTCGGGCGGCGAATTCACGACCCCGTTATTGAAGTTCCAGGGCAGCGAGTTGGTCCTGAACCTGAATACCTCCGCTGCCGGTATTGCGCGCGTGGCGATCCTGGATTCGGACTTCAGACCCCTGGACGGCTACTCCCTGCAAGATTGTGACCGGATCCATACGACCAACACGATAGACCGGCGCGTTTCCTGGAATGGAGAATCCGACCTGGTTTCGCTGGCGGGCCGTCCGGTCCGGCTCCATTTCGAGTTACGCGATCTGGATCTCTACGGGTTCCAGTTTCGGAGGCCGTGACAAGGAGGAAGGATCAGGCAATATCGCCGTCACGGTTCGGAGCTGACCGAGAGGTAGGCGATGATGTTGGCCAGGTGCATGACGAATTCGGCCGTGATCGTGATCTTGTCCCCCACCGTCGGGTCGGGAGTCCAGAATTTGGTGTTCTCCCAGTGACCGTCGCCGAACTGATGCTCGACGAACCAGTCTCCCATGCGCAGGGTCCAGGTCCGATACGATTCTTCCCGTGTCGCGACGTACAACAAGCCTGAACCCCAGCCCGACTTGCAGACCTGCTTGGACCGAAACTGGATGTCCTTCGTGCTCATGGAGAATCGTTCGTATTCGCGGGCCAGCCGCAGCCAACGATCTTCTCCCGTGGCCTCGTGGATGTGGAGCAGCCCTGCGGCGGCGATTCCGCCGTTGAAGTGGTGTTGCCAGGGTTCGTCCTTGAGGGTCACATAGAACGCTTCCTCCGCTGGATCGTAGTCGCGAACCAGTCCCTGGGAACGCCTGTAAACGGCGTAAAGGCGGTGTTCCGGGTCAGGTTGCAGCTCCCAGAGCCGCTGGAGCCAGCGGCCCGCCTCCACCGCCTCGGGAATCCGGCCCACCAGGGAAAGGGTCATGGCGGCCTGGGCTGTGGGGAACAGTTCCTGGTCCCCTTCGACGCCCTCCAGCGTGTTGGCGAAAAAGCCACCGGTCTCCGGATCCTGCCAGGAGAGCAGACTCCCGGTGCAGCGCCGAACCAGATCCAACCGGCCCAAGAGGCTGGCGCCGTAGATCAGGCACGCCAGAGGATACGATCCGTAGCGGAGCTGAGGTCCCGCACTGGTGGCACTCTCGTCCAAGCTGCCTTCGAGGGTGATTCGGTTGCGATCGACCCAATCGAGCAAACGGTGAGCCGCTTCTGTCTCACCCATGAGGGCCAGCGCCCAGGGAACCCGGTAATAGTAGTTTCGCTCCGTAACGTTCCCCAGGGATCCATCCGGATTGAACCGGTCCAACATCCAATCGGTGCCCCTCCGGCAGGAACGCCGGTAGCTCCCCAGCTTGGTTTCGACATCGACGACTTGCATTCGTTTTTCTCCTGCGTAGTGCCTGAATGAATATGCTCAGCGCGCGGTGAACCCTCCGTCCACCGGGAGCAGGACCCCCGTGACCCAACGTGCTTCGTCCGAGGCCAGGTAGACGGCGGCATCGGCCACGTCTCGTGGCTCTCCCAACCGTCCCAGCGGGTGCTGCTGAATCATTTCGGTCCACGCGGCCGCGTCCTCCTTGAGACGACGAAACATCTCGCGGTTGATGTCGGTGATCACGAAGGAGGGATTGATGGCATTGACCCGGATGTTCTGCTTGCCGAAATCGACGGCCATTTGCCGGGTCAGGATGGACACCGCTCCCTTGGAGGCTCCGTAGGCCGGTCGAATCGGCAGACCGACCAAGCCTGCCACCGACGACATGTTGACGATGGCGCCCCCGCCCTGGCGGATCATTTCGGGAATCACGGCCCGGCTCATGAGGAAGACGCCCTTGGCATTGACGCGGAGAGTCTCGTCCCAATCCTCCTCCCGGGTGTCGAGCACGGTTTCTCGAGAAGGGATGACTCCGGCGTTGTTGACCAGGATGTCGATCCCACCCAGCAGAGAGTGGGCCGTGGATACGATGCGCTCCACCTGGCTCGACGATCCGACATCGCCCACCACGGCATGAGCTTCCCCGCCCTGTTGGCGGATCGATTCGACGACCTGATGTGACGCTTTCTCCTGGATATCGACGACGACGACCCGCGCCCCCTCTCCGGCGAAACGGCGGGCGATGGCCTCTCCGAGTCCGGCAGCGGCTCCGGTGACCAGCGCCCGCTTTCCCGACAGTCGTCCCGATCCCAAAGGGCCGGTCACCGGGATGGCCTCCGTTCGGAAGCGGCCCGGCTAACTGGATGTTTCAACATTGTTCCCTTTCAGCATCCATCCGATGGGGACGTCACCGTTTCCAAAAGCTCTCGAAACCAAAAGTCGGCTCCCAACCGAAGACTCGTTTGACCTTCTCATTGGAAAACTGGCCGTGGGGAAAATCGGCAGAGACGAAGTAGGCTTCGTAGCGCGACGGCAATCGCTCCAACGGAATGTCCAGGGCCAGGGGAAACAGGGCGGCTGCATCCTTCCAAGTCACGGTGAACGGGACGAACGTGGGCTCGTCGTCGGGGCGTGGTCGAGTGTCCCGGAAGTGGTAGAAGAGGAAGGAGCTGACATAGAGATCGTGATTGCGAGTGAAGATCCGGCAGATCTCCTCAGCCAGTCCCTTGGTCAAGGCGTACAGATGGGTTCCCGGCCGGGGAGTGACGTCGGGATGCATGGCGAAGTCATAGGGTTCACAGGTGGCGGGTCCGGTGATCGCATAGAAAGGACCCGTCTGGATGAACCTTTGGATTCCATGTCTACAGGCTGCCACCAACGCATTGTAGGCCCCTCGCGTGTTGACGTCGAAAGCCAGCCGACGGTCGTGCCGCAGTACGGACAGGTTGATGATGGTGTCCATCCCCTGCGCGGCATCCAGCACCTGCTCCAAGTCGGAGACGTCGACGGATCGGTATTCGTGGTCCCCGGCTACAGACTCCTTGATATCGGTCAGCCGCAGCTCGTGCCGATCCCCCAACGCCCGGACCACATGGGGACCCAGGTATCCGGCGGCACCCAGAATCAGGACCTTCACGCTCGACTCCACGATGGCTCGAATCCCAGAATCCGTTGCGCCCGTTCGGTGCCATACCGCTGTCCGGGCACGTTGGACTGGATGTGGAACACCGAATACGCGGGCAAATCTGCCGTGAGTGACCGTCCTACTGCCGCGACGGCGTCTTGGACGGTGACACCATCGGAGCCGGAATGCCCGGGGCTCCACAGGATCGCACCCAGCCTGAGACAGACGACCTGGAGTCTTCCCTCCCGGGCAAACTCGCGGCACAGGATCTCTCCCAAGCGATGGGTCAGAGTCGGCGGTTCCGTGGCCGGCCAGGGGTCCCATCTCTCGGTGACCCGCAGATCGGCGGCATACTGATCCATGACGGCGAGGGAACTCAATTGGACCACACGAGGAACGCCGGCGTCCAAAGCTGCCCTGAGCAGGTTGTACAGGCAGCGTGTCTGCCGGTCCAGCCGCAATGAGGCATCCTCGGAGGGATCCGTCCAACCCGACCAGATGACGGCGTCCATTCCCTCGACCAACAGCCGTGTCTCGGCGTCATGATTCAAGTCGCACGAGACAAACGGATGCCGGCTCCGGACGGGCAGAGTGTCGGTGAGAACGACTTGGTGTCTCGTGGCCAGAGCCTGGGACAGATGCCGGGTCAACCGATTCCTGGCGGTTGTGAGCAGCAGCTTCATAGGATGATCCATCCGCCGACTCGGGACCGGCCCGCTTCCACCTGAATCGTTCGGCGACGCCATCTACGCACCGGAATTCAAACTTACAAGTTTCTCTCGGAATGATCCAGAGTGGGGAGTCCGGTGAGCCGGACCGCTTGTTCGGTTGAACGGGTCATTCGCCGTCACCGTGGCCGCAGCGGCTCCGACGGAGGATCGGTATCGATTCTGGGGTACAACCAGGAGTGGGTCAGCCCCGGGTGACGTTGCCCGTAACGGGCAGGAACATCCTGGGTCCAGTTGCTGGGGATGGTCAGACAGAACAACAACAGGCAGACGAAGACGACCCGTTGGGAGACGAGAGAGGGCTTGGGGCGCACTGCCCGGAGAGAGGATGATGGACCGCGGCGGAGACGGCCCTGCCTCCGCAGTCGGGATCGATACAGCAGGATCGCCCCCAGCAGGGTCATCAGAATGTTCAAGGCCTGACCCGTCCCGATGGGAAGCCTGTGAGTCGGATAGTCTCGGAAGATATCGATGACGAACCGAGGCAGCGCGTACCAGAAGACGAAGCGGGCCGCCACGGCGCCGGGTGTCTTGTTGGACCGCCTGACCCAGAGCAGATACCCCATCAACAGCAGATTCTTGGCTCCATCATAGAGCACGACCGGATGGCGAAATCCATCCGCGTCGGGGAACTTCACTCCCCACCAGGCATCGGTAACGGTGCCGACGATCTGGCCGTCGATAAAATTACCGATCCGTGCGGCGCCCATGAGAAACGCGGCCGGAATGACCAGCGTGTCGGCAAGTGGAAGGAATGGCTTTCGATACAGGTGTGTAAAGAGCACCAGGCTGAGTCCGGCACCCAACATGACGCCGTGGGTGGCCATGCCCCCGAGCCAGAAGGCCGGGATCAGACCTGGGTGCCGGCTGTAGAAGGGCCATTCATCGAAGGCGATCTCGATGGCGCGGCCCCCGGCCAGAACCCCGATGACGAGGAACAGACTCAGGCTCCAGACCTCCCGGTCGGACAACTCCAGACGTCGTCCGGCCCGGCGGATCGAGAAGTGGAGATGCAGGAGCCCGAGAGCGAAGCCGAGCCCGTACCACCAAAGGTGCACTCCGGCCAGGTCAAAGAGAATCGGATCGATCTGGTGGGTGTAGGGTCCAATCATCGATCGATTCTACGGCAGGGAGACTCCCGAAAATCGATCAATTTCGGTCCCAACAGTGTGGAGGGCAACGCGGGCAGCCGACCGAATGGAACTCACGGCCCGCTCCACTGGACTCAAACTTCCGGATGGAAGCGAATGGAGTCGTAAGGCGCTCAGATTGCAGAACCAGGGGGAATCATGGTTGCGCCTTCGCCCTGGCCATACGCGTCTTCACCATGCTCCAGAATGTCGAGTCCGGTCCTTTCTTCATGCTGAAGCGGCCTCAGGTTCCCAAACAGAGAGATGACCTTCAGCAAAACCCAGGTGACGACGCCGCAATAGACGATCGTGGCCAGCACACCCACGGCCTGGATCACGACCTGCATCGAATTTCCGTACAGCAGGCCATCCGTTCCACCCCAAGCCGCGTGGGCAAAGACACCCGTCAGCACGGCACCGCTCAATCCACCCATTCCATGGGCTGCCGCCACGTCCAGGGAATCATCCAATCCGGACCGGGATCGAAAGAGAATCGCGTAATAGCAGGGAAACGTGGCAATGGCGCCAATGGCCACAGCACCCAAGGGACTCACGAAACCCGCCGCGGGTGTCACGGCCACGAGTCCGACGACGATGCCGGTGGCAGCTCCCACTGCCGTTGCCATCCGGTCCCGGACGGCATCCAGAATCATCCAAACGGTCAGCGCCGTGGCAGGGGCCAGCAAGGTATTGACGAAGGCCAGACTGGCAGACCCGTCGGCCGCCAAGGCGCTGCCGCCATTGAATCCGAACCAGCCGAACCAGAGCAGTCCGGCGCCCAACAGCACGAACGGCACGTTGTGCGGAATGATCGCCTGGCGCCCGTAATCGCTCCTGGGGCCCACTTGCCAGGCGGCTACGACGGCCGCCGTTCCCGCCGTGACGTGGACCACGGTCCCGCCGGCAAAATCCAGGGCGCCGAGCTCACCCAGCCATCCTCCACCCCAGACCCAGTGGCAGACGGGTGCATACACGAGCATGACCCAGCCGCAGATAAATACAAGGTAAGGCCCAAAACGGATTCGCTCCACCACGGCTCCGGAGATGAGTGCCGCCGTGATAATGGCAAAGGCTCCCTGATACGCCGCGAATAGGAGGTGGGGAATGCTCCCGTTGGCTTCCAGATTCACGCCCTGCAGAAAGAGATGTCCCAAGCCGCCCAACCAGGGTTGCATGGTATCGCTTCCCGGAGCGAAGGCCAGACTGTAACCGGCCAGAACCCAGACCAACGCCGTCACGCCCAGAGAGGCAAAGCTCATCATCATGGTGTTGAGGATGTTCTTGGACCGGACCAGGCCGCCGTAAAAGAAGGCCAGCCCCGGGGTCATCAGCAGAACCAGGGCACAGGAAACCAGTAGCCATGCGGTGTCGGCACCCGAGATGCCCGCGGTGGCGGCAGTGGTCATTTCGGTTTCTGCCATGGCCGGTCCTCCTACTCTGTCGTCAGGACACCCATTTATGCAGGCGTAATGGTCCGCTTTTCGGGATCGAAGATCATCTTTCGACCGCTCCACAACGAGTCCACAGCCATGATGCAGGCGATGGAATGTCCGTAACCTGCTTCGACCGGACAGGAAATTCCGTCTACATCGCGCCGCCGGACGCAGTCGAGCCAGTTGGCCATGTGAGGGAAGCGATGATTGGCCATTGCGCCCGGCTCGCCGGCGATGTATTCCCCCTGCATCTGCTTCGCGCCTGGTTTCAGGGCCTGATCGCCGCGAATGCCGTCTCCGGAAACCCGCCAAGGCACTTCATTGAAGAGCGGCGACTTCTCGAACGAGAGGGTTCCCTTGGTTCCCTGGAAGGTATAGCCGGTTCCGGCGCCGTTGATCAGGCAGCAGCCATAGCTGGCCAGAAATTTCTTGTCTCCCGTCCCATATTCGAAAACGGCCTCCGTGGTGTCCGGATTTTCCCGATAATCCTTGTAGCGGTAGATTCCGCCTTCGGCGCGAGCGCTCATGGGATAGGGTTCCCCGGTGAGATAGTGCAGAGTGTCGATGTCGTGGCTCATCCACTGGTCGTAGATTCCGCTTGAGAAGTCCTTGAACAGCCGGAAAGACCGGTAGATTCTGGGATCGAAGGGCCGGTACGGCTTACCGAGCAAAAACTCTTTCCAGTTCAGATCTTCTTCCCGGCACTCGGCCAGTTGCTCCGGCGAGCGGCGCCACCGGTGAGGACTGTACTCGTTCTCGACCAGCGTGACTCGAACGATATCTCCGATGAGTCGGTCCTTCATGATCCCGCGAGCGGCGATGCACTTGGGATGGCTTCTGCCCTGGGTGCCGATCTGAACCACGGTGCCGGCCTTCTTGCAGGCATCCAAGGCATCATTCGCCTCGGAAAGAACGTTCGCCATGGGCTTTTCGCAATAGGCATCCTTGCCGGCTTCGACCACCATCTTCAACATCTTGCCGTGCTGGTGGTCGGCGGTGGCGATGATGACGGCATCGATTCCGTCATCCGCCAAAAGGTCGTCGATGTGGCGGTAGAGCTTGGTCTCGCTGCCGTAATGCTCACGGAGGTGATTGGTGGCGATTTCCTGGTTTCGCTTCCAGATGTCGCATACCGCAGTGATCCGTGCGTTGTAGGCATCGGCGTGTTCCAGACACTTCCTCAGCAAGTACATGCCTCGTCCGCCCGGACCCAACACCGCCACCTGGAGAGTGTCGTTGAGGCTGCGGCGCTTGGCCAATAGGGACCCCGACAGTCCGGTCATAACCGCGCCCGCACCGGCGGTGGCCCCCATGAAGCTGCGACGATTCAATTCCTTGGTCATTTCTTATTCTCCTTACGTTTTGGAAAACTCCGGTCCAGTGTCGCTCCCTTGGGCCATCACCAGGAGGGTTCAGCTCCTGGGAACACCGGCCTTCTCAAAAGCCCGGGACATCTTCTTATAGCAATGTCCAGCTGCGGCCACCGGATCATAACCCGGCTTCCTGTGAATCTGACCACTGACCTCAAGGACGATGGATCCCCGATAACCCTGGGCCTGAAGTTCCTTGAGGTAGGTCACGTAATCCGTATCTCCATCCCCCGGCATCAGGAACTGGGTCTTGCCATCCTCGGTGATCGTCGCATCCTTGGCGTGTGCGAAGACCGCATGGGAGCCGAGAAGCCGAATCGAGTCCACCATGTCGAAATTCATGGCCCGGAAGTGGCTGTAGTCATACGTCACCCGCACCCACGGACTGTCGGCCTGCTGCATCAACCAGAGCGCCCCCTCAGGCGAGTGCAGGGCGCTTCCCACGTGCGGTTTGATGGCCAACAGGATCTCCTGGGATCGGCCCACCTCCGCCCAATCCCGGAGCCGTTCGGCCATGGCTTCCTTCACCTGATCCCACTCGGAGGTCTTCCCTCCCAGCGTCAAGACCAGTACGGGGCGACGGTGCCGCCGGCTTGGCGTTCTGACGTTGAACGGATAGATGTCACGCCAGAGCTGCGCCGCTCGTTTGATCCGCTCCAGGTTCTCCCGGTGGGCCTCCGGACCCACCAGCAACCTCAGGTCCTCATCCAAGCCGCTCAGTCCCAATCCCAACTCGCCGAACAGATTGGCCAACTCCCGCCGTGCCGACCGGGTGAGGATCTTGGGATCGTCCTGCCAACCGGGATAGATGGCCGGTTCCACATCGTCGTAACCCACCTGACTGGCCATGCGCATCGCGTCCGGCGTCCGCATGGTACGGTTGTTGTAAAGACTCCAGCCCAGTCCGATTCCCAGTTTCAATTTGTGCCCGGAAGCCAATGCCGAAACCGTGGGCATCAGCGTCGCTGCTGCTGGAATGGACTTGAGAAACGCTCGCCGGTGGAGCTGGGACATTCGGGATTTCCCTTCGGTTCAACGCCGCAAAGTCTAACCTACCACCCCTGATAAAACAAACCGCCGACTTCAGAACCATCCCCATTTTTCTGGGGGTTGGGGAGACCAGGGAAAGCAGATTTGCATGACGATCGAGACGTCGGAGCACCTCTTGTGGCCCGCTGTCGCTCTTCACTGATCGGCCCCGGGAAGGGCGACGACAAGGTGTACGGTGTCAGGAGATCCTTTACACATTGTGTCACGACATCCTTTACACCTCAGGGTGAAAAGTAGCCTCCATCTAATAGGAGGTGGAGATGCCCTGGAGAGTGATGGATGCGATGAGCCAGAAGATGAGTTTCGTGGTAGGGGGACGGTACCTGGGGTGAACCTGAGCGCGCTGTGCCGCGAGTATGGGATCAGTCGGCCGACGGGGTACCTCTGGCGGAAGCGTTATCGGGAAGCCAATAGTGTAACGGGCCTCAAGGAGCGGTCGCGGCGGCCGTTGCACAGTCCGCGGCGAACACCGGCAGGGGTGGAACCCCAGGTCGTGGCACTGAGGCGCCGATACGGCTGGGGAGGCAAGAACCTGCAGGTGCTGCTCGAGCGGGAAGGAATCCATTTAAGTGTTTCGACAGTGAATCGGATTCTCCGACGAAAGGGGGAGTTGGGTGAGTACCAGGCGGCCCGGCCGGCGCCGGGACGGTTCGAGCGATCCGAACCCAACGAGCTCTGGCAAATGGACTTCAAAGGGCCGTTAACGGGCCCCGACGGGGAGTGTCATCCGCTCTCGATCCTGGACGACTGCTCGCGCTATTCGGTGGGGTTGTATGGGTTAAGGACCACGCGAATGGATCCGGTGCAAGCCTTGCTTCAAGAGACCTTTAACCGGTACGGAGTGCCTGACGCGATGCTGATGGACCATGGCGCCCCGTGGTGGAGCACCAGCAATGAGTGGGGGTTGACTCGCTTGAGCGTGGATCTGATCAAGCAAAGGATCGATCTGATCTACGGGCGGGTCCGGCACCCCCAGACCCAGGAGAAAGTCGAGAGATTTCATCGCACCTTGAAGGACTCGGTTGCTCACCAAGGGCAACCGAAGCGGTGGGAGGAGTGGGCCGGATTCCTGAGCGAGTTTCGCCGAGAATACAATCATGTTCGGCCTCACGAGTCGCTGCTGTCAATGGCCATTGAAAATGTCAGGGTTTTCGGTCTGCCCTGCGTAGGGAACGGAGCGACCGAAGCGGGGCTACAGGTCTGGTGCACAGAGAGACTTTGCGCGAGTTAAGCTCACTGGGGACATTAGCGTCCACAGCAGGATAGTTTCGATTCACCCAGGGCAACGAGTTCGACGCCCGTTATTTTCAGTTAACGGACGTTGACGCACCCCGAAGGCATTGGCGTGCCCGAGCCCGTGATCCTAACTCAATTCTTGGACGCCACCTTTCTCATCAATCGTGAAATACCTGAACCGGTACCAATCATTCGCATTCGGCTGAGCCATCAAGCTTTCCCAAGCCACCAGCAGCCACGCATCCCTGGAACAATACCCCTTGAAATTCCGTACTTTCCTGGCAAGCTTCTCGGCAATCCCCCGGGGACCACCTTGATTGCGGGAACTGGTAAAGATCATCAGACGGACGCCCGAGCGTGCCAAAAGCAGCTTATTGAAGTCATAATAGATTTCCCCTAGACACCCCCATTCGCACTCCGCGACCAAGGGCGCGTCAACCAACAATCTATCATCGCAATCGCCCTCATAAACAAGCCAAGTGACATCATAGAGCCATTCTCCCCGGTCTCGGTGGGCTCTGGCTACCTCATTTGATCTCGCGGCGACATAGTATCTGAGCCTTTTCCCAATCTTGCAAAGCTCGGTCTTGACTTCCTTGGTCCACATTTCAGGCGTCGCGCCTCTGGCGATTTTAATGTTGTTGAGGCCATTCTGGACCTCCCTGATGATTTCGAATTTGTCGAGCATATCGAACGGCTCCTTTAAGAAGTGCGTATTACCATCGGGTTGATTGTTGCGAAGACGCGCCCGTCCTCCACGTAGACGTCGAGTCGAAGGGGGAGCTTACCGATGCGGCAGAGCACAAGCTCCAGCTCTTTCCAAAGGTCCTGAGGATGCATCTCTACATTGTGGGCCAGATGGTCCAACAAGATTCCCTAGTTCTCAGTGATGTCGGTCAGCATGGGAAAGATCCGATTGATTCGGTTGGCGACGTCCATATTAAATTCTGGATAGTCCATTGAGTATCGTTTCGCATTCCCCACGATCCAATACCGGCTCGTGAATGTCCTGCTCCGAGGGCTGCTGATTCCGGGACGCTCCCCTTTAGCGTGGGGATTCAGCAGTGGGTCCCGCGGCACGGATCAGGAGTCCCAGCCAGGCAGCCATCGAACTCCAAGCTTCGGATCGCATGTAACCAGCAACGTCCACCCTAAAGATGTTTTCATCGGCGGTGGATAGGGTGGGCAGGATTCCATGGGCTTCAACCCAGCCGTCCCAAGCTTCATCACTGGCCCCGGCCGCTATCGAGGTTCTGGCTTCGGGGGACCAGACAGACCAAGCCGCCTCTGCCGCGTAGGTTGCAATTCTGGAGACAGCCGCGGGGTCCTTGTTGTCGTCTCGTTCGACGGCGGTCGAGGCGGCCCAAGCCGCGTCAGTGGCTCCGAACACCTGAGGTGGCGCGTGCGCAAAGATCTGAGCGGCGATTGAATCCCGTGAAGCTCGTTCTTGACGCAATCCGTCGATCGTACGCGAGAAACTGCATACCAGCCTTTCCGAGGCGGCGGCGGCAGCAGCAGCGTCGGCAGCATCTCGGACGGCGGTCCATTCGTCTTGTGAGGGCTCGTCACCGGCCAAGCGGCGTTTTACGATCATTGCCGCCCGCTGCATGTGCTTCTCCTCTTTCCAGGGAACCAGTGGTGAGGCTTCTCCACTCAGCAGCCAGGGCAAGAACTGGTCTCCGACCATAGTAAGGTCAAAACCGGGACGGATGGCCCTCACAAACCGCTCCGGCCAAAGACGCGCCTCCTCCCACGCCAAGTTCATAAAAATAGAATCCTCCAACCACGCGAGTGCACGGGGGATGCCGAAAATCAGCTCATACAGGTCCTCTTCATTCTCGGAACCGGGCCGGAAATCGTGAATCGAACAACCAACGGCCCCTCCTCTGCCCTCTGCCCAATATGGCTCTTGAACGAGCCGGTTGGCCTCACGGTGTGCGGCCAGCGCCGCCAGCAACTGATCCTGACTCACTTCCGTCTGCTCGAATGCTCTCATCTGGGAAAAACCTCCATCGGCGCGGATCACCTGATCTCCACAAATCCTGTATGGGTAAACAACTGACAGAGTTTTGCTGTCTTACCCGAGCCCTCACTTTCGCCCAACTCGTGACACTAATCCGTGAAGATCGCCTGCACTGCATCCCTTCAGAAGCCGATCGCTGCCGGACAATTTGGTTTGGCTTCACACTCCTTGCGCAGCATTGCGGCGAGAGCCTCCGAATCGCCTAGTTTTTCGAGTATCTCAGCCTTCCGGCGAACCACGACAAAATCACCCGGGGTCAGGTTGGGGAGACAGGTGATTCCCTGTGGGGGTGTGAGGCCGAAGAAAGTGCGGAAAGCCGCTATCGCCTGTTCGGCTCCAAGGTAGTCAAGCGAGATCTTGAAATCGAAACGTCGCAGGGTCGCAGAGTCAAGGCGCTCGCTCAAGTTGGTGGTGCAGGCGAACGGCAGGGGATGACTTTCCATCCAGGTCAGCATTTCGTTGACTTGACTCACCTCCCATGACCGCCGGGCAAACCTCCGGTCGGCGAGCAGTGAATCGGCTTCGTCGAAAACGAGGAATTGCTGTTCGTCACGCGCCTCGGCGAAGGCGGCGGCTATGCTCTGTTCGGTTTCCCCTACCCACTTGGACATCAAGTCGGAGGCGCGTTTCTGCACGACCGGCAATCCTATCCGCTCGGCTAAGTAACGGACACAGGCGCTTTTCCCGGTGCCGGGCGGTCCATTCAGACAAAGCGAAACCCGCCTGGCACCGCGAGCGGACAAGTGTTCGGCCAGCACCGCCGGATCGATATCGGCGCGAATCAAGGCGGGGTCAAACTTGGAGGACGTCCCTTGAGGAGGGGCTTCGCCCGACAGCAGCCGCGACAGGCTGCGCACGCCGCAGCGGACCGTATCGATATCGCCTCCATCCACAACTCGGGCGGCGGCGATGACTCCGGCGGCTACACCTGGCGTCACGTCGTACTTCCTGGCCATAGAAGCCGCCTCGTCGGCGCTTGCTTCAATACCGTGCCTGGCGAGCAGTCGAGTCCAGATACGCGCCCGGACCCGGGGCGAGGGTTGGCGCAGTTCCAACGCGAACATCATGCGGCGCAACACCGCAGGACAGGTCTGGCGGGCGGCGTTCGATGTCCACAATGTAGGCACGGCGTTCTGTTCCAGTAGCCGGTTCATGAATACTTTCGAACCACCTGTCCGAAGCGGACGCCGGACGAACTGTCCGAAATAAGGCATGCCCACGGAAACCGGTTCCCGAAGTAGATCTTCCATTTCGTCGAACAACAGAATTGAATCGCGGCCCCTGCCCAGCAGGCGCTGCGCAAGCCGGAGTTCCTGAAGCCTTTCGTTGCGATTGGGCTCGTGACCCCATTCGTCCGCTTCGCCGACGCTGTAGAGCTTCACCTTCAGCCGGTGGGCCAGGGTTCTGCAGAACTGGGTTTTGCCGGTACCCGGAGAACCGTAGATCAAGACGTTGACGCCCGTCTTGCCGGCCTCCAGCGCACCCTTGACCAGGCTTTCGACGTGGTCGCGGCCTTCAGCCACATGCTCGAAGTCCGACCATTCGAGTTCGCTCGGGGGGGCGATGTCGAACAGCAGGCACCGCGCATCGGTGCCGGTGTTTCCCGGGGTATGTACAAGCCGCTTCAATCGGTCAATAGGCTTGAAGTCTCCGTCGTCGTCGATGGACACAAGGCCCGAACGCACGAGCGGCGCATGGGTTGCAAAGCGGGCGAAACACGAGCCAACCGACAGGCCGAGAAGATCCGCCAGCGCACGGTTCCCGACTCTAAAGACATTCGCGAACCTTCTTTTGGGTTGTTCGATAATGTTGGAGACCATCGACTCTATTGCCGGCTGCGTGTGGTAGCGCAGCAGAAGCTCGAGGATCGCAATATCCGTTCGAGATAGCTGAAGCTCCCGCCCGAGACGCCGTATTCGGAGCACCGCCCGGTCGGCGCGTACGTGTTTCGTCGCCACCTGCTGACTCTTGAGGATGTCCCGTAGCTGCTGCCATCGATTTGCGGACAATTCTCCGTGGGAGTAGGCACAAAGTCTTTTCTCTATGCGTCTTGTAGAGCAATCCGCGACCGCCAGCTGATCGCCTCGCTCGGCGACCCATTCGGCCAGCGCCCCTGCTTCCGCACGCTGGTGATTCAGGCGCGAGGCCACGTTAGAAAGGTACGAAAGAATCAGGCGCCTTTCATAAGCGTTCAGCATCACTTCCACCTCCGAGAAATCACAAGTGGAACGAGCCTAACAGACGAATACGTCAGTTCCGGGCGTACATATTGCAATAATTCCAATAATTTTCGCTTGCGGGCCACCTGGATTGCGAGGACCCGTTTTTGCAGTGCAAGGCCGGTCCCGTTTATCTTCCGACACGCTGCGGATCACAACACCAATAGGGGCGCACGTAGCCGTCCGTCATAGGTGCCATAATCAAGCTGCTTCCGGGGAGGAATTGATGAGATGCGCTTCCAACGGGCTACTGACATCGTGCGCTTGGCGATTAGGCTCCAGGGAACTTGGAGGGGATTGACGCTGGACGATATCTCCGAGGAGTTCTGCGTCAGCCGCCGGACGGCGGAACGAATGCGCAATGCAGTCGAGGCGGCGTTTGGTCCATTACAGAGGGTGGACCGTGACGACAGGAAGCACCACTGGCGGCTCCAATCCACGGCCCTGCGCCAGTTTGTCCAAATCACCCCTGAGGAGTTGGCGGAAGCCGAGTCCGCCGCCGAGAGTTGGGACCGGACCGGTCTCGCCGAACGGGCCAACATTCTCCGGGAACTTGCGGATAAGCTCCGCGTCCTTCAGCGTCCCCGCGCCGACGAGGAATTCGATGCCGATCTGGAGGCACTCATGCGGGCTGAGGGACTCGCCATGCGCCCCGGCCCCAGACAGCACCTCGAAAAAGGCCTGCTCTCATTGCTGCGCGATGCCATCAAGGTAAGACGCACGGTGGAATTCGAGTACGTCTCCCAATCGACGGGGAGGCGCAGCTTGCAGCGCGTGCAGCCTTATGGGGTGCTCTACGGAAATCGGGCGTTCCTGGTTGCACGGACGGACTGGGCGGACGGTATGCGGCTTTGGCGGCTCGTGAACATGAATGAAGCCCGTGCTACCAACGAAACATTCGAGCGCGACCCGACGTTCGATTTGCGGCGCTTTGCCGAGCGTTCGTTTGGCGTGTTCCAAGAGCCGATCGTCGAGACGGTCTTGCGCTTCGATGCCGGGGTAGCCGGTGATGCAGCCACTTTCCTGTTCCATCCCAGCCAGTCCCTCACCAAAAACACTGACGGGTCCCTGACAGTGCGTTTCGAGGCCGGCGGCATCGACGAGATGTGCTGGCATCTCTTCACATGGGGCGACAGCGTCACGGTAGAGAAACCGGCCACCTTGCGCCTGCGGCTAGCCCGTATGTGCGCTGTGGTCGCCTCACACCATGATGTCCGCAACGCTTAGTGCAGTTGATCATGGTCCATAACGGGAGATGAGGTGACGATTTGGCTCAAGGATCTTCGACCGTGCATGGTCGTTCATAACAGATTCCGGAGCGTGCGCTGAATCTTGTTTCGTATCTCTGCCGGAGCCAGCACCCGGGCATCGGTTTTCAGTTCCAGAATCCAGGAGACGAAACCGGACCGGTTGGTCACCTCAATATCGAAGCGGTTCTCGCCCGTGGGGACGGCGCGGGTCAACTGGGAAAGCAGTTCGGGAAGGCGGTGTTCGGAAATCTCCACCGAAACCCGAACCGGCTCGTGGATGGCCAGTTCCCAGGGTTGCTGGTTTTGGTATGGCTTCAGGGTGAATCCACTGGGTATTTTGTAGTCGGGACTCTCTGGACGCCTCCGGTTGACGGTGACCTCGCTCATGCGGGCGAGGACGAAGCATCGAAGCCCTTGCCGCAGGTGGTCCCAACCCACGAGCGTCCAGTGGCCCCTCCTCAAGATCAGGCCATACGGATCGACCTTGCGCTGGGTCGTCTCGCGCGTGGAGAAGGCGTAGTACTGGATCTCGATACTCTTCTTCCGCTCCAAGGCCTCCCGGATCTGATGCACCAGGTTCGGCCATTTTCCGGTCGTTCCGCCCTTGGGAAAGGAGATCTTCAACTCGGGCGGCGGCGGATTGACGTGACTAATGCTGATGATCTTGTACAGGGCCGATTTCAATTGGGCCTGATAGGGGAAATTGGAATTGTCGCGGACGGCGTCGGCCGAAAGCATCAGCAAGGAGGACTCTGCAGGATTGAATTTGATCTCATGAAGGAAGAGCTTGTTCTCTCGGATGACGTAGCCCGCCCTGGAAGCCTCGGTGCCGCTCTTGTATTCGATGGGAATTCCCATGGAGGTGAGCTCGGCCTTGTCGCGTTCGAATTTTCGCTGCATCGACGGCTCCGCCCCTCGGGCATAGTCCTCGGAGAAATGATTCTTGATGTCAGTCCAAGAGACCGGATCGGTGGAGTTGAGAAAATAGGCGATCAAGTCTAGAAGACGTTCGGCGCGATTCACGATCCGATATTTTAAGAAGGGTCTGAACTAGTTGCCATATCGCCTCGGGAGCGAGCCTGTGATGACGCCCTGGTTCCGGGCCTGCTGCCCCGCTCCGGTCGCTTCGCTCCCTGCGAGGGCCGGCAGGGAAACCGGGACATTTTTGATGCCGGTTGACAGGGACCAGAAAATCCTCTGACATCCCCGTCCGCAGAGCGCTCGATCCACTGTCGGTGCCGCTTCTGTCTCTGGGTCACAATTGTACGCTGTTTCTGATTCTGCTACCGATACTCTCAGATCAGTCCTCTGATGACTCGGCAGATCGTTGTAAGGCACAAGAGAATCTCGCGACGTTCGTAGAAGTTCAGCATCGTTTTCGCCCCCTCGAAATCACGCGTGGACGAAGTCTAACAGACGAATACGTCAGATCCGGACGTATAATTAAGCAATACTGTGAATATTTTCCAGGAACACGAATCAGAGATAGGTGCAGATGGGGGTCCCGGCCGAACGCTATCGTCGCAGTTGTCGCGGCTACAATCCGAAGCGGCGTCCTGGGAGTATCCGTGCGGGGTACAGGTGAAACGGCTCAACAGCCAAGGGTGTCTGACCGTGCGCGGGCGCCGTTCCTTTGTATGTGAGGCCTTGGCTGAGGAATGGGTGGGAATCGAAGAGCTGGAAGACAAGCTCTTAGTGCGCTATCGACACATGTTACATACGGGAAATCGACTTGCGCACCCGCCAGACTAGAGCTCTGGTCTGGCGGGTGGATCAGGACTAACCTGTAAAGGATGTCCTGGCGCCAAACACACAAGGGTCGCCCCGACGTAGCTGCACTCGCGGGCTGTTGTGGTGTAAACTCGCCCTCAGGGCGCCGGAGTGGTGGAATTGGCAGACGCGCTGCGTTCAGGACGCAGTGGGCTAAACGCCCGTGGGAGTTCGAGTCTCCCCTCCGGCACCACCCTTCCGGGAAATTCCAATGACCTCAGTAGCGTTCGCGTAGCGGAAATGCTGCCGGGAAACGGCATGCCTCATTTTGTCTTCGGAACGAAACGGTCCAGCTTTTCCTTGAGTTCCGCCATGCTGTAGGGCTTGGTCAGCACGTCCTGACCGCCCGCGGCCAGAATCTCTTCAGGGCTTCCCTCCATGGCCGCGGCACCAATGGCCAGGATCGGCACGCGAGCCAAAATCCCGGCCCTGCGAATCTGACGGATGACCCGGTACCCGCCTCCACCGGAGATCATCATGTCTACGATGATCAATTCCGGGTTGAAGTCCATCAATTCGGCGATGGAGGACTGGGGCGAGAACGACCGCGTCTGAAAACCGAGACTCTGCAACACGAATTGAACCGAGTAGATTTCGTCGGCGATCTCCTCGATCACCGCCAACCGTTTCCACTCGGGACTCGGAGCCCGAGGGCGACGGCGCCTCACTGGTCCAACTTCTTTCTGAGCAGTTCGTTGACCATCTTCGGGTTGGCTTGCCCGCGAGTCTGCCGCATCACCTGTCCCACAAAGAATCCCAGCAGGCCCCGCTTCCCTTTTCTATAACGTTCCACCGCGTCGACATGCGACTCCAGTATGCCGGAGACGACGGTTTCCAATTCGCTCCGATCACTGATCTGGGACAGGTTCTGTTCCCTGACGATCGTCCGTGGCGACTTGCCGGTCTCATACATTTGATCGAAGACGCCCTTGGCCATCTTGCCGCTGATGGCTCCGTCTTCCAGGAGCCGGACCAGATCCCCGAGATCCTCAGCCTCCACAGGGACCTCGTGGAGTCCCAGTCCATCCTGCCTCAAACGATGGGTCACATCCCCCACCATCCAGTTCAGGACGGTCTTGGGATTTCCGGCACTTTTTGCTGAGGCTTCGAAGTAATCGGCAAACTCAGGGGTCCGCGTGGCCACGAGGGCGTCGCTCTGATCGAGACCGTACTGGGAACCGAACCGGCGCGCGCGCTCTCCCGGAAGTTCCGGCAAACCGTTCCTGAGCTCTTCCAGCCGCTCAATCGAGATCACGACCGGAAGCAGATCGGGATCCGGAAAGTACCGGTAGTCATGGGCTTCTTCCTTGCTTCTCATGGGACGGGTCTCTTCCAGATCCTCTTCCCAGAGCCGCGTTTCCTGAACCACTTGCCGCCCCGACTCCAAGACGCGAATCTGTCTCTGAATCTCATAGTCCAGGGCCTTGTTCAGAAAACGGAATGAGTTCAGGTTCTTGATTTCAGTCTTGGTCCCGAGTGACGTCTCCCCCAATGGCCGGACCGAGACATTGGCGTCACAGCGCAGACTTCCTTCCTCCATGTTCCCGTCACACAACGCCAGATAAAGCAGGACTCTCCTCAGATAGTCCAGAAAATCGCTGGCTTCCCGGCCGGACCTCAAATCGGGATGGGTGACGATCTCCATCAACGGGACGCCGCATCGATTCAAATTGACCTGCGTGTCTTGCCTCACGGTATGAATCGACTTGCCGGCGTCCTCTTCCAAATGGACACGAATGATCCCCACGCTGAGTTCGCGCAGCGTTCCCCGATTGCCCGGTGTCCCGCGATCCGAAGTCAGAAGCTGCACTCGGCCGTCAACCGCCAGGGGCTCTTCATACTGGGAGATCTGGTAACCCTTGGGAAGATCCGGGTAGAAATAGTTTTTTCGGGCGAGGAGTGAACGCCGCTTGATGCGGCAACCCAAGGCCAATCCGGCCGTGATCGCCATCTCCACGGCATGGCCGTTGACTACTGGAAGCGAGCCGGGGAGACCCAGACAAACCGGACATGTCTGGGAATTCGGGGGAGCGCCGAACCGGGTGCTGCAACCGCAGAACACCTTGCTCCGGGTGCGCAGTTGAGCGTGGACTTCCAGACCGATTACCGGCTCGTAGTGCATCGGACCAACTCCAGCAGCTGCTTCAACGCCGATTCCGACTCTCCGGGAGACGGGATCCACTGCATGCCGGCCTCCCGTCGAAACCAGGTCATCTGCCGTTTGGCGTAGCGACGTGTGTCCCGGCTGGTCAGCTCGATGGCGTCCTCCAACTCCAACTCGCCCCGAAGAGTCTGCACAGCGTAACGGTAGCCCAACGCCTCAAAGCCCTTGCAGCGCTCATCGTACCCCTTCCGGAGCAGTCGATCCACTTCGTCCAGAAGCCCACTGCGAAACATTTCACGGACTCGAGATTCGATCCGGTTATTGAGGAGCGTACGGCCCAGATTCAGTCCGATCTTCAGAATGCGGAATCCGGAGAGCGGTTTCCGGCGCTCCTGAAGCCGGCTGATGGGAGTCCCTGTCAGGTAGTAGACCTCCAGAGCCCGTATCAGGCGGCGCCGGTCCCCCACGCCGATCTTCCGGGCCGTCGCCGGGTCCTTCCCGGCCAGAAGACGATGCAATCTCTCCTGACCGCGGCGTTGCACCATCTTCTCCAAGCGATCCCGAAGGGTTTCACAGCGGGAGGGTCCGTCGAATACTCCCTCCAGCAGAGCTCTGAGATAGAGTCCGGTGCCTCCCACCACGAACGGCAGTTTTCCCCGATCCCGGACCCGATGGCAGACTCTCCTCGCTTCCGCCATATACCGCCCTGCGCTGTAGAATTCTTCCGGTTTCAGAAAGTCGTACAGATGATGCGGCACCGACTCGGTTTCCCGGACCGACGGCTTCCCGGTCCCGATCTGGAGTTCGCGGTAAAGCTGGAGTGAATCACAATTGATGATCTCCCCGTCCAGCCGCAGAGCCGCCTGGACTGCCAAGGCGCTCTTTCCGGAGGCCGTTGGGCCGGCGATGGCGATCAAGAGAGGATCATCGGTTGGTGTCGAGATCCTCTTCAACGCAAACGTTCCCACTCCACCCGGATCTGCCTGTTCCATCAGCCAGCGCCGGCCGGGACGGAAAACGCCGATCCTGTCTGTCCGGCCACGGTCATCCGATCCAGGATCTCCAGAGCCAGCTCCAGGACCCGGGCGCCTTCCCCGCCGCTACATCCGAGCCTGGTTCGTGGCTTCCGGCCGTGCTTGCTCCCAATCTCCTCCAGGAACGCCATGATCTCCATCTTGAGAGGTTCTTCGCGCACGACCTCGGGAGACCGATTGACGATCCGCCTGGTTCCACTCACCTCCACCATGCTCGAAACCTCCGCCACCTGACGGTCCAGATCCAGTGAGATGTAGTCGTCCGCTTGGAAGAACCTCAACTTTCTCATCTTCTGCTTCGAGACCCGGCTCGAGGTGAGATTGGCGACACATCCGTCCTCGAATTCCAGACGGGTGTTGGCGATGTCGATCCGGGGGGTGAGTACCGGAATCCCCACCGCGCGAATCTCCGAGATGGGGCTCCGGACCATCCGGGTGATGAGATCCAGATCATGAATCATCAGGTCCAACACCACATCCACGTCAAGACTGCGTGGCGTCAGCACACTGAGCCGGTGGACCTCGAAAAACCGGGGAGTCTTGATGAAGGGCCGTATTGCCAGAACTGCGGGATTGAAACGTTCCGAGTGACCCACATGGAGGACCGTCCCGGCGGCCTCATCCACCATGCACAGTGCGGATTCCAGGTCTTCGGCGATCGGTTTCTCCACCAGAACGTGGATACCCCGCTTCAAGAACGGCAGGGCGACGGCAGCGTGCAGAGAGGTGGGAACGGCGACGCTGACGGCGTCTACCCGATCCAACAGGGCGCCATGATCCGGCCAGGATTGGCAGTCATACCGGGAAGCCATCTCCAGCCGCCTTTCTCGGATCGGATCTACGACTCCCACGAGTTCCACTTCCGGAAGACTGCTGTAAATGCGGGTATGGTGACTCCCCAATACCCCAACGCCGACCACGCCGACCCGGATCCGATCTTGGGCGCTCACTGGCAGACCACCGTTATTCTCGACTGGTCGGCGCCCCGGACGAAGTGGTCCCGGTCCAGGATCAAGGTTCGCCCGGAATCGATGGAGAGAGCTGAGACCCGGCACTCTCTCAAAACGTTCAATGTCTCCGAACCGACGACGGGCACGTCGTATCTCATCTCGTTCCGGGCGCGGCCGGCCTTGACCACTGTGAGACGCCTCCCTGCAACCAATTCAGCCGCTCTCCGGATGGTGGCATCCGTCCCCTCCATGGCCTCCACCGCAACCACGGCCCGATCCTTGACGACCACGGTCTGACCCAGGTCGAGTCGGGACAACTCCTTGGCCACTTCCAGGCCATATTCCATGTCCCGTTTTTCCCGATTGTTGGGTTTGCGGCGAGTCAGCACGCCCCGCCCCGGGATGAGATCGGCAAGGAGCCACGTCGATTTCAGGACCTCGATCCCCTCCGCCCGCAGGACTCCGATGACGCCTTCGATCAGCGATCGCGTATTGCGCCGGCGCAGTGACGCCAGCATGCGCAACATCTTGCCGTCGGGCAACGCGGAAAGGATTCCCGCCGGTGTCCGAAGACCCGCTGCGAAGATACGGACATGCTTCACTTGCCCGGCCATGACGGCGTGCCGTATCCCCGCGTTCTTGAACACGCGGACCAACTTCCCCAACTGGCCCAATCCGATCCAGTGAAACGACGAGCCGCCGGAGAGTTGGCCCGTAATCTCTTCCAAACCGGGATCCGCTTCTTCTCGAATTGCTGCCACGACCACAGGCAAACGCCGATTTCGGGCTTCATCCAGCACCAGGAACGGAAACCGCCCGTTTCCGGCGATCAATCCGAGTTTTTCGACTTCCAACGATTCCCCTCCCTGTTCTCAAGGGGTGCTCGCAAGGAGATCTGCACCGACCCCACGCTTGACTCAGGAGCATTCGATGCGAGGCGACTACCGAATAACCCCCCGGCTCGAGGTCTCCAGGAATTGCAGCAGCGATTCGACATCGGGCGTTTGCAATTTCTCTTTCAGGATGCGGTCGCGGCCCTGCGGAACGGTAAGACGATTTCGAAATATCCAGCGGTAGGCCTTCCGCAACGCATGAATCCTCTCCTCCGAGAATCCCTTGCGGGAGAGGCCGATTCCATTGATTCCGTAAGTCCGGGCCCGGTTGCGATGTCCCACCGTCTTGATGAAGGGTGGTGCGTCCCGGGTGATCACGGAGTAGCCGCCGATGAAGGCATGAGGTCCCACGCGGCAAAACTGGTGAACTCCGGTGAACGCACCGACGGTCGCGCCGTTCCCGATCTCCACATGGCCGGCCAGAGTCGCCGCATTCGCGAGAATTCCGTCGTTCCCCAGGTGGCAATCGTGCGCCACGTGAACTCCCGTCATGCACAGATTGCGGTTTCCGATCGTTGTCTTGCCTCCACCCTGAGCCGTACCCCGGTTGATGGTGACGAATTCGCGGATGATGTTCTCGTCGCCGATATGAAGGGAAGTCTCTTCGCCCTGATACTTCAGGTCCTGAGGATCGGTCCCGATGGCACTCTGCCCCAGGATTCGATTTCGTCTGCCCAAATTGGAGGGACCCATCAAAACAGTGTGGGGGCCGACCTCGGTCTCTTCACCGATGACGACTCCGTCCCCAATGATGACAAAGGGACCGACGGTCACTCCGCGTCCCAATTGCGCGCCGGAAGACACCTGTGCCGTGGGATGAATCTGTGCAGTATCGGCGACGGGCATGGCGTCAACCTCGGCCGGAAACGACCGAGGAACGGTCCACCAGAGAGAAGAGAATCTGTGCTTCTGCCGCGCGCTGGTCTCCGACAAAAGCCTGGCCCCGAAGCTTGCCGGCCCGGCCCCTGACCCGGATGACGACCATTTCGAGCCTCAATTGATCTCCCGGCCTGACCGGACGGCGAAACCGGGCCTTCTCGATGCCCATGAGAAACACCAGCTTGGATTCCCGATCCGGGAGAGACTTGAACACCAGAAAGCCGCCGGCTTGCGCCATGGACTCGATGATCAGGACCCCCGGCATAATAGGAGCCCCGGAGAAGTGGCCCTGAAAGAACGGTTCGTTGAAAGTGACGTTCTTGATGGCCACGATCCGTTCGCCCTCCTGGTATTCGACCACCCGGTCCACCAGGAGCATGGGATAGCGATGGGGGAGGAGATCCATAATCTCCTGAATGTCGAACATGCCGCGTTCCTGCCCTTCCTTCAAAAGAAGTATCCTACCCACCACCGGAAAGGCGTTTCAAGGCTCAACAGCCCGTGGGAATAAATCGTCACGGCCGCCTCTTCTTCCACGCACGCCACTCCGCCATCAACTGAGGAAGGCGCCGGGTCAGCGCCTGAATTTTCACCGTCGTCCGGTGTTCTCTGGCCGGTTGTCCCGACACGGTCATCCCGTCCGGGATGTCCTTGGTCACTGCCGTCTTGGCCAGAACCTTGACGCCGTCGCCGATTCGGACGTGGTCGACGACTCCCGACTGCCCCGCAAAAATACAGTTCCGGCCCACGGTGACGCTACCGGAGACACCCACCTGCCCGACCATGACGGTGTTCTCGCCGATGGTGCAGTTGTGACCGATCTGCACGTGGTCGTCCAGCTTGACGCCCCTGCCGATGGTGGTCTGACCGAAGGTGGCCCGGTCCACGCAGCTGTTGGCCCCGATCTCCACGTCGTCCTCGATCACGACCGTCCCCCGCTGGGGGATCTTGACCTGCCGTTCCCCGTCGAAAACATACCCGAATCCATCGGCACCGATCACGGCGCCGCTGTGGAGAATGACGCGGGCACCGATGCGAATTCCGCCGTAGACGGTCACGTTCGGATGGAGAATAGTGCCGTCACCGATGGTGCACCCATTCCCCACATGGACCCCGGGATGAAGGGTCACCTCTTCGCCGAGGGTGACTCCGTCTCCGACATGGGCCTGGGGATAGATGGACACCCTTTCGGGGATCGAGCAACCGCGGCCCACCGTGGCGTGAGGCGAGACGCCGGTCGGTACAAAGGGCGTCCTATGGATGAATTGCAACAGGCGGGCGAAAGCCAACCGAGGGTTGTCGACGCGCAGCAAGGGACGGTTCCGAAACGGCACCCCCTTGGATACGATGACGGCCGACGCGCCGGTTTCCTGAATCCGCTCCGCGTACCGTTTCTGGGCCGCCAACGTCAAATCGCCCGGGCCAGCCGTCTCGAAGGGTCTCAAGCGCCGGATGGAAGTGTCCGGATCTCCCGCGACCTCTCCACCCACGTGTTCCGCCAGCTGTCGCAGACGATAGAGCACGGTCGCTCCCTTACGCGCATCGGCACGCCCGCGACGGCCATTTCACCGGGCGCATCATCGGACTCGGAGGGAGGCGGGACTTGGACCGCCAATCCAGTATCAATCCTGGCGCGACGGGCTTCCCGCTCGGCGCTAAGGCTGGGCCGGAACTGACGAAGCCTGGGCGGAAGCCACCGGATGACGTTGATTGTAGATGGAGACGAGTTCCTTGGTGATGTCCAAGGCGGGATCTACATAGCTCTGGCTCTCATTGCGCAAGAAGATGACCGAAAAACCGTTCTGCTGGGCGTACTCGCTGATGATCGTCTGGATCTTGGTTCCGATCTGTTCCAGCATCTGACGATTTCTGGCCTCGGACTCCAACTGGCTGTCTTCCTGTTTCCGGCGCAGCCTGCGGTCCCGATCCTCGATGGTCCTCATCATTTCTGTCCGAGTATCCGGATTCAGAGTCCGCTCCTGGGCGGCGAACTGTTCGCGCAACCGATCCAACTCGGCCTTGTCCTGCTGCAGTTCCTTTTGTCTCGCCTCGGCCCACTGCTGAAACTCGGCCACCTTCTGCCTACCCTCATCGGTCCCCTGCAGGACTTCAACCGAATTGACAAATCCAAACTTGAGTCCGCCGGCGGTAAGACCCTGGGACATGGCCCATGGGGCCGCACCTATGACACCGGCAAGGCCGGCAAACAAGAGCAAACATCTTCGAGATTTCGTGAACATGAACCCCTCACTCCTTGCTAGAAGGTATATCCTACCGTAAATCGGATGTTCTTGCGACGTTCCTGCATCGGATAGCGGATCCCGTTCACCGTCACCGTCGTATCCATAACCATGGGATTATAGGCGAATATAAGGCGAAACGGTTGGTTGAGCATGGGCATGACGAACTGGAATTCCATCCCCGTCGACATCCGCCAAACATCATTGGTGCTCTCAATCAGGTCAATCGCCGTGTTGGGCCCGAACAGGACCAACTTGTTCTTCTTCAGCACCGTGTTGATCCCGAAATCCGCGAATGCAGCCAGATGAATGGGCCCGGCCACGGGAATTCGATACTCGCCCGTAATCAGCAAAGAAGTGTCTCCGCCGGACGGAATCAGATTCTCGCTCAGGGCCGGCAGTCCCGTACGTCTGTCGATGATCGGATTCCCTGATTCGTCCCTCAGGGGGGATCGAGTCTTGGCCCATGGCGTCACCGACCTCAGATCGAATCCACGAAAGTCGAACTCCCCGCCTCTGTAGATCCGTTCGAAGAATGGCACGGTCATGGGGCCGCCGTTCGGCAGCTCTCCGTACGGCAGCAGGTGCAGGAACTGGGCTCGGAACCCCATACTGTTGCGGCCGCCGCTCAACCAGCGGTCTTCCGTGAATTTCTGATATTCGAGCACGGGAGAAATGACGTTGTAGGTTCCCCCCAGGGGCCCGCCGGCAAAGGGCACCTGGAGTCGCAACATGGATCCGCGGGTGGCGCCGAAAAACGCGTTCTTGCTGTTGTAGGTGAAGCTGGGCGTGACCTCGCTCCGGATGATGCCTTCCTGGGCATCTTCCCGGCTGCCACCGGGCGTGAACCCGGTCAGCTGACTCAAGGCAAAATCGCTGAAGTTCTCTGCCACGTCCGTGATGCTGATCCGCTGCAACTGGTAGGAAAGTCCGACCCGCACCCAGCGCCACAGGGGATGGGCGGTCTGCACACTGAACCCGGTGCTGCTCCGGGTAAAAAGGTTGACGTTGTTCTCGGGCAGGAGCAGACCATAGAAAGCCGAAAAAGTATCGTAACGGAAGCGCTGGCTGAAGACGGAGAACCCCAGGGAAAGGCGCGTATCCAGAAAATAGGGCTCTTGGAACGAAAAATTGTACTGCTGAGTTCGAGTCCCGGTGACTGCCTGGACGTAGATCTGCTGGCCCAATCCCCGGAAGTTGTTGGTCGAATAACTGACCCCGATGAATTTGCCGCTGATTCCGCTAACGCCGCCGGTCAGTCCGATGGATTGCTGACTCTGCTCCTTGACCGTGACCAGAACGTCCACCTCGGCCAAGTCCGGGCGCTTGACGACTTCGTAGTCCTCTTCCTCGATCTTGTCGAAGAACCCCAACTGGTTGAGGCGAATGACGGATATGTCCAACAGGTCGCCGTTGAACTGACGCTGTTCCTCCAGCAGAAACTCACGCCGGAGGACCTTGTCCCGAGTCTTGGTATTCCCCAGGAAGTTGATCCGCTTCACCAGGTACTGCTTACCTTCCTCGACGCGGATCGCGACGTTCATCACATTTTCACTTTCACCCTTGTCGATCTCGGGAATCGCCTCCATATCCAGATAGCCGTACCTGGCGTAGAGTTTTTTCAGGTCCTCGTTCGCCTTCTGCAGTTGGACCCAGTTGAAGATCTCCCCTTCCTGTATGTTGTAGGCGCGTGTCAGGACTTCAGCGTCGAAGTTCTTGATGCCCTCCAGCTTGAAGTCGCCGAACCGGTACTGGGGCCCCTCGTCGATGGGCACGGTGATGAAGTACTGTTGCTTGGTCTTGCGGAAGCCGAACAGAATGCCTCTGCCGGCCTCCACGATCTCCACCTTGGGCTCCCCGAGCCGGGCGTCCATGTATCCCCGCTCCCGGTACTTGTCCATCATGTTGACGTGGAGATCGTGCTCGACCTTCTCCTTGATGTACTTGTCGAAACCCTTGAAGAGGGTGATGGGCCCCCGCTCCTTGGTCAGCTCCAAGCCCCCCCGCAGTTCCCCGTCCGAAAAGACCGTGTTGCCCTCGAATTGAATCTTGCCGATCCTCACCTTGGGGCCTTCATCGATGTTGAAGACCACTTTGACGGCGGACGACGTGATCGGCTCGACGGTGACCTCCACTCGACCCAGAGGGCGCCCGTTCGTGTCCAGCAAAGTCCGCAGGGCCCGCCGCGCTTTGGGCAGCTTGGCGCCGTCGAAGGGGTTGTCGACAGTCATTCCCACTTTGAGTTCCCGGAACTGCTCCAGGACGTCCGATTCCTTGAAGGACTTCATGCCCTTGTATTCGATGGTCCGAATGAGGGGGCGTTCCTTGACCGTAAACAGGACGATGGTTCCCGTCTCTCCCTCCATCTTATGCACCTTGGCATCGACGAAGAAGTTGGTGTTGAGGAGACTCCGGTAATCGCGGTGGATCTGTCCTTCGTTATACACATCCCCCTGACGGCTCTGGATGTAGAAACGAATGGTGTCCTCGCTGATGCGCCGATTCCCGAGGATGCGAACTTCCTCAAGGCGACCGACCGACTGGCGTGCCTGGGCGTTGACAAGCTCGGAGCCACCCCAGGAGAGCGCCAGCATCAGGAACACGATCCGGACCATTCGGCCGGGGTTCAGTCTGTGAGCAGCACGAAACGGTTTGCTCATCATTTAGATTCTATCCACTGCCCTCCGGCAGAACAATTTTCGTTCGACGAACCCATCCCGATCTCTGACCTGGACTGGGAGACTCGTGAACTGCAGCCGGCGGCATAAGTCTTGGTGGCATCCGACCAAGGGCGACACCCGGGGGAAGGGGTTGCTCCTCGATCAGATACGCCCCGTATGCTTCCTCGTCACGCCTTGTCCGGCGAACCACTCGCCGCTTCAGGTCCTCCGCGGGACTTACACCACAGGCCGCTAAGCGATCCCGAATGACAGGGGGACGCCTGCACTCTTGGATCCCTTGGCCCGATAGTACAATGCTCCACCCTTGATAAAGATGGAGAGAGTTTCCTTTTCTTTCAATTTCCCCTGAATGATCAACTCCGAAACCGGATCTTCAATATATTTCTGGATCGCTCTCCTCAGAGGTCGTGCGCCATAGGAACGGTCGCGGCACGTCTTGTCGATGATCCATCTCTTCGCGCTCTTGCCCAAGGATATGCGGATCTGCTTCTGAGACAGATTTTCGTTGCCCTTGTCAATGAGCAGATCGACGATCTTGCCCAGATCCTCTTCGGTCAGGGAATCGAACAGGATGAGGTCGTCCACCCGATTCAAGAACTCGGGATTGAAGACCCGTTTCACCTCGTCCATGATGACCTCTTCCACCCTCTCCCTTCCCTGATCCGTTCCACTCGCAAACCCCATCTGGGGTTTGTTCATCAGGTATCGGGCGCCGATGTTGGAAGTCATGATGATGATGCTGTTCTTGAAATCGACCGTATTCCCATGGGAGTCGGTCAACTGGCCGTCTTCGAAGACCTGCAGCAACAAGTTGAAGATGTCGAAGTGGGCTTTTTCGACCTCATCCAGAAGGACAACGCAATAGGGATTGCGCCGGACACGTTCGGTCAACTGCCCACCCTCTTCGTGTCCCACGTATCCCGGGGGAGAACCGATGAGCTTGGACACCGAATGCTTCTCCATGTACTCGGACATGTCGAAACGGATCAGCGATTTTTCGCTTCCGAACAGGAACTCGGCCAATGATTTGGCCAACTCGGTCTTGCCCACGCCCGTGGGCCCCAGAAACAGGAACGATCCTACGGGCCGGTTCGGATGCTTCATCCCGGCTCGGCTCCGGCGAATTGCCCGGGCGAGGGCGGAAACGGCCGTGTCCTGGCTGATCACCCGGCGGTGCAGGTCCACCTCCATGCGCAACAGCTTCTGTGTCTCCTCCTCGCGCAACGCGCTTACCGGAATCCCGGTCCAGCGCGAGATGACCTCTTCGATATGTTTCCGGCCCACCAACGGCGTGACACGATTCTTGAGCTTCCAGCGATCCTTGACGATCTTCAGGTTCTCCCGCTCCACCACCTCCCGGTCCTTGAGTTGGGCCGCCCGGTCGAATTCCTTGGCCGAGATGGCGTCGTCCACCTCCCGGACAGTCACCCGAATCTTCTGTTGTAGAACCGTCACTTCGTCGGGAAATGAGCTGTAGTTGAGTTTCACCCGGGCTCCGGCTTCATCCAGGACGTCGATCGCCTTGTCCGGCAGAAACCGATCGGGAATGTAACGATTGGAATGGCTGACCGCAGCCTTGATGGAATCGTCGTCGTATTGCACCCGGTGAAAACTCTCGTAACGCTCCTTGATGCCGTGGATGATCCTTATCGTCTCTTCTTCGTTGGTCGCTGCCACCTTTACGGATTGGAACCGGCGTTCAAGAGCCCGGTCCTTCTCGATGAAGCGCCGGTATTCATAAGGCGTTGTCGCCCCCACGCACTGTAGGTCCCCACGCGACAGGGCCGGCTTCAGGATGTTGGCCGCATCCAGCGAGCCCTCTGCCGAGCCGGCGCCCACCAGTGTGTGCAACTCGTCGACGAAGATCACGAATTGGGGATTCTCCACGATCTCCTTCATGATGGACTTCAAACGCTCCTCGAACTGCCCGCGGTATTTGGTGCCGGCCACGATCAAGGAAATGTCCAGAGCGAGAATTCGTTTGTCCATGAGCATGGCGGGAGCGTCACCGTTGACGATTCTCTGGGCCAAGCCCTCTACGATCGCCGTTTTACCCACTCCCGGCTCACCGATCAGCGCCGGATTGTTCTTGGTCCGGCGGCAGAGAATCTGGGTGACACGTTCGATCTCGGCCTCACGACCGATCAGGGGGTCCAAGTCTCCGCGCATGGCCGCTTCGGTCAGATCCCGGCTGAACTCGGTCAGGATCAAAGATTCCTTCACCTTGTGCGGCGCGGGACGTCCCGGATTTCCTGACAGTTCATCCCGAACCCGCGCCAGATGCAGCCCTTTTTCGGTCAGGATCGACGAGGCCGCCGATTTCTCTTCCCTGAGCAGGCCGAGAAGAATGTGCTCGGTCCCGATATAACTGCACAGGAGGCGTTCCGCTTCTTCGGCGGCAAACGTGAGCACCCGCTTTGACTCATCGCTCAGAGGAAGTTCGACTGAAGTCGAGACCTTCTCCTGAACTCCCGAACGACCCTCGATCTCCTTGCGAATCGCCTCCAGCGTGGCTTCGGTCCGACGGAAGAAGCGGCTGGTGAGCCCCTTGTCCTCCCGGAGCAGGCCCAGCAGGATATGTTCCGTTTCGATGGACCGGGAACCGAGCTGACTGGCCTCGTAACGGGCAAAGAAAATGACCCGCCTCGCCTTCTCCGTGTACTTCTCAAACATGGAGCGATTCCCAACTAAATTTAAGCAAACCGCCAATGTCCGGGCAAACGGCTCACCGACTCCGCCGATTATACACACGCATAGTGAAAAAGCCGGATACCGGCGCCGGAACAATGGCCTCGGGACCCGGAATCCTACCCGATTGCGCTTGGAATTCCGGAGACCGGCGTGACCGCGAAATGCCGATGGCCGAACTAGACGAGTTTCCCTTGAGAGACCTCCTTACGGACGCTGCAAAGATCAGCCAAGGACGCATTGTGGGTTGCGATCAGCGACGTGAGTCCGTGGCTTCGATGCACTTGATCCAGCAGTTCGTAAATTCGCTCGGAGGTGGACGGATCGAGATTGCCTGTGGGTTCGTCGGCCAACAACAGCCTGGGTTTTCCCGCCAGCGCGCGCGCGATGGCGACACGCTGTTGCTCACCGCCCGAAAGTTCCCCCGGCCGGTGGCGCATCCGGTCACCCAGTCCCACCTCTGCCAGAAGAGCTTCAGCGCGCTCGGACGCCTCCTGGTGGGAGGCCCCCCGCAGCAGCAATGGAAACATGGCGTTTTCCCGGGCGTTGAACTCGGGGAGGAGGTAGTGGAACTGAAACACGAAGCCCACGGTCCGGTTCCGGTACGAGGCCAGTTCCCGTCCCTGCAGTCCGGTGATCTCAAGATCCTGGAAGAGAATACTCCCCGAATCCGGTCTCTCCATTCCTCCGACCAGATGCAGAAAGGTGCTCTTGCCCGAACCGCTGGCTCCCGTGATCGCCACCATTTGCCCCGGCTCAACCGTCAAATTCAAATCCACGAGAATGCGCAGTCGCTCCCGCCCCGAACGATAGGATTTCGACAGGCCCCGGATCTTTAGAAGATCACTCATAGCGGAGCCCTTCCACCGGATCCAGCCTGGAGGCCGCGCGCGCCGGATACAGGGTGGCGGCAAAACTGATGAGAATCGCCAGCAGCGAAACCACGACCAGATCCCACGGATTCAACTGAAAGGGGACGTAGGGGATCGAATAGACACGAGGTTCCAACTCGATCGCCTGGTAGGCGTCGAGGTACCAGGCGGTGACCGCCCCCAAGATGCCGCCCAGTCCGGTGCCGGCCAAACCGATGATGAGACCTTGGAGCATGAACACCAGGGTGACCGTTCGAGGTGTCCCCCCCATGGCGGTGATGATGGAAATATCCCGGTTCTTGTCCATGACCATGAGGGTCAGGGTGCTGACAATGTTCAGGGCAGCGACCAGAACGATGAGTCCGATGGCGACGAACAGGGCCAGCTTCTCCAACTCCAGAGCCGAAAACAGCGGCCTGTTCAGTTCGATCCAGGTGTTTGTGGCGAAATCAGCGCCCATCGTCTCCTGCACTTCCCTGGCTTGGTCTTCGACGGCGTAGATATCCTCGACGCGCATTTCCAATGCCGAGGCCTGATCCTTCGAAAGACCGAAGAAGGCCTGCGCGGCGGCCAGCGGCACCAGAGCCCAATTGGAGTCGTATTCCCACAACCCGGACTCGAAAAGAGCCATGACCCGGAAACTTCCGACCCGAACGCTGCGGCCGACGGGTGAGAGCTCGCCCTGTAACCCGTAGGCTCGTACCTGTTCTCCCACCAGCGCTCCCAAGGATCCCGCCAAGTCCTTCCCGAGAATGATGGGAAAGGGCCTGCCGCCGGCTTGGAATCCTGCCGTGTTCCCCTCGATGATGGAGACGCTCAGATTGGACGGTTGGCTCGGGTCTCCGCCGATCCCCTTCAGAATTGCTCCTCCCTGTCTCCCACCGACCCGCAACATCGTCTGTCCATAGACCGTCGGCACGACGCTCTTGATCCGGGGCATCTCGTTCAGGGTGCCCGCGATCTCCTGATATCCGGTGATGGCCCGGTCCCGGGCCGGGATGAGGTTGAGATGGGAGGTGGCCCCGAGAATGCGGGCCTGAAACTCCCGTTGCAGACCGTTGTTCAGGGCCAACGCGATGGTGAGGGCCATGACGCCGGCGGCCACCCCGACCACCGAAATGATACTGATGACCGAAATGACGGCTTGTTTGCGTTGGGCTCGAAGATAACGGAGAGCGACAAACAGCTCGAAACGCATTCAAGGCCCTTATTTCGTCGCCCTGTCACCGACTCCGAGCGAGTACAACCCGGTCAACGCCCTGCCTCTCACTCTTCATCACGTGGGCCTTTGTCCCTTCGCGACGGACGGAGGTGGGGAAAGAGAATCACTTCCCGGATGGAGGGAGAGTTGGTCAGCAGCATGGCAAGCCGATCGATTCCGATTCCCTCGCCGGCGACCGGCGGCATTCCGTACTCGAGGGCCCGCACATAATCCTCATCCATCTCGTGGGCCTCGTCGTTCCCCTGCTCCCGGTCGATCAGCTGCTCCCGGAATCGCTGCCGCTGCTCTTCCGGATCGTTGAGCTCGCTGTAGGCATTGGCCAGTTCCAGACCTCCGGCGAACAGCTCGAAACGCTCCGTGAACCGGGGGGCATCGGCCTTCCGCTTGGAGAGAGGAGACAGCTGCGCCGGGAAATCATAGATGAACGTGGGCTGGATCAAGTGCTTTTCGGCCACCACCTCGAACAGCAGTCCCAACATCCGATCCCAACTCGATTCCGCCGACACTTCCACATTCTGGTCACCAAGCAGAGTTTTCAGCACCGTGGGATCCATCAGGCTCTCGGCCGAGGGGCCCTGCGGTCCGGGCCAGAATTGACGAATCGCATCCACCATGCTGTACCGTTGGAACGAAGAGAAGTCGATGGTCGCTGGTCCGTACTCCACCTCCAATCCTGGGCAGACCTCCTGGACCAGCCCCCCCAACATCTCTTCCGTCAGATCCATCAAATCGCCGTAGTCGCTGTAGGCCTGGTAGAACTCCAACATGGTGAACTCGGGATTGTGACGGGTGGATACGCCCTCGTTTCGAAAATTCCGGTTGATCTCAAACACCCGATCCAGCCCCCCCACCACCAGGCGTTTGAGGTAGAGCTCCGGCGCGATCCTCAAATACAACGGTATTCCCAGCGCTTCGTGATAGGTCCTGAAAGGCCGGGCCGTGGCGCCTCCCGCCAGGACCTGCATCATGGGGGTTTCCACCTCCAGAAACCCCCTGGCCTCGAGAAAGCGGCGGAGGAACGAGATGATCCGGTTGCGACGGACGAATACGGACCGCACGCGAGGGTTGGCCATCAAATCCAGATAGCGCTGCCGGTAACGCACTTCCACGTCGGCCAGCCCGTGCCATTTCTCGGGCAGGGGCCGGACCGCCTTGGACAACAATTGGACGGAATCGGCGAAGACGGTCAATTCTCCCGTGCGGGTCCGCAGCAACTCCCCCTCCACGCCCAGAAAGTCCCCGATGTCCAGCAACCGGAACAGATCGTGTTCTTCGGGTCCCACCCGATCCCGCCGCACGTAGATCTGGAGCCGGCCTCCACCCTGGCTCAAGTGGGCGAAGCTGACCTTGCCATGGCCTCGAATCGAGACGATGCGGCCGGCGGTTCGAACCTTTTGCCGCGCGGCCTCCAGATCAGCGGCCTCCAGGTGGGAGAAGCTCTCCACAATCCAGGGAATCTCATGCGTCAGGTCGTAGTTGGCGGGATAGGGTTCATGGCCACCGGCCCGTATGCTCCGCAGTTTCTCCATCCGCCGGTTGAGCAGTTCGCTTCCGGAACTCATCGTTCCGCTCCCCGCTCCCCGGTCCTCTCTGCGTGGTCCGCCTCGGACGTCACTTCCCTCTCCTCAATCGGTCTCACTCTCCGTATCCAGTTCCTTCCGAATGGCGTCCAGAATACCGTTGACAAAATCCGCCGATCGCTCGGTCCCGAATTTTCGCGCGATCTCGATGGCCTCGTTGATGACCACCACCTTGGGCGTGTCCAGGAAAAGAAACTCGGCGATCCCCATACGCAGCACGTTTCGATCAACCGCCGAAATCCTCCCCAATTTCCAGTTGTCGCAATGACGCCGGATCAGGGCATCGATCCTGCTCCTGTCTTGAAGTGACTTCCCGAACAGGTGACCTGCGAAGCTGCGGGCCTCTGCGGCGGCCGCCGCATGCGCGTTCCAGAAGGCCCGCTCCACCAAGGAGCCCGGGTCCCGGGTCACCTCCTGCTGATACAGCATCTGCAGGGCGTATTCACGGGCCCTCCTTCTGCTCATATCGATCTACTGAACCAGGAGGTTGGTCCCACCATCGTCACGCACCGCACAGGAGGCCATTCCAGGTCTGACCGTCGAAGCGGGAGACCAGAAGGCGCAGCCCTTCCCCGTATCCACCGGGCGCATCACCCGTCCGCCAGCTTCTGACGAGCCAGATCAGCCATCTCCACCGCTGCGGACGCCGCTTCCGCCCCCTTGTTGCCATGCTTCAAGCCGGCGCGATTGATGGCTTGCTCGGTGGTATTGGCCGTGATCAGGCCGTAGGTCATGGGGATGCCCTGCTCCAGCGCCAATCGCGACAGGGCTCCGGTCACATGCGAAGCCAAGTATTCGTAGTGATCCGTCTCTCCCCGGATCAGGGTCCCGAGGCAAACGACGGCATCGCAGATCCCGGCGGAAGCCAGTTTCCGGGCGGCAAAAGGGATTTCGAAGCTCCCAGGAACATGAACGACGGTCACGCCCTGATCCGGGACTCCGAGCCGGTGGAGCACGTCCAACGCTCCCTTCAGAAGTCGTTCGGTGACCAACTCGTTGAAGCGGCTGACAACCACGCCGATCCTGAGATCCGCGCCATCCAAGCGTCCTGTGATTTCCTTCACGTCCGTCTCTCCCAAATCCCAGTCTACTACGACTGGCAATCCGTGATGGCTATTACCACGGGCCGCCAGGCTTTCGGCTTCACCGGCCCTTGAAACGGGGCCTTCTCTTCTCCATGAAGGCCCGGGTCCCCTCCTTCATGTCATCCGTGCCCGACGCCAACCCGAAGAGGGCCGTCTCCAGTGCAAGCCCGGCTTGCAAAGGCAGGTCGTATCCCCGATTGACGGCCTCGAAGCAGTACCTTACAGCCAAAGGCGCCTGCCCGGCGATCCTTGACGCCAATTCCCTGCAGGTGGGCAGCAGATCGTCCGGTTCCACTACGAGAGTCACCAGACCGGCCTGCAAGGCCTCCTGGGCGGTCATGGTCCTGCCGCAGAGCAACAACTCGAGGGCCTTGGAACGCCCCACGATTCGGGCCAGACGCTGCGTGCCTCCATAGCCGGGAATGATGCCGAGCTTCACTTCAGGCAATCCGATTCGAGCATCCGCCGCCGCGATCCGGATATGACACGCCAGCGCAAGTTCGCAGCCTCCACCAAGACAGAAGCCCCGCAAAGCGGCCACAACCGGTTTGGACCCGTCTTCGATCCGATTCAGGACGGCATGGCCCCGTCGAGAGAAAGCCTGGGCGGTCTCGGCGTCCAACCGGTGCACCTCAGGGATGTCCGCGCCGGCGGAAAACGCCGCTCCGCCGCCCGCCAGGAGCACGACACGAACCTCCTCATTCCGCTCCAGGGACCGGAAGGCCGTCTCCAGTTCCCGAATCGTTTCCTCGTTCAACGCGTTCAGGACCTCGGGCCGTTCAAGGGTGAGTTCGGCCACTCCTCCCGAATCGATTTCCAACCTCAGGTTGCGGAATTCCATGACGAATCTGATTCAACCCCCGATATGCAGGCGATTCATCCCCGATTACAGGCAAAGATGCGAACGCCGCGGACCAGGTACTGGAGACCGCTACCCACCGTCAACAGGGCCGTGAGACCGACAAGACCGCTGTGAAAGGGCATTCGCCACGGGACCAGGTTGTCCACGAGGACCGCCAGGATGGTCGTGAACTGGGCAAACGTGGACAACTTTCCCAAGATGGACGGCGGAAACGACCTGGTGCCGGCGAAGACGTAGGCCGAGAGGGCGCCAATTCCAAGCAGCAGGTCCCGGGCCACTACCGACAGGGTCAACCATTGGGGTATTTGGACCTCCAGAGCCGGGTTCTCCAGAGAGAGCACGACGAGAGCGCCGACCATCAGGAGTTTGTCGGCCATGGGATCCAGAAACCTCCCCAAGGAGGTCCGTTGGCCGAATTTCCGGGCGATCAGCCCGTCCAACCAATCCGTCGTCCCAGCCAGGAGGAAGACCAACAGGGCGGTTCCGACGGCGCCGTAAACGACCAGCGCCAGAAACACCGGAACCGAGAGGATGCGAAGCAACGTGAGCTGGTTTGCTGAGGTCATTGCGATTCACCGCCAAGTGGTTTCACCCCCATTCGGAACGGGTTTGTGGAGAGGTCAACTCTTCACGAACCGGGGGCCCGATCCCTGACCGACGGTCTCCCACGACGGCATCTCCCGTTTCACGAAGCTCTCGACTTCTTGAATCGTAGAGAACTCCAACAACTCCTGAATTCGCTCCCTTGCTTCCTCGTAGACCATCTCTCGAATTCGTTTCTTCACCGTCGGAATGGAAAATGGATTCATGGAAAGCCGTTGGAAACCCATGCCGATGAGCAGATACGCGTAAAGTGGCTGCGCGGCGACTTCTCCGCAGACGTAGGCGGGAATACGGTTTTCGGACGCGACCCGGGCAACCCGTTCCAGGCTCTTCAGTATGGCCGGGTGGAGGGGGTTGAAAAGCGGAGACAGGACGTCGCTGGATCGGTCCACCGCCAGAGTGAACTGGATCAGGTCATTGCTTCCCACCGACACGAAATCGGCATACCGGCAGATTCCGTCCAGCACCAGAACGGCCGAAGGGACCTCGATCATGGCGCCCACCTGGATCGGCGATTCCGGTTCGATCCCCGTTTCTCCGGCTACCTCCCGCTCCACTTGCCGAATCATCTCGCGAGCGGTGACCAATTCGTCCGCGCTCGATATCATGGGGAGAAGAATCCGCAGGTTTCCCTCCGTCCGGGCGCTGACAATGGCTCGCACCTGGTCTCGAAAAAGATGGGGTTGGTCCAGGCTCAACCGAATGCCCCGGAGGCCCAACACCGGACCTCCGCCCGCCAACCGGCTGAAGTAAGGGTGATCTTCCGTTCCCATATCCAAAGTCCGGATCACGGCCGGTCGCCGCCGGGTCAAACGCGCCAACCGACGATAGATGGTCAACTGCTCTTCAAACCGGACGGGGCCACTCTTTTCACCCATGTAAACGAACTCGGAACGAAAAAGTCCGATACCCTCCGCACCCAGCCCGAACGCTACGGTGGCTTCGTCTTCCATGTCGGTGTTGGCAAGCACCGAAACCACCCTCCCGTCAGCCGTGCGGGACGGTCTGGAGTCCCCTTCCAACTGTGAACTCCGACGTTGTTCCTGCCGTAACAACACCTGAAAATTGTGGCGCTCCCTGGCCGACGGCTGAACCAGAACGACACCCTCGGAGCCGTCGACGATTATTTCGTCTCCAGTCCGAATGCCTCCCGCGACCTCCCGAACGCCGGATACGGCCGGAATACGGTGCACCCGGGCGATGATGGTGATGTGCGAGGTCTGTCCGCCACGCATTGAAACCAGTCCCTTGATCTGGCTCAAAGGAAAGCTGGCCAGATCGGAGAGTCCGATTTCCGAACCCACGAGGATCAGGTCCTCGGATGGTTCTTCCTCCTCGCGGGGCGGCCCGGATTCACCCAGGTTGGCAACGATCCTGCGCGCGACTTCTTCAAGATCCGATCCCCGGTCCCTGAAAAAGGGGTCGGTCAAAGTGCGGTACAGGGCCAGCCACTCCTCGGTGGATTCCCAGACGGCCCGCTCGGGACCGTAAAGATGATCCCTGATCTTGGATCGGATCTGGTCCAGGAATTCCTGATCTTCAAGGATCAGCCGATGGGCATCGATGATGTAGGAGTGTTCCTTGCCCAGCTGTTGTTCGAATCGTTCCTTGATCCGGACCAACTGGTCTCGGGACTTGGCCAGAGCTTCCTGCAGCCTCTCCAACTCGCGGGGCGCCTCGGCCGCAGAAAGATGCAGCCGATGGAAGTCCGGCGCATGTTGCTCGATCCGATACGCTCTTCCGGCCCCGATGCCCGGAGAGAGGGGCGTGCCCACCAATCTCCGGCCGGACTCGTTGGGTTGCAGCTTCTCCACCATGTTCCTCGAAAATACAGCAAAGACCCGGGTCTTCCTATCTGGAGCGAATCGCGCCGGTCACCCCGGGGATCACCCCGGGGATTTCACTTCTCCTCTCCAAAGCGGTCCTCCACCAGGCTCTCTATGGCCTCGGCGGCCTCAATCTCGTCGGATCCACTGATGGTGAATTCCAATTCGGTGCCGTAGGAGGCGGCCAACAGGAGAATGCCAAGAATGCTCTTGCCGTCGATCCGCTCGGACCCACCGACCCTTGAGAGCTTGACGTCGCTGTCATAGCGGGACGCCGTTTTCACCAGCTTGGCCGCCGCCCGAGCGTGCAACCCCAGGCGATTCCGGATCTGCACGACCCGCCGGATCATTCCCCCAGCAACCCGCTGGCCAACGCGATGTGTTTCTGTCCCTGTTCCAGGACACTGCGCGCGAGTTCGCTCACGTCCTCCTTCCCCGTCTGATTGGCCAACTTGATGATCATGGGAAGGTTGACCCCAGTGACGATTTCCACCTCTCCCTTCTTCAACAGGGCGAGTGTGAGATTGGATGGCGTTCCTCCGAACATGTCCGTCAGAATGATGACTCCACCGCCACGGTCCAGAGTGCTGATGGCTTCTTCGATCTCCTCCCGGGACCGGTCCACATCGTCGTGCCACCCAATGGAGACCGGCAGGATGTGGGGAATCTCGCCGACGATCATCTCCGCGGCCGCGACCAGCTCATGACCCAGTTTCCCGTGAGTGACGACCAGTCCTCCGATATGGGGCCGTTCTGTTTCATTCATTGTCTCGATCCCCCGTTCGGGGTTGCTCTTCTCGATCCCACGGTACTTGAATCCGCCTTTCCAGGAGGCGAATCGACTCCAGCGCGGGATTATACCCTTGCATCTTCAATTTCTGGATTCTGACGGCCACCTCCACCAGGGTCGCCAGGGTCCGTCCGGGCGCCACCGGAATCGTGATCAACGGAAGATCGACTCCCAGTACGCGATACTTCTCTTCCTCCAGTCCCAAACGGTCCCGGGTCTCCCGCTCCGGCCATTTTTCCAGATTGATCACGAGATCGACGGGCCGTGCAGGGCTCAGCACGGAGATCCCGAACAGATCCCTGACGTTGATGATGCCCAAGCCCCTCAGTTCCATGTGGAAAGGCGCGTCCGGAGGACCGGAACCCACCAGGCTGTCGCCCGAATACCTCTTCAATACAACCAGATCGTCGGTGACCAGACGGTGTCCCCTCAGGATCAGGTCCAGCGCACACTCACTCTTCCCGATTCCCGACTCCCCGACCAGCAAGACCCCAAGCCCCAGGAGTTCCACCAGAACCCCATGGATGGTCTGGGTGAGTGCCAGATGCTCCTGCAGATTCGCCGTGACCTCTACGATGGCCTGGGAACTGAGCGCCGTTGTCGTGAGAACCGGAGTCGCCGCCTTCGCCGCTGCGGCCAAAAAATCCGCTGGCGGCGCTATTCCGGTCGTCACCAGGACGCAGCAGAGTCCGACGTCGAAGGCGTCGGCAAAAACCTGCCGGCGGCGCTCCGGGGACAACTCCTCCATGTAATAGATTTCGGTGCGTCCGACGAACTGTACTCGTCCCCGGTGCAGATAGCGGGTATATCCGGACAGGGCCAACCCCAGCTTCTGAATTCTGGGAGACGTGATGGGGTTGTCCAAACCAGGCGCGCTGGACGCCAGTTCCAGGTTCAGGGCCGAATCCATGGACTCGAGGAACTGCCGAACGGTCACCGAGGGCACGGAATGATTCTGCATGGTTCACGCCTCGCCTGCGGCCTTTCCGGCGGGAACTGAGGGCTACCAGCCCGCGGCAAAAGTCGTCACGGCATTCGACCGTCCCTGCATCCCGGCGGACTGCATTGCGACTCGGTCACAAACTCCCGGCAGGCTCCCTCCGAAGCGCCTTGTGCGGCGGGCGCAGGAACGGTCTCGGTGCTCGCGCAACTTTCGCCACGGACTGCTACAAAAGATTCGCCTTCTTTCTGGCGAGCGACCCGGGAACTCTCATCTGATCCCGGTACTTGGCGACGGTGCGACGGGTAATACGGATCCCATCCCGGTTCAACAGGCCGGTGAGTTTCTGATCGGACAAGGGCTTCTTCGGATCCTCCTGCTCGATCAGGGTTCTGAGCCTGTCCTTCACCTGCATGGTGGAGACGTTTTCACCGTTCGCGTGCTCCACGCCCACGGAGAAGAATCGGCGCAACTGCATCACGCCCTGCGGGGTGTGGGCATACTTGTTGGCCACGACCCGACTGATGGTGGACGGATGAACCCCTAGTTCATCGGCTACATTCTTGATCAACATCGGTTTCAATTTCCGAATGCCCGATTCCATGAAATCGTGCTGCTGCCGGACGATCACGCGGCAGACTCGGAAGATGGTCTCCTCTCTCTGATCCACTCCACGCAGCAACTCGATGGCCGACCGGAATCGTTCGCGAATGAAGGTCTTGGTCTCCTTGGAGACGCCGTTCTTGCGAAGCAGCTTCCGGTAGGAGCGGTTGATTCTCAGCTTGGGCAGGCCATCGTCGTTGAGGCTGATCTGGTACTCGTCTCCAACCTTTCGAATGTGGACGTCGGGCCGGACGTAGACTGGTTTGGCAGCGGCATATTTCTGGCCCGGGCGCGGCGAAAACCCTCGAATCAACTCCAGAGCACCGGACAAGTCCTTTGGATCGCATCCCAGACGATTCAGTATTCCAGGGAATTTTCTGGCTTCGACCAACGGCAGGCAGTCCCGAATCAGCGCGCCGACCAGGGAGTCTTCCAGCCCTGCGGCTCTGGCCTGCAACAGCAGACATTCCCGCAGGTCCCGACACCCGATACCCACCGGGTCGAGGGCCTGAACCGCTCTCAACGCGGCCTCGACACTCTCGGAAGAAACCTGCAACTGCTGGCTAATCTCCCCGGGTGCAAGGGTCAGGTAGCCATCCTCATCCAGGTTGCCCACGATGAAATAGGCGATCTCTCGCAGCTCCGAATCGATGCCACTCAGGTTCAACTGCCAGTTCAGGTGATCCCACAACGAATCCGCGGACGAGAGAAACTGCTCGAATGAAGCCTTCTGTTCTACCGGCTCGAACTCCTGCCGCTCGTAACTCGAACCCAGGTAGTCTCCGAAGAAATATTCGAAGTCCAAATCCTCCAGACGGCTTCCATCCTCCAGCGGACCCGCGTCCTGCTCCGATTCCTGGGCTGGTTCCGAAACCTCCGATCCTGCTTCGAAGTGATCCGAAACCTCGTCCAACAAGGGGTTCTCTTCCAATTCCTGCTGGAGGATCTCAGAGAGTTCCAGCTGATTGACGGAGAGCAGCTCAATCTTCTGGAGGAGCGACGGAGTGATGGCCAGCCGTTGCGACAGGCCAAGGACCAGGGAGGGTTTCAATTGGGCGCGTCGACTCATGGCACTCCGGAATTGCTCCGGTTCAGGGTCCCTTGGCGGCCCGAAGCAAAAGTCGGCACGTCATTTGGCCGGGCCGGCATCCCGGTGGACATCACCGGCCCTCGGTTCCCTCCGCTGGAGCATGCTTCCTCGCCCCGTCTTGTCCGGCGGGTACATACCCGTTGTCGGTGATACTCGGGACTTTCACCGCAGACCGCTACCGATGACCCCTGCAGCGCGAAAGGAAGCTTCAGGGCAGTCCAACTGGCGCCCACTGGGCTCAGTATAGCTGGAACTGATCTCCCAGGTAAACTTTGCGCACGTCCGGATCGGAGGAGAGTAGATCCGGGGTGCCTGATCGAAAGATTCTCCCCTCCGTGATGATGTAGGCCCGATCGGTGATCCGAAGCGTTTCGCGAACATTGTGATCGGTGATCAACACACCGATCCTCCGCGCCTGGAGTCGGGAGACCATGCGTTGGATATCCAGAACCGCGATGGGATCGATTCCGGCAAAGGGCTCATCCAACAGGATGAAGTCGGGTCGGAGGACCAGCGCGCGGGCGATCTCCAGACGCCGCCTCTCCCCGCCCGAAAGGGTGTAGGCCGGACGCTTCCTCAACGCTGCGATCCCGAATTCATCCAACAACTCGCTGACCAACTGATCCGATTCCCCGTGCGGGAGGCTCAGGGTTTCGACGATGGCATACAGATTGTCCTCCACCGAAAGCCTGCGGAATACGGAAGGTTCCTGGGAAAGATAGCTGATCCCTCTTCGCGCCCGAACGTACATGGGCAACGGAGTAATATCCTCGCCGTCCAGGAAGACCTCACCTCTGTCGGGATCCAGCAGCCCCACGATCATGTAGAAGGTGGTCGTCTTTCCGGCGCCGTTGGGGCCCAGCAGACCGACGACCTCACCCGAAGAAATGGTGAGGCTCACTTCACCGACGACCTGTCGGCTCCGATATGACTTGCAGAGGCTCCGGGCCTCGAGAACCTTCTCCAGAATGCCCCCTTGGAGGTTTGAAACGGAAAAACAGGACTCCAAAGAACCGAGTCCGGTACGCCTCAGGATACCTCACGAATCGCTGAAATCGGCGGACGATGGAATCAGGCACTCGGTCCGGACGAAAGCCTTTTCAGGCCGCGGCGTGTCCCGTTGACGACGGGTCACGGCGCCGAAAGCGCAGCCGGCTGATCGATCACGATCTTGTCGGTTCCCACGAACATAGTCACTCTCCGACCGAACGCGCTGCCGCGGAGCGGCTCCACCACCTCGGCGAGCTCTCCGGTCAACTCCACGCGGCCGTCCTGGGGATGATACACCGCCCGGTCTCCGCGAGCCCATCGCGCCCCCTCACGGATCTCGACCTCACCTCCGGCGGAAATGCTTTGTATGGTGCTCGACGACGAATCCTCCAGCAAAAGGTCCAAATGGGAGGATTCCACTTTGAAATCGCCGGACTGCATCCGGACGCCGCCTCTGTAGACCGCCTTTCCCGAACTCCGCTGATAGACGAGCTCGGGCGCCTGGATTCGGCACTTTCGGTCCGAATCTCCCCCCGGCTCCCAAAACGTACTGTCCACGTCCTGAACCTCCAGCCGTTCGCCGATGGCGTCCAAGCGAATCATCGTTCCCTGGATCAGGTGGGATTGCCGGAGGATCCGGGGATTTCCGGCATAAGACAGCGATTTGACACCGGAATCCAGCACCAGACGTTCGGCCTGAATCAGGACCGGTTCTTTTCCGGGCCGACTGAAGACGGTTTGGACTCCCCCCGCGGCAAACAGTTCTCCCCGGTCGGCGTCCATCCGAAAACCGTCCGCCCGAGTCCGTGACTCCACGGCACCTGTGCCTTCCATCGAGTTCTTGGCGTAATAGAGATGAGCACCTTGCGGATCCGAAAAGGAGAACAGGTTCGGTCCGGCGTCATACGCCGCGCTGTTCGCCTTCAACGTGAGTCGGCCCTCCGGGTTCTCTTCCCGATAGACCACCTGGCCCTCTCCTCGGGCTTCCCGGAGTTGCTCGCCGAAGAATCCAAGGTCGAGCCTCGCGCTTTCTCCCTCTCGCCGCATCATTTCCGAGCTCATGGCCCAGTGAACTTCGCCCACGGCCGCAACACTCAGTTCGCCCCCCTCCTTGAAGACCGCCTCCATGCGATTCGACTCAACTCTCCGCTCCCCTTCCGGAACTTGCTGGCGCAGAACCGGATTTTGGGTGGCAACGACCCTCTTCAATTCCCCACCCCGGTAGAATCCGTCCATTCGCCCCGCTTGAAGATGGGCCGAAGCCCCGTCTCCGGTTCCGGACCTAGCCACGACATTCCCCGATACGGTCGCACGATCCGGGACACCGTCCGCGCCGAGATCCAGAACCAGCAGGTCTCCCTGTATGGACTCCCGGGACTCTTCGAGGTCCCGCAGCCGCCCGACCAGTGTTGTCTTTCCCCGCATCTCCAACCATTTGAGCCGCTGATGCTCAAGACTCAGCCGAGCCGTCAACTGGTCGGCCCGCCCCTCTTCGAGACCCAGGCTCCGAGAGCGGACGAGAACCCGCCGGTGGGCCAGTAAACGGGTCTCATCCGAACCTGGAATCCCCACCAAGCCATCGATGCGGTCCGCTTCCAGATAGGTCTCGGGATCTTCGTACACGGCGCGCTGCTCGGGAGATTCCGGGGTGGCTCTGCCTGAGTAGACGTAGAAGCGTTCGATCCTCCCCCCACCGGAAGCGGAGAACAGATGGATGGATTCTCCTGAAAACGTCCTTTCCGAATCCAGGACCAGGCGAACGCCGCGGGACGTTAACATCCTCTCCACGCCCCGGTCTTCGGTGAGGAAAACCCGGAGGTAACCGGCGGTCAATTCTCCCTGCGGACTTCGGATACGCGCCCCGTCCAAGAAATCGACCCGTCGATCGTCCAGATCGTACAAGGCCCTTGACGCCGAAACCTGGAGCCGATCCGTCCCTTGCCTGATGGTCAGTTCAAACTCTTCGTCGACCCGAAGCCGGCTCCGCAGGATCTCATAGCTAAGAGACCGGCCGTGCCCGGAAAGCTTCTCCATTTCGAAGCGAAAACCTTCGTCGATGGCCACCAGATTACGGGCAAGGTCGGCCTTCAGACGATCCGCTTCAATCGTGGTCCCATCCGAAAGCTCGATTCGAACCTTTCCGGTGAACTCGATCCCTCCGTCGACGACCCGGTAAATCGCTTCGTTTCCTGAGATCTCCTCGGCAGCGCTTCCGTCCGGACCATAGTGAGTCAGTTTCACGCCAAAAAGGCGATGGATTTCCTTGACCGTCTGAGTACTGGTCTCGGCCTCCACCTTGTAGACCGTTCGCTCTTCCTGGTGCTCGGTGTGTTCGAATTCGGTGCTCTGCTGCTGCACCTCGGGCGAGAGCAGACGTTCCCGCACCAAGGGGGTCCTGGTGTCGCGCCTGGTCAAAAAGCTCCAGACCACGGCCCCCATGGCCGTCACCAGCACCAGTACCAGTACCAGCCGTATGAGTTTGAGGGAACGGGGACGCATAGAGAGTCCGGATTGAAGCAGTTCTTACGGGAGGATCACGGGCCCGTGACGACGTGCGCCGGAGGTTTTCAAGAACCGGACGAAACCGGTTGCGCGCGAAGATCTTGGACCGTCATGAGCAGACTCTCCACACCCCGGTACTCGTTTCGATTCAAGGTATAGGCCACATCGATCTTCGATCCTCTCGGTATGGTAGCAGCGGCATCCCCGTTCTTCCACCAGATCGCGTCCACACCGGCTCCGTTGGCTCCCAGACGGATCTTAAGATGCCTGTTTTTCAATACCCAAGGACCGCCGGTCACATCCAACCCGTTCGTGGCGAAGACGGGAACCGGATTCCCGACTCCGAATGGCGCCAGCTGCTGGATATCCCGGTAGAGCGAAAGCGAAAGGTGGTCCGGCCCCAAATAGGAGTCCAATGAGACGAGGGGCGTCAGATCCTCTGGCGACAACACAGACCGGGCGTGGGAATCGAGGCGATCCGAAAGACTGCGGAGGCGCTCTTCCAGAGAATCGCTTCCCTGCATGGCGCAACCCACCGCCTGAGCGTGTCCGCCATATCGATCGAGGAGGTCGCCGCACTCCTCCAATGCCGCCAACAGATGGAAGCCAGGGATGCTCCTCCCCGAACCCTGACAGTCGGATTCCCCGATCGAGAGCACCAGCGCGGGCCGAAAGAAACGCCTGGCTACCCTCGAGGCAATGATCCCGATCACCCCGCGGTGCCAGTTCTTCCCGGCCACGACGATGAATGTTTTCCGGAACAATTCCGGCCGGCTATCCTCCCACTCATGAATCTCCTTCAGAATCGCTTCTTCCTCCCGCCGCCGCTCCCGGTTCTTCGAGTTCATGTCCCGGACGATCGCTTGGGCTCGCGACGTGTCGCGGGTATCGAAGAGGTCCAACACTTCGGGACCGCCTCCCATCCGGGTCACGGCATTGATGCGGGGAGCGATTCTGAAGGCCACGTCGTCGATCCCCACCTCTCCGGAAACCCCGGCCCCGTCCAGCAGGGCCCGAAGCCCCACGTTGTGTGGCTGGGCCAGGCCTTCCAACCCCAGTTTGACCAGGATTCGGTTCTCTCCGGTCAGCGGAACCATATCGGCCGCCGTTCCCAGGGCCACGACTTTCAGGAAATGGGGAAGCAGCCGGGAGCGCCGGGCTTTATCGAAGAGTGCCTGCACCAGCTTGAAAGCGACCCCTGCCGCCGACAAGTTCTGGTCCGGGTAGTGACAGTCCGCACGGTGTGGATTGAGGATGGCTCGCGCCGGGGGAAATTCCGCGGCAGGAAGGTGATGATCGCAAATCAGAACGTCAAGGCCCAACTCGCGCGCCCGGCCACAAGCTTCGAAGGCTCGAATTCCGCAGTCGGAGGTCACCAACAGCCCGACCCCCGAATCGTGGCACTGTTCCACGAACTCGGTTTGGATCCCATATCCGTCCTTGAGCCGTCTGGGGATATGGATGCCGACCCGGCCGCCGAGCATCTCAAGTGCCCGTTTCAGAATCAGGCTGGAGGTGATCCCGTCCACATCGTAGTCGCCGTGGACCATGATCTGTTGCTTCGCCTGCAGAGCCCGCCAGATGAGCGGGACCGCCCTGTCCATGTCCTTCATGAGATAGGGATCGTGAAGATTCTCGAAGCGGGGATGAAGAAAACGGTGTGCTTCATCCGGATCCTGGATGCCGCGGTTGACCAGCAGACGAGCCGTCAACTCCGAGACTTGCAACTCGGAGGCCAGAGCCCGAACTGCATCCGCCTCCGGTTCCCGCACCGCCCACCTTCGATTCATGGACGGATCTTACCAACGTCTGCTGACGCCCGCCGGGCGATCGGGGCGCCCAATTCGGTCCAAACCGGAGCAGGATCCGGCCCATTGAAATTCCGGGAACTGACACGCCGCCACTCCGGCAACGACATTTCGGTTCCGGATACGCCGGCTCGGGAATGAGAGGGGAGTTTCCCGAAACCCACGCCTTGGCCGAAGGTCGGACGACCGCCCCGGGTAGGCTTGAATCGTCCCCCCGGAAGCCCTATCTTGACTATCCGGAACCGAAAGCCGACTTCCAAGTCTGAAAGCCCACCGGCTGAGGCAGGAACCAAATTGCGGAGCCGACTTCTTCTCCTGGCTTTGATCTTCTTCGGGCTTCTGGCCGGCCTGATTCTGCTCGCCACCGAATTCTGGCTCCGCCACTCTTTTCTCGGGGAGTCCGCGGAACCCCGCGATCACGCTGAGGAGACCTCGTACCTGCCCGTCCGTCTGAGGGGAGACTACGAGGGCGTCATGTGGGACATGCCCTTCACCACCAACGCCCACGGTTTTCGGGACGAACCACCGCTGGCCCCCGTCCCTCCGGAGGGCGAATTCCGCATCCTGTCATTGGGAGACTCCATCGGTTTTGGCCTCGGAGTCCCGTCCCAGGACCGTTACGGGCAAGTTCTGCAGCGGGAACTCAACACATCGGCGGGGCCCTTGCGCTTCCGGGTCGTCAACGCGTCCGGGCAAGGCTACAGTCCTTCCAGTTACGCAGCCTACATCTATCAGGAAGGGCTCGCACTGAACCCCGATCTGGTATTGGTCCAGATTGAACTCTGCAACGACGTGACCGACGAGGCGCTGCTCGGCTGGCCGTCAGGGGTCGAAGCGGCCCTGTCAGGATCGGTTCGCGGTGGCCGGTACGTGGTGGGTTGGGACGGAAACCTCCTGGGAACTTGGTCTTGGGGACCCTATTTCTTCGAGAAAACCTATACTTACACGGTTTTACTTCGCAAATTACTTGAATCTCTGTACCGAATCAGGCCCACCGAGCCGTTCCACAGCACCCGGGGCCTGACCTACTACGCCATGGGTTACGAGAAGTATCTCCTGGATCGGAATCGGATCGACTCCGGTTGGAAACGGCTTTTTGGGGCGTTGGAAGGCATCCGGGATCTCCTTGAGCAAGAGCGGATTCCGATCCTTCTCATGTTGGTTCCCTCCCGTTTTGTGTTTCAGAAAGACGCCCCGAAACATGCTCTTTTTGCCCGTAAGCTGATGGATCGAGCCATCGAACAATGTCGATCCCGGCAGATTCCGTATCTCGATTTATCTCACGATCTGCGACAAGCCGGCGGATCGGAGCTCTACTTCGACTTCGCTCATCTGACCGGCGAGGGGAATCGGACCACAGGACGAGTTCTCGCCCGGGAACTCCGGCAGCGCTATCTCGGTGCCGGGCAGACAGGAACCCCGACCGATTCCTCCACCGATTCGCAAGCAAACGACCAGGAGTCTGCGCCGTAGATTGCTTCCTGCGGCGCAGGCTCCTAACGAAGGTCAATTGGATTCGGGCCGCACCAGGTCCCGTGCCGCCTGGCTCAATGGGGTCGCGGTTTGGGTCTCCAAATCGACTGACCAGATCAGGTGGACTTCAGGATCCGACCCCCGGGTCGCGACGAGATCGATCCAGTAGACCGGAACCTCGTCTTTCACCAATCTCCACTCCTTGAACGCCTGCCCGGGAATCTTTCCCTCCGTAACGTCCTTGGCGGTGTCCGACTTCTCCAGGAGCAAACGGTAGGCTGTCTCGGAGTCTCGAGTCTTTTTCAGCGCCTGGGCCTGACGGGGACCGTCACCCACGGCCTCCGCCGGCGAGACGGTTCCACCCTCCGGCAGATTCGAACCGGTCACGATGGGGACGGGCGCCTGAAAGACCACCCTCTGTTCGGCGGGTTTGGGAGGTGGAGGAGGAAGCCGATAGATATGGGACCGTGTGACGTCGCGGGCGGCGGCAATCCACAGTTCCGATCCCTGGAGGACCAACTCCTGCCGGACGGAGGGGAACATGAGGAGATAGATGGTGCTTCCCATGACCCCCATGAAGAACACCAGATAGAGAACCTTGCCGAGAAAGGACGGATCGGATGGATCGGACGGATCCATTCCGTCCCTTCGAACCGCCACCCGGAGTCTACGGGCCTGTTCCCGCAACTCCTCGACCGGACCCTGGCCTTGGGATTCCGGAGATTCCTCGGGTGCCGGGTTCTCCGGAGGTTCAGATTCTACTTTCACCAAATATTCCTAAATAGTTTTCAAATAATTCTTTAAGATCGAGAATCCGTAATCCTTCCGCGCCGGCTCTTCTCTCGGCTGCGCCGTTTCAAATAGGCTTCGATGAAGCGATCGATGCCCCCGTCCAATACCGAATCCACGTTCCCGATCTCGATCCGGGTCCGGTGGTCCTTGACCAGACGATAGGGGTGCAGCACGTACGAACGAATCTGGCTGCCCCACGCGATATCGGCCTTGGCGTCCTCGACTTCATCCAGTTCCTTCCGTCTCTTTTCCATTTCGTAGTCGTAGATCTTGGCCCTGAGGACCTTCATTGCCGTGTCCTTGTTCCGGTGTTGGGACCGTTCGTTCTGGCATTGCACGACGATTCCGGTCGGCAGGTGGGTGATGCGGACGGCCGAATCCGTGACGTTCACGTGCTGCCCGCCGCTACCGGAGGACCGGTAGGTGTCGATCTTGAGATCCTTCTCGTCGATGACGACCTGCACACTGTCGTCGATCTCGGGTGAGACGAAGACCGAGGCAAACGAGGTGTGGCGCCTGGCGGCGGAATCGTAAGGAGAGATGCGCACCAGGCGATGGACACCGATCTCCCCCAACAAGTATCCATATCCGTAGTCTCCCTGAGCCAGGAACGTCACCGATTTGATCCCGGCTTCCTCACCCTCCTGAAAGTCCACGATCTCCGTCTTGTAGCCCTTCTTTTCGGTCCATCTCAAATACATGCGCATGAGCATCTGAGCCCAATCCTGGCTCTCGGTGCCTCCGGCGCCCGGGTGGATGGTCACAATGGCGTTGCAGGCGTCGTTCTGGCCTGACAGGAGCGTGTTCAACTCGGCCTTGGAGAGCCGTTCCTCCAGATCTCGCACCTGTTGCCGAATATCGCCGAGGACGTCCTCCCCTTCCCTCTCCAGTTCAATCAACACCTCCAGATCCTCCAAGCCGTTCCCGCACTCCCGAGACAACTCCAGGCTCCGATGCAGGTAACGGCGGCGGCGGAGAATGTGTTGGGACTCCTGGGTCCGGGTCCAGAAGACCGGGTCCGAGATCACCTCCTCGATTTGCGCCAATTCCTTTTCCTTGCCTTCAACGTCAAAGATACTCCCACAGGTTGCCGATCCTGTTCCTCAGATCCCGATAGCGTTCCTGAATATCCTCCATGGCGACAGCCTCCTGCGTATCTAGCGTATGGATTCCGGTGATGGCGCTTTCCAGACGGTGCGCTGCAATCGGAGCTTATGGCGGCGCCTTACTGCCGCCTCCGAGAAATAAACAGACCGAGAAGCGCCAAGCCGACCAGAAACATATTAATCCATTCGCCCGCCCGGGAGTAAACGGACCGGTAGGAACTCGATTGGACCGTATCGACCAGCAGGCCCTCCTCGAAGAGAGCGGTCTGGCGCCGAACGGCGCCCGTAGCGTCGATGTGGGCCGAATAGCCGCTGTTGGCGCAGCGCAGGAGCGGACGGCGCTGTTCGATGGCTCGAAAAGCACCGAACTGGAAGTGTTGCATGGGAGCCGCCGTCGCGCCGTACCAGGTGTCATTGGTGATGTTGACCAGGACCTCGGCCCCGCTCCGGACAAAATCCCGGGCCAACTCGGGGAAAATCCCCTCAAAACAGATCAGCGTCGCGAACCGGACTCCGGAGACTTGGCCCAAGACGAATTCCCCACCAGCCTGGAACCCGCCCACCTCCTGAACCAGAGGTGTGGCGAATGCGAGCCACTCCGCCATCGGAACGTACTCCCCGAATGGAACCAGGTGAATCTTGTCGTACCGGTAGGCGGCAGCTTCCCCGCCCTCCAAGAGGTAGGCGCTGTTGAAATAGCGGGTGGAAGGAGGCGGTTCGATGGAGGTGACGTTCAGCAGCAGGGGAACCCCGGCCGTGCGAACCTGACCCTTCCAGAAACCCCGAAACTCGGAGTTCGTCTGAAGCAGGTAAGGGTTCTGGGCCTCCGGGAAGATCACCCAGTCGGCGCCTTCTTCAACCGCCTTCCGGTAGTGCCGGGGAAGGTCATCGAAGTATTTCTCGGCATAGTGCCGGCGATCGGAAAAAAGCCCGATGTTGGGCTGCACCAGGGCCACGCGCAGTTCCGGACCGGGCGGCGGAGTCCAGATACGGCAGCGGTAGAATCCATACAGGTTGGCCCCGGCGAAGCAGAGTGCGAAAACGATCGGGATTCTCCAACTCCGGTATCGAAGGACAGCTACCAGAGCGGCATTCCCCAGCAGCACCAGAAACGAGATCAGGTAGACGCCGCTCAAATCCGCCACCTGAACGATCCAACGGAAGGGGAATTGGGTCTGTCCCACCAATGCCCAGGGAAATCCGTTTACGGTGTAGTAGTTACGCAATAACTCGGTCAAGATCCACAGGCCGGGAGCCGACCAGAGAGCGATGCTTGCGGATCTTCGGGCCACGGTGTGGGTCAGAAGGGAAAACGGAAGCAGGAACAGATCCAACAACAGGATCATGAGCCCGAAGATGAGCGCGGATGTAAACCAGTCCAGATTGCCGTACTCGACCAATACCCGCGGAATCCAGTAGAGGACTCCGCCGAAATAGAGGGACGAGAAGATCAGATGCCCCGTCAGAACCCGGCGCCGGGAGTTGGTTTCCAGGAGAAATTGCAGGTAGGGCGCCAACGCGACCCACGCCAGAGGGAAGAGAGAAAACCCGGGGAAGGCCAGACAGATCCCGATCCCGGAAACCAGCGGACGCACCGTCCAGCTTTTCATGGGGAATCGGACATGCTCCGGACGAACGTCGGGAACCCGTCTTCGTACAACCGATTGGCCAAGTGGTCGGCTTGCGCCTTCGTCGGGAAGTCTCCGACCCAGACCCGATAGAAACGATCACTTGGCCCCAGGCGGCGAATCTCGGCCAAGTATCCCCGGGACCGAACCTTGATCAGCTCTTTTCGCGCCTCCGCTTCTCGCTCCATGGCAGCAATCTGAACGGTAAAACGAAGAACGCCGGATGGCGGCGCATCAGCGTTGTCCGGGGAGTTGGAGACGGCCGGGTCCGATATCGGAAGGGGAGAAGACTTGGCTCCAGCGGCAACCGCACCCCGGGTCGTCGGGTCGTTCAGGCGACCGTAGAACTCCAACTGAGGCTCCGATTCGGCCCTGGAGGCGCCGCCCCCTGCCGGCGCCGTAAAACGTGCCGGCTCCGCCTCCACCGGAACGCTTCGGCCCACGTATAGGCCGAGGAGGAAGAATCCAGTTACTGTCAGGAGAGTGAGTCCATACAGGTGAACTATCTCTCTCCAATCAATCTTCGGAATCACCGCCGCTCTGAGCCCCGACTTTCTTGGCCATCTTCATCAGGGGAGTCAGGAGGTCCATCGGAAGGGGAAACACGATGGTGGAATTCTGCTCGGTGGCGATCTCCGAGAGAGTCGACAGATAGCGCAGTTGCAGCGACACCGGCTCCCTGGAGAGGGTGGCGCCCGCTTCCCGCAGGCGTTCCGCCGCCTGGTACTCACCTTGGGCGTGGATGATCTTGGCTCTCCGTTCCCGCTCGGCTTCGGCCTGCCGGGCCATGGCCCGCTGCATCTCCGCCGGAAGATCCACGGTCTTGATCTCGACCAGGGAAACCTTGATTCCCCAGGGATCCGTATGCTGATCCAGGATCGACTGCAGCCGGTCGTTGAGCTCTTCCCGTTTGCTCAACAGGTCGTCCAACTCGACCTGGCCCAGGACCGAGCGCAGGGTCGTCTGGGAGAGCTGGGAGGTGGCGTACAGGTAGTTCTCCACCGACACGACAGCGCTGTTGGGCCCGATGACTCGAAAGTAGACGATGGCGTTGACCTTGACCGAGACGTTGTCCTTGGTAATCACGTCCTGGGCCGGGACGTCCATGGCCACCATCCTCAGACTGATCCGTTCCATTCGGTCAATGGGCCAGAAGACCAGGATCAAACCGGGACCCTTCGAATCGGGCAGCAGTCTTCCCAGACGGAAGATGACCCCGCGCTCATACTCCCTCAGAACATTGATGACCGAGAGGGCATAGAGAATGACGATGCCAACCAGCACTAGGGTCGAAAACGAAACAGCCTCAAACATGGAAACCTCCACTGCAGCGGGAAGACCCGCACGGATTTTGAATAAGTCGATTCGGGCCGGTCACCCTTCGTCCTCGGTAGCCATCGCCAAAGATACTCCCGACCCGGAGTAGGGCTCAACGACCAGGACCAGGTTCTGGGCGCCCACAACCTTGACTCTTTCGCCTTGGGGAATCGACGTCACCGACACCGCTTTCCATCGTTCCCCGGCAACCAGTACCCAACCCTCATCCCTTTCAACGGGAGTCTGGGCCACTCCAAAACATCCCACCATCCCCTGCGTCCCGGTCGTCACCTTCAATCGCACCGACTTCACGGTCAGGTGCAGGAGCAGGATGGCAATCAAGGCGAAGGGAACGGCGACCGCCACGGCCAACCCGTAGTTGATCCGGAGCTCGGGAAATGGAGAGTCCACCAGAAACAGGATGCCCAAAATCATAGCGACGGTTCCTCCGGCGCCCAAAATTCCGAATCCCTGAACCGTGACCTCGGCCACGAACAGACCCAGGGCCAGGAGGATGAGCAGTATGCCGATGTAGTTCACCGGAAGCAGCGAGAATCCGAGAAGGGCCAGAAGCAGGCTGATCCCTCCCAACACTCCGGGGAGAATCAGGCCCGGATTCGAAAACTCCAGATAGAGACCCAACAGGCCGATCACACCCAGGATGAGAGCAACGTTCGGATTGGCGATGGAACTGAGAATCTTCTGGCGGAACGTCATCTCGACGACCCGAACATCCTGTCCTTCGGTCGTCAGAACCTGCGAGGCTCCGGAGAAACGCTGGATCTGTCTTCCCTGCAGCGCCGCCATAAGTGCGGTCTCGTTATCCTCCACCAGGTCGATGAGACCACCCTCCAGGGCTTCTTGAGCGGTATAGGACTTGCTCTTCAGGACTCCCTTCTCGGCCAGATCGTAGTTCCGCTTCCTCTGTTGCACGATCGCCCTCAAGCCGGCCACGGCATCGTTTTTCACCTTCTCCAGCATGATCTTGTTCTCCATGCCGAAGGGGAAAACCGGATGCGCCGCCCCCGTATTGGTTCCGGGGGCCATGACGGCGACATCGGCCGAGAGCAGGATGAAAAAGCCCGCAGACGCCGCGCGGGCGCCCTGGGGAGCTACGTAGCAGACGACGGGAACCGGCGAGTTCAGGATGCTCTGGATGATCTCCTGCATCGAAATGCCCAGGCCTCCCGGCGTGGCCAGACGGATCAAGAGGAATTCGGCATTCGAAGCCTCAGCCTGTTCGATGGCGGACGTGATGAATTCGGAGGTGATGGGATCGATGGGCCCATCGATCCCGACCTTCAGGATCTCCGCTTGCACAACGGGTGTCGAGAGGAGCAATAACAAGCCCAGCGCCCTCTTCATCAGATCAGCGATACTATCAGTCCCAGGCGAAAGTCGCCAAGATATCCGGCCGGCTCGTGACTCTGCTTGAAGTCGACTAAGGCGGGCCGAATGAGGGCCCTCAGTGAGTCTCCGCCCACCACCCGGAGCCCACCAGGGTCAGAGATGAAATCGGCCACCGAGTCGATCCGGATCAGAGTCGCAAATGCGGGACTGTCGCCCGAAACGCAGGGGGGCACGCACTCCACAATCTGGTCATTCACTGCGTAGCGGCAAAATATTATCTATAGATAGTAAATTGTGCCCTTTATTTTACTATGAATAGTAATTATTGACCGTTGTTACGAATCGAGAATTGAATCCCATCCTCCCCACCAACTGGCGCCCAAATCCATGTAAACGACCCGCCTTTCCCCACTCTTTCCTCTCTCCTCTTTTCTCTTTCCTCATTTTCCTGAACTCATCCCTGCTCCGGGTACGACTGCTATACTTCGTCTGTGGTCGTGAAGATCTGTCTTTTCGCCTCCCTCCGAGACGTCGTGGGCCAGTCCGAGATTCGTCTCCGATCGGTCCCTCCGGGCTCCACGGTGCGCGAAGTCTTCCGCCGGTTGGTGCACCAGCATCCGGGCGTGGAGCGCTATCGCACGGCGCTCCTGGTAGCCGTCAACCAGGAGTACTCGGCCTGGAATCACGAGCTTTCGCCCGGTGACGAGATCGCTTTCTTTCCCCCCGTGAGTGGAGGAGCCGCGTGATCGAGCTCGTCACGGCGCCCATCGATCGGGACCGGGTCGTCCGCAACGTTGCTTCTCCCAAGGCGGGTGCGGTGGTCACCTTCGACGGGGTCGTGCGGGATCATGCCCGCGGCAAGTCCGTCACTCATCTTTTCTACGAGGCCTACCCGGAAATGGCCAAGACCGAGATGACCAAGATTCGTAAGCAGGCCCTGGAGAGGTGGCCGCTTCAGGGATTGGCCATCGTCCATCGAACGGGGCGACTCGAGATCGGAGAGAGCAGCGTCTTCATCGCCGTCGCCTCGGCCCATCGAGCGGACGCGTTCGAGGCCTGCCGGTTCGCCATCGACACGCTGAAGACCTCCGTCCCCATCTGGAAGAAGGAACACTACGAGGACGGAGAGGTCTGGATCGAGGGTTACGGCGCATGAAGGCCGTCGTTTTGACCATCAGCGACGGGTGCTTTCACGGCCACAGGCCCGATCTTTCCGGACAGGCTCTGGCGGAGCAGCTCCGGGAGGCGGGATGGGAAGTGACGGCGAACCGCATCGTCCCGGATGAGATGGCCGACATTCAGGAACAGGTTCTGGCTTGCAGCGACTCCGGCGACACCAACCTCCTGGTCGCCACGGGTGGCACCGGACTCGGTCCCAGAGACGTGACGCCGGAGGCGGTGCGGCCCCTGCTGACCAAAGAGGCCTCCGGCCTGGCCGAACTCATGCGCCTGGAGGGCCTGAAAAAGACTCCCTTCGCCGCCCTCTCCCGCTCCCTGGCCGGGGCTCGCCGCCAGACCCTGATCCTCTGTCTCCCAGGCAGCCCCAAAGGGGCTACCGAGTCTCTGGAAGCGGTCCTCAAACTCCTTCCCCACGCGGTGGACCTCCTTCAGGGCCGGACCGGCCACTGATCGCTGCCGCCGACTCTTCGTGTGGCCCCGTCTGACTCCGCCTTGGACCGAAGAGGGCGCCCACAAGGGGCACCCCTGCACAATATCCTTCGGTAATCTGCACCGGAATTCATTCTTCGGAGATTTGCACCGGAATTCGAGATTAAGAACCTAAGAAAATCCCGTCTCGAGCGTTACCCTCATAGAGGATGACCAATTCCGGGACAAATTCTCGAACGCTGGAGGAGGCCGATTGGATGCGATCCGTTCTGGACGCCTATCAGGGTCCGCTGGTCCGATACGCCGCGCACCTCACCGGTGATCTAGACCTCGCCCGGGACGTGGTCCAGGACACTTTTCTGCGTCTCTGGAAACAGAAGAGGCAAAAGGTCGAGGGACACTTGCCCCAGTGGCTCTTCACCGTGTGCCGGAACCGGGCGCTGGACGTGCTGCGCAAGGAAAAGCGGATGAACCGGATGACGGCGACCGGAGACCTGGAACCGGCCAGCAACGCGCCCGGACCCGCACAACTGCTGGAGCGTAAGGAGAATGTGAACCGTGTTCTCCTGGCCTTGGAAAGCCTGCCTCCCAGGGAGCAGGAGGTGTTGCGGCTGAAGTTTCAGAACGGACTCAGCTACCGGGAGATCGCTGCCACCGTCGGCATCTCGGTGAGCAACGTCGGTTATCTCATCCATACCGCTGTGAAAAAGGTGCGTGCCGAGCTGGAGAGGCCCTCCGAACCGGCCGCCACCGTATCGAGGAAGGTCCGATGAAATCAGATTCCCAAGACCCGGCCCGGGACCCCAGACTGACGGCCTATGCCCTGGACGAACTCACCGACGCCAAGGAAATCGAGGCGGTGGAGACCTTGTTGCGAGGGTCTCCCGAACTCAGACGGGAAGTGGAATCGCTGCGCTCCACCGCAGAGCTGATCCGATTCGAGTTGGAGCAGGAACCTGTTCCGTCCCTCAGTCCCCACCAACTGGCCAAGCTTGGCAAACAACCGCGCTGGTGGAACCTGCGCCGATCAGATCGTCCTCGGAACCGCTCCTGGTGGGTTCCCACCGGCCTGGCGACCGCGGCTGCTGCAACTGTAATCGTCGCCACCGTGATCCTCTTTTTTCAGAAGCCGGAAACATTGCCTCTCTCTGCCGGTCTCCACCAGCCGAAACCGGCCGGCGGAGGTGCCCCTGCGGAATTGGGAGGACTCACGAAGGAAGCGCGTGACGGGAACAGCCCCGGCCCCGATGCCGTCGCTCCCCCGCAAGGGCGGGACCCATCTGTTCCTGAACTCCAGGAGACAGTGTCGCAGGCGCCTCCTGCCGGCCAGGATACCCTCGGGTCCTCGCTCCCGGTCCCTTCCGAGACGGCCAATACGGCGGCCAGGTCACCATCGGCGTCCGTTCAGCCGATCGAAGAAGGACTGCTGCGTACGGCCCGCTCCGAACGGGATCTCGACGCCCTGACTAAGACCGCTCCGGTTTTGGAGCGCGCGGGCGACAGTTCCAATTCCGGCCCTTCCCTGGTCTCCACTTCAAGAGGAAGAGTAGCAGAGCCCGGAGAAATAACGGGATTAGGGATCCTCAACCCCGGAGTGCTTCCCGAGGGAATCGTCGAGAACCGATTCTCTGTCCGAGAAAGATCGCGCAGGGCTCGATCGGTGCCTATTTATCCAACGGCAACCCTGCGCGCCAGCGTCGACGAGCTACCGGCCGCACCGGCGCCCGTTCCCAGCCGGTCCAGCACAGAGGCCTACCGGTATCAGGAGGAAAACCCCTTCCTAAAGGCGAGCCGGGCTCCCCTTTCCACCTTCGGAATCGATGTGGATACGGCGTCCTACGCCAACGTCCGCCGTTTTCTCCGCCAGGGTTCGCTTCCTCCCAGGGATGCCGTCCGGATCGAGGAGATGGTCAACTATTTCTCTTACGCCTACGACGCTCCCAGCGGAGAGAATCCCGTCTCGGCCCTCACGGAACTGGCCCGGGCTCCGTGGAAGGAGGAGCACCTGCTGCTCCGCGTCGGGATCCGGGCCAGGGAAATCGATCCCGCGCAACGCCCTCCCAGCAACCTCGTGTTCCTGGTGGATGTCTCCGGGTCGATGCGGTCCCCCAACAAGCTGCCTCTCTTGAAACGGGCGATGAGGCTACTGATCAAGAACTTGGGAGGAAAGGACCGGATCGCCTTCGTCACCTACGCCGGAGAGTCCGAGGTGGTCCTCCCCTCGACGCCATGTGATCGGAAAGAGGAGATATTCCGGGCCCTGGAGCACATCATGGCCGGCGGTCCCACCCACGGGGAGGCTGGTATCCGCGACGCTTACGCCACCGCCGCGGCCCATTTCATCCCCGGCGGAACCAACCGGGTGATCCTGGCGACGGACGGAGATTTCAACCTGGGCATGACGGATGAAGGCAGTTTGATCCGATTGATCCGAAAACAAGCTCGAACCGGCATCTTCCTGAGCGTTCTCGGTCTCGGAACGGGCAACTACAAGGACGCCGTCCTCGAGTCCTTGGCCAACCGGGGAAACGGAAACTTCTCCTATCTGGACAGCTTGGAGGAAGCACGGAAGGTGCTGGTGCGGGAAATGGGAGCAACTCTGGTCACCGTCGCCAAGGACGCCAAGATCCAGATCGAGTTCAATCCGGCCCGGGTCGATTCCTACCGCCTGATCGGTTACGAGAACCGCGCGCTACGGGACGAGGAGTTCAACGACGACACCCGGGATGGCGGAGAAATCGGGGCCGGCCACCAAGTCACCGTCCTGTACGAGATCGTCCCCGCCGGAACCGGGTATCCGGCTGCCGGCGTGGATCCCCTCAAGTATCAAATTCCCCGTGAACCGCATCGGGCCGGCCATGCCGATGAGTGGCTCACGCTGAAGATCCGCTACAAGCCGCCGGATCACGCCGAGAGCCGGCTTCTGGAGTTCACCCACAGCGGAACTTCCGCCGGCATCAAGGAAGCTTCGCCCGATTTCCGGTTCGCCTCCGCCGTAGCTGCGTTCGGCATGATCTTGCGCGACTCTCCGCACCGGGGAACCGCCACCTTGGAACGGGTCCTGAGCTGGGCTTCGGACTCTATCGGAGAAGATCCCCACGGCCACAGAGGCGAGTTTGTTCAACTGGTCCGGACGGCCATGGTCCTGGAGCGATAGGCCGGATCTCCGTGCCTCAATGAAACTTCAAGGAGTAGAGGTCCGCGTCGACCATCTCGAAACGGAGTCGGACCGGTTTTCCTGACAGGGGCGCCAGATTCCTGCCGTCGCCGAACTCGACGAAGTGCTGAATCTCGTCGCCAAAAAACTCCTTGCTGGACTCATACCCGGGAACCGGCCGCTTCGTGGCCGCATCCAGAACGGCGATCCGGATGCCGCCTCCGGCTCCGGTGGCGGCATTGATCTCCAACCGGGCTCCCTGGAAGACCAGAGGACGGGTAATCGCCGTCCCGCCCGGATATCCGCCGCCGTGAAGGGACCGGAAACCGTCGACGCGAAGCACACCCCGCCGAATGAAGGTGTCCGGCTGATGGTCGTGCTGCAGGTAGTAGAACGAAAGTTCGTCGGGTGCCGTCTGCAGCATGCCCCACGCCATGAGGTTTCCATGCTTGCTCCAGTTTCCGGGGTCACGCCCCGGGCGCAGAAAGGGCTCGTCCACCAGCACGAAGTTTCGTGTGTCCCGGCTGTACATGAAAGCCGTCTCGCTCAAACCATAGGAGGTGCCGTGGAAGGGCTCCCGGGGAGCCGTGCGCAGGGGGAACCCGAGTATCAGGTGGGGCGCCCGATGATAGGGTTTCAGCCCGCTGGTGTAGAGGGAGTGCCGCCATTCCCGCCGCGGTTCCCCGTATTCGATGGGTTCGATGTTCTCCCACATCAGGAAGTCCCGTGAAGTGGCGCGCATCACCGATCGGGTCTCGGGAAGCCGGCGCTTTCCGTCCCGCGACAGGCAGGGCAGATAGGCCCGAAAAAACAGGACGTACTGGTCGTTCGCCGGATCCCAGAAGCTCACGTTGAGGGAATCCAGGATCGCCCTCCTGCGGCTGGGATCCATGCCCCAACGGATCGCTCCATGGCGATCGAAGGCCGGTTCCTCTCCGTCCAGAACGGGCTCCTCCTTGAGCTTGCGCCATTCGAGTCCATCGGCGGAGGCGAAGACATAGGCCTCCGGGTTTCCCCCGACGGCCTTGTATCGTTCCGATGCCGGAACGCCTGGCCGCGTGTCGATGAAGGGAGCGAAGTTGTGTGAGGCTCTCCCCTTGAGCAGGATGTTGTTGTCCGTCGACCCCTCGAATTCGACGCGGCCCAGCCGGACTCGGTTCCAGATCACCCCGTCGCTGCTTTCGGCATAGCAGGTGAACTGGGTCTCGGGCTCCCTGGGTTCAAAACGCAATCCCAGGTAGGAGGCGTAATAGAGACGAAATCTATCCCCGTCCTGCAACACCACCGGATAGCCGCAGACGGTGAATCCATGGTATTTCCGGCCCTCCCATGGTGCATCCAGATCCAGGATCACTTCGGCGTCGCGGGGGGAGTGCTGACGAAACTCCAGGTCTCGAATCGTCTCGAACAGGGCGTCGTCCAGCATCAACTCGCGCCGGGCGCCCAATTCGACAGGAGGGTTCCCTTCCCCAAGGAGAGAAACAACAGCCAGGAAAAGAGGTGCAAGGGAACCGAAGAGCCGAGGACCCGGTCGATTTCCCCCCATTTCAGATCTTGCTCAAAGCTTCCAGGACCGGCCAGAAGTTCAGTTGCCGGACGGCATGGCTCCGGTAGATGCCGACCCCCGAAGCTCCGTTGTCGACGGCGATCTTGCCGGCGGTCAACATGGAGTCCGGATCCTGAAAGCTTCCCGGGTGATAACAGGAAAGCTCGACGATCACGGGGACGCGGCCGGCGGCCACATCGACGGCGTGCCGAACCTGCCGCTGGACCGCCTTCAGATCGGAATCGGTCCTGAACCAGAGATAGAATTCATCCAGAAGGCCCTTCTCGATCCACGCCGGCCAGTCCTGCAAAACCTTGATGTAGTCCTCCGGCTCCCCGGCGATGATGGTGGTCGAAAGAACCGCCTGGGGTGAGGACCGTTTGATCTTCGCCCGGACCTCCGAGAGGAACAAGGTGACGTAATCGGCACGGAACTGCATCCAATCGGGGTCGTTGTTGGGCAAATCGAAGGGGTCCTTTCCGAACTTGGCGCGAAACTCGGAACCGGTGCGGTCCTCGTAGCCGTAGGGCACGACGCCGTTCTCGTCTTCGTTCCCCAACACGAACTCGACCTGAAGCCCGTCGGCCCGCGTCACCTCCAAGGCGCCGACGAACAGATGGGCGTGGTGATCCCGCACCTCTGGAAAAGAGGGGCTCAGGTAGAGATCCTGCCCCGGCTCCAGCACATAGGAACGGCTGCGGGTCAGACTCCGGAATTCCGGATGTCGACCTGCGAAATCGGACATCTCGGTGGTGACATGGGGACCGTGATAAATGGGCCGGTGCTGGTCGAGAATCTCTCGAGCCTGAGCCGAAGTCACGGGAGGCCGGAGAAAGTCGAGGGACCACCCGTATGTCATCCGCGCGCCGCCGTGCCGGGGAAAGCCGTTGTAGTCGACATAGGTATCGAACTTCATTCCGGCCTGGCGCGCGGCCCGGGGGCGGGCCAACGTCCGGTCGCCCGCCGGCAGGACCCTGGCGCTGCCGTCGATGATCTTGGTGACGCCGTGATCGGCGCATTTCTTCATCCAGGCGGACAACAGGCGGCTGTCCTCGGTCCCTTCGGGGGATCCGTCCACGTCCGGCGGGCCCCAGAGCACGACGGTTTCAGGCACGTCCCGGCTCCTTCATCGTGGCCTCAGACTGACATACCGAAAAGCGAAAACTCAACCAGCGAATCGCCGGCATCCATTCATCCGGGATCGATTGGCCCAGTCCACAGGAGCGCCCAATATTTTTGGGGAGGGGGGGCTCTGTATACTACAAATGGCGCGGGTTCGATGATGAGTGAAAGAATGGCTCTCGGCAGGGAAACCCGGGAGCTGGGAGAGGGGAGTCTTTTTGACGGAACTGTTCATGCTCGTCGGATTCGTTCTGGCCGCCTATTCCATCGTGGCCAACGACGCCATCCAGACCCTGGGGACGTTCCTCAGTTCCAACTCCCGCCGTCCCTGGTGGGTATTGTGGACCTACGCCTGCCTCATCCTCCTGGCCGTTCTGGTGTATGGATGGCTGGCGAACAGCGGCGACATCGCCTACGGGCGCCTTGAGCAGTTCCCGGAACCCGCGGGAGGCATCACCTGGCTGCACGCCATTCCTCCCCTGTTCATCCTGCTGCTGACCCGATTCGGAGTTCCGGTCAGCACGACCTTTCTCGTGCTGACCGTATTCGCCCCCACGAACCTCCTGAAGATCCTCACCAAATCTCTGCTGGGGTACGCCGTCGCCATCGGCGTCGGCTTCGTCGTCTATATGGTCGTTGCCAATCTCCTCGAATCCCGTTTTCTGGCGACGAGAGATCGTCCTCCCCGACCCTACGCCGTCGTTCTTCAGTGGCTCGCAACCGCGTTTTTGTGGAGCCAATGGCTGATCCAGGATCTTGCCAACATCTTCGTCTATCTCCCGCGCAAGGCGGAAGTCGAGGTTCTCATTTTTGCGGCCCTCGTGATGCTGGTCCTGCACGCCGTCATCTTCAGGAATCGAGGGGGCCGGATTCAGGGGATCGTCACTTCCAAGACCAATACCACCGATATCCGGGTCGCCACGCTGATTGACTTCATCTATGCGTCCATCCTCCTGTTTTTCAAGGAGATGTCCAATATCCCCATGAGTACCACGTGGGTCTTTCTGGGATTGCTGTCCGGCCGCGAATTGGCTCTCGCCTTTCAGCTCAGGCACCGAACGATCCCGGAATCGATCCTGATGGCGGGAAAGGACGTGGGGAAAGCGGCCATTGGGCTGGCGGTCAGCGTCGCGCTGGCGATCGGATTGCCCGCTCTGGACCGGGCCCTGCAGCAGAGGTTCTCCGGATCGGGAACCCTCTCCATGCAAACGAAGGAGGTTTCTTCGCCAAGCTCCGAATCGGACAGGCTCCCTGAGCAGATCAGAACCAAGACCAGTCCTGTTCCTACCCCACGGATCCGGTAGTCGTCCCCGGACCGCAGGGTTCAGGCAGAGGCGGAACGTTCCGATTCCCGAAGTCTGTCGAGGCACTCGCGCATGCCGACCTGACCGAAGTACATGAGGTTGCCGGCGTTGATGAAGCGGTAGCCTTGTTCGTACGCTCTCCAACAGGCGTCGAACCCGCCGAACGTGATCCCGCTGGGTTTGCCGCAGGAGGCTGCGCGCGCGGGAAAGTCCTCCAGGCACTTCTGAACCTCGGGATGACCGATGTTCCCCAGATGACCCATGGAGGCGGCAATGTCGGCAGGACCCGCAAACACAACGTCCACCCCCTCGACCTCGGCGATTCGCTCCAGATTGTCCAACCCCTCGGGGGTCTCGACCTGGACGACGACACAGGTCTCCCGGTTGGCCGACTGCAGATAGTCGTTGAGATCCACGTCCAGCAGCATGGGCCAGACCGGGCCTACTCCCCGATTCCCCTCGGGAGGATATTTGCAGTATTGGACCGCCAGCCGGGCTTGGTCCGCATTGTCTACCTGGGGCACCATGATGCAACTGCAGCCCATGTCCAAGCCCTTCTTGATGAGGCCCGGATCCAGATTGGGGACCCGCAACAGGGCGTCCCGGCCTTCGAGACGGCAGATGATGGGAACCAATTGGACTTCGTTGATCCCGAAGGGTCGATGTTCCGTGTCGATCCAGAGGAAGTCGATGCCTTGTTTGAGCGTGGCTTTTGCCAGCAATTCGGAAGCGTCCGCAAGGGCCGATCCCCAAGCCGCCTTGCCCTCCGCCAGAAGTCTCTTGACCCGATTCTCCAGCATCACGTCCTTTCCGGCCCAATAAATCAGCGGGCCTCAACGGCCCATTTCCGTGTGGCCGTCCGATAAGGCGCGCACTATACCAGTCCTCGCAGGAAGTCGCCACGGAATTACATGTCGATGATCTTGTGCGTGCCGAGCCCTCGGCCAATCCCCTTCCTGTGTATTTCCGCCACACCTTCCCAGCCTTCACAATGGTCGGTCCGCTTTCCTCATTTCCCGGTTTTGGTATGATTCGGCATCAACTGGCGACGCGCCAACGGATCGGGTTCGACTTAGAACTAATTCGTCATTATTAAGGGGGATTTATGCAAAGTATTCTGGCAAAGTACTCGAATGAGACGTATGCTCTGGTCCGGATCGTCTCCGGCTCTCTGTTCGCCTTCCACGGGGCCCAGAAGGTCCTGGGCCTATTCGGCGGCGTCGGGGGGGAATCGGGCGCGGCGGCGCCCCTGGTCAGCCTGATGGGCCTGGCCGGAATCGTCGAACTGGTGGGGGGCCTTCTGATCGCCGTGGGGCTCCTGACCAGTTGGGCCGCCTTCATCTCCAGCGGTCAGATGGCCGTGGCCTACTTCATGGCCCATCAGCCTCACGGCATTTGGCCGATCCAGAACAAGGGGGAGTTGGCTGCGATCTACGCCTTTCTCTTTCTGTTCATCGCAGCCAAGGGCGCGGGAATCTGGAGCATCGACAAGAAGGGTTGAGCCATCGGGCAGGAGCCGTTACCGCGTCGCCTCGCGGGCGATCTTGCGATAGACGTCCTGACCCTTGCGAAACAGGTCCACGACCTTCTGTTTCTGGGCCGCGTCCTTGAAGACTCCGTTGCGGTCGACTCGCTCCAACAGCCCGTCGATCTGCTCCACAAAATAAAGCGCGTCCTCCCGAAAATGGATGCGGGATCCGTCCCGGTAGCAGTAGACCGGGCTCGTGTGGGCGTAGAGTTCGGTGTCGTTGGGCACCAGGCGATGAGCTTCGCCCCGGACCCGAACGGCGATCCAGGCGCTCTCGTCCAGTTGGATCTCCCGTGACAGGCTCACCCGGGTGCCCCCGCCGGTGGCGTCCACCGTATAGACCGGCTTTCCGTTCACCACCACCTCCATCGTCTGCATGGGGACATGGGAGACCGCCTGGGCCTCGACGCGCACCGTCCGGGACCCGGAACTCCAGCGGATCTCCTCCCCTGGCCCCTTGCCGTCGACGCTGAACTCGACGAGGGGAGCGTTGGAGGCAAAGCTCCTGCCCTCCAGATAGGCCTGGATCCACTTGTCATAGGTCAGCCGGGTTCCGGTCTTCACGTAGACCCGCCCCGCTCCCGCCAGCAGGTGATAGGGAACGTTCAGGAAACAGTCGGTCCCGGCCGAGATCCCGCAGCGGAATCCGGAGTTGAGAAGCCGGTACCAATCCGCCGTGTTCTTCTCTTCGTTCCCCTGGCACATGACGTCGATGGTGTCGACCACTCCCAGGGCGATGTCCACCGGGTATTCCTGGCGCGAGCCCGGATGCACTTGGACGACGGCCGCTCCCTGCTGCTTGGCGGCAGCCGCTAGCTCGTAGTTGGGCGGATAGTCGTAAGGATGATCGGTCCGGGGCCATCCGACGTAGGAGGGATGCACGAACTCCTTGAGCTTCAGGAAGGCCATGTGGCCGTAGACCCTCAGGTTCCTCATCTCCTGGTTCCAGTAGAGGATGTAGTTCTTCTCCGAGAGGCGGTTGGGTTTCCCTTCGAAATACACCAGGTCGGTGATGAATCCGTCAGTGTCGTTGCAGGCCAGGAGGTGGGGTACGTTCAGATCTTCGGCCTTGGTGATCTGCAGCACGTCCCGAGGCTGGATCCGGGTGTCGGAAAAGAGGTTGGGGTGGATGTGGGTGTCCCCCGAGAACCATCCCTTGGCCGCCATGTTGAAGGGGCGATCCAAACGGGCCACGATCTCCTTCCGGCCGGACGCCGGCATCTGAAAGGTTTTTCTGAGCGGCGCGTATTCCAATCCCTTGACCACCTCCAGCCGGGTCTCGCCCTCGGGCAGACTCACGGAGAAGCCGCCGTCGGTGTAGAAATAGTATTCGCCGCCGTACGGTTGACCGTAGTCGGCGCTGGTGATGCGGGGAATGATCTCGTCCGGCGTATGGCGCTTCCCATCGGCACCGGTGAGGTAGACGCGCGCGGGCGTCTCAAGACCGGCTTCATCCACCACCTTGACCCGCAGCAGACTCATATTGCGGACCTGCGCCGGGACCGACACCCGTCCCGTGACGGCGCCCGCACTTACCGTGAGCACCAGCGCCGAGGCCCCCGGCCGGATGGGAGAGACGATCAGCCAGGCGCCCTGGGTCTCTCCTCCCCTGAGACGGACGATCCGGGGCTCCACTTCCACATCCTGGGACCCGGAACCGATGGTCACAGCCACTTCTTTGGCGCTGGCGTTTCGAATGATCACGGGAACCTCCGTTCCCGCGAATCCCAATAGATCCAGTTTCTCGGGCGACTCCAACAGAGTCACTGCGGAGCCGACTTCAATCTTGGTGAGCTGGGGACAGGTGAGGGATTCGTAACTCTCGGTCGTGAACCGGACGATCTCCTCCAACTCCGGAGCCTCGGTGGTGGTCCCATTCCAGCGCCGGTAGAAACTCCCGACCTTGCCCTTGAGGGTTCGCTGCAGCTTCGCCACGCTCCGGTCGGTTTCGGTCCACTGCAGGAGATGAATGGAGAATTCGGCCAGATCGGAAAGTTGGCGGCCGATGACCGGATCCCCGATAAAGTCAGGGGCCGTGAACGGAACCAACGTATTCGGAGGTCCCTCGTGCCCGTTCAAAGAAACCGTCAGGAGGCAGAAAAAGATGGCGAGTGATGCGTTTCCGAGCTTTCTGTTCATGATACCGGGAGCCTAGCCGCCCTCCCACGACCGGTCAAGGCGGAAACGCCCCGCCCATCGTCACTCTTTCCTCTTTCCTCGTCTCCTCATCCTCACATGTCCATCAACCGGTCGATCTCCGGATCCAGCACCGGCGGCGGGGAAGCCAGTGAAATGCCAACGAACAGGGTAAGCGAAACCACCAGCGAAATCGCGCCTGGATCGATGCCCCACGGAATTTGGACGTCGAGCAGGCGAAACGCGAAATTGATGGTCAGGCTGACCAGAATCGCCGTCTTGGCCGCCAGGGCCGTTGCCCGCTTCCAGTTCAATCCCACGGCCACGACCGGAACCAGCGCCGCCGCAAAGGTCCCCCAACCGAAGGCTCCCAGAATGGCCACGAGATCACCGCTGTAGAGGGCGAAAACAGAAGCCATGGCGGCGATGATCACGGTGGCTGTCCGCGCCCAGAAGAGTTCGTCTCTCAACGACCGGCCCCGCAGCGCCCGGGGAATGTCGTGGACCACGGCCGCGGCGCCGATGTTCAGGAAGCCGTCGGCCGTCGACATGATGGCCGCGAAGAGGGCCGCGAAAACGATGCCGGCCAGAACCGGGGGCACGTAGTGGGCCAGGAATTGGGGCGCGGCGGAATCGGCTCCCGGCAGTTCCGGATGAATGCCTTGGATCACCAGAGCACGCATGGCCAAACCGATGCTGATCCAGAGCAGCGCGGAGACCGCGTATCCCAATGCGGACACGGGCAGGATGTATTTGGCGTCCTCGATCCTCCGGTTCATCATCATCTTGGTCACCACGTGGGGTTGACCGGAGACTCCAAGAATGAAGAGCAGGTACCAGGAGAGTCCCTGGAACGCCCCCATAGTGCCCCAAGGGCTCATGGAACCGGGGTCGTCGGATGCGATGGATGAGACGATCCCGCTCCAGCCTCCAGGCGCCACATTGGCGGTCGCCAGGAAGACCAGGACGGCGGCGGCCACCATGACCAGGCCCTGCACCAGATCCGTATAGACCGAAGCGATGATGCCGCCCGTCACGCAATAGAAGACCAGGACCGCACAGGAGAAGGCCACGCACGCCTCCATGCTGAAATCGCCCAAACCGGCGCCCGCCACCAAGTCCCTGAGCACTGTCGCCATCGCCAGGATCTGGGTTGCGAGGTAGCCCATCACACCGAGGAGAATGGCGATAGCGGCGAGGAAACGGCATCCCTCGCTGCCGTACCGGGCCGCCACCGCATCGGGCAGCGAGACCGGTTCCTTGAGTTCCGCAAGCAGCCGGATCCGCTTGGCCAGCAGCGCGAAACAGAGGACGTATCCGAGGGGAATCGACATCACCATCCAGACGGATGTCATTCCCATCCGATAGACCAGACCGGGTCCCCCCACGAACCCGAATCCGCTCATGGTGCTGGAGAAGACGGCCAGGCCGGTGACCCAGATGCCCAGGTCGCGCCCCGCCATGAAGAAATCCCGAGTGGAGCGCGTGCGGGTCAGGGCCCACAGGCCGACCGCGACGCACATCCCCATGTACAGGCCCACGAAGACCAGGATCACCGAGCTGCGGGAGGGATCCATCACTCCGGTCCCTTCCCTCTCCGGGAATGGATGAGTTCCCGAAAGCGCCGGTGACTCTCAGGATTCAGGATCCACCGGTCGAAGACCGCGACGTACAGGATCACGAAATAGAAGGGGGGCAGAATCCATAGGAAAAACACCATCACCACCGTAGGAGGCGGGAAGGACCAGAGAGAAGGCGCGATCGGAAAGACGTGGGCCAGAATCATCCAGGAAAAGAATCCGGCGTGAAGCAGGCCTCCCAGCAACAGGGGAATTCGCAGCGGGCCCAGACCCTTTCGTCCCGCCAGACCCAGACCCAGGAGACAGAGAAACACGGCGATCTGCAGCGTGCCCATCAGCCAGACACCGGCCAAAAGAGGGTCATCGGTCTCCCAACTCCAGCCGCTGCGTTGCATGGTCGGGAACTCAGGGTGATCAACGGGTCCCCAATTGCTCCTGGCGCCAATCAGAATGAGGGTTCCCAGGACCAGGCTCAGCGTGGCGAGCAAAGCCAGGAGCAGCCACGTCAATCGAGTTCGCGAATCGCTATCGGACATCTCTTCACTACCCCTGGGGAGAGAAGAGCGGTACCAGGAGAACCAGAAGAATCAGAATCACCACCGTCAGTGGCGTCCCGACCCGGATGTAGTCGATGCTTCGATATCCGCCTGCCCCCATCACCAGCAGGTTTGCCTTGTGGCTGAATGGAGTCATGAAGGCGGCAGATGCGGCCAGACTGACGCTCATCATGACCGTGTGCGGGTCAAGACCCAGTTGCCCCCCCGCATTCAACGCCACGGGCGCCAGCAGTACCACCGCGGGGGCGCCGTCGAGACATTGGCTCATCAGACTTGTCAGCAACACCAGAGCGACCAGGATCCCATATTCGCCCCAAGGACCTGCCAATCCGGTCACCGCATCGGCCAGCAACAACGCCGCTCCCGTTTCTTCCATGGCTGACCCGAAGGCCAATACCGCCGCCACCAGAAAGATGGCTCTCCACTCGATGGCACGGTAGGCCTCCTCCATGGTCAGAGTGCGGAACAGAAGAACCAGGCTCGCTGACGTGAAAGCTGCCACGTGGATGGGCTGGAAACCGCTGACGACCATGGCGACCATCACCAGCAGTCCGGCCAGGGCGAACGGCGCCTTGTGGGTCCGCCGAGGGCGGCGCTCTACTCTGGAGAAAAGAACCAGATCGGAGTCCAGCCCCAAATTCCGAACTCGGTCCCAGGGTCCTTGCAGCAGCAGCGCATCTCCGAAACGGAAGGCAAGATCGGCCAATCCCGAATGGATGGGCCGGCCTTCCCGCCAAACGGCCAGGATTTGAAGGCCGAATCGATCCCGGAACTTCACTTCCTTGAGGGTGCGGCCCACCAGAGACGAGCGCGGCGCGAGTGCGGCTTCGGCGAGACCCACGTCGTCCGTTTCAAGGGAGATTCCTCCGGCACCAGGATCGAGTTCCACGTCCCCCGCCCCGAGACGGCGCACGATCTCCTCCGCATTCCCCGAAACCAACAACCCGTCTCCTTCCCGGATCTCAGCATCTGCGAACACCCCCAAATGGGTCATGCCTCCACGGATGATGGCGCCTACGGTGACACCCGCCAACTCGCCGATCCGGCTGTTGCCGACCGTTGAGCCGACCAAGGCGGACCCCTTCGGAACCCGGATCACAGCGAGGTGATCCCATACGTTCCTCAGCACAGACAATCCCACTTCCTTCACCCGCAGGGCATCTTGGGACCGCAGTCTCTCCAACTGGGTGCGAGCTCCCAGCGCCAGCAACTCGTCGTCTCTCCGCAGCGTCCTTCTTGCCAGGTCATCCTTTAAATATTCGTCACCCCGATGGATGGCCACCACGACGGCATCGAAGCGTTTCCGGAAATGTACATCCCGCAGATTCCGTCCCACCAGGTCGGAATCGTCCGACAAAAGGAGCCGAACCCCCGTCACCCCCTTGACCGGCCGCGGCAGTTGGCCTGCGGTGGTCTGCTGGATCTTCAAGTCCCGAACTTTCATCAGATCTTTCAGATCCGACCGGTTTCCCTCCACCAGCAGCACGTCCCTGCCTCTCAGGAACGTGGCCGGTTCCGGGGCCAGCCGTTTCCTGCCGTGCCGCAATATGGCGACAACCTGGATCCCCAGGGCGGTCCCAAGCCGTGACTCTCCCAGGGAGATTCCATCCAGCCGGGATTGGGGAGGAATCCGGACTGAGAACAACCGTTCATGCAATTGATAGACCTGGGACAGATGAGACGACTCGCTGGTGACGGGTCCCATTTCGCGCCGGGGCAGCAACTTTCGGCCCAGGGTCACCATAAACAGGATGCCGGCTGCCAACAGAGCCAAGCCGACGGGAGTGAAGTCGAACAGCCCGAAGGGCTCCAGGCCCCGTTCCCGCATTATGGTACCCGCCAGGATATTGGGAGGAGTGCCGACCAGTGTCGTGGTTCCTCCCAATATGGCCCCGAAGGCGAGGGGCATGAAAAGCCTGGAAGGGGGAATACCACTCCGGTAGGCGATGCTGCCGACGGCCGGCATGAGAACCGCCGTCGCCGCAATATTGTTCATGAACGCGGAAAGCAATCCCGCAATCGCCATCAGGATCACGGTAAGGGGAATTTCCCGGCTCCCGACGAGGGTATGGATGAAGGCCCCGGCACGGTCCGCGACGCCGGTGTGCAAGAGCGCAGCACTGACGATGAAAACCGACATCATGGTGATCACCGCCGGCGACGAGAATCCGGTAAAGGCGTCCGTCGGCGTCACATAACCCACCAACGTGAGGACCACGAGGCCCAGGAAGGCCGTCAGATCGACAGGAAGCTTTTCGGTCAGAAAGAGGTAGGCCATGACCGCCAGAAGGAGAAAGAGAAAACCGATTTCCGGGGTCATTGGTGTGGTTCTCTAATAACACCGGCTCCCGGACCCGGTCAAACCCGCGGAAACTCCTCGGAACGAAACAAAGGGGACCCGTTCCCGTAATGATCCGGTGAAAGCGACGGAAACAGACGGTAACCGGAGGTCAATACGAAATGTCACAACAGCGACGGATTATTCCATTGTTCGCTACGGTACTGATGATGTTCTGGGCGGGGACTCATTCCCGCGCCGGGGAAACCCCGAACTTGACGGGTGACTGGACCCTGAACGAGGACAAGAGCGAGCTGCCCCGTTTCGGCCGCGGCGGTGGCGGAGGCCGCGGCGGTGGTCGAGACGGCGGATTCCGCGGCGGAGGCCGCGGCGGCGGCGGTCGAGGCGACGGTGGCCGAGAGGGTGGTTTCCGGGGTGGCCGGCGAGGCGGCGGCCGTGGCGGCGGGATGATGCCTTCCCGGATCTCGGTGCGGAGTGACGGCGATGCTCTGATCTTCGTCCACGAGGGAGGACGGGGCGGCTCCAGAGAGATCACCCTCAAGCCGGGCTCCGGTGCGCAAGAGGTCTCCACCCCCAGGGGCACCGCAACCATAGAGGCCAAATGGAAGGGCTCGGCACTGGAAGTCAAACAGATTCAAGAGCGGGAGACTCCCCGAGGCAACTTCAGGATTGAGCAGAAGACGCGGTGGAGCCTCGCGGATGACGGCAAGACCCTGACCGCGTCAGTGACGCTGAGAACGCCCCGAGGCGACATGGACCATACTCTGGTCTACGACAAGGAATGATGCGACACGTTTCCCCCCGGGAGCGGCGCTACCGTTGGATCATTCCGGCGGTGGCGTCGCTGCTTTGCCTGATTCCCGCGTCCGGAGCTCCCGACCCGGACCTCCTGCAGCGCCTCGCTCGCGTGCTCGAGCTCAGAAAAGAGCTGCTATCGGGTTATTCGGTGGAGGTTGAAAGCCGGACCCTGGCCAACACGCCCTTCGGAAATCAACGGTTCGATTCCCGGGAACGCCACTACCTGGGCGGCACGGAGGAGTTCAAGAAGGAGATCTTGAGCCTGAGACGCAATGGTCAACCCATGGACCCCTCGTCGCGCCGCCGCCGGGGCGGACGTTTCATGAATGCGCTCGGCCCGCTGGAGGGGCTCGACATCCTGACCTCCCGGGATTTCCTCAGGAAGGCGAAGGTCATCGGTCCGTCGCAGATTGACGAACGGCAGGCCGTCGAGGTGAAGACGGAGCCCAAGATCCGTGGGTTGAAGGTTCGGGAGGCCCGCATCTGGATCGACCCTGAAACGGCCATGCCGCTCCGGGTCCGGATGCGCTTCTCCGCCGGCGTCTTTATCAGCGACGCCCGGCTGACCCTGAATCTGGCGCTCGACGCCAACCAGGGGATTACGGTGCCCCGGTCTCAGACGGCCACAGTCACTATGGGCGGGTTTGGTCGAGGAGGTGGTTTCGGCAGAGGAGATCGGCCGGGTGGGCGAGGCGGTGGCGGCAGAACCGGTTTCGGTGGAGGAATCGAGATCGAAACTTCCCAGTCGTGGAAGGGGTATCAGTGGGGCCTGGAATTCGAGACCGATTTTTTCCAGGCCGAAGCCCGGCCTGCGCCATCCGGGCAACGCCGCTCGAGACGCCAGAACTCCTTCGAAGACGATCCTTTCGAAGAAATCCGTATCGGTGCTCAACAGGACGTCGGGGCCCAGGACAGAAGTCTGGAACAGACCACTGACGAGGTGCTGATCCAAGGCGCGTCCCTCCGCCAGGGAGGCGGATTCGGCGCCAGCGAGAGTCAGATCATGGGCGCCGTCATGGGCCGCGGGGGGCGCGGGGGACGAGGGGGGTTCCGTGGAGCCCGAATCGCCGGCGGCCGGGCCAATCGGATTCAGGGCAGCGTTTCCATGGGATTCTCCGGCTCGGCGCTGGATGCGAAACCCTATTCGCTGGACGGTGGAGAAACGCCGGACCCGGACTACATTTCCTGGAACACGGGTGTCTCCGCAGGCGGTCCTCTGACCCGGGGAGACGACTCGTCGAGGGGATCCTTTTTCGGCCGCCGCCGTTCCTTTTTCTTCGTCGACTTCAACACCAATTGGGGAGACGAACTGCGAACCCAATACGCATCGGTCCCCACAGCCGCGGAACGGCAGGGCGACTTCTCCCAGACCACCTATCGAACCGGTCCCCTGGCCGGCGAGCCGGTCCGAATATTCGATCCATCCAGCGGTCAACCCTATGCCGGCGCAGCGCTTCCCGGCGGCCGGCTCAACCCCGTTTCCCAATCTCTGCTCGCCTTCTTTCCCCTCCCCAACCGTGCCGACCCGTATCTCAACTACTTGAACCTGGACCCCTTGCGTAATGCCGGAAACCGGCTGAATTCCCGAGTCTTCCACTCCCTTTCCGACGGCCTGCGACTGCTGGGAAGCTACAACTTCAACCGCAATGATCGTGATGAATTCAACGCTTTTCCGGCCCTTTACGGACGCGGCAGCGAGCGCGGACAGAACCTTTCGTTGAATCTGGTCCAGACTACGGCAGGAGGCCTGCTACACAACGTGCGCGTCCGTTGGAACCGGAATCGGAGCCGGCGGCTCAACCCGTTCGCCTATCAAACCAACGTGAGCTCCGATCTGGGCATCCGGAATACGTCGACGGCTCCCATCGATTTCGGCCTCCCCCAGATTCAGTTCACGAACTACGCCTCCCTTTCCGACGGCAGCTCCTTCGTGAACGTCCGGGAGACGCATTCGGTGCGCGATTCTCTCCAGTTGACCTTTGCGGGACACCATTTTCGTATTGGCGGCGAGATGGCCTGGAACCGGCGGAATCAGCTGGGCAACCCGGAAGGGGCAGGGGTCCAGGTCTTCGCCGGCGTGGCCACCAGCGCGTATCATTCGGGCCGGCCCGTGGCAGGGACCGGCTACGACTTGGCCGACTTCCTGCTGGGTCTGGCGCAGAGCAGCCGGATTCAGTACGGCAACAGCGACCACTACCTGAGGGCCCCGGAATACTCCCTTTTCGTCAACGACAACTGGAGAATTCACTCCAGGCTGACCCTCCAGTGGGGTCTTCGCTACGAATACGTGGCGCCCTGGGAAGAATTGTACGACCGGATGGCCAATCTCGACGTGGCCCCCGGGTTCCAGGCGGCGGCAACCGTGTTTCCGGGAAGCCAGGGACCCTATGCGGGAATCGTTCCGCGAGCGCTGATTGGGGATGACCGCAACAACTTGGCCCCTCGAGTCGCGCTGGCTCTGCGCCTCAGGTCCGGCCGATCGGCGTCTGTCCTTCGTGCCAACTACGGAGTCTTTTATCCCCACGAATCCTACACCGCCCTGGCCGGAGAGCTGATCTCGCAGCCCCCCTTCGGTTTCGCGATTCAAGAAACGGTGGCGGGTCGAGATTTTCTTCCCGTCGAGTCGGCGTTTTCCGCAAATCTGGAGGAGGAAGTCCCCAACACCTACGCCGTGGACCCCCACTTCCGTCTGGCCACGGTGCAAACCTGGAACCTGTCCCTGCAACAGTCGCTTCCCCGCAACTTCTTCCTCAGCGTGGGCTATGCCGGCTCCCGGGGGACGGGCCTGGAAATGTTGCGGGCGCCCAACCGGCTCCAGGACGGCATCCTGCGGATCAGCGACACGGCCCAGTTCCTGTTCCTGACTCCGGGGGCCTCCTCCTATTTCCACGGCCTCCAGGTGTTGGCGGTGAGGCGGGTCCGATCCGGCTTTACGCTGAACCTCCGCTACGAGTACGGAAAATCGCTGGACAACGCGGCCACACTCACCGGGGGAGGACGAGTGGTGGCCCAGAACGACAACGATTTGAACTCCGAGTGGGGGCCCTCCAACTTGGACCGGCGCCATAGCCTGCGGCTGGGCGGTTTCTATGAGCTCCCCTTCGGAGACCGCCACCGTTGGCTCCGGGACCGGGGAATCCTCAGTTCCATCTTCAGCAACTGGTTTCTGAACACGAGCCTCAGGGTCAACAGCGGCCGCTTCCTGACGGCCCGGGTGCTGGGCAATCAGATCAACAACAGCGGCAGCGCCTCCCAGGCCAGCGAACGGGCCAGCGTGACCGGTCTACCTGTTCAGCTGTCCGCTTCCCAACGCTCCACCGGATCCTGGTTCAATACCGCCGCATTTCGTCTCCCCGATCCGGGGAGCTTCGGGGACGCAGGCCGCAATACCATCCAGGGTCCGGGATCCTGGACCCTGGACTTGAACCTGGCGCGATCCATCCCGCTGGGAGGCGAAGGGAGGCGGCTGATCCTGCAGGCGGAGGCCGCCAACCTGCTGAATCATGTCAACTACACCGGTTTGAACACCATCGTGAACTCCCGCGGATTCGGACAGATCACTTCGGTCTCAGAAATGCGGCGGATCCAGCTGCGTCTGAGATTCATGTTCTGACGGCAAGGTCCCCGAGTGTCCATACAGAGAATCGCCATAACTGGAAGCGGAAGCCTTCCGGGTCAGCAGACGCCCAGGGGCTGGGTCCCGGTGCAGGTGGTTTTGAGCGCCATGGTCTGTGTCTTGGCTTGGACCAGCCTTTGGAGCCAGGATTCCCCCATCCGCTTCCGGGTGAGGACGAACCTGATCCTGGTGGATGTCCAGGTCCGGGATTCCGAGGGACGGCCCGTCCGAGGTCTGGAGTCCGAGGACTTCACGCTTCTCGAGGAAGGAGTCTCCCAGAAGATCGGGTATTTCCAGGAAGTATTCCTGCCGCTCACCAGCGAGCGCGTCACCGTCCGCCGGACCTTGCCCGAGACTCCTCGCACGACGGTTTCTGCGGGACCGGAACCGGAATTTCCGGCAACGCCGGAGAAGCGGTACCTGATCCTCCTCTTCAACTTCTCCAACGCCAACCTCCAGGACTCGAGAATGATGCGCGAGTCGGCACTCCGCTTCCTGGACCGGCAACTGACGCCGCAAGACGCCGTCGCCATCCTGGCGTACGACCAGGGACTCGAGCTTCTGGTCGATTTCACGTCCGACCCCGCGGAATTGTCCGGAGCACTGGGACGCCTCTCCCAACAGGACCGGGAAAGCGACGTCTCGTTGCCGGATGAGGATTCGGACGCGGCCGCCGACGGGGAGTTTCTGGCCGACGAGACCGAGTTCGCTCTGTTTGAAAGCAACCATCAGCTCAGCGCCATCCAGGCCATCGCCGACGCCTTCCGGGACGTTCCCGGCCGGAAGGCCCTGGTGTATTTCTCTTCCGGCCTCACCAGCCGGGGAATCGAGAACGACGACCAACTCCGCTGGACCGCCGATCTCTGCAATCGGGCCAATATCAGCATCTATTCCGTGGACGCCCGAGGACTGGTGGCCCTTGCCCCCGGAGGCGGCGCCCACCGCTCGGGAGGAGGACAGGGCATCTTCACGGGCCGGGCGGACCTCAACCAGCTGGTCCGGCTCAGTGAGTCGCGGGAGGGGCTGATCACCCTGGCGGCCGAAACCGGCGGCGCGGTACTCCTGGACGACAACGACCTCGGGAAGATCTTCCGCAAGGCCCGGGAGGATTCGAGCCACTATTACCTGCTTGGCTATTACGCGCCCACCCCGCCGAGCGACGGACGGTTCCGAAAGGTCGAAGTTGCCGTCAGCAGACCCCGGCTCCGCCTGGCCTACCGGCAGGGTTACTATGCGGACAAGCTCTATGCCGCCTTGAGCACGCCCGAAAGGGAATTCAAGCTGCTCCAGACCGTGCTGGAAGGTGCCGCCAAGATCGAATTCCCGGTGGAGATCTCGGCGGAATATTTCCCCGATTTCGAGGGACAGTACCGAGTCCCCGTGCTGGCGGCGTTCGATCGCACCGAATTCCCGTCCTTCGACGAGTCAGGGCGGCTCAACCTGGAGGTGATCATCCTGGCCCGCGATCTGCAGGACGTGGCGCGAGCCGGACTTCGGGACCGGGTGGAGATCCGACGGCGTCACGAGGGGGAGAAGGACACCCGGTTCGTCTACCAGAACCTTCTGGTCCTGGGACCGGGTCAGTATGTCCTCCGCGTGCTGCTCAGGGATAACCGGTCGGGCCTGTTGTCCCAAATGGACCACCGGCTGGATCTTCCGACTCGCCGGGCAATCCGGTCCAGTTCCCTGGTGTTGGCCGGAAAGCTGGAGGAATCGGCGTCTCAATCCCGCTACCGGATCAAGACAGGCAAGCAGGTGACGGAGATCGCCAATCCCCTCGAAATCGGATCCCGGGTTCTCATTCCCCGGGTCGGGGGCCGCTTCCACCGGCACGAGACCCTCTACGTGCACGGCCAGGTCGAAACTGCCGGCGAAGGTGACGGGGAATACAGGATCTTGATTCTGAACGCCGGGGGGGCGAACATATACGAAGGTGTTTGGAAGACTCTTCCGGGGGGATTGGAAAGTGCGTCCAGCGTCAATGCACGGCTCCCGTTGCAGCAACTCGGCCACGGCAAGTATCGAATCGTGGTGGAGGTGCGCTTCGCCGAATCCCAGCGGCACCGTCTGGCCGAGGACTTCCAGATCGTTCCGGACGGGGTCTGAAAACGTGGCCGTCGCCTGAGAAACGAGATTCGCCCATGAGAAGATCGATCCTGCTTGTCTCCTGCATCCTGCTCCTGGCCACGATCCCGGTTTGGCCCCGCAAATACTGGAAGCAATCCGCGTACTCCGACTGGTCCGAGAAGGAAGTGATGCGGATGCTCAACAAGTCCCCTTGGGCGAAGGAGCTGACCGTGAGCTTGCAGCGGCGCCCGGGAGTCACCGGGACCACCATGCGAACGGGTCGTCGGGACGGGCCCAACCGTTCAGGCCGGGGCTTTGGCTCCGGAGGGGGTCGCGGCGGCGGCGGTTTTGGCGGTGGTCGAGGCGGTGGGGGTCGTGGACCAAGCAGGGGCTTCGCCCCGTCCATGAATCTGACGCTGCGATGGTACAGCGCCCTGCCCATCAAGCAGGCGTTCGCTCGAGCCCGGTTCGGCGATCAGGCCCAGTCGACAGCCGAATTGGCCGAACTCCTGGCTCCGGAAGAGAACCACATCATCATCGGCATCTCCGGGCTCCCGGCCCGCATGACGAGGATTCCCCCCGATCGGCAGCAGGCGGTCATCGAACGGCTCAGGTCCGAATCGTTCCTCAAGATCAAGGGCCGCGAGCCTATTGCTCTCCAAGCCGTCCAGATGAGAAAGGAACAGGTTCACCTTCTGAACGCTCGAACCGGCCAGTCCGGCTTCGAGTTGATCTTCGTTTTTGCTCGTCCCACGTCGAACCCCATCACCGTGAAGCAAAAGAACATCGAGTTCGTCACACGGCTCATGGGCCGTAAGGTCTCCAAGAAGTTCAAGCTCAAGGACATGGTCTTCGACGGCAAGCTGGAACTCTGACGGCGGGAACGGAGTCGACAGGCGCCCGAAGGGAGGACTCACCAGTCCGTGGCCGCAGACTCCCCTCTCCCATCGACAACGCAGCGCCAGCGAAATCGTGGCGGTCCCCCGCGGGCAAGCGATCGCAGTCCCCGTCCGGATCACAGGTGGCATCCGGATTGTGCCCCTCCTGTTTTCTCCTGGACGGCCAATTCACCCCGGCGCCTCGGCCAACGTACCACCGGGACTGGCGTGGTTGTGCGCCTGTGCCCCCCGCCGCCACACCCAGGAAAAGCTCTCCTTTTGGAAAGCCTCGGACGGCACGCACTACGACTGGGAACACCTGCGCGGCAATTGCTGCTCGGAACGCCGACGAACGACTAGAACGAGACGCTCAGGGTAAAGCCACCCCAGAGCGTGTCCGCCAGATCGGCGCCGGTCGGCTTGGGAAATTCCCGAGGATCCTGAAACTGGCTGTCGCGGATCTCCTCACCGAGGAGGCCACTGTAGGTGACGAAGAAACCCGCGGACCAGTTGTCGTTGATGGTGATGGGAAGCGTCGCCGTGAGGCTCGCGTCGTGAAGCCCCCCGGAACTCACGCCGTAATAGAAGTCGGTGAATCCGGTGTTCACCATCGCCAACGTCGCCGACAGATCGAAACTGCTGAAAACGTCGTGGTTCAGGGGGAAACTGTGTCCGGCGGCCATTTGAAAATAGAGCCCGGTGCTCCCACCGTTGCTCGTCTCGTCCACATCCACGTAGAGCGTGAATGAAGGAGCCAGCGGCGCGTTGTCCAGACTCACTCCCCCGTAGATCTCGGTTGTCGACGCCAGTGAGGCCGATCTCTCCGGAAAGGTATAGAAAATTGTGCCCACACTGATGGTCGCGCCTTCTACGGAATGGTCGTAGGAAAAAGTGTAATCGACCTCGGAAAACTTTCCCTTCAGTCCGTCGCCCGGCTGGATCGGCAGTGCGTCACCCGGATTCACGGCGGTCAGGTCCATGGTTCCCCAGATATTGGCGGAAAAGCCACCGGCACCCAGCGTGAACGCCGGCTGCATACTCCAGTCGTTGGTCAATCGTTGTCCTCGCCACAGGTACTTGCTGACCATGGCAACGTCCCCGGCCGCCGAATAGATGGAATCCTGGGCGGCTGCCATACCCTGAAATCCGAACACCAGAATGGCGAGTGATGCGATCTTTTTCTTCATCTGCTTCAACTCCGTTCCACGTTCACATTGACCAATGGTTAACACCGAACACCATAGCGAGCGTAGAGAAATCCACCGTTGAAGCCGAACGGGGCGAACCGGCGCGAGAAGACGAAGATGCCCGGCGAGTCGATGATCAAACTGCCAGCGGAATCTTCGAGTCGCCCACTCCGCGACTGTCCAACTGTGTTCTCGTCGGGAACAGCATTGAACAGGTAACGGACACCCAATGTCAACCCAGCTTTTCCCAAGCATGGGAGTAGGGGCGATCCTGATTCAATCCTGCTCCAGTATCCTCCTCTGCAGGCCGCGACTGGTCTGTCCGACCGGCGTGGGAACTTGACCGGAATCTACTCGACGCGGATCAGATCCGGTCTCTTCTCTTCTGCTGCCTCTTGGAATAATTCAACCACCGTCGGGTGACAGGTAAAGACCAGGACCTGGTTGGTCCGAGACAATTCAACGAAGGCGCGGGCGGCCCGCAATGCGCGGTCCGGATCGAAATTCACGAGGACTTCGTCCACGACCACGGGTAGCGGTTCCGTCCGCTGGCCCAGTTCCCGGATCAGCCCGAAACGCAACGACAAGAACAACTGTTCCCGGGTTCCCCGGCTCAACTCCTTGGGCAACTTGCGGCGGCCGCTATCGTCGGTGACGATGATCGTCCGTTCTCCCAGGGGGGCGTACACCTGTGGGTATCGGCCCCCGGTGATCCGCTCGAAGAATCGTTCGGCATGACGGACCACGCCGGGCTGCCGCTCCCTCTCGAACTTGTTCTGGGCCGTTTCCAATAGCCGGCGGACCAGCGTGCGAATCACCCAATCCCGGGCATGGTCCCGGATCTGCTCCACGAGCAGATGACGTTCCATTCGCCATCCTGAGGATTCTTCCTCTCCGATGAGCCGGTCCAGATCGCTCTGGATTCCACCACGTTCCGTGGAAAGGGCCTGGGTCTCTTCGTCGGCTTCGGCGAGTTCGTCGCGCACCTCGTTGATACGGGCGAGGATCGACTGGAGGTCCGCGCTTTCAAGTCTCTCCTCCAACGATTGCAGAGGCTCGCCCGGTCCACTGATTCGCTGGAGTCGACCCACGGCCTCGCGCTTCCGCTCGGCGAGTTCGGTGCGCTGTCGGAATCGTTCAGCCCGTCTCCTGAAGTGCTCGGCGTCCGTGGCGCCGCCTGACTGCAAGAGACGAGCCATCTCCGCCTCGGCGTCGGACAACTGCTGGTGCCTTTCCTGCAACTCCCGCTCGGCCACTTGGAGCTCGTCAGCGGCGTTGGATCGATCCCTCACCCTTTGCGCCACCCGTCCATGGAGATCGATCAGAGAGTCGGCCGCTGCGGCAACCGCTTGACCATCGCCGGGATCGAACTCGACCTCGAAGGACGAAGCCAGAGCCGCCACCAGCGCCGTGTATGAATCGATATCTTCCTGAATCGCAGTGATCCGTTGGCGCCATTTGCGAACCTCGGAGAATTGGGTTCGTCCCAGTTCGACCTGCCCGCGAAGCTCTCCCATGGCCTCCGGGTTGAAGCTCGTCCGCAACCTGCGTTCTCCGAGCCAGGCCTCCCACGCCTGCTTCGCCGAGTCGACTCGCCGCAGTCCCCGCTCGAAGTTCTCGGCCAATTCGTCCTTCCTGGCCGCCCGCCTCTGCAGGGACGCTTTGTCCCGCTCCAAACCGTCCCGCAGCTGTTCCCACTGTACGAGACGCAAGTTCTCCGCATCCAATACCTCCTCGGCGCCGGTGACAATCGACTGGTTGATCCCCCGGAGATTCATCTCGGCGGCAGTCTCATCCAGTTCGGATCGTAGGATCCCGAGTCGCCGGCGTGCCTCTTCGAGTGACCGCCGGATCGGACCTGCAATCGGCGATTCCGCCATTGAAGAATCGGAACGGCTTCGGACATGGAGGTAGACCGCAAAGGCGATGACGAACAAGCTCGCGGTAATGCCGATGGTCAAGAACGTCCCGCCGACCAATATACCGATCAAGGCCAATGCGATGCCGGCCGCGGCACACAGGACGGGGCGCCATATCACATCGCCCTCTGCCTCCGGAGAACCGTCCTGGTAGACACCGTCCAGTTGCCGCTTCAGATCCGAAGCCCGCTGGGCCTCTCGGGCATACCGGTCCAACTGGACCCTGGCCATTCGGATCTGATTTCGGCGCCGCCTGATCCCGGCTGCGTCAAACTTCGGCCTTGGCGCAGATGCCAACTCCTCTTCCGCTCTTTCCACCGATTGGGACGCCTGGTTCAGTCGGGCCTGCGCCTGCTCCAAAGCCGACTCGGCGCGCCCCAATTCCTCCCGTGCCTGCCGCAGCCGTTCCTCGTGCCGTGATATTTCCTCGCGGACGGCGAGCGAGAGGTCGAAGTGGTCCAGCCGCTGTTCGTCCCAATCCGGCCCCAATTCCCGGAGCGTCTTGGCCAGATCATTCTGGTAATTCCCGAGTTCCGCCTGTCGCTTGGGAAGATGGCGCACCGACTGGTCGAACGCCCCCCGGAGGCGCTCCAGATTCCGGATCTCGGCAGACCTGTCGACGATGGCATCATGCTCAATTGGGACGGTCGTCTTGGCCTTGGCCTCCTCCACGCTGGGGCGGGCGGAATCGTATTCCCGCCTTGCCCCCCTTAACCGCTCCTCCAAAGCCTCCAGCCGGCGTACGCCGTCGGCCGGGAAGTCGTCTATCACCGGAAGTTCGGACAACTGCCGTTCGATGGAGATCAGGTCGTTCCAATCTTCCCAGGCCTCCTGAAGCTGGCGCCGGCGGTCGAGCCGGACCTGGCCCTGGCGGCGAACCTGATACAGGTCCTCCAGTCTTGCCTCGACTTCCTGGAGACGCGTCGTGAGGCGACCATACTCCGCGGCGTTGGTGGTGATGCCACGGAGCCTCGCCTCGATTTCATCCAATTTTCGGGCCGTACGGGCGATCCGGTTGACGCTTCCCCCTTTGCGGAACAGATCTTCCCGCTCCGCTTGAAGCGTCCTCATCACCGCCGGTAGTTTCGTGACGCCCATGCCGGCGCTGTAGATCTGGCGATTCACGCTCGATTTCCCCAGCAAGTCGCCACTGTGAAGTTCTTCGAGCGTGAAGGCGAAGACACTCTCGAAGACATCGCGGCTGTGGTGTCCCAGAATTTGGGCCAGAACTCTCTCGTCGAGATTTTCTCCGCCGGCGCCTGTGGTCGCGACGGGTCCGGCGCCTCGGCCTTGGATTCGATGCACCGAGTAGCGACTGCCGTCGCTGCTCAAAAGGTCCATTCGTCCACCGTGACGGCCACCCGACAGCGGCGGGTAGTGCTGGTGTCCGAGGCGCCGGGGAAACCCGAAGAGGATGGTGCGGATAAAGGCCAGATAGGTGCTCTTCCCCGCCTCGTTGGGGCCGTAGATCAGCGTAACGGGACTATCGAGAGGACCGACGGAGTGGTCGGCGAATCGGCCGAAGCCTTCGATGTGAAACCCCTGTATTCTCACGACCCGTCGTCCTCGATCAGCAGGTTCAAGGCCATGGATTCGGCCTCGTCCAAGAGCGAGCACAAGGAGGGATCGTCCGGAATCGCGTCCTTCAGGTACCGACGGTACTTCCAATGATGAAAGAGTTCGGAGAGGCTCTCCCGAAGCTGTCCCAGCAGCTCGGGATCTTGTTTCGACTCGTCGCAGAGACGGAGTAAATCCGCCACAAAATCGGATCCCTGAAGGCGCGCACTCCGATCGAAAGGCCCGGCCGTGCGGTCTTCGATCCGTTCACACCAGGCGAAGGGGTGCAGGTTGGCCGAAGCCCGTTTCAATTCATCCGCCAAGTCTTCGACGGAGCCGGCCTGACGCAGGAAGTGGTGCAGTTGTCCGCGTCCGGACAGCGTCATCCGCAACACCAGCGAACGGCCTTCTCCGTGCTCGAGAGCTTCCCCGATACGCCGGTGCAACAGATCCAACAGATTCTGTTCCGTGTCGGCATCGGCAATATCAAGATTCATCCGCTCCCAGCGAACCGTGTCCACGGGACGAAAGTCGAGATCGGTCCGGCCCGATTCGTCCACCGTGACCAGATAAACTCCTCGGGGTCCGGATTCATTCAGGTGCCTGCCCTGTGGATTCCCCGGGTAGACGACGGTCGGGCTCCGTGGATTCAGCACGCGTCGAGTGTGGACATGTCCCAGAGCCCAGTAGTCGACTCCCGTTTCCACCAGGTCGGCCAGGGAGCAGGGAGCATACGCGACATGGTTCGAATCGTTGTCCACGTTGGCGTGAAGCAGACCGATGTTAAAAGATCGGGAATCGACTTGACCCAACCGGCGGACCAGGTTTTTTCGGACATTTCGCGTCGGGTAACTCACCCCGTGCACGACGGCGGCCCCGGGATCGTCCTCGAAGACCTGAACTGCCTCGAACTTGGACCCGAACCGATGACAGCTCGGGGGATATGCCAGTCGTGCCTCCCAACCGTCCAGGGGATCGTGATTGCCATGGCAGACGAACGAACGGATTCCGGCATGGTGGAGCCGGTTTAGACCGTCGATGAACCGGCGTTGGGCTCGCAGGCTGCGGTCGGCGCCGTCGTAGACGTCTCCCGCGATGAGAAGCGCGTCCACACGTTCCGAGACGCAGAGATCGACGATGTTGTCGTAGGCATCGAAGGTCGCTTGCCGAAGGCTCTTTGCAACATGCTCCGGCACACTGGACTTCAAGCCCGTGAAAGGACTGTCCAGATGCAAATCGGCGGCGTGTACGAAACGAAACGGCTTCACGGTCTTCCGGATGATTGGTGGTCTGTGCGCCGCCAGTGTAGCCGAAGCTCGCCACATTCCGCCAATTCCCGGCCAGAGATGCGGGCCGGCAAACAGACGACATTGTCCGTGGAGGTCCGATTGGTTTCCGATTCGGCAGAGCGCGTGCCTTGAGTCGGACAGGTCTTCAACAGCCCGTGGTAAAAGTCGTCGCGGCATTCGACCGGGTCTGCATCCCGGCGGACTGCGTTGCGCCTCGGTCACATGGGGTCGAATATGCTCCCTCACCGCGCCTTGTCCGGCGGGCGCAGCCCCGGTCTCGGTGCTACGCGCGACTTTCACCACGGACTGTCAAGGGGCAGCCGCGGGAGCCGGTCCGATGGCGTAGAGGCTCTTTTCGCCCCGCAGATAGAGTTGCCGTCCGGCCAGCGCCACCGACGCACTGAAGCTGTCCTCCAGCCGGTTGACGGCGAGCGCCTCCGGAGTCTCGGAATGACTCAGGACCAGGGTGGCTCCGCTGAGGTCCGTGACGTAGATCCTTTCAGCCGCGGCCACTGGAGAGGCGTAGACGTTGCCGATGCCGGGAAGCCGCAGGGGTCCGGGCCGTTCCTGTCCGGTCCGGGCGTCCACCCGGGTCAGAACGCTCTGGTAGTGCGCCAGGAAATAGAGGCTGCCGTCATACAGCAGGGGCGAAGGAACGTACGGTGTGGTGCGTCTCCGGGTCCACGGCACCCGGTCCGTTCCCGTGATGTCTCCGCGGGCGCCGACCAGGCGAATCGCCAGCAAGACCCGCTTTTCGTAGCTGCTCCCCACGAACGCCATTCCATCGCCCGCCACGGGAGAGGCCACGATATTGGACGCCAGCCCGCCACACTCCCAGATCACCTCGCCCGTTTCCAGGTGGTATCCGCGGACCCGGCCCGTGCCGGCGACGATGACCTGAACCATACCGTCCTGCTCGACGGCAATGGGGGTTGCCCAAGAGGTCACCTCGTTCCTGAGGATTTTCCACCGTTCCTCCCCGGTTCTCTTGTCCAGTGCAACGACGAAGGATTGACCCTCATGGTCCCAGTTGATGACCAGCGTCTCCCCGTACAGGACTGGAGAGCTTCCTTCTCCATGTCCGTGTTTGGTTCGCATGGACCCCATCTGCTTCTCCCACTGCAGCTCACCCGCAAGACTGAGGCAGTAGACCCCCTGTGATCCGAAGTAGGCCAACACCCGCTCGCCGTCGGTGAGCGGAGAGGCCGAGGCCAGGCTGGCCGTATAGTGTCCACCCTCGTGGGGGAGGCTGGTGCGTACGGTCCGTTCCCAGAGGACTTCTCCGCTGCCCCGGTCGAGAGCCAGGACCACGAATCGCTGCCGGTGGGTCACCGGAAGGTTGCCATGGGAGCCGGGCGCGTCGTCGTAGATGGGCTTCAGCGCGTCGCCCGCAGGCACCGCTGCGGTCACGAATATCCGATGTCCCCAGAGTATGGGGGTCGAGTGCCCGAGTCCCGGCAGGGCCTTCTTCCAGAGGAGATTCCTGGATTCGCTCCAGTGCACGGGAGGGTCCGCCTCAGGCGCGACCCCAGTCCCCAGCGGCCCTCTCCATTGAGGCCAGTATTTCACCGCCTCTCCCGATTTCCGGTTCTCCGCCCAAGAATTGGACAGGATCAGAAAAACAATCACCAAGGCCATTCGGAGCATACCAATCACACTTCAAGACAAATTAGGCATCGCTGAACAGACAAAAGGACGCTCACGCCAGGATTTCGTGAATCACTCTACCTCCCATGTCCGTCAGCCGATAATCACGTCCCTTGAAACAATACGTCAAGCGCGTGTGGTCGAACCCCAGGAGGTGCAGGATGGTGGCCTGAAGATCGTGGACGTGAATGGAATTCTCCACGATTTGAAATCCCAGATCGTCGGTGCGGCCGATGGTCTGACCCACCTTACGGTTTCCGGTTCGGACTTTGGACTGCCGGCCATTCCTCCGGTCTGAATCCGTTTCAGTTGAGCCTCCAAATAGGATCGGACCGCCGTCGACTCGAACCGGTCCGGTGACCTGGAGAGACACCGCCGAAAAGCATAGTCGATCCGTGCCGAAGGCGGAGCGTCTTGCAGAATCAAGGTGTCGAATCAGTCCGGTTCAGGGCTCGGTAACGAGATTATTTCCCGGCCTGCCCGTTCCTGTGAGCAAACGAGTCGCCCCTCTTCACTCTTTTCTCTTTCCGAATTCCCTTAGTTTCTTGAAAGAATAGCGTACTATTCCCCCGGGCGACCCTCCCCTCACGCATCGGTTGCGGCGGGGGACAGATCCGGGTCAATTTCAGGAGCGGGAATCCTTGGTTTTGCGCCGACTTGGAATTCAGACCGCCGCCATCCTCCTCTTGAGCATGGGGGCGTGGGTGCAGGCCGCGGTCCAGCTGAAACCCGAGACCACTCAGGGATACGACCAATATGTGCAGGAGTTGGAGACCGTTTTTGGAAAGCGGCTCGGCGGCGAGATGCCCTTCCTCTGGTCCGACCAGGACCCAGCACATTGGACCGCCTTGAAGAGAGGGCGGATTCTGATCGACGAACTGAAGGATCTCCCTGCCATCCCGGGCGGAAGGATCCACGTCTGGATGGGCGCCGTATTCATTCCCGGCGCCGCATCCACGGACGTGATGTCGGTCCTGATGGACTTCGAACGGCACAAGGAGTGGTATCCGGAGGTTCTGGATTCCAGGCTCCTGAGTCGCGACGGGTACAAGCTTACCGGGTACCAGCGCCTCAAGATGAAGAAGATCCTGACTGTGATCTTCAATACGGAGCACGAAGTCGTCTACTCCCAGGTGTCCCCGGAACGCTGGCGGGGAGTGTCGATAAGCACCAGAATCGCCGAAGTCAAGGATGCGGGAAAGCCAAAGGAGCGGGAACTGCCCGTGGGCAACGACCGAGGGTTCATGTGGCGCCTGAACGCCTATTGGCATCTGGAGCAAAGGGAGGGAGGCGTCGTCGCCGAATGTTGGGCCGTGTCCCTCTCCCGGAGGCTTCCCTTTGCGCTCCGATGGATGCTCAAACCGCTCGTGACAAGCGTCCCCCGGCAGGCTCTCCGGAACACTCTCCGGGGCACGCGTCAGGCGGCGATGGACAAGGTCGGCAAAGGAGTGGGCATTCAGGAGTCAGAAGAGAAGGGACGTTCGGAAATCCTGGCGGAATGAAGGGAGAATTCCTGCGACTGCGATGAGACCCGCGGCTGATATGATGACCGTTGGCCGACGGATTGCAGATCGGCGCGGGTGGCGATTCCGCGGCGGCAGAGAGTGAGTTCGTGTCCGACAACACAGAGGCGATAGCGCGTCTGATCCGGGAATCCAGGTCTGGAGACGAGCACGCCCTTTCTCAACTCTTCCCTGCCGTCTACCGGGAATTGCGAGGGTTGGCCGGAAAGTACATGCGCCGGGAGGCTCGCCAGACGTTGCGCGCCACGGCCCTGGTCCATGAAGCGTATCTTCGTCTACTCGGCGAAAAGCGGTTGCATTGGAAGGACCGAGCCCATCTCCTGGGTATCGCAGCCCGCTCCATGCGGCAGATTCTGGTGGAGCGGGCTCGGGCGAGAATGGCCCAGAAGCGGGGCGGTGGACAGCATGCAGTCACCCTGATCGACGAGACCCTGGGCCGGAGCGCTCGATCCATCGATTTCCTGGCGCTCGACCAGGCGCTTCGGGCTCTTGCCGAATTGGACCCGAAACAGGCCCAATTGGTCGAGCTCAGATTCTTCGGAGGTCTTACCCTCGCCGAAACCAGCGAGGTCATGGGTATCTCACCCGCCACCACCAAACGTTGGTGGGCCCTCTCCAGGGCTTGGTTGCGACGCGAGTTGAGCGCGTGAACCCGAAAACGTTTCGGCGAGTCAAGGAGATCTTTGAAGCCGCCCTGGAACAGGCGTCGGAATCGCGTGAAGAATTCGTTCGGCGGGCATGTTCTCCGGACACGGACCTGACCCGGGAGGTCCTGTCCCTTCTGTCCCATCACGATCCCGACGCCAGCTTCCTGGAGGGGACCCTGTTTCAGGAGGGCTCTCCGGAAGCCACAGTGCGTCTCCTCACCGAAGGCGAGACCCTGGGCCCCTACCGGATTCTCGGAGAGGCCGGACGGGGTGGCATGGGCGTCGTCTACCGTGCACTCGACACGCGCCTGGACCGCACCGTGGCTCTCAAGGCCGTCTCTCCCCTGGTGGGCCGGAACGACGAACAACGCCGCCGGCTCCGCCGTGAGGCCAAGGTCGCCGCGTCGTTGAATCATCCCGCCATCGCGGCCGTCTATGCCTTGGAGGAATTCGATGACCGACTGTTCATCGCCGGTGAGTACGTCGAGGGAGAGCATCTGAGATCGCGAATCGAACAGGGGCCTCTTCCCCTCCCCGACCTCATGCGAATGGCCGCGCAGGTGTGCGGGGGTCTCGTGGCCGCCCACTCCAATGGCGTGATTCATCGAGATCTCAAACCTGAGAACGTCCTATTGGATGTCGATGGCAATCTGAAGATCGTCGACTTCGGTTTGGCTCTTCCCATCCTGGAACCCTCCGACAGCCAACGTTTGACCCAGGCCGGAACCGTTCTGGGAACTCCCGTCTACATGGCTCCGGAACAATTAGAGGGTCAGGAAGCGGACTTTCGCTCCGATATCTTCTCGTTCGGCGTGCTTCTGTACGAACTGTCCACGGGACGTCACCCATTCGAAGGCAAGACTCCTCTCGCGACCGTGGCCCGGATCCTGGAGAGCCGACCCGGCCGATCGGACGCCATCGGACCGCCTTCCGTGCTGGAACCGATCCTCTTGCGTTGTCTCGAAAAGGATCCGGACGACCGTTTTCCATCCACCGATGAACTTCTGGAACAGGTGCAACGCCTGGAATCGGACCTCAGAGGCAAACCCAAAGAAGCGTTCGCTTCCCGTGAATCGCTTCAGGGTGGTTGGTGGGTCTTCCACCAGTCCGCCGTGATTCTCCTTTACGCCGTGATGGTCTACGGCGCCTGGGAATTCAAACAGGCCGCCTCCCAGCCACCCGGCGTCCAGTTATTGCCCCTGGTCCTTTTCTTTCTGGTCTTGGGCTGTGCCCTTTGCAACGGCACCATCCGCACCCATCTCCTGTTCACTGCGCGGTTCAACCGATCTGCCATCGAAGCGGAACTGAACCGGGTCGGCGGGTGGAAACAACGGGTCGATGGACTCTTCTCCCTCTGTCTTCTCCTTGGAGCCGCCCTGATCGTCACCCAGGAACAACTCCTCGCCGGCTGCCTGGCTGCCGTTGCCGTCAGCTATACGGTGGTCTTCCTGGTGGTCGAGCCGGCCACCGAGCGGGCCGTCTTCAAGCCCGGAGTGCCCCCGGTCCCAGCTCCGTCAAACCGATCCTCCCACTTGGTCTGAGCCCTTTTCCCCGCGTTTCTCACATTCCCTGTCAGTGCGGCCGATCGCTGCCGGCGAACGACCCGGCGGTTCACGGGCTGTTGACAAAAACCAATGAGGAGGGTTCATGCCGAGACAAAAGGGTTTCAAACACGTTCGACACCACGACAGCATCCTGGCCTCCGCTGAAAAGAGACTCCTGGTCCGGATCGCCCGGCGACTTCGGCCTGGGTCAACGCGGATCATCTGAGCCTGTTGGGTGTCCTGGCAATGCTGGGAGTGGGCCTCTCCTATTATGCGGCGTCCTGGGACCGCAGGGCCTTGGTCCTGGTCGTAGCGGGCCTGATTCTGAACTGGTTCGGAGACAGCCTGGACGGCACCTTGGCCCGAATCCGTAAACAGCAACGGCCGCGCTACGGCTATTACGTCGATCACGTCCTCGATCTGGCCGGAACCCTGTTTCTCCTGGGAGGCCTCGCCGCTTCCCAATTCATGAGCCCCGTCATCGGTCTCGGCCTGCTCGCCGCCTACCTGATGGTCTCAGCCGAGATCTATCTCGCCACCCATGTCCTGGGGGTTTTTCGGCTCTCCTTCCTGAAGGTCGGACCGACGGAACTGCGGCTCCTGCTGGCCGCGGGCACGGTTTTTCTCTTCTACAAGCCGGTGGTCGGACTCGGAGAACTGGGGACCTTCAATCTCTTCGACGTCGGGGGCCTGGTCGGCATCCTGGGTCTGGCGCTGACTTTCACCGTCTCCGCCCTCCGACATACTCGAAGGTTGTACCGCGCCGAACCCCGGCCACGGCTCCAGCCGCCCCTCCCCATCAGCTTGCCCCGGTTCCCCTCCACCGGATTTGGTCCGATCAGGTCGGCCTTTACCACCTCTCCCCGCCGAAGGTCCTGAGGACGTCTGAAATGGAACACCTGATCCGCTGGGCGCGTTTCAACGCCGTCGGCCTCATGGGGGTGACGGTTCAGATCGCGGTACTCATGTTTCTGCGCGGAGTCTGGAACCTGCATTACCTGCCGGCTACCGCCCTGGCGGTGGAGATGGCGGTGTTGCACAACTTCTGCTGGCATGATCGCTGGACCTGGTCGGACCGCACGGCAAGGGCCGACACTACCGTTCTTCGTCGCCTGCTGCGATTCAATCTGACCGTCGGGACCGTCTCCATCGTCCAGAATCTCTTTCTGATGGAACTCCTGGTCGCCGGTCTGAACCTCCATTACCTGCCGGCAAACCTGCTGGCCATCGCCTCCTGTTCCACATTGAATTACTTTTCCAGCAATTGGTTGGTCTTCAAGCAGACCGCCAAGGAGGACTGAGATGAAGCCGAATTCGTCGATCAAGAGCAGACTGGCGCAGGCCACCGTGACCCTGGCCGCGGTTTCTATCCTGGGTCTGAACTCACCGGTTCAGGGAGCCGAATTGAAACCCGAAACTCTGCGGGCCTGGGACCGATACGTTCGACTCACCGAGGACAGAATCGGGAACGAGCTGGCATCGGGGAAAGGATTCTTCGTACACGAATTCGGGCGGCTGAACGAAGCGAAAACGACTTGGCAACGGGTCCGGTCGGGCCAGGTTATGGTCGCCCGGATGGAAACGGAGGATCCCCGGGGTCGAGCGATCAAAGTCCCCGGTGGAATGATCCACCACTGGAGAGGGACCATTCTGATCCCCTCCGTGCGGTTGGAGCAGGTCATTCATCGCCTGCGCTATCCGGATCCCAGTGTTCCTCCCCAAAGAGACGTGCTGGAGACCCGGATCCTGGAGCGGGACCAGGACTCCCTGCGCATCTACCTGAAGTTGGTCCGCAAGAAGATCGTCACCGTCGCCTACAACACGGAACACCTGGTCCGCTACCGGTGGCACGATTCACTCCGGGCCTCGAGCCGCAGCATTGCCACGCGTATCGCCGAGTTGGAAGAACTCCACACTCCCCAAGAGCGGGAGAAGACTCCCGGGCTGGATCGCGGATTCCTCTGGCGCCTCAATTCCTATTGGAGATACCAGCAGATCGACGGCGGGGTCGTGGTGGAATGCGAATCACTGTCCTTGAGCCGCGGCTATCCCCTCATCTTCAAACCGATTGTGGCCCCCATCGTCAGATCGATCGCCAAAAAATCCATGAAGCGGACGCTGGCCTCACTCCGGCATCGCCTGCTCATGACCAACGTGGAAAGGGGAAACCTGCAGCAGGTTCCGGGATCCTGATCCCGAGGAATCCCGGCTCCGCAGCGGCGCCGGCTGGACGGTGGAGACTTGGGCCTCAGGCTGCTAGGCTGCCAGAGGCATGGAAACTGGAGAGAATCAGCGGCGGAAACTGCGCGGCGAATACCGCTACAGCGGATCGCTCCTGTTACTTGTCGGACTCCTGCTGTTGGCTTCCTTTTACTACACCTACGCGCTGTGGGAAGTGAAGTTGCTGTTGACCCTGTTCCTGTTGGCGGCGGCAACCTTCCTGCTCTGGAAGGCCGGCCGCCTCTCAAGACCCTGATCCCCCAGAGTCGAGCGCGACCGGTTCGGAGGAACCATGCTGAAGCGCACGGTCGGCGACGAACTGTGGTGCATCTCGCAGCCTGACCACGCCGCCGCCGCCGGGTACCTGGCCGCTCACTGGGGCAACGACGAATTCGCACGCCCCGGCCAATACGCACGCTGTCCCGACCCCGAACGCCTGCGAGCCGAAACCGTCCTCGCCATCGCCGAGCACGACAACGGTTGGTGGGAATGGGAGTCCGATCCTCAGATTGACCCGGCCGATGGCCTCCCTCTGGACCTGACGAGCCTCAGGCAGTCCGACGGTCTCGAACGCTGGCGCCTGGGCGTATCCCGCTTCCGGGACGATCATCCCTACGTCGCGCTGCTCATCAGCTTTCATGCCTACTGGCTGCACGCGCCCCGCGTACAAGCGCAGGAGACACCAGCGTTCCTCCACCCGCTTTTTGGCAGCCCATTTGATCGGCCTTTACCCGACGTCGAAGAATTCGACGAAGCCAAGCAGTTCGTTGCCATTCAACACGCCCTGCAGAAACAGCTCGTGATACGCATCCAGGACAATCCCGAATGGGACGCTGCTGTCGAGCCGCGGCACCTGCACCCCCACGTCCGCCTTCTGCAACTCTGCGACGCCCTGTCTCTCCATCTTTGCTTCGGCGGGGACAAGGAGCGAACCCTCCTCGGGATTCCGCGCACGAGCTGGAAAGATCGGATCTCACTCCGGGTCAGTCCGGCAGGTGAGTTCCGAGTCGCCATCGCCCCATACCCCTTCGACCAGGACCCTCTCCCGGTTACCCTTCGCGCCCGTGTTCTTGACCCGGCAATTCGCCATCCGGATTCCTTTCAGACCTGGTGGCAGGCGTGCGCCCGCCGGGAAGTCCAGTTCCGATTCGTCCGTTGAACGGACGTCGATGGGGGAGCCAGGGGCATTGTGGGCGGAAGCAGCGTTGCTGCCATGGAATGTCAGGCGACTCCGCTGTAATCGTCCGTCCGGAGTTGCGCATCACCATGTCGGTGTGAACAATCACATGTCAGTGTGAACAATCACACTTGGCCACGCCGGAATCGGCACCCCGGTCGGGTGGGATGATTTGGCGAGCGGAGCGGAGTGAGAATAGCGATGGCCAGCCGGACCAACGATCCGACTTGGGGACACCGTTGGGGATTCGCCGACACCCAATTTGTCCTCAACGACGACGACTCGGTGACACTCACAGGCAATCGCTACGAGCTTTGCGGCTACAAGATGCACGACTTCCTCCCCTACGTGAGGGAAGTCCTGGGACTGGATCCCGATTTCAAGGAAAAACGCCCGGAGGTCGATCCCAAACCGGTTCCCGCCCCCAGAAAGAACCGCAGGTTCTGCCGCCGTCTGGCCAACTTCTACCGTCCCGACCAATACACCTTCGACGATCGCGAAAGACTGGTCCACAGTCACGGCCAGACCAGTGCCGACGAAGTCTTCCGGGTCGTTTACTGCCAGCTCGAACGAGTCGCCGACATGGTCATCTACCCCGAAGCGGAGAAGGACTGCGCGATGCTGGTGGCACTGGCCCGGACCATGAACGTCTGTCTCGTTCCCTACGGTGGCGGCACCAGCGTCAGTTGCGCGCTGAAACTTCCTGCCTCGGAAGAGCGCATGATCGTTTCGGTCGACATGAGACGGATGAATCGCGTCGAACGGATCGACGGCGAGAACCAGCGGGCCCTGGTCCAGGCGGGCATCACCGGGGACGAGCTGGAACGTCAGCTCGGGAAGGCCGGTTTCGTCTCCGGTCACGAGCCCGACAGCATCGAATTCTCGACTCTCGGAGGATGGATCGCCACCAATGCCAGCGGGATGAAGAAGAATCGATACGGAAATATCGAGGATATCGTCGAAAAAGTGACGCTGATCACGCCCACCGGCCGGGTGGAGCATTTGACGGCCTCCCCCCGGGTCTCCATGGGCATGCAGCCCCAGAGCCTATTTTTCGGCAGCGAAGGCAATTTGGGCCTCATCATCAGCGCCGTCATCAAGGTTCATCCCCGGCCCCAGGTCCGCAGGTATGGCTCCCTTGTCTTTCCCGACTTTGCCAAGGGTGTTTCCTTTCTTCGGAGCCTGGCCGAAACGAGATTCGTGCCCGCCAGCATCCGCCTGGTGGACAACGTCCAATTCCGTTTCGGCCAAGCGCTCAAGCCGAGGGCCACCGGATCGGCGGCTTTGATGGACAAGCTGAAGAAGTTCTTCGTGCTCAAGGTCAAGAAATTCGACCCCCGTCGAATGTCCGCCGCGACCATCCTCATGGAAGGATCCCAAGAAGAGGTCTCCTTTCAGGAAAACGGCCTCTATAAGCTGGCCAAGAAATACGGAGGCCTGCCGGGCGGGGCCGAGAACGGCCGCCGCGGCTATCGGCTCACCTTCGCCATCGCCTATATCCGAGACTTTCTTTCGGACTTTCACATTCTGGGAGAGACGTTCGAAACCTCGGTCTCCTGGGATCGCGTCCACCAGGTTTGCGACGCCGTCGTGACTCAAGCTCAGGCACGGCACGAGGAACTCGACCTGCCCGGACGGCCCTACGTCTCATATCGAATCACTCAGGTCTACCACACGGGGGTCTGCATTTACTTCATGTTCGGCTTCTATGCCAAGGGTGTGGAGGACCCGGAAACCGTATTCAGCGACATCGAGCACTCACTGCGCCAAGCCATCATCGACGCGGGCGGGTCCATTTCCCACCACCACGGCGTCGGAAAACTCCGTAGTGAGTTCATGAAACACACCCTCTCATCTCGAGGTATCCGTCTCCTGAAAGAGATCAAGCGGGCCACCGATCCAAACAATATCTTCGGAATTCGAAACAACGTCCTGGGCGATTGAGGGGCGACCGCCGCACCGCCGGGACGAGCACCCTCACGACCTGATCCATGCGTAAAGAGAACGGCAGACTCCAGGGCAAGACAGCCCTCATCACCGGCGCCTCCTCCGGGCTGGGGAAAAGATTGGCTCTTGATCTCGCCGCCGCAGGAATGAACCTGGGATTGGCTTCCCGCTCGGAGCAGTCGCTTCAGGAAACGGCCGCGGGGGTCCGGCGAATCGGAGCCGGCTGCTTCGTTGTTCCCACCGATGTGACCGACGCCCGGCAGTGCCGTGAAATGGTATCGGCGGTGACCGCTGAGTTCGGAACTCTGGACTATCTCATCCTCAGCGCCGGCGTCAGCATGTGGACACTCTTCGATCAGGTTCGCAACACCGATATCTTCAGGACGCTCATGGAGGTGAACTACCTGGGCGCCGTCCATTGCATCCATCCCGCTCTGGCGCCCCTGAAGGAACGGCACGGCATGATTGTGGCCATCTCCTCCGTCCAGGGCCGGGTGGGGGTGCCGTTTCACAGCGGATACACCGCCAGCAAGCACGCCTTGGACGGTCTCCTGGAAACGCTCCGGATCGAGTTGCACGGTCAAGTCCGGATTCTGAACGTGATGCCCGGATGGATTCGGAGCACGGGCATCCGCGCCCGCGCCCTTTCCGCCGACGGATCACCGCTGGGCTCCGCCTCGCATCGGTCCCGGCGGGAGCGAGGAGTGAGCGTCCGGGAGTGTTCCCGCCGAATCATCAACTCATTGCCCGGGTCTGGGGGAAACCTCTATATTCCCCCAGCCATGGGATTCCTCCCGCTGATCAAACTCCTGTTTCCATCGCTGCTGCGGGCCGGCGTCCGGCGAGCCGTCCGGAAACAGACCAAAGGGTGAAGGCGGGGAAACAGGAAATGAGGAATGAGGAAAGAGGAGAGAGGAGCGCTCCGGCCTCCTGCAATGCGGCTCAATAGAAATAGAAGAGGAAGAAGACGGCGGCCGCGCAGAGGCATCCGGCCCAGAACCGGTCTTCGCGGACGACCCAGGACACGAGATTTATCGGTCCCCGGCTCCGGGACCGGCGCCTCAGCAGCATCCAGAACATTCCCAGGGTGAAGACCGAAGCAAGAAAAGCCGCAGATGCGGGAGGCATACGGCCTCCGGCCACGGCCGAAGCAAGGGCCGCCAGGACTCCAAGCCAGACCAACAGTCCCAGGAGCATCTTCCTGACCGCTTCCGGTGAGACGGCGAGCACTCCGGCCCACGTGAGCTTTGCTTTTTCCTCAGGGCACCTGCCCAATCGACTCACCAATACGGCCGTCAACGTGCACAGCACCACGACCACGACAACCCGGTGGAAGAAGTTGAGCACCTCGCCTGTCAACGATGCCATCGCGGGTAGCGGTGCCAGGTGCGCGAGGTAGATCCACTCCACGGCCCAGGAATAGAAGACGCCAAGGACGATGGTGACAATGGCCGCTGTGGGCGTCGTCCCCCGCCAAAACAGTCCCAGCAGGAAGACCACCAGAAGCCCGGGCGTCAAATAACCCTGGTAGTCGACGATCTGCAGGAAGAAATTCTTCTCCGAGTTGGGATCGATGACGAAAAGAGCGAACAGGCTGGCCACCGAGACAAACCCCAGGATGGGCCATCGTCCGACCCGGATCATCTGGGCGTCGGTGGCCTGCGGATTGAGGTACCGGCGGTAGAGATCCATGCTGACGATGGTGGCGCCCGAGTTCATCATGGAATCGATGGAGGACAGGATGGCTCCCACGGCGCCGGCCGAGATCACGCCGATGAGTCCGAATCCCAGCGGCTGGATCACCAGAACGATCAGTTCGGTGAAGGCGGTGTCGGGGGCCACGGAGCGATTCGGAAGTTCGGACTGGAAGAGATAGAAGGCGGCCACTCCACTGGCGATGGAAAAAAACGGGATCAGCAATTTGAGGAAGCCGGCCGCTACGATTCCCAGACGCGCCTGCGAGTCGCTCCGGGCGCTCAGCGCACGCTGGACGATGAACTGGTTGGTTCCCCAGTAGAAGATATGCAGCGCCATCAGACCGGTCAGGACCCCGGTCCAGGGCAGATCAGGATGATCGCTTGGCAGATAGAGGCGCATCTTACCGGCTCCCGCCCGATCCAGCTCCATCAGGGCGCTCCAGCCTCCCAGCCGGTCAAAGGTGAGGGCCGCCAGGAGGATGCCGCCCAACAGAAGCAGGACCGACTGGATCACGTCCGTCCAGATCACCGCCTTGAGCCCGCCGAAGATGGTGTAGCTGGTGGCGATGGCCGCCAGGATCAGAACGAAGACGCTGTAGTGGAACCGATTCACGCCCAGCTTCGACTTGCCCGGCGTCTTTGTCGAATTGGCTGATCCCGGCTCCGCTTCCGCCAGCTCTCCGGGAATCGATTCCGAACCGATCTTCTCCAGCGCAGCTCCGCCCATGAGCACGCAACTGGAACGGGCGCCGATGTAGAGCGCCGGCACCAGTTGGACCACCGCCATGGTGATGACGAGGATGATGGCGTAGGCGGCGCGGCTGCGCTGATCGTAGCGGCGCTCCAGGTATTCGGAAAGCGTGTAGATTCTCAACTTCCGATAGACCGGGAGGAACCCGTAGCAGAGGAGCATGAGGCCGGCGATGGCTCCCAGCTCGAAGTGGCTCTGGGCGAAACCGACGCTGAAGCCGATGCCCATCATCCCGATCATGTGATTGGCGCTGACGTTGCTGCCGTAGATGGAACCGGCCACGCCCCACCAGGGGATGTTGCGGCCCGCCAGAAAATAGGCCTCCGCCGTGTTCTCGCGACGGGACGCCAACAGGCCGATGGCCATCACCAGAGCCAAGGCGGCGAAGAAGACGCCCGCGTCGAGTGGTGTGAAGACGGTGCCCACGGATTCCTGGTCTCCTCAACCGGATGGACGGACCAGGACTCTTCGAGCCTCTTCGGCCCCCGCCACCAGGGTCCTCAGCTTCTTGCGGGTGATGTCCAGCGGGACGTGCTGGAAGCCGCATTCGGACGTCAGCAGCAGGCGTTCGGGAGGAAAATGCTCCAGGGCCGGCCGACTTCGCTCGACGATCAGATCGGGAGGCTCGATTTCGTCGCTGCGCTGATCCAGCACGCCCACGGCGAACTCCCCCCGATAGTCCAGTTCCTCCCAGAGCGGCATCATGTCGTATTCCAGGGTGCAATGCTCCAGGGAAATCTGATCGACCGGAGCGGCGCGGAAGGCCTCGACCATTTCGGTGTAGCGGGCGAAGTAGACTCGTTTTCGGTAGGCATTTCCCCCGCAGACATGCAGACCGAATCGGATGCCGAGCCCCTCCGTGGCCAATTTCAGGGTTTCCGCCGCCCAGACCGCGTCTTCAGGGAATGCGGTCCAGGCCGGTTCGTCGAATTGGATGAACTCGCAACCGGCGCGGACCGCCTCCCGAAACTCCTGGTTCAGGACACGTGCGTACCCGGCCGCCAACGCCGCGTCGTCCGGGTAAAGGTCGGGACGGCGATTGTCTGAGAACTTGGCCAGCATGTGGGGACCGATACAGGTGATCTTGACCTCCACGTCCGCAGGAGCGGCGGCGCGGGCCACCCGCCAATCGTGGGCCAGTCCGACGCTGGGGTTGGAGAGGCGCCCGACCACCCGGGCCAACTCGATTCCGAAGCCGGCCGTCCCGAACTTCCGGTAGGTCATCTCCTCGAAGCTGACGCCGTCGACCCGCTTCTGAACGAAGTAGTACATGTTCTCCCGCCGGCCTTCGCCGTCGGTCACGATGTCCAACCCCGCGTTCACCTGGTCCCGAACCGCCCACCGGATGATCTCGTCGGCCTCCTCGCGGCTGAGCTCCGGCTTGCGCAGAGTGTCCGCCGGCTGGACCGGCCGCGGATAACTTCCGGTCACCGTGGTTCGAAATGGCATCTTTGAGTTCATGATCCGGGATATCCAATCTGATTCGCATTTGTATCCAGGTTCGACTGTAGCCTCTTGAAACGATCTCCGCTCCGGCATGAGCGGGAGGAAATGGGGGACAGGAATGTCCCCCCTCCCACTACTCCTTCAACACATCCGACCGTCCCTCCCAGCCTTCGGCCAGGAGGTCGATCACGCGGTCTCCCTTGAGGGGGTGTTGGCGGGCCACCGAGACGTCCAATTCCACGCCCAGCCCCGGTTTTTCCGGCAAATCGATGTAACCGTTCCGGATCGGGGCCGATCCCGTGACCAGGTCCCGCGTCCAGGAGGGATAGGCGAACTCGGCGAACGCCTCTTGGATCAAGAAAGCGGGTGCGGTGAAGCTGACCTGAATCGAAGCCGCCATGCAGATGGGCCCCAGGGACTGGTGGGGAGCGAAGAACACGCCCAGGGCGTCGGCCAATGCCGCCATCTTCTTGACCTCCAGGATCCCGCAGGAATAGCCCACGTCGGGCTGGTAGACGCCCGCGGCCCGGTCAGGCAGGTACTGGCTCGCCTGCACCAGATCGCTGATTCCGGCCACGTCGGTCCCGATGGGAATATTGACCCGGGACGCCACTTCCTTCAGGGGAGCGGGACCCAGGTATCCGAGAGTCGGCGCCTCGTACCAGAGCAGGTCGTACGGTTCCATGGCCTTGCCGAACTGAATCGCGGCTTCGGGATGAAACCGGGCGTGCGCCTCCACGATCAGGCCGGTTTCGGGCCCCGTGGCTTCGCGGAGGGCGGCGACAATTTCCACGGCCAAGCGAAACTCGGAGGGTTCGAGACGCCGGTAGGCGGCTCCGAAGGGATCGAACTTGAGCGCCGTGTAACCCTCGTCGACCAGCTTTCTGGCCTTGGCGGCCCATTGGCGGACGTCCCGGACGTCGAAATCGTTGTACCAGCCGTTGGCGTAGACGCGGATCCGGTCCCGCACCTTGCCGCCCAGCAACTTGTAGACCGGTACGCCGTAGTGCTTCCCCAGAATGTCCCAGCAGGCCTGCTCCACGGCGGAGAGAACGCTCCTCTCCACCATTCCCAGGCCCCGATCGATCCCCAGCATCTGGCGGGTGTCCAGGACCATCTGCTCGATGTCGTGGGGGTCCCGGCCCAGGAAGAGATGCTCCCCGTTCTGGCGCAGATAGGCCTGAGCCGCCAGGGACCAGTGGTACCCGATTCCCTCGCCGACGCCAACGACCCCCGTATCCGTCTCCACCCGGACGAAGAACCAGGGGTTCCAAGGATTCTCGACGATGTAGGAATCGACTTTCGTGATCTGCATTTTCCGGTTCACACCTCCTCGACGGTTTGAGATTACGACTTCAAGCCCAGACCCAGGATCTCCTTGCAATAGCGGACGCTGCGTTCCAACTCCGCTTTTTGGTACGAGGCAGCCGCGTCCACGGAATCGGCGCCCTCAGGAACCACAAAAGCCTGCAATGGCGTGCCTCGTTTGGCCAGGGCCACGAACGCGGCAAAATCCTGGCCCAGGACGGCCGGATAAGGATTCCAGAAGTCTTTCTTCAGATAGGGAACGGATCTCTGCACCCCGGAGATGGTTTCCAATTGGATGGGGACACCGGGACAGAGTTGGGCAAATCGATCCATATAGGCTTTCAGATCGACGCAGCCGTCCCCCATGGCCGCCCACTGGACCCGGGCGCCGGCCTCGTCCTCCCAGACCATGGAATCCCGGATGCCGCTGGAAACCGCGTAGGGACCCAGGATCTCCAGATTCCGGACCGGGTCCTCCAGACTCCAGGTGGCGTTTCCCGAATCCACCGTCGCCCCCACGAAGTCACTCCCCGCCTCCTCGATCACGCGAACCGTCTCCCGGGCCTGCATGTCGCCGGCATGATTCTCGATGGCGATACGAACTCCCGCCTCGACGGCTCGGCTCCTCAGCTTGCGAAAGACCTGGACGGTCCTCTTCATGTGAGGCTCGATCCCATCCGGACCCAGACGATCCTGGCGAGATCCCAGGAAACAACGGGCCACCGGCGAACCCAGGATCCGGGCGACCCGGATCGTGAGCGCCAGATGCTCCTCCGCGCTGCCGAACTCGGTCTTGAAACTGGAGGAAGTCGGACAGACGCTCCCCGTCCCCACGTGGAGCCGGATGCCCGCCTCCTCCGACTGAACCCGAATCTCCTTCAGATAGGACTCCTCGAGATTGTCGTAGACGTGAAGGTCCGAGAGCAGGCACGAGTCCAGCCTCAGAGAGGCGGCATACCGGATGAGACGCGGCGCCTTCCATCCCAACGCCCGAATCGAATAATTGTCGAATCCCAGAGGAATGCGCTGTTTCTTCGTGACCACTGCCTCGGAACGCGACGATCCGGCTGCCAGCCCCAAACCTGTCGCAGCCAGAACCTGACCGAACTCGCGCCGGCGAATCGACCCCATGTTGTCTTCCCCTTTCCTGACAGGAAAGCCGAATCGAATGAGAATACGGGTGGCAAGGACCGGCGATCCAGGAGCCTACGGCGCAGACTCCTAGCCCACTTGAGCACGGAGGCTCCGGTCGTCCAACAACGAGGTCACCTCCGCCGGATCGGTGATCTTCTCCCTCAGCTTGCCTCGTTGCCGGCCCCGCTCCTGCTCTTCCCGGTCGATGATATCCCAATCGGAGAATTGAATCGGGCGGATTCCCCGGTCCAGCAGGAGGCGCGAAACGCCGTTGGCCGCACCTGCGGAAACCGGTTGAGCCTCCCTGCCGCGGATATCCTCCATCATGCTGCGAACGGTTTCCGCCGAATCTCCCTTGTTGGTGCCGATGATCCCGGTGGGCCCGCGCTTGATCCAACCCGCAACGTACTCTCCCGTGCCGTTCGACTCTCCGCGCCGGCCCAGGACACGTCCCTGGGCGCTGGGGATGACTCCCCTCCGGTCATCGAACGGGATTCCCGGGAAAGGCACGCCCCGGTAGCCCACGGACCGGAACACCAGATCCACGGGCACGATTTCGCTGACTCCGGTCCCCACGGACCGAATCCGGCCCTGTTCGTCGGCCACAAGACGATTTCGCTCGACCCGGACCGCTCCGACCCTCCCCCCGGTTGCACGGATCTCTACGGGCGAAGCAAGAAACTGCAGGAGGACGCGGCGCGACCCCCCTTGGGGTCCCAGCCGGGCCCGCTCCATCAGGTACTGGACGTTGCGGCGCGCCGGCCCGTTTTTTCGCACCTCGGAAATAGAGTACTCGTCCAACTCCAGGTCATGGGGTCTCACCATCACATCCACGCCGGGCAGACTGCCGATCTCCCGGATCTCCTTGGGTGTGAACTTCGCTTGGACCGGACCCCGGCGTCCCAGGACCACGACTTCCTTGATCCGGCTCTTGCGAAGGGCCTCAAGTGCGTAATGGGCGATGTCGGTGGAGGCCAGGTCCTCCGGATCCTTGACCAGAATTCGCGTCACGTCCATGGCCACGTTGCCGACGCCCACCACGGCAACGCGACGGCCGGAGAGGTCGAACCGGTCGCCGCAGTGATCGGGATGCCCGTTGTACCAACCCACAAACGCGGTTGCCGTGTGGCTGCCCGGAAGGTCTTCTCCAGGGATGCCCAACCTCCGGTCCGAACTGCAACCGAAAGCGTAGACCACCTGGTCGAAGTGCCGGAGCAGTTGTTTCACCGGGAGGTCGCGTCCCACCTGCACGTTGCCGAAGAATCGGAAACGCGGGTCCCGGGCCGTCTTCTCGTAGCTGCGGATGACGCGCTTGATGCTCTGGTGGTCCGGAGCCACTCCGTAACGAACCAACCCGTACGGCATGGACATGCGCTCGAACATGTCGATACGGAGATGCACCTCCCTTTGCTTGAAGAGAGCGTCGGCGGTGTAGAAACCGGAGGGTCCCGAGCCGACGATGGCAACGCGGAGTGGGCGCTCAGCGCTGCCGAGGGGAAAGTTTGTGCGGGTCATCATCGCGACCTTTCCGCCGACAGTCATGCTGCTTCGACCGCCCGAACGGCTTGTATTCATTTTATTGGGGCCGGCCCACCGATTCAATTCGGGCCCTTCCGGCGCGTGGACGTTTGGAGACCTCCGTTTCGAACCTCGAGGATGGCTTTGGCGTCAGACGAGACTTTCGCCTCGGACTGCTACACTACGGTTCATGAGCAGTCTGAAGACCAAACGGCTGGGCAGGACCGGGATGGAGGTTTCGGTCGTGGGCCTCGGGTGCTGGGGGATCGGAGGTCCCATGGAGCGGGACGGCACTATCTCCGGGTATGGCCGGGTGGACGATACCGAATCGTTGACGATGCTTCGCCATGCCCTGGACCAGGGAGTCAACTTCCTGGACACGGCTCCCTGGTACGGCGACGGCCATTCCGAGCGCCTGGTGGGACAGGTCATTCAAGAACGCCGGGAAAAGGTCATCGTTTCCACCAAGGTGGGGATATTCCTGAAGGACAAGCGCTATTCCAGCGACTATTCAGGCGACTACATCATGGCTCACTACGAGGATTCTCTGGAGCGCCTGGGGACAGACTACATCGACATCTACGTCCTGCACTCACCCGAGACCGGTCTCTACAATCCTTCGGGCATGGCCGCACTCAAGGAGCTCAAGAGGCGGGGGATCATTCGCTCCTACGGGATTTCGTTCCCCGCATCCCACGCCGAGAGCGAGTCCTTCTTCCTGCCTCTTTGCGAAGAGGAAGAGGTGGAGGTGGTCCAGTTACGCTTCAATCTGCTGAGTTGGAGCGCCCGGGAGCGAATCCTTCCACGGCTCCGGAAACTGGACGTGGGAGTCGTTTGCCGCGAGCCCTTCTTCTTCGGCTATCTGACCGGCCGTTTCACCCGGGAGACCGTCTTCGATCCCACCTCGGACGTACGATCCACCTGGCCTCGAGAGAGACACCTGTCACTCGTCGAAGCCTCGGAACGATTCAACTTCATCCACCGAAGACTGGGTTGCTCCCCCGCGCAGGCCGCACTGGGCTACTGCCTCTCCCAGAATGAGGTCGCAACCACCATTCCCGGGGCCATGAACGTCGCCGAATTGGAGGACAACCTGCGAGCGGCCAGCCTGGAGTTCGACCCGGCGTCGATTCTCCGCATTCAGGAGATCCAGGAACATTACGTAGGAACGGAGTTCTGAATCATGTCAAGCCAAATTTCCCTCCTTCCCAACTCCAAGGCCGGCCAGGAACCGCTGGTCTTCCTCAAGGACCGAATGGTCCCGGCCTCCCAGGCGTCCATCGCCATATACGACGCCGGAATCATCCTGGGCGCCACCGTGACCGACATGACGCGGACCTTCCACCACCGTCCCTTCCGGCTGGAGGATCACGTCGACCGGTTCTACCGCTCGGCCCGGTACACCCGGATCCGGCCTCCCTTCAATCGGGACCGGATGGAGGAGATTTCCCGGGAACTGGTTCGTCACAACGCCGGGCTCCTTCCTCCCGACCGGGAACTGTCGCTGGTCCACTTCATGACGGCCGGAGAAATCGCCTCCTACTCGGCACTGCCAGGAACGCCCAAGGCAATGGAGCCCACCCTCTGCATCCACACGTTTCCCGTCCCCTTCGAAGCCTTCACCCATCTCTTCACGGAAGGGGCTCATGTGGTCACTCCGTCGATCCGCCACTACCCGCCCCAATGCGTCGATTCCAAGATCAAGCATCGCAGCCGAATGCATCAGTGGCTGGCGGACCAGGAGACCCAACAGGTGGATCCACGGGGAATCACCCTGCTGCTGGATCTGGACGGCAACGTCACCGAGACCAGCGGTTCCAACTTCGCCATCGTTCAGGACGGAGCGGTGGTGGCCCCTTCGTCACGCAACACCTTGCAGGGAGTGAGTCAATTGACCGTCTCCGAACTCTGCGAAGAGCTGGACATCCCCTTTGAACAACGCGACTTCCAGGTTTACGACGTGATGAACGCCGACGAGGCATTGCTTCTGACCACGCCTTACTGCATCTGCCCGGTGACGCGGATCAATGGAGCGACCATCGGTGACGGCAAGGCCGGCGGACCCGTCTTCCAGCGGCTCATAGACGCCTGGAGCGAGAGGGTCGGCCTGGACATCATCGCCCAGATCACCGGGCAGACGGCGGTCTCGTCGAGCGCAGGATCGAGTTGAGTCTGATGGCTTCGGAACGAATCGCCGTACTTGGCCTGGGAACCATGGGGCACGGGATCGCCCAGATCTTCGCCTCCACCGGGCACCGGGTCCGTTGCTACGATTCCGCGGCTCAGGCGCGGGAGACCCTGCAGGACCGGATCCGCGGCAACATGGAACAGAAATCCCGGCTGGGACTCTCCCCGGGACCGGACCCCGAGGTCGTACTCGACCGGATTGAAATCGTGTCCGGCCTGGAACCGTCCGTCCGGGGAGCCGATTTCGTCGTGGAGGCGGTCCGCGAAGATCTCCCGACCAAGAAAGACCTCTTCAAACGACTGGAGGATCTGGTTCCCGCAGAAACGATCCTGGCCAGCAACACCTCCACCTTTCCCATGACCGAGATGTCCCGGGGCCTCCGGCACCCTCAGCGGACGCTGGTCACCCACTGGTTCAACCCCCCGCACATCATCCCCCTGGTGGAAGTGGTCCCCGGCCGCGAAACCAATGAAGAAACCGTCGGGAGGACAATGGACCTGCTGCGGCGGAACGGCAAACTGGCGATCCGGCTTCACAAGGAGGTCCCGGGCTTCCTGGTCAACCGGATTCAGGCGGCCGTCTTCCGTGAGATCTGGGACTTGGTGGAACAGGGTGTCGCCACGCCGGAACAGGTCGACCAGGCGGTGAGCTCAAGCATCGGCCTCCGCCTGGCCGCGGCCGGACCCTTCGAGATCGCGGACTTCGCCGGTCTTGACATCACCGGCCACGTCTTCGGCCACCTGTTGAAGGAGATCTCGTCAAGCCGGAGCCTGCCGCCCGCCGTGGACCGACTGGTGAAGGAAGGGCGCTACGGCGTCAAGAGCGGACGGGGGATTTACGAATACACGCCCGAACGGATCGAACAGCGGCAGTCCCGCCGGGATCGGCTCTTCCTGCAACTGGTCGATCTGCTGCACAGCGACCGGTAGCCCCAAAGGACGAAGGGCAGCCGCGAGGGCCGCCCTACCGCCGCTGTCATCGATGCGCTTTCAGTCTGTGAAGCGGAAGGAGTAGAGGTCCGCGTTCTCCAAGCGGAAGCGGACCCGGATCGTCTGCCCCGACAGGGATCCCACGTCGGGCTGAATCGTCTCTTCCTCGTTCGGGGTTTCCGTCTGACTGCAGGGACACTGCTTCCAATTGACGAGAATCCGGGTTGAATCGCCGGTCAGCGGAGGACAATAACCCAGGGAATATCCAGGGATCGCACGTCCCTCCTGATCCTGTAGCTCCACTCGAAGCTGACCGCCCGGCCGGGCCCGGAAATTCACTTCAAGTCGGCTGCCCGAAAATTTGAGAGGTTGTGTGACCAGATCGCCTCCCCCGGGGCCGCCGCTGGCCGACACGAAACCGTCAGCACGATAGGAGAAGCGCCGCAAACGGGTGTCCGGTCCTTCGTAGTAGGCCTCGGAAGCATAGACCGACATCTCTCCGGGGCGGTCCGGCAGTTCCAGGAGACCCCAGGTCATGTAGTTGCTGCGGTTCCCCGCCCGGTCCTTCGGGGCATCCTCGGGAATCACCGGATCGTTCCAGCGGTGAAATGTGAGCCCGTCCCGGCTGGCCATGAAGATGGGCTCCACACGCTGGCCCTGGTCGGGCAGGTAGCGGGTGGGAAATCCGATGAGGATGTGGGGCGCCCGGTGATAGGCCCGGATGGCGTTGGTGTAGAGATGCTGGTTGGGCGCACCCGGATATTTCAGCAACACGGGGTCGGTCCAGTTGACGAAGTCGTCGGAAGTGCCGGTCATGATGGCGCGAACCCGGTTGACGAAGATGCGGTGGTACTCGCGGTACTTCCCGATCCGGGGGTCCCAGAAGGCCAGGTTCTGGGAATCGAACGCCCCTTCGGTGATGACCGGCTCGTTCCGGATCAACTTCCAATGGATTCCGTCGGGAGACTGGTAGACGTAGAGTCCCTTCTTCCCCAGTGGACGGCCCCGTGAGATCCCCTTGTAACGCGCCTCCGGGGGCGCGTCGGGGTTGCCGTCCTTGAAGGCGACGAAACAATGGGTTCCGATCCCGTCCAGGATGATGTTGTTCTGCTTCGAACCCTGGTACTCCACAATCCCCAGGTCGGGCTTGGTCCAATTGATCCCGTCCCGGCTCTCGGCGTAACAGGTCACCTCCGGATGAGTGGCTTTCCTGGCCGCCACATCCCAGTCTGACCCGCGGTAGTACATGCGGTAAAGGTCGCCATCCTGGAAGATGGTGTAGTAGGCGCTGGTATTGCCCTCCCAGGGCTCTCCCGTCACCAGGACCACTTCCTGAGGCTCGGGCCGATGCAGCTGAAGACGGGCGTCGCCCGTGATCTCATGGACCATGTGCCGATCGACGAACAGTTCCCGCCGGGAACCGATGTCGATGACACCGGCAATAGCGGTTGCCAGAGAAATAGTCATGACGGTGAGCAGGGTGCAGATCTGATGCATATCGGGTTCTCCTGGTTTCCATTCCTCAGTCGCTGGAATCGCCGACCGCTATTGTAGCAGCCTGAAATCGGCGGGTCGCCAAGTCCTCGGGAATGGCGTGGAGACTTTTACCGGCGGCTGCTATTGTCCGAACATGTCCACGGTCTCTTGGAACCGCTAGAAGCTGGGAGGGATAATCAATGAACAGAACCTTTTTGGTATTTGCCGGCATCCTGGGATTGGCGCTGCTCACGGCATCTTCACCGCCAGCGGACTTCGACGAGCAATGGCCCAACTGGCGCGGTCCGGACAATACGGGCCTGGCCCGCACCGGAGCGCCGGTGCGCTGGAGCACGACCGAGAACGTCAGGTGGAAGGCTCCCATCCCCGGAAAGGGGCACTCCACTCCCATCATCTGGGAAGACAGGATCTACCTCACCACCGCCATCCCGACGTCTCCCATTCCTGAAGCCCCCAGGCGCCAATTGACCCGGCCGCCCCGGCGGCCGCGGGCGGAAAGAGGCGAGGGCCGGCCCGACGGGGAGCGGCGGCGGCGCGTCCGGGGGGAAATGCGGCGCCGGATGGCCTCGACGCTGGTCGAGCACAAGTTCCAGGTCATGTGCCTGGACAAGAACTCGGGAAAGACCTTGTGGAGCAAAACCGCCACGGTCGAGACGCCCCATGAGGGTTACCACCGCCGGTACGGCAGCTTCGCCTCCAACTCGGCCGTCACCGACGGCCGTCACGTCTACGCCTTCTTCGGCTCCCGGGGCCTCTATGTCTACGACCTGGACGGTAACCTGGCCTGGAAAAAGAACTTCGGCGTGCAGATGAGAATGCGCAACAGTTTCGGAGAGGGTGCGGCGCCGGTCCTTCATGGCGATACCCTGATCCTCAACTTCGACCATGAGGGCCAGTCCTTCATCCTGGCTCTGGACAAAAATACGGGAAAAGAGCTGTGGCGCCGCGACCGGGACGAGCGGAGCACCTGGACCACTCCCCTGGTCACGGAGCACGCGGGTGCGACCCAGGTCATCGTCACGGGTGACAACAAGGTCCGCAGCTACGACATCACCAACGGCGACCTGATCTGGGAATGCGGCGGGCTGGGGACGAACCCGGTTCCCATGCCGGTTCGTCACCAGGATACGGTGATCGTAATGACGGGACACCGGAGCCCGAACATGCTGGCCATTCGCCTGGACCGGAAGGGCGACCTGACTGACACGGACGCGGTCCTCTGGACCAATCAGCGGGGCAACGCCTACACGGCCTCCCCCGTCTATTACGAAGGGAAGCTCTACGTCCTGACCGACCGCGGACTGATCAGTTGCTTCGACGCCGGGACCGGCAAGCCCTTCTACCACCAGCAACGCCTCCCCAACCCCTACCAGTTCAAAGCCTCTCCGTTGGGTTCCGGGGGCCGGCTCTACCTGGCCAGCGAGCAGGGTGACGTCATCGTTCTCAAAATGGGTGAGGAATACGAAGTCGTGGCGGTCAACTCCATGCCGGACCACTTCTTCATCTCGTCGCCGGTGATCGTGGACAACCAACTCTTCCTCCGCAGCCAGGACGCACTCTATTGCATCAGCGAGTGATTCTGGAGCGGCGGCTGGAGCGGCGGCTGGAGCGGCGTCTTTCAGGCGCCGACTCCTCCCATGTGACCATAAGGCGAAAGAAGTAGGGTGCGACTGGAAAGTCGCCCCTCCACCGGGAGGGACCATGCAGGACCGAAGACGATTCCTAAAAAACACGGCGGCCGCCGCCACCGCTACGACGCTGCTCCCTTCCCTCGCCGGAACCGGCTGCGCCCCGTCTACAGAGCGATCTGAAGGGAGCAGCCCGAAGAAACGCGTCATCTGGAACAACGACGCCGACGACCTGGCGGGGATCGCGCAGGACCTGGGCCGACGGCCCCACTGGCCGAAACGGTTCGATAACGTCGATGAGTATCTCGCCCTGCGCATGAACCATCTCAAGGGGACCCACGTCAACGGACTGGCCCACTGTGGCCTGGCCACCATTCCCCATTGGGAACTGCCCCGGAAGAACATCCGGGCACTGGGTCCCGACCCGGTCCAGCCTGCCGTGCAGTTCGCCCACGACAACAAAATGGAGTTCTACTTCTCCATTCGCATGAACGACGTCCACTGCGCCGTCTACTCGGGGATCCAGTATTGGACGCCCCTCAAACTGGAGAATCCCCATCTCCTCCAGTCCCGAATCACTCCCGAGCGGTTCCAGGAGACATTCATGCCCTGGATCAAGGGAGAGTCCCCGGACCACCCTCACGACGCTCTCCTGGAATACTGGGGCAACGGCGGCAAGCGCACCATCGACCGCTTTCGCAACAGTTCCCTCGGACCCATCTCCTTCTCCTGGCCCGCGTTCGACTACGCCCGCCCCGAGGTGAGGGACTATTTCCTGGGCGTGGTCCGGGAAGCCTGCCGCCGCTACGACCTGGAGGGCATCGAGCTAGACTGGTGCCGGCATCCCCTGCTCTTCCGCTATGGACAGGAAAGACGCCACCTGCCGGTAATGACCGACCTCATGCAACGCATCCACCAGGTCCTGGAGCAGCGCGGAAAACAAAGGGGACGGCCCATTCTCCTTTCCATGAGAGTCCCGGACTCACCCGATCTGGCCCTCTCGGTGGGACTGGACGTGGAGGAGTGGGTCTCCCGCGGCTGGGTGGACTTCCTGATCGCCGGTTTCGGTTCCCTCCCCTACTCCTTTCCGGTGGGGGAATGGATCCGGATGGGTCGGGACCATGGCATTCCGGTCTACGGCGGCCTGAGTTGGAAGTTCGTCTTCGATCACGTGGAGGCGATCCGGGGGGCCGCCTACAGGCTCTGGGACGAAGGGGTGGACGGCCTGCACGCCTTCAACTTCCTGGACCCTGCCAGATTCGACTCTCTCCATGAGATCGGAGAACCGGAGACGCTTGCGGACCTGGACAAGATGTACCAGATCGACTTGGACCGGAAGCGGGTCGGGTACATGAACGAGAGTCTCTGGCCGGGGCAACTGCCCCTCTCCTTCGCTACCCAGGCAGGTGCCGCCCGGTTCGACCTGAAGTTGAAGATCGCCGACCGGCCGGAACGGGCCACCAGCATCCGGGTCGAAACGCGATGGGCCAACCCCGGCGCGGACGACCGGGTCACCTGGCGGGTCAACGGAGAGGGTCAGCCTCGTTCCCGGCCCATCGGAGACGACCGGCAGGGCTGGTCCGGTTGGGAGACCCGCGACCTGCGTTACGGCGAGAATTCCTTCCTGGTAACGGTTCAACCTCCCGAGTCCGGCGTCCCGTCCGAGTTGCTGACGCTGGAGGAATTGAGAGTCTGGATTCGCTACGGGTGAGACTAAACGGAACTTCACTGGAGATATTCTCCTAACCCTTTCTAAATCGGGGAGATAGACGAAATCAACCTGCCAAATTACTGGCAACAAATCGAGTCGGATCCACGCCGATCAGGTCGAAAGCCTTCTGCTGCAGCGGCGTTGGCTTGGCGAACATCGGGAACGGGTGATCCGGAGCGTCCGGCAGGGTCACCTGGTTGAGGGTGAGGGTCGCGAGATCCGCCAGCAACGTCTGGAGGTTATGGACCGGGAGCCCCTCCGCCGTTCGCTTGCGCGCGGCCTTGGCCTTCGTGCGCGCAGAGACCTGCGCCTTTTGAACCGGGGACTTGCGCAACGCTCGCGCTCCCGCCCGATCCTCCTCCTGGAACAGCAGCGGCGCCAAGCACCGCCGCAGATGCCATTCCAGGTAATAAGCCAGGACACACAGAAAGACATGCCCGCGCACATGGTCTTCGCTGTAGACGTAGACCGGACGTAGCGCGAGCTGCGTCGTCTTGAGCGAACGAAACGCCTGTTCGACCTGGGCCAGAGACTTGTACGCCTCCACCGCCTCCCCGGCTGAGAGGGCGGAGGCCTCCAGGCTGGTCCGAATGACGTAGATGCCGTCCAACTGCGCCTCCGCGTCGATCTTCTCCTGGCGTCTGGACCATCGGATGTCGTCGTCGGTCACCTCGATTACGAAATGTTTTTCCACCTTCTTGCGGGAGACGTCCCGCCCCACCCGGCGGTTGATCGCCTGCTGGCCCCGGAGCCGGGATCTCGGGGAGCGTACGGCGTCGGCAATGGTCTGCAGGATTTTCTCCGTATCCCGCAGCAATTCCTGGCGCTTGCGGGCCCGCTCCTGCCGCAAGCGGGGATTGAGGCAGACTAGCAGGCGCTCGCCGGGAAAGTCCGGACTCAGGATCTCCGCGACCCGGTCGGGAACCAACTCGCCCGGCCGCAACGGAGCTGGCGCCTCCCCGTCTCCGCCCGATTTTGACGGCCGCAGCAACTTGCGGATCCCATCCGTTCTCAAGGCCGAGACCCAGGCCAGTCCGGCCGGCGAGAGGTCTTGCTTGAGCCGCGCCGTGGTGAGCATGCCGCGGTCCCCGACCAGCGCGATGGATTCGATGCCGAAGCGCTCCTGGATCTTTTTCACCTGCGTCGCCACCGTGGTGGGATCCGCCGTGTTGCCCGGGAACACGTCCACCGCCAGCGGACAACCGTCCCCGGCACAAAGCAGGCCGAAGACGATCTGCGGCTTGCCCTTCTTGCCGTCCCGGTTGTGGCCGAACGCGGCCAGGGGAGAGCTGTGCCCCTCGAGGTAACTGGAGGAAACGTCGTAAAGCAAAAGGGTTCGGCCCTCCAGGTGCCGTCTGGCCAGGCTCTTCTCGATCCAGATCTGGCGACCCAGCAACCAGTCGAGCATCGCCAGCATCTCGTTGCCGTGGACCGGACCGAGGTCCAGGAGGGGGCCGAGACTGCTGGTGGCGGTCGAGGGGGACAGTCCCCGGGCGGTGGCGAGCTTGGAGAGAGGTTGGAGCACGCGGGCGACGATGGCGGCCAGCGCGAGGTCGCGGTTGCGGCTGCGGTTGCGGTGCAGGATGCGGTGGAGACCGAGACGGCGGGCGAGGCCGAGAAGGGCAGCGACATGGCCATGGGGCAGGGCGCGGCGAATGGCGAGGGACTCGCCCAGAGGGCGATAGACTTGCCCGCCCTTGAGCAGGGCGCGGATGCCGTCGACGATCTCCGGGGGGAGTTTGGAGAGGTTGGCGAGGGTGGTGCGACGGATGCGCTTGCCCTCGCGTTTGGCTTCACGGAAGAGGATGGCGGGAGGGCTGGAACGGTTGGGGATAACGTCGACGTGATAGGACATGGTGGAGAGGCCCCTTACATGGAAACATCATAAAACACAGAAACCATTTAATAAGGATAGTATCAGGATCATATGACACGTCTAATACATGGAAACACATATCCAGATGGGAACTCCCCCTGCGAAGCCGTAAACGACTCTACTTCAACGATTTGATCGAACGAACTATGGCTTGAGGGGCAGTGAAGTTCCGACTAAAACACAAATCCGGCAACGACGAGAAGACAATATGAAGCGGTTCTTTAAAGTTAGCGCAGTTTGGGATTCCGAAGCAGAGGTTTTCTATTCCCAAAGCGACATCGAAGGTTTCCATATCGAGGCGTCTGACCTGGATGAATTTGAAGACATCATGATGGACGTGGCGCCTGATTTGATTGTCTTGACCCATCGGACTGCCTCTGAGAACGATGTGTACTCTTCCAAAGAAATGATCCCCGTGATTCTGTGGCAATACCCGAAGATCAATAAGGCGGCGGGGTAATCTTGCCGAACATCTCTACAGCCTGTTATAGGCAGGTCCGATCGTCGGAACGGGGGTCCTCCACCGGCGAGCCGCTGTGGAGCACCCCGAGCATGGCCCGCGAACGCCATTCCTTGGAGGCGTCGTAAAAGGGCGCCTCGGCGTCGATGGTCGTTACCAGCACGCCGGCCCGGTGCAAAGGAAGCCGTCCCGCGATCAGGCCGTCCGGTTGAACGACGAAGCTGGAACCGCTGCTCTCCCGGCGAGCCGTATTGTTGACGCTGATCCACATGAAATTGCTGGCGGCGTAGGTCTGCATCGTGGCGCGCACCAGCACCCCCCAGACATCCTTGTATTCCCGCTTCTTCTCTGGAGTCATTCCCCCGTTGTGGTAGGAGTGGAACATCAACTGGACGTCCCGCCGCTTGTATTCCCGGTAGAGTTCCGGATAGCGGAAGTCGTGGCAGATCTGGAGACCGCAACGGACGCCTTTGACTTGGAAGACGACGAATTGGTTACCCGGACTGTAGTGGCTCAGGTCGTCCTCGACCCGGGCTCTGGAGCCGGTGCAGAACCGTTTGTCATATCGGTCCACGACCTTCCCTTGAGGATCGATGAGGTAAAGGCTGTTGTGGGGCCTGTGGTCGCCGCTCAGCTTGTGGTTGGACCCCAGAATCACCCATAGACCCAGTTCCCGGGCCAACTCGGTCACCTCCCGGGCCGAGCGCTGGAGCAGATCCCAGTCGTAGCCCTCCAGCGACGGTAGATCGACGCCGGCGTAACCGCCGAGGCAGCACTCGGAGAAATGGGCCAGGTCGGCTCCCTTGTCTCGGGCCGACTTCATTTGCCTCTTGACGTAGCCCAGGTTGCGCCGGATGTCGCTGGTGATGGGAAACTGGCAGGTGGCAATCGTGATTTTCATGAGTAACTGACGTGGACTTCCACTTTCTCCAATTTGACGCCGTCTCCGGGCCCTGCGGTGGCAAGGGCCAACTCGGCGGTGTTGAGGCCGACACGGCAAACCTTGGGATCAAGACCGTACTCGATCTTGAGCAGTCTCTGTTTCGGGTCGACGCGTAGTCTTGCCGCCTTCCCCGAATTGGGTTGGGGATGCGGTGAAAAGATCTGATAATCCTTCCAGTCGGTGTCCCTGAGGACCGGAGTCAGGGCGCTGCCGTTGAAGCGGGCGCGGACATCGGTCCCCGTTCCGGCGCCGAAGAGAACGATCCGGAGCTTGAGTGAGGCGACGCGATCGGACGCGGCCGCCACCGGCTCTTCGATCCTGAGGTCCAGCCGGACCGGTTCCGTTCCCGCCGTCAGGCGGAGCGGCAACCGGGCGTCAGCGTTGAGATTGAAGAACCCTTCCGCCCAAGGAAAGGCGCCGCGCCGGTCCAGGGCGAAGATCTTGTCGCGCAGGCGCATGCTCTCCAGACTTCCCAGCTCCTGGTACCCCTCGTCGTGGGAGCCGGGGCCCGGATTGATGCCCATTTTCTCGCAAGTGTCCTGCGTCGCGTTGCTCCAGTTCCAAGTCACCACGCTGTCGGCGCCTTGCCGCCACCAGTTGCTGTACACGCCCCGCAGGAACTCGATGGGTTGCCACTGGTAGGCGTCCGAAGCGTGGTGGTCGTCCCAGCAGGGCTGGACCTTGATGTCGCGGCTCCGGGCGATGGCCAGGAAGGAGGCCACGTCCACCTCCAGGGAGCGGGTGCCGATGGTGAAGATGTCCACCAGGCGTTCCCGAGCCCACGACTCGAGGTCGAGGCCATCCTGCTTGGCGCCATCGACGCTCTTGGGCACTCTCACGGCCAGCAGGAAGGGACGGCGCCGCTTTTTTGCGACTTCCAGGAGCATGAGCCGGACCCGGCGGATGAATCGGGTGACGTGCCGCCGCAATTCCCATTGCCGGCCGGGAGGAAGGACGGGCGTGTGCCGGGCGAAATCGATCTGGAGGCCGTCGAAATCGTAGTTCTCCGCCAGATAGCGGAGATTTCGAAGCTTGAAGTCCTGTAGTCCCGGCGCCGCCAGATTCCACATGCCGTGGGGCCACCAGGTGGAGATCACCCAGTCGGGATTTTCGCTCTTGAGACGGAACGTCTTGCCGTCCAGCTCGACCTCGCTGATCCGGTGGTTGAAGAAGGCCTCCAAACCCCGGTTGTGAGTCCCCTCCACCAGCGCCTTCAGCGGATCGTTCCCCGCGGCGAACCAAGCATCGTAACGCGCCTGGACGTCCGCCGGGAAACCCTGGTTGGGATAGACGGCCAGAGCCGCCATGTCCCACCAGATGGCGTCGATCTGAGTCTCCAGTTCGTCGAGATAGGAAAACCGGTAGCGGAGCCAGGAGGCGAAATCGCCTCCCAGCGGAGTCCCTCCGTGGCCATCGCCGTAGGCGTCCTGCATCATGACGATCCGGCGCTTGCGGTGGACCGCCTTGGCGTGTTCACGGGACAAATTCACTGGGGACTCGGCGAGAACCGGGAGCCCAGGCGCCAGGAAACACCCGGCCATCGCCCTTCTCAGAAAACTCCGGCGCTTCATCGGGGAATCAAGACGAAATGCAGGCATATCCAGGACCGCTCCAGGCTACCACACCGGCGCATCCCCTTCTGTAATGAACACAAATGCAAGATTCTTAACAACTTGAGCCCCTCTTTACTTGATTCTCACTCCAAACGCCGGATAATGAGCGGCATGTATACGAAATCCTCAGCCTTTTCACGTCTTCCCCGAATTCCGCTGTTCTTCTTTGCCGGCATGGCCGTGTGGCTGGCAGTCACTCTCGTCGCCCAGAAAGGAGGAGCCGAAGCCGTCGAAATCGGACGGCACAATACGGATCTCCTTCCGGGCGGCAAGGAGGCCGACGGCATCATCGGGGACTTCGTGCTTCGAAACGATCGCATCCACGCCCTCATTGGGGGGAACCTGCCTGAACGCCGGGCCAACATGATGCATGACCGGAACCAGATCATTCCCGGGACCCTGTTCGACCTGGATCTGGCCGGCGCCGGCAACGATCAGATCACCTCGTTCCGGCCCGGACACCTGTCGGGTCCCGTCAGCTACGTCCGGATCGTGAGTGACGGCAGCGGCGGCGCCGCCGAAATCGAAACCGTCCGCACGGCCGCCAGTGGGGACGGACTCCACCAGCGCCACGTCTACCGGTTGGAGCCGGAGTGGCAGCATGTCGAGATCCTCTCCACGTTTCACAACCATTCCGGCGAGGCCCGGAAGATCCAGCCGCAACCGGTTTGGAAATCGCCCCCGGCATACGAGCGTCTGGCTCAGTTTTCGAAGACCTGGGAAACCGGCGCGATTCGAGTCGCCGACAGCATCGATCCGTTCGACAAACGATCCTACGCCTGGGCGCCCCTGGAAAGGGAAGGCCTGTCCGAATTGGAGGCAGAGGTCGAGTTGGCGCCTGGAGAAAAGAGAACGTTCGGGATCGCACTGGCCGTGGCGGACAGCCCCGTGGCCGCCTACGGCCAAGTCGCGGCCGTGTTGCATTCGACCGGGACGGTGGCCGGAAGCGCCTTGGACCAGGGCGGGAGCCCGGCAGTTCGATCGTCCCTGTTGTTCAACCTCGACGGGACCGAACTCCCGCTTTATCCGGACGGCGAGGGGCGGTTCTCGTTCCCGCTGCCGGCCGGAGCCTATACGATCCGGTTCACCGACCTGGGACGGCCCGACCAGGACTTGAATCTCCAGGTGTCCGCGGGAACGACCGCGAATCTGGATCTGTCACTCCCGACAGCCTCGGCCATCCGCTTCCGGATCCGGGATTCCCACGGAAATCCGTCCCCGGGCAAGGTCCAGTTCCTGGGCGTCGACGGGACGGAGACGCCGAATTTCGGCACGGACTATCGGGCCCACGGCTGCGACCACCAGTATCACAGCCACGACGGGGCGTTCACGCAGCAGGTTCCTCCGGGCAACTACCTGCTCCGGATCACGCGGGGTCCCGAATTCAACCTGGTGGAACGCCGTGTTGCCGTCCCCGCAGGAAAGACCGTGGCGGTGGAGGCGACACTCGAGCGGTCCGTGGACACCTCCGGCTGGATCAGCACCGACTACCACGCCCACTCCTCCCCCAGCGGCGACAACCACTGCAACACCTACGACCGGATCATCAACTTCGCCTCCGAGCAACTGGAGTTCATCCCGACCACGGAGCACAACCGCATCTACGACTGGCAACCCTACATCGACGAGTTGGGTCTGGGCGATCTGCTGCGAACCGTGCCCGGCATCGAACTCACGGGACAGGGCCAGCACTTCAACGCCTTCCCCCTCAAGTACTCGCCGTTCACCCAGGACGGCGGCGCTCCGGCCTGGCAGTATGACCCCCGCCTCAACGCCATCGTCCTGCGCAATATCTTCGGCGGCGGACCCGACCGCTGGGTCCAGGCCAATCACCCGACAGTGGGTTACGTCTTCAACGATCGGGATCGCGACGGGAGGGGCGACGGCGGATTCACGGGTTTCGAAGAGCTCATCGACGCGGCCGAGGTCTGGAGCGCCGAGATCCTGAACCCGAATCCGACCTATCCGGTCCAGAACCGGCGCGGGACCGCCCAACGGGAAAACCGGACCTTCGGCTGGCTCCAACTCCTGAACCAGGGACGGCACCTGTGGTGCGTCGCCGTGAGCGACGCCCACCGGACCTTCGGCGGCAACGGTGTGGGAGGTTGGAGGACCTACGTGCCCAGCTCCACCGACGATCCGGGCAAGATCGATCCGGCGGAGGTCATCGCCAACTCCAAGGCGGGACGGATGATGATCACCAATGGACCGTTCCTGCACGTGGAGACGGGGGATGGGATGCCCATCGGGTCCAGCGTGATCTCACAAGGGTCGGTGGTCCTGAAGGTCAAGGTCCAGACGCCCGACTGGCTCGACATCGACCGGGTGCAAGTGATGGTCAACAGCCGCCAGGACCCCCGGTACAACTACACCCGCAAGTCTCATCCCGGGATGTTTCGCGATGGAGTCGTGAACTTCGAGGAAGAGATCCGCGTGGAATTGGAACGGGACGCCCACCTGATCGTGGTGGCAACCGGAGAAGACTCCAACCTGGAGAAGGGGTGGGGCCGGAGTTCCGAGTCCAAGATGCACCCGGTGGCGTACACCAATCCCATCTACGTGGATACGGACGGGAACGGCTTCCAGGCCAATGGGGATACGCTGGACCATCCGTTGCTGGTCGCCGGCTCTCGGTAATCGGGGAGATCTAACCTGACTCATTGACCCAGTCTTTCGGGTCCGGTTTCGAAATCAGGTGATCAGTTGCGGACGCATTCGTATATGCCATAAAGTGTTATAAGAACTTCGCCACAACCTGCCTGTGACTATGTTTTTGGACAACGACATCTCTTGATGGGAATCAAACTTGTAGTCGCTGTTACTGATGACGCCTGGTTTGAGATACTCCGGCGCAAGCCCGAACTGAACGAGGTCAATTTCTGGTCTCCCTCACCAAAGAGTTTTCGTGCACTTCAACAGGGCGAGTTGTTCCTTTTCAAGTTGCATGCCCCCAGGAACTTTATTATCGGCGGGGGAATCTTCGCTTGTGCCAGTACACTACCCTGTTCACTAGCGTGGGAAGCATTCGGTGAAGCAAATGGTGCGCATTCCGCCGGCGAAATGAGGAAACGGATTGCCAAATATCGAAAAACGGGGACCCTGGATCGTGGTGATTTTGACATTGGTTGCCGGATCCTGACCCAACCCTTCTTCTTCGATGAGCCTGACTGGATTCCAGTCCCGAAAAGCTGGTCCCCAAACATTGTTTCGTTGAAGACCTACAACACGGACGACAATGAGGGTCTCAATCTCTGGAATGCGATCAACCAGCGACGGTTCGGGCATGTGGAGCTGCAAATAGCAGAGCAAAGCTCACGATACGGCAACCCCCAGATCATTCAGCCCCGGCTCGGCCAAGGCGCATTTCGCGTGTTGGTGACTGACATTTATCGGCGCCGTTGCGCCGTGACTCGGGAACGTACGTTGCCAGCTCTTGATGCCGCCCATATCCGTCCTTATGGGGATGGAGGTGACCATGTGCCACCAAACGGGCTCTTGCTGCGCAGCGACATTCACAGATTGTTTGACGCGGGCTACGTCACCGTATCAACTGATTTCCACTTCGAAGTTAGCCGCCGCATTCGGGAAGAATTCGAAAACGGCAGGGATTACTACGCACTGCACGGCCAAAGGATTGCCGTCCCGCGGAAGCCGGAACTACGCCCTGCCTCCCACGCGTTGGCATGGCACAACGACCACTGTTTCAGAGGATGAGCAGGATCACTATGGCCGATAGTGATCGTGACACGGCGATCCGCGTAGCGGCCTTTGAACATGTTCGAAACCTGCACGAAGTGCACGGCCAACTGACCGCCAAAGAGTTGAGGCCCGGGTTCATCTTTGAGAACGAACGCATCCCGTTGGTAAACCCACAACGAGGCATTTTCAAGCCGAGGAAAATGCAATTCTTGCTTTCGATAAGGACCGTTTTCCCAAGACCCGGCGGCAGGGTCTGGTACGACGATCAACGGCAGGTTCACCGCCAGATATATGAAGGCGACGAGACGATCGACTACGCCTTTATGGGGCAGAATCCCGAGGCTGCCGACAATCGCTGGCTCCGGGAAGCGTTCGAGAACGGGATACCCGTAATCTACTTTCTAGGTATCGCCCCCCGCCGCTATCAAGCAATCGTGCCCGCATTCATTTCCGGTTGGGATCCCGACGCATTGAAAGCCAGCGTGTCATTTGGAATACCCGAACAAGAATCACTGGAGCGACCGGAGACTACACTGGAACGACGATACGCCATGCGAACCGTTAAACACAGGCTGCACCAAGTGTCGTTCAGGGAAGCCGTCATCAGCGCCTATAACAGTAGGTGCGCGTTGTCAGGCCTTTCCGAACCAATGCTATTGGACGCCGCCCACATTATTTCGGATAGGGATGAATACCTGGGACAACCGGTGATTCCAAACGGCATTCCACTGTCCAAGATCCACCATGCCGCCTTCGATGCCCACCTCATTGGTATCGATCCGGATTACCGGTTGCATGTCTCTGACCGACTGCTTGACCTGAAAGATGGACCAGTCCTGGAGGCTCTAAAGGGACTTGACGGGGGAACCATTTTCCTGCCGAAAAGGAACCAGGATCGACCGGACCGAGACCGTCTTGCCTTACGATATGAACACTTCAAGGCCGTAGCTTGAGATCCCTTTCCCGGTCGCACAGACTACTACACGAAGTGCTCGGATTAGACACGAAGCGTTTGCCGGAATGCCACCATGTGGGCAATTCCTTCAACCAACATTCCGGAGCAAGCAGACCACGAGAACGTGACTGTCCCCTTCTCGCCTTTCCCAGCCTCTCGCACCTGCCGGAAGGTCGCCTCGGGGATGACGGGTCCCACGACGCGGTTTCCGGATAGGACCTCCGATAGCGTTACGGCCGCCTGCGGGAGCAGTCCGTCGGCGACATGCCGCGCAAGCTGCACGTCACTCACCGGTTCCGGTCCGTCAATAGCCAAGAGTCTCGCGACGCGAGTGGTTTCGCTCTCAGACAATTCTGCCGGGTGGGCGTAAGCATGGAGTTCCATCATCGTCTCCTACTCGAATTTACAGTAGTCTATTGAATATTCTACGCTCATTCGGTGTGATTCGAAGGCATGGACTGACAGGAGTTTCCGCAAAAACGGAGCTGACTCAGATAGAGAGAACCTTGCGGCCCAAAGGTTCCCCATACGTGGAAATCCAGACGCCAGCGTTTGAACTTCAAACGAGAATCAACTATGCTTTCGGTACTCGCCCCATGGCAGTAAGCCGCGCTCCCATCCTGGACTCAGGATTGGTGATCATGAGCGAGGCCGATCCCTTGGGGCTTTTTTTGCGCCCGCCAGGAACACCCAAGAGTGATCAAGACAGCAATCCTGATTGACGGCGGATACTTCCTGAAACGTCTGCCTCGCGTGAGACCGGACGTCGATGCGACCGATCCCGAGACGGTCGGTCAATCGGTGCACCAACTGGTTCGAGGCCACCTGAATCAGTTGAACGAGGTTCACCGAGTTTCGAATCCACTTCAACTCCTCTACCGAACCTTCTACTACGACGCTCGACCGTACAACCGAAAGGCGCATTCGCCCGTCGCCAATCGCGCCATTGACTACGCGAGAACCCGCCAAGCGCTCTTTCGAGAGAGACTCTTCCAGATCCTGCGCGGCTATCCGAATCTTGCTGTCCGGTTGGGGGAGGTTCGCAAGGACTACAACCGATCCTGGATTCTGAAGGCAATGCCGCAGAAACGGCTTCTGACTGGCCGCATTGGGGTCGGGGACCTCACGGATGACGACTTCTCGCCAGCGCTACGGCAAAAGGGAGTCGATATGCGAATCGGGCTCGACATCGCGTCCATCACTCTGAAACGCCAGGCCGACGTCATCGTTCTGGTTTCCGGCGATTCGGATTTCGTCCCGGCGGCGATACTTGCAAGGCGGGAAGGATTGCAGTTCGTGCTCGATCCTCTCTGGCAGGATGTCTCTCTTGACCTGCTTGAGCATATCGACGGTTTGAGGAGCGGCTTCTTCAAGCCGCGGCGCGAAAATCCGCGGATGGTGGACGGCTGGACGCCGCATCGTCCGTGACCGTCCCCAGTCGCGACGCGCGTCGTCTGTGCGATTGCCACCGGCACACAATGGGACGGTCGGCAACGGATGTCTACGCCAGGATCTCCTTCACCACCCGGGCCGGGAACTCGTCGGTGAGGCGTTCGCTGCGGCCCTCGCGGACCATGACCAGCTCCCGGTGGTCCAATCCGAGCAGTTGCAGGATGGTGGCATGCAGATCGTGGACGCTGACCCGGTTCTCCACCGCCCGGAAGCCGATCTCGTCGGTGGAGCCGTAGACGGTCCCGCCCTTGACTCCGCCTCCGGCCAGCCAGACCGAGAATCCGGCAGGTCCGTGGTCGCGGCCCGCCAGGTTCCCCTGTCTGCTCTGGGAAAGGGGCAGCCGGCCGAATTCCCCGCCCCAGACCAGAAGCGTCGAGTCGAGCAGGCCCCGCTGCTTCAGGTCCTCCATCAGGGCGGCCACCGGTTTGTCGGTCTTGCCGCAGGCATACCCGAGCATCTGCTCCAGGTTCTGGTGGGTGTCCCAGATCTGACCCTCGATATACAACTGGACCAATCGGACGCCCCGTTCCACCAGGCGCCGGGCCATCAGGCAACGCCGCCCGTACGAGTCGGTCTCTTCCTGGCCGATACCGTACATCTCCCGCGTCGCGGCTTTCTCCTGGGAGAGGTCCAGGGCATCGCTGGCCGCCAACTGCATCCGGGCCGCCAGTTCGTAGTTGGTGATGCGCGCCTGAAGTTCCGACTGCCCTGGGCGCTGATCCCGATGGTGCCGGTCCAGGCGTCCCTGCAAGGTACGGGCCAGATCCAGCACTGGGTCGGGGTACTCGTTCTTCGCCTTCAGGTTCAGGATCGGCGTGCCCTTCGCGCGGACACGAGTGCCCTGGTACACCGGCGGGAGCCAGCCCGAGTGCCAGTTCTGGATGTGGTTGATGGGCAAACCCTTGGGATCGTCCAGGACCACGTATGCCGGCAGGTTCTGGTTCTCGCTGCCCAGCCCGTACACGACCCAGGATCCCAGGCTGGGCCGGTTGGAGAAGGGCCGTCCGCTCTGCATCAGGAAGATGGACGGCTCGTGGTTGAAATGGGTGGTGAACATGGAGCGGATCACCGCGATGTCATCCACCCGCTCGGCCAGGTGCGGCATCATGTTGGACAGTTGGAGGCCGGACTGACCGTACTGCTTGAACTTGAAAGGGGAGGGCATGAAACCGCCCGCCTCGTTGACGAACTCGATGGTGCTGGCCAGGTCCCGTCCGGGTGGTTTGCCCGCGTAACGCTCCAAGGCGGGCTTGGGATCGAACAGGTCCACCTGGCTGGGTCCCCCGTTCATGAAGAATTGGATGACGGAGGTCGCCTTGGGTTCGAAGTGGGGCTGGCGGGGCTGCAGGTCGTAGACCCGGTCCCGGGCTCCGTTCGGATCGGGTTTGGCGCCCAGAAGATCGCGCCCCAGAAGGCAGGCCAGCGCGGCGCCGTGCAATCCGTCGCCGACTCGGGAGAAGAAGGTCCGCCGCGGCAGTTGTGCGCTGGCCGGTTTCGGGATCCGGTGACTCATGCGGTTCAGGTGATCCATCTTCAGGCTCCTCAATCGATATAGAGGAATTCTGCGGTGTTGAACAGGGTATGGCAGAAGGTGCCCAGCGCCAGCCATTGCGCCCTGCCCTGCCGAGGCTCGGGCGACCGGTCCTGGTCCAGATTCCGTTTCCACTCTTCGGTCATTTCCGCCAGCGTCGATTTGCTCCAGTCCAGTTCCTTGCCCGACGGTGGACGGCCCAGAGCGGTTAGATAAACTCTCTCCACCTGTGCCTCGGGATCTCGCCCGACGGCGTCGATCACCCGTCCCGCCATGAAGCGGGAACTGGCCCGGACCGTCTCGCTGTTCATCAGTTGAAGGGCTTGAGAGGAGACGGTGGATCGGCTCCGCACCAGGCAGTTGGGCCGCAACTGGGGCGCGTCGAACGTGTCCAGCATGGTGACCGGGGTCGAGCGCCGTTGCATCAGGTAGATGCTTCTCCGGTAGCCGGTCTTCGACTCCTTGGCCACCACTTCTCCATCCGCCTTCTCCTCGATGGGATCGGGAGAGCCGAACGGTGTCGGGTCCAGCCGCCCGGAAACCTTCAGGATGGAGTCGCGGACGGCGTCGGCGTCCAACCGGCGCATGGGGAAATAGGAGAGCAGACGGTTGTCGGGGTCACCGTCGATCCCCGGGTTGCGCCGGGAACTCTGGCGATAGACGGTGGAGGTCAGGATCATCCGGTGCAGCGCCTTCATGCTCCATCCGCTCCGGACGAACTCCGTGGCCAGCCAGTCGAGGAGCTCGGGGTGGGAAGGAGGCGAGCCGGTCCGGCCGAAGTTGCCCACCGTCTTCACCAGACCGGAGCCGAAGTAGTACTGCCAGACGCGGTTGACCAGAACCCGGGCGGTGAGCGGGTGGCGGGGTTGCACGAGCCATTTGGCCAGCGCCAATCGCCGGCCGCTGGTGCCGGTCGTCCACTTCGGCTTTTCCAGCCGATAAGGCTTGAGGCCCACGCCCAGGACGGATGGGATCCCCGGACCGACAGGCTCCAGGGGATTCTGGTATTGCCCCCGGCCCAGGACGTGAACCGCCGTGGGCTCGCCGCCCATGTCGAACAGGGCTCGGAGCCTGGGGTTTCCCTTGAGACGCTTCTTGACCTCCTGAATGGCGTCCCGTTTCTTCTTGGCCGTCTTCTGGAAGGATGGGAACCGCTTCTCCAGTTCCTCCGGGAGGATTCTCAACTGGTCCTGGAAGCGCTCGACCAGGTATTCCTGGACCGGAGTCCGTTCCGGAGCCGGTGTCCGTTCCGCCGCTATCACTTCTTCCCGGACCAACTCCGGGATTGCGGCTCTCTTCTCCTTCAGGAGCTTCTCCCGCAGGACCTTCGCCTTCTCTTCGAACGCCCGCTCGATCTCTTCGACCTCACGCAGCACGGGGGCATTGGCCTCTTCGACTTCGCGGACCTCCTCCGGCAGCGCTCCCGGCAGCACGCGCATGTTGGTGTCGTTCCAATCCGCTTCCGGACCCACCGGAGTCTCGCTGGGAGAGAGCCAATCGTAGGGGTCGTAAGCCGTGCGCAGGATGGCGCTGAAGCGGTAGTAGTCGCGCTGGGGAATGGGATCGTACTTGTGATCGTGACAGCGGGCGCAAGCCATGGTGATCCCCATCACCGAGGAACTAAGGATCTCGACCTGGCTCGCCACCACCTCCAGGCGCTCGGGAACGAAGGCCTGCGACACGCTGTAGGTCCCGTCCGGACCCATGCGCATGAACCCCGTCGCCACCAGCAGCTCGCGCTGCTCGGCAGTCAGCTCGTCCGCGGCCTTGTAGTCGAACAGCTCGTCGCCGGCGATCTGCTCCAGCAGGAACCGGTCGTACGGTTTGTCGACGTTGAGGGAGCGAATGACGTAATCGCGGTAGCGCCAGGCGTTGGGACGAATCGCGTCGGCCGAAACCTGCCCTTCCGAGTCGGAATAGCCGGTGGCGTCCAGCCAGCGGCGGCCCCAATGCTCGCCGTATCGGGAAGACTCCAGGAGGTCGTCCACCAGCTTCTCGTAGGCCTCCGGAGTGCCTTCGTAGGCTTGGACCGCCTCGGGAGACGGAGGCAGACCGGTGACGTCGAAGTAGGCCCTCCGCATCAGCGTCAACGGCGGAGCGTCCGGCGAGAAGGCGTGCCTCTCCTGTTCCAGTTTCTCCAACACAAAGGCGTCGATGGGAGTCCGAACCCGGTCCTGATGCCGGACCTTCGGGATCCGCGGCCGAGCCGGCGTACGGAATGACCAGAATTCGCGGTCCGCGTCGCTGACCAGAGGGTCCTTGGAAGCCACCACGGGCACCGGTTTCCGCTCATCGTAGGGGGCTCCGTCGGCAATCCAGGCCCGCAGGCGTTCCAGTTCGGACGAGGTCACGGCGCGAACCGAGAGCCGGGCCTGGTCCTTCTTAGGGGGCATATCCTGGCTTTCGATGCGCCGAATGAGCAGGCTCTCATCCGGTTTTCCGGGTACGACCGCCGGCCCCGAGACGCCTCCCTGGATCAGACTGGCTCGAGTCTGCAGGTCCAGGCCGCCTTCCTGGTTTCGGCGGCCGTGGCAGAGGAGGCATTTGACGTTGAGGATGGTGGTCACAGTCTCGGGTCCGGCGACCACTTCAGTGGCTGCGACGGCAGGCGTCTCCGGGTCCGATTTAACGGCCTGCGCTCCGTCCTCGATCCAGCGCCGGACCAGGTCGATCTGATCGTCGCTCAATCGATCGGCGCCCATCGGCATGGCGCCGGAGTGGAGCTTTTCGAGCAGCAAGCTCTCCAAGGGCGAACCGGGAACCAGCGTGGGACCGGATTTCCCGCCCTGCAAGGTGCTTTCGTAGGTCGTCAGGTCCAGATCACTCTGCGGCTGAGACACTCCGTGGCAAGAAAGGCAGTGGGTTTCGAAGAGGGGACCAATGTGGGTCTCGAAATCGGGCGGGGGCGCTTCCTGAGCGGCCAGAACACTTGAAATGCTGACCGCCAATACAAACGTCAGCACCGAAAAGACTCCGACGCCAGATCGGTTTGGCCTATCGCTGGCGGCCTCGCCTCGCCACCACGAGTCCCCTGCCTGAAACCAACTCATCCTGATAGTGTTCCGAACGCTTCGAGCAGTGAGTATATCAGCTTTACTATCCCCATTTGGTCCGTACTCCGACATCCCCTCTTCATCCAGAGCCCGTCGACAGGCGACGTTCATCGTCGATGAGGATGACTCGGTAGGGCCGCTGAAAGCCCCATTTCCAGATCACCAGATTGAGATCCTCGGGACCGGCTCCCACGGCGAAGCTTGGGACCAGCATCCCGACAATGCCCGCTGAAATCAGGCGATCAGCCAGAGCCTGCGAGGGTGGAACCGAGCCGTCGAGCATTTGAGCCTCCCATGAACGGCAATCGAGCTCGTGACCGCTTATTTGAAGGTCGGCCCTTGCGGCCTGATCCAGTGAATCGAACACCGGATCCAAATCGACGTCGTAGGCACAAAGCGTCAGAGGCTGCATGCGCCGTCCCAACGGTTGCGACTCACGTATGGCAGTCAGTGGCGAAAGCGAAGTATAGAGCGCGGGAACGCCGCGCCGGTTGAACCGTCCGCCGTGGCGGCGTGCGCCTTCGCCGGAGAGTGGCGTCCAGGACCATTGGGGGTTATGCGCCCGATAGACCACTCCTCGGAATCGCATTGTCAGAGGATGGAATCAGGCATACCCACCCGCCATGATCCGGTCCAGGTAGGCATGGACATGGTCGGCCTTGCCTTCCCGCAGGAGCAGGTCCGGAGTGGCGCCGGCGAAGCCCGGCAGCGGTTCGCCGCGGAACCAGGCATAGGCGGCGAGAGCCGAGCCGGTCTCCGCCTCGACCCGGTTCAGAATCTCCAGCATCTGCCGCAAACGAACCTGGGTTTTTCGTGCGCGGATCCGCGATCTACGGGAGAAGGCGTCCTTTCCGAGACCCAACGTACCCGCGATTTCGGTCTTCGTCGTCCGGAGCGCGACCGCGATGAGAGTCGGAGAAAACACCTGATCTTCCACGAAATCCTGAAATACCATTCCGATACCTCGTAATTTGCCACGCATTTTAACGTGATTCTGTTTGTAGTTCCAAATGCGAAGGTCACACCTTTTCCCTTGTGCAGCTCGCCCACAGCCGGGACGGCAAGCGCGTCCGCCCTGTCGTCGTATACGGGATGATGGCGGATGCGTCGGACCAACGGTAGCTCCTGCAACAAGAGGTCGGTTGTGCAATAATATTGCACAACTCGGAGGAACATGGCTCGCATCCACTTTGTCGTGAAGGAACCGGACAAGGCTCGCTACCAAAACCAAGCCCGGCGGGAGAACAAGTCCCTCGGCGCCTGGCTGCGGGAAGCCGCTGAAGAGAAACTCGCAACCGCAACGCGGTCCGGCCGTTTCACGCTTGATGAACTGGAGCGATTCAACGCCGAGTCCGATGCTCGGGAGAATGGGTATCCAGAGCCCGATTGGGAAGAACACAAACGAACGATCGCGGGATCGAAAGTTCGCGGGCTCGATGCGCCATGACCTTTGTCGACTCCAACGTGTTCATCTACCACGTCGGCGGCCACCACCCGTTGCGCGGCAAGGCGCGTGCATTCATAGCCGAATCTCTCACTCAGGGTCGCCGCTTGGTCAGTTCGGCCGAGGTGCTTCAGGAATTGCTCCACGTCTATATCCCACCTCGCAGATGGGCCACGCTCGATGCGGCCTTCGAACTCGTCAATGGATGCTTGGACGAAGTCTGGCCTATCGAAAAGGGTGATGTGGAGTTGGCCCGGGACCTGGCGAGATTTCACCCGGGTCTGAGCTCCAGGGATTTGATCCATCTCGCCTGCTGCCGCCGGCGAAACGTTGACGGCCTGATGACATTCGACGCCGCCCTGACCAGCGCGTGGCGTTGAACGAATCCTTGGAGACGACTTGAATTCAGACCCCTGAAGATTGGGGGAATACACTCCTCGTCGACAATCGAATAAGTGGTGTATTATTGGTGTATGACACGCACGAATGTCAACATCGACGATACGGCCTGCACCGTGATCATGCGCCGATACCACCTGAAAACAAAACGCGACGCAATCAATTTCGCACTCCGGTCCCTTGCGGCAGAGCCCCTGAGCATAGAAGAGGCCAGGCGTCTTCGTGGTTCGGGTTGGGAGGGTAACCTGGCAGAGATGCGCACCGGCCGCTCGCGATGACACTCGTCGACACTTCAGCCTGGATCGAGTACCTGCGTGACACTGGCTCGGCCGCCTGCAATCGTGTCGACTTGCTACTCGAAGAAGAGATTGCCGTCTGTGATGCCATTCGCATGGAAGTGCTCGCCGGCGCCCGCAACGAACGACACCTGAACGATCTTCGCCGTCTGTTGGCGCGGGCAACCGTCTTACCCACTGAACCGACACACTACGACGATGCAGCCACGCTCTACCGCATTTGTCGCCAGGAAGGAGAGACCGTGCGCCGATTGATCGATTGCCTGATCGGAGCAATCGCAATTCGGAGCGGCGTGCCCGTTCTCCACAATGATTCGGATTTTAGTGTGCTGGCGCGGCACACCGACTTGAAAGTCACGACGTGAAAGGAAGCATGGGCACGGATGCCGGTCCGATGCCACGCTCGGATGTTTTCCGATGGTTAAAAATTTAACCGCGGGATGTGCCGCCCGGAGGGATACCTCCTGCTCAGTTGCCGACCACTCCGGTTACCAAAGATTTTTGATCGAAACCGATTATCCGATAGGGCCTCAACGACGCCGGGCCATCGCTGACCCAGAGCTGACGCTGGTTCAGGTCCATGGCGACGGAACAGAGGGTCTGGAGCCAGCTGGCCGTGTGAGCCTTGTCCGGGTCCGCATGCTGGCTGATGGAATTTTCTCCGTCGCTTCGGTCGGCCAGCCACTTCCGTACCGTCCTGGACTCTACCGGGTTCTGGGTCGCCGTCAGTCTCTCCCACCGCAGACCACGTACCCGGCTGTTCTCGAAGTGGTTGGGTTCCACCACGTGCCGGCAATGATTCGTGTGCCAGTAGATCTCGTCGGTCCGCAGGTCGCGGCGGCAGATGCCTTCGGGCGTCGCCTCGAAGTCTGCCGCTCTGCCCTGCTCGTCGGCCACCAGGACATTGACCGTCGCGAGCGGCGGATTCTCCTCCAGCACCCGGCAGGCCGCGTCAAACCCGGTCTGGGCCAGGATCGTCCTCCCCAGCACCGTGAAGAGCTGCCGGCCCGTGGCCCTTTTCTCGCGGCAACGTAGTCCTGCCGAAACGACTCCGAGACCTTCCTGGTTGAAGCCGTACTTTCCGGGTTGGCCGCACTCCGTCACCATGACATGGTCCGGCTGGTCATCGCAGCGGGAGATCAAGACAGCCCGGAAGTCCATGACCTCGGGCCGCCAGTCCCAACTCTGGCCCAGCAGGGTGTGTCCGTTTCGTGAGCGGCAGGGGCCCACGAACAGATTGGAACAGTCCCCGAGGGCGACCTGCTCGAACGTGATCTCGTATCGGGCCGTCAGCGCCAGGATATCTTCCAGGCGTTGTCCGGAGCCCTCGGCGATACCCTCATACTCCTCCATCAGGAGGGCGTTGAGCTCGGCCGTCGGTTCAATGAACGCCGACGCCCGGCGGGCCATGCCTTCGGACGTCATACCCAGATGTTCGCGGAAGAAATGGCGATAGAAGTCCACCGCCGTCCGGATCGCTTCCTTCAACTGGCGGCCGTGCTGAAAGCCCCGTTCCCGGCTGTTGCCCCTCAGCTCGACGACGTGGAGAGTGGAGGTCTCCGCTTGAACCATCAGGCCGGATCTCCGCCGTTATGTGCATGGACCAGACACCCCGACTTGTAGACTCTGACGGGCCGGCGCAGAACTTCCAGGTCCTCCAGCGGGTTTTCGTCCAGCAAGGTGAAGTCGGCCCGGTGACCGGGCCGGATCTGGCCCACCCGGGAAAGACGAAGGTACGAAGCTCCCAGATCGGTCACCGAACGGAGGGCTTCGATCCGGCTGAGACCCGCCTCGACATAGCTGTCCAACTCGTCCACGAGGCTGTCGAACGGCGTGTTCGTGGCGCCGCAGTCGGTCCCTCCGATGATCTTCATCCCCAGCCGCCGGAAGTGCCCCGTGTTGACCAGGCGCCCCTCCAGGCGTTCCACGGCCGCCACGTCGCCGGGATTGTGGGCCGCTCCCGCCGCCTGGAAACGCCGGGCGGTCTGCAACGCCGAATAGACCGTCGGTCCCACGATGATTCCGGCGTCCCGCATCTCCCGCGTCAAATCCTCGTCGTAGCGATAACGTCCGGGCGGCTCCACGAAACTGGCGTGCTCGATCATGTCCAGTCCCGCCTCGATCCCTCGCCGGATGCTGTCGGTCGCGTGGCAATGAGCCGTGATGTGGACCCCGTTGGCATCGGCTTCCCGCACTGCGGCTTGCATAATCTCCAAAGGCAGGTCGGCTTCGTGCGGCACCGTTCCCGGTGTCAGCCCGCCTCCCGAAGCCATGAGCTTCACGAACCCGGCACCGTGGTTCAGATTCCACTCGATCCTCTGGCACGCCTCCCGGACGTTGGCCACCTCGCCACCCAGGAAATGACAGTGTCCCTTGGGGCGCATGAGCGCGTAGCCGCAACTGACGATGTGGGGACCCGCTATCTCTCCCGCATCCACCTGGCGCTGAAAGCGGAACATGAGGCGCCCCGGCGCGGCACAATCCCGCATGGTGGTGATGCCGGCCCGGATCGCCAATCGGGCGTTCTGCCTTGCCGTCTCCATGCGCTGGGAATCATCGCTTCGCAGGTAGGCCCGCCGGGGATCGGGTCCCGCATCCAGAAAGAAATGCACGTGGGAGTCGATGAGGCCGGGACAGAGATACCGGTCCGCAGCATCCAGTCTGGCCCCGCTCCAACCGGGAAACCGGCCCACCGCCTCGATCCGGTCTCTCCGGACCAGCACCGAGCGATCCGCTTCTATGGTTCCGGTCGAGACTTGGACGATCCGGGCGTTCTCGATAAGAAAAGCTTCCGCCATGTACTGCCCCTTCAGCCGCCCGATGGATATTGGCCGGGAGGACCAAGTCCCAACATCTCCCTGGCTTCCTGGATGGTGGCGGCGCGGCGTCCCAGGTCCTGGGCGATTCGGGCCACCCGGCGCACCAGTTGGGCATTGTCCCGGGCCGGCTCGTCCCTCTGGTAGTCGATGCAATCCTCCATGCCGGTTCGCACGTGCCCGCCCAACAGGATGGCCAGGGTGTTGATCTGCACCGCCTCCAATCCCAGGGCGCAGGTCTGGAAGATGCAGCCCGGCGGAAGGTTCCGGACCATGGAGAGCACGTTGTCGGGGCTCGTCCCGATGCCGCTCTGCTGTCCGAAGACCAGTTGGACGAAGTAGGGCTCGTCCAGCGCGTCGTGGGAAATCAGATACTCCAACAGGTCCAGATGGCCCGGGTGGTAGAGGAAGACCTGGGGCTTGATTCCCCGCTCCCGGAGCGCGTGGGCCGCCCGCTCGGTGTGATCGAAGGTGGTCGCCAGGACGACGCTGGGAGAACTTCCCTTCCCCCGAAAGGTCATGGGACCCGGATTGAGGGCCATGATCTCGGGCCCGGCCTCCAGGGGCAGCGATTCGTAGCGGTAGACGACCCCGCCCAGCTCGTCGTCCGTGGACTCGATGGGTGCGGCCGCCTGTGTGTTGTCGATGATGATGTCCGGCTCATGCGCGCGGATCAGCGCGTTGATCTCCAGATACCGTTCTGCTCGATCGGTTTCACGAGTGGGATCGTCGGGCTCCCGGCCGTGAATGTGAATGATCTGGGCCCCGGCGGCGGCCACCAGAGGCGCGGTCTCCGCCTGCTCCTTCGCGGTGACGGGCACGCCGGGATTCTCCGACTTCTGATGGCTGCCGGTGGTGGCGCAGGAGATGATGAGGGGCGGCATCCCGCTACTCACCCGTCTCCGGTACTGACCCGCATTCAGGAAGTCCCAGGACCAGTCCGAATCGACGGTTTGGCCGGAAGGCCCGGATGCCGGAGAGGAGCGCGAATCCGGAGGACCGATCAATCAACACCTTCCTTCCACACGGATTGCGAGTCAATCACACGCCCGATAACCGGTCAAGAACGCAGCCGGGAGTCGCTTTCTTCTTCCTCGCACGTCCGGGTTCCTATTTCTTGACAGGGTCCCGGCCGCTCTTTATGTTCGGCTTCGTTCGGATGACCGGGGAAGCCGGTTCGCCGACGTTTCGCTTGTCGCTCCGGAACCCGGAGGCCTTGCGCCATTCGGATCGCCGACGGCAGGCTTGAGGTCCGATTGCAGGGATTCACAGCTATCGACAACGCCGTCCTCGTCTTCTACCTCGTCCTCGTCGTGGGGATGGGGTCCTTCTTCCTCCGGGACCAGCACGACACCGAAGACTACTTTCTGGCCGGGCGGAGGATGCCCTGGGTCGCGGTGGGCGTCTCCATCTTCGCCTCTCTGTTCTCCGCCATCAGCCTGCTGGGCAGCCCCGGCTGGGTCTACGAGAACGATTTGACTCTGGGACTGACCCTGGTGACCATCCCCATCGTCACCCCTATCGTCATCTGGGTGTTCCTGCCCTTCTACCACCGGCTTCGGGTCTTCACCGCTTATGAGTACCTGGAACGGCGATTCGATCCCTCGGTCCGACTGGCGTCCAGCGTGCTCTTCCTCTTCCTGAGGGGAAGCTATCTGGCTGTCGTGATCTACGCGCCCTCTCTGGTCCTCTCCACCGTCACCGGTTTGGAGTTGAAATGGACCATATTGCTCATCGGCGGCCTGGCGACACTCTACACCCTCCTGGGCGGAATGAAAGCGGTCATCTGGACCGACGTGGTTCAGGCGGTTGTCCTGTTCGGTGGACTCATTCTCGTGACGGCCATCCTGATTTTCCGGGTCGACGGAGGCTTGGGAGAAATCGTTTCCGTGGCTTCCCAGGAAGGCCCGTTCCATATTGAAACCGGTTGGAACGGTTGGGCTGAAGTGACGCTGGTGGCGGTCCTCATCAACGGTTTCTTCATCCACCTGTCCATGTACGGCGCGGACCAGATCACGCTGCAGCGGTGCCTGACCACGCCGACGCTCCGGGCGAGCCGCAAATCCATGATCCTGAACGCGGTCATGGTCGTCCCCGCCGCTCTGCTGCTTCTCTTCGTCGGGGGCGCCCTCTACGTCTTCTACCACCAGTTTCCGGCCCGCTTGGCCGAGGGACTGAAGGGAGACGCGATTCTCCCCCATTTCGTCGTCCACGAACTCCCGCCAGGGATCTCCGGAGTCTTCATCGCGGCCATGTTCGCAGCCGCCATGTCCACCATCGACTCCGCCATCAACTCGCTCTCCACGTCCTCTATGAAGGATCTTTACCAGCGCTATTTTCGGCCCGAGGCCGACGAGAGGACAAATCTGAGCAGGTCCCGCCTCTTTACCGTCTTTTGGGGCGGCGCGGCCACCGTGTGTGCCCTTTATGTCGACTCATTTTTCACCGGCATCCTGAACGCCTCCAAGACCCTGGCCGGATTTTTCACCGGAAGCCTATTGGGCATCTTCATACTGGGCATGCTCTCCACGCGGACGACGTCCACCGGAGTCTTGGGGGGCGCCCTGTGCGGGGTTGCAGCCGTGGTGTCGGCAGCCCAGTGGACCTCCATGAACTTCCTCTGGTACGCCCCGTTGGGCAGCGTGGTCACATTGGTTACGGGTTACCTCTTGAGCCTCATGACGACTCGAATCCCCGTGGGGCGACTGGAAGGCTTGACCATTCAGACTCAGCAAAAGGAAGGGTGACCGCGCCAGCAACATGAAGAAGGTCAATTTTCACGGACACACGTTCTCCCAGCTGGTCCTGGGGACCGCCCAGTTCGGGTTCGACTACGGCATTGCCAACCAGGTGGGCCGGCCTTCCTACCAAGCCGTCCTGGAGATCCTGGTACGGGCGTTCGACGGGGGTGTGAACGCCTTGGACACGGCGGCGAAGTACGGAGAGTCGGAGCAGGTCCTGGGACGGGCCCTGAAGGATCTGGGGTTGCGGGACCGGGCCTTCGTGATCACAAAATTTCCGTGGGTTGAACCGGCCGCAGACGAGGCTCCGGAGCGGTTTCTGGAAAGGGGCGTGGTTCGGGCCCTCCGGACCCTGGGTCTGGAAAGGCTGCCCCTCTGCCTCTTTCACCGGTACGACGACCTGCCCTACCTGGATGCGGCGCTGGCTTTGAAGGAGAAGGGTTACATCCGGCATGTTGGAGTATCGGTGTATGAACCGCATCAAGCGCTCGAGGCGCTGTCCCTGGAAGGGATCGACGCCATCCAGCATCCTCTGAACGTCCTGGATCGGCGTTTTCTCCGGAACGGGATCCCGGATCGGGCAAAACGACTGGGCGTCGCCGTGTTCGTTCGGAGTGTCTACATGCAGGGTATCCTGGGACTGTCCGACCGGGATCTGCCCGACTTTCTTCAAGAGCTGCTCCCGGTCCGGGGGGAATTGGCCCGAATCGCGGGTGACCAGGGACTGGCCTGCCTGGCGCTGCGTTTCGCCGCCTCCCTTCCCGGCATCTTGGGAGTGCTCACGGGCTTGGAGACCGTCTCCCAACTGGAGGACAATATGGCTTGGATCCGCAAGGGAGTTCTGAGCCGGGGAACCATGGAACGGATCGACCGGGCCATACCCAGACTGCCCAGCCGGCTCCTGGACATGCGTCAGTGGCCCAACGCGTAACCCGCCGGGTCCGCGGATGCGTCAAATTGGCGTCAACGAGTTGAGGGGGACAAATTCAATGAATCTATCGGACTCGTGCGTCAAACCCGAAGCCCTTCGCCGCTGGACCGAGCAGGTCCTGCTGGCCAAGGGGACCCCGCCCCGCGACGCGGCCCGCGTCACCGAGGTCATGCACAAAGCCGATCTGAGAGGGGTGGACACTCATGGCGTCTTCACCTGCCTGCAGCCTTATCTGGACCGCATTGACCGGGCCCTGCCCGACCTGAGAGAAATCAACCTGAAACCGGATCTCAGGATTCTGCAGGACCAGGGCGCCGCCCTGCTGTTGGACGGTGACTGGGGGTTTGGACACATCGCGGCCTGGGAGGCCATGGAACTGGCTATGGAACGGGCTCGCATCCACGGCATCGGCATGGTTTCGGTGACCCGAAGCACACACCTTGGAATGTGCGCCTTCTATCCCCTCATGGCCGCGGCCCAGGACATGATCGGGCTCGCCATGACCAACACCATGCCGGCCGCCGTCCCCACCTTCGGCCGCAAGGCGCGCTTGGGAACCAATCCCCTGAGCGTGGCGGCACCTGCGGGAAAACACCCACCCTTCGAGTTGGACATGGCCACCACGGTTGTCGCCGGAGGCAAGGTGTACATCTCACACCTGGCCAACAAGAAAATGCCGGAAGGTTGGATCGTGGACAATGAGGGAAAACCCGTGACCGACGCCACCGCTGCCATCCAGTCCGGCCTCTACCTGCCCTTGGGCGGCGCGGGACTCCTCCATGGCGGTCACAAGGGCTACGGGCTGGGGTTGGTGGTCGATATCCTGTGCGGAGTTCTGGCCGGCGGCAACATCGGCCCGCGCATGGTGGCCGGCGAAAACTACCACTGGGTGACGGCCATCGACATCGCCGCGTTTCGGCCGCCGGCCGAGTTCAAGGCCATGATGGACGACCTCATAGACACCCTGCACCGGACCCCCACCGTGCCCGGCCATGACCAGGTGCTGGTCCCCGGCGAGTTGGAGCACCGGACCTATCAGCACCGGATCCAGCATGGCATCCCGGTGCCGCCCGCAGTGCTCCCCTGGATCGAAGAGACCAGCCGGAAATTCGGAATCGATCCGCCCATCTGATTCCACGCCGGGGATTGGGATTCAGCTCACCTGCGGGCACGGTGCTGGCGGGAGCCTCATCCGGCGGATATAATCGACCGCCGGTCGCCCCCGACCCGGGGCCCTTGGGGCGGCGAACCACTTCGAACCAGATGGAGCGAACTGATGAGATTTCGACTCTTGGTCCTGTTGCTGGGCGCCGCCTCCCTGGTTGCGTCCTCCGGTGCGTCGGGGGAAGGTGAAGCCATGATCAGAGAGGCTAACCGTTTCCTGGATTCCCTTTCCGCCATGCAGAAGGCGGTCACCCTGTATTCCTTCGACACCGAGAAACGGGTGGAGTGGCACTACTTCCCCGACAGCGGATACCAGAGGGCCTTCGGCTACGCCCGCCCCGGCATCGGCTACAAGTACATGGACGATGAGCAGGAGAAGCTGGCCCACAACCTGCTGAGGGCCGGTCTCAGCGAGCAGGGCTTCTCCAAGGTCCAAGGGGTGATCGAACTGGAAGAAATCCTCAGGATCATCGAGAACGACACCTCAGGAAACCGTGACCGGGAAAAGTACTACTACACCGTTTTCGGCAAACCCTCCGCTTCCGGGACCTGGGGATGGCGGCTGGAAGGACACCATCTTTCGCTCAACTTCACGTTCAAGGACGGCAAGCTGGTCTCCGCCACGCCCGCCTTCTTCGGCGCCAATCCGCATGAGGTCCGCCGGGGCCCCGAAAAGGGCCTGCGGGTGCTGGGTGCGGAAGAGGACAAGGCCAAGCAGCTCCTGCAGAGCCTGGAATCCGGACAGCGTGACCTGGCCGTCGTGCAGCACGTCGCCTACAGGGACATCTTGAGCTTCGTCGACCAGAGGGCGCGACTGGTCAACGAACCTCCCGGGCTGCCCGCCGCCGAACTCACCGACGACCAGTACCGGGCGCTGCGGAGCCTGGTGCACGAGTATGCCGGCAACGGGTCCGTCACGATTACCAAGGGGAGAATGGATCGCTTCGACGGGACGCCCAGGGAGAAAATCCACTTCGCTTGGGCCGGAGGGACCGAGCCTGGAGAAGGGGTCTATTACCGGGTCCAGACGCCGTATTTTCTCATCGAGTACGCCAACACCCAGAACCGGGCCAACCACAGCCACACGGTCTGGCGAGACTGGAACGGGGACTTCGGACACGATGTCCTGGCCGCCCATTACCAGGATTACGACCACGGGATCGGTGAGCCGACCTACAGGGCAGCGAAGTAAACCCGCCGGTCCTTCGTGAAAGCGGAGGGAAATATTTGACTCCGCGCGGACCCGGCCGGCATCGAATCGACCTTCCAAGACTGCGAACACAGGAGTGAACCCATGTTGCTAGCCCTCGACCAGGGCAGACCAGACCGCTTCGATGGCCTCCAATCCATCGACTACGGGGCCGTCGTCCTCTATTTCATCGTGATGTTGATTGCCGGTTACTACTTCAGCAAGAAGCAGAAATCGACCGAAGAGTACTTCATGGCGGGCCGGAGCATGCCCTGGTTCGTGGTGGGCGTGAGCATGTTCGCCACCCTCCTGTCCACCGTCAGCTACCTCTCCAGTCCCGGCGAGATCATCAAGAACGGTCTGGGCATCTGGGGTGGACAGATGCATATTCCCTTCACCCTGCTCCTGGTCACTGTGGTCCTGATCCCGTTCTTCATGCGCAAGCGCTTCACCAGTGCCTATGAATACCTGGAGGCCCAGTACGGTCTCGGAGCGCGGCTCTTCGCTTCAATCCTGTTCATGCTCAACCGGCTCTTCTGGATGGGAATGATCGTCTATACCGCCTCCTTCGCCATGACCCGGATGACCGGTCTGCCCTTTATCTGGGTGGTCGTGGGAATCGGCTCCATTGCCATCGTCTACACCACAATGGGAGGCATGCGGGCCGTGATCTGGACCGACGTGGCCCAGTTCGCCATCCTCTTCGCCGGCCTCGCGTTCACCATCGGCTTCGTCTTCTTCGAGACCGGCACCGGTCCCACCACCTGGTTCAACGACGTGATGCAGGCGGACCGGGAGCCGCAACCGTTCTTTGCCTTCGATCCTTATGTCCGGGTCAGCCTTCTCGGCATGGCCATCTATGCCATGTTCTGGTGGACCTGCACGGCCGGATCGGATCAGGTGGCGATCCAACGGTACCTCACCACCGGTTCGGTACAGGGCGCCCGGCGCTCCTTCATTTCCAACCTCGGCGCCGACATGACCATCGCCCTCTCCCTCGGTCTCACGGGGATGGCCCTCTACTCCTTCTACCTGGGCCAACTCCCGGGCACGCCCGATCAGGCCTTTCCCCATTTCATCGCCCACGGGATGCCGCGGGGACTGGCCGGCCTGGTGGTGGCGGCTCTGTTCTCAGCCGCCATGTCGAGCCTGGACTCGGGGATGCACGGAGTGGCCACGGTGTTGACGGTCGACTTCTTCCGCCGCCTTCGCAAGAAGGCCCTCGACGCGGCGGCGGAGTTGAAGCTGGCCCGGACGATCACGATTCTGGCGGGCCTGTTCGCCATCGGCTTCTGCCTCTATCTCAACACGATTCCCGAGGAGACCCGAGGCAACCTTTTCGATCTCACCGTTCGGATCAGCAGCTACATCACCGGCGCCCTGGGCGGCATGTTCTTTGCGGCATTCCTGCGGTTCCGTTGTAGCGGACGCATGATGATCGTGTCCGGTTTTCTGGGAATGGCCGTGGGCTTCTATCTCTCGCTCGCCACCTGGTTGCAAACCCACCCGGACGTCTTCATCTACGTCGAGGCTCCAGGCCAGTCCGAGACCCTGCGTTGGGAGCCCTCAAGGGACCGGGACAACACCATCGGATCGGACGAGGACGCGAACGAGTTCGTCCTGACCGGCGAAGGCGTGGCCGGCCGTCATGCCGTCGTCCGGAGAACCGAAAGCGGCTGGCAATTGGAGAGCTTGGCCGAAACCCGGATCAACGATGAGCCGGTGACTCAAGCTCAGATCCGGCCCGACGATTCCATCGAGATTGCAGGTAACCGGCTCCTGGTCAAGGTCAAGGCCGTCTCCTGGATGTGGGTGCTTCCCAGTTCCTGTCTGGTGACTCTCTTTTCGGCGGGTCTGCTCGGCTTGTTCCGGCGACGGAGGGCCTCTGGAACTGCAGCGTAACCACTCGTGACGACAATTTTCATCACGACCGGCCGGCGCCGCATCCCACAGCGCGGCGCCGTGTCGACACAGAAGACTCCGTCAGCCTCGGCAATTGTTTCGGGACTCCTCAGCGCTCTCTCACTCCCCACTCCTCGTTCCTCACTCCTCTTGGCAGTGTGTCTCTTCTGCTTCGCGTTCTCCGCCTGCCGATCCTTGCCGGAACCGTCTCCCGAGGAGATGATTCGAATTCCCGCCGGCACCTTTCTCATGGGAACGGATCAAGGATTCCCCTTCGAGGGGCCCCCGCACCGGGTCAGTGTGAGTTCCTTTTGGCTGGACCGCTACGAGGTCACGAATCGCCAGTTTCGCGGCTTCGTCCAGGAGACCAACCATCGAACCGAGGCGGAGAGCTACGGCTGGTCGGGCGTATTTTCCGAAGAGGACGGGAGCTGGCGACCCGTAACGGGCGCTTCCTGGAGACATCCCACCGGTCCCGGCTCCTCCATCGAGGATCGGTTGGACCATCCGGTGATCCAAGTCTCGTGGAACGACGCCGTCGCCTACGCCCGGTGGGCCGGAAAGCGGCTGCCCACCGAAGCGGAGTGGGAATGGGCGGCTCGCGGCGGTTCGGATCAGGGACCCTTTCCCTGGGGCGCCGACCTGAATCCCCACGAGCGGCACATGGCCAACCTCTGGCAGGGCGTGTTTCCCGTCCGGCATGAAGTGCTGGACGGGTTCCGCACCACGGCGCCGGTCGGTTCCTTCCCCGCCAATGGTTATGGGCTCTACGACATGGCCGGTAACGTGTGGGAATGGACCCGGGACTGGTACCGGAACGACTACTATCGCGATTCCGAAGGCGTCCGAGATCCGGCGGGCCCCGCGAAGGGCTCCGAGAGAGTGATCCGGGGAGGCTCCTGGATGTGCAGCGTCAACTACTGCCAGGGATACCGGGTGGCGGCGCGGCAGAAGACCCCTCCGGACTCGGGCCTGACGAATCTGGGTTTCCGGTGCGCCCGCGACGCCGTTGATGAGTAAGGGGCTCAGCCACGGTTCCGGTTTCGAGCCTCGTCCGCAACCTTCTCCGCGGCTCCTCTGCTGGTCTCGATGCAATCGGGGATTCCGACGCCGCCCACGAAAGCACCGGTCAGGTAGATCCCGGGAAATCGGTGCAGCCCGGCACGGGATCTCTCGATCCTGTCGGAATGACCCAACACGGGTTGGGGCATGGCCGGGCCGTGGTCCCAGACATAATGCAGCGTGGGAGTGCAGGAAAAATCCAGAATCCGGGTTAGTTCCTGGTGGACCCGGGTCACGCTCTCGTCCTCACTCATCGGCTCGCGGCGCCGGCGTCCGTCGTGAACGGCACATCGCAGCAGGACCGAGTCCGGCGGGCAACGGTCATCGAATTTGCTGCTGACCCAGGTGCAGGCATCCAGCACCGTGTCTGCTCCTTCCGCTGCGACGAAGCCGAATCCGTTCAGCGGGTGCGAAAACTCGGAACGCCTGTAGCCCAAGTAAATGATCCGAGTCGAGGTATAGGGAACCCGGCTGAGAGGAGAGTCCTTCTCCGATGCGAGTCCGGCCAGCAGCCGAGAGGAGACCGGAGCCGGAGTCGACAGGATGACCATATCCTGGACTCCCTCGAACCCGTTGCCTTTCAGGAGATACCTGCCCCCGGAGGCCGGGGTCAGGCGGAGCCCGGAGACACCGGTGTGGATCGTCACTCCATCGATGTGCGTGCGCAGGGCATCCACCAACTGTTCCATCCCCTTCCGCAGGGTCAGGAAGAGGGGTAGCGGCTTGGAAGAATTCTCGAGGGGCCGCCGCAGAAAACCCTTCCGGAGGCTTCCATGGCTCTGCTCCATCCGGTAGAGGAGGGGCAACGCGCTTTCGATGCTCAAGTGGCGGATGTTGCCGCCGTAGATGGCGGAAATCAGGGGCTCGGCGACACGGCGGGTGAACTCGCGTCCCAGACGCCGATGGAAGAACTCCCGGACACTGGCATCCTTGCGGGTCGGCGGAACCCACGGTTCCAGCAGGGCTCGAATCCTGCCTGCCGGACTCAGAGAGGCCGTAGACCAGAACGCCCGCCTTCGGACCGGCGCGAGAAACACCATCCCTTCCGGGAGGGGGTTCAGACCATCCTGATCCAGGACGTAGACCTTGCGCCGGTCATCCCTTGAACCCAGCAGGTCAGCATCGAGCCCGAGTTCCTCAACCAGATTTGAAGCTGCCGGCTTGTAGGAGACAAAGGCTTCCGGGCCGTCTTCCAGCAGGAATTCACCGACTCGTCTGGAGCGGATGACTCCTCCCAGCCGTGGGGCCTTCTCCAGGAGCGTAATCTCCAGGCCCAATCCGTTAGCGGCGTTCTCTTGATTCAGGTAGTAGGCCGCCACCAGTCCGGAGAGGCCTCCGCCGACGATTCCTACCCTCAGTCTCGAAGGCATTGAGGCGACGAATCTACTCCCCGCGGAAACGGAACCGGATGAGCTTGCGAGCCATTTTCCGGCGCCGGCCGGCTCCGCTCTGCCGGTACGAATCGATCCATCTCCGCAACCTGGAGGAGTTCAGGTCCAGTATCCCGCAGACCCATTGGAAGCTGCCGGGATAGTCCTCCGCGGCGGCGAACCATTGCAATGCGTCTTGCTCCCAGAATCTCCACTCCCGGGAGGACCGATTCGGGGATACGATGTCCCGAAATGCCTGAATGAGTATGGCAAGAGCCAGATTCTTGGAGTTTTTGTCCCAAGCTCGGGCTTGAGGATAGAGAGACTCGTCGGCCAGAATCGCCCGCTTCATAGCTGAAGCCCCCGGCGGCCCGTTACGGGGAGGATAGACTCGCGATTTCCCCGGTTACGGCAGCTAGAGCCGACATTCCCGGCGGTCGATGCCCCGGGAATGCCGCTCCATCACAATCCGATCGAAGCGTCCCCAGCCTCTGAACGTCCCACCCGACGACAAGTAGTTAAGATGCAAGCTACCCTGGATAGTCGCGATTCCGGCTTCGGCAGGACCTCGGGGCGAGTCCGCGTTGCCGGGAAGGCCCGCGGCACAAAGCTACATCATCCGTTTGATAATGCGTTGGGACTGCTCCTGGGTAATCCCCAGATTCCTGTGCGCCAAGGGTCCGCCTTCGTCCAGAACCCCTTCCAGGCTGTGCAAAGGCGGCGCCAGCTTCTGAAAGAAGCAGCCGATATAGATATCGTCACCCCAGACCATCGCCTTTTCGCAAGCGGTTTTCCAGTCTGAGGTGTCGTGCCCCACGTCCTCCAACCTTCTCACCCGGGGCTTGAAAAACTTGTAATCGTTGTCGTGGTTGAAGGTGACACACGGGCTGAAAACGTCAACCAGGGCAAACCCCTTGTGCTGGATGGCCTGCTTGATGAGATCGATCAACTGGCGCGCCTGCCCACTGAACCCGCGAGCCACATAGGTGGCGCCGTTCATGATGGCGGAGGTGATGGGGTTCACCGGCGCCTCGACGCTTCCATACGGAGTGCTCTTGGTCTTCATGCCCTTCTCGCTGGTGGGAGAGACCTGCCCGGTCGTAAGGCCGTAGATCTGATTGTTCATGACGAGATAAGTCATATCTACGTTACGGCGGGCGGTGTGGGTGAAATGGTTGCCTCCGATTCCGTACCCGTCACCGTCGCCGCCGGTCGCCACCACGGTCAATTCATGATTGGCCATTTGCGCTCCCGTCGCCACCGCCAGGGCCCGGCCGTGCAGGGTGTGCATCCCGTAACCGTTGAAATAGCCCGGCAGGTTCGAAGAGCACCCGATCCCGCTCACGGTGAGGATCTGATGGGGGCGGAGACCCAATTCGGCGCAGGCTCTCTGCAGCGTCCGCAACACGCCGAAATCCCCGCATCCGGCGCACCAGTCCGGTTCGACCTTTCCCTTGAAATCCTTTGGCTTTAAAGGTTTGACCGACGCTTGTTGAGTGACAGCCATACTCATGACGCTTCCCTTTCGTGTATCGGGTTCCGAATTGGATCGACCTGTTGTCGGATCCTATACCATGATCTCCTGGTAAGGAACGGAGTGATTCGTCTCGCCTCGCAACTGCTCCAGCACAGCTTCCACGATGTGGTGGGGCATAAACGGTTCGCCGTCGTATTTTCGAATGTGGCCGTCGGCCACGAAGCCGGTTTCGCCTCGCAGATACCGGGCGAACTGTCCGGAATGGTTGTTCTCGACGATGATGGTCCGTTTGGCTCGTCCCAGCGTTTCCAGAATGGCGTCGCCGTGCAACGGGACGATCCACTTGATGGGCAGATGGTTGACGTGGACGCCCTGCTCCTTGAGCTGGCCAATGGCCTCTTTGATGACGCCGTACGTCGATCCCCAACCTACCAGGGTCGCCTCACCGTCGGCGGGCCCCTCCAATCGGGGCGCCTCGATGTCCTCCAGCACATTGGCGAACTTTCGGGCTCGTTTCTCCACCATCTGGCGGCGCTTGTGGGGATTCGTGAACTCGTCGCTGATCAGCACCCCTTCCTCATCGTGCTCGTCGGTGGCCACGACGTGGACATATCCCTCCAGGCCCGGGATGGCCCTTGGCGAGACTCCGTCTTCGGTGTCCAGGTAGCGCTTGTATCCGTCAGTTTCCGAATGCTCGGTAATCAATCGGCCGCGGTCGATCGGGGGCTGGAAATTGATGTCATCGGGATCGACGCTGAAGGTTCCCTCTGAAATCAAAAGGTCGGAAAGAACCATGCCCGGGCACTGGTACCGATCCGTCAGGTTGAAGACTTCGGGAATGGTATTGAAGGCGTCCAGCGCGTCCTTGGGCGCCACGATGAACCGCTGGAAGTCTCCCTGGCTGGCCCCCAGCATCTGCCACAGATCCCCTTGTTCCGTCTTGGTGGGAACTCCGGTGGATGGACCCGCCCGCTGAACGTTGATGAAGACCACCGGGATCTCCATCATCGCAGAGGCGCCGATGGCCTCGGTCATGAGCGCGAATCCGCCACCCGACGTGGCGCACATGCTCCGGGCCCCGGCATGGGCCGCACCGATGGCCATGTTGGCGACCCCGATCTCGTCCTCGACCTGGCGCACCATAATGCCTAGTTCAGGGGCGTTCCTGGCCATCCAATGGAGGACCCCCGTCGATGGACTCATGGGGTAGGCGCAGTAGAACTTGCAGCCGCCTGCGGCTCCACCCATCGCCAAGGCATCGTTCCCGGTCCAGACCGCAAGCGGCTTGGGACCTACCGGGACGCTCGTCGGAAAAGGATCGAAGTTGTCTTCGGCGAACTGATAACCAGCTTGTGCGACCGAGACGTTTTCGTCCACCACGGCCGCCCCCTTCCGTTGGAACTGCAGCTTCAACGCGCCCGCCAGGACATCGAAGTCCAATTGTAACAGCGAGACGATCACACCCAGGCCAACGGTGTTCTGGATCAACCGGTTCCGATTGCCGCTGGTCAGATCCACCACCGGCATGGGACACAACTGGACTCCGTCGGCGGCGTCACCGGGCTGGATGGCGTCGCTGTTGTAGATGGCGCAAGCGCCCGGACCCAGCAACCCCAAATGCCGATTCATCGTGTCCTGATTCAAACAGACGAGAAGATCCAGCTTGTCGCCGTGGGTCTCCGGATGACGATCGCGGAGCCGGATGGTGAGAAAGATATGCCCACCGCGAATGATGGACTGGTAGGCGTTGTACGCGTGCAAGTGAATGCCGCGCCGCACGAAGATCCGAGCCAGGATGTTCCCCGGCGTCGCGATTCCCTGACCGGCAGCACCTCCAATGGCCAAGGCAAAATCGAACTGTCCCGAACTCATATCCACTCTCTCCTCGAGTTGGGGGCGGACCCGGACGAGCCACGCATGAGCTCCGCCAGGGCCGAATCTCGTTACCGAATATAGGAACGGCTTGCAGGAACGCTCCCGCCAAGGCCATCCCTACCCGTCCTTCCTTTCAGACGCTCTCGCGAAGACCGCTTCACCTTACACGATTTCCCTTCCGAATGCCAGATCCTCCGCCACGCGCACCGACGAGCGATCCGCCGTCAGGCTCTCTTGGCTTGCGCCAGGTCTTTGACCCGATCTTCGGGCCCCAAGAGCACCAGGACGTCTCCCGATTCCATCTTCTCGCCCGAGTCGGGATTGAAGAGCATGGGACCGTCAGGCCGTTTGATGGCCACGGCGATAAGCCCATACCGACTGCGAATCCCGGCTTCCTCGATCGAGTATCCCGCCAACGCCGAGTCGGAAGGCACCCGAAACTCTTCCATAATCAATTCCAGGTGTTCTCGATGGATCACCAGGTCCATGAATTCCATCAGAGTCGGACTCAGAACCTTCTGGAGAAGCCGCAGCCCGACCAGCTCGTAGGGGGAGACGACGTGATCGGCGCCGGCCCTATCCAGCTTGGTTTCCGCCCCCTTGCCCGATGCCCGGGCCACCACCACCGCCGAAGGGTTGATGCCCTTGGCCGACAGCGTCAGGTACAGGTTGTCCGCGTCCGACGGCAGCAAGGCAAAGACCGCCTTTGCCCTGGGCAATCCGGCGAGAATGAGATTCTCATCTTCGGTGGCGTCACCGATGACGTACCGATAGTGGCGCTGGCTCAGTTTCTCTTCCGCCGCCGGATCATTTTCGATCACGCAAAAGGGAAGCTCACGGCGGTCCAGATAGGTCGACACGGTGCTGCCGACACGCCCGTTTCCGCAGACGATGTAATGGTCTTCGAGATTACCCCGATGGCTTTTCATTCGCCGTCTCCCCAGAACTTCGGCCAGTTCTCCTTCCAGCAAGGTTTGCCCCAGGATGGAAAACGTATAGATCGCCGTCCCCAGACCTGCCACGGTCAGAAATACGGCAAACGCCTTTCCATAGTCGGAAAGAGGATGCACTTCGCCGTAACCTACCGTGGAGATGGTGATGACGGTCATATAGACACCGTCCAACAGGGACCAGTCCTCGATCCAGGAAAATCCGAGACTCCCTACCACGACCCAGAAACAGAGGAGTCCGACTCCCAGGATCACAGTGGGCCGTCTTCGCGCCATGTTCCTCCAAGCCGGGATTGACAGGGGGATCGTTTCCGAGCTGCGCGGAAATCATGATCCCTTCCGTTGCCGCCGGTCTCTACCGCGCCAGACTCGTCTTCGATGAAGTTCAGCCCAGCGCCACGTCCAGAATCATCATCACGGTGAAACCAACGATGGCGCCCATGGTGGCCAGATCCGTGTCTCCTGCCCTCTGAGACTCGGGGACCACCTCCTCCACCACCACAAAAATCATGGCTCCGGCGGCGAAACCGAAGGCATACGGCAGCAAGGGCCGTGAAAGAGAAACCAGGACGGCTCCCAGGACACCGGCCGCCGGCTCCACCACCGCCGAAAGTTGACCGTACCAGAAACACTTCAAGCGGGAGACCTTCTCCCGACGCAACGGCATGGCCACGGCCACGCCCTCCGGCATATTCTGCAGGCCGATTCCGATGGCGAGCGCCACCGCAGACCCGAATGTCATGGTCGAATCGACGCCGAGTGATCCGAACGCGACTCCCACGGCAAGACCCTCCGGAATATTGTGGATGGTAATCGCCAATATCAACAGGCTCGTCCTGTGCCAGGTGGTCTTGATTCCCTCCGATTCGGATTTGGGAAAGCCCAGGTGCAGGTGGGGCATCACCTTGTCGACGCACCATAGAAACGAGGCGCCGGCCAAGAAACCGGTAGCAGCGGGAAACCAGGCCGGGAGACTTCCGCCTTCCGAAAGCTCGATCGCCGGAGCCAGCAGGGACCAGTAGCTGGCGGCGATCATGACACCCGCCGCGAAGCCCAGCATGCCGTCCAGGACCTTGCGGTTCAGGTCCTTGGCGGCGAAGACGAGGGCCGCTCCGAGGGCCGTCATGAACCAGGTGAATCCAGTCGCACCCAAGGCCTGAAGCACCGGATGCCATTCGCGAAACCCAAATAGATATTCCATTTCCGCCGCTCGACCGGGGGATTCTACGTGAGCCCCCGCAGTTTGTCGCCGCCATTCTAGCCCGGCGGGGAGACAGCATTGGATCCGGCGGCTTGAACTCCCGGGCGACTCTTTCTATTCTTCACGCGTGTCCACGAACATCGCCCTTTGTCTGGCTGCTTGGCTGATTCCAGGTTCGGGTCATTTGCTGCAGGGACGCTGGGCCAGGGGATTGCTCTTCTTCTCTGTCGTGATGGTTCTGTTCGGGTTCGGTCTCTCCATGGACGGGCGCCTGTTCGGCTTGGGGCCCGGTTTCTTCGGAAAGCTCAAATTCATCGCCGATCTGAGCATCGGATTGCCCTACCTCCTTGGGAAATGGGCCGGTTGGGGAGCAGGCGACATCCACTCCTTCGGCTACGAATACGGCAATACTTTTCTCTACACTGCGGGGTTGCTCAACATGCTGATGGTGCTGGACACCTACGATATCGCGGCAGGGAATCGCCGATGAACCATCTTGCCGGGCTGGTCCTGCTGGCATTGAGCATCGGTATCGTGTTCGCCATGATCAACCAGGAGGGCAGGCGGGAGCGGGTTCGTTATTTCCTCTCCCTCTCGGCCTACCTCATCCTGGGATCGCTGGCTGCCGTGTGGCTGATGCAACTGATCCCCTGGTAACGGCGGTGTCGATGTGGGGACCCTCTTGCACTGGATTCCGGCACTCGCCACCATCTGCCTGATCGTATTCCTTTCCCATCAGAGTCACCCTCCCGGAGCCGGGTTGGGTCTCAATCCCCTGCTCCACGTCATCGAATATGCACTCCTGACCGTAACCCTGGTCTGGGGACGAAGCTCAGGACTGCGGCGCAGAGTCAGGACGCGGCAACTCGCGTGGCTCTGGATTCTGGGGACGCTCTTCGCCGTGAGCGATGAGATCCATCAGTCCTTCGTTCCCAGCCGGGATGCCTCCGCTTCCGACGTGCTGGCGGACATGGCGGGAATAACTTTGGTCTTGGCGGCCTACCGCCTGGTCCGCAACAGGATCTCCTGAGCCCGTATTTCTCGCCAGGGAGCGCAAGGACCACGCAGGAATTTCACTTTCAGAGCGTGGTTGCGACCGGCTAGGCAGCTGGGACGCCGGAGAGCCTGTTCGGTCGAGACTTGATTCGGTGAACACCCGGTGCAAACCTCAATGGCACTGTCTGGTGGGCATGGGACTCTCACCACGGACTGTCAATCACATGAGACGTAGAAGGTGGGCAGCAACAATGCAAAATATGATTTTTCTTCTGACGCTCGTGGCGGCCGCCGGACCAGCCGCCACGATCCATGCGCAGGAGACCAACCTTCCAGCCAGCCCTCAAACGGGAGTTGAGCACACAGTGAAGATCAACCCGGCAGACCGCCGCGGCACGGTTTCTCCCGGGATCTTCGGTCATATGGTGGAGATGATCGGCACGACGATTTACGACGGCATCTGGGTTGGCGAAGACTCCAGCATCCCCAATGACGGTGGCTTGCGGCTCGACACCATCGAAGCCTATCGCCAACTTCGCGCCCCTGCTTTTCGCTGGCCGGGAGGCACCATTTCCGACACCTACCGCTGGCAGGACGGGATCGGACCTCGATCTCGACGTCCCCGCATCTTGAACTTCTGGCAGGAGGTGGAACCCAACTCATTTGGCACCGACGAGTTTCTGCAGTGGTGCGCAGCCATCGGAGCGGAGCCGGTCATCCAAACCAATATCGGGATGGGAGACCCCAGGGAAATCGTGGCCTGGATGGAATACGTCAATGGCACCCATGACACCCGGTATGCCGAACTGCGGCGGAAGAACGGCCACTCGGAGCCCTACGGGGTCAAGTACTGGACCATCGGCAATGAGACCAGCTACCAGTGGACGCCCGAACAATACGCGATCCAAGTCCGCCGCTACGGTTTCTACATGCGTCAGTATGCCAGGGACGCCAAGATCATCATCAACGGTGAACCGGACAGCGACTGGGTCGACAGGCTGCTCAAAGCGCTGAGCGACCGCCTCGAGTTGTTCGACCTGATTTCCCTTCAATGCTACGTCAAGCCGGCTCTTGCAGCCGAGAGCCAAGCCGCCGACACCTACGCCCTGCTGGCCGATGTCGAGCGGTGCCAGGAAGTTATTGATATCGCGGCCAGATCGGTCGACCGTTGGATCGGGGATCGCAAGCACATCGGAATCATGTTCGACGAGTGGGGCTCTTGGCACACCGAGATTGATCCCGTTGAATCCTTTCCGATCTCCATGTCAGGCAAGGACTTCGTGCAGCCGGACACCATGCGCGATGCGCTCATGGCGGCCCGCATGTTGCACGGGTTCATGCGCCGGGCGAAACGTCTGAGCCTGGCCCACATGAGCGAATCCATCAACGTCCTTCATAACGTCATGAAAACCCGGGGCCCCAGGCTGGTTCGGACTCCCACCTATCATGTCTTCGATCTGCTCAAACACCATATGAACCTGGATGTCGTCGGGGTGGACGCAACGATCGGCGCCTTTGGGTTTATGGACGACGGCAAGACCCGCTCGCTGCCGGACCTGGATGTCGTGGCTTCCGCGACGACCGATTCGAGTCAGTTCGTCGTCTCAGTCGTCAATCCCCACTTGAGCCGCGTGCGTACGATCCGTTTGAGTTTTGAGGGCGGCGGAAGGTTGCAGGCTGCAGCTACTGTACTGACCGCCTCAGGACCGCTGGAAATCAACGACTTTCAGGTTCCCAACCGGATCAGACCGGTCACCGCGAACGTCGGTGAACAAGATCGGGAATGGATCCTGTCGTGCCCGCCGTTTTCCCTCACGCTGGTTCGATTTACGGAAATGGAAACGCCCGGGTCATAGAGGCGATCCGGACCACACTCACATAATCGTCAGAGCAGCGCTTCGGATCCCGGTCAACTCTCGGGAACCGAAGCTCGATCGGACTCTTGCCCGGACGACTTCAGCGGCGCCAAATCCCCGGGGACGGGCAAGAATATCGGATCATCGGCCCTCCAGGGAGTGCGGCAAGCTTGGCCTTTCTGATACCGAACTAAATTCTCCTCGAGCAAGGTGGCCAGATCCGCGCGTCCGGCTTGTTTGACTTCGTCAATCATCCCCTGCTGCACCTGCAGAGCTCTTTGGTACTGTCCGGATGCTGCCAGCGCCATCGCCAGCGTCTCAACATGTTCGAAAGCCACTTCGTTTTGCGACCCGAAGACATCCTGTAGAAGCTGGAGAGCCCGGCGGCCATCGCCGACCGTGCTTTGGGGAGACGCTGCCAGCAGACGAGCCAGAGCATGAGTGATGTCGATTTCCTCGGGCAGGGCCTGGTGGCTGGCTTCCAGGAGAGTTCGCGCCGCCGGATAACGGCCCATTTTCACCAACGTCATGGCCTGCATGAAACGAGCGAAGGCGTGGCTCGGATTCAGTTCATTGACATTGCGATAATGCTGCCCGGCCTGTGCCATTTCCCCCAGCCTCATCAATAGATTCGCCACATTGAAATGGGCGTTCTCGAATCCGGGATCCAGTTCGACCGCATTCTGATAATGCTCAAGAGCCTTCGAGTAGGCCTTCTGCAGCGTGTAAACCAACCCGAGGTTGTAATGAAGCCGTGGATTACCCGGCGAGAGCCTTAACGATTCCTGATACTTGGCCAAGGCTCCGTTGACATCTCCAAGTTGAAGCAGCGCCGTTCCCAGATCCATGTGGGCAATCGGCTCTTCCGGATCGGCGGCCACCATCTGGCGGAAGGCTTCGGCGGCCTCCGCAAAGCGTCCTTCGCTCAATGCGACGGTTCCTTGACTCCAAAAAAACTGCTTGCCCGTCCTGACTTTCCGGAGGTCCTCCATCAGTGGATCCGGATATTCCGGTGTCCTGGTCCCACGCCTTTTGAGATGTTCTCTCGCCTTTTCAAGATTCCCGATCTGTCGATAGGCCATCGCCAGCGGATAGTGGATGCTTTCGGCCTCCGGTTGCATCGAGACAGCGGTCTCGAAGTACTCGATGGCCTCCTCAGGATCGTTTCGGGAGAGAGAAATCTTGCCCAACCCCACCAACGCCGCGGCTGACGATGGATATGGGTCGCGGGAAATGGCCTCCTTAAAGAGCGTCTCTGCCAAGTCCGGACGATTCAGGTTCAGTTGAGCCTGCGCCAGGTTCAGTAGTGCCGGAAGATCGTCCGGCTTGATCTCGGCAGCGCGCTGGTAGTGCTCGACAGCCTGCTGCAGGTCCCCTTGGCTCTCCAACAGACGGCCCAGAAGATACAACCAGCGAAAATTCTTCGGTTTCAGGAGAAGCGCATTGCGATAACAGGCTCGGGCGGCTTCGGTGAAATCGTAGGCATGGTAAAGCCTCCCCAACCCTCCGAAAGCCTCAGCCCGAACTGAATCCGGAACTTCGGCGGGTGAGACCCTGGCTTCCAACTTGGATCGCTCCGCTTGAAGTTGCTCCCGAATCAGCCGCTCGACAGCATTCAGGTCGGGATGCGGAACGGGCGTCAGTTTCCTGTTACCCGGCTCCTGCAGCAGGAGCGATTCCGGAACGGCATGGGCACCAACCAGCCCAAGAAGGCCCAAAGCCACGGTCAGGACGGCAGTTGCCTGGAATGTCCTTCGGCCACTTGGGAAATACGGGATCATTCCCATCAGAATACTACGAGCGGGAATACAAGAGTGATCCTTGGTGGCTGTCCGGGTCATAAGAATGTTGGGCCGCCGGGTAGGAATTGGCCATGGTAGACTACCGAAGAAAAAAGATCCCATCCACTTCAGCCGGGGGGTTCTCCAGACCGCCCGTTGGTGAAACTATGGTCCCACGAAACTTGCCCGGGATCGCAATTTGCACAATTGCGTTGGCATGGATCGAGATCGTGCCGGCTTTCGGTTTTGAACCCCAGCACAAGCCGACGGCCAACTTGGTGGCGGTTCTGTCAGTCGCGCCGAATCCGCGGCAGTCGCCGGGCGAGAGGACCAGGCCGCAAGACCATAGACCTCCTGTACTTCTCCGTCTTCCCCAGTTCTCCCTGACCGATCACCTCTCCCGAACCTTCGGGACCCACCAGCTACTCGGCAGGACTTGGATCGCGGACTTTATTCGCACTCGCGATCCGCAGGCGGTGTCACAAACTGCCACGCTGGCAAAGCTCGAAGAGGAGCTCGAACGACGGCCCGGCTGGGGCGATATCCGCCTGGTTACATTCACGCTCGACCCGGAGCACGACTCGCCGGAAGTGCTGCACCGGTACGCGACGGAGGCCGGAGTGGACGGGGAGCAGTGGAGATTCCTGACCGGCCGCCCGGATCTGCTGCGGCAACTGCACGAAGGACGAGCGCAGGCGACGCCCGGGCCCGGCCGGAAACTGATGTTGGTCGATCCGCAAGGGCAGGTTCGCGGATTCTACGACGGCAACTTGGCCGCTCAGAGAGAGGCCCTGAAAAAAGATGTTTTGACGACGCTCCAAGAACGCCTCTTGTGGCAGGAATTCCCGTGGCTGGAGGAACGTCGAGAGGCCCAACTGGCAAGCGTCGGCGGCATACGGGTCTTCCATGCCTTTTCCTTCGCGGACCGGGTCAAAGAGTCCGGGATCACTTTCCGTAACCGGATTGTCGACGATGCGGGACGGGCCTTTATTCTTGCCCATTACGACCACGGAAACGGACTCGCCATTGCCGACGTCGATGGCGACCGGCGGCACGACGTCTACTTTGTGAGTCAGGCCGGCGGCAATGAACTCTGGAAGAACCGGGGCGGCGGCAAGTTCGAGAACATCACGGAGCGGGCGGGGGTCAGTGTCAAGAAACGCATCGGCGTGGCCGCTTCTTTTGCCGATATCGATAACGACGGGGACGCGGACCTGTACGTCACCACGGTTCGCGGCGGCAATGTGTTGTTCGAGAACGACGGGAACGGGGTTTTCAAAGACATCAGCGCCGAGTCGGGCCTCGGGTACACGGGCCATTCCTCGGCGGCGGTTTTCTTCGACTACAACCTCGACGGCTGGCTGGACCTTTTCCTGGTGAATGTCGGCGTGTACACGACGGACGAGGTCAGGACGGTCGTCCATGACTCTTTTACAGGAGCCGATCGCACGCCATATACCTACTATCGTTCCACCCCGGACGCTTTCAACCGGCACCTGAATGCTGCGCTCGCGGAGACCAGCATCCTCTATCAGAACCAGGGCGGAAACCGATTCGTCGATGTCACCGAACAGGCGGGTTTGAAGGATACGAGCTGGTCGGGCGACGCCAGTCCGCTTGATGCCAACAACGACGGCTGGCCCGATCTGTATCTGGCCAACATGCAGGGCCATGACCAGTATTACGAGAACGTTGAAGGCCGGCGTTTCGTGAAGAAGAGCCGCCAACTGTTTCCCGCGACGCCGTGGGGAACCATGGGGATCAAGATTCTCGACTTCGACAACGACGGGCAATTGGACCTCTATCTGACCGACATGCACACCGACATGTGGAAACACCTGGATCCGTTCAGCGAGAAGGAAAAGATCCCCTTCCCCGAAGAGACCGGCGAGAAGCGGATGTTGGCCACCGACGGAAATCATGTTTGGGGCAATGCCTTCTTTCGCAACCAGGGAGACGGCACTTTCAAAGAAATTTCCGATCAAATCAATGCCGAGAACTATTGGCCTTGGGGATTGAGTGTGGGGGACCTGAATGCCGACGGATTCGAAGACGCGTTCATCACTTCCTGTATGAACTACGGCTACCGCTATGGCATCAACAGTCTGCTGCTCAACGACCATGGACAGGGATTCGTCGACAGCGAATTCATTTTGGGCGTGGAACCCCGGCGCGGCGGCCGGACCCTCACCCCCTGGTTTGAACTGGATGCGGTCCGCGGCGACAAGGATCACGAACTGGTCCAGAAGGTCAGAGCCCGGGGAGCCAGAGTCACCCGCGTCGTGGCCTGGGGCGCCGTAGGCTCTCGTTCATCGGTGATTTTCGATCTGGATAACGATGGGGACCTCGACATCGTAACCAACGATTTCAATTCCGAACCCTTGGTCCTCGTCAGTGACCTGGCCGATCGCAAGCGGATTCGATTCGTCAAAGTCAATCTGACCGGCACCCGGTCGAACCGGGACGGCCTCGGTGCCCGAGTCACGGTCCGGGCTGGTTCGGCCAGCTACACCAAGGTTCAGGACGGACAATCCGGCTACCTCTCGCAAAGTCTCTATCCGCTCTACTTTGGGCTCGGCGAAGCCGAACACGTCGATCAGGTTGATGTGCTCTGGCCATCCGGAAAGCAACAGGTGCTTACCGGACCCATTGCAGCCGGCTCCGAATTGACTATAACGGAGCCGTAACCTTTGGACGCCATGCTAAAATCACCGGAGACGGTCGGCCCCGGAGCCGCAGACTTTTCCGTTTCGACAAAAGGTCAATAGCGCCGAAACATTTCACTTCACTCCGGGGGAGCCTCCCTGTAAATGTCACTTTATAGTTTGTTGTTACTGACATTGCTGGGGGTGCAGGCGACCAATCCGGCCGTCCAAATGCATCCGGAGGTTCAGGAACACTTCCAGAGTGCCGCTCGCGCCGAGCAGAGTGGAGACTGGAGGGCCGCTGAACAGGCCTATCGGGCAGCGCTGGAGCTCCAACCCGAGTTCCCTCCCCTCCATGCCAAGTTGGGTTTGATCTATCAGTTCCAGGGAAGATTTGCGGAAGCCGTCGCGTCGATCGAGAAAGCCCTGGAACTCGAACCCAAGCTGCCCGACGCCCATTTCTTCTTGGGGCTCGCTCACTACAGCTTGTATGACTATCAGAAGGCTGTCGAGTCATTCCAACAGGCAATTTCCCGGAATCCCGAAAACATAAAGGCACTGGTTTATCTGGGGGTTTGTTATCTGGCACTGCAACAACTTGACAAAAGCATCGAGCACCTGGAGAAGGTCACCGAGAAACATCCCAAGGAGCTGGAGGCATTGCAGACGCTGGCTCAGGCTTACTTGAACCGGACCAGGACTTCCTACAACAAGTTCCAGCAGGTCTTCTCGCGGATTGAGGAGATCGATCCGGAGTCCTTTCGCACCCATCAGCTACTGGCTGAGGCTTACGCGACCCAGGGACGCCTGAACCAGGCTATTGAAGAATACGAGAAAGCCGTTGCCCTGAATCCCAATGCGCCCGGCGTCAACTTCGCGCTGGGTGATCTCTATTTCGGTTTGGGACAGTACGACAAGGCGGAGCCGACATTGGAGAAGGAGCTGAAGATCGATCCCCACCACCCGATCGTCAATCTCGAGTTGGGAATCATCAAGAACTACCGCCAGGATTTCGATCAGGCCATTCGACATCTGGAAGCGGTCATACGCGTGGATAATCGGATTTCTGACGCATACGCCGCTCTGTCCGCGGCATACGCGGCCAAGGGACGGTTACAGGATGGTGTAGCGGCCTTGCAGAGAGCAATCGCCCTCGATCCGAACCAGCCGCAATCCCACTATCAACTGGCGCAGATCTATAAAAAGCTCGGACGGCTGGAAGACGCTCAAAGAGAGTTGGAACTGTTTCAGAAACTGGACACGGAAGCACGAGACAAGAAGCAGCGCGATGCCGGAGCCTTTCTGCAGGGAAAGCCTCCCTGAGTTCGGCCGGCCCGTCGGTCCGGTTGCAGCCGAAGGCTCCAGGACCGTACCGGCCTGCTGGAACCGGCTTCTATCGACGCTCTGCGGGTAATGCAAGTCGCACCCCGCCGCCCTGAAGCAATTTCGTATAGGTATTGATCGGTACTTGTTTCCATTCTTCCGCTCGTCCGTCGGGCCAAAACACTCGCACGGCCTCGACGTGAGTTGCTTCACCCAGCCCGACCAGCACCCTGGGATCATTTGCGGAGGCGTAACTTCCGTCCGAGCGGACCCGGCGCCACAAGGTTCGGCCCTGGGACAACAGGACAGCGACTCGGGCGCCCAACATGTCCCGGCCCGACCGTCCACCGGCAAGCCTCAGACCCATCCAATGGCTGTCACTGCCGACCTGGTTGGTCAGCAGCCGCGCGGGCCCGTTGTTGTTGAGAATCAGGACATCCGTGTCTCCATCGTTGTCGACATCCCCGAATGCCGCTCCGCGACTCACTTCGGACAACTCGAAGACCGCCCCGGCGGCTTTGGTCACTTCTTGAAACTGTCCCTTCCCCATATTCCTGAACAGTTGATTGGTCTGGTGCAACGGATAGGGATCTTTGGCGCGTGCCAGCGCCTCGACATTCTTGACGTGTCCGTTGGCGGCCAAAATGTCCAGCCTGCCGTCGTTGTCGTAATCGAAAAATGCCGTACCGAATCCGGTGAAAGCAATGCTGGGAAGAGCCAGCCCGCTCAGGTAGGAAGCATCCTCGAACGATCCCTCTCCCTGGTTGACGTACAAGGTGTTCTTCTCGTTCAGCGACATGTGGGTCATGAAGAGGTCTTCGTCTCCGTCATTGTCGAAATCACCGGCGTCCACTCCCATGCTGGATTCGGAAAAACCCTCCCCGCTGACTGCGCAGCCGGCCAACAGAGCCTGGTTCCGAAAACCGCCATCCGCCTGATTGATCCAAAGGTGATTCGGCCTCTTGTCATTGGCCACATAGATATCGATCCAGCCATCACCGTTGAAGTCGGCCGTGCTCACGCCCAATGCCCCATTTGACTCCCGGGCGATTCTTGCCTCGTGGGATACGTCTTCGAAGGTCCCATCGCCCCGATTGCGGAACAGGCTCTCAGGTACCGGCTCGTATTGGCTGGGGTCGCAATACTCGAGGGCACTGCCGCTACCGGCATCGGCGAAAGAGAAGCACCGCTTGTGATTCGAGAAGCTGAAGTCGACGTAGTTGCCCACGTAGAGGTCCAGCCAGCCATCCCGGTCATAGTCCAGGAAAGCCGCGCTGACACTCCAGCGCGGGTCCTCCGTGCCCGCTGCCGCGGCCACATCGGTAAAGGTTCCATCCCTATTGTTTCGAAACAACTGGTTGGGCCCGAAATTGGTCACGTAGAGGTCGGTCCAACCATCATTGTTGAAGTCTCCTGTCGCCACGCCCATCCCGTATCCCGTCGCCTTGATCCCACTCTCCTCCGTCACGTCGACAAAGTGCAGGCGGCGCCTGCCGTTTTTTTGCGTCTGCAGGTCGTTTCGGTAGAGCCTGTCTGTCAACGACCGGGAGTTGGGCGGGGGAAAGAGCGCGTCGGCAAGAGTCTTCCCCGGTCCGAGCATGCGGCCCTGTATCAGATAGAAGTCGAGATCCCCGTCGTTGTCATAATCGAGCATGGCTCCGCCGGGGCCCATCATTTCGCACAGGTAGCGTTCCCCCGACATGCCGTTGAAGTGGACAAAATCCATCCCTGCTTCCCGCGTGGCATCCCGGAAGATTTCGGTGATCGCCGAATCTCCCTCTTGTTGCTCCGCGCCGAGGGCTGGCTGCGGACTCCGGGCTGAAGAGAGGGCCAGTAGAGCCCAGGCCGCCAGGATGACCCAGGGATTACCTCGGTGGGAGCACATGCTTTTCTCATCCTATTACGAACGAATTCGGTAACGGAGAGGCAGCAATCCGATCTCCTCACCGGGGGGAAGACTCCAGCAGCTCGCGTGCCAGCTTCAGGTTGCGCTCAGCATCGGCGTAGCTGGGGTCGATCTCCAGGGCGCGCCGATATTCAGAAATGGCCCGGCTGAAATCCCCCGAGGAGAGGAGTGCATTGCCAAGATTGTTGCGTGCCTCTGCAAAGTCCGAATCGATCCTCACCGCCCGCTCAAAATGGTACAGGGCTTGGGCCAGGTCTTCCCGCTGAGCGAAGGCGATGCCAAGGTTGTTGTGTGCCCTGGCAAACTCGGGCTCGATTTGGACGGCTCGCCGCAAGGAGGCAATGGCTTGGCTGGTGCGGCCCATGGACAACAGGGCTCCTCCCAAATTGTAGTGGGCTTCGAGCAGATCTGGCTTGATCTTCAGGGCCCGGCCGTAGTGGCCAATCGCCTCCTCGGTGTGACCCTGCTGTGCCAGGGCAGTCGCCAGATTGCTGTGGGTCTCCGCATAAGCGGGGCGGATTTCCAGCGCTTGGCGATAGTGGCGGACGGCATCCTCAACCATCCCGCGAGCCTGAAGCACCTGGCCCAGGTGGTCGTGGATCTGGGCATCCTCCGGCTTGATCTTCAAGGCATGCCGGTAGCCGGCAATGAACCTGTCCCGCTCCTTGACCCGGTAGTCGGTTTGCAGTTCAAGCAGGTCGTTTCGGTTCCCGGTCACCACCTGGAGCCACAGATCACCCATCTCATCGCCGGAATTGGGGCCGTAAACCACCCGCTGAGGAGGATTGTGGGGATTTCGCAGGTTGCCGGCCGAGTTATCGTAGCTGTACTGCATGGTCAGCCGGGTTCCGCCGGGCAGGGAGATCGGCTCACGATAGACGTATTCGTCCTGCCAATTGAAGTCCCAATCCTTGATATGGAGGAGCCAGCGCCTGCTGCCGTCGGGAAGCTGTGCGAAAGCGCGCATCTGTCTGCCCAGGTAGTGGGCATGCGGGTAAACGCCCAGAATTTGCACCGCCACGGGGAGGACGTAACTGTCTTCGATCCAGTATTTCTTCTCGCCCGGTGGAATGTCGATGGTCTGGGAGCCCAGTCCGATGATGTAGGCGGTCCTGGCCGGGGCCTCGTCACTGAAATAGAGCCCCACGCTGGGCTGAATCAGTTCCGGTTTGCCGGAGGGCATCATGTGCAGTTCCAGAACCAGGTCCGCCCCTCTCTTCAACCGCCAGGTCCTGCCTTCGGCACTTTCTGTCGGGACCTTGCCGGGGGTCCAACCCAGAAAATGGCCGTCGGGTGCGCGAGCGAACTCGGTGGACCTCATGCCCTGGAAACCGGGAATGGGATCTTCTCCATCCAATTGCCGGCTGCGAAGAGTGGTGTCGACCAGCCCCACGGCATGGTGGACGACCCTTGGGTTCCCAGGCTGTAATTCAAAGGCCCGGACGTAACGGTTTGAAGCTAGAGGAACCGGTATGACGAACATCCGGAAGACGTCCGGACCATCGGCCGCCAAGGTGTAGGGCCGAGGCATGGTGAGAACCAGATCCGGTTGGCCCAGGTGCCAGCCCGTCGGCCATGTCGGCGCTTCCGGGAAATTCGCCGGATCCCCTTCGATCGCTCCCTCACCCACCCACTGCGCCACCATGCCGATCTGATCCACATTCAGGCGGCGCTCCCCAATGAACTCCCCGTAGCCCGGCTCGGGTTGCCAGGGAGGCATAAACCGACTCTGGGTGACGGTCACGATCTGGCTGGCCCGGCGGCTGACGTCTGCGTAGCCGAGCAGGTTGAATGGCCCCGCGCCCCCGGGCCGGTGACACGGCGCGCAGTTCTCGAACACCAGGGGAGCGATATTCCGGTTGAAGTTCAAGCTGCCGGCCGGCCGGGGGGAATAAGTTTCCGGTGCTTCTCCGAGACTTGAATCCGGAAGCGGCGGGGCTGTCGGCGGAGAACCAGGTTCTGTGCACCCCACCCAAGCCGAGATGAAAAACGCCCCCATCATGAGCGGAAAAACAACGTCCGCCTTGAATCTCTCCCGGAAGGGTCGAGCCGATCTGTGCAGTTTCACCACCTTGCCCCCGGTCAGGTTAGAGAGACGCCTGATTCCCGATTCTACGTGATTACAGCCGCGACCCGGCAGTTTCTTGACTGGCCGGGCCACCGGTATCGGACCGCTTCGTCCCGATCCTCCTGCGAATCCTCTCCATCTGTTCTCGTAAGTCTCCAAGAACATTGGGAAAGTCCGGACGAGGTTTAGCTTGACTTTTGCTGACGGATTCCTGTAATGTCCGCTGTAACTCGTGGAAGGAATCTTCCACTTCCCCGAAATTCCGTCCCTAAGGAGGACGCGGCAATGCAATCTTCTCTCTCTTCCGTCAGGATCATCCTACCGCTGATTCTTTTGATGGTTTCCCTCCCGGTATCGGCCCAGGACAATCTGGGCAGGATTGCGGGGGCCGTCGTCGACGAGACGGGGGCGCGGATTCCGGGCGTCGACGTGACGGCCCGCGATGAAGCAACCGGTCTCGAAACCGCGACCGTCAGCAGCGAGGCGGGCGACTACTCTTTTCCAGCGCTACCGATCGGCTCCTACACGATTTCCGCAAGTCTGCCCGGCTTCAAGACCGTTGAACAAGTGGGCGTGAGAGTGGTTTCCGGCTTGGCAGTGACGCTCGACATCAGTATGCCCATTGGAGAATTGGTCGACACCGTGACGGTGGAAAGCCAGGCCCTGGCTGTCGACAACCAATCCTCCAGTTCGGGTCTCACCAGGGTCGTCGAGGAGATCGAGGAACTGCCGATGGCCGTCAACCAGGGGTCCCGGCACAGTTTGTCCTTCACTCGGACGTTGCCCGGTTTCTCATACGATCCCTACGGCAAGGAAACCGACACCACCGACCGGGGCTACGTCCACGGCGTCGTGGGTGTCATGAGCACCAACATCGATGGGATCTACTCCAGTCCCGCCAACAACTTCGGCATGAGAGAGGATTCGGGGCTGATTCCCGAAGTCATCAGCGAGTTTCGAACGGTGGCCAACGTCAACGCCGAGCACGGATGGAACATGGGCTCCAGCGTGGAAATGGTCATGAAGTCGGGAACCAACGAGTTCCACGGCAGCCTTTTCGAGTACTTTCGAAACGACGTCCTGGACGCCCGGCAATGGTTCGCGACAGATGTCAATCCCCACCGGCAGAACGAGTTTGGAGCCGTCGTCGGCGGGCGGATCATCAAGGACAAGCACTTCTTCCTGGCCAGCTATACCGGTTACCGCGAGCGCAGGACCGCCGGCGGCCAGACCTCGACCGTCGCCACCTCGTTGATGCGTGGCGGGGATTTCAGCGAGTTCCTGGGACCGCAAATTGGGACCGATGTCCTGGGAAGACCCATTTTGCAGGGGCAGATCTATGACCCGGCCTCCACTCGGCCGGACGGACATGGAGGTTTCATCCGCGATCCCTTTCCAGGCAACGTCATTCCTCGCAACCGCCTCAGCTCCATTTCGACCGCTTTTCAGGACAGTATCCCAATGCCCAACCGGCCGGGCACGGTGGACAACCATATCGGTCCGCTGGACAAGGGCGAGCAGGACATCGACAAGCTGACCTTGAAGACGGACCACAAGATTAACGATAGCTATAAGCTGTCCTTTGGGATGGACTGGCACCGGAAGGATGTCGTCTGGCCCGGGAACGCCGGCTATGACCAGTTGATCAACACGACCCACCTGACGCTGGGCAAACAGTACCGCTTTCGTTTCTCCAATTACTTCACGCTGCGGCCCAATGTGCTTTTGAGTGTGCGCTTTGCCGGTCAGGGAGTCCCCCGGGAGATCGGCAAGCCGGGCAACACCCACGGCCGGGATTCGGGGCTCACCGGCTTGGTGACACCCGATACTCCCTTCACCAACATCCAGGGCGCCTCCGGATTTGGATTCCTCTTCCTGAATCTCTTCATGCCCGAATTCACGTATCCGGTTTACACGGATCTGACCTGGGTCAAAGGGAGCCACAACTACAAGTTCGGCATCCAGGGCAGATACGCCGCCGTGGGACGGAACGTCCAGATTTTCACCAACGGCAATTTCACCTTCAGCGACATCACGACGGGACTGGCCGGGGGCAATCAGATGGGCGCAGACGGCAACGTCTCCGCATTCCCCGATATCGCGCTGACAGGCCGTGGCTGGGCCAGCTACCTTTTGGGGGAAGTGAACACCGCCTTCATGAGGCCGTCTGATAACAAGAGAGTCAACAATCGCGTCTATGCCATCTATTTGCAGGACACGTGGCGCGCCACCCGCCAACTGACCGTCAACTACGGGCTTCGATACAACTGGTGGACCCCCTTCGGCGAAACCTACCATCGGATGGGCTACTTCAGTCCCGACGTTCCCAATGCCGGGGCGGACGGACGAATGGGCGCCCTGACTTTCAACGGCGAGGGACCGGGGCGAAACGGTCGAACCCGGGCCTACGATCGGGATTGGGGCGCTTGGTCGCCCCGTATAGGCTTGGCCTACGCCTTGGATGACAGAACCGTGCTGCGAGCATACAGTGGAATCACCTACGCCAATCCGGGCGCCGAGTTGCAGGGCGGTGGGAATATTGCGGCTCTGGGCTGGGCTGCCGAGCCGGCGTACAGTTCAATTGACGGCGGGGTGACCCCTGCCTTCAACTGGAACGACGGGTTTCCGGCCGAAGGACTCCAGATTGTCAACAGTCTTCCCAACCTCGATCCGACCCTGGCCAACGGGACCGCCGTGCACTGGATTCATCCCCAGGACAACAAGTGGACCACCAGCTACAACTTTGGCTTCGGCCTCGAAAGGGAGGTCGGGTGGAATCTCCTCCTCAAGGGGGACTACGTCGGCAAGCTGGGCCGGCATTATCGCCTGAACTGGGAACGCAACGAGGTGCCCCCCGGGATCTTCAGGCTGGGACCGGTCATCGATCAACCGATATCGTCCCCCGAAGGCATGGCGACCGGCGTCCCCGTTCCTTATATGGGGTTCACTGGAAGTGTCCGGCAGGCATCGCGTCCCTATCCTCAATACACGGGAGTTAATTTGAGAGGCGCCCACGGAGGGATTACCTCGTACCACGCCGCCAATATCAGCGCCCAGAAGCGTTTCGGCGGGGGACTCAGTTTTCTGCTGGCGTATACCCTTTCCAAGAACATCGCCACTGGCAGAGGTTATGGTGTATTCGGTGCTCCCGGGGTGTCGCATGAGGGGTATGGAGGGCCCCGAGTCAATTTCCTGACACCTTATGATCGCACCCACAATATGGCCTTGACCTGGACTTGGCAGTTGCCCTTCGGCCGGGGTCAGCGATGGGGGGCTGACGCCTCCACCCTGTTCAACCATTTCATCGGGAGATGGCGGATCATGGGTTGGCACAACTACATGTCCGGAGACCCCATCGACCTGGGGGGACGAATCAATCGCACTGGAAGAGGCATAGGAGGCGGGGGCAGCCACGGGGGATACGACCCCAACGGATCGCAGAAAAACACGCTCAACGTGGACGCCTTTGCGCCTGAAAACCGGGTGATTGCCTTCGCCGACACCCGCCAGTTGCCGGATATTCGCAAGTTCGGCTACTCGACCGAGAACCTGTCGATTCTGAAGGACTTCCAGGTCACAGAGGGCGTGCGCCTGGAGTTTGGGACGGAGATCTTCAATATCTTCAACCGCGCGCAATTCTATTCGCCGAGTTATTCCCTCGCGAATCCAAGCGCCTTCGGACGATATAGAAACACGGCCCTCGCCCGAATTATTCAGTTCCGGCTAAGGGTCGCCTGGTAGGCAAAAAGAGAACGGGGGGGCATTCGTGTCCCTCCGTTTACTGGAGATCGGGGGTTGAACGCCCCGCTCCCATTCCTTGATTGTCCGTCTCCCAAACCATCGATAAGGTCTGCGGCGTGGCCCGACAGCACGATCAGGGCTAACGGCCCGCTGGCGTTGCGATCTGCCCCCGGCTCGCACCGGGGGGAGACTCCAGTGGTTTCCATTCGCCTGGACGCGGTGAAAAGACAGGATCATTCTCCCGCCAGGGTCTCCGGCACGGCTGTTCCCGGCGATACCGCCCCAGGTTCTCTTGCAGCAATTCGGCAAGATCCAAACGCCCACCTCGGCTGACGTCCTCGATCATGGCCTGCTGCATCTGGACCGCTCGCTGGAATTGGCCCGTTTCCGCAAAGGCCATCGCCAGCGTTTCCACATGTTCGAAAGAGATTTCCTTCTGGGCTTGAAACACCTTCTGCAAGAGCTGCAGGGCCAGCTGTCCGTTGCGGACGCCGTTGTCGGGAGCCGCTGACAAGAGCCGGGCCAGGGCGTGAGTGATATCGATATCGTCAGGCAACGCCCGGCGGCTCTCTTCCAACCGCGTCCGGGCTGGCTGGTAGCGGCCCATCCGGATCAGCGCCATGGCCTGCATGAACCGGGCGAAGGCGTGTCCGCCGTTCAATGCGACCACTCGCGCATAGTGCACTTCCGCTTGAGCGTGTCTTCCGAGCCCCATCAGCGAGTTGGCCACATGCAAATGAGCTTCAAGAAAATCCGGTTTGAGTTCCAATGCCAGGGAATAGTGGCGAATCGCTCCCTCGGGGTCATCCTGTTGCATCAGGGCATTGGCCAGGTACGCATGCGTTTCGGCGCTGGAAGGATGCAAGTCCAGCGCTTGGCGATAGTGCTTGATGGCCTCCCCGATCTTTCCCTGGGCGTAGAGAGCCTGGCCCAACTGAAGATGGGTGTTGGCGTCCTGGGGTTTCGTGTCCAATGAATGCCGGAAGCCGGCGATGCCCAGGTCGAGTTGTTTGCGGCGATAATCGCTCTGCAGCGTTGCCCGGTCGCTCTGGTCGCGGGTCAGCATCTGGATCCACACCTCACCCATCTCATCGAAGGAATTGGGCCCGTAGACCACTCGCCGGGGTGGATTGTGAGGATTGCGAACATTGTCGGCCGAGTTGTCGTAACTGTAGCGCATGGTCAGCTGGGTGCCGCGCGGGAGCGAGACCGGCTCGGCATAAACGTAGTCGTCCTGCCAGTTGAAGTCCCAATCCTTGATGTAGAGAAGCCAACGCCGACTCCCGTCTGGCAGACGCGCATAGACTTCCATCTGCTTGCCCAGAAAATGGGCGTGCGGATAGAGACTTGTCACCTGTACCTCCACCGGCAAAACATAGCTGTCTTCAATCCAGTGGTTCTTGCTGCCCGCCGGAATATCGATGGCGACGGAGCCCAGAATCAGGATGAATGGGATCTTGGCGGGTGCTTGGTCGCTGAAATAAAGGCCGGCGCTGGGCTGAACCCGTTCCGGCCTGCCGGAGGGTTGCATATGCAGTTCCAACACCAGGTCGGTCCCCTCGTTTAGACCCCAAGCCAAGCCCTCAGGGTTCTCCGTGGGAACCTTTCCGGGCGTCCAGACCAGGATATGGCCCCCGGGTGGGCGCGCCGTCTGAGTGGACCTCATCCCATCGAATCCGGGTGTGCGGTCCTGCTCGTCGCGTTGCCGGGAGCGAGGCGTGGGGTCGACCCCTCCCACGATATGATGCACGACCTTGGGATTTCCGGGTCTCAACTCCAATGCCCGGACGTAACGCATGGACTCCAGCGGAACCGGCAGCACGAAGGTGCGAAAGACGTCCTTCCCCGCCGCGCCGGCTTCGGCGGCCAGCGTGTAGGGCCGCGGCATGGTCACAATCAGATCCGGCGGCCCCAGCAGCCACCCGGTCGGCCACTTCGGGACACTGGGCAGGTCGGCCGGATCTCCTTCGGCCGATCCTTGCGCCACCCATTTCTGAAGCACCTCGATCTGCTCATCGCTGAGCCGGCGTTCGCCGATGAATTCGCCATAGCCGGGTTCGGGCTGCCAGGGAGGCATGTAACGACTCTGTGCGACCACAACCATCTGCCGACCCCGCGTTTTGACGTCGTTGTAGCTGAGCAGATCGAACGGACCCGCTCCGCCTGGACGATGACATGGGGAACAATTCCGGAAGACGATGGGCGCGATGTCCCGGGTGAAGGTCAAGCTGCCCGGAGGCTCGGGCACCTGGGCTTCCACTCCTTCTTCAGAGCTCGATTCCGGAGCCGGCGGGGGGGTCTGCGGAGGTTCCGATTGCGTACATCCGATCCAAGTCGAGCTCAAAAACGCCCCGACTGTGATCGGAAACGCAACCGCTGTCTTGAGTCTCCTCAGTAGGGAGCGAATCGAACTGTTCAGCTTCACCGCCTTACGCTGCCGCAGGCCCCAGGGTTTCCCGGTAGCGCAGTTTGCCTCTATCTGGCTGACGATTGCCGCCACTGATCTCATCCTGCGACCTGACGGACAAGCCGGTCAAGTCGGGACAACGCCTTCGTGGATGGAACGGTTCGATCCATTTCGTTGATCCCCAACGGGATCTTGCCTAAACTAGGTTGCACCAGGCCGGACTCGATGAGATCTCCATTGGAACGAGGGTTCAGAGCCGTGCACCATGTATTCCTTCCGCTTCTGATGCTTCTGTCGCCGGGGCTTTCCTTTTCCGCGATGGCGGAAAAGGAAAAAGTAAATCCCGACGTTCGACGCGAGGAGAGTGAGGACTATTTCAAGAACTGGCTGGAACGGGATGCCGTCTACATCATTTCGGACGAAGAGAAGTCGGTTTTTGCAAGTCTGACCACGGAGAACGAAAAGGAACGCTTCATTGAACAGTTCTGGCGCCGCCGGGACCCCGATCCCCGGACGGCGCTCAACGAGTTCAAGGAAGAACACTATCGGCGGATCGCTTATTCCAACGAGCGATTCCACTCCGGCAAAGAGGGATGGCGCTCGGACCGGGGCAGGGTTTACATCATTCACGGGGAACCGGCCGAAATAGAGACCTATGCCGCCGGCAGCTTCTACGACCGTGAATTCGAACAGGGTGGTGGAGAAACGACCGTCTACGCATTCGAAAGGTGGCGCTACCGGCACTTGGAGGGCATTGGAGACGACATCGAGTTGGAATTCGTGGACAGCTCCTTCACGGGGGACTACCACCTGGCTCTCAATCCGGAAGAAAAGGATGCGCTTCTGCACATGCCGGGACAGGGCCTGACCTGGTCTGAGCGAGTGGGTCTCACCAGAAAAGAGGACCGCCCCTATTTTGCTCCGGGACGGCACAACCCCGCCTACAACACCGGCAGTTTCCGAAACAACCCCTTCTACCGCTACGAGATTTTTTCCAAGGTACAGACTCCGAAGGAGATCAAGTACAACGATCTGAAGGAGTTGGTGAAGATCAACATCGGCTATTCAAACCTCTCTTTCCAGGTTCGTAACGACTACTTCAAGCTCAACCGGCAGAAGATTCTGGTTCCCGTGACCCTGCAGCTTCAGAACAGGGACATGACCTTCAAGCTCAAGGGAAATGTGCATACGGCTCGAATCGGCCTCTATGGCGCCGTGACCAGCTTGGACAATCGGCTGATCCAGGAATTCGACGATGAACTGGTGATCTCATACACACCGGAGGAGCTGGAGAAGAGTTTGCAAGGCCGATCGATGTACCAGAAAGTCCTGATTCTGGACAACAAGACCCGCTATAAGCTCGATCTGGTCATGAAGGACATCGAAAGCAGCAACATCGGCGCCGTCAAACAGGCCATTATTCCGCCGTCGAGCTTGAAGGAACGCGAGAAACTGAGCAACAGTTCGCTCGTTCTTTCCGACTTCATCCGCAAGCTGGACGTAGTGCCGGAAGACAACCAGATGTTCGTTCTGGGGGACGTCAAGATAAGGCCCAGCATGGACAAGAGTTTTTCCCCGAAGTCTCTGCTGGCGGTTTACCTGCACTTGTACAATTTCGGCTTGGATCAATCCTCCAATGCTCCCGAGTTGAAGGTGCGTTACCGGATCAGCCGCGGCGGCGACCTGATTCACGAAACCACCGACAACAACGGGGAGTCGGTTCAGTTCTTCTCCCCGGATAGGCTCGTCCTGGTCAAGGGTTTTCACCTGAGGGGTCTGGAACCCGGAACCTACCGGATGGAAGTCGAAGCTTGGGACCGGCTCAACGATGCCAAGACTCAGGTCGGAGACAGCTTCCAAGTCAAGGGTGGTTAAGGTCGTCACGGCATTCGGCCGTCCCTGCATCGTGCGTGGACGGCTAAGATCACGACTCTCAACGAATCCTTTCCCGGTTCCATGCCACAACTCAATCGGCTGATCCTGCTGATCGGTCTTACGGTCCTGGGGTCCTGTACGTCGTCGGTTTACCCATCCGAGACTGGCGACGCCGGCGCCGATTTGTTCCAGGACGTCGCCCAAGCTTCGGGGATCGACTTCCGCCACTTCAACGGCATGTCCGGGGAATATTACTTTTGCGAAATGATGGGGCCCGGGGGCGCCCTCTTCGACTACGACAACGACGGCGATCTGGACGTCTACCTGGTGCAAGGCCAGATGCTGGGACCCGACAAGACATTGGACGACGCCCTTTTTCCGCCGCCGCAGAAACTTCCGCTTCGAGACCGGCTATTTCGAAACGATTTGAACGTAAACCCGGACGGGACGGCCGACCTGCGCTTTACCGACGTGACCGCCCAGAGTGGAATCGCCTCGCTCGGTTATGGGATGGGGGCGGCGGCGGGTGACATCGACAATGACGGCTGGGTCGACCTCTACGTCACGAACTTCGGCAAGAACCGAATGTATCGCAACAACGGCAACGGCACCTTCACCGAGGTGTCCTTGGGCGATGGCGCCGATACGGAGTGGAGCGTGAGCGCCTCTTTTATGGATTACGACCGGGATGGTTGGCTGGACCTGTTCGTGGGCAACTACGTGGACTACGAACTGTCCAATCCCAAGAAGTGCTACTCCAGTACGGGAGCCATCGACTACTGTGGACCCAGGAGTTACCCGGCCCAGTCCAACCGCTTCTATCGCAATCGGGGGGATGGCAGCTTCCAGGACGTATCCTCCCAGACCGGGATCGCCACCAGGCACGGCGGCGCCCTGGGCGTCGTGAGCGCCGACTTCAATGGAGATGGCTGGATCGATTTCTACGTGGCCAACGATCAACGTCCCAACCACTTGTGGATCAACCAGAAAAACGGCAGTTACCGGGAAGAAGCGTTGGTGGCCGGCTGCGCCCTGAACCGGGACGGGAAGACCGAGGCCAGCATGGGAGTCGACGCCGGAGACTTGGACAATGACGGCGACGAAGATCTCTTCATGACCCATCTCATCCGGGAAACCAATACGCTCTACCTCAACAATGGGCAGGGATGGTTTGAAGACCAGACTTTCGAGAGCGAACTGGGAGTCGCAAGCATGCCCTACACCGGGTTCGGGACTGCCTTCCTGGACTACGATAACGACGGGTGGCTGGACATTCTGGCGTTGCATGGGGAAGTGGCGACCATCGAAGCTCTGGAAAAACTGCGCGATCCCTATCCGTTGCATCAACCCAACCAGCTCTTCCAAAACCTGGGAAACGGACGCTTCCGGGAGGTCACTCAACAGGCTGGAGTCGTGTTCAAACTATCCGAGGTGAGCCGCGGCGGCGCCTTTGGGGACGTCGACAACGATGGAGACGTGGACGTGCTGATCGTCAACAACAACGGTCCCGCACGCCTGCTTATCAACAACGTGGGGACGCGCCGTCACTGGCTGGGCCTGAGACTGCTGGGACAAGACATCCCGAGAGACATGTTGGGAGCCCGAGTGGAAGTGGTCTTTCCGGACGGTCTCACCCTGCTACGGCGGGTGAGGACCGACGGCAGTTACGGTTCCGCCAACGATCCCCGGGTGTTGGTCGGGCTGGGAAGCCGGAACCGGGTCACAACCGTCCGGGTCTCCTGGCCCGGCGGCAGTGTGGAAGAGTGGGTCGATCTCCCCGTAAACCGCTATACGACACTGCGGGCGGGCAGCGGCCGGATTGTCAGCGAGAATGAGTGATTCGACGACGCCCCTCAACCTGGGAGCCCGCGCTACGGAAATTGATTTGCCACACAGACTCCTATTTCGCGTCGGCGCCTTGATTCTTTTCGGGATCAGCATTATTCCCGACACGGCCGCTGGAGAAACCGCACCCTTTCTCCACTCCAATGCTCCACTCCGTTCCATTCCCCATCCGGATCTGAGCCGGCTGGAGTCCGCCGCCCAGCAACGAATCAGAGACACTCGGGCAGAACTGGAATCCAAGGCGAAAACAGGGGAGGTCAGCAGGGAGGAGCTCTCTCAGGCCTACGGCCGGATGGGTAAGCTCTACCACGTCCAGGATTTTCTGGGCGCGGCCGAGATGAGTTATCTCAACGCACAATCACTGGCGCCGGCAGACTTTCGCTGGTCCTACTACCTGGGACACATCTACAAGAACACGGGGGACCTCGAGAGGTCCATCGCCGCTTACCGACGAGCTTTGGAACACCAACCCGACAACGTGCCGGCCATTCTGGGCGCGGCCGAAGGCCACCTCAGCCTGAACCGGCATGACCGGGCCCGGCCATTGTTTGAGCGGGCCCTGGAACTGGACGAAGCCTGTGCTCCGGCCCTGGTGGGCATGGGAAAAATCGCTTCCTCAAGGCGCCACGACCAGGAAGCGATCCGTTACTTCGAGGCCGCTCTCGCGCTGCAACCGGATGTCAACAACATCCACTACCTGTTGGCCATGAGCTATCGAAAGCGGGGAGATCTCGATCAGGCCCGGACTCACTTTCAGCAGGTCGCCATGCTGGAGCGGCTCCGGCGTGGCCACGCCACCGCAGGTTATCCCGATCCCCTGATGGAGGCCCTGGACGATCTGACCACTGGTTGGCGGCACCATTGGGTCCGGGGAATGCGGGCATTCGGAAAAGGACGGTTTGACGAGGCCGTCAAAGAGTATCGCACCTCCGTGGCTCTGGACCCCAAGAACCCCATTCCGCTCACCGATCTGGGTTCGGCACTGGCTCGAATGGGAGACCTGAAAGGGGCGGTCCGGGAATACGCTCAAGCATTGCGCGCCTCGCCCGGCAATCCCATGCTGCATTACTACCTGGGAACCACGTTGATGGGGTTGCAGTCCGAGGAGGAAGCGGCCAAACACTATCAGCAGGCCATTGGGGCTAACCCCGGGTTCATGGAGGCGCACTTTCAGTTGGCAAATCTGCTCATGCGCCTGCGGCGTTACGACGACGCCATTCCCCACTACACGGCCGTTATGGAACTTGATTCCGGATTCGGTAGCCGCACTCCGGAGAGCAGCCCTGCGGGCGGGCAAATCCAACAGATGAGCGTCCTGGCACGTTTCATGCAGGCGATGGCGCTGGTCCAATTGAGCCGGCATGAAGAGGCGCTGGCCATATTGGAGAAGGGGCTGCAGGTGTTTCCAGGTCACGCCGACATGACCCACGCTGTGGCCCGGCTGCTGGCCACTTCGCCCGACGACAAGATCCGAAACGGAATGAGAGCCTTGCAGCTGCTTAAAGGCTTATTCGAGGGCCAGGGCGACCTTGAGCTGGAATATGTCGAAACTCTGGCTATGGCGTTCGCCGAAACGGGCCAGTTTGAACGGGCCGCCCAAATGCAACACGCGATGATCTCCGATCTGCAGCGGAACCAACGCTTCGACCTAGCGCGACTCCTGACCGAGAATCTCTCGCTTTACCAGCGTCGGCAACCCTGTCGGCGCCCCTGGAGAGAGGATGATCCGATCTTTTCGCCGGTGGCCTCAGCCATGGACCTGCCGGGACCGTCCAGCAGTACGCCGCAATAGCTGGAGGGGACTTTCTTGTCGCCCGTTCTTCAATTCGCCTGGTTGGAAGACGCTCCGCGGAGTGGGGACTCCGTCCCCCCAAGACCCCCCTGTCGGCGACAAGAAAGTCGCCGCTCCATGCGACTCGAAAGTCGCGGCTCCCCCCGCGGTTGTCCACATTGCAATCAAATGCCAACATATTCCGATGAACATGCTCTTGGCGGACATTGACGCGTATTTGCTCCAGGCTTGCCCCGCACGTGATTCGATCCTCACAGAAATGGAGTCCCGGGCGGCGGCTGATTCCTTTCCCATCGTCGGACCTCTGGTGGGGCGTCTGCTGTTTCAGCTTGCCCGGATCAGCGGAGCGAAACGCATTCTGGAGTTGGGCTCGGGATTCGGATATTCCGGCTACTGGTTCGGCTCCGCGGTAGGACCTGGCGGCGAGCTCACTCTGACCGATTTCTCGTCCCGGAACCTTCGGGACGCCGAGAGTTTCTTCAAGCGGGGAGGGATCTCCTGCCGCACGCGGTTTCGAGAGGGGGATGCCCTCCGGACGTTGGGGCAGGTATCCGGGCCGTTCGACATCATCTTCAATGACGTGGACAAGGCGCGGTATCCGCAGGTGCTAAACCGAGCCTCAAGATTGTTGAGGCCGGGCGGACTGCTGATCTCCGACAATCTCCTGGTTCAAGGACGGGTTCTGGAGTCTGGCGCTGATGAAAACGTCCGGGGGATTCAGGAATACACGCGGTTGATTTTCGAAAACAAAGAGTACTTCTCGTCCGTGATTCCCATTCGGGACGGAGTGTCGGTGAGCCTGAAAAGAACCTGAGGCGGGATGAGCATCGGGCTGAAGCTCACCCCGGAATCTCATTAGTACCGCCGTCGCGACCGGTCCCCGTATGAGTCCTTACGGCCTCCGAAGGAGTCGCTTCGGCTGCGCTCGTTGGCCCGATCGACCCGAAGGTCGCGACCTTCCAGGCTCCTTCCGTTCAGCTGGGAAATAGCTTCATCCAGATCCTGGTCCTCGCGCAACTCGACGAAGCCAAAGCCTCGGGATCGTCCGGTATACCGATCTCGAATGATCCGTATCTCTTCAACTTCTATCCCGAACTCACGGACAAACATTTCCAGAGCGCTCTCACTGACGCTGAAGCTCAGATTGCCAACGAAAATCTTGTTCATTCGGACTCCTTGGATAATGAAACTCCACCGTACGCTGGTCGGTCCCCAAGACAAACCATGCCAAATACTCCAGATGTGCGGATCAGACTATTTGGAATGAGCAGGTCATTCAGATTGAAATCACCTTACCACCATCCCCCTGCCCTCACAAGTCACCGCAAGACATAGAAAACAAACCGCGTGAAACGCATTTTTTCACGAAATCTTTTTCCATCGATCGCCCGGCGGAATCGTTGTTAGTGGGTATGAACGGAAGCGTCGAGCCCCTACCTGCGCAGCGACTTTTCGAGTCCGGCTGGAACTCACTTTCGGAGTTGGAATTGTTGGCGTTGATGCTCGCTCCCACGGACTCGGATCAACAGGCCCTGATGCGGGCCCGCCGGATCCTGGAGTTGCTGGGTTCGACTCGCCGGCTGCGACGGGCCAGCTATTCCGTCCTCCGGCAAGCCGGCATGACCCGGAGACAGACTCAGGCACTCCTGGCCGCAGCCCATCTATTCCAACGGTTCGGGAGTGTCCCTCTTGCAGCCGGTGATTCCCTGCACAACAGCGCTCAGGTGTACCGGCACTTTCGGGGTTCGGTCCCGGGACTTCTCAAGGAATGCTTTTGGACCTTGCTCCTGGATGGGAAGAACCGCACCCTGAAATTGGTGAAAGTCTCCGAGGGAACGCTGACTTCGTCGCTTGTGCATCCCCGGGAAGTCTTCCGGCCGGCCATCGAGGAAGCGGCGGCCGGTGTCATCCTGGCCCACAATCATCCGAGCGGCGATCCGACGCCCAGTCGGGAAGACCGTGAGATCACGCGCCGCCTCGTGGCCACCGGCGAAGTGGTGGGGATCCGGGTTCTGGACCATGTTATCATCGGCCCCCACCGGTACTTCAGTTTCGCCGACGAAGGCCTACTCTGATCGGGAAGTCCGTCGTGAATTTCCTGCCCCTCAACGAAACCGGGAACACGCCCGGATGACCGGCACCTCTCCGAATCCGTCCCGCACTCCGCTTGACCGTGTCTCGTTCAACGTTAGCTGGCCCCGCGACCGGACCTTCCACGTGATCGGCCAGGGGATGGACGCGGTGGACTGGGTCTGCCTCCTCCCCGAATACCCGGCCCATAGCAGCCGAATCGAGTGTGACGACGTCATGAAGTTGGGCGGCGGACCGGTGGCCACGGCCACGGCACTCTGCGGACGATACGGCCTCAAGGCCAGGTTCATCGGAAGTGTGGGCGGAGACGAACTGGGCCGATTTTCGCTTGAGGACCTCAGACGAGAACCGATGGACCTCTCCTGCGTCCGAATCGTTCCCAACGCAACCACCCAATTGGGCATCATCCTGGTCGATCGCCTCACCGGAGAGAGGACCGTCCTCTGGCACAGAGACCACAGACTGCGCTACGGCGAGGGAGAGCTGAAAAGGGAGTGGATCGTATCCGGCCGGCTCCTGCATCTGGACGGCTGTGACCCAATCGCCAACCTCCAGGCTGCCCGCTGGGCCCGGGAGGCCGGAATGAAGGTGTCCCTGGACGTGGACGACGTCCAGCCGGGTATCCGGGAGGTCGTCGAATTGACCGATTTTCTCATCCCGAGTGAGGCATTCGTCAAGAATTTCACCGGATATGAGGACTGGAGGCCGGGATTGAGAGAATTGGCCCGGCGGAGCCGCGGTTTCGTGGCCGTGACCCGAGGCCGGAAGGGGACCGCCGCAATCTGGAACGACCGGATTTTCCAGCTCCCTGCTTTCCCCATCCGTCCCATCGACACCAACGGGGCCGGCGATGTCTTTCACGGCGCATTCATCTACAGTCTCTTCCAGGACTGGAGCGTCCAGCGCTGCCTCCTTTTTGCCGGAGCCGCCGCCAGCCTGTCCTGCACCCGCGTCGGCGCCAGGGCCGGAATCCCTCCCTTGGACGAGGTGCTTTCCCTGTTGAAGGCCCATCCCCGGAGGAGTTAGAGTGGAAGCGGTCGAGACCCTTTTGGGGAGACGATGCATCCAATAGGTGTCATGAAGAGAATTTCCCCGATATTGCCGTTCCTTTTCTTCCTCGCCACGGGATCCGCGGCCGGAGCGAAGTTGGATCCCCAGGAGATCATCAAACGCTTTGCCCAGAAAGAATCGGAATTCCGCGAAGTCTGGCAACAGTACACCTACACTCAAGATATTGTCTTCCAGGTCTTGACCCGTACCGGCCGGGTGCGTGAGCAGCGGAAGATGACCATCGAGATCTTCTTCACCAGCGATGGAGAACGCCAACATCGCATCGTTTACGACCGGGGCAAGCTGGAGTCGGTGAGATTGACCCGGGAAGATCTGGACGACGCCCTCAACCTGCAACCCTTCGCGCTGACCACGGAGGAGCTTCCCGAATACGAGATCAAGTACCAGGGAGAGGAGCAGGTGGACGAGCTCAACTGCTACGTGTTCGACGTGAAACCGAAGCGGATCCGCCGCGGCCAGCGTTACTTCCGGGGGCGGATCTGGGTGGACGACGTGGACCTGCAGATCGTGATGACCAAGGGCAAAGCCGTGCCGGACTTCGGCAACAACAAGTTCCCGGCGTTCGAGACGCTCCGGCAGCAGGTCGATGGCGAATACTGGTTCCCCACCTGGAGCGAGGCGGACGACATCCTGGAGTTCGGCGGAGGCTTCCAGCGAAGGCGCCGCGTACACGTCCGGGAACTGATCACCTATTCCGACTTCAAGAAGTATGAAGTAGGGACCTCGATCAAATTCGGAGAGGTCATTGGCGAGCCGGAGGCGGAACTGGAGGCAGCGACAGAACCGGAAGCGAAGCCAGAGCCGGAGGCGGAACCGGTGCCGGAGTCACCCGCGGATTCCGAGCCGGTCCAGGATCCGGCCCCCGAATAGTCGATTATTCCTCGACGGAATCCAGCTTTTGCCGGTAGACGGCTTCAGCCCTCCGGAACTGTTCCAGCACCTGCTGCTTCTGAATCGGTTCCTGGAACAGCCCCTCGGTCAGCAACCGTTGCCGCAGATCCCCGATCCAGCGCAGAAAGTGGGAAACGGAATCGGGATCCGCATACGCCTTGCCGCCCACAGTCAGGTACACGGGAGTCGTATGTGCGAACAGGTCCGTATTGTTGACGACCAGTCGGTGAGGACCGCCCTGGATCCGCGCAGCCAGCCATCCGCTTTCGGCGATGGGAAGGGAGCCCCGATAGAGCAGATGGGTTCCGTTGCCCGAAGCCTTCACCGTATGCAGCGGCTTCCCGTTGAAGACCAGGTCGAGTCGTTCCATGGGAGCATGGGAATAGGCCTCCACACGAACCCGCACCCGGCCCGGCCCTTCCAGGTCCAGTTCCGATCCCGGAAAATGGCCGTCCACTTCGAAAAAAAGGAGAGGACCGTTGGTGACGAAGCTGCGGCCCGCCTTGAGCCCTTGGACCCAAGAGTCGTAGTCGAACACCTCGCCGGTGTGAACGTAGACGCGGTCGCCGCCGATGACCTTGTGGCGCCGGATGTTGTTGAAGGCGTCGGTGCCCGCCGCGGCGGCCAACCGGAAACCACAGTTCAACAACCTGTAATAGAGGCGCAGGGAGGCGGCAGGGTGCCCGTACCCCAGGATTTCCAGTCCGTCGACGAGGCCCAGAGCCGCGTCCACGGGAACCGCCTTGGCGCTGGACCCCGCCAGATCGTTGGCTTCCGGATTGTGGACCGGATGAACGTAGAAGATTCCGGCCCCCTGTTCCCTTCCTTTGCGGGCCTGAATCGTGTTGGAAGGGTAGTCGAACGCATGGTCAGTGTTGCGGAACCCGGTGAAGTTGGGCTCCAGGAACTCCTTCAGGTTGAGCGCTGCCAAGTGACCGTAGAGGGAGGCCCGGACCTCCTCGTTCCAATACAGAACCCGCTCCGCCGTCGATAGAGGATGGAGCGATCCGGTGAAGCGGGTGCGATCGAAGGTGATGGAACCGAGCGAATTGCATACCAGCAGATTGGAGACGTCCAGGTCCTCAGCCTCGGCCTGGAGGAGTGCGTCTTGAGTCAATACCAGTTGATCCAGGGTCTTGTGGACCAGGTTGAGGTGAATATGGATGTCTCCCGAATACCATCCTCGAGAGGCACAATCGATCCCCGGTCGAGGGCGAATCTCCACCACGTTGGCTTCCGGCTCCAGATTCACGTCCATGGTGACGGGAGCGTGCTCGAATCCATGCACCACCAGTATGCGGGCCGGTCCCGAGGGCAGGACCAGCGAGCTGGCTCCCTGGGTATGGAAATAGTGATGGCCTTCCGTCCAAGTGCTCCGCAGAAAGGTCCCGGCAGGGCCCCGTGCCAGCCGATCCGACCCCACCACGTAGACCCTGGCGGGCAGGAACCCGGCTCGGTCGTCAGTCTTGACTTTCAACTCCAACCGGGCCGCCTCGCGCCATCGAACCGGCAACGAAAGGCCGCGCGTCGTCCCCTCGACGGTCAGGCGCAAGCCCAGCGATTCGGCGCCCTCTCCCCAGACCCGAAGCTGCAATCCCGACACCTGTCCCGGAGCCAGAGACGCCTCCCGAGGAGGAAAATGAAGTGAGTCGCCGTCGGACGTCAGACTCAAAGTCACCGGTTTCCGTTGGTTGTTGCGAAGCAGGAGCAGGACCCGGTTCTCCATGCCTTCGGTGAAGACGGATACTTGGGCCGGAGGCGTCAGTTGGACATCCGGGTCCAGATCGATTCTGGCCAATTCCGGTGAAGCCAGTTTCCAGAGAGCCTGGCTGACCTGACCTTGGATCTGGTCCTGCGAATCGGGAGACCAGACCCCTCGAACCGTCCTGCGCCGCATGGCCAGGCGGCGGATGGGGCGATAGACGGCGAGGTTCTCGTCCCGCGGAGCATCCTCGTGGCGAAGAAGCGCCGTAAAGAACTCGGCGAATTCCCGGAGGGCCGGATGCCGGACCCGCAGGGCATCCACCTCATCTTCGCTCAACCCGAAGGGATTCCACGCGCGGCCACTCGCCCCGAGCGAAACCGGGGTCAGGAGCAGCAGGATCCAAACGATGCCGGATCTCATGGAAGCGGCAACTCGACGAATATCGTGCGGTTGACGGGAAGATCGACTCGGGTCTCGCGGGACGGCCCGTCCCGGTCCGCAGGACGGACCAAAACCGTGGCCTCGCCCGCCGGAACCAGCAACTCGAACAGCCCCTCCGTCCTGAACTCGCCTGCTCCGTATCCGTCCGGAGCATAATGGCGTCCATCCGCACCGGTCACCCGCACCCGGGCGGGCACCACTCGATTCTCCCCATCATGGACCCGGGCGTGGAGACGGGCCGGCGGCAGAACGCAGAAGCGCTGGGTCCAAGTCCTGGTGCGTTCCCCGGCGGTCAGAATCAGTTCCGCATCCCACTCTCCCGCCATCAACGGTATCAGGACCAACGGTTCCGTTGCCCCGTTACTGCCTGGCGAAACCTGTCGCCGGAACGGAACCAGGCCCACGACATCGGCACGGGTGGCAATCCCAAGCTGGAGGTCCTTCCCGGTCCGGTTACTCATCCGCACCGGAACCGGCGTCATCCGGTTGAAGAGGAGCTTGAGACATTCGGGAGCCTCGACCTCCATCTGGTCCGGGGAGACCACGACCGCAATGGTCTCACCGGTCTCAGCCGGCAGAAAGGGCACAGGGACCAGAACCGCCAAACAACCGCAAACCACCGAATACCACCGAAACTTCATAGGCCCCCCGTCTTAACAGATGGGAACCAAGCTCACAAGCGACGCCCCGATCACAACCGGTTCGCCGACTTCCCGCAGCGGGTCGTAGTAGACTGGGCGCCGGCAAATCGAGCCGCGGTCTGGAGAGATTCCAAGGCCGATCCGCTGGAATGATTGAAGGCGCGGCCCCAGGAGCGAACGCAACATGAAGGAAACGTTTCCACGCCTCTTCCCCACCCTGGTGGTGGGAAGCCTCCCCCGGCCGGAGTGGATACGCGAGCTGATCGAAGACCGGAAGGCGGGGCAGATCGATGCCACCGAAGCCGACCGTCTTCTCGACGAAGCCATCCCCTCGAATCTGAAGATGCAGGAACGGGCCGGTCTCGACTACCTCTCCGATGGGGAATGGCGCCGCGAGAGCTACATGAAGGTCTTCTCCGAATCGGTCTCCGGTTTCGAGATCGATACGGTCTCGGCCGGAGCCTCCAATTTTCCCCAGCTCAGATACCCTTCCGTGGTGTCCGAGATGAAGGCCCACCGCTTCATGGCCGTGGACGAAGTCCGTTTCGTCCGCGAGCATACGGACCGGCGGATTCTGGCTGCCGTCCCCTCCGCGTACACTTTGGGCCGCCGGATGTGGGACCCACGGTATTCGACTGGAGCCTACCCCACCCGGGAGGCCTTCATGCACGCCTGCGTCCCTTTCCTGCGCCGGGAAATCCGGGAGCTCATCGCCTTGGGCGTCGATGCCATCCAATTGGACGATCCCTGGCTGGCGTTGCTGGTGGATGCCGACTATCGGGAACGTGAGGGGATCGTCGACATCGAGCAGGAGATCTCTCTGTGTGTCGACTGTTTCAATGCGACGGTCCGAGGGTTCGAGGAGGCCTTCATCAGCGTCCATCTCTGCCACGCCCACTTCAACCGGGCCCACTCCACGCGCGGTCCGTACCATCTCATCATGGACGCTTTGGGAGAGATGAACGCGGATCGCATCGCCATGGAGTTCGCCACGCCGGATGCCGGAGGCGTCGAGAGTCTCCGCCGATTTCCCCCGGACAAGCTCCTGGGTCTGGGGGTGATCGACCATACCGACCCGCACGTGGAAACGCCCGAAGAGGTGGTCGCCCGTGTCGAGCGGGCCATGGAGTTTGTCCCCCCGGAACGGATCACACTGAACCCCGACTGCGGATTTTCCCCGTCCAGCCTCAACCCCATGGATCTGGACGAGGCCTACCTGAAGCTCAAGGGCATGTGCGGCGGGGCTCGGATTCTGCGCGAGAAATACGCCTGAAACCATCGGCGCGGTTCGAGAAAGTGAAAGACCCGAAAAAACTGGACAAGGTCCGGAATATCTGCCGCGGCGACATGCGCCAGTTGGCACGGACATTGACCGAAGTCGAGAATTCAACCACGGAATCAACCCGAAATCTGCTCAAGACCCTCTTTCAAGAAACCGGCAGCTCGTGGGTGATGGGGATCACAGGCAGTCCCGGTGCCGGGAAGAGCACCTTGGTGGAGGCGCTGGCCCGTCACTATCGCAAGGCCGGCGAGAAGGTGGGGATCGTGGCCGTGGATCCGACTTCGCCCTTTTCGGGGGGAGCCCTGCTGGGTGATCGGGTTCGGATGCAGAATCTGTTCACCGACCCGGGAGTCTTCATCCGCAGCATGGCCACGCGGGGCCGTCTGGGGGGACTCTCAAGCGCGGTGGACGACGCCCTCCTGGTGCTGGCCGCCGGCGGTTTCAAGCGGCTGATGGTGGAGACGGTGGGGGTCGGTCAGGATGAGGTCGACGTGGTGCGGACCGCGGAGGTGGTCCTGGTTCTGCTGGTCCCGGGCATGGGAGACGACATCCAGAGCATCAAGGCCGGCATCATGGAGATCGGAGACATCTTCATCATCAACAAGGCGGATCGCCCCGACGCCATGAAGACGGAACGGGAAATCCGAGCCGTCCTGTCCCTGGCAGCGCGGGACGACGGCTGGGACCCTCCCATCGTTCAGACGGTAGCCACTCGGGACCAGGGAATCGACGAGGTGGCCGAGGCCGTGGAAGCGTACCGCAGGTTCACCGACCAAAAGGGAGCGGCTTCCCGGAGGCGGGTCTTCCTCTGCCGGCAGAAAGTCCTGGAGATGATTCGCGATCGGATGGCTCAGCAGGTCGTGGACGAGATGGGTCCGGAAGATCTGGACCGCTGGGCGCAACGAATGGCCAACCGGGAGGTGGACCCCTATACTTTGGTGGATCGCATCTTCGAGCGATCGGGACTGAAAAAGTGATCCGACGATTGGCCCACGTGGGGATCGCCACCCGCTCTCTGGAGTCTTTGTCCCGTCTTTACGAGGATCTTGGACTGGAGATCCAGACGACCGAAACCGTCCCGGATCAGAACGTTCGCGTCGCGATCCTGCCGGTCGGAGATACAGCCGTCGAATTGCTCGAGGGGACCGAACCCGACTCGGTCATTTCCCGATTCGTGGAGAAAAGAGGGGAAGGCATCCATCACCTCGCCTTCGAAGTCGACGATCTCCGGGCGGATTTGAAACGATTGAAGGAACGCAACGTGGACCTGATCGACGAGGTTCCGCGCATCGGAGCAGGCGGCCACCTCATCGCCTTCATCCATCCCCGTAGCACCGGCGGTGTCCTGGTGGAACTGACGCAGGCGCCCGACCAGCCGAAGGAATGAGGCTGGGAAGGTTCCAACTCAACCATGTCTCCGACGGTTCCATCCGCCTGGACGGCGGCGCCGTGTTCGGCATCGTGCCCAGAGTCCTCTGGGAGCGGAAAATGCGCCCCGACGGCCGCAACCGGGTTCGGCTCGGCCTCAACTGCCTCCTCATCCGCACGCCCCACGAAGCCATCCTGGTGGACACGGGGGCCGGACGAAAGTACTCCCCGAAGGAGCAGGACATCTACGGCATCGGCGAGGAGCCGGACGTCGTGGCTCGTCTCGCGAATCTGGGCATGGAACCAGGGGACGTCGATCTGGTGATCAACACCCATCTTCACTTCGATCACTGTGGCGGCAACACCCGCCAGGAAGGCGAGGAGGTGGTTCCCAGCTTTCCCAACGCCACCTATATCGTCGCGCGGGAAGATTACATGACGGCAACATGCAGGAACGAGAGGACCGCCGTTTCCTACCGGTCCGAAAACTGGGAGCCGCTACAAGAGGCGAGCCGACTCAAGCTGGTTGACGGAGAGCAGGAGATCGTCCCGGGCGTATCGCTGGTCCACACTCCCGGACACACGCCCGGACATCACTCCGTCAAGGTCCAGTCCGGCGGGGAGACCGCCTCCTTTCTGGGAGATCTCTGCGCCACCACAGCCCACGTTCCACTTCCCTGGATCATGGGCTACGACCTCTTTCCTTTGACCACCCTGGAAACGAGAAAGCGGATTTACTCCCGAGCGGTTGCGGAAAAGTGGCTCCTGCTCTTCGACCATGACCCGGATGTGGTGGCCGGCGTCATGAGCCGCCGTGAGGGCAGGTATGTGGTCAAGCCAGTTCCGTGGGAGGAATGAGTACAGATAGAAGTGAGGAATCAGGGCCAGTTTGGCAGCAGTTGACGCTGTTCCCGGAATCTCTAGGGCCACCATCGACAGCATTTCTTCGTAAGGGATCCTATTATGAGCGCTCAGGAATCCCCTTCGCAGAACCGAAGATCCGCTTGTCGAAAAGGATCTCCATAGGGCCTTGCCGGCTGTCCTCGTGCGCACCGACCGGTTCCTGGAGCAGATACCGGGGGAACCACCAGAAACCAAGCACTGGCCGGATTGAGCCACTTCTTCGGCGCGCACATGGCCCGGCATGCTGCTTCTACAGGGTCGCAGATGGGACCAAGCAGCTCTTAGTCGACCGTATCCCAGGGATTGGACTGCCTTGTCCGGGTCACAGAGCGAACCTGCTTCCTCTGTTCTCCTGAACCTCCAAAAAATGGGAAAGTAGGGTTGTTTGGCGTGACACCGTCCCGCAAATATGGTATTTCTTATATTAGTGATGATCGCATTGTCAGCCATGTCTTCACTTTGTCAGCCATGCCTTCACTCCCACCCTTAGAATGCCTCCGCTTCTTCGACGCGGCTGCCCGGCACCAGAGCTTCGCCCGGGCTGCGGAGGAACTCCAGGTTACTGCCGCCGCCGTCGCCCATCGCGTCAAGGTGCTCGAAACCCACCTCGGCCACACCCTCTTCAACCGTGATACCCGCCGCGTCACGCTTAACCGCCGCGGCAAGGCCTGTATGAGGGACGTGCAACACATTCTCGCCGAGATCCGGGAAGTCATCGACCGCTACCAAAGCGGGCCGACGATGCGCCGCCTGAACGTCGTTGTGATCGAGTCCGTCGCCGAACGGTGGCTCATGCCGAAGATCGCGGACTTCAGTGCTGCGCAGCCTGACATCGTCATCGAGTTGGAGACTGACCACTTCGGCGTCGACCCCAACCGGCACGACTTTGATATATGGATCACCTTTGACGGAGGGACCAAGGCGCCGAGCTCGGAGCTGGCCCTCCGGGAGACGTTATTCGAGGATACGTTGCTCGCGGTTTGCAGTCCGACTCTTTTCGATACCTATGGACGGCCCCGAAAACCGGCGGACCTGTATTCCTGGCCCCTGCTCTACCACCTGGGATGGCCCTCCGACTGGACCCAATGGTTTGCATCCCAGGGGGAAACTCCGCCGGACCTGTCGCGTGCATCGGGCTTCCGCCTGTGCAGCATGCTGCTGCACGCGACCCTGAGCGGGATGGGGGCGTCCATCGGACGGCCGACACTGATTGCGCCCGAATTGGAACAGGGGACTCTGGTTCCGTTGTTCGAGCGGAACATCTACGTGCCCACGCAGTGCTATCTGATGACAACGATGGCCGCACGACGCAAGCCGGAGGTTCAGGCATTCCGGGAATGGATTTTTAAGAGAGTACCCCCGATCCCGCACCCAAGGTAATGTTTGCGGAGGCACCTCATAGCAGACACTGAGTATCGGTTCCTGGGGGCGACTCGGAAGGATCCCTGGTCTTCCGGTTCGGAACCGTCTCCAATGTATTCCGCTCGCAAAGTTGGGAGATTCGAGGAACTCGTGTTTCTCTTCCTCTGTATTGGATGATCCGGGTCGTACTAGGACGCAAGTCATCGTGCGGAGCCGAGAAGGTGGCGTCAATCTCCGCTAAAAAACTGAGAAATACCCCGGCTGGCTCTCTCACACTCCGGAGTTAAGCACGGAGCATTCTCAGGAGTCTCGGAAACATTCGGATCTTCCGGCCCTTGGGGATTCAGCAGTTCCTGGTTGGGTTGGTTCGGGGTTCGGAGTTGCTTCAAGAAGTCAATCAACTGTTTCTGCTCATCGACAGATAGGTCAAGGAAAGCGTCCCTCGAGGCTTGAGACTCACCTCCATGGGCGTTGATTGCTTGAAAGAGGGTGGTGGCCCGCCCATCATGCAAATAGGGAGCCGTATCGGCTACACCCCACAAGCGTGCCGTGGTGAATTCTCGATTGGAGATCTCGGCCGACTCGAAATCTTCCTTAAGATCGTCGCCCATATCGTGCCGTTTTAGATCGGCGAACAACGGCACGAATACGCCATTCTCCCCAGGAACAGGCTCAAAGCCAACTTCGACCAGATCAACTTCCAGATAGACATTTTCGGACGGGTCCTGAGGCGATTCGGGAAAGGCCAGCGGAAGATACCTGTCGCGGGTCTTCAACACAGGAATATGGCATGCGGCGCACCCGATTGACTGAAAGTTCGAAAACCCGCGTTGGCCCGAGAGATCGAGCGTCTCCATGAAAGGAACGGGATTGGCCACACTAAAAACGTGCAAGGCGCTCATTTCGAACACCGTCGCTTCATTCACGACGCCGTCGCCGTCAGCGTCGATCTCCTCGCCGACCACCTCGACGGGTTGCAGGCCAAAGTGAAACTGCATGGCGGTGTGAGCGAAGTCGCGCATCGAAAATTTCTCGCCCTTGCGGCCGAACGGCCTGACCACCAGGACTTCCTCGGGCGGAAGGGCGGCGTTGTCCAGGAAACCGATCCCCTCCACTTGCAGTTCGACCTCGCCGTCTGCCAGCGTCGTGATGAATCCGAAGTGGACGCCGTGAGTATTGAGATAGGTGATGCTTCCTTCTGGTGACGTTCTGGCGATGGCAAGGGCTTGCTGAAGGTCTGCGGTCATTTCCTTGGCCAGCAATTCCACGCCGCCACCGCCGAACAAAAAAGGTGGAATTGCAAACCGGCCGTTGAAGTCCGCCTTGCCGTCTGACGACAGGGCAAGATCCGGCAAATGACCTGGGGAGTAGCTGACCCTTGCATCGGAGGAGTCTGCGACATCAATGATGCTGGGGGAGATGAGTGCAGTTTGTACAAGCCCTCCGACGCCGCCGATGCCAAGGGTCGGGGGACGCGTCGATTGTGTGACGATTGAGTGGCACTCGTTACAGGATTGCGCATCGAGCCCGTTGATGCGTAGTGAGAGACCGTTGCCCTGCAACGTGGGCCGGTGACCGAACTGGGTCGTCGGGAACTCGTTGGCGAACGGACCATCTCCGAAACCATCAAGGGTGTTGAACGGCGTCGTGAAAACCTCCAGCCCTACCCTTCTTAGGCTGTTCAGCGTCATGCTGCCGTCGGACAACCCCTGGATGAGTTGATCCAGGGTGAGATCCTTGTCCGGCAATGCCGGGCCATCCTGTTGTGCCAAGCTGGCAGGCCTCCATATGAGCAACATGAGGAGGCCGACGTAAAGCGCCTTCCCGCCTATCTTTTCGCGTATTCTCAACAAACAGGAGCCGGTCTCCCTACCTGAGCGAGAGTGAAACCCGGCAGGAGCCCTACGCTTGGATGAAACCAACCATTGACGCAGTATGGTGTTCATCATATTGGCTGTTCTCCGGCATACGACTGGGTGTTCTCTGGCATAGGATTCGTTGTGCGTAGAGCCTGTCCGAGGTTCTCACGCTTGGCAGGCTTGCTTCTGAGGGTCTAAAGTGTAGGAAGGGATGGAAGGCATGTCAAGTTAAACTTTTGCTAGGCCAAATATTTTTATCTCATCCCCAGTTGTTGAGTTCATTGGGCCGTAAACATCGAAGTCGCCAGGAATCGACTTCGGAAGAATTCTTGTCTCCACGCCTCGGCCAACCCGCCAGATTCAACGTGCCAAGGAGAACTAGTCGGCGGTTGGCGGACAACCCATGGATCAACTGATCCAGGGTGAGATCCTTGTCCGGCTAGTACCGGGCCATCGATACAGCACCTGTGGCGGACCAATGCAACTTGCCGGCCTGACCGCTCATGTATTTCTGCTCTGTGTTTGTGGGAGTCATTGCAGCTGGGGTGTTGATCCTGGTGATGTGGTAACACGTACCGCAGGCATGCCTGAACGCCTCCGGATACCATCTCGAAGTGCTTGGCCACCTTGCACCGGTCAACATTCATCCTCCTTTTTTCGGTCCGGACTTGCTTTCGGGGACTGGAGGCGGGAAAAAAAGATAATATTGAGAATCGATTATGGAAGAAGCAACGATCGGAATCATCGGCGGCAGCGGCCTCTACGACATGCCGCTTGAGGAGAGCCGGATGTTGCGTGTCCCCACGCCTTTCGGGGACCCCAGCGACTCCTTTCTTTTGGGGAATCTGGAGGGGCAGCCGGTGGCGTTCCTGGCTCGACATGGCCGAGGCCATCGGCTTTTGCCGTCCGAGTTGAATTTTCGGGCCAACATCTACGGTTTCAAGCGTCTTGGGGTGAGGCAGATCGTCTCGGCCAGCGCCGTGGGGTCGCTCCGGACCGAGCACGCACCCATGGACTTCGTCCTCCCGGACCAGTTCGTGGACCGCACCTTCAGTCGAGTCTCGACCTTCTTCGGTGAGGGAATCGTGGCTCACGTGAGCTTGGCTGATCCGATCTGCAGCCGATTGACGGAGGTTCTGGAGCAGGCAGCCGGCGAGATCGATCTTCCCATCAAGCGGGGGGGAACGTACGTCTGCATGGAGGGTCCGGCCTTCTCAACCCGCGCCGAATCCTTCCTCCACCGGAGTTGGGGGATGGACCTGATCGGGATGACCAACCTGCAGGAGGCCAAGCTGGCCCGGGAGGCCGAGATCTGTTACGTCACCGTGGCCATGGTTACCGACTATGATTGTTGGCACGAGGAAGAAGAACCGGTTACGGTGGAAATGCTCATAAATTACTTGAACAAGAACAGCCGGAACGCGACACGGCTCATTGCCCGGGCCGTCACCCTGCTGCCCGCCGAGTTCGATTGTCCCTGCCAGCACGCCCTCCAACAAGCGATCATCACCGATCCCAAGGCGATTCCGGCGGAGGCGCGGCGGCGTCTGGAGCCCATTGTCGGAAAGTACCTGGACTGATGGAGAATACGGAATGGGTTCCATTGCAGTAGTCGGTTCGGTCGCCTACGACTCCGTCGAGACCCCCTTCGGAAAGGTGACGGAGGTGTTGGGGGGAGCGGCGACCTATTTCAGCATTGCAGCCGGTTATTTCACCGACATCCAGTTGGTCGCTGCAGTCGGAAACGACTTCCGACGGCAGGACGTTTCCCTGCTGGAGTCCAGGAACATCGACTTGGCCGGACTGGAGACCCTGCCGGGCAAGACCTTCCGCTGGGCCGGCAAGTACGGATATGACCTCAACGACTGCCGGACCCTCGACACCCAACTGAACGTCCTGGCCGATTTTCGACCCAACCTCCCCGAACATTACCGGAACAGCGAGTATCTCTTCCTGGGTAATTTCGACCCCAAACTCCAACGGCAGGTGCTGTTGCAGGTCGAGCAGGCAAAACTCGTGGCCTGCGACACCATGAACTACTGGATCCAGGAACACTTCTCTTCCCTGCTTGAGACTCTCAAGGGGGTGGGGATCCTCCTCATCAACGACGCCGAGACGCGTCAGCTCTCCCGGGAGCCAAATTTGGTCCGGGCGGCCGAGAAGATACTGGGCTGGGGGCCCCGCGTCCTGGTGGTCAAGCGAGGGGAATATGGGGCGCTCATGTTCCAGCGAGAGGCGGGCGGAAGATTGGACATCTTCGGTGCTCCCGCCTACCCGCTGGCCGACGTGCTGGATCCGACCGGCGCCGGCGACACCTTCGCCGGCGGCTTCATGGGCTATCTGGCCGGAACCGGCCGGTCGGACCGCCGCGCCCTCCGGCAAGCCGTCATCTTCGGCTCCGTCATGGCCAGCTTTACCGTCGAAGGCTTCTCCCTGGACCGCCTCAAGGAAGTGACCCTTACCGAGATCGAGATGCGGTACCGGGAAATTCAGCGAATGACTCATTTCGAAGACTTCGCTCAACCCCGAGAGAAAACTCTCTCCTGATCCGGACGAACTCATCATGAGCCTCTTTCTTGCCTTCTGGCTGTTGTTTCAAGCCGGCGCCCAGATCGACCGGCGCGCCGTGGAATGGTTCCGGAAGGGAGAAGAACTGATCGGGACCCCCGATCAGTTCTCCGACCGGCAGGCCGAGTTCTTCGAGCGGGCGGTCAAGATCTCTCCCGGCTTCGCCCCCGCCCGTTACAACCTGGCCGTGATCTACCTCCAACAGAAAAAAATGGATCAGGCGACCGGTCATCTTGACGCCCTGATCGAACTGGAGCCCGAGAACGCCCGGGGGCTCCGGATGCGGGCCCAGATCCGGTTCGGACAAGGACAGGTACAGTCTTCCCGCGAGGACTTGGTCCGGGCGCTGAAAATCGATTCTCAAGACCCCATCTCCTGGCATCTCCTGGGCGTGATCCATTTCCGGGAGGGCCGGGATCAGGACGCCGTCGACGCTTTCGACCAGGCCCTGAAGTTGAATCCTTCCACAGCCCAGACCCATATCAACCTGGCGCAGGCCTATCAGCGGCTGGGTCAAGATCAGAAGGCTCAAGACCACTACGAGTCCTTTCTCCGAACCCACCCGGAGGATTTCCAGGCTCAGTTTCGTCTGGGACTGCTCCACGTCAAGGCGGGGCGGAAAAAGGAGGCACTGGAGGAGTTGTTGAAGGCGGAACGGCTGAAACCCGACGATCCCGGGGTTCTGCGGGAATTGGGAGGCCTTTATCTGGAACTAGGGAACCCCGACGAGGCGAAAAAGCGACTTTCCCAGTCCGACGAGAGTGACGCGTGGAACCTGGCCAACCTGGGGCTCATCGCAAGAAGGGAGAAACGATACGCCGACTCGGAGCAATACCTCCGTGCGGCTCTGGAACAGGCTCCGAACAACGACCAGTTGTGGTCCAATCTGGGTGACGTCCTGAGTTTCCAGCAAGAGCATCAGGAGGCCGTGGAAGCCTACGGCAGAGCCTTGGACTTGGGCGCAGAGACCTTCAGCACCCTCTACAACATGGCCGCCATGCACGTGCATCTGAATATGAAGGACAAGGCCGAGGGATTTCTCAAACGGGCAATTGAAGTGAGTCCCAAGGAAGGGCGGGCTCATTACAGTCTGGCCGTGCTTCTGGATCAGCGCAAGGAAGAGGATGGGGCCCAACGGCATTTTCTGGAGGCGATTCAAAACGGCGTGGACAGGGCGCAGGGACGTTTCCGGCTGGCTATATTCTTCGCTGCGCAATCGCAGCCGGAAGAGGCCATGATTCATTTGACGGCAGCCATCCGGATGGAACCGCAGACATATGTCCCGCTGGTGCGCCGGATTCTGAAGCAGGTGATCTCGGACCTGGACGTGATCCGTTACCGGAAGGACTTCAACGATCTGCTCAAGGAGTACGAGTCGGTACCGGACCCGACCGGGAACAGAAAAGAGAAAACAGAAAAGACAAAAGAGTAGAAACTCTCCCACCCGCCCGTTCCGGCGGAACGTTCAGGAGAAACAGGTCCGAAGTTCATCCAGCTCCTGCTTCCTCTACGAGCCCATCTCCACTGCCGTGTTCGCTGGTCGCAAACGATCCACCCGTCTTCACTCTTTACTCTTTTCTTCTTCCTCTTTCCTCATTTCTCTTTCCTCCTCCGGATAGATGAGGTGCCTGGATCTCCGCTCCCGGAACGCTTTCAGGCCCGGCTGCCAGGAGGCCACCATCTGCTCAACCTCAGCCCCTCGAAGTAGATCGGACCTGATTCCGGACTGACCCGCCAACAGGTCGAACATCTGATCCTGGAACTCAAACTCTTCCGGATGCAGATCGAGCGTCTGACGGAGCAGGTGCAGCGCGCAGGCGATGGGATCGAAACGGTTCCGGTCCACGATGTGGATCTGGACCCCTTGGCAGGCCCGGCCCTTGAATTTGGAGAAGGTCGGAGTGAAGGACTGGACCCGGAAATAGATCCCGTCCAACTCGAGAGCGTTGAGTGCTGCCGCCAGGCGCCTGGCGTCGAGCCAGGGAGCGCCCACCAGCTCGAAGGGACGGGTGGTTCCTCTGCCCTCGGAAAGATTAGTGCCCTCCAGCAGGCACATTCCGGCGTAGAGCGTGGCCGTGGCCAGGGTCGGCATGTTGGGAGACGGAGGGATCCAGACCAGACCGGTTTCATCGTACCATTGGGAACGGCTCCAGCCCGCCATGGGAACGACCCTCAGTTCGCACCCCAGATTCGCTTCCTGGTTGAAGAGGCGGGCCAGTTCTCCCGCCGTCATCCCGTAGCGAATGGGGAGAGGATGAGCCCCCACGAAGGAAACGAGACTCTCATCCAAAAGCGGGCCCTCGACCCGGTCGCCGCCGATGGGATTGGGGCGGTCCAGGACGATCAGTGGGATCCGCTCGCGCGCAGCCGCCTTCATGCACTCGTACAGAGTGGAGATGTAGGTATAGAAGCGAACTCCCACGTCCTGAATGTCGTAGACGAGCAGATCCACGCCGCGGAGCATTTCCGGTGTCGGCCCTCGGTGCGCCCCATAAAGACTGTAAATTCGGGATTTGTGGGGAACGAGGACGCCGGCCTGAACGTCACCCGAAAAGCCATGCTCGGGAGAGAAAATGGCCTTCACCTTGATCCCGGGGTGGTTGGAGAGCATGCCGGCAACCCCTTCCAGCCTGGAGTTCACCGCCGTGTGGTTGGCGATCAACCCCACCGATTTCCCTTCGACCCAACCCAGATAAGGTTCTTCCAAAAGCCGGTCGCTGCCCAGGCGCAGCGTCGGGCGGGAGGGTGCGGACGGAGCCGGGGCCGATTCGGCGCAGGCGCACAGAAACCAGAGTCCCAGCAGGACCGGAAGCAGCCGGCCGATAAAGCAAACCCTGTGGACTTGCCGGGAACTTGGCAGGAATCGAATCGACGCCCGAACGATGATATTGGGGATCTTCAATGGAAACCCCTAAAGCATGAAGGCGCCCTTTTCCCGGAACTCCATGCAGACTTTGGTCGTAGGAAGGATCTTTTCCGGGTTGCAGAGTTGCTTGGGGTCAAAGAGCTGCCGGATGTCGCGCATCACGTTCAGGTCGTCATCCGAGAACAGGTACGGCATGAGGTCTCTCTTCTCCAGGCCCACACCGTGTTCCCCGCTGAGCGATCCTCCGGCTTCAATGGAAGCCCGGACCATCTCCTCGGCGGCCTTCAGAACCCGCGCTACGTCCTCGGGATCGCTGGCGTCGTACGGAAGCATGGGATGCAAATTTCCGTCACCGGCATGAAAAACGTTGATCACCGAAAAGTCGTACTTGTCCGCGATGGCATAAATCTTCTCCAAGACTTCGGTCAGGCGGGTCCGGGGAACCACCGTGTCCTGCAGGTAAAAGTTCTTGGCCAGCCGCCCGAAGGCGCCGTAGGCTTTCTTCCGTCCGGCCCAGAGCTTGGCCCGCTGCGCCTCATCGCGAGCCGCCTGAACTTCTCGGGCTCCGTTTCTCTTGAGAATCTGGATGATGAGACCCTCGGTGTCCTCGATCTCGCATTCCAAGCCGTCCAGTTCCACCAACAGCACGGCCGCCGCGTCCGTTGGATAGCCGGCCGCATAGTGGGAGTCTTCCACCGCCTGGATCGTCAACTGGTCGATGATCTCCATGGCGGCTGGAATGATGCCCCGGGCGATGATGCCGCTCACCGCGCGGGTGGCGTCCGCCATGCTGGTGAAGTCGGCCAGGAACGTCTTGACCTCCTCCGGGAGTGGAAGCAGCCGGACCCAGGCCTTGGTCAGAATTCCCAGGGTCCCTTCGCTTCCGGTGAAGAGCCCCGTCAAGTCGAACCCGGCGCTCTCGCCCTGAGGGCTTCCCAACTGGACCAGCTCTCCCTCAGGCGTCACCACTTCCGCCGCCAGGACGTGGAGGACCGTGGTGCCGTACTTGAGGCAATGAGGACCTCCGGCGTTGGCGCCGATGTTGCCGCCGACGGTGCAGGTGCTCTGGCTGGACGGGTCGGGCGCGAAGTACAGACCCAGCGGCTTGACCCTTTCCGAGAGTTCCAGATTGACGACGCCGGGTTCCACGACGGCGTAACGGCCCTGGGCATTGACCTCGAGGATACGGTTCAGATGGGAGAGTTGGATCAGAATTCCGCCGCTGATGGGGATGGCGCCGCCGCTGAGACTGGTTCCGGCGCCTCGCGGAAGGTACGGAACGTCGTTGGCGTAGGCGAGCCGAACGACTTCCTGGATCTGCCGGGCCGAAGACGGATAGACCACGAAATCGGGTGGCCGCCGGTGAAAGATCAGCGCATCACACTCGTAGACCACCAGCTCCGAGGGGTGGGACTGCACCTTGTCCTCACCCACGATGGCCGCCAAGCTCCGTCTGATCTCCTCCTTGTCCATTGGTTTCATTCCTCGCAGAACGGGTTCCCTCACCCGTCCAGTTCATAAAGCCGAGAGAACTTCTTCTCCAGGTAATTCAGCAGGTATCGAGAATCCAAGGGCTCTCCGCTGATCTCCACAATCAACTCTCCGGCCGTACGGGTTCTCCCCTTGCAGTGGATCTGCTCCCGCAGCCATTCCCTCAAGGGAAGGTACTGGCCGGAGGAGAACTGTGTGTCCAGGTCGGGGAGAGCATGGCGTGCCCGGGCGTAGATCTGGGCCGCATACAGGTTCCCCAGCAGGTAAGTGGGAAAATAGCCGACGAGCCCGCAGGACCAGTGAGTGTCTTGGAGCACCCCGTCGGCGGCGTTTCCGGGGTCCACGCCCAGGTACTCCCGCATGCGTTCGACCCAGATCCCTTCCAGGTCCGAAACCGGAAGATCCTGGTCCAGAAGAGCTTTCTCCAGTTCGTAGCGCAGAATGATGTGCAGCCCGTAAGTGACCTCGTCCGCTTCGACACGAATCAGGCTGGCCTCGACTCGATTGACTCCCCTCAGGAAAGAATCCAGCGGCACCGTGTCCAACTGCCCGGGAAAGGCCTGGCGAAGTCTCGGGTACCAGTATTCCCAGAAGGGCCGGCTTCGAGCCACCTGGTTCTCCCAGAGTCGGGACTGGGACTCGTGTATGCCCAGGGAAATGGATTGGCAGGCGGGAGAACCATACCGCTCTCCGCCCAGCCCCTGCTCGTAGAGCGCGTGTCCGCCCTCATGAACGATGCCGAAGAAGGAGGAGACAAACGAGTCGTCCCCGTATCGGGTCGTGATGCGCACGTCCTGAGGAGAAAACCCGCAGCAGAAGGGATGAGGCGACACGTCCAGCCGGCCTGCCTTCCAGTCGAACCCAATGGCCGTCAGGACACTTCGGCCGAACGCCTCCTGAGCGGTTCTGGGATAGCGTCCCGTCAGCAACTCGTCCGGAGGCTGTTGGGCGGCCTCCTGAATTCGGCTCAGCAACCTCGTCAACTCCGGTCGCAGCAGGGAGAAAACAGGATCCAACTGCCGTGTGGTCATCCCGGGCTCGTAGTCGTCCAACAGCGCATCGTAGAGACAATCCCCGGTCGTCAGACAGGCGGCTTCCTGCCGCTTCAGGCGCAGGATGCGCTCCAACCAGGGCCGGAAAGCCTCGAAATCGGACTCCTTCCGGGCCGCAACCCAGGCCTCGTATCCCAGAGACGTCGTTTCCGCCAATTCCCGGACCAGAGCCTCGGGGACGCGCGTCGCCCGGTCGTATTTCCGCCTCATCTCCCGGACGGCCGCACCCGTCCACTCATCCGGTTCCCCGGACTCAAGCTCGTCCAAGACCTCCGACCATCGGGAACGGGTGAGCCTCTGGTGATACAGGGCCGCCAGGGAGGCACTCTGTTGGGCTCGGGGAACGGCTCCACTCGTAGGCATGGTGGTATTCTGGTCCCAGCCCAGCATCTCCAGGATGCTCTCCAGATGGATGAGTTCCCTGCTCTGCTTGTCAAACCATTCCTGGGATGCGCTCATCTCGATACCCTCCGGGGCGGACCCGCCTCATGATCGGTCACCCGGCCCGAACGCCAAAACCCGGCGCCGCCGACATGGTCCACCAAGACCCTGCGAAAAGTCCAGTTGCGTACCGGTCCGGCAACGTGTGAGATGATCAGCCTCTGTCAAGAAACCGCCGCCCCGGCTTGAAAAGGAGTCGTCCATGAAATTCTTCAACTATCTGAATGCCAATGGTGATCCCCGCCTCATCGCGGAAGCGGAGCCGGGCAAGCTGTTCGATCTGACTCATGATTCACCCATCCGGGATTTCACCGATCTGGTCCGTTGGTCCCGTTTGATGGGCCGCAGCCTGGACGAACTCGTGGAGAGTCTGCTTCAGAAGGGTGACCGCCAAGTCACCTCCGAGTCGCTGAGCAGCCAGGGTCTGCGCCTGGGCCGTCCCCTGGTTCCGCCCGAAGTTTGGGCCGCCGGCGTCACTTATCGCAAGAGCCGGGATGAGCGGGAGCGGGAAAGCGAAACTCCCGATCCATACTCCAAGGTCTACCGGGCCGAACGTCCCGAGATCTTCCTCAAGGCGACCCCCGCCCGTTGCGTCGGTCCCGGAGAGGCCGTCGGAGTCCGGGGGGATTCCGGCTGGGACGTGCCGGAAGCGGAGCTGGCGTTCATCCTCCACGGCGGACGGATCACCGGTTACACCGCGGGCAATGACGTGAGCAGCCGTGCCATCGAGGGCGCCAACCCACTCTACATTCCCCAGGCCAAGATCTACCAACGATGCTGCTCCATCGGACCCTGCATCGTGAGCGCCGAATCGATTCCCGATCCCCACAACCTGGCGGTAACCTGCGAAATCTTCCGCGACGGCGACCGGGTCTTTGCAGGGGAGACCTCCACCTCCCGAATGGTCAGAACCTGCCAGGAGTTGGCCGGCTTCCTCACGCGGCACAATCCGGTGCCCGACGGGACGGCGGTCCTGACCGGGACCGGAATCGTCCCGCACCCGGAATTCTCCCTTCAGGCGGGAGATCAGGTCAGAATCGAGATCGAAGGAATCGGCATCCTGGAGAATCCCGTCGTCCAGGTCTGAAGTCAGAGGAAAGAGGAAAGAGGAGAGAGAAAAGAGTGAAGAGGGGTCGTCGGGACACAGTGACTGCCGGTCAGGGGCGAGGCAGAACGAAGCCTCCGTCGATCCGGAGGATCGTGCCGGTCACGTAACTGGCGTCGTCGCTGACCAGGTAGGCGACCCCCTTGCCGATTTCCTCGATGGTGCCGAGACGGCCCATGGGAAGTTTCTTCCCCGCTTCCCGAATCTGCTCCTCGGTGGCGTACTTGCGTTCTCCGGGCGTGTCGATCCAGCCGGGCTCAACCACGTTGACCCGGATCCCGTCGCTCACCAGCTCCATGGCAAGGGTCCGCCCCATGTGATTGATACCCGCCTTGGCGATGTTGTAGGGAACGGAATTCACGATGGGGAGGTAGGCATGGACGGAACTGATGATGACGATGTTTCCACCCTGGCCCTGCGACAACATCTGGCGGGCGGCCAGCTGACTGCAATGGATCACGCCCCACAGGCAGACATCCAGGGTCAACCGGATGTCCTCGACGCTCAGCTCCACGAACGGCTTGCGCCGGCTGACCGCAGCATTGGCCACCAGAATATCGAGTCGCCCCAGCCGCTCCACGGTGGCGGAAACCAACTCTCGATCCTGGTCCCGGTCCGACACGTCTGCCTGCAGGACGATGGCCCTCCGGCCCAGGGATCGCACCTCGCGCGCGACCTCTTCCGCCTCGTCGGCGTGACTCCGGTAGTTGACGGCAATGTCCGCACCCCGTCGGGCCATCTCCAGAGCGCACCCCCGTCCGATCCCCCGATTGGCGCCCGTGACCAGAGCGACTTTGCCTGACAAGCTCATCTTCACTCCCTCCGGATTTCCCGTCCCGCTACGATCTCCGCATTCGGAATCCCTACGGACCGGGAGCTTTTCAACAGCGTGTCAAGGTACGAAACCCCCCGAAAGATTGTCAAATCGAAACGGATGGGAAATTGCTCCCTCAGGAGCGTCGGCGTCCACGGCGGCAGACACGGACTGCATGAACGCCGACTGCGAATAACGTACGAGTGGAGGATGGCGGTAGGATTATTCGGACCAGCCGCGACCGTTACCCGGGTTCCAGAATCAGCCGGAAACCAACCACACTTTACCCGGCAACAACCTCCTGGACCGATTGAATACCGGCGCTTTTCAGCTTCTGCGGGGTGACTTGACCCGCGGCCACGAGCACGGGCGCCCGTTTATCCCTCAGTGGCTTCCGCGGCCATCTCTTCCGGGAATTCCCGGTAGTCCACCTTCATCCGCTTGATGGTCATCTTGGCGGTGGGATGATTGTTCAGCTTGCGGTCATTCTTGACGACGGGGGCGTCGCCGATGGCATCAGCGATCTCGATCCCCTCGATGACCTCACCGAAGATGTTGTACTTGCCGTCCCATTCCTTCTTTCGGCGCAAGACGATGAAGAACTGACAGCTCGACGAGTCGGGCTGAGTGTCCTTGCGCATCATGCCCACCGCTCCCCGGCCGACCTCGTAGTCCTCCTTGAACTCGGGTTTGATCCACTCGGCGGCGTTGCCTTTGCCGTCGTTGTAGGGATCGTTGTCCTTGGAGAACGGATCGCCTCCCTGGATAAAGCCCTTGCTCACGTAGTGGAAGGTGGAGCGGTTGTAGAATCCTGCCATCGCCATGACCTTGAACCGCTCGGCGGATTCGGGCGCCAAGTCGGGCCGCAGACGTACGACGATGTCCCCCTTGATGGTCTGAATGGTGACGACCGGATCGCCCGCAGGAGGCGGTGGCTCGGGTTTCTCTTCCGGCGCTTTGGCGACATCTCCTCCGGCCGGGCCAGAACATGCCGAAATCGAGAGGATGACCAAAGACAGAAAGATGAATCTAAAACCACGCATCGCGTCCCTCCTGGTGGGAAATTTCATCTATTTTTAACACAGCCTGGTCGGAAAAGCCAGATACGGCCCGGATTCCGGTGAAGGACCCGTACCTACAGGGGCGTTCCGGCCCTCAGGAATCCCGGGCCATCTCTTCGAAGACCTGATCCGCCGTCTCCAGCACCGTATCCACGTCGTCCCCGGTGAGCGCGGCGGAGACGAACCAGAGCCCTCTTCCGATGATCCGAACCCCTCTTCTGAGCAGGCCGAAGGCCATCTCTTCCATTCGGCCCATGTCGTAGTTGGCGCACTGGCGCAGATTCCGGATCGATTCCAGCGATGTAAACCCGGTGTGAAACATGGGGCCCAGTCCCTGGACCAGCAGTGGGAGTCCCCGGGCCTGCGCCCTCTGCCGCAGGCCCTCCATGAGCCGCCGCCCGAGCCGGGTGATTCGCGGGTACAACTCGTTCCTCTCCCGTTTCAGGATTTCCACCGAGGCCAGGGAGGCCGCCAGCACGGGGATATTGGCGTTCATGGTCCCCGCGTGCACCACCCGGCCATCCGCCAGACACTCCATGAATTTCCGTTTTCCGGCGATCAGGCTGAGAGGATACCCGCTGGCCATGGCCTTCCCGTAAATTGACAGGTCCGACTCCACGCCAAACAGTTCCTGCGCTCCACCCAGCGCCACCCGGAAGCCGGTGATGACCTCGTCGAAGATGAGCACCGCGCCATGCCGGTTGCAAAGTTCCCGAAGGCCCTCCAGATATCCGGCCTCGGGAAGGATGCAACTGTTGTTGCACATGATGGGCTCGGTCACGACGGCGGCGATTTCCGGGTCCCGCTCCAAGGCCTCCCGGACCACCTCCAGATCGTTCCAGGGGAGGACGACGACCTGATCCAGAACCGAGGCCGGTTGTCCGCCAGTGAGAAGCGAAGTCCGGTATCCGGATCCGTCCGCCTCCGGCATGACGTCCAGGAAAATGTCATCGAACCAGCCGTGGTAATGGCCCTCGAACTTGAGGATCTTTTGCCTTCCGGTCAAGGCCCGGGCCATGCGAAAGACCGCGTGGGCCGCGTCGGATCCGCTGTTGGAGAACCGGACCAGGTCGGCGCTGGGGAGTATCTGCGTCAACAGCCGGGCCAGTTCGATCTCCAGCTCGCTCTGGGCCGCGTATAGCTGTCCCTTGGACTGTTCGATCCGGACCCGCTCCAACACCTCCGGGTTGGAATGTCCCAACAACATGGGACCCTGGCTCAGGGTGAAGTCCAGATACTCGTTGCCGTCCACGTCCCGGACCCGGGCGCCCCGCCCTTCGGCAAAAAACATGGGGTGGGGCCGTCCCAAGGTCCGAAAGTGGCTGCTGACGCCGCCGGCCAGAACCTTGCAAGCCTCCGCGTACAGTTCCTGCGATCTTTGGAATCGAAACGGTTTCAACGCTTTCCTCCCCTTGACGATTATCGTTCCGCTACCGGAGCGCCGACGACTTGAAGTTGGACCGCCGCCGCCGCGTGCTCAAGGGGATTCGGCGAGTTCGTCTCGACTCGAGCGACGACATAAATGGGCTGGACAAGGGGTTTCACCCAGGGTTCGGCATAGAGGGTGAAAACACGGCTGCTCTCCTCTTCCGTCACCAGGATTCCGTTGAGCCCCACGTGCAGCACCCGGACCCCGTATGGCAGGTTGCGAACGTTGACCGGAACCCGGCCACGAAATTCCCCGAGGCGGTCGATATCGACGCGGATGCGCGCTTCCTTTCCCGGCTCCAGCTGAACCTCTCGGCGATCGACGGCTACGGAGAGATCGGATACGGTCTTGAGAGCGAGAAGGATTTCCGGATCGTTCCCCAAGGTTCGGACCAACTCTCGGCCGTTCACCCCGGCTCGGCCCACGACCCTCACCCGAGTCGGAGCAAACGCGGCCTCGCTGGACGCCTCGACGAGGATCACGGTGGAGTCGGCGTCTGACGGAACCACAGCGGTCCCGGCGCTGACGCCTGCGGGAAGATCCTCCAATCGCACCCGTACTTCTCCGTCGAATCCGTCCAGCCGATGCACGGCGACATCGACGGTGAGGCGACCTCCCGCTGGAAGGTTGAAGTAGGTCGAATCTTCGTTGCCGCTCAATATTCGACCCGAACGGCGGGAGGGCATTTCCATCCGAAAATCGGGGCTCGGCTCCCGGATCGTCAGCCGGTAGGGGTGATCCACACCTTCCTGGTCCCGAGAATCCCGAAGGGCCACCAGGTAGGTTCCGTCCGCGGGCGCCGTGAACTCCAGATTGGAGTCACGGCCGTATGCGGGTCCTCCGTCGTCGTTGCGGTAGTTGAGATGGAAAACGGGCATCCCGTTGGCGCTGAAATGGGTGCCCGGGGGAAACAATCGAACCTTGTATACCGGATCTCCCACGGCGTGCCCCTCGGCCGTGGTCCCGAACAGGGCCTGCCGCACACCCCGGAACGACTTGAACCGGGCATCGTCGTCAGGACCTCTCGGCATCGCCTTGATCTGCACGATCTCCGAGCCGACCATCAGATAATCGTCCAGCGCCAGATCCTCGGTCGACTTCAGTCGCATCGACCCCTGGATCGAGTCGCGATTGCTGAGAACGACCTCGGTCTGTGCGAGGCAACGCACTTCCGCCCGGCGGACCGGCCGGCCCTGGACATCCCGGATCTCCACCAGGGAGTCCAGGGAGGAGCCCAGCCTGGAGGCTTCCACCTCGAAAACCAGGATCTGTCCCTTTCGAGCCTCGAATCGAAACAGATCCTGATCCGGACCCGAACGAGCGGAACTGCCGCTGGAGGAATGGACGTGTCCGTTCAGGGTGACGGGCCAGCTCACCGGCTGGGCCGTCTCCCGGGTGTTGTTGGGCTCTGTCTCCCGGGTTTCATGATGGGCCCCGACGGCCAACCGGAGCCGGTTGGCGGCCGGCGGAACGGCCAGCGGGACGATCTGTCCCACCTGCTCTTCGAGAGCCGTAAAGGGGACCGTGTCGAGGTCCCCCAGATTGGCGCCCCAGACCTTGAGGCGGGTTTCCTTGCCCGCTTGCACTCCCAGCGGGAACACACCTTCCAACAGTGGGAACCCGCCCGCTTCGAGCCGATATTCGTACCCGCTCATGGCGCCGACGCGGTTCTTGTCGGCGACCCGAATGACATAGATCCCGCGGTCCGGGATCCGGCAGCTGAGAAAGGCCTCCTTCCCCGACCGCGAAACACACCCTTCGACCCTTTTCCCCGATCCTTCCAAAAGCTGCAGATGGGCATTCAGAATCGATCCCAACGGAGAGGAGATGACGCGGAAGGCCAGGTGCTGGCCTTCCCGAGCTCGAAACCGAAAATGATCCACGTCTCCGGTGCTGGAAATGTCGCCCCGAACGGTTACCGGCAGTGTCACGGGCTGCGCCTGGCGGGGAGTGTCGTTGAACTGGGTCTCCTCCACCTCAGGGAAGTCTCCCACGGCGAACGGAAGCGGATTGCTCAGACCCAGCGGCGTCCACACCCTGAAGTGGTAGAGATCGGCCGGAACGGACCCGTCGACCTCGACCCGCACCCAGAGACGGTTCCGGGTCGCGCCGTCCAGGATCAGGGCCCGAGTCTGCCCCTCGGCCATCTTTCGCGGGTTGGGCAGTTCCTGCTGCTTTTCGACGACGGCCGCCAGACCCTGGTGATCGAAGAGGATCCGCCGAACTTCTCCCAAGTTGGTCCCATCCAGAAGGAGCGTGACGGAGGTGCCCCGCTGTCCACCCAGAGGAACCGTTGAGGTCAGGGTCGGCGGAGCGTGTTGGCCGAAAAGTGGCGCCGCCAGCGAAACGATGAGAAATCCCCGAAGTATCGACCTTTTATTCATCATTGGCTTGCTCGGCTATTGTATCGGCTCGAAGACGACGATCCCATCATAGCGGCCCACGGCCAGAGTCTCGCCGGAGGGACTGACGGCCAGGGCCAGGACCGTGTCCGGTTGGGCCTCCAACGCCTTCCGCTCCTCCAGGGAGAAGGCATCCCAGAACTTGACTCGTCCGTCGGCGCCGGCCGAAATCAGTGTGTTCCCATCCGGCGTCAGAGAGAGGCCGACAACCGGACCGTCATGGGAGAAGACGGAACCGGCCAGAGTGCCTCCGTCGGCACCCAGATCCCAAATCCGAATCATCTTGTCCATGCCCGCGGCGGCGATCCGGCGTCCGCCCGGGTAGAACGCCATGGCGAAGAGTTCGGCCGTCGATCCTGAGAGTGGCGTTCCCAGCTGCCGTCCGCTGGAGACGTCCCAGACTTTGACCGTGCGGTCAGCCGAAGCCGAGGCCAAGCGGTCGCCCGCGGAATTGAAGGCCAACGAATAGACCGCATCCACATGTCCGGAGATGGTTCGGATCTCCCGGCCCGTCTTCACCTCCCACAATTTGATCAGGCGATCGTAGCTGGCTGTGGCCAGCACCGACCCGTCCGGACTGAATGCCACCGAGTAGATGCAATCGGTATGGCCTTCCCAGCCCCGGACAAGCTCCCGGGTGACCGGGTCCCAGATCTTGACCTCCCCGAAGCGGGACGGCATTCCGGCCCCCGAGGCCAGCCGCGACCCGTCCGGGCTGAAGGCGACGGACCGCACCGTCTCGGACAATCCGGTCAGCCGGGCCTGGACTTCTCCTCCGGGCCGGAGCAGCCGGATCTCCCGGTAGCTGCCCGCGGCGACCATCGTTCCCCCGGGACGAAAAGACAGGCTCGCCACTTCCGGCCGGACCGTTTCGGCGGGACGGATGTCGGGCAGCCGCTCCAGGCGCATCCTTCCCAGATCCCCCTCCCAGGGCGGGGCGCCGGCGTCGACCCAGGCTCGAAGAACTTCGATGTCCTGGTCGGCGAGGAACCCGTCCTCGGGCATGATGGGCTCCAGCAGGCCCTCCACCATCTGGATCATCCGGCTCTCATCGCTGTTTCCCGGGATCAGCGCGGGACCGTTGTTGCCGCCCTTCATGAGGATCTGGTAGGTGTGCAGGCTCAGGGCCCCCGCCCGCTTAACCTGATTGTGGCAGGAGTAGCACTCCCGGGCCAGGATTTTGCTGGCGGCGGCCGCCGGGGCCGGTCCGCTCTGGCCGCCGGCACTCCCCGAGGCCGTCGCGGCCAAGAGTAGAAACCCGGCCAGAGAAGCCGGACCGGAAGAACGCACGCCCATGTACAATTCCCGCCCCGCGGTGGATCAGTGAGTGAACAGAAATTCCTTGCTGGTCAGGACGGCCCAGAACAGGTCCTCGATGCCCTCGCGGCTGACCTGCTCCAGATCCAGGGCCGAGACCAGCCGGGCAACTTCAGGCCGGCTCGGCCGCCGCGAAAGGGCCGTCTCATAGACCTGCTCCACCAGTTCCGGAGCCGGGAGCTCCAGATCGAAAAACCGATCGACGGCGCCCCCTTCCGCCCTCAGCTTCCGGTTCAGCGTCCCTCCGTTGATCAGGTGGAGGACCTGAGCCACGTTGGCATCGCTCTTCCGCTCATCGGCTCCGGAGGACAGCCGCGGAGGACGCCCGAAGGAGTCGAGGAAGTAGGACTCCACCTGGGTTTCGGGCAACTGGAGTGCCCGGGTCCCCAGGGGATAGCCCTTGAACTCCTCGGGAACTTCAGTGACCTGGGAGATGGCGTCGAGCACCACTTCGGCCGGCAACCGGCGGCTCCGATGGTGGGAGAAGTACTCTTCGTCGTTTCCATTGGCCGGATTTGCCTTGGAGGAGAGTTGATAGGTGGCCGAGTTCAGAATGGTTCGGATCAGACGCTTGACGTCGTGGCCGTTGTCCATGAAATCCCGGGTCAGAGCCGACAGGAGAGCCTCGTTGGACGCCGGGTTGGTGGCCCTGAGATCGTCCTCCGGGTCCACGATGCCCCGACCGAAGAAATGGGCCCAGACTCGATTGACCAGGCTTCGGGCGAAATGATCGCTCCCCACCAGCCAACGCGCCAGGTGGCGCCGCCGATCGGCCGGATCGTCCAGCGCCAGGGACTCGCCGTCCAGGGGCTGCGGCGGCATGGGACGTCCCAGGCGGGGATGGCTCACTTCTCCCACCGGCCGCGGGACCAAGGTGACTTCGCCCGCGGCCTGACCTTTCTTGAGACGGACTCGGGAGACCAGGTTGGCCATCCCGTAGTACTGATCCTGGGTCCACTTCTCCAGAGGATGATTGTGGCACCGGGCGCAGGTCAGGGAGATCCCCAGGAACGCCTGGCTCAGGTTTTCCGTGATCTCCTGCGGTTGCTGGTGGATCAGCCAGTAGTTGACGGCCCCGTTCTCCAGATTGCTTCCGGTGGCGGTGACCAGTTCTTCGATGAACCGGTCCCAAGGACGGTTCTCGGCGACCCCGTTCCGGATCCAGTCGTAGTAGGACCACATGGCGGCCGGTTCCAGCTTCCGGCTGGAGACCAGGAGCAGGTCGGACCACTTGTAGGTCCAGTAATCCACATACTCGGGCCGCTCCAGGACCGCATCGATCAGCCGCGCCCGCCGGTCACTGCGCGTATCCGCAAGGAACCGGCTCAGATCCTGCCGGCTCGGCAACAGTCCGAGCGTGTCCAGATAGACCCTTCGGATGAAGGTGTTGTCGTCGCACAGCGGGGAGGGGGGAATCTGCAGCTCGCGGAGCTTGGCCAGAACCAGGCCGTCCACCCGGTTGTTGCGGGAAGCCTGCCCGAAGACTTCCGGGCCCAGTTGGCGTTCATGAGGCACCGTCACGCGGGAGAAGGCCACTTTGCTGGAGTACCAGACGGAGACCGCCCCCTCTCCATGGCCCTTGGCGATGGCCAGACCCCGATCGCCTACGGCGACGACGCCTTCATTGGTGGAACTGAACTTGGTCTGGCGCGTCACCTCCCGGGAACTCCCGTCCGAGAATCGGGCCCGCACCGAAATCTGGACCGTGTCCCCCGGTTTCTGAAGCAGAATCTTCCCGGGGCTCACCTCAATGGTCTCGATCACCGGATCGTCCGGACCCGGGGCCGGCGCTCCCGCCGCGATCCAGTCCGCGATCACGTGGTATTCGGGAGAGTCGACGTCGAAGCGCTTGCCTCCTCCGTGGGGAAGGGTCAGCGTCGGCTTCAGGAGGATCAGGCTCCGCGCCGGCGCCATCTTGACCAGCCTTCGGCCCAGCGCCTCCCGGGTGAGGGAAAAGTAATCGGTGACCGGATCGTATCCGCGAAGCGAGAGCCGGAACCCGTTCTTCCCCGCCAGTGCACCGTGACAGGGACCCGAATTGCATGCCGCTTTGCTCAAAATCGGCAGGACGTCGTTCCGGAAGCTGGGGGAATCCGGAGCCGCCTGCAAAACGGCACCCGACAGGAAAAATAGCAGGAGGAATGGCGACCGCTTGGTCACAACGTCAGATCAACTCGTTTCGTGAAGCAAAAAACTTAATCACGGGACGTATCACAATGACGGAGGGTGACATGAAAAGCAACGTCGTCCGGTTCCCAATGAGAGAGAAGGTGCGCGGGTACGTCCGAGGTCGAATGACCGACGAGGAAAGGAAAATGGAACGCGCGTTTGCGAGTGTCGCAAACCTGACGGCGGCAACCTACTCGTCGGCACTGCGGCATTTCGACGAGTGGAGAGAAGCGCAGGAGCGCGGCATTTCGGACGGGAGCTTGGCTGATTACGCCTTGCGCCTTTTCCGGTGCGGCGGCAAGGACGGGAAGGGAGTAGCACCCGCTACGATTGTCTCCAACTTGAACGCCGTTCGATGGCGGGAGCGTGAGTTGGATCGAGTGGACCCCAAAGGGAAAGAGACTAAGAGGGTGCTTCGAATGGTGAGGCGCAAGGGCGCGGCGCGCGGAAGGGGTCAGGCACCCGGCGTCCGGCATCGGGATATGGAATCCATCATCGAGACGACACTCGCAAGCGGCGGTCTTGCCGGTTTGCGAGACGCCAGCATTATCGCCGTGGGGTACTACTGCGGACTGCGCCGCGCCGAAATTGCCGGACTCCAAGTGGATCACGTCCAATTTCTCGAAGATGGAACCGGAACGCTCAAGGTTGCCAAGTCCAAGACCGATCAAACCGGAATTGGCGCAGTGATTCACCTTCCCAAACGCGCCGCGTCTTTGCTTGTCGACTGGATTGAGGCGGCGGGAATTTCGGACGGCCATATCTTCCGGTCCATTCGTCACTGCGTCTACAAGCCAAGCTACGTCAATCCCAAAGGGATGCGGCCCGATGGAGTCGGACCGATCATCGGGCGGCGCGCCGTCGCCGCCGGATTCAAGATCACAAGTCACTCCCTTCGCCGGTCTTTCGCACAGACCGCCACGCGGCGCGGAAAGAATATCCAACAAGTGGCCGGGATGGGCCGTTGGCAGAATCCGGCCATGGTCGTGCTGTACTGCCGCAACGAGACGGCGGCGCGGTCTGACGCGCGGGATGTCTTCGACGACTGACCCCGCACAAACGAAAAGGGCAGCCCACGGGCTGCCCTTTTCGCTCAAGATCACGATTCTGCTCGAATCGATGCTCCATTTTGGTCCGGCAGATGGTACTGCCAAGCACATTCTATCACTCTCCACCAACGAGAAAAGGCACCCGTCAAGGTGCCTTCTCCCGACTTTCGGAGTGTGGCGGTGTTGATCCGGCAGACCACCATCTGCCGAGAAAAATGTATCAGACCCTCACGATTTTCGAGGGTGTTGGCGTATTACATAGGTGTTGGGGGGGTGACTGAGGAAGAGTGCCAAAGATCAAGAGACGAAAGGAGGTATCGTCAATGCAAGACAATCTAATACCTGAGGAGAGACTTCTAATCAAATTCCTGGACGAGTTGGAATTGGAGGTGGTCCCAATGGACACACGATTCCGACTTGCCTTCGCAATGAGTGACCGGGCGGCGGCGAACTATTGTCACCACCTGCTAGACACAACGGAGAAGCTGTGGGCGAGGTTTGAATTGAGGTGCGACGTCGAGCAAACCGGGCTCGAAGAGGACCTCGCTAAGAGACTCATCGGAGAGTCGTACGCACGGATAAAGAAGATTCAAGACTTGGACGAAAACTAACGCAGACCGGACAACTCTTCCGCCTCTTCCTTGGTCCAGTGCTCCGAATTCGCCAGTGCGACAGCACCCCGGATGCGGCCCGGTAGGGTGTCCGTCTGCAAGGATTCGGAGAAATCCCAACTCACGGGAATTTCCAGCACCCTGGAAATTTCGGAAGAAAACGATTTCGTCCATCCGGAGACGACACCCCGGAGCCAAGTCGCCATCATATCGCGCCTTGCCGTGGCTCCCGTGGCCGTCAGGCCGACGAGTTGCGGCGGGAATCCGAGAGACTGAGCCACGGACGCGGACAGTTTCTCGTACAGGGTGATGACGGCGGAAGGCACGTCTACTCCAAGTCTCAGGATGTGTGATCCCGTGGGACCGGCGGCGTCATCGGGCAGAACTGACACCCCGCCGTGCATGGCGTTGAGATTCTTCGAGACTTCGGAATACCAGTCCGGCGCGGATATCTGAGATATGCGCGTCAGCACCTTTCCCGTGGGTCCGAACGTTTCCTCAGAGAAGCGGGTGAGCAACCGGGTCAACGTGACCCCTTCCACTCCGGCGACTTCCCTCCATGGACGACCCCTCCATGGACGAAACGGGTCCGGGTTCAGGATCAAGTGCGCGACACTCTCCCGGCCCAGACCATTGAGGGTGAGACTTCGGGTAGGGCCGGGAATCTCGACATCGTAGATGATGCGGTCAAGTCTGCCCTCCACGGAGACGGCCCTTGCCGGGTATAGGATCGGTTCCCCGTCTTGGATTCGGACGACAAACAGGCACTCACCTTCCAACACAAGACGCGCGGCCATGTGAGGAATCCAGGGTGCAATATCCGGCGGGGGTCCGCCGCTTGCGAGTGCGGACGCCAGTCGTGAGGCACAAGCGGCCACGACTCCGGGAGCGTACCCGGTGACGCCGCCTTGATAGACGGCGCGGGTTGCGGGTGCCAGAAACTCACTCACCACGTCCGAACGGCGTTGAATTTGTGGCGGTCTGTCGAGTCTGAGAAGCGTCAGACCAGCCATCGACGATGTTTCCTCACCCGTGGCGCGGGTTTGTCGGAACGCTCCATCAATTGCCGGATTTGCTCGACTTGTGAACGCGGGTACGCCGGACGGTCAACGAGTGAGATCCCGCGCAAAGCACCTTGCGTCACAACGAGCACCCTTCCATCCGCGTAAGTCTTGCGGCGGATAAATTCGATGGAAACGCCGGTGAGAATCCGTTGCCGGACGAGGGTAGCGGCGTCTCTGCCGTCCATCGTATCCGGTAGCGTCAACTCGAAACGCAGTCTTTCGGGTGTGTCGCGAAGGATCAATCCCCCATCTGGGTATCGACCCAACAAGCGGTCCCTTCGATGCCCGATGTTGGCGAATATGGCACTTGTCATCTGCCCGAAAGCACCCGCTTCGATGCGTTCCCGCAATCCGCTTGCGGTCAATGGCAATGACGGTTGACCGTAGACAAGTGCGGTTCCGAAAATGATTCCCGCGCCGTCTCCGTCTTGTCTCAGTTCCAGCATGGACAAGACTCAAGACGTGCTGTAGCGGCGGCGCGAGTAGGCGGCGGCGTCCACAACGGCGAAATTCGTCAGTAGTGACAAATCGCTGTAAATCTCGCCCTTCGACGCGCCGGAGTACGGGTCCAGAATAGCGGTCAAGCCATCTTCCCAGACCGGAGAAACGGCGGCGACATGATCCGCACGACCGGACCAAATCAATGCGTCTTGCCACGCTTCGGAGTCCGCCGTGGGTGCGGGAATGAACGCCGTCGTGAAGACGCTTGACCCGACATCCGAAATCAGTCCGCCAAGATCGGCGGCCAACTGGGGAAGTCCGATCGTCGTCAGAACGGATACCAGTTCCCGGTAGCTTTCGACTCCAAGCGCGATCTTGACGGAGCGAAGATCAGACGCATATTTGCCGTCTACCACGTCGGCTATACCGCGAAGGGCAGACCCGACGGAGACGCCGGTACTCGACAGGTCCGCTTTCCGGGTTAGGGTCTGATTCAATCCGTTGATGAGATCGTTCCCGGACCCGTAGGAATTGATGCACATTCGGTCAATGGATTCTTCCAGGGCCGCGCGCGCCTCACGGCGTAGCGCATCCTCGAAAGACGCGACGAGTGCGGCATCTTCCCGTCTCCATGCTACTCGAACCTGTATCCGTTTCGGACCGGCGGTGACGGGAGTCAGGGTCCAGGCACTCGCATTGACGGTGGCACCCTTGGCGGCGGAAACGGGAGTGACCCCGGACGAGACGTGTTGCCAACTGGCGGTCCCACGGGGAACAACGGGGAACGTCACTCCCAGACGCCGCGCGGCAAGTTGGGCCGTGACCCGATCCACGATAGCTTGCACGTTGACCGCCGTTCCCGTGGCCGGTGCTTCGGAGTAGGCATCCGCGCGCAATTGCACCCGTTCGGGAACGTCCAGGAATCCAAGCCACGGCAGTCTATCGTTGCCTATTCCGGTTTCCTGTCGATACTCGACAGTGCGCCCGTTCGGACTGCCCAGAATGGCACCCGCCAACTGTACGCCGTCTTCCAGCTTGGCGAACTCGATTTGCTCCGGCGTCAGGGTGTCGCCGCGCGTCTCTTGCTCCCGTTCCGTGGGGTCCGGGTGAGTCTCTACGGCAATCCGCCAGCGTTCCTCAAGGTCATCCAATTCGGACCGCTTGACGGTCAATTCCTCACGTTGCTCGTCCGTCAACTCGCCATCCTGGAACAGCATGGTATTGACTTCGGACCGGAGCTTGGAGGCGCGAACCTGTAACTTTTGAATCTCAGTCATGCTCGATGTACCTTCCTTTCACAGTCCATTGTCTACACTTTGGACAGTGTTTACAACAATTCTTTGACAGTTTCTTTCCACTTCGCCGCTTCGGGTTTCTTATGGCGGCGTTGGTGGCAGCGTTGGCAAACGCTTTGAAGATTGGAAGGTTCCCAGGGCGCGCCGCCGTCTCGTATCGGTTCGACGTGATGCACTTGCGTTGCCAGCACCCCGCACCCGCAAATCGGATCACGGGTCAATTTCCACAACCGCAAGCGGACCCAACGAGTTGTGTTGTACACCCGGCGGCGCGCCTCTTTGCGGGTCACGATACGAAGTCCGATTGAGGCGGGGTGTAGTACAGTTTCGGCGGTGTCTGGCGGCGACGGCGGGAACCTTCGCCGATGGCAAGCACGGCGGCGACGGCGGCATCGTTTCGGCTCGAACCTTCCCGCACCCGCTTGATAATTTTCGGGTTTGCGGCGGGGTCACGGACGAGCAAGGTTCCGGCAAGTGCGGTCCGCATGAGCAAGGAAGGCGCGGACCGGATTTGATGCTCTAACAGGGCCGCTTGAAACTCCCGGATATCCGGCGCGGAATCCCGGAATCCCAGACCCCGGTAGGTCACTTGCAAGCCAAGTGCGGCGGCGGCGTCTTCCATTTCCGGTTTCTTGAAGCGGTCTGCTATCACCGTCTCCGGGTGTCCATACCGCTCCACAACGTCCGCCAGTAGCACGGCGGGGGGTGTCGTGCGGCCACGATTCAAGAGCAATTCCCCACGCCGTTTCATGGCCGAGTAGACAGTAATTTGGCCGTCTCTTTCCTCACGCCGTAGCAGGTCCGGGATGTCGCCGTAGTACCCGACGGTTTCCAGTCGTCCGGTGTCTCGCCAGTACGCCGCCGCCGCACTCATGGAGCGTCCGCCGCCAAGATCAATACCGACGACAAGCGGACCGGCGCGCGGCGGTAGATCGTCCGTCTCTCCGAAACGAATCCACTCATCCGACGTGCATAGCAGGTCTTCCAAGATTTCGGAATTTCCCTGATTCAGTCGCAGACAACGGAAAGATGCCATTGCACCCGCCGACTTTTTCGCCTTCTCCGCCTCTTCCTTGATGGCCGGTAGCAGTCCCTCGAATCCGGGAAGGTGAAGTGAGGGATTCGCTTTGTCCCACGTCGCCGGGTCCAACGGATCGGCGTTCTTGTCGGCGTACCAGGACAGACCGGAATCCGATAGCAGTTCCTCGAACCAGTGTCCGGGATCGTCCGCCGGACGGGTGCCACAGACGATCAACTTGCTATCCGGCGTCTTTCCCAGACCCGTCTTGAGCGCGTTGAATACCCGTTGACCCCGCGTGTTTGGAAAGTTGGCCGGTTCGTCGATGATGGCGCACTTGAACCTCAGTCCATGGAGTGCGCCGCCGATCCCGGCCACGGCGGTCAGGTTCGACCCCCACGGGAACTCGACGATCTTCAATTGAGGGTAATCACGGATTTTGACGCCTTGCGCCTTCCAGTTGGGAACGATCTTCTTGTAGGCATCAACCACGTCGCGCCACGGGATCGCCGCTTGCCGGAGAGTCGGCGCGGCGACTACCACATCGAAGCCTGGAACGTGGCCGGGTCCGGCGACGTAGTACAGGGCGATTTTCGCCGCCTCAATCGTCTTTCCGTTGGATCGAGGGAGACTGTAACCGATGGTCGAGGGTCCGTCCGGGTCCAATAACCGCGCCTCAATCAACTTTCCCCACGGCGTCTCAGGGTAAGGAAATTGACTCAACATCTTGTGAAACTTTCCGAGTACTCAGATTTTTCGCCCAAGGTCCAAAGCGAGACTTGACGCGCGGCCCTCACCCCTGATTGTGTGTGGTCTGAGGGCAACACCCGGTCTTGACGCTTGGAGGGGGTGCCAAGGGAACCCATTTCACCTAAATCCTTTGTTTTCAATAGTTTACGACCGTTCAGCGGTGACACGGAATCTCTGTCCAGCCGCCTTGCAATGGCTTCGCGGATCGGTTCGGGGTCCAGTCCAGGGAGACGACACCACCAAATCACAGATCCTTGGCCGTCGTAATCCGTCGTGAGCCAATGGTGTGCACGGCGGCGCGCGGCCAAGTTAATGCCGGGTTGATGCCCTTTCGGGATTCCCTTCCCGGCGGCATCGTCCATAGCACGCTCTACAATGGCCAGTATCAACCGCCGTTCGCCGTTGCTCATACTCCCATGATGGCGACTTGTGTGACGGGTGCAACTACCCGATTCCCGGCCCAGAGTCGTCACAGAATCAACTGATATGGTCCGGCCCATACCTTGCCATGGGCCGGACAGTACAGGGCCGCTCAAGACGGGTGCTTGGCGCGTCTCAGGTTTTTGTATCCATGGAACCGGAGAACGCTGGCGACGTTCTGCCACGGACCGCAGACCAGCATCCGGTCACAGAATGAGGGCCGCACGTCCATCGCCGGATCAAATCCGAATTCGTCAAAAAGCACCCTCAGAGAATTTTTCCGTGGGAGCAAAATGATGTCTTTCTCTATGGCGTCCAACTGGTGAATGACGAGATCTAGATTTTCCGGGTCCGGCGCTTCGAGTGGCAGTCTTTTCAGTTCGATGTCAATTTGATTGTTCATTTTTCGTTCCTCTTTTCTCTTTCTTCCCTTCTCATCGAAAATCAGGGGTGTAGTTAATTCTGCCGGTGTAGGTAAATAGGGACAGTCGGGGGGAGGTAATTAAGGCCCCCTACGGGGGCCGTATTACCTACACTCCTGGACCCTTTTCTACACCTTGGCAAGCGAATAGGTAATTGGGTGTAGGAAATGGGGTGTAGAAAACGCATTCTTTACCTACACCCCCCGAAACAGGTCCATCCCGGAGGCGTGAGCTTGCCGGATAATCTGCCCCACTCGACCCTTCGAGATTTTGAAAATCCGCGCCAGATCCCGGTAGCAGGAACCTTCCTGATACTTCGCCACGAGTGCCTTATCCCGGTCTGCGTTTTCACTGGGTCTGCCCCTTCGCTTGGCGGGAGTCTCGGCCACTGTAGAAGTTTTCCGAGTGCTCACGGATTTCGGCGGGTCCGGTTTCGGGTCCGGTTTCCTTTTGCTCGAAGCGGAGCATCGGCATTTAATTGGGACAGGACGCAAGGCGCGCCGTGGGTGATCCATTCGCTTCTCTGCACACGGACAAGGCCGCACCGGACACGGATTCGAGGCTAGCCAGCCGTCCACGTCGAATCCGCGTCGACGTCTGGCGCGTTCGAGTCTGAGTTCCCAGATTCGGACCGACTTCCTCCAATCCCGATAGATGGCGTCCATCACGATGTCTTGGGGCCGACCGATGTAGGTGATTTCCTGGTAGGCGTCACAGCCCCACACGCGCCGGGAATTCGCGAATCGTGGATCACCCGGACCCCGGCGTGAGATGATCGGGAGCAAGCGGGTCCGCCACTGGGTGGGTTTTTTCGGTGGAGGCGGACGATTTCCGCCGGCATCGTCGTACAATGAGGGTGGATTTGTCATAGTCTGATAACTCCTTTCTTTCGTCTGTCTCTGGCGTGCTGGCAGTTTGGCGACTGGAACGGCGCGTCAGAGACGGTTTCAGTTGAGTGTCACTTTTTGCGCCGTCGAAACCGTTTCGACGGAGGTACCAGGGGAAACGTGGTGCAAGTCCGCAAGATACGCAGACGCTTGTAGCATTCCGGGTCCACCGTGGCACCTTTCCTCCACATCACATATTCGACGATCAACGAGCGCAACACACCGGGAGCCTTCAGCCCATGCTCCTCAGCGATGGAATTCAGAGCGGACCGCTCATCTTCGGTGAGACGCAGATTGATGGTCTTGTCACGGGGTCGAATTGGCGTCATCGCCAATTCACCATCGATTCGCTTCGCCACTAGCGGTATCCCTTCCGGCGGGGTGTTTCCCTTCATCGTAATTCCTCCAAGTGTCAAATTATTGTAACAATATTAGGTCACATTATATCATTACGACGTGCGAGTACAAGGGCCTGTTTCCCGTGTTGTAACTCTTCTTGTACCGCAAGAGATCAGGGCCGCTCTGAGCGTTCCATCAGAGGGTCAGGGTCAGGATCCACTGGCAGCGGATCGTGGCGGGAGACGCCGGGAGACGGACGGGAAACCGGATTCAATTCCAGTTGCGGCGGGGTGCTGGCGGATGGAATCGCGCGCCGGGAGAGTTGAGAAAAGTTCCCGCGCGGAACTGGTAGGGTGATCCTTATTCGCCGGGTCCGAGTGAGAGCTACCCCCACGGACCCCTGCATGGCTTTGCTATTCGGACCGCTCCCGGCGCGCTGCCGGAGTCTAGCATTTTCGGACGATTTTTTCGGTAATGTCCCTAATTTGGAATGGCCACTGGGACAAGGATTCCCTTACACTCCAGGAATGATGGATGAAACACGGGGGCAGCCTGTATCGAAAAGAGATTTAGACGCGGCAGTCACTTCAGAGTGCGGGGGAGACTGCGGTGAAATAGTCGGGAGGGGATGAACAATATGAAATGTCCGCACTGCACTGTTGCTTTTCACGACAAATGGGTCCTTTTGGGGTTTGGTCGCAATGTTAATCTCAGAGACGAGAAGTGGGTATACATCGTCGAAAGCACACTGTGTCCAGCATGTAACCGACGGAGTTTCAAACTCAGTCGAAGGGAACTGATGGATGGCAGAACGGCTCCTCCGATCATGCTCTATCCGAAAAGAGTGACTCGTCCGGTGCCGCGAGAAGTGGAAAAAGAATTCGCGGATGATTTTCGTGAGGCTTGCCTGGTAATTGATGATAGTAAGAAAGCGAGTGCAGCACTCAGTCGTCGCTGTCTCCAAAACCTGCTACGCGAGAAGGGTGGGGTCGAAGGAAAATTTCTGGACAAACAGATTCAGCAGGTGATTAAATCGAAACAGTTACCCTCACATCTAGCGGACGCAATAGATGCGATCAGGGCCATTGGTAACTTCGCGGCCCACCCCATCAACAACGTTAACACCGGAGAGATAATTGAAGTCGAGCCCGGTGAGGCAGAGTGGCTGCTAGATACCCTGGAGGAGCTTTTCGATTTTTACTGTGTTCAGCCCGCGAAGTTAGCGGCAAAGAGAGCTGCTCTGGACAAGAAGTTGGAAGACGCCGGAAAGCCCCCATTGAAGGGAAAGAACGGATCTGCCCAGAGTTCTTAGGCTGGCCCGACCCTCCCCAGACAGTTCCCGCGCCAATCGAGACCGTTTTCGAGCAGATTCAAATTAGGACACTGCCATTTTTTTCCGAGTACTTGACAAATACCGGAAAAAATACGATATAGGCTTTTCAGCGTCTCAGATCAACTCGTGGATGGGCTCGACATTGTAGTCCACGATGGGCACGGGCCGTCCGCCGGGTCCGTCCAGCTCCGTCTCCAGGTCCACGCCGAGCAGGTGGTAGACGGTGGCCACCACCTCGGCCGGAGTCACCGGACGATCCTTGGGAAGGGCTCCGATCTCGTCCGACTCGCCCACGACCCGTCCACCCTGGATGCCGCCGCCGGCGAAGACCGTGGACCAGCATCCGGGCCAGTGATCGCGACCGCCGGCCGGATTGATCTTAGGGGTGCGGCCAAACTCGCCCATGGCCACGATCAGCGTGTTCTCCAACATCCCGCGGTTCCGCAGGTCCTCTACGAGGGAAGAGAAACCGTTGTCGAACATGGGACCGACCAGATCCGAGTAGCAACTGATGGGGCTGAAGGGGGCCGATCCGTGGATGTCCCACGTGATCTCGTTGAAGACGGTCTCGAACATGTTGACCGTGACGAACCGGACGCCCCGCTCCACCAGCCGCCGGGCCAAGAGGCAGCTCTGTCCGAACTTGTTGCGGCCGTAACGGTCCCGATCCGCATCGTCTTCCATCGTGATGTCGAACGCCTCCCGGGCGCGCGAAGACGAAATCAGGGTGTAGGCCTGATGGAAACTGGAATCCAGCAGCCGGGCATCGTCACTGTTCTCGAAATTGCCCACTACCCCGTCCACGATCTCCCTCAGGTTCCGGCGCCGCTTGAGGCGGTTGGCGGAGATGTAGCCGGGAGGCAGCAGGTCCCGCACCTTGAAATCGGGCAGCGACGGGTCGCTGTTGAGGACGAAGGGGTCGAGCCCCCGGCCCAGGTACCCGGCGTCCTGGCCGTGGGGCATGTTGCCGCCGGTCTTGCCGATGGGACGGGGAATCAGGACGTGGGCCGGCAGGGCCCCACGGGGACCCCGGAGCTTGTTGATGACGCAGCCGGCGTGCGGATGCTCCATGCCGGCCTGAAAAAGGCGGCCGGTCTGCATCATCTGATGGCCGGTGTCATGCACCGCAGCCGCATCGTGATAGACGCTCCGCACCAGGGAAAACTTGTCGGCATGCCGCGCCATCCGAGGAAAGATCTCGCTGATGCGGATCCCGTCCACGTTGGTGGGAATGGGCTTGAACGGACCGCGGATCTCGGCCGGCGCATCCGGCTTCATGTCCCAGGTGTCCAACTGGCTGGGACCGCCGACCAGGAAGAGAAAGATGCAGTTCATGGGGTCTTTCCCGGCATCGACGGACCCCAGGGCCTTCAGGCCGAAGAAATCGGTCAGACTGAGTCCCAATCCGGAAAGCGCCCCGACGTGGAAGAAATCGCGCCGGTTGAAACCGTCGCAGAACGATACGGGCTTGTCGGCATCGAGTCTCAGCATGGAATTCCTCCCGATTCGAAAAACCGCCTGGGGACCCGGTCACGAGGCTGCCGTTTTCCCAGCGGTCTTGGGAAATTTATACCGTAGCCCCCTGGCCAAATCAACCGGTCGCAGCTCTGACGAACGGTCCGTTTGCAACCGATTACTTGCTCTGTTCAACCTCCTGGCCTCCCGTCTGCTGATAAACTCGCGTGCCATGAAATCGACTTCTCTTCCACTCTTCGCCTGCCTCCTGCTGTTGCTTCCCAGCGTGGCCGGTGCGGAACCGCCCCGTTACGAGCACCGGATGAGCACCGATCCCCACGGGACCGGCAAGTTCTACATGGGCCGGGAGATCTCCCGGGTCATGGGCCACCAGGGCGCTTCCTGGCTGGATCGCCCCGAGCGGGAGGTTGAAGAGTCCCCCAAAGTGCTGTTGGATTCCCTGGGATCGCTCAAGGGAATGACAGTCGCCGACATCGGAGCCGGATCGGGGTATTTTGCCTTTCGCCTCGCCCAGAGGGTGGGAGCCGGCGGACGGGTGCTGGCCGTCGACATCCAGAACGAGATGCTTCAGATCATCCGGCGCCGAGCCGCCCAGAGGAAGATCGACAATGTCGAACCCATCCTCGGGACCATCCAGAACCCGGGACTCTCTCCTGAGAGCGTGGACCTCGCCCTCCTGGTGGACGTCTACCACGAGTTCTCCCATCCCTGGGAGATGATTCAGGGAATTCATCAGGCCCTGAAACCGGGCGGGCGGCTGGTCCTGGTGGAATACCGGGCCGAGGACCCCACGGTTCCCATTCTCCGGCTCCACAAGATGAGCCAGGATCAGGTCCGGCGCGAGATCTCGGCGCATCCCCTGGTCTGGGTCGAGACGCTGGATCTCCTGCCCCGCCAGCACATCGTCATTTTCAGAAAATCAGCCCAGTAGGTCTCACGAGACCGGCGGTCAGGCGCACGCAAACAAAAAGGGACTGTCTTGAAAACGCTGAAGACATCGGTCTCGGTCTAGCGGGGAAAATAAACTGTCCCCTTTTTCAGCCTCCCCTTTTTCCTAGCGGGGAAAATAAACTGTCCCCTTTTTCAGCCTCCCCTTTTTCCCGCCCCCTTTTTTTTCCCACCCTTTTTCCGCCTCTGTGTTGCGTGTCGCAAGTCGTGAGAATCCTGGCAAATGGATAGAAGTCCGAAGGACTTTCCACACATTCAACAGGACAATTCAGTCTATTGGGCGTTTCCCGTGATCTGGGACACTTGGTGCCGCGGTGGCAGAATCGACGGACGGAGATCAGGCGAGTCTACGATAGGAAGGCGTGCGAGCGCTGCTCCCGTAGCGAATACAGCACTCCGCCCAGTTGGGGGATGGGGTGTCGGCGACGCCGATATCGACCTTGCTTTCGATACGTCTCCAGCAATTGCGCCACCTTCTCTGCCGGCCCGACGGCCAACCCGTCCGTCAGAAACCGCAAACGCCGGCGAAAGGCTCCGGCACGGGTAAATCCACGTCGCTGCTCCTGATCGAGGATCCACTGGGGGATCGCCGCCTGGTTCTCCCGGGTGGGGACAGCTCCTCGATAGTACAACCGGGACCGGTAACTGCTGTACACGTCCGTTCCGGGATCCGAGGGGAACAGCTCCTCCAGCGGAATCAGGCCTTGATTCTCGCCGGTGAGTCTCCAGCGGGCCGAGCCCAATTTCCACTGCTCGGGCCGCTTGACCAGCCCGGCCCGGACGGCGTTGAGTTCCACGTAGAGAATGGCGTCCTGGACGGCTTCGAGTCCCAATAGTTCCGGGTTCTTGAAACGATCCCCCCAAAGATGGCCTCGCCGTTCGAACTTGCGGTTGTACCACAGGGCATACTGACCGTTCACGTTCTGCATTAGTTTCGACACGTCAAAGAGACGCTGGTTGAACGCCTCCCACTCGGCGACGGTCCAATCGGCGGTTTTCTTCTCTGCCTTTTGCCCATAAAGCTTGTGGGCGATGTCCTCCAACTCCTCGCGGGACAAGGAGCGAGGCTTCTCAAAATGGACGACGAAGTGGAAGTGATTGCCCATGATCTGAAATGCGGCCAGACGACACCGGTAGACACTGACGTAGAACAACGTCAGGTTCAGGAGTTTGCGACCGGCTTCGTCGTTTTCAAAGGGGAACCAATCGCGTTCGCCGGCGACTCGATTGGTGAGGTGATAGAAGGCGGCTTCTGAACTCTTGTGTCGTGCGGTTCGGGGCATGGGCACGGTCCTCGGTGAATCGGATTCGCGAGGGAGTCGGTTCGCACCTCCGATAACAACAACGACTCAGAACCGAGAAAGGCGAAGGAACCCCACGAAAAACAGCACACCTCGCGTTCCTGAAAGAAACCGAAGAAACGAGAAAAATAGACTGTCCCTTTTTTTGTGGGTGACTTGAAACCGGGCGGAAGATCCGGCGGTCCCCATCCTCCGGCTGCACAAGATGAGCCAGGATCAGGTCTGGCGCCAGATCTCAGCGCATCCCCTGGTCAGGGCCTGAACGCTGGATCTCCTGCCCCGGCAGCACATCGTCATCTTCAGGAAACCGGTGCCGTAGGGACAACCCGTGTGACGGGCCGTCAGGCGCCGAACCCGAGCCTCTTGGCCACGTAGTAGACGGCAAAGAGGAGCATGACGGTGGAGCAGGCCCAGAGCAGCACGTCGACCGCGAGATTGGGCCGGATCGCCCGGTCGGTGTGGCGATAGCGGAGGTAGATGGCCGAAAAGCTGATGACGGGGAGCATGCACGCCTGAAAGATGCCGCCGATGATGACCATGAAGACGGGCTGCGCCACCCATCCGTAGAGCAGGACGTAAAGTGTCGGGACCACGACGATCACCACCCGCCTCCAGAACAGGAGTTGGCTCTCGCTGTCGATCCGGGCCACCCCCACCAGACGCAGGAAGTCCGTGACAACCCGGGAACTGCTGGCGACGCCGGCGAAGAGAGTCGAGTAGAGCACGAAGAAAGCTCCCACCAGAAAGAGGTAGAAGGCCCCCTGCCCCAGGGTAGAGGTGTACATATTCGACAGAGTGGAGACCATTCCGTAGCCGGCCGGAACCGTCCCCATCCCATGAAGGACCGCCGCACCCAGAATGTAGAAGGCCACCGTAGCCGTTGTGTAGACCACCATGGCCATGAGCACGTCCGCCTGCATGACCCGTATCCAGCCTCGCGCCCGTCCTTCCCAAGCGGCGCCCTCTTCCCGGGGGCCAACGAAGCGCGCGTAGCCCTTCTCCAGGCACCAGTAGGGATACATGATCAATTCCGTCGCTCCCACTCCGGTGATTCCGAAGGCGGCGAAAGCGACGGCGATCCCTCCCTCGGGAAGGCCAAAACGCAGGCCGGAGAGGAAATCTTCCGCAGTGGGGGAGAAAGGGGTCCACCCCAGCAGGACGGCGCAGGCGATGGTCACGAAGGTGAAGCTGACCACCATCCCCACACAGATCTTCTCCACTCTCCCGTACTGCCCTCGAAACAGAAGCGCCATCACCGTGACCGCGGCGAACATGGCCCATGCCGTCCCGCTGATCTGAGGCACGAAGAGGTGGAAGACCTGACCGACCCCCCCGACGATGCCGCCCCCTTGGACAACGACTCCGAGGGTCATGATCCACCAGCACCAGACCACCCACGATACCCGCCACCGGGGTCCCGGGACCCGGTTCAGCCCCTGCAAGGCGGTCTCTCCGGAAGAAACCACGTACCGTCCCAGCTCCTCCTGGACCACGACCTTGATGCCGCAGCTCAGGATGATGAGCCAGAGGGCGACGAAGCCGACCTCGGCGCCGAGGGTGGTGGTGGCGATGAGCTCTCCCGAGCCCACGATGGACCCGGAGATGATGAGCCCGGGACCCAGCTTTCGCAGGACGGGCCGGAATCCCCGGGGCGCTGTTTGGGTCTGTTCCGCATGAGATGGGTCGGTCATGGCTCTCCTTGAGTTTCTTCTACCGCCGAGTCGGAAAAAACGCTGCCCGACCGGCTAGTCCCCGATGGGTGCGCTCCGGAACTCGAGCATGCCGGCCGCGCCGGCCGCCCCGTAGACCTCCTGGAACCAGAGCTTCAGCGGGCCCTCGTCGAGCCCGTGGAGCGTCAGTTGCCCGGGGGCCAACAGAACTGCCGCCGTCTTCAGGTCTCCAGCCCGCCGCAGCAGGGGCACGTTGAGGCGTTCCAGAAAGGCTTGGTCCGTATCTCGGGAGAACTGACCCAACTCGACCGTGACGCTCCCGGCAGAGGGACCCGTGACGGCGCCGAGCAGGACCCACGCCCCCGCCTCTCCCAGCCCCACCAGATCCAGTCCGGTCACGTCTCCCCGGCCCAGGATCTCGCGGCAGGCCCGCCGGACCTGGTCAATCCGCCGCGACGCCGGAGTCGGGTTGTAGGTCGTCCAGTGATTGACGTCTCCGGGAGGAATCAGCGACTCGACCTGGGGATAGGGACTGATCCGAAACGCCAAGCGTCCCTCCGCCTGGTACCGGCTGGCCAACTCCCTGGCCCGTTCCTCCTCATCTCGCGGATGCACCACGAGGACGGACCGGCCGGCGCGGTGATGAGGATCGGGCAGCAGAATCTCCATCTCGACGGAGCCCGGTGACGGAGGCACCGCAAGGGAATGCCGCAAGACGGGGCCAAAGACCTTCCGGTAGCGAAAGATTGCTTCCCAGTCTCGCGGTTTTTGAATCTCGATCTGTCCCCGGGCCCGGGCGGCGAAATTGGAGAAGAGCTCCTCCAGAGGCAGCGGCGGCGACGGAAGTTCCGCCTTCAGGGCATCGGCACGTTCCACCCGAAACGGCTCTTCGCTGGGCCGCTCTTCTTCCCACAGCCATCTCCCGAACCATCCATAGACCGCCTCGCGGCTGTCCCGGTTGTAGTTGTGGGGGTAGTCGAAATGGGCATTGGCGATCCGTTCCTCCGCGCCGAAGAGGCGATAGACGGAGCGGATGGCCGGAAACTCCACGTCCGGAGTCTTGGAGGTCCAATCACCGCTGGTGGAGACCAGCATCAACGGCCGGGGCGCCATCATGGCCCCGATCTCCGTATTGATGGAATCCAGGCGCAAGAGGGGAGCGTTCTCGCAGATGCATCCCCCCTGGAAGTGGGCCGAGATCATGTTCACCGGCGCCGCCACCGCGATCCTCGGATCCACCGCCATCAGCAGGAAAGTCTGGGTGCCGCCGCCCGAGGCCCCGGTCATTCCGATCCGGCCGGGGTCCACGTCGGTCCTGGAGATGAGATAGTCCAAGGCCCGCAGGCTGTTCCAGAGCTGCAGCCCCATCGGGCCGAAACCCCAGAGCTGGTAGCGGGGCTCGTCGAAACGATGGGGAATGAGGTCCTTGGTCTCCTCGTAACCGATCATGGAATAGGTGAACACCACGGCGCCGCGCCGGGCCAGATTGATGGCGCGCCCCGGCACCGACGACAGCTCGCTGTTCTCCAACCGCCCGTTCTTCCAATGGCCATGAGGACCGAGAACGGCCGGATAGGGAGGATCGATTCCCAGGGGCCGGTAGAGGTTTCCGGTGAGATAGAACCCGGGGAGCGTTTCCAGGCTGATGTTCTGGACCGTATAGCCGTCCCGCGTCACAGGCGTGGAAAGCCTTGGATCCAAAGGTGTCCTGGCGGGCAGCGGTTCCAGACCCGCACTGACCATGATCCGGGTCCGGAGTTCGTGCGCCCGCGCCAGCCATTCTTCCAGCGTGGCGAACTCAGGCGGAGTCTGTTCCTGGTCAAGACGACGGAACTCCTCACCCCGCCCTTCGGTGGAGAGGAGCAGGAGGATTGCAACGAAGAAGATCCCGAGCCTGGAGCATCCTTCCCGTGCCGACACAGTCTGAGCATCATGCAACACGTGTTACCCCGTGGCAAGGAACGGCGTTGGGCCGGCGTTTGACAAGGTTTCCAGTCTCGGGGACCATGACATCCCGTTTTTTGCACTTTTCGCTCGCAGGATCCGAGAACCGTGATCGACTTTCTGACCGAGACTCTCAGATCCCGCGCCTCTACCCGCGGCTGGACCTGGTTCCGGAGAGCGTGCCGAACCACCGCTCCCGTCGATCTGAACCGGCTGCTGGGCAACTACGCGGGAGCCTCCTTTTGGTTGGGAAAGAAGGCTCTGGCGCTGGACCCGCGTGAGACCCGCCGCTGGAAATCCCTGCGCCCGGACCTTCCCGTCGATCACTGGGGCCTGGACGAGTTGGCCCGGACGATCCTGCTGCTGAAGATCGCTCATCTCCCTCCCGGCGAATATGTCGAGACGGTGCTGGAGTGCTATCAGCAAGGCGACAGCCGGGAGCAGCAGAGTTGGCTCCGGGGATTGAACCTACTCCCCGGCCGCGGGCGGTTCCTGGACACAGCCATCGACGCCTGCCGGACCAATATCGTTCCCCTGCTGGAAGCCATCGCCTGCGAGAACCCCTACCCGGCGGCGCATTTCCCGGAATTGAACTTCAACCAGATGGTGCTCAAGAGCCTGTTCAACGCGATCAGCATGGAGCGCATCCTGGGGCTGGAATCCCGCTTCAATCCGGAGCTTTCCCGGATGGCCGACGACTATGCCAGCGAACGGGAGGCGGCCGGCCGCGACGTTCCTCCCGACATCTGGTGGGTGGTGGCGCCCCGAATCAGTCGCGAGCGAATCGGGCGCATCTATCCCTATCTGCAGCGGGGCAATTCCCGTCACCGCTACTGGGCGTCCCGGTCCCTGGGTTACGTCCGCGACGAACGAAGCCGCCTGGAGTTGGAGCGGCGCCGCGACATCGAAACCGACGACCGGGTCCTGGCCGCTATTGACGCCTCGTTGGCCAAGATGGTCCAATAAATTTTCGTCATGAAGATCTTCGATCCTCACATCCACATGACCTCCCGGACCACCGACGACTATGCGTCCATGGCTCAAAACGGGATCCTGGCCATCGTCGAGCCCTCATTCTGGCTGGGGCAGCCCCGAACCAACGTCGGATCGTTCATCGACTACTTCAACAGCCTGCTGGGCTGGGAGCGTTTCCGGGCGTCCCAGTTCGGCATCCGCCACTTCTGCACCATCGGGCTGAACCCCAAGGAGGCCAACAACCCCAAGCTGTCTGAGGAAGTGATCTCGCTGCTTCCCCGCTACCTGCAGAAGGACGGCGTCGTCGCCGTGGGGGAGATCGGCTACGACGATCAGACGGACGCGGAGGAGCGCATCTTCGCCCGCCAATTGGAACTGGCCATGGAGATGGACCTGCCCGTCCTGGTGCATACGCCTCACCGGGACAAGAAGCGGGGAACCATCCGCTCGCTGGACCTCATCCGCAGCGTCGGCTTCCCCGAGGAGAGGGCTCTCATCGACCACAACACGGAGGAGACCCTTCCCCTGGTCCTGGACACCGGTTGCTGGGCGGGCCACACCATCTACCCCCACACCAAGATGGACGAAGTGCGGATGGTGAAGCTGGTGAAAGAATACGGAAGCGAGCGGATCCTCATCAACAGCGCCGCAGACTGGGGCATCAGCGATCCCCTGAAGGTCCCCAAGACCACCGACCTGATGTTGGAGAGCGGCATCACGCTGCAAACCATCCGCACCATTGTCTGGGACAATCCCGCCCACTTCTTCTCCCAGAGTCAGCGACTCGACCTGGCCGGCATCGACACGCGCCCCAGTATCGACCAGACCGAGTTCTACGGAGGAAGCACCGTCCTGCGCGGCGGCCAGACCCCGGTCGTCGAATCCTAGCTCCCCGTGCACCACACCGCGGTCATCAACGTTGTCGGACTCACCCCTGCCCTCCTGGGTCCGGACACACCCAATTTGAACGCCCTGGCTCACAGCGGCGCCGTCCGGCCACTGCGTACGGTGACCCCGGCCGTCACCTCCACCGTCCAAAGCACCTTCCTGACCGGCCTGCCCCCCTCCGGACACGGAGTCGTGGGAAACGGCTGGTACTTTCGCGATCTGGCCCAGGTCTGGTTCTGGCGCCAATCCAACCGCCTGGTTCTGGGCGAGAAGGTCTGGGAAACCGCCCGTCGGCGGGACCCCAGCGTCACCTGCGCCAAGCTCTTCTGGTGGCACAACATGTACAGCAGCGCCGACTTGAGCATAACGCCGCGCCCCATGTATCCCGCCGACGGCAGGAAGATCCCGGCCATCTACTCCCATCCTGCCGGCCTGGCCGAGCGGCTGGAGACTGACATTGGCCCCTTCCCTTTCTTCGACTTCTGGGGCCCCCGCGCCGGCATCGCTTCCAGCCAATGGATCGGCCGGGCTGGGCGGCGCGTCTGGGATTGGCATCGGCCGACCCTGACCCTCATCTACCTGCCCCACTTGGACTACAACCTCCAGCGGCTGGGACCGGGCCATCCGGGCATCCGCCACGATATCCGGGAAATCGACACCGTCTGCGGCCACTTGCTGGACTACTTCCGGGAACGGGACACCCGGGTCATCGTGCTCTCCGAATACGGGATCACTCCGGTGAACGGGGCCATCCACATCAACCGGGTCCTGCGGGAAGCCGGGTGGATTCGGGTCCGGCCGGAGTTGGGGCTGGAGATCCTGGACCCGGGCGCGAGCCCCGCCTTCGCCGTATCGGATCACCAGATCGCCCACGTCTACGTTGCGGACCCGGCCCACCGGCCCCAGGTCCGAACGCTTCTGGAAAGGGTTCCAGGCATCGAGCAGATCCTGGACCGCGAGGCGCAGCGGGAGCTGGGGTTGGATCACCCGCGTTCCGGAGACCTGGTGGCCATCAGCCAAGCCGACAAGTGGTTCTCCTATTACTACTGGCTCGACGACTCGGTGGCCCCCGATTTCGCCCGCACCGTGGACATCCACCGGAAGCCCGGCTACGATCCCGCCGAACTTTTCGTCGATCCGGGGATCCGGCTTCCCTCTCTGAGGGTCGGAATGAGACTGTTGCAGAAGGCGCTGGGTTTCCGATACCTCATGGACCTGATCCCTCTCGACGCCACGCTGGTCAAGGGTTCCCACGGCAGGCCCACGGACGACCCGGACCAGGGCCCCGTGTTCATGAGCACGGCACCCGGACTTGTCTCCGACGGCGAGATTCCCGCGGCGGGAGTCCACGATCTCATCTTGAATCATCTTTTTGATTAAAGAGTGAGAAAAAGGGGCGCTTGAACCCGGGACGGCACCCCCCACGTGGTAGACTGACTCGCGATTTTGGTGCGTCCTCGTCCGGTGCCGGCCGGCGCCGCGCGATCTCCGCGGTCGATGGATGATTCCCCACATGTGTTTCCCAAAGCAGAGCGCGGATCCCACGGCGTTTCCCCGGCAGCCGAAGCGGCAACTCCTGCTCTCGGTTCTGCTGGCCGCATGCCTGCTCCTGAGTTCCGCTGAAGCAATGGCCCAGATCGGGGCCGGGACCCTCCTCGGCCAGGTCCGGAATGAGGCCGGTAAAGCGGCGCCGGGAGTCGAGGTGGCGATCCACAGGGTCGATACCAACGAGGTCTTCCTGTTGCTCACCAATGACAATGGGAACTACCGGAGAAGCGGCCTGACTCCCGGCCACTACGAGATTGCGGCGTCCCTCCCCGGCTACCAAACCCAGGTCCGGACCCACGTTCATCTTCTCGTGGAACAGATTCGAGAGGAAAATTTCCTCCTGGTCCGGGGAGAATCCGGGACCCGGAACTCGACCCGCAGCAGAACCGTTCTGGCGGGAAGCGGCCGCGAAGACCGGGGTCAACTGATCGACCAGGAAAAGCTGGAAAGCATGCCGGTCAACACGCGGGACCTGGGGCAGTTGGTCAGCCTTGCCGCAGGTGCGGCGACGAGCCATGAAAGCCGCAGCCGGAGCGTCAAGGTGCTGGGCATGCGGCGCAAGGACAACCTGACTTTCATCGACGGCACGCTATTCACTCACGGGGACGGAACACCATCGTTTAACGCCAGCACCGATGCCCTCAGGGAATTCGACGTCAAGACCGGGCTCTATTCCGCCGAATTCGGAATCCGGCCCGGAGGTCAGATCGTGGCGGTGACCAAGAGCGGCACTAACGAATTCCACGGCGGCTGGTTCTGGTTTCACCGGAATGACAACCTGGACGCACGCAACTTCTTCGAGCAGCGAAAGGCGGAGTTCAAACGCAACCAGTTGGGAGCCACATTCGGAGGCCCTATTCTTTTGCCCGGCCTTCTCAACGGACGGGACCGGGCCTGGTTCTTCGTCTCCTATCAGATGCGTTCGATCCGGGAGACCAAGCCTCTCACCGGAGTGGTCCCAACTGCCGGTGAAAAGCAGGGCCGGTTCGCCAATCCTATCCGGGACCCCTTGACGGGAAACTTGTTTCCCGAAAACCGGATCCCGGCAAGCCGGCTGGACCCCGTCGCCTTGAAGCTCCTCCGTTACTGGCCCGCACCCAACACTCCCGGAGCCCTGAACTTCACCAGCCCCGACTCCCACAGTCCCTTGGACAATTCGCAGGTCATCGCCCGCATCGACGTGAAACAGTCCGAGGTCAGCCGGTGGGCCGGCCGTTTCGTCCTGGACTCGAACCACTGGACTTCGACCCAACCCATCAGCATCTTCTCCACCCGCCATCCCTTGGCCACATGGGGACAGTCCCTCTCCTACACGCGGAGCCTGAGCCCGAGGGCCCAGGCCGCGTCCAGCCTCCATTGGTTCCGCCGTCCCTATGAGTCCCTGGTGTCCCCCCGGGCCACGGAGTTGGACCTGGGAATTCCGCAACTCCGGCAAAGCGAAGTGGATCGAATCGGGGTGCCGATCGTCGATATCCAGGGGTACACCAGAATCGGCGACTACTCTTTTCTCGGCCCCAGCAGCCTGGGCAACTGGCAGGCCAATCAGGACGTGACCGTGGTGGAGGGAGACCATGCCCTCAAGACCGGAATCCACTTCCGCCGGCACTACAACCTGTACGTGACGTCTCGTCGAAGCCGCTTCTACTTCTACGACCGGTACACGGGCAACGGTTTCGCCGATTTCCTGATGGGTTACGTGTCACAGAGCCGTCTGGGCGGGGAGGGTTCCCGGGGCCGATTCCATCAGGACAGCTACTACCTCTACCTCCAGGACACCTGGAAGGCCGGTCCCCGGTTGACCCTGAACCTGGGCCTTCGCTACGAGCTGCGGCTGCCATGGAAGGAAAAGCGGGGCTTCATGTCGAACCTGGATCCAGTGACCGGCCGGACGGTCCCCGCGTTGCTGGACCTGGATCTGAAACCGTGGGAAACGGGCCGCTTTCAACCCAACTATCCCCTGATCCGATGGAACCCTCTCGACGGAATACTGCCGCGCCTGGGCGTGTCGCTTCGCCTGGCGGAAAAGACCGTTCTGCGCACCGGATACGGTCTTCATGCCAACGAGCCGGATCTGAACATGGTCCTCCGCTTGAGCCGGAATCCCCGCCCTGGAGCCGAGCGGCCCATTTTCAACAGCCCCCTGGAGACCCCGGTGCTGCGCTTGGCGGACCCGTTTCCTGACGAAGGTCGAGGCGCGGCGATTCCCGACCACTACGGATTTCAGACTCCGCTGCCCTTGTCCCGGACCCATTCCTGGGGCCTCAGCCTCCAGCACGAGTTCACCCGCCACTGGCTGCTGGACTCCGGCTACCATGGTTCCCGATCGACCGATCTTCTGGAGACGGTCTCCTGGAACGACGCGGCTCCAGGGACCGGAGACCGGCAGCTTCGCCGGCCCTGGCCTCACCTGCAAGCCGTTCATTTTCCGTTTGCAAATGCCGATTCCTGGTACCAAGGCATGCATTTTCAAGTGGAAAAGGCCGCGGGCGCCGATGGTCTGTATCTCCTGGCGTCACTGAGCTGGTCCCGTCTGATCCAGACCGGAGGGGGAACCACGGGTTACACCTCCCGCCGAATCTACCGGTCCCGCAACCTGCCGCTGGAGGCGACCCGGGGAGTGGCGGACTTCCATATTCCGGTGCGTTTGATGCTTTCGGGCGGTTTCGATCTGCCCTTCGGCCCCAACCGGCCGCTGCTCCAAAGCGGCCTGGCTTCACGGCTGCTGGGAGGATGGTCCGTCCGGGCCATCTCCAATTTCCAGGAGGGTGGCTGGCGCACGATCTCTCTGCCCGGCGATCCCTTGGACGCCGGATCGGAGGCGTCCCAGTGGCCGGACCGGATCCGGGACGCCAATCTGCCTCTCCACGAGCGGACTCCCGCCCGCTGGTTCGACACCGGTGCCTTCGCTCCGCCGCCGCCGTTCCAATATGGAAACTCCGGCCGCGGCGTCGTCGAGGCTCCCGGCCTCTTCAACCTGGACATCTCTCTGCGCCGGACCTTTCGTCTGGCCGAAACTCAACGGCTGGAGGCCAGAGTGGAGGCTTTCAACGCCACCAACCGGCCCAACTTCGTGGTCAACGAGAGGCAGCAGACTCTGCTCTACGGGACCGCCGGCTTCGGCGTCCTGGCCCAGACGCTGGCCGCCCGGCAGATCCAGTTGGCCCTGAAATTCTATTTCTGACTCGAATCTTCATTTCCAAAGAGAATTAAGGAGGACCACTCCATGATCCCATTCTTCCGAATCCATCGCGGCGTGCTCCCGATTCTGCTCTCGGCGGCGTTCCTCTGCGGAAACACGGCTGCCGCTGAAACGGCTGCGAGCCCGGAGCGGCAGCTCGCCCGCTACAAGTTTCTCCTCATCGACGACGAGCCCCTGTTGGAGCACCACAACCTTCGCCGCAAGGTGAACCAGGCGGTCAAGCGCCAGGAGCCGGTGCTGCGCCTGGACGCCCCCTGGGAGACGGACCGGGACATGCTCAACTACGTCTCGGTGATGTACGACGAGGAAGAGCAGATCTTCAAGATGTGGTACACGCTCATGCGCTGGAAGGGGAATACGGGCGACGGGCCGCGGGGGATGGCCTACGCCATCAGCCGGGACGGCCTGAATTGGGAGAAGCCGAAACTTGGCCTGGTGGAGGTGAACGGCTCCCGCGAACACAACATGGTCGTCTCCTTCAAGCGGCAGTTCGTCTTCAGCATCATCAAGGATCCCAGCGACATCCCCGCCCGCCGCTACAAGATGATCTTCAACACCTTCGGCGAAGAGTCGCTCTGGGCCCGGCACCACTCGGCGCTGAACCTGGCCTACTCCCACGACGGACTGCAGTGGGAGCGGCCCCGTCACGTCAACCCGGTGATACGCGGCATCAGCGACGACAACTGCACCCTCTTCTACGACCCGGACCGCCGCAAGTACGTGCTGATGACCCGTCGGGTGCCCAACGTCCCGCGGGACATCTCCCAGTACGAGAGCTACGATCTCGTGAACTGGGAGGACACGGGACGGGTGCTGGTTGCCGGAGACGATCTGGACCCGCCGGAGCTGTACAACATCTATGACATGCCCGTCCTCCGCTACGAGAACTTCTTCCTGGGCATCATCAACCCCTACTACGTCCATCCCTTCGCACCCACATACGGGGCCTATCACAAGCCGCCCGACTACCCCAGAGGCAAAGTGGGCCAGTTGGACCTCTCCCTGGCCTACAGCCGCGACGGTAGAACCTGGCACCGTCCCGACGACCGCTCGCCGGTGGTTCCTTTGGGCAAGCCGGGCGCCCAGGATGGCGGCATGCTCTACCCGGCCGAGAACCCCCTGGTGCGGGACGGAGAGACCTGGATCTACTACACGGCCAGCCGCCTGAACCACACCTGGTGGGACTGGCTCTCTTATGACTTGTCTCAGGGAACGCGTGACGTGGCCGTCCTGATGGTGGCCCGCATGCCCGAGGACCACTGGATATCGATGGACGCCGGAGACCAAGAGGGTTGGCTGATGACCAAACCGTGGGGTCCGGCCTACGAGATCCTGGTGAATGCCGACGCCGAGGGCGGTTCCATCGAGGCCGAATTGATCACTCCCTACGGGGAACCGATCCAGGACTTCACCCGAGAGGATTCGGTTCCCTTGACCTCCAACGGCACGGCCCAGAAACTGACCTGGAAAAGCGGCCGGTCTCCCTACGACCTGAGCGTGGAACAGTACGGCGGCGTCTGTCTCAAGCTGTACCTCACCCGGGCCAAGCTCTATTCCTACACGTACACCCTGCCCGATCCCGACGGAGACCTGGCTCGGCGCAAGGCGAACGCCCGCTGGTTGGACGTGATCACTCACCGCTCCGGTCACTGGGGCCGGGACTCCAACGAGCCGGCGGCCGGAGTTCCCCCGCATCCCCGTCACCAGTCCAACCCCGCCGGGGGCCGGGAAGACTTCGGCAAGCGAATGCAGGAATCGATCCGCAACAAGAAATGAACAATTCCAAAGCAAGTAACGCAGAGAGACGGAGTGGAGCGGCGTCTTTCTTGTCGCCGATTGGAGCGGCGTCTTTCAGGCGCCGACAGGGGGGGACGATTAGTCCCCCCCTCTACGCTTACGACCCGCCCGACTCTTCGGTACGGCGAAGCGCCGCCGAAGACGGGAGCAAGACCGTCCCCTCCCAGCGTTTCTGATCCAATTCAGTCCTTCAACCGATAACTCTGCATCACTTCTTCCAGCGGCACAGTCCGAGACTCCCCGTGTGGGCCACGATTTGGGGGGTGATATGGCTCGTGGACACCGATCACCTCTCCATGTCCCAAAAGGCGCTGTCTGCAACCGATCCCGCGACTGGGAAAGAATGTCTGGGACGAGTCCGAATCCTGCGTAGCAAGGAGGAGTCGATCAGGCGGGAGTATGGCTTGGGACGCCCCTATTCCGACTCAGGCCGACCCCTGGGTCTGGACTCTCGCACAAGAGAAAAGGTGACTGTCCCCTTCTCCGCCTTCTCCAGAGACTGCTACGGAAGGATGAGATTGCTGTTCTCGTTCATAATCCCCTTTCTGTCATCTTAAGACCAGTTTGCACGGTCCTGCTCTGATGATGAAGATTCGCCGATATCGTTCCGCCGACCATGACGCGGTTTGGGAACTCCACAATGTTGCGTTGCTTCAAGTTGGGGCCCATGCGGGAAATGGGCCCTGGGACGACGATCTGCATCGTGTCGAGGCCGAATACATCGCCACGGGAGGCGAATTCTTCATAGGGGCAGCCAGTGGTCGAATCGTTGCTATCGGAGCCCTTCTGAGACTATCGGCCGACCTAGCCAGCATCCGACGCATGAGAGTACATCCGGATTTCCAACGGAGGGGACTAGGTAAGCAGATGCTGTCGGCGTTGGAACAGCGCGCCGCCGAGTTGGGTTTTCGGACATTGACTCTGGAAACGACGGTTCAACAGTTACCAGCGATCCAACTGTACACACGGAGTGGGTACAAGGAGGTCGGTAGGAGCATGAAGGCAAGTTTTGAGGTCGTGGAGTTCCAAAAGAAGATCGGATAAATCTCAAGAGACAAGGTGACTGTCCCCTTCTCCCGTCCCCCGGGGCAGAACTGTCCCCTTCTTCACGATCTTGGGGGTGATATGGCTCGTGGACACCTATCACCTCTCCATGTCCCAAAAGGCGCTGTCTGCAACCGATCCCGCGACTGCGAAAGAATGTCTGGGACGAGTCCGAATCCTGCGTAGCAAGGAGGAGTCGATCAGGCGGGAGAATGGATTGGGACACCCCTATTCCGACTCGGGCCGGACCCTGGGTCTGGACTCTCGGGCCAGAGATGGCAGAGATGGGGACTGTCCCCTTCTCTTCCGGGAGCGGCGGTTTCCAACCGCCGAGCTCCAGAGTATCGATTCACCGTAGAAGAGCGGGCGATTAGAAATCGCCCCTCCCAGCGTTTCTGATCCAGTTCAGTCGTCCAACCGATAACGCTGCATCACTTCGTCCAGCGGCACGGTCCGAGACTCCCTGGATCGAAGGGCGACCAACCGTTGCTCAGCAATGTACAAATCCTCAAGGTCGCCCAGGAACTACCGAATGGCCTCGATCATGTAGAAAGTCTTGCTTCGCCCGGTGAGATTGGGCAACCGTTGCAGGAATTGAGAGACTTCAACCGGCAGGCGTAGAGAGACAGAGGCCATGTGGGACCTCCTTGTCTTGATGATAGTATCATTACGTGATACATGGTTTTAGGGATAAGCGGACCAGAAGAATCGCTGGCGGGCAAGCTCCAAGGCGTTTCCCCGCCTACTTGCTACGCAGGACCCGTGCCCTGCTGACCGCATTGAATGCGGCGGTTGAGTTGGAAGACCTCCGCTATCCTCCAGGCAATCGCCTTGAGCGATTGTCAGGTGACCGCAAGGGACAACATTCGGTTCGTATCAACCGGCAATGGCGTATCTGCTTCGTTTGGACCGGTCGTGGTCCGGATGAAGTCGAGATTGTGGACTACCACTGAGGACCGATGGAAATGGCTGACATCCTTGTGCCGATGCATCCTGGTGAGGTTTTGGACGAGCTGTACCTTAAGCCGCTCGAGATGAGCGCCGGGGCCTTGGCGAAGAAACTGGGCGTGCCACGCACGCGTATAGAACGCATCGTAAAGGGCCAGACGTCGGTAACGCCGGATACTGCATTTCGACTGGCAAAAGCCTTCAAAACTACGCCGCATTACTGGATGAATATGCAGATGAGCTACGATCTTGCCCGGGCGGGCGCAACGATCGATGTCTCGGATATTCAACCCCTTGACGCCGTTCTCAGGTAAAGATCCTGCCTCGTGGAGATGGTAACTGTCCTCCACCGCCCGTCTTAGGCTAAGAGCGTCTGAGCGACACTTCCTCGGGAACTTTGGCAGAGGGTAAAACGGTGAAGACCGACAACGTGAAGATCGAACACGGCAGCGAAAACGTATTCGCTGACCTGGGACTTCCGGATGGCGACACGCATCTGCTCAAGGCCGAGCTGGTCACGCTCATCGACAAGATCATTCGAGAGAGCGGCCTCAGGCAGGTCGACGCAGCGAAGCTGCTCGGGCTGTCTCAACCCGATGTGCCGCGCCTGCTACGGGGCAGATTCCGAGAATATTCCATGGAACGGCTTCTGCGCCTGCTGACGGCTCTGGGGCGCGATGTGAACATCGTGATTCGCGAGTCGCACTCGAAGCGACCGGGCCGACTCAGCGTCGAAGCGTAACCGTTGCCGCAGAGCATGGAGCAGACAGGATTCAACGCAAGAACGCATCGTCATGGGCCAGACATCGATAACGCCGGATATGGCCTTCCGACTGCCGAACGCGTTCAAGAGAACGCCGCATGACTGGATGAATATGCATACAAGCTACGATGTTGCCCGGGCGGCCAAAAAGGCCACCCACAAGGGGTACGCCTACGGACTCGCCAGACGGAGCTCGAACTGGTCCATGGAGAGCTTGCCCGTCACCTCCTCCGAGAACCCCACGAAGGAGAAGCCGTAGCTGGCGCTGTTCTTGAGCAGCGCGTCCAGGGACGCCCGGGACGGAGCCCAGCTCCGGTGCCATTTTGATTCGTCGTTCACCAGGACGAATCGCTCGGGTGGACCCCATTTCCCATGGTGGATCGTGAGGGGGCGTCCGGTGTAGTGCCAGCGGGTCCCGCCGGAGTGAACCCAGAAATAGCACTCGGCCCCTTTCAGGTCGAGATCGTCCCCCCGGAGGTGAACCGACACCTCGGCGCCCCGCAGGTCGAGGGCTTCCTCCTGCCGGAATCCGGTGGGCCGGGGTGTTTCGTTGCGGCCACCGTCCTCCAGGTCCTCGGCCACCCACCGGTGATAGAGGATCAGCGGCAGAATGGAGTGTGGGTCCTCGGGAGTATCGATCCGCCACCGGGAATCGTCGGCCCAGACGTATCCGGAGTTGTCCACGCCGCCCGTCTTCTCCCATGTGGTCATGAAAAAGACGTTCTCGTTCCCGCTGCCGCCGTTGTAATCGTAGACCTGCCAGCTCTCCCGGCCGGCGTCGAACGTATTGATCCGCGCTCTGGTCGTTTCCATCTCGCCAAACTCGCTGCATCCGGCGCATACGAGGAGTATCGCCGTCAGAATTTCGATCTTCATGTATCCTCCCTGAACCGGTCCTGATCCTGCCCGCCGGCCCTACTGTCCGCCGGAGTCGATCACGTTGCCATCCTGATCGAGTCGTTTCAGTTCCCCGAGATTGAGCTCGCGGATCCCGTCTTCGATCTTCGAGAGGTCGCCGACGATGACCCATACCAACTGGTCGGGGCGAATCACGTCATTCGCAGATGCTTGGATGGCCGGAATGTCCAGAGCTCTGACCTTGCCGGGAAAGGTCCGGTAGTAGTCCTCGGCCAGCCCGAAGCGGACGATCTCGGCGATGGTTCCTCCCACCGCACCCGAGGTCTCCCACCGTCCAGGCAAACTGAGCGTCTGAGCCTTCTGGGCCCGGTCCAACTCCTCTGCCGTGGCCGGGCGGTCCCCCCGGTACTCCCGCAGCTCACGGTCGATCTCGGCCGCCGATTCCTTGGTCTTGTCGGTCTGAACCGGAGCGTAGACGATGAAGGGCCTTTGCCCCTTGGCTCCAAACAGGAGGGTCCGGGCCCCGTAGGACCAGTGTTTTTCCTCCCGCAGATTCATGTTGATGCGGGACGTGAAGCTGCCTCCGATAATCCGGTTCATGGTGATCAGGGCGATCTCGTCCGGATTGTTGGTGGGCGGGGCGACGTGTCCGGCAAAGATCAGCGATTGCTGAGATCCGGGCCGGTCCATGAGGTAAACCTGGGACCGGGAGTGGTGGTCCACTCGCCCGACCTGTTTCTCCGGAACCGGTCCGCTCTGCCAGGCCTTGAAGACCCGCTCCAACTGAGGTTCGATCTCAGCCAGGGTCGTGTCCCCCACCACGATCAGGGCGGCGTTGTTGGGCCGGTACCAGGTGGCGTGGAAATCCTTGAGCTGGTCCCGGGTGATGGCTTTGGCCGACTCTTCCGTTCCGGACCCGGTCAGCGGGTTCCCGTAGGCGTGGTCCGCTCCGTAGATGAGCTTTGGCATCACCCGCAGGGCCATGCTGACGGGGCTGACCTTCTCCCGTTGGATCCGGGCCAAGAGCTGGCGCCGGAGCCGCTCCAGCTCCTTTTCCGGGAAGGACGGGTTCAAGACCACGTCGGCGTAGAGATCCAGCGACTCGGCGAGGTTCGCCTTGAGCGCCGACAGGGAGACCGTCGAGTCGTCGAGCGAAGCGCTGCTGCCGATGTCGGCCCCGAGACGGGCCGCTTCCTCGCTGATCTCAAGCGAGCTGCGGGTCGAGGTCCCTTCGTCCATCATGTCCGCCGCCAAGTTGGCCGTCCCCGCCAGTCCTCCCAGATCGGCGGCATATCCAGCATCGATGAGCAGCCTGAAATTGATGATGGGCACCGCGTGGCGCTCGGCCAGGATCACTCTCAACCCGTTGGACAGGGTCGTCTTCTGAAGGCTGGGAAACTCGGCGGGCGGCGGTTCACCCACGTCCGGCAACCGGTCACGATCCGCCCCCGATTCGGCCGTCGTGTACTTGGGAAACGGGTGGACCTCCAGGATGAAGTCCCCGTCGGACAGCCAGTCGCGAGCTGCGTTGCGAAGATCCTCCGGAGTCGCGTCCTCCACGTACCGAAAGTATTTCTTGTAGGTATCCGGTGAACCGCCGTAGACCTCGTTGGAAGCCAGGATATCCGACTTGCCGCCGAACCCGCCGACCCGCTCCAAGCCCCGAACGAAACCGGCGAATGTCTGGGTCTTGGCCAGATCCAACTCCGCCTGGGTCGGACCCTCGTGAATGAATTTCTCCACCTCTTCGGCGAGGGCCTGCTCCACCTCACCCAGAGTCTTCGACGGGTGAGCCGTGGAACTGACATGGAATTGGCCGCTCAGTTCCCGGGCGTAGAGGAAACTGGATGCCTCCGTGGCGATCTGGTCCTGGTAGACCAGCCGTTTGTAGAACCGTGAGGTCTTGCCTCCGCCCAGAATATCGGCCACCAGGTCCAGGAGAGCCGCTTCCCGGGTGCCCCACTGGGGCACGTTCCAGACCCGGTAGATCCGGGCCTGGGGCACGCGGTCCTCCATCTGCTGCCGGTGGGTCCCCGTCATCTTGGCGATCCAGGCTTCCTGTTTGTCCACCGGAGGACCGGAGGGGATGTCTCCGAAATAGTGCTCGACCCTCTTCTTCACTTCTTGGGCGTCGACATCCCCAGCGACGGACAGAACCGCGTTGGCGGCGCCGTAATAAGTCTTGAACCATTCCTTGACGTCGTCCAGCTCGGCGGCATTCAGATCCTCCATGGAACCGATGGTGGTCCAGGAGTAGGGATGGCCCGCCGGATAGGTGTTCTCGGTCAGGAGGGTCCACGACCGGCCATAGGGTTGATTCTCCCCCTGGCGCTTCTCGTTCTGGACCACGCCGCGCTGCTCGTCCAGCTTCTCCTTGGAAATGGCGCCCAGCATGTGGCCCATGCGGTCCGATTCCAACCACAGGGCCAGGTCCAGCGCGTTCTTGGGAACGTTCTCGAAGTAGTTGGTGCGATCGGCGTTGGTGGTGCCGTTCATTCCGGTGGCGCCGACCTCTTCCAAGGGCTCGAAGAACTCGCCGGGCCAGTGTTCCGTCCCGTTGAACATGAGGTGCTCGAAGAGGTGGGCAAAACCCGTGCGCCCCGGTTTCTCGTTCTTGGACCCGACGTGGTACCAGACGTTGACGCCCACAATGGGTGCCTTGTGGTCCTCGTGGACGATCAGGGTGAGGCCGTTGGGCAGGACGAACTTCTCGAACGGGATGTCGATCTGGGACGCCATGGAATTGTCGGCGCTCTTCGAAGGGAAGGCGACGCCGGGCCAGACCAGGACCAGAGAGATCAAAACGGCAAGCTTCTTCATGGAATTCAACCTCCAGAGCATCCGAACAACCGCCAGGCTCAACGCATCTCGAAGGCGAAGAGCTTGGCGCCGCGCAGCCGGAACCGCAGGCGAAAGGACTCACCCGGTTCGATCCCCAGATCCGGCAGGCCATTCCAGGTCACCTGCTGCGACAGCCGGTCGCCAGACAGGGTATCGCACTCGGCCAGGGTTCTGCCCTCGACGCCCACCACCTCCACTTGAACCGAACCGTTCCGGCCCGCGTCGAAGTTGAGCCGGAGGGTCTTGCCCTGGCTGGAAAGGGGATTGGTGACGAAAGACCCCACCTCGTCCGCCACCAGGGCGCTCAGGCGCTGCTTGGGCCAGACCGCGAAGGCGACCTCTCCCAGCGGGCTGAGGCGGGGAAACTTGTGGGGGACGGCGAAACCGATGTAGGGCAGGATGACGCGGTCGCCCGGGATCTCGGCCAAGCCGGCCCCCGGAAAGAGGCAACCGGCGTCGAACGATCCCTCCGGACCGGTCTCCAGGACCGGCCCTCCGGGCAGGAAATTCCAGATTCGCCCCGCCAGGCTGGAGGCCACCCGGACCGTGCTGGTGTCCAGATTACGGTGATAGATCATGGGGAACATGAGATGCATGGTGCTGGTGCCCGGGTAGAGCGCCTTGCCGTTGGTGTAGTAGTCGACCCAGGCCGCATCCGAAGGATCGGGGGCCAGAACCATCTCGGGCCGCGGCCAGCGCCGGAAATCGGTGGTCTCCGCCCGGCCGATCATGCGCCGTCCCCAAACCCCCATCCGGAAGTAACCCACATAGCGGCCCAGGCGTGCATCCCAGTAGGCCGTGGTCCCGGTGTCGCTGACGTGCCCCATGAGCGGCTCTTCCAGCTCCCGCCACCGGATTCCATCCGGCGAGACCGCCCCCATGAGAGCCGTTCCGTCCTTTGAGGCCGGCGTCACCGACTCGGGGCGCACGCCCTTCAGCCTTTCGACGGTCTCCTGGTCGACGGCAGCCTGGTAGATCGCCTTGAAACGCTCGGCCGGCTCGGCGCTGGGATCCACGAAGATGGCCGGGCCGTGAATCCCGTATCTGCAGACTCCCGGTCCCAGTACCAGGTTGTTCTCGCGGCTGCCCTGGAACTCCACCTGTCCCAGCGGCGGTTTGCGGTAGTTCAATCCGTCCTCGGACTCGGCGTAGCAGACCATGTACCCTTCCGAGCTCCGGCCGAGCCGGTAAGTGGTGGTGTTGTAGAAGAGAAGGTATTTGCCTTCGTGGTGGATCAAGGTGACGTAGGGCGTGAAGAACTCCCAGGGGCGGTCGTTCCGGATCACCGGTCCCAGCTTGCCGGCCGGCTGCACCTCGATCCGGATTCCGACGGGGACGTCCCGGGGATGGACTTCGATCTGGGAGTTGATCTCCGGACCGTACTCCTCGGGCCGATCCCGCTGGATCCGCTCTCCCCGGTAGCGGTAAGTCACGTGGCCCGGATTCAGGTAGCGCCAGTCCACGAAGAGATGAGGGCCCGGTTCCAGCGGGTAGGGGCGCTGATGGTACCCGTAGGCGTAGAGGGCGGCGTCCGGAGAGGGTTTCAAGGCACTCTCCGCCCCCGTCGCACGGGTAGATCGAACGGCCGCAACAAGAAATATCAGTGATGCCGAAGTCAGCAGAATCGTGGTTCGTCTCATGGGAAGCGGTCTCCTGTGTCCGATTTCGCAAATCCTGTCCCTTATTGAGACAGAATGTTCGATTGCAGACAAACTGTCTCGAAATCGGACAGTGAAGCCGGGGAGGACTGACGTCCTTCCGCCTACTTCCAAAAACGGATCGGTTACACGGAACCCGTGTTCCTGATATTTTCCGGATGTCTCCCTGAGAAATGGAGAGCACTCCATGCAAGATTCGATCGAGCGGTTGACTACCTCGTTTCGCAGTTCTCAGATGCTGCGCCTCTTGTGGGTCGGGTTCCTGGCGCTACTGCTCCAGATCCCGATCGCACTGATTGCGGAACTGGTTTCCGAGCGCCAAGAGCGTCGCCAAGAGGCAGTGGCGGAGGTTTCGTCAAAGTGGGGAAACACCCAGATCATCACCGGCCCGGCCTTGGTCGTTCCCTACGCCCATCGTTGGACTGAGTTCGGGGCAGGCGGCCAGGAAGTCACCCGCACCGAGGTCCGGAACGCCATCTTCCTGCCGGAGCGGCTCCACACTCGCGGCTCCATCGACAGCGAGACCCGCTATCGGGGGATTTTCTCGGTCCCCGTCTATCGGCTCGGCCTCACGGTCGAAGGCGAGTTTGCACGCCCCAGCTTCGCGGAGCTGGGTGTCGAACCTGGGGCGGTCGACTGGGAACGAGCCTATCTGGCAGTCGGAATATCGGACGCTCGGGCGATCCAGGAAGAGACGCCTGTATCGTGGAACGGCCAACCGGCGTCATTCCTTCCGGGAACCGGAGCCTTCCTTGACGGAATTGCAGGTATCCACGCAGTCGTCGCCGTGGCGGCCGCGTCAGAGAGGTTCAAATTCTCTTTCCCGCTCTCCCTGAACGGCAGCCTCAGTCTCTACCTCACTCCCTTCGGGCACCAGACGGCCGTCGAACTCCAATCGGACTACGGCCATCCCAGCTTTCAGGGCAACTGGCTCCCGGCCGAGCGCTCCGTGTCGGCTACCGGCTTCCAAGCCAGGTGGTCCATCCCGTTCCTCGGCCGAAACTACCCGCAGGCATGGACGGCCGAGGCCAAGATGAACGAAGCCATCGACGGCTCACGCTTCGGGGTCGATCTGGTCCATCCAGTGGACCACTATCGGATGGCGGAGCGCAGCGTAAAGTACGCGTTCCTCTTCATCCTTCTCCCCTTCGCCGTCGTCTGGTTGATTGAGGTCCTGGCCGGCGTTCGGGTCCACCCGATCCAATACCTCATGCTTGGAGGTGCGCTCTGCCTCTTCTACTTGCTGGAGCTCTCACTGTCCGAGCACACCGGTTTCCCACTCGCCTATGCCATGGCGAGCGTTTCGATCATCGCCCTGGTGGGGGCGTACTCGGCCGCGGTACTGCACCGTGTGCGGCTTGCCCTGCTCGTCGCCACCGGCGTTGCCCTGCTTTACGCCTACCTCTACATCCTCCTCATGAACGAGGACTATGCCCTCCTCATCGGATCGCTGGGCCTCTTCGTCATCCTGGCGGCGGTCATGTACGCCACGCGGCGCGTGGACTGGTACGCGGCAGGATCCCGGCCTCCGGAATCATCCGGTTCTTCGTAGTGGCTTGTCCGGGTAACGAACGTCCATGGCCAGCATAGTGCATGACGCAATATCGAGTCCGCCTCAAGTGTCCGAAATCGGGACAAACTGTCCGATTTCGGACACTTTTCCGCCCGTCAATTCGATCTTCACCTGGGCCAATCGGCCGGGACCCGAACCACGAGGGTTCCCGCGATCTTGTCGTGCCATGCCTGCCGCTCCGAATCCCAGAGAATCCAGAGCCATCCCAGTCCCACGACCAACGTCGAAAGGATGCTGCTGAGTCCCCGCACCGCCGCCTCGGTGAAGCGGATTGGTGCTCCGTCGATGCGCACGACCCGCAAGCGGCAGATGATGCCGCCGACCGTCGTCCCCTGCCAACTCCAGTGAGCGATGCGATAGATCAGGAAGAGCAGAAACGTTTTTCCGCCTGCTATCTCCAGAAGGTGCGTCAAGAAGGCCACCATGGCGAGATCGATCAGGAAAGCCCCCAGTCGAACCAGAAAGGTGGCTCTGTGAAACGCGTAAAGATCGACCACCGAAGCAGGACGGTGGGGCGATGCCGTTTGTGCGGCGGATTCCACAGCAATGTCATCCACCGGTCCGCTCCCTGCCGATGCCGGCGGCGGGACTGGCGGGGCCGGTGACGGTGCGGCGGGATTCTCTCGCCTCAACCCGGCAAAGGCTTCGGTTGCCGCCGCGCCCAGTGCCAGTACGCACAACACGGACCATGCGGCGAAACCCAGGACCGGAATCATGAAGACCAGCGTGATCAAGGCAAGTCCAATGAGCAGCGACCGCGCCGCATCCACACGGTTCTCCGGAGACTCCTCAGCCAGAACACGGGTTCCGATCCAACGGGCCACACCCACACTTCCCACGAGTCCGGCGACCAGGAGCATGACCCAGAAGAACGGAATCAGCACCAGCCCGACAACGGACACCACCAGCATCAAAGACACGGGAGCAATCAACACCACGACCAACAGACCCACCAGACCCACGCTCAGCGGCTTGTCGGCGAGAGCTTGAGCGCAAGCGTGCACGGGACTGGAGAAGATAAAGTTGATCAACAGATACAAGAGCGCCAGAACGGCCACGACCGCCCAGATCCAGGTCAGGCTCGGCACGATGGGCCGGCCCAGAAACAGTCCGTGGGTAAACCAGGGAATCACTTCGGCCAACATCCCTCCTGTAGGGATTGTCCCGATCGACACCTGTTCCCCGCCCGGTTCGAAGCCGGGGGGAACCTCCAACCCGCCTCCAAGCACCACCAGGTCTCTTCGTACGGTGGCTCCCTCCTCGACTTCGACCGTTCCTCCCAAGACCACGACATTGCCCTGGACGCGGGCGCTGCCGGCAAGCGTCGCTCCGCCGGCGATCACCACCATTTCGTCCTTGACCGTTCCTTCGATCCGGGCCAGACCCGAGATGACGACGAGCCTCTTGAGCTCCTTATCTTTTGGGAGAACGTAGTTCCCGCCGATCTTCACCACTTCGCCGTCATCGCTGCCGACTTCCAGAAACCCTGGAACCGGAGGCGCGTCAGGACCGCTCGAATCGGGGCCACAACCCGAGGAGAGACCCAGCACCACGACCAACAATCCCGAAAATACCCAAGCGAACTTCATCGTCCAGCCTCCCTTTCCCGGAGCAAACGGGCCAGCGCCGCACCGAGCAATGCGCTCGCCATGCACACGATCACCATCACGAACATGAGAGGTCCGGCAATCGGTTCCAAAATCACACGACGCAGGATCCGCCCACTTTCCGCCAGCGCCGCAACCGTGTCGGTGACGGCAATGACGCTCGTCTCTACCCTCGTGGCCCCGTAGAAGTCGAAAAGGCCACGTGCGCCTTCGACGACGTACGAAGCCATACTGCAAAGGCCCAGGAGCAGCATCACCGACACCACTTGCCAAACCCGCGGCCAAGCGATCCAGGGCTGCGCATACCAAGGACTCTGACGCCGCCTCCGAACCCGAGCCATCACCCGGGGAACGAACGTCCCCGGCGCACGCGGCGGCGGGAGTTGAGACAGCCTTCGATGAATCAAGGACTCAAGATCATCGCCGTTCATCGTTCATCTCCATCAAGCGCCGGAGAGCCTGGCGGCCCCGGTGGATATCGGTCTTGACCTTGGCCAGGGTGACACCCAGGAATCCGGCGATCTCTCTATAACTCTTGTCTTCGAAATGAAACAGCACCAGCGGCACACGTTGATGAGGCGGCAACCCACGAATTCCCTGCTCCAACCGCGCATGCTCGCCGGCGCGTTCCAGGTCCACCGACTGGGACCCGGGCACCACCAGGCGCTCTTCGTAGCTCCGTCCGGTTCCGGTCCCACGGGGCGATCGCTGGCTGAACAGGCGCCAACGAGCCCGATAGCGGGACAAATGATTCAGGCACAGGTTCGTGGTCACGGTTCGCAGCCAGCCTCCTGCCGAAGGGTTGCTCCCCAACCGTTCGAAACGTTCGAACGCCTTCAGGAAGACGGTCTGGGACACATCCTCGGCCTCGGCTTCGTCCCCCAGCAACCGCACGGCGATGCCGAAGACCCGGTCCTGGTGCTTGAAAACGAACGCTTCAAAGGCGCTGTTGTCGGTCATAGCGCACTGGCGATTGCGATCCCATCGTCTTAACAGCCCGTGGCAAAAGTCGCCACGGCATTCGACCGTCCCTGCATCCCGGCGGACTGCGTTGCGATTCGGGCACATACTCCCGGTATGCGCGCCGTTAGCGCCTTGTCCGGCGGGCGCAGGAACGGTCTCGGTGCTCGCGGGACTTTCACCACGGACTGTTAATGGAAACCCCGAAGCCCGGCGAAAGTTTCATTGTTTCTCGAAAAACTTGACCACCACGTCAGTCTATTCGGCATTCGTGGAGACCGGAACCGGCGGCGCCGGGTCCTTGATACCGGCAGAGCGGGCAAGCTATGGTCTCTGGACAACCGGGAGGCGTCATGAATTTGTCCAAGTTTCGAAACACCTACGGAATCGGTCTCGTATTCGTCACCGCGAGCATGCTGCTTCAGGCCCGTGACCTGAAGTTCGAGGAACACCTCATCTCCAACGACTACACCTACGCCTACGCCGTGGCCGCGGCCGACCTGGACGGCGACGGCGACCTGGATCTCACCAGTTCCGATTGCGGGACCAAGGGATCCCGCATCCACAACGCCTTCTATTGGTACGAGAACGATGGATCCGGCAAGTTCCGGCGCCATTCCATCGCCAGCGAGGACTGGCAAGGCCGTTACGAACGCCACCGGCTGGCCGACATCAACCAGGACGGGCGAGTCGATCTGGTGGGGATCGACAATTTCTACGGTGACGTCTTCTGGTTCGAGAACCCGGGAAATCCGGCGCAGACCAAATCGTGGAAAAGGCACGCCATCACCAGCGGCGGCCTCATGGGGGCCTACGACGTGGACGTGGCCGATCTGGACGGGGACGGCCGCCCGGACGTGGCCGCTTCCAGTTGGCGGCTCGGGAACAATTTCACCTGGTATCGGAATCCCGGTCCGTGGCAACACGAGGAGTGGCCCGCCCACATCGTGGACGAAGGCCGGTTTGAGACCCGGACCATCCGGGCAGGAGACTTCAACGGGGACGGGCTCATGGATCTCGTGGGTTCGGCCCGAGTGGCCGGCATGGTTCTCTGGTACGAGAACAGCAGGAATCCGGCCGCCGGTCCCTGGCGTCGGCATGTCATCAGCCTCCGGCACCTGCCCATGCACGGGACGCCCGTGGACCTCGACCGGGACGGCGACCTGGACATGATCATGGCGGGCGGCTTGCAGGGGGGAGATGCGCCCGACCGCCACTATCTGGTCTGGTACGAGAACGCGGGGGAGCCTGGACGGGGCCACCGCTGGCGCATGCACAACATCCAGGAAGGTTTCTGGTCCGGCTTCGAGGGTGTCCCCCACGATCTGGACAAGGACGGAGACCTGGATGTGGTGGCCACCGGGTTCGGCCAGAAGGGGCAGATTGCCTGGTTCGAGAATTCCGGAGATCCTACGGCGCCCTGGAAGAAGCACCCGCTGAAGGAGCATTGGAAACTGGGCACCACCGTCATCGTGGCGGACATGGACGGGGATGAGTGGTCCGACGTGGTCGCCGTGAACGAGCGGGGCCTGGAGTTGCGCTGGTGGCACAACCGGGGGCCGCGGTAGGAGGGGCTGGAGGGGCGATTTCCAATCGCCCATTCCTCCTCGCCAAATTATTGCTCCGGAGTTCGGCGGTTAGGAAACCGCCGCTCCATGGCGACTAGGAAGTCGTCGCTCCTAGTCGGTCTCCGGTTCGTAGACCGGGTCGCCTCGATGGAGGCGGATGGCGACTCGGAGGGTCTGTTTCATGGCGCGTTGCGTCGGCGCGTGGGCGGCCAGGTAGCGGGCGGCTCCGACCATCACCAGATTTCTCTCCTCCGGATCCTGGGATTCGCCGTATTGGCGAATGGCCGCTTCCAGCATCTGGAAGCTGTGAAAGTTGGCGTCCTCCCGCATCAGGCTCTCTGTCAAAACCGAGATGAGCTGGCCCCCTTCCCCGCCCCCTTCCAGGTAATTCCAGACCATTTGACCGGCCCGGTCCGTCTCCTGCTGGTGGTTCATGAGCGCCAGCAGACGGGTGCGGATCGAATCTCCGTTCAGCTCTGCCGCGGACGAGACCCGGCTTGATGGGAGCCTTGCCGGCGGGATGTTGAAGAATCGGTCCAGATAGACTCGCATGGCGCCGTGAAACACGCCTCGTGTCAAATCCGCCGACGGGTTGCGTTTGAGCAACTGGTAAAGGGCGTTGGAGTAGGTGAACGTGTGCAGGACCGCGATCCAGTCGGCCAACTCGTTCTGGACATGAAAGCGGACGATGCGCAACGCCGCGGCGTAGGCCACGCCCTGAGCCAGTTGGATCGGCTGGGCGCCCCGGCGCAACCCATCCAATAGAGCCTCGATGGGGGTGTGGGGATCGTCGCTGAACAGGGCCTCGGTGAAGCCTTTCGGCTTGGTCCAGGACTTGCCCTGCCCTGACTCCAAGGCCTCCGGGATCTGCGCCACGGCATCGCGTAGCACAGGCACCAGGTCGATGGGGTGGCGCCACGGGTTCCTCTCCTCGCTTCGCACCGCCAGGCAGAGAGGCTGGATCAGGGAGGGCAGCACCCGGCCGGCGTGCTCCCAGCCGATCCGGTCCAGCAGTTCGAACGCCTTGTTCACGAAGTCGATGACGTGGCCGCCGTCCAGGTAGACGTGGTCGGTGGCCGCGGCGCCGACAAGGTCGGTCAGTTCAGCGTCCGGCATCCCTTTGTGGACGGCGGTCAGCAGGCAGCGCTCGGCGCCCTCGGTGCTCCTCACCTCCACGAAGTAACGGAACCAGCGCTTGAGATGCTCCGCCGGGATCTCCTGATTCTGAAGCGGCGGAATCTCGAACTTGGGCGTGCGCCCGGAGCAGTCCCGGGCGATGTGGACCAGACCGTGGTACATGGGCGGGATCCGCTCCGTCCCCTCCAGGCGGTCGCAGACGTTGGCCATGGCGCTGAGAATGGTGAGACCCGAGCTCCAGTCCCGCCGATGGCGCACGCCATAGAGTGCTCCCTGCCGCGCGACCTCGTCGTGGGAGACGCCGCTGTGATGAAGCCCAACGACCGACTTGCCCACGATCAGGCTGAGGTTCTGCTCCATGCCTTCCGTGAGCCGCCGGCTCCAGCGTTGGACCGGATCAACCGGGGGTGGCGTGACGTCCAGAAAGACCTGTCCGTCCCGGACCTCCACACCGTAGGAATCCACATCGTCGGCGAAGAGGTTGAAGGTGCACCCGCTCACCAGGTCGAAGCGGGCATGGTGCCAATAGCAGGTGAGGATGCCATCTTCCACGGTGCCGCGATGCAGCGGAAAACCCATGTGGGGGCAGCGATTGTCCACGGCGTGCAGCTTCCCATCATGGTCGAAGATCACGATGGGAACCGGGCCCTTGGACACCACCAGGGGACTTCCGGACCGAACTTCCTCCAGCGATCCGACGTGAAGCATCTTTCCTATCCTCCCGCCCTACAGAATACCCGAGCCTGCATTTTCCGGGTTCCCAACGCCACCGGAACCCCGAACGGGCCATGCCTTTCCCTGAATCTTCCGCTACACTTCCGACCGGACCAGTAAAGGACCAGTAAAGGAGGCGACTCATCCATGCTCGCAGGTAAAGACCCGTTTCCCACCACGCTCGGGGCCGCATTAACCGGCCTGTTGTTGTGCGCAGCCTGTGCCGGTCCCGCTCCCGATGCCGCGGAGGCGGACCCGGTCACCGAGATTCTCCAACAGAACATTGTCGTCGACCCTGCGGTCACCACGCGATTTTTCCGTTTCCCCGAGGAGCCGAAGACCCCCATTGATCCGGCGCCCCTGCTGGCGGATGGGATCGACGTCGCCGTCCTGGGCATCGGGACGGTCACCGAAGCGCTCATAGTCGGGGACTTCACACCCCACCTCTACACCTCCCCCGAGCCGGGGCATGTCCTGGCTCGAAGTGTCTTCACCGGCGCCGACGCCGTCAAGCGTTTCCTGTGGGAAGTGGACGCCGTCCACGAGGCGGCCGCTGCCCACCCCAACGTGGGTCTGGCTGTCACCGCGGATGATCTGGAACGCTTTCGCGCGGAAGGCAAACTGTCCCTCATGCTGGGCGTGGACAGTGGAATCGTGGTCGAGGACCTGGCCACCCTCAGGGTCTACCGCAGGCTGGGACTCCGCCGCTTGGAGATGGCTCACGCTTTCCCCGCCTCCTGGGCCGATGCCTGCTCCGGAATCCTGGATGACGACGACCTGGGACTGAATGATTTCGGTCTGGAAGTGGTGCGGGAGTGCAACCGGCTGGGGATCCTGGTGGATCTTTCCCATTCCTCGGACCAGACCATGCTAGAGGCCATCGAGGCCTCCGATAAACCGGTCATCGCGTCCCATTCGGGAGCCCGCACCCTGGTCGACGCGGTCCGAAACCTCACGGACGACCTGATCAAGGCATTGGCCCGAAAAGGCGGCATGATCGCGGTCGGCGCCTATTACGATCCCAAACACCTGGAAGCGATCCGGACGGTGGGGACCTGGACCTCTCAGGCCCGGATCGGCAACTACCTGGCGGAAAAATTTCCGGATCCCTTCCGCTTGGCCGCGGCCATCCGCGACCCGGCCGAGAAGCAGAACGCTCTCGAGGTCCTGGGCCTGCCTCCTCTGTCTCCCCTCCTGACGGTCCAACCCTACTCGGGACTCATCACTCACGGCTCCAACGTGGAAGGCACTCTGGACCACATCGACCACATCGTGAAGCTGGTCGGGATCGACCACGTGGGCATCGGGACCGACATCGACATGTGGCGGGAAGACTACACCTGGCTCTACCGGCAGTTCGCGGGCGGCCTGCTGGAGCGAGGTTACTCGGTGGAGGAGATCGCCAAGATCCTGGGTGGAAATTTCATGCGCGTGCTGCGGGCCAACGAGGGGTAGGAGTCTGCGCGACAGCGCCGCACTCTCCTCATCAATCAAGGAGACGACTTTCCATGCACCTGAACAGAAGCCGGTTTTCCGTCCCTATTCGAACCGCGTTTACCGTCCTGTTGCTGTGCGCGGCCTGCGCCGGTCCCGCTCCCGAGGCGCCGGACGTGGACCCGGTCGCCGCAATTCTTCAACGGCACATGGTCGTCGACCCCGCCGTCACGACGCGATTCTTCCGCTTTCCCAAGGAACCGGAGACCTCCTTCGATCCGGCGGTCCTGCTGGCGGATGGGATCGACGTGGCCGTTTTGGGCGTCGGGACCGTCACCGAGGCGCTCATCGTGGGAGACTTGAGTGACTACTGGTACACCTCCCCTCCGCCGGGGTATGTCATAGCCCACAGCGTCTTTACCGGCGCCGACGCCGTCAACCGTTTCCTCTGGGAAATAGATGCTGTCCACGAGACGGCCGCTGCTCACCCCCAGATGGAGCTGGCCCGCACCGCGAGTGATTTGGAACGTCACCGTGCGGAAGGCAAGCTCTCCCTGATGCTGGGCGTCGACAGCGGCATCGTGGTCGAGGACCTGGCAACCCTTCGCGTTTACCACAAACTGGGCTTAAAGCGCCTGGAACTCGCTCATGCGTTCCCCGCCTCCTGGGCCGATGCCTGCTCCGGGATCCTGGACGACGACGACCTGGGGCTGAACGACTTCGGTCTGGAGGTGGTGCGGGAGTGCAACCGGCTGGGGATCCTGGTGGACCTGTCCCATTCCTCGGATCAGACCATGGACGAGGCTATCGAGGCCTCCGGGAAACCGGTCATCGCGTCTCATTCGGGAGCCCGCGGCGTGGTCGATGCGGTCCGAAACCTCACCGACGATCAGATCAAGGCATTGGCCCGAAAAGGCGGCTTGATCGCCGTCGGCGCCATGTACGACCCCAAACACCTGGAACCGATTCGCAAGACGGGAGCGTGGATCACGATGGCCAAGGTCAACAACTACCTGTTGGAACGCTATCCGGACCCCTTCCGGCTGGCTGCGGCCATACGCAACCCGGCAGAGACGCAGGAGGCTCTCAAGGCCTTGGGTCTGGAGCCCCTGTCTTCCCTCCACAAGGTCCGGCCCCGGTCGGGAGTCATCACCCAAGGGGCCACCGTGGAAGGCACCCTGGACCACATCGACTACATCGTTAAGCTGGTTGGTATCGACCACGTGAGCATCGGAACCGACACCGACATCAGGCGGGAAGACTACACCTGGCTCTACCAGCAGTTCGTCAGCGGTCTGCTGGAACGGGGATACTCGGAAGAGGAAATCGTCAAGATCCTGAGTGGGAACTTTCTGCGCGTGCTCCGCGCCAATGAGGAGTAGGCCAATGGATCGGACCCCCGGGTTCTCCCTGTCCGTACCGTAGAGTAAGCAAGCAAAAAGATCGGGGAGCGATACGCATGTTGACATCACTTCTCGTCAGACTGCCGATCCTGGTGCTTCTCTTTCCCATGCTCTGCGGGAGCCTCCATTCGGAAGTCCTGGACGTGGGCTCCCGGCTAGAGTTGTTCGTGGAACCCGCCCTGGTGGAAGAACTCCGGGGCGAGGCGCGTCTCCAGTTGCAACGCCCGATTCCCCGGGAAGCGGCCCTGGTGACCGATCGTCCCTGGGAAGGGAATGCCTGCTTCACTTTCACTATCTTCCAGGACGGAAACCGCTACCGGATGTACTACCGGGGCTGGCACTTCGAGACCGGGAAGACGCTTGAGTTCCCTACGCCGGCAGGTGACCTGCTACGCCGAGAGTCTGGACGGAATCCATTGGTACCAGACCCCAACTGGGTCTGGTGGATGTTCGAGGGGTCGAAGCGGAACAACATCCTGATGGATCGGCTCCCAGACGGCGACATCATCCGCAACTTCGTCCCCTTCAAGGATGCCAACCCGGCGGCCTCGCCCGACGCGCGCTACAAGGCCCTTTCCTGGAGCCGGCTCCGGGGGCTTTACGCGTGGAAATCGGCCGACGGCATCCACTGGGAACTGATGGCGGACCGTCTGGTCATCACCCAGGGCTATTTCGACTCCCAGAACCTGGCCTTCTGGGATTCGTTCCGGAACGAGTATCGCGAGTACCATCGCGACTTTCGGCCGACCGCGGAGAATCAGCCAAAGACCAAGGGTATCCGGGACATCATGACCGGAACTTCCCAGGACTTTCTGACCTGGACCGATCCGGTCTGGCTCAACTACCCTGGTTCTCCGGACGAGCATCTCTACACGAACCAGATCATCCCCTACGACCGGGCGCCGCATATCCTGCTGGGGTTCCCCAACCGCTACCTTGACCGGGGATGGTCCGATTCCATGAGAGCCCTCCCGGGATTGGAGCATCGCCGGCTCCGAGCCGGCGTCAGCCGCCGTTACGGAACCGGCCTCACCGAGGGCCTGCTGATGGCAAGCCGCGACCGGATCCACTTCCACCGCTGGCCGGAAGCCTTCATCCCGCCCCGGTCTGAGACCGGTGGATAACTGGGTCTACGGGGACAACAATCAGAACTGGGGGCTGGTGGAGACCCGAAGCCACATCGAAGGCGCTCCCAACGAGATTTCAATCTACGCCACGGAGGGGTACTGGACAGGAGAAAGCCTCAACCTGCGGCGATACACCCTCCGGCTCGACGGGTTCGTGGCCGTCTCGGCGCCCATGTCGGGCGGGGAGATCATCACTCGCCCGATTCGCTTCGAGGGGGACCGCCTGCTGCTGAACTTCTCCACCTCGGCGGCGGGGAGCCTTCAAGTGGAGATCCAGGACGCCGCGGGAGATCCCTTGGAGGGATACACGCTGGCGGATTGCTCTCCTGCGTTCGGGGACGAACTGGAGCGTGAGGTCTACTGGAAGAAGGGCCCGGACGTCGGCGAACTGGCAGGAAGAGAGGTGCGTCTCCGGTTCGTCCTGAAGGATGCGGACCTGTTCGCCTTCCGTTTTGCTTCCCGGTGAGGGATTCGGGTCAGTCCCCTGGCTCGGCCTCTCCCGGAAAGCGATGGTGCCAGGAACACTGGCCACAGCACGTCTTGCCCAGTCTGTTGAAGATCCCGCCGTACCGGTACAGTTCCGGATGCCGGTCGTTGGCCCGGCAGAGGGGCCACTGCCGGCCCTCTGCCTCGTGGTATCCGGCAAATGAGGGGCAGTCCTCACGGACCACGTCGTCACGATCCTCTGGAAGATCGATCCGCTCGGACAGCTCCGCCGGTCCCCGGCGCCAAGCCCGGAGCATGGCGGCTCCCTTGGCCAGGGCATCGGCGGCCAAGTGACCGTTCGTCGTATTCGCCGGACGCAACACGAAGCAATTGGGATCGTCGGCCATGATGGTGGCCATGAAACTGCGAAAGACGCGGGCCCGGATCAACCCCGACTCGCTTCTCCCGACCTTCCCCGCAGTCATGATCCCCGATGCCCGAACCACATCCTGCATGATCCCGGGGAAGTCGTACTGAATCCTCTTTCCGGTAGCGCAGTATGAAAGATGGCGCGCCTCCGGATGGTAGTAGCCCAGGTAGTCCACTCCCAGAAGATCCTCGTAGTAGTGCCAGAGCGTGATGGTGTCGACGCCGACTCCCAGGATGACGATGCACCCGTCCCACTCCACCACCTTCTCGAACGGATTTCCTCGTCCGCAGGGCGTGGGACAATCCCGCTGTCCCCGTAGCGCCTCCTGCCGCCGCGACCCGTTGGCGATCCAGGAGTGGGTGGGATGGCAGCCCCGGAGGCGGCCGGGGCGCTGCAGGGCGGCGTTGGGGATGGCTCCCTCCCGGCTGGCCCACTGGCTGGGACAGAAGGGCTGGGGACAGACGTCGCGGCAGTCGGGAAGAGCCATGTGCTCGGTCCAGGCGCCTCCTGTGAAGGCCGGGGTCAACAACGTGCCCTCCGGCCCCATTGCGTCCAGGAAGGCCTCCACCACCGTCGCGGCGCCCCCCTCGACCCACCCCAGGCTGCTCAGGGAACTGTGCAGCATGACGCAGTCCCCCCGGCGGACGCCAAGTCGACTGAGATCCCGGGTCAGGCGTTTTCTGGTGATGGTTCGGGGCGTTGAGGTTGTGTTGTGAGAGGATTCTGCCACTGCCTGCGAGAATGGCACAGGGCCAGAAGTCGATCAAGACGACTCGGAGGGGCGAATTGCCAGACGTCCTCGCGCCGATCGGCTGGCACGCCAATCGTATCTACTGCTCAATCTGACTGCCCGATCGATCTGTTGACCCGGCCCAGATGTGCCTGGTAGCGGGCTTGAGCCTCCGTGTCCCGCCGAGCCCGGGACGAGTGGTAGGCGAAACCGAGGTTGCGCCTGTGATCGGCAGTGCGATTCGGTCCGGTGCGATGGATCACATTGACGTGGTGGAGCGAGAGATCCCCGGGCTTCAGGTCGAGTGACACCTCGGGGTGCCGGCTGAGGTCCGGCTTCTCCACCAGGCCCAGACTCGCGCCGGTGACACCCGAAGGCTGGTGCGGCAGAATCGGAGCGCGGTGCGAGCCTTTCAGGCAGACGATGGTCCCGTTCCGGTCATCGGCCTCATCCAGTGCCAAGGTGACGGCGACGGCCTCCGCCGGGTTCCAGAACTGGTAGGCGTTGTCCTGATGATAGGGGAATTGGTAGGTGGCGTAGGGAGCCTTGTCGATCAGCATCACGCCATCCGCCTCCGCCCCCGCGCCGGGATAGAGCGCTTCGACGAGCGCGATCAGACGAGGGTCCCGCATCAAGCTCGCGAAGTAGTCGGAGCGTTGGTTGATCCTGAAAACGCATCGCACGGCACCGCTGCCGCCATCCTCGTAATAGGCTTCTCCCGGTTCCAGATCGGAAAGGGACTCTTGCAGATACCGGCGGAGTTGGCGATCCACCTCAGCGAGTTCTTCTGCTGAGAAGAACCCGGGAACCACCCCGAATCCGTTCTCGTGGTATTCACGGGCAATCGCTTCGTATTCCATGCAGTGTTTCTCCCAGAACTCCGTCAGGCCCAGCTCAGTCCGCCCTTCACCATCCGGGACCGTGTGTCAGCTCTCAGCGACGCTATCGCTGAAACCCCGATCTTTGCATCTCAACTGGGTACGGCCCAGTGACCGGCCCGGTACCGGCGGGCCAGCAGCGCATTGGCTTCGTTGTCTCCGATGATCTGCTCTCGATCCGGGTCGAACCGGACGCTTCGATTCGTCCGGGCCACGATGTTCCCCAGGTGGGGGAGCGTGGAGGAGAGGTGGCCCACTTCGATGTCGGCAACCGGGCGCCCCCCGGATCGAATGGCGTCCAGGAAGTCCTTCTGATGGACACCCCTGGTGAGTTCGTACCGTTCTTCCTGGCGGATCAGTTCGTTTTTCTTACCGTAGATCCGGATTCCCTGCCCTCCCAGCGTCATCATCCCTTCGGTGCCGTAGAAATAGAGGCTGTTGTCCTGAGCGTCGTGGCGATAGGGCGACCAGATGCGCTGTTCGTAGACCAGCAGTCGCTCCCGCGAGTCGCCGCCGCCGCCGGGATAGACGAACGTCACCGTGTACGTATCGGGGAATTCCTGGTCGTCGTCGAAATAGAGCTTGGACCCGTAGCCGGTGGCCAGGCTGGGATGGGTCTCGACCCCCAGGCCCCAGCGGGCGAGGTCGATGCCATGGACGCCGTCGTTACCGATGTCCCCGGTGCCGAAATTGTAGAACCAGTGCCAATGGTAGTGGACGTAGTTGGACTGGTGTTCGGCCCATTCGGCGGGGCCGACCCAGAGATCGTAGTCCAGATTGGCCGGCGGCGGGGACGGCTCGACGTGCCCGATATTCCGCCGTTTCTGGCTGTTCACGTGCTTGGCCACCAGGACTTCGCCGATCGCTCCTTCCCTGAGCATCCCGATGGCCCGGATCACGCCGGAGCTGGACCGGCTCTGGGTGCCGTGCTGCATGACCCGTCCGTGTCGGCGCGCAGCCTCGATCATCTGGCGCCCTTCCCGGACGTTGTGGGAGCAGGGCTTCTCGACATAAACGTGCTTGCCCGCCTGGCAAGCCAGAATGGCAGCCGGAGCATGCCAGTGATCGCAGGTGGCGATGACCACCGCATCCACGTTCGGGTCGTCGAGGATGTACCGGAGGTCCGCGACTCCGCGGCCCGCGCCGGTCTGCTCAATGGCTTGAGCGACGCGCTCGGAGTCCGGGTCGCAGACATGGGTCACCCGGCAACCTTCCAGGACGGCGAAATTCTCGCCGAGACGGCGACCCCGGCCGCCGCAGCCGATGACGCCAACGTTGAGACGGTCGTTGGCCCCGAGAACGCTGCCCACCGCGGGAGTCATTCCCACGGCCGCCGCCGTCAGGCCCAGGCTCGATTCCTTCAAGAACGCTCGACGATTGGTTGGGGACATCTGTTCACCTCCTCGGCTGTGCGGACCGCAAGAAAGGATTCTACCGTCACCTAGTATGAATGCTAGATCCGAAACTGACAGAATTCCAGTGGTCCGGTCCCGATGAGAGAACCCTTCAATGGGAGGCGCCTATGCGAGTCCGTATCGATCCCAATCGAGTCAGAAAGGTCTTTCTCGAGTTGAGCGGCTCATCCGCTTTCCAAGAGAGCCGTGCCCTCGCCGAGGCCGGTGGGCTGCCGGTCGAGATGCTTCAGGCCATGTCGTTGCGGCCCGAGATCCTGAAGGCCTTTGGAGCGACCGGAGAAGGAGTCTACCCCGGCGGGATGCTGGAACGGGAACTCAAGGAGAAGGTGATCCTGAAGACCTCGCTCCAAAACGAATGCCAGTTCTGCATCAACTCCCACCAGGCCATCATGCGGATGATCGGCATTCCGGATGCGCAGATCGAAGACCTGGAGGCGCCGGAGCATCTGAGCCGCAGAGAGGCGTTGGCGCTGGACTACACGACGCGGGCGATCCGGGACGCCAACGGTATCGGGGAGGACTTCTTCGACCGGCTCCGGCGGGAATTCTCGGACGATGAGATCGTGGAGCTCACATTCCTGATCGGCCTCATACAGATGTTGAACCTATTCAATAACGCCCTGCGGGTCACTTACAGCGGCGATTACGAGGGATAAGGCACGAAGCCGGCAGCGGAAGCACTTCTCGTTCAAGGCTCCAAACCTTCTACCACAAAGGGCAGAATCCCTCTCTTTGATTTGTAAGCGTTCGAAAGCACTTCTCGGAGCGTCTCATTGGAAGCAAGCAGTGCCCACACTGCCCCTTGAGCACGGTTGAGTTTCATCTCCTTGTCCTTGGACAGTTGAAGACCTCTGACTCGGCCCAGGATCGATCTGAACTCGTCCAGCAATGAGGGTGTCCCGTTTTCGTGGACGGTTTGTTAGTGCGGACTACGTTGGTCCTGTTTGTAATACTCCTTCTGTCCGTGGGGAGCAAGACTTCCTCCCGATGAAGGTCAATGGCCACTGACAGAGCGCTCTTTCTTTCCGTGTGGGGGCGACTGGTGGACGCGTCAGCAAAAGGGCTCACGTTGTGGGAAATCTCTGATTTTCCACAATGGGATACCGCTTAACGAGGGGGCCTCGGTCTCTGTTTCCAGGGATTTAAGAGTTTTATATGTCTCTTTGCATCCGGGGGGTTTCAGGGGGGCAGAGCCCCCCTGCCCCCTTCAAGCGTGTCGCGCGCGACGCTTGGTGCAACGATGGCGGTGCTGGCTTCGTGGTCGGGCCGCTCGAAGCCGGCGTGGGTCCTACGCCGCCTGCTGCTCGTAATGGGCCGGCGACTCGTAACCCAGCGCCGAATGCCGGCGTTGCCGATTGTAGAATCCCTCAATGAAGTCGAAGACGGCCCGCCTCGCCTCACCCGGGTTCCGGAATCGGTGACGGTCCAGCAACTCGCACTCCAAAGTCGCGAAGAAGCTCTCGCACATCGCGTTATCGTAAGCGTCCCCCACCGATCCCATCGAGGGTCGCACCCCAGCCTCCCGGCATCGCTTCCCGAAGGCAGTGCAGGTGTACTGCGTCCCTTGGTCCGAGTGGTGGATCACCTGCTTCGGCTGGCGCCGGATCACCGCCATGGCGAGCGCTTTCTCGACGAGTTCGGAGCGCAGATGCGTCTCCATGGCCCAGCCCACGACCAAGCGGCTCCAAGCATCCAGAACCACGGCCACATACAACCAGCCCGCCTTCGTGCGGACATAGGTGAGGTCCGCGACCCAGAGCTGATCCGGTCCCTCGGCCGCGAAGTTCCGGTTCACCAAGTCCGGTGCCGGACGCGCTTTCCGGTCCCTCCGGGTGAGCCCGGCCTTCCGCTGCCTCCGGCTCACCCCCTGGATCCCGGCTTCCTGCATCAATCGACCCACACGCTTCGGGCTCGTCCGTTCGCCTCGAGCTCTCAACTCGGCATGCAGGCGAGGCCGACCATAAACTCTCCGGTTCTCATTCCAGATCCGCACGATCATTTTCCGAAGCGCCTCGTCGCGGCGGGCGCGCTTCGAGGGTCGGCGCTTCAACCAGGCGTAGTACCCGCTGGGGGAGAGACCCAGAACACGGCACATCACCCGAATCGGAAACCGGGCTCGGTGCGCCTTCACGAACTCGAATCCTTTCCGGGGATCGAGCCGCTCTCCCGGGCGAACCAAGCCGCGGCTTTTTTTAGGATGTCCCGCTCCATCCGCAGCCGCTTGATCTCCCGCTTCGCCTGGCGCAGCTCCTGGCGCTCAAATGTCGTCAACCCGTCGTTGCGGCGCCCCTCATCCAGATCGGCTTGCTTGACCCACTTCCGGATCGCCGATGCCGAGGGCTCGAACTCCTCGGCCAGCGCCTCCGGTGATCGGCCTGAGCGCACCAGCCCCACGATCTCCCGCCGGAACTCCGGCGGGTACCGTCGACCCTTTCTTGCCATCGTGGATCCCTCCTTCCCCTTACTTTGGATGTGTCCACGAAAGCGGGTCAACTCCAGCATGCCGTACTTTCGTGATCCCAACTCGTCGAAGATTGCTTCGTAACAGAACGCTTCCAACATTAGATCCCGCTCGCCCTCGAAGTCCTTCAGACCGTGAAGTCCGGCACAGATCGACGCTTTGATCCTCCCATCTGCTGTTATCTCGGTCGGGAAAAAGAACCGCACCGCGATTCCGGCCAAACGGTCAGCAGTGATCGTGTCTTTGGCTGAATTTGAATAGCCAACCAGTTTTGTCCCTCGGCCACTGAGGTACCTGCTCACTAGAGCGAGAAGAGAAGAATCGAAGTTCTCATCCTCTACCAACGACCGGTGGTAGAACTCCGCGAGCGCAGCCGGCTCGTCCCTCAATTCGTCGAGCTTTCCGTGGTCAACTCCTGGCCTATTCGTCTGCAGGTAGTGAATCAGCCAATAGTTTTCTTCGACAAATGCATGAAGGAAGTGCTCACGGGACAATTTGTTGGTTTCCGTACTCATATACGGGCCGAATTCCGGATGCTCCCCGACGTTAATCTGGAAAATTCTCTTGTATTCCTGTTGTACATCATTGACGGCGTACTTCGCCCCGACCAGGCCCAAGAACGCCGAAAACAAAACCAGACCACTCATGCTATCCCCTCCGTCTTACGATCGGATTGTCGATTCAAGGCGTGCCAGGATGTTGGATTAGAATTCCATCGCGGCGGCGGGTACAGAGACATGTTCAATTCCCGACTGCTTTAGATGCTCGACCGTGTCCATGAGAAGGGTCCTGGGAACGTCGGGACCTGGCCGGAGCATCACCACATTTCCGAAATCCTTGGCCCGCTGGACAATGAGTTCCACCCCCAGTTCCTGCTCTCCGTCCCAGAGGTTCCCGGAAGCGTCGATCCAGAGCCCGAACCGCGGTTCTCGTGCGCTTGACTTCAGGACAAAATTGAACGCGACGATTGTACTTGCCGGGACCGCTTCCCCATCGACCTTGATCGGCTCCCAGCGCCAACTTTTCAATGCTTCCAGAGCCGCATTCCGCAAGGCGGGGTGACCCTGAACCACCTCTGCCCCCTGCATTGCACCGCTCCTGTCAATGAGGACTCGCAAGACGACAACTCCTTCCACGCCAGCAATTTTCGCGACGGGCGGATACTCGGGATCGTCTCGATAGAGCAGTTTCCTGGCCATGACATGGCCTTCCACAGAAACCGGCTTACGGTCCTCTACGGCAGGTTCCACTTGCTCGAGGCGAGCGACGGGAGGCCGTGACAAGGGGAACGCCGACAGGCTCCACCATCCAGCCACTCCCAGCAACCCGATACACGGTCCCAAAAAAAGAGCCGCTTTTGTCTTGGATTGTCTCCTCCCAGGAAGTTTGAGCAGCAGCCTCACGCGATTGCGGAGTTGGCACTCCTCGAGAAACAGTGGAGCCGGCAGTGAGTAGGCCTGACTGGCCCGTTTTGCGATTTCCACCAAAGAATGGAGATACGTTTTCCGGGAACCCAAGAGGTGGACCACCCGTTCGTCGACAACCTGTTCCCGGGTCAACTGAATCCGGCGTATCAACCAGTGATAGGCCGGGTGAAACCAGAACAGGGTTCGCACCGATTCGTCCACCGTATTCCATAGCCAGTCCCTTCTCTTCACATGCAACAGCTCATGGCAGACCACGGCCTTCTGTATCCCCTCCTCAAATTGGTCGAACGATTCGGGAAGGATGATCACCGGCCGCAACCAGCCGAACGTGACGGGACCAGCGACTTCGCCAGACATGCGATAGTCCGCGGTGACTCCCACCTCTTTCTCAAGAGCCTGAAGATGCAGCGGTAGAGATTGGCGCGTGGTTCTACACCGTAGGCGATGGAGCTGGTAGAACCCGACTCCCAACCAGATGAGACGGAGCAGCATGCCGGTGACCAGCAGGCCACCCAGCCACGGATACAGATTGGCAGAGGTGCTGCTCTGGCCCCCCGGCGACGGACCGGTGGTGGCAACCAGTTCCTCGACCGATGGAAAGAATACCGGTTCGGGTGCGGAAATTGGCGGCTGTGGCTGGAACGCCAATAGCAGACACGCGACCACGAGTAGGCGCCAGTAGAGGTGCAGGATACCGGGTGCCCGCAGACGAAAGGCCCAGGGCAGAAGCCCCCCGACCAGAATCAGAATTCCAGTCTGAAGGCTGTAGAACCAGAGGTTGGACATCCACAGTTCAAGGCTCATTTCCCATCCTCGATCACTACCTCCAGTTCCCGGAGCGTCTGCCGGAACTCTTTCATGTTAATTGCTGCCATCTCGTTAATGGCACGCTCCAATTTCTTCTCTGCCCTTTCAAACCGGCTTCGGAGTTCCTTCTTATCGATCCCCGCTAACTTGCTTCTGGCACGCTTCAATTCATTCCGCGTGCTCCCAAGCTGGCGCCGGAACTTCTTCATATCGATGACTGCCATCCCGCTTTTGGCACGGTCCAATTCCTTCAGCGCCCGTTCAAGCTTGTGCCGGATCTGGCTCCGGGTCTCATTTCTCAGATTGACCGATTGAGGAACGAACGCATCGCGCGGGAAGCGGACGACGACGGTGGTTCTTACGGGAACGGGTATGCCGTCCAAGACAAAGGGTTTATAGCACCATTGGCTTACGGCATTCGCAGCCGCGGAGTTCAAACCGGGATCTCCCTCGTCTCCTTTCAGGACCTCCACCTGCTGAACCTCTCCGTTCTTGCCGATCACGATGGACAATATGACCTGACCCGATGGACGGGCTTCTTGGAGCTCTGCCGGATACTCGGGATCAACCCGGTGGATCAGGCGGCTCTCCATGACTCGCTCTCCCACTCGAACAGGCTCCTCAACGCCTGATTCCGATTTGGGCACACGAAGTAAAACGGTGGTTCTCACTGTTATGGGTTTCCCGTGGAAGACAAACGGCTCATAACGCCACTGTCGTACGGCATTCACGGCGGCGGAATTCAAGCCAGGATCGCCCTTGTCACCTCGAACGACTGTCACCTGCTGAACTGCGCCATCCTTGCCAACCACGACGGACAAGATGACCAGGCCCAATGGACGGTCGGTTTCCAGGCCCGATGGGATCTCGGGATCAACCCGGTGGATCAGCCTGTCCGCCATGACATTTTGGCCCACATGAATCGGCTCGTTGAAAATTTGTTCTGCGTGCGGCGATCCATGGAAACCACTGGTCCCCAATGCTTCCGCGCGCGGCAAGCGAAGAAAAACGGTGGTTCTTACCGGAACGGGCTTCCCGTCCAAGAGAAACGGTTCATAGCGCCACTGTTTCACCGCATCCGTCGCCGCGGAATTCGAGGGGGGATGGTCTTCAGCGCCTTGCAAGACTTTCACCTGCTGAACTACTCCATTCTTGTCGACGACAATGGACAATATGAACTGAGCCAACGGGCGGGAACTCCCCGGGCGCCCAGGGATCTCCGGATCGACCTTGTGGACCAGCTTGTTCGCCATGACCCGACTTCCGACTCGAACAGGCTCCCGGGCAGTTGGTTCCTCTTGCGGCATCCGAGCCGACGGAGTGGCCGTCAAAGGCAGTGTGGCCAGACTCCACCACCCGGTTGCCGAGAGCAACGCAACGCAGACGCTCCAGAAAATCGTCGATTTGGCCTTGGACATTCGTACCTCCCGGGATTGGAGCAGTTGCCGCACCCTGCGGCTGAACTGGGATTCCCTGAGAAAAAGGGGAGCGGGCAAGGATGCGGCGGAATTCTTCCACCTTGCAATCTCCACCAATGAATGAAGATAGGTCTTCCTCGACCCCAGCATCGCGACCGCCTGTTCATCCACGACCTGCTCCCGGGTCAACTGAATTCGGCCGATCAGCCAGTAGAATCCCGGGTGGAACCAGAACACGGTCCGCACCAACTCTTCGAACGTGTTCCAGAACCAGTCCCCCCTCTTCACGTGCAGCAGCTCATGGCAGGCGACGGCCTTCTGCATCGCCGCGTCCAACTCGGCAAACGACTCGGGGAAAACGATAACCGGGCGGAACCAACCAAATGTAATGGGTCCGGTGACCTCGGACGACACACGAAACCGGGTAGAAACTCTCATCTCCTCGGTCAGCAACTGAAGATGCGGGGGCAGGACCAGCCGTCGAGTTCTCCGCCTCAATCGGCTGAGCCTGAAAAAGCCGGCCCCCAGCCAGATCAAACGAAGCAAGATGCCGAAGGCCAAAAGGCCCCCCAATATCGGAAATACGTCAGCGGCTTGTTCCGCCTCGGTCACCGTCACCGGAAAAGCAGGAACAATCATTTCCTCGGCCAGAGGAACCGATACGGGATCGGACAAGGGGTCCGGTGCCCCAGGTTGGAATACCAGCAGCAGACAGACTGCCAGCAGAACCCGCCAGAAAAAGTACAAACTGCGGGACTCTCGAAGTCGAAAGAATCGGACCAGGAGACCGGCCGCCAGAATCAGGATTCCGGTCTGGAGGCTGTAGAACCAGAGATTGGATAACGACAGTTCCAGGCTCATTACCCCTCCTCGATCATTTCTTCCAGTTCTCGAAGCTTGTCCCTGGAAATGTCGTGCCGCTCAACCAGGTGCAGCATGAGCGCCTCGCTGGATCCTCCGAATACCCGCTCCACCAGGTCCGCCACCACCTCCCGGATCACTTCTTCCCGGGGACGAGTGGGTTGGTAGATGTGGGCCCTGCCCTCCTTCCACTTCCGGAGGAATCCCTTCCGATCCAGGTTCTGCATGGTGCCCATGACCGACGTGTACGCGATCCGGCGGCGCAGGCGCAGTTCCTCGTAGACATCCCGAACGGTGACCTCGTCCCCACCCAGACGCCAGATCAGCTTCATGATTTCCAGTTCCTGTCGACTTAAGGATTTGGACATACGTATAGAATAGTACGGTAAATACCTTATTTCAACAAAAAAATAATTCTGGAAATCACGTCGGGAATGCACCGGGGAGTCTATAGCTGGATCGCCGCCCGGAAATGCGCTCGCCGAGACCCTCTGCTTCGATACCGCGGTGGCGCCGACGGACTACCCTCGCCGTTGCCTCGACCCTTTCACCGGTATCGGCTTTCCGTTCAACAGTCTCTGCAGTATGTCTCCCAGGATCTCGACGGTTTTTGGGCCGGCTCCAAGGGCTCTCCAGACGACATTGCCATTGCCGTCGATGATGTAGTGGCTCGGATACGCCTCCACTCCGAATGCTCTTGCCAACCGGCTGGACGACGGAATGATCTCGTATCGGAACTCACGGCCCTTCAGGAAATGCCTGATCGGTTCCGCGTCATCGGTGGCAAATGCCAGAAATCTGGCTTTCCCTGCAAACTCGTCCGCCAAGTCGTTCAGCTCGGGGATTTCCCTGATACAAGGGCCGCAGCTGGTGAACCAGAAATTTACGACCACCGGCTTCCCCCTCAGTGATTCAGAAGTGAGAGCGGCGCCGTCCAGCGTCGTCCCTTCGATCTCCGGAGCGGGTTCCGGTGCCGGCATGTCGCCGGTCAACCGGGTCATGACGTATTCCTTGAAACCGTGGTTGTCGCCGGTGCGGGCCACGTAGGCGTCCTTCAACAGCTCCTCGGCCGTCGCGGACCCCATTCGGTAGGCGTCCACGAGGATCTCTTCCGAACGACGCAGATGTCCAATGCTTTTCCAGATTGCCGCCTCGATTTCGAGATCCTCCGCCGATCGGCCTCGTTCGTCTGCTCGAGCCATCTTGATGTCGGCCAGTGCCCCTGCGGCATCCCCGTTCCGGAACCGAAGCCGGGCGCGAACCCTGTAGGCCAGATCCCGCAGGCGCTTGTCGGCAACAAAGGCTCGCGGCGTGTAATAGAGATCAAGGGACCGGTCGATGAGTCGACCGGCTTCTTCGTCCGAGGTCCCCTCCCTGGACAGAGCGTTCGCCAGCAACAAATAGGGATGGGGATCGACCGGGTCCTCTTCGACCCAGGCTTCGAACAGGCTGCGCATGGCGTCCAGGCTCACGATTGAATTGCTCCTGAGCCAGAGGACGGATCTCCTGTCCTTCCACAGACGCGGATTGGTCGGCGCCGCGTCTACGACCCTCGCCTGCAGTTTCTCCAACCGGGCGCTCAAGTGATCCAAACTCTGAGTCGAAATCCAGTAAATGGCTTCGTTCAGCGCTTGGACAGAATATCTCGACCCAGGAAATCGAGTGCAGAGTTCGGTCAAACTCTCAAACGCGCGGTCGGACCGTTTGGCGAGCCAATAACCCATAGACAGGGTCCGAAGCAGTGATGGCCTCTTCTGCTGTGACTCCATCCTGCGGAGCTGTGAAATGACTTCATTGCTGTCGAGATTCTTCAAAATCCTTTCTCTCAGCCCCCAGACCTTCGGGTAGATCCACCACAGATCCGGGTTCTCAGTGAGTGCGCGGTCGATGGCCTCGTTACACGTAGAGAGGTCCGTACGCGGCCTGCATGACGCCATGACCCGGGTTCCGGGCGGCATTTCTCCGGCATCCGTTCGAGGCGCCAAACCCATGCCGCGAAAAAACCTTTCCGGTGTCCGGATCCTGATTGAGGCCCATTCGCAGTTACCAGGTAACGTCAGCCGAGCGACGAAAGCCTCTCCGTCCCAAACGGCCTTCTCGTTGACGGTGGAGAGGACGTCTTGATGCCAGGTCGACAAGTTGACGTACACACGATCGTCCGAATAAAGCCGCCCCCGGGGGAAATCCGGAGTGACCCGTACGACAAAGTCCTGACCCCATCGAGGCGCTTCGGGTTCGAGCTGGATCCCGGCGAACAGGCAGGTCCCCAGCGTGAGGCCGGACACCAAGTGACAGATCGTTCCGGCCAGAAATCTCGAAACTTTCTCAGCAGATATTCCGTAAAGACTTACCAACGCGTGATACACACGCCTCCCATCTGGGAGAAATCATAAACTTCAAGTTCCCATTCCCGCGTAGCCGGAACCAAGAGTTCTCCCCTGGAGCGGGCGCTTTCCAGTCCCCGAATCTTCATATTGGTCGCACCTTGCCCTGTATTGGACGGAACAGGGCACCCACAAGGGTCACCGCTGCGGGTCGTGTGGGACAAATATCCAAAAAATGAGATCGAAGCTTCTCACTTCTCAACTCTCGCTTCGCCTTCCAGGGCCGATTCCCAGTCCTCCGAAACCCTCTGTTTCCAAGCCCGATAGAGGCGGCCCATTGCTTTCACGCGGTCCGGATAGCGGGACACAAGGTTTCGCTGCTCGGTGCGGTCCGCATCCATATCGTAGAGCTGCCACAGTTCTCCCGGATCCCCCGGCGTCGGCGGAACCGTCTTGTCCGACCCCGCCTGCCGCCAGGGCTCGTAGCGGATCCAATGATCGGGAGAGACCAGTTTCCACCTTCCCTGCCGGACCGCCCGCCAGAGGCCGCGCTGATTCCAGAAGAGCGTCTCATGGCCCGCGCGGGTTTTTCCCCGGAAGATGGGAAGCAGGCTCCGGCCCTCGAGCGGCGGGATCTTCATCCCGTTGACCTCCGGCGGATAGTCGGCTCCCGCAACCTCCAGACAGGTGGCCATGATGTCGATGAGGTGGCCGACCTCCGAACTGATCCTTCCCGGCTGCGCGATGCCCCGGGGCCAGTAGGCCACCAGGGGCGTGGCGATGCCCCCTTCGTGGTTCCATCGCTTGAACTTGCGAAACGGCGTGTTGCTGAGATTGGCCCAGGGGAGATCCACCGATCGGTACGATTCCACCGGACCGGGCGGCAGGTTAGGAGTCCGGGTGCGGTCCTCGTCGCTGCCGCCGTTGTCTGAGAGGAACAGAAACAGTGTGTTGTCCTCCCTGCCCAGCGAGCGCACGGTCTGAAGAAGGCGGCCGATGTTCTGGTCCATTCGGTCCACCATGGCGGCGTAGACCGCCATCTTCAGGTCCCAGGCCTCTTTGTCCACGACGTCGCCCCACGCAGGCGCGTGGCGGCTGCGCGACGATAGTTCCGATTTTTCAGAAATCATCCCTTCCTGGACCAGACGCCCGTGGCGCTCCCGGCGAAGAACATCCCAACCGGCCATGAAGCGTCCCCGATAGCGGGCGATATCTTCAGGCCAGGCGTGGAGCGGGTAGTGGGGCACGGTATAGGACAGATAGAGAAAGAAGGGCCGTTCCTCCCCTGCGTATTGCTCCAGGTAACGGATCGCCTGATCGGTGAAGGCGTCGGTGCTGTAGAATCGGTGGTCCTCCGGCGTGTAGGGGCGGATCACCTTACCTTCGACAGAGAAGGGTTGATTATCGCCCTGAAACTTCTTGCCCGGCTCCGGCTCTCCCGGTCTGCGCCGGCCCGGATTGAAGTGGTTGGAGGTTCCCGTCAAAAGTCCATAGTAACGCTCGAATCCCCGTTTCAAGGGATGGCCGTCCAGGTGCCACTTCCCCGACATGAGGGTCCGGTAACCGGCGGCCCGGAGCGCTTCCGCCAAGGTGATACACCCCAGGAATCGGCTGCCTCCCACCTGCTGGGAGTAGAGTCCGCTGAGCAGCGACGCCCGGCTCGCGGGACAGATGGCATTGTTGTAGAACTGGGAAAAACGGAGCCCGTTGCGAGCCAGGCGGTCCAGATTCGGGGTCTGGATCTCTCCCCCGTAGCAGCCCAGGTCCGAGTAGCCAAGGTCATCCGCCAGGATCAGGATGATGTTGGGCCGGGGCGGAGACGAGCCCCACACCAGCGAGCCGGCAAGCAGGGCAAACAGGAACGTCCGGACTACGCTTCGGCCGGCGATCCTCACCCTTCGTGATGCGAACGGGTGTTTCTCAGGACCCTGCATTCGTCCTTATCGATCCGACACCACGGGACGGCCCAGCCGGACTGCGGGGCGTTCGTCCAGTTCCAGCGCCGTGTGCCGGTAGAAGTAGTAGGTCCCCATTTCCGGAGAGGCCAGGATGTCCGGCTTGGCGTCTCCGTCCAGGTCCCGAAATCCATAGTAGGGACCGTGCGAGCCAAGCCCTTCCAACGGCTTTCCGAAGAGGGCCAGGACCTGGGGCTGGCCGAAGCTCGGTTGGGTCCGGGTGCCGATGTTGGGATAGATGAGAGGCCGGGTCGGATTGTGGTCCCACTCCCCCGACTTGCGCCAGCATTCGTTGAAGAAGAGGTCCAACAGGCCGTCCCCGTTCCAGTCCACCAGGAAGAACTGGCTCGGCTGGAAATCGACCCCCTGGATGGTCTCGCCGCCGGGAAGGCGAATGGGTCCGTCGTCCCGCAGCCGAAGCGTCCCGTCCCCGTCCCGGAACCTGCGGAACAGGTGGGCCTCCCGGGTGACAGCCGCGGCAGTGACCAGATCGGTGAGACCGTCTCCGGTGAGATCGGCGAAGGCGGCCCGGGCCCTCCAGCGAAACGGCTGGTGGCGGTTGGGAACCCGCTTCTTCCACTGTCCGGTGCCGGCGCCCAGGAGCTTGGCGGTCGCGGCCAGGAGTTCCTCTCCGTCGGGATACCCCTCACACAGGACCTGGAGCCGCGGTCCAAACCGGGGACGGCTCCGGGTGCCGATATTCCGATACCAGTAGATCCGGTTGGTGAGGTTGGGCAGCATCAGGTCGGGCAGCTCGTCCCCGTCCCAGTCGATGTAGACCGGGTGCGTGTAGCCCATGTTGTGCCCGTAGTCCTCCAGCCCGGGAAAGACCTGGCTCATGAACAGACGGATCGGTTCCCCCTGGGACCGGACCGGCTCCTCCCGGACAAATGCCGGACGTGACTCGGTGCCCTCATTGATCAGGACGCGAACGAAGCCGAATCCGTCACCCGCCAGGAGATCCCAGTCCCCGTCTCCGTCCCAGTCGCAGGGATTGGGAGTCGGTTGTTCTCCCAATATCGCATGCGCGGACAACGACAGGGCCTCGTGGCGCAAAAAAGCCGGTTCTCTTCCGCCATCACCCTTAAGGTGCTCGAAAAAGGCCAACTTTCGGAAGTGATCATACGCCACCAGCAGACCCCGGCGGGGACCCGACGAGACGTTCGCGGTGAAATAGGCGGCCCGGACGCCGATCTGTTCCAGCAAGCGGGGTGGGCCGAACCGGGGAAGCTCTTCACCCAGGTTCCGACGCCACGCCACCCGGTAGAAATATTTCCTTCTCTCGGCGTCAGGGTCGGTGACCAGGCAGACGCTGTCCAGACGGCCGTCCTGGTCCACGTCGTAGAAACTGGCCCGGACTCCCGGATCGATTTGTACAGGGGATCCAGGCCAAAAGGGCCAACCGTCGGGATTCTTATTTCGAATGAAGTAGCCCCGCCCGTCGGGTGGAATCCCCTGCCCTCGAAACATGGACCCGACGAACAGGTCCTGGATTCCGTCTTGGTCCAGGTCCGCGATTCTCACCGGACCCCACCAGTCCCGCGGTCGGGAAATGCGGCCGTGGTCCCGGAAGATGGGAAGTCCTCCGTCGTCTCGCCGTCCGGTGTTGAGGAGGAAGACAATCCAACCTTCGGCGCTCCGGGGATTCTGATGGGAGCCGTCGGCCGGTGAGGCATAGACCAGGTCGACCAGCCCGTCGCCGTTCAGGTCTCCCGCATCCAAGTGGAGGTAACCGGCCCGCAGATGCCGCGGTTCCGAAGAGCCGGACTCCTCCAGGTAGCGGATGGCCACGGGGTCTCCGAACCGGAACTCGTCGGTGCCTCCAACCCGCGGGTAGCAGATGATTCCTCCGGGCGGACGGTCCGGCGAATAGGTGTAGATGGCCGTTCCCACCAGATCCCGCTTTCCGTCTCCCGTCAGGTCCACCAGGGCGCCCAGGATGGGAAGAGATATCGGCTTCGGCTCTCCCGCGTTGTATCGAAGCAGGTCGCCCGTGCCGATCATGGGGACGTCAGGACGCGGTTTCAGCGGCGGCCGGCCGGGGCTCACCCGGAACCGGATCCGGTAGTCCCTGTGCTCCGGGTCCTCCACCACCCACTGGACGCGCCCCTGCTGCCCGTGGTGGAAGTCGCGGCTCAGGGCATGGGGGACGGGACTGCCCGACACCGCATCCACGACCCGAATCGAGTTGGGATCCAGAATTCCGCCGGCTTCGGCGTCCGCGGCCAGGGCAGCGAAGTCGATCCAGGGGTCGATGGGAATCTGGCCGAATGGAAGGGGAGAGGTGATGCGAACGTCCACTGTGCAGGTGCGACCGTCCGCTTTCGCACCGGCTCTGGCCAGGGTGAAGCCCATAGCCAGAATAAGGCTCCCGAAGATCCGGAGCGCCCAGGAGGAGGTTACGTTTTCTGCCAGCGCCGTCCCTTCAATTCAGTTGATTTGGAAGGAATATAGACGGGATCGGCTCAGAATGAACTTCAATCGAACCGGCCGGTCTTGAAGCTCTTCCAGGTTCTCCTTTCCCTCCCAGGAGACTTTGGAGTAGACCCCCTCTGCGGGGGATACGCTGGAACTGCCGGCTTCGTAACCGGGAACGGGAGTGCCCGCTACGTCCTGGACCTCCACCTTCAGGTAGCCTTCCTGGTTCGGGCTGTCGTTGAAGGTCACTTCCCCCGGTGCCGTCGACGCGTCCCCCTCCCTCTTCAGAAGGCGGGCGTTGACCCGGAGCGTGCTTCCCGAGAACTGCACGGGCCGGGTCACGACGGAGCCTTCGGCAGTCGCGTCGAGGGCGACGAAGCCGTCCTGCCGCAAGCGGGCCAATCCGATCTCTCCCGTGTGATCCTCCGAAGGGGCGTTGTGGAGGTTGTCGAACCCCGAGTAGTAGATCCAGACCATTCCATCCTTGACCACGGGAGCCGTAATGGGCCAGATCATCCCGCTGTCGAAGCTCTTTCCGGAATACTCGTTCCTTTGGTATCCAAGGTAGACCAAGGGTCGCCGGTACACGCTCCTGTCCCATTGGACGCCGTCGCGGCTGGAAACCAGTTGGACGTCCATGGTCTGGATGTTGGTGTGGAACACCCAGAGCAGTCCCAGGGTCTGGCTGCCGTAGGGGAAGGCCGAGAGTCCGTAGAACTCGGTCCCGGGCCGGTCGTGGATGTCCGGCTCCAGCACCAGGCGATCGTCGGTCCAGTGAATGAAGTCGTCGCTGACCAGCCGCGAAACCTTCCTGGGGCCTCCGGGATTGGTCTTGTGATAGAGCCAATACTGCCGGGAGACGGGATCCCGCATCACCGCGAAGGTGTCGCCCGTCGCCCAGCAGGGCACCACCGGATTCTTTTCGTAATCGGTCCAGCGGATGCCGTCGGGCGAGAAGGCGGCCCAGATGCCGCAGCGTTCCCGATCCCTGGTCTGCCAATAACCCATCTTGTAGCGGCGGGCCGGGTCCGGATCCTCAGGGTCCAGGATCACCGAATGGTTCCAGTTGTTCCAACGCAGGACGATGTTGTTGGCCTTGGAACCGCGGAACTCCAGGTGATTCAACTCCGGCTTCTCCCACCGGATCCCGTCCTTGGAGGTGGCGTAACAGACGAACTGCTCGATGTCGGCCTCGCCGGTCCGGGGCAGCGTGTTGTACCACATCTCAAAAATCTTCTTTTCCGGAGAGTAGATAACGCTTCCCGGTTGAAGTATCAGGTAACCCTCCCAGGGACGGTCGGACCGGATCAGGGGGTTCCCGGCCACTTTTCCTCCCCGGCCCAGACTCCGCCAGACTCGGTCCATTCGCTCGATGAGCAGGTCATCGACGAACAGTTGGACCCGATCGTCCAGCCGAATGGGAGTATCCGCTTCCGGACCCGGAGCACAGGCGACCCCCGGCAACAGAACGCCTCCAAGTAAAACCGCCGAGCAGAAGCTGGAAATCAATCTCATGCCGTCTCTCCCGGCGGGGATCATAACACGCGGGCCGTGGAGCGGCGTCTGGAGCGGCGTCTTTCAGGCGCCGACCCAGGGGGGGTTAGGGGGGACGGAAGTCCCCCCCTACACTTTCCCCCTCCACTTTCCCCCTCTACACTTTCCCAACGCCAACTCGCACAAAAACAATAAAGACCCGGTGACAGGAAAGTCCCTCCTCCAGTGCGACAGAAATGTCGCCCCTCCCGACCTTCGCCATGGACTGCTACACTTGGGCTCCGAATCCATGCTTCGTCTCGACGGCCCGACATCTCCCCATCTCTGCCAGGCAGTCCACCGCAGGGACTTCCTTCACGCCGGCTCCCTGGCCTTCCTGGGCCTCACCCTGCCCGGCTTCATGGAACTCAGGGCCGCCGGCCGCACCACTCCCGACAAGGACGTGAACTGCATTCTCCTCTTCCTGGAAGGCGGCGCGCCCCAAATGGACACCTGGGACCCGAAGCCGGATGCTCCCGCCGAAATCCGGGGACCCTACAAGCCCATTGCCACCAACGTGGCCGGGATCCGGATCACCGAGCTGTTTCCCCGCATGGCCCGGCACGCCGACAAGTTCGCGTTGATTCGCTCCTGCTACCACACCAATCCGGCCCATCCCCAGGCCAAGACGTGGATGCAGACCGGACTGCCGCCGCTCCCCGGAATCCAGTATCCCCATCCGGGTTGCGTCGTCGACAAGCTGAAAGGAGCCCGGGGCGACCTGCCGGCGCACATCCTGCTCCCCTACCGGCCGGACAAGGGGCAGGGGCCCGGCTTTCTGGGTAAGACCCACGAGCCCTTCGTCATCGACTCGGACCCCTCCGACCCTTCCTTTCGGGTCCGGGACCTGCGGCCACCCGATTACGTCTCGGCGGTGCGAGCCCGGAGAAGGATTTCGTTCCGACGACTCATCGACCGGAGCTTCCTCGAGTTCGAAGAGAACTGTGCCGAGAGCCGGCTCCTGGACGCCAACTTCTCCCAGGCCTACCGGATCGTCTCATCCCGCCAGGCCCGCCAGTCCTTCGACCTGACGGGGGAACCGGACCCGCTTCGGCAGAGCTATGGCATGAACCGGTTCGGGCAGAGCTGCCTTTTGGCCCGCAGGCTGGTGGAGCGCGGCGTCCGGTTCGTGACGGTCAACATGTTCGACGATCTGGCCGGATCCTGGGACATTCATGGCCAAGCCCCCTTCACCTCCCTAAGCGCGCTCGACACCCTCGGGCCCATGTTCGACCAGGCCTTCTCCTCCCTCCTGAAAGACCTCCAGCAGCGGGGACTGTTGGAACAGACCCTGGTGGTGGCCATGGGAGAGTTCGGCCGGTCCCCCAAGATCAATCCGGCGGGAGGACGGGATCACTGGCCGGCCTGCGGCACGCTCATCCTGGCCGGCGGAGGCGTCGTGGGGGGGCAGGTCATCGGTTCCTCCGACCGCACGGCCAGCGAACCCAGGGACCGGCCCGTGGAACCCATGGAAATCCTGGCCAGCCTGTATCACGCCCTGGGGATCAGCATTCACACCGAGTTGGACGGACCGGGCAGCCGGCCCGTTCCCGTGGTGGAGATCGGGGTGGAACCGATCCGGGAGCTTTTCGGCGCCACATGATCGCGACTCTGCTGTTGGCCGCTTCCACGCTCACGGTTTCCGGCGCCGGTTCACTGACGCTGCTGCCGCCCGACATCACGCTTCAGGGTCAGGACGCAAAACAGCGGCTCATCCTGACCCGGTGGACGCCCCAACGCGGCTCCGAGACGGACCTGACCCCGAGAGCGACTTTCGCCTCATCGTCTCCCGGCGTCGCCAGAGTGGACCCTCAAGGCGTGGTGTGGGCGGTGGGCGACGGAGAGTCCCGAATTACCGCCCGGCTGCCCGGCGGCGGCCATGCAACGGCGCGGGTCCGGGTGGAATCGGCCGGCCGGCCTCCGCTCCGGGACTTTCGCAACCAGGTTCGCTCGATCATGACCAAGTCAGGGTGCAATTCGGGACCTTGCCATGGTGCCGGAGCGGGACAGAACTTCTTTAAGCTCTCGTTGAGAGGCTATTCGCTGGAGGAGGATCACCGGGCCCTGACCCGGGAGGCCGGCGGCCGCAGGATCTCCCGCCAGGATCCGTCTCGGAGCCTGATTCTGCTCAAACCCACCCTGGCCGTCTCCCATGGCGGAGGAAAGCTGCTGGAAACCGACTCCCTCGACTATCGAATCCTGGCCGACTGGATCGCGGGCGGCGCCACTGGTCCTGCTCCCGATGACCCCAGGATCGAGCGGCTGGAGGTCTACCCGTCACAGGCGACGTTGCGGCCCAGGGACCGGCACCGGCTGGTGGTCCGGGCTTTCTACTCCGACGGGCGGACTGAGGACGTCACTCGCTGGGGCAAGTACGCAAGCAGCGACGCCTCCGTGGCCAAGGTCGGAGCGGATGGAATGGTGGAGACCTCGGGTCACGGGGAGGCCAACCTGTCGGTCTGGTACCTGGACCACATCGCCTCGGCGAGAATCGCCGTTCCCTTTCCCGGCGAGCTTCCGTTGGAGGTTTTCCGCAAAGCGGACCGCCACAATTTCATCGACGACCTGGTCTTGGAAAAGCTGCAACAGATGCGGATTCCCCCGTCGGATCTTTGCACCGATTCGGAATTCCTGCGGCGGGCCTACCTGGACGCGACGGGAATCCTGCCCAGCGGAGAAGAAGCCAGACGGTTCGCGGCCGATCCGGACCCCCGAAAACGAAGCCGCCTCGTGGACGCGTTGCTGGAGCGGCCCGAGTTCGCGGATCTCTGGGCCTACAAGTGGTCGGACCTCCTCCTGGTCTCCAGCTCCAAGCTCACACCGGCCGCGACCCGAACCTTTCACGATTGGATCCGGCAGGCGGTCGCCGAGAACAAGCCCTGGGACCGCTTCGTCAGCGAGATCATCACCGCTTCCGGAAGCAATCTGACCAACGGCGCGGCCAACTACTACCTGCTTCACGACGAGCCCACCCTCCTGGCGGAGAACATGACCCTCACCTTCATGGGGATCTCCGTCAATTGCGCCCGTTGCCACAACCATCCCCTGGACAAATGGACCCAGGACGACTACTACCACCTCTCCAGCTTCTTCTCCCGGGTCGGCCGCAAGAACGACGTGGGTTACGGGTTTGCCGACAATCCCAACTCATTGAAGGAGACCACCATATTCACCGCCGGCCGCGGCGAGGTGATCCATCCGCGACTGGGCCGGCCCCTGCCGCCCCGCCCTCTGGAGTCGGTGGAGACGATTCGGGACCGTCCGGGGAGAGACCGGCGGCTGCCTCTCGCCCAGTGGCTCACCTCGGGAGAGAACCGTTACTTCGTCCGCGCTGTCGTGAACCGCGTCTGGCATCACTTCATGGGGCGCGGCCTGGTCCACCCCGCCGACGACATGCGGGAGACCAACGCGGCTTCCAACCCCCGCCTCCTGGAGGCGCTGGGCCGCGAGTTGGTGCGAGCCGGATTCGACCTCAAGTCTCTGATCCGATCCATAATGAATTCGGCCGCCTACCAGCGGAGTTCCCGGCCCCTGGGCAACAGCCACGACCGGAAGTATCACTCCCACTATCTGATCCGGAGACTCCCCGCCGAGGTCCTGCTGGACGTCGTCTCCCAAGTTCTCGGAGTGCCCGAGAGCTTCGCCGGGCATCCTGAAGGCGTGCGGGCCCTTCAACTGCCTGACTCGAGAGTGCGTTCCTATGCCCTGACCCTTTTCGGACGTCCTGCCAGAGAGATCAACGCCCACTCGGAGCGGGTCCGGAGCTCCACGGTTCCCCAGGTTCTGCACCTGCTCAATGGCGAGCTCCTGAGCGCAAAGCTCCGCTCCCGGGAGGGTCGCCTCCAGCAGATGCTCGACGAGGGTCTTCCGGATCGGGAGATCGTCCGCCGGATCTTCTGGAACTCTCTCTCCCGGCCGCCTTCCCCGGCGGAGGAGGCGGAAATCGTGGGGCTTCTTCGCCCGGATGGAGGCGCGGCCTCGTCCCCGCAACCCCTGCGCCGGGAACTCCTGGAAGATTTCTGGGCGGGCTTGATGATGAGCAAGGAGTTCCTCTTCAACCACTGATGCGCTCGAAACCCGGAATTCTGATCCTGGTCGTGCTCGGCTCCCTTTCCTGGGGCTTGGCCACGACCTACTACCCTTCCGCGCCGGTGGTCTACCTGGCCAATCCCACCGGGGCTCAGGCCGGGTCCGGAGTTGAAGTCGTTTTGGAGGGATTGCACCTCAAAGAGGCTGACAGTCTCATTTTTAATGCCCCGGGGGTAACGGCCAGCGTCCGGGAGAAATGGGACAGTCCCAACGGCCGGTTCCAGACCCCGCTGGAGCGGTTGCGTGTGGAAGTCGACGTTCACGAGGAAACACCTCCCGCCATCTACGGATTCCGGGTCAAGACCCGGCACGGAGCCAGCAACTGGATGCCCTTTGCCGTCGGGCGATTTCCCGAGACCCGGGAGTCCGCCGGCAACGGGACGGTCGCCGGAGCCCAACTGGTGGCTCTTCCGGTGACGGTGAACGGCGCCATCGCCAAAGGGGGCGAGGAGGACTATTTCCAGTTTGAGGGGCGCCAGAACGAGGAACTTGTGCTCCAACTCCAGGCCCACCCCTTGGGTTCCCGGCTGGACGGGGCCCTGACCCTCATGGGACCCGAGGGACGCGTCCTGGCCACCAGCAACAACGCCTCTCCACGAAACCTCGACGCCATGCTGGGATTACGGCTGCCCCGATCAGGCCGCTACACGGTCCGGGTCACCGATTTCGCCGGAGGAGGCGGCTCGCGGCGCTTCTACCGCCTCACCGTTGGCGCAGTTCCCTATGTCACCCACCTCTTCCCCGCGGGTGTGCGTCGGGGCGAAGAGGTGGAAGCGCGGTTGGAAGGCTTCAATCTGGGAGATCAGACCAAGATCCGGCTCCGCGGGGATCGCCCCCCGCGAGAGGGCGGCTTTCGGGACCTGACGATTCGCACATCCCGGGGTCCGGCCCTCAATCCGGTGCGGATCGCCGTGGGACGCCATGATGAGGCTTTGGAACTGGAGGAAAACGACGCCGCGGAGACGGCTCAGCCGATCTCCGTTCCCATCACGGTCAACGGCCGGATCGATTCGACCCAGGACGCCGATGTCTTCCGCTTTCCGGCTCGCCGCGGTCGAACTCTGGCCTTGGAGGTCGCCGCTCAACGGCTCGATTCTCCCTTAGACTCGTATATCGAAGTGCTGGACCTGCAGGGCAATTCCCTGCCCCGTGCCCGGCTCCGGACCGTCTTCGAAGGAAGCCACCTGGAACCCCTCGCCTCCCGTTCCCTGCAATTGCAGCGGTTCGACCTGGCCAGCGGAATGGCGTTTCGAGGAGGTGATTTTGTCCTTCTGAGCGAGCGGGAACTGGTCCGTTTGGAAGAGGGACTCCGCCACTCGGACGACTTCTCCCTGGCCCAGGGCCTTTTGGGGCAGCGCCTGGCCTGGTTGGGCACCAGTCCCCAGAACCACCCCAAGAACTACAACGCCCGCAAGGTGGAAATCCTCCGCCCCGAGGCTCCGGCCCCGGGAGCATCGTCCACCCTGACTCTCTTCTATCGAAACGACGACGGCGGTCCCGTCTACGGGAAGGACTCCTATCTCCTGTTCGAACCCCCGGCGGACGGAGAATACCTGGTTCGGGTGCGGGACCTGCACGGCTCGGGAGGTTCCCACCATACGTACCGACTCACAGTCCGGCCGGCCCGGCCCGATTTCCGGCTCTATCTGGACGACGGCTTCATGCAGCAGCGGGACCTGAGGGGAGCCGGCGCCCGGAGCCCCAACGTCCCTCGGGGTGGGAGCGTCCCTCTGGTGGTGTCTGCCCTGCGGGTCGACGGCTTCCGGGACGAAATCCGGATCGAAGCTCTGGATCTTCCACCCGGCATCCGCGCCGAGGCGGGGACCATTCGCCGGGACGAATTTCAGACGACCCTGATCTTCACCGCGGACTCTTCAGCGCCTCCGGCGCCACTTGGTCACAAGCTCAGGATCCAAGGGCGGGCCAGCATTGGTGGAGTGGAAAGAATCCATGCCGCGGTGGACCCGGACAGCGGGCTGAACCTGGTCTCCCTGGTCCCTCCCCCAACCATCCGGCCCCTGGTGGAACCGGAGCATCTGGTCCTGCGGCGTGGAACCCAGGGCCGCCTCCACGTCCGAATCGAGTGTCCCGAGGATTTCTCCCACGAGGTGGGCATCGAAGTGAAGAATCGTCCGCCCGGGCTGTTCGTAGACGGGCGGTCCACCAATGCGGGGCTGGTCATCAGCAAGGGCGAACACTCCCGCACCTTGAGCCTTCTGGCGGAAAAATCGCTGGAGCCCATGACCGTCCCCATCTACGTCATCACGCGGCACCGTAGCGAGCGAACCGAAAAAATGAGGGGCCTGGGAATCTTGGAAGAGTCGGTCGACTACGCCTCCCCGCCCATCCTGGTGACCATCGAGTAACTCCGCCGGATGGTTGCGGCGGGACTTACGGTGCCCCAGCCTGGACTGAGCGCCGGCCGGCACATGCCCGACGCAACTTTCGGAGAGCCGTGGCCTCGATCTGCCGGATTCGCTCCCGCGTCAGGGAAAAAACGCGGCCGATCTGCTCCAGGGTATGCTCCCTGTCTTCCCCGACGCCGAACCTCAGGCGGAGCACCCGTTCCTCCCGGGAGTCCAGGTTCGAGAGGATGCCCGTGGTCTCATCCGCCACGCTCTGGCGCAGAAATTCTTCGGACGGAGACTCGCTGTTGCAGTCCCCGAGGATGTCCTGTAGCCGGCCTTCCTCGTCCTGTCCGATTGGAGCTTCCAGGGAAACCGGCTTTCGTGCGATATCCAGGATGAGCTGGACCCGCTCCGGCGGCAGTCCCACGACTCCGGCGAGTTCTTCCGTACTCGGTTGGCGTCCATAGATCCGCGTCCACTCACGAGCCGTGCGGACGGATTTGTAGACGACCTCGGAGATGTGGACGGGTAGTCGAATGGTTCTGCCCTTCTCGGAGATGGACCGCTGGATCGCCTGCCGGATCCACCAGTGGGCGTAAGTGGAGAACTTGTATCCCAGACGGTGATTGAAGCGGTCGACCGCCTTCATCAGACCGATGTTCCCCTCCTGAATCAGATCCAGGAAGGCCAACCCGCGCCCCCGGTATTTCTTGGCCACGGACACCACCAACCGCAGGTTCGACTGCACCAGTTCCTGTTTGGCGTCCTCGGCCCGGCGCTCCGCTTCGCAGATGCGGCCGAAGGTTCGGCGCACCTGCTCCCGAGTCACGCACCGGGATTGCTCCCATTCCTCCAGCTCGCTGCAAACCTTCCGGTACCTGGAGTGGTCCGGTTCCGTCTGACTCCGCCGGAGACTCTCGCGCTTCTTCAGCAGATCCAAGAGCGGTTCCAGCGAGGTCTTGAGCGATTTGAGCAACCGGTCTCGTGCTTCCTGTTTCAGACCGAGCTGACGAATTCGCCGGGCGATCGCGCTACGAACACGGGCCAACCCCAGGAGTTCCCGGAAGCCGGGCTCTCCATCCTGAACCACCTGTCGCCATCGACCCCAGAGCCGTCGGGCCTGCTTGTCCAGACGGGCAATGGCCCCCAGTTGGGTCCGGAACCATTCCACAGGCTCGACTCCCGAGGTAGCATCGGAATTCAGACGGGCAATCTCGCGAATCCGCATCTCGCCGACCTGTAGCCGTTGTCCCCAGACCAGCAGCTCTCCGACGGCGATGGGGCAGCGGTACATAGAATCGGCGATCCGCTCCCGGCCCCGGGCCAACTGGCGGGCGACCTCGATCTCCCGGCGGGCCGTAAGCAAGGGTATCGAACCCATCTCCTTCAGGTAGGCGTAGATGGTGTCGTCGCCGTGGTTTCCCCTGTTGCCAGCCGGCTCCGCTCCCAGGACCTCATCCCGTTCCCAAGGGTTTGATTTCGTCTTCCGGCGCCAAAGGGGATCCGTGCCTCCATGAACAGTTCCATGCATGTTTTTACCCGCCCCGAATTTGGTGTTCCTCATTTCGTTCACCGGCCTTGGCAAACATCCTGATAAATAGACGGATTTTTCGGGAATAAGGTTTCGTTTCGATAGGAGCGACGCCTGGAGCGGCGACTTTCTTGTCGCCGGCTGGGAGGGGCGGCTTTCTTGTCGCCCACTGGGACAGGCGGTTTTCTTGCCGCCGGCTCTTCTTGAGGAGGGACATTCTTGCCCCCCATTCTTCATTTCGCCCGGTTGGAAGACGCTACGCGGAGTGGGGACTCCGTCCCCCCTACCCCCCCTAATCGGCGCCTGAAAGACGCCGCTCCCGGCGACAAGAAAGTCGCCGCTCCCTAAACCAGCAGCCAGACGGTGGCGGCTGTTCCGGCAATGGCGCCGCCGTAGCAGAGAATAGAGATGGGCGTTCTGAGGGCTCCGCCTCCCAGGTCGAGCAGGATGTGCCGGAGACGGTGCGCGGAGTGGAAGAGAGGCAAGGAAATGAGAACCAGAAGGTAGAGCCGGACCAGCGGGTTTTCCAGGAGTTCCCCGACCCGCTCGTAGGAGAGTGTCTCCAGGGGAATCCAGCCCAAGCCGATGCCCAAACCGGTCACCACGATGTGGACCGGGACCAGGAAGGCCGCGACCGTGCCGCCCGCCGAAAAGAGTCCCCACCAGATGGGGTCGGTCGTCTTGAGCCGGACACCCATCTCAGTTCACCACCAAGTACCAGAGGACCCCGGAAAGCAGGATCCAGACCAGATAGTTTGCCGCCAGCACCACCTTGGCCGGGATCACCTTCCGCCCCATCCGAACCACCATCACGATGGGGGTCAGGTGGAACCAGGTCACCGTGTGCAACAGGCAGAAAACCAGAGCGACTCCCAGGAATACGAGGACGGCCGGGTGCTGGAGCATGGCCAGGTAGGCCTCATAGCTGTCCTTCCCTTGCGACAGCCGATACAGGCCCACCAGATAACTGAGCGCGTAGAGCGCCACGAACACCGCTGACAACTCCCGGACCATGAACAGAAAATATCGGCCGTTGCTCAGCCACCAGAGGGACGGCCGCTGGGGCCGATATCGAGGCGGACGTTGTGCGGAAGTGACGCTCACGATTTCCCCCAGGGCCAGAGCAACCCAAGGATATGGTCCTTCGTCAACTGCACTTTGGAACGCTGGATCGCCGCCGCCGGGTCCACATGCTTGGGACACACCACCGAGCACTCGCCGACGAAGGAGCATTCCCAGATCCCCTCGTGGCTTCCGATGACCTCCGCCCGCTGGTCCTGGCCCTCCTCCCTGGAATCCATGTCATACCGGTGCGCCAAGGCGATGGCGGCAGGTCCGATGAACGTCTTGTCCGCCGCATAGACCGGACAGGCCGCGTAGCAAAGGGCGCAGTTGATGCACATGCTGAACTGCCGAAAGAGCTGCAGTTCCTCGGGGGACTGGAGATACTCCCCCTCCTGGACCGGCTTTTCCTGCTCACGAATCATCCAGGGCTTCACCGCCCGGAGCTTGTCCATGAAATCATCCATCTCGATGACCAGATCCCGGACCACCGGGAAATGGTCCAGCGGACCCACCCGCACTCCCTGCGGATAGTCCTTCAGGAAGACGGCGCAGGTCAGCTTGGGCTCCCCGTTGACCATCATGCCGCAGCTCCCGCAAACCCCCATGCGGCAGGACCAGCGGTAGCTCAGGCTTCCGTCGACATGGTCCTTGATGTAGTTGAGGCCGTCCAGGACCACCATCTCGTCGTCATAGGGGATGGTGTAGGTCTGGTCGTAGGGTGCGGGTTTGTTTTCCGGATCGTACCGGGTGACGGTGATGTCGATGGTCTTCATGCCGGAATCTCGCTCCTGGCTCAATATTTCCGCTCCTCGGGAGCCCAACGGGTGATGGTCACCGGCTGGGTCTCCAATCGTGGACCCTCCTCGGAAATGAGGGACATCTGGTGGTGCAGGAACCGTTCGTCGTTGCGCTCGGGAAAGTCGACCCGGGCCTGGGCCCCGCGTGACTCCTCGCGGGTCAGTGCGGCGCCGGCGATGCAGCGCGCCACGTCCAGCATGAAATCCAGTTCCAGCGCCGCCACCAGATCGGTGTTGAAGACCTTGCCCCGGTCGTCGATGCGCACGTCGGCGAAGCGTTCTCTCAGCGCCGCCAGTTCTCTGGTGGTCTCCAGCAGACTCTCACGGGTGCGAAAGACTCCACATCCCCTTTCCATGGCGGCTTGCATCTCGCCCCGCAGACCGCTGATGCGTTCTGTCCCGTCTTCCCGATGGAGAAATCCCTGCTCGATCCGCTGCTCCTCCCTGAGGGCTGCCTCCTGGATCCGGCTCGGATCGACCAACTCGTTGGAGACAGCGTGGCGGGCGGCCGCCTCGCCGGCGAATCCACCGAAGACCAGGCATTCGGTCAGGGAGTTGGACCCCAGGCGATTGGCGCCGTTGATGGTCACGCAGGCGACTTCCCCAGCCGCGTAGAGGCCCTCCAAGGGAGTGCTCCCGTCGTTCGCGGTACTCACGCCTCCCATCATGTAGTGCACCACCGGCCGGACCGGAATGGGCTGATAGACCGGATCGATCCCGACGTACTTGGACGCCAGCTCCCGGACGAAGGGAAGCTTCTCGTTGATAACCTTCTCACCCAGATGGGTGAGATCGAGGTGGACATATTCGCCGTGCCGGTCTTCGAAGGCCCGGCCCGCCTGACGTTCGGAGATGATGGCGCGGGAGAGGATGTCCCGGGGTCCCAGCTCCATCTTGCCGGGGATATAGCGCTCCAGAAACCTTTCGCCCTCGCGGTTGAAGAGATACCCGCCTTCGCCCCGCGAGGCCTCCGTGATCAGGATTCCGGTCCCGGGCAGGCCCGTGGGATGGTACTGGACGAACTCCATGTCCTTCAACGGCGCCCCGGCCCGGTAGGCCATGGCCATCCCGTCTCCGTTCTTAATGTTGCCGTTGGTGGTGAAGGGGAAGATCCGGCCGCCTCCGCCCGTGCAGAGCATGACGGATTTGGCCAGGATCGGTTGAATCCGTCCGGTGGCCAGATCCAGGCCGGTCACGCCCACGCATTTACCGTCGTCCACCAGGAGTGAGGTGACGAACCACTCGTCGTAGCGGCGGATCCGGGCATACCGCAGCGAGTGCTGGAAGAGGCTGTGGAGCATGTGGAAGCCGGTCTTGTCCGAGGCGAAGACGGTTCGCTTGACGCTCATGCCCCCGAAGGCCCGAACGCTGATACGGCCGTCCCGGTCCCGGCTCCACGGACATCCCCAGTGCTCCAACTGCAGAACTTCGTCGGGAGCCGTATCGACGAACAGCTCGACGGCGTCCTGGTCCGCCAGATAGTCGCTCCCCCGGATGGTGTCGAAACAGTGCAGATCGTGGCTGTCGTACTCCCGCAGCACGGCCGCCGTGCCGCCCTCGGCCGACACCGTATGGCTGCGCATGGGATAGACCTTGGAAACCACGACGATGTCCAGGTCCGGCTGGACCTCAACCGCCGCCACCGCCGCCCTGAGCCCAGCTGCGCCGCCGCCCACGATCAGAAGATCACACTTCAATGCGTCCATATTCGGGCGCGAATCTTGTCATATTTCCCGAAGCGGAATCAAGGCGGGGATCAGGAAATGAGGAAAGAGAAAACAGGAAAGAGAAAAGAGGCAAGAGGATGTTTCCGGGCGGCCGGGAAGATGTGGAAACCGGCAGCGGCGCGGGAGACAATTTGCGGCCGGATGTCTCGCACAGTATCGTTCGGCGACGGCTGGTTGAAGTTGGCGAGCAGAAGGGGAGGCGTTGCAGATGGAAGGAATCGATGAGCTTCCTTCGACTCTTGGACGCCTTTTTTCTCCTCTTCCACTCCCTCTGGATCCTGCTGGTGGTTCTGGGTTGGATCTGGTCCCGGACCCGGCGTTTGAGCCTGGGAGCACTGGTCCTGACCGCTGTTTCCTGGTTCGGACTCGGCTACTGGCGGGGGTGGGGATACTGCGTTTGCACCGACTGGCACTGGCAGGTCCGGCGATCGCTTGGTGATGTCAACCTGCCCCACAACTACATCGGCTTTCTAATCAAGGAAGGGACCGGCATGGAGATTCCGGATCCGGTTCTGGAACCTGTCATCCTCGGCGCCTTTCTGACCTCCGCCGCCGGCGGCATCGGTCTCAGCCTGCGGGATCGCTCCCGGAATACTGCAACCGAAGACGGCGACAAGAAAGTCGCCGCTCCTGTCCGGCGACAAGAAAGTCGCCGCTCCGTCCGGCGGCAAGAAAGCCGCCGCTCCCGAGGTCCGCACCGGAGAGCAGGAGGACCTCCTTGAATAATCCAGGGGAGGGACTGGCAGCCGTAGACTGGACGATCATTGCGCTCTACGCGCTGGGCACCATTGCCTTGGGTTATTTCTACGGACGGCGCCAGAAGAGCCTCAACGAGTATTTCACCGGCAGCGGACGCATGAATGCCGTCCTGGTGGGATTCTCCATCTTCGCCACCGGTCTGAGCACCATCTCCTACCTGGCGGTCCCCGGCGAGGCCATCGGCAAGGGGCCGGGCGCCATGTTCAACAACTTCATGGTCTATCCCATCCTCTACCTGGTCATTGGATACGTCTTCCTTCCTCTCTACATGCGCCGGCGCGTCACCAGCGCCTACGAATACTTGGAAGAGAGACTGGGATTGAAGATCCGGCTCCTGGGCGCCGTCATATTCCTCTTTTCGCGCCTGATCTGGATGTCGCTTCTCGTCTACCTGTCGGCCCGGGCCATGATCGTCATGATGGGCCTGGACGAATCGTGGGTTCCAATCGTCATCCTGGTCACGGGATTCGTCGCCGTGCTCTATACGTCGCTCGGAGGGCTGCGAACCGTTGTCATCACGGACACCCTCCAATTGACCCTCATGCTGGGGGGAGCGTGGCTGGTGATCGGGATCGTCACCTATCAACTGGACGGCGTCACCTGGATCCCAACCTCCTGGCAGCCCCATTGGGACCACCAGCCGTGGTTCAGCTTCGACCCGGCGGTTCGGGTCACCGTATTCGGATCGGTAATCTACGTTGCCCTCGAGGGAATCTGTGGAGCCGCCTCCGACCAGACCCATATCCAGAGATATATGGCCACGGGGAGCCTGAAGGCCGCTCGGCGCTCCATGATCGCCAATATCCTTGCAGGTCTCGCCGTCGTCCTCACTCTCTGGATCACGGGGCTCGCTCTCCTGGGGTACGTGCAGCAGGCGGCTCAGACGCTTCCCTCCAGCATCAACGTCGGCCAGGGGGCCGACAACGTCTTTCCCTATTTCATTGCCTACGTGCTGCCTCCCGGCATCTCGGGGCTCGTAGTGTCGGCGATCTTCGCCGCCGCCATGTCCAGCGTCGACTCGGGGGTCAACTCCATTACCGCCGTGGTCAGCCGCGATTTTCTGCACCGTTTCGGGAAATTGCCGGCCAGCCGGCGCGCCCGGATCCGCTTGGCCAAGATCATGGCGTTCTCCATCGGTACGATCGTGGTGGTGATCGGGTCCCAGATAGACAACGTGCCGGGAAACATCTGGGCGGTGGGCCAGAAGACCTCGGGGCTGCTCTCGACGCCCCTGTTCGCTCTCTTCATTTTCGCCTTGTTCATTCCCTTCGCGACGCCCCTGGGAGTCGTCTGCGGGACCGTGACCGGCATCGTGACTGCCGTCCTGGTGGCCTACTCCGGACCCATCTTCGGATTCGATCCGGAAACCGGTTACGACCCGGTCAGCTTCATCTGGATCGGCCCTTTCGCCTTGGCGGCAAATCTGCTGACTGGAAGTCTGGCAAGTTACGTTCATCGACGGCTCCGCCGTTGACGCCGGTCGCGGGAACGGGACTCTGGTAGACTTGGCGAGTACTATCCGGGTCCGATTCGTCTGATCCCAGAGAGAGGAAAAACATGAGAAAACACTTGCGATTCTGGTTGGCGGCTCTGCTCTTTTCCGGTGCCGCTCTGGTAGCCAACCACGGGACTCCGACGACCGAAGCGCTCATGCGCGATGCCGCCCAGGTCCTGTCCCAGTCCCTGGACCGGGTCCAGCGGTCCTACACGCTCTTCCCGTTCGAGGCCGACCACCGGGGGGACTGGCATTACTTTCCCGAAGGGGGATTCACCCGGGTCTACGGCTACGTCCGCAACGGCATCACCTTCGGACAGATGAACCCCATGCAGAAACACCTGGCCAGCGGCCTGCTGGCTTCGGGATTGAGCCGTAGCGGGTTCGCCAAGGCGACCCGGGTCATGAGCATGGAAGAGATCATCCGCGCCATCGAGGACGATCACACCGGGCACCGGGACGCCGAAAGGTTCCATTTCTCCATCTTCGGAACCCCCGGGGACAAGGGAAACTGGGGCTGGCGCGTGGAGGGACACCATCTCTCTCTGCACTACACCATCCAAGACGGCAAGCTCATCTCATCCAGTCCCACCTTCTTCGGAGCCAATCCCCACGAAGTGGCCCAGGGAGCCCACAAGGGGATGAGAGTGTTGGAACGGGAGGAGGATATGGCGGTCGCCCTGCTCAAGAGCCTGGACTCGGAGCAGCAGGGGCAGGCCATCTACCAGGAAGTGGCGCCCGAGGACATCCTGACTTTGGCGGATCGCCGGGCCGAAATCGAGGGCGCTCTCCAGGGCCTCCCGGCGTCGAAGATGACTCAGGCTCAATATGAGAGCCTGATGGAACTCATCGGTGAATACGCCGGCAACATGCCCCATGAAGTGGCGGCCCAACGCATGAAGACCGCTCGAGAGACACCCCGGGACCAGCTCTACTTCGCCTGGGCGGGGCGCATTGGCCGGCCCAAACCCAAGGCCGTTCCCATCGGCGGCAGGACCACCGGGAACCGGGAAGCCAGGGGCAACTACTACCGCATCCAGGCCCCCACTTTTCTTATCGAATACGACAACACACAAAACGTAAGCAACCACAGTCACTCGGTCTGGCGGGACTACGAAAACGACTTCGGTTTCGACGTCCTGGCGGATCACTACCGGAGATACGACCACGGGAGTGCCGGCATTCACTGGGCGGATCTGGGCCGGAGTGAGACCTCGCAACGGTAGCCATATTTTCGACCGGAGAGGAAGGACGGCAATGATCAGAAGAATGGTGGTTCTGGTATGTCTCTGGTCTGCAATGATGGCGGCCGGTCCGGTGTCGGCGGCCGGCATCATCGGCATCACTCGGGGCGGTCCGGACATAAAGGTGCCGCCAACCGAGCCTGACAATGCCACTTGGCGTTACGGTTTGGGTTCGGCCTATCAAGTCGGTCCCCGCCAGGCAGTTCTTTTTTGCGGCATTCGCCGCGAATACGGTCCCGGAGTCGATTTCGAGATCGGCACCGACGGGGTCCTGTTCGACGATCTCTCGGACGTCCGGGCGTCCCGGGCCGTCGTCCTCTCGCGAAATCACGTCGAACCCAACCCCAACTCCCAACCCCCCGGAAGGCCGGCCGTCATGGTCAAGTATCCGGTCCAGGGCGGGTTCATTCCCCTGGGGGCAAGGCGGACGGACGGATCCGCGTACCAAGGGGGAGGGACCGGGTTCGGCGTCGCCAGCGCCATCGGTTGGCCGGCCGCCGAGTCCCATCCGTCCGGGGACGAGGTCTGGCACTTCGAAAATCCTCGGGGAGTCGAACCCTTCGGAGGGGACGAGCAGCACAAGTATTTCGAGGTTCAACAATACGCGTTCGACGGCGAGGCATTCCGGGTGACGGAGACTCGCAAGGTGGGGGACACCGAGCTCCTTTCCGGCTGGCGGGTCACGAACCGTGGCCTGAGTCCGGCCATCCTCGACGGAGACGACCTGATCCTGGGGATGGTGGGAGCGCCTCTAACTCCCTCCGGCACCGTGGCACCGGAACCCACCGGAGCGGTACTGGTGCGCTGGAAGTATCGCAACGGACGATGGGACGCGGCAGAGATTATTCCCGTGACCGGAGGGGACAACTCCTTCGAACCCAGCGTGGTGCGCGACATGGACGGTTCCCTTCTCTTCTGCGTGCGGGGCGGCAAGGAGCCGGATTACAACGACGTGCGCATCTGGCGTTCCCGGGATCAGGGCAAGAGTTGGGAAAAGATCATCTACGTCCGTGGGATCGTCGGCAGCACACCTATCTGCCTGAACCAGGCCACCGACGGCAGTCTCTACGTGGCGTCCAACATTTATCAGGTCCACATGCACCCCTGGCCCCATACCTACCGCCTCCCTCGGGACCGCCAGGGAAATCCCCGAGGCGGCGGTTGGTTGCGCGAAACTCTGGCACTGTGGCCGCTGCGCGCGGACCGGACGGGACTGGAGACGCCCATCATCGCCCGCGACTGCCGGAGCGAATTCGGCATTCCTCCCGGAGGCTCCACCTGGAACGTGGATCATCCCATGGCCGTGAATCTGAGACTGCGGGATGGGCGCTGGCACAACGTCATGGTGACCCGGATTCTGGAGTACGGTGAGATCGTCCGCCAGTTGGGCCCGGCCCCCCAATCCGGAGCCTATCTCGAAGAGGTCCACTCCTCGGGAAAGCCGGTTCCGGCTTGGCGATTCGATGATTAGAGCGGGTTTGGGTTCCGCCTATTGGGAGCGTTGCAGGTGCCTGAGCAATTCGCCCTTGGTGGTGAGGATCAGGGTCGTCTTGGTGTCGACGCCCCGCTCGTAGGTTTCCATGCTCTTCATGAAGGCGTAGAAGGAGGCGTCCCGGTTGTACGCTTCGGCGTAGATCTGAGTGGCCTCTCCGTCCGCCCTGCCCCGGGTCTCCTGAGCGGTCTTGTACGCTTCCGACTGAATCCGCTGCAGTTCTCTCTCCCGCTCGCCCCGGATCCGGGCGGCCTGGCCCTGACCCTCCGAGCGATACCGCTCCGCGATTCGGTTGCGCTCGGCGATCATGCGGGCGAAGACGTCCTTCCGAACCTCTTCCACATAGTTGATCCGCTTGAGCTGAAGATCGATGAGCTCGATCCCGAAGTCGGCCACCTTGGGAGTGGCCGTCTTCAGGATTGCCCGGGTAATTGCCTGGCGCCCGGTCTCGATGTTCTCAAGGACCGAGGTCTCCTCCTCGGCTGACTCCTGGGGTTCCTGGGCCTGCCGGTTGCTGGTTCGGACCACCTCCACCAAGTCGTGGCGAGCGATGGCATTGCGTGTCTCGCCGTCCAGAATGTCGTCCAGCCGGGACTGGGCCCTGGGTTCGTCCCGCATCCTCTCCAGGAACCGGAGAGGATCGCTGATGCGCCACCTGGCGTAGGTGTCCACCCAGATGAATCGCTTGTCCTTGGTCGGCATCTGGTCCGCGTCGCCGTCCCACTCCAGAAAACGCTTGTCGAAATAGTTGGCCTTCTGGATGAAGGGAAGTTTCAAGTGAAGCCCCGGATCGGTGACGGGCTCCCCGACCGGCCTTCCCAACTGGGTGATGATGACCTGCTGAGCTTCGTTCGTGACGTAGGTGCCGTCAAATACCAGGGCCAGGATGGCCGCACCCAGGATCAAATACAGATGTCGGCGCTTCATTGGCCCGATCCCTCCGCTTGTGAACGACCCGTGATCATCTTCTCCAACGACTCCATGGGCAGCAACGGAACGACGCCGTCGGCATCCTCGTCCAGAAACAGTTTGCGACCCGAACGAGGCAGGATCTTCTGCATGGTCTCCAGGTACATTCGCCGCCGGGTGACCTCGGGCGCCCGGCGGTAGGCATCGTGCAAAGACTTGAAGCGGGAGGCATCCCCCTTGGCCTCGTTGACGCGCTCGAGGGCATAACCCTGAGCCTGCAGAACGGCCTGTTCCGCTTCACCCTTGGCCCGAGGGATCACCTTGTTGTACTCGGCGCGAGCCTCGTTGATGAGGCGGTCCATCTGTTGTTGGGCCTGGTTCACTTCGTCCCACGACGGCTTGACGGGATCGGGCGGGTTCACGTTCTGCAAGACGACCTGGTCCACGGTGATGCCGGTCTCATACTGCCTGCAGAGTTCCTGGAGCTTTTGTTCCGCACTGTCCTCGATTTCCTGGCGGCCAACGGTCAGGACCTCGGTGACGGTCCGATCCCCCACCACCTCGCGCATCACCGCTTCGTTCATGTCACGAAACGTCTCTTGAACGTTCCGGACCTTGAAGAGGAAAAGGAAGGGATCGGTGATCCGGTACTGGACGATCCACTCCACCACCGCCACGTTCAGATCCCCGGTGAGCATCAACGACTCGTCCAGGAACCGCTTGGAAGCATAGCGCGTCCGGATCTCCGGCTGAGTGGTCCGAAACCCGAATTCCTGCTTGAGCTGGCGCTGCACCGGGACCTTCAGAACGTCTTCCACAAAGGGGAGCTTGAAGCGAAGTCCCGGCTGGGCGGTGCGAACGTGCTGCCCGAAGAAGAGGACGACTCCGACCTCTTCCGGCTGCACCTGATACACGGTCCCAAAGGCCAGAACCACCACGCAAAAAACCAGTAAACCGAGTCGAACGTACCTCCAATTGATTTTTGGAGGGCGAAACTCGGGCATGTCGAAAATCTGATCAGCCATGATGGAAACCTTATCTGCTCGGCAGAAGGATAACAGAGTATGGTTCCCGGCGTCAGAATGATTGCCATAGCGAGTGGATCACGGGGCCGAAGAGCTTCATGGGGAGACCGGCTGCGATCCGTCGTATGCCCGCCGCACCTCCTCCACGATGATGTCGAGACCGCGTTCGATCCGGTCCCAATCATCCGCATAGCTGATGCGGATACATTCCCGTTTGTGCCGCCAGTCGTCTTCCTCGAGCCCCGGAAAGAAGTAGTGGCCCGACACGACGATGACACTACGGGCTTTGAGCCGTTTGTAGAGCGCGGCGTTGGTCATGGGAAGACCGGGCATCCAGAGCCAGAGGAAGAATGCGCCCTCCGGTTTGTGGATCCGGATGGGGTAATCCTCCAGCCCGGTGCGGAGCCGGTTCACGGCGCGCTCCGCGCGTTCCGCGTAGTGGGGACGGATGACCTCCCGGACGAGAGCCAACACCTCGCCGCTCTCGATGAGATCGGTGGCGAGGGCGGGTCCGAGCCGCCCCGGAGACAGGCAGAAGATGGCCGTGGCGGCGGCCAACGCCGCGACGATATCCTCGCTCGCAATCACGATGCCGGTGCGCAATCCGGGAAGTCCGAGTTTCGACAGACTCATGCAGACCACCATCCGCTCGTCCCACACGGGGGTCTCCCGACCGAAGACGATGCCCGGGAACGGCGATCCGTAGGCGGTATCCAGGATGAGGGGCACACCGCGGGAACGGGCGGCGGCGCGGAGACGATCGACTTCCACGTCGGTGACCACGTTGCCGGTCGGGTTGGACGGACGGGACACGCAAATCGCTCCGATGTCCTCGACACCGTCCACTTCTTCGAAGTCCACCCCGTATTTGAAGAGCTTGTCGTCCAGTTCATGGATGGTCGAACGGCATGCGGTCAAGAGACCGGGCGTGAGGCCCAGGTCCGCGTAGCCGATGTACTCCGGCGCCAACGGCAGCAGGATTCGGCGCGCCGGCCGGCCGGCCTCCATCGGGCCAGCCAGGAGATTGAACAGGGGCAGGAAGGCGGACTGGCTCCCGTTGGTCAGGGCAATGTTGCGCTCACTGATCTCCCAGCCGACCTCTCTCCGCAGGAATCGGGCCAGCGCGCGGGCGAAATCCCGGTCTCCCTCCGGCCCGCCGTAGAAGCCGATCGCCTGCCCGAACGCTCCCTCGCGCTCCAGCAACGCGTGCATGCGGCGGCGAAACCGGTCGACGGCGGCCGGGACGAGGCTGGGATTGCCTCCGCCAAGATTCATGATCGAGCCGCCGGACGCAGCGATTCCGCCGAGGTCGTCCATCAGCGACCAGGTCCCCGAGTCGCCCAACAGCCGCCGTCCGAACGCCGAAAAATCAATGCCCACAGTCAGGTCACTCCGGCCGGCGCCCACGTCCGGCTGCCGGCTTCATACGTCGCTAAAAGAGCGGCCATGATGTCCGGCTATTCCACAGCGTTGGCCACGAGTTTCAAGGCTCCGTCATATCGGCCCAGAGCGAGGCGTCCGTCGCCGGACAGGGCCAGAGCCAGGATGGAGTCGGGCTCCGGGTCCCACGCTCCGACACGCGACAGGGGGTTCGAATCCCAGATCTTGACCACCCGATCGGTTCCTCCGGTCACGATCCTCCGGCCATCCCTGGAGTAGACGATGTGCTCAGTCCCGCTCCGATGCGCCACAACGGAGCGTTTCACCTGCCACTCGTCCCCCTTCCGGACCCAGACTCGGATGGTCCCGTCGCCCCCCGCAGTCGCAAACTGTCCACCTTCCGGATGGACGGCCACGCTGTACAGGGGACCTCCGGCTCCGGTCAGGGTGACGAGGCGACGACGCGAGGCGATATCCCAGACTTTCACCGTGCCGTCCGCCGAAGCGGATACCAGTTCGTTTCCCGAAGGCAGGAAGGCGATGGAATAGACGGGTCCGCTGTGCTCCTCCAACGCGCCGAGTCCGGCTCCGGTCCGGACGTCCCACAGCCGGATCCGGCGATCATAGCTGGAGCTGGCCAGAATTCGGCTGTCGGGACTGAAATCCAACGCATAGACACAGTCTGAATGACCTTTCAACTCGGCCTGGAGCCCAAACCCATCCAGACTCCAAACGCGAATCTCACCCTGCTGCGCTGGAGCTCCTCCGCCCGCCGCCAGCAGCTTTCCGTCAGGGCTGAAACTGAGACTCCGAACCAGGTCTTGGGGACCCTCAAGACTTCGGATCGTCCGATTCGCCGCCAAGTCCAGAAGATCGACCTTCCGGAACCCGCCCCGCGCCAACAACTTCCCCCCGGGATGGAAACCCAGGGCCGCGAGCGGAGGTTCGACTTCAACTTGGGGAGGAATGTCCGGGATGGGGACGGCCTCGGCGGCCGTTTCCAGGGTCACCGGGGGGCGGGCGCTGGCGTCGATCCAGGCTCGCACCAGTTGGATCTGTTCGGCCGGCAACTCGCCGTTGAGCGGCATTTGGGGCTCAGCCGTTCCCTCCAGCATCCTCACCAGGAGGCTTTGATCGGCGTGACCCGGGACCAGAGAGGTTCCCTGTTCTCCCCCCCTTCATCAAGTCCTGATAGCTCTCCAGGACCAATCCGCCCATCTTCAGGGCCGAACTGTGGCAACCAACGCACTCGCGCTGGAATATGGGAAGGATATCCCGATTGAATTCAGGGTCGGGCTGCGACTGCACCGCCCCATGGGTGGAAATCGGCAACAACAAAAGGAGAACCGGGAAACAGACTCGAACCCGCATTGACTTCGTCTCTTCTGCCGGTCCTACTCCTGTTCTCGCTAACTTGCGATTGACCGTCGGATGATGGCTTCTCGGAGTCCCTTCAGGAGCCCTTCCAAATGCGCCATGCGCTCGCGGAGCGCGGCAAGCTGACGGTCTATCCGGGCCTGAAACTCATCGATTCGAGATTCCAGTGTGTCGATCCTCCCATCCAAGGCGTCGATCCTGCCATCCAGACGCTTCTCCATTCGGGCCAAATCCTGACGCAGACCCCGGTTGGTTGTGAGGATCAGTCTCGCCAAAGCGACGCCAATCGCCGCCATCGCCACGAGGACACTGATCAATTCGACGCTCATGTTCCCTCCAGTGGAACCTACTGACTGGTTTAGGCCCTGTCAATGAAACGACTGTGTGGCGTCATCCATGAATCGTGAGTAAAGACTACACGATTAAAACCATGGGCCGACGGTCTCCGAACCATCCCGATTAAACAATATTGAGCATGGCGCCGCCTTGACACCTGCTGCGGCAACCGAATAGCCTCGTTCCCGCGAACCCCCCATGACTCGACGGCTCTCGGCTGTGCTCATTCCGGCTCTGGCGGTGGCCGCCATGATCCGTTTCGGATCCGAGTGGCTCCCGTCCGCGGGAAGGCCGGCACAGGCCTCATCTCCAGCGTCCGCCTTCGAACCGTCGCAGTTGCCCCTCACGGTGAAGGTCTCACTCGGCCTGATGGACGCGGAACTCCGGGACTGGAACGGAATCGCCCACCTGAACCGGGGCGATTTCCACCGGATCCAGGGTTGGAACTTCAACGAGGAGGGGTCCGAGGTGGTCCAGGAACCGAAGATCGCCTGGAGGGTCCGGACCAAGCGCCCCGACGTGGATACGAGTTGGACCGTCAAGGGACTCGGGAACTCACGGCCCCGCTATGGCTTCAAGCTCACCCGTCCCGTGGGCGTCTGGCTGCAACTGGACTCGCTTCCTGGAGCTCGCATGGACGTGAACACGGTCCAGGGAGATTTCCAGGTCGACTTGGACCAGCTTCCGGACACGGAGCCCCTGTCGTTTCTGAATGGCGCCGCATCGGTGGAGAGATCCCCCGCGGCCCTCCCGGTGTCCCGCTCGCCCGGCGAAGAAGACTACCCTTCCATCGTCGCCGGTCCGGACGGCCGCCTTCACGCGGCCTGGATCCAATACCGGAACGGGGCCGATCACCTCTACACCAGCACCCTGGGCCGGAACGGCTGGGGTCCGCCTCGCCGAATCCCCTCGGCGGCCGGCAACCCCATCTACGGGACAGTCCTGATCACCAAGGGTCCCGGCGAGAGCCTCTGGCTCATCTACAACCAGCTTGCCGAAGACCAGTTCGACCTCTGGGCCCGTCAACTGAAGCCGTCTCTGGAGGATCCCATCCAGTTGACCCGGCATCCGGGCAACGACATCAACCCGGTGGCCGTTTCCGACGCACGGGGGAGGAACTGGCTGGTCTGGCAGGGGTTGAGGGAGGAAAACTCCGACATCTACGCTCTCTCCATCGCCGATTTCGGCCGGCTGCCGGACGAGATCCGGGTCACCGAGCATCCCGGGACCGACTGGCACCCGGCTGTGGCCGTCGACTCCTCGGGCGGGGCCGCCATCGTCTGGGACACCTACCGGAACGGCGACTACGACATCTATCTGAGAACCATCGGACCTCGCGGCCAACTGGGAAGAGTGGAGCCGGTCTCGGCCACCCGCTATTACGAAGCCAACGCATCGGTCGTCTTCGATGCCCGGGACCGGCTCTGGGTCGCCTGGGAAGAATCGGGGCCCGAGTGGGGCAAGGACTACGCCCAGGAAAGCAATTTCGCGGCCACCCTGCTCCATTCCGACCGCAAGATCCGGATTCGTTGCCGCAGCCAGGGGAGCTGGCACCGGATGGGACAGGATCCGGGAAGCCGCTTCCTCGATTTGCCGCTGAACTTCCAGGAACAGCCGCGGCTACTGATGGGCCGGAAGGGAAACCTCTGGCTCATCTTCCGCCAGTGGACCAGCCGCATGTACCCGGACGAGGTCTGGAACGTGTACGCCATCCATTTCAACGGAGAGCAGTGGTCCAGGCCGCAGGAACTGGCCTTCAGCAGCGGGCGTCTGACTCAGGAGTTTCCCGCGGCCGCGCACCCGGACGGAAGCGTCTGGGTGCTCTACTCCACCGACTACCGCGCGGGCGGAAACCGGCGCCTGGGACAGTGGGACCTCTGGTCCTCGCGCTTGGCCGCTCCGCCGGCCGCCGGAGAGGCGGGCGATCTGCGGCCCGTACCGGCTCCGGCGCCCGAGACGAGTTACTCGCCCACGCCCAACAAGCTCTACGAGACCACGGTGGGAGGCAAGACCTATCGCCTCTATTACGGCGACCTGCACCGCCACACCGACATCGTGGGCCACGGCTGGACCGACCTCTCCATCTCGGGTCAGTACCGTTACGCGCTGGACGGGGCGGAACTGGATTTCATGGCCACCACGGACCACAACCAGACCTACAACATGGTGGCGAGCGGGGAGAGGAAAGTCGGGAAGGAGGACGCGCTGGGCGAGTATGGCTGGTGGCGAACCCAGAAGGTGGCGGACATGTACCTTTTCCCGGGCCGTTTCGTGTCCCTGTTCGGATACGAGCGGAGCATGGAATATCCGGGGGGGCACCGCAACCTGATCTGGCCCGAGCGGCGGGGCGAGCTGATCCCCGGCGACGTGGGCATCCCTTCGGACAACATTCCCCTGGGCCTGTGGGAAAGGCTCAAGGGGACGGACGGAATCTCCATCCCCCACTCTCCCCTGGGACCGCGGGTGAGCTGGAAATGGCATGATCCGGTCAGCCAGCCGGTGCTGGAGATGTACCAGGGCTTTCGACGCTCCTACGAACATTCGGACGCACTTCCCGAAGAGAGCCGGGGGCCCTTGGGGAACCGGCCCGAAGGACCCCACATGTTGTGGGACGCCCTGGCCCGCGGCCACCGCATCGGCGTCATTGGCAGCTCCGACCATGAATCCACCCACATGTCGTACGCGGGGGTCTGGGCCACGGAGTTCACGCGGGAAGGGATCTTCCAGGGCCTGAAACAGCGCCATACCCTGGCCTCCACCGACAACATCGTCATCGACTTCCGTATCGGCGATGCCTTCATGGGGGACGAAACCACTCTCTCCGAAACCCCGAAGCTGGAAATCAAGGCCATCGGGACCGGACCCATCCGCCAGATCGACGTGGTCAAGGACAACCAGTTCGTCTACCAGACCCGGCCCCACCAGCGGGAGGCCACGGTGACCTACCTGGACCAGAACTCCAAGCCGGGAACCAGCTACTACTACGTGAGAGTGATCCAGGCAGACGAGATGATGGCCTGGTCGTCAGCCATCTGGGTGACCCGCCAGTAAACTCCACTGCTCCCATGGACCGCAGGCGCTCAGGTTACTCTAGTCTTTTTATTGCTCTGCTCCTTCTCTCCAACGCCGTTGCCGGCACTTTGGCGTCTTTCCAACCACCAAGGAAGCCCCGCACGAGCGTTAGCGCCATCCACGACGAGGAAGTGGGCCATTTTGAAAAGTGGCTCAACCAGGATGTCGCCTACATCATCACGCCTGAGGAAAAGACCATATTCAGGAGCCTGAACACGGACCTGGAGCGGGAGGCGTTCATCGAGCAGTTCTGGCGGCGGCGCGACCCGGATCCCAGCACCGCCAACTGCGAATACAAGGAGGAGCACTACCGGCGCATCGCCTACGCCAACCAGTGGTTCCGGAGCGGCAAGCCGGGTTGGATGACCGACCGGGGCCGGATCTACATCTTGCATGGTCCACCGGACGGGATCGAGAGCCACCCCGCTGGGGGCCCCTACCAGCGTCCCGTTCACGAAGGCGGCGGGTTCACGTCCACCCATCCCTTCGAGATCTGGCGCTACCGCCGCATCGAAGGCATGGGGGACGACGTTGAGCTTGAGTTCGTGGATCCGGTGGGCGGCGGCGAATACCGGTTGGCCCTGAATCCGGACGAAAAGGACGTTCTCCGGCAGGTCCCCGGTGCGGGACTGACCTTGTCGGAGAGGAGAGGCCTGACTCGCAAGGCGGATCGGCCTCCACCTTCCTTCAACGCCTTGCGCGCCAAAGACTCGCCGTTCGATCGCTACGAGACCTACAGCCGAGTCCAACGCCCTACGAATATCAAATCGACAGAGCTGACGGAGCTGGTTCGGCTCCAGGTCAACTATCGAGACCTCCCGCTCAAAATGCGGCAGGACCATTTCAAGCTGAACCGGGACCAGGCACTGACCTCCTTCACCCTGGAAATCTCCAACCGGGACCTGACCTACGAACCGGACGCCGGATCCCTGACAGCGAGGGTGTCCGTCTACGGCATCGTCACCAGCATTTCCCGGCAGGTCGTTGCAGAGTTCGAGGACGAACTGGTCTCGGCCTACAAGCCGAGAGACATGGACCGGGCCCGGGCAACGCGGTCGCTCTATCAGAAACAAATTTCCCTCGACCGCCGGGGACGCTACCGGATCGATCTGGTGGTCAGGGACCTCAATAGCGGCAAGGCTGGAATCGTTCGCCGACCCGTCGATCCTCCTTCCTATCCGGACGACACGCTGGCCGCCAGTTCCCTCATCCTTTCCCACGATCTGCGGCAGGTCGGGGGGACTCCGGAAGCGGGCCGCATGTTTGTCCTGGGCGACGTCCGGATCCACCCGTCGACGGACAACACGTTCACCGTCGGCGGGCCTGTCGGAGCCTATCTGCAGCTCTACAACGCCGGCCTGGACCAGTCGGTCATGGCGCCGTCATTGCGAATCACATACACGATCTTGCGGAAGGGGGCCCCGGTCGTTGCGGTCGTGGCCGAAGGAGACGAGGCCGTCTTCTGGTATTCGGACCGGAGAGTGGTGCTGATCCGTCCCTTGCCGGTCCGGAACCTGGGTCCGGGCCGGTACGATCTCGAAGTCGAGATCCACGATCAGGTCCGAAACCAGCGTCTGACGCTTGCAGATCATTTTCGGATCGTCGATTCCGGCCCACCGCCGCTCCGTAAACAATCGGCAACTCATTCAGAAAAATCTCCTCACCCATGAAAAAAAGCGGATTATGCATTCTCTTGTTGGCGACCGCTGTCCTCAGCGGATCCGAACTGCGCCCCCAGGGATTCCAGGGGACCGTCCGAGGGGAAGTCCGGGATCCCACCGGCGGCGTGATTCCCGGAGCTACGGTCACTCTCAGAAACGACCGGACCGGTGAGACCCGAACCCAGATCAGCGCCGACGCCGGTGGGTATGATTTCCCCAACCTGTTGGTTTCCGCCTATACCCTCACCGTCGAACTCACCGGCTTCAAGAAATACGTGCGACCGGGCATCGTGGTTCGAGCCAACCAGGTCTCGGAGGTCAAAGTCCGGTTGGAGTTGGGCGAGCTCAGCCAGACCGTGACCGTCTCTGCCGGAGCCGATCTGGTGCAGACCGAAGACTCCCAGTTGACGGGCGGCACTTTCGGTTCCCGGGAAATCACCGAGCTGCCCCTGGCCGACCCGGTGGGGAGCGGCGGGAACCCCATCGGTCTGGCCATCCATGCCCCGGGCACCACAACCCAGTCCGGGGGAGTGGTGGGAGAAGGAGGGTCCATCGGAGGCAACCGGCCGCGCCAGAACAACTTCGTCGTCGACGGAGTCGACAACAACGATCCGACGAACACCGGCAGCCTGGCCCCCGTCATCCAGGAGGCGGTCGAGGAATTCAGTCTGCTGACCAACCAGTTCAGCGCCGAGTACGGCCACTCCACGGCCGGGCAGTTCATCACCACGACCAAGTCGGGGACCAACGATTGGCAGGGCCGGGCCTGGTGGTTCAACCAGAATCGGCATACCAACTCCCTGGACAATTTGACCCGGGCCGCAACTCGGCCGGGAGGCCGAAAGCCCCGTTACGACTGGAACCGCTTCGGGGGACAGGCAGGAGGTCCGGTTCTAAAAGACAAATGGTTCATTTTCGGGGCCTATGAATACCGGAACCTCACATTGGACGGGACTTCTCCCGGGCAAATCCTGGGCCCCACGCGGGCGGGACTGGCGGCGTTGCGCAATCTGGCGGCGGAGCCGGGCACCGGTGTCAGCCCCGTCACCGTCGGCATCATCGCGGACCACGTGCCTGCCGCCCCTGCCGCCTCCGCGACTGCGACGGTTCTCAACGAAGCCACCGGCCAGGGTGTCCCCATCGAACTGGGGGTCCTGTCGTTGTCGGCGCCCCAATTCGATCGAACGCATCTTTTCCTGATCAGCAGCGACTACCAGACCGACCGCAACCGCATCAGCACCCGGTACCACTACAGCCGGAATCGGCAGGTCGCCGCCGGCGAGCTTCCCGTGGCTCGATTCAACAGTGACGTCTTCACCGACACCCAACGGGTCACGGTCAGCGACGTTTTCACCCTCGGCCCGACCAAGATCAACGAACTGCGAGTCGGCTACAACCGGAACGCGTCCGGGTTCCCGGTGGACCTGCCGCCTGCCCCCGGTCCCACCGACACCTTCGGCAACTACAACGTCAACGACATCAGCCTGTTCATCGGCCCACGGGGAACCTTCCCCCAAGGGGGAACCGACAACGTCTACCAGGTCAGCGAGAACTTCAGTTGGAGCCTGGGCTCCCACACCATAAAGATGGGGGCCGATTACAGGAACATCATCGCGGGCAGCCTGTTCCTCCCGAGGGGACGGGCGGAGTACACCTATGCCGACCTGGACGAGTTCGTCCGCGACCGTTTCCCGAGCGTGGTGGCCATTCGAGGCGTCGGAACCGGATTCTTCGCCCAGAACCGGACGGCGATGTTCGGTTATTTGCAGGACAACTGGCAGGTCCACCCGCACCTGACCCTGGATCTGGGACTCCGCTACGAATACACCCAGGTAGCCCGGGACACGGCTCTGCAGGACCTCAACGCTCTCTCCAACATCGAATCCATTCGGGAGGAGGTCTTCACGCCGCAGCTCTTGAGCTCACTCGGCGTCAGACCGGATTCTCCTCTTTTGGGCGCCAGGATCTTCGATTCCCTGCCCCAGCGGCATCAGTCGGCACTCCTGAACTTCGTGGGTGAATCACTCATCTTCCGCAAGCCGCACGCGGACCGAAACAACTGGGCGCCCCGGATCGGCTTCGCCTGGGACCTTTTCGGGACGCACAAGACCTCCCTTCGGGATTGGGTCGAGTGCAGGGGATTTCGCCCCTGCACCCTCCCACACCACCGGACGTACCGTTTTCAGTATCCGGCGGTTGGAGTCACCCGAGGTCTGACGGAACCAGGAACCCATAGCGGCGAAGCCGGCGGTTGCTCAGGGCCGTATGCAGTGCCGAGTGCCGGGCGATTCGCCAGCTGCCCCGACTGCTATGAGCCACTCGAAGCAACGGCTCACGCACCCCCAGTGACCGCAGTCGCCGGAGGCGCCCTCGCCAACTATGCCAGCGTAACCAGAAGCATTTGCGGATGTGCCGTCGGGTCCAACCTTCCAGAGCCGGCCATGGCCGTCGCCCTTCCGCTAGCCGGTAGTAGTTCCACCAGCCACGGATGTAGCGTTGCCATTGGTCTCGCAACTCGATGCTGCTGAGGTTCTGCCGTGCGTCCCAGAGTTGGCGCACCCGCCCCTTCAACCGCTTCAGGCTGGTCGGCGACACTTCGATCTGCCCCGCCCGGTTGATCCGGAATCCCAGGAACTTCCGCTCCCAGGGCCGGCCCACTCCGGTCTTGTTCGCGTTCACCTTCAACCGCAGATGCTTCGCGATCCACTTCGGCAGGTTCCGAACCACCCGATCCGCCGCGGCCGCTCCTCCCACGTAGACGTTACAGTCGTCCGCGTAGCGCACGAAGCAGTGCCCGCGTCTCTCCAGTTCCTTGTCCAGCGGGTCCAGGTAGATGTTCGCCAGCAGCGGCGAGAGCGGCCCGCCTTGCGGCGTCCCCTCTCGGACTTCCACTACCACGCCTTCCACCAGAGCCCCGCTACGCAGGTACCGGCCAATCAGTTTCAACACCCGTTTGTCCCGGATGACGGCCCCGATTCGCTGCATCAAGATGTCGTGATGCACCCGGTCAAAGAACTTCTCGATGTCCAGATCGACGACCCAGTCCCGGCCTTGCCGGACCACGTAATCACGCGCCGCTCGCACGGCTTCGTGAGCGCTGCGTCCCGGTCGGAACCCGTAGCTGTGTTCGCTGAACCCCGGTTCGAAGATCGGCCCCAGCACCTGCAACAGCAGTTGCTGGAGGAATCGATCCAGCACCGTAGGGACCCCCAGACAGCGCACCCCACCGTTCGGTTTCGGGATTTCCACCCGCCTCACAGGGGTCACCGTGTAGGTCCCGTCCAGCAGCTTGGCCCGGATTCGCGGCCAGTGCTTCTGAAGGTGTCCCTTCAGGTCGGTGGTCTTCATGCCGTCCATCCCCGGCGCGCCCCGGTTGCGGAGAACCGCTTCCAGAGCCGCCCCGTAGTTGTCCGTCGAGACCACCTGTTCCATCAGCGACTCGTACCGGTCCGTTCTTTCCGGGGCTTCGCCGCCAACGGAACTCGCACTCCGCCCTTCCGGCTTGACGGGTTCCACCCTTGGGCCTTCCGTGCCGGGTCCGGCGGGGATCCCACCGTCTCCCGTTTTCGGAGTTCTTTGCGCCACCATTGACGAGTCCTCCCTAAGGTCGATACGACTCCTTCGGTCCTTCGCTCCACCGGCGCTACCCGGCTTCTTCGCTACTACGACCTCTGCTGACTTCTCAAGGGCTCTCACCCTTGAGATCTCCCCGAGTAAGGTGCTGCCTCTTTCCCCCCGGGCCGCCCGGCTCTACCTGGTGCGTCTGGATGGAGTTCGGGTTTCGCTGTTCCTCGCCAGCTCACCGCCCGCACCCGGCCTCACTGCCGGTTCGTGTTCCTGCGGTCGTGGGTTTGCCTTCCGCTTCCTTCAGCTTCACCTCACGGCTACGCCTTGCGGTTCGGCTAGGGTTGGTCCCATCACCTCCCTTGGGATCTTTCATCCCTTAGATACAGCCCATGTCGGGCGCACGAGGCGTGGGCGTCGCCCACGACGTTATTTTCGGCAACCTGCCGTTGCTGCAGTTGCCGGCTCAGATCCAGGCGGAGAATCGAGAAACCAATGCCTGCGCCATCAGCCCCTCTCCGGGTTGGTGCGCACTGGTAGGCACCGGCGGCGATCCCCTGAGCGCCGACATTCGACACTCCACCCTTGGGTTTCTGGCGGGCGGCGGCCTGCTGACCAGCCTACCTGCAACCACCTTCACCGAACCCTACGTCGCACGGGCCGCCAGCGGAGCGTACGTACGAGACGACGAGGCTCCCGAGACCTACACCTGGTCTGCGGCCCTGCAACACGAACTGTGGGGCGACTATCTGATCGAAGCCCGCTACGTCGGCAACCATGCGATTCGCCTGCCAGTCCAACGGTGGAAAAGCGCGGGACTTCCCAATCCCTCTCGCCTGCCCACCTTCTTCAGCGAATCGGATGCCCTGGCGCAAGACTTTCGGGGCGCCCCGACCCTGGGCGATTTCCTGAGGGGACGGCGCTCCACTGCCACGGACGGGACTCCGCTTGGCCTGGGCCTGCTGCTGTGGCCCTACGGGTTCGCCGGGGTGGTGACGGAGTTCGCTCCGGATGGCCAGTCCTGGTACCACGGGGGCTCCCTGCTGTTCCGGAAGCGGTTTTCCAAGGGATTCTCGTTCAACGCCAACTACACCTGGAGCAAGACCATCGATTACATCGAGAACGACCTGTTCACCAGCTTCATGAATCCCCGGCGGCCCTTCGATCATCTGAACATCGCCGCCGGCCGTGGACTTTCCGGACTGCACCATGCTCACAAGCTTTCCATCAGTTGGCTCTGGAACGTCCCCGGAGGCAAACTTGGAAATCGATTGCTCAACGGGTTGACCCGCGGCTGGCAGATCAACGGAACCTACCTGGCGGAGAGCGGGCAACCTCTCACCATCATCTCCCGCCGGGACCTGAACGGAGACTTCGACACCGCCGGCGATACCGCCATCGAAAACCCCCAAGGCCGCGGACAGACCGGAACCGATGTGAATTTCGTCTGCCGGAACGGGACCGATATCGGAATCGCGGCGAGTTCGGAGCTGTGCGGAGGCCCCGCCAACGTCGTCGGATATGTCGCTCGCGACCCAAGAGCGAGATACATCCGGGGAGGAGTCGGAGCAAAGACCAACATGGGCCGGGGAACGTTCGTTTCACCCGGGATCAATGTCTGGAACCTGGGTATCTTCAGGAATCTGGATATTCCGGGCCGGGAAGGAATGCGGCTGCAGTTCCGCGCCGAGTTGTGGAACGCCTTCAACCACCCCAACTACATCGTGGGCAACGGCTCCGTGTTCAACACCACAGTCAATGCGACGGGCTTCCCGAGATACGTCACTCCGGGTACGGATCAGTTCCTGGACAAGACCATCTTCAGCGGAGGAATGGGCAATGCTCCGTTCCAGCGAATCGTCCAATGGGGCCTCCGGCTGATCTTCTGATCCACGGAGGAGCGGCGGCTTTCTTACCGCCGATCAGTTCCTTTCTCTCAAAAACTTGTGCAAATGGACGAAGATTTATTGGCAGGGGTGCCCCTTGTGGGTACCCTCTTCGGTCCCAACCGGAGCAGGACGCGGCCAATTGAAGGTCCGCGAACCGGATCGCCGCCGCCATCGCCCCTCAACGAGCCGCTGACGGACGAAGTTCTTCTCCCTCCAGCCATCGGACCAACGCTTTTTCAGGATCGGCGATTTCGTCGATGGAGGCATACCAGTAGTCCTCCCAGCCCGTCTCCGGCAGGCCCGCGAACACCATCAGGTTCAGGGGATAAGTCTCGCTGTCGGTGCAGCGGCGAAAGTCGTCCCGGAACAGGAACACCGGCTTTCGCCAAGCGATGGCCAGCCCCAGCTCCACCATCACTCCTTCGTCCGGGGGGCAGCCGTTGACCACCCCGAAGAAACCGTTCGCATCCCTCACATCTCGGACATCGGCCTGACCGATCCGGTAGGCCCACCCTGGACTCGAAACGTCCACCTGCCCGTTGCGCGCGAATGGTTCCCAGACCTCGGCGCCGATTTCTTCCAGCGTGGCCACCAGACCGGCCAGAGGTCCTTCTTGCAGTTGCCGGGAGAAACCGTACGGATTGGCCAGATACAGTGTCTTCTTGGATTTCATGTTCGAATCCCCTGTCGGCTCACCGCCCGCTCGACCCACACCGATTTAACGAATAGGGCGATGCCCGCCCCCTCAACCCTGTACCTGCCCCACCTTCGGTTGAGATCACCTGGCATGAGATATCGGTGACGACTCCTCCGAACTCTCCTCGACCGCCGGCCCTGGACCACGCTGTCGCATGTATATCCGGACCAACCTGATTTCTTCGTAGGAACAGTCCTCTCCAACAATCTCCTTGACCGGTTTCAGGGCTGTGTACAGGCTGCGCAATTCCCGGAAGGCCGCAACGATCCTCTCCGTGTTCTCCGCCGGCGGCAGGTGCCGTTCCAGGTCGATTTGCTCGCCCTCCGTCGCCAGATACTCCAAGTGGCTGACGATTGTGCGCCGCGTCAGGCCGCGCCGCCGCGCCACCTCCTCGATGGACAGTCCGCGGCGAAACAGCCGCATGGTCTGATCGTAAGTCGGGCTTCGGTCCTGAGTTCCGGGCTTGCTGAGACCGAGCATTTTCAACCGGGACCGGATCGCGCTGGGCTGTCTCCCGAAATGTTCGGCCAGATCCGAAAGGTTCGATCCCATGCCATGTTTCCCAACCAGTTCCTCGTCCTCTTCCCGAGACCACTTCTCATAGGCTCGGGCGTGTTGTTGACGGATTTCCTGGACGCTGTAGGCCGGATCTTCAGTTCCTCCTGAAGGCTCGGTTCCACGACCATGAGCGTGGCTCCGGGATGGAGGCGTGCGATCCTCCAGTCCGTGTTCACAGGCGTAGGACCGAATCGCCTCGAGGAACTCGCCGCCCAACTGTTCCAGCTTCACCGAGCCCACTCCGGAAATGCGAGAAAGGGTCTCGCGGCTCTGGGGAATCCAGTGCGCCATCTGCTGCAGCGTCGCATCGCTGAATACGACGTAAGGCGGCACGCTCAGCCGCGTGGCGATCCGGCCGCGCAGGCCGCGAAGTTTCTCGAAAAGGGTGCGATCGTATTCCCGAGTTTCCCGGTCCGGGAAACCCGTGAGATCTTCCTGGCTCCGGAGCTTTGCAAGTGTCAGCTTTTCCCGTTGTTTCAGGAACTTCCAACCGCCCGGCGTGATCCCCAGTGTGGGGTATTCGCGCCCATTGTTGAAGAGAAGACCCCTCGTGACCAACTGGTTGGCGAGTTCTCTGAGGTCGGCCTCCGAAAACTCGCTCACGATGCCGTGCACGCTGAGCCTGTCGTGTCCCAACTCCCGGACCCGCTTGGCCCGGGATCCCCGGAGCACGCGGATGACGTGGCCGCTACCGAAACGCTGGCCCGTGCGCACCACCGCCGACAGGATCTTCTGGGCGATCTCCGTGGCATCGAACTCCTCCCGAGGCGCCAGGCAGGCGTCGCAGGCACCACAATTGTCCTGCTCCCAGGATTCGCCGAAGTAGCCCAGGAGATAGGCCCTGCGGCAAGTTCGCAAGTCACAGAACTCGACCGCCTTCGCCAGCTTGTCCCGCGAGCGGCGCCGCTCCATCTCGTCCTCGATCTGATCGATGAAGTAGTCCTGTTTCACCTTGTCGCCGAAGGAAAAGAACAGGACACAGTCGCTGGGCAGACCGTCGCGCCCAGCCCGGCCGGTTTCCTGATAGTAGTTCTCCAGTGACTTTGGAAGATCGTAGTGGACCACCAGGCGGATGTTGGACTTGTCGATGCCCATGCCGAACGCGATGGTGGCGGCGATGATGGTCACCTCGTCGTTGATGAACTGGTCTTGGGTCTTCCGGCGCACCTCGCGATCGAGCCCCGCATGATAGGGCAGCGCGTTGAAACCATCCTCCAGCAAACCTGCCGCCAGTTCCTCCGTCCCCTTGCGCGAGAAGCAATACACGATCGCGGACTCTCCCTCGTACTTCTCCAGCAGATCCGAAAGTTCGGCGTAGGCCCTCTGTTTCGGCCGGACCGTGTAGGTGAGATTCGCACGATTGAAGCTGGCAATGAACCGTCGCGGTTGGGTCAGTCCGAGATGCTCCACGATGTCCAGACGGACCCGCTCGGTCGCTGTGGCGGTCAACGCAATGAACGGGACGCCGGACAACTCGCGACGCACGCGGCCAAGACGGCGGTAGTCCGGACGGAAGTCGTGACCCCACTCGGAAATGCAATGCGCCTCGTCCACGGCGACGAGACTGATTCTTAGAGATTCGAGGAAATCTTTGAAATCGGGCAGCGCCAGCCGTTCCGGGGCGACATACAGGATCTTGAGGGCGCCCCGCCGGACTTCGTTTTGAACCCGGCTGATTTCGCCGCGGGTGAGGGTGCTGTTGATGAAGCCCGCCGGGATGCCGTTGGACTTCAAGGCATCCACCTGGTCCTTCATGAGAGCGATCAACGGAGAGATCACCAGAGTCACGCCGTCGAATTGAAGCGCGGGCAATTGAAAGCAAAGGGACTTTCCCCCGCCCGTGGGCATGAGCACCAACGTGTCCCGCCCCTCCAGGACGCTCGAGATGATCTCCGCCTGGAGCGGCAGGAAATCGTCAAAACCGAAGTGATTCTTGAGAAGATCGCGCACGTCGAGTGCTAATCGAGCTACGAAAGGTTCACATCGCTACCGCTCACGCGGCTACCCCGCGGCGGGACCAGAATAGGCAATCCCGAATCGAGTCCAGTACCCTGCAAATTGAGTCGACGGCGGAACACCATGCTCCCACTGCTGACTCTCCAGAATCACTAACGCTCCACATCGCGAATCGACTTCCCAAAATCGTTTTCCCAGTCGCTGACCATCTCGAAATCGCTTCGGGTCACCCGCCAGGATCCGCTCTTCCGCTCCAACAGGAAGGTCTGCCGGGTATTGCGGTCGTTGTAGACCGTCTCGGTCAGGACCCGGACCTGACCCGGCCCCAGTTCCTCCTGCTCCAGAATGGCCAGACCCTTGACGGCGCTTCCGCGCCTCCTGAGCCACTCGGACAGCCATGGTGCCGAATCCCGCGCCAACAGGTCCTCCAGGCGCCGCCTCAAGTCTCCCCCGAAACATTCCTTGAGCGCCTGCACGTCACCACGCTCCATGGCCTGAACCATTGCGATCAGGACATCATCGGGATTCTCTTGCCTTCCTGTTTCCCTGATGGGCGCATCGCGGTAGGCGAAATAGAAAAAACAGCCCAGAATTGCCAGCAGGGAAAACCATCTTCTCGGTTCCATCTTCGCCTTCCTGGAGGTCCCCCTCGCCGGTTCGCCTCACTCCTCCAGTGCGAAGATATCCAGGTCCAGGCCATGTTGACTTCCGGCGTCGTCCAGAATGACCTTGCGGGTGCGGGGCAGGATCTCCTCCATGGCCTCCAGAAAGAGCCGGGCTGTGGTGACGGTGGGATGGCGCCGGTACTCACCCCACAGACTCAGAAAATGCTGCGACTCCCCTTGAGCCCGGTCCACCACCTCGCGGCCGTAGATTCGAGCCTGCTGGAGGTTTTCCTGGGCTTGGCCCCGGGTTCGGGGAAGCAACTCGCTGGAGTACCCTCTGGCCTCCTGCACGATCCGGTTCCGGTCCTCCCTGGCGTTGGCAACCTCCAGGAACGCGTCTCGAACCTGTTGGGGTGGAAGGACCTTTTCCAGGGCCACGCCAGTCACGGCCACACCTAAATCCAACCGGTCCGACTCCTGTTGCAGGTCTTCCCGGACCCGGTTCTGAATCTCGACGCGGCCTGTGGTAAGCGCGTCATCGACACCCCGGACCGCCACGGCTCGAGAGAGGGAGCGATAGAGAAGGCCTTCCAGGACCTGGGGAAGATCCTGAGACCGGAACAGATACTGGCCCGGATCCTGGATGTAGTACTGGATGGAGGCCCGGACCTGGACCAGATTCTGATCCCCGGTCAAAAGGGAGTTGTCCTCCGTCAGAACCCGAACTCCCAGCGCCCGGTCCAGATCGGTCCCGCCGATGGTGAGCCTCTGGGCTTCGTTGGTCTTCAAGAGGACCACCTCCTCCAGAGGATAGGGTGCGGCATACTGGAGACCCGGTTGTATCCGCTCTGGAAGTAGCCGGCCCAGCCGCACCTTCACCGCCTGCCGATCGGCGGGGACATAGTAGATCCCCGACGCCAGGAACAACGCGACGACCACGGCCAGCACGAGCAGAATGTTTTCCCTCAACCGGATTCTCACCGGCCCAACCTTCCATTCCTCCCCTCGGTCAACAGCTTGAGCAACTCCGAGTCCGCCGAAAGGACCGCGGTGGTCTTGTCGTCCAGGATCCGCTGATAGGCTTGCAGAGTCCGCACCATCTGGTAGAAGTCGGGGTCCCGGGAATAGGCTTTTCCGTAGATTCGGGTGGCCTCGGCGTCCGCCTCGCCCCGGATGATCTCCGTCTGTTTGTAGGCCGCCGAGAGCAACTCCTCGGCTTGGCGGTCCGCCTCGGCCCGGATCTTGCGGGCCTCCTCCTCCCCTTCGGCTCGATATTTCTTGGCGATGCGATCCCGCTCCGCCCGCATCCGGGCATAGACGCTCTCCCGGTTCTGGGTGGGCAGATTGATCCGCTTCACGTCCACGGACGCGACCCGAACTCCGTAACGTTGGCGGGAGATCTCATTGCACTCGCGTGTGAGCTTCTCCATCAAGGGCTCCAGCCGGACCTGTTCCGGATCTGTCGCAACCAGTTCGGAAAGCTCGGTCCGGCCAAGATCGGCGGAAACCGACGACCATACGATGTCATGCAGGCGCATCTCGGCGCCGGAGCGATCCCCGACGGTCCTCAGATATTGGAGCGGATCCTCCACCTGCCAGATCACGTAAGTCTCGACCAAGAGGTTCTTCTTGTCCCGGGTCAGATACTCGGAGGGCCGCGGGTTGTACAGATGCAGACGTTTGTCGATACGTGTCAACCCCTGAAAGAACCATTTGAGACGGGGCCCCGCATCCTTGTACTGGGCGACCGGCCGGCCGAACTGGGTGACCAGGACCAACTCCTGTTCGTTCACCAGGAACAGGCTCCGATAGGACAGAATCAACAGGACCACGATCCAGAAGCCCTTGCTTCGGATCACCTTTTCGGTTCGGATCATCTGTTTGGTGTTCTCACCGCCCGCGGGCGCCTTAACTGGGTTATGCATCTCCGGGTCATCTCCCACTGGCGGAGACCGCCTTCTCCAGGTCTCTCAAATTGAATACCGAGTTACGGAACAGCAGCAGCTTCCGGCGTCCCGAGCCCTGGTCCAGGATGTACTTCCTTTTTCCCGCCAAACCTGCCTCGACAGCCTCCAGGTAGACACGGACCCGGGTCGTCTCGGGAGACTGGCGATAAGCGCCGTAGCGCAGATCGAAGCGGCGGGACTCACCCTCGGAACGCCGTACCCTGGAGACAGCATAGGCCCGGGCCTGAATCTGCCTGCCCTGGGCTTCGCCCGCCGCAATGGGAACCCTCTCGTTGGCGTAGGCATGAGCTTCGTTGATCATGCGGCTCTTCTGCTCCGAGGCGCTGGCCACGTCCCGAAACGCACCCACGACTTCCAGCGCGGGATGCACGTCCTGGAGGTGGAACGCCTGGACACGGACTCCCAGGCCCAATCGGTCCGCCTCCGCCCGGACCATCTCCATCGCCGCGCTCTCGAGGGTGCGCCGGTCCAAGGCCAGAATCCGATCCAACTCCATCGTGGCCGCGACCTGGCGCAACGCGCTCTCGCACAGGAACTGCAGGGTGGATTCCAGGTTCGAGCTGGCGAAGAGGTACTCGTGGAAGTCGGCAATGGAGTAGTGAACCACCGCATTGACCTCCACCAGGTATTCGTCTCCCGTGAGCATGAGCGCCTCGTCTTCCCTGCGCAGATAACGTCCCTGGCGATGTTGAGTATTCCACTCGTAGGCGGCCAGTCCGGCTTCGGCCCCCGCAGCCGAGTCGGAGATCCGGAAACCCAGCTCCACGGTGCGGATCTGCGCGGGCCGGAGCCGGTGAAGGGTCTCCACGGGCCACGGAGCCACGTAGTGAAGGCCCGGGTCCAGTGACCCCTCGACGAGCCGGCCCAGACGCTGGACCACACCCACTTCCTCCGGAGCCAACATCCGGACTCCGGAGATCAGGTACGCCAGGACGGCCGCGGCCCCGGCCCAGCGCAGGAGGGAGGCCTTGCGATGACCCGACCAGTGGAGAAAATGCCGGAATAAATGGGCCGGATTCCGGTGGTGCAACCAGTGGAGGAAGTCGTGCTGGAGATGGTGAAGATCGTGCTGAAGATGGTGGAACCGGTGCTGGAGGTGGTGAAGCCGGTGGCTAAGCCCGTGGGGAAGAAAGTCTGACGGCCGGCGGTCCAGCAGCTTGAGGGAATTCATGAGGACCAGGAACGAGGACCCCTGGTGGACCACGGCGGCGCCCACGGCGCTCAGGTAGCCCCAGAAAGCGGCCATGACCGCGGCCAGATTGAAGACCAGGCCGAACCAGAAGATGTTGTCGTGAATGGTCTTGACGGCGCGGCGGCTCATGCGGATCAACGGCTTCAGGCGATCCAATCCGCCGTCGCCGACCAGCACCACGCCCGAAGCTTCGGCTGCGATGTCGGTCCCCGTGTCCCCCATGGCGATGCCCACATGGGCGGCGGCCAGCGAGGGCGAGTCGTTGACGCCGTCTCCCACCATGGCCACCCGAAGGCCGTGGAGCTTGAGATCCTCCAGGTGGGCCAGCTTCTCTTCCGGGAGCAGCCCGGCGTGCACCTGGGCGATCGACACCTCCCGGGCCACCCGGAGCGCCGCCTTCTCGTTGTCTCCCGTCAAGAGCAGGGTTTTCTGGATCCCCAGTTGGCGCAACTCGGCCACTGCGCGGCCCGCCTCCTCGCGAGGCTGATCCCGCAGGAAGAGGATTCCGGCGGCTTGCCCTTCCCAACCCACCAGGACGGCGATGCCTCCTTCGGATGCGGCTTGATCCAGGGCATCCTGTTCCGATTCGGTGAGGGTCACTCCCCGCTGCTCCAGGAAACGGGCGCTTCCCACCAGGACGGTCGTTCCCTCGCTCCCGCCGCTTGACGCCACCGTCCCTTCCAGGCCGAGACCCGCATGCCTTTGGACCGATACCCCAGGAGACACATCGAGACCCCGGGTTTCCGCCGCTTCACGGATGGCCTTGGCCAGGAGGTGTTCGGAGAAAAACTCCAGGGATGCCGCCCAACCCAGGATCGCTTCGGGCCGAAATTCGCCGAAGGGGATCACCCGGACCAGCTCGGGCCGGCCCCGGGTGAGGGTGCCGGTCTTGTCGAAGGCGAAGCAGTCGATCTTGGAGAGCTCCTCGATCTGGACCCCGCCCCGAACTACGATCCCCTTCCGGGCCAGGGCGCTGATGGTGGCCAGCACGGCCGCCGGCGTCGCCAGGACCATGGCGCAGGGGCAAGCCACGATCAGGATCGCCACCGAGCGCATCCAGTCCCCCGTCACCACGTAACAGAGAACCGCGATTCCCAGCACCAGGGGCAGGAACCATTGGGCGTAGCGGTCCGCGGTCCGCTGAATGGGCGCCTTGCTCTCCCGGGCTTGGCGAACCAGCTCCACGATCCGGTTCAATACCGTGGTTTCGCCCACTTGGCGGGCCCGAACCAGGAGCCGGGCGGTCTGGTTGACGCTGCCGGCGTAGACCTGGTCGCGGACCGACCGCTCCCGGGGCACCGATTCTCCCGTGATGGAGCTCTCGTCCAGGAGCGAGTCCCCTTCCAGGATGACGCCGTCCACCGGGACCCGCTCGCCCGGATAGACCACCACCCGGTCCTCCGGCCGGAGTTCTCCCAGAGCCACCCGCTCCTCGCCGTCGTCTCCCCAGCGGTGGGCCTCCTGGGGCAGCAACGAGAGAAGCTGCGTCAAATCGGTGTGGAACCTTTGGGAAGCGTAAGCCTCCAGGGTCTCGCCCACCAGCATGATGTAGACCACCTCGGCGGCAGCGAGATACTCGCCCACATAGAGGGCGGCCAGGGCGGCCAGAGTCACCGCCTGGTCGGCGCTGATCCGCCGGGAGATCACGTCCTGGAACGCCCGGTGGAACGTGCTGTACCCGTAGAGGAAGGTCAGGATGAGGCCCAGGTCCCAGGGAAAGGGGGAGACGACCCACTCCTGCCAGTAGGCCACCAGGAGCAGGCCCCCCAGGACCAACCCCGCGAAGCGCCAACGAAAGACGGTTCCTTCGTCCAGATGGAAGGTGTGTGCAAGGGGAGGGAGCATGTTGGCGGCGTCCACTATACAAGCCGTGCTGTCCGGTTCAAAGAGACGCGCCGTCCGGGAGCGGCGGTTTCCAACCGCTGAATTCCGGACGACCCGCCAGCGAGCGAGCACACGGGAAAACGGAGGAATGGGCGATTGGAAAGCGCCCCTCCTCAAAAGACGAAAGAAGGCACCCACAACGGGCACGCCTTACGGGAGACGAACCGACTGCTATCGGACGACGATCACCCTGACGCCGATCCGGTGCGAGATCACAGACCAGATCCTGTCCGTGGTGACGACAGCGACACCTTCGGTGATACCGAGCGCCAGACAGGCTCTGTCTCCTATCGACAGGCCCTGAGACCGCGTCGCCTCGCGCAGGGATCCCGCCAAGAGCGCTTGCGTCTCGTCAAACCCGCGGACATCCAGATCGAGTCCCGACAGAAAACCGGCAACGTCACCCGCCGCCATGCCGCGGTCACACAGTTTCGCGGCGACTTCCGAGAGGTTCACGGACGATACGATCGCGTGCAGGTAATACCTCTCGACCAGTTCCGCACCGGGCTCGCGAAAGAGCACGGCGAGAATGGCCGAAGCATCAAGAACCACCCTGGGCATCTCCGGATTCTCTTCGAGCATCCGCCCGGCGATCCTCGATCACTTCTTCCGATACGAGCCTGGCCCCGGTCGGGGCGATTCCGGCGAGCCGCTCCTGTGCCCGCCTCAGCGCCTGCATCTTCGTCGTCAGAATCACCTCCGAGCCCCGAACCTCGAAGAGGATGTCCTGGCTCTGCCCGGCCACTCCAAGCTGCTTGCGAAGTGCAGCAGGAATCACGATTCTGCCGTTGTCTGCCATCGTCGCTCTGAATCGCTTTACAGGATTTTTTGACATGGTGTCCACCATTACACATTCCCAGTTTATGTCATTTATAAAATCGTGACAAATTAAATTAATTTGTCACGATTATCTCGTAACGTCCATTCTTTGGGCTCGACGCGATTTCGTATCGGGTCTCGATTCTTGCACCTGCCGGACCTGGGCAACACCTTGATCCAGGCGACCGGGGACGGATAGAATCCTGCGCTGACGGAATGACCTGTTCGACTCCGGCAGGTTCGTCCCGCAGCCCATCATGAGCTTGGAGTCCGCACCACACGCGATACCCGATCGATTCCTACGGCAAAGGGATCCCATCTACCTGGCCGATCTGGACCGCTGCCAACCGGCGAGCGCCCTCAGCCGCACGGCTCGCCGATATGCCTGGCGAATGCTGGAATTCGAGACCGATACTGCCGCGGGAACGCTGCTGTTTGCCGGTGAGGAGACCGAGGCGGCGGAGATCACCTACCCGCTCGAGGTCCAGGGGTGGCATGACGTCTACATCGGCCTCTTCAACAATGCGTGGCGGCCCTATGAGGCTCAACGGGTCTTCGCCCGGCTCAGCGGAGATGCGGCATTCTCGCTCATCTATCTTCCCGTCCCCAGCGAGCGCCCCTGGGGCGTCCCGGACGATGATCAGAAACAGGGCCCCCGAATCCAGGACGTCTTCTGGAAGACCGCCGACCTGTCGGGCCAGACCCTGTCGTTCCGGCAGCCGTGCCGGCGCACAGTGCCCGACGAACAGGCCTTCGGCAACGTTAGCGGCAAGGTCTGGCTCGCCTACATCAAGCTCGTCCCCCTCACCGGCGAAGAGGTCCAAGGCGTGGAGCAGGACCGGTCCGACCCGACCCATCGCCGGCTGTTCGCCTACAACGACTCCTGGTTCGACGGCGACCGGGGATACCGAATGCCGGGAGGCCGATCCGAAGAGTCTGCCGTACACGCCCAACTGGAACCTTACCGGCACACCGATTTCGCACGCATGTACTGGGACGGCGCCCACGGGGACATCTGCAACTACCTGACCCGCATCGGGCGGGTCTGGGACCATCGGGGCATCCGGACCCAGGATCCTCCGAGGCGCTACGACCGTCTGGCCCGGGAAGCCTGGGACGATTACGTCGAACGCGGAATCGATCCCTTCCGCGTCGCCGCCGACTTCGTGCACGAACTGGGGATGGAGTTCCACGCCTGTTACCGAATCGGCTGGCGGCCCTTCTACTGGCCTCCGCCGTTCGACGAATTCAATCGCGGCGGACTCTACGACCAGCGCCCCGAACTGCGCTGCGTGGGCCGGGACGGCCAGCCCTCGCTCGGCCTGTCGTATGCCTTTCCGGAAACTCGCCGCTACGTCCTCTCGCTGATCCGGGAGATGACCGGTTATCCCATCGACGGCATCGCCATTCTCTACAACCGCCAGCCCCCATTCCTGGAATACGAAAGGCCGCTGGTGGAGGGCTTCCAGGAGGAGTTCGGAATAGACCCTCGGCGCCTGCCCGAAACGGATCCCCGCTGGCTGGCCTACAAAAGCCGGGTCCTCACCGGTTTCATGGAGGATCTCAAGGCCGAATTAGCGGAGGCCGCCCAGGAGGAGGGCGCGTCCGCACCTCTCCCGGTCACCGCCTGGCTGTTCGGCTCCCGCGAGGAGAACCTGCTTTACGGGATTGACGTCGAGCGGTGGGTTCAGGAGGGTCTGGTGGACACGCTGATCCCCTACACCTCGGCCGGCAGCCTGTTCAGTTTTCAGACCGCCTGGGAAGACCCCGCCGACGTCACCTATTGGACTCGTCTGGCCCGCAGGGGAGATTGCCGTCTGGCGCTCAATGTGATGCCCCGAAATCTGGACGCCGCTCAATACCGGAACAAGGCCGGCCAGCTCTACTCCCTGGGAGTTGAGCATCTGGCTTTCTGGGACACCGCCATTGCCGGCGGCCAGGCCTCCGAGACGCTGGGCCGGCTGGGGCACCATGAGGAGATTGCCGCCTGGATCATGGCCGGCCAACCCGAACACCAATTGGAATCCAGCCCATTGTGGAAACTGGGAGAGTGGGACCTGAGCTATTTCCCCGAATGAGGGCGGGGCAGCTCCCGCTGGGGAGGAGTAACGCTTGAATCGAGTATCGTGGGGACTGGGCCCCATTCTGGCCGTTCTGCTGTCGACCAGCCTTCCGGGTCAGTCGGGGGGACCGCTCTTCAATCCTTACGGCCTGACCGAAGACACCCTCGACGGTCTTCAGATGCGGGACTCCCGCCACCGGCTCTTCGTCGAGTTCTTCTCGGCGCTGATCCTGAACCAAAAGGTGAATCGGGAGGCAGCCTTCAGCGTTTACGGCCAGGTCCGGCCTCTCACCTTCCTCCAGAGAAATGTCTACCGCGACCAAAACGTTTTCGCGTCGGCGGACGTGAGATCCCAGATCAGCGTCTCCCTCTGGAACCTCTCCTCCCCGGAACTCCTCAAGATCGACGTCGCTCCCCCGGTGGTACTGGTCCAGCCATCCCGTTTGCAGTTCACGCGGGGACTGGAGAATCGGGTGTTGCTCCTGCTTCGGAATCAATCCCGACTCCCCCAGAGCGTGAGTCTGGACCCGGTGCAGGGGGCGCTGCATTTCCGGCCTCGGCAAGTCCGCCTGGCCCCCCGGGACGTCCATCCTGTCATCGTCCAAGTCTGGGGAGAGGAAGGAGAGAGCCTCGACCTCAACCTCCGGGTCGGCCGCCAGGTTCTTCGTGTGAGTCTTCCATTGGCCTGGAGCCCCGCCTGTCGTCTCCGGATCCAGGTCTTGGATGAGGCTGGGCGACAGATCCCGGCCCGGGTGGAGGTGGTTGGCTCCGACGGTCTGGGACGGGCTCCGTCGGGAACCTATCTCCGCTACACGCCGATCCGGGCGGGCGCCTACTTTCACACGCGCGGAATCAGCAACCTGGCCCTACCGGCGGGAGAGACGCGCATACGCGTCGCAAAGGGATTCGAATTCCGCGCCCAGGAAAGGGTCGTCGACCTGCAGCCTTCCGGCCCCCGCGCACTGGAGTTTCGATTGGAGCGCTTCCACGACGCCGCCGCCCGCGGCTGGTATTCGGGAGACATCCACATTCACCCCAACCTGGTCCACAAAACCATGGACCAAGTCATCAATCCCGTCGATATCCGCCTTCAGACCGAGGCGGAGGACCTGAATGTGGCCAACCTGCTGGTCTGCAACTCGCAGGGTGCAGTCCTCTATGACCGTCAGCACTTCACCGGATCTCCGCACCCCCTGAGCACGCCTCGGCATATCCTTTATTGGAGCCAGGAGATCCGCCCCGCCCTCTACGGGCACATCGGCGTCCTGAACCTGAAGCGCTTTCTGGAGCCTCCCTACAACGGCTTTCCCGCCAGTTTCTTTCCCTTCGACTACCCGTCCAATGCGACCGCCGTCCGGGAGGTCCGCAAGGAAGGGGCCGCCGTTTTCTACGTCCATCCATCCCCCGGCCGTCAACGCTGGATCTCGGTGGACGCCGCCCTGGGAACCGTGGATGGAATGGAGATCCTGGGATTGTCCAACACGCAGGGCTCCAACACCCTTTATCGCCTGCTGTTGGATTGCGGATGGCGCCTGAGCGCCGTGGCCGGCACCGACACCTTCAACAACGTCCGCCGCCACAAGGTCCTGGGCGGGGATCGAGTCTACGCCTACACCGGAGACAACCTGTCATACGAGGGCTGGGTTCGCGCACTGCAGCAAGGGAAGACGTTCGTCAGCAATGGGCCTCTTCTTTACTTCCGGGTCCAGGGCCGGCTTCCTGGAAGCGAGATCGCTCTGGACGAGCCCGGACCGGTGGAGTTGGAATTGGAGATCCATTCCCAGGTTCCCATGGAGAAGGTGGAGATTCTCTTCAACAGTGAGATCCTGCAGGAGATCCCCCTGCAAGATGGCACCACACTGACTCATCGGGGGACGATCCGGGTTCCATCCAGCGGCTGGATGGCGGCTCGGGTCTGGGGCCCGGAGCATCCATTGGTGGTCAACAACCCCGAACTGTTCGCCCACACCACCCCAGTCTACCTCACGGTGGGAGGACGGCCCTACGCCGATCCTGAAGCCCTCGAGTACTTCCTGGAGGAATTCCAGGAGATGCGCCGGACCTCTCTAGCCGGCGGCTCCTTCGAGAGCCTGCACCAGCAGAGGGAGGTTCTGGGCCAACTGGCCGAAGCGGAGAAGATCTACCGGCAGCGTTTGGAAGAGTCGCGGAATTCTCGTGCGGACGCCGATAACTCCGGTCCATGACAAGAGTCTCCGACGGCTGCTAAGATCGAAAACAATCGATCGGAACAAGCCGTGACCAATTGGCACACCCACTCCGCCACGTCAGCATGCTGCCTCCGGGTCGCACTCGCCGTCGCAGTCCTCAGCTGGGGCGCGGGGTGGCCGAGTTCCTCCGGATCCGGCCATGCCGATCGGGTCTCGGTGATTCTCCAACACGAGTGCCTGAGCTGCCACGGCTCCATCCGCGCCTCTGGCCTGGATCTCCGGTCCCGGGAGGGCATGCTGCGCGGCGGCAACCGCGGTCCGGCAGTGGACCCGGGCCGGCCCGCCTCAAGCCTGCTCTACCAGGCCGTCGCCCACAGGGGCGACCTGGCGATGCCTCCCGGAGAGAAACGGCTTCCCGAACAGGACGTGGAAATCCTCAAGGCCTGGATCGAGGCCGGGGCTTCCTGGCCCGACTCCGCCGGCACGGAAGCGGGCAGTCCCGCTTGGTGGTCCTTTCGCGCACCGGTTCGTCCCGAGCCTCCCCAGGTTTTCGAAACGACACACCGGATTCGCAATCCCATCGACAACTTCGTGCTGGCCCGGCTCCATGCCCAGGGGCTGAAACCGGCTCCCGAAGCGAGACGGCCGGAGTTGGTCCGCAGAGCCTACATCGACCTGATCGGACTGCCACCCACGCCGGATCAAGTGGAGTCCTTCCTCCGGGACGAGTCCCCCAAGGCGTTCGAGAAGCTGGTGGATCAATTGCTGGAGTCGCCCGCTTATGGCGAGCGCTGGGCCCGGCATTGGCTCGATGTGGTGCGTTACGCCGACAGCGGCGGGTTCGAGACGGACGAGTACTATCCCAACGCCTGGCGCTACCGGGACTACGTGATCAAATCGTTCAACGAAGACAAACCCTACGACCGTTTCATTCAGGAACAGATCGCGGCGGACGAGCTGTGGCCCGACAACCTGGACCTCTACGACACCAGCTATGCCATTCGTCCCGAAAAGGTGGCTCACATGGAAGCCCGCGTCGGCACCAGCCTCTACGGGTTCGGACCTTCCATCGGCGAGTCCACCCTGGACGCCCCCAAGCTCCGCTACGAACGTCTGACCGATTGGGTGGACATGACGGGAGCGGCCTTCATGGGCCTGACTCTGGCCTGCGCCCGCTGCCACGACCACAAGTTCGATCCCATCAGCCAGGAAGACTATTTCCGGATGCAGGCCATCTTCACCCCCTCCCATCCGGTGACGCTTCCGGTGATCACGGCCATGAGCATGTTCCACCGGAACGAGTACTACCCCCGGACCATCGCCCTGGACGAACGGCGCCGGGCCCACGGGATGTTCGAGGCCAAGGTCCGGCAGCGTTTGACCGAGGAACAGAAAGCCCGTTTCCCGGCAGAGGTGCGACGGGCCTACGACAAACCGGTGGGAGAACGCTCCGAGGAGGAGAAAAAGCTGGCGGCGCCCCTTCAGGAAGCCTTGGCGGACTTCTTCAGCCCTTCGGCCTTCAAGCTCAAGGAGCACCTGACGCAGGAGGAGAAGAAAGAAAGCACTCGCCTGCTGCTGGCCATCGCCGAGAAGGTGCTGGAGATCCCCGTCAAGGACGCCTCCCACAACATCCGATGGGACGGATTCTACGACCCGCCTTCAGCCACCGTCCTGGGGCACATTCAGGGGGAGTTGATCCCCGAGACCCGGATCCTGGAGCGGGGTGATCTGGACCGCCCCGGAAAGCTCGTGGAGGCCGGACTCCCCCGGATTCTGGGAGACGGAGTCGACTTCCACACCAACGAAGGCCATGGCCCCCGGCACCGGAAGCAGCTGGCGCTGTGGCTGACCCGTCCCGACCATCCCCTGACCGCGCGGGTCATGGTGAATCGCCTCTGGCAGTGGCATTTCGGGCGGGGGATCGTGTCCAGCTCCAACGACTTCGGCCTCCAGGGACAACCGCCGTCCCATCCGGAGTTGCTCGACTGGCTGTCCACCGAGTTTGTGCGCCAAGGCTGGAGCCTCAAGGCGATGCACCGGCTGATCGTCCAATCCTCGACCTACCGGCTCACCAGCCGTTTCGACGATCCCCACAACGCCGCCGCCGACCCGGACAACGCCTACCTCTGGCGGGCGAATCGGAGACGGATCGAGGCCGAGGTCTTGTGGGACAGCATCCATGCCGTGTCCGGCACTTTGAACTCCAAGATGTACGGCCGGCCCTTCGTGCCGCCCCTGTCGGAGGATGAACTGGCCGGCTTCCGGCTCAAGTGGGCGTGGACCGTGCCGGCGGACCCGGCAGAGCACAGCCGCAGAGGCATTTATATCCTCTCGCGGCGGAACTTCGTCTTCCCCATGTTCGAAAAGTTCGATACTCCCGATCCGGCGGTCAGCTGTCCGGAGCGCGCCGTGACGACGGTGGCGCCCCAATCTCTCTGGCTCCTCAATAACAACGCCGTATTTCGGCAGGCCCTGGCGTTTGCGGGACGTCTGGTCCGTGAAGGGGGGTCCGAACCGAGCCAATGGGTAGACCGGGCCTGGCGGATCGCCCTGGGGCGTGCGCCCACCGATGGGGAGGCGCGGGACGCCCTGGAGACCGTGGCGTCCGCGGATGGCGAGAAGTGGAAAGAGCTGCCCGTGGGCACCCCTCCGGAACTGAAGACCATCGAGAGGAGCCTGGCCCAGGGACTCACAGAACTATGTCTGGCCGTCTTCAACCTCAATGAATTCCTCTTTGTCGATTGATGTGGAAGACCGTGGCCTCGGAATCGCGGGACAAGAATGCCTCCGCTCCTGCCTTGACGTCGCCACGGTCACAGGGATTCAATAGGAGCGCCTACTCAAGGAATTAAATGTGATTCCCAACGCTTGCCAGGGAACTGTTCAGGTCGGCTCACGGCGGGATTTTCTAAGAGCGTCCTCCTTTGGCTTCGGATCTCTGGCCTTGGGCGGTCTGTTGGAGCGGGAGGGGCGCCTTCTGGCGTCCAACGACAGCCGGGTCTCTCCCCTGGCCCCCAGAGAACCCCACTTTCCGGCCCAGGCCAAGAGCGTCATCTTCCTCTTCATGCAGGGCGGCTTGAGCCAGGTGGACAGCTTCGACCCCAAGCCGGCTCTGGCGCGCTACGACGGCCAACCCCTCCCCTCCAGCTTCCGCGCGGACCTGGAACTGGCCCAGATCAATCCCTACGAATCCAAGCTCATGGCCAGCCGCCGGACCTTCAAGGAGAGAGGCCGATCCGGCATCGAGATCTCGGATCTCTTCGAAGGGCTCGCGAAGCATGCGGACGACATGGCCGTCATCCGGTCCTGTCACCACGAGTCGTTCATCCACGGTCCGGCTCTCACCTATCTGCATACGGGAAGCCTGCAATTGGGGAGTCCCAGCATGGGTTCCTGGATCTTGTACGGCCTGGGGAGCGAAACGGACAACCTGCCCTCCTACATCGTGATGACCGACAGCATCTTTCGGTCCAGCACCTCCAATTTCAGCACCGGATTCCTCCCGGCCATCTACCAGGGAACACTCATCAACACGGACGGCCAGCCCTTCCAGAACCTGCGCCCCCCTTCCCAGATGGACCTGAACCGGCAGCGGACTCTGCTCGACAGAATTGAGGGATGGAACCAGTCGCATCTGCAGTCCCGGCCCGGAGACAGCCGCCTGGAGGCCAGAATCCGGAACTACGAGTTGGCTTTCCGCATGCAGATGGCGGCCCCCGAACTCATTGACCTTTCCGGGGAGCCGGAGCATGTGAAGCGGATGTACGGCCTGGATCAGGACAAGACCCACAAGTTCGGCCGCATGTGCCTCCTGGCGAGGCGAATGGTGGAGCGGGGCGTCCGCTTCGTTCATCTCTACAGCGGCGGCTGGGACGCTCACGGCGAGTGCGACAAGAACCACATGGAAAACTCGTGGAAGACGGACCAGCCCATGTCCGCCCTGTTGGAAGATCTGAAACAGCGGGGACTGCTGGAAAGCACGCTGGTCGTCTCCACGGGCGAGTTCGGCCGGACTCCGGTGATGCAGGGCAAGGAGGGGCGCGACCACAATCCATTCGGCTTCAGCGCCTGGATGGCGGGAGGCGGTGTTCGCGGAGGTCAGACCATCGGCGCCACGGATGATCTGGGTTTCGTGGCCGTGGAGGACAAGATGCACGTCAACGATCTCCACTCCGCCATGCTGGGCCTGATGGGACTGGACCACCGCAGGCTGACCTATTTCTTCCAAGGCCTGGACCGGCGCCTCAGCGGTGTCGGCGAAGCGGGCGAGGCGGGCGAGGCGTTGTACCAACAGCTGACCGGGAGGTCCATTGGCCATTCGGCTTGACGCGGCATGGCGGGCGCTCGCCCTCCTGGGAGTCATTTCCGCAACGGTTGCGGGTCCCCTGCCCCAGAGCGGCGCCCCATACGTCGGCAAGGTTCGACTGCCGGTAAGCCTTCGAACCGCTGAGGGGACCGTTCTGGAAAAGGGACCCTTCGACTTGGAGATCCGATCCGAAGACGGAATCTTCCGGTTGAGATTCCTCCCCCCTTCCGGCGCGCCGGTCGCCCTGCCGGGTGAGTCGATGGACGCGAATGATGGGTCCGTCTCCGCCGGATGGCCCCTGGTCGGAACGGTGCACCTCCATCCCACCTCCATCCCCATCGGCACCGACGCCGAGCGCCACAAAAGCAAGACCGGCATGCCTCAATATCAGGAAACGCCGCGATTCTGGAACGCTACGCTTCGGCTGTACCGCAGCGAGGACCCGACCGGAACGGTTTCGGTCCTCTTTCACGAAAATCACCCTGGCGGCCCGGTTCGGGCTCGCTTCGAGCTGTACCGCGCCGCAGCCGATGGGGAACCCGCGGGAGAAAAACACCCTTGAGCACTCGATTCCCTTGCCCGTTGCTGGTCCTGATCCTGGTCTCGCTCCCGGCCCTAGAAGGCGGGAAGCACAAGCCGAATGCCGCCGCTGAAGTCCGGAATCTGGATTCCCGCTTGGAGCTCTTTGTCGACGACTATCTCGTCGACTCCATGAAGGGGCTGGAACTCAGACTCCACTCCCCGCGGCCCGCCGGAAAGGTGTTGGTCTTCGACCGGCCCTGGGAGGGAGTGACCAGCGGAAGCACGGCGGTCGTCTTCCAGGACGGCGACCTCTACCGAATGTACTACCGGGGCAGTAGCCATGGCGGATATGCCCTGGAGTCGCTCCTGGAACCGGGTGAAGAGGTGATCCCCGAACACCCCTACACCGCATGCTACGCCGAGAGTCGAGACGGGATCCACTGGTCCCGGCCCTCGCTGGGGCTACACGAGTACGAAGGATCCAGGGACAACAACATCGTCTGGATGGGAAAGGGCACCGGGGCCTTTCTCCCCTTCAAGGACTCGAACCCACAGGCGCCCGCCTCCGAACGCTACAAGGCCGTGGGGCCCGACAGCCGGAAACTGTACGCCTTCATTTCACCGGACGGGATCCACTGGAAGGAAATGAGAGAGGAGGCCATCATAACGGACGGCGCCTTCGACTCTCCCAATCTGGCCTTCTGGGACACGGTGAACGAACGGTACGTCGCCGTCTACCGCGATTTCCAGCTCGGAGTACGGACCATCAAGATCGCCACCTCCACCGACTTCAGGAACTGGACGCCGGGACAATGGGGCGAGTTCGGCGATGCGCCGGCCGAGCACCTCTACACCAACGCGACCCGGCCCTATTTCCGGGCGCCCCACATCTATTTTGCTTTTCCGCGGCGTTTCCACCCCTGGAAGACGCGGGGCCCTTTCAGTCAGGCCCATGCCGGCGGTTGCTCCGACGCCATTTTCATGTCCAGCCGGGACGCGATCCATTGGAACCGCCAACTGGAGGCGTTCATCCGACCGGGACGCGAGATGCGCAACTGGTCCCATCGCTCCAACACCCCCGCCTGGGGCCTGCTGGCCACGGCGCCCGACGAAATCTCCCTGTTCGTCCAACGCCACTACACGTTCCCCACCAACTATCTGGAGCGGATGGTGATCCGGACGGACGGATTCATGTCGGTGCATGCCGGCCACGAAGGAGGCGAACTGGTCACCCGGCCGCTGACCTTTCAGGGAGAGAACCTGGTGCTGAACTTCGCGACCTCGGCTGCGGGAAGCATCCGGCTGGAGATCCAGGACGCCGGCGGACAGCCCCTGGCCGGATTCGCTCTTGAGGAGTCGCCCTTGATCTGGGGCGATGAGATCGAGCACACGGTGCGGTGGGAACGAAACCATCCCAGGGCCACCTCGGCCAAGCCCCTGGCGCGAATCTCGGGGAAACCGGTGCGTTTGCGTTTCGTGATGAAGGACGCGGACCTCTACTCGCTACGGTTCCGGTGATTGCCGAGGCCCGGCCGACAATCAGCCTCCCAGCCACCCCCGATGGAGGTCCAGGGCCTCCTCCAGGGCTTCGAAGGGTTTGTAGACGACTCTCAGTTGAAAACTGTAGCGGCGTCCTTCCTCCGGGTCCGGGACCACCGCCTGGTAGTCCCATGCGGGGCCGCCGACTCCTCCCCCGCCGGCGTTGAAGGCGGGTCGGATTTCCAACTCCTCCGACGGCCGGAACAAGTAGGCCAACAACATGCCGTGCACCTTGCCGGCCATCAGAGGTTCGACGTAGCGCACCGAGCCGAAGCTGTAGAGCAGCCGCCTTCCTTGAGCCCGCAACCCCTCTCCCACTGGACCTCGCTCGGCCCGGATCGCTCCCGATTCGTGCAGATCCAGGGCGTCGAAGATACCGTGCCACGCCGGCGATTCGAAATTGGACCTCCGGCCCCAAACGTAGTAGCCCGGATTTCGGGGAGCCTGGATGTAGCTGGCCCAGAACACGCCCAAATACCGGGTCCGGATCTTGTCCAGCCGGGTGGGTATGAAAGCGTGCTCCACGTCCAGGAACCACGGCTCGACCAATCGGAAGGTGGACTCCACCTGGACGCCCCAACGCTCGCCCGGGTCGATCTGGAGCCAAGCCTCCTGTTCTGAAATCCGCTTCAGGCGCGACGCCTGGGCCTGGAAGTTTTCCAGGTCCCTCCAGCGGGGTTCGAACGTGCCCTCGGTGCCGTCGAAGAAGAACTCGCAATTCAGACCCGACGCAACCGGAAGAAAGGGGTGTGGAGAACCCCGGTAACTGAAGCGGGAGACTCCGTTGTAGCCGTTGTGGCGCCTCTCAAAGGGGACTGTGACGCTAAGGCGTCCCAAGCCCCCGGCCACATGGGGAATTGAAGCTCGGCTGCGTTTCTGGTCTTCGCCGGCCAGCCCGTCGTGGTTGTCCACCACCTGGGCCTCCAACTCCCCGGCCCTCAAAGCGAGACGGTGCGGACCGGCCGGTGTTTCCGACATCGCCGGTCGTGGTCCCGCGGACACTGCCGTTATGCCGCCCAGTGTGGCCAGCCCCATCCACTGGCGGCGGGAGTAGGATGGATCTCTGAGCTTGTTTCCCATTCTTCGCTCCCTAGACCGAGCTTTTCACCGGGCCGCAACTTCCCGTTCGGATTTCGGAGGCTCCATGAAGTCGGACCAGATGCTGTCCAGGCGCTTCTCGAATACGGTGAAGGCATTGGCCCGAAAAAGACGCCAGTCGCCCCGATTCAGTTCTGAATCCAACTGGCCCGGAGCCCAGCCCGAATGCCCGACGAAGAGGCGGAGTTCGTGGGATTCCCTTTCCTCTTCCAGGAGATGTTCCAATGTGTTCCTGTCCCCTCCGAAGTAGACGTCCCCCATCACATTCGTCGTCTGCTCCAGCGGTTCCTCGCTCCGAATCAGAAACATGAGCGTATCCATTCCCACCGGGCCTCCGAAGTAGAGTCGAGCCTTCCGACCCGGTGTCTCGAGCTGGGGCAGGACATCCTCCAAAGAAACGTCGGTAGCCCGGTTGACGACTACCCCCAGCGTTCCGCCCGGGCCGTGGGCCACGAGCAGAACCACCGATTGGCGGAACCGGGGGTCGAGCATCCCCTTCCGGGCGACCAGAAACACCCCCTTGGCCGGCTGGACCGCTTGATAGGGAATGCGGAGCCGCGGCTTCGGAATGGAGGCGGCTTCCACCCCGACACTCTGGCAGACCTGGAACAATACGCCCAGGGTCACCCAACGCGTTAGAGTCCGTGGGCTGCTGAGGCTGACCCGCATGGTTGCCGCCCAGTCTACTACGATGACGGAACCCGAGAAAGAAGCGACTGCCCGACGAACGTGCCCCGCGGTTTGAGCATCAGCCAGAATAGAGCCGCCACCACATAGACGCCACAGAACACCCACAAGACCGGAGTCCAGTTGTCACCCGACGGTCCCAGAAGCAGCGGGACGACGACGGGAAACGTTGCCGCTCCCAGATTCCCCGCCATGTTCATCGTGCCGAAGATCGTCGCCACGTTGTTTCCGCCCATGGCGATGGTCAGGGAATTGACGATGGGGCTGACGAACGCGCCGAAGAAGCCCCCGACCCCGATGAGAGAGACGGCAAGCAGGGGATTGTGAACCAGGCATCCCGCCACCGTGAGCAGGACTCCGACCATGAGGCAGCCCAAGGCCATCCCTTTCCGGGCCATTGCCGCATTCCCACTTCTGGAGTAGATCCAATCCGAGACGATACCACCCAGCGGTCCTCCGAACAGAATCGCAATCAAGGGAACACTCGTCAGCAGTCCCGACTCGGCCACCGAGACGCCCCGCGCCTCCTGGAGATAGGTGGGAAACCAACTGGCGTAGAAGATATACCCGGCGGCCCGGAAAAACTGCTGCCCGCAGATGGCCCACATGGCCGGACTCGCGGCCAGATGCTTCCAGGGCGTCTTCACGGGCCGGCCGGGGCCCGATCCCTCTTCCGCAGCCCCTTTCGGCTCCTGGGCAGCCTTGGACTCGGACAGCAGAAGATCCAGTTCTCCCGGGGTCACGGAGGCGTGGTCCTGAGGGCGGTCACGATACCAGCGATAGAACAGAAGCGCCCAAATCCCTCCCGGAAGCGCGTAGAGGACGAAGAGCCACCGCCAGCCGACCCCCCATTCCAGGAGAATCCCGGTCAGGAAGGCGACGAGGATGGCTCCGATCTGCATCCCGGCGCCGAGAGAGCCGCTCGAAACGGCCAACCGGTTCACCGGCATCCATCTCGACAGCACGACCGCGGAACAGGGGAAGAGCCCCGCCTGTGCGGCTCCGGAGAACATGCGCGGGACCAGCAACCACAGGTACGCGGCCAGGATCGCTCCCCCCGGTCCCGCCAGCCAGAGAGCCAACGCCGTTCCCGCCACCGCCGACAGCACGGTGCAGACCGACCAGACCACCGAGTAGAACGGGAGGGTCCGGCGGGCGCCCCAACGATCCCCGAGCCAGCCGGCCGGCACCTGGAATCCGGCGTAGACCCAGAAGAAGCCGCTCAGGATCCATCCCATCTGCTCCTTGCTCAGGCCCAGGTCGACCCGGATCGTGCTCTCGGCTACCGAGAGGTAGTTGCGCTGGACGTAGGCGACGGCGGCCGCCACGCAGAGCCAGACCAGGACGGAGTAGCGGACCCGGCTCCGGGGAGGGGGCGGGGTTGCGGTCAGGAAGAACCTCCGGAGAAGCAGCCCGTGGAAAAAGTCCCGCGAGCACCGATACCGGGGCTGCGCCCGCCGGACAAGGCGCTCTGAGGGAGCGTACCGGGAGTATGTGACCGAGGAGCAACGCAGTCCGCCGGGATGCAGACCCGGTCGAATGCCGTGACGACTTTTTCCACGGGCTGCGAGCGCACTACTGGAGAGAAGCGGTCTTGTTGAAACCGTCTGCCGCAGAAGGTGCGCGCACCTGGAATACCTGGCGGGCGCCGACCTCCTGGTCGCTGATCATGTCATGGACCTTCACGTTCAGATGGTACCGGCCCGGCTTCAGTTGAGAGATGGGAAGCTGCTTGATCAGGACCATTCGCTGGCCTGAGAAGTACTGGATCGACTCACCCGACTCGTCCACTTCCTCCATCAGGACTTCCTTACCCTTGGAGATTCGGTAGCTGGCGTGAATGGAAGGAACCATCGTGGCCTGGTCGGCGCTGACGTTGTAGACCTGAAGATAGACGGCCAGAGGCGACGTGGCGGCGAACCTGTGATCCAGCACCGGACGCACCTTCACGTTGCCCAGGATGAACATCTCTTCCTGAGGAACCTCCTCCATCTGCCGGACCAGATCGGTGAGGATCATGGAGCTGGCTTTCAGCTCTTCACCTCCGAAGGCCGGCGGGACGATCGCGGTCCGGCTGACTCCCACCTTGCCGCTCGTCAGATCCTTGACCACCAGGTCCAGGCGGTATCGCAGCTTCCGGTCCAGGACCAGGATCTTCTGGTAAGTGGACCGGCCCTGCTTCTGAGCCTGGGCGGCGTACGCCTCGGGAACGTAGGTCTGCACCAAGTCGTAGTCGAACTCGTCAACCACCTCCCTGGTCATGCTGGTGACTGCGCCGTAGACACCCACCTTGGCCATGTAACTCTGGTTTTTTTCCAGCTTGAACGATAGTTCGCCGTTGTCCAGTTCGACCGTCACCGGAACCACCACACGATCGTCGCCCAGCTTGAAGTAGTCGCGCCGGACCCGGAAAGGGAGTGACTCGTAGCCGATGGAGACATCCACGAGCCCCTTCAGATCGCCGTACTTGATCGCCTTGGGGGCCTTGATCATCACGTAACGCTCGTAACGCGCGAACACGTCGTCCTGAGCCCGGGTGGCCATGTAGGGGAAGCTGTCCCGCATGCCCGGCGAGAAGAAAGGGCGATCCTTCTTCTCGGCCAGACCCATCTCCTCCGCCAGGGTCAGGCCGCCGCCGGGAAGATAGAGCAGCGCGTCCTTCTCGGAGTGGTCCAGGCTGAGCCGATACTCTCCGCTCAGAGAAGCGTCCACGAACTCCAGTTCGATCTCCTGGCCAAGACCCTCGATGTAGCGGTAGCGCCAGGTCTCGAAGGGATAGGTCGAGGTCACGCCACCCCCTTCGTGCATGGGCCGGGCGTAGAAGCCGCCTCCGGCGCGCGACGTGATCTGATCCGGCGGTCCATGGATGATGTAGACCCGGCCCCGATCGGTCATCCAGCCCGGCTTTCCGCTGGGAAAGCGCTCGTTGGCATACGCGATCCGCCGGTAGTGCTCTTCCTTGTACTCGTTGATGGCGGTCCGCAGGTCCGGGTCGCGCCGGCGCCAGAACTGCTCGATGAACTGCTCCTTCTCCTCCATGGTGGACAGGCCGTGGAACACGTCCAGCTCTTCATCGGTGATGATGTAGACGACGTCCTCCTTGAGCCATTTCTTGTAGTAGTCCTGCTGCTCTTCCTGTTGAACGGCCCGGTCGTCCCGTTCCTTCTCTTTGGCCTGAACCGGGGCCAGAAATAGAAACAGGAAAAGCAGAACGAACCTGACATCCATGGGAGAATTTACGAAGGTTCTTGACATGAGCGCCTCGGAGATCCTGACCTGGACAAACGGTCGATGCGATCCATTATACCCGCTGCACCGTCGGGTACAACAAATCCGGCCGTCCGCAGATCCGGATCGTCCGGAATGCGGCGGGTGGAACGGACTATGTCGACGGTTCAGCGTTCGCCCTTGCGATAGTAGGGTTGGTAGAGTTGCACCCTCACGCCGCCGGGCATCTTGAAATACGTCACGAGCCCGAAGCCCTGGTCGGTCACTTCGCCGTCGAACAACACCCCCCGACCCTTCAGTTCCGGAACCGTGGCCCGGATGTCGTCGCAGTAGAAGGAAATGTCGTGGGTGCCGGCCGGACTGCCGTGCTTGCCCGAAGCGTCGGTGGGGTGCACGCCCATGTCCGCCTCCGGCAGGTCGAAGATGAGCCAGCCGCCGCCGACGTCGGTATAGGAGTCGAAGCCCAGCTTGTCGCGAAGGAATGCGCGCAACGCTTCCGGCTCCGACGAGTAGAACATGGTATGGACGCCCTTGATCATGGTCTCACTCCTGGTCTGCCCACCCTGAAGCAGCGATTCGGTTGATTTCTTCGATGGATAGTCGTAGCGTTCCCCGCCTCGAAAGAATCCCGAAAACGCTTGCGGCCGTGGTCCCTCGCTGCCGCGCCAGCTGCAGCCGTCCGCCCGGTAGCAGATCGATGTCGAGCTTGTCGCCAGGACCCACCCCCAGATGATTGAGCATTCTTTTGCTCAGGGTGATCTGACCCTTGGCGGTCACTGTTAGTGTTATGGGCATGGCTACAACTCCATTGAACTCGATGCGCAAATGGGGATTCTCCACGACGAACGGCCATTTGATCCAGGAATCCTGTGGCGCCCTCGTCCCCCTCAATCCGATTCCCCTCGGAGATTCAAGGTAACCCTCCAGAACCACCCGTCCACCTGGACGAAGAGGACGTTGGGCTCCACTTCGATCACGGTGGAGTAGGAGGACCCCATCCTCTCCGCCACGGTGGCGGTCTTCCAAGTCTTACCCTCATCTTCGCTGATGGCGAAACGCACCAGCGCGCCCCGCTCCCTGGGCTGGAGATGGGTGCCGGCCGGGAACCTTTCCCCGTAGCTCAATAGCACCCTCCCGTCGCGAAGCTTGATCAGCGTGGGATCACAACCCCGGTCGAGCCCGGTGTAGACGGGTTCGCTCCAGGTCTTTCCCCAATTCTCGCTCCAACTGGCGTAGAGCGGCGTAAAGTGGCCGGTGCGCATGACGCAGAGGAGCCTGCCTCCACCCAGATGCAGGAGGGACGGCTCGGTGAAGCCCTCTCCCACCGGGTCTCCCGGCTTGGGTGCGGCAACGGTGGAATAGTAGTCCCAGGACCGCCCCTCGTCCTTGGAAATCAGGGTGAAAGTCCGCTGCTGATAGTGGGTCTCCGACGAGCTGCGCCGGTCGGTGGGCGGCAGGTTGTCCTGCTCCAGGTTCCCCTCCATGGTGGTCATCAGGGTCCCGTCCGGCATCTCCAGCATGTCCCGGTAGAAGTAGAGCCCATACCATTCGTTGTTTTTCCGGGCCCTCGGGGGACCACCGGGGACCCGGATCACCGCTTCCTCCTCCTGGAGGGTCGCCAGGTCATCCCGCGAGCGCCAGGAGCGGACGGTATAAAGTCCGGGCGACTGGAAGTCAGCTGGCCCGTCCAGCGCGAAGAAGTGGCCCTTGCGGACGTGAAAGACCCGCTCCGGAATGCGGAGGACTTCCTGCAGGGACGGTCCCTCGTGAGCCACGTAGGTCTTGCCGCCGTCCAGAGTCTTCTTGTTTTCGTAAAGATAGATGGTGCCGTCCGGCGCCTGGAAGGATCGGGCCCATCCTCCCTCTCCCCAGCCTCCTCCTGGTCCGTAACGGCGGATCGGCCCCACTTCGCGGACAAAGCCCGGTTCCGCCTCCGACGGACCGACCGCTCCGGAGATTCTCCGGCTGACGCGAACCTCGTCCACCAGGCCGACGAGCTGATTCCCGGGGTCGCTCGCGCCCTCGTGTCGGTGCGTGATGAAGCGCCCTTCCAGGTCCTGGCCCACTCTCAGATCGGATGCCAAGTAGAGCCCCACGGTCGGAGCCCTGCCGGGAGGTGTCAGATGGCGAACGATCGAACGATCGGAGTAGAGGTGGGAAGTCCCCGGCATGAGCTGTCCCTCCCCGACCTGGACGCCGTCCAGGAAGAGACGGACCCGGCCCTCGTCATAGGTGGCCTCCATGAGATGGTAGCGGTCGGTGAGGATGGAGACCGAACGGGACCGCACGGTCTGACCGTTGCAGACGAACCGAAGGTCGCCGCCGTTGGGATTGAAATCGAAGATGAGCTCTCCCGTGGCCGGGTCCCCCGTCCCGCGATAGTTGCTGAAAAGGCGCATGCGCCTTTTCAGGGCCGGTTTCACGCGGGCCGAGAGGGTAAAACGGGTGCCCAGATACCGGGTTCCGGGAATCTCAACGGCGTCGTGGGTCTTCCCCTCCCCAAAGAACTCCGCCACACCGCTGCCGGAGAAGGCGCGTTCTCGATCCTGGATCACCCGAACCGAATTGTGCAGCCGCACCTCCTGTCGTCCGTCTTCGGTCCGCTTGTCCCGGATTGAGTTGTCCACGTCCCCCTCGAAATCGAGCAGGACGTCCAGAAGCGGCGATAGATCCGCCGGCTCCATGGGCCCGGCCGCCCGGAAAGAGAAGAGCGAGGCGTTCTGAAGGTGGAATCGGAGCTGCGCGGGCCGAGCGGACGCCGGCCACCGGTCCCGTCCCTGCCAGCGGACGACCTGGTCGACGCCGTCGTCCCGTACGGGGTCACTTTGGGCCTTGCCGAAACCGGGGATGACGTTTCCGGAGGAGTCCAGCAACTCGACTCTGACCCAGCCGCCGCGGGCATCGGCGTTCACCCTCAGAGGTCCGGCAAGACGATGCAGCCGGCGAGTGGTGAAGGAGCCCGCCTCCTCCCCCGCATCCAGGGACGCGAACCCATCCTTGCGCAGGGTGGCCAAGCCGATGGCGCAGTTTCCCCATCCGCCTGCCACCGGGCTCACGTGGGTCTGGTCCGAGGCCCCGTAGAAGAGCCTGATTGTGTCCCCCTCGACCAACGGCTGACTCGGAGTGTGCAACATGCCGTCGTCCCATTGGTCCGCGGCTCCCAACTCCAGCAGGGGTGGGCGGGCCCCCTCTTCCCGTTTCCATTCGATCCCGTCGCGGCTGCTCACCAGCTCCACATGGATGGTCCCGTCGTTGTGCCCGTCGTCGATCCGGAACACCCAGAGAAAACCCAGGTACATGGACTCGTAGGCAAAGGCGGAGAGGCCGTAGAAGTCGGTGTGTTGCCGGTCGGCGGTTACCCAGCGGTCGTCCACGGCGTCGGGGGCCAGGACCAGTTGGGTCGGGGGCCATTGGAGGAAGTCGGTGGTGGCAGTCAGGCCGATGGCCCGCCGCCGGTGTCCACCGTTGGGCACGAAGATTTTCGCGTATCCCAGGTAGCGTCCCTGGTGGGGATCCCAGACGAAGTTGCCCACGTCTCCGGGGTCCGCGAACAGGGGTTCCTGCCGAATCGGGCTCCAATGGATGCCGTCCCGGGACCAGGCTCCGTAGTAGCCGCTGACGCGGTGACGGGGGTCGGTGCGGCCGTAGTCGTAGTAGACCAGCTTGTACTCCTTCTCGGGATCCGGGTCCCAGGGAGTGTGGATCACCAGCGGGATATGGCTCTCCCGCATCCGGTCCAGGAAGATGTTGTTGGCTCCCGATCCCCGGTACTGGACGATGTCCAGGTCCGGCTTGGTCCAATGGACGCCGTCCCGGCTCTCGGCGTAGAGGTTGCGGTACTGTTCCTTCGGGTCAGCGTCAGGATTGGCGGTGTGGTACCAGATCCGGTAACCCTGGCCATCGGGGAACGGGAGCACGGTTCCCAGCAGGTAGGCCACCTGCCCTTCCCAGGGACGGTCGGGCTTCAGGACCGGGTTCCCCGCATGTTTGCGAAACGGATGATAGCGGCGGACCAGTCCCTGCTTCTCCTGGATCAGGTGATCGTCCACGACCAGTTCCCAGGGACCGGTCAGGTCTCCCAAAGAACGCGGTTTCGATTCCGGGGTGGAGCCCCAAATCCATCCGCTGAAGAGTAGGAAAGAAATGACAAGAGCGATTCCAATCATTTTTGGAAGTCCTCCGCCGGCCGCGGACCGGCGCAATCCGGACAGAAAAAGGGGTGGGTGTTGGAGCGAGGGCTTGAATCCCCCGGTTCCGGGGGGATGAAGAGGAGGGGGGACAGGAAAGTCCCCCCTCCTAACACATCACCTCCCCGGCCGAGATATCCACGGCCTGTCCCGTGATGGCCGCTCCCGACGGCGACACCAGGAAGTGCACCAGACCGGCCACCTCCTCGGGACGGATCATGGTCCCCAGTGGTATCCCGTCCAAAATGCGTCGACGCATGGCTTCCAGGCTCAGGCCCTCGAGGCGGGCGCTCTCCTGGAGGTCCTTGCGGGCCATGGGCGTGCGGACCCAGCCGGGACAGACGGCGTTGACGGTGATCCCGCGGGGAGCCAGTTCCAGGGCCAGGGCCCGGGTCAGGCCGATCACCCCATGCTTGGAAGCGCAGTAGGCACTGTACTCGGCCGCGCCCACCTTCCCCGAGATGGAGGAAATGTGGACGATGCGGCCGCCCTCCTGGAAATGGGGAAGCGCCCGGTGGGTGCAGTAATAGACGCCGGTCAGATTCGTGGCCAGAACCTCATGCCAAGTCTCGTCCCCCGGCTCCAGAATGGGATTCCGTTTCGAGATCCCGGCATTGTTCACCAGGATCCGGATCCGGCCCCATTCCCCGGCGACTGCCGCGATGAAGTCCTCCACCTGCCGGATGTCGCTCACGTCGCTGACCCGGGCCAGGACCGGGAACCCGCTCGCCGCCATCTCCCCGACAGCGTCCTCAAGACCCTCCCGGTTGCGATCGCAAATGGCGATCCGAGCGCCCTCGCTTGCGAGCTTCCAGGCAATGGCGCGGCCCATGCCCTCCGCCGCTCCCGTGACGATGGCCACCGCCGATTCCAGGGACATCCTGCCGCTCGAATCCTCCGTCTCGACCCGCCGGATCACTTGACAGACCGGCCCGTAGCGTGCACAAGTAACAACGTGCCCGGAAGCTATCAATGGAAAGGTAACGATTCAAGGTAACGCCATGTCTGTACTCGATGCCATTCGCTCCAAGTCCGCTCAGGTGCTGGATTTCAACCAACGCTACATTCCCGGCGGGGTGGTCTCCATCGTCCGCAAGGCGGAGCCCGATCTCGCCTTCGCCCAGGGCCGCGGGGCCTATATCTGGGACGTGGACGGCAATCGTTATCTGGACTACCACGCCGCCTTCGCTCCCATCGTCCTGGGGCACAACGACCCCTACGTCAACGAAGCGGTCCGAAAGACCGTTGACGGCGGCGCCAGCCTCTACGGGAGCGGCACCAACGAGTTGGAGGGCCGCCTGGCCGAGATGCTCTGCACCCACGTTCCGGCAGTGGAGATGGTGGAGTTCCTCAACACCGGCACCGAGGCCTCCATGGCCTCCGTGCGTCTGGCCCGCGCCGCCACCGGCCGCGACCACGTCATTGTCATGCAGGGCGGCTTCAACGGCTCCCACAACGACGTGGCCTGCAACGTTCTCACGCCTCTGGATCAGATCGGTCCTCGCGTTTCCCCCGGGGAGTACCGCTACATTCCGCTGGGACCCGGGGTCCCCGACGCTCACGCCCAACTGGTGCACGTGATCAACTTCAACGACCTGGATTCGGTCCGCTACGTCTGCGAGCGCCACGATGTCGCCGCCCTCGTGACCGAGCCCATCCTGCAGAACATCGGCATCATGAAGCCGGTCCCCGGCTACCTGGAGGGGCTGCGGGAACTCGCCGACGAGTACGGGTTCGTGCTCATCTTCGACGAGGTCAAGACCGGGTTCCGGTACTCGGTGGGAGGCTACAGCGAGATCAGCGGCGTGACGCCCGATCTGGTCTATTTCGCCAAGGCGGTGGCCAACGGCTATCCCTTCTCGTGCCTGGGAGGAAAGAGGGAGCTACTGGAACATTTCGCTCATCCCGATCCCTCCAAGCGGCCCATCGTCTCGGGGACCTACAACGGCCATCCCGTCTCGGTGAGTGCCGCCATCGCCACCATCGAGCGCCTACTGGAAGGCGACGGCCAGGTCTACCGGCACATCGACCGGCTGGGCCAACGGTGCCAGGCTGGGATCGAGTCGATCCTGCGTTCCCGGGGAGTCACCGGGACCGTGGCCCGCCAGGGCTCCGCCTTCTGCCTCTACCTGATGGATCACGAGCCGGTGGACTGGCACGACTTGGCCGGAAACCACGACTTCAATCAGGACCTGGCCATGCGGCACGCGCTGATCGAGCGCGGAATCTACTTCTTCCCGGTGGCGACCAAGCAATGCTCCATCTCGGCGGCCCACACCGATTCGGACATCGACCGAACGCTGGAAGCTCTGGACGAAGTCCTGTCCGAGTTCTAGCCCGCCGGGGCGGACTCGACCTCATCCATGGATGTTCGCCACCGCATTGCCGTTTGGTGCTGCCACTTGGTCCTCCTCCCACTCCCGATCCATGCCCAGGGAGGAACGAGTGAGGACTGCAGTTCCTGCCATCAAGAGATCTACGACTCCCATCAGACCACGGGCATGGGGCGCGCCTTTTCACTGCCTGATTCCACCAACACTCTTGGGGAGGGACAGCAAGAGGCGACCTATTACCATCCGGCCTCCGACCGGCACTACACGGTCACCCGCAGAAACGGCTCCTACTATTTGAGCCGGCACCAGTTGAACGAGAAGGAGAAGGCCATCAACCGGGTGGAGAAAGAGATCCACTACGTCCTGGGTTCCGGGAATCGAGGCCGGACCTATCTCCACCGGACCCCTTGGGGCGCCCTGTATCAGCTACCGCTCGCCTGGTACTCGGAAGATGGCGGACACTGGGGGATGAGCCCCGGTTACGACCGCCCCGATCACAAGGGGTTCAGCCGGCGGATCGACTACGCCTGCATGTTCTGCCACAACGCCTACCCGCAATTGCCGCCGGGAGACGACGCCCACGGCAAGGACCCTCTCTTTCCGGAAGAACTTCCCAACGGCATCGACTGCCAACGCTGCCATGGTCCGGGCGGCGACCATTTGAAGGCCGTTCGCAGCCGGGCCTCCAAGCAGGCTATTCGCGCGTCCCATCGTGAATCCGGCCAGACTGGACCCCGACAGACAGATGGAGGTGTGCCTCCAGTGCCACCTGGAGTCCACGACCAAGGGCCTTCCGGCCATGATCCGGAACTACGACCGGGACGTCTTCTCCTACCGGCCGGGAGAGCCGCTGGCGGACTACATCCTCCACTTCGATGCTTCGGATCAGGAAGAGGCGGAGGCGCGGTTCGAAGTCAATCACGCCGGGTACCGGTTCCTCAGGTCGGCCTGCTATCAGGAAAGCGAAGGGCGGTTCACCTGCGTGACCTGCCACGATCCCCACCGGCCGGCGCCGGCGCCCGAGTCGCGGAGAGCGGCCCGGGACGCCTGCGATCGTTGCCACTCCGAACAGGTCGCACCACTGGTGGCCTCGGGAGCGCACCCGGCGGACGAGGACTGCCTGGTCTGCCACATGCCCCGGCGCAGGACTCAGGACGTGGTCCACGCCGTCATGACCGACCACCGGATCGCCCGCCGTCCGCCCGAGGGCGACCTGCTGGCGCCGCTGGCCGAATCCCACCAGGAGGTGATCCCGGGAGAGGTCCTCCGGTACTACCCGCAGGGTCCCGTCGAATCGGCTCAGGTCGAACTCTACGAAGCGCTGGCCCAGGTCAAGCAGAGGGCCAACCTGAAACCGGGAATTCCCAGGCTGGAAAAAGCCCTGAAGGCCCAACGCCCTCTGCAGGCAGGCTTTTACTTCGAACTGGGGGACGCCTATTTGGCGGAGGGCAGGTTCAAGGACGCCGCCCGCCTCCACCAGGATGCCCTTCGCAGACAACGAGACTACCTGCCGGCTTTGCGCAACCAGTGGCTGGCGCTGTCGGGGCAAGGATCGCTGGATCAGGGGCTGACGGTGCTCCGAAACACCCTCGCGGTGAAGCCGGACGACACGGTCAGCCTGACGCAGTTGGGCTATGCCTTTTTGGAATTGGGCCGGGCGGCGGAGGCCACACAGGTCTTGCAATCCGCGCTCCGCCTGGATCCGGACCTTCCCGATGCCTACAACAACCTGGGCCTCGCCCTGGCCCGGCAGAATCTCAGGACGCAAGCGACCAAGGCTTTCCAGGAAGCGATCCGCCTTGAGCCCAATTTCGCCAGCGCCCACTATAATCTGGGGCTTCAACAATACGCGGCGAGGGCGGCCGGACCGGCAATCGCTTCTTTCCGCCGAGCCATTGCGCTGGCTCCCGATATGGCCACCGCCCACACCAACCTGGGGGCGGTGCTGGCAGCCACGGGTAAAGTGGGAGAGGCGATCCAGGCCTTTCGCCGGGCAGTTGAGATCGAGCCGGGTCTGCTGGCGGCTCAGGTCAACCTGGGGCTGTCTCTTGCGTCTTTGGGGCAAGTGCGGGAAGCGGCCGCCGCCATCCGAAACGCTCTGAAGTTGAAGCCGGGCGACGAATTCCTGATACAGCAGTTGGAGCAACTCGAAGCGAAACTCGGAAAGGACACCAGTTCACCATGAGAGAACGGTTGCAGGGTGTGATTGCCAATATTCCCATGTGTTTCAACGCCGACTGGAGCATGGACGAGACCGCCCTCCGGAACAATATTCGCGCCTACCGGAACGAGGGCCTGGAGGCCATGTACCTTTTGGGGACCAGCGGTGAGCTTTTCAATATCTCTCCGGACGAGTACCGGCGAGCCGTGCGGATCTTCGTCGAGGAGGCGGGACCGGAGACCCTGAAGGTGGTGGGGGCGACCTCGGTGCGCCTGGGAGGAATCCTGGAGACCGTCCAGTGGCTGGACCGTGCCGGCGCCGACGCCGTCCTGGCCATCCCCCCCCACTTCATTCCCCTGAGCGTCGAGGAGCGCGCCCATGCTCTTCGCGCCATCGCAGAGGCCTGCCCTTCCCTGGGTATCGTCCACTACAACACGAGCTACGCACCGGAGGTGAAATTCGAGCCCCGTGAATACGCGGCCTTGCTGGACGTGTCCAACCTCTGGGGAACGAAACAGGGACAACTGTCGCAGGAGTTCTGGGACGCCCTGCAGAAACACTCCAGTTCCCTTCGGCACCTCAGCCTGGACGATTGGATGGTCGCCTCCATGAAGCAGGGCGGCTATGGGGCCTTCTCCCTGCTGACCAGCCTGGCTCCCGGTTTCGCCCAGGCCTGGTACCAGGCCTGCAAGGCCGGGGAGTGGGAACGGGCCGAGGAGATGCAGGTGGAGTTCGACGGCTGCATGGACCGGCTCTACTGGCCGCTGAGCCGGCGCGGCTACACCGACGTGGCCGTGGACAAGGCGCTGATCGAAGCTTTCGGCTTCCTCCAGTCCAGCGCCCCCCGGCCGCCCCTGAAGCCGGTTTCGGAACCGGAGAAGGAGTGGGCCCGAGAACTGATCCGGAGTGAAGGATACTTTCGCGACTTCACCTGATGTATCACAAAGCGCAACGCATCTGGCCGCCAGGTAAGACTCAATGAATCTCAACCCCATCGACATTCTGGTCATCATCGCCTACATGGGATGCCTCTCGCTCATCGGGATCTATTTTTCGCGCCGGCAAAAGTCCCGCGACGAGTATTTCCTGGGCGACCGGAAGGTCTTCTGGTTTCTGGCCGGCGGCAGCGTCCTGGCCACTATCCTCTCCACCATCAGCTATCTCTCGGTCCCGGGAGAGGTGATTCGTTACGGATTCGCCTACTGCTTCGGCCTGATCGTGGCGCCGCTGGTGATCCCCATCGTGAACCGGATCCTCATCCCCACCATCAAGGGTCTCGAGATCACCAGCGCTTACGAATACGTGGGCCGCAGATTCGACCGGAGCACCGGCACCCTGGCCTCCACACTGTTCGTCTTCCGGACCCTGATCTGGTCCGGAATCATCATCTACACGGCCAGCTTCGCCTTCTCCGAAATCTCGGGCCTGGGCCTGTTCACCACCATCGTCCTGCTGGGGATCATCACCACCTTCTACACCAGCGTGGGCGGTTTTCGGACCGTCATCTGGACCGACAACCTGCAGCTCTGGATCCTGCTGGCAGGCGCCCTTTCCATCCCCATCTACGTCTACTACCTGGTGGGAACGGGCCCCATGGGATGGTGGGAAACCTTCTCCGAAGCGGGGCGAGGCGAGATGCAGATCTTCAGTTTCGATCCCACGGTCCGCATCACCATCGTCGGCATCATGCTCAACATCCTGTTCTGGAACATCTGCGCCAACGGCGGCGACCAAGTGGCGATCCAACGGTATCTGTCGACCCCCTCCATCAAAGCGGCAAAGCGCTCCGTCTGGGTCTATGCCTGGTCCAACGTGGTGCTCTACACGACCCTGGCGATCTGCGGCCTGGCCCTGTTCGCCTTCTACGCCCACATCTCCAACCTGCCGGTGGCCGAGTTTCAGGCCAAGATCGCTCCCGAGGGCGACCGGCTGATGCCGCGATTCATTGCCCAGCAGCTTCCAACCGGAGTCTCCGGCCTGGTCATGGCGGCGCTGCTGTCGGCGGCCATGTCCAGCCTCAGTTCGGCCATCAACTCCATATCCGGCGTCCTGACGACCCATTTCGCCGATCGGCGGAAAGACTCCCGGCGGGGACTGCTGCTGGACAAGGGCGTGGCCGCCGGGGCCGGAGTGTTGGGAATCGGAGTGGCCGTCATCATCGCCGTGGTCATGAGCCGGACGGACTGGAACATCCTGGACCTGAGCGGCCGGGTCAACGACGTCTTTGTCGGCCCTATCGCCGTCCTCTTTTTCGGGGGCATCCTGTTTCGAAGGGTCGGACCGCAGGCGATCCTGATGGGCTTTTTCCTGGCGGCGTCCGTTTCCCTGTTCGTCAGCTTCAGCAAGGAATGGTTCGGGATGGAGAAGGCCATCTCCTGGATGTGGGGGATCCCCTTCTCCTTTACCTTGGGCATGATCGTGGCGGGACTGGGCGGATTCCTCTTCCGCCGGCCTTCGCCCGAGAAAATTCAAGGCCTTACTTTCGGGGATCGAAAGAGGACATGAGATTCGGCCCCTGTCTCCTGGTCCTCTCCCTGGTCGTCCCCGGAGACGGACTGCCAGCGACGGAGACGGAAAGGGGTGTTTCCCGGTTCACGGACCGGACGCGTGAGGCCGGAATCGACTTTCAGCACTACAACGGGGCTCGCGGCGGCTATCACCTGTTGGAAATCATGGGTTCCGGCGCCGCCCTGTTGGACTTCGACGGAGACGGCTACCTGGACCTGTTTGTCGTGGCCGGCAGCCAGATCCCTCCGAGCGACATGGAGAAATCCCGGGGCCGGCTCTTTCGGAACCGGAGGGACGGCACCTTTCAGGACGCGACCCTCGACTCGGGTCTGCGGATTCGAACCTACGGGATGGGGGCCGCCGCCGGTGACTACGACAACGACGGCGATCCTGACCTCTATGTCACCGGGTATCCCCGGAGCCAACTGTTCCAGAACCAGGGAAACGGCCGCTTCCGGGATGTCTCGCGAGAGGCCGGCGTGGAAAACTCGGGGCACTGGGGCTCCAGCGCCGGATTCTTCGACTACGACCGGGACGGCCTCCTGGATCTGTTCGTCTGCAACTACGTGGCCTACGACCCCGGCAAAGAGACTCCCTGTCATACGGCGGGCCGCAGGAACTACTGCCATCCCACGACCTTCGAGACCGACGCCAGCGTGTTGTACCGGAATCGGGGGAACGGAAGGTTTCAGGACCGGAGCGACACCAGCGGCATAGGGAAGGTTCACGGCAAGGCGCTAGGGGTCGCCTTTACCGATCTGGAGCCGGACGGGTATCCGGACGTCTTCGTTGCCAACGACACGGTCGCCGACTTCCTCTTCCGGAACAATCGGGACGGCACCTTCCAGGAGGTGGGCTTCGACCAGGGGGTGGCGCTGGACGAAAACGGACATCCCCGGGCCGGCATGGGAGTCGATTTCGGCGACTACGACGGCGACGGGAATATGGATCTCCTGGTAACCAACTTTGCCGACGAGGGGAACGCCCTCTTCCGGAGGGTTGGAAGTTACTTCAACGAAGTCACCTACCAATCAGGCATCCTGGAGAAGAGTTACGTCAAGGTGGGATTCGGCGCCCGTTTCTTCGATTACGACAACGACGGAGACCTGGATGCGTTCGTCGCCAACGGCCACATCGACCCCACCATCAACCAGCTTCGCGACTACGTCTTTTTTCGCCAGGAAAACCTCCTGTACGAGAATCGGGATGGGAGTTTCCGGGAATGCTCCGGCGAGGCCGGCCCCTGGTCGCGGGTCCGGGATCTGAGCCGGGGAGCCGTCTTCGGAGACCTGGACAACGACGGCGACATGGACATCGTCGTGACCAACAACGGAGGTCCCGTGAACCTGTTGCGGAACGACTCTGGAAACCGGAACAATTGGCTTCTGATCCGGCTGGAGGGAGTCGACAGCAATCGGGACGGGCTGGGGGCCCGGCTTCGGGTCCGGGTCGGAGGCCGGGAGCTGCATCGAGAAGTCCAACGGGCGGCCAGCTACCTCTCCAGCCACGACCCTAGAGCACACCTGGGGCTGAGCAGCTCGGAGGTCGCGGAACTGGTCGAAATCCACTGGCCCTCGGGGACCCTCCAGAGTCTCCGCAACGTCAGGGCCAATCAGATCCTGACGGTCCGGGAGAAAGCCGTCCCGTGAGTTGTCCGGAGCGGGGGTTTTCCTACCCCCGCTCTTCCGGATTAGGCAACGTCGAAAATCGTACTCCCAATAGAAGACGGGGGGACAGGAAAGTCCCCCCTCCTGGCGTCTCCCAGATGCGTACGACGCGACGATTTTCGCCCCGGACTGATATACTTGCGCGACACCCCAAATCGACGTAGACGGCATGCGGTGGACGCGAGTCTTGCGATTCCAAAACTGGATTTCCCTCTTGTTTCCAGGCGTTTGGAGTACCGTTGCCCTGATGAGCGGATCGGCTCCGTCCCCCTCCGCGGACCAGGACGTCGACTTCGCCCGCGACATCCGGCCCATCCTGGAGGCCAACTGCAACCAGTGCCACGGCGCCGGCCAGAGCATGAACGGTCTTCGCCTGGATACTCGGGAATCGGCCCTGAAGGGCGGCCAATCCGGACCGGCCATCCTCCCCGGCGACGGTTCCTCCAGCCTCCTCTACCGCAAGATCGTCGGCGACGCCCCGGGATCTCCCATGCCTATGACGGGCACGCTGCCGCCGGATCAGGTCGAGATGATCCGGGTCTGGCTGGATCAGGGAGCCCCCTGGACCGAGGCCATCGATGGAACAGCCGCCGGCGCCAAGAAGCACTGGGCCTACGTCAAACCGGTCCGTCCTTCTCTGCCAAGGGTCAATGACGTGGCCTGGGTCCGCAATTCCATCGACCGCTTCGTCCTTGAGCGGTTGGAACAGGAAGGCCTGGAACCTTCCCCGGAGGCATCCCGGGAGACGTTGATCCGCCGCCTGGTGGTCACGTCGGCGGCCTTCCGGCAGGACTCGCGGATGGGAGACTCACTTCGGCAATGGGATCCAAACAACGAGCTCTACGCCCGTGGACCCCGCTTTCGGATGAAGGCCAAGAACATCATCTTCCTTTTCATGTCGGGGGGTCCGTCGCAGATCGATATGTTCGAGAGCAAGCCGCGGCTCACGGCCTTGGATGGCCAAAACGTCCCGGAAGGCACGCTGGACGGCAAACGGTTCGCTAACCTGCGGGGGACGCCTCAGGTTTTGGCCTCACCCTATTCCTACGATCGGTACGGCGAGTCCGGAGCCGAAATCTCGGAGTTGCTGCCTCACTTGACCGAGGCCGTGGACGACATCACCATCGTCAAGTCCGTCCACGCCGAGCAGTTCAATCACGCACCGGCACAACTGTTCATAAACACGGGTCATCACCTGATCGGACGGCCCAGCATGGGATCGTGGCTGACCTACGGTCTGGGCAGCGAGAACCGCGACCTGCCCGGCTTCGTCGTCCTGCAGTCGGGTCCGGTTCAGGTCTTTGCCGGAGACTCGTGTTGGGGGCCCGCCTTCCTGCCCACGGTCTACCAGGGCGTGCAGTTCCGGTCCCAGGGTGATCCGGTCGCCATACCTGTCCGACCCAAGTTGGATGACCCGCAAGGCGCGCCGCCGCTCCCTCGACGCCCTGACGAAGCTCAATCAGCGGCGACACGGTCCGGCCACCGCCGTCCGGGTCGTTCGCGAACGACCCGGACGGACCCATTTAAACAGACAAGCGGCGGCTTTCTTGCCGCCGGACAGGAGGCGACTTTCTTGTCGCCCATTGGAATCGGTGGCATTCTTGCCGCCGGACTCCAGTGAACCAATAGAACAAACAAGGAACGGCCCCTGAAATGAAGAGGTTGCTCCAAAAATCTGATCTGGTGGATTTTCTCCGTGCAGGGGGCGTGGACCAGACCCGCCTCCTGACGATGCACAGTTCTCTTCACAGCATGGGGCGGGTAAACGGAGGCGCCGAGACCGTGATCGACGCCGTTTTGGAGGTCCTGGGAGAGGACGGCACGCTAATGGTCCCGACTTTCAATTACGTTCTGGAGATGGAAGTCTTCGACCCCGCAACCGTGCATTCCCAGACCGGACTCATCACCAACACCCTGCGCAAGCGCCCGGAAGCGGTTCGGAGCCTCCATCCCACCTATTCGGTGGCCGCCATCGGCCGACAGGCCGACGAGTTCACTCGGGAGCACTGGAAGGCGGAATCCACCGGCGTCGACTCCCCCATCGACCGGATCGCCCGGGCCGGCGGCTTTATCCTGTTGCTGGGAGTGAAACACGACACCGACTCCACCATGCACGTGGGAGAAGTGTACGCCCAAGTCCCCTACCGGGGCGTTCCCTACGATCCCAATTTTCCCCGAACGTCCCAGGTGAGGACACCTTCCGGCGAATTGGTGGCAGTGGACCTGAATGACGAGCCGGGCTGCAGCACCGGGTTCGGCGTCATCGAGATGCCCCTCCGGCGGAAGGGCTTGATCCGGGACTTCAAGATCGAGGCCGCCAAGTGCCAGTTGGTGAGAGGCCTGGATGTCATCGAGACCACTGTGGAAATGCTCCGGGAAAGGTCCGATGCTCTGCTCTGCTCGAACCCCGTCTGCTACTTCTGCACCCATGCCCGGAGGAAAACGGCCCTTCACCCGAGATCGGGAGAATGACCGGGATGGCGAATCACGATACGAAGCAGGCGAATATCGTGCCTTCGCTTCCGGAGACCCACCGCCGCGCCTTCCTGCAGACACTAGGATTCGCCGTCGCACCGGCCTGGGCTGGTCTACGCGCCTCTCCAACCGCGCCGCCGATCGAAACCTCCACAACGGAATGGCTCACGCCAGCGGATCGATTCTTCGTCCGAAGTCACCTGGGGACTCCGTCCATCGAACGAGATGAATGGAGACTTGCGGTGGACGGAAGTGTCCACCGGCCTCGGGAATGGACGTGGTCCCAGCTCCTGGCGATGAAGCAGGAATCCCGAACCGTCACGCTGGAGTGCGCCGAGAATCTACCCGGTGGCTCGTTGGTGGGAAACGCCCAATGGCGGGGCGTTCCGCTGGCTCGGGTTCTGGAGGAGGCCGACGTCGAGGCGGGCGCCCAGGAGATCGTCCTGGAGGGGGCCGACCGGGGTCTGGACGAACTGGAGATGGCCCCCGTCACCTATGCCCGAAGCCTGCCTCTGGACAAGGCTTTGGCTGCCGGAACCCTCGTCGCACTGGAGATGAATGGCCAGCCCCTGACTCCGGAGCATGGCTTTCCGGCACGGGTCATCGTCCCCGGCTGGTACGGAATGGCCCACGTCAAGTGGCTCACGCGGGTCCGGGTGTCGGCGGAACCGTTCCGGGGGTTCTACATGGCCAAGCGCTACTTCACGGCCCGGCGTCATCCCAACACCGGAGAACCGGTCTTGACTCCGGTGACGCGGATGGGCGTCAAATCCCGGATCGACTCTCCGGTCGAGGGTGAGACCCTGAGTCCCGGTTCTCACGTCGTCCGGGGGCGCGCCTGGGCCGGATGCCGGACCGTCGAGAGAGTCGAGGTCAGCAGCGACGGAGGCGGATCGTGGACCGGGGCACGGCTACAGGACGCTCCGGCGCCGTGCACCTGGGTCCGTTGGGCTCACACCTGGGAGCCGCCGCGGACCGGTCCCTACGCGCTGCAGGTCCGAGCCTTCGACAACCGGGGCGAGACTCAACCGCTACAGGAAGACCTTGGCCGGATCAACCGCTACGACAATCGCTGGATCCACACTGTACGCTGTGTGGTCAGCCGCCAGGATCAAGCCAATGCCCTCAGCCCGCAGGGGGCGAGGCGGTGAACCTGGCCCGAACAGGTCCAATGTGGATGTCAGCAGCTCGACTCCCCTCCCTCGCGGCCATTTTTCTGGCTTTCGCTCCGGCTTGGGTCCATTCGAATCAGGTCACATTCGTCGACCGGGCCCCCGAGGCGGGCATCAACCTGGAGGACCTCTCCGGCGGACCCGAGAAGAACGCTCTGCTCGAGACGTTGGGGCACGGAGCGGCCTGGTTCGACTACGACGGCGACGGCTGGGTCGATCTGTACCTGGCCAACGGGTCCTCCCTGGACAAGATCCGGGGACGGGACCCGGAGCCTCCTCCTGGAGGCGCGCTTTACCGGAACCGGGGGGACGGAACCTTCGAGGACGTGACCCGCCGGGCCGGTGTATCCGGGGGCGAACTTTGGGCCATGGGGACCGTGGCCGCCGACATTGAAAACGATGGCGACCTGGATCTGTTCGTTACCGGCTACGGTCGGAACCTCCTCTTCCGGAACCGGGGGGACGGGACCTTTCAAGAGATCTCGGAGAAAGCCGGGGTCCAGGGTGGCGGGTGGTCCGCCGGAGCCGCCTTCGGGGACTACGATCGGGACGGCTTCCTGGATCTCTACGTGGCCCGGTACGTGGAGTTCTCGCCGGAGAACTACCCGACCGAATGCCTCTTCTCCGGTCTGCGCGTCACTTGCGGGCCGCGCCGTTACGCGGGCAGCCCCGACCTGCTCTACCGCAACAAAGGGGACGGGACCTTTGAGGACGTTTCCGAAGCCGCGGGCATCCGCAGCGGCGAGCCCTACAACGGACTGGGCGTCCTCTTCCTCGACTACGACAATGACGGCCTCCAGGACATCTACGTGGCCAACGACGCCACCCCGGCCAACCTCTGGCACAACAACGGCGACGGCAGCTTCACCGACAACGCCGTGCTGGCGGGCTGCGCTTTCAGCGAGGACGGGCGGGAACAGGCCCGAATGGGAGTCGACGCCGGCGACTTCGACCACAGCGGGCACCTCTCTATTTTCACCACAAACTTCTCCGGCGACGTCAACACGCTCTTCAAGGCGAACCGGGACGGGACCTTCTCGGACCAGACCGGACCGTTGGGATTGGGCGCGCCCAGCCTGCTCCACCTGGGCTGGGGCGCCGGCTTCATCGACTACGACAACGACACCTGGCTGGACCTGTTCATGGTCAATGGACACCTCTACCCCGAAGCGGAACGGCTCGACTACAAGTACCTCCAGTCCAAGCTCCTGTTCAAGAACACCGGAGGCGGAAATTTTGTCGACGTTACCCGGGAAGCGGGTGAGGCTATGACCCGTCCCAACGGCGGACGCGGAGCCGCTTTCGCCGACTACGACAACGACGGGGATGTGGACGCGGTGGTGACCAACATCGACGGTCTACCCGAGTTGTTGGAAAATCAGGGAGGCAACCGGCGAAACTTCATCTCCCTGCGTTTAGTGGGAAGTCGAAGCAATCGGGACGGCGTGGGAGCGCGGATCATCGTCCGCACAGCGGACACCCGCCAGATGCGGGAGGTCCGAAGCGGCGCCAGCTTCATGTCGCATAACGACCTTCGGACCCATTTCGGGCTGGGAGACGCCCCCGCTGCCCAAGTGACGATTCGCTGGCCTGACGGCAGGCTCCAGAAACTCCCGAATCTGGAGGCCAACCACTTCTACACGGTCCAGGAGTCTGAAGGAATGATCGGGAAAAGGCCGAGGGCAGACCGGTGACCCGAAAGTCGTTCCTCGGGAGCTGGCGATGGCCAAACGACGGGACCGGCGGCTTTCTTGCCGCCGGTCCCTGGCTGGGGATGAAGAGGGGGACAGGAATGTCCCCCCTCCTATCTGTGCTTATCCTGGGAGTCTTGGGCGCCACAGGTTTCGCCCAGACAAAGGAGGGAAGGCTGGCTGAGGTTTATTCCCTGCTTCGCTCCGAATCTTACGCCGAGGCGGCGCGCTCACTGGAGATCCTGGTTCAGACGAATCCGTCCGATGCCTCGCTCCAAAACCTTCTGGGAACTACACGAGAGAGAGCGGGAGAGACGGCCAAGGCGCCCTCCTGCTATCTGCGCGCACTGCAACTGCGCCCCGAATGGTCCACCGCCCGGCTGAACCTGGCCCTCAGCTATCTCCGCCTGGGACAACCTTCGGCCGCCTCCGGACAGTTTGCCCATTTGGTCCGATCCGCGACGCCGGCGACACCGGCCCTGAGCTTCTACCATCAGGCGCCCATCGGTGACGAAGTGGAACAGTTCGCCCGGACCCTGGGGTCGGAACAGTACGAATACCTCTCGTTGGGAGGCATCTTCTTGGTTCACGAACTTCCTGAAGCCGCGTCGGTGGTCTTCTCCGCCGGAGTCCAGGCCAATCCTGCCTCTCCTCTGTTGCAAGACGCTCTGGGACGAACTTGGCTCAAGATGAAACGCTTCCGGGAGGCGGAAGCGGCCTTCGCCCGGACTCTGGAGCTGCAGCCGAACGCAGAGGGAGCCTGCCTCCACCTGGGCTATGCGCAGGCCTCCCAGGGCCGGGTCGAACCCGCCCGGAAGACCTACGCAAAGTGCGTTCGTCAGGACCCGGACGACTATGCCGGCCATTACTTCCTGGGCTCGACGCTGTTGGACCTGGACCGCCCCCAGGAGGCCATCACCGAATTGGAGGAAGCGCTACGGCTCAACCCCCGATCAGTCAACTCCCAGTTCCTGATGGCAAAAGGGTATGCCGCCGCTGGGAGGGAGCGAGACGCCCTGGCCGCGTTCCGTGCGGTCGTGGATCGGGAGCCCGACCACGAGGCGGCCCTGTTTCGCCTGGGGACCTTGTACCGGAAGCTGGGTCATTCGGAGGAAGCCCGAAAGATCCTGGACCGGTTTCAGAAGGTCAAGGCGTTCGAGCGGCAGCGGTCGCGGGGGGCTCTCCTGCCCGGGTCGGACCGCGTCGATCCCAAAGAGAGTTCGGAGATAGCGCGGACGGTGAATCAATTTTACGTCCGCTACAAGCAAGCCTTGCTGGAGGAGAGGTACGGGGAGATCTGGGACCTGCTGACACCGTCTTCTCAGGCTCTCTACGTCGACTTTCGCAGCTACCGAGCCATTGCTTCATCTGTCTACGGCAACAGCCGGATACGGCAACGGATTGCGGGTAGCCGAATCCGGGACGGCAATACCCTGGGAAAGCGGATCTTCTGCCGGCTGGTCACGTCGTGGGGCGAGCCTCTCCCGCTCCTGGTCCTGGTCCGCCAGGGAGACGAACTGAAGATCGACCATGACTTCGATCTGAGCCTGGCAGGGGTTCGCCCCTTGGGGGGCCGGTCCTCAAACGCGCCGTAGATGCCGGGCACCCCGTCAGGGGATTCGGAAAACCACGCTCTTCAGATGGGTGGAATATCGGGCCCGGAGGCTCTGGTATTTCTCCCGGTGCCGGGTCGCCGCTTCAGGTTCGTCTAAACGAGTGTAGACCTGGGCCAGTTTGAAGTGGGCGGCCGCGTGCTTGGGATCCAGGGAGAGGACCCGCTTCAGCAAGCGTACCGCTTCCCGGAAGTCGTTCCTGAGCCAAAGGATCTGGGAGCGGTAATAGAGGGCCTCAATCCGCTCAGGGTCTTCTTGGAGGACCCTGCCGAAAGGCTCCCAGGCCTTTTCCGGCGAGCCGCTCTTGTAGAGGTTGATTCCGTAGCGATGGGTGGCCTCCACGTGGTCCGGTTTCCTCTCCAGGACATTCTCCAACTGGCGCGCGGCCTCGCGGTGGCGGCCCTGCATCTCGTATCCGATCCCTAGCAAATAGTAGGGATCCGCGTGCTCCGGATGTGTCCGGATCGCCTCCTCCAGCAAAGGAACGGCCTTGGCAAGGCGGCTGGAGGTGAGATAGCCGTAACCCAGTGACTGGAGCAGTTGCCCGTCGCGGGTTCCCAGTTCCAGGGCGCGCTCCAGATGCGGCAGAGCCGCCTCCGACTGGCCCTGTTGCAGGAGAAACAGGCCCACCAGCCTGAGGCCGGGTCCGTTGTCGTGGGAGACCTCCGCAACCTGCCGGGCACGCTTCAAACCCTGGTCCGTTTGGCCGTTTCGGAAGTGAAGCTCGGAGAGTAGAAGCAGCGTTTCCGGATCGCCGGGCGCCGATTTCTCGGCCTTTAAGGCCGCACTCAAAGCACCTTGGGCATCATCCCGGGCCAAGAAGACCCGCGCACGCCCTGCCCAGGCCGCCGAATGATTCGGGGCCAACTCCAGAACCCGATCGAAGCGGGTCAACGCCTGCCGGTGCTTCCCCAGGGAGAGAAGGGCGTACCCCAGGTTGCTTCCGGCCGCCACATGATCCGGGTTCAAAGCCAACGCCTGCTCGAAACTTTGGACCGCTTCCTGCACCCGGCCCTGGCGCCGAAAAATGATTCCCCACAGATTCAGGGCAGCCGGCCAACCGGGAGCCGCAGCCAAAGCCCTGCGGACCTCCGCCTCGGCTCGGAAGAGTTCTCCCCGGGCCAACAGCTCACTGGCCTGCTCATAGTGCCGGGCGGGGTCCCCCTGTTCCTGGAACGCCAGATTGGGACCGGCGAACAGCAGGAACAGCGCCGATGGAATAAACGGGAACGGCAAGGTCTGGAATTCTCTCCTCTCCACCAATCGCCAAGACAGAAAAGGGGCGGGAGTCGCCTCCCGCCCCTTTTCGTTCAACGGATCGTTCCGGGAGACTGTCCGGGACAGCCTCATTCAGGAACTAGAACATCCACTTGACGCTGATCATGACGCGCCGCGGCCAAGTCACGTCCGACCCTACAAAACCGAAGCTGCCGCTGGTGGGATTGGTGTTGGCCGCACCAAAGCTGGCGTGGTTCAGGGCGTTCAGGAACTGGGCCTGAAACCGGATCTTGTGATTTTCGTTGATGAAAGTGTCCTTGATGACGCTGACATCCCAGAAATCGACAATGTCCGAACGCAACTGTGCGAAGCGGAGCGGAAAGGTCCGCTTATGGGTGCCTTCCGGCGCCTCGCTGGGATTGCGTACGAAGCCGGAGTTGGTGTTGAACCATCTCTCCACCGTCCCACCGCCGCCAAGACGGTCGGGGCTGAAGCTGTCGGTGGTGAAGACATTACCGAAATTCAGCGGGAAGCCGCTCTGGAGCTGCCACACCGCCGACACCTGCCATCCACCGAAACGGCTGTTCTTCCCAAAGGGCAACTGGTAGATGCCGCTCAACTTGAAGTTGTGGGGCCGATCAGCGCGGGCCACTACCTCGTAGGGAACGGGATCGCTGGCGTTCAGGAACTGGACCGCCTCATGGAAGCGGGACCAAGTGTAGCCAAGGCTGTAGCTGAACCCGCCGGAGAGGCGCCGTTCGAGACGGCTCTCGAAGGCGTGATACCAGGAGTAGCCCTGGTTGGTCTGATTCAATGACACGCCTGAAAATTGGGGATAGGGCGTCAACAACTGTCTCCGAGAGACGGTGTTTGTGTTGAGTCCCGTACCCGGCAGCAGACCGGCGAATGGATTCGGCACCGCCGCGTTCAGGTAGGCGTGATTCTCGTTGTTCCGCTCGTTGGCCGAACTCAGATACCGTTCCGGCAGAACGTTCAGGTTCCGGCCGCCGATGATCCGAACACCGCGCGTCCCAACGTAACCCAACTCCAGAAGAGTGCTGCCCAGCATATGCTGAACCGTGAGCGACCAGCGCTGGTTGTAGGGCACCTTCAGGTTTTTCTGGTTGAAGAAACTGACGCTCTGCCCCAGGTTCGTGGCCAGCCCTCTGGCGTTGCCTATAGGCAGGAGAATTCCACCCGGGAACGGGTTGGCAAAGTCAGCGCGGAAGCTGAGCCCGTTGTCCAACGTCGGCACCAGGTCCGTGCTCTGACTGTACCCGGTCAAAATGGGGGAGACGCTGTTCCCCAGGATCCCGATGGGCTGGTGGAAGATTCCGTAACCCCCTCGGAGGACCGTGTCCTCGCCCATTCGATAGGCGAAGCCGAAACGAGGAGCGAAGATGTTGGACGGGACCTCGTACAACGCCCGCGGCGTATCTCCAACCCCGGCGTAGGTGATTCCGCCGTTCACGGCAAATTCACTGGCTGCGATCTCAGGAATAGGGTTCATGGCGTAGGCCGCCTGGGCCGCGGCCGCAATAGGACTGGCCGTGTCAAAGGCAAAACCGGCCACGCTCCGGTTGTAGCGCTCGGTGAGCGGGCCGAAGTACTCCCAACGGACCCCGAAATTGAAGGTCAGTTCCGGAGTCGCCTTCCAGTTGTCCTGGATGAACCAGGCGTAATAGTTGTGGTGAGCGGCGTAGTTGTCGTTCCGGTTGACGAAGCCCGTCGAGGGCTGCCCCAACAGGTAGGCGGCAAACCCCTGGCCTTGCGCGCCAGGCGAAGTGTTCAGCGGGCCGTTGGTGAAGGTCGACCGGAACCGGTAAACCGGATTGGACCAGCGTTGATCGTTCCGGTTCAGATAATTGGCCCGAGCCTCCACCCCCAACTTGACGTTGTGATTGCCCTCGTGGATGTCGGTGGACGCCTCGCCGAAGACATAGGTGGAGAAATCGAAGTTGTTCCGGGTCTCGTCATGGATCCCGCTGAAGCCTTCGATCTGGACGTGGGGCAGAGCCGACTGGTCCGGATCAAGCTGAGCCTTGAGTGAATCGGCCAAGGGCAGCGAGAAGATGTCGAAGGGCTCGCCCCGCGGGTGCAGGCTGTGGCTCTTGTGCACTCTGGGGTCGGAGCCGCGGTTGTAGCCGCCGCGGAAATTCATGATGACGTTGGGATTCACGGTCCAGACGTCGTCCAACCCGAAGGTCTCACGAATGATGGATTCGTGGAAACCGGTGGCGCCGTTGCCGTAGTAGTCCCGCCACTCGCCGGACCAGTTGTCCAGCTTGGTGTAGCTGCCGAAAATCCGGTTGGCCGGTCCGAAGCTGTGGTCAACCCGCAGGGTCCACTGGTCCCACTGGGTGGGCGATGCCGTGCTGGGCTCGAAGTTGCTGCTGAAGTCGCTGCCGCCCGCAAGATTTGGTTCCGGGTAGAAGGACATGAGCTGCTGGGAAATGGGGTGGATCCGGCTGGACGGAATCACGTTGTTGGGAAAGGGCATCCGGGAAAAGAAACCGTCGCCGGTAGCCTGGATGGTGGAGGGGTCATAGATCTGGTACTCGGGCCCCAAAGCCAGCAGGGCCGAGAAGTCACCCGCTCTCATGGCTCCCGTAGGAACCGTCCGGGCGCCGTAGAACTCCAGGGTCCGCTGGAACGTGCGCTCCCAACTGAAGGCGACGTGGGTCTGATCCTTGAAGATGGGACCGTTGACCGCACCCCCGGTGCGCCGGTACGCGGTATCGGCCTTGGGGGAACCGGCCCGGTTCTGGAAGAAGGCATTGGCGCCCCACTCGCTCTCGCGGAAGAAGCCGTAGACCGATCCATGCCAGTCGTTGGTGCCTGACTTCAGGGTGACGTCCATGGTGGTGCCGTTGTGGTGTCCCCGGGCGGCCGTGTAGTCGTGGGCGATCCGGATTTCCTTGACCGCCTCGGCCGACGGAGCCGTCTGGGCCTGCTGGGCGCCACCGAAAATGGTCCCCACGTTGTTGATGCCGTTCAGGGTGAAGCCGACGGCGTTGCCCTGGCTCCCATGGAAATAGAAGCCGGTGGTGATGGACCACCCGGGCTCGTCCCACTTCCAGCCCCCACCCGGAGGACTGGAGGCGCCGGGGGCCATAACCAGAAGATGGCTTGGATTCCCCTGAGCCATGGGCAGAGTCTCGATCTGCTCGGACTCGATCAGGTTGCTGAGCGTGGCGTTGGTCGACTGAAGCAGCGGCGCTTGGGCCTGAACCGTCACCTGCTCGGTGACCTCACCGACGACCATGGTGAAATCCAGGGTCGGATCGTCACCGGTCCTCAGGTCCACCGGCTGGATTTGCGTCTGAAACCCGGGGAGCGAGGCCGTCACCTCGTACGGACCGGGCACCAGGAAATCGACCCGGTAATTACCCGTGTCATTGGTGACCGTCGGGAAATCGAGACCGGTGGCCGTGTTCGTGGCGGTCACATTGACGCCGGGAATCACGCCCCCCGTGTTGTCCATCACGCGGCCATTGAGACTCGCGTATGCGCCTTGGCCCCAAAGCGGCGCGGCCGCCAACGGCGCCAAGAGCATGACAACGAAGAGGATTCTCCACTTTCGCATTACTCAAAACCTCCTAAAACATAAAACAGAGACACGAGCACTTGGGATGCAAGTCTGCCGATTGGTTATCAGGCCGGAATTCTAGGCCATTCAGGCTTTGGTTTCAAACCCTGCGCGAAAGAAAATATTCGACTCGCCGGAATCGCGTTCCGAACGAAGGGCCGGGAACCGGAACTCTGGCCTCTGCAAAGCGCGAAGTCTACAATGTCCCCCCGACAGGAGTGGCGGCCTGCAGCCGCCGAACTCCTCATGCTCGAACCACTATCCGTTTCCGTTTATTCGGGTTAGGAATTTCGAATTGAAAACAGTAACGCTGCACGCACTCCGGCATGCTCTCAGAACAACTCGTACCGCGTGGCCCCTGATCGGTCTCCTCTGGGTGCTGCTTTCAGCACCGGGGTTGCGGGCTCAGGAGCCCTCAAACCGGGTTCCCAACCTCGCCGGCAAGGTCCTGACGGTCAACGGCCCCATGGACCCGAACTCCCTGGGTGCCGCCATGGTCCACGAACACATCTTCATCAATCGGAACCATCCCAACCGGCCGGCGCCTACTGAAGCCACTCGGGTCCGTTTCTATCTCAAGCCCTTGACCATGGACATGCTGGGCGCGGTGACCATGGGCTATCCCAATCGGGACAATCTGATCCTGGGGGACGAGACGACCGCCCTGCGGGAGCTGGAGGACTACCGGAAGCGGGGCGGCGGAACGCTGGTGGACGTGACCAGCATCGGCCTGGGACGGGACCCGGCGGCGCTGAGCAGGGTTTCCAGGGCCACCGGCGTCCACGTGGTCATGGGCACCGGTTGGGACGCCCGCGCCGTGAATTCCCGGGACTTGGACGAGCGCTCACTGGATGACCTCACCCTGGAACTCGTCCAGGACGTGACGTCCGGTGTGGGAAACGGCGGCACCCGCTCCGGGATCATCGGCGAGGTGGCTACGGCCGGGAACCCTCTGAGTTCGATCGACATCAACCTGGTGCGCGCCGCAGGGCGGGCCAGCCGCATCACGGGGGCCCCGGTTTCGCTGCACGGGGGCGGCAGCCGTAGCGAAGGCACGCATGCGATGCTGGACCTGCTGGAGACGGAAGGGGCCGACCTGGGGCGGGTCATTCTGGGACACTGCGACAGTCTGGTTCGGGATCTCCCCGCCCTGCTGGGTCTCCTGGAGCGGGGGGTCTACGTGGAGTTCGATGGGATATCGGAATTCCACATGCTGCGGCAACCGGCGACGGCGGCGCACGTCGGGGACGGCATCGTGGAGCTGATTGCGCGCGGATACCTGGAGCGGATCCTCCTCTCTCAGAACGTGGACCAGAAGATCGACCTCAAGGCCTTCGGCGGGATGGGCTATACCTTCGTCCTGGATCAGTTCGTTCCTCACCTCAGAGGCAAAGGGGTCACCGAAGAGCAGATCCGGACGCTGATCTACGAGAATCCGAAGCGGGTCCTGACCTTCGTTGCTCCCAATCCGGACCGGTGACGGGACCGTTCCGGATTGAAAGGCCGGGAGAGCCGACTATCTCGGCTCCCGTTGCCACTGCGCCCCACCGTTCATCCGGAGATCGGCGATTGGAAATCGCCGCTCCTACTCCACTTTGATGGAATAGAGCTTGGTGTTGCCCAGGACGAACTTGAGGCGGACTGCCTGGTCTCCGACACCCGACAGGTCGCGGCCGCCTTCCCACGTGACCTTCTGGTAGAGGTCTCCGTGGTGCACGGGGGTGCAGTTGGAGGCTTCGTAGCCGGTCAGGGGGTTCCCGTCCGCGTCTTGGACCTCGACTCGCACGTATCCTCGAGCCGACGGATTATTCGTGTAGAGCATGCTGTAGAGCTCTTTGCCGCTGTCCCGCTGGAAGTTCAGCCGCTTCTCGGTCATGGAGGTCATGTTCACCGACAAGGTGCTGCCCCCGAGCTTCAGCGGGGGGGTCAGAATCCAACCCTCGCTGGTGGCGTCGAAGGAGACGAACCCGTCCTGGCGCAGCGTGGCGAGCCCGATCTGGCCGTCGTGGTCCCGGGACGGGGCGTTGTGCAGATTGGTGAAGCCGGAGTAGTAGATCCAGACCTTGCCGTCCTTCAGGAAGGGACTGCTGGAGGGGTAGACCATGCCGCTGTCGAAGGTGTCGTTGCGGTAGTTCCCGTCCGGCGCCAGCTTCATGAAGCGCCGGCGGCCCACCGAACGCTCCCACTCCAGCCCGTCCCGGCTGGAGACCAGTTGGGAGTCCATGAACTGGGTGTAGGTGTGGTAGACCCAGAGCACCCCCAGGTACTGGCCGGCGTAGGGAAAGGCCGACAGGCCGTAAAACTCGGTGTCGGGAGGATCATACGAATCCGGATCCAGGACCTGCCGGGAATCCTTCCAATGGATGAAATCGTCGCTCACCAGACGGGAGACCTTCCGGATCGGTCTGCTGATGGTCTTGTGGTAGAGCAGGAACCGGCCGCTGTCCGGGTCCTGGGTCACCGAAAATGTGTCGCCGGTCGCCCAGCACGGCACCACCGGATTCTCCGGGTAGTCGGTCCACTCCTTGCCGTCGGGCGAGAAGGACACGGAGATGCCGCAACGATCCATGTCATGGGTCTGCCAATAGACGAGCTTGTAGCGCCGCTTCGGATCCGGATCCGAAGGGTCTTTCAGGAGAGCATGGGTCCAACCGGACCACTTCAGAAAGATGTTGTTCTTCTTGGAACCCCTGAACTCCACCAACCCCAGATCCGGTTTCTCCCAGGCGAGGCCGTCGCGGGAAGTGGCGTAGCAGAGGTAGTCTTCGACGTAGGGCCGCTTGTGGGTGCCGATGGTGTTGTACCACATCTTGAAGAGCTGCTCTTCCTCGTCCCAGATCACGGTGCCGGGCTGGAGCACCAGATAGCCCTCCCAGGGCCGATCCGGCTTCACCACCGGATTTTCCCGGTGCTTGGCCGGGCGATTCAGTGAGCGCCAGACCCTGTCCGTCTCCGCCACCAGACGATCGTCCACGAAGAGGTGGGTGCCCGGCCCTACCTCGATGGGAGTCGGACCCTCCCCGGCCGGTTCGTTAGTACAGGAAAGCGCGCCGAAAAGGCCGGCGAACAGAAGGACTGGTGTGATTCTCCCCAGATTGTTCACGATTCATCCCCTCTCGAGTTGATGATCTTTGACACAGGCACGGGATCAGACCCGCTCCCGTGCGAATTGAAATGAAAAGAGCTTGGCCCTGCGGACCTGGAAACGGACCTGGACCGGCTTCCCTTCCAGGGCCCCGACGTCCGCGCCGCCCCGCCAGCTCACGGTGTGCCGGATGCTGTCGGATCCGAAGGCGCGGCAATCGTCCAGATCGTATCCGGGCAGGGTCCGGCCGGTCTCCCCGTCCAGCAGGGCGACCCTGACCGTCCCGTAGCCGTCTCCAGCGTACCGGTCCCGGCCGGTGGCGTTGATGTGGAGGCGATTGCCCTGGAAAACAAGGGACCGGGTGGTCAACGACCCGTCGCCGGTGATGCTGACGAATCCGTCCAGACGAAGTATGGCCAGGCCGATCTGGCCCCGTTGCTGCTCGCCCCGCTGGTTGAAGACATGCCGTCCGCCGAACCCTTCGTAGTAGATCCATATCTCCCCCAGGTCCTCTCGAACGATGGGCGCCTGGACGGTGTAGCAGAGATGCTCGTCCCAGCTGCCTTCGGGACCGTTGGGAAGAAACACCCTGCGGTCGCCGACCCGCTCGAAGCGCCGGGCGTCCCGGCTCCAGAGCAGTTGGACGTCGATCCGGTCCACCCATGGGCTCCGGGCTTGGCCCGAATCGGTCCCGGCGGGAATCTGGCCCATCAGGTTGTGGTAAACCGAGGTGAAACCGACCAGCCCGCCACCATAGGGGAGCACTTCCAAGGTGTAGAAATCCCGGTCCCCGATGCGGTCGGCGGCGTCGGCATGAAAACAGAAGTACCGATCTTCCGGCTCCTGCTTGTCGCTGGGACCGTCCCAGTCCAGGAAGTCCCGGCTGGCCGCCCAGGCCGCCGTCCGCGCCCGCGCGCCCTCGGGATAGACGGGCTCCGGCTGAAACCAACGATCCAGTCTCGGGTAGGTCCTGTGGTAGACCAGGTATTCATTGGTCCCCGGGTTCCAGATCGGGTTGTTGTTGGTATCGCTGTAAAAGGGAATGATGGGCCGGGAGACGGGATACGGCTGGAAGCGGATGCCGTCGGCGGAATAGCCGGGATAGAGCCCCCCCGCCCCGTCCTGTTTGCCTTGGAACACGATCTTGTACCGTTCCTGGGGCCTTCGGGCCGCCGGGTCCCGAAAAACGCCGAGGTTGCCGGGACTCGCGTCTCCCAGGAAGGGTAGTTGGATGAAATTGGTGTCGAACCCCAAGTAACGAACTTGGCCCAGGGGTGGCTTTCGCCAGTGGAGACCGTCCTCCGACTCGGCGTAGAAGATGAACTTCCGAACCGAACTTCCCAGGGGAGGCCACGGGATCATCCAGCCATAGAAGCGAAAGAGCTTGAGTTCCGGATCGTAGAGGACGGACCCGGCGTCGCCCCCGTGCGACAGCCCGCCCTGATGCTCCCAGTCGGTCCCCAGCGGAATCACCGGATTCTCCGGGTAACGGACGGGCTGGTTCAGGAGCCTGAAGACCCGTGGCTCCATGGTCTCGACGACCTGATCGTCCAGAAAAAGCTGCTTCTCCTGACCGATTTCCAGGGGCGTTCTCGCCGACGCAGATCGGACCGCGCCGCGGACCGGCGTCGAGCCCCCCCTCGGCAGGGCCGAGGCAGCCACACTCCCGGGCCCCAACAGTCTCAGGAAATTCCTGCGCTCCATATCCACTCCTCCCCGTGACTGGGGCTCTTGCAACGGCGATAGGCAGAGCTGAGGCCGGCTTACCTGGAATAGTGCCCGAAACGAACCGGAACCGCCTCCGTCTCCTCCTCATCCAGCATAGCCCGGTAGATGTCCTGCCCCTTCCTGAAGAGGTCGACGGTCTTCTGCTTCTCCCGCTCGTGGCTGAACTGGCCTTTGTCGTGGACCCTCTGGATCAGCTGATCGATCTGCTCGACGAAAAACCGGGCGGCGGCGTGAGAACGGACGGGACGATCCTTGAAGCTCAGGTAGACCGGACTCGTATGGGCATAAAGGGCAGCGTCGTTGGGAAGAAGCCGGTGCGCCTCACCCCGGACCCGCACCGCCATCCAGCAGCTGTCCGTGACCTCCAGCCCCTTCTTCAACCGGACCCGCTTGCCATCCTTGCGCGCCTTCTCGGTTTCCACCACCTGCCCGTTGACCACAAGCTCGATGCTGGACATGGGAACGTGAGACTCGGCTTCGGCCTCCACCTGTACCTGGAGGGTTCCCTTCTCCCACTTCAACACTGAACCCGCCTCCCGGCCGTTCACTGTGAAGGTCACCATGGGGGCGTTGGTGGCGAAGCTCTTTCCCTCCAGGTAGGCGTCGATCCAATCGGAATAGTCGAGCCGGGGACCCGACTTCACGTACACCCGGCCCGCCCCCGGAATGAGATGGTAAGGCAGATCCAAATAGCTGTCGGTCCCGGCCGAGATGGGACAGCGAAATCCGGCATTCAGGAGTTGGTACCAGTGCCCCGTGTTCCTCTCTTCATCGCCTTGGCACATGACGTCGATGGTGTCGACGACGCCCAGGGCGATGTCCACCGGATACTCGCTGGGAAGACTCGGGTGGACGTAGATGACGGCCGCATTCTGCGCCTTGGCCTTGACGGCCTGGAAGTAGTTGGCCGGGTCGTCCTGGGGATGGGTGGTGCCGGGCCAGCCCACGAAGGCCGGCTCCACGAAGCTCTTGATCCGTAGGAATCCCATGTGCCCGTAGAGGCGCAGGTTCCGCATCTCTTCGTTCCAGTAGAGGATGTACCGCTCTTCCGAAAGGGCGTTGGGCCGTCCCTCCACGCGCTTGCGCTCGTAGACGTATCCGTCCTCGCTGTTGCAGGCCAGCATGTGCGCCACGTTCAGATCTTCGGCCTTCACCACGAAGAGCACGTCCTTCGGCTTGATGCGGTCGTCGGCGCCGGTAATGGGATCGTGGAAGAGATTGGCGTGCAAATGGGTATCGCCGGACCACCACCCCTTGGCCCCCATGTCCCAGGTCCGTTCCAACCGGAACTCCATCTCCTTGACCCGTCCCCTGGCGACCTGGACCTGGCGGGCCACCGGAGCATATTCCAGGCCCTTGACCACCTCCAGGGAGACGGTTCCGGCCGGTACGCCCGCTTCGAAGGCGCCGTCGGCATAGAAGTAATACTCGCCGCCATAGGGTTGGCGATAGTCGCCGTTGGTGATTCGGGGCTGAGCGCCCTCTGGAGTGTAGGACCTTCCGTCGGGCCCGGAGAGATACACGCGGGCCTGTGTCGGCCGGCCGTGTTCATCCAGGACCGTAACCTTGACCGTGCCCGAGTCCCAGGCACGAGTGGGAAGCGAAACTTCCCGGGACAGGTTTCCGGCATCCAGCTTCAGGCTCACGGCGCCGCCGGACCATCCCTCAAGAGAGACGGGGACGAACCAGCCCAGGGACTGTCCGGCGTTCAGAGTCCTGGGTTCTTCCTGAACTTTCACCCCCGGAGTCTCGCTACGGACCGTCACCTGGATCTCACCGGTTCCCGAGTTCCTGACGACGAAGGGCACGGGAATCACCAGCGATTGCAGGAGGTCCAACCGCTCGGGCGCCTGAAGGAGCTTGATCCGATCCGAGATTTCAAGTTTCACCAGGCGCGGACTCTCCAACTGCTGATAGGCGTCGCTCATCAGGTCGACCACGCCCTCCAAAGGCAGCGGATTGTAGTTCAGATTGGCCCCCCATTCCTGGGCGTAGGTCTCACCCTTGATGATGCGTTGCACCTTGAGGATGGAGGGCCGATTCGTGTCCGACCACTGGAGCAGCCGAATGGCGAACTCGGCGGCGTCCCCCAGGTGGGGCGCCACCGGCTTGTTCATGACGTATTTCCCCAGCTGCGGGATCTGCGTCAAGGGAACTTTCCGGGTCTCCGCCGGGAGCGAGCCGGAACCGGCGGCCAGAACCGACAGAAACACGAGTAGCGATCCATGCATTGGTTTTTCCATGAAAAAGTGACCCCTGAAGCCCGAAACTGGCCCGGATTCTAGCAGTCTGCGGCCAAAGCCGCCATTGACGCCGGTATACTGGGGAGCCCACAGGCACGGGGAAAGGAGATCGGAATGAGAGCAGCAAGGGCCAGGAATGCAGCACGTATCGACGACCGGGACTGGAGCGCTCTGACCCGGGGAGAGCAGCTCTATCAGATCGAGGTGGAGGGGTACCTGCTCATGCCAAACATGCTGTCGCCCGATGAGGTGCGGCGGCTCAAGTCGGAGACGGCGCGCCTCGAAACTTTTCCCATGCCCTACAGCGTGCACCAACGGGACCGGATGCTGCAGCCGGGACACAACCCCTATCCGGGCTCCGACTGGGAGCCTTACCGTTTCGGCCGCCAGGCAGGCGCCATCACGGACCTCATCGCCCATGAGCCCATGGTGGACTTCCTGGAGGGGCTCTTCGGGGACGACATCGTCTTCATGACCTACCTGTACGCCAGGTCCGAGCCGGGACACCCGGGAATCAGCCTCCACACCGACGGGCAACCTTACGGATCGGAGATCTTCGGCTACGAGTGCAGTTGTCCGGTCATGGTCAAGGTCCTCTACTACCTGGACGATCTGACCCCCGACGTCTCCCCCTTCAGCGTTCTCCCCCGGTCCCATCTCTCGCTGCACCACCAGGCCAACCCCTACCAGCGATACCGCGACCATCCGGATCTGGTGATGGTCACGGCAACGGCGGGATCGGCCCTGGTGCTCCACCCGCGTGTCTTTCACGGCACCTACGCCAACGTGGGGAGCCGTTCTCGGGAGATGCTGCAACTGGGGTACCGTCCTGCCTGGTCCGGACCCATCCAGGAAAAGGTTCCCGCCTGGGACCCCGAGGAGCTGGACCTGCTTCCAACTCGCGTGCGGCGCCTGTTCACGGACCGCAACGCCTGCAAGTTCCGGGATGACGGCGATCACAAGCCGGCCGACATGGCCAGTTCCGCCGACTGGATCAGTCCGGGCCGCTGGGACTGGAAGTAGGATTGCGCAGACGCTCACCGCAATGACAGGTGTCCGTCATGAATAGGCGCCGCCGTTGGGCCGACCTCTATTGATCAACCCGCGTGAAGGTGAAGGTCCCCAACGGGTTTGCGGTCCGGCCGTTGCCGAGGGGAGGCTCGGTGATCCTCCGAATCGGCTGCGGCGGCGCCGTTCGCGCATTTGGCGAGGTGTAGGTCACCCCGCTGTCGGTCCCGGCGTCGTAAGGCTGGAGGGCGACAGTCTGCGCCTCGACCCAATCCCCCGCCTCGAAGAGGCTCAGGCCATGGACTCCCACGAACCAGTCGGGGCTGGGGGCGATCATGGACACCACGGTCACCAGGGGAAAGTCCTGACTGATCTCGAATTCCAAGGAGACCAATCCAGGCGACCTGCCGATGCCGCCGCCCCGGATGACGCGTTCGGCGGATCCGGCCTGGATGGCGTCCCGGACCTCACCCGCCAGCAGACTCTGGCCGCCGGTCTCGGCCATGCTCCTGATCCCGGGAGTGGCGTTCTGTCCCGGACCCCAGAAACTGATGCCGGCGTTGTGTGTCCCTCCGATCAGTCCCGAGAAATGAGGCGCGGACGGGAACTCGTTCGGATGCGTGGAGGCGCTCCATGTGGCGTTGAAGAGGACCCGATACCGGGCCGTGGCCGATATTTCGGGCATTTCGGGTGGGGTACCGGGGAGGATTGCGGCCGGGACTCCGGTCAGGTGAAACCGTCCGTCCTCCAGCAGCCGCTGCCGTAGCGCCACCAGGTGAAAAGGGTCCTGCGATTCGCAGAGAATCGAACCGATGAATTCCCTTTGACCCACGTGCTCAGGAAAGAACTCGCTGGCGAACCTGGCGCCCTCCTCCTCCACCGGGACCGTGTCCAGGGCTTCCCCGTCTGCATCGAACAGGGACATCCGGAAAGGGGCCGGCTCATTCCCGGCGTTCCCGCCGGAACGAGGGCGGCGAACGGCAATGCCGGTGTTGGTTGAAGTCGAAGGAGACACCTCAACGGGGATGCTCACGCGGTGGGCAGCGGGAGATGCCGTCACCCCCACCATGTTCACCAGCTCGCCGTCCAGCCAGTATTCGAGGAAAAAGGTCACGGCCAAGTCGCTCGCCGAGGACCCGTTCCGTCCCTCGATCTGAAATACGCCGGACCAAATGGGCGACCCGGGCGGAGCCGCCAGGACATGGCGCATCGTGGCTTGAGAACCAAGCAGCAACGGAGTCCCGTCCCCGCCGGTGCGATCGACACCGTTGTGGATCCAGGACCGGCCTGACCCGGCACCGAAATCGGGCAGCTGCATCGAACCCTCCCACGTCCGGTCGGTCGGATTCGTGGTCAAGACCACCACCTGGAAGCCTCCTCCCACCACCAAATGGGGGTAGACCACCGGTTCGGATTCCTGCGCCCAGGTGGAGGTCCCGAAGACCAGAAATATTGTCGGAAGGATCCGTTTGAACATGGCACTCCTCATCCTCATTGCGAATTGATCCAGCGAAAATGACGCTAATTTCAATTGTAAGAGAAAAACCTGAGGATTGGACCGAATTACCGGGCGGCGGCGTGGAGCAGCAGCTTCCCAGCCGCCGACAGGGGGTCAAGGGGGACCGGAAGTCCCCGCTCCCAAATCCAGCTCCTCAATGGTCCAGGCAACGGGGCGGCCCCGCTTGTCGAACGAAAAGCGTCCTCCCAGGTTTCCGGTGGTCAAGACGAAGCCGTCGAACCCGGCGAGCCGCGACAGATTCTCCAACTGCTCTCCGCCCGGTTCGCGGCGGTTCAGATCGACTCCCGCCCCCAGGTAGAGCCGGCATCCCGCCCGGCGGCAGGCGGGACCGTAAATCCGGGCCAGATCCTGGTCCAGAGGATTCAGTCCGATCCCCTCCTCTCCGTTGCTCAGGAACCCGTAACCGGACACTCCCCCGGTCAACTGCCGCCCGCTGATGACGTTCACAACGAGTTCGTCCACCAATCCGTCGCGGACCCACTTCCGCCAGTCCAGGTGCAGGTTGCCGTAGGGTGGCCCCAGGTAGTTCCCCCGGGGGACCGCCAGGGAGAGGCGCCGGCCGGTGGGCCGGAGCAGATCCTTCACTTCCGAGAGGAACCGGCTCAGCGACTCCCCCCGAAGCCGGCGCCATGACTCCAGGTCGAAGTCGCTGTGGAGGATGTCCACCCCATGGCGGCGGCGGTACTCCTCCACGACGGGGCGATTGAAGCCGAACTGATCGCCGTAAGCCGCCGGCAGCACGTAGGAACGGGTGCAGAGGTGGAGCCCGTCGGCGGGAGCTACCGCCAACAGATCGCGGAGCATCTCGAGACGGTAACGGCGGACCTCCGCGTAGGAGTAGCAGAGGACTCCCCAGTGGCGCTCCTCCCGCGACCGGTCCACCTCGACAAACTCGGGATGGGCTGCGGAATAGCGGCTCTGGTAGGGATAAGGGGTTCCCCGTGGACGGTAGAGCAGATTCCGGGGAAGACCCTCGTCCAGGAAGGGGAGATAAAGGTAGGCTTGCGCTCCGGCGTCATGGGTCACCTTGACGAAATCGGCCACGTCCTGGATCCGGGAAGCCGCCAGCCGTTCCCAGAACCGGGACCAGCCCCGGGACACCTCCCGGTCGTCCATGCGCTGGTGACAGTACCGCTGGATGAACCAGTGGTCCACGCGCCAGTAGAACCGACGGACCCCGAATCGCTCCCTCCAATACCCAACCGCCGCAGCCAATTTCTCCCGATCGTCCAGGCGGGCCTCCCCCCGCCCGTACTCCAGGTGATCGGGCCAATGCACTCGAAGAACGATTTCCTTCGCCATACGCGCCGTGGGGACAAAACGGATGCGGAGGCCTCATGCCGCCGAGCGGCATGGCGCCGCCTATTCGGCGATAAAGGTCATCTCCCAGTCGCCGATTTTCTTGAGCCGGCTGCCGGCCGTCCGGATGGGAGGCTCGCCCGACTCGAACCAGGCCTCCAGTTCCTCGACGTGCCCCAGGCGCCTCAAATCCGGCAACGACGTGCCGTGGCCCCAGAAATAGGCCGAGTGGGCGTCGAACTCGGGCCCCCAGACCTTTGCCGTATCCCAAAAGACCAGCGACTCGACCCCCAGGGCATAGAGCTGGCGAGCCTTGCGCCGGTACTGCTCCGCGCTCAGATGCCGGGGCATGATGTTGAGAGTCAACCGGCACGACGTCCCCCGGGTCAGGTCCAGCCAGTACCGGACGTCGTCCGGATCCTCCCAGGCCAGTTCCCAGCTGTAGAGCCCCTCCGCCGAGGTGTAGGGGACGACAGTGTCCACCAGGCCCTCCCGGATCCAACGCTCCACGTCCAGACCCCAATAGAGATTCTCGTCCCGCCGCCCGAACACCCAGACCGAAAGCTTCTTGGAGCGACCCTGGTCCGCGGCAACCTGATCCAGCATCCGTCTCAAGTCCCGGACGAATTCGGTCATCACCGCGGCCCGATGGTTCAGCCAACGTGAGTCCGTCTCCTCCAACTGCCGGGGATCCCGGCCGTATTTCTCCAGGAAGCTCTCCACCAGCGGCTCTTCGTACTCCACATAGGGCGGACGCCGATTGAACAGGGGACAGATTCCATCCACCGGATAGCCGGCCATCTCCCGAAACAACGAGACCAGATAGCGGCGGGTCTCGGGATAGCTGAGTGAAATCCGCGGTGCGCGGCTGCCATCCCTCCGGATGGCCCGGAGCTCCGGGTGGTTCTCGTAGAAACCGCCCTGGTTCATCTCCTCGAAAGGAGGGGAGAAATGAAACGGCCCCATCCCCTCCGCGAACCGGTAGGAGGCGTGAAACTCCATCCCCAGCTCGTGGGCATGGTCCACCGCGATTCGGAAAGGATCGATTCCCTGCTCGACGTACTCGGTCCAGTTCTCCACCAGGCGCCGATATTCGAACAGGGAATAATCGTCGATCTGCAGCTGGCGGGTGGTGCACATGCGGCCGATTCGGGTGAAATACGCGCATAGGTCCCCGGCGCCCGCTTCCCAGTAGATGCTGCCGAAGTCGGTGTCCCGGTAGCTCTCCAGCAGATCCCGGACCGTGCCGGGATCGCTGTCGACGACGATCCCCGTTCCCACGTCCTGGGTGGCCACGAGACGCTTTCGGCCAGTCCGCTTCCGGTCGGCTTGCAACGCCTTGACCTCCGCCGGCTCCAAGGGCACCAGCTTGAGGTAGGCGATCCACACGTTCTCGCTGGTGCTGCGTCCCGTCTCGCCCGGCGGCACCTGCTCCCGGCAGAGCTGTTTGAATCGGATCCCCTGACCAGTCAGGTCCTCCGTCTTCCAATAGACGTCCCGGACGGCCTGGCCGCTCTCCATGGCGGGAGCCGGAAGAAAAACCAGGGAAAACGCCGGATCATCGTCCAAGCGGGTCCACACCCGCTGTCCCCGAAAGGGCCGAAACGGGGTGTTGTACAATCCGATGTAGACGTCGTGCCAACCTCGCACCTCAAGGGGATATCGAACTTCCGCCGCCGCAGTCTCCGGACCCGCGCGCAGGAAGACCCCTCGAAAGTCCTCGGCCTCGTAGTCGATCAACCGCCAGCAGGACCGTTTGCCGACTCGGGTCAGGGACGATTCGGGCCGGCACCGGTCCAGATCGGTGAAATAGATGGGGTCGTTGCTTCGTGTGGGCCCAGCGGACATGAGGGAATTCTCCTTGATGGTCGAGTCCTGGAACGCTCCCGAACAAGAGTAAATGAACCCATATGGTGATGGCGTCGTCAATAAATCAAGAAAGTTGATCTTGCCAAAAGCGGATCCACAAGCTCAATCAATACCCTCATCAAGAATTGTGGACATCGATCTTCGGGTCGGCAGTCCCGAGCTGGACAACAGCCATCAGATCCGCGGAGATCTCTTCGCCAACTTTCTCCCTTCGGTCGCATCTACGAGGCGAATGCGACCCTGACGGCCGCCGCCGAGACTCGCTGGTTTGTGAACAGCGAGGGATCCTCATATGTTCAGAGTGCGCCTTCGGCTCAGATCCAGGCGCTGGCGGACACCCAGGCCTCCGACGGGACGGAGTTGGAAGACTACGTCGTCGCTTTCGGTCGATCCTGGGAGGACCTGCCCGGACAGACTGAATCGTCCCAATAGATCCATCGGATGACCGCTCCCCTGGACCAACGGCGTGAGGCCGAAGACATCGAACTCTACAGCGGGCCGGTCATCTTCGAGGGACAGGCTGCCGCCGAGCTCGTGAGCCAAGTATTGCTTCCACGGCTGCTGGCCCAGAGGGTTCCGACTCTGTACGACCCCAGAAATGAACAGTTTCTCCAACGGGCCCGGGATCCGTTCCAGGATCGCTTGGGTGCCCGGGTCCTTCCCAGGTTCCTGTCGGTCGAAGACGATCCGACCGTGCAACACCACGGTACGGTTCCTCTTCTGGGCGGATACGAAGTGGACGAAGAAGGCGTGCGTTCTGGAGCGACGACGGTTGTCCGGAGGGGAATTCTCAAGACCTTGTTGACAACTCGAAACCCGGTCAGGGGAGTGCCGAACAGCACGGGAAATCGGCGAAACATGGGACCTGCTCCGTCCAATCTCTTCGTCCGCGCACAGCACGGCATGAATCGCGAGGAGATCAAGAAAGAACTTCTCAGCCTGGCGGAGGAACGGGGACTTGATTACGGCATCATCGTGCGGCGTCTGGGAAACCCGCACCTGAAGCTGCCCAGGGACCCTGGTTCCGACTTCATGATGCCGGGATCCCAGCAGAGATCACGGATTGAGCCCGCCATTCTGGCATACAAAGTGCTGCCGGACGGACGGGAAGAGCCGCTTCGAAAGGTGACGCTTTCCGGAGTGAACGAGTCCAGCTTCAGGGACATCGTCGCTGCCTCCGACACGGCGGAAGTCTACGACATGGAATTCCGCCCTCCGAATCGCATGTTCGCTTCGTTTTTCATGATGGGGACCGGAGGGTCGATGGCAGCGCCTCTGATGTCCCTGGTGACGCCGTCTCTTCTGTTCGAGGACCTGACCCTGAAAGGGCCCACCGAGAACATTCCCCGGCCACCGGTGACTCCTCCGCCCGTACGCGGCCAGTAACACCTGCGACGAGATCTACGCTTCCGCGACGCAGGAATACCCCACCCACCGCGGCTGCCAAGCCCAGCGGGCCCATGTACAATGGGAGCCAGTTTGTCATGGCCTGCAAGTCCACGCTACTCATCATTTTCGGACTGTTCGGGTCCGGGTTCGGGATGGCCGCCCCTACAGCGGCAGTCCTCGACCAGTTGGCCCAAGAAGTCCGGACCCTGCTCGAGAACCACTGCATCCAGTGCCACGGTCCCTCGCAACAACTGAACGGGCTTCGTCTGGACAGCCGGGAGGGTGCACTGGAAGGGGGCTACTCGGGACCCTCCCTGGTATTGGGTGACGGCGGCGGCAGCACCCTGATCCAGCGGCTGACCAGCGACGACGCCACTGCGCGCATGCCGCTGGCGGCGCCACCCCTCCGTCCGGATCAGATCGAGGTGCTGACCCGGTGGATCGACCAGGGCGCCCCCTGGCCCCGTGACATGACGGTTCGAACCGGCGTGGATTCCGCCTCCTCGGAGAAGGCCCGGCACTGGTCGTTCCGCCCCATCGTCCGGCCCGAGTCCCGGGCGGAGGCCACCGGGGCCAGAGACCGTTCTCCCATCGACTCGCTGATCCGAAACCGTCTGAAGCAGGAAGGGCTGGCCCCTTCCCCCATGGCTTCCAGGGAGACCCTCATCCGCAGGGTCAGCCTGGATCTGACCGGTCTTCTTCCCAGTGTCGATGAAGTCGATTCCTTCCTGCGGGACGACCGGCCCGACGCCTATGAGCGGTTGGTGGACCGGCTCCTGGCATCGCCCCGTTACGGCGAGAAATGGGCTCGTCACTGGCTGGATCTGGCCCGGTACGCCGACAGCGACGGCTACGAGAAGGATCTGCTCCGTCCCCACGCCTGGCGCTGGCGGCAGTGGGTGATCCAAGCTCTGAATCGCGACCTGCCCTTCGACCGCTTCACCATCGAGCAACTGGCCGGAGACCTCCTCCCCGGGGCGGGCCCGGAACATAGGGTTGCCACCGGATTCCTGCGCAGCGGCCTCAAGAACCGGGAAGCGGGCGTGCCTCGAGGCCAGGTCCGGTTCGAGGAGACGTTGGACCAGACCAACACCATGGGCTCGGTCTGGCTGGGCCTGACCTTGGGCTGCGCCCAGTGTCACGACCACAAATACGATCCCTTGAGCCAGAAGGAGTACTACCAGTTCCTGGCCTTCTTCAATCAGATTGAAGGCCGGGAGATGGACGCACCCCTCGCCGGAGAGACTGAAGCCTACCTGGAAGAGTTCCCGCGCTACCGCCAGCAGCGGAAAGAACTGCTGGAAAACGAAGGAACCTCGATTCCCAGCCTGCAGGCGCGATGGGAGTCCATGCTCCTGGAGGCCATGGAACATCCGGGAAAGCATCTGGACTGGGACGATATTCTCCGGGGCGCCATTCTCAACGAATTGGACCGGGCTCCCGAACTGTTGCGGTCGGGTTCCGCGGGCCGCACCTGGCGGGAAAACGACCGGGTGACCCACTATTTCTTCAAGTACCCCGGTCCGGAGAACGCCAAGGACGAGGCTCTGAGCGAGAAGCTGAAGGTCCTGAAGGGGAAGCTGGCCGAATTGGAAGCCTCCTTCCCCGACGTGACCCGGGCCGATGTCGTCCAGGCCAGGCCGGCCACCACCCATATCGCCCTGCGGGGGGACTATCGGGTTCCCGGGGTCGAGGTCCGGCCCGGCACGCCCGGCTGGCTGCCCCCCCTCCGGAACGGAGAAGAACCACTCCGGCTGGGTCTGGCCCGATGGCTGGTGGATAGGAACAATCCCCTGACCGCCCGCGTCGCCGCCAATCGATTCTGGCAGGAACTGTTCGGGCGCGGACTCGTGCGAACTCCCGAGGACTTCGGCACCCAGGGATCCAAGCCCTCTCATCCGGAGCTCCTGGACTGGTTGGCCTCGGAGTTCATGCGCCGGGGCTGGAGCCGAAAGCAGATGCTGCGGCGGCTGGTGACTTCGGCCACCTACCGCCAGGCTTCCCGGGTCGAGCGGCGGTTGGAACGGACGGATCCGGAAAACGTCCTGCTGGCCCGGCAAAGCCGGCTGCGCCTTCCTGCCGAGCTGATCCGTGATGCCGCGCTGGGGGCGGCCGGCGTGTTGGATTCCCGAATCGGCGGCAAGAGCATTCGTCCGGCTCAGCCCGATTGGATCTCCACGATCACCTACGGCAAGTCCGGCTGGGAGCCCAGTTCGGGTGCGGACCGCTTTCGCCGCGGCCTCTATGTGCTCTTCCGGCGAAGCGCTCCCTATCCCCAGATGGTGAACTTCGACGCTCCCGACGCCAGTGCCGCGGCCTGCCGGCGGCAACGTTCCAACACACCGCTTCAGGCCCTGAACCTGCTCAACGACCCCGTCTTCATGGAAGCCGCCCAATTTCTGGCGCAACGCACGCTCCGGGACGCCCCTCCCGCGTGGGAAGAACGCTTGGACCACATCTACAATCTCTGTTTGAGCCGGAACCCCACTCCGGACGAGCGTCGTCTATTCGAACGTTTTCTGGTCCGGCAGAGGGCGATTCTCCAGGAAGAACCGGAGTCTGTGAATCAACTCGCGAACGGGGCCGATTCGGAATTCGAACCCCTGCTGGCGGCCACGTGGACCGCGGCTGCCCGAGCCGTGTTGAACCTGGACGAGTTCATCACCCGGGAATAGAGATGACTCCCTCCCAACTTCGCACCCTCTCTGGCCGCCGGGACTTCCTGCAGAATTGCGCCTCCGGAATCGGCGTCATGGCTCTGGCCGATCTACTCACCCTGGACGGCCTGACCGCCGCCTCCACTTCGGGCGGTCCCCTGCGGCCGGCGGCTCCACACTTCGCTCCCAAGGCCAAGAACTTCATCTTCATGTTCATGGAGGGCGGCCCCAGCCAGTACGAACTCTTCGATCCCAAGCCGGCCCTGAACCAGTACCACGGCAATCCCCTTCCCGAATCCGTAACCGAAGGTCTGGAATTCGCGTTCATCCAACCTTCGGCGTCGATCCTGGCCAGCTCCGTTCCCTTCCGGCGCTACGGCCAATGCGGCATGGAGCTCTCGGAGCTGATCCCCCACATCGGCTCCTGCGCCGACGACATCAGTCTGGTCCGCTCCATGCACACCGACTCCTTCAACCATCATCCGGGCCAGTTGCTGCTCTTCACCGGAACCATCCAGATGGGCCGTCCCAGCCTCGGGGCCTGGATCGCCTACGGCCTGGGGAGCGAGTCCCGGAACCTGCCCGGATTCGTGGTCCTGACTTCCGGGCCCGGGGGCACCAGCGGCGGATCCACCAATTTCGCCAGCGGCTTCCTGCCCTCCCACTACCAGGGAACCGTCTTTCGTCAGTCGGGAGACCCGATTCTGTACCTGGGCAACCCACCCGGGATCAGCCATTCCACCCAGCGAGCTTCCTTGGACCTGATTCGGGATCTGAACCAACAACGTCGGGAGTCCACGGGAGACGCCGAGATCGCCTCCCGCATCTCCAACTACGAGCTGGCGTTCCGGATGCAGACGGCGGCTCCGGAGTTGACCGATCTCGCTTCCGAACCGGCCGAGATCCGGGAACTCTACGGCCTTGACCGTGCGGACGAAGCGGAGCGCCAATTCGCGGGCAACTGCGTGCTGGCTCGCCGCATGGTGGAGCGGGGGGTCCGTTTCGTCCTGATGATGGACCACGGCTGGGACGATCACACCGAGATCAATAAGAAGCTCCCCAAACGCGCCCGCAAGATCGACCGACCCACGGCGGCCCTGCTCAAGGACCTGAAGCGGCGGGGCCTGCTGGAGGAGACCCTGGTGGTCTGGGGCGGCGAGTTCGGGCGAACGCCCATGGTGGAGCTGAGAACCCCTGAAGACGCCAGCTATGCGGGCCGGGACCACCAGCCCTCCGCCTACAGTCTCTGGATGGCCGGAGGGGGAATCCGGGGAGGTCAGGTGGTGGGCCGAACCGACGACTTCGGGATCCGGATCGAAGAGGATCCGATCCACGTCCACGATCTGCAGGCCACCCTGCTCCACTGCCTCGGCCTGGACCACACGCGGCTCACCTACCGCTACATGGGACGCGAGTTCCGACTCACCGACGTGGCCGGCCGGGTCATGGAAAAACTATTGGTGTAAACGGAGAAGTTTTCCCACCGGCCAAGGGCAGCGACAATTGCGTCGTTTTCTGAGAAACCATGGAAACAGGAAAGAGAAAAGAGGAAAGATCCCCCACCGGACCGGACAAGCGGAAGCAGTAGGAGAAACAGGCATCGAATTCACCCGGCTCCGATGTCCTTAACCCTGCTGCGCCCGCTGGGCGGGAACGACACACCTGCCTTCACTATTTTTTCTTTCCTCATTTCTCTTTTACTCATCGCGCGGCCAGAATGCTCCCCAGGAACTTCTGCGTCCGGGCTTTCCGCGGCTGGGAGAAGATGATCCCGGGTGCCGCATCCTCCACGATCCTTCCCTGGTCCAGGAAGACGACCCGGTCGGCGATGTCCCGGGCAAAACCCATGTGGTGGGTCACAATCAACATGGTGATGTCGCTCTCCTGGGCCAGCATTTCCAAAACCTGGAGCACCTCTCCCACCAGTTCGGGGTCCAGCGCCGACGTGACCTCGTCGAAGAGCATGATCCGGGGCTGCATGGCCAACGCCCGGGCGATGGCCACCCGCTGTTTCTGACCTCCCGAGAGCTGTGCCGGATAGGCTTCGATCTTGTCCAGCAGGCCGACCTTCTCCAAGAGGGCCAAAGCACGCTCCCGAGCCGTTTCCCGGGACAGGCCCAGAACTCGCATGGGCGCCACCGTCAAGTTTTTCAGCACGGTCATGTGGGGAAACAGGTTGAACTGCTGGAAGACCATTCCCACCTTGCTCCGAATATCCCGCAGGCGGGTGGAACCGGCTGGAACCTGCCGCCCTCGGCGGTCCCGTTCCCAGACCGTTTGACCGTCGATGAGCACCTGGCCCGAGTCCACGCGCTCCAGAGTCATGAGGATTCGGAGAATGGTCGATTTTCCGGAACCGCTGGGTCCGATCAGGGCCAGCTTCTGGGAGGGGAGCACTTGGAGGTCGAGATCGTCCAAAACCAGAAGGTCTCCATACGACTTCCGGACCCGCTGCATGGAGATGATTGCGTCGTGACTGATTTGGGACAAGATCTGCCTATCGAATCTGGAATCCGTACAGGTCGGCGTGCTGCAGGTAGAAGCGGAGCCGAACCGGCTGGCCTCGCAATGAGGCCAGATCCGGTTTTTCTTTCCAGGTCACTTCTTGACGAGTGCTGTCGAAGGCCGCGAGCAGGCACTCGCTCCGGCCGTAACCGGCCATCGGCCGCCCGCCTTCGTCCAGGATCTCCACACTGACGCGGCCCTTTGCGGCCGCCGCGTTGACCGTCAACACGCTCCCCTGAAAAACCAGCGGATGGGTCGTCAGAACGCCCTCCTGCTCGCCGGCCCGCCTCGACGCGAATCCATTGGTGCGGTACTCCACCTGGGCGGGAGCGATCTGGAACACCCGGCTCTTTTCGATATGGTCCTCCCGGGTCTGACCCGTATTGGCCTCGAGTTCGGCCCAAAAGTCTCGGCGAACTTCCTCCACCGTCTGGCTGCAATGGGGCCGCCGCCAACTCCAGATGCATTCGTAAAGAGCCCACGCCGGCCCCACCGGCGCCGGCGGGGAAAGAAAGGGCCGGCCGTTGTATTGCACGTCATCGAAAATCCCGGAGGCGGGAATCGGGGTATCGCCCGGCCCGCCGCCCACCAATTTGTCCCGGATCCAGGCGTTGACGTGCAGGGTGTTGGTGCCGTGGTACAAACCGATGGAACGGTCTCCCTCCTCTGAGCCCTCCGCGAATCCGTAGACGATTCCGTAGTCGAAGCTGCCGTCGGGTCCGTTGGGAATCCAGGCCTGATCTCCTCCCAGATCCTCCCAGTGGATGCCGTTGCGGCTCACCCAGAGATGGATCGCCATCCGTTGAGTCCCGCAGTCGTAGAGTGGAAAGAAGGCGACGTAGAGGTCGCCGATCCGCTTCACCCGCTGCATCCCGTAGCTCTGGTGTTTCGGGTGCTCCCGCGGCGGCGCCCAGATATAGCTCCGGTTCCAGTTCACCCCGTCGCGCGTGGTCAGCCGCCCCAGGTTCCGCGAGACGGCCCACTTGTTGTCGTAGCGCACCAATGCCCGTCCCATGGACGGAGGATGAGCGGCGAAATAAAGCACCAGCTCACCGGTCCGTTCGTCGTAGAACATGGGGCCCAGGTTGTCGGTGGGGCTGTCCAGCGTCTCCACCTGCAGGTGGGTCCGCATGAAGGGCCGCTCCGTGGTGAGATAACGGACCCCCTTCAAGTCCCGGACCATCAGGTAAGTTCCCCGCTGAAACTCCATGTCCGGGTACTTGGGACTGTCGACCCGGGTGGCGGTCCGCAAATCGGGCGTGCCGCGGGTTCTGTAGTCCCACAGTCCCCCGAACTCGGCCTCTTCCCCCACATGGCCCCGGGACGGCATCTTCTCCAGGATGTTGTTGGCCCGGGAACCTTGGAATTCCACCAGCCCCAGCTCCGGTTTGGTCCAACGGACTCCGTCGCCGGACACCGCCAGAAGCCGGTAACGGGTCGCGCTCATATATTCCAACTCGTACCGCTGTTGCTCCCGGTTGAAGACAGGAGCGGCGCCTTCGGGCAGCATGACGGAGTGACCTTCCCAGGAACGGTCGGGCCGGATCAGGGGCCGATGGTCCAGCTTGCGGGCGGGATGGAAGATCCTCCTAAGATTCCGCTGGTCCTCGATCAGAAAGTCGTCCACGAACAGTTGGGGAGCCACCGGGATCTCAAGGGGTGGTTCCGGTGTCGGCGCCGGACCGTTCCGGTGCAGGTACAACGCCCGGCGGGGTCCGTCCTCCCAGAGCCGGCCGTCCACCCGTGGCCTCACCCGCACGTGATAAGTGGCGGGCTTCAGGCCGGTCAGATCGAAAGCGACATGAGCCTTGGCTTGGGTGAGCCGGACCGGGACGGCGGATGATCGCACGCGTCCGGTGCGGGCTTCCACGAGATCGACCTCCACCGCCAGTTCCCGGACCGGCGCGCCTTTCTTGAGCCAGACCTCCACCTCGGCGGCATTGTCGTCGATATAGGCCAAGCGGTCCGGATCCGCTCCGATCCAGGTCTGAACCGGGAGCCGGAAGTCGTTGGAGAACAGGAGCACGCCGTCCCGGACCCGTCTTCCTTTTACGGTCAAGACGTAGTTGCCCGAGTCGTGCGTGTCGATCCACCAGCCGGTTCGCAAATATCCCCGGACCCTCTCCTCCGGCCCCTTATGGCTGGGGGCGGGAAGGGGCCGGTAGGGCCCGTGACCCAGTAGGGGCCCCAGATCGAAGCTGATCGCAGCATCTTCCGCTCCCGCCTCCATTAGCCGTCTCTCGGTTCGAGCCCCGCCTGCAGGAAACCCCACCGACACCTCCAACTCCACGGGTTCCGCCGCGGCGTAGTGAAATTGGAGCCGATGTCCGGCCTCTCCCGCGAAATTCAATTGGAATCCGGTGGGGTCCGCTTCCTGATCGTTCCGTTGGACCCGATAGGGAGTCAGATCGATGGGCGCAGGCGAACTCTGAGGAACCGCGTCCGGGGAGAAAAAGAGTAGGACCAGGATCGGAGCCAGCATTCGTCGAGCGTTCGAATTCATCGCGGACCCTCCACCGAAGTCGGGTGTTCGTTTCGTGTCGGTTTCGGACTCATTCTAGCAGTCCGTGGTGAAAGTCCCGCGAGCACCGAGACCGTTCCTGCGCCCGCCGGACAAGGCGCGATGAGGGAGCATACCGGGAGTATGTGACCGAGTCGCAACGCAGTCCGCCGGGATGCAGGGACGGTCGAATGCCGTGACGACTTTTGCCACGGGCTGCTCGCCTGAATTCCACACCGGGTCCCGGTGGCGGCGGCGCGACGGGAATTGTTATCGTGTCCATATGGTGAACGGTTCCGCCCTCCGTCTTCGGGGCATCAGGAAAAACTACGGCAAGAAGACGGCTCTTGACGGCGTGGACCTGGAAACGCCGCGCGACACCATTTGCGGGTTGATCGGCCCCAACGGCGCCGGCAAGACCACCCTGCTGCGCATCATTCTCGACATCATCGGTCCCGACGGAGGCACCGTCGAGGTGTTGGGCACGACCGACCTTCAGTCCACCCGCCACCGTATCGGATACCTTCCGGAGGAACGCGGACTGTATCCCAAGATGCGGGTCGTCGACCACTTGGTGTTCCTGGGTGTACTCAAGGGACTGGGCAGACGGGACTCCACGGAACGGGCTCGAAACGGACTCGAGGAAGTCGGGCTCGGCGAACGCGCCCGGGACAAGGTGGAGACCCTCTCCAAGGGAATGCAACAGAAGGTCCAGTTGCTGGGGACGATCCTCCACGAGCCGGAGCTGCTGGTCCTGGACGAGCCTTTCAGCGGGCTGGACCCTCTCAACGTGGAACTCTTCAAGCGGTTGGTCCTCGAGCGGCGCCGAACGGGAGCGACCGTTCTCCTCTCGACCCACCTGATCGAAGACGCCGAGCGCCTCTGCGACCGGGTGTGCATGATCGCCGGCGCCAACAAGGTCCTGGATGGGAAGGTGAGCGACTTGAAGGCGGCCTCCGGGCGGCGGGATCTGGCCATCGCCTTCGAGGGGAGCAGCGAGTTCCTGGCGGCGCCCGGCCTGGTGGAACGGGCGGCCGACCAGGGCGGTTACGTCGAGGTTCGGCTCAAGGAAGGCGCCGACCCTCAGGTCCTGCTCCGCCGGGCCGTGGAGGCGGGAGTGAGGATGTCACGATTCGAACTGACGGAACCCTCACTTCGCGAGATCTTCATGGAGAAGGCTGAGGCGGCCGGTCTGTCGACGAGCGACGCCCTGCCGGCTGGAGAGGTGGACGGGACATGAACCCATTTACGCCCAGCGTTCTGGCGGTTGCCTACCGCGAGTTCATTCAACGCGTGAAGACCAAGTGGTTCATCCTGGGCACCATCGGTATGCCGGTGATCATGGTCGGCGTGGCATTCCTGATCGTCTTCGCGATGCGCGACGTCGAGGATTCAGAGCGGGGAAAGAGTATTGGTGTCGTCGACACCGATGGAACGATCGCGGATCTCCTGGTTGAAGAATTGAACCATGGTTCCGTCACGGCTTCGCGGGCGCGCAACATGGAACGTCTTCCCGCCGCCGAGGTCCGGGAGCGTTTCCTGTCGACGCCGTTCGACTACCTGCTGATTCTGCCGTCCGGAGCCGCCGCCTCGAATGGCTTCACTCCCGCCGCGAGACGGGAGGAAGCCGGGAAAGAGAAGGACACGAATGACGCGACGGACCGGGTGACCGCCACCTTGCTGGCCAAGGACAAAGTACCGTCGGCAACCCGGAGATCGGCCCGGGATGCACTCCAACGGGCCCTCTTGCAGACCCGCCTCCAAGCGGCGGGTGTCGAGGCGGTCGACGCTCGAGACCTGTTGCGCAGACCTGGATTGAATGCCGTCAACGTCACCGAAACGGGCGAGACCCGTTCCCAGACCCTGCAGACTATTGCCAGCATGGGCATCGTCTACATCTACTTCACACTGCTACTGGCCTACGGGCAGATGGTTCTGATGTCGACCATCGAGGACAAGCAGTCGAACATCGTCGAGATCCTGGCATCTTCGTTACGCCCCTGGGAGCTGATGTTGGGGAAGATTCTGGGTTGCGGCGCCATGGCCCTGGCTCAACTCGGAATCTGGGCCCTGATGTTGGCCGCAACGGTTGGCATTGTCTTCACTCGCAGTGGATTGGCGAGTCTGCCGCCCCCCGGCTCTGCTCTCGGAGGCGGACGCGGCCCGATCACAAGTGACACCGCCGAGCTGACGTCCATCGACCTGATTTCGGACTCCATCTCGTGGGAAAGCGTCATCCTGGCGCTTCTCTTCTTCCTCCTGGGGTATCTCCTCTACACCTCGGTTTTCGCCGCCGCCGGGGCCACGGTCAGCGATCTTCAGGACGCCCAACAGGCGATGATGCCCCTCGTTTTGGTGAGCATGGTTTCCCTCATTGCAGGCCCCTTACTGATGGAGAGTCCCAACAACAGGTGGGCAGTGATCCTGTCGATGGTCCCGCCCTTCAACGCTGTGGTGATGCCCTCCCGCCTCTTTTCCACCGAAGTGCCTCCCTGGCAGTGGTTGCTCTCCATGGTCCTTTTGGCCGCGTCGGTGACGGCGACCGTCTGGATGTCAGGACGGATCTATCGGGTGGGAATCCTGATGCGGGGACAGCGCGCCAGCCTCCCGGAAATTGTTCGTTGGGTCCGTCACGGCTGAACAAATCATCTCTGTATTAGCCAGCTTCTTCCTCTTCAATCTCTATCTCTTTGTCTTTCTTCCACTCTCTATCTCCGTTGCGTCCAGGTTTGGATCGGCGTACGCTGACTCTGTGAAGATCCTGGCCAGTTCTACGCTCTTGTTCGTCCTGGCCACCAGCCCCATGGTCTGGTTGGTTCGAGAAACGGAGAGCGAGCCGGCGGCTTCAGTCTGCCCGACCCATGGGAGTGTCTGCTGCTGCCCGGAGGTGTGCCTCAAGCAATTGAAGTACCCGGATAACGGTCATCGGGCCTGCGCCCGGCCGGTGCAGAAGCCGGGCCCGCTCCGGTTCGTCTCCGACTGTGGAACCGAACCCGAGGCCATCGGATTCACGAACCTGAAGGCGGTCTTCCTCCCTCCGGTCCACACCGGTTTCGGAAACCTTGACTCCGATCTTCCTCCGGAAGCTCCCCTGCGAATACGCCTGATGCCTCCAGCCACGGAGGATCCTCCTCCACGCTCGTTCTCCTGACTCGAGAACACAGCAACGAAGATTCGGGACCCCCGACCGCCGGGATCGCATCCGTGCGCCCACCGGGGTTCCCGGTTTGCTCAGAGCGTGCGACACCACAAGGAGGATCATATGCGCCAACTTATTGGCACCGCGGCATGGCTCCAGCTCGCCTGCCTGGCGCCGGCGGCAGGGGTTCTACTGGCCGCGGAAACCGAGCCTTTATTGTTCGAGGGCCGGGTCCTGGACCCTCACGGCTATCCCATACCGGGCGCGGAAGTGAAGGCTCTCCGTTCCGGTCGACCGGTGGAGACCCGCTTCACCGATAAACGAGGCGAGTTTCGGGTCCGCCTGAAACCGGGACGCTACTCGTTGAGGGTTCGGGTCCCTGGATTTCGGGCCTACGAAAGGACGTGGCTTCTGGGGAATGAGCCCCAGGAATTGCTGGTGCGGCTGGAGGTGGATACCACCACGCAACATTTGGAGGTCAGGGCGAGTGCTCCCCGGATGCACCGCGAACTGGCTGTCGGCAGTGGCAAGATCGACCGTCAAGAGAGTCAGGACCTGGCCGAGCTCCTCCGGGGCGAGCCGGGCACGGCTGCAGTCCGGCGAGGACCCATCAACCTGGAACCGAACATTCGGGGCCTGCAGGAGAACCAGATCGGAACCTTCGTCGACGGAACCCGGACTTTTGCCGCCGGCCCCGCCCGCATGGACTCGGACATGAGCCACGTCAGTCCCCACGCAGTCCGGTCCATTCGCGTGGTCAAGGGGCCTTACGCCCTGGGTTGGGGGGCCGGGGCTCTGAGCGGGATCCAGGTGCAGACCTTCCGGCCACCCTTCTACTCCGGTGGCTCCCGGTTCCATGGCCGGCTTGGCTATCGCTACGGACAGAATGCCTTCAACCAGGATGGACATGGCCTGTTCTGGGGCGGTAACGAGTGGATGCGGCTCCATCTGCTCTTCAACCGGCGGCAGGGCAACGACTACCGGGCGGGCGACGGGAGCCGGGTCCCAGGCGACTACAAGTCGGACGACATGCATTGGAGCCTGGGCTTCAAGCTGCTGCCGCAGCTCGTCCTGGACTATGCCGGGAGCTATCAGCAACAGCACGGCATCGATTACCCGGGACGGATCCTGGATGCCACCTACTTCTATACGCGGTCCAATGCCTTCGGGTTGACCTGGAGTCCCACCGGAGGAGCCCTTTCCGAGATCCGGGGCCAGTTCTACCTGAATTTGAAGGATCACCTCATGAACAACGAGGAGAAGCCGACGGCGCGTCCGATGCCCGGACGAAAGCCTCCCTTCGGTCTGCTGGTGGACCTTCCCACCGAGTCAGATACCGTCGGTGGAGACTTCTCGGCTCTGGTCGAGCGTGGTCTCTGGGACTGGCGGTTCGGACTCGACTTCTATAATTCGAACCAGTCGGCCACCCGGTCCATCCTCAGGCGCACCCCCAGGATTCTCCTGTTCCGGGACGTGGTCTGGCCCGATGCGGATTTGAACGACCAGGGATTTTATGTCCAGATGCTCCGCGAGGGAGAGCACACCGAACTGGCGGGAATTGTCCGGCTCGATCGCGTCCAATCCACCGCCGGCACGGTTTCCGACTTCTTTGGCGCCAATACCCAAGGCGGACTCGACCAGGGGGAGACCCACCTGAGCGCCGCCTTGAATGGCAGATGGTCGATCAACGGAGTCGTGTCCTTGAGCGCCGGGCTGGGACGCGCCGTGCGAACCGCAACGGTCATGGAGCGTTATTCGGATCGATTCCCCGCGACCAAGTTCCAGATCGCGGCCGAATTCATGGGCAATCCGGGGTTGAACCCGGAGGAAAGCCTGGAATTCAATCTGGGGAGCAGCCTGGTTCAAAAGGCGACCCGCCTGGACCTGGAACTCTTTCACCGCGTGATCGACAACTACATCACCGTGCAGGCGGACCCCTCCCTGCGTAAGAGGCTGCCCTTGAGCCCGCCGTTGGTGTTCCGATACATCAACGGTTCGCAAGCCCGTTTCCACGGAGCGGAATTGACGCTGGAACAAGAGCTGGCTCCCGTTTTCCGGCTTCGGGGATTTCTCTCCTACGTCTGGGGAGAAGACGAGCTCTTCGGGGAACCAATCCTGGGTCTAGCCCCGTTTCAGGGACAGGCGGCTCTGGTGCTGAGCTCGCGGGACCGGCGGTACTGGGTGGACCTGACCGTGACACTGGCGGACAGTCAAACCCGGGTGGCCGCCCGGCGTTTCGAACAGGTGACCGGCGGTTACACCGTTCTCGATCTGAGAGGGCGTGCTTCTCTCACCTCCGGATGGACGCTGAAGGCGGGCGTGGAAAACCTGGGGGATCGGCTCTACAGCAATCACCTCAACTCTCCGAATCCCTTTACCCGCCGCCGAATCCCGGAGCTGGGCCGAAATTTCTACGTCGGACTGGAGTACGAGTTCTAATGGAGCGCCGACTTTCTTGGCGCCGGGAGCGGCGTCTTTCAGGGGCCGACAGGGGGGATTTGGGGGGACGGAGTCCCCACTACGCGTAGCGTCTTCCACCCGGACGAATTAAAGCATGGGGGCGGAGGACGTCGCCTGTCCCAGTGGGCGGCAAGAAAACCGCCCCTCCTGGCGACAAGAAAGTCGCCTCCTCACGCCACGGAGCGCGGTTTCAGTAATCTCTGGAGCCGGGGGCTCTCCTCCAGAATGATGGTCTCGGACCGGTTCGGACCGGTGGAGATGATGGAGATGTCCGCGCCGGTGAGCTCGCCAATCCGGTACAGGTAGGACTTGGCCTTCTCCGGCAGGTCCTCGTAATTCTGAATGTCGGAGGTGTCCCGCTGCCATCCGGGATGCGTCTCGTAGATGGGACACACGTCCTCAAGTGCTCCCACATCGGTGGGAAAACTCGTCATTCGGGTCCCCCCGTAGCGGTAACCGGTACAGATCCGAAGCTCTTTCAAGTGGTCCAAAACATCCAATTTGGTGACGACCAGCGTGTCCACATGATTGATCAGATTACTGTAACGGGCCACGACCGCGTCGAACCATCCGCAACGCCGGGGCCGCCCGGTGGTGGCGCCGTACTCGACTCCCCGCTCCCGGATCTCCTCACCTTCCGCACCGTCCAACTCGGTGGGAAACGGCCCGCCTCCGACCCGAGTCGTATAGGCCTTGGTGATTCCCATCACTCCGTCGATGGCGCCCGGCCCCACGCCGCTCCCGGTACAGGCTCCACCGGCCGTGGCGTTCGATGAGGTGACGAACGGATAGGTCCCGTGATCCACGTCCAGCAGCGTTCCCTGGGCGCCCTCGAAGAGGATGTTCTTGCCCCGCCGGATTTCCCCATTCAAGTACTCGGCCGTGTCGGTGACATATGAAGCGATCCGTTCACCGATGCCCAGATAGGTCTCCTCGATCTGGTCGGTGTCCACCCCGTCGCGTCCATAGACCCGGTTCAGGATTCGGTTCTTCAAATCGGCATAGTTGCGAAGCTTGGAACGAAAGAGACCGGGTGACATCAGGTCGCCGACCCGGATGCCCCGCCGGGCCATCTTGTCTTCATAGCAGGGTCCGATGCCCCGGCTCGTGGTCCCGATCTTCGCCTTGCCCAACCGGCTTTCTTCGGCGTCCTCCAACAGCCGGTGGTAAGGCATGATCAGGTGCGCCCGGTTGCTGACCTGGAGCCGGCCTTCCAAAGAAAACTTCCCTAGGGCCAGCAGTTCCTCTTCCAGCGCCACCGGGTCCACAACGACACCGTTGCCGATCACGCAGACCTTGTCGGCGTGGAGGATCCCGGACGGAATCAGGTGGAGAACGTACTTGGCCCCCGCCACGGAAACGGTGTGGCCGGCATTGTGGCCGCCCTGGTAACGGGCGACGACGTCGAAGTGACGCGTCGTCAGATCGACGATCTTTCCTTTTCCTTCATCACCCCATTGGGTGCCGACGATGACGACGTTAGCCATAGTGCAGACGAAAGCCGGAAAATTCGTTGAGCGATCTGGATCGGATCGGTGCGCAAACTGAACTCAGGACAAGCCGCAGTCGCCTCTGCGCGGAAATTCCGTAGACCGGGGAACCGTCCATTCCCGAACGCCGGGGCGGCTAGAGCTGATTCTCAATCAGCCGGGCGATGTTCTCCCGCGACGTGGCGCCGACGACCTGATCCCTGAGCTCCCCATCCTTGAAGAGCAGCAGCGTCGGTATCCCCCGGATCCCATACTTGGCCGAAGTTTCACGGTTGTCATCGACGTTGAGCTTGACCACTTTGGCACGACCGGCAAAGTCCTGGGCAATCTGATCGATGGTCGGAGAAAGCATTCGGCAGGGCGCGCACCAAGCCGCCCAAAAATCCACTAGTACGGGATTACTCGACTGTAAAACGTCGGTCTCGAAACTCTGATCTGTTACGTCCTGAACCTTATCGCTCATCCTGACCTCCTGAAATCTCACTCCAGCGGGTGCCCAGCGGCTCTACCGGCCCCGCTTTGACCTGTCAGAAACCTTCAATCTCTGTTCTCTTATTGCGGTGACGCAGGGACCCGGGCGCTCACCGTCGCACATGTTAACATAGCCGCCTGCGGTGAAAGTCTCCGCGGACTGCCTGCGGTCCCACCGATCAGCCATATCAGGTATGACTCCAAACTTTCCCCGGGCCAAGCGTTCGCTGGGGCAACACTTCCTCCACGAGGCCGGCTACTGCCGCCGGATGGTCCGGCTGGCGGCACCGACGGACCGGGACACCGTCATCGAAATCGGCCCCGGCACCGGGCAGCTCACGCGTCTGATCCTGGCGCGAGCCCGCAACGTGGTCGCCATCGAATTCGATCGCGACTTGGTGGGCCATCTCAAGCGCAATCTCAAGCCCGAGTCCCGGTCTCGGCTTACGCTGATCCAATCCGACGTTCTGGATCTCGACTGGGACTCCACCTTTCCCCAAGCTCCTGTCAAGCTGGTAGGCAACCTTCCATACAATATCGCCACCGCTGTACTCACAAAGATGATTCCTTTCGGCCATCGGTTTCACAGCTTCACTTTCATGGTCCAGAAAGAGGTCGCCCAGCGCATTCTGGCCCGGCCCGGCTCCAAGGCCTACGGTTATCTCACGCTGGTGCTCCAATATCGTTTTTCCCGGATTCGCGGTTTCGACGTGCCGGCCGGCGCCTTTGCCCCTCCACCCGAGGTCCGGTCTCACGCCATGCAGCTGATCCCGCGCCCACGCCCGGCCCACCTCCCCTGCTACGACCTCTTCCTGCGGCTGATCCGGACTGGATTCCGGCAGCGCAGAAAGACACTCAGGAACAATCTCCAGAGTGCTTTCGGACCCTGGAGAAACCGCCTGGAACCGGCCTTCGAAAGCGCCGAAATCGAACCCCGCCAGAGAGCGGAGCAGGTGTCTTTGGAACAGTTTGTGTGTCTGGCACGCATGCTATAGTCGACCGCCAGATGAGCAGTCGGCTGGAAGTCATTCCCCTTGGAGGGCTGGGCGAGTTCGGGATGAACTGTTCCGCCCTCCGGGCCGGAGACGATCTGATTCTGGTCGATGCCGGAATGATGCTGCCGGGCCGTCGCACAGCGGCCAGCCTCGGAGTGGACCTGATGGTTCCCGACATCAGTTTCCTCCTCGAGAACCGCCGCCAGCTTCGAGCCATCGTGTTGACCCACGGCCACGAGGACCACGCCGGGGGTGTCTCCTACATCATCGACCAGCTCCAGGTCCCAGTCTATGCCAACCGCTTGACATTGGGCATGGTCGAGTCCCGTCTCCGGGAACGAGGGTTGGACAAGCAGGCGGACCTTCGGCTGCTGGAAGCCGACCGGCCGGTGGACCTGGGGTCCTTCCAGGTGGAACCCCTCCGGGTGACCCATTCTTTTCCCGAAAGCTATTGCTTCGCGATCCGGACCCCCGTGGGCCGGATCATCTGGACGGGAGATTTCAAGTTCGACCAGACCCCCATCGATGGCCACAGGAGCAACTTGTCGAGACTCGCCGAACTGGGCCAGGAGGGCGTTCTGGCGCTCTTCTCCGACAGCACCAACGGAGACGTCCCGGGTCTTTCCCCTTCCGAAACGTCCGTTTACGAACCTCTGGAAATGCTGTTTCGACAAGCTGAGGGAAAGATCGTCCTCGCCACCTTCGCCAGCAGTATGCACCGAATCCAGATCGTCCTGGACCTGGCTCGCGAGACGGGCCGGAAGGTGGTTCCCATGGGAAGGAGCATGGTCTCCAACATCCGCCTGGCGTCCCGGCTGGGGTACCTGAGGACCGGTTCCGACGTGCTGAGATCCCAGGAAGACCTGACCCGGATACCCTCCGAACGACTGATCGTGTTGGCCAGCGGCAGTCAGGGCGAGCCCATGTCGGCCATGAACCGGCTGTCCAAGGACCAGGTCCGGCAGACCCGGATCGAGGCAGGCGATCTGGTCCTTCTCTCGTCCCGCATCATCCCCGGCAATCAGAAGGCCATCGGCCAGATGATCAACCACTTCTACCGCCGAGGAGCCCGCGTGCTGGACTCCCGGCATCAGCCGATCCACGCTTCGGGCCACGGTTACCGGGAAGACCTCAAGCTCATGATCGATCTGACCCGGCCCCGCCACTTCATTCCCATCCATGGCGAATACCGGCAACTGGCGGCCCATGCCCGCTTGGCCCGGCGCCAGGGGGTTCCTCCGGACCAGGTCCATCTCTTGGAGACCGGTGAAATCCTGGGCCTGAGTGCCGACAAGGCCGAAATCCTGGGCGAGGTTCCGGCAGGACGCCGCTTCATCGATGAGGGCATCCGGCGGCAGGTGGGCCAGGGACTGCTCAGAGACCGTCGTTTCATGGCCACGGATGGAGTCCTGGTGGTAGGCCTCCGGATCAACCGCATGAGCGGGGAGCTCATCGGGGAGCCGGAACTGATTTCCCGTGGATTCGTGCAACCGGAAGATTCCGAGGAATTGATGCGGGAGACTCGGGCTCGAATCCAACGTCTCGTGTCCGAAAGCGGTGCCAACGGGAAGCGGGACGAAGGTCTGCTGAAAGAGATGCTGCAGACTGGATTGAAACGTTTCTTGCGCAAGCGCACGAGGAAGAGGCCCTTGATCGTCCCGGTGACGCTGACCGTGTAGTCAGGACTGCCAGAATTCGGAAGGAGCCGACATGAGCATCCAGGCCTACCAACGCGTATCGGAGTTGTTGGGACTATCGCTCCTCTTCGGCTCCATCCTGCTGTTCCTGTCCCTCGTGAGCTACGACCCCACCGATGCTTCATTCAGCGTCGCCTCGTCCAGCCAGATCTACTCCAATCTGGCGGGAAAGATCGGTGCCTTGAGTTCAGACATCCTTTACCAGCTGCTCGGTTGGTCGGCCCTCTGCGTGCCCGTTCCATTCCTGCTGTTGGGATACCGGTGGCTTCGGAGACGGCGCCTCGAAGATTTCTTCCTGAAGCTGTTTTGCGCTGTATCCGGCTTGATCTCGTTGAGTGCGGCTTTCTCCATTGTTCCGCCTCCCGTCCGTCCGGATGTGAACTTTGCGCCCGGTGGGATCCTGGGAGTGATGCTGGCTCAATACCTGACCTCCCTGCTGAACCGTCCCGGGGCCCTGCTCTTCCTGGCGACTGTCCTGGTTTTGTCTCTGGTCGCCGGCACCACCTTTTCCGTGAACCGGTTCCTGAACTGGTTCGGATGCCAAAACTGGAACGTGTTTCGGATTGCCCGGGAGAACTATTCGGAATGGTCTCAAGAACGGCGCCAGAAAAAGGAAGCGGCGACCTGGAACCAGAAGACGGAATCCCAGGTGGCGCAACCCATACCCCGGAAGATGACCTGGGACGGGGTCAAATCCGAAGATGAGCCTCCTCCCGAGACCATTCCGGAAACCATTCCACGAACGGTTTCACAGACCGCCTCGACGGCCATCCCGCAGGCCATTCCGGCAACCGTGTCCGAGGCTGAACCGGAGCCTGTATCCGACCGCGACCCCGTTGCCGTACCGGTGGCAGCGGCTCCCGTAGAATCGACTCGGGTCGATCGGCGGCCGCAGACGGCGGCTTCCACCTACACGCTCCCTCCCCTGGATTACCTGGAAGAGAACCTGATCAAGCAGGAGATCGACGAGGCCGACCTGATTCAAAGAGCCCATGCCCTGGCGACGAAGTGTGCCGAGTTCGGGGTCCTGGGACAGGTGTTGCAGATCCATCCGGGTCCCGTGGTCACGACCTTCGAGTTCAAGCCGGATCCGGGCATAAAGTACAGCCGCGTCACCAACCTGTCGGACGATCTTTGCCTGGCTCTGAGGGCCGAGTCGGTCCGCATCGAACGGATCTCCGGAAAGAACACCGTGGGCATCGAAGTTCCGAACTCGGATCGTCAGATCATCTATTTGAGAGAGATCCTTTCGTCTGGCAGCTTCGACCAGATGGAGTCCCCTCTGGCCCTGGGTCTCGGCAAGACCATCCATGGCGCCAACTACGTGGCGGACCTGTCGCGAATGCCGCATCTCCTCATCGCTGGAGCCACCGGATCGGGAAAGAGCGTGGCCCTGAACTGCGTCGTCTGCTCCATCCTCTACAAGGCCGGTCCGGATGAAGTCCGATTCATCATGATCGATCCGAAACGGCTCGAGCTGGGACTGTACGCCGATATCCCGCACCTGATGGCGCCCATCGTCACGGACCCCAAGCAGGCGGCCAACGCATTGAACTGGGCAGTGGGAGAGATGGAGCAACGGTACCGCACGCTGGCCCGGGCCGGTGTCCGCAACATCGGTCAATACAACAAGCTGGTGACCGAGAATCCGGACGAGTCGGAAACAGGTCCCCTTCCCTACATCGTGGTCATCGTCGACGAGCTGGCCGATCTCATGCTCACCACGGGCAAGGATGTGGAAACCGCCGTCACCCGGCTTGCCCAGATGGCCAGGGCCATCGGGATCCACCTGATTCTCGCCACTCAGCGGCCGTCCGTAGACGTCATCACCGGCTTGATCAAGGCCAACTTCCCCAGCCGCATCTCCTTCCGAGTCTCCTCCAAGATCGACTCCAGAACCATCCTGGACGGCAACGGCGCGGAACAGTTGTTGGGCATGGGAGACATGCTGCTGCTCGCTCCCGGAACCTCGCGCCTGGTTCGAGCCCACGGGGCCTGGGTAAGCGTGAAGGAGATCAACCGCCTGACCTCATTCATCAAGGACCAGGGCAATCCCGAATACCGCGAGGAGATCCTCGCCGGCGACGAGGAGGAGAATGCACCCGGAGCCGTCGGCGGTGTTTCCCCCGCAGAAGACAACCTTTTCGATGAGGCGGCCCGGTTGGCGGTGGCGACCGGCAAGGCTTCCACTTCCCTCCTGCAGCGAAGGCTCAGAATCGGCTACGGACGTGCCGCCAGACTCTTGGACATCATGGAGCACGAGGGCATCATCGGTCCCCCTGACGGCAGCAAACCGAGGGAGATTCTGGTGGCGCCAAACTACTTCGAAGAGGTGGACGGACGGGATTGAAGACGTTGGTGAGCCGGGCTTCGCGTTGGACTCACTCCGCTGTCAGGGTCCCCATCTTTTCTGACTACGCACCCGGCATACCCGGAACCACGACGTCATTGCCGGAGCGGCGGCTTTCCAGGCGCCGACTCTTCGTCTGGCCCCTCTTGGTCCGCTTTGGAGCGAAGAGGGCGCCCGCAATGGACGCCCCTACCGCTGCCTTTTACTTTTTAAACGTATGGCATAGAATGGCTTCAGTACATGGGTAGTTTTCTCCCAGCCGCACTCATACTGTTGCTGGGGAGTACCTGGGCTTACGCCAACGAGCGGGACCTGCCTCCCCGGTTCCGGGTTGATGTCGACATGGTGGCGCTCCGGGTCACCGTGACCGATCCCCTGAACCGTTACGTGATCGGCCTCGAACCCGAGCACTTCCGAGTCTTCGAAAGCAAGGTCCAGCAGTCCATCATCCACTTCTCCGTTGACAAGGCGCCCATCAGTGTCGGCATCATCCTGGACCGAAGCGGGTCCATGGGCGACAACATGATGAGTGCGCGCAATTCCGTAGTCCGCTTCCTGAAACAGGGCAACCGAAAGGACGAGTACTTTCTGGTCACCTTCAACGATCGGACATCGGTGGTCCAGGACTTCACGGCGCAGAGCGAGAACGTCCAGAATCAGGTCACCATCTCGAACCCCAAGGGAAGGACCGCTCTCTACGATGCCATCTACCTGGGCCTGGAAAAGATTCGAACAGCGCAGCACGACAAGAAGGCTCTGATCGTGATCACGGACGGTGAAGACAACAGTAGCCGATACACATTCAGCGAGCTGAAACAGTTCGTCAAGGAGTCGGACGTCCAGCTCTACGTGATCGGCGAACGGGGCCGACTGCCCTACGGCCGGGACATCATCGCCGAGATCATCAGCCTGACCGGCGGGCGGGCATTCTTTCCCAACAACTTCAAGCAACTGGACTACTTCGTGGACCTGATCCACACCGAGCTGCGTAATCAGTACCTGTTGGGCTACGTCCCCACCGACCGAACCTTCAACGGTAAATGGCGAAAGATCAAGGTCAAGCTGGATCCCCCCGACGGACTGCCCAGGTTGATCGTCCGCGCCAAGAAGGGTTACTTCGCTCCCAACAAGTAGCTGCTTGCGGGGCCCGGGTCACCGTCATGTTCCTTCCCACTTCGAGCAGGGTCGCTCTGGCCGGCCTCCTCTTTCTGAATCTGGCTCTGGCGGCACAGTCATCGGGCGGCGCGGACGCCGGACGGGACCGCCCCTTCTTCCGCGCCGAAGTCGACCAGGTGGTCCTGTACGCCGCCGTTTATGACGACACCGGCGAACTGGTTTCGGGGCTGACCTCGGAGGATTTCGTCATCCTGGAGGATGGGGTCGAGGTCGAAATCACCTATTTCGGACAAGACGACGTTCCCTCCACGAGTGGAATCGTCATGGACAAGAGCGGCAGCATGAGGGCCAAGCAGGACCTCGCTCACCGGGCGACAAAGCTGTTCCTTTCCCTGAGCCACCCGGACAATGAGCATTTCCTGATCATGTTCGACGACGACGTGAATCTGGAAGAGGACTTCACCCGGGACCCGGAAGATATCCGGGACATGCTGGACAACACTGTCGTGGGCGGGGGAACCGCCCTCTACGACGCCATCTATCTCGCTCTGGAGAAGGCTCAGACCGGCTCCGAAGCCAAGAAGGTGGTCACCGTGTTCACCGACGGCGAGGACAAAAACAGCTACTACCGGCATGAAGAACTCTTGGAAAAGATCGCCCGGTCCAACGACGTCCAGATCTACGTGGTGGCCCTGCTGGACCAGGCGTTGAGCCGGGACAGAGGTTTCTTCGGCGTGTTCAAGTCCCAGTACGACAAGATTAGGGCCACGGTGGATGCCATATCCGGCCAGAGTGGCGCCAAGGTCTACTTTCCCGAGGAGCTTCACGAGCTCAGTGAGGTCTTTCGACGAATTGCCAGCGAGCTTCGAAACCAATACCGGATTGCTTACATCACCCCCAATCCGTTGAAAAACGGCGGCTGGCGCACGATTGAGGTCCGACTCGGAAACTCTGGTGAAAAAGGATTGACGATTCAGGCTAAGAAGGGGTATTTCGGCGGGCCGGAGAAGAGCGAGGAATGACCGGTTTTGGGTCGGCCCCGAAGTCAATGTCACCTCTGATTCGCTATCATTGGGAAACACTGGAATCAGGTTTCCGGGGAGTTTGACTTGACCCGGAGCGGCCCCTATTCTGGATCGTTATGACCGAGCCCAAGAGCAGTTTCGTCTGGTACAACGGAAAGCTGGTTCCGTGGGAGAAGGCGACTGTTCACGTCATGTCTCACGCCCTTCACTACGGCACCTCCTGGTTCGAGGGGGTCCGCTGCTATGAGACTCGGCGGGGACCCGAGATCTTCCAATTCGGGGAGCACGTTCGGCGCCTCTTCAACTCATGCAAGATCTACCGGACCGACGTCCCCTTCTCCCCGGCCGAGATCGAGGAGGCGATCCTGGAGACGATCCGGGCCAACTCTCTGCGCGCTTGCTACATCCGCCCCCTGATCTTCCGTGGCTACGGGGAGTTGGGCGTCAACCCCCTAAAGAACCCAATCGACGTGGTCATCCTGGTCTGGGAATGGGGGCGCTATCTGGGAGAGGAAGGCCTGGAACAGGGGGTCGACGTCTGCGTCTCCAGTTGGGCCAGGGCCGCTGCCAACACCTTTCCGACCCTGGCCAAAGTGGGTGGCAATTACATCAACAGCACCCTGATCAACATGGAGGCCACCCTCAAGGGTTATACCGAGGGCATCGCCCTCGACACGAACGGCATGGTGAGCGAGGGAGCGGGTGAGAACATCTTCGTGATTCAGGACGGCAAGATATCGACGCCCCCGATGGCCAGCGCCATCCTTCCCGGGATCACCCGGGGCGCCGTTATCACGCTGGCCCGGGAACGAGGTTACCCCGTCATCGAAGAGCAGATATCTCGCGAGCGCCTCTATATTGCCGACGAGGTCTTCCTGACCGGCACGGCGGCCGAGGTCACTCCCGTCCGTTCCGTGGACGGCATCGCCGTGGGCCCGGGGAGACGGGGACCCATCACCAGCCGGATTCAGGAAGACTTCTTCGACTACGTCGAGGGTAAGGTGGAGGATCGACACGGCTGGATGACCAGCGTGTACCGGGAGGCGCACGTCGGAGCTTAGCCGGTGATTCTCACCGGGGCCGCGCGGGGCTCCCACCCCGGACTCGGCGGGGGCAGAGTTAATCCTGAGACGCCTCTCCCACCCTTCCGAACTCCCGCCGTCAACCTGAGAACAGAACCATGAAAACATCAGCGGAAATCCGCAGCACCTTTCTGGATTACTTCCGGGAGCAGGGCCATCGTGTGGTCAAGAGCAGTTCACTGGTTCCGGGAGACGATCCCACGCTGCTCTTCACCAACGCCGGGATGAACCAGTTCAAGGAGGTCTTTCTGGGCCTGGAAAAGAGGGATTACGAGCGCGCCACCACCTGCCAAAAATGCATGCGGGTGAGCGGCAAGCACAACGATCTGGACACCGTGGGCCGAACGCCGCTGCATCACACCTTCTTCGAAATGCTGGGAAACTTCTCCTTCGGAGACTACTTCAAGCGGGAAGCCGTCCGGTTTGCCTGGGACTTGTGCGCCGAGGTGTACGGCCTCGAGGCCCAACGGCTCCACGCCACGGTCTACCAGGACGACGACGAGGCCTACAGCCTCTGGCGCGACGACATCGGCGTTCCCCAAGAGCGGGTCTACCGGCTGGGGGAGGCGGACAATTTCTGGGCCATGGGGGACACCGGGCCCTGCGGGCCCTGCGCCGAGTTGCACTACGACCTGGGGGTCAGCCCTCTGGACCACCGGGACTGCAGGTTGGGGTGCGATTGCGGCCGCTACGTGGAAATCTGGAACTTGGTCTTCATGCAGTTCAACCGGGATTCCCAGGGCCGCACCGCTGCCCTGCCCTCTCCGTCCATCGATACGGGCATGGGTCTCGAGCGGATCACGGCCATCCTTCAGGGCGTGACCAGCAACTACGACACCGATCTGTTCCAGCCCCTCATCCGGGAGGCCGAGCGCCTCACCAACGCCACTTATGGAAACGACGATCAGACGAACGTGAGCCTGCGCATTCTGGCCGACCACAGCCGTGCCTGCGCTTTCCTCATCGGGGACGGGGTCATTCCGGACAACGAGGGCCGCGGCTACGTGCTCAGAAAAATCCTGCGGCGGGCCACCCGCCACGGCCAATTGCTGGGGACGCAAGAGCCCTTCCTGTTCACTCTGGCCACCTTGGCGGCCGATCTGATGAGCGAGCCCTATCCCGATCTGAAGCCTCAACGCGATTACCTGGCGCGGGTCGTGCGGCACGAGGAGGAAAAGTTCCGGGCGACCCTCAACCACGGAATGGGCCTGTTCGAAGAGATCGTAGCTCGAGTTCGGGAATCGGAAGGCGGAACCCTTCCGGGCGAGGATATCTTTCGGCTCTACGACACCTACGGATTTCCCCTGGACCTGGCGCGGGATCTGGCTCAAGAGCGCTCTCTTGAGATCGACGAACAGGGCTTCTTCGCAGAGATGGAGAAACAGCGCCAGCGGGCCCGCGCCAGTTGGAAGGGAGCGGGCAAAACCCTGCAGCCGGTGCACCAAGAGTTGATCGAACAAGGCTCGGCAACGGAGTTCACGGGATACGATCAACTGGAGGCCGTCTCGGGCTCGGTTCTGGCACTGGTGCGGAACCAGAGACACGTTCCGCGGCTTGGACCCGGAGAGGAGGGCGAAGTGGTTCTGGACCGCAGTCCCTTCTATGCCGAAGCGGGAGGACAGGTCGGAGACCAGGGGACCTTGGAGACCGACGCCGCGCAGTTTCGGATCCTGGACACCTACACCCCAGCTCAGGGGCTCCGCCTCTCCCGCGTCCGTGTGCAGCAGGGCGTACTCAGGTCCGGAGACACCGTCCGGTCGAGCGTGGACCTTCGGCGGCGCCAGGCCACGGCTCGAAACCACACCTCGACGCACCTCATGCACGCCGCTCTTCGCCGAATCCTGGGAGTCCATGTCAAGCAGGCGGGATCCCTTGTAGCCCCGGATCGGCTCCGATTCGACTTCACCCATTTCCGGTCGGTAACGCCGGAGGAGCTTTCCCAAGTGGAGGATCTGGTCAACCAGGAGATCCGGCGCGACATCGCCGTCGACACTCGCGTCCGGAGTCTGGATCAAGCTCTCGAGGAAGGCGCCACCGCCCTCTTCGGAGAGAAATACGATTCGCAGGTGCGAGTTGTCTCCATTCCCGATTTCAGCATGGAGCTCTGCGGCGGGACCCATGTGAGAAGAACCGGTGAGATCGGACTTTTCAAGATCACCAGCGAAGGAAGCGTCTCCGCGGGAGTGCGGAGAATCGAAGCTCTGACCGGAGAGGTGGCCATGTCCCGTTACTCCCGGATGGACGCCGTCGTCTCCAGCCTCTCCCGGCGGCTGAAGACTCCGATGACGCACCTGGAAGAGACAATCCGGAAATCCCTGGAGGACCTCAAGCAGGCACAGAAGCAGGTCGACGCCCTGCAGTTGAAGTTGGCCGGACAAAAGAGCCTGAACACCCTGGACCGGTCCCGCCGGGTCCGTGGAATTCGCGTCGTGGCGGAAGAGGTGGCGGATCTGGACCGGAGCTCGTTGCGCCAACTGGCCGATCAACTCAAGAACCGGCTCAAGTCCGGCGTCGTGGTCCTGGGAACGCCCACTGACGGGAAGGTCAGCCTGATCGCCATGGTCAGCGACGACCTGACCGATCGGGTCCAGGCGAATCACCTGATCCGTAAGCTGGCCCGGCTGGTGGGCGGAGGCGGCGGCGGGAGACCGGACATGGCCGAAGCCGGAGGCCGGGACGTCTCCCGGCTGGGGGAGGCCCTGGAGCAGACCTACCGGCTGGTGGAGGAATCGCTGGACTGAACTTCGGGTTACACTAGGAGTCTGCGCCGTAGGAAGGATCGTAGCGAGAAACCAGAATGGCAGCGCCCGGCTCAAGGCATCGAATAATTCGAGTTTCCACTCGGCCATTCCGGCGGACCGGGCATCCTACCCGGCAAATGATCGTTTGGCTGCTGGTGCTGCTAGTGCTGCTGGTGGCGTCGCCTTCCCTGCTGGCGAACCGTATCCACAGCTATTGGAGAGACGACGGCGTCCGGGTGCTCACCAACATGTTCCCGGCCCGGCCTGACCGGAACAGTCTGCCGATTCCAGCCGGCAAGGGGCCTGGATTCTTTAAAACGACGGTTCAGGAAATCTCCCGGCGCTACGGCGTGGACATGGATCTGGTGAACGCCGTTATCCACGTGGAAAGCAACTTCCGTCCGGAAGCGGTCTCGCCCAAGGGGTGCCTGGGGCTGATGCAACTGCACCCCGATACGGCCCGCCGGTTCGGCGTCCGCGATGCGTTCGATCCGGTCCAGAACATCGAAGGAGGAGTTCGCTACTTGGAATTCCTCCTCGATTTTTTCAAAGGCGATCTGAAACTGGCTCTGGCGGGATACAACGCGGGAGAGAACGCGGTGGTCCGTTACGGCGGGGTGCCTCCGTACCCGGAGACCATCGACTACGTGAACAAAGTCACGAGTCTCTACGGCTTCGCCTCAGCCCGGGTTCCACAAGACCGGATCCGTCGGGTGCAGCAACCTGGAGGACGGATTTTGCTCACCAACATCCCGCAGTCGAACTCCTATTAGACTTGGTGCGGCGTCTGTCCGTCGCTTCGAACTTGACAGCCGTAGTGTGTACAATTGCGGGCGGTATCAGTCCACCCCGGGGCCAAAGGAGTGTGACTGTGCTGATGCGATTTTGTCTGCTTCCGGTGCTGTCTCTGGTACTGGTTGCCGGGTCATCGATACGGGGTCAGGACCGTAAGGCGGCTGAATTGGCCTACGCTGAGGCCTTTCGGTTCGGGCTCGAGTTGCTGGCCAAACCGGAATCCCAGCGGACGATTCCCGATTATCAGAAGGCCGTCTCACTCTACCGCCGCGTCGTCGACCACGACCCGGCTCCGGAGATTGCCGCCGATTCCCTCTACGCCGTCGCAACCCTTTACGACCGCATGGCCGATCGTGTGCCGGAAGGCGAATACCGTCAGGAAGCGGTTCGCGCCTATCGCCGCTTGGCGCGGGAACACCCGCGGTCGCGCCATCGCCACGCCGCCCTCGATCGGGCCGTCCGGTTGGAAGCGACGGCCCGCCGGACGGCCCCGGTTGCCGACAAGTCGCCGCTGGCCGTGGTCTCCGAGATTCGCTACCGCGCCAACGAGAATTACACCCGAGTCGTCATCCAACTGGACCGGGAGGTGAAGTTCGAGAAGCAGGTGCTCAAGTCGCCCGACAGGATCTATTTCGACTTGGTGGGAACCCGCCCGGGGCCCGAACTGAATGGACGCACCATCAGCGTGGACGGGGTCTTCATCACACGGATCCGCGTCGCCCGGAACCGCCCGGAGGTCGTCCGCGTGGTCCTCGATTACCACGAAATCCGCGACCACACCGTGTTCGCCCTGTTCGAGCCGTTTCGCATCGTCATCGATACCCGAGGGCACGGCTCCGGACGGAACGCCAAAATGACCCGCGAGTTCAGCACTGCCCGAACGGTTCGTCCCACTCCTCCGGCTCCTCCGAATCGCCGAAAACCACCGGAAACACCGCGGGCCGCCAAGCGCAATCCGCAGGAAGACCTCACCCTCACTCGGGTGTTGGGATTGAAGGTGGGACGAGTCGTGGTGGACCCCGGCCATGGCGGTCATGACACGGGAGCCATCGGTCCCGGAGGTCTGCGGGAGAAGGATCTGGTCCTGAGCATCGCCAATCGCCTGAAGCCGTTGTTGGAGGACCGCCTGGGCACCGAGGTGATCATGACCCGGGACGACGACCGCTTCATCCCACTGGAAGAGCGTACCGCCATCGCCAACCAGCACCAAGCCGACCTCTTCATCTCCATTCACGGAAATTCCAGCCGCGGGAGACGGGCTACCGGGGCGGAAACCTTCTACCTGAACTTTGCCAAGTCCGACTCCGCACAGGAAGTGGCCACCCGGGAGAACGCCGCATCCCAACGCACGGTCGGGGAGCTCGAAGACCTGGTGCGCCAGATCACCAAGGGAAGCCACAACGCCGAGTCACGCAAATTGGCGGGTGTGGTCCAGACCAGCCTGTTCTCGGGAATCAAGAAGCACCGCCGTCCCTTTCTGAACCGGGGCGTCAAGACGGCTCCCTTCATCGTGCTCATGGGAGCGAGCATGCCCAGTATCCTCACTGAGATCGGCTTCATCAGCAATCCCGCCGAAGAGAAGTTTCTGACCACTTCCGAGAACCACCAAAGGGTCGCCGAAGCCCTGTTCGAGGGTGTAAAACAGTACCTTCAGGAGTTGGGAACCGCCGTTCCCAAGAGAGACTTGGCTGGAAATCAGTTACGGGACAAGAAAAGGAGCGAGGAGTGAGAACTGAGAGAAGAGGGGATTGAGCGGTGAGAGTTCCCGGGCTTTGCCTGCTCGTTGTCTCCGCGTTCCTGGCTCCGCTCAATTCCCAGGAAACGCCCGTGGGAGTTCAGCGGCATTTGGAGGGACTGTCCGAGTACCGGTTTCGCCTGCTCGAGAAGTCCGCAGACATGGAACGGGTGGCCGGAGAATTTTCACGGCAGGTGTTGGAAGAATACGCCCTTCAGTCCTATTCCCGCTGGCGCCTCCAAAAGCCGGGGGGCTCCTCCCTGGTGATGGAAGTTTACGAGATGCTGCATCAGCAGGGCGCTTTCGGATTGTACCGCCTCGAGTCGCTGCTGCGGCCCGGAACCGGGGATCGGCTGGAGTTGCCCGTGGAGAACCGTTACGGAGCAAGGAGTTGTATTTTCTGGCGGGGTCCTTTTCTGTTTCGTCTCACCGCCAAGGCGGGACCCCAGGCGAGAGATCAGCTCAAAGGCGCCGTGGCGACTCTCGTGGAAGCGATCCCCATCGTCAATCTCCATCCCGTGACCGTGCTGCACCTGCCCCGCCAGGACCTGGTCACGGAATCCGTCGGCGTCTACCTGGGCCCGGCGGCCTTGGCCAACAACGATCGCTTCCCCGAGCCGCTCATGGCCAGGATCGGCTTCCAGGACCGGGTCGAGGTCGCCTTCGCGGACTATGGTCCGGAGGGCGGTTCCCTGTTTCTGCTGGCCTACCCGACACCGGCCCTGGCGGCCGAATACTTCCTCGCACTCCAGAACTCGTTACATTCGTTCTTTTCTCCCGACGGCATCTACATCAAGCGGAGCGGCTTGCTGCTGGCGCTCTTTCTGGGAACGGAACCCCGGGCAAAAGCCGTGTTGGGAGAGGTTCAATGGGCGCCGGCGGTGAAATGGGTCCACGACCGCACCGTCCGAGTGGATCGAACCGGCGAAGCCCAGAGTTTTCTGGACATGCTGCTGCGAACGGCACTGGCCACCGTTTGCTTCGTCGTGGGCAGCCTCGGGTTCGGCTTTCTCCTCGGATACGTTTGGCACCGGATCGATGAAAACTTTCCGGTGTGGACGGCCCGGAACGACCCCATACGGCTGAACCTGTCGCACACCACTCCCCCGCCGGGCCGAGTCGAGAGGTCCTACTGGACCGGATTCAACAAGTCATGACCGGCAGGAAGTCACTCCGGTTGGAGAGGGTCCTCGAGCTTGTCTACCGTGCGGCTCTGGCGGCGGTCGACCCCGGCCAGGTGGTTCGGGACTCTTTGTCTCTGGACGACGATGCGCTTCACGTGGGCGACCGGACCTATCCGCTGAGGAAGTTCCGCAGGGTCTTTCTGGCCGGCGCCGGGAAGGCCGCCGTCCCCATGGCCGCTGCCGTCGAACAGATCCTGGGAGACCGGCTGAGCCGGGGCCTGGTGGTGGTCAAGTACGGGCACGGTGGAGTCCTGGACAAGACCCGGGTGCTGGAGGCCGGCCATCCCGAACCGGACGAGAACGGCGTTGCCGCCGCGTCTCGGATCCTGGAATTCCTGGACCGGAACCTGACGTCCCACGACCTTCTCCTGGTGCTCATCTCGGGGGGAGGCTCAGCCCTGACTCCCTGCCCGGTCCCGGGAATCACTCTGGCGGACAAGCAGGCGACCACCTCGGTCCTCTTGCACTCGGGCGCTACCATCCATGAGATCAACGCGATTCGGAAGCACCTGAGCCGCTTCAAGGGTGGCCGCCTCCTGCAACACACCCACGGTGCCCAGATCGTTTCCCTGCTCCTCTCCGACGTCGTCGGCGACGACCTGAGCAGCATCGCCTCGGGACCCACCGTGCCCGATCCCACCCGTTTCGAAGACTGTCTGGGCATCCTGAAACAGTACGGCATCCAAACTGCCGTTCCCGATCCCGTGCTGCGGACCCTTCGGGAAGGTGCCAGCGGTGGAGCCGGAGCCCCCCGGGAGACGCTCAAGGAGGACGATCCGGCGTTCCGAAACGTCCAAAACAGCGTGGTTGGAAGCAACATCCTGGCTCTGAAGGCGGCGGCAGCCGAAGCCCGGCGCCTGGGATTCACTCCGCTGATCCTCTCCTCTTCCATCTACGGCAACACGGAAGATGTGGCCAAGGTCCACGTAGGCATTGCCCGGGAGGTCCTCCAGAGCGGCCTCCCCGTGGCTCCGCCCTGCTGCATCATCTCCGGAGGCGAGACCACGGTCAGAGTGACCGGAGCGGGCAAAGGGGGCCGGAACCAGGAATTCGCGCTCTGCTGCGCTCGGGAGATGGAGAGTTGGAGAAACGAGCCGGTGCTCATCTCCTCCATCGGTTCGGACGGAAACGATGGCCCCACCGACGCGGCCGGGGCCTGGGCCACTCCGGAGACCGCGCGGAAGTCCCGCTCACTGGGGCTCGAATTGGAGTCCTACCTGAGCGACAACGACTCCTACCACTATTTCGAAGCGCTGGGCGACCTCATCATCACCGGACCGACCCAGACCAACGTGATGGACCTCCGATTCATCCTGGTCGGGCCGTGAAAGCCGAGGAAAGCGAGAAGAATCGAGAGGCGGTATAGGAGCTAATTCCCTCAGTACCCCCGAGCCTCGCCCCAGAGGCGAGGATCGGCCACCCCTTCGCGCACGCCGCTGACAGGGTCCACCCGGATACAGTGGGCATCGCCGATCCGGCCGCGATAGACCACCTCATGTCCCAGCGACTCCAACTCGGCTTCGACCTCTCGAGACAGAGCTCCGGTCTCGGCGACAATCCGGTCGGGCATCCACTGGTGGTGAATTCGGGGAGCATCGACCGCCTCATACAGATCCATCCCCTCGTCCAACACATTGAGAATGATCTGCAGAACCGTGTTGATGATGGTGGGTCCACCGGGACTCCCCAGAACCAGAAACACCTTGCCGTCCTGCTTGACGAGGGTCGGCGTCATGGCGCTCAGAGGCCGCTTTCCGGGAGCGATGGCGTTGGCCTCGCCCTGGATCAGTCCGAACATGTTGGGGACTCCGGCTCGGGACGTGAAGTCGTCCATTTCGTTGTTCAACAAGAACCCGGCCCCCTTGACGGTCACGCCGGAACCGAAATTGCCGTTGATGGTGGTGGTGATCGCCACCGCGCTCCCGTCAGGATCCACCACGGAGAGATGCGTGGTCTGGGGTGACTCTTCCGCCAGCGGCCCCGCGGCAACCTGCCTGCTCTCGGTGGCGGCCGCCTCGTCCAGATCCTCCAACCGGTCCCGGGCATGTTCCCTGGACAGGAGCCGATCGACGGGCACGTCGGCGAAATCCGAGTCTCCCATGGTCGCGGCCCGGTCGGCGAAGGCCCGGCGCATGCACTCCGCCAGAAGGTGAAACCGCGCCGTGGTGTCCTGCCGGCATCCGGCCAACTCCAACATGTTCAGCATCTCGATGAGGATCACGCCCCCGGAGCTGGGAGGCCCCATGGACACGACTTCATAGCCCCGGTAGCGGCCCCGGACCGGAGGCCGGATCCGGGCAACATAGTTGGCCAGGTCTTCCCGGGTCATGTTCCCGGCGTGGGCCTCCATGTCCCGCTCGATCAGCTCTGCGATCTCGCCCTGGTAGAAGGCCTCGGCGCCATCCCGGGCAATGGCCTCCAACGTGCGGGCCAAGTCGGGCTGGGTGAAGGCCTGGCCCGGCGCAAGGGGATTTCCGCCCGGCAGAAAGATGCGGCGGCTCTCATCGAACCTCTCCAATAGTGGTACGGCAGATTCCAGCGATCGGCTGAAGTGTTCCTCCACCACAAAGCCGGTCCGAGCCAGCTTGATGGCCGGCTCCAGCAACCGGCTCCAGGAAAGCGTCCCGAAACGGCTCCAAGCCAAGTGAAGCCCGGCCACGGACCCCGGAACTCCAGACGCCAGATATCCCACCGTGGACAATTCCGGGACCACGTCTCCCGCAGCGTCCAGGTACATGTCGCGGCCGGCGGCGGCGGGCGCCATCTCACGATAGTCCACGCTGATTTCCCGGCCGGTCTCGGCGTCGTGGTAGAGCAGGAATCCCCCGCCGCCCACGTTGCCGGCGATGGGATGCACCACGGCGAGTGCGAAGCTCACGGTGACGGCGGCGTCGATGGCGTTGCCGCCCTCCCGCATGACTTCGACCCCCGCCTGGCTGGCCAGTGGATTGGAACTGACCACCATCCCCCGGGAAGCGGTGACGGCGCCCGGAGCGGTTTCCTCCGGGCGGCAGGAGAAGAGCCCGGAGGCCACGAGGACCAACAGTCCCCAAACTGGCAGCCTGGCCCCTCGGTTCGCCTTTGCCTGACCCGCATTACGGGCCGATGGGCGGACGGAATCCAGCAGGCGATCCAAGTCAATCAAGATGGTCTCCGATGGGTGGCAAGCGTGATTGCGGGCGCCAGGGATCCTAGCCCTGACCAGACGAGAGTTCCAGGTTCACCACCTGATTCAGGGAGCCGGATCGAAAACTCCGCAGATCCAGAGTGACATAGCTATAACCGAGGGAGCGGAGTTTCCGGTTGATGTCGTCGAAGAGATCCGGATCCATCAGTTTGTGCCGCTCCGCCCGATCGACCTCGATCCGGGCCAGTTCCTCGTGGTGACGCACCCGGAAACTGATCACCCCCAGGCTCCGGATGTAGGCCTCGGCGGCGTCCACCTGTTGCAGCTTCTCCTCGGTGATGGCGACACCGTAGGGGAAGCGGGATGAGAGACAGGGCATGGCCGGAAGGTCCCAGGTGGGCAGCCCCCTTTTGAGAGACAGGGACCGGATCTCATCCTTGCTCAGCTTCACATCGATGAAGGGACTCAGGACGCCCTGTTCCCGGGAGGCGCGCCGGCCGGGCCGGTAGTCGCCGATGTCGTCCAGGTTCGATCCGTCCAGAATCGCTTCCGCATTCCATTCCTGAAGCAGTCCCTTCAGGTGAACGTAGAGTTCGTCCTTGCAGAAGTAGCATCGGTTCGTGGGATTACGGGCGTAGTCGGGATTGTCCATCTCCCGGGTCTCGATCAGCGTGTGATTCAACTGGTAACGCCGGGCGAAGTCCAGCGCCAGTTGGCGCTGGTACCCGGAAACGGAGGGTGAAAGGGCCGTGACGGCCCGCGACTCGTTGCCCAATACCCGGTGGGTGCAAAACGCCAGGTAACTGCTGTCGACGCCGCCGCTGAAGGCCACGACGACTCGGCGATACCGCTCCAAGTATTGAAAGAGTTTCTTTTCTTTCTCTTCGGGATCCACTGCCGCGATTCTACCATCCGGAGGAGGAGTGCGGAATTAGAGGTGAGAGGGAAAATGTCTTTCCGACGAAACGGCTCCTGATGATGCGACGGAATTGGTTGCGGCGAGGGTCCCGGTCGGGAGACTCCCCATATGTTAATATGAAGTTTATCCAATCGGCGTCCTCAAGCCTGGGAGAAACCATGAAACCAACGCCGAGACTTGTGTTGCTGGCTACCCTTCTCGTCACCACCGGACTGTCGCAAACGGTGGCTCTGGCCGCGAGCCAGGGGTCGGACCGCCAAACCCGGCAGATCGAGGAGGAAAGGGATCGTCCCCAGGGCCGGGCCGCCCTGACCGTAAAGGTCGATCAAGTGCGGTTGGACGTCACCGTGCGGGACCGCAAAGGCAACCTGATCCAGGGGCTCCAGCAGGAGCACTTCGACGTCTATGAGAACAAGGTGAAGCAGAAGCTCACCCATTTCAGCCCCATCGAAGCTCCCATAACGGCCGTCCTCGTGACCGAATACAGCGCCGTCCTGCCCTGGGAGATGCTCTACGAATCCTGGCTCGGATCCCGAATCTTCGCGGAGAACATGCGCAAGGATGACTGGATCGCCGTGGTCGCCTACGACCTGAAGCCCGAAATCCTGGTGGATTTCACCCAGGACAAATTCGAGGTCTTTCGAGCCCTCCAGCGCCTGAACTATCCCGGCTTTCGGGAGAGCAACCTCTACGACACCATATTCGACGTGCTGGATCGAATCGAAGAGGCGGAGGGCAAGACCGCCGTCGTGCTCATCTCGACCGGCTTGGACACGTTCAGCAGAAAGAACATGGGAGAGACCCTGGACAAGGTCAAGAGAACCAACGCGGTGATCTATCCCGTCAGCATCGGCCAGAACCTGAGGCTCCGGTATGAGGACCGCTTTTCGACCACGACGAGGATGGACTTCTACCAAGCCGACGTGGTCTTGAAGGAGATGGCCAAGTACACCGGTGGAGAGGCGTTCTTTCCCCGCTTCACGACCCAGTTTTCCAACATCTTTCTGACCATCGCCAATCTTCTCCGGAACCAGTACTCCTTGGGCTATATCTCGACCAACACCAAGAAGGACGGGAAGCTACGCCGGATCAAGGTGGAAGTGAAGGTGGACATTGACGGAGACGGCAAGATCGACAAGCTCAAAGTCGCCCACCGGAGAGGTTACCTGGCCGAAAAGAAAGAGTAGGGGCGCCCCTTGTGGGTGCCCTCTTCGGGGCAAAGCGGAACAAAACGTCGCCGCTCCTGCCGTGGCCCCAATCCTCAATTCTCGCTCCGTACTCCCCGCCGTTTCTCTTGCCGGTCTCCCGCACCGGGCACCGGAATGCTCAACTGCTCCACCACGTTCAGGTTGAAGCCCTCCAAGCCGACGATCTTCTTGGGGTGGTTGGTGAGCACCCGGATGTTGCGGAGACCCAAGTCGGCCAGAATCTGGGCTCCGACGCCATAGTCGCGGAAATTGGCGGGATACTGGATCTCCCCGGTGATCTCCCGCAACAGCCGGTCCTCCTTGTCCGTATACCGAAGGTAGACCAGGACTCCCCGGCCCTCGGCCCGGATCAGCTCCAACGCCTTCCGGAGCTCGCGTCCCGAGTCATGCTTCAATCCGGAGAAGACATCGCCCAGAAGCAGAGCCGAGTGGACTCGAACCAGGACCGGTTCGTCGGTGTTCACCCTCCCCTTGGTCAAGACCAGGTGACGGTTCCCGTCCAGCTCATTCTCATAAAGAATCAGTTGGAACCTGCCCTGCTCGCAATCGAAGGGAGTCTCCTGAATGCGCTTGACGAACCGCTCGGTCCGGAGCCTGAACTTCATCAGGTCGACGACCGAAACGATCTTGATGCCGTGCCTCGCGGCAAAACGCTGGAGGTCGGGCAACCGTGCCATGGTGCCGTCTTCGTTCATGATCTCGCAGATGACGCCGGCCGGATCGAGGCCGGCGATTCGGGCCAGGTCCACGGCCGCTTCGGTCTGGCCCGCCCGTTCCAGGACTCCGCCGGGGCGGGCTCGCAGCGGGAAGACATGCCCCGGCCGGATCAAGTCCTCCGGCCGGGTGCGGGGGTCGATGGCGGTCAGGATGGTGGTGGCCCGGTCCGCGGCCGAGATTCCGGTGGAGACGTTTCGACGGCCCTCGATGCTGACGCAGAAGGCGGTTTCGTACATCGACTCGTTCCTGGAGACCATCAGAGGAATCTCCAGGCGCTCCAGCCGTTCGGGCGTCATGGGCATGCAGATCAGGCCGCGTCCGTGGGTGGCCATGAAGTTGATGCTTTCAGGCGTCACCCGCTCGGCCGCCATGGTCAAGTCGCCTTCGTTTTCGCGGTCCTCCTCGTCCACCACGATGATCATCTTGCCTTCGAAGATGTCCTCGATGGCGCTCTCGATGGAATCCAGGCTCATATCTGAAGATAACTCCCGCTATTTCCTTTACTTCACCGGTGGGAGCCGGCGAAGCCAACGCAGTGCAACCTGGGACCGGGTCAGGAAACTGATCAGGGCGAGACGGTATTTGCGTTCCGTGTATTCCAGAAGGACAGGATTGTCCGGGTCCTTCAACAACACCCATTCGGCGCCTCGATCATCCACTGCCCGGATCACCGGAACCTCGTGCGGGCGCCGATTCAAACTGAGCTGGAATCGATCTTCCTCCAGCAATTCAAGCTTACGGGGAAACCGGTTCATCTTGATCCGCGTCCTGCCCGTGGCCACGAGCTCCCGATAGATTTTCCGGGAGACCCAGACCGTCATGACCTTCTTGGACTCTTTCTCCACACCCGGCTCGAAGAGGCCGAAAAGACTGAAGCTGGTCCCGTTGAGGACGGAATTGCGAAATAGATGGAGGGTCCCCTGATTGGCGTAGGACTCCCACTCCAAGACCACGTCGGGACCGAAACGCGCTACCCGCAGGATCCACTCCCGCTCCACGTGACCCGAGTAGCTCTTGTAGATGAGGACCGAATTGGGTCCCACCTCGAAGGATTCGGCGCCCTCCGCCTTCGAGCTAGCCGGAATAATCAGCAGGCTGCCCAGTATGGTGACGAACGTGCGTTTCCACATACTTACTGATCAGATCCGCTTCCAGATTCACTCGATCTCCAACCGCCATGGTCCCGAAGTTGGTGACCGCCATGGTGTGGGGGATGATTGTCGCCTCAATGCCCTCGGAATTCAACGCCGACAGCGTCAGGCTCACGCCGTTGACGGCGATGCTCCCCTTGAACGTACAGTAGCGCAACACTTCCGCAGGAGCTTCGATCCGGAAGATCCATGAATTCCCCTCGGGCCGCTTGGAGACCAAGCGTCCGGGTGCGTCCACATGCCCCTGAACCAGGTGCCCTCCCAGGAAATCGGATAGCCTCGCCGCCGGCTCCAGGTTCAGTGGATCTCCGACTCGTTTGTCCGAAAGATTGGAACGGGACAGGGTCTCGGGTGTCGCCTCCACCTGGAAGGCACTCTCGGTCTTGCGAAACACCGTGAGACACACTCCGTCCACGCTGATGCTGTGGCCGATCTCCAACTCGCCCAGGAGCCCGGGGCTGCATTGCAGAGCCAGGCGCGCACCCCAGGGCCCCATCTCCTGCTCCCGGATGGGCGCCGTCTCCCTTACGATCCCGGTGAACATCCGATTGCTATCCTCGCTTCGAGACGATCTCTCGGGTCAACTTGGTGTCCAGTTTACTACGACGCGGTGCAACGGCCGCCGTCACGGCGCTGATTCTACGGCGCAGACTCCGGGCGTTCAGTTGTTACGGAGGTTCGATCTCAAAGATAGCTCCTCGATCATTTCGTGAAATCTGTCCAGGGCCGACTGCAATACACTGTGCGGCAGGCCGAAACTCACCCGCACACAGCGATCGATGCCAAAGTGATCTCCCGGTACGATCAGGACACTCTTTTCCAGAGCGAGTCGTTCCACGAGCTGAGTCGAGTTGATGTCGAAATGATACCGAATGAAGGCGATCGCGCCAGCGTCCGGCGCCCTCAGGCTGAAGCTGCCCGGATGCAGATTCATCCAGCTCTCGAGCACGGGATAACCTCGACGGATGTAGGAACGAGTGCGGCGCAACAGCCAGGAGCGAACCTCGGGAGACAGGGCCAGGGCCGCCAGTTGGTTTGAAAGCATTGTCGCGCTGATCGTCGTGTATTCGTGGCGTGCCCAGATCTCATCCACGATGCTGGCCGGCGCCGCTACCCAGCCGATCCTGAGGCCCGGCAGTCCGTAGGCCTTGCTCAGGCTTCCCGTAACGACAGCCTTGTCGTAGCGTCCATAAAAGGAAGGAGTCTCCTGGTCGGTGAGGCGCTCGGCCCCGGCATAGACTTCATCGGCAAGGATCCAACTCCCGACCCGGTCGGCGACGTTGATGATGGCGCCCATCTCGGATTCGGTAAGAACGCATCCGGTCGGATTGTTGGGATTGCACACCGCTATCAGCCGGGTTCTGTCGGTCACCACTGACTCCAATTCCGCCAGATCCGGCGCCCAGCCCGATTCCTCCCGCAGATGAAAGGTCTTCAACGCAAGTCCATGATTCTTGGCAAGTCCCCAGATCTGCATGTAGTTCGGAAGCATAACAACGATCTCGTCATCGGCGGCCAGCAGGGTTTTCAGCACCAGGTAGTTGGCTTCAATCGCTCCGACCGTTACCAGGACGTTCTCCGGTGTTCCGCCTTGATAGAGGCGCGCGATGTTCTGCCGAAGCTGGGGGATTCCATTGGTGTGCGGGTAGTTCAGGTCGGTGTCCAGCAAGCCTTGCAGATAGCCGTTCTCCCGGTCCACGAGTTCCCGGAGCAAGACCGGATGGACGCCGCTTTCGGAGAGATTGAATTCCACCTCGTTTTCGAACCTGGAAAACAAGCGTTCCATTTGGAACGGCTGAAAAACGGGCATGACTCCGGCTTCCTCTTACTCCTCTTTGGTCTGGCCTCGAGTCGGCCCATTTGCGCCGAGAAATTTTTCTGCGGCAGCGCAGGCTCCTACCCCCGCTTGAGCCGTTGGACCTCCCAATCCGCAAGTTCCCGAAATTGTCCCGGGGTCAGACGTCCCAACCGCAAGGGGCCGATAGCGACCCGTCTCAGCTTCATGACAAAGTGCCCGATGGCCTCGAACATGATCCGAAGCTGCCGATTCCTACCCTGCACCAGAGCCACCTCATACCAGGGGTTATTCCCCGGCTCCAGCAAGCGGATCCGGCGGACCGCCATTCGTTTGCCTCCGGAACGAATCCCGCGCTGGAGGCGCCGAAGCGCGCCCGGCGAGGGGCTCCGCGCCACCTTGACGTGGTAGACCTTTTCCAGGGCGCCGGCTCGGGTGATGGTCCGGACCAGGTCGCCGTCGTTGGTGAGCAGCATCAGGCCCTCGCTCTGAAAGTCCAGCCGGCCCGCCGGAACCAATCGGACGCGGGAAGGGACCAGCTTGGTGACGACGGGTCGGCCACGGGGATCGGAGACGGCGCTCAGAACACCCCGCGGCTTGTTCACGATGTAGTATTCAGTCCGCTCCGGGCGCAGCAGAACACCGTCGACCCGCACCTCGTCCCGGACCGGATCCGCCCGTGTTCCCAACCGGTCGGCGACTCTCCCGTTGACCGTAACTCGACCCTGGAGGATGAATTCTTCGGACTTCCTCCGGGAAGCCAGTCCGGCGTGAGCTATGATCTTCTGCAGACGCCACATCGTTACCTATTGAAGGATCTCTTCGAATTCGGCGAGAGTCGGAAGCTCGCTCAGGTCGTTGAGTCCGAAGTGCACCAGGAACTGCCGTCCGATGCCGTAGAGAATGGGGCGTCCCACCGTCTTCTTGCGGCCTTGAGCTTCGATGAGTTTCTTTTCCAGCAGGGTCCGAATCGTCGAGGTTCCCTTCACACCCCGGATCTCGGCGATCTCGGGAAGGGTCACCGGCTGCTTGTAGGCAATGACCGCCAGCGTCTCCAGTGCCGCCAGTGAGAGCCGGGCCGAAGGCCGGCTCTTCAGATACCGCCGAATGGTCTCGTGATGCCGGGCATGACTGTTCATCCGGTAGCCTCCGGCGACTTGGCGGACCTCCACCGAGTCCTGGGCCGAGTTGAACTCATCCGCCAACTCCTTCACGAGCCGGGTCAAGTCCTGAGCAGACGTATCCGGAAAGACCTGGTGGAGTTGAAGGAGGGAGACGGGTTCCTTGGCGACGAAGAGTACGGCCAGGATCTGTGCAGCGAGCGGATCCTTCAACATGCCACGATGCGAATGTCCTGAAAGGCGTCTTTCTGGAAGAGGCGAATCTCACCCAGGCGAACCAGCTCCAGCAGCGCCATGAGGGCGACCACCAGGTGGCGCTTGGAAATGCCCCGCTTGAAGAAGAGGGAGAACAGGAACTCTCCCTCCAGTTGGAGGAGCCGGCGAATCTCGTGGATCTTGCTTTCCAGCGTCACGTCGTCTCGATCGATCTCCACCAGAATCCGGTCCTTGTACCGGTTCACGATCCGGTGAAACGCCCGGACCACGTCGAAGAGGTCGACGACGACCATCTCCTTCTCTTCCTCCTCGAACTCGTTCACCCCTCGTGTCCAGGACGACTGCTCCAAGATCTCTTTTTCGTGGAGCAGGTGGGCCGCCTGCTTGAACTGCTCGTACTGGAGCAGATCCCGGACCAGTTCCTCCCTGGGGTCTTCTTCCGGTTCCGGCTCGGACGAGTCGTCCTCCGGGAGGAGCATTCTGGACTTGATGTGGATCAGCGTGGCCGCCATGACCAGATATTCGCCGGCCACGGTCATGTTCAGATCCCGCATCAGTTGCAGGTAGTCGAGGTACTGCCGGGTCACCCGGGCGATGGGGATGTCGCAGATGTCCAGTTCCTGGGTCCGGATCAGGTGAAGCAGCAGGTCCAGCGGGCCCTCGAAAACGTCGAGCTGAACCTGGCAAGTCTCCGTTTCGGTCACCATTTCGCGCTGCCGCTTCCGGCTAAACGTTATTTGTAATTATTCCAATCTATCCTCATAGCCTGACGCACCTCCCCCAACGTCTCCCGGGCGCGGCTCCGGACCTGCCGGCTCCCCTCCACCAGGATCTCCTTCACGCTCTCCCGGTCTCTCTCCAATTCGAGCCGTTTCTGGTGCAAAGGCTCCACGACGGGGATCATCCCCTCCAGCAGCCGGCGCTTGCAGTCGATGCAGCCGATCTTCGCCGTCCGGCACCCCCGGGCAGCCCACTCCTGCCCCTCGAGCGGCGTGAAGACCTTGTGGTGGTCGAAGACGGGACACACCTCCGGGTTTCCAGGATCGGTCCGGCGCACCCGCGCCGGGTCGGTCACCATGGTCATGACCTTGCCACGAATCTGGGCCGGATCCTCCGACAACTGGACCACGTTGCCGTAGCTCTTGCTCATCTTCCGGCCATCGGTGCCCGGCAGCCGCGGATTGGTGGTGAGCTTGGCCTGGGGTTCGGGAAAGACGCGGCCGAAGAAATGGTTGAAGCGCCGGGCGATCTCCCTCACCAACTCCAGGTGGGAAACCTGATCCTCGCCCACGGGCACGACTTCCCCCTTGTAGACCAGGATATCTGCTGCCTGCAGAACCGGGTAACCCAGGAATCCGTAGTTCGAGAGATCCTTCTCCCGCAACTGCATGACCTGCTCCTTGTAGGTGGGAACCCGCTCCAACCAGGGCACGGGAACCACCATGGACAAGAGCAGATGGAGTTCGGCATGCTCCGGGACCAGCGACTGGATCATCAATGCCGATTTTTCAGGATCGAGCCCGGCCGCGATCCAGTCGATGGCGATCTCGATCACGTTGTCCTGCACCGCCCTGGTGTCCTGATACTCGGAGGTCAACGCGTGCCAGTCCACGATCCCGTAAATGCAATCGTACTCCTCCTGCATGCCGACCCAGTTGTCCAGGGCGCCGATGAGGTGCCCCAGATGCAAACGGCCCGTCGGCCTCATTCCGCTGAAAACCCGTTTCTTGGTCACAATTTCGGTCTCCCAGTGAACCCGCTTGGACTTTCTGCCGCCACATCCGGAAGCGACGCCCATGATTTACCAGATCCCCCCGTCTCGCAACCGGGCGGAGAGGCGATTTTCCAATCGCCTGGAGGGGAGATTTCCCAATCGCCCATTGGGAAGGGCGATTTCCCCGTCGCCTATTCCTTCGTACTAACTTGTCACTCTGGTGATTGGCGGTTGGAAACCGCCGCTCCGGCGGCAAGAAAGTCGCTGCTCCTCCTTCCTCACTCCTGCCTTCCGCTATAATGGCCCCCCGTGAGCGGCCTCCTTTTCAACACCGCCTTTGCATTCTATGTGGCCGGACTCGGCTTCAGCACTCTCGTCTTCTTCTCCAACAAGACGGCACTCTTCCGGATTGCGGTCATTACGGTGGGCATCGGCTTCGGTCTGCACACCGGCTTTCTCATCACTTCCGCCATCGAGACGGCACGCTTCCCGCTCACCGGTCTTCGCGATTCGTTGGCGTTCTTCGCCTGGACCGTCTCCCTTTGCTTTTTCGTTTCCTACGTCAGGTATCGGATCCGCGCCCTGAGCACTTTTCTGCTGCCGGCGGTGGCAGCGCTGATGTTGGGGACGGTCTTTCTGAAGGCCTCCCCCATAACGCCCATGCTTCGCAGCGCCTGGCTGTACGTCCATACCCCGCTCATGTTTCTCGCCTACGGCATGTTTCTGGTCACTTTCGTGGCCGGCGTCCTCTACGTGTTCCAGGAACGTGAACTCAAGAACAAGAAACCCAAGACCTTCTACTACCAGCTCCCTTCCCTGACCAAGCTGGACGACCTGTTCCTGAAGTTCCTGGTGGCCGGTTTCTCTTTCATGACCGCCGGGCTCCTGACCGGGATCGTCTGGGCCGAGCAGGACTGGGTCAACGGCTGGCACAAGGACCCCAAGGTCATCTCCGCCATGGTCAGCTGGTGCATCTATCTGGCTCTGATCTACCTGCGGCTGACGGCGGGCTGGCGGGGAAAAAGAGCCGCGGTCGTGAGCATGGCCGGATTCCTGTGGGTGCTGTTCACCTATCTGGGCGCCAGCTACTTTGGAGGCCTACACCAGTTCTAGCCCCATCGCTCCCCTCCACAGGCGGAGCGGAGAGACCTCGAACATGCATCCTGTCCTGGTCGGATTGAGCCACAAGACGGCTCCCATCGAGATTCGGGAACGGGTCGCCTTCCGTGAGGAAGCGGTCGCGACCGCCCTGTCGACGCTGCGCCGGGACTACCAGTTGCGGGAGAGCATGATTCTGTCGACCTGCAACCGGGTCGAGATTCTGGCCCAGGGCGGAGACGACAAAGAGGCCATCCACGGAATCAAGGACTTCCTGCACCGTTACCACGCGCTGGAACCCGATTCGTTGGAACGTTACCTGTATGCCCTGCGGGAACAGGACGCGGTCGTGCACATGTTCCGGGTGGCCAGCAGCCTCGATTCCATGGTTCCGGGAGAGGCCCAGATCCTCGGACAGTTGAAGCAGGCGTACGCCGTGTCGGGTCAGGCGGGAGCCGCGGGAACCGCGCTGAAGACCCTCCTGCCATCGGCGTTTCGAGTCGCCAAACGGGTCCGGACCGATACCGGAATCTCCCAATCCGCGGTCTCCGTGAGCTCCGTGGCGGTGGAGCTGGCGCGAAAGATCTTCGAGAGTCTCAAGGGCAAGTCCGTTCTGCTGCTGGGCGCGGGCAAGATGGCCGAACTGGCCACCCGCAGCCTGGTCCGCTCCGGGATTTCGCGAGTATTCGTCGCCAGCCGGACACGGGCCCGGTCCCGGCAACTGGCGTCCCTGTTCGGCGCGACGTCGATTCCCATGAGGGACTTGGAGAATCACCTCCCCGAGTCGGACATCCTTCTGGTCTCCACGAACTCCGACTCCTACGTCCTGGAACCCGAAACCATCGACACCGCGGTCCACCGGCGCAAGTACGCACCCTTGTTCATCATCGACATCGCGGTCCCCAGGAACGTGGACCCGCGGGTGAACCAGATCGAGAACGTCTTCCTCTACGACATCGACGACCTTCAGTCGGTGATCGGCGCCAATCTGAGGGAACGCCGGCGCGAGGCCGAGTTGGCCGAGGAGATCGTCTTGCAGGAATCCGAGCGCCACATGCAGCGCATCGCCTCCATGAACCTGGGACCGATCATCGCCGGCCTCCGAGGCCGTATCGAAGAGATCTGCCTGGCTCAACTGGAACAGAGCCGCCAGGGAATGACCGCCGCCGATTCCAACCGGATGGAACAGATCCTTCGCAAGACGGCCCGCCGGATCGCGCACCCCATCATCATGGAGATCAAGGCGCCGACCCAGGACCCGCAGCGGCGTTTGCACAACATCCAGATGATCAAGCAGGCATTCGGTCTGGACAAAGGGGAATGAGACGAATCCGCGTGGGGTCTCGGGGCAGCCCCCTGGCACTGCGGCAGGCCGAGATCGTCTGCCATGAGCTGGAGCGTCGCCACCCCGGCGTCGCAACCGAGATCCGGGTGATCCGAACCAGCGGCGACCAGCCTCGGCCCGAACCGCAGTTTGCCGGACTCTCGGTGAAACGGATGTTCGTCAAGGAGATCGAGGACGCCCTCCTGCAGGAGGAGATCGACCTGGCGATCCACAGCCTCAAGGACCTCCCCTCAGAGTTGCCACCGGGCCTCTGCCTGGCCGCGATTCCGGAGCGTGCAGACCCGCGCGACGCGTTGGTTTCGTCACTCGGGACCAGATCCCCGAACGAGATCCCCCGAAAAGGCCGGATCGGCACCAGCTCTCTTCGCCGGACCGTCCAGTTGAAGCTCCTGCGGCCCGATCTGGAGATCGTTCCTCTGCGGGGAAACGTGGGGACGCGAATCCGTAAGATGGAGGAGCAACGCCTGGATGGGATCGTCCTGGCGGCGGCCGGTCTCAAGAGACTCGGTCTGGAAGGCCGGATCGCCTTTACCTTCTCCCAGGATGAAATGTTGCCCGCCATCGGACAGGGAGCATTGGCCGTGGAATGCCGGTGCGGCGACGGGCAAACCCGGGAGTTGCTCACTCCCCTTGACCATCCTCCGACCCGCGCCTGCACCGACGCTGAACGCTGCTTCCTGGAACGGATGGGCGGAGGCTGCCAGGTACCCATGGGCGCGTATGCTTCCCTCACGTCCGAAGGCGGCGAGTTTCGGGCCCTTCTGGCCAGCCCTTACCGGCCCGTCAGCCTCCGCCACCGCAGCCACGGGTCCGAAGAGGAGCTTTTGCGGATGGCCCTCGCGGCCGCCGAGTCGATCCTCTCCCGGGGAGGCGACGAAATCCTCCGGGAACTGGAGGAAGGGGGCACGCTGTGAAACAGCCGCTGGAAGGACGGAGAATCCTGGTGACCCGGAGCCGCAGCCAAGTGGGAGAGTTCTCCCGGTTATTGCGTCAGGCGGGAGCTGAGGTGTTGGAGATCCCCACCATCGAGATCATCCCCCGGCCCAACCAGGAGCTGGATCCTTGCATCGCCAGGGCCCACCGTTTCGACTGGCTGTTCTTCACCAGCGTCAACGGCGCCGAAATCTTCCTCTCACGGGCTCGGCAGTTGGACTCGTCCTTGTCCAGAAAGGACGGCCCGTCGCCCAGATTCTGCGCCATCGGACCGGCCACGGCCCGGCGTGTGGAACGGTTTGGCTGGGAGGTTCACCTGGTGCCGGCGCGTTACCAGGCGGAGGGCGTCTTGGAGGCGTTTCTGGAGCGTCACTCGAACCGGATCGCGGGCTTGAACATATTGATTCCAAGAGCTAGCCAGGCCCGCTCCCTGTTGCCCCGGGAACTGACCCGCCACGGCGCTCAGGTGGAAGTCGTTCCCGTCTACGACACGGTCGTCCCGGAGGAGAGTCAAGTGGCGCTGGAGGAGGCTCTCGATGCGGGCGTACCCGATCTCATCACCTTCACCAGTTCCTCCACGGTTCGCCACCTTGTGAATCTGGCGAGCGACCTGGATCGAGTCCGGGCCGTTCCCTGCGCTGCAATTGGACCGATCACCGCGGCAACGGCCCGCGAGCAGGGATTTCAAGTAGCCGTCGAATCCCGGGAATCCACCATCCCGGGTCTATTGGACACCATTTGCGGATATTGTGATTGGAAGGCCGGCCGGAGCAGACCATGAAGGAGTCCGTATCCGACTGAAAAGGCGCTGGTTGGCAGCGGACGACGCGGCCAGAGCCATGGTGACAAAGCTCCCGCCGGCAGAAGTAGGCTGTCTCTATCTCGGTCCGGATCTGCGGCCTCATACGCCGGAACTGAAATCGCCCGATTTCCACCAGCTGAAACGTCATTACGGCCGCGTACGAGGCGCTTGGCCGACCCTTTCACCGTACAAGGGATAATGATGTCGCGCTCCTGCTGGCGCAAGGGTTGAGTCTGAGACCATACCGGCTAACACGACTGCCCTCTCTACCTCCTGAACCGGACGTTCAGCGTCAGCTCGCTGGCAACGATTTCCCCTTTTGAGATGGCCGGGAGGAAACGCCAGGAGTTCCGGATCGTGTCCAGGGCCATCTGGTCCAGCTTCTCGTCGACCCCGTCGACCACTTCCAGATCGTAGACACCTCCCCAGGGACTGACCATGACGCTGACGACCACCACCACAGGATCTTTCAGGTGGGCGGCCTCGCTCGGCAGTTGCGGTTCGGAGCCCTCCGCCAGAACGGTGGGAATCACCTCCGAGTCGGGAAAGTATCCGCGGAGCCTGGCGTCGATGTCCGACGCCCTGTGGAGTATGCCATACCCGCGGCTGAACCCGACGTCCCGCACCATGGCAGCCGTATTGGCTGCCTTCAGATCCAACTCGGTCACCATGGAGGCCAACTGGTCGAACTGTTCCTCGTTCAGGGGCTCCAGTTCCAGAATGCGTCCGCCCACCTTGAGGTAGCACCTTTCGGGCGGTGTCGCGAACTGATACCGCCCCGCAATGTTGTATCCCAGGTAGGAGTGGGGCTTGATCAGACCGCTCACCTGGTAGACCTCTCTCGGGCTGGGCGGATCCTCCCGGACGATCAGGTGCCCCCGGCCGGTTCGGCCCTTTCCGTCCACCAGCACCAATTCGTGAGCCCGCACCGCTTCGAAGCTGTCTCCCAGGTTGATGAAGTTGAGAATCGCCATCCCCGGGTCCAGCAACTCCACCGTCACGACCCGTTGGTCGGACAGATAGAGGAAGTACGGGGATCCCTCTGCAGAGACGGAACCTCCGGCGAGGACCCAGACCATCAGTCCCAGTAACATTCCCCGCCTCTCCCACATAGGCCAACTCTCCATGATCCGGAATTCTAACCGGTAACCAAATATCGCTGCCGCTGAACCCAATTCGCGGTCCCCTCGTCTAGATAGATGGAATCAGGAAGACGAAAGGTTGAGACAAATCTCGAGCACTCCAATCCCACTCCTTTTCGTCACTCTACTCCTGACTTCCGCTTCCTGGGCGTCCGAATCCTCCGGGGAGCGGCTGCTCCCGGTGGCGCCGGGTGGCACTCTCCAGGTCCACAACGACTTCGGGCGAACATTCATCCGGGGATGGGACGGCGACCGGGTCAAGCTCCAGTTTCGGAAAATGGCTTCCGATCCGAATCGTCTGGACAAGATCACCCTCAAGACCCGGGAGGGCCCGGAACAGACCCGGATCTCGGTTCGGTTTGACGACCACGTGTCCGAATCCGCCTATCTGGAGATCCATGCTCCACGCTCGCTCGGCATCCTGGTGTGGGGCACCCATAGTGCCATCGAACTCCACGGGTTGGAAGGTCCGGTGCAGGCCTGGACACTCTCCGGACTGCTGACATCGGAGGACGTGACCTCTTCCGTATCCCTTCGCACCCAGAGCGGCGACATCCTCTTTCGGACCGGAACCCAACCTCGCGGCGACATCCGTCTGGAGTCGTTCGAGGGAAAAATAACCTGCCAATTGAGTCCGGATCTGGACCTCCGCGGATGGATCCGAGCCGGCGGCACCCTCTCCTGGAACGGGGACGTGGAGCTGCGGAACGGATCCCTGCAGAGGAACCTGGGGGTCGGAGGACCGCTTCTCTACGCCAGCAGTCTCAGTGGCAACGTGCTCTGTAGAATCCTCCGCCCCGACAGCATTCGTACACGGCCGGCAAGAGTCGACCAGGTGCCGGCCGAACGGGTGCTTCCCCGGGGCGGCGTCCAACGCATTTCCCATGTCCCGGAGGCGAAACAGGAACGGGATGTTCCGTCGCCGGTTCCGAAGAACGCGCCGGCTCGCGTCTCGCTCGAGCAAGAGCGGTCCGGTGACCCGGAATCCGCTCCGATGCCGGCTTCCAATTCCGGCTACGCCCTCAAGGTCCAGGTGAACTGGGTCTATCTGAACGTCTCCGTTCGGGACCCGAGGAACAACCGGAGCGTCTCGAACCTGACGCGGGACGATTTCCTGATCTACGAGGATGACGTGCTCCAGACGGTCCGGAAGTTCGAACCCACCGAAGCTCCTTTTCGCGTGCTTCTGCTGCTGGACGTGAGCGGGAGCACCCGGCCCCATCTGGACCTGCTCCAAAGGGCCTCGGCCGATTTCTCCCGGGAGATCAGAACCAACGACCAGATCGCGGTGGCCACCTTCAACTCCCGCAGTTGGCTGATCCTGCCCTTCACCAGCGATCGAGAGAAGGTCCGAACCGCCATCGACGGGATCTACTCGGGCGGGGGGACGGCGCTCTACGACGCCCTCATGGACTCGCTGAACGAATACTCGGACGAAGTCAATGCGCGTCAAGCCATCGTGGTCTTCACCGACGGCGTCGACAACCAACTGACGGGCAACCGCACCGAGGGCTCCCGCACCACATTCCCGCAACTGTTCGGAGAGATCCGGGAATCGGATTCCCTGATCTACCCCATCTTCCTGGACCACCGGAACAACGTGGGCCCGAGGCCGCGCGGGATGGTGGGGCGTATTCTCCAGAAGATTCCACAGCCGAGGCGTCCGAACATCTCCATCAAGCAACAAGACCGGAACGTCTACGTCAAAGCCCGCCGGCAGCTTGCCAGCATCGCCGACCAGACGGGGGCTCGATTCTATTCGCCCCGCCGGATCCAGGAGTTGGGTGACATTTTCTCGGAGATCGCAGATGATCTGCGGGTGCGTTATTTGCTCGCCTACACGGTCCCCCAACCGCAACGGGACCGGTCCTGGCGCTCCATCCGGGTCGAGATCCGGGATCGTCCGGACTTCGTGACGCGCACGCGACAGGGCTACTACTCCGGTTCGGGCTCGGACTGACCCTCTTTGGTGGCGTTTCCCCGGTAGGATCGCCCGTCATCTTGGATCCGATCCTGGTCGGATACGGGCGAGCGTCCGTTACTCCCAGAAGTCCCCCACAGAGCGTAGGAGCAGGGGTTTGCAACCCCCGATTCCGGGTCCGTGTTGAAGAGGGGGGGACGAGAATGTCCCCCTCCTAATGCGACGAAGAGGGGGACAGGGATGTCCCCCCTCCTCGCGCGACGCCGTTACACGGCCGGGACCGTGAGATAACCGGCGACCTGGTTACGGACGATACGCGTGACGACGACTTCGTAAGGTTTCTCGACTCCCTCCACGAAGAAATAGACCGGCTCGTTGGCATACTTGTGCTTTTTCCGGATCCGCTTGCGTCCCACGTAGATGTCCAGATCGTACCGTTGTTTCCTGGCGTTGGCGTCCCGCAGATTCAAGTGAACGTCGAGGACCTTGATGAAGCCTCCCTTTTCCTGCAGCTCGAACTCGATCTTTTCCCGCTCCAGCGACCGGGAGAGCCGTGCCAAGCGGTCGCTGGTGGCATCCAGGTCGCTGTCCAACCGGTCCAGCCTCCGCTTCGAATTGGCCAGACCGGCCCGGTTGGCACCGCTGATCTCCTTCAGGTTGGTCAGACCGTCCGAGACCTGGACCACCTGCTCCCGGATGCCGGCAGTCTCTTTCCGGATTCCCTCGTTTTCGCCTTGGAGCTTCGTGATGTCCTCCCGGTCCGCCTTGTTCGTCGCCAGCGACTTCAGACCCTTCGTCTGCTGTGCCTGCTCCGACTTCAGTCCCTGGAACAGATCGCGGTATTGGCTCAACTCCTTATCCTGGGATTGGATGCGGCTCCCGCTCTCGGCGGCCCCCTCCTCCAGCGTTCGTATCTTTTCGCCGGAGCTCTCCAGGATGCGTTTGATCTGATCCAACCGTGACTCGCTCTCGGTCAGGTCCTGGTTGAGACGTTGGATCTCCTGCTGCGTATCCCAGAAGAGGTAGGCACCCAGGCCCAGACCCAGGCCGACCATCATCCAGATCACCGCTCCGGCCATGCGATCCGTCCGGGGCCGAGATGGGCGCGGCTCCCGGTCGTGGTCTCCGCCTACTGCCGCCAGCAACGGATCCGCAAACTGTTTCTTGTCTTCCGATCTATCCATTTCGATCCTCCGTAACGACTGGTTTTAACCTCATCAGATCGCCATCGATCTGCCTGTTTGGATAGACGATAAGGAGTTCCGGAAGGTTCAGACGCGAGGAAATCCCTGCCTGCTCCTGTCTTTACGCCGGAGGCGAGACGCCGGCGGGTGCGGATTCCGCGGTGACTCTCATGCCGGAATGACACCGACTTGTATAGAATAGAGCCCTGATGTCACGCGCCGCCGGAGTGATGATTCTCATGGGATTGGCCCTGCCCGGCTTCATCTTCTACAGCATCTTTTTCTCGGGACCGTCCACTCCGGGAATCTCCGAGGCGGTGGAGATCACCGAGCAGTTCGACCATCTGGCGGGTGGGGATTTCCGAGTTCTCAGCGTCCATTCCGCCGGTCCCACCGTCCAGGCCAAGATCACTCTGGAGCCACCCGCCACCGACAAAGGCGACATGCACCTGAGAGGCTTGAACGCCCAATACGACTTCCAGTCGGTTCTGGGACGAGACCAGGATCTGGGGGTCGTGGTGGGGCAGACCGACGACGCCGGAGTCTTCAGGCCGTTGGGCATGATCTTCTTTTCCGCAGCGACGCAGCAGTCCCACTTTCGCCGAGTCAACGTCGGGCCCTCCGAATGAATCGAACGCCCCTCTACCACGCACACTTGGAGCTGAACGCCCGGATGGTGGATTTTGCCGGGTGGGAGATGCCGGTCCAGTACTCCAGCACCCTCAAGGAGCATCTGGCGGTCCGGACAGCCGCGGGACTCTTCGACGTGAGTCACATGGGGCAGATCGAGATCCGCGGTCCCGACGCCGTGGAATTCACCCAGCACATGACCTGCAACGACGCGTCGCGCTTGGAGGACGGCCAGGCTCAGTACTCGGCGTTACTCTATCCCGAGGGCACTTTCGTCGACGACATCGTCATCTACCGGATCCATGCCGGGCATCTGCTCCTGTGCGTGAATGCCTCAAACCGGGAGAAGGATTTTCAGTGGCTCCTGGAGCACCGGGAAGGAGACGTCGAGATCCGGGACGCCAGTGACGAATACGCCCAACTGGCACTGCAGGGACCCCGGTCACAGGAGATCCTGCAGCGTCTGACTCGGTTGGACCTGGACGTCCTGCCCTACTACCGGTTCACCCTGGGACGAATAGTCGATGCCGACTGCCTGGTCTCTCGCACCGGATACACTGGCGAGGACGGCTTCGAGCTGTACCTTTCGCCGGCGGAAGCCGCCAGGGTGTGGGGCTCAATTCTGGAGGCTGGAAGTTCTGCGGGCATCCGGCCGGCGGGACTCGCGGCCCGAAATACGCTGCGGCTGGAGGTCCGCTACCCGCTCTACGGCAACGACATCGACGAGACCACCCATGCCTGGGAAGCGGGCCTTGGCTGGATCGTCGACCTGGATCAGGGGCCGTTTGTGGGCCGGGAGAGTCTGTATCGAATCCGGCAGGAAGGACCCGACAGAAAGTTGGCGGGTTTTGAAATCACAGGCCGGGGCATCGCACGGGATCACGACGCGGTGTTCATCGATGGCGCCCGATCATCCCAGGTCTCCAGCGGGAGCTACTCGCCGTCCGGCAAGAAGAGCATCGGTCTGGCCTATCTGCCGGTGGAGAAGGCCATCCCGGGACAGGAGTTGGAAATCGAGAACCGGCGTCGGCTTCTACCGGCCATGGTTGTAAAGACTCCCTTCTACCGGCGGCGCTGATCGGTGTTGAATCCTCGGTCCCAGTTCGGTAAATAGTGGACACCCCAGAGCGGGGAGGGTGCCCGGCGGGTCGGGCCCCGAAACCTGAGGAAAGCGAAGATGACTATCCCGGAAGGGCTTCGATACACCAAGGAACATGAATGGATCGAGATCCGGGAGGAAAGCCGGGGCCGCGTGGGCATCACGCACCACGCCCAGGATGAACTGGGCGACGTGGTCTTCGTCGAACTCCCCCGGACGGGCGACGAACTGGGCGGTGACGATGTCTTCGGCACCGTGGAATCGGTCAAGGCCGTCTCCGATCTCTACAGCCCCGTCACCGGCAAGGTCATTCAGGTCAACGAATCCCTGGAGGAGCAGCCGGAACTGGTCAACGAAGACCCCTACGGGGAGGGCTGGATGATTCAGGTGGAGCTGAGCGAACTTGCCCAGTTGGACAGGCTTCTTTCCGCCGAGGAATACGCTGCTTACCTGGCTGAGGAATCCGGGCACTGATCCGGTGGGTCCATGCGCTACATTTCACTGACTCCGGAAGAAAGACAGGTCATGCTCCAGGCCATCGGCGTGGAGAAGACGGAGGACCTCTTCGAATCCATTCCGGTGGGGGTTCGGTTGGACCGTCCGCTGAACCTTGCGGACCCTCTCTCCGAATCGTCGTTATTGGCCGATTTCAAGGCCATGGCCCGAAAGAACGCTTCGGGCGAGGACTTCGCCTACTTTCTGGGCGCCGGCGCGTATCACCATTTCATCCCCTCCGTGATCGACACGCTGGTCTCACGCTCCGAGTACTTCACCGCCTATACGCCCTACCAGGCGGAAGTCAGTCAGGGAACTCTCCAGGCCATCTTCGAGTACCAGACCCTCATTGCTCAGCTCACCGGAATGGAAGTGGCCAACGCCAGCCTCTACGACGGGGCCAGCGCCTTGGCCGAAGCAGTCATGATGGCGGCCCGGGTGACCCGGCGGACGCGGATCCTGGTTCCGGAAGCACTCCATCCGAGATACCGGAGAGTCCTCGGCACCTATGCGGGAAATCACCTCTCCGTGACCTCCGTCCCCGCCACCTCCGCCGGCTCCCTGGATCCGGAGGCCGTGGACGCCCTCCTGGATGACCGGACGGCGGCCGTGGTGGTCCAGTCTCCCAACTTCTTCGGCGTCGTGGAGGAGATGGAAGAATTGGGCCGGTTGGTTCATCGGCGCCGGGCTCTGCTGGTGGCCGCCACCACCGAGGCCCTCTCCCTCGGGCTGCTGAAACCGCCGGGAGAGATGGGTGCCGACATCGTGGCCGGAGAGGGGCAGAGCCTGGGGCTGCCGCTGAGCTTCGGCGGGCCCTATCTCGGGCTGTTCGCCACTCGGGACCGCTACAAGCGGCAGATGCCGGGCCGTCTCGTGGGCCAGACCGTGGATCAGAAGGATCGGCGCGGTTTCGTCCTGACCCTCTCCACCCGGGAGCAGCACATCCGCCGAGAGAAGGCCACCTCCAACATCTGCACCAACCAGGGCCTCTGCGCACTGGCCGTGGCCATCTTCCTGTCCACTCTGGGCAAGAACGGCATTCGAGAACTGGCCGAGCAGAACCTGAAGAAGGCCCATTACCTGAGGCGGGGGTTGGCCGACCGTCTCGTTTTCTCGGGACCCGTCTTCAACGAAATGGTGCTGCGCGTCGACGATCCTGAGAGTTTGAACCAGGAGCTCTACCGGGAAGGCATCATCGGGGGACTGCCCCTGGGAACCTGGTTTCCCTCGCGCCGGGACCAGATGCTGGTCTGCGTCACCGACCAGAATACTCGCCGGCAGATCGACCGGTTTGTCCGCGTCCTGCAGCGAAGCCGGGTGACCGTATGAGTCGAACCAGTACCGTCTACAACCTCAACGAGCCTCTCATCTTCGAACAGTCCTCCCCGGGCAAGTCCGCCTACAGTCTGCCCCCCCTCGATGTGGACGACACGCCTATCGAGGAGATCCTGGATCCGGGACTGACTCGCGAGGAAGTCAACGGCTTCCCGGAAGTGAGCGAGGTGGAGATCATCCGGCACTACACCCGCATGTCGACGTGGAACTACAACATCGACCTGGGAATGTATCCCCTGGGCTCCTGCACCATGAAGTACAACCCCCGGCTCAACGAGCGTACCGCTCGGATGCCCCGGATCGCCACGGTGCATCCCATGCAGGAGGCCGCACTGTCGCAGGGCAACCTGGAGCTCATCCACCGGCTTCAGCAATGCCTGCGGGAACTCACGGGCCTGGACGCCGCAACGCTCCAACCGGCAGCCGGGTCCCAGGGAGAAATGGTGGGGATCCTCATGGTGCGGGCCCATCATGAGGCGCACGGCAGACCCCGGCGTTTCGTCCTGATCCCCGACTCGGCCCACGGCACCAACCCGGCCAGCGCCGCCATCGCCGGGTATCAGGTGATCTCGATTCCTTCCGATTCCTCCGGCAGGATCGACATCCGGATCCTGCGGGAGCGCATGAACGAAGACGTGGCCTGCCTGATGTTGACCAATCCCAACACGCTGGGGATCTTCGAGAGCCAGATCGAGGAGATCAGCCGGATCGTCCACGATCAGGGAGGACTCATCTACATGGACGGGGCCAACTTCAACGCCCTCATGGGCTACGCCCGTCCGGGCGACATGGGGATCGACGTGCTCCACCTGAATCTGCACAAGACCTTCTCGACCCCACACGGCGGCGGCGGACCCGGCTGCGGAGCGGTGGCCTGCCGTGAAGTCCTGGCCCCCTACCTGCCGTTACCCGTGATCGAACGGGACGGGAGCGGTTACCGGGCCAACTCCGACCGGCCCCATTCCATCGGTCCGATTCACGCCTTCTACGGCAACTTCGGGATGATGGTGCGGGCTCTGACCTACATCCTCACCTGCGGCGGAAGCGGTCTGAAGGAACTCACCGCGACCGCCGTTCTCAATGCGAACTACATCCGCGCCCGGCTGCAAGAATACTTTCACCTTCCTTACCGGACCCCTTCCATGCATGAGGCGGTCTTTTCGGACAAGACCCTGGAGCCCTTCGGAGTCAAGACGCTGGACGTAGCCAAGCAGCTCATCGACGAGGGCTTCCATCCGCCGACGATCTACTTCCCTCTGATCGTCCGGGGTGCGATGATGATCGAGCCCACCGAGAGCGAGAGCAAAGCGGAACTGGATGCCTTCGTAGAGGCCATGATCCGGATCTACAACCGAGCCAGGGAGGATGCGGAGGCCGCCCGCGAGGCGCCCCGTCTGGCCAAACGGACCCGGCTGGACGAGACCCGGGCCGCCCGGCGTCCGGTGCTGAGGTGGAGTCCCGAGAAGGAAACGTAACTCGTAAGCGGAGGACCGGGATCCGGAGGACGCGTTGGTGAGATTTCGGAGTGGAGTCGTCCTGCTCGGCGCCTGTTGGCTTCTGGCGATCCAATCCATCCGGTCCCAACCCTCCTCGGATTCCGTCCCCCCGACATTTCGAGTCCGGGCCAACTTCATCCGGGTTCCGGTCACCGTCTTCGGACCGAAAGGAAAACTCCTGACTCATCTGGAACGGGAACACTTCTCCCTGCTGGATGAGAACAGCCCCCGAGCCATCGAGAACTTCGTACTGGACCAGGACCGCATCCACGTGGCTCTCCTGCTGGACGTGAGCGGCAGCATCCGGAGCGAGTTGAAGCAGATCGCACAAGCGGCCCTCGACTTCGCCCGTTCCTTTCAGAGAAACGACCGCTTCTCCGTCATCACCTTTTCCGACCGCGTCCAGGTGCTCCGGGACTGGACTTCGAGCCTGAGGGCGATTCGCCGGGCCCTCAGGAAGCTGGAGCCGGGCTATCGGACCGCCATGTACGACGCGCTCTGGACCACCACCAACAGGCAACTGTCCCGGGTCAGCGGCAAGAAGGCCATCATCCTGCTTACCGACGGCCTGGACAACGAGAGCGTTCAGAGCTACGACCAGATCGTCCAACGCCTGATCGCTTCCAACGTCGCCCTCTACATCATCAGCAGGACCCGACTGATCCAGGACGAAGTGGGCCGGAGCAACCGCGTGGAATTCCTGAACCGCGTGATGTCCGAGTTGGTGAATCCGGAGGAAGACTTCGTCGCAGCCTACTTCGAGCAAAAGGAAAGGGCCATGCTCCACCTGGCCGAAGCGACCGGGGGCCGGGCTCTCTTCCCCGAGAGGCTGGAGGAACTCACAGACCGGTATCTGGAACTGGCCCGGGAGCTCAAGAGCCAGTACGTTCTCACCTTTCGCCCGCCTCCGACATCGGATCAAAAGTTTCGGACCATCCGGGTCCAATGCAGCGAACCCACCGGCAAGATCCTGCACCGCCGTCAGTATTACTGGGCGAGTCCCCGGTTCTGAGGGACGGAGCCGCGGTTTCCAACTGCCGACCTCCCAAATCATCAAGAGGCGCACATTGGAGCGGCGGTTTCCAACCGCCGATCTCCCAAGTGATCGAGGCGCGCAAGAATGCGGCGTGGAATGAGCCCACGGGTCACCGTGGGAATGGGCGATTGGAAATCGCCCCTCCTCGCAGTTTTTCCGGCTTCCGGCGTTAGTAGGTTTACTGGATGTTCCACTGGAAAAGCTGGGCCGTTTCTGCCTTTTCAATCCCTGCCTCGTCCTGGCGCTGCTGCTGGGTGCGGTCCGCCTCCTGACCGAGGAGCAACAGCGTCCTCGACTCGCCGTTGATCGGAATCAGACCGTCGAGTTGGTGGGCCGGATCGATCTCCCGCCTCTCGCGCTGAAGAGGGGATTGTATCTGGAGATCACGCCTCTCTCGGTTCGGCAAGCGGGCCGCGATCTTTCCCTTCCCGGCAAGGTGGCTCTCTACGTCTATTCCCTTCCCGGTGGATCGGAGTCGGAGCCTTACCTCCGATACGGAGAGAGACTCCGGATCAGCGCCTTCCTGGAGGACCCGCCCCACCACGGAATCCCGGGCGTGGACGACCTGCGCCTGCGTTTCTGGCAACGGGGAATCGTGGGAGTCATGCGGCTCAAGTCGCACCTCCAGGTCCGGCGTCTGGGACCGGATCCGGGATGGGACCCGCGAAGGCCGCTGTTCTCCTATGTCCGATCGTTCGAGCGCTTCTGCCGGCGGACTTTGCAGCCGGCGCAGGAGAATCTGGTCCTTAGCACCCTCCTGGGTCAGACCCGCCGGCTCGAGGAAGTCGACCGCATCAGCATCGAGAAGCTGGGAATCTTCCACCTTTTCGCCGTGTCCGGATTTCACGTCTCACTGGTTTACCTGTTTCTCCATCTCCTGTCCCGCCCCCTGGGGCTGGCCGGACGCCTCCTGGCTCTGGGCGCCGTCTGGAGCTACGTGGTGGCCGTCGGGGCTCCCATATCCGCCATCCGGGCCGGTCTCATGGCCAGTTGGATCCATCTCCTCCTGTCGCTGAACCTGAAATCCCAGTTCCTCAACGGTCTCGGTGTGGCCGCCCTGATCACGCTGGGTGTTCTCCCCCAATCCCTCCACACCGCGAGCTTCCAGTTCTCCTATCTGAGCCTCCTGGCCATTGGGCTCTGTGTCTTTCCGGTTCAGCCCTGGATCCACAGCCTGCAGCGAACCGCATCCTCGGTCTTTTTGCCCCAGGTACGAGTCGAGGCGACGACTTCGGGACGACTGGGACGGCGAATCCGATTCCGCCTGGAGCATCTGCTGGAGCCGTTGCCCCGAACCTTGTCGCAGTCCCTGGTTCCACTGTTGGCCCGCGGCTCCGGATCGGTCCTTTCACTGATCTCGTGCACACTCTGCATCCAACTTTTCACCCTGCCTCTGGCGCTCTACTACTCCAACGTCTGGTGCTGGACCCACTGGCTGTCCAATCTGGTCCTGGTTCCCTGCTTCTCCCTCTTCCTCCTTGCGGCCTTCGTGTTGCTCATCACCTTTTGGCTTCCTGCGGGAGAGATCCTCTCGGCGTTGGTCGGGACAGCGGCCGACGTGATCCGCCTGCTGATGGACCTGGTTCAGATGATCGCCACCATTCAGTACGTGCCCCACCCCTCGACCGGCGAGTTGATCCTCTACTTCCTGCTGCTGGGACTGGGTCTGATCCTGGGCCGCAGAGCACTCCATCTCCTCTGGCTGGCGCCCGTGCTTCTGTTCCTTTCCGTCACCTGGGAGTTTGATTCGGCGAGCGGACAACTGGAGATCACCCTGCTGGACGTGGGCCAGGGGGAGAGCATCCACATTGCCTTTCCGGACGGCTCCCACGCGCTGGTGGACACCGGTGGCCGCTGGTCTTGGGACGCGGAACCCAGCCGCTTCGTCGGGCAAAGACTGGTGGGACGCTACCTCTGGCACCGGCGAATCCGGAAACTTTCCTACGTCCTCCTGACCCATCCCCATCAAGACCACGTGCAAGGATACGAGTTCATCCGGCAGGCCTTCCCGGTGGGACAATTGATGGTTGCGGAGCCTCCGGCCGGAGAGTTGCCGGAGCAACGGCTGACCCTGACAGACGGTCAGGCCTTTTCCCTGGGAGGAGTCGAGCATCGGGTGCTCCATCCGCCGGATAAGGGGGACCCGGTCTGGAGCTCCGCCGGGGCCAACAACAGGTCCGTGGTCCTGCTCCTCAGGTACGGGGGCTTTCGCCTGCTGTTGACGGGAGACATCGACCGGAACATCGAACGGCGACTGACCCCCAGGCTGAGCCCGGCGGCGATTCTCAAGGTAGCTCACCATGGGAGTCGCTCCAGTAGCTCCTCCCCATTCCTCAACCGGCTCCGGCCCCGGGTGGGCCTGATCTCGGCTGGACGCAAGAACCCCTTCGGTCATCCCTCTCCCGACGCTCTGCAGCGGCTCCGCGGAGCCGGAGCGCTCCCCCTCTCCACGAGCCAATGGGGGAGCCTGCGCGTGAGGACCGACGGAACAACCTGGCAGGTCGCCCACTACCGGCGCGAGACCGGGAGCTTCTGTCCCATCACTGGGGGATTCCTGGAAGAGGCGAAGTGACAAGCCGGGGTCTCCAACTGCCGGACTCCCTATCGAGCGTCGGGACATGCAAGAGTGGGGGACAAGAATGCCCCCCTCCAACGGGAATTCGTATACTAAGTCCTGAACGCGTTCGCGAGACCAAAAAACAACGTGTCTCAGACATCTCCACCCCCAAAAGGTCGTGCCCCGACCAGCGCCATCTCTCGCAGGTTGGTGGACGCAGCCGGTTGTTGGTGCGCGTTGGGCTACGGCACCCTCGCTTACCTGGCGCGACAGCCCGGTGAACCGGAACTGTCCATCTTCCTCGTGCTGGTGGCCTGGACCGGACTTCCGGTTTTCGGACTCTACTTCCATTTTCGGCGGCGCGGTGAACCGTTCCCCATCGGGCGCATGTTCTTCTGGGCCGTAGTGTTCAGATTCTGCGGTCTGGTTGGCGGACCCTTTTTCGAGGACGATTTCTATCGTTACCTGTGGGACGGCTACCGTTTCGCCACGGACGGAACGCCCTACGGAGCCGCGCCGGAGGCGTTCTTTCCGGACACGAACGTTCCGGCGGCGTTTCAAGAATCACTGGACAACATCAACAACCCGGACCTGCCAACCATCTACGGCCCCACGACGCAGCTCATTTTTCTGCTGGGGTACTGGCTGCAACCGGGCAGCGTGACGGCACTGCAGCTGATCCTGATGCTGGTCGACCTGAGCCTGGTCTGGATCCTGCTCCGGTTGACTCCCGCCCGAAACGTCATGCTCTACGCATGGTGCCCGCTGGTGGTCAAGGAGATCGCCTTCACGGCGCATCCGGACGGCGCCGGAGCCTGCCTGCTCATGACGGCGATCCTGCTCGTTCGAAACCGCCGCCGGGGCAGCGCCGCCGTTTGCCTGGGGATGGCCGCGGGAGCCAAGATCTTCGCCTTGGTGCTGGCGCCGTTGGTGTTGATGCGAGCTCGACCCCGCCACTGGTTGCTTTTCGGCGCTACACTGGCCGGATTGTATGCTCCATTCGCCCTGATGGGCGGCACAAACCTCACCTCATTGCAGGTTTTCGCGCGGGAATGGGAGTTCAATTCCGCGGCATTCGGCCTGCTGGGCACCCTGTTGCCACGATTCGAGGCCCGGCTGATTCTGGGCCTGATGTTCGCCGTGTTCTGGCTGCGCTATGCCGCCAGGTTTGCACAATGCGGCCAAAACGGCATCCCCCGCGGAGATTGGCTCTACGGAGGATTGCTCGTGGTTTCCCCTGTGATCAATCCTTGGTACCTGCTCTGGTTGCTCCCCTTCGCGGCCATCTTTCCCAGCGCCTGGGCCTGGACGGCCTCGGTCGCGGTCCTGCTCAGCTACGTGATCGGAATCCACCTGGATGACTACACCTTGCAGGCCTACCAGCAGCCGGCCTGGATCCGCTTTCTGGAATTCGGCTTGATCTTGCTGGCGTTGGCCTATGACCTGATCCGGCGCCGGAAGGCCGAAAGAGACCGCTCACACGACGCCCCCATGCCATGTACGGAAACCTGACCGTCGGCGCCGTGATTCCGGCGCACGACGAAGAACAGAACATCGGTCCCGTCGTCAGAGCGCTGCTGGACCTGCGCACGAAGAGCGGGCTCCGAGTGATCGACGATCTCGTGGTATGCGACAACGCTTCGGTTGACGAAACGGCGCAGCAGGCCAGGAAGGCCGGAGCGCGCGTGGCCAGGGAGCCGACGGCGGGTTACGGCAGAGCTTGCCTGACGGCCATCGCGGCCCTGCAACCGGTGGACGTTGTCTTGTTCGTCGATGGCGACCAGGCCTTCGACGTCCGCCAGTCTCTTGATCTCCTGGCCCCGATCACCACCGGCGCCGATCTGGTCATCGGGTCCCGGGTCCTGGGACGCATGGAGCCGGGCGCCCTGTCGGTGCCCCAGATCGCCGGCAACCGCGTGGCGGGCCTGCTGATCCGGTTGCTGTGGAGAGCGAGGATCACCGATCTGGGTCCGTTCCGGGCCATCCGGGCAGACGCGTTGCGGCGCCTGGAGATGCAGGATACCGCCTACGGCTGGACGGTGGAGATGCAGGTCAAGGCGATCCAGTCTAAAATTCGCATGGTCGAGACCCCGGTGGACACGCGGCGGCGGCGTTTCGGAAAATCGAAGGTCGGGGGAACCCTCAGAGGCGTCATCGGGGCCGGAGTGGGAATCCTTTCCACGATCTTCGGCCTTTGGATTCGCGGTTGGACGCCGGCTTCGACGGCACCGGTCCGCCACGGCAAGGAGAATAAATTCCCATGAGACGCATACGTATACGGAACTCCATGGTCCCCTTGGTGCTGTGCCGCCGCGTCGCCGTGGGTCTGTTCGGTCTGGCCCTGATCACCGGCGCCGTGTCCGTCCAGAGCAAATCGAAGCTGATCCCGTTCTGGGACGCCAGTGACGAATCCAATACGGCCCAGATCGATCACAGCGCATGGCAGGAGATCCTGGATGCCTACCTCCGGACCCACAGCTCGGGCATCAATCGATTCGACTACGGCGCCTTGAAGGCCAACACGGAGGACTGCGCCAAACTGGCCGGATATCTGTCCTTCCTGCAGGATCTCGACCCCAGAAAATACTCGCGGCGGGAACAGAAGGCCTACTGGTTCAACTTCTACAATGCCCTGACCGTTCACGTGGTGGTCGAGGCGTATCCCGTCGACTCGATCAAGAAAATCAGCAGCAGCATGCTGGGAGGTCTGATTCCGGTGGGCCCCTGGGGCGATGTGCGGGCCAAGGTCTGCGGCCAGGACCTGACCCTGGACAACATCGAACATGGCATCTTGCGGCCCATCTACCGCGATGCCCGGATTCACTATGGGGTGAACTGCGCCAGCATCGGATGTCCGAATCTGATCGAGAAGGCCTTCACCGCAGCCAATACCGAGGCACTGTTGGATGCAGGCGCCCGCGCCTATGTGAACCACTCGCGGGGCGTCGATTTCGTCGACGACGATTTCATCGTCATCTCCAGTATCTACACCTGGTTCTCGGAGGACTTCGGCAACACCGAGGAAAACGTGCTCAAACACCTGGCCCAGTATGCCGACGAGGAATTGGCGGAGCGCCTGAAAAAATTCGAGGGGGCCGTGGATTACGAATACGATTGGAACCTGAACCAGCCGTGAAGGGTGCGGGGAGGCGATTTCCAATCGCCCGTTCTTCGATTCGCCCGACTGGAAGACGCTTCGCGGAGTGGGGACTACCGTCCCCCCAAGACCCCCCTGATCGGCGGCTGGAAACCGCCGCTCCCCTCTGATTCTCAGAACCCCAAGTTGAGGGAAACGCCGATGACGTTGGAGACGGCCGTATTCCGCCCGGCGATCACCCTGCCGTAGGAAGCTCCGATGGTGGCCCGGTCCGATACGGCGATGCTCACCGAGGGACCGACCATATGGAAGTCTTCCTGCAGTTCGGGAAATACCATGGGAGAGAATCCCGGACCGCCGATCTCCAGACCGGACGTGGAATCCTCCATCTGATAGTTGAACGACACTCCGACCCGGCTTCCCACGACCACGCCGGCCGCCAGCCGGGCAAACAGGTTCGGTGGGATGTCGTGGTCACCGGAGGTCCGGTTGCGGTAACCGATTTCACCGGACACGGCCAACCCATTCTCGAAGTACTTGCCGATCATAGTCGACAACTCGAATCCGTTGCCTCCGTCTCCCAGCGAATTGATATAGCCCGTCTCGTAACCTCCCGCCACGATGACTCCGGCGCGAAATGCGACGGTCGGCCCGTCGCTCACCACCTCGTCCAAAGCGCGCCAAACCACGCCCGCATTGATGTCCGCCAAGCCGCTGATGCTGTCCTGGGACGGGGGCAGACCCGGCCCGGTGGCGTATGAACTCTGGGCCCCGCCAAACCGGAAGTCGAGAGCTACGGCGTCGGAGAGGCCGTACGTTCCGTCCACCCAGACGGTCTTCTGGGAGAGGTCGTGTCCCCCGCCGGGGGTCGGACTCTTGGTGGTGCTGCGGAAGAATTCGGTGGCGTTCTGAGAGACGTAGGAAACGGTGAGGGAGCCTCCGCCGGGTGCGGGAAGCCAGGGTGAGCCGCCGGCGAACGCAGGCGACCCGTTGATTGCGATGGCCGCGGCAGCGGCCATGATTAAGAGATGTTTTCGTTGCATTGCCATGTTCCTTGTTCAGGCTCGTTGATGGGAGCTGGTCAGCGTCGAGTTCGATGCCGTCACAGCTTGTAACGGCGGGTCAGGTAGTAGTGGACGAGTTCCTGTTCGTCCACGCCGTCATCACACCCGACGGACTCGGAACCCGGACAGAGCACCTGGATGTTCTCATCGTCCGGCGTCCCCGGCTTGTTTGCGGAGTCCCGGGCCTCGAGGCTGTTCTTCAGGTTCTGTGCGCGGGCCCGATCGAGCTCCCCCTTCTGCAGTGGGCAGGAGTCGCACGCCAACTTCTTGTAGGTGAGGGCCTTGCCCTTGGTGTACGCATCTCTGGGATTGATGCCCCGGCCGGCCGCAATGGAGCCGGACGCGGACAATGACGCCGGCGCCAGCACGCCGACCAACGCCACGACCAATAAGCCGATCATCTTCTTCATCTGGATTCTCCTCAATCAAGTGTCATGGTCGATGGGAACCGAGACTCGTTACCCGATCTCAAAAACAGGTGATTTCGAATCAGCTCCTCCCCACCGTGCCGATGCGATATCAACTTTTCGAATATTAATATTAACCGATATTGAATGCCGCCGAAGGGATATTTCGAAAATTGCAGGAGACAAAGCTTGCACCGGATGCAAACCTTGTCGATTACGCTGATGGCTCTTCCCGGCGCAACCTACGAGGTTTCGCCAAACTGCAATGCGAGGAGACCGAATTCGGGGATGTTTGTGGACTCTCTCAGCTTGCGATGGAGACAATTCTCCTCCATGCGTCGGAACAATTCTCGCGAGAGGTGCCTCTTGTAGATCTTCATCTCCTTTTTGACTTCGCTCCTCAGGCTGCGGAACCGCTTCCGGTCCATTCCATCCCGGAGGATTTCCGCCACCAAGACCCCGATGTGATTCAGGTCCTGGTCAATCTGCCGCCCGTCAAGCTGGTCCCGGGCACTGATCTCCTGCCTCAGTGACGACAACAGGCTCAAGGGCGCGTCGAAGTCTTCGTCACGTCCCTGGAGCAACGCCGTCAGGCGATCCACGTGTTCGAGAACGGGGGCGCCGCGCACTCCCCTGCCCTGGAAATCATCCGGCCCGCTCTCTTCCTCTCCCGAGCCAACCATGGCCCGTTGATGCTCCTCGAAGGCCTGAGTCACGGCCGGATGGCAATAGGAGAGACTTCTGGGAGAGGTCCTCCGCAACCGGGCGGTCTCGAAACTGCGGTCGATCCCCCGGATGACCACGTGTATGGGAATCCCGCTGTTCTTCCACAATTCGATCAGACACCAATCCAGAGGGGGAACCAGAAGATGCTTCTGCCGTCTCCGGATGAAGTGTTCCTCGACTTCCGTGAAGTAATTGAAATAGTTATCCAAGACAGCCCTGCGGGCGGTCCGGCGACCGCAGCCATTGACGGCAACTTACCATTCTCAACCCCGACTTCCGCACGTGCGCTCGTGATAGATCCGGAGCCCGTACAAGGTCAGATTCTCCTCGATCAGGTCGATCCCTGCCGAGGCGCCGGCGATGAGGGGGGCCAGCCCTCCGGTGGCCACGACTCGCGCCCCACCCAGCTCTTCCTTCATCCGTTTCAGAATCCCTTCCACCAGCCCCACGTAGCCATGGAAGAGACCCGACTGGATGCTGTCGCTGGTGGAGGTTCCCACGACTTGGCCGGGACGGGCAATCTCGATACGCGGGAGCTTGGCCGTCCGGGAGAAGAGCGCTTCGGCCGAGATTCCGATTCCGGCGGCGATGACCCCGCCCGCATATTCCCCCCGATCCGAGATGGCATCGAACGTGGTGGCGGTCCCGAAGTCGACGGCGATGGCTGGAGCCCCGACCAGGTCCAGAGTGGCCAGGGAGTTGGCCACCCGATCGGCGCCCACGTCGGACTTCGGCTGGTACCGGATGGGCAACAGGGATTGGCCCACAGGATCCACCATCAGAGGTTCGCGGCCAATGTAGCGGAGCGACAATTCCTTGAAACAGTCGTTCAACGGCGGGACTACGCTGCAGGCGGTGATGTCCTCCACCCGGTCCATCTCGACGTCCGCCATGCGGAAGAGGTGGTCGCAGAGGGAGGCGTACTCGTCAACGGTCCGGTTCCTGCGAGTGGAGATCCGCCAGGAGTGCTCCAGCGTCGTCCCCTGGAAGATTCCCAGGACGATGTTGGTGTTCCCGATGTCGATGACCAGCAACATGGAGGGGATTCCGTGGGCCGGGTCGGGCCGTCTGCTCGGCCATTCCCGTCAATGTCTGAAATGGCGCATTCCGGTAAAGACCATGGCCATCCCGTTCTCGTCCGCCGCGTCGATCACCTCCGCGTCCCGGACCGATCCGCCGGGCTGGATCACCGCCGTGATCCCACTCTCGGCCGCCTGGTCCAGGCCGTCGCGGAAGGGAAAGAAGGCGTCGCTGGCCATGCTGGCGCCCGCGGTCGAGCGTCGCGCTTTCTGAGCCGCCAGCCGGGCCGAGTCGACACGGCTCATTTGACCCGCTCCGATTCCCAATGTCCGCCCACCCTTGGCGAATACGATGGCATTGGACTTTACGTGCTTGGCGATGATCCAGGCGAAGAGCAGATCCTCGAGTTCACCCGGCTCCGGCGATCTTTGAGTCACCAACTTCAGATCTTTGGCTTGCGCCAGGGCCAGATCCGCATCCTGAAGCAGACAGGCCCCCGAAATCATCTTGAGGTCGTAATCCGGGGACGAACCCGCGGATGATTGCGGCTCAAGCAGCATCACCCGGAGATTCTTCTTCCTGGCAAAGATCTCCCGAGCGCCCTGAGAATAGGCCGGCGCGATGATGGCTTCCACGAACAGGGTCCGTGTGGCCTCCGCCGTGGCGGCGTCCACGGGCCGGTTGAAGGCCAGTATGGAGCCGAATGCCGAAACCGGATCGCACTCCAATGCCTTGAGATAGGCTTCCCGGGGATTATCTCCGATCGCGGCGCCGCACGGGTTGTTGTGCTTGACGATGACGCAACTGGTCTCCTCGAACTCGGACACCAGCCCGTACGCCGCATCCAGATCCAGGTAGTTGTTGAACGAGAGCTTCTTTCCCTGAACCTGCACCGCTCTCGCGAGTCCCTGGGGCGGACCCACCGTGGGCCGATAGATGGCAGCCCGCTGGTGGGGATTCTCTCCGTACCGCAAGAGGTCCTGCCGTTCCAGGGAGACGGTCACGGTGGCCGGGACTTCGGCTCCCGATCCGCTCTGCTCTTCCAGGTATCGAGAGATGGCCGTGTCGTAATGGGCCGTGTGCCGGAACGCCTTACGAGCCAGGTCCAAGCGGGTGGCCTCACGCGTCTGCCCCCCGTTCTCGGACAGCTCCGCCAGCACGGACGTGTAGTCGGAAGGGTCCACCACGACGGTGACGTGGGCACAATTCTTGGCCGCCGCGCGGATCATGCAGGGCCCGCCGATGTCGATCTGCTCGATGGCTTCTTCCAGGGTCACCCCCTCGCGGCTCACCGTCTCCACGAATGGATAGAGATTCACCACCACCAGTCCCAAAGGCTGAATCTCATGTTGGGTCAACACCTCGCGATGCTGGGGCAAGTCGTGCCGGGCCAGGATGCCGGCGTGGATCCGCGGGTGCAGCGTCTTGACGCGGCCGTCCAGGATCTCGGGAAACCCCGTGTAATCGGATACCGGAGTCACCTCGACGCCGGACTCCCGCAAGGCCCTGGCCGTGCCCCCGGTGGACAGGCAGCGGATTCCCAGGTCGCCGAGTCCCCGGGCCAGGTCCGCCAAACCGTCCTTGTTCGACACACTGATGAGAGCCCATTCGATCTTCATCGCATCTCCCTGTTGGCGCCCATGTTAACAGCCAACGGTGAAAGGGACATTCCTGTGCTCCCGCCATTTTCCAATTACCAAATCAACGTTCCTGATCCATAATGGCGGCGTGGACACTGCCAAACAGACCCTGCGCCGGATCCCTTCCGTGAACCGGATCTTGTGTGGTTCGCGTGTGGAATCTCTCTTGGACCAGTACCCCCGGCACCTGGTGGTCGAGGAGGTCCGGCAGGCCTTGGACCGGCTCCGGGAGTCGATACGCCGGAGCGACGACCCCGACCGGAAGCTGGAGCGCGGATTGGAGTTTTTGGAGCCGGAATTGGAGGGGTCGCTCCGGAATCGCCTCCGTCCCTCCCTGCGTCCCGTCATCAACGCCACCGGAATCATTCTCCACACCAACCTGGGCCGTGCCCCCTTGAACGAAGAAACCGCTCGAGGCATGAAGAATCTCTCCCAGGAGTACTCCAACCTGGAGTATGACCTCGATCAGGGAAAACGGGGACATCGAGACCGCCATTTGGAGGAGCAGTTCCGGAGGCTTCTTCCCTGCGAAGCGGCCACCGCGGTGAACAACAACGCCGCCGCCCTCTTCCTGGTCCTCAGCACCTTGGCCCAGGGCAGGAAGGTTCTGGTATCCCGGGGCGAGCTCGTGGAAATCGGCGGATCCTTCCGCGTTCCTTCCATCCTGGAGCAGAGTGGAGCCTCGTTGAAGGAGGTGGGAACCACCAACCGGACCCGGATCGAGGACTATCGTGACGCCCTGGACGGGGAGACGGCTCTCATTCTCAGAGTGCACCCCAGCAATTTCCGGGTGGTGGGATTCAGCCGGCGCCCGGCCCTCGCCGAGCTCGTCGCTCTGTCCCGGGAGGCCGGTATTCCCTTGCTCAAGGACGCCGGCAGCGGCTACCTCTTCCGGACCTCCCACCCGTCTCTGCGGTCCGAGCCCACGGTCGAAGCGATCCTGAAGGCGGGTGTGGACCTGGTCTGCTTCAGTGGAGACAAGCTCCTGGGCGGACCTCAGGCCGGCATCGTGCTGGGGAAGCGCCCGCTGATGGAGGCAGTCCGCAAGAATCCACTGGCACGAGTCTGCCGCCTGGACAAAGCCACCTTCGCCGGACTGCAACAGACGCTCTCCCTCTACGAGCAAGGCACCTACCTGGCGAGGCTTCCCATCTACCGGATGCTCGGCGCCTCCAAGGAGTCTCTGCAAAGCCGGTCCCGGGAAATCCGCAAAGGTCTGGACCCGCGAGCGTTCAGGAGCCGGATCCTGGACGGCTTTTCCCTGACCGGCGGCGGATCGGCCCCGGAGGAAACGATTCCCACCACCTTGTTGGCCCTCCGCCCCACGGCCTTCTCCTGCAACGAGCTGACCAGACGCCTCCGCGTCGGGACCCAACCCGTCGTGGCGCGAATCGAGGAGGATTGGGTCATTCTGGATCTGCGGACGGTGTTGCCCGAGGAAGACGAGGTTCTGGTCCAATCGCTGTGCCAGGCGGCGTCGGAAGACTGACATGGCCGAGAACCCCCTGGCTCCACCGCGGGACCGGCAGTTGTTGGATTTTTTCTGCCGGCAGTACGGCTTGCATCCCGGTGAGGATCGGCTCCGCACGCTCGGTGCCGTGGCCCGGAGCTTCTCTCAGCTTCCCTACGAAAACCTGACCAAGATCATCCGGAACTCCCGGAACAGCAATGCACCGGAAGCACGACGCGTCCCGGCCCAGGTCCTGACGGATCACCGGGACCTGGGAACGGGAGGGACCTGCTTTTCATTGACGGCGACCCTGCTCCATCTGGTCCGCAGCCTGGGCCTCGAAGCCCAACCGATCCTGGCGGACCGGCACTACGGATCGGACACCCACTCGGCGCTTCTGGTCTGGATCCGCGGGCGCCCCCATCTGCTGGACCCCGGCTATCTGGTGGTCGACCCGATTCCCTTGGCGGAGAGTCGCAAGGTGGAGGTCAAGACGCCATTCAACACACTCCTCCTCTCCCCCGAGAGTCCCGGAAGGATGCGACTCTACACCCGGCAGCAGGGCGGTCGGAGTCATCGGCTGACTTTCAAGACCTCGCCCGCCGACCCGGGACGATTTCTGAAGGCCTGGGACGAGTCCTTTTCCTGGGAGATGATGACCCATCCTTTGTTGACCCGGATCCGGGCGGGGAAACAAATCTATCTCAACGGCCGGCGGTTGCAGATCCGGACCCACTCCGAAGTCGTCCGGAAGGAGTTGGATCCGGAAGAACTCCACCGGCAGATCGCCTCGACCTTCGGAATCGCCGTGCCCGTGGTCCGCACGGCTCTCGCCATATTGGACGACGCTTCCCGTGGCTCGAGTTGAAGCGGTGGAGCCGGTCAAGCTCCTGGTGGCCCTCCTTTGGGCTGATGCCGGTTATCGTGATCGGGCACTAGCCGATCTGGAGATCCGGTGGGGACCCATCGACTTCAGCGGAGCCGACCACCTCTTCGACGTCACCGACTTCTACGAGAAAGAGATGGGACCGTCGCTGCAACGGCGCCTCGTGAGCTTCTCCCGAATGATTCCGCCGGAATCCCTTCCGGAAGCGAAGCTGGCGTGCAACCGGATCGAGGAGCAGCTGGCCCGCCGGGGCCGGCGGAGGGTCAATCTGGACGCGGGTTACCTGGACCACAGCAAGGTGGTCCTGGCCAGCATGAAGTTCGCCGGCCAGAAGATCCATCTGGGACAGGGCGTCTACGCCGACCTGATGAGCCGCTACCGTAAGGGCCGGTACCGGCCCCTGGAGTGGGCATTCCCCGACCTTCGAGACGGGCGGTACGACGGGGATTTGGCCCGGATCCGGGAACTCTACATGGGCCAGCGCCGCACCAAGCGCTACGGCTAGGAGATCCTAGGAGTCTGCGCGATCCTAGTCCGACACATCGAACGGGCCGCGAGACGAATCTACGGGGTTTCCAAGATCCGTTTCTACGCCATTGCGAACCGGATCAAGCCGCTTTCATCTGGCTGGTCCGCCGGGATCGGACCGCCTCGTCGTAGTCCTCGTTCACACCTGCTTCCCCGGTTCGCCCGAATCTCCAGCAAGATGGGGACAGTCCAGTTTTGTCTTGCCGAAAATGCTGGTGCTGGCGTACGCTATCCAAATCGGAAAACGAGCGTTTGTCTTGTGCGACCTGTCTCTCACTAGACGCCATCGCAGCCAAACGATGGGGGATCCACGTGAACAGTATCCCTTCCGCGTATGTAGAAGGACATACCAGAGCTACTGCGATCAGCAAGAGGCTCGCCGACATCTACGTCCGGCATACCCGGATCGGCGACCCCTTGGCGGACGCGGCGGTGAAGGACCTCGCCTCGCTGTCGCAAAAACAGGCGTCGCAGTTCATCAAGGCCGGCATGAACCAGAACGAGGGCGTCCTTCGCGACGCGCCGAAGTCGCTGCGCAATGTCTTCGCCGAACCCGAGCCGCCATGGCTCGACCACGAGGCCTTCCGGCTGGGTACCCGCGTCTTCATGGCTAATGTCGTCAACATCTTCGCCGCATTCGTTGCCGGCACGCTGATCGACGGCTTCTCGACACTTATCAGCGAGTCCTTCGTCCAAACGGGGCGCATCTTCGACAACGGCGTCAGGCGGCTCAGGCAGAACAACCGCCATCAGGTGGAGATATTCTGGCGGGGAGGGCTGCAACGGTACGGCGACGGGTGGAAACTATCGGTCCGAATCCGGTTCGTCCATGCACAGGTCCGGCATCTGTTGAGTCAGTCCCCGGAGTGGGAGTGCGCGGCCCTCGGGACGCCGATCAGCGCCGCCCACATGGGCTATGCGCTCGCCTGTTTCTCCGCGCGGACGCTGAAACACTCGGAGACTTTGGGCGCCGTCTATTCCAGGGAGGAGCGGGAAAGCTTCTGCGCCATATGGCGCTACGCCGGACGTCTCATGGGCGTTCCCGACGCCATGCTCTACACCGATGAAGAGGACGCTCTGCGATGGTTCGCGATTGGGTCTGCCTGCGAGCCGGCACCCACCGACAACGCGGTGATCATGGCCAATGCGCTTATCAATTCCGCACCCTTGGTCGCGGGGATCATGGACCCGGCCGCGCGGGCGAAATTAGTCAGGAAAACCATCTTTCCTGTCTCCCGCTTACTGGTCGGCAACGACCTCGCGGACAAGCTGAAGTTCCCGAAGAGTGGAATGCTCAAGATGCGGATCGCACTGCTCCAGTTCCGATTGAACAACGCGCTCGAGAAATACCTGGGAAAAGGCGACAACACAATGGTGACGGCCTTCGGCGCGTCGCTGTACGACAATGCGGGCCTGCGCTTCGACATGCCCGACCATGAACACGCGGAGAAATCCTCGAGTTGGTAGTCGCCCTCGTTCTCGTGGGAGTGCTCGCGCTCGGGTTGCTGGTTCTGGTGTCGAGGGCCTTCATGAAGGCGGTTCGGGGCATGGAGCGGATGGCTCGGGAGACGCCCTCCGATCGCTTCGATCCATTGTTGATGGAGGGCAATGCACGCTTCACGACACATGGTTTCGCTGGCCGTCGGCCTCGCGCTCGCCGTCCTGATCGCTGCTTGTGGGGGTGCGCAGTCGGAAAATACGCCGCAGCCTCACGGACCGGAGGTGGTCGCCGGTTGGCGGATGGTCGACCTCAGCCACGGCTACGGCGGCGACACGCTCTACTGGCCGACCGACACCACCGGGTTCCGGCTCGAGACGCTGGCCGAGGGCCAGACGCCGGGCGGCTACTTCTACGCCGCCAGGCAGTTCGCCACGGCCGAGCATGGCGGCACGCACCTCGATGCGCCCTTCCATTTCGCGGACGGGGGCGCCACCGTCGAGTCGATTCCACTGGAGCGGCTAGTCCTCCCAGGCATCGTACTCGACGTCAGCCAGTCGGCGGCGGCCGATCCGGACTACCTGGTCACTCCCGATGACGTTCTGGCGTGGGAGGAGAACCACGGCCGCGTGCCGAAGGGATCGGCGGTGCTGGTCCGGACCGGTTGGGCCGCCCGCTGGCCCGATGCGCTCGCCTACCTCGGCGACGACACACCCGGCGAGACCGGAAACCTTCACTTCCCCGGGATCGGGGAAGCGGCGGCGCGCCTGCTGGTGGAAGAACGTGGCGTGGGGCTCCTGGGCATCGACACCGCCAGCGTCGACTACGGGCAGTCCACCGACTTCATCGTCCACCGGATCGGGGCGGCAGCCGATGTGCCGAACCTGGAGAATGTCGCCGACCTGTCGTCATTGCCACCCAGTGGGTTTCTGCTCGCGGCGCTGCCGATGAAGATCGCAGGCGGCACCGGGGCTCCCGTGCGGATCGTCGCGCTGATCCCGCCGCGTTGAATTTTCGAGAGATGCGGGACAGATCATTGTTCCCATACATAAGGAGGACGAACATGAACGCACAACGCTTGAATCCCCCGTCGTTGCCGACGCCGGCCGCCGCGTATTCCCAGGTGGTCCGGAAAGGAACGCTCGTGACCACGGCGGGGCAGATCGCCTTCGACGCCGACAGCAACCTGGTGGGCGAAGGTGATATCGGCGCCCAGACGCGGCAGACACTCGATAACCTGGAAACGGCCCTGCAGGCCGCCGGCGCCTCGTTGGACGACGTGATCAAGGTCACCGTCTTCCTGAGCGACATGGTTTACTACCAAGGCATGAACGCCGTCTTCAACGAGTACTTCGAAGGACGCCCTCCCGCCCGCTCCACCGTCCAGTCGGGTCTCGTCCTGCCTTCCCTGCTGGTGGAGATCGAGGCGATCGCCGTGGTCGGTTGATATCCTCCATCGGCCCTGATATTACTATTAGCACAGATTGGTATTACTTGAGGATGCGATGAATACCGTCTCGTTGAAGGTGCCTGACCCGCTCGCCGCTGCGATTACCGAGACGGCGCGTCGAAAGGGCGTCAGCAAGTCGGCGCTGATTCGTGAGGCACTGACCGAGTATCTGGGAAGGTTGGAAACCGAGCAATCCGGGTCGGCTCTGTCGCGGGTGGCCGATCTCGAGGGCACACTTTGCGGACCGGAAGACTTGTCGGTGAACCAGGACTATCTGCAAGAATTCGGCCGATGAGAAAAGACGTCATCCTGGATACGGGTCCGCTGGTGGCGTTGTTGAACCGGCGTGACCGGCACCACGGCTGGGCCAAGGACCAATGGGCTGAGATCGCCCCGCCTCTGTTCACTTGTGAATCCGTCCTGGCGGAAGCTTGCTATCTGGTCCGACCTTTCACGGGAGGACAGACGGCCGTGGTGGAAATGGTCCGGCGGAGTGTCCTGGACCTGTCATTTCGCCTTTCCGAAGAAACCGCCGTCGTCTCCCGGTTGCTGAAAAAGTACCAGGACGTGCCCATGTCCCTCGCGGACGGCTGCCTGGTCCGAATGGCCGAACAGCTTCCGGAGAGTGTCGTCTTCACTCTCGACGGCGACTTCAAGTTCTACCGGAAGTACCGGCGTCAAAGAATTCCGACTTTGTCTCCGGACATTTGAATATCATTCCCCGTCCCGAATTCGAGGGAATCCGCGGCACTATTGCGACATGAACCTGTTCGAGAGTAGCGGGGGGCTGGCCCCCATCGACTGGATCATCATCGTTCTCTACGCCGTGGGCACCATCGTCTTGGGGAGCTACTACACCCGCCGGCAGACCAACCTGGCGGAATACTTCACGGGCGGCGGCCGAATGAACCCCAAGCTGATCGGCGTGTCGCTTATGGCCACCTCGCTCAGCACCATCGCTTTTCTCGCCATTCCGGGCGAGGCCATCGCCAATGGTCCGGTGGGTCTGGCCAACCAGCTCGCGCACCCCTTCATTTTCCTGGTGGTCGGCTTCGTCTTCATCCCCTATTTCATGCGGAAACGGGTCATCAGCGCCTACGAACTTCTGGAAGCTCGCCTGGGTCTGGGGATTCGGATGCTGGGCGCCTCCCTGTTCCTCATCTTTCGCCTGGTCTGGATGTCGCTCCTGGTCTTTCTGGGGGCCAACGCCCTGTCCATCATGATGGGCCTGGACGAATCCTGGATTCCCTGGATCAGCCTGATCACCGGAATGGTGGCCGTGACCTACACCTCCCTGGGCGGCCTCCGGGCCGTGGTCATCACCGACAGCTTCCAGACGATCCTGATGCTGGGCGGCGCGATCCTGGTGATCGGCCTGGTGACCTGGCGAGTGGGGGATTTCAGCTGGTTTCCCACCTCCTGGCAACCTCACTGGGATGAGCAGCCCCTGATCAGTTTCGACCCTTCCGTCCGGCTCAGCATCCTGGGCACGGCCTTCTCCACCTTCGTCCTGGCGAGCTGCGGATTGGCGGGCGACCAGACCAAGATCCAGCGCCTGATGGCCACCGTGGACGCCCGGGCCGCCCGGCAGGCCTACCTGGTCAACCAGATCGTGGGCGTGACGGTGGTTCTGGTGCTCTGGGTGGTGGGGTTCGCGTTGATGGGACTGGTCCGGAGCCATCCCGAGATCCTGCCCGCCGGAATGGACATCGTTCGCAACGGCGACAGCCTGTTTCCCTACTTCATCGCCCACCTGTTGCCACCGGGAATCTCAGGCCTGGTGGCGGCCGCCATGCTGGCGGCCGCCATGTCCAGCATCGACTCGGGGGTGAACTCCATCACCGCCGTCGTCAACCGCGACTTCCTGGACCGGTTCGGCTGGCTGCCCTCCGATCCCCGGACCCAAGCCCGCTGGGCCAAGATCCTGGCCTTCGTCATCGGCGCCGTCGTGGTGGGGGGAAGCTCTTACATGGGGGCGGTCCCGGGCAACATCTTCGCGGTGGCCAAGAAGACCTCGGGATTGCTGATGACGCCCATGTTCGGACTCTTCTTCTTCGCCTTCTTCGTGCCCTTCGCCCGGCCCGCCGGCGTGGCCGCCGGCACCGTCTCCGGCATGACCACGGCGATCCTCCTGGCCTACTCGGGACCCATCTTCGGCATGCACCCGGTGACCGGCGAGGATCCTGTGAGCTTCATCTGGATCGCCCCTGGAGCCCTGGTGGCGAACCTGTCCGTGGGACTCGCCGTCAGCTACGTTCTGCACGTTCGCCGGATTCGGAGACCCGGCCGACCGGAGAATCGTTCCGGACCGTGAGTTCGCTACGAAGGCAGGCAGTGCTCCGCCAGGGGGCTCAGCTTCCCAGTCGGAAGGAATAGAGCTTGGCGTTCCGGAGCAGGAACCGGACCTGGATCTTCCGGTCTATCAACGAGTTCAGATCCGGTTGACCCTCCCAGACCATGGTGTGCGCCAAGGCGTCGCTTCGGAGCGGTTCGCAACGGGCGGCCTCGAAACCGGGCAGGACCGAGCCGTTTTCGTCCAGCAACTCGACCCGGACCTCGCCCTGGCCCCCGGGATGCTTCTTCCAGTCGTCCACTTCCCGCCTCCAGACGGAAGGGTCGGAGGCGTCGGCGTTGACCACCAGGTTGCCTCCCCGGCACCAGAGGGTCCGGGTCACGACCTCTCCGGGATCGGCGCCGGCGTCCAGGGAGACGAAGCCGTCGCGCCGGGCCACCGCCAATCCGCCCGCCCCTCCGTGCAGAGTCCAGGGCTGGGGCATCACTCCGTACCACCAGGCGGCTCCCTGATAGTCGGACAACGCCTCCTCGGTCCCGGTCGGCAACGCCTCCGGCCGGTGCGCCAGGACCGACAAATCTCCCGGCGTCAGCGAATGGGCCTCGTCCTGCCCCTGGTAGTAGACCCGGATCTCCTCCTCCAGGACCACCGGCGGGCTGTAGACGTAGATGCCGTGGGAATCGAACCGGTCGGGCATGCCGTAGGTGAGAACCGGTTGCCTGTTCCCCACCCGTTGCCACTCGATCCCGTCCCGGCTGAAGGCCAGTTGGATGTCCACCATCAGGGAGTTGACGTGGTAGACGCTCAGGAACGCGAAATAGACTCCACGATCCTTGTAGACGGAGGCCGTGTAGAACTGGGTGTCCAGCGGATCCAGCTCATCCGGCACCAGGACGACCTGGTTCTGAGGCAACTCCCACTGCAGGAAGTCGGGACTGGTGGCCCGGCCGATGACCCGGATGGAGACATTCCCCATGGCGGCGACGGGAGGGGACGGCAGAGGCCGCAGGTATCCCACGAATTGCCGGATCCGGTCGTCCCAGATCACTTTTCCCGCGCCGATCCTCTGGTCGATGACGGGATTCCCCTCATACGGAGTCCAGTGGAGACCGTCTGGAGAGAAGGCCACGCCCATGTTCCGGGAGCGGTCCCCGATGCCGATGAGCGCCTTGTAGCGCCTCTGGGGATCGGGATCCCGCAGATCGTAGACGGAGGGCTGATAGGGGACGGCGTTGTTCTTGCGTCCGTGACCGGGCAGTTCCATCAGGCCCACGTCCGGTTTTTCCCAGACGATTCCGTCCCGCGAGAAGGCATAGGCCCGGCCGGCGCGGGACCGGTCGACGCGCAGGTACTTCTCACCCGGCTTCTGGTCGCGGTGGATGTAGACGTACCACATCTTGTAGAGGCGGTCTTTCCGGTCGAAGGTCACGAAGGTGGGAGTCGTGTGCTGCCCCTCCCAGGACCGGTCCGGCTTTAGAATGGGATTCGCGGGATGCTTCTTCAGGGGATTCAGGCGCCGTGCGACCTGATGCATCTCCTGCACCAAGTGGTCGTCCACGAAGAGCTGGAATTGGCCGGAAATCTCCAGTGCGTCGTTCGGCGGCGCCCCACCGCCGCACCCGCCCAGAAGGACGGCGAGGAATACCCACGCAGTCCACTTCCCTTCCCGAATTGTTCTCACGATTTCTCCTTGTAATCGACGCCCCGTGCCTCAGGCCACAATGGGCTTCACCACCCGGGCCGGGTCGACTCCGGTCAGGCGATTATCCAACCCCTGGTAGCGGAAGGTGAAGCGATCGTGGTCGATGCCGAAGAGGGAAAGGATGGTGGCCTGGAAGTCGCGCACATGGACCGGATCGCGCACGATGTTGTACGCGAAGTCGTCGGTCTCGCCGTGGACGACGCCCCCCTTGATGCCGCCCCCGGCCATCCAGAGGCTGAAACAGCGGGGATGGTGATCCCGCCCATAGGTCGTTTCGGTGAGCTTGCCCTGGCAGTAGGCGGTGCGGCCGAACTCGCCGCCCCAGATCACCAGGGTGTCCTCCAGGAGCCCTCGCTGCTTCAGGTCCTGGACCAGCCCCCAGCACCCTTGGTCCACATCTTTGCACTGGCTGGGAAGGACCTGGGGCACCTCGCGGTGCACGTCCCAACCCCGATGGTAGATCTGGACGAAGCGGACGTTTCGTTCGGCCAGACGGCGGGCCATCAGGCAACTGTAGGCGAAGGTCCCGGGGACCTTCGCGTCCTCGCCATAGAGGCGATAGGTGCTCTCCGGTTCCTTCGACAGATCCGTCAACTCGGGGACGGAACTCTGCATCCGGAAAGCCATCTCGTATTGCTCGATCCGGGAAAGAGTCTCCGGGTCTCCAATCTGCTGGTGCTGAAGCCGGTTCATCTCGGCCAGCGAGTCCAGCATCCGGCGGCGAATCTGACTGGGCACGCCGTCCGGATTGTTCACATACAGGACCGGGTCGCCCGTGGACCTCAGGGAGACGCCGGCGAACTTGGAGGAGAGGAAGCCGGAGGTCCAGAGCTTGGCCGAGATGGCCTGCACGTTGGCCTTGGGGTGGCTGTGGGAGGCGTTGAGAACCACGAAGGTGGGCAGGTCCCGGTTCATGCTGCCCAATCCGTAGGCCAGCCAGGAGCCGATGCAGGGCCGTCCCGCCACTTCGCGCCCGGTCTGGATGAAGGTGATGGCCGGCTCGTGATTGATGGCCTCCGTGTGCATGGACCGGATGATGGCCAGATCGTCCGCCATGCTGGCCGTGTAAGGAAGGAGCTCCGAGATCCAGGCCCCGCTCTGGCCGTGCTGTTGGAACTTGAAGGCCGACGGGACGATAGGAAACCGCTCCTGACCGGAGGTCATTGTGGTCAACCGCTGCCCCTTTCGAATCGAGTCGGGCAGGTCCTTGTCCAGCCACTTCTCCATCTCCGGCTTGTAGTCGAACGTCTCCATCTGGGGCGGCGCCCCCACCATGTGCATGTAGATCGCCCGCTTGGCCTTGGGCGCGAAGTGGGGCAGATAGGGAAGTCCACCCGTCTGATCCAGGGAGGTGGCGCCGGCTATTGTGGCGTCCTCCCCCAGAAGCGTGGCCAGGGCGGCCAGTCCGAGACCACGCGCGCCTCGGGCAAAGAGCTGCCGGCGGGTCTCGATTCGAACCGCTTCGTCGGAAAGAATGCCGGGAGGAGTCAGTTGGCAGGTCATTTGTTCAACACCTCGTCCAGATTCATGAGCTGATTGGCCACCATGGTCCAGGCGGCGAACTCGGCCTTGGGGAGGTTTCCGTCAGCCGTGGAATCGCCGACCGCAAGCGCCTTCTGGGCCTGATCGGGGTGGGCTCCGTAGTAGCTCAGATAGTCCCGGTAGGCCTTTCGGGCCACCTCCTGCTCCGGTCCCTGGAGGGAACGCGCCAGGAGGTGGTAGGCCATGAAGTCGAGCCGCCGATCCGGATCCGGCGCCGCCTGCATGGAACGTTGGGCCAAGTGGCGGGCGGCTTCGAAGAACTGGACCCCGTTGAGTGTCAGCAGGGCCTGCAAGGGTGTGTTGGTGCGCTCGCGCCGAACCGCGCATTCCTCCCGCGTGGGAGCGTTGAAGACCATCAGTTGCGGCGGAGGCGCGGCCCGCTTCCAGAAAGTGTAGAGGCTCCTCCGGTAAATGTCCGATCCCGAGTCCTGTTTGTAGAAACGGGTGTTGCTACCCTCCATGGCCACCGCTTCCCACAGACCCTCGGGCTGGTACGTCTTGACGCTGGGTCCGCCGATTCGGCGTTCCAGCAGGCCGCTGGCGGCCAGGACATAATCCCGCACCATCTCCCCGTCCATGCGAAAACGGGGCCCCCGTGAGAAGAGGCCGTTGCCCGGATCCTTCTTGATCTTCTCGCCGGTGGCCTGGGCCGACTGCCGGTAGGTGGCCGATTCCAGCATCAGGCGGAAGAGATGCTTCACGTCCCAGCCCGAATCCCGAAACTCGACCGCGAGCCAGTCCAGGAGCTCCGGGTGCGTGGGCGCCTCTCCCTGAGACCCGAAATCTTCCGAAGTCCTCACCAGGCCGGTCCCGAAGACTTCCTGCCAGAAGCGGTTCACCATGACCCGGCTGGTGAGCGGATTGTCGTCCGCCACCAGCCACCGGGCCAATCCCAGCCGGTTCCGCGGGAGGTCCGGGTCCATGGCGGGGAGAACGCCCGGCGTGGCCGGCTGCACCTCCTCGCCCCGCTGGTCGTACATCCCCCGGCGGAGAATGTGGGCCATGGGATCGCCGTCCGGGTTCTCCCGCATCACGTGGGTCAGACTGCTCCCGCGCAGGATCTCACGGCGTTCGTCCTGAAGCGATTTCAAATCTTGGGCCGCCTGCCCGAACGCGGCGTGCCGGCGAACCAGAAAGTAGGCCTTGACTGCGTCCCGGTCGTCGGGACTCAACTCCTTCGACTCCCGCTTCTGAACGGCTGCCAGCGAATCCCAACGGGCCAACAGCCGGGCTTCCGACTCCCCCACCGCCCGGTCCAGAATCCTGAACTGCCGGATCGAACCGTTCAGAAAGGCATATTTACCGGCGGACGGCCGGTCGCCGGCGCCGAGCACGAGAGGCTCGCTGTTGTGGATCGATCCCTCCAGGACCCGGATGGCCCGGCCGAAGCTCTGGGTGGGGACGACGGCGCCGTCGAGGTAGAGGTTCATGCCGGTCCGCTGGCGCAGGCCGTCGTAGGTAACGATCACGTTGTGCCACTGATCCGGCGCCAACTTGTTCTCCTCGACGCCGCGGATTCCCATGTTGCGGCCATCCTTCACCTGAAGCATCAGCGACGGCCGGTCGCCGCTGATCTCCAGACTCCAACCGCGGCTGTCGTTGTCCGGATCGACCTGCCGGGCCAGGATCATCCGGGAGCCACCCTTTCGAAACCGGAAGGTCACTGAAACGGTGAAGGAACGGTCCGCTTCGGGGCCCGGGAAATCCGGGATCTCCACGAAGGAGTCTTCGGGAAGTTCCAGAGCGGGGATGGGATCGGACCGGTCGATCCGGGCGGGTCCGGACAACACCAATTCCCGCTTCTCCGAACCGGTGCGAAGGTGTGGGGCCTCTCCCAATTCCAGGGAGAAGGTCTGGGACTCGTCGAATTCGTCCAAGTTCAGATCGAGATGCCCGCCCGAGTCCAGCCACCGGAGGAACTCCTCTTCCGCGGCCCGCTCGACCTCCTCCCGCTGTTCCCTTGCGGCCGGCTCCTCCCGCTTCAATTGGTCCCATCGCCGACTGTCGCTTCTGGCCGGTACGATCATCACGGGAGGCGGGTCGAAGGAATTTCCGTCCAGAGGCTTCTGGGTCGTATTGCGGAAGAAGGCGGCCAATGAGTAGAAGTCCTTCTGGGTGATGGGATCGAACTTGTGGTCGTGGCACGTGGCGCAGCCGACCGTCAGGCCGAGCCAGACCGTGCCGGTGGTGTCGACCCGGTCCTTGGCGTACATCACCTCCACTTCCTCTTTGATGACCCCCCCTTCGTTGGTGGTGATGTTGCAGCGATGGAAGCCGGTGGCGACGAGCTGTTCCGGAGTCGGATCGGGCAGCAGATCGCCAGCCAACTGGTCCACCGTGAACTGGTCGAAGGGCAGGTTCCGGTTGAAGGCCCGGATGACCCACTCCCGGTAGGCCCACATCTCACGGTAGTTGTCGATATGCAGGCCGTGGGTGTCGCCGTAGCGGGCCGCATCGAGCCAATAGCGGCCCCGGTGCTCCCCGTAGGCCGGGGACCGCATCCGCCCGTCGATCCACTTGGCGTAGGCGTCCGGAGAGGCATCCGCCACGAACTTCTCCACCTCTTCCGGGAGGGGCGGCAACCCAGTGAGATCCAACGAAATCCGCCGGGCCAGAGTGCGGCGGTCCGCCTCCTGGGCCGGCGTCAGCCCATTGCCCTCGAGGCGGGCCAGAACGAAGCGGTCGATGGGATTGCGGACCCACTCCGGAGACTGAACCTGGGGCGGCTCAGGCCGGGTCAGGGGTGCAAAGGACCAGTGCTCCTCCCACGGAGCCCCTTCCTCGATCCAACGCCGCACCACTTGGATCTGATCCTCCGTCAACTCCTTGTGGGCATATTTCGGTGGCATCCGCAGGGCGGAATCCGAATGTGTGATCCGCTGATAGATGAGGCTCGACTCCGGGTCCCCTGGTGTGACCGGCAACCCGGTCGACCGCTCGGCGAAGACGCCCTCCTCCAGGTCCAGCCTCAAATCCGCCAGCCGAGCCTTGGGGTCCGGACCGTGGCACTCGAAACAAGCGTCGGAAAGGATAGGGCGCACCTGCAACTGAAAATCCACCGGCGCCTGGTCCACCGTCGAGCCCGCCAGGGGTGGCGCACTCAACACCGCAACACCGGTGAGAACCGCTACAACGGCCGCTGCAATCCGTCTGAAAACCAAACCTCCAGGCAAGATAGCGTCTATTCTACACCGTTCCCCTGCTTGTCTCATATCCCTTGATTATGTCCGCTGGCCAGGAGTCTGCGCCGTAGGAATGATCGTCGCGAGAAAGTGGGGAATCGAGGCCAGATTTTCTCGATTTTGAGGTGTATCAATCCACAACCAGGTCCCATCCGAAACCCGGCCGATCTGAGGGTCGCATGTAGATTCCCTCGGGGCCGCGGCTGATGTTGTTCTCTTCCTCGAATCGCCGGTAGACCTCGTCAGGGCCACCGGGCGGGGGCATGAACATCTCGCACCAGGGGCTGTTGGGCGTGGCCATGATGTAGTGGGGACCGCCTCCACGCCAGCCACCGTGAGGAATAACGGGAATGTCGTGGGTCGCAGCCAGGGCTCCGATTCGACGCAATTCGGTCAGCCCCCCGCACCAGTTCATATCGGGCTGCCAGATGTCGGCCCCCTGGCATTCCAGAAGCAACTGGAAGCCGTAGCGTGTGTACTCGTGTTCCCCGGTGGCCATCCGTGTCGAGCTGATTTGAGCATTGAGGCGTCCAAAGCCGGCGTAGTTGTCGGGTGGCAAGCACTCCTCCATCCAATACACACGGTAGGGCTCCAGGGCTTCGGCGAATTCAAGCGTGTAACGTTCGGTGAGGGCCATCCAGCAGTCGAGCATGATCTCGCCACCGGGTCCCAGGAGCTTGCGCGCCCGCTCTACCAACTCCACGTTCTTCTTCATTCCCTGAAGGCCGTCCGCCGGCCCGTAGGGGACCGCGAGCTTGAGCTTGGTGTAACCGAACTCGATGTGTTGTTCCAGATCGTTACCGGTGCAATAACTCGGAATGCGTGACTTGGTTTGAGGGTGTCCCGTTTTCGTGGACGGTTTGTTAGTGCGGACTACGTTGGTCCTGTTTGTAATACTCCTTCTGTCCGTGGGGAGCAAGACTTCCTCCCGATGAAGGTCAATGGCCACTGACAGAGCGCTCTTTCTTTCCGTGTGGGGGCGACTGGTGGACGCGTCAGCAAAAGGGCTCACGTTGTGGGAAATCTCTGATTTTCCACAATGGGATACCGCTTAACGAGGGGGCCTCGGTCTCTGTTTCCAGGGATTTAAGAGTTTTATATGTCTCTTTGCATCCGGGGGGTTTCAGGGGGGCAGAGCCCCCCTGCCCCCTTCAAGCGTGTCGCGCGCGACGCTTGGTGCAACGATGGCGGTGCTGGCTTCGTGGTCGGGCCGCTCGAAGCCGGCGTGGGTCCTACGCCGCCTGCTGCTCGTAATGGGCCGGCGACTCGTAACCCAGCGCCGAATGCCGGCGTTGCCGATTGTAGAATCCCTCAATGAAGTCGAAGACGGCCCGCCTCGCCTCACCCGGGTTCCGGAATCGGTGACGGTCCAGCAACTCGCACTCCAAAGTCGCGAAGAAGCTCTCGCACATCGCGTTATCGTAAGCGTCCCCCACCGATCCCATCGAGGGTCGCACCCCAGCCTCCCGGCATCGCTTCCCGAAGGCAGTGCAGGTGTACTGCGTCCCTTGGTCCGAGTGGTGGATCACCTGCTTCGGCTGGCGCCGGATCACCGCCATGGCGAGCGCTTTCTCGACGAGTTCGGAGCGCAGATGCGTCTCCATGGCCCAGCCCACGACCAAGCGGCTCCAAGCATCCAGAACCACGGCCACATACAACCAGCCCGCCTTCGTGCGGACATAGGTGAGGTCCGCGACCCAGAGCTGATCCGGTCCCTCGGCCGCGAAGTTCCGGTTCACCAAGTCCGGTGCCGGACGCGCTTTCCGGTCCCTCCGGGTGAGCCCGGCCTTCCGCTGCCTCCGGCTCACCCCCTGGATCCCGGCTTCCTGCATCAATCGACCCACACGCTTCGGGCTCGTCCGTTCGCCTCGAGCTCTCAACTCGGCATGCAGGCGAGGCCGACCATAAACTCTCCGGTTCTCATTCCAGATCCGCACGATCATTTTCCGAAGCGCCTCGTCGCGGCGGGCGCGCTTCGAGGGTCGGCGCTTCAACCAGGCGTAGTACCCGCTGGGGGAGAGACCCAGAACACGGCACATCACCCGAATCGGAAACCGGGCTCGGTGCGCCTTCACGAACTCGAATCCTTTCCGGGGATCGAGCCGCTCTCCCGGGCGAACCAAGCCGCGGCTTTTTTTAGGATGTCCCGCTCCATCCGCAGCCGCTTGATCTCCCGCTTCGCCTGGCGCAGCTCCTGGCGCTCAAATGTCGTCAACCCGTCGTTGCGGCGCCCCTCATCCAGATCGGCTTGCTTGACCCACTTCCGGATCGCCGATGCCGAGGGCTCGAACTCCTCGGCCAGCGCCTCCGGTGATCGGCCTGAGCGCACCAGCCCCACGATCTCCCGCCGGAACTCCGGCGGGTACCGTCGACCCTTTCTTGCCATCGTGGATCCCTCCTTCCCCTTACTTTGGATGTGTCCACGAAAGCGGGTCAACTCCAGTTTCTCCTCCCAGGAGTTGGTACACGGGCATCTTCAGGGCGTTACCGACGAGGTCCCAAAGGGCGTTGTCTACCGCGCTGATGGCGTGCACCACCATTCCCTTGCGACCGTAGTAGAGCGTCGAGCGCCACATGATGTCCCAAAGTCGCTCCAGGTTGAACGGATCTTCGTCGATCATTAATTGAGCCAGGTGTTTCTCAATCACAAAACCCGCACCCGGCCCCCCATAACCAATCCCTCGAACTCCCTTGTCCGTCGTGATTTCTACTGCCGACGGCCCCAGGTCCGGGGCCATGAACAGTGATCGACGAGCCTTGTATTCAGGATAGATAGACATCGGATTCGCCACTTCGACGTTACCGGTCGACCAGGAGCCGGGAGCTGGTTTGTAGGTGGGCAGCGGTCGTCTTGGCCTGGGGCGAACCATACGGACACCCGTAATCTTCAGCTTGCTTCGTTCCTCGGAGAACGGCGGCGAAGGAGTAGTTGGCATGACGCCTTCCTTTTTCTGGGCCCAGAGAGCGGCAGTGCTGATGGAACTCATCAAGCCTGCCTGTAAGAAATTTCGACGATCCATCAAGTGTAGAAGCGGGAAATTGCCGTTTGCAGCTGGATGTTAAATGGCTATCGAGTCAGGAGTCAACGCGATCGGCGCAGTTGGGGACCGGGTCCGGCGATAGGGGTGGGGAAGCACGGTTACCCGGCTCCCCTCCCTCCGAACCGCACACACAGAAGGTGACTGTCCTTCTCAATAGCAAGGAAATCAGACCGGTCCGATTAGTAATCTCATCGGGTCAGGAAATATGGGGAATTGCCGGAACTTTCGGACGAAGGGCGCAACATTGAGACCAGGAACGGATCTTTCGGAGAAGTGTGGAAAGTTCGGATGAGGGGCTAGTTGTCCGAAAGGGCCGCGTCCAGCCACAGCCAATGGGGGCATCTTGGACTACCACGGGAACGTGCGGTAGATTGGGAATTATGGTTTTGCAGCGTCCGATCTCGATTCTGGGGTAATTGAAAGAGAACCGTGTGGAGACTCGAACCAGCCGGATCCAGAGGAGACTGGAGCGGGACGGTTGGGAGTTGGACCGCCACGGCCGCGGCCACGACATCTTCCGCCACCCGGCCGTTGAAGGCATCATCACACTGCCGAGACACAGATTCGTGTCCTTCGGCGTCGCCCGGTCTATCGCCAAGAAGGCTGGCTGGAGGAATCTGGGACCGGAAAGGGTTGAATCATGATCGAATACCCCGCATTGATGGATGGTAAGGCGGGGGCGTACGGCGTTTCGTTTCCAGATCTGCCGGGGATCGTCGCCATGGGAGTGACCAAGGACGAGGCCCTGCTACAGGCAGAACAGGCGCTTAGAGACTGCGCGATCGAAACCAAACGAGCCGACGAGGACATGGAACCACCGAGTGCGCTCGAACAGATCGAAATCCCGCCCGGGCACACTCTCGTTTCCGTTCGGATCCCCCCGTTGCGCCATCGGCGAGTGCTCGTTCACTGGAATCCGGACGCCGGCGTCGCTGAGGGCCGCCGTTGCGGCCTGGATTCCAGCGCGCTCCGGGTATTGGAACAGATGATCCGGAACAGCACCGCGCGACCATAGGAGACACCCATGACTGATCCTCCGGGAGTACCGCCTGAACAGATTAGAGGTTATGTCGCCGGGAAGACCACGGCGACGCTGGAATTAATCGAAGTCATTCTCCAGCACCTCCTGGCGGGAAACAACCGCGAAGAGTTGCATTACGACATAGCCGCGCTCCATGGACAACTAGTGGCGCACGCAAGCAATATGCGGGAAGAAGTAAATAGAAACAGGGCCGACATTGCGCCAGGGGCACAAGCAGCCAGGTCATTTCTCAACGGGCGTATCGATGGCGTATTTGACGTTATCACTGCCATCAACAACACCGTAAGAGACGCTGCGATGGACCGCACCCGGCACGACGGTTGATCAGTGATGGAGGCGACGCGTTTGAACCCAACAAGGACCCATATGGCGCTTTTCCAAAGGCGACTCTTGCTGGCTGCCGGGCTGCTCGCGGCTGCCGGACTGATTTGGGCTCCGCTGGCCGGTGGCGCCGGCCATGCCATTCCCGACATCTCGGGAAAGATCCTGACGGTGAGGGGTCCCGTCGATCCAGCCGAGGTGGGCCCCACCATCATGCACGAGCACGTCCTGCTCGACTACCGCCGGAAGCCGAAGGAGGGGCTCACGGCGACTGAAGCGGCGTACTACAAGGAACCCGTCTCCCTCCGGAATCTGAGCCGGCTCCGCTCCTGGGTCTCGCCCAACGAAGACAACATGTTGCTGGGCGACGTGGACGTGGCCATCCGCGAGGTCCTGGAGTTCAAGCGCTGGGGCGGCAGCGGGATCGTGGACTGCACCAGCATCGGACTGGGGCGCGACCCTACGGGTCTGCTCCAGGTCTCCAACGCCACCGGTCTGCACATCGTCATGGGCGCCGGTTGGTACATCCACTCATTCCACCCGGCGGACATGGATTCCCGGACGGTCGAGGACCTGACCGAGATCATCATCAGGGACATCACCGTCGGAGCCGAGGGCACGGCGGTCCGGTCCGGCATCATCGGTGAAGTGGGCGTGGGAACGGCACTCAATCCCAATGAGCTCAAAAGCACCCGTGCCGCCGCCCGCGCCAGCCGGGCCACCGGGGCCGCCATCTCCTTTCACCATGCCGGCCGCGGCGAGGGGAAGTTCACCGTCCTGGACATGGTGGAGGCGGAGGGCGCCGATCTGAACCGGGTCATCATCGGACACTCCAACCACATCGCCACCCAGATCCCCTACATGAAACGGCTTCTGGAGCGGGGCGTCTACATCCAATTCGACCTTATGGGCGAGGTGATCCCCCGGCTGGGCCGGATCCACGACTACGACACGGTCCGGTCCATCGTCCAACTGATCCGGGACGGATACGCGGACCGGCTGCTCCTCTCGCAGGACGTCTGCACCAAAACCATGATGAAGACTTACGGAGGCATGGGGTTTTCCTTCGTGATGGAGTTCGTCCTGCCCGAGTTGAGGCGACTGGGAGCGCCGGAGGAGGCCCTCCATCAGATCATGGTGGAGAATCCGCGCCGGGTTCTGACTTTCGCCAAGCCAGGTTAGTTCGTTCTCAGAACTGCCGGCCTTCGGCCGGAGTACCGGAGCGAACCGGCATCACTGCTTGATCACGGTTCCGTCCCGCCGCCGGATCACGCCCCAGCCGCCGTTGTACTCCTTTTTCTCTCCCGACTCGAAGCTACCGAAGGGGTACTTGCGCGCCGCCGCCTCGTCCACCTCGATGCCCCAACCGGGCTTCTCGCTGGCGAACAGGTATCCGTTGCGGTATTCGGGACAACCGTGGAACACTTCCAGCTCTCGCTCCGAGAACCCGGAGAACTCCTGGATCCCGAAGTTGTAGCAGGCCAGATCCAGAGCGACGTTGGCGGCATGTCCGATGGGTGAGACGTCGCCGGGTCCGTGCCATGCGGTGCGCACGCCGAAGAGCTCTCCCAGGGCCGCGATCTTGCGGCAGGGGGTCAGCCCGCCCGCTTGGGAGATGTGGATGCGGATGTAGTCGAAGAGCCTTTCCGAAATGAGGGGGATCCACTCGTGGGGGCTGTTGAAGAGCTCTCCCATGGCAATGGGCGTGGTCGAGTGGTTCCGGATCAAGCGGAAGTAGGCGATGTCTTCGGGAGAAACCGGGTCCTCCAGAAAGAAAAGGCGGAACGGCTCCACGTCCTTGCAGAGTTGGAGCGCCTGGGTGGGGGTGATCCGCTCGTGCACGTCGTGGAGCAGTTCCACCTCGTCCCCCAGTTGTTTCCGGCACTCCTCGAACAGGGCCAGGATCCGGCGAATATAGACGGCCGGCTCGAAGACCGGGTCGTCGTGCAGCTTCGCCGCCGGCCGACCTCCGGCACCGCCTCCGTACCCCGACATCCCCGGGACACCGACCTGCACCCGGACGTGGCGGACGCCGTCCTCCATGTAGGCCCGGGCCATTTCGATCACCTGGCCGAACTCGGCGCCGCTGGCATGCCGGTAACAGTCGGCCGCTTCCCGGCATTTTCCACCCAGAAGCTGATAGACCGGCAGCCCGGCCTGGCGCCCCTTGATGTCCCAGAGGGCCATGTCCACTCCACTGATGGCGTTGTTCAGGACCGGGCCGTTTCGCCAGTAGGAGCTGTTGTAGCAAGCCTGCCACGTGTCATCGATCCGGTCGGCCGGCTTGCCCACCAGAAACGGCTTCAGGTAATTCTCCACGGCCGGAACCACCAGGTCGGCCCGCTGCGTAAAGGTGGCGCATCCGTAGCCGTAGAGGCCATCCTGGTCGGTGAGGACCTTCACCACCGCGAGACGCAGGCCTCTCGGAGCGGTGGCGATGACCTGGATATCCCGGATCCGGGGAGGAGGCATGCCCCGGGTCTGTTTCTCCACCAACGCCCGGGCTTCGAGTTCCTTCGAGGAGACGACTCCGGAGAGCGCGCCGGCAGCCAAGCCGCCCAGAAGTCCACGTCTGTGCATTTTCCGTCTCCTCCCCATCAATTTGAGAATCCTGCACTCTGCCGTTTCACCCGCCATAGTAGACTGGGCCGGATCACCAGATAAGCCGAAGCGAGCGACGCATGAATACTCTGACCCGACGCCGCTGGATGTCCGGCCTGGCCCTGGCCGGGGCCGTCGGACGCAGGGGCCGGGCCGTACCATCCGGCCCCGCCGTCGTCGACGCCCACGCCCACGTCTGGTCCCCCGACCTCCAAAAGTATCCTCTGGCGCCGGGACTGACCAGAGAGGACCTCTGGTTTCCCAGCTTCACGGTCGAGGAACTGGTCCAGCGGGGAAGCCGCGCCGGGGTGACCCGTTACAACCTGATTCAGATGACCTGTTACGGACTCGACCACAGCTACATCCTCGACGCAATCGCGAACGATCCCAACCGGTTCGTCGGCACCGGAATCGTTCCCGCCGTCAGCGACGTTTCCCTTCCCGGTTCTGACCGCACCATGAAAGCCCTGGCTCGAGGTGGCATCTACGCGTTCCGGATCCGGGGCCGATCGACGCGTCCGGCCATGCGAAGCGGAGAACGCTGGATGGATCACCCGGGCTTCGACAAGATGTTCGCCGCCGGAGCCCGGCACGACCTCTGCCTGAGCTTCCTCATGACTCCGGCGGACCTGCCCGAACTGGACCGCATGTGCCGACGCTTTCCCGATACTCCTGTGATCATCGACCACTTTTGCCTGATCGGCAAGCGGGCTGACCGGGTGGAAGAAGAAGCCCACGCGCTGTGCCGCATGGCTCGGCATCCCCGCGTCATGCTCAAACTGGGCGCTTTCTATGCCTTGGGCAAGAAGCAACCACCCTACCTGGACATGCTCCCGCTGATTCGCCGGCTGGTGGATGCGTTCGGCCCCGACCGGTGCATGTGGGAAAGTGACGCTCCGTTACAGACCAAGAACGGACACACGATCGAGGCCGCCGTCGCCCTGATCCGGGACCATGCTGACTTTCTCTCGGCTTCGGACAAGCGGCAGATCTTGCAAGGAACGGCTGAGCGGCTATTCTTCAGGCGCCATCTTCCCGCATGAACCAGTCGGACCGGATGCAGTGGCGGTCGACGGCCCTGGGCCCTAGAATGAGGCCACAAAAGGAGCACCTGCCATGAAACTGGGATTCTTCACCATGCCCCTCCACCCGCCGGGGTCGAACTTCACCGAGACCCTGGAGAGCGACCTGGAGCAGATCATTACCCTGGACCAATTGGGATTTCACGAGGCGTGGCTCGGCGAGCACTTCACCAGCGTCTGGGAGAACATCCCCGCTCCCGACCTGCTGCTGGCCAGCGCCATCCCCCAGACCGAGCAGATCAAACTGGGCACCGGCGTCACCTGCATGCCCAACCATAACCCCTTCGTCATTGCCAGCCGCATCGCCCAGTTGGATCACATGTGCCGCGGAAGATTTTACTGGGGAGTCGGATCGGGTGGTTTTCCGGGCGACTTCGAGGTCTTCGGGTTCGATCCCAAGACTGGAGAGCAGAGGGGGATGACCCGCGACGCGGTCGACGTGGTCCTCCAGCTCTGGCAAGATCCTCGGCCGGGCCTGTACGAACACAAGCACTGGCGTTTTACCGTGCCGGAGCCTGAATCGGACATCGGTCTCCGCTTCCACCTCCAGCCCTACCAGAAGCCTCACCCGCCCATCGGCGTCGCCGGCGTGTCGGTCAAATCCGGAACCCTGGTGCGGGCCGGAGAGGAGGGCTGGATTCCCATGAGCATCAACATCGTGCCGACCCGGATCCTCAAGTCCCACTGGGAGGCGGTATTGGAAGGAGCCGCCACCACCGGACGCACGCCCGACCGGAGCCAGTGGCGGGTGGCCCGAAACGTGTTCGTTGCGGATACGACGCAGGAAGCCAGGCGCTGCGTCCTGGAAGGGACCATGGCGCGGGACTTCGAAGACTACTTCCTCCGCCTGCTGCCCAAGTGCAAGATGCTCGACCTGATGAAGACCGACCTCGATATGCCCGACTCGGGCGTGACCCCGGAATACCTGCTGGACAATCTTTGGCTCGTGGGCAGTCCCGACGACGTCGCAGAGAAGCTCCAGCGGCTTCAGGACGACTTGGGCGGATTTGGAGTCCTCCTGGTTCTGGGTCACGAATGGGACCCGAAGGACCGCTGGGTCGAGTCCATGAGGCTCCTGAAGGAGGAAGTCCTGCCCCGGGTCATCGGAGTCGGGGAATGAGAAATAGGCGGCGACTTTCTTGCCGCCGGGAGCGGCGTCTTTCAGGCGCCGATTAGGGGGGTCTTGGGGGGACGGAGTCCCCACTCCGCGTAGCGTCTTCCAAGTAGGAGCCCCTCAAGAATGAGCAACAAGAAAGTCCCTCCCGCGTTGAAGTGAGCGGGTTAATGAGTAGAGAGGAGTCAGGATCATGGCCCGGTTCACACTGAAGGATCTGGGGAAGCACGAAGAAGCCGTCTTGGACTCCATCGATCTGCCGGACCGGGACGCGCGGCGTTTCATGGAGCTGGGATTCCTCCCGGGCTCGGTGGTGTCGGCGGCCGGACGCTCGCCGTTCGGCGACCCCCGGGTGTACCGGGTCGACGGCTCGGAAGTGGCGCTCCGCCGTGAGACGGCGGCCCGCTTGATTCTGCGCAGACCCGGTTCGGCCGGCCGGAAAGACTCATGAGCCATAGCCATGGGGCCGGCACGGGCGTCCCCGATTCGAAGACCCGGCCTGGAGATTCCACCCGCTTGCGCACCGTCGCCGTCGTGGGCCCGCCCAACACCGGGAAGTCGACCCTTTTCAACCGGCTGACCGGACTTCGCCAGCGAGTGGCCAACTATCCCGGTGTCACAGTGGAGAAACGAATCGGGCGCGCCCGGCTCCCGGGTGAGATCGATGTCCACCTGATCGACCTGCCGGGCATCTACAGCCTCGAGCCCCGGTCGGAAGACGAGAGAGTGGCCCGAGACGTCCTTACCGGCCGCATGCCGGGCGTCTCCAGTCCGGACGCCATCATTCTGATCCTCGATTCCACCAATCTGGGGCGCCATCTCGGTTTCGCCGCTCCCATACTCAGCCTCGGAATCCCGACCCTGGTGGTCCTGAACATGGCCGACTCGCTTCGGAGCCGCGGCGGAGGTCTCGACCTGGACGCGGTGGCGCAACAGATCGGGGCCCCGGTCGCCCTGGTCAGCGCGCGGACCGGAGAGGGGACCGAAGCGATCCGGGAGTTCCTGGTCGGGGCCCTGGCCGTCCCCACCCCCTTGGAGCTGCCGGTGATTCAGGACGTGCGCCGCTGCCGGGAGTGGTCGGCGCAGATCGGCGAAGTAGCGGAATACCGCCCCCCGGCTCCTCCGGTCTGGACCCGGAGGCTCGACGCCGTGCTGCTCCATCCGGTGGTGGGCCTCCTCATCTTCGCCGCGGTGGTGGTCGCCGTCTTCCAGACGGTCTTCACTTTCGCCATTCCCCTCATGGATGCCACCGATGCCATGGTCTCCACCTCGGGAGAGTGGGTCCACGCCCTGCTGCCCGACACCTGGTTTCGAAGTCTTCTTATCGAAGGGGTCTGGGGCGGCGTGGGATCGGTGGTGATTTTTCTGCCCCAGATCCTGCTGCTGTTCCTCTTTATCGGCGTGCTGGAAGACTCGGGCTACATGGCCCGGGCGGCGCTCATCGCAGACCGGACCATGGCCAGGGTGGGCCTCCAGGGGAAGTCCTTCATCCCCCTGCTCTCGGCCTACGCCTGTGCCGTCCCGGCCATCCTGGCCACCCGGACCATCGAGAACAAGCGGGACCGGATCGCCACCATCATGATCGCGCCCTTCATGACCTGCTCGGCCCGGCTGCCGGTCTACACCCTGGTCATCGCCGCCTTCATTCCGGAACGCCCCGTCCTGGGTGGATTCCTGGGCACCCGGGCGGCGACCATGCTGGGACTGTATGCGCTCGGATTCCTGGCAGCCGTCCTGACCGCATGGGTGCTCAAGTCATCGATACTTCGCGGCACGGGGGCCCCCTTCTCCCTGGAGATGCCTCCCTACCGCATGCCCGGCCTCCAGTCGCTGGGGCTTCGCCTCGTAGACCGCGCCAGGATCTTCCTGCGGCGGGCCGGCACCGTCATTCTGGCGACGACCATCGTCCTGTGGTTCCTGGCCAGCGTCCCACGCCAAAACGGAGAAGCCCCCCCGATTTCCGAGAGCGTCATCGGCACCGTGGGCCGGACCATCGAACCGGTCATCGAGCCCCTGGGATTTGACTGGAAGATCGGGATCGGGCTCATCACCTCACTGGCGGCCCGTGAAGTCATCGTGGGAACGTTGGGGACCATCTACGGGATGGAGGCAGACGAAGGCTCCCGGGACCTGCAGCAGGCGCTCAAGGGCGATTTGGATCTGGCGGGCGCCGTGGCCCTCCTGGTCTTCTTCGCATTCGCCATGCAGTGCATGTCCACGGTGGCGGTGGTGCGGAGGGAGACGGCCGGATGGCGCTGGCCGGTGGCGCAGTTCGCCTACATGACGCTGCTGGCCTATGTCTCGGCTTACCTCGCCAACCAGATCATCGGTCCGTGAACTTCCGGAACCGGATTCTCATCCGATGGCGTCCTGAATCCCTCTCAGCGCCGCGTTGAAGGCGGGGACGCTGACGCTCAGGACGTCATATTCGGTGAGACGGGCCACCACCAGATCCCGCGAAGGGATGACCAGCGTGTTCTGGCCGCCGGCTCCCGCGGCATAGAAGGCATCGGCGGGGGCGTCCCAGACGCCGGTGGTGTTGAGCCACCACATGGCGCCGTAGCGCGACTCGCTCGGTTCCCCCTCTTCGTTGAACCACGCCGGCGCCGGCGTGCGGACGAACTCCACGAATTCTTCGGGCAGCAGCCGCTCCCCCTGCCAGACGCCCCCTTGCAGATAGAGGAGTCCGATCCGGGCCCAGTCCCGGACCGTCCCGTACTCGTAGCCGGAGAGGATGAAGTTGCCGTAGGGATCCGTGTCCAGCACCATCCTGCGGATCCCGATCCGGTCGAAGAGGGATCGCTGCGGAAACGTATGGTATTGCTCTCCCCGTTCCTCCACAGCCCGGCGGACCAGGTATCCCAGGGTCAGGGGATCGCAGTTGCGGTACCGTCCGACGGTGCCGGGAGGAAAGCGAAGCCGGCGCGAGACGGCGTACCGGAAGACGTCCAGAGCGCAGGGATAGACGTAGTAATGATCCGGGTAGGCCGTGGAGATCCGGTAAGTTCCCTGAGGCGTCTGCTCCATCACCTCGTAGAGGGTGAAGTCGAGTCCGCTGGACATGCGGAACAGGTCTTCCATCCGGATTTCGCGGCGCGGATCGTCCGGCGCCTGCCATTCGGGGACCGGGGCCGGGCCGGTCATCTTCAGCCGCCCCTCATGAATCAGGCGTCCCGCCAGGGTGCCGGTGAGGCTCTTGCCCATGGACCAGCTTTCCAGAAGCGTGTCCTTGCGGATGCCGGGTGCGTAGCGCTCGGCGATGAGACGGCCCTTGTAGGCCACGGCCAGCGAAGTGGTCCGGGCGGGAGGTTCGAAGGCGAGATCGACTGCCGCCCGCAGCTTCGCCTCGTCGACCTCGGACGGGAGGGGATCCTCCGGGAGGAGGTCCCCCATGGGCCAGGGCTGGGTCTCGGCCGGCGGCAGTGAGGTCCGCACCGGAACCGGCTTGAAGTAGATCCCATCGTGGTCCCGCGGATGCACGATACAACCCTGGTCACCGTAGAATCCCGCGGTGCGCCGGTAGCCTCCCGGGAGCGTGGCGTGAACCCTCTTCCCGTCGTAGTCGATGACATCGTCGAGGTGCTCCGCGTCCGACTCGGGTAGTTTCAGCAGATCCACGGCCACGTTCCGGCTGTGCCTTCGCGCCGCTTCTTCCTCCGTTCCGGTGACGAACACTGCCGAGCAGAGGAGCTTGGCGTACCCGGCCAGACCGAGATCGCTGGGATCCTGATCCTTGGCTTCCTTCATGGATGGGTAGTATACGGACCCTTGGCAGGGACTGCCCCGGGCCGGCGACTGAATGTCACTTGTTGGGGAGAGCACGCCCGGCCGCGATGTGCAGCCGGGCGTGTCTGTCAATTCACTTCAGATCGGCGATGGAGGCGCCGAAGTTGATGTGATACGGCTTGCCGTCCACGACAAACGCGGGGACCGACGCAACGCCGGCCGATTCGGCCTCGGCGATGCGGTCGGGCGTTTCACCCAGGTGAACCACTTCCACAGAGTAGTCCTGAGGGTTGAGCGCCTGCGCGAACTGGGTCTCGGCATCGACGCAAACCGGGCAGCCGGCGTGGTAAAAGGTGGCCTGTCTTGACATGGTTGAGTCTCCTTTCGGGTTGATAGTGGGTTTTTCGAATCAGTTTTCGCTCGCCTCCTCGGGGTGAGCGCCCCCCCGCTCCAAGGGCTTCACCGCCAGGAAGCGTTGCCAGCGCTGCTTTCTCACCGACTCGTCGGCCTGAATGTGGTCGCCGCAGTCGAGGCGCAGAGACACGGAACCGAACGGGGCGTCCACGAATTCGCAATGATGCGGTCGGGCCGCCTCCGTATGAACGTAGGGCCGGAAGAAGCGGCAGGTGCAACATATCCGTTGCGGTTCGATGGCCCCTGTCTCCTGCAGGTGCAGAATGACCTTGCTGAGAACACGGTGCAGGACGGTGCTCTCGATTGGATCGAGTCCGGCCAAGGCCGCCATGAGCCCATCGGGAAACTCGGACTGCCCCGACAGGAGACGGATACCCGCGGCCGTCGGCGAAATCCTTGTGGCACGGCCGTCGTCAGGATCGACACCCTTTTGAACGAGGCCCTTGCGTTCCAGCGTCGAGATGGCGCGGCTTGCCGTCGCTTCGGTGATTCCGACGAGCCTGGCCAATGCCATGACTCGGTTGGGACCCCGCCGCTTGAGGAATCCCAAAATGCTGATCTGGGTGGAGGTCAGGCCCGATTTTTCCGCAGATCGCCATTGCTTCGATCTCAGGTAGAGACCCAACTGGGAAAATCCCGCCGCAACCTGCTCGATGTCACCGGTGTTTTGCATCGCCAAATATACATAGCATAGCTAACTATATTTGTCTAGCATTGCTAAGTATTTTAGTTCTGCATTTCATGGTGCCGGTCACAGACGGGTTCCCGTCTTTTCACCTCCCGGGTTCGAACCACCGCATCATGGAGTAGAATGAGGCATGTTTCGCGTGAGGTTTTCCGCATTCCTTCTCGCCTCAGCCATCTTCGCCAGCTCAACGAGCGCCGCCATGGGCCAGGGGGCTGAGCAGCTTCTGAACCGCGCCGTGGAGGCGTCCAACCGGGGCCGGAGTTCCGAGTCCGTAAAACTGGCTACGGATGCCCTGGCCCGGAAGCCCGAGTTGGCCTATGCCTACTACCTGCGAGGCCGGGAGCACTTTCGACTGGGCAAGATCACGGAATCCGTCGCCGACCTGGAGCAGTACATCCGGCTCCGTCCCGATATGGAGCCGAGGCAATGGGAATTGGGGCTTTCCTACTACTACGCGGGTCAATTCGAGAAGGGAGCGAGGCAGTTCGAGCTGTACCAGACCTACCACGACAACGACGTGGAGAACTCGGTCTGGCGTTATCTGTGCATCGCCCGGACCGAGGGTACGGAGAAGGCTCGTTCAACCCTGATGCCGATTCGGAATGATCGCCGGATTCCAATGATGGCCGTCTACGACATGTTCCGGGGAGAGGGGTCCCCGCAGAAGGTCCTGGAAACCGCCCGCGCCGGCAATCCTGGATCGGCGCAGCTCGAAGGACGCCTCTTCTACGCCCACCTCTACGCCGGGCTCTTCCTGCTCGCCCAGGGTGACGAGGAGGGCGGAAAAACACACATCCTCGCCGCAGAAAAGAGAAGGGTCCACCACTACATGTGGGACGTGGCCCGTTACCAGGCGAGCCTTCTCGGCCGACCGGAGTAAGCACCTGCAAACATTGGGGATCTGACCGTCGATCGGAGGGTCAGTCCCTTCGATCCTTCCCCTGGGTCAGCCAGTCGAGGCTGAATCGGGCCAAGCTGATGGTTTCGTAGGCCGACTCGTCCCCCCGTTCGTAAAGGCAAGCTATGGTGCCGTCCGGCAGGACCGCCAAGCTGGAGTAGGCGGATGGTCCTTCGTGGAGGACGCGGGACTCCGGCCAGGATTCCCCCTCATCGTAGCTGAGGCGAACGGTCATCCGGACGCGTTCGGTGGCGGCGGGATTGGAAAAGAGAAGGCGGCTGCGGCCTCCCGTGTCGGACCAACTGTAGCGCAGCAGGCTGGCTTGGCAGACCGGTTCGGTCAACTGGGGATCGTCCTGCGCCTCCGACCACGTCAAGCCGCCGTCGCTGCTCCAGGAACGGCCCCGGAGGTTCCTGCCGAAGTAGGACCGGAAGTTCAGGAGAATCCGGCCGTCGGTCAACTCGGCGACCTGGCACTCGTTGGCGTGAGGCCGGATGTTCCCACCCAGATGCCAGGTCTTGCCGTGGTCGTCGCTGTAGATGACGTGGGAGCCGAATGCGGGCGGGGGCTCCCCGTATGAGTGAACCGCCTCATCCGGACTCAACGCCGGATAGGAATAATCGCACGGGATCACCATACGGCCCTTGTTGGGACCGTGTCGAAGCTGGATCCCGACGCCGGGACCTGTGGCATACCAGTCCCAGTCCGGATTCTTGGTGGTGGCTGTGATCTCCCGCGGCAGCTCCCAGGACTTTCCGTCATCCTCACTGGAGGTGACCCACACGGTCCGCGTCCCCCGGGCGCCCGGCTGCAGGATCTCCGTCAGGCCCTCGTCTCCCGGATTGTGGGTCAGCAGCAACCAGATGGTGCCGGTCTCCTGGTCCACCACCGGGCAGGGGTTCCCACAGGTGTTGCCGCCGTCGTCCCAGACCACCTGCTGACGGCTCCAGGTCTCTCCCCCGTCGGTGGATCTCCGGATCAGGAGGTCGATGTCTCCATCATCTCTGCGGCTGTCCTTGCGCCCCTCGCAGAACGCCAGGAGAGTTCCCTTCCCCGTGGTCAGGAGCGCCGGGATCCGGTAGGTGTGATATCCATCCCGGCCACTCACGAAAAGCGGTTTCTGATCCGGAGCGGCGGGTGTGGGCGTTTCCGAACAGGCTCCCCCCAATAGCAGGAATGCGATCCACACGAGGTGGAACATCGGAGCCGGGCGGCTCACACGGTCGGAACACCAGCTTCGCATGACAGAACCCTCCTGGAACTCCCCTGGCACGGATCAAAAAACCTTGCCGCAACGTTGAGAATACGTCGCCGAAAACAAGTGCCGCAAGCGTTTCCGAACCGTTGCGGCAGTTGGGAGGCACCGGATTCCAGCTGGCGGCTGGTGGGACGTTTTGGAATGTTCGGAACCCTGTAGTAATCTTGGCTGTCAATATGATGCCGGCAAGAATCCTCCTCACCATCTTCTTCCTGGGAACGGCCGCGGCGGAGAAAAACGACGAGGCACCCAAGCCGCAATACGAATGGAAGCAGATTTCGATCCCGGCCGCATCGGCGCGGGAGACGATCCTTGAGCAGTTCTCGCCCAAGAGAGCCGTCGCCTACATGGAGGATGGGGCACTGGCCTGGACCCGGAAGCGGGAGTGCATCGCCTGCCACACCAACGGCACCTATTTCGTCACCCGTCCGGCCTTGACGGAAACCCTGGGCCGGCCGCCCGCGGAACTGAGGGAGTTCGTCATCGATGAACTCGATGAGTTGCGGGCCATGGACCCCCAAAAACTTCGTTCCGGCGTCCGCCCGACCCAGGTCGCCTACGCGGCGCAGGGGCTGGCCGAATGGGATTCCCACATTACTGGGGAGCTCTCCCGGGAAACCCGGGACGCCCTGGACCTGATGCTCCAACTCCAGGATCCGGAGGGAGCCTGGAGCAACATCGACACCTGGCCGCCGTTCGAGTCCAGCAGGTATCAGTCGGCCACCGTGGGCGCCATGGCCATGGCGGCGGCTCCCGGATGGCTGGCCTCCAACGGAAACCAGGAAGCGGTGCGAAAGACCCGGGAATACCTGAGGACCCGGGCGCCCCACGATTACGGCCGCCTCCTCCTGCTCTGGGTCTCCACCCGCTGGCCCGGTCTGCTGGACGAGGAAAAGCAGCAGGAACTGGTGGAGATGATCTGGCGGCACCAGCAGGAGGACGGGGGCTGGTCGATCCGCACTTTCGCCACTCCCGAAACCTGGGGCCGGGGAAACCGCGCCGAGAAGCTCCGGGCCGAAGACGACTTCGAGAATCCCGCCAGCGACGGGCACCAGACCGGACTCAGCGTCCTGGTGCTGAGACGTGCCGGAGTCCCGCCGGACGATCCTCGCATCGGGCGGGCTATCGACTGGCTGATTTCCAACCAGCGGGAATCTGGCCGCTGGTGGACGCGGTCGCTCAATACGGACAAGTTCCATTTCATCACCTACAGCGGAACCTGCTATCCGTTGCTGGCCCTGGACAGTTGCGGCCGATTGGCCGTCGACCGGACAACTCCGTGATCCGCGCCGGCGGTCCCAGGATGAGAACCCCTCACTCCGCCTTCTCAACACGTCCGGGGTTCCGTCGTGAGTGACCCCAAATGGACCCGCCGGCAGGCGCTGACCTCGCTCTCGGGAGGCGGACTGGCCCTGGCATCCTGCCGGGACGAATCCCCTGTGGAAACGGAGATGAGGATCACGGCGGAGATCCTGCAAGCGGCCCAACAGGTGGCCGGGCTGGAGTTCACGCTCCTGGAACGGGAGCAGATGCTCAAGCGGGTCAATCAGAGCCTGGAGTTTTTCGGGAATCTCCGCGAGTTCTCGCTGGACAATTCGGTTCCGCCAGCCATCCAATTCGATCCCATTCCCCGCGGCAGCGTGCCGTACCCGCCCGCCGCCCAACCGGCCACCGCGGCAACTCCGATCCCCGAGGTGCCCGGCCGGCTGGAAGATCTGGCCTACTGGCCCCTCTCCCAATTGGCGCCGGCGGTCAAAGCCCGGAAGGTAAGTTCCGAAGATCTGACCCGCCTCTATCTGGATCGCCTCAAGAAATACGACGAAAAGCTCGAGTGCGTCATCTCCTACACGGAGGAGATGGCCCTGGAGCAGGCGCGCCGCGCCGACCGGGAGCTGGCTCGTGGTCGCTACCGGGGGCCGCTCCACGGCATCCCCTGGGGAGCGAAGGATCTTTTGGCGGTCCGAGGATATCGAACCACTTGGGGAGCCACCTCCCACCGCGACCAGACGCTGGACCTGGACGCCACGGTGGTCCGCATGCTGGAGCAGGCGGGCGCGGTGCTGATCGCCAAGCTCAGCCTGGGAGCTCTGGCCGCCGTCGACGTCTGGTACGGCGGTAAGACCCGCAACCCTTGGAAACTGGACGAAGGCTCCAAGGGATCTTCGGCCGGTTCCGCCGCGGCGACGGCCACCGGCCTGGTGGGTTTCTCCATCGGATCCGAGACCATGGGGTCCATCGTCTATCCGTCCGCCACCTGCGGCGTCACCGGACTGAGGCCCACCTTCGGCCGGGTCAGCCGTCACGGCGCCATGACCCTGAGCTGGAGCCTGGACAAGCTGGGACCCATCTGCCGCAGCGCCGAAGACTGCGCACTGGTGTTCGCGGCCATCCACGGGCTCGATCCCGATGACCGGACCACGCGCGACCATCCCTTCGTCTGGCCCGTTGCGGAACGGCTGGAGGGACTCCGGGTGGGCTATGCCGAGAGCCTGTTCCAGGAACAGGAGGAGGGCGCCGCCAAGAAGAACGACGCCCGAAGTTTGGAGGTCGTCAGGTCATTGGGAGTCGATCTGGTCCCCGTCGAGCTGCCGAAACGGCCCCTGGCGCCGGAGTTGATTCTCTATACCGAGGCGGCGGCCGCCTTCGACGAGTTCACTCGCAACAACCAGGACGACCTGTTGAGGGAACAGGACGCGAACAACTGGCCCAACATGTTCCGCCAGGCCCGGTTCGTTCCGGCCGTGGAATACATCCAGGCCAACCGGCTGCGGTCACTCCTCATGGAGGACATGGCCCGCCTCATGTCCGAATTCGACGCCTACCTGGCCCCCAGTTTCAGCTACAACGTAAGGCTCACGAACCTGACGGGACACCCCTGCCTCGCTCTGCCCAATGGTTTCGACCCGGAGGGCCGGCCCACCAGCATCTCCCTGACCGGGCGCCTCTTCGACGAATCTCGGATCCTGGCCCTGGGCCGCGCCTACCAGCAGGTCACAGACCATCACTCCCGGCAGCCGCCCGGGTTCTGATTCTTGAAATCGGCCCGTTTCGACAGCATCTGAGGAATGAGAGACATGGCCAATCAAGCTGACGAGAAACTCCAAGAAATCGCAGACAGGCTGAAAGCCGAACTGGATAGTGGAGCGACGCCTATGGCGGAAGCCACGACGGTCCGCGAGCTTCTGGGTTGGTTCAATTACTCGCGCCGAAGCGACAGGTTGATCAGGCGGATCAGGACCAAATTCGCGGAACTCGATCTTCGCACGGTCCCCGATTTCGAGCGCGAGCATATCGACGGCGAAATCTCGATCGAACTGGATATGGAGGCGAGGGGTGTCCGGAGCGATCCAGTCGATCCGACCGTGCGTATCCGCGTACTTCCGACGGCCCACTGCAAACTCACCAGCGTGCAGCCGAACAACCCGCTCGCCAAGGCGACGACGCTCATGCTGATCAAGGATTTCTCACAGCTCCCCGTGATGGTCAACGAACGCGAAGTGAAGGGCGTGGTCAGTTGGCGGTCGATCGGGACGACGTTCACGCTGGGAGGCCAGAGCGACGAGGTCCGCCACTGGATGGAGCCCCATCGGGAAATAGGCATCAACGCTCCTTTGTTCAATGCCATCAAGGACATCTGGGAACATGGATACGTTCTGGTTCGAGACCTCGACCGGACCATCTCGGGAATCGTGACGGCAAGTGATTTCGCCAGACAGTTCGCGCAGCTTGCCCAACCGTTCCTGGTCATCGGCGAAATCGAGCTCCATCTGCGTAATCTCGTGAGTAAATTCACTTTGGAAGAGATGGCGGAGGTGTCCGATGATCAAGGCCCACCGATCGAGGGCTCCTGGGACCTCAACTTCGGCGCCTATTGCCGACTGCTGGAAAACCCGGATCGATGGGACAGATTGGGATTGCGAGTGGACCGCGCCACCTTCGTACACAACTTGGGCCAAGTGCGGGAGATCCGAAACGAGGTGATGCATTTTGCGCCGGACGGCCTGGACCCAGACGAGGTCGAGAAGCTGGAACGCGTTGCCATGTTCCTCCGCATGTTGACCTGAAGTTTCCATCGCCCCCTCCCTTGAAATGGATGCCGCGTGAACATTCCCCAATCCTCGGAGTAGGAGCGGGGGTTTTCCTACCCCCCTCGATCGCTATTTCGCCCCGTGGCTCGTTTATGAACCTTGGACGCTTTCCGTCCGAATATGTGTATTCTTGTCAGTATGGAGATTGTCATGTTGTCCATCCGAATCCCGGAGGAGATTGACGCCCGGCTTGAGCGTCTTGCTAAGGAGGCAGGCCAAACCAAAGGCGACTACGCCCGTGAAGCCATCCTCGAGAAGATTGAGGAAATGGAGGATCTGCAGCTAGCGGAACAGGTCTTGGAGCGGGTTCGCAAGGGAGAAGAGAAAGTCGTAACTTCCGAAGAGATGTGGCGTGACCTGGGACGTTGAGTATGCCGAGAATGTTCAGAAATCCATTCGAAAACAGAGTCGGCAGACTCAACAGCGGCTTCGAGACTACCTGGAACTCCGATTGGCCAGGATGCGAAATCCTCGGAAGCTTGGGCGTGCCATGCGGGGAACAAGATACCGCAATCTCTGGCGGTACCGCGTCGGAGACTTCCGGATAATTGCCGAAATCGACGATGTGTGCATTCGAATTCTTGTAGTCCGGATCGCCCATCGTCGAGACGCATATCGATTACGATTCCATTGAAGAAAAGGAGCAGCTTGGGAAAGCCGACGTGGAGTGACGGCTTTCTTGCCGCCGAATTCCGTATGGAACGTGGAGAAAGAATGGGGGGCAGGAATGTCCCCTCCAATGTCACTCAGCCGTGGCGGTGGGGAGCATTGCGGCCGGGGCCTCCCCCAACAGCGAACCTTTTTCCAGGTGATGGTTGATACCGGCGAACGCCGCGGCGCGGGGGTCGTGGGTGACCATGACGATGGTCTTGCCGAAGTCCCGGTTCAGGGCCTCCAGCACCTTGAGGATGTCCCCGGCCGACTCGGCGTCCAGGTCACCGGTCGGTTCGTCCGCCAGGATGAAGGTGGGATCGGTGACGATGGCCCGCGCAATCGCCACCCGCTGTTCCTCGCCTCCGCTGAGCTGGCGCGGATAGTGGTGGATCCGCTCCGAGAGATTCACCAACCGCAGGGCCGTTTCCACATGCTCTCGCCGTTCCTGCCGGGAAAGTGAGGTCAACAGCAAGGGGAGTTCCACGTTCTCGAACGCGGTCAGGACGGGGATCAGGTTGAAGTGCTGAAACACGAATCCCACGTGTTCGTTGCGCCAGGCAGCGAGTTCGTCCTCATTGAGCGCGGTCAGATCTTCACCCAAGACCTGGAGTTTGCCGCCGGTCGGCCGGTCGATGCCGGCAATCAGGTTGAGCAGCGTGCTCTTTCCCGAGCCGGACGGTCCCATCAGGCTGATGAAGTCCTTTTCATGGATGTCCAGGTTGATGTCCTGCAGAGCGACGACTTGGACCGCATCGCGCTGGAACACCCGGCTCAGATTGCGCATTTCGATCAATACGTCCGTCATCCCGTGTCCTCAGCGGTCGTGTCTTCAGGCCCGGTAGCGGTCCGCTTGCGAAAGAAAGTGACCTGAACGTCCATCTCCGGCCGAAGATACTCATCCGGTTTCAGAATCTGGACCTTCACCTCGATTGTGGCTCGCTGCCGGTTGGCCTCGGGTGCGATCTCGTCCAACTCGCATTCATAGTCCCGGGACGGATAGGCGATGGGAGACATCTTGCATCCGTTCGCCGGCGAGATGTTGTGAAAATCGGACTGGCTGATATCCATCTCCACCTGCAGATCATTCAGATCCGCCAAGGCCACCAGGACGGCTCCCCCCATGAAGTAGCCCGAGACCATTTCGCCGACTTCAACGACTCGTTCGAGGATCGTGCCGGTGACGGGTGCCCGGATTTCCGTCTCCCGCAGCCGGGTATTCCAGTATCGGATGTCCGCCTGGCTTCGCTCGAGCTCGGCGCGGGCCGCCTCGATCTGCTCGGTTCGCGGACCGATCTCCAGGAGCCGGTGGTTTTTCTCGGCGACGGCGACGGCAGCCTCGGCCATGTCGCGGCGAGACCGGGCATCGTCGACCCGTTGTTGAGCGATGACTCCGCTCTCGATGAGTTGGATGAAACGCCGGTACTCGAGATCCGCATTGTCGAATTCGGCGCGGCTTCGTTCCAACTCCGCTTTCGCTCGCTCGATCTCCTCGGGCCGGGAACCGGTTTCCAATTCGGTGAGTCGAGCCTGTGCCGAGTCGAGGCCGGCTTGCGCCTGCTGGAGTTGCGCTCGGAACTCGGCATCTTCCAGCCGGACCAGCAACTGGCCTTTTTCGACTCGATCGGATTTGTCGACCCCGACCCAGGCCACCTTACCCATGATCCGGGAACTGACTTCGATCCGGTGACGAGGGACGATATAGCCTGAGGCGATGAGCAGCGGCCGGTCCCGATCCGGCGCCTGATCGACGCCGGCGGCGGCGGGGACCTCCGGCGCCCGATCGGCCTGCACCTCTGCCACCGCGGCATCCGGCGTCCGCAATGACAGGTTCAGGAATACCAGCCCGGACAGGACAGCGCCCAAAACGAAAGCCATCAGTCCCATCAACCACAAGCTACGGGACGGCCTGCCACGCTTCCGGGTGCGGTCGATCCGCAACGCTTTCAAGTCTTTTTCCATCAGTCCCGCATCACATCGATCAAGCGCACCCGGGCGGCCCTTGCAGCCGGCAGCAGGCCACCGGCAATCCCCACCAGGCTGACGAACACAATCGCTCTGAAAATAATCTCGGGCGTGATCCGGAAGTGGAACAGGACTTCGCTGAAACTGGCGAAGTTCGTGGTCCCCGTGGAAATGCCGTGGACCGGCAGGGCCATGACACAACCCAGGACTCCTCCCAACAACGCCAGCAGAACGGACTCCGCCAGGAAGGATGCCAGGATGCTCCGTCTGCGGAATCCCAGCGCCCGCAGGGTTCCGATCTCCTTGAACCGGGCCATGACGGTACCGTACATCATGTTCATGGCGGCAAAGCAGGAACCGATTCCCATGACCACCGCGATGAAGACGCCCAATGCCTTGAGTCCCACGGAGGAGATGGTCTGTCCCTCGTAGTATTCGGTCTGGGGAATGGCTTGCAGCTCGATGTTTCGATCCTCTTCGATCCGTTTCGCCAGGGCGGCTCGACCCTCTTCATTGTTGGCGCGAACCAGGAAAGAGGTGTAGATCGGCCGGCTCCAGGCCAACGCGATCTCGTCGTAGTCCCCCCAGATTTCCGAATCGTAGGCCGTCCCGCCGGCGTCGAAAATACCCACCACGGTCCACTCGCTCTGCGCGATGGGCAGCGTGTCTCCAAGCTCCATGTTCTTGAAGCGGCGCGACAATGAGCGGCTCACGATCAGTTCACGCACGCCCTTTGCAAAACGCCGTCCCTCGACGATCCGGACCTCCGGCCGCATTTCGAAGCTCCGGTTTCCGGCGCCGCGCACGACAATGTTCGAAGACTCGTTTTCTCCGGCGATGCGCTCATGGTTGATGACGACGATGAGCTCGCCGGAAGCCCAGGGCTCATCGTTTTCGTCGCGGGCCACCTCCGGTAGAAAGCGGACCCGTGGGAAGATGTCCCGGTCGAGATAGCTGTTGGTCTCGTTTTGCGACCCTTGCCGAATGACCACCAGGTCATTGGGGTATCCGGTGTTGACGAAGGTGGAGTCGAGGCCGTCGATGAGGGCCATCATGGCCACCAGAATGGCCACGGTGAGCCCGATGCCCAAGGCGGTCATAAAAGTCCCGACTCGCCGGACCCAGAGACTCCGCAAGTTGTATCGAAAGGGAATCTTCATCACGAACCGTCAGCCCACACTCTGCAACGCCTCGAGAGTCGGCCGCCGGGCCGCCCGCCACGCCGGCAGGCCGGCGGCGATCAGGCCGATCACTGCGCCGATCAAAATACAGATCCCGATGGTGGAGAACCGGACTTCGAAATCCTGGATGAACCCGTTGCTGATAGCCTGCATCGGGACCGACTGGAAGATCACGCGAGCGCCCAGCGCACCGAGGGCTGCCCCGCTCATTGCCAGGAAAAGCGATTCACTCAGCAACAAACCCAGAACCTGGGTCTTCCGGAAACCAAGGGTTTTGAGAATCCCGATCTCCCGCACCCGTTCGCGGATGGACATGGCCATGGTGTTCGCGGCGACCAGGCTGACGGCAAAGATCACGGCCAGACAGATGCTGCTGATCAGAAACTGCACGTTTCCCAGCATGGAGACGAACCCCATGATGAAGGCCTTTTCGGTCTCCGTCTTGGTGGGAGCCATGGAATTCTTGAAGAGGCCGTCCACCTCCTCGGCGATGGCGGACAACATTTCCGGCGACGACGCCCGGATCGAGAAGGTTCCGGTCACGCCGTTGTCGTTCATGAGTTCGTTGAAGTAGTCCCAGTGGAAATAGACGCTGCCGCCCTCGTCGCCTCCGGCGTGATAGATGCCGCGGATCGTCAATTCCACCTCATTCGGGAAAAGGTTGCTTCCGGTATGAATCGTCTGACCCACCTGCCAGCCGAAACGTTCGGCCACGGTATTGCCCACCAACGCTCCGGAACGATCCTGCAAAAACGCCTGTTTCTGCTCTTCGGGAACGACCATGTCGGGATACATCTGAAAGAACTGGTCCGTATCGGAGGCAAATTGCGCCAAGCCGATCTCGGTCCCCTGATGGTTGTAAAGGCCGCCGAACCACATCGATCCGATCACGGCTTCCACTCCGTCCACAGCGGCGATTTTTTCCCGGTAGGAGGTGGGCAGCGTGTTGAACAGGGAGATCTTGTGCCGGACCACGAGCCGCAAGGCCGAGTCCGGGGTCTCGGGGGGACTGGTCAACTCGTCGAGCACCGTCATCAAGGTGGAAACCAGGAAGATCGAGGCCCCGATGCTGCTCGTCGTCAACAGGGTCCTGAGCTTGTTTCGGAACAGGTTCCTGGCGAGCAGTCTGAGGAATTTCATGTCCGCACCCGGCACTCCAGTCTAGCCCGGTTTTCTCACCAGGGCGTCGAGTAGGTTCCGAAATAATTCTATCTTGAGTCGGCGGCCGGCGTTCAAGGCTGCGCCGACTTCGTCACTGCCCTGTAATTGGCCGGCAGACCCGTCACCTGTGGCAGGGCCTCCAGTTGCTGGCGGAGCCGTTTCTGGACCTCGGGAGCGGCACCGGCCCGTCCCACCGACGGATGCTCATGGTACCGGTAGAAGTTGCCCGGCTCCACGTACAGCTTGACGCCGTATTTCTGGCAGAGAGGACCGTAGTCCCGGCGAATGGCGTGCACCAACGGGGGCAGCCCGAGGCCGGTTTCCTGGTTCTGCAGGTATCCCCAGGTGCGCTGGATGCGTTCCGGATAGCGGGAACGGACCCGCGTGATGTGGCCCAGGACCAGGTCGTCGATGATTCCTTCTTCGATCCACTGCCGCCATTGAATCCTCATGTTTCCGAAGGGTGGACCGATGTAATCACCCTGCTGCACGCCGATTGAGAGCTTCTGTCCCTTCGTCTTCAGATGGGCCTTCAACTCCCGGAGGAAGAGGGTGAAATACTCTCCCCGGAGCTCGCGCCACTTCTCCACATCGAAGTCCTGGCGCATGATGTCCCGGCCGTAACGGCGCTTGTACTCCTCCACGATGGGCTCGTTGAAACCGTATTGATCCGCGTGGTCCGGCGGCAGGCCGTGGGACCGGATGCTCAGGAAGACCCCGTCGAAATCGAACCCGTCCGAAAAGGTCCGGATGACCTTGTTGATCATGTAGTCGCGCACCTCGGGGTAGGCGTACTCCATGACGTGCCACTGGTACTTGCGTTCGTTGGTGGTCAGGGTCCGGTCGTGGACCAGGAACCGCGGGTTCGCCTTGGTGAACTTGGTGTGCCACGGCCAGAAGGCCCGCCCGGTGGGACCGAAGTCGAACACGTTCACGTCCGGAGGCCGCCCCTCGTCCGTGGGTGCGATCCACATGAAGACCTCGATTCCCGCGGCCTTCAGCGCATCCACGGCGGTCTTGACGAGTCCCTCCTTCCAGGCCCGCCGGGTGATCTTGATCCACTCCCGCAGGTACTCGTTCTTTCCGTCCACGGTGATGTCGGCATACAGAACCACCCGGAAGTCGTCGACGCGGAACAGGACCTTGTCGACGCCGTTCCGCTTCCAGTTCCGGGTCGCCTCCAACACCTTCTCGGGGGTGTCCAGCTTGGCCACCCCTGTCGCCATGTGGATCACGTCGCCCCAACTGATGGTGAGGAACTTCTCCTTTTCCTGGCCCCAGGCGGTTCCGGCCAAACTGAGTCCCATCAGAAGCAGAGTGCAAGCTCTCATGATTGATTCCTCCTACACCCAACCCGGGTGCAATCCGACTTTCGTCACTGAGGTTCGTAAACGCGGACGGTCTCCCGGTCGGAATCGACTTCCACCCAGTCCCCGTCTGCGATCCGGTTCAGGTCCGCGGGTTCGACCTGAATCACGGGGATCCCGGCGATGACGCACCCAAGCACCGAAGGCGGGTCCGCCTCCAGGTTGATGAGGGCGGCCGGCGCCGTTCCCTCCATGCCGGCGACCCGGACGTGCATGGTGTTGCCCGACGAGCCGGTGCCCGAGGGCATGACCAGCACCCTTCCCGACAGGTTCCGGTCGTAGAGTGGATGCTCAACGTCGATCACTTTGCCGCTGGCCGGATCGAATTCCGACCGGAAACAGAGAGGCGTGTCGCTCACCATGGCCCGGCCCGTGGCCTGTCCCGGCACGATCCTCTTCCCGCGGATGACCTGTTTCTCTTTCAAACGAGCCACCTTCCCGTGACGGCCGCATCGACGCAGCCCTCCAAGGGCAGGACTCCGGTGCGCGAGGCCAACGCGCTACGTCCGTAAAACGCCTGCTTGAACGAGTTGGAGACGTAGTTGCGGGGACGCGCGTGGCCCAGAGCGCCGGGGCAGATGTCCGACAGAATGTGCCCGCCGGCCTCCTCGATCACCCCGGCATAGCCCTGGCGCCGGGCGTCGACCAGCGTGTGCCGGGAGGTGCAGACGATGAGCTTCACTCCCGGAGCCACTCGCTGGCGGGCCAACACCCGGGAGATCTCCCGGAGCTCGTCCAGGGAATTGAAGGGACAACCCAGAGCCACCGTGTCGATGGGTTCTCCCTTCTCCATCCGGTTCATCTTCCGGTACGTGGTCCGGAGGTCGTGCCGGTCGAAGGTCAGCGATTCGACGGGCTGGTGCGGGTCCAGCGCGTCTTCCACCGTGGGCGCTTCGGGAGTCAGGCCGGCGATGTGGAACATGGTGGTCCCGCGTCCGGCGTAAGGCAGAGAGGCCGAGAGCTGCTTGGCCTCGGCCGGCGCGATTCGCTCGATCCCTTCGAACACGGGAATTCGGGAGCCGGCTCTTTCTCCCACGTAGTACCCGAGGGCGCCCCAGTCGCTGACCGAATTCATTTCCACCTGGAGCTCGACCCGCACCGCCGCCTTGCGATTCTGCTCCAGCAGAGCGCCGAACTCGGGGACCCAGCCCAGAAACGCCGCCGCCAGCGAACTCTCCATGCCGTTGCGGTTGGTACGGGCCCCCAGCATGGAGTTGGAGTAGACCACGGCCGAAGACTCGGTCCAGGCGCAGATCTCACCGATCTTGGGGACCGCCCCCACTTGGTACGGTGCACAGGACCAAGTGGTCTTGACCCCGGCGCGGGCGGCCATGGCGTGCAGTTCCTGCTGAAACTCCAGTTCCTTCTCCGTCAGCCCCTTCTCCCGCAGGGCGGCCAGGTCGGTGCAGTTGGCGTGGGTGAGGGTGATGCACTCGACCTGGTGGCTGCACAGCTCCCGGAACTCGTCCAGGTAGGTGTCCAGCGTCCGCTCCGAGATTCCCTTCAGGCAAGGTGTCCGCAGGATGCAGTGAACGTTGGTGACCGGCACCAGGCGGGTAGCGCCCAGCGCCTCTCCCCAGAGGATCGACCAGTCGAGATACCGGGCCAGAAGGGCTCCACGCTCTCCTCCGAGAACGGCCTTCTGTTCCTCCGTCAACTTCATGCGTTCTATTTCTCGATCTGTCCGGTCCCCGCCCGCTTCAAAATCCCCTCGCCTTGTCGCAGACGTACCGGAGCGGTTCGCCGGCCAGGTAGCGCCTCAAATTATCCTTGAAGATCTCCCGGCGGCGCTGCCACATCTGGGGGGAGTCGGCGGAGACGTGGGGCGAGATGATCACGTTGGGAAGATCCCAGAGCGGACTCTCCGGGGCCGGTGGCTCGGGTTCGGTGGCGTCCAACGCGGCGCCGCCCAGGTGCCCAGAGCGAATCGCCTCGACCAGGGCGTTCTCGTCGACGATCCCCCCTCGGGAAACCACGACCAGGTGGGCGCCCCGCTTCAGACGGGCCAGGCGGCCGGCGTCGATCAGGCCGCGGGTGGAATCGACCAGCGGCGCCGTCACCACGAACCAGTCGCTGATGGCCAGCATGTCGTCCAGGCGGCCGGGGCCCCACACCTCACGCACGCCGGTCGGGGGCTCCATCGGCACCACGTCCACGCCGTAGACCTCCATGTCGAATCCGGCGGCCCGCCTGGCCACGGCCTTTCCGATGTCCCCCATGGCCAGGATCCCCATGGTGGTGCCGGCCAGCTCGGTCATCCGGCCGAAATACTTGCCGGTGTCCCAGTTTCGCGCCCGCTGGTCTTCCAACAGATCGGGGACGCAGTGGGCGAAGGCCAGGACCATGGCCATGGCATGGTCCGCCATGGCGATGACGTGGGTCTCCCGGGCGTTGGTCATGACCACGTCGCTCTCGACGAGTCCCGGGGCGTTATTGAGAACGTGGTCGAAACCGATCCCCACAAAGTGAAACCAACGGAGCTTGCGGGCGGCCTCAAGGGCTTCCCCCGTGATCAGACCGAACTGGACCTCGGCATCGGGGATCTCCCGAAGTTGTTCCTCCGGTGTATAGGCGGTTCTAAACTCCACCTCTGGGAAGCCTTCCCGCAGTTCCTCAACGAATCCTGGTCCGATTCTGTGAGTGATGACGACTTTCATGCTGTGAACCGCTCCTTCCTGGTCCTCACGGGCTGCTATCTCTCCGAGCCTCTCCGGCACCGGCACGATACTTCTCGAACCAGGCCAGGATGTAGCTGACCTTGGCGACCATATGGCTGGGACGCTGGGCGATGCCGTGGGCCGCCCCGGGTATCCGCACCATGGCCGTGTCCACCTTGCGCAACTTGAGGGCCTGGTAGTACTGCTCCGTCTCCGAGATGGGCGTCCGCAAATCCGACTCTCCGGTGAGCAGCATGGTGGGTGTCGTGACGTTTCCCACAAGCGAGAGCGGAGAGTACTTCCAGTACGTCTCGTAGTCCTCCCAAACCGGGGCCGGCATCCAGTACTTGCTGAAAGTGACGTAGATGTCGCTGGTGCCGCTGATGCTGATCCAGTTGATGACCGGCTTGGACGCGACCGCCGCCCGGAAACGGTCCGTATTGCCCACGATCCAGGCCGTGAGAACGCCTCCCCCGGAACCTCCGGTCACGAAGAGGTTGTTCGAATCCACATAGCCCTGTTCCAGCACGACATCCACGCCCGCCATCAGATCGTCATAATCCTGGCTCGGATAGTTCTGGTGGATCAGGTTGGCGAACTCGGCGCCGTAGCCGGTGCTGCCCCGGGGATTCGTGTAGAGCACGACGTACCCTGCCGAGGCCATCAACTGGAGTTCGACGCTGAAGTAGGGTCCGTAGTAGGCGTAGGGACCTCCATGAATCTCCAGGACCAGGGGATACTTTCGAGACGGGTCGAAGTCGGGCGGCTTGATGATCCAACCGTCGATGGGACGGCCATCCGCCAAGGACGAATACGTGACCTCCTCCACCGGACCAAGCGCCTTTTGGACCAGCAGGTCTTCGTTCAGACGGGTCAGACGGCGGGCCTTGCCGCCGGCCGGAGCGAAACCCACGTCAGGAGGCCTTTGGGTGGATGCGGCCGTGTAGACGACGCCTTCCCGTCCTGCCCGATAGGCACCCGCACCGTACGGGCGTCCCAGGGAGAGGCCGCCCGCGTCCGTCACTACGGGATTGATCCCGCCGTCGAGGTCGACCAGAGCCACTCGAGTTCCGCCCTCATCGCCGTAAAGGACGTAAATGCCGGCGCCGCCGGGATGCCATTGGGGACTGGAGACCGAACGGTCCAGGCCTTGAGTCAGAGCCCTCCGATTGCCTCCCTCTCGATCCATGACATAGAGAACCCGGTTGGCGTAGCTCAATCCCAGGTCGTCATACCCGGTGTAGGCGATGGTCTTTCCGTCCGGAGATACGGCCGGGTCCGAGTCGGGTCCCTTTCGGTGGGTCAGGGTCTTGATCTCACCTGTCAGTGACACCTCGTAGATCTCCGACTCCCGGGGTTCGTACTCCCAGTCCCGGGAGCGATTGGAGCTGATCAGGATCCCGGTGCTCTCAGGAAGCCAGACCGGCGGCCCCGAATCGTATTCCCCGCGCGTGAGCTGCCGGGGCGTGCCCCCGTCCCCGTCCAGGAGAAAGAGCTGTGCCTGCCCCTCCTCCAGCAGGCCCTGTCCGTCCCGCCGGTACTGAACGCTCCGGATCTCCCGGGGCCGAGGAGCCCATTTGGCGCCTTCGGGAGGGGACGGCAGCTGCACCATCGGTTGCCGTTTCCCGGGCACAAACTGGGTGAAGGCGATCCACTTTCCATCCGGAGACCAGGCCGGATTCGAAGGCGCCCGCGTCAGTTGAGTGAGCCGGGCCGTCTGCCGCGTGTCCATCCACATCACGTAGAGCTGCGGACTCCCTTCGGCGTCAGAGATGTACAGGAGCCGCCGTCCGTCGGACGAGAGGCGGGGAGAGGAGAATCTTGCCGAGCCGGAGAGAAGCGGCCGATGGCCGGTTCCATCCAATTCGACGGTCCAGACGCTGCTCCGGCGCCGGTCCGTCATCACGTCCATGGAATTGCGCATATAGATCACGCGACGACCGTGCGGCGTAAATCGCGGATCGGACGCCCATTCCAACTCGAAGACGTCCTTCGGCTCGAACCTCTCCAGTTCCCCGGCCCAAAGCCGGGAATGTAGAGGCAGACCAACCGAAACCGTCAAACTGGCGATCAGAAGGAAAAACCGAAGCATGACCATTTTCGCACCTGTGCCAGCGCCACCGGGCCCCGTTTCGTGAACCGTTATCATTCTGCGCTTCGACTCAGGACTCCACAAGTACGGATACCCCTTCTGGGTACCCGCTGCCGCCCCTTACCGATCGGACTCGGAGAGGGCGACACAAGGGTCTCCCCTACGCCCATTCATTGCAAATTCAACCGATGTCACGAAGCGTGAGGAATGAGAAGTGAGAGTGAAGAGTCGGCGCAGATTTGGCCAAGTGGCGTTGGGGTCGTTGCCCAATTTCGGGGGCTTGGTGTAACTTGTGCCCATGATTCGCACAATCGAGTGGACCGACGAGGGCGTGGTCATGATCGACCAGCGCCTGCTTCCGACCCAGGAAATCTACAACACCTACACCACCGTCGAAGGAGTGGCCGAAGCCATCCGGAGCATGGTGATTCGGGGAGCCCCGGCCATCGGCGTAGCCACCGCCATGGGCCTGGCTCTGGGGGTGAAGAACTTGACGTCCGGCGAGGATCTGGAATCGGAATGGAAGAACATTTGCGAGACCATCCGGGTGACCCGGCCCACCGCCAGGAACCTCTTCTGGGCCATTGAACGGATGGACCGGGTGTTCCGGGCCCACTCCAGTTCCCTGGCCGAGGTCCAGGACGCCTTGGCGAGGGAAGCGCAAGAGATGCACCGGGAGGACATCAAGATCAACCGGCGAATCGGCCGGCACGGACAGCAGTTGCTCTCACAAGGCTCGACCGTGCTGACCCACTGCAATGCCGGCGCGCTGGCCACGGCCGGGTACGGAACGGCGCTGGGGGTCATCCGCGCTGCCGTCGAGGCCGGCAAGGGCATCCAGGTCTTCGCCGACGAGACCCGGCCCTTTCTCCAGGGGGCCCGCCTCACCTCGTGGGAGATGGTCCGGGAAGACATTCCCTGCACCCTCATCACCGACAACATGGCGGGCTATTTCATGCAGGCGGGGAGCATCCAGGCCGTGGTGGTGGGCGCCGACCGGATCGCCGCCAACGGAGACATCGCCAACAAAATCGGCACTTACGGCGTCGCCGTGCTGGCCAGGGAACATGGGATCCCCTTCTACGTGGCGGCTCCTCTCTCCACCATCGACATGGGCACGCCCACAGGCGCCCAGATCCCCATCGAGCAACGGGACGTGGCCGAGATCACCCGGATGGCCGGCCAGGACCTGGCTCCCGAGACCGTTCAGGTGGCAAATCCCGCCTTCGACGTGACTCCCAACCGCCTGGTCGACGGCATCATCACCGAGGAGGGCGTGGCCCGTCCTCCGTATGTCGAGTCCTTGGCCGGCCACTACCGGAAGGCTGCCGGTGATCGTTCTGGGGATTGAGACCAGCTGCGACGAGACCGCGGCGGCGCTGGTCGAAGACGGCAGCCGGATCCTCTCCAACGTGGTGGCCTCCCAGGTGGACGTCCACTCCGTCTACGGGGGGGTCGTTCCGGAGCTGGCCAGCCGGGAACACGCGTCCAACATCAACCATGTCGTCGATCTCTGTCTGGAACAGGCCTGGAACGGCGAGTCGGCATGGGAACAGGTGGACGGCATCGCCGTGACGCGGGGCCCGGGCCTGGTGGGAGCTCTGCTGGTCGGAATGGCCTACGCGAAGGCGCTGGCCTTTGCACTGGAGATTCCGATGGTGGGGGTCAATCACCTTGAGGGCCATATCCGATCCGTCGCGCTGGAGCACCCGGCCGCCGAGCTGCCGGCCCTGGCTCTCGTGGTTTCGGGTGGACACACCAGCCTCTTTCTTCTGGACCATGAGAATTCTTGTCGAGAAATCTCCCGGACCCGGGACGACGCCGCCGGCGAAGCCCTGGACAAGCTCTCCAAGGCGCTGGGCCTGGGATATCCCGGGGGTCCCGTCATCGATCGTCTGGCCCCGCTTGGGAACCCGGAGACGGTGAGGTTTTCGCTCCCGAGAATCAAGACCGGAGAACTGGACTTCAGCTTCAGCGGAATCAAGACAGCCGCCCTGCGTCATTGCCGGTTGGCGGAGATTCATCCCGTCGAGCCGGAATGCGCCAAGTCTCCGGAACGGATCCCGGAGGCGTTGCTGGACCTGGTGGCCAGTTACCAGAAATGCGTCGTGGACCAGCTTTTGGATCGGTTGGAAAAAGCCTGGAAACGACACGACGTGCGTTCCATTCAGATCTCGGGCGGTGTCTCGGCCAACAGCGAACTTCGCCGCCGCGCAGCCGACTATTTCCGGGACCGGGCTCCCGTCTACTTCCCTTCCCTACTTCTTTCCACCGACAACGCGGCCATGATCGCCGCCACCGGACACCGGCGCCTCGCCGCGGGAGAGAAAGACTCCTGGGACCTGACGGCCGAACCCAATCTGCCCCTCTGACTCCGTTTCTCCGCTGCGACGCCTGCGAAGCGTTTTCGTGTTTTCGCTCCAACTGTCGTTTGATTGACTGATGCGTTTCCCCGCACGGGAAATCATCGGTTTCGCTTCTTGATAGGCGCGGCGGAAGCCGCAGAACCGGAAAAGGCTATGAACCAGGACTACCGAAACTTCGTTGAGCAGCTGACCGAAACCCGGCGCCATTTCGACGTGGTGGGCGAAGCCTTACGGGACGAGATTCAGATCGTGGCCGAGGGAGAGATGAACCTGGAAAAGGGCCTCGGGGGCATCCGTCAGGAAATGACGGTGGAACTCTCCCAGGTCAAGGCCATGCTCCGGCTGTCCCACGCCGATCTGAAGCACCGCATCTCCTGTCTGGAAAGGACCGTGGAGGCGTTGATCCGGGATTCGAACCCCTGACGGGTCCGAAGTCGTCTTCCCTTTGAAGGTTGCCGCGCTCGATCTTGCCGGACGGCAAGGGAGTGAGACTGGTCCTACTCGGCACCGATCGCGGCCAGGATACCCTCCAGCGCCCGGTTCACCTTGGATTTGCTGTGCGCCTCCAGGGAGTCGTCATAGTCCGTCAGCCGGGCCAGCACCAGATTGCGGGACGGAATCACCACCGTGCTCTGTCCACCGGCTCCGGCCGCGTAGTAGGCGTCCTTGGGCGCCGCCCAGTTTCCCTTGGTGTTGACCCACCACATGCCGCCGTAGCGGGACACGCTCTCGCCCCGGTTTTCCTCGTTCTTCCAGGCCGGCGCCGGAGTTTGCACGAAGTCGACGAACTCCTCGGAGAGGAGCCGCTTTCCCTGCCACATCCCTCTTTGCAGATAGAGGAGACCGATCCGGGCCCAGTCCCGCGGCGTTCCGTGCTCGTAGCCAGACAGGACGAAATTTCCATAGGGGTCCGTGTCCAGGACCATCCTTCGGATCCCGATCTCGTCGAAGAGCGCCCGCTGCGGATAGGTCAGATACTCCTGCCCCTGTCCCTGGACGATTCGCTTGACGATGTAGCCCAGGGTCAGCGGATCGCAGTTGCGATAGCGGCCCACCGTGTTGGGCGGGAATTGGGGAGGCCGGCTCACCACGTAGCGAAAGACGTCGATGGCGCCGACATAGGGGTAGTAGTGATCCGGGTACTCGGGGCCGACCTCCAAACGCCCTTCGGGACTGGTCACCAGCCTCTCGTAGAGCGTGAACTCGAGTCCGCTGGACATCCGCATCAGGTCGGCGATGGTGATCCTGGACCGGTCGTCGCCGGGCCCCTGCCACTCGGGGACCGGAGCCGGATCCTCCAGATTCAGCAAGCCCTCCTGCTCGAGGCGGCCGATGAGCGTCCCGGTCAGGCTCTTGCCCTGGGACCAGCTCTCCATCAGCGTGTCCTTGGTGATGCCTTCGGCGTAGCGCTCGGCCACCAGCCGTCCCTTGTAGACCACCACCAGGCCGGCGGTTCGAGACGGCGGCTCGAAGGCCACCTCCACTGCCGCCTTCAACTTCTCCCCGTCCACCTCGGGGGGCAGCGGATCGTCCGGCAGGAGGTCCCCCATGGGCCAGGGCAGTGTGTCCGCATCGGGAAGGGAGGTTCGAACGGGAACCGGATCGAAATAGATACCGTCGTGGTCCTCGGGATGGATGATGCACCCCTGGTCCCCATAGAGCTTGGCCGTCCGCGTGAGGGAGCCGCGCAGAGTGGCCCGAACCAGGCGGTTCTCATGGTCGATGGACTCGGTGACCTGCGCTATGTCCTCGGCCGGGAGGCGCACCAATGCCCGCGTGACTCTTCGGCTGTGTTCGATCGCCACGTCGTCTTCCATTTTCGAGACGAAGACCGACGAGCAGAGAAGCTTGGCGTAACCCGCCACGCCCAGGCTGCCGATATCCCGGTCCTTGGCCTCCGGAATCGGTTTGGATGCGAGCTCGCCGCCGAGGCCGGCGCAGGAGGTGCCTGGGAACAAGCCAATCATCAGAAGCAAAAGGAATGAACCAACAGAGACGATGGAACGGCACGTGGATGACAATTTCTGCTGAGACATGAGGCGTAGTCTACTACGCCCCTTCCGGACGAGTCCCACAATCCCCCGGGACCGGCCGAGTCAAACGAAATCGGAAAGCTGCAGGTCCTGGGCGATGGGACGAAACGAGAACCAGCGGGCGACGGAATCCGCCGGCACTCGGCGCGAAGCTTGAACCCACTCCCGTTTTTTGAGGAATCGCTTCCTGAGTTCCCATACCTTCCGGAAGGCGCCCATCGAGGATCGCTCGCGGAAAAGGACATACGCGATGATCCCCAGATCCCGAATCCACATGTAGGGGAAACATCTGCGCCGGACCGCCGGGTCCAGGTTCTTGATCCTCATCAGGTACCGGTTCTTGAGCGAGTGGTAGTTGATGTGGGAGGCGAGACGGGCGCGTCGAGAGGGCAGGACCCGGCGCAAGTGCAGGCCCTGGGCAGCCGGCTCGTAGAGAGCCCGCCACCCCCGGAGTTGAGCTCGCCAGGCCAAGTCTGCGTCCTCCCGGTAGGCGAAAAAGTCCTCATCCAGGTATTCGTCCCCGTACCGGACATCCTCCAGCATCTCCCGGGTACAGAGGAGGGCGGCGCCGCTGATTCCGAATACCAGTTGGCGGCGATCGTACTGGCCCCGATCCGGTTGCTGGCTGCCCCGGTCGAAGTGCCGCTGGGTCGGGCTGAAATAGATGCCGGTCGTGTCCAGCACCGCGTCTCCCCCTTCACGAACGGTCCGGCCGGTGCCGTCCATGCGATAGAGTTTCCCTCCCGCCATTCCCACCCGCTTCACGCCGTCCATGGAATCGACCAGCGTCTTCAGATATCCCTTGGAGAGAATCACGTCGGGATTCAGGATGAGGACCCGATCGAACCCCCCTTGGCGAAGGTGGAAATTGTGTCCGTAGCTGAATCCCCGGTTCTCGCTGGAGCGGTGCAGCCGGACCCCATGGTTCAGCGCCACCCGGCAGCTGCCGTCTTGAGACGCGTTGTCGAAGACGCGGATCCGAACCGGGACCCCTTGCTCACGCACCGAGTGCAGACAGGCGTCCAGATGCGCCTCGCTGTCGTAGGTGACGATGCTGACCAGGACGGGAGGATTGCTCATATCGAAAGTCACGCCTGACGCCATCGGCCGATCACACCGCGCCGCACCAGAGCGCCCAGCCGAATCAGGGGCCACAGGAACGGATAGGCCATCGAGTGGTGCTTGGCCAGATACCGGAGCATGTTTCGGGTGTAGATCTCCACGAAAGAGGCGTATCCCAGCCGATCCAGGGAAGAACCGCCCCTGTGGGTCCCGACCCGGAGCTGGGGGAAATGGAGAATCTCCCAGCCGGCGTCCAGAAGCCTGCGGCAGAAGTCCACATCCTCGAACCAGGCGGGATGGAACCGGGGGTCGAAACCGCCGATGGCCTCCCACGCCCGGCGCCTCAGCAACCAGAAGGCGGCCGCCGGCTGTTCCACATTCACCACTTGCGCAGAGGAACCTTCCCCCGGCGCACCGGCACTACGGTCCAAACCGGCGAGAGCCAGCAGCTCGTCCAGGAAAACGGCGTCCCTAAGCAAGCTCCACGGACTGGGAAGAGGACGAATCTGGGGGGTCCTCCGGGAGCAGGAGAGAAGAGTCCCGGCGGCAATCCCGCAATGCGGCCGCGCTTCGATCTCGTGGCAGAGGGCTTCCACCGGCTCGAGATGCAGGGTGACGTCCGGGTTCAACAGCAGGACCCATGGCGTCGAGGCCCGGTCGATTCCCAGGTTGGCCGCGCCGGCGAAGCCCAGATTTTCCGCGGACGCCACCAGTTGGACCCCATCCCTGCCCCGGGCCGGACCGGCGCTTCCGTCCTGCGACCCGTTGTCGACCACCACGACCTGGGCCCATCCCTTTTCCAGCGGTTCCATCGACTCCAGCAACTGCTCCAGGCAGGAACCGCTGTTCCAGTTGACGACGACGGCGCTCAGACCCAAAGCGGCATCCATGGGAATTCATCAGTCCTGCGGGATGTCCCCATCCCTGAAGCGGCGGAAACGGGGGGTGACCGCCCAGCGCATCATCCCGTAGACCAGGCCCGGACTGGTCAAATCCAGAATGTAGGCGTTGTCGATCCAGTCCTCGATGGTGTGTTCCCAGATGTTCCCCCGGGCCACGGCGGTGGAAATGGAATAGCTGCCCGGCCGCAGCTCGGGGATTCGAAATCGGAAACCAACCGTCAGGACGTCTCCCGTTCGCGACGGCGGCAGGTCCAGTCCCGCGTAGGAGGTGTTGGACGAAGTGATCTCCACACCCATGCGGTCCCGGACCGTGAAGCCGATGATCGGGTTCTCCAGATCCTTCAGGATTCGCACTGAGATCACCAGGTGGACCTCCTCCCCGACCTGCGCCTGGTTCAAGACCCGTCCGCCGGGCGAATGGAGCAGGACCCCCATGATGCTGGCTCCTCCCTCACCGTAACGGCTGTGCACGTGAGGCACGCTACGGACAATCTGAAGGCGGTCATCCTCCCCGTCGCCGCTCCATTGGAGCCTCTCTCCCTCCCGCCCCGCTTGTCTCGCCGCGACCAGCGCCTGATACCGCTGGACCACTCGTTCCGGCGAGCCGTCCTCCAGCATTCTCCCCCGCTCCAACAGGATGGCCCGGTCGCAGAACTGGGTGACAGCCTGCAAATCGTGACTGACGAAGAGAATAGTCTTGCCCTGACTGCGCAGATGACGGATCCGCTGGATGCACCGGTGCTGGAAAATGAGGTCGCCTACAGCCAGGGCCTCGTCCACCAACAGGATGTCCGGGTCCACGTGGACGGCTACGGAGAAGGCCAGCCTCATGAACATTCCGGTGGAATAGACTTTGACCGGCTGGTCCACGAATTCGCCGATCTGGGCGAACTCCAGAATGTCGTCTTGGCGTTCCTCCATCTGTGGCTTGGTGAAACCCATGACGGCGCCGGCCATGAGCATGTTCTCCCGGCCCGTGAACTCGGGGTTGAACCCGGAACCTAGCTCCAGCAGGGCCGAGACTGTCCCTCGGACAAACAAGTCGCCTGAGGTCTGCCGATGGATTCCGGCCAGCAGCTGCAGCAGGGTGCTCTTGCCCGATCCGTTCCTGCCTACGATGCCCAGGGTCGTCCCGGCGGCGACTTCCAGGTCGATCTCCCTCAGGGCCCAGAACTCCCGGTGCAGGCGTTTTCTCTCCCCCAGAAACAGTTCCAGGAACTTGTGGCTGGGACGTTGATAGATCCGGTATTTCTTGGAGACCTGCGTCAGGCTAACCACCGGCACCAACTCAGAGGGCATCGGCAAAATCCCGCTTCATCCCCCTGAAGGCCAGGCCGCCCAGGAAGAAAATCGCCAGCGATAGGCTGGCCAGCACCAGCCATGACTCGGGCGCCGGAATCCGTCCCTCCAGCAGCAGCAGTCGATACCCCTCCACGACGTGGGTCAGCGGGTTCAGCCACAGCCAGGACTGGAATCGGGGCGGCACCATCTCCACCTGGTAGAAGATGGGCGTGAACCAGAACCAGAAGATGAGCAACACGGAAAGCACCTGTGCCGTATCCCTCAGGAAAACCTGCAACGCCGCCAACAGCCAGCCCAGGCCCAGAGCCAGCAACATCAGCCAGAAGAGCCAGGCCGGCAACAAGCAGGCGGTCCACGTCAACAGGTCGAGATAGAGGAGTACCGCCAGGAGCACCGACAGCCCGAACAGATGCGTCACCAGGTTGGAGACGGCCAGCGTCAGAGGCAGGACCTCCGAGGGGAAGAGGGTCTTCTGGATGAGGTTCCTCTGCTCCACGACCGAGGTGCAGGAGCGCTGCAACGTGTCCTGAAAGTATAGCCAGGGCAGAAGCCCGCAGAAGAGGAAAACGGCGAAGCTGTCGGTCCCTGCCAGGAGGGGCCGGACCCGGAAGATGACCTGAAAAACGAAGGTGTAGGCGGCCAGCAGCACCAGGGGATGGAGGACCGACCAGCAGAGCCCCATGACCGATCCCACGTAACGGCTCCTCAGATCTCGCCTCACGAAGGTCCAGATCAGGTGCTTCCGCACCACGAGTTGAGTCAGGAAGCTGGACAGGATCTGGAACGGTACCGTGACCTTCACTCGGGAGCTGACCTCACTACGGCTGGCGAGTCCGGGTTTCCTTCCGGACCGTATGTTAACAGTCCGTGGCGAAAGTCCCACCAGGTACCGAGCCGGCGGCACTCGAAAACCGTGTCTGCTTTGGTATCATCGGCGGCGATCGCGGTCCGGGCAGGCCGGTCCGGATCGATGCTCGGAGGAGTAAGGATCTTGGCACAGAACATCCTGGCCCTGGATTTCGATGGAGTGATCTGCGACAGCGCACGGGAATGCCTCTTCACGTCGTATGCCTGTTACGGACCCGTGGCGGGATTCCCCCCCGCGTCGAACCTGGAGGAGATATCCCAGAGTGTGCGGGCGCCCTTCTTCCGAATGCGGCCCTTCGTCCGGGACGGGAAGGACTACATCGTCATCCTGAATCTCATCCTGGGCCAGGAGGCGGTCTCCCGGCAGCGGGACTTCGACCGGCGCTCCCAGGAACTGCTGCCGGATCTCTGCGCCTCCATGGGAGTCTCCGATCCCCGGGCCTTGGAGGAGGTGTTCCAGGAGCACCGCAGGACACTGCGCCAACGGGACGAGGCGTCATGGATGGACATGAATCCGCTCTACGCCGGCGTGGAAGAAGGGCTGAGATCCTGCCGGAGCCGCTTCGACCGAGTGTACGTCACCACCTCCAAGCCGAGTGATGCCGCCGCCAAGATCCTGGACTATCAAGAGATCGGTCTCGCTACCGACCACGTCTACGGGTATGACCGGGTCCGCCGCGCCCGAGGCAAGAATGGCCACCTGGCCCATCTGCAGGAGCTGACCGGCACCCCCTACTCCCACATCCACTTCGTCGACGACCAGGTCTCCCACCTGCAATCGGCGTCGGAGTTGGGAGTCGGCTGTTACCACGCTACCTGGGGATACACGACTCCGGAGCAGGTCAAGGATGGGGTTGAGGCCTCGGTGACTCCGCTCCAGGAAGAATCGGTAGCCGACTGGATGCGGCGACTGCTGGACTGACTCCGGCCAGTCAGGAATTCTCACCCTGCCCCGGCTCGGCCTCCTCGGCCGGAGGCGTCCTCTCGGTGGTTCGATTCCGCAAGGACCTTATCTCTCGAACCAATTCCTGCTGCACCCGGGTCTGCTCCTGGATCGCCCGGGCCACCGAGTCCAGACGGGGTTTGATCCCGAAAATCGCGAAGGGGACCAGGCACCAGATCAGCGCCAGCACCGCCAGAAGGCCCAGAATCAGAACGAACGAGCTTCCCAGAATGAACCCAAGGATTTCCATGAGCGGCTCGGCATTCATCGGAGGCCCTCCTGAAAACGGTTGCCTGATCGCAGGCAGCCGGAGTTGGAAGGAATCGGCATTGCTCTAACCGGCCGGCTCCAGAACGTGGGCGAATTCCTCCCGCCGGACTTGATCCCCGAACAGGACCGGTGCGCACCCTTCCAGGTCGTAGAGGAACATGGCCCTCGTGGCCTGTTCCGGATCGATGTCCCGAACCAGAAGCACCTCTTCTCCCAGTCCGGTTTCTCCCACGACTTGGCCGTCCGGAGCCACCACCAGGCTGGTGCTGTTCTGATGCTCCTCGTAACAGCAGTTGCAGGAAGCGACCCAGACCGTGTTCTCCGCGGCTCGAGCCAAGATCAGGGAACGGTGAACCGGGAGCTTCCAGGCGGCCGGGCGCGTGGTGTTGTTCTGAGGGTGAAAAATCAGCTGGGCTCCTTGGGAGACACACTCTCGCGTCGATTCGGGAAAGCGGAAGCCCTCGAAACAGATGACCACGCCGACCCGGACTCCCCACAGCTCGTAGGTCTCGAACCGGGTCCCGGACGTGTAGGCGGTGGCGTCCAGCGGAGTCAGCCGGGCCTTGTGGTGGGATCCCAGGATCTGTCCTTTCTCCGACACGACCAGAGCCGAGTTGTAGGGTTTCCCCAGGACCGGATCCTCCGGGTTGGGAATCTCGGTCCCCAGAATGCAGGCCATTCCCAACTCTCCGCAGCGCTCGGCCACCTGCCGATGGAGCCGGGAAAGGTGGTCCACCGGCACCGGCCGCCCGGGTGGGGGCGGCGTCACGTCGACACGGTAGCCGACGGTGTGGGTCTCTGGAAAGCAGAGGATCTGCACACCCTGAGAGGCGGCCTCTTCCATGAACCGAAAGACGGTCCGGGCATTGATCTGAAGGTCGTCCACCTGCCTGGCCTGAGCCAATCCGATTCTGATTGATGCCATTGTTGTCTCCCCGCTTTCCTCGAATCCTACCATGGGGCTTGATTGAAGAAAGAGGAAATCCGGAAAGAGAAAAGAGTGAAAAGCTCCCCTGCCGAGCTTGATGGGCGGAAACGACCCGCATGTCTTCACTCGTTCCTGTTTTCTCTTTTCTCTTTCCTCTCCGAACCGTTTATTCTGACGGCAGGAGGAACAACATGAACAGGATCGATCTGACAGGAAAGAACGCGATCGTCACCGGTGCCGCGCGGGGCATCGGCTTTGCCATCGCCCGCCGCATCATGGATTCGGGAGGGGCGTGCTGCATCTGGGACGTCAATGAGGAGAACGCCGCGGCGGCCGCGGAGCGACTCAGCGAAGCGGGAACCTGCAGTTTCCGCGCGGTCGAGCTGACCCGGGCGGATCAGGTCGATGCCGCTGCCGAAAGCACCGGCGCTGAAATGGGATCCATCGACATTCTGGTGAACAACGCCGGCATCGCCGGCGCTACGAAGCGTCTCTGGGACTATTCTCCCGAAGAGTGGCATCGGGTCATTGAGGTCGACCTGTACGGCGTTTATCACTGCTGCCGATCGGTGGTTCCCATGATGCTGGATCAGGGCTGGGGCCGAATCGTGAGCATCGCCTCCATCGCCGGCAAGGAGGGGAATCCCAACGCCTCCCACTACAGCGCCGCCAAGGCGGGCGTCATCGGTCTGACCAAGGCCCTGGGCAAGGAACTGGCCACCAGCGGAATTCTGGTCAATTGCGTCACCCCGGCCGTGATCGAGACCGATATGTTGAAAGAATTGACCCAGCGGCACATCGACTACATGCGGTCGAAGATTCCCATGGACCGTTTCGGCAAGACCGAAGAGGTGGCGGCGCTGGTGGCGTGGCTCTCGTCCGAAGACTGCTCGTTCAGCACCGGCGGAGTGTTCGATATCTCAGGGGGCCGGGCCACCTACTGAGGGATACGAGGACAGGGTCAAGACTGTCCCCTCTCCTACAGCGAAAATGCGAAGGGCCCCGGCCTGAGGTCAGGCGCGGGGCCCAGAAAGGATATGGTTTCGGTGGCGTTGGGTCTCCTTCCGTAGGAAAACCCTCCTTGACACCACTGACAAGAGTGACTTCCGTTAGAAGGACGCCACCTCCGCCATACCATGTTTATCTAATTCCACTGAATCACCTCCTTTCCGGGCAACACCCTCAATCAGCAGGGCCCATCCTGCTCGGTCCCGTTGGCCGCCCAAGACCGTAGAACCGCCACCGCTCCGACGCCGAAGCCTGTGGAACTCAGACATGTTCGGCCATAGGCCGACCGCTTGTCAAATACCGGCCTGCAAACCCATCGATGCTGACTCCGACCCGACCCGGGAGGATGTCCTGAGCTTCCTGGACCATTCGTTCCCGGTAGGCCAGACCGATGGATCGCTCATCGACCTGTTTCATGGCTTGCGGCAACGCCGTCTTCAGAGTCCGTGACCCGTCGGGGGTTCCATCTCCCTCGATGAAATGGTCGATCACGACCCGGTCCGCCGCGTCTGCGACTCGGTGGAAAAAGCGCTCGGGATCCCGGATCGGGAGCAACGGAGAGACCGTGATCACAGTGAAAAGACCGAGCTGCCGGAGCCTTGAAGCCGCCTCGAAACGGCGGTCGACGGAACTGGCGTGGCCGGGCAGGCCCGGGACGGCGTCGAGATCGCTTTCGATGGAAATATGGATCCGAAGCCGGCAGCGCCGTGAGAGCTCCAGACAGAGGCCCGCGTATTCCGTCACCCGGTGGGAGTGGGTCTGGAGCACCAACAGGTCGGGCGGCTGCTCCAACATGGCCTCCAGAACGTTGCCCGTGACCCGGTAGCGGAACTCCTGGGGCAGAAATGGCTCGGTGGAACTGGACAGGAAGACTCCGAACCGCCCCAGGCGGCGCCGGGCCCAGTTCCTTTCCCGCCTCCAGTGACGCCGGTAGGACGCCGCGGCGTTTTCGCGGACCTCCAGAAAACTTCCCCAGGAGCGTCCACGGGTCACATACGGATTGTGCCGGACGTAGCAACCGACGCCGCAGAGAGAGTTGCCGAAGGTGCAGCCTCGATAGGGCTGGAGCGAATGGGACGTAACGGTCTTGAGGAATCCGGTGGTCCGGGTGAGGACATTTCCCACATCTCGCAGGATGACTTCCATCTTTCCACTCCACGGGCTCCGGGGCGCCGGTTCCGGCGAATCCGGGACGGAGCTTCAGTTGATGGTGCTCTGACCCGGCGCGGGAAGATCGCTGGGGAGGACGTTGCGGTTCACAGCCTGGTCCAGATCGATGACGTACGTGTGCGGAGACTCCAGCAGAACCGGCGAATGGGTCGCCGTGACGATGCGCATGTTCTTCTGATCCACCAGCTCCATGAGCATTTTTAGCACCCGGCGCTGGTTCGACTGGGACAGGGCCATTTCCGGCTCGTCCAGCAGCAGCACCGTCCCGTCCGGCAACTTGGGAAACGAGTCGCTGAACAGCGAAAGCATGATCTGGCCGTGGCTGGCGACATGCAGGAACTCCAGCATCTGCGGCTCGTCCTTGAAGAGGTGCAACTGATTGCGGGGGTTGTGTTGTTCGGCGTCGAAGAGGCGAACCTCCTTGACCTCCACGTCCCGGGTTTCGAGACGATACGAATAATTCTGCAACCTCTCGCCCATGAGCGCATGGTAGATGGAATGAAGCAACGTCGACTTCCCCGAGCCGTTCTCGCCGCTCAGCATGATGAGAGGATGACGCAGATCGACGATCATGGGCATGTGGAAGTTCAGGTTCACGAAGACGGGGTGGGAGAGTATTTTCAGAAACATGGTTTTCTCAACTCAACGTTAGTGATCCCGGCAGAGATTTTCGCCGCCGGACCGGACCGGGGCCCCATCGTAGGAAGCGTGCCGGGCCCCGTCAAGGACGGACCGGCAGCGCGGGTCCATTGCAAGAAGAGTCCCCGCCGGTCCTGATCTTGCCACGGACCGCTGGGGAGGCGTATTCTGAAGAATCTATTGCTATTGTCCAGCAAGCGTGCGGCTTGGGCACCGGCGTACCGGGCGGCACGCGATTTGAACCACGATAGCAGGAGTCGGCCATGACTGAAGCGTGCTACGGTTTCATGCGGCAATTCGAGGAGCAAGGATATGTGGTGCTGGAAGGCATCCTGGACCGGGAGCGTGATCTCCAGCCCATCCTGGACCACTACAAGCGGCTGCTGGACGATCTGAGCCGTCAACTGGTGGAAGAAGGGGTCCTCTCCAGGACCTACGAAGACCTTTCGTTCGGACCGCGTCTGGCGTCGGTGGTCAGCGAGACCCGCGGTGCCTTCTTCCAGAGGATGGAGATCTCGCTACCCCAGAGCGGGATCGACCCCGACACCCCGATTCATCATCCGCCCGAGGTGTTCCACCTTCTCAGAAACCCTCGACTCCTGGATGCCGTCGAGAGCTTCATCGGTCCCGAGATCTATTCGAACCCGGTCCAGCACATCCGCATCAAGCCGCCCCAGCGCCTGCTGTCGGAGGACGTTCTGGCGAACGCTCTGGTCGCCCGCACCTTCTGGCATCAGGACCAGGGCGTGGTGACGCCGGACGCCGACTCCACCAAGATGCTGACGGTCTGGATTCCCGTCACCGACGCCACCAAGAAGAACGGCTGTCTGCTGGCGGTGCCGGGCAGTCACAAACGGGGTCTGTCCCTGCACTGCGTGACGCCGGGAAAGTTCCAGATTCCCGAACGGCTCATCGGCGCCGGCGCCATCGCTCTACCCATGAAGGCCGGCGACGTCCTCTTCATGCACAAGCTGACCATGCACAGCTCCCTGCCCAATCGAAGCGATGAACTGCGGTGCAGCTTCGATCTGCGATACAACCCCATCGGACAGGCGACCGGGCGTCCCTGGTTTCCGGGTTTCGTGGCGCGGAGCCGTTCCAATCCCGAGTCGGAGCTCCGGGATCCGGGAGTCTGGGCCGAGAGTTGGCGACAAGCCCGAGATCATCTGGCCCAGGTTGAAAATCCCAAGTTTCAACGCTGGGCCAAGGACGATCCCCGCTGCGCCTGAACACTTCCTGATTCCCAGATTCATTAGAAGCAGTTTCGCCGGCCGGATGAGGTGATTTCCCGTTTGTGGGTCCCCTCGGGAGCCTTGGCGGAACTCCTCTCGAATCCGGCGTTGGTGTTGAACCATTTCTCCCCTTCCGGCGCCGCTTGGTTCAGCGACGACATCGCCCCTCGGCTCCGGCCGTACCTTTCCGGCCGTTGAATTTCCCTGCCGCCACACGAAATGGTCCAACCTCGGACACCGTGCCGATTTGAGTCCGTCGACTCTGCTATCTTAAGAACTCGTTGCGGTTACATTTACGGTCCCTTGATTTGGGCGCCGGTGATGGAAGAGGGAGAATCGTGATCAGCCGCCGCAGGTCGACGTGTACCTCTCGGTCTAACGCGAGAACGGTCAGGAGAGGCACGAAGAAATGAAGCTGGTCGTCACCGGAAGCAACGGCTTCATCGGCCAGAACACCTGCCGCAGGTTGATCGACCTGGGCCATCAGGTCATCGGCGTCGACGACCTTTCGGAGGGTTCGTCCCGGCGCCCGATGGACGGGGTCCGGTACCACGTCCGCTGTGTGACTGACACGGAGTGGCTCCGCCGCCTGTTCCGGGAAACCAGGCCCGCTGCAGTGATCCATTTGGCGGCCGTGCCGCGGGTCTCCTATTCCGTCCAGGAACCCCTGAGGAGCGCGACTCCCAACCTGACCGGGACCATCTCGGTGCTGAACGCGATGCTGAAGGCTGGTCTCGTGGGAGAGAGCCGGTTGGTCTTCGCCAGCAGCAGCTCCGTGTACGGCGGCGCCGATACCCTGCCCACGCCCGAGACGCAGCCCTGTCATCCCCAGTCGCCGTACGCCCTGACCAAGCTGCAAGGGGAACAGTGGTGCCGGATGTTCCATCGCCTTTACGGTCTGGATGTGGTGAGCCTGCGCTACTTCAACGTTTTCGGACCCGGGGCCCGTTTCGGCGGCGCCTATTCCACGGTATTGCCGGCATGGCTCCATCACCTGTACGTGGATCCTTCGTACCAGCCCTATCTGGAAGGGGACGGCACGCAGACGCGGGACTTCTGCTTCATCGACAACGTGGTGCAGGCGAACCTCGCCGCCGCGGTGCGGACCGGTGGTTTTTCGGCTGAAGTGCTGAACATCGGACAGGGGCAGGCCCACTCCCTGCTCGAACTCCAGCAGGCCTTGGAGCAGATCAGCGGCAGGAAGCTCCCGCTCGAACGCCGGCCGCCCCGCACCGCCGACGTGGCACACACTCAGGCCGACATCTCGCAGGCGCGGGCTGAGCTGGATTTCAATCCGACCAACGACTTCCAGGCCGAGTTGACCCGGACCGCAAACTGGTACCGGGAACGCCGGCCGGCGCCCGCCGGGAACCCCTGACCTACCGCTATGGCCCGCGGCGCCGGATCCCAGCAAGGGCGATAAGACTTCAGCCGATGATCGAGTGGTTTCGACATCTCGGCGTTTCGCTTTCCCGCTTCACGGAGCGCTGGGTGCCCGATTCCTGGGTCATCTGCATGTTTTTGACAGCTGCAGCCCTGCTGCTGGCCGTGGCCGGCGCCGGCGTCGGCTTGGAGGCGGCGGTCCTGGCCTGGGGGTCTGGCATGTGGACCCTGCTGGAGTTGGCGATGCAATTCGCCATCGCCATGGTGGCCTCCCACGCCTGCGTGTCGTCGCGGCCGGTCTACCGGCTGCTGGATCGCATCGCCCGGATTCCCGACTCCGAGCGGCCACTTCAGGCGGTGCTCCTGGCTGGCCTGTTCTCGCTGGTCACCGGATACCTCAACTGGGCCTTCTGCATTGTCGGCGGCGCCCTCTTCATTCCCTTCATCTGCCGCCACAATCCAAAGGCGGACATCCGGATTCTCATCGTCGGCGCCTACCTGGGGATGGGGACCGTATGGCACTGCGGGCTGTCCGCTTCCGCGCCCCTCATCATGGCCACTCCGGGGAACCCCCTCCTGGAACCGGCCACGGGACAGCCGGTGGTCGACCAGCTGCTCCCGGTCACCGGGACACTGTTCAATCCCTTCAACCTGATCTATACCGTCGGAATCGCCGCCGTCGGGCTGGCCACCCTCCTTCTGCTGCACCCCGGACGAGATCGGATCACGCTCTCTATGGAGCAGGTGGAAGCTATCCTGCCTCGACCGCCGGTCCTTCCGGAAAGGATCTCGACACCGGCCGGCGCTCTGGAACGTTTCCGCGGCTGGATTGCGCTGGCCGTGGTCCTGATCCTTTATCCCCTGGGCCACACGCTAGTGATTCGCGGCTTCGGAACGGCCTGGACCATCAACGGCTACAACATGCTTTTTCTGGGTGCGGCCCTGCTGCTTCATGGCCGCCCCGATTCCTTCATCCGGGCCTGCCGCAAAGGTGCGGCCGCGACCTGGGGAATCATCCTGCAGTTCCCCTTCTATGCCGGCATCTTCGGTGTAATGAACAACACCGCGTTAGGCGCCTGGCTGGGCGGGTTGTTCGCCAAGTTGGCATCCGCGGGCACCTATCCGATCGTGGTCTACGCCTACTCGGGCTTCATGAATCTCTTCGTTCCCTCGGGAGGTTCCAAGTGGATGATCGAGGCCCCATTCCTGATCCCCGCCGGCGAGGAACTCGGAGTTTCGGTGACCACGATCCTGCTTTCCTATGCCTACGGCGACTCCACCACGAACTTTATCCAGCCATTCTGGGCGATACCGATATTGTCATTGACGCGGATGCGGTTCGGGGACGTGGTGGGCTATTCCTCTCTCGTCGGTCTAGCCTGCTTCTTTTTCAGCCTGATCGCTATGCTCCTGATCCCGATCCGGCTCTAGCCCGAATATCTCATCAGGTCGCTATGCGTATGATGAAAAAGGATCTATTTTTGAACATTTGCGCGAATTTCCCAAAGGGTTCTCCGGGACCGACTGCGCCGGGCGCGCGCTCGCTGACGAGAAATGCGAGCTAGCGGGGGTTTGTAACCCCCGGCTCCGGGGAACGTGGGGGACAAGATGTCCCCCCTTCTATGCCCCCTCCCGGCGCATTGACCAGGATGCCCGGCCCGGAATAGACTCGATTCGAGCAGATCGTTCCATGCCTTCGCCAGGAAGCGGCCAGTGAACTTGAATCAAACCCTCCATCCGGAGTGGACTCGGCGCCATTTCTTCTCTCGAACCACTCTCGGTGTGGGGACGGCGGCTCTGGCCTCGCTGCTGACTCCCGAGCTGACCGCCGGTTCCGTGGACGGGGGAGCCCGCAAAAGGGGCCTGCCCAGTCTCCCCCACTTCGCTCCTCGCGCCAAGCGAGTCATCTTCCTTTTTCAGTCGGGCGGGCCGTCCCAGCTGGACCTGTTCGACTACAAGCCCCGGCTCCAAGAGCTGAGAGGCACCGATCTCCCCGCCTCCATCCGCATGGGCCAGCGCATCACGGGCATGACTTCGAAGCAGGCCCAACTCCCGGTCGTCCCTTCCCTCTTCAAGTTCGAGCAACACGGCCAGTCCGGGGCCTGGGTCAGCGAACTGATGCCTCATACGGCCCGGATCGTCGACGAGCTGTTGATGGTGAAGACAGTGCACACGGATGCCATCAATCACGATCCGGCCATGACCTTCATTCAGACCGGAAGCCAGCAGCCGGGCCGGCCCGGCATGGGCGCCTGGCTGAGCTACGGCCTGGGAAGCGAGAACGACAGCCTGCCCAGCTTCGTGGTCCTGGTCTCCAAGGGGGAGATTCGGGCCATGCAACCCATCATGTCCCGGATGTGGGGAAGCGCTTTCCTCCCCTCCAGCCACCAGGGCGTGAAGTTCCGGGGCGGCGGCGATCCCGTGCTCTATCTCTCCAACCCTCCGGGGATCAACATGGCGACCCGGCGCCGCATGATGGACGGAATCGGAGACCTGAACCGAATTCGTATGGACTCTTCGGGGGACCCCGAGATCGCCGCCCGGATCTCCCAATACGAGATGGCCTTCCGGATGCAGGCTTCGGTCCCCGAGTTGACCGACCTTTCCCAGGAACCGGAGCGCACCTTCGACCTCTACGGTCCCGACTCCAGGATCCCTGGAACCTATGCCGCCAACTGCCTGCTGGCCCGGCGCCTCAGCGAGAAGGGGGTCCGCTTCGTGCAGCTCTTCCACCGGGGCTGGGACCAGCACCTCAATCTCCCCAGCGCCATCCGGGAACAGTGTACGGCTACCGACCAGGCCACCGCGGCGCTGGTGACGGACCTGAAGCAACGGGGCCTGCTGAACGAGACTCTGGTGATCTGGGGCGGCGAGTTCGGAAGGACGGTCTACTGCCAGGGCCAGCTCACCGAAGACAATTACGGCCGCGACCACCACCCCCGGTGCTTCACCATGTGGATGGCGGGCGGCGGTATGAAAGCCGGCACCACCTACGGGGAGACCGACGACTTCGGCTACAACGTGGTCCGGGACCCGGTGCACGTCCACGACTTCCAGGCCACGGTCCTGCATGCCCTGGGCATCGACCACACCCGCCTCACCTTCAAGTTCCAGGGCCGCCATCACCGGCTGACCGACATCCACGGAAAGGTGATGGAGAAGTTCCTGGTCTGAAGCAGAGGATCTTTTCGAGCGAGGATCAGCCTGCCGGCTACCCCCGGGGCATTTGACTTTCCTACGAGCGCGGCCGGCCGGACGCCGTGTACCTCCCGGGACGCCACGTGGCCACGCGCATCTCGTAGTGAAAATCTTCCGAGACCTGGGTGTAGAAGGCGGTGACGGACCGGCCATCGGCCAGTTGCACGCTGCTGGGATACCCGCAGTCGGCCCGGGGACAATCGGCGATGCGGATGGGGGGACTCCAGGATTCTCCCTGGTCCTCGCTGAGCCGGACGTCCACGCCGAAGTTGTTCCAACAGCGGTTCCCGTAGCTGAGGAGAATGAGGCCGTCCGACAGTGCCGCCAGGTTGCCCGTCACCTGCATGGGCAGGCTCAGTGGCATCTTCCGCTGCCAGGTTCGAGCATCGTCGTCGGAGACGAACAGCTCCAGGTGCACGTCGCGCCTCTCCTTGAACTCCCGCGACGCGGCCAACCAGCGGCCACCTCCGAGATGCAGGATATCGGCTTCGTTCCCGCCTGGATTCAAGGGAACCGGATCTCCCCAGGTCCATCCGTCGTCCCGGCTTCGCAGCAGATAGGATTCCCGCAGCTCCTCCCGCCGAAGGTAGACCGGCGCGCACAGGGATCCGTCTTCGGCGACGCGAATATTGCCGAACGCGATGAATTCATTGCCTCGTCCGGCCGGCGAATCGGGAGGCGCGGGAAAGTCCCGCCTCACATCCCACGTGTGTCCGCCGTCGGTCGAGCGGCAGACCCAGGCCCGGACCACTCGCCGGTGCGGACCGCTCAGAATACCCTTGGGCGCCCGGTCCGCCCAGCCGCTGCACAGGACCACCAGATCACCGTTGGCGGCGAAACCGGCCGCGCAGTTCATGCGGGCCGTGGTGGGCTCATGTTCGGCCGGCCGGCCGCGGAAGCGCCACGTGCGGCCTTCATCCTCGCTGGCCCAGCAGTCCAGGTCCCCCTCCCAGAGCCCGTGACAGGGTTGGTTGTAGAGGAAAGCCACCAGGGTTCCGTCCTCCAGCCGCTTGAGATTGGGCCAGGCGCAGACCTTCTGGATTGCCGTTCGGACACGGCTCCCGGAAGGTCCACCGGCGGTGTGGGCGGACGCGTGAGGGGCCAGCGCCGGCAGGACCAAGGAAGCCGCGCCGGCTTGAAGCGCTTCCCTCCGATTCATGGAGTCCTCTCCCGATTGGATTCGGTGCCGTTGCGGGAGGCGCCAGTATAGCAGTCGGCGGCGAGAGTCCGATTCTGCGTCGCTTCATTGGGACGTTTCACTTGCCGCGTGGCATATGCCCGTGATATACAATAGTCGCATTAAGTCGGTTCTGGTCTGAGTCGGAGTGCCGATATGGAAACTACTGCCAAGCTGTTTGTCAATGGTCGCAGTCAAGCCGTACGGATCCCCAAAGCGTTTCGTTTCGAGGGCGTCGATGAAGTGATCGTCCGTAAGGACGGAGAAGCCCTGATCTTGTTGCCTGCTCGCAAAAGTTGGAAATCCTACGCCGAGGAAGCTCCGATCGTGGGTGACGATTTTATGGAGTCCAGACCGGAGTTGATGGATGCCCAACGAGTCACGTTTTGATGCGGTATATGCTGGATACCGATATCTGCAGCTACGTGATTCGCAGGAGAGATCCGCAACTGCTGGCGACCCTTCAGGCAAAAGCTCATTCGGGTGCGGAAATATCCATTTCCGCCATCACCTATGCTGAGTTGCGACTAGGTGCAGAGAGGTCTCAACATGCCAAGAGTTACAAACGAGCCATCCGGCTGTTCTGCGATCGGCTGAACCGCATCATGGCGTGGGACGCAAAGGCAGCGGAGGCGTTCGGAACGCTCCAAGCCGAGTTGTACAGAATCGGAACGCCCATCGGCGGCAATGACACCATGATCGCCGCGCACGCTCTCAGCATCGGCTGTGTTCTGGTGACCAACAACCGGAAACATTTCTCCAGAGTTTCCGGACTCAAGATCGAAAACTGGACCACTTGATTCACATCGGAAAGAGACCCCATGCTCGAACATCACAAGACCAGCATCGGAATCGACAACCCCTGGTACCCGGAGGGAGGGCCGGGGCGGCACCTCAAGGCCCGGCTCAAGCGAGGGGAGGTGCTGATCGGCCCCATGCTGGAGGCGTATGCCCACCCTTCCCTCATCAAGCTGTTCCAGCACGCGGGATTCGATTTCGTCTACATCGAGTACGAGCACAGCCTCTTCGGACTGCAGGATCTGGCGAACACCATTCTCTCAGCCCGGGACAACGGCCTCCCGGTCATTGCCAAGACCCCCCAGTTGGAGCGCCAGGAAGTTTCGAAGCTGCTGGAGGCGGGAGTGGTGGGCATCCAGTTGCCCCGCACCGAGACCCGGGAGCAGGTCCTGAGACTCCTGAGTTATTTGAAGTTCCCGCCGGCGGGAACCCGGGCCGTGGCGCCAGGATGGGGCAACAGTGACTACCGGCACATCACCGACTGGCAGGGCTGGATGGACGAGCAGGACCAGGAGACTGCTGTGGTGGTGCATCTGGAAACGGTCCGCGGATACCAGAACGCGGAGGAGATCCTGAGCCTGCCCGGCGTCGACATGTGTTACGTGGGCCCGGGAGATACTTCCATCGAGTTCGGACATCCGGGCGACTACGATCACCCCGCGGTGCGGGGTCCCATGGAAAAAGTGCTGGCGCTCTGCAAGAAGTACGGCGTGGCCTTCGGCACCACTCCGTCGAGCGGCGCCGCCGCAGGCGAGTGGGCCCGCAAGGGAGCTACCTTCTTCGAAGCCGAGTCGGAGCTGGGATTCATCCGGACTGCCGCCGCCACGTTGCTGGACGACTACCGGGCGAACATCGGATAAGGATCGGAACGGCGGTTTCCAACCGCCGAACTCCGGAGCGACGATTTGGCGTTGAAGAACGGGCGACCAGGAGTCGCCTCACCTGCGGGCGATTGGAAATCGCCCCTCCTCAGACCCGCTCCACCGCTTCGGGACAACGGACCCCCGTCCCGCCCAGACCGCAGTAGCCGGCAGGGTTCTTGGCCAAGTACTGCTGGTGGTAGTCCTCGGCGTAGAAATAATCGGGAGCGGGCAGAATCTCGGTGGTGACCCGGCCGTATCCGGCCGCGCTCAGTTCCGGCTGGAACGCGTCCCTCGAGGCTACCGCCAAGTCATTCTGAAGATCGGACCCGGTGTAGATGCCGGAACGGTACTGGGTCCCCACGTCGTTGCCCTGGCGCATGCCCTGGGTCGGATCGTGGTTCTCCCAAAAGATCCGGAGCATCTCTCCGTAGCCCGTCCGCGTGGGATCGAAGACTACTTGGACCACTTCGTTGTGCCCCGTCAAACCACTGCACACTTCCTGGTAGGTCGGGTTGGGCGTGGATCCACCGGCATAGCCGACCGATGTCGAGTAAACGCCGGAAGCCTCCCAGAATTTCCGTTCCGCACCCCAGAAGCATCCCAGTCCGAAGAGCGCCGTTTCCATCCCCTCCGGAAACGGGGGGGACAAGGGACTGCCCAGGACAAAATGCCGCGCAGGAACCGGCATGCAGTCATTCCGGCCGGCCAGCGCAGCTTCCGGTTTCGGTATCTTGAGCTTGCTGGAATAATCCCAAAAGACCATGTCCTCTCCCACGTTCCGCCGCGCCGTGCCGGCGCCGGCAATGCGCCCTCGAACTCCCGCCTATTCCTCCGACCGCCGCAAGAAGACGTCGCTGGTGGCGACTGCAGCGACAGCAGCCGAGATTCGGTAGTCGTTCTCTTCCAGAGCGCGACGAACCGAAAGCACCGTGTAGAAGTCGCCGGACTGAAGCTCCCGCGTCAGAGCGTATACGACCAGATTCTCGGCAAAGTTCCGGACGAAGGTCCGCCTCCGATGTTCCTGGAGCAGGTAGCGCTTCAGATCCTGCAGGCCCCGCACCAGGGTGCCGTCCGGCAACGGCTCCGGGTCCGACACCGGCTCCTGGCGCCGGCGCCCGATGGCGTCGAACTCCTCCAGCGCCAGGCCCAGGGGATCGATGCGGCTGTGACAACCGGCGCAACGCGTATCCTGGCGGTGCCTTTCCATCATCTCGCGCAGGCTCAACTCGGACCCGTCTCCGTCCCGGGAGTCCTCCAGCTCGCCCGTCTCCACCGGCGGCGGCAGCGTGGGTGTCCCCAGGATCTCATCCAGGATGTAGGCGCCGCGCTCGATGGCGCTGCGGCGATTCGGGTGGGAGGTGAGACTCAGAATGCCCGCCATGCCCAGCAGGCCGCCGCGCCCATCGCTTTCGGAAAGCGAAACCTTCCGGAAAGCGTCGCCTTCGATCCCCTTCATGCCGTAGAAGTCGGCGAGTTCTCCGTTGACGTAGGTGAAGTCCGAATCCAGGAGATTCAAGATGCTGAGGTCCTGTCGAATGATCTCCTCGACGAAACTGCGGATCTCCCCATGCATGGCCCCCTGAAGCGACTCGGAAAAGCTGGGGAACTGCTTCCGCGAGACGTTCAGATGGTCCCTGACCTTGTTGAACTTGAGCCACTGACCCACGAACTGGGTGGCCAGAGCCGCGGCCCGGGGATCACGCAGCATTCGCTTCACCTGGTTCTCCAAGATCTTCGGATCGTGAAGCCGTTCCTCCAGAGCCAGCCGGAACAACTCCCAGTCAGGCGGTCCCGACCAGAGGAGGTAGGAGAGACGCGACGCCACCGCGTGGTGCCCAAGCGGCCCGGTAGCCTTGGAGGGCTTCCGCTTCTTGTCGCTCCAGTTGATCCGCTTCCTCTCCCAGCCATGCTCTTCGGCCAGGTAGACGAACTGAGGCGATGCCAGAATGCCCTGCACCACCTTGCGGACGGCCGTCTGGCGGTCCATCCCCTCCCGGACGCGGTTGTCCAGAAAAGCGGTCAGGCCTCTGACTTCCAGCTCCCTCAACGGCCGGCGGTAGGCACGTTCGGCAAAAGTCAGCAGATGGTGCAAGGCCCGGGTGCGCCAAGCATTTGCCGGCAACGGATCGGGAGCTGCAAACGAACCCGGCGGCCCGAATCGCAGTCCCTGGTCCGGGTCCAGGAAGGCGTGGGAGGCGATCCGGTCACCCGCCTGCATGTACCGTGACAGCTTCGTGGGCGACAGCTGCATCTCATGACCCCGATTCGCGAAGCCACCGTCGCTGGCCACGCCCCCCGGTTGGGTGAGACGGCTCAGGTCCAGGTCGAGTCCGGTCAAGTCGCGAACCGTGTTGTCGTACTCGAACGGGGTCAACTGCCGCAACCGGGCATTGCTGGCCCGGGAAGATTCGGGGGTCACCCGCTCTTCCAGCGCCCGTTCGTACCACATGGCGAAGAGCACCCGCTCCTGTTCCGACGGCTGGTGCTTCTGGGCGGGATGGGGCATGGATCCGGTAGTGATGGCTCGCGCCACACCGCCCCAGGTCTTGTGCCATTTCCGTAGTTCGTCATCGAACCGTTTCTCGACGCTCTCCTGCAGGTCGAGCCCCCCTTCCCGCGTCGCGTTGTCGTGACAGCCGTAGCAGTAGTGCTTCAGGAAGGGGTGGATGTGCTCCGCAAACTTCAACTCGGAGGCAGGTCCCTGGAGCTCGGTGTAGGGAATGGCCGGCTCGGAGGCCTTCTCGGCCGTAAGGTCCGCCGGTTCCGGCCACGAGGACGCCCGGTCGATCCAGTCGGCCAGCATGGCGACCTGCTCCTCGGTGGGCCGGGGAAGACCCTTGGGAGGCATGGTCTCAGGATGGTCCGGAGGCAGGCTGAGACGCCGGATCAGACGGCTTCCAGCCGAATTTCCGGCAATCATCACGCGGCCGCTGTCGCTGCCTCGAAGGGCGTTTTCGAACCGGTCCAGTCGCAGACCGCCCTGCGGATTCTGCCCGCCGTGGCAGCTCTGGCAGTAACGGCTCAGAAGGGGCCGGATCTTGGCATCCCAGTCGCCGGGCGGCGGGGCCGGACGGCCCAGCACACCTGACCAGGCGGCAGCCATGAGCAGAGCCCATAGGAATCCAAAAGTTCGGATGCGGGACGAGCAACGTCCGGGAGCGGACGTCATGACGGCCTCCTCAACCGGAAAGCGTGGACCCGAGTGACTCGGTGGCTTCCTTGAACCGGCCCATGGGCGCTCCCATGTTCTCGGCCAGGGACAGAAAGAGCTGAGACATGGATCCATCCTGGAAATCGATGGCTCGGCCGGTCTTGATCCGGCCGCCCGCGCTGCCGGCCAACAGGATCGGGTACTGGTCACAGGTGTGGCGGTTTCCGTCCCACATGCCGGAGCCGATCATGACCATGGAATGATCCAGCAGGGTACCCTCCCCTTCCTTCACCTCGTCCATCTTCTGGAGCAGATAAGTGTATTCGGAGACGTGCCAGCGGTTGATGAGGTGATACTGGTGCAGCGAACTGGGGGTCTCCTTGTGGTGGCTCAGGGCGTGCCACTCTCCCCGCACTCCGGGGATGAAGCTGAAGTCGCTGTACTTCGGTCCGTAGCTGTCGAACATGAAGCTGACCACCCGGGTCTTGTCCATCCGCAGCGCCAACACCATGAGGTCCAACATGAGCCGGGTGTGCTCGCGGAAGCTCTCCGGCTGATAGAGAGCGAAGTCGGGGGTCTCCCCTGCCCCTCGGGGATCTTCGGGATGGAAGCGCCGGGAAATGGAGCCGGCTTCAGACTGCTGCTGGCGCTGCCAATCGGCCTTGTCCCGGTCGAGTCGGGCGATGCGCTGCTCCAACTCGCGAACGCCCTGGAAATACTCCGACAGGGTTTGGCTGTCCTGAGCGCTCAGACGCCGCTCCAGAGTCTTGGCCTGATCCAGGACCAGGTCCAGAACGCTCCGGTCCCGCCGCAACCACGACTTGTCGCCGAAGAGGGCGTCAAAGGTCATGGCCGGATCGATCTCCTTGGCCAAGGGCTTGTCGGGACTGACCCAGGAGACGGCGGAGTCGTAGAACCCGCGGCGGTTTCGGGAGGGCGCAATGCCCAGCGCCAGAGACGGGAACTCGGTCTGGTGCCCGATCCGGTTGGCGATGTGCTGGTCGATGGAGGTCCCGGCACGGCTGTGGTCCCGTCCGCCCGGCTCGCCGGTGTACAGGGAGGCCACCTTCCCGGCGTGTCCCCGCAGCTTTTTCAAGTGGGGATGGGACAGGTCCTGCAGGATGTTGACCTTGTGCTGGATCGGCCGGAGCGGTTCCAGAGTCGGCTTCAGGGCAAGGGTCGAGCCTTCGCCGGAGGCGCCCCACTCATGGGTGTTGACACCCAGGGGAAAGAAGGTTGCCACGAAGCGAATCGGGGGCCCGGCCGCAACGTCTCCCACCGGCGCGGCCACGACGCCAGGAATCGACTCCAACCAGGGGAGGGTCATGCTCACCCCGGCGGCCCTCAGGAATGTTCGACGATCTTGCAACATGGACTCTCCCCGCGGAAAAGATCCCGTAGTTTCAAGCAGGACGACGGGTCGCAATGTTCGGGCACTAGCGTCGCCGCCGATACTTTGGCAGACAATATACCGTTTCGCTACGACCTTCGCCAGCAGCCGAAGGCGAAGGTTTACACCGGAAACAACTACGCGGGCACGTCTTCTGGCGGTAAATGCCGTTCCATCCAGGCCTTGAGAGGAACGTCCTCGGGTCCCGGCGAGGTGTAGCCCATGCCGCCGGTGCTGGCGCCGAGGAGTTGTTGCCGAATCGGGTCACAGCGGTCCATCAGGTGATCGACGGTCATGTCGTCCCGCGGTCTCAGCCAGCGATAGCTGTAACCGTAGAACAGGACTCTCCGGGTCCGGTCCGAATCGTTGGGACTTCCCGAGTGCCAGAGCCGACGGTCGAAGAAGACCGCGGCGCCCGGCGGTACGCAAACGGTCAGGGCGTCTTCGGGGTCGGAGACGCCGTCACCAGGAAGGTTCAATCGGTTGTGACGGTGGCTTCCGGTGTCGAGACAACTGGGTTCCACTCTGTCCAACACCCCGGCGACTCGGTCATCCGCGGCACGTCGATGGAAATCATTGCCGTGCCGCTATTCCATTCGATATCAGAACCGGAAATGGCAGACAAGCGCTGCGGATTCCGTTTCGCGCCCGGCTCGATGCCGGTATGAGTCGATCGGGGAAGATGCTACTATGTGGCTGTTTCTCGCCGATACTTCAGTGTGGGCGTTGCGCCGGACGCTTAGCGCCAGGAACTGGCTCATGGTGGTCGGAAAGTCTGAACCGACATCCGGGAAACCGATCGGCCGTCTCTACCGAAACATTGAATCACCCCGCAGAAAAGTTCCCCTCCCGCCAGCCGTGGAGCCCCTCTTCTCGAACGTCTTTCAACTCCCCGGCGATGGTCGCATCCTACCGCTCGCAGGCGATCGAAAACTGTCCGTTTTACGGACAGAAAAGCCAACCTGGCACGTCATCCAATTCAAATCCGAAAGGAGAAAAATATGCCACCACTAGTCAAATGGAGCCGGAGATCAGGAATTCTGATTGCGATGCCTGTCGGACGCATCGACGGAAGCAATTACCTCGAATGCCAGAACATCTTGGAGTCTGGAATCGATGCCGACGAGGGCGCCATGATTCTGGACTTTGCGCAATTGGGCTACATCAGCAGCGCAGGACTTCGCGTCTGCCTGGTCGTTGCCAAGAAGTTCAACCAGCCGGGAAAGGCCTTCGGCATCTGCAACCTCTCCCGCTCGATCCGCGATATCGTCACTGTGAGCGGCTTTGATCAGATTATCCCGCTTCACGAATCTCAAAGCGCCGCAATTGAAGCCATCACGGGGGTGACAGGCTTCGAAAGCGACCGGGCGGCAACTCAGGCAGCCAGCACCATCCCGATAAAGCGCGCGATCAACTTCGACATCGTCGGAGAGAACATTCGGGACATTGCCAATTTCACGATCGAGAAATACGAATACAAGAACGACCGAACCCTCTCCCTCCAGGCACGGGAGGCGGCGATCGCCGGGATTACGAATTCCCTGTGGCGTTTCGTCGAGCGTTTGAGAACCCGGCGCCAAAAGATTCTTGAGGAAATGTTCAACTCGGCCGAGCAAGCTCTGGACGAGGTCATCGCAAAGACGGATTAGCGGCAACGATGCCGGTCGCACCGAAGTGATTTGAAACGCCACGGAACGGCGCTTATGGCACCAGATCACACATCGGGTTTGCGAATGCTCCTACGGTTCAGAAAGTCGCGATAACCCGCAAATGCAGCCTTGACCTCCTCGGCCGTCAAGCCGTAGTCCGCCAGATCATAGCGGTGTTTCGGCTGCTTGCGGCGACGCTGCGCTTGCTGGAACAGCCAATCGTCCATGGTATTCAGGACCGACCGCTTGAGCGGCCAATTGAACCGCTCATAGATACCGTGCACCACGGCCAGTGGATCCTCCACCAGATCGACGTAGTTCACGTCCATCCACCGGTGTTCCAGTTCGGGATGGGTTTCCCGGAAATGCACGGCTCGCTCCATCATGCGGCTCATGAAGTCCAGCAACTCGGTGCCTAGGACTTCCCGTGGCTGCGGGTGGACGGATAGCGAGCGCGCCTTTTCCACGAAGCTGTTCCAGGACCCCATGAATTCGCTGGGGCTCCGATGGGTCTGGATGAACAGGGCGTCGGGATAGGTTTCGGCCAGGGTCTCCAACTCCATGAGGTGAAAGGGCATCTTGAACAGCCATTGACCTTGGTGACGAGGCTTTCGTTGCCGACGTTGCCAGTTATAGCTCTGCATGATGCGGCGGTGGTACGCGTAGGCATGTTGTGAACCGGTGGCGGCCAGCCAGCGGCCGAATTCGGGGATGTGAAATCGAACGGTAGAAGTCCATGCTCCGAAGGCCATGTTCAAGATCGGGAAATCCTCCGCCGGTTCGTCGATGTTGAAGTCGTGAACCCCTTTGAAGATTTCGACGACCCGGGACGACTCGAGCATTTCCTCGACCCGCGCCCGCCGCGGGTCCTCCGGCGTACCCCCGATCGTGGCGTATTCCTCCCTTGACAGAACCGGCGCGGCGTACTCGTAGCCCCGTAGCGACCAGAACCGCGGGTCACGCGCCATGAGGCGATGCAGGTAGGTCGTGCCGGTTCGGTTGATCCCGACGATGAAAATCGGACGCGTGATCTCCTCCCTTTTGATTTCCGGGTACTGCATCCGTTCCCGGGCAAACGCGGCGTTATTCCGCAGGAGGCGGCTGAAGTCGAAGACAAGTCCAGGAAGCTTGTCCTCCAGCAGTTTGACCTCGGAATTCTTGACAGCGCGAACCAATTGCTCCAGGTTTCGACGCATCCAGGAGGGATACGCCTGATCGAAAGGGACTCCGTTGTCCTCGGCGTAGCGCTCCGCCCGTGAGATCAGACCGCCGAAGTCCAGGCGGCCCTGTGATATGGGATGGGGCCATTGCCATTGGTGGTCCATGACCCACTGGTAGGAGTGTCGAAGCTTGGTCAGCACACCCGGCCATTTGATCGGGTGCGGACAGTCCTCCCGGAGCGCACGGTCCGAAATGGGAAACCTGTACTGCGGTTTGTCCTGGCTGAACCAATACTTCGCGAAATGATCGAGCACCGCCCATTGTCCGTGAAGCGCTGAGTTCTCCATTGCCTGGCAGGCGCGTTTGAACGACTCGTAGGTAACTTCGGGCAGATAGGTCCCGAAATCGGCGAATTCGAGATCGTAATAATCCAGTTGCGGGTTGCAACAATGGTAGATGGTGAAACACCGTTTGGGATTCAAGGAGATGGCCGTGCAGACTCGGCTCAGCGTATCGACCGCCTCGTGGCCGGATCGAAAAGTGAGCCCTTCCGGAATGGTTTCGGCCTCCAGCGCAGCAGCAAATATCTTCACAGCCAAGTCGCTTGCCCGGACGAAACCCGTACTGGAAATATTGGTATGCGGCAGCCGGAATATCGCCAATGGCATTCCGGCCTGCTGCGCAAACAGAAGGGCCTGCTCGGCTGCCAGCTTGCTCCATGAGTAGCCCAACAAACCAATCGGAAACTCTCGCTTCATAGTGGCGAGATCCGGCTGCATCTGGTGGCCGATAGGGCGATCTTTGAATTCGCGTGCGATGGAATAGAAATACTGTGGGAACACGCCCATGGTCGAGGCGTAGAACAGGTGTTTGAAGCGCCTGCGCACACAGAGTTCCATCAGATTGCCAACGCTGAGCGTATTGAGTTCCCGGATGGCCTTGTAGGAGGAAGATAGATTGATATCGGCCGCAAGATGATAGACGGCGTCGATTCGCTGACAATAGTCGTTGAAGTCGGCTGCGCTCAGGCCGAATCGGGCCTGGCCGATGTCCCCGGCCACAATGCGGATCCGCGGAGCGAAAGTGTCCTCCCAGAGGTCTGCCTCCTGCAAGGCGGTGCGTACGCGTTCGAATCCATGCTCTTCGCCGTCTGCCCGGACGAGGCAGTGCACGACGAGACGGTCATTCTGCTGCAGGAGGTCGCACAGAAAGAATCGGCCGATGAAGCCGGTCGCCCCCGTCAGCAAAACCTCTCGAAAATTGCCCGGCGACACGGGGTCGGCCGGCGGCTCCTGGCTGACTGCGGTACGGACGGACCGGCGCATGACCTCAACGTCCTTTTGACACTGCGGCGGCAGCGTCCCAACGAGCGGCGGTACTTTGGTATCAGTGGAGGAGATTTCAGTCACGGCTTGTTCCTCAGGGGTATGGATTCCGGTCTGCTCTGCCGGATTCAGCGGATTGCCAGTCCTGCCATGGAACTCGGTTCGACGTCATGTGCTTGCGGAAAGTGGTCTGCCAGTTGGCTGGCGAAAGCCGAGGGAGCACGGCGGACGTGCTGGCGGGCAGCCAGGAAATCATCCTCGGCTCCGGCCGTTTCCATCCCGGTCTCATCCTCCTCGACATCCTTCTTTCCATGGATGATGTCCTGCGCCAGCGAGAGAGAGGAGGCCGTGGTCATCAGCTCCAGGGCGCTGACCTGATAGTTGAACTGCATTCGGATGAAAGCTCCCAACTCGGCGACCGAGATCGATGTGAGTCCGAAGCTGGACAACGGTTCCTCCGGACCACCCTCGTCGTGGCCGCAAAGCTCGGCCACCTTGCCTGCGATCTGCGCCACGACCGTGTCCAGAGTGAGTTGGCCACCGGCATCGACGGAGTACGCGTCCGGGTTGCTGAGCACCCTTCCGGTGCGCATGTAGTCCGGCGAGTCGACCGTCAACGGCGGGCGGGAGAAGACGGCGGTGATGAGGTGATCCCGGTCCTTCATGCTCCGCATGGCGTAATCGAGGTTGCTGATGGAGAAATCGGCGCTCACCGGGGGCATGCCCGACGACCGGGTGATGCGCAGTACCTGCAGGTTGCGCGAAGCCATGCCGGCCTCGGCCACTGCGGCCAGGTTGTAGCAAAGCGCGGGCAGCCCTTCGCGGCGGCGGCTGGCGGCCAGTCCGTCCAAGAATCCGTTGGCGGCACTGTAGTTGATCTGTCCCGGGTTGCCGAACGTCGAAGCGACGGAGGAGAACATGACGAAGTGGTCGAGCGGGCAGCCGGCCGTCGCGTTATGGAGATTGAGGGCGCCGCGCGCTTTCGGCGCGAATACCCTGGCCAGTGATTCGGGAGTCAGGTCGGCCAACAGGCAGTCGTCCAATGTGCCCGCGAGATGAAACACGCCCTTCAGCGGTCGATTCAACCGTTCTACACATCGCCTGACATCCGGCTCCCGGGCGACGTCACCGGAGACGATATCGATCTCCACCTCCTCGGTGAGGTACCACAAGGCGCTGGTCTTCCGGACCCAGTCGGCGCTGCGCCGGCGTTGCGGATCGCGGTCCATCAAGGTGACGTGGCGCGCGCCAGCGGCCGCCAGGTAGGGCAGCAACAGCCGGCCGAATCCGCCGAGTGCGCCGGTCACCAGATAGGTCGCCTCAGGATCGAGATACGGGCGCAGGTCGACAATCGGAAAGCCCTCGGCGCCAGGATCCTGCGGAGCTCGCAGGACCAGTTTCCCCGTGTGCTGGCCGGTGGTCATCAGGCGGAGCGCGTCCGCATAGTCCCCAAAGGAAAAGCAGGTTGTGGGCAGTGGCGGCACGGCTCCTTCCTCCAGCAGATTCATGCAATCCTGGGAAAGCTCACGTGCCAACTCCGGGTCATCGCTCATCAGGCGGTCGATGTCGATCGCCGCGAAGCGCAAGTTCTTGCGGAAGACGCTCAGGCTGAGAGAGTTGTCGGCGTAGATGTCCACCTTGCCGATCTCACAGTGCCAGCCACCCGGCCGCAACGCCTCCAGGCACAGGGCAATGTGACGCCCGGCCAGGGAGTTCAGCACCACGTCCACTCCCTCGCGGCCGGTGGCCGCCATCACCCCTTCGTACCAGTCGAAACTGTGAGAATCGAACGCCTCGCGAACGCCCAGCGCGCGCAGTTGTTCGCGTTTTTCACCGCTGCCGGCCGTGGCGTAGATTTCCGCCCCGGCGTGTTTCGCCAAGGCGATCGCCGCCTGGCCGACGCCACCCATGGCGGAGTGGATCAACACGCGCTGGCCTTTGCGCAGGCGTGCAAGATACATCAGGGAATAGTAGGCCGTGACGTAGACCGAAAGGACCGAAGCGGCTTCCTCCATGCTCAGAGATGGAGGCTTGACGAACACCAGGTAATCCTTGACCACGGCTCGATTGGTGATGCAGCCGCCCTGGGTGAAGGCCACGGCGTCACCGACGCCGCAGGTGCGCACGCCGGCGCCGACGCGGCGCACGACTCCACTCGCCTCTATCCCCACCGAGCGTCCCAGGGCTGAACGCTCGTAGGAGAGCGCCGGCAGCAATCCCAACGTCACCATGACGTCGCGGAAGTTGAGCGCGGCCGCCGCCACGTCGATCTCCACGTCGTGCGGTCCCAGAGGCGCAGGGTCGTACGTCTTCATCTGCAGGCCGCCGATCTGGCCCGGATTGTCCAAGGCCAGCCGGTAAGTTGCCTCGTCGCCCGCCGGCACGAGTGGAGACCGCTCCCGGAGATGGATGAGCCGCGGCGCCCACAAGCGGTTCCCGCGAACCGCCAGCTCCCGTTCACGCAGGTCGCGTGCGCCGAGCCACTCCAACGTCTGCAGATCCTCGGCGTCCCCCAGATCCACGAGTCGAAATTCTATGGCCGCCTCCGTGCCGACGTCCGCGGCGATCTCCTGGCCGATGCTCCGAATGGCTCCCCAGACGGCGGTCGCACGCGGTTCGGCCACGTCCAGCGCCGCGCGGCGCGTCACTACGGTCATGCGGCAGGGGCGGCGTGTCTGCTCCAAACGGAAGGGGATCAGGGCCTTGACGAAGCCGACCAGACGCGTGACGAGCTCTTGTCCGGCCGGGTCTTTCGGATCGGCACCGCAGAAAATGTCGATTGCCTCCAGATCGGCCGCCCCGGGCCAGTCGGCAAGTGCCCCGATACGGTCGTCCGCCAATTCCGCGTGTGAAATGGCGACCGCCTCGCACCCTTCGAGGCGTTCCAGCCACTCGGCCGCCAGACTCTCAGGCTCGCCGATGACCCATCTGGGTCCGGGAAGTCTATGACTGCCGGGCGAATCCATGGTGGAGCCCTGCGCCTGCAGCAGAGTCGAGTGGCGGCCGGCGCGCACCTTGGTCCAGCCTCCTTCCGGCTCCGCCCCTTTTCCGTCGCCGTGAACCACCAGCGCCAGACCGCCGGGGACGGCCAGGCGGCGCAGCAGAAGCCATTGCTCCAAACCCAGGGTGGAGGCGTCATCATGGAGCAACAGGAGCTCTGCCGCATGCTGCCGCAGCAGTCCGGCATCCAGCTCCGGCGCCTGTTCCGCGCCCAGGTCCAGGGCAGCAAAACGCATGGCGGTCTCGCGGCCATGAAGGGCGTCGTAGTGGGCACGGGTCCGCTCCTGCGTGTCGCCGACCAGCCAGAATTCAGTCTGCGAGCCGGCGTCATCCAAGGTGTCAAGGCAGTGATGAAGGATGGTTTCCTCAGGGAGGCGCCCGCCCGCGAACTCGACGACGTGGCAGGCGCGGTGGTCGCCGCCTGGCCGCTCCAGGGCGGCGATCAACGCCGCGGGCTCGATCTCGCCGTCCGGCAGGAGCTGCAACAGGGACTGCGCGTCATCGATGAACTTGGGCTGCCAGGAGACGACATGCTTGCTGTGCGGCAGGTCGTTCCAGCGTGGGTTCGAGTTGAACGAGACATAGGCATCGATACAGGCAACCAGGTCGCCCGTGCCGCCGTCGTAGAATCGGATGCTGCCACCGGATCGCTCACCGCGCCGTTCCGTGAACTGCCCCAGTTCGTTCACGTCGGCCCAGTCCTTTTCCTTCTTCACGTAACAGGTCAGACGCGGTCCGGTCGGCGGACGCAGAAACGTCACCCCTTGGGCGCGCCGCGGCATGGCGAAAATGTCCGTCGCGCGCAGCAGATGATAGAGAAAGATCTGCAGTCCCCCGTCGAGCAGAGCGGGATTCGCGACGTATCCGTCCTCATGGCCGGTCGTCCATAAACGCTCATCCATCTCGACGTCGAACAGATAGTCGGCGGAATTGCCCTCCCAAAGAACGCGCTTGATATTCCGGAAATAAGGACCGTATTGGAAGGTCTCGCCGAGGCTGGCGTCGATGCGCTCGTAAAAGTCGCTTTCGCCTACGAAGTAGTAGGGTTCAAACCCGGTCGTGTCGATATCCGCCAGGCGCAACGGCACGTTCACCGGGTGGTCGATGTCCACCAGGCGCAGCTTTCCGCGGGAGTGCAGTTCACTCTGCGCATCGGACTCATACGACCGGGACGAGATGGTGAAGGTGAATTCGTCCGGCGCGTTGGCCACCGGAAACAATTCCGTGTGCAGCCTCACCGGCGTCTTGCCGATGGGACACGGCTGCAGGAATTCCAATGTTTCCACGTGCAACGGAACCCCCCCGAACGCCTGCAGGAGCAGCTCGATGTAGCCGGCCGCCGGCATGATCGAAGCATGGTGCACGCGATGCTCCGCCAACCAGGGAAAGTCCTGCTCCGACATACGGGCTTCGAACAGCAGGTGTTCGCACGGGACCCGGTGGCCGATCAGTGGACCGTGGGCGTACTCGCCCAGATCGAGGAACATTTCATCGTCGCTCATCTCGTCGGATGCCGTCTGATCGTCGCGCGGATACCCGGGCAGCAGGTGGGCAATCGGCTCGGGACGTGGGAATTGAGCCGCGAAGTCCAGATCCACGCCAGCCCGGAAGAGGGCTCCGAGAGCTTCCTGAAAACCGAGACGGACATCGGTGTCCCGCATCAGCGTCGGAATGCAGACCGTCCTCTCGCCAATGCCTTCCAGGCACTGTGCGATGGTGGGTTGCAAGGCGCTGTGCGGCGCGACTTCCAGAAAAACATCGGGCCGGTGGTTGCGCACGATGGTCTCCATCGCCGCCGCGAACCTTACCGGATGGCGTATGTTCGACCACCAGTAGGCGTTGTCCAGCTCCTTCGTCTCGACACCGGTCACCGAGGAAACCATGGGCACGTCAGGTTGGAACGTGCAGCCGTTCAGGAAGGTCAGAGCCAAGAGTGCGTCCTCGTGGATCGGCTCCATGGCACTGGAATGAAAGGCGATGTTGCCCCGAATCAGGCGGTTTTGCACGTGGCGCCGATCCAATTCCTCCATGATGGGGCGAAGAATGGTCTCCTTGCCGCATATGACGGTGCTGGCCGGAGCGTTCTCGCAAGCGACCTCTACGTGTGTCGACCCGTCTCCTCTGGGCATTACGGGCACACCCAGCTTCTCGAGCATTTCCTCCACGCCCGGCCGATCCAGGCCGATGGCCAGCATGCGGCCGGATCCGGCCGTGCGCTGCTGCAACCTGGCGCGATGGAACACGAGGCGCGTCGCCTCTGCCAACGACAGCGCCCCACAGGCATAGGCAGCCGCCACCTCGCCGGAGCTGTGTCCAACCACACAGTCGGGATAGACCCCCCAGGTCTTGAACAGCTCCACCAGCGCGCACTGGAGCATGAAAATGGCGGGCTGGGCCAGCTGGACTTCGTTGAGTGCTTCTTGCGGAGCGGAGAAACAAGCCTCGCGCAACGAAATATCCGAGTATTCCCGCCAATGCTCCTCGATGGCATCGATGACGCGGCGAAAAACAGGATCGGAATCGTAAAGCGCGCGGCCGCAACCCGCCCACTGCGTCCCCTGCCCGGAAAACACCATGGCGATTCGGCGCTCTCCGTCATCGACGGTGGCGATGGGCGTGGGCTCGCTCTCAAAGCCCTTCAAAGCCTCGATCAACTCCTTCTGCGTGCGGACTGCAAACGAGGTTCGCGCGGCAAAATGGGTGCGGCGGCGGCTGAGATTTCCCGCCAACGTATACAGGTCAATATCCCGGTCATCGAGCGTTTCCCGCAGCTCGCGCGCGCTTCTCTCCAACGCCCCCGATGTCCGCGCCGACATGGGGATCATGAAACCCGCTTCCCGCGCCAGTGGCACCGACCAGATCGGGCGCTCCTCGGGCCGGTATTCCCGGACCACGCAATGCCCGTTGGAACCGCCAAAACCGAACGAGTTGATACCGACCACCACCGGATGGTCTGGAAACGGTTCGCAGTCGGTCTGAACCTGCAGCGGGCAACTTTCGAAGTCGATCTCCGGATTCGGGACCAGGTAGTTTTTCGACACCGGCGCGAAGGTTCGCCGCTGCATCATCAGCACGACCTTGAGCAGGGCACACGTGAAAGCCGCCGCCTCCATGTGCCCCACGTTGCTCTTCACGCTTGCAACCCGGAGGGGCAGCTTGCGCCCGCCGCCGCCGAAAGCTTCGGCGATGGCGTTGCCTTCGATACGGTCGCCCACCACGGTGCCGGTGGCGTGGGCTTCGATATAGTCGAACTCCCGTGGCGCGCGGCCTGCCCGGGCGCACGCCGTACGCATCAACTCAACCTGCGCATGCCGGGTTGGTGCGGTGATGTACCGCCCTGCCGCCAATCCGACGGCGCCATCGGCGGCGCCCGCCGCATTGATCGCGGTCGACTCCACTACGGCGTGGATGGGGTCCCCGTCCCGTTCGGCCGCCGCCAAGGGCTTGATGGCGAAGACGAACGCCCCTTCGGAGCGCATGTATCCGTTCGCTTCGGCGTCGAAGGAGTGGCATCTCCCGTCCGGACTGATCACACCCAATGCATTGAAGCCCGTGCTGAGCCGGGCGGAACCCAAGTAGTTGGCCGATCCGACGAAAGCTTGTTCGCAATCACCCGTGCGTAGTGCGTTCAACGCCGTGTGCAGCGCGGTCAAGCTGGCGGAACAAGCCGTGCAGCAGGCGAGTGACGGCCCCATCAAATTGAAGTGGTAGGAGATGCGATTGGCCAGCATGGCCACGCTGATGCTGGCGATGGAAAACTCGGTCGCACCGAGCGGCCGGCGCCAGTTGGACGTCGCCGGAACCTGCGCGCCGACGAACACACCGGTGCGACTGTTGTGCAGAGACTGCAGGTCCCATCCCGCCCGCTCGCAGGTCTCCCAGGTGCAGGTCAACAGCATCCGCACGTGGGGGTCGGCGGACAGCATTTCGTGGTGCGACATCCCGAAAAGGCTGCGATCGAAGAGCTTCTCCCCTTCCTCGCGAATCAGCCCTTCGTATGCGCTGGCAAACCGGCCCGGGCCGGAGAATTCTCCGATCGGGCGGTAGCCTCGACCGTACCGTTCCGTGATCGGCTCGCGAACGATCTCGCGTTCAGTGAGCAAACGCCAGAAGTCGTTGTCGGTGTCCACTCCGCCCGGCATGCGGTAGCTGTAACCCACGATCGCAACGGCGTCTTTGGGTCCAGGGCAGCTCATACTTCACTCCAGTCGTCTTCCTGCGATTCCAATCGCCAAGGGATTTGGCTCAAGGATCTGAGCGGGAGTCCGACCCGGCGCGGCGGCCCGACCGCGTCACCTGGAGAACAGGAGGTTACGGTTGTATTCGTGACGACGATTCAAAACACATTGAAATGCAATCTGCGTCCATCGTTACCATGAAACCGTGCCCATGATACCGAGGCTCCCCACTTCCTCACAATGATTCTTCACTGGTTGGACCGGTCCGCACCCGTCGGTTCTTCCGAATCGGGGGACATTGCCGTGAGGCACGACGAGTTGCTCTATCGATGAGGTCCATCTACGTGGACACGGTCGCATGGGTTTCCGCAGCCGACAGCGCCGATACCTCGGGCCCGTTCGTACGGAAGACTCGGGATCGATGGCTTTCGGAGGGCGGCATCCTGGTGACGACCGACTATGTGGTCGACGAGACCCTGGCCACGATCCGGTTTCGCCTCGGGCTCGACGCCGCTGAAGCATGGTGGCGGCAAATCGAGGGGTCGACCCGACTTCGCATGGAGTCGGTCGGTGAAGCGCGAAGAGAACGCGCACGATCGCTTTTCTTCCGCTACCGTGACAAGGACTTTTCCTTCACCGACTGCTGCAGCTTCGTTGTCATGCGGGAACTGCGAATTCGCAGGGTCTTGACATTGGACCATCACTTCCGGCTGATGGGCTTTGAGGTCGTTCCGTAGCCGGTTCGAATTTGCCGGACTTTGGCTTGTCCACCGGCGTTGCCGTACCCGGCAGCGGGAGCGGCACTTTGACGTGCCTAATTCCGAAAATGCATGTTCTGAGACACCGAACAGGAGGCAGAAACCCATGGAAGCACTCAAACGCATCATCGGCGTCTATCTGATCGCGGTTGCTGTGATCGTAGCCGTCCATACGATCATCGAACCGCTCTATCACACCTCCACCGAGTCCAATCCCTACACCCCGAACTGGAGTTACATCAACCCGCTCATGGCGATTGCCGTGGCACTGAGCCTTGTCCTCAGTTACGGCTGCAAGAGAAGAGCCGACCGTGAGGGCGGCGATGCTCCGGTCACTCGCTATTACCTGGCAGCCAACACACTGTTCTACGGCTTCGTTTTCGTAGGAATCCTGTTCTTCTGGAACTGGTTCAACTACGTGAGCCCGAGCTTTACCGCGGTCGGGGACGACACGGTCACGCTGGTCTGGGGTCTCATCGACGCAGTACTGCCACCGCTCCTCGGGGCGATGGGCATGTGCCTGTTGCGGTGCGAAAAGTAAGCCGACGGCAAACGCCGATGAGAGTCAGTTGAGGAGGTTGCGGGCTTGCCCCGTCAGCGCCGGGACTCGGTGTGGGAGACCAGCGTGACGGTGGTGTCGGGAGTCGCGGCGGCGACTGTCCCGTAGAGGGGACAGCGCGCCTTCCAGAACCCCGTCAGCACTTCGGCATCGTCGTCGCTCACGCCCCACATCTCGATCCGGACCCGGACCGAATCGTAGAGGGTCAACTCGCCATGGTCCTGGTCGGGATCGCGGTAGGCCTCGACCGAGACGTCCATCCACTCCAGTGGGGTCCCGTCGGCTGCCGCGATGCGCTCCACCATGTTGACGGCGCAGGCGGCGACACCGGAGAAGAAGAGCTCGCCGGCTCCCACCTCTTCCCCCCCCAGGTCGTCGGCCACGAAATGGTGGGTCCGGGCGCTGCAAATGGCCCGGCCCAGGGTTCCGGTGCTGTAACTCCGGGCTTTGTACGCAAGCTTCAACTCTCCCATGATGGTTTCCTCCTGATGGGACTCGTGACGCCTTGTGGCTTCAGGCGTCGAGCATCTTCTTCATCACGTTGCCGCCCACGTCCGTCAATCGGAAGTCACGGCCCATGTGGTGGTAGGTGAGACGGGTGTGATCCAGCCCCAGGCAGTGCAGGAGCGTGGCCTGGAGGTCGTGGACGTGCACCGGGTCCTCCACCGGGTACAGCCCCAGTTCGTCGGAACGGCCCACCACCTGCCCGCCGCGGATGCCGCCACCGGCGAGCCACATGCTGAAGCAGGTGGGATGGTGGTCACGCCCCGGTTCTCCTCCGTGGATCTCCGGCTCTCCCATGGGAGTGCGGCCGAACTCGCCGCCCCACAGCACCAGGGTCTCCTCCAGCAGCCCCCGCTGTTTCAGATCCTTCAGGAGCGCCGCCGTGGGCTGGTCCGTATCGTGACTGTACTCCTTCATCCTCTTCTCGAGGCCGTGGTGGAAATCCCAGTTGGCGTGGTTGAGCATGACGAACCGGACTCCCCGCTCCACCAGACGGCGGGCCAGAAGGCAGTTGACCGCGAACGACTTGGCCCGCTTCCCTTCCCGGTTGAAGCCGTATTCCTCCAACAGCTTCGGTGACTCCTGAGTGAAGTCCAGCAGCTCCGGGGCCGCCATCTGCATCCGGAAGGCCAGTTCGTAGGAGGCGATGCGGGCGCCGATCTCGGCGTCGCCGGTGTCCCGGTACCGCTTCTCGTTCAGGAGCCGGAGCGCGTCGAGGTGCACTCGCTGGATGCTGGAATTGACGCCGGGGGGATCCGAAAGGTAGAGGATCGGGTCCCCGGTACTCATGAAGGGGGTCCCCTGGTAGATGGAGGGGAGGAAGCCGTTGGACCAGTTGTTCTCACCCGCACTGGGCCGGCTGCCCGTGCTCAAGACCACGTAGCCGGGCAGATCCTGCGACTCGCTTCCCAGACCGTAGGTCACCCACGACCCCATGGTGGGATGCCCCAGGATGCTGGTTCCCGCGTTGAGCAACAACTCGCCGGGATCGTGGTTCACGGCGTCGGTCTGCATGGTGCGGATCAGGCAGATGTCGTCGGCGTGAGCCGCGGTATAGGGCAGGTAGTCGGAAAACTCGGTTCCGCATTGTCCGTGGGGCTTGAACTCCCGGGGGCTGCCCATGAGGGTGGCCGTGGGCTTGAGGAAGGCCTGTTTCAAATTCTTCCTCAGAGAGACCGGTAGCTGTTGGCCATGCCATTTCTTCAGCGCCGGCTTGGGGTCCAGGAGATCGATCTGGCTGGGACCTCCCGACATATAGAGGAAGATCACGCGCTTGGCCGTGGCCGGGAAATGAGGTCCCCGGGGATGCAGGGGATTCACCACTCCGTTCCCGTTGGGCACGGCGGCGGTCAGGCCCTCACTGGCCATGAGGTGGGCCAGGGCGAGGGAGCCGAACCCGGCGGCCGTCCGCTCCAGGAACAGGCGCCGGTTCGACATGGGGCCAACGTTATCCAGGTTCATGGGACTACTCCCGCGTGATGAACTCGTCCAGGTTCAAGAGAATCCGGCTGGCGCCGACCCAGGTGGCCGCCTCTGCCGGAGCGATTCCGGGAAACTCCACGGGCAGGCTCAACCGCGCCAGCTCCTGTTCCTGCTCCAGAATCTCCGACTGACGGCGCATGGCCGTTTCCAACCACTCCAACTCTTCGTCAGCCGGCGAGCGGGCGAGACAGAGCCGAAATGCGTGCTCCAAGCGCTCCCGGGGATCGGCGGGTCCTTCCGCCAGCACCCGGAAGGCCAGCGCCTGTGCGGCCTCGAAGAAAACTTCGTCGTTGAGCAGATTGAGAGCCTGCAGCGGGGAGTTGGACCGGCCCCGGCGGCAGACGGCATCATAACCGCCCGGCATGTCGAAGTTGGCCAGGAACGGATAGGGAAACATGCGCTGGTACTGGATGTACAGACCGCGGCGATAGCGGTCCGGCCCCTCGCTCTCCACCCACTTCCTCCGCTGCATCTTCCCCCCGGGCTGGGGCGGACGAACGCTCTTTCCCCCGACGGCTGGATTCAACAGGCCGCTCACCGCGAGAGCCGAATCTCTGATCAACTCCGCCGGCAAACGCATCCTCACCTGGCGCGCCAGCAGGACGTTGTCCGGGTCCCGCGCCTGAAGGTCCGGCCGGACCGCCGAGGACTGCCGGTAGGCGGCGGACATGACCATGGTCTTGATGGCGCCCTTCAGGCTCCAGCCGTTCTCGCGGAAATCGCTGGCGAGCCAGTCCAGAAGTTCGGGATGGGACGGTTTCTCTCCCTGCGTCCCGAAGTTCTCTGTAGTGACCACGATTCCCCGTCCGAACAGCTCCTGCCAGAGGCGGTTCACCGCCACTCTGGCCGTGAGGGGATTCTCGGGACTCGTGATCCACCTGGCCAGGCGGATCCTGGGCGGGGAGGTATTGTCCGGCTCCGGATGCAGAAATCCAGGCACGCCCGGCTCGACCGGATCTCCCATGCGATTGAACTCGCCGCGGACGTGGATATGGGCGGGACGGTCCTCCGCCTCGGTGGCAATGGTCTGGGCCTGGCTCAGAGCCGGAAACTTGGCGTCCAGCTCCTTCAGTTTCTTGAGCAACTCTCCGAATTTGAGCTTTTCCTCGTAGACCTTCTTGGGCACCACTTGGTTGGAATACCGGACAAAGTGCTCGGTGAGGATCTTGGCTTCCTTCTCGCTCCGTTCCGGCGGGTCCTTTCGGAGAATCTTCTCCCCCATCCCGTACACAGGGTGCATGTCGCCGACTCGGACCGTTCCCACGGCCTTGTCCCAATTCTGCCACCGGCCCGGATGGGCCATCGCCTCCAGCAGCTTGGCCTCCCACGCCGGCTGAAGCTCGGGCACGCGGTATTCGGCCAGCAACTCGGCTCGTTGTTTCCGATACGAAACCACTTCCCGCAGATAGGGCCCCATCTCCCCCGGCAAAGGAGCATCGATGTTCACCTCTTCCGCGTCATTGAAGAAGGAGAAAAGCCGGTAATAGTCCTTTTGGCTCAAGGGATCGTACTTGTGATCGTGACACTGGGCGCAGCCCACCGTGAGTCCCAGCCAGACCGTCCCCACGGTGTTGATCCGGTTGATCACCTGCTCGAAGCGGAACTGGACCATGTTGGTTCCGCCTTCCCGGTTGCTGGGCGTGTTGCGGTGGAACCCCGTGGCCACCTTGGACTCGATACCGCCGTCCGGCAGAAGGTCCCCGGCGATCTGCTCCAGGGTAAAGCGATCGAAGGGCAGGTCGTTGTTCAGGGCTTGGATCACCCAGTGGCGATAGCGCCAGGCATGGGCCCGGAAGTCGTCCTGGCGGTATCCGTCGCTGTCGGAATACCGCGCCAGGTCCAGCCAGTGGCGTGCCCATTTCTCGCCGAAGTGGGACGATTCCAAAAGACGGTCGACGGCATGCTCATAGGCTGTATTTTTCTCCTCCGCCAGAAACGCGTCCAGATCGGCGAGCGTCGGAGGGAGCCCGGTGAGATCCAGGCTGAGGCGCCGCAGTAGTGTCGCCGTGTCCGCCTCCGGAGAAGGCTCGACCCCTTCGGCTTCCAATTTGGCCAGGACGAACCGATCCACCGGGTTCCGGACCCAGGAGGGGTCCTTCACCGCCGGCGGGACGGGACGATCCACGGACCGGAAGGCCCAATGCGAAGACTCGGTTCTCGCCGCCGGACTCGCGTCCGCGGCGTCCTCTACGTCCGGCCAGCGGGCGCCCTGGTCAATCCAGGCACGCAGGAGCCCGACGTCATCGGAAGAGAGTCCCGTCCCTCCGGGCGGCATGACCTGACCCGGGACCACTCCGGCGACGAGTTGGATGAGACGGCTCCGGGAACTGTCGCCGGGCCGTATCACGGCGCCGGACTCTCCTCCCCGCAGGGCGTCCTCGGCCCGGTCCAGCCGCAGGCCCTTCATCTGCTGCTGCGGGCCATGGCAGAGAAAACAGCGGCTCTCCAGCAGCGGGGCCACGTCCCTGGAGAAATCGACGGTCTTGTCGGCAGGCGGGGGCAAATCGGAGGACTGTCCCGGCAGCGGTGCCGACAGACCGATCCACAACAGAAAAACGGGCAGTATTGAAAGGTTGGAGCGCTTCAATGAATTCTTCCCGACTGAGATAGTTCCTACATGGAACTCCGGTTTAAGTCAACCGATCCGAGCCTCCGCAAGCGTCATTTGAACCGGATCGAATAGAGGTCTCCGTCCCGGACCAGAATCCGCAGCCGCACGGCTTGGCCAGCCAGATGGGAAATGTCCGAACCCCGGTCCCAGGTGACAATCTGCTCGATGCTGTTGCCGTAATGCTCCACGGCCTGCATCAGGCCATATCCCGGCAGGGCGTTTCCCGCCGCGTCCTGGATCTCCACCCGCACGCTTCCCGCCGCCGAGGTGGCGTAGTTCATGACCAGGTTCCTGCCCTGGAAGATCAGGGGTCGGGTCACCAGTTCCCCGCCCCGGTAGGTCGCATCGATGGAAACGAAACCGTCGGCCCGCAGGACACCCCGGCGCAAGTTGATGCTGGGGAGCCGGAAATGCCGCAGCACGTACACCGACATCTCATCCGGCCCCGTGGGTACGAGACCGGCGGCCACATAGTTGCTCCGGTCGGTCCAGTCGAGGGGGTCCGAGCCGGGCCGGACGAAGCCCTCCAGATAGCGACGGTCCCAGTTCGCGCCGTCGCGGCTGAACATGAACACCGAGTCGGAGATGCCGACGCCTCGCAACGAATCGTACTTCTCCGGCAGCTCGGAGCGCCGGTACTTCATCAGGCGCTTGGGAAAGGCCACATAGATGTGCGGCGCCCTGTAGTAGGGGATCGCGGAGAAGGTGTAGAGCTGATCCGGCGGAGCCTCGCCCATGTCGATCCAATCGGGATAGCTCCAGTTCACGAAGTCGCCGGAGGTGGTCACCCGGACGCTGCGGGTCCGCTCGCCAAGCCCCGGCGACAGGTACATGTCCCGCAGATAGGCCTGGTAACGCTCCCGTCCGGCGTCCCAGAAGATCACGTTATGGCTGTCGAACCCGTTGATCATGGGAACCGTGGACATGTCGTGCTTCATGTAGGGCTCGTTTCCCTTGGACTTCCAGTGGATCCCGTCGGCGGAAACGAGCAGGTACAGCCCGCGGTTGATCCCTCCTACACCCTTGTAGCGTTCCTCGGGGGACACCTGGGGATTGGTGTCCCGAAAGGCAAAGAAGTTACTGGTGGGACTGCCCCAGTCCCCCGGGGGGCCGGTCAGGATGATGTTGTTCTCCTTGCTCCCCTCGAATTCGACCAGGCCCAGCTTGGGCCGCGTCCACCTGGCGCCGTCGCGGCTCTCGGCGTAACAGGTGTTCATGGGCCACCCCTTGCCGCTGGCCGGCAGGTTTCCGGACCGCACGCAACGGTAGTACATGCGGTAGAGGTCCCCGTCCTTGAAGACGGTGATGTAGTGATTCCCGGGGCCTTCCCAGGGCGCATCGAACTTGAGCACCGGCTCGGTGAGCCGGGGCCGGTGCATGCGCAGGGAGAGTCCGCCGCTCATGGTCTCGATCAGGTAGTCGTCTAGGAAGGGCTCCAGGCGGGACCCGATCTCAATGGGTTCGGCCGTCGTCTTGTGGCTGCCGCCGTCCAGCGACGCCGTCGAACCGAACCACAGAGCGGCGAGAATGGTGAATATCGCTCGTGTCGTCATCAGATTACCTCCAGAAGGGAGCATTCTCGCAGATCCGGGTGTCTTCCGCCGGAGGGATCGAACTCCGTTGGGGCCGCGTGCCTTGAAACGTCAATGGACGACGAATCCGACAGCACGGCAGGTCTTCATCGTGGACACCAACGTCGTCGTGGCCGGACATGTCGGCGCCGACCCGAATAGTCGTCCGTCGCGGATCCTGGACGCCATGCTGGAGGGCGATCATCTTTACCTTTTGCCCAGCGATCTGCTCGCGGAATACTCGGCTGTTTTGCGGCGTCCGCGAATCGCCCGACTGCACGGCCTGACAGAGGACGAGTTGGATCGGTTGCTGACCGAATTGACGGCAGACGCCGTATGGCGCCAGCCGTCCACCGATGTTCCAGCTCCGGAATCTGGTGATGACCATTTATGGGCATTGCTCTCTTGCTGGCCGCGTAGCCGGCTCGTTACCGGTGACCGGCATCTGGTCGAAAACCCTCCGACCTTCGCCGACGTCGCAACTCCTCGACAAGTGGCAGACAGGTTCCTTCCCACGAGGGGGTAAGAAGTTTCTCCATCGGGTGGTGTTTGCCGGCAACCCGGAGGTTTGACAGAATTCATGCGGGTAATTACTGAAATTGCAGTCGATCGGATCCGCGCCATCTGCAAACAGCGCTTGAGGAACAGGCTTGATCGTTTATCAGCCGGGGAAGCGGTCCAGCTCCGGCGCATTATCACGGAGATGTACGGAGAATAGAGGTTCATTATGACGACGAACGTATCAGCGGCAGGCGCGGCTCCACTCGCCGGATCTCGTAGAACCGCCTGGTTATTGAATTACATCCAGAGTCGGTTGCAAGACAGCGCCATCGGTTTCGAGATAACCACTTATGACGGGACGACACACCGATTCGGCGCCGGTCCGGCCAGCTTCAGGGTGAATATCACGCATCCGTCGGGGCTGAAGGCGATCTCCTCACTCGACGAGGCAAACATTGCACAGGCCTATGTCGAGGGCTGGTTCGACGTCGAAGGCGATTTCATCAAGATCTTCGATCTGCGTGAACAGTTGCATGACCGGCACCCGTTGCATTGGCTCTGGCGGTTCCTCGCGCCCCTGTTGATGGGACAGGTCGCGGTCAACAAGTCGACCATCGTCCGGCACTACGAGCGGGATGCGGAGTTCTTCCTTGCGTTCCTGGACGAGAGTTTCCATTGCTACACGCAGGGCGTCTTCCTGTCGCCGGATGAGGACCTCGAGGTGGCGTTTCGTCGGAAGATGGACTGTGTCGTCGACGAATGCCGGTTGGCTCCCGGCAGCCAGGTGTTGGAAGTCGGTCCTGGCTGGGGCGCATTCGCGGCGTACGCGGCGCGCAAGGGGATCGAAATTACGGGCGTCACGATTTCCAGGCAGTCGCTCGATTTCATGAATCGGCTGACCGCCGAGGAAAATCTGCCGATAACCACGTTGCTGTGCGATTTCCTGGAGTTCGAGTCGGAGAAACAGTTCGACTCCATCGTGGTGCTGGGAATCATGGAGCACATGCCGGACTACCCGCGGGTATTGGCGCGTCTTGACCGGCTGCTGAAACCGGGGGGCCGTGTCTTTATCGACGCCGGCGCCTGTTCCCGGAAGTACGAGATGTCGTCTTTCATCACGCGGCAGATCTACCCCGGCAATAATTCGTTTCTCGTGCTCCACGATTTTCTGAAGTCGATGGCGTCATTTCCCTTCGACTTGAAGGGTGTCTGGGACGACCGGATCAGCTACTACTGGACATGCGTTGGCTGGGCCAAGCGCCTCGACTCCAATAAGGAATCCATCATCGAGAAATTCGGCGAGGCCGAATACCGGCGTTTTCGACTCTACTTGTGGGGATCGGCGCACTGCTTCCTCCGCAACCGGTTGCAGTGCTACCGCCTGGTACTGGAAAAACACGCGTCCTGATGGGATCTCTCAGGATTCGCGTGGGACAGCGTCCTCAAGATCCGTACGCGAGAAATCCTTACCTTTGAATAGCAGCGGCTCTTGGCAGGTTTCCGCGAGCGCGTACGAGAAGCAATCCCCGAAGTTCAACGCCGCCGGATGATTGCCCTTGCCGAAACGCCGCCAAGCCCGACGGGCGGCGCCGGCATGTTCCACCGTGACCGGCACCAACTCTATTTCCGCCTTTTGCAGGAACTGATCGAGTTCGTGGCCCGCCGCCGTCCCGCCCCTGCTCTCGACAACTATTGCCGCTTCAAGCAATCCAACCGCCGACATGCGACGGGGCCAAGCCGAGGCGATCGCTTTTTCGTAGTGATGGGCGTCGGGTTCACCGAACAGAACAGCCAGGATTGCCGACGTATCGATGATCATCGGGGGAGGCCTCTTTCGTCGTAGAGCAAATCACCGTGCTCTACGGCCGAAGGTCCTGGTCCCATCAATCGAGCACAGCGCTGTCCTATGGCGTGGAGTTCCCGGGCCAGCGCATCTGCGCCATGCCGGTGGTGTTCACGCTCAAGCCGTTCGCGTAGCGCTACGGTGATTGCGCCAGTCATGGTTTCACCGGTGAGCCTGGCAAGTGTGCGGGCCAACCGGCAGGTTTCCTCATTCTTGATGTTGAGGCCCATGGTTTCTCCTCTGACAGCAATTGGTAGAAGGTCACAACATGTTTCTACCCTACGGTTGTCCGTAGCGTCAACGTGACCGATTATGCTGAATCTTGCCAGATGACACCGTCTTGGCCCAAAATGGCACTGGTTCCTCCCATGAAAGTTCGATCCGCAACCCTTTTCATCCTGATCCTGTGCGCCTGTCCTCTGATGGGCCAGCTCGGCGACGATGCAACCGCTGATGGGTCGCTGCTCTTCCGGGAAACGGTCCAGCCGATACTCCAGAACCGATGTCTCGCCTGCCACAATCAGAAGGTTCGAAGCAGTGGCCTCTCGTTGGAGAGCCGCTCGGAGATCCTCACGGGGGGGAGCCGGGGTCCCGCCCTTCTGCCGGGAGACTCGAGTCAGAGCCGGCTGATCCAGGCGTTGGCCCATTCGTCCGATCTGAACATGCCCCCGGGCGGGAAGCTGCCCGAGGCGGAGATCCAGGCACTGCGCCAATGGGTTGCCCTGGGGGCTCCCTGGGACGAATCGGGCGATTCCGGCAATGGCGTTCACTGGTCCTTTCAACCCGTCCGGCGTCCAGTGCCGCCCCAGGTGTCCGTTGCGCATTGGGTCCGCACTCCCATCGACCGGTTCATCCTGCAGCGGTTGGAGGAGGCGGGTCTGGAACCGTCCCCGGAAGCCTCCCGGCTCACGCTGTTGCGCCGCCTCAGCCTGGATCTTCTGGGCCTGCCTCCCTCACCGGCCACCGTCGACGGCTTCCTGGAGGACACTCGCCCGGGAGCGTACGAGCGGCTCGTGGAACGCATGCTCGCCTCGCCCCACTACGGAGAGAGGTGGGGCCGGCACTGGCTGGACGTGGCCCGCTATGCCGACTCGGACGGATTCTCCGACGGACCCCGTCAGATCTGGATGTACCGCGACTGGGTGATCCGGTCCCTGAACCGCGACCTGCCGTTCGACCGGTTCGCCATCCAGCAATTGGCGGGAGACCTGGTTCCGGAGGCCTCCAAGGAACAGATCGTCGCTACCGGATTCCACCGCAATACCCTCCTGAACCAGGAGGGAGGCATTGACGTGGAGCAATACCGCGTGGAGCGGGTCGTGGACCGGGTCGAGACCACCGGAGCCGCCTTTCTGGGTCTGACCGTCGGCTGCGCCCGCTGCCATGACCACAAGTACGATCCCGTCTCCCAGAAGGAATTCTTCCAGCTCTACTCCTTCTTCAACAACATCGAGGAGAGGAGCCCCGAACTGGAAGAGACGGAACGGCCCCGGCACTGGCCCTTTCTCGAGTTCGGGAGCGACGAAGAGTTCGCCCGGCGAGACATCATCCGGAGTCAGTTGGCGCTCCTGGAGGAGGAGCTGAAGACCTACGAGAAAGAGCTTCTCGCCCGTTTGCACCTATGGGAGAAGGAACTGGCCCCGGACCGGCGGCGGGCGTATCCGCCCGAGATTCAGAGAATTCTGGCGTTGCCCGCCGAGGAACGGAACGAAATTCAGCTCAAGACGCTCCATCTGCTCTACAAGGAACAGGATCTGGGCTATTCGACCCGCCAGGCCGGCATCGACTCCCTGAAGCAGGCCGAACCGAAGTTGCCCAGCACCCTGGTGATGAAAGAGCTGCCGGAGCCCCGGGAGGCCTACATCCATCTGGGAGGCGAGTTCACGCGCCGGGGAGACCCGGTCCAACCGGACGTGCCCGCCGTCCTGCCTCCGCTGACGGCCCAGACCAGGCCCGACCGGATGGACCTGGCGCGATGGCTGGTGGACCCGGGCCATCCTCTTACTGCCCGAGTCACGGTGAACCGCATCTGGCAACGCTATTTCGGCGCCGGCCTGGTCGAGACCGAGAACGACTTTGGAACTCAGGGGTCCCTTCCCTCCCACCCGGCACTCCTGGACTGGCTGGCCTCGGAATTGATTCGAAAAGGTTGGAGCCTGAAGGCGATCCACCGGCTGATCGTCACCTCGGCGGCCTACCGGCAGTCGTCCGGGCACCGGGAGGACGCCGCCAAGGTGGACCCGGCGAATCGACTGCTGGCCCGGCAGCACCGTCTGCGCCTGGAGTCGGAGGTGGTGCGGGACGTATGCCTGGCCGCCAGCGGACTCTGGAACCGGACCATCGGCGGTCCCCCCGTCTTTCCTCCACAACCAAAGGGGAGCAGCCGTCTGGGCCATTCCAAGCGAGCCTGGGTGACCAGCCAGGGTGAGGATCGATTCCGCCGGGGCCTCTACACCCATTTCTGGCGCTCGACGCCGCATCCCGCCCTGATGGTCTTCGACAGTCCCAACGGAATCACCACCTGCACCCGGCGGAGCCGCTCCATCTCACCCTTGCAGGCGCTGACCCTGCTCAATGACGAAGCCTTCTACGAGTTTGCCCAAGGGCTCGCCTACCGGGTGCTCAGGGAGGGCCCGGACCAGGACGCGGAACGCATCGACTACACCTTCCGCGTTTGCCTCTCGAGACTTCCCAGCGCGGAGGAGAGCACTCAGTTGAAGCGTTTTCTGGACCACCAGAGGAATGATCTGGAACAGCGCCCTGGGGAAGCCGAATCGTTGCTTTCCCTGGAATCGGGGGACGAAGATCCGCAGGAACTCGCGGCTTGGACCCTCCTCTCCAGCGTGCTTTTGAACCTGGACGAGTTCATTACCCGGGAGTGAACCCCATGCAGAGCTACGGACCCTGGCATCTTGCGGAGACCCGGCGGCACTTTTTCAGCCGTTGCTCCCTCGGTTTGGGACAGGTCGCCCTGGCCTCCCTTCTCAGTGACGGGCGGCTCCTGGCCAGGAAATCGGACCTGGCGAACCCCTTGGCGGCCCGCGATCCCCATTTCCCTCCCAAAGTCCGAAACGTCATCTATCTCTACATGGTGGGAGGGCCCAGCCAATTGGATCTCTTCGACCACAAGCCGAAGCTCCAGGAATTGGACAGCCAACCGCTTCCCGATTCCTTCCTGAAGGACAAGCGCTTCGCTTTCATGGACTTCTTCACCAAGGAGAAGCCCCGGCTCCTGGGTTCGGAACGGGAGTTCAAACGTTACGGCCAGTCGGGGAAGACTCTCTCCGAGTGCCTTCCCCACACCGCGTCCGTCGTTGACGACCTGGCGTTCATCTCCACCGTCTCCACCGACAACTTCAACCACGGGCCGGCACAGATCTTCAGCAATACCGGGTCACCGCGGCCGGGGAAGCCCAGCATGGGTTCCTGGGTCAGCTACGGCCTGGGGACCGAGTCCCAGGACCTCCCCGCTTTCGTGGTCCTCCAGTCCGGCCGGCAAGGTCCCCGAGCCGGAATCTCCAACTGGGAGAGCGGCTTTCTCCCCACCATCCACCAGGGGATCCCCTTTTTCAGCAGCGGCGATCCCATCCTTAACCTGACCAGCCCGGCGGGCATGAGCCGGCAGCGGCAGGCCAACCGGGTGGAGGCGATCCGCAACCTGAACCTGGCTCGTCTGGCCGAGACGGGAGATCCCGAGATTGCCACCCGGATCGCTTCCTACGAGATGGCCTACCGGATGCAGACCAGCGGTCCGGAGCTCATCGACTACTCCAGCGAGACGCAACAGACTCTGGACATGTACGGCGCCGAACCGGGAGCCCGGTCATTCGCCAACAATTGCCTCTTGGCCCGGCGCCTGGTGGAGCGTGGGGTCCGTTTCGTCCAGCTCTACCACGCCGAGTGGGACCATCACGGAAACGCCCATGTGAACCTGCAGGAGGGGTTGGACAAGGTCACCATGGAGACCGACCGCCCCTCTGCAGCCCTGGTCCGGGACCTGAAGCAACGAGGACTCCTGGACTCCACCCTGGTGGTCTGGGGAGGAGAGTTCGGCCGGACTCCCATGGGAGAGAAACGGGACTCCGTCGGTCGCAATCACCACATCGACGCGTACACCATGTGGTTCGCCGGGGGCGGCATCCGGCCCGGTCAGACGATTGGAAAGACGGACGACCTGGGCTTCTCTCCGGTGGAGGATCCGGTCCACGTCCATGACATCCACGCCACCATCCTGCATCTGCTGGGACTGGATCACACCCGGCTCACGTTCCGTTTCCAGGGACGGGAGTTCCGTCTCACCGACGTCGCCGGCAACGTGATCGAAAAGCTGTTGGCATAGGCAACGGGTATTGCGTTCAACGGCTCCGCCGGCTCCGACCGGTCCACCGAAGTCATGAAAGCCGCCATCTATCAGGGTATCGGACGAATCGGCCTGCAGGAGGTGGAGCGCCTTCCGCCTCCACCCGGATACGTCACCATCGACACCCGGCAGACCGGCATCTGCGGCAGCGACCTTCATGTCTACTGGGGCCACTGGCCACAGCCCGCGACCTTGGCCCTGGGTCACGAAACCGCCGGCGTCGTGGTGGAACTGGGAGAGGAGGTCACTGGAGTCGAGCCTGGAGACCGGGTCGCCATCGAGTGCTTTTCCCACTGCGGCCGCTGTCGCTACTGCCGGAGCGGCCACTACAATCACTGCGTGGAGCGTCGGTGGGTATCGCAGGATACGCACGGAGGGTTTGCCGAGTTCACGACCGCCCATGCCTCGGCTCTCTTCCGGCTCCCTGCGGGCCTGAGCTTCGAAGAAGGGGCCTTGGTGGAGCCTCTGGCGGTCGGTTGCCGGGCGGTGGGTCAGGCGGGAACGGCCTGGCGGGATCGGATGGCGATCCTGGGCGGCGGAACCATCGGCCTGTGCTGCCTGGCGGCGGCCAAGGCGGCCAACGTCCGGGAGACCTGGATCACCGTCAAGTACCCGCAACAGGCCAGGATGGCCCGGGACCTCGGTGCCGACCACGTGTTCGTGTTAGGTGACGGTAGCCTGCAGGACTGGGTGTGCGGTCTGGACCGGAGTCCGCGCCCGGACTCGGTGATCGAGACGGTGGGCGGAGGAGGCAATTTCGATCTCGCACTTCAGATCGTCCGGCCCCGCGGCGTGGTGGTTCTGGTGGCCGGCTATCCGGAACCGGTGGAGGTGGACCTGGGCCGGGTTTTGGAATCCGAGGCGGTAGTGACCGGTTCCCACTGCTACGCGTCGACCGGATTGGACACCGACTTCGGAGCAGCCATCGACCTGATGGCGACCGGCCGGGTGGACGCGACCCGCCTCGTCACCCACAGGTTCCCTTTGGAATCGGTCGAGGATGCCTTCCGCGTGGCCGCCGACAAGTCCTCCGGGTCCATCAAGGTCCATCTCTGCCAGTGACCCGCCCCCTTTCGGCGGCTTGGGAGGCAACGGATGACGCCCCGCTCAGGTCACGGCTGCGGCAGTTGTCGAAAAGGATGATCTCGTCGTCCCGACGGGGTTCACGATGCCTTCGCAAGCAGGATGGAGATTCACCCGCGCCGGCCGGGGTTCCCGCTCGGCGGACGGGTCACTTTTGCGGAATGGTCACCGGCTGCGGGCACCATGGGAATTCACGCCGCCTATGCCCCGTACCGCGGAGAAACCGAATTCGGTATCCTTGACGAAGTTAGGACGCGACAGTCCCATGCGGATACGACGCACTCCGGTCATGACGCGACGATCGCTGCTGACTCACGCACTCGCGGGTCTGGCGGCGACGACGTGGACCAGTCGACAGAGGGCCGGAGCCACACCCGTCGAATTGCCCAAGTCGGCCACGGCCACCCAACGGACCCATCCGGATTCCCGTTCCGGCTCACCTGAAAACGAGATCGTCCTGGGCATGTCCGCCGCCTTTTCCGGCCCCTCCCGGGGCTTGGGCAGCGAGCTCTACCGCGGAGCCAAAGCCTACTTCAACCACATCAACGACAACGGCGGCGTCAACGGCTGCAAACTCGTCCTGAAGCTCTACGACGACGGTTACCAACCGGACCCCTGCGTTCGGAACACCATGAAGCTCATGCTGGAGGACCGGGTCTTTCTCCTGTTCGGCTACGTGGGGACACCGACGGTGACGCGCGTGCTGCCGCTGCTCAAGAAGTTTCAGGACGAACGGGTCTACCTCTTCTTTCCCTTTACCGGCGCCCAACCCCAGAGGGAACCGCCGTACGGCGACTTCGCCTTCAACCTCCGGGCCTCCTACCGGCAGGAGACCGCCGGCCTCGTCGAGAACTTCCTTCGCGTCGGCAAAAAACGCATCGCCGTGTTCTACCAGGCCGATGCCTACGGCAGGAGCGGCTGGGCGGGCGTCCGGGCGGCCCTGGCAGCCCACGGCGAGCGACTTGCCGGCGAGGCCACCTACCGCCGCGGACAACGGTTCACCGGCACCATGAGAGCCCAGGTCGAGATTCTCCAGGCGGCTTCTCCCGACGCCGTGATCTGCATCGGTTCGTACGCTGCGTGCGCTGCGTTCGCGCGGGACGCCGTGGACCTGGGGCTTCAGGTTCCCATCGCCAACCTCTCTTTCGTGGGGAGCGAAAACCTCCTCCAATTGCTCACCGAGGGTCGTGACGACGCCGAGAGATACACCCGGTACCTGGTCAACTCCCAAGTGGTTCCAAGCTATGAGAACACCTCTATTCCGGCGGTGCGCGAGTACCGGGATCTGATGGAGCGGTACGATCCTGCCGTTCCCGAGGAGCTGGTCAAGGAACCGTACAGTCCGTTTCCCCAGAGCTTCGTCAGCCTGGAGGGATTCCTCGACGCCAAGTTGATGGCGGAGATTCTGCGGCGCATGGGAGGCGGCCACGATCGAGCCAAACTGGAGAAGGCGGTCTTCTCGGTGCGGAACTACGACCTCGGAATCGGGGAACCGGTCTCGTTCGGCCCGGACCGCCGGCAGGGGCTTCAGATGGTCTACTACACCGTCGTCGAGGGTGGGCGCTTCGTGACTCTGGACGACTGGCAGAGTTGGGTCTCTTGATATGAAGATTCAGAAGCTTTTCCAGAAAACCCGTTTCGGCATCTTCGCCCTCTTCGGGTTGATCGTGCTATCCACGTCGATCCTGTGCATCTACACGGTCGACACACAATTGTCGGCGGAATACGAAACCAATACCAGGAACATCGCCAAGACCATTGCCGACGCCAGTGTGGACATCCTTCTGAACCGGAACCTCGCGACGCTGCAGTCGATGATCGATCAGTTCGTGGAGATTCAGGGAATTCGCTACATCTACATCACGAGTGAATCGGGCGAATACCTGGCTCATACCTTCGTGCCGGGCATTCCCGAGCAGGTCCGGGCAAGCGATCCATCCAGCACCGAACCGGTCGAACGGAGCATACCGGGGATGGGCGATTTCATAGAAGTGGGCAGCCCCATCCTGGCCGGGGTCGCGGGTACGGTCCACGTGGGAATGGATCTGGACCTGGTCGCGCTCAAGATCCAGCGGGCCATCGGCCAGCAGGTCATCCTCATCTGCATCTTTCTCGTAGTCGGTGTCCTGGCGTCAATCTGGTTCGTCAACCTGGCGGCAAAGCCTCTGGGTGGACTCCTCGCCTATGCCGTCGATGTGGCCGGAAACAGGGAACCGGACACGTCGAGGGCCGACGAGCTCCTGGCCCGGGACGATGAAGTCGGAGATCTGGCCCGCCTCTTTCGTTACGTTTCCGATCGGAGCTCCGGTTCAGAGGGATCGGCGGCGGCGCCAGGACAGGACAGTTAGGGGAGTTTCGTTGATTCGGATACCGCGAACGGCCATCGCGCTCATCTGCACGACTCTCCAAATCTGCTTCGGCACGGTCTACGCGTGGAGCTTCTTCCAGACGATGCTGGTCCGGCAGTTCGGCTGGACCCATACTCAGACCGCCTGGGCCTTCAGTATCGCCATCTTCTCGCTGGGCGTCTCGGCAGCCTGGGCGGGGAGCATGCTTCCCCGGCTGGGTCCCCGCATCCTGGCCCTGGCCGGCAGCATCATGTTCTCCTGCGGATACCTGATCGCTGGCGCGGCGCTCCATTTCGATCTGGTCCCCCTCTTCTACCTGGGCTACGGGGTGATCGGCGGCGCCGGGATCGGCTTCGGTTACGTGACGCCGGTCGCCACGGTCGCCAAGTGGTTTCCGGACCGCAAGGGGCTGGCCACCGGCATTGTGGTGATGGGATTCGGTGTCGGCGCGTTTCTTCTGAGCAAGGGGCTGGCGCCGTTCCTGATCGTCCGGACGGCAGGAGCGCTGGCGCTGGTCTTCGTCTGGCTCGGAATCATATTCGCCTGCATTCTGATTCCCTGCAGTCTCCTCCTGAGCGATCCCCCAGCGGTTGCTGTTCCGACCGGTGGAACGCAGGCCGCCCGGCGAGGCGCCGCAGAACCCCAGTCTGCCCGGCCCTACTTGAGCACCACCCAGTTCGTCATCATGTGGACGGTGTTCTTCTTCAACATCGCCGCCGGGATATCGGTGATCAGCTTCCAGTCGGAGCTCCTGCAGGAGATCTGGGGACTCGCCGATCCCTCGATGGAGCCGACCACGCTTGCCGCGTACGGCGCGACGCTCATCGCCGTCAGTTCACTCTGCAACGGAGTGGGGCGCCTCTTTTGGGGACTCCTCTCGGACCGCCTGGGCCGGGCTGCGGTCTTCCGCATCCTGCTGGCCAGCCAGATGGTGGTCTTCGGGGTTCTCATGACGGAGACCAATCCCTGGATCTTCTCGATCCTGGTCTGCTACGTGCTCCTCTGTTTCGGCGGGGGGTTCGCAACCATGCCCCCCTTCGTGCTGGACGTCTTCGGCACCAGGAAGATGTCCACCATTTATGGCGTGATTCTCACAGCGTGGGCCGCCGCCGGCATCTTCGGACCGCTCTATATGGGGTACCTGAAGGACACTTACCCCGACCGAGCGGTCATGTACTGCTTCCTGATCGGCATCCTCATGCTGGGCGCCGGGTACCTGTTCTCCTACCTGCTCAATGACGGGCGGATTCGACTGGGGCGGCCGACCCTGGAGAGCACCTTGCACCGGTATGGGATTCCGGTGCAGGGCAGAAGCTGAAGACAGCCCGTCGAGATTGGTCCAGCCCGGATCGAAACGCTTCAAATCGCGATTTTTTTCAGTCCCACTTTCGGCAGCGGATTGCGGTATCCTTGTCCCCGCTGCCGGCCCGGTTGGATGACGCCGGCGATCCTGGCATCATGCGACGACGCGAGTGGTTTCGAAAATTTGTGGGCGGCGTCATTGGTCTCGGCCTGCTGCTCGTTCCCTTGGCAACCGGCCTTCTCTTCCTTCTGAACCCCCTTCGCCGCCGCGCCGATCAGCACGGTTTCAGCCGGGTGGCCTCTGTCGACAGCCTCCCGATGGGCACGCCCCGTCACTTCATGGTCCGAGGCCGGCGCCGGGACGCCTGGGAAGTGGGAGCCCAGGTTCCGCTGGGAGCCGTTTACCTGGTGCGGCAGGAGACCGGTATCCGGGCCTTCCAGGTCATCTGTCCCCATGCCGGCTGCTTCGTCGGATATGAAACGGTCAAGCGGCGATTCCTCTGCCCCTGCCACGACAGCTCCTTCGGACTGGACGGCGCCATCGCCGACCCGGAGAGCCCGTCTCCCCGAGGGCTGGACGAGCTGGACGTCATGATCGAAAAAGGCGAGATCCTGGTGCGCTACCAGGAGTTTCGACCAGGCGTACGCGAGAGGATCGCCGTTTCGTGAGTCCGCTGAACGACTGGTTGGATCGCAGAACAGGGTACCGGCGACTCCTGTCCTGGCTGCTTTACGAGTCGATCCCGGGCGGCGCCAGATGGCGCTATGTCTGGGGAAGCACCCTGGTCTTCACCTTCCTGCTCCAGCTCTTCACCGGTCTCCTCCTGTGGACCGCCTACAGTCCGTCGATCCGGGCGGCCTGGGAGAGCGTCTACTTCATCCAGCACCAGATGGAACTGGGCTGGTTCATCCGGGGGCTGCATCACTACGCCGCCCACGCCATGATCGTGCTGCTGGCCCTCCATCTCCTACAGGTGGTGATCGCGGGCGCCTACCGTGCTCCCCGCGAGATCAACTGGTGGTTCGGACTGCTTCTGATGGGGCTGGTGGTGGGAACGGCCCTCACCGGATACCTGTTGCCCTGGGACGAACGGGGATACTGGGCCACTCAGGTCACCACCAAGATCCTGGGGATCGTGCCACTGCTGGGGCCGACCCTGGAGCGCCTTCTTCTGGGCGGACCCACCTACGGACATCACACGCTCACACGTTTCTTCGCGCTTCACGCCGGATTGTTGCCGGCTCTGATGGTGCTGGCGACAGTGCTGCACGTCGTCCTGTTCCGCCGCCACGGCGTGACCCATCCCGAGGACGCCGAGGGAGCGGACTATTTCTGGCCCCGGCAGGCTTTCCTGGACGGCCTCGCCTGCCTGGCCGTGCTGCTGGTCCTGGCGGCGCTGGCCGGCTGGGGCGGTTGGGATCGGGGTTTCGTCTTCGGACCCGAAGGCGGAGCTCCCCTGGATGCGCCGGCTGATCCTTCCCGGCCCTCCCCTTCGGCACGTCCCGAATGGTATCTGCTCTTTCTGTACCAGTTCCTGAAATATTTCCCGGGACGGAGCGAGGTGATCGGCGCCGTGGTGATTCCCTCGTTCGTGGCCGGAGTGATGGTGTGTTTCCCCTTTCTGGGCCGCATCCGCCGCGGCCATGCGTTGTGCCTCGGGATCACCTTCGCCACGCTCACCGGTGCGCTGCTCCTGACGGTGACGGCCATTCGAGAAGATCAGACCCGCCCCATGTACCAGGCGGGACTGGCCGATGCGGAGAAAAAGACCCGGCGCATTCTGGAGTTGGCCAGGGAAAACGGGATTCCTCCCGACGGCGCCCTGGCGATGTTGCACCGCGACCCTCAGACCCAGGGACCGCCGCTGTTTCGCGACAACTGCTCTGCCTGCCACCGCTGGGACGGTCATGACGGAACCGGAGCCCAAGTAACAGAGGTCCGGGACGGAGTGTCGGTGGCCGTCCCTCACAGCGCCAGTGATCTCGCTGGATTCGGAACTCCGGAATGGGTCTCCGATTTCCTGAAGGATCCGTCGGCGGATCGCTTCTTCGGGCAGACGCGTCACCGGGATGGGACCATGGTCCAGTGGGCCAGGAAAAACATCCCCCTGATGACTGAGCGGGAGATCGCAGCCGTGGCGGCTTTCGTCATCCACCAGCCGGGCGATGCCGAATCCGCAGCGGCAGATCCGGAACTCATGGCGCTCGGGAGACGCGTTTTCTCGTCAGGAAATTCAGCCGGGGCCCAAGGATGCGTCATGTGCCATCAACTCGACCACCCGGAGGTTTCGGGGTCGGGAATCGGCCTGGGACCGGAGCTGACGAGATACGGTTCTCCGGAGTGGCTGGGCGGAATCATCATGGATTCTTCCCAACCACGTTTCTACGGGAGCCAGAATTCGGGAATGCCGAGATTCGCTCACCGGCTCCGAAACCAGGAGATCCAACTCCTGACCGCTTGGATCCTGGAGGAGAGCCAGACTGAAAAGTAGAGGACAGTGATCATGAAGCCGGAATTCGGGTCCGACCGGAAGCACCTCACCTTCGCTTCGGACGGCTCAGGATCCAGTATCCGCATCTTGTCCCTCATGGTCCTGGTCGCTCCCCTTCTATTCGCTGCCTGCACTCAACCGGCGCCGATCGAGACTCGGGAGGACGGCCGGCTCCCCATCTTCCATCGGACCGAAGCTCCCATTTACTTCACCGATCTCAGCCGAGCCCAGCCGGCCTCGGCCCTGACCCGCCAGGAGAAACGTTTCGCCTGGAGGCTCATCGACTACGAGACCGAAGACTTCAAGGGAACCCTGCTCTTTGCTGGAGAGGAGGCCCAGGCACCCGACCTGACTCTGGGCCTGGACACGACCGGCGTCCACGACGTCTACGTCGGCATGTTCAATACCGCCTGGAGGCCCTACCAGAACATGAACGTGCGGGCCAAGCTGAGTGGCGACCCGGCTTTTTCGACGCTGTTCCTGCCGGCTCCGGAGGGCCTGACCTCGGGGGTGCCCGAGGACGACACCGTCCGCGGACCCCGGATTCAGGACGTCTATTTCAAGACGGCCGATCTGAGTGAAGAGGACCTCATCATCCGGCAACCCTGCCAGCGGGTCGTCCCGCCGGACCAGGAGTACGGCAACCCCTGCGAGAAGGCCTGGATCGCTTATGTCAAGCTGGTGCCGCTGAACCCGGAAGAGGTGGCCACCCTGGAGCAGGATCGGGCGCGCACCGACACCCGGCGGCTCTTCGGCTACAACGACTCGTGGGCCGTGGCCTGGGGGCGCGCAGAGCCGGCCTCGGCCGAGTTCGTCCGCTCTCACCTGGAACCCTATCGCAACTCCGACTTTCAGCGGATCTACTGGGACGGGATCCACGGGGATGTCTGCAACTACTTCACCGAAGCCGGAAGGATGTGGACCCGGGAACACTATCCCCTGGAGAATTTCGTCAGGACGGGCGACCGGTTGCTGGTCGAGTCCTGGACCGAGTACGTGGAGAAGGGAATCGACCCCCTCCAGGTGGCGGCCGACGCCGCCCACGAGATGGGGCTCGAGATCCACGTCAACTACCGGCTGGGCTGGGGACCCTTCTACTGGCCGCCGCCCTGGGAAGCCTTCAACCGGGGAGGCTTCTGGGACCGGCATCCCGAGTGGCGGACCGTGCGCCGGGACGGCACGCCCGGGACTGCCATGTCCCTGGCCTTTCCGGGAGTCCGGGACTACATGATGCGTTTCGTGCGGGAGATGGCCGCCTATCCCGTCGACGGGATCGCCATCCTCTACAACCGCCAGCCCCCGTACGTCGAGTATGAGACTCCCCTGGTGGAAGGATTCCGAGGCGAATTCGGCAAGGACCCCAGGGAACTGAACGAAGAAGACTCCGAGTGGCGCGATTGGTTGGCCTACCGGAGCCGGGCCGCCACCCAATTCATGAAGGACCTGCGCCGGACGCTGGAAGAATCGGCCCGGGAGCAGGGACGTGACAAGCCCTTCGAGATCACGGCCTGGGTCTTCGGCAGCCTGGAGGAGAACCTGGAATTCGGACTCGACCCTGAGACCTGGGTGCGGGAGGGACTGGTGGACACCCTGATCCCCTACTCCTCGGCCAAACATCTCTTCAGCTGGCAACCGTCATGGGAGGACCCGCAGGACGTGGCTGCCTGGTTGTCCCTGACCCGGGGGACGGGAACGAAGCTGGCCCTGAACGTCATGCCCCGCAACCTTCCGGTCGTCGAATACCGGCGCAAGGCCCATGCCCTTTACGGCGCCGGAGTGGAGTACCTGGCTTTCTGGGACACGGTCATTCACGGCAGCGCCTCGTCCCTCGCCCTGCGACGGCTTGGACACGCCGAAGAGATCGCGGCCTGGCTGAACGCGGGACGGCCTGCGGAGAAGTTGCCCTTCTCCCGACTGCAAGAATTAGGCGACTGGGACTTGAGCTTCTTTCCCGAGTGAACCCGAACCGTACTCCCAACCAGGGGAAATGATCCCATGGAGAATCGCATCGCTTTAGTGACCGGCGCCGGCCGCGGCATCGGACGCGCCATCGCAGTCGGACTCGCCGCCGAGGGCGCTCGAGTCGCCGTCACCGCACGCAGCCTGGACGAGTTGGAGACCTTGGCCCGGGAAGTGAAAGCCGGGGGTGGAGACGCGCTGGTGGTCCCCGGCGACCTGTCGAACCGATCGGCGCCGGCCCGTATCGTCCGGACCATTACCGAAACCTGGGGGCCCATCGAAATCCTGGTCAACAACGCCGGCGTGGGAAGCAGTCAGAATCCCAAGGCCCTGGTCGATTTCGACGACGAATTCTGGGACCTGACGCTCAAGATCAACCTGACTGCACCCTACCTTTTCACGAGGCTGGTCCTTCCCTCCATGATGGAGCGCGGTTGGGGCCGGATCATCAACATCGCGTCCATTGCCGGCCGTATCGGAACCCTGCACGGCGCCGCCTACGGTGCCAGCAAGCAGGGCCTCTTGGGGTTGACCCGGACCACGGCCGTCGAAGTGGCGGACCACGGCATCACTGCCAACGCCATCTGCCCCGGCGTGACCCGTTCCCGGCTGAACGATCTTCGCCTGGAGTACGACTCGCGGCGCCTGGGGATCAGCTTCGAACAGTTGGAGAAGGAATCCACACCGCTGGGACGCCGCCTGGAGCCGGAAGAGGTGGCGGTGCTGGCCGTTCAACTGGCCCGGGACGAAGCCCGAGGCATCAACGGGCAATCCATCAACGTCTGCGGCGGGCGAGTGTTCAGTTAAGGCGCCGCGCGGAGGCGACTCTCTTGTCGCCCATTGGGAGAGACGACTTTCTTGTCGCCTGCTCTTCTGGAGGGAGGACATACTCGTCCCCCGTTCTTCAATTCGCCCGGTTGGAAGACGCTACGCGGAGTGGGGACTCCGTCCCAAATCTCCCCTGTCGGCGGCAAGAAAGCCGCCGCTCCTCGGCGACAAGAAAGTCGCGGCTCTCCACATCTTCCCTTTTGTCGGCGCCCGGGACTATAGTGGTCGGACCATGCCACCCAACAAATCAGAGCTCAATCGACGAGGATTTTTCCGGAGAACCGGGCTGGCCGCCGCCGCTCTCTCGGCTCGAAGCTACGGGCGGGTCCGGGGGGCCAATCATCGGCTTCGCATCGGCATCATCGGCTGCGGAAAGATCGCCGGCAGCCATCACCTGCCCAAGCTGCTGAAGATGTCCGAGACCGCCAACGTCGAGATCGTGGCCGTTTCGGACGTCTACCGGACCCGGGCCAAGAAATTCCAGGATCGGATCTCGAAGGCGGGTGGACGCGCCGTCGAAAAGGTCCACCACCAGGACCTGCTGGAGATGAAGGACATCGACTATGTCGTCATCGCCACACCTGAGCACTGGCATCATCAGCAGGCTCTGGATGCTTTGGATGCGGGCAAGCACGTCTACTGCGAAAAGCCCATGACCCACACCATTCCCGAAGCTCAGGAAGTGGTTCGAAGGGTCCGGGAGACGGGGCTCAAGATGCAGGTCGGCGTCCAGGGCATGAGCGACGACAGCTATTCCAGCGCCAATCGAGCCATCCGGGCCGGCAAGCTGGGCATCGTCGTGGAGGCCCAGATGGAGTATGTCCGCAATCACCCGCTCCACAAGGGACCCTGGCGCAGGGGCATCCGCTCCGACGCACCGAAACCTCCCGACCTGGACTGGGACCGCTGGCTGGGGCCGGCGACCAAACGTCCCTGGTCCCCCCACCGCTACTTCGAGTGGCGCAACTACAGGGACTACTCGGGAGGGATCTCGACGGATCTGTTCATCCACCGTCTCACGCGCGTACTGAAGGCCTGCGAACTGACGTTTCCGAACTCAGTCGCCGGGTTGGGGGGAATCTACATCTGGGACGACGGCCGGGACGTTCCCGACAACCTGGAGATGGTCGCCGAATACCCGGCTGTCAGGGGAATCACCCGTGGGATGACCCTGCACATGCTGGGCACCATGGCGAACAAGCATGGTGTCGAGCACTGTATCCGCGGACACAAGGCCACCCTCGTCTTCACCAAGAGAGGATGGAAGATCCTGGATCAGGGAACCAGAAAAGTCGTGGCAACCCACAAGAAAAAGGGCGCCGAGGACATGGCGCTCCACCATCGCAACCTGCAGGCGGCCATTCGAGACGGCAAGGCTCTGGCGTGTCCGGTTGAGTTGGGACTGCGCGGGGTGGTCGCCGTGGTCATGTGCAACGAGTCCTGGGCCCGAAGGAAGCTCATGGCCTGGGATTTCGAGAAGAAGGAGATGGTCGAGGCGTAGGGTGACGCGCGGCGAATTCACAGTAGCCCGTAGAACAACTCCTCGTATTGCTCGGCGATTCGTTCCCAGTCGAACCGGCGGCGAACCCGATCCTGCGCCGCCTTCCGAAGTTCCCGGTAATCTTCAGACTTCCCGCAGACCCTGGCCATGAGTTGGGCGAGTTGCGCCTCCTGGTTGAAGGGATAGAAGAGGCCGGCGTCGCCCACGGCCTCCCGGTTCTCCGGGATGTCGTTGACCAGGACCAGGCAACCGGCTCCCATGGCTTCCAGCAAACCGGGATGGATCCCGCCGATCTCCCCTCCGTAGACGTAGCAGCGGCAGTGGGAGAGCAGTTCCCGGTACCCCTGTCCATAGATGGCTCCCGGCAACAGAACGTTGGTCCCTTGCGCCAACTGGCGCAGATTTTCGATATAGGGACGGTTGTAGGGTGCGTCCCCCACCACGACCAGCGGGAGTTCCAGACCCGACTCCCGATAGGACCGTATCACCCGATGGGCGTTGTTCTCCGGTTCCAGCCGGCTCACGTACAGGAGATAACGGTCCGGTTCCAAGCCCAGCTTCAGCAAGACCTCCCGGCTCTCCAGACGCCCCAGCGGAGCGCCGTAGGGAATGAATGGCGATTCCCGGCCATAACGACGCCGATAGTACTGCTGCGTCGTCCTGGCGTCGGTGACAAAGCAATCGGGAAGGCGAACGGCCAGGGACTCGCCCATCCGGTGGAAGGACCGGCCCGCCCAATTCCATTTCTTCCTCTTCCGTTCGATGCCGTCTACGTTGAGCACCACCTTCTGGCCCGCCAGCCGCGGCAGCCAGCAGAGGAAGGCATTGGCCGCGTTGCACACCAGGCAGACATCGTAGCCCCGCAAACAGGAGTACAACACGGACAGGGCGGTGTGGGAGACCGTCTCCAGGTACTTCTGCCGGATTGCGGGGAGGACCCGAATTCGAACTCCCCGGTAGGTCGTGAGCTTCGGGTCCACAAAGTGGCTCCGCCCGTAGACCGTGACCTGGTGACCCCGGCGGACCAGACGGACCGCCAACTCCTCGGCAAAGGTCTCGAACCCGCCGTAGTTGGCGGGAATCCCGCGAGTGCCCAGGATGCCGACCTTGATCCCCATGGTCCAATTCCCCTTACGGACCAGAGACTATCACCGCCGCTCCGTCGGAGCTCCGATTGCTACAATGAACCGCCCAGGGAGCGGACGATGGTGCACATCCGGGAAGGCGTCGACATCGAGGAGAACGAGCTCCGCTTCTTCTTCTCCCGCAGCAGCGGGCCGGGCGGGCAGAACGTCAACAAGGTGGCCACCCGGGTCACCCTCGTCTTCGACCTGATGAGTTCCCGCAGTCTGGCCACCGGGCAGAAGGCCGAACTGCGACGGCGACTCGCCAGTCACCTAAACCGGCGAGGCGAACTGCAGGTGGTTTCTCAACGGCACCGGAGTCAATGGAGGAACCGGCAGGAGACTCTGAAACGCTTTCGGCAACTGTTGGCGTCGGCTCTGGAGAAGCGGAAAAAGCGCTACGAAACCCCTATTCCAACCCGCTCCAGAGTGCGACGTCTCGAAGACAAGGCGCATCGCAGCCGCACCAAGCAAAAGCGCCGGAAACCGGCGTCCTCCGAGTATTGAGCCCTATCGGGTCGGTCCTTCGAATGAGGAAGTGGATCAAAACCTACCGCCGCTCGGCGCCTGTCATCAGCATTTCAAGTTCGTTGCGGCCAGTGGGATTCAGTGAAGATAAATCGCCGGCTTCAGACCCAGATACTTGATCATAGGCAAGAAGTCACGGTCGGAGAACAGCAACGGGATCCCCTCGTCGATGCAAAACGATGCAATGAGGATTTCGCCGGCGTCCGGAAAGACACTCCGGGTCAGTGGATCTGGAATCGCGCCGGGGATTCAGGTCAGGTCAATTGAGTCTGGTCCCGGTATTGAACCGCATAAGGAGCCGTCAGAAAGAACAGCAGCAGAATCAGAACCTCCGAATCGCCGAAGTTGTATTCCAGGCAACCCGCCACGTGAAACGCCGCCGAGATGCAGAGGCCGTTCAGGCTCAGGAAGCGGACCCATTCCGATTCGGACCGGAGCCACATCCGGACCAGGTCCCGGATCAGGACGATCCAGAGCGCCAGCCAGAATGCCAGTCCCACGAGGCCGGTTTCGGCGGCAACCTGGAGGAAATTGTTGTGCAGGTGCTGGTAGGCCCAGTCGGGGTATTCGTGGTGGGACCGATACTTGAGAACCTCTCGGGAAACCAGGCCGGGTCCGACCCCCGTCCAGGGATGGTCGGCAATGAGACGAGAGCCCGCCCGAACCATCTCCAATCGGACCTGGGTCGTCGTGTCGCTCAGATCCACGCCCGAGAAGAGACGATCCTGAAACGGCGTCGGCAACAGGATCAAAAGAGCCATCAGTCCCAGCAGTACCAGCAGCACCCGGGTCTTCTTCCTCAAGACCACCAACAGAAGGGCGCCCGCGGCCGATCCCAGCCAGGCGTTTCGGGTGAAGGTCACGAGCAGGCTCCAGCACAGGAGGCTCAACAGGAGCAATTCCCGGGAGGCCAGGCGACGCCGCCCCTTCTCTTCCCGGTTTGCGGTCGGGGAGCCGGCCGGCATGAACCGCTCCCGGCACAGATAGACCCCCAGTGAGACGGCTCCCATCATGAGCTGGCCGGAAAAGGTCATCCAATGGCTCATGAACCCGGTGATCCGGTGAGCCAGATCCGGCTCCATCAGCCAGTAGTATTGCGCCAGTGCGTACGCGGCGCTGGCGCCGAGAACCCAATAGATTCGCCTCACGGTCCACTCCACGTGAACCTGCGCCAACCAAGTGAACAGCAAGGGGACGAAGAGGAAGCGCACCAGCTTCTTGAGAGAGCCCGCACTGGTCCGGGGGTCCTCCGAGAACAGGACCGCAATCCCGATGGAAAGAACGAAGAGGAGAAGCGGCAGGGCGAAGGGTGGCCAACGGAGGCGCAGACGCCGCCGGCGCAGAGTGTCCATGATCCAGAGGAGCAGGGCGACGCCGGCGAAGATGTAGGCGGCTGCGATGGAGATGAGAGACGCTACGATGGACGCGGCGGCGCACCAGGGTATCCAACGTGCCTGAAAGAGACCGAAAATGCGCTGCTTTTCCGATTCCATTGCACCACTCGCCTCAACGTTACCGTAACCGGCGTCCGTAGCCTGCGGGAGAGATTACGACTCCGGGACCCCGTCCGCAACATCCGCCGCTACCGGAACCTGACCTCGACGCGGGTCAGAACGGGGCTGGCTCCGCCATTGGGAGTCGCGAGCCGAGCCCGGTATTGGAGCCAGGAGCCGGAGGACTCGGCATGAGAAACAGGGCCCGGTTCCAGAAACCAGCTGTCCGGGGCCGCCGGACCCCCCCAGGGTGCCTTCTTCAAGGTCTCCTTGCTTTCGGCAGTTCGAATCTGGAGTGTGATCGTGGTTCCCAAGGGGGTCTCCGCATCCCATCCGATGGCGACGGGACGGACGCCCGGCCCGAACCGGTGCGGCGGAGAGACATAGGTCTCGGCCAACTCCCGTGTGTAGATGTTCCCCGGGTCCCGGATCATCTGGCCGTGGGGACCAACGGTAGGAAGCCAGGTCCTGTCCTGGAGGGAGAACCCATCCGGCCCGTTCCAATAGAGGACCGACGGAGTCGTGTGCCGGATGGGATCCCCGGGACGATCCATGCTGCCATCCCGCTTGTGGTTGAGCAGAAAGATGTCGGTCCAGCCGTCGCCGTCGAAATCGGCGGCCAGGGATGCGGTCCCCGAGTCTCCGGGCAGGTCCAGGCGGCGTTCCGGATCGAAACCAGAGGCGCTTCCCCAATAGAGGAAGCAGGGAATGCTCCGGGCGGTGTTGCTGGAGTAGTTGGGCACAAACAGGTCCAGGAATCCGTCCCGGTCGAAGTCGGCCACGCTGGGGTCCAGGGCCGACATGTGCCGGAGCGCCCGCCCCTCTCTCAATCGGAAACCCTCCCCGGATCCGTAGTAGATCCGGATCTCGCCCTCCTTGTTCCGGGGATAGTCGTTGACCGGCGCCACCAGGTCCAGCCAACCGTCCGAGTCGAGGTCGGCGGTCTCCAGGTAGGGGACCCTTCCCTTGGCGATCAACCGCTCGTGTCGCACCCGAAATCCCTCCGCCGAGCCGTAAACCACGTGCAGGCCCTGTTTGGCGGAGCCCCCGGCCAGATCCAGATAGCCGTCGCGGTTCCAGTCGGCCACCACCGGGGGAAACCCCAATCCGCCGATGGGTATCACCTCGCGTCTGCCGGGAGAAAAACCGGCGGCCCCGCCGTAGAGAATCACGTAGCCACGGCGACCGTCCGCGTCCTGCTCGGCGGCGCCGATCACCAGATCCAGGTAGCCGTCACGGTTCAGATCGGCGGTGACCGCCCCCATCTCCGGATCCTCCACCGAGAGAATGGCGCGGCGTCGTGGATCGTAGCCACCGGCTCCCCCAAACCAGACATAGACCCCGTTGAGGGTCACCGGGCGGTCCAATGCGTAGCGGGCCTCAGCCGACACCAGATCCACCCAACCGTCGTCGTCCAGATCGGCCTGGGCGGTGCCCACGGTATAGCCCGCCCACAGTTGGCTGCGGCGCCGGATCGAATAGTCGCGGGTCCCATCGCCCCAGTAGATGAAGTTGGGGTTGTAGCCGGTCCGGAGTCCCCCTTCCAGGTTGAAGAAGATCACATCCGGGATTCCGTCGCTATCCACGTCGCCGATGGCGTTGCCATGGGCGCTCCGGGTATCCAGCATGGACTTGTGCGCGGGAAGGAACTCCCCTTCCCGGTTCCAGAAAACGAAGGACTGGACGTTCAGATCGTTGAAGGAATGGTTGTTGCTCACCACCAGCTCGGGCCAGCCGTCCCCGTTCAGATCTCCCGCGCTGATCCCCCGGGCGTGGACCGTGGCCAGTGGCGTTGGATCGGTCTCGGACACCCGTCCGTCACGATTCCAGAAGACCAGGGAGTCCGTATACCCGTTTCCGCTGCGGTCGGAAGAGGTGACTGCCAGATCCGGGAGCCCGTCCCGGTTGAGATCCTGGACTGCCAACTGCCACGGGTTCTCAACCGGCAGCCGCTGCACGACCTGAAACCGGTCCGAACCGGCCTCCCGGATCTCAACTCCCGAATCGACGGCGGCAACCAGTTCGACCGATCCGTCTCCATCCAGGTCCCCCGCGCCGAGATGCCGCGCCTTCAGATCCAGAACCAGGGGCTTCGCCAGATCCAACCCGCTATCCCCCGCCGCATAGACAAAGACACTCGATCCGGCGGCCAGAGCCAGATCGACCCCCTCGTCTCCGACCAGGTCGGCGGCCAGGACCGCCGTTCCGGGACCGGCGAGCGGAGACCGGCGATCAGGATCGAATCCATGGGCCGAATTCCAGTAAACGACCGAGTGCTTCGATTGCCCGTCTTGCCCTGGATTGGCGCAAGCGATAGCCAGATCCGGCCATCCGTCCCGGTTCCAATCCCCGACGGCGGCTTCCTTCCCGGCCCACGACCTCAACTGCCGGCGTTGGGATACGGGAAACCGTCCCTCGGCCCCGTAGTAGATGAAGCTGTCGGTCTTGCTGGTGGTACCGCCCGTCCCGTTGACCACCACGACATCGCTGACGCCGTCGCGGTCCAGATCTGCCACCAATCCCTCGACGGCCCCGTCCGTCGGCAGAGCGATCCGTCGGAGAGGATCGATGGTCTCTCCGTTGTTCAGGTAGACGTAGGCATCTTCGTCTTCACTGTGTCCGTGTCCGTTGGCCACGAACAGATCGATATGGCCGTCCCGGTTCAGATCCAACCGGTTGATCAACTGGATCCTGCCCCGTCGGGACACGTAAATATTGGAACCCGAATCCTCGAAAGACCCCTGGGAAAGTGCTCGAAAACCCTCGTGACGCCACACCCCGGCCCCAAGCCCGGCGCCGGAACCTTCCCCGGCAAGAACTACCGCCGCCATCATCGCCACCAAGCACCGCAAACCTGACCTCAACTGCATTCCCTGTTCCCCGTACCTTTCCTATCACTCCTAATTATCCTCATTATCCTCTTTCCCCTCTCCTCTTTCCTCTTTTCTCTTTCCCCATTCTGCTAGTATCCCGCCGTGACCGGATTCGACGCCTTTCCCTACGACGGCGGGGAGCTTTGCTGCGAAGGGACTCCCCTGACGACACTCGCCCGGCAGGTGGGGACTCCGAGCTATGTCTACAGCCGGCACGCGATTCGGGACCGTTATCACCGGCTGAAAAACGCCTTCGCCAGCGTGGATCCCTTGATCTGCTACTCCCTGAAAGCCAACGACAACCTCTCCCTGCTGAGGGTACTGCAAGAGGAGGGCAGCGGCTTCGACGTCGTATCGGGAGGAGAGCTCTTTCGGCTGCGGCAGATCGGCGCCGACCCCGGGAGCATCGTCTTCAGCGGCGTCGGCAAGACCGTCCAGGAGATGGAGATGGCCTTGGAGTGGGGACTCTTCAGCATCAATGTCGAATCCCGGCAGGAGTTGGAGACTCTGGCCCAGGTCAGCCGGAGAATGGGCCGCGAAGCCCGAGTGGCCATCAGAATCAATCCGGATGTGGACGCCCGAACCCATCCCTACATCGCCACCGGTCTGCACCAGCACAAGTTCGGCGTCGAGACCTCCCAAGTCGACGAACTGTTGCAGATTGTCGAGGGCTCCGCCGAGATTCGGCTTGTGGGCCTGGGCTACCACATCGGCTCCCAGATTCTGGAGGTCCAGCCGTTTCTGGACGCGTTCGACAGGCTCAGGGATTGGGCCGATCGCATCCGGGACCGGGGTTTTCCATTGGAGCATCTCGATCTGGGCGGCGGCCTGGGAATCTCCTACCAAGGAGAATCGGGCCCGGATCTTCAACGCTACGCCGAGGCCCTGGCTCAACATGGGGAAGGCTACCGCATCGTCATGGAGCCGGGACGCTCTGTGGTCGGAAACGCCGGCATCCTGCTGACTCGTGTCCTCTATCGGAAGACCAATCGCGGCAAGGTCTTCCTGGTGGTGGACGCCGCCATGACCGACCTGCTTCGACCCAGCCTCTACGGTGCCCACCACCAGATTCTTCCGGTGCGGCCGGACCGATCCTGGATCACGGCGGACGTGGTCGGGCCGGTCTGCGAGAGCGGCGATTTCCTGGCCCGAAGCCAGCGCGTTCCCGACGCACACCCCGGGGACCTCCTTGCGGTGATGAGCGCGGGCGCCTACGGATTTGTCCTATCCTCCAACTATAATTCCAGGCGGCGGGCTGCCGAGATCCTGGTGGATGGAAACAATTGGAGAGAGATCCGGGTCAGAGAATCGTTCGAGGACCTGGTCCGCGGCGAATCGGTTTTCTGACTTCCTTCGCCGAAAATCGCGTTGTCACTCTTCCGGCGGTCGAATCCAAAGGCGGCAGAGGGAATTCGGGGACCGGGCCAGACACCGGAATGGTCCCCTGAACGCTTCCTTTGCCTGGGACTGGTTTGACTGGTCCGAGACCGTTTCAATATCATGCTCAGCCAGATGGCATGCTCGCCGCGTTAACCACGATTCGCAAGGAGCCGCGCCTTGTCCTTGGAAACTGACGTTACGCTGGAGATCGAGCCCGAATCGCGTGTGGACGTGATCAACGTCCGCGAGCGAATTCCGGATCGGACCCGCTCGCGGTTTTCCAAGTATTCCAAGTCAGTCTATTACTCCTACCACACCACGGCCGGCTACTTCGGTGAGAAGCTCTCGGCCCAGTTGAATCACAGCGGCGAGGCCCTGCGCAACTTCGTACGGATGTTCCAGACGCTGTTCCCTTTTCGGCGGGGATACCGTCACGACCAAATGGATCTGCGCACCGAGTTGAGCCAGGAGCAGAAGGCCACGGAGCCGCACAATGCCGACTCCCACCTCACGTTCATGAGTTCCGGTCTCACCAATTGCGCGACGTACGAGAACAATCCCGACACCCCCGTCTATTTCGTGGACCTGGACGGCATCTGGAACGATATCCGGCGCCGGCGCCGGACCACCGTGATGGCATTCAACGAGGAACAGGTGGTGGATCGTGTGGCCCTCCCGGTCCCGGTATCCCGGCACCCCATCGATTCCATCAACCTGATGGATCCCAGACTCGAATTCTTCCCCCGGGTGCAAGAACTGATCCGGACCCATGGCGTCGACCGGGGGCGCATCGACATCTCCCTGGCCCCGGAAGAACGGAACGCGGGCCTCACCGTGAATGAATACGAGACCCTGCTGATGAAACACGATCTGGCCAGGGTCCTGAGAAATCCCCTGCATTTCGTGGCGAAGAGCGGCCGGCAGATGCTGGGGAACCCCAGGGCAATTCCGGGCAGGGCCAGGGATTACGCCAAGTACGATCTGGTCCAGATTCTCAATCAGACCGTGGACTTGCTGGGGTTGAACGAGTCGGTCTTCGAGCGTCTGCTCCAAAGATTCGTCAGGGCGCCCGCCGACCACTTCCTGGGCATGGAGCGCTCATTGATCCTGTTGGTCTCCAACGCCCAAGCCAATAACAACGGCCATGGCTCCATCGTCCACGGAACCTACCAGAGCCCCATCCTGGTTCAATGGGACCGGCCCGAATCCAACACGCGGCGACTGGAGATCTCCCTGGTCCGATTCGACTGATTCAGTCGCCGCCCGTTCGGACCCACTCCAATATGGTCCGATAAGACGCGGACTCCCGACTCCATCGAACACCTCCGCCGTGTTGTTCCGAGCCGGACGCCCGGGTGCCTTTCGGGGGCTTCTCCCGGGTCGGCTTCAGCAACAAGAGGCTCTGTTCCGGCTGCTTCAGATCGATGACCCGCAAGGCCGAACGATAGTAACCCCGGACGTCTTCCGGGCCAGCCCCTTCCTGAGCCGGCTCCAAGCGGAAGACGACGTGCGACTTGTGGCAGTCAAAGCAGGATTTGTCGTCGGCCCCGGACTTCTCAAGCAGGGGCAGAACGCGGTCCTGAAAGAAATGGAGGGATGGAAGCGTCAGATCCACAGCCAGATCTTGTCCCGGGAGTCGGGTCAGGCCTTCTGCGATCGCCGGGTGGCCGCGCAGTCCGGGCCGGCTGCGAATCAGTGCGAGCGCCAATTCAGCCAGAGTGGGATCCGGGTCCCTCAACGCTTCGCTCAGGAGACTCACGAAACGGAGATCCTGCAATCGCCCCGGTTCCTGCCGGGCCAATTGCAGAATCGCTTTGCGCTTCCACGCATCCTGGCTGCGGAAGGCCAGACTCAACCGCCTCCGGATCATGGCGAAGGACTCCAGTCGCGGGGCTTCGAGACAGAGTCCGACAGCCGCCCGGAAGATTTCGGGTTCCTTGGAGGCCAGGGACCGGAAGATCTTCATCTGCACCGGCCGGCGATCCAGCAACTCGGGAAACGAAGTTACCGCCCGGAACTCTCCAGCCCCGGCATCGCCCGCCAGAAATAACCGCTCCACCTCTGCCGATTCCTCCTGACCAGCCGTCGAGCGCAGAAGAGACCCTGTCCCCAAACCGGAAAACGCCAGCACTTCAAGCGATACAAGAAACAGCAAACCCATGGTGACCACCGCGTCGGATGCACTCTAGCAACAAGCAGCGAATCTCGCTGCCGTAATTCCCGCCACCACGATTCTCTTCTCTCTATTCATTTTCCCTGCTCCGGGAAGTCAGAGTCGTTTGTTATCTTGCAAATCGTAGGTTGGTGAATTGTCGGTTGGACAGTCGGGAAAACCAGTCCGGTCCGGAACCGCGACTGACACTTTGGAGGAAAGATCCATGTCCTTCAACCGAACCCTCACCGTCGTGGTGATTGCAGCTTCTCTCCTCATGGGTTTGCCTGACCTGCGCGGGCAAGAGGAACAAAGGGATGTCAACGGTCTCATCTTCGACCTGAGACATCCGGAGTTGGAGCGCCGGAAGACGGCGGTCGTGGGGCTGGGCAAGCATCGGATCCGGCGGGCCGTCCCGGAATTGTCCAGACTGGTCAAGGATCCGGATGACCTTCTCCGGACCGCGTTGGCCCGGGCTCTGGTCAAAATCGGCGACCTTAGTGCTTTGCCGGCATTGATGGCTCTCTGCCACGACTCCAGGAAGCAGACGCAACTCGTGGCGATTCAAGGACTGGTCAAGCTCCATGTGAATGTTCCCGAAGGCTTTTTTCACGGAGTGAAACGCGTCGTCGATTTCATGAATCCCGTGGACGATGACTACGACCCCCTGGTGGTGGAGCCATATGTCTCCGTGAGTCCGGAGACGATCGACACACTGGCGACACTATTGAGCTCTCCGGATGCGGACGTTCGCAGGAACGCCGCCCTGGCTCTGGGAATCCTTCGCGGCCACCGGGCCCTTCCCACCCTTGAGGAAGCCTTGGAACTGGAGCCTGAAAACGGCGTGAAGATCGAGATGATTCGAGCCATCTACAAGATCGGAGACCCGCTGGGAGGCTTGGCTCTGATCCCACTGATCCGGGACCCGGACAAGAAGGTCCACGACGAGGCCATCTTCGCGCTGGGGCGTCTCAGGGTGGAAGCGGCGGTCCCGCCGTTGATGGAGCTCTACAACAGCGGCGTCCTGGAGCGGAAGAGGATTCTCGGTGGTCTGGTCCCCGTGAGTGGGAAGGACGATCTGAGGCGAAAGACCCTCGAGGCGCTCGCCTACATCGCCGCCCCTCAGTCACGGACCATCCTGCTGGAGGCGACCGAGGACCATAGAGCGGCCTTCCGCCGATATGGCGCGGAAGGCCTGGGCCGACTCGGAGACTCGAGCCTGATCCCCAGGCTGGCGTACATGTTTCAGGGGGAAAAAGATCTCGAAGTGATTTCGGCCCTGAACTTTGCCCTCTTTCGTCTGGGCGGTGACGCGCACCTCCCCGAACTCGTGAAACGGATCAATACCGATCAAGCCTACTTCTACCTGTTGGAGTTGGAACCGGAGGAGGTTGCCAAGCTCCATCCTCATCTCCTGCTCCACACCAAGGAACCCGGTATTCAGATCCGACTCCTGGACGTGATCGGTCAGCGCGGGAACGCCTCGTCCCTGCAATTCGTGGAGCCTCTGACCCGGAGCGAAAACGCCGACGTGACCTCCTCGGCGAACGTCGCCCTGAGGCGACTCCGGGGCCGGCATCCGGGTGCGACCTTGCATTCCATGAGGGTGGACCCAGGCAACGCCGGCACCGGCACCGCCATTCCGGCGAACTGAGGAACACCGCAGGGAGAGTCAGTCGAGTCCCAACTCAGGCCAGAGCCGGTTCACGCGTCTCCGGACCTCATCATCCATGATGATCTCGTCGGGCCAGTCCCTCTGGAACCCCTCTTCCGGCCACTTCCGAGTCGCGTCGATCCCCATCTTGGAACCGAAGTTGGGCAGGCGGGAGGCATGGTCCAGGGAGTCGACGGGGCCCAGCGTGAACTGGATGTCCCGCTCCGGATCGATGTGGTTGCAAGCTCTCAACAGGACCTCTCCATAGTCGTTCAGGTCCACATCCCCGTCCAGGACCACGATGCACTTGGAGAACATCAGTTGGCCCAGTCCCCAGAGAGCGCTCATGATCTTGCGGGCGTGTCCCGGATAGCGTTTTCGGATCCGGACCAGGACCAGGTTGTGGAAAATGCCCTCGAAGGGCAGGTGCATGTCCAGGATCTCCGGGAGCTGCTTTCGAATCAGCGGCAGGAAGATCCTCTCCACGGCATAACCCATGTAGCAGTCCTCCTGGGGGGGCTTGCCCACGATGATGGTCTGGTAGATCGGATTCTTCCGGTGAGTGACGCAGGTCACGTGAAAGACCGGATACTCGTCGGCCAGGGAGTAGTATCCCGTGTGATCCCCGAAGGGTCCTTCGGTCCGGAGCTCGTCCAGGTTCACATACCCTTCCAGGACGATCTCGGCATTGGCCGGAACCTCCAGGTCGACGGTCTTGCAGGCCGTCATCTCCACCGGTGACCGCCGCAGGAACCCAGCGAACATCATTTCATCCAGGTCGTCGGGAAGGGGCGCGATGGCGGAGAAGACGGTCGCCGGATCCGCCCCGATGGCGGCAGCCACTTCCATTCGCCTGCCACCCGAATCGGCGCCGCCGAGGCGGACGGCCTCCCGGAAATGCTGGGCGCCATGCTTGTGGGTCTGCCAGTGCATGGCGGTGGTCCGTTCGTCGAAGACCTGCATGCGGTACATGCCGCAGTTGCGCTTTCCCGTCTCCGGATTCTTGCTGAAGACCAGGGGCATGGTGATGAAGCGGCCGCCGTCCCCGGGCCAGCACTGGAGAATGGGGAAATCCAGGAGCGAGAACTCTCCAGCCTTGACGACCTCCTGGCAGACGCCCCGGCGAACCATTTTCGGCGTCAGGGACGCCAATTCGGTGAGCTTGGGAAGCAGCTTCAGCTTGTCCATTGCACCGGATGGAGCCTTCAGATCGAGCAACGCCTCGATCCGATCCGCAATCTGATTCACGGAATCGACCCCCAGGGCCAGATTCATCCGGTTGTAGGAACCGAGGGTATTGATGAGGAGCGGATGGTTTGACCCCTTGGGATTTTCGAAAAGCAAGGCGGGACCCATGCGCTTGGAGACGCGGTCCGTGATCTCGGCGATCTCCAGCACCGGGTCGACCGGGGTGCCGATGCGCCTCAGTTCGCCTTCCTGTTCCAGGACTCGAACGAAATCTCTCAGGTCCCGGTGCGGATATCTCATCTCAACCCCACCTTCCGCAGGAGTTCCTCCAGTTCTTGCAGGAAGGCCTCACGGTTCAGATCGCGGCACCCTTCCGGGCCATCCACCCGAAACAACTCCGCCCGCCGGATCACCTGTGCCGGCGAGGGCAAGCCCCTCAGCTCGCTCAACGCGAGGAATCGCCCGTAGTTGTTGGAGCTTTCCAAGCCCCCGGAACTCACGACAATAAAGCCCGTGTCGGAACTCCCGAGCCGGACGTGACAATCGCGGAGGCGGCAATAGTCGGATATCTCGTCAAGGGTCATGGCTACCAGCCGGTAATTCTCCAATGCGTTCCTTTCCAGGTCAAATTGGAGCGGCGGTTTCCAACCGCCGAACTCCGGAGGGCAGGTGGGAGAGGAGGCGACCCAAAAATCGTCCCTCCTGTCTTTTCCGCCGCCCTCCGCCCGGCTAACCTGAGAGACATGACGAAACAACATGAGGCCCTTCTGGGCGCGCACATGTCGATTGCGGGAGGCATTCCAAAGTCCCTCGACCGGGCCGTGGACGCCGGTTGCAACGTTCTTCAGATCTTCGTCAAGAACAACAACCAGTGGCGGGGCCGCGTTCTGCTCGATCCGGAGGTCCACGAGTTCCGGCAGCGTTGGGCCGAATCCCCTATCCGCCAAGTAGTGGCCCACGACTCCTACCTGATCAACTTGGCGTCACCCAAAGAGGAACTCTGGGAACGTTCCATCGCCGCCTTTCTGGATGAGATGGATCGCTGCGAGCGGCTGGGCCTGAGCCATCTGGTCACTCATCCGGGAGCCCACGTGGGGGCCGGCGAGGCCTGGGGCATCGACCGGATCGCCGCGGCCCTGAAACGGATCCTGGAGACAACCGGCTCCTACCGGGTCAAGATCGCCCTGGAGACCACCGCCGGCCAGGGGAGCACCCTGGGTCACCGCTTCCAACATCTGCGGGACATCCTGGCGGGTTGCGGTGCTCCGGAGCAGGTCGTGGTCTGCATGGACACATGCCACGTTTTCGCCGCCGGTTACGACATCAGGACCGATGAGGGTTACGCCGGCGTCATGGACCAGTTCGATCAGATCGTGGGACTGGAAAAACTGGAGGTCCTTCATTTCAACGACAGCAAGCGATCTTTCGGAAGCCGGGTGGACCGGCACGAGCACATCGGCCAGGGCCATATCGGGAAGGCGGGGTTCCGTTGGTTTCTGAACGACGCCCGTCTGGTCCAAGTCCCGAAGTTGCTGGAGACCCCCAAGGAGAACGAGGGGGAGGCCGACCGGAGGAACCTGAAGGTGCTGCGCTCGCTCTTGGGCAACTCTGAACCATGAGCGCCTACACCGACAAAGAACGGGAAGAGATCATCCTGGAGTACTTCGGCGCGGCGTCCGAAGACGAGCTGCTCTGCCCCGACTGCGGAGAGGTCCTTGAGTTCCGATCGCGATACCCCTCAGGAGATTCTCCCTACCGGCTCCAGGTGGATTGCCCCGACTGCCGCGCCGGATTCATTTGGAAACAGGACCGGGACCGGGAAGCCTGGACCTCGATCCAGCTCTCCTACTGCCTGGAACGGTACCGTCAAGGGGACACGCCCCGTTGTCCGGTGGATGATTCCTACATCGTCTGCACTGAGTTCACCGACGACACGGTGGAGTTTCGCTGCCCCTACTGCAACCGCAGCGGACGGGCGCGGACGGGCGGTGGCTCTATTGCGCCGGAAGCTTAGAATCCCGAATGCATATCGAATCGGCCACAGGAGGGGCGATTTCCAATCGCCCGTTCTTCGACGCCACATTGTCACTCCGGAGATCGGCGGCTAGGAAACCTCCGCTCCTGTCCGCCTGCTGGAAACCCGCCGCTCGCGGGTGCTACCATTTGCCTCGATTTTTCCGCTTGTCGAAATCAGAACCGAGGGGGTAGAGAGGCATGAAGAACTACGTGACCGAGTTCATAGGGGCATTTTTCCTGGTGCTGGTCATCGGCCTGGCATCCGGAGATCTGGCGCCGTTGGCCATTGGCGGCGCGCTGATGATCATGGTCTACATGGGAGGCCACGTATCGGGGGCCCACTACAACCCGGCCGTTTCCATCGCCTGCCTGGTTCGAGGCGCCCTGGACGGCGCCACCACCGGCATCTACATCGTGAGCCAGATCCTGGGAGCCCTGGCAGGAGCATGCACGGCATCCTTCCTGGCAGGTCAAGCGACCACGGTGGCCCCGGGAGAGGGCGTCAGCGCTACGAATGCGCTCCTGGCCGAATTCCTCCTGACCTTCGCCCTGGCGTCGGTGGTCCTGAACGTCGCCACCTCCAAGGACCATCCCAACAACTCGTTCTACGGGCTGGCCATCGGGTTCACCATCTTCGTCGGAGCCGTCTCCGTGGGTCCCATCTCGGGAGGGGCCTTCAATCCGGCGGTAGCGCTGGGCCACAACATCGTCTCCGGTTCGTTGGGGAATATCTGGATCTACCTGCTCGGACCCGTCGCCGGCGGCGTCGCGGCGTCACTTGTCTTCAGGATCACGAACCCCGGCGAGTTCGCGTAGTCGCGCCTGGCGAATTGGAAACGCGGGAACCTCACCGGGAGGCAACCCCGGGCGCGGTGGCAAAACGATTGGCCAGAGCCGGACCGGCAACGACAGCGAATGCATCGATGGAGCACTGGTCCGAACGGACCTGAGGCCTCCGTCAACAATATACGGTCACGCCTGCCGAAAACGCATCAAGAGCGGAAGACGAAAAGTCGCGATCATGAGTCACCAGCGCGATGCTGGAGGTCTCCAGAGCCGTTGCCATCTGAACCGCGTCAGGCAGGCGCAGGCGTGAACGTGCTCTGATCTGCGCCGCACGATGGGCAATCGAGGGGTTCAAATCCACAACCCGCCATGTCGGCGGCGACGTCAAAGCGGCTCGGTACATCTCCGCCAGCGCGGAATCGGCGGCACGCAGCGGTCCTGTCAGCACCTCGACAAGCGTAACCGTGGAGATCACCAATTCGTAGTGCCGGGTTTCAGCGCGCTCGAAGAGTGGCGCATAGCGGGGCGCGAACTCGGCGTGATCTTCAAGCAGATAGATGATGGGCACGCTATCCACGACGATTCGCCCGCGCGGCGGCAAGTCGCCGACGTCCATCACCATTCGCTGCGGAGCCTCTCGACGAATCTCGCAGCATCACCAAAGCAACCCCGAGCAGAACCTCGCAGAGCACCCAACTTCGGGCCTTGGGCGACTGCCTTCGACACCGGCACGACAGCCGCGTACGGAACGCCACGCCTCGTGATAACGGTCACGGTACCATTCCTATTGGCTGCCCGGAGAATCGCTGCCAGATTGGCCCTCACTTCTTTGACCCCCGCGGTCCGTGTCCTGTCCTGCATAATTCATTTCTCAATGGCTCGAACTGTACAAATTGTACATAACAACCCGTTCTATATGTTCCGAATTTGATCCCAAATCAGGATCGTCGAGAAAGTTCGTGTGACGCAGAGGAGTCGAGAACCTCAGGCTTCGAGAACGGGCGATGCCGGCCGCACGTAGCCATGACCGGCCACGACAAGCCACGGGGAAGACGGGGTACTCACACTGTTTGGCGGTGGCGGTCCCGACGGCATGGACGAAACCAGCCGTGAGAACGTCAAGGCGGCATTCAACGAACCTGCTTCGAGGGTACGCATTCTGGTCGCCACCAACGCGGACTCCGAGGGCCTACACCTGCATCGCACCGCCCGCTACCTGTTGCATTTCGACTGTCCCTGGAATCCCTCGGGTCAGGTTCGATACGGCCCATCCGTTGTGGCGAGGAATGTTCGTTGCTCGAGTGGTTGGACAATCGATGGAGCCAAAGATTCCTGATGGATCTTACTGCCTCTTCAAAAACCCAGTCACGGGCACACGTCAGGGACGCATAATGTTGGTCCAGTTACGTGATGAGGTGGATCCTGATACCGGCGAGAGATTCACGGTGAAGCGTTATCGGAGCGAGAAGACGGAAGAACAGCATATCCGAGACAGAGTAAAGCTCCCCCACTGGCCGAGGGCTGGCGTAGTCCTGGCAAAAAGAGGGGGAGTGGGGATTGGTAAGTCCCGATTCCGAATCAGAGATTAAAGAGGGGGACAAGATTGTCCCTTCCCAGCGTCCCCGTGGTTTTTCCAGAAGGAGGAGCAATATGAATTGGAAACTGATCATCATTGGTGGACTGGTCTTCTGGCTGGTGACCAACATCTTGGGGTTGGGTGTCACCGGCCCCATCATCCACAACTCAATCCTCGACCCGCTGTACAGAGCAACCGAGACTCTGTGGATCGAACCCTTGCGGCAGGATCCGCCCGACATGGCGGCCCTCATGCCTCGTTGGATCGTGATGTCGCTGATCAGCAGCCTGGTTGTGGCCGGGCTCTACAGTTGTCTGCGCAAGGCCTTCGAGGGTCCCGGCTGGAGATGCGGGATGACTTGGGGCTTCTATCTGGCCATTTTTTCTTTCATCACTCTGCTGGGCTATTCCGGCGTGATCGCCCTGCCCATGACGATCGTGATCTGGTGGGGTGTCGATGGGCTGATTCTGTTCGTGCTGGGAGGCGCCGCCATGGGCTGGGCCGGAGAGAGGTTTGCGGAATAGACGTGAATCATGCTTTTGCCGATTCTTCGCTGCGATAGGGAGAACGCGGATTGGGAGGTTTACCAACTGTCGAATTCCCGAGCGGCATGAGGAAATGGGCTAAGCGGAAGTTCCAGCCCTATTTCCCCCTAAAATCGAGCTAAGTGGTTGATTTGCTTACGGAACTGGTGTTGACTGGGTTTATTTGTGTTCCCATGTAATAGAGTGTCTATCATGTTGTATTTGAGAACTATATGATCTATACTAGTTGCCATGTACATCGACACTGTCCCCAACCGCAACTCCCGCCCTGCCATCCTCCTGCGCGAAGGCTGGCGCGAAGGGAAACGTGTCCGCAAACGCACCATCGCCAACCTCACCAACTGGCCCCACGACAAGATCGAACGACTTCGTCTCGTCCTCAAGAACGTCCCTGTCGTTCATCCCGATGAGCTCTTCGTCATCGAACGCTCCCTCCCCCATGGTCATGTCGAGATGGTGCTGCAAGCCATGCGCCGCCTGAAGCTCCCCGCTCTTATCGATTCCAAGCCCTCGCGCCAGCGCGATCTGGTCCTGGCCCTGATCATCCAGCGCTTGCTGCATCCCGCCTCCAAGCTCGCCACCACCCGGCTCTGGCACACGACCACCCTGGCCTCCGAGCTCTCCCTGCAAGACGCCGACGAGAACGACCTGTACGGGGCCATGGACTGGTTGCTCCAACGTCAGGACCGGATCGAGAAGAAGCTGGCCCGGCGACATCTGTCCGAAGGGGATCACGTCCTTTACGACGTCTCCAGCAGCTACTATGAAGGGCACACCTGTTCCTTGGCCCGGTTCGGCCACAGCCGGGACGGCAAGCGCGGCCAGCCCATCATCGTCTACGGGGTGATGGCGGATCGGGCGGGACGGCCGGTGGCCGTCCAGGCCTATCCCGGCAACACGGGGGATCCGACCACGGTGCCGGATCAAGTGGAGACGTTGCGCCAGCGGTTCGGGTTGAAGCGGGTGGTGCTGGTCGGGGACCGAGGGCTACTGACCGAGACCCAGGTCAAGCATCTGAAGCGCCATCCCGGACTGGGTTGGATCTCGGCCCTGCGCCATACGGCCATCCGCGAACTGGTGGAAACGAAAGCAGTTCAACTCTCGCTCTTTGATGAGCGTCACTTGGCGGAGATCCGGACCGAGGCCTATCCGGGCGAACGGCTCGTCGTTTGTCACAACCCGATGCTGGGGGAGTATCGGCGCCGCAAACGGGAGCGCCTGTTGGCGGCGACGGAGGAAAAGTTGGCCAAGATCGCCCGGGAGGTGGCCCGGCGCACCAAGACGCCCTTGTTGGCGCCCCAGATTGCCGAGAAGGTGGGTCGGGTCAAGAACCGGTACAAGGTGGCCAAGCACTTCGAAATGGTGATCGAGGACGGGCGTTTCGAGTACGCTCGGCGCACTGAGGCTATCGTCCGCGAGGCGCAACTGGACGGATTCTACATCCTGCGCACCAGTGAGCCACAAAAGCGGCTGTCGACGGCCGACGTGGTGCGCAGCTACAAGAACCTGGCGAACGTGGAGCGGGCGTTCCGCTCTTTGAAGACCGTGAACTTGCAGATCCGTCCCATCCGCCACCGGGCGGAGACCCGGGTGCGATCACACCTGTTCCTGTGCGTGCTGTCCTACTACGTCGAGTGGCATCTGCGCCGAGCCTTGGCCCCGTTGCTGTTTGATGACGAGGACCTGGAGGCGCATCGCGCTCGACGGGATCCGGTGCTGAAAGCCCAGCCGTCGGCATCGGCAAAACGCAAGAAGGCGAAGCGGGAAACCGAGGACGGACTGCCGATCCAGAGCTTCAAGACACTGATGGCTGAGATGGGGACGCGTGCCCGTCACCAGTGCCGAACGGCCTCGGACCCGGACGGTCCAAAGTTGCAACGACTGACGGAACCGACACCGCTGCAGCACCGGGCGCTGGAGTTGGTCAGGGTGTTCCCAGTGGACAACTAGTCCGATTCGTCGGTTATACCTTTATAATCAGGGAGTTATCTTGTCTCTGAGTCTGGAACTTCGGGCTAAGGGACGAATGGGCGATTAGGAAATCGCCCCTCCTGGTCACGGTTGGACCGGCACCACTGGTAGCGTGGTGAAAATCCGGTTGACCGTGTCCAGTTCCACCGCCACACCCGTGAACATCCCGTCCCCGGGCGCCCGGCATCTCACCGACCCCACGAAGTCCCTCGTGTCCGTCCGCGTGAATAGCTCTTCGATGAAGCCGGCCACTTGTCCGTTCCCCGCGAGGGAGATGTCGACCGATTCCAGTGCCACACCCCTTTGCATCAGCCAGCAGCGGACCGTGGCCCGTTGTTCCTCCAGGTTCCGGATCGCCGCCGCCGTCCGGATGGCTCCCTGCTGGCGCCGCGCCGGGAACAGCGCGTCCGTGGTGGGTTCGCTCGCACCCACCCCGGCCACGCCGACTCCGGGGATGTCAAAGCGCAGGACTCCGCCCAAGGGTCCGTTCGCCTCCACCCGCACCGATCCCGTCACCACCTCCCCCCGGCCGTGGGTCGAGATCACCAGCTCGCCCAGTCGAGCCATCGGAGTCCGCAGGGTCAGGCCTCCGTCGCCTCGTACCAACAGCTCCTCGCCGATGTCCACCATCGATTCGGGATCCTGCAGTTCTCCGCTCCGATCATAAAAGTAGATCGACGGACGGGCCGTCGATGCCGCTACGTTCACAAGCACCAAATCGGAGGTGATCAGGGTTCCGTCGCCGGACGTTCCATTCGCGAAATGCGCGAAAGTCAGGGTTGTTTCTTCCTGCTCGCTGCCGTCCGTTTCCACGGGCACGACCGGCAACGTCGTGAAGATCCGGTTGTTCGAATCCAGCTCCACGGCGACTCCCGTGAACGTCTCACCCGACGGGACTGTGCAGCGCACCGAACCCACGAAGTCCGTTGTGTCGGTCGCGGTGAAGAGTTCCTCGATGAACCGGGCGTTCTGGCCGTTGGCGGCGAGCTCGATCTCCCTCTCTTCCAGCACGATGCCGTCTTTCATCAACCGGCACTGCACGTTCACGGCTTTCATCCCCAGGTTGTGGATCGCCGCCGCCGTGCGAATCTTGCCTGCCTGCCGGCGCGCTGGAAACAGGGCATCCCCCGCGGGTTCGCTGGCGCCCACCCCGGCCACCCCGATCCCGGGGATGTCGAAGCGCACCACGCCGCCGAGGGGACCGTCCGAGACCACCCGCACCGAGCCTGTCACCACCTCTCCCCGGCCGTGGGTCGAGATCGTCAGCTCGCCCAGCGAGGGCATTTCGTTCCGTGGCGACAGACCTCCGTCAGCTTCCACGTCCAGGGCGTTCCCCACCTCCACCACGGACTCGGCCTCGAGCAGTTCACCCGCCCGGTCGAAGAAGTAGACGACGGGACGGATTTCGTCCTCACCCACGTTCACCAAGACCAAGTCGGAGGTAATCAAGACATCGTTACCCGAATACCCGTTGCCGAAGTGGGCGAATTCCAGGACCACCTCCTCGGGCATGGGTGGGGCTCCCGCCATGGGCGTGGCCTCGGTTGCATTGGACGGAGGACCCTGGCCCACGTCATTCACCGCTCTCACTTCGAAGACGTAGGTCCGGCCGTTGGTCAGTCCGGTCACCGTATGGGTCAGGTTCGTGGATCCGGTGGAGATCCACTCTCCGGTCCGGTCGATCCGGACCTCGTAGTCGATGATGGCTGAGCGGCCGTCGCTCTCAGGAGCTTCCCAGGAGAGGGTCACCACTCCGTCAGCGGCTGCCACCTGCAGATTCTGAGGCGCAGTGGGTGCAGAAGCGGGAGGAGGGGCCGGACCTCCGCCCCCTCCTCCGGGAGGCGGAGGAGGTGGTGGGGGAGGCGGGCGGAGGGGGCGGCGGAGGGGGCGGTGGAGGGGGCGGTGGAGGCGGGGGAGATTCGTCGTCTTGGACCGTCACCTGGGCGCTTCGGGTCGAGGTCGGTCCCAGCCGGTACTCGTCGCCCGGCTGCAGCCTTGCAGTGATCCTTCCAGCGGACTCGGAAACATCGTCATCGTCGGTCAGCACCGAAAGCGTCGCCGTCTCCTGCCCGGCGCCGAAGATCACCTCGTCCGGCGGCTCGTAGGACCCCGATGCCTCGATTACCGATCCCTGCTCGGTGACCTCCACGCTCACGGTCAATGATTCTTCCGTGGGTGGCCCCCGCGTCAGCGTAAACTCGACCGTGTCCCCTTCCGTCACCGTCTCCGAACCTTGACTCGCCTGGATGGTCACCAGCGGCGGCTCCGCCTGCTGGTTGGTCACCATCTCGCTGGAGTTGCCCACTTGGTCCTGGATCGGGTTCGATCCCGGCGTATAGTCCACCCTCACCGTCTCGCCCGTTGACACCGCCGAGGCCAACGTCAGGATGACGGCCTCCCGCCTTACCCCGACGTCGTCGACCGTTCGATCGTTGTTCTCCACCGTCACGTCGAAGTCCGAGGTCGACGGCACCGAACTCTCGTCCAACGGTTCGTCGTAGTTCAGCGCCACCCGTGAACCGTGCACCGTCACGCTTTGCAGATCCGGTTCCGCCCCATCCACCTTGTGGTCCGTCTGCGGGTCGATGGCGTCGTAGCTTCGACTCGCCGCGTTGTCCGCCAGATCCAGGATCCTCCCTCCGTTGAGCGCGATGCTCCCCCGCGGGACACTGATTCCGTCCTTGTCCTCGTCTCCCTTCTCCACCGTGTAGACGAACACCACCGCCGGCCGGTCCGGTCCCACACTGGCGCTGGCCCGCTTCCTCCGCGTCCCCACCAGAAGATCCAACGTCGGCGTCCCACGCACCGTGTCCAACGTCACCGTCTCGTCGTAGCGCACCGTCACCGAGATCATGTCTCCAATGGCGTACGTCTCGTCCGTCCCCGGGTCCGAACCGATCTCGATCCCTTCGATCGACGGCGCCGTCGTGTCCCGCGTCTGGTTGTCGACAAACGTGTCCGTGAACCCATCGGCGTCGTTCCCCACCCGGTCCCGGATCGGATTCGATCGCGGGTTATAGGTCACCCGGATCCCCGTCTCGGCGTGCTCCGCACGGGGACTCAGTGTCAGTTGCACCGTGCTCCCGCTGATCCGGACCGCGGTGACGGTTCGCGTCTCGCTTCCCCCGGCGATAGTGAAGTCGCTCGCGGCCGGCCGGGAGGACGTGTTCAGCGGTTCGTCGTAGGTCAGCGTCAGTGTCGCCCCGTTCACCACCGCCGGGTCGGTCAGGGCCAGTTCCGGGGCCACCGCGTCCACCTGGTGGCTCGTACTGGCCGCCACGGCCGTATGGTCCAACGTGGCGTTGTTGCCCGCCCCGTCCCGGATGGTTCCTCCCGACAACTGGTTCGCCTCGATACTCACGCCGTCCTCGTCGGCGTCGTCCGTCATCACCCGGTAGGTGAACTTCACCGCCCGGTTCGAGACGCTCCGGTATTCCGCCGTCCGGCTCCGGGTCCCCACGTTCAACGTCACTTCGGGCGTCCCCGTCACCACCACCGTCTCGTCAAACGTCACCGTCACTTCGATGGTCTCGTCCTTCCCGTAGGTCCGGTCCGATCCGGCACTGGAGGTGATCCTTATCGTCGACACCGTCGGCCCCGTCGCGTCTCCCGTCTTGTTCGCGACGCTCCGGTTGCTCAACCGGTCCGCGTCGTTGCCCGCCGCGTCCCGGATCGGGTTCGATCCCAACTCGTAGCTCACCCGGAGGCCGCTCTCTGAATCGGTGACGGCCGAACTCAACGTCAGGAAGACGGCGCTTCCGCTCACCCGCACTCCTGTCACCGTTCGGGTCTCACTCCCGCCGGTTACGGTGAAGTCGCCCGTTGCCGGTGTCGACGAGGCATCCAAGGGCTCGCCGTAGGCCAGGGTGAGCGCCGTTCCGCTGGCCACCGCTCCGTCGGTCGTCGCCAGCACCGGCTTGATTCCGTCCACCTGGTGCTGGGGATCGGCCGCCACCGGCGCGTGCGTCAGCATTGCGTTGTTCCGGGCCCCGTCGCGGATCGTCCCACTGGAGAGGCGATTGGCATCGATGCTCACCCCGTACGGGGCCGTGTCGCCCGATACCACCGGGTACTCGAACCTCACGGCCGCTCCCGTGACGTCCTGGTAGTTGGCCGTTCGGCTGCGGCCTCCCACGTTCAACATCAGCCGCGGCGTGCCCGTCACCACCACCGTCTCGCTGAACGTCACCGTCACTTCGATGGTCTCGCCGATCGCGTAGGTCTGATCCGACCCCGCGTTCGAAGTGATCCGCACCGTCTCGACCGTCGGACCCGCCGTGTCTCCCGTCCGGTTGGTGACCGGTTCGTTGTTCAACTCGTCTGCGGCGTTCCCCACCACGTCCCGGATCAGGTTCCCTGCCGGCTGGTAGCTCACCCGGAGGCCGAACTCGGTGTCCTGCACCGCCGGGCTCACGGTCAGGAAGACGGCGTTCCCGCTCACCGACACGTTCGTCACCGATCGCGTCTCACTGCCCCCCGTCACGGTGAAGGCGCCCGCCCCCGGTCGTGAGGACGACCTCAGCGGCTCGCTGTAGGCCAGCGTCAGCGTCGTCCCGTTCACCACCGCCCCGTCGGTGGTCGCCAGGCTGGGCTTGACTCCATCCACCTGGTGCCGCGAGTCGGCCGCCACCGCCGCGTGGGTCAAGGTGGCGTCGTTCCGAGCCCCGTCACGAATCGTCCCGCTCCCTCGCGACAGGCTGTCCGAGTCGATGCTCACCCCGTCCCCGTCCCGGTCGCCCGAGACCACCTTGTACTCGAACTTCACGGCCGAGCCCGAGACGCTCTCGTACTCCGCAGTTCGGTTCCGTCCGCCCACGTTCAAGGTCAGTTCGGGTGTCCCTGTCACCACCACCGTCTCGTTGAACGTCACCGTCACCTCGATGGCATCGTCCACGGCGTAGGTCCGGTCCGATCCTGCGCTCGAGGTGATCCGCAGCGTCTGCACCGTCGGCCCCGTCGTGTCGCCCGTGACGTTGGTGACCGACCGGTTGCTCAGCCGGACCGCATCGTTGCCCGCCGTGTCCCGGATCGGGGCCGCTCCCGTTCCCGTCGGGATCGTGTAGCTCACCCGCAGCCCCGTCTCCCCGTGCTCCACCGCCGGACTCAGCGTCAGCTCCACTGCGCTCCCGTTCACCCCGACATTGGTGACGGTCCGCGTCTGGCTCCCCCCCGTCACCGAGAAGGCAGCGTTCCCCGGGACCGAGGAGGAATCCAGTGGCTCGCCGTAGGCCAGTGTCAGCATGGTTCCGTTGGCCACCGCCCCGTCGGCCGCCGCCAGAACAGGTCTGATCCCGTCCACCTTCTGCCCGGTGTCCGCCGCGACCGCCGTGTGGGCCCGGACCGCGTTGTTCCTGGCGATGTCCCGGATTGTCCCGCCGGAGATGCTGCCCGCTTCGATGCTCACGCCGTCGGTGTCGCTGTCGCTGACGGCCACCGTGTAGGAAAACACGACCACCGTCCCGGTGACGCTCTTGTAGTTTGCCGATCGATCCCGTTCCCCCACCTTCAACGTCACCCGCGGGGCCCCGGACACGGTGACGGTCTCGCTGAAGGTCACCGTCACCTCGATCTCGTCGTCGATGCCGTAGACGTCCCGGCTGTCTGGAGGAACCGACGTGATCTCCACCGAGGTGACTGTCGGTGGAATCCTGTCAGGTGTCCGGTTCGTCACCATCTGGCCGCTCAGTCCGTCCGCGTCGTTACCCACCCGATCCTGAATCGGCATTGCCCCCGTTCCAGTCGGGACCAGGTAGCTCACAAGGATTCCCGTCTCCCAATGCGCCACCGCCGGGGACAGAGTGAGTCGCACCGTACTCCCGCTCACCACGGCTGCGGAAACGGTTCGCGACGAAGATCCCCCCGACATGGAGAAGGCGCTGGAGGACAGCGTCGATGAGGAGTCCAGAGGCTCGGTGTAGGTCAGAGTCAGCGTCGCCCCGTCCACCACGGCCCCGTTGGTCGTGGCCAACTCCGGCTTGATGCCGTCCACCTTGTGCCGCGACTGGTTCCCCAGCGCGCTGTGCTCCCGCCCGGCCGTGGTGTTCGAACCGTCCTCGATGGTTCCTCCGTTGAGCAACAGGCTGTTGGCCTCGATGCTCACACCGTTGGTGTCGACGTCGCCGGTGTCCACCCGGTAGCGGAACAGGACTTTTTCGTCCGTGACGCTGTCGTAGTCTGCCGTTCGGTCCTGGTCCCCGACCTTCAGCGTCAGTTGCGGCGTCCCCGTCACGAAGACGTCCGCGGTGAAGGTCACCGTCACTTCGATCACATCCTGGATCGCGTAGGTGGAATCGGATCCCGCGTCTGAGGTGATTTCCACCTTGCTGACCTTCGTCCCCGGAATCGGGACATCCACTGAAACCCGGGCGCTGCGGCTCGCTTCGCCGCCATTGATAACGGCCGCCACCTGATAGACATAGGTCGTTCCGGAAATCGCTTTGGTATCGACGTAGGAGCGACTTGAAATGCTCTCAGAAACGATCTCGACGGTGGTTCCGGAGGTGCGGTAGAGATTGTAGGTCACCCCGGTCACGGCGGACCAGGTCAGCGTCACCTGGCCGATGGCAGGGGTCGCCATCAGGGCTGGGCTGGTCCGGATCTGTTGGCCGAATTCCTGCCACGTGGCTCCTCCGCCCCCATTCGTGTCCACCGACAGGACCGGGTATTGGCTGGAGGTCCCGAAGACCCAGGGGGCGTCGTTCATGCTGTCGCCGTCCAGGTCCAGGTTCCAGTCCTGATAAATGCCAGTGGTGTCCGTAGGTGTCTGTAAATCTGTTGTGCTCTTGCCTTCACCATTGGACCCGGTCGACTGGCTCGACGTGTTCGAATCCCAATAGCTGGCTTCGATGGAGCCGCTTCCGGAGTTGCGGCCGACCAGCCCGCCGATGGTGCTGCGGGCCGAGACGAGACCGGTGGCGTAGCTGAGGTCGACGTCTCCCGTGTTCCGGCCGATCAACCCTCCAGCCTCGGAATCTCCCACGACGCGGCCCGTGGCATAGGAAGCGGTCGTCTCCCCGACGTTGGACCCGATCAGTCCTCCGATGCGGTCGTCTCCGGTGACGTGGACCGCAGCGTAGCTGACGGTCACGGCTCCGCCCCCCAGGTTGGTTCCGATCAGGCCCCCGGCATCGTCATCGCCGGACACCTTGCCCGTGGCGAAACAGCCGCTGACGGCGCCGCCGTTGGACCCCACCAGTCCGCCGACGTAGTCCGTCCCAGTCACCTGGACGGCCACTATCTCCAGGTTCCGAATGATGGCGGAGGAGGTGGTCTCACCGAACAGTCCGACATCGTTTGCACTACGATTGATATGGAGATTGGTGACGGTTTCCCCGTTGCCCTCGAAAACCGCCGCGAAGCTATTGGACGAGTCGCCGATGGGCACCCATCCGTCGCCGGCGTTCCAGTAGGTGTCGCCGGCGTCGACGACGCCGCTGTTGTCGGTGTCGAAGTCCAAATCAGCCTGGAGTTCGTACCCCACGCAACCGTAGAGGCCGCCGCAGGCCATTTCATTGCCGGCGCCGGAGAACGCGTCGGCATAGGTCATCAACCCGCTGCTTGGGATACCGTCTCCGTCCAAGTCATGACGGACCGCATTCAACTGCGCGAGATTCCTGATCTCGATGAGCCCGTCGTCGTCGGAATCGTAATCGGTGGTGGATGTCGAGATCACCACGACCTTGAACTCCTGGATCGAGCTCCGGTTGGATCCGTCGTCGGTGGCCGTGACCGTGACGATGGCGTCCCCTGCGCTGACCGGAGTGAGCGTCAACCTCGTCCCCGAACGAGCCACCATGACCACACTCGTGTCTGCCGAGGAGGCCCCGTAGCTGATTGTGTCTCCCTCCGGGTCCACGAACGCCCCGGAAAACTCCGTCATTGCCGAGTCGCCGACGCGGAGCGTCCGATCCGGCAAGGACCCCACCGGCATCGGCGCCGCGTTGCCCTGCACCTTCACCGTAACTCTCGCGCTGCGTGTCGCCTCCCCGCCGCCGACGACCGCCGCAACCTGGTACGTGTAGTCCTCTTCGGCCGTCACGTCGGAGTCGGTGTACGTCCGCACCGAGAGATCCTCCGCGAGTGTCTTGAGGGTGTTGCCGTCGACTCGGGTCACGGTGTAGGTGACGGCCGGATTGTCGGGCGCCCAGTCGGCCGCCGTCACCTCAGTCCAGGTCACCACAACCTGGGCCGGATCCGGGGATCGTGTCGTGGACGTTGCCGTTACGGTCGGCCCCGTCCGAAGCTGGTAGCCGAACTCCTCCCAGGTGGCATCGTCGTCTCCGTCCACGTCCATGGAAATGACCGGGTACTGGCTCGACGTGCCGAAATCCCAGGGGTCATCCCTGTCGTCGCCTCCGTACAAATCCAGGTTCCAACTGCTGTAGATCCCGCTGTAACTGCGAGGTGACTTTAATTGGGAGGTTGTCCTGCCCGTCCCGGCGGATCCGGAGCTGGCAGCGTGCCCCGTGGTGCCGGTATCCCAGTAGCTGGCGGTGATCGTCCCTCCCTCTTCGTACCCGACCAACCCGCCGATATTGGACGTTCCCGCCGCCGGACCCGTGGCGTAGCTGGCGCTGATCTCGCCCGTCGACTTGTTGTTCCCGACGAGACCGCCCACGTCGGTATTACCCGAGGCGCGGCCCGTGGCGTAGCTGGCGCTGATCTCACTTCGGTTGTCCCCCACCAACCCGCCTACGTCGTCGTCTCCCGACACCTGACTCGTGGAATAACTGCCACGGATTGCGCTGACGAAAAAGTTCATCCCGACCAACCCGCCCACGTTGTCGTCCCCGGCAACGGACCCCGTCACGAAGCTGCCCCGAACGATACCGTTGTTAAAACCGACCAATCCGCCGGTGACCGTGTGATTTCCCGTGACATCGACGTCGCTCAACCCGAGGTTGCGGATCACGCCAAAGGCGTAGCCGAACAGACCCGCCAGGACCAGATTGTCCGACTCGATAAACAGGTTGCTGACGGCATGCCCATTACCGTCGAAAATCGCCAGATACGGATTTCTCGCTGTGAGTAAGAAACCGTCTGATGTGCTGTCGCCCCCCCCTACGGGAACCCAGCCGGCGCCGCCGTTCCAGTAGTCGTCATCGGAGTCGACGTCGCCATCGTCGTCCGTGTCAAAGTCCAGGTCGGCCGTCAACTCATATCCCCGGCAGCCGATGAACTGACCACAGCCCATCCGCTCCACGGCATTCCCGAACGCCGTCTCATAGGCGGTCGTCCCGTCGGCCACGGGCGTCCCGTCGCCATCCAGATCGTGGCGAACCGCGTCGAGTTGAGCCAGCGTCGAGATTTCGATGAGCCCGTCCTCGTCGCTGTCGTAGTCGACGTCGGTGGCCGACCAGACCGCGACGGTGAAGCGCTGCGTAGCCGCGGTGTTCGACCCGCTTGCATCGGTGGCCGTGACCGTGATCGTCGTACGGCCGGCCGCCACCGGCGAAATCGTCAGCCGGGCGGCGGACCGGGTGACCGTGGCCACGCCCGTCGCCGACGAAGACGCCCCGTAGGTCAGCGTGTCGTTGTCCGGGTCGCTGAACGCCCCGGAGACATCTACCTCCTTCGTACCCCCACCGACACGCAAGGAAAGGTCGGTCAGGGACCCCACCGACACGGGCGGCTGGTTGGCCGCACCCACAATCACCGATACGGGGCGGCTGCGGGCCGCTTCACCACCGTCGAGCAAGGCCGTCACCCAGTAGGTGTAGGTACTGCTGGCGGTCACATCCATGTCGGTGTACTGGCGCGACGCGACACCTTCCGCCACTGTCTCCTCCGTGGTTCCGTCGTCACGGACGAGGTCGTACGTGACAGTTGGACTGGGGCTCCAGGAACTCGTTGACACCGCGGTCCAGTTCAGGACGACTTGGGCCTGGCCTTGCGTCGCCGTTGCCGTCAGGGTCAAGGCGGTTCGGACCTGGTACCCGAATTCCTGCCAAGTCGCGCTGTTGTTTTCATTGATGTCCGCCGCCAGGACCGGATACTGGCTGGACGTCCCGAGATGCCAGGCGTCGTCGAGCTCCCCGTCCAGGTCGAAGTCCCAGTTCCAGTTCGCATAGATGCCTTCATAATCCGTGGGCGACTGCAGGGCGGTCGTGGTCTGTCCCGCCAGGCCCACCATCTGCGTTTCCGTACCGTCGATCACCCCGTTGTCGTTCAGGTCGTCCTCACCCACTCCGACCCGCAGACCCGATGTCTCCAGATCCCAGTAGCTCCAGCGAAAGATGACGTCTTCGGAGACGGCGCCCACCAGTCCGCCGACCACCGCGTCTCCGGACACGGCGCCCGTCGAGTAGCTGGCCAAGATCAGGCTGCAGGCATTTCCGGCCAGTCCACCGACACCGCCGAACTCACAGTCGTCCGGGCTCGTTCTGCGGACCCCCTGCCCGGATACGGTTCCGGTGGCGTAGCTGGCCCGGATCGGATCGTTGGAGGAACCGACCAACCCGCCGACCGCGTGGTCTCCGGACACGTTCCCGGTGGCGTAGCTTCGGATGATCCAGCCGTCGAACTGATTCCCGGCCAGACCGCCGACCCGCTCCGTCCCCGACACCCCTACAGCGGCGGTGCTGTCCACGATGAGACTGTCGGACCAACCCACGAGCCCGCCCACGTCATCTTCGCCGGAGACCTGGCCTGTGGCCCGGCTGCGTGCAACCGGTGCATCTTCGAGTTCACCGACCAGACTGCCGACATAATCGTCACCGGTCACATCCACATTGACCAGCTCCACATCCCTGATCACGGCGGTTCCAAAAAATCCGCCGTCGACGTGCCCGAACAGGCCGATTCTGTTCTCCGAGTCCCGATCGATGAACAGGTTGGAAATGGTCTCGCCGTTGCCTTCGAAAACCGCCCTGAACGGATTGCCCGAGTCGCCGATGGGCTCCCATCCGTCGCCGCCGTCCCAGTAGGTATCGTCCGAGTCGACGTCACCATCCCCGTCCGTGTCGAAGTCCAGGTCCGCCCTCAGCTCGTAGCCGATGCACCGGTCGGGGCATCCCATGCTCTGGGAGGCCTGTGTGAAGGCGTTGTAATACGGTTGCCAGCTCGTGCCATCCACCACGCCGTTGCCGTTCAGGTCGTAGCGGATGGCGTCGAGCTGCGCCAATGTCCTGACATCGATGAGATTGTCGTTGTCCGTATCGTAATCGCGGTTCCCCGCCGAGACCGAGACCGAAAAGTCCAGTGCCGCGCTCAAGCCGTCCGGATCGACGGCGCGGACCAACACCACGGCCGAGGCCGGCAACTGCGGCGTCACCGTCAGCTGGGACTGCTGGGCCCCGGCAATGCTGACCTGTACGCGGTCGTCGCTGGAAAGCGCCTCATAGGTCAGCGTGTCGCTGTCCGGGTCCGTGAACTTGGCCGACAAATCGATTGTCACGGCGGCATCGCCCGTAGTGAAGGTCCGGTCTTGCAGGGTCCCCGTCGCGGTGGGCGCGCCGTTGCGGTCCGCCTCCGCCACATCGACGGCATCCACGGAGCCCGGCGCCATGACGATGCCGGCGCCGGAGTCGCGGTCGACCCCGGTGGCCTCGATATCGAGAGCCGACCCGGCCATGCCCGTGACAAGCTGCGACTGGGTGAGGTTGCCGGGCCCGCCGGCCGCCTCCAACATCAGGGCCCCGATCGCCGCTGCGTGCGGCGCCGCGGAGGACACCCCGCAGAAGGTCGAGAAACCGGGTGTCGCGGTGCGGACGCAGGTCGCGGCGGTGATGTCCGGCTTCTGCAGCAGTTCCCCTCCGGTGGAGGAGAAGTTTCCCGCCGTGATGGGAGTGCCATCCGGCTCGAAGAAGATCCGGCGCGGCCCGTCCGAGTTGGAAGTTCGGACCGATTCAGTCCCATCGAAGATCCCGCCGGACCCTCCGGCGCTCTGGACCGCGACCGCCGCGATGCTGATGGCGTTCTCCGCTGCAGAGTGGCCGAGAAGGTTGCCGGCGGTCGCGACGGCCAAACGGCCTCCGACCGAGTCCAGGCGGAGGTACCGGTTCGAACCCGAGGACTTGACGATGACGAGCCGCGCGCCGGAGTGATCCGCTTCATCCGAATAGACGGCCTCGAACGGATCCTGGGTGCCGTCCTGAGTGGAGGTCGACGCGTCCAGGACATTGCCGTTTTCGTCGATCAGGAAGAGATCATAGTCGTTGTCCGAGCCCTCCAGCGGATCAGCCCACTGGAGAATGTAGACCTCAAAATCGCTCTCCTGCGTAATCTCGTTCTGGATGACGCCTCCGCCGAAGTCGTGCGCCACATACGTGGTTCCGTCCAGAGTGATGGAACTCCCCGCGGCGTAGTCTCCCTCCCAGACCCCTGCGGTGCCGTCGTTCAGGTTGCCGCTGTTGCCGCCGGACGAGAAGAAGTAGCAACCTTCGGCGACCGCTGCGTTCACACCTTGTGCAACGGTGTCGTCTTGAAACGCGGCTTCGAAGATATAGCCGATGTCGTCGACGATGACGTTGGCCCCGGCCTCGCAGAGCGCCTCGATGTTGGCGGCAAACCGGGCTTGCCCACCGAACGCCGTCGCAAAGTAGAGATCCGCGCCGGGGGCGAGATCATGGACGATCTCCAGCATCGCCGTACCCTCGTCCCCTTCCCCCTCTTGGCCCGCCAGCACCGTCACCCGGCTCGGCACGTCCCCTGAAGCCTGCCGCGCCGCCAAGGAGCCGACTCCATCCGAGAGGACGCCGATCCCGATGCCGGTGCCGTCGACGTTATGGGTGGTCCGCGCCACGTTCGCCTGATGGGCGACATCCCCTTGGGTCGTGTTGACCTTCCGGGTGACCGGGAGGTCTACGCCTGCGGTTCGGAGGCTCGCCTCAAGGCGGCGTTTCATTCGACCGCGTGTGGCCGCCTTGTCAGCGGTCCGGATCGATTGAACCGCGTCCAGTTCGGCCAATGTCTCCACTGCGCCCAAGGGAAGCCGGGCTCGAATTGAGCGGTACCGCGGCACGCTGTCGATCACCGTACCCCCCAGAGTCCGGATCCGGTCCAAGACCTCAGGCGTCACATCCGCCCGGATATCCACCGTCACCGGCTCCTTCAACGGTACCGTGCCCGGCGCCGGCCGGCGGCCGGGCTTGTCCGACACCATGGCCCCGCCGGCCATCCGTCGCGCGTCCAAAAGCTCCGAACTCACCTTTTTCTGGGCGGGCGTCCGCAGCGCCTTCGCCGACAGGATGGTCTGAATCTGCTTTACGGTCTTCGCAGACAGATTCCGCTCGGGCGGGTCTGTTCCCTCTCCCGTCCGGTTTGCCACTGACGGTATGGTGAAGGGCGTTGACTCATTGCCGGCCGGATCCCGGATCAATTTCGCCGTCCCTGGCTCGGACGCGGCGTAGCTCACAGTCACCGACTCGCCCGGAACTACCGGCGAGGCCAGCTTCAGCGCCACCGTGCTCCCGGCCACGGCGACCGTGGCGACACCACGTCTCTCACCCCCCACGGTCACTTTGAAATTGCCAACCGGAGGCTCCGAGGCCCGGTCAAGCGGCTCGCCAAACTTCAGCGTCAGTCTGGCCCCGGTCACGGTGGCCTCATCACCGGTCACGAGCGTCGGCCTGGCGCCGTCCACCCTCTGTCCGGCCTGATCGTCCAATTCCGCGTGACCCAACACGGCGGGATTTTCCGAACCGTCCTCGATCAGTCCGTTACCGAGGGACAGACTGCCGGGTTCCAGACTCACTCCGTCAGTGTCTTCGTCACCCTCGTTTACGGTGTAAGAAAACGTCAGCGCCGCCGTTCCCGTGCCGCCGGTGTAGGCCGCCTGCCGGGTGAAGTTTCCCAACTCCAGTCGCAGCCGTGGCGTCCCGGTCACGTTCACCACTTCGCTGAAGGTCACCGTGAATTCGATCGAGTCGCCGATGCCGTAGGCCTCCCGGTTCTCCGAAGGAATCGAACTGGCTTCGATCTTGGTCACGGCCGGTGGTTTCGTGTCCTCAGTCGCGGCGGCCGGAGACTCGATCCGAAGGGCCGCGCCGGAGACTGCCGCGCGGAGTTCTTCCGCAGTGACACTGTGGCGGCCGCCGGCCGTTTCCAGGATCAGAGCCGCCAATCCCGCCGCCTGGATAGGAGTGGCCGCACTTCCGCAAAAGGTCGAGAACTCAGGAGTCGCCGCGGTCGCGCAGGTCCGGGCCGCGGGTTGCGACCCGGATTCCGGCCGGTCTCCCGCAGCAGAGACGTAAACGCAGCCGCCTCGCACCACTCGGGCGATCCCCTCGGCCCTGACACCGCCTTGGTAGATGGTTTCCTGGAAGTCGAACGCCTCGTCGACGATGACGTCCGCGCCGCTCTGGCAGAGCGCCTCGACATTGGCTGCGTACCGCGCCGGCCCACCCAACCCGGTCGCGAAGTAGAGTTCGGCGCCCGGTGCCAGGTCACGGAGGGTCACGAGAGCCGCCGTCCCGGCGTCGCCCTCTCCTGCTTGTCCCGGCAGCACCGTCACCCGGTCCAGCAGGTCGTCGGGTACATCACCCGTCTCCAACGACGCTGCGCCATTGGAGATCACTCCGATCCCAATTCCGGTGCCGTCGATGCCCTGAGCCCGGCGCATCGCAGCCACTTGCCGGAGGGCGCTGCCTCCGGACCGGACAGCTTCCGGGCGCCTCCGAACATCCCGCACACTCACCCGGCCGGCGAACCGGAAATCCTGCCATAGGGCCGGGTCCTCCGGCCCGGCTTTTCTCGCAACGGCGCCGCCGGGCACCGCTTGGGGTTGCTCGGTCCGAATCGGCTCAACCAGCAGAGAGACAGCGGCCAAGGCCCCGAGCACTCCACGCAAACGGGCGCCGGAGCGCGACGTGAAGCCTAATGGGTGGTCCCGCTTTTTCATCGTCCGGCCGTCGGGGACATGCCTCCACGGTCCATCTCAACAAACATCCGAGAAACGAACTGCAACGAGAGCGGGGTGCGAGAAGAAAAGGAGGAGAGAAAATATTTGTGCTGGGTGAATAAACAGCGGTTTCGGCGCGGACGTAACTGTGACCGGTTCGCGACCCAACATCATCAAAGGGCAAAATACCCGTCGGGACTCATCCTCCGCCTGCGTCACTGAATCCGACGAATGCCACCTTACAGCGGACCTTCATTGTCCCACCCAAGGGCGACATCGCCGGTGAATCACACAGCGTCAGCCGAAGGGCCGTCGATCGAAAATGCCGGGAGGAATCAGGATGGGGTTGGTGGAGCTGATGGGATTCGAACCCACGACCCCCTGAATGCCATTCAGCGATTTGTATTGTCTTAGAAAGTCTCAACTGATCCTATATTGTCCCTCAAGTAACTGAAATAGTTACACTTATAGGTTTTCTAGTGTATCATGGCGTCTCGGGATGTTTCAGGAGATCTCAGTGTATTCTGGAACCCATATGGAACCCGTTACTGAAATGGGTGCCAAGAAGAGGAGACGAAATGCCCACTGCAAAGCTGACCGACAGGCTTCTGAAGAACCTGAAGACGGAACAAACTGTCCAGGAATTCTGGGATCAATCCTTCCCTGGATCTTTCGGCGTACGGGTTAGGAAGAGCGGTCGCAAGACCTTCATGTTCCTCTATCGAACCGACGACCGACGAAGACGGATGAAGCTTGGCGTCTACCCGGCTCTCTCTCTGGCGCAGGCCAGGGCTCAGGCGTTCAAGTTGCTGGGTGCGGTCCAGCGGGGAAAAGACCCGGCGGAAGAACGCCGGCAGGAACGCCAGGCCGGAACCTTCGAGGAGTTGGCCGAGTTGTATCTGGAGAGGCACGCCAGACCCTACAAGAAGCCGGCCAGCATCAAGGAAGACACACGGATCTTGAACACCTACCTGCTGCCGGTCTGGAGGCGAAGAAAGTTTCGCTCCATCACACGCTCCGATGTCATTCGTCTTCTGGACGACATCCAATTCAAACGTCAGGCTCCGGTCATGGCCAACCGGGTCAAGGCACTGACCTCCACGATCTTCAATTTCGCGTTGAGGAAGGCGCTGGTTCCGGAGACATTTGCCAATCCCTGCACCCACGTCGCGTTGCCGGCCAGGGAAAGGAGTCGTGACCGCGTGCTGAGCGACCATGAAATCCGGGCGCTTTGGAAAGATCTGGAGAACCGAATGGAACCGACCGCCTCCATCTATCGGCTCATCTTGTTGATGGGCCAAAGACCCGGCGAAACGAAAGCGATGCGGAGGCGCGACTTGGACGACGAGAACATCTGGACCATTCCAGCCACCGAAACCAAGAACAAGCGCGAACACAAAGTGCCCTTGTCGTCTCAGGCTCTGGCCATCATCGAGGGTCTGCGCCCCTTGACGGGTGACTCGGAATTTGTCTTTGCGTCCCCCAGAGGTGGACACATCCGCTGGCTCCAAAAGATGAGCCAGCGCATTCAGAAAAGCACCGGATTCCATTTTCGACCCCACGACTTGCGGCGGACCTGTGCAACCAATTTGAGCAAGCTTGGCACCGACGACGTCACCATTGCCAGGATACTGAATCACTCGTGGCCGTTCCGGCACATGACGGCCGTGTACAACCGGTGGGACAAGCTACCGGAAATGGGCCGAGCGTTGCAGAGATGGGGAGAACGTCTTGAGGAATTGATCACTGCTTAGGAGAGAGTGGTACGAATACCGTATGCGGGAGGACAAGTGCTTTCGTGCTCGCCGGCAGGCAACTGCGTCAACTGCTCCACCAGAACGAGATCGCGGCCGTGCCGCACGGGTTCCGGTCGTCGTTCCGGAACTGGGCGGCGGAGGAGACGGATCATCCGCGCGAGGTGGCGGAGGCGGCGCTGGCGCACAAGGTCCGCAATCCGATCAAGGCCGCCTACCGGCGCACGGACCTGTTCGAGCGGCGAAGGCGGCTCATGGAGGACTGGGCGCGTTATCTGGCTGGCAAGAGTTGTGAAGCGGCGTCCGGTCGGCTCCGTTGATCCGCCGTGGTGGTCCTCCCGGCAGGCTTCGTGATTTGGCGTTCGGGCCAGCTTGCAGGAGGTCGATTTTTGCCGCCGAAAAGTGGGGTTCCGCGCCCGTACGGGAGTGTGAATGGGACAAGGGGGGTGGATTCACAAAAAGCGGTCCCAGTCGTTCACAAATACGCTTTCCCCGATCGGTCTGCCTTTCATGCCGTTACGACCCCACTGAAGCGGCCGTTCATGTTGCCACCGGTGGTCGAGGATCGCTCCGTCCAAGTCGTGATTGACGGTGAACGCGCTGGGCAGTCGCAAAGGCTTATGGAGGCTGATTTTAACCGCTGAAAAGTGGGGTTCCGCGCCCGATCCGGGAGTGTAAGTGAGACAACGAGGGTCACTTACATCATGAGGGCTTTCCACCTTACACAGGCGCATTCCCCGATCTCCCGTTCCTGCTTGTGGTTACAACCAGATTCCCGGACGCTGGCGCCCGCACGGGGAAAGCGGAGGTGGACGGGAGCGACCCCCCCTTTTTGCTGCCCGGTGCGGGCGCGGGGGTGCTGCGCAATTCACATTTGCGCAACACCCCCTGGGGGGGTCGCTCCCGTCCAAAATATCCCTGGCGGGAAGGCCTTTGGGTCGCCTCAAAACCCTGATTCATCCGGCTCCACTAGTCGTGGATGACATCGGCTACCTACCGGTGACCCAAAGCGGTGCGGTCCTCTTCTTCCAATTCAATAACGGGCGTTACGGTCGCGCCTCGACGTTCCTGACCTCCAATAAGCGCTTCGAGGAGTTGGGCCGGATCCTGGGCAACGAGATCATGGCCGCCGCGCTGCTCGACCGATGCTATATCGTGAATATCTGGGGGAACTGCTACCGCATGCGCCGCTATGCCGAGCTCTCCAAAGCGATCCACCCCTTAGAAACCGAATAGACACCCACTCGCCCGCGTCCAGAGAGAGTCTGTCATGACGCCTTGGTTCCGGGCCTGCTATCCTGCTCCGGTCCCTCCGCTTCACGGGACAGCAGGCAAACCGGGACTTTTTTGATGCCAGTTGACAATTTCATCGACCGGGATTACACATTTTACATCCAGTGGCTCAGCTAGGGGCAGAAAGGCTCTGGAACGATCAAGGAGGTTCCACAGATTACCGGCACGATCCGTTCCGCCAAGTCTACGGTTTCAGTCCGGGACGGCAACGTGAGTCCAAGTGATCGCGTCAAGGAGATCAAGCAGTTTATCTACGGGTGGTCGAAATACCGACACGCGCTATTCTCCTAGAATCGACATCCCCCTGTGAAGTCCAATCTATAGTCCCTCAAATGAAGGCGTTCAATGTTGCAAGCAGACAAGGGAGTGATATCCAGCAGTCGACGATTCATTCGTCGACTCTTCCGGAGGAATGAGGGGCCATCCGAAGAAGTCATGCTGGAGGCCGCGGAGGGCGGAGTGCTCGAAGAAGGGATGTATGAGAACTCCCAATTGGAGGATCGTCCCATATTGCCTAATTCGGGTCTTCCGAAAGGAGACTGGGACCATCAGCGTCCCACGAAGAAACAACGCCGATACATCGAGGTGCTGGGTGGGGACCCCTCCAGCGTGGGGACGAGGAGGGAGGCCAATGACCTGATCGACCGCTTGCTGCGAACCAGAGGACGTTGGCCGCTTGATCCCAATCTGTTGAAACAGCAGGGCAGTAGGGCGGGTGCCGAGTCCGACGGAGAGTGGAGATCGGCGCACGACAGTTTACTGGCCAGCCTCCGGCTTGACCTCCAGAATTATGTTGACCTGAGCTTGGGCAACCTACGGACCAAACTGAGCGATCCACTCGGACCGGCTGGCTCGACTCAGTCTCAGGGTCCAAAAGAGCTTGTTCGCAGGGCGGAAGAGGAATTGAAGCAGTTGGAGTTGTGCCGGAAATGGAGGCAACCGCTGGATCGTCTGTCGTTATTGCAAGTCGGCAACGGCGCTTCAGATCTGGAACCGGAATCGGGACCCGAGGCCGCACCACCACAGACAAATCCCGGTAACGATGACTCGAAGGTTCACTGGATTCGCTGGCTTTGGCTGATCGCGGTTTTCGCCGTGTGCGTCACGTTTGAAGCCGGAGCAAACATCGGGTTGCTCATGGGCGCCCTGCCCGGAGGAGCGCTGCAGGCCTTCCTGCTGGCCATCCTCATCTCGGCGATCAATGTCGGGGGATTCGGGATCAGCGCGGGCTACTACCTTTGCACTTTGCGTCGACGGTTCGGTAGGACGAGACCCAGGTTGTATCAGGCTGCCTGGGGTGCCTGGATGCTATCTGCCTTGGCTTTCAACTTCGTCGCGGGTCGCCATAGAGAAACGTATGCACGCGTTCTCCAGCAGATCAAAAACGACCCGACCGCCCCGGTTCCGGACCCCGGGGACCTGCTCCCCAGCATACCGTTCAATCCACTCGCATGGGAGCTTGAGGCCCTCCTCTTCGCCCTGCTGGGAATGTTCCTCTGTGCGCTGGGATTCGCGAAGGGGTTCACGTTCATGCAAGGAAAGACGGACAACTCGGGTGCCGAAGGGCATGGGAGCGAGGACGACGATAGCCGTGACCAGGGCGAGTCTGCCGAAGCTGACGGCGTAACCGAGGCCATGTTGCCGCATAGTCGCCAACTCTTCGACACATTCACCTCGCTGCCACAACGCTACCAGCGCAGCCTGACCGATTTGCGAGGAGAGGTCGCCAATTGGTACAGAGCACTTGACCAGGAGCGTCGCAACGTGACGACACTGCTGGAGAGGCTGAAAGTAAGGGAGAACAGGCAGGCCTGCATCGACAACCTTGAGCATGCGTTCATCGTGGCCCATAACATCAACTATCCCCACAAGATCGACCTCCAAAGCGTGGAGGTTCATCGGCTCGAGAAGTACGCCGAGCCGTTTGCGGTAACGGCCTCGGACCCGCAGGTCTTGGACGAGGCGGGCGTACTAGTCTCCGAGTGGAGGGAGTCTGGCCAAGCCGGGTTCGACAAGCGGATCGCGGCGGCGCACGAGGAGATCACCGCGATCTGGGACAACTACACCCCACTAGTCCTCGGCAAGCCCGAGCGGCTCGCGTCCGACGGGAAAGCGGCGGCGCCCGCAACGCCACGGAGTTGAGGACGATGTCAGGACAGAAGCCCTGGAAGGTGGCGCTTGCGATTCTTGGCATTGTGGGTTCACTCACAGTTCTTGGCTGGACAGGGTACAAAACATGGTACACCGATCAACTGAGAGTCGGTCCCCCCGACTACTGCCCGACCGGCACCTGGCCTCAAATCAAGGAGGGATTCGAGGTTCCCGGTCACACTGCAATTTTAATCGACACCTCGAACGAGATCTCTGCGAAGGACGCGGAACTTGCGTTTCGGAGAATCGACGCTTGGACGAGAAATTCGGCGCCGTTTCTTCAGCGCCTGTCGATTTACCGACTGCCCGAGTCCGCGCATAACCGGGACGTCGGCAGCGACGGTTCCTGGTGCATCCCGAAGGAAGGTGCCGAAGCCAACCTCATATACGAGAACCCAGTCTACGTCGAAGCCCAGTTCCGACGGTTCCTGGCGAAGCTGCGGGATGTCTTTCGGAAACTCGTGAGTCGCAAAGAGGCCGACCAGTCACCGATCGTCGAGACGATGGCAGGCTTAGTTCAGCGCCACGAAGACCTTGATTCCATCGTGCTGGTTTCTGACATGCTGCAACACACTTCCCTGTGGAGTCACTACACCATGGAGGGGGACACTCTGAGTATTCCGGCTGAGTGTGGGCGGGTCACGGGACCTGGGCGGTTGAAGACCGTCTACGTGTACTACATCGACCGAGGGCTTGCGGAGATTCAGGCCCCGGAGTGGCCGGACGAGTGGTGGCGCCGGTGCCTGAACGGAGTGAAGACTGAAATGCTCAATTGACGGTCCGCTACCACTTCCTGTCAGGTGTGAATCCGACGCTTCCGCACGAGCCGTGTGACGCTTCATCCGATCGTGTCCTTCTCTCTTCAGGGGCGGGGCCAGTCGGAACCTGACCCCGTGTGCTTCCGGGACATGTTGGACTTGCCCTTTGTTCTCCACATGATAGGCGTCATTCTCTAGCGATGCTTCTATGGAGAGGCTGTTTCGTAAACTGGGACATAGGTGATCAAAGAGGAGACTGGCAATGAAAAGCAAAATGCGATGGATTGTTGTTGGCGCGTTGGCGGTCCTGGGGTTATTCGCAGAAGCTGACTGGGTGACGATCGCGCAGAATCTGGAAAAGAAGGAAGAAAAGTGTGGTGGATACCTGAAAAAGTGCGACACTAACGAAAACGGGAAGATTACCTGTGCGGAAGCTCGCAAGTGTGGGCTGAAAACACCCATCAAGAAGGACCATCCAGCCTATGCCTGCATGACCGACCGTGACAAGGACGGGGTAGTCTGCGAATAGACGGGCTGTCCCCCCCAACGAGGATTTCCTGTCAGCAGTCTATCCCCTAGCCAGATTGCGGACCAGATTCCGGACCCGACGATTCAAGGGGGCAAGATTAGTCAATGTGCACGACTCGAAGGGTCATGGGACCTCTGCTCCCCCTGGTTCTTTTCCAGCTGTCCGCCGCCCCCACCGGCAAACCGAAACCGATATGTTCTCCACCGGAAGACCATGCCATCGGCTACGAGCACGCAAAGTTTGCCCCGGAAGTGGAGATTCGGCGGTCATTCCGGGGCTTCGAAGTCAGTTTCGATTCCAACGATGACGACGACAGGAAACCGGGTGGCGACCTGCTTCGTGTTCCCCACTGGGTGGCCCAGGAGATCCGCCGCTGGGAACCTCCGGCCGGGGACCGGGACGAGGATGAGGCGTGGTGTCTGGACACGCTGAAGCATCGGCCCAAATGGTTCACAGACGATGATCTGTTCGACGCGGGCTTGGCCCCCAATGACGACAGCTACCGCCGCAGTGGTTTCGATCGCGGTCACTTGGCGATGAAGCTTTTGGTGGAACGGCTCGGGCAGGATGCAGCCTACTGCACCCACACGGTACTGAATGCGATTCCTCAGCGCCCAGATTTCAACCGGGGCATTTGGCTGGACCTGGAGTATTTGACCGGGGCTTGGGCACAAGTCTATGGCAGGATCTGGGTGATCCAGGGGCCGGTCTTCTACCAGAGCCGGGCTCTCACCTGGATCGGAGAGGAAGGCGAACGCCAAGTGGCCGTGCCGGATGCCGTCTTCAAGATCGTGTTCCGCAATAAGACTGGGGAGGAGCAACGCCAAGCGGAGCCAGGGTACCAGAGTGCACCTGAGATCTTGGCATTTCTCTACCCACAACTCAGCCAGGGCTATTTCGGGTCCCGTGAGGACTACTTGCACGAACGTTTCCTTACCACGGTGGACGTGATCGAGGAACTGACCGGCCTGGATGAGGGTGTCCCGTTTTCGTGGACGGTTTGTTAGTGCGGACTACGTTGGTCCTGTTTGTAATACTCCTTCTGTCCGTGGGGAGCAAGACTTCCTCCCGATGAAGGTCAATGGCCACTGACAGAGCGCTCTTTCTTTCCGTGTGGGGGCGACTGGTGGACGCGTCAGCAAAAGGGCTCACGTTGTGGGAAATCTCTGATTTTCCACAATGGGATACCGCTTAACGAGGGGGCCTCGGTCTCTGTTTCCAGGGATTTAAGAGTTTTATATGTCTCTTTGCATCCGGGGGGTTTCAGGGGGGCAGAGCCCCCCTGCCCCCTTCAAGCGTGTCGCGCGCGACGCTTGGTGCAACGATGGCGGTGCTGGCTTCGTGGTCGGGCCGCTCGAAGCCGGCGTGGGTCCTACGCCGCCTGCTGCTCGTAATGGGCCGGCGACTCGTAACCCAGCGCCGAATGCCGGCGTTGCCGATTGTAGAATCCCTCAATGAAGTCGAAGACGGCCCGCCTCGCCTCACCCGGGTTCCGGAATCGGTGACGGTCCAGCAACTCGCACTCCAAAGTCGCGAAGAAGCTCTCGCACATCGCGTTATCGTAAGCGTCCCCCACCGATCCCATCGAGGGTCGCACCCCAGCCTCCCGGCATCGCTTCCCGAAGGCAGTGCAGGTGTACTGCGTCCCTTGGTCCGAGTGGTGGATCACCTGCTTCGGCTGGCGCCGGATCACCGCCATGGCGAGCGCTTTCTCGACGAGTTCGGAGCGCAGATGCGTCTCCATGGCCCAGCCCACGACCAAGCGGCTCCAAGCATCCAGAACCACGGCCACATACAACCAGCCCGCCTTCGTGCGGACATAGGTGAGGTCCGCGACCCAGAGCTGATCCGGTCCCTCGGCCGCGAAGTTCCGGTTCACCAAGTCCGGTGCCGGACGCGCTTTCCGGTCCCTCCGGGTGAGCCCGGCCTTCCGCTGCCTCCGGCTCACCCCCTGGATCCCGGCTTCCTGCATCAATCGACCCACACGCTTCGGGCTCGTCCGTTCGCCTCGAGCTCTCAACTCGGCATGCAGGCGAGGCCGACCATAAACTCTCCGGTTCTCATTCCAGATCCGCACGATCATTTTCCGAAGCGCCTCGTCGCGGCGGGCGCGCTTCGAGGGTCGGCGCTTCAACCAGGCGTAGTACCCGCTGGGGGAGAGACCCAGAACACGGCACATCACCCGAATCGGAAACCGGGCTCGGTGCGCCTTCACGAACTCGAATCCTTTCCGGGGATCGAGCCGCTCTCCCGGGCGAACCAAGCCGCGGCTTTTTTTAGGATGTCCCGCTCCATCCGCAGCCGCTTGATCTCCCGCTTCGCCTGGCGCAGCTCCTGGCGCTCAAATGTCGTCAACCCGTCGTTGCGGCGCCCCTCATCCAGATCGGCTTGCTTGACCCACTTCCGGATCGCCGATGCCGAGGGCTCGAACTCCTCGGCCAGCGCCTCCGGTGATCGGCCTGAGCGCACCAGCCCCACGATCTCCCGCCGGAACTCCGGCGGGTACCGTCGACCCTTTCTTGCCATCGTGGATCCCTCCTTCCCCTTACTTTGGATGTGTCCACGAAAGCGGGTCAACTCCAGGACTTCAGGCCGTCCAAAGATGCGGTCATCGAGAGAAGAATCGAACGTCAGCGATCATCGGCGCTCTGGGATCCACCCATGGTGGACCGGAAGCTCCGGCGGGTATTTCTGTCTGGCTGCAGAAGATAGGATTCGCCCGGGCCATCGGGGCCGGACGGGAAATCTCCGAAAAATGCTAGAGGGCTCGATAGGGCGGCCGGTAGCCGTACCTACTCCGATCTTGCGGATTCGATGCGTTTGAATAGATCACTAGCGAGTTTCTGAGCTTCGGACACTTGCGCACGGGTCATCTTTTCCCTGATCTGAGCCTTGGCCCTAACGGCGTTCTCGTTTCCTTGTGCGGCAGCCAGATTCATCCAGGCATAGGCTTTCACGTAGTCCTCTGGAACCCCCTCACCGTTGGCGTACATGACGCCCAGGTTGAATTGGGCACTGGCATATCCTCGCTCGGCCGCTGCCCGGTACCATTTCACAGCTTCCCGATCATCCTCCGGCACCCCCTCACCGTTGGCGTACATAAGACCCAGGTTGTATTGGGCACTGGCAGTTCCTTGCTCGGCCGCTTTCCGGTACCACTTCACTGCCTCGCGATCATCCTCCGGCACCCCCTCACCGTTGTCGTACATGACGCCCAGGTTGGATTGGGCGGGGGCGTCTCCCTGCTCGGCCGCTGCCCGAAACCACTTCACTGCTTCCCGATCATCCTCCGGCACCCCCTCACCCTTGGCGTACATGACGCCCAGGTTGAATTGGGCGGGGGCGTCTCCCTGCTCGGCCGCTGCCCGGTACCATTTCACAGCTTCCCGATCATCCTCCGGCACCCCCTCACCGTTGGCGTACATGACGCCCAGATAGAATTGTGCACTGGTATGTCCCTGCTCGGCCGCCACCCGGTACCATTTCACCGCTTTGCTGCGGTCTTTTGCCACCCTCCAGCCATACTGGTACATGAGGCCCAATTCGACTTGAGTCTCGGCATCTCCCTGCTCGGCGGCTTTCTGGAGGCGCTCGATGTTCTGCTGGGTCGCGGGGACGGATTGAAATGAAGCGAGAATGATGAGGATCGAAAACCAGATCGACAGTCGAACCATTTGAAAGCTTCGGTGGGTCATAGGGCGAAATTCTACTACACTAGACACGCCCGCTTTTTCCAGAATGGAAAGCCACATGCAATTGTTCCTAGCGTGACCGAAAGAGCACGATAAAGTATATCGTACATACCTATTTATGGTCGGCTAGGAACTCGTCCTGAAAACCCCCGGTTCGCTCTCGGAAACCCACTCCAGAGGGGACTGTCCGGCCCTTCTCGTAAGCTCAGAAAAGGCGGCCTGTATTGCATCGGACTGTTTCTGACTTGGTGCGAGGATGAGGGCTGGAAATCCACCAAGTCACCCCTGGTCTGGCCAGCCGGTTCCTAGAGCAACTCCCAGGGGTGTGGAGACCAAGAACCAAATCCTGCCCGGGTAAGCCCATCCCCGCACGACGCAGATCTACGATCAGCGGCGCCGGCAGGTTTCCGCAACATCGTTGAGCGGATCACGGTCTGAAGAGGGCTGATTGGACCACAATGAGGGAGCGAGCATGTGGAGCCAGATGTCAAAGTGTGTCCGCGATACGTTGAGCGAGATCGTCAAAGTCTTCACGGCACTTTTGTCGGATGGAGCTGATTCGACGTGACGCCTTTTCGCCCAATGGTTTGCGACCTCCGCCAGGTGCATCCGCAACGCCTTGCTGCTGTGCCAATATGTCAAAGTATCTTTCCTTGACTTCCACTTCGGCACGGATGTCGGACCAGCGCCAATTGCTAGGGAGACGAAGCCCCGCCAGCAACCAAGTTTCTAATTCTTCCCATGCGTTTTCGGCAAGGAAGGTCTGTCCATTATTAAACTCCCCCTCGATCTGGTCGAGACGCTGACGGCGTCCCCATATGCCATCCCGATCTACGCACAAAATGAAGAGCTGTACCATGCCTCTGTATTGTTCGAGAATCTCAGTCAAGCGCGCCATATTCAGCGCTTCGTCGATACCACCAAGCAGCGGGTCCTGGCAGACTCTTACTTGAGTCGTCGGCCGGCCTAGATCTCGAACAAGCCTCTGGAAGAGGGGCTTCAGGATGTACTGATCTTTGCGAAAATCTTCAGGAATGATGAGGATATTCACGTGTCCCGCCCATGGTTACTCCCAGGACCCTCGTTGAATAGAATGGCGTTTTCCATCCATCCAGAGGCGTGAAGCCGACCCAATCCTTGAGTTCGTCTTAGTTTCTCGGCATTCGGCAAACTGGAAACCGGACGCACGACAGCATCGTCGGTGTCGGGGCACCTGCAGATGACGGAAGTGTTCTTAAAGGTTTCGTCGCCAACCATCGACAGCAGATCAGGGGAATGAGTGGTCGTAACAACCTGAAAATTTTTCTTCGAAGTTTGCCTTTCAATCAGATCTACTAACAACTGGAGTCGCGAAGGGTGGATGCCGTTGTCAATCTCCTCGAAGAAGTAGAGGCGAGCCGGATTCTTGCCGAGCAGTGCGGCCAACATGGCAAGGAAGCGTAGCGTTCCATCCGATGCGGCGTAGGCAGACACGACTCTGTCATTCACCTCCCGAAAGGCAAGTTGTATACGACCGGTAGTCGGATCTGTGAGGAATTCGAAATCCCGTACGTCCATCGGTGTCAACTCGCGGATCCATTCAGCGAGCGTCTCTTGGTCTTTTGGGTCAGCACACACTTCCCTAAGGACTGTCGGCAGGTTTTCTCCATGGTCGCCCAGTATTGTCTGGCCGGGGAACGCCGGTTGGCGTATCCGCTCAGGTGACAGGTCAAGGAATCGCATACGGGCAAGAATGTCCTTGGTCATCGCGGCGCGTGCTTTATGAGGTCGAACCACTCGCTTGTGTTCGTGAATCTGTGTTAGGGCTGGCTGGTTCGGTCTCACGGTTATCCGATGGCCATATTTCCTCTGCGCCCCCGTTTTTCCCATGCGGAGGAGCAAATTCAAATCGTCATTCTGCAAGCGAACAGGGTCACCCGCTGGGGGATGGGTCGTATAGATCATTTCCCACCCGTCCTCCAACTCTTCCCTCATCACTCTGAATACGCCCTGCTTTTCTTTATCGGCGCCGACTTCGATCTTGTAGGTCAACGGCTGGATGTGAAGTCTTCCACGCTTCGGTACTTCAACTTCAACGTTCAAGGAGAACGTCGACTGTCCGAAGCGGACAATCTCATCTACAGCACCACGAAGTTGCTCCCATTCCGGTTGATCTCCCGCTCCATACTTTCCACCAATGATGTCCGATAGGCCGTAGCCTCGCCCAACACCGTGAAGGAAACGAAATGCATCTCGGATGTTGCTTTTGCCGCTCGCATTAGTGCCCACGATCACCGTAAATGGCCCGATTTCCAAAGTCTCTTTGGGAAAATTTTTGAAGTTGACAAGCTGAAGTGACTTGATCATGGAAACTCAGGTCTTACCGTATCCTTAAGTTCTTTGAAAGCCAACTCAGGCAGAGCCATCTCCCGGCCAGGGATCGACCACCAGGAAGTCCAGCCGCCGAACCAGAAACCGGTTCCAGAAATCATTGAACTTGGCCACCAAGGGCAGAGCCACCCCTTGGAGCACCTGCTCCCATTTTAGGCCGGAGGAGCCTATCCCTAGAGTGCGATTTCATAGGCACAGCGGCGACGTCGATTTCGCTAACCCATCCCCTTGATCCGAACCCAAATTTCGTTCAGGAATATCAGAGCCACTTCTTCATCCGGGATCACCACCCGTACACAAGGAAGGATCTGAGATGGTTTCACGTCGAACCTTCTGCCCTACAGACCGGATCACGGGGTGTTTTGGACGAGTCTCGGGGCAGAGAGTCGAACGCATGGACGTCGTCGATTGGCCTCCGACATATTCCACACAGTAACTCGGCTGTGCTTGCGGAACCCATAGGGAACCTTTTCTGAAACAACCCGCCCCCTCAAAGAAGAAAACTCCTGTAAACCACTGAAAATATTGGTGGAGCTGATGGGATTCGAACCCACGACCCCCTGAATGCCATTCAGGTACTCTTCCAACTGAGCTACAGCCCCACGCTAAAGAGTTTGGACCGGGAACTTTAGCACGTTTGCCGCGTGGACATAAAGCGGCGGCGAGGAGCGGCGGCTTCCAGCCGCCGAACTTCAGAATACCAATCCGCCGAAGAGGGAGAGGGCCCTGAATAGTCGCGGCACACACCCTTGCAATCAGGGATACAAGCGTTTCACCGTCCAGCCCCGGCCGGTCTTTTCGTAGAGCAACCGATCATTGAGACGGAAGGAGCGTCCGGTCCAGAACTCGATACGATGGGGGATCACCCGGAAGCCGGACCAGTACTCGGGACGGGGAACGGTGGATCCCTGATATTCGGCTTCGTAGGCAGCGACCTCGGAGGTCAGTTGGTCACGGCTCGCGAGGGGCCGGGACTGCCGCGAGGCCCAGGCGCCCAACTGGCTAATGCGGGAACGGGTCACCCAATAGAGATCAGCCTCCACCGGGCTCACTTCCTGTACCGGACCTTCCACCACGGCCTGTTCCCAGTAGGGGTCCCAGTAGAAACAGAGGGCGGCCCAGGAATTGGAGGCCAGTTGCTCCCCTTTGCGGCTCTCGCGGTTGGTGTAGAAGACGAACCCGTCCCGATCGAAGTCCTTGAGTAGAACGGTTCGGGCCGAGGGTCTTCCCCGATCATTCGCCGTGGCCAGAGTCATGGCCGTGGGTTGGAAAATCAGCCCTTCTTCCTGCCCCCGGCGGAGTCGGCGGCCAAATTCCTCCAAGGCTTCCTGGTACAGGTCCTCGCTCACGTTTCGCTCCCGGCGGACTGCACGATAATGTCCGGACTCGGGGGATTCAAGGGGCTGCGCCGACGGAGGGCCGGTCATGAACGAAGCAGCGGGAAGGCACCGGGAAAATCCAATTTACTAGTTGCATCCCAGGCTCAATTCGTAATGGAACCCCCGGGACTTCCCGTAACTGCTCGTTCGCCCCATTTTCTAGCAAGTCCCGTGCCGAAGTTCTGCTTGGGCCTGGTAAATCCTTTTATTTCAATCGTTAAGCCAATTCAAGAACAGGGTCTACAGCTTCGCCCACGCGGCATAAATCCAATATTCTGGTTCGAAGAGTTTTCCCTGTACTCATAAACCACTAATAAACAAAGACTTACAACATACAATAATCTGAATCTCTGCGATCCGGCGCCGTGTCGTCACAGGCATGGGCGAGCCACTCCCGATGGGTGTAGGATGTTTCTCGAGGTAAGAGACCATGTATCTTGGAGTCGACTGCGGCACCCAGAGTCTCAAGGTCATCGCCTGGGACCCCGATTCCGAATCGCTCGTCTCCAACTCCCGGGGCTACGACTTGATTTCCGGACTCCCTCCCGGACACAAGGAGCAGGACCCTCAGACCTGGATCGACGCCCTGGACGCCGGCATGGATCGGCTGGCCGGCCTGGGTGCGGACCTGTCCCGGGTACGAGCCATCGGCGTCTCCGGACAGCAACACGGACTCGTGCTGCTGGACCGGTCGGACCGGGTCCTGAGGCCGGCCAAGCTCTGGAACGACACCAGCACCGGCGTCCAGTGCCAACGGATTCTGGACGCGGCCGGCGGACTCGACGCCTACCGGGAGGAGATCGGAAACAGTCTGCCTCCCGGGTTCACCGCCTCCAAGATCCTGTGGGTCAGGGAGCATGAGCCCGAAACCTACCGCCGGGCCGCAACCATGCTCCTGCCCCACGACTATCTGAACCTGCACCTGACCGGCGAGAAGACCGCCGAAGCGGGTGACGCCTCCGGGACGGGGTATTTCCAGGTGGCTCGGAGGTCCTGGTCGGACCGCGCCCTGGGATGGCTCGATCCCCGGCGCGACCTTCGAACCTGCCTGCCCCGCCTCATCGACGCCCGCGAACCGGCGGGACAATTGCGGCCGAGCCTGGCTCGCAAGTGGGGACTTCCGGCCGGCGTCCAAGTCAGTTCGGGCGGTGGAGACAACATGATGGGCGCCATCGGCTCCGGGAACATCTCCGGCGGCAAGGTCACCGTCAGCCTCGGAACCTCGGGGACCCTGTACTGCTACAGTCCCACTCCGGTGCTGGACCCCAATGGCGAGATCGCGGCCTTCTGCGACAGCACCGGAGGCTGGCTGCCGTTGGCCTGCACCATGAACGTCACGGTGGCCACCGAGATGGTCCGTGCCGGGTTCTCGTCCGCGACGCTGGACGAGTTCAACCGCCGGATCGAGACGGTCCCTCCCGGCTCCGAGGGGTTGATTCTGCTCCCCTACCTGGAGGGGGAGCGCATGCCCAACGTTCCCGAGGGAACGGGCGTGCTCCTGGGTCTGCGCCCCCGGACCGCCCGGCCGAGCCACTTGGCCCGGGCTAGCATGGAAGGCGTCACATTGGGGCTCCGCTACGGTTTGGACCGCCTCCGGGAGCTGGGCGCCCGGCCCGACGAGATTCGGCTCATGGGAGGAGGTTCCAGGAGCCGGGTCTGGCGGCAGATCGCGGCCGACATCTTCGGATGTCCCGTGGTCTCCCTGAGCCAGGAAGAAGGACCGGCCTTCGGCGCCGCACTGCAGGCGGCCTGGTGCCGCGAAGAGGAGAGTCTCGAAACCTGGGTGGACCGATTCGTCCGGCTGGATGAATCCACCCGCCGGATGCCGACTCAATCCGGACGGGAACTCTATGAGCAAGTCTATTCCGTGTACCGGCAGCTGAGCGATACGCTCCTCGACAGCCCTGTCTTTCCCGGCCATCGACAACTGATCAACAGAAAGGACTGATCCATGAACGGCGATTATCGACCCACCCCGGAGGACAAGTTCAGCTTCGGACTCTGGACGGTGGGCAATCCGGGCCGCGATCCCTTCGGTGGTCCCACCCGGTCGGGGGTCCCTCCACACCGGCTGGTTCGGCTCCTGGGAGAAGCGGGCGCCTATGGCGTCAACTTCCACGACAACGACCTGATCCCCATCGACGCCACACCCCGGGAGCGGGCCCGGATTCTGAGGGACTTCAGGCAGGCCATGGCTGACTACAACGTCTGCGTTCCCATGGCCACCACCAACCTCTTCAGCGAGCCGGTCTTCAAGGACGGAGCCTTCTCCTCCCATGACGCGGACGTGCGTGCCTTTGCCCTCCAGAAAACCATGCGGGCCATCGACCTGGGGGTGGAGCTGGGGGCCCGGATCTACGTCTTCTGGGGAGGCCGCGAAGGGGCCGAGGTGGACGCCGCCAAGGACGCTTCGGAGGCCATCAAGCGCATGCGGGAGTGCCTCAACTTCCTCATCGGCTACGTCAAGGACAACGGCTACGACCTCAAGTTCGCCCTGGAGGCCAAGCCCAACGAGCCCAGGGGAGACATCTACTTCGCCACCACCGGCGCTATGCTGGCATTCACCTACACCCTGGACGATCCGGACATGGTGGGCGTGAATCCGGAACTGGCGCACGAGCACATGGCCGGACTGAATTTCTACCACGCCGTGGCTCAGGCCTGGGAAGCCGGAAAACTGTTTCACATCGACCTCAACGACCAGAAGCCGAACCGCTTCGACCAGGATCTCCGGTTCGGGTCGGAAGGCCTGAAGGCGGCCTTCTTCCTGGTCAAGTTCCTGGAAGACGTGGGGTATTCCGGGCCACGGCATTTCGACGCCCACGCCTACCGGACGGAGGACGAAGAGGGGGTCCGGGACTTCGCCGCCGGCTGCATGCGCACCTACCTGATCCTGAAAGAGAAGGCGCGGCGGTTTGCCGAGGATCCGGAGATCCAGGAAATCCTGGCGCGACTCCGAGAGAATGATTCCCTGGTCTCAGCCACAACCATGCAGAGCTACACGCCCGAGACCGCCCGGACCATCTTGGGAGCCCGGCTGGACCGCCACCAGTTGGCACGGCGAAAACTCCGCCTCGAACGCCTGGACCAACTCACGGTGGACCTGCTGCTGGGAGTCCGTTGAGCCGAACCCCCAAGCCTGCCGGCAATGCCGGTGCTCCATACAGGTGGAACCGAATCCGGTTCATTTGAAGCGGATGGAGTAGAGGTCCGCGTCCTTCATCACGAAACGGAGCCGCACCGGACTTCCGGCGATCCGCCGCAGGGGGCGGTCCGAAGTGCCCTTGGCATGGGTTCTCACCCACCTCACCTTCCCTTCGATCTCGTCGCCCCAGATCAGGGGAGACTCCTCCAGGGCGAAACCGGCCAGCGGATTCCCCGCCAGATCCTGAATCTCCAGGCGAATGCTTCCCGCCGCCGAGGTGGCGTAGTTGAGGAACAGGTTTTCCCCCTGGAACACGATGGGTTTCGTCACCAACTCGCCGCTGTTGTAACCGGCATGAACGGACACGAATCCGTCAGTCCTCAGGACCATCCGCTCCAGATGGCAACTGGGCATGTTGTAGTTGCGGACCACGTAGACGGAGATCTCGTCGGGAGCCGTCGGATGGATTCCGACCGCCACCAGATTGTTCCGGTGCGTCCAGTTGCGCGGATCCCGGCCGGGCCGGACAAAGGCTTCCATAAAGCGCCGGTCCCAGTGCAGTCCGTCCCGGCTGGTCAGAAAGACAGCCTCGGAGGCGCCGGGAAAGGGGGTCGAGGCAAACCGTTTCCTCCAGGGCTGGAAGCGCTTGGGAAAAGCCATGTAGATGTGAGGCGCCCGGTAGTAGGGCGTCGTGCCATTGGTGTAGAGGTGTTCGGTGGCGGCCCCTCCGAAATCGACCCACCGGGGCATGCTCCAGTTGACGAAGTCCTCCGACGTGGCGAACTTGAAGCTGCGGTTCCCGTAGTTGAACGGCGGCCCCGCCGTGTGGTCGAAGGGGAGCGAGTGCGGGCTGATTCCCCGGTCCGAATCGCGGAAAAAGATGCTGTAGCGATTCCGGTATGAGTCCCAGAAGGCTACGTTGAGGGCATCGAAGGCGTTCCGGTGAAGCCCCTTCCGGATCAGGGACTTCTGGCCCTGCATTTCGGTCCACCGAAACCCGTCGGGAGAAACCAGAGCGACCAACGGATAACTGCTTCCCCCCAACGCCTTGTAGCGCTGGGAATCGGGAGCCGCCGGATTGCCGTCCTTGAAGACGTACATGCATTCGGTGACCGACTGGTCCGGATTGTCCATCCAGACGATGGCATTGTCCTTGGATCCCTGGAACTCGTACAGCCCCAACGAGGGACGCTCCCAGACGATGCCGTCGCGGCTTTCCGCATAGGCGATAGTGAAAGGGTGGTCCTCGACCTGCTTCTCACCCGGCTCCAGGAGACCCGTGTCCACGTACTCTTTGTTGTTGCTCCCGCGAAAGTACATGCGCAGCCGGTCGCCGTCCTTGATGATGTTGGTGTAAAAGCTCGTGTTCCCCTCCCAGGCAGCGTCGTAGGAGAGGACCTTTCCCGCCGAGCTGGGCCGGTGGAGCTTCAGTTCCACTCCCGACATCCGCTCGATCAGGAAGTCGTCGACGAAGAGCTCGAGCCGGGATCCAATGTCCACGGGCTTGGCTTCCTCCGCACCGCCCAGCAATTGATTTCCCGGCCACAGGCCGACCCAGACCAGCAAACAGATTTTCTTGGACATGCCGCAAACTCTACCAGCCGCCGGACAAAGTCGCCACGGCACAGGGGATCGCGCCAGGTTCGAAGCCGGAAACATCAACTGGTAGGATGAGTGCAAGGAGAACGACCATGAGTTTTACAGCGGACTCCGGCCACCTGTTGCTCCAGGACCCCCGTTATGATTATCCGGTCGTTGAAAGGGGCGAGGGGATCTACGTCTACGACGGCGCCGGCAAGCGTTACATCGACGGCACCGCCGGAGCCGGAAACGTCATCCTGGGCCACGGGCGCCGCCGAATCGCCCGGATCATGGCCAAGCAGGCCGAGACCCTGGCGTTCGTCTTCACCTCCCACTTCACCAATCCCGTGGCGGCCGAACTGGCCGGCCGGCTGGCGGAGAAGGCGCCGGGCCGGCTGAACCATGTCTACTTCGTCTCCGGCGGCTCCGAAGGAGTCGAGACCGCCTTGAAACTGGCCCGGCTCTACCACCTCAGGCGGGGCCGGGCGCAGAAGTACCAGGTGATCGCCCGTTGGAGCAGCTATCACGGAGCCACCCTGGGCGCGCTCGCGACCACCGGAGCCGGAACCCGGCAGGCTTTCAGTCCCTGGCTTCCCGGCTTCGAACATATCGATCCCTGCCTGCCGCGGGCCTGTCCCTTCGACGGCTGCGGGGAGACCTGCACGCTGGCCTGTGCGAGCGAGCTGGAGCGAGCCATCGTCCGGGCCGGTCCGGAGAACGTGGCCGCCTTCGTGGCCGAACCGGTCTCCATGGCCGGCGGCTGCCCCGGCATTCCGCCGGCCGGCTATTTCCCCCGGATTCGCGAGATCTGCGACCGTTACGGCGTGCTCTGGATCGCGGACGAAGTGGTCACCGGATTCGGCCGGACGGGACGATTTCTCGCTGTCCAGCACTGGGACGCGGTCCCCGACATCGTGGCCTTCGGCAAAGGCGTCAGCAGCGGCTACCTCCCCATGGGCGGCGCGCTCTTCACCGACGAGATCCGGCAGATCCTGGAAGACAAGAAGGATCCCTTCCCCCACGTCTTCACCTACGTGAACAATCCTCTCGCCGCCCGGGTCGGCCTCACCGTCCTGGACCTGATGGAAGAGGAGAAAATCGTGGAGAGATCGGCCTCAATGGGAGAATACCTGCTGGAGCGGGTCCGGACCCTGCGCAACCATCCCATGGTGGGCGACGTCCGCGGCCTCGGAATGCTGGTGGGGTTCGAGCTGGTTCGCAGCCGTGAACCCTATACCTACTTTTCCCCCTCCCTGAAAGTCCATGAGCGATTGCACCGGCACCTGATTCGCCGTGGACTGTCGATCTCAGCGACGGGAGGACCCGGCGACGGGAGCCCGGGGGACAGCGTCCGCATCTTCCCTCCCCTGGTCATCACGCGGGCGGAGATCGACGAGATGGTGGAGATATTGGACGAGGCGCTCACAGTGGTGCGGCAGCAGATCGAAAAGGAATAATCCATGCGTGAGAGAGACTTCTACCGGGAACGGCGTGAGACCAAGAGGGCTCGGTTTTCCTGTCCCTACTGCCGGGAACCGGGCGATTTCCAGGTCCGGTGGCTGGTGCGTGAGAAGAAGGGCCGTCCGCCCCATCGCGCCAGGCCGGAGGACCGGCGCCGATTCGCCAACCTCCGTTCCTACATGGTCCGGGAAGACGAATACCTCTTCTGCACCAACCCCAGGTGCCGCCGGCGCTTCGAAATCCCCAGCCAGCAGTCCGTCGTGCTCCTTTGAGGAGCGGCGACTTTCTTGTCGCCGATAGGGGGGTCTTGGGGGGACGGAGTCCCCACTTTACGCTTTCTTACTCTACACTTACGGGCCGCGGAAGCCGATAGCAACACGGAAGAGCAGGCGACAAGAAAGTCGCCTGTCCCAATGGGCGACGAGGACGTCGCCCCTCCCAGTGGGCGACAAGAAAGTCGCCCCTCCTATGGGCGACAGGAATGTCGCCCCTCCTCCACTCTTGCGCCGCCAATTCGGAACGAATACGATCTGCACTGCTCTTCTTCCGGCAGCATACGGAGACGACCGACATGCAACTGCACTTCGCCGATCACGTGGTCCTGGTGGGCTACCTGGGCGCCATGATGTTTCTGGGTTGGCGCCTCTCCCGGGGCCAGAAGACCGGCGAGGAGTATTTCCTGGGCGGACGACGGTTGCCGTGGTTCGCCGTGGGCATCAGCATCATCGCCTCCCTGCTCTCCAGCATCAGCTTCCTGGCCTATCCCGGAGTGGTCTGGCGTTTCGGCTTCGGAAACCTGGTGAGCACGTTTCTCGGTTTTCCCTTCCACGTCCTGTTCATTCTGATACTGACCATTCCCTTCTTCGTCCGCTTCCGCTTCACCACCGCCTACGAGTACCTGGAACACCGCTACGGCCTCTCGGCGAGGCTCCTGGGAGCCTCCATGTTCCTGATTTTCGTGTCGGTGCTGATGATGGTGATCGTCCTGGTCTCCTCCCGGGCCCTGGCCGTCGCCACCGGAATTCCCCTGATCGTCATCATCCTCACCGTGGGGGTCGTGGCCACCGTCTACACCATGATGGGAGGGATCCGGGCCGTGGTCTGGACCGACGTGATTCAGGTGGCGCTGCTCCTGGGGGGCGGCTTCTTCACCATCGGCTACGTGGCCTGGGCCACCGGCACCAACCTCTTTGACTGGATGGAGGTGGTCAACGCCCGGGACAACGAGAGCTTCACCTTCTTCTCCCCCGATCCGACCCTGCCGGCGACGGTGGTCACCTTCACTCTGACCGACTCGCTCTGGATCGTCGTGGCCCATTGCGCCAACCAGATGACCATGCAGCGCTACTTCAGCACCGTGAACGTCGCGGCCAGCAAGCGGAGCATGGTCACCGGAGCGGTCACCGGAATCATCATCATCCTGGTCCTCACCATCGTTGGCGCCAGCCTGGTCTACTACTTCACCCAGGGACCCGAGCCCCTTCCCGGTCATATCGACCTGGCCAGCGGCAAGGACCGGGACAGCATCTTTCCCTTCTTCGTGGCCTCCCGAGTCCCGGCCGGCCTGGCCGGCGCCATCTTTGCCGCGCTGCTGGCGGCCGCCATGTCCACCATCGATTCGGGGGTGAACTCCTTCGCCACCGTGGCCACCGTGGACTTCGGACGCCTTCGCAAGAAGAAAAAACAGGTGGACGAGGTCCGGCAAGCTCGCATCATCACCCTGGTGGTGGGATTGGCGGTGACGATAGGAGCTTTCTCCCTGGACAACTTCACCGGATCCGACGACATCCTGACCATCCTGCCCAAGACCTTCAACGCCCTGGTGGGTCCCATGGGCGGGCTCTTTCTGGCCGGAATGTTTCTTCCCCGCGCCGGCCGTCGAACCGTCTGGCCCGCGGCCATAATCGGCTTCCTGACGTCCCTGGGTATCGCGTATTCCCAACCGCTGCTCCAGTCTCTCAGCCCCGCAGCCCAGCAGACCCTGGTGTCGCTGCTGGGCGACAGCTTCGGTCCGCGGCTGATCGAGAAGGGGATGGGTTTCACCTGGATCATGCCCTCCTCCTTCATCGCCAGCTTCGGCACGGCCTGGATCCTGAGCCTGATCTTCCCCAACCGGAACCAGGACCGTCTGGCCGGGCTGACCTGGAAGACCCGCCACGAGAAGACCTGGTTGACCTCGTAAAGACGGAGCCGATCGCTCCCGGAAATTGAAATCGATGGAATACCGACGCCTTGGAAAGACTGATCTGACGGTGAGCGCCATCGGCTTTGGCGGCGCCACCTTCGGCCGCGAGATCGGCCAGTCCACGGCCTGGATGTTGTTGGACCGGGCCTTGGAACGGGGAATCACCCTCATCGATACCGCCGAGTCCTACAGCAAGCGGGAGTCGGAGCGGATGATCGGCGAGTGGCTGCGGGCACGAGGCACGCGGCAGCAGATCGTCCTGGCCACCAAGTGCGGCTTCACCGGCCCCCTGGACGGACCGAAGGTAACGCAGAAGATCGAGCAGAGCCTCCGGACGCTGCAGACCGACGTCATCGACCTGTTCCAGCTTCATCACTGGCCCCTTGAGGGGGACCCGGTTGACGAGATCCTGGAAGCCTTTTCGCGCGCTGTGGAGCAGGGCAAGGCGCGGTATCTGGGACTCAGCAACTCGGCCGCCTGGCAGTTGTGCAAGGCGCTCTGGGCTCAGGACGCCAACGGCTGGGCCCGTTTCAACTCCATCCAGCCCCAGTACAACCTTTCGGACCGGTCGCTGGAAGCGGAGATGGGGCCGCTCTGCCAGGATCAGGGACTGGGGATTCTCTCCTACAGTCCCCTGGGAGGCGGTTTCCTGACCGGCAAATATTCACCTACCGGACCGTTGCCGGAGGGAACCCGTTTCGATCTGGCCAGGGACTGGAGAGACGACTACTTCCACCCGCGCGCCTTTTCGCTGGTGGAGCGCTTGAGAGTCGTGTCCCGGGAAGTGGGGCGGACCATGGTGGATCTGGCCCTGGCCTGGGCGCTGTGCCAACCTCAGATCACTGCCGTTCTGATCGGCGGCAGACGGCCCGGACATATCGACCAGGCTTTCGACAGCCTGGCCGCGGGCCTGAGTCCGGAACTGCGGGACCGGCTGGACCGGATCTCGGATCCGACCACCTTCGGCTGATATTCCCAGACCAGGAGCGCCCCCCCTTCGTGCGTGTCGCCTTCTACTACCATCAGGACCGGCCCCTTCCTCCCGATCATGAAGGCAGCAATCCCTACGGCGCCCTGCTCACCGAGGCCCTGGAACGCCACGGCGTCCAGGTGGAGTACACCCGGGACTGCAGCCCCGAATACCTGCGCCGGAACAGCCGCAGAATCCAGGTCCTTCATTTCCACTGGCCCCACCACGACTACTTCCACCCGGAACGCCGGATCATGGAGGCACGCATGCGGGAGATGGTGGCCTCGCTGGAACTGGCCCGCGAGCTGGGCTACAAGATTGTCTGGACCGCCCACAACATCTATCCCCACAACCGGCTCCATCGTTCCATCGACCACGAGTTCCGGCTCGAAATCTGCCGGCTGGCCGACGCCATCATCGCTCACTGCCCCCTCAACGCCCGAGGGCTGAAGGAGCGCTTCGGACGCTCCCACCGAGTCTTCATCATCCCTCACGGGCATTTCATCGACGTCTACCGGACAGACTTCTCGCGGAGCCAGGCGCGGCGGGAACTGGGGATTCCGCAAGACGTCTTTGCCTACGGTTTCATCGGCGGCATCCTCCCCTACAAGGGAATCGAGGAGCTGATCTCCGCGTTCGAGCAGCTCTCGGCGCAGGATTCCTGGCTATTGCTGGCCGGAGGCGGACCCGGCGACTACCCGGAGCGGATCCGGCGCCGAATTGCCGGCCGTCCTCGAATCGTCTCCAAGATCGTCGACGGTGACATGCAGGCCACGAACCGGGACCTCCTCCTGTTCCTGGAAGCCAGCGACGTGGCGGTGCTCCCCTTCCGGGCCACCATGACCTCGGGAAGCGTCATCCTGGCCCTGTCCCGGGCCCGGCCGGTGATCGTTCCGGCACTGGGCTGCCTCCCGACCGTGGTTTCTCCGGGAGCCGGGCTGCTCTATGATCCGCAACAGGAGGAGCCGCTTCTTGCCGCCATGGAAGAAATTCGAGGTTGGGACCGCCAATCCGCCTCGGGCACCGCTGTGGAAAGCGTCCGGCGCTTCGACTGGGACCGGATCGCGGAGCTGACCCTGGAGGCGTATCGCGCGTGACCCTTTTGAAGCCGGAATGGAGCCGAGACCTTCGCGTTCGGGCATCCCACCCCAATCTGGCCGCGGCCCGGCAATCCCTGGACGCTCAGCTGGCAGCCTACCAAGCCTCGCTCCCTCCGGTGCCGGACCAACAGGCCGGCTACTACCACGACTTCTTCTGCGCCGAGCACGCCACCCAACTCCGGTTCGACCACCGGAGTCCCCGGCGCCACGTCTGCCCCTCGGACGGCGCCGTCTTCAGCGGCGAGCCCTACGACAGCGCCTGGCTCTGGTCGGTCAACGACATGCTCAGCGACGCGGCGCTCAAGTTCGCCTTTCGGTCGCACCTGGAGTCGGGCACCAGCCGGAGTCGTGCCGACGCCGCCGAGGCGGCCCGAATCCTGGAGACCTACGCCCGGCGGTATCTTCACCTGAAACCCGCACCCACGGTCTACGAGGAGGAGCCGGGAATCGCCACTTGGCAAAACCTGGACGAATCGGTCTGGATTGCACGCCTCTGCTGGGCGTATGCCCTGCTTGCGGAGACGCTGCCGGACGGCACCCGGGATTTGTTGACCGGGCAGCTCTTCCGGCCGGCCGCCCGGCACATCCGCCGGGTCCGGTGCCGGGAGATCCACAACGTCAGCAACTGGAACAACGCCGCTCTGGCCACGCTGGCCCGAGTCCTGGAGGACGACTGCCTCCTGGATGAGGCCCTGGGCGGGGAGCTGGGTCTTGCCGCCCAGTTGGAGCGGGGAGTCACGGAGGAGGGACTCTGGTGGGAAGTCTCCCTGAGCTACCACTACTACAGCCTGGACGCCATCGTCCGGACTCTGCGCATCCTCAGGGCCACGGGAAGGTCGTTCGATGACGGCGGCGTCCTGAGGCGCATGTTCCTGGCGCCGATTCTGGTCTCCCTTCCCGATTTGAAACTGCCGTCGGTCAACGACTGCTGGCATTTCATCGGTCTGGAAGAGAAAGTGGGCCACGGAATCCCCGACGCCGACGGATTCTACGAGACCGCCTACTCCTGGTTTCGGGACCCGGCCTTCGCGTGGGTTCTCCGGCGGAACTATCGGTCCCGGCCCCGCGCCTGCTTCGAATCCCTGCTGGATGGGGCTCGCGTCATTCCCGACGGTGAACCACCGCCTCGCGACAGCCGCCTGCTCCCGGATTCCGGGCTCGCCGTCCTTCGCGGAGGCGGGTCCCAGGAACGTCACAACTGTCTGCTCCTGAAGGCGGGTCACCACGGAGGAGTCCACGGACACCGGGACCAGTTGCGGATCCAACTCGCCAGCTCCGGAGCGTCCCTCACCCCCGACCTGGGGACGCCCGGGTACGGCATCGAACTCAACCACACGTGGTACCAGCAGACGGCCAGCCATGCCACGGTGCTGCTGGACGGCGAGTCGCAGCCTCCGACCCAAGGGCGGCTCGACCGCTTTTCCGCCGAAGACGGATTCACCTTGGTGGAGGCTTCCGCCTCTTGGGAGGAAGGCGTCTACGCCGGGGTGCGGATGCGGCGCATCCTTCTCTGGCGAAACACCCATTTCGTCGACCTGTTCCAGGTCGTCTGCCTTGCGGAACGGGACCTCTACTGGGTCTGCCACGTGCAAGGAGACCCGGTTCGAGGCTCTTCACGACTCCGGCCCGCCGAACAGTTCCAAGGGGATGGCGGACTCCAGCACGTCCGGCTGCACGGGGAAACGCCGGAGTCCCGCGATTCCAGATTGCGCTGGCGTCACCCGAACGGATGGCTCGACTTGCATCTGGCCGGTCCCTTCGGGCGCCTGCTGGTGGGCGATTCTCCTTCGAATCCGGCCAGTCAACGGCTATCTACCGTCATCCGGCACCGTCGGGCGGCTCGGACGGTCTTTGTCTCCGTCTTCGGTTTTCAAAAGGAGGATCAGAGGCCACGGATTCGGGAGGTGGCCGGCAGGTGGCGAGACGGGGGCCCCTGGAGACTGATGCTGTCTACTCCGGCAGGCCCGGAAGAATGGCGGGTTGGCACCGATGCCGGCGAAGTCCGTCTCAGACAATAATCGCATATTTACACACGAATATAAATGAGGGGAACAATCCTATTATATAATTGTTTGTGTGTGCCGGAAGTGTAATTATATTTATACTTTTCAGGTCTTCGGAGAATGACACCCATGCAAAAAAAACCGCCGGTCCGATGGGGCATCATCGGCGCCGGAGACATCTCACACCGGGTTATGGCGCCGGCCATGCGTGTCACCGAATGCAGCGAACTGGTGGCCGTGATGCGGACCACACAGGCGGGAGCCGAGGAGTTCGCCCGAGAGCACGGGGCGCGGCGAGCCTATGACAACGTGGAAGCGTTGGTCCGGGATCCGGAGGTTGAAGCCGTCTACGTCTCGACTCCCGTGGATCAGCATTGTCCCAACACTCTGGCCGCGGCGGCCCAGGGAAAACACGTGCTGTGCGAGAAACCCCTGGCTCTGAGCGTTGCCGAGGGGGAAGCCATGCGGCGGGCCTGCCGGGTTGCCCGGGTCACCTTCATGACCTGCTACTACCAGCGCTTCAGCGCCCGGCACCGGAAGATCAAGGAGATTATTGAGCGGGGGGACATCGGCCGCGTGACCGCCGTCCGCTGGAATTTCTCGGGGCGTTATCCCTCGGGTCAGGAGATCTGGCAACACGATCCGGCCCGTGCCGGCGGCGGCCCCTTCACCGACCTGGGAACCCACGGCGTCGACCTCATGAGGTACCTGGTGGGCGAGATCGTGGCTGTCGCCGCGTTCGTGGACACGCTGGTGGAGAGCTACGCCGTCGAAGACACGGCCAGCGCCATCCTGAAGTTCGCCAATGGCGCCCAGGCGGTGGCCACGGCCCACTGGAGCACGGGGGACCCGGACGAGCATCGAAACTCGTACGTCGAGGTCCTGGGCACCGACGGCGTGATCCGCTCCTCCCCCCTCCATGACAAGTTCTCCAAGGGACAGCTGATGTTGGCGACCAAGGAGGGAGAAACGTCTTACAAATTCGACCAGAGCACCCATGTCCTGGTCCTTGAGGAGTTCGCTTCGGCACTCGCCGAAGGACGGGACCCTGCCATCACTATCGAAGACGGCATTCGCGCCCAGCAGATCGTCGAAGCCGTCTACGAATCGTCAAGGACGGGCCGTGTAGTGCAGCTTCCCGTTTCGTCGCAGTGATCCGCCAAGTCCAATTACTTGGGAATTCCCCCCGGAATCGGCGGCTGGAATGCCGCCGCATGGTTGAATTCAGGGCCGCTTTGGGCCATTCTTGACGACGATCATTTCCGTTTCCCACAGTCCACCAGGAGGAACTCCATGTCCCTAACCGTCGGAGACACCGCACCTGATTTTACGGCCGATACCAGCCAGGGGCCCATCAACTTCCATGAGTGGATCGGCGACGGCTGGGCCATTCTCTTTTCCCACCCCAAGGACTTTACGCCGGTCTGCACCACGGAGTTGGGCTACATGGCCAGCCTCAAGCCCGAGTTCGACAAGCGCAACTGCAAGATCATCGGGTTGAGCGTGGACCCCGCCGACAGCCACCGCGCCTGGGCGCAGGACATCCGGGACGCCACCGGCCATGCTCCCAACTACCCCATCATCGCCGACACCGAGCTGGCCGTCGCCAAGCTCTACGGCATGCTGGCGGCGAACGCCGGGAATACGTCCGAGGGCCGGACTCCCATGGACAACGCCACGGTCCGATCCGTGTTCGTCATCGGACCGGACAAACTGATCAAACTGACCATCACCTACCCCATGAGCACGGGCCGGAACTTCGACGAGGTGTTGCGGGTTTTGGACTCGGTGCAGTTGACCGCGAGCCACAAGGTGGCCACACCGGTGAATTGGAATCACGGGGACAGAGTCATCATTCTGCCGGCGGTTTCGGACGACGCCGCCCGGGAAAAGTACCCTCAGGGGTGGGATTCTCCCAAGCCCTATATCCGTTTCGTCGATCAGCCCTCCGAGTAGGATTGGAGCTCATCGGGGCCGGTCGACCGGAAGCAATGGGCCTGAAAACGGGAATAAATCTCGATGCGAAGCGATACGGGAGCCATTGCGGGAGATTCCGAAACGGAACGGAACGGACTCCGGATGGCCCCCGAAGCCATGCTCGATCTGGCCCGCCGGGCGGCGGAGCTCATCGTGGAGCGAATCGAGTCGCTGGCGGCAGAAGATGCCTGGGACGGAGAGTTCCGGCAAGAGTTGGTCGACCGGCTCCTGGAAGACCCCCCCGAGTCCGGTCTGCCGGCGCTGCAGGTCATTGAACGGGCCGCCCGGGACATCCTCCCGGTGGCGGCGCGTATCGATCACCCTCGTTTCTTCGGGTTCATCCCGTCTTCGCCCACCTGGCCCGGCGTGGTGGCCGACTTCATGGCCGCCGGGTATCACGTCAACCAATGCACTTGGCTGACCTCCAGCGGCCCCAGCCAGCTCGAGTTGGTGGTCCTGGAATGGTTCCGCCGCTGGGTCGGTTATCCCGATAGTGCGGGAGGGCTCCTGACCAGCGGGGGCTCGGCGGCCAGCCTGGACGCCTTCGTCGCGGCACGAGAAGTGGCAGGACACCCCCGCCGCGCCACGGTCTACATGGGCGACCAGAGTCACAGCGCCCAGGTCCGGGCGGCCAGGATCATCGGCATCCGCCCCGAGTGCATCCGCAGGGTGGCGAGCGACCACCGCTTCCGGCTGGACATGGAGGCCCTCCGGCACGCCGTGGACGCCGACCGCGCCGCCGGATTCAATCCCATCGCGGTGTGCGCCAACGCAGGGGCCGGCAGCACCGGAGCCATCGATCCGCTGGTCGAGATGGCGGAATATTGCGAAGCGGAAGGTCTCTGGCTCCACGTCGATGCGGCCTACGGCGGTTTCGCGGTGATCACGGAAAGGGGTCGAGAACTGTTATGCGGAATGGAGCGTGCCGACTCCATCGGACTGGACGCGCACAAATGGTTTTTCCAACCCTACGAGGCAGGCTGTCTCCTGGTCAAGGATGCCACGACGCTCGACACCGCGTTCCGCATCCCCCACGACATGCTTCAGGACACGATCTGGGGCGCGAATCACCCCAACTTCTCGGACCGCGGCCTGCAATTGAGCCGTTCGGTCCGGGCCTTGAAGATCTGGGTCTCGGTCCAGACCTTCGGCATGGACGCCTTTCGCCAGGCCGTCTCAAAGGGAATGGAACTGGCTGCTCGGGCCGAAAAATACATCGAAGCGAGCCCGGTTCTGGAGGTCATGAACCCGGCGTCCCTGGGGATCGTTTGCTTCCGCGTCAACCCGGAAGGCGCAAATCCGGACGCGGTATCGCTGCAAGAGATCAACCGCACGGTGCTGGCGCGCATCTTCTGGGAAGACCGGGCGTTCATATCCTCGACGCTTCTGAATGGGACATTCTCGCTCAGGATGTGCATCGTCAACCACACCACGACCTGGGTCGAAGTCCGGGAGACGCTGGAGGCCGCCGAACGATTTGGGTCGGAAGCGGTGTCCGATTAGAACAAGTTCGGCTTCCAATATATTTATGTTATCTTACGCGTGAATTTGCGGACCCTGTATGCGAGGTCTTGCGGCGCCGGCACGCTTGCATACGGTTCACTCATACGGTCATGGATGAATACAAGGCCATCCCAGGGGCACCGGACACTTTCGAGCAGTCCGGGAACCCGTCGGTCGCCGAACCCTTCTGCGGGGAATCGAACGGTCTCCGGATGTCCAGCGAAGCCATGCTCGATCTGGCCCACCGGGCGGCGGAGCTGGTGGTGGAGCGCATCGAAAGGCTGCCAGGGGAACATGCCTGGGACGGAGAGTTCCGGCAGGAGCTGGTGGACCAGTTGCTGGAGGATCCGCCCGAGTCGGGCCAGCCGGCGCAGCAGGTCATCGAAAGGGCCGCGCGCGACATCCTCCCGCTGGCAATTCGCAACGACCACCCCCGTTTCTTCGGTTTCATCCCCTCCTCGCCCACTTGGCCCAGTGTGGTGGCCGACTTCATGGCCGCCGGTTTCCACGTCAACCAGTGCACCTCTGGACTTCCCCCATTTTTTTCGAAGTCATGAGAACAAGGGAAGCAGATTTAGACAAGGATTGGCTCGTGGCGGTCCAATTCCCGTGTTCCGGCCGAACAAGAGCTGCTTGATCCCATCCGCAATCGCGTAGAAGCGGAACTCGGGAACGCCGTAGATACGCTTGGCGGCCCGTTCGATGTGCTGCACCAGGATCACCAGCTTGGCCCGTTTGCCCAGGTACACACTGGCGAAGTAGGCCGTCACCAGAACCAACATCACCAGATTGCGCAGCCGCTCGTACTTCAGCAGCCGGATGTCTTCCAGTTGATAACTCTGCTTGATGAAGCGGATCGTCTCTTCCACCCGCCAGCGACTCAGGTAACTTTCCACCACCCGCCACTGGCTCTTTCGCGACCGAGTCACCTTTCGGTTCGTGAGCAGGATCAGCGGGTTCGGCCCCAGTCCATCCACCACCACCAGGTACAGAGCCTCCGTGCGTCCCGGCCAACGCACCTTCCGAAACCCGAACTCCAAGCGGTAGACCTTCTCCCCCGAACTCGTCTCCTTGACCACCACCTCCCGGTGTTGACGACGGCACCCGTCCGCCCACTCTTGGACGCTCTTGCGCTGGCGACCGGAGATCAGATGCCGGTCCCCGCGTTGCCGCACTACGAAGCGAAGTCCCTGATTCAAGAGGACTTTCAGGATCTTCTGCCGGTCTCCTCCCGCATCGATCACCCAGACCCCGCGGCCCTGCGTCGCCTTCGAGACCCGCCCGATGGCCTTCAGAATCTCGTCGTTTTCACTCACGAATCCCGGCGCCTCCTGCGAATACAGCTCCTGATCCAGGGGCGTCACCTCCGCGCTGCCCCGCTCCAGACCCACCACCTGGCAACACCAGTACCCGTTTCCCAGTTTCTTGGTCGAACCGTCCCGGACCCGGGCCAGATATTCCATCTTGCGCGCATAGGGTTTGATCACATCCGTCAGATCCACGACCAACAGTGTCTCCGCTCCCACCCGAGGCGCCGCCAGGGCCAGCAGATTCTCCCGCACCCGCTTCCTCAGTCCCGGGCGATTCAATTGCCGACTCAATCGCGCCATCACCTTCTTGAGCCGGATCTTCTCCTCCAACGCTCGCGCGATCTCACTCAGTCGCACCGATCCCCGAGACTGCACCCCGTAGATCACCTCCCGCACCAGGCGGGCGGCCGTCTTGGGCAGTCCTATCGAGACTTCCCCCGAAAATCGTCGGATCTGCACTCGAATCTGGGCGGCTACTTTGGCACTATGCATTTGGGTCCCTCCCCTGTAACTGGTTCTTGGAATTGGGCTTCCACTGAATCAGTCTACCGGTCCGGGACCCACATTCTTTCGTGGCGAAAGTTCCCCCATTTTTCGAAAATTCAACCGATTCCACTTGTCGAATCTTCTTATTCTCCAATTATCAATGACTTACGACGATTCCCCCTCAATTATTGGGGGAACTCCTGGTGCACCTGGTTGACCTCCAGCGGCCCCAGCCAGCTCGAGCTCGTGGTCATCGACTGGTTCCGCCGCTGGGTCGGATATCCCGGCAGCGCCGGCGGTCTCCTGACCAGCGGCGGCTCGGCGGCCAGCCTCGACGCCTTCGTGGCGGCGCGCGAAGCCGCGGGACACCCCGAACGCGCCGCCGTCTACATGAGCGACCAGAGCCACAGTGCCCAGATCCGGGCGGCCAGGATCATCGGCATCCGGCCGGAGAACATCCGGAAGGTGGCCGCCGACAACCGTTTCCGCTTGGACATGGACGCGTTGGTTCGCGCCGTGGCCGACGACCGCGCGGCCGGTCTCAACCCCATCGCGGTCTGTTCCAATGCCGGGGCGGGCAGCACGGGCGCCATCGACCCGCTCGAGGCGATGTCGGATTACTGCGAAGCGGAAGGCCTTTGGCATCACGTCGACGCCGCCTACGGCGGTTTCGGAATGGTGACCGAGAGGGGTAGGAAGTTACTGCGCGGAATCGAACGGGCCAACTCCATCGGGCTCGACGCGCACAAGTGGTTCTTCCAGCCTTATGAGGCCGGCTGTCTGCTGGTGAAGGACGCCTCGGCGCTCGAAAAGGCGTTCCGGATCCCTCATGACATGTTGCAGGACACGATCTGGGGCGCGAAACACCCCAACTTCTCGGATCGCGGTCTGCAGCTGAGCCGTTCGGTCCGGGCCTTGAAAATCTGGGTCTCCGTTCAGACCTTCGGCATGGCCGCCTTTCGCCAAGCGGTTTCGAAAGGGATGGAGTTGGCCTCCCGGGCCCAGGAATACATCGAGCGGAACCCGGTGCTGGAGGTCCTGAACCCGGCATCCCTGGGGATCGTCTGCTTTCGGGTCAACCCGGCGGCCGGCGGTTTCGACGAGGAATCGCTCGTGGATATCAACCGCACTGTGCTGGCGCGATTCTTCTGGGAAGACCGGGCGTTCATTTCGTCGACTCTCCTGCACGGGACATTTTCGCTCAGGATGTGCATCGTCAACCACAACACGACCTGGGACGACGTCCGGGAGACGCTGGAGGCCGCCGAGCGATTCGGGCAGGATGCCGTGTCCGCAAGGAAGGATTCGTGAACGGGACCGGACGGAGTCGGTGCCGGCGCCGGAACCGCATTCCGTGTAGAAACTATGTTTGGTCTATTGACGGACCCGGCTCGAACATCACGCGCTACTTGAGGGAAGATGGAGACTTTGTCGGATACTGCTGGGATGATTCCTCGGTGGAAGGGGACGAGGACATTGGTTCCGCCAAGGTCGGTTACACCGATTCGTTCATGCCGGTACGCCGCCAAATGGAAGGCATCAACACCGGAGCGGCCATGGGTTCGGTCGTCGCTGGCGACCGATGTTACGAAATAATCATGCCAGGTTCGTACCTCCCATGGGGTCGAACCCAATTCAAAACGGAGAAATTGTTGTGAAGTTCTCAAAATCGATGCTTTTCTGGGGAATATTGCTGAGCTTGACTGCCGTATTCAGCACCATGCCATCTGTTTCGGCTCAGGACGGGGGCGACCGGACCACAGCCAGCGAGGTGGTGGACCGGGACACTCTGAAGAAATTTGTCGAATCCGCGAGGGATTACATCTCGAGCATCACCGACATCAATCAGTTGGCGGCGCTCGCGGTTGAACTACGGGAAGTAAGGAGGCGATTGGAGAGACGGAAACATGTATTTCGTCATTCTCCTGCCGAACGGCACCGTGTGGTTTCACGGGGCCGACGTCGAATTGGATGGAACCGATGTATCGGATGTGAAAGACGACGCTGGGACCGACATCGTACAGAAGATACTCGAAGCAGGCGGGATGGAAGGCGGAGACTTTGTCGAATATACCTGGGACGATCCCTCGGACCCGGACGACACCAACCCCAAGGTTTGCTACGCCCTCGGATACTCATCCGACTTGGCTCAAACCGATTTTGTCCTGGTGGCCGGCTTCTACCAGGATCTCTCCGCCGTTGAGACCGACATTGACGAATTACCCGATCCACCCGCACTCAACGCAGCGCACGTCGTGGACCGGGAGACCCTGAAAGCGTTCGTCCAAGGAGCCGTCGCATGGATTTTCGAAGGCGTGGCCGAGCATGACTTGGGTTTGGTGAAACTGACGGAGGAATTGCGGAAAGAGGGAGGTCCATGGAGACAGGGGGCCACATACCTCTTCACTATGACGGAACAGGGGTTTGTGCTCTTCCACGGTTCTCGACCGGACCAGCAAGGTCACATTCAGGTCGAACGCCAGGACCGCAACGGATTCAAATTCGTGAAGGCCCTCATCGATGCGGCCACCTCGGGAGGAGGTTACGTCGAATATTATTGGGACGATCCGTCGGTCACGGGAGATGAGGATCTCGGCTCCGCCAAGGTCGGTTACGCCGAGGCAATCGCGGTGCCGGACGATAGCCCGGTTTTCGCGGGCGAGACCCTGGTCATCGGGTCCGGATTCTACAAGGGACACCAGATGGCCCTGGACTTCGCCCATTTCGGCAACGGCGACTCCTTCAGTTCCGACGTGGTGCTGGTGAACCTGGCCGCCACGCCGATCCGGCCTCTGGTCTATTTCTATGGGAAGGACGGCGAGCTCATTGACCCGGGATCGTTGGTGGACGTCATGGGCAATCTGCTCGCCACCCCCTTCGGCGCTCTGATCCCCCTGGCCGAACTGCCGGCCCTGGGAGAGGTCACCATTTCGACCAACGGCATGGGAGACCTCACGACCGGATCGGTGAAAGTGGTCACGGAAGGCCTCGACAGCCCCATCGGCGGAGTGCTTCGCTTTGACGCACCCGGCCTCGGCGTGGCCGGAGTCGGAGCCAGCCAGGCGGTGCGGGACGCCATCATCCCGGTGCGCCGTCAGATGGGTGGTATCGACACCGGAGCGGCCCTCCGCAACCTGAGCGAGTCCGAGCTGACGTTGACCTGCCGCTTGATGATGGGTGGCGAGATGTTGGAAATACAGCCGGTCACGCTGCCGGCCAACGGGCAGACCGCAATGTTCATCAGCGAGCTGTTCGAGCATGACACGTCGGACTTCACCGGGTCGATGCGTTGCACGGCGCCGGAAGGAGAACAGGAGTTTACCGGCGTGGCCGTGGAGTTGGATGCCAACAACGGCATCTTCACCACGTTGCCGGTGGTGCCTCTGGACGCAGACATGATGTCTCACGAGGAGATGGATTCGGACGAATAAACGAATCGGGACCATAGAACGGATCCGGGCAGGCCGTATCGTCGGCCTGCCCGGATTGTCCTGGTTTGGAGATGTCGGCTCTCTTTCTCCCGGTCCCTGACTTGGCCGGCCGACTGGTCGAAAGCCCGTGGCGATGCTTGCCACGGGCTTTTGTTTATTGGATGCTTAGCGCCATAGCGCTCACACCTTAATGGGAAAGGAACAGTTTCCATGAAGTTCTCAAGATCGATGATGCTCTGGGGGATGGTGCTCAGCTTGTCCGGGGTTATCGGCGTAATGCCCCCGATTCTTGCCCAGGAAGAAGAGTTGACCACGGCCAAAGATGTGGTGGAGGCGGGTTATTCCAACGAGGCGCTGAAGAACTTCGTCGAATCCGCAAGAGATCATTTCGCCGGCCTTCAAATCGCTCAGCTGCTCACACTTGGGGATCTCCTGCGGGAAGAGGGCGGGAATTGGAACTACAAGTCCATGTACCTCGTTGTCCTGACCGACAAGGGAACCGTGTTTTATCACGGCGAAGATCCGAGCAAGGACGACACGGACATAAAAGGGGAGGTAGACGACAATGGGAAAATGGTCGTCCAAGAGATCGTCGACACACTAATAAAGAATGACCAAGACGAAGTACTCGTCGAGTACACGTCGGATGATCCGTCGAGCGACGACTTGAATCCAAGGAATTGCTATGCCATCAAGGGCGGTCATCCCGCGTTGCCCGACAGTGTGTTCATTCTGATCGGTGGCTATCACAACAACGTTGCGACGAGCATGGAACCGGAAGAGGAAACCGAAGATCTCCCTGATTTCCCGGAGATTTCGGCCATGGACGTCCGGGACCGGGAGACTTTGAAAACCTTCGTCCAAGGGGCGGGTGCCTGGGCTATTGAAGCCCTGCTGACACCGGGCATGGATCTGCAGAAATTGGCGGCTATCTTCAGGCTGGAGGGGGGGCATTGGAGAAGCGGTTCCACCTACGTGTTCCTGATCACGACCGACGGACTCGTGGTCTTTCACGGGTTCCGTCCGGACCAGGAACAGCAAAGCCAGGTCGATTTGGAAGACCGCAACGGATTCAGATTCGTGAAGGCGCTCATCGATACGGCCGTCGAGTCGGGTGGAGGATACGTCGAGTACTTCTGGGATGATCCGGGAGTGGACGGTGATGAGGACTTCGGATCCGCCAAGGTCGGCTACGCCCAGGCCATTACATTGCCGGATGATTATCCGATCTACGCGGGTCAGACGGTCGTCGCCGGCTCCGGTTTCTACAAGGGCAACCAGTTGGCTCTCGACTTCGCGCACTTCGCCAACGGGGGAGGCATCACCTCGGACGTCGTGGTGGTGAACGCGTCCGGCAACGAGGTCCGTCCGGACATCTACTTCTACAACACGAAGGGTGAACTGATCGAAGCCAGATCGGTCGTGGACGTCATGGGGCAGGGCCTGGAGGTCACGAGCTATGGTGCTCTGACCGTTCCGAACGCGATTCCGTCCTTGGGAGAACTCACCATTCCGACCCACGGCATGGGTGACCTGATGACCGGGTCGGTGAAGGTGGTTTCCGACAGTATCGACAGCTCCATCGGCGGAGTCCTGCGTTTTGATCTGACCAATGTCGGCGTGGCCGGCGTCGGGGCCAGCCAGCCGGTCCGGGACGCCATCTTTCCGGCGCGGCGCGTGGCAGGCGGGATCAACACCGGAGCGGCGTTCCGCAACCTGAGCGAGTCCAAACAGATTTTGACCTGCCGTCTGATGAAGGACGGCCAGGCGCTTGGCGACGATGCGATGGTCGATTTGCCGGCCAACGGACAGACCGCCAAGTTTATTAACGAACTATTCGACCACGACACGTCCGACTTCACCGGATCGGTCCGTTGCATGTCGCCGGAGGGAGAACAGGAGTTCACTGCCGTCGCCCTGGAATTGGATGCCAACAACGGCATCTTCACCACACTGCCGGTGGTACCGGTGGTTGCGGATGGCTCCGGGTCCGACAACGGAGACCAGGTCACACTCTACTTCGCCCACTTCGCCAACGGGGGAGGCATCACGTCGGACATCGTGGTGGTGAACGCAGCCGGCACGGCGGTCCAGCCGGACATCTACTTCTACAACACGATGGGTGAACTGATCGACGCAGGAACGGTATTGGACATCATGGGGGAAGGCCTGGAAATCACGGACAGCGGGGCTCTGACCGTCCCGAACCCGATTCCGCCATTGGGCGAGGTCACCATCGCGACCCACGGCATGGGAGACCTGATGACCGGGTCGGTGAAGGTGGTTTCCGACAGTTCGGGCAGCGCCATCGGCGGAGTCCTGCGCTTTGATCTGACGGGCGTCGGCGTGGCCGGCGTCGGAGCCAGTCATCCGGTCCGGGATGTCATCTTTCCGGCGCGCCGCGTGGCCGGCGGGATCAATACCGGGGCGGCGTTCCGCAACCTGAGCGATTCCGAGCAGACGTTGAGCTGCCGGCTGATGAAGGATGGCCAAATGCTGGGCGACGATACGCCGCTCGAGTTGCCGGCCAACGGACAGACCGCCAAGTTCATCCACGAGATGTTCGACCACGACACCGCCGACTTCACCGGGTCGGTCCGCTGCACATCACCGGAAGGGGATCAGGAATTCACTGCCGTCGCCCTGGAGTTGGATGCAAACAACCGCGTCTTCACCACGCTGCCCGTAGTGCCGGTGGCGCAATAGGGAGTGACATCGCAGAATTGGATCAGCGAGAGCGCTCGTTCGTCAGAAAAAGGAGCAATCACTATGAAATCTTTGAGAACGCTGCTTCTCATGGGGGTCTTGGGGCTGGCGGTAGTCTTTTCCGCCATGCAGCCCGCCCTCGCCCAGGACACCGGAATCACGGCCAGAGAAGTCCTGGACCGGGAAACCCTGAAGGCATTCGTCAGATCTGCAAAGGCGTATGTGGCGGGGATCACTGATCCTGCCCAGATGGACGCCCTCTTGAACGAGCAATGGAGGTTCGGCTCCGTCTACGTCTACATTTCGAATGACGAGGGGGTCATCCGCTGGCACGGGGGCAATGCGGCTTTGGTGGACCAGGATCTCAGCGGTCTGGAAGACCAGTTCACCGGAGCCCTGTACGTCCAGGAACTCATTGCCGCGGCCAAAGCGGGGGGAGGCTATGTCGAGTATCATTTTGACGATCCGTCGATTGAAGGAGACGAAGACCATACTTCCCCCAAATTGGGTTACGTCGAGCCTTTCACTTCGCCCCTTCCGGACCTCTTTCCGGACACGAACATGGTCATGGGCTCCGGCATCTATCTCGGACACCAGGTTGCGTTGGACTTCGCTCATTTCGGCAACGGACCCGACATCAGCTCCGATGTCGTGCTGGTGAATCTGGCCGCCACGCCGATCCGTCCTGCGGTCTACTTCTACGACAAGATGGGGGAACTCATCGCCCCGGAATCGGTGGTGGATATCGGCGAGAATCTGGAAGCCACGGGTTATGGGGCGGTGACGCTCCAGTCCGAATTGCCGCCCTTGGGAGAAGTCACGATTTCGACCAACGGAATGGGAGAGACCGTGACCGGTTCGGTGAAAGTGATCTCGGACGGGCCTCACAGCCCCATCGGCGGAGTCTTGCGCTTTGACGTTCCCGGTGTCGGCGTAGCCGGGGTCGGAGCCAGCCAGGCGGTTCGCGCCGCCATCTTTCCGGCCCGCCGTCAGGCCGGAGGCATCGACACCGGTGCGGCACTCCGTAATCTGAGCGAGAAAGAGCTGATCTTGACTTGCAGCCTGATGACGGCCGGCGAAATGATGGAAGAGCAGGAAATCAACTTGATGGCCAATGGTCAGGACGCCAAGTTCATCAGCGAGATGTTCGAATACGATACGTCCGACTTCACCGGATCGGTCCGCTGCACGGCGTCGGGAATCGCTCAGAAGTTCACGGGAGTCGCGGTGGAATTGGATGCCATGAACGGTGTCTTCACCACGTTGCCGGTGATTCCTCTGGAGGGCGGGACGCCTTCCGGGGACGAAATGGCGTCCGAATAGGAGGGGCGACTTTCTTGTCGCCCACAGGAGGGGCGACTTTCTTGTCGCCCACAGGAGGGGCGGCTTTCTTGCCGCCCACTGGGACAGGCGGCTTTCTTGCCGCCTGCTCTTCTTGAGGGGGGACAGTCTTGTCCCTCACGATTCATTTCGCCCGGTTGGAAGACGCTACGCGGAGTGGGGACTCCGTCCGTAGTCCCCACTGATCGGCGATTGAAAGTCGCCGCTCCCGGCGATTGAAAGTCGCCGCTCCTCGGCCACAAGAAAGTCGTCGCTTCCCCGTCACTTCAGGAACGCGTAGGTCACGCCCAAGGCCAGATAGAGACACCCCATCAGCAGGATCGTCGCCCACCAGGCCTTGCCGTAGCGGTACTCGGCCGGCAGATACTTCCGCCCCAGGAACGCGTAGGCCACCATCATGATTCCGATCATGGGCGTATCGATGGCGCCCATGATCAGGACCAGCGTCACCGGCTTGGGGAAGAAGGCGTAGACGACCCAGGAGCCGGCCATCATCAGGCTCAGGATCAGCTTCTGCCAGACCTGTGGGGACATCCTGCCGAACAGGCCCGGCGCCTTCATCCGCAGGGGCTGCAGGAACATGCGCGAGGAGCCGTCGAAAATGGAGATGGCGGTGCTGATGATTGCGGCCCACGCGCCCAGGTAGAAGACGTTCCGGGACCAGGGTCCCAGCACCTCCGTCATCATCAGGCTCAGCTCCCGGGCGAGTCCCGGACCCGACAGCGTGATTCCCGCAGGGTGCAGAATCCCCACCCCCAGGATGAAGGTGGACATGCAGACGATCAGTCCCAGGACATAGGTCAGGACGATGTTGGTCCGGTTGATCCGCAGCCAGCCCCGCATGCGGCTCACTTCCTCCGGCGAGTTGGGCTGAAACTGCTCCCGCGTCAAACGGCCCTTCTCCCGGGCGTGGCCCAGAAGGCCCATCCCCCGCTCCTCGGCCCAGGCGCTGTACTTGATGGTGCCGGAACCGGCCATGACGATACCGGCCAGGGACATCATGACCAGAAGCTGATCGAAGTCGGTGGCCATTCGCGGCACCAGGCCCCGGGACAGCTCGCCGCCCACGTCCGGAGCGACGAAGCTGGCGCAGATCAGGAGGCTGAGGGTGAACAGCAGGCACATGACGGTGTTGAAGGTCTCCACCGGCCGGTAGCCGCCAACGATGAGGATCACCCAGACCAGGAGGAAGTTGAGGAAGGTCCAAAGGACCTGGTTCTGGATCTCACTCGCATCCGGCATCAGGCCGCCGAAGATATCGTGGCAGATGAGTCCGGCGATGGCCACGATCCCGCCTCGCAGCAGGAAGTCCTTGATCAGGTTGATGCAGAACCAGATCCACGGCACCCAGGAGCAAGGCGCTCCCATCCCTGAGCAGGCCTCCAGGAAATTCTGCCCCGTGACGATGGAGACCCGCCCGATGGCCTCGTTCCAGAACGCCTTGGTGACGATGGTCAGGAGGATCAGCCACAGCAGGGCGCCACCGTAACGCGCACCGGCCACCGGTTCGGTCAGGATCTCGCCGCTGCCGATGGCCTCGGCCAGGAGCATGAGCATGGGCCCGATCCAGGCCAGGGCCGTGATGGTCTCTCCCGAGACCCGCATTACACGAGGTTCTGCCGATTTCCGATCGGTCATGGTTCTCACCTATTCCGTCCAGAACGCGAAGAGGCTCGCCTGGCGCAGATGGAAGCGGATCCGGACCTGCTTTCCTTCCAGTGCGGCCCAGTCTGGCGTCCCCTTCCACTTGAGCTCGGCCTTCAGGTGATTTCCCTGGACCGGCACGCTCTTGTCCAGCGAGAAAGTGTCGGTTGGGCCCAATATCTCCGCCCGGATCTGGCCCGCGGAGGCGTCGGCGTTCACGAACATCCGCTTCCCTTCCAGGCGCAGACGCACGGTCGTGAGAGTCCCCTCCTGGTGGCCGGCATCCATGGAGACGAACCCATCCAGCCGCAGCTTGGCCAGCAGGATGGCCCCATTGTCCGGGACCGAGACGTAGCGCCGCCGTCCGTCCACGAGAGGGCCGATGTTGTCCGGCTGAAAGCGCCGCCGCATGCCGCTGTAGTAGAGCCAGAGTTCGCCGTCCCTCACGATGGGGCGCGTCGGCGGAACGATGGTGCCGGTGTCGTAGCGGCCCAACCCGTCGTAGGAGAGGGGGATGAAGATGGCCCGTCCCGCCACCCGTTGCCATTCCATCAGGTCCCGGGTGGAGACCATCTCGATCATGTGGAACCCGTCCTGGTTGCCGATGGGCGTGGGACCGGTCTGGTGAAACTTCATGGGCAGGCCCAAGTACATGCCCTCATAGGGGAAGACGGGCATGTTGTAGATGTCCACGTTGTAATGCGACGGCTTGTTGATGGTCATGGGGACCCAGCGGGGATCGGAGACGCGCTCGGCGATCCGCTGCCGGCCAATGGCCTGATCCTCGCCGTCGGCGTGGAAGATGAGCCGGGGCTCGGTCCAGGTGACGAAATCCTTGCTCACGGTGAGGTAGACCGATCGGCCGTAGGGCGCAGCATGTTTTACGGTGGAGAGGAACTGCTTGCCCAGCTCGTCGTAGATCATCTGCGATTCGTCGGCGCTGGGGACGGCGGAGACTTCCAGAGGCGTCCAGTGTAAACCGTCCGGCGATACCGCCGGCTGCCGCTTCCCCAGGCCGAACATGCCCTTGTAGCGCCGTTCCGGCACGTCGTGGGGATCGTAGACGACGTGATAGAGAAACTGTTCGCTACGGTCATGCTCTGCCACTAGGTTGTTGGCCTTGGACCCGTCCCACTCGACCAGGTTCAGCACCGGCTTGTCCCAGCGGAGCCCATCCTTGGAGACGGCGTAAAGGGATGTATGTTGCTCCCTGATCCCCTCCCCCTTCTTGGCAAAGGCCATGTAGAAGAACTTCCACACCTTCTCTTCCGGAACCCAGAAAGGGGCCGTGCGCGTCTGCACCGCGAAGTTCTCCCAGGGATGCACCGGCCGGATCATGGGGTCCGGGTGCTTGGTGGGCTGGTGCAGAGTCCGCTTCACGTTGACAAGTTTGCCGATGAGATAGTCGTCGACGAAGAGCTGCTTGTGCTCGGGAGTCACCCGCGGGATGTGTTGGGCCGACAGCAGGGTCCAGCTCCCTTGAACGACAGCGAAAATGACCAGGACGACGATTACGATCCGGTTCATGTGCCTTCCTTCCGATTTCGGTTCCTCTAATTCAACCTCTTGATGAGAACGGCATCCGTTCCGGCTCGCGGGGCCGGATCGAGGCCGCCGCAAGGTTACGCTTGAGACAATCCCCGCCGCAACCTCCATAAGATCCAACCCGGACGGCCGGGAAGCGCCAAGTTCAGACCAGGACCACCTTTCCTCCCGGCTTGAGGATCGCGATGTCGGTGGCCGGCAACCGGTAGTTGCGCGCCGCCAGGGCGGTGACGAACTCGGCCGGGTGTCCTCCCTGGGATCTCACCGGCGGCGACGTGAACCCGTAGTGACAGGGGATGACCACCTTGGGCTGCAGGATCTGCGTCAATAGGGCCGCGAATCCCACGCCCAGGTTGGTGTCGTTGATGGGAAGCAGCAGGTAGTCCACCTTCAGGCTGCAATTCTCGGCCTTGTGGGGATGGTCGAAGCGGCCGTCGCCCGGATGGTAGATGTTGCCATAGCGGGTCTCCAGCAGGAACCCGCACGCGCCCTCCGAGTTCCCATGTTGGGCGTATTGGATCTGCACCGTGAAGCCTTCCCCGGGAATGCGTTCCCCGTGCGCCACCGGCTGCAACTTCGCTTTGGGAACTCCCGCTTCAATCAACATGGGATGGCACGCCGGAGGAGCCAGAATCCTGGGATTGTGCCGGGAGAGAGCCTTGACCGACCGGGGCTCGCAATGGTCGGTGTGGTCGTGGGTCACGAGGACATAGTCGGCCCGCTTCACGTCGGAGCCGGAGAGCGGGTAGTGCCCGGTCTCCAGGTAGAGGCTGCCGGGATCGTAGTACCGAACCTCCGGCGGGAGCCGATCCGCCTGCCGGCGCCGCCTCCGCAACTCGGCATAGAGGGGATTGCCGCTCTGGAGAATCGGGTCCAGGAAGATAATCACCTCCCCCAGCCGGACCACGAATCCTACGTTCACCAGGTACCAGATGGCATCGTAGCCGCCGGCGCCGAACACCTCCTGTGCGATCTTGCGCGGCTGCGGAAGAGCGAGCCGGCCTGTTTTCTTCCCTTGCGCTTGGGGGACGCCAGTCGAGGCAGCCGCCACGCCGGCCGTCAGCCCGGTCTCGATAAAGCTTCTTCGATTCATGGGAACAACTCCTGGAAGACTTGTGCGGTGAACGGCATGACCCTAGACTTTTCCGTTGAGGAAAAGAGAATGGGGGAACCTTTTTCGTGAAAGTGGCAATCGCTGCATTATTACAAGAGACGAATACTTTTTCCCCTCAGGCTACGGTCCGCGGCCACTTCATGATGACTCCGGGCCACGAGTTGATCGAAAGCCACAAGACGGAAAACAGTGAGCTTCATGGCTTCGCGGATGCCCTGACCGGGGCGGGTGCGCGAATTGCGCCCATTCTGGGAGGGTGGGCCGTCAGTTACGGCAGGATCAAGGCTGACGATTTCCAATCGCTGCTCGATGACCTCAAGGAGGGAATCCGGAGGGCCGGCCCTCTGGATGGGTTGCTCCTGGCGCTGCACGGCGCCTGGGCCGGCGAGGGGATCGACAGTTGCGACGGGGCTATCCTGCGGGAGGCCAGAGAATCGTTGGGACCCTCGGTCCCCATCGTTGCGACCCTGGATCTGCACGCCAACCTGACCCGCGCCATGTGGGAGAACGCCGATGCCCTGGTGGGCTACCAGACCTGTCCTCACGTGGACCTCTACGACACGGGCCGGCGGGCTGGCAACTTGATGGCCTCCATCCTCCGGCGGGAAGTCCGTCCCACCATGCACGCCGTGAAGATCCCCATGGTGGTCCAGGCGGAAAACATGCTCACGGACCGGGGCGAATTCCGCCAGATCTACGACCGTGTCCGGTCCCTGGAGAAACAGGGAACAACCATCTCCGCTTCGGCTTTTGCGGTCCAACCCTGGATGGACGTGGAGGAGTTGGGTTGGGCCTCGCTGGTCATCACGGACGACGATCCGGCTCGGGCCAGATCGCAGGCCAATGAATTGGCCCGTTTCATCTGGTCCGTCAGAGAGTCTTTCATGGTTGCCCTTCCCACGGTGGAGGATGCCCTGGAGCAGGCTCTTTCGATAAGTGGGGGTCCGGTGGTGCTTGGGGAGGGTGCGGACGGAACCATGGGGGGCGCGCCCGGCGATGGGACCAGCATTTTGTCCGGCATCCTGAGAAAGGGAGTCAATCTGCCGACGGCGGCCGTGGTCGTCGATCCCGTCGCGGTTGAGGAGGCGATCCGGGCGGGAGTCGGGAACACCGTCACCCTGCGGGTCGGGGGAAGGTTGGATCCCGACTACGCCACACCGGTTCAGGTCAGGGGCAAGGTCAAGCTCATTTCCGACGGCGAGTTCCGCTACAAGGGCCGCGTCTACACGGGCCGTAAGGTCGAGATGGGGAGGGCTGTCGTGTTGTCCATCGGACGCATCCGCCTGCTGATTTCCCAGCGGCCCGTTCCCACGACCGATCCGGAGCTGTATCGAAGCCACGGAATCGAACCGCGGGATATGAAGCTGGTGCTGGTCAAGTCGCCCCTGGGGATGCGTACCGAGTACGAACCCATCGCTCGTTCCATCATCATCGTGAACAGCCCCGGTTGCTGCAGTCCCGACCTGACCTCCCTCCCCTTCGTGAGGATGCCTCGGCCCATGTTTCCTTTCGACGAGTTCGAATATTCACCGCCCGAATAGAAGATGGAGAGTGCCTGGTCATGTGCGGACGATTCACTCAAATGATGTCCTGGAGTGAGATCCACGGCCTGTACCACTATCCGGAACCGGCCGCGCCGCTGCATCCGACGGCCCGATACAACGGCGCGCCGACCCAGGACTTCGCGGCCTGCCGGCTCGACGAGGCCGGCCGGCGCACGGTCGCCAGGCTCCGCTGGGGATTGGTGCCGTCCTGGGCGAAGGATGTCCGGATGGGGTTCCGGCTGATCAACGCCAGGTCGGAGACGGTGCATTCCAAACCGTCGTTCGCGGCCGCCTTCCGCTCCCGCCGTTGCCTGGTGCCGGCGAACGGATGGTTCGAGTGGCGTCAGGAGGGCCGCAGCAAACAACCCTACTTTCTGGCCCTGGCCGACGGCTCTCCGTTGTCGTTCGCCGGGTTGTGGGAGCGCTGGAGCAGCCCGGCGGAAACCCGTGAGACGTTCACCATCATCACCACGGCGGCCACTCCCGGACTTGCGGACATCCATCACCGTCAGCCCGCCATCGTCGACCCCGCCCATTTCGAAGACTGGCTTGATCCGTCATCCACGGTGACCGAGCTTCTCGACCTGGTCCGGGAGCCCTACGCCGGCCCCTACGAGAAACGTCCTGTCAGCACCAAGGTGAACAGCGTCCGGAACAACCGGCCGGACGTCCTGACCCCGGCGCCCGAGTTGGGTTTGTTCTGACGATCCTCTCGCCCGCCGGTGGCGACGAAGCGGAAACGGAGGATCAGGGATGTCCTCCTGCCCATGTTGGGGGACAAGAATGTCTCCTCTGCAAAGTGCAACTCGTAGCAAAATTTACTATTTATTGACAATTTCAGTCCATTTTTATCATCTATAGATAAACTTTTCCCTGTGGCGGATATCTGGAAACGGGCAGCGTCAATTCCGTCCGAATGGCCGGGTGAAGGCCGCTTCTAATCCTTGTCCAGCGGTGGTTTAATCGCTTCCAGCCATTTTTGAGCCGGCGGGAGGCCGTATCCATGAAAACCGGGTTTCCTCGCTCTTCCCTGGCCTGCGGGTTGGTCCTGCTGGCCGCTGCCGCGCTGTTGTATCAACTCCTGCGGGTCCAGGATTCGCCCGGCGACTCCACGCTGACGGTGGCCGAAGGATTTGAGGTGGAGTTCGTGGCCGGGCCGCCGCTGGTGAAACGTCCCATTTCCATCGACTTCGACGAGCAGGGCCGCCTCTACGTGACCGAGTCGTCCGGTTCCAACGACCCGGTGCAACAGCAGCTGGAGCAGAAACCGCACCGCGTCAAGCGCCTGGAGGACACGGACGGCGACGGGCATTACGACCGGAGCACTCCGTTTGCCGACGGCATGATGATTCCCCAGGGCGCGCTCTGGTTCGACGGGTCTCTCTACGTGGCGGCGCCCCCCAGCATCTGGAAGCTGACCGACACCGACGGCGACGGCGTCGCCGACCAGCGGGAGGAATGGTTCGCGGGCAAGACCCTCACCGGTTGCGCCAACGATCTGCACGGCCCCTACCTGGGACTGGACGGATGGATCTACTGGACCAAGGGGGCCTTCGCCGAACAGACCTACGAAAGGCCGGACGGTCCGCCCCTGGTCACCCGCGCCGCCCATGTCTTCCGGCGGCGACCCGGAGACCCGTGGATCGAACCGGTCCTGACGGGGGGGATGGACAACCCGGTGGACGTCGTCTTCACGCCCCGGGGAGAACGGCTGTTGGCGTCCACCTTCGTCCAACACCCGAAATTGGGACGCCGGGACGGCATTCTTCACGCCGTCCATGGCAGTGTCTACGGAAAAACCCACAACGTCCTCAGCGGCCACGCCAGGACCGGAGACCTGCTGCCGGCCATGCTGCATTTGGGGCCGGCCGCTCCCTGCGCCCAAGCCATCTATGCCTCCAGCGTCTTCGGCAGCGAATATCAAGGCAATTTGTTTGCCTGCCTCTTCAATTTGAACAAAGTGACCCGGCACGTCCTGGAACCCAGCGGCGCGACCTTCAAAACCCGGGATTCGGACTTTCTCGTCTCCGGCGACCGCGACTTCCATCCCACCGACGTGCTGGAGGACGCGGACGGCAGCTTGCTGGTGGTCGATACGGGCGGCTGGTACAAGCTCTGCTGCCCGACTTCCCAGCTCCACAAGCCGGACGTCCTGGGCGGAATCTACCGCATCCGGCGCAAGGGCACGTCGGGGCCGCAGGATCCCAGGGGCCTGCAGATCGACTGGGCCAACGCCGGCGCCGAGGGACTGGCGAAACTCCTGGATGACCCGAGACCGGCCGTCCGCAGCCGGGCCATGGCAGCGCTGGCCAAGCTGGGGAGCGTCGCGGTGCCGGTTCTGACCCCCACGCTTTCGAAGTCCGATTCGGTCGAGACCCGCCGCAACGCCGTCTGGACCCTCACCCGCATCGACCACGCAGACGCTCGCGCGGCCGTTCGAAAGTCCCTCTCCGACAGGGACGAGAGCGTGCGGCAAGCCGCACTTCATTCGGTCAGCGTCTGGCGTGACGCCGGCAGCTTTCCCAGGGTGCTGGAACTTCTGCATCAGGGTTCCCCATCGATTCAGAGGGTGGCCGCCGAGGCGCTGGGACGCATCGGCGACCGCCGCGCCGTCCCCGGGTTGCTGGCCCGGGCCGGAGCGAAGAATGCCCGGCTCCTGGAGCACTCGCTGATCTACGCGCTGATCGAGATTGCCGACCCGGAGGGCACCGCCGCCGGACTGGGAGCCTCTTCTCCCCACACGCGGCGCGCCGCTCTCATCGCCCTGGACCAGATGCCGGGCGGCGGCTTGACTCCCGGGACCGTCACTCCCCTGCTCGCTTCCGGCGATCCGACTCTCAGACAGACGGCCCACTGGGTTGCAGGCCATCATCCGGAATGGGGAGAGGCGTTGGCCCGATATTTTCGCCGGCGCTTGGCTCTTCGCGAACAAGGACCTGAAGAGAAGGCCGACTTGGCGCGGCAACTGGCCAAATTCGGAGAAGACGCCACCATTCAGAGGTTGCTGGCCACGACGGCCGCCGGCACCGGCTCGACCGAGTCCCGCCTGACCGCGTTGCGGGCCATGGCCGGTAGCGCCCTCAAGGAGACCCCCTCCGTTTGGGTCGACGGACTTGCCGCGGTTCTGTCCGGAGGGGACGCGGGCCTGATCCGGGAGGCGGTCGAAAGTCTTCGCACCCTGCCAGACCCGGGGGAGGAAAACGCCGGCCGCCTGAAGGACGTCCTGCTGGGCGTCGGCCGCGACTCGACCTTGGACGACGACCTGCGCGTGAATGCGTTGGCAGCCGTTCCTGGAGAATTGGACGGACTCGACGCCGATCTCTTCGAGTTGTTGCGGGCCTCCCTCGGGCCTGCGGCAGCGGTGGATGCCCGCACCGGCGCCGCCGGCGTCCTGGGCAGATCCCGGCTGACCCGCAAACAGTTGCTGGAACTGACAGAGTCGGTCCGGACCTCGGGTCCCCTGGTCCTCTCGCCATTGCTTGGGGCATACGGGAACGACGGAGACGAAGATCTGGGGCTGCGGCTGATGGCCGCCATACGGGATTCAAGAGGTCTGAACGGACTGCGGGCCGACGTCATGAACCAAGCCTTGGCCAACTTTCCTCCTCCGGTCCGACGCCAAGGGGCGCAACTCCTGGCGTCACTGGAAATGGATCCGGTCCAGCAGCAGGCACGGCTGGAGGATTTTCTGGCGACTCTGGACGAAGGGGACATTCGCCAGGGTCAGGCCGTCTTCAACAGCAACAGCGCCGCCTGTTCCTCGTGCCATGCCATCGGCTACCAGGGAGGCCGTTCCGGCCCCGACCTCACCCGGATCGGCGATGTCCGAAACCGGCGCGATCTGCTGGAGTCCATCCTCTTTCCCAGCGCCAGCTTCGTGCGCGGCTACGAGCCCGTAGTCGTGTTGACCGAAGCGGGAGAGACGCACCAGGGGGTCATCACCCAGGACGGACCGGAGGAGATCGAGATGGTGACCGGTCCGGACACCGATGTCAGGATCGGCCGGTCGGAGATCCGCGAGATCCGTCCCGGCAACGTTTCCGTCATGCCCTCCGGCCTGGAGGAGCAGGTGAGCCGGAAGGAGCTGGCCAGCCTGTTGGCCTTCCTGAGCAACGCCCGCCGGCGCCCTCGGTGAGGTGACAGTCCGATCGCCGGACCCGCGATCGCCGGACCTGAAGGCTGAAAGCTCCGGATCCCTTCGTCACGCCACGACAGGGGAACATCCTTTTCCCCGGGCAATCGGGTGAATCGGGGGTTGCAAACCCCCGCTACCGGTCCGCCAGCCACTCTTCGATCTGGTTGCCGGCCTCGTCGATGACCGTTTCCAGGGAGCCTTTGGCCAGAACGGCGATGGTGTCGGGATAGCGGCCCGATCCGTAGGCCCCGGACGGGATCAGATAGTTCGCCCGGGCGCCGTTGGCCAGGGAAGCCACCATGATCGGCACTCCGGGAAAACGCTCCCGCAACGACCGCTGCAGCACCTGGTAAGGCTCGCCTTCCACGGCCACCCAGAAGCCGTCCCCGATTCTCCAGAGCCAGATCGAATAGGGCAGGCTTTCTCCCGCCGGCAGGAACTTCAGACGCTGCAACCGGCGGCCCTGCTGTTCGGCCAGGGCTCGGAAATCGCCCGCTCGGGCTTCGTCTCCGGCAGCGCGCGCCCGCTCCTCTCCGGCCCGGCACCGTTCCAGCTCGGATTCGACCTGCTCCCTGGTGTACGGCATCCTGCGATAGGGGAGATCGACGATCCAGCGCCTCAACTTCCACCGGCTGCTTCGGCTTTCCTCATCTCGCGGAAACTGGGTCCAGGACCAGGTTCCCAAGGTGGCGCCGGACTCCCGGGGACCGGTGTATCGGAAGCGCCGATTGGGCGCCGGCAGGTCGCACAGGGCCGAAAGCGCCGCGTAGCCGAGCTGGCGCCCGTTTCGGTCCGCCACTTCCAGATCTCCAACGAACCCTTCCTTGGGCCCCAAGTCCCCGGAGGCGCCCTGAAGGAAAAGGCAGGGCACTCCGGTCTCCCGCTCGACAACCTCCCGCATGGCGCCCGGAAAGTCGGGGCTGATGAGCGTGTTCTGCCAGGCCAGGGTCGTGGGATGGCAGGCGTAGTTGACGATGGTGGCAATCGGTTCATCCCGTTCGCCGGTGACCCGCGCGGCCAGGAGCGTGTCGTCCGACGGTCCGTCGGGGTTGTACCCGCACACGTACTGCTGCAATTGGTCGTCCCACAGATCCCGATTCCGGGCCAACGAGCAGCGGCCAAAACCATAAGTGATCGTGACGGTTTGGGAACTGGACCTGGCCGCGGAGATCAGATCGCCCACAGAGGCCGCGACCCTCTTCAAATAGCCGCGGATCAACTCACCTCCCGGCAAGGACTCTCGTTCCAAGCCCATCAGACCTGCAGCGTGGGTATGGGAGAACACCACCAAGAGCGAGTCACGGCTGACCCCGGAGAGCCGGCTGGCCCGCTCCAACAACAGGTCCATCTCGGCGGGCCACAGCAGAACATGGTCCAACAGAATCAGGATCTGCTCGGACTCCGAAGGAGGTCTTTCCTCTCCAAGTGCCCCGAACGCGACGGCCGCCGCCTTCAGGGGGCGATGCACGCCGGTCGAGCGGTCGTGGCTGGCGGCGCCCCACATCCGGTGGTAGATGCCTACAGGCGGAGTGATATCCGCCTGCGCCAAGCCGAAGCGGCAACGGCCCTGAAACGTCTCGTCAAACCGCACGTCTTCCTCAATCCCTTTCATACGTCTGGATGACATAATCCTCTTCCTCGTTGATCGGATCGGCCCGGCAGAAAAGACACCCGCGACGATAGCTTTCCCGATTCTCGGCTGAGAGTTCGGCGAGTGGAAAGCCGGCGCTTCCTATTCCTCTCTCCCCATGGAGATCTCCCCTTTTGCTGCCGACCGGAGTATCCGCCGGGCTCTTTTGACGACCGGCAGATCCACCATGCGCCCATCGACCGCCATCGTCCCTTCCTCCGGGGCCGCCTCAAAGGCTGCCACGATCCGGCGTGCGGACTCGACCTCCGCAGCGGTCGGACGGAAGACGCGGTGGACGGTTTCGATCTGAGCCGGATGGATCAGGGTTTTTCCCGAAAACCCAAGCTCCCGGGCCGCTCGGGTCTCCCGGGCCAATCCGTCCGGATCCCGAAAATCGAGGTAGACCTTGTCCACCGGCTCCAGCCGGGCGCCGGCTGCCGCCACCACCAGCGAGGAGCGCGCGTAGGACATCAGCCCTCCTTCTCGAAACGAGAACAGCCCGAGGTCGACTGCGAAATCTTCCGCCCCGAACATGAGGGCCACGAGCCGGGGAGAAGATGCGGCGATAGCGGGCGCCTGAATCAAGCCCACGGCGCTCTCGATCATCGCCGCCAGCCGAACAGATCCGGGCCGCATGCCGGCCTCGGACTCCCGTTGCGTCAGCGAACGATCGACGGTCAGCAGGTCCTCCGGGCGGTCCACCTTGGGGAGCACCAGCCCTTCCAGGCCGGGCCGGACCACCGCACGCAGGTCGGCATCCATGGCTCCATGGCCCGCGCTGTGGATCCGAACGAATCGGCGCGGTCCCTCTTTCGCCGCATCCAGCGCCGCGCCCACCTTCTTTCGGGCCGCGTTCATCTCGTCCGGGGGGACGGCGTCTTCCAGATCGTATATCAATGCATCGGAACCCCGGCCAGGCGACTTATCGATCATTTTCTGCCGGTGGCCGGGAACGAAGAGCCAGGATCGTGTCAACGCCATCGACGATTAGATCTCCTTTTTGTCACCCTGGCGGATCCCTCGGCGACTGCCCGCATCCTTGCCGGATCGGACGATAACATAATTCGGCAAACATCATTTTTAGCGACGGAACCGATTTTGAGACGCACGGAGTCCAACCTGACGAACCGCGTTGCGCGAGCGGCTTGATTTGATATCTGGAAGCCCGGAAGATAGGCGCCGGACATGGAGGCAAGTCGCGATCAATCCCTGCGTTGCTCGCTGGCCCGGGCCGGCCGCATCGTGGTCAAGGTGGGGTCCGGCGTGCTGGTTGACGCGGAGCAACGCCTGGACACGGACCGAATCAGGCAACTCGTCAAGAGCATGGCCCGGCTCTTGGCGGAAGGGCGCCAGTTGGTGCTGGTCACGTCGGGGGCGGTGGCGGCCGGGGCTCCCGTCATGGGTCTGACCGGTTCGGCCAAAACCATCCCCCCAACTTCAGGCTTGCGCCGCCGTCGGTCAGAACCTCCTCATGTCCGTCTACGAACGGCTATTCTCGCGGCTGGGCCGGCACACGGGGCAGATCCTTCTGACCCGGGACGACATGAACAACCGGGAACGCTATCTCAATTCCAGGAATGCGCTGGAGACCCTGCTCGCGTCCGGGATACTCCCCGTGGTCAACGAGAACGACACGGTGGCGGTGAACGAGATCAAGTTCGGAGACAACGACCACCTCTCGGCCCAGGTCGCGGTCCTGGTTCAAGCCGACCTGCTGCTCATCCTCTCCACCGTGGGCGGGTTCTACGAGCAGAGTCATGATGGCGCACTCGAGGATGGGCGACTGATTCCCAGCGTGGAGCGAATCACCGATTGGCATTTCCGGCATACGCGCGACACCCGCGACTCGGCGTCCATCAACCGGGGAGGGATGCGCTCCAAGCTGCAGGCGATCCGCAAGGCGGCGGAGTCGGGAATTCCCGCGTTGCTGGTCAGCGGCCTGGAGGACAATATCCTGGAAACGGTTCTGGCAGGACGGGAAGTGGGCACCCTCTTCCTTCCGTTCAAAGAGAGGCTTTCAGCGCGAAAGCATTGGATCCTGCACTCGCTTCAGCCTCAGGGGAGGCTGGTGGTGGACCGGGGAGCGGCGCGAGCGCTGACCCAACAGGGCAAGAGCCTCCTTTCCATCGGCATCACTGCCGTGGAGGGCACGTTCCACTCCGGCAACCCGGTCCGGGTCATGGGACCCGACGGCCGGGAGATCGCGCGGGGACTGAGCTACTACAGTTCCCGGGAGGTGGAGGCCATTCGGGGTTGCAAGAGCGAAGAGATCCCGGCGCAACTCGGCTACAGCTATTACGACGAGGTGATCCATAGAGACAACCTGGTGCTGGTAAAATGATCGTCCCCTTTTACGCGGGAGGAGAATGATGACGACAACCGTGACCTCATTGGAAAACGAGATCGTCCAGCTTTCCAGGCGGGCCAAGGCGGTTTCCCGGCGGCTGGCCGGACTGTCCACGGACGCCAAGAACGCGCTGCTGGAGAGCCTGGCCCATCGGCTGTCGCAGCCGGACGCTCGCGAGGACGTTGCTGGCGGCTAACGCCCGGGACCTGGAAGCAGGAGCTCGAAAGGGTCTCACCGGCGCCCTGCTGGATCGCCTGAAGCTGGACTCCAAACGCATGAACTCCATGATCCAAGGCCTGCGGGAAGTGGCTCGGCTCCCGGACCCTGTGGGGCGTCGACCGCCAGAGCTGGACCCGGCCCAATGGGCTTCAGGTCGCCAAGCGGGACCCTCCCCCCTGGGGGTGATCGGCATCATCTACGAAGCCCGGCCCAACGTGACCATCGACGCCTTCGCCCTCTGCTTCAAGGGCCGGCAACGCCACCGTGCTCAAGGGGGGTTCCGAGGCCATCCACTCCAACCGGGCCCTGGTGGACCTGGTGGGCAAGACGCTCTCCTCGGCCGGGCTCTCGGATGCGTGCCGGCTGGTCGACACCACGGACCGGAACGCCATAGCCATACTGGTCCGGCAGGAGGAGTGCATCGACCTCATTATCCCCCGGGGAGGCGAGGGATTGATTCGCTTCGTGGCGGAAACGAGCCGCATCCCCGTCATCAAGCACTACAAGGGCGTGTGCAACATCTACGTGGATGAGGAGGCCGACCTCGATAAGGCTCTGACCATTGCCGAGAACGCCAAGATCTCCCGGCCCGCCGTCTGCAATGCCGTGGAGAACCTGCTGATCCACGAGAAGGCCGCCAGCCGGTTCCTGCCCCGTTTCGCCCGGCGGATGGACGAAGCCGGCGTCGAGTTGCGGGGAGACGAACGGACTCGCGAGATCCTCCCCGGCGTCACGCCGGCCACGGACGAGGACTACCACGAAGAGTTCCTGGATTTGATCCTGGCCGTACGGGTGGTCTCGGACCTGAACGAGGCCGTCGCCCACATCGAAACCTACGGCTCCGACCACACCGAGGCAATCGTCACGGAGAACCCGGCTACGGGCGAGGCCTTCCTGAAACCGGGTCAACTCCTCAGTCGTCCTGGTCAATGCCTCCACTCGCTTCTCCGACGGAGGGGAACTGGGGCTGGGGGCCGAGATCGGAATCAGCACGACCCGCCTGCACGCTTACGGCCCCATGGGACTGGAAAGCCTGGTGACGGAGAAATTCGTCATCGCCGGCGACGGGCAGATTCGCGTCTGACGGCCTCCTCAAAAATTGGCAGGGGCACCCCTTGTCGGCGCCTTGACGACGAAAAACTGGTCGGGGCTCCCCTTGTGGGCGCCTCCTTCGTTCCAGACCGAAGCAACACGGGAGCAGACGAAGAGTCGGATCCAGAGGGGGACTGAGGATGTTCCCCCTCCCTTCTACTCCTCCGGCAGCCGTACCTTCGCCAGGTAGATGCTGCTCTTCCCTTCGTGGGACGAGTAGTAGCTGACCCAGAGCAGACCCTGGTGCCAGACCATCCCCGGATAGCTGGTGTCCCCGCCGCTGGGCAGGGTCAGGACCGGTTCGAAGCTGGTCCGGGTCATGCGGGCGAGAATGGTTGTGGGATCCTCGGTATAGGCGCGGCTTCCCGCCCAAAGCCGGCCGTCGGGCAGGCGAATGAAATTGGGTCCTCCCAACCGGTGCCCCGTATCGGTCCACGTCCACTTCCGATAGGGAGGGTGGCTGGTGCCGATCCATCCCGTGGCGTTGCGCCGCAAGAGGATCATCATCTCATCCCCGGGCAGAAAGCGGATGGTGGCCTCGTTGGGCCAGGGCGGAATGTTCCTGAATGCGGCGATCCAGTCCCATTCGATGCCATCCCGGCTCGAGTAGAGGATGACTCGGCGGGTATGCTTCCCGTCTCCCATCTTGGAGACGCTGTAGGCGGTGCCCTTGTGCCAGGTGATGCGCCAGAGCCAGTGCTCTTCGGCCAGAACACGCTGTGGCGTGGTCCACTCGTAGCCGTCCGGGGAGAAAGCCACGCGGGGCGCCCGGGTCTGGAACACATCATCGATGTAAATACTGCCGCCGGCCACCAGCAGGAGGCGACCGTCAGGCGTCCGGGAGAGCTTGGGATCCCTCAGGTCCACCCCTTCCGTCGTCAGGAGGGCCGCCGATCCCCAGTTCCTGCCATCCGATGAGGTGATGACCCGGATCCGTCCGTCCTGTCCGGCGGCATGACGCTCGCCCTCTCGAAAGGTGCAGAACCACCTTTCCCGGAATCGGATCAGGTCGGTGAAGGCGTTATGGGGCGCCTGGTCCCAGATCTTCTCCACCGTTACGATCCGGGGATCTTCCGCTCGGACCGCCGAGAGAAACAGGACCGTCAACACTGCCGAACGCCAATAGCCTCGCCCCTGGTGAGTCTTCGTCATTCGTGTCCTCCCGAGTGGTCAAAGCGCGGCGATCTCTTCCACGAGAGGCCAGAAACCGAGTTGTTCCACGGCATGGCTGCGGTAGATTCCCGCTGCTTCGGCTCCGCTGCCGTAGGCCCGGCGGGCGGCCTCCAGCAAGAGGCCGGGATCCTGGAAGCTCCCCACGTGGTAGCAGGAGAACTCGGCCACGACGGGACAACGGCCCGAGACCCTCTTGACCGCTGCGGCGACTTGGCGCTCCACCTGCCGGACGTCGGACGTGGTGCGGAACCAGAGATGGAGCTCATCCACCAAATTCTGGTCGACCCAGGTCGGCCAGTCCTGAAACACCTTCACGTAGTCGTCCATCTCACGCGCCACCAAGGCCACCGTCATGGGAACCGACGGATCCTTCTCTCTCAGCGCTTCCCTCAACTCCCGGATGGTGGCCGTGGTGTAATTGGCTCGGAATTGGACCCAGGAAGGATCGTCGTTGGGCAGCTCCATGGGATCGCGGCGGAATTTTTGCCGGTAGAACCGGGTCATGGGTTCTTCGTAACCGTCCGTTCCAACCCCGTTCCCATCCTGGTTCAGACTGACGAATTCCACCTGGAATCCGTGCCCGCCCGTGCGTTCCAGCATCGCCATGTAGTTGCCCTTCTCGTGCTCCCGGACCTCGGGCACGGCCAGACTCAGCGTGCGCCTTTGGCCCGGCTGAATCTCATGGCTTCGACTCCGGTCCCGAGCCCAATACTGAGGATGCGCTTGGGCGAAATCACTCAGGCTGGGGGACGATCTGGGATGGGACCAGATGGGCTGGTGGCGCTCCAGCTTTTCCTTGATCTCGGGAGAACCGGGAGGCGCACTCAGGTAGTGAACGGACCAGGCATAGTTGACTCGGCGGGAACCGTGGGAATTGAAGGCCAGATACGGGTGCACCCGAATGCCTTGCTTCCGCCCCTCCTCCACCAGAACTCGAGTCCCGCTCCATGGGATCAGATCGGTCACTCCGTGATCCGAGCATTTGCGGACGAATTCGGCCACTTTCGGATCATCGGCAGGGCCGGCCGGATTGATCAGGCCTCCCTTGTCACACCAGAGGAGGAAGCGGCGCCGCTTCCCTTCCTCCCGAACCGTCCGCGGAACGGCTCGGGCGGAAGCGATGACCGACGGAGAGACCGCCAGGGCGCCGCCTAGAAAATTTCGCCGGTTCAATCTGCTGATCATTCGCTTAACCCTCCCTCACAGCCTACCACCGATTCCGGGAAACATGAATTTCAATGCATAACCGGACCGTCGAATGGCGAACCCAAGCATGCATTACATCTGGGGGAAACCGCTTGAATGGCGCACCGAACTCCGCTGCATGCGGCTATCATACAAACTCTCTGCTGAAGGTCGGAGCCAAAAAATCAACAGCGCATTTCCACATTTCTTTTAGACCATAAGAGTTCCGGCCGGTAAGGCCGAACGGATAGAAATTCGACTTTCACCACTAAATTTGTGGAATTGATCGGACAATTAATGGATAATAGTCATTGTAATATTGCTAGGGTTTTGTATAGTCGGTTTCAACAGCAGATGAAAGGATAAGAAAATGGCCAAGAGGAGACGTCGAAAGCGCGCTGAGTTGCAACGGATACAGAGAGGCCTGGCCCGGGTCGTCCGGAGAGCGGGCGCGGCCAGTGTGAGTCAACTCATCGCCAAGAACGGATCCAAGCTGGGTCTCAAGTCGACTCCAAACGACAAGAATCTGGTCAAGCGGCTGCTGAATGCCGTCGATGGGGTCGAAATGGAAAAACGGGGCCGCGAACTCTATTTCGTGTCCCAGGTCGAGGCTCCGCCGGCCGTCGTCGCCGAGGCTCCTGCGGCCCCCGAACCGGCCCCCGAGCCCGTGTCGGCGGCCGCCCCTGAACCGGAGGCCGAAGCGGAAGCCGCCCCCGACGCTACGGCTGCTCCCGAGCCCGAACCGGAACCCGAACCGGAGCCCGAACCGGAACCCGAACCGGCGGCCACCGTGGCGGAGACGCCTGCTCCGGCCCCTGAGCTCCAGGCCTTGCGCGCTTACGCCCGACAACTGGAAGAATTCTCCGACGCGCTGAAAAACCAAGTCAGCACACTGGTGCGGATGATCGAAAAGTTGGGTTCCTGACCCCGTAATGGATCCCAAACTACATCGACAGAAGAGAAACGGCGCCCGGGCAAGCCTGCAGGTTTCCCGGGCGTCCCAGCCCTTCGATTTCTCCCCCTGTTTTCCGCTTGAATTCGCCGCCTCAATATGACAATTCGCGCTAACGATCCCATGGATGCAACAGTGTCGGCGCGTTGGCGTACCGATTCATTCCCAACATCAGCCGCGCCCCGCACCCGGGCTCCAGCCTGACTGTGACGTAAGAACTGTTCAACTCCTCTCTCGATTCGCCCTTTTTGACCTGCGTGAACTGATGTTCCCCGTATCCGCCCGCCTGTACGACTACGGTGCGCGGAGCGACGGGATTGAGGTTGACCAGCATGACGGCCACGGAATCGCCGCTCATTTCCCGGATCAACGCTCCCACATCCGGTGGGACGCCCGAACGGCTCCGGACGGGATCGAAGTAACGCAATCGGAAGTTCACGCTCCAGATGACACTGGGAAGGTAGGCCCCGGTCATCAGACTGGCCAGATTCCGGCTCGATGACGGGTTCAGGTGCATGAACCAGTCGGGCAGCCGGGTGTCGGGCGTCGTGGGGTCATCCCGGATTGCCTGCACCTGGCTCCGGACCCTCTCCAGGTCTTTTCTCAAGACCCGGGCCGGATAGTCGGGCTCCACCCCTTCCAGAAATCCGATCCACCCGGTCTTGGGAATGGGTTCCAGGTCGGCCCGGTCCATGCCCCACAGGTAGAGTTCGGTCCAGCGATCCAGGTTCAGTTTTTCGGTCCACGCGTACCATTCGGGTTTCCCCGCATAGGTGTGGCCCCGCGGGTCTCCGTACATCTTGGGGACGAGCGTCCTGCCGTCGACCACCTTCTTCCGGCTGTGGAAGTGCATGAGCTGTTGTCTCATGACGGCCAGATAGCCTGGGTCGCCCGTGAGGAGAAAAGCGTTTCCGAATCCGTCCCAGGTCCCGATGAAGATGGTGCCCCGGTGCTTCACATACCCCACTTCGGCGTCGAAGTTGGAGAAATTCCAACCGTACAGCCCCTTCCACCACTGTCCCGACGGGCCGCCCGGCTTTCCGTCCAAGCCCACCTTGGTGGGGATGAAGCCGTTGTTCTCGCGCGTCCGCTCCTTCCAGGCGTCCACGTATCCCAGGAGCCATCGCCGGTATTTCTCCTTCCCCGTCATCATGTAGGCGTTCAACGCGAGGTTCGTGGCGGAGAGATTCAAATGACTGTCCCCGGTACTGTCCTTGTAGTCTTCGCAGTGGGCCAGCATCTTGGGATAGTGGTTCGCGAAGTCCAACATCCGCCCCAGTCCGGCTGAGCTGTGCAGGAAATGGAAACGCCCCCGGACCGGGTCTCCCACCCAATCGTAGACCGTGGGCTCCCTCAGCATCGGCCCCTTGCTCCCGGTCCAGGTGCTGCGGATCAGCTTGCGCACCGGGTCATAGTTGGGGGCGGAGGGGTCCTCGTTCATATAGAGGCCGGCAAATCGGGCCATGCGTTTTCGGTGGAGGGCGTTGCCGGGTTCCGAAAGACCCAGGGACATGAAGGCCTGCATCCCCTCCCGGGTGTGGGCCCAGTCGGACATGGTGACGAATTCCTGGAAGTAGGCCCCGTCCTTGGCCAGGTCCGTCTTGACCGTCCTCATTTCTCCGTACTGGAGCCAGTGGCCCTCCTGAGCCTTCTTGTAGTCCTCCAACACCGAATCTCCGGCTCCGAGAGAGTGCAGAAGAGGCCAGGCGGCGAAGGTCTCGATGGCGTCGTCGGGACCGTCGATCACGCCCCAACGAGGTACGTGAAGGAGGTATCCGCGGTCGTCCAGAGCGTGTCGGGCCAGGACCCGGCAAGCCTGAGTGCTGGCTTCCAGAAGCTGACGTTGCAACAGGGCCCATTCGGGCGGCTCCATGGGCGTATCCACCACCAGGAGCTTTTCTTGAGCCAGGGTCGTGGAGCAATCCACACCCGGCAGGAGAAGGCAGAATCCGACACCCGCGATCCTCCGGGCGGCCCTCATCGCTGCAGAAACGGTCGACGCGATCATTCCTCACTCCTTTCCTGATCCTGGGCCCGCCGTGCTACGCTTCCGGAGTCCGGACCCTGATCCCTGTTCCCAACCCTGTTAAACTCGCCCGCCATGAAACGAAGAACCTTTCTCCACAGAGCCGCTGCCGGTGCCTTTCTCTCGCCCGCGATTCTGAGCCGCGGGGCCCGGCCCGCAATTGCCGAACCCCTTCGGGTCGGTGTGATCACCCAGGAGAAAGGACCCCACCTGAGCGCCTATCTCCGATCTCTGGCCAAAATCGACGGCGTGGAAGCCGTTGGAATCTCCGACGAGAGCGGGACTACGTTCACGCGTGCGCGCGATGCTCTGGGGGCGAAGGTGACCACGTTTCGGGACCATGACCGGATGCTGCGGGAGTTTCGACCCCGCGCGGCCGTCATCAGCCTGGCCGCCCACAAGGCTCCGCCGTTGATCCGGAAATCCCTGGAGGTCGGCTGCCACGTCCTGGCCGAAAAACCCTCCTGCACCCGGGCCGAGGACTTTGAACCCCTGGTCCGACTTGCCGAAGCCAGGAACCTGACGCTCACGCTGGCCTTCTATCTGCGGGTGCATCCGGGGGCCGTCAAGGCCCGGGAACTGGTGCGGTCCGGTTTCATCGGCAAACCCTACGGAGCGCATCTGCTGGTCGTGGCGGATCAGACCCGCCTGACCCGCCCCGAGTTTCACCGCTCCTGGCTCGCCTCGCGGGACACGGCGGGCGGAGGAAACCTGATCTGGCTGGGAATCCACTATGTGGACCTGCTCCAGCATCTGACGCAGGACCGCATCGAACGGGTCGCCTCCATGACCCGCAACGTCGGGGGCCAACCCATCGACGTCGAGGACTCGGTGGGAGTCACCTTTCAGTCTCGGAACGGGATCGTGGGAACGTATCACGGCGGATACTACCTGGACCGGGGCTACCACCTTGGACTGACCCTCTGGGGCTCCAAGGGGTGGCTCCGCTTTGACGAGGACAACTCCCCCCTGGAATGGTACTCCACACATCCCGATGCTCCCAAAGGGGTCCAGTCCTTTCCCTTCGCTTATGAGGTCGGTCCCTACCAGCGTCTCGTGGAGGCGGTCCTGGACTCGGCCAGAGGCGCGGGACCTCCGCCGGCCACCGGCGAGGAATGCCTCCACGTCCTGAAGGCCATCTTCAGCGCCTACGAAGCGGCCCGGACGGGACGGGCCCAAGACGTGGGCTGACTGAACGAACGGCTATTCCCGCAGAAAATCGTGCACGATCTCCGCGAACCCTTCGGTGTAGTCGGTCTCCATGTAGTACGCCCCCAGGTACTCCCGGGGAGCGAAGCCGGTCAGATCGTAGACGGGTGAGGGATCGAACTGAACGACACCGTCGCCGGCCCGGCAAACGTGGACGGTCACGTCCGAGGTGCACTTGGCCCCGTCGATGACCTGGAGGACATCGAATCCCTTGCCGTCCACCCGGGGGATCGCCTTCAGCCGCCAGGACGGCGCAAAAACGGGCAGGTTTTCGGGGTCGTAAGCCCGGTGCATCGTGGACCGGATCGCCAGGATCGAGGCGCCGGCCAGCCGAGTGTCCGTGTACATGACTCGCTCATCCATTCCGATCCGTATGTCGGAATACACCTTGGGCGTGCCGTAGATCTCTCTTCCCGCGGGAATGCTGGACTTGGAGTTGAGGAACGCGATGGGCGCAAAGTAGCCCGGCTGTCCCTGGTAGCTGCACTTGACGGTGAGCACGCTCTCCAGAAATCCCCCGTAGTTTGCCGTCCAGGTCGCGTCGATGCCGATGGCAGCACAGTTGCCGTCCGGGTCCGGCTCGAAACACCAGGGGAGCACACGATCCAACGCGCTCGGGTCGGCCCGGAAGCAGACCATTTGGAAACGCACGTTCCGGTAGCGGGCCGGCAGTGGAGGATAGTAGGGAGAAAAGGCCGGCATGTTGGCGATCTGCTCCAGGGGGATGGTCATGGCTGATCTTCCTTTCTCGCGTCCTGATTCTCGAAATAGCCGGGGTTGGCGACATGTTCCGGGCGCCGCCCCTGGAGCACGTCCAGGATACCCTGGGCAGCCATCAGGGAGGCGCGTTCCAGAGCGCTGTCGGTCAAGCCGGAGATGTGAGGCGTCAACAGAGTGTTGGGCGTTCGGCAAAGGGGATGATCCGCCGGTAGCGGTTCCTCCTCGAAGACATCCAGGGCGGCCCCGGCCAACCGTCCGTCCCGCAGCGCCTGGGCCAGGGCCGCCTCGTCGATGACAGGCCCTCGGGAGGTGTTCACCAGGCGGCAACCGGGCTTCATCAGCTTCAGGCGCTCCTGGTCGATGAGATGATGCGTCTCGTCACTCAAAAAAACGTGGAGACTGATAAAGTCGGCCCACGCCAGAAGAGCCTCCAGGGAATCTTCCAGTACGGCCGCACCCGTCGTCGATCCGGGACGCAGATATGGGTCGTAGGCGCGCACCTGCATGCCGAATCCACCGGCGGCGATCCCCGCGACGCGGCTGCCGATGCGGCCCAGACCGATCAAGCCCAGGTTCTTCCCGGCAAGCTCGACACCCTGGTAACGGTTCCGGTCCTCCATGGTTCCGGAACGGATGGCGTGGCTGGAGGGATAAATCTGCCGGGAAAGGGCCAACATCAGCGCCATGGCGTGCTCAGCTACGGTCCGGCCGTTGGAACCGGGCGTGTAGACGACGGGCAGGCCTCTGGAGGTCGCCGCCTCGCAGTCGATGTTGTCCACTCCGACCCCATGCTTGGCGATCACCCTGAGCCGGGGGGCGTTCCCAATATCGTCGGTTCCAACCAGGAATAGGCGCACCAGAGCCGCGTCGGCATCCCGGAAGGCGGCCCGATGGGGAGCCGCTCCTTCGGCGTCCGGCTCCACCGGCACCTTGACCCCCTTTTCCCACGGGGTCTGGCAATGGCAGTGCCGTCGCAGCAACTCCACTCCGGGAGCGGCGATGGGTTCGGGGATGAAAACGGTGGGTTTCATTCCTCGGTCCGGGGCGTCTTGGGGGGAGTCGCCGAGACACCCTGTAAACCCCCCGTCACCTGGAACACCTGGCCCGTGATCCAGGACGCCTCGGACCCGCACAAAAAGGCGACCATGGAGGCGATGTCCTGGGGCTCTCCCCAGCGCCCCAACGGAATGGATCGGCGGACCCGCTCGACCATCTCGTCGCGGCTGATCCCCAGCGTCCGGCTTCGCTGAGCCATGGTCTTGCGGTTGAAGTCGGTGTAGACGGGACCCGGGCTCACGGCGTTGACCCGGACACCATAGGCGGCCAACTCGATGGCGAGCGTCCGGGTCAGGCTTGCGACGCCCGCCTTGGCCGCGTTGTAGGCGGCCACCAGAGCTACCGGACTGTGGGCATTGATGGAGGCCAGGTTCACCATGCTTCCCGATTCCTGACGCCGCATGAACCTGCCCGCCGCCCGGCAACAGTAGAAGGTCCCGGTGAGATTCACCTCCAGGATGCGCCGCCACTCTTCGTCCTCCAACTCTACGGTCGGGGTCACCTTCTGGCCCAGACCGGCGCTGTTGACCAGGATGTCCAATCTCCCGCAGTTCCGGAACGTCTTCTCGAAGACGGCAGTCACGGCCGGGGAGTCGGTCACATCCAAAGGGGCCGCCTCGGCCTGGAGCCCGTCCCTCATCAATGCGGCGGCAACTCCTTGGACTTTCTCTTCCTGAAGGTCGCAGAGCAGGACGGATACCCCATCCTGAGCCAGCCTCCGGGCAATAGCCAACCCCAGACCCTGTGCAGCCCCTGTCACCACCGCAACCTTGTTCCCAAGTGGCATGCTCTTCCCCGCGAAGTCCCAGGATAGTACCAGTCCGAGTCAGACCCCGTCACGGCATTCGAACCTTCCCGAATCTCACATGGCAGTACGGCTCCGGTGCCCTGGTCGGCATGTAGGGGCACCTCTTGCTGGTGCCCGCTTTCGCCCCTCGCTGCTCTCGGCCCGGGGAGGGCGACCACAAGGGTCGCCCCTACGCTGTTTCCCCTTTTTTCTTGCCTTGCGGTTGCATAAACTGGCGGTCCATAGGCTCCGGGGAATGCCCCGCCAAACGGAAGGAGATGAGTCATGATCACGTCATTGGAACATGTGGCCATCGTCGCCGATGACCCTCGAGCGCTGGCCGACTGGTACTGCACGAACCTGGGCTGCGAGATCGCCGTAGCCGACGACGCGTACTCCACCTACTTCGTGGCCGTTCCGGGAACCGGAGTCCTGGAGATCCTTCCCTCCAGCGACCGTCCCCGGATGGAAGCCGAAGGGGACGACGCCGGCATCCGCCACCTCGCCTTCACCGTCGTCGATTTCGAAGAGGCCTGTCAGCACATCAAGGAGCAGGGCATCGAACTCCTGCAACCCATTTCCGAGAGTGCTACCGGAACCAAGCTGGCTTTCTTTCCCGATCTCGAGGGCAACATCCTCCAATTCGTCTATCGCCCGAAACCTTTGAGGTAAACGAGATTCGGCCGATTGCCCGCAACGGGCCGGGCATGCCGAAAGCGACTCTCGGCTACGCCAGGATATCCCGGAGCGCCGGTTCCAGTTCGGGGAATCGAAAGCGGTACCCACTCTTCTGAATCCGGTCCGGCAGCACCTTCTTGCTGGAGAGCAACTCGACGGCAAAACCGCCCAGAACCATTTTCAGCCCGATCCCGGGCGTGGGCAGGAACGCGGGACGGGACAGGACCCTTCCCATCACTCGGGCAAAATCCTTTTGCCGAACCGGGTTCGAGGAGGTCGCATTGAAGGGACCCGAGAGGCTCTCGTTGGCCAGAACATGCTGCACCATGCCGATCAGATCCTCCCGGTGAATCCAGGACCACCACTGGCGGCCCGAACCCAGGGGGCCCCCCAACCCCAGCCGCGCCGGAAGCAGCATGGCGTCCAGGGCCCCTCCGCCTGCAGCCAGGACGACGCCGATGCGGAGATGGACCACGCGGACGCCCGCCTCTGACACGCGAGATCCCTCTTGCTCCCACTGGCCGCAGACCTCTCCCAGAAAATCATCCGCAGCCGGCATCGATTCAGTCAGCTCCGTCTCGCCCTGATCTCCGTAATAGCCGACGGCACTGGCCGAAATCAGGGTTCGGGGTCGCGGTTGCGCCTGCCCTATGGCGCCCACCAGATTCCTGGTCGCACGAACCCGGCTTTCCCGGATGGCCCGCCGTTTGCGGGCGTTCCAGCGGCCGACGACGCTCTCACCCGCCAAGTGGATGACGGCGTCCACCTGATCCAGGCTCTCAAGCGGCGGAGCCTCCTCCACCGGCCGCCAAGCGAAAACCTGGGAAAGACTGGGAAGGGCTTTCCGGGCAGCGTCCGGACGGCGTGACAGCGCCGTCACCCGGCAACCCGACTCGGACAACACCTCACAGAGCCGGCGTCCGACAAACCCGGTGGCTCCGGTAACGAGAATTCGCATCAGACCTTCTCCTCTCTGGAGGGGGATTCGGCCACGGGACCGGTCGTGAGCGATCCGAATGGGACCCGCTACCAGCCGCCAGGGTCTCTCCCTCCGTCTCAGTCTACTATTCGGAGCGGACGCGGGTTCCAGGTTTTCGAAATCCGAGTGTGGGACCCTTACGTGCCAGTGTCGCGTTTCCATTTCCAGTTGTAGGCGATGCGGAAATAGTAGAACGCCCCGTTGTAGTTGAACGGCGTGTACGGACTGAACCGATTGCCGACGGCCGAGGCGTTGGGGTTTTCTTCCGGCTGATTGTCGAACACGTTCTGAGCGCCGAGGGTAAGGGTGACGGACTCCCCGATGGAGCGGGAGGCTTGCAGATCGAAAATGTAGTCGCCCTTGTAGACTCGGACATCCCGGGAATCGTACCAGTCGTCGTAGTAGTTCAGGCGCCCCAATAGGCGCCAACGGCCCAAGTCGTGTTGGGCCGAGACGTTCCAGCGGGTGCCTGGAATGGCCTCCTGCAACTGCCGGAGACGGACGGCGTCCAGCACGCCCGGGTTGAACTCGGTGACCTCGGTGTCGGTATGGTTGAAGAGAAAGCCGAAGGTCGTCGCTCCTCCCAGCGCTGCGGGCGTAATCGTGGCCACCAGGTCGACCCCGTGGGTCCGAGTCTCGAAGTCATTGGTGAAGAATCGGAAGTTCTGCAGGTTGCGGGCGCTGGTGACCCCCTCCGAGATGAGCGTCTCCACTTCCTCGGGACCGAGGGCGAACAACTGGGTCAAGGCGAGGCGATTGGAAAGATCGATGCGGAAATAGTCGACCGTCAACTTCACCGGTCCCCGGTCGGCCACCGCACCCAGACTGGTGTTGATGGACCGCTCGGGTTCGAGCAGGCGGCCGCCCCGGAGTTGCGCCGCGCGGGAAGTCGAGGGGATGGTGCCGTCATTGACCAGATCCCTGAGTTGAATATCGTATCGGGTCGACACGTTGAAGGCATTCTGCTGGCCCGGCGTGGGCGCCCGGAAACCGCTGCTCACGCTGCCGCGCAGCGCCCAGGCCGGGGTCAGAACGTAGCGTCCCGCCAACTTGCCGTTGAGTGTGGCGTCGAAGTCCTCATAATCTTCGATCCGCGCCGCGGCACCGACCGTCCACTTGTTCGAGTCTCCGCGCAACTCCAGGTCGCCATATAGGGCATAGTTCGCCCGGTCCCACCGGCCGGCGGCGATAGGACTGAATCCCGGAAATCCGTTGGAGCCGGCACTGAACCCCTGCGGCGCGTAGGGCCCAATCTCCCATGACTCATTCTGTCCCAGCCCGATCTTGAAGTCCTCTTCGCGCCATTCCCCGCCCCCGGCCAGATGGATCCGGTCACTCACTGCATAGCTCAGGTCCAGATTGAAGGCGAGATCCTGTTGCCGGTAGAGACCGGGGTCGAATTCGGTGGGCGTGGCCGGACCCAGCGACGCATTGACCGTATCGAAAATGAAAAAGTCCACTGAACTGGAACCCAGGGTGAAGCTGGCATCCCACACCATCCCGACAGAGGTCTGACCACGAAGGCCGGCGACGACCGACGCATCGGTTAATTCGCCGCCGAACTGCGGCCGGAATCCCCCCGGGAAGATCTCTTGAAACGAAAAACAGTCGGGATCGGAAAAAACTCTGTCCAGAGCCCGCCGGTCGGGGACCCCGTTGGCGATGGGGACCCGGGGGCAGCCGGCCGAACCATCGAGGATTCCGTCCTGGGCATCGAGACGATCCCCGATGAGAAGGGTTTTTCCGGCGTCGGCGCTGAAAACGGACGCCCGGATATTGGGATTCCGGAAAAAGAAGCCGCCGGTGACCCGCCTGCCGGCGTAGTTGGTGTGACCGTAGAACTGCACCTGGTCGAACACGTGCCCGAAGTTGCCCCAGAACTTGATGTCGTCGTCGATGGCGGGCGAACCCCAGATCTGGGCCGGATCGGCGACATGGGTGTTCCCGACCGATATCAGGTGTGCGGCGTCGGCGCGTTGGACACTGCGGCTGGTGGCGGCGGTGGTGCCGTATTCGACGCTCAGGTTGGCGAATCCACCCGGTCCCAGAGGCAGGCCGATATTCCCGGAGACGGTGTAGGTCCCGCCGTCCCCGGCGAGAAAGCGGCCGGTCCGGAACTCCACGCTGCCGCCCGAGGAATCGTCCTTGAGCAGGAAATTCAGGACGCCGGCGATGGCGTCCGAGCCGTATTGGGCCGAGGCGCCGTCGCGCAACACCTCCACCTGGCGCAAGGCGATGGATGGGATCACGGAGATATCGGGCCCCTGGGCCCCGTCCGCGACACCATTCCCCAGCCAGGTGATGACGGCGCCGCGGTGGCGCCTCTTTCCGTTGACCAGGACCAGCGTGTGATCGGGAGCCAGACCGCGGAGGGTCGCCGGACGGATGATCCGGGCCGCATCGCCCACCGGCTGAGGATTGACGTTGTAGGCCGGAAGGACGTTTCTCAACTGGTCGGCCAAGTCCGGCTCACCCTGGCTGACGATGTCCTTGGACGAGATGACGTCGATGGGCACCACCGACTCCGTTACCGTCCGCGGCTGCGCCCGGGTGCCGACGACCACGATCTCTTCGGTCAACCGGGGTTGCGATTCCCGGGAGAGTTCCTGGCGCTCCTCCGGCTCCTCCTGTACGGCGGGCTCGCTCTGCTGCTCCGCGGCCTCCCGCGATTGAGCCGTCGCCGGGAGAAGCAGGCAGTATGCAGGAATCAAGAGCAGGCTGGACGCGAGCAATCGGCGATCATATCCCATATCATCCCCGGCCTCGGGAGCGCTCCCACGCTCATCGATCTATTTTGCTACACGGCACCCTGGAGCAAAAGCCGCAGGGCCACGGGAAGTTCGCTACGGTAAGAAATGGTCGCTGATCCGCGCCCTATGGTACGCTCGATTGTCTGCGGTCCGGGATCCGCTTCGGTTGGCCACCACCTTCTCCTGACGAGTCATGAATCCGATTCAAGCTCCCGTCACCAAGGATCTGGTTCTGGTCGGCGGCGGCCACAGCCATGTGAGCGTCCTGAAGGGCTTCGGCGCCAAGCCCATGCGGGGGGTTCGCCTGACCCTCATCACGCGCGACGTACACACCCCGTACTCAGGAATGCTCCCTGGCCTCATCGCCGGCCACTACGAATACGATGAGACCCACATCGACCTGGGGCCACTTTCCCAGTTCGCGGGCGCCCGCCTCTACCACGATGAGGCTGTCAGCCTCGACCTGGACTCCAAGAGGATCCTGTGCCGTTCCCGGCCACCCGTACCCTACGATCTGGTCTCCATCAACATCGGCTCCACACCCACTCTCGGTCCGGTTCCGGGAGCCGCTGAATCGGTAGTTCCAGTCAAGCCCATCGGCGACTTTCTCAGCCGCTGGTCCGAGGTCAGGCAGCGAATTTTGTCGAGAGCCGGACGAACCCGTATCGGCGTGGTCGGAGCCGGGGCCGGCGGCGTCGAGCTGCTGTTGTCGGTCCGGTATGCTCTGGAAGACCTGCGGCGCGTCTCGGGCCGTCCCCGCGAGGCTCCTGAATTTCACCTCTTCTTCGACTCCGAAACCATTCTTCCCACCCATAATCGCCGGGTCCGGACCAAATTCCAAAGGCTGCTGCATCGGCGCGGCATCCGACTTTATCCCGGAATGAAGGTCATCCGGGTCCGAGGCGGGATTCTGGTGTTGGAGGACGGTTCAGATCATGAACTGGATGAAATCCTTTGGGTCACACAGGCCTCGGCTCCCGGCTGGCTTCGGCAGTCGAAGTTGGAGGTGGACACGCAGGGATTCATGAAGGTCGAAGCCACCTTGGAGTCGACCTCTCATCCGGGAGTCTTCGCCGCAGGCGACGTGGCCGCCGTGGTCCCCCATCCCCGGGAGAAGGCGGGTGTCTTCGCGGTCCGCCAGGGAAAGCCGCTCGAGCGGAATCTGCGCCGAGCCCTGCGGGGACTTCCGCTGAAATCCTTTCATCCCCAGAAGAAGTTCCTGAGCCTGATCAGCACCGGGGACCGGCGCGCCGTCGCCTCTCGGGGTTCCTGGTCTCTGGAGGGCCGTTGGGTCTGGAGTTGGAAGGATTGGATCGACCGGCGGTTCATGGAGCGTTTCAACGGTCTTTCGGAAACTCATGGCGAGCCGGCCGTATCTCCGCGTCGAGGAGCCTCGGCTATGGAACGCCACATGCGTTGCCGGGGATGCGGGTCCAAGCTGGGGGCCGACGTGCTGGAACGGGTGTTGGGCCGGATCGAACCGCGGAACCTGCCGGATGTGGTGCTGGGTCTGGAGGCCTCGGAGGACGCGGCCGCGCTCTCGGTCCCGCCGGGACAGACGCTCCTCCAGGCGGTGGACATGTTTCCGGCCATCGTCGACGACCCTTATGTCTTCGGCCAGATCGCCGCCACCCACTGTCTGAGCGACATCTTCGCCATGGGTGGCCGGCCCCGGACGGCATTGGCCATCGCGGCTCTGCCCCTGGCTTCCGAAGAAAAAACGGAAGTGACGTTGGAGGAGTTGCTGCAGGGTGCAAGACAAGTCCTGCGCCGGGCCGGAGCCGAACTCGTCGGAGGCCACACCTGGGAGGGCCCCGAGCTGGCCCTGGGACTGGCCGTCTCCGGCCTCGCCGAATCCAACGGCCTCCTGCGCAAGGGGGCGATGGCGCCGGGAGATCGCCTCATCCTGACCAAGCCCCTGGGCACCGGCGCCCTCTTCGCCGCTCAGATGCGGCTGAGGGCCAAGGGACGCTGGATTCAGGGGGCTCTGGACTCCATGCTCCGGTCCAACCAGCATGCCGCCGCCTGCTTTCTTCGCCAGGCGGCTCACGCCTGCACCGACGTCAGCGGCTTCGGTCTTCTGGGTCATCTGTTCGAAATGGTCCGGGACTCCAACGTCCAGGTCCGCATCTCGCTGCCCGCCGTCCCCCTCCTGGAAGGGGCCATCGAGATCACCAGTAACGGAATCCACAGTTCGTTACAGCCCCAGAACCTGCGGTTGCAGGGAGCCGTGGGGAACCGTAGACTGGCGTCGAGAGCGTCGGCCTTCCCGCTGTTGTTCGACCCCCAGACCGCCGGAGGATTGCTCGCCAGTGTGCCGGAACGGTGTTCGGAAACCTGTGTCGAAGAATTGCGGGCCGGGGGAGACTCCGAGGCCGCCATCATCGGCACTGTGGAAGCGAAAAAAGACGGGCGCAAGCCCGTAACAATCGACCTCTGAAAGGCCGTGGCAGCGGCACATTTCATTCTGGAGAATCAAGAAAGATGATCGAAATCGGAAAACCAGCCCCTGACTTCAGCCTCAAGAACCAAGCGGACCAAGACATCCGTCTCAGCGATTTGGATGGACAGTGGGTCGTCCTCTACTTTTATCCCAAGGACAATACCCCCGGCTGCACCGTCGAAGCCTGCGAGTTCACCGCCGGCGTGGAGGAATTCGCGGCGCTCGACGCGGTAGTCCTCGGTTGCAGCCCCGACACGACGCGCAAGCATCGCAACTTCATCGAAAAGTTCGACCTGAGGATTTCGCTCCTTTCGGACCCGGACCACGAGGTGATGGCGGAATATGGGGCCTGGGGCGAAAAGAAAATGTATGGCCGGACCTTCATGGGCGTAAAACGCTCCACCGTGATCATCGATCCTTTCGGCAACGTGGCGCACCACTGGCGCAGCGTCAGGGCCAAGGGACACGCCCGGAAGGTGCGGGACAAGCTGGAAACGCTGAAGTCCGCGTGAGATCTTGCTGAGGTCCGGGAATCGCCTCGGCCGGTTGTTCCGGATGCCGGCGGTTTATGCGGATTGAGCCGCCTCGTACCGGCTGATCTTCTCCTCGTGCCGGAGGGTGAGTCCGATCTCGTCGAGTCCCTCCAACAGGCAGTGCCTCCGGAACGGCTCCACCGGGAACTCCAGATTCAGACCCTTGCCGTCCCGGAGCGTGCAGCTCTCCAGGTCCACGGCCAGGGTGTAGTCCGGATCTTCGCTGACCCGCCGGAAGAGGTCCCGCACCTGCTGCTGGGGGAGCCGAATCGGCAACATCCCGTTCTTGAAGCAATTGTTGTAGAAGATGTCGGCGAAAGAGGACGCGATTATGGTCCGAAATCCGTAGTCCAGCAGCGCCCAAGGGGCGTGTTCCCGGGAGGACCCGCAACCGAAGTTGCTGCCGGTCAACAACACCTTGGCGCCGCGGAACCGGGATTGATTCAACTCGAACCGGGGGTCGAGGCTCCCATCCTCCAAATATCTCCAGTCGTAGAAGAGGAACTGGCCGAATCCACTTCGCTCGATCCGCTTCAGGAACTGCTTGGGTATGATCTGGTCGGTGTCGACGTTGGCCCGATCCAGCGTGGCCACCTTGCCCGTCTCCTGCCGGTAGGGTTCCATTCTCGCTTCCTCAGAACCAGTCTCGAATGTCCACGAACCGTCCCTGGATCGCCGCTGCGGCCGCCATGGCGGGACTCACCAGATGAGTCCGTCCGCCCTTCCCCTGACGACCCTCGAAATTTCGGTTCGATGTGGACGCGCAGCGCTGTCCCGGTTGGAGGACGTCGGGGTTCATGCCCAAACACATGCTGCAGCCCGACTCCCGCCAGTCGAATCCCGCTTCGATGAAGACCCGATCCAGTCCCTCCGCTTCGGCCTGTCCCTTCACCCGCTGGGAACCGGGAACCACCATGGCATAGACCCGGTCGTCCACCCTCCGTCCCTGGGCGATGCGAGCGGCACTGCGCAGGTCTTCGATTCGAGAATTGGTGCAGGATCCGATGAACACGCGGTCGACGCTAACCTCCTGGACCGGAATTCCCGGATCCAGATCCATGTAGTCCAGGGCTCTCCGTCCCGACTCCCGGTCCGCTTCCCGGGCAAAGGTTTCCGGATCGGGAATCGCGCCCGTCACATCCACCACCATCCCGGGATTCGTCCCCCAACTCACCTGGGGAGCCAGAGCATCCACGTCCAGTTCGAGCTCCCGGTGGAAGCCGGCGCCGGGATCGCTTGGGAGCAGTTGCCACCGGTTCACCGCCTCCTGGTAGTCCTTCCCCCGAGGGACGAAAGCCCGTCCCTCCAGATACTCGAAGGTGGTTTCGTCGGGCGCCACCATTCCGGCCCGAGCGCCGGCCTCGATGGACATGTTGCACAGCGTCATCCGCTCCTCCATGGAGAAGCCTTCGACCACCGGCCCCGCGTACTCGAGGACGTGACCCACCGCCCCATCCGTTCCCAGCGTACGAATCAGGTAGAGAATCACATCCTTGGCGGTCACGCCGACAGAGAGCTTCCCGGAAAAACGGACCCGCATGGTGCGCGGCCGACTCTGGATCAGACACTGGGTCGCCAGAACGTGCTCCACCTCGCTGGTTCCGATCCCGAACGCCAGAGCTCCGAAAGCACCGTGGGTCGAGGTGTGACTGTCACCGCAGACCATGGTCAACCCTGGACGAGTCAGTCCCAACTCGGGGCCGATCACGTGGACGATGCCCTGATTCCGGCTGTCCAAATCGTAGAGAGTGACCCCGAATTCCCTGCAATTCCGGCGAAGCGTCTCCACCTGCTTTCTGGCGATGAGATCGGCAATGGGCAACTTCTGATCCACGGTGGGGATGTTGTGATCCAACGTGGCCGTGGTCAGATCGGGTCGCCGGACTTCCCGTCCCGCCTGCCGCAAGCCCTCGAAGGCCTGGGGCGAGGTGACCTCGTGCACCAGATGGCGATCAATGTACAGGAGTGCTGGCCGACCCGGTTCCTGGTGAACGACGTGATCTTCCCAAATCTTCGCGAAGAGGGTCTTGGGCATGTCCGTAGGTTGTTCCTCTGGCCGGTTGTGGACTTTTCAACCGGGCGGTCCAAGGTGGCAATCCACTTTAGAGGATCGGAGGCGGAAAGAGTCTCGCCCGCCCGAAACCATCAAGCCGAAGCGGTGCGGGGCGCCTCCCGCTCCAACCTGCCGGCCTCGTACAAAGCCTTGTTGACGGCGTTCAGATAGGCCCGGGAGCTGGCATCGATCACGTCAACGCTGGCCGCCTTCCCCGTGTATCCGATTCCACCGAACCTGGTTCGAACAAAGACTTCACCCAAGGCGTCCTTGCCCCGGCTCACGGCGCTGACATTGTAATCCAGCAGCCGGCCGGTGATCCCCGTAATCTGGTCAATGGCCTTGTAGATGGCATCGATGGGGCCGTCACCATGGGCGGTGGCGACGAATTCCTCATCGCCCTGCAGGAGCTGGACCACCGCCGATGCCAGTTGCTGGTTGCCTCCCTGGGCATGAACGTACTTGAGCTTGTAGGTGTCCGGAATCGTCTTGATCCCGTCCTGGATGATGGTGATCAGATCTTCGTCGAAGATTTCCTTCTTTTGATCCGCCAACTTGGTAAAGAAGAAATAGGCTCGATGCAATTCGTCGCGAGAGAGCTCGTAGCCCAAATCCTGATACTTTCGCAGGAGGGCGTGGCGTCCGCTGTGCTTGCCCAGCACCAGCGAACTGCTCTTGAGGCCCACCGATTGGGGAGTCATGATCTCGTAGGTCTGGGCATTCTTGAGCATCCCGTCCTGATGGATCCCAGCCTCGTGGGCGAAAGCATTCCGGCCCACGATGGCCTTGTTGGCCTGGACGAAGCTTCCGGTCAGGTTCACCACCATGCGGCTCGCCGCGTAGAGTTCCTCCGAGACGATGTCGGTGTAGAAGGGCAGGATGCTGCCCCGGGTCCGCAGCATCATGACGATCTCTTCCAGCGAGGCATTCCCCGCCCGTTCGCCGATGCCGTTGATGGTGCATTCCACCTGGCGGCAACCGCGCTCCAACGCGGTCAGCGTATTGGCGACGGCCAGCCCCAGATCGTTGTGGCAGTGGGTGCTGAAAATCGCGTGCTCGTGGTGGGAGAGGCGGGAGCGGAGTATCTGGATCAATGCCCCATACTCACCGGGAACGGAATAGCCCACCGTGTCGGGGATGTTGACCGTCGTGGCGCCCGCTTCGAGGACGGCGTCGAACACCTCCACCAGGTAGTCGATGTCGCTCCTGGTGGCGTCCTCGGCGGAGAACTCAACGTCCTCGCAAAGGTCCCGGGCAATCTTGACAGCTTCTACCGAGGCCTCCAGCACCTCGGACCGGGTTCTTCTGAGCTTGTGTTTCAGGTGGATGTCCGAGGTGGCGATGAAGGTGTGAATCCGGGGCCTGTACGCTTCCCGGAGGGCCTCCCAGGCTCGCTCGATGTCCATTCGATTGGCCCGGCACAGACCCGCGATGGTGGGCTCCCTGACCTCGCCGGCAATCGCTTGCACCGCCTCGAAGTCTCCCTGGGAAGCGATGGGGAAGCCAGCCTCGATGATGTCCACGTTCAGCCGTTCCAGCTGACGGGCCATCTTCAGTTTTTCCTGAAGATTCATGGAGCATCCGGGAGACTGCTCACCGTCACGCAATGTGGTGTCGAAGATGTAGATTTTTTCCGACATGGGCACCTTCCCAGGTTTGGCCTCAACCGAAAAATAGCCTTAGACAGTAGCAGGAACGACCCTTCGAGGTCAATTTTCGAGCCGCCACGGCGAGTGCCGTCAGGTCACCCGCTGTACGAACCAGAATCCTCCCAGACCCAGCATCAGAGCGGAGACCAGATTGATGGCAACGGAGTGCCAACGCCCGCGGCTCACGTAGACGACCGCGGGAAATAGAAGGAGGAGAATCGCCAGCTGACCCACCTCGACGCCCAGATTGAAGGAGAGCAGGGAGACGGCCAATCCCGACTTGGGAAGCTGCATCTCCCGCAAGACGTTGGAGAAACCGAACCCGTGAATCAGCCCGAAGAAGAAGGTGATGACCCAGCGGTACCGGACCTCGCGCACGAACATGTTTTCCAGAGCGACATAGCAGATGCTCAACGCAATGGCGGCCTCCACGAACCGGGTGGGCAGGACGACCAGATCCAGAGTGGCGGCAATCAGCGTCAGGCTATGGGCCACCGTGAAGGAGGAGACGACACCGACCAGCGACCTCAGTGCCCCGCCCAGAATGATCAGCCCCAACAGAAAAGCCAGATGATCGTATCCGGTCAGGATGTGCTCCACTCCCAGAACCAGGAATCGGACGGCCCGGCGGGCGAGACCGGCCCATCCCGTCAGCACCTCGATCCTTTCCACCGGCCGGCCGGCATCCAGAACGTACTGGGCGAGTTCCCCTTCCATGTTGACTTGGCAGAAGGTCTGGTGGCGGTCGTCGGTGAGCTTGTGGAAAGTGGATTCCAGTTGAAGTTCTCCCGGTGCTTCCTGGAAATGGTGGTCCAGGGACAACTCCAACTCGCCCGAATCCAAGATCCGAAAGCTTTCCACACGGGTCTCAGGGAAGCGTTCGGCGCTCCGGATCAGGAACGTCTCCAGGAGTCGGGACTGGATGTCCTCCCGCCGGGCCGAGACCTCCTCAAATTCAAGGACGCCGTCGCTGTTGGCATCCAACTCGGGAAGAAAGTTCAGGTCCAGGATCGAGATCCGAATCGTGGACCGCATCAGGGTCGGCTCCACCTGAATCGTCCAGTAACCCACCGAACCCTGGTGTGCGTGAAGCGAAGACGCGGTAAGAAACAGCCAAGCCAGGCAACCCCACCGGCTCAAAGCCGTGAGAGCCGCGGCGACTGGCGCGGAATTGCGATGTGAGGCCTCCGAGCCGGGAGTCGTCATCAGGGACTACGGTTCCCCGCCCTCTTCAGTTCCTCCTCGATCATTTCCTTGATGCCGTCGTAGGGTTTGGAACCCTTCAGCACCCGGCCGTTGATATAGACCGCCGGTGTCCCGGAGACTCCGGCCGCCATGCCGTCCTCCAGATCCTGCTGGACGGTGGCCGCATACTTGCCCGACTCCAGACACTGATTGAATGCCTCCAGGTCCAGATTCAGTTTCTTGGCCCTGGCCGTCAAGTCCTCGGGGCCCAACTTCTTGATGTCTGCGAAAAGAGCGTCGTGCATCTCCCAGAACCGGCCCTGATCAAAAGCGCACAGGGAAGCTTCCGCCGCCTTCTGGGCGTGCGCATGGATGCTTCTCAGGGGAAACTGCCGGAAAACGACCCTGACCTGACCTGGAAATTCGTCCGCGATCCTTTTCACGACGGGGGCGAGACGCGCACAGTAAGGGCACTGGAAGTCGGAAAACTCCACCAGGGTGACCGGCGCGCCCACCGGTCCCAGAGACGGACTGCTCAAGGTCGGGATCTCCACCCGGTTCGGCTCCAGGAACGACTCGATCCGGCTCGCTGCCTTGAGACGACCCACAAATGCCTGATAGCGCTTCTGGTACCGCTGCCGGCTCAGGTATCTCCGAATCTCTCCGGACATCTGCTCCAGGGACTTCTTCAGCTTCTTCCGGTTGCTCTGGTAAAAGCTGGCAACCTCCTGATCGGTCGGCTCCTTCAAGGCGGCGCTGACTTCCTGCCGCAGCAGTTCCTGAACCGGCAGCGACCGCCGCTCCGCTTCCTGCTCCACCAGTTTCAGGCCCACCAGCCGATTCAGATTCGACTCGACGGCGTCGTGGACCTTCTGCTTGTGCTTCGCCTCGTACTGAAGGCGGGTCAACCGGAGCTTCTTCAGGTCCGAGGCCGCGGCTTGGCGGACTTCCTCCTGCGTCACCGCCACTCCGTTGACCCGGGCCAGCACACGGTTCTCTGCCGGCTGGGCGGCCAGAGCTGCCTCCGTGCAGCCAACCGACACCAGGACGGCCAGATTCAGAAGGACTCCAACCCGACGGTCGTTCCAGCGTGATGCGTACTTCATGACGACTCCCGGCCCTGAGTGAGTTCCGATTCAGTCTACTACGACCGCAAGATCCGAAGTAGGGGCGCCCTTTGTGTGGGTGCCCTCTTCGGTCCAAACGGGACTCTCGATCCCCTACAACCGTGTGATCCGGACCCGGAGGAAAAGGCAATAGAGAGCGACCCCTCCCATTAGCGCGCTTCCCACCAGCAGGGAGAAGGGTACGGAAATGCGGGAGGCCAGGAAGCCGGCCACCAGGTTGCCCAGCGGCATGCCTCCCCTCATGGCCAGATTGAAGATGCTCAGCACCCGTCCGCGCATTTCATCGGTCGCGCCTTCCTGGACCAGCGACATGACGGAGGAAAACAGCACCATCATGCAGACCCGGGAGAGGAAGAGGAGCAACAGACCGACGTAGAAGTTCGTGGAGACGGCGAACAGGGCCAGCAGCACGGCCAGGACGACCTGGACCTGAATACTGAACCGGCCTCGGTGTCTCATCCATCCCAGGTTGGCCGATATCAAGGCTCCCACCACCGCTCCGATGCCGGAGCAGGTCATCATTCCGGCATAGGCCTCGGACCCCAGCCCGAAGATGTCACGGGCATAGACCGGCAGCAGGGTCGTCATGGGAAGGGCGCTGAAGGTCAGAACGAAACCAAGAAGGCTCAATTGCCAGAGCGACTTGCGAGCGCGGACGAATTGTAGACCGTTCCGGATCCCCTCCCAGACCGTTTCCTTTTGGGAGACGGGAAGAAAACTGCTCTTGACCAGGTAGAGGCCGCAGATCACCGCCAGGAAGGAGAGCCCGTTGAGTCCAAAGCAGGTGACGGCGCCGTAGGAGGTCATGACCAGCCCGGCCAGGACGGGTCCGATCACCAGAGCGAGATTGAACTGGATCGAATTCAGCGCAACCGCGTTGGCCAGGTCCCGGCGCTTCACCAGACCGGCCATCAGGGCCGGAAAGGCCGGAGCTCCGAACGCCTGGGCCGTTCCCACCACGGTCACCAGGACCAGGAAGTGCCACAGCTGAACCACCCCGGCGAAGACCAGAAGCGTCAGGATGAATGCCGAGGCCATCTGAATGTACTGGGAAAAGAGCAGAATCTTTCTCCGGTCCACCCGATCGGCGGCGGCTCCCCCCAGCAGGGACAGCAAGACGATGGGCAACTGGGACAGAAAACCGATCAGGCCCAGATAGAAGGGGGAGTTGGTCAGGGTGAGGACCAGCCAGGACTGGGCCGTCGTCTGCATCCAGGTCCCGACGGCGGAGGTGCAGGCGCCGATCCAGACCAACCGGTAGTCACGGTAGCGGAAGGCCTGGAAGGTCCTGAGAAAAACGCCCGGCCGGGAAGCTTCGGAGTCTGGCATCGCGCCGGTATTATGCACGGGGAGGACGTCCCCTGCCTCGGGGGGACGGCAGAAGCCGGCGCGTTCGATCAGGGCGTAAAGAGAAACTCCACCACGTCCCGGTCCTGAATCTCGTATTCCCTGCCTTCGGTGCGGACAAGGCCCTTATGGTGCATCTCTTTCCAGCTCCCGATCCGGCACAACTCCGCGCCCGAAGCCACCTGGGCACGGATGAATCCCCGTTCCATGTCGGAATGGATCTTCCCGGCCGCCCGGACGGCCGGCGTGCTCCGGGGAATTTCCCAGGCCCGGAGCTTGCCCCGAACAATGGTGTAGAAGGTCACCAGATCCAGAATTTGGAATCCCCGTCTGATCAGCCGCTCGGGACCCGAGGCCGGCAAGTCCAATTCATTCAGGAATTCCTCCCGCTCCGCGGGCTCCAACTCCTGAAGTTCATGATCCAGGGATGCCGAAACCACCAGGACGGAGGCACTGCCGGTATGAGCCACCGCCTCTTTGAGCGACGGGACACAGGGCGGCCCTTCACCGAGCGAATAGTCCTCCTCGGCGACGTTGGCCACGTAAATCACCGGTTTTCCCGTCAGCAGTCCCAGCCCCTTGAGCTGCCGTTGCGCCTGGCGGTCCAGGTTCAGCGTCCTGAGGGGAACCCCCTCTTCCAGGCATTGTTGAAAAAGAAGAAACTGCTCTTTCTCCCGGGCGTGCGTCCGGGGATCTGTCCTCCAAGCGTTCCGCTGCTTGGAGATGATCCGGCTGAGGACCTCCAAATCGGCCAACATCAGCTCCGTTTCCACCACCGACACGTCCCGGGCGGGGTCTACGCGATCCAGAACGTGGACGATATCCGGGTCCGGGAAACAACGCACCAGATGGATGAGAGCGTCGACCTGACGGACATGTCCCAGGAACTGGTTGCCGAGGCCCTCGCCCCGGCTGGCTCCCCGGACGAGGCCGGCAATGTCAATAAATTGAACGAAGCAGGGCGTGCACTCGCTGGGCGCCAGCAGCCGTTCCAGTTCCAGGAGCATCGAGTCCGGGACCGGCACCTGGCCCACGTTCTGGTCGATGGTGGCAAAAGGATAATTGGATACGCCGGCCGCTCCCGAGGTCAGCGCATTGAAGAGCGTGGACTTGCCTACGTTGGGCAGACCGACGATCCCCAGGGAGAGCATTGGGTCATTCTACGAAGAAAGAGAAAATAGGAAAGAGAAAATAGGAAAGAGGGAAAGAGAAGAGAAGAGGAGGCGTCACGGAGATTTGCCAAGGGAGAGCAGATTGGCCCAGAGTCGGAAGGCGCCGGGGACGCCGGCGGGGAGTTGCCTGAAGAACCCCAGACCCGTGTAGACGTAGGTTCCCTCACCGTAGGAGGCGACGACCAAGGCTCCCCGTTTGGCCTCCGGGTTGTAGGGAAATGGATCCCGTAGTTCCAGCAGCGGCCGGTAGGCAGGATCCCATTCTCCCAGGAAGTAGAGGCCCCGTTCCTGGACCCATCCCTCCCAGTCGGCATCGGTAATGGTATTCGGCCAGTTCAGGACGGGATGATCGGGCTCCAGAACGCGCACCGGTGACGTCTCATCGGTGACGCGGTCGTGGGGACGGTGAATGCGTGCCGGATAGGGGCCGTACTGCTCCCGGTTGAACTCGTACTTGTTGTATTGGACCACCAGGTGGCCACCCCGGTGTACGTATTCCAGAAGCCGATGATTGTTGGATCTCAGATCCGCACGGTTCAGATAGGCTCGGACCCCGGTCACGATGACGTCGAACCGGGACAGGTCGCCGTCGGCCATATCCGAGGCGTCCAGGGAGGTGATCTCCAATCCCAGGTCCTCGATGGCGGCCGGGACCTGATCGCCGACTCCCATCACATAGCCGACTCGGACCGGGGCCACCTTGACGTCGAACGCCTGGACCAGCGACCGGGCCTGCCGATAGAGGTGGCGAGTCTCGACGTGGTGGTATGCGATGGACTGGTAGCCCTGAGAGTAGGTCCTGGCTCCGACTCTCGCCTGGGCCCGGATCCGGTAGCTTCCCGGCTTGAGAGCCGCAGGGGGCTCCACCTCAAACGTGACGGCGGCGGTCTCCCCCTCCCGCCTGAACGGGAGATCGCGAGTCCGGGGATGCACCCGCCACCCCTCCGGCGCCAGCAGTTCCACACGCGTGTCGAGACTTCCGGGGCGCTCGTTCTCCACCCGGACGTGAAAGGTCTTCCTTTGGGTGGCGCCCGGCACGAAGATCCGAACTTCCGGTTGCAAGGCCAGAGTCACTTCCGGCACCACCTGGAGTTCCCGACGGCGTTCGCCGCCGATCACCGGATCGAACCAGCGGTACCGGACCGGAACCTCCATGTCGGCCTCGAAGCCGTCGGAGACATAGGTGACCCGGGCCTTCAGGGCAGGTGGGCTCACCGCTTCCACGCCGCTGAAGCCGTCACGAACCGAGAAAAGATCGACCTGGGCATGGTGCCGGTACCAGTAAGGTTGAGTGTAGGAGGCTCCCGACGGAACCGTGACCCGAAACTCACGGGCGGGACCGGATCGGCCCAGGCTGCGGACGTTCCAATCGCCGGTTCCGGACAACTGCGCGGAGCGCAGGCGAGCCGGATTCCCGGAACGGCTCAGGAAGCGGACCTGCACCGAGACTTCTTCGCCCGGATTGACGCGTCCGTCCCGGTTCCGAAGGACCAGAGCATCCAGGTAGATGAAGTTCCCCTTTTGGGCGGCGGCAAGAAAGTCCTCTTCCTTGGCCCGCAGCAGAAATCGAGCCTCGGCGTCGCCGGTCTCGGCAGCCAGTTCCCGGACCAGCGCCAGACTCCGCATCACTCCAGAGGCCGACTGCTCGATGCGGGACTCGGCATAGTCGTTCTGGATCTGCCGGATCAGCTTCTGGAGCCTCTCCAGGCCGTCCGCCAACTCCGGATCATGCCGGGCCAATCTTCCCAAAGAGATGTCGAGACCGCCGAAAAAACCGGTTCCGTCCCCCAGTTTTGCATCGCCCCGGACCAGCCGATAGTAAGCCGTTCGCGATCCCGGCTCGGGCAAAATGTTCATTCCCTGGCAACGGTGGCTGCTCCGGGCCCGGGCACCAAACTCGGCGTAGGATTCTCCCAAGAGCGGGTCGTAACTGCCCACGTCGATGGCAGCCGTCCGGCCCGGGGCGGAGCGTCCGTCTCCCCAGACCCATCCCACACCCGGCGCCTGAAAAAGCCGGGAGGGCCGCCAGGTCCGGAGTCCCTCCTCGAGCTGCTCCGGGAAACGGGAGGGATCCGCGGCCAGTTCGAAGGCCTGCGCGGCCAGTCGCGCCGAGGCCTGATGATGTTGTCCTCCACCCGCGCCTCGGGGGTTCAGAGTCACGATCACGTCCGGCCGAAACTCCCGGATCACCCGGACCACGTCCCGCAGCACCTCCTCGCCCCAGCGCTCCAGGGTCTCCTCGACGCTGAAGGAGTAACCGAACTCATAAGCCCGTGTGAAGTATTGACTGGCGCCGTCGAAGCGATGGACTCGCATGAGTTCCTGGGTCCGGAGCACTCCCAAGGCTTCGAACAGTTCCGGACCGATCTCGTTCTGCCCTCCGTCTCCCCGGGTCAGGCTCAAAAGCGCGGTACGGATCCCGAGTCCACGGCTCACCTTGGCCAGGACGGCGTTGTTTTCGTCGTCGGGGTGAGCGGTGATGTAGAGGAGAGAGCCTGTCGTCGGGAGACGACGCAACGCCAGGCCGAAGCCGGTCAGCCCCTGTTCCTCTTCCAACTCCAGCGGTGTCGCGGCCAGCAGGAGGGAGAACGCCGGCAGTAGAAAAAGCCCTGCCAAACATCGCAATCCGCTTCGGGATCGTGCGGTCTTGGAGCGGTCGATATCGAGTCTCTCGGGTTCCATAGACTGAACTCTCCGGACCGGGAACAGGATCGTGAATGCCGCCGCCGCAGCCAAGCTGCAAACCTGTAGAATCATACCAGTCTCGGAACGGAGGAAGCATGGGAGAAGCCTATTGGGCGGCGGCGGTTCAAATGGCCTCGGGAGAGGACAAGGAGCGCAATCTGGCGGCTGCCGAGCGGCTGATCCGGGAGGCTGCCGAGCGGGGAGCCCGCCTCGTAGCGCTGCCCGAACTCTTCAACTGCCTGGGCCGCAAGGAGCAGGTGATCCGTGCCGCCGAACCGGTCCCGGGTCCCACCAGCCGACGGATGAGCGCTCTGGCCCGCCGTCTTCGGATCACCCTGTTGGCCGGCAGCCTTTGCGAGCGGGCCGAGGAACGGGACCGGGTCTTCAACACCAGCCTCCTGTTCGACGACTCGGGAAGCCTTTTGGCCCGTTACCGTAAGATCCACCTCTTCGACGTGGACCTGCCCGGACGGGTGTCGTATCAGGAATCGAGTTGGATGGCTCCCGGCCACGACGTCGTTTCCGTTGAAACGGACCATGGCCGTCTGGGCCTGTCCATCTGCTACGATCTGCGCTTCCCTGAACTTTACCGGCGACTGGTTCGCCAGGGCTGCCGGATTCTCCTGGTCCCTTCGGCCTTTTCGTTGCCCACGGGCCGGGATCACTGGGAGGTCCTGTTGCGGAGCCGCGCCATTGAAAATCAGGCCTACGTCATTGCGCCCAATCAGTGCGGTCAGCACACGCCTGGATTCGCCACGTGCGGACGTTCTGCCATCATCGATCCCTGGGGCGTCCCGCTGTCGGTGGCCCCCGACGGCGCAGGCGTCATATTGGCCCGGCTCGATGCCCGGCGCCAGGAAACCATTCGCCGGGAACTCCCTGCTCTAAGCCATCGGCGACTTGACCTGAACGGCACGATTGGGCAAAGATGACCGTTAGTTCATGCTTATTTTTGCCCGTTCGTTCTTGGGCAATAGTCCCGTGTCGCACCGAGAGCGGGGGGTCCTTCAATAAGGGGTAAAACATGAAAAGATCGATGTTCCCGATCGTTTCCGCCGTCGTGGCGTTTCTTCTCACGACGGTGGATGTCCCGGCCAGGAAGATGAAGGCGGACCAACTCGTTGCTCTTCATCTGAAGGCTATCGGCGAAAACCTGGCTCGGACGAATCGAGTGGCCCAAGGATTGGGCACCATGGACATCCGCGTGGGAGGTCAGGGCAAGCTGGGCGGCCCCGCCATGGTTCTGGCGGAAGGGGACAAGCTTCGGACCACCTTCAATTTCGGGCATACCCAATACCCCCAGGAGACCCTCATCCGCAACGGGGACAAGCTGGACGTCGCCTACATCAGCCCGGGCGTCCGGTCCCAGTTGGGGACGGCCCTCTGGAACAACTTTCCCCGGCTGGCTCAGGAGGGACTCTACGGAGGGGTTCTTTCCACCGACTGGGCGCTGCTGGACCTGAGAAATAGACGGGCCAAGGTCCGCTACCGGGGGCTCAAGGATTTCGAAGGAAAGAGGCTGCACGAACTGGAATACAAACCCAAGAAGGGGGTGGACTACAGGATCCGCCTCTACTTCGAACCTGAGACCTTCCGCCATGTGGCCAGCAGCTACCGGCTGTCGGTGCCAGGTGGAATGGGGCGAGGATTGGTGGACATTGCCGGCGACGGTCGCACTGGTGGCGGCGGTGGCGCAGGCGGTGCTACGGCTCCGGGAGGCGGAGGCTTTTCGGGACCACAGTACGGTAATCGACCGGGACCGGCCGACGGGCCGTCGAACAAGAACCGGATCAATCTGGTGGAGACGTTCTCGGACTTCAAGCAGGTCGATGGACTGACCTTGCCGCATTTCTACCGGATCACTCTCAACGTCGACGCTCAGACCGGTTTCGTCGGACACTGGGAGATCAAAATCGACCGCATGACGCACGATCGTAAGATCGCGGCGAAGGCCTTCGCCATCAAGTAGATCTTGGAATCGAAGGAGGTGGCATTCGCCCGGCCGCCTCGGAAGGATTGATGAACATCAGTATGAGGGCTAGTTGGGTCGCACTCGCCGCGGTGGCGTTTCTCTGCGCGACGGTGGACGGATCGGCCGAGAAGATGAAGGCCGATACGTTGGTCGCTCTTCATCTAAAGGCCATTGGCGGGGACCCATTTCGGAAAAATCGGATCGCTCAGGGTATGGGGACCTTGGACATCCGTGTGGGAGGCCAGGGAAAGCTGGGCGGTCCGGGCATGATTCTGGCGGAGGACGATAAACTTCGGGCCAGTTTCACTTTCGGCCACATCAATTATTCACGGGAGATCATCATCCGCAACGGGGACAAGCTGGACGTTGCCTACATCAGTCCCGGCATCCGGTCCGACTTGGGGACCGCCCTCTGGTCCCACTTTCCCCGAGTGGCCCAGGAGGGTCTTCTCGGAGGCGCCCTCTCCACCGACTGGACGTTGCTGGACCTGAGGAAGCGGCGAGCCAAGGTCCGCTACCGGGGACTCAAGACGTTTGAGGGCAGGAAGCTGCACAAGTTGGAGTATCGGCCCAAGAAGGGGGTGGGGTACCGGATCGAGCTCTACTTCGAGCCTGAGACTTACCGCCACTTGGCCAGCAGCTACCGGCTGACCATACCTGCCGGCCTGGGGCGGGGATTGGTGAACATCCAAGCGGGCGCCCTTGGTGCCGGCGACGGGCCTGCGGACAAGGCGCGAATCACACTGACGGAGGCCTTTTCGGACTTCAAGGAGGTCGACGGGCTGACCTTGCCGCATCACTACAAGCTCACCCTCAACTCCTCCGCGAGCACCGGAGGCGATTCGGGCGCCGGCTTCGGGGCACGGACCGGGTTCGTGGGTCACTGGGAGATCAAAATCAATCGCATTTTGCACGATCGGAGGATCGCCGCCCGAGCATTCGAGATCAAATAGGCACCAGGAATCAATCTGAGAAACAAGAGAAGCCACGGAGGATTCAGACTTTATAACGGCCGATTTCCGACAAGGTGAGTCATGAAAAAGTGGGGATTCCGCATTGCTCTCTCCGTCTTGCTGCTGCCGGTCGCGGCGGTGGATGTAACGGCCAAGAAATTGAAGAAGGAGGAGCTGATCGCCCTCCATCTGAGAGCCATCGGCGAGAACCTCGTCCGCAAGAACCGGGTCGCCCAGGGATCGGGTTCCATGGACATCCGGGTGGGCGGCCAGGGCAATCTGAACGGCCGGGCCATGCTCCTGGCAGAGGGGGACAAGCTTCGGACCACGCTCACCTTCGGTCACGTCCAGTACCCCGGGGAAACCCTCATCCGTAACGGCGACGAACTGGATATCGCCTACATCACTCCCGGCGTCCGCTCTCAATTGGGCACGGTCATCTGGGAAAACTTTCCCCGGCTGGCCCAGGAGGGACTCTACGCGGGCGTTCTCTCCACCGACTGGGCACTGCTCAACCTGAAGAAAAAGCGGGCCAAGATCCGTTACCGCGGCCTCAAGAAATTCGAGGGCCGAAGGCTCCACGAGGTCGACTACAAACCCAGGAAGAAGGTCTCCTACCGGGTCCGGCTCTACTTCGAGCCTGAGACCTACCGCCATGTGGCCAGCAAGTATCGGATTGCCGTGCCCCGTGCCGCCATGCGAGGCCTGACCAACATTTCGAGCGGAGGAGGGGCCCCGGTGGGCGCCGGCGGGGGAATTTCTCCCGGAAGCCCCACCGTATCCAATGATCGAGGCAGCCTGTTGGGGCAGATCGGAGGCCCGGGAGCGGGGGACGATCCCACGAACCGAAGCACCGTCGAGCTGACGGAGAGGTTCTCGGATTTCAAGGAGGTCGACGGACTGACCTTGCCGCATCTCTACCAGATCACTCTCAATGTCGACGCCAACACCGGATTCGTGGGCCATTGGGAGATGAAGCTCGAACGCATGTCGCACGATCGTCAAATCGCCCCCCGGGCCTTCGCCATCCCGTAGAAGGCGCCCGGAGGACAAACCATGCAAGGAGTCGCCGCCGTTTCGCTGGGACCCCGGAAGGAGATGGTGTTCCGGGAATTTCCTCTTCCCGACGTGGGTCCCGACGACATTCTGGTCCGGGTCCGCCGCTCCAACATCTGCGGTTCGGATCTGCACATCTGGCACGGTCATGGTCCCGAGATCACCCAGGGGGAGGGCTTCGTCCCCGGGCATGAAATGGTGGGAGAAGTCTTTCGCCTCGGTCGCCGCGTGAAGACCGACGTGCTGGGGCAACCGCTCGAGGAAGGCGATCGCATCGCCTACACCTACTTCCTCCCATGCGGCAGTTGCGCCGCCTGTATGGACGGATCGCCCGCCTGCCCCAACCGGTCCGACCACTGGTTCCAGGATGCCGGGAAATCCCCTCACTTCAGAGGGGCCTACGGCGAATATTACTACCTGCGCCGGGGACAGACCGTGTGCAAGATCCCTTCCGGACTGAGCGACTCCGAGGTTTCACCAGTCAATTGCGCCCTCTGCCAGGTGCTCTACGGTCTGGATCAAATCGGAATCCGCCTGGGCGACACGATCGTGGTCCAAGGCGCCGGTGGACTGGGACTGTACGCCTCCGCCCTCGCCAAGGAGATGGGCGCCGGTCAGGTCATCGTCTTCGACCGTCTGGAGAGCCGTTTGGAACTGGCCCGCTCCTTCGGCGCCGACCTCACGGTCAACATCGATTCCGTCAACCGGGAGACCCGTCGTGAAATGATCATGGACCTGACTCGCGGGGAGGGCGCCGACGTGGTGGCCGAGTTCGTCGGATCACCGCTACCGGTGGAGGAGGGCGTGCATTTGCTCCGCCAGTTCGGACGATACCTCTGGGTGGGCAATATCGCTCCGGGGAGGACCGCCGCTCTGGACCCGGCTCTCAATGTCCGGTCCGGACACACGCTCCGTGGGGTCATCGCGTATGCCCCCTGGGCACTGCCCCGCGCCCTGGACTTTCTGGCCCGCCGGGGTCACGCCTACCCCTTCGAGCAGATTGTCTCCCACACGTTCCCCCTGACGGAACTCAACGAGGCCTTCGCCCTGGCGGACGAAGGCAAGGCCATCCGCGTCTCGCTGACCTCCTGATCCGAAACCGCAAGTTGTCTCAGACTTCGTCCCTGCGGAACCGTTCCAACAGGTGATCGCAGGCCCGGACAGTGAGGGCCATCATTGTCAGGGTGGGATTCTGACAGCCGGCGCTCACGAAACAGGATCCGTCGGTGACCAGCAGGTTGTCGACGTCGTGGCACTGGTTGTAAGCATTCAGCACCGACTTGGCCGGTTCGTTCCCCATTCGGGCCGTCCCCACTTCGTGAATCGCCATGCCGGGCATGGCGGTCCGGGCATTGACCTTGATGTTGCGAGCCCCGGTCGACTCCAGCATTTCGGCGGCCGTTGCGGCCGCGTCCTCCATCATGGCCGCCTCGTTGGGGCCGTGGGTCATCTGAATCTTGAGCGCCGGGATCCCCCAGGCATCCTTTTTCTGCGGGTCGATCTCACAGTAGTTGTCCAGCCGGGCCAGGGATTCTCCGAACCCACTCAGCCGGATCATGTAGAAGCCCTCCTTGACCGCCGCCTTGTAGGATGCCCCGAAGCCTTCCGCATCGAACCGGAAGCTGGGTGAACTGCCCCCCTGGAAGCCGTAGCCTCGGATGAACCGGGGGTGCCTCTTCCCGCCCGCCAGATTCCGGAACCGCATCATGTAGATCCCGTTGGGACGCCGCGGGTCGGATGCCCGCTTCCGGACGGAGAACTGTGGCAATTCACCCGCCGCGCCGGCGCCCACCACATGGTCCATGAGGTACTTCCCCAGGAGTCCGCTGGAATTGCCGAGACCGTCGGGGTGCTCCCGGGTCGCCGAGTTGAAGAGGATTCGCGTCGACTCCAGGGCCTGGGCACACAGAATCACCGCCCGGCTGCGCACCTGGTAGGTCCGGCGCCGGTGTCGGTGGACGTAGGTGACTCCCCGGGCCCGGTTGCGGGACGGGTCCATATCCACCTGGTTGACGATGGCATCGGTGAGGAGCGTGCAGTTGCCGCTCCTCAAGGCGTCGGCCACGGTGGTGGCCGGACTGTTGAAATAGGAAGCGGTCACGCAGCCCCGTTCGCAGGGACCGCAATAGTGGCAGGCCGCGCGCCCGTTGAGCGGCCGGGTCAGAACGGCGGTCCGTCCTATGGTCAGAGTACGGCCGAATTTGTCCCGCGCCCGGCTCCGGAGCAGCCGTTCGCCGCAGGTCATGGACATGGGGGGCAGAAACTGCCCGTCCGGCAACTGCGGCTTTCCCTCCGCCTGTCCGCTGATGCCGACGTACTTCTCGACCCGGTCGTAGTAGGGCACCAGATCCCGGTAGGAAACGGGCCAGTCGTCCCCGTATCCGTCGTGGCTGGCCCCCTTCAGGTCCAGATCGCTGAGACGATAGCTCTGGCGCCCCCAGACCATGCTCCTGCCCCCGACGATTCGAAGCCGCTGCCAGGTGAACGGCTTGTCCTTCGGTGTGGTGTACGGATTCTCCAGATCGTTGACGAACCAGTCGTAGTTGTACTCGGTGCAAGCGTAGCAGGCTTTCTGGATGGGACGTGTCCGAGCCAGTTCCGGGGAGTGGTTCCGATATTCCAGCTTGTAGGCCGGCATGTGTTCGGTGAATTCCCGGGGAGAGACCTTGCGGCCGGCTTCCAGCAGGACCACCTTCAGGCCAGCCTCGGAGAGGACCTTGGCCGCCCAGCCTCCGGTGGCGCCGGACCCCACCACAGCCACGTCGTAGAGTACACTGTGCGGATCCTGGACCAGGGCGGAACTCACTTGTGATAACCCTCCGGATGGGGACAACCGGGAAGAGACCCGGACAGGGCGTCTTCGTTCCATCCCAGTTCCTTCAGGCCCGCCTCCGAGTTGTAGAAGGCTCGACTGATCCGGTCCTTCAGCGTCAGGAAGTGGGAGTGGCCAGGGAACTCGGAACGGTTGTCTTTCCAGGTCACCAGCTTGTGGGGATAGGCGACGAAATTGAGAAACTCCACTTGGCTCTCGGCGGGCAGATGGAGGAAGGCTGCGCCATAGCGTCTCAGGCACTCCCCATCGAACCAGGCCAGGCTGTCCAGGAACCGACTCTGAGTTTCCCGGGACTCACTGGCCAGGAGCCTGTCGATAAAGCGGTTGACGAGAGCGCCCTTGGCCCCCGGGGTGTCGGTTTCGGGAATGATGAGATCGCTCAGTCGAATCAAGGTGTCGTTCTGGTGGTCGTCCAGGAAGACAGGTGTCCAGCCGGGAGAGGCCAACTCGGCCGAGGCATCGTAGTCGGGAGGAAACTCCCGGGCCCGAACCGGCGCCGCCCCGGTCAGGGCCGCCGTCAACGATGCCCAGAGCGAACGTCCAAAGAAATCGCGGCGTTTCATGATCCCGTCTCCTGACTTCGAGAATATCGCGACTGACACCATATAATCTATCCGTTTCCAATCTACTGACAAGGAGGAATCCATGCGACGAACCAGTCTCCTGCTGGCATTGGCCGCCTTCGGTTGCGGTCCCGCCGGCGATCCGCTGCCCGCTGAAAACGAAGCCCGAAAGCAAGTCGAGGAGGTCGTGATGAGTCCTTCCGGTGTCCGGAGTCTCGAAGCGATCTCCAAGCTGGAGTTCTCGTGGGGATGGATCCGATGGATGATGAATTCCCAGATCGATCCCAATGCGGAGCAGACCTTCGGAATCGTCGAGTTGAGCCCGGGGCAGCAGAACCCTCTTCACTCGCATCCCAACTGTGAGGAGTTGTTGTATGTGGTCTCGGGATCGTGCCGGAAGACGGTGGGGGACAAGACCCATCTCATGAAGCCAGGGGACCTGGTCCGCATTCCAACCGGAGTTCCACACCGGGCGGTCACGGTGGGAGAGGAGCCCATGCTGGCGGTGATCGTCTACAGCTCGGCCGACCGGCAGATGGTGATCCACGAGGAGTAGTTTCTCTTGCCGGCCGCGCGGTCTCCCAGCTTGTGGATCTCCAAGCGCATCATTACCATTGCGACGACATGATGGCGACTGCCGACCACCGAAAGAGTTCCTGGAACCGGCGGCGCTGGATGGCCGCCGCCGCAGGCGTGACGGGACTGGCCAGCGTCGAGGACATGGCCCTGGCCTTCTCGCCGGCGGTCTACGGGGTGAAGCGAAGCGGCCGGCCCCGGGCCCAGGGTCCCCGGAGCCGGATGAAGATCGGTTCCTTCGAGGCCACGCTGGTGGCGTCGCCCGACTACGCTCTGCTTAATTCCTGGAACGTCCACGACACCCACTTTCAGCGGGCCATCCTGGAATTGGAAACCACCGACGGCTACACGGGAGTGGCCGAAATCGGGGGCGCGGCATTCCAGGCTCTCAAGGCGGCGCGCGGCACGGTATTGGGACGAGACCCCCTCGAGATCGAGTTTTTCCGCCGAAGCCTCTCCCATCGCTCCGAATTCGCCCCGCGGCACAACGCTGAAACTCTGGCCGCCGTCGAAATCGCGTGCCTGGATCTGATCGGAAAGGTGATCGACCGGCCGGTCGTCGATCTGATCGGCGGCCCCTTTCGCAATGAGGCTCCCTTTTCGGCCTACAATTTTTTCGTCCTTCCGGTCGACGGCGGACCGGACATCACGACTCCCGAGGCCATGGCCCGGGAATTCCTGGATTTTCACCGGGACCACGGGTTCACGACCTGCAAGTTCAAGGGGGGCGTTCTGAAGCCGGAGCTGGAGATCGAGGCCTTGACTCGCATCCGGGAGGCCATGCCCCAGGCCAAGCTCCGCATCGATCCGAACGCCTCCTGGAGCGTGGAAACCTCGGTGAAGGTTGCCCGCCGGCTGGAGCCGTTGGGGATGGAGTACCTGGAGGATTCCACCCCGGGACAGGATGGCATGGCTGAGGTGCGCAAACGCACATCCATTCCCCTTGCGACCAACATGTGCGTCACCCGCATGGAGCACATCCGCCCCGGGTATGACCGGGGAGCCATCGACATCGTGTTGCTGGATCCCCACTACATGGGCGGGCTCAACAACGTCCGGCATTGGGCGGCCACGTGCGAGGCTCTGGGATGGGGTTGCTCCGGCCACAGCAACAACTACCTCGGCATCTCCATGGCCACCCAGGTCCACATGGCCTGCGCTATCTCCCATATCACCTACGACGTGGATTCGCACTATCCGTGGACCACTCAAGACATCATCCGGGGCGAGATGCTCCGGTTCCGGGACGGCAAGATGGGGCTCCCTTCGCGGCCTGGTCTCGGTGTCGAGATCGACCCGGACAAGAAGGCCATGCTGGCCGAGAACGTGGCCCGCACCCGGCCCCGGCATGAACTGCTCCACCAATGGGACCCCGGATACCCCAAGGATCGTCATGGCGTCCGCTGGTAGAATACTCAGGCAACTCCTCATGAAGCGCTCTCTGTTCCTGCTTCTCGGACTGCAGTTTTCGAATACCGGCTGCGGGCCGGACCCGGCGTCGACTCCACCCTCTCCGGAGGAAATGCTGGAGACCTTTCGCATCAGCGACGAGTTCCGGGTTGAGATCTTCGCCGCCGAGCCCGACGTCACCGATCCGGTAGAGCTGGCGTTCGACGAACAGGGACGGGCCTGGGTCGCTGAAATGCGGGACTATCCCTACCAGCCGCCTGCGGGAAAACCGGCCTTGAGCCGTGTCCGCGTCCTGGAAGACCGGGACGGGGATGGAAGAGTGGACCACTCCACCATCTTCGCCGAGGGGCTCCCCAACGTGAAGAGCGTCCTCCCGTGGAAAGACGGCGTGCTGGTGAGCTCGGCGCCGCACATCCTCTATCTGCGGGACACCGACGGAGACTTGAGGGCGGATGAGACGACTCCGCTGTTCACCGGGTTCACGATCCTGGTGGATCCGGAGGGCCAGCTCAGCAACCTGCGTTTCGGGATCGACAACTGGATCTACGCAGGCAATGACAGCCAGGCGGGAATGATCACCTTCTCCCGCCGGCCCGACGCCGAACCGGTTTCGGTCTTGAACGCCGACCTCAGGTTTCGTCTCGACCGGAATCTATTCGAGGCGGCCTCGGGAGCGACCCGATTCGGACTGAGCTTCGACGAGTGGGGACGCCGCTTCTTCTCCCAGTCCGGAAGACACGTTCAGCATGTAGTAGCGGCCCGGCGCTATCTCCAGCGCAACCTCTTTCTGACGGCTCCCCCCGTCACCCGATTCATCTCCGGTCACGATCAGCGCATCTTCCAGCTCACTCCCCCCGAGGCTTGGCGCGAGGCCCGCACGAGGATGCGGCAGCGGCGTTCCCGGGAGCTGGGGAGGGAACGGGAAATGGCCTCCACCGGCTTCTTCACCGGTGCAACGGGAAACACCATCTACAACGGAGACACGTTTCCCCTTCGCTTTCAGGGCAACGCCTTCGCCGGTGACGTGGCCGGCAACATCGTTCACCGCGATGTTCTCACCCCCAGCGGCGTCAGTTTCGTCGCCAACCGGGCTGAGGAAGAAGAGAGCCGTGAGTTCCTGGCTTCCACGTCACGCTGGTTTCGACCCGCCAACTTCACCGTCGGTCCCGACGGGAACCTCTATGTCATCGACATCTGCCGCCAGTATGTGGAGACTCCGGCCTCCATCCCCGAGCCCATCAAGGAAGGCCTCAACTTCTATGCCGGGATCGATCACGGCCGCATCTACCGGATCGTGCCTCGGGATTCCGCCGCCGGTCCGAACGTTCGCCCCGAACTTCACAAAGCCACCACACCGGAACTGGTCGAGCATCTCGCCTCGTCGAACCAGTGGTGGCGTCTCACCGCCCAACGCCTTCTTCTCCAACGGCAGGATCGGTCCGCCCTTCCCGCGTTGAGAGAGATGGTGGGTCACCGAGAGAATCCCCAAGCCCGCCTCCATGCCCTCTACTCTCTGGAAGGCCTGTCCGCCCTGGAGGAATCCATCGTCGGTGCAGCCCTGGGAGACGAGCATCCGGGTGTGCGGGAACAGGCCGTCCTCCTTGCCGAAAACTTCCCCGGTCTCCTGTCCCGGCTGGTGAAGATGACGGGGGATCCCTCCCCCCGTGTCGCCTTCCAACTCTCCCTGAGCCTGGGCGAATTTTCCGGTCCCCGTGTGCTTGACGCCTTCCGGGACTTGCTGGCCCGTCACGGAGAGGACGCGTGGCAACGAGCCGCCATCCTCAGTTCCGACGCGGGCTCCTCGCTGCAGTTGCTGGAATCGATGGTGGCGGAACGCGGCTATTTCAAGGATCCGACTCCGAACAAAACCGGCTTCCTGGAGGATCTGACCGCCGTCGTAGGCGCCCGCAACCGGGGCCAGGAAATCCAGCGCCTGGTTCGCCTGCTGGCCCGGTCCCGGCCGCTAGGGGAGAAACGATGGCAGACGGCGGGGTTGACGGGGCTGGCCCGCGGCCTGGAGCTGGGACAGGTGCTTCACCTGGAGCCGGCAGGCGCGACCGGGTCACTGCGAAACCTGTTGGCAAACCGTTCGCCGGAAGTGCGCGGCGCCGCGGCCAGAGTCGGCAAGCACTTCCGCGTTCCCTCGCTGGTGGCGGCCGCCAGGAGGGCCATCTTGGATGAGACTCTTTCGGCAACCCGGAGATCCAGCTCCATCCGAATGCTCGCCTCCGCCCCTTTCCGGGAGGTCGAACCGATCTTGGCGCGTTTTCTGACCGCCTCGGATCCGGAGTTGACGCGGGCCACCCTGGAAACCCTCTCCTATTTCGAAGACCCGGGTGTCAGCCGCCTGGTCCTCGAAGGGTGGAGCACGTTCTCCCCGGATGTCCGTGCGGCCGCTCTGGCGATCCTCCTTGACCACTCCGGGCGGGTGCGGGCTCTCTTGAACGCCGTCGAAAGCGGCGCCGTTGAACGGGCCGCGCTGGACCATCAGCAGAAGCAGTTCCTGAGAAACCACCCACGGGAGCAGATCCGGCAACTGGCCGCGCAGGTCTTGGAGGCGGATACCACGGACCGGGAGGCACTGGTCGAAAAATACCTGCCAATTCTGGAGTTGGAGGCGGACCCGATCAACGGCCGGGAGGTCTTCCGCCAGGAATGCGCCCGCTGCCACGAGCCGGATCTGGGGGTTGGCGTCGGCCCCGGGCTGCGGACAGCGGTCCAGGGCCATACGCGCGAACAGCTCCTCTTCGACATCCTGAATCCCAGTGGACTCATCCTGTCGCGCTATCAGAACTACATCATCACCACCCATGACGGCAGAGTCTACGGTGGGATCATCGCCGCCGAGACTCCCGGCACCCTCACCCTGAGGAGCGGACCGAATCAGGAGGAAACCATTCTCCGGGGCCGAATCGCCGAGATCCGGGCGTCGGAGGTGTCGGTCATGCCGGAAGGTTTCGAGGAAAATCTGACTCGTCAGGAATTGGCCGACGTCATTTCGTTCATGCAGGCGGGATACCTGATCCCCGAGGAGTTGGCCGCTCCGAGGGATAACTGAATCCGAAGCGCCATGCCACAGGTCTCCGCCCCACTCGGATCCTAAAGTGAGTTTTAACGGACTCTTTACGACCCCTTTAAGATGTGCGTGTAGACTTCCATTGGCACTGGAACACCTGGGATGGAAGCACCCCCATGAATGCCAGCAAGAAAGTCATCGTCATCGAGGATGAACCGGATATCCAGGAGATCATCGTTCACAACCTCCTGAGAGACGGGTATCAGGTGGAAGCGACTCCGAATGGGGAAAGGGGCCTGGAACTGGTACGCAGACTCGACCCCGATTTGGTTCTGTTGGACCTGATGCTTCCCGGCCTGGACGGAGTCGAAGTCTGCCGCCGCATGAAGGCCGACCCCCGTACGCGAGCCGTCTCCATCATCATGGTCACGGCCCGAGGAGAAGAGAGCGACGTCGTCCTGGGATTGGGCCTCGGCGCTGACGACTACGTGTCCAAGCCCTTCAGCCCCAGGGAACTCATGGAGCGGGTCAAGGCGGTTCTCCGCAGGGGGCCGCTCCAGGACCATCAGAGCCGGGAAAGAATCGTCGCGGGTGACGTCGTAATCGACGCCGGACGCCACGAGTTGCGAGTTGCCAGCAGGCGGGTCGACCTGACCGCTTCCGAGTTCCGCCTTCTTCATTGCCTGGCGTCCCAGCCGGGTCGGGTCTTTACCCGGGACCAACTCTTGAACCGGGTGGTCGGAGAAGGTACCTTCATTGACGATCGCAACATCGACGTCCATGTCGGCGCGGTTCGCAGGAAGCTGGGAGTTCACAGGCATCTGGTCGAGACTGTCAGGGGCGTGGGCTACCGCTTCCACGACGATAACCTGGTGTAGATGCTTCGTTCCCGCCTCCTCTGGAAACTCTATCTGGGCTATTTCGTCCTGATTGTGTTGACCGCATCCATCCTGGGCGGTTTGGTCTTTCGACGAATCAAGGAAGACTCGCTGGAGGAGATCCAGACTTCACTTCGGACCCACGCCCTCTTTCTCAGGGAGTTTGCCGAGCCCCGTCCGACTGACGAATCGGCAACGGAGCTCGGGGATCGACTCCGCATCCTTGGCCGGGAAATGGGAGCCCGCCTCACCGTCATCGGCGCCGACGGCGGCGTCCTGGCGGACTCGGACCAGGACCCGGCCAAAATGGACAACCAGCTGACCCGGCCCGAGATTCTGCGGGCTCGATCCCATGGTCTGGATACGCATCCCAGATTGAGTGAAATTCGTGGCGTCCCGGGGATCTCTCTGGCGTTGCCCGTAGGTGAAAACCGCGGCGACCTGGGTTACATCCGGATTTCCATACCGCTTTCGGTGATCGATGAAAGGCTGGGGCGATCGGGAAAGGCGGTCTTGGGCGGCACCGTCACCGTGGCGGCTGTGGCCCTGATCCTGGGATTGCTGGTGGCTCGACGCCTGCTCAAACCCCTGGTTTCCATGACTCGCATCGCCGAGTCCATGGCCAAGGGTGACTACGGCCAGCGCCTTTCCATCGCCGGGTCCGATGAGATTGGGGACCTGGGAGAAGCGCTCAACCGGATGGCACGCAGTTGCCAGCGGCGAATGGAGACGTTTGAGACCGATCACCGGCAGCTGCTGGCCATTCTCGGAGGCATGACCGAGGGAGTCGTAGCCGTCGACGAGAACGAACGTGTCCTTCACATGAATGAGGCAGCGGGCCGGATTCTGGGCGCGGAACCACCGGCCAGCCTCGGCAAGCCGGTTTGGGAAACAACGCGGATTCCCCAGATTTCAAAGACCATTTCCGAAACCCTCCGTGAAGGGACCGGCGTGAACACCAGCCTGGAAATCAGGTCGTCCCCGCGAGACCGCTCCATCGAGTTGAAGGCCACGCCTCTTCGCACCGGTGACCAGGCGCCGGCGGGAGCCGTGGTGGTGCTGCACGACATCTCGGAGCGGCTGAGGGTCGAGACCATGAGGCAGGATTTCGTGGCCAACGTCTCCCACGAACTCAAGACGCCCGTAGCAGCCATCCAGGCTCTCGTGGAAACGATCCTGGATGACCCGGACATGACCTTTCAGACGCGAGACCGGTTCCTTCGGAAGACCCGGAACCAGTCTCTCCGGCTCTCCTCCATCGTGACCGACCTCCTGACGCTGTCCCGAATGGAGTCCGAGGAGGGTGTCTCCCGGGACATCGTCGACCTGAGAGATACGGTTGCCGTTCCGGCGGAAGAAGCCATTCCGACGGCGGAAGTTCGGGGCGTCCAACTCCACATTCGAGTCCCGGACCGGCCCATGTGGATCACCGGCGACATGGAAGGCCTTTGCCTGGTGACCTCGAACCTGGTGGGAAACGCCCTCAAGTACACACCCAAAAGGGGCGAGGTCACGGTCAGCCTGAGCCAAGAGGGAGAGCAAGCGCTCTTGGAGGTTGAGGACAGCGGAATCGGCATCGACGCCCGACACCTGGACCGGATCTTCGAACGCTTCTACCGGGTCGACACGGCCCGTTCCCGGGAACTGGGTGGAACCGGATTGGGCCTCTCCATCGTCAAGAGAGTGGTGCTGGCTCACAGCGGAACCGTGTCGGTGGAGAGCATTCCGGGCCGGGGCAGCACCTTTCGGGTCCTCCTTCCCATTCCGGGGAATTCGTAGAGCGGTCAGTCCCCCTTCGGCCTCCGGAGGGGATCGACGGCAACCATCCCTTCGCTGCGAAAACCGAAGACCTTGGCGTTGAAGAGCCGAAAGTGGAGACGCACGGTCTTCCCGGCCAAGTTCCCGACTCCCTCTCCATCCTTCCAATCCAGCGGAACCCAGAGATGGTTTCCTGAAATCGGTTGAGCCGGATAGACTTTTCGGTCCGGATCTCCCTCAACCATCAACTCGACAGCTACCGATCCGGAATCACCGTGAGTCCTGAGGTTCACCTCCACCGGTTTGCCCTGGAAGCGAAAGCGCTGGGTCGTGAACCGGCCCTCTTGCTCGGCCTCGATGCCGGCCAGACGGCCATCTTCCCAGGTGGCCCATCCGATTCCCCGAGGCCACTCGCGATCCTTCTGGAACCGGACCTTCCACCACTCGTTGTGGGACCAGCTGCTCCCGACAATGGGTACCGCGATCCGGCCGTCAGGCAGTTGCACCATGGAGGAGACGGCGTACATGGAGCCGCCGGCCCATCCCCCCGGCTCGCCCAACTCCACGATGGATTCACGGCTGATCCAATTCCAGACGATGCCGTCGAGGCTCGTGGCCATCCGCAGGTCGACCAGGCTCGTGTCCCGATGGTAGACGGAGGCCACCATGAGGTGGGTGTTCTCCGTCCCCGGGTAGTGGAGGTACGTGTTGTTGTAGAAGTCGTCGGAAGGTGACTCTTCGGGTCCGGGAGTCAGGACCAGGGTGGGATGGGGCCACCGGCGGAAATCCGAGGTCTCGGCTCGGGCAATGCTGCGGCGGCGAGGATAATTCTGCCGCATCAGCATCACGTACTTTTTCAACTTGCCGTCGAAGTAGATGCTGGGAACGCCGTCGTTGTTGAAATAGGTGTCCCAGAGCGGTTCCGGAAGGCGTTTCCAGTGGATCCCGTCAGCGGAGACGGCCGCTCCCAGGATGCCGCCCATGCTCTTGGCGTCCGGCCTGAACAACCGGATATTGGTGAGGCTGGTGGTCTTGTACCGCTCCTCGGGAGGAGCGTTGGGATCGATGAAGATGTGACCGTTGATTCCGGCCAGAGCGTTGAAGGCAATCAGATTGTTGTCCCGGCTTCCCTCGAACTCCAGCATTCCCATGGAGACCCGTTTCCAGTTCAGGCCGTCCTCGGACTCGGCATAGCACACTCCGGAGCCTCCTCCGTCCGATCCCAGTTTCAAGCGGCCGTCAGGGGCCACCACTGCGCGGTCTCGTACGGTCCAGCCGCAGCCATACCAGAGACGGTAACGGCCATCCTCGTGGAGCACCGTCTTGGGCCCGATGCCGCTTCTTTCCCAAGGTTTCTCCGGTTTGAGCCAGGGACCGACCAGCCGTCCCTTCTCGATGCCGATCTTCACGCCACTGGCGGCCCTTATTCTCCGGGAAGCAGTGGGTCCTTCGGAGATGTGCATGGTGGCCTTGTAGTAGTCGCGCACTTTGGCGATCAGTTGCCGATCGTGCTCGTCCACGTAGGTCAGATCGACGGGGAAAATGGCGTTTCCGGGATCCACCTTGGTCCAATCGGTGAAGATATGCGTCACCACCGGAGAGGTGTCCGTCTGGGACAGGGATATTCCCCATGAGAGGCTGCAGACCAACCACACCAGAATCGAATTGAAGCAACGTTTCGTATTCATTTGGGCAGTATTCCTCGGTAGTTGACCGTCCGCGCCAATTGAGAATTCGTCCTGGCAAGGCACTCGACTTCAGACCGGCCAGGGGGGAGATTCTATCGAAACTTCAAGGAATAGAGATCCGCGTCCTTCATCACGAAGCGCAGTCTCACCGGGTCTCCCGAGATCCTCCGCATCAATTGTTCGGAGGTCTTCCGGGAACGGCTCCGGTTCCAATGGATCTTGTGGTCGATTTCATCTCCCCACAAGATGGGGGATTCCTCCAGGGCGAAACCGGGCATCGGATTGCCGTAAAGGTCCTGTATCTCGACCTGAATGCCTCCCGCGGCGGAGGTCGCAAAATTCAGGACCAGCGATTCGCCTTCGAAGATCAGCGGCTTGGTCAGGAATTCACCTCCCGGGGCGCCGGCATTCACGGAGGCGAAGCCGTCGGTGCGCAGTACGAACCGCTCCAGGTGAACGCTGGGGAAAGTGTAGTGCCGCTGTACGTAGAGGGAAATCTCGTCCGGCCCGGTGGGCAACAGACCGGTCGCCGGCGTGTTGGCGCGATGAATCCAGTTCCGGACGTGTCGGCCGGGCCGGATGAAGGCTTCCATGAAGGTGCGCTGCCACCGTTGTCCATCGCGGCTGCTGAGGAGGACCACGTCCGACGCTCCAGCGTACCGCTGGGACCGGAAGGGTTCCAATGTGCGCCAGGGAACCATGCGACGGGGGAAAGCCAGGAAGATGTGGGGAGCTCGAAAGTAGGGGTTCGCGGCATTCGTATAGAAGTGTTCGGGCCTGGTGTCACCCAGATCGATGTATTCGGGCTCGCTCCAGTGGATGAAATCGGGGGAAGTGGACCGCACGACCTCCCGGACCCTCTGGCCCCGGAGGCCCCGGAGATAGGCGACGTATTCCTCCCGTTCCGAGTCCCAGAAGGCCAGGTCGCCTCCCCAGTCCACCTGCTGCGTGATGAGAGGTTCGTCCTGGATGAGTCGCCACCGGATCCCGTCGGCGGACACGACTCCCATGACGTGCTTCAGACCCGGAGTGTGGTAGCTGGCCAGGGCCTTGTAACGTTGATCGCCGGGCGCCCGGGGATTCTCGTCCTTGAAGGCCATGAAGCAATGCGACGCGTCTCCATGGGCCCCGGTCCAGACGATGTTGTTCTCCTTGGATCCGTTGAACTCGAACAGGCCCAGGGAAGGACGGGTCCAGTGGATTCCGTCCCGGCTCTCGGCGTAACAGGTCCACTCCGGATGGTCGGAAGTGACGGTTTCTCCCGGCTCCAGCATGGAGACGACGGTCAGACCCTTGGCGGCATGGGTGCTGCCACGATAGTACATGCGATACCGGTCCCCATCCTTGAAGACCGAGATGTAGTCGCTCGTACCCCCCTCCCAGGGGCGGTCGAAAGCGAGGACCTTGCCGGCCGAGCGGGGGGGATGGAGTTTCAGCTCCACGCCCCGCATGGACTCGATCAGGGTGTCGTCGACGAACAGCTCCAGGCGCGAGCCCAATTCCAGCGGTTTCACGTCATCCGCGTTTCGAGCCGGAGAGAAGTGGAGGCAAAGGAAGCTCAGCAGACCGGCGGCAACCGCGCGAAATTTCATCGCTTCATCCTACACGAGCGGTAGTAGAATCCGCGTGCAAATCGGACCTATCCCGCCGCAAAGCGTGACGGAATCTTAAGGGAAGGAGTGGTGGTAGCCCCAACGGGAGTCGAACCCGTGTTACCGCCTTGAGAGGGCGGCGTCCTAGGCCACTAGACGATGGGGCCACCTGACGATGACGAATTTTCACCAATCCGGGCCGAGTTGTCAATTTCGTGGACTTTGAGGCCGTCGGGATACACCACTAGGAATCGAGGGCCTCCCAATGGATTCAGGCCCTCAATTTGTCGACCACGCGCGCCTCGATCTTGGGGTCCATGATCGCCGTCTCCGCCAGCAGCTTGAGGAAACGGTCCTTGTCCACTGCCGTTTCGACCGCCTTCGCTTCTCCTTGGAACACGATCTCGATCCCGCCACGCGCGACCTCCAGCCGATAGTCTCCCTGTCTCAATTTCACCCGTGTTTCAAGGCAGTCCCATCCTTGCGCCCGGGCCAACTCCAGGGCGGCGGAACGCTGGCGCGCACTCCAACCGCCGAGAAACCATTCGGCAAGTGGTTTGGGACGTTCCGGCGCCGGTCCCAAGTCGAATCCGGTGTCCGCCAGGCGATGGCTCATGGCAGCCATACGATGGGAGATGGCCCGGGAGGCCGCCGGTCCACCCCGCAGAAACAGCGGCAACGAAAGCCAGCCGCAACGGGCACCGAACAGGACGGCAGCCGCCAACCAGTCTTCTTCCCTCAGTTCCGGAGTCTGGAATTCCAGCAGTTCGGCACAGGTCCGTCGAAGAAACAACAGCGACAGCGCCCGAGGCAGCGGGGTCGAGTACTTCTGCCACAGATCTGAGGCTCGAAACTCCCCCAGGCCGGTCAGGGACTCGAGATCGTCACCGAGTCCCCGGACCCGCTCCCTCAACCTGGATGAAATCAGCGTCGAGGCGTCGCCGAAGTAGTCGAGCAACATGGCAGCCGAATCGGCCCCGGCATCCGCGTCCATCTCCTGCGCGAGCCGGGCCACGGCGCCCCAGAATAACTGCCGCCATGCATTCCGCCCGGCGGTGCCGGGAATCGACTCTGCTCTCAGCCGCGGCCCACCGCCGGAAAGCATCCAGGATCCGAGCCCCGACAGAATCGTGTCCGCCAGTTCGGGCGCGGGTTCCGATGGCGGATCAAACGCAATGCGGCAGGCGGACAAGCCCAAGGATTCTACCGGGGCACCCATTGCTGTCGCGCTACGATTGCCCATCAGCCGGAGCATCGACATGATGCCCCCGGCAGCCTGAGCGGAGCCCAAGGATGCTTCCCGAGCCTCCGGAACCCGATCCGGAGGCCAGGAATCCTTCGAGGCGTTCGAGAAGCGCAGCCTTTCCGTTCTGGTACTGAACTCGGCCCAGGGCACATTGGCATAATTCCGGGCGCCCGTCTCGCAAGCCTTCCGTTCCTCCACCGTGCGAAACAGGATCTTCTCGATTGCAGATGTCGGGAGCGGGGCCGGAAGGAACAGCAACTCGGCCTTGCCCACTTCGTCGGGGAAGCGGCGTTCCTGAAGACCGTCCGACTCGAGCGACAACACCCGGCCGGAGAACTGCTTCAGGGAAATCCTCACAATGCACGGTTTCAGGTGTTTCGCCTCGACCAGGGAGCAGTCGACGGCTTCGCGGCTTGGCCTGCCCGTGAACAACGGGATCCAGCCCGGGCAACAATCGAGCGTATCCCGATAGTACTTGGCACCGAACCCCGAGCGTGGCACAACGAGGCCCGCCCCCAGCATATACATCAGATTCAGGTGATTGGTGACCAGGTACCCTGCCGTCGGAGCCTGCCTCTTGTTGAGTTTCTCAGACGCTCGGCCCATTCCGCTCAACAGAGTTCCCTGAGTCCTCAACTCACCTGCCTCCCTCTCAGATGCGTCTTCCGAAGGACTTCGCGATCCCGGGGCAATATCTCCTCGATTCGACTTTCCACGCCGCTCCGGCGGAGCAGGACCACCTGCTCCCGCGCCCGGGCCACCATGACGTAAAAGAGCTTCATCGCCGCCTCCCGATCGTCAGGCCGATAGTAGTGCCGGTCGATGTCGGCCAGCACGGCGACGTCGAATTCCAGGCCCTTGCAGGCTTGGCAGTTGATGACCAGGATGCCGCCTTCATCGAAACGGACATCGGGCCGATGGTCTCCGTGAAAGGTTTCGATGACAGGAGGATCATGGTCCAGAGCATCTCGTTCCACGGCGCACAACCCGTCGAGAAAGCGCTGACGGACATCGTTATTCGGAGCCAGCACGCCGACCAACGTCGTGGGGTCGCGATCGACGAGCCGCACGATCCGCTGGCAGATCTCCGCAAAGCGCTCCGGCGGATAGTGGACGATCGATGCGGGAACTCCCCGGCGCTCGGGCAGCACCGGCCGTGGGCTGGCGGGATCATCCGTGTAGAACACGCGGGCCAGCCTCGCCACCGGCGCACTGTTGCGGTAGTTGTCGGTCAATTCGACGACATCCTTCGTTTCGATGCCCAACTCCGTTTCGATGTCCTTGCGACTGCTGTGGGCATCCGTGATCCGCTGATTCTGATCTGCCGCGACGAACAGACGCTCGAAGCCCAGCCGAACCAGCGTCCGGTAGAATTCGGGCGGCATATCCTGGCCTTCGTCGATCACCAGGTACGGGGCATTTCTGACTGGTCCAACACGTTTCACCAACGCCCAAACACCGTCCCAATCGATGGATCTGAAACCACTGGAGGGTTCGGCACCCTTCGTCGGCAGCAGTTGTCCGGTAATTTTCCAGATCTTCCGGCCAAACCACTTTATCCAAGTGGTGCTCGACAGCGTCTCGCCGGAGAGTTCGACGCTCCAACGGTGGAGCAGATGATTGTGGACCAGGAAAACATGAGGGTCACCATCCCTGGCGTGGCGCAGGACCCGGATCAGCCCCAACACCGTCTTCCCGGTCCCGGGACCGCCGACGATCAAATGCTGGCCATCCTTGGGCAGAGCCAGAGCCGCTTCCTGTTGCTTGCTCAGGTCCTGGATACCCGGCAACTCGAACCGGCGCTTCGCCATGTCAGCCCCGCTGTGCCGGACCTTGCACGATGTCGAACAGACCCGGAATGCCGCCGGCGACTTCCGTGACGAAGGCGCGATCCAGCAGCACGTTGCCGAAGGCGCAACTCGTCTCCGGAAGCAGGGCGCAAGCATGGCAGGCGGCACGGTTCAGGAGATCGGGGCCGTGACCTTCCTGCCGGGCGCAGACCGGATCCAGCGAGCACCATTCGGCCGCCTCGACCGCCGAGCTCAACAGTCGGAGAAACCGGCTCGGCTCCGCCTGACTCATCAGGCCGCCCAGGGAACCTTCCGTGTCCGGCACGGCGACATAGATCAGGACTCCCGCCATCGACCCGGAGTCCGCGGCGCCCCCGCTCTGGCAATAGATGCGTTCCCGCAACGACGCGGCAGGATATCCGGCCCTTGTCTCCAAATCCCGGATTATCAGGTGAGCCAGCGTGTGCAGAACCAGGAAGCGGGGAGAAACCGTTGGAGGTCCCATCGGTGAACGGACGCCCGACCCATTGAAGCGGTCGAGAAATATCCGGGTGCGGGTCCGAACCTGCCGGTCCGCCTCCCATCGCCTCAGAAACGACTCGCGCAAGGTGAAGAAGATCCCCTCTCCGTAGAGCTCCAGTGCCGGCAGCCAGTCGGCTGTCCCGGTGAGATCCGGCGGTGTTATTCGGCCTTCGAGACGCCGGAACCCATCGAGCACCAGGATTTCCTTGAGTCGGTTGACGGCGACCAGCCGGTCCACGGCGGCGATCAGCCGGGTGGCGGATCCCTGCAGCTTCACTCCGAGATCGGACCAGGCCCGCGTGTGATGCTCGGTGACGAAGTCCTCGTCCTCTTGCAGGTCCGGAATCTCCCCGATCAGCGCCCGGTACTCGCTGCCGAGCAGATCTCCATCGCCGACGGATCTCCCGAAGAGCGGGTATCCACAGTCGATCTCCTTGAGCGCCTCTTCGACCTCATCGATGGCGCAACCCCACTCGGCGGCAATTCGCCTGAGAGTCGTCCTTCGCTGCAGGCCGGTCCGGCACTCCCGGATCTCCTCCTGCCTGTCCGTGCTGCTGTAGAGCCGGTCCACCACGGTTCCCCTGCGGATACGGGATTCGGGGGGGATGACCAACGCGGTCCGGGTCTCCGGCGAGTGGACGCGAACGTCGCTGATCTCCAGGATCCAGGCCAGTCCCTCCGGCCTGTTCTCGGGGGGCTTGCGGAGCCACGGCTGCTGCCATTCGTGGTCGTAATAGGGAAAGCGTGACTCGATGGGGCCGGAGGCACGGCAACTCCTACAAAGAACCCGGTACCCCCGATCGCCAGGTTGAATCTCCAGGTACGGACTAACCCAATCCGCACGACACGCTCGTTGAGCCGAGTTCCTCGGCTCGGAGTGCGCCAGAGCATGCCTGGGCACCTCCGCCAGGTATCCGTGTTCGTGAGCCAGCACCCAGGGGACCTGTTCCAGCTTGCCGCCGCAGACCGGAACGTCGCCACCCATCCCGCGACGCGGCGCCGAACCCGAGCAGTGGGACGGGTCGATCTGCACCTCGCCGCGTGACTCGGTCCGGTCCGTTCGGGCGCGCCGCCACGGGCGATGATGCAGCAGGCCGCACCTGGAGCACCGCGTCCAGCCCGGAAAACGCATGGCCGGTATGGGGTGTCCGGAAACCCGGCCGTTGTTCTCCACCTTCGCCTTCGGCGGCGTGCGCAGGGCCTTGTTGATCTTCAGGGCGCGGCGCACCCGCTCGACATGGCGAATCCCCTGTTCGTCGCTGCCCTTCCAGAAAGTCGTGTCCTTCACCGTCACCAGGTGATCCGGCCCCCGGACCACCGCGCCTACGGAACAGTGCCGCAGCAGGTGTGAAAGCCGCACCGGCATGGCTTCGTCAGTCATCGCGTTGCAACACTCCCGTTTCCTCGACGTTGCGCATGGAGTTCAGCGTCCGCCACAGCCCCCGGGAAGGCGGGTCGTCGAATTGGCGCAACAGGCCGTCGGCGGATCGATCGTTCGCCTGGTAGCTCAGCCGCCGCCTCTGCCGCTCACAACGCCGCGCTTCCTGGTGCCACCGTTCGGCGAGCCGGTCGAGGTGGCGGCCCGTGATCTCGCTCCGAGCCTCGTCGGCTTCCCGGCACCGGTTCTTCAATCGTCGGATCACCGCCCTCACCCGGTCGTCGTTCGCGTCGAATGCGCCGGCGTCCTGGTTCCGACTCAAGGCGTCGCCCCCGTGGCGCAGAGCGGTCACCAGGGCGGCATGCAGGGCGCGGGTGCGGACCTGGTAGGTGAACGGCGTCACGCTGGTCGGCTCCACGAACCGGTAGAAGGATTCGTGGTAGGGACGGAAGTTCTCGTAGTGGGAGAGACTGCGTGCCTGGTGGCGGTAATAGTTGGCGAAAACGAGGCCCGGGACGGCGGCGCGGCCGATTCTGCTGCTGGCCTGGACGTACTCGGCGGTGGTGAGCGGCTGGCCGTTGATGACCATCGCCGCCAATCGGTCGACATCCACGCCCACCGAGATCATGTTCGTGGCCAGCACTGCGTCCAGGCAGTCCGGCTCGCCCCGGCGGAGATGCAACTGATCGAAGGTCCGGGCATTCCGTTGCGGCGGCGAGAAGCTGGTGAGCTGCACCACGTTCTGCCGCAACTCGGCCGCCCCTCCCGCATCGGTCCTCACAAAGTCGGCCATCGACTCACCGTCGGACCCGGCGCCGTCCCGGACCGCCTGAATGAGCTCCCGGTCGAGACGCCGCACCAAGTCGCGCACCGAGGTCGCGAAGGCGTTGTGGCTGATGCCGACGCCGCGCAGGCTGCCATGATAGATCACCTGGGTCCACCAGGCCTCCAACAGATCGTCCCGGTCCTGCTGATCCTGAAACACGGCCAACGGCGCGTGCAGCAGGGCCGCCGCCAACGGCGCCAGGCAGCGCCTCTGATCCAGCGCCGGCGCCAAGTATCCGACATAGAGTCGGCCCGGCCTCGATGGATCCGTCCGCGCAAACCACGAATCATCCGCCGAGAGGCCCGGCGGCGGAAACACGGCGAGTTCTCGCCCGTACAGCCGTCTCACCTGCTCCCGAGCCATGCGGATGGTGGCCGTCGACGCCACGTACTTGGGACGCACGCCGCGTTGCTCGAGCACTGTCTCCAACCCCGCTTCGTAGAGGCCGGCCACGGACCCGAGCGGTCCGGCGATGAGGTGGAGCTCGTCCTGGATCACCAGTTCCGGAGGGCGGCGGGGGAAGCGGCTTCCGGGCGGCCGTCTGCCGAGGAAGACTGAAGACCGTTCCTCCCAGGCCAAGCGGGCGAACTTGTCGATGGTGGCGATCAGGAGCGTTGGCGGACGTTGATACAAGGCCTCGTCAACGACGTTGCAGGGCAGCGGGGTCGGCTCGTCCGAGTCGCCATCCGGACCGAATTCACACTCGGGATTCCGGCACAGGAACGCGAACGACTCGAGCGTCGCCCGGTAGCTCCCAGGCGCCTCGAACTCCCGATTGCACCACGGACACGTCCTCAGCACGAGTTGGTGGCCGGCGTCCTCATCGCCCGCCGCCAGTTCCTTCACGCAATCCTTCGCCTGCAGGCAGGTATTCGGACTGGCCGCGCGGCCGACCCACATGCCGACGGTGATCGGCTCATCGCCAAGCCGTGCCGGATGCTTTCGGCGCAATAGCTCCAGGGCGCAGATGATACGGGTCGCGCGCTCGAACTGCTGCCGCGTCAGCAAACGCAGGGTGTAGCGCATCAGAACCACCGTACCGCTGCCCAACGTCCCGTGTTGCAAGCGCCTCCACACGATCAGAAACGCGACCAGGCCCAGGTAGGCCTCCGTCTTCCCGCCGCCCGTGGGAAACCAGATCAGGTCCAGCACGCTGCGGAAGTCGTCCTCCTCCCGGACGGACGACTCGATGACGGCCAGCATAAAGGCGAGCTGGAACGGCCGCCACCGGTACTCCCGCGAGTCCCTCGGTTCGTCCCGATTCCTCTCATTCCGGTTGCGATCCTGTTGCCGCATCTGCGCCAGCATCGCCCGATTGGCCTGCCGGAATGCGAACCTCGCTCCGGCATCGGCCCGGAGCAGCAGCACACCCCGGCGCATGCGCTCCCGCGCCGTGTCCATCCGCCGGCAGATCCGCGCCGCCGTTTCCCGCTCCACGGTAGTTCCCAACCCTCCGGAGCCCCTCCTCTGTTCCCTGATCCATCGCTGGTAGCCATCCACGAAAGCGTCGAGCCGGTCGAGGACCATGTCCCAGGGCGCTCCGGCAAGGTCCTGCAAAACCAGAACCTCTTCATCCACATCCCGGGCCTGGACCGTCACCAGGGGCACATCCACCTCCGGCATGAATTCGGCCCAGATCCTGGAGGGTCTCTCCGGTTTTACGGACCAGTTCACCGCCGCCCCGTGGCCCACCGCATAGATGCGTTTGTGCCGATATTGGAGTTCGAGTTCCCGCTCCTCTTCAGTGAGCAGACTGGGGTCCACGCGCGGGTATTCGGCCAACTCACCTTTCAGGATCTCGCATTCCAGACTCGCCTCGAACAGGCAGCGCCCGTCGCGGTCCTCTCCGATCCGGGCCGGCTCCCGGCGATTGGCGAAAACCACGGTGAGGATGCGTCCGTCTCCGTGTGCGCGCTCGCGTACTTCAAGGAGCACGTCTTCGGGCAGCGCAGGGTCGCCCCCGGGCCATTCCAGGGCGCATTCAAGAGACTTGCGCCTGTATTCGTGCTTCAGGAATCGTCCTTGGGAATCCCTTTCACCCGTCCGTTCGTAAGTGGCGGCAGAAGCCGTGACGCGCAGACTCAGGTCGCCGGCCGAGCGAACAAAGAACGAGAAACTGACGGAGGAGGGGGGTACGTAACGCCTTTGCCGAACCGGTTTCGCCAGATTCCTTTCGGCGGCCTCACCATCGCCGACAGAGGTCTCATGCTCCTCGTCGTCCTCCGGAATCGCAGGATCGAGGCCCGAGTATCCCGGTTCCACGGGGTGTAGAACGCCCGTGGGATACCGCTCGAGAGGCGACCCCTGCAGTCGGTCGCCATGTGCCGGACCGATCAACTGGAGACGCACCCAGTCCACCAGGCGTTTCCGATGCTCCGCCCAAGGACTCTTCGATAAACTACTTTTGCTTGAAGCCATTGACTTCAGGGTTGGCGGCTGCGAATCGCGGCGCCACGATTCCGGTGCCGGCCGGCTTGTGGTTGGCGGTTCAAGTCAAGCCAGAACTCAGGCCCATCAGAAGTCCCGAAACGGCGACTTGGCAGTCGTAGAATCGCTCTTCCGAAGAGGGCGCCCACGAGAGGCGCCCCTACCCGATATCCTTCGTCCACTTGCACAGGAATCTGGGATCAAGGAACTAATCGAAGTGCTTCACCTGCAAGCGCTCCGCGGCTTGGTCCGTCTGGTCCACGACGGATGCGGCGGCGACACCCATGGCAATGGAAATGGTCTCGCTGATCTCTTCCGGCGTGGCGCCGTACTTGAGCGCCTTCCTGAGATGACCGTCCAGACAACCCTCGCATTTGAATCCCAGGGACGCGGCGATGGCGATCAGTTCCTTCTGCTTGCGGTCGATGGGAGAAGACTTGTAGGTCTCCTGGTAGAACTTGAAGTAGATCTTCCGCATCCGGGACTCGACCATGCTGTAGGAGGGCCATCTCTCCCGATTTCCCGGATCCTTCTTCTCTGCCATGTTGAGGCAAAGGTTAGCACACCGTCTCGGGGCCGTTCCAGGCTGGGGTCAGACGACGGGAACCGGGTTCGGGAATGGACGGCGGAGCAATTCTGCTACTATCTTTGACCCGTGTCTGCTGTGGGAATCCTACTGCTGCTGGCCCTCCCGGCCATGGAACAATCCCAGGATCGGGCAAGGGTCGAACTGGTGTCCGAGAGCGGCACCGTCACCATCGAGGCCGACCGGCTCGCCCGGGAGTCGAAGGATCTCTGGGTCGCCGAAGGGCAAGTCGTCATTACCCACCAGGACGGCACCATCAAAGCCGGGAGGATGACCTACGACTCCCGCACGGGCCAGCTCCTGATCCTGGAGAGTTTCGAAATGAACCGGGGTGACCTCCGGCTCAAGGGCACCGACGGTGAACTGAACCTGGAGACGCAGACAGGGATTCTGAGGCAAGTGGAGGGTTCCACCGACAGGAACATCCTGGTCCAGGCCCAGACCCTTTTCAAGACCGGTCCCGACAGCTATGAAGCGCGAAATGGCTTTCTGACCGCCTGTCAGGAAGCCGTTCCCAAGTGGAGCTTCACCGTCAAGAAGGGGACCATCAAGAGTGGGGAGAGGGCTCGGATTCACCATGCCTTCTTCAAGATCAAGAACATCCCGGTGTTCTATTTCCCCTTCATGTCGATTCCCACCGAGAAGAAGGAGCGCTCCAGCGGATTCCTGCTTCCCAGCACCGGCGCCTCCAACAACAAGGGCAGACGTCTGAGCCAGTCGGTCTATCTGGTGCTGGGCCGGAGCACTGACATGATCTTCCATGAGGACTATTACTCGAAGCGTGGATTCGGCCACGGCTTCGCCCTCCGGACCCGGCCCAACCAGACCAGTTCTCTGGAGTTGGACGGGTACTTGATCAAAGACAGCCTGGACCAGGGAGGCGCCAGCCTCAACGGCCAGGGCGAGACCAGGTTCGGAAACGGCTACCGGGCGGTGGCCGATTTCAACTTCGTCTCCAATTTCACATTTCGGCAGGTGTTCTCCGACAACTTCTTCACCGCCACCCGGCCCACCGAAAGCTCCACCCTCTTTTTGACCCGGAACCAAGGAGCCAGGAGCCTCAACGTCTCCTTTTCCCGGGAAGAGACTCTCTTTCCGAAGGGGAACGTCGTCGTGCAGAGCGCTCCAGGCGCCCAGTTCCGACTGAGCGGCCATAGATTTAGCGGGATTCCCATTTATTTGGATCTGGACACCTCGGCCGAGGGGCTCACGCGGCGCGATTCGCTGCTCGAGACATCAAGCCTGACCCAACGCCTGGACTTCTTTCCCCAAATCTATACGTCCATTCCTCTGGCCCAGGGCCTGCGACTGACCCCGAGGCTGGCTCTACGGGAGACCTACTATGGGAACAGTCTGGCCGAGTCCGACGACGGCGACTCGCCCGAGGGATTCAGTGAAGAGGGCTTCTCGCGCCGATATGCCGAACTGACACTGGATCTGAAGGGATGGGGCCTCTCGCGGATCTACGGCGACGCCTCGCGGGGCGGATCCATGAAGCACCTGATCGAACCGACGTTCCGTTATCAGTACCGGACCGGCATCGATCAGTTCGATCGGCTCCTGCGTTTCGACCATCTGGATTCCATCACCGATACGAATGAAGTCGAGTACGGACTCTTCAATCGCTTCTTCGTCAAACGCCAGACGCCCCACGGCTCCCAGACGCGGGAATTGATGGCGTTCAAGCTGGTCCAGAAGCACTTTCTCGACCCCGACTTCGGCGGCGCCTTCCGAGCCGGCGCCGTCAACCAGTTTCTTTCGTTCCACTCCCTCACCGGCTTTCCCTTCGGAGGTCTGCGCAGAGGTTATTCTCCAGTCACGGCCGTGGCACGCGTCACGCCGGAACCCCGTGTCAACTTCGATGTCCGCGCAGACTACGATCCCGACTTTCATCGCGTCAGAAACGTCGCGGTCATGGGATTCGTCCACAGCGAGCGAATCCTGCTGGGCACTGCCTACTTCGTGACTCGGGAGTTGGAGCCCGGCACGATCCAGACCAACCAGGTCCAGGGTCAGATCGCCTTGGGGCGCCTGGGCCGAGGCGCATCCTTGTCCAGCACCCTCAGGTATGACGTCCACTCCGCCCGATTCCTGAACTACCGCACCCGCCTCAACTATTTCTGGGACTGCTGTGGCGTGTCTCTTGATTTCGTGGGGTTCAACGTGGGAGTGCGCCAGGAGAACCAGATCCGGTTTTCCTTTTACCTCAAGGGAATCGGAACCATTGGGACCATCAAACAGCCCCGGAGCGTTTTCTGACGGGTTCATCTGCCGGAACCGCAATCCTACTCTCGCTCGGGTCCAATTTGGGCTGCCGGGAGGACTACCTGGCGCGTGCCCTGAACCAATTGCATGAACGGGGAGTGGAACCGGTGCTCTGTTCTTCGGTTTACGAGACCGAACCGGTGGGAGTCGTAGGCCAGGGCCTCTTCCTGAATCTGGTTTGCCAAGTCCAAACCCGCCGGTCCTCCGCGGAACTGCTGGCCATCTGTCTGGACGTCGAGGCCTCTCTCGGCCGTTCACGCGAGGATCCCAAGGGATCGCGCAACATCGACATCGACATCCTCTATTTCAGGCAGGAGATCGTCCGACAGCGGCACCTCCAGATCCCCCATCCCAGACTGCGGAGCCGAAAATTCGTTCTGTTCCCCTTGAATGAGATCCTGCCCTGCTTCCGAGACCCGATTACGGGGCAAAGTCCTGCCGAACTGCTTCGACTTTGCCCGGACCGGACGCGGGTCGCACACTATTGCACAGCGACGCGCACGCCGAATCCGCCGCACTGGAAGATCGGAAAATGAAGTCGTCCTGGATCCTGTGCCGACGAGGTGCCGTGCGGCCATCACCATCGGCTGGTATACTCGGCGGCGTTTTTCGGAACTTGCCAGGGTTCGCATTCGGGCCGCATGACCGTGGACGAATCCGCAGAGCATCCCGGCGCACCAGGTCGTGACCCGTATCGGCCGCAGCACGATGAGCAAGACAGACGATCAGGAAACGCCCGCCAAGCAGGAGAACACTTTGCGGGAGTACTTCGTCACCACCGTCGTCTGCACCATCTTCGCGCTCTTCGTCACTACTTTCGTGGTCCATCCGATGACGGTCCCCACACCGTCCATGGAGCCCACCATCCTGGTCGGAGACCGGCTACTGATCGACAAATTCAGTTTTCGCAACGGTTACAAGCCGGGAATCCCGCTCGCTCCCGAGCGCGATATCCAACGGGGAGACATCGTGGTCTTCAAGTTCCCCAACAATCCGGATGTCCTGTACGTGAAACGCGCCATCGGGTTGCCTGGTGAAGATTTGGAGATTCGCGGAGGAACGGTCCATATCAACGGGTCGCCGCTGGATGAGCCCTACAAGGTGCACCGCGATTCCGCACTCGACGAAGGGCGAAACTATCCCCGCAACCCACATCGGGGCAACCGCCGAGACAATACGAACCCCATCACGATTCCGGACGACAGCTACTTCGTCATGGGGGACAACCGGGACGACAGCGCGGATAGCCGCTACTTTGGATTTCTGCCCCGAAGCCATATCGTGGGGAGACCTCTCGTCGTCTTCTGGTCATACGAGGACGCGTCGGATGCCTATCTGAAGACCTCGATTCCCGACATGCTGGGCCTTTACCTGGAGCGGATCGTCTTTTTCGTGACCCGAACCCGATGGAGCCGGATGGGGCACGTCGTCAGTTGAACTCGGGGTCGCCGAAGCCCCATGAGGACACACCACTGCTGATCAGAGCGCTGATGGCCGACGTTTCACGGAACTGGCGGATTCTCGCCAAGCGGAATAGCCATCGCCGGTCAGACGGCTGGCGAATCCGCCCCGCCCGGTTCGGAGTCCTGGGACCATTGGCGGCGATCTGCATCGGTTTCTTCCTCTGGATCGGGACCGGCTTGGCGCCGGCGCCACCCCCCCAGACAGCGCCCGCTGCAGTTGAAGCGGATGCCGACCCGCCCTTGGCCGCCCCAGGTTCTCAGCCGGAGATTGCGGAAAGCCCCCGCTGGCCCGATCCCGACCTGGCGAGGAAGATCGACGCCCTTCTGAACAGCAAACGGTACCGCCGGGCCTCGTGGGGAGTCGACGTGCGCTACGTCGACGGGGGAGCCGTTCTCTATTCCCGGAATCCCCTGAAGTACTTCATTCCGGCCAGCAACGTGAAGGTCTTCACGACGGCGGCGATTCTTGACCGTCTCGGGCCCAATTTCCGATTCGAAACCCGCCTCGGCTACGAGGGACAACTTCAGGAGAACGGAGTTCTGACCGGAGACCTGGTCCTGATCGGAGGAGGAGATCCGGGCTTGGCCAACAATCTGGATTCCGGGCCCATTTTCCAACATCTGGACAACATGGTCCGGGAGGTGAAACGGGCCGGCATCCGGCTGATCCAAGGGGACGTGGTCGGTGACGACTCCTTCTTTTCCTATGCACCCCACGGACGAGGATGGAACAAGAAGGACCTGGAATACCACTACGCCCCTCGAGTCTCAGCCCTTTCCTTCCATGACAATCTCCTGAACCTGGTGGCCCGCCCCGGCAGGCGGACCGGACAGCCGATCCGTCTTGCCAGCTACCCGTCCAACTCCCTTTTTCAACTGGTCAACATGGGCACGACCGTCGCGGACGGTCCGCAAGCCACCGGATACTTCTACCGATCCCTGGGAAGCCACAAGGCGGTCATCGGTGGCCAAATCCCCGTCAACAGTCCGGGCTGGACTCGCCGGATCACGATGGAGGATCCCGCCCTGTATACGGCAACACTCTTGCGGGACCGTCTTCGCAAGCGGGGCATTCGTGTCGGAGGCTCGGTCCGCTCCCGTCACGCCAAACCCTCAGACGGCGTGGAGACACAGGTCATCTACGTCCACGAGTCCCCGCCTCTGATCGAGATCATCTTTCGGGTCAATCGGGAGAGTCACAATCTCTATGCCGAGATTCTGCTCCGGACCCTGGGCGCCGTCGTCAAGGGCCAAGGTAGCGATTCGGGTGGACTGGAGGTGGTTTATGAGCTGCTTCGGGAAGCGGGAGTCCCGTTGCGCCTCACCGACCTTCAGGACGGGTCCGGGCTCTCTGAGCAGAACCTGATCACACCCCGGGCCCAATCGATGTTACTTCAACACGTCGCGGGAAAGTCCTTCTTCCCCTTCTTCCTGGGGAGCTTGCCCGTTGCCGGCAGAAACGGCACGCTCCGCGGGCGGATGGGGGGAACGCCCGCAGCCAACCGTGTCTTTGCCAAGACCGGCACTCTTTCCAACGCCATCACCCTGGGCGGCTACGTCCAGTCCCGATCCTCGGAACTGTTGGCTTTTTCCATCCTGGTCAACGACCACCGCTTCGGCCACTACAATGCCCGACGCGGCATCGACCAGATCTGCGGCCTTCTGGCCCGGCAGTAAGAGTTTCGTTTGTTCAAATCTCGTACCGGCGTCGAGCCGGAGACTTGTCCGGGAAACACCCAATCCCGGAGTGTCCGGCCAGACGAAGGGGGTCGCCAATAACTTGGCGGCGATGCCGCCCGTCAGCGCGTGACGCCGATCTTCCCGGATTTCCAGCTGGGGCGTGGGGACCGGAAACCGCGTTCGATCGTCTCCCGGTAGAAGGCTTCGTAGAGAGGCGCAACCTGCTCGGCTGAATAGTTCTGGGCCCGCGCCCGGCAGTGGATCCTGAGCCTTTGAAGCCGACCCTCCTCGAGAAGGCTCACGGCTCCCCGGGCCATGCCGTCCACGTCACCCACCGGATAGAGAAGGCCGGTTTTCTCTTCCTGGATCAACTCCGGGACCCCGCCCACGCGCGTGGCCACGACCGGAACTCCGCAGGCCATGGCCTCCAGTGCCGCCAGCCCGAAACTCTCGGTCTCGCTGGGCAGCAGCATGAGGTCGCAGACCGAAAGGTAGTTTTCGATGGCGTCCACCATGCCGACGAAGAAGACCGAGTCTCCGAGGCCGAGCTCGCTGGCGAGGTATTGGGCGTTGGATCGCTCGACACCGTCGCCGATCATGAGCAGGACAGCCGGGATCTGCTGCCGCACCCGGTGCAAGACGCGGACGACGTCGTCCACCCGTTTGACCGGCCGGAAATTGGACAGGTGGACCAGGATCTTCTCGCCGTTGGGGGCAAACCGGTGATGAATCTCGGACGAAAAGCGTCGCTGCATGCGGTCGACGTCCACGAAGTTGGGAATCACCCGGATATCGCACTCGCTGCAGAATTCCCGGAGCGTTGCCTCCTTGAGGAAGCGGCTCACTGCAGTGACCCCGTCGCTCTGACGAAGTCCGAACTGGGTGACGGGCAGATAGGAATGGTCCCGGCCCACGAGTGTGATGTCGGTACCGTGGAGCGTCGTGATCACCGGAACCCAGCGGGGATGAATCATCTCCCGGGCCAGGTAGCCGCTGATGGCGTGGGGAATTGCGTAGTGCACGTGCAGCAGATCCAGATTCTCCCGCTTGATCACCTCTACCATCTTGGTGGCCAGCGCCAGGTCGTAGGGAACGTATTCGAAAAGGGGGTAGGCCATCGCTTCCACTTCATGGAAGAAGATGCGTTCCCCCAACTCCAGCAGTCGGCTGGGCATGGACGAACTGATGATGTGAACCTGGTGCCCCCTCTGGGCCAGACACTGGGACAACTCCGTCGCCACGATGCCGCTTCCGCCGTAGGTCGGGTAGCAGGTGATACCGACGTTCATGGCAATTCCGAAACCATTTTGGCCAGGCCTGCCGCGAATGGCGCCGTTGAGCGCGCCGGGATGAACCTGGTCGTCCCGGGTCTAAACAATATCGTCCACCTTGAACTGGATCTTTTCGAAAGCTTCCTTTGAGATGGCGCCGGTGCGGCCCGATTCCATCTTTCGGGCCACGTAGCGCTTCCCCTGCTGGGCAAACTGGAAGTTCCGGATCGATCCGTCCTTCAGCTCTATCCGGACCCTGACCTGAGCCTGCGGAAGATCCGTCCCCGCCTTCGCTGTCGCGTCGTCAATGGACTCGAACTTGATGTCGTCCATGGGGTACCAGAACTTGTAGGCCAGAGCCTCTTGACCCTTCTGCTCCTCCGGCGTTTCCAGGATCCACTTGTAATCTTCCCGGCGAGCATGGACCTCCAGGTCGCCAATCTTCACGACGACTGCCGCAATCTCATCCTGATCGACGTCAATGACGTCCTTGTCACGAAACTCCCACAAATCCTGTGCCAGCTTGTCCCGGACCTCCTTGCCAATGCTGAAGACGGGAGAACGGGCAGGATTGCGCGCCAGGTACTGGTCCTCGGCTTCCTCGAATTCATTGCCCAGATCAAGGGTCTCCCAATCTTCCCGACCCTCCTCCTGGAAGCGGACCGACAACTGCGGTTTCTCCAATCCGTAGCGCCTCAAATCGTCACTCTCCTCGGAGACGTACTGCTTGGCCTCGGCGAACTCCAGCGAGGACAGGAGGCCGGTTACGGCACTCTGGTCGGCCGCTTCCCGCACTGGCGATTCCAGCATCCATTGGCCGTCTTCCTGCTTGAGCCGGAGCTTCTCCGAAGCGCGAAGGATCTCGATGGCCGCGATCTTGTCCCGCTCCATGGAGACCACTTTCTTGTCGCGCCAATCCATCAACGTCTTGTCCGCCGCGGTGAAGAGCCGATCCGAGACCACGTGAACCTGGGATTCCCCCTCGACCTGGACGTAGACCTTGCTTCCCGTGAAGTCGTCGTTGCCCACGCTCAAGACCTTGCTCTCGTCACCCGCCCCGACCGTCAGCTTGAGACGGGGCTCAGCGAATCCATACTCCTCGGCTCCCGTGCCCACTTCCTCAAACGTCCGGTCGATGCGTGCCGTCCCCAGGTCGCGAACCAGTGAGTCGACGCTGGTCTTGTCGGCGGGCGCCTCCAGCGGCGCCTTGAGGGCCCAACCCTCGCCAATCTTCTCCAGGAGAACCGGATCCTGACCGGGCCGTTCCATCCTGACCGAACTGATCTGGTCCTGTTCCAGGCGCAGAAGGCTCTCCTCCCGCTCCTTGGCCGCCTGGCGCGTTTTCTCGCCTTCGATCTCGTAGAAGTAGACCCAGAGGCCCAAAGCCAGGAATGCAGCGAAAAGGATGCCGATCTTTTTCATGGTCATCACCCGGAAACTGGGCGGGAGCCGTTTCCGTACCCGGAACCACCCCTGAGAGGACACCGGGGCGCGGCTCAGGCGCCGCCGAGCTTCATTTCCGCCTGAGCCACACCGCCATGCCCAAGACCAGGGTCACGAGAGGCATAAGGATGACGGTGGCCCAGAACATCAGGGTCGATTCGCTCCGGGTCAGATTGACTCTGCGGTTCTCCTGATCTCTGGACTGGATCGCCACCAGGTCCGAATCTTCGGCCAGCCAGCTGACGGTCATCCGAAGGAAGTCCCCGTTGGCGGAGGTGGTGGAATAGGCATTGGTGGCGAAATCGGAATCGCCCACCAGGACGATCCGCGACTCGCGGGATTCGGAATCACTCTCTCCACCATCTTCGGCGCCGGCCTGGGGGGCCGGTTCAGGCGCCGTCTCCCCGGCCCTGTCCTCGTCCCCGCCTTCTCCATGGTGGGAGGACGGCTCGTCTCCCGGTTCACCGCCGGGCTGAACCGTCTTAACGGCCACGGCGGCCAAAGCCAACGGCCCCTGGATGTCCTTGTCCTCGTCGAATGCCGCCTGGTCGCCCTCCAGGTCCGTTTCTCCCCAACTTCTGGCAGACGTGGAGAAGAGCTTGGACGAGTTGTACCCGAGCGAGCTGTCGGTCACCTGCACGCTCTGAGCCATGGGGAAAAAGGTCATGACGCCACGCAGTTCGTCCGTAATCGCGTGGGTCTCGTAACTGGAGACGATGGGCGCGGCCACGCCCAGGCCGAAGAGCTGTCCCACTCCGCTGGCGTCGATCACCACGTTCCCGTCCACACCCAATCCGTACTCGCCCAAGAGATCATCCATGGAGAATCTGGTCCGGGGATCCAGCATCAGAAACAGCTTCCCTCCGCCCTCCAGGTATTCCTTCAGGAGTCTGACTTCATTGGGGAGAAAGCTCACCGTGGGGCCGGCGGAAATCAGGACCGCCGGATTCTCCGGCAGGGAATTCTCCTGCGCCAGGTTGTAGCTCCGGACCACGTAGTTCTGCCTCTCGATCGCCTCCTTGACCTGGGTCAACCCGTCAGGGCCGGCCTCCTCCAAACTCCGCTCTCCGTGCCCCGTCAAGAAGTAGACGATCTTCTGTCCCTCGCGGGTCACCTTGATGATGGCGTTGGTGATCCTGGCTTCGTTAAAATCATCCACGATCTCGGTCTTGACTCCACCGGCCACGGCGACTTGGCCAAAGCGTTCCACGTTGAACCGGGCCGCGCGGCTCGGCTCTTTTTGCGGGTCTACGACCTCGTAGTCGACGCGGGCGGAGACGTATCGGTACTGCTGCATCAACTCCTCGAAGACTCTGGACTGAACCTCGTCCTGGAAGAAACCAACAACCTGGATCTCCCCTTCCAGGGACTCGACCACCTTCCGGCTCTGGTTGGAAAGGGAATAGAGCTGATTTTCCGTCAGGTCGATTCTCCGGTTGTGGCGGGAATTGAGGAAACTCAGCAAGCACACGATGGCAACCACCAGCACCGTGGAAGCGCCCGCCGTGGCGCCATGGCGGCCACGGCGCGAGGTCAAGGCGGACTGCAGCTGCCGCAAGTTCAGGAGGATCCAGAGAATCAGCAGGCCGGCGCCGCCATAGATCGCCGCCTGGGCTTTCCAGTCCCACAGATTGTTGACCGAATAGTAGAAGTAGCCGCCGATCAGGCCTCCCGCGCCGGCGTAAATCAGGGTCTCGGAGGTGCCGAATACCGAGACCAGAGGCTGAATCAGTTTCTTGAACACTTCAGGACCTCCATTTCGGGGAGTTCAGGGAAACCGAAGTCAGGAAGAGTCCCATGAAGATCAGAGACAGATAGAAGAACACGTGGGTCGTGTCCAGGACTCCCTTCGTGAAGTCTTCGTAATGGCTCATGATGGAGAGATAGCGCAGAACCTCGTTGCCCAGCGTCGATCCGGTTCCGGCCATCCAATCCACGACCCACAGGATGATGATGAATCCGAAGGAGAGGATGCCGGCGACGATCTGGCTCTCGGTCAGCGAGGACGCGAAGATCCCCAGACTCAGCAGTGATCCGCCCAGCAGGAAGGCTCCCAGGAATCCGTTGAGTACCGGGCTCAAGGGCGGCAGGGGATCGCTGTAGAAGTAGAGGAGGCACAATTTGAGAATGGTGGGAACCAGCATCACCAGGAGGAAAACCATGACCGCCGTGAACTTGCCCAGAATCAGCTGCAGATGGGTCAGGGGGGAGGTGAAGAGCAGCTCGACGGTGCCGCGTTTTTTTTCTTCCGCGAAGACGCCCATGGTGATCAGGGGCATGAGGAGCAGAAAAATGGTGCTGATGATGCTGAAGATGTTGCTCGTGATCACGGAGAACACGTCCACCGGGGGCGGTGCGGACCCGAACTGCTGGGATTGAAATCCCATCTGCTGCACCCTCTCGATGATGGACGTGGTGATCCCGAAGAAGAAATAGCCCGAAACCGCGAAGAAGACACCCAGCACCACATAGGCGATGGGACTGACGAAGAAACTGTACAGTTCCTTGCTGACGATGGCGAAGTAGTTCCTCACGATACCGCCTCCCTCTGCGTGTCCGGTTCGTCTTCTTCCCGGCCGGTTCCCTCCGCTGCTTCTTCCTCGGTGGTCAACTCCACGAAGACATCCTCCAGGCTGACGGACCGGACCTTCAACTCATAGAGATCGAGCCCCCCGTGGATCATCTGCCGGGCCACCGCGTGGCGGACCTCGGCCTGACCGTCCGCCTCCACCAGCACGGAGGAAAGGCCATTCTCCGCCGCTTCGACCGCCACTCGCGTCACGTGGGGAACGGCGTTCAGCAGTTCCTTCACACGGCCGGTGTCGCCGCCCACCGTGAGGTCGATCTGCTCCCCGCCCTGGATCCGGCTGGTCAGGTTCTGGGGAGAATCGACGGCCACGATGCGTCCGCGGCTGATGATGATGACCCGGTCGCAGGTCATGCTCACTTCGGGCAGGATGTGAGTGGAGAGGATGATGGTGTGCTCACCCCGAAGACTGCCGATGAGTTCCCGGAACTCGATGATCTGTTTGGGGTCCAGACCGATGGTCGGTTCGTCCAGAATCAGAACGTCCGGGTCGTGGATCAGGGCCTGAGCCAATCCGACCCGTTGCCGGTAACCCTTGGACAGGTGCTTGATCAGGCGTGCGCCCTGACCCGACAGTCCGCACCGTTCCTTGACGATTTCCATTCGGTCCGGCGTATCGGAGCTGGCGACTCCCTTGATGGTGGCCACGAATCGGAGGTAGCTGTCCACCGTCATTTCGGTGTACAGAGGTGGGTTCTCCGGCAGGTATCCCACCCGGCTCTTGGCCTCCAGCGGCTGCTCGAAGACATCGTATCCGGCCACCACGGCCCGTCCCTGTGTCGCCGGGAAGAAGCCGGCCAGGATCCGCATGGTGGTGGTCTTCCCGGCTCCGTTGGGACCCAGAAATCCGAGGATCTCTCCCTGTCGAACCTGGAAGCTCACGTCCTCGATGGCAGCCAGCAGGCCATATCGTTTGGTCAGATGCTCCGCCTCGATCATCTGCGTCCAATCTCCTGGGAATTTCTCTGGGAATTAAGAATCTTCAGCAACCGCCGGTGGCGGTTCCCGGCACGATTACGCTAGGTCGGACCCGGGCTGGCGCTCCTCGAAACTTCTTGAGAGGCCCCGTACCGATCCGTTACATAGTCTTCCAAAATCCGAATGAACCGGTCGGAGATCCCATCGCCCCGCAGCGTCGTGAATTGCCTTCCGTCCACGTAGACGGGCGCCTTCGGCTCTTCGCCGCTTCCCGGCAGCGAAATCCCGATATCCGCGTGCTTGGACTCCCCGGGGCCGTTGACGATGCAACCCATGACCGCCACTTTGAGATCTTCGACGCCCGGATAGAGTTGCTTCCAGTCCACCATCCTAAGACGCAGGTGATGTTCGATACGTTCCGCCAATTCCTGGAAAAAACTGCTGGTAGTCCGGCCGCAGCCGGGACAGGCACTGACCTGGGGGGCGAAGCTGCGAAGGCCCATGGATTGGAGAATCTGCTGGGCCACACGAACTTCCTCGCTTCTGCTGGCGCCGGGCAGCGGAGTCAGGCTCACCCGGATGGTCTCTCCGATTCCGTCGTGCAACAGAACGCCCAGGGCGGCCGAACTGGCCACGATCCCGCGGCTCCCCATCCCCGCTTCCGTCAGCCCCAGATGCAGGGGGTAATCGCAGGACCGTCCCAGAACTCTATAAATCCGGATCAACTCGGGCGCCGAGGACACCTTGGCGCTCAGAATAATGCGATTCTTGGGAAGACCGTACTCCCGGGCCAGTTCAGCCGATTCCAGGGCGCTAGCGACGATGGCCTCTTCCAGCACCGCGGCAGCGCCCCGGGGCTCGGCCCGGACCGCGTTGACCTCCATGAGCCGTGACAGCAGATCCTGATCCAAGGAGCCCCAGTTGACTCCGATGCGAACCGGCTTGTCATATTCCAGCGCCAACTGAATCAGCCGCCGGAAGTTCTGGTCGCGATAGCGGCCCTTCCCCACGTTGCCTGGGTTGATTCGGAACTTGCTCAGGGAACGGGCACAGTCGGGATGATGGCTGAGGAGCAGATGGCCGTTGTAGTGGAAATCTCCAACGATGGGCACATCGTTCCCTTCCCCTCTCAGCCGGCGCACGATTTCGCCGACCGACCGGGCCGCGGCGTTGCTGTTGACGGTGATCCGCACCAACTCGGACCCGGCCGCTGCAAGCTCCCGCACTTGACGGACCGTGGCCCCCACGTCTGCGGTATCCGTATTGGTCATGGACTGGACCACGATGGGCGCATCGCCACCGATCGTGACGTCCCCCACCTGCACCGCGACCGTCTTTCTGACCCTGGACATGGTCGAAATTCTACAATACGGCCCACTTCCCCAACAAGCCGCGAGGCGCTCGGAACAGCCCGGACTTCACCCTCCGGAAGGCCGGAAAAGTTGTGATCGACGGGGTGATTTCGTATCATGAAATTGCCCACTTCGAGGCGCGTATTTTGGCCCTGAGGCGACCACGGAGGTGCCGGGAGCGGGTTCCTGACTCGACCATTTTTCCCGCGAAGGAGTTTTTCGAAGATGACCGAAATCATGGAACGCCTCCTGGAAGCGTCGAGCCCAAAGGAGTTTTCGGGCTGCATGAAGGAGGCTCAGAAACATTTCCCGACCCCCGCCGATTTCGTGGAGGCGGTGGCGGGCTACCTTCCCACACGCCTGTATGAAAACTACTACGGCGATTCGGTTCCCCGGGGCTTCTTTGGCATCATGGCGGCCACCGAGGCCCAGACCATTCTCCCTGAAGAAACCGGGTGGCGCCCCTACATCCAGCAGACATGGAGCGCCGCCAGGGAGCGGAAGCGGACTCCGTGGAACCTGGACAAGATCGACGCCCGCAACCAGGAAAGCCTGGAGAAGCGGTGGCACCACTTCACCAGCGCGGCCGAGTCGGCCGACGTTCCCGCTTCTCTTGCATGGGCCAAGGGATTTCTCGCCAGCCCCTCGGACCGGGACTATTTCCGCGTCCAGGGCCTCTCCTACGCCCTGGCCGATACGGTTCATGGAGGATTCAAATTCCTCTACCTGCTCCAAGCCTGGAAACTGGCTCAGTCGCTCCAGTGGAAGAACCTGGAAGCGATCCTCTTCCCTGCCCTCCATTACCTGGTGGCCGGCCCCGGTGAGAAACAGCTGTCGGCCCAGGTCCGGGAATACTGGCAGGCCAATCCGCTGACCGCTGCCCTGAAGAACAGTGGGACCGTCTCCGAGGAACTTCGCTCCCATTTCGAACAAAGCTGTCTCTTCGGAGAAACGACGGAAGAAGCGTTGGATTCCGTGACGCTTTTGAGTCAAGCCGGCGCCGGCGTGGAAGCCATTCGGGACGTTCTGCTCCTGGCCGCGGCCCAAGCCGTGGCCAACTCCCGGACCGGTCATTGGCCGGGTCCGGCCCGTGCCTTGAACTTCGTGTACCTCTTGCGAGACTGGGTAAATCTGGTGGAGCCTCACCGCCGGACCTTTGCGTTGTTGTTGGGAGCCGCCCTGATCCACCAGGCCTCGAAGAAGAGTTCCGACGGCAGCCAGAACCGGCTACTGGACCAGCTGCCCGGCCATCTCCTTCCCGACGATGCCACCCAGGTCCTTCGAAGCGTGGTCAGCCATTCGGATCCGTATGCGTCCGCCACGGCAGCCAAAGTCATTCTGGACCGGAATTCCGAGAACGGCGCCGGCTTGGCGACGACTCTGATGGATTTGGCCGTGAAGAACGACGGACACGTCTGCGGCGGAGACGACATCCTTCTGGTCAAGGTGGCGGCGGACTGCCACCAGGCTTCGTCGGCCGCCGACAGGAACCGGTATCTTGTCGCCACGGCCTTCTTTCTGGGACGGATTCCCAAGAGCTACGAGCTGTTCGGTGCCTACGGCTTCTAGGAGCCTACGGCGCAGACTCTGGGAAACAACGAATTGCGGCGAGAATCCGGGACCGTGGGGGCGTGGTGGCCGTTGCCGGACTCAACATCAGGGCGTAGGGGCACCCCTTGTGGGCGCCCTCTTTCGTCCTTGCAGGAGGAGCCCCCAGGAAGGGGAACATTTGTGACCTCCATCCTTCCTCCACGTTCTACTTTGACCCGCAAGGCATAAAGTTGAGGAGAAACCCTCTTCCCGCTACGAGCGATCTTGCCATCATCGGCGCCGGTCCCATCGGCTTGGAAGCGGCCAGTCGAGCCGTTCTGGCCGGTCTGAACGTCGTCGTCTTCGAGAAAGAAGCGGTGGGACACCACGTCTCCCAGTGGGGTCACGTTCGACTGTTCAGTCCCTTTCGATTGAACCATTCGCAGTGGGGCTTGAACCTGATCAAGGCGGCCTTTCCGAAGCTTGCCCTTCCGCAACCGGACAGCTACCCGACCGGTGCTGAAATGGTCGAGGCATATCTGAAGCCGCTGGCCCGGATTCCTCAACTCTCGGGACGGATTTTGGAGGAGACCGTCGTCCGATCGGTGGGGCGGGAGGGATTGGGCAAAAAGGACCTCCTGGGCAAGCCGGAGCGTTCTCTTCACCCCTTCAGACTGCTGATAGAGCGAGAAGGACGTCGCTGGATCCACCGATCCCGATCCGTGGTCGACGCTTCGGGGGTTTATTCCTGTCCTCAGTACATGGGCAACGGCAACATCGCCGCCCCCGGAGAGTGCGAGGCCCAACAGGCCGCTCCGGATCATTTTCACCGGCAACTAGTGGACGTGAACGGGCATCAACGTCCCCGGTTCGCCGATCGGCGAGTGCTGCTGGTGGGCGGGGGCTACTCGGCGGCAACGACTCTGGAAGACCTCCGCAAACTGGCGGAGACGTCACGTCGCACCCGGGTTTTCTGGGTCAACTCCTCTCCCGATTCCGTCCCTTACGATCGGTACCGGGACGATCCCTTTCCCTACCGGGACCAGATCGCCGCTCTGGCCAATTCACTGGTCCGACATCCACCTTCATGGCTGTCGTATCTGGGAGGCTCCATGGTGGACGAGATCTTGTCCTGGTCTACACAGGGTCCTTTCCGTGTGGTGGTTGACGGAACTCGAAACGGGGGCCGGAGGCGGCGGGAGATCGAGGTGGACGAGATCGTCTCCCACGTGGGATTCGAACCCGACAACTCCATTTACCGGCAGCTTCAGGTCCAGGAATGTTATGCCACGTCGGGTCCCATCAAGCTGGCGGCCAGCCTGCTGGGAGGATCGGGAGATTGCGGCGATCAGGCCGCCCCGGACCTCGACCTCCTGAGGAACCCGGAGCCCGACTTCTTCATCGTGGGCAACAAGAGCTACGGGACCAATTCCATGTTCCTGATCCAGCAAGGCGTCTCCCAGGCGAGGCTCATTGTCGACCATCTGGCGAGCCGGCTCAAAGCCCGTCATTCCCCAACGGCGGTTGTCTGACGGGCGGGGGACCGATATCTACTCTGCGTTCCGCCAGCCCTGCCTTTTGGGAGATCATCCAGAGGCGAAAACCTGTGGTTGTCCCGACAGTCCCTTTTGGATTTACCGCCAGTCTCCCAGCGCGTCCAGCAGATCCTTGATCATGCGGGCGGTCAACCCCCAGACGGAGTCGCCCTGGTAGTCGAAAAAATAGACCGGAATCGGACGGCCTCCGCGATGCCGGGTCTCCACCCGGGGACGGGTGTCGCGAAAGAAGGAGTAGGGCACTTGCAGGACTCGTTCCACTTCCGCAGGACTGGGAATCAAGGAGAATCCCGGTTTCAGGTAGCTTACGTAGCAGGCGACATGGATGTCGGTGACGGCCTGGTAATCGTGAAATCGGCCCAGCAACTCCACGAACTCCGGCTCGATCCCGACTTCCTCGCCGGTCTCCCTCAGGGCGGTCCGCCAGAGGGAGCGGTCGCCAGCCTCCTCCACACCTCCCGGAAAGCAGATCTGCCCCTTGTGGGTCGCAACTTCCCGGGTTCGCTTGGTCAGCAGGAAAGAGGGCTCTCCCCCGCAATCCAGAAGGCCCATGAGGACGGCCGCCTGAGCTTTGGATGAGGCCGGGTTCCGTCGTGGCGGAATCCGCAACAACCGTCGCCGGATCCGCTCCTTCCACACCACTTCCACGGGGACGGCTCCTGGCCCGGGTCAGTCGATCGTGCCGCCGGAGATGTATTGCTCCAGCTGACGTATGGTGAATTCCTGCTCGGAGATGATGGACTTGACGACGTCGCCGATGGAGATCATTCCCACCAGTTCTCCCCCCTCCATCACCGGAAGATGCCGGATTCGTTTCTGGGTCATGAGCCCCATACACTCCTCCATCCCCTGCTCGGGGCGGACGTAGACCACCTTCCGGATCATGATCTCCCGGACTTGAGTGCTGCGGGAGGCCTTGCCCTTGAGGATGACCTTCCTGGCATAGTCCCGCTCCGAGAAAATACCCACCAGCCGGCCCGACTCCAGCACCAGAAGTGCTCCGATATTTTTTTCGGCCATGAGCTTGAGAGCATCCAAAACGGACGTGCCCGGGCTTACGGACCAGACGTCGAAACCTTTGCCTTGGAGTAGCTGGCGGACAGTCTTCATGATGCGGCTCCTCCCCGGTGCCAGGCCGGTCCGACTCCGGTCAACGAAGCTGGAGCCGGACTCGAGGAGCGATACCTCCGCAGACCCGAACTCCATGCACATTGCGCGGACGGTGGCGGGGCAGAAGGTAACAGCAGATTCCGGCTATGAGAGATTCGCCCGCAGAAGTCGACGGTCGGATCGTTGCTTGACAGTCCGTGGTAAAAGCCGCCACGAGCTGTTGAGAACGCTCTCAAGTCGCGTGGTGCCGGAGGCGGGATTCGAACCCGCACACCCTGTCGGGCGCCACCCCCTCAAGATGGTGTGTCTGCCAAGTTCCACCACTCCGGCACGAACCTACCGCTGGTCCTCCGGCACCGCCTCGGCCGGCGGGGTTTCCGAAGGCGTTTGCGACTCGGGAACCGCGGTTTCAGGCGCTTCTCCCGTCACCGGCACGTCCTCCATCACCGTGGACTCCGTCCCCTGCGTAAAGAGGATCGCCAATCCCAATGAGGTCACCATGAAGACCACGGCACACATGGCGGTCCCCTTGGTGAGAAGCGTCGCCGCCGACCGGGCGCCGAACGCCGTCTGGCTGGTTGTCCCGCCGAAGGCGGAAGCCAAGTCTCCAGCCTTGCCCGACTGCAGGAGCACGACCAGAATCAAAATGATGCAGGCGAGCACATGAAATATCGTTATGAGGGTCATTTTGATCTATCGATGCCTCCGCGGGCCGCCACCAGCCAAGCCGGGCGGCCAATTCCAAATCCAGCGAACCTCTGTCTTCTCCGGTCTCCGAAAAACGGGCCGTGGCCCCATTATACTCATTTGAACTCGACAATCCGCGTGAAAGAATCGGCATCAAGACTGGCTCCGCCCACCAGAGCGCCGTCGATGTTCTCCCGGGCCATGAGTTCTCCCGCGTTGGCGGGCTTGACACTCCCACCGTAGAGAATCCTCACCGTTGCCGCCATTTCCGCCGAACAGCGCCGGGCCAACCACTCCCGGATCATCCCATGCACCTGATCGGCGATGGCCGGAGTCGCCGTCATTCCCGTGCCGATGGCCCAGACCGGCTCGTAGGCCACCACCAAGCCATCCAGACGCGAGGCCTCCACGCCTGCCAGCGCGCCCGACAGCTGTGCCTGGATGACCTCTTCCGCCCGTCCAGCTTCCCGCTGGGTCAGAGACTCCCCCACGCACAGTATCGGGATCAGAGGCGTGGAAAGAACGGCCCTGAGCCTGCGAGAGACGGCCTCATCCGTTTCGAAGAAATATTGGCGCCGTTCCGAGTGTCCCAACAGGACGTACCTGCAACCACAATCCAGGAGCATCCCGGCCGAGATCTCCCCGGTGAAGGCGCCTTCGTCCTCCCAGTGGAGGTTCTGTCCTCCCAACTGGATGCCGGACCCGGAGAGGGCCTCGTGGACGGCCGCCAACGCGGTAAACGGTGGGCAAACGACCACCTCGCAAGAGCGAAGTGCGGGACCGCCGTCCAAGAGCACTCTCAGCTGCACCGCCGTTTCCCTCGCCTCGGGGACGGTTTTGAACATCTTCCAGTTCGCGGCAATGATCGGTTTTCTATGATGGCTCAATTTATCTCTCCGCTGAATACAGTTTCGCAGGCTTCAATTGCTCTCGGTCAAAACCGCAACTCCGGGAAGGGTCTTCCCGGCCAGATAGTCCAGGGAAGCTCCTCCACCGGTCGATACGTGATCGATGGAATCCCGGACCCGAGCCCGGCCGACAGCGGCTGCCGAGTCTCCGCCTCCGACGACCGAAAAGGCTGGGGAAGCCCCCACCGACCGGGCGACCTCCAGTGTGCCGGCCGCAAACTCCTCCACTTCGAAAACACCGAGTGGCCCGTTCCAAATCACGGTTTCGGCCTTTTCGATCTCCTGGCCGAAGCGCCGGCGCGTTCCGGGTCCGATATCCAACCCCATCCGGTCGGGCGGAATCGACTCCACCGGGACCGTCCAAGTCGTCTGGCCAGGAGCGCACCTGCGGGCAACCACGACGTCCTCGGGAAGCACCAGCCGAGTCCCGCACGCGGCGGCGTCCCGGAGTGCCTTTCGGGCCGTCTCCAGACCAGATTCCTCCACCAGCGAGCGTCCCACGTCGATTCCGAGAGCCTTGAGAAAGGTAAAGGCCATGCCCCCTCCCATCAAGATGGTGTCGGCCAAGGACAGGAAGCTCTCGATCACGCCGATCTTGCCCGACACCTTGGCCCCGCCCAATATGGCCACCACCGGAGGACGGGGGTCGGAAAGAACCCGCTCCAGATGACGGAGTTCTTCTTCCATCAGGAGTCCGGCGGCGCCGTGTCCCAGGATCGTGGGCACCCCGACGGTGGAGGCGTGGGTTCTATGGGCCGTGCCGAACGCGTCGTTGACGTACTCCTCGGCGGAAGCCGCCAGACGGCCGGCAAAATCAAGATCGTTCTCCACCTCCCCGGAATGGAACCTCAGGTTTTCCAGCAGCAGGATTTCTCCCGGGCCGAGAGAATTCGCGGCCCGCCGGACCGGCGGGCCCAGGCAATCCGCGACGAAACGAACCGAACTTCCCAAGAGCGACGAGAGACAGCCGGATACCGGTTCCAGCGACAGAGACGGATCACGCATACCCCTGGGTCGGCCCAGGTGGGACGCCAACACCACTTTAGCGCCCTTTTCGACGGCGACCCTGAGGGTCGGGATCGAGGCCCGGATCCGCGTGTCGTCGACGACCTTTCCCGCCTGAATCGGCACGTTGTAGTCGACTCGGAGGAAGAGCAATCTTCCCGCCAACTCGAGATCTAGAATCGATCGCTTCTGCGGATACACCCGGACTCGCCTCGACAGAGCCGCTCCAAAGCCGCCTCCCGGCGAGGTCGGCTAATTGCCACCCACCAACTCGGTCAATTCCAGGACCCGGTTGGAGTAACCCCACTCGTTGTCGTACCAGGCCAGCACCTTGACCATATTGTTGGAGAGGGTCTTGGTGAAGGGACCATCCACCACGGCCGACGCCGGATTCCGGTTGAAGTCGGTGGAGACCAACTCTTCTTCCGTGTACTCCAGGATCCCCTTCAGCTCTCCGTCGGCGGCTTCGCGGAGGGCGTCCTTCACCTCTTCCGCATCCGCGTCGGTCTCCAGGGTCGCCGTGAGATCCACCAATGAGACGGTGTGAGTCGGGACCCGGATGGAGATACCGTCCAGGCGGCCCTTCAAATCCGGCAGCACCAGGGTGACCGCACGCGCGGCACCGGTGGTGGTGGGAATCATGGACACGGCCGCGGCCCGGGCACGCCTCAGATCGGAATGGGGCAGATCCAGGATCTGCTGGTCGTTGGTATAGCTGTGAATGGTGGTCATCAGGCCCTTGGCCAGACCGAATTTTTGGTGGAGCACCTTGGCCACCGGGGCCAGGCAGTTGGTGGTGCAACTGGCGTTGGAGATGATGGAGTGATTCTCAGGGTCGTAGGCCTCCTCGTTGACCCCGAGACAGACGGTGACGTCGGGACCCTTGGCGGGCGCGCTGATGATCACCTTGTCCACCGAGCCTCCCAGATGCTTCGCGGCCAGCTCCCTCTTGGTGAAAAAGCCGGTGGACTCGATGACCAACCGGACCCCTTCGTCGCCCCATGGGATCTGGGCCGGGTCGCGCTGGGAGAAAATCCGGATGGGCCGGCCGCCCACGACCATGGTGTCTCCCTTGACTTCCACGTCTTCCTGCAACCTGCCGTAGACCGAGTCGTAGCGCAACAGGTGCGCCAGCGTCTGCGGGCTGGTGATGTCGTTGATGGCCACGACCTCCACCGGGGTCTCCCGGTCCAGCGCCGCCCGCAACACGTTCCTGCCAATTCGCCCGAAACCGTTGATTCCAACTCTCAATTCCGTCTCCTCCTGCTTGAACTTCAGTCCATCGAAAAATGGCGGCCAGTATATCAGCCCGGTCCCACAGTCCCCACGACGAACGGCCGGGTTTGCAAATCCGCCTTCGGCGCCACTTCCCTCCAATTGGGGATCGGCAGGTCTCGTCTCGGGACCGTTTTCTGCGCACCCGGCGCCGTTCTAAGCGGAAGGCGGAGCGTGGCCGTCGCCGGACTCCGAGTAGGGATCCACACCGCCGTTCCCAGTGTGGAAACGCCTGTGCCCCCAGAGCCAGCAGTGGGGAAACTCCCGAACCATCTCCTCGATATACCGGTTGAAACGAGCGGTGTTGATCCGGGCGTCCTCTTCGTCATTCCCGGTTCTGACCAGCTCGACGGCGGGATAGAATCGGATCCTGTAGTGGCCCCGCCGACGGCCCGGGCAAATGAATCCGGGGACCACGGGGTGGGAGGTCCTCAAGGCCAGAACCGCCACTCCGGCATGGGTGCTGGCCAAACGTCCGAACAGGGGGACGAAAACTCCATCCTTCCGCTGAGTGTTCTGGTCGATGAGCAGCCCCACGTCGCTTCCCTGGGACAGCCCCCGCAATATCCCTCTCATGGAATGCCGCTTGGGCAGAACCTGGTTGCCGGGCCAGCTCCGGATTCGGGTGACCCAGGAATCCAGATAGGGATTGTCGAGAGGGCGCACCACAAAGCTCAGGGGATGTCCGGCGAGTGCGTGGGCCGCCGGGAGCAGTTCCCAGCAACTCACATGGGCGGTCAGGAAGATCACCGATCCGGTCCGGCTCTTGGCTTCCAGATAGTTTTCCAGCCCCCGGCCCGGCTCATAGCTCACCCGGCTGCGAATCTCTGGAGCCTGCCGTCGATTCAGACGACTCAACTCCACGGCGTGGAGACCTTGTTGGCGGTAACTTTCCAGCAGGACCTGCCGGCGCCAGCCCTCGTCGCTGGCGGGGAACGCGATGCCCAGGTTGATCATGCCGATGCGTCGATGTTTGGCGTCGGCGAGATAGACGAGTACGGCGATGCCTCGGCAGAGGGGATAGGCGATGAACCGGGGCAACAACCCCACGATCTCCACGAATCCCCGAATGGCGAGATAGAGCGGCAGGTCGAACCAGCGACGGGGCTTCATCGGACCGGATCCCTGGGCAAACGGGCATCGCACCCTCGAACCCGGGTTCCTCCGGGTCCAGGATCAGGTTTCAATGCCCTCATCAGTCCAAAACCAAGAGTTCCACACCCTCCTTCCGGCTTCAAGTCGAGTCCCAAATGGACGGGGCATTGGATGACCCGGGTGTCCTTCCCGTGCAGAGCCGGATGGACCACATGACGCGATTCCCGGCAAACTTCATGGCGGCTTTCACCCCCAATCCCTAGAATTGGTCGAAGCGGAAGCCGACGCTCAGGAAAAGATCAGTGGTCCAGTTTCAACCAGTGGTTCAGGAGTGGTTCCGAGACCGGTTCGGCGAGCCGACCGAGCCTCAGAGTCTCGGGTGGCCCGCCATTCAGAGGGGAGAGAACGTCCTCATCGCCGCCCCCACCGGCTCGGGGAAGACGCTGGCCGCTTTTCTCTGCGCCATTGACCGGCTCGTCGGTCAGAGTACCCGTCAGGCACTCTCCCAGAGCACCCAGATCGTGTACATCTCGCCGCTGAAGGCCCTGGCCAACGACATCCGCATGAACCTGCTTGAGCCTTTGGAGCAGATTCAGCAGTTGGGGAATTCCCGCGGCATGGATCTTTCCCCCATACAAGCGCTGGTCCGGACCGGAGACACTCTGGCCCGGGAGCGCGCCCGAATGACGCGCACCCCTCCGCACATCCTGGTCACCACTCCCGAGTCCCTCTTCATCCTTCTCACTTCCCGTGGAGGAAGAACGATGCTGAAGGAAACCCGGACCGTGATCGTCGACGAGATTCACGCCTTGGCCCGGGACAAGAGGGGTGCCCACCTGAGTCTCTCCCTGGAGCGGCTGGAGGATCTGACGGGACTCCCTCTCCAGAGAATCGGACTCTCGGCGACCCAGAAGCCGATCCGGGAAGTGGCAGGATTTCTCACCGGACCCAGCCGCCGGGCCCGCATCATCGACGTGGGTCACCGCCGGAAGATGGACTTGGCCATCGAGGTTCCCGGTACCGAGCGGGGGGCGGTCATTTCCCACGAAACCTGGGACGACGTCTACAATCGCATCACCGAGCTCATCGAGGAGCACCGGTCCACCCTGGTCTTCGTCAATACCCGGCGGCTGACCGAACGCCTGGCTCATCAGCTCGCCCAGCGGCTCGGCGAATCGGCCGTTCAAGCCCACCATGGGAGCCTGTCCCGCGAGATCCGGCTGGACGTGGAGTCGCGGTTGAAACGGGGCAAACTCAAGGCAGTCGTGGCCACCGCCTCGCTGGAGTTGGGCATCGACGTGGGATGGGTGGATCTGGTCTGCCAGGTCGGCTCGACGCGCAACATCTCCCTCCTGCTCCAGAGAGTGGGCCGGTCGGGGCACTGGAAAGGCGCCATTCCCAAGGGTCGAATCTTTCCAACGACCCGGGACGAACTGCTGGAGTGCGCGGCCCTGGTCCGATCCATCCACGACGGAACCCTGGACCGCATCATCATGCCCCGGCGCCCGCTGGACATCCTGGCGCAGCAGATGGTGGCCGCCGCGGCTTCCCGGGAGTGGGGCGATGACGAGATGTTCACCACGTTTCGCCGATCCGCCTCCTACCGGGACCTGAGCCGGCAGGAATTCGACCGGATTCTGGCCATGCTCTCCGAAGGCATCTCCACCAGCCGGGGCCGCCGGGGAGCCTACCTCCACTGGGACCGGATCCGGGGCAGGATCCGGCCGCGAAGAGGTGCCGGCCTGGTGGCCATGACTTCAGGCGGAGCCATTCCCGACAGGGCCGATTTCCTGGTCAAGGAAGAGCCCGAAGATACCGTGGTGGGGACCCTGGACGAGGACTTTGCCGTCGAGAGCAGCCGGGGCGACATCTTCCTCCTGGGCAGCACCTCCTGGCAGATCCAACGAGTGGAATCGGGAACCGTGCGGGTCCGGAACGCCCAGGGAGCCCCGCCCACCATCCCTTTCTGGCGGGGAGAGGCTCCCGGGCGGACCTGGGAGCTTTCCGAGTCCCTTTCCCGCCTCCGGGAGGAAATCGTCGGGGCGAGCGATGCCGAGGCCGAAGAGTGGCTCCGGAAGGATTGCGGCCTCGACCCGTTCGGCGCCATCCAGGCGATCCAATACGTCCGGGCCGGCGCCGCGGCCCTGAAAATGCCGCCGACGCTCGATTGCGTGGTGGCGGAGAGGTTCTTCGACGAATCGGGCGGGATGCAGTTGGTGGTGCACGCTCCCTTCGGCACCCGTCTCAACCGGGCCTGGGGATTGGCGCTGCGCAAGCGTTTCTGCCGTTCCTTCAACTTCGAGCTTCAGGCGGCCGCCACCGACAACGGCATCCTCATCTCCCTGAGCGATCAGCACAGTTTCCCATTGGAGACCATCTTCTCCTTTCTCTCCACCGCCACCGTCAAGGAGATCCTGATTCAGGCCTTGCTGGACACGCCTCTGTTCGGAACCCGATGGCGCTGGAACGCCTGCCGGGCATTGGCGGTCCCCCGCTTCGCTGGGGGCCGAAAGGTCCCGCCGCCGCTGCAGCGCATGCGATCCGACGATCTGCTGGCCTCCGTGTTTCCGGAACAGGCCGCCTGCCAGGAAAATATCCAGGGCGACATCGAAATTCCCGATCACCCCCTGGTCCGGGAGACCCTTCACGATTGCCTCACCGAGGCCACGGACATCGAGGGCCTGGAAGAAGTCCTGGCGAGTATCGAGACCGGAAACATTCGTGCTACGGCCGTGGATACCCGGGAACCGTCTCCCTTCAGCCACGAGATCCTCAACGCCAACCCGTACGCCTTTCTGGACGACGCGCCCCTGGAGGAACGCCGGGCCCGCGCCGTCCGCACCCGGCGCAACATCCTGCCCGAGGAGGCTCGGGAGCTTTGCGATCTGGACCCTGCGGCCATTCGGGAGGTTTCTGCCCAGGCTTGGCCAACCATTCGAGACGCAGATGAGCTTCACGACGCCTTCCTGACCCTGGGCCTGATGAAGGAATCGGAAGTCGCACCCCACCCCGACTTTCTGCAACAGCTACTTGCGGAGGACCGGGTGCGCCGAGTTCGACTGCCGTCGGCATCCGGCGAAGCCGGATCCGATCAGGCGACCGGCTACTTCGCGTCGGCCGAGCGGACCAGGTTGATCCGAATGGCCTACCCTGGTGCGCGTTTCGAGTTGGAGGGCCGGTGCGGCACCGACGAACCCATCTGGGAACGCGACCGGGACCTGGATCACCAAAAGGCCCTGACCGAGCTGGTCCGCAGCCGACTCGACGCCTCCGGCCCCGTGACCTGCTCTGAACTTTGCCAGCGGCTCCTGATCCCCGAAGCCGACGCCACGGCGTCTCTCCATGCACTGGAAGCGGAAGGCCATACCCTCAGAGGACGTTTTCGGCCCGGGGTCGAAGAGCTCGAATGGTGCGAGAGAGGCCTCCTGGCCCGCATCCACCGCATGACCCTGGGCCGTCTGCGACGCCGGATCGCCCCGGTCTCCGCCGCCCAATTCATGCGCTTCCTCTTCCGTTGGCAGCACCTCTCCCCCGCCAGCCGCCTCCACAGCGAGGTGGGCCTGTCCCTGATTCTGGAACAGTTCCAAGGGTACGAGGCGCCGGCGGCATCCTGGGAAATGCATCTGCTCAAGGTCCGTCTTCACGACTACGAACCTTCGCTTCTGGATCGAGCCTGCCTCTCAGGCCTCTTTACCTGGGGCCGGCTCAGCAACGGATTTTCCCGGAAGACGCCGAATCGAACAGGCGTCCGGATGAAACCGAACCGGCTGACTCCCATTTCTTTTTTCCGGCGGGAGGAGATGGCTCATTACCTCTCGCTCCGATCCCGAATCTCCGGGAACGACACCTCTCCCCTCTCCCATCCGGCAAGAGAGGTCCTGGCCGACCTGGAGCACTGGGGAGCGTCGTTCCTGGAGGATCTGGTGCGTGGCACCGGCCGGCTTCCGGTGGAAGTGGAGGCGGGACTCTGGGAACTCGTACGCTGCGGGCTGGTTACGGCGGACGGGTTCGACAACCTGCGAGCCCTCATCGATCCCTCGCGGCGGCGGGGTCCTCACCGGCCCTCCCGGAGCCGAAAACGGAAGCCCCGGGTGAAACCGGCGGCCGGCCGCTGGACCCTGTTGCGAGGCCGCCGGGACCGGGAAATCGAATCTGCCGGCTCGACCCGGGACGTGGAGCCCATGGCTCGTCAACTGCTCAAGCGTTGGGGAGTGGTCTTTCGTGATCTCCTGGCGCGAGAGCCGTTGGCCCCATCCTGGAGAGACCTGGTTCAAGTATACCGGCGGCTGGAAGCCAGAGGAGAGATTCGGGGAGGGCGGTTCGTCGCCGGTTTCTACGGCGAACAGTTCTCGCTGCCGGAAGCCTTGGAAGCACTCAGAGCCTGCCGCCGTCTGGAACCGGACGGCGAGGTGATCCGCGTGTCCACGGCGGACCCCTTGAACCTGGCCGGAATCATCCTGCCCGGGAACCGCGTGCGGCCCACTCCCGGCGACTTCGTCTTCTATCGCGATGGACTCCCGGTGGGGGATCAATCGAATCCGCCGCCGGGGTTGCCGGCCAGTGCCGCTCCCCGGGTCCGCGGCCGGAGCAAGCCTACGTTTGCAGCTTCGCCACCACCGCCTTGATCTCCTCCAGCCGATTTCTGGGGACGATCAGGGTCCGATCCCCGGCCCGGACCGCCACCAGCCCCTCGATGCCCACCACGACCACCGTCTCCGCCGGGTCGTCGCAATAGATCAGGTTTCGCCGGGCGTCCAGCGTCCGGACCTGGCCCCGGCAGGCATTTCCATCCGCGTCCTCTTCCAAGAAGGGCAACAGAGCCAACCAACCTCCCAGATCGGTCCAGGAGAAGGAGGAAGCCACGCACCGGACCTCCCGGGCCTTCTCCATCACTGCAAAGTCGATGGAGATCGGCTCGAGGGGATGGAGACCGGCCACCAATGCCCGGGGCCAGGCATCGGTCCCGAAGCTCTCGACGGCGTCCGTGAGATGCTGGACGTGACGCGGCAGATTCGCTTCCAACTCGCGGATGATGGCTTGAGTGGACCAGACGAACATCCCCGAATTCCAGAAATAGTTCCCCGAAGCCAAGTACTTGCGTGCCAACTGCAGGTCCGGTTTTTCCCGGAAGCTGGCAACTCGGAAATGCTGGACATCGGGGTCCAGGTCCAGCCGCTCGCCCGTCTCCAGGTAGCCATAGGCAGTGGCTGGGGAAGTGGGACGGATCCCGAACGTGTAAAGAGCTCCGCTGGTGACGGCTCCCCGGGCGGCCGACACCAGGCTCCTTCGGAAGTCGTCCACCGGTTCGATCAGATGGTCGGCGGTCACCGTGGCGATGACGCTGTCTCCGAATCTCTTCCGCGCCAGGGTGGCCGCCAGGCAGACGGCGGCGGCCGTGTCACGGCGCAGGGGCTCGCCCACCACGTTGTGAGCCGGGACCTGCGGAAGCTGCTCCCGAACCAGGGGAACGAACGCCTCGTTGGTGAGGACCAGGATCCGTTCCCGGTCGATGAGCCCGTCCAACCGGAGAAAACTCTTCTGGAGCAGGCTCTCCTCGTCCACCAGGCGGAGGAACTGCTTGGGCCGCTCGGCCGTGCTGAGAGGCCAGAAACGGGTTCCGGCGCCGCCGGCCATGATGACTCCTACCAGGTCCATCCCTCTCCTCCGTTCTTCGCGGCGGCAGAATCCAGGAACTTCTCCCCGCCGAAATCCCCGGGTCCCGGCCGCCGGGACAAGACGGAAAGTGTAGTAGAGTTTGGGATCATTATGAATAGCACGACAAGTCCCGGAATGGAGCGGGAACCGGCATGATGACTCCGTCTCAGGCTTGCCGCTGGCTGAAGCTGAAGGGAGGCGTCCCGCCGGTCCATGAACCGACCGATCCGGAGTCGTGCCGCGCCTGGATCCGGGAGCGGAATCAATCGGGAGATGCGGTCCTCATCCTGGGAGGCGGCGGGCAGTGGTTCCTGGGAAACGAGCCGGAGCGGGCGACCCACATCCTTTCCGTCCGCCGGTGGGACCGAATTCTGGACTACAGCCCCGGCGACCTGACGGTGACCGTCGAGGCGGGCTGTCCTTTGGAACGGCTCCAGGAAACATTGGCCGAGGCCGGACAATTTCTGCCCTTCCGTCCGCCCAACTATCCTCACGCCACCGTCGGCGGTGCCGTGGCCACGGCTCTGGCCGGGCGCTACGGCTCGGCAATGGGCGGGATGAGGGAGTTTCTCATCGGCATCGAGGTCTTGCACGCCGACGGCCGGCTCAGCCACGCCGGCGGCCGGGTGGTCAAGAACGTGGCGGGATATGACCTGTGCAAGCTTTACGCCGGATCCATGGGAACCCTGGGAATCATTACTCACGCCACGTTCAAGGTCCGTCCGCTCCCTCCCGCTTCCCGGACCGGCGTGTTGGAATTCGACAGCCTGGGCGAACTGCTGGAGACGGCAATCTCATTGCGCAACCAGGCCGCGCCGGCGGTACTGGAGTTGTTTCGACCCGGTGCGGGGTTCCTGGAGGCGGAGGAAGAATCGGGGCTCCGGCCGCCGGTGGCCGCCTCACCGGACTGCTACGGTCTGGCCATCGAACTCCTTGACTCGGAGGGACCGCTCGAGTGGAAGACTCGCTTGCTCCGGGACTCGTGGCCCGGGATCCGTTTCCTGGAGACCGCCGAGGCGGACGCCTTCTGGCGGGGCTGGGACCGGGAGTTGAGTCAAGCCCTGGAACCGGACAATGGAAGGGCCGTGGTCCGAATCAGTGCTCCCGCCGGGCGGCTGGAGGAGGTCCACCGCTGGATCGAGCAGACGCTTCTGGGTCACGGAGTCTCGGGGCACGCTGCCGGCAGTACCTTCCTCGTCTTCACAACCGGGACCGATTTCCTTCGGGACCTCCGCTCACGCTGGAAGAACCAGCCCGTCTACGGCACGCTGCTCAAGGCGGACGCGGCATTGAAGCAGGGACTCGACGTCTGGGGACCCACCACTCAGCCCCTGCCCCTCATGAGACGGATCAAGGAACAGTTCGACCCCCGGCGGACACTGAATCCGGGACGTTTCTGGGGCGGGATCTAGGAGCCTGCGGCGCAGATTCCTAGATCAGCAATGGCTTACGACGGAACTGCCCGGGCGGATTCGTAGAGCAACTCCACCGGGTGTTGCACCGGGATCCCGGCGCCGAAATTCTTCAGGCCGACCCGGATCTGCATGAGACACCCCGGATTGGCCGTGGTCACTCGTTGCGGATCGACGCTCAGGATCTCGTCGAGCTTCCGGTCCAACAACTGGCCCGCGATCTCCGGCTGCAGCAGGTTGTAGATTCCGGCACTTCCGCAGCAGCGTTCGCTGTTGGGGACTTCCAGGAGCGTCAGTTCGGGGATCTGGGCCATGAGGCTGCGGGGCTGGGAATGAATCCCCTGCCCGTGGAGCAGATGGCAAGGATCGTCGTAGGCGACCCGGAGCGGAAGCGGACCCAGCTCCCAGTCAGGATCCATCTCCACCAGGAACTCGCAGACGTCCTTGACCTTGTGCGAGAACCGGGCCATCTCGTCGGTGCTCTCCGGAAGATGGGACCACTCCTTCATAGCGGCGCCGCAGCCCGCCGAGTTGACCACGACGGCGTCCAGATCCCGCCAGGGAAAGGTCTGAAGGTTGATCCGCGCCTGCCGCCCGGCCCCCTCCTGGTCTCCGGCGTGGGAGTGAAGGGCGCCGCAGCAACGCTGACCCGGTGGGACCACGACCTCGCACCCGGCTCTCCTCAGCAGCTGAATGCTGGCCCGGTGCACCTCGGGAAACAGGATGGGCATCACGCACCCGGACAGGAACCCGACGCGTGCCCGTCTCGGTCCCTTCGCCGGATAGAATGCTTTCAGACGGCCGGGCGGCGGGACCTTGGGTAGTTTCTTCTCCATCTCGACCAGCTTCGGAGCACAGCGCGAGAGGATGCGGCTGGACCGCACCCATTGCTGGAGGGTCGCCTGGTACAGTCGCGCGAGCCGAGCCCCGTGGCGCAGCAACCTGGGAGAGGGCAGGATCCGGCGAAAGACGAGCCGTTCGACCCACGAAGGAGGACGGCTCTCGTAGATCCGCGCCCGAGTCTGATTCAGCATCAACTCGTAGCGGACGCCGGAGGGACAGGCGGTCTCACAGGCCCGGCATCCCAGACAGCGGTCCAGGTGCGTCATGACGGTGTCGTCCAGCGGCAGACGGCCCTCCCGGACCAGGTCCATCAGGTAGATGCGTCCGCGGGGCGAGTCGTTCTCGTCCCCCAGGAGCTGATAGGTCGGGCATCTGGGCAGGCAGAAACCGCAGTGGACACAATCCAGGTTGATCTCGAAGGGGTCCTTGACGGTCACTTTGCCCGGCATTTCGCTCCTCGCTGCGACTCCAGTTCCGAGAGCAGTCCGTCCACGCCGGCTTCGACCCGGCAGAGGGATCGATACTTGGGCCGGACGAAACCCTCCTGGACGGCCCGGTCGAACATCTCCACGAGGGGATCGAAGTATCCATCGGCATTGAGCAGGCCCACCGGCTTGCGGTGAATGCCGAGCTGGGCCCAGGTGATCATTTCCATCAGTTCCTCGAAGGTCCCGTATCCCCCCGGAAGGGCGATGAACGCGCCGGCGAGCTCCGCCATCAACGCCTTCCGCTCGTGCATCGTGGCGACGACATGCATCCGGGTCAGTCCCGGGTGAGCCACCTCCCGGGTGGCCATGGACCGGGGGATCACGCCGATGGCATCTCCTCCCGCCTCCAGGACCGCATCGGCGACCACGCCCATCAAACCGGTTGCGCCGCCGCCGTAGACCAGGTCATGACCCCGGCCGGCCAGACCGCGTCCCAACCGTCCGGCCAACTCGACGTAGAGGGGCCGGTTTCCCCTCTTGGAGCCGCAGAAGACACAGATCCGGCTCACTCGGCCGCCCTCCCGTCCGGCGCAACCAGAAACTCGGCGGTGACGGCGCCGGAAACAAGCAGACCCCGACGGGTCAGGCTCACCTGATCATCCCGCCACGAGATCAATCCGGCTTCGGACAGGAATCGCAACGGTTCCCGGTAGAGTCGGCCGACGTCCCGGCCGTAGCGCACGGACAGTTCCGAAAGGGAGACGCCTTTCCGTCGCTCAAGGCCCAGGAGCATGTCCTCGCCCAGAGCGCGCAGCCCGGTAAGATGCTCCTCCGTGGCCCGGGGCACGGCCCCTGTCCGAACTCCCCGGATATACGCCTCCAGGTCTGAGGAATTGGTCCACCGGGTCCCGTGGATGAAGGAGGCCGCACTCACGCCCAGACCCAGATAAGCCATGCCTTTCCAATAGATTTCCCCCTGCCGCCATTCCCGGCCGGGCCGGGCGAAACTGGAGAAACGGTAGTGGACGTAACCTGCCTCCGCGATCCGATCCAGTGCGGACTCGACCATACGAGCGACCGTTTCGTCGTCCGGCTCCCCAAGCTGACCCGTCTCAATGGACCGGGCCACCTCGGCGCCCCCCTGGGCGGCGAAATTGTCGAGGGAAAGGTGCTCCGGCGCCATGGCCAGGGCCTGGTCCAGATCCTCCATCCATTCTCCGAGCGTCTGACCCGGAAGACCGTAGAGGAGATCCAGATTGATGTTGTCAAACCCGGCGGTCCGGGCCCACTCGCAACTTCGCCGGGTGTCCCGGACATCGTGGCGGAGTCCCAACAGACGGAGATGGCGATCCCGGAAAGATTTGGCGCCCAGGCTCAGGCGATTGATGCCCTTTTGCCTCAGGGTCCTCAGGGAGTCCAAGGTGAGGGTGTCGGGGGTACACTCCAAGCTCCACTCGGCGCCGCCGGCCACCGGGAAGCCTCCTCGCACCGCATCCACAAGAGACGCAATATCGACGGGGTCGAGTTCCGAGGGGATTCCTCCCCCGAAGCAAACGGCCGGAACTGGATGCCCGGACCAGGGGCTCGTCCGAATCTCTTCCCTCAGGGCCTCCAGGTAGCGGCGGCGCATCGCCTCCGGATGGGGTCCCGAGTTGAAGTCGCAGTAGGGACACTTGCGCCGGCAAAAGGGAATGTGAAGATAGATTCCCAGCCCCTGCGCCGGATCGCCTCGTTCCGGCATCTATTCGTTTCCCACCCGCAGCACGCTGAGAAAGGCCTCCTGGGGAATATCGACCCGGCCGATGGACTTCATCCTCCGTTTGCCCCCCTTCTGAATCTCCAACAGCTTCCGCTTCCGGGTCACGTCACCTCCGTAGCACTTGGCCAGGACGTTCTTCCGCAAGGCGCGAATGTTCTCGGCGGCAATGATCCGGGACCCCAGCGCCGCCTGGATCCGGATCTCGAAGAGCTGTTGGGGAAGCACGTCCTTGAGCCGCCCGACCAGCGCTTTCCCGCGAGCGTAGGCCCGTTTCCGGTGAGTGATGAAGCTCAGGGCGTCGACCCCCTGGCCGTTGATGCGGATGTCCAGCTTGGACAAGTCCCCGACCCGGTAACCCATGGGCTCGTAGTCGAACGAGGCATAGCCCCGGGTCCGGCTCTTCAGGGTGTCGAAGAAGTCCATGAGAATCTCGGCCAACGGAAGCTCGAAGGTGAGAACCACGCGGGTTGGACCGCTGGAGTCCAGATTCCGGAAGACGCCGCGGCGGTCCTTGCACAGGTCGATGCAGACGCCCATGGACTTGTTGGGAGTGATGATGGTGGCCAGAACGTAGGGCTCCTCCACGACGTCGATCTCGCCCAAGGACGGCCAGCGAGTGGGGTTGTCGATCACCACGACCGAGCCGTCCTTGCAGGTCACCCGGTAGACCACCGACGGACAGGTGGCCACCAGCTCCAGGTTGAACTCCCGCTCCAGCCGCTCCTGGATGATCTCGCTGTGGAGCAGACCCAGGAAACCGCAGCGGAAGCCGAAGCCCAGCGCCGCCGAGCTCTCGGGTTCGAAGGAGAGGGACGCATCGTTGAGCTGGAGCCGATTCAGGGACTCGCGAAGATCGGAATAGCGATCACTGTTGACCGGATAGAGGCCGCAGAAGACCATGGGCCGGCTCTGACGGTAACCGGTCAGGGGCACCGCCGCCGGGTTTGGAGCCGCAGTGATGGTCTCTCCCACCCGGCAATCTCCGATGGCCTTGATGCCGGCGTGAACGAAACCGACCTGACCGGCCTCGAGGATCCCGGTCTCTTTCCGTTCCGGACCGAAGACACCGACCCCCGCCACCTCCGCTTCCCGGCCTGAAGCCATCATGCGAATCCGCATTCCCCGCTTCAGCACGCCGTTGACGACCCGCACGTAGGCAATGATTCCCAGATAGGTGTCGAAGTGACTGTCGAAGATGAGCGCCTGCAGGGGCGCCGCCGGGGTTCCCGATGGTGGCGGTATGTGCTGGACCACACCTTCCAGGACTTCGTCGATGCCCAGCCCTTCCTTGGCGCTGGCCAACACACACTCGGACACGTCCACGGCCAGGGTCTCGTCCATCTCCTCCATGACCCGGTCCGGGTCCGCCGCCGGGAGGTCGATCTTGTTGATGACCGGCAGGATGGCCAGGTCGTGGTTCATGGCCAGACTCACGTTGGCCAGGGTCTGGGCCTCCACTCCCTGCGCGGCGTCCACCACCAGAATGGCTCCCTCGCAGGCGGCCAGACTGCGCGACACCTCGTAGGAAAAGTCGACATGGCCGGGAGTGTCGATGAGGTTCAACTCGTAATCGAGACCGTCCGCGGCCCGGTAATCCAGTCGAACGGCGGCCATCTTGATGGTAATGCCCCGTTCCCGCTCCAGTTCCATCTGGTCCAGGACCTGCTCCCTCATCTGCCGGGCATCCACCGTGTGGGTCGCCTCCAGCAGCCGATCGGCCAGAGTCGACTTCCCGTGGTCGATATGGGCGATGATGCAGAAATTCCGAATCCGGGACTGGGCCATGGGTTTACTCTTCGTTTTTCGCCGGGAGCGATCCGAGGGCCGGACTGCCCGGCGTTCGGTGTATACGGGCGGCTATTGTAACAGCACCCGGCTCACGTTCCGCCGGGACCGATGAAACAGGCGGATCCCAGCCTGATCAGTTTGGGATTCCTCCTGGCTGGCGCGGCGTGGGAAAATTGGGACGTTCGAAGACGAGGGGCAGGCTCAGAACGTCTTGCAGAGAACCCCGCCGTCCACTACGAGAACGGCTCCAGTGATGTAGCTTCCCGCCTCGCTGGCCAGCAACAGCGCCGGCCCCACCAGCTCCTGGGGTTCGGCCCAACGGCCGAGAGCCGTGCGATCCGAAAAGACCTGCTTCTCCGGGGGACTGAGAATGCTTCCCGGCATGTCGGTGAGGAAGGGACCCGGCGCCAGGCAGTTGACCGTCACGTTGTAGGCCCCCAGGTCCAAGGCACTGGCGCGGCAGAGCCCCAACAGCGCCGCCTTGGTGGCCGAATACGCGTTGCGCCGCTCTTTGGAGCCCAGCCCCATGATGGAGGAGATGTGGATGATCCGGCCCCACCGCCTGGCCTTCATCTGGGGGGCCAGCGCCCGGGTGAGCGCCATGCACGAGGTGAGATTCAACTCCACGGTGCGATCCCAGATCTCGTCGCTGATCTCGTCTATGGGCTCCGGTGTGTTGCAGCCGGCGTTGTTGATCAGGATGTCCACCCTTCCCATGACTTCAAGCGCGGTTTCCGCCAGCGAGCGAACCTGTTCCCTGGAGGTCATGTCGGCCACGTGGTAGTGAATCGTTGCATCCGGAACACCGCCGGCCGTCTCCCGGAGGCCTGCCTCCCCGCGGCTGCTGATCATCACTTCGGCCCCGGCCCGAGCCAACCCGTGGGCCATGGCTCTTCCCAGACCCTGGCTCCCGCCGGTGATCAACGCGGTCCGGCCACTCAGATCGAAGATGGTCCCCTTCATGTGTTCGCTCCCTTCAGTTGCGGGCCGGAACCCGCGCGCAGGTCGTTTTAGAGTACCCGGGGAAAGTCAAAGCACGGAACTGCCATGCCCCGCGCTTCTCGCCCGTCAGGATACAGGCTCAACTTTTCTTTTTCGAGGAATCTACTCTTGTTCCGCAAGTACTCGAAATTTCCGATTCATTCTTCCGCGTTCGTGGGCGCAGGGGCTCTTTCTTCGGCGCTTGGTGGATAAAGCAGCACATCCACGACGGCTTCGTTGTACTTTCGGGCCAGGGCCAATGGAGTCAATCCCTCTTCGCCTTTAGCATTGAGCGTGGCCCCGGCCAGCAACAACACTACCGTGATTTCGGGATTCGAGTTGTTCCGGGCCGCATAGTGCAGTGGAGTATTTCCCCGGCGGCTCTTGGCATCGGGGTCCGCCCCGGCCAGCAACAAACTCTCCGCCACTTCCGCGTTCGAATTGTTCCAGGCCGCATAGTGCAGCGGAGCATCGCCTCTCCGATTCCTGACGTTCAGGTCGACGTCAGCCGCCACCAATGCCTCCACCACTTCCGGATTCGGGTTCTTTGCCGCCGCGTAATGCAACGGGGTATTGCCGTCCCTGTTCTTGACCTGGGGAACGGCCCCGGCCGCCAGCAACACGTTCAACACCTCCGGGTTCGGGTTGTTCCCGGCCGCGCGGTGCAGCGAGGTCTCGGCGCTCCGGTTCCGGTGGTTCGGATCCGCGCCGTGCGCGATCAATGCTTTCACGACACCCGGGCTCTCGTTCATTTCCGCCGCGTAGTCCAGCAGGCCGTTGCCGGTTGCGTCTATGAGTCTGGGGTTGATGCCCAACCCCAGGAAAACCTTCAAGACTTCGGGATTCCGGCTGAACATGGCCGCGCTGAGAATCGGCGTATAACCTGACCCGTTCTTCGCATTGACCTTCGCGCCAGTCCGGATCAGGACCTTGACCACATCCGGTTCCCGGTTGTCACCCGCGGCATGGTGCAGCGGAGTGTCACCGGCATTGTTCCTGGCATTGATTTTGGCGCCGTGCTTCAGCAACAGGCCCGCGACCAGCGGATCCTGGTTATAACGGGCAGCATAGTGCAGGGGCGTGTCGGAGACATCGTCCCGTTTGTTGACGTCGGCGCCGGCGGACAACAACGCCTCCACCATTTCACGGCTTCCATTGTCACCGATGGCCCAGTGCAACGCCGTGGTCCCGTAGTCGTCCTTGACGTCCAGCTTGACTCGCGAAGACAGCAGCACCCTGAGTACGGAGAACTTGTCGGGGTGGCTGACGGCCAGGTGCAAGGGCGTCACTCCCTCGTCGTCCTTGGCGTTTCGATTGGCCTTGGCGGCGACCAGGGCCCGGACCACCGCCGGGTTGACGTTGCTGCTGACCGCCAGGTGCAGGGGGGTCGCACCGTCCTCATCCTTCGCGTTGACCTTGGCGCCGGCGCTGACCAACGCCTGGATCACCTGCGGATTGGGATTGTTCCAGGCCGCATTGTGCAGAGGCGTATATCCATTGCGGTCCTTCGTATTGACCTTGGCCCCGCCGGCGATGATGGCTTGAACCACGCCTGCATTCCGGTTGTTCCAGGCCGCATGGTGCAACGGCGTCTCGCCACTTTCGTCCTGAGCCTTGGGGTCGGCCCCGGCGGCAATCAGGATGCGGATCAAACCGGGGTTGCTGCCCGTTCTGGCTTCGGCCCACAGACGCTGGGCCGCCACCCTCGCCATGAGCGCCAACGCCTGCTTGCGGGTTCGGCCGCTGACGCCGGTGGCCAGGTAGCGCTGAAGCGCCTCCATGGCTTCCGCGGACGCGCCGCCCAGGTTCAGGATCTGTCCATATCTGAGATAGAACCCGGGGGGCAACTCCACGCCATGCTGGCGGTGCAGCGCCAGCGCCTCGCTCATGGCATCCCGGGCGGCCTGATGATCACCTTGTCCGAGGTGCTCGTCCGCTTCCGATAGGGCCCGGTCGGCCAGCGCCTGGGGCGAGTCCTGCGCCAACACCACTCCAGCGTGCACCAGCATCAGGGCCGACGCCAAAGTCATCAGGGCGCGAATTATCCGTCTCATGCTTCCGGTTCGAGTCCAGTCCCGGACGTCTGCTCAGGCCGGCCTTGGGACACGCCTCCCGCCGACAACTATTTGACGGCGATTTTAACAGTCCCGTTCAGCAATTAGGAAAGAGGGAAGAAAAAAAGGAAAGAAAGGTGAGTCGTTTAGGCGTAGCGGGGCTTGGATTCACGTAGAATCTGCCCACGGGTTGTCGGCCCGTCTCACGTTATTGGTGGGTAAGGAAGGCGAAACCATTGATCCGAGAGCCGAGGAACAGAGTCCGCAAGACGCTGGTGGTTCACAGCCGCTACGGATGGCGGAGTCATCGGACACAAGCAGCTTTGGACGGCGAGCAGGGTCTCGGCCTCCTGACCATGGAGCAGCTTGCGGCCCGTTTGGCAGGAGGCTTCCTGCGACCCATCGACCCGGATGCCCTGAAAATCGCGGTTGCGTCAGCGGTCTCCGAACCGCTGGGTGAGCTGGACGGCATCAAGTCGCTGCCTGGTTTTCAACGGGCGGCGACGGCGAGTCTGTCCAAGGCGTGGAGTGCGGGTCTCCTGCTGCACGAGGAAGCCGCCAACGCGGCCACGGAGCCGGCAAGAGTTCGACTCCATTCGCTGGCCATCCTCGAGCGGGAAGTACTCTCCCGTCTGCGAGAAAATCAACTCCGCCCGCGAGATCTGGCGGAGGCTGCGGCACAGCGTGCAGTTCATGCCCCCGCGATCTTCGGCCGTATCGAGATTCATGGGCGCACCGAGATGTCTCCCGTCTGGCGACCGCTACTGTCTCGCGTCGCCGGGGAAACGGAGGTGGTCTGGGTTGCGGGAGCCAGAGAGGCTCCGGAGTGGCTTCGGGGTTCGGGGATCGAAGTCAAAACCGCTCGGAAGGCTGAACCTACGGTCCGGGTGTTCTCCTGCGCAAGCCCACGTCACGAGGTGCTGGAAGCTCTGCGCTGGGCCCGCCGGCATCTTGCCCGAGGCGCGTTGCCCCAGCACATTGCCATCACCGCGGCTTCGCCTGAGAATTGGGACGACCACATGCTGGCGCTGGGGGAAGCAGCCAATCTGCCGCTTCATTTCATTCACAGGCGGAAGGCGCTTTCGACGGCCGACGGGCAACTGGCCGCGGCCCTCGCCGAGATCCTGCTGCGCGGATTCTCGCGCACGCGCGTCGTCCGTCTGGTTGCGCTCCTACGGTCCCGAAACAAACGCTTTGAAGCACTGCCGGGCAATTGGTGGCAGTTCCTGCCGGAGGGAGCTCCGCTGCTGGATGCCGCCCGTTGGCGCCGGGCGATTGACCGAATGAGCCAACCGGAGTCCCCGGACGGCGACTGCCGGCCGCTTCTGCTGGACATCGTCGGAACTCTGGCGCAGGGGCTGCAAGAAGCATCCGCAGTCGGCGAAGGACTACTGGAGGGAAAGGCGCTCCTATTGTGGCGCAAGGCGCTCTTGGAAGGACCACCGGCCGCACTCGACATCACTCTGACCGGGCTGCGAGTCGATGACAACGTCGAGCCCGGCGCTGCCATGGTGTGGGGTTCCGCTTCGTCCATCGCCGCCGTTCCCCGGCCGTTCTGCTGGCTCCTCGGCCTGACCTCCCGTTCCTGGCCACGCCGCGCCGCGGAAGATCCTCTCCTGCCGAATCACATCATCGCAGCGGAGCGTCTCGACCCCCTCCCCGTTCACGAAGCGGACCGGCGCGACTTCGAGACCATCCTGCGCTTGACGGAATCCGAAATCGTCTGCTCTCGGGCCCGGCGGGACAGTGAAGGACGGCTCAACGGAGTCTCTCCCCTCTACCCCCATGAACTTGGCGAGACCTACCTGGCGCAGAGCCGTGAACCGGAGCATGCCGCTACCGAAAGCGACCGGTTGATGGCCCGGCCCCAACAGTTCAGGCGCCGGCCTCGCGCCCGGTCGGCGCTTCAGACCTGGATCGATTGGCATCGGCCCGAACTGACTGGCCATGACGGTCTGGTCAGGAAGAATCATCCGCTGCTGCTCCGTGCCCTGGACCGCCGTCAATCCGCCACTTCACTGGCCAAGCTGCTGCGAGACCCGTTGGGATACCTCTGGTCCTATGGGTTCGGATGGAGAGCTCCCGAGGAAACCGACGAGCCGTTCATCCTCGACCCGCTCGCCTTCGGCAACCTCCTGCACGAGATTCTCCAAGAGACTGTGACTCGGCTGGAGGAGCCTGGCGCTCCCGGTTTCGCAGCCGCTTCCGCTGGTGAAATCGAACAGACCGTACTCCTTTCCGCCAACCAGGTCAGGACCCGGTGGGATGAATTGCGCCCGGTGCCGCCGCCCGCTATCTGGGCACGGGAAGTGGAGGAAGCGGCGGAATTGGCCGAGCAGGCGATGACGCTCGATGAGGCCCCGTTGCCGGAGCAGCACAGTTGGGCGGAAGTCCCCTTTGGAGGTGCCTCTTGGATGGAGGCTCTGAGCGACGAGTTACTCGCCCGTTTGCCGTGGGACCCCCGGACCGAAGTCGAAATCCCGGGTACGAAGATGCGCATCGGTGGATCTATCGACCGCCTCGACCTTGCGGGAAACCAGCGCGACGCGAGGGTCACCGACTACAAATCAGGCAGGATGCGCGGCCGTCCCCCGCAAATCAAGGGTGGAGCGGAACTCCAGCGATGCCTTTACGCGTTTGCCGTGAAGACACTGATCGCGGGAAGTCCCCGGGTGGACACACGTCTCGTTTTCCCGAGGACGGGGACCCCACCGTTTCCCTTGGACAATCCCGACGCCACACTCGAGAAATTGGCGAAGTATCTGGCCACGGCGTCAGCCTCGTTCGCCGCGGGAAAGGCCCTCCCCGGCCCCGCCGTCCGCGAGAACTGGTACAGCCTGGATTTCGCGCTGCCGGGAGGTGCCAAGGAGAGTTACGTCGCCGGCAAGCTCAAGTTGGTTGAAACCGCATTGTCCGACATCGCACCACTCTGGAAGGAACCGTGAACCGCTTCAGTACGGATGGCCGGCAACGGTGAGGCTTGAATAAAGGCCAATTGGAATGCCCAGAGACCAACCCGTCAGCCTCCTCCCCGATTCCGCAGCCCGCGTCGCGGCCCTGACCGACCATGACCGCACACTCTTGGTCGAGGCCGGTGCCGGGAGCGGAAAAACGGCTCTCCTGGCCGGACGTGTCGCCCTCATGGCCGCCGCAGGTGTGCACCCCAGAGAGATCGTCGCCATCACCTTCACGGAAGCAGCAGCGGCCGAGCTTCTGGAGCGGATCGAGACCCTGGTGCGAGACCTCTTGGCGGGCACGGTTCCCATCGAGCTCGCCGCGGCATTGCCATCAGGGCTCACCGAGGCGCAAGAGGAGTGTCTGGCACTCGAATCCAAGGACTTGGACGAGATCACCTGCACGACCATTCACGGGTTCTGTCAACAACTGATCCGGCCCTACCCGGTGGAAACCGGACTGGATCCAGGAGCGGCCATCATCGATCCGGGAGCGGCCGAACTCGCCTATCAGGATCTACTGGAGGCTTGGCTTTCCGCGCGGTTCGGACGGGACCGGGGCGCCGAGGGGTTGGGACGGATCCCTCCCATCCGGGACGCCGGCAGTCGCCGGGATTTCCTGGCCACTCTGGTGCTGGAGGCGCCGCGCCAAACGTTGGACCTGGTGAGAAACACGGCCGGGTTCCTGAAGGAACACCGGTACGCGCGAGCGGCCACGGCCGAGTTTGAACCAGGGGCTGTGGAACGATTCGTGGAGACCGCCGACGAGTTTGCCGCGTGGTACCGGAATTGCGGTGTGGTGGAGCCCGGAACCGCCGAAACCATCGAGGATATTCTGCGGGTCGCCAATATCGAGCGAGAGGCGGCCACCCAACCCCCTGCCCTGCGAAACCCGAAGGACCTCCTGTTCCATCAACCGCCTTCAGCCTGCAAGCGGGGGTCAGCCGAGTTCAAACAGTGGCGCCGCAAGACCGCGTGGAGAAATGCAGCTGCGGGCGCCGGCGGCAGCGCCGCCCAGGGGGAGCAACTCAACGCGGCCGGAAAGGCCCACTATGACGCCTGCGCCGACGCCTATTTCGAATTTCGCTCCTACCTCGGCGCTCTGGCATACGTCCAATTCGTGAAGGAGTTCGACCCGTTTCGGAAACTGTACCGGAACTACAAGCGCGATGCGGCTCTTCTGGACTTCGACGACCTGCTCTATCAGGCTCGGGACCTCCTGAGAGACCACGAGCCGGTTCGCGAATCTCTTTCTCGCCGCTATCCTCGTATCCTGGTCGACGAGTTCCAGGATACGGATCCCCTGCAGTCCGAGATCATCTGGCGCCTCGCCGGTGAAGGCGATCCCGCATCACCGTGGCACGAGAGAGTCATTCGTCCGGGAGCACTGTTCGTCGTGGGTGATCCCAAACAGGCGATCTATCGATTTCGCAGCGCGGACGTCAATACCTACCTGTTGGCCAAGAAGGCGTTGGAGCAGTTCGATCCGTCCTCGATTCTGGACATCACCGCCAACTTTCGGACCCGCGAGCCGATCCTGCAGTACGTCAACACGCACTTCTCGACCATGCTTGACGAAAATCAGGGCCAACCCGGCTTCACTCCACTCGATGCGACGCGCTCCGGAGGCGATGGGCCCTGTGTCGCCGCCTTCGACATCGAACTGGAGGATCAGGACAGGTCGACCAGCGGGAAACCCCTGGCCCATCGAGTTCGCCTGAAGGAGGCCAAAGTCCTGGCCGCTCTGGTCGGTGGCCTGATCGGGACCCAACCGGTTTGGGACACGCAGGAGAAGAGGATGAGGCCGGCGAAGGCGGGAGACATCGCTCTGCTCGCGCCCACCGGGACCAGCCTGTGGATCTATGAACAGGCCATGGAGGAACTGGAGATCCCCATCGCCACCCAAGCCGGAAAAGGCTTCTTTCGCCGGCAGGAAGTGCAGGATCTGATTGCCATCGCACGGGTCGTTGCCGATTCCCGCGACACACTGGCGCTGGGAGCATTAATCCGGGGACCACTGGTGGGTCTCACGGAAGAAGAGATCGCCGACGAGATCGAGGCGCTCCACGTTCAAGCGGAGACCGACGGCTCCAACCAGGGTCATGGCCAGATCCGAGCCGGCCGGCTCCGCCTCTGGACCGACTTGAATTCCATCGAAAACGCCCCGCTCCGCAGGACCCTCGAGGTGTTGCAGAACCTGGCGCGCAAGTCCAGACGGTTGACGCCCTACCAACTGCTGGTGGAGGCGGTCGAGGAACTGCGCGTGAATTCGATCCTGAAGGCGCGGCATCCTCGAGGCGCCGAGCGGGCTCTCGCCAACGTTGAGCTGGTCCTGGAAATGGCCCGCGCCTATGACGGCCGGGGGATCGGCGACTTCGCCCGAGCCGTTTGGCAACGGTGGAACGACCAGGACCTGCAGGCGGAGGGCCGGCCCGACGCCGCGGCCGACTCCGTCTCCATCATCACCATGCATTCGGCCAAGGGGCTGGAATGGCCCATCGTGATTCCCATCAATTCCACAACCCGGCCACGTTCCGTATCGGGAATCCTCTACGGACGCCGTGACGACACGATCCACTTCAAAACCGCATACCTTTCAAGCCCGGTATACGAGGAGGTGCGCAAAGAGGAGGAACGGGAACTGCTGGCCGAACGGGTCCGCCTCTGGTACGTAGCTCTGACCCGGGCTCGCGACCTCCTGCTGCTCCCAAGGCAGGAGGAAAGGATCGAGGGCGACTGGTTCAGCCTGATCGACATCGATATCGATGCCCTTCCCTCTCAGTTCTTCCTGGGAGGATTCGGAGGAGTCCCTGGACCTGGCGCCGCCGCAAGCGCCAACCGCCAGGACATCGCCACCTGGAGGCGGGAGGCAGCGGTCATCCGTGGCCACATCCGGCGGATCTCGTGGTATCAACCCTCCCTTCACGAGGGTCCGGAGGAGCCGGATCAGGAGGAGGAGACCGTTTTCTCCGGAACCGACGCCATATTGGACGCCGTTCCTGAGAAGGTCCAAGAAATGGCGGTTCAAGGAGGACCCGTCCGTGGCCTGATTCTGCACAAGTTGATGGAGGAAGTCCTCACGGGAGAAACCGGCGACGATGAATCCGCTCTTCTGACCAGGGCTGCCCGACTGATTTCTCAATTGGGCCATGAAGACGCGGAAGACGCGTCATTGGGACCCTCCAGCGCCGAGTTGGCGGCTTCGGTGTTGCGAACCTTGAAGCTCCGAGAGGTCGCAGCCCTCCGGCCGCGTCTGGTACCCGAGTACCCGGTCTACGACAGTGCCGTCGAGGGTTCGTCGGTGTCTCTCACCGCGGGGATTGCCGACGCCGTCGCCATCGACGGAAAAGGGCGGATCGAGTTGGTGGTGGATTGGAAGAGCGACGTCATGCCCACCGGAAGGCAGGTCGCCAAATATCACCAGCAAGTTGGCGATTATCTGCGGGCGACGACTGCCCGGACCGGCCTGCTCGTTTTCATGAGTACCGGACGAGTCGACAGAATCGTGAAGGGCGGCTGACTGGCCGCGAGTGAATTTCCACGGACCGACGGCCACCGGACACAGCCGGTGGCATCCTCCCCGGTATCCTGGGACAATCCAGGCCATGCCCGGCCGAGCTTGGCTTTACGCCCTGTCTGCCGTACTCCTCTGGTCCACCGTCGCCTCGATCTTCAAGCTCACCCTGCGGCACGTGGATTTTGTCCATCTGCTCCTGATCTCCTCCTGGACCGCCTTTCTGGCCCTGTTCCTCGTCTTGGCCGCCCAGGGCAAGATCTCCCTCCTGTGTCGACTCACCGGCCGTGAACTCCTCCATTCCGCCGGTCTCGGGGCACTGAACCCGTACCTCTACTACCTGGTTCTGTTCAAGGCCTACTCACTGATCCCGGCCCAGGAGGCCCTGGCCCTGAACTACACCTGGCCTGTCGTCCTGGTCCTCCTCTCGGTGCCGCTGCTGGGGCAACGAATCGGGGTAGGAAGCGTGTCCGCCATCCTGGTCAGCTTCTCCGGAGTGATCCTGATCGCCACGCGGGGGGATCTGGGCACCCTGGGCATCTCCCACCCCTTGGGAGCCTCACTGGCCCTGGGCTCCTCCCTGGTCTGGGCCCTGTTCTGGATCTTCAATCTGCGAGACCGGCGCGACCCGGTTCTGAAGCTGTTTCTGAGTTTCGGGTTCGGCTCCCTTTTCATCCTGGCCACGGTTCTCCTGGGAGAGGGGATCCGAGTTCCCGCGTGGCCGGGACTATTGGGAGGCGTCTATTCCGGACTGTTCGAAATGGGACTGACCTTTCTGCTCTGGCTCAAGGCCCTGGAACTGGCCGGCACCACCGCCCGGGTCAGCAATCTGGTCTTTCTTGCCCCATTCCTCTCCCTGGTCTTCATCCGAGTGCTGGTGGGTGAGCCGATCCTGCCCTCCACCTTGGCCGGTCTGGTCCTGGTGGTTTGCGGAATCCTGCTGCAGCAGCGCCTGGGGCGATCATGAAGCATTCGGTCCGTGGCGACTTTGGCCGCGGACTGCTAACCTGACCCCGCTCGACATCGACGGAGAACGCGGAGAACGCCATGCGAAGTTATCGGATTACCGCCTACCCGGGCGATGGAATCGGCCAGGAGGTCACGGCGGAAACGCTGCGCGTCATGGACGCGGTGCAAGACGCTGCCGGCGATTTCAGGCTGGAAGTCAGCCGCGTCCCTTGGGGCTCGGACTACTACCACCGCCATGGCAAAGTGGTTCCCGACGATTACCTGGATACCTTGGCTCCCAGCGACGCCATCTTCCTGGGCGCTATCGGCGATCCGGTCAGGATTCCGGACCACGTGACCCTCGCGCCTCTGATCCGCATCCGGCAGAGCTTCGACCAGTACGCCTGTGTGAGACCCGCACGGCTTTTTCCCGGGGTTCGCACCCCGCTGGCCGGGAAAGGTCCCGAGGACATCGACCTGGTGGTGATTCGGGAAAACTCGGAGGGCGAATACGTCGACAACGGAGGGCGTTTCCGCGTCGGCACCCCCGACGAGTTCGCGGTCCAGACCGCCCTGCACACGCGCAAAGGGATCGAACGGATTCTCCGCTTCGGTTTCCGGATGGCCGGCACCCGGCGCGGCCACCTGACCATGATCACCAAGTCCAACGCCCAGCGCTACGGCTTCGTGCTCTGGGACCAGGTCCTGGAACAGCTTCGGGCCGAGCATCCAGACATCGAGGTGGCCAAATACCACATCGACGCAGCCGTGATGAATATGGTCCGGTGGCCTGAGCGGTTCGACGTGGTGGTGGCGTCCAACTTGTTCGGCGACATCCTGACCGACCTCTCCGGAATTCTGGCGGGAGGACTGGGTCAGGCGCCTTCCTCCAACATCAACCCGGAACGGCGCTTCCCTTCCATGTTCGAGCCGGTCCACGGCTCGGCGCCCGACATCGCCGGCCAAGGCATCGCCAACCCCACTGCGGCCATCCTGAGCGGCGCCAACATGCTCCGTTGGCTGGGGGAGGAACGGGCAGCCGCCGACGTCGAACGGGCAGTGGAAGCCACCTTCGCCCAAGGCCACGGCACCCCCGATCTGGGTGGCAGCCTCAATACCCAGGCGTTCACGGACCAGATTCTGGGGAACCTGCAGGTCTGAGCCCGTTCGGCAATGATCACAGCTGCGTCTGGCCGACACCGTCCTGCCGGTATCACCGGCGGCGGATCATCACGTCGAGAGCAATTACGAGTCGACTAATCTCTTCCCGCGTGTTGAATGCGGCGACCGATATCCGCAGCGCGGGACGTTCTGGCTGGTACTTGACCACGATCCCCTGTTCCAGCAGATCTTCGATGAGTTTCCGCAATTCGGTCTCAGTCAGATCCTTCAACTCCAGGGCCACGAGACCCGAGGCGAGACCCGGCTTGACGGGAGTGACGATCCGGACCCCGGGCCGGGCGTCCAGTTCATGGAAGAGAAGCTGGACCAGTTCCTGCACGTACCGCTCGATCCGGTCGGAACCCAATGCCTCCATGATCTCCAGCGCCCGGCCCAGACCGATTCGGAGGGCGTAGTTGTGGGTCCCCAACTCGGTTCGCAAGGCGGCCGTGACCGGCGGACGAGGATCCCCCGGCTTCAACCAGGTGCTGGCATCGGGGATGAAGTCGGGGCGAAACTGGGCGAGCCGATCCGGGGACACCCAGAGAAAACCGACACCCAGGGGACCAAGCAACCACTTGTGGCCCGAGGCGATGTAGTAATCGCAGTTCAAACCGGGAATCTCCACCGCAAACTGCCCCACTGCCTGGGCGCCGTCCAGCAGTAGTGGAACTCCCTGCGAACGGGCTAGACCTGCCGCTTCCCGGGCAGGCAGCTTCCGGCCATCGAGAGTGGAGACCTGGCTGAGACAGACCAACCGCGCCCGGCCCCGCAGGGCCGCCTCCAGGGCACTGAGGAGAGCGTCGTCCCCATCTTCGCCGGGGAAGGTCCGGACCACCACCCCTTGGTGCCGCTCCAGCGCCCGGCAGGCATCCTGCGTGCTGACGTGCTCGGCCGAGGAGACCAGAATTTCGTCTCCGGCCTGCCAGTCCACACTCCGCAGGACCCGCTGCATAGCCTGGCTGGTGTTGGAGGTCCATGCCAGATGCTCCGGCCGAGCTCCCAGGAAATCGGCCAGTCGCCGCCGGACCCGCTGCTCCTGATCCAGCAGAACACCGGTCACTCTCGGCGAGGCCGAACCGTGACGACCCTGAAAGGACATCGTCTCGGCGACCACCTTGAGCACCGAATCGGGCGTTGGTCCATAGGAGCCGGTCTGGAAATAGGCCAGCCGCCGGGTCACCGCCAGATCTTCACGGAGTTGCCGGAAACTCATGGGGGCCTCGGTCACGCCGTTTCGACTCCGTCGTCGCCCCCTCGGGACAGGTTGCGGACCGCATCCCATAGATTCAGCCGCTCGATGCTGTCGGCCCGGTAGACGCCGACATCGTCGGCCCCAGCGGCCAAGGCGGCGGCTGCGCCCTGCCGGAGCAGATCCGGAGTCACCAGCTTGGGAGGTCCCCAGCAGACCAGTTGGGCCACCAGCGGGACCCGGCCAGCCACGGCCCGGGCAGCCGCGCACGTGTCCTCGAAGATGTGAGCCATATTCCCGGTGAGATGGCGGATGTGGATTTCGTCCACCAGTCCCTCGCGCACCCACGTCGGCCAGTCCTGAAGACGCTTCCAGGACGTCTCCGGATTGGATGCCACCGCCACCGTCAAGGAGACTCCCCGGTCCAGGTTGTCCAGTTGCCTTCTCAGCTCCCGCACGAAACGGGTGACGTACCCGGCCCGGAACAGCGTCCACTCCCGATCATGATTGGGTACGGCCATGGGGTCCCGGCCCGTCTCCCGCCGGTAGTCCTCGACGATGGCCTTCTCGTAGCCGTAGACCATTACCCCGTGGTCGTCCACCTGCCCTGGAACCGACTCGATCTGGAATTCCAGTTGGACGCCGTCCACGTCGTAGTCCCGGGCCATTTCCAGAAAAGGCCGCTGCTCGTACAGGCGGGCCTCGCACGTCCCGTAGCTGAGGACTACCGATCCCGAAACGTCAAAGGAAGTCATTCCGTCCCGGCGCCGCATCCAGAGTTCCGGATGATCGTTGGCGAACCGGGTCAGACGCCATTCGGGCAGACGCGTACCGCTCTGGTAGTCGATGCCGGTCATGCCCGTGTAACCCACGGCGTTGTAGGGATGGACCTCGATTCCTCTTTGATGGGCCTCCTCCACCAGGAATGAGAGTGGATCCCAGCCGTGAACGGAGTAGAAGCCCGGCACCACGGCGAGGATGTCTGCCGGATCGTGTTTTCCGCGGCCGTGGTCAAAGCGAAGGCACATTTCCCGTCCAGGCGAATAGCCAGGAATGAAGCGGCTCACTCCGGCTCCGGCGCATTGATCCAGAAAGTCGCGGACCATCTCAGTGTTTCCTTTGGTGGGAAACACGCCGTTGTATCCTCCGATCCCTCCCCAGATCGTCAACCGTTTCGACATGGACCGTTCTCCCGTTCACCCCGCGCTCTGACCAAGGACCCGGCCGAAATTCTTCTCTCCGGCTTCATCAATGCCATTTTCACCGACGTTGACTCCTCGCGGCGCAATCAGCCGGTCGCATCCTGGGGAGCAGGACTCAGGGAATCCGACGGGTCGCTGGCTTGCCAGCTCCGCCTCAGCCACATCGTCAAGTCGTCGAAGAGGGTGTAGTAGGTGGGCAGCACCACCAGGGTCAGCACCGTGGAGGCGATGAGTCCGCCCATGACGGTGCGGGCCATGGGAAAGTAACGCAGGTCGAAAAAGCTGCTGTAGGTGTAGGCCAGCGGAATCAGGCCCACGACCGTGGTGGTCGCCGTCATCACGATGGGCCGAAAGCGATCGCGGCAACCCTCCAGAATGGCGCGTCGGCGCTCGACCCCGTGACGTCGAAGGGTGTTGATCCGGTCGATGAGGACGATGCCATTGTTCACCACGATTCCGATGAGCACCAGGCATCCGATCTTGGCCATAATGTTAAAGGGCGTGCCGGTGATGAGCAGAAAGCCGGCGATTCCCACCACCGAAAAGGGCAGCGACAGCATGATGGCGAGAGGATGGGTCAGGGATTCGAACAGGGAGGCCATGACGAAATAGACCATGAAGAGCGCCAGCAGGATGTTGAAGATCCACTCCTGATCCGATTGCTGGTTCCGCCGGGTCCAGAAGCCCAGCGACCACCCATAGCCGTCCGGATAGTCCAAACCGTCCATGACCTCCGTCATCTGCCGGATGCCCTCGTCCCTCTTGTCTCCAGAATAGGTGGCGAAGAAGTTGGCATAGGTCTGCCGATCCTCCCGCTGGACCTGAGCCGCAACCTTCTCGATCCGAAGCTCGGCGACCTGAGACAAGAGGATCTCTTCGCCTTCGTCTCCGTATCCCACCACGGCCGAGCGCAGGTCTTCCAGCCCGCTCCGGTCCTCCGGCCGGAGCCGGACGATGACGTCCACCTCCCCTTCCGACGTGCGGAAGCCCCGAACCTGCCGGCCCCGCATCAGGATCCCCAGAATCTGGGAGACGGATTGAGTGGAAACGCCGTAGCGGCGGGCCAGGTCCCGGCGCAATCGGACTTGAACCTCCTCGCGGGTGCTGTCCCGGGGCGCAGACACCTGGGAAAAGTCCGGATGTTGCCCGAGGCGGGTCCGGGCCTCGCGCAGCAGTCTCTCCAGGATTCGAGGATCATCGCCGTAGAGGCTCACGCTGATCCCTTCCCGATTCTGCCTTCCACTCTGGCCGGACAACTCGATCCGGCAACCCGGGATCACCGGGAGACCGTCCGAGATCTTCAGGCGGATCTCCTCCATCTCTTCCAGGCTGACCTGGTCGCCGTGGAGATAGATTTCAGTCGAGGCGTTGTTGTTGGAGAAGGAGCTGAAGACCTGGTCGATCCTGAAGGCTTCCTTGTTCTCCGCCAGGAAGGATTCGACGGGGTCGACATAGTCCCTTTCGATCTTGGCGTAGTGATAGTTCTCGGTGAATTCGTAACTGATCCGGAGGCTGCCCGGCTCCTGCGCGTCCGGAGCGTTGTCGGGGACCACGTTGAGAAGCAGCCAGGTGGACCCGGCGACCGCCAGTGGAACCATCAGGAAACCCACAAGGAAGCGATGCCTAAGGGGCCAGGCCACCAGTTTCAGGTAGAAATCCATGATCCGCCAGCGGCCCGGATTCCGTCCGTGCCTGGCAGCAGGGACGTTGCCGCCACCTCCGGCGGGGATCGGTTCGGCGCCGGCGGCACGTGCCACTTCCAGCTTCAGAAAGCGCCCCATGGCCAAAGGGATCAGCGTCAACGAGAGGAACAGCGAGCAGAGGAGCGCGAAGATGATGGCCAGACCGCAGTGGCGGAGCCAGAAACTGAGAAAGCTCTGGGCGCCAAAGACCAGGGGGACGAAAATGATGATGGAGGTGAGGGTGGCTGCGATCACCGCCATCTGCACCTCCTGGGTGCCCCGTTTGACCGCCTGCAGGCGGTCTGCTCCCTGCTCCAGATTCCGGTAGATCGATTCCAACACGACGATGGCGTTGTCCACCAACATTCCTGTCGCCAACATGAGTCCCATCATGGAGAGGACGTTCAGGCTCAGGCCGCCGAAGTAGAGGAATCCGAGACTTCCGACCAGAGAGAGGGGGATGGCCAGGGCAACCACCAGGGCCGCACTCCACTTGCGAAGGAAGAGGACCAGGACCCCCAGAGCCAGGAGTGCGCCAACGGTCCCAGCGGTGAGGAGTCCCTTGAGGGCCTTGACGATCTCCGCGCCGGCATTGCGGATGACTTCCAATTGGATTCCCTGCAGCGCGGGGTCCGACCTGATCTTTTCCAATTCCGCCTCAACGCCCCGCACCGTCGTCACCGAGTTGGCTTCGGCCGCCTTGCGGACCCAGAGTCCCACGGCGTATTCGCCGTTGAGGTGCTGGCTGGCATGGGCCACGGGACTCTCGTAAACCACGTTGGCGACGTTTTCCAGGTACAGGCCCCGCTCGTTCACGGGAAAGAGTTTGAAGTCCTCCATGGATCGGAACATGCCCCGGGTCATGGCGCCGTAGCGGACCCCACCGTCCGTGAGCCGGCCCAAAGAACGGTCCAGGTTGATGTCGGAAAGGTTCCGGAAAAGCCGACCCGCATCCACCCGGTACCGTCGGAGTTCATCGAGACTCAGATACACGCCGATCTCGGGCCTCTGGGTTCCGAAGAGTTCGACCTCCGCCACTCCCGGGACCCGCTCGATCCGCCTTTTGATCTTCAGGTCCAGGAACTCGTAGGCGGTCTGCAAGTTCCTCTCGGACGCGATCCGCAGTCCCAGGATGGGCGCATCGTCAGTACTGAAGTTCACCACGTCGATCCGCTCAACGTCTTCCGGCAGTTCACTGCGGATCCGCTCGACCCTCTCCCTCACTTCCCCTCGCAGCCTCTGGACGTCCATCTCAAAATCGAAAAAGGTCTGCACCCCGGACCTGCCGCTGTTGGAGAAAGACTGCATCCATTGGATTCCGGGAACCGTGCTCACGGCCTCTTCCACCGGTTTGGTGATGGTCTGCAGGACATGAGCCGGAGTGGCATTGGGATAGGGAACCTGCACCATCACGAAGGGCAGGTCCAGGTCGGGAAACAGCACCAGGGGTATCTTGAACAGGGAGACCACGCCGACCAGGAGCAGCAAGGAGAAGACCGCGCAGATGGTCACCGGATAGCGGACGGAAAAGCCGGCCAGCGCTGACGACCTGGAGCTTCCGGTGGGAGTCGATGAGGAACCCGGTTTCCGCTTATCCCGCATGGCTCTGGGCTTTCGCTTTGCGGTCCAGTCCCTCGTAGAGCACCGGCACCAGGATCAACGTCAGGAGCGTGGCGAAAAGCAATCCGCCCATCACGGTAATGGCCATGGGGGTTCGCACCTCCGAGCCCTCGCCCCAGCCCAGGGCCATGGGAAGCAGCCCCAAGACCGTGGTCAAGGTGGTCATGAGGATGGGCCGCAATCGCACTTGCCCCGCCTCGATCAGCGCCTCCCGGCGGCTCAATCCCCGGTGGCGGAGCTGATTGGTGTAGTCGATCAGGACGATTCCGTTGTTGACCACGATCCCGACCAGGATGATCACGCCCAGCAAGACCATGACACTGACGGTGGAACCGGTCATGAAAAGAGCGGCCACCACCCCCACCAAGGCCACCGGAACCGTGAACAGGATGACGAAAGGGTGGACCAGGGACTCGAATTGCGATGCCATCACCAGATAGACCAGGAGCACCGCCAGAGCCAGGGCGAAGAGCAGGCTGCTCCGGGAACGGTCGTACTCACGGTGTTGCCCGCCCAGCGTCACCACTGAATCGGGCGGCAGTTCTTGGGACATCCCGGAGAGCTGAGCCTCGATCTCTTGGGAGACGGTGCCCAGATCCGCTCCTGCCAGGTTGGCCGACACTACGGCCGCACGCTGGGAACCGACACGGCGTATCTCGCCGGGTCCCCGCGAGAGCTGAACCCGGGCCACGGACCCCAACCGGATCGGAACCTGGGAATTTCCTTCCCCGGTCTCGGACTCCACCTCCGTCCGCCCCGAATTCGATCCGGACGCCGTGCCGCCTTCACCGAACGCACGGGACCGGGCGCCATCCTGGGTGCCACTCCGATTTCCATCGGCGCCGGTGCGATCCTGCCGGGTATTGATGACAAGGTCGCGAATATCCTGAATGGCGTCCCGATCCGATTCGGCCGCCTGGACCAGAATATCGAGTTGTCTCTCCTGGTCCCGGTAGCGGGAGGCGACGTCGCCGCGGATCTTGCTCCTCACGATCTCAGCCGCCTGACCTTCGTCCAGACCCAGCCGAGCCAATTGATCCCGCCGAAAACTGATCTGGACCTCCGGGTTCCCCAATCGGGTCGAACTCTGAACATCGGCAACGCCGTCGATCCCGGAGAGCCGATCCATCACCCTCTCGGCGATGCTCCGCTGCGCCGCCAGGTCATAGCTGTAGATCTCCACCTCCACCGGCTCTCTGAAGCTGAACAGGGTGGGACGGCCAAACAGGTGGGTGAGTCCCGGATATTGTCCCAGCAGGCTCCTGGTGCGGCCGATCACCCTCTCCTCGCCCGCTTTGTCCCGGCCGTCCTTCATGGAGACGTGAATCCAGCCCCGGTGCTCCTCGAGCGGACCCGTCGCGAACTGGTCATCGGCCCCCCCGCCCACGCTGGAGGAGACGGTGGCCACACCGTCGAGGGCCGACACCTGGCTCTCGACCGCGCGGATGATCCGGTCGGTCTCTTCCAGAGGTTTCCCTTGGGGAAGCTCGATCTCGAAGGAGAACTTTCCCTGAACCAGGGACGGGATCAACTCGGCCCCGAGGAACTGGGCCAGACCGGCGCTGCCAACCACCAAGCCCAAGGTGAGAGTCAATACGCTTCCCTTGTGGTCGAGAGACCAGGCCAGGAGGCGCGGATAGGTTCGCCGTAGAGACTCGAAGCTGGAATCGACCCGCCCCAGCAACGGGTTCAACAATTTCAACAGGCCTCTTCCCAGCGTCCTGAGCAATCGCCGCAGGTCGCCAACGACGACGAAAACCAGATCCACGGTGAGGAACTTCAAAACCCGTGCCCTCCCGCGTCCCGCGGCTCGGACCAGGCGCGCCAGCCGGCCATCCTCGGCGCCTGCGGCGGGGGCCTGTCCATTTCCGGACTGGTCGATCGGCTCCACCGCGATCCTCCGCCGGGACAGGACCATGGGAATGACGGTGAGGGCGACGGCCAGGGAGGCGAGCAGGGCGTAGGTGATGGTCAGGGCCTGATCCTTGAAGAGCTGGCCCGCAATTCCCTCCACGAAGATCATGGGAAGAAAGACGGCCACCGTTGTCAGCGTCGACGCCGCCACCGCCTTCCCGACCTCACGGGTGCCCTGGTAGACGGCCTCCGCCAAATCCGGGTTCCGCCGGCGATGCCGGTGGATCGATTCCAACACCACGATGGAGTTGTCCACCAGCATCCCGACGCCCAGAGCAACGCCGCCCAGCGACATGATGTTCAGGGTCACGCCGGTCTGGTGCATCAACGTGAACGTGGCCATGACGGAAATTGGAATGGAGAGTCCGATGGTGGCGGTGCTGCGAAGGTCCCTGAGGAAGACGAACAGGACGAACGTGGCCAGCAAACCTCCCAGGAGGGCCGCGGCGGCGACGTTCCGAATCGCCAGATTGATGAACTGCGCCTGGTCGTAGACGATCTCGTGGGTCAACTCGCCGGGATAGGTCTTCTGCTCCTTGAGCTGCTCCAGGCGTTCTCTCACCGCTTCGGAAACCGCTACCGCGTTGGCGTCGCCCTCCTTGTAGACACGCAGCTCCACACTCTCCCGGCCGTTGAAGCGGGAGATGACGTCCCGCTCCTTGGTCCCCCGCCAGACTCTGGCCACGTCTCCCAGAACCACTTGGCGTCCGTCCAGGTTCCGAATGATGAGGTTCCGAATCTCCTCCACCGATTGGAATTCGTTGAGCACCCGGACCAGGTAGTTGGCGTCCAGGTCGTACAAGCTCCCGCTGGCCTGATTGAGGTTCGCCTCGCGAATCACGCTGCTGACCTCGCTGACCGGAATGTTCAGCTCCGCCAGCCGTTTCTCCTCGATCTCGATCCGGATCTGCTCCTCCCGGCCGCCGGCCACTTTGACCGCCGCCACCCCCGAAGTCGATTCCAGCCCCTGCTTCACTTTGCGTTCGGCCAGGTCCCGGATTCGGCTGAGGGGAGCGTCTCCATACAGATGAAGCCTCATGACCGGGTCATAGGCGGGATCGAAGCGCAGGATCAACGGTTTCTCCGCTTCGATAGGGAGGTTGGCCAGATCCAGCTTCTCCCTCACGTCCATGACCGCCAGGTCCATGTCCGTGTCCCAGCCGAATTCCAGGATGACTTCCGATTGGCCCGGGCGGGAAATCGAGCTGATTCGGGAGAGACCGGGAACCACCCCGACGTTCTCCTCCACGGGACGGGTGACGAGCGCCTCGACCTCTTCCGGAGCCGCGTCTTCGAACTCGGTCTGTATCGTCAGCGAGGGATAGGAGATGTCGGGCAGGAGGTCCAGAGAGAGCCGATCCACCGAAACCGCCCCGAAGAGGCAGACGGCCACCACGAACATGGAGACGGTGACCGGACGGCGGATGGCGGTCCTGACGGTTCTCATCGGCTGGAGGTCACGGACTCGGGCCGGTTACCCGGACCTTGGCTCCCTGGTTCAACTGGCCGTGGCCAGCGACCACGAGGGAGTCGCCGGGGGAGACGCCCTCCAGGACCTCGACGGCCTGGTCCCGCTGATAGCCCAGTCGGACCGGACGGCGGTGGGCGACTTCATCGCGGACCAGAAAGACGAAGCTCTCGCCATCCTGCTCCCGAAGCGCAATCCTGGGGACGATGGTGGTGTTCTCGCGGGTGTCGGTGCGGATGTCGACCCGGACGAAGGCTCCCGGCCGGAAGAGGGCATTGGTCGAAACCAATTCGACGGTAACCTTGACCGTTCCGGTGGATTCGTCCACGACGGGACTGATCCGGATCACTCGTCCCTCGATCGACTCCGCCCCGCCGGCGTCGAAACCGACCAAAGCCGTCTGTCCGGGACGTACCAGGCGGACGTCCCGCTCGGCGACGTGAACGTCCGCGTACAGCGGAGAAAAGGTTCCCAACCGGAACAACGCGTCCGATCCTCGGACCGTTTGGCCCAGTTCCACGTTCCGCCGGGTGATGTGGCCGGAGAAGGGCGCGCGAAGCTCACTGTGGGAGATCTCCAGCTTGACCTGCTCGATCTCGGTCTCCAATTCGGTGACCCGGTGGGTGAATTCCCGGACTTCTGAAGCGGCGGCGCGCTCGTCATGCTCCAATTCGGCGATCTGGTAGCGGAGCGTGGCCACTTCCTCCTCGCTGACCAGGTCGTCGGCGTAGGCCCGCTCCTTCCGGTCCAGCTCCAAGGCGGTGTTCTTGATCTGGACCTGGGCCTTCTGGCCCCGGATCCGGGCCTTCTCCAACTGGATTCGGGTCTGGGCCAGCTTCTCCTCGGTGAGCCGGAGCCGGATCACCAGCTCCCGGTCGTCCAGGACGCACAAGAGCTGTCCCTCGCGGACGTAATCCCCCTCTTCGGCGGAAACGCTGCGAACGGTCCCTTCCGCCTGGGCCATGAGATCCACTTCGCGAAGAGCCCTCAGGTTGGACGTGGAGGTCAGGAACGAGGAAATAGAGCCCTGAAGAGCCTGTTCCACCTGGACCGGGATCGCCCCTTCGTCCGATTTGTCCTCTTGAGTGGCATCGGCGGACGGCGATTCGGAGGCCTTGTCGAGGTAGGGATATCCAAAGTGCCATGCGGCGGCCAGAACCGCGATGATGAACAGGAATCCGTAAACCTTCACCCGGATTTTCATTGCGGACCGTGAGCGGGGCCGCCGATGGCTGGGGTATTCCATTCAGGGGCGGCGTTGCGGGATTCAGCATACTATACGCCAGCCACGGTCTGTTCGTTCCCTCGGAACCGGACTCCGGTGCTCTGCGCTTCCGGTTTTCCGCCCCAAAGCGGTAGATGGTACGATCGCGCCAACACACCCTGAGGAGGAGGCCTCCATGAAGTTTCCGTTTCCCCGACCGGTCTTGGCGATAAGCGTCCTATTGTCGGCGGTCCTGTTGCAGTTGGTTCCGGTCTGCGCGCACGAGACCACTCGGGCCGCCTTTCTCAAGCGGCACAACGTCGCCGCCCTGGCGCGTCCCATGGGAGCCGGAGTCCTGGCCGGGCACGAGATCTGCAAGCTGAAGGTGACACTGACGGAGGAGGGATCCGGAGTCGTGCTCCCCGGCCTCATCCGTGTCACCCCCGAAGGCCGGGAGGAGGCTCTGGAATTGCCGGGGCTCTTTCACCGGTCCCGGGGTTGGCATACCGTGCCCCCGTCCGCCGAGATCGCGGTTCCTCGGACCCCTCTCCGCGTCGAAGCACTCCATGGACTGGAGACGGAGAAGACGGAACGGTCCTTGGATCTGTCCGGTAAGGATCGGGCGGAGATCCGGCTGCCCCTGCGCCGCATCTATGACCCGCGGTCCAAAGGGCTCAAGTCCGGGAACACCCATCTCCACCTCATGAACATCACGTTCCGGGACGCCGAGCGCTACCTGCGCGAGGTGCCTCTGGGGGACGGACTGGATCTCCTGTTCGTCTCCTACCTGCGGAGAATGCCCGACGAGGCTCGCTATACGACCAACGGTTTCAACCGGAGTGAACTGGCCCGGCTCTCGGGCGGCGGGATCGTCTTCGGATGGGGCGAAGAGCACCGCCACAATTTCGGCCCGGGGGAACAGGGGTACGGCCACGTGATGCTCCTGAACCTGCTCAAGCTGATCCGGCCCGTGAGCATCGGGCCCGGCATCATGGGCGCGGGCACCGACGGGCGGCCCCTGCAGACCGGGATCCGGGAAGCACGGGAGGACGGCGGCACCGTCATCTGGTGCCACAACGCCTACGGTCACGAGGACATCCCCAATTGGATGGCCGGTTTGGTGGACGCCCAGAACATCTTCGACGGCGGATCGTTGTCGGAGTACGACGCGACCTTCTACCGCTACCTGAACGTGGGCGTGAAGGTTCCCTTTTCGACCGGAACCGACTGGTTCATATATGACTTTGCTCGAGTCTACGTCCCGCTGGAGGGAAACGTCACCGAGCGGGAATGGCTGGAGGTCCTCTCCCAGGGTCGTTCCTACATCACCAACGGCCCCTTCCTGGAATTGGATGTGGCGGGACGTCAGCCCGGCGGTACGGTTTCCCTTACCGAAAAAGGGACGGTTCGGGTCCAGGCTCGGGGTGTGGGCCGGCTGGACTTCAAGAAGTTGGAACTCATCCACAACGGCGGCGTGGTCCATGCGGTCACCAGCCGTCCCTCAGGAGCCCACTTCGTGGCCGATCTGGACTTTGCATTGGAGGTTGCCGAACCCGGATGGGTGGCGCTTCGCATCCCTCACGAACTGCCCGATAACGAGTTGGCCCGGCACCTGTTCGCCCACACCAGCCCCGTCTACCTCCATCTCGACGGTCGGTCGGTCTTCCAGCCGGAGGTGGCCCGATCACTGTTGGCGGAGATGGAGGAGAGTGCGGACAAGATCCGTTCCCGGGCGTCATTCAACAGCGCCCGGGCCCGGGAATCGGTGCTACGAGTCTACCGGGAGGGCATCCGGATCCTGAGGGAACGTCTCTCCGGCTTTTCCGGTTCTTGACCCCAGGGATACCGCCGCTATGATGGAGCGTCGTGACCGATCTGTGGCTGTATCCCCTGCTGGTCCTGGCCGGTGTTGTCGCCGGCGCCATGAACGTCATCGCCGGAGGGGGCTCCTTCCTGACACTGCCCATCCTCATCTTCATGGGGCTTCCGGCCACCGTCGCCAACGGCACCAACCGGGTGGGTATCTTCTTCCAGAACGTGGGCGCTGTCTGGGGATTCCACCGGAACCGCCTGATGGATTGGAAGTCCATCCTCTGGGCGGCACTTCCCGCCAGCTTGGGAGCGGTCGGGGGCACTGTCCTCGCCCTCTCCATTGGAGATGCCGCCTTCCGCAAGGTCTTGGCGTTTCTCATGATCGCCGTGACTCTGTGGACGCTCTGGGACCCTTTAGGGAAAAAGGGCGAAGCGAGCCGTGACGGAGGCGTTCGCCTTCCGGTCCTCGCCTTCGGATTCTTTCTGACCGGTGTCTACGGGGGTTTCGTCCAGGCCGGCGTCGGGTTCCTGGTGTTGGCCGCAACGACAATGGCCGGATTGGATCTGGTCCGGGGGAACGCGGTCAAGGTGTTGAGCATCCTGGCCTTCACCATCGTCTCTCTCGCCATCTTCGTCTCTCAGGGAATGGTCTTGTGGCTCCCCGGCCTGGTACTGGCGCTGGGAACCTTCCTCGGGGGGCAACTGGGAGTCCGGTTCACGGTGCTGAAGGGCCATGCCTGGGTCAAGCGCGTGGTGACGGCCACCATCGTCGTCTTCGCAATCAAGCTGTGGGTGACCGGTTGACCGGGTTTCGAAACACCCGCATCCCAACGCAATTCACGGAGGCTTATTGTTGAAGAGAGTTGGAATCGCGTCCCTGATGCACGAATCCAACACCTTCTATCCGGTCCCCACCACCCGGGAGATGTTCCATAACACCTGCCTGGTGTCGGGCCCGGAGGTCATCTCCCACTGGGGCGAGGCCCATCACGAGATCGGAGGCATGCTGGAGGTGCTGCCGGCTCTGGGACTCGAGACCGTCCCCCTGGTCACCGGCACGGCCATGCCCTCGGGTCCCGTCCAGGAAGAAGCTTACGAGGGGATCCTGGAGGAGATCCTCGACCGGATCTCGAGCGAGTCCCTGGACGGGCTGCTCCTGGCCCTGCACGGCGCCATGGTGGCGCAGCACGTCCGCGACGCCGACGGACGGACCGCCTCCACGATTCGCCGGCTGGTGGGACCGGACTTCCCCATCGTCATGACGCTGGACCTGCACGCCAACGTCTCCCCGCTCATGATCGAGAGCGTCACCGCCACCACCATCTATCGGACCTACCCGCACCTGGACCAGCGCGAGCGGGGCCGGGAAGCGGCCCGGATCCTGGCAGCGACCCTGGAGGACGGAATTCGGCCGGTGCAGTTCCTGGTCAAACCCCCAGTCTGCATCAGCATTCTCGCCCAAGCGACCCGCCAGGAGCCCATGGCCGGCCTCTACCGGCGGATGGAGGAATTGATCGAGCAGGACGGTGTCGTCTCGGCCAGCATCGCCCCCGGTTTCGCTTACGCCGACGTGGAAGAGATGGGCCCGGCGTTTCTGGTGGTGACCGACGGGGACCGGGAGCTGGCCCGGAAGGAGGCGCTGGGACTGGCGAGTCGGGCCTGGGAACTTCGGGACGATCTGACTCTGCTGGGGACTCCCATCAGAGAGGCCGTCGAAGAAGCAATGGGTGCCGATGCAGGTCCCGTCACGCTGTTGGACGTGGGCGACAACGTAGGTGGCGGCAGCCCCGCCGACGGCACGCTCATCCTGCAGGAAGTGATTCGGACCGGGTCCGGTCCCGCCCTGGTGGTTCTGTACGACCCGGCCGCTGTCCAGGCCTGCGCCGCCTCGGGAGTGGGAACGGAAGTCTTGCTGCGTGTGGGGGGAAAGAGCGATGACCTGCACGGACCGCCTATCCCGATTCAAGGGCGGATCCGATGCCTGCACGACGGCTCCTTCGTGGAGGACGAGCCTCGTCACGGCGGCGCCCGTTTCAACAACCAGGGGCTCACCGCACGGGTGGAAACACGTGAGGGTCACGCCGTCGTTCTGACCTCGCTCAGGATGGCGCCCATGAGCCTGGAACAGGTATTGAGCCTGGGCATCAAGCCGAAGTCGTACCGGATCCTGGTGGCCAAGGGGGCCATCGCTCCGGTGGCGGCCTACGAGCCGGTCTCCAGCGGGATGATCTACGTGGACACGCCCGGAATTACCTCGGCCAATCCGGCACACTTCGATTACCGGCACCGTCCACGGCCCCTCTATCCGTTCGAGCCGGAGACGGTCTGGGACGCTTTTCGATGATCCGTATACGGGCATGATAACGAGGCGCTCATCGTCATAGTAGACTGGCCCGGCCTCAGGTTGGCTTGAACGGACAACCGAACATAGACAAGGAGCAGAGGAATGCTGACGAGAGAAAACATGGACGGCCTCTACGTCCTGGTGGTCACCCCCTTCGACGGCAGATTTCATCTCGACACGGAAGGCTATCGGTACAACATCCGGAAGCTGGTCCGGATGGGAGTGGACGGCATCATCACCACCGGGACCAACGGCGAGTTTTTCGTCGTCAACGACGCGGAGCTGCGCACTATCAGCCGGATCACGGTGGAGGAATGCCAGGGAACCCCGACCAGAGTCGTCGTGGGAGCCAGCGCCGTCAATACCGAGGAGTCGATCCGGCGCTCCCGCATCGCCATGGAGGAAGGGGCAGAGGGGGTCATGAACGTCGTCCCTTTCTACCAGACGCTGACCAAGGCCGAAGCCTACCGGTACTTCGAGGATCTTGCGGAAGCCTGCCCCGGGCTGGGCATCATCGTCTACAACAATCCCGGCACCACCAAGCTGCTGCTGAACGACTCGGACTTCGTGGAACTGCAGAAGATCCCGACCGTGGCCGGCGTGAAGATGATCGGAGCCGACATCAGCCTCTACCTCAACTGCCTGCGGCGAACCGAAATTCCCCACTTCCCCCTGGAACAGCTCTGGAGCGTGAGCCACGTGGTGGGGGGCAACGGCGTCATGGCCAGCTTCATCTACGCCTTTCCGGCCTTCATGCAGAGGTGGTGGAAGGCGATCCGCGGCGGGGATGTGGCACAGGCCATGGCCTACCAGCACCAGTGCAACGAGATCTTGCAGGAGGCCATCATTCCCCTGGCGGCAGAGGGCTACAACGACACTTCCCTCTCCAAGGCTACGGTGAACGCCGCCGGCTTCTTCAAGGCCGGACCTCCCCGTCCTCCATCGGAAGCGGCGCCGGCCGAGAGGATCGAGCGGCTCCGGGCCACATTTAAGGAAAAGTTCGCCCACTTTCTGGAGGACGAGATCGGCTGATCGCGGCCGGCGGGCGTTCGCCAATGGAATCGAGGAGACCATGAATCCACTTCGAGGAACGCTACAAGGCGTCGTGACTGCGTTGGGGACGCCCTTGGACCGAAACGAGGACCTCCACGAGAAAGGCATGAGGCAACAGATCCGGATGCAGCTGGCCGCCGGCGTGGACGGCCTCCTGGTCCTGGGCTCCATGGGCTGCATGCAGATGCTCAAGGATGAGGTCTTCGTGGAAGCCATGGAGGTGACCATCGACGAAGTGAAAGGCGCCGTGCCCGTCATCGTGGGATGCGGCGACACCAGCACGGAACGCACCCTGGCGCGAATCCGGCTCGCGGAGAACTATCCTCTGACCGGGGTGGCTCTGATCCCCCCTTTCATCTTCCGCTTCAGCCAGACCGAGCTCCACGACTACTTCACGGGGGTGGCTTCCCGGACCAGCCTCCCGGTCTATCCGTACGACAACCCGGGACTCACGGGCCATTCGCTGGAATACGAACTGGTCCGGGAGTTGGCCCAGCACCCCAATATCGTGGGATTGAAGGCGTCCGGTGACTTTCTCGCCTTTCGACAATCCGCCGAGCATTTCCGTGGGTCGGAGTTCGCGGTCCTCTCGGGACACACCACGTTTTTCGACCTGGCTCTGAATCTGGGCGCCGTGGGAATCATCGAGGGGCTCTTCGCACTGGCGCCCGAGTTTGGAGTCGAGATCTACCGAACCTTCCGGGAGGGAAACGGGGAGGGGTCCGCGGCAGCCCAGAGAAAGCTGCTGCGTCTGAGGGAGGTCGTGGCGTACGACTCGGTATTCGCCGGTTTCACCTCCGCCATGAACCTGAGGGGCGTCCCGGGAAACTTCACTCCCCAACCCTTTGCCCAACCGACGGAGCGGGGCCGCGAACAGGTGGAGAGGGTATTGAGGGGACTGGAGCTACTGGATTAGCTCCTTGATTCCCAAATCTTGTGCAAATGGGCGAAGAATTCTTGGTAGTGGTGCCCCTTGTGGGCGCCCTCTCCGGTCCCAAGCGGGTGAAAGTTGACGCTCGGCGCGCCGGGAAAGTTCATTCACGGACGGCCGAGAGGAAGGCCGAGGCCTGGGCCCGGACCATGCCGGTGGCCTCTCCGAACGACAGGAAGTGAAATCCCCGTTCGATCCAGAATCGGCCCTGCTCCAAGCTTCCAACCACCATGCCACAAGGCTTTCCGGCGGCTCGAGCCCCTTCGAGAACCCTCAGAATGGCATCGACCACCACCGGATGATCCCACTCACCGCAGTGCCCCAGATTGAGTGAGAGATCATAGGGTCCGAGCATGACCGCGTCGATCCAATCGCGAGCGGCCAGACGAGGGAGTTCCTCGATACCCCGGGGAGTCTCCACCTGGAAACAGACGAAGAAGTCGTCCTCCACTTCCTGCCAGCCCTGCAGGTCCAGACTGCGCGTGCGCATCACGGATGGCCCCCCCGGCCCGCGGCGTCCCCGGGGCGGCACGAAGATGGCGCTCTTGACCGTCTCCAACTGCTCCTCCCTTTCGGTCCAGGGGATCATGAAGCCGGACGGACCCATGTCCGCGTAGCGGCGCAGCAGGTGATAGACGCTGTCCTCGGGACGCAGGATCAGAGGCAGGTCCAGCAGGCGGGCGGTGCGGCACAACTCCTCGGCCTTGGCCAGGTCGGCGGCCCCATGCTCCATGTCCAGGAACACGAAGTCCATGCCCACCTGCTTGTAGATTTCCAGGTATCCGGCCCAGACGTCGAAGGTCATGAGGGTGCCCACTACCAACTCGCCCCGGGCCAGCTTCTGCTTCAGGGAAGCGTTGACCATGTCAGGAGTCCTTGTACTCGTCCCGCACCGGATAGAAGACCTCCAGGACCTCCGAATCCGCCTGGACCTGACAGCCATGGAACTTGTAGGGATCGAAGACGTAGGAATCGCCCCCTTCCGCCATGAACGTATCCGAATCTTCCTTGCCCACGAACTTGAGGGATCCGCTGACCACGTATCCCACCTGGCTGGCCCGGTGATTGTGCAAGGGAATCGTGGCCCCCTTGGACATGGAAAAGTGGCAGAGCATGACTTCCTCGTTGTAGGCGAGCGTCTTGCGCAGAATCCCCGGAATGCTGTCGTTTCCCTGAACGTCACCAACCGAATTCTTCTTCATGGATCCTCCCGTGTACTGTCTTTCTGAGTCGTTCAACTGACGACCGCCTCGTCGCCTGCCCAGTCTACTACGGCGGGGAGGCGGAATGAGCCGTCAAGCATAGCTCTGTATCGTCGGCGTGACGACGATTTCCGGAACGCAGGCTCGGGACGGGAGGCCGGCCACCAGCAGGGCGCACGCCGCTACGTCCTCGGACCGGAGAATCCGCTCCCGCCTCTCGCTGGGAACCGGCTCCGGCCGGACGTCCAGGATGGGCGTATCCACCTCGCCGGGAATGATCACGGTGGACCGGATTCCATTGACGCCTTCCTCCAGGTTGGTGGAGTGGGTCAGCCCGACCATCCCATGCTTGGAGGCCACATAAGCCACCCCCGCCACTTTGCTGGCCCGCTTCCCGGCAATGGAGGAGACGTTGATGATGACGCCCCCGCCCAACTCCCGCATACCGGGCAGAACGGCGCGGATACAGTTGAAGGCGCCGGTCAGGTTCACGGCCACCACGTGGTCCCAATCGGAGGGTTCGATATCCGCCAGACCTCTCACCACCGTGTTGATCCCGGCGTTGTTCACCATCAGGCTCACGACTCCCAACCGCTCCCGGATCCGTGCGAAAACGTTGTCGACCTGATTTCGGGACGAGATGTCGCAAGCAAGGGTCAAGACCCGGTCTCGAGGCAACTGTTCCGCCACCTCCCGGAGTTTGTCCTCCCGCCGTCCGAGCAGCGCCACTGCGGCGCCTTCTCGGGCAAAAGTCTCGGCCACGGCCTGGCCGATGCCGGTTCCCGCTCCCGTGACCACTGCGACCTGATTCTTCAGAGCACTCATCGAACGTCTCCCTCCGTGGACGCGAAACCCATCATGATTCCACGGCAAAATACATGTGTCTCATGGTTCCTTCTTGAAATCCTGTCCTCCGGACCCCACGTTCCGTGGTGGAAATCGCCACGGACTGGTAACCTCGGGGTGGAGGATAACCTTGAAAAAGCTCTCAACCAAGTTCTTGCTTCGAGCCACTTTCCTGCTGGCGGGCGTAACCTGCTGGTTTTTCCTGCAGGATCCGGCCACGACCCTCTCCTCGCACGATCAGGGTCCCGACCCGGACGAGCGCTTCGTCCTGGAGACGGGTCAGCCGGTAGGTGAACTCTCGTTCGAGGTTCTTGAGGACCTGACCGGCGTCCATCTTCCCTCCCGGCTTTACTTCGCCCACGCCGACGGGCGGCCGGAAACGCCCGTGGTCGGACGCTTCGAGAACTTCCTGGTGACGGCCTCCGGGCGGGAGTTGAAGACCATTCCGGTGGGACGGTACGACGTCTACGTCAGCCGCGGAATCGAATACACGCTGGACCACCAGGAGGTGGAAATCCAGGAAGGGAAACGGAGCCACTTCACTTCCACCCTCTCCCGGGCCATCGACACCAGCGGCTTCATCTCGTCGGATTTTCACCTCCACCTGCAGTTCGCCATGCGGGACGGCGCCATCGTATCCGCCGCGGCCGGACTGGATCTGCTCACCGCGACCGACCACAACATCCTCAAGGACTATTCTCCTTACATCGAGCGACTGAACCTGGGCCGCTTCATGTCCTCGGTGGTGGGGGCCGAGATCGACACGGCGTTCGGCCACTACAACAGCTTCCCCATGTCCCTGAACCGGTGGGAGGAACGAACGTACCGTCACTCCATTCGCACCCCGGGAGAATTCCTCCGCCTGATGCGGCAGAACCCGGGCGACGAGATCGTCCAGATCAATCATCCCCGGTACAACGCGGCCAGGGGCGGCTACTACAACACCCGTCTCAACCGGGACACCGGAGAGATCGAGTATCCCTTCTTCGAAACCGGCTTCGATCAGGTCGAGGTCCACAACGCCCTCACCGTGGTGGAGGACCGGGAGAATCCTCATTTCGGCCGGAACCACAAGCTGGACCAGAATTTGAAGGACTGGTACAGCCTGCTCAACCGGGGGATCGCCATCACGGGCGTGGGCAACACCGATGCCCACCGGTACCCCAGCGAGCTGCCCGGATATCCTCGCAACTATGTCCTGTCGGACACGGACAACCCCTGGGAGATCGATCCCTACAAGGTGGTCGACGCCTTGAAACGAGGCGCGTCATCCGCTTCGCTGGGCCCCTTCATCCGCTTCACCATCGACGACGGGGTCCAGATGGGCTCCACCCACACCGCCAGAGACGGATCGGTGATGCTGCACGTCAACGTCCAACGGGCGCCCTGGATTCCGCTGGACCGGGTGGAGATCGTGGCCAACGGCAAGGTGCTGAAGACGCTCTCGACCCTCGAAGCGGAGGAGGATACCCGGCACCATTGGGATATCGAGGTCAAAGCCGACCAGGACACCTGGATTCTGGTGCTGGCCACTTCCGACCGCCGCTGGGAGAAGCCCTTTTCCCATTTCAGCTCGTTCGCCTTCACCAATCCCATCTGGGTGGATTTCGACGGGAACGGCTACTTCGATCCTCCCAATCCCGGCTATCCTGCCAACGAGACGGCCGAGTAGGGAAAATCAGACGGGGCTCGCCCCGAAGAGCCGATCGCAAGGCTTGACTCGGATTGGTGGAGGGGTGGTCCCGAAGCCGCCTGTCCTACTCCGGTTCACCGGCATCGATACGCGTGGACAGGTCGGTGGCGAGCTTCTGTGCTTCCGCCATCTGATCCGGAGACATCCTTGGGCTGAGCCAATTCTTGGTCCTGACCGCGTTCTCGTTTCCTTTCGACGCGGCCAGAATAATCCAGGCGAAGGCCTGCACTTCGTCCTTCGACACTCCCCAGCCGTTGGCGTACATGATGCCCAGGTTGTTTTGAGCGCGGGTTTCTCCCTGCTCAGCGGCTTTCCGGTACCACGTCACAGCTTCGCGATCATCCTCCGGCACTCCCCAGCCATTGGCGTACCTGAAGCCGAGGTTGTACTGGGCGCCGGCGTCTCCCCGCTCGGCGGCTCGCCGAAACCACTTTAAAGCCTCGCCGACGTCCGCCTGCACGCCCCGGCCATCCGAGTACATGTCGGCCAGGTTGTATTGAGCGCCGGCTTCGCCCTGCTCGGCTGCCTTCCGATACCAATTCACGGCTTCGCCCACATCTTTCGGCACTCCCCGACCCGAGGCATACATGTCGCCCAGGTTGAACTGGGCGCCGGCTTCGCCCTGCTCGGCCGCCTTCCGATACCAATTCACGGCTTCCTGGTCGTCCTTCGACACCCCGCGACCGCTGGCATACATGACGCCGAGGTTGTTTTGAGCGCTGGCCTCTCCCTGCTCGGCAGCTCTTTGATACCACTTGACCGCCTCGACGAGATCCTCCGCCACGCCCCGGCCATCCGAGTACATGTCGGCCAGAAAAAGCTGAGCGCGGGCGTGTCCCTGCTCGGCGGCCATCAGGTACCACTTGGCAGCTTCGGCGGCATCCTCCGGAACACCCCAACCATTGCCATACCGGAATCCAAGGTTGTATTGGGCCCGGGCGTCTCCCTGTTCCGCCGCCTTCAGATACCACTTCACCGCCTCGCCGGGGTCCTTCGGCACGCCTCGGCCAATGACGTACATGACGCCCAGATTGTATTGAGCGCGGGCATGTCCCTGCTCGGCCGCCCTCTGATACCACTTCGCGGCCTCTTCGATGTCCTTCAGCACACCCTGGCCGTTAGCATACCGGACACCGATGTTGTATTGGGCCCGGGCGTCCCCCTGCTCCGCTGCCTTCAGGTACCACTTCGCGGCCTGGGCGGTATCCCTCGGCACGCCCCGGCCGGTGACGTACATGACGCCCAGGTTGTATTGAGCGAGAGCGTCTCCCTGCTCGGCGGCCTTCCGATACCACTTCGCCGCCTCCTCGGCGTCCCTTGGAACACCACGGCCGGTGGCGTACCTGAAGCCCAGGTTGAACTGAGCGCTGACGTCTCCCTCTTCGGCGGCCTTGCGTAATTCGTCGAGATCCTGGGCCCAGACGAGTCCGAGGTGGAACGCGGCCAGAACGGCAAGGGAGACCAGCCTGAGCAAAACTTGGCGCGGGCGGGTACAACGCTGCGTCATCGTCGACTTCAAATATACCGGAATCCAACCCGATTTTCCGAGGGGTGGCGGCCCTTGGTCAATCCAGAATAGCCGCAACGCAGTGGGGGCACATCAAGGAGCCCGGAAATCATTTCCGGGTTTCCGGCAGCGATGGTCTCTTGAAAGCGCCCATTCGCTCCGATAACATGCCCGATTGAGTCCCGGCTTACGGGCCCGAGACCAACTTTTTTGGGGGAGCTGAAGCCCGGCTGAGAGGATGGAGGAGATCCATCGACCCCATGAACCTGTTCGGATAATGCCGGCGTAGGGAATGTCTTACCTCCCATCCCATTCTTCCCGGGACCTTCCCGCCAGCGGCGCAGGAACGAGGATACTTTCATGAGCAAGAGAAGTTCCAAGAACGGCAACGGAGGCGTCACTCTTCCCAATCCCATCCGCCCATTCCCGGCCTCCCGAAAGGTCTACGTGCGGGGAAGCCGGAGCGATCTCAGAGTGCCCATGCGGGAGATTCAATTGAAGGGGGGCCGGAGCAATGGTCACGCTTCAACCGGGACCTCCCGATTCACCGTCTACGATACCTCGGGTCCCTACACCGACCTGAGCGCCACCCCTCAGATCAACCACGGACTCTTCCCCGTCCGTCTGGCCTGGATTCGGGAACGGCAGGATACGGTGGAGCTTCCCCAACCCAGTTCCGGATACGTCAGAGAGCGTGCTGGAGATCCCCGGCTGAAGGAGGTCTCCTTCCCTCCGCGCAGGAATCCGTTGCGGGCCAGACCGGGCGGCAACGTGACGCAGATGCATTACGCGCGCAAAGGAGTCGTCACTCCTGAGATGGAGTTCATCGCCATTCGGGAAAACACGCGGCGAGCTCAGTTCGGGTCCGAACCGGGGGATGACCGCCTTCGGTCACAACATCCGGGCAATTCGTTCGGGAGTTCGATCCCCCGAGAGATCACGCCCGAATTCGTTCGGGATGAAGTCGCCCGGGGCCGAGCCATCATTCCCTCCAACATCAACCACCCGGAATTGGAGCCCATGATCATCGGCCGGAACTTCCTGGTGAAGATCAACGCCAACATCGGCAATTCTGCCGTGGGATCGTCGGTCCAGGAAGAAGTGGAGAAAATGGTCTGGGCCACCCACTGGGGCGCCGATACGGTCATGGATCTCTCCACCGGGGTCAACATCCATGAGACCCGGGAGTGGATCATCCGAAACTCTCCGGTTCCCATCGGTACGGTCCCCATCTATCAGGCCTTGGAGAAGGTGGGGGGGCGACCCGAGGAACTGACCTGGGAACTGTTTCGCGACACTCTGGTGGAACAGGCCGAGCAGGGAGTCGACTACTTCACGATTCACGCCGGAGTGCTGCTGCGCTACGTTCCGCTGACGGCCAACCGGATGACGGGGATCGTCTCCCGTGGAGGCTCCATCCTGGCCAAGTGGTGCCTGACCCATCACGCCGAGAATTTCCTCTATACCCATTTCGAAGACATCTGCCAGATCATGAAGGCGTACGACGTCTGCTTCAGCCTGGGAGACGGGCTCCGTCCCGGCTCCATTGCCGACGCCAATGACGAAGCCCAGTTCGGCGAACTCAGAACCCTGGGAGAGCTGACCCGGATCGCCTGGGAGCACGACGTGCAGGTCATGATCGAGGGACCTGGACATGTCCCGATGCATCTGATTCGAATCAACATGGAGAAAGAACTGGAGGAGTGCAGCGAGGCGCCTTTTTACACCTTGGGGCCCCTGACGACTGACATTGCCCCCGGATACGACCACGTGACGTCGGCCATCGGCGCCGCCATGATCGGCTGGTACGGTTGTGCCATGCTCTGCTACGTCACGCCCAAGGAACACCTGGGACTGCCCGATCGAAACGACGTGAAGGAGGGGGTGATGGCGTACAAGATCGCGGCTCACGCCGCCGATCTGGCCAAGGGACATCCCGGGGCTCAAGCCCGTGACAATGTCCTGTCTCGAGCCCGCTTCGAGTTTCACTGGGAGGACCAGTTCAACCTTTCTCTCGATCCCGAGCGAGCTCGGGAATACCACGACGAGACCCTACCGGCACAGGGAGCCAAGGTCGCCCACTTCTGTTCCATGTGCGGCCCTCGATTCTGCTCCATGCAGATCACCCAGGAACTTCGCGACTACGCCCAGAAGCGCGGACTGGACAATGAGGCCGCGCTGGAGGCGGGACTCCGTGATAAGTCGCAACAGTTCAGGCAAGCTCCGGAAGGAGTCTATCCTTGACGGCCCGCGGCAATCGTCGTCACGGCATTCGACCGGGCGCCACCATCTCCAGGCTGGTCCGGCCGTGACCCGAGTCCGGACATCGAGACTCGTGCTCCTGGCCGCCGGCTCACTCCTGGTCATTTCGCTCGGCATCGCCGGCCTCACCGACGATCTCGGTGAGGGAGGCGTGTCCAGCATCAACGAATCCGATCTGAGATCGAGTGTCTCGTTCCTGGCTTCGGACGATCTCCAGGGCCGCGGCACCGGATCTCCGTTTGGCCGGATCACGTCGCGTTATCTCGCCCACCGTTTCCAGCTGTTGGGTCTGGAACCCGCCGGAGACGGGGATTCCTATTTCCAACACTTCCGGTTGGTGCGGATGGAGCTGGGCAAACGCAACTCCCTCGAGGTCCGGTTACCGGGTGGCGTTTCCTCCAGGAATCCCGAGTTGTTCGCCGAGTTCTGTCCGGCCCCCCTCTCCGCCAAGGGATTCTCCCGAGGTCCAGTGGTCTTTGCCGGCTACGGCATCGTGGCGCCCGAGTTGGGATATGACGACTATGACGGCCTCGACGTCAAGGACAAGGTCGTCATGGTGGTGCGTCATGAGCCCGGAGAAAAGGACCCGGAGAGTTCTTTCCGGGGAGTCGTCGCCACCGAGCACGGCCTGACTCGCCGAAAGATTCTCAGGGCACAGGAACGGGGCGCCGCCGGCGTTCTCCTGGCGCCGCACGTCCTTCATCACACGGAACGGAGAGGGCTCACGCGATTGGCCCGATACTTCTGGCCCGAAAAGGGTCTCACCCGCCGTCGGTATCTTGAGATCTGGGCTGAAGCCGTCACCATCCCGGTTCACTACGTCTCCACAGAGTTGGCGGATTCCATGTTGGAAACGCAAGGAACCACTCTGAAGGAACTCCAGCAGAAGATCGATCAGGACTATCGGCCTCAGAGTCTGATCCTGGAAGGAGTGGAAGCGCACCTGGAGTCGGACACGGTACCCCATGCGACGGAGGTTCGCAACGTCCTGGCCACGCTCCCCGGAGTTGATCCGCGGCTCAGCCGAGAGGTGGTCGTGGTGGGCGCCCATTTTGACCATCTCGGCACCGACGAAGGGGAGATTTATTACGGCGCCGATGACAATGCCAGCGGCACGGCCGGACTCATAGAAGTGGCGGAGGCCTTCTCCCGGAACACTCAGGGACCCCGGCGTTCCGTCCTTCTCGCCGGCTGGGACGCCGAAGAATCAGGCTTGCTCGGCTCCTACTACTATGTGGCGCGACCCAGCTTTCCATTGGAACGGACCGTTGCCATGCTCCAAATGGACATGATCGGCCGCGACGAGGAGGTCCCCGATTCTCAGGATCGACGATTTCAGGGCATGGAGCAGCAAAGCGCGCGACAGAACCGGAACTCGGTGAACGTCCTGGGATACAGCCGAAGCAATGATCTGCGGGAACGGGTCCGGGAAGCCAACCGCCGGATCGGCCTGGAGCTGAGATTTCGCTACGACGACCACCCCATGAACCTGATTCGACGAAGCGATCACTGGCCTTTTCTGGCCCACGGGGTGCCGGTGGCCTTGTTTCACACCGGACTCCATCCGGACTACCACCGGACTTCGGACACGATCGACAAACTCAATTTCGCCAAGATGGAAAAGGTGACGCGACTCGTGTATCTCACTGCCTTTAGCACCGCCGACGAAATCCCGAGACCCCGGTTGATCCCGTAGCTACACGTCGTCCGCGGCCGTTCCAGAGTTCCGGGAAACCAGTAGCAGTTCCGCCCGCCGCGCCGTCTGGCTAACCGGCGTCCGCGATGGCGTTCAAGGCAGCGTCGTAGTCCGGGTGCTCGGTCACCTCCCCCACGTACTCGACGTGCCGAATCACCCCTTGGGCATCAACGACGAACAGGGCGCGACTGGCCAGACGCAATTCCTTGATCAAGGTCCCATAGTTCTGAGTGAAGGATGCCTCGCGATGATCGGAGAGCATGGAGAGATTCTTGACGCCGGCGGCCGAGCACCAGCGACTCTGCGCAAAGGGGAGATCCATGCTGATGGCATAGATCTTCACGCCCGGCAGCTTCCCAGCTTCCTCGTTGAAGCGCCTGGTTTGCATGTCACACACGGGAGTATCCAGCGAGGGGACCACGCTGAACACGCGAACGGAATTCCCGGTGTCGGCCAGCGTCACCGGTGTCAGGTCGGTAGAGAGGGCCTGGAAATCGGGAGCCGGGCTTCCGGCTTCGAGTTCAGGCCCCACCAGGGTGAAGGAATTACCTTTGAGCGTCACTGCATTGGATCTTTCAACCGTCATATTCGCCTCCTTGGTGGAGAGGCATTTTAGCACGCCGGTGAGAATCAAAACGAGAAGCGAGAGGAAAGCAGGAAACCAACCGGCAAACGTTCCCGTCCCTTTCTCGGGTTTGTGCCTTCGTTGTTCCGCCGCCCCGTCACCCTCGATCGGTAGAATTCAGGTGGAAATGCTGGTTACCGGATTCGGATTCAGGCCTAACTTGCACGACGGATGGAGGGGAACCCACGGCAGCGCATGACTCCCGTCCGGCCCGAGTTTTCGTATTAACGAAACTTTTTTACCCCAAAATGCATCAAATAAGATATTAGAGGACGTGTCGCCCACGGGCGAGTTGGATAGGAAGTGGCGTTAGCAATGAAGACTTCGGTAATCGAAAGCGAGGGTCTGTACCCTAAAATCAGAAAGCCGGATGCCTCCCTGAGGAATCTCGCTCTGGGAATTCTGCTGCAGGCATTTCGAGATATCGTAGCTCCGAAGAAGTCTGCCAGCAAGGAATGGGCGCTCTGGCGCCAAGATGCCCTGGATTGGTTCTCCTCGGAAGAGAAGGATCCGGGAAGCTTCTTGTGGGTCTGCGACGTTCTGGCCTTGAGCCCCAAGGAACTGCGGGAGTGGCTGAACCTGTACAACAGCAGCACCTTGGACCAGCAGCGGGAAATGTCGCGAAAACTGACCCGCTTTCAGATCCGCCACTAATTTGCCCCGATCGCTGAATCGGAGCAGAGCGAGAGCAAAGAAGCCGGAGGTCGTTCTCCGCGAGACATCCCGGTCGGGTCGCGGCTGCGGAGCATATGTTCAACAGCCCTCTTCTCATTCTGCTCTGTGTCGTTCTGGCGTTGGCTCTCGCCTTTCTGGTTGTGGCGATCCAAAGGCGCCGGTCGGCGCAGCCTGATCCTGCCGGCGCGACCTCGAACCAATCGTTGCCACCCCGGCAGGACTCTTCCCTTCCCCTCATCGAGTTGAACGGCGTCGACAAGTCCTTTGGCTCACAGAACGTCCTGAGCCGGTTGAGCCTGAAGATCAACCGCGCCGAAACCTTGGGAATCCTGGGCATGAGCGGAGGCGGCAAGAGTGTCCTGCTCAAGCTCATCGTAGGATTGCTCTGGCCGGACAAGGGCGAGATACGCTTCAATGGCCAGAGCTTGGCAGAGATGAGCGAGAGTGACCTGCTGGATGTCCGCAAACGGGTGTCTTACGTGTTCCAGAGCGGCGCCGTCTTCGATTTCCTCAGTGTGGGTGAAAACATCGCCTTTCCCTTGCGGGAACAGGGCATGGCCAGCGAGGAAAAGATCCATAACCGGGTCGAAGAGCTGTTGGACGCCGTGGAACTGGAAGGGATGGGAGAGTACGAGTACGACGAGTTGAGTCTGGGCTCCAAGAAGCAGGTGGCCATCGCTCGCGCCATCGCCACCAATCCGGAAGCGATCCTTTACGACGAGCCCACCGCTGGCGTGGATCCCATGATCGGCAAGTCACTGTCGCGTCTGATCCGCAAGCTGAACCGCCAGAACAACCTCACCTCGGTGGTGGTCACCCACGACCTTCAGTGTCTCGCCACCGTGTCCGACCGGATCATCCTGCTCAGAGACGGCCGAATTCACTTCGAGGGCGACCTGGAAGCTCTCTACTCCTCATCCGACACCTTCGTCCAAGCGTTCATTACGGGCCGGCACCTGGACGGGCGGAATGCGCCGTAGCCCGCCCCGCATCGGGAAGGCGCGGTCTCACGAATTCCCGGTTGCCCGGGGAACCGGACGAACCGGAATCCCGCGTTCCGCCAGAAACTCCTTCACGTGGGCGATGGAATACTGGTCGTAGTGAAAGATGCTGGCCGCCAATATGGCGTCGGCACGACCGATCCGGACCCCCTCCAGGAGATGTTGTGGGGAACCGGCCCCGCCCGAGGCAATGACCGGAATCCGGACCAGCGAATCGACCTTGTGCAGCAGCTCCAGGTCGTATCCGGACTGGGTCCCGTCCCGATCCATGGAGGTGAGGAGAATCTCGCCGGCCCCCAGCTCGGCGCCGCGCTGGATCCACTCCAGACCGTCCCATTCCGTCTCGTAGCGGCCACCCCCGACGTAGACCTTCCACGACTTTCCGTGTCGTTTCAGGTCCACCGCCAGAACGATGCATTGGGCGCCAAAGGCCCGCGAGGATTCCCGGATCAACTCCGGCCGCTTGACCGCCGCGCTGTTCATGGACACCTTGTCGGCTCCCGCTCGGAGCAGTTCCCGGATCCGCGCCAGCGAGGTGATTCCTCCTCCGACGGTAAAGGGAATGAAAATGGAGTCGGCGACTCTTCGAACCCAGCGCAGCGTCGTCTTCCGCTCCTCGACGGTGGCGGTGATGTCCAGGAACACCAACTCGTCCGCTCCCTCCCGGTAATATCGGCGACCCAACTCGACCGGATCCCCGGCGTCCCTCAGGTCGACGAAATGGATCCCCTTGACCACGCGCCCGCCGGCAACGTCGAGGCAGGGAATGATGCGCTTAGCTAACACGAGCCATCTCCTCCAATGAGATTCTCCCCTCGTAGAACGCCCGGCCGATGATCGCTCCACCCACCCCCATCCCATCGAGCCGGGAAAGATGCTCGGGTGTCGTGACACCGCCGGCAGCTACGAGAAGCACGTGAGCGGGCAGCAATCCCAAGATTTTCCGGCAGGCCGCGTATCCGGGCCGCTTGAGCATTCCGTCCTGTTCCACGTCGGTACAGATGATCTGCTCGATGCCCCAGTCCAGGATTCTCTGGAGCACAGCCTCCAACGCCAGTCCGCTCTCGCGTTCCCAACCCTGGGCTTGGAGGCGGCCGCGGCGCAGATCGACGCTCACGATGAAGGGAGAGGGTCCCCATTTGGAAATCCACGTCTCCACCTTTTCCGGGGTTTCCAGGATCGAGGTGCCAAGGATCAGATGACCGGCGCCCCAATCCATAAGCTGGGAGACATCCGCTGCCTTCCGAATGCCGCCGCCGATCTGGACGGGCACCTGCACGCGAGAGAGGATCCTGCGGATCGAATGCCGGTTTCGGCCTTCCCCAAAGCGGGCGCCTTCCAAATCCACCACATGGATCCGGGACAGACCCGCCTCCTGGAACTCCAGGGCCTGCTCCACCGGGTCCCCCGAGTAAACCGTCTTGCGATGGAATTCGCCCCGAACCAGCCGCACGCATTTTCCATCCACCAGATCGATGGCCGGGATTACGAGCATGTTTCATCCACTCCGACGAAGTTCTTGAGCAAGCGGAGTCCCGGCTCGCCTGAACGCTCCGGATGGAACTGGACGCCCCAGAAATTCTTCCGGAACACCATGGAGGCGAAGGGACTGGCGTAGTCGGTGACCGTCACCGTCTCGGCCGAGCCGGAAGGAGCGTAGTAGCTGTGCACAAAATAGAAGTAGGAACCGTCGGGGATGCCGTCGAGCAACTTCCCCGCCCGCGCCTGCGCCGGAAGTGAACGGCTGCGCCGGATCTGGTTCCACCCGATATGAGGCACCTTGACCCTGGAATCATCGAAGCTTATCACCCGGCCGTCCATGACCCCCAGGCAGGAGGTGTCCTCCTCTTCGGAACCGTCGAAAAGAACCTGCAAACCCAGGCAGATCCCCAAGAACGGAACCTGGAGTCCTTGAATGACCGGGATCAGCCCCTGCTCCCGCAAGGAATCCATGGCGGCCCGCGCCGATCCCACTCCGGGAAGGATCACCTTGGAGGCCCCTGCGACCCGTTCGGGATCCCCGGAAAAGACGAAGTCCACGCCCAGATTGGCCAAGGCGTTGCCCACGTTGTAAAGATTTCCCGCCTTGTAATCCACGACCACGATCATAGAATCCTCACAAGCTTCCCTTGGTCGAGAGAATCCTGCCTCCGGCTTCCGGATCGAGACTGACGGCAGTGCGCAGAGCGCGGCCGAACCCCTTGAACATGGCCTCGATTCGATGGTGTTCGTTCTCTCCCGGATTGAGGAATTGAAAGTGAAGATTGGCGCCCACCTCGACGGCGAGCGACCGGAAGAAATGCGGAGCCATTTCGGTGGCCAGATCTCCCACCTTCTCTCTCACAGGACGGTAGTCGGAGCGGAAGACGAAACGCCCTCCCAGATCCAGAGCCACCGCCACCAGGACTTCGTCCATGGGCAGCAGCGTCCACCCATAGCGGCGGATCCCCCGCTTCTCACCCAGGGCCTGCTTCAACGCCTGGCCCAGGACGATCCCCACATCTTCGATCAGATGATGGTCGTCGACCTGCAAGTCTCCGTCACCCTGGACCCAAAGATCCATTGAAGAGTGCAAGGCCAGCAGTTCCAGCATGTGACTGAAGAAGCCGGTCTGCAACTGGGCCGAGTAGCGGCCCTGGCCGTCCAGATTCAGCTCGACCTGAACCTGGGTTTCTTTGGTTTTTCGATCGACCAATGCTGTTCTCTTCACCGTTTCTACTCCGCTGTTGATCCCTGAGAACGACTGGACGCTCAGGGGAGAACTCGATGCAACTCTTTCAGGAACAAATCGTTTTCCTCCGGAGTGCCGACGCTGACTCGGATGCACTCGGACAATCCGGGCAGATCGCTTCGGTCCCGGACCACGATACCCCTCTCCCGCAGTTTCCTGCAGACGGTGCCGGCATGGGGGCAGTCGAAAAGGATAAAATTGCTCTGAGACGGGAAGACTCGTCCCAAGCCCGGCAACGAAGCAAGCTCTCGAGACAAGCGATCCCGCTCTCCCCGGATCCGGAGCCACGTTGGAAGGTAGCGTTCCCAACCCTCCAGGGCCTCCAGACCCTGCTGCATTACCAACGAGCTGAGATTGTAGGGCGCCTTGACCTTCAGGAAAAAAGACGTCACCAGGGGGCTCGCCACTGCGTATCCCAGCCTCAGGCCCGCCCGGCCAAATGCCTTCGACAGGGTCCTCATCACCACCAGGTTGGGAAACGCTTCCACCTGAGAGACCAGAGAGGGAGTCTCGGAAAACTCCACGTAGGCTTCGTCCAGCACCACGATGCCCGTCCATTCCCGGCACAGCTTCGTGATCTGCTCCGTTCCCAGCACGTCACCCGTCGGATTGTTGGGAGAACAGAGAAACACGACCTTCACCGAAGGGGGTACAGTCTCCAGGAAAGCGTCTGCATCGAGATCCTGTTGCCGGTCCAGGCGGGACTCGAAAAGGGTAATTCCGAAAGTCTGCGCCATGACTCGGTACATCCCGTAGGTAGGCTCCAACACAGCCACCTGATCCTGACCGGGTTGGCAGAAGATCTTGAAGATCCAGTCCAGCACCTCGTCTGATCCGTTACCTGCAACCACTTGCTCGGGCCGGAGGCCGACGTATGCCGCCAGCGCTTCCCTCAGCCTGGCCTGATTGGGATCCGGATACCGGTTCAGCTGGATCCCTCGCCAGTCGACTGCGAAAGGACTCTCGTTGGCGTCCAGCAAAACACCCTCCTGCACTTCGTCGCGGGCCGACCGGTAGGCCTTGAGCTCCAGGATGTTCCGTCTCACCAGGTCGCGTACCTGCATATCAGTCTCCCGCCGGAACCCGTCCGGCGTCCTTGCAACGAATCCGTACCTCGACCGCTCTCCGATGCCCCTCCAACTGTTCCAACTCGGCCATGACCTCCAACGTGGGTGCCAGGGACCGAAGTCCTTCCCGGCTCAACTCCTGGAAGGTGATCTTCTTGACGAAACTGTCCAGGGAAACTCCCGAAAAACTCCGGGCCAGGCCCGAGGTGGGCAGCGTGTGGTTGGTCCCCGACGCGTAATCCCCCGCGACCTCGGGCGACCAGGGGCCCAGGAAGACGGAACCGGCGGATTGCACCCGGGCAGCCCATCGCTTCGGCTCGCTTAGCTGAAGGATCAGGTGCTCCGGCGCATATCGATTGGCGAACTCCATCGCCCGCGCCAGGGACGAGGTCCGGAGTGCGAAACTGGATCTCAGAGCCTCCCCGGCCAAGTCCCGTCGTGGGAGGCTCTCGAGGCAGAGGTCCAGCTCCCGTTTGACTCGATCGATCAACTCCCGCGAAGGTGAAACGAGAATGGCCAGGCTATCCGCCCCGTGCTCGGCCTGGGAGATGAGGTCTGCGGCCACGAAGTCGGGTCGAGCCGAATCGTCCGCCACCACCAGGACCTCACTGGGTCCGGCCACCATATCGATGGCTACTCCCCGCTGCTGGGCCAATAGCTTGGCGGTCTGAACGATTGGGCTTCCTGGTCCCAGGATCTTGTCCACCCGCGGAACCGTAGAGGTGCCCACACAGAGGGCCGCGATGGCCTGGGCGCCCCCAATCCGGAACACCTCGTGGATCCCCGCGATGGACGCGGCCGCCAGAACCTCGGGCGTCACCGACCCGTCGCGGCGTGGAGGCGTGCAAAGGACCACTCGCGGACACCCAGCCAACACCGCAGGGACTCCCAGCATCAGGACGGTGGAAGGGAGGACGGCCGTTCCACCCGGCACATAAAGGCCCACCGTTTCGATGGGCCGGGGCTCCCGCCAGCAGGCGATACCCGGCTCCACCTCCAGAATGCCTTCGCTCAGACCCTGGGCGGCGTGAAATTTTCGAATGTTGGACGCCGCCCGTTGCAGGGCCTCCAATCGAGTCGGAGACACTTTCGCCAGGGCCGATTCGAACTCGGTCCTCACGACCCGGGCATCCCCGATCTCCGCTCCGTCGAACCGGCGGGTGTACTCCCGGACCGCCTCGTCGCCGCTCTCCCCGATAGCCGAGAAAATCCGGCCGCAGACCTTCAATAGCTCCGAGGCGCCCACCGGATTGCGGCGGCACAGGTCCGAAACCTGGGTCTCGGACAATCCTGAGAACTCGTAAACCTTCATTTCAAGCCACCTACGCTCAACCTTCGTTTCACGCCGCAGCAAGGCTCCGCGGCGTCAGGATGCCGCTGGCGGCGACTCGGGGACAGCCAACCGCCGGATCATGAGCCGATATCCACCTTCGCCGTATCGAAGCCAGTGGGCGATCCGGGTGATCGTCGCCGTGCTGACTCCCGTGATCCGATGGATCTCCCGATAGGGGATCTCCCGCGCCACCAACTGGGCCACTTGCCACCGTTCGGCCATGGCCTTGAGTTCCCCCATGGTACAGAGATCCCGAAAGAAGAGGGCGTACTCTTCCCTGCCCTGCAACCGGGACATGGCATCGAAAAGCTCCCAAAGAGCCTTGTTCTCTTCCAATACCCGCTCCATGTGCTAACATGTTATCACGATATTACAACGGGCGCTGCCCCTCATTGAGACCGTGCCGTTGACAACGTTTCCATCGCCGGACGCCGAAATCTGCCGACGCCTTTGGGTCCTCAACAGGTTTCCCACAGTTTTTCCACAGATCCGTCGACCATGCTTCGGAAAACCGATCGCCTCTATCGTCCCCAGTGGGTTCGCATGGTCCGCCGCGTTGCTTTGGGTCGAACCAAAATGCCTCCTTTCCGGTGGACAATGCGGACTGATGCCCACCTGAATCCGGGCTGAATTTCGGCTCTTCCTGGAGGGGCGTCACGACGCCTGCCCCAACGGGTGGATGTGATTTGGTAAAGGCGGTCGGGAGCCGGCGGGCAAGGACTACATCAGGTCCTGCATGACCTGTTTCAGGACCTCCGGCCCCGGCTTGACCTTTTCGTGGGGCAACGACACCAGAGGTTCGTCACACAGGTTCAGGGTATCCAGGAACGACTTGGCGACGGGATTCACGTAGATGAGACCGGTCAACAATTCCGACGCAGCGGCGGAACTGTGAAGCATACGGATGGCCTCCCGGCGATTCATGGGATCGTAGTCCATATCCACCTTGCGAAGGCGAAGCAGGGAGCCGTCATGCATCTCGACGTCCACGGCTTCGCCTTCCGGATAATCCACCGCGGCGATGGGCTCGAAGCCGGGGATGAAGTCGATCTGGTGCAGCAACTCCTCATGTTCCTTGGCCCACGAGTAACTCTTGGTCGATCCGGGATGGTTGTTGAAGGTCACACAAGGGCTGATCACGTCGAGCATGGCGGTTCCACTATGACTGAGCGCCCCCTTCAACAGCGCCACCAACTGCTTGGGGTCTCCGGCAAAGGAACGGGCCACATAGGAGCATCCCATCTCGATCGCCAACGAACAGCAGTCCATGGCCGGCAACTCGTTGACCACTCCGCTCTTGAGCGTGGAGCCGTCGTCGGCCGTCGCCGAAAACTGGCCCTTAGTGAGACCGTAGACACCATTGTTCTCGATGACGTAGATCATGGGCACATTGCGCCGTAGCAGATGGCAGAACTGGCCCAGCCCGATCGAGGCCGTGTCCCCGTCGCCACTCACCCCGATGCAGACCAGACCACGATTCGCCACCATGGTCCCCGTGGCCACTGAAGGCATGCGTCCGTGTACGCTGTTGAAGCCATGCGACGCGTTCATGAAATAGGCCGGCGTCTTGCTGGAGCAACCGATGCCGCTCATCTTGGCCACGGAGTATGGGTTGACGCCGATCTCGTAAAACGCCCGGATGATCTGATTGGTGATGGCGTCGTGCCCACACCCGGAGCAAAGCGTCGACGGGTGACCCCGGTAGGCGGAACGAGATAACCCGATTCGGTTTGTTTTCTTTGGTGCCCTTGTTCGTACAGCCATGGTGTGAATTCAGATCAGACGTTCCGAGGCGATCACCTGGTCGGTGATGAAACGGGCATCCAACGGGAGTCCCGTATAGTGACAAACTTTTCGAATCTTGGTCGCCTCCTCGCCGAACTCCAAGCGGATCAGATCGGCCATCTGGCCGTCCCGATTCTGCTCGACGACGTAGACGCGACGGCAAGCGGCGACGAAATCCTTTAGTGCCCGACTCAACGGCAAGGCTCGAAGCCGGAGATAGTTGATCTCGATCCCGTACTCTTCCAGGAGTTGGTCCCTGCACTCCCCCATGGCCGAGTCCGACGATCCGTAGGCGATGATCCCGATCACAGCCTCGTCCCGCAACTCGATCACGGGCTGGGGCACCAAGTCCCTCGCCGTTTCGTATTTTCGCTTCAGCCGGTCCATGAGCTGGACGTAGTCCTCGGGCCGCTCACTGTAACCGGCGGCGTCATTGTGTCCGCTGCCCCGGGTGAAATAGGAGGCCAGCGGATGTTCCGTGCCCGGCAGCGTGCGGTAGGGGATCCCGTCCCCGTCCAAGTCGCGGTAACGGGCGAACTCCCCAATCCGCTCCAAGTCGGCTGCCGTGAGAACCTTGCCCCGGTCCGGCGGCCCGGTGGGATATTCAAAAGGATCACACATCCAGTTGTTCATGCCCAGATCCAGATCCGTGCCGACGAAGACCGGCTGCTGCAGGCGCTCGGCCAAGTCGAAAGCCTGCCGGGACATCTCGAAACACTCCTCCATGTCCCCGGGCAGCAGGACCGGATGAGCCGTATCCCCGTGCGAAAGACTGTGCAGCGACAGTATGTCGCCTTGGGCGGTCCGTGTCGGCAGGCCGGTGCTGGGCCCGACCCTCTGAACGTCGAAAATGACGCAGGGGATCTCGGCAAAATAGGCCAGTCCCGTAAATTCGCCCATCAATGAAATGCCGGGACCCGAGGTCGAGGTCATGGATCTGGCGCCGGACCATCCGGCCCCAATGGCCATGCCCAGGGCGGCCAATTCATCCTCGGCCTGGACGACTGCAAATGTCGCTTTCCCCGTCTCAGGGTCGGTACGATGCCGCTGCAGATAATGGGTGAGAGCTTCTCCCAGACTGCTGGCCGGCGTGATGGGATACCACGTCACCACGGTCACGCCACCGAACATGGCACCAAGGGCACAGGCGGAATTTCCGTCGATGATGATCTTGCCCTGGGTCTTGTCCATCCTTTCCAACCGGTACGGATCGCGCTTCCTAAGATTATCCTTGACGTACTGAGCCCCCATGTGGGCGATCCGAATGTTCAGATCGATGGCTTTCTGCTTCTTCTTGAACCACTTGGCAATCGCCACCTCCACCTGTTCCATCTCGATGCCCAGGAACTCGGCCACGGCGCCCACATAGGCCATGTTGGCCACCAACTTGCGCAGCCTGGGAATCCGAATCACCTCCGCCGCCAACTTGCTGAACGGAACGGGATAGTAGATCAAGTCATCCCGGAGACCGGAGAGCTTGAGCCGCTCTTCGTAGATCACCACTCGACCCGGGTCCAGGGTTTCCACGTCCTCACGGGACGTCTGCGGGTTCATCGCGATCAGGATGTCCACTTCCCGCTTGCAACCGACGTAGCCCCGTTCGGATGCGCGGATCGTGAACCACGTGGGTAACCCGGCGATGTTGGAGGGGAAAAGGTTCTTGCCGCTGGTGGGAATGCCCATCTGGAAGATGGACCGCATCAGCACGTTGTTGGAGCTCTGACTTCCGGAACCGTTCACCGTGGCGACCTGAATACTGAGGTCGTTCACCACGCAGTTCCGGACGGCATCCTGCTGGGAGACGAAGGTTTGGGTCTGTGCGATGGCCAATGTTATCTCCACCGAAACCGGGGGTAGCCTCTCCCCGCCAAACGCCCAATCATTCTAGCAAACTACCAGGACAAAGCATGATCACGGATGGTCTGAAACATGCGGAACTTTCAGGGCGCATATCATCCTCGAAACCCCAACTCTTGTCAACGCGATGAATGCGATTCCATGCTCGGAAATCCGGATTCCGGTTTCGTGTAGACTTGCGGCCTGAGATGCCCCAGGACCATCTCCACTTCATCCTGGTCCGGACCCAGTTCGCCTCCAATCTGGGAGCAGCCGCCCGCATCCTGAAGAATATGGGTTTCGGCCGCCTGGTCTTGATTCGGCCCCGGTGCGAGGTCGGGGCCGAGGCCCGCATGCTGGCCATGAAGGGTGCCGATCTGGTGGACAACGCCGCCTACTACCCCTCTCTCCATGAAGCGAGGAGGGAGATACGGCTTCTGGTCGGGACTACGGCGCGATCACCGAAATCAGGCAACCGCCGTATCAGCAGCCGCACCCTGGCCAGCGAGTTGGTTCCCCGATACGAGTTTGGGCCTTTGGGCATCGTCTTCGGCCCTGAGGACAACGGCCTGTCGCGAGAGGAGATTCGGCTCTGTGAATGGTTGGTGGAAATCCCCACCGCAGGAGACTATCCGGTCCTGAATCTGGCTCAGGCCGTGGGTCTTGTGGCCTATGACCTCCACCTGGCGTCGCGGGAGCCGGGGGACACTCCATTTCTACATTTGGCCGAACCCTCGGAATTCCGGTCCCTGATCACGTATCTGGAGACGGTCCTTGCCTCGGCCGGCCTTCCCCGGCATCTGTCCCGGCAGCGGCTCCTGGCCCGCTTGAACCGAATCTTGGGACGTGCTCAGCTGGAAAAGGAGGACGTCAAGCTCCTGAGGAGTCTGCTCGCCCTGGTTTCCCGTTCCCGCTCGGAGAATCGAGGGATCGGATCACAGGAGCGTCGCGAATGACGTCCATGAAGGAAGAGACGGAGAAAACGGCGTTGCCGATGCCCGGTTTCCCGTACCCTGGAGGGACCGGGAGCCGGTAGCGTTCATGGGTATCCCGCCAGACTCTCAACAGCCCCAGGTGGTATTCGAGGGGCGCCCCGCCGGGATTGGACTTCCCCAGGACGCTCAGAGGTTCGGGACACCAAGTCGTAAAACGGGGAGCCACACCCCGGCTCATGAAGAAGTCGAGCCCCTCACCGGTGGAAGCGAGCGCCTCCTCGACGCTGGTGAATCCGGCCGGCTGTGCCATCTCGATTCCGGCGACGAAGTTGGGGATCACATGGGACGGCCCGAACACCTGGGCCGCGTCCAGGATCCGCCGAATCCACTCGTCCCGTCCGATATACTGGGCCTTTCCCGGACAGATGATCTCGAAAAGCCCGGCGTCCCAGACCTCGTAGTTGGGATGGTAAATCTGGATGCCGGCGTCCTTGAAGCGGCGCACCGACTCCTGGGGCAGCGCCTGAACCACCACCTTGCCCAGCCAACGTCCCGGAAAGCGCTCTTCGATGGCTTCCGGGTACCGGACGTAAAAGTCGATCTCTTCCTGACCGTCCAGTTGGGAGGTGATGCTGCCCCCGGTCACCGTATACGCCTTGCTGATCGAATCGGTGTCCTGAATGATCTCGAGCGCTTCCAGAATCTCCTCAACCGTCTTGACTCCGGTATAGGAGCGGCCCGATTTCCGCTGTTGCCGATAGTTCTCGTTGATGTCGCAGAACTGGCACTCGACCTTGCGGCCGAAATATTGGCAGATCCGAAAGACGGTGAGATAGAGGAGATAACCCCATTCAATGCTGGGAGCGATGTCGGTGATGGGCTTGCCGCTGGCCAGCGTGGCCTTGTAGTACTCGGGGACTGACGGCAACTCCACACCGCAGATCTCCACCCCATCCAGAACCAAGACCAGCCTGCCGTCCGGAGAGCAGTCGATGCGGTAGGGTGACCCTGGGTTCAACCGGACCGAAACGATGGTTCGCCGGAAGTTTCCCGCCCCGCCGGTCAGGCAGATCTCCTCCGGCGCATGCAGGTTCTCCTGCTGCTCCATCTCGGTGATGGGCACCAGATCGAAGGAAAAGATGAAGTACGCCTTGGGCTTGTACCCGGAGGCGATGGCCAGTGCGTCTCTGGAGAATGCGACCCCCGTGCGCAGAAGATCCTCTTTGAAGACGACCTCGCGGGGCAGATCCTGATACTTCTCGGCCAGAGACTCGACCAAGTCCAAGCGTGGGCTCACGAAGCGCTAATGTAACAGAAAGGGAGGAAATATGTCGGGGCGCCCCTTGTGGGGCGCCCTCTTCGCTCCATACCGGAGCGAGATGGGACGCGGGGTGAGGGGACGTTCAGGACTGGAACAGGGGTTCCGCCGGATCGCTGCGGAGTTCGTGATACTCCTGGAGACTCTTGATCCGGATCTCTTCCCGCTGCAAAGCCCGGATCGCGCTGACCGCGGCAGCCGCGGCCGAGAGCGTGGTGATGCACGGAGTGCCGTACTGAATGCAGGCCCGCCGAATGGCCTTCTCGTCAAAGAAGGACTCCCGGCCCAAGGGCGTGTTCACGACCAGATGAATCTTCTTGCTCTTGATCAGATCCACCACGTTGGGCCGCCCCTCGTTCACTTTGTAGACCGTCTCTACTTCCATTCCCGACAACGCCAGGACCTTGGCGGTGCCGCTCGTGGCCACTACCTGGAAACCCAACCGCTGGAAATCCTGGGCGATGGAGATGACGTACCGCTTGTCCCGCTCATTGACACTCAGGAAAACGACACCTGACTTGGGCAGATGGTTGCCGGCGCTGGTCTGAGCCTTGGCGTAAGCGTAGCCGAAGGACTCGTCTCCTCCCATGACCTCGCCGGTCGACCGCATTTCCGGTCCCAGAATCGTGTCCACCCCGGGAAACTTGGCAAAAGGAAAGACGGGGGTCTTCACGAAGCAACTGGTGACGTTCAGATCCCGAGTCAGTCCCAGTTCAGAAAGCTTCCTTCCGATCATGAGTCGGGCGCCCACCTTGGCCAGCGGGATTCCTGTGGCCTTGCTCACGAAAGGAATGGTACGGCTGGCCCGGGGATTCACCTCCAAGACGTAGACACGCTCCTCCACCACCGCGAACTGAATATTCATGAGACCCACGACCTGGAGCGCTTCCCCCAACCGCCGGGTGTAGTCCCGCATCGTCTCCAGGTGCTCTTCCTCGATGTTGATGGGCGGCAGGACCGAGGTGCTGTCCCCCGAGTGGATGCCCGCCTCCTCGATGTGTTCCATGATCCCGGCGATGATCACGTTCTCGCCGTCGGCCAGGGCGTCCACGTCATACTCACGGGCATCTTCCAGAAACTTGTCGATCAGGATGGGGCGTTGGGGCGAGACATCCACGGCAGAGCTGACGTACCCGTCCAGAGACGCCTCGTCATAGACGATGGCCATGGCTCGCCCGCCCAGCACGTATGAGGGTCGTACCAGGAGCGGGTAACCGATGCGCCGGCCGATCTTTCGCGCCTGCTCGATGGACATGGCGGTTCCGTTTTCGGGCCGGGTGATGTTCAATTCCCGAAGGAGCCGCTCGAATCGCTCCCGATCCTCGGCCAGGTCAATGGATTGGGGAGACGTTCCCACGATGGGGACTCCGGCATCGAAGAGGGGCAGCGCCAGTTTCAGAGGAGTCTGCCCGCCCAGCTGGACTACGACGCCGTCTGGCTGCTCCCGCTGCACCACCGCCATCACGTCCTCGAACGTCAAGGGCTCGAAGTAAAGGCGGTCCGAAGTGTCGTAGTCGGTGGAAACCGTCTCCGGATTGCAGTTGACCATGATGGTCTCGTACCCCTCCTCCTTGAGAGCGAAGGAGGCGTGGCAGCAGCAATAGTCGAACTCGATTCCCTGACCGATCCGGTTGGGTCCACTCCCCAGGATTACAATCTTCTTGCCGTCACCCGGGTCCGCTTCATCCTCGGACTCGTAACTGGAATACATGTAAGGCGTGTAGGACTCGAACTCGGCCGCGCAGGTGTCCACACGCTTGAAAACAGGACCGATACCGTTGTCATTTCTGAAATTCCAAACATCCCGTTCGGTAACGGCGCGACTCCCGGCTTCCCGGTTGCGGCTCAGGATCTGAGAAAGCCACAGGTCGGAGAAGCCATCCTTCTTGGCGCGAGCCAGCCTGGCGGGACCCAGGGTCTCCGGACGGTTCCCCTCGAGTTCCTTGATCTCGCCCAGCAACCGCTCGATCTGTTGCAGAAACCAGTGATCTATGCCGGTGAGTTCGAAGATGCGGTCCCGGGTGTATCCATGCTCGAAGGCCATAAACACATGAGCGAGACGGCTCGGATTGGGACGAACCAGATGCTCGTTGATGCGCGTGGGATCGGTCTGCTCGGCGAACAGCGTCTTGTCCGTCTCCAGGGATCGGACACCCTTGAGAAGGGCTTCACGGAAGGTCCTGCCAATCGCCATCACCTCGCCGACCGACTTCATCTGGGTCCCCAGCAATGGGTCGGACTCGGGAAACTTCTCGAAATTCCAGCGCGGTATCTTCACCACGACGTAGTCCAAGGTGGGCTCGAACGAGGCCGGCGTCTTGAGCGTGATGTCGTTGGGAATCTCATCCAGCGTATACCCCACTGCCAGCTTGGCCGCGACCTTGGCAATGGGAAAGCCGGTGGCCTTGGAGGCCAGGGCCGAACTCCGGCTCACCCGAGGGTTCATCTCGATGACCACCATTCGCCCGTCGTCCGGATTGACGGCGAACTGGATGTTCGAGCCACCCGTCTCCACTCCGATCTTGCGGATGATATCGATGGCCGCATCGCGCATCGTCTGGTATTCCCGGTCCGTAAGGGTCTGCGCGGGAGCGACGGTGATGGAATCCCCGGTGTGCACGCCCATGGGATCGAAGTTCTCGATGGAGCAGATGATGACGACGTTGTCGTTCAGATCGCGCATCACCTCCAGCTCGAATTCCTTCCACCCCAGAACCGATTCCTCGACCAGGATCTCGCCGATGGGCGACAGCTGGATTCCCCGGTCCGAGATCTCCTGAAACTCCTCGGTGTTGAAGGCGATGCCGCCGCCGGTGCCACCCAACGTGAAGGATGGACGAATCACGGCGGGAAGACCCACCCTCTCCAGAATCTCGTGACTCTCCTTCAGGCTGGTGGCGAATCCGGAACTGGGCACCTGGAGCCCGATTTCCTCCATGGCGGCACGGAAGAGGCGCCGATCCTCCGCCATCTGAATCGCGTCCAGATTGGCGCCGATCATGTCGACGCCCAATTCCCGGAGCAGACCGCTTTCGCTGAGCTGAACCGAGATGTTGAGACCGGTCTGGCCGCCAACGGTGGGCAATACGGCATCGGGGCGTTCCCGCCGGACGATCTCGCCCACATATTCCGCCGTCAGCGGCTCCACGTAGGTCCGGTCCGCGACTTCGGGGTCCGTCATGATGGTGGCCGGATTGGAATTGACCAGGATGACCTGGAACCCGTCTTGCATCAGGGCCTTGCAGGCCTGGGTCCCGGAATAGTCGAACTCGCAGGCCTGACCGATGACAATGGGTCCCGAGCCGATAATCAGTATCTTCTCAATGTCGTCTCGTCTGGGCATGCCTGCTGTACTCGAAGGCTTGGTCCGCGGAATTCAACGTGACCGGTGGGTTCGCATCAAGTCGAGGAAATCGTCGAACAGGTACAAGGAATCATGGGGTCCCGGAGAAGCCTCGGGGTGGTATTGCACTGAAAAAACCGGCAGGGACCGGTGCCGCATGCCTTCCAGAGTTTGGTCGTTGAGGTTGAGATGGGTCAACTCGACGCTGCCCTCGTCCAAGGAATCGGGATCCACGGCGAACCCGTGATTATGGGACGTGATCTCGATCTTTCGAGTCACCAGATTCTGGACCGGCTGGTTGCCGCCTCGATGCCCGAACTTCAACTTGTAGGTCCGCCCACCGAAGGCCAATCCCAACAGTTGGTGACCCAGGCAAATTCCGAAGACCGGTCTCTTTCCCAGCAGCTTCCTGACGTTGGCGACAATGTAGTCGAGGGGTTCCGGATCACCTGGACCATTCGACAGAAAGACGCCATCCGGGTTCATCGCCAGAACATCTTCGGCAGCCGTAGTGGCCGGGACGACGGTGACATCGCACCCACGGGAGGCAAGGCATCGAAGAATATTGTGCTTGATCCCGAAGTCGTAGGCCACGACTTTGTACCTGGAATCCTCCACCGGCCAGGCATAGGATTCCGAGGTCGTGACGAACCTCACACAATCCAGTCCGGCCATTGTTGGATGAGCCAGGACTTTCCGCCGTATGGAATCGACAGAGGAAGTGGCGATTCCGCCCCGCATGGCCCCCTTCTCCCGGATGCGGCGAACCAGGGCCCGGGTGTCGATCTCGGAGATGCCGCCGATGCCATGCTGTTTCAGATAGGCGTCCAGCGTCTGCTCCCCCCGCCAGTTGCTGTAGATGGGACTGCATTCACGCAGGACGAAGCCTTCCACGTGAGGCTTCAAGGACTCTACATCTTCAGAGTTGGTCCCGTAGTTCCCGATCTGCGGCTGGGTCATGACCACGATCTGACCGGCGTAGGAGGGGTCCGTCAGAATTTCCTGGTACCCCGTCATGGAGGTATTGAAAACCACCTCGCCCAATGACTCCGTGTCCGCCCCGAAGGCAACGCCCTCGTACACAGTCCCATCTTCCAGATATAGAATCGCCCGCTTGCCCACGTCTGTTGGATCCTCGAATCAGGCAGGTCTGGTTGAGCCGGGCCCGTCTCCCAGCTATTCGATCATGCCCGCCTTGGAGACGGGCCAGTATCGGAACACGGCCTTACCGAATATGTTCCGGAGCGGGACGCATCCCCAGTTTCGACTGTCGTTGCTGGAGTTGCGCCGGTCTCCCAGAACAAAGTACTGGGTCTCCGGAACCTTGGCGGTGTGATAGTCGTGGTCCAGGTACTCTGACCGCAAGTAGGGTTCCTCCAAGCGCCGTCCGTCGATAAATACGACGCCTTGCTTGATCTCCACGGTTTCACCGGGAATCCCAATGACCCGCTTGATAAAAGACTTGGCCGGGTTTCTAGGGTACCAGAAGACCACGATATCGCCGCGCTCGATATTCGAGAAGCGATAGGAGAGCTTGCTGACAAAGATTCGCTCCTGATCAGCCAAGCGGGGGGCCATGCTGGTCCCCTCCACCTTGACCGGCTGCACCACGAATACGATGATGAGGACCGCGACGACGGCGGCGACAAGGATATCTCGGGCCCATCCGCGAAACTCATCGAAGATGCCGGCCAGAGACCACTGGCTTTCGCTGTTTTCGGCCTCCGTCCGCTCCTGTCGGACCGCGGCTTCTGGCGGTTGTTCTTCAGGCATTTCCTCCTGGACCGCTCCCTCCAACGAGGCTCATTGATACCACAGTTCCGAAAGCGAACTCAACCGGGGCCACGGGCGTGGCAGCCGTCCCCAGCCCGGTGGACGAGACGGGGAAAATCAAGTATAGCACCACGTTGACAATCTCCCGCAGTCCGCGGCGGACACCCTCCGGATGCCCGTCGGCTGCGGGCCGGAATCAGGAGGTTTCTGCATGCTGGTGCCCAGGAGACTGTTCTTGACGCGTGGTATCGGATGTCACCGCGAGAAACTGATCAGCTGGGAGATGGCGCTCCACGACGCCGGGATCTCCGCCTTCAACCTGGTCCGCGTCTCCAGCATCTTTCCTCCCAGATGCGAGTTGGTCAACAGGCAGCGGGGTTTGAAAGGCCTGACCCCGGGTCAGGTGGTCTTTGCCGTGATCAGCACCAATTCGACTCCCGAGCCGGGCCGTCTGGTTTCCGCATCCATCGGACTGGCGACGCCGACGGACTCGAACCGGCACGGTTACTTGAGCGAGCATCACGGCTTCGGGGAAACCGAGACAAGAGCAGGAAACCACGCCGAATCCGTGGCCGCCCAGATGCTGTCCGCCAGCCTGGGACTACCCTCGGAGGAGGATGCTGCCGACGAAGGCGCCGAGGGGTCGAGGGAACGACGCAGCGATTTCGCCGAAACCACCAGCATCGCCCAGTCCGCATTCGGTGACCGGAACGGACGCTGGACGACCGTCGTGGCGGCCGCCGTCCTGCTGCCGTGATTCTGCGGGGATAACGACGACGGCTCCGGCACTGCACGGAACCTGGGTCACACCGGGTCAGAACGACTTGGCCACCCGGTTCAGACTTCGAGGACCTCGCTCTCCTTCAGCCGCCCCAGTTCGTCCGCCTGCGCGATGAAGTCGTCGGTGATCTTCTGGACCTGATCGTACCCGCGGTGCTCGTCATCCTCGGAGATGGCCTTGCTCTTGGAGAGTTTCTTCAACTGGTCATTCGAACTCCGGCGGATATTTCTGACCGCGGTCCGGTGCTGTTCGGTCACTTTCCGGACATGTTTGGCCAGTTGCCGGCGCCGCTCTTCGGTCAACGGAGGGATGGGCACCCGGATGAGCCTCCCGTCGCTCGAAGGATTCAGACCCAGGTCGGAGGCCAGAATGGCCCGGCTGATGCTCTCGATCTGGGTCGGATCCCAGGGTTGGATCGTCACCATGGACGCTTCCGCCACATGCAGGGTGGCGAGCTGGTTGATTGGCGTCAGGGTGCCGTAGTAATCCACCTTGATCGGATCGAATAAGTGGAGGGAGGCTCGGCCCGTGCGGACCGTCGCCAATTCCCGGCTCAGATCCTCCACGGACTTGCGCATTCGGGTTCGGGTTTCAGTCAACACCTGCTGGACGGAGTTCCCATTCATGCTGTCTCCCCCTTGTGTCGCGCGGCGCCCCCGACGGATTCGGCGGGATCAATTCAATGCCTGATGATGGAACCCACCTTCTTGCCCAGGACCACGCTCGTGATGTTCCCCCTCTGCCGAAGACTGAACACGATGATGGGCAAATCGTGATCCATGCACAAGGAAATGGCCGTTGCGTCCATGACCTTGAGACCCTTTTCCAAGACTTGGAGATAAGTCAAACGATCGAATCGTTTGGCATCCGGGTTGATTTCCGGGTCCGAATCGTACACGCCGTCGACTTTGGTTCCCTTCAAGATCACATCGGCCCGAATTTCCATCGCCCTCAGGGCCGCCGCCGTATCGGTGGAAAAGTAAGGACTGCCGGTACCGGCGGCGAATATGACGACGCGTTTCTTTTCCAAGTGCCGGATGGCTCGTCGCCTGATAAACGGTTCTGCAAGTTCCGAGACATGGATGGCACTCAAAACTCGAGTGTCGACTTCATTCTTCTCGAGCGCGTTCTGCAAAGCCAGAGAGTTGATGATGGTAGCCAACATGCCCATGTAGTCGCCCGTGGCACGGTCGAATCCGGCCTCGCTGACGTTCACCCCGCGGATGATGTTTCCACCTCCGACAACGACGGAGGTCTCCACACCCAATGCGTGAACTTCTTTGATCTGGAGGGCGATACCCTCCATCATGGCGGGATCGACGCCGAAGTGGGCAGTTCCCATGAGCATCTCGCCGCTGAGCTTGACGAGAAGCCGCCGGTAGACGGGTCGCTCCAACTTGACCGGGTCTCCGAACGGCGCCTGGCTCTCCTGGGGCAAAACCGCCTCCTTCGAATGCGAGGAAATCCCTGCGGGTTAGAGTTCTTCTCCCACCTTGAAACGGCAAAAACGACGGGCCGCGATGTTTTCCTTCAAGGTGGCAATCTTGGACTTGATGAGTTGCTCGACCGTGATCGAGGGATCCTTGACGAAGGGCTGCTCGTAGAGGCACACGGCGGAGAAGTACTTCTCCATGCGGCCCTCGACGATTCTGTCGACGATCCGTTCAGGTTTGCCCGTTGCCAGCGCCTGATTGCGGTAGATCTCTTTTTCGCGATCGATCTCTTCGGATCCCACCTCGTCTCGCCGAACGAACAGGGGATTGGACGCGGCCACCTGCATGGCCAGATCCCGGACGAGTTCCTGGAACTCATCGGTGCGCGCGACAAAATCCGTTTCGCAGTTTACTTCCACCAGAACACCCAGTTTGCCACCGGCATGGATGTACTGACCCACTGTCCCCTCGCTGGTGGCACGGCCAGACCTCTTGGCGGCAGCCGCCAGACCCCGTTCGCGCAGGATGACGACACCCCGATCCAGGTCCCCTCCGGCCTCGATCAGCGCTCGCTTGCACTCCATCATTCCAGCGCCGGTCCGGTCCCGGAGCGCCTTGACCTGTGCCGCGGTTACACTCATTTTCTATTGACCTTCCCGCTGAAAAAAACCTGACGCGTCGAGTCCTGTCTGACGCCCTAGCTGTTGTCGGAGGTGGGGGCACTCGTGGCCTGCACCGCGGAAGCGGTGCTGGTCGCCACGGTGGCATCTGGCGGTATCGCGGCCTCCTGCGCCGCCTTCTCTTGTGCTGCCTTCTCCTGCAGCACCTTTTCTCGTAGAACTCGCTCACGGGCCGCTTTTTCCCGGGCCGCTTTCTCGCGAGCCGCCTTTTCCCGGGCAGCCTTCTCCCGGGCTTCCGCCAAACGAGCTTCCCGGATCGCCTTGCCGGCCAGGATCGCATCCGCGATGGTGGAGGTGAACAACCTCACCGATCGCAACGCGTCGTCGTTTCCCGGGATCACGAAGTCGACGTCATCAGGATCACTGTTGGTGTCCACCACGGCGATCACCGGAATGCCCAGCTTGGCGGCTTCCTTGACGGCGATGACCTCCCGGCTCGTGTCCACCACGAAGAGGATATCGGGGAGACGCTCCATGTCTCTGATACCCCGAAGATTCTTGTCCAGCTTTTTGCGCTCCCGCTCCAGCCGGGCCACTTCCTTCTTGGAGAGCTGCTCGTAGAAGCCGTTGACCCGCTTATCTTCCAGATCCTTGTAGCGCTTGATGCTGTTCCGGACGGTCGCAAAATTGGTGAGAAGACCGCCTAGCCAGCGGTTGTTGACGTAGTGGGCCTCACATCTGCCGGCTTCCCGCTCAATGGTGTCCTGAGCCTGCCTCTTGGTGCCGACGAACAGTACCGAACTGCCTCGGATGCTCCGCTCGACGATGAAATCGATGGCGCGCTTGAAATACCGGAGTGTGGTCCGCAGATCAACGATGTGGATGCCGTTGCGCTGGCCAAATATGAACGGCTTCATCTTGGGATTCCAGCGCCTTGTCTGATGCCCGAAATGGACACCTGCGTCCAGGAGTTGCTTGATAGGAATGGAACTCACCGATTTCTCCCTGTCTACCTCTTGGAAAACTGAAACCGCTTACGCGCCCCGGGTTGCCCGTATTTTTTCCGTTCCTTGACCCGCTGATCGCGTCTGAGAAGACCGGCCTTCTTGAGTGTCGCGCGGAGTTCGGGATCGAACTGGAGCAGGGCACGTGCTATTCCCAGCCGAACGGCACCGGCCTGACCGGAATATCCCCCACCCTTGACGTTGACGTACACGTCGAACTTGTCGTTGTTCTCCGTCTGCATCAGCGGTTGCAGAACCACAACCTGTTGTGTCTGGTTCCGGAAATACTCCTGGAAATCGACGTGGTTGACGACGATCTGTCCTTCCCCGAGCATCAGGAACACTCGTGCAGTGGCGGATTTCCTCTTACCCGTACCGTAGTATTGAACCTCGTTCAAGGAAGATCTCCTGTGGCCGGCGGGGCGAATTACAGGGCCAGCGGCTCCGGCTTCTGGGCTTGATGCGGATGGTCGGCCCCGGCATAGATCTTGAGTTTCCGGATCATCCTCTTGCCCAACTTGTTCTTCGGCAACATACCTCGAACCGCCAAGCGTACGAGACGATCCGGATACCGGCGCAGCAGAGTCTCCGCCGTAATCTCTTTCAGCCCTCCCGGGTAACGGCTGTGGGAATAGTAGACCTTCTGAGACCACTTCTTCCCAGTCAGACGCACCTTGTCGGCATTGACTACGATCACGAATGCGCCAGTATCGAGAAAATCGGTGTAGTGCGGCCGGTCCTTGCCCATGAGGACGGTGGCCAATCGAGTCGCCAAGCGACCCAGAACCTGATCGCTGGCATCCACAACGAACCACTTCCTTTCGATTTCGTCGAGACCGGGAAGAACCGTCTTGTTCGAATTCCTCATTTCGCTACACTACACCCCAAGGCCCTAAGAGTCTGGAAATCTACCGAATGGACCCGTCCCTTGTCAAGGCTGGGCACTGCCCTCATGGCCCGGATGTCGAATGATTTCGAGATACCCTGGCACTTGGCAGGAACATTCGTAGGCGCCCCTTGTGAGCACCCTCTCCTCCATGTCCCGCCCGGAATTCGGCGGTCGGATAGCGCCTCGTCCATCCTCTCCTGAGAGAAAGAAAAGAGTTAGGAAAGAGTGGCGTCTGGTTTACGCGCAGGGAGACGCAGACGGAGAATTGGTCTCGTCGACGATGACTGAGCCGGACAAACTCGATTCCTTGTTTCTCCCCTGATTGACTTCGCGTTCCTGGCCGTTCGCACGTTGAGGATAGTGAAGATGAAGGGGATCCACATCAAATCGTCGATTCTGGCGGCGCCGAGACGCGACCTGCTGATCCTCACAGCCGCATGCTCCTTCCTGGTGGGCACCGCGGTCTGGCACCAGTCGCTGGACTCGCGGGCAGACGCGGGCCGGGCCAGAGTCGCGACGTTGGCTGACCGAAGAGAGAGACTGGAAGCGGTTCTTGAGAGGGTCCGGCGCTGGGAAGAAGCAGTCGAAATACTGGCCCGGTGCGGCGACCGGGTTCTGGATCTCAAGATCCATCAAGCATCCCCTCTTTCGCTGTGGAACCGGCTCATGGACCGGTTTCCTTCCCAGGAGGAATTGTCCCTGCACCGTCTGGATTGGGAGGACGACACCATTACCCTGGAGGGAACCGCCGCCACCCCCGCCGCCGCGGGGATTCTGCTGCACCGCCTGGGTCCGGACTCGGGTTTTTCCAAGGTCGAACTGCGAGCCCTGGAACAAGTCGGGAACACCGTCCGATTCACCGTCACTGTCCTTACCGGGCGTTGAGCGGGAAACGCGAGCATGGAGAGACTTCGTCGAAGAATTCGCGAAAAACCTGCCCTTTCCCTGGCCATCATGGGCCTTCTCCTGGCGGGTTCCCTCTATGCCTCGGCCATTCGTCCGCTTCAGTTCCGACTCAAGGGACTGGAGAAAGAGTTCCTGCAGGCGCAGTCCTGTCAGAAGCAGATCGCCTCGGCCGAGGCCCGCCTCTCAAGGGTCAAGGAAGAATTCGCCGAACACCGCAGACTTCTCCTGGCCGAGGGTGGGCTACTTGAGGAGGGGACTTCCGGTTCCGAGGCCATCAGTCACATCGTACAACTGGCTCTCCGCCGTGACCTGCGTCCCACACGCGTCTCCCCCTCCGCCCCCGTCGTAGAGGAATTCCTGACCCGCTGGCCATTGGACCTGGTTGTAGCAGGAGGGTTTCACGGCTTGGGCCGATTCTTTCAGGATCTCGGGGAACTGGACCAGATCGTCAACATCCGAAAACTGTCCATCACCAGCAGGCGGGATCCGTCCCCTTCGCCGATGACCCTGGACGCTTCCATCTCCTTGAGCCTCTACGGGATCAAGCTTCAGGAATTCGACCCGGGCCGGGAACCGGAACTGGGGGAGGCGCCATGATTCTGGTCTCGTTGCTCCAATGCGGATTGCTTTTCAGCATGGCAGTCCTAAGCCCGGAAGGCCCGGCCGTCTACTCGCCTCAAGGAAAGAGAGACCCGTTCGAGGCTCGAAACCCGGAGCAACGAGACCCGGTGGAGACACCATTGACGGCACCCTTGCGGAAACTCGCGATTTCGGAATTGGTCGTTGTCGGGACGGCCGTGGGGAAACTCGGCGGTTTCGCCCTGGTCCAAGGAGCTGACCGCCTGACCTACCTGGCTCCCATGAAGGCTCGATTCGCGGACGGGCACTTGGTGCGGGTCGCGGGAGACTGGGTGATTTTCCGGGTCGATGGGATTGACGCGGGCCGTACCTGGGTCACGAAGCGAATTCGATCCGCCGGGGAGTGAGTGAAAGCATGCCAATCGGTCCGGGACTCCGGCGCAGATGGATTCTTCTTTTCTGGTTCTTGCTCGCAACCACTCCCGCGAGCGGTTCGGGAACCGAAGTCCCAGAGGACCCCGATCTGCTTCGGCAGACGGTTTCCATGAGCTTGGTCGACGCCTCCCTGGTGGATTTCTTTCGCACTGTCGCGGAACTGAGCGACCTCAATCTGGTGATCGATTCTGACGTGTCGGGAAGCGTGACGCTACGCGTGGAGCGACTGGCCTTGGACCAGATAGTGGAGATGGTCCTCAAGAGCCATTCGCTGAAACAGACGGTGCAGGAAAACCTGATTCGCATTTCCCGTCAAGAGACTCTCCGGGCAGAGAAGGAACGGGATCGGAAGATACTGGAACTGGAACATGAGAGTCAGACCATGACGACCGTGGCCCGGTCCCTGAACTATGCCTCCGCCGAGGAGGCGGCCAAGAGCCTGAAGAACCAACTCGGTGAAGAGGGTCGCCTCGACGTGGACACCAGGACCAATACCGTGCTGATGACCGACATCCCGCCTCGAGTCGCGGAGATGAATCGGCTCCTCGACCGCTTGGACGTTGCGGAGCGTCAAGTCGAGATCGAGGCCAGAATCATCGAGGCCACGACCACCTTCGCCCGGAATCTGGGTCTCCAACTCGACCTGCTGGCCGGGGAGACCGGCCGACGAGCTGCGGGCTCCGTGCGTATGAGCACCCCGCTGGGGCTGGGATCGGTTTCACCCGGTATCGTGGCCGCGCCAGTGCTGGACACGGTGCGCCTGGATGCTCTTCTCACAGCCGCCGAGTCGGACGGCGAAGTTCGCATCCTTTCCAAACCCCGGGTCACCGCCCTGAACAACGTCGAGGCCATCATCACCCAGGGAGCCCGGATTCCGATTCCAGTCGAGCACGACTTCACGACCACGGTCCGCTTCGAAACCGCCGCCCTGCGACTTATGGTGACACCACAGATCACGCGCGAGAAGACGGTTCTGTTGAAGATCAAGGTGGAAAACAACGTCCCCGATTTCAGCCGGACAGTTCAAGGCATCCCCACCATCCTCACGAGTGAATCCCAGACCGTGGTTCTGATCCCCCATGAAGGCACGGCCGTGATCGGAGGGATCCTCCTGGACATCGACCGCACGTTGGAGCACAGGGTTCCGGGTCTGAGCCGAATCCCGGTCCTGGGCCGACTCTTCCGGAGGGACTCCCAGAGCCGGGAAACCCGGGAAATAATCTTCTTCATCACACCCCGGATCAGGTAGAGTCCGGGGATGCACGACTTTCGGGGCCGCTATGGCCGCTTTCTGGCCAAGCTGGAGGACCGTGGTCTGGACGGATTCCTGGTCCAGCACGGACCCAACCTGACCTACCTCTTCAACTTCACCGGCTCGGCGGGATTGGCCTGCTGCCTGGGCGGCGAAACCATTCTCCTGGTGGACTCCCGCTATCATGAACAAGCACGGACCACGGCCGCGAACTGTACCCCACAGTTGATTCGGAGTTCATTCGAGCAGGCCCTGGAAGAGCTGTTGAACGACCGCTTTCCCGGCAAGAGCACTCGGAAACGACTGGGGCTGGAGGCGACTCGCGTCAGTTGCGATCTCTGGCTGCGAATCCGGACCTGGTCCACAGCCATCGAGTGGGTACCCGAAACCGACCTGATCGAATCCCTGAGAATCATCAAGGAACCCAGCGAAATCGAGGCGCTGACCCACGCCTTCGAGCTGGCGCAGAGCGCTTTTTCCGGTTTTCTCGACCAGATCTCCCCCGGTATGACCGAGGTCCGGATGGCGGGGATCCTGGAAATGGAGATGCGCAAGGCCGGGGGTGAGGGCGTCGCCTTCGACACCATCGTAGCCAGCGGTCCCCGATCCTCCTTGCCCCACGGTGTGGCTACCGGCCGGATCTGGGGAGAGCAGGAAATCCTCTTGATTGATTTCGGGATCCGCTCGAACGGGTATCTGAGCGATCTCACCCGAATCCATCTTCCTCGGGAGGTCAAGAGACCGGAGATCTTCGAAATGGTCTCGGAAGCGCAGCATGCGGCTCTGGATTCCATCCGTCCCGGTGTCCTTTCCTCCGACGTGGACCGGGCGGCTCGCCGCGTGATCGAGCGCTACGGACATGGTGAGCACTTTCAACACAGCGTCGGCCACGGACTGGGTTTGGAAATCCACGAACTGCCTCGGATCTCCCCCAGCCGGCCACGGCCCCTCGAGCCCGGAATGGTTTTCACCGTGGAACCGGGAATCTATCTTCCGGAACGGATGGGCGTCCGGATCGAGGATGTGGTTGTCGTGACCGGCACCGGCAACCGGCTGCTTTCCGATCCGGCCCGGTGATGAGTGAACATGAGGGAAGTTCTCCCGCCACCGGAGTCACGTTTACGACTGCCACGGTCAGTCGGTCGGCTGACACAATGGACTGTTCCGACTTGTTCCCGTGGGGCCGTGGAGACTAAACTTATACCGCGCGGAGAGAAGCCGGTGCAGGAACAACGATGAACACCAGGGAGATCCGATCTTTACTGAAACTCATCAATGAATTCGATGTGGCAGAGTTCGAGTTGGAACGGGACGGAGTCCGACTCCGGGTCCATCGCGGCAATGTTGCCTCGCCGCCCGAACCCGCAACGCCTGTGGTGCAGGAGGCCCCTGCCGTAGAAACGGCCCCGGTCGAACCCATTCCCGCGCCGGAGAACCTGCACATCTTCACCGCGCCCATGGTGGGGACCTACTACTCTTCGCCCAAACCCGATGCAGACACCTTCGTACAAGTCGGATCCACCATCCGCGAAGGGGACACCCTCTGCGTCATCGAGGCCATGAAGATCTTCAATCAGATCGAGAGCGATGTGGATGGCCAGATTGTTCGCATCCTGGTTGAAAACGGCCAGCCCGTCGAATACGGTGAGCCCTTGTTCGAGATCCGCACGTAGCCATCATGTTCAGAAAGGTCCTCATCGCCAACCGGGGTGAGATCGCGCTACGTGTCGTCGCCGCCTGCAAGGAATTGGGCATTCGCACGGTCGCAGTCTACTCCGAGGCTGATCGGGACCTGCTCCACGTCCGTTTCTCCGACGAGGCCGTCTGCATCGGCCCGGCCCGAAGCTACGACAGCTACCTGAACATCCCCAGCATCATCAGCGCGGCCGAGATCACCAACGTGGACGCCATCCACCCCGGTTACGGCTACTTGGCCGAGAGTTCCCACTTCGCGGAGGTCTGTGACAACTGTGGCATCCGTTTCATCGGCCCCTCCGCGTCCGCCATCAGTCTCATGGGAGACAAATCCCGGGCACGGGAGACGATCAAGGCCCTGGGAATTCCCACCATTCCCGGGACCGGGGCCATCGACCGGGAGAGCCCGGATCCCTCGGCGTTGGCACGGCAGGTCGGCTTCCCCCTCATCATCAAGGCGGCAGCCGGAGGCGGCGGGAAGGGGATGCGCATCATTCGCCGGGAACAAGATTTTCTTGACTCCTTGGCACTGGTGCAGTCGGAGGCGGAAAGCTCATTCGGCAACTCTCAAGTCTATCTGGAGCGGTATCTTGAGAACCCTCGCCATATCGAGTTCCAGATCCTGGCCGACGACCGGGGGAACATCGTCCACCTGGGGGAGCGTGACTGCTCCATTCAGCGGCGGCATCAGAAACTCGTCGAGGAGTCTCCCAGCCCGTTTCTCAGCCCCGGCCGGCGAATGGAGCTGGGACACCAAGTGGTGCACGCCATGAAGGAGATCGGCTATCAGAACGCCGGGACGGTGGAGTTTCTGTTCGACGAGCAGGGGAACCACTACTTCATCGAGATGAACACCAGGATCCAGGTCGAGCATCCGGTAACCGAGATGATCACCGGGATCGACATCGTGAAGCATCAGATCCAGATTGCGGCAGGCCTCCCTCTGGACTTTTCCCAGGACGACGTGGTCTTTCGAGGAAGCAGCATCGAATGCCGCCTCAACGCCGAATCCTCCGAGACCTTCACTCCGTCTCCCGGCCGAATCCATGCATATCATGCTCCGGGAGGACCGGGAATCCGGGTCGATTCCGCAGCCTATACGGATTGCGTCATTTCTCCCCACTACGACTCCCTCATCGCCAAGCTCATCGCCCACGGCAACGACCGGGCGGAGGCCATCTCCCGGCTGAACCGGGCCTTGGACACGTTCATCGTGGAGGGGATCGAGACCACCCTGCCCTTTCACAGGAAGGTGATCCGTCATCCCGACTTCCTGAGCGGGACCTATGGGACCTCGTTCCTCGAAGGCTTCACCGGAGGCGCCGCATGATCTCGCCCGCTGAAACGAATCGAAGAGGTCACTGGGGCTCCGGCCTCGGTTTCGTCCTGGCCGCCGTCGGGTCGGCCATCGGTCTCGGTAACATCTGGCGTTTCCCCACCCTCGCCGGAGAGAACGGGGGAGGAGCGTTTCTTTTCGTCTTCGTGTTCACCACCTTTCTGATTGGTGTCCCGGTGATGCTGGCCGAGTTGGCGCTGGGCCGAAAGACGCAACGCAATCCGGTCGGGGCCTACCGCGAGCTGGCTCCCGGCAGCCTTTGGAAACTCGCCGGCGCGCTCGGCGTCCTCACCGGGTTGGTGATCCTGAGCTACTACAGCGTGGTCGCCGGCTGGATACTCAAATATGTCTGGATCGCCGTCAGCGGTTCCCTCCAAGGGGCCACTCCCGAGACCATCGGCTCCACCTTCAACAACTTCATCCAGAACCCGGCATCGGTCCTGACGTGCCACCTGCTCTTCATGCTCCTCACCATCCGGATCGTCGCCGGAGGAATTCAAGACGGGATCGAACGAGCTTCCAGGATCCTCATGCCCGTGCTGTTCGCTCTCCTGCTTCTGCTGGTGGTCCGCTCATTGACGCTCCCGGGAGCCTCCCGGGGACTCGCCTTCTTCCTCAAACCGGATTTCGGAATGTTGGACTACAAGATCGTCCTGGAGGCACTGGCTCATGCCTTCTTCTCCCTCAGCCTGGGAATGGGGGCGATCATCACCTATGGAAGCTACCTCTCCCCGAAACAGGATCTGGTTGCCAGCACTCTGTATGTGAGCTTCTTCGACTTCCTGATCGCATTCCTGGCCGGATTGGCCATCTTCCCGGCGCTCTTCTCGGTGCCGGGCCTGTCGCCCGATATGGGTCCTGGCCTGATCTTCGTGGTCCTGCCCAACATCTTCAACGCCATTCCCCTGGGACATCTCTTCGGAGCGACCTTCTTCATTCTGCTGTCCATAGCCGCGCTCACCTCCGCCATTTCCATGCTGGAGGTGGTCGTGGCATTCGCCATCGACGAGTTCGGGTGGAGCCGCCGCCGGGCGGCAGTGGGCGCCGGAAGCCTGATCTTCGTCCTGGGTATCCCCAGTGCGCTGGGCAACGGCGCCGTCGAAATGTTCTCCGGCACTCTCGATCTCGCGGACCGCTACTTTGGGAGCCTTTCGCTGATTGTGGGGGCGCTCCTGGTGAGCCTCTTCGTGGGCTGGAAATGGGGTGTCGGGAACGCTCTGGAGGAAATCCGCCGGGGCCACCAGAACTTCCGCCTCGGGAAAGCCTGGGGATTCCTGATCCGATTCGCCTGTCCCCTGGCCATCCTGACGATCCTGTTTCAGCTCCTCAGGGGATGAGGTTCGATGCCCAAGCCCATGCCCGGTCCTCTCTATCCCATTACCCATTGCCCCAATCCACAGGGTTGGGATCATGTGCACTTCTCCCACTGCCTGATCCGTTACGGTATCCGGTTTTTTCAGGTTCGGGACAAGACGCTTCCGGACGGCCGTCTCTACCGGCAACTCCTGAAGATCCGGATCCTGTGCCGAGAGGCGGGAGCCAGCTTCGTGGTCAACGATCGGGTGGATCTGGCACTGGCGGTCGACGCCGATGGAGTCCATCTGGGCCAGAACGATCTTCCGCCGTCAGCCGCCCGGCGACTACTGGGGGAGGAAGCGGTCATCGGACTCTCCACCCACAATTGGAACCAGTTCAGGATGGGACTGGAGGAGCCTGTCGACTACCTGGCACTGGGCCCCATCTTCCCGACCGGGACCAAGGAGGACGCGGCCCCTGTGCTAGGTCTGGAACTGTTGTGCAAGGCCTCCGGCGTAACCGAACTCCCCTTGGTTGCCATCGGTGGAATCTCGGTGGACAAGGCACCCGGCGTGTGGCAGTCAGGAGCCCGCTCGGTGGCGGTGATCTCCGATGTTGCGGGAGCCGAGAGCCCGGAGCGCCGGATTCGAACCTACCTGGAACGGTCCGGGATGCGGGGTCACCCGACATGAATCTCCTGCTGTTCGAATCGCGGCGGGGCGATGCGCTGCCCGTGTTGCAGCCATTGCCGAAAACGGCCATAGCGCAGCCCCGGAATCCAACCACGCGATGGTCCCGGCTGCAAGATCGGATCCACACGACTTACCGGCGACTGGAAGAGCGCTTCGACTACGATGAAAGGCTCTGTTCGGCTCTCCACCAGGTTCCCGAACTGAAGGTGCGCCACTCGACCCGCATGGACAGCGAGGCAGCAAGCAAACTGCTGAACCGATTCTTGGTCCGGCAACGCCTGAAGCATTCCGCCTGGCTCAAGGTGGACGTGGTCCTCGCCGGTCTGGGCAGCATCCTCACCCCCATCCCAGGACCCAACGTCTTCTTCTTCTACCCGGCCATTCGAGCATTCGGCCACTACACGGCTCTCCGGGGAGTCCGGAACGCAGGGAAGCGGATTCGGACGTCATTTGCACCGGAGCCCTTGATCGACCAGGTTCATTTGAACATGGACCAAATCGAGACACTCCGGCCGCTATTGGTCCAGTTGGAGCAACAGTACAACCTGACCGACCTGGAACGGCGCCTCTTTTCCAGAGGCGCCCGGCGCTGACTTCGGGCGGAGGGTCCGGCACACGCCGCAGGCACCTACTCCAGATTTCCGTCCAGCAGGAAATCCTGACCCAGCCTCGTGACCTTGAGACCGGACACGGTGAGCGCATCGGCGAGGCGGCCGACCGCGAGCTTTCCGACTCCCGGGACACCCCTGCTGCCGAGAATCTTGGGCCCATAGTAGAAGTGGAGCCGCTGGATGACACCAGCCTGCAAGGACGATCCGGCGACCCGGCCTCCTCCCTCGATGATGAGACTGGTGATGGAATCCCGGCCCAGAGACTCCAGCACCGCCGGCCAGGAAAGAAACGGTCCCTCTCGCGGGATGCGTACCAGACGTGCCCTGCCCGCGAGGGGACTGTCGGGCGGACATGGACAACTGTGAAAGATCCATACGGGATCACCCGACTGGAAGAGCCTGGAGTTCACCGGGGTCCGTAGTTGAGAGTCCAGAATTACTTTCCGGGTCCGCTTCCTCAACCTCCACCGGACATCCAGGGAGGGATCGTCCATCAGAACTGTCTCTATTCCCACCAGAATGGCGTCGTAGAGAAAACGGTGCCGGTGCACGTGCCGCCTCGCCTTCTCGCCTGTGATCCACTTGGAATCGCCGCCCGGGGCAGCGATCCGGCCATCCAACGTGAGAGCCAGCTTGAGCAGGCAGTAGGGTCTCCGGTGTCTGACAAAGAACAAGAAGGCTTCGTTGAGCCGGCTCGCCTGTTCAATACACAGTCCCTCATGGATCCGAATTCCGCGCGAACGAAGGTACTCCAACCCCTTGCCCGACACTTGGGGCGAGGGGTCGGTCATGGCTACGAAGACCTCCCGGATCCCAGCTTCGGCAACTCTTTGCATGCAGGGAGGCGTGCGGCCCCAATGGGCACAGGGCTCCAGAGTAACGTACAGGGTGGCACCTCGGGCGCGGCTTCCAGCCCGGTCCAGAGCGACCACCTCGGCGTGATGGAGTTTCTGATAGAGATGATACCCCTCGCCCACAATTTGACCGTCCCGCACGACCACGGCTCCCACCATGGGGTTGGGACTCACCCGGCCCGCGCCTCGCCGGGCAAGCTGTAGAGCGCGGCGCATGAAACGAGCGTCGGAGAGGGAGGCAGACATGGGATGTTGTCACGAAGCCTTCATCGCGCCCGGTCCGGCGGGCGCAGGACCGGTCTCGGTGCTCGCGGGACTTTCACCACGGACTGCTGCATGACTCTTCGCCAGCGCCAAGCGGATCCGCAGGGTGTTGATCCTTCTCTGATCGGCGGTGAGAACCTCGACTCGGATGCCGTTGATATCGGTGGTCTCGCCCGGATGCGGAACCCGGCCCATCTGTGAGACGACGGCGCCCGATACCGTCGTAAAGTGGGTGTCCCCCAAACTCAGTCCCAATGCCTTCTCCAGATTCTCAATTTCGGCCGCGCCACGGACGATGTAGCTCCCTTCCCCCTCGGAAACCAGGTCCACCAACTGCAACTCGTCTTCATCCCGAATCTCGCCCACGATCTCCTCGATCAGGTCCTCGATGGTCACCACTCCACTGACTGCCCCGTACTCGTTGATGACGATGGCAATGTGTTCGGCGCTCCTTTGCATCTCCCGAAACAGGTCCGCCACCTTCTTGGTCTCAGGCACGAACAAAGGCGCCGTCATCAACGCCGTCACCGGCTCATCACCACTCTTCGCGTTGAGATAGGAGAGCAGATTTCGCACGTAGACGACGCCAACGATGTCGTCCAGGCCTTTTCGATAGACCGGAATTCGGGAATGCTTCCGGGAGACGATAAGATCCCGCATCTCGGAGACGGTCGTAGTCTGGGAAGCCGCCACGACCTGGGTGCGGGGAGTCATGATCTCCTTGACCCGCGTGTTCCCGAACTCCAGCGCCGAAAGAATCAGGTCACCCTCCCGGCCCTCGATGATCCCCTCCTCTTCACCGACATCGACATAGGCTTCAAACTCGCCTTCCGTCGATTCTTCCTCTTGGCCACCTGTTTCGTCACCGTTGGCGGACGCGCGCTCGAAGGGCTTGAGCAGGGACGCCATGGGACGACTGATCCATGCTATGAACGGGTAACACCGGGAAAGCACCGGCAACAAGCGCAGCAGGGCCTGCTCCGGGTACCGCGTCGCCATGATGGGAATCACCAGCAGCACCGACACAAGGGTCGACAGAAGCACCAGCAGCGCCCACCATGCTCCCTGTTCTATCTGGGCCCTAAGGAAGAATCCTGTGGTGAAAACGACCAGCGCGATCTGTATACAGAGAAGCACCAAGCGAACCGGAAGCAGAAAACGGCTCCGGTCCGAGGTAATGGTCCCCACGAGACCCGGTTCTCGAGTCGACTCCCGTTTTGAAAGTATCCTGAGAGTCAGGCGGGAGAGTCGAATGACGGAAGTCTCAACCACCGAGAGAAACAGGAGAATCAGGAGAGAGAGCGCCAACAACAGGGCGACCGCCCAACTCAAAGAAGTTGAAACTCCCTTCTCAGCTGCACTTCCATTGATTCCATTTCACCTGAGTCGACCTCATGGTCATACCCCATGAGATGGAGCAGACCATGAAGAACCAACACCTCCAGTTCCGTCTGCAGGCTTTCGCGACGCTGCCGGTCAGCTGTTTCCACTGAAATCAGGATATCACCCAGGTAGGACTCCTCGCCCATGGGGAATGCGAGCACGTCCGTCGGTTCGGAAACTCCCCGGTAGCGACGATTGTAATACCGGATTCCGCGGTCGCTGACGAGGACAGTCGAGAACTCCGCCTCAACTCCCAGTCTGTGAGCGAGACGGCCCAAAAATTCCTCAAGACGCCGTATCTCGACCAAGACCTTTTTCTGCCTATTGAATACGTGGATGCGGGAGTTGTTCTTCCTCAATACGTTTGTTGAATTCGAATCCGGGGTATTCCACGCGATGGTGATACATGCCCCTGAGGACCCGTTCGAAGGCGCTGCCGATCCGGCCCAGTTCCTTGATGGTGACGTCACACTCGTCGAACTGTCCGTCCTCGATGGTGGCCTGGGTCAAACGGTGGATCATGCTCCGGATCTGCCCCGGCCCCGGATCTTCCAGGGTGCGCGAAGCCGCCTCCACCTGGTCGGCCAACATGAGGGTCGCCGCCTCTCGGCTCTGCGGTTTGGGGCCAGGATAGCGAAACTCACTCTCGCTGATATCCATGCCCTTGGCCCGGGCGGCCTCCTTGGCCTTCTCGTAGAAGTACTTCATCACCCGGGTCCCATGGTGCTGGGGAATGAGGTCCCGGACCTTGGGAAGCAGCTTGATCTCGTCGGCGATGGCAAGTCCGTCCTTCACGTGACTGCCCAGGATGAGACTGGACATGCTCGGAGTCAGGTTATCGTGCTTGTTACCCGTGTAGATCTGGTTCTCGACGTAGTACTCGGGTGCCTTGAGCTTGCCGATGTCGTGGTAGTACGCACCCACCCGAACCAGGAGATTATTGGCTCCGATGGCTTCGGCACCCGCCTCAGCCAGGGTGCCGACGGTGATGCTGTGGTGATACGTCCCAGGAGCTTCCAGGGCCAGACGCCGCAAGACGGGGTTGTTCAGATTCGAAAGCTCAAGCAGGCGGACGTCGGTGGTAATCCGGAAAAACGACTCCAGTATCGGGAGCAGCAGCGAAGCCAACATGGCGGCCAAGACTCCACTCACGAGCCCACTGGCTGAACGCAGGGCAAGGCGCAACCAATCGAAACCCGCCTCCATGGAATAAAGCTGATAACCCAAGGCGATCGCGACGTTGACCAGACCGATGATCAGACCGGCCCGGGTGACGACCGAACGCTCCCGATACTGGTCCAGGGCATAGACGGCCGCCAGCGAACCGGCCAGCGTGTAGATGACCATGAGACCCTCGCCCGTCATGAGTCCGACGATGACGGCAAAGGTCAGGGCAAAAAAAACGGTCAGTGGGACGTTGGTCAGTAAAACGGCGATGATGGCCCCGGTCGCCGTGGGCACCACAAGATAGAAATCCACGGGATTCTGGAATCTCTCGAATCCGATCCCCTCCACGACGAAATCTGCGAAAACCACAAAGACCTTACAGACCACCAGCGTGGAAAGGAGCACCAGCGACAACAGGACATGGTATCTGGGCGCCTCCGCCTTCCCCCCTCTCGCCACGACGGCATAGTGGCCCAAAGCGAACAGGAAGAACCCGACCATGATCAGGACGCCGAAGAACTTCCCCGCAACCCGGCGCGGTTGCTCCATGCTCTTGAGACCGTTGAGCAAGAGGATTTCCCGGGCCCCGACCTCGTCGCCGCTCCGGACGAGGGTCCGGCCCTTGCGGACCTGAACCAGAACCTGATCCACTTCTTCGGACGCCAGGTCCTCCAAGTCCCGGGTGGCTCTCTCGTTGAAGCTGACATTGGGAACAACCCACGTATCCAGGAAACTGATGACCCGCTTCTTGGCCACCCGACCCACCGCCGTCAGTTCGTATTCGTTCTGCCGCAGGACGTCCCGCGCCTGACCCAGATCCCGAATCGCGATCCAATCGTCCAACGGTTCCTGCCGTCCCGTGATGGCATTCTGGAGAATGATTCCCCGGTCCCGATAGAGAAGAAGAATCTGCCGATTGAGAATGACCCCCGGAGACTTCATCGATTCACGGAGCACGGCCAGCATCTGGTTTTCCAGTTCGGAGGAGAAACCCTGTGCGAGGCAGATTTCCAGCACACTTCCCTGGGCAAACCGGGGAAGGGCGTGGCTCAACTCGGAAAGCAGCTCGGCCTTCGCCCTCTTGGGAAAAGACCTTCTGTCCCCCAGCCGATACCGCGTCCGGACTGCCGAAATAATTCGCCGGGCGTCGGCAAAGGCGCTCTTCAATTCCGATTCCAGACGCTGGTTGACGGAGAGGTCCAGATCGAAGACACCGGGGACACCCTCGATGATCTCCCGCTTTTTCTCATCGGTCGCCTCCAGGTCCACCACCTGGAAGTCGCGGGGGGCTTCGATGGTCCGATCGGCGATGTCGCCCTCGTTGTAGCCGGGAATGGATTGGAACTGATAGCCGGCCAGGACACCGGCGACCACTACGGAGAGAATCAGGCCGGCCGAAAGCTGCAGAATCGTCAGTTGGCCAAAAAAGCTCTGGCGCCAATGCTTGAGGCCAAGAAACCGTCTCATCAGCAGGCTTCTTCGGCTGGAGCCGCCCACGGTCTTCGTACCCCTTCTATATTCCATGGAAGAGTCCGGAACCGGAACGGTCTCCAAGCGGCATGAAATAGCTTCGACTCACGGTCGGATTCCCCCATCCCGGCCTTTTCATCCGCCGATTCTCCTCAAGAACAGGCCTATTCAAGAATCGTGTCGCTTGAACAGCAGGCAGGCATTGGTTCCCCCGAAGCCGAAAGAATTGGACATAGCATAACGAATATCCGCCTTCCGCGCTTGGTGAGGAACATAGTCCAGATCACAGTCCGGATCGGAGGTTTCCAGGTTTATGGTGGGAGGAATGATCTGATCCTTCAGAGTCTGCACCACGACCCCGCCTTCCAATCCGCCGGCCGCTCCCAGCAGATGGCCGGTCATGGACTTGGTGGCGCTGACCGCCAGCTTGCGGGCATGGTCTCCGAAGACCGTCTTGATCGCCAGAGTCTCGATCCGATCGTTCGGAGGCGTGCTGGTTCCATGGGCATTGACGTAGTCCACCTCTTCGGGAGAAACCTGGGCGTCTTCCAGGGTCTTCCTCATGGCTCGGACAGCACCCGACCCATCTTCCGGGGGAGACGTGATGTGATGAGCGTCGCCGCTCATGCCGTAACCCACGACCTCCGCCAGGATTTCGGCGCCGCGGCTACGAGCCTGTTTCATCTCCTCCAGAACCAGGATGCCGGCCCCTTCGCCCATGACGAATCCGTCCCGCTGGAGATCAAATGGGCGGCTGGCCTTCTCGGGAGCGTCATTGCGCTTCGAGAGGGCCCTCATGGCGGAGAAACCGCCCATGCCCATCGGGGTGATCGCGGCCTCCGTCCCACCGGCAATCATGACGTCGGTCTCGCCCCGTTGAATCATGCGAAAGGAGTCCCCAAGTGCATGGGACCCGGCTGAACAGGCGGTGCAGGTGGCTGAATTGGGTCCCATGGCTCCGAGGCGGATCGAAACCTGGCCGGCCGCCAGATTCACAATGGTCGAGGGAATGAAGAAGGGGGAGATCCGCCGTGGCCCCCTGGCCAGGAAATTATTGTGCTCCCGCTCGATGATACCGAACCCGCCGATACCAGAACCGATGAAAACCCCGACCCGTTCGCCGTTCTCGGGTGTGATCTCGAGACCCGAGGCCTCCACGGCATAGTCACTGGCCGAAATGGCGTATTGAATGAAGAGGTCCATTTTCCGGACCTCCTTGGTGCTCAGATAGAGGAGAGGATCGAAACCCTTGACCTCGGCGGCAATCTTGGTGGGGAACTTGGAAGTGTCGAATCGCGTCACGTATCCGACACCACTCTTTCCCTGAAGCAGTGCCTCCCAGGTCTCGGCCGTGTCCAGACCGACAGGCGAAACCATGCCTACGCCCGTTACCGCGACCCTTCTATTCAAGATGCCGTCGCTCCCAAAGTGCCCGTTGGAGTTTCGAATTATAGGGAAATCACTTCTGCTGAGCGTCGATGTAGTCTATGGCGTCGCGGACGGTTCGGATCTTTTCCGCGTCTTCGTCGGGTATCTCAAGTTCGAAGTCCTCTTCGAACTTCATCACCAACTCAACCGTGTCCAGCGAGTCGGCGCCCAGGTCCTCAACGAAGCGAGCGTCCGCACCCACATCCGAATCGCTGACGCCAAGCTGGTCCACAATGATCGATTTCACTTGCTCCTCGACCGATGACATAGCTCCTCCATTCAGTTTTTGATGATGACCGATTACGCGTTATCCTCGACCGATAATGCGGCTTCTCCATTGCCATTTCCAATGGGGTCCCTGGCACCGGCAACGGGCCGGTAGCGGCGCGCCGCCGCCGAGCGAACTACATATACATGCCGCCGTTAACGTTTAGCACATGCCCTGTAACATATCCAGCCTCCGCTGAGGCCAGAAATCGCACTCCATAGGCCACTTCGTCGACGGTTCCAACACGCTGCAAGGGGATGGTGGCGATCAGCTCGGAACGGGCCCGGTCGGGAAGACTCCGAGTCATATCGGTCTCGATGAACCCGGGGGCAATGGCATTCACCGTGATGTTGCGGCCGGCTACCTCCCTGGCCAACGCCTTGGTGAACCCGATGATTCCCGCCTTGCTGGAGACGTAGTTGATCTGACCCGGGTTGCCGGTCTGTCCGACCACGGACGTCAGGTTCACGATCCTGCCGTAACGATGCCTGACCATGCTCCGCACGACCGCCCGGGTGACGCGGAAGACACCGTCCAGGTTGGTGTTGAGAACCTGGCGCCAATCCTCATCTTTCATCCGGAGCAGAAGCTTGTCCCGGACAATCCCGGCGTTGTTCACCAGAATGTCGATCCTGCCGAACTCCTGCAATACGCGTTTCACCCCCTCCTGAACGGAGGGGGTCGATGAAATATCCATGGCGACGCCCAGCGTGGGTTGACCCGACTCCGCCACGCCAGCCGCTACACTCTCGATTTCCGACTGGCCCCGCGAAACGAGGGCCACACTTGCCCCACGGCTCGAAAGATCCTCCGCGACACGGCGGCCGATGCCCCGCGAAGCTCCTGTGACCAGTGCGACCTGGTCCGAAAAATCAAACATAGGCCTCCACCTCGGCACGGTTCCCGATCCATTTTACCCGAGCTTCGGGCACAACCTGTCGTATCAGCCGACTCAGTACCCGGCCCGGTCCCACCTCGACAAACGTCCGCGCTCCCTGCTCCCAAAGAACTTCCACCGAACGGCGCCATTGAACGGGGGCCGTTACCTGACGGATCAGACCGTCCCGAGCCGCGGAACCGGTGGTGACGACCCCGGCATCCACGTTGTTGATCAGAGGACAAGCCAATCCGCCAAACCGGGTGTCCTGAAGCAACGGTTTCAGACGTTCCCTGGCCGGCTCCATGAGGGAGCAATGAAAGGGAGCGCTCACGGGCAACCGAAGCGCCCGGCGAGCTCCCCGCGACCGGGCCAACCGGCAGGCTCGCTCCACAGCCCCTCGATGCCCCGCAATGACGACCTGCTGAGGAGAGTTGATATTCGCCGCAGATACGACCTCGTCCTCCGCAGCTTCAGCACAGACTTCCTCCAGCGGTCCGATGTCGAGACCCAGCACGGCAGCCATGCTCCCCTCTCCCACCGGGACGGCGTCTTGCATGAAGCGGCCGCGCTGGCGCACCAGGCGAACGGCATCGGCAAACTCGAAGGCCCCAGCCGCCACCAGTGCGGAATACTCTCCCAGGCTGTGGCCCGCAACAAAATCGGGCCGGCGTCCCCGTTCGCCCAACGCCCGCAAGAGAGCGATTGAGGTCGTCAGAATCGCCGGTTGGGTGTTGGCGGTCAGCGCCAAGTCTTCACGACTTCCGCGGCGGCAGATCTCGCTCAAACCGAAACCCAACGCGGCGTCGGCCTGGTCGAAGATCTCTTGCGCCGCCGAATAGGCCTCGGCAACGTCCAAACCCATCCCCGGGGTCTGGGAACCCTGACCCGGAAAGACAAACGCGATCATGAAACCTCACGGCAGGAGGGTGGACGGCAAGCGGGTTCCTGGACACACTCTCGATTGGTGAAGCGGCGGAAACCCTTCCAACCTCTTCCGGGAAGATGCACGGAAACCCACATTGTTCGCCCCCGCCGAGCCAAATTACGGTGGCGACGGGATTCCGATGATCGTACGCGGATCTTCACCGCTGTAGGCACCGCACGGCAATATTGCCACTGACCGCTATGCCTCCCCCGCTTGGATGACCTGCCGTCCCTTGTAATATCCACACTCGGGACAGACGCGGTGGGGAAGCACGGTGCTGCCGCATTGGCTGCAGGTGGCCAGACTCGGAGCCGTCAGGAAATCGTGCGATCTCCTTCGTCCCCTGCGGGCCCTGGAATGTCGTCTCTTGGGATTGGCCAAAATCTCGTCCTCCGGCGGGTCCCGGCGATCCATCCGTGAGTGACACGGCGGAAACCATGAACCGGCCGTTCATCACTGTTTGCGGTTCATCTTGAGCTTCAGATCGGCCAGCATGGCCAGCCTGGGATCCAGCGGGCGACTGGAACAGGAACAGGATCCTTCGTTCAGATCCTGCCCGCACTGATCGCACAGACCTTCACAGCTCTCCTTGCATATCGGCTTCATGGGTATTTCCAAAACGATCTGCTCGCCCACCGAAGCGCCCACGTCCAATTGCTCGTTCCGGTAGAAACCAACTGTCAGATCACCAAACTCGAGCTCGATTTCCTCCCCTTCCTGGCTGACCTCCGGGTCGGGGTGGTACTCCAGATCGAACTCCTTGTTCAAGGACAACTCAACGGGTTTGAGACAGCGGCTGCACGAAACCTCCAAATCAGCGTTCACCGCGCCTGCCACCCGAACGGCATCACCGACGACCGCCAGTCTGACTTGAGCCCGAGCCGAACGGTTCAAGGTACAAACCGATGACCCCAAAGCCAAGTCCCGATTGGTGATCGCCAATTCCAGGGAGAGGGGCTCTCCCGTCCTTTTCAGCTGTCCAATGTCCACGATCATCCACTGCCCCCGCAGCCAAGAACAGAATGAAGTTTCGGAATCTACTCCAAAAACCGGCTCCTTGTCAAGGGGATCCGATCCAGAATGTAGCGTTCAACCCTTTTCTTTTCAGTAATTTCCGCTATCCGGAATCACTGCAGATCCCGGCCCGGATCTTGCGGGCGAAGGAATCCGTCATGCCCGCGATGTAATCACAGACGACCCGGTGGACTCCGTGGTCCTCCATTCGGCCGTAATGCGCCGGCGGCAATCTTGCAGGATCCTTCTCGTAGTATCGAAAGAGATCTGCGATCAGCAACATGGCTTTGCGCCGGGGACGCTCCAGGTCGGGATGGTGGTAGAGATTGCTGCGCAGGAAACCCTTCAATTGACGGCCGAGACCTCCGACCTCGGGGCCGAACCCTACGACTCGAGCCGGAAATCTCCGAACGGCCTCCACCGAATCCAGGGATTCGCTCCGGATCCGATCACGGGTGGCTCGAACCAGATCGGTCACCAACACGTCGATCAAGTGGCGAATGGTCTCGCTGACCAGGATGCCCTCGGGTGCTGTGGGAAAATCGCCTTGGATGCGGAAGTAGAGGCGCCGAAAAAGGTCCGAACCCTTCAAAATCTGGTCCAGAGTAATCAGTCCGGAACCGTAGCCGTCGTCCAGGTCCGCCGTGTTGTAGGCCACCTCGTCGGCCAGATCGATCAATTGGGCCTCCAGCGGCGGGCGCTCCCCTTTTCGATAACAATCGATGTCCACGTACGGGCGGTCCTCGGGAGCATAGTCACGGCTGTGTTTCACAATCCCCTCACGAACCTCGAATGTCAGGTTCAGCCCCCGAAAGAGGCCGTAGCGTTCTTCGAAATCCTCGATGATCCGCAAGGCGTGGAGGTTATGTTCGAATCCCGAGGCGTGGGACCTCATGATCCGGTCCAGAACTTCCTCTCCGGCGTGACTGAACGGGGGATGGCCAATGTCGTGACTCAGGGCCAGGACTTCACACAGATCGGTGTTCAGGCAGAGTGCGGAGCCGATGGTGCGCGAGATCTGACTGACCTCGAGGGTATGGGTCAATCGGTTTCGGAAGTGATCCGAATAGTTGGGGTTGAAGACCTGGGTCTTCTTCTCCAGACGGCGAAATGCCTTCGCGTGAATGATGCGATCCCGATCCCGCTGGAAAGGGTTGCGATAGGGGTGCGGCGGCTCCGGGTAGCGCCTACCCTCGCTGTCTTCGACTCTCATGGCAAAGGGAGCGAGGTGCGGCATGACGGGGATTATAGTCTCTGGGCGGAGAAGCGAGGAGGGAGAAATGAGACGTGAGAGAAGGATGAAGGCCGCAAAACAGACCCTCTGGCACGATGCTCAGTACCGATCCAAGTTGGTCCTGCCGGTCATTCCCATCGGACGCGAGTCCGGATAGAGATCGACCCCGATCCGACCGGTTGACCCGCCCGGAAGACCATGTGGGTTGGGCGCGAAACTCTTGTCGGCCATTTGCGCCCAGCGTTACAGGCCAGTCAGGCTGTTTCGCAACGCTCCCAGGAACCGGGCGCCCTCGGCGCCGTCGACGACGCGATGGTCTGCCGCCAACGTGAGCGACATCTCGGGCCGGATCCCAACCTTCCCCTGGTCCACGAAGGGCCGTTCACGGATCTCTCCGACGGCCAGCAGCGCACTCTGGGGGGGATTGATCAGACCACTGAACTCACGGATCCCATGCGATGGACCCTGGAAACCCCGCCGCTTGAACCGGCACCCGGTGCAGGTTAGGTTACTCTGCCACGGAGCCAATGCTTCGGAGACGACTAGCCCGCACATGAGAGACTCCGGAAATGCGCCCGAGACACCAGCGCATCTCTCGATGATCGAAGTATGAGCAAGGAGCAAGAACAGATCCGAATTGGCGCCGACGTTGGCGGGACCTTCACAGACGTGATCCTGCTGGATGCCGAGGGCAGAATCCGGAGCCAGAAAGTGCCTTCCACGCCCCCCGATTTCGAGCAGGCGGTCCTGCTCGCCAGCGGGAGTCTTCTGAGCGAGAGCAAAACCGGTGGTCCCATGGTGAGGCAAGTCGCCCATGGAACCACCGTGGCCACGAACGCCGTCCTGGAACATCGGGGCGCCAAGACCGCCCTGATCACGACCAAGGGCTTCCGGGACGTGCTGGAACTGCGCCGCATCCGGGCTCCCCAGATCTACGACGTGTTTTTCGAAAAACCGGAGATTCTGGTGGAACGTTATCTCCGTTTCGAGGTCAACGAGCGAATTGCGGCCGACGGCGCCGTCCTGGTCCCGCTGGATGAGGCCGATCTGTGGCGTATCAAGGAGCAGCTCGAGGCGGAGGCGGTCGAGTCCATCGCCGTCTGTTTCATTCATTCGTACGCGCATCCCCAGCATGAAATGGTCGTAGGCGAGTTTCTTCGCCGGCACTTGTCCAACACGCCGGTCTCGCTTTCGCACGAGGTGCTGCCGGAGCGGAAGGAGTACGAACGGACGGCAACCACGGTCGTCAACGCCTACGTGCGGCCTATCATGCACGTGTACCTGAATGCCCTTCGGCAAGGACTTCACGATCTGGAAATCGATGCCCCGCTCCACATCATGCAGTCCGCAGGCGGATTGACGCCGGACGACAATGCGGCGCGGCGCCCCGTGTTCGTGCTCGAATCGGGCCCGGCGGCGGGAGTCCTGGCTGCGGGTTTCACTGCTCGCCGCCTGGGGATCGAAAACGTCGTCACCCTGGACATGGGAGGAACTACCGCCAAAGCCTCCATGATCGAAGGCGGGAAGATCGACTACAGTCCCGAATACGAGGTGGGCTCCTCACTCTCCGTCGTCAGCCGGCTGGTGGGGGGCGGCGGCGAGTTGATTCGGGCGCCCAGCATCGACATCGCGGAGGTGGGAGCCGGAGGGGGAAGTATCGCCTACCTGGACCGGGCCGGCGGCCTCCGTGTCGGTCCGCGCAGTGCCGGCGCCGTGCCCGGCCCCGTCTGCTATCAACGGGGAGGCCAGGCACCCACTCTGACGGACGCCAATGTGGTCCTGGGTTACATCCGGCCCGGCGACCTGGCCGACGGCCAGGTCAGCATCGATCGCGAATCCGCGGAGAGAGCCATTACCGACGAGATCGCAGCGCCTCTGGGCCTGGATCTCATCCAAGCCGCCGAAGGCATCCATCGCATCGGAAACGCCCGCACCATGCGGGCCTTGCGGGCCGTCTCCACCGAACGCGGACGCGATCCGCGCCATTTCGTGTTGATGGCGTTCGGGGGCTCCGGTCCCATCCATGCTGCGGGCCTGGCGCGAGAACTGGGAATCGGCCGAGTGATCGTTCCTGCGCTGCCGGGCCTGTTCAGCGCCTTGGGACTGCTCTTTTCTGGAATCGAGCATCACGACGTCCGGAGCTGTCTGCTCTCCGGATCGGATCTGGCGGCGACGGCGCTGCGGAACGTCAGCGACGAGATGCGCACGAAGATGCTGGCTCAGTTCCAGGCCGAGGGCTTCCCGGCCGAACAGGTCCGGCTGTCGGCCGCCTGCGACGTGCGCTTCAAGGGGCAGACCTCCGAGATTCGCTTGGAGATCACCGCAGGCCAGATCAGTGAACACACCGTCCGGAATCTGTGCACGGATTTCGTCGGTGAGCATGAGAAACTCTACGGGCACCGTTCCGACCCCGACAATCCCATCGAAGTGGTGGCCGTCCGATTGATCGGCCGGGCCGGCGAACCGCGTCACGAGGGAGCCTTGAAGCCCGCCGCGTACCTGGGCACCAGGGCGCCCAGCCGAAGGGCCTGTTTTTCCGGAACGGTGATGGACACACCCGTCCTGGGCCGCAACGACCTGACAGACCCCCAAAACGGTCCTTTGTTGATCGACGAATACGATTCGACGATCGTCGTGCCACCCGACGCCCATGCCTGGCTGGACCGGCACGGGAATCTAACCCTGGAGTTCGTCGATGGCTGAAATCGATCCCGTCACTCGTGAAATCATTCAGAACGCCCTCTCGTCGGCCGCCGACGAAATGTCTCTCGCGCTCTATCGAACGGCCTATTCCACCATCGTGCGGGACTGTCTGGATTATTCCACTTCACTGTGCAACGCCGAAGGCGAGATGATCGCGCAGGGCGTGACGATCCCGCTGCATCTGGGATCGGTCCCCCACGCCATGGAGACCCTGCTGGAAAAGTACGGCGACGACATGAATCCGGAGGACGTTTTCATCATGAACGATCCTTTCGGCGGGGGAATGCACATCCCCGACATCTATGTCGTCAAACCCATATTCATCGAGGGCCGCCGAGTCTCCTTTGCCGTCAGCACGGCTCATCACCTGGATCTGGGAGGACGCCTGCCCGGAAGCTCGGCGTGTGACAACACGGAGATTTTCCAGGAGGGATTCCGCATCCCCTGGCTCAAGCTCTATCACCAGGGCGAACCCGATGTGGCGATCTTCGAGTTGATGCGAACCAACGTCAGGGTGCCCGAACAGACCATCGGTGACCTCCGGGCCCAAGTGGCAGCCTGCAATATCGGTGCTCGCGCCGTCCAGTCGCTCGTGGAGCGTCACGGTCCCGGGACCTTTGCCCATTGTGCCGACGATCTCATCGCATACACCGAGCGCCTGATGCGAGCCGAGATCGCCGCCTGGCCGGACGGCAGCAACACCTTCACCGACTACATGGACAGCGACGGGGTCGGCGGGCCGAGGGTGCGCCTGCAAGTGAAGATCACTGTCGAAGGCGATTCCCTGACCGCCGACTTCACCGGCACCGATCCGCAAGTCCGCGGAGCGCTCAACAGCACGCTCTCCTTCACCGAAGGCGCCGTTGCCGTCTGCGTCCGCTGCGCCATGCGGGAGGAGGTGCCCAATACCGCCGGCATGTTCAAGCCGCTGAACATCATCACCCAGCCCGGCACGGTGGTGAACGTCGTCATGCCCGGGGCTTCCTCAATGCGGGGAGTGACCGGATTTCGCATGGTCGATACGATCTTCGGCGCGCTGGCCGGTCTGCTTCCCGACCGGATATTGGCGGCCGGTGAAGGAGGCAACACGCTGGTGGTGATCGGGGGGTTGCGTAAAGACCGGTCGCCCTATGTCTACTACGAACTGATGACCGGAACCTGGGGCGGCCGTCCTGACCGGGACGGCAACGATGGCCTCTGCAATCCCATCAACGTCGCCAGCAACATACCCGTAGAGCACGCCGAAACCGAGTACCCGCTCCGCATCCGGCGCTACGGCCTGGTGGGAGACTCGGGTGGCGCCGGAAGGTACCGCGGCGGCCTGGCCGTCGAACGGGAATGGGAGTTGCTGGAGGGCGAAACCCACTTGGCCATCCGTTCCGACCGGCGCGACCACCTGCCCTACGGACTCTACTCGGGGAAACCTGGATCGGGTTCTCTCACCGTCCTGACCCGGGATGGAGACCAGGAAGTCCTTCCCGTCATGATTTCGAGCACGTTGAAGGAAGGCGACGTCCTCTACCATCGGCAGCCTGGGGGCGGTGGCTGGGGCGAACCCCTCGAACGGCCTCCGGAGGCCGTTTGGCGGGACGTCAAGAACGGGAAAGTGTCAGTTCAAGCGGCTCGCGATGACTATGGCGTGGTTATCGACGACGATCTGTCCGTGGACCAGGAGGCCACCGTAGTCCGGCGTCGCCAGCTTCGTGATGAGCCGGTAGTCACGGGGCACGAAGTGTGACGTGGCAAGTCACGTCTACAATCTCCACGCTGCCCTGTCGCGGCGGCAGCCGGTAGACGCATCCTGGCCAGCCGTCCACGGATTGGGATACCAATGAAGATTCGAGATATCCGTCTCCTTCCGCTCCGGGGCGAAACTCCCGATGGCGGATGGGATGACAAGTTTTCCGATCTCGAGAACAACCTCCATACGCTGGTGGAGGTCGTCACCGATGAAGGCGTGACCGGGGTCGGAAGCGTATTCACGTCGGAACGGCTGATCCGGGGCGCCATCGAAGTGATGCGGCCATTTCTGATCGGCGCCTCCGCTCTCGATCCCGCGGCGACGACCGAGACCTGCCACCAACAGACCTTCTGGCAGGGTCGCGGCGGGGCCGTCACCCATGCGATTTCGGGAATCGACATCGCTCTTTGGGACATTCTCGGGAAGGTCGCCGGCCAACCCGTCAGCCGGCTGCTGGGAGGCCGTTACCGAGATCACGTCAAACCATACGGTTCCCTGCTGATGGATGAACCCGCAATACTGCGAGCCTCGCTCGAAGACGGACTCAGCCGGGGATTCCGGGCATTCAAGATCGGATGGGGCCCGTTCGGCCGCCGCGACCGGCAGACCGATGAAGCCATCGTCAGGGCCGCGCGCGAAACGGTGGGTCCCGATATCGAATTGATGGTGGACGCCGGAGGTTCGGACGCCTTCTGGCCACACGGCTACAAATGGGGGCTGCAGACCGCGCGGATGCTCGCGGACTACGAAATCGCCTGGTTTGAGGAACCGCTACGGCCGGATGATCTCAACGGCTATGTCGCACTGACCGAGAATGCGCCCCTTCCGATTTCCGGTTGTGAAGTCTTCACGCGGCGACAGGCATTTATCGAGTGGATCGAACGGAGAGCCGTGGACTACATCCAGCCGGACGTCACCAAAGTCGGAGGGATCAGCGAGGAGTTTCGCATTGCCCAGTATGCGGACGATCACTCGATCCGTTTCGTTCCCCACGGCTGGAATACGGCGGTTGGCCTGGCAGCCGACCTGCAACTTGTCGCGGCCGTCCCAAGTGCGCGTTGGGTCGAATACATTACGCCGGCACCCTACATAGAAGAGCTGTTGGCCGTTCCCATTCATCCCGATGAGCATGGGATGATTCCGATTCCGGACGGTCCCGGACTCGGACTGGAGTGGAATTCGGACGGCATTGCCCGGTTTACCGGCGGAATGCGGTTGACACCGTCTTCGATTTAGTAAAGCGATGCCACTCCGCCCTCGAGTTGGTGGAGGATCCGGACTTCTTCGTCGCTGAGGGCTCTGTCAAAACACGCCAACTCATCGAACAAGCCGACGTAGTTGATTCCCAACCGGATCGTGCTGTGGGGCAGATCCCAACTGAACGGTTCGCGAATCCCTTGCGCGGCCCCCTGTAGACGGCCATCGAGATAAAGTCGAGCCGTCCCGCCGGCCTCGCTGTTCAGCCCGGCATAGGTAATCGCGATATGGGTCCAACTCCCCCGCTTGAACGGAGGATCCGTGACTGCAACCAGCCGGCCCATGAAAGTTGGATTGTCATTGGGGGAGATTTTCTGCGGATTCCAGACCTCGAGATCCCCGAAGACACCCAGTCTGAAATTCCGCGGCGGGTCCTGGCTGAAATCCACCCAGATCGCGGCGTCATTGTAGGCGCTGTCCGTCACTTGGATGGGATCGCAATAGCCGGGCTCCAGATCCTCATCCGGGTCCAGATTGAGCCAGAATGAGAGGGTGCCGGCCCAGTTTTCCGTCGCATAGGACACGTTCTTCTCGGACCTGTAGAACACGGCGCGTTTGTTGCTCCGGCTGAACTTGAGTGCGCTTCCAATGTGCCCTGCCCCGTTTTCGATGGTGATTGCCGGAGTTTCGATGCCGGGCGATGCCTGATCGAGCTGGTCATACTTCGGCGCCGAGTAGAGCTGCGAATCGCCGCGGGAGAAATCGGCGTCGAGGCCCTGGTCAAAGGAGGCATGAAAGCTGAGAGCCGCGCTCAGACCGTTACTGGACGACGATGGATCTTCCTTCACCTCGGCCGGGTTCGGAATGGAACAGCCTGCGGTTCCGATCACGAACAGGAGCCAGGGAACGCACGTTATTGGACGGGAGAATCTATGCAACATGATTATTTCTTTCCGTTCTTCCTGGAAACCGGCATGTTCAATGCTCAGCCGAAACCGACGAGCCTGTTGCATCCCCCTCACATCGGCTGCCGACCACCAGACCACGGTGAAAACTAACACGCCAATCAGCACCGGATCGAGCGACCAGACCAAGAAGCCGGCGCCCGCCTTCAACTCGCGGCGCGTGACCGCGTGCGAGACGGTGACCAGCGCCGCACTCACCGCCAGCGGAGTCAACACCGTACGGGACTTCGTGCTTATGGACGGGAAGAGCAGGACGGCGATAAGGACCGGCGACAGCGAACCCGCCGCCAGCCCGCCCAGATTCACAAGGGACTGGACAAGAAGCAGTACCGTCCCGAACACGAAGATGATGAGCTGGATCGCAACGATGAGCAGAACCGCCCACATCCCTCCCGGCGCCATGTAGAGGACGGTGATGAAATACGTCAGCACCAAAGCGGTGAAGAAGTCACGATGGCCGTGCCGCCGATGGTCCCCGCTATACAAGGTCAGGAGTGTGTGCGAGACTTCCGGGAAATCAACTGCCACTCCAATCCCGTGACGACGCTTGCCACAGACTGCTAGAATATTCGTGATTGCGCCTGTAGCTCAGAAGGACAGAGCAAGGGGTTCCTAACCCCTGTGCCGCAGGTTCGAGTCCTGCCAGGCGCAAAAACAGTACGAATCAGTAACTGAATTCCGCAGGAGGGTTGTTCTGTGGCTCGCAGGTTGACGCGCAGGGAGATCGTTCAAGAGGACCGAATCTACTCGGTATTGAGTGGGGTTTCCCAGTGGGCGGTGTTAAATCGGACTCCATTGGTGGTGGGATCCGGGATCGTTGTGGTGAGCCTTTTGGGATTCTACATCTGGCAAGGTTACCGGGAAAGCTCCAACCAGGAAGCCCAGAAGTTGTTTGCCGAAGCCCTGGAAACGTACCACGCCCCGGTCAAGGAGTTGAATCCGGAACCGGGTGCCGAGTCCGAAGGCGAGAACCGGAATCAGCCCCAACCGCCACTCCCGGAGTACCGCTTCGACACTGTCGCGGAACGCCGGGCGGCGGCCGAAGCGGCATTCGAGAAGGTTTCAGATGACTATTCCAACACCAGGATCGGTTTTTTCTCCCGGTATTACCTGGGCTTGATCGAGCGCCAGAGCGAAGACGCAGGGAAGGCCCGCCAGCACTTGCAGTGGATCGTGGAGAACAGCGGCGACAGCGACGTCAGGAACCTGTCGCGAAACGTCCTGGCGGATTTGGCATTGGGGGAGGAGAATCACCAGGAAGCTCTGACCTACCTCCAGCAACTCCTGGGAGACCCCACTCCCCAGGTTCCGGAACAGACCGTCTTGATGCGGATCGCCCGAACTCACGAGGCCTTGGGCAACATTGAGCAGGCTCTTGAGAACTACAAGAAAATCACGAACGACTATCCCACCAGCAGCCAGGCCGAGGAGGCTCAATCTGAAATCGATCGCCTGGAACCGGCCCCTGTTCCCGAAGCCTGAACTCTGTAGTAGACGTCTTGTGCTGTACCGGAGGGCTCTTGGTGATCAGTATTTGAGCAGGGAGAAAATCTCGACGCCAGGGACCTTGGCTCTCCCCTGAAGGAACTCCAGCTCCACCAGGAAAGCCGCGCCAACCAGGTTCCCCTCCAAGCGGCGGACCAATTCCACGCAGGCGGCGGCCGTGCCCCCCGTGGCCATCAGATCGTCCACGATCAGGACCCGCTCACCGGATACGATGGCATCCTCATGGACTTCGATGCGATCCTGTCCGTATTCCAAATCGTAGGCGACCTCGATGGTCTTGGCGGGAAGCTTGCCCGGCTTTCGGACCAGGACAAATCCGGCTCCCAGACGAACTGCCATGGCCGGCGCCAGGATGAATCCCCTCGATTCGATCCCCACCACCTTGTCGATTCCGGCGCCGACATAAGGGTCCACCATGAGATCGATGGCTCGGCGCAGCCCGTCAGCGTCCTTCAGCAGAGTCGTCACGTCATAGAAGAGGATTCCCTTCTTGGGAAAGTCAGGGACCTCCCGGATCTTCTGCTTCAATTCCTGCACGGATCACCTCTCAATGGAAAAGTTCAAGAAAGGGCCCGGCGAGACATTGTTCCACTCCAGACCCAGGACACGGGCAAAGAACGGTCCCGTCCGGAGTTGAGCTTCGAAGTCCTTCAAAATGCCGGTCTCTGCCTCGGCATGGACCTCCACTGCCCCATCGTCCCGGTTTCGGACCCAACCCCTCACCCCCAAGCGTTGGGCGGATCTGTATGTAAAATACCGAAAGCCCACGCCTTGGACCCGGCCCGACAATCGATAGCGGCGAGCAGCCATTCCCTCCACCCGTGGTTCGCCCGTTCCGATTCCGGGCGACGCTGAGAAAAGCCTTCGGTAACCAGATTGTGTCTGGTCGGGGCGAGAGGATTTGAACCTCCGACCTCACGGTCCCGAACCGTGCGCGCTACCAAACTGCGCCACGCCCCGAGGCAGGAGAACGACTAATAGATAGCATATTTCAAGAGCAGGAATCCACCGAGCAAGAGGATCGCGAAGGCCATGGTCAGCCAACTGAAATAACGGTCGATGAACTGCTTGACGCCGGGACCGAACCAGGAAATGAGTGCGCCGACCAGCAAGAATCGAGCGCCCCGGCTGACGGCCGAAACCAGGATGAAGGTCGGGAAATCGATCCGGAACGCCCCCGCCGCGATGGTGAAGACCTTGTACGGAAGCGGTGTGAAGCCTGCGACGAAGATGGCGATGGAGTCCCATTCCCGATACATCGCCTGGACCTCCAGGTACGCACTCTGGGCGCCGTAGATTTCGATGATGGGCTGGCCCACCAACTCGTAGAAGTAGAGCCCGAGAACGTAGCCTAACGCGCCCCCGGCCACCGACCCTGCCGTACAGATGGCCGCGAATCCCAGGGCCCGGCTGGGGGCACCCAGGGACAGGGCGATCAAAAGCACGTCGGGAGGAACCGGAAAGAAGGATGACTCGGCGAAGGCGATCAGAAACAGAATGGCGGCGGCGTACGGCCGATGGGCCAACGAGAGCACCCAGTCGTAGAGTCCCCGAATGACGCCAATCACCCAGGACAAGACCACCCACGGCATACGGCCCGTGCTCGATGAAACCTTCACCGGGAGTTCCTGCTCTGCATATCTTACGCCCCTGAAGACGCCACCGAACCGGGTGGATTATACCCGGAACGCGCGGGTACAGTGGGCCCACCGGGTGCCCGGACGAATGGGAACGGTCGAAAGCGGCGGCCGGCGGGAGAGGTCGACGAGGTCACCACCGATGGCGACGGGAGCGGATCTGGAGCGGATCCTCAGACGGATCGACGGTCGTGGCTACAGAGCTTACCGGGACATCCGGGGAACATACGATCTGGGCGGGTTCCAGCTCTCGGTAGACCATGTTCAAGGGGACCCGTTTGCCGCGCCCTCCCGGATGAGCGTGCGAGTGGAGTCGGCCGGAGCCGGCTTTCCTGAATCCCTGAGCGTCAACCGGGTCCGGCGCGTCGCGTTGGCCGACTTCCTGACCCGGGTTTTTCATCGGGCCATCCGCGAGACTGCGTCGGGGCGCCGGGGTACCGGACGCAGTGGCCTTTTCGAGATCGATCGCGGGAACCAGGAGGTTCTGGAGGCCAACGGCGTCGTCATCCACCGCAGTTTTCTGGAGGCGCGTTTCACCGCCGGTCTCCCCGCGGCTGGGCGGTCGATCCGTGGCCGCCAAGCGGCGGAGATGTTGCTCTCGGAACTCCCCCGGATCGTGCGCCGGTCCCTTTTTTACACCCGCCTACCGCGGGAGAAACTGCGGAGGCAGATTCAGATCGTGGAAGATCAGGAAGCGCTCCGCGACCAGCTCGTCGAGCGGGGACTCGTGGCCTTCGTGGCCAACGGGTCTTCACTGCCCCGGCGCAGCGGCGTGGATGATCGTCCTCTCGTCCCCACTCCCGCACAACCGGTGATCGATTTCAGATCTCCCCCAGACCTGGAAGTCCAACTCGAACGGCCAAACGCCGGACCGGTCCGGGGAATGGGGCTGAAACCGGGCGTCACCCTCATCGTGGGAGGGGGCTTCCACGGAAAGACCACTCTGCTGAACGCACTGGAGCGGGGCGTCTACAACCAAGTCCCCGGCGACGGCCGGGAGGGGGTGGTCACCATCGAGTCCGCTCTCAAGATACGCGCCGAAGACGGACGCTCCGTGGAGAAGGTGGATCTGTCTCCCTTCATTCGGAACCTCCCGCTGGGCAGAGAAACGGAGGCTTTTTCCACCGAGAATGCGTCCGGATCCACCTCGCAGGCGGCCGGCATCGTGGAGGCCCTGGAGATGGGCTGCCGGCTTCTGCTCATGGACGAGGACACGTCTGCCACCAACTTCATCATCCGGGACGCCCGGATGCAGGCGTTGGTAGCCAAAACCAAGGAGCCCATCACGCCCTTCATCGACAAGGTCCGGCAGATGTATCGAGACTGCGGGGTCTCGACGATCCTGGTCATGGGTGGGTCCGGAGACTATTTTGACGTGGCCGACTCGGTAGTGATGATGGACGAGTATCGTCCCGTGGACGTCAGCGCCGAGGCCCGATCCATCGTCGCGGAACAGCCCAGCCGCCGTCGGCCGGAAGGGGGTGACCGGTTCGGGCGCGTGCTCCGGCGCCGTCCCCGGGCACGCAGCTTCGACGCGAGGCGGGGCAGGCGGGCCGTCAAGATCGACGCCAGGGGATTGCGGAAACTCTCCTACGGCCGTTCCGACGTCGATCTGTCCGCCCTGGAACAACTCGTGGATTCGTCGCAGACCCGGGCCATCGGACTCGCCATCCACCATATGGCGAGTCGTTATTTCCCCGACGACCTCACCCTGCAGCAGGCTCTGGCCCGGCTCGTGGATGATCTGGACGCCGAAGGACTGGATATCCTGTCCCGGTTCAAGGTGGGCAATCTCGCCCGTCCCCGACGCTACGAGGTGGCCATGGCCGTCAACCGGATGCGGACACTGTCGGTCGGGATCTGACCGGCTCTTCCGTCGGTTCCCAGCCGGCGTCACGGTTCCCGGCCAAGAAGGAAGGGCAAGAAGGAAGGGGACAGTCTGTTTTTCTGGGGTGACAAGCAGCCCAAGTCAGACCACAAGGGGGCCGGCCTTTTTGGCTGCCAGAACGACTGAGGTGATCACTTGGTCAAGTTCTCTCGGTTGCTTCCGGAAACGCGAGGTGTGCTGTTTTTCGTGGGGTTCCTTCGCCTTTCTCGGTTCTGAGTCGTTGTTGTTATCGGAGGTGCGAACCGACTCCCTCGCGAGTCCGATTCACCGAGGACCGTGCCCATGCCCCGAACCGCACGACACAAGAGTTCAGAAGCCGCCTTCTATCACCTCACCAATCGAGTCACCGGTTGGACAGATTGGTTCCCCTTCGAAGACCAGCGAGCCCGTCGCAAACTCCTGGATCTGATGTTGTTCTACGTCAGTGTCTACCGGTGTCGTTTGGCCGCGTTCCAGATCATGGGCAATCACTTCCACTTCGTCGTCCATTTTGAGAAGCCTCGCTCCTTGTCCCGCGAGGAGTTGGAGGACATCGCCCACAAGCTTTATGGGCAAAAGGCAGAGAAGAAAACCGCCGATTGGACCGTCGCCGAGTGGGAGGCGTTCAACCAACGTCTCTTTGACGTGTCGAAACTAATGCAGAACGTGGACGGGCAGTATGCCCGCTGGTACAACCGCCAGTTTCGACGGCGAGGGCATTTTTGGAGTGAACGTTTCAAGAACCCGGAACTCTTGGGAACCGAAGCGGTCCAAGACGCAATTCTATACGTGGAACTCAACGCCGTCCGAGCCGGACTGGTCAAGCGGCCCGAGCAATGGAAGTGGGGCTCAGCCCGCTGGAGATTCACCGGGGAGGATCATGACCTGATTGCATTGGAGGAACTGTTCCCCTCGGAATCCGGAACCGACGTGTACAGCAGTTACCGGGCTCGCTTGTATTATCGAGGGGCCGTCCCCACCCGTGAAAACCAGGCTGCGATCCCCCTGTGGATCCTCGATCAGGAGGAGCGACGTGGATTTACCCGTGCCGGAGCCTTTCGCCGGCGTCTGCGATTCCTGACGGACGGGTTGGCCGTCGGGCCGGCAGAGAAGGTGGCGCAATTGCTGGAGACGTATCGAAAGCAAGGTCGATATCGGCGTCGCCGACACCCCATCCCCCAACTGGGCGGAGTGCTGTATTCGCTACGGGAGCAGCGCTCGCACGCCTTCCTATCGTAGACTCGCCTGATCTCCGTCCGTCGATTCTGCCACCGCGGCACCGAACTTCTCAGATCACGGACACCACCCCGTGGACTCTGGACGTTCCCCATTTCTCTAACGGTCCAGGAGAACAAGGAAAGCACGTCTGAACGAGGACCGTGACGAGGCGGTGCAGTCCCGGTGGCCCGGCCATAAAGATCTGCTTAATCCCGTCCGCACTCGCTCATAGACGGAACTCGGGAATGTCATAGATTCGCTTCGCGACCCGCTCGAAGTCTTGGACCGTTCCCGATCTGGGAATCGAGACTGGGAATCGAGACTGTCCCTTTCCGCGAGACTGGGAATCGAGACTGTCCCTTTCGTACGCGTACGCGACTGTACTTGAGACTGTCCCCATTCCGGTCCCCATTCCGCGACTGACTTGGGAACGCTACAATCCCGTACAATATTCCGCAGTTTTTGCAGGAAGAATTATTGGTCACGACCGGTGAAAGTCCCCCGCAGAAATGTTGAACCAAGAACCGGGAGCGATCCACGCTCGAAAATGCTCGCAGGGACTTCCCAATCCGGATCCCCTCCGACTCTTGCACTGCCTCTTTTAAAAGGAGGTTGGCATGCATCTGATTTGTGTCCTTGTCTTTTTCACTCTGACCGCTTCAGTTCATGCTCTTAAAACCCTGCGCCCGGGCGAAACCATCATGGCCTACATGCCGCAGATTGAAGAGTGGTCGGACGGAGTGAACCGATACACATTCACGGCCTCCGCTGGGGACCAAGTCGTCCTAGAGGTAACGTCCCAAGACTTTGACACCGTCATTTTAGTGCATGCTCCTGCCGGTGAACGTTTCCGAGGGGAAGACTTGACTGGATTTGGTTCCCGGGTGTCGTTCAAATCAGAGCAAAAGGCTAGGTTTGAGGTTTTTGTCTCCCCCAGTTATGCCAGCCAATTCGATGCCAATTTGAAAGACCATGGGGCCTATGAGCTTCGATTGGAAGTCCAGGGCGGCGGGTCCGCGCCAGCGAATATCCAGGAGGTCGCCGCTCCTCCTAATATCTTCGTGTCTATTGGGACAGACCTACAGTCGTCCGCCCGAGGCGGGCCCGAAAAGCCCTGGTCCTTTTCGACGAGCTGGCATAAGGAGTCCGATCACGGCGCGCGAATGCTGGTGGATTCCAAATGCCGCAGTGAGGGAGGGGAGGACTGCAATAGCAAAGCGTCAGCCAGAGGCGGCTGCGTAGTTCTTGTGGAAGGACTTTGGATGGAGGAGGGCGAACCGGAGCGCCAGCAGGCGGGATTCCTCCTCGCCAGTACCTTCAAGCACTTGGTCATCAAACAGGCCGTGGAGACCTGTGAAACACATGTCAGACACCAAATGGGGACATCCTACTTATGCCGGCCCATCGTTCGAATCTGCTCCGAAGAGCAGAACGACTAGACGGAAGTTCCAGCCCTATTTCCCCCTAAAATCGAGCTAAGTGGTTGATTTGCTTACGGAACTGGTGTTGACTGGGTTTATTTGTGTTCCCATGTAATAGAGTGTCTATCATGTTGTATTTGAGAACTATATGATCTATACTAGTTGCCATGTACATCGACACTGTCCCCAACCGCAACTCCCGCCCTGCCATCCTCCTGCGCGAAGGCTGGCGCGAAGGGAAACGTGTCCGCAAACGCACCATCGCCAACCTCACCAACTGGCCCCACGACAAGATCGAACGACTTCGTCTCGTCCTCAAGAACGTCCCTGTCGTTCATCCCGATGAGCTCTTCGTCATCGAACGCTCCCTCCCCCATGGTCATGTCGAGATGGTGCTGCAAGCCATGCGCCGCCTGAAGCTCCCCGCTCTTATCGATTCCAAGCCCTCGCGCCAGCGCGATCTGGTCCTGGCCCTGATCATCCAGCGCTTGCTGCATCCCGCCTCCAAGCTCGCCACCACCCGGCTCTGGCACACGACCACCCTGGCCTCCGAGCTCTCCCTGCAAGACGCCGACGAGAACGACCTGTACGGGGCCATGGACTGGTTGCTCCAACGTCAGGACCGGATCGAGAAGAAGCTGGCCCGGCGACATCTGTCCGAAGGGGATCACGTCCTTTACGACGTCTCCAGCAGCTACTATGAAGGGCACACCTGTTCCTTGGCCCGGTTCGGCCACAGCCGGGACGGCAAGCGCGGCCAGCCCATCATCGTCTACGGGGTGATGGCGGATCGGGCGGGACGGCCGGTGGCCGTCCAGGCCTATCCCGGCAACACGGGGGATCCGACCACGGTGCCGGATCAAGTGGAGACGTTGCGCCAGCGGTTCGGGTTGAAGCGGGTGGTGCTGGTCGGGGACCGAGGGCTACTGACCGAGACCCAGGTCAAGCATCTGAAGCGCCATCCCGGACTGGGTTGGATCTCGGCCCTGCGCCATACGGCCATCCGCGAACTGGTGGAAACGAAAGCAGTTCAACTCTCGCTCTTTGATGAGCGTCACTTGGCGGAGATCCGGACCGAGGCCTATCCGGGCGAACGGCTCGTCGTTTGTCACAACCCGATGCTGGGGGAGTATCGGCGCCGCAAACGGGAGCGCCTGTTGGCGGCGACGGAGGAAAAGTTGGCCAAGATCGCCCGGGAGGTGGCCCGGCGCACCAAGACGCCCTTGTTGGCGCCCCAGATTGCCGAGAAGGTGGGTCGGGTCAAGAACCGGTACAAGGTGGCCAAGCACTTCGAAATGGTGATCGAGGACGGGCGTTTCGAGTACGCTCGGCGCACTGAGGCTATCGTCCGCGAGGCGCAACTGGACGGATTCTACATCCTGCGCACCAGTGAGCCACAAAAGCGGCTGTCGACGGCCGACGTGGTGCGCAGCTACAAGAACCTGGCGAACGTGGAGCGGGCGTTCCGCTCTTTGAAGACCGTGAACTTGCAGATCCGTCCCATCCGCCACCGGGCGGAGACCCGGGTGCGATCACACCTGTTCCTGTGCGTGCTGTCCTACTACGTCGAGTGGCATCTGCGCCGAGCCTTGGCCCCGTTGCTGTTTGATGACGAGGACCTGGAGGCGCATCGCGCTCGACGGGATCCGGTGCTGAAAGCCCAGCCGTCGGCATCGGCAAAACGCAAGAAGGCGAAGCGGGAAACCGAGGACGGACTGCCGATCCAGAGCTTCAAGACACTGATGGCTGAGATGGGGACGCGTGCCCGTCACCAGTGCCGAACGGCCTCGGACCCGGACGGTCCAAAGTTGCAACGACTGACGGAACCGACACCGCTGCAGCACCGGGCGCTGGAGTTGGTCAGGGTGTTCCCAGTGGACAACTAGTCCGATTCGTCGGTTATCCCTTTATAATCAGGGAGTTATCTTGTCTCTGAGTCTGGAACTTCGGACTAGACTGAACTTCCAGCCTGTCTGACCCCAATTTTAACTCCAAGTCATTGATTCTAAAGGGCTTCTCTCACGATCTTGGAATCGAGACTGTCCCTTTCCGTATGCGGGTATGTTCCATCCGTGGATTCGGCCAAGTTCGGATGGTCCCGTCTGATGTAGGAATTCGGGTTTCAGAACAACAGCTTGAGGCCCAATTGGACGCGCCGGGGCTCGCCCGCCGAGAGGATCCGGCCGAAGGTCGGTGAGCCCAGGAACAGATCCGGGAGGTGCAGATTGGGCCGGTTCAGGAGGTTGAAGAACTCGGCGCGGAACTGGATCGTCACCTCCTCGGAAATCATCGTGTCCCGCACGAGAGACAGGTCGACCGTTGCGTATCCGGGCCCTTCGAGAATGTTCCGTCCCGAGTTGCCGAAACTGCCGTAGCGGGGGAAAACGAAGGCCCGGGTGTCGAACCACTGATCCGGGCCGGAGTTGGAGATCGCTCCGGTACCAGTCCGGTGAGGCCTGTCGTTGGCTCCGAATCCCAGAATCGACCGTCCGGTGTTGCTGTTGTCGATCTCCGGAAGCAGCGCCACAGTGAAAGGATGCCCCGTCTGGAAGGTCAGGATTCCGAAGGTCTGCCAGTTGGAGAGGAGACTGGAGAGCCATCCCTGGTCTCCCAGGAAGGACCGCCCCCGGCCGATGGGAATCTCCCAGGAATAGCTCACCGAAAGCCGATGGGTCAGGTCGAAGTTGGACCGTGCCCGCTCGGTCCCGACGCTCAAACTGTCCTGGGGAAAGTTGGGGTCGCCGGTGCTGGAGAAGAAGCTGGACGAGTCATCGATGGACTTGGCCCAACTGTAGGAGGCCAGCATCGAAAACCCGGAGCTCAACCGGCGGTTGAACCGAGCCTGGAGCGAGTGGTAGCTGGAGTTCCCGCGGGATTCCAGCATGTTGATGTCGTCAAACTGCGGGACAGGCCGACGATTGGGCCACACGGGACTGGGACGCGGCTGGTTGAAGTCGCGCGCCGTCAGAAGCTTGGTCCCCTTGGAACCGACGTAGCCCACCTCGATCATCTGTTGACTTCCTAGTTCCTGCTGCAGATTCAGGTTCCAGTGCTGGCTGTAGGCTTGGGCCAGGTCCCGCTGGTAGAAGAGAACCGACGGGGGAAGTCGATACGGGTAGTTTTGCGGGAAGGGATCATACAGGGTCAACAGGCGTTCCGGCAGCGGGAAGTAGAGGCGGAAATCGAAATACGGGGGATTGAAATACAAGCCCTCGCCCGGCGCCAGCGGCGACTGGTCGTAGAAGATCCCGTATCCGGTCCGCAGCACCGTGCGCCCGCCCCGGTCCAGTCCCCAGGCCAGGCCGATTCGGGGAGCCCCGTTGTTCCGGTCGGGCAGATAGCCGCCACGGGGCACGCCGCCGGTTCCGACGCCGACCAGCAATCCGCTTTCCGGATCGTAGACGTTGGCCCGATCGTCCTTGTCGACGGGCGGTGAGTTGTACTCATAACGCACGCCCAGAGCCAGCGTCAGGTTGGGCCTCAACTTGAAATGGTCCTGAATGAAAAAGCTGTAGCTCCGGTTGCGAAGGTGTTGGGGATTGTCGAGTTGCGCCACGCCAGTCAGCGAGGGCAGTCCCAGCAGCAGATCGGCCAATCCGCTTCCCGTGATTCCGGTCTGGCCCACGAAGTTGAGAAAGCCGCGGGACTGGACGTCCCGGTAGGCGTCCTGCCGGACGATCCGGATGTCCCCGCCGACCTGCCACAGATGCTTGCCGCTGGCGTAGGTGGAATGGTTCAGGATCTGAAAGGTGTCGGAAGCGCTGTGCTGAGGGTTGTTGTATTCGTCCCCCAAAGACGAAAACCCGGAGACGGTGATGAAACTCATTCCCAGATCCCGAGGGCGGTCGGAGAGATCGGGCAAACCCACTTCGGAGTTGATGCTCCGGCCCATGTTCTCGTGGAAAGCGCCGGCCGCAACCCGGTTGAAGGCGAAACGCACCTGATTCAGAAAACGGGAGGTGAAGGTATGAGATTCGCTGACAACCAGGTTCTGGGCCCGTCTGGGGACGTTGGTTCCGTATCCGGGCACGGCTGAGAAGAGGGGCCCGGAAAAGGGATCGAAGAGGTCCCGGTCCCCGAAACTGTAGCGCAGCGCCAGATTCGAGGACGGACTCGCGGCGTGATCGAACCTCACGTCGAAATGGTCGTCTCGATCCTCCAGGGTGGGCGAGGAAACGAAGTTGGGACCCTCCCCGGTCCGGTTGGGGTGGGGATAGAGTTGGGCGACGGCATGGCCTGTGGGATGCATCCAGGCGGATGGGATCGCGTTCGCTGGAAATGGCTGCCGGGTCAACGGATTGACCGGCAGCGGACTCGAAGAACCGGAAAAATCGCCGGAGCGTTCGGCCATAGTGGGAACCGTGGTGGCGCGAGTGACTCCCTGCCGAACCCGCCGGCCTTCGTAATCGGCAAAGAAGAACGTCCGGTTCCGGACCACGGGCCCTCCCAGGGAGAACCCGAACTGGCTTCGCCGATATTCAGGGTCGGGCCCCTGAGGCAACGAGAAGTAGTTCCGGGCATCCAACGCCGCGTTCCGGAAGAAACCGTAAACGGTGCCGTGGACCCGGTTGCCCCCCGACTTGGTCACCACGTTGATCTGACTGCCCACATTGCGTCCGAACGAGGCGTCATAGGTGCCCATGACCACTTCGAACTCCCGGATGGCGTCGACGGGAGGGTTGACGCCGACCCCGTTGAGCTTGGGGTCTCCGTTGTAGACACCGTCCAACAAGAAGCTGTTGGACGCCTCGCGCTGCCCGTTGATGTTCAACGCGAAGTCGCCACGGACCGAACCAGCCGATCCGGGTGCCGCCGGAGCGCTCCCCGGAAGCAGCAGGCTCAACTCGAAGAAGTTCCTCCCATCCAACGGCAGGCCCGCGACCTGCGAGTTCTCGATGACGCTTCCCAGCGCCAACGAGTCCCGTTTGAGCCACCCGCGGGTCTCCACAACCAACACCTCCTCGGTCAGTTCACCCGGCCGCAGTGTCACTCGAAGCTCCAACCGCTCGTTGACCCGCAGGGAGAACTTCTCGACATGCTTCCGGTAGCCGGTGTGAGCGACTTCCAGGCGATAGGCTCCGGACGGGAGAAGCGGGATCAGCAGGTGGCCGTCAGGGTCGGCGACACCGGTCCGCCGTTGGTTGGTCTCTTCCCGGATCACTTCCGCGGCGGCTCCCTCCACAGGGCCGGTCCGGTCCTCAATCTGCAGCCTGAGGGAGCCTTCAACGGTCTGGCCCCGAAGCGGGCCTCCCGCGCAGAGCAGGAGAATCAGGATCAACTCGGTTCGAGGTTTCAGTCCCAATGGCATGGATTCCATCCAAGGTTTCGGGTAGACGATCAGGGAGTGCTCATGTTACCAGCCCGTCACCGAAGTCTCCACGGAGTGTCTTGCAGCGGGGACCGGCCCCGGCGTAATCTTCTTCCCATGAGGGTCGTGTACATCACGGCGGGCGCCGCGGGCAGATACTGCGGGGCCTGCTTTCGGGACAACACCCTGGCCTCCGACCTTATTTCCCGGGGGCTCGACGTCGAGTTGGTTCCCCTCTACACTCCGACCCTCACCGACGAACGCAACGTGAGCCTCGGGACCACGTTCTTCGGGGGCGTCAACATCTATCTGCAGCAGCGTTTTTCCTTTTTCCGATCCACTCCCTGGTTTCTGGACCGGATCCTGGACTCTTCCTGGCTGCTGAACTCGGCCGGGCGCTGGGGAACTCGGACCGATCCCGGCGAACTGGGGGAGACCACGGTCTCAGTCCTCAGGGGAGAATCGGGTTTCCAGCGCAAGGAGCTGGAGAAACTGTTGATTTGGCTCCGTAGCCGCCCCCGGCCGGATTTGGTTCACCTGGGGAACAGTCTGCTCAGCGGACTGGCTCCCGCCGTGAAACAAGCCCTTTCCTGTTCCGTCTGCTGTACTCTCCAGGGTGAGGACCTGTTCCTGGAGGCGCTGAAGGAACCCTACCGGTCCGAGGCTCGGGCGAGAATACGGGCCAATGCCGAGTTCATCGACCAGTTCCACGCCGTGAGCCACTTCCACGGTCAAGTGATGCGGGACTATCTGGAATTGCCCCGCTCCAAGGTCGGCGTGATTCGATCTGGAATCCACGTCGACGACTTTCAACCGCGCGACTCTGCGCTGTCCCGTCCCTTCACCGTGGGATACCTGGCTCGAATCGCGCCCGAGAAAGGGTTGCACCTGCTCTGTGAAGCCTATCGCGGCGTGGTTCGCGAGTTGGGTCCGGGCGGGACGCGCCTTCTGGTCGCGGGCGATCCGGCCACCGATCATTCCGGCTATCTGCGAGGGATCAGGAAGAGGATGCGCCGGTGGGGTCTGGAGGACAGCTTCGAGTACCGGGGCTGTCTGAGCCGTGCGGAGAAGATCCGCTTCCTGCAAGAGTTGGACGTCCTCTCCGTGCCCGCCTGCTACGACGAGCCCAGGGGACTCTACGCGCTGGAGGCTCAGGCCTGCGGCGTTCCCGTGGTCCAGCCGAGGCGGGGCGTTTTCCCGGAGATCATTGCCGCCACCGGCGGCGGCCTGCTGGTGGAGCCGGACGACGCGCCTGGCCTGGCCCGCGGCATTCTGGATCTTCACCGCGATCCGGAACGGGCCGTGGAGTTGGGGCGGCGCGGGCGGAAGGGTGTGCGGGAACATTACGACGCGAGAAAAATGGCAGACGCCACGCTGCGATCCTACAAGCGCTTGGTCAGCCCGTCCGAACACCGGCATGCTCCTGCCGGGAGCGGCGACTCTCCCCGGAGACCGGGCGGGCTGCACGTCCGAGACGTCAGCAAGGACTACACCACGCCCCAGGGTATCCTCACGGTGCTCTCAGGAGTGTCGTTGTCCCTTTCCCGGGGAGATGCGGTGTCGATCGTGGGACCCTCCGGGAGCGGAAAGAGCACGCTGCTCCACATTCTGGGAGCTCTGGAACCACCCACCTCCGGCACCGTCCGGCTGGAGGGGCAGAATCCGTTCGGGCTGGAGCCCCGGGAGCTGGCGCACTTCAGGAACCGGCAGGTGGGTTTCGTCTTCCAGGACCACTGCCTCCTGCCCCAATGCTCCGTCCTGGAAAACGTCTTGATCCCGACCCTGGTCACCCGCTCCCAGGTCAACGGCGAGGGTCAGGTGCGGAAGGCCCGCGGCCTGCTCGAACGGGTGGGTCTCGGTGATCGTCTCGAGCACCGGCCCTGGGAGCTTTCGGGCGGGGAGAAACAGCGTGCGGCCCTGGCTCGAGCCTTGATTCTGGATCCGTTACTGCTACTCTGCGATGAACCCACCGGCAATCTTGACCGTCGGTCGGCCGACGCCGTCAGCGAACTCCTGCTGGAGCTGCATCGGCGCCAACGCACGATTCTCATGGTGGTCACCCACAATCTGGAGCTGGCAGCCAGGTGTCCCAACCGCTATGAACTCCGCGAATGCCGGCTCCACCCACGATGAGACTCCGCCGGATCGTCGCACGAAGCCTGGTCCACTACTGGCCCGCCCAACTGGCCATCGTGATTGGCGTCGCCGTGAGCGTCGCCACCTTGGCCGGCGCGCTCCTGGTGGGAGATTCGGTCCGCTCCAGTCTCAAGGCACTGGTGCTGGAGCGCTTGGGCAGTACCCACACCGTCGTCACGGCCTCCATGCCCTTCCCCGAAGATCTGGCCCGGAGGCTCCAGTCCCATCCCGGTTTCTCTCAGGCTTTCGAGGAAGCTTGTCCCATCATGGTCGGAGAAGGCGCGGTGGTTCACGCCGGCACCCAACGTATGGCGTCCCGCGTCCAGATCTACGGAGTGGACGAGCGTTTCTGGACTTTCCACGGACGGCCGCCCGAGGCCCTGGATCGCCGTAGCGCTTTGCTCAGTCCGGAATTGGCCCGGGAACTGGATTGGAACGAGGGCGACAGCCTGCTGGTGACTCTGCAACAGCAGACTGCAACTCCGGCTGAGACTCTTCATGGCCGGAGGGACTCCTCGGGGACCACACTGCGGGTCCGGGGCAGCCGCGTCCTGCAGCCGGAAAACCTGGGAGAATTCTCGGTCCTGCAACGAGGCGCCGCGGTTCGGACTCTGTTTCTACCCCTGGCTGAGATTCAGCGGGCCCTGGAGCAGGAGGGGCGAGTCAACGCGCTTCTCCTGTCTGCTGGCGAGGGGCAGTCGGAGAGTGACGGAAACCAGCTTCGCCGAATGCTTCGGGCCACGCTCACTCCGGACGATGCCGGACTTCGGATCCGGGCCCTGGAGCATTGTTCCTGCCTCTCGCTGGAGCATAAGGGCGGCCTGGTGGACGAGCCCGTGGTGACCGCAGCCCGCCGGGCAGGCGCCGCCCTGGAACTGGAGCCCCAGCCCATCTTCAGCTACGTGGTCAACTCCATCGCCCACGGCGAACAGAGCGTCCCCTATTCGCTGGTCGCGGGGGTGGAGCCGGACCACCTGGCCCGGATCTCGGGGCAGAAGTCCCCCACCGGGGTCGGGAACGGCGGCGATCCAACCGCTGGCGTGCCCATGGAACGGGGAAGAAAAGAGGGGGACAGGAAAGTCCCCCCTCCTGTCTGGATCAACGACTGGACCGCCCGGGACCTGGGGATCGGACCGGGGACACCGGTGACACTGGAGTACTTTCAATGGGACTACCGCCACGGGCTCTCGACGCAGGCGGTGGACTTCCGAGTGGCCGGGATCGTTCCCCTCTCCGGTGCGGCCGCGGACCGGGACCTGGTTCCCGAGTTCGAGGGCATCAGCCAGACCGAGTCCATCTCTCACTGGGACCCGCCCTTTCCCGTCGACCTTTCCCGCATCCGGCATCAGGATGAAGACTACTGGGAACGCTACCGCACCACTCCCAAGGCCTTCCTCCCGCTTGAAACCGCCCAGGAATTGTGGGGGTCCCGGTTCGGGGACCTGACCTCGTTGAGATTCGAAAAACCGGAGGATCTCACCCTGGAAGAGACTCTCGGCCGCTATCGGGAGAGCCTGCTGGCGAACCTCTCTCCCGAGGTTATGGGGTTCGCCCTGCACCGGGTGAGGGAGACCGGTATCGAAGCCTCCCGCGGAAGCACCGACTTCGGCGAGTACTTCCTCTACTTCAGCTTCTTCCTGGTCGTCTCCGCACTGCTCCTGACCGTCCTGTTCTTCAAGCTGGGGTTGGAACAGCGGCTGCGCCAAGTCGGCCTTTTCAAGGCCTTAGGCATATCGGAGCCACTCATCCGGCGGATCTTCGCGGCCGAAGGTCTGGTTCTCGCCGTCGCCGGGAGCCTGCTGGGCCTGGCCGGAGCCGCCGCTTATGGTTGGCTGATGATGTGGGGCCTGAGAACCCGCTGGCTCTCGGCAGTGGGAACGACGCGGCTGACCCTGCATGTAGAACCGGCGACCCTTCTTCTGGGGGCCGCCGCGGGGGTGGCGGCGGCCTTTCTTTGCATCCTGTTGACCCTTCGAAGACTCGGCAAGGCGCCTCCCCGGCTCCTGCTGGCGGGCGAAAAGAAGCCGCTTGCGACCGGTTCCGGACTCCGGCCCCTGCTGGCGGCTCTGGCTCTGGGAGTGGCCGGACTGATTTTCCTGCTGGCGGCGATCCTGGACTGGATCGGCCAGACGGCCGGATTTTTCGGCTCCGGGGCCCTGCTGCTGATCTCCCTGCTGGCGTTCCAACGGTGGCTCCTCACCTCGGGCCGGGTTCTGCGATTCCACGGGCGGGGGATGGCAGCCCTGTGCCGGATCGGACTCCGGAACATGAGCTACCGGCCGGGCCGGTCTCTCCTCTCCATCGGCCTCATCGCGCTGGCCACATTCATCATCGTGACGGTGGGAGTCTTTCGCCGAGAGGGGACCCCCTCACTGGCGCCCGGGTCGGGAACCGGTGGATTCTCCTTGGCAGCCGAGTCATCGATCCCCTTCTTCCAGGACCCCGACGATCCGGAAACCAGGAAGGACCTGAACCTGGACCAGCTATCCTCCCCCGACGGACTCCGATTCTGGTCGTTCCGGCTCCGACCCGGGGACGACGCCAGTTGCCGGAACCTGTATCGTCCGGCCAACCCGAGAATCCTGGGCGCCCGGCGCGCTTTCCTGGACCTGGGGCGCTTCAGCTTCAGTTCCTCCCTGGCTTCGGAAGACCAGGAAAATCCATGGCGCCTGCTGGACGCGGAGACCGAAGACTCGGCGGTTCCCGCCATCGCCGACGCCACGTCCATGGCGTATTCGCTGCACACGGGCCTCGGAGAGGAGATCATCCTGGAGCGGTCAGAAGGCGAGCCGGTCCGGTTGAAGCTGGTAGGAGCCCTCTCCGATAGCGTCCTGCAAGGGGAGATCGTGATCTCCGAGCGGAATTTCCTGAAGCTGTTCCCCAAACAGCAGGGTTACCGATACTTCCTGATCGAGACCCCCGACCGGAAGGACGGGAATTGGGTTCAAAGCCTGGAACGGAGCCTGTCTGACTACGGGTTCGACGCCACATCCACCGCGGACAGGCTCGCCAGTTTCCACCGGGTCGAGAACACATACCTGTCCACGTTTCAGAGCCTGGGCGCATTGGGCCTGCTGCTGGGAACGCTGGGAACGGCCGTAATTCTGCTCCGCAACGTGCTGGAGCGCCGGAGAGAGCTGGCGTTGATGCGGGCCGTCGGCTATGGGCCGGGCCACCTGGGGACCATGGTGCTGGCCGAGAACCTGCTGCTGGTGGGATTCGCCCTGGTGACGGGAGTCTCGTCGGCCCTGGTTGCGGTGGCCCCGGTTCTCCTGGCCCGGGACCTCGGCCCCGCCCTGGCGCCCACCGGTGCCCTCGCCGGCCTGGTTCTCCTGGTGGGCCTTCTGGCATCGCTGGCCGCCGTCGCCGCCGCCGTGCGCACTCCCGTCATCGCCTCCCTCCGGTCGGAGTAGGAGAGAGCAGGAGCGGGGACTGTTAGTCCCCGACCGGGGGACAGGGGGACTGAGTCCCTCTACACTTCCCCTCTACGTTCCCATCCTCCAAATCCCGTCTGATAGAATGACCCCGCGCGGCATCTGTAGATCTGCCCCGCCGCGGCCGGGTTTCTGTAATGCAATCGGACAACGAAACCGTCGCCAGCAACTATTTCATCGCCAACTACCCCCCTTTCTCCTTCTGGAAACCGGAAGGAGTGAAGGACGCCCTGGCGGCTTTGGAGCGCCCCGCAGACCCGGAGACCCCGCTGGGCCTCTACCTCCACATCCCCTTCTGCCGAAAACGCTGCCATTTCTGCTACTTCAAGGTCTACACGGGCAAGGGCTCGCGGGAGATCCTGGGCTATCTGGACGCGCTGGTCCGGGAGCTGGGGATCTACGCGCGCCGTCCTTTCGTCAACGGCCGGCAACTGGACTTCATCTACTTCGGAGGCGGAACTCCGTCCTACCTCTCCACCCGGCAACTCTCCGGTCTGGTCGAGGAGTTGAAGCAGCACTTTTCCTGGGACCACGCCCGGGAGATCACCTTCGAATGTGAGCCGGGCACGCTGACCCCGGGGAAACTGGAGCTACTGCGCGACCTCGGCGTCACCCGGCTCAGCCTGGGAGTCGAGAACTTCGACGACCACGTCCTGGAGATCAACGGCCGGGCTCACCGCTCCCGGGAAATCTGGGACGTCTACGAACGAGCCAGCCATCTCGACTTTCCCCAGATCAACATCGATCTCATCGCCGGGATGGTGGACGAGACGGAGGAGAACTGGCGCCGGTGCGTGGAGAACACCCTCCAACTTCAACCCGACAGCGTCACCGTCTACCAGATGGAGATCCCCTTCAACACCACCATCTACCGTCGCATGCGGGAGCGGGGCCGGACGCGGGCGCCCGTGGCCGACTGGCCCACCAAGCGCCGGTGGGTGGATCTGGCGTTCCAGGAACTGGAGCGGAACGGCTACCATGTGGCCAGCGCCTACACTGCCGTCCGGTCTCCGGACAGGAGCCGATTCCTCTACCGGGACCAGCTCTGGTCGGGGGCCGACATGGTGGCTCTGGGAGTGGCCTCCTTCTCCCATGTGGGAGGGACCCATTTCCAGAACGAGCACGACATGGGACCCTACCTGCAACGACTCGGCCAGGAAGAGCTCCCCCTTCACCGCGCCTTGACGCCAAGCGGGCAGGAGCGCCTGATCCGGGAACTCGTCTTGCAGTTGAAGCTGGGCCGGGTCCGAACCGGATATTTCCGAAACAAGTTCCAAGTGGACATTCTCGAGAGATTCGCGGGGCCCATTGGCGAACTGGTCGAGCGGGGCTATATCACGGCCTCCCCCGAAGGATTGGAACTCAGCCGGGCGGGCCTTTTGCAGGTGGACCGGCTGCTGCCCCTCTTCTTCCTGCCGGAGCATCAGGACTCGCGATACACGTAAATGACGGAAACGGTCCGAGATTACGATGTGGTGGTGGCCGGGGGAGGACCCGCCGGAACCACCACCGCCGCCTTGCTGGCCCAGGCCGGCTGGAAGGTGCTGGTCCTGGAAAAGGAGCGGTTTCCCCGCTACTCGGTGGGGGAATCGTTGATGCCCTACTGCTACTTCACTCTGGAGCGGCTGGGACTGATCGAGCAACTCAAGCGTTCAGCCTTTCCCCTCAAATACAGCGTTCAGTTCGTCTCCACCGGGGGACGGGTTTCCCAGCCTTTCTACTTTTTTCAGCACCTGGACCATGAAGCTTCCACCACTTGGCAGGTCCTGCGCAGCGAGTTCGATCAGCTCCTGCTGGACAACGCCCGGGCCAAAGGGGCCACGGTCCGTGAAGAGGTCTCGGTCACCCGTCTGATCCGGGAAGCGGGTTCGGTGCGGGGCGTGGAGGCCGTCACCCGGGCCGGAGAGAAGTTCCAGGTCCGGGCGCCCATGACCGTCGACGCCACGGGCCGGGCCGCCCTGTCCGCGGCCTCAAATCGCTGGAGGATTCGGGACCGGTCCCTGAACCGGGCGGCGCTCTGGACCTACTTTCGTGGAGCTCTCCGGGACCCGGGTCTGGACGAAGGCGCCACCACCATCGCTTACCTGCCTGAGAAGGGGTGGTTCTGGTATATCCCGCTCCCGGAAGACCGGGTCAGCGTCGGCGTGGTGGCCCACAAGAGCTACCTGTTCCGTGAGTCCCGGGACCTCCAGGTGGTGTTCGACCGGGAGATCCGGTGCAATCCCTGGATCCGGAAGCACGTGGCGCCGGGATGCCAGGAGGGTGCGGTGAGGTTGACGGGGGACTACTCGTACCGTTCACGCTACTGCGCTGCCACGGGCCTGGTGCTGGTGGGAGACGCGTTCGCCTTCCTGGACCCCATCTTCTCGTCCGGCGTGTTCCTGGCGCTCAAGAGCGGAGAGATGGCGGCCGACGCCATTGACGACGCTCTCAAGGCGGGGGACGTGGGGGCAGCCCGTTTCGAGCGGTATGGGCACGATCTCACCCGGGGCATCGAGGCCATGCGGCGGCTGGTCTACGCTTTCTACGATCAGGAGTTCAGCTTCAGGCGCCTCCTGAACCGTCATGCGGACCTGAGAGGAGACCTCACCGACTGCCTCATCGGCCACCTCTTCCGGGATTTCGCCGATCTCTTCGGCGCCATTGAGGACCTGGTGGAACTGCCACCACCCCTTAAACATGGTCATCCGCTGGCTGGGGAGGACATTCGTCCACCCGTCCGCCGGGCCGCAACCGCAACGGAACCAGCGATCGGATAGGCGAGCCCAGTGGCATACGAATTCAAGGCCAGCCGCCGGATTCAGTTCGCCGACACGGACATGGCCGGCATCGTGCACTTCGCCAACTTTTTCCGATTCATGGAGGAAACGGAGCACGAGTTCTACCGCTCGCTGGGGTTCGCGGGCCACTTCAGCGGACCCCGGGGGACGCTGGGCTGGCCCCGGCTCAGCGCTCGCTGCGACTACAGGAAGCCCCTTCGGTTCGAGGACGTGGTGCAAATCCACCTCCTGGTGAGGGCCAAGGAGGAAAAATCCCTCCTGCTGGATTTCATCTTCCGCAAACAGTCTCAGGACGGTCTCCAGGTAGTGGCGGTCGGCGCTCTCAAGGTCGTCTGCGTCCGAGTCTCCGAAGAGACAGGGCGAATGTCCTCCATCCCCATTCCCCCGGAAATCTCTTCCCGGATCGAATCCGCGCCGTCCCACCTTCTGGCGAGACGCTAGTTCCATGAATGCACCCGGCCCGGAAGAAATCCGGAAGCGGCAGCAGATCAAACTGCGGCATCTCCTGGAAACGGTGCTGGACTCGAACCGGTTCTACCGGGACAAGCTGGACTCCACGCCGCTGACGCGGAATCCTCTGAGCCTCCAAGATTTTCGCCGCCAAGTTCCGTTCACAGAGAAACGGGAACTGCTGGAAGACCAGGTCCGGAATCCCCCCTTCGGCCGCAACCTCAGCTTCCCGCTGCATCGCTACACGCGATTCAACCAGACCAGCGGCAGCCGGGGAGAACCGCTGCGCTGGCTGGACACCGCGGGGAGCTGGGAGAAGATGCTGGAGTGCTGGAAGACCGTCTACCGGAGGTCGGGAGTGAGACCCGGGGACCGGATCTTCTTTGCCTTCTCCTTCGGTCCTTTCCTGGGCTTCTGGACCGCGTTCGACTCGGCGCAGTCGCTGGGAGCATTGTGCCTTCCGGGCGGCGGCCAGAGCAGCCTGGGGCGCCTTCGAGCCATCCTGGACAACCGCGTGGACGTCCTCTGCGCCACACCGACATACGCCCTGCACCTGGCGGACGTCGCGGCCGAAAACGGCCTTTCGCTGGAACGGTCCGCGGTCCACATCCTCCTGACCGCAGGAGAACCGGGAGGCTGCATCGAAGCCACCCGCTCCCGGCTGGAAGCGGCCTGGGGCGCCCGTCTTCGTGACCATCACGGCATGACCGAGGTGGGACCCGTCAGCTATGAGTGCCCCTTCCATCGGAGCGTCCTGCACGTCCTGGAAGATGCCTATCTGGCCGAGGTGGTGGACCCGGCCTCGTCCCGTCCCGCGGCGCCGGGGGAGACGGGGGAGTTGATCCTGACCACGCTGGACCGGGTCGGATCACCCGTCCTGCGCTATCGGACGGGGGACTTGGTGAAGGCGTCCACAATGAGACCCTGCACCTGTGGCCGCTTCGAGCTGGCGCTGGAAGGTGGCATTCTAGGGAGGGTCGACGACATGGTGGTGATCCGGGGAGTGAACCTCTTTCCGTCCGCCGTTGAGGAGGTGATCCGGAGACGGCCGGAAATCTCCGAGTACCGGGTCGAGGTCCACGACACGGGCGTGCTCAGGGAAATGAAGATCCAGATCGAGTCGGGCCTGGGCGAAGGGGGGGCGCGTCAACTGGAGCAGGAGCTTCACGCCGCCTTTTCGCTGAGAATTCCCGTCTCGCCGGTGCCGCCGGGGACTCTGCCCCGATTCGAAATGAAGTCCCGGCGCTGGATCATGAAGTGAGGGAGCCGGGGACTGTCCCCGACCTCGCACCAGGATTTACCGTGCACCGGTGCCAAAGCAGTAGAGTAGCCCGTCCTGAGACCCAACGATGATCCGGCCGGCGGCCACCGCCGGTGAAGCGGCAATCCTCCCGCCCGTTTGAAACTCCCACAACTGCTTTCCCGTTTCGAGGTCCAGCGAATAGAGCCGGCTGTCAAAGGAACCGACCCAGACCCGTCCATCGGCAATGGCCGGAGAGGAATCGACTCGAGCCCGAGTGGCATGGGTCCACAACGCTTTCCCCGTGGCCGCGTCCAGGCAATGGACCTGCTTGTCCCGCCCCCCCAACACCACTTTCCCGCCGATCTGGGCCGCAGACGAGTAGAAAGGAGAAGCGCGTTCCGCAGACTGGTAGCGCCAGAGAACGGTGCCGGACTTCAGCCCCACGGCCAGCACCTGGTTGTCGAAGGTACCGAAGACGGCCCGGTCCCCTTCCAGGGACGGGGAGGCCCCCGTGTAGGCGCCCACATCCACCTTGACCACCTGCTCTCCGTCGGAGACCCGGATTCCGCGCAACATCCCGTCGCACCCCGAGACGTAGGCGATCCCGCCACGAACTCCGGGAGTGCAGTGGACTGGTCCGTCCGTCTCCTGTTTCCAACGAACGTCTCCCCCGGCGGCGGACAGGCAATAGAGATATCCGTCGTAGGAACCTACCAGGACCGATTCCTCCACGACGACGGGCGAGGACTTCACTTCACCGTCGGTCTGAAACGTCCAGCGCTTCGATCCGTCGGCCTCGGACACGGCGTGGACCATTCCCGCCAGGTCGGCGATGTAAACGCTGCCGCCGGAAACGGCAGGCGAAGACTCTCCGATGGCGTCCTCCGCTTCGTACATCCACACGAGAGCCCCCGATTCCAGGTCGACGGCCTGCAGTTCGCCTCCGGCCGAACCGACGAAAACGCGCCCTCTGCTGATGGCGGCCGAGGACTCGATGGGATCGCCCGCGTCATGAGTCCAGGCAAGTTCCGGAGACGATGGCAACCGGGCCTCGGAAACCCCGGTCAAAGAGGGGTCCCCCCGAAACTGGGGCCACTCCCCGGCGTCCCGCCCGGCGACGGTTACTATCGGAAGCACCAAAGCCAAACTCCATACAGATACTCGCAAACCCGATTCCTCCCACCGGCCAGTTTACTACGGAAAGACGAGAAAAATTGTAGGGGCAACCCTTGTGGTTGCCCTCCCCGTGTCGACAACTACCCAACGGATCGTTCCTGTGTTTCTTCCGCGCTGGCTCAGGACGGATCAACCCCGGTGGGCTGCGGTTCCAAAAGCAGCCAGCCCGCGTGAAAAATAGACTGTCCCCTTCCCGCGCCCCCTTCCCGCGCGCCCCCTTCCCGCGCCCCCTTCCCGGGCTGCGCTTCGATCCGCGCGTGAAAAAATAGACTGTCCCCTTCCCGGGTCCCCTTCCCGGGTTCAGGACGGATCAACCCCGTTGGCCTGCGGTTCGAATAGCAGCCAGCCCGCGTGAAAAATAGACTGAGAAACAGACTGTCCCCTTCCCTCGCCCCTTCCCGCGCCCCCTCGCGCGCGCCCCCTGCCCAAAAATAGACTGTCCCCTTCCCGGGCCGCGTTCCCCGGGGCCGCGTTCCCCGTGAAAAATAGACTGTCCCCTTCCCGTTCCCCGCCCCCTTCCCGTTCCCCGCGCGGAAAAATGGACTGTCCCTTTCTCGGATCCTTTCTCGGATCACGGAAAAATGGACTGTCCCTTTCTCGGATCAAACCCGGTGGGTTGAGATCGAAACCAAAGAGGGCAACCACAAGGGGTGCCCCTGCCGCTCGGACGGCGGTACAATTCGGGCCGAGTTTCTCCGCGGATTCTCAACTGGCGACATGTCCAAACGCATTCAGGAGGTTACCCGCTACAAGTCCGTTCCGGCACTGGTGGAACGGTGGCTCGATTCCCTGGACGGCCCCCGCGAGGTTCTGATTCTGGGGTCGACCCGTGCAGCCGCGGACGAATTGGCGCGGGCGCTCACCCTGAACTCGCAAGGCCGGTTGGGACTCCACCGCTGGACACCGGCTCAACTGGCGGCCGCCCTGGCGACCCCGGAGTTGGCGAAGGCCGGCGTCGCTCCCCTCAGCCGTCTGGGACTGGAGGCCCTGGCCGCCCGGGCCAGCTACCGGAGCCGGGAAGCGGAGACGCCGGGTTATTTTGCTCCCGTTTCCGGAATGCCCGGCTTCTCCCGCTCCCTGGCGTCCACGCTGCTGGACCTGCGTCTGGCTCACGCCCACGGCGACGCTCTGGCGCAATGCGGCGGAGGAGGATCCGACCTGGCCATTCTGCTGGAACTGTACACGCAGGAACTTCAGTCGAACTCCTTGGCCGATGGGGCCACGCTGTTGGAGTTGGCCGCCCAAGCTCTGAACGGGGACTCGCCCTGGTCCGGCCTTCCCTTGGTGCTGTTGGACGTCCCTCCCCGCTCCCCGGCCGAGTTCCGCTTCTACGGCTCCCTCATCGATGGGTCGCCGGCGGCTCTGGCCCTGGTTCTCTCCGGCGACGGATCGGGCATCGAGGCCCTCCGGACGCTCTTGGGAGTCTCGGCCGCAACGGCCGCCCGGCGCGAGCGAGGGGACGGCGAGTCCGCTCTGGCTCGGATCGGAACGAATCTCTTCGCCGCCGGCAATGTCGCCGGCGGCCCCTTGGATTCCAGCTTTCGACTCTTTTCGGCATTGGGTGAGGGTCACGAATGCGTGGAAATCGCCCGTTCCCTCCTGGAAGAGGCGAAGCGGGGCACGCCCTTCGACCAGATGGCGGTCCTGCTGCGCAATCCTGAGACCTACCAACCCCAAATGGAGGAGGCGCTGGCCCGGGCGGGCATCCCCGGTTACTTCAGCCGCGGCAGCTCGCGTCCGGACCCGGCAGGCCGGGCGCTTCTGACCCTCTTGGAGTGCGCCGAAGAGGGCCTCACGGCCAGCCGATTCGCCGAGTATCTCTCCCTGGGCCAAGTCCCCAGAGACCCCGCTTCCCCCGAACGTCTCGAACAGGAAAGCCCTTGGGCCGGCCCGGGAGAGGACCTGGAGATGAGCTTCAAGTCCGGCGGCGACGCACCACCGGCGGAGACCGGGGATTCGGAACCGGAGGACGACCGCTCCCCGGTGATCGCGGGAACCCTCCGCACCCCGGCTCACTGGGAGCGGCTGCTGGTGGATGCGGCCGTCATCGGCGGGAGGGACCGATGGGAAAGCCGGCTCTCGGGTCTGGAATCGGATCTCCTGTCGAGGCGGAGACGACGGGAGGCGGAGGGCAACGAAGCTGCGGGACTGTGGTTGCAGGACCGGTTGGAGCGGCTCCGGAACCTGAGGGACTTTGCGCTGCCCGTCATCGAGTTTCTGGGAGACTTTCCTCACCAGGAGAACTGGCGCGCCTGGTTGGAGCGGCTCCGAAAACTGGCCAGTCTGGCTCTTCACCGGCCGCAGACGGTGCTGGCACTCCTGGCCGAGCTGGAGCCTATGGGGCAAGTGGGACCCGTGACTCTCACCGAGGTGAGGGAGGTCCTGAGGCAACGCCTCGGCGTCCTGAGAACGGACCCTCAGGAGAAACCGTACGGCCGGGTCTTCGTCGGGACGCCGCAGGAGGCGTGCGGCCGGTCCTTTCAAGTCGTCTGCCTCCCCGGACTCTCGGAGGGGATTTTCCCCCACAAGGCAATCGAGGACCCGCTGCTTCAGGACCGTTTGCGCGGACGGGTGTCAGGCGACCTTCCCCTTCTGGCGGACAAGATTCTGCAGGAACGCCGGTTGCTGCGCATCGCGCTGGCGGCGGCCTCCAGGCGCCTGCTCGCGTCCTATCCGCGCATGGACCTGGTGCGCGGACGGTCCCGGGTCCCCTCACTCTATGCCTTGGAACTCATGCGCGGCGCCCTGGGACAGCTTCCTGACGTCCAGGAATTGGAGCGAAAGAGCGCCGCGGCCTCCAGCACCCGCCTGGGTTGGACGGCTCCCCGGGATCCAGCCCGGGCCATCGACGACGCCGAATACGATCTGGCCACGCTGAGTCCGGTCCTGCAGGCTCCGCAATCGCAGGACACGGGCCAGGGCCGGTACCTGCTCCTGGTCAATCCGTGGCTGGCGCGCTCGCTACGGGCACGCTACAAGCGCTGGCGGTCCGCCTGGTCGGACGACGACGGGATCCTGGCCCGGTCCGATCCCGAGACCCGCCGGATTCTGAGCAAGCACCGCCTCCGCAATCGCGCCTATTCCGCCACGGCCCTGGAAAAATACGCGTCGTGTCCGTACCGCTTCTTCCTCCACTCCATCCAGAGAGTGCGGCCCAGAGAGGAGGCCCTGGCGCTGGAGCGCATGGATCCCCTGAACCGCGGCTTCCTCTTCCATGAAGCGCAGTCCCGGCTCTTTCGCCGCCTCCGGGAAGAGGACCTGCTGCCCATGAACCCGGGGCGGTTGGAGCCGGCCCTGAGCTGGGCGGACCAGGTGCTGGACCAGGTCGCCGCCAGTTTTCGGGAGCGGCTGGCTCCCATCCTCCCTCTCGTGTGGGAGTCGGAGGTGGAAAACTTGCGGGTCGACCTTCGGACCTGGATCCGCGACGCCAGCCAGGAGCCGGACGCGTGGATTCCGATCCACTTCGACTACTCCTTCGGCCTTGCCGGGGGAAAGGACCGGGACCCGGAGAGCACTCCCGAAGAGGCTGTCATCCTGGACGGAATGCGGCTCCGGGGCATCATCGACCTGGTGGAGGTGCATGATGCGCACCGCGTCCTCCGGATCACCGACCACAAGACCGGCAAGGCCATGGATCCCGCGCCCCAGTCCGTGGGACACGGAGAAACCCTCCAGCCGCTTCTCTACTCCCTGGCTTCCGAGAAACTCCTGGGTCTCCCGGTCGTGGGGGGCCGCCTCTACTATTGCACCCAGAGAGGCCACTTCCAGGTCCATCGGATCCGGCTCGACCGGGAGGGCCGGGGCCGGATCGGAGAGGTCCTCGAAAACATCGACCAAGCCATCGGCGAGGGATTCCTTCCGGCCGCGCCTCGCGAGGAGAGCTGTGCCTCCTGCGATTACCGGGCCGTCTGCGGACCCTACGAAGAACTCCGGTCCGGGCTGAAGGAGAGCCGCCCTCTCGAGTCTCTGCGGCGGATCCGGAGCCTTCCCTGAGTGACCCAATGAGCGATTCACTGAAGTTCGGTCCGCAGGCTTCCTCTCCATCCGATTCTGCCGGGCGGCGGGCGATCCGAAACTCCCTGGACGTCAGCCTTCTGGTGGAGGCGGCGGCGGGCACGGGCAAGACCAGCGAGTTGGTCCGCCGCCTGGTGGCCGTCCTGGCAAGCGGCCGGGCCCGCATCGACGGAGTGGCCGCCGTGACCTTCACCCGCAAAGCGGCCGGCGAGCTGAAGCTGCGTCTGCGGGAAGCTCTGGACCAAGCTCGGCGTAAAGCCTCGAATGCGACGGAGATCCGGAATCTGGAGCTGGCCGTGGCGGGACTGGAGGAGGCGAGCATCGCTACCATCCACTCCTTCTGCGCGGACCTGCTCCGAAAGCGGCCGGTGGAGGCCGGCGTCGACCCCGATTTCCAGGAACTCTCGGAAGATGAAGCGTCCCGCCTCTTCCGCAGGGCCTTTGGGCAATGGATGGAAACAGGGCAGGCCCACCCGGCGCCGGGTCTGACCCGGGCCCTCCAGCGGTCCCTGGTCGGGCGAGGGGCCGACTTCGGCTCGCCTCTGGATCGACTCCGCTCGGCCGCCTGGAAACTCATGGAATGGCGCGACTACGCAAGTTCCTGGAGACGGGAGGACTTCGACCGGAAAACGCTTCTGGACGCCTTGGTCAGCCGGGTCCGGGAGTTGGCGGCCGCCAGCGCCCAGTCGACCGACCGGCGGGACAGGCTTCGGCGGGAACTGGCTCCGGTCCGGGACCTGGACGTCTGGATCCGGCGCTTCGAGCGGGAACGGTCCCGCGACTACGATCGCCTGGAAGGGCGAATGCTCCGTTTGCTGCGCCACTTGAGGTCCCCCTTCTTTCGGCCGGGCAGGAGCAGAGAATACGCTCCGGATCTGCCCCGGGTGGTGGTAGTGCGGGCGCGGGAAGACCTGCTTCGGGAGCTGGGGGATTTCATCCGCCGGGCCGACGCCGATCTGGCCGCTCTGCTCCGCGAGGAACTGCTGGAGGTGGCTCCGTTCTACGAGGCGTTCAAGGAACAGACCAGCCATCTCGACTTCATGGACCTGCTGATCAAGACCCGGGACCTGATCCGGGACCGTCCGTCGGTCCGGCGCGACTTCCAGGAACACTTCACACACATCTTCGTCGACGAGTTCCAGGACACGGACGCGCTCCAGGCGGAGATTCTGCTGCTCCTTTCGGCGGACGACCCCGAGGAGACGGACTGGCGCAGGGTCCGGCCCGTTCCCGGCAAGCTCTTTCTGGTGGGAGACCCCAAGCAGTCCATCTATCGCTTTCGGCGCGCCGACGTGGTCCTGTACCAGGAGATCAAGGAGATCCTGGAAGCGGCCGGCGTGAGCGTGGTCCACCTGAAGCGAAACTTTCGCTCGGTCCGGCCTCTGCAACTGGCCGTCAACGCCGCCTTCGCTCCCGAGATGAAGGCCGACCCCGTCAGCGGGCAACCGGACTACGTTCCGCTGGAGAGTTACCGAACCGCCGGGCGGGACCAGCCATCGCTGATCGCCTTGCCGGTGCCGGCGCCCTACAGCAAGTGGGGGAACCTGGCCAATGCGGCCATCGATCAGAGCCTTCCCCAAACCGTCGCCGCCTTCACGGACTGGCTGCTGCATGAGAGCGGCTGGCGTGTGGGCGATCCGGAGGACCCGGCGCGGCGCATCCCCATCTCCCCCGGCCACGTCTGCATCCTGTTCCGGCGCTTCGTCAGTTGGAGACGGGACGTCACGCGCGAATACGCCCGGGGTCTCGAGATCCGCGGCGTGCCCCACGTCCTTATGGGCTCCCGGTCCTTCCATCAGCGGGAAGAGGTCGAGACCCTGCGGGTGGCGCTGAGCGCTCTCGAGCGGCCGGACGACGAACTCTCGGTCTACGCGACGCTTCGCGGTTCCCTCTTCTGGATCCGGGATTCCCTGTTGCTGCGCTTCCGGGATCGATACGGTTCGCTCCATCCGTTCCGACCCCCTCCCGAGGATCTGCATGTCGACCTGGAGCCGGTGCCAGAAGCGCTGGAAATCCTGGCCCGTCTGCACCGGCGGCGCAACCGCCGCCCGATTGCCGAGACCCTCTCCCGGCTCCTGGCTCTGACTCGAGCTCATGCGGGATTCGCTTTGCGCCCGGCCAGCCACCAGGTGCTGGCCAACGTGCAACGGGTCTGTGACCTGGCCCGGGCTTTCGAGACCGGCGGGGGAGGCTCGTTCCGGGCCTTCGTGGAGCACTTGGAGAGACTGGCCCGGCGGCGGACCGGAGCCGAGGCCCAGGTATTGGAAGAAGGGGTCGACGGGGTCCATCTGATGACCGTTCACAACGCCAAGGGGCTGGAGTTTCCGGTGGTGATCCTAGCCGACATGACCGCCCATCTCTCTTCCCTCCGCCCGGACAAATTCGTCGATTCCGGCCGAAACCTAGCGGCCTTCAGCCTGATGGGATGTGTCCCGTGGGAGCTGTTGGACCATCAGGACGAAGAGACGGCGCGGGACCGGGCGGAGGGGGTCCGCCTCGCCTACGTGGCGGCGACGCGAGCCCGGGATCTGTTGGTGGTCCCTGGTCTGGGGACAGGTCCCAGACCGAGATCGAGGTACGAATGGTTGGCGCCTCTGGAGAAGTCCATCTACCCGGCCCGGCCGGACTGGGCCCGGGGTGGACCAGCTCCCGGATGCCCCGACTTCGGGTCCAGAAGCCTGCTGCAGCGCCCCAAGGGCCGAATCGAACCCTCTATCCGCCCCGGCCTCCACCGCCCGCAGAAGGGAGATCATCCCCTGGTCTGGTGGGACCCCGAGTTGCTCGACCTGACGGTTCGACCCAACTTCGGCCTGCAACGGGAACGGATCCTGGCCGACGACGAAGGGGGCCGGGCCGGACAAGAAGGTCTCGCCCGATACCGCGGGTGGCGGGAAGGGCGCCGACTGGCGCTGCAATCCGGGTCCCATCCCACGCTGCAAGTATTGACGGTCACCGGGGAACCCTCGCCGGGAGACCCTCCCGAGTGTCCCTCCGTGGGGCTGGAGACCCATCCGATTCCCGATTCCCGGCCCACAGGACCCAGGTTCGGGACCCTGGTCCACACCCTGTTGCGGGATGTCCGCCTGGACGCCGGCGAACCGGAGGTCCGGAGGCTCGCCCGGCTCCATGGCAGGGTCCTGGGGGTGACCAATCCGGAGCGCCGGTTCGCCATCCAGGCCGTTCGCTCGGCCCTGGACCATTCGTTGCTGGAACGGGCGCGGGCCGCCCAGAGGCGCCACCGGGAGCTCCCTTTCCTGCTCCCGGTCGAGGAAGGCAAAATGTTGGAGGGCACCATTGATCTGGCGTTCCAGGAGGAAGATCGCTGGATCGTGGTGGACTTCAAGACCGATGTCCACCTCAAACCGGACGATCCCGGCTACCGGCGCCAAGTGCAATGGTATGTCTATGGACTGAAACAGATTACGGGACAGCCCGCGGAAGGATGGTTGCTGGGAATCTGAGCGAAATTGGAGGCGGGTCCTGGTCGGGCTCCGCCGGAATCCGGGAAGCCGGTCAACTATTATGGTAGTATTGCAATAGTATGGTAAAGGTCACTTACTCTCTCCACGAGGCGACGGTGCGGCAAATCCGTCGGATGGCGGACCTTCTCGGCATGGCGCAGAGCCATGTCGTCCGGGAAGCAGTCGCCGACTACGCCGCGCGGAAGGACCGGCTCAGCGAACGGGAAAGGCTTCGTCTGCTGGCGGTGCTCGACCGCCTTCGCGACGCACCGGTGACCCGTTCCGAGCAGAGCGTCGACGCCGAGATCAGCGCGGTACGGGCCGCGCGACGCCGCGGCGGACGACCCGGACAAACGCCGTGACGATTCATCTCGATACGTCGGCGCTCATCGATGCGCTCACAGGCCCTCGCCGTTCGCTGGAACGGCTGTCGGCATTCGTGGCGGAAGGCCACCGGGTGATCCTGTCGACGATCGTGATGTATGAATGGCTGCGCGGGCCCCGTACGACAGCAGAGTTGCGGGTGCAGGAGGAATTGTTTCCGCGCCGCGCAGCAGTCCCGTTCGATGCCGAAGCTGCGGCCCAAGCCGCGATGCTTTACCGGCAGACGGCTCGCGCTCGGGGGCGTGAGATCGATCTCGCTGTGGCGGCCTGCGCACTGGCACAGGGTGCTGCCCTCTGGACGCTGAACCACGACGACTTCGGCGACCTGCCCGGTCTCGAGTTGATGTAGGGAAATACGTTGGCCGGCTCAGAATTCATCGGCGTCACCGTGCTGCCCGAGTACTTCCAGAGCGAGTCCGTCAACGGTGTGCTCGACAACTTGCAGAATCGGGCCGCGGTCACGGCGGTGACGACTTCACCGTACGTGATGCAGCCGGCGGACTCGCAGTCCGGTTTCCGGGAACCTCCCATCGACGCCGGAGCCGGGAAAGTCCGCCTGCTGGACCGGCCGCTCTGGGGAAAGCGCGAACTCCGGGTTGAGACGGCCCCGAGCTTCCGCCCCGAGCTCCGCCTCTATCGCGGTCTGCGTTACCAGCCCCCTTCCCCGAACGGCCTGACCGCCGGGCACGGTCCCATGGTCGAGCAATTCATCCGGACTGCCCGGTCCCGGGGATTGAAGGTCTACCTGCAGGTTCAGGCCGCCATCCCTCCAGGTTACCGGGTCCAGTTCGGGGAACCGGCACTCGAAGACATTCCCCGCCTACCTGACGGGAGCGTTCCGCAGCGCCGCCTCTCGGCCAACGGAAGCCTGGCCAGCCCTCACATCCGGGAGTATGCCCACGCTCTGATCCGGGACCTGTGCCAACAATACCCGGACCTCCACGGCCTTCGAGTGGACTGGCCCGAATATCCCCCCTATCTGCTGGACTCCATCTTTCTCGACTTCGGCGAACCAGCCCGGAGAGAAGCCGAAGCGATGGGATTCGATTTCGACCGGATGCGCCGCGCCGCCGGCGAACTCTACCGGCGCCTGCATGGTGGTCTCGACGATTCGGCACTGTCCGTGTGTGCCGAAGCCCGAAGTCCCGCCGAGGCCCGGCGGCGGCTCCTGCCCGATTCCTCCGGACTGGAGGCATGGACCCGGTTCAAGGCCCGGTTGGTGGAATCGCTCCACGCGGGGTTCCGCCGGACCCTGGATGAGGTGGGGGCGGGTCACATGGAGCTTTGGTCCAACGCGTTTCCTCCTCCCTGGAACACGTTTTCGGGGATGGACTACCGGAGGGTGAGCCGGCACAGTTCCGCCATCTCCGTCAAACTCTACACGATGCACTGGCCCATGATGCTCCGGTTCTATGGCGACCAACTGCGGCGGGCCAATCGCGGAATCTTCGGTCCGCTCCTTGCGAGGGCTCTGGTACGCCTGTTCGACATCTGCGACGGACCGGCGCCGACCGGCCTGGAGGATCTCTACTATCCGGCGCCCGGAGAGCCACACCCGCAAGGCGCGGCAGCCCAGCACCGCAAGATCGTCCAGGCCCAGATCGCAGCGGGAGAGACACCCGTCTACGCCCTGGCCCACGGTTACGGGCCGGCCGAAGACTTTCGAAACCGCCTGGAGACCGCCATGGCGGCGAGCCGGCATGGCTGTTGGATCAACCGATACGGATACTTGAGTGACGAGAAACTCGACATCATCGGGACGGTCGCGGGTCGCGGCTGATTCCTGTCAACCAAGAGCGGCGGCGATGTAGACTTGTCCCAAGTGGCTCCCAACATGAATCCCACGGCGGATCTCCCACAGGTCAAGGCCTTCCACGTCCTGACCAAGCCCACCGGACCCATCTGCAACCTGGACTGCAAGTATTGCTTCTACCTGGAAAAGGAGTCCCTCTATTCCGACACGGCCCAGTGGGCCATGCCTGAGGACGTCCTGGAGTCGTACGTCCGCCAATACATCGAGTCCCAGAGGGCGCCAGTCATCAGCTTTGCCTGGCAGGGGGGCGAGCCCACCCTCCTGGGCGTGGATTTCTTCCGGAAGGTGGTCCGGCTACAGGCAAGGTACGCGGCTGGCAAGAAGATCGAGAACGGCTTTCAGACCAACGGAGTCCTGTTGGACGACCGCTGGGGCGAGTTCCTGGCCGAGAACGGGTTTCTGGTAGGGATCTCCATCGACGGCCCCGAGCGTCTCCATGACCGGTACCGGGTGGACAAGGGGGGTGCCCCCTCCTTTCGCAGAGTGATGCGGGGACTGGGCTACCTCCGGAAACATGGTGTCGAGTACAACACGCTGACGGTGGTGCAGAGGAGCAACTCCCGCCACCCCCTGGAGGTGTACCGCTTTCTCAAGGAGGCGGGAAGCCGCTTCATGCAGTTCATCCCCATCGTGGAGCGGGCATCGCCTCAGCCCAACGACGCCGGTCTGGTGCTGATCTCCCCCGATTCGGGGGAGCCGGCCCGGGTGACGCCCTGGTCGGTGGAAGCGGTGCAGTACGGCAAGTTCCTTTGCACCATCTTCGACGAGTGGGTGCGGCGGGATGTCGGCCGATATTACGTGCAGATCTTCGACGTGGCCCTGGAGAGCTGGATGGGCATGAGCGCCAGCTTGTGCGTCTTCCGCGAAACCTGCGGCACGGCCCTGGCCCTGGAACACAACGGAGACCTCTACTCGTGCGACCACTACGTCTACCCCGAGAACCTCCTGGGCAACATCATGGAGGACCCCATGGGGTCTCTGGTCACCTCATCCAGCCAGGTTCGTTTCGGCCAGAACAAGCTCGACCTCCTCCCCCGTTACTGCCGGGAATGCGAGGTCCGGTTCGCCTGCAACGGAGAATGCCCCAAGCACCGCTTCATCCGGACACCCCAAGGGGAGGCGGGGCTCAACTACCTCTGCGCCGGATACAAGCTCTTCTTCAACCACATCGACCCCTATATGCGTTTCATGGCGGGAGAGATTCGCCAGGGACGGGCCCCGGCCAACATCATGGGCTGGGTGCGGCAGAAGGATCTGCAGGCTCAGGGAAGACGCCGACCCGGAAGAAACGATCCCTGCCTCTGCGGAAGCGGCAAGAAGTTCAAGAAGTGCTGCGGCCGGCGCTGAGTCGGACTACAAAGGATGCCATAGCCCTATATGGCATGCGGCCAACTCCCAGAGCCCCTGAGAGAACATGGGAAGCCCCGAGCTTCAGTCAGCGGCGGGGATCGTTCCCGGTCGCACCGGTTGCCTCGCGGCCACCTCTCCAGTCAACAACCGGGCCAGGACTTCCGGCTCCGAGGTAGGCAGCCGGCAGACGTAATTCTCGCAGACGTAGGCGGTCGCCTTCCCTCCAGCGGGAACCATGGCCCGGATGGCCGGATTGTTCCTCCCCAGGTATTCCTGTCCGGTTCCACCGTCCGCGAAGAGGAGGACCTTGTTGGGAACGTAGGGGGAATGGATTACGTCGAGCAGAGCCCCCATCCCGTCGCCCGCCGGATCACCCGCTAAAACCACCTGCTTCGGCGTTCCCAGGTGGAAGTCGAGAGCCGCGAGCATGTGGGGAAGGGACTGGGGATGCTCCCGCAGCCGGTTCCCAAAATGTCTCAAGGCCGCCTCGGCCAGCCCCTTCCACTCCGGGTGGTGGGTCATCTCCGCCAGGCGCAGGAGATTCCAGACGGCGACCGAGTTCCCCGTAGGTTCGGCCCCATCGTAGTCGTCGCGGGTCCGCAGGATCAGCGACGCGTCGTGTCCCGAGGTGTCGAAGAAGGCCCCTGTTTCCTGGTCGTGGAAGAGCCCGACGGCTACTTCCGTCAGCTCGATGGCACGCTTCAGGTCCCGGATGTCGGAACCCGCCTGGTAGAGGTCGATGAGGCCCATGACCAGGAAGGCGTAGTCCTCCAGATGTGCCTCGAACCGGGCTTCTCCCTCCCGGTAGCGCCTCAGTAGCCGTCCCGCCTCCCGCTGGTAGAGATTCTCCAGGATGAAGTCGGCTGCCTGCCGGGCCTGCTCCAGATATGCCGCCTCCCCCAAGACCTGGTGGGCCCGGGCGAAGGCGGAGATCATGAGGCCGTTCCAGGAGACCAGGATCTTGTCGTCCAAGTGGGGCCTCAGGCGCTGGTTCCGGATCCGGAGCAACCGTCGCCGGGACTCCCGGAGCATCGTTCCCACCTGCGCTGGAGACCGATTGAACTTGCGCGCCGTCTCCTCCAGGGAGTGGGCCCGGTAGAGAATATTTTGGTTCACGAAGACCTGGTGCGGGTCGCTCGGTGCGTTTCCGTTCGGTTCGACCCCGAAGCTGTGGGCGAATAGGGCTCCCCTCTCCGGACCCAGGATCCCGACCAGTTCCGCCTTGGTCCAGACGTAGAAGGCGCCCTCCCGTTTCCGCTTGGGCTGGGACGGATCGGGAGCGCTCTCGGCGTCCTCGGCGGAATAGAATCCCCCGGACGGGTGCGTGAGCCGCCGGCTCACGTAGTCCAGAGTCCTCCGCACTGCGGAGGCGAAAAGGGGATTCCGGGTCAACTGGTAGGCCTCCAGGTAGGAGTTCACCAGTTGGGCCTGATCGTAGAGCATCTTCTCGAAGTGGGGGACCCGCCACTGGCGATCCACCGAGTAGCGGTGAAAACCACCCTCCAGATGGTCGAAAATCCCGCTGGCCGCCATCCGTTCCAAAGTGGTCAGGGTCATTTCCAGCGCCCTGCTCTTGGCCTCCCTCCGGTGGTACCGGAGCAGAAAGTTGAACACCACGGGACGGGGAAACTTGTTCCCGCGTCCGAAGCCGCCGTAGGTTTCGTCGTAACCGGCTCGAATGGATTCGTACCCATTCTTGAGAATCGGCGCCTCCACGGGCGCATCCCCGGAATCGACCCGAGACTGCTCCCGCAGTAACTCGGTGAGCTGGCGGCCCGCCTCGGCGATGTCGTCCGGATGCTTGACCCAGACTTCATGGATCCGGCCGATGAGCGACCGAAAGGTGTCCGGCGGGACGTAGGTCCGCCCGAAGAAAGGTTCGAGCTCCGGAGTCAGGAACATGGACATGGGCCATCCCCCGCTACCGGTGAGGGCCAGCAACGCCGACATGTAGATTCGGTCCACGTCGGGGCGCTCCTCCCGATCCACCTTGATGTTGACGAAGTAACGGTTCATGAGGTCCGCGATGCCGGGGTCCTCGAAGACTTTCCGCTCCATCACGTGGCACCAGTAACAGGTCGAGTAGCCGACGGAGAGAAAGATGGGACGGTTCCCTTCCCGGGCCAGCCGGAAGGCCTCCTCGCCCCACGGGTACCAGTCCACCGGGTTGTATGCGTGCTGCAGAAGGTAGGGGCTCTTCTCTTGGATCAGCCGGTTCGTCCGGCCTTGGGAGGTTTCCTCGGCGCCCGCCGAGCAGATTGGGGTAGCGCCTCCGAGCAGGACCACAATCAACGTCAGAACCGGTCTCATGAAGGCACGCTCCGTCTCCCGGCGTGGCTAGCTACCAAGCCTCCCTGTAGATCTCCATGGCGCCCAGGGAAGTGAGAAGACGAGGATTGAAATCCACCGTCCAATGGGAGGAGGCCTCAGCCGCCAAGCTCTCCAGATCCCCCTCCCGGACGCCTTCGCTCCGCAGTTCCCGCGGGAGCCGGGCCGACGCGGCCAATTCGTCCAACCTTTGGGCCAGAAACCCGGAAGCATCCTTCCCTTTCCAGGAGTTGCCGCCGGAAAGATGTAAGAGATCGCCATAAGCGGATTCGGCCACGGTGCCCGTCCAGCGGATGACCGGCGACAGCAGCAGGCCGATGGCGACTCCATGGGGCGTGCGGTAGCGGGCGGACAGGGGATTGGCGCAGGCGTGGGCCGCCCCCACCGAGGAGTTCTCGATGGCCAGGCCGGCATAGAAGGCGCCCAATTGCATCGCGCCCCGGGCTTCCAGGTCCACAGGATCGCGCAGCACCCGCTCGTAGTTCCGCTCCAACAACCACCAGGCTTCGCGGGAGAAGGACTGGGAAAGCGGAGTGCTCCGCTTGCTGCAATACGATTCGACCGCATGGGAGAGGGCGTCGAATCCCGTGGCGCTACTGACGTCGGCCGGTTGGGAAAGGGTCAGGCAGGGGTCGAGGATGGCGATACGAAAAGCGGCTTGCGGGTCGCCGCAGGCCATTTTCACATGAGTTCGGGAGTCCGCGATGATGGCGTAAGACTGAGCCTCACTCCCGGTCCCGGTCGTGGTGGGAATCCCGATCATGGGCAGCATCCGGCCCCGTGCCCGGCCATAGCCCCGGTAATCGTGGATCCTTCCCCCACCTGTGAGCAGGAAGTTGATCCCCTTGGCGCAATCCATGGAGCTACCCCCTCCGAGACCCACCAGAGAATCGATTTCCAGAGGCCGTGCGAACCCGGCGCCTCTTTCCACCATTCGCGAGTCGGGATCGGGTCCGAAGTCGTGGAACCGATGCACCGAGACTCCCGCCCCGGCAAGGATTTCGGAGACCGTCTCGACGTGGCCCGACTCCACCAGCCCCGGGTCCGACACCAGCAGAGTGCGCCGAAATCCCAGTTCCCGCGCGGCCGGAGCCAAATCGCGGACCGCACCGTCACCGAAAATCAGCCGCGTCGAAGCGTCAAAGACGAACGATTTCATGGGACCCGCAGGCAGGTTAGCACGGGCCTCGATCCGGGGGCTATCAACTGCCTCGGTCCGTGTCGCTGGATTCGCGAATGCGCGGCCAATCGGCGCCGCGATAGGACGGCTGCAAACCCCGGCCAGAAACACTGGCATCCCTCAATTTGAAGGGACTCCGCTGGCTGTCGGCGCGCAACACCATGCGCAGTCCACGTTCAATCAGGGACCGTAACGTCACGTTCTCTTTGGACGCATGGGCTTTGGCCGTTCTGGCGAGATCACCGGCAATGCTCAATAGTGGTTTTCATATGAGGCTCCGTTCCGTCCGATATGGCTCTACAGTTTACCTGTACCGCACAGTCCCATGCAGGGCTGAGTGGCCAGCGCCATTTTGAGAAACTACATATTCCAAGTCACCGGTTAAAGGGGAACGAGTGGCCGCGAGCATCCAGTCCCCTATACATGTAAACTCGCTCGTGGCCGCCGGAATATTGGACGGGAGATTTCGCGTCTCGAAGGCGGATCAATCCCCGGCAGACCTGGGATGGACGTCCAGTGAATTCAAGCAAGAACGCACACGTTGAATTCGAGCACGTCAGCAAGAGCTATGACGGCCGGACTCTGGTGGTCCGGGACCTGAACCTCACGGTCGCGGAAGGGGAGTTCCTGACTCTGCTGGGCCCGTCCGGCTCCGGCAAGACCACGTGCCTGATGATGCTCGCCGGCTTCGAAGCTCCCACGTCGGGAGCCATCCGCATCGACGGACGATCGGTGCACGATCTGCCGCCCCGGAAGCGCGGCATCGGCGTGGTTTTCCAGAATTACGCCCTCTTCCCGCACATGACGGTGGGAGGAAACCTGGCCTTTCCCCTGGAAGTGCGGGGTCTCGATCCGGAGCAGATTCGGGAGCGCGTCCGGCGGGCGCTTGAATTGGTGCGCCTGGACGGCTTGGAGGACCGGCGTCCGGGCAATCTTTCCGGAGGCCAGCAACAACGCGTCGCCATCGCCCGGGCGCTGGTGTTCGAGCCGCGTCTGGTCTTGATGGACGAACCGCTGGGCGCCCTGGACCGGCGGCTGCGCGAGGAGATGCAATTCGAGGTCCGGCGCATCCAGCGGGACCTGGGCGTGACCGTCGTCTACGTGACCCATGATCAGCAGGAGGCGATGGCCATGTCCGATCGCGTCGCCGTCTTTGAAGAGGGACGCATCGAACAGGTCGCCCCTCCGGAAGTCCTCTACGAAGAGCCGGAACGCCAGTTCGTCGCCCGATTCATCGGAGACAACAATGTTCTGTACGGGAAAGTGATCGGCGTCGATGGTGACTTCTGCCAAGTGGACGTCCGCGGTAGGATCGTCAGGGCGTTCCGGATCGCGCCCAGCCGGCTCGGGGACACGGTGGCCCTCGCCATTCGTCCGGAACGAGTCTCCCTGTCGCCCAAACCGGGGGTCTACCACAACGAGTTCGACGCCCAGGTCGACGACATCATGTTTCTTGGCGACCACCTGCGTCTCCGACTGACGGTCTGCGGCCACTCGGACTTCATCGCCAAGATCCCCAACATCGTGGGTCACGGCGCCGTATTGGAAGGAGACCGGGTCCGTATCGGTTGGTTGTTGACCGATTGCCGGTCCCTCGAAGCTTCGGGCCAGGAGTGAGGACAGCGCATGACCAAGAGACGACCCGAAACCGGGACTGGGCCGCTGGCCGGCGCCGTAGTGATCCTTGCCGTCATCGGTCTGGCTTGGACCCAGAACGCTGTCGGCGCAGAATCGGTGACCGCCGTCTCCTGGGGCGGCTCCTATGCCCGGGCCTGCACCAAGGCCATCCACGAGCCCTTCACTGCCGAGACCGGCATCGAGGTCCGAATGGAGGATTACAACGGCGGCCTGGCCCAGATCCGGGCTCAGGTGGAAACGGGCAATGTGCATTGGGATGTGGTCGACCTGGAAATGGCGGACGCGGTGCTGGGTTGTGACGAAGGTCTCTTGGAACCCATCGACGCCGCCGACCTCCCACCGGGACCGGACGGCACGCCTGCGGAGCAGGACTTTTTCCCCGAAACCCTCACCGAGTGCGGAGTCGGCGTCGTCTACTATTCCACGATCTATGCCTACAACGAGGAGAAGTTGCCCGGCTCGAAGCCGGCCACCATCGGTGACTTTTTCGACCTCGAGAAGTTCCCGGGCCGCCGCGGGATGCGCCGGACGCCCGTGGTCAACCTGGAGTTCGCGCTGATGGCGGATGGCGTGCCCATGAAGCAGGTATACGCCACACTGGACACCCCCGAGGGGGTGGACCGGGCCTTTCGCAAGCTCGACACCATCAAGGACCAGATCATCTGGTGGGAAGCCGGCGCCCAACCGCCCCAGATGCTGGCCGACGGTGAGGTGGTCATGAGCACGGCCTACAACGGCCGCATTTTCAACGCCCAAGTCCTGGAGAAACAGTCCTTCGTGGTGGTTTGGGACGGCCAGGTGCTGGATTGGGGTCAGACGGGCATCGTGGCGGGAACCCGGAACCTGGAAGCGGCGCGGAAGTTCGTCGCCTTTGGGGCCAGAACCGAGTCCATGGCCGCCATCGGCCGATACATTTCCTACAGTCCGGTGCGGCGTTCCGGCACGGCGCTGGTTTCTACGCACCTGGAGACCGGGGTGGACATGGCGCCACACATGCCGACGACCCCCGCAAACGTGGCCCACGCCCTGCACAGTGATTGGGAATGGTGGAGCGATCACTCCGACGAGATGAACGAGCGCTTCAGCGCTTGGCTGGCGCGCTGAGGAAGCCACAGGTTCGGGCGGCGGCCCTGGTGCTGCCGTTGTCGGCATTCATCCTGGCGACCTTCGTGGCGCCGCTGGTGACCATGCTGACCCGTAGCGTCTACGATCCCATGGTCGCCGACGCGATGCCCGAGACCTTGGCGCTTTTGCACGACTGGGACGGGCAGAGCACTCCGCCCGAGGCAGTTTTCGAGACGGCCTCGCGCGAAATGCTGCAGGCCCGGCAGGCCCGGAGTTTGGGGCGGGTGGCGACGCGTGTGAACCGGGTGGAAGCCGGACTGCGCAGTGTCATCATGAAGAGCGCCCGCCGGCTGCGGCGTGTCAACGAGGTCGACTCCTGGCGCGATGCCATGATCTCCATCTCGCCCAAATGGGGCGAGGCGAAGACTTGGCGCGCGATCCGCCGTGCAGGCGAGCGGATCACGACGCGGCATTATCTCCACGCCCTGGACCTACAGCGTGACGCCGACGGCAACGTCATTCTCCAGCCCCCGCAACGGCGCGTCTACCTGCCGCTCCTGAGACGCACCCTGGCCGTGAGCCTCGGCATCACCGTGCTGTGCCTCCTGCTCGGGTATCCGCTGGCGTATCTCATCGCCCAGGCGCCGCCCCGCCGGGCCAACCTGCTGCTGTTGCTGGTGCTGGTTCCCTTCTGGACGTCGCTGCTGGTGAGGACCACCTCCTGGATCGTGCTGCTCCAGACCGAGGGGGTGGTGAATGACCTGTTGGTGGCGCTGGGACTGATCGCCGACGAGAACCGGATCTCCATGATCTACAACATGACCGGCACCGTGGTGGCCATGACCCACGTCCTGTTGCCGTTCATGGTGCTGCCGATCTATTCGGTCATGCGGACGATTCCGCCGCTCTACATGAGCGCCGCCGCGTCGCTGGGAGCGAGTTTTCCCCAGGCGTTCCGGCGCGTTTACTGGCCGCAGACGCTTCCGGGCGTGGGCGCCGGATCGCTTCTGGTCTTCATTCTGTCCATCGGCTACTACATCACTCCCGCATTGGTGGGGGGGCAGAGCGGCCAGCTCATCTCCAACATGATCGCCTATCACATGCAGCAATCGCTCAACTGGGGACTGGCCGCAGCGCTCGGCAGCATCCTGCTGGGGTGCGTGGTCGCGCTCTATCTGCTCTACGACCGCGTGGTCGGCATCGATCGCATGAGGTTGGGGTGAGATGACGGTGTCGGGAGGTGGATGGGAACGCGCCGGCCGGGTCTCCCACCTGGCCTTCTGCGCCGCCGTCTTCCTGTTTCTGATCGCGCCGATCCTGGTGATCATCCCGCTCAGCTTCAACGTGGAGCCGTATTTCACCTTCACCGAGGGGATGTTGCGCCTGGACCCGGAAGCTTATTCGCTCCGCTGGTACCGGACCGTCGCCGAAGACGAAGGCTGGAGGCGGGCGCTGGCCAACAGCCTCATCATCGGCATCGCGGCAACGGCGTTGGCCACGGCCCTGGGAACGCTGGCCGCGTTGGGACTGGCGAGCCCCGCCATGCCCGGACGGCCCCTGGCCATGAGCCTGTTGATCTCACCCATGGTGACGCCGGTCATCATTTCGGCGGCGGGGATGTTTTTCTTCTACTCCAAGATGGGTCTGGCCCAGACTCACCTGGGGCTGGTCCTGGCCCACGCCGCGCTGGGGACTCCCTTCGTGGTGATCACGGTTACGGCGACTCTTGCCGGTTTCGATCCCAATCTGACCCGGGCCTCCGCCAGCCTCGGCGCCGGGCCCGTGCGGACCTTCGCGCGGGTGCAGTTGCCGATCATTGCGCCCGGCGTCGTTTCCGGCGCGCTCTTCGCCTTCGCCACCTCCTTTGACGAAGTCATGACGGTCCTGTTCATGGGCGGTCTGGACCAGCGCACCGTGCCGCGTCAGATGTGGTCGGGAATCCGCGAGGAGATCAGTCCGGCGATCCTGGCCGTCGCCACCTTCCTGATCGCCTTTGCGTTGGTATTCATGCTGGTCGTGGAACGGCTGCGCCGCCGTGCGGGCGGATAAGCGCCGAGGAGTCTTGTGTCAATTGAATCCCCTGCCGACTTTGACGGCCTCGTCCTCACCATCGAGCCCTTGGTCGCCGAACGGTCGGAGAGAGTCTTCGAGGACGAAGACGGGTGGACTCTGCGAACGGCCGGCGGCGACCTGTCCGCTCATTACGAACACACCCTCGTGATCACGAAGGGCAGGCCAATTCTAATCACGGCGGCGTCGTCGTGATGGAACTTGACACCCGATAGGCGGCATTACCGAGTCAGGTTGCCTTCCTTCCCGCGCGTGTGGTCAAATCCGAGCCCGACGGCAATCACGAGGAGGAATTCATGGGAAACGCGTCAACTCGACGGCTCGTCTACGCGATTCTGTTGCTCGCGTACCTGCTCCACAACGATCTCTGGCTCTGGCACGATTCCAGGATTATTCTGGGTCTTCCAGTCGGCCTTCTCTACCATGTCGGCTTCTGTGCGGCCGCCTCGGTGATCCTTTACCTCCTGATCCGCTTCTGTTGGCCCCTTCCGCAACAGCCCTCGCCGGCTGCTGCCGGGACATCGCATAAGGACGAGGCACAGCCGTGATCATTCCCATCATCTTCGTCTACCTGGCTCTGGTGATTCTCGTCGGCAGCTTGAGCCACCGGCTCTTTCGCGGGACCGGCGAGGACTATTTCGTCGCGACTCGAAGCATCGGTCCGTTCGTCCTCCTCATGTCCCTGTTCGGCACCAACATGACGGCCTTCGCACTGCTGGGCGCATCTGGGGAGGCCTATCACGAGGGGATCGGCGTCTTTACCCTGATGGCGTCCTCATCGGCGCTGATCATCCCCAGTGTTTTCTTCTTCGTGGGGACGCGGCTCTGGGCCATCGGTAAACGGGAGGGCTACATCACCCAGGTTCAGTATTTTCGGGCACGCTGGGGTTCCGACCGCCTGGGGCTTCTCCTGTTCGTGGTACTGGTGGGGTTGGTCGTCCCCTACCTGTTGATCGGCGTCATGGCGGGAGGAGTCACCCTGAACCAGGTGACTGACGGCCAGATTCCCGAATGGCTGGGCGGCCTCATCATCTGCGCGGTGGTCCTGACCTATGTGTCCACCAGCGGCTTGAGAGCCACCGCCTGGGTGAACACTTTTCAGACCCTGGTGTTCATGATCCTGGGCGCCGTGGCGTTCGTGGTGATCACCCGAAAGCTGGGAGGCCTTTCCCAAGGCCTTGAACGGGTCATGGAAACCCATCCCGAACTGCTGATCCGAGGGGATCACATCAAGCCACTCCAGCTTCTGACATACACCTGTATCCCCCTCTCGGTGGGAATGTTCCCGCACATGTTCATGCACTGGCTGTCGGCGCGACGGGCCGAGGCCTTCCGCTTCCCTCTCAAGGTTTACCCGCTCTGCATCGCGGCAGTCTGGGTGCCGAGCGTCCTGTTGGGGGTTTTGGGCCGAGTCGACTTTCCCGAACTGACGGTTGGAGAGGCCAACTCCGTCCTGGTCAAGATGATCACGCTGCACTCTCCCGAGATCGTGGCCGGGCTCCTGGCGGCCGGGGTTCTGGCCGCCGTCATGTCCTCACTGGACTCCCAGTTCCTCTCGCTGGGGAGCATGTTCACCGCGGACATCGTTCGCCACTACGGGTTTCACGACCGGATGAGCGAGCGGGCGCAGGTGCGGGCGGGAAGGCTGTTCGTGGTCGGCCTGGTGGCTGTCATCTACGTCCTCTCCCTGGTCACCGACCGGAGCATCTTCAAGCTGGCGGTCTGGTCCTTCACCGGCTTCGCCTCGCTGTTCCCGGTCGTGGCGGCGGCCCTGTTTTGGAAGCGAAGCACCAAGTATGGCGCCTATGCCTCCATCCTGAGCGTGGTGGTCCTCTGGATTTACTTTTTCCGGCTGGGCTGGGAATCACCCGGGTACACGCTGGGAGGAACCGGAGTCATGCCGGTGGCGGCCATCCTCGGGGTGTCGGCCCTGTCCATGATCGTCGTTTCCCTGCTGACGCAACCGCCCCGGGAAGCAGTGCTCCGGAAGTTCTTTCCACCGTCCTGATTGGCCGATCCCGCGGAGCGCTCAGGCTCCGGGTGCGCCGGCCGATGACTTATGGTTCCAGCCAAGTAGCGGCATCTTCGGGGGTGTCCACGTCCTGGGACACCCGAAGAGGCACTTCGCCGATCGACGACGCCACATCAGCCAGAGCCCGGGCTCCGCGATTTCCCTGTAGCGTCACGATTTGGGAGAAGAGATTTCGATCCACCAGGGCCGGGGCTCCCAGCACCCCCTGGTAGCGGGAAAGGGCCAGATCGCAACCGTCCGTACGATGCCGCTCCAACAGAGCTTCCAAGTGTCCCCTCTTCACAAATGGCTGGTCGGCCAGGAGGATGAGAGCCGCACCGAACTCGGGAGGAAGAGCCTCGACTCCCCGGCGCAGGGACGAGGCGAGCCCCTCACGCCAATTTGGGTTCATCACCACCCGGACTCCGGGAGCCTTCACTGCGTTCCCGTACCTCCGAGGGTAGGCCCCGACCACGACCCACACCGCGTCGCAGACCTGGGCGGCGGTAGTTACGGCACGCGCCAGAAGGGTCTGGCCGCGATGCCGGAGGAGGAGCTTGGCAGATCCCATGCGCCGGCTCTCGCCGGCGGCCAGAACGATCCCGGCGAGACTCACAGCCGATCCGTGAAACGCCGCAAGCTGGCCAGATCCACAACCGGAGCGAAGGTGTCGGTATGGGGCATGATGACCCGGATGCCGGCGGTGGTGGGCCGGTAACCGGGAGCCGCCGCCAGCGGGCTCAGCCAGAGGAGCCGGGACCCGGACTGCTTCAGCCGAATCAAGGCCCGCTCCAAGAGGTCCAGGTCTCCCGTGTCCCAACCGTCGCTGAGGACCAGCACCGCCGTTTGCGGCCCCAGTTGGCGCGGGTACTGTTCCAGGAAATCGTGGAAACAGGCCCCGATCCGGGTTCCGGTGCTTCTCCGGGGAAGGACTCTGGAGAGCGCCTGCCGCGCCCCCCGCGCGCCTCTCACTTGAAGGGCTCGGGTCAATCGGTAGAGCCGCGTGCTGAAGGCGAAGACCTCCACCCGTCCCAGTCCCCGCTGGGAGGCGCAGGCATGGGAGAACTGGAACAGAAAGGAACTATGAAGCTCCATGGAGCCGCTCACATCCATCAGGACCACCAGGCGGACCCGGTCCGTACGTCGTCTCCGGAAAACCAGGTCCATCATCTCGCCCCCTCGCTGGGTGCTCCGATGGACCGTACGCCTCAAGTCCGGAACTCTTCCGCGGGGACTGATCCGCCGGCGCCGGGACCTGCGGCGGGACAGCTTCCTGGCCAGCCGGCGAACCGTGAGCTTCAATTGGGCCGACTCAGACACGCCTGGAGGAGGACTTCCCGAGAGAACTTCCAGCGGGCTGTAGGAGCCCTGCCGGGTTTCCCCCTCGGTCTCCGAGCCTTGGGACCAAGCCACCAGACTCAAGCCGAAACGGGGTATGGTTGCTTGAATCCCTTCATTTTCTTCCGTTCCCGGTTCGGCCTGCCCGTTTTCACCAAGCAGTCCACCCTCAAAATACTTTTGAAACAGGTGGTCGAAGCGCTCGATTTCGCCGGGACTTCCGGCAAAAAGGGTCCGGAGCACATGGAAGAAATCGCCCCGATCGCTGATCCCGAACCTCTGCAGCGCGGTCAGGGCGTCCCCGACCTCCCGGGGTCCCGCCCGCATTCCCTCGGAGCGCAGAATGCGGGCAAATGCCGCCACGTTCTCCTCCAAGAGGCCCGGATAGGACATCAAGTTTGCGCCAGGACAGCTTCCATCTGCTCCACCGCCCGGGTGATTCCTCCCGACTCGAAGCCGCCGAGCCCGGCTGTCAGCGCCTGGAGAAAACGGCTTCGAACCCGGCGTTGATCCTCGACGTGCTTGAGCAGCACGCCCAGGGTCGATTCGATCACCTCCGGCCCCAACCGGTTCCGGTCCAGGTAGAGGAGGGCCGCCACCCAGTCCAAGGTCTCGGAGACTCCGGGCGCCTTCTCCAAGGGGAGGCGCCGAAGCATCTGGACGAAGGCCACGATCCGGGCCGATACGGCCTCACCGGCGCCGGGCACCCGGGCTCGAACGATGGCCAGCTCCTTGTCGAACGACGGATAGTCGATCCAGAGATACAGGCAGCGCCGTCTCAGAGCGTCGGCCAGATCCCGGGTCCGGTTGCTGGTGAGGACTGTATAGGGAACCTGCCGGGCCGTGAGCGTACCCAATTCCGGAACCGAAACCTGCCAATCCGAGAGCAACTCCAGCAGAAAGGCCTCGAACTCCTCATCGCTCCGGTCCACCTCGTCGATGAGAAGCACCGGCGCCTTCGGGGAGGTGATGGCCTCCAGGAGAGGACGTTTCAAGAGATAGTCGGCGCTGAAGATGTCGGCCCGTCCGGAGCCGCTGGCCTCGGCCAGGCGAATGTCCAGCAACTGCTTCTGATAGTTCCACTCATAGAGGGCGGAGCTGGTATCGATGCCCTCGTAGCATTGCAGGCGGATCAGGTGGGTGGTCAGGACGTTGGCCATGGCGCCGGCGATGGACGTCTTCCCCACTCCCGTGGGCCCCTCCACCAAGAGGGGACGTCCCAAAACCGCCGCCAGTTGAATGGCCGTCGCCACCGGGCGTTCGGCAACGTAGCCTTGGCGCTCCAACCGGCGTTGGAGCTGCTCGATTTCAGGGTGCATTGGACAGAATGGGACCGGCGGGCCCGGGGTGGACCGGACCCGATCCCAGGATAATCGGCGCTAATGCGCGTTTGAACGCACCGGGAACTATCCGCCGGCGCGCTCAGAGGCCGTGGTGAGGGCCCGTTTCACGTAGGCAGCCGCCAACGCCCTCCGGTAGTCGGCCCCGGCAAAGTAGTCGTCCAGGGGCTCCACTCCATCGGTGGCATGCGCCGAGGCCGCCGCGATGGCGTCCGCGCTGATGGCGGATCCCTCCAGAGCCGATTCGACGCCGGTGGCCCGATAGGCGCCGTCGGAGATCCCCGTCACCCCGACGCGGCACTTGACGCAGTTTCCTGCGCCGTCGGTCTCCACCACCGCCGCGACGCCGCAGACGGCGTAACCCGACGCCGGATGCGGGACCTTCAGATAGGCGCCTCCGGAATTGGCGCCCAGGCCGGCGACCCTTACTTCCACCAGCAACTCATCTTGTTGCAGCGCCGTCGCGAAGAAGCCATGGAAGAACTGGTCGGCGGCAATGGTCCGCCGCCCTCCGGGACCCTGGGCGACGAGCTGCGCCTCCATAGCCAGCGCCGGAGCCGGCTGATCGGCCGCCGGATCGGCATGGGCCAGGCTGCCGCCCAAGGTTCCCATGTTCCGAACCTGGACGTCGCCGATCAATCCCGCGGCCTCGGCCAGGGGAGCGGCCCTTTGCTGCAAGCTTTCGGAGAACTCCACCTCCGAATGCGTGGTGAGCGCTCCGATGGCCAGATCGCCGTTCTCCTCTCGAATGTAGCTCAGGCTGGACTTGAGCTTCTTCAGATCCACCAGATGCTGGGACGAGGCCAGACGCAGCTTCATCATGGGGATCAAGCTGTGCCCCCCCGCCAGCAGCTTGGCGTTGGAGCCATGACGGCTCAGAAGGTCGAGGGCCTCCTCGATGGTCTCGGGAGCGTGGTACTCGAATTCACCTGGAAACATGCTCTACCTCCCCTGTGCCTGCTGAATGGCCTGCCACACGCGCTGGGGCGTGAAAGGCATCTCCACATGATTTATTCCGAAAGGACCGAGCGCGTCGGCAACCGCATTGGCGACCGCGGCCGTGCTGCCGATACTGCCGGCTTCCCCGATTCCCTTGAGTCCCAAGGGATTGACGGGCGAAGGCGTGACGGTCCGATCCAGCTCGAAGCTGGGCATCTGACCCGGCTTGGGCACCGCGTAGTCCATCATGGTCCCGGTCAAGAGTTGTGCCGACTCGTCGTACTGTGCGTGCTCGTACAGCGCCTGGGCGATTCCGAAAGCGATGCCGCCGTGGATCTGGCCGTCTACGATCAGTGGATTGATCACCTTTCCGCAGTCGTCCACAGCCACGTACCTGACAATGTTGGTCTGGCCGGTTTCGGCATCCACCTCGACGATGCAGGCATGCGCTCCGAAGGGAAACACGAAATTGCTGGGATCGTAGAAGGACTGGGCCTCCAACCCCGGTTCCAAGCCCTCGGGCAGGTTCCAGGCCAGATAGGCCTGCAGAGCCACGTCCTGGAAACTCATTCCCTGATCGGTCCCCTTCACCTGGAAGCGGCCATCCTCGAACTCCAGGTCTTCGTCCCGGGCCTCCAGCTGATGGGCCGCGATCTTGCGAGCCTTGTCCACCACCTTTTCGGCGGCCTTGAAAGCGGCGATCCCGCCCACGGCCGTGGCGCGGCTGCCGTAGGTCCCCATTCCCATGGGAACCAGGTCCGTGTCTCCGTGAACCAACTCCACGTCGTCTATGTCCACTCCCAACACATCTCCTACCACCTGGGCGAAGGTCGTCTCCTCCCCTTGGCCGTGAGGGTTGGCGCCGGTCATGACGGTGACCTTGCCGGTGGGGTGCACCCGAACCACCGAGGACTCCCAGAGGCCCCCCTGAAACCCGGTGCTTCCCACGATCGAACTCGGCCCCAGCCCGCAGATCTCGACGTAGGTCGAGAAACCGATCCCAAGGTAACGGCCCTCTTTCCGCGCCTCCGCCTGCTCATTTCGAAAAGCCCCGTAGTCGACCATCTCCAGCAACCGGTCCAGGGCCGCGTCATAGTCGCCGCTGTCGTAGATGACGCCAGGCGCCACCGCATGTGGAAACTTTTCCTTGCCGATGAAATTCCGGCGACGGATCTCGACCGGGTCCAGATCCAGGCGTTGGGCCACGAGATCCACGATCCGCTCCAGCAGGTAGGTGGCTTCGGGCCGGCCGGCGCCCCGGCAGGCATCGACAGGCGTGGTGTGAGTGAAGACTCCCACCACCTCCAACCCCACCGCCGGAACATCATAGACCCCGGAGAGCATCAAGCCGTACAGCCAGGTCGGGACTCCGGGAGCTGCCGTGGAGACGTAGGCCCCCATGTTGGCCCAGGTCTTGAACCTCAGGCCCAGGATCTTCCCTTCGTTGGTGTAGGCCGCTTCCACGTCGGTCACGTGGTCGCGTCCGTGGGTCGTGCACAGGAAGTTCTCCCGCCGGGTCTCCACCCATTTGACCGGACGGCCCGTCTGCATGGCGCAGAAGGCCATGACGGCCTCGTCGGCGTAAACGGCGATCTTGCTGCCGAAGCCGCCCCCGATCTCGGGAGTCACGATCCTCAACTTGTGCTCGGGAACCCCCAAGACGATGGAGAGGAGCAGTCTGTGAATGTGTGGATTCTGGCTGGTCATCCGCAGCGTCAACTCGCCGGAGGCGGCGTTGTACTGAGCCAAGCACCCGCGGGGCTCGATGGCGCTGGGAATCATGCGGTGGTTGGTGGTCCGGAACTTGAGAACGTCGTCGGCGTCCGCAAACGCCTGGTCCAGATCTCCGCCGCTGATCGTATTGAACAGGAAACATCTGTTGCCGGGGGCATCGTCGTGGACCTGGGGAGCGCCCTCCTCGACCGCCTTCAACTGATCCGCCACCGCGTCCAGGATCTCGTAGTCGACCTGAACCAACTGGGCGGCGTCCTCGGCCTGGTAACGGTCCTCGGCCAGCACGACGGCGACGCCGTCGCCGACGTAACGGACCCGGTCCCGGGCCAACGCGGGATGGTCGGTCGCTTTCAGATCACTGTCGGGAATGAGCCAGGCCGTGGGGATGCCGGCCACTCCTTCCATATCCTTTCCGGTGAATACGGCCACGACTCCCGGAGCCGACCGAGCCGCTTCCACGTCGACGGACTTGACGTTGGCGTGGGCGTGAGGACTGCGGACGATGGCCGCATGGACCATTCCCGGGAGCTGAAGGTCGTCCGTGTATTGGCTGCCCCCGGTGAGTAGACGCCGATCTTCGCGGCGCTTGACTGGTGTACCGAAAAATTTGGTCGCCATCGTTCCTCCTTCCTAGCTTGCCGTTTCCCGCAATTTGCCGGCCGCATTCTGGACGGCGTTGACGATGTGCTGATACCCGGTGCAACGGCACAGGTTCCCTTCCAGCGCGTGCCGGATCTCGGCGTCGTCAGGATCCGGATTCCGCTCCAGGAGCTGGACCGTGGCCATCAGGAAGCCGGGCGTACAGAATCCGCACTGAAGTCCGTGCTCTTCCCAGAACCCCACCTGGACCGCATGCAGGTCTCCGTTCGTGGCCAACGCCTCCACCGTGGTGATCTCGGCACCATCGGCCTGAACCGCCAGCAGCGTGCAAGACTTCACGGCCAGGTCGCCCAAAAGGACGGTACACGCTCCGCAACTGGAGGTGTCGCAACCGACGTGAGTCCCGGTCAAACCCAACACGTCTCGAAGAAGGTGCACCAAGAGCAATCGAGGCTCCACCTCCCTCCGATAGGTCGACCCATTGACTCGAACCTCAATGGACACTTGTGCCATCTTCTACCTCCTTGGATGGTAGTTTGAACCCAGAGGGACCACGAGGATTCACTCGCTCCCCTCCCGTTGAAGATTTTCGAAGAATTCGGCCGCCAGCTTCCGGGCCATTCCTGAAAAGAGACGGCTGCCGACCGCCGCCAGGGTCCCGGCCACCAGGGCGTTCCCCTGGTAGTGGACCACCGTCTCCTGGCCCGCCTCCTCCAGCCTCAACTTCCCCTCGGCCCGGACCCCGCCCACGCTGCCGTTTCCCTCGACCCGCAGGGTGAGGTCCGAGGGCTCCTGCTTGTCGCACACTTCCACGTGGCCGCCGAAGACGCCACGAACCGGACCGAGGCCCAGTTCCAACTCCGCTTTGAAACGGTCTTCACCATCAGGCACCAGGGTCTTGACGCCGGGAGTAGCCCGGGCCAACACCTGGGGATCGTTCAACAGCTGCCAGACTCGGAGACGGGATAAGGCCAGTCGGTGCTTTCCAGATAGCTGCATCAAAGGCCTCGAACAACGGTGATCGGAAGCTCCTGCTCAGGGCGCCCCCTATTCTTCAACCGGCTGCCAGGACTGTCAAACACTTTTCGTGGAATCACGAGGAAATTACAGAAAAGACAGGCCATAGACCATTCTCCCTCCGTAGTCGGGAACCAATTCCGAGAAACCAAGATTTCGAAGCAGGCAAGGGTAGAAGATCGAAGATGGCGCCTACGAAGGGTCCCCCGACACCGTCTTCCCCATGCTATGATTCATGTGTGCGGTTTGGTCCCGGGCACCATGTGACGATCGGTCCCACCATGACTCCCATGGTCAAGTACCTGGTCATCGGCTGCGGCCTCGTCTTTCTCTACCAGTGGGCCGCCGGTCCCGACCTCTTATGGATCTTTGGGCTGATTCCCATAGCGGTCCTGACAGAACTCCGCATCTGGCAACTGGGCACCTACCTGTTTCTCCATGCGGACTTCTGGCATCTGTTCTGGAACATGTTCACGCTGTGGATGTTCGGCCGCGAGCTGGAACGGTACTGGGGCCACCGGCAGTTTCTGCGATTCTTCATGATTACTGGAATTGGAGCCGGACTGCTGTCGGTCGTTGCGGACCCGACGGGAACGATCCCTACCATCGGAGCCAGCGGGTCGATCTACGGAATCCTGATGGCCTACGGAATGATGTTCCCCGAGCGGCGCGTCTATCTCTATTTCCTGCTACCGGTCAAGGTGAAGTACTTCGTCGCCGGGATAGGGCTGCTCGCCTTCCTTTCGGCCCTCGATTCGCCGGGCAGCACCATCGCCCACGTCGCGCACCTGGGTGGCATGATCTTCGCCTTCCTCTATCTGAAGCGCTGGCTCTCACTCGGAGCCGTGCGCCAGGCGTACCATCGGTGGAGACTGAAGCGACTGCGCAGCCGATTCCGGGTGCTCGACGAGAAGAGGCGCAACCGAAAGGACGATTACTGGATCCAGTAGCCGCGTGCGCCGGGAGTCCCGCTCCATCCCCCCGACGCCGGGTTACGGCGTACGGAAAACTTCGTGGATTCCCCCGGATCGTGCCGCCAGGAAACCCCCGCCGAATCCATTGTGGACGGCCAGGATCTCCGCCAGGATGCTGACGGCGATCTGCTCGGGGCCTTCGGCTCCGATGTCCAGGCCCACGGGGTTGTGAATCCGATCCCGGGCCGCCGCATCGAGGTCAAAACCCTCGTCGGCCAACTCATCCATGAGCTTCCGGAACCTGGGACGGGGTCCAAGCACACCCACGTAGAGGGCTTTGTTCTCCACGGCATAGCGGATCCCGGCGCCGTCCCGGTCCAACTGGTGGTTCATGATCAGAGCGTAGCTGCCAACCGGCATCGCCACCTTCTCCGGGAATTCCGTGGGATGGGCGATCGTGGTCCGTGCTCCCGGGAAACGCTCCGGCCGGTTCAAGGAGGGCCGGGGATCGACGACGTTCACGGAAAAACCCAGACTCAGCGCCAACCGGACCACGGGCACCGCGTCCATGCCGGCTCCGAAAACGACCAGCTCCAAGGGGGGGCGATTGACGTCCAGAAAGACACGGGTGTTTCCGGAGGTGTAAACCCTGGACTGCGGTAGAGGGCGGCCCAGCATCTCGCGGACTGCCGGGATCACTTCCCGGCCCAACGCTTTCTTGGCCAGGGGACCCGCCGGCGACTCGCCGGGAGCGACAAAAAGCCAACGCCCCAGGGACTCGGGATTCGGGTCCGTTTCGCAAACGACCGCCCGAACCGACCTCTCGCCATTCTTCAGGGCGCTCAGCCAACGCTCCCAGACCGGGTCCCGGCCGATGGGTTCCAGCAGGACCCGGACGACTCCTCCGCAGCCCAATCTCAATCCCCAGATCGCGTCCTCCATGAGATCGAACACCTCCGTCATCGCCTGCCCCGTTTTGAAGACCCGGCTTGCCGCCCGCGCGACTTCCGGTTCGAGGCAGCCTCCCGAGATCATTCCCCGGAAGTCGCCGTCGGAGCCGATAACGAGCTTGGCTCCCTGCCGGCGGTATGCGGAGCCGGTGATCTCGATGACGGTAGCCAGGACGGCGTCGCGGCCGCTTTCCAGGATTTTCTCGATGGCTCCGGCCAGTTCGGCAGACTCTCTCACGGTGGGTACAGTTTACCGGAGAGACGTTCGTAGGGGCACCCCTTGTGTTGTGTCGGTGCCCTCTTCGGCTCGCCGCCCCTCCCAGTTCCTCAAGAGTGAGAAGACGTTGCGGGCAAGGCGTCAGAGTCCGGCGGCTTGTCGCAGGGAGTCGGCCCGGTCGGTCCGTTCCCAGGCGAAGCCCTCTTCCTCCCGGCCGAAGTGCCCGAAGGCGGCCGTCCGCCGAAAGATGGGGCGCCGGAGCTGCAGGGTCTCGATGATGTCCCTGGGGGTCAGACGGAAGTGCTCCCGAACCAGCTTACCGATGGTCTCCTCGTCCACGGCTTCGGTCCCTTCCGCGTCCACGGCGACGGAGACCGGTTCGGACACTCCGATAGCGTAGGCCAGTTGGACCTTCAAGCGCTCGGCAAGTCCAGCGGCGACACAATTCTTGGCGATGTAGCGGGCCATGTAGGAGGCGGAACGGTCGACCTTGGACGGATCCTTTCCGGAGAAAGCGCCTCCGCCGTGGCCTCCCATGCCGCCGTAGGTGTCGACAATGATTTTCCGGCCCGTCACGCCGCAGTCTCCCTGAGGTCCGCCCGTCACGAACCGCCCCGTGGGATTGATGTGGATCGTGGTCTCCCCGTCCATGAGCCCGGCGGGAACCACCGCGCGGATGACCTGTTCCCGGATGGCATCACACAGATCCTCGTAGGATATGTCCGGGCTGTGCTGAGTCGAGGCCACCACAGTGTCGACGCGGACCGGTTTCGTCCCGTCGTACTCCACCGTCACCTGAGACTTTCCGTCGGGGCGCAGCCAGTTCAGGATCCCCTGCCGGCGGCATTCGGACAGGCGGCGGGTGAGCGCGTGGGCCAGCATGATGGGCAGCGGCATCAGTTGAGGGGTTTCGGTGCAGGCATAACCGAACATGAGTCCCTGGTCGCCCGCGCCGCCAGTGTCCACGCCCATGGCGATATCGGGCGACTGCCGGTCCACGGAGCAGATCACGCCGCAGGTGTCGCAGTCGAACCCGTACTTGGCGCGCGTATACCCTACGTCTCGAATGACCTGGCGGGCGATCCCGGGATAGTCGGGAGTACAGGTCGTGGTCACTTCTCCGGCGATGACCACCAGTCCGGTCGTCACCAGAGTCTCACAGGCCACCCGTCCCTGTGGGTCTTCCGTCAGGACCGCGTCCAGAACACCATCGGAAACCTGGTCCGCAATCTTGTCGGGATGCCCCTCGGTGACCGATTCCGAGCTAAACAGGTGTCGACTCTTTGGCGCCATGCACTCGTCCTCGTTGTTGGAGATTTGTCGGGTGACCGCCGGAGACGGCAAAAATTAGCACAGGGGCGCTCCGAGTGTCAACGCGGGCGGGGGAGGAGAACGCCTTGTCCACGAGGCTTTGCGAAGTCTATGCTGGACCGATGCGCCAGTGGATACTGATGCTTGCCGTGTGGACCGCCGCTATTTCCGGAATCACCGCTGGTGAAAGCATCCGGAAGGACTCGGATTCTCGTTTCTCCGCCAGTGCCCGGGCGTGGACACCGGGGCAAGAAACCCTGGTCGGACCAGACTTCAACGTGGACACGCCCTACTGCCGATCCATCTGGGACGATGCCGGATGCACGACGGCGGCGACTCTGCCCCAGGTCGTGATGGGACCCTTGGGACAGAATATCTCCCGGACCGAGATCGTCGTCACCAACGCGGGGCCGGTTGGGCGTGCATGTGACTTGGCGCTCCTCTTTCACCAAGGCTCCTCCCAGGCTCCGGAAGCCCTATTCAACGGCCGGGCGGCGGAGGGGAATTTCATCCGGACGAATCTGCCCGCGGGGGGAGCCCGAATCTTTACGCTGACTCCGGCCGATCCGGCGGAATTGGCGGTCGGAGCGGTTTCAGTCTTCACCAGGGCTCCCTGCTCCTCCGACTCACTGGACGTTCAAGGCCGGTATCTGCTGGAACACGAATCCACCGGAGAGATCGACGAGATCTTTTCCGTTGCGGGTCAGCGGCCCGAGGAGTGGCTTTCCGACGGCGACTGCCGAGTCCTGACCGGAGTCTTCGGATCCGGCCGGGACGTGGGTTTCGCCGTGGTGGCGGGAGAGCCGGGACAAGCCGCGCCACCCGGCACCGAACTACGCTACCGATCCTTCGACCTGGACGGGAACCTCGTCGGTGAACCTGGCGGACTGCCCGTCTCCGGACGGCACGAACCCCGGTTTCCCTGGGATTTCAGCGAGCCCACCATCATCGAGTTGTGTCTGCAGGTTCCGGAGGGACAAAGCGATTTCCACGCCTCCGTCATCGCCGTCGGGATCACCGAGACCGACAGCAACATTCAGTGGAGCGACGAGATCCTGGTGGACAGTTTGAAGCCGTATGACCGGATCGAAAGTGCTCTCGTCTACGATCACGATCCGGAATCGCGCCTGGGGGACGAGATCTTCGGCGACGTCATCGTCGATTTCGAGAACGACGATCCGGGGCGCAACTCCCATGGGGGTCCCGTCTGCATGCAGTACGCCGACGGCCGAATCGTAGCCTTCCATTCCAATGCCAGCGACCACAACCTGGACGGCTGGAGTGAGTATGCCTTCAGCGACGACGGAGCAACGAGCTGGCAGAGATACAACAAATTCCAGTATTCCTACGACCAATACCTGCGAGATCCGGAGCATCCGGTCTGGGTCGAGGAGGGCCAGGTCACGGAACAGGGCACCGCCGTCCTGTTCCTGACCCATTTCCTTCTGGACAACAGCCGGACCGGCAGCGGGATCATGATCAGCCGCGACCACGGATCAAGTTGGACCGGGTACGCGCCCATCGACGGCGACTTTACCGGGTATCCGTGCGCGGTGGCGGTCGACGGCCGAACCAACTATGTCCTCTTCGACAGCAACTCGGGTCACCACGTGCTCTACGTCAGCACCGACGACGGGCAGACCTGGACCCGGCGGAGTACCTTGGCTCTGGACCGCGACAAGTGGTACGGCGCCATGTGCATCATGGAGGATGGCCGCTTGCTGGCCGGAGCCTACACTCACCACGACGAATACCATTTCTACTACACCATCAGCGGGGATCAGGGAGAGACCTGGAGCCCCCAGGAGAGGGCCTACGTGGACCAGAAGATCCGCGATCCGGAGTTGGCGTACCTGGGGGGCAAGTACTACCTGCACGGGCGGTCGGGAAGCGTCGGAGAGGGACGAGGCCGATTCGTTCTCTACCAGTCCGACGACGGGATCAACTGGGGCAAGGGGATCGTCGTCAGCAGTGACGCCCGGCATCTTGACGGGTACAGCCACAATTGCATCGTCAATCGGCAAAACGGCGCGCCGAACGAGTTGATGGTCCAATACAGCATCATTTACGACGGCCGCGACACCAACACCTACGCTTTTTTCATCCAGCCCGACTCGGCACCTTGATTTCGGAAAGTGCCGGGGCGATCCCTTGCCGGTGCTCCGTCAGACGGAGACCTTCAAGCCATTACGAAAATATCTGCCAGACAGCGGATCCCATCATGGCGATGGTGATGGACGGAAGCAGAAAGGCCAAGGTGGCGACGACCCGGCCCAGATCCCTGTCGATGCAGGTGGCGCCGATGCCCAGAACGACGGACTGCCAGATGGTGAAGAGGCCGATCGCGTGCATCCAGGTCCGAAAGAACCCTTCGTCCAGGAATGGCAGAAGCGTTCCCACGCTGAGGGTCGCAAAGAGATCGTTCGATCGAATCTGAAGCGGAATGCTGACCAGTGCACCGGCGTAGACGATGAAGCCGGCGATCAGAGCCATGGAGAAATATTGCTTGAAACGGCCTTCGCCCCCCAATATGCCTCGAAACAGGAGCAGGGCCCAAAGAGTTGTGAGCAACACGACGACAGTCATTCCAACGGCCCCGGAAAGGAGATTCCTCACGCTGGTCGGGCTGAAGTCGTGAGAGTCCAGTTCAGCGGCGGCCGCGCCACCCATTCCCGGCAATTTGGAGAGCATCTTGCGAGTCGATTGTTCCACCACCTCCTCGGGGATCAGGAATGCGGTCAACACTCCCAACGCCAACAGCAAGAGCAACGGCCCCACCCAGGTGGGATTTTCGGCCACCGCGGCCATCACGGCCCGAGGCTGGTGAAAGACACCGGTCACGCGTTGAAGAAGCGGCATCGGCTCAGGATTGGATGAAACGGGCTCGACGTCGTTCATCGATCTTCACTCCTTTGATTCAAACCTATTTCCAGGCCGCCCATTTTTCCAGGTGGAGGTACCGATCCACCTCCTTCGGGGCCAGCAACCACATCAGCAGCGCCTTCTGGACGTGGAGCCGGTTCTCCGCCTGCTCGAACACCAGCGAATAGGGAGCGTCAATGACCGCGTCGGTCACCTCCTGGTTCCGGTGTGCCGGAAGGCAGTGCATGAAGAAAGAATCCTTGCCGGTCCGCGCCATCAATTCAGGGGTCACCTGATAGGGACGGAATTCGGCCAGTCTCTCCTGCGCCTCGCCTTCCTGTCCCATGCTGACCCAGGTGTCGGTATAGACGGCATCGGCGCCCCGGATATCGTCCGGGGAATCGCTCCATCGGCAGGTGGCGCGAGCGTTGGTGGACAGTTTCCGAAAATCCTCTTCCCAACCCGGGTAGGGCTGCCGGCCCGAGGGCGTCACGGCCGTGAAACACATGCCCGAGAGGGCGGCCGCATGAACCAGGGACCCGCAGACGTTGTTCCCATCGCCGATGTAGGCCAGGGTCCGGCCTTTCACGCTCGACCACTTTTCCATCAGGGTGAAAATGTCGGCCAAGGCCTGGCACGGATGTTCCTCATCGGTGAGGGCGTTGATCACCGAGCAACCGGCATACTCCGAGAGCTGGATCAGCACCTGGTGGGAGAAGGTACGTGCCACCAGGCAATCGAACCAGCGCTCCAGGTTTTTGGCCACGTCCCGCAGCGCCTCCCGCTCTCCCAGATTGGCCTCCTGATAGTCGAGATAGACGGCATCGCCTCCCAATTGCTGGATGCCCAGCTCGAAAGTCAGCCGGGTTCGCAGCGACGGCTTCTCGAAGATCAGGACGATGCTCTTCCCCGGAATCATGCGCCTGAAATTGGACGGGCGCGACTTGACCTCCCGGCTCAGATGCAGGAGCTGGGTCCACTGCCTGGGGCTCAGGTGCGCCAGAGAGATGAAGTCCCTCATGGCTGTTCCTCCCTTGGAATATTTCCGTTCTCCCGGGCCCGGAGCCGTTCCTCCCAGCGGGCGATCTGTTGGCGTATGGAGGCCATTCCGGTGCTCCCCGAGTGAAACTTGTGATCGAGAGCGCCCTCGGGCTTCAATACCCCCTGGACGTCCGAACCGCACTGGGGAGCCAGCTTGCGGATCTCCCGCAACGAGAGTTGCCGCAACGTCAGGTCATGCTTCACGCAGTAAGCCACCATTCGCCCCACTTGTTCGTGCGCGGTTCGGAACGGAACCCCGCGGGACACCAGGTGTTCCGCCAAGTCGGTGGCCGTGAGGAACCCCCGTTCCAGCGCCGGACCGGTCCGGCGCGAAACCACCCGCATCCGGCTCACCACCAGCCTCAATATCTCCAGCGTCTCTCCCACCGTGTCCACGGCTGGGAAGAGGTGTTCCTTGTCCTGCTGCAGATCGCGATGGTAGGAACTGGGCAACCCCTTCAGGAGCGTCGCCAGAGCCGTTGCGTGGCCAAGAACCGAGGCCGTCTTGCCCCGGCACAGTTCCAAAAGATCCGGGTTCTTCTTCTGAGGCATCATGCTGCTGCCGGTGCAAAGGGACTCGGGAAGCTCCACCCACCCCACCGGTGTGCTGGAAAAATAGATCAGGTCCTCGGCCATGCGGCTGGCGTGCAGCATGATCTGGGTGGCGATCTGCAGCAGTTCCAGCAGGAAATCGCGGTCTCCCACCACGTCGTAGCTGTTTCCGAAGCTGGAGGCGAATCCCAGCTCCCGGGCGGTCTGGCCCGGGTCCAGAGGCAAGGTGCTGCCGGCCAGTGCGCCGGCGCCGAGGGGACTGACGCTGTGGAGGCGCCGGTAGCCGGCCAGCCTCTCGTGGTCCCGGTCGAACATCTCGCAATAGGCCAGAAGATAGTGCGCCCAGGAGATGGGCTGGGCCGCCTGGAGGTGCGTCCAACCCGGAAAGAGGTCCCGCTCCAGCTTCCGGGTCCGGGACAGGAGCGTCTCCTGAGCCCGCCGAATCATCTCCTGCCATCCCAGCGCTACGTCCAGGCAGAACAGCTTCAGATCCACGGCCACCTGGTCGTTCCGGCTTCGCCCCGTGTGCAGCCGGCGTCCCTCCTCGCCGACCAACTCGCACAGCCGGACCTCGATGTTCATGTGGATGTCTTCCAACTCGTCCCGGTACGGAAACCGTCCAGTGCGGATCTCCTCCTGAACCTGGTCCAGTCCCTGCAGGATCCGGTCCCGGTCCCGGCGGCTGAGAATTCCCTGCCGGAACAGCATCCTGACGTGGGCCCGGCTGCCCTGGATGTCATAAAGGGCCAATCGCCGGTCCACATGAAGAGACCGGGTGTAGTCCTGGACCGCTTGGTCCGGATCTTCCGTGAAACGGCCTGCCCAGGGGGATCGGGTCATGGTCTTGCCTCTTCCTCCGATCCTCAGGATCCGGCCGCGACCGGTTCCCGTCCCCGGCGTGTCCGGTCATCCCGCAGAGAGGCGATCCGGAGACGGAGCCCGTTGAGGCGGATAAACCCTTCGGCGTCCGCCTGGCTGTAGACCTCGTCGGACTCGAAGGTCGCGTATTCCGGATCGTAGAGGCTCAAGGGAGACCGGCGCCCCAACAGGGTGCAGTTTCCCTTGTAGAGCCGGACCTTGACCTCCCCCGTGACCCGCTGCTGAGTTTCTTGGACCAGGCCGAGAAGCATCTTCATTTCAGGCGAAAACCAGAAACCGTTGTAGATCAGGGTGGCCATGCGGCTCGAGAACTCCTGCTTCAAGTGCGCCGCTTCCCGATCCAACGTCAACGACTCGAGAGCCCGATGGGCCTTGTGAAGAATCGTCGCCCCCGGCGTCTCGTAGACTCCCCGGGACTTCATTCCCACCATGCGGTTCTCCACCAGGTCGACGCGGCCGATCCCATGGCCGCCCCCCAACCGGTTCAACTCCTCCAGCATCCGGATCGGACCCAGTTCCCGGTCGTCCAGACGGACGGGGACTCCCTGGTGGAAGCCGATGACCAGGTCCTGGGACATGTCGGGAGCTTCTCTCACCGCCACGGTTCTCAGGAAGATGTCCTCAGGCGGCTCGTTCCACGGATCTTCCAGGATGCCTCCCTCGTATGAGGTGTGCATCAGGTTCTGGTCGATGCTGTACGGCTTCTCCTCCGTCGACGTGATGGGGATCCCATTTTCCCGCGAATAGCGGATCAGGTCCCGGCGGCCACGAAACTCCCAAGTGCGCCAAGGAGCCAGGACGCGAATGCCCGGGGCCAGGGCCTGGTAAGTCAACTCGAACCGGACCTGGTCGTTGCCCTTGCCGGTGGCGCCGTGAGCGACGCAGTCGGCTCCCCATTCCTGTGCGACCCGAACCTGCTCTCGAGCGATCACGGGCCGGGCCAACGAGGTTCCCAACAGGTACTCTCCTTCGTAGACGGCGTGCGCCTGGACTGCAGGAAAGACGAACTCTTCGACAAAGGAGCGCCTCAGGTCCGAGATCACCACCTCGTCCGCACCGGTTCGGCGCGCTTTTTCCCGGATCTCCTCCAGGTCCTCCCCCTGTCCCACGTCTGCCAGGTAAGCCAGAACCGGACATCCGTACCTCGCCTTCAGCCAATGGAGCATGGCGGACGTATCCAATCCACCAGAATAGGCCAGGACGATCTTCTTTACCTCTTTCACCAGCTTGACCCTTTCCGTTTCTTACTGTTTCACCGGTCTCGCCGCCAGCCGGGACTTCCACCTCGAGCTCCCAACTCGCGTTTCACCTGACGGGCGTCGTGGCCGTCGGCGACGACGGCCAGGAGAGTGTCCTCTCCCGCCACGGTGCCCAGGATCCCCGCCAGTCCCATCTCGTCGATCCGGTAGGCGACTGCCGCAGCCATCCCGGCATCGGTGCGCACCACGAGGAGATTGCCGCTGACCTCGCAACTCCGAAAAAACGGGACGCGTCGATTCTCCCGGAACGCATATTTATACCCACCCTCATCGTCCACGGTCTTGATCACGCCCAGTTCCTTCAGATCCCTGGAGAGTGTCGCCTGGGTCACACGCAAACCTTTGTCCATTAAAGCGTTTCTCAAAGACTTCTGGCTGGAAACGGTCTCGGTTTCCAGGATTCGGACGATGGCATCCTGTCTCAGTTTCTTATTCATTTCCAGGAAGAATGCAATTTTATGCAAATTTCTCCTCTGGAGTCAAGGCGATGGGAGTGAGAAGCCGGGCAGGCGCCCGGATTCAGGCGATTTTCTTGAAGGTGCTGTAGACGGAGTTTCTCTGAGCGGGAATGAAGCCGGCGTCGAGGATCAACTGAACCAGGTCCGAGCGCCGAGCCGAGTAGTGGGCGCCGGCAGTGCTGATCACGTTCTCCTCGATCATGATGCTGCCCACGTCATTGGCGCCGAAGTGGAGCGCGATCTGGCCCACCTGCAGCCCCTGGGTCAACCAGGAGACCTGGAGATTGAGGATGTTGTCCAGATAGATCCGCGCGACCGCCAGCAGAGTCAGGTACTCCACCGCCGGCACTTCGCGCCGGACGGACTCCTGCATGGGGGTCCCGTCCAGCTGGACGTTCCATGGGATGAAGGCTACGAAACCTCCCGTTTCATCCTGAAGACTGCGGAGGGCCTCCAAGTGTTCGATCCGCTCCTGGAGGGATTCGCCACCTCCGATCATCATGGTGGCGGTCGTGGGCAGGCCCTCCTGGTGGCCGATGCGCATCACCTCCAGCCACTGCCGGGCGGTGCACTTGCCGGGACTGATCTCCCGGCGCATCCTCTCGGTCAGGATCTCGGCGCCGCCGCCGGGAATGGATTGGAGTCCTGCCGCCTTCAGCCTTCGAATCGATTCCCGGAGCGAGAGCCGGCTGAGCCGGGCCAGGACGACGATCTCCGGAGGCGAAAAACAGTGAAGGTGGATGGCGGGGTAGCGGTCCCGTATGGAGCTGAGCAGTTCCTCGTAGTAGTCGATCTTGAGCTCGGGGTGCATGCCCCCCTGCATCAAGATTCCGGTTCCGCCCAGCGCCAAGGTCTCCTCGATCTTCCTGAAAATGGTCTCATTGGCCAGGACATAGCCCTCGTCGTGGCCGGGCCGGCGGTAGAAGTTGCAGAAGGTGCACCGGGCGACGCAAACGTTGGTGTAGTTGACGTTCCGGTCCACGAGGAAGGAAACCACCCCGTCCGGGTGAAGCCGGCGGCGCATCCAGTCGGCGGCCTGACCCAACTGCTGAAGTTCGCCGGACTTCAATAGGATGAGAGCGTCGGACGGCTCCAGCCGCTTTCCCCGATACACCACGTCCAAGATGCTCTCAGGCGTCTTCATGACGATCGTATTCTAGCAGCCCATGCCGAAACTCGCCGTGGCGCCAGGTCCGGCCGGCCACCGGTCGAAAAGCCATGTTTTCTTTACTTTCTCTTTACTCTTTCCTCATTTTCTCTCCGCCCTCTGCTACAATCGCGCGGATTGGAAATTCGCCCGGAAACCATCCGGACGGGGCCGCGAAGGGCAAGATCATGATCTGGACACCTCTGGCTTACCTCGACCCTGGTTCGGGAAGTCTCTTTCTCCAACTGTTGCTGGGCGGAATCGCCGGTGTGGCTGTCTTGGGAAAAGTCGTCTGGCACCGGATCAAGTCTGCTCTTGGAGTCCGGTCCGCCGCTCTGGAGAAGGGCGCCGCATCCCTGGAGCGAACCGGCCGAAAGACGGAATAACGGATCTCGAACGTCCCAGTCCGACGAAAATCGTTCCTTTCCGATGTCTGAAGTCCGAAGTGAGCCTGGATCGTTCCGCGATCGCCATGGCCGCGTCTTCTACCGGGACGGGGCCGTCTATCGCGCCCTGAGCGGGCAAGCCATCAAAGTTTGGGAACGGTTGGAGAAAACCCGATTCTTTCCCCGGCTGGTGGAGGAGGGCCTGATCGTCAGGACCCGCCGCGTGGAGGCCGCCGAATTGGCGTCCACGGATTTGCCGCCCGGAGACTGGGCAGGGATTCTGCATCACGAGACCGTCCCCTATGTCTCCTATCCCTACGAGTGGCCGTTCCGGATGTTGAAGGACGCCGCTCTGCTGCAGCTCCGGCTGATCTCCGAGTCTCTGGCGGAAGGGATGATCCTCAAGGACGCCACCCCTTACAACGTTCAATGGAACGGGAGCCGGCCCGTCTTCATCGACATTCCCTCCTTTGAACCACTGCCGCCGGGAGGAGCCTGGACAGGATACCGGCAATTCTGCAGCCTCTACTTGTACCCGCTGATGTTGCAGGCCTATCGAAGCCTGCCGTTCCAACACTGGCTGAGAGGAAGTCTGGAAGGAATCTCGCCCCGGGAATGCCGCGACCTGCTTTCGGGCTTGGACTGGTTCCGCTCCGGAGTCCTCCTCCACGTCTGGCTCCAGAGCCGTTTCCAGGAAAAATACGGCGCGCGCAAGGAGAGCGCCAGCCAGCTTCTCAAGGACGCCGGTTTCAACCGGAAGGCGATCCTCTCCAATGTCAGCCGCCTGGCCCGGCTGGTCTCCCGACTGAGATGGACTCCCCCGGCCTCCCAGTGGACCGGATACGCTGGGGACAACAGCTATTCGAAGCCCGACCGGGAGTCCAAACGGGAATTCGTCCGCTGGGCGGTGGGTCGAAGGCGATGGAAAACGACCTGGGACCTGGGCGCCAACACGGGCGACTACTCGCGACTGGCCGCCGCCGGCTCCGATTACGTCCTGGCCATGGAGCGGGACTCGGCCTCGGTGGACCTCCTCTACCGGGGCCTGCGCCGGGAGGGGCCCGCCAACATACTGCCGCTGGTGGTCAACCTGGCCGACCCCTCGCCGTCACTGGGGTGGCGTGGCCGGGAGCGGACCTCCCTGATCCGGCGAGGTTCCCCTGAACTGGTCCTCTGCCTGGCTCTGATCCACCACATGGTCATCGACGCCAACATCCCCCTGCCCGAGTTCGTGGAATGGCTCGCGGGGCTGGGCGGCTCTCTGGTCATCGAATTCGTGCGGCGGGACGACCCCATGGTCAAGATGCTGCTGCGGAACAAGGACGATCAGTACACCGATTACCGGATGGACTACTTCGAGGAGTGCCTGGGGAAGTGCTTCCGGGCCCACCGGCGCCAGGAGCTGCCCTCAGGGTCCCGAGTCCTCTACTTTGCGGAGGCGTGACCTGGAACGGCGAAGCCAAGCAGACGCCTCACGCGGCGGCGTGGCCCGCCCTGCTCGGGCCGGACACAGCGCTTCGAAGAATGCTATCTGGACTCTCTCTGTGCCCGCACGTAACTTTCCAGTACACGGTTGATCCGTGTCTGGTAGCCCTTGCCCGAAGCTCTGAAATAGGTCAACACCGAGCGTTTGACGCGTAAGGTGATCTGCTCCGTAAGATCAGGCTCAATGAGTTTCGCCTGCTGCCAGAAGGTTTCGTCCAACTCGGGGATTTCGCTGAAGTCGATGTTCTCGTCCTTTGTTGGTTTGATTCTTGGCCTCATCCCACTCAAATTCCATTGTCCTGGTATAACTACAATTTGTAGTTATACCAGGACTGAACAAAGGAATCCATTGCCAAGAGGCTGTCCCAGAACAGGAATTGAAGTGGGTCTCCAACAGGCGCTGCGCCTTCCGGGCTCTCGGTTTCGGCTGGACCGCCCAGTTTTCCATCACCCGACTGGTTTCCGGGCAGCATGTGAAGGGGCTAGAATGAGTTGAAATTGTTAGTCTCCACACTGCCCAGGAGAATCCCACGGTGAACAAGTGCCGATTGCCATCCGCCCCAATCCCGCTGACCGTCCTTCTGCTCACCGGCGCCGCGCTGGAGGCAGGCATAGCACTCCAGAGCGCAAATGCGACGTGTGAAACGACCGTCTGAACAAATCAGAAGACCCTCGGTGGAAGAGATTCGATCTCTGGCCGCCAGGGAATACATCAACCTGTCCGAACGAGAGGCTTCCGACCTCGGGTCCCTCATGGATGGAATGCTTGTGGACGTGGGTCGCCTCGATGATCTGCCGGCCGCCCGGTTGCAGGTCAGATACCACGAACGGAATAGAGGCTACCGCCCGTCACCCGATGAGGACCCCTGCAACGTCTTCATTCGCAAATGCCTGGTGACGGGTGCGCCCAAAGGGAGGCTGGCCGGGAAGACTGTTGGACTCAAAGACAACATCAGGGTGGCCGGTGTTCCCATGACCAACGGCTCGCGCCTCCTTGCCGAGTACGTCCCCGGCGTCGACGCCACTGTCACCGAGCGCCTCTTGGACGCCGGCGCGACCATTGTCGGCAAGTTGAACATGGATAGTTTCGGGATGGGCGGCACCAACGAGACCAGCGACTTCGGCCCTGTCCGCAACCCACACGACATGGAGTACTCCGCCGGCGGGTCTTCGGGCGGCAGCGGAGCAGCCCTCGCGGCCGGTGAGGTCGATATTGCCTTGGGCGTCGACGAGGGAGGCAGTGCGCGTATTCCGGCCTCCTGGTGTGGAGTGGTCGGCATCAAGCCCACCCATGGACTGGTTCCGGCCTTCGGTCTTTCCTATCTTGACCACACCCTGGACGAGGTCTGCCCCATGGCCAGGTCGGTGCAGGAGGTGGCGCTGACCCTGGAAGCCATCGCGGGAGAGGATCCCAGAGACCCGCAATGGGTTCGGGGGCCCATTCACATCGAGAAATACAGCGAGGCCTTGCAAGAGGATGTCTCCCGTCTCCGGCTGGGAGTCATCAAAGAATCGATGGAATGGGATCAGTCCGAGCATGACGTCGGCCATGCGGTCTGGGAAACAGCGGGAAAACTGCGGGGCTGCGGCGCCTCGGTCGAAGAAGTCTCCATCCCCTGGTGGCCGGACGCCTGGCCGGTTCTATTGGCGATCATCGGGCATTCGCTGTCGGCCATGGTCGAGTCGAATCTGGAAGGCTATTGGAGGGGGGGCCTGTGCGACCCGGATTGGCAGGAGGCTTTCGGCAAGGCTCGCAGAGCCGGCAGCGACGGATTCCCTCCCCTCCTCAAAGTCTGGATGGTCATGGGGAAATACCTCAGGCGCGAGTATTGCAGCGTCTATTTTTCCAAAGCCCAGAACCTGAGGCACGCCATGACGCAGAAGCTGGATGAACTGTTTGAAGCCTATGACGTCTTGATCACCCCCACCACTCCCCTGAAGGCCGTCAAGTTGACTCAGTCGAGGCGGACCGGGTCCTGGGAAGGAAGAGGTTCGATTGAAATGAACCGCAACACCTGCCCCCTGAACGTCACGGGCTTTCCGGCTCTGTCGGTTCCCTGCGGGTTTGGAAACAATGGCCTGCCCATAGGCCTGCAACTCATCGCCCGGCGTTTCCGCGAGAGCCTGCTCTTCCGGGTGGCTGCTCAAGTTGAGCGCGGACAGGAAGCGTGAGCGCGGGGAGAAATACCGCTCCCGACGGTCCTGGATCAGACAGTTCCGCCTTGACCGGGACGTCTTTCCATCCTTGCTCCAACCAACAGGGCAAGTACCGTCGCGGCCGTCCCGGGAATACAGGGATGCCACTGCCAGACATAGGCGATCCCTCTGATCTCGCCGGCGCTTTGCTGACCCAACCAAGTGAATAGAATGGTCACACCTGCGCCGATGACCATGGCGGACAGTACGGTCGCGGGCATTCGCCGTAGCGGCCTGTGGAACATCAAGCCGACCAGGACGGGGGCAAGCGCCGAGCCCAGAACTCGCTGGCCCACCAGGAAGACTTCGATCGTCATGGGCAGGGCATAGGCGAACAAGCCCCCCAGAATCGCACATCCCGCCACCGCGACGCGCGCCGCGGTCACCATTTCGCCCTCGGTCGCGGCCGGCTTGATATGGCGCTGGTACAGGTCGATGGTCAGATAGGAGGCCACCGACATCAGGGCGCTGTCCAGCGTGGACATGGCGCCGGCGATGGCGCCGGACAGCACGAAGCTCACCAGCAAGACCGGCAGTCCCTCAGACATGAGACGGACGAAAACGTGGTTGGGCTCCGTTCCGACTCCAAAGGTGGCCCTGCCCAAGAGGCCCAAAGCGTGAGGAAGGATGTAAAAGAAGGTGCACAGTATGCCGCCGTACAAGAAGCCAAGCTGTGCCTCCCGGGTGCTCTTGGCCGACAGACCACGGACGAACAGGGCGTGGTAGACCATGGCGATCACGATTCCCTCGACCACCCAGCCTGCCATCGTGCCGAATTCCAGCGTCCCGGTGACTGAGACCATCTCTGGGGGTAGCTGGCCCACGAACGCGGTCCAGCCCCCGAGCTTTGCCACCCCGATGACGAAGATCGCAATACCCGTTGCGGTCAGCATGAGGGCCTGGATGGAGTCGGTCCAGAGGACCGCCCACTGCCCCCCCAGTAGGACGTAGACGATCGTGACCCCCAGGACCATCATCAGCGCCGGAACAAATCCAATGCCCAGAAAGAAAGAAATCAGGATCACGCTGGCAAGGTTGGTTCCGGCAATCGCACCCATGTCCCCAATGAACACCAGTATCAACGTCACCATCTTGTGCCTGGCGCCGAAGAGCCTGTCGATCAACTGCGGCACGGTCAGAACGCCGGTCCGCCGGACCTTGGGAATGATGTAGAGGCCCAGCCAAGCGGTGGCTCCCATGTAGGAAAAATGGATCCAATAGAATGAGATCCCGAGGTCGTAGGCGCCCCCCGCGCCGCTGACGAAGGTGCCGACACCGACCCAGGTGGCCAGAATGGAGAGGCTGATCATCCACCGGTTCGCCCTCCGGCCCGCGACCAGGAAATCCTCCACGCCTCGAATCCTTCGGGAGAGGACCGCCCCGAGAACCATGAGGCCTCCGATGTAGAGGAGTACGAGCGACCAGAGAAGCATTGACGTCATCGGTGGCGCGACCTTCGGTCACCCGCCGAGGGCCTTCGACCAGAGGAAGAGCCACGCTAAGCCCAGCAGCTGCAGGACCAGGAATGTGAGGATGGGACTCAAGCGCGGGACCCGAGCCTCGTCCGCAGCTTTCATCAGTTCCTCGGGTTCCGAGCCGTTTTGAAGGTCGTTACCAGACGACTTCATAGCTCCTTCCGGACCGCTTCCGCACCATCCCTGTTCAGAAATCTCTCTATGCTCTTGGCCGTGCCCGAACTGGTGGGCACCGCGGGACCGAAGGAAACGCTGTCGGCAGACACCACTTTGACGAAAGGGCTGTCCTGAGTCTCCTACCTGTCGGAGGCCTGACCCGGCACGGCGACGCCTTCCAACTCCAGCAACCGCCGCTTCAGGTCCAGACCGCCCGCATAGCCCACCAGGCGCCCATTGGAGCCGATGACCCGGTGGCAAGGCACCACCACGGGAACGGGATTGCGGCCGGTCGCCGCGCCCACCGCGCGTGAGGAGCCCGGGCGTCCGATCCCGGCCGCCACCTGCGCATAGCTTCGCGTCTCGCCGAAGGGGATCGATCGCAGCCGGGTCCAGACCTCAACCTGGAACGGCGTTCCCTTCAAGTCCAGTTCCAGATCGAATTCCCGTCTCTCTCCCGCCAGGAACTGCCCCAACTGCGACGTTGCGCGCCGCAGAACCGGGTTCCATCCCGGAGACGCCGGCCCCCCGAATTGCCTGTCGAACCATCCCGGTGAATCCGCTTCGCCGGGCAGGAGCAACCGGCACAGCCCTCGATCGGAGGCGGCCAGGAAAAAGGTGCCCAGCGAGGTGTTCAAAGGCTGGCAGCAGAGAGTTCGCATGGATCAGATTCCTTTCGCGCCGAGGCGCCGTGGTTCCCCCATGGTATGGGGTTCGTAATCCGGGTTCACGCCCGGGGATGGAATTTGTTGTAGACCTTCTTCAGGCGCTCCCGGCTGACGTGGGTATAGATCTGGGTGGTGGAGATGTCGGCATGCCCCAGCATCACCTGGACCGCCCTTAGATCGGCTCCATTTTCCAACAGGTGAGTGGCAAAGCTGTGACGCAGCACGTGGGGACTCAGCTTTCCGTCGATTCCCGCCCTCTTGCCGTAGTTCAGGGTCAATTTCCAGAAATTCTGGCGCGTCATGGGCCCGCCCCGCCGGGTCAGAAAAAGAAACGGGCTCGAGAAACGCTTGTGGAGAAAATAGGGCCTGGCCTCTCGCTGATAGGCGTCCACGAACTCAGCGGCCTCGTTCCCCAGCGGAACCAAACGCTCCTTGCTTCCTTTTCCCATGGTCCGCAAGAAGCCCGCCTCCAGGCTCACCTCGCGGACCCGGATCTGCACCAGCTCCGTGACCCGCAGACCCGTGGCATAGAGAACCTCCAGCATGGTGCGGTCCCGCAGGCCGTACGGTGTGGAGAGATCCGGACCTTCCAGGAGGCGATCAACCTCGTCCGGTTCCAGGTAGACCGGCAGTCTCCTCCAGAGCTTGGGTGAATCCAAGGTCTCGGTGGGATCCTTCTCCACGTAGCCGTCCAAAAGCAGAAAACGGTAGAAGGATCGAAGACTGACGATCTTTCGCATGATGGAGGAGACCGAGAGCCGTTGGTGCAGGCGGCGCACAAAGTCGAACAGGTCCTGCCTCTCCGCCCGGTTCAACTCCAGTTTACGTTCCTCCAGAAATGCGAGGAACTCCAAGAGGTCCCGGCGATAGGCGTCGACCGTGTTGGGGGAGAGCCCCCGCTCCACGACCAGATAGTTGATATAGCTCTCGAAGGCCCGCCGGCGCATCTCGTCCGTCATTTTCTCAGTCGGGCAAAAAGGTGTCCGACCTCCTCGACGCCCAGGAGGCGGCAACAGGCAAAATAGAAAAGAGCTCCAGCGCCGATGCATCCGAAGAGCGCCGCCGCGTCCTCCAGCCATGTGCTTCGAGCCACATCCAACTGGAGATAGATCCCCAGGAACCCGACCAGGACCCCCATGAGGAGTGACGCCCCCAGGTTCTTGCCCACAGTGGAAGCCACTCGATACTCCGCCGACAAACCCACTCTGCGACCGAACGCACGGACCAGAAGAGCCAGATTCACCCAGACCGAAGCGGCCGTCCCCAGAGCCAGCCCCAGATACTTGTAGGCGGGGGGAAGCAGCCAGATCAGGAACAGGTTCACGGCCAGATTGGTGGCGACGGCGATCAGACTGCTCCGTACCGGCGTTCGGGTGTCTCCCAGGGCGTAAAAAGTGGGAGCGTAGACCTTGATGCAACTGTAGGCGAACAGCCCGAAGGAGTAGCAGATCAAGGCGTCGGCGGTCCTCTGAGTGGCGACGGCGTCGAACTCGCCGGTTTCGAAGAGCAGACGGACGATGGGGCCGGCGAGGATCAGGAGCCCGACACCGGCGGGCAGAGCAATCAGCGAGACGGTCTTGACCGAATGGGCCACCATGGCCTTGAGCCCGTCCCACTCCTGGCGGGCGGCCGAAACCGAAACCTCGCGGAGATTCACCACGCCCACCGCCACTCCGCAGAGTCCGATGGGCAGGTACATGATCCGGAACGCGAAGTTGAGCCAGGAGATGGGACCGTCGCCGCCCAGCCACGAGGCCAACTGCGTGTTGATCAGGACGTTGATCTGGAGTGCGCTGACTCCCAACAGAGCCGGCGCCACCAGCCGTCCGATCCGGCGTAGCGCCGGGTGGCGGAAGTCGAGTCCCAAACGGAATCGGTATCCCCGCCGGTAAAGGAGGGGGAACTGGATTGCGCACTGGAGAGCCCCGCCCACCAGGGCGCCCAGAGCCACGGCATAGACGGCCAGGATCCCTTCGTACTCGAACCAGGGGACAACGAATATGCAGAAGAAAATGAGAGCCAGATTGAACAGCGCCGGGGCGAGTGCGGGCACGAAATACCGATTCAGCGCGTTCAGCATCCCCATCAGGATCGAGGCCACGGAGACGAAGATCAGGAAGGGGGACAGTATCCGAACCAAGTGGGAGGTGACCTCGAGCTTGGTTGGATCGCTCGCAAATCCCGCCGCAAGCAGATAGACCCAATAATCGGACAGGGCGAAGAACGCCACCGCCAGCAGCCCCAGCAGGAAGAGCAGAGCGCTGACCACCAGATTGGCCAGCCGCCACGCCTCTTCTTTGCCCTGCTTGCGAAGGATCTCCGTGAAGGTGGGGACAAACGCCGAACTCAACGCTCCTTCGGCGACGAGGTCGCGGAAGAGATTGGGTATCCGGAACGCCACGTTGTAGGCGTCCATGTAGGCCCCGGCTCCGAAGAGCCGCGCCAAGAACCGGTCCCGGACCAGTCCCAGTATCCGGCTGAGCAGAACGGCGGCGCTGATGCTCCGGGCGGCTCGAGTCGACCGAATCCTTCGTTGGGACTCCTGATTGTCGCCTTGGACCATCCCGCGGTCACTTGATTGAGGGAATCGAAACCAGCGCTGTAAAACGCATCAACCCGCGGTTACGCTATCATTCTCATCTGACCCGCACCCTCGGTTGCCACGGAGTCCGGAATGAAGCTTGGAGATCTCGCCCGGGAACTGAACTGCGAACTCCGGGGAGCGCCTGAAACCGAGATCGATGGGGTCGCCGGCATCGAGGAGGCGGCGGCGACCCAACTCACATTCGTCTCCAATCCCAAGTACTACTCGAAGATCCCGTCGACTCGAGCCGGAGCCATCGTGGTGTCGCGGGACGCGCCCGATACCGGGCTTCCGACCCTGCTCAGCGACAATCCGTATCTAGCGTTCGCTCGCGCCATCCCTTTCTTCTACAGCCCCCCTTCCGTCACCCCCGGAATCCACCCCACGGCCATCATCGCCGAGACTGCCGAACTGGGAGAGGACCACTCCATCGGAGCCCACGCGGTTATCGGCGACGGAGTCCGTATTGGCCGCAACGCCGTGATCTACCCAAACGTGGTCATCTACCCCCACACCCGCATCGGCGACGACTTCGTGGCCCATTCCAACGCCGTGGTCCGCGAACACTGCCGGTTGGGCGACCGTGTGATCCTCCAGAACGGGGCCGTCATCGGAGGCGACGGATTCGGGTTCGCTCCCCGTGCCGACGGCAGCTACTACAAGATGGTCCAGTCGGGCGTGGCGATTCTGGAAGACGACGTGGAGGTGGGCGCCAACGCCTGCGTCGACCGGGGAACCGTGGGTGAGACTCGTATCGGGAAAGGGACGAAAATCGACAACCTGGTCCAGATCGGACACGGATCGACCCTGGGATCTCACAACATCCTGGCGTCCCAGACCGGACTCGCCGGGACCACCACCATCGGAAACCACGTGACCCTGGCGGGGCAGGTGGGCGTGGCGGGCCATCTGAAGATCGGAGACAGGGTCGTGGCGACGGCGCAGACCGGCATCGGGCGGGACGTTCCCGCGGGGAGCGTCGTCTCCGGATCACCGGAGATGGAAACCACGCTCTGGAAACGCAACTACATCCTGATGCACCGATTCCCCGAGCTGGTGAAGACAGTCAGGCGGCTTCAAAAGGAACTTGCCGAACTTCGCAAGTCCCTGATCGGACGGTAGTCTGTACCGTCTCGAGCGGTTGAAGTTCGAATGCGCGGATCAGTAGTGGTGGCGAGCCTGCAGGAAACGGACCTCGCTCTTCGACACTTCGTATACGACGCGGTGTTCCCGGGTCAGACGGCGTGACCACAACCCGGCCAACTCACGCTTGAGCGGTTCGGGTTTGCCGATGCCGCCAAAGGGCTCCTTCAGGATCTCACGGATGAGACGCAGCAAACGAATCGCGGTCTTGCGGTCGGTACGCGTCCAATATTCCATGTCCTGTAGGAAATGGTTCGCAAAGACGGCTCGCCGGTTACTCATCGAGACCGAATTTGCTTCGGAGCTCCGCAACGGTCATCACGATACCATTCCCGGACCGGACTTCTTCGATTGACTCAAGTAGCCGTCGAGCGTTCTCGGGAGATCGTAGCAAATGAGCCGTTTCTTCCAGCCCGGACAACTCTTCCAGGCTGACCAGCGCCACATCGGCGCCTCCACGGCGCCTGATGATGAGTGAGTCTCCGGTTTCGGCGACCCGGTCGCAGTGGCTCTTGAGATGGGCGCGGAGATCGGAATAGGTGGTCACGCGAGGCATCCGAGAATTGTACAAGATTCCGTACCAGTTCGTGAAAAACTCCGATATCGTTCTCTCTGAGAAACCGATTTGAGCACGGCCCACCGGTTGCCTGCCTCAGAAAACACGCGTTAGACTTTGAAAAGCCATGTCTTACACGAGTCCATTCCAGCGAAGAGATTTTCTGAAACGGGGCGGCGCCTTGGCAGCGGTCCTCTCGACGGCTCCGGCCGCAGCGCAGTACAACGGCGATCCCGGCGAGCCCAATCCCCAAACTCAGCCGGCCCCCAACCGCCGGGACATCATCATCTACCGCGATCCCTTCGCCTATTGCTCCCACGCGTCTATCGTGCGGCTGTCCAACGGCGAGTGGGTCACCGCCTTCAACGAGTGCCAGAGAATCACCCCTTACACTCATCCTCCCGGGGATCCTCACTTTCGCAATCTGATCTCCCGCTCCGACGACGAGGGCCGCACCTGGAGCCCTCCGGAGGCCGCGCCCAACTGGGACTGGTATGGGGTGGAGTGTCCGGGCCTGGCCCAACTTCAGGACGGGACGGTGGTTCTGAACCAGTGGCAGTTCCTCTGGTATCCCCTGGCGCAGGGGAGGAAACTCGCCTCCCAGGGAGAGAAGATCTGGCTCAGAACCAGTCGGGAACAGGGATGGTTGCCGGCAGCTTCCGACTCCGATTTTGACCGGAGCCTCTATCCTTGGGCCCGGGCCAACAGCGGCTGCTACGTCCACTTGAGCTCCGACGGAGGCCGGACCTGGGACCGAACGGTCCGGATCCCCACCGAGCCCTACATGGGAGGCTATACGCCCCGGGGCGTGACTCAACTTCAGGACGGCAGCGTCCTCATGGTCACCGCGGACCACCCGCTGAATCGGACGGCCTACGCGGTGCGTTCCCGGGACGGGGGCTTGACCTGGACCCGGCCGGTGGCCGTCGCCAAGGCGGAGGAAGGCTACATTTCCGAACCCACGGCGGTGGCCCTCCCCAGCGGCAAGGTGGTAGCCATGATGCGAAGCAGCACGCGCTACCTTCACCAAAGCGAGTCTTCAGACGGGGGGTCGACCTGGACGCCCGCGCGAAAGACCCGGATCTTCGGCTATCCCGGACATCTGCTGCGCCTTGCGGACGGCCGATTGTTGGTCACCTACGGTCATCGCCGTTCGCCCTTCGGCATTCGGGCCTGCCAAAGCCGTGACAACGGTCAGACCTGGGAATACGAACGGGAATACCTGATTCGGGGCGATTTCCCCAACCGGAATCTGGGCTATCCGGTGACCATCGAGTACCGGCCTGGACATCTGTTCACCATCTACTACGGCGAAGAACCGGACGGGGTCACCAGCATTCAGGGCTCCTACTGGGAGATTCCCGGCTAAACCGGGAAGCTCATGTTTGCAATTCAACCAATGCGGCCGCCATCGGGGAGGCACGCCGCCGCCTTCCCTGCCGCGGCCATTCGGGCCACTCTCGTCGCAGCCATCATTCTGAGCCATCCCCAGCCTGTCCTCCCGGTCCAGAAATCGGATCCCAAGAAACCCCACCATCACCATTCCAAAACCGTACGACCGCATGAAGGAGGCCACCAAACGGTGGATAAAGACCTGTCTCCGGGACATCGCCGCATGCTCCGGACCCTGCGAGAAGTGGCAGACAGGACGGATCGGAAAAACCCCTACTTGGGAAGGGGGGTCGTACGCGATCTCCGGCGCCAGTTGGAGGAACTGGACGAGAGCCCTTCCGTCCCCGGCGCGCCCTTGTATTGGAAGGATCTGAACCGATGGAACGTGCTGCTGGAATTGGGAGTCGCCGAGGTCCGGTTCGGTGAAGAGGAGACCGGCATCGAGCACCTTAAGGCCGCCTACAATCTCCTGCCCGATCTCCGCAACCGGCTCCAGCGGTCCAAGGTGGACCAGACCATCTACGAGCTGGGCGTGGCCTACATGCGGATGGGAGAGACCCAGAACTGTGTCGTTCAGCACGGCGCCGAGCGCTGCATACTTCCGCTTCGGGGAGATGGGATTCACACCCTCCCGGAGGGGTCCACCCGGGCTATCCGATACTTCATGGAAGTGCTGGAAAGCTCGTCTCCGGAAAAGGATCACGGATACTACTTTCCTTCCCTCTGGCTTCTGAACGTCGCCCATATGACGCTGGACCAATACCCGGACGGCGTGCCGCCCCGCTACCGGATTCCCGAATCGGCGTTTCAGGCCCGCGTCCCGTTTCAACGCTTTCGCAACATCTCCCCGAAACTGGGAATGGACAGCTTCAACCTGGCCGGCGGGGCCATCGTGGATGATTTCGACGGGGACGGATACCTGGACATTTTGACCTCCACCTGGGACGCCATCGGCCCCATGGTCTACTTTCGCAACAACGCGGACGGGACCTTTCGGGAGGTATCCCGTGAAGCGGGGCTGGAGGGCATTTGGGGAGGCCTCAACCTGCTCCAGGCCGATTATGACAACGACGGGCACGTGGACGTCCTGGTTCTGCGGGGGGCATGGTCCGGCGCCGAGGGTGAGCATCCCAACTCACTTCTGAGAAACCGCGGAGACGGGACTTTCCAGGACGTGACTTACGATGCCGGACTGGCCGCAGTCTCCTACCCGACTCAAACGGCGGGCTGGGCCGACTACGACAACGACGGCGATCTGGACCTGTTCGTGGGAAACGAATCCCTTGGGGACTACCGGGCGCCCTGGCAACTGTTCCGGAACCAGGGGGACGGCACCTTTCAGGACGTGGCGGCTCAGGCCGGCGTCAAGAATTACTACTACACCAAGGGGGTCGCCTGGGGAGACTACGACGGAGACCGCTATCCGGACCTTTACGTCTCCAACTACCGGGACCCGAACCGGCTCTACCGCAACCGGGGAGACGGGACCTTCGAGGACGTCACGGCCAAACTGAATGTGGCGAGTCCGGAGGAGAGCTTCCCGGTCTGGTTCTGGGATTACAACAACGACGGCCACCTGGATTTGTTCGTCTCCAGTTACTCGGGTCATATCGGTCAACAGGCTCGCTACCATCTCGGACTCTCTCCGAATTTCGAAAAGGCCTGCCTTTACGAGGGAAACGGCCGAGGCGGCTTTCGTAACGTGGTCCAGGAGCGGAATCTGGGAGTACCCATGCAACCCATGGGTTCCAACTTCGGCGACCTGAACAACGACGGCTATCTGGACTTCTACCTGGGAACCGGCGATCCCAGTCTCGCCAGCATCGTCCCCAATCTCATGTTCCTCAACCAGGGAGGGAAACGGTTCGACGATGTGACCATCGCGGGCGGGTTCGGCCATCTTCAGAAGGGTCACGGCGTCGCATTCGCCGATCTGGACAACGACGGCGACCTTGATGTCTTCGAGCAGATGGGGGGCGCGTTTCCGGCGGACGGCTACAGCGACGCCCTCTACGAGAACCCGGGGACCGACAATCATTGGCTGGCCATCAGATTGGTCGGCCGGGAGTCCAATGCTTCCGCCATCGGCGCCCGGATCCGGGTGCAGATCGTGGAAGAGGGCGCCAGCCGATCCGTCTACCGGCACGTCAACAGCGGAGGCAGCTTCGGGGGCAACCCCTTGCGCCAGACCATCGGTCTCGGCCGGGCCACATCGGCCAGCGAAGTCGAGATCTTCTGGCCCACGACCGGCAAGACCCAGCGTCTGGGGGAGGTCAGTTCGGGTCAGTTGATCCGCGTGGTCGAAGGTGAGGAGGGATTCGAGCGGGTTCCGCTGAAACGGCTCCACTTCTGACCCGCGTGAAGAAACCCTCGCGGCATGTCGTCCCAGCCCCCCACGATGATGATGGGCTCTTCGCCCAGCCACGCCGGCCTTTCCAATCTCGTCGTCACCGGCGGACTCCCACCCGGTTCGGCGCCCGGCCCGCAAGAACCGGCAAACAACAGAACCAGACCCAACAGCAGTCCCGTCACCGCGTCGACCTCCATCTGCTTCCTCGCATTGTCAGTCCGTGGTGAAAGTCCCCCCGTGGGAGATGCGGGTCACAAAAGAGCACCCGCGCGTCCCATCGATTCAGCGGAGACCACCGTCAGATCTTCGCCGAATACGACGGTTCCTTTGAAGGTCTCACAAACCTCCGAAATGACCTGTTCCCGCACGCCCGGTTTGTCGATCTGTTCCGTAATGTGAGTCAGGACGACTGCTTTGACACCTGCGTCCCGGGCCAGCGCGCCAATCATTCCCGGACTGCCGCAACCCCTCGCCATGGCCTCGTTCAACTCCGTACCCGTGAGGTAGTGGCACATGTGAATGAGCACGTCGGCACCTTCGCAAAAGGAGACCATGCGATCGGCCGGACCTGAATCTCCACTGTAAACCAGAGAGTATTCCTGCGAGTCCAATCGATAGGCCAGGCAGCGCAGAAACGGTTGGACATGGGGAACTTCTATGGCCCGGACCGTCCACTCCCCACCCCGGAACTCGGACCCATGTTGGGCTTCGGCAATGATGGGCCGGGGACGTTCCCTCGGCCCGGCACCGCCGCGGGCCTGATGGATCGCCACACTCATTTCGTTCCGGGTCCTGGCCTCGAGATCGGAATCGAAGACCCCGTCTTTTTCGAACAGGGCCGCCATGACTCGCCGAATCGGCCGGGGACCATAAATTTTCAACTCCGGGATCTTCCCCGCCCCCTGATCCCAACGCTGAAGAACGTAGTGGGACAGATCGGTGCAATGATCGTAATGCCAATGGGTTACAAAGAGTTGCGTGATCTCCGTCGGCACTCTTCCCGCCTCCAGAAAACGGCGGTAGGAACCGGGCCCGCAGTCGAACACAAAATTTTCTGATCCGGTTTCCACCAGGTAGCCCGAACCGGCCCGCTTGACCGAGGGTGTCGGAGTCCCGGTACCCAGTAACGTAATTCTCACGTGGCGGTCCCCCATTTGCTACGGATCAAGATCTGCCCTGAAAATTGGTTGCCTTTGGATTTTTCCCTTGCGGGACAGTTCGTGCAAGTGCTTCGGAGCTTTACCGGCAGGGAGATCGAATCTATCCTTGTGCCGAATGAAACCCGACTCCTGACCTCGTTCTGACCCGGTAATGCGTCCCGAACTGATCATCGCCAACGGAACCCTGCTGGACGGGACCGGCGCCCCGCCGAGACGCGCCGACGTGGCTGTCTCCCAAGGCAGGATCACGGATGTCGGCAACCTCGGATCCGTCGCCGACGTCCCCCGGATCGACGCCACAGGCCTCTACGTGACACCCGGTTTCATCGACATCCACAGCCACTCCGACTACTCCCTGGTGGTGGACCCGCGGGCGGTCAGCGCCGTCAGCCAGGGGGTGACCCTGGAGGTGATCGGAAACTGCGGCCATGGTTGCGCGCCGGTGGAGAGCGTGGAGTTGGCGGCCAGCAACATCTACGGCTACCAGTCCTCCCTGGGCATCCCCTGGAAGACCATGGCCCAGTACCTGGACCACCTGGAGTCACTGCAACCGGCTCTCAACGTCGCCACCCTGGCCGCCAACGGCAACCTCCGCCTGGCCACGCTGGGACTGGCGGATCGCCCCGCCGACCCGGGAGAGTTGAGGCAGATGGAGAAGCTGCTCTCTCAGGCCCTGGAAGAAGGGGCGTTCGGATACTCCACCGGGCTGGAGTACAACTGCGAGCAGGGAGCCAGCGAAGAGGAGGTAACCGCCCTGTGCCGGGTGGCCCGGAAGGCGGGCGGCTTCTACGCCACCCACACCCGAAACCGGGCAGGCGAGGCCCGAGAGACCATCGCCGAGGCGATTCGGACGGCGGCCGCAGGACGGATCCCGCTGCAGATCTCGCACATCGCCACCGTGGCCCGGCTGGCGCCGGACAGCCGCTGGGCGGTCCAGCAGGCTCTCGATCAGGTGGAGAAAGCCCGCGCCCGCGGCCAGGACGTCACCTTCGACCAGCACACCCGCATCTTCGGCACCACCAACCTCAGCACCATGCTTCCCCAATGGGCCCTGGAGGGAGGCCCTGGGGCCATCGCCGAACGGCTCAAGGACTCCCGGATCCGCAAGGAGATGAGCGGACACCACAGCATCATCGTCTCGCTGGCGCAGCGAGACTGGAACCGCATCGTTGTTTTCCGCAGCCGGGCGCTGCCGGAGATCTCCCAGAAGAGCCTGGCCGAGATCGCAGAGACCTGGAATCTGGACATCTTCGACACGGTCTGCGAGATCCTGCTGGCGGAGGTCGACGACCTGCACGCCACCATGGTCATTTGCTTCGCCTACGAGGAAGCGGACCTCCACCTGCCCTTCGCCAGTCCCCACTGCATGCCCGGTTCCGACGCCATCGCGCTGGCCCCGGACGGCCCCCTGGAGAACGAGACCTTTCACGGCGCCTACACCTGGGCCGGGTACTTCTTCCGCACCTTCGTTCGGGACCAGGGCCTGCTCACTCCCCAGGAAGCCGTCCGCCGCATGACCTCATTCCCCGCCGCCCGCCTGGGTATCACCGACCGGGGCGCGATCCGGAAGGGCCACTGGGCCGACCTGGCCATCTTCGACCCCGACACCTTCACCGACTGCGGAACGACATTCCATCCGAACCGGGTCTGCCGGGGAATGGTCCACGTCCTGGTGAACGGAACGCCGGTCCTGGAGTCGGGACGGCTGACCGGAGCCAGACCGGGACAGGTTCTGCGCAGCGGATAGGGTCGGTTCTGTGCAGCGGATAGGGTCGGTTCTGTGCAGCGGATAGGGTCGCCTGCGGCTCCGGGCCGTCCTGGATTTCCGAATCAGAACGACATGAACTCGGAGCCGGGAAACGGCTCGATCAATTCATCCGCGGTCGGTTCCGCGTGGTGGATCTGGAAGGCGTAGAGGTCTCCCTGCCGGAGGTAGAACCGCAGGCGCACGGGACGGCCGGCCAACTCTTCCAGGTCCCTGCGATGCTTCCAACGGACCGGCTCCTGGACGCCGTCGAAGCTGGTGAGAACGCAGTCTGCTTGGGTGTATCCCTCAAGCGGATTCCCCTCGGAATCCAACACCTCCACCTTCAGATCTCCTTGAGGCACCCGGGCGTTGACCGTGAGGAGCCTGCCCTGGAAGACCAGGGGGTGGGTCGTCAGGACCCCCACGTCCCGTTTGGCTCTCCGGGAGACGAAACCGTTGGTCCGGAATTCGGCCAGACCGGGCCAGATCCGGTAGTCGGGGCTTTTGGCAAGGAACGACTCGGGCGTCTCTCCGGTGTTGGCGGTCAGATCCGCCCAGAAGCGGGTTCTGGCATCGTCTACCGTGCCATGAGTTCCCCGTCTCCAGCTCCAACCCGAGGGCATCAGGGACCAGGAGAAGCCTTTGGTCGAGGGCGGCGCCAGGTAGGGACGTTCCACGAAGGCCTCGCCAGTAACGAGATCTTGCGCGTCCTTCCCCCCCATGCCGCTGTACAGGCCCGAGAGCTTTTCGCGAATCCAGGCGTGGAAGTGGAGGTAGTTGCCGCCATGATAGAAAATTCGCGTTCGCTCGCCCTGCCGGTGCCAGCCGGTGGGCATGTAGACGACGCCCCAGTCGAATGATCCCGGCGGCCCGTTGGCCAGCCATGCCTGTTCTCCACCCGGCTGCTCCCAGTGGATGCCGTTGCGGCTCACCCAGAGCTGCAGATCCAGGTGCTGCGTGCGGACGTTGTAGCGGGGGAAGAACCCCACGTACGAGTCCCCCAGCCGTCGCACCCGGAAGCCGTAGTTGTGGAGATTGGGATCGGAAACCTCGGGAACCCAGATATAACGGGCCTCCCAGTTGATGCCGTCCCGGGTGGCGTGACGGGCCAGGGTCCGGGCCTTGGTGGAGTTGTCGTACCGGATCCGGCCGCGCCCCCGGTTGGGGGGACCCGGCGAAGTGTAGGCGACGAACTCGCCGGTGGCACCGTTGTAGCCCATGGCCGCCGAGGTGTCGCCGGAGACGGACATGGTTTCGGTGCCGCCCTGTCCCAGCCCGAACACAGGCGTCGGGCTGGAGACGTAGCTCTTCCCGTCCTGGTCCCAGACCACCAGGTAGTAGCCGCGGCTCAGGGCCCATCGATCACTCGTCTGCCGGCCGGTGAAGAGCCACAGCCGGGCCCGGCGCAGGTCCGGGTTCCCCCGGCGCGCGTAGTCCCAGACGCCGGCGAAGACGGGAAAGAGGTCCCCCGGCTTGGTCACGTCCATCCGGGTCAGGATGTTGTTGGCTCGCGAGCCGTCGAATTCCACCCTGCCCAGATCCGGCTTCGTCCAGGTGAGAAGGTCCTGGGAGACAGCCAGCATGTGGTAGCGGAACTGGTCGTAGTTGACGTGGCGGTAGGTCAGCTCGTAGCGATTCTCCTCGGGATTGTAGCGGGCCGAGTTGTCCAACAGGATGGAGTGGCCTTCATAGGTCCGGTCGGGGGAGAGGATGGGCCCGTCCGTCACTTTTCGCGCCGGGTGAAACACTTTCCGCAGACCGCGCGACTCGGCCACCAGGTAGTCGTCCACGAGGAGTTGCGGTCCATCGCCGATCTTGGCCGCATCCCCCACGCGCGGCGCCGGTCCGTTTCGAAACAGTTGGAGGGTTCTGGCCACCCCGTCCGCAGACACCTCCCCCGCCCTCAGAAACCGGACGCGAGCCCGATAGGTTCCCGGCGGCAGATCCTCCAAGGAGAAGGTCACGCGGGTGTTGCGCCGGGTCAGCGATATCCGAACGGGCTCGGCAACCCGTTGACCGGTCAAAGGCTCGACCAAGTCCACAACCGCCGGAAGCTCGTCTGCCAGGGCGCCCGGGAGCAGTTTCAGATCCAGGCCCGCTTGGGCGTCGTCAATGTACAGGAGCCGATCCAAGTCGGCCCAGATCCATTCCTGAGGCGGAAGACGAAACAGGGTCTGGAAGAGGATCTCTTCCGTAACCGGATCCCGGCCCGAGATCCGAAGGGTGTACTCCCCGGGATAGAACTGCCGGGGCCGATGCGCCCAGGGACCGTGTCCCAGCAGCGCACCGATGCCGAAACTCACCCGGCGGGGACCGCCGGAGGCTTCAAGGTATCGCTCTTGGCGAGTCGATCCTCCATTGGGAAAGGTGAGATCGGCGCGAACCAGGAGCGCCGGTGACGGACCCAGTTGGAATTGCACCCCATGGTCCAGATCCCCCTCAAACGCCAGGGTGAAGCCGGAGACGATCTCTGACGGCGGCGCCGCACCCTCCAAATAGGAATCGAGCGGAACGCCGGCTTCGGCCGTCGACACGGCGAAAGCTCCAAGCGTCAACGAGAGTGTCAGTGCCAGGTTCGTAATTCCAAATCCCGAAGAAAATCCCATTTTCAAATCCCGGTTGTCGATGCCAGTCTCCCGAATCCCCTGGTCCGCCATCGCCACCGAAGCCGTCGAACCGGCTTCAATCCATGCGCGATTGTCCTGCGTACAGCCTTCAAACTACAATTCGGACCGGACCATACCAAGACCAATCCTGGTGCTTCAGACCGTGACAGGCAACTATATTGAAGTCATTTGTATGCTAACCCGTCTTGTCGTCATCACATTCCTTCTGTTCCTCCTGACTGCGGGACAGGGCTGCACCAGCGAAATCCCTCCCGTCAGGCCTCCCAACATCATCTTGATCCTGGCTGACGACATGGGTTATTCGGACCTGGGGTGTTACGGAGGCGAAATCGAGACGCCCAACCTGGATGCCCTGGCCGCCGGGGGGCTGCGCTTCACCCAGTTCTACAACACGACCCGGTGCTGGCCCACGAGGGCGGCCCTCCTGACGGGATACTACGCCCAGCAGGTCCGGCGGGACGTGCTACCGGGTCACTGTGGAGGCGGCGTCACCGTCCGCCCCGATTGGGCACCCTTGTTGCCGCACCTGCTCGAACCGCTGGGGTATAGCAGCTATCACAGCGGCAAGTGGCACATCGACGGCCTGGTGCTGGACGGCGGCTTCCATCGCTCTCTGGACACGAGGAACGATGGCAACTTCTTCACCGCCAAGGGAAATTATGTCGACGACGAGCCGATCGAGCCGGCCGCGGACGAATCCGGTTATTACGTCACCGCGGCCACCGTCGACCACGCCCTCGACTGCCTCCGGGAACACGCGGACGCCTATCCCGATCGGCCCTTCTTTCAATACATCGCGTTCATCGCGCCTCACTTTCCACTGCACGCCCTTCCCGATGACATCGATCGGTACCGGGACCGGTACCTGGACGGTTGGGACGTTATGCGTCGGCAGCGCTTCGAGCGACAGGAAGAGATGGGTCTGGTCAACACGACCCTGTCGGAGCTGGAGCGGGAGGTCGGCCCCCCGTATCACTTTCCCGAGGCCCTCGAGAAGCTGGGGCCCGGCGAGATCAACCGCCCGCTGCCGTGGAGCGAACTGACGGAGGAGCAGCGGCGGTTCCAGGCGACGAAGATGGCGATCCATGCGGCGATGGTGGATCGAATGGATCGTGAGATCGGGCGCGTGATCGAGCAACTCAAGGCCATGGGCGCTTTCCGGAACACGCTCATCTTCTTCGCTTCCGACAACGGCGCCAGCGCCGAGATCATGGTGCGCCACGGCGGTCACGACCCCAAGGCCCCTCCCGGCAGCGCGGCCACGTACCTCAGTCTCGGCCCCGGTTTCTCCAGTGCCGCGAATACTCCGTTTCGGCGGCACAAGACCTGGGTCCACGAAGGCGGCATCAGCACTCCGCTGGTCGTGCATTGGCCTGAGGGGATTCGGGCTCGGGGCGAACTCCGGCACACGCCGGGTCACGTGATCGACATCGTCCCCACGATCCTGGACGCCGCCGGCATCGAGAAACCGGTGACCTGGGACGGCCAGCCTGTCCCCGAGGCTCCGGGCCGAAGCCTCCTTAGCGCGTTCGCCGAAGACAAGGTGATCGATCGCGAATTCCTCTGGTGGCTGCATGAAGGGAATCGAGCCGTTCGCGCCGGCGATTGGAAGCTGGTCGCGTCCAAGGGAGACCCGTGGGAGTTATACGACCTGTCGACGGACCGCGCCGAAGCTCGAAACCTGACCCAGGATCGACCTGCCAAAGTCAAGGAAATGGAAACGATCTGGCAGCGCGAACTCGAAGCGATGAGGCGGCTGGAAGCCCACGCTACGTTGGACACGTCCGATCGTTCCGAGTGACGGGTGGCCACACGTCCGCCGTCGTCTCAACCCGAATCCCGGGGTCAGAAACTTCGGGCCGGAACCATTTCGTAGACCTCCTGGTGCCGGGCGATCTCAGCCTCTTCGAATCCTCCCCGGTGGATGACCAGACGGTGACGCAGGTCCAGAGGCTGGCCCCGGGGAAGATCCACGGGATGACGGCCGGGGAAGGCGACGTTCTGCATCCCGTAGTGGCGCAGGAGCCATCTTGGCGGGAACTCGGGATAACTGGGATGGGTCAGCATTCCAATGCCTGAAATCATGCCGCCCAGCCCGAACGACCCGCTGTAGTCGGCCCAGGGGCTGGACTCGCCGACCCGGTCCCCTTCCTGGATTCCCGACCGGTCGTGGATGCGGCCGTCGGGAGAAGCATGGACCCGGACGGTGAAGCCGGAATACCCCCGTGGATTTTCCGAACCCCCGATCCGGATTCCATCCACCAGGGCTTGGAATCGAACGTGGAAGTCGACGACCTGAGAGTCCGGAGTGGATCGAAAAACCCGGATCCGGACCCGCTCCCGAACCAGAGGAACCAATTTCCCCGCCGCGTCCGTCTGTAGCGGAGAGGTCCAGCGCGCTGACGCCTCCAGAACCGAGAACAGCGGTCCGTTCAGGAACCGGACGCTCTCCACCTCGGTCATGAAATCCTTGGTCAGCCATGGATCTCCGGCCCGTTCGCCGCCGACCCAGAGCTGGTGCCAGGCCCAGAAGATTCCTCGGTGATGCAAATGGTCTTCCGGGAAGTCATGGGTCAGCACCCGTCCATCGAGGCCATACAGAGGGTGAACGTAACCGGCTCGCGTGAATTTGCCATCCAGAGATCGAGGCTCCGACTGGTAGAAGAGCACTGGGCGTTCTCCCTCCGAGACCAGGTAACCCTGGTCATTCGAGACCGCCCGGAAGGCTGGCTCAGCCGTTCCCGGATCGGGCTCGACCGAGTGCACTCCGGCTGCCGGCAGATCACCCATCAGCCACAGAATCCCGCTCTCGGGATCCAACTGGGTCAGGGGCCCATCTGGGTGTTCCGCCAGTACGCGAAAGACACGGTCCTGGGGCACCGGACCCTCGAAGACCGTGGCTACCGGGGAGGGCCAGCCGTCGGGAATTCCCGAGGGAATTTGAACTTTGGCGTCTGAAGGAAGCTCGTGGCCCGGCCCCGCGCAACCGGCCAATGGCCAAAGCAGAATGGCAGGCACGGCCACCCGCTTCAAAACTCGGCTCAGGCTTTCCAATCCGTCCACCATGATTTCAACGGTAACGGTCCTCGACTGCGGCGGCAAGACACACTTCCGCACTTTCCAATCAATCTTCTCCTCTGAGACAATAGGCAGCCTTACACGTTGTCGAAGGAACACCGAATCAAATTCCCCCTGGAGAAGAGATCAAGAACATGAGCAACGGGAACTCCGTCATTCGAGTCGGCCTCGTAGGCGCCGGCGCCAACACACGCAGGAAACACATCCCCGGGTTCCAGGCCTGCCCCGGCGTGGAAGTCGTAACGGTGGCCAATCGGAGTCTCGAGTCCTCCCAAAGCGTGGCTCGAGACTTCGGTATTCCCAGGACCAGTGGTTCCTGGCAGGAGGTGGTTCAGGACCCGGAGGTGGACGCAATCTGCATCGGCACCTGGCCCTACCTGCACCGCGAGGTCACCTGTGCCGCATTGGAGGCTGGAAAGCATGTCCTCTGCGAGGCGCGCATGGCCATGGACCTGGACGAGGCCCGGACCATGCTCCAAGCTTCGCGTGAGCGCCCCGGCCTGGTGGCCCAAGTGGTCCCCACTCCCCTCGGCCTGCCCTACCACCGGGCCGTCCGGGAGTTCATCGACTCCGGCGGGCTGGGGAGAATGCTCTCCGTCGAGGTCCGGGACGTCTTCTCCGACCTGACCGATCCCTCCGCCCCCATCATGTGGAGACAACGGCTGGAGCTGGCCGGATACAACTACGTGAGTCTGGGCCAGTGGTGGGAAACGCTGGTGCTCTGGGCGGGGCCCGTCTCCTGGTTGGATGTGTCGGCCCGCATCGTCGTCGACTCCAAGGAGGACCCGGAGACGGGGGAGACGGTGCAGGTCCGGCTTCCCGACCATATCGCCGTCCTGGCCGAGTTCGAAAACGGAGCCGTGGGGAACATTCTTTGCAGCGCCGTCACCGGCAACGTCCCCGAGTCCACGCTACTCGTTCACGGCGACCGGGGCACACTCAAGTACGAGGCTCTCTCGGACACTCTCTGGTGGAGCGACAGCCGGAGCGGCAACTATGCCGAAATGCCCTTGGACGCGGAGATCGTCGGAGGCTGGAGAGCTGAAGAGGAATTCATCAACGCGGTGAGGGGCCGGGAGCGGGTCCGGTACATCGATTTCGAAACCGGCGTTCGCTACATGGAACTGAGCCAAGCGGCCCACATCAGTTGGGCCGAAGGACGGCGGGTCCGCCTGCCCCTGCCCTGATTTCCGGCTTCAGGCCCGGATCAATTCTTGCAGCGCGGAGAGGGTCCGGTCGATCTCGGCTCGGGTGTTGAAGAAGTGGGTGGCGATCCGGACCGCATCGTGTCCGTCGCGGACATGGTCATCCACACCGATGCCCCGTTCCTGCAATCCAGCTCTCAGTTTCATCCCGCCTTGCCCCGGCACCTCGAAGATGGTCATGCCCGGAGAGGAAAGACGGGGCGACCGGGAACTGATGAGACGGACCCGGGGCAGACTTGCCAACCTCTCCTTCAGATAGTCGGACAACTGGCGATTTCGCGCCCCGATCCGATCCAGGCCGATGTTCCGGAGAAAAGCGATGGCGTCGCCCAGGCTGGCGCGAACCGAATACCCGAAGGTTCCGGGCATCTGAAAGCGGCGGGCGTCGTCCGGTTCCTCCAATGCGAGCCCGGGAGAGAATTGGGCCTGGACATCCCGCCGGACATAGAGCACTCCGGTTCCGGCCGGGGCCAGAACCCATTTGTGGAGGCTGGCTGCGAAGAAGTCGCATCCCAGGTCACGGAGGTCGACCGGCATCATCCCCACCGCCTGAGCTCCGTCCACCGCCGAGAGCACCCCTCTCTCCCGGGCCAGCTCACAGAGGTCCTTGACGGGATTGAGCAGGCCGCCGCGCGTCACCTGACAGAAGAACAGGACCCGGGTCCTGGAAGTCATGCGGGCACTGATCCGCTCCAGAATCTCTTCCTTGGGGGGGAGCGGACTGGGCATGGGGACCTCGTGGACCACGATCCCGTCCAGTTGGGTCCGGCGCCTCCAGGGCCGGACCCCGGCCGGGTGCTCGTGGCTTGTGGTCAGCACCTCGTCTCCCCGCTTCAGAGGAATTCCTGCAGCGATGCTCTGTAGGCCCTGGCTGGCGTTCTGGGTAAAAGCCACTTCCCGGGGATCCACCCCGAGAAACTCGGCCAGAGAGGGACGGACCTGTTCGATGATCCGGCGGCTCAGACGCCCCTTGGCTCCGACCGGATCCATGGCCATGGATCGGCGATTACGGGTCAGAGCATCCACTACGGGAGCCGGAGGAACGCCGATACTGGCACAATTCAGGTAGATCGTGCCCGGTTTCAACAGGAACTGATTCCGGATCCGGGACCAGTCGTTCCCGGTTTCGCTCCGGGTTTCGCCACCGGCCAGAACCGAACTCCCGGCCAGCGCCGCCACCGTCCCTTCCAGGAACCGTCTCCGGTTGGAGGTGCCCGTGCGGGCCGAACCCCGATCCTTGCTCACACCCACCTCCATCGGCCCGAAAGGACCGATTCGGCCGTTCAGCTCTCGACCTTCAGGAGTTTGATCTCCAGGACTTCCCGGTTCAGTTCCAGAAACTTCACCTCGATCCGGAAGCCCGGCTGGAGGTCCTGCCACGACGTCTTCTTCTTGCCCAGTGCCTTGCGGACCTTCTTGGAGGCCTTGACTTTCGCGTTCTCCGGAAAGAAGAGCGCAAAGGACGTTCCCTCCTTGCGGTCCAGCACGGTGAGACTCATCCGTTCATGGCTGATCCCGATCAACATGCCCTTGACCGTACGGGTGGGATTGTAATCAGAGCGGCGCTCGGCCCGGAAGGGTGGAGGAACCGGCGATCCCACATCCTGGGCCAAAATCCATTCCGAGCCGGAGGAGCCCAGGCACAGACAGGCGCCGACAACCAAGTGCCACCACCGGAAATTACCAGTATGCCATCGCATCTTCATACATTCGGGCCAGTTCCTCCTCGCCGGCCGGGCGAGGAGAGAGTTTCGTCACGCGGTGCTGGGGTAGCGTCCCCCGCACCAACCTGGGGATGTCTCCCGAATCATACCCGATTTCGGCGAGACCGCCAGGCATCGTCAGGCGCCGCATCATGCGGATGATCTCATCCGCCAGGATTTCACCCGCATCTTCCTCCCTGGCGCCGGAAGTATCCGCACCCAGGATGCGGGCGGCCTCCAGGTGGCGTCCGGGACAGGCGGGAGCCGTGAAACGGAACACCGCCGGAGCATTCAGGATGACGGACATGCCGTGGGGAACCATTGCGTGGCCGGGTCCGTAACCCTCCGGGCGAAAGCTCTTGACCATGCCAGAGACCGGGTAGGACATGCCGTGGGGCAGATGCACCCCGGCGTTTCCGAACCCAATGCCGGCATAGGCAGCTGCCAGCAGCATCTGGGAGCGTGCTTCTTCGTCCTCAGGGTCCTCGACGGCGCGGACCAGATAGCGGGAGACGATCTCCAGGCTCTGCCGGGCCCAGATGTCGCTGATGGGATTGGAACCCTGATAGGCTGGCCTCTCCACCGGACGCGGCGGAAGGGGCCGCTGACCGAAGGGGATGGCCGTAAACGATTCGAGAGCGTGGCTCAGGACGTCCAGACCCGTGGAGGCGGCCACGACCGGCGGCATCGTCCTGGTGTTCTCGGGATCGATGATCCCCAGCGTCGGCCGCAGTCTCCGGTGTGCGATCCCCGTCTTGGCCTTCATGCCATGCAGGTCGAAGATGGCCACGCCGGTGGTCTCGCTCCCGGTCCCGGCCGTGGTGGGAATGGCGATCAAAGGCTTGAGCGGCCCTGGAACCGGCCGGCCACGACCGATGGGATGGTTCACATACTCCAGGAAGTCCGCCGGATAGGTGGAGTAGAGGTTGGCCGCCTTGGCCGTATCCATGGTGGAGCCACCGCCGACGGCGACGAAGGCGTCGAATCCGCCTTCCGTTGCGAAATCGATGGCCTGTTGAAACGACGCATCGGTCGGTTCGACACGGACCGCATCAAAAAGAGAGAACTCCACGTTTTCGCGTGAGAGGGACTCCAGGGCCGACTCGACGGGAGGGCTCTCCACCAGGTTCGGATCCGAGAGAACCATGACCCGCCTGGCGCCAAGATCCGCCAGGTCCATCCCCACTTCCCGGGTGGCGCCGCTTCCGAAGCGGATGTTGGACGTCGACATTTCGAACGCGAAATCCCGCTCCATGAAGTCTGCCTCTCGAGACGCTCCAGCCGGTAGACGAGGCAAGGGACACCACCTCGCTTCACCGGCAGTATGGTACTGGAAGGGTCGGAAAGGGCGCAAATTCGCGGCCGGTCCCCCTCTTCCCGGAACCTTGACACCCTCCTGCTCCAACCCTACAATCCGGCTGCCCAGGAGGACCGATTGATGGAATACCGACGCTTCGGCAGCACTGAACTTCGAGTGAGCCAACTCGCCTTCGGCGGAGCCACATTCGGCCGGGAGATCGACGGGCCCACCGCCTGGCGCCTCATGGATCGGGCTCTGGAGCGGGGAATCAACCTTCTGGACACGGCCGAGGCCTACAGCAACCGCGAGTCGGAACGCATCATCGGCCGCTGGCTCGCCGATCGGAAGAACCGCCAGGAGATCGTCCTCGCCACCAAGTGCTACGGGAAGCTGGACGGAGACATCATCACCGAGAAGATCGACCAGAGCCTTCAATGCCTTCAGACCGATTGGATCGACCTCTTTCAGATCCACCACTTTCCCCACGATGGAGACCCCCTGGACGAGATTCTGGAGAGTCTCGACCGGGCCGTTCAGGCGGGCAAGGTCCGCCACCTGGGATTGAGCAACTGCGGTGCGTGGCAATTCTGCAAGGCGCTCTGGCAGCAGGATCGGAGCGGATGGGCCCGCTTCGAATCGATGCAGCCTTCCTACAGCCTGGTCGAACGCAGCATCGAATCGGAGATGATGCCCCTGTGCAAGGACCAGGACGTGGCCATCATCTCCTACGCTCCCATCGCCTCGGGATTCCTGGCCGGCAAGTACTCCAAGGGAGGCCCTATCCCCGCCGGCACCCGGTTCGACGTCGCGCCCGGCCACCAGGACGTCTTTTTCAGCAATCGGAATTTCGCCTGTGTGGACCGGATCAAGGCCATTGCCACGGAAGCAGGACGCTCACTGGTGGACCTGGCGCTGGCTTGGACCTTTTTTCACCCCGACATCACCTGCGTTCTCATCGGAGGGAGAAAGATCTCCCACGTGGATCAGGCTTTCGAAACCCTGGAGCGAGGCCTGGACCCGGAACTGAGGGAGCGCTTGGACCAGGCATCGCAGCCCAATACCTTCGGTTGACCGGCCCGCCGGATTCGACCTCCGGCTACGGCCCTGGCGATCAGCGGATCCACTTCTTGACGTGCTCGTGGAGAAGCTCCGCCGTGTACTCCAAGCCGATGTCCATGCCGCGGTCCTGAAACCAGACCGTCGGCTCCGGGCCGCTCTTTTGCCATGCCAGGTGAGGCTTGTAAAGGACAAAGATGTCCCAAGCCGCATCGGAGCTGGGATATTCAAGCTGTTTGGCGTAGTTCTGGCGTCCGAAGTTCCAGAGATCCCAGAAGTGTTCCGCGCGCGGATCCCGGAGATAAGCGGTCGCCTGCTGCGCCGCCCTTCGAGAATCCCTGCCCAGGATGGGCGCCCAGAGAATCAGAACCTTGATTCTCGCTCCGGATTCCTTGCTGAGAATGTTCTGGATGTCGGCCGCTCCCCGGAGGCAGTGGCCGCACGTGGGAGAGAAAACCGTCACCAGCCGGGTCCGGTCGGAGGCGGCGTTGAAGACGTTTACGAACTCCCGCCCGTCGGGGGAGACGGAGGTGATCCCGCGGCTGGGGCCCTGAAGCGCGACCACGGCGCTGACCTGGATGAGAACCAGAAAAAGGGACAACAGAAGTCTTCTCATAGCCTGTGCAGGGTAATGAATCCGGCGGCCGGGTGGCAAGTGCCGGCGGGATGCCGGGATCATCGGCTGCCCTCCCGGGACCGGATGCCGATGGCGACCTCCTCCGCCTGCTGCAGGACCCTCAGCGTGTTCTCTCCCAGGATCAATCTGATCTGGTTCTCGTCATAGCCCCGTTTCAGCAACTCCTGGGTGATCTTGGGGAGAAAGCTGACGTCCTCCATGCCCCGGGGCATGTCCGCACCGTCGAAATCGGAGCCGAGACCGACATGGTCCACTCCCGCCACCTGGACGGCATGATCGATGTGGTCCACGATCCTCTCCCAAATCACCGGTGGGATCGGCTCCCGGTCCGTCTCCGCCTCACCGTCTGAAGACGCCTCTTGGATCGAGGCCTCCCGGGCCGCATGATGCTCCACGTCCAGAAACTGATCCACGAAGGTGATCTGGATCACTCCCCCCTGTTCGGCCAGCGCCCGAATCATCTCGTCGTTCATGTTCCGGGGATGATTCGAGAGATCCCGGCAGGAGGAGTGACTTGCGATCAACGGAGCTTCGCTGACCTCCAAAACGTCCCAGAAGGTCTCGTCCGAGACATGGGAGACGTCCACCAGCACGCCCAAGCGGTTCAACTCCTTCACCACGCTGACACCCAACTCGTTCAGTCCTCCGTAGACGCGCGAATCGGCCACCGAATCGGCCCAGTCGGTGTTCACGTTGTGGGTCAGCGTCAGATAGCGGATCCCGAGCCGGGCATACATCCGGAGAATGGGGAGGCTGTTGTGGATCATGTGTCCCCCCTCCATCCCTATCAGCACCGCGAACTTGCCCAATCGTTGGGCTCGCCGCACATCGGAGGCGCTGGTGCAGAGTGCCAGGGAATCCCCGTACTGCTCCACCAGGCGATGAACCGAGGCAATGGTCTTCAACGAGTCGCTGACCGCCTTGGGGCCGGTCACGGTCCCGGGCATGTAGATGGAGAAAAAGGCGCCGTCCAACCCTCCCCGCTTCAGGCGCGGCAGGTCCACGTGCCCCGAGTCGTTCTCCCGGCCGAAGACCCAGTTCGGGTCCTTCATCTGCAACGGAGTGTCGATGTGCGTGTCCAGCACCAACGAAGAAAAATGCAGCCGCCGCGCCCTGGCGGCGTCGTCACCGCCGACTCCCACAGCCAGCCAGGCGCTGGCCGCCGCCATGACCGCGAGGCTCAGCACGAGGGTCCATCGTTTCATGGTTACTCCTGGGTTTTCGGTTCGCCCGAGAGTATACACGCCGAAAAGGAACCGGGACCTCGTAGGGGCAACCCTTGTGGTTGCCTCTTCCCCTGTCGTCGCCCTCAGCTCACGTGACCTTTCAGACCGATGCGCCTTCCCAGCGCGGACAGACTTGGCCGCCGGGCAAAACGCACGCGGGACGGATCGGCTCCGATTCCAACCCGAACCGGGCCAGGAGCCGCACCAGCTCACAGAGAGGAAGGCCGACGATGTTGAAATAGCATCCCGAAAAGGACTCCACCAACTCGGCTCCGGCCGTCTGAATCCCGTAGGCGCCCGCCTTGTCCAGCGAATCGCCCGTATCCAGATAACGGCTCAGTATGGCCTGGCCGAAGCGGCGCATGCGCACCTGGGAAGTCACCACCGACGCCTCTTCCCTTCCCGAGGAAGCCTCGATCACGGCGACGGCCGTGATCACGTCGTGGGTCCGGTCCCGGAGCGACCAGAGCATCTGACGGGCATTGGCACGATCGGCGGGTTTGCCCAGGATCCTGCGGTCCAGGCACACCAGCGTGTCACACCCGATCACGAGGCCCCGGAACGCACCGGAGGCGACCTGCCGGGCTTTCATCCGAGCCAGCCTGGCTGCCAGCAGGAAGGGTTCGGGCGCCTCCACCAAGTTCTCGTCCAGTCCGCTCTCGCGACAGACATAGGGAAAATCCAGACGTCCTATCAACTCTCTACGGCGGGGCGATCCCGAGGCCAGGATCAATCTCGGCTCATCGGACATGACGCGCTCCGCGTGAACGGTCACCAGCCGCCGAATCGAAATCAGCGGGCGATCTGGCCGGACCGCAAGGCGCGCTGCAGAGTCCTGGGCTCGTCCGGGTAGAGAGCGGCCACGTATTTCTCGTACCCGTTGAACAGGGGAGTCGGAAACTCATTGCCGCTGTCAAGCCAGTGCGACCTGTTCTGCGGCCACCGGGGATGGGGAATGTAGGGATTGACGTTGGACAGAAAACCGTACTCGTGCGCCTGGATCTGCCAGAAGGTCTTGGGCTGCTTTTTGACCAATTCGATCTTCACGATGGACTTGGGGCTCTTGTACCCGTACTTCCAAGGGACGATGAGCCTTATAGGCGCGCCATGTTGCTTCAGAAGCGGCTCTCCGTACACTCCGGTCGCCAGCAGCGTCAGCTCGTTCATGGCCTCGTCCATGCGCAGGGCCTCGTGGTAAGGCCACGGGTAGAGCCGGGCTTGCCGGACCCCAGGCATCTGACTGGGTTTCAAGGCGCTCAGAAAACGGACGAAGCGGGCCGAAGCCTTGGGCTTGACGCGGTCCAGAAGCTTGCTCAGGGGAAAACCGCTCCAGGGGACATTCATGGCCCACCGCTCCACGCAACGGAAGTGATAGACCCTCTCCTCGTGCTCGAACCCGAAGAGATCGTCCAGGTCCAGAGTCTGAGGCTCGTGGCACTCTCCGCTGACCACGACCTTCCACGGATCCACCTTGAAATCATCGACATGCTCCCAGACCGGGCCGCCGCGGCCCGGAATGAACTCGTAAAAATTGTTGTGCACGGCGGCGGTCCCCCGGGGAGTCATACGGGGGTCGATGTCCGCCGGTAGCGAGTAGGCCTGGTTTCGTTTCGGCGGAAAAACGTCGGGCCGTTTGAAGGGAGCCTCCAACATCGTGTTCGACGTCGCCGCTCTTCCGCAGAGCAGATTGCCGGCAGCCATTGCGGCGACGGAGAGCCCGCCCAGAAACCGGCGCCGGGAGAAAAAGACCTGGGGCTCGGTTATGGGGTGGGATGAGATGTCGGCGATGCAATTCTTGTACATGGAGCCTCCTCGATCGTTAACTTCAAGATATCAAAGATGAGTCGCAGGGTGCGCCCCTTACGGGCGCCCTCTTTGGTCCAACAAGGAGCCGTGAGAAATGGGGACTCTTCGCATCCGGATGCTATAGTCTGGAACCCGGCAATGCCCGAGAAACGGCCCAACGTACTGCTCATCTGCGCCGACCGCTGGTCCGGACTCTTCACCCGTCCGGCGGGACATCCGGTGGCGATGACTCCCACCATCGCCCAACTGGCGCGAAACGGCGTTCACTTCGACCGTGCCTATTCAGCCTGTCCCATCTGTATTCCCGCACGTCGAAGCCTGATGACGGGCCTTTCGCCGCGGAACCACGGGGATCGGATCTTCAACGAGAATTTGGAGATGCCGGACCCGGAAACGGTGCCGACGCTGCCGGGGCTATTCAGAGAAGCCGGCTATCAGGCGCATGCCGTCGGCAAGCTCCATGTCCATCCCCAACGCGATCGGATCGGCTTCAACGAGGTGATGCTCAACGAGGAGGGACGGCACCACCTCGATGAGGGGTACGCCGACGACTGGGAACTTTACCTGGCCGAACAAGGCTATCCGGGGCAGGAATACGCCAGCGGACTCAGCAACAACGATTATCTGACCCGGTCCTGGCACCTGCCCGAACACTGCCATCCCACCAACTGGGCGGCGGCGCAGATGTGCCGCGCCATCCGGCGCCGTGACCCCAGGAAACCCGGCTTCTGGTACCTATCCTTCATAGGCCCTCACCCGCCGCTCTGGCCGCCGGCCGCATATCTCGATCTCTACCGCAACCTGGAACTCGACCCCATGGTCCGCGGCGACTGGTCCCAATCGTTTGAGGACCTGCCCTACAGCGTCAAGCCGTACATGGACCAATTCTGCATGCGAATGGCCGCTCCAGGGGAGATCGACTTGGCGAGAAGGGCCTTCTACGCCACCATCACCCATATCGATCACCAGATCCGGATGGTTCTGGGAACACTGCGCGAAGAGGGGCTGTCGGAGGACACCATCGTGGCCTTCACGGCGGATCACGGCGACATGCTGGGAGACCACCAGATGTGGTCCCTGGGGCTCATGTACGAGAAGTCCGCCCGGATCCCCCTCATCATCGTGCCGGCGTCCGGTGACGAACGGTTCCGTCCAGGCCGTCGCGACCGCCGGCTGGCGGAGCTTCGAGACGTAATGCCGACGCTGCTGGATCTTTGCGGACTCGAATCTCCCAAAGTCCTGGATGGGATCTCCCTGGCTGGTGAACAAGACCGTGACCATCTCTACGGCGAATTCCGGGAGGGTCCGCAGTCCACGCGCATGATCCGCGACCGGCGCTACAAGCTGATCTACTATCCGGTCGGCAATGTCATCCAGCTCTTCGATCTGGACCAGGACCCCCTGGAGCAACGGAATCTGGCCGGACAGGCTTCCCTGGGCGCTGTCCGGGACCGCTTGGTGGAGCTGCTGGTGGACCACCTCTACGGCTCGGATCTGGAGTGGGTCCGGGAGGGCCGTCTGGTGGGACTGCCGGACCGGGAATACGTCCCCGCGGCGAACCGGGGCCTGAGCGGACAGAGAGGCTGGCGGTTCCTTTGATGTCGGATTCCAAAGACCGGTGAAAAACCGAATGAGCGAACCAGGGACCTTTCACCTTCAGGTGCTATAGACTGGGACCGCACCATGCCGGAGAAGGGACCGAACGTACTGCTCATCTGCGTGGACCACTGGTCCGGTCTCTTCACCCGCCCGGCCGGACATCCGGTGGTCATGACTCCCACCATCGCCCAAATGGTCCGCAACGGAGTCCACTTCGACCGTGCCTACTCGGCTTGTCCCGTCTGTATTCCCGCCCGGCGCAGCCTGATGACCGGCCTCTCGCCGCGGAACCACGGCGACCGGATCTTCAACGAATACCTGGAGATGCCGGACCCGGATACGGTGCCGACGCTGCCCGGGCTCTTCCGGGAGGCGGGCTATCAGGCTCACGCCGTCGGCAAGCTCCACGTCTATCCCCAGCGCGACCGGATCGGCTTCGACGAGGTGATCCTCAATGAGGAAGGGCGGCACCATCTGGATGACGGAAAAGCCGACGATTGGGAACTCTACCTGGCGGACCAGGGTTATCCGGGACAAGAGTACGCCGGAGGACTCAGCAACAACGATTACGTCACCCGTTCCTGGCACCTGCCCGACCACTGCCATCCCACCAACTGGGCAGCAGCGCAGATGTGCCGCACGATCCGGCGCCGCGACCCCCGGAAACCGGCCTTCTGGTATCTGTCCTTCGTGGGTCCGCACCCGCCCGTCTGGCCTCTGGCCGCGTACCTCGATCTCTACCGGGATTTGGAACTGGACCCGATGGTCCGCGGAGACTGGTCCCAGTCGTTCGAGGACCTGCCCTACAGCGTCAAACCTTACATGGACCAGTTCTGCACGCGCATGGCGACACCAGGCGAGATCGACCTGGCGAGAAGGGCCTTCTACGCCACCATCACCCACATCGACCACCAGATACGGATGGTTCTGGGAACGCTGCGCGAAGAGGGGCTGTTGGAGAACACGATCGTGGCCTTCACGGCGGATCACGGCGAAATGCTGGGAGACCACCAGATGTGGGCCAAAGGGGTCATGTACGAAAAGTCCGCCCGGGTGCCCCTCGTCATCGTGCCGGCAGCGGGCGACGACCGGTTCCCCCCGGGCAGCCGAGACCACCGGTTGGCGGAGCTTCGAGACCTGATGCCAACGCTGCTGGACCTCTGCGGCCTCGAGGCTCCCGGCTCCCTCGATGGAATTTCGCTGGCCGGTGACGAGGACCGTGACCATCTCTTCGGCGAATTCCGGGAGGGTCCCGCGTCGACCCGCATGATTCGCGACCGGCGTTACAAGCTGATCTACTATCCGGTCGGTAACGTCTTCCAACTCTTCGACCTCGACCAGGACCCCCTGGAACAACGAAATCTGGCCGGACATTCTTCCCTGCGGGAGGTTCAGGACCATCTGGCGGGGCTGCTGGTGGGCCATCTCTACGGATCGGACCTGGAGTGGGTCCACGAGGGCCGTCTCGTGGGGCTGCCGGACCGCGAATACGTCCACAAGCCGAACCGGGGCCTGGGCGCCCAGAGAGGCTTGCGGTTCCTTTGACACGGGATCCGGAGGTTTTATGAGAGCCGGAATCGGGATTTGGGCTGCCTCCATATTGATGCTGGCGCCGACTGCGTTCTCGCTCATGCCGGCGCAGGAATTCGAGCCCAACTACGACGAGACGAAGGTTCCCGCCTACGTCCTCCCCGATCCCCTGACAACAGGGGATGGCCGCCGTGTGGCGAACGCCCGGGACTGGCGGGAGATCCGCCGTCCCGAGATCCTGACGCTCTTTCGGTCCCAAATGTACGGACGCCGTCCAGGACCGGCTCGGGAATTGAGATCGCGAGTCACCTCCGTGGACTCCCGTGCGCTCGAGCGCACAGCCGTTCGCAAAGAGGTCTCGCTCTATTTGAGCCCGGAAGGCGATCTCCCCCGGATGGATCTACTGATCTACTTGCCGGCGTCCGGTTCGGGGTCGGTCCCGGCATTCCTGGGTCTCAACTTCAACGGGAACCATTCCATCCATCCGGACCCTGGCATCGACCTGCCCAAAACCTGGATGCGCCCTTCCAAGGTAGAAGGAGCGGTGGTGGAGAACCGAGCCACAGAGAAGGGTCGCGGAACGTTGGCCCGCCGCTGGCCGGTAGAAAAGATCCTCGGCCGTGGCTATGCCCTGGTGACGGCCTACTACGGAGACATCGATCCCGACTACCACGACAAGTTTCGCAACGGGGTCCACCCACTCTTCTACCGGCCGGGACAGGCGCGGCCCGACGCCGACGAATGGGGATCCATTGCGGCATGGGCCTGGGGACTGAGCCGGGCCCTGGACTACCTGGAATCCGAGCCGGGAATCGATCCGCAAAAGGTGGCAGTGTTGGGCCACTCCCGGCTGGGAAAAACCGCCCTCTGGGCCGGTGCCGAGGACGAACGCTTCGCCCTGGTCATCTCCAACAATTCCGGTTGCGGGGGCGCCGCACTGAGCCGGCGCCGCTTCGGGGAGACTGTGGCGAGAATCAACCGGGTCTTTCCCCACTGGTTCTGCGGCAACTTCAAGCAATATGGCGGCAATGAAGAGAGACTTCCCATGGACCAGCACCTGCTGGTGGCCCTGATGGCCCCCCGTCCGGTCTATGTGGCCAGCGCCGTGGAGGACCGATGGGCGGATCCGAAAGGCGAGTACCTGTCGGCTCGCCACGCCAGCCCCGTCTACGCGCTCCTGGGTCTGCCCGGACTTCCCGGGGACTCCATGCCTGGCGTGAACCAGCCCCTCATGGGCACCATCGGCTACCACATTCGGAGCGGTCGGCATGACGTGACCGAATACGACTGGGACCGGTATCTGGACTTCGCGGACCGGCACCTGCGCAACGGCCGTTAGCCGGACATGGCGGGAATTCTGACGAGCCGATCCTCTTCCTGGCACCACGCCGTCAACTCGCCTCCGTACACGCAGCCCGAATCCAGGCCCATGGTGAGGCGGTTGCGGTAGAACCCCCGCGCCGCCCAGTGCCCGTGGACCACCAGGGCGTTGCCCCGGTAGAAGCTGTCCCACGGCTGGTAAGGGGGCGTGCAGCCGGCGGGGGGGCCGCTGTACTTCAGGGGAAGACCCTCGGCGGTGCAGCACCGGACCGACGTGGCGAAGCGCACGCCGTCGCTCCGGAGCCAGGCGTCGTCGTGAGGTTCCGCGTTGAGCCTCCGGGCCGCCGCCGGCAGATCTGTCCAAGCGGGTTTCAAGCCGGCGTGCACGATCCACGCCTCGCGGCCGTCTCCCTCCGATGGGAGATGCACCAGCACCGGGCAGGCTCTCAGCCGGGCCATGAGATCGTCGACATCGGGTGCGGCAAAGAGTGCCCCCAGGGATCTGGGTGGCTCGGGCCGGATTCCCGAAAAGGCGAGGAGGGCGTGTATCTCATGGTTTCCCAGAAGGGAACGCCCGCCAATGTCCAACCAAAGCCTCAGAGCCGCCAGCGAGTCGGGTCCCCGGTTGATCAGGTCGCCAAGGCACCACAACTGGTCCCGGTTCGGATCGAACCGGATGACCGAGAGGAGTTTCTCGAATTCCCGGGCGCAACCCTGAATATCGCCTACGACCCAGCGCACGACACCTCACCGGCCACTGCAGCGCGTTGCAATTCGCTCAACTGGGGACATGCCCCTGGTGATTCAGCGATCACACCATTCCCGGGCGTTCTGGAAGAGCCGGAGCCACGGGGAGACTTCCAGGCGATCCTTCCAATCCTGTGGCATCCAACCCCACTGCCACTTCAGGGAGGTTCGCTCCGGATGGGGCATCATGGCGAGATGGCGGCCGTCGGGGGAGCAGAGTGCGGCGATTCCATCCGCCGAGCCGTTGGGGTTGAGGGGGTAGTCGTCGGTCACCTGACCTGCGTCGTCCACAAAGCGGATGGGCGCCAATCCCTGATCCCGGATCCGAGCCAGCGTGGACTGCTGCGGAAAGAACGCCCGCCCCTCCCCGTGGCTCACCCAGATACCCAGCACGGAATCGGCCATCCCCTTCAACATCACCGCCGGACTCTCCTGAATGCGAACCGTCGAGAAACGGGACTCGAACCGTCCCGACCCGTTGCGGACAAACCGGGGCTGGTCCGCGGTCCCGATCCCCCTCCAGGGGATCCATCCCAACAGGGCCATGAGCTGACAACCGTTGCACACTCCCAGGCTGAAGCTGTCGGGCCGGTGGTAGAAGCGCTCGAACTGTTCCCAGAGTCCCGGATTGAACCGGATAACTCCGGCCCAACCTTTTGCCGAGTCCAGGACGTCCGCGTAGCTGAAACCGCCGACGAAGGCGACCCCGCGGAATGAGGAGAGTTGGACGGCGCCGGAGAGCAGGTCGGACATGGTCACGTCCCAGGCTTCGAAACCGGCTAGGTGAAACGCCGACGCCATCTCCCGGTCCCCGTTGCTTCCTTCTTCCCGCAAAATGGCCACCTTCGGCCGACCATCACCTGCGAGCCGGTCCGGCGCGGTTGCCCGGGGAGTGAACGACAGGGAGTAGGCCGGGGCCCGCCGACACTTCAGGGACCGGCGCTCCTGGCGGGCACAGTCCGGATTGACCTGCAGCAGCTCGATCCGGTAGCTGGTCTCTTCCCACAAGTCCCGCAGTTCCCGGACGTCTCCTTCCAACACCACAGCGCCACCCACCCGTATTTCCACCCGGGATTCCGCCAGTGTGCGGCCAATCATCCGGCACGGAACATCCGCGCCCGTCAGGATCTGGCGAACCCGGCCCTCCGTCTCGGGACCCACCTCCAGGACCAGTCCCAACTCCTCGGAGAACAGAAGGGGAAGAACATCCTCGCCTTCAGCGACGTCCAGATCCACCTCGACGCCGCAATCCCCCGCAAAGGCCATCTCCAGGATCGTCGTCAGCAGTCCGCCTTCGCTCCGATCGTGGCCGCTGGACAGCAGGCCTTTTCCAATCAGAGTCTGGACCGCCTCGAAGGACCGGCCCAGGAGCCCGGCATCCTCCAGATCCGGGGGTTCGTCACCCAACTGTCCGTACACCTGAGCCAGGGCCGAGCCTCCGAGACGGTTCCGCCCCGAGGACAGATCGAGGAACAGGAGACGGCCGCGCCCCGGCAGCTTGAGGTCTGGTGTGACCGTTCGCGTGATGTCGGGACAGGTGACGTAGGCGGACAGGACCAGTGCCCCGGGCGCCTTCACCGTCTCCTCCCGGCCCGAGTCGACCAGGGGCGCCAAGGCCGCCATGGAAAGGCTGTCCTTGCCCCCGTCCACGGCAATTCCCAGTTCCAGGAGGGTGTCCCGCAACGCCACCGCGGCGGCGTAGACGAGGGCTCCCTCCCCCGGGAGCTTGGCCGGCCACATCCAATTGCCCGAGCACTTCACGTCCTGCAGATGACTCACCGGAGCCCAGACCAGGTTGGTCAGGGCCTCGGCCAACGACATCCGGGCCATGGCGCCGGGATCCAGCAACCCCAGAATCGGCCTTTCCCCAATAGCGGTGGCCGCGCCGGTGGACCCGAAGTGGCTCTGGGCGATGACCGAAACGTCCGAAAGGGGCATTTGGAGAGGACCGACACATTGTTGCCGGGCCACCAGACCGGTCACGCTACGGTCCACCTTGTTGGTCAGAAACCGCTTGGACCCCACCGAGACCAGCCGAAAAACCCGCTCCAACGCTTCCCGGACCGATGTCGAGCCGGGAAGCCGAAGCGGCCTCAGTTGCGGCGCCACCCGATCGAGCTGGAAGACCTTTCGCGGCATGGATCCCAGCACCTGTTCCAACTCCAGGTCCACCGGAGTCGAACCGTCCCGCTCGTCGAAGAGGACAATTCGCCCGTTACCGGTGACCCTTCCGACGAAGGCGGCCGGAACCTTCTCCCGCCGGCAGAGATCGAGAAAGAGCCGGGAGTCGTCCGGTCTCAGCAACAGAGCGTCCTGCTCCTGGTATTCGGCCACCCAAATCTCCAGAACCGACAGCGTCTCGTCTCCGACGGGGATCTTTCGAACCTCGATCCTGGCCCCGGCCGGCTCCGCGATCTCCTTGAGCACGTTGCAGTTTCCGCCGGCGCCCTGGTCGTGGATGCTGACGATGGGATTCCCTGCCCCCATTTCCACGCAGGCGCGGATCACCCGGTTGACCTTCTGCTCCATCTCGGCGTCGCCCCGCTGGACGGCATTGAAGTCCAGCTCGGCTACGTTCTCACCCTGCACCATGCTGGAGGCGGCCCCCCCGCCCAGACCGATGCGATAGGCGGGACCTCCGATCTTGACCACCCACATACCTGCTTCGGGCACTTCCTTGCGCCGGTGGCGGGCGTCGATCTGGCCGATGCCGCCGGTGAACATGATGGGCTTGATCCATTCCCGCCGTTCGCCATTGGGGAGGCGCAGGCCGAACGACCGGGTAAAGCCCTGGATCAGCGGTTCCCCGAACTTGTTGCCGTAGTCGGAAGCGCCGTCGCTGGCCTCGATCTCGATCTGGAGGGGAGAGGCCAGGTTCTCCGGATATCTGAAATCGCTGTCCTCCCAGGGCTGCTCGTACCCGGGAATCCGCAGGTTGCCCACGCAGTAGGCGGCCGTCCCGGCCACCACCAAGGATCCCTTGCCGGTGGCGTGGACGTCCCGGATACGCCCGCCGGTCCCTGTCTCCGCTCCCGGGAAGGGAGCCACTCCCGACGGGAAATTATGGGTTTCGGCGGTAAAAATGATGTCGTGGTCCACCTTTGAGGCGGCCATCGGCCCCGGATGTCCCGGCTCCGCCGGTAGCAGGGTCTCGATCCGGTATCCGCGAATCGCGCTGGAGTTGTCCCGAAACGCGATGACGCTGTTGCGGGGATTGGCCCGCATCGGTTCCTGGATCAGTTCCAGCAATGAGGCCGCCTGTTCCTGCCCGTCGAGCACCATCCGGCCCTTGAAGAACCAGTGGCGCGAGTGCTCGCTGTTGGACTGGGCGATGTCGAAGCACTCCACGTCGGTGGGGTTGCGGCCCAGCCGGCGAGCGAATAGATCCGTGTAATAGTCCAGGTCCCAGTCGTCGAAGGCGAGACCCGCCTCCCGGTTCAGCCGCTCCAGCGCGCCCCGACCCTCTTGGAGAACGGGGACCTGAAAACTGGCCTCGGGGCGGACCGCACCGTCGAAAGACGTTAGGGATGATGAGTAGGGGAACTCGGTCATCCGGTCGTGGACCAGTTCCAGGAAGCGGCTCCGTTGATGATCCGAGAGCGGGCCCGTTCCCCGAAGAAGGTACCGCCGGGATCGTTCGATCCGAGTGATCTCCTCCAAACCGCAGGAATGGCAGACGCCGACGGCATTGGTGCACCAAGCCGTCTTGAAGCTCAACCGGGGTCCCACTTCGAGACAGATTCCGTCGCTGGAGAGAAAGGTCCGCTCTCCGAATCGGGCCGGCTCGAAGGTCTCGCCCAAGAGCCAGGACAAGATCGTCTTTCTTTTTTCGGTGAGCCGGCCGGCGGCTTCCACGTAGAAGCAGAATTCGGTTTCGATCCTCCCGATCTCCAAGCCCAGCTCCGCGCGGACCTGGCGGATCAACTCCCGCTCGTTCGCTTCGGTGAGCGCCGGTGCCCGGAAGAACTGAATCAGCACGAATCCTCCCCTCCGGGCTCTATTGTAGCCCTCCACTCCCGACAAGATGGGCATTTTGGAGGGAGAAAGGAGTCCTTCCGGCAACCTTGGCCGTGGACGCTTCGTAGTAGACTGGGCTGAAGGAACCCCATGGCGGATCACGAAGACTTGAAGATCGTCTTTGCCGGCAGCGTCTTCGATGCAACGCTGGTCAAGAACCTGCTGGAAAGCGCCGGAATCGAGTCCTTCCTGCTAGACGAGCAGATGGGAAGACTGATCCCCAGCTACATTTCCGCATTCGGGGCCGGAGCGGTCAAAGTGGCGGTGAGGCCGGCCGATGCGGACGAGTCGCGGGAGGTGTTGTCCGCCTCCCGAGAGTCCCCGCCGGAAGAGGCCGGAAGCTGGGAGTGCCCCCACTGCGGTGAAGCCATCGAGGCACAGTTCGGGGCCTGCTGGAGTTGCCAGACGCCCAGGCCTGAGAAAAAAGCATGATTAGGACATGGGAACCCTTGAGGTCGACTTTCCCCTGCTGAACGAGGGCCGCTATGGACCTCTCCCCGACTGGCGGTGGGAGATGGGTCACTACCGCTTTCGATCGGGGCCAGAGCACGACGCAGGCCTGGTCGTCCGCGAATGCGGAAAGCGCCGAGATCGAACCGGACATTTGGAGAAGTCGCCACGCCGGGCCCACAGCGAATGTCGCCGAACGTCACCACGACTCACCGCATCACGGTGACGGCAGCTGTGTCCCAGCGGACGGCCCTGGGGTCGCTGTACGATGCCCTGGGCGGATCGGATTGGACCCATAGCGACAACTGGCTGACCGACGCGTCGGCGGAAAGGACTGTACGCACTCTGACGGCTGGCTCGGGGCCGGCGCGGTGACGGAATGGCATGGGGTTCAGGCCGACTCCCTCGGACGCGTAACGGGACTCGACCTAAGCGGCAACGGACTTGCGGGGCGGCTCCCGGGCAGCTTGTTTCGACTGGGCCAGTTGACCGAGTTTCGGGTCAGCGGCAACGCCCTCTCTGGCCGATTACCGTGGTCCTTGACCCGTCTTCCCCTGCAAGAATTCCACTACGTGAACACGGATCTCTGTACCCCGAACGCGGCCTCGTACCGCACTTGATTGCACAGCATTTCGTCTCACGAAGGCACGGGAATGACGTGCCGTTAATGGATGGGACCTGCATGACATGCACGGGAACGTGTGGGAGTGGGTGCAGGACTGCTGGAACCGGAGCTACCAAGGAGCACCGACAAACGGCTCGGCGTGGGAGTGCGGGGACTGTTCCCTGCGCGTGTTGCGCGGCGGGTCCTGGGTCAACGACCCCTGGCTCCTGCGCTCCGCGACCCGCGCCTGGAGCTCCACCTCGAACCGGAGCTACGACAACGGGTTCCGCGTGGCCCGGACGGTTACTCCTTGAATCTTTAAATCTTACGGGGGTCTAGGGGGCGACGCCCCCTGGTTTTTTCTTGAGGGTCGGTGGCGAATTTTGAGCAAAGAAACCCATCGGAGAGGTATCCGCAGCGACGGCCGAACAGTGACGGTTGCGGAGTTCCACCGGGAATGCCTGCGGGCCGCCAAACTCCCGCTGGGAGCGGTCGTCTCCGGTCGCGGAGTTCGGGTCCGACGAGGTGACCGGAAAGACCCCGCCGTCCTCCCCTTTTTCCGGCCAACATCCGTTAATTTCAGTTAACAGACACTCTCCGAAGTCCCGTGGATTGCTCCGGCACGATGGGCAAGGAAGAGTTTCAGGAATTTCGTGTACACCCTTCGATTTATTATTTCCTCGTTACTATCTCCGCCTTCCCCATAGCTTCTTGTGCGATAGACTCCACGAGATCCGTTGGCTGCTCGAATCGCCATGAAGAAGCTCTGGGCTCTCCTGTTCGTCGTGTTGCTGCTGCCCGCCTCCTATTCGGTGCAGCGGCCTGCCGATCGGTTGGAGACCACTCCGCCCCCGTTCGAGGATCCGGTCGCCCATCAGACGCAAGACCCGGCGGAGACGGTCCTCTACTTCCCCGATTACGTGGATGGAGGCGGCTGGTCCGTGCAGTTGGTCCTGAGCAACGTCGACCCGGCCGCCGCAGCCGAGGTCCGGGCGGAAGTCTACGATCCCGAAGGGCAGCCGGTCCTGGATCTGTTCGATTCCGATTTGACGTTCCAGATCCCGGCTCTGGGCAGCCGGGTGTTGAAGAGCTCGGGCACGGGGGCGATACGCCGCGGCTGGATCCAGGTCCGCGCCCGTACGGACTCGGTGAGTGGACTCCTGACCTACCGGCATACCCAGTCGGGGATCGAGGTCGGCGTCCAGCCCGTCGAATTGGCCCCCCGGTTCGCGTTGTTCGTGGAGGAATCGCCGACGGTCGGCGCCGGCGTTGCCGTCTTCAAGCCGGAGGTCTCGCCTCATCTCGAGCTTCGCATTCGCGACGAGGAGGGGAACGATCCCCTGGAGGGGGAGGTCATTTCCTGGGGTGATTTCCACCAAGTGGCCCACACGCTCCCGGAATGGTTCGCCGTGGACGGAATCGATACGGGATTCCTGGATGACTTCCGCGGGCTCTTGTTCCTGGAGACCGAGGACGAATCTCCGTTCGCCCCGCTCGGGCTGCGGTTCGGGAAGGGAACCTCTTCGCTCTCGGCGGTGCCGGCGATCCGGACCCGAAGCGAGGAACCTCAAGAGACGAACCTGGTCTTCCCCGACTACGTGGACGGTGGGGGATGGTCGGTACAACTGGTGCTGAGCAACGTCGATCCGGCCGCCGCGGCCGAGGTCCGGGTGGAGGTCTACGATCCCGACGGAGAACCGGCCCTGGATCTGTTCGATTCCGATTTGACGTTCGAAGTCCCGGCTCTGGGCAGCCGGGTGTTGAGAAGCGCCGGCTCGGGAGCCATTCGGCGCGGCTGGATCCAGGTCGAGGCCGATGCAGCCAGGATCAGTGGCCTCCTGACCTACCGGCATGCCCACTCGGGGATCGAAGTCGGCGTCGAGCCGGCCCGGTTGGGGAAGCAGTTCGCGCTGTTCGTGGAGGAATCGGGAACCGTCGGAGCGGGACTGGCCCTCTTGAAACCGGATGCGGAATCCCGGATCGAGTTGAGACTGCGCGACGAGGAGGGGGACGATCCGCTAAACGGATTGTTCCTCCTCTGGAAAGACTTCCACCAACGGGCGCTCACGCTCCCGGAGTGGTTCGACGTGCCCGGGGTGGATGCGGAATTCCTGAGGGACTTTCGGGGTCTTCTGTTCCTGCGAACGGAGGACGAATCCGGTCTCGCCCCGCTGGGGTTGCGATTCGGCAAGGGCACCTCATCGCTCTCGGCGGTGCCGGTGATCCGGATTCCGGACGGAGGCGGAATCGACGGGGGCCAAGCTCCGCCACCGACGGTGACATTGTCAGCGTCGCCGACATCGATCGAGCGGGGCCAGAGCGCGACGTTGACCTGGTCGTCCACAAGCGCGGAGAGCGCGGAGATCACGCCGGACCTCGGCGAAGTGCCGACATCGGGGTCTCGGAAGGTGTCTCCGAACACCATCACGACCTATCGTATCACGGTGCGCGGCACGGGGGACCAGACGAAGACGGCATCCGCAACGGTCACAGTCGTGATCTCCCAGCGAGATGTGCTGATGTCGCTGTACCGATCCACCCGAGGCGCCGATTGGTTTGAGAGCGGGAACTGGGGCACAGACCGGCCACTCAGGGATTGGCATGGGGTCACCGTCGATGACGACGGGCGCGTGACGGAGTTGCATCTGGGGGGAAACGATCTCACGGGGTCGATCCCGCCCGAACTCGGCAACCTCACACGCCTGAGGGAGCTGGACCTCGGGTGGAACAGTCTCACGGGGCCGATCCCGCCCGAACTCGGCAACCTCACCAGCCTGAGGGAACTGGAGCTCAGCTCCAACTATCTCACGGGACGGATCCCGCCCGAACTCGGCAATCTCACCAGTCTGACGGAGCTGAATCTCGGATGGAACGGTCTCACGGGGCCGATCCCGTCCGAACTCGGCAACCTCATACGCCTGACGCGTCTGGAACTCTACTCCAACGGTCTCACGGGACGGATCCCGCCCGAACTCGGCAACCTCACCAGCCTGACGGAGCTGCTTCTCCGCTCCAACGCTCTCACGGGACGGATCCCACCCGAACTCGGCAATCTCACCAGTCTGACGGAGCTGAATCTCAGATCCAACACTCTCACGGGGCCGATCCCGTCCGAACTCGGCAACCTCACACGCCTGACGGAGCTGAATCTCAGATCCAACGATCTCACGGGGCGGATCCCGCCCGAGCTCGGCGGCCTCACCAGCCTGACGGAAATGGATCTCAGCTTGAACGGCCTCACGGGGCCGATCCCGCCCGAACTCGGCGGCCTCACCAGCCTGACGGAGATGGATCTCAGCTTGAACGGCCTCACGGGGCCGATCCCGTCCGAACTCGGCAATCTCTCGCGCCTGGAGATCCTGAGTCTCGGGTGGAACGATCTCACGGGGCCCATCTCTTCTGAACTGGGCAACCTCACAAGCCTGACGGAACTGAATCTCTCGGGGAACTCCGGCATGGCGGGGACCCTTCCAACCGAATTGACTGATCTGGACAGCCTCGAAACGCTAATGGTCTTCGGAACGGATCTTTGTGCACCCTCGGATCCCGGCTTCCAGGATTGGCTCGAAGGCATCGACTCGCTGCACGTGGCGACTTGTGTGAGTGACAGCGCGTCCTTTGCCTACCTCGTCCAGGCGGTGCAGTCACGAAAATATCCCGTTCCACTGGTCGCCGGAGAGAAGGCGTTGCTCCGAGTTTTCGTCACCTCCCAGAGTCCCACGATGGCAGCCATTCCTCCTGTTCGAGCCCGGTTCTACGTGGATGGAAACGAGATCCATGTGGCCGACATTCCCGGACGTACGGCGACCCTTCGGACCGAGGCTTACGAGGGAGATCTGTCACGATCGTCCAACGCCGAGATCCCCGGCGAGATCATACGTCCGGGTCTTGAGATGGTCGTCGAGATCGACCCGGAAGGAACGCTGGATCCCGGTCTCGTGACGGCAAGCCGGATCCCGAACGCGGGCCGCATGGCGGTCGATGTCCGGGAGATGCACACGCTCCACCTGACGGTGATTCCCTTCCTCTGGATCGAGGATCCCCATCGGGAGGCCGTGGAAACAGCCGAGGCCATGGAGGCGGACCCGGAGGGCCACGAGATGCTGTGGGAGACGCGTACACTGCTGCCGATCGGAGACTTCGAAGTGACGGCCCACGCGCCCGTAGTGACTTCGACTTCGCCCGACGAATTTGGGCCGCTACTTGATGAGACAATAGCCATTCGGGCCATGGAGGGCGGGCGCGGCCACTACATGGGCACGATATCAAAACCGGGCAGTGTAAGGCATTCGGGAGTGGCGCTCCTGGGCGGACGGGTGTTCATCTCGAGACTGCGCGCGACGACCATAGCTCACGAACTCGGCCACAACATGAGCCTGCGTCATGCGCCGTGCGGCGTAGGGGGAACGGACCCGCTGTTTCCTTCCCCAGACGGATCGACTGGCGCCTGGGGGTACGACTTCCGCTATGGAGGCGCATTGGCGACGCCAGGCAGGCCGGACCTGATGTCCTACTGCCTCCCGGCGGGGATCAGCCACTATCACTTCGCCAAAGCGCTCCGCTATCGCCTCTTCGACGAAGGGCAGCCCCAGGAAGCGAGCCTGATCGCTCAGGAAGCAAGGTCCCTCCTCCTGTGGGGCGGGACGGATGCGCAGGGCCAACCCTTCCTCAACCCATCCTTCGTTGTCGATGCCCCCTCCAAGCTGCCCAGGGCCACCGGTGAGCACCGCATCACCGGGCGGAGCGGGAGCGGCGACGAACTCCTTTCCGTCGGCTTCACCATGCCCGAGGTGGCCGACGGTGACGGGAGCTCGTCCTTCGTCTTCGTCCTTCCGGTCGAGCCTGGTTGGGCGGTCCGCCTGGCGAGCCTCACGCTCTCCGGGCCTGGCGGGTCGGTGACGCTCGACAGCGACACCGATACTCCGCTGTTCATCCTGGTCGATCCGAGCACCCGGCAGGTGAGAGCAATCTTGCGCGACCTGCCTCAAGCAGGCGCGTCGGCCCTCGTTTCTCAAGCCGGAGCCGACCGCCTCGATGTGCTCTTCAGCCGCGGGATCCCCGACGCCGCAGCGTGGGGTCAGCGCCGGATCCTGAACGTAAAAGGGATCGGAGCGGGCCAAGCGCCTCCCCCGGCGCTGATGCTGTCGGTTGCGCCGGGTTCCATCGATTCGGGGGAAAACGCCACGCTGACGTGGTCCTCGGCCCATGCGGAGAGCGTGGAGATCACGCCGGACCTCGGCGCAATCCCGGCAGCGGGCTCGCGAAGAGTGTCGCCGCGCACCACGACGAGGTACCAAATCACCGTGCGTGGTGCCGACGGGCAGACGCGGACGGCATCCGTTACGGTCAGAGTGCCCAGAGTGGTGGACTCCCAACAGACCGCCCGGACCCAGAGGGACGTGCTGATGGTGCTCTACCAATCCACCGGCGGACCCGATTGGTTTGACAGCAGGAACTGGGGAACCAGCCAGCCGCTCAGAGATTGGCATGGGATCACCGTCGATAACGACGGGCGCGTGACGGAATTGGATCTCGCCGAAAATGGTCTCACGGGGCCGATCCCGCCCGAACTCGGCAACCTCACAAGCCTGAGGAATCTGAATCTCGGTGGGACCAGCCTAACGGGGCCGATCCCGCCCGAACTCGGCGACCTCACAAGCCTGAGGGATCTGAATCTTGACAGGAATGGCCTCACGGGACTGATCCCGCCCGAACTCGGCAACCTCACGAACCTGTTGTTTCTGAATCTCAATTCCAACGATCTCACGGGACTGGTCCCGCCCGAACTCGGCAACCTCACAAGTCTGCGGGAGCTGCGTCTCCACTCCAACTATCTCACGAGGTCGATCCCGCCCGAACTCGGCGACCTCACGAGCCTGAGCAAGCTACGGCTCGAAGGGAACCATCTCATGGGACCGATCCCGCCCGAACTTGGCAACCTCACGGGCCTGACGGAACTGGGGCTCGACGGGAACGCCCTCGAGGGACCGATCCCGCCCGAACTCGGCAACCTCACGAGCCTGACGGAACTGGGGCTCGACGGGAACGCCCTCGAGGGACCGATCCCGCCCGAACTCGGCGGCCTCACGAGCCTGACGGAGATGAATCTCGTAGGAAACTCCGGTCTGGCGGGGACCCTTCCAACCGAATTGACTGATCTGGGCAGCCTCGACACGCTATTGGCCCTCGGAACGGATCTTTGCGCACCCTCGGATCCCGGCTTCCAGGATTGGCTCGAAGGGATCGACCGGCTGCGGGTGGCGACTTGTGTGAGTGACAACGCGTCCTTTGCATTCCTCGTCCAGGCGGTGCAGTCACGAAAATATCCCGTTCCACTGGTCGCCGGAGAGAAGGCGTTGCTCCGAGTTTTCGTCACCTCCCAGAGCCCCACGAAGGCAGCCATTCCTCCCGTTCGAGCCCGGTTCTACGTGGATGGAACCGAAATCCATGTGGCTGACATTCCGGGGCGTACGGCGACCCTTCGGACCGAGGCTTACGAGGGAGATCTGTCACGATCGTCCAACGCCGAGATCCCCGGCGAGATCATACGTCCGGGTCTTGAGATGGTCGTCGAGATCGACCCGGAAGGAACGCTGGATCCCGGTCTCGTGACGGCAAGCCGGATCCCGGACACGGGCCGCATGGCGGTGGATGTCCGGGAGATGCCCGTGCTCCACCTGACGGTGATTCCCTTCCTCTGGATCGAGGATCCCCATCGGGAGGCCGTGGAAACAGCCGAGGCCATGGAGGCGGACCCGGAGGGCCACGAGATGCTGTGGGAGACGCGTACACTGCTGCCGATCGGAGACTTCGAAGTGACGGCCCACACCCCCGTGATGACTTCGACTTCGGCCGACGAATTTTGGCCTCTACTCGATGAGACGATAGCGATTCGGGCCATGGAGGGCGGAAGCGGCCACTACATGGGCACGATATCGAAGCCGAGCAGTGGGGGGGCAGGACAGGCGCTACGCCCCGGACGGGCGTTCATCTCGAAGCTAAAGCCGACGACCATAGCTCATGAACTCGGCCACAACATGAGTCTGTATCATGCTCCCTGCGGGGGCGCCGGGGGTCCGGACCCGACGTTTCCCTATCCGGACGGATCGACTGGCGCTTGGGGGTACGACTTCCGCTATGGGGGCGTATTGGCGTCACCATACAGGCCGGACCTGATGTCCTACTGCTTCCCGAAAGGGATCAGCGACTATCACTTCGCCAACGCGCTTCGCTTTCGCCTCTTCGACGAAGGGCAGCCCCAGGAAGCGAGCCTGATCGCTCAAGACGAGGGTCCACCCCGGCCGGCGAGCCTGATCGCTCAGAAAGCAAGGTCCCTCCTCCTCTGGGGCGGGACGGATGCGCAGGGCCACCCGTTCCTCAACCCATCCTTCGTCGTCGACGCCCCCTCCAAGCTGCCCAGGGCCACCGGCGAGCACCGGATCACCGGTCGGAGCGGGAGCGGCGACGAGCTCTTTTCCGTCGGCTTCACCATGCCCGAGGTGGCCGACGGCGACGGGAGTTCCTCCTTTGCCTTCGTCCTTCCGGTCGAGCCCGATTGGGCCGTCCGACTAGCCAGCATCACGCTCTCCGGGCCCGGCGGGTCGGTGACGCTCGACAGCGACACCGATATCCCGCTGTTCATCCTGGTCGATCCGAACACCCGGCAGGTGAGAGGCATCCTGCGCGATCCGCCTCAAGCAGGCGCGTCGGCCCTCACCTTTCAAACAGGTATCGACAGTCTCGATGTGCTCTTCAGCCGCGGGATCCCCGACGCCGCAGCGTGGGGTCCGTGAAGATTGGGCGGTCAGGCGACCATTGTTTCGCCTTCGGTGACGATCTGCGCCGCGGCTGATTCTGGCCTGGACGACGGGCCCAAGCTCAAAACCAGGGTCCGCAGACGAGTCATGTATCGGCGCCGGCAAAGATGCGAGATCTTCGGGGAAAATGTTGACATCCGGGACGGGTCCACCAGATTGACGGTCGCGGCGGCTACGGTATTCAGTGATGCGAGGGACGGCTTTCCGGCCGGAGTTCAGACCGAGCCACCGACCTCGATGGTGTGGATCTGATCCTCATTTTTCACCCCAATGGGCTCACTGGATGCGGGAAAAAGGGACGGATCCGGACGTCGGTAAACGCGCAAAATCAGGCGGTCAGGGGCGTGGATTAGAATACGATAAAGTATATTATGCTTATCTACTATGGACGCCCTGGAACGCCTCCCCAAAAACCCTGATTCGCTGACGAAAACAGATCTCGAAGGGGCCTTCCCGGCGGTCCTCGTGCGGGCCGGCAAGGCCGCCTGCTTCGCGGCCGACGAGTTCTTCCGGGCTCGGCTCTCCAATGCCCACACGCGAACTGCCTACGCCCACCAGGTGAGTCGCTTCTTGACCTGGTGCGAGGACCAGGGCCTGGAACTCCACCAGGTGACGCCCGGCCTGGCCGGACGGTTCCTCGACGAGCTCCCCTACAAAGCTCCCACCAAGAACCAGGCCCTGGCGGCGCTCCGGCACTTCTTCGATGTCCTGGTGGCCCGGCATGCGGTGGTATTGAATCCGTTTCATTCGGTCCGGGGGGTGCGCCATCCCTTCGGTGAGGGACGGACGCCTGAGGCAAGCGTGAAGCAGGCCCGGCAGCTGCTGGTCTCCATCAAGACGGAGGACGTGTACGGGCTTCGGGACCGGGCGGTCCTGGGGACGCTCATCTACACCGGCGCCCGGGTCGGGGCCATCAGCCGGCTCCGGATCCAGGACCTGCGCGATCACGGCAACCACCGGGCGCTGCAGTTTGCCGAGAAGGGGGGCAAGTCCCGGGAGATCCCGGTGCGCCATGATCTCGACGAGTGGATCGCAGCCTATCTCGAAGGAGCGGGCTTGGCGGATGCGCCGAAGGCCTCGCCGCTCTTTCGCGCCGGGAAGCGACGCGGCAGCCCGCTCACCGAACGGGCGATGTCGCCGCTCGCCGTGCAGCTGATGCTCAAGCGGCGCCTGAAGGCCGCCGGGTTGCCGGAGATCCTCTCGCCCCACTCGTTTCGCGTCCTGGTGGTCACGGACCTGTTGAGCCAGAACGTGCCGCTGGAGGATGTCCAGTACCTGGCTGGGCACGCCCACCCTCGCACCACCCAGATCTACGACCGGCGCCGCCGGCGCGTCTCCCGCAACCTGGTGGAGAGGATCTCCGTTTGAAGGAGTTTTGTGAATCGAGCCAGTAGCCGAGCGGAAAAACGACAAACCGTGGCGTGAGGGTTCGAGCCCTACGCCGTTAATCAAAATCATCAAGCCGTTGTTTGATCTCGGATATCAATTCTACATTGCTCGTTTTTTGCGCTACTCCGAGAGCTTCTTCAAAGTCCGCGCGGGCCTTGTCCGGGTGCCCTAACGCGACCTTGCAATCACCCCGGTTTCTATAGGCTCTGAAAAGCACCAATTTTTCAGGATCTCTTCCCCCGTATCTTGCGATGGATTTCTCCCTCCGTATCCCGTCCGTATAATCGAAGATGGCATCCGCGTATCGCCCTAGCTTCTGCTTCGCGGCGCCCCGGTTGACGTAGGCAGCGGGATTACCTGCACGCAGTCGCAGGGACTCGTCATAGGCTTCGATTTTCAGGTTAGTGTCTTCGAGCAAATAACCAACAGAAGACCACGCCATTGCCTTACGATCTTTGTCTGTTGAAAAATCAGCGATGGCCCGCCATATTTCGATGGCTTCTTCTTTCTTGCCTGCTTTCTGGAGAAAAAATGCGCGGACGGTCGCCTTATCAATCGCCGTTGCTTCGGGATTATCGAGGACTTCGTCGATGACTTGCTTCGTCTCGTCAGGATTTTTTTCAGCGGTCTCAGCGGTCCAGTTCCGAAGCATCTCGTCGGATTTATCTCGGTTCCTCTCTATCTCTCCGACATAACGCTCAGCGTCTTTCGCATGACTGTCAGCCCGCTCGGCTGCACTGTCAGCTCGCCCTACTGCTTCTTTCGCCTCGATTTCGATTGTCCGGAATCGATCGAAACCGATGTACCCGCCGACGACAGCAACAATACCGAAGAATCCGAGGACTACGGTCATGGCTGTGAGCCACCAACCAATAGTGTTTGCCCGGTCATCCAAAAGCTTGCTGCGGAGTTCGTTGAAGCGCCGCTGAGATTCGACCTCTATGAGACGCTCAATTCCGACTTCGATCTTGGTCGGCGGTCCAGCTTCTACCGATGTGTTTTCGTCTGTACTCCCCTTGTCGCTGTTGGAGCTGACGATGGTAACCGCTGCCTCGCTCCTTACAGGAGCTTTTTCAATGGTGGATCCAGATGTCTGTGCAAACACAATCGCAGGAAAAATTGTCGCCATTGCGGCAACGACGAGAGTGTTCCGAACCGCCGCCGAGGGTAAACAGATCATTCCGCTCTCCAGAAGCTCAAGTGGAGCGCTCCTTGGGCCAGGGATCGACCACCCGGAAGTCCAGCCGGCGAACCAGAGACCGGTTCCAGAACTCATTGACCTTGGCCATCAAGGGCCGACCATACCCTGGAGCACCCGCTCCCATTCGCGGCCGGAGACGCCGATCTCCAGAGTGCGCTTTCGTAGACGCAACGGCACCGTCGAAATCGCCAAATGGTCCCCTACGATCCGGGGCCAGAATTCCTTCAGGAAGATCACGGCCACCTCCTCATCCCGGATCATCTCCTGCACCCAGGGCAAGAACAAAGGCCCCACCACCCTCATCGGGGGTTTTTGTGGATTCCCAAAAGGGTCCTTCAGGTTCTGATCCTGGCCTCGAGTTCCGGACTCCGCTGGCCGCATGCTTTCGGCAGTCTAGCAAACGGTTCTGAGAGATCTTCCCACCGATTCGGTCCAAGTCGGCGCGAGTCCTGGGGACAACTCCTGGAGGCCTATGTCTTATCCCTGGCCCAATAGAGATCGTCGATTCTAGAGCCTCTCACGGGCTCGAATTTTTCGGAAATCGGGGGAAATCCCCTAAAAGCGGTCGCAGGGGACGGTTTCGTTTGGTTCGCGATCGGCTCTTGACATTCTTGCGAACCTGGATTTACTCTCCGGGCAACGTACTTTACCGACAATAGTTCAAGGAACGGGTGTCCACCAATCCCTTGGAGGGCGAGCCGCTCGCTCTGTACCAGTCGAGCCGTTCCATCCTCACCCACTACGAACCCGGGTCCAAGTCCTTCTTCCACAACTTCACGCCTGGTTATCCCCCCTACCCTCCTCACGGCGTCTCGTACAAGTACTTCAACAAGAGCGCCCGACGTACCCGGGGCCTGCTCTGGAGCCGGGACGGGAGATCCTGGAACCGCCGCCATGTCGTCGCGTCCGGCGAGCACGACCTCCCCGGCACCAGCTTCCACTTCTTCGGGTTCATTCATCCCGCCGGGCACATGGAATCAGACACCAGAGAACACCTCTGTCCCGGCGCCGTGCTCCGCTACAACCTGACTCAGACCCAGTTTCAGGACGGGGTCTGGAGCCGCGACATGATTCACTGGGGCCGTTTCGGAAAGAGCCGAATGTCACATCTGCAGAACGGACCGGTGGGAACCTTCGATGCCGGCTTCGCCAACCACGTTTCCGGCTACTACTCCATGCCGGATGCCCATGGGGAGAAGACGTGTTGGTTTCCCTACCTGGGAAACCAGGCGCGCTACATGCTGGTGGCGGCCAGGGACACGTTCAAGAAACTCCGCGTGGGCCGCCACGACGTGGGTTTGGATGTCTTTCGAGAATCCTATCCCCATTTTCGGTTGGCCCTCTTCTTCACGAACTGGGAGGACTTATTCAGGGAATCGCAAGCTTCGGTCTGGTTACCCACCCGGTCTGGCCCGATGCAAGGCCGGGAGGCTGGGCCATGTCGAGCCCAACGACGGCAGCGGAGAGTTCACGACTCATCCCCTGGTTCAGGAGGGCAATCGGCTCCTCATCAACGCTCGGATCGAGAACCGAGGAGGTGTCCGGATGGAAGTGCAAGACGCCAACGGAAACGTCTTTCCCGGTCTGGAGTTGGATGGATCGGTTCCCTTGTCCGGCGCTTCCGTGGCGCATACTGCCCGGTGGAAGGGGCCAGCCTGCAGGAAGTGTACGGAACAGTGGTTCGGCTGCGGGTCGTTTTGGACCGGGCCCGCGTCTACGATTTCGTTCTGACTACTCCATTCTGACGGACACTCTGGCCAAGCGGACGTCCACCTCTCCCCGGCGCCACGAATTCGTATAGGACGTGTCGAAGACCAGGAAGATCTCTCCCGGTTCCATCTCCACCATGTCGGAGTAACAGGTGGAAGCTCGGCCCTCCAGCGGCACCTCCGTGTGGTGGCTCCACTCGCGCCCGGTTCCGTCGAGGCTGAACATGAGATGCACGCCGGGACGCCCATAGGAGCAGGCCAGGACCCCGTTGCTCAGCAGGAGCCGCTTGGGCAGGACGCTGCCGGCGCCTGCCAAGACCGGGCGGATCCAAGTCTTGCCCCCGTCGGAGGACCAGGTCTGCAAGAGCGATCCTCGGCTCTTGGTGCGAAAGACGGAGAAGAACCAGCCGTCCGTCAAGCGGACCAGGCTCGCCTCTTCGCAACCCTGGTTCTCGTATCCCGTGGCCGCCTTCAACGTCGGCGGGTCGCAGAGGGTGGAGAGAAAGGACCAGGTCTTCCCTTCGTCGGTGGACTGGACCACCACGCTGCGGCGCGCCGCGTCGGCCTCGCAGACCCCGCACATGGTGGCCAGCAGACGGCGGTCGGGCATCACGATCGTGGAGCGGGCGAAATACATGGAGGAGTTGGGCCGTTGACCCATCTCGGCAAACCTCAAATCCTTGGAAGGGGGTCGTCCGGCATGCCGGTGATGCCCGGCTCGACCGGCACGGTCAGCCAACTGGCCTCGATCAGGGAACCGTCTTCAAACGCGTGCCGGTTCCAGGCTGGCGAGATTCTGAGGCGCTGCCATCCCCAGGTTCGTCCGCGGTCGCGCGAGATGGAGTAGCCGCCGAAATCGCTTCCTTCCGGATAGCGCTCTTCATTGGACATCCAGAATCCGACCATCAACTCTCCGGTGGAGAAACGGCTGATCTGAGGAAACCAGAGCCACCGGTTGTCCTTCCAGACCCGGGACGGCTGGCGCGTGACCACGATCAGGTCGCCCACATGAACCGTGAGGCGATCCTGCGATTTCTCGGACGCCGCACCAACCGGAGAGAAGAGGATGACTATCGACGCCAGGATCCAGATTGCCGAAAACGGGGCGTCTCCCGTAGCGGAGGCGGATGGCCGCGTTTTGCGCATGGCTATAGGTCATTCCTTTCTGACGGGGAGTGTATCGAGGCGGAAAAACTGGGACAACGGCGACGGTGCCGACTTGACGAGTTCCTTTCCGCCGCCTACTGTGACCAATTTGGTCATGAACAAGAAGAACCTCACGGATTACTCTCGTCAGACTAGGCAGGACGGTTCGATGCGGCTTCACGGCTGGAAGTTGGGAGAGGCCAAAGCCAAGTTCAGCCGCGTCGTCCGCCTCGCCGCCTCCGGCCAGCCGCAACGGGTGACGGTCCGCGGCAAGGATGCGGTCGTCGTCGTCGCGGCGGACGAGTTCGAAAGACTCCGTGCCCGAGCCGCGGCGGAGAGCCTCCATGAATTGTTGTGTCAATCCCCATTGAACCGCTTGGATTTCGACGATGAGGGGGTGCGGAGTCCGGTCCGTGAGGTCGAGTTGTGAATGGTTGGCTGCTCGACACCAACGTTGTGTCCGAGTTGCGCAAGATCCGGCCCAACCGACGGGTGAAGGAATGGTCCGACGCGCAGGCGGCAGACGCCTTCTTTCTGAGCACCATCACGATTGCCGAGATCCGATTCGGGGTCGAGCGACAGACAGACCCCAGTTTTCGCCGGGAGCTCCAGGACTGGCTTGACCACCGGCTGAGACCCTGGTTCGCGGGACGCATTCTGCCCGTGGACGAGGACGTGATCCTGGAATGGCGTCGAATGGTCGCGCGCGGGAAAGAGAGGGCGTTGGCGTTCAGCCAGCCCGACCTCTTCATCGCCGCCACTGCAAAGGTGCATTCGCTGACGCTTTGTACGCGGAACGAGAAGGAATTCGTCAGGACGAGCATCCCGGTCTTCAATCCCTGGTCCGCATGATTCCGGAAACGTGGCGGCGGGAAACCTGCTCGAGCCTCGAAGCTTTACAGAGCGAACGTCGGATTTCGGACGTGATGACCGTGGTGCCCAGTTCGTGAACACCGCCGGGACACGGGGTAAATCGATGGTTAGAAACGCTCCGGACAGGGAACACCCAGCTCGGCCGAGAGGCGCTCCAGAGTCTTCCAGGTGGCCGCTTCCAGGCGGACTCCATCCCGCAGGCTCTTCCGGACCATCCTCCAGTCCGGGTCCCCCGGAACCAGAACCTCGTCGAATCCCGGCGCCAGCTCCGAGGACTTCAACTGGTTCACGTAATCCTGGACCCGCCCCAGAAAGGTTTCCGGTTCCATGAAATGCTCCACCGAAAGGGCCAGGAAGAAGTGACCCGTGTCCTGTGGCTCCTCCTCAGGGGGATGAGTCGTTATGTGACGTCCGAAAAGAGCCCCGGTTAACACGCCACTCAGAATGTCCACCATCACTGCCAGCCCGTACCCCTTGTGATTCCCCATCGGGGCCGGCATCCCCCGGACGACCTCCTCGGGGTCGGTGGTGGGAACCCCCTTCCGGTCCAGCACCCAGTCATCCGGGACCGGCTCTCCCCGGAGCAGGGTCACCATGATCTTTCCCCAGGCGGCGCGGCTGAGGGCGATGTCGATCATGACCGGAAACTCGGCGCCGGTGGGTACCGCGATCGCCAGGGGATTGGTTCCGTAGGTGGGTGTGGAGCCGCCCCACGGCGCCATGCAGGCGCCGGTGTTGCTGACGGCGAGTCCGATCAGACCTTGATCCGCGGCCATGCGCGCGTAATAGCCGGCGGTCCCGAAGTGATTGGACCGGAACACGCCCGCCGCCGCGACCCCGGACTCCCGGGCCCGGGCGCAGGCAAGTGACATGGCCCGGTGGCTTGCCACCTGTCCGGGTCCTCGATCCGCATCCAAAAGGAGAACGGCGCCGCGGTCGGAGACGACCCGCACATCAGGCCGGGGGTTGACTCCTCCCTTCTGGACGCGTCCCACCAGGAAGTCCAGGAAGGACAGGCCGTGGGAAGAGACGCCCCTGAGATCGGCGTCCAACAGGTTGTCGACCACACGCCGGGTCGCGGATGAACTGAGGCCGGCCCGTTCCAGCAGATGGGTGGCAAAGTCCCTCAAGTCCTCGGCTCTGGCCCGTCTTCCCTTCCCCTGTGGATCCGTCATCGGCCCTCCGTAGCCCTTTAAGCTGTATGCGACGGGTCCTTCCTATGTTCCGGACCCGTTGGCGGCACCCTCATCCTCCAGGATCCCCAATGCTGTGGCCGCGTTCCGCCAGAAGATGCCCTCGATGTCCGATTTGGACAGCTGCGCAACCTCGGCGGCATCCCGCAAGGACAGGAGCTGTTCATAGACCGACAGCACGGGCCGTCCGTCGCAGTGGGGGAACTTGAGGCTGCCGTCGTCGGCGTCGTAGTGCTGCCAGGATCGGCCCAGCGCCGCGTAGTGACCGTGAAAAAAGGCGGCGGCGACGCCGTCCGAACCCCAGAAGATCCGCTTCGGATCCTCCTTGGTCAGAAGCGTGATGTAGGGACGCACGTCGGTCACTGCGGAGGTGTCGTAGTGGATGTTGGGCAGATCCCGCAACCGCTCCACCGCCTGCCGAATGGGCCAGTAGGTGAAGCTGCGGGCGCAATGGGCCAGCAACCACTTGATCCCGGGGTAACGCTTCGTGGTGTACTCCGTCAGGTCATCCAGATTCCACTCGTCGGCACAGCCGTGAAAGCGCGACAGGTGCATGGTGACCCAGAGACCGTAATGGTCCGCCAACTCCATCTGTTCGTGGGGCAGGAACTCGTGGATCCGGCATTGGGCGATGTCTCCGGTCACCGAATAGGTGCGGTACGGTTTCAGCCCGATGAACTGAGGGTGCCGAAGATCCCGTTCAATGTCCTCAGTCCGACAGGAGGGCGTGACCAGCCGGTTATAGCGGATGCCCGGCACACCGTCGATCTCCCTGCGGACCGTATCCACGTGCCGGGTTACGTCGATGCCTACCACGGGCATGCCCAGGATCAAATACTGCATCCGGCGGCCGGGATAGAGCACCCGGGCCCAGTCGTTCAGAGTGGCGAGCCCCGCGTCGTCCCGCGTCCCTTGCGGGGGCGGGACGGGAAAATCGGAAGCCCAGTAGAAGTGAATGTGCGCGTCCAGTATCCGGTTGGGAACGAATTCGCTCAGTTCCTCTTCCCAGATCTGCCGGTCGCAGTCTCGGTAGTCGATGGTCGAATGATCCTTCATTTGCTGCTCCCGAGTTCCGATGAAGCCGGTATGGAGGAGACGCTGAGGAACGACTCCTCTTTGGCCGCGACATACGTTACCTTGGTCCGTGACACGAATCCACCAGGGGTCGGAATTCCGTGGGGACTCCTCCGGGGATGGGATCGAACCGGGAGACCGGCCGCGCGGTCGACCGGTTTTTTCGAGCGGAAACGAGATGGATCCTTTCGTACAAACTCAAATCGGAGACCTGATCGGCAAGACGCCCATGATGCGGTTGGACCGGTTGGGCCGAAAAGGGCGGGCGACGATCCTGGCCAAGCTCGAGTACCTGAATCCGGGGGGCAGCGTGAAGGACCGGATCGCCCGGAGCATGATCGATGCGGCCGAGGCTGAGGGGCGGCTTCAGCCTGGAACGGGGATCGTGGAAGCGACCAGCGGGAACACCGGCATCGGACTGGCCATGATCTGTGCGGAGCGGGGATATCGGCTGATCCTCACCATGCCGGAGACCATGAGCTTCGAAAGGCGATCTCTGGCCATTCGATATGGTGCCGAGGTGGTGCTGACGCCGGGAAAGGAAGACATCCCGGGAGCAGTTCGACGGGCACGCGGGCTGGTGGCGCGCAACCCCGGCTGGATCGAGCTTCGCCAGTTTGAGAACCCGGCCAATCCTCAGGTGCATCGGGAGACCACCGGACCCGAAATCCTGGAGGCGACCGGCGGGAACATCGCCGCCCTGGTGGTGGGCGTGGGAACCGGGGGAACGATTACCGGCGTCGGCGAGTTCCTGAAGGATCACGTCCCCAGCGTCCGGATCGTCGCCGTGGAGCCGGCCAATTCGGCCGTGCTCAGCGGCCGGCCGCCGGGACTGCACGCCATCGAAGGGATCGGCGCCGGGTTCATTCCTCCGGTCCTGAATCAGGAGGTGATTGACGAGGTGATTCCGGTCGACGAAAAGAAAGCCTTCCGCATGGCGCGGCGGCTGGCCCGGGAGGAATCGCTCCTGGTCGGCGTCTCCTCCGGCGCCGCCGTATTGGCGGCCCGGCGCGTCGCCGAGCGTTTGTCCCCGGACCAGCGCGTGGTCACCGTCCTTCCGGACACAGGCTCTCGATACTTCAGCGTGGAAGAGTATTTCAAGGAGGAGCGGGACTACGACGAGAGCCTGCTGCTTTGATCTGGAAATCTGACCTGAGCCGGTCCGAGCGGAAGTTCGAACGACAGTTCCGCAGGAAACTGGCGGTTCCCAAGAGGGTCTCCCGGTGGCCGGGCCTGCTGGTCTGCATCCTGCTGACCGGACTCGCGGCTTGGTTGAATCATCTGCCCTATCCCCCCTTCACCACGAGCGACGGACTTCATCCCGTCAGCGAAGTCCTGCTGGCGCTGCTCTTGGGCATGGCCCTGCGGAATCTGGTTCCGGCTTCCGCAGGCCTGAAACCGGGTGTGGACGTGGTGGTCAAGAAGCTGCTTCCGGTGGGGATCATCCTGCTGGGCGCCCGGTTGGATTTCCACACCATGCTTCAAGTGAGCCTGGACGTGCTGCTGGCGATTCTGGTCATCATCGCCGGCGTGGTGGCCAGTTCGTGGCTTCTGGGGCGTTTGCTGGGAGTGGGGGAAAGGCTCTCCCTTCTGATCGGGGTGGGGACGGCCATCTGCGGCAGTTCCGCCATCGTAGCCACGGCGCCCGTCGTGGACGGAGAGGAACGAGACGTGGCACTATCCATCGCCATCGTCAACCTGATGGGCGTGCTGGCCATGCTTCTGTTTCCCCTCCTGGGCGCGCTCCTGGATTTGACCGCCTCCGCGTACGGCATCTGGTGCGGCCTCTCCATCCACGCCACCCCTCAGGTGCTGGCCGCCGGATTTGCCCACCATCTGAACGGCCAACAGGCCGGCGAGCTCTCCACGATCGTCAAGCTCACGCGGATCTCCGTGCTGGGTCCTGCGGTCTTCGTCATCGGTTCCCTATACGCCCACAGGCGGCGCAGGGTAACCGCCTTTCCCCGGCGCACCGTCCACTACGGGAAACTCCTGCCGAGCTTCGTCCTCCTCTTCCTGGGCATGGCGCTGCTTCGGACCCTGGGCTTCTTTCCGGAAGTCACCCTTCACCTGTCCGATCGATTCATCCTGGGCCCGGGAGACTACCGGGTGGATCTGGCCATGCTGCTGGGCAGCTCGGCCCGCTGGATCATCACGGGGGCCATGGCCGGAGTCGGCCTCATGACCGATCTGCGGACCTTCAGAACGGGTGGGACCAAAGCCTTTTCCCTGGGTCTGGCCGCCACCGCCGTCATCGCTCTCCTGGGACTGGTGAAGATCGGCCTGTGAGCCTTCGCTAGTCCATTGGAATTGTTTCAGCTAGAAGTATTGTAGCTGTGTAACCTCTTGACATCTTCCAGAGCGAGCACTCGCAACTCAACGCCTTTATAGAACCAATCGCTGCTTCTGTCTGATGCAACGTCAAACTCCAGACAACATTGGATGCTGGTCAGTATGTCGATCCCGTCATCAGGAGATATGTCTCGAATATTGCCGTCAACATCAAGGTAACAAGCGTCAGTTTCGGGAAAATGAATCTGCACATTTTCCCGAAGTTGTTCGATTGCTAAACCGCCGTACGGGAAATGGGCTGAATATCGTTGCTCCCATGCATGTAGTGCTTTTCCCAATCGATCTTTGTTACTTCCGGTGACAGGAACCCAAAGATCCAAGTCGCGAGTCTGTTTGCCAGTATGAAACTTTAATGCCATACCACCGATCACGATGAAATTTACGTCTAGATCCACGAAGCTTTCAATCAGTTGAAACTGATAGTCATTCAGCATTGTCGTTTCTACAGTGATGAAGAGTGTATCAGGCGAATATTCAAACTAGACACCACCAATCCATCGGTCGGATTGATCTAGGCACACCCCCCGGAGATAATGGCGAATCACAAGAATTCAAGGAGAAGCCACCATGCCTGACTCCATCGACCGGAGGCGTTTTCTGGGCAGCGCCGCCATCGGAGTAGCCGCCTCCGGACTTTCGGTCGCCGCCAAGAGCAACATCAAATACGATTCTCCCAACACCCGGGTGGTTGTCGGAATCATGGGAATGAGCCGAGGCAGGCGTTTGGCCGAGAGCTTCGGAAAACAGCCCAACGTCCACATCAAATACGTCTGCGACGTCGACTCTCGCCGTCTGGACAAGGCGGCCCACACGGTCGAGCAGCAAACGGGAAGGGCGCCTCAGAAAGTCGGCGACTTCAGGCGGATCCTGGATGATCCCGAGGTGGACGCCCTGCTCAATGCCGGGCCCAACCACTGGCACGCCCCGGCCACCATCCTGGCCTGTTCGGCCGGCAAACACACTTACGTGGAGAAACCGTGCAGCCACACCCCACGCGAGGGAGAACTCATGGTCGCCGCTGCCCGCAAATACAATCGGGCCGTCCAGATGGGAACCCAGCGGCGTAGCTCTCCTGGGGCCCGAGAAGCCGTTCAACAGCTACGGGAAGGGGCCATCGGCCGCGTTTACATGGTTCGCACCTGGTACAGCAGCGGACGGGGCACGCTGGGCCGGGGCAAGGCGGCACCCGTCCCCGCCCACTTGGACTACGAACTCTGGCAGGGACCGGCCACCCGTGTTCCCTACAAGGACAACCTGATCCACTACAACTGGCACTGGCACTGGCACTGGGGCAACGGCGAGTTGGGAAACAACGGCGTCCACACCCTGGACCTGTGCCGTTGGGGAATGGGCGTCGACTACCCGATCCGGGTGACCTCCAGCGGCGGCCGCTATCTCTTCGACGATGACCAGGAGACCCCTGACACGCACACCGTCTGCTACGAATTCGAAGGCAAGCGCTCCATCTCCTGGGCCGGTTTGAGCAACAACCGCCACAGTCCGGGATTCGTTACTTTCTATGGGGATCGCGGCGCTCTGGACCTGAGGAGAGGGTCCTACGCCATCTACGACAAGGATGACAAACTGGTCACCAAGAAGGTGGACGGCAACTACGGGGACATCCCCCACGCCCAGAACTTTCTGGCGGCAATCCGCAACGACGATTCCATGATCTGCAACGCCGAGATCCTTGAGGCGCACAAGAGCACGCTCATGTGCCACCTGGGCAACATCGCTCACCGCACGGGGCGGAATCTCAGGTGCGACCCCAGCAACGGCCACATCCTGGGAGATGAAGAAGCCATGGGCTACTGGTCCAAGGAATACGCCAAGGGATGGGAACCCAAGGTCTAGGACCCGCGAGCACCGAATTCCATATGGCGGCTTGATAGCATCACACCCCCCGGCGATAATGGCGAATCACAATAATTCCAAGGAGGAGCCACAATGTCTGAATCCATCGACCGGAGACGTTTTCTGGGCAGCGCAGCCATCGGAGTAGCCGCTTCCGGATTGTCCGTCTCGGCCAAGAGCGCCACCAAATACGATTCGCCCAACACCCGGGTCGTCGTCGGAATCATGGGAATGAGCCGGGGCAGACGCTTGGCCGAGAGCTTCGGACAACAACCCAACGTCCACATCAAATACGTCTGCGACGTCGATTCGCTCCGTCTGGACAAGGTGGCCCACACGGTCGAGCAGCAGACGGGAAAGGCGCCACAGAAAGTCGGAGACTTCAGGCGAATCCTGGACGATCCTGAGGTGGACGCTCTGCTCAACTCCGGGCCCAACCACTGGCACGCCCCGGCCACCATCCTGGCCTGTTCCGCCGGCAAGCACGCCTACGTGGAGAAACCGTGCAGCCACACCCCCCGCGAGGGAGAACTCATGATCGCCGCCGCCCGCAAGTACAACCGGGCGGTCCAGATGGGGACGCAGCGCCGAAGCTCCCCCGGAACCCGCGAGGCGGTCCAGCAACTGCGGGAAGGGGCCATCGGCCGGGTCTACATGGTCCGCACCTGGTACAACAGCGGCCGGGGCACCCTGGGCCGGGGCAAACGGACATCCGTCCCCGCCCACCTGGACTACGAACTCTGGCAGGGACCGGCCACCCGCGTCCCCTACAAGGACAACCTGATCCACTACAACTGGCACTGGCATTGGCACTGGGGCAACGGCGAGCTGGGCAACAACGGTGTCCACACCCTGGACCTTTGCCGATGGGGAATGGGCGTCGATTACCCGATCAAAGTGACCTCCAGCGGCGGCCGCTATCTCTTCGACGACGACCAGGAGACTCCCGACACCCACACCGTCTGCTATGAATTCGAAGGCAAGCGATCCATCTCCTGGGCCGGGTTGAGCAACAACCGCCACAGCCCCGGTTTCATCACCTTTTACGGGGACCGGGGAGCTCTGGACCTGGGCACGAAGGGGTCCTACGCCATCTACGACAAGGGCGACAACCTGGTCGCGAAGAAGGGGGAAGACACCTACGGAGACCTCCCCCACGCCCGGAACTTCCTGGCGGCGATCCGCAACGACGACCCCACGATCTGCAACGCCGAGATCCTCGAGGCCCACAAGAGCACTCTCATGTGCCACTTGGGCAACATCGCTCATCGCACGGGCCGGAACCTCAAGTGCGACTCCAGCAACGGCCATATCCTGGGCGACGATGAGGCCATGGGCTACTGGTCCAAGGATTACGCCAAGGGCTGGGAACCCAAGGTCTAGCTCGAAATTCTCACCGGGGGGGCCCGCCAGGCTCCCCCGTACATCCCACTTCGTTACGGAAACGACGATACGGCGTGCCGGCCACGTGTGCTCAGGGTTGGTAGGGTAGGCGCCGGATCCAGATGTTCCGGAATCGAACCGGACTGCCATGGGCCTGCAGCTTCAGCGGCCCCTCCGAGACCATGGGGTTGCGCCGACCCGCGCCCGTCCCTTCCCTCAGGGTGCGCTCGTACTGCACCAGGACTCCGTTGTGAAGGATGGTGAACCGGGCCGGCTTCACGACCTTTCCTGATCGCCGGTCCAGGCGGGCGGCTCGAAACAAGATGTCGTAGCTCTGCCACTCGCCCGGCGCCCGGGTCACGTTGACCATGGGTGCGTAAAGGTTGAAGAGCGAGGCGCACTGTTGTTTCGCAGTGAATCGGTTGGGGTTGTGGGAATCCAGGATCTGGACCTCGTACAGGTTGTGAAAGTAGAGTCCGCTGTTGCCGTGGGCCGAGTCGTCCGACGGGAGATTGAACTCGACGTGAACCTGGGCGTCGCGGAACCAATCCTTGCTGATGATGTCGTGATCCCCCGCAATCAGCACGCCGTCCTCCACCTTCCAGTCTGCCGGACTGCCATCCGGCTGGGTGAAGCGAATGTTGCCGGAGCCGTCGAACAGAACCAGGGCGTCGGCAGGTGGGCGGCCATCGGAATCGGTCTCCACCACCGGCAGGACGGGCACGTACTTCTGGGCCGCGACCTCCGCGATGGTGAACAATGATAAAACGCACAAAATGACGGTGGCCAGAAGCCGACGATGTGGAACCATGGACCCGAGTATTTCAGTCCCGGCCCACCCGAATCAAGGCTTTTGACGGTGTGTCGCGTGGCTCCGTATCGAAAGGATCCTCTCTCCTCATTCGTCCGTAGTAGACTGGGAGCCTTGGAGCCCGGTGACATCATGACGATTCGAGACCGTATCGCTGAAACCCGCTTCCGGGTGCGTTACGCCGAGACCGACCAGATGGGATTCGCTCACCATTCCAACCATCTGATCTGGTTCGAGGTTGCTCGACTCGAGTTCTTTCGGGAGTTGGGCTTGAGCTACGAGCGTCTGGAACAGGAATCGCAGACGTTCCTTCCGGTTGTGGAAATCAATTGCCGCTACATGAAACCACTCTTTTACGACCGCGAGTTCGTGATACGGACCCGTCTCAAGCGCTTGGGCCGGCGGGGCATGACCTTCGGTTACCGGATCGTGGACCCCACCGGAAACGTGAACTACGCCCGCGGTGAAAGCCGGCACATTGCCACCAATCGGAACGGCCGGCCATGCACTTTCCCCAACGACTTTCTGCGAGCCTGCCGTCCCGATGATGTTCCGTAACAGCCGGGAGTGGAATCGGTGGGAACGCCGGCGCGCTGTGCGATTCGTATACCGGTTCGTCATTCGTCCCTTCTCAGCAGCATGACAGGCCCTACCGAAATCACACCGTGGCACCGGCGGACGATGAATCGGCTGCCCCGTGGGCTGCATCGGCTGATTCTCCGGTTCGAGGCCTTGATCGAGGATCGTGTGACCGAGTTCGCCCGCTCCCTGCCGGCCGGGACGCGGGTGCTGGACGCAGGAGCCGGCGAGTGCCGGTACGCCCGCGAATTCCCACATTGCCGTTACGTGGCCGTGGATCTGGCCGTGGGAGACGCCGATTGGGACTACTCGCGGCTTGACGGAGTGGCGGATCTGGCGCGGCTGCCGTTTCGGGACGGTTCCTTCGGCGCGGCCATCAACATCGTGGTCCTGGAGCACGTCCGGGACCCCCGGGCGGTGCTGGAAGAGCTGAACCGGGTGCTGGCTCCGGGCGCCCGCCTGCTTCTGGCGGCGCCCCAGGAATGGGGAGTCCATCAGGCTCCTCACGACTACTTCCGCTATACCCGTCCCGGCCTCCGTTGGCTGATGGAGCAGGCCGGTTTCGCCGACATTGCCATCGAAGCCGGCGGGGGATTCTTCACGCTTCTGGGAAGGCGGCTGCTGGATTCGATACTTTACTTCCAGGGAGGATGGCGGTGGCTGCTGTTCCCATTGGTTGCCTTCCCGTGCGGAGTCTTGGGAATCCTTTTGCCCCTTCTCGACTTCCTGGACCCAACCCGAAACACGACGCTGGGCTATGTCTGTACGGCCAAAAAGCCGAGCTCGGAAATCAAACCCATGGAGACGAGTCGATGAGCCAAAATAAACGAACCGCCATCAATCCGCCGGGAGTGTTCCCTCCAGGCGGAGAATACTCCTACGCCGTGAGTGCCGGAGGCTTTCTCTTCATTGCCGGTCAGACCGCCTCTTCCCCCGAGGGCAAGCTGGTGGGAGAAGGAGATGCCGCGGCCCAGACGCGGCAGGTCTTCGAGAACATCGGCCGGATTCTGGAAGGCGCCGGCGCCTCCTTCAGTGACGTGGTGGAGTTCACCACCTACCTGGTGGGTGTGGAGTCGGTCGGTCCCTTTCTGGAGGCCCGCCGGGAGTTGTTCCCTTCCCTCTATCCTGAGGGCGATTACCCCACCAACACTCTGATCAACATCGAGTCACTGGCAGGCTCCAAGGCCCTGGTGGAAATCAAGACCGTGGCGGTTCTTCCCGAATCGGACTGATCGTCGAAAGAGACCGTCCAGCATTCGACGGGCCGTTGGCCACCGCTTCAGGAGGTCCGGGCGGCAACCAGAGTAGCGCCTCGGTGCCATCGGGCAGGGACCAGCGCCGGGAGACCCGCCAACCGTCCTGCTCCAGGCGCTCATACACGGCTGGATTGGAGGCGGTGAGATAGCTGATCCCCTGGTGCCCCGTCTTTCCGATCACGAGCTGCACGCGTTCCAATTGCTCCAATGACCGGGCCGAATGGCCCAGCCTGATGATGCCCAGTTCCCTTCCCGACTCCAGAGCCTGGAGGCGGAGGGCCAACAGATGGAAATGGGCCAAGTCGGGGACGAAGCCGACTGTGGCGCCTTCGGGAATCTGCTCCAGGATCTCCCGGTGACGCCAGTTTTCCCGACGGGGCGGACCGGCCACGGCGAAATATGAGGACGCGAACAACACCCACTCCCGTCCGGCGCCGCGGTAATCTCCATCGTCCCGAACCTGGAAAAGGGCCAACTTGCCGGAAACCAGGGGCAGAGGGAACGAGACGGCCAGGAACTGGAGCAGCGCCACCGACGCGGCCAGGCGCACGATCCACTGGCGCCGGTCCCAGGGCTGGAGAATCAAGATGGCCAGCGGTCCGGCCAGCGGAAGGACATACCTGGGGTCCTTCGCCTCCAGCAACGTCAGCAGCAACAGTCCGCCCCAGAAGGCCCATCGGATCAGGCTCGCATCCGGAGTCCGATCCTGGTTCCGTCCGGACTTGAGGAACAGCCCCAGGACGAAGAGCACGGTGAGGGGGAGAAACAGGTAGTAGCTGGCCAGCGACCGCGGATAATAGAGCCAGCCCAGCAGGGATTCCAGACCCGGGTCCTGTTCCCATCCGGCCGCCTGCATGGTGAGGGTGAACCGCTCCACCAGGTTCCTGGCGTTGGGCAGGTACCACCAGAAAACCAGAGGCGCGGCGACCAACCCGGCGTCGACCAGATTCAGGAGCGAGCGCTTCCGGTCCCGGGAGCGGACCAGCGCCCAGGCCAACGGAAACACCAGAAACAGGATGAACGTCCACTTGGTCAGAAGCCCCGCTGCGATGACCAGACCCAGCAGCAAGCTATAACCCTTTCGTTCCAGATGCCGGCTCTTCACCACCAGGCAGAGGGACAGCATGACCCATCCCCCGAGCGCTACGTCCAGGAGTGAGAAGCGGCTGGTCCAGGCCACCAGAGGAAAACACAAGGACAACAGCGCCGCCCAGGGTGCTGTCCCCGGACTCAAGCACCTGGAAGCCAGCCACCAGACACCGCCGAAGAGCATGACCAGTCCCGGAAGATTGGAGAGGAAGACAAGGGCGTCCCGGTTGGGCCAGAGGGACAGCACCACCATTTCCTGGAGGTAATAGAGGGGCGGATAGTAGGACGAGAGCGAGGAAAAGTCCTCCGGCAGCCTTCCAGCGGCCAGGGCCTGGAGGGACTCCCAGCCCCTGATCTGATGGTGAGCCATGTCCCAGACCTGAGGCTGTTCGTCCAGCGCCAGCCAGACCAGGTGCAGCACCAGGACCCCCAGTCCCAGAAAGAGGACCGCGAATCGATCCGGCGCCGGCCGTGGTTGCTCACCAGTGGGTTGCAGGCTCGGGGACGGGACCGTCATAGGGCTTCTTTACCCGGAAGATATTGAACCATTCCCACCGCCCGCCTCCGGTGATGCTGACGGGGAGAAGGCCCCAGCCCGTGCTGTAGAACCCGGCGTGGGAGGACGGGTCGAGAAGGCGCCATGGAGTGTTCATGCGGGCCGTTCGCTGCTCCAGCAGATCGAGGTATTCGTCGGAATCGTAGAGGGTCACCCACGGGGAGGCCAGGACCGGCTTGACCAGGATATCTCCGGCCTCGGGACCGACTTGGGTCCGCTCCAGTATGCGGGCGCCCTCCCGCTCCAGGTAATGGCGGAAGCCCCACTCGGCAGTGAACCAGAGCGTTTTCCCCTCGTCTCCGTAATCTTGCGCGATCTCCTGGGCCGCCCTTTCGTAGTTCCGAGCGAGCCGGTAGTCAGCATGGGCTATCGTCAGAGAATAGACGGCGGTCAGCACTACACCGAGCCACACCAGGTTCCGGAGCAGATAAGTCTCCTTGAACCGTTTCTCCACGGAGGCGATCCAGAGCAGAATCACCGGTCCCGCAAGCAGCGTCGAGTATCGGACCGATCCTGAATAGTACATGAGGAGGCACGCCAGGCAGCCCCCGAAAAACCAGAGCCAGATGGGAAGCCAGCGCCAGTCCCTTTTCGAGAGCAGATCGGTCCCAAAGCCGGACAGAAAACGCCAGAACACCGCCACGCCGCTGGAGAGAAACAGGGAAAACAGGAATGCCTGGCTCCAGGTCCAGTCCTCCCACCACAGATAGAAGGGGACGAAGGCCAGCAGGAACAGGACGGCCAGAACGCGGGCGCCGATGCGGCCGGCCAGACCGTACCAGAGCGCCACGGGAAAGAGCACCGTTCCACCCAGGTTCAGCAGCAGGGAGAGTGATTTCTCCCCCATGATCGAACCCGAATAGATGTCTCGCTGAAGGGCGTGAATAGCCGTGTTCAGCAGCAGGAAGCGATCGTAGTGGAGAAAGGCGCGCAGGTACCAAAGACCCCACAGCAGTAGCGGAGAGGCCAGGACCAGCAGCATCTTTCCCCTCGCGATCCGGGGAGCCCCGGCCTCCCGCAGGAAGAGACAGACCAGCATCAACAGCATCAAGCCGCCGCCCAGGACGGAGATGAAGCAGGTTCCCAGCAGCGACAATCCCCAAATCAGCCAGTCCCAACCCGTTGCGGTCCCGTCCCGCACCCGCAGAAAACGGGAGAGGGACACGATCCAAAGAGACCAGAAGGGAACGTCGGTCATGACGGTGTGGCTGGCAACGAGAAAACCGGGCGCCGTGACCAGGAGGCAGGAGGCCGCCAGGGGAAACCGGACATAGCGGCGCGCGAGATCGTGGAACCCCCAAGCCGCCAGGAAGGGAAAGACCAGAAAGCCGAGATGGTAGACCCACTCGGCCTCGCTGCCGGTCGCCCACTTCAGCAGTGCCAGGTAGTAGCTGACCAGGGGCAGGTGGCTGTGACTGGCGGCATCGGGCGCCCCCATGCCCTCGAAACTGATTCGGAAATCGTAGGGATAGAGTGGCTTCTCCAGAATGTTCTCGGCCACCCGCAGATAGATGCGGTCGTCGATGTGGAAAGCCTGGAAGAGGAAGGGGAGCTGAGTCCCCAGAATCAACAGGATCAGTACTCTAGCCCGCATTATCCACTCAGCGCCCTGGTGAGAAACTCGGGCCGGGCCCGCATTTCGGGCTAGTGATCCCTGAAGATGGGCATCTTGTAGAAGATGGCCAGCTTCTCCATCCGGGGAATCCAGCGGCGGACCTGGAGCGTGTCCACCATGAAGCTGCCCAGGATGACGGGGAGACGGGGATTGGGCGCGTGGCAGTCCTGGCACTCGGGATAGTCGGTCAGGTCTCCCTTCAGATGAGCCTCCCGCATCCGCTCCATCCTCTCCGAATTCCAAAGGTCGTAGATGGAGGAGTCCCGGACGTTCCCGATGGGCTCCGTCTGCCAGGTGTGGCAACAGGGGAAAAATTCCCCCTTGTAATTGACCATGGCGGGCCCTTGCCAGAGCTGGTAGCAAGGATGCCGCCGGCGAGTGTGCTGCACCCTCTCTTCCAGCGCCACCTCCGGAATGACGATCTCGTCCTCCTTGATGCGAACTTCGTCGACGCCGTCGATGGACCACATCTGCTGGAAGTCCCGGACCTGGTGCTGATTTTCGGGAAGACGGACCATCTGAAGCACGACGAACAGATCGGGTCGCCGGACCTTCTTCATCTCCAGGAAACTCAGGATGTTGGCCCTGACCTTCTCGAAATCGGCCCCCTTGCGGTACTTCTCGTAAGTCTCGGGGGTGGTTCCATCGAAGGCGATGATGAGACTGTCCAGCCCCGACTCCAGGAGTTCCTGGCTCCGGCGCCGGTCCAACAGCGTGGCATTGGTCGAGACCACAGTGTAGATATCAGCGTCCTTGCAATATCGCACCATGCGAAAAATGTCGGGATTCATGAGAGGCTCGCCGCCTCCCCAGGGGAAGACCAGTTCGGTCTTTTGACTGATCTCGTCGATGATCTGCTGGAAGAGGTCGAAGTCGAAGTCCTCAGGAGGATAGTAGCCCAGCTCCCGGGGACACATGGGACACTTGAGATTGCATTTCCCGGTGTTCTCGATGATGAGAGTGATGGGGTAGGCTTCCAGATCGGCTCGTCCGGTGAGGTATCCGGAGAGCAGTTTCCAACGATTCTGTGCCTGAGTCAGCCTCATGTGCCGTTACCTGGGGTATGCGGGCCTCATCTTAGCAGAAAGAAACACCCCTCCGGCACTCATTCGCCAACACGGGGACCCGAGGCGCCGGGGATCAGTGGATTTGGCCCTCGGCGAAGAGGGGGGCCGCCCGGATGGCGGCCTGTGCCGCCGCCAGGCGGGCCACGGGAACCCGGAACGGGGAACAGCTCACGTAGTCCATCTTGACCCGGTGGCAGAAATCGATGGAGTCCGTATCCCCACCGTGTTCGCCGCAGATCCCGATCTCAAGATTGGGACGGCGGGCCCTTCCCTCTTGAACCGCGATCCGAACCAGCCTTCCCACCCCCTCCTGATCCAGGGTCTGAAAAGGATTCGAGGGCAGGATGCCCTCCTCCACATAGCGCAACAAGAAGTGCGTCTCCGCGTCGTCGCGGGAATAGCCCAACGTCATCTGGGTCAGGTCGTTGGTGCCGAACGAGAAGAACTCGGCGACTTCGGCCAGTTGATTCGCCGTGATGGCGGCTCGCGGAACTTCGATCATGGTCCCGAACAGGTACTCGAGCCGGCATCCTCTCTCTCGCATGACCTCCAGGGCCACCCGTTCCAGAACCGGCTGGATCACTTTCAACTCGTTCACGTGCCCAACCAGAGGGATCAGGATCTTGGGCCGGACCGTCCCACCCTCCTGAACGACGTTGCAGGCCGCCTCGAAGACGGCCCGGACCTGCATGCTCACGACCCCCGGCATCACGATGCTGAGACGAATTCCCCTCAGCCCCATCATGGGATTGCTCTCGTGCAGCTTTCGAAGCGTGGCCAGCGTTCGCTGCAACTCACTCACCTCTTGAGTCCGCCCCTCGGAGCGGCACAGTTGCAGGCGGTCCCGAATCTCCTCCTCCGTGGGTAGAAACTCGTGCAGCGGTGGATCGATGAGCCGGATCACAACAGGACGCCCGTCCATGACCCTGAAGAGTCCTTCAAAGTCCCCCCGCTGCAGTGGAAGGAGCCGATTCAGAGCCTGATTGCGCTCCGAGTCGTCACTCGAAAGGATCATCTGCCGAACGATGGGCAGGCGGCTGGCTTCGAAGAACATGTGCTCGGTCCGGCAAAGACCCACGCCTTCGGCACCGTAGGCCAGCGCCCGGACGGCATCCTGGGGGTGGTCCGCATTGGCCAACACGCCGAGATGCCGCCGGCTGTCGGCCCAGGACAGAAGTGTCTGCAGATCCTCCTGTTTTTCCAGGTCGGATTCGACCGTCGGAATCCTTCCCGAAAAGATTTCTCCCGAGGTCCCATCCAGGGAGATCCAATCCCCCTCGCGCACCAGGTGTCCATTGGCCCTGAGCCGGCGTTTCGTCTCCCGAAGTTCCATTCCTCCGGCTCCGACGATGCACGGCACTCCGAACTGGCGCGCGACCACAGCGGCATGGCTCGTCGCTCCGCCTTCGATGGTGAGGATGCCTCGGGACGCGAGCATGCCGTGAACGTCGTCGGGCCGCGTAAAGGGGCGCACCATGACCACGTCGGTTCCCTCTCGGCTCCATCTTTCGGCCGTATCGGCGTCGAAAACCACCCGTCCGACGGCGGCCCCCGGAGAAGCGTTGACTCCGCGACCCAGCAAGTTTCCGGCGTCCCTGGCCGTATCCTTGGCACGAGGCGCAAAGGCCGGGTGCAGAAACACGTCGATATCCTCGGGACGGACTCGGAGCAGCGCTTCGTCGCGGGTGACGCGCCCCTCCTTGCAAAGATCCACCGCGACGCGAATCGACGCTCTGGCTGTTCTCTGCCCGGTTCGCGTCTGCAGGATCCAGAGCTTGCGCCGCTCGACGGTGAACTCCACGTCCTGCAGGTCACGATATCGGTCTTCCAGCTTGCGGCAGATCCGAGTCAGCTCCCGAGCGACCTCCGGCATTCGTTCGCCGAGACCGGTAATGCTCTGTGTGTTGCGAATTCCCGCCACCACATCTTCGCCTTGGGCGTTCGGGAGATAATCACCATAGAGAGTCCGCTCTCCGGTCACCGGATTCCGTGTAAAGACCACACCCGTGCCGGAATCGAGACCCATGTTGCCGAAGACCATGGAGACGACGTTGACCGCCGTCCCCAGGTCATGAGGGATGCCCGAGGCATTTCGATAGTTGATTGCGCGTTTGCCGTTCCAGCTTCCAAAGACGGCCTGGACGGCCATCCGCAGCTGTTCGACGGGATCCTGGGGGAACTCCGTACCAGTCCGTACACGGATGATCTGTTTGAAATCCGCCGTCAACTCCTTCCAGTCCGAAGCCGTCAGTTCGGTGTCGGACACCACCTGCCGGTCGCGTTTCATCCGTTCCAAAGGCTTCTCGAATGCGTCGTCACCCAGCCCCAGAACCACGCTTCCGAACATCTGAATCAAACGGCGATAGGCGTCGAACACGAACCGCTCATCTCCGGAAGCAGCCGTCAGCCCCGCAGCGGTCTCGTCGTTGAGTCCCACGTTGAGCACCGTATCCATCATCCCGGGCATGGAGTGCATGGCCCCGGACCGGCAGGAGACGAGCAGCGGGTTCGCCGCATCGCCAAATCCCTTGCCGGTAGCCTTCTCGATTCGGCCCATGGCCTCCAGCACCTGCTTCCACAACCCCTTCGGAAGGTTGCCTCCCGAGCGCAGATACTCGACGCACGCGTCCGTGGTGATAACGAAACCGGGTGGCACCGGAAGGCCGATGCGGCTCATTTCGGCCAGGCTCGCACCCTTTCCACCCAGCAGGGCCCGCAATGACTCCTTTTCGTGATGAGTCTCCACGGGAGGCACTTGGTCAAACCGGACCACCCATTTGCTGCTGTTCATGCAAACCGCCTCAAACAGAGATTGGAATAGAATTATCCGGGAAGGGCATCCCGCGGGAACCGGCGGGCGTGCGGGAATTGGTCCCGCGCCGCCGGCGATGCGGGTCAGGATTCATAGTAGTCGAGACCCAGATGTGTGATCTGCTCCTCCCCGCGCATATAGCGGAGAGTATTCTTCAACTTCATGAGCTGGATGAAGAGATCGTGCTCGGGATAGAGCTCGGGCAGTGTCATGGGACTCTTGAAATAAAAGGAGAGCCACTCCTGGATTCCTGACATCCCGGCCCGCTTGGCCAAGTCCAGGAACAGCACCAGATCCAGCACGATGGGGGCGGCCAATATGCTGTCCTTGCAGAGGAAGTCGATCTTGATCTGCATCGGGTATCCGAGCCAGCCGAAGATATCCAGGTTGTCCCAGCCCTCCTTGTCGTCCCGGCGCGGCGGGTAATAGTTGATCCGCACCTTGTGATAGAAGTCGCCGTACAGGTCCGGATAATGCTCGGGCTGCAGGATGTATTCCAGAACCGAGAGTTTACTCTCCTCCTTGGTCCTGAAGGACCCGGGATCGTCCAGCACCTCGCCGTCCCGGTTGCCCAATATATTGGTGGAAAACCAGCCCGAGAGCCCCAGGAGCCTGGCCTTGAGGCCAGGAGCAACGATGGTCTTCATCAGAGTCTGGCCCGTCTTGAAGTCCTTGCCGCAGATGGGGACCCCCTCGTCGATGGCCATCTGCTGCAACGCCGGTGCATCCACCGTCAGGTTGGGAGCACCGTTGGCGTAGGGAATCCCCAGCTTGAGGGCCGCGTAGGCGTAGACCATGCTGGACGGAATGTCGGGATCATTGTTCTTGAGGCCCTCCTCCAAAGCCGAAACATCCTCGTGAACCGGTCCCTGCTCCAGAAAGATCTCGGTGCTGCCGCACCAGACCATCACCATGCGATCGACCTGCTTCTCCCGCTGAAACGACCGGATCTGTTCCATCAACTGGTGGGCCAGATCCCATTTGGTCCGCCCCTTCCGGACATGGGTTCCATCCAGCCTCTTGACGTAACGGTTGTCGAAGACCGCCGGATAGGGCCGGACTTCTTCCAGCACCGGCCTGAGCTGCTCCAGGAGACTCATCTCCAGTACGCCGGCCTTGACGGCCGCCGTGTACGCATCGTCGTCGAACAGGTCCCAGGACGCGAATTCCAGATCCTGCAGTTGGGCCAAGGGAACGAAATCGGAGATCTTTGGCGACCGCCCCTCCGTCCGTTTTCCCAGCCGGACGGTACCGAATTGGGAAAGAGACCCGATGGGCAGGGCCAGTCCCCTCTTGACGGCCTCGACACCGGCAATGAAGGTAGTGCTCACCGCACCCAGGCCAACCAACAGCACCCCCAATTTTCCCCGGGGCTCCTCGATCCGTACACCCTTCTCAATCATGTGCATTCACCTCGAATTCGCCCTGCCCAAGGGCCTGCACCGCAGAAACCGATCTGCTGCGAAAGCGGCGAATCGGTCCATATTTCCAGATTTCTCGGCGAATAGAACAACTATGCGCCTCCAAATCAAGAAAATCCGGCCTCGATTCCCCACTTTCTCGCTACGATCATTCCTACGGCGCAGACTTCCAGGGCACAGCATGAGTTTTTCGCCGTTCGAACTTCGAATCATGTCCTCGCCACCATGGAAATGTCCGCGTAGGACAGGAAGAGCTGTGAGATCTCATGGAGGATTCTCAGTCGGTTCCTGCGCAGGTCTTTCTCGTGCGACATGACGAGAACGTCCTCGAAGAAACGGTCGACAGGACCGCGGAGGCGGGCCATCTGCTTCAGCGCTTCCAGGAACTCTCCCTTCTCCAGCCTGGCCGCGACCTGGGGCCGCGTCTCTTGGACCATGCGGTTCAAAGTCCGTTCCGCCGGCTCCCTGAGTTCGCCGACACGGACCCGATCCAACTCGATCGCTTGGCCGGCCAGAATATTCTTGATCCTCTTGAAGGCCGTTGCCAACACCTCAAAATCCGCCTCGTTCCTCATCTCCTCCAGGGCGGCCGCTTTCCGGAGCCGGAGATGCAGGCTCCGACAGGAGTCTACCGCTTGTACGGCCCGGATGACGTCCTCGGAGACACCCCGGTTCAGAAAAACATGCCGCACCCTTCGCTCCAGGAATGCCAGAACCAGGCCTTCCGAGTCCGTTCCGGCAGCATCGTCCGGGAGGGACTGCCGCGCCATCCGGACCAAGTCTTCAAGCGGGTAATCGAGACGGTACTCCAGCAATATCTTGACGATACCCAGAGCTTGACGACGCAGTGCGAAGGGATCCCTGGAGCCTGTGGGAACGATTCCACCGGAAATACAGGCAGTGACGGTGTCCAGCTTGTCGGCGAGTGCCAGCAGGGCTCCGGCGAGGGTCGAGGGAGGGGCATCGCTGAGGGAGACCGGCTTGTAGTGTTCCAGGATTGCCTTCCAGACGTCGGCGGGATAGCCCTCCCGGCGTGCATAGAGGCCCCCCATGACTCCCTGCAATTCCGGAAGCTCACGAACCATCTCGGAGGTAAGATCGGCCTTGGACAACAGAGCCGCAAGCTCCAGTTGGGGGTCCGGTTTCAATCTGGAGCAGACCGCCTTCACCCGTTTGACCTTGTCCAGATAACTTCCCAGCCGCTGGTGGAAGACAACCTCCGCCAGACTCTCGCTCCGTGCTTCCATACTGGTCTTGAGATCGGTCCGCCAGAAGAACGCCGCGTCCTCGAGACGGGCTCTCAACACCCTCTCGTGTCCCTTTCGGATTCGGCCGTCCGAGTCTCCGTCGGTATTGACCACGGTCAGGAAGTGGGCCCGGAGCCTCCCTCCGGCATCGGCCACCGAGAAGTACTTCTGGTGGTGCCGCATGACCGTGACCAGCACCTCCCGGGGGATACTCAGAAAGGCTTCGTCGAAGTCTCCGCACAGGACGGTGGGGTATTCGTTGAGTTGAACGACCGTCTCCAGAAGACGTTCGTCTTCCACGGGAAACAGGCCGGCGGGAACCTTGTCCGCCAGTTCTTGCAAAATCTTGCCGCGCCGTTCGTCCGCACTGGCCAGAACGCAGTTCCGTCGCATCTGATCAGGGTACTCGGCTGCGTGAGCCAGACGGATCTCGTCCTCGCCCAGGAACCGGTGGCCACGCGTGACCCGTCCCGAGTCGATTCCTTCGAATCGAAAGGAGACGATCTCCGAATCCCAGAGCGCAGTGCACCATCGAAGGGGCCGAATGAATCGAAACCGGCTCTCCCGCCAGTACATGCTCCGCGGCCATGGAAGGCCGGCCACGAGCTGGGGCGTCTTTTCCTGGAGAATTTCCGGGAGGGACCGGCCCGGAATCCTCTTTCGGAATCCCAGGTATTCACCCTTCGGAGTCTCTATCCTCTCCAGCAGTTCCACGTTCAGATTCTGGCTGCGTGCGAATCCGAAAGCGGCCCGCCCCGGGGCTCCACCGGGTCCCAGGGCAATGCGGACCGGAGGGCCGAGGACAAGCTCCTCCCTCCCGGGCTGGCGCTCCGGCAGCCCCTCGGCCAACAGGGCCAGTCTCCTGGGAGTCCCGTAGGAACGAACCGAGCCGGGGGACACCCCTTCCTGGTCCAGCACCTCCGTCAGATTTCGTCCAAGCTCGGCCAGCGCCGGAGAGATGACGTCGGCGGGCATTTCCTCCAGCCCCAACTCAAGCAGAAAACTGTGACCCATGATCTTCCAGGTAGAGCCGCGCAGTCGCCACCGCCAGGGCACGCACCCGGGCGATCAGGGCGACTCGCTCGGTGACGCTGATGGCGCCCCGGCTATCCAGCAGGTTGAAGGTGTGGGAGCACTTCAGACAGTAGTCGTAAGCAGGGAGAACGCATCCGGCCTCGTGGCACCGCCGGCATTCCTCCTCGTAGAGACGAAACAGGTTGTAGAGCAGATCCGTGTCGGCCACCTCGAAGCTGTAGCGGGAGAACTCGGCCTCCTCCAACCGCCGGATCTGTCCATAGGTCTTCTCATGGTTCCATCTGAGACGATAGACGCTATCCTCCCCCGAGATAAAGGCTGCGATCCTTTCCAACCCATAGGTCAGCTCTACCGGGACGGGCATCAGTTCGATGCCGCCGGCCTGCTGAAAATAGGTGAACTGCGTGATCTCGAGCCCGTCCAGGAGCACTTGCCAGCCCACTCCCCAAGCCCCCAGAGTGGGACTCTCCCAATTGTCCTCTTCGAAGCGGATGTCATGACGCTTCAAATCCACGCCTATGCTCGCCAAACTCTCGAGGTAGAGGTCCTGAACGTCCTCCGGCGACGGCTTGAGAATGACCTGAAGCTGGTGGTGGCGATAGAGACGATTCGGATTCTCGCCGTACCGTCCGTCCGCCGGCCGCCGGCTGGGCTGGACGTAGACGACCCGGTAGGGTTCAGGACCCAGAACCCGCAGGAAGGTCTCGGGGTGCATGGTCCCGGCACCGACCTCGGTGTCGTAGGGTTGTTGCGCCACGCAACCCGAGTCCATCCAGAACTCGAGCAGACGGTGCACGATGTCCTGAAACGTCTGCGGGGCTTCCGCGACTTCCTTGGGTGCTGCACAGACTGATTCGCTCATCGCCGGGTTTCAGAGGAGTTCCTTCAGCAGTTTCCGAGTCTTCAGCGGTTTTTCGAGATGGTATTCTAACAACTTCTCCGAAAGGCGTGCTATCGATTTGTCCTCCCCGGAGGTCAGGCAGTCAACTTCCAACGAGCCCGGCGGCGTCCGCATGAGGGATCTGGCCCGGGCTGCCACAGCACGAGGCAGTTCACTGTCGAGATCGGGAAGTACCCCTTCCAACTTGAGGGTCCAGAGTTCCAGATAACGAGCCAGCAGGGGAACGGAGACCGTGTCCATCGCCGCAAGAACGGCCACGGCCAAACGGAAGAAACGCTCGCTTTCCTCCTGCTCCCGGCTGAACTCAAGCAGAAGCTCGGTGAAATAGCTCCGATAAAGCGTGGACTCCCATGAGACTGCCCCCCGCCAAAAGACCCGTAATACGTCGCAACTCTGAATCACCGCCAGCTCCTGATGCTCCTTTCGACGAAAGCTCAAGTTCACGTAGTTCAGGGGCTCCAGACTGCCCCCGAATTTGCCTCCCGCCTTTCTGGCGCCGTGGGCGATTCCCCGCAATTTTCCAAAACTCCGGGTGAAGAACACGGCAATCTTGTGCGACTCGGCGTAGGGGTAGGTTCTGAGGGTGAGCGCCTCGGATTGGTGGCCGCTCATGTGGGGGAGACAACGGTGAGGAAATAGGTTGCCAATCCCAGAAAAGAAAGAAAACCCACCATGTCCGTGAAGGTGGTCAGGATGATGCTCGAGGCGACGGCAGGGTCGACGTTGAGCTTGATCAGAAACAGTGGAATCAAGGTCCCGATGATTCCGGCCACCAGAATGTTGATGATGAGCGCTCCGCCCAGGACGAATCCCAACACCAAGCTGCCCTTCCAGGCGAAGGCCACGACGCCGCACAGCAATCCCAGGACGACTCCGTTGGTGAGGGCTACGGCCAGTTCCTTTCCTAACACCGCTCGGCTGCTCTTCCAGGTCACCTCACCCAGAGCGAGTCCGCGGACGATCACGGTCAAGGTCTGGGTCCCCGAGTTTCCACCCATCCCGGCCACCACCGGCAGAAAGACGGCCAGATAGGAGAATTTGGCGATGGTGGGTTCGAAGAAGGCGACGATGGTGGCTGCCATCAGAGCCGTCACCAGATTGATGAGCAGCCATGGCAGCCGCTTCCTCACCGATTTCCGAGGCGGTGTGTAGATCCGGTCGTCACTTTCGACACCGGCCATGTAGAAGATGTCTTCGGTCGCCTCCTCCTTGATGACGTCGATCACGTCGTCCACGGTGATCACGCCCACGAGCTTGTTCTCCTCGTCTACGACCGGGATGGCCAGGAGATCGTAGAGGGCCACCTGCCGTGCTACTTCCTCCTGGTCGGTGTCGGTCCACACCGAGAGGATGTCGGTGGTCATGATCTTTCTGAGGGGGGTGCTGGGCGGAACCATGAGCAGTTCCCGCAAGGAGACGATCCCCACCAGATGGGTCCTTTCGTCCACCACATAGACATAGAAGGACATCGCCAGGTCTTCCGTGGTCTGGATCGAGTGGATGGCCTCTCCCACCGTCACGACCTCCCGAAAGGCCAGCACGTTGGGGGTCATGATCCGCCCTGCAGTTTCCGCCTCGTGCTCCAGCAACCCCTGGACCTCGGCCGATTCCTCGGTGGCCATCAGATCCAGGATGGCCCCGGCCCGTTCTTCGGGCAGGGCCGAGATGAATTGGGCGGCGTCGTCGCTCTCCAGTTCCTGGAGGACGCCGGCCGCCTCTTCGGCGGAAAAGTGGGCCAGGAGAGCGATGGCCGGATCGAGCCCCATCCCGGTGAGAGTCTGTCCCGCCAGATCCTGGTCCTGTTTAATGAGCAGAGCGAAGACCCGCCGCTGCTGCAGCTCACCCAACTCCAGCATGATGTGGGAGATGTCGCCGGGGTGCAGCTTGGACAGAAGGTTGGTGACGTGCTCGAACGCACTCCGCCTCAGGAGGCGGCGAACGGATTGTGCCAGCAGATGAATCTTATGCGTCTGCATCTGAAACAGAGCAGTGAGTGCTCAGTCCGGCCGAACTTCCTGTTCCTCCAGAGAGGCCGGCTCCTTGAGCCGATAACGCACGTACTGGTAACCCTTCAGCACAACACCGCTGAGAAGGTAACCGGAAGCCATGGCCATCAAGGACTGCCGCGAATAGAAGAACACGGCGGCCACCATCAAGGCCAGGATCACGACCAGAAGATGAGACTTTCTGCCACCCAGATTGAGCCGTTTGAACGACGGATATCGGACCGTGCTGACCATGAGACAGGCCACCGCGCAGTTCATGCCAACCAGCGAGACCTTGAAGAAGACCGTATCCGGAGGGGTCTCGAAGTAGTGGATGATTGCCGCAACGAAGGCCGCCGCCGCCGGGATGGGCAAACCGGCGAAGTACTTCATCTCCTTCAACTGAACATTGAACCGGGCCAGGCGCACCGCTCCGCAGATAAAGAAGAAGAAGGCCGAAAAACGGGCGAAATTGCCCAGATCGGCCAGCCCCCAGGAATAGATGAGTATCGCCGGAGCGATCCCGAAACTGACCACGTCGGCCAGGGAGTCCAACTGAACGCCGAAATCGCTGGTGGCATTGGCGAGTCGTGCCACACGACCGTCCAGTCCGTCCAGAATCACGGCGATTCCGATGGCAACCGCCGCCACCTGGTAGTTCTCGTTGAGTATGGAGACCAGGGCGAAAAAGCCCGCGAACATGTTCCCCACGGTGAAGAGCGAAGGCAGGATGAAGACGGTACGGCGGAATCGACGCCTGGGGGCCCCGGAAGCCGGGAATCGGCGTTGGTTACGTCGTAACTTGCTCACGGCCCGGGGTTCCAATACGCCAGGACCGTGCTGCCGCCGTAAACTCGATCGCCTTCGCTGACAACCATGTCACAACTCCGCGGGAAGAAAAGATCGACCCGGCTGCCGAATCGGATCAGGCCTATTCTATCACCCCTGCCGACCACGTCACCCTCGCTCTTCCAGACCCGGATTCGGCGGGCCAATACTCCGGCCACCAAAGCGAAGGTCAGGGGCCGGTCGCCTGAAATGGTGAGTATGACCCGTTCGTTCTCCACCGAAGCCCGGTCGTCCCAGGCGAGGTGAAACCGCCCGGAGCGATGTTCCTTCCGGACCAGGATACCCTCTACGGGTGAACGATTGATGTGAACGTTCCAGATCGAGAGAAAAATGCTGACCTCGGTGCCGTCCTCAAACGGTTTCACACGAACGATTTTTCCGTCCGCCGGGCTGACCACGGCGTCGGGATCGTCAGGAATGGATCGTTTCGGATCGCGGAAAAAGTAGGCGACGAAGGCCGCCAGAACCAGGGTCACCACACCCAGGGCGACGACCTGGAGCCAGGTCAGGACCAAGGTCAATGCGACCAGTGGAAGAAAGAAGTAGTATCCGTCTCGGGCCATATGCGGATGCTCCGGACTCCGGCCGGGAACCGACTCCAGATCGGGTTCCCCGGCAAGACATGGGGCTCCTGCCAGGAGGGTATTCCCAGCCTGGAATGAGCGGAAGTCAAGGAAGGTACGAACGAAAGCCCGGATCTGACGCGGTTGGCGGGCCGCCTAGCCGGTCTGGGCCTCCATCTGGTGCCGATGGATGATTACCTGCATCTGATCCTTCAAGGCCAGCTTCTTTTTCTTGATGACGCTCTCACGCAACTTCTCTTCCGGGTTCAGGTAGACCCTGCGAACAAGTTCCTCCAGTTGGCGTTCGTATCCCTGATGCTCCAAGGCGAGCCGGGAAAACTCCTTGTCCGTTTCCATCAGATGATTCTTGAGAGCGGCCTCATCCATCGCGCGCTTCCTCCTGGTGCTTGGACCACGGCACGTAATGCCTCGTACCGACGCATGAATTTAGCAAACGGGCCCTGGACCTTCAAGGAGAGGAACGGGAACGGAAAAGTCGATCTCAGCGCTCGACCGAGAGGACCCGCCGGGCGCGTTGACGCTCCAGGCCCAGTTGGATGAGATCTTCGATCAGGCGGGGATAGTTCAGACCGGACGCCTGCCAGAGCTTGGGATACATGCTGATCTGGGTGAATCCTGGAATGGTGTTGGCTTCGTTGACCCAGAGCCGGTGGCTGTTCTTGTCCAGCAGGAAGTCGACTCGGGCCATTCCCTCCACACCCAGCGCCCGGCAGGTCTCCAGGGCCAGACCCCGCACCTCGTCCATCTCCTCCTCGGAAAGGGGCGCGGGGATCAGCAACTGACTGATCCCATCCAGGTACTTGGCTGCGTAATCGTAGAATTCCCCGGAGGGAACGATCTCCCCCGCGATCGAGGCCCGCGGAGACTCATTCCCCAAAACCGAGACTTCAATCTCGCGGGCATCGATTCCCTGCTCGGCCAGAACCAGCAGGTCATATCTCAAGGCTACTTCCAGATGTTGCCGGAGCTCCCTGGAGTTGCGGCTCTTACCGACCCCGATGGACGATCCCATATTGGCCGGTTTGACGAATACGGGGTAAGCGAGCTCATTCTCGATCCGCGTCAGAACCTGGTCCGGAGCCTCACCCCATTCGACTTTGGTGGTACTCACGAATGGCAGGACCGGCAACCCGGCGTGGGCGAGCGCCTGCTTGCTCCAGACCTTGTTCATGGCCAACGATGACGCCAGCACGCCGGCTCCCACGTAGGGTAGTCCCAATACCTCCATCGCGCCCTGCACCGTGCCGTCCTCCCCGAACGGTCCGTGCAGAACCGGGAAAACCACGGGCAATGGGGGAGGCATGCCGGCCAGAACCGCGAGCCAGTGCCCGGGTCCGCCTGGAAACTCCCAGGGTCCGTCCGGCGAAAGCTCCAATTTCCGGCGCAGAACCTGAGGATCGTAGCTTCCGCCCTGGCGGTCCAGACCCATGACCGAAATCCGGTAACGCCTCTGGTCCAGGTGGTTCAGAATCGAGCGGGTCGAGGTGAGGGAAACGTCATGCTCGGCGGAGCGTCCTCCGCAGAGGACCACCACATGAATCTTGCGGTCTGTCATCGGCACTGAAAGTCCTGTCTCCGGAGGGCCACCGCGACAGCCGTGCCGGAACCCAAACGGCTGGGGAACTGCTGTCTTCTCTCACCCCTCACTCGTCGTCCCTCTCTTTCCTCCGGATTCCTTGGACTCGTAGGCCTTGATGATGCGCTTGACGAGTCGATGGCGAACCACGTCCCGGCGATCGAACTCACAGATGGAGATCCCGCGCAAGCCCTGGAGCAGTCCACGTGCCTCCACCAGGCCGGACCTCTGACCCGGCGGCAGGTCGATCTGGGTGATGTCCCCGGTGACGACTGCCCTGGAATTGAGGCCGATTCGAGTGAGAAACATCTTCATCTGCTCGGAAGTGCAGTTCTGAGCCTCGTCCAGAATGATGAACGAGTCGCCCAGCGTCCTCCCCCGCATGAAGGCCAGGGGAGCGATCTCGATGATCTCCCTGTCCATGAGCTTCCGCACCCTTTCGGCCCCGATCACGTGGATCAAGGCGTCCGACAGAGGCCTCAAATAGGGGTTGACCTTCTCCTGAAGATCTCCCGGCAGGAATCCGAGCCGCTCGCCCGCTTCCACTGCGGGACGGGACAATACGATCCTCTGGACCTTTTTGTCCAGAAGAAACGAGACCGCCGCCGCCACCGCAAGGTAGGTCTTGCCCGTGCCGGCCGGACCGATACCGAAGACCAGATCATTGCGGTGGATCGCCTGGACGTATCGGGACTGGTTCAGGCTCCGTGGCGATACTTCCCTTATGGGGGTCTTCAGCACCAGAGCCTTGGGAAAGAAATCGTGGAGACTCCCGGCCGCCCCCTCGGCAATCTGCTGGAACGCTTCCCTCAACTCACCGTTGGTAAAGGAGCATCCATTGGAGACCAGAGACGAGAAGTCGGTGAGGATGTTCTCCAGGATCCGTTCGTGTTTCTCATCTCCCTGGATGAAGACCCGGGGCCCCCGGGCGCCGATCCTTACCTGAAACAGCGACTCCAGCAGCCGCACGTTCTGATCCCGGAGGTCGAAGAGAATCTCAGCGCACTGGTCCGGGAGAAGAACCTTCTTCAAGAGTGGGGGTTTTGCAGCCGTGCCGATGGGGCCATGTATGGGGTCGGGGTCCAGGCAGCCACTGCTAGGAGTCTGCTCCGTAGAAATGATCGTAGCGAGAAAGTGGGGAATCGAGGCCAGATTTTCTCGATTTTGAGGTGCATAGTCGTTCTATTCGCCGAGGAATCGAGGAAATATGGACCGATTCACCGCTTTCACAGTAGATCAATTTCTGCGGCGCAGGCTCCTAGCCCGAGGAAGCCGCCAGGATCCGATTCAAAGAGTAGGTCAGCCGGGACTTGTACCGTGCCGCCGTCCGGCGATGGATGACACCCTTCCGGGCAGTGTGGTCGATAATGGCGTAGACCTTGGGAAGATGGCTCTGGGCGTCTGCGGACCGTTGCTCCTCCAACATACGGCGGAAGCGCTTGATCTCGGTCCTCATTCGGCTCAGATAGTGGCGATTGCGCATCCGGCGCCTGCGGTTCTGACGCATGCGCTTGATCGCCGACTTGATATTGGGCATATGGACTCCCGCGAAACAGCGCGCATTATAGTTGTCCCCGGCGGCAGGTGTCAATGAGCAGGCGCTCCAGGTGGAACCGGGGTTCGGAGACGCCGCTCTTGCAGGCCCGGTCCGTCTCTCGAATCCGGATCAGGACTCGCTCGATCCACTCCGGCGGATAGCGGCGCACCTCCCCCTCTTGGCCACGATAGCTCCAGATCTTGAGCTTGCGGAGAACCTCCCGAAAGGACCTTCCCTGGTCCAGCATCTCCCGGGCCACCAACAGCCGCCTGAAGGTCCAGTAGAGGAGGGCCAGAATCTGGGAGAAGCTGATGCCCTTTTCAATTAGGCGGTTCAGAATCAGAAGGGCTGCCGGGGACTGCCCCTTGGCCATGGCGCCGATGAGATTGAACACGTCGTATTCCCGACTCTCCAAGGTCATTTCTGCGACCGAATCGGAAGTGATTTTCCGGCTTTCCCAGCGGGCCAGAAACTGTTTCTCCAACTCCATTCTGAGACGCCCCAGGTCATCCCCCACCAACTCGACCAGGGCGCGGGCCGCCGCCGGTTCCAGAACGTAGCCCTCCTGTTTGGCCCAGGCCCGCAGCCATCGGGTCGGCCCCACCTTCTTGTCGAACTCGATCAGAGGCAGACGGGACCATGCCCTGGAACGTTTCTTCGCTTCCAGAACCAGGACGGTCCGGGGCGCCGGGCGCTTCAGATACGCCTTCAGCCCGGATCCGGATCCGGCGTGGTCCCGAACGTAGACCCATCGTTTCTTGGAGACCCACGGAAGAGTGCGAGCGGCGTGGACCACCTCCCCGACAGAGTCCTTCTCCAGATCGAAAACGGACCAATCGAAATCTCGGGCCGACTGCTCTACCTGTTCCCGGCAGAGGTCGTATACGCGTTTGAGAAAGAGTTCCTGAGTCGAAACCACGACGTAGACGGGATGAGGCTGCGCCAGGGACTTCTGAAACTCAGAGTACCGCATGGCTCAGGCGTCCTCGACCTAACAGATCCCTGTCTCCACTTCTCGCGCGTGAACGATCCACCTTTCTTCACTCTTTCCTTTTTTCTCTTTCCTCTTTCCCCTGTTGCTCAAAACCCCTCCAGCAGAGTCGTGACCACACTGGAGGAGAAATCCCGGGCCACCCGCTCCAGGGCCGGGCTCAGTTCTGAGAAGAAGTTGCGGACGTCGACGTTGATGACGTACTGCTCCCGAAAGAGGTAGCGGTCGTTCCGGTAGAGAATTCGTCCGTCCCGCCGGTCCTGGAGCTGGACCCGGGCTCGGAGCGTGACCAGGAAGGTGGAGCCGAAGGCCCGCTGCCGGAATATGACGGGATTGGCGGTGGTGGAGAAGATGACTCCACTGAAAACGGCATCGGCCTGCGCTGGGTCATGGACCAGACGGTAGGAGGATCTCTCAACAAACGCGTGAATCAACGATCGCGTGAAGATCTGCTCCACTTGAAACGTCGTGGTTTCGTTCTCCAGGGGAAGTACGGCCAAGGTTTGAAGCTGGGGAGCCAGCCGATTCTTGGACGCCACCCGATAACCGCATCCACCGAGGAAGACCGGTACGAGCCCCAGCAACAGGGAGAGCAGGCACAAGAGACGGGTCCGCTTCATCGCGCCACCACGTTCACGAGCCTTCTCGGGATCACGATCACCTTGATGATGTTTCGGCCCTCGATGTGCCCCTGGACCCGCTCATCGGACAGGGCCAGTTCCTCCATCCTCTCCGACGCCACATCGGCCGGAGCCTGGATCCGGGAACGGACCCTACCGTTGACTTGGACCGCGAATTCCACCGTTTCTTCCCGGGCCAGATCGGGGTCGTGCTCCGGCCAGGAAGCGGACCCGATCCCGTGCCGATGCCCCAGGATGAAATAAATCTCCTCGGCGAAGTGGGGGGAGAAAGGGGCCAGGAGCAGGGCCATGTTTTCCAGAGTTTCCCGAAGAAGCCTCCGGTCGGGCTCCCCCCGGTCCACATAGTCCTGCACCGAGTTCAACAACTCCATGATGGCCGCAATAGCCGTGTTCTGGTGCAGCCGCTCCAGGTCCCGCGTCACCTTCCGGATGGTCTGGTGCAGTTTCCGCTGCAGGACGCGCGCCTGGGGAGACGTCTCTGCCGGCGTCTTTCTGGCAGCCGCCATGCCGCTGCCGGACCACTCGGTCCGGTATCGATGCAGCAACCTCCAGAGTCGACTCAGAAAACGCCAACACCCCTCCAGTCCCCGATCGTTCCAATCCAGATCTCTGGCCGGTGGAGCGCAGAACTGGATAAATAGCCGGAGCGTGTCGGCGCCGTACTTCCGGACGATCTCGTCCGGCTCGACCACGTTCCCCAGGGACTTGCTCATTTTGGCGCCGTCCTTGATGACCATGCCCTGGGTAAAAAGGGTGCGCACCGGTTCATCCAACTCGACCATGCCCAGGTCCCGCATGACCTTGGTGAAGAAACGCATGTAGATGAGATGGAGGATGGCGTGCTCCACTCCGCCGATGTAGATGTCCACGGGGAACCAGTAGCGCACGGCTTCCTGGCGGATCGCTCCGTCCGAATTGCGGGCGTCGGTATAACGGTAGAAATACCAGGAGCTGTCCACGAAGGTGTCCATGGTGTCGGTTTCCCGCCGGGCCGGACCCCCGCAGGACGGGCACGCCGTTTGGACGAAATCGGGGACCTGAGCCAGCGGGGAGCGACCCAGCTCGCTGCCTTCCATTGGGGGCAGAATCACCGGCAGTTGGTCCTCGGGGACCGGAACCGTCCCGCATCGGGAACAGTAGACGATGGGGATGGGTGTCCCCCAATAACGCTGGCGGCTCACTCCCCAGTCTCGGAGCCGGTAGGAGACGGTTGCCTCGCCGAAACCCTCCTTGCCGGCGTACTCGGCCATCTTCCGCTTGGCCTCACCCGAGGCGAGTCCGGAGAAGGGACCGCTGTCGACGAGTCTTCCCGGGTCCACGAAGGCCTGGTCCGGGCGGGCGGGCGGCGGTCCTTCACCCGGTTCGATCACGGTCCGTACCGGCAGCCCGTACTTGCGGGCGAACTCCATGTCTCGCTGGTCATGGGCCGGGACGGCCATGATTGCGCCGGTCCCGTATTCCATCAGGACGAAATTGGCCACCCATATGGGAATCATTTCCCCTCGGAACGGATTCCAGGCGTAGCGTCCGGTGAAGGCTCCCAGCTTCTCTGCATCCTCTGCCGTGCGAAGGTTCTGGTCCTGGCGGCGCACCTGTTCCAGCAGCGCCTTCAGCCTTCTGCCGTCGCTATCGTCTCCCAACCAGGTCTGTACCATGGGATGTTCGGGAGCCAACACCATGAAGGTCGCTCCGTAAATCGTGTCCAACCGGGTGGTGAAGATGTCGATCCCCTCTCCCGATGGGCCTCCCAGCCGGAAACGGACTCGTGCCCCAACGGACTTGCCGATCCAGTTGCGCTGCATGGTGATAACCCGTTCGGGCCAGTCCTCCAGCTGGTCCAGATCCTGGAGCAACTGCTCGGCGTAATCGGTGATCCGGAAGTTCCACTGCTCCAGATCCTTCTGGACCACGGGACTCTCGTCGCGCCAGCAGAGCCCGTTGACGACCTGCTCGTTGGCCAGGACCGTCTGACAGTCCTCGCACCAGTTGACGGACCCCCGGCTCCTGTAGGCCAGGCCCCGGTTGTACATCTGGAGAAAGAACCATTGGTTCCAGCGGTAATACTCCGGCGTGCAGGTGGCCAGTTCCCGGCGCCAGTCGTAGGACCAACCCATGCGCAGGCACTGCTGCTTCATCCGCTCTATGTTCTTCAGCGTCCACGTTTTCGGTGGAACCTGGTGGCGAATGGCGGCGTTCTCGGCCGGAAGTCCGAAGGCGTCCCAACCGATGGGGTGCAGAACGTTGTAGCCCTGCATGGATCGGAACCGGGCAACCGAATCGCCCAGCGAGTAGTTGCGAACATGGCCCAGATGGAGCGCTCCCGAGGGATAAGGAAGCATTTCCAGAACGTAGTACTTGGGCCTGCCGCGATCCTCGGCGACGACGAATTCCCGGTTCTCCTCCCAGCGTTTCTGCCACTTGGCTTCGATCGCCTGGAAGTCGTATTGTTCCTGCATTGCGAACCGACTCTATGCCAGGTCCCGTCCGTCCTCCAGCCGGGACAGTGTGATTTCCTGCTGTGCCTGGTACTTGCCTTTCCGGTCCGAATAAGAGACTCGACAGACGTCGCGAGCCCGAAGAAACAGGAGCTGGGCAATGCCCTCGCCCGAGTGGATCTTCACCGGAACGGGACCGTTGTTGATCACCGACATGGTCAGGCGCCCTTCCCATTCCGGTTCCAAGGGGGTGACGTTGACGGAAACCCCACACCGGGCATAGGTCGACTTACCAACACAAACTCCCAGGACGTCCCTGGGAATACGAAAGTATTCATAAGATTGGCAGAGGACGAAGCTCCGGGCGGGGATCAGACAGGAATCGCCCTCGTAGTCCTGATAGCAGCGTTCCGACGCCTGCTTGGGATCCAATATCGAAACCGATCCTTCTTGGAGCAGCTTGTAGCGCCGGTCCACCCGAAAGTCATATCCGTAGGAAGAGACTCCGTACGAGATCGTCCCCTCCCCGACCAGGCTCTCCTCAAAAGGTTCGATCATCCCATGCCGCGCTTGGCGAGCAATCCAGCAGTCCGGTCGTATGCTCATGGATTTCACTCAGCGAATCGCGAAAGTCTACCAGTCTCCCACCCGGATTTCCCCCACCGGAAAAGCCCACTACCGGTTCCAGCTTGACTCCTCTTACGCGGAGCCTGAACCGAACCTTGACATCCGGAACCGATGCCCAGTATAAGACAACGGCTAGCAACTCAGGGGGCGTTTCCAAGCCGTGATCAAGCAAGATTCCAAGCCGTGATCAAGCAAGATTCCAATCCGTGATCAAGCAAGATATTGTGTCACACGTATCCGAGCGGGCGGATATGACCAAAGCGCGGGCCGAGAAGGCCGTTGACACCGTGCTGGATGTGTTGAAGCGCGCCCTGAAGCATGGCGAACGCATTGAGTTGCGGGGCTTCGGAGTCTTTCTGGTCAAGCCGCGGAAGAGTGGCATCGGACGCAATCCCAGGACGGGAGCCGTGGTCCCCATTCCTCCCGGCAAGACCGTTCGCTTCAAACCCGGGAAAGAAATCCGCTCCGGCTGACATCCCTGGCAGTCCGTCGTGAAAGTCTCGCGAAGCACCGAGACCCGGCCTGCGCCCACCGGACAAGGCGCTCCAAGGGAGCATACCGGGAGTATGTGGCCGAGGAGCAACGCAGTCCGCGCACGATGCAGACCCGGTTGGATGCCGCGATGACTTTCTTCACGGGCGGCTACCCCCGGACGAGTTCAACATCAGTGGCGGAACGTTCTCCCCAAGACGAGAACCTGCCGGCTCCGGTAACGCAGAGACCACGTTTCCGGCTGGCCCTTCTGTTGCTGCTTGTCACCTTCGGCACAACCCTGTGGGCCGGGTCGCTCTGGCACGCCAGCTTTATCATGGGCAGCGGTCAATCCTCACCCGACATGGCCGGTTTCGCCGGGTGGCCCAACCTTCTTCTCGGACTCCCTTATGCGATCACGGTCCTGGCGATTCTCCTGGCTCACGAAATGGGTCACTATCTCGCCTGCCGCTACTATGGAATCCGCGCTACTCTTCCGTATGCGATTCCGGCTCCAGTCCCCTTTCCCTTCGGAACCCTGGGGGCCGTGATCCGGATCAAGTCCCCGTTCTGGGACCGGCGCCAACTGTTTGACGTCGGAATCGCCGGACCCCTTGCAGGGTTCGTACTGATCATCCCGGCGCTCATCATCGGGCTCGGCTATTCCACCGACTTCACTCCACCGAGTCCCGGCGGAACAACCTACGAGTTTGGAGAACCCCTACTCTTCCGCCTGACCGCAGAACTCTTCGTTCCGGCCGGAGAGGATTGGAGCATCAACCTGCACCCCATCGGCTGGGCGGCCTGGTTCGGGATGCTGGCCACGGGAATGAATCTCCTGCCCATCGGCCAACTCGACGGAGGCCATGTCGTCTACGCCCTGCTTGGACGCCGGGGACACCGAACCGTCTCCTACGCCGCACTGGGTGGACTGGTCGCCTTGGGAATCTGGTGTTTCTACGGATACCTGTGCTTCGCGGTGATCCTGGTCTTCATGGGCCTGAAACACCCGCCACCCAGCGTCCCGGCCGGACCGCTGGATCGGCGGCGAGTCCTGGCCGCCGTCGCCGGTCTGCTGCTGCTGATCCTCACCTTCATTCCGACGCCGGTGAGGATCATCGACGCGCCGTTGTAGCGGTCAGGAACGGAAGGTCTCGGTGAATTCCTTCCAGATCCGGGAATATCCCTGCTGCAGAATGATGATGGCCGCCCCGCAGACGAAGAACCGGGCTCCCTTCTCGTAGTAGGGCAGGGCCGCTTCCGGACTCGCCACCGGAATGCCCCACCACTTGCCGTGACGGCGGCAGGCCTCGGCAACCCGGTCAACGGCCTGAGCGATGAGGGGATGTCCCCCTTGGGTGGGGATGCCGTAGCTCTGGGTCAGATCGCCGGGCCCCACCATGATTCCGTCGAGCCCCTCGACTGCGAGGATGTCATCGATGGCCTCGACTCCTTCCCGGTCTTCGATCTGAATCGAGACCAGCGTCTCCTCATTGGCGGAGGCCATGTACTCGGGCATGGCCTCCATTCCGTAGTTGGAGGCGACTTCCACGCCATCCATGCCCCGCTGTCCCAGGGGATGAAAGCGGCTGTTGCGAACGACGTCGCGCGCCTCTGCGGCCGAGCAGACGTGAGGAACCATGATGCCGTTCGCCCCCGCCTCGAGACAGCGGAAAAAACTCCAATAGGGTCCCTTTCTCATTCGGACCAAGGGATCCATCCCGGAGGCGCGGCAGGCCAGCCCCATGGCGAAGAGCTGGTCGTAGTTGTAGTCCTGGTGCTCCATGTCGATCCAAACGCCGTCGAATCCGATGAGACCGATCATCTCGATAAGCTTGGGCGAGGGATAGGGAGTGGGACAGGCCAGCATCACCGGCTCGCCCTTCCTGAGTCTGTGCAAGATCTTGTTTCTTCTCATGACCTCCTCTTGTACTTCCCGGCTCGACGACACCGCCGAAATAGCCAATGTCGGCAAGCGCACGTAAGGTATCCTCTTAGCCGAATCGACTGCAACTTGCGAGTCGAGGTATCAACCGCTGAAGAGGAGACGACATGAACGAACCCAGCCTGTTGCCGCCAGACGTCCTGGAGTTGCTAGGGCAATATGACACGCCGACCATCTGCAACGTGATCGAGCTCTTCGGCGTGCGCCCCAGGACCTCCGGCTACATGGACCAGCGAATCAAGGCTCATTTCCCGGAGATGCCCCCCATGGTTGGCTATGCGTCCACCGCCACCTATCGTTCCTCGGCGCCGCCTCAGGGAGCGGACGTCTACGACGCCATGCAAAAACAGCTCTCCGTTCTGCAGGAGCGTTCCGGACCTCATGTCATCGTTTTTCAGGATCTGGACGATCCGTCGACGGCGGCCACCTTCGGCGAAGTCATGTGCACCTCCTACCAGACCTTCGGCGCCGTCGGGCTCATCACCAGCGGGACGGGCCGCGACCTCGACCAGGTCCGGCAAATCGGCTTCCCCGTCTTCAGCAGCGGCACCAATTGCTCCCACGGCTATTGTCACACCCTGGACGTGGACGTCCCGGTGCACGTCGGCGGACTCACCGTGCGTCCGGGCGACCTGCTCCACGGCGACGCCAACGGCGTCACGAACATACCCGGGAACATCGCCGCTGAAGTGGCTCGTATCTGCCCGGAATTCGTCGCTGCCGAGGAGGTGGTGCTGGAGTGCCTGCGCACAAACGGATCCGATTTGACCAGGCTCCAACAAGCCCGGAAGGAATGCCGCCGCCGCATCGCCGAACTCGCGAAACGGGTCACCGGCTGAGACCGGTTCACAATCGGACCACGGCTTCTGCCAATCCCCGCACCAGGAGTTCCATGGACCGGTAGTCCAGGGTCTCCGGCCGATCCGTTGAACGATGGTAGTGTCGATTCCGGAAGAAGGCCGTGTCCGTCACCATCAGGGCCGGGTAACCCTCTTGCCAAAAGGACCAGTTGTCCGAGAGGTCGACGCCGGGAACGAAGGGGGAAGGCGATGTGCTCCACCGGCAGGTCCCCGTGGGCCGAGAGCAGACGGGACAGGCGCCGGACCAGAACTCGTGACGCGTAGTTGCCGGCCACGGCGATGAAGTTTCCCTGGTCGGGGTAGAACCAGCGCATCAGGGAAATGGGGTGACCCTGGGATCTGCGGGCGCTGCTGTAGTAGCCCACCATCTCCAGCGAGATCATTCCCCGAATCGAATCTCCCCGCTGCCGGCAGCGTCGAGCGTACACACGGCTCCCCATGGAACCGGTCTTGAAATGGGGAGACTCCTCCAGGGTGAACGCCACCCAACGAATCGATGCGGCGGCCGGTTCGTCCACCAGGACCCGTGCCAGCTCCATGAGAACCGCCACACCGCTGGCATTGTCGTCGGCGCCGGGAGAACCCAACGCCGTGTCGTAGTGGGCGCCCACCACTACAACGGGAACACCGGAGTCGGCGCCGGGAATGGTGGCGACGACGTTGCGATACTCCTTTCCGCCGCATTCGTACAGATCTTGCGCGATCCGGTATCCGGACTGAGTGAAGACTTCTTCGATGTAAATCCTGGCTCGCTCCAGGCGACGGTAGCGGCGCGAATTTCTCTCCCCCACGACTCCGGCCAGGAACTGGACGTGGTCCTTCAACCTGAATTGAAGCTCCCCCGTTAGATCCGGCATACGAGGTCCATTATAGAGAACCGGGTTCCGGCAGCTTGCCATCGGTGGCGCCGGGAGGTCAAAATGTCGCCGACCGTACGGAAATCCACATGAAAAATTCAGAAATCTCCCGTCCCGTCCGACTCATCATATTGAATCCAGGCCATTTCCACGCGACGCTGGTGCTGAAGACCTCCTACTCCCAGGTGTCGCCGGAAGTGCATGTCTTTGCTCCCGATGGACCGGAGGTCCGGGACCACGTCCAGAGAGTCGAAGGTTTCAACCGGCGGGAACGGGACCCGACCTGCTGGCGGCAGGAGGTCTACAAGGGGGCCGACTACCTGGAACGCATGTTGAGGCGCCGGCCCGGCAACGTGGTCGTGGTGGCGGGAAACAATCGGCGAAAGACTCAGTACATCCACGAGGGCATTCGATCAGGGCTCAACGTCCTCTCGGACAAACCCATGTGCGTCAGTCATGAGGCCTGGAAGGTTCTGGAGCGAGCCTTTTCGACGGCAGAGGAGAAGGGACTCCTGATCTACGACATCATGACCGAACGCTTCGAGATCACGACGATCCTGCAGCGCGAGTTGGCCCGCTGTCCGCACGTCATCGGCAGGCCCGTCGGTGGAGACTCCCAAGATCCGGGAATCGTCAAGGAGAGCGTCCACCATCTCTACAAGGAGGTCGCCGGCCAGACCCTGATCCGCCCGGAATGGTACTTCGACATCGAACAGCAGGGCGAAGGGATCGTGGACGTCTCCACCCATCTGGTCGACCTGGTGATGTGGCAGGGATTCCCCGGAGAGGCGGTCGACCGCTCCCGAATCCAGGTCCTGTCGGCCCGCCATTGGCCCACGGTCCTGAGCCGGGAACAGTACGGACAGATCACGGGCAAAGAAGATTTCGCTCCCTATCTGCGCCAGAAACTGGACCGGGATGGGTGCCTGCCCTATTTCTGCAACGGGGAAATCCTCTTCCGAGTGGACGACCTCCACGCCAGGATCTGGGTGGCCTGGGATTTCGAGGCGCCCAGCGGTGGCGGCGACACCCACTACTCGGTAATTCGCGGGACCCGGGCCCATCTCTGCATCCATCAGGGGGAGGAACAAGCGTTCCGGCCCGAGTTGTCGGTCCAGCCCGCCCCGGGGGCCGACGCTGCAACGCTGGAGAACGGATTGCGGCGTTTCATCGAGGAAATCTCAGATCGATTTCCCGGCTTGGCCCTGGAGCCATTGGAATCCGGCTGGCAGGTGTCGATTCCCGACCGCTACCGTGTCGGGCACGAGGCCCACTTCGGCGAAGTGACGAGCAAATACCTCGGTTTCCTGGAGTCGGGCTCCATGCCCCAATGGGAGATCACGAACATGATCTCCAAGTATTACGTGACCACCCGGGCCTTGGAGATGGCCCGGGCAGATTCATCCTGAAGCCGGTTCGCGCGGCGCCCAGCAGGTACCGACGATCCCCTGACTATCCCCTGCGGTGGGTCGCGATCAGGTAGACAGCAGCCCCCCAGACGGCCAGCGCCACGAATACGCCCGCATTGGCCAGGCCGCGTTCGGCGGACCAGAGGATCGAATAGCCCAGCGCCCCCGGCAAAAGAGCGTAGTAGGCAAAGGGAATCAACGTCTTGCGCAACACCAGGCCTTCGCGGCCCACCAACCCCACCACGGCCGACGCCGCCACGACGTTGTGGACGCAGATCATGTTTCCGGCGGCCCCCGCCCACGACCTGCAGCGCCACCACCCAGGTGGGGTCGACGCCGATTCTCTCGCCCACCCCGAACTGGAACAGTGAGAACATCATGTTGCTCACCGTATTGCTGCCGGCCACGAACGCGCCCAACCCCCCGATGAGCGGCGAGAAGAAGGGCCACGCGGAGCCGGCCACCGCGGCCACTCCATCGGCCAGAACGATGGGCATCTTCTCGAAACCCGATTCTCCTCCCCCGCTATGGATGAAGACCTGGACCATGGGCACGGTGAAGACCAATGCGACGGACGCCGTCAACATGGTCCGCGCCGACTTGCTCCAGGCCGACCGGAAGCGCGGCCACTCCATGGAGTGGAGAAAGAAGGTCACACAGCAGACCAGGATGAAGATGGTTCCCGGAAGATAGAGTGGACGCACAGACGCCGTGATATCGGTCCCGAAGAGGTCGGGAAGGGTGAGAGTCCAGGAATTGACCCAGCCCAGAAACGGCAGTTCCCGAAACCGGGTCAGGACCAGCAAAACTCCCACCAACAGGTAGGGTGACCATGACCGCAGTGCTCCCAGGTCCGTGCGGGCGCCGACGGAGCCTCCGACCCGCACCGTCCCGGACCACTCCGCCGGCCATCTCCGCCGGTCGTCGAACTCCCAGTACTCCTCCCGGGAGGGCATGAGAAAACCCCTCTTGGCAGCCGCGCCGACAATGGCCAGTCCGGCCAGTCCTCCGAACATGGAGGGGAATTCGGGTCCCAACAGCCATGCCACCAACAGGTACGGAAGCATCATGGCGAAGGAGGCGAAGAGCGCGAACCGCCAGACCTGGAGCCCCTCCCGGAAGGACCGGTTCCGGCCGAAGAATCGTGTCAGGAGCGCCAACACGAAGAGCGGGACCAGGGCGCCCGTCACGGTGTGGAGCAAGGCGACCTTGGTTCCGATCATGATCAGGAATTGCGACCAGTCCGGATAGCCGGCCTGGGAGGCGAAGGCGACGACGGCAGGGTCCGCCGAGAGTCCGGTGCTCACGCCCACCAGGATCGGGGTCCCGACGGCCCCGAAGGAGACCGGAGTGCTCTGGATGATCATTCCGGCCATCACGGCCCCCAGAGCGGGAAAACCGAGCGCGACCAGGAGAGGCACGGCCACCGCCGCCGGCGTCCCGAATCCGGCCGCTCCCTCGATGAAGGAACCGAAGAGCCAGGCGATGATGATGACCTGGATCCGGCGGTCCGGGGTGATCTCGGTAAAGATGCGGCGAATGGTTCCCAGCGCCCCGCTTTGTTCCAGGGTGTTCAGGAGCAGGATGGCCCCGAACACGATGTAGAGTAGGGAGAAGGCAACCACCAGGCCGTTCACCGAGGCGGCCGCCACCTGGGCCGGCGGGACCTTCCAGACCAGGAGCGCCAGTCCCGCCGCGGTGACGTAGGAGATGGGCATGGCCCGGCTGGCCGGCCAACGGAGTCCGACCAGGAAGAGACCGACGACGGCAATGGGGAGCAGGGACAGTAGAGCCAGCACAACTTATTGATTCGGATGCACCAGCGGGCGTCGACTATGGGACCGCTGGCGCTGTGAGGTGCGCGAACTAGAATGCATCCGGATCCGCGGCAATCCGGGCCAGATCGCCGCGCGTGTAGGAGCCCAGACTCCGGAAGTCCAGTTCGGCGTAGTTTCTGACCCACTGCAGGGCGATCTTGTAGGAGTCCAGATAGCGCTTGGCGGCGCCGGATCCGGAGGTAGCGGCGCTCAACTCCAGGATACTCTCCAACTCCTCCCCCAGCAGTTGTTTGACCAGAGCAAAATCGTGCTTCCGATCGGTCCGGGCATCCCGGGCTTCGTGGATCACCCTCTGCGCGATCTGGGCCACGGAGATCCGGGCCGTGGCCAGGTCCTCCATCAGGGCCGGCCGCTTGCCCGGCTGCCCCGCCAGACTGTCGATGCCCTTGGCGCCCCGTCCATTGAGCCAGCCCTCCAGGTACTCCAGCAACATGCGCGCATTCCGGCGGGTTCCAGCCTCGGTAACGATACCCTTCGGGACGGTGATCTCGATGGGGTAGTTCTCGGGCCGCGCCATCTCCGCGGAGGGCGTCCAGCCCGTGCCCCTCAGTTCCCGAAAGGGATCCGCCGCCGCCTTCATGTGAAAGATATGGGCGACCCATCCCCGGAGAAAGCCTTGCTCCGCCTCCCACTGCTTGTCGGCCCGAATCGCTTCGCCCGCCACTTGGTTCACCTCGGCGTCGCGGCTCGGCAGCGCGGTGGCCATGCCGCCGATGGGAACCGCCCCGCGTTTGAGACATATGGCCACCAATCGACGAAAGATCCGCGTCAGGAAGCCGGTGGTCTTGATGTCCACGTCGAAACGATCCGGCCAGACCGATGCCGGATCCGCCATCACGTACTCCAGGATGCTGGCCTTGAAGTCCCAGCGCGCGGCATTGAGACCGGCTGAATACTCCCCCAGAGCGTACAGGATCTCTTCCATCTGGAAGGCGGCCGGAACCGACTCCACCAAGGCGACGGCCCGGATGGTGGCGCTCCGGAGACCCGGCAGAAGATCCTGGCTCGAGGCGAAGAAATCTCTCCAGAACGCCGCCTCCTCGGCCGATTCCATCTTGGGGAGATAGAAGTAGATCCCCTGACCCCGCCGGGCCTGGGACTGACCGGCATGGAAGAGAGTCAGCGCCGTACCCAGGATGCTGGCGGAAATGGGAGCCCCATCCACCAAAACCTCAGGCTCGTCCAGGTGAAGTCCCCGTTCCCGATGCATGAAGAAGGGAAGGTCCCCACCCGCGAGTTCGTACTTCTTTCCCTTGGCGGCGTTGAAGTAGGTCAGTGTGCGCTCCACAGCACCCTTCCGGTTGGCTGCCGCCTGCAGGGTGTCCACCAGACGATGGCCAGCCGAATCCTCATCGTCGTCCAGGTCCCCTTGGGCCCGGAAGCCTCCCGGACCCGGGTTCAGGGCATTGATGAACATGCCGGTGCTGGAGGCGGGACCGGAGATTTCAATCCCCGGTTCGTAGAGCTCCTCCGGCACTTCGGGAACGCTCCAGTCCCCTGCGGTGGCGTCGCTGGGTGGCAGAGGGGCCGGTCCGACGCCATCGTGGAGCGCTCGCGTCAACACCTGGGCCCGCTTCTCTCGAAGCTCATGGATACGGCCGGCGAACTGGTCGTGGAGGACCAGCAGGTAGTTCTGAAATTCGGGACTCACCAACTCGTCTGCGCCTGGAATCGGAGCACATTGGACTCGACCGCTCATTCTCTCCCCTCCTCCTGAAAGCAACCTCAACGGCCCGGTCTGGGGCGAGGCATCCGGGGCTGGCAACACGCACAGAAATGGCTGCCTCGCTGGCTGATGACCGTCTTCTGGATGATTGAACCGCATTGAGTGCACGGTTGGCCGTCGCGCCCGTACACTTTGAGCAAAGATTGATACTCTCCCGGGCTACCGCTGCTCCTCCGATAGTCCTGGAGGGTCGTCCCGCCATGGAGCACGGCCCTTTCCAACACTCGCGGGATCGATTCGAAGAGCTTCACTTTTTCCCATCGGCGAATGTAACGGACTCGTCTGGCCGGGTGCACGCCCGCTTCGAAGAGGGCCTCGTCGGCATAAATGTTTCCGACTCCGGCCACCACCTTCTGATCCAGCAGCAATGACTTGATCCGGGCCTTCCTCTTGGCCAATGTCCCCAGAAAGTCCTCCAGGAGATAGTCGCTGCCCAAGGGCTCCGGACCCAGGGATCCGAGGCGGGAACCCAGGCCAACTCCCTTCCTGGAGAGCAGCATGACCCGGCCGAACTTCCTGACGTCCCGGAACGCCAGCGTCCGGCCCCGGGAAAGACGGGCCACGAGGGCGACGTGGTTGTCCCCGCCACTGGAACTCGACCCGTTGTTCTCCATGGGTTCGTCCAGGACCGTGAGCTGCCCCGTCATGCCCAGGTGAATGATCCAGTACCAGCGGTCCAACTCGAAAATAAGGTACTTGGCCCGGCGGGACACGGCGTGGATGGTCTGGCCGGCGACGGCCGCCTCCAGGGTGGCCGGATCCAATTGGAAGACCCGCGATGGAAACGTGCTCAGAGACCTGATGACCCGGCCCCGAAGCCGGGCCTCCAGCTCCCGGCGCAAGGTTTCGACTTCGGGAAGCTCAGGCAAGCTTACGCTCCCCGAAGACGACCCCGTCTCGCTCCTCACAAGTATTGTGCGGGAAGGAGAAATCTCCCAAGGTCCGGTGCATGACGGCCATCATATATAGCAATTGGAGGAGTGAAAAGTGAGAGAGAAACAGGCGTCCCGGTGAACCGGAGGGTAGGGGCTCTCAATGACAGCGATCGCAGTGACGCTGTACCATGTAGACTGAGCGGAACGGATGGAAAGGAGTGCCCGCATGCCCTTTTTGGATCTGGCCCGAATCGAAGCCCGCGAGATCTTCCCCGGAATCAGGATCAGGGCGCCTCATGGCGAGAATCTCATGCTCTCGATCGTGGACTTCGAGCCCGGCGCCCATGTTCCTCTCCACACCCATCCCCATGAGCAGGGAGGCGTGCTGTTGGAGGGCCGGATGGAGTTGCAGATCGGTTCCGAGTCGAGAATTCTGGAACCCGGAGAGTATTACATCATTCCTCCCAACACTCCCCATCGTGCGGCGGCCGTGGGGGGACCTGCGCGCGCTCTGGACATATTCAGTCCCATCAGGGAGGACTACGCCGCCTTGTGGACCGACGGAGAAACCGAATGAAACCTTCCCGAAGCGTACACCTGATCGGGGGTGCACACAGCGGCTTCATCGGAAAATTTCATCCCGACTTCATCTGGAAGGGCCATCCGGACTACGGCCGGCGAGTCAACCCATCGCTGGAAGAGCACCTGAAGCGGGCCGTCACGGGCGCCCTGGAAGACACGGGCGTCTCGGATCACCAGATCCAGCGGGGCTACGTGGGAAACTTCACCGGCGAGCTCTTCTCGAAACAGGGGCATCTCGGGTCCCTCCTGGCCGGCGTCCGGCCGGGATTCAAGAACAAGGCCTTCTCCAGGGTCGAGGGGGCCTGCGCCTCGGGAGGCCTGGCGTTGATCGCCGGAATCGACGCCATTTCCGCAGGCTGCGACTTCGTCCTGGTGGCCGGGGTCGAGGTGCAGACCACGGTCAGTGCCAAGGTGGGCGCCGACTACCTGGCTCGAGCCGCTCACTACGAGACACAGCGAAGCTGCGATCCTTTTACCTTTCCCTGCCTTTTCGCCCGCCGCTCCAAGGCCTACCGGCAGGCCTACGGCGTGGGGGAAGAAGACCTGTCCCGGGTTGTGGTCAAGGCGTACTCCAATGCCAACCGGAACCCGAACGCCCACATGCAGGCCGTCCGGTTGACCCTGGAGGAGGCTTCGACTCCTTCCGACCGGAACCCCCAATTCCTCAGTCATCCCGAGTTCCGCGACTACCTGAAGGTGAGCGACTGCTCTCAGGTTTCGGACGGAGCCTCGGCCCTGGTCCTGGTTTCGGACCGTGGCCTGGAGAGGTTGGGCAAATCACCGGACCAGGATGCCGTTCAGATTCTGTCCTACGGCCATGCCACCGCTCCCTTGGACGAAATCCCGGATCCCCTGAGTCTGTCCACGGCTTCGAGAGCCGCCCAGGAAGCCTACGAGGACGGGCAGGTCGGACCGCAGCAGATCGGCGTGGCCGAGGTCCACGACTGCTTCAGCGTTACCGAGTTGCTCCTGTACGAGGCTTTGGGATTCTGCGGGCCGGGCGAAGCGCCGGACCTGGTCCGGAAGGGGACCACGGAGATCGAAGGAGATCTGCCGGTGAACACGGGAGGCGGCCTCATGGGCTTCGGCCATCCGGTGGGCGCCACCGGCGTCAAGCAGGGCGTGGAGATCTTCAAGCAGCTGAAGGGCCGATGCGGCGACTACCAGATCGGCCGTCGTCCCGAGTTCGGTCTGGCGGCGAATCTGGGGGGAGACGATCGGACCGGAGTAGTGACCCTCTACCGGAATCGCCAGCCGGGCAATGGGACGTCCAGCGAAGCCTAGACCCAGCCTCGACTCGAAGAATCACGCCGTTCCGAGCGGGCTCCGTTTCATGACGTAGTCGATGGCCTCTTGCGGGACCTCATACTCGGTCAGGTACTGGTTTCCCTTGTACCCCACGTCCTCAAACCCGATGGAGCTGGTGTAGAAGGCGTCCACGATCAACCGGCGCGCCCACACGAAGAAGCGGGCTCCGGGCCCGAGGCGCCGATCGGACCGGGCCGTGTAATCCTTGAAGCCGGCATACTCGACGCCGGCGCGAGAGCCTTGCAGGGCCTCTTCCGACCTGTCGGCTTCGGCGGCCAGATCATCCAGCAGCCGAGTCTGTTCCCCCTCGGGAGCATCCTTGAAACGGCTGGCGTGACGGCGACCCATCTCGCGGTCGAGCCAGAAGATCCCGGAGACGAAGATCCCAGCCAGTTCCTCGTTCTGACTGGAAAGCACGTCGATGAACTCCGGAGCTCCCGCATCCAGGGCGCTGCCGGAATGGTCGTCGGCCGGAACGATCAACTCGCTCAGCCGTTGCAGCGTCTCATACTCGCCGGCGTTGAAGCATTGGGGCGTGTATTCGCCGGTCCGCTGCTTCTCGTGAGACACGGTCTTGTGGACATGCTGGGCCGCCCTCAGATCCAGAACGCCGGTTGACGCCACCGCCATGGCGATCCGCTGGAGCAGGACGCGGCGGGAAACTTCGTTGCCCTGGCGGCCACCCGGTTCAGACATGGCCCTTCCTCATTTCCTCGGCGATGTAGTCCGACGTGCGCCATGCCAGTGCCGTGATGGTCAGGGTGGGATTCTTGTCGGGATTGCTGACGAAAGGAGCCGCATCGGCCACGAAGAGGTTGGGCACCTCGTGGCCCTGACAGTATTGGTTGAGGGCCGAACTGCGAGGGTCGTTTCCCATGCGGACGGTCCCCAGCTCGTGAATGATGGTGCCGGGAACTGAAATTCCTTTTCCGTCCACTTGGGGCGACCGGTGACCCAACACCTTCCCCCCCATGGTCTCGATCAGGTCGACGAAGGTCCGCTCCATGTGCCGCGCCTGCTTCCATTCGTAGTCGCTCCACTTGAAATGGAAACGCAGCACCGGAATCCCCCATTTGTCCACCGTCACCGGGTCCAGCTCACAGTAGCTCAGATTGTTGGGGATCATCTCACCGCGGCCCGCGAAAGAGACGAAGGCTCCGTACTCCTTGCGGATCCGCCCCTTGAGTTCCCGGCCGTAGCCGCCGATCCGGTTCACTTGCCCCTGGAAGCTGCCGACCCCGGGCATTCCGAAGCCGCCGCCGATCTCGATGTGGTACCCGCGGGGGAAGTCCTTGTTCTTCTTGTCCCATTCCCACCACGGAGAGTAGACGTGGCCGCCGCTGAAACCGTCCGTGTCGTAACGGGGCATTCCCTCCAGAGCCGGAACATACCCCTGTATTCCAAGGCCCACCGTGTCCATCAGGAACCGGCCCACCACCCCCGAGTTGTTGGACAGGCCCTGGGGAAAGCGGCTGGACCGGGAATTGAGAAGTAGCCGCGTGGACTCGCAGGCGCTGGCGGCCAGCACCACGACCCGGCACCGGATCTGCCGCTCCGTCCGAGTCTTCTTGTCGATGTAGGAAACGGCGGTGACACGGCCGTCCTCGTCGCTGAGGATCTCCCTGGCCATGGCGTGATCGAAGATCTTCAGCTTGCCCGTTTTCAGCGCGGGCAGGATCTGGACCTGGCTGGAGGCGTAGTTGGAAGCGGTGATGCAGCCCCGACCGCACTGCCCGCAATAATGGCAGGCGGCGCGTCCATTGAGGGGTCGGGTAATGACCGCCCGCCGCATGGGAATGCAGGGAAGGCCCATACGGGTGCAGGCTTGTTTGATGAGATGCTCGTGGGCCTTGGGGGGCGGACACGGTTGGAAGATGCCGTCGGGCGCACTCCGAATGCCCTCGATGCTCCCGGTGACGCCGATGAAGGATTCGGCCTTATCGTAGTAGGGGGCCAGATCCTCGTAAGTGATGGGCCAGTCGGTGCCCAGCCCGTCCATGGAGTAGGGCAGGAAGTCGTAGTCGGCGAATCGAAGGGAGATCCGGCCGTAGTGGTTGGTGCGTCCACCCAGGATCCGGGAGCGGAACCAGCGGAATTCACTGCCCGGCGCCACCGTGTAGGGCTCGCCTTCCAGCTCCCAGGCCCCGTTGGGCGCCCGGAAGAAGCCCCAGGGCTGCTTGCCGAAATAATGGGCCCCACCCTCGCCGGCGCCCCGGTGATCCACGTGATGGGGGAGCAGGTGCTCCTTGTAGTCCTTTTCGGGGTTCAGCATGGGACCCGCTTCCAGGAGGGCCACCTCAATGCCCTTCCCGGTCAGGACCTGGACCGCGGTGCCGCCTCCGGCGCCCGACCCGATGACCACGACGTCGTATACTTTGGGACTTCGAATGACTTCAAGCACGGAGTTATTCAAGCATATGCAACCGCCGATAAAAAGGGGGCATGGGAGCGGGGGTTTTCCTCCCCCCGCGTCCGCAGCCTGCTGTTCCTGGCCATTTGTCCCGGTTCGTACGAAAGAGGACGCCTGAAAGACGCCTCTCCTGCATGGGGGCCAGGAAAGTCCTCTCCTGACACTCCCGTGCGTTTCAAAGAAGGGTCAAAACAGCGATCGGGCTTCAGCCAATACCTTGTCGGCCAAGTCCGACTGGAGCCGGGCGTCGAAGGGCCCGGGTCCTGACTCGAACACTCGAATCCGTCCTCTGCCGCCCGGTCTCCAGCGGCACGCGAAGAGGGAGGTGGCGTGTCCACCGAAGATGGTGATCAGATCCAGGTTCAAGGCGGCAGCCAGATGCTGACCCAGCGAGTCGTAGCCGACGTAGATCCGGCACCATCGCAGCAGCGCCCCGAACTCCGCGACCGGCCCCTGAAACAAAATCAGCCGGGCAGGCGATGAGCCCGAGTCATCCTTCAGAAGCCGCCCCCCGGCGATTCGAGCCGTAACCAACCCCCGCTCCCGGGTCTCAAGGTAGAGGCGCCGGGCCCGCTCCAGTTCATCCGCGCCCAAGCCGGCATCCAGCACCAGTGTCGTTCCCTGATCCAACAATCCGGTCACCAATAGCCGCTCAAAATCGGAGACCGTTTCCCGATTCCGATGAATTCTCTTGTCCGGATTGCCTCCGACTCCCAGATTCATGCCCACCAGAACCGGCTCCCGGCCCAGGTCCAGGGAGGTCAGCATCTCTTTCGCCCAGCCCCGCACCGAATCCCCAAGATGCAGGGACGGCCCCTGAAGCGGATTCCGAGGGTGGGACCGGAACATCTCTCCAAGCCAACGGTTCAGATCCTCCAACTGGCTGCGTTCCTTCGCCTCTTTCCCTGGAACCGACGGATCCCAACCGAAGTAGCTCCTCGCCTCCCGGCCCGCGGGAAACAGCGGCAGAAGACCACTCTGGAGAAATCGGGAATCGGGATTGATTACGACGAAGTCGCGTCCGGCCACCAGACCAGCGGTCTCTTCGCGGACAGCATCCACCAGATCCACCCAGGTCAACATGCGTTCCATAAGGGAGCCACGGCGCGGGTAGGAGAACTCGCGGGTCCGGAAACGCCGTGAGTCCGCCGCGATCAGTCCGGCGTTTTTGCGGCTGCCCAGAAACACGATCTCCGCATCGGGAAAGGCGTCCAGACAGGTCCGGACGATAACGCCGGTGAGCAGGAGGTCGGCACCGAGAGTCACGCGGGAAGGGATCAGCACCCGCTCGACCCGTGGCGGGAGGGCCGGTGTCTCCATCCGGGCCAGACGCCGAATCCGTTCAAGGAGGGCGCCTTCGTCCTCCAAACTAAACCGGTTGAGCCTCTCATGGAACGATACGGCCTCCGGAAGTCGACGAATCCGGGTGACGATCCGGGCCAGCAATTGCTGTTGGAGCCTGCGGTCCTGGACGAGAAAGGAGTCACCCAACGGTTCGATCAGATCCCGGAAGAGGCGTAGCGTCCCGGTCCTGGCGCGTCCGGGGTCCCGCGAGAGAGCAGGATCCAGATAGGAGTCCAAGATTTCCCGGACCGGAAATCGTGGGGGCATCGGCTCCTAGTTTCGGGGGCTCCCACCTTTCACCGGAGCCGGGATCAGGTTCGGGCGTTTCGGCTCCTGCACGGGTGGTCTCCCCAGGAGCCATCGGACTGCCCTTCCCATATCTTCCAGAATCATGTAGGTGCACGGCACCAGAACCAAGATGACCGGAGACGAGAATACGACGCCAAACGCCAGAGAGATGGCCATGGGAATGAGGAACTGGGCCTGGAGGCTCGTTTCCATAAGCAATGGAGTCAGGCCGGCAAATGTGGTCAGGGAGGTGAGGAAGATGGGTCGGAACCGGGCCGACCCGGCCGTCAGGATCGACTCTCGGAGCGGGACTCCGGCACGCCGTTGCCGGTTGACGTAATCGACCAGGATCAGGCTGTCGTTTACGACCACGCCCGCCAGGGCCACGATGCCGAATACGGAGAGGATGCTCAGGTCCATTCCCAAGATCTTGTGGCCCAGAAACGCACCCACCAGACCGAAGGGAATCGCGCTCATGATGAGCAGGGGCTGGAAGTAGGACCGGAGAGGTATGGCCAACAAGACAAATATGGCAGCCAGCGCCATGCCGAATCCTTGCATGAGTCCGCCTACCGTCTCCTTCTGCTGCTCTTGCTCCCCCTCCAACGAGTAGGTCAAACCAGGATATTCGCGCAACAGAGAGGGAATGTAGCCCCTTTCCAGCTCCGCCAGGATTTCATTGGAGTTGGCCCGTTGAGTGTCCACTTCCGCGGTCACGCTGACGGAACGATTTCGGTCCACTCGGCGGATGGATGCGAAGCCACGGCTCAGTTCCGAATCGGCCACCACTGAAAAGGGGACCTCTCCGCCGTCCGGGGTCCGGATCCGCATCCCCTCCATCTGCCCCAGCGATCGGCGTCGATCCGACGGATAACGGACCATGATCTTGACCTCGTCCCGTCCCCGCTGAATTCGCTGGACCTCCTCTCCGTAGAAGGCTTGCCGCACCTGTCGTGCCAGGTCCGACTGGGCCAGACCCAGCGACTCCGCCGCCGGATGGATCTTGAGCTGGATCTCCTGCTTTCCGGCCCGGAAGGAATCGGCAATGTCATATACACCCGAAAATTGGCTCAAGTGCATCTTCAGTTTATCGGCGGCCTGCTGTAGATGACCAAGATCGGGACCGGAGAACTGAACGTTGATGGGAGCTCCCGCGGCAAAGATCGAAGCCGAGAAGCTGAGTTCCACGGCATCCGGGATGATTCCTGTCAGTTCCCGCCAACGGTTGGCGATCTCGGTGCTGCCGAAGAGTCTGCCGTCTTTCGCCCGGGGCCGTTCTTCGGATGGCGCCAATTCAATGTTCACCTCTCCCAGATGGGCACCGGAAAACCGGAACGCGCCTCCGTTGTGCCGATTCTGAATGACTCGGCTCGGCTGTTCCCCCACCGAAGTCAGCACGTGACGGAACACGCTGGCCGTACCGTCCCCCTGGCTGGACGAATCGATCTCCTCCTGGAGCACTGCGGCGGCCTGCTCCAATCTTTCCATCGCACGGGCGGTGGTCTCGGCCGGCGTTCCCTGCGGCATCGTCAGGAAGGCCATCACGTTGTCCGCCTCCACCGGAGGGAAGAAATTGAATTTGATTCTTCCACCCAGAATCATGCCGACGACCAGCACCAGGATGGAGACCCCCAATGCTGCCGTCAGGTAACGCCATTCGACGGCCACGCCCAGGAGGGGTTCGTAGACTCGCTTGACGAATCGCTTGAGCAGTCCCGAGATCAGTTCCTGCAAGCGATTCCACAATCCGGACAGTCCCCGTTTCCGAAGCTTCTCGGAACGTCTCAGGTGGGAGAGGTGGTGGGGCAGGATGAGCAGGGACTCGATCAGCGAAAAGACCAGTGTGGGCAGAACCACCAGGGGAATGACCCGCATGATCTTCCCGGTGGAGCCTTCGATCATCAGCAGCGGCGAAAAGGCGGCCACCGTGGTCGCCACCGCAAAGAACACGGGAATCATCATCTCCTGCGTCCCGTCGATGACCGCCCGCAGTTTGGGCTTGCCCTGCTCGTATTGGGTAAAGATGTTCTCACCGACGACTATGGCGTCGTCCACCACGATTCCCAGAACCACGATGAAGGCAAACAGCGAGATCAGGTTGATGGAGACGTCCAGGTGGGGCAATGCCATGAGGCAGCCCAGAAACGAAATGGGGATGCCCAGGCTGACCCAGAATGCCAGACCGACTCTCAGAAACAGCGTCAGAGACAGAACGACCAATGCCAACCCCGCCAAACCGTTCTTGATCAGCAGGTCGAGCCGGCTCCGCAGGATGCGGGAGTCGTCCTTCCATGTGGTCAGCATCAGGCCTGCCGGCAACTGAAGCTGTTTCTGCTTGACGTACTCGCGAACGGCCGCGGCAATCTCCAGAGCGCTCTGCCTTCCGACTCGAAAGACCTGGACCAGGATGGCCGGCTGGCCGTCGAACCGGGCCGCTTGATCGGTCTCCGCGAATCCGTCCACCACCCGTGCGACATCTCCCAGAAGGATCCGGGTGCCGTCCGGCCTCGAGAGCAGAGTCAACTGCCGGAACTCCTCTCCCACATAGGCCTGGCTCTTGGTTCTCAGCAGGATCTCTCCGGCTTCGGTTCTCACCGAGCCTCCCGGGAGGTCGAGGGAGGATCGCCGGACGGCCTGCGCCACCTGATCGAAGGAAAGGCCGTGGCGGAGCAGGGCTTCCTCCGAAATTTCGATGGAAACTTCATAGGGGCGGGCGCTTGACAACTCGGCCTGGGTGATCCCGGGCAGGGAGACGACCTCGTCCCGAACCTGCTCGGCGACCCGCTTGAGAGTCCGTTCGTCCGCCTGTCCCGAAACGGCCACGTTGATGACCTGATTGCGGACGATGACCTCTTGGATGACCGGCTGCTCGGCCTCCTCCGGAAAGGTGCTGATGGCGTCCACCCGGCCCTTGACCTCGTCCAGGAATTCCCGGATGTCGGTCCCCTCCAGCACTTCCACGTTCACGATGCCCATGCCCTCGGAGGCGGTTGACGTGATCCGCTTTACTCCGGTAAGGCTCTGAACGGCCTCCTCGATCCGGATACAGATTCCCTCCTCGACTTCCTCGGGCGCGGCGCCGGGGTAGATGACCGACACGCTGATCCGGTCAATCGAGAATTCGGGGAAGACCTCCTTTCGAATTTCGGGCACGGAGAGCGCACCGCCGACCAGGATCACGACCATCAGAAGATTGGCCACGACCCCGTTGGATGCGAACCAGGAAACGAGTCCCTTCATCGTGACGCCTCGGGGCCGGAATCCGGCTGAGCCTGGTCCCCACAGTCAGGAGGAACCATATCGGGAGAAACGAGTTCTCCTGCCTTCATGAATTGAAAATGCTCGTGGCCCGTTTCACAAGCACGGCCGGTCGTGCCGGATCGGATTCGGTGACTCACATTTTCTACCGCCATGACGCTTGCGAGGATTCCGATATTGTACCTGTTGTGGTCGATGTGCGTTTGGCGGCCAGAACTGAGGGCCGCGGTCCATGTTCCGACGGGCCGCTGTTTCTCTACTTCCCGCCGGAACCATCTTGATCGGGATAGAACTGTCGGCAATAACGGCGATAGGTCCCGATCTCGCCGTCGGACCTGCATAGCCGCGGGCGGGACCGGTACCGCTTCTTTTGCCAAATCACCACATCCTGCAGAACGTCCCGCTTCTGCACCGACAACATGATCCGGTTCAGGATCGCGGCGCGCAGCCCCACCGGAGCGAACCTTAAACCCATGATCGGCCGTTTGGGTTTCCGTAATTCTCGTACCTGTGCGGCCAGGACAACCTCGATATCCGTGCCGTCGACGGGCGTAGCGAGGACCCAGAGGCGTGAGTCCATGGGGATGGAATGCTCGCGAACCTCGACGAACGAGTAGCCCAGCCCAAAGACGCGCGTGACGGCGGAAACATCGAACACCATGTCCACCATCCCGGCGATGGTCTGGACCCGCCTGAAATCAAAGCGGCCTTCGAGACAGGCACCGTCGACGGCCACCCGTCCGATCCGGCTCACGTTGTCGTAGCCGTGCACGTACCGCAGGTGCGCCATGTCCACGGCGTTCTCCGTCGTTTCCTGCGGATGGCCGGGAAACCGGATGGTCCGGAATCCCAGTTCGCACCAGTCGGCGCCCGATGGCGGGTCTTCGGGAAGGCTCCATTGCGGAGGGCGTCCATTGCTGCCCCACCAGGCGAACACCATGCCCAGAACCTCGCGTATCTCGAATCTCTTCAGCTTCGCAGCCCTGGGCGGCGGCGCAAAGGGAGTGGCAACGCACTGGCCGCTGACGTCGTACTCGTAGCCGTGGAACGGACAAACGAGACAGCCATCGCGCACTTGGCCACCGGAATCGGGCCCCAGTTCGGCCCCCAGGTGCGGACAGACCGCCTCCGCCACGCAGATACGTCCCCTACCGTCGCACCAGGCAACGATTTCTTCACCCATCCAGGCCTTCTGAATCAGCTTTGCCTTGAGAATGGCATTACGGCTGGAAACGAAGTACCAACCCTCGGGAAAGGGAGGCAACGAGGAGTAATCGTCAAGCTCGATACGTCGTGTTGGCATTTCCTACCGCTCCTGGTTTGTCTGGCGGCTTCACAAACCTCCGAGCCAATCAGGCGGCTCTCAGGCTCTCAAGTATCAGTATAAGAATTATGACTGTCTCTAGGGGTTCGGAACGGAGACATCGGGAGAGAATTGGCGGCCGGACCGAAACCCATGATCTCGGCTCTTACGTCCCAACCGAACCTGGCGGCAATCCAGGAATCTACGCCGTAGGCTCCTAGGCAGTCAATTCTGCTGATGGTAGGATAAAAATGTTTTTTGGCGGTTTTCAGTCATACGCGTCTGCTTATCTTGGGTTATGAAGTTTCTCAAGTTGGCCGTCCTTTCTCGCGGTAACGGCCAACCGGCGTGGCGTTTGATGAGCTTCACGAATCGACCGGAAAACCTCCGAGCCGCGTCAACTTCCGCCGAGTAGATCATCATGGGCAGGATAATCGGCTACCTGGTTGCGGTTGCCATACTTGCCGGTTCCGGGTACCTCGCGTATTACCTGGTGTCACAGGCACCCGAACCGGAACGCACCGAGCCGCCTCCCCAAATCCCGTTTGCGCAGACCGGCCGGGTTGCACCCGGCTCCGGCGCCATCCCCGTGTACGGCGCCGGAACGGTGCGCCCCAGTGCGGAAGTCGGCATTGCACCGCTTGTCAGCGGCCGCGTCGTCTGGCTGGATCCGGGATTCCAGAGCGGCGGGCGAATCAAGTCCGGTCAGCTGATCTTGCGCATCGACAATGCAGATTATCTGCAACGCTTGCGGGAGGCGGAGGCCGATCTCGACACCCATCGTGTGGCCCTCTTTGTGGCCCGGGAAAAGGGAGCGTTTGCCCGCGCTGAATTCGAGGAGTACTCCCGCCAGCAACTCGAGGCGGGAGCTCCGGTGGGCGAACCGGGTCCCTTGGCTCTCCGGGAGCCGGAGATCAAGGCGGCTCAAGCCGCGATACACCGTGTGGAGGTCCGGATTGCCGGCGCCAAGCTGGCGCTGTCCCGAACCGAACTTCGGGCGCCGTTGGACGGCCATGTAGTGGACGAGTCGGTGGATGTGGGACAGTTTGTGGCCGCTGGCCAGACCGTTGGACGGCTGATCGCGGCCGGTGCCGTCGAAGTGGTCGTGCCCCTTTCCGATGCCAACGCCGCTTTGATCCCAGGGCTTTGGAAACTCCGTGCGGGGGATGGCGAACGGCGGGTGACCGTCCGGGTGACCGCCAGATTCGACGACGACAGCTATGTCTGGAAAGGCTACGTCGACCGGGCGGAAGTCTCAATCGACGAGCAGACGCGAACCATTGACGCAATCGTACGCGTGCCCAACCCCTTTTCCGCGGGTGTTCCGACGAGCGGTTCCGGCGATGCACCCCCGCTCCTGGTCGGCAAGTTCGTGGAAGTAGAGATCGAGGGTCTTGCACCGGAGAGCTACTTCAGGGTGCCACGGGCAGCACTGCAACCTGGAAATGAGGTCTGGACGGTAAGCGAAGACAAGACCGTGAGTATCGTCCCGGTGCACGTCCTGCAGCGTGTCAACGATGAGGCATTCATCGTCGCCGCTCTCGAAGACCAGCAGTTGGTCATCACCGGCGGCCTTCAGTTTGTCACTGAAGGGATGATCGTCCAGACCGGAACCGACCTGTCGCGATGAACCAGACCAGCCGCACCGTCCCCTCCGGCTCACCCTCCACCAGGTCCAGAGGATGAATCAAAGCGACGTCTACCAGGGAGAGCCGGGCGGTCCCATTGCCTTCATGGCAAGCAACCGGGTTGCCTCCAATCTGTTGATGTTCCTCATATTGGCGGCGGGCCTGGTGGCGTTCGGCGCCCTGGAGCGGGAGGCCTGGCCAACGGTTCCCTTCAATACCATCGAAGTCTCCATGGCCTATCCCGGCGCCACCCCCGAAGAAGTGGAGGAATCGATCGTCGTCAAGATCGAGGAACAGGTCGAGGCGTTGTCGGATGTCAAGGCGGTCAAGTCCCTGGCGGCCCCGGGGATGGCGTCGGTAAGGGTCGAATTGAAGACCGGCACCGACATCAGCGAGGCCATGGACGAAATCGAGTCCGCGGTCGGCCTTATCCAGACCTTTCCCGGCGCGGCCGAGCGTCCCGAATTCAGGGAGATGAACAACCGCACCAGCATGATCCGCCTGATCGTCTTCGGCGACATCCCGGAGCGGTCGCTCAAGGAGTTGGCCCACGAGGTCGAAGACAGCTTGAGTACGCTTCCCAACGTTTCCCACGTCGAGACGACCGGGACGAGAGACTACGAGATATCGATCGAAATTCCGCTCGTCCGCCTGCGCACCTTCGGGCTGACGCTCGACGACGTCGCGGCTGCGGTACGCCGCAATTCCCTTGACCTGTCAGCCGGCCGCATCGATACGCGGGTCGCCGAGGTGCGCGTGCGGACCATCGGCCAGAGCTACGATCAGCTCGACTTCGAGGAAATCGTCGTTGTCGCCCGGATTGACGGCACGATAGTACGGCTCGGCGATATCGCCGACGTGCGCGATGCCTTCCAGGACATCGACCTGATCTTCCGGCACCAGGACAAGCCAGCGGTCTTTATCGAGGTGTTCCGGGCCGAGGGCGAACAGGTGATGGAGCTTGCGGGGGCCGTGCACGAGCACATCGCCAACGTCATCGTCCCATCCCTGCCCGATGGCGTCGGGATCACCACCTGGAACGACGACTCCCAGACCTATTCGGAGCGAGCCGAACTCCTCCGTAAGAACGGTCTTCTGGGACTCGTTCTGGTGTTCGTTGCACTGGCCCTCTTTCTTGAGATACGGCTCGCCTTGTGGGTCGTCGCCGGCCTGGTCACCTCGGGCATCGGGGCCTTGGCCGTGATGCTGGCACTCGACCTTGCGATCAACACCATTTCCCTGTTTGCGTTCGTTCTGGCCATCGGCATTATCGTCGATGACGCCATTGTCGTGGCCGAATACATCCACTACGAACGAATGCGGGGCACGCCGGGAGTCGTGGCGGCGATCCGGGGCGCGCGGCGGATCAAGAAGGCCTTGATCTTCGCGGTTCTCACCTCGGTGGCGGCATTCACGCCCCTGCTCTTCATCCCCGGGGGCATCGGAGAAGTTTGGAGCGCTCTGCCGGTGATTGTCATCGGCATGCTGCTGATCTCGCTGGTCGAAGCGCTTCTGATACTGCCGAGGCACCTGTGCCACTTGCAGGGGCCGGAATGGGCGCCGTCCAACATTGTGGATCGATTCTTCACGCGTATCCGGCACTACGTGGACCGGGGGCTGAAGGGGTTCGTGGATGGCCCTCTGGATTGGGTCCTACGCTTCGCGACGAATCAACCCGCCGTTATGGTGGCGTTAGTCGTCGGCCTGTTCATTGTCAGCCTCTCCCTGGTGCCGGCCGGTATCGTCCCAACGACCTTCGCCCCCGTCGTGGAGGGAGATTTCGTCACCGCCAATCTCGAAATGCCGGACGGGACGACTGCCGAACGGACGTACGAGGTGGCAATGGAGCTGGAGCGGGCTGGAAGGCGGGTATTGCAACGCCTGGATCGGGAACGGCCGGACAATTCTCCCTCGCTGTTGTCAGCCGTCAGCGTCACCGTCGGTCACAGGGCTCGCGTGGAGGGGGGAGGGCTTGACCCGACCCCTACGATGAATCCTCAGGCAAACATCGCCACCATCGAATTCAAGCTCTTGAGTTCCCAGCAACGGGACATGTCCACCATCGCCATTGTTCAGGCGTGGCGGGAAGAGGTCGGGATTCTCCCCCACGTTCGCGGGATCGCCTTCAGCGGCGAGGTCATCGATCTCGGCAGTCCCGTGGAGGCAGTGCTGTCGCATCCCGATCCTGAGCGCCTGTCGGAAATCGCGGACTCGGTGGTCGACGGCCTTCGCAGTGTGGGAGGCATCTTCGACGTGCGGTCCGACCATACGCCGGGCGTCAGGGAGATTCAGTTGGGGTTGCGGCCGGAGGCGCGTACGCTTGGCCTCACGGTCGAGGAGTTGGCGCGGCAGGCGCGGGCGGCCTTCTTCGGCGTAGAGGCGCTGAGGGTTCAGCGAAACCGCGAAGAGGTTCGGGTCTACGCCCGCTTGCCCGAGGACGAGCGCGATGCGATCACGGATGTCGAGGGCTACCTGATCCGCACCCCGTCGGGGGGGCGAGTGCCGCTCAGCCACGTGGCAACGATGAGCATGGGCACTTCTCCGCCGTCGATCCGCCGCCAGGACGGTCAGCGCGTCGTTACGGTGACGGCGGAGGTGGACGAGAATGTGATTTCAGGCGGCGAAGCGAATGACATCCTCGCGAACACGATCCTCGCGCAACTGACCGCCACCTCACCCGATCTGACCTTTACTTTCGGGGGCGAACAGCAACAGCAGTTGGAGTCGCTGGACGCTCTTTACCGCGGCTTCGTGCTCGCGATGCTGGCGATTTTTGCGCTGCTTGCCCTTTCCCAGGGTTCCTATATCAGACCGTTCCTCGTGATGGCCATCATTCCATTCGGTCTGGTCGGCGTCGTCCTCGGCCACTATGTGTTGGGAGTCCCCATAAGTGCCGCATCGTTCATGGGCTTCTTCGGGCTCAGCGGCGTCACCATCAACGACTCGCTGGTCATGATGGACTTCATCGACCAGCGGCGCCGGGAGGGCGCCGATGCGAAGACTGCGATCATCGATGGCGCCAAGGGACGCTTCCGGCCCATCTTCCTGACCTCGGTGACCACATTTCTCGGCTTCACGCCCCTCATTCTCGAACGGGCCATCCAGGCGCAGTTTCTGGTCCCCTTCGCCGCGTCGCTCGGCGTCGGAATCATGATTACGACCGGGATCCTGATGTTGCTCGTGCCGGCACTGATGGCCGGCTACCTACGCGCCAACTCCCGTCACGGGGCAGCGGGAACCGCTCCCGCCCGCTAGGCCGTCCGGTTCCGGCGGCGGTACCGGTGCGCGCTTCTTTGCGGAGACCGGATTCGTGACTTGAGCGACGCGGAGCCTGAGCTTCTTGTTGGGGGCGGCGGTCGGGAACGGATTGATGCCGAGCCTATAGTTCTCCGGCGACACTTCCAGCTTCACGTGGTATGCGATGAGCAGAAGGTTGACGGCCATCTGAAGTTCCACCCATGGCCGTCCCAAGCAGACGTGCGTTCCCAGGCCAAAGGGAGCGTAGGCGCCCGGCTGCTGATGTTCTCCCCGATCCGGCAGGTAGCGGTCGATGTCGAACTTCAGCGGATTCTTGAACAAATCGCCGGAATAGTGCGAAGCGGTCTGGGCAATCAGCAGCCGCGTTCCGGGAGGGATCTCGAAGCCATTGACAATGCAGGGGTTCATGACTGTTCTCAACTGCCACGGAATCACGGGATACAAGCGTCCGGATTCCAACAGGAGCCGGTGCGTGACGTCGATGGTCTCGCGGGTGAAGTCCTCCGGCTTCGGTTCACGCCCGTCGCCAAAAAGCGCCTCGGCTTCTCGACGAACCCCCGCGTGCACATCCGGGTTGCGAACCATGCAATAGACGGCGAAGCCCACCGCGCTCCCAAGATAGATGCTGGCGACCATGGACGCGACAAACGGAAACGTGAGGTCCGTTTCCGGAAGGAACTGGGGGTCGTTTCGATGGAGTTCGAGAATGGCGTCGGCCAGATCCAGTGGCTTTCCCTTCCTCTGCGCCGGAGTGTGCGACGCGATGATCTCCTCTTGGAGTTGAACGACCCGCTTGGCCGCACGCTTCATCTTCGGCGTCGAAAGCATGAACTTCGGCAACGCCTTCTGAACCCCGACGACAAGCGCGCGATGTTCGAACTCAAGCAGTTCGTCGACGTAGTGGCTGCAATCCACTCCGATCGAGAGACCGGAGACCTGGCTGCTCATGTGGGTCTGAAAGGTCCTGGTCGCAGGAAAAACGTCCCCTTTCTTCCAGGAGCCGATCGATTTTCTGCAGTAGGAGATCAAGTCCGGGAGCCGCCGCGCAAGCGTGGCGCGGGAATAGGCGCTGTGCAGCGACTTGCGCATCTTGAAGTGTTCGGCGCCATCCATGCCGGGAAGAGTTCGGGACGCCCCGAACAGGCGTTCGAGCCCCTCGATGTAGTCCTTCGAGCGAAGGTAGAACCGGCCGTCCCGGTTGACCCACTGATTCGTGTCCGGCCCCATCAAGGCGACGACGGGTTGCTTGCCCATCTTGAAGGGCACCCGGACGACCGGACCGTGCTTCCGGAAGATTTCGTGCATCGCCTTGGGAATATTTCCGGAACGGAAGTCACGCACCCGCAGGAGGTCGAGGATCCCCAGTTTCGGTATCGGCTTGCCTTGGAGAATCCGGCGGGTCTTCGGGTTGATGCTGCTCTGCTTTACGGCCTCAGCAACCGACCGACCCACCAGATCCAACCGGGCGATCATCTCGATCCGTTTGAGCTTTTCCTCGTAGTCTTCGGGCGAAAGCACCAGCTTGAACCCGTCGCAGGTGTGCATCAGCCCAATGAGAATGGCGTCGTGCGGGTCCGGGATAGTGTCGGTCAAGATGGCGTCCAGGACTCTTGCCCTGGCTTCCTGACGGATCTTGTTGTCGGACGTCGGATAGCTTCCGGAACGGGAAACCCGGCGCGAGAGCATCCAGAATCCACCGCTTCTGTATTCGAGAATCCCCCTGTCCACCAAACGTTCGAGGGTGACGGTGACGATTTCCTCGGAACGAGCCGTGTTCCGTTCGATCCAGTATTGCGCCTCGAAGAGTTCTTTGGACTCGGAGATTTCCTTGAGCGTCGGATCGAGCAGGTTGTCTCCGGTTGGAGTGGGATCGGTGACATACAACACCTGCAGGTCGGTGTCGATGCGATCGGCCAGCGCCAGGTCGGCAAGAACAGCACCAGCCATGACACAGGAGAAGTTCCAGCCCGGAACCATCTCCAGATAGCCGCTCCGCTCATTGAGCATCAGGAGGATCAGTTCTTCGGAAAGGCGAATTGGAATCTCGTCGACTTTGGTCATACCCTTCCACTCCGGACCGGTTGTTGCAATGGTGGTGCCGTTAGCTGAAATCGGGGAGCCAGACGCGCCACCCAAGCCATTGCAACACAAACGTCATTGTTCACTTCCGATCATGTGCCAGCCATCGGGAAATACGACCGGTAAGCGAGCGGATGCCGCCGTTTCCTTCTATTTCCTTCTATATAGCACACTTGCTTCGGGATCAGGACTCTCGCCAAGCTTTTGGCGATACCGGACGATACGAACCCAACGACGCCATGATCATGGTGCTGCCTCCGCGCTGGACTCGGCCTGGACTCGAACCTCCATTCCGTCGACGACGGTTGCCAGCGTGGCCAGGGAAACCAGTTCTCCCTCCTTCAGGCCCGAGTCGATGATCACCGTTTCCCGCTCCAGCCGGACGACGTTCACTCTGCGAAAACGGATCTTGGACTCCGAGTCCACGACCAGTACCTGATCCTCCCCACGAAGGGCCGCGCGAGGCAGCGTGACGACGTCCCGCATCCGACGGCCCTGAATCTCGGCTTCCACGAACATACCCACCGCCAGGGGCGGACGATGAGGATCGGGTCCCCGGCCGTAGGGATCGGGGATCTGCGCAATGGCGTGGATCATCCGGGTCTGAGGGTCGATGGTCCCTTCGGTCCGGACGATCTTGCCGGTCCAAGTGTGTCTCCGCTGGCCGAACTCAGCCTGCAGGCGTACCACTGGTTGACGCTGCTGGTCGCCTCCACCGCGATAGCTGAGAGGCAGATCCACGTAGGCCAACTCCTCGTCGGGCAGGGGCAACCGAATCTCGGCATGGTCCACGGAATAGATGACGGCAACCGGAGTCCCGGGAGTCACATATTGACCGATGTCCACGTTCTTTCGAAGGACCCGCCCCGCGAATGGAGCCGCGATCCGGGTCTTTTCCAGATTCCGCTTGGCCTGTGCCAAAGCGGCTTGAGCAGAAGACAGCGCGGCCTTGGCCCGAGCAATCTGGGGAACTCGCCGCAACAAGGGTTGAGCCTCTCCTGCCCCCAGACTCTCCCATTCCTTTCGGGCAACCTCGGCCTGCGCCTCTTCGGTCTCCAACGAAAGTTGAGCCTGTGCGATCTGGGCTTCGGCCTGAACCACCTGAAGCTGGTAGTCCGTGGGATCGATCCTGAGCAGTTCGGCTCCCGCTTCGAAGAAACCTCCGGCTGCTAGAGAAGAAGAGACTTCCAGGACGCGTCCGGCGATCTCCGGCACCAGCGTAGTCTGCGTTCGGGGGGCCACGGTCCCCTGGGACTTGACGGTCAGGCGCAGGTCTTGGAGCTTCACCGGTAAAGCCCGGATCACCGGAACCGGAACCTCGGGAGGACGGGTTTCGACCACGGGCTGATCATTGAATATTTTCCACGCCCACGCCGAGGCAACGGCCAAGGTCGCCATCGGGAGCAAAATCTTCAGGAGAAGCTTGATCAATTTCCATTTTCTCCGGCAAGAGTCACCGGGAGAAGCGCTCCCGGCGCGCCCGGCGGGGCGCCTGGGTCAAATCCGCCTCCCAGCGCCAGGTGGAGATCGATCCGGTTTTCCAGCAGGAGACGTTGCAGGCTCAGGATCTGACTCTTGGAGTTGAGGATTCGCCGATCCGTCTGCAACACCACCAGCATGTCGCCGAGCCCCCGGCGATAGCGAAACCGGGCCTGTTCCCGGGCCGTTTCGGCCTCCCCTACGGATTCTTCCAGCTCACGCTGCCGATCCCGTAAAAACCTCTCGACCGAAAGGGCCGTCTCAACCTCACCGAAGGCCTGCAGAACTGCACCGGCGTAGGTCTCCAGGATTTCCTGGGACCGGCCTTGGGCAATATCGACCTGACGCTTGAGGCGTCCCCCCTGAAAGATGGGCTGGACTATGTTGCCCAGCAGACTCCAGACGGTGTAGTCCCAATTCAATAGGCTCAACAACCCTTTGGTGGAGGATCCTCCGGCCGTGGTGAGACTCAGCCGGGGGTGCAGGGCCGTTTGAGCCTGAACGATCCCAACATCGGAAGCCAACAGACGCCGCTGCGCCGCGATGAGATCGGGCCGGCGAGTCAGGAGCTGGGAGGGGACACCGGCCGGAACGCCAGAGGAGATCTCGGGAAGGCTCTCCCGAACCCGCAGTTCTCCTCGCGGATAGCGTCCGGCCAGGAGTTCCACTTGGCGGATGCTGCGGTCCAATAGCTCACGGCGGAGATGGACGGCAGATTCAGCAGCAGAAATGTCTGCCTCGACCAGGCTGATTTCCAGAGCCGCTGCGAAACCCGCCTCAAAGCGGTTTCGGAGCCACTTGGAGGTCGCCTCATAACTGGCCACCATTTCACGCGCCAGAGCCAGTTGCAGTTCTGCCTCCGAGCAGGCGAACCAGGCCTTGGCTGTCTGGCCCGCCAACGAATGCCTCGCCGCCGCAAGGTCCGCGGCATGCACGGAAGCGAGAGCGCCGGCCAGAATCTCGCCGCTACGGATTCTTCCCCAGAGGTCCGCCTCCCAGTTGACGTCCAAGGAGGCGCCCAGGTTGGTAAACGTGGCCCTGGGTACCCGGCCTTCGAAACCGGGTATGGGAAAACCGATGAAATTCTGGCGCTGACGGCGCCCGTTCAAGCTGAATCCAACCGATGGAAGCCGGTCGGCGCCGGCGATCTCGGCCTCGATGAGTGCCGTCTCCAATCGGGCGGCGATGGCCCGGAGTTGGAAACTGTTGCCTAGGGCTTCGTCGATCAATGCATCCAATTGCGGATCCTGAAACTGTTTCCACCAATGGATATCGACCTTCCCCTCCTCGGCCGCTCCCGAATTCCATGCCTCTGGAATCGGCAGGCTCGGCTGCCGTTCGGGTGGAGCTGCGGTTCGGACGCACGCAGTTCCAGGAAAGAGCATGGCCAGCAAGAGAAGATGTGTGGATCTCATCCTTAATTGTCCTGTGATGGGATCAGAGTCCGGAACCCGGCTACGAGAAATGAAACCAATCGGTCGACGACCTCGTCCACCTCAGACGGTTCCGGAACATCCAGAAATGAGTTGATCCTTGGAGCCGAAATGATAGCGCATGGCGGCCACGTTTACTTGGGCTCGAGAAGTGATCATGCGGACCAAGGTTGCGGAAAATTCTCGATCAGCAAAGAGCCCTTCCGCCGCCGTCAGGATCCTGGATCTGGTGCCCTGCATGGTTTCCCAAGTGAAACGCTCGTTTAAAACGTACGATTGTTCTACAAAAAAATCGGAGCGACTGTCAAATGGATGCCGATCGCGTCGCTTGGATCCTTTCAGACGCATGGAATCTCCGCCGAAGACGAGACAACGACCGCTTCTTGGCGGAACCGACTCGGCGGGGTTGGTGGCCTTCCAGCCGGTCCGAGTCCGCCACTCGACGTTGCGGCGACTTGGCGCAAGAGCGCCCGGGCGCTACCTGCGGTGGATCGTCAACTGGTCGAGCAGAAAATCTTCCAGACGCTCATCGGCGCCGGTCAAAGCCTGGACCCGTTCCCAGGACAATTCCATGCGAAAGCTCTTCACCCGAAGATGACTGATCTCGGCCGAGAGACCACTGTCACCCAAATCGACCTCGACCCGGGCGTCCGACCCCAGATGGAAAAGAACGAAGTTGTCCAACTCGTCCAGGAATTTGCGCTTTGCCGTTTCCCGGGCGCCTCCTCCTCGAGCTTCGATCAGATGAGTGCTCCCGTTGCGGGAGGGATCTCGCCGGTCGGAGACTCCGGAAAGGCCACCAGGTGCTCCCTTTGCTGCGCGGGGATCTTGTCGTAGTCGAGGCTGCGGCCCAGGAAGATGGGCTCGGCCACCGGCGGATTGTCTGCGGATACGTGAACGGGGGGTAACCCCAGAGACGCCTGGTTCTGGACGGGTTCGCCGATGGACACGGCGCCGGCGACCTGGCCATTTGGGACTATCGAATAGCCGCCCGCCAGCAGCAGGCAGACAACAAAGGCCGAAGCGGTAAGACAACGGAAATTCATCACTGACCAGTCTCCTCCAGAAAAACCAGTGCGCGCCATCCGTGGCGGCTCGACCACTTATACGACGCCGGATATCGGATGTTTCATCTGAGTCTCCTGCGTTATTCAGGGCGCCGGAGCCGGGAGACCGAGCGCGGCCTGGGTGGAAATGCGGGCTAGGAGTCTGCGCCGTAGGAATGATCGGAGCGAGGAAGTGGGGAATCGAGGCCAGATTTTCTCGATTTTGAGGTGCATAGTCGCTCTATTCGCCGAGAAATCGAGGAAATATGAACCGATTCACCGCTTTCGCAGTAGATCAATTTCTGCGGCGCAGGCTCCTAGGGTATGTGCTCCACCAACTCCACAAGCAGTTCGCGGATTTGAGGAACTGTCCGGTTGTCGATCTTCAGATACCGATGGCGCGCATGCCCGCCCCGTTTGAAACGGGTTCGGCCGACTGGATCGAGGGACACCTCCCCCGGTTCTGAGACTCGGAAGTAATCGTGGCCGGGGCGCACTGCGTAAAGGACACTGGTCAGGTCCCAGGTCGGCCGGTCGGGGAGACTCGGCACATACAACCGGTACCCCTCACGGATGGGATGGCCGTCACTCTGCCGCATGCGTTCTCCAGGGTAGCGGATGGCCATTCCGATCTCGTAGGCGCTCACGACGATAGGCGTGGGCCAAGCGTCGAAAAGCTTCCGCGCGGACGGCAGATCCTTGTAGATATTGTACTCGCGCCCATCCTTCGGTCCGGGCCGGCCGAAGGCGCCTGCCACCATGGAGAGCAGGCGGATCTTCCTGGCCGCCAGATCTTTTCCTTGAAGCGGGGAGTACCGGTCGGGGGGAGAATCCAGCAGGCGCGCCAGATTGGTGGAGAAACCCACCTGGACCACGACCACCGAATGATCCGGCTGGTTCGCCAACGTGCGCCGGAGCAAAGGGGTGGCCTCCTCGACCTCGCCGGGACGCTGCTGAGATCGAGCATACCGCAAGCGGCCCTGATCCCTGGCCTCGCAGACCTGGCGAACGTACCGGCCATCCAATGGCGTCGGCCCGTTTCGAACGATCCCGATGGGAATTCCGGGTCTCCCGTAGAAGTGATTGAGCAGGTCGCAATAGGCGGCGGCATAGAAATTGTCCTTGCTGACGGTCACGGCCAGCAGCCGGCATTCTCCCCGGTCCTGAAGCGCATGAACGACGGCGAGCGCCATGGCATCGTCGATGTCGTTCCCCATGTCGGTGTCGTAGATCAGCCGCACCGGTTCGGCGGTCTCCTGCATTGCAGAGGCGCCTGAGCCCGCGCCCTGAAGCCAGAGTGACAGCCCCAAGAAAATAACTATGAAGCGACCCATATGAACTCACGATTGTATACGGGAACCGGAATCACTGGAAACGGGGAAAATGGGTCGTTCGAGCCACACGATTCGATCCACGCGTCCGGTATCCGCAGCAATGCGAAAATTGGGGGCAGCTTGGCGCGCAACTCCCGTGCCCGGTCATACCAGCCCGTGGTAAAAGTCGTCACGGCATTCGACCGTTCCTGCATCCCGGCGGACTGCGTTGCTATGGGCTCACACACCCCCGGTATACACCCGAAGCGCGCCTTTCCCGGCGGGCGCAGGAACGGTCTCGGTGCTCGCGGGACTTTCACCACGGGCTGATAGTAGACTTGGTGCTCACCCGACGGGGCCGAAGGCATGCAAGACGCTTGGAAGATGCTGATCCTGTGTGCCCCGCTGGCGTTTTCCGCCTGCTCGCCGCCTCCGGAAATCCGGGAGCCGCTCGACTTGGGGAGCCGGCGGCAGTTGCTGCTGGACGACTCCTGGTTCGACCAAAGCGACAACGTGGAGCTGACCCTGCACCGGCCCATTCCCCGGGAAAACGTGATTCAGTGCGATCGTCCCTGGGAGGGAAAGAGCCTCCACTACACCACGGTCGTTGATGACGGCGGGACGTTTCGCATGTGGTACCGGGTCTCCTTGGGGGACCCTCGGGTCGATTCTCCAAACGACACGGTGCTGACGTGTTACGCGGAGAGCCGGGACGGGATCGTCTGGGAGAAGCCGAATCTGGGACGATATGACTTCGAGGGTTCCACGGATAACAACATCCTGGGGCCGCCGGAGGACTTCACCAACATCAGCGTCCTGCTGGACCCGAATCAGGAAGCGGGCAGTGGGACCCGCTACAAGATGATCTCCCGGGTCAACGGTATCTCCGGATTCGTCTCACCGGACGGGATCCGATGGACTCCGGTGGCAACCAACCCCCTGTTGTCCAATGGCCCCTTCGACAGCCACAACATCCTCCTCTGGGACGACGAACGGGAACGTTACGTCATCTACCTCAGGGGGATCGATCCGTCGGTGCCCGGATCGTTCAAAGGCGGCCGGCGAGCCATCCGCCGGTCCGAGTCCTCCGACTTCCTCCACTGGACCGAACCGAAGCTGGTCTTCACCGCCGACGAGCTGGACCCTGCCGACTTCCACCTCTACACCAACGCCGCCGTCAAGTATTCCCGGGCCGCTTCCGCCTTCTTCATGTTTCCCATGATCCTGTACACCGACCGTTCCTACCCGGGAGCGCCCTACCCTGGGCTTTCCGACGTTCGGTTCGCCTACAGCCGGGACGGCATCCGATGGGAGAGATCCTTCCGTGAGCCCTTCCTCACCCCGGGACCGGACGAGCGCAACTGGCTGGACCGCAATCCCATCGTGGGGCAGGGCGTGATCCGGACCGGGACCGGCGAGCTCTCGCTCTATTACTCGGACCTCTTCCGCGAACGGGAGAGCCGGATCCGGCGCTGCACTCTTCGCACCGACGGCTTCGTCTCGGTCGACGGCCCCTACGAAGGCTGGGGAGAATTCATCACCCGTCCCCTGCTCTTCCAGGGAAAGGAACTGGAACTGAACTACAAGACCGGCGGCGGCGGCTCACTTCAGGTGGAGATCCAGGATGCGCAAGGGGGAAAGCTGGAGGGGTACCAGTTGGAGGACTGCGTCCCCCTGGTCGGCGACCAGATCGGCGGGGTGGTGCAATGGATGTCCAATCCCGACCTCGCCGGCCTTTCCGGCAAACCCGTCCGGCTGCGGGTGCGCCTGCGCGACGCAAGTGTCTATGCGTTTCGATTTCGTCCCTGACGATTCCATTGAAACACGTTTCAAGAGAATTTCCGGCTCCTTCCGAACCGGTGCGCCAACCAGGAGTTGAACCATGAAGATCACAGACGTCAAGGTGGACACCTTCCGCTACCGGACCCAGTGGTATCGAGACTACGAGGGCCATTCCCATCCCGGACCCGAGCGTTGGACGACCAACAACATGATTACGATCCGGACCGACGAAGGAGCGGAAGGGTATTTCTTCGCCGGACCTTCCCAGGGGGTGGTGGATTCCCTGATCAAGCCGGCCCTGGTAGGTCAGGACCCCTTCTTCCGGGAGAAGATCTGGCAGCGGATGCGGCGCATGCAGAAGCTCACCAATTCACTGCCCGACATGATGATCTCCCACGTGGACTGTGCCCTCTGGGATCTGGCCGGCCGTTATCTGCAGATCCCCGTGTACAAGATGATCGGCGCCGCTCGAACCCGGATTCCGGCCTACGCCAGCATCAATTCCGGTGACGACATCCCGGGGGGACTCAGCACCCCGGAGGAGTACGCGCAATTCTCGGAGGAGCTGGTGCGGGACGGTTTCAAGGCCATCAAGCTGCACACCTGGATGCCGCCTATGCCCGGCTCACCCGACGTCAAGCGGGACGTGGCTGCCTGCGCCGCCGTCCGGGAAGCCGTCGGGCCGGATATCACCCTGATGCTGGATCCTCATCACCACTACGACCGGATCGAAGCGCTGCACCTTTCCAAGGAGATTGAGAGATTGGATTTTCTCTGGATCGAGGAACCCATGAACGAGTACAGCATGTCCTCCTACGTCTGGCTCAACAGCAAGCTGGACATGGCGGTGCTGGGACCGGAGAACCTGGAAGGCAGTTACCAGTCACGGGCGGAATGGGTGACGAGCGGAGCCTGCGACATGTTGCGGGGCGGAACCGGAGAAGTGGGGGGCATCACGCCGATCCTGAAGCTGCTCCACCTGGCCCAGGCCTTCAACCTGCGAATGGAGGTGCATGGGGGCGGCCCGCACAACATGCACGTGCTGTGCACCATGGACAACGGCTGGTTTTACGAGTGGGGCCTGCTCCATCCCATGATCGAACGCTACCGCCCCTTTCCGTGGCAGAAGACCCTCTACGATCCGATTGATGCGGACGGCTGCGTCCAGGTTCCCGAGCGTCCCGGCCTGGGGGACGACATCGATTTCGACTACGTCCGGGAACACACCATCGACGAAGGAACGTCCGGCGCGGGAGCACCGGACGTGTATTGACGGCCCGGCTATGGCCGTCTTTCCAGGTAGCGGTCGAACCACTCACACACCAGTTCGAAGTACTCCAGCCTGAAGACGTGCCGGCCGGGGGGCTGGTAAACCCTGAAGTGGTCCGGCTTTCCGGCCGCGGCGTAGACGGGTGCGACCTCTTGGATCAAGCGGTCGACTCCGGCCTTGGGCATGTCCTCGTCTTCGGTCGGCGCCAACATCATGAAGGGACGCGGGGCGATGCAGCTGTTCACGATGTCCCAGTGTTCGAAGTAGCGGAGCATGTGGGGGAGGTAGGCAAACGAGCTGTGGCGTTCGGGCATGCCGTCGTGGATGTTGATGCGCAGGCTCCCCAGCCCTCCGCAGACGGAGGCGCCGGTTCGGATCCAGTCTCCCAGCGCCATCCCCAGCCAAGTCGCCCATCCACCCAGCGACATGCCGGCCAACCCGATGCGGCCGGCGTCGACTCCCTCCAGGGCGCCGAGCACCCGGGCCGCTCGCAGCACTTCGTCGGCGATGACGCCAATCTGGGACCGGCCGTAAGGGATCAGTTTCCGGTTCTCCTCCTCCCAGCGCCCCAGGGTGGTTCGCCGCGTCTCGGCGCCCTTGGGCGTGAAGGTCAACATGGCGTAACCGCGGCGCGCCAGCTCCCGTCCCCAGCCAAAAAGGGGACCGGCGTCGGGCCGGGGCCTGTGGTAGCGTTCGTGGGCGACCTGGTCGGCGGTGCTGCCCGTGCCGTTCATGCAGACCAGACCGGCCAGCGGGCCTGACGACTCCCGCGGGCGAATGAACCTGGCCGAGATCGCCTCTCCCAGATAGTTGTGGAAGGTGATCCGGCTCTCCAACAGCCCTTCCTCCTGCTCCTCGTCTCCCACGTCCCGCAGGGTGAAGGGGACGCACTCGGGAATGTGGTCCAGACCGATGAGCTCTCGAAACTTCCCTGGAACCTGGTCCAATGGGAGGTCGACGGGAAACGCCGGCTCGATGTTCCGGGGTACGGTCGGGGTCATATGGCCGTTTCCGGAGGGGGGAGAACCGGGCTCCAGTTCGTTCCGGAACCCAATCTTCTCCGGCATCGTGCGCCGCCTCCGGATACGCAACGGAATCTTGGCATCGGCGTCCGGGTCGGAGTCCGTCCCGGTCTCCCGGCTCAGAAACAGCGGAATGTCCTGCGCCCGGGGATTGGTCCGGTCGTGCGCCTCCGGGAAGCTGCGCATGATGATTCTCTGCTCCCGGTTCAGGGTGGCGATCCACTCCGGGTCGCACTGCCGCCGGTCTCCTTCCCAGAGCCAGGACGGGCAGTAGCTGATGAAGATATTCTTCCGCTCGACATCGGTCCGGTTGACGTCCACCCGGTGCCAGGTCCCGCAATGCATGACGGTGATGGTCCCGGCCGGCACGCAGAGGGCTTCCTCGCCGGGAACGCTCCGGTGCGTGTAGTAGTGCTCGAACACCGGACTCTTGTGGCTGCCCGGCATGTAGATGAAGTTGGCCATTCCCGGGTGCGGCAGGTCGGTGAGCCAGTAGCCGATACAGAGCCGCAGAGGAAGCACGGGCGAGAAGGTGGCATAGGGTGTGGGCCGGGGCGAATCGGGATGCCATGTGCTTCGGTCCGTGTTCCGGGGCCGGACGAAGAAGTCCGAACGCTGCACCTTCAGCAACTCGCCGTAGAGATCGTAGCCGTACCCGACGTGACGGGGATGATCGATGAGTTCACTCAGAACCGGGTCCGCCGTCACGGCATTGGTGACACGGTAGTCCTGGCCGGGCCGGTACGTGGGGTCTGAAGCGCAAACCCGGTCGATGGCCTCGACGTAGCGGTCCACCTCCTCCTTGGAAAGGGCGTTCCTGAAAACGAGCATTCCCCGTTCCAGGAACTCTTCCCACTGGTCCGGCGTGAACCCCGGCGGCGCCACTCGATAGCTCGACTCGGTCACAACCGGCCTCCTGTGCGCTTCGGGGCGCTGGTGTTCAGGATGTGGTGTCGCGCCTGCTGCGGGACGGAAATGTCAGGTCTTGGCCTTCTCTCTCACCAGGTCGTCGCGGCTGAGGTGGACCCGGTCGAAGCTGTCGTCGGAGATCACGTAGTACCAGGCGGCGAAACGGGCGTTGAGCTGATCGGAGCGCTCCTGCGCCGCCTCCACCTGTTTCTTCCGCTCCTCTTCCTCCGCCGCCAGGTTCTGGATGTCCTTCTCGTCGAAAGAGGTGCTGATGAACAGGTATCGGTTCTCGCCGGGACCGCTCTCCTTGTCGTCACTGGCATCGCTGCCGGCGGTGACCGCCTCCCCCGACCCGTAGACGACTTCGCCGAAGCGGAGAGTGTAGGTCACGCCGTCCGAGGTCTGGACCGCCAACTCCCCTTCGTTGGAGACCAGCGATCCCTGGCGCGTGAAGTAGAACCCCTTGCTCTGGAGAGACATCATGTCGGGCTGGGTGATTCTGGACGACCCCTCGGTTCGCATCAGGGTGCGGGACAATCCCGCAGGTTTGGGGCGGACGCCCACGATGTTGAGCTCGTCGATGGACCGCATCAGCTCGCTGGCCCGGTACGTCTCCATTTCCTCGCCGGAGCGAAGCTTGTCGAGGGTCCAATCGCTGCCGTTCTTGGTCAGGACCAGCCTTCCGCGCCGATTCAACGAGCCGGTGCGCTCGTTGATGGAGTAGTTCTCCAAAACCACCCGGACGATGTCGTCCTTCTCCAGTTGCAATAGGTCCTTCTCGATCCAGTCCTCGAACTTGGTGGACGGCTCTACCGGCATCTGGGCCACATAGACCCTTTTCTGGTCCGGCAAGCGGACGAAGCGGAGATCCTCCCGCTCCTCCACCTTCTTGCCCACGATCAGATCGGCCAGGACCTCGTTCCCCTCCCCCTTGATCGTGACCCGGCGTCCCCGGCCCCTCAAACTGGTCACTCCCTCGTCCAGCGGGTCCAGGACGCCACAGGCCTCATGGTCCGAGACGTTGTTGGACCGGAAGTCATCCTTTCGCATCTCGATGATGCCGGCTGCTGTCTTGGCCAGGAGTTCCTTGCCGTCGGCGGGGTAGTCGTGGTGGGACGGGACGGTCCACTTCCCTCCCTGAGAGGTGACTTTGAAGGGGCGGGCCGAAGCCGTGCTTTCGTCAAAATCCACCACCTCCAAAGAGACCGCCACGTTGGGATCGGTGAATTCGGGGAAGAATGATTCGCCGACGTCCAGGAAGGCGTCGGGAGTGACTCTGCTGGGAACCGTCACCAGGGCGACCAGCAGAATCAGGACGCCGCCGCCCAGGTAGCTCAAGGATCTGTTCGTTTCACTCATGGCTCTATGACCTCAATTTATTTGGCGTATGACACCCGCGTTCAAGGTCCGACCGAAGAGGGCACCCACAAGCGGCGCCCCTACGACCTCAACCTTCTAGCCGCCCGGGTGCCTTCCTCTTCACGGCGTTGGCGGCGCATAAAGATGAGCACGCCAAGCACGAAAACGGGAACGGGGGGCAGCAGGACCGCGTACGTCCGGATGTTGCCCTGGATCCTCCGGATCTGGCTCTCCATGTTTTCCTTGCTGGCGCTGATCTTGGACTCTTTCTCCGCTTCGATGTTGGCCTTCAGGACTTCGAAACGCCGGTTCTCCACTTCCTGGAGATTCTGGGCCATGATCTGCTTGGCCTGAGCATCCAGATCCCGCCGTTCGCGGACCTCGTCCACTTTCTCCTGCAAGCGGGCTTGCGCCTGCTTGAGGGCCTTCTCGGCCACCTCCTCGGCTTCTTCCTCGTCCTTGACCCGCTCTTCCACAAAACTGCGAGTCTGTTCTTCGACCCGCTCCAGAGTCCGGTGGCGCACCCGCTTGTTGCGCAGGGCCACGAAGGACTCGTCACCCATGAGAACGTCCGCCAGCAAGGAAAACGGAGAGCCAGATCCGGAGGATCCAGGGCAACATCCATGTTTTCCTTGCTGGCGCTGATCTTGGACTCTTTCTCCGCTTCGATGTTGGCCTTCAGGACTTCGAAACGCCGGTTCTCCACTTCCTGGAGATTCTGGGCCATGATCTGCTTGGCCTGAGCATCCAGATCCCGCCGTTCGCGGACCTCGTCCACTTTCTCCTGCAAGCGGGCTTGCGCCTGCTTGAGGGCCTTCTCGGCCACCTCCTCGGCTTCTTCCTCGTCCTTGACCCGCTCTTCCACAAAACTGCGAGTCTGTTCTTCGACCCGCTCCAGAGTCCGGTGGCGCACCCGCTTGTTGCGCAGGGCCACGAAGGACTCGTCACCCATGAGAACGTCCATGCAGTTGAGGAAGAAGGTCACGTTGTCGAAGTTGAGGGTCTCGGGGCCCTGAGCCCGAATCGAGAAGAACTGCTGGGAGATGAAATCCAGGTCCGCCACCACGATGGCGTTGATCCGTTCGGTCTCGTCCTCTCCCTCCCGGTCCGCGCCGGTGCTTTCCGCGGCGCCCTCCGAGGCTTCCTCTTCGGACGCCTCGGCTTCGGTTTCGGATCCCTCCCGCTCCGTCCCCAGGTCCTGGCTCCGAACGTGCGCGGCCAAGATGTACTCCCGGTCGTCCGGCCGATGGGGAAGCCCGCGGGCCAACTGGACTCCGAAGAAGTTCCGCTGAACCATCCGGGAGTAGTTCTGGACTGCCGAAGCCTGTCCGGAGCGAACCAGGGGCCGGAATTCCAAGTCGGAGCCGGACTCCTGCTTCAGGTGACCGGGGAACAGGAAGACCAACTCCTGAAGGGCGACGCTGGCCGGGTGCTCCCGGTTGAAGGCCTGTTCGTTGTCGTTTCCGGCACCGACGAAGACCACTTCTTCCGGGAGGTGGGCCAAGTCCGGATGGGGATTGTAGCTGTCCCAGACGATCCCGGCCTTGTCCCAGCGGACTCCGATCCTGGACAGCAGGGTCAGGATGTCCCCCTTCGGCTTGGGTGGCGGGCCCTGCTGGCGCTGAAAGGGACTGACGTTGGCGCCGGATCGCTCCGAGGGCGAAAGACCGATATTGAAAATGGGCAACGGGTCCACCAGAAGAAGCGTGGGGTTTCCCTGGCGGATATATTCCAGCAGGTTGTCCAATTCCTCCTGCGGCAGAGAGGAGGGCAGGGCGGCGAAGAGGCCGTCCAGCTCCTGCCGGATGGGAGCCGCCGCCGAAACTTGCACGACGTCGTATTGCTTCCTCAACTCCTCCACCACCGGCCAGGACGGATTGCTGCGCATGCTCTGGAAGTCGAATCCTCCGAAGAGCTTGGCTTCGGAACCCAGGATGCCCACCTTCTTCCGTTCCGTCTTGGCCACCACCCGTACGCTCCGAGTGATCTCGTACTCGATAGGCAGGCCCCTCTCCAGAAAGGGGATCACCTGCTCCTCGGCTCCGCAGGTGAACGCCACGCCCAGGAACACGTCGGCGAAGCCGGCGCGGGCGCTACCCAGATGGGGGACCTGACGGGGGGTGATTCCAAACTTCTCCCGGGCGTCCCGGGCGCCCTGGGTGAAGGGTTCCGTGTCCTCGATCAGAACCTGAACCCGCGCGCCTCCCACCGATTCGATCTCCCCCAGCACTCCCAGCAGATTGGCCCGGGTCTGCACCAGTTGCTCCGGCACCTCCGGACTCACGTAGGCCTGGATGAAGACGGGGCGATCGTCGGACAACTCGGAAATCAGGGAAATCGTCTCGTCGCTCAGTGAGTGGAGCCCCTCGGCGGTGGCGTCGACGCGGATGCCCGCGCGCCCCAGAATCACGTTGAGACCGATCACGGCCAGAATCAGGCCGACCGTCCGCACCGTATGGTGCAGCCACATGGGACGCCCGTCGGCCTCTCGGGGCCAATGCCGCTTCTCCACCAGAAGCACATTGACGTAGAGCATGAGTCCGGCGACGGAGAGGAAGTAGAGGAGCCCGGAGAAGCTCATGACGCCGCGGGCGAAGTCGTCGAAGTGCCGGTAGACCCCCAGGGGCGCCACCAGCTCGCCCAGACCCGCTCCGAAGGAGCCCATCAGGTCGATGAGAACCAGTAAGGCGCAGAACACGGCGCCCACGATGAAGGCGATGGTGGCGTTGGCCGTGAGCAGCGAGGCCAGCATCCCGACGGCGATCAATGCGCCTCCCAACAGCCAGTAGCCGACGTAATTGCTGAACATGAGGCCCAGGTCGGGACTGCCGAGCCAGCTCAGCACCAGGACGTGGCTCAGGGAGAGCACCAGTGACGCAGTATAGATGCCGAAGGTGGCCAGATACTTGCCGATGACGATCTCAAAGCTGGTGGCCGGCAGGGTGAAGAGCAGCTCGTCGGTGCCCTGCTTCCGTTCTTCGGACCAGACGGACATGGTCAGAGCCGGAATGAAGAACAGGAGCAGATACGGAAACATGTAGTTGAGCTGGTCCAGATTGGCCAAATTGTCCAGAAAGAATCGATCCTGCCAAAAGGCCGCCGCAGTGCTCAGCAGAATGAACAGCGTGATGAAGACATAGCCGGTGGGACTCGTGAAATACTTCCACAGGTCCCGCTTGACCAGCGCCAGGACGAAAGTGGTGTTGATCTCGGGTCGTTTCACTTTCCACCTCCCGATTCGGACGCTACCGTGACGTCGGATTCCTCTACGGACGATCCGTCCCCGGACGAGACCGCGGCCCCGCCGGCGTCCGGCTGAGTCAGGCGGTAGAAGGATCTCTCCAGAGTGCCGTCCTCCATCAGTTCTTGGGGACTCCCGTCGAAAATCATTCGCCCGTCGTGGACGAAGAGCACGCGGTCGGCCACGGCATCCACTTCCTGCAGAATGTGAGTCGAAATGAGAATCGTCTTGCGCTTGCCCAGTTCCTGGATGCTGGAGCGGAATTCCCGGATCTGGTTCGGGTCCAGTCCGGCCGTGGGCTCGTCCATGATGAGGACCTCGGGATCGTGGAGCATGGCTTGGGCCAGCCCCACTCGCTGCCGGTATCCCCGAGAGAGCTTGCCGGTAGGTTTCTCGAGAACGTCCGCCAGAGCGAACTGCCGGCTGACGGCGTCGATGCGATCCTCCAGATCGCCGCCGGCCAGTCCGCGGGCCTCTCCGAAAAACCTGAGGAGCTCCGAAGGCGTCATGTCGAGGTACAACGGCCCGTTCTCGGGAAGATATCCCAGGATCCGGGAGGCCTCAAGCCGATTCTCGTGGACGTTGAGACCACCGATGAGGGCGAAGCCTTCACTGGCGGCCAGATAGCCGGTGAGAATCCGCATGGTCGTGGACTTGCCCGCGCCGTTGGGCCCCAGAAAGGCGACGATCTGACCTTCCGGGATGGAGAAACTGATGTCCTCGATGGCGACGAAGGGCCCATAGTACTTGCTGAGCCCCTGGGCTTCGATCATGGTGCGGGGGGAACTTTCCATGTTCTCCTTCCTCATTGATACGTTTCGGGCGACACGGACCGGTCACTCTCGATAAACGAATGGGCATCCGTCGGGGGTAATTTTGGGTTCACTTGCCAGCAACGAGCCCACTCGTGCAACTTGCAGCGGGGAAGTGTCCCGCAGGAAAAGATATTCTAGCATCAGATCGACGGATTCTGTCAATTGCTATAGTTGAGAGTTACTTGCCGCAAATCTCAGGTGGGAGGAAGAAGATGCCGAAAACCCTGGTGACGAAGACCTTAGTGACAGTCGGTGTCGTTCTCCTGGCCACGGCGTGCGATGTCACGGACATCGTCACTTCCGGCGGCGGGGCCGACGACGAAAGCGAAACGGCGCCAGCATCCAGACCGCAACTGGGTGTCATCAGCTTTCCCAACAGCGGTGGCGCCGCCGCACAAGAGCCGTTCTTTCGAGGCATGCTGCTCTTGCACAGCTTCGAGTACGACGATGCAGCGGCGGCGTTTCGCGACGCTCAGGCCGTCGATTCCTCATTCGCTCTGTCTTATTGGGGAGAGGCACTCACTCACTATCGGCCGGTCTGGGGCCGCGAAAACCTGGACGAGGGGCGCTCGGCCCTCGAGAAGGCTCCCGCCGGTGCGTCCGTCACCCCCAGGGAACAGGCCTACCTGGACGCTGCCGCGATCCTGTTTGGCGATGGTGAGCGAGATCGACGCTGGAAACGCTACTCCGACGCGATGGGTCAGGTATCGAGAGATCATCCGGAGGATCAGGAAGCGGCCAGCCTTTACGCCGTCTCGATGTTCGGCGTGACCGGTGGGGAGCGCGACCATCGGACGTACATGAAGATCGCATCGATCGGTGAAGAAGTCTTTCGCAGGAACCCCAATCATCCCGGAGCGCTGCACTACGTGATCCACGCCTTCGACGATCCGGTCCATGCCCCTCTCGGCCTACGGTATGCACACCTCTATTCGAAGGTGGCCTCGGCGGCGCCCCACGCCCAGCACATGCCATCGCACATCTTCCTTGCCCTGGGCATGTGGGACGAATGCATCTCTTCGAACATCGACTCTTGGAATTCGTCCGAGGACCGCATTGCTCGCCTCGGCTTGGGAAGCGACGATCGGGGCTATCACGCCCTCTGGTGGATGCAATACGCGTATCTGCAAAAGGGGATGCTGGCCAAGGCCCGGGAGAAGCTGTCGATCGTCGAGCAGGATGCCGCCCAGGCGGACTCGAGCCGCACTCGCAACCATCAAGCCTACATGCGAGCCCACCTGCTCATAGACGGGGAACAATGGGCCGCCGACGTCCGGACCGTTGACGACGGCGATCTGGGATTGAGGCCCTGGGGTGCGAACGCGCTCGCCGAGGGACTCCGCGCGCTCAAGACAGGAGACGTCTCCGGCGCCCGGGAATGGGCTGCGAAGCTTCGGGCCAAGGCGGACGCCGAGGGTGATGAAGAGACCTCGCTGCCGATTGCCGCGCTGGAACTCGAAGGCCTGCTGCAGTTCGAAGGCGGCAAGAACGACGCCGCCATCGCCACGCTTCGCAAAGCGGTTCAACTCGAAGAGCAGACTCCGTTCGGTTACGGACCGCCGTTTCCACCCAAGCCGGCCCACGAATTGATGGGGGAGATCCTGTTGGCGGCGGACCGGGCGGAAGCTGCGGTGAATGCATTCCAGTCATCTCTGCAGCGCACGCCCAGGCGCGCGCGCTCGCTGCAGGGTCTGAGCAAGGCTGCGGCGGCCGCAGGCGACCGCAAGACCGCCGACCGCGCGAATGCGGAGCTGAGGGAATTGGCTTTGAGGCGCTAGGAGTCTGCGCCGCAGGCTCCTAGGAGCGGCGGTTTTCAACCGCCGAACTCCGGAAGAACGGCGGGGCAACCAGGGAATGGGTGACTGGAAGTCGACATGCTCCGGTCAACCTGACCCTCGTCAACCAGAAAGAGGAGAGGATTCGTGGCACTGAAACCGGACTTTGATAGGCGCATTCGCTCAGGTTTCGCAGCACTTTGGATCCTGGTGGGACCGATCGCGTGCTCCCCGCCGCCGGAAGGCCCGGGGCCGCCCGCAGCCGCCCCGGAGGAGGTGCGGAAGGCCCTGAAACAGGCGGCGGAATTCTTCCGCACTCACGTTTCCAACGAGGGCGGATATCATTTCCGTTACGCCTCGGACCTGAGCTACGGACGGTCCGAAGCGGCCCACGGTCCGACTCAGGTCACAGTGCAGACGAGTGGAACGCCACTGGTCGGCATGGCGTACCTGAGGGCATACGAGGCTACGGCAGATTCCTACTTACTGGAGGCGGCCCGGGAAACCGCCCTGCTGCTGGTCCGGGGTCAGCACTGCTCCGGCGGCTGGGACTACATCATCGAACTCGACCCCGACAAGCGGAGCTCGTATCCCTACCGCGTCGATGGGGATTGTGCCGAGACACGGGAGTCCCCTCCGGAAAAGGAGGGCTCCGGACCCAAGCCGGCCAGCACGCTGGACGACAACGTCACTCAGGGAGCACTCCGCCTCCTCATGCGGGTGGACCGGGAGTTAGGATTCCAGGACCCGAAGATCCACGAGGCGAGCCTTTACGCACTCGATCAACTGGCCCGGGCCCAATACCCCAACGGCGCTTGGCCTCAACGTTTTCGGAAAGTGGCCGATGCCGGGCTCCCCGCCACCCGGTCCGCCGCGTATCCCGACTCGTGGTCACGCGAATGGCCGGGTCCCGATTACCGCCACCACTACACCCTCAACGACAACGCCATGCTGGACGTCATCGACACCTTCCTGGAGGCGGCGCGAATCTACGGGGAACCTCGCTACCGGGCCGTGGCCGAAAAGGGAGGGGATTTCCTTCTGCTGGCCCAGATGCCCGATCCCCAGCCGGCCTGGGCTCAACAGTACGACGGCGGCATGCACCCGGCCTGGGGCAGGATCTTCGAACCGCCGTCGGTGACCGGCTCCGAGTCGCAGGCCGTCCTGCAGATGCTCCTGGTCCTGTACCGCGAGACCGGTCGGGAGAAATACCTGGAGCCGATTCCCAGGGCGATCGAATACCTGCGGAAATCCGATCTTCCGTCCGACGGACCCTGGCGGCAGGAGGGTGGGCGATGTGGACCCGACGCACTCTGTCTGGCTCGATTCTACGAGCTCGGCACCAATCGCCCCCTCTTCATCACCAAGGGGAGCCGGGTCCGGGTGGAATCGGGACCCAGCCGCCTGCTGGACGGATACGAACTGAGCTACTCGCCGGAGAGCATCATCACCCACTACGGGCTCTGGACCGGAGGCAGCCGCCTGGAGCAGGCGACGCAGGAATACCGGTCAATCATCTCCCAGGACCCCTCGACCATTGGACGCCCCGAGCGCCTCCAGGGACTCTCCCCTTGGCGGGGGGCGGCTGCGGTTCCTTCGAGCCTCGAGTTGGACCGCCGGGTACGGGAACTGGTGCAGAACCTGGACCCGCGCGGCGCTTGGGTCGAAGAGGGTTCGGTCGGCAAGGCCGACCCGGTGATTTTCCTCTTTGCGGCCGAAGACATGGTCGTGACCATCGGCGATCAAACCGTTCCCCTGAACGAAAATGTGCGGCTGAACGTCTTTCGTGGAGGGAAACCACCGCTGGAACAGATCATCAGCTCCAGAACCTTTGCCCAGAATATCGAGACCATGGCGGCCTACCTGAGCAAGAACGGCCCATGACGGGAAGATCTCCCTCGTGACCTGGCTCGGGGAGCACGGTCTGGTGCTGGCGCTCTTGGGCGTCTACACGGCGCTCATGGTCTACCATGCCTGGATCGGGCAACGCCGGACCCGGGGCTGGCTGGACTTCTTCGTTGCCGGACGGTCCCTGGGAGGCGTCACGCTGGGGATCTCGTTCTTCGCCACCTACGCCAGCACCAACAGCTACGTGGGTTTCTCGGGCCAGGCCTACAGCTACGGGTTGTCCTGGCTGCTGCTGGTCCCCTTCGCCGTGGGTTTCACCTGGATGGCCTGGATCTGGGTGGCGCCCCGGCTGCGGGAGAGGACCGCCTCGATGGGCTCGGTCACCGTTCCCGATTTCATCGGATTCCGCTTCGCGAGCACTCCGGCGCGGGTGGGAGCGGCCCTGCTGGTTCTCTTCTCCAGCGTGATCTACATGACGGCGGTCTTCAAGGGCATCGGCAACCTACTGGAGGCGGTCCTGGAAGTTCCCTACTGGACGGCCATCGGAATGGTCCTGGTGGTGGTTATGCTCTACACCGCCGTGGGCGGCTTCCATTCCGTGGTCCGGACCGACGTGATTCAGGGCGGCATGATGATCGTCGCCGCAGTGGTGCTCTTTACGGGGACCTATCGGGCCGCAGGTGGCTGGGATTCGATTTCGCAGGCAGTCAGGTGCCCTCGTCGGTGTCGGGACCACTCCCGCTGACTCTTTTGCTGGGCATCATCTTCGCCACCACCATCAAGGCGTTGGTGGAGCCCAGGCAACTGTCCCGCTTCTACGCCTTGGAGAACCGGAAGGCGGTCCGTCAGGGAACCTGGATCTCTCCGGGCATATTTCTGTTGGTGTTCAGCCTCCTGACGCCTATCGGGCTGTTCGCTCGCCGGATTCTGCCTCCGGGGCTGGAAGACACGGACCGGGTCGTGCCTGCGCTTCTGGCCGGAGGGGAGGTCTTCGGTCCCTTCGTGAGCGCCTTTCTCTTCGTGGCCATGGTGTCCGCCGCCATGTCTTCTCTGGACTCGGTGCTTCTGGTCGTGGCCTCCACCTGCGAGCGGGATCTGGTGGGCCTGATCCGGAGGGACCGTAGCGAACGCGTCATCCTGCGGTCCACCCGGGTCTACGTCGCTCTCTTCGCCGTGGTGACCGCCGTCGTGTCCTTGAACCCTCCCGGCGGCGTCGTCTCCATCACGGCATTCTCAGGCAGTCTCTACGCCGCTTGCTTCCTGCCCAGTCTGCTGTTCGGACTCTATTGGGACCGGGGCAATGGCCGGGCGGTTCTATCCTCCTATGCCACAGGAATCACCTGCCTCGTCATTTGGCCCTACCTTCCGGAGGCCGCCTTTATCCACCGCGTCTTCCCGGCGGTGATCCTCTCGACTCTCGCCTACGTCTCGGTTTCCCTCCTGACCCCGCCGGCGGCTCCCGTTTCCGAAATCGAGGACCCTGGAGCCTTGCGCCGGCGGCGAGCGAGAAAGTCGCGGCGACGGACTGGTAACATCACGGAACCTCGATGAAGGCTCTTCTGCTGGAACGCCCCGGACGACTGGAGGTGGCCGACGTCCCGGAACCGGAGTGCGGCGACCACGACGTCTTGATCCAGGTCGGAGCCGTGGGCGTCTGCGGCACCGACTTCCACATCTTTCAGGGCGAGGCCAACTACAACTCCGATTCCGAAGGCCGGACGATTCCTCTCTCCGTCCAACCCCAGATCCTGGGGCACGAATTCTGCGGGACCGTGCTGGAAGCGGGCGCCCGGGTTCAGGATCTGGCACCTGGGGACCGGGTGGCCGTGGACCAGGGCCTGAATTGCTACAGCCAGCGGATCACTCCGGTCTGCGAGTACTGCGCCGGCGGGGACTCGCACCAATGTCTCCACTATCAGGAACTGGGGATCACCGGAATCCCGGGAGCCATGCGGGAACGGGTCGCGATTCCCGCTGTGAACGCAGTTCGGCTCAAGAGTGAAATGGGATTCCCGGAGACCGCCCTCTCCGAACCCCTGGGTTGCATCCTCCACGCCTTGGACCGGGTGGTGCGCACCCCCGCCCGTTACATGTTCCACCCGGGATCCCATGGGTCTCGATCCATCGAGAACATCCTGATCCTCGGGGCCGGACCCGCAGGCCTGCTGTTTCTGCAGAACCTCCGGAGGGAAGTGGGGTTCGAAGGGACCATCCTGGTGGCCGATCGTGTCGCGGAGAAGCTGAGCCTCGTGGAACGCATGGGCGGAACGCCACTGGACGTGGCTCAATCCGATCTGGTGGAGATGGTCTCGGACTTGACCCGGGGCCGGAAGATCGACCTGCTCATCGAGGCCACCGGAAGCGGAGCCGCCTTTCGGACCATGTCCTCACTGATTCGAAAGCAGGCCACGGTGCTGCTCTACGGGCACGGGCATCAGGGAACCGATCTGAGCGTCATCAATCTCCTGCTCTTTCTGGAGCCGACATTGGTGGTCTCGGTGGGGGCCTCAGGTGCGTTGAATTCGGCGACCCGGCGGTCCGAAACCACGACCCGGGCCGTAGAACTGATTCAGACGGGACAGGTAGACGTCCGATCCCTCATCACCCATCGCTATCCCTCTCTGGAAACGGTGACGGGCGCCTTCGGCGGCGACTCCACGGACGCGGCTTACATCAAGGGGGTGCTCGAAGTCTCCTGAAGGGAGCTTGCCGATCGTTGGAGTAGCCGGGAACGACTCACGGGCCAGCCGCCATGCGGCAGCGGCAACCTACACGATCAGTGGAGCCTCGATGGGATCGTCCGGGTCGTCTTCCACCCCCAGATCCTCCAGTACAAGCCGGCGGATCTGCTTCAATTCCTCTCTCCCCTGCGGCGCGAGGGTGCTCAACAAGAGCCGGGGCAGATGGTTTCGCAGCCATTGACGGACGAAGTGGCCGGGAATCCCGAGCCGGCGGCAGGGCCAGACGATCTTGTCGGCCACCATGCGGGTGCGTTCCAGTAGGCCGAACGAGGAGATGACCGGTTCGTTGAGGGTGGTTCGATTGAACACCACCAGACAGGCCCCGGCCAGGAGGCTCTCCACCGTCACCACCGACTCACAGCCGTGCCTGAAATAGGCGTCCTCCGTCCCCCCGCAGAGATTCGGTTCGGTGAGGAAGACCTGCCGGGCCAGACCGCGGGTGAGCATCTTCAATCCGGAGTGGAAGTCGGGAAACTCCTCCAGCACCGTGGCGTACTCAAGCCGCAAGGGACACTCCCGGACCGTGGCGGAATAGGCCAGGGCGTCCAGCAGCACGCGGTCGGCCAACTCCTCCATCTCGCCTCTCATGAGACCCATGGGCCGATGCCGGCTGATTCTTCTGCCCAGCACGAGAACCTCCAGATCCGGGTCGTGCCGTCGCGCGTACTGGGCCGACCGGATCCCGTTGGCGAGCTCGTGAGGAAAGTGGTCCCCGTCCGCGTCCAGCGCGGCGAGATAGTCATGGCCGCCTTGCTCCAACAAGACCTCCATGCCCCGCCGCACGGCTTGGAGTTTCCCCTTGTTTCGGGGGCACCAGGTGAGCCGGACCTGGAACCGGCGGGCCAGGACTTCCCCAATGTCTCGCCCGTAGGATTCGCCGTCCACGCTCACACACACGGACTCGGGCCGTTCGACCTGGCGGACGCAGGCGTCGACGGTGTCCGACAGGAGGTCGTGACCGACCTGCCGATCCACGCCGGGTGGAAAGAAAACGGGAATGACGATGCCGGTCGACGTCCGCACCGCCTCCGTACTGGAACGGAAGGAATGAGGCTGGATCATGTCTGTCATCCGCGGCGTCGAGCCTATCTGATGGAGCCCGGTGCCAACAGCCGTTCAGGAAAGATTCACAATTGCCGGCGGCATTCGCTGCGGCTTCATTCGGACTTGATCCGGATCAGCTTCAGCAGCCTCCGGTCCCGATCGTCAAGAACTCTCCCCGAATCGTCCCCGGAATATTCGTAAAAGCCGGCACCGGTCTTGATGCCCAACCGACCCGATGCCACCAGGGATTCCAATAGGTGAAGCCCGCCTCTCGCTGCCGAAAGGTGCGGATTCAAGCTCCGGGTGACGATGTTGAACACGTCCAGGCCACCCAGATCGGCGATCTCCAAGGGACCCAGCAGCGCCCATCGGATACCCAATCCCTCCTTCATCGCCGTATCGATCTCCTCGCTGGTGGCGACTCCCTCTTCCACCAAATGAACGGCCTCCCGGACCACGGCCGCCTGGAGCCGCACCGAAACGTACCCGGGGACCTCCTTCCGCACCACGATCGGCTGTTTCCCGATCCGGCGGGCCAAGCCCATGGCCAGGTCGACGGTCCGGTCCGCGGTGGCCTTTCCCGGGATGACCTCCAACAGAGGAATAATGTGGGCGGGATTCAGGAAATGAAAGCCGGCAAAGCGTTCGGGCGGGCACGCCGACCCAGCCATCCGGGAGATGCTCAACCACGAGGTGTTGGTGGTCAGAATGGCATCGGGACGGCAAACTCGGGTCAAGGAGCGGAAGAGCCGGGTCTTGGCGTCCAGATCTTCCGCGATGGACTCGATTACGAAATCGGCTGGAGCCAGGTCCGACAGCTCCAGCGTGGGATTGAGGCGGGTCATGGATTCTCTGGCTTCACCGTCGGAAAGGGTGCCGGAATCGATGAGGATTTCCTGGTTGCGGCGGACGCCGCCAAAGCCCCGCTCGATACCGGCGGCGGAGCGGTTGTACCAGGTGACGTGGAAGCCCGACTGGGCGAAGAGCTGGGCGATGCCCGTCCCCATGGTTCCCGCTCCCGCCACTCCGATTCTCCTGATCTGTTCCAAACGCATATCCTCACCTCCGCCGGATCGCGGTCCTTCAGTTGACGTGGAAATCGATCATCTTTTCGATGGCTTCCCTGCAGACCAAACAGAATTCGGGCCCATTGCGGCTGAACATGACGCAGGTCAGTGCCGGACGGTACAGCCCCGTGGGCGTGTAGCTGGCTCCTTCGAAAGCCCCCACAATCCCCGCATAGGGCTCCGTCTCGGGATTCTTCGGCGCAGCAGTCGAATTCTCTCCGTTACTGCGGCTCCTGCGTTCGTGTCCCGGCTTGTCCCACGGGGTGGGAAGCGGCGTGCCGTCCTGCACCAGGTGGCCCCATTTGAGCCGGCCCGGGTCCAGCAGAGCCGTGACGTTCGGCTCCCAAGGCTCCACGCCGGGCGCCATGAAGTCCAGGTAGGCAACGGTCGAGGTGAAGTACTCGTCTCCGAGACCGGCGAACAGGTGTCCGAACTCGTGAACCAGGAGGTGGGAGCTGTCGGCGGAATCCGCAGCGACCGCCGCGTACAAGTTGAAGATTCCGCCTCCGCCATACTCCTCCTCATTGACCAGGATGATGACGAAGTCGTTGGGAGCGGAAGCCGCCGCGTTCCGCCAGGCCCGGTCGTCGGTGGTCAGGATGTAGCGCTTCAGCCCCAAGGCGTCGTAACTGGCGCCCAAAGGCGAATTCCTGACGATACCGGCGCCGGGCCGGGACACGCCCGCTGCCACCGCGGGCGTAAAGAGACTCGTGACGTTGAAGTCGGTCCGGCGCGAAGTGAAAGGCTCGACCTGGAAGAGGGCTTCGGCAAGGCGCCGGGCGTCCCTTACGAACTCTTCCTTTTCCGGGTACCCGTCTCCCAGGAAGAGAAGGTCCACCTTGTGCGAAGAGGGACCGTTCCTCATCAAGGGGATCTCCTCGCCGGACTTGGTTGCAGAACGGTCCACCTCGTCGGAACCGGGATCGATGAGAAGGTCCCAGACCGGCCGAAACACCTGTTTCCGGTCCCGCTTGAAAAGGTCCAACCGGACGGTTCTCCGCGGCTCCGGAAAGCAGACCGCTTCCGGGAAGGTGCGCCAGATTTCCTGCTTGGCTTCTCCCGTCGTCTCCCATTCCCCGTAGATGCTGGAGAACCCTCTGGAGAACAGGACTCGACCCGAATCGGGATCGACCAGCCGGAACCGGTACTTGCCCAAGCCGGTGGAATCCAGGAGGCGGCGCGGATTTCCGGCCCAGGGGCCTTCGACCCGAATTCGATCCAGGCTGAAGCGCTCCCTCGTGGCCGTTCCGGCGTGGAAATAATCGACCCGCATGAGGGCGGCCGTGAAGTCCCGGCGATAGGCCTCTTCGACTTCCGCGGCCGTCCAGGCCATGGCCGCCAAAGCGATCCAAACCTGCATCTGCTGCACCTTATCAGCCCGTCGTAAGAGTCGTCACGGCATTCGGACGGAGAGCGTGGCAGCGTTCGAGACCGTTCCTTCGCCTGGTCTTCAGCTCGATTCGAAGCGGGCGAGGATTTCCATGAGCGATAGCGGGTCGACCCGGGCCTCCCGGAGCCGAACGGTCCAGTGAAGGTGCGGTCCCGTGACCCGGCCGGTGGACCCGACGTGGCCGATGAGATCTCCCCGCTCCACGCGATCGCCCTTCTTGACCGTAAAGTCATCGAGGTGGGCGAAATAGGAATACAGGCCCTGGCCATGGTCCAGGATCACCGTGTTGCCCGCATAGTAGAGATTTTGGGCCAGCACCGTTACTCCGGTGTTGGGACTCTTGACCGGAGTGCCCCTGGAGGCGCGAAAGTCGGTCCCGCTGTGGGGGCTGCGAGGTTTTCCGTTGAGGATGCTCCGCTTGCCGAAACTGCTGTTGGCGCGTCCCGGAACGGGCCGGAGGAAGAATCCGGACCAGTGCCTCTCGCTGCCCGCGTCGGCGAAGATGCCGGAAACGAGCCGCGATTCCCGCTTGATTCGGGCCAGGGACGTTTTCGGAGGAGTCACGAACTTATCGGGCAGGTTGAGTCTGCGCGTCGGAAATTTCTTCTTCTTGACCGTGATGCGGTGATTCGCCCGGGCGAAAATGCGGTCCTGCGCGTAGAGTCCGAATCGGAGCAAGTGGCCCCCCGGCTTCGTATTCAGGTCGATTCCGACGAGGGCCCACCAGTTGGTCGGGACTTCGCCCAGGCCAGGTTCCAGAGGAAGGCTCTGCCGAAAGGCCTGCATCACCACCCTATCCACGCGGCGGGGAGCGGTCAGGGTGACCAGCACCACCTCTCCCGGCTGGAAGGCCCTGGCGAGTGGGGTGATCCGGACCCCCTCCGGGGCATCATTTGTGACCGGGGGCGGTTGTCCGAACAGTGGTGCGATCAGTAACAGCAACAAGCAGGGGATGATTCGCATAGCGCAGAGAAACAGTATCACGCCAGTCTGATGCCAAAGGATTCAGCAATGCACTCGTCGATTCTCTCCAGAGTCTCAGCGTCCGCCACGATGTGCTCGTAGTCGTTTCGTTGCCACAGCCGTCCTCAAAACCGAATCCATCTCCGAGTCCGAACGCCCCTTATGTATTGAACGGTCGTCAAGGATTTGAATGCTCCAACGACAGACCCCAACGCAACGGACACCTGACGATTCTCATTCTGGGCGCCCACAAGGAGTTGCCGCTGTTGCGGTGCCTGCGGTCCATGTCCGACCGTAGGGGCAACCCTTGTGGTTGCCCCGGGTCCGCCGAGTAGATGCGGATGAACGGCCGCTCGATGCGGCCTGCCGTCAGAAGTATTGTTTGAAACCGATGAAAAGGGTCCGGGGCACCCCACCGTACTCGGTTCCGGGAAAGCCATCCGTGCCGGGAGCGGCGCCGAATCCGAGTTGGCTTCCCACCAGGAGCTCTGAGTCATTGCCGGTGGACCAGGTCAATGAGGGCAACCAGAGGAGGGAGCCGTCGCTCCCATTGAACAGTGCGGTGGTGGAAAAAGTGCAAAGAGGGTGCAGAAGCATCGCCAGCGAAACCCCGCCATAGAGTTGCCCCGTGCCGTTGACCTCCCCTCTTGAAATCCGGTCCGACTCGAAATAGAGGGGGTACTCTCCGGGCGAGCCGGTCCCATAGCCGTTGTAGGCGCCCTCCAGAATCAGGGTCAGATAGGGGGTCAACTGCCGGTCGACTCCCACCGAACCCCTCCAGAACGCCTCCCGGTTCCGTTCCGCGTCACCCGCGTCACCGGACCGTGTCCAACTGACCTCGCCCCGCAGGCCAGTCCCCGCAAGGTCGGAAGTCAGGAAAAGACCGGCGACGCCGTCCCCGTGGAAACTGCCCCCCATGACCCCCACGTCCACCGCACCGGCGTTCAGCCGAAGTTGGAACCCGGCGGCGCCATCCTCTCCGGGTTCAGGACCCAGTGAGGCGGCCACGACCTCCAATTCGGAGAACTGTCCCAGGCGCAAGACGCCGCGGACGGCGTCGATGCCGGGCTTGTAGTCCCGGTCCAGGCGCTGGGGAGCGAACGGAGCAAAGAGATCCAGGGCCGGCCAGAAGTAACTGACGCCCCAGGTGAGCGCCTGCCTCCCCACGATCACGTCCAGCGGGTCGAACTCCAGTTCCAGGTTCAGGCGGTCGAAAGCGGCCAACAGCCGCCCCTCCGGCCGGTTCATCAGGTTGTGCTCCAACGGCAGGTAAAGAGTGGCCGAGGAATCGGCCAGAGCGGCCGATGCGGACAGGGGAGGAGAAAGGAAATTCAGGATGGCGTGGGATTCCACGCGGACACGCCGAGAGAGTTCCAGATGAGACGTCAGGCGGAATATGGCCAGCTCGGAATCACTCCTGACCGCCGGAACCGGCCTCTCTCTCAGGAAAAGATAGGATCGGATCGATCCACCCCAGTCCAGGTCCCGGGCTTGGAGACCCGGCGCGGCCACTAACCAGAACAGGAGGATCAGCCAGGGCCAAGACCGCGGGTCAGCGCCGTTCGTCGGCATCGACTTCCCATCCACCAGGCGGATGGTCCGCCTGGCCCGTTCCATGACTCTGGGATCGTGGGTGGAGAAGATGAAGGTCGTCCCGCTTTCCCGGTTGAGCCTTTCCATCAGATCCAGCAGGGAGAGAGCGGTGCGGCTGTCCAGGTTGGCCGTGGGCTCGTCGGCCAGAATCAGCGGCGGCTCCGACACCACCGCACGCGCGACCGCCACCCGCTGCTGTTGCCCCCCGGAGAGCTGGTCCGGCTTGCGGTCTTCCAGTCCACCCAGCCCTACCTCCTCCAGAATGGCCCGGACCTTCTCGCGGCGTTGGCGGCGGGAAACTCCTCGAAGCAGGAGAATGAATTCGGCGTTTTCCTCCACCGTCAGGACCGGCAACAGATTATTGGCCTGAAAGATAAAGCCGACCCGCTCGAGCCGGAGCTGGGTCAGTTGCTTGCGGCTTCTCCGGGCCAGATCGATCCCCTGCATCCGGACACGGCCTCGAGTGGGATGGTCGATTCCACAGGAGACGTTGAGCAGTGTGGTCTTGCCCGATCCGGAAGGACCGGCGATGGCCACCAGTTCCCCCCGCTGGAAAGTCAGGTTGACTCGTCTCAAGGCATGGACCGCCTGCTCTCCCTGCTGGTAGACACGCGAGACGTTCTCGAGTTGAAGCAGGTCCGGTTCTCCGGCGTGGGGCATGGTCACATCCGTCCCAAGAGTTGAATGCTGACCCGGCGTCCGGCGCGCCATGCCGGAGCCAGGGCCAGAACCAGGGTCAAGAACATGATGCCGGCAGCCGAGACCAAGACTCGTTCGGCCGACAACCGCGAGTAGAGTACCGGGTCCATCACCGCGCCGGCGGCGGAGAGCTCCCCTTCCCCATCGTAGAAGACTTCCAGGGGCAGCCCGGCGGATTCCAGGTACAGGTGAGCACCGTAGCCGAGACTCATTCCCACGGCCGTCGAGAGCAGAGCCAACAGGACCGCCTCACTGAACATCATGAAGAACCGGCCGGCAGGGGATAAGCCCAAGGCGTCCAGGAGTGCATACTCCCGCCTCCGTTCCAGGGCCGACATCAGCAGCGTGTTCAGGACCACGAAGGCGATGAGAAGCAGGAAGATACCGTTGAACACGTAGTTGCCGGCATCGTCGATCCGTATGAACTCGATGAGCTCCGGCATGGCCTCCGCCCAGTCCAGCACTTCAGTCGAGCCGGGCAGAACCGTCCGGCCAAGTTCTGCCAGCGCTCCCGCCGCTTCGACGTCTTCCAGAAAGACGGCGACCTGATGGACCCGGCCGGGCAGCAACAACAGCTCCTGGGCAACGTCCAACGGAATGATCACCAGACGTTGGTCCAGATCCTCCAATCCTGTCTGCAGGATTCCGCCCACCCTGAGGAGCCGGGACTGAAGTTCGGAGCTTCCCGAGGCCTGGGAAAGGACCACGAACTTTGACCCCATGCCGACGCGGAGCTTTCTGGCAACGCCGGCGCCGACGACAGCCTGGTCTCCTGCGCCGGGGCGCAGGAACTCCCCTTCCACCAGCTTCTCGCTGAACTTCGAGGCTGCGCTCTCCGGCCCGGGCTGGGTGCCGATGATCCGGACTCCCGTGGAGCCGTCGGCGGAAGATGCGAGCCCCGATGCGAAGACCCGCTCCACGACGTTCTGAACCGGCGCGTCGTCGCTCTGCTGCTCGATCCAGTCCCGTACCCGGGACCGGATTCCCTCTTCCAACGCTCTCTGAACACCGCCATGGGCCTGATAACCCTGGTGCTGGATCAGGACGTGGCCGGAACCCATACGGACGGCATTGTCGATCATCTGGAGATGGCTGCCGTCTCCCAGGCCCAGCGTGATCAGCAGCAGCGCCAGACCCAGCGCCACGGTGGCTACGGTGAGAATGGTCCGGCGCCGATTACGCCCCAGGTTTCTCCACGCCAACTTGAGGGTGATTTTCACTCCGTCAGACCTTCGACAGATCTCTCATGGCCAAGCCCGGGTTCACGAATGCGGCCCGCAGAGCCGGGAGCAGCGAGGCGACGACGGTCGCCAGGACCAACCCCACGGCCGGCCACCACACCGCGTTCCACGACCAGACGACGGAAATCACTGGATCCATCCGCGTCTCCGCGACGGAGATCTCGCCCATCCATGCACTCAGGTCCAGCCCGGTCGCACTCAGACGCCACACCAGCAGGCTGCCCAGAGCCAACCCGGCGCCCAGGCCGGCCACCGCCAGAGCAAGGCTCTCGGAAAGGACGGTGAGGACCACCCGGGCCGGGCGCATGCCCAGGGCCGAGAGCATTCCCAATTCCCGAACCCGCTCGAAAACCGACATGAGCATGGTGTTCAAGACGCCCAACGCCGCAAAGAGAGCCACCAGACCGATCATCACCAGGTAACTGGCGTCCGCCATGTCCAGGTAGTCGCTCAGTGTGGGAAGGAGACTCCTCCAGCTCCGGGCCACGGCGTTCGGGGGAAGGATCTCCGACTCGTTCAACCGGGCTACAACCCTCTCTGCGTCGCCGGGGTCATGAAGCTTGAGCGCAATTTCATGAACCCGATCCGGTTCCAGCGCCAACAGTTCTTGAAGATCCGTCAAGTGGACCAGAGTCAGAGACCGGTCCAAAAACGCCATGCCCGTGTGCAGCGTTCCCCGATTCCCGTAGAGGTCGTTGCCGATGGTTCCATCGGCGGCCTGAGTGACCAGCGCGATTTCGGTTCCAGTGCCGGCAACCAACTCCCGCTGCAAGGCTCCCCCCAAAAGCATGCCCCGCCCTTGGAGATCCTTCGGACTTCCCTGCCCCTGCAGCCCGCTGACCTCGGCTTCCCGGACCGGATCGATGCCCACGATCGCGACGCCGGAGGAGTGTTCTCCCGTGGACGCGAGACCTGCGGTGTGAATCCGGGCCGTGGCCGCGATTACCTCGGGCTCCCGGAGAAGCCGCTCGGTGAGGGCCCGCCAGTCGGTTCCCTCGCTGCCTCCCAACGTTTCGTAGAGATCGCGGTCGGGCAGATAGTCCCGGTGTTGGATCTGGACGTGTCCCACCAGGAGATCGGTGCCGTTGTTGAGCATCTGGGTCAGCATGCCTTCGCTGAGACTGACCAGGAAGATCAACACGGCGTACGCCGAGGCCAGGCCGCCCATGGTGATGAGGCTCCGGAGAGGGTTCCTCCAGAGATTCCTCCATCCCAAGAGAACCACCATCATCGTCTCGCCCGCAGATTGGAAAGAGAGAAGATCTTTTCGGCAATGGGGACGTCAAACGAGAGGTCCTTGTAGACCATCTCGGTGAACTCCCCCTGTTTGTCCTCGGGAACGATGCTCATGCGGGTGGGAATCCGCCGCCCGCCCATAACCGTGTAGTCCGAGAAGCTCATGGTTCGTTTCAGCGCCTCATCCTCGCCGTAGTACCGCGCCCAGACCGGCAACAGGTCCGCCTGCCGGACCCGGTAGACGATTCGGCCCCAGACCACCGCTGCCTCCGGCTTGGGAACGAGCTCGAACTCCCAGACCGGAGTCCCCTCCCGCTCCCCTTCGAAGGAGATCCGGATGTCGTAATCCCGAACCAGGCGGCTCTCCTTGACCAGGTCGTCGTTGGTGAGATGGGACCCCATCCAGGCGCCCATCATCATGGACGTGGGGACGCGGATGACCCGCTCGATTTTGGACAGGTAGTTCCACATGTTGGAGCCCACCCGCAAAGTGGCGGTGCCGCGGTTCTTCCTGGGAGCCAGGATCCGAATCAGGGCCTTATCGGTGCCCTGGGACCAGATCCGGAGGGTCATGCTCCGGTTCCACCTCCGGGTCGCCACCTTCATCCGGACCGTTCCCGTCGAAGACTCGCCGCGCATCATCTGGTCGACCCGGTCCATGATCTCCCGCGCCCGATCCTGCGGGATCGACGGCGAGGCCTGGTTCGAAGACGGTTGGACGAGGTCCAGGGATGAGCCGGCGATGAACAGAAGGAGAAAAACTCCCGGCAGTGACGGATTCCGCGTCGTCGATCTCACGGCGGTGGCGGCTTCAACCGCGGGGACGGATCGTATCCAGAAACTCAAGGAAGTCCTGGTGCCACTTGCCAATGGTTTTCCCGGGTCCGGTGAGCTTGAAGAACCAGGGACCCGACGGCGTCTGGGCGATGACGGCCAGCATCCGATATCCCTTCTTGGGATCTCCCGGCTGCATCATGGGCCCCGACGAAGGACGGTAGGTTCCCGAGACGTCGACCAGCATCATGCGGACTCCATTTGCGGTCCGAGGGCTGACTTCGGCTTTGGACGGGCCGCCGCCGGTTTCGTCCGGACTGAACTGCCCCACCCAACGTTTGATGTTGGCCTCGATCGATCCCCCCTGGCCAGGGAAGTGGAACACGACCAGTTCCCCGTCTTCGGGGTCCCCGGCGACACGGGGAAGGCGATACTGAGCTTTCCGCATCGACGACGCCGGCGTCTCCTCGCTCCAGCCTTCGGGGGCCGAAAAGTGCAAGCCGCCGGCACCGCCCGCCGCCGCAACCGTCCCGGGAGAGACGGCACCGCTGGAAGGGGGCTCCTCCATGTTTCTGGAACAATGGGTCAAGGCCAGGAAGAGCATCACCCCGAAAACTCCGAAAACATGATTCATCTGTCTCATGGAAACCTCCACCTTCTCTCCTTCAGTCCTCGGGAATCCGCTTGCGGCCCGCGAAACCAGCGTCGATCTCGTGCCAGTAAAGGATATCGTCTTCTCCATGTTTCCAGCAGAGGTAGACCTCGCGTCCTTCCTTCAGATGAGGAAAATCGATGAGTCCCTGATCCACGCTCTTGACCCGACAACCCAGGCCCTGGAGCCGGGCGACGCACGACTGCAGCTGCAGGAGATGTTCCACGTAGGCCGTGCCTTCGGGGCTGCCGCGGTTGAGATCGGCACTCTTGGCCAACTTCTGGACAGCCTCCTTGTAGCGCGAAATCCCGACGGACAGATTCATGCCCATCGCCACCAGCTTTCTGACCAGAGGCAGGATCTTTCGGGCTTCCGCCAGAGTGAAGATTCGTTTCGCCACGAAGACAGTATAGCCATTCCAACCGCCTTTGGTCCTAACGGACTGGCGCCGGCATAGCGAACGGATTCCCAGGATCAGGTTAGGATAGTCTGGCTCCAAGGTGGTATTTTGTCGACGCGATCGAACCCGCAGGAAGTCTTGGCATTATGAAGTGCATCCTGTGCAATAGCAGAAAGGGAAAACGCCACTGCCCGGCCAAGGGCACGCTCATCTGCGCCCCCTGTTGTGGCCGCCTGCGGGTGGTGGAGATCGCGTGCCCACCCGATTGCGTCTACCTGACGGAAGGCCAGGGGCATCAGGCGGGAAAGAAATACATTCGCCAGTTGCGGCAGGAACAGGATCCGGACCGCAGTCTTCGACTTTACGAGAACCTGCAGCGTTACAGGCCCCTCATCCATGAGATCGAGATGGAGATCCTCCGTTACGCGCAGGGCCTGCGCAGCATTCGCGACCGGCATGTGCTGGAGGCGGTCCGGCTCCTGAGGAAGACCTACCGGTCCGAGGTGCGCGGAGTCATCTATGAGCACACGTCGCCGGACCCCATGGTGTCAGCCCTGATCCGAGCTTTGCAGAAAAGGCTGGACGGGCTCACGGAAGAACTCGAGTCGCGGCTCCGGGCCTCCGATCTGGTGGACTGCCTGGAGGTTATGGAATGGGAGATCCGATACCACCTGCAGCAGCCGCCCGGCGAGGAACCCTACCTGACCTTCATCCGCAAGAACCACCCGGAGATCACGCCGACCTCATCGGACGAGAACCTGATCGTTCTCTGACCGCAATGGCGCACGCCCGCTCCCGTCGGACGAACCCCGCAACTCAATGTCCTACTCGCGTCAAAACAAACCCGTAGTGAGAATCACTCACCGACGAGTTGAAGTCCCTCGGCGCGAACGGCATCAGCCAGCGCACGGTCCAACGTAGCGACGGCGACGCTGGCGCGAACGGCAAGATCAAGGTATGACGCGTCGTAGGCGGTGAGCCGATGTCTCCGGGCGAGTGCCAGGAGCGCCCTTTCATCCGCATCGTGGCGCACGCGGATCGGTAGTCGGGTGAGATCACTCAGGAAGGCGTCCGCGTCTACAGGATCGATTCGGCCGCGTCGCTCATTGACGATCAAAATGTTGCGAACCTCAATTGTCCAGAGTGCCGGCGCGATTGCCTCGTCGTACAGCAGGCGATCCATGGCGGCGTCCGAGACCATCGCCTGCTCGTCGGGAAAGCACCAACATGCGGTGACCGACGCATCGAGAACGAAAGGCATCAGGATCTGCGCCCCTCGTCGCGGGCATTGAGCAGTTCCCCGACGGGAACGGATGTTCGTTGTGCCCGTGCGGCTTTCATGCGCTCGATGATCGCGTGACGGTCCTCGACGGTATCTTCCACGCCGACAATTCGAGCGATCGGGACGCCGCGGCGCGTAATGGTGAATTGCTCGCCCTGTTCTACCTGACGAAGCAACTCGGGCAAGCGAGTCTTTGCCTCGTAGGATCCGATGGTTTGCATGGAACCGGCCTCCGTTGGAAATGAATAGACTAGTCTATTCATTCAACTGGTCGGCATCAATATCGTCATCGAGGAATCCCCGTCGTTCCTCCCAATGGACCGATTCTGCGCTTTCGCAGCAGGTCAACTTCTGCGGCGCAGGCTCCTGGCGGCCTCTGACCGCTAACCGTCGGCCTGGAGCCGGTCGATCTTGGCGGCCAGGACGAAGTCGCTCTCGGTCAGGCCGTTGATCTTGTGGGTCCAGAGGGTGATCTCCACCTTGCCCCAGGCCAGATAGATGTCGGGGTGGTGGTCTTCCGCTTCGGCGACTTCTCCGACCTGGTTGACGAGGGCCAGCGCCGTTGCGAAATCAGGGAATCGCACCAGCTTGCGCAGATGATGACCCTCCACGACTTCCCATCCCTGCAACTGGTCCAGAAGAGGGGCGATCTCGTCAGCCGTCAGCGGCGGGACTCCGCCCCGGCAGGGGATACATTTTTTTTCGGCGAGTTGGGTCACGATGAGACCTCCTTGTCGGTGCGGCAACCCGCGCCACCCGGCCTCAGCCGTCAGCGGCCGTCAAAACCGGTTGCCAAACGCAAAAATGGAGGCTGGCGGCAAACCGCGAGCCTCCATTCGTGTCGATGACGGTCGGAACCGAGCCGGCAGGCGCCGGATCAGCCGACATTCAGGGTCACCAGTTCGTTCTTCTTCTTTTTCTTGAGCACCATCTCCTCGTAGTACTCCCGCACCGCCGCCTGCTCCCGCAGGGCCTTGCGCCGCGCCATCTTCTCGTCACGGGCGGTCTGGGGTTTGTCGCCCCGGTCGCGGACGCGGGCGGCATCGCCGGCCCGGATCTGCAAGGAGTGATCGTAACTCTGCAACGGCGCATCCTTGCCACCGGCGAAAATCTGGTGACGGCCGTTCTCCTTGTACCACTGGGCGACGGTCGCGTTCTTGTGCATGTTCTCGATGATTTGGCGCCAGCCGTGGCCGGTGTTGTAGGCGCAGAAGGAGATTTCTCCTTCCTGGGTGGCGTAGGGGATGATGCACATCTCGGTCCGGCGGAAATCGTAGTTGAACAGGTCCTGGAACCACATGCCGGCCACGAAGAGGAAGTTCCAGGGATCGTCCCTTCGATCCTTGCCCTGGCCGTAGTCCTTTCCGCTCAGACCGAAGCTCTTGTCGAATTTCTTGAGGATGTCGATCAGAGTGAGGCGGGACGGCGCCTTGAAGGGACTGTAGTTCTTGAGCAGGGCCAGGCCGATCATGAAATTCGAGAACTTGGGGCTCCGGGCCGCGTCGGTCACCTTCCGCATGTCGTTGACCAGTCCGGGGATGTTCAGGAACTGGGGAACCGGAGCCGCCTCCTTGGTCTCCTTGTCGATCATCATGGCGGTTCCCACGCCGCAATTCGGATGGCAGCCGCAGCTGACCTGACCCCAATCGGCGTTGGGGCCGTGGGACACGTCGGCAAAGTCGGCGAACGCCCCCATCAGGGAGAGCGGAAACCAGTCGCGGGTGGGCTCGGTGAGCCCCACCTGGCCCTTCACGTCCCGGGCCAAGTGAGAAAGCGTGTACCGCTGGCGCAGCCGCCGCTCGTCGGTGATGGCCTCATCCCGGCCGGTGAAGGAGACGGGCTGGAAGGCGATGAAGGCCACCTTCTTGGGGTTGTCCATGGCGAAGCGGATGATGGGGCCGACCTGGTCGTTGTTCACGTCGTTGAGCAGAGTCGTCACCAGGATGACTTCGATACCCGCCTTGTGGATGTTGTCGATGGCCTTGATCTTCACATCGAACAGGTTTCCGATGTGACGGTGACTGTTGGCGTCGTTGCCGATGCCGTCGAATTGCAGATAGGTGTAGCGCAGTCCGGCCTCGTACGCCTTCTTGGAGAACTCCAGGCTCTTGGCGAACTCGATCCCGTTGGTGGCCGCCTGGACGCTGTTGTAGCCGATCTTGCGGGAGTACTTGACGGCCCGGAAGAAATGGGGCGACATGGTCGGCTCGCCGCCGGAGAACTGTACGGACATCTGCCTGCGGGGCTTGATCTGCAGCGAGTTGTCCAGGATCTCCTTGATCTCCTCCCACTCCAGCTCGTGGACGTAACCCACCTGGTTGGCGTCCATGAAGCAGGGGTCGCACATCATGTTGCAGCGGTTGGTGAGGTCGACCGTCAAGACGCTTCCCCGCCCGTGCTTGATGGTGCTGGACCCGTGGTTGTGGAGCGTGGCGTCGTTGTGGGACCGGATATCCCGTCCCGGAAAGTTGGCCTCGATCCAGCTGAGAAACTTGGAGTCGATGGCCATCAGGTCCTCGCACTTCCCGTGGATGGGGCATTCCTTAACCATCCAGACCTGCCCGTCCCGCTCGATGATGGTGGCCTTGATCTCGCCCACCTTCTCGTCGATCAGGATCCGGTAGTCTTCCTGGCCCTCGATGATCTTTTCCCGGGCTTCGATCACGCACTTGGGGCAGAGGGAATCGGTCTTTCGGGGCCAACCCAGAGTGGGTTTGGTCTTCTCCCACGACTTGAGGAGAGGTTTGTCGGACCACTTGGGCGTGAACGACGGGTTGGGCCGATAGTTGTTGAAGAACTGAATGGTATCGAAAGCCATGCCGGCGCCGAAGGACAGAGCGGCGTCGAAACACTTCCAAGCTTTATGCAAACCGGTTGATCTTGGCATCGAGAATCTTCCTCCTTAATATTGCGGGGGCGGGACAGAAATCGACCGTCAAGCCCCCCGCCAAGCGTCCCTAGGACGCGGTACGGCACCCTTGTCAGCGACTATCCTGCGCCCAAGGCGGCTCCGGGGTCAACCCGGTAGTCGCGCCAGGTATGGCAAGATTCCTTTTTTTTCCCGAAAGTGATCCGTTTCCGAGCACTCCCATTGGGATTTGGAAGAAACTCCTTTCTGAGTTAGAATTCAGGTTGCGGTTCCAGAACGCCGATTCCGCACGGGGCATTATTCTCATGATTACATTTACCGATGAAGCCAAAGAGCAGGTCTTGGCCGTGATCCGGCAACAGCAGCGCAGGAAGCCGGCTCTTCGAATTCAAGCTACGACCAACGGCACGGCCGAATTTCAATACAGCATGCAATTGATCACGGCCGGCGAGCAGAGCCCCGAGGATCTGGTCTTGGATTCCGGTGACTTCCCGGTAATCCTGGATCCCGGGAGTGCCGAGAACCTGAAAGGGGCCACCGTCGACTTCGAGGACAAGATCCTGAAGAGCGGCTTCAAGTTCCAGAATCCCAACAAGCCGTCGGTTCCAACTTTGGGTGCAGGACCGAGAGAGGACCTCACCGGACCGGTCGTGGAACGGGTTCAGAGGTTGCTGGATACGGAAATCAATCCTGCCATTGCCGCTCACGGCGGACAGGTTCATCTCCTCGGAGTTCGCAAGCGCAAAGTCTACCTCTCTTTCGGTGGCGGCTGCCACGGTTGCGGTATGGCAGACGTGACGCTGAAGGAAGGAATCGAGACCCGCATCAAGGAGGTGGTCCCCGAGATCGTGGAAGTCGTGGACACGACCGACCACACCACCGGGGAGAATCCCTACTACTCGTAGATCGTCGCGGATAGAGTCCCGCATTGCGCGGAGACCGCCATCCCGAACTGAGAACGAGCCGAGACGGCGAGTGGTCACTCGGAAAGGGCGCCAGTTCCGCAGGCTCCATAGGGAAACAGGTACGGCCATCCCCGTTGTCCGGGCCGATTGCCGCGAGTCGGGTATATCTGGTATAAATCCTGGTCTTTCGTAATTCCTGGTCTGTTCTCATTCAGAGGTTGGTTGAACAATGAAGAGGAACCTGCTTCCCGTTTTTGGACTTCCCGCCGCGCTGCTGCTACTGGCCGCTTGTGGACCTCCGAGCAGCCTGCTTTCCATCAAGAAGGACAAGGTCGTCCTGGTCGCCACGGTTCCCTTCGAGGCGCCGCTCATCTACCAGACGGGGGGCGAGGGTCTGGTGGGCCCCGAAGTCGAGGTGGCTGGCCGGATCGTAGAGAAGGTGAATGCCGCCATCGCCGCGGAAGGCGACGACCCCAATGTGGTTCTGCGCTGGATCATCAGGAGCTACGGATCCCTGATTGCCGCCTTGGAGAACGAGGAAGCGCACGCAGTCATCGCGGTGTTCGGCGTCAACGAAGACCGTAAGCGTCGAGTCGATTTCTCCTCCCCCGTCTACACCTCCAGTTTGGGTCTGGTCATCAATCCGGTCCGCAAGGACTTGAGGCCGGGCATTCTCTCTACGGCCAAGATCGGCGTGCGGCAGGACACCGAAGTTCAGAGGTGGGTCAAGAGGCAGTTTTCCCAGTCGACCATCACTCCCTTCAAGACCTTGGATGACGCCGTCCTGGCGTTGCGCCGGGGAGAAGTGGACGGTCTGATCGCTGACCGGTACATGGCCGCCTACGCCTTGGCCACGCTGCCGGGATCCAGCCACCTGGAAATTCTGCCGGAAGAGATCGGACGCGTGGAGTGTGCCGTGGCAGTCCGGAAGGGCGATCCGGAAATGCTCAAGATCGTGGAAGAGGCCGTCGCCGAAGTCAGACAGGGCAAGGAATACGAGAAGTGGCTGGCCGAACACGACGAGAATCGAATGGCGCAGGTGGTGGGCCGGCACGCCGAGCGGATGAAGAAGGAGTTGGGACCTCGCAAGATTCGGATCCAGGTGTCCAAGGCCGCCGGGTATGACTTCGACATCTATCGCATCGCCAACCTGACCTTCCAACTGGTCAACCAGCAGTCAGGCGAGTCCCACCGCTCGTCCAGAATTCGGTTCCGGCGGCGGGTCGGCAGTTGTCGGGCCGAAGCGCCCCCGGGTTCCTATGCGCTGAGGCTCGCGAAATTCAAGTTCCCTCCATTGGAATTGCAGATCGACAAGGAAGACGGGGACGAGGTAACCGTGAGCATTCGCATCAGCGGTTCCGGGATCACCCTGCAGAAGAGCTGAACAAGTCCGATGGCGAGTTCGCCGCCGTCGTCAAGGATTCCCTCCGATAATTGAACCTCATCCGGAGCGACGAACGAGCGGCCCCCTTTTCTTCTTGAAAATAAATTTCAACATCATTAGACTGCCCTCCCAGTTTCGGCGAAATGGGACACGGTGTGGAAAAAGGAACCCGTAGCCAAACGGTTTATCAACGGAATCTGGGGGGTCTGCCTATGCACGACCCTGGTTTTCACCGCCTCGTCGATGGGTGTGCTGAGCCGGGAGGAGGCGCTGGAGGCGGCGTATCCGGCTGCCCGGATCCGGGCCGAACGAGTTTTTCTGACCGACCAACAGCGGCGCCGGGCAGCGAAGCTCGCCAAGGTCGATATTCCCAGTCCATTGATCGCCCGCTACGTGGCGCTCCGGGGGGACCGGATGGTCGGTCGAGCGTACGTGGACACTCATGTCGTCCGAACCAAGAAGGAGAGCTTGTTGATCTGCCTTGACGAGTCGGGAAAGGTGCAGCGAATCGAGGTAACGGCATTTCTCGAGCCGCCCGAATACCTGGCATCACCGGACTGGTACGCCCAGTACGAAAGTCGCGAGCTAAGTGACGAGCTTTCTCTGAATCGGGCCATACGACCCATCGTCGGAGCGACCCTGACCAGCTTGGCCGCCAACCAGGCTGTGCGCCGGGTGCTGGCCATCGACCAGGTATTGCAGGCCGAAACTCAGCCCGGGAAGTAGATGTCATGAGCCGCTGGGAAGCCTGGTCGTTTCACATCCTCTCCGTGGTGCTCTCGGCAACGGGGATTCTCCTCTTCGTCATGAAATACCTGATGGAGAGCCATGATCCCTTTCAACTGGTCAATCATCCTTGGCAACTCTTTACCCAGAACCTCCACATTTTGGCGGCGCCCTGCCTGATTCTGATTCTGGGAATGATGTACGGGACTCACATCACCGACAAATTGCGCAGCCGAACCAAGAGCAATCGGCGCACTGGAATTCTGATCCTCGTCAGCTTTCCCCTGATGGTGATCTCCGGTTACCTGCTCCAGGTCTTCACCCATCCCGCCCTTTCCATCCTGGCCGTCGTCGTGCACTCGGTCACCGGGACGGTTTTCGCGCTGACCTATCTCTGGCACCAGTGGGTGACCTTCCGGCTCTGGCTCCGCCGGCGAAGAAAGAGCGAGATCAGGTCTCTTGCCGCCTGAATCCAGGCGAAGTCTCCAGACACCAACGTCCTTCTTGCACCGGCTGGTGGCGACCGCCTTCCTCTGCTGCGCGGCCCTGCCCGCGGCTTTGGCCACTCCCGAGCTGATTCCCGTGCGACGGCAGGTGGTGCTGATGGGGACGCTTTGTACTCTGAACGTCTATGCGCGGGACCGCGCTTCCGGAATCGACCGGTGCGAGACCTACATCCGTCTTATGGAGGAGACGAACCGGCAACTCAGCACCTGGGTGAAGGAGAGCGAGCTCAGCCGCTTGAATCGTCATCCGATCGGCGTCCCCTACGGCTTGTCTCAGTCGCTGTGTCACCTTTTCGGCGACCTGCTCTACTGGAATCGGGAAACCGGCTCCGCCTTCGATCCCGCCATCGGCGCCCTGGCAAACGCCTACCGGAGCCTGCCGACGCAACGGGACGGCTTGCGGGAGAGACTGGAGCGAGCCCGGCAATCCTCCGGCATGAGTCATCTCAAGTTCCGGCCGGAGGATTGCACTGTCGTCCGTGGGGAACAGGTCCTGCTGGACCCGGGAGCTTTCGGCAAGGGTGAGGCTCTGGACCGTGTCTACGAGTACGCCCGAAGCCGGAGAGATCCGTCTTGGCTTATCGACCTGGGTGGCCAAATCATGACTTGGGGGACCCCTCCGGATGCGCCGGGCTGGGACGTGGAAATGGCCGACCCCAGCCATCGCACGACGCCGGCCCTTGCGGTTCGACTCGATGATGGAAGCCTGGCCATCAGCGGCGGCTCGGAACGAGACATTCGCGTTGGAGACCGGCGGTTGCCCCATATTCTGGATCCCAGGACCGGGACCGGCGCCTCCTTCCAGGGCTCGGTCGCCGTCTGGCATCATCGCGCCCTGGTTGCGGACGTTGTTTCCACCGCGCTCTACGTCATGGGTCCGGAGGAGGGCCTGATCTGGGCGGAGGAGCGGAACTTGGCCGCCTGCTTTCTGGACCGGCCATGGATCAAAGGCGAAAGAACCGAGCTCCAGACCCGGTTCACCCGAGCATTTCGGCAGAGATTTCCGGCGTTGGAGTTCACGGGATCGACAGTTTCAGCCGGCCGCTCCCCAGATTCCCGACAGAGTCCACGACACGGACCGTGACCAGGTGTTCGCCGGGTTTCAGGCCCTTGAGTTCCAACCGGTATCGTTCCGCGGTCCCGTCGGCGATGCCGTCCTCCGGAAACAGAAGACTCCACCGGCCTCCGTCCACGGCGTATTCCAACTGGTGGATGGCGCTGGACACGGTCCGGACTTCAACCTGGATCCGGGCCTCGGCCCCCTCAATCCGGGGCGTGCCCCATTCTATGGCGGGAGCGGAGTTGGCCACGACGAAGGGCTTGCTCATCAACTCGCTCTCCAGGGCTTGGGCCACCGGATTGGAAGGGGAATCGGAGACGGTGACCCGAACCACGTAAGTGCCGTCCGGCAAGCTCTTGCCATCCAGGGTCTGGTAGGTTTCTGTCAGATCCTTTTTCAGTAGAGTCCATTTCCGGTCACCGGCGGCCCGGTAGTGGATGCTGTAAATCAGATCGTCGCCGTTCGGATCCTGCGCACTCCAGGAGAGACTCTGGGCGCCGGGCAGGTAGACCCTCCGCGGCGGAGTCTTGACCGTCGGGGAACCGAGACGCCGAATCTCCGCGGGTAACGAGCGCCGGTGAGCACCGCCGGGTCCACCTGGCGAGACTCCCCCCGCGGGATCGGCGGAAGCGTAGCGGACAAAGGCTGCGCCCGGGGGATGCACCGTGATCGAAGAGAGCAGAGGCGCCAAATTGTGCTGGAGATAGCTGACGCTCACCATATCCACGGCGTTGGTCTGGGAGACCACGGCCTCCGACCTGCTCTCGGCGGGAAACTCCAGCTTCCATTGAAGATAACGAGTGGGAGGACTCTCGATGCGGGTCCCGCTCGAGTCGGAATTGGGTGGACTCCACTTGCCCCAGGTGTCGTCCGGAGTGTCGGTGTTTCCCGTCCGCACCGACGCCTTCACCACCGGTTCGACACGATCGATCACCTCCCATTCGATGGTTCCCCAGGAGGCGGTCATGCCCGCGTCGAAGACTCTGGACTCATAGACGCCCTTCTTGGACGGCTTGGTTTTCAGCTCGAAGCCCTTTCCCAGATTGCTGGTGGCGGCGAAGAGTCTCCCGCGGCGTTCCAACAGGCGGGTGACCTGTTCCTCTCCAGACTCGACCAGGAGAGTCACGAATCTTCGAGGGCTGACGGAAAAAATCCGGCCCTTGTCTCCGGTGGCCACCAGCAAGTTGCCGTCGTTGCGGATCAGAAGATCGTAAGCCAAGGCGCGGTCGGAGCTGTACAGGATTTCTACGCTGCCACTGCGGCCGATCCGGTAGATCTCCAACCTCTTCCCCGAGCTGGTCCCGGATACCCGAACGGTGCGGCTCGACTTTGCGGACGGAGCCGGAGTGGTCCCGGTCTTGGCCGTGGCCTTGACCGTACTCTCCGGCTTGCGGGAAGCAGCTCGCGCGCCGCCTGACAAGGCTGCCGCGAAGATGTTTCCGTACCGATCGACGGCGATCGACCGAACCTCTTCCAACGGGGAGTCGTGGACCACGGTGGCCCCGCCTTCCGACGAAAGGCGCAGGATCAATGCCCTCGCAGACGTTCCGGCCAGGATATTGCCGTCCAGGTCCCAAGCCAGGCTCACGATGTGGGTGGTCGGACTGTCGTAGAATTTCCGCCCTTCCCCGTCGGGGCCGACCTTGTAGACGACGCCTCTGGAGCCCGTGCCCACGAAAACATTGTCCCGCCGGTCGATGGCAAGCGACCAGATGTATTTCTCATCAGGATCGAAGAAGACCTCTGCCTTTCCCGTCAAGTCCAGCCGGTAGACCTGGCCGTCGGGAGCGGTGCCGGCGTAGACACGGCCCGACGAATCGACCGCCATGGCGTAGACTCCCGGTTCGTCCAACTTGGCCCACTCCTTGGATTCCCCGTTGGCGCCGATCCGAAAGATCTTGCCGTCGTTGCCGGTCCCGAGGTAGAGGTTGCCCAACCCATCGACGACGGCGGAATAGACGAACGGTTCCTCGGTGTCCAGCAAAGGTTCCAGGGCGGGAGCGATGATGAGCCGGGCGTCGCTGGTGACGGAAACTCCCCGCAGCTTGCCCTTCAGGAATTCGTCCCGAGTTGCCGACACCCATTTTCGCGGCTGAGTCGCCAATAGAGTGCTGCCCCAAGAGAGGAGGTACAGGAGCGGCAAAAGCCGTTTGAGAAGACGGAAAGTCATGGGAGACTCACGAGCAGCACAGGCTCCTAGCTCTTGACCTCCACCTGGATGACGCGCTGACCTCGGAGGACGTATTCGGTCGCTTGCAGCTCATGCTCCACGTAGACGGCCCGGTCCACGGCCCGCACGTCTCCCGAGGTCTTCCGAGAGGTATAGAGAGCCAGAAAGGAAGGGGGCAGATCGGAGAGTCTTTCCCCATCCACGACGGTGCTGGGGCGGTCTCGGAATAGCCGGACATAAAGCCGGTCGTTCTTCTTCAGGTTGTTGATGGCCCTCACCAGCTGGCGCACGTTCTCAGGTATGAAACGGCCCTGGTTTGACTCCGCGTCCGACTTGGCCAGCGACAGTCCGTCGCCGATCATGATCTTGAGAGGACCGGGAAGAATGTCGTCGGGAATCTTGACGGGAAACTTCTCGACAATGGTCTCTCCATTGAACTTTCTGAGGAAGACCGTCAGGTTCACTTCTTCGCCGGGCCGGGCCTCCAGTTTATCCTGCCAGACCTTCTCCAGAGTCGCCTCCCAGATCTGCTCCACCGCCTCGATCTCGATACCGACCCGCTCCACTTCCAACTGCTCAAACCCGCTGTTGAGCAGCAGGTGAGCGGGCGCCGCCGCCGCCACCGCCGCGGCGACAGGGTTGTTTGAGGAACGCGCGAAGTTGTTTTCGAACACCACCTCGGGATGATCGGCGATGCTGACGGTGCTCTTGATCCGCAGCGTCTGGTTTCCGAGCCCCTTCTCAGACGAGATCAGGCTGCTGTAGACCGAAATGGTGAGTACGAAGGGGGTCAGAAAGCTGTCCCGAATGGTCTCGTAGACATATTCGCGATCCTGATTCCGGCTGGTCCTGACCTTGAGATGCACCGGGATCAGTCGAGCCTCGCTACCGCTCACCCCCATGATGCCGGTGGCTCTGTCCTGCTTCACAGCCCCTACCATCCGCGTGGCTGCCGCCACTTTGTGGCTGGTATTCAGCTGCGGAATAATCGTCAGAACGGCGGCCTGATTCATGGGCATATCGGTGTAGCCCAGATTCAGGAAGGGGTGGCCGAATGCGTAGATCTTGTTCCCGCTGATATGGGTGACGGTCCCGCTGGCGCTGAGGCTGACGTCGCCCCGAGCCAACTCGACGCTGATACTGGAACCGGGCTCAAGTGGAGCCGGGGAAAACTGGCCGGTCTCGGCGCCGCCGGTGCCCTGCACCGGCACCAGGCCCAAGCGGCGAAACGTCTCCCGGAAGTAGTCCACCGCCGGTCCCGAGAATCCGGATGTATTGACGGGGGTGGCGATGCGGGTCAGGTGAAAAGGTGAAACGCCGGCCAAGCTCGGCAGTTCGGCCTCGAACTCAAGGGGCGCGAAAGGAGGCAGGTAATCGGGAAGCTTCAGTTGCGCGGACTCCAGCAGAATGTCCGTCCGGGGTCGTTCGGGAGAGGGGGGCGCCTGAAGTCGATGGATCTCCTTGAAGACGTCGACGGTTTCCTGAATCGGCGTCACTCCCGCGATCGGCTCCTTGGCAAAGGGAAAGGCGTAGGCGATGGCGCCGACCAACTTCTCTTCGATGTAGACCGGGCTGCCGCTCATTCCGGCAAACACGCCGGTCCGATCCAACTGGCCTCCCGAGACCCGCACCAGAATCAGGTTTCTCTTGGGCTCGAACTTTTCCAGGACGCCCAGAATCTCGACGTCGAACTTCTCGATCCTGTTCCCTTGGAAAACGGTCTTTCCGTATCCCTTCTGGCCCGGCCTGACCTTCTCCAGAGGATAGAGTCCAATGGGTTCGGCGGCCGCGGAACCGGTCAGGAGAATCCCGGCCAGCAAGCCCTTCAGAATGCCCGCTCGGCCCCTCCCTCCGAATGATCCTTCTATCCCCATGGTCACGTCGAAACCGAGAAGCAAACCCGCACGCGGATGGACGAAAAGAATATCCGGGTGTCAGGGTCGGCGGTCATCATAGCACAGGTTGAGAGGGGTCATGCCGCGTCTGGATTCGCTGGAATTACTGGGATTCAAATCATTCGCCAACCGGACCCGGGTGCTGTTCGAAGATGGGATCACCATCGTCGTCGGACCCAACGGCTGCGGCAAATCCAATCTGACCGATGCCCTTTCCTGGGTGCTGGGAATGGTCGGCGCCCACCGCCTGCGGGGCCGGAGGATGGACGATTTCATCTTCAACGGGACCAGCAAGCGGCGGCCCTCGGGAATGATGGAGGTCACTCTCACCCTCTCCCGGGAAGACGAGACGAGCATTGCGTTCAACGGTCTCGAAGCGGACGGACCCTCCGTTTCCGTCACGCGCAGACTCTACAGGTCCGGTGACAGCGCCTATTTCATCAATGGAAACCGCTGCCGATTGAAGGACGTCGAGGCTCTGCTGGAGCGTATCGGCCTGGGGCTGGGCTCCTATGCCCTGATCCGCCAGGGCCGGGTGGAAGGGTTTCTCAACTCCGGGTCTCTGGATCGCCGCGCCATCATCGAGGAAGCCGCCGGAATCCACGGTTACAAAGCCCGTCGTCGAAATGCCGAACTCAAGCTGGAAATGGCTCGCCAGAACCTGCTGCGCATCGACGACATCCTGAGCGAAGTGGAGCGCCAGCTCCGGTCCCTCAAACGGCAGGCGGCCAAGGCACGGCGCCACAGGGAGTTGAAGAAGGAGTACCGGGATGTCCAGCAGCGCCGCTTCGGGTTGGAAGCGCATGGGATCGTCGTCAGCCTGGCCGAAGTGGAAGCGGCACAGGCGCGCCTGGGACCGGCACTGACCGAAGTGACCGCTGACATCCGGGATCGGGAACGGACTCTCCAAGAGACTTCGGAACGAATGGAGGACCTGGAAAACAGGCTCTCGGAGTTGAGAGAGAACAGTACCGGCGCTCGAGTGGAACTGGACCGGACTCGGAATTCGATCCGCTTTTGCGGCCAGCAGATCGAATCGACGCGACGGCTTCTGGACACACACGCCCGGAACCGCCAGGAGCTGCTCAAGTCACTGAAAGCAATCGAGTCGGAGCACCGGATTCTCCGGGCGGAAGATGCGAGCTTGAAAGCAGAACGGCCGCTCGTCGGCAGCCGCCTCACCCGTCACGCTCAGATCGCGGACGACTGCAAGGCTCGGCTGGAAGCAGCGGAAAAGAAAGTCGAGCATCTCCGAGCCCGCCATCTGGAAATCTCGGCCGAGCTGACCCAGCTGCGGAATGCCAGGGACCGCGCATTCCAGCGCGTGGAATCGATCAAGACCCAGCGGTCCCGGCTGGAACGGGAGCGGGCGGGTCACGAATCGGGAGTGGCGCAGGCCCGGGACCGGCTCCGGCAGCGGCAACTGACCGGCTCCCGCCGCCGTGAAGAGGCGGGTGCAGTCCGGGGCCGGTTGGAGACCAACGAGGATGAGCGCCGGAAGCTGGAGAGGGAGTTGACGCAAGTTCAGGGCGAGCTGGCTGAGGCCCGGGAAGGATGGATCAGCGGGCGGGGGCGGCTTCAATCCCTGGAAGAATTGGAAGTCAGTCACTCTCTTTACAGCGAGGGAGTGGCCAAGGCCCTCCACCATCTCCGCAACAGTTCGGTGCCGGTGTCGGGAACGCTTGCCGATTTTGCCCGAATCAGCCCCGAATTCGAGCGCCTGGTCGAACAGTTCCTGCAACAGGAATTGGAGTTCGTTCTGGTGGATTCCTTCCAGCAGGCGGTGGGCGGAGTCTCCGAACTCAAAGCGTTGGACGGTGGAAGATGCACCTTCTTGAGCTTGAAGGCCAACGGATTTTCGGCGCCGGACCGGAACGGCGGAAAGCAACTGGCGGCCGAGGAGGGGGTGGTGGGAACTCTGGGGGATCTTCTGACCCTGGAACCACCGGTCCGCAAAGCGTTTCGCCGGGTCCTCCCGGAGCGGGCGGATGCGGTCGTGGTATCCGATCTGGACAGCGCCTTTTCGTTGTCTCACCGCTATCCCTCGAAAACGTTTCTCACCGTCCACGGCGAGGCCCTTGCGCCGGGTGGGCTGCTCTCGGTGAGCCGGGCCGGACGACCTGGAGGCGGCCTGCTCTCCTTTCGTCGTGAGAAGGCGGAACTGGAAAAGAAGCTGGTCCGGGCGAAGGCCCGGGTGGACCGTCTGACCCGCCGCGAAGCGGAGTTGCGGAAACTCATTCGGGAAACCTCGAACGCGGCCCGCAAGTTCCAACAGACGCTTCATCAGACTGAGAAAGACGTCCTGCAACTGGAGTTGCAGGAGGAACAGGCCCGGCGCGACCTGGAGCATCACGGTCGAGCCCTGGAGGTCTTGGCGCATGAAGAAAATCAACTCCGAGAGGAGGAATCGAGCGAGGACGATGCCGCGCAGGTGGCCTCCGAGACTTTGACCGGAAAGGAGGATCTGGCTCGGCAGCTCGATGCCGAGTTGGGTGAAGCGACCGGGTTGTTGACACAGGAAAGAAGCCAGTTCTCCGAATCCCGGGAACAGCTGCACCGCAGCGCTACCGAAGAAAGGGTGATCGAAGAGAAAGCAAGATCCGTCGAGGACGCACTCTCCAGATCGGAAGGCCGCCTGGAGTCCCTGGCATTACGGATTCAGGAGACGGAAACACGGAAGGCGGACGGAGAAGAGCGGCTGAAGACGCTGACCCTGGAACTGGAGAGCCTGGAGAAAACCTTCGAGACGTGCCAAGTGGAGGCCGTTCGGCTGTCGAGTGCCGAGGCAAACGACCGGCAGGAGTACGAGGAGTACCGGAATGACCGGCGAGGTCTCGAGACCCGGCTTCAGGAATTGCGGCAGGACCAGCAGCAGTTGCAGGAGGAGAGTTCCGAAAAGGAGGTCCGGAGGGCCCGATTGGAAACCCGGTTGGAGAACCTGTCCCGGCAGTGCCAGGAAGACCTCCAGGAACCACTGGAATCGATCATGGAGGGAGTGACTCCGAGTGAGGACGGCGCCCGGGTCTCCGACCGATACCTGGAACTCAGGTCCAAGCTGGAAAAATTCGGGCCGGTCAACATGACGGCCCTGGAGCAGTACCAGGACAACGAGGAGCGGCACAGCTATCTCAGCCGGCAACGGGAAGACCTGGAACGATCCATTGCCGACACGACCAAGGCGATCCAGGAAATCAATCGCCACAGCCGGGAGAAGTTCAAAAAGGCCTTCGACTCCGTCAACACCCACTTCCGCGAAACCTTCCGCCAATTGTTCGACGGCGGAAGCAGCGGCATGAAGCTCATCGACGAAGAGGACGTGTTGGAAAGCGGCATCGACCTCTTCGCCCAACCGCCCGGCAAGAAGGTGCAGTACCTCTCCCAACTCTCAGGTGGAGAACAGACACTCACCGGCGTTGCTTTTCTGGTGGCTCTGTTCAAGTACCGACCCAGCCGATTCTGCGTCCTGGACGAAGTCGATGCCGCTCTGGACGATACCAACGTGGAGCGATTCGTCCGCCTGATCCGGGACATGTCCCAAGAGATCCAGTTCATCCTGGTAAGCCACAACAAGCGGACCATCGAAATGGCCGATTCACTCTACGGGGTCACCATGGAAGAACCTGGGATCTCTCAAGTGTTGGCGGTGCGCCTCACCGAAGCAAAGACCCTGGCCGAATAGGAGGGGGGACATCCCTGTCCCCCGGTCCCCTTCCGAGGAAAGAGGAGAGAGAAAACAGAAAAGAGTGAAGACAGGCGGGCGGTTTACGCCCAGCGAACTCTACCCCTCCGCCGGACCAGGCCGGTGGGAGAGTATTCCCCTCTTGCAGTCCGGCGGTTGGAAACCGCCGCTTCATCTCTTTTTTCGGATTCCGTGCTTCCGGATCTTGGCCGCGAGCGTGTTCCGGTGCATGCCCATCAGCCGGGCTGCACGACCGATCTTGCCGCCGGTCTCGACCATGGTGCGCTGAATGAAGAGTTTCTCGAACTGTTGCGCCGCCTCGTGCCAGAGGATCCCCTTGGCCACCAGTTCGTCGACGATCGCTTCCAGCCTGTCCTTGATGGGAATCTGATCGCCGCTGGCCATTGGTCATGCCCGGACCGGGCCGGTCCGCCGCCGGTGCTGAACGAGACGCGCCGAAGGAGAGATCTTCACGACTTCCTGTCGGCGCTCCGCTGCAGCCAGTATCGGTAGATTCGTTCGTACTCCTTCTGAAACCGCTGCCGGAAGGAATCTGGAGTCGAGAACTCCACGAGCTTCTGCGTGACCACGAGAAAGTACTCGCCGGTCACCGTGCCGCTCACCAAGTCGTTCCTGATCGGAAAGACGGTCAGGGCCAGAAAGATCACGGCCACGATCAACCATCCTCTGAGCAGACCGAACAGTCCTCCCAGGAGACGATCGATCCACTTCACGTTCAGAGCGGAAATGAATCGATTCAAGAGGGATGACAGAAGAGACCCGGCAATGATGCAGCCCAGGAAGATGCCCGCGAAGGCCAGGAGTTCGGACAGGATCGTGCCGATGCCGATCCGCTCCAACATGGGGGTGACCGCGGAAAAGTAGTACACCGCAAGCAGGAGACCCGATATGGCAGCCGCCAGGGCGATCAGTTCACGGATCAGCCCCTTCACCAAAGCGGTGACAAACGACACGGCCACGATGGCAAGAGCCAGGATATCCAGGATCTTGAGATCACCCATGTGCCACCCTCTCGCGGCGTTCTTTCAATCGATCCACTATTTCGGCGGGACTCTTGGGAACGTCTCCGAACGCGACGTGCGGTTTGACACGGCCATGGAAATCGCTTCCCGAGGTGACGACCAGATCCAATCGGCGTGCGACCTCGACATAATAGCGGCCAGTCTCCTCGGAATGGTATGAGCTGAAGGCCTCGATCCCCTCCAGGCCCATCTCCCTCGCACCTCGGGTCCAATGCTCGTCAACCACGTCCCGCTTCAAGCCCGGATGGGCCAGGACCGGAACTCCTCCCGCCGCCCTTACGGTGGCGATCGCCTGGGACAGGGACACGGTCTCCTTGGCGGCGTAAGCCGGTCCGCCGGGAAGAAAGAAGTACTTGTAGAAGTCGATCTCCGGGCTGAGATTGCTTCCGGCCGGGATCTGCTCGACCAGGGTGTGGTTGCGGTTCGCGCCCTTGGAGAGGACCACCGAGGCGATGGCGGGGCCGGTCACCGCAACGGGTCCCAGAGCTTCCCGCACGTCATCGTAGTGGATGTCGAAGCCGAGAGCTTGGAGCCGGCCGACCCGGATTTCATTTTGCCGAACGCGGCTCTGCCTGATGCGGGTCAGCAGATCCAGAAGCGGACGGTCGTGCCAGTCCACCAAGGGAGCGAGCAGATGCAATCCCACTCCCTCGTGCCGGACACTGATCTCCACGTTGGCCAGATACTCTCCCGGATAATCTTGGGCCAGGTTGAACGCCTCTTCCAGAGCGGCCACCGTATCGTGGTCTGAAATGGAGAAGATATCGAGGCCCGTCCGGCGGGCCTGTTCAAAAATTTGCGGCACGGTCCACTCCCCGTCGCTGGAGTGGTGGGAATGGATATGAAGGTCGGCAAAAACCTTCAATTTGTCTTCAGATGCTCGCCGGTGAGCCGAAGAAAAGCCTCAAGATAGCGATCCGACGTCGCCGCTGCGATCCGGTCCGGAAGCGTGGGCCCGGGCGGAGTCTTGTCCCAATCCAACGTCTCCAGGTAATCCCGGACGTATTGCTTGTCGAAGGAAGGCTGAGACCCTCCCGGCTGGTACGACTCCGCCGGCCAGAAGCGCGACGAATCGGGAGTCAGCACCTCGTCGATGAGAAGCAGGTCGGAACCGTCCAGGCCGAACTCGAACTTGGTGTCGCAAATAATGATGCCTCGTTCCAGGGCGTAGTCCCGGGCCCGGCTGTAGATGGCGAGACTCAGATCCCGTACCCGGCAGGCCAGTTCCTCACCAATGATCTCGACGCACCTCTCGAACGTTATGTTCTCGTCGTGGCCCGTCTTCGCCTTGGTCGACGGAGTGAAGATGGGTTCGGGAAGCTCGTCCGACTCCCCCAGACCCGGGGGGAGCGGGATGCCGCAGATGGTGCCGTCGACCTGGTACTCCTTCCAACCCGATCCGGCCATGAAGCCTCGCACCACGCACTCCACGGGCAACGGCTCGCACCGCCGAACCAGCATGGAACGGCCCCGCAGTTGATCCTGGAAGGGATGCAACTGGCGCGGAAACTCCCGAACCGAGATCGACACCATGTGATTGTCCACGAGGTCATCCAAAAGGGAGAACCAGAATGCGGACAATTGGTTCAGAACCTTCCCCTTGTTGGGAATTACGGTGGGGAGCACCACGTCGAATGCCGATATGCGGTCGGTCGCCACCAGCAGCAGGTGGCCGTCCAAGCCGAAGATTTCGCGAACCTTTCCGCGGTTCACCTTGGTAACGCCTTTGAGATCCAGGGTCCTCATTTCAGCCAAAGCGTTTCTCCTTCAGGGATTCGCGGCCCCGAGGGCCGCCAGTCAAAAGTTGCGTTCAGCGGTCGAACCGGAAGGGCTCCGCCTTACCGGCGACCACATTCTAGTCACATCTCGATATGCGTTCAAAGAAATCGTTTGCCGACGGCCTCTCGACGGGCGTTCCCGAAGCACTCCCCCGCAAGCGGACGCCGATTCGCCATTTTTAGGGAGCACTCTTGACCAACGAACGGCCGTCTTGCTAAAATCTGGCACTCCTAGAGCGAGAGTGCCAGAGTAAATCTTCAAACCGTTGGGCCTCGAGTGGTTTGAGGCCCGAAATCCGAAAACCAAGGATACACGATTTCAACAGGAGGGTACGGATGTCAATCAAGCCATTGCAGGACCGGATACTGATCAGGCGCATCGAGTCGGAAGAAGCATTCCGCGGGGGCATCGTAATTCCCGATACGGCGAAGGAGAAGCCCCAGGAGGGTGAAATTGTGGCGGTCGGCGACGGAAAGGTGCTCGACAACGGCCAGCGGCAACCCATGTCGGTCACGGTTGGCGATCGGGTCCTTTTCGGGAAGTACTCCGGAACCGAGGTCACCCTCGACGACGAGGAATACCTGATCATGCGCGAGGACGAAGTCCTGGGCATCCTGGAGGGCTAGGTTGCCTGAACCGGTCTTATTCACCGCAAACAGCAGCGATCCCCACAATTCTTAGGAAAAGAAGGAGACAAGGAACATGGCAGCAAAAGAAGTCACTCATGGCGAGGAGGCACGACGAGCCCTGGTTCGGGGTGTCAACGTCCTGGCCAACGCGGTCAAGATCACGTTGGGTCCCAAAGGCCGGAACGTGGTCCTGGAGAAGAAGTTCGGTTCCCCCGTCATCACCAAGGACGGGGTGACAGTGGCCAAGGAAGTCGAGCTGGAAGGATTGGAAAAGGTCGGAGCCTCCATGCTCCGCGAGGTGGCCAGCAAGACCAGCGACGTGGCTGGTGACGGCACTACCACCGCGACCGTCCTGGCCCAGGCCATCGTTCGCGAGGGCGTGAAGACGGTGGCCGCGGGCGGCAATCCCATGGGCATCAAGCGGGGAATCGATCAGGCCGTCAGCGCGGCCGTATGGGAAATCCGCAAGCTCTCCACCGAGATCAAGGGCGAGATGATCGCCCAAGTGGGCTCCATCTCGGCCAACAACGACAGCACCATCGGCGAGATTATCGCCGAGGCCATGAAAAAGGTCGGCAAGGACGGCGTCATCACCGTCGAAGAGGCCAAGTCCATCGAGACCTCTCTGGAGGTGGTGGAGGGGATGCAGTTTGACCGCGGTTACCTGTCCCCCTATTTCGTGACCGACCCGGACCGGATGGAGTCTGCCCTGGAAGACGCCTTTGTCCTGCTGAACGAGAAGAAGATCAGCTCCATGAAGGACCTTCTGCCTTTGCTGGAGCAGGTGGCCAAGACGGGCAAGCCCTTCATCGTGGTGGCCGAGGACGTCGAGGGCGAGGCGCTGGCGACCTTGGTGGTCAACAAGCTTCGCGGCACCCTGCATGGCTGCGCAGTGAAGGCCCCCGGGTTCGGCGACCGCCGCAAGGCCATGCTCGAGGACATCGCAATCCTGACCGGCGGCAAGGTGATCTCAGAAGATCTGGGCATCAAGCTGGAAAACGTCCGGCTTGAGGACCTGGGCCGGGCCAAGAAGGTGACGGTGGACAAGGACAACACCACCATCGTCGAAGGCGCCGGAAACCAAGCGGACATCGCCGGCCGCGTGAAGCAGATCCGCAGCCAGATCGAAGAGACCACGTCCGACTACGACCGGGAGAAGCTCCAGGAGCGCCTGGCCAAGCTGGTCGGTGGTGTCGCCGTAATCAAGGTGGGCGCCGCGACCGAGACCGAACTCAAGGAGAAGAAGGCCCGGGTCGAGGACGCCATGCACGCCACCAAGGCGGCCGCGGAAGAGGGCATCGTCCCCGGCGGCGGAGTGGCCTTCATCCGTGCTCTTGCCGGCCTGAAGAACATGAAGCTTGAGGACCCGGACCAGCAGACCGGCGTGAACATCGTGCGACGCGCCCTGGAAGAGCCGGTGCGCCAGATCGCACAGAACGCCGGCCACGAAGGCGCCGTCATCGTGGGCCGGGTTCGGGACTCGAACGAGTCCAACTTCGGATTCAACGCCGACTCGGAAGAGTTCGGCGATCTGGTCGATGCCGGTGTCATCGATCCGACGATGGTGGCCCGGACCGCGCTACAGAACGCATCGTCCATCGCCAGCCTGCTGCTGACCACCGAGGCGCTCATCACCGAGATCCCGGAGGAGGAGAAGCCGGCTCCGCCCGCACCTCACGGCGACATGGGCGGCATGTACTAGTCCGCTGCGAACCAATCTTGCGGTTAAGGGAAAGGGGTCCGGCCGGACCCCTTTTCTTTTTTCTGCCAGTTCCGGCGCCGGGCTGCCGTCCAGGCTTCAATGCGGGTTAGAATGCCGCAGTGGGACAGCAACGCCATCTCATTGTCTTCGTCCTGCTGGCGGTCTACCTGACCCTTTTCTTCCAGTTGGGCGGCCTTCCCTTCATGGGCGCTGACGAGCCCCGCTATGCGCGCATCTCCGAAGAGATGCTCCTGGGCGGGGACTACGTCACCCCCAGACTCGAAGGGGCCCCATGGCTGGAGAAGCCGCCGCTCCTCTTCTGGATCCAGTCCCTCAGCTTCCGCGCTCTCGGCGTGAGCGAGGCTGCGGCGCGCCTGCCGGTGGCGCTATTGGGCATTCTCTGCGCACTTGCCGTCGGAGGTCTCGCCCGGCACTTGGCCGGCCTTCGCGCCGGCGCCCTGTCGATTCTCATTCTGTCGACCTCCATCCTGTTTTTCATCTTCGCCCGGGCGGGAAGCACCGACATGCCCCTCGCCGCCTGTCTCACGGTGGCCCTGGTCTGCGGTTATCGAGCGACCGGCAGCCGCAACCCCATCTGGTCCCTGCTCTCCGGGGCCGCCCTGGGAGCGGCTGCGTTGGCCAAGGGACCGGTGGCCCTGATCCTGTTCGGTGGAATCTTCACGGTCTACTTCCTCTGGATCGAGAAGCTCACATGGCACTGGAGACATTTGCTGGCGGGGACGGCGGCATTCCTGGCCACGTCCATTCCCTGGTACTGGAGCGTCTGGGTCGAGAACGGGTACTCCTTCTTCGTGACCTTCTGGCTCAATCACCATCTGGCCCGTATCATGTCGGATCTTCACCACCATTCTCAGCCATTCTGGTTCTACCTGGTGGTCCTGGCGGTGGGATTCTTCCCTTGGACGCCCTTTCTCGCCGGTTCTTGCGCCCGCCTTTGGCGGTTGCGGGGCGAGGCCGGCCCGAACCGCGGCCAAGTCTTCCTCTGGATCTGGGCGGCGCTGCCCTTCCTCTTTTTCTCCATCAGCGAGAGCAAGCTGCCCGGTTACATCCTGCCGGTAATTCCAGCACTTGCCCTTTTGGTGGCCCTGGAATGGGACCGGGATCTGGACGGTGAGACGGCCGGGAGAAAACCGCTCAGAATCCTATGGCCGATGCTGCAGGGAATGGCGTTCCTGATGGCGGGAGCCATCGTCTATATGAGCCGTATTATCTACTCCTCCGACTCGGGCCTCTGGGTAGCGTTGCCCTTGGCCGGTGCCACCCTCTGGGGAGCCCGCGAGTCACGGGCCGGCCGGCCGGAACGGGCCTTTCTCTCGCTGGTCGGCGGCATGGTGCTCGCGACGGCGGCCGCCTTCTCGTTCCTGGGACCGGTGGTGGAACACTACCATTCGGCGCGCAGTCTGGCCAGAGCGTCCCAGCCCCTGATCAGCGAGGACCGGCCGCTGGTCCTCTACCGCTATTTCCATCACACCGCGCTCTATTACACCGGTTACCAGGCAACCCGGGAGGAGGTTCCGAGCCTGGCGCACCTGCGCGAATATTCGTCCCAGAACCCACAGCCTGACTACTACCTGCTCACCAAGGAGGCGGGATGGACGGAACTGGCCACCCTTCAGGGGACCCAATCGCTTCTGGAAGAAGGAAATCTGCGCCTGGTCCGGCTGCCGCAGGAGTCCCTGGTCCAGGAACCACCCGTCTCCCCGGCAACGGCGGACGAACCCTGATGTTCGTTGCCTCAGCCCTGGTGTTCGACTAATATCTCGCTGCAATTTTCCCATGTCGCTACGGCTCTACAACACGCTGACCCGCACCACGGAGGAGGTCGTCCCCATCGAGGGCCGGGACCTGCGGCTCTATGCCTGCGGACCCACGGTCTACGACTTCGTTCACATCGGTAACTTCAGGACCTTCACCTTCCAGGACCTGCTCCGCCGCTACCTGCTCTGCAAGGGCTTCGGACTCACCCACGTCATGAACATCACGGACGTGGACGACAAGATCATCAACGGGGCCCGGGCCCGGGGCGAGCCCATTCAGGAGTACACCAGTCGTTACACCCAGGCCTTTCTGGACGATATGAAAGCCTTGCGGCTCCAGCGGCCGGAGATCATGCCCAGGGCGACCCAACATATTTCGCAGATGGTGGATCTGATTCTGCGCCTGCGCCGGAAGGGCCTGACCTACGAGCAGGACGGGTCGACCTACTACCGTATCGACCACCTTCCCGGATACGGCAGGCTCTCCCGTCTCGACCTGCATGAAGCGGAGCGGGGAGACGCCACCGACGCCGACGACTACAGCAAGGACAATCCCCGGGACTTCGTGCTTTGGAAGGCGAGAAAACCGGAAGAAGCCTATTGGGACACGGTACTGGGCCCGGGCCGGCCCGGCTGGCACATCGAGTGTTCGGCCATGAGCATGGAGTACCTGGGAGAGTCCTTCGATCTCCACGCCGGGGGCGTGGATCTGGTTTTTCCGCACCACGAGAACGAGATCGCCCAGAGCGAGGGCGCCACCGGCAGACCCTTCGTCCGCCACTGGGTCCACAGCGCCCACCTGGTGGTGGAGGGAGAGAAGATGTCCAAGTCCCAGGGCAACTTCTACACCCTGCGAGACCTGTTGGAGCAGGGTTGGGACCCGCTGGCGGTCCGCTACCTGTTGCTGAGCGTCCACTACCGGAAGCAGCTCAACTTCAGCTTCCAGGGGATGACCCAGGCTCAGTCGGCATTGCAGCGGGTCAACGACTTCATCCAGCGCCTTCGGGAGGTGCCGGACGACCGGGAAGAAAACCGGGAGCTGACGGAGGCGGCCCTGAACGCCGGCCGAAGCTTCGAGGCCAGTCTGGACGATGACCTGAATACGTCCGCCGCGCTGGCCTCCATCTTCGAACTGGTCCGGACGGGAAACCTGCTCCTGCAACAAAACCGGGTCGGCGGTCCCGACCGCGACGCCATCCTGAGTTTCTTCTCCCAGGTGAACCGGATCTTCGAGACCTTCCAATTGGAGACCCTCGAGTTGGAGGACGACGAGATCGCACGGCTCATCCAGGAAAGAACGAAGGCTCGCCAGACCCGGGATTATGCCCGGGCCGACCAGATCCGCGGCCTCCTGTCCGAAAAGGGGATCGTCCTGGAGGACACCCGAGAGGGGACACGGTGGAAACGGGCGACCTGAACTTAAACGCCGGCGAGACGGCTGGCATACTCTCCCGCTATCTGCCCGCTTCCGGAGTGGAGATCGTCGCCGACCTGTCCCGGAGCCATGGGTCCCGACTCTGCGAGTCCCAGACCCGCCAGTGCTTCCTGGACTTTATGGCCTTCTACGCCACCTCGCCCATCGGCTACAACCACCCGCGCATGACACGTCCGGAAGTGGTGGAAGAAATGGGAGAGGCGGCCCTCCACAAGCCCTCCAACTCGGACCTGTATACGCCCGAGATGGGGGCCTTCGTGGACACCTTCTCCCGCTTGGCTCTACCCGAATCCATGAAATACCTCTTCTTCGTGGAAGGCGGAGCCCCGGCGGTGGAGAACGCTCTCAAGGTAGCTTTCGACTGGAAGACCCGGAAGAACCGGGCCCGCGGGCTCCCGGTGGAAAAAGACCTGGAGGTGATCCATTTCAGGGAGGCCTTCCACGGACGGCTCGGTTACACCCTCTCCCTCACCAACACCTTCGACCGGAACAAGACCCTTTACTTCCCCAAGTTCGACTGGCCCCGGATCGAGAATCCCAAGTGCCGTTTCCCCCTGACGGGAGGCAACCTGGAGTCAGTGCTGGAATCGGAGGAGCGGGCCCTGCGGCAGATCCGGCAGGTGCTTGAGAAAAATTCGGCCCGAGTCGCCTGCCTGATCCTGGAGCCGATCCAGGGAGAGGGCGGAGACAACCATTTCCGGCGGGAGTTCCACCAAGCTCTGCGGTCCATCTGCGACGAGTTCGACCTCCTCTTCATCTACGACGAGGTGCAGACCGGCTTGGGCGGGACCGGAAAGATGTGGGCCATGGAGCATTACGCGGAGCCTGATCTGCTGGCCTTCGGCAAGAAGACCCAGGTTTGTGGAATCATGGCCAACAGCCGCATCGACGACGTCCCCGACAACGTCTTCCAGGTGCCGGGGCGGATCAACTCGACTTGGGGCGGGAGCCTCATCGACATGGTCCGGTGCCGGATCTACCTGGAGATCTACGAGCAGGAGGGGATCCTGGAACATGGCCGCAGGATGGGCCGCGTGCTGTTGGACGGTCTGCGGGAGCTGGCCGAAGAGACGCCCGCCTTTTTCTCCAACGCCAGGGGGATCGGCCCCTTTTGCGCCATCGACCTGCCCGACACTCCCACGCGGGACCGGTTTTTGCAGAGCCTGTTCCGGCGCTGCTTGCTCATTCTGCCGTCGGGCGAGCGGTCCATTCGTTTCCGCCCCGCACTGAACATGCCGAAAGAGGACGTGCAGGAGGGTCTGGAGATCTTCCGGACCACCGCCCGGGAGTTCTGATTTCGCGTCAGTCTCAGCCTCCGGACCGTCCGCGGACAATGAACGAAGAATTTTTCGTAGGGGCGCCCTTGTGGGCGCCCTCTTCGGTCCGCAACGGAGTAAGACACGGCCCATGGAAGAATCGGCGGCCGGAAAGCCGCCGCCCGGGCGAAGAATTATTGGTTCCGGCTGCGCCGGGACAGGATTGGCACAGCTATCCCCAAAGCCAGTCCAGTCCCGAGAAGGCCAGCTCCCGGTCGAAATTCTCGATATTGTCACGCACGTTGACGATCAGGCACCGGTCGTTGCCGCCATTTTTCGGTCCCCGCAGACCTCTCCCGATCATCTGGAAATAGAGGTTCGGGCTGTAGACCGGGCGCGCCACCATGATGACTCGCGTCTTGGGCGCGTCGAATCCTTCGCGGAAAACGCCATAGTTGACCAAAACCTGGATCTCTCCTGCCCGGTATTCCTCCACAATTCTCCGTCTGACGGAGGACTCGGTCGCGGCGCTCACTGCCCTGGACCTCACCCCTTGAGAGTTCAACAGCGCCGCCACCGTCAGAGCGTGTTCAACCGACGTGGCGAACACGAGCGTGGGCCACTCCAAGCCGGCATCGCCAACCAATGTTTCGTATGCGCGGACGATTCGCCTGGTTCGATCCACGTCGCGAGCAATGCGATTCTCCACACTGCGGGGCAACCAGGCGGGATAAGGCATTGCCTGCAATATCTTCAACTCCTCCCGGCTCAAGGAGAAATCGCCGCCTTCGATGATTTCGTGGTCGGCGCGCGCCAGTACGCGTTTCTCCTGCAGCTCGCGGACGACTTTCCCGGGTTCATCGCTCGCGAATGCCCCGGCATCCAGGCGATTGGCGCCGTAGCGACGCACCAGCCTTGCCGTTTCTCTCTCGTCATGCCCCCGGTAAGGCGTGGCGGTCAGGCCAATCAGGAACGGCTCCCCGCTTCGCTGCCAACGGGTCAGTCCGATCTCCTCCATAACGGAGGTGAAGGTGGGTGCGATGGAACGATGGGCTTCGTCGAAGACGACGAGATTGAAATCGGAAAGGAACCCGTACTCGCCAGGCTGTTTCGACAGCTTGGAGTTGAGCGTCTGGATTGTCGCGACGATGACGTGAAGGCCGCTGACCGGTACGGGCCGCGGCTGGCCGGCCCACATCCTGGAAATGCGCAATCGTTTCCCTTCGGAGCCCACGCTGGACCAGACTTGCCGCCAAGCCTCCACGGCCTGTTCGCACAGTTCGTCACGATCCGCGACCCACAGGACCCCACCTGTGTAGCCGTCACGAATGGCCTCGACAATGGCCTGGACCGCGACGCGAGTCTTTCCCGAACCGGTCGGCAGGCTGATCATCCCTCGACGCGCACCCGCTCCTGTGAATCCATCGCAGAGCATGTCTCGAACTTGGTCCGCAATCGTGCGTTGATAGCCATGCAGTTCGGGAAGTGGGTGCGGACCCTCGACCTCAAGAAAAGCCGGACGGCGAGAATTCCGTTGTCCGGCCCATTCCGCGGAAAAGCCGAGAGACCGGACGAAGTCGACGGCGCGTTGCGAGCCCGCCCAACGTTTCGGCGGGTCCAAGTGGTCCAAAGCCCGCTTGTATACCTTGAGAGCGGACGTGTGATACGTGGCGATGGCGGTTTCGGCCAGCTTCTTGCCGGTCATCGGCGTGCGATCGAGTTCAAGCACCTGAAGAAGGGATGCGGGCAAACCGGAACGCAGTGCGTCCGCCCCGACGGCGTGGGCCAGCCTCTCGGCATCCGATGCCAGACCGCGGATTGCGGCGCGCTGCCTTTCGACTTCCTCCGAGGCTGCGTACCGCCGTATGTTCTCAAGCTGACTGTCACTCAGATCCAGCCCCAACTGTTGCGTGACCAGCCGCAATTCCCGATCCTCGTCACCCGTCCTGACCAGGTAGACCTTGGAGTCCGCCAGGGCACATTCCGGACCGCGGGCGCCGTCGGCGGCCAGGTCCAGGCAGCGGATGAGCGGCCAAGTCATCGAGTCCGCGCTAAGGTGTGGAGCCAGACCGGGCCATACGTCCGTCAGCGGCACCGGGTCCTCTTCGCCGACCGGCTCCACCGCGGGCTCGGCAAGATCGAAGTCTTCCCTGATTCGGCTCGCCATCGGGTGTGACAGCAGGACGCCCAGGGCCGCAGGATTGACGGGACGAGGACCGAGCGCATCCGCCATGGGCACGATTTCACCGGCGCACCGGATACGGCCATGCTCGGCCAGCACCGCGGTGGCCGGATTCGGACACGGAAGCTCCGGATAGATGCGCTGAGTATCGTGGCGCATGGTCCGTCCGCCATAGGTGGTTTCCAAGGAGAGCAAGGCGTCGGTATACCGTGCCCGGCCTTCATCTGAAAGCCGGGTCAGGACCTGCAGGGGACCACTTCCGACCATCGAGTCGAAGTTCAGCCTGCGCCATTGCGGCTTCTTCGGCAGGTCCCGAGCCGTGAATCTCCGGCGGCAGGTGTACAGGAACCACTCGAAAGCGGGGTCGCCCGACAATTGCCGATTCGGCTCCGGCGCATCCGTCGCTCCCAGTCTTGCCAGCAACTGCAGGTCGGCACGATGGAAGTCGGTGTCGACCGTGACTTCAGCGTCGCGCCCGCCTTCCGAAGACACGATTTCACCGGGCAGAAGAACCGAATGCAGAGGCTGCCAACTGCCGGACAACGCCCACACTTGAATCCGCCAAGCCGAGTCCCATCGAGCCTTGATGATCGCGTACGCCGTGTCCACGTCCAGATCGCGCGAAGTGACCCAGAACTCGGACCACGCCGTGCCATCTGACGGCGCTTCCCACGCGAACAGCCTCCGGACCAGGGACAGGAAATGACGCTCGGCAGACTCGTACTTGATGCCAAGCTCCTCCAGAGCCGCCCGAGTGTCTGCGTCAGATGCGAGCCGCGCGTGAACCAGGCGTTCATCAGTATCCTGGCCGTCCTCGAACGATGACAGAAACACCCGATCAGGGTCGGGCGCGCACCAGTCACCTGTCTGCGTCAATAGAATGTCGCCAAGGTCGGTTCCCCGTCGCAGCTCCTGCGGAATCGATGCCGCCACTTGGAGCGCTGTCATGGACGCCATGACCGCCTCATTTCCTGCGAATCCAGCCACCAGGGCATGCAGCCACTCTCCTACCGACGAACGAGGCGCCTGCACCGTCATCCGCCGGGTCTCGGAAAACAGCCGATTGACCCGGGCGATCCGATTCGTACGGAGTGCGCTGTGGTGAAGCCAGTCGACTGGACGCTGACTGGCGTCTGCCCACTCTTGGAGCGATTCCGCCCCCGATGGATCCTGAGTCAGTGCTGACGGCGCGTACGAAACGTCGTGTATCTTACGCAGAGTTCCGACCTGATCGGGGACTACGGCCCGGTCATGGAGTGCTTCATACAACCGATCGCGAAGGCGGTTGCTGTGCTCGGTGTCGCCGGCTTCATACCGGCGTGGAAGCGCATCCAGATGTCGACCCGGGTCCCGAACAGTGGCCAGATCGGGCAAGCGATTCGCCACCATCCCCGCCGCGGCATCGATCAATTCGTCGTTGTACGGACCCGGCAACAGATTTTGCCGGTCTTCGTTGGTCTTCCAGGGCGCATTCAGGATGCCGGCCAGAAGACTGGCCGTCTTCGTCGGGAAGAAGTGCCAGAAATAACCCGGTTCGTTCAGCCGGTCCAACGGCGCTGCCCACCAGACGGGCACGTCGCCGCTGTCGTCGAGTGAACGCCTGTCCTCTTGGGCTTCGGCAGAAAGCTGGTGTGTGATCTTGAAGCACTTCCACCGCGAAAAACCTGAGCCGGTATCGAGGTGAACGTCGCCGTCGAACCTTTCCAGAACGAAATCCCGGGATCGAACTCCGAATTTGAGGGTCAGATACCGGACATGGTCGACAAACAGAAGAAACTCCGGCGGAAAATCGAGAATCTGGTGGGCGAGATCCACCCTTGCGCCCGGCTTCAGCGGCAGGCGGACGATGTTCGTCGCCCAAGTCATCAACTCGACCAGATCGTCGTCTCCCTGCGCCGACTCTCGAACATCCATTGGAATCGGCAACCGGAGCACCGGGTAGCGTTCCCGGGGAGCAAACTGGCCTACGCAATCGTCCGCAACTTCCCGATCGAACCGAAAAGAGCCGGCCCGACTGTAGAACTCGGGGGCATCGGTCACCCCCAGCACCGATTTGAAGCCGAGTCCAAACCGCCCGATCTCACTCGTGTTCCGCTTGCTCGACATGTGGGAGAACATGAGCGCTCGGATCCCGTCCTCACTGATCGCGCCTCCGTCATCAGCGCAGTAGAGATGGTTTTTCGTCAGGCGGACCAAAATTCTCTTGCCACCAGGTGAGTTGGCAAGCGCATCCGCGCTGTTCTGGACCAGCTCGAAGAGTTGTCGATGAGCGTACCCGCCGTGAGCCGTATCGTGTTCCTGGTTGGCATGCTCGGTGACGAGATGCGGTTGCTCGCGATAGGCTCGAAGAGTCTTTTTTGTCTCCTCGACGATGAACTCGGAAATTCGTCCGTCGGGACCTGCCCAACCGGAATCTTGGCCGGATTTCGGCAGTTTCGCCAGGGCATTCCGACGATAGAACCTGCCCCCTTCACCTTTGGAGAAATCGTATTCCCGTTTCATCTTCGCGACGTGAACCGGATCCGCGCCCTTCGTGTTTCCGGCCTTGCCGAAACGATCCGTAACCTCGCGCGGTCCCCGGTCTCGCGCCAAGTGTGCCACACGTCCGGCAACCGATCTTGCCGGAACCTCCCCGTGGTCAACAGTTCGTGGCGAAAGCAGTCACCGGCCGTTAAAGCATATGGTGCCGGAGCCGGAAGCGAACCTGGTCGCGGGTCTCGACGGCGATGACGTCCAATCGCGCCGGCGTTTCCTCCAATTCGTGGCGCCAGACGAACTCGGAGGCGAGGCGCTCCAGCCGGCGCTGCTTCTCGGGGTCCACACGCTCCTCCGGCAGAAATGGAGAGGGGAGACGACTCGTCTTCACCTCGACGAACACGAGCCGGGAATCGTGCCAGGCGATCAGGTCCACCTCGCCCTGCCGGCCTCTCCAATTCCGGGCGACCACGTCCCATCCCATGGCCAACAGATGACGCAAGGCGATCCACTCTCCCCAGCGGCCCAGGTCGCCGCGAGAGGGGTTGAAGCGCCGATTCCAGAGCCAGGCGAGGATCGGGGACACTCGTCCCTCGCGCACCCAACCGCCGCCCGGTGTCGTGCGAAGCATCCCTCGTATAAAACGTCTCGGGATCAGAAAACGCGGGACGGTCCGGTGCCGCAGAAGGAAAAGCTGGATGGTCCGGTTATTTTTCTGATTTTTCCTTGAAGTCCAGAGCCGCCGAATTGATGCAGAAGCGGAGGCCGGTAGGCCGGGGCCCGTCGTCGAAGACGTGTCCCAGGTGGGACCCGCAACCGCGGCACAGCACCTCGACTCTCCTCATCCCATAGCTGTCGTCCGTCTCCATGGCGACTCGCTCTTTCTCGACCGGGGCCCAGAAACTGGGCCACCCGGTCCCCGAATCGAACTTGGTGTCCGAACTGAAGAGCTCGCAGCCGCAGGCCACGCAAAGATAGGAGCCGCCGGCCTTGTTGGAGTTGTACTTGCCCGAAAACGGGGGCTCGGTTCCCTTCATCCTGCAGACGTAGAACTGCTCCGCCGTAAGGGCCTCTCTCCATTCCTCGTCCGTGGTGGGAGTGGCCGTCTCTGAGTCTTTTTTCTCTTCCCGGGCTGCGTCACGATTTCTTTGCCAGATCGCCATGAGCTCTCCTCTTCGGTCCTGCCCCTCTCGTTCAGAGCGTTATCCTGATCCCAAATCGCCTCTTTTTCGGCATTCCCTGACACGATTCGCCATGTCTGGCCGAGGGGTATCCACGTCAAATCAATTCGTGTCAAAAACCCCCAGCTCGTTGCAGGTCGGACGTCAGGCTCTCCACCAGCGAGATTGCCGCCAGGACGACCGCTGCTGCGAATCCGATGGAGATCTCCGTTTCATGATACTGGCTTCGATGCTGGCCAAAATTACCTACGGATTGTAGATGGTCCACCAACAGAGAAGTCGTCTTCGTAACGAATTTGCTTTGTCGAGAAATACGATCCGACCCCGTTATCAGGCGAAGAACATGGCATTGCCTTCCGGACCCACGAGGCAGCTTGCCTTGATCCTCTGGAATGTTCGTAACACCTCCGAGCTTCCACTCGGTTAGCCAATGTTGGGGTAGCGTCCTTTGAGGCGGCAACTCGGCCTGCCAGATCAGGACCAGAGCACGTTCGACTATGCCCCTGACTCCATTGATTGCGAGTTCCGGATCGCCAATCTCTTTGACCGCCCGGTTGACGAAGTTTTTAAGGATGCTGTCCACATCCCGGCCTGCAATTTGCTTGAGGCGGAGTTCCAGTAAAGATCCGATGTGCGACTCGAAGGCAGAGGGCGTACCGAAAAGGCGCGTGAGGTTGGTGAGAGCCGGCGCTTGGTGTCGAGCGTACCCTTGAATCAGGCGGCAGGAACCTCTGATGCGGTGTCTCGACACGCGGCCGAATCCTCGCTCCTCAAGCGTGCGGCGGCGGTCGTCGGAAATGCCGCTCAGTGGGATGTCGGCGACGGCAAGCGCACTGAGGTCGGCTTTCAAGTCGACATCGCAATCCTCCCACAGAGCTGCGAGAAGTTCACGCCGTCCTCCCAATATGGTTTCAGCAACTGCATCAATCTCCGGTTTGGAGACGTGGGATCCACGATGTTGCCCCCATACTTCCTGGAGGAGTGCGCAAACCAGCACCGGAACGCCTCCTGTCCAGTTGATGATCTCCTTTCGAGCCGAATCATCCAGCTCGCACTCCGTGTCCAAGAGCGGTTGCAGGAACGGATCCCAATCATCGGGATCGAGAGCAGCGACGCGAACGGGCGTGTCGTAAAAGATCTCCCAGAAGTCAGAGGTTCGAGACTCCTCAGTCCTGCAAAGCTGGCGTAGCGACTGACGGCTTCCGGTGACCAACCTGAGACTCGTCCTCTGTGCAAGCGACCGAAGTTGACCCCAGAGGTTACGAGTCAATCCCGAACCGGCAAGCACGTAATCGAATCCATCGAATACAACGAGCATCCTCGCGTCCGTGCGTTCGAGATCCTCGAAAACCAAGTCCAACAGCTCATGAACAGCCTCATCTTCGACATCGATCGAGTCGGCAAGCTCCTGCCGGCAGAATTGCAACGCTTTCTTGATTTCTTCCGCCAGACGCCGCTTGAACGCACCGTTAGATCTGGGAGGGTCACGCCGAAGATCGATGTGCACCGTAATCAGGTAGCCACTTGATCTCGCACGATATTCTTCTGCCAGATGGTGCAGGAGCACGGACTTCCCGTAGTGCGCCGGTCCCACAACCGACATGTGATCAGGCGAGGGTTTCTCCAAGTGGCGCTTGATGCGCCGGAGAACTGCCCTTCGTCCCAGCATGAGAGGGACCGAGGGTCCGAAGACCTGATAAGGATTTGTTGTCATGGTTGAACTTTCACACCCGCCGACCACGCACCATGAGACCTTCGAAATCCACGTTGCTCCGCAACCACGTCGCCATCAGCGGCACCGCAAGCCGGTAATCGGATCGACGGTCCCGCTCATCGAGGTCGATCAACTCGAGTTCTCGGAGTTCGTCAATGTCGTCGTTCAGATCACTGATCTGGCGAAACGGAATTCTGCTTTCATGGAGTTTCAACCCGAGTAGATCGATGTTCACCGGGTCCGGACCTTCCGCCAGCCGATCGCAGAGCGCCAAGAGGATTCGCCGCCGCGTGCTCCCAGCATAGTCCCAAAGCGTCCTGAAGTGCTCGTTGTCCGCTACCATGTCACTCGCCGCGCGCTCCACGCGGTCGACCGTGATCGTCCGCCCGCCGCCCGACGCGGCGTGCTCAAACACCCGGTTGCACAGGGACTGGATCAGGAACGGGTGACGGGCGCACAACTCCACGATCCGGTCACGCGCCTGTGGCAGATAATCCAACCGACCCTCAACCGGCTTCGTGACAAGACGGCGGGCATCATCCTCTGGCATTGCGCTGACCCCGATCTGATGACCGAAACCGAAAAGGGCGGACCAGTATTCCTCCCGGAGTCTCTTCAGACGGCGAGAGCCAGTGATGATTGCGGATAGACCTCGCTGGTGTTGCAACAGGTGGCGGATGTTCTCGGGGACCTGAGGACTCGTGATTCCCGCGTCGATTCCTTCCTGGAGTTTGTCGAACTCGTCGAGCATGAGCAGGACTCGTTTCGGTCCTGCCGCCTGAAGAGCCGCTTCGACGTAGAGTTCAAAGGTCTCGAAAATGTGATCGCCAGCGAAAGCCCGATTCAGCGCGGCGCGGAAAGCCAGCTTGAACGGTCGTGCCGGGTCACGGTCGGGCAGATCCGGAATCCAAGTTTTGACACCAGCATCGTACAGCGCCCAGCCTATTGTCCGGGCCAGCAGTCTGAAAACGTTGCGGGTCGTGATGCCACCGGACCTGTCGTCGCCCTCGGCGTCCTGGAACGAGCAGTAAACCGGGATCCATTCGGGCAACGCTCCTGGCTTTCCGAGTTGTTTCAGAATTGAGGTCTTGCCAGTTCGACGGTTGCCCTCCAGCAGGATCACGTTCGCCTCGGACCCGAGCTGCCTCTTGATCCGTTCCATGATGCGCGTCCGACCGTAGAACATTTCGGGACGGTCCACGGGGTTGCCGACGATGTAGGGGCTGGTTTCCATGTCTCCGATGGGTACAGGTTTGCGCATCGAAGTGACGCCGAGACCTATTTCCGCCTCACCTTGTACGTCCATTCCGTCGAGGTGACGAGCCCGCCACGACACGCTGATTTGAAACGGTCGAGTCGAGTCCTTCGGATGGACGGTAAGGGGAACATCTATATGAGCACCGTTGGTCAAATAGGGTATGGTCCGCTGGCCGACCGGAGGTTGAGTACTGACGTGCATCTCCACGAGCGGCACGACTGATGAATTGGACATGCGAAGCTGAACCTCGCTGGCCGTCCCAAGGGGCACCACGACTGGCTCTACGGAAACGTCGAGCCGGATAGACTCCCGCATCGCCTGGATCCCCCGATTTGCGAAACTGTCCATGACGAACAGGAACCACCAAAGCCGCCTACCGTATGGAGTCACATCCTCGGTCTCCTCAATCCCGGGCCCGCGAAACACCGCATCAACAAGTTCATCCATAGCCAAATGCAGCATCCCCCGCGCGCGCTCGAGGACCGCCAAGCGCCCGGTGCCCATTGGGACTCGCGCGCATTGGACCAAGCAGAGAGCCGTCTCCATTGCTTTATCCAGTCCCCACCAGACCTGTGAGTCGGAGTCATAGTAACGATCCTCATGTAGCAATGGGTCCAACTCCGCAAGCAACTTGGCGCATCCGATCAAGGCATTCCACGGGTCCAAGATTCCGGCGTCTCTTTCCAACGCCAATACAGCCACAATCGGACTCTCCGTCCATACCGCCAGCGGAAGAGGCCTTTCTACGCCAGAGAGCACTCGATAAAGTATGGCCACCGCGTCATGGCCGCAGTAGTCCAAGAGCTTGTTCAGTTCAGCCGTCGACTTGTACTCGGGTGCCAACTCAATCTCCGCCAGAACCATGTCCTGAACCCGTATTTCGGGTACGGGTATCCGGAGTTGCCGCAAACTGCGGAGTGACAATTGTTGAACCGTGCTCCTCTGCGCGTGGGACTCCATCTGGATGCGGTAGTTCGGTGACCGCAGAATCTCAGCCAGAAATTCCGGCTTGACATCCTCGCGCGCGCGGAGCACCGCCATATATTTGGTGGCTTTGGACCCAATCGAATCCGTGGCAGACATGAGGTTGATTTTCCCGACATCGCCGGCGATCGAGACGACGATATCGCCGACTTGGAGCCTGACGCTATCCCCATCAGGAGCGAGTCCTCGCTCGGTTGCGTAGCCATGTGCATCAGCCGCTCGTCCATCTGGTCCTCCGTTGTAAATCTCTGCGACATGCTCCAATGGTTCGATCCGGAGTGAGGGCTCTTCTAGGCCGAAATCGTTGAGTTGATACGTGGGGTCCATCATTGTGGGAAGGAGTGGGTCGTCAAGAAGGAGATCACGAACCGGCCTTTCCAAAACCCCGACGCCGATCGGAAGCTCAACCGCTTTTCGTTTGGGACCGCGCCGAACCCACTTGGCGACATCCGTAATCAGCTTGACCGGAGTTCCGCTTCGGGCAATCGACGCGCTCTCTATGTCGCGGCCTTCACGCCTGCCTCTATCCTCGGCCACGACGTCTGGCACGGTCCGCCACGCGTCGGCCGAGATTTTGACGGAGGAGACGATTAGTCGAGGTGCAGAACGGCGAAACACCATAATCTTCGCGTGTCTCGGGTCAATGCCTGTCACGGGCGTGAACACGTCGGGCGGTAACGAAACCACTGCGTCCACTCTGTAATTCGACAGAAGAGACTTTCTCACTTGGTTGTCTACGGGGTAGTGGCGCTGGTTGTCGGGATCAGCCAAGTCCGTATATGGATAGACAACGATGGCCCGTCCACCCGGGCGCAGGCTGGCCATCACATGTTGCAAAAACAGGATCTCTGTCTTGCGGCTCGGAAACGGGAACCGAACCGGTAACGGGGAGTCCGACGCGGAGTTATTGCTCCATGGCGGAGCGGCGAAGATGCAGTCGAAGCCCTCCTGCGAGCGGTCCGATGGCAGCGGCCTTTCGAGTGTATCGCCTTGTGCCAGGACAGGCCGGTCGCCTCCAGCGAGAAGCACTCTGCAAAGACCGACTCCATACCCAACCGGATGGACCTCGAAGCCGAAGGTTCCCGAGCCTGGGACCGGAGATCTGTCGTTTGGGGAGTCCGCCTCCGCCGCCCCGCGAAGCCTACGAATTGTTCCGACGAGAAGCTCGCCGAAGCCGAAGCAGGGGTCATAGACCCTTTCGCCCGGTTTGGGATCCGCCAACTCCAGCATTACGTCGGCGACGGGTCCCGGTGTAACGAACTTACCCATGAAATTCTCGTTCTTTCTCACAGCCGACCACAGCACTTCATCAAACAGTTGGGCAGCAAGTGTCCGACCTTGGAGCGTACTGAACTCGAGCCGGTGCACCCACACAAAAAGTTCCTCGAACATCTCCGGCGAATCCTCGGCGGCACGGATCATGAGCGGTGCAACTTGAGCCACATGGCGCGCAATGGGGCTTCCCCACCTGTTGCGGGCAGTCACAGGAAACAACGAGTCGGCGGATCGAAACATGTTTCGTTCGGTCATTCCCTTCAGGGCTTTGGTTATTGCAGCCGCATGATTTGCGATTGGCCCATCCCACGCCAAAAGGCGAAGAGCATCAGGCAGCTCGAACACCGAGGCCCGCCTGCTGGCGGCCGCCACCTCCTGTTTCGAATCCGCATACCCCGCCCACTTGGCGATGAGGAGCCCGGCCAGAGGACCCAACCACGTGTCCATCGGATTGCCTTCCGGGACAACCTTGTCGAGCGCCGCCCAGAGGTCGTTTCTCAACTGAATCAATTCAGCGTCCAGATGAGGATCCGTTCCCCGGGTCATCGGCGATTCTTTCAGCATCTCAAATCCTTCTGCGGAAGCCTGACGCCACGTGGCGCGGCTACGGCACTGAATGTAGCAATCTCCGTGCCATCATCGCCGGACGCCGTATTTAGACCGAAGTTCCAGACTCAGAGACAAGATAACTCCCTGATTATAAAGGTATAACCGACGAATCGGACTAGTTGTCCACTGGGAACACCCTGACCAACTCCAGCGCCCGGTGCTGCAGCGGTGTCGGTTCCGTCAGTCGTTGCAACTTTGGACCGTCCGGGTCCGAGGCCGTTCGGCACTGGTGACGGGCACGCGTCCCCATCTCAGCCATCAGTGTCTTGAAGCTCTGGATCGGCAGTCCGTCCTCGGTTTCCCGCTTCGCCTTCTTGCGTTTTGCCGATGCCGACGGCTGGGCTTTCAGCACCGGATCCCGTCGAGCGCGATGCGCCTCCAGGTCCTCGTCATCAAACAGCAACGGGGCCAAGGCTCGGCGCAGATGCCACTCGACGTAGTAGGACAGCACGCACAGGAACAGGTGTGATCGCACCCGGGTCTCCGCCCGGTGGCGGATGGGACGGATCTGCAAGTTCACGGTCTTCAAAGAGCGGAACGCCCGCTCCACGTTCGCCAGGTTCTTGTAGCTGCGCACCACGTCGGCCGTCGACAGCCGCTTTTGTGGCTCACTGGTGCGCAGGATGTAGAATCCGTCCAGTTGCGCCTCGCGGACGATAGCCTCAGTGCGCCGAGCGTACTCGAAACGCCCGTCCTCGATCACCATTTCGAAGTGCTTGGCCACCTTGTACCGGTTCTTGACCCGACCCACCTTCTCGGCAATCTGGGGCGCCAACAAGGGCGTCTTGGTGCGCCGGGCCACCTCCCGGGCGATCTTGGCCAACTTTTCCTCCGTCGCCGCCAACAGGCGCTCCCGTTTGCGGCGCCGATACTCCCCCAGCATCGGGTTGTGACAAACGACGAGCCGTTCGCCCGGATAGGCCTCGGTCCGGATCTCCGCCAAGTGACGCTCATCAAAGAGCGAGAGTTGAACTGCTTTCGTTTCCACCAGTTCGCGGATGGCCGTATGGCGCAGGGCCGAGATCCAACCCAGTCCGGGATGGCGCTTCAGATGCTTGACCTGGGTCTCGGTCAGTAGCCCTCGGTCCCCGACCAGCACCACCCGCTTCAACCCGAACCGCTGGCGCAACGTCTCCACTTGATCCGGCACCGTGGTCGGATCCCCCGTGTTGCCGGGATAGGCCTGGACGGCCACCGGCCGTCCCGCCCGATCCGCCATCACCCCGTAGACGATGATGGGCTGGCCGCGCTTGCCGTCCCGGCTGTGGCCGAACCGGGCCAAGGAACAGGTGTGCCCTTCATAGTAGCTGCTGGAGACGTCGTAAAGGACGTGATCCCCTTCGGACAGATGTCGCCGGGCCAGCTTCTTCTCGATCCGGTCCTGACGTTGGAGCAACCAGTCCATGGCCCCGTACAGGTCGTTCTCGTCGGCGTCTTGCAGGGAGAGCTCGGAGGCCAGGGTGGTCGTGTGCCAGAGCCGGGTGGTGGCGAGCTTGGAGGCGGGATGCAGCAAGCGCTGGATGATCAGGGCCAGGACCAGATCGCGCTGGCGCGAGGGCTTGGAATCGATAAGAGCGGGGAGCTTCAGGCGGCGCATGGCTTGCAGCACCATCTCGACATGACCATGGGGGAGGGAGCGTTCGATGACGAAGAGCTCATCGGGATGAACGACAGGGACGTTCTTGAGGACGAGACGAAGTCGTTCGATCTTGTCGTGGGGCCAGTTGGTGAGGTTGGCGATGGTGCGTTTGCGGACACGTTTCCCTTCGCGCCAGCCTTCGCGCAGGAGGATGGCAGGGCGGGAGTTGCGGTTGGGGACAGTGTCGATGTACATGGCAACTAGTATAGATCATATAGTTCTCAAATACAACATGATAGACACTCTATTACATGGGAACACAAATAAACCCAGTCAACACCAGTTCCGTAAGCAAATCAACCACTTAGCTCGATTTTAGGGGGAAATAGGGCTGGAACTTCCGTTTAGACAACCAGTTGGTCAGGGTCTGGTAGCTCGACAAGCCCACCAGCCGAGCGGCCTTGGTCTTGTTACCCGCTGCCTCCCCCATGGCTCGGGTGAGGTAATGGCGGGCGACGTCGGCCAATAAACCGGGCAGGCTGAAGCCGTCTCCCAGCGCACGGTCCAGTACTTCCTCACCACCTCGTTCCCGCCGGGCCGGGAGTAGCGCGTCGCGAAGGTCTTCAGCCTCAAGGGTTTCACTCCCCGACCAGATGGCGGCTCGTCTCAGCGTGTTCAACAGCTCCCGCACGTTTCCGGGCCAAGAGTGTTGAAGCAGGACGTTCCTTGCCGCAGGAGACAGTCGCTTCTCCTTGTAGTTGGGTTCACTGGCACTCTCCTCGTTGACCTGCTCCAGGAGCCGATCGATCAGGAGCCCGAGGTCGCCCGGGCGTTTCCGGAGTGGTGGCAGCTTCAGTATTGCCACGGCCAAGCGATAGAAGAGGTCTTCCCGGAATCGGTTCCGAGACACCTCGTGCGTCAATGTACGATTGGTGGCGGCGATTACGCGGACGTCGACCTGAGCCGGCCGGGTGGCTCCGATACGGACCACCCGGCCATCCTGCAAGACCCGGAGCAGCTTCACCTGAGCCGGAGCCGGCAATTCTCCGATCTCGTCGAGGAACAGTGTCCCTGCGTCGGCTGCCTCGAAATAACCCTTGCGTCTCCGGTCAGCCCCGGTGAACGCACCCTTTTCGTGGCCGAAGAGTTCCGATTCGACCAGATCCGGCGGGATCGCTCCGCAATTGACGGCGATGAAGGGACTCGTCCGCCGTGGACTTGCCTGATGGATGGCCCTCGCGATCAACTCCTTTCCCGTCCCCGTCTCTCCCTCGACGAGAACGGGAACCGACCGGGGAGCGACGCGGCGCGCCCGTGCAATCACCCGCTTCATTACCGGACTGCGATGGATGATCTGATCGAACTCCGGCGCTTCCGGAGAAAGACCCGCGTTCAGACGTTCCAACTCCCGGTCCGGTTGGCGCAAGAGATCCGGAACGTATTCCGCCGAAATATCGAAGGGTACGGAGGCAGTGCGGACGCCGTGCTTGCGAGATGACTCGATCAACTCTGCAGGAAAGCGGGTCTTGGCCAGGATGATCCACACCGCCGCCATGGCCGGTGTCCCCGGACTCAGGTGGAAGGTGAGCGAGGCGTCCGCGGCGCCTTCTTCCAAGGCCGTCTCGCACCCACGGACCGCCGCTACGTAGATCTCGCCGAACGCCACAGGACTGCTGAGGCCCTCCCCGAGAACATGAAACCGGCAACCGTGACTTCGCTCCTCGATCCATGCAATGTAACGGTGAACGATGTCGTCTTCATGGTCCGTGAGGAGAAACACGTCGTCGTACGAGCGAGCATCCAGGGCTTGGGCGACCGGACCGACACCGATTGCCTCAGATTCCTCTGGAGCCCGAAGATCCGCATGGCCGATCCAACTGACGAGGATTTCACTCATGCCTGGAATATAATAATAATTATTGTACTAATACCATTTTTTTTATACATCATGGCTCTCCGCAAGAGGGGGACTGGCAAACTGACATCCGGTCGCTGGTCGCCGTCGGACATCGCTTACGGACGTCGGGTGAAGCCGAACGCCACAAAGTGCTCTCGTGTGTTGATCTCGACTTTGAGCCGCAGCCGCATCGGCGGCACGCCCTCCGACAGAAAACGGTAGCGGAACGTCACCCGGCCTTTCGACTGCTTCCATCGCGCTTCTCCCAGCCATGGATCGAGAACCCTTCTCAGGGCGTCCATCAGGGGGCCGGCAGGTCCAGGTACGACCTGGACCAGATCGATGTCTTCCGAGTAGCGAGCCGGCGGCGTCAGGTAGAGCTTGTAGAGCGCCGTGCCGCCCCGGAAGGCCAGAGCTCCGGCGAGAACAGGATCGGAAAATATCCCGGCCAGGGCACGGCTGATGACGAGATCCTGCTCAACCTGGAAATCCTCGATCCACGGCGCCCGCTCGCGCCATTCGGTGATGTAGTCCCGAGGGATCACGCTTCCACCTCGATAGCCGCGTTGACATACAGCCGCCAATCCTTCGACCGCGGCGCATTCTCCGCACTTGCGGCGGGCAGGAGTTTCGTGAAGTTTCGCGCCCGCTCTTGCACATGCTCTTTGAGGAGCACGGCCTTGTCTCCGGACCCGACACGTCCGAGCAGGTAGCCCAGACGCTGCGCCCACGGGATCGGCGCCGACTTCGAGGCGTTGACGAGGCCACTCGGGTCCATCGCCTCGCCAAGTTCGTAAAGAAGACCTGCGACCCGGTCCACGCCGCCCGCGTGGTGCATGTATCCGACGAGATCGACTGCCGTTGCCTCCACCGTTGAGACCCGAACGGTTCCGCGCGGATTGTTGAATCTCCGGACCGGCACGTCGCGCACGTTTCGGCGAGCGACAAATGACACCTTCACGGACCCGCACGAGATGGACGGCCTGTTCTTGCCGAGGATGACCTGGAACGCCTGCGGCCGATGATGCGCGGCACCGTAGAATTGGGCGGCCGACAGGAGCGCCGCGTAGTACGGGACCTTCCGGTGCTCCATGAGGGCTGGGATGAACTGGTCCGCCGGCAGGCAACCGAGCCTTCTGTATTCGGGTGGCACGATGACGTAGAACCCACGCGCGGGGCTGGCGATCTCACCCTTGGCCGCCAGGCGGCTCAGCGCCTGCCTCGCGGCTGCGGCGGAAACACCGAGCATCGAGCGAAGCTCGGCCGACGTGAAGTGATGCCGGCCGCGAGCGGCCAGATCCATGATGACATCGCGGGCTCGTGGCGCGGAAGATCTGAATATGACTCCACCAAAGTATCATTTTTCGTTACTCTATGATAGTGAATATGCAAAACTATCGTGCGTACACCCTCTTCGATGCGCCCGTTGTCATCGTCCCGCATCGCCGGACGCGGCGTCCCACTCTTGACAACATCAGGTCGAATTCCTAAGATTCGAGCACGTTTGGTGCGGGAATAACTCAGTGGTAGAGTGCAACCTTGCCAAGGTTGAAGTCGCGGGTTCGAATCCCGTTTCCCGCTCCATTTTCCTCCGATAAGTCCAAACCAATTTGAAGAGCCGCTACGTTCCGATACTCCTCGGCGGATGCCTCGCGGTGCTCCTCGCGAGCCAGTGGGTCCGGGGACAGGCGGAGAGCGCCACCCTTCTGGGCACGGTCCGGCTGGAAGGCGGCACCCCCGCCGGGAACGTGGAAATCACGATTCGCCGCCCCGACACCAATGAAACCTACTCCATCTTGACCGGTCCCACCGGCAACTACCGCCGGGACAGCTTGGCCGCCGGAGCCTACGAGATCCAGGTGGCGTCCCGGGGCCACGTCGGTCTTCTTCGAGTCGGAGTCCAACTCCCAGTGGGACAAGTCCTCCGGGAGGACTTCGTCCTGATGCCAGGCGACGAGAACGAAGTTCGGGTTCAGGAAAGCGGGTGGGCCCCCAGCGGCTCGGACCGGGACGACCGGGGCCTGGTCATCGACCGGGAAAAACTGGAAACGCTCCCGGGCGCCTCCCGCGACATCGGCCAATTGGTGGACCTGGCTCCGGGCGCCTCCCGCACCAGCAGCGGCCGGCGCCGGGGCGTGAAGGTCATGGGCATGAGACGAAGGGACAACCTGCTCTACATCGACGGGACCCTCTTCACCCATGGCGACGGCGGAACCTCTTTCCAGGCCAGCACCGACGCGCTCCAGGAGTTCGACATCAAGAGCGGACTCTACTCGGCCGAGTACGGGATTCGCCCCGGGGCGCAGATCGTGGCGGTGACCAAGAGCGGGACCAACGCCTACCACGGGAGTCTTTACTGGTTTCACCGGAACGACAACCTGGACGCTCGAAACTTCTTCGAACAGGAGAAGAAGGAGTTCAAGCGGAATCAGATGGGCGCCACCTTGGGAGGCCCCATCCTCCTTCCGGGGCTGTTGACAGGTACGGACCGCGCCTGGTTCTTCTTCTCCCACCAGCACCGGTCCATTCGCGAGACCAAGCCCCTCACCGGCGTGGTCCCGACGTTGGACGAGAGAAAGGGAATCTTCTCGACCCCGATTACGGACCCCTCAACGGGTGCGCCCTTTCCCGACAATCGCATCCCCGAGAACCGGTTCGACCCGGTGGCACTGAAGCTCCTGCCCATCTGGCCGGACCCCAACAGTGTGGGTCCCCTGAACTTCACGAGCCCCGACTCGGTTTCGCCCACCGACAACCCGCAGATCATCGCTCGTGTGGACCTCAGGACCTCCGGCATCAGCCGCTGGAGTGGCCGCTTCGTCTGGGACTCGCGGCCCTCTTTTGTGGCTCGACCCGTCAGCATCTTCTCTTCCCGCAGTCCCCTGGCCACCTGGGGACAGTCCATTTCCTACAGCCGGAACCTGGGCTCCAGAGACATCAACGTGGCGAGTATTCACCTGTTCCGGCGTCCTTACGAGGCGGTTCCCGCCCATCCTCTCCCCGACCTCGCCGGGAGTCTGGGCATCGGCGAGTTGCTCCAGGCCGAGATGGACCGCCACGGCGTTCCCAGGACACAGATCACGGGATTCGTCGGGATCGGAGACCTGACCCTTGTCGGCAGGACAGCCCTGGGCAACTGGCAGGTTAAGGACGACCTGGTGCTCCCCCGGGGCGACCACACCTTGAAGTTGGGTCTGGAGTTCCGCCAGCACTTCAACCAATACGGCCAACACCGGCGTTCCGAATTCGACTTCTACAACCGGTACACGGGAAACGCCTGGGGCGACTTCCTGCTGGGACACCTGGCCCAGAGCCAACTGGGCGCCGAGTTCAATCGGGGGCGCTACCACCAGAACAGCTTCTATGCCTACCTTACCGACGAGTGGAGGGTCTCCCCGGGACTGGACCTGAACCTGGGGCTCCGGTACGAACTCCGGCTGCCCTGGGTCGACCTGCGGGGCTTCATGTCGAATTTCGATCCCAGCGAGGGCCAGCTCCATCCGCCGCTGCGGGACCTGAATCTGGCGCCCGGTGAAACGGGCCGCTTCCAACCACGGACGCCCCTCATCCAGTGGAGCCGTCTGGCGGGAATCCAACCCCGACTCGGTTTGGCGCTTCGGCTCGGCAGCCGCACGGTTCTTCACACCGGCGCCGGCCTCTACTCCAACGAGCCCGACTTGGGAATGATCTCCAGACTGGGGAGAAACCCGAGGCCCGGCGCCGAAAGACTGATCTTCAAGTCCGATCTGGCGACGCCGACATTGTCGTTCTCCAATCCCTTTCCCCGCAGAGGCAGGGACGCGGCCGTCCCGGATCACTACGGCGTCGAGACTCCCCTGCCCCTGGCGACGACCCAGGCGTGGGGACTGAGCCTCCAGCACCGCCTCGTCCGGGAACTCTTCGTCAACGCCGGATACCACGGCTCCCACACCGTCCACCGGCTGGAGACGGTCTCCATCAACGACGCCGAACCGGGACCGGGCGACCGGCAACAGCGCCGGCCCTATCCCCACTTGCAGACGGTTCAGATGCCTCAGGCCGACGGCGGGGCCTGGTATCACGGATTGCAAGTGCAGGTGGAGAAGGCTCCGGGGAACCACGGCCTCTCCTTGCTGGCCTCGTTCAGCTGGTCGCGCCTGATCGAGATCGGCTCCAGCGACTTGGGATCTCATTATTTCCCCCTATTTCGTTCCCGGAACGTGCCCTTGGGGGCCACTCGCGGGCTGGCCGACTTTCACGTCCCCCGCAGACTCCTCCTGAGCCTGGGCTACGACCTTCCCTTCGGAACCGGAGGAGCGGAGTCCGGCAACGGGTGGATCGCCGGACTGGTCCGCAACTGGTCGCTCCGGGTGATTTCCAGCGCTCAGGACGGTCCCTGGATCACCGTCCATCTTCCGGGGGACCCGCTGGATGCGGGTTCAGTGGCCTCCCAATGGCCCGACCGGATCCGCGACGCCAACCTGCCCCAGAGTCAGCGAGTCCCGACGAGGTGGTTCGACACGGAAGCCTTCCGCCCGCCCCCGCCCTTCCAATACGGGAACGCCGGAAGGTCCACCGTGGAGGGTCCGGGTCTCATCAATCTGGACTTCTCGTTGAGGCGGACCTTCCGATTCGACGGAGAGCGCCGTTTCGAGCTTCGTCTCGAAGCCTTCAACGCCGCCAACCGGACCAATTTCTCGGTCGGCCGCAGCGACACGGCCATACAGTTCGCCACCACGGGCTTCGGAAGCATCGGGAGTGCGCTGCCAGGCCGTCAGATTCAACTGGGATTCAAGGCCTATTTTTGACTGCTGGAAGCGATCTCTGACCGCAATTGGCAATTACTGGCGGAAGTCTCCTTTCTCAAATACTCTTTGAGCCATTCCGCCGAACTCGTAAGATGGGAGAATCCGATCCACGAAAATCGACACGAAACAATTTTTTTGTTCGACCGGGTTGAAAGGCAATTGAGTCTTTCCCCTGCCACGGGCAGAATGGAGCCATATTGATTGATCTGGACCTGTTCGTCATCGGCACCGGACCCGCAGGTCAGAGGGCCGCCATCCAGGCGGCCAAGCTGGGCAATAGAGTTGGGATCTGCGACCGGCGCGAGGTGGTGGGTGGCGTCTGTGTGAACACCGGAACCATCCCCTCCAAGACTTTCCGCGAGGCCCTCCTCTATCTGACGGGCTACCGGCAGCGGGCCATTTACGGAGAATCGTATCGGCTCAAGGAAGACTTGGACATGCAGGATCTCCTCCTCCGTTGCCAGCACGTCATCCAACAGCAGATTCACGTAATTCGGCAACAGATGCGCCGTAACGGGGTGACGATCCTTTCGGGTACGGCGTCATTCCGGAACCCGCATGAAATGGAAGTCTGCGGACACCAGGGGGTGACGCGGGTCCGTTCGAAATATTTCGTCATCGCCACCGGAAGCGAGCCGTCCCCTCCCGCAGACGTGGCGGTGGACGGAGCGACTGTGGTCACCGCCGACGAGATCCTGAACCTGGAATCGCTACCCCGGTCCATGACGGTGGTGGGGGCGGGCGTGATCGGCTTGGAGTACGCTTCCATGTTCGGCGCGCTCGACACCGAGGTCACCATCATCGACAAGAGACAACGGCCTCTCGAGTTCGTCGACTCGGAAATCATCGATTCCCTGCTGTATCAGATGCGGAACAAGAACTGCGTCTTCCGTCTGGGCGAGGAAGTGAAATCGATCCACATGAGGAACGGCGGCGCCGAGGCTTGGCTCAAGTCCGGGAAGCGGATCCAGTCCGAGGTCCTGTTCTATTCCATCGGCCGGGTCGGCGCCACGGCATCCCTGAACCTGAAGGCGGCCGGCCTGGAGAGCGACACCCGGGGACGCGTCCCGGTCGGTGTAACCTTCCAGACCCAACAGCATCACATCTACGCCGTGGGTGACGTGATCGGCTTTCCGGCCCTCGCTTCCACCTCCATGGAGCAGGGCCGCATGGCGGCCTGCCATGCGTTCGACGTGCCCTGCGAATCGATCCCGGAACTCTTTCCCTACGGTATCTATTCCATTCCCGAGATGTCCATGGTCGGAAACACCGAGGAGGATCTGACCCGGAACAGGGTTCCCTACGAAGTGGGCACCGCCCGTTACCGGGAGATCGCGCGAGGCGTCATCCTGGGAGACGATTCGGGTCTGCTCAAGATCCTGTTTCATCGGGACACGCGAAAAATCCTGGGTGTCCACATCATCGGAACCGGCGCCGCGGAACTGATCCACATCGGCCAGGCCGTGTTCGCCCTGAACGGGACCATCGACTACTTCGTCGACACGGTGTTCAACTATCCGACTTTTGCCGAGTGCTACAAGGTGGCGGGACTGGACGGCTTCAACAAGGTCGGCCCACCGAAGACGTCGCCGTTTGGCCAGTAGCCGTGACTCGTCTTCTTCTGCTCCCGGTCCCCGTTCTGTTACTCGCCGCCGCATGGTCCTGCGGAGACCTGCATTTGCAGGGACGCACCGACGAGGAACTGGTCGAGTTGCTCTCCCACGAGCAGTGGCGGACCCGGGAGGAAGCCCGGCAGCAACTCGTCGCTCGGGGACCGGACCGGGTGGTTCGACTCTTACTGGAAGAATGGGAGCGCACGGGGGATCCCCGGGTTCGGGACCGGATCGCTTTCATCCTGCATCCCTGGGGCGTTTTCGCCATCGGAGACCGGTCGGTCCCGGTGCTGAAGGAACTCGTCGCCTTCAACAGCCACCTGAGAGAGGCGCTCCCGGAGATCCGATCCGCACCCGAGTCGGACCTGCAGAAGATCTCTCAGGAAATCGTCCGCCGTTTCGGAACCCTGACGGAAGCCTTGAGAATGGAGATCGACGGGGAGTTGGTCCGATTTCGGGACCATCTCGTCTCTTCGGTCATCCACCTCCGGCTGCTCCTGAAACGGGAAGACCGGACACGGGCCATCGGAGCCGTCGCCGAGATGAGCCGGAAGATCGCCGCGCGGGTCGAGGCCCACGGCGACCTGGACCGGGACGGCCTGCCCACTGCGTGGGAGTTGGAGCACGATTTGGACCCTCTCGCGGACGATTCGCGAGCCGATCCCGACGGGGACGCTCGGCCCAACCTGGAGGAGTACCGGCAGAATCGGGATCCTGGGGTCTCGGACTGAGTTGGAAAAAACGGCCACGACGGCAACTCGCGCAAACGCCTCTCAGTCCCCGCATTTGACACGTTGAAGGGCGATTAGTCCGAAGTTCCAGACTCAGAGACAAGATAACTCCCTGATTATAAAGGTATAACCGACGAATCGGACTAGTTGTCCACTGGGAACACCCTGACCAACTCCAGCGCCCGGTGCTGCAGCGGTGTCGGTTCCGTCAGTCGTTGCAACTTTGGACCGTCCGGGTCCGAGGCCGTTCGGCACTGGTGACGGGCACGCGTCCCCATCTCAGCCATCAGTGTCTTGAAGCTCTGGATCGGCAGTCCGTCCTCGGTTTCCCGCTTCGCCTTCTTGCGTTTTGCCGATGCCGACGGCTGGGCTTTCAGCACCGGATCCCGTCGAGCGCGATGCGCCTCCAGGTCCTCGTCATCAAACAGCAACGGGGCCAAGGCTCGGCGCAGATGCCACTCGACGTAGTAGGACAGCACGCACAGGAACAGGTGTGATCGCACCCGGGTCTCCGCCCGGTGGCGGATGGGACGGATCTGCAAGTTCACGGTCTTCAAAGAGCGGAACGCCCGCTCCACGTTCGCCAGGTTCTTGTAGCTGCGCACCACGTCGGCCGTCGACAGCCGCTTTTGTGGCTCACTGGTGCGCAGGATGTAGAATCCGTCCAGTTGCGCCTCGCGGACGATAGCCTCAGTGCGCCGAGCGTACTCGAAACGCCCGTCCTCGATCACCATTTCGAAGTGCTTGGCCACCTTGTACCGGTTCTTGACCCGACCCACCTTCTCGGCAATCTGGGGCGCCAACAAGGGCGTCTTGGTGCGCCGGGCCACCTCCCGGGCGATCTTGGCCAACTTTTCCTCCGTCGCCGCCAACAGGCGCTCCCGTTTGCGGCGCCGATACTCCCCCAGCATCGGGTTGTGACAAACGACGAGCCGTTCGCCCGGATAGGCCTCGGTCCGGATCTCCGCCAAGTGACGCTCATCAAAGAGCGAGAGTTGAACTGCTTTCGTTTCCACCAGTTCGCGGATGGCCGTATGGCGCAGGGCCGAGATCCAACCCAGTCCGGGATGGCGCTTCAGATGCTTGACCTGGGTCTCGGTCAGTAGCCCTCGGTCCCCGACCAGCACCACCCGCTTCAACCCGAACCGCTGGCGCAACGTCTCCACTTGATCCGGCACCGTGGTCGGATCCCCCGTGTTGCCGGGATAGGCCTGGACGGCCACCGGCCGTCCCGCCCGATCCGCCATCACCCCGTAGACGATGATGGGCTGGCCGCGCTTGCCGTCCCGGCTGTGGCCGAACCGGGCCAAGGAACAGGTGTGCCCTTCATAGTAGCTGCTGGAGACGTCGTAAAGGACGTGATCCCCTTCGGACAGATGTCGCCGGGCCAGCTTCTTCTCGATCCGGTCCTGACGTTGGAGCAACCAGTCCATGGCCCCGTACAGGTCGTTCTCGTCGGCGTCTTGCAGGGAGAGCTCGGAGGCCAGGGTGGTCGTGTGCCAGAGCCGGGTGGTGGCGAGCTTGGAGGCGGGATGCAGCAAGCGCTGGATGATCAGGGCCAGGACCAGATCGCGCTGGCGCGAGGGCTTGGAATCGATAAGAGCGGGGAGCTTCAGGCGGCGCATGGCTTGCAGCACCATCTCGACATGACCATGGGGGAGGGAGCGTTCGATGACGAAGAGCTCATCGGGATGAACGACAGGGACGTTCTTGAGGACGAGACGAAGTCGTTCGATCTTGTCGTGGGGCCAGTTGGTGAGGTTGGCGATGGTGCGTTTGCGGACACGTTTCCCTTCGCGCCAGCCTTCGCGCAGGAGGATGGCAGGGCGGGAGTTGCGGTTGGGGACAGTGTCGATGTACATGGCAACTAGTATAGATCATATAGTTCTCAAATACAATATGATAGACACTCTATTACATGGGAACACAAATAAACCCAGTCAACACCAGTTCCGTAAGCAAATCAACCACTTAGCTCGATTTTAGGGGGAAATAGGGCTGGAACTTCCGATTAGTCAGCCCGCCCAACACCTTCAACCACAGCTGCCGCGCCGAGGTCGCCGTCCAGTGTTGCGAGTGGCAAGCCATGCCGACGCGCTAACTCCAAATAAACGGCGTCGTAAAAGGACAGGCCGTGAAGTCTGGCCAGTCTCAACGCAGCATCAAAGTCCGGTTCCAAATCAGTCCGAACCGGCAATGTCCCAAGGTCGATCAACCGCTCATCAACTTCATTCGGATGAATACGGCCCCGTCTCTCACCCACGATTAGAGCGTTGCGAACCTCAAGGTGCCAATGCTGCGGGACCACAGCCTCCCATTCCTGGAGTCTTATCAGTAGGGAGTTTGCGCTCGGGTCCGCCTCGTCGTCGAACAGCCATGCCGCGGCAATTGATGCATCCAGAACAAGATCGCTCAAAACCGATGTCCTTCATGCCGTGCAGCGAGGATCTCCTCGGTGGACATGTCGATCTTCCTCCACTTGCGCCGTCGTTCTCTGAAACGCTCCACTGCCGCCCTTCGTCGGGCGAGATCGTTTTCTTGAGCCGGAACCAAGTGTGCAACGGGCTGTCCGTGACGGGTGATTACGACACTCTCCCCCCGTTCGACCGTCCGAAGGAGCTCAGCCAGCTTCGCCTTGGCCTCGGTTGCTTGTATTTCACGCATGCCTTCACACTCCCACCGGTTAGTCCGAAGTTCCAGACTCAGAGACAAGATAACTCCCTGATTATAAAGGTATAACCGACGAATCGGACTAGTTGTCCACTGGGAACACCCTGACCAACTCCAGCGCCCGGTGCTGCAGCGGTGTCGGTTCCGTCAGTCGTTGCAACTTTGGACCGTCCGGGTCCGAGGCCGTTCGGCACTGGTGACGGGCACGCGTCCCCATCTCAGCCATCAGTGTCTTGAAGCTCTGGATCGGCAGTCCGTCCTCGGTTTCCCGCTTCGCCTTCTTGCGTTTTGCCGATGCCGACGGCTGGGCTTTCAGCACCGGATCCCGTCGAGCGCGATGCGCCTCCAGGTCCTCGTCATCAAACAGCAACGGGGCCAAGGCTCGGCGCAGATGCCACTCGACGTAGTAGGACAGCACGCACAGGAACAGGTGTGATCGCACCCGGGTCTCCGCCCGGTGGCGGATGGGACGGATCTGCAAGTTCACGGTCTTCAAAGAGCGGAACGCCCGCTCCACGTTCGCCAGGTTCTTGTAGCTGCGCACCACGTCGGCCGTCGACAGCCGCTTTTGTGGCTCACTGGTGCGCAGGATGTAGAATCCGTCCAGTTGCGCCTCGCGGACGATAGCCTCAGTGCGCCGAGCGTACTCGAAACGCCCGTCCTCGATCACCATTTCGAAGTGCTTGGCCACCTTGTACCGGTTCTTGACCCGACCCACCTTCTCGGCAATCTGGGGCGCCAACAAGGGCGTCTTGGTGCGCCGGGCCACCTCCCGGGCGATCTTGGCCAACTTTTCCTCCGTCGCCGCCAACAGGCGCTCCCGTTTGCGGCGCCGATACTCCCCCAGCATCGGGTTGTGACAAACGACGAGCCGTTCGCCCGGATAGGCCTCGGTCCGGATCTCCGCCAAGTGACGCTCATCAAAGAGCGAGAGTTGAACTGCTTTCGTTTCCACCAGTTCGCGGATGGCCGTATGGCGCAGGGCCGAGATCCAACCCAGTCCGGGATGGCGCTTCAGATGCTTGACCTGGGTCTCGGTCAGTAGCCCTCGGTCCCCGACCAGCACCACCCGCTTCAACCCGAACCGCTGGCGCAACGTCTCCACTTGATCCGGCACCGTGGTCGGATCCCCCGTGTTGCCGGGATAGGCCTGGACGGCCACCGGCCGTCCCGCCCGATCCGCCATCACCCCGTAGACGATGATGGGCTGGCCGCGCTTGCCGTCCCGGCTGTGGCCGAACCGGGCCAAGGAACAGGTGTGCCCTTCATAGTAGCTGCTGGAGACGTCGTAAAGGACGTGATCCCCTTCGGACAGATGTCGCCGGGCCAGCTTCTTCTCGATCCGGTCCTGACGTTGGAGCAACCAGTCCATGGCCCCGTACAGGTCGTTCTCGTCGGCGTCTTGCAGGGAGAGCTCGGAGGCCAGGGTGGTCGTGTGCCAGAGCCGGGTGGTGGCGAGCTTGGAGGCGGGATGCAGCAAGCGCTGGATGATCAGGGCCAGGACCAGATCGCGCTGGCGCGAGGGCTTGGAATCGATAAGAGCGGGGAGCTTCAGGCGGCGCATGGCTTGCAGCACCATCTCGACATGACCATGGGGGAGGGAGCGTTCGATGACGAAGAGCTCATCGGGATGAACGACAGGGACGTTCTTGAGGACGAGACGAAGTCGTTCGATCTTGTCGTGGGGCCAGTTGGTGAGGTTGGCGATGGTGCGTTTGCGGACACGTTTCCCTTCGCGCCAGCCTTCGCGCAGGAGGATGGCAGGGCGGGAGTTGCGGTTGGGGACAGTGTCGATGTACATGGCAACTAGTATAGATCATATAGTTCTCAAATACAACATGATAGACACTCTATTACATGGGAACACAAATAAACCCAGTCAACACCAGTTCCGTAAGCAAATCAACCACTTAGCTCGATTTTAGGGGGAAATAGGGCTGGAACTTCCGGTTAGTTTAACCGGATTTATTTTACCATGGCGTGAACTTGAATGAAGAGGCCAACAGGAACGTGAGGTCGAACCTCCTATCCTCGCCAGCGTATGCAACGCAGAGCTTGATTATGGGTGCGGTGGAAACACAGACCCGCAACCGAAGTGCTGTGCGTGATTTTCGCTTTGAATCACTACGGCCGAGTCTTTTCCTGGGGGTTTTTCACAAAAAGGTAGAAATCTCGGCGGGTCTGCTCTCGGTCGTCGCCGTTCTCTTGGAACACGAAGCGAATCTCTTTTTCTTCCGGACGGATCGACCTGTAAGCCCTCAACGTCGCCTTCCAATTACGCTTCTCGTACTCATACTGGGCCTGCCCCGTCTCGCTGTAGTGGCGTTCCTCATCGGTCCCGATGGGATCTGCGGTAGAACGCAGGAAAAGGGTTCCCAGCATCGGGACGACCCAGTTCTCAGCGCCCTCCTTTTCGTGGGGGCGCCCAGTGACGGCGACAACCTGCCGGTCCCCCTGGAGAAACGCCAGCGAGTACAGCCCGTTCTCAATCCGCAACCGGAGGTCGTAGCTCCCCTTTTGGAGCACGATCCCCGTCGCCGTGTAGAGATCTCCGGGGAGGTGAAGTTGGGTGACGTAAGAGGCCGCCTCTCGGCCCGGAACGAACACGGTGAAGAGGCCGACCAGCAGCAACAGAAGCGGAATCATCGGTCTCATCGCGGTCACGGGACGACTCCCATTCGGAACGCCGACCATTCGCCGTCAGGCCCGGGTGAGCCGCTCGGACAGGTCGTTGTACCCGCCGACGTCGGTCAGCCGCATGTCGCGGCCCTGGGTGAGATAGGTCAGCTTCGTATGGTCGAGTCCCAGCAACGACAGCAGGGTGGCGTGCAGATCGTGCACATGGACCCGGTCCTCGATGGCCCGGCAGCCGAGCTCGTCGGTGGCGCCGATGACCTTACCGCCCCGGATGCCGCCTCCCGCCATCCAGCAACTGAAGCCGTGAGGGTTGTGGTCCCGGCCGCCGTCACCCTGGACGACGGCAGTCCGGCCGAACTCGCCGATCCAGACGACCAGGGTGCTCTCCAGCAGCCCCCGCAGCTTCAGGTCCGTCAACAGGCCCGCGATCGGCTGGTCGATGGCGCCGGCATTGTCGACGTGATTCTGGTCGCATTGGGCGTGCCCGTCCCAGTTCCCCTTGTAGAGTTGGACGAATCGAACTCCGCGTTCCACCATGCGCCGGGCCAGCAGACAGATCCGGCCGAATTTGGCGGTCCGTTCCTCGTCCAAGCCGTACATTCCTCGGACCGACTCGGGCTCACCCGCCAGGTCGGTCAGTTCCGGTGCTGCCGCCTGCATGCGGAAGGCCAACTCGTAGTTGGCGATGCGGGCGGCCAGACGGCTGTCGTCCCGCCGCGTTTCGAAATGCCGGCGGTTCCACGACTCGAGCTGTTCCAACATTCGGGATTGGGCTCCATGGCTGATGTCCGGGGGCGGATCGAGATTCTCGAACGCGGTCCCCTGGTGGCGAGCTCGAGTGGCCTGGTACACGGCGGGCAGGAACCCCGAACCGTGCAGGGACTCGTCGCTTGCGGTCACGTTCCCTTCGGACATGGCGATGAAGCCGGGGAAGTTCTCACTCTCGCTTCCCAGCCCGTAGACGACCCAGGCCCCGAGTGTCGGGTGACCCAGGCGCACGGAACCGCTGAAGAGCAGATTGATGGCGGGCCCGTGAATGAGGGAATCGTGATAGCAGGAGCGGATGACCGCCACGTCGTCGGCGCACTTGCCCAGGTTCTGGAAGAGATCCGATATTTCGATGCCCGACTGCCCGTATCTCGTGAACCTTCGGGGGGAGGCCATCACCTTCGCTTCATGCGCTTTGACGAACTGCAGGTCCAGGTCCTCGGGCCGGAAGCTGGGAGGCAGGAGCTGCCCGTCGAGGCGGTTCAGTTCCGGCTTGGGATCGAACGTGTCGATATGCGAAGGCCCCCCCTTCATAAACATGAAGATGACGTTTTTGGCCTTGCCCGGGAAGTGGGGTGTTCCGGATGCGATCGGGTTGCCGATGCCTGCCGCCTTCCGAGCGGCGGCGAACGCCACTTCCTCCTCGCGCAGGCAACCCAGGGCCACGGCTCCAAAGCCGAAACCGGATCGGGCCAGGAATTCCCGCCGGGAATGGACCTGTTCGTTCAAATTACAGGATTGGAAATCCATCATGAACCATGATCCTTTCCACGATGCTGCCCCAAAGACACATCAATAAAATGAAAACATATTATTACTGATGCATTGTCTCAATAGACAGATCAATACGTTGGGGCCTGCTAGTCAATATATATGAACTCGTTCAAATTGAATACGGTCAAACACAGTTGCGTCAAGGCCGCGGCCCGGGCCGGGCCGATCGACGCGAGCCCGGCCGGAATCGCCACTTCATCCTTTGCCGCAGGCTCCTCCCCGGACAGAGCCTTAAAAAGGGCCAGGGCTTCATGCTCTTCCTCCGCCGTGGGAGGACGGCTCAGGGAGATCCTCCACGCATTCTCCACCCAGGCGGCAGGATTGTCCCCGTGGCCGGTTACCAGGCGCTCGGCCAGTTCTCGGGCCTGCTGCAGGCCGACCCTGTGGTTGAGAAACCAGAGGGCCTGCGGCGCCACCGTGGTCACCTGGCGGCGCGGGCAGCTCAACGAGGAGTCGGGCCGGTCGAAGGTCCGGAACATGGGAAACGTGAAGCTTCTCCGGGACAGGATGTAGATCCCCCGGCGCGTGTGCTCGGCGGGGTCGGCGGAGACCGGCCAGAGAAAGGGAGCCGGCAACACGTCCAGCTCTTCTTCGGTCAAGGGGGGCACCGCGGGGCGTCCCCCCATTTTCAGGTTCAGAGTCCCCGCCACCGAGTGCAGGGTGTCCCACATGACTTCCGCCTCCAGACGGCGCCGGTTCATGCGCCATAGAGTGCGGTTGTCCGGATCCAGTTCGCTGTTTCGCCGGTTGGAATATCGGCTGGCCATCCGGTAGGCACCGGAGGACATGATCAAACGGTGCATCGACTTGATGTCCCAACCCCGCTCCACGAACTCCAGGGCCAGCCAATCCAGCAGTTCCGGATGAGTGGGAGACTCCCCCTGGACCCCGTAGTCGTTGGAGGTCCGGACGATTCCCTGCCCGAAGTGCCATTGCCAGAGCCGGTTGACCATTACCCGGGCGGTGAGGGGGTGATCGGGACGACTGAGCCAGAGGGCCAGATGCCTGCGGGCTCGCGGAATTGGGCTCTCGGACGATGACGTCTGCCAACCGTCCCACTCCCCGAGGTAGTCGAATACGGCGGGGACTCCGGGAGTCACCCGCTCCAGCCGGCGACCCAGCTCCCCCCGGTCCAACACGTGGACTTCGGGGATCAACTCGACCTTCCGGTGACCGAGTACGGAGGCCCTGGGCACGTCGTAGAGGCCGTCGAATTTCACCAGGTGCGACGCGTCCACTTCGGGCAGGAGCACGACCAGCTTGCCCACTTCCTCCAGGAGCCGCTCCTTCTCCTCCTTTTCCTCGGGAGTCATCCGATCTTCCCAGTCCTTGTTCAGAGCGCTCAGCGCTTTGATCAAGGGTGCGGCGAGCTCCGCCTGCTGAGGAGTCTTCTTCTCGTCCGGAACCTCGTGGGCCGAGACCACCTCGGGTGGGAAACCCGATTTGGCGGCCGTCATCATCCGCTTCTTGATGCCGTCCAGGTACAGCTTGTAGGCCCTTCGGGCTTCGTCCACTGCGATCATCCGGGAATAGGTCTCGTTCCGGTGGAACCTGGACATCCGGGTCACCACCGGGATCTCCGTGGCATCGCTGGCGGCAAAGACTGCCTGGAGGCGGAAGTAGTCCCGCTGCGAGACGGGATCGAACTTGTGGTCGTGACAACGCGCGCAGGCGAGAGTCAACCCCATGAAGACCGCGCTGGTGGTGTCGACCCAGTCGGTCATCCTCTCGTACGCCAGCTTGGGTGCGTCGAGCAGGGATTCGACGATCTCAGGACCGAAGGTGTAGAGGCCGGTGCCGATCCGGGCTTCCAAGTGCTCCAGCTTCTCCGGGGAGATGCCGTAGTAGTTGTCGTGAAGTTCCAGATCGTCGGGCCAGATCTCGTCCCCGGCGACCTGCTCCTGCAGGAACCGGTCGTAGGGCTTGTTCTCGTTCAGGGATTTGATGACGTAGTCGCGATAACGCCAGGAGTTGGGAAAGTACTCGTCGGTCTCATAGCCGCCGCTGTCAGCGTAGCGCACCAGGTCCAGCCAGTGTCTGCCCCAACGTTCCCCGTAGCGGGGCGAGTCCAGCAGGTCGCGGATGAGCTTTTCGTAGGCGTTGGGGGAAGCGTCCTGCAGAAAGCGGTCCACTTGCTCGGGAGTCGGCGGCAGACCAATCAGGTCGAAAGAGGCCCTGCGGATGAGGGTCCGCTTGTCCGCCTCCGGAGCCGGCTCCAAACCCTGGCTTTCCAGCTTGGCCAGGACGAAGGCGTCAATGGGATTTCTCACCCGATCCTGGGTTCTTACCGTGGGGACGGCGGGTCGACGGGGTCGTCGGAGCGACCACCAGGCCGGCTCGGTCGGGGTGGCGGCTGAGACCGTCGAGTCCCAGGACGCGCCTCCGTCGATCCAGTCCCGTAAGGCATCCAGATCCTGGGGGGAGAGCGGCGGTTTGCCCGGAGGCATCTTCAACTCCCCGTCGTGAGAAGCGGCCAGAAAGAGAAGGCTCTCCTCCGCTTTTCCTGGAACTAGTGCGGGCCCCTTCCCGCCGCCCGCCAGCATCGCGTCGCGATGCCGCAGGTCCAAGCCGGACATCCGCTGTGCCCCGTGGCAGGAAACACAGTGGCTCTCCAGGATTCTTCTAGCCGTTTCCTGGAGCTGGGAGTCCGACTGCGCCAAGACCGCCGATATTGCCAGGAATAGAATGGGTATCGATGCCAATGGTCTGGTCAACACTGCCGAACGCGTAGTTGTATCCCGATCCAAAGAATAGATCTGGTTGCGTGCATCTGACTCCGGTGTTGCCGAAAAGGGGGCCAAGTACATTACGGGAACGACCTAAGAGGGCATTGTAGTGGGAAGGTTGATCATGTCGAGATCACCCGTCCCACAACTGGACCCAGACGATTCCGCCGACGTGCTCAAAGGACCGGTCATGGTCTCGCATCAAATGATAACGGCATCGGACGGCCGGTAATAGCCGGGAGAATTCGATCGAAAGACATGTGCCGCCGGTACCGCCTCTCCGCGGCTCGTTAGGGACATCCAGGTGCTACTGCCAATCCGGTTCCACTTTTGGCCCTTCCAATGCGTCACACTCCCGGAAGAAACGTTGCAGGTCCTCTGCCGACTCGAAGGGGCCGGAACGCTGTTTGTCCGCAAGCCGCTGGCGCGCGGCGGCTATCAGCCAAGCGTTCAACGACATCCGCTCGATTCGCGCCTGGTGGACGAAACGGTCGCGGTCTTCATCGGGGATCAGGAGTTGAACTCGAGCCATGGCACCAACCTTCAGCAGTTACAGGGACTTTGTATGAAATATACACATTCTGTTCCGGCCAAGCTGCAATTGACGACAGTCGGGAACCAGGAGATCTCCCAGCGCTTTCCTTGACAACGGTCCGATGTGCCGAGTCGATGTCGCTCCATATTCCGGGGTTCATCAGAACAACTCGCGGAGTGCCTCTTGTGGGCTGATCGCCGGGATCGGCGAGCGCCGATAGTCCTTCATGTTCCTCGTCACGATGTGCCGGGCTCCGCAGGCATCCGCGGCGGCGACTTGCATGGCATCCTCAAAATCGGTCATCGGAAGCGCGGCCGCGTAACGAATCGCTTCAGTGCCAGTTTCTGCGACCTCCACGAAACGGGTCAGTTCCAGGATAAAATCGCGCGCCGTTCTCTCCCCACGTGTGGGAGCCACCATGTAGAAGAAGTTCGACACCGAATGCCATGCGATAAACGCTTTCCGGTAGCCATGCTCGAGCCGGTCGAGAACCTCCGAGGCCAGATCCGAATGGGGGCGCTTGTCGAGCGCGACGTCGATGAGGACATCGGTGCCGAGAAGCATCAGAGATATTTCCCGGCCAGCTTGTCGTAGCGCAGGTCGTCACGGCGTGCCGCCTGAAAACGACCCCGCCACCGCGAGGAGAATGAGGGCGTGTCCTCTCCTGCCATATCTCGGAGCGATTGTTCGATGAGCGAGGACAGAGACACTTGGCGAGACCGCGCATAACGCTTGGCCCTGGGGATCAACTCGGCATCCACAGTGATGGTCAACTTTTTCTTCATCCCTGATCGTCGTCCTCCCTGCAACCAAATATACGTATAGTATCCACTAGTATACGTATTGCCTCTTGCGATCAAAGTCTGACGATTCCGCGACTTCCCCACTCGCCGGCAAGCATGAAGTGCAAGAAGGTTCGGACTTGACCAGTTTCTCCATATAACGAAGATGACCGGGAAAGGACGATCCGGTGCTCTCTTGGCAAGGCAGTCACCGTCGTTTTCTTGTCTGATTCCGATCGAAGTTTTTACCTGAAACGGTATGGGCAGATCGATGGCCGGATCGGCAAATTCTCGTCAAGACATCCGTCGCCTTTTGGTTTAGACTACGCGCCAATGTGCGGCATCGTCGGGTACCTGAACCGTAGCGGCAGCGGGGCCGGCGCTCCGATCGGGTCGATCCTCCTGGGGATGCTCAAGAGCCTGGACTGCCGGGGACCCGACTCGGCCGGCGTCGCCATCTTCGGTCCGACCCGGACGCCGAACCTCAAGCTGCGGATCAAGTTGAACGGCGCGAGCGACCTCCGCGACTCGGCGGACCGGGCGCGCGGCATCGTCTCCCGGCGGCTTCCCGTCCTGGAAGCGGATGTCGTCCTCGAATACCTGCAACTCCTGGTGGGACCGGTGGAAGACGCCGAGTCCGTATTGCCGCAACTGGAGACGGACCTGGAGGATTACGAGTTGGTGAGCGGCGGCCGCCAGTTGGAGATTGTCAAGCAGGTCGGGTCGCCCGCTCATCTGGACACCGGCTACGGGATCTCCCAACTGACCGGGACCCACGGCATCGGCCACACCCGCCTCTCCACCGAGAGCCGCGTCGATCTGAGCCATTCCCAACCCTTCGGAGTCCACGGGGTCGCGGACCTGGCCACGGTCCACAACGGACACATCACCAACTACCACAAGCTGCGGGGCCGGTACGAACAGATGGGCGTCCGCTTCTTCACCGAGAACGACTCGGAGGTCATCGGCGTCTACCTGGCCCACCAGATGTCCCTGGGCCGGACCTTCCGGGAGGCGCTCGAGTCCTCGCTGGACGACTTCGACGGATCCTTCTCCTATCTGGCCGCCTCCGGCAACCAATTGGCCTACGCCAAGGACCGGTTCGGATTCAAGCCGCTGCTGGTGGCCGAGTCAGCGGACTGGGTTGCCATCGCCACCGAGGAGATCGCCCTGCGGTCCACGCTGACCGGGGACTTCGACGCCCTGGAACCGGGGGTGAGCCGAGTTCGGATCTGGTCTCTGCCAAAACCGGCAACGGAGACGGTGTGATGGGAGGCGAAGTACAAGCCGGCAACCGGAGTTCCCGGGAGGTCAACCAACAGATCAAGGACCTGATCGGGTCGGGGGAAACCCGGATCCGGGTCCGACAGGCCCAGGCCCAGCACAATTTGGCCGTGGGGATTCTGTCTCCCGTCTCCATCTCCTTCGAAGGCAGCGTGGGCTACTATTGCGGCGGCCTCATGGACGGACCCGACCTGGAGATCATCGGCAGCGCGGGATGGGGCCTGGGAGAGTCCATGTCATCCGGCAGCATCCAGGTTCGCAGAAACGCCGGCAACGGGTGCGGCGCCTCCATGCGCGGCGGCACCGTCGTCGTCCACGGCAGCACGGCGGCCCGGGCGGGCATCAGCATGAAGGGCGGCCTCCTCGTCATCGGGGGCAGTTGCGGGTACATGACCGGATTCATGAGTCAGAAGGGAACGGTCATCGTCTGCGGGAACGCGGGCCCCGGTCTGGGCGACTCCATGTACGAAGGCCGGATCTTCGTTGGGGGCGAGATCCAGGACCTGGGCAACGACGCCGTGGTCGAAGAGCCGGACCAGGAGGACTGGGACTTCCTGACCCGGAATCTGGCACCCCGGGGCCTCCCGACACCCGCCTCCTTCAAGAAAGTCGTCTCCGGCCGGCGCCTTTGGAACTTCAGCCGCAAGGAGCGGGATCTCTGGAAGGAGGTCTTGTGACGGAACCGAGAACGACCCGGCAGAGCGGAATCTACAGCCCTGACGTGATCGAGGACATCCAGACCAAGGCGGAACTGGGACGCTACCGGATCCGCGGCTTCGGGACCTTGAGAACCCGTCCCATGCCCACCCTGGACGACCTGGTGTTCATCCCCTGCACCCTGACCCGGATCCCATTGGAGGGGTACCGGGAGCGGTGCAGCACCCGCACCGTTTTGGGCACGCGCCACGCCAAGAAGCCGATCGTCCTGGACACCCCCGTGATGGTGACGGGGATGAGCTACGGCGCCCTCTCCTACAACGCCAAGGTGGCCCTGGCCCAGGGAGCCTCCCGGGTCGGCTCCTCCACCACCACCGGCGACGGAGGCATGCTTCCGGCCGAACGCGAGCACTCGGACGTCCTGATCTACGAGGTCCTCCCCAGCCGCTACGGCATCGACATCCATCACATGAAGTCCGCCGACGGCATCGAGCTGACCATCGGCCAGGGGGCCAAGCCGGGCACCGGCGGGATGCTGCTGGGCTCCAAGGTCTCCAGCGAGATCGCCGGCATGCGGGACCTTCCCGACGGAGTCGATCAGCGGAGCCCCTGCCGGCACCCCGACTTCCTCGGCCCCGACGACATGATCATCAAGATCGAGGAGTTGCGGGAGGCCACCGACTGGCAGGTGCCCATCTTCGTCAAGATGGGGGCCACCCGGGTCTACGACGACGTCAAGCTGGCGGCCAAGGCGGGAGCCGATGTGGTCGTTGTCGACGGCATGGAGGGAGGGACCGGCGCCTCGCCCGACATGCTCATGGACCACACGGGCATCCCCACGCTGGCCGCCGTCTGCGAAGCCCGCGCCGCCCTGGAGGACCTGGGACTCTTCGGAGAGGTGCAGTTGATCATGGCGGGGGGCATCCGTAGCGGGACCGACGTGGCCAAGGCCCTGGCCCTCGGCGCCGACGCCATCTACATGGGGACGGCCTTCCTCATCGCCCTCAACTGCAACAAGCCCATCTACGTGGAGGACTACCACGAGTTGGGGACGGAGCCCTATGCCTGCCACCACTGCCACACCGGGCTCTGTCCCGTGGGGATCACCACTCAGGACCCGGATCTGATGGCCCGGCTCCCCATCGACGAAGCGACCGAGCGGGTGGCCAACTTCTTCCAGGCCATGAACTCGGAGATCCAGATGCTGGCCCGGGCCTGCGGCAAGTCCGACATCCACGATCTGGACCCGGAGGACTTGCGGGCCCTGACCCTGGAGTCCTCCATGATTGCGGAAGTGCCTCTCGTCGGAACCCGCCGGGTTTTCGGAGGCGGAGCCGGTTGGAAGGAATCCCATTGAGCGGTCACTTCTGGGCACAATCCGGCCGGACCGTCTCAGGTTCAAACCCCTTTCTGATCAACACGCGGGAGCGCCAGGAGGGGGGACATTCCAGTCCCCCATGCAGGAGGGGCGTCTTTCTGGCGCCCACTTTCGTACCAGCCGTGACCCATGGCCAGAAACAGCAGACTGCGAGGACGGGGGTAGGAAAACCCCCGTTCCTGAAACACCGCTGCTTCTCCCAGGATCTCGCCTGCTCATGGCCGCTGGGGGAGTTTTGCTCTGCCGGGAGTCGACTGTGTCCTTCCTGATGACCTGTCCCAACTGCGGTCCCCGGTCCGCCTACGAATTCCACTGCGCCGGCGAGTACCAGAAGCGGCCCGCCCAAGGAGCGCCGGAACGGGACTGGGCCCGCTACCGCTATTTCCGAAAGAACCATCCCGGGGAGGAACTGGAGTGGTGGCTCCACTCCGCGGGCTGCCGTTGCTGGTTCCTGGCCAGGCGCATCGTGGCCACCAACCAAGTGATCACCAGTTTCTGGCCCCATGAGTTGGGAGAGCCCGGGACCGGACCCGGCGGAGGTGAACAGGCGCCATGAAGCGTTTGGGTCCGAAACCGGGAGAGCTCCTGGACCGCAGCCGGACGCTCTCCTTCCGCTTCGACGGAAAGACCTGTGAAGCCCACCCCGGGGACACCGTCGCCTCGGCCCTGCTGGCGTCCGGGAGGAGCATCTTCTCCCGCAGCTTCAAGTATCACCGGCCCCGCGGGCTGCTCTGCGTCTCGGGCAACTGTCCCAACTGCCTCATGAACGTCAACGGGACGCCCAATGTGCGCACCTGCATGCAACCCGTCCAGGATGGGGACGAGGTGAAGTCCCAGCATTGCTGGCCGTCGCCGCGCTGGGACCTGCTCTCCCTGATCGAGCGCCTGGACGCCCTGATGCCGGTGGGCTTCTACTACAAGACCCTGATCCGTCCCCGCCTCATGTGGCGGCTGGCAGAACCGGTCATTCGGCGCCTCGCCGGCCTGGGCAGCCTCAAGCACTCGACCGGAAAGGCTCCCCACTACGAGCACCAGCATCAACACACCGACGTCGCCGTGGTGGGAGCCGGAGCCACGGGAATGGCCGCCGCCCTGGCGGCCGCCGAAGCCGGCGCCCAAGTGGTCCTGGTGGAGAGCGAATCCGAACTGGGTGGCCGGCTCAGGTCCCAATCCGGGCCGGTCGTGGATCCGGACACCGGCGGCGCCGCCCCGGGCTTCGAGCTGGCTCAAGACTGGGGCCGGAAGGCCTTGGACCATCCCGGAATCCAGGTCCTGACCGGGTCATTGGCCTTCGGCGCATACGAGGGGCGGCTCCTGACCATCGCCCGGGGGAACCGGCTCATCCAACTCCGCTACGGCCAGTTGGTGGCCGCGACGGGCAATCATGAATACCCCCTCCTGTTCGCCGGCAACGACCTGCCGGGCGTGATGCTCGGATCCGGGGTGCGGAAGCTCTTGAACCTGTACCGGGTTCGGCCCGGGACACGTGCCGCCGTCGTGGTCTCGGACGACGAAGGCCTGGAACTGGCGCTGGAGCTCCACGATTCGGGCGTGGAGTTGTCGGTGGTGGTGGACCGGCGTTCCGACCCGTCCGCAAGCCCCGCCGCCCGCCGCCTGGAGAAACTGGGCGTGCCCCACGTCCGCTCATCGTACCCCGTCGCTGCCCAGGGAAGCCGGAGAGTCGAGACGTTGAAAGTGGGCTCCGGCCCGGCCGACGGGGCTTCGAACCGGCAGCGGCTGTCCACGTACAGTTGCGACCTGGTGTGCCTCTCCTCTCCGTGGTCGCCGGCCATCGAGCTCCCAAGGCAGGAAGGAGGCAAGGCCCGCTTCGACACCGTCAGCAACCAGCACGTCTGCGAGTCCCTTCCGGAGCACGTCCATGCGGCCGGCCACCTGGAGGGCGTCAAGGATCTGGCTTCCCGTCTCCGCCAGGGCCGGACCGCCGGGCTGAGGGCGGCCGCGGCCGTCCGTCCGCTGGAAGGGGAGGCGGCCCGACGGCTGGAGCGGCTCGACCGGATCGACCGGCAGTTGCGGGAGGGGGCCCGTTCGGGGAAGGCGCGGGAGGAGATCCCCTTCCACCGTCAGAGTCCGGGAGAAGAAAAGGCCTTCGTCTGCCTCTGCGAGGACGTGACGGACAAGGACGTGGCCAACGCGGTCCAAGAAGGGTTCCGCGAGATGGAGCTCCTCAAGCGCTACACCACCGCCACCATGGGCCCCTGTCAGGGGAGGATGTGCCAGATGCTCCTGGCCGGCGCCTGTGCCCGGGAGACCGGCCGCACGCTGCACGACACCGGCAGAACCACGTCGCGCCCCCCGGTGGCTCCCGTTTCCCTGGGGGTCCTGGCGGGTCCCCACCACCACCCGGTCAAGCTGACGCCGCTCCACGACCGGCACCAGGCCGCCGGCGCCAAACAGATGGCCATGGGAGAATGGATGCGTCCCTTCAGTTACGGGAAACCGGAGGAGGAATGGCGCGCGGTCCGGGAGCGGGTGGGAGTGATCGACGTGAGCACCCTGGGAAAACTGGAGGTCCAGGGCCGCGACGCGGGCAAGCTCCTGGACCTGGTCTACACCCACCACTTCTCCAACCTGAAGCCGGGCCGGATCCGGTACGGAGTCCTCTGCGGTGAGGACGGCATCATCCTGGACGACGGCACCGTCAGCCGCCTGGCCGAAGATCACTTCTACATCACCACCACCACGGGCAACATCTCCTTCGTGGAACAGTGGCTGGACTGGTGGGCGGTCGTGTCCCGTTTCTGCGCCCACGTCACCGAAGTCACCGCAAACTTTGCGGCCGTGAACCTGGCCGGCCCCAAGGCCCGGCAGGTCCTCTCACGGGTCACCGGCCTGGATCTCTCCAACGAGTCGTTCCGCTACATGCGCTGCCGCACGGCGACGGTGGCCGGCGTGCCGGCACGGCTGCTCCGGATCGGGTTCGTCGGTGAGACCGGCTGGGAGATTCACGTCCCCGCCTCCTGCGGGGCGTATCTCTGGGACACGCTGCTGGAAGCCGGAACCGATCTGGGCATCGCGCCCTTCGGCGTCGAGGCGCAGAGGATCCTGCGGCTGGAGAAGAAGCATTTCATCGTGGGTCAGGACACCGACGCCCTGAGCAATCCCATCGAGTCGAACATGGGCTGGGTGGTGAAAATGGACAAACCGGACTTCATCGGCCGGCAGGCTCTCCGGAAGGCCCGGGAGGAGGACGCCGACAACCGCCTGGTCGGTTTCGTGACCTCCCGGCGGGTCCAGGAGGGGACCGCCGTGGTCCGGGACCGGCAGCCGGTGGGTCGCGTCACCAGCGCCCGCTGGATCCCGCACCAGAACCGTTGCATCGGCCTGGCCTGGGTCCCGGAGGAAGACTCCGCCGACGGCTCGCCGATTCGGATCAGTCACGAGGGGTCGTTGCTCCCCGGCCGGGTCCACGCCGCGCCGTTTTACGATCCGAAGGGCTCGCGGTTGAGAGGTTGACCATGCCGGACGTTTGGACTCCGCTCCGCCGATCTCCCTTGCATGCCCGGCTCCGGGCGGCCGGAGCCGTTTTCGAAACCGGGTCGGGTTGGGCCCTGGCCCGGCATTTCGGGGACCCGGACGCGGAGTATCAGGCCGGCAGCGCGGGAGTCGCCCTCTCGGATCTGAGTTGGACCGGGAAGTGGCAGGCCAAGGGCCGGGATCTGGACCGGGATCTCGGGCCCAGCGTCTCCGGGGAAGTCCCGGCGCCGGGCCGGGTGGCCGGCACCCGAACCGGTTGCCTCTGCCGGCTCACTCCGGGCGAGGCTCTGTTCCTCTCTCAAAGCATGGAGCCGGAGCACCTCTCGGAATCCCAGGACGGAGACGGGTGCCTGCACTGGCTGGATCGAACCGACGGACTCGCCCTGATGGCCCTGTGGGGGCCCGATTCCCGGCGGGTCCTGGCCAAACTCAGCAGTCTCGACCTGCGGGAGCGAACCCGTCCCACGGGGACCTGCGCCGCAGCGCCCATGGCGGGTGTCCGGGCTTTGCTGGTCCGTTGGGACCGGGGCCGGGTTCCCGCCTATCAGATCGTGGTGAGCGCCGAGTACGGCGCCTACCTTTGGGACATGATCCTGGACGCGGGGCGGGAGCGCGGTCTTCGGCCCTGCGGCCTGGACGCCTGGAAGCGACTGGAGGAGTAGCGAGTGTCACGCCTGTTCCGGTTCGATCCCATGTGGGAGAGCCACCCGCTCCGGGACCGCTATGACGTGGTGGTGATCGGCGCCGGCGTCCACGGACTGGCCACCGCCTACTATCTGGCCCGCCTTGGGATCACCGACGTCGCCGTCCTGGAGAAGGGCTACCTGGGATCGGGCAACAGCGGGCGGAACACGGCCATCCTCCGGGCCAACTACCGGACCCCGGAAGCCATTCCCTTCTACGCCGAGAGCCTTGCCCTCTACGAGGAACTCTCCGACGACCTGGACTACAACCTGCTGTTTTCGCAGCAGGGCCACCTGACCCTGGCCCATACGGAAGCCTCGGTGAACGGGCTCTGGGTTCGGGCCGAGGCGAACCGGATCATGGGCGTCAAGAGCCGAATCATCGGTCCGGACGAGATCAAGCGCATGGTCCCGGCCCTCGACACCTCTTCCACCACCCGGTATCCGATCATGGCCGCCCTCTATCATGCGCCGGGCGGAATCATCCGCCACGACGCCGTCGTCTGGGGGTACGCCCACCAGGCCAGCCAATTGGGCGTCGAGGTCCATGCCCATACCGAGGTCCTGGACCTGGGTCTCCAGGAAGGCCGGATCTCCACCGTGCAGACCAACCGGGGAACCATCAAGACCGGCGCCGTGGTCAACGCCACTTCCGGCTGGTGCTCCCTGATCGCCGCCATGGCCGGCGTGGAGCTTCCCATCGTCAGCCACCCGCTTCAGGCCTGCGTCACGGAACCCATGGAGCCCGTGCTGGACAAGGTCATCGTTTCGGCCAATCTCCATGTCTACGTGAACCAGACCCCCCGGGGAGAGTTCGTGATCGGCGCCGAGATCGACCCTTATCCCTCCTACCACCTGGGGTCCACCCTGCCGACGCTCAAGTCGATGGCGTTTCACGCGCTGGAGCTGTTTCCGGACCTGCACCAGGTGAAGGTCCTGCGCCAGTGGGGCGGGATCTGCGACATGACGCCCGACTACAGTCCCATCATCGACGAGCATCCGGAGGTCGGCGGATTCTTCATGGACGTGGGGTGGGGCACGTATGGGTTCAAGGCCGGTCCGGCGGGCGGCAAATGCCTGGCGGAGCTGATCGCCACGGGAAGGACGCCCGACCTGATCGAACCTTTCCGCTTGGCGCGCTTTCACGAAAATCGGCTGGTGGGAGAGAAGGCCTCGGCCGCCGTCTCGCACTGATACGTGGCGACCGGGCAGGGCTTGCAACCGGAGACTCCGGGAGCGTACTCTCCGCACTACGGCGGGGGCCTACGGGACGGATTCGCAGACCAGAGCGCCTCGGCGCGACAGAGGTCCGAAACACAACTGAATCAGGAGAAAAGTCATGAGCGGACTGGAAGAGACTCGAAGACTGGTGACCGAGGGCGAACTCGAATTCTTTCTCTGTTCCTTCGTGGAGATGGGAGGCATGCCCAAGGCCAAGCTGGTTCCGGCCAAGTGCATCGACGACATGGTCGTCGGCAGCGCCGGATTCGCCGGATTCGCGGCCGGCAACATGGGCCAGGGTCCGCATGACACCGATATGATCGCCATCCCCGACTTCTCCAGCGTGACCCGGATTCCCTGGCGCCCCAACTTGGCCTGGGTCGCTTCCAACATCGAGGTGGATGAGCAACCGTGGCCCTACTGTCCCAGAACCATCCTGCAGAACAACCTGGAGCAGGCGCGCCGGAAGGGATACGTCCTCAAAGTGGGAGTCGAGCCCGAGTTCATGCTGCTCCGCAGGGGTGACGACGGCGGCTACGCTCCCTTCGATCCCCTGGACCGCCTGGACAAACCCTGTTACGACCTGACGGCCCTCAACCGGAGCCTGGACCTGATGACCACCCTGGTCCGGCACCTGGACGAGTTGGGCTGGGGCCCCTACGCCAACGACCACGAGGACGCCAACTGCCAGTTCGAGATCAACTGGACCTATTCCACCGCCCTGCGCACCGCCGACCGCCACACCTTCTATCGTTGGATGGTCAAGGCCCTGGCCGAGGAGCGGGGGTTGACGGCCACCTTCATGCCCAAGCCCTTCTCCCACCTGACCGGCAACGGCGCCCACTTCCACATCAGCCTCTGGGACGCCGAAACCGACGAGAACCTGTTTCTGGACGAATCCGACGAGAACGGACTTTCTCAACTGGCCTATCACTTCATCGGGGGACTAAAAAAACACGCCCGGGCCATGACGGCGGTGACAGCCCCCACCGTCAACTCCTACAAGCGGCTGATCCGGGGCGCTCCCCGCTCGGGAGCGACGTGGGCCCCCGTGTTCGTCACCTTCGGGGCCAGCAACCGGACGCAGATGATCCGGATCCCGGGTCCGGGACGAATCGAGAACCGGACCGTGGACGGCGCCGTGAACCCCTACCTGGCCGCGTCCGTCACGCTGGCCGCCGGCCTGGACGGGATCGAGAACGAGTTGCCTGCGGGCACCCGCAACGACCGCAATCTGTATGAAGTCCCCCGGGAACAGTTGAGAGCCGAAGGGATCGACCTGTTGCCCGAGAACCTGTCGGACGCCATCGACTCCCTGGAGCAGGATCCGGTGGTCCTCGGAGCCCTGGGGTCTCCCTACGGCGAGTACTACGTCCAGATGAAGCGGGAGGAGTGGAAGGCCTACCACGACTCGGTCTCGCAGTGGGAGGTCGACCGATACCTGGGCCAGTTCTGAGCCTCGCCTCCCGCCCAGGGCCTTCGAAATCTCAATTCAGGATTGACCCGGCGGCGCTCGACCGTCTACAAAATCAGAAAATCTCATGCAGGGTCTGACGCTGTCGCTGTTGGCCTGCCTTTGCGTCTCCGTCAACTACATCACCGGGAAGTTCGGCGTCACCGGCTTCGGTGCGGACAGCTTCAGCCTGGTCTGGATCACGGCGGCCACCATCTACACTCTGGCGGCCGTCCTGGCGACCGGGCGCGCCGGCCAGTTGCGGCTTCCTCGAGGGGTCCGGGGCCGGATTCTGGCCATGGGCATTCTCACCGGGCTGCAGATGATCCTGTTCTGGTGGAGCCTCGACATGCTCGACGCCCCCTTCGCGGCGTTCCTGGGCCGCTTCGAGCCGGCCCTGACCATCCTGCTGGCCGGTCTCCTGCTGGGCGAGCGGCTCCGGTTACGCGAGGGACTGGCTATCGGCGTCATGATCGCGGGCGGGTGCCTCAGCACTGCAGGCGTCTGGCAGGACGTCGGATTGGGCGTCCTGCTGGTGATGCTGGCCTCCCTGACCATGTCATTGCAGTTCGTCCTGGGCAAGAACCTGGCGGGAAAGGTCCACCCCGGCATCATGGTCTTCTACCGCGCGGCCTGCGCGTCGGCGATGATGTTTCTGTGGGTCGCGGGTCCGGGAGAAGCCCGCTTCGACGTCGGCGCCTTCTATTGGGGAGTCACCCTGGTCGGGGCGTTTCTGGGTCCATTTGTCGGATACACGCTGCTGTTTCACTCCTACCGCTACTGGGACCTGACCCGCACCTCCATGGTCATGACCCTTCAGCCCCTCTTCGTGCTCCCGCTGGGGCTGATTTTCCTCCCGGAGCAGGGACTGTCCCCACAACAGCTGCTGGGAGGGATCCTGATCCTGGCCGGCGCGCTCTGGCTGATCGCCATTCATCGGAGCCATGCAACAGCCGGTCACCGAGTCCCGGCGACGGGTCCGGAAGATTGACTCTCTCAGGCCCTTTGGATAGTTTCGACTCAACCTGAAAACTGGAAAGGAGCCATTTCATGACCTTAAACGGTGCGGCGTTCCACACGATGAAGATCTCAGTGATTGCACTACTCGTCTGCCTGCTCGTATCGGATCAGGCGCCCGCTGGCCCGCCCGCAGACAGCGCCGGCCTCACCCATATCGGCAGCAAGAAGCAGCTGTTCATCGACGACTACATCATCCACCGGATGGACCACGTCAAGCGGGTCCTGAACCCGGCGGTCAAGGCGCCCAACAATCCCATCATCGAAGCCGACCGGCCCTGGGAGAGCAACTACCTGCGCTGCAACCAGGTGCTTTACGACCCCAAGGACGGGCTGTTCAAGATGTGGTACACGTCCTACCGGGAGTTCCGGGGCACCAAGGACGCGGGAGACGGCTACCGGACCGAATGGAGCCGGGACGGCGACGGCTACGCGAGGGAAAGAGTTCCGGATCCCTACCACTATTTCAACGATCCCAACGGCTCCAGCCAGGCCTTTTGCTTCGCGACCTCCAAGGACGGATTCAACTGGGAGAAACCCAACCTGGGCAAGGTGGAGTTCCAGGGCTCCCGGAACAACAACATCCTGCCTCCGGGAACCCGCTTTCCCAACATGCTGGATCCCAACGAGAAAGACCCCTCCCGCCGCTACAAGTCCGCGGCCGACGACTACAAGCACCACGGCTACCATTTCGGACGGATCAACCTCCACTACTCACCCGACGGGATCGAGTGGACCACGGCGCCCGAGAACCGGGAGATGGACATCTCCGACAAGCAGGGCCGCTGGGGACCCAACAGCTTCATGGGCTGGGACCCCATCAAGGGGGTTTACGTGACCCACATCGAGAGTTGTCTGCACCGGCGCTGCCCCCTGGGAAAACGGATCACGGGCCGCTCCGAGAGCCCGGACTTCATCCGCTGGTCGGAGGTGGAGACCATCATGATCCCCGATGAACGGGATGCGCCGGACGTCGAGTTCTACGCCTTCCCGGCCTTCACCTACGAAGGGATCTACATCGGCGTCCCCTGGATCTTCCAGACCACCGAGGGGCTTCACTTTCCTCAACTGGCATTCAGCCGCGACGGCATCACCTACGAGCGCCCCTTCCGGGAAGCCCTCGTCAAGCTCGGCGACACGGGCGATTTCGACGAGACCACCCTCTACCTGAGAAACCCGTTTTTCCAGAATGGCCGGATCTGGTTCTACTATTCGGGAGGCAACTGGAGGGGCCCCGAACCGCTGTACGAACGGGGCGATACGCAACTTTTCGCCATCGGCCTGGCCACCCTTCCCGAGGACGGCTTCGTCTCCCTGATCGCCGGCAAGCTCGAGCCCGGAAAGGTGTTGACGCGGGTCATCACCTTCACCGGGAACAGCCTCTACGTGAGCATGCAGGCCGCCAAGCACACCTGGGGAGCGGGGCCGGCCCAGGTGAAGGTGGAGATCCTGAACTCGGCCCATACTCCGGTCACGGGATTCACCCTTCAGGACGCCGACAACCTGGATTCCACCGGCAAGCACCTGGTGACCTGGGGAGGCAAGAGCGACGTGGGACACCTGGCGGGGAAACCGGTGCAGCTCCGGTTCACCGTGCGCAACGCCAAGCTGAACGCCTTCCAGTTCATGGAGAAGTGATGCGCGTCAAGAGCGAGCCTTCCCGAACCCCACCTCTGCTCGGCATGGCCGTGTTTCTGCTGCTGGCGGCAACGGGACAGGCCCAGCAGAGCGAGGCCCCGAAAGGGCCGGCCGCGGTCATCGACGCCTCCGAATACGAGTCTCTCCAAGAGGCTCTGAACGCGGTCCCCGAGGCCGGCGGGATCGTCCGGCTACCCCCTGGCGACTTCCCCTTGGAGCAGCCCTTGATCCTGGCGCGGGAGAATACCCGGGTTGTCGGTTCGGGCGCCGCGACTCACCTGATCAACAAGAACACCGAGGGAAAACCGGCGTTCATCGTCCGCTCGACGCAACGGGACCTGGATCCCAAAGCGCGGCTCTGGCGGGTGCAGTTGGCCGACTTCCGGATCAGCGGCAACCCCGAGAGCGGTGACGGCCTGCAGGTGGAGGGAGCCAACGAGATCTACATCGACGGGCTCTCCATCGACCGCAACGGCGGCCACGGCATGAACCTCATCGACTGTTACGAGGATCCCCGGATCGTCAATTCCATCGTCACCTACAACGGCAAGGCGGGGATGAACGTGCTGGGAGCCCACGACATGCTGGTGAACGCCAACCAGTTCGAGGAGAACCAGGACGGCCTGCGCTACATCAACGGCTTCAACCTCTGCATGACGGGAAACGTCCTGGACGATCATCTGGGCGACGGCGTCGTCATCGAACGGACCTACGGTTCGGTGGTCTCGGGCAACATGATCGAGGAGTGCCGGGGCACGGCCATCATTCTGGACCGGGACTGCTACGGCATCACCTTGAGCTCCAACGTGATTGCCCACAACCAGAAGGGGGGTATCGACCTGCGGGACGCCTGGGGCTGCGCCGTCTCGGCCAACACCTTCACCCTGATTCCGAAACAGGCCGTGCGCGTGGGTCCCAATGCCGGCCGCATCGCCATCACCGGCAACGCCTTCTCCAACAGCTACCTGGGCGGGAAGACCAAGTACCATGAGCGGCCGGACGGCGAGTGGCCCAACGTCACTCTCGGAAGCGGGATCCTGCTGGAAGGAACGTCGGACATCGCCATCACCGGCAATTCCTTCACCGGTCTCCAGGAAAACGCAGTCCAGACCCTGGGGGAATGCCAGCGGATCACCATCACCGGCAACGTGGCCATCGACCTGGGGCGTTCCGGATCCCAGAAGGTCCCGGCCTTCGACGTGCAGAACGTGCGGGGACTGGTCCGCGGCGACAACGCCGTCGACGACTGAACCCGGACACTCCCGATCTCTCATTTGACACACTGAATACCCGGAGGAAAGAAGGATGGGAGGATTCCAATACCAGGAGATTTTCGAGCACGCCGGCCAGAACGTGGAGTACCGCAAGCTCGGCGACCAGGTTTCCACGGTGGAGTTCGAGGGCCGGCAGATGCTGAAGATCGGACCCGAGGCGCTGCCGCTCCTGGCCCAATCCGCCATCGACGACGTCTCCCACCTGCTGCGGACGAGCCACCTGGAGCAGCTCGCCCGGATCCTGGAGGACCCGGAGGCCTCCGAGAACGACCGTTTCGTGGCGCTGGAGCTGTTGAAGAACGCCAACATTGCGGCGGGGCGCGTCCTCCCCGGCTGCCAGGACACGGGGACCGCCATCGTCATCGGCCATAAGGGCCAGAACGTCTGGACCGAAGGGGACGACGGCGAGGCGCTGTCTCTTGGCATCTACAACGCCTACCAGGAGGGCAACCTGCGCTACTCCCAACTGGCTCCCCTGAACATGTACAAGGAGAAGAACACCCGCACCAACCTCCCGGCCCAGATCGAGCTCTACGCCGAACCGGGAGACGAGTACCACTTCCTCTTCATCGCCAAAGGCGGGGGCTCGGCCAACAAGATGTTCCTCTACCAGCAGACCAAGGCCCTGCTGAACCCCGATTCCCTCATGCGCTTCGTGGAAGAAAAGCTCCATTCCCTGGGGACGGCCGCCTGCCCGCCCTACCACCTGGCCCTGGTGATCGGCGGAATGTCGGCCGAGTTCACCATGAAGACCCTGAAACTGGCCAGCGCCCACTACCTGGACGACCTGCCCACCTCGGGCAACGAGTTGGGCCGGGCCTTCCGGGACCGGGAACTGGAACAGCAGATCTTCGATCTCTCCACCCGAATCGGGATCGGCGCCCAGTTCGGCGGCAAGTACTTCGCCCACGACGTCCGGGTGATCCGGCTCCCCCGTCACGGCGCCTCCTGCCCGGTGGGCTTGGGCGTCTCCTGCTCGGCGGACCGCCAGGCGCTGGGCAAGATCACCCGCGACGGGATCTTCCTGGAGCAGTTGGAGACCAACCCGGCCCGCTTCCTGCCCGAAGTGACCGACGACGACCTGGACGACGACGTGGCGCAGATCGACCTGAATCGGCCCATGCCTGCAATCCTCGACGACCTGCGGCAATACCCGGTGGCCTCGCGCCTCTCGCTGACCGGACCCGTGATCGTGGCCCGGGACATCGCCCATGCCAGGCTGAAGAAGGACCTGGACAACGGCCGGGCGCTCCCCCAGTACTTCAAGGACCACGTGGTCTACTACGCCGGACCGGCCAAGACACCCCAGGGGTACGCCTCAGGCTCCTTCGGCCCCACCACCGCCGGCCGCATGGATCCCTACGTGGACCTCTTCCAGAGCCAGGGCGCCAGCATGGTCATGCTGGCCAAGGGCAACCGTTCCCGTCCGGTGAGCCAGGCCTGCGCCCGTCACGGCGGCTTCTACCTGGGCTCCATCGGCGGCCCCGCCGCGGTCCTGGCCGAGCACAGCATCAAGAAGGTGGAAGTCGTGGATTACGAGGATCTGGGAATGGAGGCCATCTGGAAGATCCAGGTGGAGGATTTCCCCGCCTTCGTCATCATCAACCACGAGGGTCAAGACTTCTATACCGAACTCCCCGGCGGCAAGAGCGGCGGGTTGATTTCGCTGACGTCGTGACGGCAGTCTCGCGACGCCTTCAGGGGCATACTGATTTGGAAGAAGATCCTGGACTTAGTCCTGGTCACTGCCCCCCGGCCACTACAGAAAACCCTGCACGGTCAGTTTCGGCGACGAGGTTCGCATTGTCGACGGATGACTCTCGCTCGGAGGACAACTGCAGAATGGGCCGGAGAGACAATGCGAAAGCAATGTCCGAAAGGGTCCTGAGAGTCAGGTTTCTTCCGCCGCCAAGCACTTGGGAAACGAAACCCGGACTTTTCCTCAGACGCTTGGCCAACTCTGCCCTGGTCACACCAGCGCCATCGAGAGCTTGCGTCAACGTCTCGGTCACCTGAAGGATCAGTTCTTCCTGACGTACGAGTCGATCGAACTCCATATCAGAACCAGTGAATGAGTCATTTGCCGTCATTGACCCTCCTTTCTCCCCTAACCGAGGAGCGAATACAGATCAAGAATCCTCGCAGCGCGTTCAAGATCCCGCCTCCTGTGCCGATCTCGTTTTTTTCGAAGACCGTGAGCGACCAAAAACGCTCTTGTAGTCCCGGGTGCGAACGCCCCAATGAATCTGATCTGGAAACTCTTAAGCTCCCAGAGAGCCCACCCGCGTAGAGGCAGCAATTTCTTGAAACGTTCCCGCGTTCTAATGTGACCGTATTCCGCCAGCCTATTGAACAAAGCCTGCATCTTGGCTCGATCCCTCTTGTCCAACCCCATGAAAAACTGCCGGGCCGGAACCTTGTCGGAAGAGTCGATCGCCCAAACGACGGAACCCCACCGGCCTGATGCGACTGGAGTCGTACCCGTCTTCTTATGTCTCATAGTTTACATATATGTAAATCTTATTCAAGCGCACTCTGAACGCTGCCTCATCCCTCTCCTCTCAAGTGGGTAGATGCGCTCATTTCACACGTATGCTTCCAAGACCTGCTACTTCCAATTAACGGCAGCCCCGTCTTTCCCACGATCTCCCTGGCTGCTAGAATCCCTCCCCGGCGGGGCGGTTGTTCCGCGACCCGCCTGATCCGGCAGGGACGAGTGGTTCGTCCCCCAGTTTTCAAACGAAAGTGACTTCCTGATGGGCAAAGTCGATCTCAACTTCAAGCCTGCGGTTCCCGTGTTCGACGCCAACGCGGAGTTGGGGCGCCGGCACGACCGGCGCAACCTCATGGACACTCCGGAGCAGCTCTTCGCGGAGATGGCCCGCGCCGGGGTGGACCGGGCGCTGGTCTGGCATCCCAACGGCGCGGCCTACGATTCCATGGAGGGGAATCTGATCCTCCAGGAGCTGATCCACGGCGACTCGAGACTGGTCCCCCAGTTCTTCTGCAATCCTTCTTTCGACGATTTCGACGTCTTCACCCGAAGCGTGAAGGACGCGGCCGTCCGGTCCATCCGCATGGTCCCCCAATACCAGCACTACCCCTTCCGGGAGTGGATCGTGGGACCCTGGCTCGATTGGATGGAGCGGGAAGGATTGGCGCTCTGGCTCCCCGCGACCTATTCGGTCTTCGGCGACACGACCGAGCTCGACGCTACGGACGTGTACGACACCGTCCGGGAGCATCCCCATCTCAACGTGGTCCTGAGCGAGATCCACTACTCCAACATCTCCTGGGCCGTTCCTCTGCTCAAGAGCCTCCCCAACGTCCACGTGGAGACCTCCAAGCTCACCATCGCCGATCCCATCAACCGCTTCCTGGAGTTCATGGACGACTCGCGCATCCTCTTCGGCTCCCGCTACCCCAACTCCACCATGGGCATTCACATCTATGCCCTGCACCACATGGGGCTGCCCGAGTCGACTGTACGGGCCATCTGCGCCGGAAACCTGGAACGTCTCCTGGGAATGGGTTAGAGGTCGAAGAAATGCAAGACTTTCCCGTCGTCGATTTTCACGCACACCTGGGAAACTGGGGCCGCTTCGGCATGCTGGACACGCCCGAGCTCTTCTTGAGCTGCATGGACAATGCCGGCATCGACGTGGCCTGCCTCAACTGCATCTTCCACGGAGATTCGAGCCGGGGCAACGACCGGGTGGCCGAGTACGTCCGCAAATGGCCCAAGCGCTTCGTGGGCGCCGCCTTCATCAGCGCCAACTACCCGGAAGAGATGGTTCCCGAGCTGGAAAGATCCTTCGGGACCCTGGGGATGAAGTTCATCAAGATTTATCCCCACTACGTCCGCGTCGCCCATGACGACCCCCTCTACTTTCCCATCTACGAGTTCGCCAACGAGCGGGGCCTGGCGATCATGTCCCACGCCAGGCACTACTTCGACCCGCCTTCGGTGTCCGTCTACAAGCGCTACGAGGGCCTGGTGAAGCGATTTCCCAAGATCAACTGGGTAATGGCCCACGCCGGCGGCGGCACGAGTGCCGAGACCGCGCGCACGGTGCGGGACTTTCCCACCATTTACGTGGAGACCTGCAGCTCCGGCCTGCGCTACGGCGGCATCGAATACGCCGTCAAGAACGGGAGGGCCGACCGGGTCCTTTTCGGCACCGACATGCCGCTGTTGGATGCCTCTCAGCAACTGGCCAAGGTGATCGTCTGCCGGATCACCGACGAAGAGAAGAAGATGGTCCTGGGCGGCAACGCCATCCGGCTGCTGAACCTGAAGCTCTGAGCTTCATCGTTCATCCGCCAGGCCCTGCCGGCACCAGCGAAAGTGACTTCCTGATGGGCAAAGTCGACTTCAACTTCAAACCTGCGGTTCCGGTGTTCGATGCCAACGTGGAACTGGGGCGCCGGCACGACCAGCGCAACCTCAAGGACACTCCTGAGCAGCTCTTCGCGGAGATGTCCCAAGCAGGCGTGGACCGGGCGCTGGTCTGGCATCCCAACGGCGCCGCCTACGATTCCTTGGAGGGAAACCTGATCCTCCAGGAGCTGATCCACGGGGACTCGAGACTGGTTCCCCAGTTCTTCTGCAATCCGTCCTTCGACGATTTCGACGTCTTCACCCGAAGTATCAAGGACGCGGCCGTCCGGTCCGTCCGCATGGTCCCCCAATACCAGCACTACCCCTTCCGGGAGTCTGTCGTTGGGCCCTGGCTCGACTGGATGGAACGGGAAGGACTGGCCCTCTGGCTGCCGACAACCTACACGGTCTTCGGGAACACGACGGAACTCGACGCTTCAGACGTGTACGACACGATTCGGGAGCATCCTCATCTCGACGTGGTTTTGAGCGAGCTCGACTACCGCAACGTCTCCTGGGCGGTTCCTCTGCTCAAGAGCCTCCCCAACCTCCACGTGGAGATCTCCAGACTCACCATCGCCGATCCCATCAACCGCTTCCTGGAGTTCATGGACGACTCGCGCATCCTCTTCGGCTCCCGCTACCCCACGTCGGCAATGGCCATCCACCTCTATGCGCTGCATCACATGGGGTTGCCCGAGTCCACCGTCCGGGCCATCTGCGCCGGCAACCTGGAACGCATCCTGGGAATGGGATAGAGGTCGAAAAAATGCAGGACACCCCCGTCGTCGATTTTCACGCACACCTGGGAAACTGGGGCCGCTTCGGCATGCTGGACACCCCCGAGCTCTTCTTGACTTGCATGGACAACGCCGGCGTCGACGTCGCCTGCCTCAACTGCATCTTCCACGGAGACTCGGACCGGGGCAACGACCGGGTCGCCGAGTACGTCCGCAACTGGCCCAAACGCTTCGTGGGCGCGGCGTTCGTCAGCGCCAACTACCCGGAAGAGATGATTCCCGAACTGGAACGATGCTTCGGGACCCTGGGGATGAAGTTCATCAAGATCTATCCCCACTACGTCGGCGTCGCTCATGACGATCCCCTCTACTTTCCCATCTACGAGTTCGCCAACGAACGGGGCCTGGCGATCATGTCCCACGCCACGCACTACTTCGACCCACCTTCGGTTTCCGTCTACAAGCGGTACGAGGGGCTCGTGCAGCGATTCCCCAAGATCAACTGGGTAATGGCCCACGCCGGAGGCGGGAAGCGCGGAGAGATCATGCGCGCGGTGAGGGACTTCCCCACCATCTACGTGGAGACCTGCGGCTCCCGCCTGCGCAACGGCGGTGTCGAATACGCCGTCAGGCACAGCAGAGCCGATCGGGTCCTCTTCGGCACCGACATGCCCCTGTTCGACGCCTCTCAGCAACTGGCCAAGGTGATGGTCTGCCAGATCACCGACGAAGAGAAGAAGATGGTCCTGGGCGGCAACGCCATCCGGCTGCTGAATCTGAAGCTGTGAAATTCTTGGCGGAATCACCCCATTCACCGGGGTAGATTAAATTCGAACAGCGTAGGGGCAACCCTTGTGGTTACCCTTTTTCGTCCCCGCATCCCCATCCGGAAATGGGCCCCCTGAATGCCCGGCAAACAGGATCTGGCGTCTACGCCGCCCCGTCCTCTCCCGTATGGATCTGCCGCATGAGGCCGTCGATCTCCTTCGGAGGCGGGGGAGTCAGGTGGGAGACCACGATGATGGTCAGGAAGGCCACCGGAGCCCCGATCAAAGCCGACGAAGTGGCGGGAATCCAAGAACCCAACGCCGTATCGCCCCAGAAGAGGGCGCCGATGGAGATGAGGCCTCCGACCAGCATGCCGGCAATCCCCCCCTCGCGCGTGGTGCGGCTCCACCAGATGCCCAGGACGAAGACGGGAAAGATGGTGCAGCCGGCGATGGCGAAGGCCATGGCCACGATCTGTCCGATGAGGGCAGGCGGTTCCAGGGCCACTACCATGATGGCAAAACCCAGGACCACGGCCCCCAGGCGGGCCACAATGACGCGCTCCTTGTTGGAGGCGGTGGGCTTGAAGAGCCCGAAATAGAGGTCGTGCGCAAAGGCCGCCGAAGCGGCCATCAACAGTCCCGCCACCGTGCTGAAGGCGGCGGACACGGCTCCCGCGGCCAGGAGGCCGGTGAACCATTCGGGAAGTCCCGCGTTCTCGGCGGCGTTGATGATGATCACATCGGCCACTTCCCTGCCCCCGTCCGGATTGAGGATCCTGCCGAAAGCGGAGAAGGCGGGGGAGCTCCAATAGAGGATGCCGATGAAGAAGAGCCCCCAGACCACCGACTTGCGGGCGTCGCTGGCGTTGGGGACCAGATAGAAACGCTGGATGACGTGGGGCAGCCCCGCCGTCCCCACCATCAGAGTGAAGCAGAGGGCGATCCACTGATAGATCCCTTCATCCCCCCAGGGAAGGACGAACTGGGGATGGGTCTCCTGGAGCTGGGCCACAGCCGCTCCGTATCCCACCTGTGGGACGAAGTAGAAGAACCCCAGCTTTTTGGCGATGAAGAAGAGCGGCAGCAGGAAGGCGGTGATGAGGACGATGTACTGCACCTGCTGGTTGCGGACCACCCCCATCATTCCCGAGAGCAACACGTAGGAGACGACCACGATGGTCCCGGTGATGATGGACAGCTTGTAGTCCATGCCGAAGATCCACTTGAACATCTCTCCGATGCCCTTGTACTGGCCGACGGCATAGACGAAGGAGATGACCAGGGTGATGATGGCGGCCAGGAAACGGGCCGTCTTGGAGTAGTACCGGTCACCGATGAAGTCGGGAGCGGTGAACTTGCCATAGTTGCGGATCTGGGCCGCCATCAGGACCAGCAGCAGGACGTACCCGCCGCACCAGCCCAGAACGTACGCCAACCCGAAATAACCCTGCAGGTAGAGCAGCCCCGCCATTCCCAGAAAGCTGGCGGCGCTCATCCAGTTGCTGGCGATGGCCATCCCCGAGGAGACGGGACCGATCCTGCGGCCGGCCACCCAGTACTCCTCCAGGTTACGGACCCGGGTCAGGATCCCTACCAGGACGAACAGGAGCAGAGTCCCCGCCAGGATCAGGGCGGGTCCGGTTCTCACACCGATTTCTTCCACTCTATTCCTGCCTCCGCCGGGCATCCTTGCCGGAATCGACCAGCCGGTCGAAAAGCCGGTTGAACCAGATGCAAAGGAGCAGGAAACCGATGATGGAAAACTGGCCCGTGAACCAGTAGTGGAAAGGGAAACCCAGGAACCGGGCGTCGGTGAGGAAACTGGAACCCATGGGGTCCCTCTGGACCAGAAACAGAAGAATCTGGAATCCGAAGACCATCAAGGCCCAGAGGCCCACGATCATGAATATCATCCGGCGGATACTCTTGAAGTAGCGGCCGCGGGGACGGAGAAGGTTGACTTCCGGCATGGGCGTTTCTCTAAGGGCGCCGCACTATACAGGATGGTCAACTGACGGTCAACGAATTGGGAAGTCCGTAAACCCTGGCAATATCTTTCTTTTTCTTGGAATCAAAGGGATTTAGGAAAGAGGAGAGAGGAAAGAGAAGAGGTCCGCCACCGGCCCGGTAACAACCCGGCTGTCTTCACTCTTTCCTCTCTCCTCTTTTTTCTTTCCTCCGTTCCGATGATAAATTGATCCGCTAAATGTCCCGTATTCTGGTCCGACTTCTTGTCAACCTCGAATCGAGGCCCGAAAATGCGCTTCCCGTGGAGTGATCTGGCCGACGTCTTCGGTGCGGGGGAATTACGCCAGAACATCCTGGCGCTGCTTCGCTACATCGTCTTTCTCGGCGTCGTCATCCTGCTGTTCGCCATCTTCTTCCAAGTGATCATGGTTCACGAAGGGCAGTCCCATTCCTGGACCACGGGAATCTACTGGGTCGTGATCACCATGAGCACGCTCGGTTACGGCGACGTGGTCTTCACGACCGACCTGGGTCGGCTGTTCAGCGTCCTCGTGCTGATCTCAGGGGTCGTGCTGATGTTGGTGGTGTTGCCCTTCACCTTCATCCGTTTTTTCTACGCACCCTGGCTGGAGGCCCAGGTGCGGCTCCGGGCTCCTCGGCGCGTACCCCCGAACGTGCGGGATCACGTCATCGTCACCCGCCACGATGAGATAGCGGTCGGGATCAGCGAACAGCTCCGGCACCGAGGGATACCCTGCTACGTCATCGAGCCGGACCCCGAGAAAGCCGCCCGGCTCTTGCACGAGGGGGTTTCCGTCGTGACCGGAGACCTCGACAGCAAGTCGACCTACACTGGGTTGCAGGCGCAACAGGCCCGCCTGCTCCTCGCCAACTGCGAGGACACGACGAACACCAACATCACCTTGACCGTCCGCGAGATGTGCGGCGACCTGCCCATCGTCGGCATCGTCGAGCACCCCGACTCCACCGATATCCTGGAACTGAGCGGATGCACGCACGTCCTGCCGTTGAAAGTGCGCCTCGGCGAGGCTCTGGCCAACCGGGTCAGCGCCGGTCTCGGGAAGTTGGACGTCATCGGAAACTTTTCAGGCCTGCAGATCGCCGAGTTCTCGGCCCGGGACACGCCGCTGGCCGGCGTCGAGACGCGCAATACCCAGCTTCGAGAACGGACCGGGCTGAACATCGTCGGCGTCTGGGACCACGGCCACCTGATTCCCGCTTTCCCGCAAACTCCCATCACCCACGACAGCATCGTGGTGGTCGTGGGCTCGCCGGAACAGTTGTCCATACTCGCCAGAATGCTGCCCGGCCATCAGCCCCATTCCGGTGCGCCCGGCCTCATCATCGGGACCGGAACCGTAGGCGCCACAGCCACTCACACCCTCAAACAAAAGGGCCTTCGCGTTCACGCCCTGGACCGGGACCCCCATGCCGCGGAACAAGTGCGGGGGATCGCCGACCATGTCTTTACCGGGGACGCCAACGACCGCGAAGTCCTGGAGCGGGCCGGACTGGACGAGGTCTCCTCCGTGCTTCTGAGCACCGCCGACGACGCCATGAACGTCTACCTGGCCGTCTACCTGCGGCGGCTCAAACCGGACCTGCGCATCGTGAGCCGGATCACCCATGACCGGAATCTGGAGGCCATCCATCGCGCCGGGGCCGACTTCGTGCTGAGCTACTCCTCGCTGGGAATGGAAGCCGTGGTCTCGCTCATCGAAGGGCATGACCTCGTGATGCTGGGAGAAGGGGTCGACCTGTTCTCGGTGCCGTTGCCGGCCTCCCTGGAGAACAAGACCCTGTACGAGAGCCGTATCGGTTCCTTGACCGGCCTGAGCGTGGTAGCCATACAGCAGAATGGCGAAATCGTGACCAAGCTGCGGTCGGAAATGAAGCTCCAGCCTGGAGCGCAACTGGTGATGCTCGGCGATACGGAGCAACGGGCGCTGTTCAGCGAGGCCTTCGGCGGCCAATTCTCCAGCAGTCCGTGGTGAAGACCTTCACCGGGCCAGCCTGCGGAGTACCCACCAACACCACCCCAAATACGACGAAATCGCCTCTGGGAATGCGGACACGTGCACTACGCATCTCCACAGCCCACTACCCGGCGGCCGCCGGCCGCCGCGTCCAAGCCATGACGGTCATGGGCAGGACGATGGGGGATTTCGTTGCGACCACGTCGGCCCGGAGCCGTTCCGGGATGGTCGCCACGTCCGCTTCTTCTGCGGTGGCGATTCCGAAATGCTCCAGCAGGGGAAGCACACTCTGCACGCTGTCGGCGACGTACTGGTATCCCGGCCATCCGGGCCACCCGCCAGCCAGGGCCGTGTATTCCAAGTGAGGCTCGGGCAGACCGGCGTCAATGAAAGTGCGATACAGTCGGAAAGCCAGATCGGCATGGGCGCCCGACTTCTCAAAGACCCCAACCGTCCAATCCACCAGTTGGTCCGCCAAGGGGGTATCCAGAGCATGTGGCAAACGACCGGGGTTGAAGCTGATCTCATGGAACGCCACGATCCCTCCCGGGCGAACGCGGGCAGCTAGATTTCGCAGAGTCTCCGTCGGATCGGCCAGGTACATGAGCACGAACCGGCCGATCAAGGCGTCGAAATCGCTTCCCAGGTCCAGGGTCCGCGCGTCCCCGGCCACGAACTCGATATTGTCGTGACCGGCTTGCGCGACTCGAGCCCGAGCCGTCTCCAGGATCTCGGCATTGACGTCCACACCCAAGACCCGGCCCTCCGGACCCACCAGCTCGGCCGCAGCCAGGGCCACGTCTCCCGCTCCGCTGCCGATATCCAGGACCCTCATCCCATTGGTCAGTCCCGCTTCCGTCAGCATGCGCCGGGTCAGACCCGAATACATGCGGGACTGGCGCATCAGCCGTTCGGTCTCGGCCTGAGTGCGGCCCATGGTGTAGGTGGCGTCGCCTTTTTGGTTGCTCATCTCTCTCCCGTTGGGTTGTTCACACCACGTTGGCAAGGGTTTCGTGGCGTCGCGGGTTGAAGGCGGCTGTCCATGACGCCGGACGGAGATGTAGGAGGTTCCGCCTAGATCAGCTCCGGCAGAGGTACACCCGTGATGTCGTCGAGGCCGTTGGCGATCTTGAGGGGGCGTCCCACGGGCGTCATGTATTCCTTGTGCCAGTCGATCCCCAAGGCCTTGTAGACGGTGGCGAAGATGTCGCCGATGCTGACCTCGCGCTCCACGACGAAGGCCCCGCGATCGTCACTTTGGCCCACCACCGTGCCGGTCTGCAGGCCGCCGCCGCCCAGCGCGAGGGACCAGCACTGCGGCCAATGGTCCCGGCCCAGGCCGGGATTGCGGTGGGGAGTCCGCCCGAACTCTCCCATCACCAGCACCACCGTCGAGTCGTAGAGGCCTCGCTCGCTCAGGTCGTCGATGAGGGCGGAAAGGGATCGGTCCAGGGGCGGGGTCAGGCGGTCCCTGTGCCCCTCGTCGTTCTTGCTGTGGGTGTCCCAGGAATTTCCATGGAAGCCGGCGGCGGTCACGAACCGGCTGCCCGCCTCCACCAGCCGCCGGGCCAGCAGCATGCTCTGACCCACCGAATCGCGGCCATAGGTGTCGCGGGTCTTCTCCGATTCCTTGGACAGGTCGAAGGCCTCGCGAACATGGGGCGCCAGGATCATCTCCCACGCCTTGTCCATGAAAGCGTCCATGCTGGAGTGCTTCAGGCTCTCCACCCGGTTCCGGTAGATCCGGTCCACCGAGTCCAGGAACAGGCGGCGATTTTCCAGCACGGCCGGACTCAACGATTTGGGCAGGGTCAGGTTCGGGACCTGGAAGTCCTTCTTGGAGGGGTCCGGAATGGTCATGGGCATGTAGTCCGGCCCCAGAAACGCGGAACGGAAGAAATCCTGGTATTGGCGGTTGCGCTCCCAGCGCGGGACGATGACGTAGGGAGGCAGTCCGTTGGACGACCCCATCTCCTTGGCCACGATGGACCCCACGCTGGGAAACTCCATGGCCGGATTGTGCCGGTGGCCGGTGATGGAGTAGTGGACGGCCTGGGGGTGGTCGTTGCCGAAGGATTTGATGGTACGGACCAGCGCCAGCTTGTCCATCCTCTTCGCCAGCCGGGGCAGCAGTTCCGAGATCTGGATGCCGTCGACGTTGGTGGCGATGGGACGGAAGGAACTGTTGGTCTTGGGGTCCCACGTGTCGATCTGGCTGGGACCTCCCTCCAGCCACACCAGAATACAGGCGTTGGCCTTGGCGCCGGAAAGGTCCGCGCCGGCCGACTTGAGAGCCGCCTCCAGCTGCAGGAACTGAGTCAGATGGGCGCCCAGAAACCCCAGCGAACCGACGCGGATGAAGTCACGCCGGGTCCAGTAACCTTGTGGTCTTCTGAGACATCCGACTTGTTTCAACATGAGATTTCCAGCATTTCCACCTTACACTTGATGCCTGTCTTTGGCAACGCTCAGTGGTTCTCGGCGAATTCCCGCGAGCCGAGGACGGCCCATTGCAGGTCGCGAAGCGCCTGCTCGCGATCGGGGGTCCGTGTGATCAGGGTGGACAACTCGTCCGATTCCGCTGGAGTGGGAAATCGGCTGAAGGCGGCCAGATAGAGGTCCTCGATGATCTCGCCGTCGGAGGCGCCCCGGCGGAAATGGTCGTAGACGCGCGACCCCTCGGTCCACAGCTTGTCGTTGTAGGTCGATCCCACCAGGATGTGCAGCGCCTGGCTCAGCATCGGGTCCGTGTCCCTCTCGGGCACCGAGAACCGGGTGGGGCGCCCGAAAATATCCAGGAAGGAGGAGGCGTAGACGTCCGGTTCTTTCAAGTGAACCGCCCGGGTCCCCTTGGGAGCTGCGCCATCCGACCTGACACTGGCAAATGCGGGGACGGGAAAGTTCTCCGGAACTCCCGTCACGTCGCAAATGGCGTCCAACAGGATCTCCGCCTCCAGGGGACGGGAGGGGGCGTAGGCGTACATGGGCTGGTCTACCGACGGGAATCCCCTCGTTGCACTGGAGAGCTGATAGGTCCGGGAACCTGCGATCAGACGGAACAGCTGCTTCAGATCGTAGTCGTTCTCTTCAAAGTACCGTGCCAGTTGCCTCAGCAACTTGGGGTGGGTGGGCGGATTGTTGCTGCGGAAATCGTCCACCGGCTCCACCAGGCCCCGGCCGAAGAAGTAACTCCACATCCGATTGACGGCGGCCTCGGCGAAATAGGGGTGGGAGGTCATCCAGCGGGCCATCTCGCCGCGGGGATAGTTTGTCGGAGTGTGCGCCACCTGGGTCCCATCCAGCAACACCGGATCGACCAGCTTGCCGGTACGCGGATTGCGCACCCGCTTGTCGGTGGGACCGGGAACGTCGGCCGCCACTTCTTTCCCATTGGGATGATCGAAAATGACCGACTCCGGATTCCCGCCCAGCTTGAACATGGATCCGTAGAACGACGTCATGCCCCAGAACTGATCCTGGGTCCAGCGTTCGTAGGGATGGTCGTGGCACTGGGCGCAATCCAGCCGCCGTCCCAGGAACACCCGCACCTGCTCACCCATCATGTTCTCCGGCGGCGGCACCACCAGATAGGGCAGGTAATGGCGCGAAGGCGCGCTGTATCCCTGCGAAGACACCCGCTCCCGCGCCACTTCGTCGTACGGACGGTTGCGCTCCACGGCATCCCGGATCCACTCCCAATACGCCTGACTCCACTTGGCGTTGATGCCCAGGGCGAAGACCGATACCCGGAAGAGGTCGGCGAAACGGAATGTCCAGTAGTCCACGTACTCGGGAGAGGCCAACAGAGCCTCCACTACTTTCTCCCGCTTGAGGGGGTCCGGATCGGCCAGGAATTCCCGGATCCGGGCCACGGGAGGAATCCGGCCCGTCAGGTCAAGACAGACTCGTCGCAGGAACTCCGAATCACTCGACCGCTCTCCAGGCACGATGTTGAAACGGCGCAGCTTGGCGAAGATCCGTTCGTCGATGAAATTGTTCGCGGCCAGTTCCGGATAGTCCGCCACGCGGTCGGCCACCACGCCGACCGTCCCCAGGACCTCCTGTCCCGCTCCGCGCACCAGAACCGCCGTCTCGCCTCCATTGCGACCCGTCACCAGGCCGCTGGGAGAGATCTCGGCCACAGAACCGTGATTCACGTCGAATCGGACCCGGCGCGTGTAGTCCTCCACACTCCCGTCCGACAGGTGCGCGCTGACCACCAGTTGCTGGCTCTCTCCCTGCCTCAGAATGGTCTCCTGGGGATAGACCTCCATCCGGACCACTTTCACCCGCTCGGCGTCCTTCTCGCCGTAGGGAGAACCCTGGCGGACCCAGTCCAGGAGGAGCGCGAATTCCTTGGACTCCTGGTCGATTCGCGGCCCGCCGACGTGGGGGATCTGCATGGTGGGCTTCTGCAGCAGAAGGCTTTTCTCGGGATGGTCCAGATCGACCCGGGGGATTCTCGGCTCCCCCGGTTCGTCGGTCAGGACCTGGTACATGCCCCCTTGGACGATCCACTCATAGTCCTGCCTGGGATGGGCCCCGTTCAAAGACAGCTTGAAGCCGCCCCGCCCCTTCAGCCCGGAATGACATTCGGTCTGGTTGCAGCCTCGCCGGGTCAGGACGGGGAGCACGTCGCGTGAGAAGTGGAAGGGCCTCGTCCAGCTCGAGTCCTCCACGCGGAGCCGGGCCTTGGCCTCCTGCGTCCCGACGACGGCCGCGACTTCGGTCTCGCCGTCGGCGAGAGCGATGATCCGCCCTCCTTCCTGCGGACGCGCCACATCCGGGTCAGAGAGCGAAAACGAAGCCTGAGCCGTCAGGTCCTTCCGGCTGCCGTCGGCAAACGTCCCCATCAGCACGTACTGCTGGGAGGCGTTCCCGCCTCGCATGGTCCGCTCTTCGGGATACAGTTGCACACCCACAATCGAGGCATCGAACGAAGCCTCGGCCGGCGTCGATCCGGCCGCGGCGAAGACCGCTCGCACCGGACTCGCACCACCCGCCACCGACAGTCCGGCGGCCACCAAGCCAGCGAACCACCGCAGGCCGCGCCGGCGCACCCAACGACTCAAACGCGGGGACGAACTCATTCCATCACTCCTCTCGGTGCGCCTCCCTCTTGGGGAGCACCATGACGAACAGGTCCTTGACCGGCGTGACCGGACCCAGAAGTCCGTCCACCACCGGACGAGCCGCGACCCGAACCGTCACCGGGCGGGCGGTCGCCGGCGCATCCGGCGAGACCACCAGCAACAGAGTCGCCTTCTGGTTCAGGGCCACGTACCGGTCTTCGCGGCCCCGGTTGATGGGCGGCGGTTGGACCGGTTCGGACTTGGTGGCGGTCATCGCCTCGACTCCCGGGGGAACCCCTTCCATGGTCAGCATGATGGCCCCCTCGAAACCCTCCTCCTGATCCGTGATCACGCTCACCGTGCCGGCCCTTCCCGCTTCCAGGTTCAGGACCTCGTCCTCGATGTGGATCTTTCCCATATGGGGAACCTGGGGACGGACCAGCACCCGGTAGCTCATTCGCTCGTCTCCCGAGGTGGCCGTGATGTCCCGGATCTCCAGAGTGAAATCGCCGGCCCTGGGAAAGGCATGGGTGGTCTTGGGGTGGATCTGTTTCTGGATCTCGGTGTTGGAGTTGAGGAAGGAGTGGACGTTGGTCAGAACCTCCACGCCATCGGCGTCGACCAGTTTCAGATAGGGATTGAAAAGGGGAACCGTTTTGTCCGGGGTCTCCACTTCGAGCGCGATGCGGTCTCCGATCGCCGCGGAAAACCGGACTCGATGGGTCTCGCCGGGACGCTGAAGCACACCGGTCAGAAGCGTGGGCAGGGTGATTCGCGGCGGCTCCGATCCGGCCGGTTCCTGCCCGCTGAGGCGGACCTCGGGGATCGGGGCAAAGGGGTCCGGCCGCGGTTCCTCGGGGGATTCCGGTTTCCCGCCGCTCGGTCCCGGGTCCGGCCGCGGCGCCAGCGAGGGTACGGCGCGCGTCCAGAGGGCCTTCATCCGGTCTTGCGCCAAGGTCCGGGTCCAACTGCGCTCCTCCCAATCCTTCGAATCCGGCTCGTTGCGTCTTGCGGAGTCGGCCGGCATGTCGTGATCCGGTTCCGGGACGACCCGCAGCAGGTACGCGTGGTCGGGGCTGGCCGTGCCCCTGAAACTGCTCACCCGGACGAAATAGGTTCCCGGTTCTTCAAATCTGTGGCTCAAGGCCGGCTCCGTGCTCGACCCGGGGTAGGAGACATCCTCATCGTTAAAGGCCAGGCGCCGGGTGCCTTCCGGGTCGAACCATCCGCCCGACCTCTCAAAGAGGGTGATGGCCGGGTCCAAGGCCGGACTGGAATGGACCTGGAACCGCAACCTGGTGCCGGCAGGCGCCTCGAACGAATAGTCGTCCACTTCGCCCACGCGGGTGAACCGGCCGTGGACGACCAGGGGATACGGGTTCAACGCTTCGGCTCCGTCCGGGAGCTCGTGGGCGCCTTCCGATTCCAACTGAGCCGGTTCCCGATGCACCCAAATGGAGAGCGAGTTGGACAGCCCTCCGGGAGTCACGACGCGCAAACGTCGTTCTCCCGGCTTCTCGCCGGAAGCGATTCGGACCCGGAGCGTCAACAGGTCGGCCTGGGAATCGGCTGACGGCTTCGCTTCGGCCGAATCCCCACCCTCCGCCTCACAGCTCACAATCTCGGCGGTCAGACCCGGGGAGTCGAACCAGACCGCTCGGGCCGAAGCCAGATGCTTGCCCCGAACCGCGACTCGAACCTGGGAATCGGGACGTCCTCCCAGGGGAAACACGGAGGACAGCGTCGGCTCGGGAAGAGTTGCGGCGCCGGCGGGAATGCTCGACAGCGCCCAAAGAGCCACCCACAGGGCGGTAGAGAGGCACATCGGTGCGAACGGCCGTGCCGCAATGCCTACGCCTGTTCTGCCGAATTTCACTGTGATCAAACCCCTGAGAGATGCCGTGTGTTCCCGGTCGATTTTAGTGATTAAGCCGGACGTGAGTCAATTTGACGCCGGAGAGGAAGGTTGAAACATCCACGCCGCTCGTTCGTTCCATATGGATGTGTGTAGCGAGGAGAGACCAAAGGGCGGACGTCGGGAAACGGCGCCGAAGCCTCATAGGGGGGCGGGCGCGTAACCCATGGAAGGAGCGAGTCACGTCATGAGCATGAAACAACCGAAATTCTGGATCGTCGGGCTGCTGGGAATCACCCTTCTAGGAGGCACTCTGGCCGCTCTCCACACTCAACAGGGCGGCCCCGGGCGCAGGGCTTTCGGACGGGGCGGCCTCCCTCCCGACCGGGCTCTGCAGCGGCTTGGGTTGACCGAGGAGCAGAAGGCCGAGGTCAAGAAGCTCCGCGAGAGCCACAAGGCCACCATATCCTCTCTCCGAGAGAAGGGCGCCGGCATCCGAACCCAGCTTCAGGAGCAACTGGGGATGGAGGAATCCTCCTCGGCCAAGGTCGGAGAACTCGTCATCGAGGGCCGCAAGGTTCGGCAGGAGATCCGGCAGGCCCGGCAATCCATGCGAAAATCCTTCGCCGCCCTGCTGACAGCCGAGCAAAAGGAGAAGATCCGGAAAGGGCGCGGGCACAGGGCCCGCCGGGAGTTCGCCGTTCCTCCGAACCGCGCCTTGCAGCGGCTCGGACTGACCGAGGAGCAGATGGCCGAGGTCAAGAAGCTCCGCGAGAGCCACCGAGCCACGATGGCTTCACTCCGGGAGAAGGGCGCCGGCATTCGAACCCGGATGCAGGAGCAACTGAAGCAGGAGGAGTCTTCCCCGGCCAAGGTCGGTGAACTCGTCATCCAGGGGCGGGACGTCAGGCAGCAGATCCAGAACGCGCGGGAATCGGCCCGCGAGTCCTTTGCGGCGGTGCTGACCGAGGAACAACAGGAAAAACTCGAGAAGTTTCGCGATCGGAGAGGACGGTGGGGTGGCCCCCGCCGGCACCGCTCCCGCGGGAGACTCTGATTCCAATCGCGGTGGCCGCCGATCGACCGGTCGGCGGCCACCCGCTACCGTCCGCCCCGCCTGCCCAAAACCCCATTCCTTCGACACCCTCTATTCCGGACCGGGAAGACAATTCCCACAGCGGTCGCCGCCCACGAACTCGATACCGAGGCCACGGTCCGTATTATTGTAATTTGATGAATCTGCTGGTTACACAGGGTATCGCGAGGGAGATCACCGGGCAGCGCCGGGGCCGACCGTATGCCTGCGACCGGTGTCTTGCCATCCTCGGAGAAGGAGCCGGGACGCCGTGACGCCGCTTCAGTTCGTGGAGGCGTTGCGCGGGCTGAGTCTTGAGCACACCTTCAATCCGTATTCGGAACGTTGCGTACGGCACGACGTCGATGACGCGCCGGAACTTCGCTCACGGACATTGCAATCGGTGATCGAGGCGGCAGCAGATCGGGGAGTCGATTCCCTGTGGGTCGGACGCGACCCCGGTCATCGGGGCGGACGGCGAACGGGACTCGCCTTCACGGACGACGTCCACCTTCACGAGCACGCTGAACGATGGGGACTGTCGATACGGCGGCCGACAATTGGCGAAAAAGTCTCTGAGCAGACCGCCACCGTCATCTGGAAGGCCCTCTCGCGAATCGAGTCACCGGTTTTTTTGTGGAACGTCTTCCCCCTGCATCCGCACAAGCCGGGAATCCCCTTCAGCAACCGGCCTCACACCGCTCACGAGCGCAAAATCGGCGAGGAGTTGCTCTTAGAACTCATCCTGCTCCTGCAACCACGCCGGCTTGTCGCCATCGGCAACGACGCGGCGAAAACGGCACGGCGCCTGGGCGACCGGCGGACGATCATTCAAGTGCGCCACCCCAGCCACGGAGGCCAAGCACAATTTCTAGCCCAGATCGTCGAGTCGCACTGGCGATGAAATTGGGGTTTCACTCCAAACCAAGGCTCACTCCTTCGACTATGCGAGGATACGAATCATTTCGTATAATCTGAATCACGGAAACTGTGAAACTGTGGAAACACCATGAAAAATATAACCGTGTCCGTGGACGAAGAAACCTACCGGCTCTCACGGGTCAAGGCTGCAGAAGCGGGAACATCGGTGTCGGCACTGGTCCGCGCCTACCTGGTCGAACTGGTTCAAGGCCGCATCGCCGAGACCCAATTCGACCGTCTGCGCCGGCTGCAGGACGAGACGTTGGAGTCCATTCGCTCTCGAGGAGGGGGCTTGAACTCCGCCGACAACCTCTCCCGGGGTGCGCTTCACGACTGCGATGCGCTTCCTTGACACGAACATCCTGATTTACGCGGTCAGTGCCGCCGCCGCCGATGCGGACAAGCGGCGCCGGGCCCTCGAACTGCTGGCGGGAAGAAATCTCGTATTGTCGGTTCAAGTCCTGCAGGAATTCTATGTTCAGTCCACCCGAGCCTCGCGTCCGGGAGCTCTGACGCATGACGAGGCGGTGGCATTCACCGAATCCCTGCAGCGATTCCCGGTTCAGGCAAACACCCTCGACGTGATGTGGGCAGCGTTCATCATCCGCGCACGTTTCGGACTGTCCTATTGGGACAGCTCCATCATTGGCGCGGCGCATCTGTGCGGATGCCGAATCGTTTATTCCGAAGACCTGCGCACCGAGCAGGATTACGACGGTGTACGCGTAGTCAATCCGTTCCCTCAATCACGAATGTAAACCCGGTTTTCACCGAAATTTTCAAAAAAAGATGGAAGTGGCGGTTTCCAACCGCCGAACTCCGGACGAAACATGAAGAAATGAGCGCTCCGGAGAACGGAAGAATGGGGGACAATAATTTCCCCCTTTTGGTGCCCAATGGAACTGCGGCGAGACGAGGTCGCCGGTGGAAACTAGAGTCGGACCCACTTCGACGGCCCTGCCGTGCCAGTTCCGGATATCCCGGCCGGGACGGATGAAGGCCTCCTGAAAATGCGTGAACCGGATGCCGTCCCGGCTGAACATGAAGACGATGTCCGAGAGGCCGGCGCAACCGTAGATCCAGGTGATGCCGGGAACCACCATGCTGGAGCAGTCGGGCTCGTTTCCTCTGGGATCCATGTAGACGTGGGGCCAATCCGGGTCGAAGACCCGCTCGGGCAGGAACCGCTTGGGAAACATGACCATCAGGTCGGGCCGTCGATAGTAGGGAACGGCGGCGTTCTTGTAGAGATGCTCGTCGGGGGTGCTCCGGTACTGGAAATATTCGGGTCCAGACAAGATCAGGGAGTCCTTGTACCAGGCAAGTTATTCCTCAAGGTCAGGGTTTCGCGGAGAGGGCACGCAGGATAACCCTTGACCGAAACTCTGATTTGGACAGAATCTGGTTTTGGGTGAGCGCAAGAATAATTTGGCGAGCTGCGAACAGCTGAAAGGCATCACCCTGCAATTGAACCCATTTGACGCAGAGTCGGTCTTTGATTCTACAATGTCCATAGTCGGAAGTGACATCACCTCCTCAATGGAAAACCTCCGTGCTTAGCACCCAGCAATCTCGACTGAAGCACCAACCACGTACCCGGAGAGTCGGTGATGTCTTGAACAGACCGGAAATGGGAAGGAAGCAGCCAGACATGTTTCGGCCCGAGACGATTTTTCCTTCGCAAGGAATGTCCCATGCTTCGGCCGGTTGGTATGGATTTGGGAAATACCAACCCCAACGATGCAATTTGCTTGACCCGCGCTTCTCTTCACCGGATCCGAAGTAGTCGTCTAGCCAAATTTGTACGAAATTTCTTGGCAATGGAGATGGCGGCATTGGTATAGCATATTTGTGGTAACGCACCGCTGAAGCCTCCTACGAAGAAAGACAGGAGACACAGATGGCACGAGCAGACTTGATCCTGGACTTGATAAGGGCCAGCAGGCAAGGCAACCAGGGCAAGGTTCGGAAAACAGTCGAAGCGCTAGCTGCGGATGAGCGCGCCAAGAATCATAACATCTTAGCCGATCGACTCCTTGCACAACTTCAGACGGACAACGGACGCTACCCACACTCGCCCGAGCCCTCTCGTTCGGCAGTAGGACCGCTTCTGACCGAAACTGTGCCAGTTCGGCGGGTAGAAGACCTTATCCTTCCCGAGCATGCTGAGGAAGCTATTCGTGAGCTCGTGGCCGAGCAGCACCGCGCCGATCTTCTTAGGTCGTACAATCTCGAACCTCGTAACCGTGTTCTGCTGGCCGGACCTCCCGGGAACGGCAAGACCACGCTGGCTGAGGCACTTGCTGACGCTTTGAGCACACCACTCTTGGTAGTCCGCTATGAAGCCGTTATTGGAAGTTACCTAGGTGAGACGGCTCAACGAATAAGTCAGGTCTTCGAGCATGCCAGATCACGTCGCTGCGTGTTGTTCTTCGACGAATTTGACTCCGTGGGAAAGGAACGTGGTGATTTGCACGAGACCGGAGAAATCAAGCGCGTCGTGAGTTCGCTGTTACTCCAAATCGATGCTCTTCCCAGCTATGTAGTTGTTGTGACGGCAAGCAATCATCCCGAACTCCTCGACCGCGCTGTCTGGCGCCGTTTCCAAATACGGTTGGAGCTCCCAAAACCCACTCAACGTCAGGTTGAGGAGTGGTTCAAGCGGTTCCAAATACGGACGGGGCACCCGCTCGGCCTTTCGCCGCGCGTTCTCGCACAGAGACTAAACGGGTTGAGCTTTGCGGAGGTCGAGGACTTCGGAACAGATGTGCTTCGAAAATTCGTGTTGGATCAACCGGATTCGGATCTCAGGACAATTGTTGAACGACGATTGCAGCACTGGAAAAAACGCTTCACGCTCAATCAGTCAATCCGTCATCAAACCCAAACGTAATCATGGCCGAGACCGACTATCCACTTCTAGTCTTTCCTGAGCCAGTGCGTGCCGATCGCGCCAAACTGAGGGGCGGCGGCGGGAACCTCAGAATTCCGAACGTGTCAAGACAGGCAGAGCGGTTGGCACCACAATTGCGGCGTCTTCAAGAGGCATTGGACCAGAAACGTGTTGCTCTCCAAGACAATCCATTAGGCCTTCAACCGGAACAAGTTCTCGTTCTTGAGACAATTGGCTCGATAACAGACTTCATCAAAGCGGTCGCGAAAATTCCCGGTTTAGAATGGTTGGGAGAATACGAACTCGAGGAAATATCTCCAGAATACGGATTTCAAGATAAAAAGACTCCTGACAAACTGCTAAGAGGACAATTATTTCTCGTCATGACCGACCAGCGGGCATTAAGGGAAATGTTCCGGTTATTTAAGAAATGGAAGAAGAATCCCAAACTAAAGTTCCCGAATGGTATGGCACCGCTCAAGCATGCCTTTGCCCGCCTACACACGATCCGACCCTGGGGAGCCGAAGATCGGATTCGTGAGACAGGCGTTATGGAAGACTGGCAGTATCGTATGCAGTCTGATCAGAACGTCGTGCCATTCGAAGCTGAGCTATGGTTTAGAAGCGACGCTAAGAGAAGGAAAGTTGCAGAGACTCAGCTTCGTACGATAATAGAATCTATGGGTGGTAAAGTGATCCAGCAATGTGTCATTTCTGACATTGCTTACCATGCGATACTCGGACGCATTCATAGAAGCCATATCCAAGACATCATCGATCAACCTGCAGCATTCCAGACGATCAAACTACTTCAGTGTGAGGAGATCATGCATCTCCGACCAGTTGGGCAGTGTTCAATTCCCATATTTCAGGATACATCAGAAGCCGAAGGAGTACCGCACGACACGCGGGCTGGATTGCCACGAGATGATCCTATCGTAGCCTTGTTCGACGGGATACCGTTGGCGGGACACCAATTGCTAAAAGATCGTTTAATTATCGACGATCCGGATGGATACGAGACCACATACCAAGCTCACGAGCGCCGACATGGTACCGCTATGGCGTCCCTAATATGCCATGGAGATCTCAACGAGAGTGGTTATTCGTTACGAACACCGCTATATGTAAGACCGATCATGCAGCCACTACGTGGCTTCAACCATCAATTTCATGAAGCCATACCTGAAGATGTATTGCCAATTGATCTGATCCATCGTGCGGTTCGAAGATTGTTCGAATCCGAAAACGGAACTATTCCGTCGGCACCTACCATTCGTATTATTAATCTATCAATATGCGATACGTCTCGTCCCCTTTATCTTCAAATGAGTTCCTGGGCACGACTCCTAGATTGGCTTTCATGGAAGTACCAAATTCTGTTTATCGTTAGCGCTGGAAACCACTATCAAGATCTTGAGCTAGATGTTCCTAGGTCGCAACTGAGTAGCCTAAGCCGGGATAGTTTGGAGATTGCCGTCTTGAAAGCCCTTGCTGCAGACACGCGAAACAGACGTCTGCTTTCGCCAGCTGAGACATTGAACGGTATTACTATTGGAGCTATCCATAAGGATGCCTCGGTCTCCTCTCCGAACCCTCTGATCGACCCCTTTGTGGGAAATAGTCTTCCGAGCGTGTATAGCGCCCAAGGCCCAGGCTACAGGCGGGCAATCAAGCCTGATCTACAACTGGCAGGTGGAAGACAACTCCTCAGCGAGAAACTTGGAACGACTCATCACAAAGCCACTCTTCAAAACAGACCATCATTTAGTCCTCCTGGCCAATGTGTTGCCGCTCCCGGCAGCTCTGGCCAGTTGGACGAAACTGTGCATACGAGAGGCACGAGTGATGCGACGGCTCTGGCTTCCCGTGGCGCAAGTCATTTTTTCGATCTAATCGGGCAACTCCGGCTCCAACCTGGCAAATTTGTGCCGTCCACCTTCGAGGTAGTGCTAGTAAAGGCAATGCTTGTGCACGGCGCAGACTGGGCAGATGCAAAATCCAGATACGAGGCCGCCCTAAAGAACCCTACCAACAGTCCCACGTTTAAGGAGTATCTCGGACGACTATTGGGCTATGGTTCAACTGATCTTTATGGCGTGGCGACTTGCACGGAGCAAAAAGTTACGGTTCTTGGATTCGGTGAACTGGGTGACGGCGAGGGAGATGAATTCACCTTCCCGCTCCCGCCAAGTCTTTCGGCCGTCAACGAACGGAGGCGTCTAACTATTACTCTCGCATGGATCTCTCCCGTGAGCACCACCCGCCAGAACTACCGGATCGCTCACCTGTGGTTTGATCCCAAGAATAGGATTGCACCCGAAAGACTGTGTGCTGATTTCAGAGCAGTCCGCAGAGGGACAGTTCAGCATGAGATTCTCGAGGGTGATCGCGCCGTAGCATTCCAAGACGGAGAAGCCATTGCACTTAGAATCAACTGTCGTTCCGATGCCGGAGATATAATTGAGCCAATTCGGTATGGCTTTATCGTGACGTTGGAAGTTGCGGAAGGCATCAACATTCCAATCTATCAGGAAGTGCGGGATCGACTCGTGATTCGTGTCCCCGTGCAGAATCCACCGTTCTAAAATCCGTTGGGCTCACACGGTAATCCTGCACAACTTTTTAATGCATTGTATGGCCACAAGAACTGGCAGTACCAAAGACGTATTTTTATTCAGCAGGCTTGAGGTTGTGGCCATAAGAGCAGATTGCTTTGAGACTCTGAATGCGCGCTCCTTTATCCGAGTAGGGCAAATTCGAAAACTAATGCTGGGATCGCCTTCCACATTTTTCAACGCGTCGGGAGCGTTGAGATTTGGTAGAGAGACCCAGCGGTCCTAATGAAACTGCAACGAGAAGAGGTCGCCGTCGCGGATCTCGATCTTCATTCGCAAGGTCTGGCCGGCCAGGGCGGACAGATCGGAGCCGCCCTTCCACTTGACGGTCCGCTCCAGTTCATCACCGAAGATCAGCTTGCAATCGTCCAGGCCGTAGCCGTCCAGGGGATCTCCCCGCTCGTCCTGGATCTCGACCCGGAGGCTCCCCGCGGCTGAGGTGGAGTAGTTCAACGTGAGCCGGGAGCCTGAGAAGCGGAAGGGCCGGGTCCGGACGGTTCCACCCTGAAAGTTGCCCTGCAGAGAGACGAATCCGTCTTCCCGCAGCACGCCGCGCCGGATCTTGACCGACTGGGTTCCGTAGTTCTCCACGTAGTAGAGGGACATCTCGCCGTCGCCGGTGGGGACCAGGGTCGGTCCCACTTCGATGGCCCTGCCGTGCCAGTTCCGGATATCCCGGCCGGGACGGATGAAGGCCTCCTGAAAATGCGTGAACCGGATGCCGTCCCGGCTGAACATGAAGACGATGTCCGAAAGGCCGGCGCAACCATAGATCCAGGTGATGCCGGGCACCTCCATGCTGGAGCAGTCGGGCTCGTTTCCTGTGGGATCCATGTAGACGTGGGGCCAATCCGGGTCGAAGACCCGCTCGGGCAGGAACCGCTTGGGAAACATGACCATGAGGTCGGGCCGTCGATAGTAGGGAACGGCGGCGTTCTTGTAGAGATGCTCTTCGGGCGTGCTCCGGTACTGGAGGTACTCAGGCTCGGACCAGTTCAGGAAGTCCTTGGAGACGAAACGCCGGATGTCCCGGATCCTGGGCACGGTGAACTCGGTCCCCGAGGGCAACTGGGCCGTGAAGTGGTAGAGCTCCTTGCGGACAGTCTTGGAACCGTACGGCACGCTTCCCCGCCGGTACCAGCCCCGGGCATAGATGGCGTAGTGTCCGCGTCCCGGGTCCCAGAGCCCGATGTTGTGCGAGTCCAGCGCCCCGTCCTCCCATGGCGGCTGCAGCAGCTTCCGCTCCCGGATCAAGCGCCATCGAAGCCCGTCGGGAGAGACCAGGCCGAAGATGACGGGCCGGTCGTGGTCGGCGCCCGGCTCCTTGCCGGTGCAGATGGACTTGTAGCGCTCGTCCGGCGGCGTCTCCGGGTTGGGGTCCTTGAAGATGGCGAGGGTGGAACAGGTCGCCCCCGGGACCGGCCAGACCAGGTTGTTTCTCTTGGAGCCCTTGAACTCGATGAGGTTCAGTTCCGGCTTGACCCAGTGGATGCCGTCGACACTCTCGGCATAGGCCCAGAGGTGGGGCCTCGACGGTCCGCCCCCCCGGTACCACATCCGGTAGAGCGAACCTTCCTTCATGACGCTGGGATCGTACAGGTAGAGCCCCTCCCAGGCGCGGTCCAGTTGGATCGCCACCTCCGCGGCGCGGGGCCGGTGCAGCTGCCGGTAAACGCCGTCCAGCGAATCCACCAGCCAGTCGTCCACGAAGAGTTGGAGGTCGGTGCCCACGTCACGCACGTCGCGGCCGCCGGCGCCCTGTAACGAAACAACCAGAAATAGAGTGAACATCGCTCGGAGGGTGACCTGCATGGCCATTATTCTCCATACTATGGCCGACTGCGTCCAGAGACTGGCCGGCATGGAGTTCCCGGGTCAAAGACGAGAGTTGGACAAAGGAATGAAGAGAGCAATGAATCACATGATGACGAGACTATTAGTCATTCTGATCCTGGCGGGTTGCCCCCTGCTGGCGGGCGTGGAGATCGCGGTCGACAGTTCCATGCCGCCCCCCGGCTGGGCGGTGATGCAGCGGGAGTTGCTGCGCACCCAGGCGGCGGCTTGCAGGAAATTCTACGAGAAATACTTCGATGACCGGGGATTCCTGATCTGCACCGAGCGATGGGGCGCCCTCGACGGTCCCGACGACGCCATCGAGAACCTCCGGGACTGGCCCATCCTTCATTCTCTGGGAGCCTCCGACGATGTCCTGCACATGTACAAGAAGGCGTGGGAGGGACACCTGCGGCAATACACCCTGGCCAAGACCACCGACGTGGAGTTCGCCCACGACGGCATGTACTTCAAGGAATTCCACACCAAGATGGACTGGATCCACATCGGTGAAGGCCTGGTGGTCCTGGAGCAGCAGGCGCTCTCCGCCCCGGAAGATGTCCTCTTCCAGCGGCGCATGCGCCGCTTTGCCGGTTTCTACATGAACGAGGACCCTGGCGCACCCAACTACGATCCCGAGCACAAGATCATCCGAAGTCTGTTCAACGGGAGCCGCGGTCCGCTGCTGCGGGACGCGAGGCCTGAGGACTGGGCCGGAGACCCCATCGAGATCGAGAACCGCTTCCAGCCGCTCCACAGCGAAAAGAACTATCAGCTCATGCTGGAGCACTTCGAAGACTACACCGACATCGTCGGCGACCACCCCTTGAACCTGTTGTCCACCAGCCTGGCTACCCAAGCCTACATGCTGAGCCACGAGGAGAAATACAAGAAGTGGGTGCTGGAGTACGTCGACGCCTGGATGGAGAGGATGGAGGCCAACGGCGGGATCATTCCCTCCAAGGTGGGACTGGACGGCACGATCGGGGGCAAGAACGGCAAGTGGTACGACGGAGCCTACGGATGGGGGTTCACGACCCGGGTGCCCGACACCACCACCTACGTCAACCGCAACCAGCACGAGTATGGCCTCGTGGGTTTGACCAACGCGTTCCTTCTGACGGGCGACCGCAAGTACCTGGACGCCTGGCGGCGACAGATGGATGCGGTCAACGCCAACTCCAAGGTGGTGGACGGCCAGACAGTTTATCCCCAAATGTACGGCGATCAGGGCTGGTACGCCTACCGGACTCAAAAATACTCCGAGGGCGCATTGGACCTGTTCTACTTCCTGATGGAGAAAAAGGAGCGCGCGCTCCTACCGAGGCGAGGCTGGCTGGATTTCGTGGAGGGGAACGATCCGGACTATCCCGAGCGGGCGATGCAGGACGACTTCGTCACCATCCGGGACAAGATCGAGGCCATGGGCCGGGACGAAACCACTCCCGATACCCGGTTGGCCGACGATCCCATGAGGTTCAGTCCGGCACGGGTCGGATCCCTGGTCCATCTCATGCTTGGGGCCCTGAATCACCTGGCGCACGAAACCCGTTTCCGCCTCACCCTGGTGAAGGACGCCCAGGACTACATCAATCGCGGCCTGGAACACCGGAAACGGATCGGTCACCTGGGGAGCCTGCTCCATGCCCGGCTGCGTTACTTCGACCCGGACCGGAGACGGCCCGGCATTCCCCAAGACGTGGCGGCCCTGGTGACGGAGATGACCCCGGACAAGACCACCGTCACATTGGTCAACATCAATCAGCTCGAGCCGAGAACCGTCGTCGTACAGGGGGGCTCCTATGGAGAGCACCAGTGCCTGAGCGTGACGGTCAAGGAAGAGAAGACCCGCATCGACGGTCCGTTCTTTCGAGTTCGGCTGGGACCGGGCGCGGGAGCAACGTTGGCCATTGCCATGAAGCGATTCGCGAATCAACCGACCCTGATGCCGCCTTGGCGCCGGTGAACCGGGGGCCGGCACGGCCTCGGAATCTCCATCTTTCCTCACCCGGCCCGGCGTGCGACGGTTCGGCTGTGGACCGTCCGCGTCCTCTGGGCCAGCTTTCCGGCCCAAAGAACGGCCTGAATCAGGCTCTGGGGATTGGCTCGTCCGGTCCACGCAATGTCGAAGGCGGTTCCGTGCGCCACCGAGGTGCGCACCAGGGGAAGGCCGAGGGTCATGTGAATGCCCCGGTCGAAGGAGATCATCTTGAAGGGAACGTGGCCCTGATCGTGATACATGGTCACGATGGCCTGGTATCGCGAACGGACCGAGGGCACGAAAAGCGTGTCGGCCGGCAAGGGGCCCTCCACCTCCATTCCCTCCCGGCGGGCCGCCTCAACCGCGGGACGGATGACACGCTCCTCCTCGCCGGAACCGAAGAGCCCGCCCTCCCCCGCGTGGGGATTGAGGCCTGAAACTGCCAGCCGCGGCGCCTCGCCGTGCAGCTTCACCACCGCATCCCGAGTGAGCCGTATGGCCTCCAGAACCCGGGCCGTCGTAAGTTCCCGGGCGACCCGTTCGACGCCGACGTGGCCCGTGACCATGCTGACCCGCAACTCGTCCGAAGCCAGCATCATGTAGACGGCGGGAGATCCGGTGGCCGCGGCCAGGTAATCGGTATGCCCGGAAAATGGGATTCCGCCGGCTTGCAGGGCCCGCTTGTTGATGGGACCCGTGGCCAGGGCCGCGAATTCCCCGTTCAGGGTCCTGGTGGTGGCTGCCTCCAGATAACGAAAGGCGGCGCGGCCGCACAATGCCTGGATCCGGCCCGGGAGAATTCGATAAGCCTCCTGACCTCCCAGATCCACCACGGCGGGAGAGGACTCGGAAAGATCCAAGAGCGCTTGGCCCTCGGTCACGATCCGATCCGGTCCGGGGAGCCGGCAGGCGTGGGCGACACGGGCCAGCACCTCCGCGTTTCCGAACACGACCGGGACGCAGCGCGACACCACTCGGGGGTCGGCCAGCAGCCGCAGACAGATCTCAGGCCCGATCCCGGCCGGATCTCCCATGGTGACCGCCACGCGGGGCCGCCGTCTGGAAGCCGCAAAGTCCCTGCTCACGATGCTCGCCCCCTCTTACACCCATGTCGTTGACTCTCAACGGTTTCGGACCCTTGTCGATCAATCTGGGTGGAATTGCAATCCAAGGATGATAGCAGAACGCCGGGAATCAATGGTTCGGCGCCGACGAACGGGTTCCGGCTGTGAGGCGATGGCCATCGCGGCTCAGAACCTCGTCTACGCTCCGGCCCCAGAGAGTCTCGATCTCCGGGTTGAGATCGTAGATCCACTTCACCAGATCTTCGGCTGAGGTCTGCTGCCTGGACCGGATCCGGCGGGAGCCGGTCAGATGAGGGGACAGAGCCCGGGCCAGGTCCGCACTGAAGCAGACGGCGCCCCGATGAGAAAGGTGATGTCCGTCCACGAACAGGCCCGGATCGCGGTAGTCGTTCCTGGCGCGGAGGATTTCCACCTTCTCTTGGGCCGCCAATTCCTCCAGCCGGGCCTGGTTCCGGGACATGACCGGATCGTGGACCCGGCGGAAGGTGTCGTGGACCGGCATGATGAGAAGAAGGGGAGTGATCCCCTGGCTGCGGCATGCCTCAAACAGCCCCAGCAGGTTTTCCTCGTCCAAGGGAGTCTCCTCGTCGAAACGGGCGCGTCCGGAAAACTCCCCGTCGGTGTGGCCGTCATAGGGTTGGGGACCCCAGCCGCAGGCGGTTTTGAAACCGGACCGCCGCTCCAGATCCTTGAAGTGTGCTGGAGTGATCCGGGGGTTCCCCGCATCCCGGTAGCAGTCTTCCAGGAACCAGCAGCGAAGATCGGGAAGCAGCTCCTGCTCGATCAGGTCTCGCCGGTAGCGATACAGGGAGAGGCGGTAGGAGAGGAAGCGGGAGATGAAACCCTCAACGGGATCGCCGCCCGAGGCTGGCGCGTGTTCCAGCCGATAGGCCAGGGACTCCCGGTAACGGTCGATCAGGTCCCAGAGCTTGCGCTTCTGCAGAGGCCAGTCGGGACTCACCCCGAAAACCACGAATTCGGGGCGGACCTCGATGTCAATGAGGTGGGGAATAAACGCCTCCCGGGCGAAACGGGCCACTTGCGAACCGGTGCCGAAGTTGAACAGTGCCTGGTGGGGGACTCCCAGGGTGCGGGCCACCACTTCGGGGACGATTCCATTCTTGGTGCGGGAGTCTCCGGTGAAGATGACCTTGGGAGGGGTGGGATAGGCCTTGACCAAAGCGTTTCGCCGCGTCACCCGGGGGTCATGGTAAGGCAGGAGCTCCATGTCGAACTGGGGAAGGACCAGCAGCCTCCGATTCATCTCCAACAGAATGAAGTCGGCCGCGATCAGGGTCAGCACCAGACCCAGGAGTATTTTGAGAAGGCGCTTGGCAAGGCCGGGCAGGTCCCGGTTCCGGCCTCTGACTGCCCTCGCCAACGGATCTTCAACCATACGGCTCCTTCGCCCGAATCGGATTATATCCGGTTGCTCAACCCCGTCAGAACTGGAAGTAGATGAAACTCGCCTGCCCCCCGGCAAACAGATAGAGCACCAGCAGTCCTCCCAACATGATCCAGCTCCAGTTCAAGGATCGCGACGACGCCAGCCGGCGTGACAGGCGGCCCATGCGATAGCTGAGGAGGTGGATCAAGGCGAACGCCGCGATCAGGGAGAGGGCCAAGGGGTGGCTGTCGATCAACGCCGGCAGGCCGGCCGTGTCGAAATCCCAAAAGAGCATCTTCTTGACGTAGAAAGACAGCTTGCCCAGATCCGAGAGAACGAAGATCAGCCAGCCGATGCAGGTGAGGTAGAAGGTCCCCAGGATCTTCAGAGGGTCCCAAATCCGGGACCCGGATGCCGGCCGCCGCCAGATCAGGACCTTGTGGAGGATGAGAAGAATCCCCTGATACAGGCCCCAGAGCACGAAGTGCCACGCGGCGCCATGCCAGAGTCCACCCAGGAGCATGGTCACCAGCAAGTTCACCAGTTGCCGCCGCCGGCCCTTCCGGTTCCCGCCCAGGGGAATGTAGAGATAGTCCCGGAGCCAGCTGGAAAGGCTGATGTGCCACCGTTTCCAGAACTCGGTGATGTTCCGGGAGAAGTAGGGAAAGTCGAAATTGTCGGGGAAGCGAAAGCCCATGACCCGGGCCGAACCGATGGCGATGTCGGTGTATCCCGAGAAGTCGCAGTAGATCTGAATGGCGAAAGCGGCGATGCCCAGAAACACCAGGAGGGAATCCTGGGTCAGATCCCCGTGGAAGACCGCTTCGACGAATCCCGACAGGTTGTCCGCGACACACACCTTCTTGACGAGCCCGTAGAGGATCAGCGTCGATCCGAAACGGAGCTGGTCCCAATTGACCATGGGCATCCGGGCGAGCTGCGGCAGAAAATGGCGTGCCCGGACAATGGGGCCCGCCACCAATTGGGGAAAGAAGGAGACATAGAGGGCGAACGATCCGATGGAATTCACCGGCTTCAACTTGCCGAAGTAGATGTCGAGCGTGTAGCTCATGCTCTGGAAGGTGTAGAAGGAGATGCCGATGGGCAGAAAGATCTCCCATCCGGATAGGCGCATGCCGAAACCCAGGCTCCCGAACAGCGCTTCCAGGCTGGAGAGGGCGAAGTTTGTGTATTTGAAGTAGGCCAGGACCCCCAGGTTGCCGGCGATGCTGCAGGCCAGGTAAATGCGGCGCGCCCGCAGGCTCTTCGCATTGCCGATGGCACGCCCCAAGTAGAAATCCAGGGTGCTGGAATAGAGGAGCAGGAGAACGAACCACGTGGACGACACCCAGTAGAAGTAGTAGCTGGCCAGAAGCAGGAAAGCGTGCTGGAATCGGCGCCTGCGGACCGAGTCGGTGACCAGGAGGACCAGCAGGAAGAAAAGGATGTAATGGAAGCTGTTGAAGAGCATCTCAGCCGGCGGCGGGAATCACGGAATCCCAGGCCACGATTCGACGGGGTCGGTGGACCGGACCACATGCATTCCGGCGTCGGCGAACCGGCGGAAGGCGGCTGTGGCGTCGTCCGTGTAGTCGACGACGCCGGGCACCACCACCGGCGAAGTGCAATCCTCCAGCAGGTAGACCCTCTCGGCGAAATCCGCCCGACCACCCGAGCACTCTTCCAGGAGATGATCAACGGTCCAGGCCACGCAATGGCTCTTGGCCTGTCCCGCCACGATCACCACGTCGCAGCTCATGAGCGACTCCAACAAGGTCCGGTTTTTCACGCCGATGGGAGCACCGTCGACGCTTTCCATCACTTCCGGACCCAGAACCGAATAGTGCTCCGTCAAGGGCGAGTCTCCCTTGACCTGGAAATCGGGCTGGCTCTGGCGGCAGACGCTGTGAAAGAAGACGGCCTCCTCCAGGGACGACACCAGGGCATGACCGATCCCGCCCAACATGCCATGGTAGGGCCAAACGGTGAGCTGGTAGTGCCCTTCCTCCTGCAGACGGCTCACATAATGGAGCAGATGAGCTTGGCCGGTTTCCGGATCCATGCCGATCTGGGAGCAGGCGACCGGATTGATTCTCCAAACTCCTCCGCGCACGTCCTCAGGCGAGATGACGGTGTACGGATCGGGGTGCTCTCCGGCCTCGTTGATCAGAAACAGGGGATGGAAGATCTGCACCGGCCGGTGCGTGTCCAAGGTTGGACAGATCCGGGTGATGACACCCAGATTTCGATAGAGAAACCGGCAAAGACGCTGATTGTCCTCCACCGCCGCGCGTCCGGATGCTCCCGCCACGAAGAGTTCGAATTCCGGAATACAGAAGGTGTTCTGCACGTCCACGGCCACCAGGCAGACGCGAATCGGGTCCTGAGCGGCAGGCGTGACGCCGTAGCGAGCTCTCCACTCCCCTGCTTCCCGGGCCCTCTCCTGATAAGGGACGCGCCAGACCTGATCGACCCGTTCAGAATCGAAGTGGGGGGGAACCGGAAGTTGGGGCCAGGGCATGCGAGCGGTTTCAGCGGTTGTAACCGGTCTCTTCGTACCACTCGGCGTTGATCTCGAGATAGTGTTCCCACTGCTCGGGAACTTCGTCGTCCGGAAAGATGGCCTCAACCGGACACTCGGGCACACAGGCGCCGCAGTCGATGCACTCCACCGGGTCGATATAGAGCATGGTGGCATCGACGAACTCGGCTTCGTCGGCGCGGGGATGGATGCAATCGACCGGACAGGAATCCACGCAGGCCGTGTCCTTGGTTCCGATACAGGGCTCAGCGATGACGAAGGTCATGATCTCCTCCCACGTAGACGCTATCCAATTTAACCGAAAAAGAATCCAGGTCAAGCAAGGAGCGGCGAGGAGCGGCGTCTTTCAGGCGCCGACCCGGAAGCAGCGTCCTTCCGGGCGCCGACAGAGACGTGTCGCCCGGCGTGCGAGTCCCTTCCTCCCTGGCCCTCTCTTCAGTCCCTCCCCAGATTCCCCACCCCGGCAAATGCGGTGTCGAGTCACGTCTCAGACTGTTAGAATACCGCGCAGTGAACCGCACGGAACGTCTTCTGGATCTGATCACCTACCTCCTCAACTCCAGCGACCCGGTTTCCTGGAGAGAGATCAAGAACCACTTCCCCGACGACTATTCCCGGGGGGTCGAGGAGTCGAATCAGCGAAAGTTCGAGCGCGACAAGGCCGAGCTCATCTCCTTGGGGATTCCCATCGACTACAAGAGCGGAGCCGAAGTGTCGAAAGACGGCTACATCATCCGGGAGGACAAACTCTTCCTTCGTGAAATCGAGTTCGATCCCACCGAGTCCTCCTTGCTGATGCTCTCCGCGAATGCCGTCCGGGACAATTCAAACTTTCCCTACCAGGCTCAACTGAAATCGGCCCTGTACAAGATCATCAGCGTCAGTCAGGTGACCCCTCCGCCTCCCGAATTGAAGATCTCCTTTCCCAACGGGGGAAAAACCGGCAAATGGCCGAACCTGGTGCATCAGATCCGGGAGGCCTTGGAGCGGAAGAAGAGCATCGAGATCGAGTACTACGCCTTCTCCACGCGCGAGACGACCCGGCGCAAGGTCGATCCGTATGGTCTGATCTTGAGGAGGGGCCACTGGACGCTCGTGGGTTGGGACCACCTGCGGCAGGGACTTCGATGCTTCGTCCTCGGCCGCATGAGCGATGTCTCCGTCAATCGGAGGCGCCCAGGGAGTCCCGACTACAAGATTCCCAGTGGATTCACCCTGAAGCCATACCAGAACCAGCAACCCTGGGAACTGGCCATCCACGAGCCGGTTCGGGTGTCGGTGGAGATTTCCGAACACCGCCTTCCCGAATTGCTCCCCCAGTTGACTCGCGCCGTCCCCAAGGGCGGGAACCGCTTCGATATCGAGGTGACCAACCGGTCCGGTTTCGTCGCCTGGATTCTGGAACTGAAAACCGATGCCCGGGTTCTGACTCCGGTGGAGATTCGAAACCAGATTCACCGGACTCTCCGGAATCTGTTATGAACGTCGCCGACCGAATCAACCGCATACTCCTGATCATGAGCTACGTCTCCCAGAACCAGGGAATCTGGTTGGACGATCTGGCCAGAAAGGTGGAGATGCGCCCCCCGGACCTGTTGAAGGAACTGGAGTTCATGCTCCTGATCGGCAAGCCTCCGTTTCGGCCCGACGACTACGTGGACATCTACGTTGAGGACCGGCGTGTCTTCATCGAGTACGACCAGATGTTGAACCGCCCTCTTCGCTTTACCCGGTCCGAAGCGGTGGCATTGCTGGTCTCTCTCCAGTTGCTGGACCCGGAAGTGGATCCCGAAGCCGTCCAGTCCCTGAAGAGAAAAATCCGCCAGGCCATTGCCCGCTCCGAGGACTCCCGTTCCCGGATCGAGAATCGAGTCGTCGTCGACCGGCCGTCCCGACCCGTCTCGGAACACTTTGCGCTCTTGCGCCAAGCCGTCGAGGACCAGCTCAAGGTGCGGATCGACTACTACTCGTTGACCCGGGACGAGACCTTGAGCCGCAACGTTCACCCCTACTACCTCATGAAACGTCTGGGCTACTGGTATATGGAGGGCTACTGCGAACTCCGGCGTGACGTTCGGACCTTCAAGTTCGATCGGGTCCTGGCCGTCGACCTGTTGAACGACTCATTCTCTCTCCCCGAGGGTGTGGACGTGCGCCAAGACCGAAACAACTTCCTGCGGTTTCCCGGCGATCGCGAGATCCGGGTCTATTTCGACGCGGACGTGGCGCCCTGGATCAAGGAGCAATGGGGGGATTCGGTCGAACCAGTGAAGGATGGGGGGGTGGTCCTTACCCTGGAGAGTGAGACGCTGGAGTTCCCTTCCCGCCTGATTCTGCGATTTGCCCCTCACGCCCGCCCTTTGAGCCCTCCCGAGTTGATCGAGAAGGTCCAGAGCGATGCCAGGAAGGTATTGGACCTGTACGATTCGCCGGTCTCGGCTTCATGAATGCCGCTGCCTGCCGCCGCTGCCGGATCACCGGCCGGCGACTCCCATCTCGGGGCGCGATGATCGCATCGAGAATTCGCTTTCGGCCCGTTTCCGGCACAGTCGGCCCTCCGGAGACTTCGATAGAATATCGTTAGTGGACTGATGATGATCATGCGCTCGGCGAACCGGCGAGAAATGCGGAACGGTGGGCAACCCAAACAAGGATGGAGAGTGTCGTCATGAAGAGAACAGTGCGAAGCGGTGTCGTGCCGGTCTGGATGGTTTTCCTGGCTCTGTCCTGTGGACCGGTGCCAGACGAGGGCGTCTCGACAGAGTCTGAAGCGGTAGCGGAGGCCGATCCCGGCTTGGCCGCGGCCGCGATCCTCCATCCCACCGAAGGAAACGACACCGAGGGAATCGTCGCCTTCGAGGAGATGGGCGGTGGAATTCACGTCATGGCTCACGTGACCGGGCTGCAGCCGGGCCGATACAGCCTGCACGTGCACGAGATGGGAGACTGCAGTTCAGGGGACGGGACGAGCACGGGCGCGATCTTCGACCCGGAAGGATCCGGTTCGGAGACTCCCGCCGGTCAATTGGGCGAGATCGAAGCCGACGAGAGCGGCATGGCCCACTTCATGACCGACGTGCACCAGATCGCCCTGTCGGAGGGTCCTCGATCCGTGGTCGGCCGCTCGGTGGTCATCATGACGGCCGGAGGTGAGACCGTCGCATCCCTGGCTTGCGGGGTCATCGAACCGCAGGCGCCGGGCGCCATGCGCGAGGGTTCGGGATTCTGATCCCGGATCTTCCCGCAAACCAGGCCTGATCCGGAGAATCCATCGGGCCCGAGAGCCGCCCGGCAATTCCGTTCAGTCTGAAACCTTGAATTCCGCCGTCAACCTCTTGTTGCCCCAGTCCGCCCTTAGTCTGGCCCCTCCGGTGTCCTGCCCGTACCTGCTCTGGAGGAGGTAGATGGTGAAAGTCTCCACGTTGGCGTCGACAATCTCCGTCTTGAGTGGAACCACGGCCTCGCCGCCATTCAAGAGCATCTCCCATTGGTCGGGGCCGGTGCACTTGGCCTGCAGCTTGTACTCGCCTGCGGGAATCGAGACCCCGCCGGACACGAGATTCGCTTCCGTCTTCATGGTCGTAGGCGCGTTCATGCCCATGCGCCAGACCATTTCCGGCTTCGCCATGCCCAGCATGTCGCGGCCCCGGAGCGAGGGACGTCCATACTCGATGGAGACCTTTTTCCCTTTCAAGGTCAACTCGGCGGTCCCGCGGAGATCCTGCTGGGCCTCCAACGAGAACTGTGTCAACAGAACTACTGCAATGACGAGAGCTTTCTTCATGAATCTTCTCCTCGATCGATTCCTTGATGGAACTTGCCAACCTGACCCGGCGCCGACGGCCGCCGCAGGTTGTTGGACGCGCAGAATCACACAACATTTTTAGCTTGGCGTCAATTCGAGCCGGCGTCATCGTCGACCGGACCGGTAGCGGCATTGACGGACAAGAATCCGGCGGCATATGCTTGACCAAGTCTGACCAACATTGGAGTTCAAGATGCCTGAAACGGTCTACAATCTGTACGAAGCCAAATCATCCCTCTCTCGCCTCGTCGATCGGGCTGCTGGAGGCGAGGAGATCATCATCGCCAAGTCTGGAAAACCCCTGGCGCTTCTGGGTCCACTGCGGCAAAGAGTCGCTCAGCGCCAGCCTGGAGGATGGGAAGGCCGTGTTTACATCTCGGATGACTTTGACGAGCCACTGCCGCCGGAGATCCTATCGGCATTCGAAGAAACAGGCTGTCCCCTTTATTCAGAAACTCAACAATCGTTCTGCTTTCCCACTGAATCGGTGCGGGCGGCAGAGATCACAACGTCCAACCGGAACGGTATTTTTTTCGTAGCAGCGCATTGGCCTCCGGAGAGTTGGCGACCCGCAGATTGTCCGCGTCCCAGTCGAGTTTGACTCCGGTGCGGTAGGCGAGGCTCCCCAACATGACCGCCTCCGAGATGGGGCCGGAATCGCCGAAGTTTGCGCTCGTCGGGCTCCCCGTCTTGCAGGCGGCAATCCACTCGGCGCGATGGCCCACCTCAGCCGTTCTCCGCCATTCCGGGTGAGCCTTGTAGGCAGCCACCCACGGAGCGTGACGGCCGAGCTCCGCACCGATGGACGGGGGGAGGCTCGGCTTGGGCGGCTCGAAGGCCGCAAACTTTTTCTCCGGCCAGAGCATCCGCTGCCCGTAGCTGGCCAGCAGCATTCCCTCGGTACCCACGAAGACGCCCCAAGCCCACTTGGGGAAGTCGTTTTCCGCGAAAACCGGCGGCGGCTGACTGCCGTGCGTCCAGGTCACGGTGACCGGCGGCATCTCTCCGCGGGCCGGGAACCGGTAGCGGACGTGAAGCTGTCCCGGTGTCGTCTCAGGATGGGGCGTCGGCCCTTCGGCCTCCACCGAGACCGGATAGCGAAGATCCAGAGCCCGGAAGGCCAGCGTCAGGTAGTGGCAGCCCATGTTGCCGAGACTGCCGGAGCCGAAATCCCACCAACGATGCCAGTTGCCGCCGCACCCCCGGGAATAGACGGGGTGATAGGGGCGGTATGGCGCCGGCCCCAGGAAAAGATCCCAGTGAAGTCCCTCGGGGACGGGGGGAGTCTCGGTGGGGCGGTCACTGGCGCTGCGCCCCGATCGGAGCCAGATGTGGCATCCCTCCACCTCGCCGATGGCTCCGGCGCGGATCAGCTCGACGATGCGGCGGTGGTTGTCCGTGGCGTGCATCTGGGTTCCCAATTGGGTGGCCACCTGCATCTCGGCAGCCACCTTGGCCTGCATGCGGGCCTCGTAGACCGAATCGGCTCCCGGCTTTTCGCAGTAAACGTGCTTCCCGCGCCGCATCGCCGCAACACTCGCCGGAGCGTGGCTGTGGTTCGGCGTGCTCACCACCACGGCGTCAATCTCCCGGTCCAGCTCGTCGAGCATCTTCCGGTAATCGTTGAACTTCTTCGCTCGCCCATAGCGGGCGAAGGCGGCGCCTGGAGGATTCCGGCGTCCTGGAGTCGAGCCGGCCGCCGACCTCTCGTCCACGTCGCAGAGCGCCACGATGTTCTCGCCGGTCATCTCCGGCCGTGAGGCCGGCTTGACCCTCATGCCAGAGCCGAACTCCACGTTCTCCCCTGCGATGTGAACGAGGTTCCACCCCCCCATTCCGCCGGCCCCGACAACGGCGACATTGAGCTTCTCGTTGGCAGGGTAGCCCCAGACCGAACGGCTGTTGCGGAGAATCACCAAACCGGCCGCGGCGCGGCCCGCAGTGCTGAGAAAACGTCGGCGTTTCAACTGATTGTTCATGGTTCCTCCTCCACCGTTATCCGGCCGTTGCTTGAGGATTGGCCGGGATCAAGGAAATCCGTCATGGGGACATCTTGGATTTTGGACAACTCAGCAATATTGCTCCAACGCCCGAACCCGGGTCAATGGAGTCCGGTGCTTTACGGCTCTACTTGACAGAATCGTCGAGAATCTGCCAATTCTTCCACGTGCAGGCCCGGCAGCGAATCTACCTCGCCATGGTGACCACCGTGTCGATCCTTTGGATTACCCCGGGCCGGAAATGAGACGTGGGACGGGGATGCGAGGCGCCGATTCGGAAAACTCTACGACATCGAATCCGACGTGCTGGAAGCCGACCCCATGCCGGTGTCCCAACGCAACGAGAATCAGCGGCGGACCACCGAGAGGTTTCAGAGCATAATGGAGAGGCTTGAGGACCGGCAGGACTGACCGGGGGACACCGATTTGGATACTCCAGGTCCCATTAATGTGGAGGACAGACGATGAAAATGAGACTCTCGGCTCTCACGGCGGCCTTCCTGGCGCTCCCTCTGAGTGCGGTATCCGCCGCGGAGCGGGACGAATCCGGGGAGCCAATTGACATCGGCTCCCGACTGGAACTTTTCGTCGATCACCACCTGATCGATCGGCTGGACGGAGCGCGCCTGATGCTGGGACACCCCCGGCCGGCGGAAACCGTCCTGAAGGCGGATCGGCCGTGGGAGGGTCCCCACAACTTCGGTTTCCAGGTGATCCACGACGGCGGCGTCTATCGCATGTTCTACCGGGGATGGTCCGAAGACGGATCCGTCGCCCTCTGCTACGCCGAGAGCCGAGACGGTGTCCGCTGGGAGAAACCCAGTCTGGGGCTGCTGGAGGTGAATGGCACCCGGGAGAACAACGCGGTGGCCGTGGTCGACGAGACCGGTCGCCGCCCGGTCCACTACCTTTTCCCTTTCATCGACGCCCGTCCCGGCGTGCCGGCCGCCGAGCGTGTGAAGGGAATCCGCGCCGTCCTCCAGTCCAAGGAACCATTCCTCATGCACGTCTACCTGTACGGTTCCAAAGACTGGTTCCAGTGGCGGCGGCTACGCGAGGAACCCATCATCGCAACCGGAATCCGCAACGCCTTCGATGCCTCCAACTACGTCTTCTGGTCGCAGACGGAGGGACTCTACGTCTGCTATTTCCGCTACATGGTAAAGCGCCCAAACAGCTCTTCTTCGTCAGGACTCCGGTCCATTCAGCGTGCCACCTCCCGGGATCTGATCCACTGGTCCGAGCCGCAGGGGATGACCTACAGCGATACCGGGACCGTGGTGCCCTCCCATCACCTGTACACCAACAACACGGAGCCCTACTTTCGAGCCCCCCATCTCTACGTGGGTCTGGCCGCCCGTTTCATGAGGGGCCGGCGCGTCGTGACCGACGCCCAGCTCGGCCGGATGCAGGTGGCGTCGCAAGGGGGCCATGCCTACTACAAGGACTGTTCCGACGGAGTCCTCTTGACGACCCGGCCCGGGACCACCCGGTTTGACCGGACCTTCCTGGAGGCCCTGGTGCGGCCTGGACCGGGACCGGAGAACTGGGTCTCCCGAACCAACTTTCCTCTCCGGGGCGTGGTGCAGACGGGACCCGCGGAAATGTCGTTCTTCGTGAGCCGGCATTATGCCCAGCCTTCCTGGCACATCGAGCGTCTGACCCTGCGCCTGGACGGATTCGGCTCGGTTCGGGCTCCCTACCAGGGAGGCGAGATGCTCACCCGGTCCCTGGTCTTCTCAGGAGAACAGTTGGTGATCAACTATGCCACGAGCGCGGCCGGAAGTCTTCGAGTGGAGGTCCAGGACCTGGAAGGCCGCCCCGTCCCCGGATTCTCCCTGTCCGAGTGCCGGGAGATCATCGGGGACGAGATCGAACGTCGCGTCACGTGGGAAGGCCGCCCGGATCTGGGGCAGCTCTCGAGGAAACCGGTTCGGCTGCGTTTCGTTATGAAGGATGCGGATCTCTATTCCATGAGGTTCCAATAGAAGCCGTGCGATCGTGGCCCCCGGAAGGCGCGCCGCGGCTCCCGAGTCAGTACGCTTCCATGAACCCGAACAACGGCGGGTTGCTCATCCACTTCCCCTGGGTGAACTCGGGGAAGTCCACCGGCGCGCTCGACCGCCGGATCGACTGCTCGGAGAGGGGCGAGATCGCCATCCAGGCCGCCATGTCGTAGACATCGATGGAGGTGTTGATCTTCCGCTTGATGCATTCCTTGAAGGCCCGGAGCTCCAGAAAGTCGGTTCCGCCATGTCCCTTGCGGATACCCTCGGCCAAGTATCGCTCCCACAGCGGATGTTCGTACCGTTCCTGGAATCGATCAAAGGACTGCCACCGGTCGGGCGGCTCCATGCCGTCCAGGTAGATCATGGACTTGTCTCTCGATCTGCTGTCCGCATCCTGCATCCAGATACCTTTGGTCCCCTGGACCACGTACAGGAATGAGTTGGGCCGCGGCAGTCGAGTGTCGAACTTGATGATCACCGTCTCCCCATTCGCGCACTTGATGGTCGTGGTGACGAGATCCCCCTGTTTCCAGGCAATATTTCGACGCGGGTGACCGGGAGAAAGATTGTCCTCGGACCATTTGCGCAAGCCTCGTGACTTAGTCGCCATAGAGGTCAGGTACGCGAAACGGTTCCCTCGTTGAATGTTCAGGCTATGGGCGATGGGGCCGATGCTGTGGGTGGGATAGAGCTCTCCGTTACGGTACTGGTTGTGCCTGGAGCGGTAGTCCCCTTCCCCCTTGGGATCGGGGCCTGTGCCCTTTCCCAGGACCAGGCGTTCGCGCAGATCATGGGCATACCCGCACTGGCAGTGGATCAGTTCCCCGAACACACCCTCGCGAACCATTCTGAGGATCGCCATGTTGTATCGGGCATAGCAGTTATTCTCCAGGAGCATGCAGGGAACCCGGGTCTCCTCGTAGGTCTCCACCAGGTTCCAGCACTCTTCGATGGAATTGGCCGGACCGACTTCGACACCCGCGTAGATTCCAGCCTTCATGGAATCGATGGCCATGGGGATGTGCAGTTCCCAGGGAGTGGCGATGACTACACCGTCGAGGTCGTCCCGTTGCAGCAACTCGAGGTAGGAACTCTCATCCTCTCCGTAGCCCTCGGGACGTGCGCGGCCCGACGACTGGACCCGGTCCTGAGCCCGGCGCAGGTTGTCGGGGGCGATGTCGCAAACCGCCGGTATGCTCACGTCGGAAAATCGCAGACACAGCCTCAGCAGACTCGATCCCCGGCCCCCGACGCCGATGAAGCCGAGGCTGACCTTGCGGTCATCGGTGCCCTTCAGGACGGCGGGCGACAGACCGACACCGAGGCCGGCGGCCGATACCTGCTTGACGAAACTTCGGCGGTCGGAAGTCGGGGCGCTCCTGTTCAATCGGTTCATCCTCTTCCTCCTGGCCCGGGCGAGACCTCTTCCCGGCGGCAGGGCCGGCCGTCCGTGGCGAAAACCGCCGCGGCGCCTCCGCCGGATCCGAATCCGGGCAGCCCGGGTTGCTTCCGGATCACATATGATCGAATATGCTGGTTCGTCAGGTCTTGTCCGGCGGGCCGAGTTCCGGTCTCGGTGCTACACGGGACTTCTACCACGGACCGGCACGGGAGCACCATTGGCTCGAAGACCCACTACCCTCGCATTATTGCTCTGCACCCTGTTCACGGCAGCCCGATCAGCTCCTGGCCTGGCCGCCCCGCCATCCGAACGGGGGGAACCCACGAGAACGATTCTGCGATTCTCCAATTATCGAGTCCTGTTCGACCGCGTCCGACAAGGCTATCCCACCTGTGGAGCCTCCTTCCTGTACCGGAAGGGAACGCTTGAATTCATTTTTCTCCGTCCCATCGAAGACGGCCGGGGCCAGGAGACATTCCTGACTCGCAGTGACGACCTGGGAAAGACCTGGTCCGATCCCGTCTCCTTCGGTCCGCCGGTGGGAAACCCAAAGAAACTTTACCAGAATGCCTCGCTGGTGGGGGTAACCGCCAGCGGGACCAGCCTGGTCACCAGCTCCTTCACTCCCCGGATCCCGGGTTGCGGCTACGGGAGCACCTGGATCGCGACCCTCCCGACCCCGGCTATCGAGCTCATCACGGCAACATCACGCAACTCGACGATTCCTTTGGAAGGCTGGCCGAGACCATCGACGAGCTTGGTTTGCGCGACAACACCTTCGTCTTTTTCACCAGCGACAACGGACCGGCGATCACGGGAATTCACCCGCACGGATCGGCGGGCCCCTTGCGCGGCAAGAAGGGGTATCTCTACGAGGGCGGCATCCGCGTCCCGGGCATCATCCGCTGGCCCGGACACGTAAAGGCGGGATCCGAGTCGGACGTTGCCGTCAGCGGCGTCGATCTGCTGCCGACGCACTGCGATCTCGCCGGCGTGGCCGTTCCGGGACGCCGTACTCTCGATGGTGTCAGCATTCGCCCACTGTTGGCGGGAGCACCGCTCGAGCGGAAGACGCCACTCTACTGGCACTTCCTGCGGGCCCGCGGAAAGCCCAAAATCGCCATGCGCATCGGGGACTGGAAGATCCTGGCGCACCTGGACCAACCCGACCTGCGAGTCACGGCCGACATCGTGCCCGACGAGATGCGGATGCTGAAGACCGCGAGGCTGGCGCGGTTCGAACTGTACAACCTTCGCGACGACATTGGAGAAACCCGGGATTTGGCGGAACGAGAGGCACAGCAACTGGCCAACTTGCAGATCGATTGCGGTCGATGTACTTCGACTACCACTCCAGACGGCTGTCGTCCGGGCCGAGTTTCCCGGGCCCCCGAATTCCTCGACCTTTTCGCTCCGTGAGTTTGTCCCCCAGTTCGTCCCGGACCTGGTCCGCGTACCGCTGCAGCCGCTCCACCACCTCAGGATGCGCAGAAGCAAGATCGGTGGTCTCCCCCACGTCCTGCTTCAAGTCGAACAGTTCCAATCCGGTCTCGGCCTGATCGTAGGGGACCGGACGCCCGCCGGTTCCTCCGGCTCGGCCCGACAGGGTTCGGTACTGGTGTGGAAAGTGAAGCTTCCAGCGGCGGTCCCGCACGGTCTGCAATTGACCGTTCCGGTAATAGGAATAGAAGGCCTCGTGAGGCGAGCGAGCCCCAGGTTCCACGAACATCAGGGGGCGGATGTCCCTGCCGTCGATCTTGTGTGCAGGCAGCTCCGCACCGATCAGAGCCGCGACGGTGGGAAAGATATCGATCGTCGCGGCCAGTTCGTTGCACTCCGCACCCGCCGGGATTTGCCCCGGCCAACGCATCAGGGTCGGGACCCGGATTCCCCCTTCGAACGACGTGCCCTTGCCCTCCCGCAGAGGAGCCGCAGATCCGGCGTGATCCCCGTAGCTGAGCCAGGGCCCGTTGTCGGAAGTGAAGATCATCAGCGTGTGCCGGTCCAGACCGGTGCGTTTCAGAGCATGGAGGATCTGTCCCACGGACCAGTCGATCTCCATGACCACGTCGCCGAACAGACCCCGCCCGCTACGTCCCTTGAACCTTTCGGATACGTAGAGCGGGACATGGACCATGCTGTGAGGCAGGTACAGCAGGAAGGGCCGATCCCGGTTCCGCTCGATGAAGTCGACGGCGCGCTCCGTGTATTCGGCCGTGAGCAAACTCTGATCTTCCCCCGTGACACTGGAATTGACGACCTGGTTGCCCTCGATCAGGGGAAGATCGGGAAAGCGGTCTCCGGCGGTCGGGTGGTAGGGCCACATGTCATTGGAATAGGGCAGACCGTAATACTCGTCGAAGCCGTGCTGAAGCGGCAGGAACTTGGGATGGTGGCCCAGGTGCCATTTCCCGAAGCATGCCGTGGCATAACCCTGGCCTCGGCACAGTTCCCCGAGGGTGACTTCCCGTTGGTGTAGCCCGATAGCGGAACTGGGCCCCAAAGCGCCGGACAAGCCGATCCGGCCGTGATAGCAGCCGGTCATCAAGGCCGCCCGGGATGCCGTGCACACCGCGGAGGAAACCTGGAAGTCAGTGAATCGCATGCCCTCTGCCGCCATGCGGTCCAGGTTTGGAGTCGAGTACCCCTTGGCGCCGAAGGGACCGATGTCGGCGTAGCCCATGTCGTCAATGAATATCAGAACGATGTTGGGCGGGCGGGCTTCGGAATTGCCGGGTACGCGGGTTTGCGAACAATTGCAGACGAAGAGAAGAGCTGCCAGCACCAAGGCGCACCTGAAACGGGAATGATTTCTCAACGCAATTTCCTCCTTCGCCTGTCAAGGCAGGCATAGTCCGGCCAGTGGGATTGGAGAACGGAAACCCTCCGCTGACCATTCATGCCCAGTAAAAACAGACTGTCCCCTTTTCGGTCCGGGCGCAAGATCTTCAGCGCGGGCCGCTGCGACAACAACAAATCCAAGCAACAGAATACTTTAGGCATGCAGGATTACGACTGGTATCATTCGAACAGTTGTGAATCTGCTCCTTCCAACGACCATCGCGTGTCTACTGATCACCGGCATGGGGCTTGCCCTGCTGGGCAGCGTGAAGCTGGCGCTGGCGGAGAAGCTCCGAATCGACGAGGGCCGGGTCGGCGGATTGGTGTCGCTTTTCGGCTTCACCACGATTCCGGTGATCCTCACCGCCGGCTTCCTGACCGATCTGATGGGACGGCATGTGATCCTGATCGCCGGCACCATCCTGATGGTGCTCGGCCTGCTGGTGCTGGCGGTCTCGCATCGCTATGCCACGGCCCTGGTCTCGGTGCTTCTGCTCAGTGCCGCGTGGGCGGCGCAGATCAACGTGATCAATGTGCTGGTGCCCCACGTGCTGCGGCCTCCCGCCTTTCTCTCCGGGGAAACTCCGGCGATCTCCTTTGCCACGAACCTGGGCAACGTCTTCTTCGGACTGGGAGCATTCCTGACTCCGCTGTTGGTTGCCTGGGCCCTTGGCCGCCTGGGTCTCGCTTCGGGCCTTCGACTGCTGGCCGGACTCGTAGCCCTCCAGGCATTGATGGCAGGATTCTCCGATCTTCCGGCGGCAATGTCGACGGGAGAGGGAGGCAGCGTATTGGGTCCGGAGACCTGGTCCCTGCTGGGAGATCCGATCATGTGGCTCTGCGCCATGGCATTGTTCTTCCACGGTCCGCTGGAGGCGGCGATGGGCACGTGGACCACCACTTTCCTGGGCGACAGGGGGGTTTCCGAGGCCCGAGCGGCGACTCTGCTGTCGGCCTTTTGGCTGGCCTACATGGCATCGCGCCTGTTCACCGCATTCGTGCTGGGTCCGTTTACCGCGCGACTCGTCTCCGGACTGGGACTGGAAGCCCAGAGCGAAGCAGTGCTGATCCTGGTCCTGGCGCTGGGCTGCATAGGGGTCACCTCCGGCGTGGTCCGGTGTCGGACCCGGCGGACGGCGATCGCTCTCGTGATCGCGGCGGGCCTGATCTTCGGTCCGATCTTTCCTTCAATCATGGCCCTGCTGCTCGGACATTTTCCGGGGCCGGTGCAGGGACGCGCGGTAGGGCTCTTGTTTGCCATCAGCGGCCTGGGCTGGACCTTCATCCCGATGGCGATCGGCGCTTATGCCCAGCGGACGAACGTGCAGCGGGGTTTCCTGATCGCCGTCGGTTCGGCGATCGGCCTGTTCCTGGTGGCGGGGCTCTTGACACTAACGGCCACCGGCGGCTGAGTGCGGAGCTCGATCCTGAAGAGGGCAAAAAGGAGGCCCAAGTGAGAATCATCGCTATCGTTTCCATGGCCTTCGCGGCCCTGACTCCTCTTCCCGGGCAGACCCGGAGCGAGGTGGAGAGACCCGGCCCGGTCAAGGTTCAGGAGTCCCCTTCCGGGGTCCGCTTTGCTCTCCTGGGAGAGGCGGGTGAGCGGCCCTCTCCGACGATTCTTGTCTTTGGCGGAGGGATGCGGGCGGGCCTGGAGGGAAGGTCCGGCACAATGTGTTGGATCCTGGCTCGGCACGGTTTCCTCGCGGTCGCTCTGGACAGTCCCTCCCACGGGGAGGATCAGAGGCCCGGCGAACCGTACGGCCTCGCAGGATGGCGTTACCGTCTGGAGAAGGGTGAGGAATTCCTCGACGACTTCCTGAAAATAACCTCATCCGTGCTGGACCACCTGATCCGGCAGCGAGTCACGGATCCCGAGAGAATTGTGGCCTTCGGCTCCTCCCGCGGAGGTTTCCTGGCCTCGCATTTCGCCGCGGTCGAGCCTCGCATCGGCACCGTAGTCGTTTTCGCTCCGGTCACGGATCTGCTGGCCTTACAGGAATTCCAAGGAACAAGGGACAAAGCTGCGGCCCGTTCTTTGGACGTCATGAAGTTGGCGCCGAAGCTGGCTGGGCGCCGCCTCTTCATCCAGATGGGACACAACGATCTGCGGGTGGGCGGCCGCCACGCCATCGACTTCGCCTTGAGGCTCATGGAGCTGTCTCCCTACCACATGAAGCCCCTACAGGGCATCTGGTCGGGGGACGCAATGAAGCTGGTGATCACCCCCTCGGAGAGCCCGAACGGCCACACCACCTACGACAGAGCCCACCACGATGCCGCGGCCTGGATCCTTCGCGCAGGAGAGAATAACCTCAAGCCAAAGGAGTAATCGTGCGAATCCGAGTGATCAATCCCTTCGGCGGGACCGAATTCAGGGGACGGGAGAATCTGGAGCGGATCAGGCGAAGCGGCACCGAGTTCAACATGGTCAACATCGCCGACGCCTATCCGCTGAAGAACAACCAGTTTCTGTACTTCCGGCACATGTGCACCGACGCAACGCTGGAACAGGTGATGCAGGCCGAGAAGGACGGCTGCGACGCCGTCTTCATTTCCTGCAACCTGGACATCGGACTCTACGAAGCGCGTTCCCTGGTGGACATCCCGGTCACGGCGACGCTGGAGTCGGCGGCCCTGATGGCCTACGCCATGTGCGAAAGGTTCTCATTGATCTCCGTGGACGACCAGAACGGACGCATCCAACGCATGATCCTGAGACAGTACGGCCTGGACGGCAAAGTGGCGTCACACCGTTCCGTCGGTATCGATGCCAATGACCTCTACCCGGAGAAGACTCCGGAAGACGAGGTCTACCGGCGCGCGGTTGAGGTGGCCCGGCAATGCGTCCGGGAGGACGGCGCGGAGATGCTGATCTCGGGGTGCACCCTAATGGGTTCCGTACTGACCCACCGAGGCGCCCAGGCCATCGATGAGATCGGCGCGCCGGTCATCGACGGCATGGTCACCGGCTTCAAGATGGCGGAAATGATGTGCGATATCTGCCGGCTGACGGGCCTTCCTCCCGTGAGCCGCACGGGCTTCTTCCAGTTTCCTCCTGCGGACGACGTGAAGCAGTTGAGAGATTTCCCCGGGCGGAGATGAGGGCGCAGGCAACACCTCGAGAGTGGGGAAGAAATGAGCCGACCTGGACCACGGACCGTACTTTGGCTGGTTATTTCGGTAATCCTGCTGGGACTCTCTTCGGCCTGCGCCCGACGACTTGAAAAGCCGAACATCGTCCTGATCCTGGCCGACGACCTGGCCTGGAACCAGTTGGGTTGCTACGGAAGCGGCTTCTACGAAACTCCCCATCTGGACGCTCTGGCGCGCCAGGGGATGCGTTTCACCGACGCCTACGCCGCCAGTCCGATCTGTTCCCCGACCCGGGCCAGCATCATGACGGGCAAGTACCCGGCACGACTCCGAGTCACCCAGTTCATCTCTCCTGGAGACTACGCCGGGGAGGAGGCCGTCAAGCTGCTGGAGCCGGACTGGACCCGCCGCCTGCCCTTGGAGGAGGAGACCATCGCCGAGGCCCTGAAGGAGTTGGGCTACGTCACGGCCGCTTTCGGCAAGTGGCACCTCAGCCAAGCCAAGACCCCTCCCGGGAGCCTGCCCTTCAATCCGGACAAGCAGGGTTTCGACCAGCACTTCGTGACCTACAAGCCGGTTCCCCGCATGGCCAGGGAGTGGCAGACGCCGGAGAACGATGCCCACAACGTGGGAATCATCACCGATAAGTCCCTAAAGTTCATGGAGAAGAACCGGGAGAGGCCCTTCTTCCTCTTCGTCTCGCACAACAGTGTTCACACCCCCCTAGTGGAGAAGGAGGCGTTGATCTCCAAGTACCGGGCCAAGCCGGATGTCGACGCTCCCACCAGCCATCCGGTCGTAGGAGCCATGATCGAGACCCTGGATCTCAGCGTCGGCCGGCTGCTGGCCAAACTGGACGAGCTGGACCTGTCCGAAAGGACCCTCGTGCTCTTTTTCTCCGACAATGGCGGATTGGAATGGAGCGGCGACGGCGGGCAGGTCCCCGCCAACCATCCGCTCCGGGCCGGCAAGGGGGACCTCTACGAAGGAGGAATCCGGGTCCCCTTGATCGCCCGCTGGCCAACCGTGGTCGCCCCTGGCAGCGTGGTGGAGGAGCCCGTCAGCAGCGTCGATCTCGTCCCCACGTTCGTGGAGGCTGCTGGAGGGGTCGACAAGCACAACGAAATCGACGGCGTGAGCCTGCTGCCGCTCCTGCGAGGGGCCGCGTCCCTGGACCGTAACGCCCTCTTCTGGCATTACCCCCACTACCACGGCTCCGGCGCCCTGCCCTCAAGCGCCGTTCGAAAAGGGCGTTACAAGCTGCTGGAGTGGCACGAGGAGCGAATCTACGGGCTGGAGAATCGGTACGAGCTCTACGATCTGACGCACGACCTGGGAGAATCCAACGATCTCGCATCCACCAGACCCGAAAAGACCCGGGAGCTGGCCGCAGATTTGGATAGCTGGAGAAATTCGGTGCGTGCCCAGATGCCGGAACGTAATCCCGCATATCGATCCGACGGAGGTCCCGGAGCGCCTTGACAGGGTCGATCCGGTTTGACGAAGCAGGCGGACCGGTTTGCCGAAGTGCGCCGGGAGTCGAACCGGTTCGCCCGGCCGGATCGCTCAGGGCGCCGACGCCGCATTGGACCGAGGCCGCCATGATGCCCCTTCAATTGAAGGCGGGACTTCCATGAATGATTCCTCTTCTGGGCACCGTCAACCGTCCGGAGGCGGTCCGATGACACGAAGGTCGTTCGTGGGCGCCACCGTTGTCGGAGCCGCCGCTCATACGCTTCCGGGGCTCCGCCGTGTCGAGGCCGGATCCGGGGTCTCCCATGTGACGCATCTCAGGCTGCACGGGAATTCCGGCAGTTACTGCGGCCATCCCCGGCAGTGCGGCCTCTTTAACTTCGGCGGGGGCGAACTGGCCGTTCTTCACTACCACGCGCCCTGTACCTACCGGGAGCCCGAGGATGTCCGCCACGATTTCGGCGGGTACCACAGCCGAGCCGTGGTCCTGCTCCAACGTTCCCTGGACGGCGGGGCGACGTGGCCCCGGGAACACGACGTGCAGGTCTGGAACGAAGCCGCACCGGTACAGGACCGGATCCACCTCCTCTTCTCCTCCCTGAGGTCTCCCAGGGAAAAGATCGACCTGACTCATCCCAACGCGGCGTACCATTTGGGCAGGACCTTCCTGGGACCGAAACGCCACGGAGAGCCCGACGTGGTCGGCTTCGTGCTGCGGTCGCGGGACCGGGGTCGAACCTGGGAAAAGGTGCCCAGCCTCATCGTTCCTCCAAGCGGCGGATACGGATCGTGCCCGGAGAGCACCCCGCTGGTCACCCTTCCCGACGGAACCCTTCTCATGACCAACCGGACCCGGGGAGGACGGGACGGGATCGACCTCTATGCCTCCACGGACCGCGGGCTCTCCTGGCGCTGGCGCACCCAGATCATGCCCGGCCACGCGCTGCCTGGAGAGCCGGCAGGAGCCCGATACTACTACCCCACGCTGATCCGCCTGAAGAGCGGCCGCCTACAATGCTATGCCTACCCGCTGTGCCTGAGCTACTCGGACGATGAAGGGCGGACCTGGAGCCGGCGGGAAGCCATCCAGCCCCCGGGCCCCTCCCCTTGGGCCGGGAACGACCCGGTCTATGACGACCCCTTGGCCGGCACGAATCCGCTGGCGCGCCGGTCTCCTTTCCCGCTCCTCCTGAGGGACGGCCGTATCGTGATCCTCTTCGCACGCCGGGTGGAACCCGGAATGGGCATGGGGCTCATCGTCAGTGGCGACGATGGGAAAACCTGGAGTCCCGATCTGGTCCTGCGGAAAGACGCCGGCGCCGCCGCCCGGGTCCGGATTCGAGGCAGAGACCATGGCCGGGCCGACATCGGCTATCCTCTTGCCACAGAATTGGAGGACGGGCGGATCTTCACGGCGTATTACTACCACGTCCCCGACGGGAACCCCTTTGGGGGCGCCCGGTTCCTCGCCGGCACCTTCTTCCGGCTCTCCTGAGCAGTATCCCGGAAAGCGGGAGAGGGCGGTTCCATCCCACCCCCCCGAGAGTGGGGGATCGCCGGCAGCAGGACCTCAGGTACGGCAGCTGGCCACAGATCTCGAAAACCGGAGGAATTCGGTGAAAGCCCAGATGCCGGAGCTAGCGATCTGCCGGAGGTCCCGGAGTACCTCGAAAGGATTGATCCGGTTCGACGGAGCAGCCGGAACCGGGTTGGCGGAATGCGCCGGAACTCGGTCCAATTCGCTCGAACGGCTCGCTCATGGCGCCTTCGCGCCGTCCAACTCGCGAACGTAGATGTTGCGAAACGAGAGCCGGTTGCCATGGCTCTGCAACTCGATCTGGCCGCGAGGGTCGATCCGCCGGGACCGGTCCCAGAAGTTCTCCATCACCACCTGGTCGGTCACCAACTTGCCGTTGAGCTTCACCGTGACCCGGTCGCCAACCATCTTGATGTAGAAAGTGTTCCACTGACCCACTGGCAGGTCCGCATTCACCAGGGGAAAACGGGGATGAATCTTGTTGTTCCACAGCGCTCCCGAGCCCTTGTCGTTGCCGTGCCTGCGGTACTTCTCGGACTCCGTGTCCCAAATCTGAACCTGGGGGCTGCCGCGTAGATAGATGCCGCTGTCCCCGTCTTCCAGGATCTTCCAGTCGACATACAGTTCGAAGTCACCGTAATCCCTGGCGGTGCACAGGCTGTCGCCCTTGCCGTCGAACTCCAGAACACCGTCGACTACTTTCCAGTGGGCCCCCATGCGCTCGTCGGCCTTCTTCTGAGCCTCCGCCAGTTCCCCCGGCGACATCGCCGCACGCTTGATCGGGTCTTCCACCAACCCTTTCCAACCGGCCAGCGTCTTGCCGTCGAAGAGTGCGGTAAAGCCTTCGGGTGGCTGCGGACCGGATGCCGCCGAAAGTGGAGCCAGCATCGTGAACAGGCAGGCGGCGAAACCAGGGATCCAGGTGTTGCGGCGGTGGTCTTGCATCGGTTTCAACTCCTGCAGGATGGGTGCCACACGAAGCGACACATTCGTCCGTCTGGTGGCCGAAGTATAGCACCCGTCCTCCCGGCGATCATGCTCCAGGAGCCTCACGGGAGCCGGCAAAACGCGGTGGTGAGCTTGGAACGATCCGGCCTGTCGATCGTGAAAAATGGACTGTCCCCTTTATTCTGAAGTTCCACCAGCCACTCTAGGATAACTTGTAGCATTCATGGCAGTTAGGGGTATATTCCGGGGTGAGTGTGTAGCCACTAATAGACTTGACAGGATACTCCAGTATCACTATAATTACTGGAATGCCTAAAAGAGGTCGTGCCGTTCACGTAGCCACCACTACTCGCCGGTACAAAAACAAGGTCTACCGTACCCATCTCCTCCGTCGCACCTTCCGCCAGGACGGCCGCGTCAAACATGAAACCCTCGGCAACATCTCCCATCTCTCCGACCCCATCATCAATCTCATCCGCCGAGCCCTCAAGGGCGAGACCTTCGTCAACCCCGAAGACCTCTTCCACTGCACCCGCTCTCTCCCCCATGGCCACGTCGCCGCCGTCCTGGCCACCCTCAAGAAACTCAAGCTGGATACTCTGTTGGCCCGCACCCGGAGCCGGGACCGGGATCTGATCGTCGCTCTGATCGTCGCCCGGGTCATCGACGCCCAGTCCAAGCTGGCCACCGCCCGGGCGCTCTCCAGCGAGACCGCCCTCTCCACCCTCTCGGACGCCCTCGGTCTCGGCACCGTCGACGAAAACGAGATCTACGGGGCCATGGACCGGCTTCTGGGTCCCCGCCAGCAGGCGGTCGAGAACGCCCTGGCCCGGCGCCATCTGCGGGAGAACACGCTCGTGTTGTACGACGTCACGTCCTGTTACCTCGAGGGTCGCCGCTGCGAGTTGGCCCAGCGCGGCTACTCGCGCGACGGCAAGCGGGGCAAGCTGCAGATTGTCATCGGGTTGTTGTGTTCTCCGGAAGGCTGTCCGGTGGCGGTCGAGGTCTTCAAGGGCTCGACGGGGGACCCGAGTACGGTAGCGTCGCAAGTGCACAAGATCCGTTCTCGTTTCGGGTTGCGGCGGGTGGTGTTGGTGGGAGATCGGGGAATGTTGACCGCAGCTCGCATTCGGGAGGATCTGCAAGGCGTCGAGGGGCTGCACTGGATCACGGCGCTGCGGGCCCCCACTATCCGGAGCCTGGTCAAGAAAGGCACGGTGCAGCCGTCTTTGTTCGATCAGCGGGACCTGGCCGAGGTCACGAGCGATCTGTTTCCCGACGACCGGCTGATCGTCTGCTACAACCCGCTGTTGGCCTATCGGCGCCGCCGCAAGCGCCAAGAGCTGCTGGCGGCCACCGAGAAGAAGCTGAAGGCCATCGTCGACGCCACCCGGCGTCCCAAATGGGCCTTGCGCGGTGAGGACAAGATCGGAGTGCGCGTGGGGCGCGAGATCCACAAGCACAAGATGGCGAAACACTTCATCACCGAGATCACCGAGACCTCGTTCGAGTTCCGGCGCAACCCGGAGACCTTGGCGGTCGAGGAGGCCTTGGACGGGATCTACATCGTGCGCACGAATGTGGACCCGGAATGGTTCACTGCGGACGAGACGGTGCGGGCCTACAAGGACCTCTCCAAGGTGGAGCAGGCCTTCCGCTGCATGAAGTCGGTGGATCTGAAAATCCGGCCCCTCCACCACCGGCGCCCGGACCGGGTGCGTTCCCACGTGTTCCTGTGCCTGCTGGCCTATTACGTGGAATGGCACATGCGCCAAGCCTTGGCGCCGATCCTGTTTGATGACCACGACCGCGCCGCCGCCGAGCAGGAGCGCTCAAGCGCAGTGGCCCCGGCCGTTCGTTCCCGCAAGGCGCGAGACAAGGCGTCACGCAAGAGAACCGAGGACGATCTTCCGGTGCACAGCTTCCGGACCTTGCTGCAGGACTTGGGGACGCTGGCTCAGAATACGATGCAGGTGGAGAATCGTGAGGACATGTTCGTGCTCAAGACGCAACCCACCGAGTTGCAGCGACGGGCGTTCCAACTGTTGGGGGTAAAGCCTTGATGTAGCCACACAAGCTACAGGCGAAAAATACCTAAGTCGAGACAAATGAAAGGGTTACTCGACTTCACCTCTGGAACTTCAGTTTATTGCATATTGCACGTGGTGCTGGATGATCTGCAACTGGGTCTCCGCCGTCTGGCCACCCGAGCCGGTGCCCAGACGCGGAAACACATGAGTATGGGCATCGACTATCATCTGGTCCGAGCCTCCGCCGGGATGATCGGTTACGGATGACAGGGGATGTCAAGGCTGGTAGTCGACCCAGGCCGGCGACCCCCAGGCCATCTCTCCGTCTTCCTGAATCACCCGAAGGTAGTAGTAGCTCTCCCCCGGTTCGGAGGCTCCGTCTGCGTACTGGAACTCGACTTCCCTCTTGTCCGGCGCCGCAGAGTAGACGATCCGGTTGTCCTTGATGACGTCCACGCGCCGGATGGGCCGGGTTCCCATCAAATCGGCGGTGATTCGAACCGGAGTCGTGCTCTGGAAGGACTCCCCCATCAAGTGCTCCCCATCCGATCCAACGAATCGCACATCCAGGATGATGTTGTCCGTGGCGGCGTAGGCCCGCCGGGCGCGGATGGCCTCCAAAAGGCCCTCCGGCGTCAGTTCCTCGGCCAGCAGGCAAGCGTAGCTGATGTGGGTGGAGAGGTGGTCCGAGGAGGCGATGAAACCCAGCTTGTAGCCCTTCTCCAGCGCGCTCCAGGCCGTCCCCAGTCGCCGAAACGGCCGGTTGTCCTCCTCCAGCGTGGAACTGGGCCGAACCGTCATGGGCTGAGGGGCTCCCGGGTACTCGTAGGTCTCCCGCATTCCCTGGAAGATCTCCAGCAGGTGCTCGACCTTGGGATCGTTGTCCCGCCAGTCGGTGCCGGAACCGGTCGCTATGGTGTGCGGGATGGACGTGCCGTTCTTGCGCCGGAGGTGCCAAAAGAGCCTTTCGGACCCCTCCAGGCCCAGGTGCTCGGCCGACTCGATGGGGAGAATCGAGGTCCCGCGGCGGATGAAGAAAACGTTGCGATGGCCGTTGGGGAATTCGAGGCTGCGTTCGTAGCCGTAGAAGGCGGCGAAGTTCTCCAGTTGGAAGAGGTCGGCGACTTTCTGGTTCCGCCACCAGTTGTAGGGCTCGATGATCTCGTGGTTGTGGTCGCTGATCCCCAGAAAGTCCAGCCCCGCGGCATCACGAGCGTAGCGATAGGCGTCGACCAGGGAGCCGTCGCCACCCCCATCCAGGGAGATGTCGGTGTGGCGGTGCAGATCTCCCCGGTAGATGGAATAGGTCCGGCCCCGGGAGTGAATCCGGTAGGAGCGGATTCGCTCCAGGTCGCCGGTCTCGTCGGGATGGACGGGATCGAAGGGGTCTACGGGCGGAAGCCGGAAGCGGGACAATTCGATCGGGGACGGCTCGCCTCGGCCCAAAAGGCCCACCATGACCTGTCCGTGCACGGCCAGGAAGGATTTGGTGCTGCGATTGTCTGTCGGCCAGGCGGCCCAGACGCCACCCTTCGGGTCCAGCGCGGATGCCGGCATCATGTCGTTCCGGCCGGCACTGTTGAAGAGGTGAGTGGGACGAGTCCACCGGGATCCGTCGTATCGCAGGCAGGCAATCACCCAGGAGGCAAAGTAGCGCCCCCGGCCTTCGGACTGGCGCATTGTCAGGTGGCGGACCAGCAGCCAAGGATGGCCCGACGCATCTATCTGAAGATGGGGCATCTCCCATTTCCCCTCCCCCAGGTGGCCGGCGGGATCCTGAAGCGTGGTCATCCACTTGCCGTCGTCCAGGCAAGCCACCCGCAGTGTCCGGGTCTCGTAGAGCTCCGTTCCCTTGGATTGGCCGCTTTGATCGACGAGCCACCCCGTGTCCTTGCCCCACTGAGGACCCGACTCGTGCCAAGCGATCCAGACTCGCCCCCGGCCGTCCATGGCCACCGTGGCGCCGGCCTCGAAGCGAGACGTTGCGGCCACCTTCCGGACTTCCTTCCACCGGCCCGACCGCCGCAGTCTGAGATAGACGTCGTAGCTGCCGGAAGCGTAGCCGTCCCAGGCCACGGCCAAGTCACCATCGGGACCCGCGGCCACCGACGGCCACCAGTTGTTTCCCCCAGCGGCCGGACCCTCACTGATTCGGACCTCCTGGCCCCAGCGTTGGCCATTGAAATCCTGGGCCACGATCTGGGTCACGCCGTCGATCGTCCTTTGCCAGACAAGCCAGAGCCGGCCCTCCGTATCCGTGATGGCGCGGTGGTACACGTCGGGACTCGGATGATCGGTGAGCCGCTGGCGGACCGACCATCGCCGACCATCAAAATTCTTCGCGTACAGATCCCAATTCCCCTCGACCTGGGCGGACCAGACCACCCAGACCCGCCCCTCGGAGTCCTCGGCCACCGCCGTGCGAAAAGCGTCCACGTCCGCATCCAGCAGGTGGACCGGGCCCCAGCCCGAATCGCCCCGTGACCGGGCCAGGACCAGGTCCGCCTCCCCCTCGACGTACTCCTGCCACGTTGCCCAGAGTTTGCCGGAGCGCGTCGCCGTCATTGCAGGATAGTCCTGGATGTCGAACCGCTCGGAGGCCAGAGGCGAAGACGGCGGGACCGATTCCACCACGACGGCTCCCTCCAGCAACGTCTCGGCCTGAAAGAGCCGGATGCCATCGGGCCGGAAACTGAACGCTCCCTTCGCCGTCTCGATCCGGATGGGCTGGTCTCCCGAATTCTTCAGCACGTTTACGATGACGCTGGGATGGCGAAGAGCGCTCTTCCCCCTTCGAGCCCAGCTCATGCGGGTGGCCGCCACCCAGCCCAGTCTCCCCTTGATCTGGTCGTTGGGAAGCTGAGGATCGGCGTCGACCGAGTGGATGCTGTCGAGGAAGCTGTGGCGGTAGATGTTGGCCCGGAACTCGTCCGGCCTCAGCTCAAGCTTCTGGCCAGGTGCCGGGACCAGCCTGCCGCTCCAGATCCCGGGTTCCGAATCGAGGAGTCCCAGCCGGACCCGGAAGGAGGCTTCGGGAAGCAGCAATTCAGTTGACTGTGGCGGTGGCGGGCCGGCAGGTCGGCATTGGGACAACCCGATCGCCAACACCAGCACACCGAGGCCCGATACTGAGAACGACACGCGTCCGACTGCCATGGAGAATCCTCCGAAAAGGGTGGTGGCCTGACTGGTCTCAACAATAACAGCCGAGTGGGACTGTCCTGCGGATCGGAGTTCAAGCCGATGTCCGGCGGACTCCCTTGTGGCGGAACCCGGCACGCCGGGATCAGTGAAACCGGAATGCGTACAGATGAGCGTCGCGGAGGCGCATTCGCAAACGAACCGGACGGCCCGCCCAATGGGACAGGTCGGCCGCGGGATCCCACCGCACGATTTTTCCGGTTCGATCTCCGATGATTCGAGGGCAATCCTTCATGCCCAGGCCCTTGACGGGAACTCCGGTTTCGTCCTGGAGCTCGACCTGCAAACCGCCACCGCCACTCGTGCGGTAGTTCAACTCCAACCGGCTGCCCGCGAACACTATGGGCCGGGTCGTGAATTCACCCCATCCTTCATAGGGTCCTTCCACCGACACGAAGCCGTCGCTCCGGAGCGAACAGCGCCGGAGCCGGCATTCCGGCGAGCGGTACAGCTCCGTGTAGTACATGGAAATCTCGTCGGGCCCGGTGGGCACGACCCCCTGCCCCATGATGGGATTCCGGTCCACCCAATTGCGTTGGTCGAGACCCGGGCTCAGGAAAGGCTTCCGTAGCAGCCGCCGCCAATGCACTCCGTCCCGGCTGGTGGCCAATTGAACGTCGGAGAGCCCGGTTTGATAAGGCAGGCTCTTGTCGTCCCTGACGTAGAACACCATGGGAAACATGAGAAAGCTGCGGGCCGCCCGGAAATAATTGACGGCGGCATTGGTGTAGTGATGGAGGTTGGCGGGATCCTTAAGGTCCCGGGCCAGCACCATTTCCGGTTCCGACCAGTGGAGGAAATCCCGGGACTCGCAACGCCGAATCGCCCGACGCCCCCCCTTGAATCGGGACTTGTCCACTTCCGGCCGGTTGTGGACGTACCGCCGGCCCTCGGCATCCCAAATGACAGGACCTCCGGTCGACGTATCGACGCCGCGCATGTAGATGACATAGCGCCGATGCTCATCGTCCCACAACAGGGTGTTGTGGCTGTCGAAGGGCCCCGAGGTGACCAGCGGAGCCTCCCGCACCGGCTTCCAGGCGATACCGTCCAGTGAGGCAAATCCGCGAAGCCCTCCGGATGAGGCGATCATCTTGTAGCGTCCCGGACTCCCCGGCGATTCATTGGGATCCAGGATCTGGCTGGCGTTGTGAAGCTCGGCCCCTCCCAGGATGTTGTTGTTCCTGGATCCCTGAAAGGAGTGGAGACCGAGATTCGGCTTGGTCCAGCGGACGCCGTCGCTGCTCTCCGCATAGCAGGTCTTCCGGCCTGCCCGGTAGCACATCTGATATCGGCCGCCGGAGTGGACGACCGAGCTGTATTGGATGCCTTCCGCTTCCCAGGGCCGGTCGCTCTCCAGCGCCGTTTCCCGGGGGACCGGACGATGCAGCGTGAGCCGGATGTTCCATGTCCGGTCGAACCAGTAGTCGTCCAGAAACAGTTGCCGGCTCGATCCGACGTCGATGGGCCCGGCACGGTCCGGAACGGCGCTTCGGCCCGGCAGGAAAGCTCCGGCTCCCAGCGTCAGCCCGACGACGCCCGTAGACTTCAGCCAACTGCGGCGGGTCCTTCGATGCTGGCTCATCAATGCCCGATCTCCATTCTCCGCCGAGAAGCCTTCGCCGCCGGATTGTCCTCGACCTCACGCCGGCTGCCGACGAAGAGTACTCGCTATTCTTCCGTTGAGCCTGAGGACGTCCTCGGCTGACGCCAGTTTATCTGTGTCTGGCTTGAATCATCCAACCAGGCGTCGTCGGCCGGCTCGGTATGAGCAAGAACCGGAAGAAACCGACTGTCCCCTTTTCGGGGGAAGAAATAGACTGTCCCCTATTAGTAGTCCCCTATTAGTAGTCCGGGAGCCTATACTCGACCGGGTTCAAATCGGAGGTGGAGAATCGAATGCCGCGTAGGAAACAAGTCTATCCGTTGCTGCTGATCGTGTCCCTGGCCGCGGCCTGCGGGACTCCGGGCGCCCAACTGGTCTCGGTCCGGAAGATATGGGACCAAGCCCCCCATAGCGCCTTTACCGATCTGGTCCGCTTCCAGGACCGCTGGCACTGCGTTTTTCGGGAGGGGGAGAGTCACGTTTCCTCCGACGGGACCATCCGGATCATCAGCTCGGCAGATGGGGAGACTTGGTCCTCGGTTGCCCACTTTCCCCGAGAACCGGGACAGGACCTGAGAGACCCCAAGCTTGAAATCACTCCGGACGGGCGTCTCATGATGCTTGCCCTGGACCGGCGGGATCTGGCCGAGGATGTCTTGGAGTTCTACTCGCTGGTCTGGTTTTCAACGGACGGGAAGGAATGGAGCCCCCCTCAGCGGGTTGCCGAGCCCGACTTCCTGCTCTGGCGAGTCACCTGGCAGGAGGGAACGGCCTACGGCGGAGGCTACGCCGACCACCGAGCCGCCGGCCACCGCCCCGACCAGGACGAGTTCGTCCGCCTTTACAAGAGCCGCGACGGGGTCCGGTTCGAGACCCTGGTTCCTGTCCTCTTCGCTCGCGGGTCCCCTAACGAAACCGCCATCGTATTCCGGGATGATGGGACCGCAGTCTGCCTCTTGCGGCGCGACGGGAGGGAGGATACCGCTCAGATCGGAACCTCGGAGCCTCCGTATACGCAGTGGAACTGGAAGGATCTGAACGTGACCATCGGCGGGCCCGACCTCCTGGTCCTTCCGGATGGCCGGCTGGTGGCGTCGGGCCGCCAGCACCGTTCCGACGGCGAGCGCCGGACCCTCCTCTGGTGGGTGGACCCGGAGGCGGCGACGGCCACGGAGATTCTGGAACTCCCCTCCGGTGGAGATACGAGCTACGCCGGAATGGTCCTGCACGAGGGGCTCCTCTGGATCAGCTACTACTCGACCCATGAAGACAAGACCAGCATCTACCTGGCCAAGGTGACCCTGCCCGCCGCCTGAAACCCTTTACCGGAACCGCAGCGAATAGAGATCCGCACCCTTCATGACGAAACGCAGCCGCACCGGCTTCCCAGCGATCCGGCTGAGGTCGCTGCCCCCCTTCCAGGAGACCACCCGCTCGATCTGGTCCCCGATGATCCGGACGGCGTCGTCCGCCGAGAAACCGGCGATGGGATTTCCGCCGGGGTCCTGGATTTCCACCCGCAGGCTGCCGGCCGCCGAGGTGGCGTAGTTGATCACAAGCTCGCTACCGCTGAACCGGAGGGTCCTGGTTACCATCTCGCCCCCTTCGTAGGGTGCGCGAACAGAAGAGAAGCCGTCCGTACGCAGCACCATCCGCTCCAGCCGAGCCGTCTTCTGGGCGTAGTCCCGCTGAACGTAGAAGGACATCTCCGCCGGCCCGGTAGGGACCACTCCCAGCGCCGGATAATTGGTGCGCGAGGTCCAGTTGGTGAGGCCGATGCCGGGCCGGACCAGGCTCTCCCGGAAGACGAAATCATAGATGGTGGTGCCGGCGCGGCTGGTCAGGAGGACTCCGTCGGAGATGTCCCGAACCCTCCAGTCGGGATCGCGTGGAAAGTCGGGATCCGTTCCCAGTTGCACCGTCTGGGTCTCGTTCAGGACCCGGCGCCCGGCGTGAAAACGCCCCGGCAGGGCCACGTAGATGTGCGGCGCCCGGAAGTAAGGATGGGTCTGATTGGTATAGAGATGCTGGGACGGGACCGTGGCGCCCGTGTCGCTGTAGGTCATGAGCACGGGATCGGACCAGTGGAGGAAGTCCCGGGAGGTGGAACGCGCCACGGCCCGGCGCCCGCCGACGGAGTGCCGGCAGTAGAGGACGTAGCGTGCCTCCGCCTCCGACCAGAACATCACGTTCTGGGAGTCGAAGTGGTTCCGCAGCTTCCGGGGGACAATCGCTTCGTCCCGGACCAGCTTCCAACGAATGCCGTCAGCGGACACGTAGCCGAGCAGTCCTCCCTTGGCTTCCATGTTGGCCTTGAAACGCTCGGCCGCCGGAGCGCCCGGGCGGCCGTCGATGAAGGGGCAGAACTGGTGTCCCGAGTCCAGGATCACGTTGTTCGCACGGCTCCCCTGGACCTCGAACAGACCAAGGGAAGGACGGGTCCAACGAATCCCGTCCCGGCTCTCGGCATAGCAGGTGTAGGACTGGGATCCCAGTCCGCAGCGATAGTACATGCGGTAGGTATCGCCGTCCTTGAGGATGGTGGTGTAGAAGGAGTACCAGTCCTCCCAGGGTTTTTCGTAGGCGATGGCTACGCCGCCGGGCCGGGGGACGTGCAGTTCCAGGCGGGTTCCCCGGAGCTGTCCGATCAGATGGTAGTCGACGAAGAGCTCCCGCCGGGAGCCGATGTCCAACGACGCTTCGAAACCGGACTGTCCCCAAGCGGTTCCCGCCGTGGGAGACGACAACAGTGCCGCAGCCCCCAGAATCAACAGTCTCCATCTCATGATCGAACCTCCATTTCCCCGTCGGTTGCAGCTATTGCGCCCTGCCCCCCATCACTTCGGGCCGACTGATATACAAGAAAGTACAGGTCTCCGTCCGGAATCGCCATACTCGGTTGCTGCCGCCGGGAAACGCCTTGTGCTAACCTCCGTGAAACCGAGTCTCATAGTGCATTCGATTCGGAAGAGGAGACTGAAATGAGAACTCTCTGGCTCCTGCTGGCGAGCTTGGCGGCGGTCACTTCGACCGTGGCAGGTGCCTCGACCTCGCCGGCGCCGACCCACGCCGACGTGGCTTACGGACCGCACGCGCGCAACCGGCTGGATTTTTGGAAGGCGGAGGGCCAGGGTCCCCGTCCCCTCCTGGTCTTCATTCACGGCGGAGGTTGGACCGGCGGCGACAAGACCCGGCACATAGTGGATTTACGACCATACCTCAAGCGGGGCATCTCCTACGCCGCCGTCAACTACCGGCTGACCCCCGGATCCCCCCTTCCGGCTCCGGTTCACGATGCGGCCCGGGCCATCCAGTTTCTGCGCTGGAAGGCCGCGGAGTGGAACATCGACAGGCATCGCATCGCCTTGACCGGAAGCAGCGCGGGAGCGTGCACCTCCATGTGGATCCTGTTGCACGACGATCTGGCGGATCCCCAGGCCGCCGACCCCGTGCTGCGCGAGTCGACCCGGGTGACGGCGGCGGCAGTTCGTGGCGGCCAGACTTCCATCGATCCGAAAGTGATCGAACCATGGTTGGGCCCCAACGTCCTGAAGCATCGGATGATCAACATGGCGGTGGGCGAGAATACCATCGAAGCCGCTCTGGCGAACTACGAGAATCACCGTCCCCTGTACGTCGAGTTCTCGCCTTACAATCATCTGACCGCGGACGATCCCCCGCTGCTGATGACGTATGGAAACAACATGACGCTCCCGTCAGAGGATGCCGGGCACGGGATCCACCACCCCATGTACGGCATCAAGATGAAGGAGAAGGCGGATCGCCTGGGCCATGAGTGCCATCTGCTGATCGAAGGAGTTTCCAAGTCGGCGCAATACGCCAGCGCCATGGAGTTCTTGATGGCGAAGCTGCTGGGCAAATGAACGCCGGCTTCCGGGTCCGATTCAAGACTCACATGACAAAACGATAATGAACGCAGACGGTAACGGATTTTCCCTGTCGACGTTGATCGGCGCTCGCAAGCCCGGCCTCACCCTGGAACAGCCGTTTTACAACTCGTCGCGGGTCTTCGAGCTCGACCTGGAGCGGATCCACTTGCGCCACTGGCAGTTCGTGGGCCACGTGAGCCGGCTGCCGGCTTCTGGAGACTACTTCCTCTACTCTCTGGCCGGCGAGTCGGTGGTGATCGCCCGCGACCGGGACGGTAAGATCCACGCCCTGCTCAATATCTGCCGGCATCGAGGCTCCAGGATCTGTTCGGAGGAAGAGGGTTCGGTCAAGCGATTTGTCTGTCCCTACCACGCCTGGACCTATGGATTGGACGGATCCCTGGTCTCCGCCCGGCACATGCCCGAAGACTTCGACCGGGCGGAGTTCCCCCTGTATCGTTGCCAGGTTCGGGTGGTGGAGGGGCTGATCTTCATCTGCCTGGCGGAGAGTCCTCCGCCCTTCGAGTCCCTGGAACGGGACATCTCGACCCTCTTTGCCCCGCACGGCTGGCCGGCGGCCAAGACCTGCGCCCGGATCAGGCATGTCATCCGCGCCAACTGGAAGCTGGTGGCCGAGAATTTCTTCGAATGCTACCACTGCATCCACACCCATCCCGAGCTGACCACCGTCATGGGCTACGTTCGCGCCGGCGAGTCGAAGCGCTTCGGCCGAGAGCTGGACCGCTACACCTCCCGGTGGAAGAGGGAGACCTGCCGGACAGGTCACGATCCGGAGCCGTTCCAGCGCCAGACGGGGATTCAGCAGCATGGAGGCCGCAGACCCATTCGACCTGGCTTTCTGACCCAGAGCCGGACCGGCCGGCCGCTCGCTCCCCTCATGGGGGACTACGACGCCTACGACGGGGGCGTGTCGTCCATCATGTTCTTTCCCATCAACTGGCTGGTTGCCGGCAACGACTACGGAATGGCGACCCGGTTCACGCCTATCTCTCCCCAGGAGACCGAAGCGGAGCTCACCTGGCTCGTGCATCCGGACGCCGTCGAGGGGATCGACTACGATCCGGACGAGGTGACTTGGCTGTGGCGCAAGACACTGGAAGAGGACAAGGAGATCTGCGAGAACAACCAGGCCGGTGTCAATAGCCGTTACTACCGTCCGGGGCCCTACAGCACGACTGAGGAGACCGTGGACCGGTTCTGCCAGTGGTACCTGGATGAACTGAAGGTAGATTCCCGGGAGTGAGGAACGTCGATTGAAAGCAGGCCCGTCCCGGGACAGCCGCTCTCCAGGACTTCATTCCGCGGCGAAGTCCGACTCCATCAGCCGCAGCCGCACACCGGCAATGATCTCCCTCTCGCCGCCGGTGCGAACCCCCGCATAGTGGGTCGTCAGCCAGATTTCCCCGGGTCGCCGCTCGAACAGGTAGGGATAGGAGAGCCAGCCTCCGGGCTGCCGGGCCACCACCTGGGGCCGGCTCCAGGTCTTGCCGTCGTCTTGCGAGAAGGCGATGGAGAGCTCTTCCCGCTGCCAACTGCCCGGAATGCGGGAATAGGGGAGCCCTCTGCGCGCCCCGGGGCGACGGTCCCACTCCTGGAGCGTCATCCCCTCCGGATGGAGACGGTTCCAGGCCAGGACGAGACGGCCGCTGGACAGGCGGATCAGGTGGCCCGGAGCGCTGCTGGCGTCGATGCCGCTGGGCCGGATCACCCGCCAGGAACGGCCCTCGTCGTTGGAGAACGCCTCCCAGAAGCGGTCCCAGTTGGTGCGGATCAGGGTCCAAAGGCGGCCGTCCCGGAGCTCGACGAGCGTCGGCTCGATGGCCCCGTCGTGGTGCCCGTGTCCGCCCAGGTCGATGAGGTTGCTCTGGGACCAGGTACGGCCGGCATCATCGGAGAAGAAGGTCACAAGGATATTTGGCTGGGGGACAGGGATTCGAACCCCGATAACGTGGTCCAGAGCCACGCGTGTTGCCGTTACACCATCCCCCAACCGGAGGGCCAAGCGGAGCGCATTATAGCAAAACGGCTCCATCCAGTCGGAACGCGGCGGGCAGCGTCGAGGAATGGCGATGCGGAGTCACTCCACCAGTTGCAGCCGCGCAGAAGCCTGTTCCAAGAGGATGAGGGCCGCCTGGTAGTCGGTTCCGGGATCCCGGGACCGGAGCAACTGCTGGGCTTTCTCCCGGTCCGCCCGGGCCTGGGCGCCGTCGATCTCCTCGGGAGACTCGACCTCCTCGGCCAGGACGATCACCCGGTCGGGAAGGACTTCGGCGAAGCCGGAACTGCAGAAAAACCGCGCCCGGTCCTCACCCTCGGGGTAGGAGATGACTCCCGCCTTCAGCTCGGAAAGGAGCGGCGCATGCCCGGGCAGGATGCCCAGGTAACCTTCCGCTCCGGGTATGGTCACCTCTCCCACTTCGCCGCTGAAGACGAGCCGGTCCGGAGCGACAATCTCCAACTGAATGGCCTCGGGTAGCGCCACGATCAGGCGACCTCCTGCTCCAGCGCCTTGGCCTTCTCCAGGACCTCGTCGATTCCGCCCACCATGTAGAAGGCCTGCTCCGGCAGATGATCGTATTTGCCTTCGCAGATTTCCTTGAAGCCGGCGATGGCGTCCTCGACGCCGACGTAGACGCCGGGAATTCCGGTGAACTGCTCGGCCACGTAGAAGGGCTGGGAGAGGAACCTCTGGACCTTCCGGGCCCGGGTCACCGTGAGCTTGTCGTCCTCCGAGAGCTCGTCGATCCCCAGGATGGCGATGATGTCCTGGAGATCCTTGTAGCGCTGGAGAATCCCCTGGACGGTCCGGGCGACGGTGTAGTGCTCCTCGCCGATGATCCTGGGATCCAGGATGCGGCTGGTGGAAGCCAACGGATCCACCGCAGGGTAGATGCCCTGCTCGAAGATGGCGCGGTCCAGGTTGGTGGTGGCGTCCAGGTGGGCGAAGGCCGTGGCCGGAGCCGGGTCGGTGTAGTCGTCCGCCGGCACGTAAATGGCCTGGATCGAGGTGATGGACCCTTTCTTGGTGCTGGTGATCCGCTCCTGGAGCTCCCCCATCTCGGTGGCCAGGTTGGGCTGGTAGCCCACGGCCGAGGGCATCCGTCCCAACAGGGCCGACACCTCGGAACCCGCCTGGGTGAAGCGGAAGATGTTGTCGATGAACAGGAGTACGTCCTGCCCTTCCTCGTCCCGGAAGTATTCGGCCACCGTCAGGCCGGTCAGACCGACCCGCAGCCGGGCTCCCGGTGGTTCGGTCATCTGGCCGTAGATCAGGGCCGCCTTGTCGATGACCCCCGAATCCTTCATATCCAGCCAGAGGTCGTTCCCCTCCCGGGTCCGCTCCCCCACTCCGGCGAAGACCGAGAACCCGCCGTGGTGAGTGGCGATCCGGTTGATCAACTCCAGGATGATGATCGTCTTTCCCACACCGGCGCCGCCGAAGAGGCCGATCTTGCCGCCCTTGGAGTAGGGCTGGATGAGGTCGATCACCTTGATCCCGGTTTCGAACATCTCGGTCTCAGTGCTCTGGGACTCGAGGCTGGGAGCGGGACGATGAATGGGAAATCGCATCTTGGCCCCCACTTCGCCCATCTCGTCGACCGGTTCGCCCAGAACGTTGAGCACCCGGCCCAGGGTCTCCCGGCCCACGGGCACCGTGATCGGCTGACCCTGGTCCACGGCCTTCATTCCCCGGACCATGCCGTCGGTCGGCTGCATGGAGATGCACTTGACGACACCCTCGCCCAGATGCTGCGCCACTTCGGCGGTCAGGTCGATCTCGACGTCGACGTCGAATCCCTCCGAGGTGACATGGATGGCGTTGTAGATGTGGGGAATGTGATCCGAATCGAACTCGATGTCCAGAACCGGACCGATGACCTGCAGGACTTTGCCGACGTTCTCAGACATGACTGATCTATTCCTTTCCCGGACTCACCCTTCCAGGGCGTCCGCTCCGCTGACGATCTCGATGATCTCCGTGGTGATGGAGGCTTGCCGGATGCGGTTCATGGTCAGGGTCAACTTGTCGATCATCTCCTTGGCGTTCCTGGTGGCGGCGTCCATGGCCGTCATCCGGGCTCCGTGCTCGGCCGCCTCCGACTCCAGCATGGCCCGGAAGATCTGAGTCTCCACGTGCCGGGGGAGCAGAAAGTCCAGCATCTCCCGGGGCGGCTGCTCGTAGATGTAGTCGACACCCAGATCCGTTTCCTGCTGGACGTCCTGAATCTCAAGGCGCCGGATGGGCAGCAGAGGCTCCAGGATCACGTCCTGCCGCACCACGGACTTGAACTCGTTGTAGACCAGGTAGACGGCGTCCAGCTCGCTGGCCGAGAAGTAGTCGATGATCCCCTTGCCGATCTCACGGGCGTAACGGTGATCCACCCGGGTCATGATGTTCACGAACTCGTGGCGCACCGGCCAAGGGCGGGTCTTGAACCAGTCCACACCCCGCCGTCCCACGAGCGTCAGGCTCAACGTGCGGTTGGCCGCCTCGTTCTCGACGAAATTCATGGCCGACCGGATGATGTTGGAGTTGAAAGACCCACAGAGCCCACGGTCCCCGGTGACGACCACCAACATCACCCGTTCGCCCTCCCTCTGTGCCAGAAGCGGGTGCTGAGAGGGATCGATCCGCTGGGCCATGGAGTTGAGCACGGAAAGCATCCGGTTGGCGTAGGGTCTGGCCGCGACGATCCGATCCTGGGCCCGCTTCAGCTTGGAGGCGGCCACCAGCTTCATGGCCCTGGTGATCTGCTGGATGTTCTTGACCGAGCGAACTCGCCGCCGGAAATGAATCAGGTTGCCGGGCATTTTGTTTCAGTTATCCCACTGAGCCGTCAGGACTCGGGCCAGATCGGGTTCGAAGATCAGGCCGCCTTCTCGGCCAGAAAACGCTCCTTGAACTCGGAAATGGCTGCGTTCATCTTCTGGGTCAACTCGTCGTCCAGAGACCTCTTTTCCAGGAGCTCCTGAAAAACGCTGGCCCTGTTCGTATCCATGAAGCGGTAGAGACCGGCTTCGAAAGCGCCAAGATCCGTCACTTCCAAATCGTCCAAGTGCCCTTGTGTGCCCGCAAATATGATCAGAATCTGCTTTTCCACCGCCAACGGCGAGTACTGGGGCTGCTTCAGGAGCTCGGTCAGGCGCACGCCCCGGGCCAGCTGCCGCTGTGAAGTCGGGTCCAAATCAGATCCGAACTGGGCGAACGCCGCCAGCTCTCGATACTGGGCCAGATCCAGACGAAGGGTTCCGGCGATCTGCTTCATGGCCTTCATCTGCGCAGATCCTCCCACGCGGCTCACCGAGACCCCCACGCTGATGGCGGGACGGACGCCGGAATAGAACAGGTCCGTCTCCAGGTAGATCTGGCCGTCGGTGATGGAGATGACGTTGGTGGGGATGTAGGCGGAGATATCTCCCGCCTGGGTCTCGATTACCGGCAACGCCGTCAGGCTGCCGCCCCCCCTTTGGTCGCTCAGTTTGGCGGCACGTTCCAACAGGCGGCTATGCAGGTAGAAGACATCGCCGGGAAATGCTTCGCGACCCGGCGGCCGCCTCATGAGCAGAGAGATCTCACGGTACGACGCCGCGTGCTTGGACAGATCGTCGTAGATGATGAGCGCATGCTCGCCGCGGTCCCGGAAGTACTCGCCGATGGCGCAACCGGAGTAGGGGGACAGGTACTGCATGGTCGCCGGATCCGACGCGGAGGCCGAGATCACCACGCAACGGTCCATGACTCCGGCGTCCTCCAGTGTCTTGACCACTTGGGCCACCGTGGAACGCTTCTGGCCGATGGCCACGTAGATGGAAATGACCCCCGAGTCCCGCTGATTGATGATGGCGTCGATGGCGACGGCGGTCTTGCCCGTCTGGCGGTCGCCGATGATCAGCTCGCGCTGCCCTCGCCCGATGGGGATCATGGAGTCGACGGCCTTCAGCCCGGTCTGCAGCGGCTCGGCCACCGGTTGACGGTCGACCACGCCGGGCGCCAAGCGTTCGACGGGCATGTTGGTGTCGGTTGCGATGGGTCCCTTGCCGTCCTCCGGCCGGCCCAGAGCGTCGACCACCCGCCCCAGCATGGCCTCGCCGGCGGGAACCTGCATGATGCGGCCGGTCCGCTTCACCAAGTCGCCCTCCGAGACCTGATGGAACTCGCCGAAGAGAACGACGCCCACGTTGTCCTCCTCCAAATTGAAGGCCAGACCGTAAACCTCGTTGGGGAACTCCACCAGTTCCAGGGCCATCACCTTGTCCAGCCCGTGGACCCGCGCAATCCCGTCTCCTGCCGAGATGACGGTTCCCACCTCGCTGACCACCAGTCCCGTACGGTAGTCCTGAATCTGATTCTTGATGATCTGACTGATCTCGTCCGCCTTGATCGCCATTTTTCTATTCCTCTCGACCTGCAGCTCCGTCGAACCCCGATCCGGGAACGGCAGTGCGCTGCCGCGGCGGCATTCATTCCAACCGGTTAATCCCGGCCGATCCGCCGCCTGACCTCCTCCAATTGCGTCCGGATCGAGCCATCGTAGATGACCGATCCGACCTGGATCCTGAGTCCGCCGATAAGGGACTCATCCTCCTCATAGGAAAGACGAACCCGGGCCCTTGAAATATCCGAAAGAACCTCTTGAAGACGGCTCCGAACGTCGGAGTCCAGACCCCTCGCCGAGGTCACCACCCCCCGGACGACACCGGCCCGGTGGTCCATGGCATCCCTGTAGGCTTCGGCGTACTCGCCGTATTCGCCGATTCGGCCGTTCTCAAGCAGCACCAGAATAAAGTTGACCGTGATCTCGACCAGGGAGAGCCGGCCCGCCAACTCCTCTACGATCCTGCGCTTGGGAGCGAAGGGAATGGCCGGACTCATCAGCGTCTCCACCAACTCGGGTGAAACCTGCAGAGCCGTGCCGAAGGAGACCAGGTCTTCCTGGACCCGCGTCTCCCGGCCCGCCTCGACGGCCACTTCGGACAGAGCCCGAGCGTACCTGCGTGCCCGCGACGAAGCCATTGTCGATCCCTTCCAACCCTCTCAGTTTCGGCTGTTGAGATGTTCGACGGCCCGGCCTACGACCCGGGCGTCCTCATCAGCCGTCAGTTCCTGACTCAATCTCCGCCGGGCCAGCCCGACGGCCAGATCGGCGGCGTGGGACCGGAGTTCGTTCCGGGCCACGCGAGTCAGCAACTGGATCTCCGTTTCCGCCCGCCGGGTCAGGCGGTCCACGTCCCGTTGAGACCGTTCCAACAATCGCTGCCGCTCCAATTCCGATTCTTCGATCGTGGTCTGCCGCATGGCCGCCAACTCGTCGTCGAGCCCCTCGATCTGCCTCTTGACCGTCGACAACCGCTCTTCGGCCTCCTGCAAGGCCTCCCCCGCCGAGCTGATATTCTCCTGAATCCCACGTTTGCGTTCGTCCAGAAACTGCCGAAGGGGGGTTCGTAGAAAATAGACGATGATGCCTACGAGGACCGCGAGATTGAACCAACGGCCGGCGGTCTCCACCCAACCCCAGCCGCTCCCTCCCGAGGCGGCGATCATGAGGGGCGCCGCCAGCAGCAGCGCCAACCAGAGTCCTCCGTATCTCCGACGCGAGCCTTTGTTCCGAGTTCCCATGGAGGCTTCCGCCTGATCGTTCACGTTCGTACGGTTCTCTTCGGCACGTAGCAGCTTGATCCAGCGGAGTTCCGGCGACAACCGAAAGCACCCGGCTCTGTCGTGAAATCTGAACTCCCGACCCGAGCTTGCACTCGGGTTGCTGTTCAACCTCCGGATATTTCGGGAATAGAAAACCGGGGAGGGCGGGTAGTCCTCAGGCCCGGTCCAGAATCCTGTCGGCCAGGATTCGAGCGGTCTCCTCGGCTTCGCGACTCAGTTGCCGCTTGGCCGAGTCCAGATCCGCTTCGATCTCACTCCTTGCATTCCCCAGCAGATCCTCGGCCTGCCGGCGTGCTTGCGCAACTCGGTTGTTTCCCTCTTTCAGCGCCTCGGCTCGAACCGATTCCGCCAGCTTGTATCCTGCCTGCCTCTCCTCTGCCAGATTCTGTTGGTATTCTTCGTGGAGAATCTGATGTTCATCCAGAATCTCCTGGACTCGGCCGCTCACCTGGGTGGTCCGGGCCCCTCGCTCAGCCAAAACCTCGAAGAGGGGTCGAAAGAGCACCCGGTTGAGTATGAAGAGAGTGGTCAAAAACACGGCCGCCGCAACCGGCAGCGTCCAATCTGGTGTCAGCAAAGCTCCCCCACTCCCGTTTCTAGACGGGGCATCTTCTAACATGATCCTCCGACGCAGGTCAAGAAATCGGCGGTGCCGCCGCCGGGGCCGCTGGACGCCTGAACTACAGGCCGCAACGACGATCGAGACGAAGCGGGTCTTCCTCGAGGAGTTCCACGGGCTGCTCGAAACTGACGTCTCGGCCTGCCCGCGACAGGTGCGGAACCGGCGCTACCATACTTCCCTGACGTTACGGCGGATGTCTATGCTAAGACCTTGTTGCAGCAGTATTCACTGCTCTTGGTCTCTGATCTTGCTTGGCGTAATGGACTCTCCATCAGTCTTGAGCAGCCCTGGGGAAGGGGTTGACAGATCCACCACCAGGATGCCTCTCCAATTCATCCAAGCGTCTCCCAACAGAATTGAAACCTTTGTCCATGGCATCAAACCCATGGACCATCACATCCAGAACATCCTTGAATCGATCGTCGATTTCCTTTGTCATGGAATCGAATCGGGCATCCACCGCGTCGAATCGGGCATTCATAGCCTCGTAGAGTTCCGGGATCGTCATTGGCGTTTTCGGCATTCCTACTCCTTCCTTAACTCCGTCTCGGACATCGTACTTGATTCCACTGCCGCCATTCGGGAGGACGGCGACCCACAATCCTGGGAAAATGCCTGACTAGAATCCATGCTTCGCCTGAACGCGTGCTTCGTCCTGATGGCCGTTTCCCTGTTCTTTCTAACGGCGTCGGCCCAGAACCGCACGACTACCGCCGAGATCACCGGCCTGCTCGAAGACGCTTCCGGCGGCGTCCTGCCCGGTGCCACCGTGACCGTCGTCAACCTGGACAATGGCCTGACTCGGGCCACCGTGTCCGGCCCCATGGGTACGTACAGCGTCAGGCTGCTGCCGCCTGGCCCGTACGACATCCGCGCAGAATTGCCTAGCTTCGCCTCCGGTAAGCTTAACAACGTGACGATCACCGTCGGCGCCAGCCGGACCGTCAACTTCACCTTGACGCCCGACGGAGTCGCGGAGGATATGACCGTGACCGCACGGACCTCCGCCGTCGAAACCACCACGGATACGTCCGACGTGACGCTCGACCGCCAGGCCATCTCCAATCTGCCGATCAACGGACGACGATTCCACGATTTCGTCTCTCTGACGCCCACCGCGCAGGTCGAGCCTCAGCGCGGGCAGATCTCGCTGGCCGGACAGCGCGGCATCAACGGCAACATCAGCATCGACGGCGCCGACTACAACCAGCCGTTCTTCGGCGGCATCCGGGGCGGCGAGCGTTCACAATTCACGTTCACGATTCCCCAGGAGGCGATCCGCGAGTTCCGGGTCGTCAAGGCAGGCTACTCGCCCGAGTTCGGCCGGTCGACCGGCGGACTCGTCAACGCCATCACCGAATCGGGGACGAACGCCACCCACGGATCGGCGTTCTACCTCCTGCGGCCGGAGCATTTTGCCGCCCGGAACGCGTTCGGACAGGCCGCAGCGCCGACACAGCACCAATTTGGAGGCTCCCTGGGCGGCCCGCTTGTCCGAAACCGCGCATTCTACTTCGTCGCCTACGAGCAGCAGGAGTTCAAGGCGGCGCGCGAGGTGCGTTTCGCGCAGCTTGACGGCTTCACGCCGACGGCGGCGAGCCGGGAAGGGTACGACCACTATCGGAGCCTGGAGACGCCGTTTCAGGTGACCAACGACGCCAAAGCGTGGCTGGCCCGAGTCGACCTCGACCTGGCGCAAGGGAACCGCTTCAACCTCCGGTACAACGGCAGCACGAACCGGGCGCTCAACTCCGACGGGGTCGGCGGTGTCATCACCCCGACCACCCACCGCTCCCTCGAGACCAACGGCACCGAAGAGGACTCGACGCAGACGGCGGTCGGCCAGTTCACCGGCGCGCCGTCATCCAATCTCCTCTTCGAACTGCGCGGACAATATTCACGGGAGGACCGGCCGCGTTCGGCCAATGCCATCAAGCCGCTCGTCGACTTGTCGCTGGGGGAATTCGGGACCCGCAGCTTCCGACCCACGACGCAGTTCGACTGGCGTGCGCAGGCGGGCGGCAACTTGACGTGGCTCGCCGGCGCTCACGCACTGAAGGCGGGCTTCGACTTCAACCACGTCTTCATCGACCAGACGTTCGGCTTCTTCCAGAACGGCGGCTATCTCGTCTTCGGGTCGGATGTCGAGACCACGCTGGACATCATCGGCGGCGGCGGCGCCATCCCCAACCGGTTCGACTCTCGCTCATTGATCTACGTCCAGCAGATCGGCAACCTGTTGAATTCGTTCGCAACCGACGAGGCCGGATTCTTCGTGCAGGACGAGTGGCGCTTGGCCCCCACTCTGACGGTCAACTACGGGCTGCGCTGGGACGCGCAGTTCAATCCGGACCCCGACGCCGACAACCGGATACTGCTCGGTCAGCTCAGCGGCGTCAGTTTTCCCATAGGCCGCACGGTCGACCCGTCGACAATTTCGAGCAGCAGTCGACAGTTCGGGCCCCGGGCCGGATTCGCCTGGGATCCCACTGGCGCCACGAAGACCGTGATGCGAGGGTTCACCGGAATCTACTACGCGCGGACCCCGTTGCTGCTCCTGGCCGGCCCGGTGAACAACTTCCGCGTTCCGCCCGCTGACTTGACGGTAGCTTTGCCTTTCCGCGTCCCTCCGGGAAACCCGAATGACACCCTGTACGAGCAGATGAACCTGATTGGGATTGACCTCAATGAGCGGAGCCTCGACAACCTACCGACGCTCACCCCGGACCAGATGACGGCCATCGCGACCGCGCTAGCAATCGAGAACAACTCTTTCGCCGGCGCCCGCGTCACCATGACAGACAAGGACTTTACAAACCCGGCGGCAAAGCAGTTTGGCGCCGGCGTGGAGCACGAGATCAGTCCCGGCTGGTCGCTGGGCGCTGACCTGCTCGTCGTCGACACGATCCACCTGCAACGCAACCGGGACCTCAACGTGCCGTCGCCGACCGTGAGGCGCGACGATCCGGCACAACGTCCGTTCTTTGGCCTGCGGAGCGGAACGGCGCGGCCGGTGCCGGGACTCGACAGCGTGACGGTCCGCGAGTCGACCGCGTCGGCGCTCTACCGCGCATTGACGGTCCGCTCGGAGATCCGCCGACCCTGGGGACAATTCAACGTCTCCTACGTGCTCTCGAAGAACGAATCCAGCGACGACAACGAACGGATGGTGGGCGGAGTGTCCTATGAGAATGGGTACGATCTGGCCTCGGAGTACGGTCCCAGCACGCTCGACCGCCGGCACCAGTTCCACGTGGCGGGCGTGATCATGCTGCCCGGAGCCGTCGACTTCTCGACCGGAATGCACATCCTCTCAGGCGCCCCGTTCGACGCGCGAATGGGCACCGATTCGAACGAAGACCGGGGCGGCGCCGACCGTCCCTACAGCGCGCCTGGAGTGCCGATCTCCAGAAACGCGTTCCGGGACATGCCGGTCGCCGACATCAACCTGAGGGTGCAAAAGCGGTTCTCGCTCGGCGGGACCCGGCAGGCGCTGATCTCGCTCGAGTGCTTCAACCTCTTCAGCCTCGACAACGTCACGCTCAACCAGGGTTTCTCCACCGTCGCCAACTACTGCGCCAGCTCGCGCGACCTCTCCTGCGGCCTGGACGGACGGCCGTCGAACCCCAACTTCGCCCGGACCCGGCGCGAGGACGGCAAGTATTTGACGGGGAACATTCCGGGACCGCCCTTCCAGATGCAGATCGGCTTCCGGCTGCTTTTCTGAGAGGGCGCCAGCGGCTTGACAATTAAGATAATAATATTTATCTTAAATAAATGCCTCGGTGCTGGAGTTTCTACGGCCGGGAGGCCGAGCTCGGGCGTCTATTGGATTGTTTCCGGCGGCAACGCTGGTTCTTCGGAGCGATCCGTGGTCGCCGGCGAATCGGGAAGACGGCCCTGGTCCAGCAGGCATTGGCCACACATCTTGAGGACGATCCCCGGGGCAGGCGTTGCCTGATGGTTCAACTCCCGGACAGCACTCCGGCCGATTTCGCCGAGGTCTTCCGGAGCACGGCGAACCAGTCCGGACTTGAAGGCTTGGTCCCGGAGATGAGTGAGGCTCGCACCCTGCCGGCCATCGCCGCAGCCATCGGCTCTCTCTGCACCAAAGGCGCCATCGTTGCTCTCGACGAGTTTCAGACCTGCCTGCGGGGTCCGCTTCGCGCTCTGCCGTCTCTGCTTCAATCTCAGGTGGATTATTTGCAAGACATTGAAACCGAAGGCGGCATCATCGTCCTCGGTTCGGTCCAGGCAGAAATGGAAATGCTGCTCCAAGACAGCCGGACACCGCTCTTCGGGAGAACGACGTTCAACTTGAATCTTGGCCCGTGGGATCTGAGAACCGTATTCCATGTCTGCAATCTGCACCGGGCGCACGACCCCAAACGGTTCCTTACGTTATGGACGCTTTTCGGGGGCGTTCCCCAATATTGGCGGCACTTCGCGGAAATCGAGAACATCGACCCCATTCCCGACTGGAGAGACTGGGCCGCCGAAGTCTGCGCCAGCCTTTTCCTCCGCACGGGCGCGCCGCTGCATCAGGAAGGAGAGATGTTGCTGCAACATGAACTCCGCAGGACTTCCCTCGCCATACTGCGCGTCGTCGCCGAACGTACCCGATGCAGCTACGCCGACCTCAGAAGGGCGGTTCCGGAAGTAACGTCACCCGGACCCTATCTGAAGACCCTTATCCACGACCTCCGATTGATCCGTAAAGATCTCCCGTTGTTGGCAGGCGATGGCGCGCGGCGGGCTCGCTACTCGATCTCTGATCCCTTCCTGCGGGCATGGACGGCCGCTCTCCAGCACGCCTGTATGGCGGCCCGAACCCGGCCCAGCGCGGAGGTGGCGCGGCTCCTGATTCCCCGTCTGAGCACAATGGAAGGGTACGCCTTTGAGGAGTTGGTGCACTTGGCCACCGAAGAGGTCTCAAGCGCCGGCACCTCCGAATTTCCGGTGACCGCTCCGGTCGGCGGCTACTGGAAACGGCCACGGCGCGGCGGCGAGATTGAGATCGACATGATCGCACGGAATGAGGGGACTCGAAGGGTGCGATTCGGATCGTGCAAGCGGAATCCAAGGGAACACGACGATGAATCGCTGGCGTCGTTTCGTCGGCATGTGAAGCGCTTCCTCCAGACGGACGAAGGAAAACGATTCTCGAAATGGGACCAGGAGTGGGCGCTCTACAGCCCCTGCTTCCCGCCGCTGCAGCGAGGTCGACTGGAAACCGATGGGTGGATCTGCCGCGACCTGTTGGATTTTCGGCATCGTTTGACCAGGAGCGACGCCGGAGCGACCGGGGCCTTCGTCGTCTCGGACAAGGTCGCCGGGAGAGACTGATGGACGCGACCAGCAACGACGGAAGACTCACAGTTGTCAACGGAAACTGGGGCCGGGCGAGTCTGGCTTCCATACTGGCCGTCCTCGAATCGGCATTCCGGATGCTGACGTCGGCCTTCGGCGCCAGACCAGACGCGCCCATCCACATCTCCCGTTGGCATCAGGAATATCCCCAGGTGGTCTTTGGGCAGCGGCCATACCAAATCTTTCTGAGCACTGGCGACACCCATTGGAGTCAGTATGTCTTTCAGTTCTCGCATGAACTCTGCCATGTGTTGACCGGATTCGAACGTTACCGAGAACACCGCCACAAGTGGTTCGAAGAAAGCTTGTGCGAACTCGCGTCGTTGTTCGTCCTCCGTCGGCTGGCCGATGACTGGAAACTTCAGCCGCCCTCCGCGGTGTGCCAAGCGGCGGAATTCGCCCCTAATCATCAGACCTACGCTCGCGACCGGGAGCAACAACACTTGGCGTCCGTGGGAGAAGACCTGCCATCGTGGTTCGCCGCAAACATCGGCAAATTGGAAGCAAACCGGTACGATCGCGTCCGGACCGGTGTCGTCGCCGCTGCTCTGCTCCCCCGATTCCTCCAGGAGCCGTCTCTCTGGGAGGCCTGCCGGAGGCTGAACTCCTGGGACCCCAATGGAGACCCGGTCTTTGGTGGCTACCTCGATTCCTGGTGCGCCGGACTCCCGCGAAACGGCCTTGAGTTCCGGACACCCGAAACAATACGTGGACTTCTACTAATTCCGTGATGTGACCTCACTCGCGTTCAACGCACGCTAGAGCCGTTCCGGAGTCCTGAAGACGTGCAATACGCCAAACGTCCTGACGATCTGAGATTGATCACGCTGAAGTATGGCGGTGATTGCCGGGCATGCGGCACGGAACTCCCGGTTGGCGCCCGGGCGCAATGGTCGCGCTCGTCGAGAGCGGTTTGGTGCCCGGGGATCTGTTCGATCTGGCCATGAAGGATGAAGTCGACGCCGTCGTGGGCGACGAATTACCGTTCGGCGACCCACTGGCTCTTGCGCGCCTGGCGCGGGAAATCGCCGACGTTCTCAAGGTCAGGCTCGTGTCCAGACTCGATCCACGAGCGCTCCGACCATGCCACGGCGCCCTGGGATTGCACAACACTGCAGTCTGGGTCCGGGCTGACGATGGCCGCCGCGCCCATCGATCGCTTCTGAACGAACTCGAGAAGCTGGCGCTTCGACAGAACTGGGCGAAGACGGCGGCGGCATGCCTGGTCCCCGCACGACCGAATCTCGGGAACCCTGCACGTCAGACGCCGAAGGAAGCCACGGCCGCTCCGCTTCTCTGCAACGGCTCGCAGGAGCTTACCCTCGAACGTCTCCGGCGTGAACCGTTGACGGTTGTGACCGGTCCTCCAGGCACGGGTAAGACCCAACTGTCGGAGTGTCCTGGGGATTCCGGCGTGGCGCTACGTGTGGGACATCGACGGGGCGGTCAGCAGTATCCGGGAGCAAGTCGAGACGATGCGAGGGTGAAGAATCTGCGGAGAATACCCGGCGTCCGGATGCAATCACCGATGCGCCACGACGGCTTGCTGTCCAGGAGAACAAAGAGAAGAAGTCCGGCCCGACACGTCAATCGCTGCCGAACCAGCGGGAGCTGACGACCTTCTGCTCGGTGTAGAAGTTCACTCCGTCCCGGCCGTGGGCATGAAGGTCACCGAAAAAGGAGCCTCTCCAACCGGAAAAGGAGAAAAAGGCCAGAGGCACCGGAACGCCGACGTTGATTCCCACCATCCCGACCTGAACCCGGTTCTGGTACTCACGGGCCGCCCACCCGCTCTCGGTGAATATGGCGGTGCCGTTGCCGAACCGGTTGGCGTTGACCACATCGATCGCCTCATCGAGATCCTCCGCCTGAATGACGCTGAGAACGGGACCGAAGATCTCGTCCTGGTAGATCTTCATCTTCGGTGAGACCCCCTCGAAGATGCTGGGACCCAGAAAATATCCGGACAGCCCGTCGACTCCGCTGTGGCAGCGTCCGTCCAGAGCGAGTTGGGCCCCTTCATCCAGTCCGGTCTCAATGTATTCCAGCACCCGGTCCCGGTGAGGTCCGGAGATCAACGGTCCCAGATCACTGCCACCCTCGGCGGCGGCGCCCAGCCGCATCGACGCCGCACGGGCCTTGACCCTTTCCAGCAGGGGCTCGTGAACCTCTCCCACCGTCACCACCGCGCTGATGGCCATGCACCGCTCCCCGGCAGAGCCGAAAGCGGAACCGATGATGGCGTCGGCCGTCTTGTCCAGATTGCAGTCGGGCATGGCCACCAGGTGGTTCTTGGCGCCGGCCAGCGCCTGAACCCGCTTTCCGGCCATGCTGGCCGCTTCGTAGACATAACGGGCCACGGGGGCCGAGCCGACGAAGGAAACGGCCCGCACGTCCGGATGCTCCACCAACGCCTCCACCGCTTCCCGGTCCCCCTGGACGACGTTGAAGACACCGGGAGGCAGGCCGGCCTCCGCGAACAATTCCGCCAGGCGCAGGGCGGCGCCGGGGACCTTCTCGGACGGCTTCAGAACGAAAGTGTTGCCGCAGGCGATGGCCACGGGATAGAGCCACATGGGAACCATGGCGGGAAAGTTGAAGGGAGTGATCCCGGCACACACGCCAAGCGGCTGCCGGAAACTGGCGCAATCCAAGCCTCTGGACACGTTCTCCACTGTCGAACCCTGGATCAGGGTGGACATGCCGCAGGCGAACTCCACCACCTCGATGCCTCGCCGGACCGACCCGCGCGCTTCCACCGGGATCTTCCCGTTCTCGCGGGAGATCCAATCGGCCACCTCCTCCAAGTGTTCTTCCAGGAGCTGCTTGTAGCGGAACAGGATCCGGCAACGCTCCACCACCGGCGTGTCGCGCCAGCCGGGGAATGCCGCAGCGGACGAAGCGACCACCTCGTCGACTTCCGCCCTGTTCGCGAAGGGAACATGGGCCAGAAGTTCTCCGGTTCCCGGGTTGTGCAACTCTCCGCACCGAGGCGAGTTCGAGGGCTCCCGAACCCCATCCACGAACGAATCGACTCGAGGAACGCTATGCTGCATCTTTCACACCTATATCCAGTAAAGATACCGGAGACCGTCCGAATGAAACTTGAAAACGAGTGCCTGATCTCCGAAAATGAATCCTGCTCATGGGTGCTGTCAGAGATTTCTCGGAAGAAATGGAGATCTTCTCCAAATACTTGAAAGAACGGGGCCTACGCATGACCCACCAACGCCGGAAGGTGGTGCAGAGCTTCCTCCGGACCAGCGGCCACGTGAGCATAGATGAGCTACATCAACTGGTCAAGCTGAGCGATCGGCGGATCGGGGCGGCGACGGTCTTCCGCACGCTCAAGGCCCTGACCGACTGCGGCTTGGCCCGTGAAGTGGACCTGCACGACGGCCGGACCCGCTTCGAGCCGCAGTACAAGCGGCCTCATCACCACCACATGGTGTGCATCAAATGCCAAAGCACCATCGAGTTCCTGAGTCCCGAACTGGAGCAGGTCCAATCCCGCATTGTTTCCAACTACGGCTTCAATCCGGTTGAGCAACAGTTGCAGATCTACGGGGTCTGCGAAGAGTGCCAGAACCGGATCGAGACCCATCCGGAACCGGTGAGTTCCGATCGGGTCTTTGCCCGGGACGCCTTGAAGATTGCCATTGCAACGGAAAAACGGGGCGTCAACTTCTACAGCACCGCTTCCGAATTGGTGACCCATGACTCGACCAAGTCCACCTTTCTCAGAATGCTGGAGGACGAGGAAGGTCATCTGAAGCAGCTTCAGGCGCAATGGGATCGTCTGGTCGCCGATGATCAGAGGGTGCTGAATGCACCGGTCTTCCTGGATTTCGACTTCGACTCCCTGAAACAGATCTTCCCCGGCGAGGACCAGATCAAGGCCCGGCTCAAGGAGAATCTGACTGCGGCCGAGGCCTTGAAGATCGCCATGAAGATGGAGAAGGACGCGTACGACTTCTTCCACGACTATGCCGACAAGTTCGAGGACACGCAGGGCAAGGAGATCTTTCTGAAGTTCGCGGAAGAGGAGTGGGAGCACTTCACCGAGATCCGCAGCGAATACGAAGCCCTGACCTGACGAACCCTTTCAGTAGCCGTCTCGGCATTTGACGATCACTCTTGGACGGAGGCCAGCACTCGCCGATGCGATGCCGACTGGAGGGCGGGGTCCTGGAATTGGTCCAGGGGGACATCACACTCCAGCAGGTGGACGCCATCGTCAACGCCGCCAACCGGCGACTGGCGGGTGGAGGAGGAGTGGACGGGGCCATTCACCGGCGCGGCGGACCCTCGATCATGGAGGAAACCAGCCGCCGGTATCCTGACGGATGTCCCACCGGTCGTGCCGTCATCACGGCGGCCGGTGCCCTGCCCAACCGATTCGTCATCCATGCCGTGGGTCCGGTCTGGAACGGCGGGACCAAGGGCGAGGCGGGTCTGCTGGCCTCCGCTTACCGCTGCTGCCTGGAGGTGGCGGTGGCCCATGAGTGCCGGAGCATCGCCTTCCCCTCCCTATCGACCGGAGCGTATCGCTATCCGGTGATCAAGGCCGCCCGGACCGCTATTGCCACCGTTGTCGGATTTCTGGAGGAACGCAAAACTCCTGAGCTGGTCCGCTTCGTCCTTTTCGACAAGGCCACCTATGAGACCTACGCCGGCGCCTTGAGCGAGAAATCTCCCGTCAGCGGATCCGGAAGGAGTAGAGATCTGCGTTCTTCAGGATGAAACGGAGCCGCACCGGCTGTTCCAGCTCTTCCAGGCTGCGCCCGCCGCCCCACTGGACCTTCTGGCCCACTCCGTTCCCCTCGATCAGCCGGCACGCCTCCCGCTCGAAGCCGGCGATGGGCTTGCCGAACTGGGTGAGGGCCTCCACCTGCAGGGAGCCTCCGGCGGCATCGACGTTTACCCGAAGCTCACCGCCCTGGTAGCGGAGCGGCCACGTCGTGAGAAGGCCTTCTTCCTCACCGGCGCGAACCGAGACGAACCCGTCGGTCCGCAGCCGCGCCAGACCCAAGGCGTCCCCTTCCAGCGTGCGGCCCTTGTATTCGGTGCCGACCAGTGCGAACAGGTTCCGATGGGGAACGCTGGAGCCCCGGTAGTAGATCCGGATCTCGTCGTCCCTCAAGACGGCGCACTCGGGATAGACCCGCTTGCCTTCCCAGGTCCCGGGGGTCCCCTTGAGAAAGATGTGCCGGTCGCCGACGCGCGTCCACTTCTTTCCGTCCCGGCTGAAGGCGAGTTGGGCGTCCAGCGTGAAGTTGAACCCGTCCATGAATTCGGGGTCGCCCGTGTATTCGTGATAGACGATCAGCATGCCCACGTACCCGCTCTCATAGGGGAAGACGGGCATGTAGTAGAACTCCGTGCCGGCGCCGTCCCGCTGGTCGGGCACCACGACCTCCTTGAGGTCCGTCCAAAGGGTGAAATTGAAACTCTCAGCCAGACCGACCAGGCGCGTGGGGTAGGCTTCCGGAGTCCGGATCTTGGACCAACGCAGGACGTGACCGCCGTTGGGACGGTGATAGTAGACGTAGCGCTCGCGGCGCTGGTCCCAGAAAGGGGTCGAAAGCCCGTCGCCGGCGGGCACGATCACCGGATACGGGTGCGACTCCCAGTGGAGCCCGTCGGAAGACCAGCCCACACCGATGCCGTAGGTGTCGTATTTCATGAAGGCCATCTTGTACGGGCGCTCCGGGTCGTGATCGTCATAGAAGACCCTGATCTCGGTGATGTCCTCCGGTATGACCAACAGATTATTCTTGCGGGTACCCTGGAACTCCCGGAGCCCAAGTTCGGGACGCCGGAATCGAATTCCGTCCCCCGATGTCGCGAAGCAAAGATAGTTCGTGGATTCGGGGCGTACGTTGTACCAGAGCTTGTAGCGCCGTTCCTTCGAATCGTAAATCACGTTGGAATAGAGGATCCGGTTGCCCTCCCAGGGCCTTTCCGCCGTGAAGATGGGATTCTCCGGCGCCTTCCGGGCGACGTGGACCCAACGGGCCACGTTCTCGATCCGGTCGATGAGCCAGTCGTCCAGAAAGAGCTGGCGCTCCGGACCCAGCTCCCGGACCGGAGCCTGCCGCTTGATCTCGTCGAAACCCTGCGCCACGACCGTTGTGCCCAGCACTAGGACCAAGAGCCCGAAAACGATCACCTGCCTCTGGTTTCCGGCCCGCGTCATCATGTTGGCTCCTCCCGGTGTTTCATCCGATTCCTATACGGTGCGGTCGCCGAAGTATAGCAGCCCGTCGTGGAGCTTCGGCGTCTGACGGAGGCGGCTTCCGCCACCGGCGGCCAAGGCTGCTAAGCTAGGGTGATGCATGCGGAACCACGGCATTCGGTTGCGCGGGAAGAATCGAACGGCGGTGCCAACGACGCCACCGGCGCCGAAAGGGTGCATTGGGACTTGGACGCCCTCTATCCCGACCCGGAGGCCCTGGAAAGGGATCTGGAACGGACTCAAGCCCGGGCGGACGGTTTCGAGCGGCGTTACCGCGGACAGGTGAGCCGTCTCGGAAACCGTGAGTTGGCGCAGGCCGTCCGTGAGTTCGAGGCTCTGCAGGTCGGCTTGGGACGCGCTGCCTCCTATGCCTACCTGCGTTGGTGCACCGATACGCAGGATCCACGCCGCGGCGCCCTCCTGCAGAAAACGCAAGAAGCCTCCACGCAGTTGGTTCGGAAGATCCTCTTCTTCGAACTGGAGTGGCTGCAACTGGATGAGGCGCGGGCGGCCGAGTTGCTTTCCAGCCCGGAGTTGCAACCCTTCCGTCACTACCTGGAAGTGGAGCGGCTGCGGGCTCCCCACGTTCTGAGTGAGCCGGAAGAGAAGATCCTGGCCGAGAAACGGGTCACGGGCCGGGCCGCGTGGAACCGTCTCTTCGACCAGATGCACGGGGCCGCCCGCTATGCCTACCGGGACGGAAATCTGACCCGGGAGGAATTGCTTTCCCGCCTCTATCACTCGGACCGGGAGGTGAGACGGGAATCGGCGCTGGCCTTCAGCCGGGGCCTTGAGGAGCGGGTCAACGAGATGGCTTTCATCTCCAACACCATGCTGGCCGACAAGGCCTGCGATGACCGCCTCAGGAACTATCCCCATTGGCTGGCCAGCCGGAATCTGGACAACGAGATCGGCGACGAAGCCGTCGAGGTCCTGGTGCAGGCGGTCACCGGACGCTACGACCTGGTGGCCCGTCATTACCGGCTCAAGCAGCGCCTCCTGAAACTGGACGTTTCGTGGGACTATGACCGCTACGCTCCCGTCGGCACAGCCGCCGCCCGATACTCCTGGGCCACCGCCCAACGAACCGTGCTGGAGGCGTACGGCGCCTTCCACTCCTCCATGGAATCCATCGCCGCCCGGTTCTTCGACGAACGCTGGATCGACGCTCCACCCAGTCCGGGAAAATCGGGGGGCGCCTTCAGCCATCAGACGGTCCCCCCGGCGCACCCCTACATCATGATGAACTACACGGGGAACATTCGGGACGTGCAGACCCTGGCCCACGAATTGGGCCACGGCGTCCACCAGTATCTCTCCCGAAGCCAGGGCTACCTTCAATCCCGTCCGCCTTTGACCACCTCCGAGACCGCCTCCGTCTTCGGGGAGATGCTGGTCTTCGACCACCTGCTCCGGAACGAGGCGGAACCCGGGGTCCGGTTGTCCATCCTGGTGAGCAACATCGACGACACCATGGCGACCGTCTTCCGCCAGATCGCCCTGCATCGCTTCGAGGAGCGGACGCACAATGCGCGGCGAAGCGAAGGTGAGCTGTCGGTCGAGCAATTCAACGAGGTTTGGATGGAAACGCAAAATGAAATGTTTCAGGGAAGCGTCCACCTGGGAGAGCACTACGGCACCTGGTGGAGCTACATTCCACACTTCATCCACACCCCCGGGTACGTCTACGCCTACGCCTTCGGCAAGCTGCTGGTCCTGGCCCTGTATGGGCGCTACAAACAGAAAGTGAACGGATTCGCCGAGGAGTATTTGAGTCTGCTGGAGGCCGGAGGATCGGACTGGCCGCATGTCCTGTTCCAACGCATGGGCGTGGACCTCACCGACCCCAATTTCTGGAGCAGGGGACTCTCCATGACGGAGCAAATGATCCGGCAAGCGGAAGAACTGAGTGAGTCCACCTGAAATGCCCTCCATCCCGTTCCGCCGGCGTAAAGCACTGCCGTTCATTCCAGGCATCAGTCTCATTTTCATGCTGGCACTCTGTCTCACCGGCCTTCGGGCCGGGGACTGGCCCCAGTTTCTGGGACCGACGCGAGACGGCGTCTACGCGGGGGAAGACCTGGCCCGCCAGTGGCCGCCGGAGGGACCTCGCGTGCTTTGGAAACGGGACGTCGGGCAAGGGTTCGCCAACCCCATCGTGGCCGGCGGCACTCTGATCCTGTTTCACCGGGTGGATGGCCGGGACGTTGTCGACGCCTTGGGAGCGAACGACGGCCGGGAGCTGTGGACCGTTTCCTATCCGACCGACTACCGGGATGACTTCGGCTTCGACGAGGGGCCCCGGGCCAGTCCGGCGGCGACCCGGAACCGGGTCTACACCTTCGGCGCTCAGGGAATCCTCCAATGCCTGGGGCTGGGTTCGGGCAGCCGGATCTGGCAGGTGGACACCCGTTCCCAATTCCGACCGCGCAAGGGCTTCTTCGGCGCGGCCTGCTCCCCCCTGGTCCGGGACGGCGCCGTCTACGTCCATGTCGGCGCCAATGGTGCAGGGGTCGTTGCGTTCGACGCCGACACGGGACGCACCCTCTGGAAGGCCACCGACGACGAGGCGGGCTACTCTTCGCCCGTGCACGCCTCCATCGGCGGAGTGGCCCGGATCATCTCCTTCACCCGGAGCGGCGTCGTCTCCCTCGATCCGGCCACGGGACGAGTGGGCTTCCGGGTGCGCTGGCGGTCGCGAAGCCGGGCTTCGGTCAATGCCGCTACGCCCCTCATCGTCGGGGACCAGATCTTCGTGTCGGCCAGCTACAGCACCGGCGCCCTGCTCCTGGATGCCTCCGGAGAGTCGCCCGAAGAGATCTGGACTTCTAACGACGCCCTCAGCAACCACTACGCCACCAGCGTCTACCGGGACGGCTATCTCTACGGCTTTCACGGCCGCCAGGAATACGGCCCCAGCCTGCGTTGCGTCGAGTGGCGGACCGGAAGAGTCGAGTGGAATGAGGATGGACTGGGCGCCGGCACCGTCACCCTGGCCGGGGACCGACTTTTGATCCTGACGGAGCGGGGAGAGTTGATCCTGGCTGCCGCCGATCCGGAAGGATTTCAGGTGATCTCGCGCGCCCAGGTTATGGAAGGCACGGTGCGCGCCTATCCGGCTCTGGCCCGAGGCCACCTCTATGCCCGGAACAAAACGGCGCTGGTCTGCATCGACCTGGGAAAATGAAACGAAACGCCGGCGGCGGCTGGAACGCCGGCGGCGGAAAGAGTAGCCTGGGGGCAGCCCCTTTCGATTCAAACGGAGGATAAGACCATGGTGAAACCAATCGAGCGAAGAAGTTTTCTGAAGAGTTCCGCCGGTGTGGTGGCTACGGCAGCCGTCGGCACCGGTTCCGCCGCGAGTCTCCTGTCCCGGGCCGATGCCAACGACACCATTCGCGCGGGGGTGGTCGGACTCCGAGGCCGGGGAAAGTCGCACATCAGGAATTTTTCCGGATTGCCCAAGGTGGAAATCGTGGCGTTGTGCGACGTGGACGAGAGCATCATGGCCCAGCGCGCCTCCGACCTGGAGAAGCTGACAGGGCGGAAGGCCCGGACCTACACCGACATGCGCCGGTTGCTGGAGGCCAAGGACATCGACGTGGTGGGATTCGCCACGCCCAACCACTGGCACGCCCTGGGGGGGATCTGGGCCTGCCAGGCGGGCAAGGACGCGTACGTGGAGAAGCCCTGCTCCCACAACATCTTCGAAGGCCGGAAGCTGGTGGAAGCGGCCCGCCGTTACGGCCGCATCGTCCAGCACGGAACCCAGTCCCGATCCAGCATCGGCGTTCGGGAGGGAATCCGAAAGCTCCGGGAAGGCGTGATCGGCGACGTCTACATGGCCAAGGGACTCTGCTACAAGTGGAGAAACACCATCGGCCGCACCCCGGAAGAGCCGGCTCCCAACGGCGTCCACTACGATCTGTGGCTGGGGCCCGCACCCCAGCGTCCCTACAGCCGCAACCGGTTCCACTACAACTGGCACTGGCACTGGGACTACGGCAACGGGGACATCGGGAACCAGGGAGTGCACGAGATGGACATGGCCCGTTGGGGACTCGGGGTTGGACTGCCCACCAAGGTTCAATCCTCCGGCGGCCACTACATGTTCGACGACGACCAGGAGACGCCCAACTGCCAGTTGGCCACTTTCGACTATCCGGACCAGAAGAAACAGCTGGTCTTCGAGGTGCGCCACTGGATCACCAACCATGAAGCCGGACTGGGCCAGGGGGAGTCCAACGAGGTGGGCGTCCTCTTTTTCGGCTCCGAGGGCTACATGGTCATGCAGGGCGGCAAAGGTTACCGGACCTTCCTGGGACGGAAGCGGGAGCCGGGGCCGGCCCGCATGGAAACGGGCAACAATTTCGCCAACTTCATCCAGGCCGTCCGTTCCCGCCGGCGCGAGGACCTGAACGCCGAGATCGAAGAAGGACACCTCTCTTCGGCGCTCTGTCACCTGGCGAACATGGCCTTTCGCACCGGCCGGACGCTGAATTTCGATCCCGCGACCGCGACGGTCCAAGGCGACGGCGAGGCCGGCGCCCTGCTGACGCGCGACTACCGGGCTCCGTTCGTGGTCCCCGAAGTGGTCTGAGTCGACCCGATATGGACGATGGGTTTCCGGAAGGGGCGCCCCTTGTGGGCGCCCTCTTCGTTTCGATTCGGAGGCGGGAGCCGGCAATGAAGACTCGGCGGCTGGAGAGTGTTCCGTACCGCTCCGGATCAGAACCTCGAGTTCAGGCTACGCCGGGTTGGAACCAGGGCCAAGATCGCTGCCGCCCAACCCTCTCCAGACTGCTATACTGATTTTCCTGTCGAAGCCGGGGAACAAGCCCAAAGGATCGCGTTTCGGGCGGTTAGCTCAGCTGGGAGAGCGCCTCCCTTACAAGGAGGAGGTCGGCAGTTCGAACCTGCCACCGCCCACCAGAACCAGCCCCTCTCAGGACCCGTTCGATTCCGCAGCCTTCCGGTTCAACTCGCTGGACCGGGCCGTTGCCGCCGCTACGGCGCTCAAGAGCGCGGCTCGCAGGCCCCGATCCTCCAACTCCCTCAACGCCGCTGCCGTGGTGCCGCCCGGCGTCGTCACCCGATCGCGCAACACGGCGGGATGGTCGCCACTCTCCTGCACCAGCTTGGCGGCTCCCAACACGGTCTGAGCGGCCAGCTTCATGGCCACGTCCCGGGGCAGACCCATATGCACCCCGCCATCGCAGAGCGCCTCGATGACGGTGTAGACGTAGGCCGGACCGCTGCCGCTGAGCCCGGTGACGGCATCCAGGAGCTTCTCCTCCACCCGCACCACTTCTCCCACCGCCCCGAAGAGGGACTCGGCGACCTGGTAGTGTTCTTCGGTTGCCGGATCGCAACCTGCGATAGCGCTGGCCGCGGCATCCACCGTGGCCGCGATGTTGGGCATGACGCGGACCACCGGGTTGTTCTTTCCCAGGAGGTCCCGAATTCGAGTGCTCTCGACCCCGGCCAGGATGGAGATGATCAGTTGATTGGGCCTCACGGAATCGCGAATGTCGCCGATCACCTGTCCCAGGATCTGAGGCTTAACCGCGAGGATGATGACATCGGCTGCGGGCACATGGGGACCCGGAGTGACGTCGACTTCAACGCCGTGGCGTGTGCGGAGTTCCTCCAGACGACGGGCCAGGATGTCGATCACGGTGATCTTCTCAGCCGGGGCCAGTCCCGATTGGATGATCCCCCGGAGCAGGGCCGATCCCATGTTTCCGCCGCCGATCAGGAGAACATTCTTTTGCTGCATGAGACGCTCCGAGCCAACAGTCGGACAAAGTTTAGCAGTCCATGGCAAACGCCGCCGCCGAGTTCGAGCGAACGATTGTCAGCAATCGTCCTCATCTTCCTCCTGAAGTTCAGGCAAAACTGGATCAGGACCGCCCAGAACGAAGGAGCATGCGGACGTGGGAAAGTTCGGCACCAGAGGATATCATGGGCGTCTCGTGGAGTTCCCGGATCCTCGGAAGCTCTGCATCAAGGCAACGTAGTAGACTGGGGCGGACACGCGCAGGGCAGCAGATGGAAAACCGATACGAACGCTGGACCAGGATCTCCCTGAGCGGGGAACCTTTCCCCCGGGACGATGCGCTGGAGGTGCTGACCGGTCCCGCCGTCGACACTCTCCGCCTGGTTGCGGCCGCCGGCGACGTGCGGATGGCCCGCTTCGGGCGGAAGGTGAAGGTTCACCAGATCAACAACATCAAAAACGGCCTCTGCCCGGAGGACTGCGGCTACTGCGCCCAGTCCAAGATTGCCCAGGCCCCGCTGCGCAAGTACGCCATGAAGGACGAGGAAGCCATCGTCCAAGAAGCGCGGGATGCGAAGGAACAGGGGGTCTACCGGTACTGCATGGTGGCCAGCGGGCGCGGTCCCACTCCTCAGGAGGCGGCCAAGCTGGCCCGGATCATCCGCCGCATCGACCGGGAAGTGGGAATCCGGACCTGTCTCTCGGCGGGCCTGGTGGACTTGGAGAAGGCGACCCTTTTCAAGCGGGCCGGCCTGGACCGGCTCAATCACAATCTGAACACCAGCCGCCGCCACACCGGGAGCATCGTTGGCACCCATACCTACCAGGACCGGATCGCCACCCTGCAAGCAGCCAATCAAGCGGGATTGGAAAGCTGCAGCGGCATGATCACCGGAATGGGAGAGACGGACGAGGACATTCTGGACGTGGCGTACGAACTCCGTTCATTGGAAGTCCCTTCCATCCCGGTAAACTTTCTCATCCCCATCGAGGGAAACCCGGTGTACGACTTCGACCAGCTCTCGCCGCTTCGCTGCCTCCGGATTCTCTGCGCTTTCCGATTCGTCAACCCCCGGGCGGAGATCCGTGTCGCCGCCGGGCGGGAAGGCCACCTCCGGCAACTGCAGGTCCTTTCCCTCTATCCGGCAAACTCCCTCTTCGTGGACGGTTACCTGGCGACGCGCGGCGACCCCAAGCAGCCCGTGTACCGCATGATCCGGGACGCCGGTTTCGAGATTGAAGGGGGCCCGCTCCCGAAGGCTCCCCAAACATCAGCTCAGAATTACGCCATCGACGACAATCCCAACATCCTGAATCCCAAGACAGCGCGGGTGTAGCGGCGAGATGACGAGGGAGGAACCAGGAATGAGTTCCGGGTCCGACCAGCCGCCTCTCGAACGGGGCATCGTCCCGGTCATCCAGACACCGTTCGATTCCCAGGGCGCCGTGGATTACGCCTCCCTGCACAACCTGGTGGAGGACGCCATCGCAGGAGGGGTGAACGGTTTCCTGGTTCCGGCAGTGGCCAGCGAGGTCTCCTGCCTCACCGCCGAAGAGCGCGCCACAATCGTTCGTGCAGTCGCCGAGGTCACGGCCGGTCGTGTCCCCATCATCGTGGGAGCCTCCGATACCCGGCCTCGTGTCTGCATCGAGCAGGCCCGTATGGCCCGGGAGGTCGGGGCGGCCGCTTACCTGGTGGCGGTGCCGACCGAGCTTTATCAAGAACCGGAGAAGGTGGAGCCGTTCTTTCGGGAGGTGGCCGAGGGCGCCGGGGACTTTCCCTTGATGCTGCAGGATCTGGACTTCACCGGCCCGGGCCTGCAACCGGAGGCGATCCGGCAGCTCACACAGGTGCTCCCCAGCCTGTCGTCCCTCAAGATCGAGTCGAACCCGGCCGGCCCCAAGTACACGGCCATCCGGGAAATCTGCGGCGGGGAAATGTTCCTGGCCGGAGGATGGGCCATCGCCCAGATGATCGAAGCGTTGGATCGGGGAGTGGACGCCATGATTCCCGAGTGCTCCATGGCGCGGGTCTGGTCGGCCATTGACCGGAACTACAGAAACGGACGCCGGCAGGAAGCGATTCGAATCTTCAATCGCGTCCAGCCCGTCGTCGGTTTCACCCACCAGGATCTGTCGGTGGCCATCGCTTTCGGAAAGCGGCTTCTCGTGCGGAAAGGCATCATCGCCACTGAACGCACACGGTTTGGAGATTTCCAGTGGGACCGGTACAACGGACGTGTCGCCGACGAGCTCATCGACGACTACCTGGATCTGGAGGAATCTGTCTCCTCCGGCTGAACGCAGGATTAAGGAGAGGCTCATGAATGGACCCAGGATCGCTCGCCGTCTTCCATTGGGGCTCTTCCTGGCTTTCGCCGGGTTCGGTGCCTTGGACGCAACGGCATCGACTCCCGCCCCGGCGGACGCTCCGAACTGCGCTATCGTCCTGGGATCCCAAGCGCCTGAATTGGAGCGCTATGCCGCCCGCGAACTGCGCCGCTACCTGAGCGACCTGTACGGCATCCAGGCGGTCCAACTCACCGCCGTTTCCCCTCAGGCCGACGTCAACCTGATCCTGGGCAGCCCGGGGACGAACCGATCCGTCTCCCTGGTGATGGGCGAGCAGGGCTGGCCCCAGGTCAGCGATCAGGGATTGGTCCTGAAGACCGTCACCTGGAACGGCAAGCCGGCGGTGGTCGTGGGAGGGGGCAGCCCGGCGGCCACTCTCTGGGCCGTCTACGACTTGGTGGAGAACCTGGGCGTGCGGTTTCTCCTGGAAAAGGACGTGCTTCCCGCGAGTCCGGCCCAGTTCCCCCCCCAAAGCCTGGACAAGGTTCAGGAGCCACGCTTTCGTTTCCGTTCCTATCGGGCCATCAACAATCTGGCCACGTCGCTCATCTTCTACGGAATGGACGACTACCGGCATCTCATCGATCAGCTGGCCAAGTTGAAGTTCAACGTCCTGTACTGCCAGATCTACCCCCATCAGCCTTTCGTCCATTTTCAATTCCGGGATCAGCCCAAGACGACCGGTGTGTTCCATTACGGATGGAAGGTGCCGATTCACGGTGAGACCATCGGTCGCGAGCTCTTCGGCGGCCGCACCGAGTTGGTGAACCCGGACCTGGCCGGGGCCGAGACCTACGAGGAACGGGTTCGCGCCGCCCAGAAGCTCCTGCACGACCTGCTGGCCTACGCCAAGAGCCGGGGAATGAAGACCGGCATCAATTTTCGGATCAACCAATTCACCAACGAGTTCAACTGGCGGCTCCCCGAATGGTCCGACCGGGAGTACGTGCCACGGGACCTGATGAAGGGCACGCACAACGGCCGGCTGGGCATTTCCGAGTACGGCGTGGACCCCACGGCCTTCCCCTACATGACCCCGGACAACCCGGTGGTCACCGGTCTGAACAAGGCCATCATCCGGGCTCACATCAACACCTATCCGGAGGCGGACTTCTACGGCCTGACCCAGCCGGAGAATCCGGGAGGCGGCGAGTATTACAAGGCCATGTGGAAGCGGCTGGACCGCAAATACAAACTGGAGCCCCGCTTCAGTCTTGAACGGATGGAGGAGTCGGCCCGAACCAATACTCTGCCGGTGGGCGTCCGCAGTCCCGGCCGGCCCCTGTATGAACTCAAGGGGGCCATCGCCAACGCCGACACTCTGGACAAGCTTCTCAACGAGGAGCGGATCCTGGAAGGGACCGCCAATCCGGACGCCACCGTCGTGGTCGCCACCTTCAGCGACGAGTTCTACCCGGTCATGCTCAAGATCTTCCCGGAACGGTCGCTGCTTCTGGTCCGGATGGACTACCTGACCTCGCTGGCGGCCCGCCGCGCGGAGATGCTGGCCTTTGCCAGCGAGCATCCGGGTCAGGTGACCACCTTGGCGACGCTGGCGGACGACAACGTCGGCATCCTGCCTCAGCTCCCCACGCAACCGCTGCACCGCATCTTTCAGGCCATGGAACGGTACGGCGCGCACGGCTTCTTCGGCCGGCAGTTCCTGGTGACCAAGTTGGAAGCGGGAACGGCCTATCTCGCCCAAGCCTCCTGGTCCTCCGAGGCGACTCCCGAATCGGTCTATCGGGACCAGGTGGAACAGGTCTGCGGCTCCGAAGCCGTCCCCCAGATGATGGAGTTCTACCGGACTCTGGAAAGGGCCACGGCCCGGGGGGACGAAATCGCCATGGGGTTCCTCTTTCCGGTCACCCGGATGATGCGCAAGCACTGGCACAGCCAGAAGGGACCGGTGCCGGAATGGAACGAATTGAAGGCCTACTACGTGGAGGCCGTCCCCCTGCTGGAGTCCGCTCTGGAGAAGACGCGCCCCGAGGGACGGAGCTACCTGGAGCAACTCCTGGGACAGGTCCGTTTCGGCGTCGACTACATCGAAGCCGTGCAGACGGTTCGCCGGGCACGGGTCGAATACGACCTCTCCCAGCAGGCCTTCGTCCAGAAGGACGCCCGCAGCTTCGAGAAGCGGATCCGGGGAGCCCACGAGCAATTGGAGAGGGCGGTGGAACTCCTGGGTTCGGGGATCGAGTCCTGGGCCGGCGCCGTCCGTGATCCCTCTGACCTGGGGGCCCTGGGAGTCCTCAACTACTTCTGCCGCGACTACCTCAAGGGGGTCGCACTGGATGTCTACCTGGAAGCGGAAAACTGGAGAATGCGGTTCTGAGGAAATGAGGAAATGAGGAAAGAGAAGAGAGGAAAGAGTGGAGAGCAGCGGGTCGTTTGTGCGTAGCGGGCCGCGGGACGGTGGGGAGATTTCGAACGGAATAGCGAATCGATGAAATCAAGAATCTTTTCGGCTGACGAGTTGAGGGATCTGGCACGGCGCATCTTCACCGCCGCCGGGTCCAATGAGCGGGAGGCGCTCAAGATCGCCACCCGCCTGGTGAAGAGCAACCTGGTGGGGCACGACTCCCATGGGGTCATCCGGATCCCGCGCTACTGGGAGTGGATCAAGAAGGACCTGGTCCTGCCCAACCGGAAGGTGACGTACGTGTTGGACCGGGGGCCGATCGTGGTGCTCGACGGGAACAGCGGCTTCGGACAGTCGACCGGAGAGCAGACCATGGAGATCGCCATCGACCGGGCCCGGCGCCACGGTTGCAGCATGGTGGGACTCCGAAACACGGGACACTTGGGGCGGATCGGCGATTGGCCCGAGATGGCGACGGCCGCGGGGATGCTCAGCCTGCACTTCGTGAACACCAGCGGTATGGGCAACCTGGTGGCGCCCTACGGCGGCAAGGACCGGCGCCTCTCCGCCAATCCCATCGCCTTCGGCGTTCCTCAGCGGGAAGGGCCTCCCCTGATCATGGACATGTCCGCCTGCATGATCGCCGAGGGGAAGGTCCGGGTGGCTCTCCATAAGGGCGTGCCAGTTCCCGACGGGTGCCTCATCGACTCGGAGGGCCGTCCCACCAACGATCCCGAACTCTTCTACCGGCATCCTCCCGGTTCCATACTCCCCATCGCGGGACACAAGGGCTACGTCCTGAGCTTCATGATCGAAATGCTGGCGGGAGCCCTCACCGGCGGATCGTGCACCAATCCGGCCTACGCCCACCAACTGGCCAACGGCATGTTCACCATCGTCATCGACAGGAGCTGGTTCGCAGACCGTGACGAGTTTTTCGACGAGGTCGACCGGTACGTCCGGTACGTGAAGAGTTCCCGCACCATCGATCCCGACGGGGAGATCCTCGTCCCCGGCGAGTTGGAGGTGCGCACTGCGGAACGGAGAATGCGGGAGGGGATTCCGCTGGCCGGAACCACCATCGGGCAGATCCTCCAGGTCTGCCAAGAGCTGAATATCGACTCGGGATGGGAAACCGGCTGACCGGACCGGTTCCTTCCCGTCCTCTCCGGTAGAATGCCCATGGGCCTGAGGGATTGGATCCAGGCAGCCGACTACGACGCGGTCCTGCCCACCATTTCGATGCTGCCCCGCACTCTGGCCTACCGCTTGGCCGATCTCCGGGGAAGATTGCTGACCTACACGCGCCGCGACTCCTCTACCTGGGCCTCGCGCAATGTCGAGTCCGTGTTTCCCGACTTCGATGCGGGTGAGCGCCGACGGATCGTCACCGGCCACTACCAAGTCGAATCCCGCGACGCGATGGAGGCGTTCTGGTACTCCAAGCCGCTGAGCCATCTCCAATCCTTCGTCCGTTGCACCGGGCTGGACACCCTCCAGAAAGCTGCATCCTCCGGGGACGGCGTTCTTCTTTTTTCCAGCCACATGGGGAGTACCGGCCTGTTCCTCGTCTTCGCCGGCAAGAGCGGGATCCCCATGGACATCGTCGCACGGTCCATCGAGCCCGAAGACAATCCCCTGCACCCCGCGTTGCTCCGCTACAGCAGGAAGCGGGTCCATTGGATCGAAACGGCCATCGGGCGTCCCCTTTTCATTACCGGACGCGGGAACTACTCCCGGCTGGTGGAGAAGCTTCGAGCCGGCGGGGTCATCATGACGCTGATCGATGTCCCGCCCACCCTGGTCAACCCGAAATACACGACGGAAGTCACGTTCTTCGGCCGGCGGGCCTGGTTCCCCAACGGCATTGCCAGCCTCTTCTTCACCGCCGGACCCCGCCTTTTTCACTGGAGAATCCACAGAAACCAGGAGACCGGATACCAGGAGATCGAGATCTCCGAAGTGACCGACTCATTTCGCCCGGCCGCCGACCGGGCGCAATTCATGCAACAGCTGGTGGGACTGCTGGAACAGGACATTCGCCGGTATCCCGATCACTGGTTGAGTTGGGACTCGTTGGGGCACTACTACCGGAAACCGTGACGACAGGAGTCCAATGCGCCGCTCCCGGCTCCAATTCGGGTATCCCTTTCGACCCGTCTCCCGCGCTTTCCGGAACGAATCGACCGGCCGGTCCGTATTGGCTGAGAGACCGGTTCATTGGCGGACAGTAAAACGATGACTCGATGGATGGCCTTGGATGTCGGGTCCAAGCGATGCGGGGTTGCCGTGACCGATCCCCTGAAGCTGACCTCCCGTCCACTTCTCACCTTTGAACGGGAGAGCGTGGCGGAAGATGTCAATAGGCTCATGGAACTCATGCGGGAATACCGGGTGGAGAGGCTGATCGTGGGGCAACCGCGGCATCTGAGCGGACGTTCCAGTTCCATCGCACAAGCCGTCATTCCCCTGGTGTCCCGTTTGCGCCGGCTGGGCACGGTTCCGGTAGAGTGGATGGACGAGCGCCTCTCGACCAAGGAGGCCGAATCGGTCATGCGGGAACTGCGGATTCCGCCCCACCGGCGGCGACAGAAGAAGGACGAGATCTCGGCGGCGGTGATTCTGAAATGGTATCTGGAGGAGAGGGCATCTCCCGAGTCCCGCGCGTGATTCGGGGACTGCTGCTGGCGGCCCTGGTCCTGGCCGGGACCGTACTGGCCGCAGTCAATTGGTGGAAGTCTCGCGTGAACGAACCCCATCCGGGGCGTTCGGCGGAAGAACGGCTTCTGACCGTCCCCTTCGGATCTTCGGTGAGAAGCATCGGCCAACTGCTCCAGGAGGCGGACGTGGTTCGATCGGAACTCATCTTTGCAGCCTATGTCCAACTGAGTGGTTCCGATCCTCTCCAGGCGGGGGAATACCTTTTCGAGAATCCCATCAGCCTGACCCAAGTGGTGCAGATACTGCGGGAGGGCCGGGTTCACCACTATCGCATCACGATCCCCGAGGGATTGACCATGGACGAGATCATCGACCGTTTCGTCCACGAGGGGTTGGGACAACGGCACGAGTTGGAGCCTCTTATTACGCGGACGGACCTTCTGGACGGCCTGGACCCCGAGGCCACGGACCTGGAAGGCTATCTCTTCCCCGACACCTATCACTTCACACGTGCGGACCAGGAACCGGTGTTGGTCTCGGCGCTGGTGACCCGCTTCTTGGAAGTTTGGACCCCCCTGCGCCAGAAGCGCGCCGATGAACTGGGCCTCTCGATTCGGGAAGTGATCACTCTGGCCTCCCTCATCGAGAAGGAGACGGCGCTCCCTGCCGAGCGCCCTCTGGTCTCCGCCGTGTTTCACAACCGGCTCCGGCGGAACATCAAGCTGGATTGCGACCCCACCATCATTTACGCGATCCGCAAGACCGGCGAATACGACGGGGTGCTTCACAAGAGCGATCTGGCCCTGGACTCTCCCTACAACACCTATCTCTACGCAGGCCTCCCTCCCGGTCCCATCGCCAACCCCGGGGCCGCTTCCATCGATGCGGCACTCGATCCGGCGCCGGTCAGGCACCTCTACTTCGTATCCAGGAACGACGGCAGCCACGTCTTCTCCACCAGCTACCGGGAACACCAGCGGGCCGTGCGCCGCTACCAGCGCTGACTCCCAACCTGGAAGAGGTGAATCCCCGCCTCCAATTGGTTCAGCAGTCCGCCCCGGACTGATAGACTGTCAACAAGGGAACAGCCGGAATGGGACACAAGCTGGTCTGGACGTCATTGACTCTCCTGGTTCTGGCCGCGGCGCAAATCGACGCGCAGAAGAGATTCGAACCTCCGATGCGCCTGGGCGTCCCGTTTCCGGCGGCGTGGAAGGCCATGCTGGAAGTCCTGCAACGCGAGAAATGGGAGCTGGTCAAAAAAAACAGGGGCCGGGGCGAGATCCTGACCGGCTTCCGGAACTACATGTCGGGCCCCTTGACGACCGGACACCTCGACAAGATTGGAGTCCGTCCCCGGCTGCCCGACGGGGAATGGGTCCGGGTCCGTTATCGTTACGATCTGGCGGTCAGCCTGATACGGGAGCGTCAGACCACCGTCACCGTCGACAGCGACATCCAGGCACTCAAACGAGATTTCCTGGGACGTGAGGAGTGGGTCGAAATCGATTCCACCGGGCGCTTGGAGAAACAGTTGCTGACGGCCTTTGGACAAGCTCTGTACGGCGCCGGGTTCTCCCTCGACAAGCGCCGCAAGGGTATTCTGGGGCTGCCCCCCATCGGGGAGGGCCGCGCACCAGCGAAGCCGCCCGGGAATTGAGAGGACAGAGGCGAGAGACGCCGGTGCGATCTTGAGGTCGCCCGTTATCGCCGGGAGCCATTTGCCGCGGATAACACCTTCGTTCGCGATGCCGCACCGATCGTAAGGCGTAAACACTTTTTCCACGACTGCTGAAATCCGATGGATCATCCCCTCCTGCGAATCATAGACTTTCCCCTCCAGGTTGCCCTCTGGGTCTTTCTCGTCTCCTTCCCGGTATTACTGCTGTTGGTCCGAGCCCGCATTCGAGCCCGCAAGTTCAGTCTCAAGGATTACTTCAGGGAGGAGTTCGATCGATACTACCGGGAAAAACTCGAAGAGACCTCCAGCAAGACGCGCCGAAAAGAATCGTGGACCGCCAGCTGGAACGAGTACCGCATCGTCTTCCAGGTCATGCTTCTCTCCATCCTGTTGGCGGTCGGCTCCTTCGTGGGCGTGAGCTTCGTTCCCATCCCCTATCTGAAGAATTGGACGGGGGTCGAGTCGATCGAGACCGAACCCCTGAGACTGGCCGCCCTTTCCTATGATCGGTTCTATACGGGATTCTCCCTCAAGGGGGAGATCTGGAATCAGGGGCAGATTCCTCTACAGGGACTCTCGGCCCGCGTCAGGATCTGGGGACGGGATGACGTGCTGCTGGAAGAGATCCTGGCCCAGGTCGAGCCGGCCGTGCTGAATCCCGAGTCTTCGGGCACCTTCGGTTTGAAATACTCGGAGAAGTCCCCTTCCCTGCTCTACGGCTACGAGGTGGCCTTCGTCGATTCCGACGGGGTCGAGACGCCGCACATCCGGGGATTCGATGCCCCCTGAGCCAGCCGGAGCCGATCGAGCGTGGGCCCTGACCACCTTGATCCCCTACCTGAGGCAGTACCGCGCCCGCATCGCTATCGGTGTGGCGATGGTCCTCATGACCAATGTGGCCGTGGTCCTCACGCCCCGGGTTCTGGGGTCGGCCGTCGATGATCTCCGCGGGGAAGCCGATGCCGGCCTCCTTCTCCGCTACGCCGCGCTGTTGCTGGCTCTGAGCTGCGCCGAAGGCCTTTTCCGATACCTGATGCGGTGGATCCTCATCGGCGTCTCGCGCCGGATCGAATTCGACCTGCGCAACGATCTCTTTCGGCACCTGCAGCGGCTCACTCCCTCCTTCTACCAGCGGCATTCCACGGGAGACGTGATGGCGCGGTCCACCAACGACCTGAGCGCCGTACGGATGGTGCTGGGGCCGGGGATCATGTATTCGGTCAACACCCTGTTCATGGTCATCCTGACTGTCCCCATACTGATTCGGACCGATGCCGGCTTAGCTTTCCTCACCTTGGCTCCCCTCCTGCTCGTCTCCTACTGTGTCAAGTTCTTCGGCAGGAGAATCCACCAGAGATTCGAGAAGATCCAGGAACAGTTCTCGATGCTCACGACCCTGGTTCAAGAGAACGTCTCGGGGATCCGGGTCGTCAAGGCCTACAATCAGGAGTCCGCTTTCGTGGGCCGGTTTCGAGACGCCAACCGGGAATACATGAAGCGGAGCATGGCCCTGGTCAAGATCTGGGGGGTCTTCTATCCCCTGCTGGCGTTTCTCCTGGGTCTGTCGGCCGTCTTTCTCCTCTGGTACGGCGGACGACAGGTCATGGACGGGACCCTGTCGCTCGGCGACCTGGTCTCGTTCATCTTCTACCTGGCCCGGCTGACCTGGCCCACCATCGCCCTGGGATGGGTGATCAACACCTTCGAGCGGGGGTCCGCTTCGATGGGCCGGATCAACCGGATCCTGGAGACCCAGCCGGACGTGATGGATGCGGGAACCCTTCCGGTCGAAGTCATCGAGGGTCGAGTGGAGGTCAGGAATCTCACCTTCGCCTACGACGGAACTCCAGTCCTGAAGGACCTGCAATTCGAACTGCCCCCTGGAAACACCCTCGCCATCGTGGGCAGCACCGGCAGCGGAAAATCCACCTTGGTGCATCTTCTCTGCCGCCTCTACCCGGTGCCTCGGGGCCGGATTCTCATTGATGGAATGGACGTCAACGACATTCCCCTGACCACACTGCGACGGAGCATCGGCTGCGTGCCCCAAGACACGTTCCTCTTTTCCGAATCGATCCGGGACAACCTGACCTTCGGAGTCCCGGACGCCTCCGGGAAATCCATCGGGGAGGCTGCGCACGCCAGCAACATGCTGGAGGAGATCCAAGGTTTCCCCAAACAAATGTCTACCTTCGTCGGTGAGAGAGGGCTGACGCTTTCAGGCGGTCAGAAACAACGGATGACCATTGCCAGAGCGCTCCTGACGGACCCCAGGATTCTGATTCTGGACGACTCGCTGTCCAGTGTGGACACCTACACGGAAGAGGAGATCCTGAAACGGCTCGCCCCCATCATCTCCGGCAGAACCACCATCCTCATCTCGCATCGCATTTCGACGGTCAAGGGGGCGGACCAGATCCTGGTGATGGATCGAGGACGAATCGTTCAGCGAGGCCGCCACCGCGAGCTGCTCCAAGTCGCCGGCCCCTACGCCGAAATGCACCGGAAACAGTTGCTGGAACAGGAGCTTGGAATCGCATGATCGAGCACGATCAGGACGAGATCCTGGGTCGAGTCTACGACGGGCGCTTGGCGCGGCGGATGCTCGGATATCTGCATCCCTATCGCTGGGTCGTGGGCGCTTCGGTGGCGCTGCTCCTGCTGGTGTCGGCCCTGCAATTGGCGGGTCCCCTCCTGACTCTGATCGCCATCGACGAACACATCAGCAGCGGCGACCGGAGCGGTCTTACGCTTCTGGCACTGCTCTATCTGGGTCTCCTGATTCTGCAGTTTGGATGCTCGTTCGCGCAGACATGGCTGATGAATTGGACCGGACAGCGGGTCATGAACGATCTGAGGATCCAGATCTTCCGTCACGTTCAGACGCTGCACGTCGGCTATTTCGACAGGAATCCGGTGGGTCGCCTGATCACCCGCATGACCAACGACGTGGACGTGCTCAATGAGCTTTTCACGGCGGGCGTCGTGAGCATCTTCGGGGATATCTTCCTGTTGGGCGGCATCGTGACGGTCATGCTCTGGCGGGATTGGGAGCTGGCCCTGGTCACCTTCTCGGTCCTGCCCCTCATCTTCGTGGCCACCATGATATTCAAGGTCAAGGTTCGCGGATCCTATCGCTGGGTCCGCGCCTGCGTGGTCAAGATCAACGCTTTTCTCCAGGAGAACATCACCGGCATGCCGGTGGTGCAGGTCTTCGTTCAGGAGGACCGCAAGTTCGACCAGTTCCGGGAACGGAACCGGGAGCACCTGCAGGCCAATATTCAATCCATCTTCTACTACGCCGTATTCTATCCGGTGATCAATCTGGTGGGCGCACTGGCCATCGCCCTGATCCTCTGGTACGGAGGGGGCCGGGTGCTGGACGGCGTCCTGACACTGGGCACGCTGGTGGCCTTCCTTCAGTACTCGGAACGCTTCTTCAAGCCCATCAGCGACCTGAGCGAAAAGTTCAACATTCTTCAGAGCGCCATGGCCAGTTCGGAGCGGATCTTCAAGCTCCTCGACACGCGGGCCCAAGTTCGGCCTCCGTCGAAACCCGTCCCGTTGCCGTCAGGCGGCGGGGCCATCGAGTTTCGCAACGTGTCGTTCGCCTACAAGGAGGACACGCCGGTCCTGCGGAACCTGAGCTTGAGAATTGCCCCCGGAGAACGAGTGGCCATCGTGGGACCCACCGGTTCGGGAAAGACCACTTTGATCAACCTGATCTGCAGATTTTACGACATCCGGGACGGAGACATTCTCATCGACGGGATCCCCATCGCCGAACTGGACCCGGGGGAATTGAGGCGAAGGATGGCAGTGGTGCTCCAGGACGTCTTTCTCTTCAGCGGCACCATCGAAGAGAACGTCCGGCTGTGGAGGGCTCCCATCGACCGGCTGCAAGTGACCGAGGCGGTACGACATGTAAATGCCCTGGACTTCATTCGCGAGAAGCCCAACGGACTCGACTCGCCGGTGACGGAAAGGGGTTCGTCGTTGTCCGTGGGACAGAGGCAGTTGCTGGCCTTTGCCCGCGCCCTGGCCCACGACCCCAGAATCCTGATCCTGGACGAGGCCACCTCGTCGGTCGACACGGAAACCGAGATTCTCATCCAGGACGCCCTGGCCACGCTCATGGAGGGGAGAACCTCCATCATCATCGCCCACCGCCTTTCCACCATCCAGAACTGTGACCGCATCGTCGTTCTCCGCCAGGGAAGAATCGAGGAAGAAGGCACCCATCAGGAACTGCTCAAACTGCGGGGGCTCTACTACAAGCTGTACCAGTTGCAGTACGCGGGAGAGGAAATAGGCGTGAGGAAAGAGAAGTGAGGAAAGAGGAGAGAGAAAAGAGAAAAGCTCTCCGGCCTCAACTCGCCCCGCGGCCCCAGAAGACGGCCGGGATGGTCTTGAGCAGAATCCAGAGATCGAGCTTCAAGGACCACTGGTCGATGTACTGGAGATCCAGTTTCATCCATTTCTGGAAGTCCAGCTCGTTGCGGCCGGAGATCTGCCAGAGGCAGGTGATGCCCGGCTTGACGCTCAGCCGGCGTCGCTGGCTCCGGGAATAGTGCCGGACCTCGTCGGGTAAAGGCGCCCGGGGACCGACCAGGCTCATCTCGCCTCTCAGCACGTTCGCCAGTTGCGGCAGCTCGTCGATGCTGTACCTGCGCAGAATGCGTCCCAGGCGCGTCACACGAGGATCGTTGCGCATCTTGAACGCCGGACCGTCCATCTCGTTGAGATGTCGGATTTCCCGGAGTTGGTCCTCGGCCCCTTCGACCATGGTTCGAAACTTGACCAGCCGGAACTCCCGGCCGTAAAGCCCACGCCGAACCTGACGATAGAAGACCGATCCCGGCGAGGTGAACTTGATCATTGCCATGACCAGGAGCATGAAGGGAGCCGCCAACGCCAGCAGAGCCGACGCCAGGACACAATCCATGATCCGCTTGACTACCAGGGCCACGCTCTGGTCCGGAGCCGTGGAGAAGGTGATGAGGGGAAGATCCTCCAGGAAATCGAGCGTTAGCCTGGAGGCGGAGGCGGGAAAGAAGTCGGCGGCGATCCGGGTCCGGATACCGAGTTCCTCACACAGTTTCAGGACCTCCTGAAACTGGTCGTTGTCCTCGTGCTGAGCGTACGCGAATATGATCTCGTCCACGATCAGACGGTCCGTGACCAAGTCGGGAAGATCCTTGAGCGATCCCACAATCCGTATCCCGGGGGCCTCAGTCCAGGTTTCTCCGGGGGCCAGATGTCCGACGACGTGGTAGCCCCACTTCCGGAGCCGGACCAGCACCTGACTGACATGCCGGGCCCGGGAGTCGATTCCCACGACCAGGATCTTGACCTGATGGTGCTCGTTGACGTTCCGAGTCCTCAAGATCCCATGCAGCAGAATGCGGTTCAAGCCCAGAAAGAGACCTGAGAGTCCGATGAAAACGAAGAATACGGGCCGGCTCACATCCAGGTCGAACACGAAAACGAAGAAGCCCACGGCCAGACCGGCCGCGCAGACGAAGCGGCCGATGCGGAACAGGTGCTGGAAGGCGGAGACCTGGTAGAAGCGGGAGTACTGTTGGGTGATCCGGAGGATGGGAATCCAAATCGGCAACACGGCCAGCAGATAGACCAGGTAACGGGAATAGGGCAGCAGAACCGGATGGAACGCGGGTGCGATCGAGGCCGGCGCCCATTCCACAAGCAAGGATCGGGAGAAATAGGCCAGGGTCAAGGCCAGAAAGGCGACGGCGATATCCGCTGCCTGAAGGAGGTTGCCGTAGACTTGAGACTGGCGATCGAACATCTCGGTGTCGTCCCCGACGCGGCCCACCGGAACTGGCCGGGAGCCGCGGGGCGTTCAACTCAGCAATCGGTCAGGTCCCCGATCCGGGGGGGGCGGGACATGAGGAAACCCTCCGCCAAGGAGCATCCTACTAGACTCCCCACGTGCGTGTGAAAACTCCGGATCCGTTCCAGGAACCGTGGATCGCTGAGATAGGTGGCGGGCTCGCTCGAGTCCGAACGATACAACTGGGACGCAAAGGCCTCCAAAGCGCACTCCTTCTGCTCGTAGTAGCCCGTAATGTCCACTCCGACGTCGGGTACGACCGGCTGATCGAAATGGGTCCAGTAGGCGATCCGCCGCGGACGGAAACGCTGCTGAGGCGTCTTGATGGCCGCCAGGCCGGCATGATGCACCGCTTCCTCTACCAGAACTGTTGCCTTGCCGTGGTCCGGATGGCCCCATTTGGAGTGAGTCAGGACGAGCTTGGGCCGGTACTGCCGGATCACTCGAATCAACTGCAGACGACTCTCTTCATCGACAGTCACGTTCCCGTCCCTCAAACCCAGGTTCACCCGGAAGTCCAGACCCAAAAGAGCAGCCGCGCGACGGGCTTCGCGGGCCCGGGTCTCGATCGTACCGCGGGTTCCCAACTCGCCCTGTGTCAGATCCACGACGCCTGTGCGGTGACCCAGGGACTTCAGGCGAAGCAGCGTCCCGCCGCAACCCAACTCGATGTCGTCAGGATGCGCCCCTACCGCGAGAACTTCCACTCCTTCACACATGGATCACCTGGTGGCCCATACAGAAGGGGTCGATCGCTTCCAACAGGCCATCGATGAACCCGGGGCCCTCTTCCATCAGGAACTGATTGAAGTTGACGACCCGTTCCTGCAGCTTCTCCTCGGGATGAAGACGGGTATGGATATAGTCCAGATGACGACCGGCGACGCGGTCGCGATTTCGATAGTTTTCCAGGAATCGATTTTCCACCCGGTCCATCTGATAAAAGACTCGTTTCCAAGCCCTGGGAACCATTTTGCCGAGACTCGGGTCAACGCGGACAATGTCCCCCTGGAGCCGAGTCAAGCTCTCCCGGACCACGTCCGAGATCCGGTCGAACTCTTCCAGAACGTGCTTTGAAGCTCCTGCCCTGGCGACACGTTGGGTGATTCGGGAGGCTCCCAGGGTGAGCAGCTCGACCAGATCCAGCGAGTGCTTTTTCAGCAACCGCTGGGACTTCCGGTCCACTACGGTGACCCCGACCCTGGGGAACACACAGCATTTGATATTCCAGTAGGGACTGATGGCGCCGATCTGGCTGAAATAGGCAACCTCCGCCGGCCCTCCCACGTAAGCTACGGTCGGGAAAAGATGGTCCTGAATGATGGGCCGCAATAAGACGTTGGGACCGAACTCACCAGTTCCGGTTCGTATCCGCTCCAGCAGCTCTTCCGGCCGCAGCCGGAGAGAGCGGCTTCCGCGGCTCCGATAGGCTCCGGATCGATACTCCAACTTGTAACGCCGTCTCTCCTCGAGCCAGAAGAGGAGCGACTCGGATCTGTCCACGGGCACTTGTACCCGGTAACCATCCGCCTCCAGCTTCTGCCCACGCCTCCGCAGGGAGCGGATCAGGCGTTTCCGCTCCAGGACCGCTGTCTCGAACACCGGTCTCAAGGCGCCCTTGTATCCGGGGTGGAGCGCGTCGAAGAGAATGAGCCCCTGGTTACGAAAGAGCCGGGCGAGCCAGCGGCCCTGGGCATCGGTAAAGGGTGTGCCGGGCTTGAAGGCCGATTCGAGGGTTCCAAGGATCGCTTCCTGAAACTCGGAAGTGGGAGCGCCATCCTGGAGCCTCTTCAGAAGATCACCCACCGATTCCAGCGAAACCGTGCCTGCCATGGTTGCTGAAGGTGGGGAGGGACCGGAATAGCCCAGCCGAAGCAGCGATCCTTGCGGATCAATGAAGGCGGTAGAGCGGGTCTCCAGAAAATCGGAGTCATCGGAAGGAAGCCAGAAAACGGGAACCGCCGGACACCCTTGCGCCTCCAGCGACCGGGCCAGGCTCACGGCGGTCAACGCCTTGTAGACGGAGAGAGCCGGTCCACCGAAGAGGCCCAGTTGTTGGCCCGTGACCACGGCCACGGTCCCCGAATCCCGCAGCTTCTCGATATTTTCGCCGGTCGAGGGCCCGGAGCCCACCCGGGCATTGAAATCGTGGAGAATCCGGACGAGAGTCTCGCGGGGCAACCGGGAGTCCCGTCCGCGCGCGGCCTCGGCTCTTTGTTCCAGAGCCTCCGGACTGGTGTGCGCCGGTCCGGCCGGATAGAGCGGTGCCACCTGGTCGAAATCGTACAGGTACTGGAGAAAAAGTCGACTCTGCCCCGGCAACCGGCGGCGGTCGAGACGCTCGACTCTCATGCGGCCGCCAGTTTAACCGAAAGTCCCGCGCGGCACCGGGACCGATGCCGCGCGGGACTCTCATGAAGGACCGAATAGGACGGCGTCCGCAGAGACGTATCTCGCGAAAAATGCCGACAAGATACGCCAGGGGTGTGGAGCGGCGGCCTGCTACTGACGCTTCGCCTGCTCCTTCGGAGCAGAGGAAGGGGCGTTGACCATGATCCGGTCTCTGAGCCTCAGAAAGGTCTTCTCCCCGATGCCCCGGACGTTCATCAGGTCCTCGATCCTCTTGAAGGCCCCATTTTTCTCCCGGAACGCCACGATTCGTCTGGCGATCGCCGGTCCGACACCTGGGAGACTGTCCAACTCTTCCACGGTCGCCTGATTCAAATCCAGCTTGTCCGCAGCCGCGGCATCCGGACACCAGAGCCAGGGCGTGGCCATCAGCAAGGTCAAGAACAAGAAACTCTTTCGCATGTGCACCTCCTTTGGTTATTGGGTTTCCTATCTGCACCAAACGCTGGGGAAGGGAAAAACGCGAAGATGAGGAAAGAGAAGAGAGGAAAGAAAAAAGAGTGAGGAGAGGCGGGCCGGTTGCGCCCAGCAGGCTCGGCAGGGGAGATGGTCCCGTTGAGGATGACGGAGCCGGAGGGACTCGATGCCTGTTTCTCCTAGGCGTCCGGCGGACCGGACCGGTGAGGGAGCTTTACTCTTGCCTCTCGAACGCCGTTGCAGAGGTAGTCGAAAATGTGGAAATTCCGGGCTCCCTCGGCCGCCCGGGCCTCATACTCGTCGCTCAAGGGCTCGGAAAGCAGCATGGGGACCATCTGTTCATGGCGCCCGCCGTGAGATCGAAGAGGTTCGTTCAGGACGCTCAAATCATGGTCGGCAGGGGTCCTTCCGATGACAACGCCCGCGTCCGCCATCACGACCAGGTCGCCGATGCGATCGGCCGGCAGTTCCAGTTCTCTCGACGCCGCAGTGCGGTCGTAGACTTGGTCGATGCCGGGCAGCCGGCGGATCCAAGCGGCCACGGCAGCGGCCTTGAGCGGTTCGGTCACGTGCACCATGACCGCCGAACCCAGAGAGCCGTGGTGAACGACGTAGGGGTCCGTGATGGGACAGACCACTCGAACCGCCTCTCCGAAACGATCTCTCAACAGCGATTTGAGGTAGACGACGTTGGGGCTCCCGTCGGTCCGGGACTTGGAATTCATTCCGTGATCCGCGGTCACTCCAACCCGGGCGCCGGTCTCCAGCAGTGCGCCGATCTCCCGGTCCAGCGCCTGGTGGAATTCCAGCGACCGGGAAGACTCGGGAGGATACTTGTGCTGCATGTAGTCCGATAGGGAGAGGAAGAGAAAATCGGCTAGATTCCTCTGGACGAGTCTGGCCCCGGCCGCCAGCACGAAGAGGCTGGCGTCGGCGCTGTAGATCTCCGGCTGTGGCCTGCCCACCAGGTCTTCCAGGTTCGCGATGCCGTGGGTCTCGATAGAGGCGACGGCAGCTCGCTCGGAAGAAAACGCGATTCCCTTCAGCCCTTTCGTGAGCAGATCCCGGAGTTTCTCTTTGGCCGTCACCATGGCCACCTTTCTGCCGGCACGAGACGCCGCCGCCAGAATCGTTTCGCACCGGACGTAGCGGGATGAGTTCATCATCAGTTCCCGCCCGGTCCCGGGATCGAGAAAGAAGTTGCCGCTGATACCGGTCACGGACGGTGGGACCCCGGAGACGATGGCCGCATTGTTCACGTTCGTGAAGGAGGGCAGAGCGCCCCGGACCACGGACTCGAACCCGCCTGCGGCCAGACCGTCCAGGTGCGGCATGCAGCCCCGGCTCCTGGAGACCTCCAGGTAGTCGGGTCCGCATCCATCGATGCAGACCACCACCAGCGGCTTGGCCGGAGGCCGGTATTCCCGCCCGTTGACCCGGAAAGGCGTGTTGCTGATCCGCATCACGCGTTCGTCAGGAAGGCGAATTGGAGAAATACCAGCGTAGAATCCCGGGCCCCCAAAGGGCCGACGCAGCCGCGGCGACACCCAGAAAGGTGCCGAACGGCAACGGGTAGCTCCTGCCCTTGGAGCGGGCCCGCATGTAGATGGCGCCGGCGACGGCCCCCAGCACCGAACCCAGGAAGACACTTAGCCAGGCACACCTCCAGCCCAGGAATGCGCCCAGCATGGCGGTCATCTTGACGTCGCCGAATCCCATCCCGTCGACACCCGAAAAACGGCGGTAGAGGGTGGCGATCAGCCACAGGAAGCCGCCCCCCAGCCCGGCTCCCAGGAGAGAGAACCCCAGGTGGTTCCAGGCCGGGAGCGACGCCGGCCCCGCCTCCCAGTGGAAGAAACCCGGATCTTGAAGGGGCGACAGGACGACGCCGGCCGCCAAACCTCCCAGCGTCAGGACATCGGGCAGGATTCGATGGTAGAGGTCGACGACCGAGAGGGTCAGGATCAACGCCAGGAAAAGGCAGCAGACGATGAAGCTCGAGGACCAGCCAAACCGCATCCAAGCGGCAACAAAGAGAACTGCGGTCGCGGCCTCCACCAGCGGGTATTGGAGCGAGATGCGCCGGTGGCAGGAGCGGCAGCGGCCCTTGAGGAGCAAGAAGCTCAAGACCGGAATGTTGTCCCCGGCCGATATCGGTTTCGAGCAGTTGGGACAGCGGGAACGGGGCCGGATGACCGACTCCCGGCGCGGGAGACGATGAATGCAGACGTTGAGAAAGCTTCCGACCACCAATCCGGCCAGGGCCGGCACGACTGCGATCCAATCCATCTCCCGCAATTATACGCGCAGCTCGGAAGAATCCGCGTTTCCCGGGACCGACGGGAGATGGCGCTGTTCGAGCAGCCGACTAATCACGGCGGGCCAGTACGATGTCATTGTTGTCGACGATGGTGTACATGGCCTTCTCCAGGTCGGTCACGGCCTGCTGGTAGTCCACCCGAGCCCTCAGTTCCTGCACCTGCGCCTGACTCAGGTCCCTCTGATACCGGAGCACTTCGAAGTTGGTGGACAGGCCGGCCTGGAAACGCTTGTTTTCGCCCTCCAACTGGGCCTCCGAGAGCTGGCGCGCAACCCCGGCTGCTTCCAGGCGCTTCCTCTGGGTGGCGATGCTCTCGTAGGCATTGCGAACTTCCACGATGACCATCTGCTGCTGGTTCTTCAGTTGGCTGGCCAGCCGGCGGTCCCGGATCAGGATTCTCGCTCGCTCCGCGTCGTTGGCCCGGTTCTTCAGGGGAATCTCCACGCTGACGCCCAGAGTGTAGTTCATGTAGTTGAATCCGAAGACCTGGCCCCACGAATTCCCGAAACTGCCGAAGAAAGGACTCGACGTCTGAGGCACGTTCTCCAATCGCATGTCGGGAACGCCGTCTCCATCGCTATCCACGAATTCGCTCCCGAAGACCTCCCCGGCCCGTCCGGTGTTGGTCAGGCTCGCCACCAGGTCCACGGTGGGCCTTCCTTCCCGCCGGTAGTATTCCCGGTCCACCTCGACCTGTTCCCGGAGCAACCGATTCTGTTCCAACTCGGGACGCCGCTCCATGGCCCTGGCAATGGCCTCGTCCATGGTGATCGCCAAATCCTGGACCCGGGGAAGCTGAGTCGGGATCAGGGTCAGATTCCAGATGGGCGCCGTCGGGTCCGGGGCCAGATACCGCTTGAGTCCGTTCTGGGAGGTGATGATCTGAACCTCCGACTGGATCATCTCCTGCTCGCGCGTAGCCACCTCGGCTCGGGAGGCAGTGATCTCGATGGGCGCCATGACTCCGATCTGGACCCGTTTCTGGTTGTTCTCGTGCTGAATAATGGCCAGTTCCATGGACTTGCGAATGGCCTCGTAGCTCTCGATGGCGAACACCAGCTCCCAGTACTGGTTCTGCACCTGCTGGACGATCTCCGACACCTTCTGTTGAAACTGGCTGTCGTTGATCTCGGTCTCCAGGTTGTAGAGCTTGAGCTGACGCCTGGTCTGAGTCTGTCGAAATCCCCTCATCAGCGGCTGGCGCAGGGACACGGCGAAGTTGGATCCGAAAGAGGGGTTCATGAAGGAGAAGGCGCTGTTGGTGCTGAAGCGGTTGTTGTTGAAGTTCAAGGCGACGCTGCTGCCGTTTGGCAGATTCTGCACCAGCGACGTGTCGAAGTAGATCCGATCCGTAGTGTTCACCGGAATTCCCTGGCCCGCGTCCAAAATGGACCGAGCCGGATTCTCGGTGGCCGCCCAGCCGACCTCGAACCGGAGCCTCGGATCGTAAAAACCCCGGGTTCCGAAGATCCACTGGCGGTTCAAATCCTCATTGTAGTCCTCGATGGCGATCTCCAGGTTATTGACCAACGCCAGCCGGATGGCGTCCTTGACGCTCAACTCCCGGACCGGCCTCTCACGGCGCATCCGATCCGCCCATGACTCGGGCCGGTCGATCTTCGGCATCTTGGGAGCGGTCTGATCAGAGGTCGATTTTTCCTGGGGAACAGCCCGCAAGAAGGGCACCGCAATAACGAGAAAGATCGGAAGAATAATTCCCTTGACGCTCTTCATGGCATCTCCTGGAAAGGTTGCTGGACTAGACGGACCGTGGCAAAGCCCCCCGCACAATCAGCCTGGACTGTACCACGCACCAAGGACTCAAGGACTCATCCCTATGGTGTACGAACGACACGGGAAGATTGTTTCAACAACCTGGAGGTGGGGTACCAACTCAAAGCGCCGGCCATCGGGGGAGGACTGTCCCGGTAGCCGGCGCTGAAGGTGGTTGTGGCATTCGACCGGCGCTACGCGGGATTTGCCGGAGACGCCGGAATACGTGCCGTCAATTCTCGGACTCAGACTCGGATTCGGACTCGCTCGGACGCTGCCTCTTCAGGGAAGGCCGTTTCAACGTCGGACGATCTCCCTTCAAGGTAGGCTCTTCCCGATCGTCCCGGTCGTTGGTCCGGCGCTTCAACGTGGGTCGGGCAGCACCACTCTTGGTTCCGCCCTGTCCAGGGCGGATCTCCGCTCGATCCATCTGAATCAGCCGCGCCTTCACCCGGTCGAACTCCGACGTGCTGACCACGTACTCGTCCTTGGGAGGCAGATAGGAGATCTCCTCGTTCACCTTGGCGATGCGGTTCTCGAAGGAGGGGTGAGTCCGGAAGAAGCTGGCGAATTTGCCGGGACGGCTCTTGTCCTTGGCCTGCATCTTCTCGAAGAAGGAGATGAATCCCTGCGGATCGTATCCCGTGTTCCAGAGATACTGGGTCCCCAACTGATCGGCTTCGGCCTCCGACTTTCGGGTAATGCCCAGAACCGCCAGGTTCATCCCCAGCCCCAGCCCCTGATAGAGCGCATACTGAGTCCAGCCGCCGGTGAGAATCAGGGCCGGCAGGGCCGCAAACTGCATGAGGTTGCCCTTGGTCATCCTCTCGGTGGCATGCCGAGCCGTCACGTGGGCGATCTCATGGGCCATGACTCCGGCCAGCTCGGCCTCGTCCTCGGCCTCCAGGATCAGCCCCTTGTTCACAAAGAAGTAACCGCCGGGAAGGGCGAAGGCGTTCACCTCCTCGGAATCGAGCACGCGGATCACGAAGGGAACTTTCGCATCCGAGTTCTTCACGATAAGTTGGCCCAACCCGTCGACGTACTCGTTCACGACGGGATCTTCCACCAATCGGGCCGTCTGCTCGATCTGCTGGGCGTACTGGGCTCCAATTTGGATTTCCTTCTCCAGCGATATGAAGTTGGGGAAGATCAGGGCCACCTTCCCGTTGATATTCCGGTTGCCGATATTTTCCACATCCTCGTGCTTACGTCCGGAACGCGTCGGCACGTTCAGCAGAAGCACCAGGACGATCGTCAAGAGACTCATTGGAATTCTGGTTCTTTTGATCATGGTAGCGCCCTCATGAGAGTTGGGGTCTGACATTCAGTATATCCATAGCCTGGCAGATCTGCCAAGAACGCGCCGGAACCGTCACCGCCTTTCCATCTGCGCCGCATCTCTGCTAACTTCCTTCACCATATTAAGATGCTTCCACAGGGTTCCGGGTTCAACCATCTGAAGCCGCCGGTGTTCCTTGCTGGAGAGGTCCGATCCCGGGTCAAAATACTGACCGCGTCCCAGATGGGGACCGTCGATCGGCTCACCACCCGGGACTGCGGACTCCCCAGCCTGCTGTTGATGGAAAATGCCGGGCTGAACCTGTACCAGATCCTGAAATTCCACTTCGGGGAACGGCTCGCCGGCCGCTCCACCGTGATTCTCTGCGGCAAAGGGAACAACGGCGGCGACGGTCTGGTCCTGGCGCGCCAATTGGCGCGCCGTGAATCTTCTCCGACGGTGGTCCTGCTCTGCCGTCCCGACCGGATGCGGGGAGACGCCGCAGTCCAATTGAATGCCTACCGGAAATCCGGTGGAGAGGTGGCGTCCGTGACCTCCCGGGAAGAGTGGGCGGAGGTTGCGCCCATCCTCGGCAGCTCCCGGATCCTGGTGGACGCCCTCTTGGGAACCGGGCTCGGACGTCCCGTTACCGGACTGCTGGCGCAGGTGGTCCGGGACATCAACGGCAGCGGCGCCTTCGTGCTGGCCGTGGACATCCCCACGGGGACACCCTCCGACGGCATCCGGTCCATCGGACCATCGGTCCGGGCGCACTCCACCGTCACCTTCACGGCCCCCAAGATCGCCCACATTCTTCACCGGGAACCAGAGACGTTCGGACAGATTTACGTCACTCCCATCGGAACCCCGCCCCAGGTGCTGGATACACCGGACCACTTCCTGAACCTGATGATGCCAGACCGGATTCGGGCGGTCCTGCCGGCCCGGAAGTCCTTCTCTCACAAGGGCACATTCGGTCACGTGGCGATCATTGCGGGGAGCCGGGGCAAGACCGGGGCCGCCGCTTTGGCCTCCCGGGCCGCGTTGAGGTCCGGGTCCGGCTTGGTGACGGGCGTGGCCCCCGGCGCCGTCCAACCCCTGATAGCCTCCTTCCAACCTGAGATCATGACCGAAGGGGTCCCCTCCACGCCCGCTGGAACCTTGGCCTCGTCCGGAATCGATCGCATCCTGGAACTACTGGAGGGCAAGGACGCCGCCGGGCTGGGACCGGGCCTGACCACGGAGAAGGAAACCGTCGACGTGGTTCGCCGGCTGACCCGGGAGGCCGAGGTTCCCGTGGTCCTGGATGCCGACGCCTTGAACGCCTATGCCGGCCAGGCCCACGAGTTGGTCAACCTGAAGGGCCAACCCCTGGTCGTCACTCCCCACCCGGGGGAGTTTGCCCGCCTGACAGCCCACTCCGTTCCGCAAATCACCGAGAACGGGATCTCCGTCGCCCGCGAATTCGCCCGGGACCGGAACCTCTGGCTCGTGCTCAAGGGGTTCCGGACCCTGGTGGCGTCGCCGGACGGGCAAGTCTACGCCTGCCCGCTGGGAAACCCGGGAATGGCCACCGCAGGAAGCGGCGACGTCCTTACCGGCGTGATCACCTCGTTTCTGGGCCAGTCCCGGGCCCAGGCCCGCGTCTCTCCATCGCAGACGACCGACGCCGTCGTCTCCGCCGTCTACCTTCATTCCCTGGCCGGCGATCTCGCGGCCCAACATCGGGGCATGGACTCGCTGACGGCCGGAGACATCCTCGATCAATTGGGATCGGCGTTCCTCCAACTGCGCGGCCATGGAGAGCGGCGCAACGACCCGATGGGCCATGCAGGCTAGGCAGGTCCTTCGCTCCGGCAGCGAAGAGGAGACACGGCGGATCGGCTTCAGGCTGGGTGAGACGCTGCAACCTCCGCGAGTGGTCCTGCTCTCCGGCGAGCTGGGCGCCGGCAAGACGGTCTTCACCCAGGCCTTGGCAGCCGGTCTGGAGGTCGAAGATCTCACCCTGGTTCGAAGTCCCTCCTTCACCCTGATCAACGAATACCCGTCGGCTCGCGGCCGCATCTACCATGTCGACCTGTACCGCCTGGAGGGAGCGGACGACTTCCATTCCATCGGCATCGAGGAGATCCTGGAGCGGGAAGCCGTTGTCATCATCGAATGGGGCGAAAAGCTCGACTTGCCCGTGGACGACCCTGTCCGTATCCGAATCCTGGTGGATCCGGTGAGCGACGAGCGCCTGCTGGAGATCCACTTCGGAGAGGAAAGAGGAAAGAGGAAAAAGTAAAGAGAGAGGAGTTGGCAGCCGGCTCCTCACCCCCTGCGGCAGCTACGGCTTCTTCACTCTTTTCTCTCTCCTCTTTCCTCTTTCCTCATTTTCCGTGCTCCCCGAAGACACCTTCATACTTTTCCGGTGGGGATCGTTTGAGTTTCGTGAAGGCAACACACGGAAAGGGGTGGGACCATCGCTACCAACGCAGTACCGCTGAAACGTCTGCCGGAGACTTCCGCGAACCTGCTTCCGACTCGTTTCACCGGAGTGGCTGCCGGAAAGGCGCGTGTCCGAACCGGATCCCGAGCACGCGGGAATGTTCACGGCTATCAGTTGTTGGAAGTCACGTTGACCTGCCTGCTCATCGGCTTTCTGGCCTCGCTGGCATGGCCGGCCTATCAGCAGGTGCGGGATCACTGGAGGCTGTCGCAGGGATCTCATCTCTTTCTCTCCCTCCTGGAGCAGGGGCGTATGGAGGCCGTCGGGCGGAATCTGACCGTACAGATCCGAATCTCAACCGACGCGGGAAGCGCCACCATCGCACCGGAGGGGGAAGAGGCTGGACACTGGATGAACCTCCCCAGGGGGGTCCGGGTCGTCCGGAGGCCAAACCGCGACATATCCTTCCATTCCCGAGGGACCGCCGCTCCTGGCGGGACGTTCGTCCTGGGCAATTCCGCCGGAAAGATCCGCATCGTGATCTCGCCGGCCGGGAGGATTCGATGGCAGAGAGGATAGCCGGGGACAGCGCCGAGAAGGGATTCGCCTTTCTGGAGCACCTGATGGCCACAACGATATTGACAGTCGCCATCCTTGCCTTGATCCAGACCTTGGCCCTGACTCTGGGCAACTACGCGATCATGGAAAAACGGCGCCAGGAGGTTCTGCAAAGGTGGAACCGGTGCGAAGAGGCCCGCTCCCGGGAGCCGGAAGGGGAAAGGATCGTCCCGGTGCCGGACGGCCCGTCGTTGTGGCGCCTGAACGTCTCCGGCGCCGAGGAAGAGAACGCCACAAGTTGGGAGGTGCTGCGATCGCTACCCTGAAAGGAGGCGCCCGAATGAGCCCGATTGATTCGCTGGCGGAATCCCGCGGGGCCGAGAGGAAAGAGGGGGAACGGGGATTCAGCCTGATCGAGTCCCTTCTGGCTACCGCTGCCTCCGCACTCCTTTTCTCCCTTTCCCTGGGAGTGTTCGACCAGGTTCAGACCACTGTCACCAATCTCACACGCTTGATGGAACGGGACCGGAACCTGATCCTGGCCCCGATCCTGCTGGGCGGATGGATCCTGGGAGCAGGCAACCGGGAGTGGGACCGGGACGGGGATGGGATCCTGATCCAGTCCGGGATCCTCCAGCTCGAGTCCGACCTGGATGGGGAGGACGGGTTTCCCGACGGGCGGGTCGAGGGCAATTTCGAAAGTATGTCGCTCCGCTGCCGGACGGACCATTTGCAACTCAAAAGCGGCGCGGGGAGCTTTCAATCCGTCCTGAAACAGATCCGGCAGTGGGAAATTCTGATGGGAGGACGGTTGCTGAAACTTCGCCTCACCGGCGCCGTCAGTCCCGACCTGATGCACTGGAAAGGGGACGGAGAGACCGTTGAAACGATCCACTACACGCTTCGAAACTACCGGCCCAACCTCTTCCCTCCCCGGGATGAATGACCCCCGAAAACCGGCATCGGAGGCAGGACTTGCCCTGCTGGCCGCCCTGCTCACGACGGCTCTGGTGGCGACTCTGGTCTGGACCCTGAGCGTACAGAACCTGATCCAGTGGAGGCTGCTCCAAGGGGTCGAGGCGCGACTCTACAGCATGGTCCTGGCCCAGAACGGAATTGAATTCGCTCGCGGCCTTCTTCCCCTGATCGATGTCGAAGAACTCCTTTCCGGTCCCGACGGTTCCTTCTCCGGAACCGATCTGCCCGAATGGAGAAATCCCCTCCCCTATTCGGCGGCTCGCCGTTTGGATCCGGAGAGTTGGACACCCGACCGCGATGACGGACTCCCGGCGCGGGGCCGAAGCCCGCTGCTGCCCAACGGTTACCCGGATCCGGGAGGAGGGCGTTTCTACTTGAGGTTTTCCAACAACCCGGAGGAGCCGGCCCACCAGGACCGGGACGGAGTGGTTCTGGTCCGGAGCATGGGCGTGGCTCCTCTCAAACTACGGAGCCCCTTCCTGGCTTCGACTCGCAACAGCGTGACTCTGATTGAATCCCGCCTTCTCCAGGAGACAGCATTTCGACTCCGGAGCGCACTCACCCTGGCGGGAGACGACGGAGACTTCCATTGGGGGGGAAGCCAATTTCTACTGGACGGTGGACACCGGGAACCGGGGGTTCGCTTCCTTTCCCTGGGAGGCGATGGACTCGGCACCGAGTTTCTGCGAAACCTCAATCCGGCCCAAGCGGGCCGGATCCGCGGTGCCGGACCGGAACCTTCCATTCGGGACTCGACTGAGTCATACCGTGAGGACCCTCGTTATCGTTCCCTTTTCCAAGCCGTCTTCTGGAGGCATTTCCAGGATCAGCTGCCGACCCTCTCGCCGGCCACCGGGATCGTCCATCTTCCGGAGGGAGGAACCCTGTCGGGAGCGGTGACGGGCGTCGTCATCGCCCGGGGGAACCTGATCCTGCAGGGAGATGTCCGGTTCCGGGGAATCCTGCTCCATCTGGGTGGCGGAAGCGTCATTCTGAGAGACCGTGCCCAGATCGTCGGAGGACTCTGGCTTTCCAACCTGAGTGTGAACGGAGAGACGATCCGCGGGGGCCCTTTGAGTCTTCATCTGTCGGACATGGCCAGAGTCCGATATGACGCGGATGCCATCCGATCGGGACTACGCAGCTTTCCGCCGACTCAACTGGGTTGGCGGCTCCTCTTTCCGGAGATGAAACTGTGACGGCGCGATCTTTACCGGCAGCCGCCCGATCTCGATTTTCGGCCCAGGTGAAGGCATGCGATTCCGGCCGAGAGAGTTCGGTGGCGGACCTCCCGGAACCCTGCTCGCTCCAGCAAACGGTCCAGATCCTCGGGAGGGAGAAACTGCCTCACTGACCGGGAGAGATAATCGTAGGCTTGACCGTGTCCTGAAATCCAACCGCCGAGTCGAGGCAGGATACGCACGAAATAAAACAGGTACAGCGACCTCAACAGCGGCAAAGTGGGGAGCGTAAACTCCAGGATGGCCAACATGCCTCCGGGCCGGAGCACCCGATGCATTTCGGCCAGACCCTGGCGGTAGCTTTCCAGATTCCTTAACCCGAAGGCGATGCTGACGGCATCGAAAGACCGCTCCGGAAAGGGGAGTTTCAGCGCGTCCCCCTCGGCGAACGCAATGCGGCGGCCGTTTGCGGAACGCGATGCCTTCCCCTGACCCAAAACCAACATGGGATGAGAGAAGTCACACGCCACCACCGAACCCACACTGGCGAGTTCCAGAGCAAGGTCTCCGGTTCCCGTGCAAAGGTCCAATATCCGCGGGTCCGACGGCAGCCGGCGTTCCAGCTCGCGCCGCGCCACCCGCCTCCAGCGCCGGTCCACGGACAGCGAGAGAAGGCGGTTGGCCCGGTCGTATCGGGGAGCAATCCGGCCGAACATCCGGCGGATCCGCCCCGATTCCCTGTCCTCCATTTGAATCCCTGGAACCCGCGGCGGCGATTCCCGGCGGCCGCTATTTCCCTTGCTTCACTCGGTCCCAGGCCCGCGCCAAGTCCTGGTCTGGAATGTCGTCCCGGATTCGGGTGATCCCGATCGCCGCCAGCAATACCACGACGGTGCGTTGATTCCGGCGTTTCTTGTCCCTCTTCATAGCCTCCACGACGCGGCCCGTGGGCACCGTATCGATCTTAGGCAGAGGCCCGATCTCCCGGATCGCCTGCACTGCCCGGTCGCGTGACTCCCGTGAAAGACCCGTGCGCCAATGGGAGAGATGAGCGGCGGCCATCATTCCATAGCCCACGGCTTCCCCGTGGGTCACCCCCTGAAATCGGACGGCGGATTCCAGTCCGTGAGCGAAGGTGTGTCCCAGGTTCAGTATTCTCCGCAGATCCGATTCGCGTTCGTCCTGGGCGGTGACCTCAGCCTTGATCTGGCAACACCGCCGGATCAGCTGCTCCGTCACGGAGGCCTTCCGGGCCTGGATCTCTTCCAACGACGCGTTCAGCCAATCGAAGAATTCGGCGTCCCGGATGAGGCCGTACTTGAACACTTCATAGAGTCCGGATTGATACTCCCGCCGGGGCAACGAGAGGAGGGTCTCGGGATCGATGCAGACCAGGCTCGGTTGCCAGAAGGAGCCGACCATGTTCTTGGCCAGACCATGATTGACTCCGGTCTTGCCTCCGACTGAACTGTCCACCTGAGCCACCACCGTCGTCGGGATCTGGATGTACGGAATTCCGCGCATGAAGGTGGCGGCGGCAAATCCCGCGATATCTCCAGTCACGCCGCCACCCAGGGCGACAAGCGCCGACGAGCGATCCGCACCCCCGCTCACGAGCTGTCCGTAGATCTCCTCGACGGTTTGGAGTGTCTTGTGGGATTCACCGTCCGGTACCAGAATCTCCGACACGTGGAACCCGGAGTCCGCGAGACCCTGCATGAGCTGCTCGCCGTAGAGTTCGTGGACCGTGGGATTGGAGACCAGAAACAGCCTCCCGGTCGGCTTGCGGTCGCTCAGCAGCCTCGGGACCTCGGCCAGGAGACCGGGACCGATCAGGATGTCATAGCTGCGGCCGGGAAGGTTGACCTGAACCGTCTTCACCGGATTCCTTTCCTGAGGTACGCCACTTTGGGAAAACGTGTCGGCATTGACGCGACTGGTGAGATCTTGGGGAAAACCGGTCTCGGGCTAACTCAGCACGCCCTCCAGGGGACTGCTTGCCGTGGCGTAGAGCTTGCGGGGTATCCGCCCCGCCTTATACGCCAGGCGCCCCGACTCCACGGCCAGCCTCATGCTCCTGGCCATGGACACCGGATCCTTGGCGCCCGCTATCCCGGTGTTCATGAGAACACCGTCCACCCCCAGCTCCATGGCCAGCGTGGCGTCGGAAGCGGTCCCGACGCCGGCGTCGACGATGACCGGAACCGAGGCGAACTCCAGGATGATGCGGATGTTGTTGGGGTTCTGGATGCCGAGGCCCGAACCGATGGGGGCTCCCAGCGGCATCACCGCCGCCGCTCCCGCATCCTCCAGCCGCTTGCAGACGATGGGGTCGTCGTTGGTGTAGGGGAGCACCACGAATCCTTCCTCGACCAGCACGTGCGTGGCTTTCAGCAAGGCTTCGTTGTCGGGAAAAAGCGTGCGCTCGTCTCCGATCACCTCCAGCTTGACCAGATTCGACAGGCCCGCCTCCCGTCCCAGCCGGGCGTATCGGATCGCTTCGGCCGCCGTATAGCAGCCGGCGGTGTTGGGCAACAGTTGGTAGCGATTGGGGTCGATGTAGTCCAGGAGGGATTCCCGAGTCCTGTCGGTCACATTGACGCGCCGCACGGCCACCGTGACCAGCTCGGCCCCACTGGCCTCCAAGGCCTGCTCCATCTGGCCGAAGGTCGCGTATTTCCCCGTTCCCACCAGCAATCGGGAGCGATACTCCCGTCCGGCTATGGTCAGCGTGTCTTCCACGGCCCCTCCTCCCACGAAATGGACGATTTCGATCCGATCGCCGCTTTGGATTTCCTGCTCGGCCCATCGGGCGCGGCCGACGATCTGTTCATTGATCTCGACCGCGACCCGGCCCCCGTCAAGCTCCAGGTCCTGAACCAGATCCGCTACGCTGCGGCCCAATTCCACCCGGTGCTGCAGGCCGTTCAAAAGGACTTGGATCTTGCCCATGGGTCCATCGTTTTCGAGCCCAGTCTACTACGACGCCGCGCCGGTCTGCCAGCCGGCAGCAGACGCACATCAACCGCGCGAGACCTGCTTCAACGCAGCAGATAGGCCAAGGCCAAACCGACCTGGGCCATCAGGGTCAGGAGATACATCTGCCGCCAACTGGGATGGTTCTCCCAGTCCACTTTTCCTTCCCATTCCCGAGAGGACCTGACGAGCAGGAGGATGATCCGGCCGCCCCAACCGGCGAGCAGCAGCCCCAGAATCACCAGCAGTGACGGTTGCCCGGACAGGAACCCGAAAACCGTGCCGGGAACAAGGGCCAGAAATGGCAGGACGAAGAATGGCGCGATGATCCGGATCGACCGCTGTACGCCATAGATGACGGGAAGCGTCCGGCAGCCTCCCCGGCGGTCCCCCTCCACGTCGGAGAAGTCCTTCGTGGTGACGGCTCCCAAAAAAAATATTCCCAGGATCGCCCCGAGAACCCAGGGCTCCGGCTGCAGCACATGCTTCACGGTGGACCAACCGGCCACCGGGAGCAGCGTTCCCCGGACCACGGCGATGGTCAGGTTGGCCCAGATGCCTCGGGACTTGGTCCGCGCTGGAGGCACCGAGTAGAGACAGGTTCCCAAGGCGCCTCCAAGAACGATGAAGAAACACTGGAGATTGATCCAGGCGGCCAGAAGCAGGGCGATGGCCAGGAAGACCAGGCTCAGGCACCAGGCTTCCAGCATGGAGATGCGCCCCGACGGCAACAGGCGGTGAGGCTTGTTTATCCGGTCGATCTCCAGGTCGAAGATCTGGTTGAGGCCGTTGGAAAAGGCGTTCAGCGACGCCGCCAGAACGGCGCCGGCCAGGATCCTCAAGAAGATCCCTTCGCCACCCGCGCTCCAGTCGGACACTCCTTGCGGATCCACCGAGAGCCCCATGAGGGCGGCGCAGACCATTCCCAGAGCCGGCACCAGCAGGGTGAATGGCCGAATGAACCTGAAGTAGCGGACGATTGGTTCAGGCATGACGCGGCGGGTGCTTGACTTCGAAACCCGGAAAGCACGGGCAACCGGCGGCGATTCCGTTTCGTCGTGAATCCATCGGCGTCGATCCAATTCTCAAGGGGTCGCCGGAGAACAGAAAAGGATCCAGATTCCGCCGCTGGCCCAGGCTCCCACCAACGTATTGTACAAGTTGAGCACCTGGTGCCGGCCCGGGGCGTCCCGGCCGGTGCCGGCCGTCCAAGACTCGACGGCATTCCCCGCAACGGCTCCGGCCACCAACGCCGGCAGTGCCGACACGGGGACCCAGCTCCACAGGACCGGAACCGAAGAGACCGCCAGGGCCGCAACCGATCCCGCCAGCGTGCCCGCAAGTGAAACGGCTCCGGGAGTCCCCACCGCAACTGGTCTGAAGGATCGGAGATCCCGGGGAGCCTTTCCCAACCATTGCCCGATCTCGGTGGCGACCGTGTCCAGGGTGGCGGCGGCCAGGGCGCCGGTGTAGGCCACCCGCGCCACCGTACTGTCGGTCCAGAAAAACAGCAGCGCCAGGATGCCCGCGACCAGTCCCTTGGACAGAACATTGGCCACGCCTCTCTGTCCGAGATTCTCTTCCGCGACTCCCAGAGCCTCTTTCCGAGCCTTCCCCAACCAGGTGCTGAACCCGCCCAGGAAGAAAAAGACGCAGAGGACGGCATAGCCCGCGGCTCCCGTCGACAGGTAGACGCCGATCCCCAGAACCAGACCGGCAGCGGCGCCGCGCCAGGAGATCCAACCCACCATCACGCTGAGGCCGGCCAGGAGGAAGTTGATTCCAACCGCGTGGGACCAGGGCTCGGCAAGCTCGGGAATCAGGTCGGGCGCGCCCAGGAGCAGCGGGAAGATCCCGGCGCCGGCCACCACGATGACCAGATTGTCGTCCACCAGGTTCGGCAGCGACTCGGCCAACGTGCAGACCAGGGAACCGAAAAGACAGCATGCGGCCAGCTTGAGACTGGAACTTCCGTCCGATTGCGGCAGGTTCCAGACCAGGAGGGTCCAGGAACCCACGGCCGCCCCCATGAAGAAGCCGATGGAGCCGCCCAGGCTCTTCTCCCGATTGTAAGGGAGTGGGGCCCACGGCCACCGCCGTCCCGCCAGATTGGAAACCGAGTCACCCACTGCCAGAACGGCCCAAACGGCCGCCGCGACGTGAAGGTGTTCGCGAAACAGGAGAAGCAGCATCATGATGCCGAAGGCGTAGTAGAGCTTGCCGGGGGAGAATCCCGCTTCCCGTTCAGAGGCCCGCGTCGTCACGCGGATCCAACGGGGCGAGATGAACGCGGCGTAGAAGAACGAAAAGAGGCTCAGGAGCAGGATCAGCCCGTAGTCCACGTAGGGAAGGAGAAAGGCGAAGGCCAGGGGCAGCACATGTTCCAACTGCCTCAGGTCCTCGCCTCTGTCTCTCATGACCCCAGCCACCGGTTCGTACGGCTCAGGCCCTCCTCCAGGGAGCGGGCCGAGTAGCCCAGATGGGTGCGGGCCTTGCCCGAGGAGAATCGCCAGTTCCGGAGAAAGAACTCGGCCGTTGAGGGGACCAGCAACGGCGAGGCCCCACGCAGCCGCGCGCTCCAGTCCTCCAACCGGGCGCCGGCGTGAAACAGCCTATCCGGAAGACCCAGGGAAACGATCGGCACGTCTGCGACCCTTCGGAAGGTCGCATACAGATCCCGGAGCGTCCGGTTTTCTCCTCCCAGGACAAAATCCTCCCCAGGGTCGGCACCCAGGCATCGAACCAGGCCTTCGGCGACGTCGTCCACGTAGACGAAGTTCCAGCAGGGGGCCCCGCGGCCGGGCAGTGCCGCCACCCGCAGCTTCTTCCACCGCCGAAGGAGCCGCACCAGCAGGTTCCCCTCCGTCATCGGCCCGGGGCCGTACACGACAGTGGGAAAGACCGTGTTCATGGGAAGCCGGTTCTTCCACCGGCAGGCCAGTCGAAAGGCCTCGTATTTGCTCTGATCGTACCCGTGGAAGAATCGGTTACGGTCCGGAATCCGTTCCTCGGTATGGGTTCCGTCACCGCTGGGACCGAAGATGGTGAACGAAGAAACGTGGACCATCCTGGCAACCCGGTGGCGCCGAGCCAGTTCCAGGACGTTTCTCAATCCATCCACGTTGACCCTCAGGAAGGGGCCGGGCCGGGACTGGACCAGGGCGGCCAGATGAAACACCGCCTCGACGTCCCGGAAGCCGGGTTCCAAGGTCCGGATGCGGGTCACGTCCTGACCCCGGGATCTGGAAGCGACCGTCACGTCGTGCCCCCGTTCCCGGAGCCTGCGCACCAGAACGCTCCCCAGGAAGCCGGTCCCACCCGTGACCAGGCATCTCATGGCGATTCGAATGACCAGGCGCGGCCGTCCAGGGGTTCGGGATTCTCGACCTGAAACAAGCGGTACAGCGTCGGCGCCACATCCATGATGTGCGGATTGTCCGAAACGATGACGCGAGTTGAGACCGCAAAACCCTCAGTATCCGAAAAATCGGAAGCACAGTGGTCGCCGCTCCATTTTCTAAGGTTGGCGACGAGGACGTGCTCCGGCACCGCGCCCAAGGCCGTCTGCCAAGAAGTCCGGTAGCCGGAACGGAAGCTGAGTTGGATGTCTCCGGCATGCTCGATCTCATCACCGGAGTAGATCTCGTCCCTGAAATAAGCGTTCTGCAATACGGTCTCCCCGGTTTCCGGGTCCCGGTACTCGAGAATATCCCGAGATATTTCCCGAATCAGATCCATATAGTCACGGCCCGGTTCGACGATTCCCTGACCTTCCCGCCCCCTCAGGTTCACATAGATATGGCCCAGGCCCAGGGCATAGGCTCGAGTCCGGCTCCAGTCCACGTTGGGGAAGAAGCTGCCGCCGCGATACACCTGCTCCATCCGTTTCATTTCGGTCTCGGCCTGCCCGTCCTTGAAGCGCAGGTAGCCATTCTCCAGGAGCCAGCTGTTGGTGTTGAATTCCTTGCGCCAGGAGTGAAACCCATGGTCGGAAACGACCAGCAGCAGATCCTGGGGATCCAGGTGCTCCAGGACCCGGGAAAGGATGGAGTCCATTTTCCGGTAGACGTTCAACAGGGCTCTGCCGTAGGCCTGAGCGCCCTCCTCGTCGTAACGGGGATGGTGGGGATCGATGAAACGGTAGAACATGTGGGCGGCGCTATCGGTGGCCGTGAAGACGGCCGTATACAGGGAGGCCTGACCTCGGTCCAGTTCGTGCATCAGGAGCCGCTCCAAGTGGTTCATGTTGCGGAAGAGGTCCTCCAGAAAGACCTGCTCGTCGATTTGCTCCTCGTTCAGTCCCCAGGTCTCATGGACCCAGCCGAGAGTCTTGAACGGGGCGAGTTGGGCAACGAGGTCTTCCGAGTATTCGGCCGGAGTCGAGAGAGGCAGGACCGGATCGGCCGGATCGAGGCTGATGGGCATCAGGTAGAGCCGCACTTCGGGAAAGGTCTCCAGCACGTAGAAACGGCTGATTCCCCGGATCTTGACCAGCGGCCCCGCGGAGAAGACGAAACGGAACCAGTCGCTCCACTGTCCCTCGCCGACTTCCTCTTCCTGATCCTGGAGCCTGAGCGTCAGGGAGGTCGACTGCGGGTCCAACTCCACCGACAGCGGGATCGTCAGCCGGACCAGGTCCTCCTCCCTGGGGTCCGCGGGTCCGTCGATCTGCGCTTGAAAACGGCCGTCCTCCCCTTCCAGGCGGATCACCCGGCCGCCGAACTCCGTATCCTGCAGATCCCAGCGGCTCACGTCGGTGGAGAGGTAGAAGTAGGTCCCCCAGGTCCCCCGGACATCGGGCACCCCCAGCCCCGACAGCGTGGTCCCATGGTCCAGGGACCGGGCCGGAAACTCCAGGGGAAGCCGCAGATTGGCGGTGACGATTCCGGCGCGATCCAGGTGCTCCCAGAAGGGGACGCCTTTGCGGTTGTTGGTCAATCGGGCTCCGCGGATGGGGATGGTCTTGAACAGGAAACGAGGCTTCTCCACCTTCACGAGTCCAATGTCGGGCATGTAGGTGACAGGGTCCCGCCGGAGAAAGTCGAAGATCCCGTGGCGGCCCGGATTGAGTCCGGTGGCGAAACTGGCCCAGGCCACCGGGGACTCGGGGGGGTTGGTCGTTCCCAGGTTGGTCAGCGTCCCCTGCTCTCCCAGGCGGCGGATGGTGGGAAGCTCCTCGATCCATCGATCCACCAGGTCGGGGTCCACGCCGTCGAAGCCCAGGACCACGACCTTGAACCCGGGACGCCTGGGCTCGGGTGTGCAGAACGAGCCCAACAGGACGACCAGAATGAGCCCCAGCCGAGGTAAGATCACTCCTGATTCTCCAGACTTCCGCGGATGACCCCCAAGACTCGTTTCAGATCGTCGAGATCGCATTGGGCCGAACCCTTCCTGGCGCGGGCATGGTCGCTCATCTCCCACAACGAGACTGATGCCTCCAACCAAACGGCTGCCGTGCCCAAATGTTCCACGCCCGACGTACCCATCGCCGTGCCCGCATCGACTGTGTCCTCCTGCCGGACAAGCCCTATCAGCACCTTACCGTATCGTAAGGAAAATGAGGAACTCGCCGCAGCCCGATTTCGGGTCCGTTCGTTGACACCATTCGGGCCCTTCACTAAGATTCATTCTCCGCAAGCGGGGGAGCCAAGTGTGGAGCAGATCGTCTTTTACGTTTTTGCAGCCGTAGCCGTCGGCTCCGCCCTTTTGGTCGTTCTCCAGCAGCGCGCCGTCCACAGCGCATTCTCCCTGATCGTCTGCTTCGGTGCCTTGGCCATCCTCTACTTTCAGTTGGGAGCCGCCCTCGTCGCCGCTCTGCAGGTCATCGTTTACGCCGGGGCCATCATGGTCCTGTTCCTGTTCGTGATCATGCTTGTGGATCCGAAGTCGGAGAGGTTCGGTCCCGACCGGTTCAAGAAGACGGCCTTGGCCGCATTGCCGGCAGCCGCCTTCCTGGCGTTTGTTCTGCTTCGTGTCTTCCCGGCGTCGCGTCCCCGCGGATCAGTTGACCCGATCGGATCAGGCGAGGGTCCGAAAGAGATCGCCCAGATTCTCTTCCAGGACTATCTGCTGCCCTTCGAGGTCACCTCCATTTTGATCCTGGTGGCCATTCTGGGCGCCGTCGTCCTGGTCAAGCATCGTCCCGAGTGATGGGTATGATCCCTGCCACTCACTACCTGGCGCTGGGCGCGGTCCTCTTCGTCATCGGGGTCGCCGGCTTCATCGTCAGACGCAACGTCATCACCATGTTCATGTCGGTGGAATTGATGCTCAACGCCGTCAACCTCACGTTTCTGGCCTACGCGCGGACGTGGAACCAAGTGGACGCCCACATCTTCGTCTTCTTCGTCATGACCGTGGCCGCGGCGGAGGCGGCGGTGGGACTGGCGCTGATCCTGGGTCTCGACCGGCACTCCCAGTCTCTGGACATCGATTCCGTCAACAGGCTTCAGGGCTGACCATGATCGAGTACTTCTGGTTGGCTCTGGCCCCACCCCTCGCCGGCTTCCTGTTCAACGGCCTGGTCGGGAAGCGGCTGCCGGCTCGCATCGTCTCCAGTGTCGGCTGCACGGCTACCGGAGCCAGCTTCCTGTTCCTGCTGGCCGTCTTCGCCGAGTTCATCCGGCTGCCGGCACCGGAGCAGCAGATCGTCCACCGCCTCTTCACCTGGATTCAGGCGGGAACCTTCACCGCCGAGTGCAGCTTCCTGCTGGACCCTCTCTCCATGATCATGCTCCTGGTCATCACGGGAGTCGGGTTCCTGATTCACGTCTACTCCACGGCCTACATGGAGGGCGAGACGGGTCTGTACCGTTATTTCGCCTATCTCAACCTCTTCGTGTTCATGATGTCCCTGCTGGTGATGGCGGGGAACTACCTGCTGCTGTTCGTGGGCTGGGAAGGCGTGGGCCTCTGCTCCTATCTCTTGATCGGCTACTACATTGAACGGAAGAGCGCCGGGGATGCGGCCAAGAAGGCCTTCGTCGTGAATCGGGTGGGGGACGCCTGTTTTCTCCTGGGTGTTTTCCTGATTTTCAAGACCTTCGGCACTCTGGAGTTCGGATCCCTCTTCGAAATCGTGAGCCGGACCCATCCCCAACCCGAGAGCGGCTTCACCGTTCTGGCGGCAATCACTCTGCTCCTGTTTCTGGGGGCGACCGGCAAGAGCGCCCAAATCCCGCTTCAAGTCTGGCTGCCGGACGCCATGGAGGGCCCCACTCCGGTGAGCGCCCTGATCCACGCCGCCACCATGGTGACCGCCGGCGTCTACCTGGTGGTGCGCTCGGCCGCCCTCTACAGCCGGGCGCCCGACGTGCTCCTCCTGATCGCCGTCGTCGGTGTCTTGACGGCGCTCCTGGCGGCCCTGACGGCGCTGGTCCAGCGGGACATCAAGAAGGTCCTGGCCTACTCCACCATCAGTCAACTGGGCTACATGTTCATGGCGCTGGGTGTGGGAGCCTTCAGCACCGGGATCTTTCACCTCTTCACCCACGCCTTTTTCAAGGCCCTGCTCTTCCTGGGGGCGGGCAGCGTCCTGCTGCGGCTTCACCACGAGCTCGACCTGTTCCGCATGGGAGGACTGAAGAACTCCCTGAGAGTGACCTGTTGGACCATGTGGGTGGGGACCGCGGCCCTGGCCGGGATTTTCCCCTTGTCCGGGTTCTTCTCCAAAGACGAGATCCTATGGCGAACGCTCGACGGTCCCCTGGGACATCCGGTCTTCTGGGTGGCGGGCCTGGTGGTGGCCGGCCTCACCGCCTTCTACATGTGCCGACTCATGTTCCTGGCCTTTTACGGTACGCCCGGCCACGGCCACGGGAAATCCGGCTCGGAAGCGGGAACTGCGGTCACCGCGCCGCTGACCATTCTGGCCGGAGCGGCGGCGGTCGCCGGAATCGCCGGTCTGCCGGCCTACCTGGGCGATCACCGTCTGGACCGCTTTCTGGCGCCCGTGTTCCGGTACTCCTATGACCACGGCGTCTCGGCGAGTCACGCCTCCCACAGTCTGGAGTTGCTGGCAGGCGGCGTGGCGCTGGCCATCAGCCTTTTGGGCGCCGGCCTGGCCTACCGCCTCTACGCTGGGGACCAGTCTCTTCCCCGGCGGCTGGCGGACCGGTATCCGGGGCTCCACGGCACGCTCCTGCACCAGTTCCGGATCGATCAGGCCTATTCCCGGTTCGTGGTCGGCGGTCTCAAGGCACTGTCCAGGCGCGTCTTGTGGAGAGCCGTCGACGTAGGCATCGTGGATGGGGCGGTCAACGGCACCGCCTCCCTGTTTCGGCGATGGAGCGGCGTGGCGACCCGGATGCAGAGCGGGAACACCCGCACTTACGCGGCCTGGATCGTGACCGGGGCCGCGCTCGTCTTCTTGTATCTCTATAGCGTGATCGATTGATGCCCTTGGCTACGTCTCCTCTTAGCCTGATGCTGTTGATTCCGACGATCGGAGCAGCCGTGGTCTGCCTGCTCCCGCCGGGACGAGAACGACTCCTGAAATGGGCCGCGCTGATCGCATCCCTGGCGGCGTTTCTCTGGTCGGTGGTTCTCTTCAGGAATTTTGACAACCAGACTGGAGCCTTCCAGATGGTGGAGCAGGCCGACTGGTTCCAGGCTGCCGGGTTTCGAGTCCAGTACTACCTGGGACTGGACGGGATCAGCCTGCTCCTGGTGCTCCTGACCACCGTCCTGATCCCCTTGGCCCTGTTGTCCAGTTGGAATCTGAAGGACAAGCTCAAGCTCTACCTGGCCTCCATCCTGCTGTTGGAGGTGGGGATCCTGGGCGTCTTCCTGGCTCTGGACCTGATCCTTTTCTACGTCTTCTGGGAGGTCTCCCTGATTCCCATGTATTTCCTGATCGGGATCTGGGGGTCGAGCCGGCGGATCTACGCCGCGGTGAAGTTTTTCATCTACACCATGGCGGGTTCGCTGCTGATGTTGGCGGGGATCGTCATCCTCTATTTCCTGATGGGAACCGGCAACTTCGATCTGGTCGACATGATCGGGATCCTGCAACGGGGCGAGGTGGTTCTTTCCCCGGGAGTCGAAACCCTTCTCTTCGGCCTGTTCTTCGTGGCGTTCGCCGTCAAGATTCCCGTCTTTCCGCTGCACACCTGGTTGCCGGACGCCCACACGGAAGCCCCCACGGCCGCTTCCGTGATCCTGGCCGGGGTCCTGCTCAAAATGGGGGCCTACGGGATCCTGCGTTTCTGTCTGCCCCTCTTCCCCTGGGCATCGGCGCAGTTGGCGCCGGCGATCTGCATCCTGGCGCTGATCGGCATCATCTACGGCGCTCTCGTGGCCATGGTTCAGCCCGACCTGAAGCGGCTCGTGGCCTACTCTTCCGTCAGCCACCTGGGCTTCGTGGTGCTGGGAATCTTCTCCTTCAGCTTCCAGTCCATGGAGGGGGCGGCCTACCAGATGCTCAATCACGGAGTCTCCACCGGAGCCCTGTTTCTGCTGGTGGGGATCCTCTACGACCGCCGTCATACCCGACGGATCGACGAGTTCGGGGGGCTGGCCCATTCCATGCCGCGCTACTCGGCCTGCTTCTTCATCGTCCTGCTGGGTAGCATCGGGCTGCCCGGCCTCGGCGGGTTCGTGGGCGAGTTCCTGATTCTCCAGGGGACCTTTCTCACCAATGTTCCGGCCGCCGCCGTTGCCGTCTGCGGAGTGATTCTTTCGGCGGCATACATGCTCTGGATGTACCAGCGGGTCTTCATGGGACGGGTCGGGAAGGAAGCGAACCGCCGGCTGCCGGACCTGAGCTTCCGGGAGGGGGCGATGCTGATTCCGGCCATCGCGCTTTCGCTCTGGATGGGGATCGGCTCCGGCACCTTTCTGAGAACCATGGACGGCAGCATTCAACTGCTGGTGGACCGGCTGGACCAGGTAAAGCAAGCACAGGTAGTCCGAAGCAATGTCCCTTAACCCCACCGCCCTGCTCCCGGAGATCCTTCTGGCCGTAGCCGGCATTCTGCTCATGTTGGCCATCCCCCTTCTTCCGTCTCGCCACCAGGCTCGACTGGGATATGCCGCTTCGCTGACCCTGGCCGCAGCGCTGGCCGGCGTTGTACTCCAATGGAACGATCATGGCCCCGCCTTCTTCGGCATGGTGTCCATGGACCCGTTGGGCAGCGGCGCCAGGATCCTGTTCCTGGTCTCCAGCGCGACGGTTGCCCTGATTTCGGTCTCCTACCTGAAGCGGGAGCGACTGCGGCACGGCGAATACTTCCCTCTCCTGCTGATGTCGACGGTGGGGATGTCGCTCATGGCCGTGAGCGCCGATCTCATCATGACCTTTCTGGGGCTGGAGATCCTTTCCATCTCCAGCTACGTCCTGGCCGGTTATCGCCGGGGGGATCCCAGGTCGAACGAGTCGGCTCTCAAATACTTCCTGCTGGGCGCTTTCTCCACGGCGTTCATGCTCTACGGGATTGCGCTCTTGTACGGCGCAACGGGCTCGACCCAATATTCACGGATCGCCGAAACGGCGACCCAGGGGCAGGCGGACACGGCCACGTTCCTGTTGGGCCTGGGACTGCTGCTGGTGGGATTCGGCTTCAAGGCGGCCCTGGCGCCGTTGCACGTCTGGACTCCGGACGTCTACCAGGGAGCCCCCGTGCCCATCACCGCCCACTTGGCCGTGGGCTCCAAGGCGGCCGTCCTGATCACTCTCCTGCGCCTTCTTCACCAGGTCTTCCCTGCGAGCGCCGACCAATGGCAATACCTGCTCTGGATCGCTTGCGCGGCGACCATGATCATCGGCAACGTGGCGGCCCTGACCCAAACCGATGTCAAACGCCTCCTGGCCTACTCCTCCATCGCCCACGCCGGTTACATCCTGCTCGGCGTCATCGCCAACAGTCCTCGAGGCGCCCAGGGGGTACTTTTTTATCTGGCGGCCTACTCCCTCATGACACTGGGAGCGTTCGCCGTGGTGCAGGTCTTCTCCCGCCGGAACGAGCAGTTCACTAAGCTCGAGGACTTCCGGGGGATCGGCTACCGCCATCCGCTCCTGAGCGTCTCCCTGACCATCTTCCTGCTTTCCCTGATCGGCATCCCGCCGACGGCCGGATTCTACGGAAAGCTCTTCCTCTTCTCGGCCGCCGTCGAGGCGGACCTGGTCGCCCTGGTGATTCTGGCGGTGCTGGCCTCGGCCGTGGGACTCTACTACTACTTGCAGCTCATCGTCCTGATGTTCATGAAGGAAGCCTCCTCGCCGCCGGATCCTGTTCCGGTGCCGTTGGCGGCGCGGATCGTGATACTAGTTATGGCCGCCGGCACCCTCTACGTGGGGATCTACCCGGCCCAGATTCTTGTTATCGCAGGGGAGGCGGCAGGGTTATGAAGGAGGCCAAGGCCAAGCTGGAAGCGGAAGTCCGGAAGCTGGAGCGGGAGTTGCGGGAGGAGCTTCCCGCAGCGCTCAAGAAAGCGTTGCAACTGGGTGACCTCCGGGAAAACGCCGAGTACCAGACCGCCAAAGAGCGGCAATCCTACGTCCAGGCCCAACTTTCCCATCTGCAAACACGACTGGCCAAATTCTCCCTCATCAATTTGAGCAAGATCCCCACCGACCGGGTCTCATACGGGTCCACCGTGGTCCTTTTCGACCTGGACACCGAAACCGAGGTGACCTACCGGCTGGTCACCAGCGAGGAGTCGGACGTCAAGGCCGGCAAGATCTCCACCACTTCTCCCATCGGCCGCAGCCTGATGAACCGGGAAGAGGGGGACGAGGTCCAGATCCGAACCCCCGGCGGGACCAAGCACTACGAGATCATGGAACTGACCACCTTCCACGACCAGTAGTTCCGAGAAAGCGGCTTGCGCAGTGATTGCAGCGTACCCGCCAGCGCGGTCTTTCAGGCCATCATGACCCGTTCGTGGATCGCGGCCACTGCGGCCTGCGCCGCCAGGGCAGCCCCTTCCTGCCAACCGGGCAAGGCGCTCAGTTGATCGCCGGCGAAATAGATCCTTCCATCGGGCTCTCGGAGTTGCTCCGGCGGCTTGTAGCTCTCCGGCCACCCCCCCCCGCTGGAACCGGACCTTGGACCAGGCGCGGCTCACGCCCGATTCCAGTTCCGTGGCATAGCCGGGGTGGATGAGCTCACCCTCGTCGACGGCGGCCTGCAAGCGTTCGGACGGTGTCATTTCCGAGTAGCGCAGCCCGGGCTCGGGATCCCAGATATAGGCCCCGAGGACGATTCCCTTTTCACGATGATAGCCGTAGGCCGGATACCAGATCTGCGTAATGTCCTGGTCGGTCCACGAAATGCCGCCATAGATGGCGTGGTCTTCCTCCCAGAAACGCCGCTGAGCCTGGAATCCGATCTTGACCGCGTTGGTGAACTCGATCGACTCGATCGCCGCTTGCGTCTCAGGCGAAAAGTCGTTGGGGATGTCCCTCAGGACCGGCGCCGGTATGGCGCAAATTGCGTAGTCCGCCTCCAGGACTCTCCTTCTACCGCGTCGTCGCCGGAAGACGATGCGAACTCCGTCCGTCGTTTTCCGAATCGACGTGACGATGCTCCGGTATGCGATGAGAGGCTCCACCCGCTCTTCGAAGGCGGCCACAATAGCGTCCATTCCGCCGACAGGCTGTAGCAGAGTGGGGTTCTGATCGAGGAATTGGCTGAAATGGAGCTTGTACTGCCAGAAGTCCGACCGGAGCAGTTGACTCAGATCGAGGGGGTCGTTGGCCTCTCCCGGCGCCAGACCGGCATGGACGTGCGGCCCCAGATGCCCGCCGCGGCTCGTGCCCGCGTAGAAATCATCCGGGTCCAGGTCGCCATAGCTCCGGAGCAGGTCAAGCATCAATTCCTTGTCCTCGCCGGTCAACTCACTGTCCAGGGCATTTCGGTTCACCGCCTTGGCCAGGAGTTCGGCAATATACCCGCGGGTATCCGTCATCACCTGCCGGGCCACGACCGGACCATCGAAGCGATCCTGGTTGTGGAAGAAAGCCGCCCGGTTGTCGTTGGTGAAGACCTCGAGGTCGACTCCGAATTTCCGGCAATACCCGAGTATGGTCGCGTGGTGGTGCGGCAGGCGGGCCGGACCGAGGTTCAAATAGAGATGGTCTTCTGCGTCGAAGTCCACCCATTGCCGGCTGTCCTCCTCCCGGATCACGTCCCCGCCCCGAGCCGTGAGGTTGCGCCCGCCGGCGCGGCCGGTGGCCTCCAGGACCGTGCAGTCGAAACCCGCCTTCGACAGTTCGTAGGCGGCGACGAGACCGGAAATGCCGGCCCCCAAGATGACGACTTTCGTTCCGTAGCCCGACTGCGGCGTCAACTGGAACTGGGCCGTCCCGGCCGTAGTCGGACTGGCCATGCCCAGCGCGTTCATGCTCCGATACATGGCGGCAACCCCGGAGACGGCGCCGATGGATTGCAGGAATTGGCGTTTGGTCATTTTCGGTTGCACGGTTTCACCTCCGTCGAGTCTCTGAAAAACGAGGGCGCATCCATCTCAGTCCTGGCCGGCGGATGTTCGAAAAAAGAACGTGTCAATACATCAATGATATCGATTACGCCTTACATTCGGCAGCGGGGTCGGGTTCGTGACTCATCCTTTTGAAATCAGGGCGCTATCTTCTGTCCATCGCTGAAACTTCGCCCTGGTCCTCGCCGTAGACCTCCGCCAGGGCCTTGTTCTCGATCCGGATGCGCGTGCGGAGCGCCAGAAAGTTCAACACGGACGCGATCACTGCCAGTGTCCATGCGCCGAACATCAGCGGCACCACGGCGATCTCGCCGCACACGATCAGGTAGTTCGGGTGGTTGAGGTAGCGGTACGGTCCGCTCCGAATGCGTTTGGCGCCGGGGACGACCAGGATGCGAGTGGTCCATCGCGAACCCAGGGTCACGACCACCCACACCCGCCCGCACTCCAGCAGGACGAAGACGGCGAGCAGGGGGATCGACACCGGCGTCTGCGGATCGATGGTGCCAAGCAGCGCCAGCAGCCAGCCGGCGTGCACCGCGACAAGCACGGGATAGTGCCGCCGTCCGTACTCGATCGCCCCCTTAGACGCCAGCGCCCGATGGTTGCGCTGTGCGATGGCCAGCTCCACGAGACGCTGAAGAACGAGAAATCCGACGACCAGGTGCAGCGCGCTCATGGGAAAAAGAGACGCATCACGTCGCCTGCAGGAGCAGGAATCCGGCCGAAAACCCCGGGCCCAGGCTGGTCAACAAATGTCGATTGGCCGTGCGGTCCCGGAGGATGCGGTCGAGTACGAACAGCACGGTCGCGGCCGACATGTTGCCGTAGTCACGCAATACCGCCCGTGATTGCTGGAGACCGCCGGCCGGGAGGCCAAAAGCCTCTTCGAGAGCGTCAAGCACCTTGGCGCCGCCGGGGTGGCAGACGAAGCTGTCGATATCCCGAAGGCCCAGGTTCCGGGTCGAAAGAAATTCCTCTGTTGCGCTCCGCATGTGTGAGTGCACGAGGTCGGGAATGCTGCGCGAGAACACGACCCCGAACCCGTCATCGGCCACGTCCCAGCCCATGATGTCGAGCGAATCGGGCCAGGTGTATTCGCCCCACGAAGAGATCGCCGGTCCCGGCCCGTCATCCGTCAGCAATACTGCGGCGGCGCCGTCACGGAACAGCGCCGTGGCGACCAGGTTCCGCACGGATCGATCACGGCCGCGGAACGTGAGCGTGCAGAGCTCCACGACCAGGAACAGAACCCGGCTGCCGGGAGCAGAGCGCGCGCATGCGGCGGCACGGGCCAGCCCCAGGACGCCCCCCGCGCATCCCAGACCGAAGATCGGGAGTCTCTGCACGTCGCGGCGAAACGGCAGCTCGGTCATGAGCCTGGCGTCCAGGCTGGGCGTCGCGATGCCGGTCGTCGAGACGGTAACGATCAGGTCGATGTCGCCCGGGTCGGTGTTGCCGGCGGCCAGGCATTCGATGGCCGCGTCTTTCAGCAACGCCACCGCGTTTTCAAGATAGAGGCGGTTCTTCTCCTCGAAGCCATGCCCGGCCTCTCCGTACCAGCTTCTGGGCATGCAGCAATACCCTTCTCCGATCGCTGCGTTCTCGTAAACAGCGAGGAGGCGGTCCAGACTCGCGACATCGTCGGCAAAGAACCTGGCACCGAAATCCCTGACCTCGTCCTGGGTGATTCGGTAGGGCGGAACCGCCGTAGCGATCGATCTGATGCGCGGACCCGATCCGGCCGTCACCAGAATCTCTCCTTCAGCCCCCATTTCTCACCGGAGATCGCGACGATCGCGCAGGATATTCGCCATATTTCAATCCACCGAAACATTCATTCGGTTCAGGCAGCTCAGTTACACTCGCGGGACGGCGCGCGAAGTCCCACATTATCCATAGCCACCGACCGTTGACGACACCTGCAGGCTATTTCGGCGGCGGGCTCCAGATCGTCGCTCCAATGTACCGTTCCGGGCCGGAAGCCTCGTCGGTGAAGTAGTAGACGGCGACCACCTTGCCGTCCGGTCTCTCGACGGCCCGGACGTAGCCGATGTCACGGCTGGCGCCGTCGTCACGGAGCGTATTGTGGTCGCCCCAGGTCCGGCCGCCGTCGCTGCTGAGCACCGCGCGAATGCTGTAGGGCTCGGCCCTGTAGCCGTAGAGCAGACAGATGCGTCCGTCCCGCAACTGGATCATGGCCGGCGGGTTTCCAATACCGGCGTCGGGAACTGCGTCGTTGAGATATTCCCACGACGCGCCGTTGTCGGTGGACAGGTACGTGGCGATCCACCGTCGAGGTCCGTCGTGATCGCGGACCGTCACCAGGATCTCCATGTCGCTGAGCCGCACGGAGGCAGGCATGATGGAAAAACCCTCCCCCTGTTCGGGCGCGATCCAGGAGAGGAACTTCCAGGTCTTTCCGCCGTCGGCGGTGCGGACGCAGAGGGGGCGACCCTCCAGGCCGTTCGGCTTTGCCGCCGTGATGAACAGGGTGCACGTGTCTTTGTCGTCGACGATGTAGTCGGTCCGCGGCGCGATTCCGGGAGTGTCGAAATCGGGCAGCCGGAAGGGACCGTTCCAGGAGCGCCCCCGGTCGTAGGAGTAGAACACGCGGCCGATTCCGGCGTGAATGCTGTTGGTGCGGATCGTCAGGGCGAAGTCGGGGTGGGTGAAATCGATGCCGCCCTCGCTCTCGCGCATGGGAGGAATCGTCAAACCCGGCCGTGTGACCCCGTGCAGATAACCGCCCTCGGTGATCAGGTGCCCATTGGCCGTCGGATCTTCCAACGCCCAGGTCTCGCCGCCGTCGAGGCTCCTGGCCAGCATGGGAATCTCCGGTTTTTCGCGGTCGATGTGGTGCCGCAATCCCTGATCCTTGTAGTAGCCCATGCCGAATCCGACGAGGATCTCCTCACCCCAGATCCAGATCCCGTGGTTGGCCGGCCAGCCGCCGAACATGCCCTTCTCGAAGTAGACCTTGACGTGGCGGGGCGCCTCCGTGGTGTCCGCACGCTCATCGGCCGAGCCTGGGTCGTCAGGAGCTGCGCAGGCAATGGCTCCGATCGCCAGCACACCTGCTGCGGCAATAGTTCTCCAAGTCATGAGATCCTCCATCTCTTTTTCAGAATTCTCCCGAAGGCTACACCAGAATACCCGCCGCCGAACAGACGGAGCCCGGTCAGTGTTGACAAGAGGTAACACGTCCCGGTCTTTGGAGTTGGCCTCGGAGGGTCAGGATCGGGGTCGAGCAGAGTGCCTGTTCATTGTTCCGTATCCAAGTCCGGCAATCTGTTAAATTCAACGGACCCGGCATGAACCACAGCGAGATCACCAGCTTCATCTGGGGGGTGGCGGACCTGATCCGCGACACCTTCAAGCGCGGAAAGTACCAGGACGTGATCCTCCCGCTCACCGTGCTTCGCCGGCTCGACTGCGTACTGGCCCCCACCAAGTCGAAAGTGCTGGAGGTTCAAGCCAAATACACGGGCAGGATCGAAAACCCCGACCGACTGCTTCAAGGCGCCTCCGGATTCGCCTTCTACAACACCTCGCGTTACGACTTCGCGAAGCTGCTCGCCGACGCGCCACACATCGCGCAGAACCTGCGCAACTACATCGCCGGGTTCAGTCCCAACATGCGCGAGGTGCTGGAGAAGTTCGACTTCGACAACACCATCTCCAAGCTGGACGAGGCGGGCCTCCTCTTTCTGGTCATGCAGCGCTTCGGCGACCCCAAGAAGGTGAATCTCCATCCGAATGCCATCGACAACTTCACGATGGGCACGATCTTCGAGGAGCTCATCCGGAAATTCAACGAGGCACTCAACGAAAATCCCGGCGAGCACTTCACGCCCCGCGACGTGGTCCATCTCATGGTGGACCTGATGCTGGCCGGCGACGAGGAAGAACTGCGCAAGAAGGGCGTTGCGCGAAGCGTCTACGACCCTTGCTGCGGCTCAGGCGGCATGCTCACCATCGCCAAGGAGCACACAACCCTCGGCGAGATACGAGAGGGCACGCGTCTGGCCAACCCCGTGAACCCAGGCGCTCACATCCACCTGTTCGGCCAGGAGGTGAACCCGGAGACCTATGCCATCTGCAAGTCGGACCTCTTCATAAAGTCGAAAAAAGGCCGCGACGCGAAGAGAGTACTCTTTGGGAGCACGCTCTCGAACGACCGGCACGCCGGAACCGGCTTCGACTACATGATCGCCAATCCGCCCTACGGCAAGGACTGGAAACGCGACCAGGACGCGGTGCGGGCCGAGCACGACCGGGGCGCCGCCGGCCGTTTCGCACCGGGTCTGCCGCGGATCAGCGACGGCCAGCTCCTGTTCCTCCTCCACATGCTTGGGCACTCCAAGGAACCCTCACAGGGCGGCTCCCGAATCGCCATCATCATGAACGGATCGCCCCTCTTCACGGGCTATGCCGGCAGCGACGAGCGTGAGATCCGGCGCTGGATTCTGGAGAACGACCTGCTGGAGGCGCTCATCGCGCTGCCCGAACAACTCTTCTACAACACCGGGATCGCCACTTACGTCTGGGTGCTTACCAACCGGAAACGGCCCGAGCGGCGGGGCAAGGTCCAGCTCATCAACGCCACGTCGTTCTGGGTCCTGCTGCGAAAGAGCCTGGGAGCCAAGCGCCGGGAGATCCCGTTCGACCGCAAGGAGGACATCCTGCGGCTGCTGGCGGAATTCGAGGACGGCGCGACCCGCAACGTGGACGATAACGGCGAGGAGCGGGAGGTGGTCGTCAGCCGCATCTACCCGGCCACGCATTTCCGTTTCCGCAAGATCACGGTCGAACGGCCGCTCCGGCTCGATTTCCAGGCCAGCCCCGAGCGGATCGCGCGGCTCGACGACCAGCGCGCCTTCATCAACCTGGCGCGGTCGCGAAAGAGGGGCGCGGCCAAGGCCAAGGACGAAGGGGCGGGCCGTGAGAAGCAGGCCACGATCCGCGACCTCCTCCGGAGTCTGCCCGACCGGCTCTTCCTGGATCGGGCTGACTTCGAATCCGAGCTCTCCCGGGCAGCGCAAACTGCCGGGCCGAAACTCACCGCGCCGATCAAGAAGGCTGTGCTCTCCGCCCTGTCCGAGCGCAACACCGAAGCCGCGGTCTGCCGGGACCGGAAGGGCCGGCCCGAGCCCGATCCGCAGCTCCGCGACACGGAGAACGTGCCCCTCAGCGAAGCTGTCGAGTCGTTCTTCGAGCGCGAGGTGAGGCCCCACATTCCCGACGCCTGGATCGATTCGAAGCGCCGGGACCCCCAGGACGGAAAGGTCGGGCTCGTGGGCTACGAGATCAACTTCAATCGCTACTTCTACGAATACCGGCCGCCCCGTCCCTTGGAAGAGATCAAGGCCGACATCCGGCAGGTGGAGAAGGAGATCGCGGCGATGCTGGAAGAGATGCGCGTTTGACGCCGGCCCTTCTGCGGCGGCTGCGGGCCACGCAGACCGAGCGGAGACTGTCGCCGCTCCCCATCAGCCTTCGTGTGATTCACAGGAGTTGACACATATCTGACACCACAAATTTATCGAGTCACATTGGTTGACACAAATCATATGTGTCTGTACGATCACGGGCCATGGGAGGTGCACGGCGAGTCCAAGTGACGCTCGATGCGAGAGCGTACGCGGCAGTGTCGCGAATTGCACGACGCGAAGGGAAGAAGTTGGCCGCAGTCGTGCGGGAGGCCGTCGTGCAGTACTGCGTTCTGCCGGAGGCGCAGCAACGCCGACTGGAGGCCATCGACAGGCTGTACGCGAAGGGGGCGGTCCCAGCGCCGAAATCGCTGCCGGAGTGGGAGCGCCAGTACAGCCGGCTGAAGGTCGGCCTGGCTACCGACTGTCTCCACAACAGCGAAGGTCTGGGGAGTGACGAGGACAGTTGACGAGCGTGCGTGACTCGCTTTTCGTCGACGCCAACGTGTTCATGTACCTCGCGGGCAGTGATGCCCAGTACCGGGAGGCCTGCCGACGGGCTCTGCTGGCCGCGACTGAGCAGGGGACCAGGTTGATCACCAGCACGGAAGTCCTACAGGAGATCCTCCACTACCACGCCCCCCGAAGGCGGCCCGAAGACGCCCGGACCGTGTACCAGGCCGTGACTGACATCTGCGACGAGATCCTGCCGGTGACGGAACCCCAGACGGCCCGTGCGGTCGAACTGCTGGTGCAGCATCCCGGGTTGCCGGCACGGGACGCCCTGCACGTCGCAACGATGGAGGCCCACGGCATCGATCGGCTGCTATCGGCAGACCGGCACTTCGATCAGATCGACACCGTCACGCGTGTCGACCCGCTCGCCCCGCCTTGAACCTCCGCCTGCCCTGGACGGCAAACAGGCGAAGCGACGGCTATGGCGGCCTGAGCAAAGCAAGAACAAAATGTCGGCACTATTACCTATATGCCGACATAAATTACTATACATCCATGGCTGAACTCACTGCGGCCGCGCTCGAAGCAGCCGGCATTGGTGCCTTTTTCCGGCCGCGAGACATCGAGCCGTTCGGTGTCCCTTACCGTCGCCTCCGCGGACTCGTTGCGACCGGAGCCGTTGAGAACCTCGGCGGCGGCCCTTACCGGCTGGCCGAGGTCGAGCCGACGGAACTGGAGACGGTCGCCATGGTAGCTGCTGCCGTGCCGCACGCCATCGTCTGCCTGATGACCGCGCTCCGCGTTTACGAGATCGGTACTGAATCCCCTCACGAGGTCTGGATCGCCATCAACCGCAAGGCGCGCCGCCCCGCCCGAGTGCCGGCGCAGGTTCGGGTCGTCTGGTTCTCGAAGGCGATGCTCACATACGGGATCGGCCGCCGCCCAATGCTCGGCGTGCCGGTTGCCATCACATCGCCGGCCCGGACGGTCGTCGACTGCTTCCGGTACCGCAACAAGTTAGGCCTCGACACCGCCCTGGAGGCCCTCCGGGACGTGCTGCGCCAACGGCTCGCCACCCCGGATGAGATCATGCGCGCAGCCAGCGTCTGCCGGGCGCGCACGGTCCTGCAGCCGTACATGGAAGCGGTTCTGTCGTGAGGACACGTCCGCTCAAGAACATCTCGGCGTCCGTCCGCGACCGGCTGCTCGCCCGCAGTCGCGAGACCGGTGAGGAGACCGAGGCGAACATCCTGGAGACGGAAATTGTGGCCCTGTTTTCCGAGACAACCGGCCAATGACTGATAATGACGGCAAATATTAATGGTTATCGACATTTTGATCTAGACAGCTCACACCGGTTATATTCATGGCATGCATGAATCGAAAGGTAAACAACTGAATTCATCTGGCGACATTTCAGTGCGATATTCCCCGACAGGTGACTCTAGCCTGCAGCGGCTCGGCTCCAAGACCTTCTTCCGTTCGCGCGACGCGGCCGCTCTGGGCGTCCACTCACGTGCGCTCCGGCGCCTGGTGGATGACGGTTCGGTCGAGCGAGTGGCGCGCGGGCTCTACCGCCTCGCCCACGTGGAACCGACAGAGCACTACACCCGGGCCGCCGTGTGCGCCCGGGTCCCGAGCGCCGTAGTCTGCCTGCTGACGGCCCTGAGCGTCTACGGGATCGGCACGCAGCTCCCACACGAGGTCTGGATCGCCATTCCGCACAAGGCCCGCACGCCCCGCCTGCCCGGGCTGCCGATCCGAGTGGTGCGATTCTCCGGGGTCAGGCTGCGCTACGGCGTCGTGAACGCGACCTTCGAGGGGGTCCCCGTCCGTATCACGAGCCCGGCCCGCACCGTGGTGGACTGCTTCCGCTTCCGGCGGCTGGTCGGCAAGGACATCGCGATCGAGGCGCTAAGCGACGCCCTGCGCGACCGCAAGGCGAGCGTCGACCAGATCTGGCGGGCCGCCGACGTGTGCCGAGCAAAGTCGCTCGTCGGTCCGGTACTCGATGTGCTGACAGCATGACTCCTCGAAAGGCGATCCGCGAGATGCGGCGGCAGATCGGGACCGACATCGATGGGCCGGATCGCCTCGTGGACGTCGGTGAGGAGCTGCGCCGTTTCCTGGGACCGGTCTGCGACAGCCTGATCGCGGAGAGCCCGTTCATCCAGGTCTGGCCCGCGGGTGGACCGTGGCGGCCTGGGATTCGGGCACGGACGGGAGGCGGGAGCGGTGACTGAGGCGACCGACCGCGTGACCGAAGGAAATGATCGGATCGACGAACTTCAACGACGGCCCTTTCCTTCCTACTCGAAGTACAGGGACTCCGGCGTCGAGTGGCTAGGCAAGATTCCGGCACATTGGAACCCAAAGCCATTTAAGGCGTCACTGGTTCGCAATGACAGCGGTGTTTGGGGTGAAGACTTCGATGCCGACGGAACCATCGTCCTGCGGTCTACCGACCAAACCAAGCGTGGCGCGTGGAGGATTACAGAACCAGCTCAAAGGCGACTCAGCGCTCGCGAAGCGACCTATGCCAAGCTGTTATTGGGAGATCTGCTCGTGGCGAAGTCGAGTGGAAGCACACACCATATCGGGAAGACCTCCGTTGTCGATGAAGCAATTGCAGCCCTGAACTGCTGCTACTCCAATTTCATGCAGCGCCTGAGGGTCTCGGCCGAACACCTACCCCGGTTCTTCTGGTATTTGATGAACTGCCCGGTTGCGCGCGAGCAGCTTATTTTCCTCTCGTCAACCACAACTGGGCTCGGGAATCTGAATGGTTCTATTCTTGGAGCCATTCTCTTACCGATGGCGCCGTCAGACGAACAACGCGCCATTGTCAAATTCCTCGACCGCGAAACGGAAAGGATCGATGCGCTGGTGGCGAGGAAGGAGCGGCTGATCGAGTTGCTTCAGGAGAAACGCAGCGCCCTCATCACCCGGGCCATCACCCGGGGCCTCGACCCGAACGTCCCCATGAAGGACTCCGGCATCGAGTGGTTGGGACAGACCCCGGCCCATTGGGACGTGAAGCAACTGAAACACGTCCTCAGAGCAAGCAAGGACTCTATCAAGACAGGGCCGTTTGGAAGTCAGCTCAAGAGTTCTGAAATGCAGGCCGGCGAAATTAAGGTATACAACCAAAGAAGCGTGATTGATCGAGACTTTTCGAGTGGTGAAAACTACGTCTCGCTTGAGAAGTTCGCAGAACTCAGAGCATTTGTGGTCCTCCCTGGTGACTTATTGATCACCACGCAAGGCTCGATCGGGCGATGTGCAATCCTGCCGGATGGGGCCGAGCGGGGCGTTCTGCATCCTTGCTTGATGAGGGTCCGACCAGACCGGCGCCGGATCTTAACTCGCTTCCTCGAAATTCAGATCGAGGAATGCTCTATCGTGCTCGATCAACTACGATTCATGAGCAATGCAACCACTATTGACGTCATCTACTCGGACTCGCTACGAGAAGTCTGGCTGAATATTCCGCCGGTAAAAGAGCAAACATCGACCATAACTTTCTTGGCTCATGAGAAGGCAAGAGTCGACACTCTTATCGCGAAGGTACGCCAAGCCATCGTCCACCTCAAAGAATTCCGCACCGCCCTGATCTCTGCGGCTGTCACGGGCAAGATCGACATCCGGAAGGAGACCGCGTGAGCTCGGAGGTATCCGAGCGGGCCTTCGAGGAAGCGATAGAGTGCGCGCTGCTGCGTTACGGGCCCGACGCGTGCCCGGGCGACGCGACGACAGTGAGGGAATCGCAGCAGGCATATGGCAATGATCCCTTGCCGGGCGGCTACCACAAGCGGCGTCCCGAAGCCTACGACCGCAGGCTCTGCATGATCCCGGCCGACGTCCTCGACTTCCTCCTAGCCACCCAGCCGAAGAAGTGGGAGAAGCTCAAGCAGCACCATGGGACCGATGTGAAACCGCGTTTTCTCGGCCGGCTCCCCAACCTCTCGACGTTCGCCTTCACGGCCACTCCGAAGCCCAAGCCCCTGGAGCTCTTCGGTCTGAACCTGGGCAGCGAACACCGCGTGACGCTGGAACAGATCCGGTCCGCCCTGGACCGGGACACGGGCCTCGATGCCAGCGCCCGGGTGAACACCCGCGAGAACGTGCGGCTGACGTTCGACCCCAAGGTGGAAGACAAGATCCAGGAGATCGTCGAGACCAACTTCGACCTCTACAAGCGGATCACCGACGACCCCGACTTCGGCCAGGCGCTCAAGAACTTCCTCTTCGACGACTACATCAGGCGGCACCGGCGAGCGGAGGAATTGCTAAAGCACCAGGAGTCGAAGACACTGGAGTTCAAGTCGAGCCTCCGCTGGAACCTGAAGGAGGATCGAAAGGACCCCAAGCACGTGACCCATGCGGCGCTCAAGACCGTTGCCGCATTCCTCAACACCGAAGGGGGGGACCTCCTGATCGGCGTGGACGACGACCGCAAGGTGCTGGGCATCGCGCATGACCGCCTGGAGACCGACGACAAGTTCATGCTGCACCTGGCCCAGGTGGTGCGCAACGGACTCGGCGACCGGGCCGGCACCTGCATCGATCCCAGGATGCAGATTGTGGAGGGCAAGACCGTTTGCCTGGTGAGCTGCCAGCGAAGTCCCGAGCCGGTCTACTTGCGATGGAAAAGCCTGGAGAAGGCCGGGAAGGGCGATCTCTACGTCCGGAGCGGCCCGGGCACGGTGCGGCTCAGCGAGAACGATGCCGGGAAGTACGTCGCCACACGCTTCGCGTCGAAGTGAGACCCGTCCGAAGAACAGTTGTGCAATGCCTGTCGGAATGCTGTTGACCGGCTGTGGGAAAGCTGTGAATCAGGATTCGGTCAACTCAATCGTTCCGACATCCCGGCCGACTCGCCCGTCCCGTTACTGACAGGGCCAGTCGTGTAGAATGCAGTTGTGCCCCCTCGAAAACGACCCTCCTCCCGCAAGAAGCCGTCTCCCCGCCGGCGCAGATTTCTGGTCTGGGCGACCTGCGCCGTTCTGATCATCGCGGCGGCGGTAACCGGGTCCCTCACCGGCTTGACCCTCACCTGGGGCTTTGAACTGCCCCAGATCTGGGAAATGCAGCAGTCCCGGCCGGACGTCATCTCCGAGGTCTATTCGGCGGACGGGCGGGTGCTGGGGATTTACGCATTGGAAAAGAGGCAGATCGTCACCTACGACAAGATTCCGGACACGGTGAAGAATACGATCCTGGCGGCCGAGGACTCGGACTTCTTTCGGCACGCCGGCATCGACTTCCCCCGCCTCATCTACCAAATCTTCCGGAACATCGCCTACGGAGAACGAAAAGGCGCCTCCACCATCACCATGCAGTTGAGCAAACTGCTGCTGACCAGTCCCGAGGTGACGATCATGCGCAAGATCAAGGACATGATCTTCGCCATCCAGATCGAGCGCACCCTGTCCAAGGAGCAGATCTTCACCCGCTACGTCAACCAGATGTACATGGGGCACGGCAGATACGGACTGGCGGCCGCTTCCGAGTTCTACTTCCAGAAGACCATGGACGAACTGGAGTGGCATGAGGCGGCCCTGCTGGCCAGCGTGTTTCCGAATCCCGCAGGATATTCCCCCATCAATCATCCCGAACGGGCCTTGAAACGGAGAAACTGGGTGCTGGAGCGGACCTACGAGGAGGGCCTCATCGGCGCGGAGACGCTGCGAGTCAGTATGCAGGCGCCCTTGGACCTGAAGACATTTGGCCGGCAACAGGCATCGGCCCCCTATTTCGTGGAATGGGTGCGCCAGTACCTGGAGAAACGGTACCCCGGCGGGGAGATCCACACGAGAGGTCTGAAGATTTACACGACTCTGGACTACGACCTTCAGACGGCAGCAGAAAGGGCCCTTCGTGACGGATTGAAGGCGTTCGACAAGAAGCGGCGAAGATGGCGCGGCGCCAAAGAGAATCTCCTCGAGGCCGGGAAGAAGTTGGACGGATATTGGCGTTCCGACTGGGACACGATCTTCTCTCCCGGCCAGATGGTTCACGGCCTCGTCCTTCGATCGAATGAGCGTACGGCGGAGGTGAAGGTCGGCAGCTACCGGGCCACGGTCCGGCCCGAGCATGTGGACTGGACCCGAAAGAAAAGACTGGACCAGGTCTTCAAGACAGGTGACGTCTGCGCCTTTACCCTGGAGAGCATCAACCGCGAGGAACGGACCGTCGAAGTGAAGCTGGACCGGGTTCCCGAGGTCCAGGGGGCGCTGATGGCCATCGAGAGCAGGACCGGCGCCATTCGCGCCATGGTTGGGGGGTTCGACTTTCGATACAGCAAGTTCAATCGAGCCACCCAGGCTGAGAGGCAACCCGGTTCCGTCTTCAAGCCCTTCACCTACGTGGCCGCGGTGGAAAACGGTTATTCGCCCGAGGACACGGTCCTGGACAGCCCGGTGCAGTTTCTGGACGGCCTGGGCCGCCCCTACCGGCCCCAGAACGCGGACGAGAAATACAAGGGCCGCATCCCCATCCGTCAGGCCTTGGCGGAATCCCGTAACGTCCCCACGCTCCGTCTGGCCAACGCCATGGGCGTCGAGAGAGTCGTCGAAGTGGCGCACCGGTTCGGAATCGACCGGGAAATCCCACTCTATCTCCCCACCGCGCTGGGAGCGGGCGAGGTCACGCTGGAGGAGATCACGTCCGCCTTCAGCGTCTTCCCCAACGGCGGGGTCCGGATCCACCCCTATTTCATCGACCGCGTGGAGGACTCGAATGGCGTTCTTCTGGAACGCCACGAGGCCGGCGTGGACGAGGTCGTCAAGCCGAAAACCGCCGAGGCGCTTGTAGACCTGTTGAGAAACGCGGTCCTCACTGGGACCGGCCGCAAGGCCCGGAGCCTGCCCATTCCCGTCGCCGGGAAGACGGGCACCACCAACGACTGTACCGACAGCTGGTTCGTGGGATTCAGCAAGCTGCTGACCGCCGGCGTGTGGGTGGGACATGACACCAAGGTGTCGATGGGTAAAAGAGTCTACGGCAGCACCCTGGCCCTGCCCATCTGGATCGATTTCATGAAGGAGACCGTGGACAAGACTCCGCCGGGAAACTTCGGGACGGAACTCTACGCCGCCCGCCGGACCACTTCAGCTCCTGCACCGGTGGAAGAGGCGGTCCCCGATGAACGGGACTCCGGAGAAAGAGATTCTGGAGAAGAAGGCTCAGAGGCGTCTGAGACACCCAAGCCGGAACCGGAACCGCTACCGAACATCATGGTGGAGGACATTCCCGCACCGTCTTTCTGAGAAACAGAAGGACATGAAGAGCTCTCCCACCGTCTGTGGCCACGCACAATCCTGGCAGAAAAAAGGGGATTTTGGGGTGCGGACCGCCCAGCCGCCGGTTCCCGGCCGGTTATGAAAAGGGGGGCAAGACTGTCGCCCCTCCTCAGTTGTTTCGATTCAGGACGAAGTCGGGCACCTGGAGGAGGGCGTCCCGGTAGATGGAATCGGGAAAGACCGCAAGCGCTTCCTTGGCTTGCTGGGCGTAGGTCTGGGCTCGCAGCTTCAGTTCATCCAAAGCTCCGTACTTCCAGACCAGGCTCAGGATCTCCTGCTTGTTGGCATCGGTGAAATCGTGCTGGCGAATCACCTGCCGGACAAAGTCCGTCTCGGCGCGCTGGGCCCGCTGCAGCATGAAGATGATGGGGAGCGTCATCTTCCCCTCTTCCAGGTCCTTGAGGACCGGCTTGCCCATGTCCTTCTGGGCGGAGGTATAGTCGAGCTGGTCGTCCACCAGTTGGAAGGCCAAACCCAGGGACCGGCCGTAGAGAGCGAGACCCTCCTCCCGGGCCGGATCCATGTTCCCCAGAATCGCTCCCAGGCGGCCGCAACCGGAGAAAAGGTAGGCCGTCTTGTAGAGACTGATCTCCAACTGCTGTCGCTCGGTGACGTCCATGCGCCCCTCCTGCTCCAACTGCAGGAGTTCCCCCTCCACCATCTTGCGGGTGATGTCGATGAGGATGTCCAAAATCCTCATCGACCGCTCCTTCATGGCAATCTGGAAGGAGGTCATGTAGAGCCAGTCCCCCATGAGGACCGTAGTTTGATTGCCCCACTTGGCGTTGACCGAGGGCCGTCCCCGGCGGACGTCGCTGTTGTCGATGATGTCGTCGTGGACCAGGGTGGCCACGTGGATCAACTCCACGACCACGCTCAGCCGAAGCGCCGCTTCGGTACGGGCCCCGCAGAGCTTGGACGCCAGCAGCAGAACCGCCGGCCGAAGCCGTTTGCCGCCGCTCGTGTGCAGATAGCGGTTGATGTCGTTGACCAATGGAATCGCGCTTTGGATCTCCGAATCGAGTCGGATCTCCACCTCGGCGAGATCCGATTTCACCAGGAGGAAAATGTCTTTCAGAGTGAGGCGGCGGCTGATCTGCACGTCCATTCCTGGTCACACGGGCCGGGGATCGCAGGGTAATCCGGAACCGTCCCGTTCTCCGCTTTTTCTCATAACCGTCCGACGGGCTGAAATCGCCTCTGCGGCCGCGCTCGCGGCCTCTCCCTGCAAGAACTCGTGAAAACTATACCAACGTCAATTTGAGACTGGCAATCCGGCCGGGACGTTCGGAGATCTGAGGCCGAACAATCTCTCGAAGTTGGATCTGGTGCGCTCACCCACCTGTTCCAGGGTCATGGCCCGGATTCTGCCCAGTTCCCGCGCGACTTCCACCACCCGGGCAGGCTCGTTGGTCTTGCCCCGGAAGGGGACCGGGGCCAGGTAAGGGGAGTCGGTTTCGATCAGAATCCGGTCCACCGGCAAACGGCTCGCCACCGCTCGGAGCGAATCGGACTTGCGAAAGGTGAGGATTCCCCCTAAACCAATGAAGAAACCCCGATTCAGGCAACGCTGGGCAGTCGGCTCATCGGACGTGAAACAGTGGACCACTCCGTTGAGCCCCTCCCCACGCGGGTACTTCTCCTCCAAAATCGAGCAGATGTCCTCCTCGGCCTTCCTGGAGTGGATCACGATGGGTTTACCCGCAGCCTGAGCCAAATCGATCTGTGCCAGAAACGCCTCCCTCTGAGCGTCGATATCAGAGTTCAGATAGTGGTAGTCGAGACCGATTTCACCCAAGGCCAGAGCCTGGGGATGACGCAGCAGATGGGCCAGCTCGGCGGCGATGCCGTCCGAAAAGAAACGCGCGTCGTGAGGGTGTACGCCAAAGGCCGCCCAGAGGAAATCGTACCGGTCCAACAATTTCAGCGTCGTCTCGACGGAATCACGATTCTCTTCCAGGCAACAGATGGTCAGAATCGACTCCACGCCGGCCTGCCGGGCCCGGGACAGGACTCCCTCCAGGTCGGAATACAGGGCAGGGACATCGAGATGGGCGTGGGAGTCAACGAACACTGAACGATCTCCAGCCGGCGCTCAGGTCAGAACCGACCCCAGGCGGACATCTTCGGTGAACGTCGCCAGCACCGGTTTTCCTCCGTCCGAAGCCGCCACGATCATCCCGTTGGATTCGACACCCATAAGCTTGGCCGGTTTGAGATTGGTCACGATGACGACCAGACGGCCCGGGAGAGACTCCGGTGAATACTGCTCGGCGATTCCAGCCACCACTTGGCGGACCTCCGATCCAAGGTCCACCTTGACCTTGAGGAGGCGGGTCGACTTGGGGATGGATTCGGCGCTCACGATCCGGGCCACCTGCATCCTGACCTTGGCGAACTCCTTGATGTCGATGCGGGCATTTTCCTGACCACCGGCCGCTGCGCCCGCGGTCTTCTTCGCTTTCGCGGCGCCGGGAGCGCGTCGATTCTTCACTTTCACTCGAAACTCCTTCTTGTCCAAACGCGGGTAAATGTGACCCAATTTCCCGATGCTGGAACCGCTTTCCAGCCCGGCCCAATCCAAAGAGGAAATCCGATGATCCTCGAGGGGCCGCCGGATGCCGAGTTGGCGCAATATGGCAGCCGCTCCCTCCGGAACGATGGGTCCCAGCATCAGAGCGATCAGCCTCAACGCTTCAGCGGCATGGTACAGAACACTCCCCAGCTGCGCCCGGCGGTTCGGGTCCTTGGCCAAAATCCAGGGTTCGTTCACCACCAGGTACTTGTTCACCCGGCTGATCAGCTCCCAGACCGCCTCCATGGCCTTGTTGATCTGGAGGTCCCCGAGCCGATCCTGGTAGAGCCGCGCGGTCTCGCCGCAGAAATCCTGGAGTTCCCGGCCCCGCTCGTCCGCAGAACCTCCGTCCGGAATGACGCCGCCGAAATAGCTGCGGATCATCTTCAGCGTGCGTTGGGCCAGATTTCCCAGGTCGTTGACCAGGTCGCTGTTGACCCGCGTTCGCAGCCCGTCGAAGGAAAAGTTCCCGTCGGAACCCAAAGGGATCTCCCGGAGCAGGAAATAGCGGAAGTAGTCGGTCCGGACCACGTTCGAGAGCTCGGCGGCGGTGATGAAGTTGCCCTTGGACTTGGACATCTTCTCCCCTTCGATGGTCCACCATCCGTGGCTCAGAATCCGCTTGGGAGGGGCCAGCCCGGCCGCCATCAGGAACGCCGGCCAGTAGACGGCATGAAAGCGAAGGATGTCCTTGCCGATGAGGTGGACGTCTACCGGCCACCACTTCTCGAACTTCTCGTCGTCGGTGCCGTAGCCCATGCCCGAGATATATCCGGTGAGGGCGTCGAACCAGACGTAGAAGATGTGCTTCTCGTCGTCCGGGACGGGGATGCCCCAGCGAAACGAGGTTCGACTGATGCTCAGGTCCTGAAGACCCCCTTCGACGAAACGGACCACCTCGTTCATACGGGAGCGAGGGACCACGAAGTCCGGGTTCTCCCGGTAGAACCGGAGCAGTTTTTCCTGGAACGCCGACAGCTTGAAGAAGTAACTGTCCTCGGTCATGAACTCGGTGGGCCGCCCGCAGTCGGGACAGTTCCGGCCGTCCGCCACATAGGCCTCGCAACCGACGCAATAGTTGCCTTGATACTGACCGAGATAGACGCTTCCACTCTTCTTGACTGCCCGGAAGAGCTTGGCCACGGCGCGATAGTGACGCTCCTGGGTCGTCCGGATGAACTCGTTGAAGCTCAAGCCGAGCCGCTCCCAGGTGTCGCGAAACTTGCCGGCATAGGTGTCCACCAACTCCTGGGGCTCGATGCCCTGTTGCCGGGCCGACCGCTCGATCTTGAGACCGTGCTCGTCGGTGCCGGTCAGGAAGGAGACGTCGTCGCCGCACATTCGCCGGTAGCGGATGATGGTGTCGGCGATGAGGGTGGTGTAGGTATGCCCGACGTGGGGCACGTCGTTGACATAGTAGAGAGGAGTCGTGAGGTAGAAGGTCTTGGACATGGCCCCCTATTCCCTCTCGGTCGCCTCGCGGATCGCCATCTGTCTCAGACGCTTCAACGGAAGACGGGTCCTTTCGGCGATCCTTTTCAGGTCTTCGTACTCGGGCCAGACGGTGACCGGCTCTCCCCGAAAGCGTCCCACCTTGACTCGAACAGTTCCGTGCCCGGTCTCCACCTCCCGGAACTCGCGTTCCAGGACCCAGCGCCGCCACGGCTTCCAACGAACCCCCAGGGTTGTCGTCTCCCGGAAGAGGAGACCCATCATGCGATCCCGGTCCTGGGGGCGGCAGAGCACGGAAAGATGGTGGCCGGGCCTACCTTTCTTCATCTGCTGGGGGACGCAGCGGACATCCAGCGCTCCTCGGGCCAGGACCGTCTCCATGACGTAACCGATGGCTTCGGGATCCAGGTCGTCGATGTCGGCCTCCAGGACCAGGACCTCTTCGTCACGCACTCCTTCGGCGGCCGCCGGGGAGGCTTGTTCTCCACCGGCTTCACGGCCCAGAACCAGCCTCAACATGTTGGGAATTCCGGGCAACTCCCGGTCTCCGGCCCCGAAGCCCCATCGATCCAGAGTCCAGACGGGCGTCGCGGCGCCGGCTGCCGCCAGCGTGGTGACGATGGCCGCCCCGGTGGGCGTCGTCAGCTCCGCCTGCACCTCCCCCATGACCACGGGATAGCCGCGGACCAACTCAGCGGTCGCCGGTGCGGGCACGGGCCAGGTGCCGTGGGAGAAGGTCACGGTGCCGCTGCCCAGGTTCAGCGGACTCGAGAAAAAACGGAGAGCGCCGAAGTAGTGAAATCCGATGCAAGCTCCGACGATATCCACGATGGCGTCCACCGCGCCCACTTCATGAAAGTGAACGTGTTCCACCGATTCTCCATGGACGGCCGCCTCGGCGCCGGCCAGCCGCCGAAACACCGACAGCGCCATCTCCTTGACCGGGTCCTCCAGCCCACTCTCTTCGATCAGCCCGAAGATCTGCCCGGGCGTCCGGCCATGGGAGTGCCGCCCATTCTCGATCTCGACCCGGAAATCGGTCCCTGAGAGCCCGTTCCGGTCGATCTTGCGGGCGGTGAGGCGATAGGGCTCCAGCGGCAATGAAGCGAGACTCTGCCGAAGATGGTCCAAGGGGAGCCCCAGATCCAGCAATCCGCCCAGAATCATATCTCCGCTCACACCATTGAAGGCGTCGAAATAGAGTATGCGATCCCGGCCGCCGTCCGTTCCCATCCCGCACACAATAGCATGGGAGGGGAGATGGAAAGGGAGCGGCGGCATCCTTGCCGCCGACAGGGAAAACAGGGACGGAGTCCCCCTCTACACTTTCTGACCGCCGAATCGCCCAGCTACACGGAAAACTGGGCGCCTGAAAGCCACTCCCCTCCCCGTGGACGACAAAGATGTCGCCCCTCCTACGTCTGATATCATTGGCCCATGTTGCTGCGCCGGGCCCGCCAGAGTGAGGCGTTGTTCCGGGAATTCGTGCGCGCGCGGTTTTCCTTGGAGTTGGGGTCCGCCGCCGCCAAATCGCCGCCGAGAATCGAGTTCGGCGACCTGGCCTTCGCCTTTCCCTTCGAGATGGCCCGGAGCCTGCGGCGAGCTCCCCGTGACATCGCCCTGGAGATCGCCGGCAACTTCCGGACGCCTCCCTGGATGGACAGGGTCGAGGCGGCCGGAGGCTACGTCAATGTCTATCTGAAGCGGGATCGATTTCTGGCCGATCTCCAAGACTCCCTCTCCGCATCGCCGGAACCGGCACGCGGGCCGAAGATCATCGTCGAGCACACCAATATCAACCCCAACAAGGCGGCTCACATCGGGCATCTCCGGAACGCGGTCCTGGGAGACACCTTCGGCCGTCTGTTGCGCTCCCGGGGTCATTCGGTAGAGATCCAGAACTACATCGACGACACCGGCGTTCAAGTCGCCGACGTCGTGGTCGGATTCCGGCAGTTGCGGAATATGAGCTTGGAGCAGGTCCAGGCGATTCCCGAGCCTTTCGATTACTACTGCTGGGATCTGTATGCCCAAGTCTGCGACTGGTACGGGGGAGAGGACTCGCGCCTCGAACATCGCCGCCGCACCCTTCGAGAGATCGAAGAGGGAGAGGGCGAGACCAGCCGGATGGCCGAGCACATTGCCCTGCGAATCGTGAACGCCCACCTGAGGACCATGTGGCGCATCGGCGTCCGTTACGACGTCCTTCCCCGCGAAAGCCAGATCCTGAGGGAGAGGTTCTGGGACGAGGCCTTCGACCAGCTCAAGCAGCGCAAGGCCATCACCTTCGTTTCGGACGGACCCAATCGAGGCTGCTGGGTGATGCGGCTACCCGGGGACAACGGTCAGGCTCCCGAGGAGAAGATCATCGTCCGCAGCGACGGGACCGTCACCTACGTCGGCAAGGACATCGCCTATCAGCTCTGGAAATTCGGCTTGCTGGAGAAGGACTTTCGCTACCGGGTCGTGCACCGTTACCCGGACCGGGACCAGGTTTGGATGACCAGTTCCGACGGAGCCTCCGACATCGAGAAGGACTTCGGACGCGGCCAGAGCGTCTACAACGTCATCGACGTTCGCCAATCCTATCTTCAGCGGGTGGTGGTCCACGGCCTTCGCAGCCTGGGCCACGACACACCGGCCGACCACTCCACCCACTTCTCCTATGAAATGGTGGCTCTCTCCCTCAAGTGCAGCCAGGAATTGGGGATCGAGCTCTCGGAACCGGATCGGGCCAGGCCCTACGTGGAAGTCTCCGGACGCAAGGGACTGGGGGTCAAGGCCGACGATCTGGTGGACAAGCTCATCGAGAAGTCACTTCTGGAAGTGGCCGGCCGCCAGCCGGACCTGACCCGCGAGGCACGTCTGCGGATCGCCACCCAGATCGCCGTTGGCGCCCTGCGGTATTTCCTCCTCAAATTTGCCCGCAACTCGGTCATCGCCTTCGACTTCGGGGAGGCCCTGAGCTTTGAGGGAGAGACCGGACCCTATCTGCAATATTCCGTAGTGCGTGCCAACAACATCTTCCGCAAGCTGCGGTCCCAGGGGGACGGCACGGTGGATCGCGGGCAGGAGGATCTGCGGAGGAACCTGAGGGAAGACCCGGAACAGTTCGCCGATCTGCTTCAGGACGAACGAATCTGGAAGTTGTTGCTTCAGGCCGGAAGGTCCCAAGGCGCCATCGAACAGTCGCTCAAGACCCTGGAAATGTCCTATCTGGCCAAGCACGCCTTCTCACTGGCCCAGATCTTCAACATTTTCTACCACAGCCACCACATCCTTTCGCAGAAGGATTCGCGAAAGCAGACCTGTTATCTGGCGGTGGCGGATACGGCGCTCCGGGCCATGACGCGGTCTCTCGCACTCCTGGGCATCGAAGTTCCGGAAAGAATGTAGGCATGCCCTGCGTTTTCCAGATTCCGTTCCTGATGCTGCTGGCATCGCTTGCTGCCGGATCAGCCTCCGAAAGTCTGCCGCCGCTGGAGCAGGTCTTCACCCTCTACGAGATGCGCGTTTATCGGAGTAAGAACGATTACAAGTCCCATATGAAACTGTTTCGGAAGGCCCTGGAGCGGAATTCCAAGCTTCTGACGGCCTCCGCGAAGGAGTCGGACCTCAGGTCCGTCCTGAAGGTGCTGACAGACATGAGAGCCCTCTCCGAACACGCTCTCCGGGAAACCCCGACCCGCGAGAAGGACGGCCGCTCCAGGGAGACGAAACGCCTGGAAATACGGGCGAGGCGCACCGTAGAGGCGATGGACGACCTCAAACTCACGCTACCCTTTGAATTCCGGGACGATTTCGACGACTGTATCCGATCTCTGGAAAAGCTGCGCAAGCATCTCCTGGATCAACTCTTTGGCCGGTTCACTCCGGCGGACACCGGCTCTGTGCCCGGAATCGCTCACGGACTGGTGCCGTTTACGCCGGCATCCCCGGCGGTTTCCTCCTCCCAATCGGCAGACGGTTTCACCGACAAGGAATACACCAAGATCCAAAGAGCGCAGAAACTGGACAGGCGTACCCGCGTCTTCCTGGAGATTGCGAAGGATCGCCTCGAAGCGCTGGAAGAACGCTGGACTCGCTTGACGGGAAAGGAGCCGGCGGAGGCCGGCAAGAAGCGCAAGAAAAAGAAGAAGAAAAGGCGGAACGGAGAGGACGAGGGTCCGCTGACGTTCCATGCCCACTGGGAGCTGCTCCATGCCTACGAGCGAGCCATCGACGGCGTCATGGTCAACATCGACGAGAAGGCAAACCAACGCCGGCTCTCGGGCAAGGAGATCGGGAAGGTCCTGAAGAGGTTCTGCGAAAACGTCCTCAAGTTCGAACCGCGCCTGGAGACCATGGAGAAGCTGGCGGTCCAGCTGGACGACGATGACTACTGGCTGACCCTGGAGGAGGCCAAAAAGACCACTGAGATCGCCCGCAAGGGATGCCGTCTGGGGATGGGCGGCGACCTGGAATAGCCGGCGGGCGCCCATTGCGTCCCGCGGAACCCCGTTTCAGCTCGTTCCCGGCGTCAAAGCTCCGAGTTCGGATGCGGCCGTTCGATCGCCCGCTCGATCGCCTGCTGCAGCCACGTGATCCCGGCCAGGCCGGCAGTCCCGCAATCCGCAATACGGTTCAGGTCCGACTCCACGACGCCTCCCAGGGCGAATACGGGAATTTCGACGGAACGGACGATGCGCTCCAGGGCCGGGAAACCCAGAGCCGGTGCACGGGACTCCTTGGAGAGCGGGGCCAGAACGGGGCTCACCAGCACGTAGTCGGCTCCCTCCGCCGCCGCCCGCAGCACGTCACCACCGCTATGGGTCGACTTGCCCAAGAGAAACGGCGCGATCCCATACCGCTCCCGGAGCCGGATGGCGTGGGACAGATCCTGCTTCGAAGTCAAGTGGCATCCGTCGGCCCCTTCCTGAAGGGCCAGCTCCACATGGGTGTTGACCAGAAACACTTTTCCGCTGGGGCCCGCCAACTCGACACCGTGCTTGACCCAGGTGCGGTTCTCCCCCGGCGAGAGGTCCTTTTCCCGCCACTGCAGGGCGTGCGCGGGACTCTTGAAGATCCGATCCAGATAATCCTCCGGCGACAAACCGGGGAACGCGATGCGATGTGAGATGCCGTAGAGGTAGGGGGGACTATGTCTTCGGAAAATATCGCTGAAAATGGACAATTTCCCAGGTCCCCAAAATCAGGTTGGCCAGCCCCAGACCGGAGACTGCGCCGCGAACGAAGTTGTTGAGCATGATCAGCCGGAGCCAGGGGTAGATATCCAGCAGCGAATTCTGGCTCCACTGGTCCCACCAGGGAAACAGGAGGAGAAAGATCCCGACCTCAAAGCAATAGAGCACATAGAGACCAAACAGGACCTTCTGAATCATGAACCGCCGTTCCTAGTGGCCAGGTTCTGCTTCAGCACCGAACCGGGCGACGCGCTCCCGGGACCGGATGCCATGGACGATCCTGCCAGGCGTCATTCGCCGAGGGGCGACGCTGTCCGCCGGAATTTCGCGCCGGTGGGAGGCCGCGACGAATACCGTCACGGGCAGTCAGCGTTTCTCCCGGATCCTGGCCTTCTTCCCCTTGAGCTGGCGCAGATAGTAGAGCTTGGCCCGCCGGACTCGCCCTCTGCGCAATACCTGCACGCCCTCGATCAACGGGGAGTGAAACGGAAAAATGCGCTCCACGCCGTAGCCGAACGAGATCCTGCGAACCGTGAAGGTGGAACCCAGGCCCCGTCTGCGAATGGCAATGACGACTCCCTCGAAGGACTGCACGCGAGTCTTGTTGCCCTCCCTGATCTTGAAGTCGACCCGCACCGTATCTCCAGGCCCGAAATCCGGGATCCCATCCCTCAACTGCGGCTGTTCGACCAGTTGTATCGGATTCATGACTCCACCCTTATCCTTTCGGCGTGCCGGAACTCGATCCCGGCGCGAGCAAATCGGGCCTGCGATCCCGAGTACGTCTCAGAGCCTGTTGTTCCCGCCAGGAACGTATCTCTCCATGGTTCCCCGACAGCAGGACCTCGGGGACCGGCCGGTCCCGGTAAGTGGCCGGCCGGGTGTACTGAGGATAGTCCAACAACCCGGTGGCAAACGACTCCTGCTCCAATGACGCCTGCTTGCCCACCACGCCCGGGATCAGCCGCACGACAGCGTCCACCATCAGCAGGGCCGGCAGTTCGCCTCCCGTGACCACGAAGTCGCCCATCGAGATCTCTTCGTCCACCAGATCATCCAACGCTCTCTGATCCACCCCCTCGTAACGCCCACATATGAACGTCAGATGGGATTTCCGGGACAGTTCCGCCGCCTTCTCCTGCGTGAACCGGCATCCTTGCGGACTCGGATACACGACCCAAGGCTTCCGCTGAACCTGGCGGCATCGTTCCACCGCACGGAACAGGGGTTCGGGTTTGAGCACCATGCCCTCTCCGCCTCCGTAGGGCCGATCGTCCACCGTCCGGTGCCTGTCGGCCGTAAATTCCCTGAGGTCGACCAACTCCAGGCGAAACAACCCCTTTCGGATCGCCTGGTGCAGGATACCGTAATCGAAAAATCCCTGACACATCCCAGGGAAAATGGTGATGACGTCGACCTGCATTTCAGAAGGAACTCCTGCAAACCGACCCGGCGGTCCGCAGCCTGTTTCGCGACGAGTTGCTAGCTGGAAGGAGCCAATCCCGTCGGAAGATCCACGTGGATGATCCCTCGGTCCAGATCCACATCCCGAACCAATGCACGTACCAGGGGGATCATCAGTTCCCGATCGCTCCCGTCCCGGATCACCAGATTCACGCCTTCGGATCCGGTACGAAACAATTCGAGGACCACCCCCAGGTTGCGCCCCTTTTGCTCGACTCTCAAACCCAGGAGATCAGACTCGTAAAACGAGCCTTCCGGGAGCGGCATGCGCTCCTCCAACGGGATCTGAACCTCCCCCCCAATCAACTCCCGGACCTGTTCGGGTCGTTCCCGGCCCCGAAACTTGAGCAGCACGCGACCCTTGTGAAAACGGGCGGACTCGATGACCTCCCGGTACTGCACGTCAGGAAGAGCCACCCGAACCCCGGTCGTAGAGGAGAACCGCTCCGGGAAGTCCGTCAGAACCTCCGCAGCAACCTCACCACGTATTCCCCTCGCCTTGACGATGAGGGCTATGGCGATGAATTGACTCAACTACTCAAGGATTTCCAGGACGAATCTCTTGCGCAGCTTCATCCCGGCCGCGCCCAACAAAGTACGCATGGCCCGGGCAGTTCGTCCCTGCCTGCCGATGACCTTGCCAAGATCATGCTGCGCGACCCTCAATTCAAGCACGGTGGTCTGTTCTCCCACCACCTCGCTCACTCGAACTTCTTCCGGATCGTCAACCAGCGTCTTCGCGATCATCTCGACAAGCTCTCTCATAGTTGCCTCCTGGCAGTGCTGCCGGGAGCCCGTGACCGATGCCGCTACGGCACCTGCACGAGCCTGTTCGCGACCATCAACTGACTTCTGGCTGCTCTTGCTGCCGCACTCTGCTGATCAGGCCCGTGACCGTTCCTGAAGGCTGAGCACCCAGTTTCACCCAGTGGTCGATTCGCTCCAAATTCAAGCTGAGACGAACAGGTTTGAGAGCTGGATTGTAGTACCCCAGGATTTCAATGAAACGCCCATCCCTGGGACTCGTGCGTTCGGCTACTACAACGCGATAATGAGGATCCTTCTTGGCGCCGTGTCGACTTAGACGTATTCTCAGCAATCTATCACCTCCGACAAAATCCAATCTTAACAAAAAGAGGCGTTAGACGGGGAAGTTGAAACGTCCGCGCGACCGGCCCGGAAAGCCCCGTTGCATCCGTTTCATCATGGTTCGAGTCTGCAGATACTGTTTGAGGAGGCGGTTGACGTCGGACACCTTCCGGCCGCTGCCGCGGGCGATCCGGCGGCGGCGGGAACCCTTGATGATCCTGGGGTTTGCCCGCTCCAAGGGGGTCATGGAGTTGATGATGGCCTCCATGGTGTCCAGTTGCTTTTCTTCGACCTGGACTTGCCCCATCCCCTTGAACAGTCCTCCCTGCGGGAGCATGCCCAGAATCTGTTCCAGGGGTCCGAGCTTGCGGAGCTGCCGCAGTTGGGACCTGAAATCGTCCAGGGTGAATTCATCCCTTTGGATCTTCTCCAGAATCTTCCGGCTGTCTTGCGGCGTCACGGCCGCTTGAGCCTTCTCGATGAGGCGGAGGACGTCCCCCTGGCCCAGGATCCGGCCGGCCATCCGCTCCGGATGAAAGGTTTCGAAGGCGCCGTAGTCCTCACCGGTACCGATGAATTTGATGGGTTGACCCGTGACGGTGCGGATCGAGAGAGCTGCTCCGCCGCGGGCGTCCCCATCCATCTTGGTGAGGACCACACCGGAAAGATCGAGCCGGTCTCCGAAGCTCTTGGCCGAGCGGACGGCGTCCTGACCCGTCATGGCATCGGCGACCAGGAGAATTTCGTGCGCCCCCACCCCGGCCACGATCTCCTGCAACTCGGTCAAAGACGCGTCATCCACGTGGAGACGGCCTGCGGTGTCGACGAGCAACGGGTCGAACCCCATGTTCCGGGCCCGTTTCAGAGCCATTTTCGCTCGCCGAACCGGGTCCCGGGTCGGGGGGTCCTCCACCTCGACCCTGATGGCCGAGCCCACTACCGAGAGTTGATGGATGGCCGCGGGCCGGCGGACGTCCGTCGACACCATCAGGGGCCGTCCATCCTTGGCCTTGAGCCATCGCGCCATTTTCCCTGTCGTAGTGGTCTTGCCGCTCCCTTGCAGACCGACCAGAACGATTACGGTCGGCCTCCGACTTCCCTTGGCCAACTCCGCCGCCTCCGATCCAAGGAGGCGAGTGAGTTCCTCGTTGACGATCTTCACGACCTGTTGGCCCGGGGTAAGGCTGCGCATCACTTCCTGCCCCAGGGCCTTTTCCCGGATGCCGGAGATGAACGACTTGACGACGCCGAAATGGACGTCGGCCTCCAGCAGGGCGATGCGGATCTGGCGCAGAGAGGCATTCAGGTGCGCCTTGGAGACGCGCCCCTCCCCCTTGAGGTCCTTCAGAATTTTCTGGAGCCGGGAGGACAAATTTTCGAACATGTCGTCAGCCTCGAACGGTCGGCATCATTCTATCGCGCCTGTCAAAACGAGGCCCGCCCGAATGCCGGCGCGCTCGGCGTCCCAAATTGCTAGTCTGTCGATTGCATTCGGAGTCGCAGGAAATGAGAGACATACTGGTCGGAACCGCCGGTCACATCGATCATGGCAAGACCACCCTCCTGAAAGCCTTGACGGGAATCGACGCCGACCGCCTGGCGGAAGAAAAGCGGCGTGGGATTACCATCGACATCGGCTTCGCCCACATGTCCCTGGGCTCCTGCCGCATCGGGTTCGTCGACGTGCCGGGGCACGAAAAGCTGGTCAAGAACATGCTGGCCGGCATCGGGGGAATCGACCTGGCGCTGCTCATCGTCGCCGCCGACGAATCGATCATGCCGCAGACGCTGGAGCATTTTCACATCTGCCGGCTCCTGAACATTCCTCGAGGAATCGTCGTCCTCACCAAGTGTGATTCGGTGGATCCGGAACTTCTGAACCTGGTTCGGGAAGAGATTCGAACCATGACGCGGGGCAGCTTCCTCGAGAACGGTCCCGTCATCGCCGTGGACAGTATTACGGGGAGCGGCCTGGAGTCCCTCAAAAGGGCGTTGATCGAGCAGGCCGCCAAATCGGAGCCAAACCGTGATTCCCGGCACGAAAGAGTGTTCCGGTTGCCGGTGGACCGGGTCTTTAGCAAGCGAGGATTCGGGACGGTGGTGACCGGCACCCTGACCTCGGGAATCATCCGGAAGGAAGACGCCGTGGCTATCTATCCTTCCGGAAAGGGGGGCAGGGTCCGGCGCATCGAAATCTTCAACCGGGAGGCCGGCGAGGCCGTGGCCGGACAGCGGACTGCGTTGAATCTCATGGGCTTGGGCAAGGACGACCTGAAACGGGGGATGGTCCTTTCCCGACCCGGAGGTCTACGTCCGACTCGTTCTCTGGACGCCTCGATCAAGGTACTGGAGAGCGCTCCGCGGCCGCTCAAACGTCGGACTCCGGTCCGGTTTCACCACGGCAGCGGAGAATGGCAGGGCCATGTGTATCCGCTGGAAGGAAAAACGGTGGCACCCGGCCAACGGGCCCTGGCTCAACTCCGTCTGGAGCAGCCGACCGTGTGCTGGATTGGAGACCGATTCATTCTCCGGATGGACTCTCCACCCGTCACCGTCGGAGGTGGAGTGGTGTTGGACGACGTCCCGCCCAGGCACCGGGCCCGGAATCTTCCCGGGGAGCTGCTACCGGCGAAGGCGCTTTATTCGGGGCTCGAAGCCGGAAACCGTGATCCGGATCCGCTTCGGATCGAGTTCCTGGTGCGGTCCAAAGGGGAAATGGGAATCGACGTCAACGAAACGGCTGCCCGGATCGGCACTCCGGCGGGGCGTATTCTCAGGCACCTGCAGCAGCTTCCGGAATTCGACCTGGTGCCCCAGGATCCGCCTCTGGCGGTGACGCGGGCAGCTGTTCGAAATCTGGAATCGTCGATACTCGCCCACCTGGACGAGAGCCACGCTCGCAACCCACTGGCGGCGGGCGTTCCCAAGGAAGAGCTTCGGAACCGGTTCCTGAATTCCGCCCGCATCGACTACTTCCATTTCCTGCTACGGCGGCTGGAGCAGCGCGATCTGATCCGCATCGACCGCTCAATCGTCATGCGGCGAGGTTGGGAACCCCGTCTGAACCCGGCTCAGGAAGCAGTGCAACAGTCCCTTCTGGGTGTTCTCCGGAAGAGCTTCCCCCGGCCTCCGACCCTCACGGAGCTGAAGCGTCGGCTGCACCACCCGCCGGACCGGACCGAGGACGTCTATTTTTTCCTGATCCAACAAGGCGATCTGGTCCGGGTCGGCGGTGAATTGGTCCTGACCCCGTCCCAAGTCCAACGTCTCAAGAACGAGGTCAAGATCAAGTTCCCTCCCGGACGATCGTTTTCGGTGCCCGAGTTCAAGGACTCCCTCGGGATCACCCGCAAGTACGCCATCCCGTTTCTCGAGTATCTGGACCGGAAGGGAATCACCCGGCGCCAGGGCGACGGAAGAGTCGTTCTCTGAGCCTCCGCGCAAAATGCGCTGACGCCGCTCCGAAGAAATCCCTCCTGACCCGGATCAAGTCCCCAATTCACAGTGAGCGCAAAAAGTTCATAAACTGAAAGTGTGCACAGTGCAACGGTAAGCATGTGGCCGCAGACTTATCGAGCCGGGCGGCACCGAACCTCCTTCCCGCGCAACTCCCAAAACAGACGGACGCCAGGTACCGGCGCGTTACGGGCCAAGTGCGAGTTTGGAGGCTCCGGGCTTCCCGCGGAGAAAACTTTAATGACGTAAAGGAGAATCCGATGAAATTCAGGATGAATCCGATGTTCATGGTCTGCATCATTGTGTCTCTCGCCCTGGCGTCCGGCGCCACCGGCCTCGCTCGGGACACTTTCCAGGTCACGGTCCACAACCTGACCCGGGGTCAGCTCATCACCCCGCCGTTGGTCGTGGTTCATGATCGCTCCACCTCCCTCTTCTCGGTCGGACAGCCCGCGAGCGCCGAATTGGCGACGCTGGCGGAAGAGGGAAACCCCATGCCGCTTATGGAAGCGGCAATGGGAATGGAGGGAGTATTCGACACCGCGGTGGCCTTCGGTCCCGGCGACCCGCCGGTGATCCCGCCCGGTCAATCGGCCAGCGTGATGGTGGAGAGCTCGCCCAAATACAGATGGCTTTCGGTCGTGGGCATGCTGGCAACGACCAATGACTCTTTCTTCGCCGTCAGCAGAGTGCAACTGCCGGTCCGACTGGCCTTTTACTACTCGGGGCCCCGCTCCATGACATTGAACGCTCCGGCCTACGATGCTGGAAGCGAGGCGAACTCCGAATCGTGTGACTTCATTCCGGGTCCACCCTGCGGGAGTCACCTCCACGATCCGGCCGAACCCGAAGGCTTCGTTTATATCAGCAACGGGGTTCGGGGCACCGGCGACATCAATGCCGCCGATGGAGACTGGCGCAATCCCGTTGCCAGAGTGACGATCACTCGGATGGATTGAACCGCCTGACGGAGGCGGAATGATTCCGCCCTCATGGCAGGGGCCGGCGATTTCGCCGGCCCCTGCCAGTTTCTGCGAAAAGGTCTTTTTTCCCTCATCCAACAAGGCGAACTGATCCGGGTCGGCGGCTTTCCAGCCTCTGACGCTTCGTCTGGCGCCATAGAGCTCCGCTTCGGAAAGAAGAAGGCACCCACAAGGGGAGCCCCTACCGATTTTTCTTCGACAACATCCCGTTTCCCGAGTATCTGGATCGGGAGAGCGTCACGCGGCGCCACGAAGACGGGCGAGTGGTATTTTGAGGCTCAGCGCGGCTATTTCCCCGGGGGCGATTTCGGGTCGGAGCGGACCCGATTTTCCCGGGATGAAGACCGGTCAACCACCAGGGAGAACCCTATGAAGGAGACGACGAAACGAATCGCCTTGATCAGTGCCGCAATGTTAATCGGCGTGGCGGGCGGGACCCCGATCCTCGCTCAGTCCACCTACCTCGTCACGATCCGGAACCTGACTCGGAATCAAATCATCACCCCGCCGGTGGTGGTGATTCACGATGCATCGACGTCCCTCTTTACGATTGGAGAGGAGGCCAGCCCCGAGTTGGCGGCTCTGGCGGAGGACGGCGACCCGGTGCCGTTGCTGGAATCGCTGATGACCATGCCGGAAGTCCATGATTCCGCAATCGGCTATGGAGTCATACCTCCCGGCCATTCCACCACGGCAACGGTGACGAGCGTGCGCGGTTTCAGGTCTCTCTCGGTCGTCGGCAAACTGGCGACGACCAACGACGGCTTCTTTGCCGTCAGCGGCGTGCAGATACCATTGGCGCCGATCCTGTTCTTCTCTGCGCCCGGATCAAAGACGGTCCATGCTCCGGCCTACGACGCGGGAAGCGAGGCCAACTCCGAACTCTGCGAGTTCGTACCGGGTCCACCCTGCGCCAGCCACTTCGTCCACGACCCTGCGGAAGCCGAGGGCTTCATCCATATCAGCAACGGGATTCAGGGAATCGGCGACATCAACGCGGCCGAGTCCGACTGGCGCAATCCCGTCGCCAGAGTGACGATTACCCGTGTCGATTGATCCTCTGCCCGGACCAAGTTAGCCTGAATCCCGAAACGGGGGCAGCGAGCCTACTTCATCACCGGAGGATCGGACATGAGGACGAGCAAGTTGGTCGCAACGGCGTTGGCGCTGGGACTCTCGCTGGCGGAAGTTTGGTCCGCCGAGCAGAACGAACCCGAAAAACCGGTCAATATCGGTTCCCGCCTGGAACTGTTCGTCGACGACTTCCTCATCGAATCCATGGACGGGCTGGAACTTCGACTCCAGCGACCGCGTTCCGCCGGCAAGGTCGTGGTCTTCGACCAGCCGTGGGAAGGGACCACGAGCCTCTACCACACCGTCTTCCGGGATGGTGACGGCTATCGCCTCTACTACCGGGGCAGCAGCCATCAGGACTACGCCGACAAATTGCAGTTGAGTCCCGATGAAAAGGTCGTCCCCGAACACGAATCGGTCACCTGCCTGCTGGAGAGCCGGGACGGGATCGAGTGGACCCGGCCCTCTCTGGGCCTGGTCGAATTCCAAGGATCCACCGACAACAACATCGTCTGGAAGGGAATGGCCTCCTGCTGCTTCGCGCCGTTCAAAGATGACAATCCGGATGCTCCGCCTGAGGAACGCTACAAGGCGTTGGGCAACGCGGGACCGGGATGGCCCAATCACGTCCTGAAGTCGTTCGTCTCGGCGGACGGCAAGCGGTGGCGCCTGGCCAGCGAAGAAGCGGCCATATCGGACGGCAAGTTCGACTCTTTGAACGTTCCCTTCTGGGATCCGGTCCGAAGCCAATACGCGGCCGTCTACCGGGATGCCGACGGCGTGCGCAGCATCAAGTACGCGACTTCGAAGGACTTTCTGGACTGGACGCCCGGAACCTGGGCCGACTACGGCGGCACTCCCCGAGAGCATCTCTACACCAATGGCACCCACCCCTATTTCCGGGCGCCGCACATTTTAATCGCGCTTCCCAAGAGGTTCGTTCCCTGGAGGACCTACCATCCCACCATTCCCATTGCGGGAGTTTCCGACGCGGTCTTCATGAGCAGCCGGGACGGCGTCCATTGGGACCGGCGCTTCATGGAGGCCTTCATCCGTCCGGGCCGGAATCCCCGGAATTGGGTTCACCGTTCCAACATGCCCTCGGCCGGCGTGGTCCCCACCGCGGACGACGAGATGTCGCTCTACGTGGCGCGCCACTACACCTATCCCAGCGCCCACCTGGAGCGGATGGTGCTGAGAACCGACGGCTTCGTCTCCGTCCACGCGGACCATAGGGGAGGAGAATGGGTCAGTCGTCCTCTGGTCTTCGAGGGTGGAAACCTGGTTCTGAACTTTGCCACCTCCGCGGCCGGGAGCATCCGCCTGGAGCTGCAGGACGAGGAGGGGCAGCCTCTGCCCGGATTCGCCCTGGAGGAGTCCCCCCTGATCTGGGGAGATGAGATCGAGCACACGGTGAGGTGGGAACGGAGTCACCTCCGAGCGGCCTCGGACCAGCCCCTGAGCAGGATTGCCGGCAAACCGGTTCAACTGAGGTTCGTCATGAAGGACGCGGACCTCTACTCTCTCCGATTCAGGTAGCTGGAGTTCAGGTGAGGGCAAGGATCGCGGACCGCCGCGGGAGCTTCGGTTGGCTGTGGGCGGGGATTCTGGCGATCGGCTGCCCTGGCGCCGCCGGTGGCCCGAAATCGGCAGCGGACGAGTTGCGCCGTTCCACAAAGACGGTTCTGGCCAGGGTCAGCGCTCTCCGCAACCTTCCGGCCACGAAACCCGTCGCGACTGGAGTTCGGAGCCGCGGCGAGATCCGCGACTACGTCCTCGCCCGCATGGCTGAAGAGTATCCGGCCGAGGAACTCGAGCTCGACCGGCGCCTGCTGGCGAAGCTGGGCCTGATTCCGGAGTCTCTGGACTATCGCGGGACACTGGTGCGGCTACTCACCGAACAGGTGGCCGGTTACTACGACCCCGAGACCCGGACCCTTTACGTCGCCGACTGGGTTCCGGTCGAGGATCAGCTGCCGGTGATGGCCCATGAGCTGGCCCATGCGCTTCAGGACCAGCACTTCGATCTCGACCGGCTGCTGGAGGGAGTGGAGGGAAACGAAGACGCCACCCAAGCCCACATCGCAGTGGTGGAGGGGGAGGGCCTGGGACTCATGCTGGAGTACGTTCTGAAGCCGCTGGGCCAGAGCTTCCTGGACATTCCGGACATCGTCGAGATGCAGAAGGACCAGATGGAGGAAGCACGACAAACTTACGACGTCTTCCGGGAGGTTCCCGCCTTTTTTCAGGAAGCGTTGCTCTTTCCCTACGTCCAGGGGGCACGCTTCCTTCAATACCACGTCCGAAGGCACGGATGGACGGGTGTGGACCGAATCTATGCCGATCTGCCCCGATCCACGGAACAGATTCTCCACCCGGAGAAGTACGAGTCGCCGAGGGATGATCCGACCCACGTGGAGCCCCCGCCACTTCCGCCCGGTCTCGGGGAGCGTTGGGAACGAATCTACCGGAACGTCCTGGGTGAATTCATGCTCCGGCTGGTCCTGGACGAGTTCCTGGAAGAGTATCCGGCCCGGGACGCCGCCAGCGGCTGGGATGGCGACTCGGTGCAACTCTACGAGGGCGCCGACGGGGGGCTGGCACTCTGGATCCGTTCCGTCTGGGACACCGAAGAGGACGCCGCGGAGTTCTTCGACGCCTACCGGAAGCTCATCCGGCTCAAATACAGTCAGGCCAAGCCGCTGGAAGCCCCGGGCGAGGCGCCGGGGCGCCGGCTCTGGAAGACGGAGACGGACACCCTGTTTCTGGAGCGGGTCGGCCGCCGGGTCGACCTGCTGGAAGCGACCCTGCAGGGCCAAAGGAGTCGTCCTTGAGGCCCGTCGTGGAGCGCCTGGCGATTTGACAGTGCGGGAACCGGAGGATTAAGATCCAACTATCGAATCTTGATTTTGGATATCTGAGAGGTCACCGGATATGGGTGGTTTGGGTGTTTCGGAACTGGTCATCATTCTCATTATCGTGGTCGTGATCTTCGGCGCCAGCCGCCTTCCCCAACTGGGGAAAGGCCTGGGTCAGGGAATTCGGAACTTCAAGGATTCCATGAGGGTCACGCAGGAAAAGGAGATCGAGAAGAAAGCGGATTAGTTCCGGCGCCGGGTCATGGTCTCGGCCCTGTCCGCGTCCCCGCGTCGACTTCCAGTTCCTCTCTTCCGCAAAACCTATCCGGTTTCGGCCACGACCCAGTCCAGGTAGGCCTTGCTCCCTTTCTCCACTGGCCAGCCAAGGATTTCCGGCACGTCGTACGGATGGAGTTCCGCGATCCGATCCATCAAGTCCCGCAACCGGTTTTCCTGGGTCTTGATCACCAGCAGGAACTCGGCATCCTCCTCGATCCGGCCCTCCCACTTGTAAACCGAGGTCACGTTTTCGATAATGTTCACGCAGGCGGCGAGACGATCCTGAACCAGCCTCCGGGCCAGTTTTCGGGCGGCGTCGGCGCTGTCGATGGTACAGAAGACAATTCGAACCGGTGTCATAGGCTCCTCCTCTATGGCTATCAGTCACAAGGCACGGCGGGAAACCTTCTGGATCCTGCTCCTGGCTGCCTGCTTTTCCCTCACCTACATCCTGATCTTCGCCGAAGGGGGCTACCTGGAGTTCCGCAAGGCCCGGGACGATTTGCAGCAGCTCATGATGGAGAACCAGGACTTGCGCCAACAGCAGCAGATCTACCGGGAAAAGATCCGGAGGCTGCGCGTCAATCCCAATGAGGTCGAACGCATCGCCCGGGATCGTCACGGCTATGCCAAGCCGGGCGACATCATCGTCAACCTGCCCGACCGGACCGATTCCCCTCCAGACCGCGATCCAGGAAGTCGATGAATTCCTCCGGGTTCCGGGTCAACCCCGGAAACGTGGCCACCACCTCGTCGTTCGGCGACAAGACCACGTAGAACGGGAGCGCAATGGTCCCGAAGCGCTCCTGCTCCAGTCGCATGTTCTCGGCATGCTCCGGTCCCGTGCCGTCGGTGTAGAGACGGACCAGAAGGTACTGGCGAAACCGCTCCTGAACCTTGGGCAGGGTAAAGACGTTGGCTTCCATCCAGCGGCAATTGGTGCAAGTGTAGCCGGTGAAGTCGATGAAGACCGGCTTGCCCGACTCCCGGGCAGTTGCCAGACCGGTCTCGTAATCGTCGATCCACTCCAGTTCTTCGCGGTCACCAGCTCCACCAGTCGAAATGCTGATGGAAGCGGGATTCCCATAGTCGCGCGGCGGCAGAAAGGCGTCCAATTCTCCCAACGGGAACCCGATCAGCCCCCGGATCAGATGAATCGATATGGCGGCGAAGAAGACTGCAAAGAAGGCTCGAGACACCCCGATGGACTCGGTCGCCTGCTCGTGGGGAAGGCGAAACCAGCCCAGGAGGTAGAAGACGATCATCACGGAGATGGCCAGCCAGATGGCGATCAGTCCGGGTCGCGTCAACAACTCCCACTGGTAGACCAGGTCGACGTTGCTGAGGAACTTGAAGGCAAAGGCGACCTCCAGGAAACCCATGGTGATCTTCACGGAGTTCAGCCAGTTTCCACTTCGGGGAAGCGACTTGAGCCAGGATGGGAACAACGCCAATAGGAAAAAGGGTGAGGAGAAGACCACCGCAAAGGAAGTCACGCCCAAAATCGACCAGAGCCAGTCCCCCTGAATGGCGGCGACCATGAGCGTCCCCACAAAGGGGACCGTGCAGGTGAAGGACACCAGCGAAAACGTCAGCGCCATGAGCAGGATCCCGGCGATCCCCCCCGTGGCCGAAGCCTTCCGGTCCAACGCCGTGGTCCAGCTGGCGGGGAGGCGAATCTCCAGCACCTCGAACAGGCTCAGGGCAAAGGCAACGAAGATCGCCGCGATCAGCAGGTTGACGCCGGGGTTCGCCGCCAGCCGGTTGATTCCGCCCGACCCGAAGAGGAAGGTGAGGCCGAAGCCCAGAAGCGTGAAGGTCAGGATGATCCCCAGGGAATAGAGGGAGGCGTCCCGGAGCGCCTGGCCGCGCGTCACGGCCTGGCGTTTCGTGAAGTAGGAGACGGTGATGGGGATCATGGGGAACACGCACGGCGTGAGGAGCGCCAGCGCTCCCATGCCCATGGCAAAGACGATGTAGCCCAGCGTCTCCACCGGAATTCCGTCCGCGTCCCCGGCAGCAGCCGCGTTACTCGAAGCGGCGCCGGGAGGCTCTTCCTGGACAACCGGGGCCGGAGCGGCCTCCGCTTCCTGAGTATCAGCGGGCAGACTCCCGGCGGGGGTGCGGCCCGCCGCAACCTGCACGGTGGCTTCGAAACCCTTGGTCTGGGGCGGCAGGCAGAGCGTATCGCTGCACACCATGAATCGAACCTTGACCCCGAGCGTCTCCGCGCCCGGCCCGGTGGAGGAACGCACCCGGACCGGTATCCCAAAGTCCACCTGTTCCTCGAAATACTCGGTATCGATATCGAAACTGGGATCGTAGGCGACGATGGGCGTGGGCTGGGTCACGGGACCGGCGGCTTCAAACGCCGACTCCTTCACGACGGTCACCGTGGTCTTGACCGGCGGAGGGGGCTGGTTGAGCGAGTAAATGTGCCACCCCGGCGCCAACTCGGCACGCAGCGTCGCTTCGAAAGCCTCCCCGGCGGGAACCTCCCCCGCTTCCACGAGCAGTTCGAACCGAACCTGATCCTGAGCCTGTGCCGGCAGGATCAGGAACAACCAGACCCAGCCGGCCCCACACGTTCTTACCATCCGTCGAATTGCATTCCTCACGCTGACTCCTGCCGGTGGACAACCCGGCCGCCCACCACGGTTAGAACCGGCATCCCGTGCAGCTCCCATCCCCGGAACGGACAATTGCGTCCCTTGGATCTGAAGCGCGACGGATCCACCACCTGCCGGCGGTCCGGATCGATGACCGTAACGTCGGCGTCCGCGCCTTCCGCCAAGGTTCCCTTCCCCAGTTTGAGGATCCGGCTGGGATTGAGACTGAAGAGCTCCACCAGCCTGGAGACCGAGATGATCCGGGAACGAACCAGATGCTCCCAGCAGACTGGGATCGCCGTCTCCATGCCGACCACGCCGCTGGCCGCCTCCTCGAACGGCTCCTCCTTGTCCAGCCGGGTGTGGGGCGCATGATCCGTGGCCAGACAGTCGATGGTCCCGTCCGCCAGACCCTCCAGCATGGCTTCGACATCGGGTGCTTCCCGCAACGGAGGCATCATCTTGAAGTCGGTGTCGAAGTTCCCGATGTCTTCGTCGGTCAGGGTGAAGTGATGAGGCAACACCTCGCAGGTGACTCGAATGCCCTGCGACTTGGCGACTCGCACCTGGCCCAGAGACTCCCGCGTGGAGATGTGGAGAATATGGACTCGTGCGCCTGTGATTCGGCTCAGGATGATGTCCCGGACCACATGGAGTTCCTCGGCGGCGCGGCTCATCCCCCGCAGCCCCAGACGAGTCGACGCCTTCCCTTCGTTCATGCATCCGCCGGCGGCCAGGAAGAGGTCCTCGCAGTGGTCCATCACCGGGATGTCGAAGATCCTGGCGTACTCGAACGCCCGCCGCATGACCTGGCTGTTCTGCACCGGCCGGCCGTCATCGGTGACGCCGACGATTCCCGCCGCCTGCATCTCCCCGATTTCCGCCAGTTGTTCGCCCCGGGAACCCACGGTGATGGCGCCGGTGGGAAAGACGTTCACCAGGCCCGCCTCGGAGGCCCGTTCCAGGATGAATCGGGTGATGGCTGCGTTGTCGTTGACGGGAGTCGTATTGGGCATGCAGACGATGCTGGTGAACCCTCCGGCAGCCGCCGCCCGGGAGCCCGTGAGTATGGTCTCCTTGTCCTCCCGGCCCGGCTCCCGAAGATGCACGTGCATGTCGACGAAACCGGGCGTGACCACACATCCTTCGACGTCGATGACCTCGCGGCTCTTGCGGGCGGACAGGTTCCCGACGGCAACCACTTTCCCGGCTTCGAGAAGGACGTCCGCCCGCCGATCCAGATCCTGGGACGGGTCCACGACCCGGCCTCCGCGCAGCAACAGGCTCACGATGCCTCCTCGCCGGCGCCCAACAGGAGATAGAGAACCGCCATTCTCACCGCCAGTCCGTTGGTCACCTGATTCAGTATGACCGAATGGTCGCCGTCGGCGACGTCCGGATCGATCTCGACGCCGCGATTGATGGGTCCCGGATGCATGATGATGGCATCCTCGCGGGCGGACCGCATCCTCTCCCGGCTCAGCCCGAAGAGACGAAAATACTCCCGGACCGAGGGAAAGAAGACTTCATTCTGCCGCTCCCTCTGGGTCCGGAGCATCATCACCACATCCGCGTCCGCCAGAGCCTCCTCCAGATGAAACGTCACCCTGGCCCCCAACTGCCCGAACTCCAGCGGGATCAAGGTCGGGGGACCGCAGATCCAGACCCGGGCCCCCATCTTGTTCAGGAGATAGGTGTTGGAACGGGCGACCCGGCTATGGGAGATGTCACCGACGATGGCCACCTTCAAGTCCCGGATGGAACCCTTGCATTCCAGGATGGTATAGGCGTCCAGCAGAGCCTGGGTCGGATGCTCGTGCATTCCGTCCCCGGCATTGACGATGGAGCATTCACGGCAGACTTCGGCCAGAAGCCAGGGCGCCCCGGCCGCCGGATGCCGCAGGACGATGACCTCGGGACTCATGGACTCCAGGTTGCGGGCCGTGTCGACGAGGGTCTCCCCCTTGCCCACGCTGCTGGTGGAAACGCTGAAGTTCAGGATGTCGGCGCTCAGGCGCTTGGCGGCGATCTCGAACGAAGAACGGGTGCGGGTGGACGCCTCGTAGAAGAGGTTGATGACCGAACGGCCCCGGAGAGTGGGCACCTTCTTGACCGGGCGGGTCGCGATTTCCCCGAAGCTCCGTGCCGTGCTCAAAATCAGCTCGATGTCGGCGACCGGCATCCCTTCTATGCCCAGAAGATGCCTGCTGCTGAGCGGCATGGCCTAAGAACCCTTCCGGATGAGAAACACCCCTTCGTCCTCATCCACAGGGGCGATGTGCACGTCGACCGTCTGGTCTTCCCGGGTCTCGACCCGGCGCCCCACGTAGTCGGCCTGAATGGGAAGCTCGCGGTGTCCCCGGTCGATGAGCACGATCAGCTCGACCCGCTTGGGCCGCCCGTAGTCCAGGAGACTCTCCAAGGCCGCGCGCACGGTCCGGCCGGTGTAGAGCACGTCGTCCACCAGCAGCAGGGTCCGGCCGGCGACCGGGAAATCCAACTGGGACGCTCCGACGATGGGCTGCGGTCCGACCAGGGACAAGTCGTCCCGATAGAAGTTGATGTCCAGGATCCCGAGCGGCAGGCGGTGTCCCGTCAGATCTTCGATGTTCTGCTTCAGACGCCGGGCCAGGGGAACGCCGCGCCGGCGGACCCCCACCAGAGCCGCCTCCCGGAGGTTCGGATGGGACTCGGCCAGGTCCTTGGAGATCCTCAGGAGCGTACGTTCCATCTCCCGATTCGTCATCAACAGTTGCAACGGACTCCTCCGATTCGGGGATGCCGGCCGTTCTCAAAACCGCCGCGCCACGGCGCGGCAACGATTGCACCCCGCGATGACTCCGAGCACAGAACGACTCCGGCAACATGTGCCACGGGCAGACTGCGATTTGGAGATTAGCATAGGCGGAGCCCGGCGAAAATCGGTAACGGAGAATTCGAAAAAGAGAGAAGCTCAACGGGCGGGTAGAGGCCCTGCCGAAGAATTCCCATTTTCCCCTCCTCTCACTCCTGCTCCTCCCTGTGCTATCGTGAAGGGGTGATTCACGTGGTCCAGGCGCCGGTCGTCGGGAGCACCGGCTATCCCGGTTTCAACCACCTCTTGGCGCTTCGTGCCCCCGAGATCGCCGACTGCGCGAAGCCCGGTCAGTTCGTCATGGCCGGCCTCATGGACTGCCCCTCCGATCCCCTTCTCAAGCGCGCCCTGGCCGTCTACTCGATCCCGCGTCCGGCCGGCGACGGCAGTATCCTCACGCTGTTGATCAAAGTGGTGGGCCCGGGGACCCGCCTGCTTGCGGCGCTCCGGGAAGGCGACCAGGTCAGCATGATCGGCCCGCTGGGAAACGGTTTCGACACCTCCCGGGCCAAGGGACGGGTCAGCGTGCTGGTGGCGGGAGGGGTGGGCATCGCCTCGGTCTTCCTGTTGGCCAGGGAACTCAGCGAGGCCGGAGAGGAAGTCCACCTGTTGTACGGCGCCCGCCGGGCCCGCGACCTGGTGGGACTCGAAGACTTTCAGGACCTGGGAATCCAGGTCCAGGTCGCTACGGAAGACGGCAGCCGAGGTTCCCGAGGACGGGTCACCCGGATTCTGGAGCCTTACTTGCGCCGCTATCCGGCGCAAAGACTGGCCGTCTACACTTGCGGTCCCAATCCCATGATGCGGGCCGTCTCCAGGCTGGCTTCGACCCACGCCGTCGATTGCCAGGTCTCGGTGGAGACACCCATGGCCTGTGGCTTCGGCGTCTGCCTGGGTTGCAGCGTGACGACCGTCCGATCCTATCGCCTGGCTTGCACCCACGGCCCCGTGTTCGACGCCCGGGACGTGGTCTGGGACACGGCAACGGAAGGTGAAGGAATCCATGCCTGATCCGGTCAGCCTTGCAGTGAAGATCTCCGGCATCCGTTTCAAGAACCCGGTGCTGACGGCATCCGGCACCTTCGGTTACGGATTGGAGTTCACCCGCTTCTTCGACATCTCCCGGCTGGGCGGCTTCTGCACCAAGGGGCTCTCCCTCCTGCCCCGTCCCGGCAATCCTCCCGGCCGCATCTTCGAGACGCCGTCGGGAATGCTCAATGCCATCGGACTGGAGAACGTGGGCGTGGAAGCCTTCATCAGCGACAAGCTTCCCCGGCTGGAACCCTACGGGACCCACGTCATCGCCAATATCTTCGGCAAGAGCATCGGCGAGTTCATTGCCATCACCGACCGGCTCAACCCCTGCCCCAAGGTGAGCGCTCTGGAGTTGAACATCTCCTGTCCCAACATCACCGAGGGGGGAATCGAGTTCGGACACGATCCGGACCTGACCTTCCAGGTGGTGCAGGCCGTAACCCGGGTCTCGGCCAAACCGGTCTGGGTGAAGCTCTCGCCCAACGTCACCGACATCCGAGTCTTTGCCCGAGCCTGCCAGGAGGCGGGAGCCGATGCCATCAGCCTGGTCAACACCTTCGTGGGCATGAGCGTAGACGTTCACCGGCGCCGGCCCATGATCTCCAATGTGACCGCCGGCCTTTCCGGGCCGGCCATCCGGCCCCTGGCGGTCCGGCTGGTCCACCAGGTCGCCGCCAGCGTCGAGATCCCCGTCATCGGCATCGGAGGCATCTCCACTACCCGGGACGCATTGGAGTTTCTCATTGCCGGCGCACAGGCGGTCCAACTCGGGACCGCCAACTTCTCCGATCCGCTGGCCTCGTTGAAGGTGGTCCAGGGTCTGGAAGAATATTGCCGGAGTCACGGAATTCGGGACATCAGCCAGATCTCCGGCTCTCTGCGAACCCGGGAGAGGCCGGTCCCTTCCCGTGCGGCCAGCGGAGACGCGTGAAACATGGGAGTCCACTTGCGCGGCCTGAGAAATCGTTTGAGGGTGATCCTGCCCAGCCTCTACTTCATCCTGGCGGCTCCGGTGGCTGCCGGGCAGTTGTCACCGACCGACACGACCGAAGCGGCGACGGACTCGGCCTGTCACGCCTTCGTCGACTTCGAGAACATCTGGACCGTCGAGTTGATCCGATCCCGAGACGAAAACATCACTCCCATCCTGAACATCGTCACCTTCACCAAGGGGGAGTGGGACCTGAGACCCGATCAGATCCACATCTTCAACCGCAAGGGCAAGGAGGCCCGCATCAAACGCTTCGCCCTGGACACGGGCGTTCCCGGCGACGCCTACAAGAGCAACTACCTGAAGGTTCTGGGTAACAGCTTCGTCGGCGTCGACATGGAGGGCAAGCTCAAGGACTTCCCGACTTCACCCCGTGTCACCATCGACCTGGCCCATCATCGCTTCGAGCTCCAGCCCTTGGACTGCCAAGCCTTCGACAACCTGGCCCACCGGATCAACAAGATCAATTTCAACAGCCCCGACATCCGGGAAGACTTCGACCTGATCAAGATCCCCCACCTGGGCCGCAGGCTGCCCCGCCCCAAGCCTCACGAGTGGTAGGGTTCTGGGGAGCCGAAGAGGGTACTCACCAGGTCGCGGTAGCGCTATTTTTTTTCTTCAACGCTTTCCGATCCGGTCCAGCACCGCACGCGGTGGCGTCCACCCGTAACTGCGGGTCACGTCGGGCCGGTAGGCAATGGTGAGGATGAAGATTCGGAGGTCCTTCGCCTGCTCGGGCGGAACGTTGACCTGGACCTGGGTGAAACCGTTTCCGAACCAGCTCTGGTAGCCGTCGTCGGTACTCTCGGCAAGGGGGTGCCCGTTCAGACGGACATCCACCAGTTGAGGCCGGCGGTACGGGATCCGGAACCGAAAACCGATGCCATGCCGGATCCGGGAGGGCCCGGGCGCATCGGATTGGTTTCTCCGGTCCAATACGACCAGGATCTCCGGGCCCGCCCGAACGAATGTCTCGACGGCGTGGGCATCGATTCCCGGTTGATCCCGGAGATTGGAAAGGAAGATCTCCGGATCAGAGTCCAGGACCCGGGACGCGTCTTTATCCACTGCGATCAGGTAGCTGTCGCGGCCCTCGGTCTGGGGATAGAGGATGCCCTGCAGGAATCGCTCCTGCTTCTCCCAGAGTTCGATGCGGCTCCGACGGCGCTCGGCGGCGGTCCGGCCCCAGGCCGTGACGTAGTGCCCGGTAAACGATTTGACCCGGTTCACCGGATAGCCCGGGATGGGCTGGCCCTGCCAGGATCCGTTTCCGATCCGCAGCAGCCCCTTCAACCGGGCGACGCCGGCTTCCTCCCAACCCACCTCCATGACGGTCTGAAGGGTATGGTAGCGGGCGTATCCATACTGGGCCGTGTAGAAGCGGGTCCGGCCCCTCCACAACCGTCCGGACATCGGATCCAGGGCGGGAGCCCAGAACCCCCGCTGGGCATCGGCCTCGGCCCGGTCCGATCCGTACCCGGCTTCGACACCCGCTTGGATCATGGCATCGGTGATCCGGGGATCCCAGGGACGCAGCAGGAAGTTGGAATAGGCGGATCCGGTGGACTCGAACATGGTCTGCCCACGATAGGACCGCCGGTCCCCAAGCTGGTCCAACGGGTACTCCTGAAGGCCCGTGCCATGGACGTCGGCGTGGACCTCCGGACGGTAACGGTCCATCACGGAAAAGACCGCCCGGATCTCCGGAACCTTCTCCAACTGCTTGAAGGAGAGGTTCTCCAGGTCCCAGTTGCGGTCACCCCCTCCATAGGGATTCATGCCCTGGGACGTGCCGAAGCGATCACTTACGAAGAAGGCGTAAGGATTCACGATGGGCATCAGAAGGAGCACCTGCTTGCGGCGGGTTTCGGCGGCCTCCTCGCTGTCGCCGAGGAGCCATTCGGCCAGATGCAGAATGGTGGTGGTGCCGGAACGTTCGGGCCCCCCGTGGAGCGCGGTGACGAGGCAGACCTGCTTGTCCTCGTCGGATACGGACGAATCGGTGATCTTGAGAAGAAAGATGGGCATCTTCTCCGCCGATTCGCCGACCCGTTCCACCCGGAGGATCCCGGGGTGACGTTCGGACCAGTAATCCAACGTCGCCTCGTATTCCTCAAGCGTGATGCGATGCATCTTCTGCTTCCAGGGCTGGGGCAGTCCGGCCAGCACCTGACCCAGATTCGGTTCCGGATTCTGACTCGCCGGCAGCCCGCCGGAGACAAGGGGTAGTGACACCACCAGGAATAGAGAGATCTTCTTCATACGAATCCACCTCCTGACACGGGACCGGACTGGCCGCGCGTCCACGCTTCCGAATAAACTTCCGCTAATGAGCCATTTGACGAAAATGAAACCCTGTTCCAAGCTCCTGATATCGATCTGGATACCCTGCATGTGCTCCGTCAACCCATCCGAGGCCTCCCAAACTTTGAGCGTTCTCCCCGAAAGGATCAACCAGGTATCGCCTGTGGTCACGCACCCAACGCCAAGTCTTCGGAAATGTACCAGCGAGCCGGTGTCCTTCTGGCCAAAGGGGGCATGGCGGCGTTGTGCTACGACCCCATCGGCCAGGGGGAACGCCACCAGCTTCTCGATCCCGGCGGCCGGCCCCGTTTCGAGAACGGAATCGAGCACATGTTGGTGGCGGTGAGCTCCATTCCTCTGGGACTCAGCGCCGCCACCTACCGGATCTGGGACGGGATGCGGGGTATCGACTACCTGACCAGCCGGGAGGAGATCGATCCGGACCGGATCGGACTCACGGGCAACTCGGGAGGCGGATTGGTGACCACCCTTCTCATGGCCCTGGACGAGCGCGTCGCCTGCGCCGTGCCGTCCTGCTACATCACCCACGTGAAGGAGATGCTGCACACGCAGGGCCCGGGAGACTCGGTCCGTTGTTCGGAGCGGACTGGGAAGAATTCTACATGGCCTAAAGGTCACGGTCGTCGAACCGACCGACGGCGCCGGTGAACGGTTACGTTAGCTCGCTGGTCGGTACTGCTGGAAGCGTGACGCTCCTGCACGAAGCGGATCCAACCTGGGACCTAACCGCTCTTGGCCTTGCGGGTGAAATATTTGGCGTAGGCGGGAAATGAACTCAGACGCTCTATCAGACCGTTTCGCACGGCCCGAAAAGCATCCAGATGCTGAGGAGCCACTGGTTTCTCGGGTGGAAATCTGAGTTTGGCGGGATTCCGGTACCGGCCGCTCCGATCCTGGATCCGATAGTCCAGGTGGGGTCCCGTGGAGAGGCCGGTGGATCCGACCCTCCCGATGACCTCCCCCTGCTCCACGCGCTGGCCGCGGCGAACCTGGATTCGGGAGAGATGCGCGTAGCTGGTGGAATACTGTCCGTGCTGGACCTTCACCATCTTCCCATAGCCCCCGTTGCGGCCGGCGAATGAGACGGTCCCGGAAGCAACCGAGAGCACTTCGGTGCCGGTGGGAGCGCCGTAATCGACTCCCAGGTGCGGGCGCCGCCGCTTCAGAACGGGATGGTATCGGGAATAGGAGAAGCCGGAAGTGATGCGGGGATCGAACTTGAATGGCACCCTGAGGAACGCTTTCCGCAAGGAGTTCCCCTCCTCGTCGAAGTAATCCTCCTTGCCCGTCACCGGATCGGGGAACAGGAACCCGAAGAGGCTCCTGTCCATCTGGTCGAAGCGGACGGCCAGCACATCGCCGTACTTGACGAAACGGCCGGCCCTGTACTTCTTCTCCACCAGCAAAGTGATGGAGTCCTGGGGCTGCAGCTGAGTGAAATCGAGGTCCCAGCCCAGAATATCCAGGACCTTGATCACGAGGTCGTACTGCTCACCTTGGGAGACGAGGGCGTGGGACAGGTTGGTTCGGATCTCCCCGAAGACCCGTTCTTCCTCAAGTTGGAAGTCGTATTTGTGACGAGTCGCCACGTAACGGTCGCGCTCCTGGCGAACCACCAAATACTCCTCTTCGTCGATGTCGTAGCGGACGCTGCGAAACGATCCGTCGAGTTCCTGCTCCAGCACCAGGCGATTCCCCGGCCGCACCCGGTCCAGGTTGTAAACGGAACGTGTATCCTCCACCAGCCGGTGGATCTCCGAACCGGGCACGTCGAAATCCCGCAGGACGGTCGCCAAGGTGGCGCCGCGAGGGATACCTGTCCTGCGAACCGTCACCGAATCGGACTCAGAAAGCTGAGCGGCGGACTCCGGCACCTGCTTCGGCGCCGTCGACGAGGATGCCGGGAGTACTGTCAGGTCGACTCGCAGCCACAGGGTCAGGGCCGCCAAGATCGCCAATACCGAGAACCCGGCCAGAAGGCCAACACCGATCCTGCTCTTTATCGGACGCACGGGACTACCCCCTTCATTGACAAGACACGAACTTTACCAGATGTTCCCTTTATCCGTCCAAATCGCGCAGACTGGACTCTACGACCTCAGGCACCAAGCCGTTGATATCTCCCCCCAAGGCGTAGACCTCCTTGATCAGGCTGGAACTCAGGTACGAGTACTCGGAAGAAGGCAGCATGAATATGGTTTCGATGGAGGACTCCATCCTCCGGTTCATCAGGGCCATCTGAAATTCGTATTCGTAATCGGTAACGGCCCGGATGCCGCGAACAATGACCCTGGCACCCTTATCGACCGCATAACCGACCAAGAGGCCGTCGAAGGAATCGACCTTGACATTTCCCCACGGGCCGGTGACTTGCCGCAGCATCTCAAGCCGGTCCTCGGCGCTGAAAAGGGGTTTCTTCTCCAGGTTTTGCAGAACCGCGACGATCACCGTGTCGAAGACGGTCCGGCTTCGGCGGATAATGTCGAGATGACCGTTGGTCACGGGATCGAAGGATCCCGGATAGATGGCAATGATCTGCTCCGCCATGAGATCCGCATCATGTTACGCACGCCGTGGTCGAATGACAACCGTACGGAAACGGCGACCGAGTATCTCCAATCAAGGAGAGGGCTGAGACGAGCGTTGCCTGAAGGCACACCTGCACCACTGATTCTTGCCGGCGGAACACGATTTGACAGCGGCGCGATCGAATCCCTAAAATAGCGCGCCTGTTTCGCTGCAGGACTTTCCCACCCCCTGAACATCCTGTAGCGTTTTGCTGACTTCCGTTTCTGCGAAGCGGGTGAATACCGCATGCTGGAACGGGTTTGGCAAGAAAAACGCAACGCTCTTCGCTCCATTGTTCGTAGCTTCCTGTTCGACGACGCACGTGTGGAGGACATACTCCAGGACGCTCTTTCCCAGGTACTGGCCTCGGGACGGAGCTTTCCGGACGAGTTGGAAACCTACCGCTACCTGCGCCGGTCCGTCTTCAACGCCAGCATCGACCACTATCGCGCCTCCCGGCGTCGCATCTACCTGCCTCTTCCGGAGGAACCAGGAGAGTTCACGCTCCCCGGCCAAACCGGCCCTTCCGACCCCCTGAGTCTCCTGCTGCAACAAGAGCGGCAGAGTCTCAGAGGTGCCATTCTCCGGGAGATCAGAGTGGCCATGTCCGACCTTCCGGGCGTACAGCAGGAGGCGATCTGGATGATCATGGGGCCGCGAGACATGAAGCTGAAGGATCTCTGCCGGATCAAAGGCATCCCCTACAGCACCCTGCGCAGTCGTATGCTGGCCGGTGTCGAACGATTGCGCCGCCGGCTCAGGACCAGGCCCCTCTATCGCGAGTACGTCAACCTGGGTCGTAAGTCGACGCGAAAATTCTAGGGGGCAATACCCGTTTCATCGGGCGGCCCGCTACCCGGTTCCCCCGGACCTCCCGGCAACGCGTAGAAGAGAAGCTTGTTGTCGCCGACCCGCACCGTGCGGGTCCACGAGACCTGAGGTACCGTTTCCGGACGCGGAGTCTTTTTGAACACCTCCAGGACGATGGTGCTCTCCGGGCACATCCAGGGCATGGCCGCGAGCCGCTCCAGGAGCTTGGCGCGCCGTTTGAACTTGTAGGGCGGATCCAGAAAGACGAAGTCGACGCTGGAGGGAGGCCGGAGATTCCTCAGGAGGGTAAAGGAATCCTCCTGGTGAATCTCGACCCCTTCCTCGACGCGGCAACGGGCCAGATTCTTCCGGACCAGCTTGGTGGATTCTCGATTCCGGTCATTGAAGATGACGTATCGGGCGCCCCGGCTGATGGCCTCGATTCCCACGGCTCCAGACCCCGTGAACAGGTCGAGCCAGACGGAACCTGGGACTCGGTCCCGAACGATGTTGAAGAGGGTCTCCCGGGCCCGGTCCGTGGTGGGCCGGATGTCAGCCCGAAACCTGGCCAGCTTCTTCCCACGGAATCTCCCTGCGATGATCCTCATGTCCGTCCAAACGCGAATCAACCCACGTCGAAGAGACCGAACCGACTCTGCCACTGGTCTGCCAACTCGGCCAGTTGGTCCTTACCCTCTCCCTTCGCGTCCTGGGTCAGAAAGGTCAAATGCTCCCGAGCCTCCCGGGCCGCCAACTCCAGCAGGCGGCGGTCCCGAACGATGTTGCCGAACTGGAACTGGGGAACCCCCGACTGCCGGGTCCCCACGAACTCCCCCGGGCCCCGAATCTCCAGGTCCTCCTCCGCGATCCGGAAGCCGTCGGAGGTCCGGCACATGATATCCAAGCGGCGAAGGGCGTTCTCGGATCGAGCGTCACCGGTCATGAGGACACATGTGCCCTTGTGGCTTCCCCGTCCGATTCGGCCCCGCAACTGGTGGAGTTGGGAGAGGCCGAAACGGTCGGCATGCTCCACCACCATAACAGTCGCGTTGGGAACATCCAGGCCCACCTCCACCACCGTCGTCGCGACCAGAATCTGTATCGATCCGTCGCGCAGAGCCGCCATCTGCTCATCCTTCTCCTCACTTTTGAGCCGGCCGTGGATCAGTCCCACGCCATAGCGCGGGAACACGTTCCGGAGCTGTCCGGTCATCTCCTCGGCGGCGCGCAGTTCCAGCTTGTCCGATTCCTCGATCAACGGATACACGACATACGCTTGCCGGCCCTGGGCCAGTTCCCGCTTCAGAAGAGCATAGACCCGGTTGCGGTCCCCCTCCGAATAGAGGATCGTTTCGACCGGCTGGCGGCCCGGAGGCAACTCGTCCAGTACCGAGAGATCGAGATCGCCGTAGACCGTCAAGGCCAGGCTCCTGGGAATCGGCGTGGCCGTCATGATCAGGACGTCGGGCTGATCCCCCTTCCCCATGAGCCGGGACCTTTGCAACACTCCGAAACGGTGTTGCTCGTCGATCACCGCCAGACCCAGATCCCGAAACCGGACCGGGCCCTCGATCAGGGCGTGCGTCCCGATAACCAGTTGGACGTCACCCGATCGTATCTGCTCCAGGATTTCCCGGCGCCGTTTCCCGCGGACCCGGCCCGTGAGCAGCGCCAACCGGTAATCGGTGCTCCGCAAGTCGCGTGAAAGAGTGCGGAAGTGCTGCTCGGCCAGGATCTCCGTCGGCGCCATGAGAGCGGCCTGGTATCCGTTTTCCAGCACCACCACCATGGCCTGGAGGGCAACGATGGTCTTGCCCGAGCCCACGTCGCCATGGAGCAGCCGCCTCATGACGTCGCCGCTGCGCAGGTCGCCGACGATTTCGCCGACCACTCTCTTCTGGGCGGCGGTGGGATGGAAGGGAAGAATCCCCTTCACCACCTCGCGAATCCGATTGTTGATCTCGATCCGCCGGGTCTTGGGCAGGGACTCCCGGTCTCGGCGCACCACCTGGAGACCCAGGTGAAACAGAAAGAACTCCTCGAAGACGAATCTGCGCTGAGCCGGCGCCGCGCTGGACTCCAGGTCCTCCAGGAAAGCCTCCCGCTTCCGGTCCTCCGGCAGGGAGGGAAAATGGAGTTCCCGCCACGCCCGGAGCCGGTCCGGGAGGCCGTGCTTCTTGAGCAACCGGTCCGGAATCGGGTCCTGCAGGTCCGGCTGCAATTGGGACAGGGCGCGATGGACGATGGTGCGCAGCGACTGGGGGGTCAGTTTCCCCACCCGCCGGTAAATGGGTACGATCCGTCCGGAATGGATCGCCGGTTCCGGCGACGAGTCCATCAGCTCCCATTCCGGGTTCAGGAGTACCGGGCGGAGCGTGTATTCGTCGCGTCGAACCTGGCCGTAGAGAATCAGCCGCTGACCGTTGCGGAGGACCCGCTGGAGGTAGGGCTGATTGAAGAACTTGACGTTCAGGGCTCCCGAACGGTCCTCCACGACCATCTCGAAGATCCGGACCTTTTTCATTGGAGTGGAATAGTTCCCGCAGACGGCGATCTTACCCTCCACCAAGGCGTCCTCTCCGACCCGAAGCTGGTCCATAGGCCGAAAGCTGGACCGATCCTCATAGCGAAACGGCTTGTAGTTGAGGAGATCCTCCACGGTGCCGATCTTGGCTTTCTGCAGCATGGCGGCCCGGGCCGGCCCCACGCCCTTCAGGTACTGCACCGGCACATCCAACTGCAGCGGCATCCGGCCAATCTACCACCCCGGTACGGCAGGGGGACTGCCTTGGCGACTCTCACTTCAGGCTGCTAAGATGCCAGGGTGAAGTCGGTGCTGGCGGCAGTGCTTGTCCTGCCTCTCCTGGCTTGTGGCAAGAGCCTCGAGAAGCAGATCGTGGACGGCTTGAGCAATCTGGACCAGGCCCGGTTCGGCAAGGGGCAGATCCAAGTCGAGAAGGTGCGCCGGACCGGGAACCACGCCGTCGCCGAGGTGACCCTCAAGACCGCGGTCAAGCTCATTCGAAAAGACCGGGCGTGGGTCATCGAAGAAATACGGCTGGGAGACCGGCGATGGGAGAGAGTGGAGACGATTCTGGCGGCGCTGGACGAGGAGCGGTCGCTCCGGACCCGCTCCGACCTGCAGTTGATCGACTCTGCCATCGGCAGCTACCAGCGAGAGCGCGGGACACTGCCTCCAGCCGAGAGCTTCCGTGAACTCATGGAGTACTTGTCGCCGGAATACATGCAGCCCACGACCGAGTTGGATGGATGGTTCAACCCTTATGTCTTTCGGACCCTATCGTCCAAGGACTACGATCTCCGGTCGGCAGGACCCGATGGGATCGCGCAAACCTCGGATGACGTGAAGTTGGAGCGACCCTGATGCGAAGAGACACCAGTCTTCTGCTCATGACTCTGGGCCTCTGCCTGGTTCTGCTGGTGGGGTACTCCATCTATCGTTCCCTGCCCGACCGGCTGCCGTGGATCCAGAGCTACGATCAGGCCCTCAAGGAAGCTCAGCTCGGAGACAAGCTCATCCTGGCGTACCTCTATACGGATTGGTGCGGCTACTGCAAGAAGATGGAGGCCGAGACCTTCACCGACAAGGCCGTGATCGATGAGATGTCCGACCGTTACGTCTGGCTCAAACTCAACGCCGAGACGGACGAGGAGGGCCGGCGACTCCAGGAGAGATTCAACATCACCGGCTATCCCGGTCTGCTCCTCCTGAACGGAGAGGGACAGGAGATGGAACGGATCTCGGGTTTCGTCCCCGCCGACGCCTTTCGAGAACGCGTGGCGGCCGCGGCGGGCGGCCCGGGTTCCTTCGTCAGCCTCCTCCGCACGGCAGGTCAGCAACCTGAATCCGTCGACCTCCAATACCGCTTGGCCGAGAAATACATCGAGCGGGGGGAATTTCCCGCGGCCATCGAACGCTTGCGCCAAGTCGTCGCCCTGGATCCTGACAACAACTCGGGGAAGGCCGACTTGAGCTACTACTACCTGGCACTGAGCCTGGCCTCCCAGGGGAACGAGGAGTTGGCGCTTCTGGAACTCGATTCGCTGGAGTCCAGTTTCCCCGGGAGCGACTACATCGCCGACAGCACCTTCCTGAGGGGCCAGATCTATTACCACTCCGGAAACCGTGCCCAGGCCGAAGAGGTTCTCGCGGCCTACGTCCAGGACTTTCCGGAGCACGCCCACGTTTCCAAGGCCCGCGACATTCTGGCGGAGAGAGAAGAAGGGGAGTAGGAAACCGGAAGGCGGCGGGACACCGATCGATGGGCGCGAGTCCAGCTCCCGCTACAGCAGGTGGCCCAGCTTTTCCTTCTTGGTCTTGAGGTACTCCTGCGACACCGGGGACGGTTCCACGACCAGGGGAACTCGTTCCACCACCTGGAGCCCTTCGGCCTCCATGCCGCGTATCTTGCTGGGGTTGTTGGACATGAGCCGAATCCGTGAAATCCCCAACCTGAGCAGCACCAAGGCGCAGAAACGGTAGGAGCGCAGGTCTGCCTCGAAACCCAGCCGGGCGTTGGCCTCAACCGTGTCGACTCCCTGATCCTGGAGTTGATACGCGTGAATCTTGTTCATCAGACCGATTCCCCGGCCTTCCTGAAGCTGATAAATGAGGATGCCGCTACCGGCCTCGGCAATTTGCTGAAGGGACCGTTCCAACTGCTCGCCGCAATCGCAGCGGAGTGAGTGGAAGATGTCGCCGGTCAGGCACTGGGAGTGGATCCGCACCAGGGGAGGCCTCCGGTCGCTCAGAGGCCGGCGGACCAGCGCCACCAACTGCTCGCCGTCTTCTTCGCTCTCGAACCCGTAGATCTGGAACGGACCGAAACGCGTGGGCAGCGCCGCATTGGGCACCGTGTCGAGACTCGCCAGGACCTCTCTCATGGGCGCCGTATAGTATCACTCTCCAGTGCGAGCGAGTGAACTCGCCGGCGTGGACCAACGCTTCATTCCCTTGACCGGGATGTCGAAAACATCCAGAGCCCGTCCCAGACTGTGGTCCACCAGGTCCTGGAGACTGTCGGGATGATGGTAAAAGGAGGGGATGGGCGGAGCGATGATCGCTCCCACCTCCGTTACTTCCACCAGCCGCCGGAGATGGCCCAAGTGCAGAGGAGATTCGCGCACCAGCAGCACCAGCGGCCTTCTCTCCTTCAAGGTGACGTCCGCCGCTCGGGTCAGGAGATCCTTGGTAATGGAGTTGGCCAGGCAGGAAACCGTATGGATCGAGCAGGGAGCCACGATCATGCCCCGGGTCTTGAAGGATCCACTGGAGATCGCCGCCGCCATGTCGCCCGGTTCATAGACGACGTCAGCCAGATTCCGCACCTGGTCCAGGTCGTAGCCGGTTTCCAGCTCGATGGTTCTGGGCACGGTCCGTGTGTAGACGAGATGAGTCTCCACGTCGGAGACGCCGCGCAGGAGTTCCAGCAGCCGGATTCCGTAGATGGGCGCCGAAGCGCCGGACAACCCGACCACCAGTGGACGAGAACTCATGCATCCACCTTTTCGGTGCGGGGCATCATGGCGAGGCGTTCGACGCCGGCTCCCCACCGTGCCAATTGCAACAGCTCAGATCACGCCCCCGATTCCGGAAGGTATTCGAGCCCTTGGGGAGCCCGCCACTCGTCGACCATGGACGCCTGGTGGACGCACGACACGGTGCAATAGGCAGCGCAACTCTTCTGGGTTCGATGCTCTCGCCGGATATCCTCCAGAGTGTATTCCGCAAGCGGAATCCCCGGGTACCCGCGCTGCTGGGAACAGTAGTGCACAAGGCCGTCTTCGCAGACGTACAGATACCGGGACCCGGCCCGGCAGCGCCAGTTGTTGGCCCGGCCGGCGGCCAGATTCTCCTGGAAGACCCGGTTGAGCCGCGAATATCCCCTCTTTGCCATGCTCTTGACCTGATGGAAGATACGCACCTCCTCCGGGCTGAGGGGCTTGAGCCCGCCGTGTCCGTCATGGATGACGCCGACGGTGCAGGTGAATCCCAGCTCCACGGCTCGGCGCGCGATGACCAGGGCATCTTCGGGATGATTCACACCGGAACCCAGGACCGTATTGATGTTGACCTGGAACTCGGCCAGTTCGGAGAGGTAAAGAAGCTTTTTGTCCAGCACCTTCAGACTCTTCATGGAGTTCCCGTCGGGCTTCACGTTGTCGATGCTGATCTGCAGATGCTCCAATCCGGCGCGATTCAGGGACTGGATTCTCTTGCGCGCCAGGAGGTAGCCATTGGTGATGAGACCGGCGATCATCTTGCGGTCCCGGATCCGGGTGATGACGGCCTCCAACTCCCGATGCATCAAAGGCTCACCGCCGCTGATGGTGACGATGGAGGTTCCCAGCCGGGCCAGGTGATCGATTCGTTCCCGCATCACGCCGGTGGGGATGGGAGGCGAGAAGTCGTCGTACTCGTTGCAGTACGAACACGAGAGATTGCAGCGCCGCATGGGGATGATGTGGGCCAGAATCGGGTGACGCTGGGAGAGCAGGGCTCGTCCCACCATCTTCAACTCACGAACGCGAATCCTGTAGGCTTGGAGTCTGCGCATGGGCTTCTGGCGGGCGCCGCCGGAACGGATGCGGATCATAGCAGTCTGGCCGGGGGCCGTCAACGACCGGGCATTCCGGGTCCGTCATCCTTCTGAGATTGTCCGATCACCGCCATCGCCGAGGCGATCATGCCGGCCATGTCGGACAGGTTGGAGGGAATGATCAGGGAGTTGTTGGTCCGGGCCAGATTGCCGAACTCCTTGATGTACTGCTCGGCGACCCGCAGGTTGACCGCATCCTGACCGCCTTTCTCATTGATGGCGGAGGCGATTTCCCGGATCCCCTTGGCCGTGGCCTCGGCCACCCGCTCGATCTCCGCCGCCCGCCCCAACGCTTCGTTGATCCGGCGCTGTTTCTCCCCTTCCGAGCGTTTGATCAGCTCCTGCTTGTCCCCCTCCGAGACATTGATCTTGGCCTGCCTTTCACCTTCCGACTGCGCCACTACGGCCCGTTTCTCCCGCTCGGCCCGCATCTGTTTCTCCATGGCGTCCTTGATGCTCTGGGGCGGGATGATGTTCTTGACCTCGTAGCGGGTCACCTTCACGCCCCAGGGATCGGATGCCTTGTCCACCGCATTGACGATCTCCGAGTTGATGGTGTCCCGTTCCTCGAAGGTGCGATCCAGCTCCAGTTTGCCGATGACGCTTCTCATGGTGGTCTGAGCCAACTGCGTGGACGCGAACTGGTAGTTGTTGATGCCGTAGGAGGCTTTCCCGGCGTCGGTCACCTGCAAGTAGAGAATGCCGTCCACCTCCACCGAGATGTTGTCCTGCGTGATGCAGGTCTGAGGCGGAACGTCCACCGCCTGCTCCTTCAGCGTATGCCGGTAGGCAACCTTGTCCACGAACGGCGTCAGGACGTGGAAACCGGCCTCCAACGTGGTCCGGTACTTGCCCAGACGCTCCACGATGAAAGCGGACCTCTGGGGAACGATCCGGATGGTCTTGAAGAACGTGATCAGCGCCAACAAGATCAGGCCGATCAGAACAACGGTGCTGGAATCCATGGTCACCTCCCGGTAAACCCGATGTATGCAGTCAGATCCTCTTCACTCGCAACGTCAGGTTGTTTTTATCGACAATCTCGACCGTCGCACCCTCAGGAATCCTCTCTGGGGCTTCGGCGTCCCAGGAGGTGCCACGGTAATCGACCCGGCCGGCCCGGTCGGACCGGACCTCACGGGTCACCAGCGCGCGCCTGCCCGCGAACTCGTCGGACTCGCCTGCATCGGCGGTCGGCTGACGCCTGGCGATCCTCCCCTTGATCCTGCTACGGAAGACCAGCAGCAGTACGACGGACGAGACGACGAACACCCCCAACTGCAGATTCAGGGAGATCTCCACCATCACGCAGAGGAGGGCCACCAACCACGCGCCCAGAGCGAAGAAGATGAGGACCACTCCAGGATTGGCGAACTCCAGGAGCAGCAGAACGACCCCCGATCCGAACCAGAGGAGTTGAGGTTTGAGCCAATCCTGAAGAGAATCCATCTGTCCGCCTCCGATCGATTCTACTATCGTATCAGGCCCCGGCGGACCGACCGGAGGAATCTTGAGATGACCGGTTACTATCTCGACCCGGACGCCGCCGAGGCTTCCGTAACGCGTGTGCTTCGCTTGGGCCTGGTCCAGACCCGCTGCACACCCGATCCGGCGGAGAATTTGGAGCGGGCGCTGGCCGGAGTCCGGGAAGCAGCTGCCCGGGGAGCCCATGTCGTCTGCCTCCAGGAACTCTTCCAGTTCCCCTATTTCTGCCAGCGGGAAGACCCGGGCTTTTTCGACTGGGCCGAGCCGATCCCGGGACCGACTTCGCAACGATTGTCGGGTTTGGTTCGGGAACTTGGCGTGGTGCTCATCGCTCCGCTTTTCGAGCGGCGCGCTCCGGGGGTGTACCACAACACGGCCCTGATCCTGGACGCCCAAGGCCAGCCTTCCGGACTGTACCGCAAGATGCATATCCCGGACGATCCCTCCTACTACGAGAAGTTCTATTTCACCCCGGGGGACCTGGGCTTTCAGGCTCATGCCACTCCCCACGGGTCGGTCGGCGTGCTCATCTGCTGGGATCAGTGGTTTCCCGAAGCCGCTCGAGCGACTGCCCTTGGTGGCGCCCAGATCCTCCTTTACCCCAGCGCCATCGGCTGGTTCCGGGAGGACTCTGCCCGGGAGCGGCGCGAACAGCGGGACGCCTGGGAGACCATCCAACGCTCGCACGCCATCGCCAACGGGGTCTTCGTAGCGGCGGTCAACCGGGTGGGCGAAGAAGGCGCCATCCGATTCTGGGGCCGTTCTTTCGTCTGCGACCCCTGGGGGAGGGTTCTGGCCCGGGCGCCGGAGGACGACGATCAGATCCTGGTCGCAGATTGCCCGTTGCGGGAGGTGGAGTCCACGCGCAGAATCTGGCCGTTTCTCAGAGATCGCCGGATCGAGAGCTATGAGGGCCTCTCGCTCCGTTGGGGCGCCAACCCGGACCTGCCGGACCTTTGAGATGGGGTCCGAGACCGGCACGCTGACTCCTCGGCGACTCGGATTCTTCATGCCTCCCGAGTGGCATCCTCACGAATCCACCTGGCTGGCCTGGCCCGGGAACCGGGAGACCTGGCCCGGGCGCGTGGAGCGGATCCAGTCGCTCTTCCTGGAGCTGATTCGGATCCTGGCAACCGGCGAGAGAATCGACCTCCTGGTGGAGCGCCGGGAACAGGAGGAGGAGGTCCGGAGCCGATTGGACGCGGACACCTGGCGCCAGGTCCGATTCCACCGGATCGCCACCGGCGACGCCTGGATCCGGGACTATGGTCCCAACTTCGTGATTCGGGACGGCGGCGAACAGGCCATTGCCTTCAACCACTGGCGCTTCAACGCTTGGGGAGGCCGATACCCGGAGTTGGCTGTGGACGGCGATGTCCCGAACCGCATGGCCCCGTTCCTGGACATGCTCCGTTTTCGACCCGGTCTGGTGCTGGAGGGCGGCGCCATCGACGTGGACGGCCAGGGCGGGGTCCTGGCCGCAGAATCCTGTCTTCTGAATCCCAATCGAAATCCAGGCTGGAGCCGGAAAGAGGTGGAGGACCATCTCCGGAGCCATTTGGGCATGTGCCGAACGATCTGGCTGGGAGACGGGCTGCCGGGCGACGACACGGACGGGCACGTGGACAATCTGGCGCGTTTCGTTCGGCCGGACACCATCGTCTGTGCGGTGGAAGAGGACTCCGGTCAGCCGCATTACAGTACACTTAAGGACAACCGGCGGCGCCTGACCCTGGCCCGGCGACCGCACGGCCGCCCCTACCGGATCGTGCCCCTTCCGCTGCCCGCCCCCATGGAGACCGGACTCGGCGAACTCCCGGCTTCCTACCTGAACTTCTACATCGCCAACCGTCCGGTTCTCGTCCCCTCGTTCGGATGTCCCCAGGATGAAACAGCCCGAATGACCTTGCAGAAATTGTTCCCAAGACGCCGGGCCATCAGCCTGAATTGCCGGGACCTGATCCGCGGCCTGGGAGGCATCCACTGCGTTACGCTGCAGCAGCCTCGGGTCGTCACGGTTTGAGGAAGCGTTTGTCAGAATCGGTGGCCACATCCCTGAGCGACCATCACGCCCCGGGCGGAAGCCGCGGGCTACGGTTTCGCGTCGGTCCACGGATTGACCGTGATGACGCCGGTGTTGCGAAAATCCCGCTGGTTTCGTGTGACGATGGACAAACCGTGGCGGATCGCCGTTCCCGCCAGCATGGCGTCGGGAAGATGACCATCGAGCGGCTCTCCCCGCCGCCGTTTGGATTCCATGATGCGAGCACAGGCCCGGGCATCGGCGGCCGTCCAGTCGAACACCCGATCCTGGAAGAGGGTGTCCAGCACCCCTTCAAACCGCCGGACCAGATCCTCCCGGCGCCCGCCCGGCTCGATCCGGCCGATTCCGTTGAGAATCTCCCAGACGGTGATGGACGCAAGACCTATCCCCTGACCGGCGATGCCGTTGAGGAACATTCCGACGCGCGGCTCCGGGTGCGGCCGCATCATTTCCGACACGACATTGGTGTCGAGAATCCAGACGATGGGTGCTTTCACGCTTCTTCCTCGTCGGTGAATACGACCGGCCGGTATCCATAGCGGGCGGACGGCGGCAAATCAATTCCGTGCTCCGGCCCGAAAAACCGCATGAACACCTGGGACGGCTTGGTGCGCCGTTCGGACCTCTCCCGTTTTTCACGGATGAGCCGGCGGACGTACTCTTCCATGGAGACGCCGGTATCCCGCGCTTCCCGTTTGAGCCACGACTTGTCCCCGGGATCGATACCACGGACGGTGATAACGGAACTCATGGCGGTGTCTTCCTCCGTATCGGGTTCATGACTCACAGAGCCAAGCCCTATGCTAGCACGAAATGCTGTCAGTGTTGAGACGACAGGCCCCTCCCATTTTTCTGGGGGTTCGGGAGAACTCCTGTGCGATAGGTCTGGCCCCTGTTCGTACGAACGGAGAGACGGCGGAAACTGTGAGGAAAATGGACTACTCGCCGCGGATTTTTCGGATCTCCCGCTCCATCTGGCGGTTCAGGCGGGCTTTGTCCCGGGAAAGCTGCTGGTTCAGTTCCTGGACCTTGTCCGCGGCGCCCGTCTGGGCGGCTGCGACGATCTGGGACTGCTTGTGGATCTCGACCTCGGCGATGCGAGCCTGGTATTTCGTTCGGACCTGGGCGATGGCTTCCCTCTGCTCATCGTCCAGGCTCACGACCGTGTACTCCTCCTGACCCTCCAATTTCTCGAGAGCCAGTTCCCAAGCAGATTTCAACTCGCCCGGCATCGGCGGATCCTTTCCAACGGTAGGCTACGGTTCGTCGTAGATGGTATCGGCGAAGGTGTGCCCCGCCGGAATCATGGGCAGGACGTGCTCGGTATTGGGGATCACGACGTCCAGGACGTACGCGGTCTTGCTGGCCAGCATCTCGTCCAGGGCATCGGAAACTTCCTCCCGCTTCGTGATCCGCCGAGCCGGGAGCCCGAATCCCTTGGCCAGAGAGACGAAGTCGGGATAGATGTTCGTCGGGTTCCGGGGATCACCGATGAAGGTGTGGGCCCGATTGCTGGAGTAGAAGCGATCCTCCCACTGGACCACCATGCCCAGGTGCTGATTGTTCAGGATCAAGGCCTTGACCGCGATTTCCTCGGCATAGGCGGTCGCCAACTCCTGGATGTTCATGACGAAGCTGCCGTCTCCGTCCACGTCGATGACCTGCCAGTCGGGACATCCCAGCTTCGCACCCAGGGCGGCCGGAAAGCCGAATCCCATGGCCCCCAGACCCGCCGAAGTCAGGAGGGTGCGAGGATAGACGAACTTGAAATACTGAGCCGCCCACATCTGGTGTTGACCCACCCCGGTGGTCAGAATGGCCTTTCCTCGAGTCTTCTGGGAAAGCAGGTCCAAGACCTGCTGGGGCATGATCTGATCCCCGTCCTGACGGTATCGGAAGGGCTTGGAGCGCTTCACCTCCATCAAGTTCCAGAGCCAGCCGGAGTAGTCCGACGAGCCCAAGTCCATCTGGTTGAGACGCCGAAGGAGGTCGTGGACGTCTCCGGTCACCGGAATCTGAGCCGGCTTGATCTTGTTGATCTCGGAGGAATCGATGTCCACGTGGACGATGGTGCCGTGCTTGGCGAATTCCTCGGCCTTTCCGGTGACGCGGTCATCGAAGCGAACGCCGAAGGCCAGAAGCAGATCGGCATTGTTGACCGCATAGTTGGCGTAGACGGCGCCATGCATGCCCAACATGTCGAAGCAGAGAGGATGGCCGGCCGGGAAACTGCCCAGGCCCAGGACCGTCATGACCGTGGGAATCCCCGTCTTCTCGACGAAGCGCCGCAGTTCCTCGGAGGCATTGGAGCAGATGATCCCGTTGCCGGCGTAGATGACGGGCCGCTTGGACCGGCGGATGGCTCGCGCGATCTGGCCCAATTCCCGGTCCCTGGCTCTGATCACCGGACGATAGCTTCGAATGTCCACACGAGACGGCCACCTGGGCGTGGCACTGGACTGCTGGACGTCCTTGGGAATGTCGATCAGAACCGGGCCGGGCCGTCCGCTGGAGGCCACGTGGAAGGCCTCCTTGACGACGTGGGGCAGGTCCGAGACCTTCTGCACCAGGTAGTTGTGCTTGGTGATGGGACGGGTGATGCCGACGATGTCGGTCTCCTGAAAGGCGTCCTTGCCGATCATGGTCTGCGCCACCTGTCCGGTGACGGCCACGATGGGGACCGAGTCCATCTTGGCGTCGGCGATTCCCGTCACCAGATTGGTGGCTCCGGGACCGGACGTCGCCAGCGCCACACCCACCTTTCCGGTGGCCTTGGCGTACCCTTCCGCCATGAAGATGCCGCCCTGCTCATGGCGGGGAAGGATGAGCCGGATCTTGTCCTGGACTCCGAGACGGGTCAGAGCCTGGTGAATCTCCATGGAGGCTCCGCCCGGATATCCGAATATGACCTCGACGTGCTCCCGCACCAGAGCTTCCGCCAGAATGTCCGAGCCCTGGAGTTGTTGAACTCGGGAGGGGGCGCTAGGAGTGACACTTGAGGAAGCCATGGCCTTGTAACCTGTCTGCCTTTCCGATTCCAGGGAATTCCAATCGTCACCAGACGGATCTCGGATTCTAACGTCAATTTCGGCGGTGGCGCAACTTGGCGGGCGCCCCCAGGCAGCTTGCGAAGCTTCGGAACCGGGTGATAGAAATGGCGTTTGACATGCGTCTGAAGGGCAAGGTCGCCATCATCACCGGGGCCGCTGCTGGAATCGGAGAGGCCTCTTCCCGTCTTTTCGCCGCGGAGGGAGCCACTGTCGTAGCGCTGGACCTCAACGCGGCGGGACTGGACCGGTTGGTGGGCGAAATTCGGGATCAGGGGCTCGCCTGTCACGGCCGGTGCGTCGACGTGACCTCCTCGTCCCGGTGCCGGGAAGCCGTCCAGTGGACCGCTCGGGAGTTGGGCCGGATCGACATTTTGTTCAACAACGCGGGCTTCGTGCACCAAGGGACGCTGCTGGAAGCGACGGAGGAGGACTGGGACCAGGCCCTGGACCTCAATGTCAAGAGCATGTTCCGGACCTGCCGCCATGCGCTTCCCATCATGCTGCGCCAGGGCTCGGGAAACATCATTAACACCGCCTCCGTGGCCGGCTTCTCCGGAGTCGTGAAACGGGGCGTCTATTCGGTCTCCAAAGCGGCCGTGGTGGGCCTCACCAAGAGCCTGGCCGTCGACTACGTCGGCAACGGGATTCGCGCCAACTGCATCTGTCCGGGGACGGTGGACACTCCGTCCCTCCAGTCCCGGATCAACACGGCGGCAGACCCGGTGCAGGCCAGGAAGGACTTCATCGCCCGCCAGCCCCTGGGCCGCCTCTGCCAAGCCGAGGAGATCGCGGCGCTGGCCCTCTACCTGGCCTCCGACGACTCTGTCTTCATGACCGGCCAGGCGGTGATTATCGACGGAGCCATGACGCTCTAGAAGGAGAGTTCGGCATGGGCGGAAAAGTTCTGCTGGCTGCAATCTTGGCCGCGGTCCTGGCGGGGATCATCCTCTGGTCGCCGCTGTCGGATCCGGCTCCCGTCGGCATCGAGCACCGGGAAGCATGGACCACCTCGCGGGTCCACGGCACGCCGGAACCGCCCGATCCCTACACCACGGAGGTCGCGTTTCCGGAGATCCGCTTCGAGCAACCACTGGAGATGACCGTCGTTCCCGGCACTAACCTCATCGCCGTATCCGAGCGCTACGGCAAGATCTACGTCTTCGAAAATCGTCCGGACGTCACCCAGAAGCATTTGCTGCTGGACGTCGGGAAGACCGTCTACGGCCTGGAGTTCCACCCCGGCTTCCAGGAGAACCGATACTTCTTCGTGAGCCAGGTGGACGATCCCCTGAAGGAAGTTCCGGAGGGCAGCCAACTCTCCCGTTACCAGGTGAATCCGGGCCAACCCCTCACCGCCGACCGTAACTCCGAGAAGGTTCTTCTCAAATGGCCTTCCGGCGGCCACAACGGGGGCTGCATCCGGTTCGGTCCGGACGGGTACCTCTACCTGGGCACCGGCGACGCCAGCGGAATCGCCGACAGTCTGGTGACCGGCCAGAACCCAGACGATCTCGTGGGATCCCTTCTTCGAATCGACGTGGACCGTGACGACGCCGGGATCGAGTACGGGATTCCGCCGGACAATCCTTTCGTTGGGAAAGCGGGGTTTCGGCCGGAGGTGTGGGCATACGGACTCCGGCAACCCTGGAAGTTCAGCTTCGATCCCGAGACCGGGCGCCTCTGGGCCGGAGAGATCGGACAGGACCTCTGGGAGATGATCCACATCATCGAGAAGGGAGGGAACTACGGCTGGAGCGTCATGGAAGCAACCCATCCCTTCCGGCCTGATCGTCCCCTGGGCCCCACACCCATCCTGCCCCCGTTGGTGGAGCATTCCCACACCGATTTCCGGTCCATCACGGGCGGCTACGTCTACCAGGGAACGCGCCTGCAACCGCTGGCCGGCGCCTACATCTACGCGGATTACGACACGGGGAAGATCTGGTCCCTCGATTACGACGGCGTCCGGGTCGAGAATCACCGCCAGTTGGCCGACACCCTGCTCCGGATCGTCGCCATCGGTCAGGACCAGCAGGAGGAAGTCTATTTCGTGGACTTCATGGGCGGCCAGCTCCATCGCCTGGTGCCGCGGCCTGAATCCCCCAGTCGGACGGCCGAATTCCCCCGGCGTCTGAGCGAGACGGGCCTGTTCAGCTCCACCGAAAAGATGACTCCGGCTCCGGGCCTGATCCCGTATTCGGTCAACGCGCCTCTCTGGTCGGACCATGCCGCCAAGGAACGCTACATCGCGTTGCCGGGAATGTCGCAGATCGAGTACGACACGGTGGTCTACCCGCAGCCGGCGCCGGGAGTCCCCCCGGGCTGGAAGTTTCCCGACGGAACCGTCCTGGTCAAGACCTTCTCCCTGGAAACGGAGAGGGGGAACCCCGACAGCCTCAGGCGGTTGGAGACGCGGCTCCTGCACCACGAACGGATTCCCGGAACCGACGAGGTGGGTGCGCAGGTCTGGAAGGGCTACGTCTACGTCTGGAACGAGGAGCAGACCGACGCCAATCTGTTGGAAAGCGAGGGCCTGAACCGGGGGTTTACCATACGCGAGGCTGACGGTGGGACCGTCGAGCAGACCTGGCGGTTCCCCAGCCGCGCCGAGTGCACCCTCTGCCACACCACGGCCGCCAAGTACGTCCTGGGCATCAACACCCTGCAGATGAACAAGGACCATGACTACGGGGGAGTGGTGGCCAACCAGCTTCGAACCTTGGACCATCTGGGCGTCTTCACCGAGCCGCTACCGGCTGCGCCGGAGCAGCTGGGACGGCTCGTCGACTACCAGAATCCCGATCTGGAGACCGAACTGCGGGCGCGCGCGTACCTTCACTCCAACTGCTCCCACTGTCACGTGAAGTGGGGGGGCGGCAACGCCGACTTCCAGTTGATCGGCTCCATGCCGCTGGAGCAGACCGGCATCGTCGACACCCTGGCCGCCCATGGCGGATTCGAACTGGACCAGCCCCGTCTGGTGGTCCCGGGGCATCCGGAACGCTCCATCATCCCCCACCGCATGGCCATGCTGGGCCTGGGCCGCATGCCCCACATCGCCTCCAACGTGGTGGATGAAGAGGGAGTCCGGCTGGTCCGGGAATGGATTCGGAGCCTGCAGGTGCAACAGAGCCGGAACCTGTCCGAGGACGGGAACGGGCCAGGTTAGTCCGTAGCGTTTCTCAGAAAAGAGAGCAGTTCCAGCATCAGTCCGTTGACGGCCCGATAGTTGCCGGCCGGCGCCTCCAGCAGCTCGCTTTCCGACTGCACGTATCTGGAGGGGGTCAGCTCCGCCCGGCAGTTGACGACCAGCTTTTCGGCCGCCTCCGGAGTGGTCTCCAGGTGAAACTGCGTGCCGATGGCCGCTCTCCCGATCTGGAAGGCCTGATTTTCACAGCCGGCGCTTCGAGCCAGGTGGACCGCTCCGGGTGGCAGATCGAAGGTCTCGCCGTGCCAGTGAAACGCCTGGACGGTTTCGGGAAACCGGAAGCTGTCCGCGCCTCCGTCGATTCCACGCAGGGGAAACCAGCCGATCTCCTTCAGATCGTTGGGATAGACCCGGGCGCCCAGGGCGCTGGCGATGAGCTGTGCGCCGAGGCAAATCCCCAAGACCGGCTTGCCCGCCTCTATGGCACGGCGGATGAACCGCTTCTCCGCAACCAGCCAGGGCAACTCCTCCTCGTCGTTGACACTCATGGGGCCGCCCATGGCGATGAGGAAATCGATGTCGTCCAGCTCGGGGACATCTGCCGATTCGAAGAACTTCGTACAGGTCACCTCGTACCCGGCGGCGACCAACCAGGGCCGGATGCAACCGAGACCTTCGAAGGGAACGTGCTGGAAATAGTGAGCGCGCATGGGGTCGATGATTCAGGTTGTATCCGCAACGGCGAGAGAAGGCAAGTTGCCGGCGACTCCGTATCGCGCCGGAGCCTTCCGCCACCTATCTTCCGGCGCCGGCGCTCCCCAAAAAGGAGTCGCGCCGATTCCGAACCAAGAGTGTCGGCCACTGGAGGACCCGTTGCCTGGACCGGCGGCCGCGAAAGGCTTCGACGGACCCGCGGCGGAGGACCAGGGCCAGCACTACCCAGAGTCCCGCCAGGACGATGACCACTCCGCTGATCCAGCTGACCGGGAAGTGCAGGAAAGAGGTGAGGACCAGCAGCAGCCCCCCGGCCAGGCCGCGCGACCAGCGGTCCACGAAGAGGTCGATGAACACCTTGGCCCGCTTTCTTACTTCCAAGGGAACCGGCAGAAAGAGCAGTTCCCTGCCCGTCTTGTCGACGGAGGGGCGGAGGCTGCCGTCGATGCCCCTCAAGAGGACGGCGCCCCAGAGCGAGGGGACCGCCAGCATCCCCACCGACGTGAGCAACAGCCCCAACGGGAGCAACAGGGTCGCCCCGGCAACGCCCCAGAACCGGATCAGCCGATAGGTCAGAAACGTCTGCAGCAACAACGACACCATGCTGAGGCGCCCATAGAACTTACCCAGGAACACCGCCAGCGATTGCTGATCCGGATAGGCCTCGACCACGATCGTCTTGAACTGGAAGTCCACCAGGGTGGCCACCAACATGGTGAGGGAGAGGAGGCCCCCGATACCGGCGAGATAGCGGTGGTCCCGGAGCATCGAGCGCACTTCCCGCAGAGAGCTCCGCACCGGCTCCTGGAGTGGGGCCGCCGTTGCGGCGGGCGGGCCGGCCGTTCGACCGAGGCCTCCGGCCCGGTTCAGGAGCACGGTCGACAGGGCCAGGAAACCGGCACAGAACAGCAGGAGGTCCCGGGTCGAGACCTCCACGACCCCGACCAGAAAGCTGGCCGTCTCGCCTCCGATGATGGCGCCCAGGATGCCGCCGAGGTTCACCACCCCAAATATCCGCCGAGCCTGGGTCGAGTCCAGGACCGAATTGGCGAAGAGCCAGAACTGCGACGTGGTCAGGATTCCGTAGATTCCGACCCAGACGTAGAAAGCGTAGTAGATCCACCAGATCTCCAACGCCAGCAGCCAACGCAAGAGCAGCAGGCAGCCGATCAGAACGGCGCTGGTCGCCTTGATCAGGCGTCCCAGGTCCAGAATCCGGGCCAGTCTTCCGTACAGGAGGGTGACCGGCAGAGCCACCAGGGCGATCAGGACGAAGACCACGGGAAGGTTGTTGGGACCGGGTCCGGCCAGAAACAGGCTGTCCCTCGCCGGTTTCAGGAAGAAATAGGTCAGGAGGATGAGGCCGTAGCCGCAGAACAGGACCGCGGCGAGTCTGACCTCCTCCTTGCGGACGCCGAAGAGGAAATCGACCAACCGTGTCATGGTTGAAGAGCTGTCCGCGTTCAGGATCGGGTCACCGGGCTGCCGTCTCCGCGGCTGCGACCCCCGAAACCGGCCAACCCTCCCGAATCAGCGCCCGGAGCGCCTTTTCGTAGGCTTCCACCGTGAAGTCCACGTCCTCCTCGGTATGGGACGCGGTCAGGCGCCAGCTCCAGCCTCCCTGCATGTCCACCCCCTCGTTCAGGAGGGCCTTTCGCAAAACGCCGGCCCGGGTCGGATCGTTGGCGGCCTTGAGAGTGGCGTCGGAAACGGTGCAGCCGTTCTCTTCATCCCACTCTCCCTCGACGCCGAGGGCGACGAACAGTCCCGATGAGAGGCCATAAGCGAACCCCGGGATTCCCAGTCGCTCCAGGACCTGAGTGAGCCCCGATTTGAGCCTTTCCGTCATCGCGTCGACGGTCTCGTTGACCGGCCCCCGATCCATAATCTCCAAACAGGTGGCTCCGGCGACGGCCGAAAGAGGATTGGCGTTGAAGGTGCCGGGATGGGCAACCCGGCGCCGGGCATCCCATTCGGGATCGCCCCGGTGCTGGATCATGTCCAGAATCTCCGCCTTTCCCACGACGGCGGCTCCGGGAAGGCCGCCGGCCAGGATCTTGGCGTGGGTGCTCAGATCGGGCGTGATCCCGTAGCGTTCCTGGACTCCTCCCAGGGAGGCGCGAAACCCGGTGATCACTTCGTCGAAGATCAAAAGCACGCCGGCTCTCCGGGTGACCTCCCTCAATTGGCGCAAGAATCCCGGCGTCACGGGCAGAAGACCTCCCAACGCCCCCGTGGGCTCCAGGATCACGGCGGCGATGTCCCGGTCGCGGTCCAGGACCCGCTCCACCTCGCCGATCTCCGGCGCCACCTGGACCACGGTTCCTGCCGTCCCCTGGGGGACACCGGCGGCCTCGCCCTCGGGACTCAGGACGACGTAGTCGCTCCAGCCATGGAAATGGTGGTGAAACTTGAGGATCTTTTCCCGTCCGGTGTAGGCCCGGACCAGCCGGAAGGCCATCAGGTCCGCCTCGGTCCCCGACGAGTGGAAACGGACCTTCTCGGAACAGGGCACCAGCTTGTTCACGATCTCGGCCCACCGGATTTCCAACTCGGTGGCGCCTCCGACATGGGTTCCCCGCCCCATCTGATCCCTGACCGCCTCCACGATGGCGGGGTGGGAATGTCCCAGCACGATCGCCCCATGCCCCACGACATAGTCGATGTACCGGTTCCCGTCCACGTCCCACTTGTAGGCCCCCTCGGAATGGGTCATGTAGAGGGGAAAGGGCGTGATCCAACGCGAATCGTGTGTGGCGCCGTCGGGAAAGGCGCGGCGTCCTCCGCCGGACAGGCGGAGGGACCCGGGATGGTCGTCATAGTATCGCTGGTCCACGGACTTCATAGACGCGCTCCTGATTCTATTGATGCGATTGGGCGACTCCAGTCTACTGACAGGCCGCGGCAAAAGTCATCACCGGCAGCCGAACACCTCACCTGGCCGGCGTACGATCCTCGCCGTCACGAAATTCCTTCCAGACCCTGCTCGAAATCCTCCAGCAGGTCCCCAGGGTCTTCGATGCCTACGGAAACCCGCACCAGCGAGTCGGAGATTCCCATCCTGATTCGCTCCTTGGCCGGCACGCCGGCATGGGAGGTGGTCACGGGACGGGTGATCAGGGTCTCCACGCCTCCCAGGCTGGGAGCCGATTTGGGGATTCGAAGACGACCCAATAACCGGTCGGCCGCCTCGATCCCTCCCCGCGCCTCGAAGCTCAGCATCCCGCCAAAGCCGGAGAAGAGCTTCCGGGCCCGGCCGTGCTGCGCATGGGTCTCCAGACCAGGGTAGTTGACCGCGTCGACGGCCGGGTGCGCCGCCAGGAAATGGGCCAACGCCAAGGTGTTCTCGTTTTGCCGGCCCACTCGCAGAACCAGGGTCTTGATCCCGCGCTGCAGCAGAAAGCAGGCATGAGGGTCCAGGACGCCTCCCAGGTGATTCAACTTGTGGGTCACCCGGCGCACCAACTCTCCGGATCCGATGACGGCCCCGGCCGCCAGGTCCGAATGACCGTTGAGGTATTTGGTGCCGCTGTGGACGACGAGGTCGAAACCCGATTCCAGGGGCCGATAGTTGACGGGCGTGGCGAAAGTACTGTCGATGATGGAGACCAGGCCGTGCTTCCGGGCGAATCGAACCACCTGCTCCAGATCCGGGACCTGCATCAGGGGATTGGTGATGGTCTCCACGTAGATGGCTCGCGTGGACGGTTTCAAGAGAGCGGACCAGGTCTCGGGACGGTTGCCGTCCATGAGGTCGTGACCGATCCCGTATTCCGCCAGGTCACGAGTGACGAAGGTGTGAGTCCCACCGTAGAGTCCCTCCAGCGCCAACAGGTGGTCTCCATGTGAGAGCAACGTCAACAGCGTCGTGGTGATGGCGGCCATTCCGCTGGAGGCGACGACCGCCGCCTCACCCGCTTCCAGCGAAGCCAGCTTGGCGTGGAGGGAATGGTGATTGGGGGTGTTGTTGCAGCGGACGTAGCGAACCGCATGATAGTCGGTCTCGCCCGCGGTCTCGAAGGTGGACGACTGGAAAATGGGTATGCTCAACGCCCCTTCGATTCGAGGTTCGGGCTCACCGGCATGGACGGCCCGCGTGGCTAGGCGCCGGGTTGCCTTGGAAGAGTCAATGCGATCCGACATTCTACCTCCTGTATGGTCTTCGTTACTGAACCGAGGCGGGATCCGGCGGCCTCGATCTTGAAGCCGCCCCCAACCCGCGGATACTCTAACAGCCCGAGTCAAACGCCATCACGGTCCTCGACCGGCCACCCATCCCGGCCAAACGCAAGGGAGTGTGGCCGCACGTACCGGCCCGACGACCCCAGGAGTCCAGGATACCCATGAAAATGAATCGACGAGAGATGATCCGAACTGCCGCCACCGTCACTTCCATCAGTGCGCTCTCCAGCGGCCGCCGTGCCCGCGCCGGCGCCGTCAAAGAGACCTCGGTGGTCAGTCTCCGTCCCCACCTCTACCACGGGTGGCCCACCGTCGCGCGGCGCTCCAGTGGTGAACTGCTCCTGGTCTGCTCCGGAGGGCGGGAAGGCCACGTCTGCCCCTTCGGATGGGTGGAGCTGATGCGATCCCATGACGAAGGCCGGACCTGGACCTGGCCCCGGGTCCTGATGGACGGCCCCCTCGACGACCGGGATGCCGGAGTCCTGGAAACCCAAAAGGGCAGCCTGCTGGTCACCACCTTCACCTCGGTGGCGTACCAGAACCTTCTGGCCCGGGTCCAGGGCGAGAGTCCGGGGAGCGAAGAGGCCTGGCCGGATGAGAAGTTGGCGCGCTGGCAGGCCGCCCACGCCCGGATCCCGGTCCACCGCCGGGAAGCCCTGTTGGGAGGGTGGATGCTCCGCTCCGCCGACGGTGGCGACACCTGGTCGGCCCCTTACCGGGTCCCCATCAACAGTCCCCACGGTCCCATTCAGCTCTCCGACGGACGATTGCTCTACCCGGGAAAGCAGTTCGGACATGGAGAAGGCCGGATCGGCGCCTGCGAATCCGCCGATGACGGCAAGAGCTGGCGCTGGGCCGGCGGGATTCCCGTCCGTCCGGGAGACAGCCAGCACAACTATCACGAGCTGCACGGCATCGAGGCTGCCGACGGCACGCTCATCATCCAGATCCGGAACCACAACGACGCGAACGGACGGGAGACCCTGCAATCGGAATCGGAAGACGGCGGCCGGACCTGGTCGATGCCCCATCCCATCGGGGTCTGGGGCCTCCCCTCCCACCTGCTCCGGCTCCGGGACGACCGGCTGGTCATGACCTACGGATACCGGCGCCGGCCCTACGGCAACCAGGCCCGGGTGAGCGCCGACAACGGCCGTTCCTGGTCCGAACCGGTCACGCTTTCGGCGGACGGCCACTCGGGAGACCTGGGTTATCCGTCCACGGTCGAACTGAACGACAGGTCTCTGCTGAGCATCTGGTACGAGAAGCTGGCAAGCTCGCCCCGGGCGGTTCTGCGCCAAGCCCGCTGGTCGTTATAGGGCAACCGTCTCCCGGCGCCGCCGGTGCTGCCAGTAGCTGATGAGCGTCCCGGCGGAAAGGTCCACGGTCAGGGCCACCGGCGCCACCCACATGAAGCTGACCGGGTCCTCTCCCGTGACCGGATCCATTCCGAATATGGGTCCGGAGAACGCGGTCAATGCGGCGGCCGCAACACCCAGAACCGTCCCCACCCAGACACCCGCCGGCTTGGCGAAGGGAACGAAGAAGGCGAAGACGAAGAGCCCGAAGATGGGCGCCACGAAAATGGACGACGTCTTGTTGCTGACCGCCCAGATGTTACCGGGCACCTGCTCCAGGAAAGAGCTGCCCACCACGATGATGCCTCCGATGACGAAGGCCAGGATCTTGGCGATGCGGGTTTGCCCCCGTTCGCTCTCGGGAAGCCTGCCGAAGCGCGCCAGGAAGTCCCTGCTGACGACCGCCGTGATGGAATTGACTCCGGAATCGATGCTGGACATGGCCGCGGCGAACATGGCGGAGACCACCAGTCCCGAAACGCCCGGCGGCAGCAGGTAAGCGATGTAGTAGGGGAAGACGTCGTCCCCGTTCCGGGTGAGCTCGATCCCTGCCGGCAGATTTCCGGGGAACTCCTGGAAGAATCCCAACAGGGCGAATCCCACCATCCAGAGGGAGACGATGATGACGACGTTCACGATCTGGTGCGTCAGGTAGGCCGGCGGGCCGCGCGGGCGTCCCGGGTCGCCATGAAGCGCTGGACCATGGTCTGGTCGCCTCCGGCGGTGCAGACGGTGAGGACGAAGACATAGAAAATGGAACCGAGGATGCTGATCCGGACTCCGGGATCGAAGCTGAATAGGGGTTGAACGTCCCAGTGGGGCTGCCAGCCGGTGGGAACCCAACTCAAGCCTCCCAAGTTCCAGGTCACCAGGCCGATGGCCAGGCAGGCGCCGCCCAACATGAGAAGCGTTTGGACGGTGTCGGTGATCACCACCGCGCGGAGACCTCCCAGAGACGTGTAAAGAACCGCCACCAGCCCGGTCAGGAGCGTGACCAGAGGGATCCAGGACTCGTCCACGCCCATCATGACGGTCATGGCCTTGGCCGACAGGTAGATCAGGAGGGACATCCAGATTAGGCGGACCAGCAGGAACAGCACCGATCCCAACAGCCGGACACTCAGACCCAGCCGGTCTTCCAGGAGCTCGTAGGCGCTGGTCACCCGGCTCCTCATGTAGACGGGAATGATGACGTAGGCCACGATCAGGAAGGCGAAGGGATAGGCCAGGAAGTTGAGCAACCCCCCCGGCCCTTTGGAGATGGCTTCCCCGGGGACGGCCAGATAGGAAATGGTGCTCAGCAGCGTGGCGAACATGGAGAACCCGATGAGAATCGGGTTCATCCGGCCGCTGCCCGTAAAGTACTCCCGGGTCGTCTTCTGCCGGCGGCCGTAGTAGTAGCCCAGGGAGACGGTTCCCAGGGCGTAGAGAAGCAGGATGGTCCAGTCGACAGCCGTCAGTCCGCCCGCCAAGCCCTCACCCTATCCCGCCGGACCTCGCGCAGAGACTCCCGCGGCGCTTGATTCTACTGTTCGGAGAGCTTGCTTTTGATGAGGCCGACGACTGCAGGATCGTCGGGACGCGTCCTGGGCTGGAATCGGGCCACGACATTTCCGGACCGGTCCAGCACGAACTTCTCGAAGTTCCAGCTGATCTCGCCGGGCCCCTGGGGGGCGGTCGAGACCGACTTGAGGTACTTGTAGAGATCCGCCGCGCCGTCTCCGTTGACCTCGATCTTGGAGAACATGTCGAACTCGACTCCGTAGTTGGCGCTGCAGAACTTGCGGATCTCTTCGTCGGTGCCGGGTTCCTGGCCCTTGAATTGGTTGCAGGGGAATCCGAGGATCGCCAAGCCCTGTCCCGAGTACTTCTCGTGCAGGTCCTGAAGCTGCTCGTATTGCGGCGTCAGTCCGCACTTGCTGGCAGTGTTGACGATCATCACGACCTTGCCCTTGTACGCGCTCAGATCCACGTCCTTGCCGTCCAGGGATTTCAGGGTGAAGTCGAGTGCGGGCGCGGCCTTTTCGCCCCCCTCGAGGCTGACGGCTCCCGCCACCAGGAGCACCAGAACGAGACAGGCAGCGAATGGAAACAGATCAGAGAGACTGGACATGAGAGATCCTCCTCACAGCAACCCGGCGTCCACCGGAAACATGAATCTGAGCTTCAGTTTACGCTGACCCACCGGAAGAAATCCATACCGCAGGGCATATATCATGAGATGGCTTTGTGGACGGCGACCGCCTATGAAGAAAACACCAGATTATCGGAGAATCGCCAAGGTGTTCTGGAGCGGTCGAAGTCAAGCGGTCCGGTTGCCGGCAGCCTGTCGATCTGAAGTCTCCGAGGTCGGGACGATCAAGGAGGGGGAACAACTCACCCGACGTCCCCGAGGCAAGAACTGGAGCGCCTATATTGATTCAGCCTCGCGGGGATCGTTGCCGACGCGACGCGAGCCTCCACTCGATGCTCGGGATGAATTGCGCTGATGTACATGTTGGAACCTCCTGTTTTCAATGTCATCAGGTGTCTCCGCTTCATTTTCCTGAAGGCCCAGCCGATTAGACACTGAGCGCCATCCCCTGTTTTCCGTCCCGCAACCCGGCTATCCTTGCGCCATGAGCAAACCACTGATCGTCGACCTGCATCTGGACTTGGCCTGGGACGCGCTCTACTGGAATCGAGACCTGACTCTGACGGCCGAACAGGTCCGGGAGCAGGAACGGCGGGAACCTCCCCAAGTCGCTCCCGGCCACACCTGCGGAACCTGCACCACGACCTTTCCCGAACTGCGCAAAGGTGGCGTCGGAGTCATTCTGAGCACCATCATGTCCCGGACCCAGACTCGATCGGGGCGCATGAAGGACGGGCTGCGGACCCAGGAACAGTGCATCGGAATGGGACGGGGCCACCTGGCCTATTACCAGGCCATGGCCCGCCGGGGCCACCTCAAGCCGGTGCACGGTTGGACCGATCTGGAAGAGGCCATTGAGGCGTGGAAGGATCCGAAGCCGGACACGCCCCTCTACCATGTCCTCTCCATGGAGAGCGCGGACCCCATCGCCGATCCTGACGACGTGGAGTTCTGGTGGGATGCGGGACTGCGCGTGGTAGGGCCGGCCCACTTCGGCGACAACACCTATATCCACGGCACGGGCACCGAGGGAGGACTCAAGGCTCCCGCCCCGGCGCTCTACCGGGCCATGCGTGAGGCCGGGATCATCCTGGACATCACCCACATGGCCGACCAGGCCGTCTGGGAGTCGCTGGGAATCTGGGACGGTCCCATCTGTGCCACCCATTGCTCCGCCCGGGCCCTGATCAAGGGCCAGCGTCATCTCACCGACGACATGATCCGCGAGGTGATCCGGCGGGGTGGAGTCATCGGCATGGTATTCTGCCAGAGCTTCATCGACCCGGCCATCGAATGGGGAAACCGGCCGGCCATCGACGGCAGCGGGGGCAAGTACGGCATGGACGGGTTCATCCCCATTATCGAGCATATCGGCGATCTGGCCGGCGGTTCGCTGGAGAACGTCGCCGTCGGGACCGACATGGACGGCGGATTCGGAGCCGAGATGACGCCCAAGGATGTGGACACCATGGCGGACGTCGCCAACTTCGCAAACGTCCTGTCCGATGCGGGTTATCGCGCGGAAGACGTCGACGGGATTCTCAGCGGCAACGCCCTGAGGCTCTTCCAGCGGGTCTGGAGTTCCTGAGCCGGTTTCAATATTCGATCTTCACCCAGTCGAACATGATCAGACCCTTGGGCAGGCGGTCCTGATCCACGGGGTAGTCGGCGCCCGCCCTTGGGGTGTGCAGGTCCGTCATGCCTTCCTCGAGCGGGACGATCTCCAACGGGAACAGGACGAAGATGAGATCGATGTTCACGTCTTCCAGCACCTTCTCGATGTCGTCGCAGCCGTAGAGTTCAGTCCGGTCGTGACGCGAACCCAGGCAGGTCCACTGGCCGGGATCGGGCGCCAGGGTCACGGTCTGCTCGCTCCACTCCCGGGTGACCCGGAAGGGCTGTCCGGTCAGGACCATGTTGGCCGTGGTCTTGTCCGTCTCGGACTGGGCCAGCAGTAGAAGCTCGGCTCCCCGGGCCTGCAACTCTCCCCGCAGGCGGACCGTCATCCGGGCGTTGGTCAGACGGGAGGAGTAGCCCTGCTCCACGAACGAGTTGTTGGTATAGGGCAGGCGCTTGGCCGCCGTGGGATGCTCGTACCATCTCCCGTCCGTGTACAGCCACATCACCAGGTGGAGATATCCCGCTCCGGGCGGAGCGTGGTTGGAATCCAGAAACCAGGGGCCGTGACAATAGGCCACGCCGTCCCACACCGGCAGCGCGTAGTGCCGGTCAGCGTACCAGCCGCCATTTCCCTGGTCGAAGTCTTCGAAGTAGACGCGGGGGTCTCGAATCTGTTCTGGGCCGCAGCCCGTAAGCACGAATACAAGGCCAATTAGCAGGAGTCCTATCATTGCCATTGGAGATTCTCCAAAGGAAAGCCCATTTTCAGTCGCTCCGTCTTTCGGCCGCACTTTTTCGGAGGCCGTGAGGGACTGTAAAGTGGGGACTTCGTCCCCCCTGCCCCCCTTTTCGGCGACAAAAAAGTCGCCGCTCCTCAACGGCGGCGGTAGGGATACAGGTCGAGGATCCGCTCCTCCTCCGGCCTCCAGGGCGGCCGAATCAACTGCTCCTCCTCCAAGGGGAAATGGGCCATCCAGATGTCTCCCATCCTTTCTTTCAGAGTGAAAACGAGTTTGTCCCGGGAAACGTTGGTCCTCAGCGAGCTGGGCGAGACACCTGCCAGCGACAGACGGGTCTCGCGAAAATGCCAGACCAATCTGGGATCTCCCACCGGCCGTCTGTCTACCGGGTCCAGCTCTTGCACCCAGATACCGCGGGCTCCCCCTCGGTTGGAGATGAAGTACAGGAGTTTTCCGTTCGGGGACCAGCCGGTCATCCCGTCCCGGTCCTGTCCGTCCGAAACGGCCACCCATCGCTCGGGGGCGATGCCCGAGCTCTCGTGGAACTCTTCCTGGCGGAAGGGAGCCACATAGATTCTGGCCTGAAGCGGATCCTCGACCACGGTAAATGCGACCCATCGGTCAGCCGGGTCGAGCCTGGCCTGAACCACGCTGTATAGGGGATGCTCCAGCAGCTTGAGCCGCCTCCCACTGGTCACGTCCAGCAGATCGACCCGGAACCTATTTCCCCCTCGAATCCGGTCCACCACCAGAATTTCGTCTCCCTGAGAGGACCAGTCCAAAGGCCGGCCACAATCCTGACAGACCGAGGTCCTGGGGGTCTGTCTGCGGGCCTCCATTCGGTAGATGCCCCGGTCCTCCGAATCGGCGTCCCCGGAACTATAGGCGACCTGGTTTCCATCGGGCCGAATCCGGGGACGGCGTTCGTCTCCCGGACTCTCGGTGAGGTTGGTCTTCGTGCCCGACTCCAGTTCCATGAGCCAGATGTCCCGATTCCCGGAACGCGTTGACTCGAAGGCCATCAGACTTCCGTCCGCGGACAGGGAGGGATGGGAATCCTCTCCCGCATGTTGCGTGAGCCGCTGCAGGCGCGCCCCCTCCGGCACGCGTCCGCGATCGGCGTCGATGGGCAGACTCCAGAGATCCAGGTTTTCCATCTGTGAGGAAAAGGCGATCCGGCCCGGCAGAACCGCGTAAGGCTCCAGCTCGGGGCCGACGCCGGACGTGATCTGCCGGGGCTCGCCCTCGAGCGACATCGTCCGGGGAGAAATGGCCACGCGCCACAAGTTGACGCTGTCTCCCCGGCGGGCGGAGAAGACGATGAAGTTGTCGATGGGCACCCAGACCCCGGGGATCACCAAGCCGGATATTCCAGCCTGCGGCAACCTGGCCGCCAGACCCAGCCTCCGGATATCACCGTCTTCGAGCCGAAGAATCCACCAGTCAAAGTCTTCGTGGCGTGTGGAGGATTCCCAGCCCAGGAATACGATGTGATCCCCCCGGGGAGACCAGATCGGATGACTCGCAACCGCGAAACTCTCCGCCAGTTGAGTCCGGGCACGGCTTGAACTCCAGCCGGTGGTAAACAGGGAACCTCGCCTGAAGCCGGCGCCCACACGCCCCGTCCAGTAGGCGATGCGGTCGCCCTGGGGTGAGACCCTGGGGCGGCGCCCCCGCTCGACGATGAACCGGGCGCCGGCCTCGTCCGCCAGGGTCGTGGTCCAGTAGAGGCCTCCTCCGCGCCGCTCCGATCGAAACACCATTCTCGTCCCGTCGGGATGAAAGGAAGGCTGGTGGTCGTCGGCCGGGTCCCGAGTCCGCCGGGAGCCGCCCCCGCGCAGTTGTTGAACCCAGATGTCCAGGTTTCCCTCGCCGCTCCGGTCCGACGCATACCCCAGCAGCCGTCCCCGGCGGGATATGGCCGGATCGACCGTGAGTCCCGAAACCGACGTCACCCGGGTCAGCACGGGTGGCCGCATCGGCCTGGCTGGGTCCCCGGCGGTTCCCCACCACAGCCCTCCGAACAGAACCGTCGCCAGAGCCAGGCCGGCGGCGGCGAACTGCCAGAGGTTCAACGATGAAACCCGGCGTCTCCACCGCCGGGGGCTCTGCAACTCCTGGAGCACATCTTCAAGCGCGAGACGCAGGTCCCGCATGTGTTGGAAACGCCGCTCAGGATCCTTCCGCAGGCAGCGGGACACGACCCATTCCAATTGCTGGGGAACGCCACGCACCCGCCTTCCCAGGGGATTGGGCTCCTTCTCCAGAATCCCCGCCAGCACCCTCGCCTGAGTCTTCCCCGGAAAGGCCTTGCGGCCGGCAATCATCTCGTAGAGCAACGAACCGAAGGAAAAAATGTCGGTTCGCGGATCCAGGGGTATTCCTTCCACCTGTTCGGGACTCATGTAGGGAGCCGTGCCCAGGATCCGCCCTTCTTTGGTCTTCTCGTCAATCAAGGTGGGAGAATGGGTCAGATCCAGAGACTCGGAACTTTCGTCGATCGCCTTGGCCAGGCCAAAGTCCAGAACCTTGACCCCTTCCTCAGGAGTCACCATCACGTTGGCCGGCTTCAGGTCCCGATGGATAACCCCTTTTTCGTGGGCGGCCTCCATGCCTCGAGCAATCTCCACCGCGTAACGCACGGCTTTCGTCAAAGGCAGCGAACCGTCTTCCAGAAGCTGCGCCAATGTTTTTCCTTCAACCAGCTCCAAAATGAAGAACTTCTGGTCGTTCGCCTCCTCGAATCCGTAGATGGCCGCGATGTTGGAGTGATTGAGAGAGGCCAGCACTTGAGCCTCCCGCTGGAAACGGGAGAGGCGTTCGGAGTCCTCGGCGTAGCCTGGAGGGAGGATCTTGATGGCGACTTGCCGGTTGAGGCGCGTATCCCGGGCGCGGTAGACCTCGCCCATCCCCCCGGCACCGAGAGGTCCGATGATCTCGTAGCTGCCGAGCAGGTCGTCAGGCATTTCCGGCGTCCAGTCTTTCCACCACCAAAACCGTGAGATCGTCGTAGGCCGAGGCCTGACCCATGAAGCTCCGGACGGCCGCCAGGATGGCCTCCTGCACCGCGGCCCCTCCGGACGCCGCCGATTCCCGGACAACGTCCATCAGACGCGCTTCTCCGAACATTTCTCCGTTTAGATCCATGGCCTCAGTCACCCCATCTGAATATACGACGAGTATATCGCCGACGTTCAGGCGAAATGGAACAGACTCGTAGTTGATGTTTTCGAAGGCGCCCAGAATCATGCCGCATGGAAACAGCTCCTCGATCCCGCCGGTCGCCACCCGATAGAGGTACGCGGGGTTGTGGCCGGCGCTCACGTACTTCCCCTCGCCCGATGGTCTGACCCGGAAGAGAAAAAGGGTGACGAAACGATTGCTCGGAGTCTTCTGGAAAAGGTGATTGTTGGCTCCGGTGACGGCCTTACCCAAAGACAAGCTGGAGCCGAATCCAACTTCCAGGACCCCCTGAAGGAAGGAACTCAGCAACGCGGCGGGGACACCCTTTCCCGATACGTCCGCCAGAACGCCCGTCAGATCATCGCTCTCGGGATCGAGAAAGTCGTAGTAGTCGCCCCCGACGTAACGAGTCGGCGTGCTGGAGGCATGGACGCTGAAGGACCGGGAACCGGGGAGGTTCTGGGGAAGAAGAGCGCGCTGAGTCACCTGGGCCAGGACCAGTTCCTGTTGGACCCGCTTCCGCTCCTCCAGGCTCTGGATCAATTCCAGCTTCTCGAAAACGTTGGAGGCCTCCAAGGCCAGCCGGGTCAGGATCTTTTGATCCAGGCCGCTGAGCATGTGCATGGCCTTGCGACTGTCCAGGTAGAGGATGCCGCGAACAGCCGGCCGGTCTCCGTCGTCGGCAATCCACTTCAGGGGCATGCAGGCCACGGCGCGAAGCCGCATGTTGACGATACTCTCCTGGGAGGCGAACTCCTGGTCGATGCCCTCGGTCATCAGGAGCGATTCCCCTTGTCGGCCCACCTGCTCGACCACGGTATGGCTGGTGCTGAACTCGCTCTCGGAGAGGCGCTCGCCCCGATGGTCCATCCCCACCACGTAGTCGAACTTCTGTCCGGAGAAGGTCAGCAGAAAACCCCGCTCCGCTCCGCTCACCCGCAACGCCGACTCCAGCAGTTGCCCCAACATCCGGTCTGCCGAAAATGTCTGGCCCCATTGATATTGGAAATCCAGGATGTGGGAGATCTTCTCCAGATCCGAGGCGGCCGATGCGACGGGGGGCAACACCGCCGAGAGTTGCAGGACGGACTGCTCCAGGTTCAGGGTTCCGGTCCCGTCCTTCTCCTGGGATTCCATATAGCTGAGTTCGCTGGAGCCGGGGCCCATCCGGATCTTGTCACCGGCCTCCAGGACCCGTTTCTGGACGCGCTTTCCGTTGACGAAGGTCCCGTGGGTGCTGTTCAGATCAATGACGGTGTAGCCCCGTTCCTGCCGCACCAACCGGGCATGCCGCCGCGAGACATAGGGATCGGTCAGGACGATATCCGAATCGGACCTGCGCCCGACGAACATTTCCTTCTTCCGCAATGCCATCCGGCGAGGTTGCCCGCCCTGACGCCACTTCAGGTAATGAATGTCCATTCCGTCCCTCACGACTGCCCGTAGCAAGAACTCTCCCGGAGTCCGGCCGGCGCCCCACTTCGGCGGACCGGGTTGCTCATCGATCCCTTACGGGCCCGTAAGCACGACGTTTCATTCGGTCCGCCGGACACCACCCCGGCCCCCATGCTCCGCGGCGCTTTCACCGCCGCCAACCGAAGCAGAACCGCACTCGCATTATAGACATCCCCTGTTCCCGAAAGCGCATGCCGGGACGGTGAATCCCCGGAATCCCTCGGCGGGTGTGGACAAGGGGCAATTTGGAGTTGACTTTTGGAGGTTTTTGCTGGATATGAGTGGGAGTGCGCAGGGCTTCTGCACCCAGGGTCACTGACGGTGTAGAATGGCCTCTCCGGATCGAACCACGCGGATTTCAGGTAGTCGAACGGGATGACTTTACCCCACAGACGAGAGGAGAAGACAACACTGTGAAGGCACTAGGTTACGCATGCCCCGAAACGCTGGAGGAGGCAGTCGCGCTGATGGCCGAACACGACGGCCGCGCCCGTCCTTTGGCCGGGGGAACCGACATCATCGTCCAAGTGAGGGAGGGCCATCGCGACCTGGACCTGATGGTGGACGTCAAGCGGATTCCCCAGCTCCGGCAACTGACTCACGATGCAGCGGAAGGACTGGTCCTGGGGGCCGCGGTCCCCTGCTGTGAATTCTACGAGAACGCGCGAGTGGCATCCCTCTACCCAGGTCTGGTGGCCGCCGCCGAGCTGGTGGGAGGGACCGCCATCCAGAGCCGCGCTTCTTTCGGCGGCAACCTCTGCAACTCCTCGCCGGCAGCGGACACCATTCCCGCTCTGATCGCCCACGAAGCCGTGTGCGTGATCGCCGGTCCGGACGGCCAGCGCGAAGTGCCGGTGGAGAGTTTCTGCACCGCTCCCGGACGCAACGTCCTGGGACGGGGAGAGTTGCTGGTCTCCTTGCGGATCCCGACCCCTCGTCCGAACTCCGGGGCGCACTATCTTCGATTCATTCCGCGAAACGAGATGGACATCGCCGTCGTCGGTGCGGGATCGGCCGTCGTGCTGAACGACGCGGGCGATACCTTCGTCTCCGGCCGCGTTGGATTGGGCGCAGTGGCGCCCACCCCGTTGTTGGTGGAGGAAGCCGCCGAGGCGTTGTCGGGAAGTCCGGTCTCGGACGCCGTCATCGACCAGGCGGCCGCGGCGGCCAGCAGGGCGGCCCGCCCCATCAGCGACATGCGGGGAACCATCGAGCAGCGGAAACACCTGTCCGGCGTCCTGACCCGCAGGACACTCGTGAAGGCCGTCGCCCGAGCCAGAGGAGAGTCGAATTCATGAGCGTCACAACCGCCGACCAGAAGCTACACATCCAGACCCGGATCAACAACGAAGCCACCGAGTTCCTGTGCGAGCCGCGCCACAGCCTTTTGGAGGTCCTGCGCGACATTCTCCAACTGACGGGCAGTAAGGAAGGGTGCAACAACGGCAACTGCGGCGCCTGCTGCGTCATCCTGGACGGGCGTCTCGTCAACTCCTGCGTGGTCATGGCGGGCGAGATTCAGGGCGCCGAGATCACCACCATCGAGGGGATGGCGTCGGAATCCGGCGATCTGCACCCATTGCAGCAGAAATTCCTGGAACACGCCGCGCTCCAGTGCGGAGTCTGCACGCCCGGGTTCATCATCGCGGCCAAGGCCCTTCTGGACCGGAATCCCAATCCTTCCGAACACGACGTTCGCCTGTGGCTGGCAGGAAATCTCTGCCGCTGCACAGGTTACGACAAGATCATTCGAGCCGTATTGGACACTGCCGCGCAGACCAACGGCAACGGCTAACCGAAGGGGAGTCAAGATGGCTACAGCATCCAAAACCGCACCGGAAACCCAGTCCGAGTACAAGGTCATCGGCACCCGTCCCATCCGCCACGACGGAGTGGACAAGGTCACCGGAAGGGCCGAATACGGCGCCGACGTGTACCTGACGGGCATGCTGCACGGCAACGTCCTGCGCAGCCCCCACGCTCACGCCAGGATCGTCTCCATCGATGCCGGCAAGGCGCTGGCCCTGCCGGGCGTGAAGGCGGTGGTCACGGGTCAGGACCTGCCCGATCCGGGAGACAAGATCGCCAACCTGGGGGAGGCGGCGGCGCCCCTGCGGCATCTTTCTCTCAACGTGCTGGCACGGGACAAGGTTCTGTACGAGGGACACGCCGTCGCCGCAGTGGCGGCCACCGACCCGCATCTGGCCGAGGAAGCAGCGGGCCTGATCGAAGTGGAGTACGAGGTCCTTCCACCTGTGATGGACGTCATGGAGGCCATGAAGGACGGGGCGCCGCTCCTGGACGAGAGCCTCCGCACCAAGGCCTTCGGGGCCGAGGGCGACAAGCCGACCAACGTCGCCGACCATATCCACTTCAAGTTGGGTGACGTAGAAAAGGGGTTTGGCGAAGCCGATGTCGTGGTGGAGCGGGAATTCACCACCCAGACCGTGCACCAGGGTTACATCGAGCCCCACAATTGTACGGCCTTCTGGAATTCCGACGGCCAGCTCACCATCTGGCTCAGCACCCAGGGCTCCTTCACCAGCCGGGCCCAGACCTCCGAGATCCTGGGAGTTCCCATCTCCCAGGTCAAGGTGGTGCCGACCGAGATCGGTGGAGGCTTCGGCGGAAAGATCGCCACCTATCTGGAGCCGACGGCGGCGCTCCTGTCCAAAGCCACCGGCCGGCCGGTCAAGATCCTCATGACGCGGGAGGAGGTCCTGCAGGCCACCGGTCCGACGCCGGCTTCGTTCATGCGCGTCAAGATGGGCGCCAAGAAGGATGGGACCCTCACCGCCGGGAGTTTCTGGGCTGCGTTCGACGCCGGCGGTTTTCCGGGATCGCCCATCGGCGCGGCCTGCATGTGCGTGTTCGCTCCCTACAACCTTCCCAACGGCATCATCGACGGGTTCGACGTGCTGGTCAACAAGCCCAAGTCATCCGCCTACCGGGCTCCCGGAGCGACCCATGCCGAGTTCGCCTCCGAGACGGTGGTGGACGAGATCTGTGAGCAGTTGGGCATGGACCCCATAGAATTCCGCCTCAAGAACGCCTCTCGCGAGGGAGGCCGGCGAGTCGACGGGCCCGTCTGGCCGCGGATCGGATGCGTGGAAACGACCGAAGCCGCCCGCGAACACCCGCACTACACGGCACCGCTGGAGGGACCCAACCGGGGTCGCGGCGTGGCCAGCGGATTCTGGTTCAACGTGGGACTCAAATCCAGCGTTCACGCCAGCGTGAACCCGGACGGAAGGGTGAGCCTCGTGGAGGGCTCCACCGACATCGGCGGCACCCGAACCTCCGTGGCCATGCAGATGGCCGAGGTTCTGGGCATTCCGGCCGAAAGCGTCCGGCCCATCGTCGCGGATACGGATGCCGTCGGTTACACGGACGTGACCGGAGGCAGCCGAGTCACCTTCTCCACCGGCTATGCGGCCTACGAAGCGGGCAAGGATATTCAGAATCAGATGCTCGGGCGCGCTGCGGTCCTTTGGGAGATCCCGGAGGATCAGGTCGAGGCTCGCGACGGAGACTACGTGGCTACCGACGGATCGGGCAGGAGCATTTCCTTCGCCGATCTGGCCGCCAAGATGGACGAGACCGGCGGACCCATCGTAGGCCGGGCCACGGTCGACCCCAAGGGCGTCGGCGGTGCGTTCTGCACCCAGATTGCCGACGTGGAAGTGGACCCGGACACGGGAAAGGTCGAAATCCTCCGATTCACGGTCGTCCAGGACGCAGGCCGGGCCATCCACCCCTCCTATGTGGAGGGTCAGATGCAGGGCGGAGCCGTCCAGGGCATCGGCTGGGCTCTGAACGAGGAGTACGTCTACAACGACAAGGGCCAGCTCCTGAACGGCAGCTTTCTGGACTACCGGATGCCGACGAGCCTGGACCTCCCCATGATCGACACCAAGATCGTGGAGGTGCCGAATCCGGGACATCCCTTCGGCGTGCGCGGAGTCGGAGAGGTTCCCATCGTGCCTCCGCCGGCCGCCATCGCCAACGCCGTCTACCAGGCGACGGGGTTGAGGCTCAGGGACCTGCCCATGAGCCCACCCAGGGTATTGAAGGCGATCCTGGAGAAGAACGGAAACGGGTCGGGTTGAACTGCCGCCCGGCTTCGAACCGAGGGTCTAACGAGAATTCCATGCCGACAGCCTGGATTCCCCCGCCGATGCAAGAGCTCACGGATGGCCGGGAGCAGGTCGACGTTCGTGGACAGACCGTTCGGGAACTTATCGATCAGTTGGATCAAGAGTATCCCGGAATCGGGGACCGTCTCCGCGAGGGCGGTCGGCTGCGTAGCGGCGTTGCGGTTTCGGTCGACGGTGTGATTTCGCCCGAGGGTCTGCGGGCCCGCCTGCGAACCGGCAGCGAAGTCCATTTTCTGCCGGCTATCGCAGGAGGAAGCCGGTGGCGGAAGTAGCGCCATGGGAATGAGGGTTCTGAGCCGCGTGATGCTCATCCTCTATTCCGTTGCCGCGATTCTTCAGTACAACGATCCCGACCTCTATCTCTGGATGCCCGTCTACGGCTTGGCGGCTCTTTGGTCCTGGATGTCCTGGACGGGGAGGAGCCTGCCCGAGCCCTGGGTGGAGTTCTTTGCATTGGCGTGCCTGCTGGCGGCCTTCTATGTGGGAACGACGCTCCCGGAGGGGACATTGAACTATCGTCAGGAGGAACTCAGCGAGTCGGGTGGCCTCCTGGTCACCGCCGTCTGGTCCCTGGTGCTCGCCCGGCGCCAGCGCATGGCGAGAAACCAACGGGCGGCCTCGTGAGGCTGGCAAAATGAATCTTCCCGACGCAGCCGTAGTCATCTACGGAGCCCTGGTGGCCCTGGGAGGGCTGATGGGGTATCTCAAGGCCCGCAGCATTCCCTCCCTGATCCTGGGACTTCTCTTCGGAGTGGCTCTCATCCTTTCGGCACTTTTCGCCGGCGCCGAAGGAGCATTCCCGGCAGATTTGCCACTTTGGCTGGTTCTGGGACTGACGGTATTGTCCCTCTATCGCCTCAATGTAAGTCGGCGCTTCATGCCGGCGGGGCTTCTGGTCCTCCTCGGCGCCGTCGTCTCCGTCATCCTGTTGACAGCCAGGTAACTGAACCCCCGGATGGTGTGACCATGATGAAGTCCCTGCCTCTGATCCTCCTGCTGGCCCTCGGACCCGCCCCTTCCGAGATCGAGACCCGGGTCCTGAACGCCATCCAGGACATGTTTCGCCAAGGAACCGGCGTCAGCTTCTCCGAACTTCAGAACGACCCCCATTTCAGCAATGAGGAGAAGGAGTTCATTGGGAAGCTCTTCGAGACCCTGTTCCGCATTCCCGCCTTCGTCCAGAGCGAGCTGAAGCGGACCGGCGAGCCCCCAAAGCGGGCGCAGATCGGAGAACGGTTCGGCGTGAGCGTTCAATCCGTCGGACTCTTGCTCACCGTCATGGAAATCGACGCCCGAGTCCCCAAGATGTTCGACCGGGACCGGACCGGGGAGATCACCAGGGTCCACCTCCGGGGTCTGGCTGCGTTTCTTGAACGTCACGGCAGCCCGGTCCGCGTCACCGGTTGGGCAGGAAGACCCGCACCCGACTTCGAACTGCTGACCCTGGAGGGGAAGAGGCTGTCCAGCGGGAGTTTGAGAGGGTCCAACGTCCTCCTCTATTTCTGGTTCACCGGCTGTCCGCCGTGCTCCCGCATTTCTCCTATCCTGGAGTCCCTCCACCGGCGGTACGGAGACGATCGACTCCGGGTGGTGGGCCTGAATGCCGACCGGGTCCTGGAGTTGACGGTGAACGACCGGGAACGGATCGAATACCTGAAAAAGCACGGGGTCTCCTTTCCCAACCTCCATCTGACCCCGGAGGCTCACAAAGCCTTCGGAAACATCAACGTCTTCCCTACACTCTTTCTGTTGGACTCCTCCGGGACGGTGTTCCGGCGCCTGATCAACTACCAGAGCCAGGAGGCCATGGACCAGGTGGTCTCCGAGCTGGTGGGACCCTGATGCCGCCCGGCACACGCCGCCGGCGGCCGGCCCCGGCGGTCCCGGCCGCGGCAAGCTTGGAATGAAGCTCTTTCGGGAAATCGGTCTCGCTTCCGCCATGTTCCTGGTGGTGGGGAACATCGTCGGGACCGGAATTTTCACCACCTCCGGACTCATCGCCCAGGAAATCGGGAATTCTCCTTGGCTCGTCGGAATCTGGCTGGCCGGCGGCCTGCTGTCGCTTACCGGAGCCCTCTGCTACGCCCAGTTGGGGGCCCGCACCCCCAGGGCCGGCGGCGAGTTCGCTTTCCTCTACCCGGTCTACGGGCCCCTGGTCGCATTCCTCTCCGGCTGGGCTTCCCTGATCATCGGATTCTCGGGGCCCGTGGCCGCAGCGTCGCTGGGACTCGCCATCTATCTGGAACCCTATCTCCCCCTTGCAGCCGCACCTGTGGGAAACCAAACGGTGGCGACCCTGGTACTCCTGGCGGTCACCACTCTGCTCTCCCTGGGGCTCAGATTCGGAACCCGTCTCCATTCCACGGTGACTCTGCTGAACCTGGGACTGCTTGCTGCATTCACCTGCCTCGTGCTGTTCAACACCCGGAGGGCCGGCGTCCTCCACGATTTGGATCCGGTCGGCGCCTGGGACCTGGCGACGCTGGTCCCCGTGGCCTCGGCACTGGTCCTGGTCATGTTCTCCTACAGCGGTTGGAACGCTGCAGCCTACATCGCCGAGGAGATTCGGGATCCGGCCCGCAACCTCCCCAGGTCCCTTTTGCTGGGGACGGCACTGGTCACCATCCTCTACATCGGCGTGAATCTGGCCTATCTGACGGCTCTTCCCCTGGCCCGGTTGCAGGGAGAGGTGGCCGTGGCCCAGTTGGCGGCTTCGGCGGTTTTGCCGTCCGGTGAATGGATCGTGACTTTACTGATTCTGGTCTCGATCCTGAGTTCCGTCACCGCCATGTCCATTGCGGGTCCCCGAATCTACTTCGCCATGGCCAGGCAACGGCTGTTTCCCTCCTGGTTGGGCGAAGTACACCTGCAGAAGAAAATCCCCCTGAAGGCCATCTGGTTCCAGAGCGGCATCGCCCTGGCTCTGGTCTGGATGGGGACCTTGAGGCAGATCCTGCTGTTTTCGGGATTCGTGGTCATCCTCTTTTCGGCAGTGACGGTCTCGGCTCTGCTCCGATCGCCTCTCGACCCCGGTTCGAGCCGCGGGGCCTGGATCTTGCAGCGGGTCCTGCCCTGGATCTTCGTCTTGACGAGTCTCGCAATCCTGGCCAGCGTCGCATTCTCCCATCCCCGAGAATCCCTGGCCGGCGTGGGCACGGTCTGTGCCGGGCTACCCGTCTACTACTATTACCGGAGGCGCCTGGGATCGGCGCCGTGACGGACTGCTATTCCTGGATCTTCCCGGTCATGGGGACGAAACGGACGGCGAGGACGTTCTGGCGGCGGATCCTGCCTTCCTCCTTGGTCAGCAGGAGCAGCTTCTGGACCCGTCCCGGATCACCCACGGGAATGACGAGGCGGCCCCCTTCGGCCAGTTGCTCCTGCAGGGGCTCGGGAACCCGGCCGGCCGCGGCAGTCACCAGGATAACGTCGAAGGGCGCCGCCTCGGGCCACCCCAGATAGCCGTCCCCCGCCCGGGCGAAAACGTTCTCGTAGCCGAGACGTTTCAGAAGTGCCGCCGACCGGCGGGCCAGCTCGGGGACGATCTCTATGGTGTAGACCTGATCCACCAGCTCCGCCAGAACGGCTGCCTGGTAACCGGACCCGGTTCCGATTTCCAGGGCCCGGGCACCCTTTCGCGGGTCCGCCAACTGAGTCATCAGAGCGACGATGTAGGGCTGGGAAATGGTCTGTTCCAGACCGATGGGCAGCGGGTGATCCTCGTACGCCAGATGTTTCACGGCCTGGGGAACGAATTCGTGCCTGGGAACCTTCCCCATGGCTTCCAAGACCCTACGGTCCCAGATGTCACGAGAGCGGAGCTGGGATTCCACCATCTCCCGGCGCAACCGGGGATAGTCGGCGGCCGCGGAGGCGGCATCCCCGGCGTCCTGGGAGCCGCAGCCAGCAATCAGCGGGAACAGAAGGACAAACAGCAACAACCGAGTCTGCCGGAGCCAGGATCGGAAGATTCTCAAGACGGCAAGTGAAGATAAAGCCATTTAGAAAGAGTACTTGAGCGCGACTTCGATCTCCCGGGAGCGGTGAGCCCCGAATATCTTTCCGAAAAGTGACGTCCCGACCACGGCGTTGGGCTGGCGGAAGTTGACCTGGTTGAAGGCGTTGAAGAGTTCCACGCGAAGCTCAACCAGATCTCCGTTGACCAGCCGGGTCTGCTTGATCAGGCTGATGTCCCACGCATGATAACCGGGGCGTCTCAGGATGTTCCGGCCGGAATTGCCGAAGGAGTACGGCGCCGGCTCGGCAAAGTCGTCCACTGAAAACCACATGTCCACCGAGGATTCGAACCGGTCGCTCGGCGTCATGGCAATTCGGTCCGCGCGGTCTCCTCCAAGCCCATCGTTGTTCCCGTCTCCCGGCACAAAAACGCTGAAGGGTGTCCCGTCCTGGATGCGGGTGATGCCGGATAGCCGCCAACCGTCCACCAGCTGCAGCAACGGGTTTCGTCCCTCCGCACCCAATGTCCGCTCCCTTCCGGGTGGCAGGTCGATGATGTAGTTCAGGGAGAACTGCCGAATGGGGACCCCCCGGCTGGGAGCTCGTTCGGCCTTCAGATTGCGAGGGTTCGACGGTTCACTCCGATAGCGATCGTCCAGCGATCGGAGAAAGGTAAAGGCGGAACGGAGAGACATGCCGTCGCTCAGACGCCGCTCCGCCGACAGATTCATCCGGTGGCTGCTCCCGGAAGAAGCACCGGTCAAGATCCGAAACCGGCCGAATGCCGGATTCGGCCGCCGAGACTGGATCGGACCCGGCGCCGGCATGGGAACGTTTCCCGGGAGGACCCGGCTCCACCCGGTTCTCTTGTTTCCATAGTAGGAGGCCCGCAGATGCCACACCTCCTGGAAGTCGTTCTCAAGAATCAACGTCCAGGCCTGCACGTAAGGCGTCCTCAGCCCGGGCTCGATTCCCCGGACCACCAGTTCGGGAGGCGCCACGTTCTCGAAGGGGTTCGCCAAGTCCAGATCGGGACTATCCACTGGGGATTGGGCGCTTTCCGTGTAGTAAAAAGGAAAGTTCTTCCCCAGATAGCGGCTGAAAGAATTACTCCCCACCACCGAATAGTAGAGGGAATACGAGGCCCGCAACACCAATCGGTTGGTCCTGAAGGGTTTGTAGGACAATCCGATCCGGGGAGCCCAGTCGTTGCGATCGGGGAACACCAGTCCGCCCCGCCCCGCTCTCTCCAGACCGAAAGCCCGGGCTTCGAAGCTGTCAGCCACGACGATCCGACCCGTAGGCGGGGGCTCGAACAGGAGCGGAAAGAAACCGGAGATGGTGTCGCTGGTGGACCGGTAGGGAGACGCGTAATGATAGGCTACGCCTCCCGTCAGCACCAGAATCGGACTCAACCGCCAGCGGTCCCGGATATAGCCCTGCCACTGGTTGCGGCGCAAGTCGGTCCTGTCCGATCCGACCGTTCGGGAGGCCACACTGGGCAGACCCAGAACGAAATCCGCAAACCCGTCACCGGTGTAGAACCCGCTGAATTCGAATTCGCCGCGGCCGCGGCCCTCGATGTGCGTGTCGTTGATCTGGCGTTGCGTCAGGCTCGTTCCCATGGTCAGGGTGTGGTCCCCGAGCGCCGTAGTGGTGGAGAACGAAGCCGAGTAACGATTGCTGAGCCATTTGTAGGGAGACGATGCATCCCCGAAGGACGCGTAACCCGTGACCTCGAAGTCCGGGTAGCCTTCGGTCAGGGCATCGGGAGCGGCCAGTCCCGAAATCCCCATCGAATCCACCAGACCCACCTGGCCGGAGTTGGGAGACACGCTCAGGCTCAGGTAGCGATTGTATCCGATGGAGCCTTCGGTGACCCAGCGGGTCCCCAACGTCCGGTTGTGGGAGAGGCTCAGCGATTGGCTGCGGAGCGTGCGATTCCAACCGAAGGAGGGGAGCGGATGAACCAGCTTCCCGTCACCGTCGGTCAACGAGTACTGAAGGTAGCTCTTGGCATCGTCGTCGCCGGTATAGTCGACACGGAAGAGGTAGGTATCCTGGTTGGTCACCCGGGGCTGGTTGTTGACGAAGTTCCGGTCGGGGTCCGGGCTATTGGGATCGGGAATGACCCGGAAGAGATTCTTGGCGACTGGATGCAGCCGGCTCTGAGGAATCTGATTTCCCGGAAACGGCTCTCCCGTCACCGGATCGTCGATAGGGGTCCCGAGGCTGCTGAAATCGCCCAGCTTCATCTCCGGTGCCGGCACATGTGAGAGCAGGGTCGAACCCTTGATGATGCGCAGGCTCCGGAGACTGCCGAACAGGTTGACCTTGTCTCCGACCCGAACCCCCAGGCTGGCCCCGAACTCGTTCCTCTTGTACTCCGGGAGCGGCTGCCCTCCGGGGTCGAAGAAGTTTCGGGCGTCAAGGTTGTCGTTCCGGTGAAACCAGTACACCGAGCCGTTCAGTCTCCCAGACTGTTTGGCGGGAAACGGATTGACCATCTCCGCCAGCGAGGGCCTCGAGGTCGAGACGGCCGTTTCGTGAGCCAGTCGGATCTGGTAGTCGCGGATCTGATCCAGGGGGCTCTTCCCGGAACCGGCGCCACTCCCCTGGGAAGCGGCTTCGCCCTGCTTGGGCTTGGCTTTGGCCTTGGCCGAACCCTGATCCCAGATGCCGATCACGAGCCCAAAGACGAGCAACGAGTTCAAAACCCGAGACACACCGGCCCCGATCCTGTGCCGGGGTCCATGACGCGTGTTCTGCTTGCGGAACGAAGGACTTGCAGAGCGAGCGGATGGGATCACAACACGAGCGCCCCTTCCACCAACATGTCGGAAACCGGAAAATTGACGCGCAACCGGCGGTACACCGACGGGATGTTGACCTCGAAGTTGACTTCCTTCTGGTCCGACGAAACCACCGGATCACCGTCGATCCGGCGGGGAAAAACGAACTTGGCCCCCACTGCCTCCTCTCTGGGGGGAAAGTAGGCGGCCAGTTCGATGCGTGGATAGCCCTCGGTGGCCAGATACGCCCGGTCTCTCATGGTCTCCAGCGTCTGGGAATCGAAGAAACGCTTCACGCTGAGCTCCATGTTGGGGTTGTTGGACCGGAAGCTGATGGTGACCACGATCCAACGGCTCACGTCCATATTCAGACCGGGGGCAATGCCGATATCGAGACGGCTCTTCGCCGCCGGCGTCATCTCATCGTAGCCGTTTTGGATCTGTTGAATGCGGGCATAGGCCCGGCGAATGGGCGGGGCCGAAAGCAGCCGGACGAAGAAGGTATTGAAGATTTCCTTCTCTCCGTAGATCCCGCTGCCGACACCTCCCACGACCCGGGTATAGGTCTGCTTTCGGGCCCAGGGAGACCGGTTCAGGATCCGGGTGGCTTCAGCCAGGGTCCAACTGGAAAAATCCTTCTCCAGAATCTGCTGTGGGTCCGGGACGGCGGCGGCGACCGACAGGAAGAGCAGCAAGATCAGACCCGCTCGCAGCAGCAATGAAACTCCTCGAAAGATTCCGGTCAATCCCCTCAATCAGGAACTCACACTCCGCCGGACCGCGCCTGTCACACCCGGTGACGGCTTGGGGAAATTTTAACATATGGGACTGCGCGGCCCGGCTGCCCGGACGCGACGAGGAGCGAACAATCGCGGGACGACGATGCCGGTCAGGTGCCGGACGGGCCGATGGCCTCGGGCTTGTAGCCACCCCGCGAGCGGAAATAGGCAATCAGAATCAGATAGCAAACCAGCATGACGAGGGGGAGCACCGCGATCCTGGCCAGCGTCCCCTGTTTGGAGACCACCACGACCTTGCCGACGCGCTCCCGGCTCTCCTGGTCGAGACCTCCCAGGACGGACTGGTCCAAGGCGTTGTACTGCCCCAGAAGTCCCAGCTTCCCGGTCATGACCTGAGCGTGCAGGGCCTGATCCTCCTGCTTCATCATGCGATCGAACGCCTGGTCCTGAAAGGTGCCGATCAGGGGTCCGCCCAGAACCCCCACCGCCAGCATCCCGACCCCCGCGATGGCGTTGAGGGTCAAGGCCCCGCCGCGGGGAAAGGACTCGCTCACGACTCCCAGAGTCGCCGGCCAGAAGAAGGTCTTGCCCACGCCGTAGAGCGTGGCGGCCAGGAAGACTACGGAGGCGGCCTGGCCGGCGGCGGACAGCCAGAAGAGGCCGGCCGCGGCAATGAGGGCCGAGACGGCCAGCAGGCCCAAGGGGGAGATGCGATGGGTGATGGGACCCGCGAAGAAGCGAAGGATGAACATGATGAGGGAGGTGTAGATCAGAACCAGAGCGCCGGCGTTGGGACTGGCCAGCACGTAGCTCATGAGGTCGGCAATCCAACTGTCGGTCCCCAGCTCGGTGGTCGCCAGGGGCATCATGATCAGCAGCAGGAACACGAACATCGGCCGTCCCAGGGAGCGGACGAAGTATAGAAACACGGCCGTCGGCGCCACCACCAGCACTACTTTCATCCAGAGCTCCAGTGCAGTCTGGTTGACAAGCAGGATCTGATCCAGGCCCTGCACCAGCAGATAACAGACGATCAGGCAACTCGCCGCGCCGAATTCCCGGAGCATGTCCAGGTAGGGGACTCCGGCGGCCACCCGCTCCTGGACGGGAAACTTCCGGCCCAGCAACAGGAACCCGTAGAGGACGGTGGGAATCACCACCAGCCCCACCTTCCACTGCCAGAGATTGCCGGCAAGTCCTCCCAGCGTATCCCCCGTTCCCAGGGTCATGGCCAGAAGTCCGCCCAGGACCAGGCCCCCGGGCCAGCCGGCGTGGAGCACGCTCAGGTAGTGCGTCTTCTGCTTGTCGTAGATGGTGGCCACCACCGGATTGATCACCGCTTCGACGATCCCGTTGGAGAGGGCGAACAGGAAGGTGCCCAGGTAGAGCGTCGAGAAGTCTTCGGCGAAGATGGTGATCACGGCCGACGCCAGGTGACCCGCGAAAGCGAGCACCATGGAGACTCCGTAACCGATCCGGTCCACCACCAGACTGAAGAGAATGATGGAGATGGCAAAGGGGTAGAGCCCCGCTCCCACCAGGTACCCGATCTGTTCCCCGCTGAGATTGAACTGGGCCCGCCAGTCATCCAGGATCATGGCCCGCACCACGAATCCGAACGCGGTGGCCACGAGCGCAAAGAAACACCCCAGGAACAGCCTTCTCCCACCGACTCCATTCGCCATGAATCCACCTCTCCTCTGAACCGGAACCGGAACCGGTCCCGCCGTCTCCTGAGAGTTTGAGGGACACCCCTCTGAGTGTCAATCGACTCGGCAAGCCACGGAGGGCACCCACACAAGGGGTGCCCCTACGACGCCGGCTGGAAAGCCGCCGCTCCGACTTGGTAGGATTCCAGCGGCAAGAACACGCGAGATGGAGACCAGCTGCGTCATTCTCTGCGGCGGACACGGTAGGCGCATGGGCTCCTCCCGGCACCACAAGGTCTGTTTTCCCATCGCTGGCGTCCCGGCCATCGTTCGCATCATCGACACTCTCAAGGCCGCCGGTCTGAAGCGTTTTCTGCTGGTCGTGGGCCAGCGGGCCGTCGACGTCATGGAAACGGTGACCCGGGTCCACGCCGATGTCTCCTTCGCGTACCAACCCGAAGCCCTGGGTACGGGGCACGCGGCCGAGTGCGCCGCCCGGGTCCTTCGCGACCGGCGTGCCGGCGGCGACGTCCTGATCACCATGGGAGACAAGGTCATTGAGGGCCAAGTGGTGAGGGACCTGATCGAACGCCACCGGGCAGAGGCCGCCGACCTGACGCTTGCGGCTCTCCACAAGGAGCCGGACAGCACCGCCGGCCGGATCCTGCTGGACTCTGAGTCACGCCCCCTGGCCGTGGTCGAGCTGGCCGACATCCGCCGTTCGTCCGAGACCGGGGTCCCCATCACGGTCGCGGGTCAGGAGATTTCCGGCGCCGAAGTCGAGTCCCGGAGCCGATTGCTCAACACCTCCCTCTACCTCTTCAGAGCCGAAACTCTGCACGCCTCCCTGTCGGACCTCGCGGCCGACAACGCCCAACAGGAGCTCTATCTGACGGACACGGTCGAGCAGGTTGCGGAAACCGGGGGTACCACCTCGGTCCTGGAGGTGGCTGATCACCAGGACCTCATGGGATTCAACACCCCGGAGGAACTGCTTCGGATCGAGGAGGCCTTGGGCCGGCGCAAGCTTCTCAGAGACGGTTCTGCGGAGGCGGACCTCCGGATTGACCCGGACCGTCTGAAACCGGCCGGCGAGTGGCTCGAGATCCTGGACCGGAAGCCTGCCTCCCTGCGGCGCTCTCTGATCCAGGTCTACGGCTTTGACGGTGCCCTCCTGGAGCCGCGCATTCGTGCCTGCCGGCGCCTGCTGGAACGGTTCGTTGAAAGTCACGGCGCCTCGCGTTCCGTGGTCCTGGCCCGGGCCCCGGGCCGCCTCAACCTCATGGGACGGCACGTGGACCACCGGGGCGGCTACGTGAACACCATGGCCATCAACCGGGAGATCCTGCTGGCAGCATCTCCCCGGGAAGACGACACCGTCAGTCTTCGGCACCTCTCTTCGGACGAATTTCCCGAAAGAACCTTTCGCATCCGCGATCTGCTGCCGGACACCGACTGGCTCGCCTGGATGGACTTCATCAGTTCCTACACCGTCAACCAGTTTCTCAGCGTCTCGCGGGGCGACTGGAGCAACTACGCCCGGGCTGCGGTGCTGAGACTCCAGCACGCCTATCCGCGCCGCAGGTTGCGGGGGATGGACTGCGTGGTTTGGGGGGACATCCCTCTGGGTGCCGGCCTCTCCAGCAGCTCCGCTCTGGTGGTGGCCATGGCGGAGGCCTCGGTGGCCCTCAACCAGTTGGCTCTGAGCACACGGCAATTCGTGGACCTGTGCGGTGAGGGGGAATGGTTCGTCGGGTCCCGGGGCGGCATCGCCGACCAGGCCGCCATCCGAGGCGGCGAGCGGGACAAGGTCAGCAAGATCGGTTTCTTTCCGTTCCGGATCGAAGAGACCATTGCCCTGCCCCCGGAGCTGTCGGTCATCATCGCCAACAGCCAGGCCGCCGTATCCAAGAGCCACAAGGCCAGGCACACCTTCAATCACCGGGTGGCCTGCTACGACCTGGCCGAGATACTGTTGCGCAAGAATGCGCCCGTTCTGGCATCCATGAAACACCTCAGGGATCTGGAACCCAGGAAGCTGGGCCTGTCCAGGGCCGAGATCTACCGCCTCCTGAAACAGCTGCCCCAAGAAACCGACCGCGGGAGGCTACTGAAGCAGTTGCCGGACCAGGCGCGTCGACTCCAGGAGGTTTTCTCGACCCACGACGACGTGGGGGAATATCCCCTGAGAGGGGTCGCCCTCTTCGGCATCACCGAGTGCCGGCGGAGCGACCGCTTCTCACGACTCCTGAACGACCGCGAGTTTTCCGGGATCGGAAAAATGATGCGGATCAGCCACGACGGCGACCGAATCGTCCGGCATCGCCTGGGCCGATCCCGCCCTCACGCCCCGGCCTGCGACGACCGGCAAATGGATCGCCTGATTCGGGATTCCTTTTCCCCGGATCCCGCCAGGAGAGAGAATGCCGAACTCTGGATGCAGCCGGGGAGCTACTCCTGCTCAACTTCGAAGATCGACCGGATCGTGGATCTGGCCGACGCCCAGCCCGGGGTCGTGGGAGCTCAGCTGTCTGGAGCGGGTCTGGGGGGCTGCGCCATGATACTGGTCCGAACCGAGGCGGTGGAACAGACGCTGGCCCACCTGACCCACACCTTTTACGAGGCCCAGGGGTTGGAGGTCGAGGCATACGTCTGCCGGCCGGTGGCGGGGAGCGGCCTCATCGAGTGCCGTTGACCCGCAGGAGGAAAACGAGACGAGATGGAAAACACCCGGTATGAAGGTCGAGACTATTGGACCGGAAGACCCGTCTCCGTCCGCGTGACGGGTGAGACCATCATCAATGTCCGGCCGGAGAACCGCGCCGAGCCTGATCTCTGGATCGCTCCGGCCCTGTTGGATATCCAGCTCAACGGCTTCGGAGGCTACGGGTTCAACGAAGCGGAGACTTCGCCGGAATCGGTGGCGCAGGTGGTCCGGAGCCAGTGGCACGCCGGAATTGGCGCCTATCTGCCCACCGTGACGACCCACTCCCAGAACCGGATGCTAGGTTCCGTAAGAGCTATCACCGATGCTTGCCGTGATCCCCTGATCCGCCGCTCGATCCTGGGAATTCACCTGGAAGGCCCCCACATTTCAGCATTGGACGGCCCCCGGGGAGCCCATCCGCTGGAACATGTTCGGCTTCCCGCGTGGGACGAATTCCTCCGGATGCAGGAAGCCGCCGAAGGCAAAGTCCTCCTGGTAACATTGGCGCCCGAGCTGGAGGGGGCCATCCCCTTCATCGAGCGCCTCGTGAACGCAGGCGTCGTGGTCGCCATCGGTCACACCAACGCTTCGGAAGACGATCTGGCCGCCGCCGTCGCGGCCGGCGCCCGTCTTTCGACCCACTTGGGAAACGGAGCCCACTCGTTGCTTCCGCGGCATCCCAACTATATCTGGGAGCAGCTGTCCAGAGACGAACTCGACTGCAGCGTCATCGCCGACGGGCACCACCTCCCCGCCTCGGTTCTCAAGTGCATTCTGCGGTGTAAGGGAGTGGAGCGCACCATCGTCATCAGCGACGCCATCACCCAGGCCGGACTGCCCCCCGGCACCTACCCGGCGGCTGGGGGAAAGATGGAGGTAGCGGCCAACGGCCGGATTTCCCTGGCCGGAACACCGTACCTGGCCGGGGCCGGAGCCGACCTGGGCCAGGGTGTCTCCAACCTGGTCCGAATGGGAGTGGCATCCCGCCGGGACGCCCTCCGAATGGCCACCCTGAATCCAGCCCGGCTCCTCTCCCGGGACAGCCGGATGGGAGCCTTGGAAGCGGAAAAGCTGGCCAACCTGATTCAGTTTTCCTGGACGGACGACGGGATCCGCATCCATCGAACCGTGGTCGGCGGTCAGGTGGTCTTCGACGGCGGCGGCGACTGAGTCCGGGCGACGATCTCCAGCAATTCCTCCCCGTAGCGGCCGATCTTCGCCGGACCCAGTCCCTTGATACTCTCCAACTCGGGCAGCCGTTGGGGCCGGACGGCGGCCAGAAGCTTCAAGGTGGCGTCGTGCAGGACGGTATAGGGCGGAATTTGAGCTTTGCGGGCCCGGCTCGTCCTCCACGATCTCAGTCTCTCGAACAGGGCTTCGTCGTAGCTCAGGCCGCTGGTCCCGGGCCCCGCTGTCTGGATCTTGGGCTTCGCCCGCTTTCGGCGTGGAGCGGGCCAGGAGAGCTCCACCGGGTCTTGGCGCAACATGACGCGGTGGCCCCGGGGCGTGATGGAAATCACGGGATACTCCCCGGAAGAGACGCGGACGCATCCGTCCCGAATCAGCTCTTCCAGGATTCCCCGCAGATAGTCTTGCCCGTGGCCCTTGAGCAGACCGTAGGTCGAGATCCGGTCCAGGCCTCGATTCATGATCTCCTGCGCCTTCGATCCCATCAGCACCTGGAGCACCTTGGCCAATCCGAACCTGCCCTGCATGCGGGCCACGCAGCTCAGGGCCTTCTGCAGCACCACCCACTCCTCGTCCGTCGGTTCCCGGAGCTCTCCCGTCGAGAAGCGGCGGCAGCGATCGCAGTTTTCGCACTGGGCGGCCGCCTCCCGGTCGCCGAAGTAGCCCAGGATGTAGCCGTGCCGGCAGCGGGTTGAATTGACGTAGCCGAGGATGTCCGTCAACTTTCTCCGGTCGCGGCGGCGCTTCTCCACCAGATAGGAGGCCTCCCGGTCCAAGCGGACACGGCCGGTGCTCTCCAACAGAGAGATGGCGATCTGACCACCCGGGGCCGGATCCTGACGGATCAGTCCGCTTCGTTCCAAAATGGAGAAGAGGGTCCGAATCGACAACTCGCTCGTGTCTGGAGAGATTTCCCGGGTCCATGCCGACAACGACTGGATTCGCGGTTCCTCTTGGGAACAGGTTCTCCGCACGACTCTCCAGGTCCGCTCCAGGAGAAAAGGCTCCGGATTGGCCGCTTCCAGAAAAAATTCCTGGGTCCGCACGTCCGCGTAGTTGTAGAGGAGCTCGCAGAGGGCCGGAGACCCGTCGCGCCCGGCGCGGCCGATCTCCTGGTAGTAAGCCTCGACGCTGCCCGGCAGATCCCAATGCACCACGAAGCGAAGGTCGGTTCGGTCCACACCCATTCCGAAGGCATTGGTGGCCACCACGACCGGATCCTCTTTCCCCATGAACCGATCCTGGACGGCTTGGCGCTCCCGGTCCGGCAAGCCTGCGTGGTAGAGACTCGCCTTCCTCCCGGCGTCCCGCAGCAGGGTATGGACCCGTTCCGTCTGTTTCCGGGTGGCACAGTAGACGATTCCGGACTCCCATTCGTCCAGGATCTCGACCACCCGGTCCAATTTGGCCTGGTGGTTCGCCGTTCTTGAGACCACGAGGCGGAGGTTGGGCCGGTCCAGGCCGTAGACCAGAATTTGGGGCTCGGGGCGGTCTTCCTGTCCCAGGCCCAACTGTTGCAGGATGTCCTCACGAACGTAAGGCGTGGCCGTGGCAGTCAGGGCCATGACCCGGGCCCGCGGAAACAGGGTCAGGACCGGACCCAGACGCAGGTACTCGGGACGGAAGTCGTGCCCCCAGTGGCTGATGCAGTGGGCCTCGTCCACGGCGACCAGGGAAACCGTGCAGCGCTCCAGAACCTCCATGAACCGGCGGCTCCGGAAGCGCTCCGGGGCCACGTAGACCAGCTTGTACGATCCCCGCTCCAACCCCCGGATGCGATGGTCCATTTCCCGCCAAGTCAGTGAGGAGTTGATGAAGGTGGCCGGCAGGCCCCGGGCCACGAGCCCGTCCACCTGGTCCTTCATGAGGGCGATCAAGGGGGAGACCACCACTGCGACCCCCTCCGACAGCATCGCGGTCAACTGGTAACAGAGGGATTTTCCCCTGCCCGTCGGCATGATCACGATGGAATCGTCGCCGTTCAGGGTATGGAGAATGGTCTCTTCCTGCCCGGGAAGAAACGACGTGAAGCCGAAATGCTCCTCCAGTGCCGCCCGCAGGTCAGGCGGGGATACGGATGAGTTGGCGTCTTTGGAGCACAAAACGGAAACCCCCCGGCGGTGAGGACCGATCCGCTCAACCTTACAAGAAAAGGCTGGCAACGGCCGACTCCAGATTCGGAGCGCGGGAGAGAACTGTGCCAGGAAATAGTGTGGAACTCGACCGTGTGCCGCTCGGAACGGAACAGCCGGACGGGCTCAGATCCCCATCAGCGGCTTGAGATACCGGGCGCTCCGGGCCACCGCCTCCTCAACGGGCATGACACCGGCGAAGGCCTGGTGGACGGTCACGTAGCCTCCATACCCGATGGCTTCGAGGCCTCGGAAGACCTCCTCGAAGTCGACGCCTCCTTCTTCCCAGAGACCGATGTGGTCCACGGCGACGCCGCCGCGGCCCCAGGTCTCGACGACCGTCACCCCGGAAGGCGTCAGGAGGTGGTTCTGGACGTACACGTTCATGATCCAGGGCTCAAGCCGGCGGATGGTCTCGGCTCCGTAGTCCTCGCCGGCAATGAACCAGTTGGCCGGTTCGTAGATGATGCCGAAATTGGAACGGTCGACCCGCAGGAGGACGTCCAATGCCCCCTGGACCGTCTCGAACAGGCTGGCGCAATGGGCCTGGTGAGCAAGCCGGATTCCCCGCTCCCGGGCCTCGTCCGAGGCGCGGGCAGCCCATTCGATATCCTCCTCCTTCTTCATGCAGATCCGAATCAGATCGGAACCCAGGGCCTCGGCCAGGTCCAGGTAGGGCGTGATGTTGCGGAGTCCCTCAGGCCCCTGCTCGTCGTTTCGGGGAACGGCGAAATCACCGGTGACCATGGAGACGGTCAGATCCGCCTGAGCGATGGAGCGAGCCGCTCCCTGGACTCTCTCCTGCGGCGAATGGGTGCCGACCTGAGAGGCTCTCATGCAGACGGCCGCGTAGCCGTGCTCCTGAGCCAGGCCGACAATCTGGTCCAGTGTCAGGTCCGCCCTTTCCTTGGAGCTGAAGGATTCGGCCACTCGTGCCGATAGAGAAAGCTTCATGGTGTCCTCGTTGGTCGATTCCAGGGGCGGCGGTCCCTCAGCTGTGGGACGGCAACCGCCCATGAGGCTCAAGGCACCCAGTCCCAGCAGGCCCTCTAGCAGTTGGCGCCGAGTCGACGCCACCGATTGGTTCCGCCCGTCTTCCGGTTCTCTCATCGGCTGAGGCTGACCTCAACTCTCCGCTCGGACCCGTGCGTCCTGTCTCCAGCGAGTTGCTCGGCGATCTGGACGGCGTTGAGAGCGGCCCCCTTGCGGATCTGATCGCCGCAAACGAACAGGTCCAGGCCGTGGACGCCGTTTTTTCCAGACCGGCTGATATCGGAGCGAATCCGGCCCACGAAGACATCGTCCCGGCCCGACGCCTCCAGCGGGGTGGGAAAGTTGTTGCCGGTCCGGTCGTCCAGAATCGAGACTCCGGGAGCGTTCGCCAGCAGGCTCCTGGCCTGCTCCGCATCCAGCGCCTCCTCCAACTCCAGGTTGATGCTCTCGGCATGGGCGCGCATGACGGGAACCCGGACGCAGGTGGCGGTGATGGCCACCGAGGATTCGCCCCAGATCTTGTGGGATTCCCGAACCATCTTCATCTCTTCCGTGTTGTACCCTTCGGGTCCGATTCCCGAGTCGTGGCTGAAGAGGTTGAAAGCGTACTGCTGGCGGAAGATCTCGCATGTGGGAGACTGGCCGTCCAGCACCTCCCGTGTTTGCTGCTCCAGTTCGGCCATGGCCGCGGCGCCGGCGCCGCTGGCGGCCTGGTAGGTGCTCACCACAATGCGCCGGACCCGGACGGCACGGTGGATGGGCGTCACCGGCACGATCATGATGATGGTCGAGCAGTTGGGGTTGGCGATGATCCCGCCGTTGCCCAACTCCACGCCCTTCAAGGCTTCCGGGTTGACCTCCGGAACCACCAGGGGAATTTCCGGGGTCATGCGAAAGGCCGAGCTGTTGTCGACGACGGTGGCGCCGGCCTCGGCGGCCAGAGGCGCGTACTTCCGGCTGATGGACGCGCCGGCGCTGAACAGGGCCAGACCCACGTCTTGGAAGCTCTCCTCCGTCAGTTCCTCGACGGAGTGCGGCCTTCCCTGGAATTCAATGGTCTTGCCCGCGCTGCGGCAGCTGGCGAGAAGCTTGAGACGGCCCACGGGGAAATTCCGCTCGGCCAGCAGGCGGACGAACTCCTGCCCCACAGCCCCGGTCGCACCCACGATGGCTACGCTCAAATTGCCCGACACGACACACCTCCGTCGTGGAAGTCCACCCGGGGCAACAGCCGTCGCGGCCTCCAACCGGCGCAACGGCGACTACTTGCCACGGAAGCGTGATCAGCCCGTAACGACGTTGGCCACGGGCCGTCAACATGGGAAATAGAGTATACCAGGATGCCCGCCGCTGAAGTTCAGGGCTGCGGGGAAAAGCGAGGCTGCCGCTCAGTTCAGCAGCGTCGCCTTCTTGATGTAGTCCAGCTTGGGGAAATCCCGCTTGAGATAGCTGTTGCCTTCGGCGCGAATGCGCCCTTGACTCGGTCCGCTGCCCGAGGGAGCTCCCTCGCCGTACCCCTTGTAGACGGAGTCCACCACCTCCATCCCTTCGATGACTTGGCCGAAGGGGGAGAAGCCGTAACTGTCCAGGCTCCCGTTGTCCTTGTAGTTGATGAAGAACTGCACCGAACGGGAGTGGGGCATGTTGGTCTTGGCGAAGGAAATGTAGCCCCGCTGGTTCGACTTCACCACCGGGTCGTCCTGGATATTGGCGGCGCTCCACTTCTGCCCGATCATGGGATCGCCATGCATTCCGAACTGGGCCATGAACCCTTCGATCACTCGGAAAAATGCGATATTCCGGAAGTAGCCGATCTTCACCAGGTTGTAGAAACGGTCCGCGCCGCGAGGCGACCATTCCCGGGTCACTTCAACCACGAAGCTCCCCTTCGTGGTCTCGAACTTGGCCTTGAAGGTGGCGGGAGCCTTCTGGTTGGCCAGCGAGGGATTCCGTAGAGCGGGATTGGGCCCCTTCATGGGCTGGGTCGGTTTGTCCATTTTGACCGGCTCCGGTTTCGGTTTGTCGGGTTCCTTGGCGGGTTCCAGCGGTGTTGCATCCGCGGCGTCGCCAGCCGCTTCCTCAGCGGTTATCTTGTCGCCTGCATCAGCCACAGCCGCGGTCTCGTCGGCCGCAGGCGGCTCCGAGGAATCGGCTTCGTCGGAGACAGGCGCACTACAGGAGAGCGAAAGCAACAACAAGAAAAACGCACAAAACTCCCATCGCCTTGCATGCATGTTTCTTTATCTCCTTCATGGTTTCCGATTCCGGTCCTCTCTCCAGAGCTTCGATTATTGCCCGACAGGGGGTTCAGTTCAAGAGACACGGGTTCGAAGCCACACTCGAATTCGTAGTGCCCAATTCCCGATCCGAGTTTCTTGACACCATTCTCAGACGTCCATAGTTTGGTGCAGGGGGTAGACAAATGCAGCAGAGGCGCCTTCGAGGGTCGGAAAGAGATGTTGGGGGATACGCGTCCAGGGCCGGAACCGGCTCACGGTTCGTTACGAGTGCCCTTTCGGCATGGCTTGCTCTTTCGGGGACTGCAGTGGCGGGCTCTGCGGGCCTCCTCCACATCGGCGGAAACAAGCAGCTCTTCATCGACGGCTACGTCATCGAGAGCCTCAGCCACGCCAAGCAGATCCTCAACCCGGCCGTCAAGCATCCGGCAAACCCCCTCTTGAAGCAGGACCGTCCCTGGGAGGGTCATTACATTGGGCTCCAAAAGTTGATCTATGACCCGGACCGGGGAATCTACCGGATGTGGTATCGGACCACGGGAGCGTTCGAGTCCCAGAAGGGGGGCGCCGACCGGCTCCGGCCTTACCGCTGGGACTGGAGTCTGGAAGACGGCCAGGCCGTCCGCAGCAAAGCGGAGGAGGTTTACGGTTACAAGCAATACGCCGACGGGAAGGATTGGCGTCTTTGTTACGCCACGTCTCGCGACGGCATCCATTGGGAGAAGCCCAACCTGGGCCAAGTGGAGTTCGAGGGCTCCCGCGACAACAACATCCTGCTGCCCGGGACCCTGGTCCCCCTGTTTCGGGACGAGCACGAAACCGATCCCGCCAAACGGTACAAGGCCATGAGGTCTGAGGGCACGACTCCCACCGTCTGGAAGCCGGGAATGAAACCGGGGATGCGGCAAAGCCTTTACTACTCGCCCGACGGCTTCGAGTGGACGCCATACGAGAATAATCCGGTGATCGACACCGCCCCCAAGATCGGCCGCTGGGGACCCACGTCACACATGGGCTGGGACCCGATCCGGCAGGTCTATGCCGTGTTCATGGAGCAGTGCCTGCACCGGGGCTGCCCCCGGGGGCAGCGGATCATCGGCCGGGCGGAGAGTCCTGACATGACCCGATGGACTCCGGACCAGAACGTCCTGATCCAGGACGAGTTGGACTATCCGGACACGGAGTTCTACTCCATGCCGGTCATGGCCTATGAGGGAATTTACATCGGTCTGCCCTGGATCTTTCGAACAACCAATACGCTCCACTACCCCCAACTGGCCTTCAGCCGGGACGGAATCCGTTTCGAGCGGCCGTACCGCCAGCCCTTCCTGCAGGTGGGCGACAAAGGCGATTTCGATGAGAGCACCATCTACGTTCACCAGCCTATGGTCCGTGACGGCGAGATTCGGATCTACTACTACGGCGGCAACTGGAGGGGATCCGAGTCGCTCCACGAGCAGGGAGACCGGGCCATGTTCGCCGTGGCTCTGGCGACGATTCGCGAGGACGGGTTCGTGTCCGTGGACGCCGGAAAGATCCACCCCGGAGTCCTCACGACCCGTTTCCTCAGCTTCGAGGGACGCCGGCTGGTTGTGAACCTGGAGGCCTCCAAGCACAACCACGGCTCGGGACCGCCTGAGGTCCGGGTCGAGATCATCGGAAACGACCACCATCCGATCCCGGGCTATACGCTGGCCGAGTCCGATCCGGCCCGGGTGACCGGGAAGCACGCGATGAGCTGGCGGGGGCAGACGGAACTAGGGGACCTGGCCGAAAGCCCGGTGCAACTCCGCTTCCTGATACGAAACGCCAAGCTCTTTTCGTTTCAGTTCCAACCGTAAGCGAGAAACAGCGTCTCGAGAAAATACGCGAGAAAATAGACCGTCCCCTTTTTCGCCCCGCCCTGTTTCTTGCGGTGGGCTACCCATCTTTTTAAAAAGGGACAGTCGCGATTCGGATTCGAAACAGAACGGGACAGTCGCACACAAACACGGTCGCAAACAAACACGAAACACGCGCGCGCGGATTCGGAACGGGAACGCGGGAACGCGGGAACGCGTTGTGATCCTTGAGAATCCCGCCTGGGAAAAGAGCAGCGAACCCTTGGAAAATGGATGGAAGTCCGAAGGACTTACCGCACATTGGGAGGACAATACAGTCCTTTGGACGGGACAGGTGATCTGGGTCGTTCGGTGCCGCGCCGGCAGAATCGACGGTCGGCGATCAGGCGAGTCTACGAGTCGAAGGCGTGCGAGCGCTGCTCCCGTAGCGAATACAGCACTCCGCCCAATTGGGGGATGGGGTGCCGGCGACGCCGATATCGACCTTGTTGCCGATAGGTCTCCAGCAACTGCGCCACCTTCTCTGCCGGTCCGACCGCCAATCCGTCCGTCAGAAATCGCAATCGCCGGCGAAACGCTCCGGCACGGGTAAATCCTCGTTGCTGCTCCTGATCGAGGATCCACCGGGGGATCGCGGCCTGGTTTTCCCGGGTGGGGACGGCCCCTCGATAGTACAAGCGAGCCCGGTAACTGCGGAACACATCGGTTTCGGGATCCGAGGGGAACAGTTCCTCCAGTGGAATCAGGTCTTGATCTTTGCCGAGCAGTCTCCAGCGGGCTGAGCCCAATTTCCACTGCTCGGGCCTTTTGACCAGTCCGGCCCGGACGGCATTGAGTTCCACATAGAGGATGGCGTCCTGGACGGCTTCGCTGTCCAAGAGTTCCGAGTTCTTGAAACGATCACCCCAAAAATGGCCTCGCCGTCCAAACGTGCGGTTGAACCACAGGGCATACTGCCCGTCCACGTTCTGCATTAGTTTCGACACGTCAAAGAGACGCTGGTTGAACGCCTCCCACTGGGCGACGGTCCAATCGACGGTTTTCTTTTCTGCCTGTTGTCCATAAAGCTTGTGGGCGCTGTCCATCAACTCGTCGCGGGACAAGGCGCGGGGTTTCTCAAAATGGACGACGAAGTGGAAGTGATTGCCCATGATCTGGAAGGCGGCCAAACGACATCGGTAGCCATTGACATAGAACAACATCATGTCCAGGAGTTTGCGACCGGCTTGGCGGTTCTCAAAGGGGAACCAATCGCGTTCGCCGGCGACTCGATTGGTGAGGTGATAGAAGGCGGCTTCTGTGCTCTTGTGCCGTGCGGCTCGGGCCATGGCCACGATCCTCGGTTCGGTCAATCGGACTCGGACTCGCGGGGGAATCGTTTCGTACCCCTTTATGACAACAACGATTCAGAACCGAGAACGGCGAAGAAAACTCAAGAAAAACAGCCAACCTCGCGTTTCCGGAAGCGACCGAGGGAACTTGAACCAGCGAAAAATGGACAGCGAGAAATGGACTGTCCCTTTTTAGAAAGATGCCTTTTTCTCTTTTTTTCGCTCCGGTCACTCGAACCGGAAGGAAAAGAGATCGGCGTCCTTCAGGACGAAGCGAAGGCGGACCGTCTTTCCGGCGACTCGACGGAGGGGTTTCCCACGAACCTTGCCTCCGTGAATCCATCCCGCCTTCCCCTCCAGTTCGTCCCCCCAGATGGGGACCGATTCGGTCAGAGAGAGTCCGGGCGCCGGGTTGCCGTTGACGTCCTGGATCTCCACCTGGATGGAGCCGGCCGCGGAAGTGGAGTAGTTCAGGATCAGGTTCTCCCCACTGAACCGGAACGGTTTCGTGATCAGCTCGCCTCCCGGATAGCCGGCCCTGGCGGAGGCGAAACCATCGGTCCGGACCACAACGCGTCGCAGGTGGGCCGTCGGATAGGTGTAATGCTGCACCGTATAGAGCGAGAGTTCCCCCGGTGCCGTGGGGACGACGCCCCGGGCCACGATGCCGTTCCGGTGGATCCAGTTGCGCCGATCCCTTCCCGGCCGGATGAAGGCTTCCATGAAGCGGTGCCAATGGACCCCGTCCCGGCTGCTCATGAACACGGCATCGGAGAGTCCCGCCCACTCGCCGGCAAGGGCCGGATCCAGATGCCGGGGAATCCTCCAATTGACGAAGCGCTTGGGAAAGGAAAGGTAGATATGGGGAGCACGAAAATAGGGAACGGTGGCGTTGGTATAGAGCTGCTCGGTGGGAGCGTCTCCATAGTCCACCCACCGGCCCTCGGACCATTCGACGAAGTCCTTGGAGGTGGCGTACTTGAGGGTCCGGACCCCGTGGAGGAAATCCCGGTAGAGCGCCACGTAGATCCCCCGCTCTCCATCCCAGAAGGCCACGTTGTGCGAGTCGAAGGCGCCGTCGGTGATGACCGGGACCTCGCGCATCCAGCTCCAGCGGATGCCGTCGGGAGAGGCCAGGGCCACCAGGCCCCGATGGTTTCCGGGCTTGGCGAAGGCCACCGCCTTGTAGCGTGCCTCGGCCGGGGCCGCCGGATTGTCGTCGCGGAAGGGATTCATCTTGGCGGCGCCCCGGATCTCCAGGATATTGTTGTCCCGGGATCCGTTGAACTCCACCTGCCCCAACGAGGGACGGGTCCAGTGGATGCCGTCGCGGCTCTCGGCATAGCAGAATACCTTCTCGTGGGCGGCGACCCAGGTCTCCCCCGGGTCCAGCTCTTCCTGGTGGATGTAGTCGACCGCCGAGCTGCCCCGGTAGTACATCCGGAAGATTTCCCCGTCCTTGAAGACCGCCACGTGGAAGGGGATGTTCCCCTCCCAAGGCTGATCGAAGGCGAAGACCTTTTCGGCACGCCGGGGCTGCTGGACTTCCAGCTCCACCCCGTTCATGGACTCGATTAGGGCGTCGTCGACGAAAAGCTCCAGACGGTTCCCCAGGTCGGGAACCGGGTCGGACTCGGCCTTTTTCCCGTGACTCGACGCCTCGACGCCGGGCACGCCCACCAGTACCAGCACTACAAACAGCCGCATAATCGATTTCATGAATCGCTCCTTACCCAGTCGCTACATGCCGAGCCGCCGGCTCGCCGGATCGATGATCCAGAGCCAATCGTCCGCGAGGAACTCCAGCCTCTGGGCCATCAGGGCGATCCGCCCCATCACCGTGTAGCCGAAGCCGGCCCCGAAGGTGATCATGAGGAACCAGATTCCCAGGCGCGAGACGCCTCCCACGACCCCCTTGTGCTCGATGGAAAAGAAAAAATAGACCAGACAGGACAAGACTCCAACCACGATGGTCAGATTCTGGATAGAGGCCGCAAAGTCGAATCCCTGGGTCCCCACCACCACCAGTGGAAGAATCGTGCTCTGGATCTGACGGATGAAGTCGCTCTGGAAATAGCCCAGGAGCCGGATCCCGGCGGTGGCTCCGATGAAGAATGCCAGGGCCCAGCGGGAGACCCAGCCCCCGACCGGGGAGAGTCTCATCAACATCAGGACGCTCAGGAGCAATGGGACCAGATAGATGAATTCCTGTTCCTGCGACTCCGGAAGGCCCGGAAGCAGCGAACCCCGGATCAGATCGGGGGCCAGCTTGCTGAAGAGGTTCTGCACGATTCCGGTCCAGAATCCGACCACCATCCAGTAAGCCGCCGAGACCCCGACGAAGACGGCCTCCGCCAACTTGTAGAGGGGATTGTCGCCATAGAGAAAGGAGAGGATGCAGAGCGTAAAGAGGGCGGCCAGCCAGTTCCCCACGGTTCGGGACCAACTCACTCGAACTCCCCCTTCACCCTGCCGCTTGGGTTCCACGCCCACGGCCCGGCTCCAGGATTCCTGACCCGGTTCCTGGACTTCCACGGGCTGGTCCTGAACGTAGACCAGTCCCATGCCTCCCGTCGCCAGCCTCACCAGCAGGTAGATCCCGGCCACAACCATCAATGCCGTCCAAACCCACCCGGAGCGGCTCATGACGCCACCCCCTTTCTCCGCTCCCAGAAGTAAATGAAGTTGCCTGCAACGATGAGCAGGATCACCAGCATGTGGGCCAGGAGCTGTGGGCCCATGCGCCGCAGTCCCTCCTGCGCCGTGTCATTGTCCGCCAGGCCGGGATAGAGGTCGATGACCGACTGCTCGTACTCGGCCGCCGCCTTGATGGCCGCCAACAGGCCGGTCAGCTGTCCCGGAATGTAGGGATACAGCGACGGCGCCGAGACTCCCGTCGTGCCCCCGACGATCTCCATGTCGTAGGGGGTCGCGGCATAGAGAACCCACTCCTTCGTACCCGGGTAGCCCGCGCTCACGTTGACGATGAGGTCCATCTGGCGAATGTTCTTCAGGTCTCGGGTGAGCGGCAGCTCGTCCAGACTGGTCCCGTCCACGTCGTTGGCGAAGAGCTTCTTCAGGTCCCCCACCACCACCTTGATCACCCCCTCGCCGCCGGGGCGGAACCCCAGGTTCACGTAGTTGCTCCCATACTCGTAGCCGGGATACTCCCGCTTCAGGAGGTCGATACTCTCCTGGATCAATGGCGCTCCGGTAGCCCAAAGCGTCAGGAAGTAGAGTTTGTGCTTCTTGTAGGCACAGTGGCGGACGAAGGCGGCGGCCATGGGGCTCAGCTCGCCCCGGCTGGCCGGGTCGAAGTCCCAGGCCATCAGGATCTCCGATCCCTCCGGGAGCTCCTCGATGGCCGAACGGACGTTCAGGACCATGGGCGACGGACTCTCGGGAAACCGGACCCCGAACAGAAGCGGAATCAGGATGGACAGCAGCATCAGGAGGAAGATCCAGCGCCGGTCCAGATTGCGAAAGAATTCGGCGATCTTCATGGGCTATTCCTCCGTTCCCAGATAGGAGCGATCGACGCCCAGCAGTATCTTCAGCGACAGGGAGACCACCCCCAGGCCGATGCCGATGGTGATGGCCCGGTTCCCCGCCAGATTGAAGACGTTCATGATGGTCCCGGTGAGGTTGTCGAATTGGAGCGCCTCCGGCAGCCATCCCGTCAGGGCCGTGCCGGCGTAGGTCCGCCCCACCAGGACGATGAAGGCGGTGGAAAGCAGGATGATGGCCTCGGTGTTCTTGGCCCGAAAGGCGCGAAACGCGGCCGAGGCGATGAAGCAGGCCAGCAAGGCGAACATGGTGGCGCCCAGAGGATAGAAGGCGTACTGGTAAATGAACCAGAACGAGCTACCCTCCTGAACGTAGTCGCCCGACCAGGCGAATTGGGCAAACTGGGGACTGGGATGGACGCCCATCTTGGCCATGCCCACCACCAGGGTCAGAAAGAAGGCGATGACGGTGACGGCCGCGTAGCCCCAGCCGGCCCGCCGGTTCGAAACCTTCTGAAGGTTGAGCTTCACCAGGTTGGCGCCCCCCAGAATGAAGGCGATGGCGGCCAGGATGTCGAACCAGATCATGGCCTCTTCGCCCCAGGACTGGGTGTAGGGAACGAAGTGGGCGCCGATGAGGACGAATCCCGTTACCGCGGCAATGAGCAGGGGAAGAGTTCTCTTCATGTTGCGCTTTCCTTACCAGCCCTGGCTTCCCAGGACGTTTTCGGTCAGATAGGTCAGCATATGGTTCAGCACCGCAGCATCGGTCAGGACCACGGCAGTGGACAGCAGGCAGCCGACCACAACCAGCGTACCTCCCAGGACCTTTCCCACGTCCTGGCCCTTGAGGCTGCCCAGTTGGTGACTCTCTCCGGAGAGGTAGGCCGAGGCGGCGAACAGCTCCTCGCCGATGAGCGTGTAGTCGCACGCCGCCACGAAGAACGGGAGCTGCGACGGCATGGCGGTCCCGGCCACCTGGATGGCGCCGACGGCGTTTCCGGTCTCGGCCAGAATCAGCGATTCGGCGAAGAAGGCGCCCATATAGAAGCAGGCGGCCGGCCGTTCCCGGAGCATCTTTCCGGTGACGCCGGCCACGTATCCGAACTGCTCGTCGGTCAGGTAGTAGACGGAGTCCTCGTTGAAGGCATCGGGACGTCCTGCCCCCAGATAGGCCGCCTCCACGGTTTCCTTGCAGGCCGTCATGACCAGGGAACGGGAGGTGGGCACGTCCAGCCGGGCGTCGAATTCGGCCGTCAGTCCGGCCACCCGCGACAGGACCGTCACGCCGGCGAGGGTCTGCATGTCGTTGATGTCCAGGATTCCGGGGACGTAGAGGCAGGGCCGCCCCATCTCGGTGGCGCGTCCGACGGCTTCGTCCACCGCTTCCAGCCCGGCGATCCGGCGGACCTTCAATTCCCGGCCGCTCCGGGCCAGTTGGATGTAGTAGACGACGCTCCCCCCTACGATCAGCAGAATCACGCCGAACCAGAGTTGGGATAAATCGAAGTACTGCATGACCGGTGTCACCGGATCCCTCGTGGCAGCGGCGGGCGATCGTGCTCCGTCCGGTCCCAACGCCACCACTTGGTAGAAGTAGCTGGCTCCCCGCGTGCACTGGTCGTCCTTGAAGGACCGGGTCTGGTAGGTCTCTTCTCCGATCCTGGTGAACGCCTCCTCGCCCGCTTCGCGCCTCAGGATCTCGTAGGCGACGACTCGGCGTACGTCCGGTTGGGACTGGTCGTCGGGGGACATCTCCCACTCGACCCGCACCGCCTCCCCGGCGTCGTTGGGGAAGTCGACAGCCCGAACTTCACCGGGCGGCCGGGGGGATTGCGCCAGGACCGGGGAGGCTCCGCCCAAGCAGACGAGGCTACCCGCCAGCACCCACAAAAACATCGATTTTTGCATCTTGTTCACGCCTCGATCAGTTCCACGTTCGCCCGCGGCACTACCAGCCGCCGCCCCGACTCCAATCGGACCTCCAGCACCCGCGCCCGCGAACCGGAGCCCAGGACCTGCGGTTCGGACGGAAGCGCGGAAACCACCCCGATCAATCCGAAGTGGGGGTCCCGGATGACCCGAACGGATGTCCCCACCTCCAGCAGACCGGCAGGGCGCGCCGCGTCCACCTCCGCCGCACCACCGGGGAGAGATGGAATCACGATTTCCGGGCGCTGGACTCCGGCCCGAATCTGAGTCGCGCCGTTGACCGACGCTTGGTCGTCTTCCCGGGAGGCCAATAACTGGAAGGTTTTGCGGGCCATGGCGATCCGGCCGAACCCTTCGGTAATGATCAGGGTCGTCGCCACCGGTTCCGATCCAGTGACCGCAACCCCCAGGTCGTATCCGAGAATCTGCCGCAAATCCGCATCGTCCATGCCTCCCGAGACCAGAGCCGAGATGCCGATCCGGAAGGCTTTGCGCACGGCTTCTCCCGACATTCGGCTGCCGCCGACCACGACGGCTCCCTTCATCCCCTCATCCAGCCGGTCCGCCGTCAACTCTTCGTCCTCCCCCTGGCAGGCCATTCGCACGGGTCCGAAGGCCTCGCCGCCGATTCCGAAGATCCCCTGGATGAAGGTGGCGTCCGCCTCCAGCACAACCCCCTCTCCCGGGATTTCTTCCACGACTTGGCCGGCCAGATAGGCCAGAACCCGGACCGGGATCGGTTCCCCGCGAAGGATGACCTGCCCCGTGACCTGGGAAATGGACTCGATGGTCCCCGCGACCCTGGCTCTGCACTCCGACTTGAACATCCCGAATATGCCTTTGGTCCGGGCCAGGACCTCGCCGGCTTCCACCCGCATACCGGGCTCTTTGAGCATGCATTCGGGGACGTCCGCGGGGGGCAGCGACAGGAGATTGGCCACGTTGACCGGCGTGATGTTTCCCGGCATGAAGGTCTGGGCGACCACCTCCCGGGAATCCACCTGCTGTCCCGCCTGAACCAGAACATCTCCCCTGATGGGCAGGATCCGCCGGCAGCGATGCCGGGTTCGAGGACTGACCTTGAGACCTGGGGTGTAAGCGTGAGCCATCCTCCGTTGACCTCGTCACTCCTCTTCCGAATCCGGAGGGACCAGGTCCAGATCCCGGACCCATTGAGCCATGGCCCTGCGGCAGGCCTCCCGATCATCGGGCAGCGTCAGCGGGCGGCCCCGCGCGTCGAGCAGGACCCCCACCGTCCCGCCCCTGAGCTCACCCTCCAGAGGCCGGCCGGGACCCGCTCCCGCATCCATTTTCCGCGCCGGTTCCACCGCGATCCGGGCAGTCTCTCCCAGGCCCAGCGGCAGCCGCTTGACCTCGCCGAAGGAGAGAGCGCCCTCCTCCTCCAGACTGTCGCCGGAGATGGCATAGCGGAAAGCCGGACTGGCCCACGCGCCGGTTCCCCTGGGGGCCACGCAGGTTCCCAGGGAGATGAGGCAATCCCGCTGGAACACCTGGAGAGCCGCCTCCGGATGGACCTGGGCCAGTACCCCCAAGTGCGGCATCATGAAAATGCTGTCCTTGGCCAGCCAGGTGATCCCCTCGGGCTGAAAGGCGTCCACCAGGAGCGCCGCCGTCTGCTGCATCAAGGGGGCATGGGAGAGGACTCCTCCCGACCCCACCAGCAGATCAAGCTTCATGTTGTCCACCAGGGTCTGGCCGCTGGCTTCCTGGCTGAAGGTGTCGCCCACGGTCCTCTGCTGCTGTACGCCCTTGAGCGTGGTCGCGAACTGTTTGTGCTGGTCGTAGGCCAGGCGTAGCGCCTCGCGTGCCACGGCCTGCTCGAAGAACAGGGATTCCCGGGTCTGGGGAATCGTGGTAGGACGGATCATCTTGTTCTTGACGTGGTTCCGCAACTCTCCCTCCTCCATCTCCAGATGGACCCAACGGAGGATGGAGGGCAACGTCGCTTCAGCGCAGACGTTGGAGATGGAATAGCTCATCCCCAGGTTGGCGCTCACGGTCCGGTTGAAGGTGCCGTCGAAGACGCTGAAGACATCGGTCGTGGCCCCGCCGATGTCTACGCCGACCACGTTGATTTGCTGTTGTTCGGCGATTCGCTGCAGGATGTTCCCGACCGCCCCCGGCGTGGGCATGATGGGGGCGTCGGTCCACCGGATCAGCCGATCGTAGCCGGGAGCATGGGCCATGACGTGCTCCAGAAACAGGTCATGGATCTTGTCCCGGGCCGGGCCCAGATTCTCCCGCTCCAGGACCGGACGCAGGTTGGGAACGACGGAAAGCTGCACCGACTCGTCGAAGGTCTGCTCCACCAGCGGCGCCGCGTCCCGGTTCCCCGCGAAGATCACCGGCATCCGATACTCGGCGCCGAAGCGGGGCTGGGGACGGGCCGGCGCGATGAGTTCGGCCATCTGCACGACGTGGCGGGTGGTCCCGCCGTCGGTCCCTCCCGAGATCAGCACCATGTCGGGCCGCAGCTCCCGGATCCGGTGAATCTGCTCGTGGGGAAGGCGGCGGTCATTGGAGGCCAGAACGTCCATGACGATGGCGCCGGCGCCCAGGGCCGCCCGCTTGGCGCTCGCAGCCGTCATCTCCCTCACCACGCCGGCCACCATCATCTGGAGGCCGCCGCCGGCGCTGGAAGTGGAGATGTAGAGATCGCACCCTTCACCTTCGGAAGCAGGCCGCAGGATCCGGCCCCCGTCGTCGATGAGCCGGCGTCCGGCCATTTCCGCCACTTCCGAAACGGCGTTCACCACCCCCAGGGTGACGTCGGCTGCCGGTTCCTCCACCGTAGTGGGCGCCTCGCCCCGGTGGGTCTGCCGGTATTCTCCATCGACCTTCTGGATGAGGATGGCTTTGGTCGTGGTGCTGCCGCAGTCGGTGGCCAGGATCACGTTGATGGAATCGGGATGGATCTGTTTCATTTGCCGGCCGAATCGAGTTCTTCGATCCGGCGACAAAGATAGTTCACCGAGCCCCGATGCTCAAGAAAGGCGGCCAAGTGCCGGTGCCCGTGGGACTGGGTGAGTCCCGAGAGCATGGGCGACAGGAAATGCAGCAGTTGGGATCCCAGGAAGTTGAGGGGGCGGGACATTTCAAGAAACATGAGAGCCGGCGTCGCCAGCCGGCGCCGTACCAGTTCCCGGCAGATCCGATCGGCCACTTGGCGCTGCTCGTCCGAGGGTTGGAAATCGGCCGGAGTCTCCACGGCAAAAGCGTGCCGCCAACCCTTCCCCGACTTTCCCTCGTCCCGTCTTGCCAATTTCAGACCTCCAAGATAGTGGGGGAATTATAGCCCGAATTTCCTTGAACTTGAGAATCATATCCATGCTTTACACTGGAAGACCTGCTGCTACAATACAAGGGTTGAACCGAGCGTCATGCCTCCGGGAGCAGGCTCCCACACCCGCTTGCTAAGGAGAAACGATATGAAACTAGCCACGTGCAGCCTGGGAGAACGGTCCTTCGTCGCCGTAGCCACGGACGACGGACGGGTTGTGGACCTGGGTGCCGCCGACGCCGAGCTGGCCCGGAGGGAGGATAGGGCTCCCTACCCGTTTTTTCAGGACATGATCGACTTTCTGGAGCATGGGAGCCAGGCCCGCGAGGCTGCCGAAGGTGCCGTCCGGGGAGCCCTGGATGCGTCCGGATCCCAGGCGGACGGCGCCGTGCATCGCCTCTCCGACGTGCGTCTGCGGGCTCCGGTGGCGGTGCCCCGGAAGCTGTTCTGCCTCGCCGGCAACTTCCAGGACCACATCGAGGAAGGCGGAGGGAAGATGGACTCCCAGGACAAGGAGACCCCCCGCTTCTTCATGAAGCCCGCCAGCACCTGCGTGATCGGTCCTGGGGACAGCATCCGGATTCCACCGGTGGCCCGGGCCATTGACTGGGAGGGAGAGCTGGCGGTGGTCCTGGGCCGGCGTGCTAAAAGGGTCTCCCGGGACCAGGCTCTCGACTACGTCGCCGGATACACCATCATGAATGACGTGTCGGAGCGGAAACTCAAGATCTGGCCCCGAAGCGAGGACCGCCCCCAGGACAGGTGGTTCGATTGGCTCAACGGAAAGTGGCTGGATTCCGCCGCGCCCATGGGACCCTGGATCGTCACCACCGACGAGATCCGGGACCCCCAGGACCTGCAGATCAGCACCTACGTCAACGGAGACAGAAAGCAGCACAACAGCACCAGCCAGATGCTGATTTCCGTGGCCGCACTCATCGAGTACATCTCGGCCATCGTCCTGCTGGAGCCGGGAGACGTGATCAGCACCGGCACCGTCTCCGGCGTCGGAAACGTCACCGGGGAGTACCTCAAACCGGGAGACCGGGTGGAGGTGGATATCTCGAAAATCGGCCTTCTGACAAACCCGGTCGCCGCCAGTTCAAGCTAGGAGCCTGCGGCGCAGACTCCCAGCCGTCCGCCGGCGCATCGTTTTTCAATCCTGATTTGCCTTCGAGGTGGAGCTAATTATGTCTCGATACATCGAAATCACTCTCAAGAAACGCGGGATCAGTTGCGTCGCCCGTCTTCTGGACGAGAAGGCGCCCCGGACCTGCGAGGCGGTCTGGAACGCCCTGCCCCAGGAGGGTGAGGTGTACCACGCCAAGTACGCCAGCAACGAGATCTACACCCTGGTCCCCGCCTTCGCTCCCGAAGAACCCGGTCCCGAGAACTGTTCGATGGTTCCGGCGGCCGGAGACGTCATGTATTTCACGCTGGACTCCGGCCTCCAACTGCCGGTCCGGTCCGAATCCGGGGCTCCGGTCATCGATCTGGCCGTGTTCTACGACCGGGACAATCTGCTCCTCTCGCCCAAAATGGGACCGACGCCCGGAAACGTCTTCGCCACCATCATCAAGAACGGGGACGCCATGCGCGACGGGGGCAACAGCGTCTGGCGCGAAGGCGCGGTAGGAGAAACTCTGTCCTACAGCCGGCTGGAGGGCGAGGCGTTGCGCGCTTGGGGCATTGAACCGTAGCATTCGATCCTGGAATGCGGTCTGCCCGGTCGTGCAGGGTCAGATGTGGATTCCGGGCCAGGCCTCACGAATCCGCTCCTCCAGGATCGACTCCGACGCTGGTTTCTCCAGCCGCAGCCGAACGGTCGCATCCTTACCCAGAGCGTCGCGGGGGGCCAAGCCCACGATTTCCGAGGAGGAGACCCTCGTGCCCAGTTCGCGGGCATGGCGGTCCGTAACCTCGAAGAGACGGATCAGGGACGTCCTGCGAATGTCGGCGAGATTGGTACTGACCTGCGCCTGATTCCGACTGGCGATCCACAACCCCAGCGCCTTGACACCCGGCAGGCCGCCGTCCCGTTCCCGGATCCGGGCAGCCACTTTCCGTGCCGCGTTCAGGTCTGGATCTTCGAGGACCATATTGAAGGCGATCAGATAGTCCCGAGCTCCGACGCAACTGACGCCGGCCGTCGGATGGGGGCGCCGGGGGCCGAAGTCAGGTCTCCACGCCGGATCCCGGGCCATCCGGCGGCGCAGCGACACCAGACCTCCCCGCCGGAGGTCCGCCAGGGATCTTCGCTCCGGGCGGGTGGCCGCCTGCTCGTAGAGATAGACCGGGAGTCGGATCTCTTCCGCCAGGACCCTTCCCAGGTGGCGGGCGGCCCGGACGCAGTCGGACATGGAGACTCCGCGGATGGGCACGAACGGAATGACGTCCACAGCGCCGATCCGGGGATGGACGCCCTGATGGCGGGAAAGGTCCAGGAGATCGACGGCCCGGCGACACAGTGCGGCCGCGACCTGTTCAAGGCCCGGAAGCGAGCCCGCCAACGTGAAGACGGTCCGGTGGTGGTCGATGTCGGCGTCCCAGTGGAGCAGAGCGGCGGCGGGCGTCTCGGCCGCCGCCCGGGCCAGTTCGCGGAGAACGGCCGGGTCGCGGCCTTCGCTGACGTTGATCACGCACTCGGCAAGCGGAGGCGAGGCCTGCTGTCCGCGGTCGTCGTGTTTTTGCATGTCCCCTGAGATCCTTCAGGGCAGTCTATTACCAGTCTACGGCGCTCCTCCAGTAGGGGCGCCCCTTGTGGGCGCCTTCTTCGATCTACGGAGGAGAGGCAGCGTAAAGGGGGGACTGCCGTCCCCCCTACCCCCCCGGTCGGCGCCTGAAAGACGCCGCTTCAGCTCCCGGCAGGATCACCCGGGCTACCGTCAGGACCAGGATTCGACCGGCTTTGGCGTCCCGCTTGAGGACCTTGGAGACCTCGTGGGAGGTGGCGCCCGTGGTCAGGATGTCGTCCACCAGCACCAGATCGGCTCCCGAGATTCGGTGCCCCCGCCGGATCCGGAAGGCATCGCGGACGTTTCTCCTGCGCGCCTTCAGGTCGAGTCCGAACTGGGGCAGGGTCGGACGCGACCTGCGAAGGCCCGGGAACAGCGGCAGGTCCAGTCTTCGGCCCAGGGTTCGTGTCAGGAGGAGAGTCTGGTCAAATCCCCGTTTTCTCCTTCGCCGCGGATGGGAAGGGACCGGAACCAACCAGGAAGGGGAGAAGGGATCGGGCCGCGCCCGGTAGGCTTCCTGAAGCAGAGTCGCCAGAGGATGCGCCAGCCGACAGTGGCCGGAAAACTTGAAGCGGTGGATCAACGTCCTCAGGGTTCCCGCGTACGGTCCCCAGGCCCGAGCCGAGTGATGGAGGATTCGCGTCCCCCGGCAGGACGCGCAGGGTTCCAGAGCCCCTGGATCCGTCTCCCGATCCGGATCCGGCAAGTCCCCGACGGGGACAGGACCGCTACAAACCGGACAGAGGCGGCTCCGGAACCGAGGCAAACGTCCAAAGCATTCGGAACAAAGGGGACTGGCGTCCGGATTGACCACCCAGCGGCCGCAAAGGACACAGCTTTGGGGAAAGAAGAGAACCTGGAGCCCCTGGAAAAGGCGCGTCCGCAGAGTGATCCTTGGAACGGAAGACACACTGATTGAAACGTCTGCCCCGGAAAACCTGCGGAGAGAATTTTGAGTCCGGCAGGAAGCGGATCAGGAAAGTCGACCCGACTCCTTGAGTTCCTGACAGTGGACGCAGCGAAGTGCCCAGGGCACAGCCTCCAGCCGCCGGCGCCCCACGGTTGCGCCACAGTGCGTGCATTCACCGTAAGAGCCATCCTGAATTCGTTCCAGGGCCTCCTCAACCAGGATGATCAATTGCCGTTCCAGGTTGCTGAGGCTGAACATGAACTCTTTGGCGTAGGACTTGAAGGCCCGATCCGCCATGTCCATGGCTTCTCCCTCGCCCTCTATCTCCCGGCCATAACTCTCGGCCTTGTGGACGACGTCGATGAGTGCGGTTTTCTTTTGCAGGAGCCGCTTCTTGAAGTAGCCCAGGTCTCTGGATGTCATGCCAAACCTCCACTACTTTGTGTATCTCAATATACGACAGGCTCCCGAAAAGGTTCATGTTCCGTTATGAAGGTTGCAATCGGGAGCTGTGGGCCCCCGAAATTCGAGGATCAGGCCTGCGGAGTAGGCGCCAGCAGCCGGCCGTCGCTCCACAGTTTCTCCAATTGGTAGAAGGCCCGTGCACGTAACGAAAAGATATGGACCACGAAGTCCAGATAGTCCAGGAGAATCCACTCCCCTCCTTCGTACCCCTCGATATGCGTGGGCCGAACCTTCTCCTGGTTCCTCAGTCGGTGCCGGATCTCGTCGCAGATCGCCTGGTTCTGTCGCTGGTTGTTCCCTTGGCAGATCACGAAGAAGTCGGTGAAGGACGAGATCTCGGAGATGTCCACGATCCGGAGATCCTCTCCCTTCTTTTCTTGAATCGACTCACAGACCAGAGTCAGCAATTCTCTTGTTGTCTTCATAGAGATGGTACTTCCGAATGTACTGCAAAACCGTGGGAGAAACTTGGCCGGAGAGCGGACGGCCCCGTCCGGCGAGGCTCTCCCGGACTTGACTCGAGCTGATGTCGGGCGCTCCGATGTCCACCAGCCAGGAGCGTCCCGGCCGGATCTCCGGTTTGGAGGAGCCCCCTGCCGTGATCTTCTCCAGCCGTATTTCCGGAAAGAGGACGGCGTCGACCCGTGCTCCCGCTCGCTGCACGAATACACAGCAGTTGTCCCGCAGGAGGACGGAATAATTCTTCCAGATGTGGATGTCCCGCAACGAGTCGCTTCCACCGATGAAGCAGAAACGGTGGTGAGGGTAGGTCTCGCGCAGGAGCGCCATGGTCTCCACAGTGTAACTGGGTCCGCGGCGCCGGAGTTCGAAGCCGGAAGCGTACAGGTGGGACTCCTCCAGAGTCCCCAGCGCGACCATGGCGAGGCGGTGATGCTGCGCCGCCACGCCGTTCCTTGGCTTGTGGGGAGGTAGCCGGGACACCATCAGGAGAACCCGGTCCAGCCCCAACAGGCGCCGCACCTGGTTGGCGATATAGGTATGCCCCCGGTGGACAGGGTCGAAGGTGCCCCCGTAAATACCGACCCTCAACCCTTGACGACTCCCAACTGCTCTACCAAAGACCGCTTCAACTCCTGGAGTCCATCACCCCGGACCGAAGAGATGCGGCCAAAAGGGACACCTTCCCGGGAGCAGTACTCCTGGAGCCTCCTCACCTTCGCCAGGTTGGCGGCATCCATCTTCGAAGCCGCAACCATTTGAGGCTTGGCCGGCAGGGCGGCCCCATAGAGCTCCAATTCCTCCTGAACCGTCTGCACCGCAATGACGGGGTCCTCCGGGCCGAAGTCCGTGACGTCCACCAGATGAAGCAGGACACGGCATCGTTCGATGTGCCTCAGAAACTGGTCGCCCAGACCGTGACCCTCGTGGGCGCCCTTGATCAGGCCCGGGATGTCGGCGACGACGCAGGTCCGAAAACCCTCCAACGAAACCGTTCCCAGATTGGGCGTCAGGGTCGTAAACGGGTAGTCGGCGATCTTGGGGCGAGCCGAGGAGATCACCGAGATCAGAGTCGATTTCCCGGCGTTGGGGAGTCCGACCAGCCCGACGTCGGCCAGCACCTTGAGTTCCAGGAGAAGGTGCTTTTCCTCTCCCGCCCGGCCGGCTTCCCACTTTCTGGGAGCCTGATTGGTGGAAGTGGCGAAGGCCGCATTGCCGCGCCCGCCCCGGCCGCCCTTGACCACCAGGCGATTGAGACCCGGTTGATCCAGATCGAACAAGAGCTCGCGTGTGCTCTCGAGATAAATCTGAGTACCGACGGGAAGATCGATGACCAGATCCTTGCCCTTCTTTCCATGACGCTGGGATCCGGAGCCATGAGAGCCGCTGCCGGCTTTGAACTCCCGCTTGTAGCGGAACGGCAACAGGGTGTTCAGGTGGTTGGTGCTGCGGAAGTAGACGTTTCCCCCATCGCCTCCGTCACCGCCGCTGGGTCCTCCCCGCGGGACGAACTTCTCCCGGCGGAACGCCAGGCAACCGTTCCCCCCGTCCCCGGCTTTGACGAATACTCTGGTGTGGTCCAGAAACATGCACGCAAAGTGGAGATCCAGGGTCCGATCTCCGAAAATCTGCGGGCTAGCCGATGATGTGGACGAAACGCCCCAACCGTCCCCGGCGCTGGAACCGGACTTTGCCTGCAGTGAGGGCAAAAAGGGTGTCGTCGCGGCCCCGGCCCACATTGGCGCCGGGCTTGATGGGAGTCCCCCTCTGGCGGACCAGAATCGACCCGGCCATCACCAACTGGCCGTCGAACCGCTTGACGCCGAGACGCTTGGAATGGCTGTCCCGGCCATTTCGAGAACTGCCCAAACCCTTCTTGTGTGCCATGGCGTCTACTCCCGGACCGGATTCTCGTCTCCAATCCGAATGGCCCCGATCTCCACTTCGGTGAAGCGCTGGCGATGACCTTGCTTGCGCCGATACATCTTGCGGCGCTTGAACTTGAAGACCGTGACCTTGCGATCCTTGCCCTGCTCGACGATGGTGCCGGTGACCCGAACGTCACTCAGCGACGGAGTGCCGACCTCGGTGGAATCCGGATGACCGACCAACAACACGTCCTCCAGACTGACCGCATCGCCTACTTCTCCCGCGATGCGCTCCAGCCGGACCCGATCCCCTTCGGCGACCCGATACTGTTTCCCGCCGCTACGAATGATTGCGTACAAACCGATTCTCCCGGATCGATGTATTCAGAGCCTGCTTAGTATATTTGCGATCCCCGATCCTGTCAAAAATCTACCCCACGCAAGGGCCCGCGCCCGAATCGGTCAGGTGCCGCCTGTTCACTATCGTCTCGCGGGAATCACATTCTCCAGAAAGGACGCGTGAAGAGCACCAGGAGTGTGTAGAACTCGAGTCGGCCTGCCAGCATGCAGATGCTCAGGACCCATTTTGCCGCTGCCGGAAGTCCGCCGTAATTTTCGGCGGGGCCGACCAGTCCCAATCCGGGACCGATGTTGAACATGCAGGCCGACACCGCGGAGATGGTGGTGAGCACGTCCACCCCAAGGGCGGTAAGACACATGCAGGCCCCGAAGTTGACCAGGAACGCCAGATAGACCAGATTGAGCAGACTCTGGATCGTCTTCTCAGGGATCGCTCTCCCACCAAAGCGCACGGCAAAGACGCCGCGAGGCTCCACCAACCGGCGAAACTCGCGTCCCACGACCCGGAACAGGACGCCGATGCGCGCGACCTTCATGCCCCCCGCCGTCGATCCGGTGCACCCGCCTACGAACATGAGCACCAACAGTATGAGCTGAGCGAAGGAGCTCCACCCCTGAAAGTCGGCCGAAGAGAATCCGGTGGTCGTCAAAATGGAGACAACCTGGAAGGACGCCAACCTCAGGGACTCCCCGAACGAGTAATTCGATGCCTGCACCAAGGTCGCCGACATGGCCGCCGTCATGACCCCGATGACAATCAGATAGAGGCGCAGTTCCGCGTCTGACCAGAAAGAGGAGGCCCTGCGCTCCACCAGCAGGCGATAGTGCCGGGTAAAGTTGATGCCGGCCAGGATCATGAAAACCACGATGACGATTTCCAAGCCGGGGTTGTCGAAGGCTTCGATGCTTCCGTTGCGGGTGGAAAAACCGCCGGTGGCCATGGTGGAAAAGGCGTGGCACAGAGCGTCGAATTTCCCCATACCCGCCAGCCTCAGAGCCGCATAACTGGCCACCGTGAACGCGATGTAGATCTTCCACAGTGCCAGTGCGGTCTGCGCGATTCGGGGCCGTAGCCGTTCCGAACGGGCTCCCGAGAATTCGGCCCGGTAGAGCTCCCGGCCGCCGGCTCCAATCAGGGGAAGAATGGCGATCCCCAGCAGGATGATGCCCATGCCGCCCAGCCAGTGGGTCAACGAGCGCCAGAGCAGCAGGCTGGCCGGAAGGGCCTCCACGTCCGCCAGGACCGTGGCCCCCGTGGTGGAGAAACCGGAAACCGACTCGAAGACCGCATCGGTGAAACTGGGGAAATGGGGAGAAAAATAAAAGGGGAGAGCCCCCAGAAGAGCAGCGATCAGCCATGTGGCCACAACCAGGAGCAAGCCCTCGCGGCGGCTCAGCTCCCTGACGCCGAGCCGGAACACGAGGATGAGCAACACTCCGGCGATCACAGCCGCCGCCAGCGCGGCGGCCAACGGAATCCGGCCCGCGTCCGCATTGGCCAGCGCGAAGCAGACGCAGCCCAAAATGCCCACGGAAAGGCCCAGGGTAAAGACTCCCAGGAGATGCAGGAGGTTGGTCCAGCGAATCACCGCCTGCCTCTCGGGCCATCCTTCAGGAAGGCAGACTCCAGGTAGGGCACCAGACTCTCCAGGCAGAAAAAAATCACGCGGTCACCGGCTTGGATGATGGCGTCTCCCCGCGGGACCAGGACTTCCCCGGAGGGCCTGCTGATGGCGCCCACCACGGTCCCGGCAGGCAGGTGAATCTCGCGCAGGCTCCTTCCCACATATTTGGAGCCTGGCGTCGCCAGCAGCTCGATGGCTTCCGCCTCCTCCTCGCGAAGAGTCGTGACCGAGAGAACGTGTCCCGTGCGCACGAACTGGAGGATCCGGTCCACCACGGCGACCCTCGTGCTGAAACTGGAGTTGATGCCCAGAAGCTGGGCCATGGGGAGAAACTCCAGGCGATTGACCAGAGCGATCGCCTTGCGGGCGCCCAACTTCTTGGAGAGGAGAGAGGCGATGATGTTGACCTCGGATTCAGGAGAGAGGGCAAGGTAGGCGTCGACATTTTCGACGGCGTTTTCCACCAGGACCCTCTCGTCGGTCCCATCCCCATGGACGACCACTGTGCTTTCGACCAGCGTCGAGATCCTCCGGCATCGCTCCAGATCCCCCTCGAAAAGCTTGACCTGGACTCCCTGCCGCTCCAGCCGGCGGGCCGCTTCGATCCCCAGCTGTCTGCCGCCCATGATGAAGACCCGTTCCACTTTTTTCGGGGGTTCGATTCCCATGAAACGAAAGACCGACTCCGTCTCCGCGGTGGGAGCCACGATGTAGACGTGGTCTCCAGCCTGAAGCCTGTCGCCTCCTCTGGGCACGAAGGTTTGGCTTCCCCGGAAGATGATCGCCATCAGAGAGTTCCTGGGCGGGGAACTCCGGTCCAGTTCGGCCATGCTCTTCCCCACCACCCAGCTGTCCGGTTCGATGATCATCCCGAAGAGCTGCACCCGGCCTTGGGCGAACTCCAGAACGTCGGAAATGCCGGGCAATCCGACCACTCTCAAGATGCGCTCCGCCGTTTCCTGATCGGGGTGGATGACCAAGTCCACCTTCAGGAGAGAACCGTCACAGAATTCTCTCCAGCGACCGACCTCGGGGGTCCGCAGGCGAGCGACCTTGATCTTGACGTTGGAATGGCGCTGAGCGATCAGGCAGCCGAGTATGTTGGCTTCGTCGCTGCTGGTGACTGCAATCAGCATTTCGGCTTTCCGGATACCGGCCTTCTCCAGAGTCCGGATGCTGCTTGCGTCACCGTGGATGATCTTGGCGTCCAGACTCTCTTCCAGAAGCTCGCAGCGGTCCAGGCGCCGCTCGACGATGACGACATCGTTCCTCTCCTGGGCAAGACGGCGGGCCACCATGGTGCCGACCGCTCCGCCGCCAAGCACGACGATTCTCATTGGTTCGGAGTGCCTACGGATCGGATCTGAGCAACTCGACGGAGGATCGAGGTCTGCCCAGCCAGCGGAAAGACGAAATCAACTGCTGAAAGGTAGGAAGTGCCTTGGAAATCGATGCCTCGTCCCGGGCCGAGAGAACGAAGATGACGAAATAGTCCGGAACTTCGGTAAATGCGACGACCTCCTGCTTACCGCCCGGACAGTCACAAGATTTGGCGACGACACTGGGCCGGGTTTGGGTCTCCGGATTCAACTCCAGGTCCAAGTGAAGGTCACTGACCGACAGTTTCGGACAGAGAACCTCCTGCCCGGCCAGTTCGGACTGGAGAAAATTTTCCAGCTCCTCGCCTTGATTTCTGGGGAAGAACCGGGAGAACGCGACGACGTCGGCCTCCCTCCACTGAGTCCCTTCCGGATGCATGACGAAATTGGCCACTTGGATCGCCGACCCGACGTCGATGGTCCACCCGGCGGGTTCGGTCACCAGAAAGGAATAGTCCATGCCCCGGATGCGCAGGGTCCGCCCGCCGTCCACTGCCGGCATGGATATCAGCAGACACGCAATGGAAAGACAGACCTTCACCAAGCGGCTTGATAGGAACTGGCCCGATCCCGGCAATACCCGGGAAACGGTCTGAGGGTCGAGAGGGTCGGCAGGCCTATTCATCCCGGCGGCAGTCTAACAGGAAGAGGAGGAATGAGCCGCGTTGAGTTTAGCCTTGCCGTTGGCTATCCTATAGCCTCGTTCCGGAAGGAGATACAGAGCGCACTACCGGGCGGCGGATTCTCCAGGCCCGACCGTCTCGTGAGCGTCTCTTCAGACAAATACCCGTACCTGCCAAAAGGTAATCAGCATGCCCGATGAGAGCCTATCCATTGTCGATAACCGGACCGGGAAACAGTACGATCTGGCTGTCTCGGACGGCACGATTCGCGCCATAGAGCTTCGCCAGATCAAGACGTCGGAGGACGATTTCGGGCTCATGGCCTACGATCCTTCCTTCCTCAACACGGCCTCCTGCCGGAGCACGATCACCTACATCGACGGAGGCAAGGGCATCCTGCGCTATCGCGGGTACCCCATCGAACAATTGGTGGGCGAGTACAGCCACCTCGAGGTCGCGTATCTGCTCTTGTACGGGGAGCTTCCGAACGAGGCCGAGTTCAAGCAATGGAGTCAGGACATCCGTAAGCATGCCGAGCTGCCGCCGGCCGTCTTCAAACTGATCGAGAGCTTTCCTCCCGGAGGATACCCCATGGCCATGCTGGCGACGGGGGTGGCCTCTCTCTCCAATTACTATCCCGACGCCCGTACCGTACTGGACCCGGAAGTCCGTCTGCTCCAGATCCATCGGCTCCTGGCTCAGGTCCCCGCCCTTTCGGCCCAGGTCTTCCGCCGCCTCCAAGGTTTACCTCTGACCAAGGACACAGGCGGACTCTCCTACGCCGGAAGCTTTCTGCAGATGGCGTTCGACCGGGTGCCGCAGCCGGTGTTCGAAAGGGCGATGGACGCCCTGTTCATCCTTCATGCGGACCACGAGCAGAATTGCAGCACCAGCGCCATGAGAGGCGTCGGCAGTTCCCAGTGCGATCCGTATCTCAACACCGCGGCCTCAATCGGCGCCCTGTCCGGACCCCTTCATGGAGGAGCGAACGAAGCGGTCATCCGCATGCTGGAGTCGATCGGGTCCAAGGACCGGGTGCCCGGACACGTGCAGCGGGTCAAGGGAGGCGAACTCCGTCTCATGGGATTCGGGCACCGCATCTACAAGAACTACGATCCCAGGGCCAAGATCATCAAGCAGCTGGCTCATGAGGTTTTCGAAGTGACCGGGTCCGACCCCCTGCTGGACGTGGCGCTTGAGCTGGAGAGGATCGCCCTGCAGGACGACTATTTCATCTCGCGGAAGCTCTACCCCAACGTCGACTTCTATTCCGGCCTGATCTACCGTGCCCTCGGCTTCCCTTCCTCCATGTCCACCGTCCTCTTCGCCCTGGCCAGAACCTCCGGCTGGCTGGCTCAGTGGGAGGAGTTGGCACGGGATCGGGAGCAGAAGATCGCCCGGCCACGGCAGATCTACGAAGGGTATCCGGTGAGAGACGTCCCGGCCCGGAGATCCTCGCCGGTCGCATCTTCTTGACTCCGGGCAGTTGCGGTATAATCGTCCGATGCCGATTTATGAATACCGCTGTTTGGATTGCGACACTCATTTCGAGCAGATCGTCCTGGGCACCCAGAGCGACGCCGAGTGTCCCAGTTGCAGCGGAGACCGCTTCGAGCAGCTTTTCTCCTCATTCGCCGTCGGCGGCGGGTCCATGGAATCCGCCCTCAAGGAGTCAGGTCCTTGCGGCTGTGGTGCGCCCCAACGAGGGATGTGCGGGCAACTCGCCAACTAGCTGAACGTCCGGGCGACGCTGAAGTATGCAACAAGCAACCACGGAGACCTATAAGGACCGGCTGGAGTCGATCAGCAGGTCCCTGCGGCCGCATCCCGATCAGCATCTGGAGTTCCTCGGCAAGAAGGACATCATCGAGAGGATCCTCTATCTGCGGGATCTCAAGAACGTCCTGATCCTGGGCCACAACTACATGGAGCCGCTGGTCTTCCATCTGTCCGGTGAAGGCGAGAGAGGCGATTCGTTGGCGCTGAGCCGCTACGCCGCCAGGTCGGAGAAACCGATCATCCTCTTCGACGGCGTCCTCTTCATGGCGGAGACCGCCAAGATCCTGAATCCGGAAAAGAAGGTGCTGATCGCGGACCTGAATGCCGGCTGCAGCCTGGCGGACCCCTTCTCGGCCGACGACGTGAGATTCTATCGAAAGCGTTATCCCACCGCCCCGGTGGTCACCTACATCAACAGCTACGCCGAGATCAAAGCCGAATCCGACTACTGCTGCACCTCCGCGAACGGGCTCAAGGTCATCGAGCATGCGGCTCGGCAATTCGGTACCGACCATGTGGTCTTCCTGCCCGATTCCCTGATGGGGGAGAACCTGCAACAGGAACTGGTCCGAAGGGGATCCGATCTGGATCTGATCTATCCGGGCAAGTACGACAGCAACTTCGGCCGCTGCGAAGTCCATGAGAAATTCACGGCCAGCCACATTCGGGACATCCGGAAGCAATACGACATTCCCAGGGGAGGGCACGACGCCGCGGTCCTGGTGCACTGGGAGTGCCTGCCCGAGGTCCTGGAAGAGGCCGACTTCTACGGCAGCACCTCCCAGATGGCCGGCTATGTGAAGAACCACGCCGAACTGCGCCGTGTCTACATGGCCACCGAGTGTGAAATGGCGGCGAATCTGGCCACAGAGTTCCCACAGGTGGAGTTCGTCAGAACCTGCAACATCTTCTGCCGCCACATGCGCAGAATCAGTCTCGAGAAGATCCTTCACAGCCTGGAGCATGAGGTCTACGAAGTGGAGGTGCCGGAACCGATCCGCCGGGCCTCCCTGGGAGCCATCCAACGGATGCTGAGTATCGGCTGATTCGGGATCCGGGACGGAATCGGCTGGAAAACCACTGGGCTGCTGCAGAGAAAAGACCATGAAGCTGGACGGGCTGGACACACCTTCGGTCCTGGTCGACGTGGACGTCATGACCGCGAACCTGGATCGATTAGCCCGTTACTGCCGGGAACACGGACTCAATCTGCGGCCCCACGTCAAGACCCACAAGATTCCTGAATTGGCTCAGCTCCAAGTGAGGAAGGGCGCCGTAGGGGTCACTGTGGCCAAGCTGGGCGAGGCCGAGGTCATGGCGGACGGCGGCGTCGAGGACATCCTGCTGGCCTATCCGGTCTACGGAGAAATCAAGTGGAAGCGGTTGGCCGCCCTGGCCCGCCGCGCCCGCATTGCGGTGGCTTTGGATTCGCTGGAGGTGGCCCAGGGTATCTCCAGGCACGCGCGGGAGGCCGGGGTCCGGATTCCGATCCTGGTGGAGTTCGACACCGGAATGCGGCGTTGCGGTCTGACCATCGGCCCGGATGCCATCCAGGTGCTGGAACGGATCGCCGAACTTCCGGCACTGGATTACGAGGGGCTGCTGATCTACCCGGGTCATTTCCTGGTGGACCCCGAGCGGCGCAATCAACTCTTGACGCTGGAGAACCAGCAGCTGTCGACTTTGCTGGGCCTGCTGGACGATGCCGGAATCCCCTACCCGGTCATCAGCGCCAGCTCAACGCCGACGGCCTACATGTCGCACCAGTTCGACAACATCAACGAGGTTCGTCCGGGCACCTACATCTTCAATGACAGGAACACCATCGGTTGCCAGGCCGCCGATTTGGAAGACTGCGCCGTGTCCGTCCTGTCCACCGTGGTGAGCACCAGCGTTCCCGGCAAGGCCGCCATCGATGGCGGCAGCAAGACCTTTTCCAGCGACAAGTTCCTCTCCGGCGACGGCGTGGGATTCGGCCACGTGATGGGAGATCCGGGCGCGGTCGTGGAATACCTTTCCGAGGAGCACGGCCATCTGGTCCTGGCCAATGCCACCCGGCGATACCGTGTCGGGGACCGGGTTCGGGTCATCCCCAATCATGTTTGCGCCTGTGTGAACATGCACGACCGCATCTACGGGATCCGGCAAGACGACGTGGTGACCGAATGGCGGGTGAGTGCCCGGGGCGCCGTGCAGTGAACCGAACTCGGCCGGTATACCGCCCTCAGCCATCGTGGCGGCCGGTCTGGAACTAGACCAAATCCGAGGGAGATTCAAGCATCGTGGCGACAACCGGCGACCTACTCTACCTGTCGCGGGCGGACATCGAGGGTCTCGATCTGTCCATGGCGCGCATCGTCGAGGTGGTGGAGGACGCCCTGGTCCAGAAAGGCTCGGGGAACGTGGAGATGCCGCCGAAGCCGGGAATCCACACCCGGCCCGGAGCCTTCATCCACGCCATGCCGGCCTATATCCGAACCACCGGCGCCGCCGGATTGAAGTGGGTCGGCGGCTATCCCGGGAACTCGGCCCGGGGCCTCCCCTACATTTCCGGACTCATGATCCTGAACGACCCGGAGTCCGGAATCCCTCTGGCAATAATGGACGCCACCTGGATCACGGCTGTCAGGACCGGCGCGGCCACGGCGGTGGCGGCTCGTCATCTGGCCCGCCGGGACTCCCTTACCGCCGCCATCCTGGGGTGCGGCGTCCAGGGCCGATCCAATTTGGAAGCGCTGACGGTGGTCCTCCCCGATCTCCGGGACATCCGTGTTTACGATGCTCGGCTGGAAGCGGCGCACACGTTCGCGCGCGAGTGCGTAGAGCGCCGCGAACTCTCGTGCACGGTCTGCGCTTCCCCCCGGCAGGCCGTCCGGACCGCGGACGTGGTGGTCACGGCAGGCCCCATGCCGAGTCCGCCTGCACCGGTGATCGAATCGGACTGGCTTGCGGACGGGGTCTTCGTCTGTGTCCTCGATTTCGACGCCTACGTGACGCCCGCCGCTTTTCGCGCCGCCGATCTGCTGGTGACGGACGACGTGCCGCAACTCGACTACTATCGCAGTGTAGGGTATTTCAAGGGCCTCCCCGATGGGTTTTCCGAGTTGGCGGACGTGGTTGGGGGACGGGGTGGGCGGCGGCAAGACAATCAACGAATCATTTCCGTCAACCTGGGACTAGGCGTGGAAGACGTGGCCACAGCCCAACTGATTTACGCGAGCGCATTGGAACAAGGGTTGGGGACCTCCCTGACCCTCTGACCCGTAGAGAAAAAGAAAGGAGCATTTCAATGGTTTTGACTGCATCGACCATGTTGGGTCTCGGCACCGAGGCCCCGGACTTCCAACTGCCGGACGTGACCACCGGTGAAACCGTTTCTCTGGACAGCTTCTCGGGAAACCAGGCCCTCTTGGTCATGTTCATCTGCAAACACTGTCCCTACGTGGTCCATATCCAGGAGGAGTTGGCCCGGCTGGGTAACGAGTACCAGGCGCGCAATGTGGGCGTGGTGGCCATTGCCGCCAACGACGTGGACGCCTACCCGGGAGACGCTCCCGGCGAGTTGAAGAGCATGGCCCAGGAGCATGGGTACCAGTTCCCCTATTGCTTCGACGAGACCCAGGAGATCGCCCAGGCCTATACGGCTGCGTGCACGCCGGACTTCTTCCTCTACGACCAGGATCGGCGCCTGGCCTATCGGGGACAGTTGGACGGCAGCCGGCCGGGAACCGACACGCCGGTGACCGGTGAGGACCTGAGAGGGGCCCTCGACGCCGTTCTGGCCGGGGACACTCCCGATCCGGAACAACAGCCCAGCCTGGGTTGCAACATCAAGTGGAAGCCGGGCAACGAGCCAGCCTACTTCTGAGGCTGACCGCCACCCGAATCTGCTCCCGGCGGCGCGACTGCCGGACGAGCCGGTCCAGTTTCGCCGACACGCTTCAGACCTTCTTGGGCGTACCGGTTATCCGGGTTCATACGCACGGCACGGCCGTAGTGTGTCCGGGCGCTGGCCCGGTCCCCCTCCAACTCGGAAAGGTAGCCCAAGGCAGCCCAGTTGTAGTCATCTTCCGTGTCGAGAGTGACCGCGGTTCGGAACGACTCGCCCGCCTTCCCGACTTGGCCTTCCCGGAGCAGAGCGACTCCCAGGTTGTAGTGCGGACGCGCTTTGCCGGGACTCTTGGCCACCGTGTCGCGCCAGAGCAACAGGTCGTCATTCCAAATCCGGTTGCGCGCCAGGGTGGAAGGAATCAGCAGGGCCGCCAGGATCCCGATTCCCACCCATTGGGCCCGGTTCGGCCAACGGCTTTCCGGCCGGCGGTGAAACAACACCCAGGCCGCCATCAGGGCGAACCCGGCAACTGGCAGGTAGAGCCGTGTCTCACTGAAGGGATCCAGGTTGGGCAGGACCCAGGTCGGCAGGCTGAAGGCCAAGACCCAGAGCAGACCGGTTCCCAGTGGGGAGCGGCGCCAACGCGAGCCGAGCAGCCCGATCACCGCGATGAGGAATGCGGCTGCCGAGATGACCGTCACGAGGATATGCAGGTCCGGGATCTGATGGTCCAAATTCAGGTTGGCCGGCCATAGAAACAGTCCCAGGCCCTTCCAGGACATCACCGGTTGCACGAGCCAGTAGCCGACCGGGTCGGGATGATTCCACGCCAATCCCGCCGGAGAGTATTTGACCAACGACCAGGCGAGGGCCAACCCGTTGGCCAGGGTCAAACCCGCCCACCACCTCCATCGTTCCCGATTCAGCACGCAGAGAAAAGGAAGCAGCATGGCGGCTTCGGCACGGCTCCAGAGCGCCAGTTGGAAGCAAAGGACCGCGGCCCAGGGGCGGCGCGCCGCCAGCAGAAGCGCCGCCAGGCCGAAGCCGCTCATGAGCAGCACCGACCGGGCCCAGACGTAGTTCACGGCTTGAGTCTGAAGCGGATGAAGCCCGAACAACAGCGCCGTGGTCAGGGCCAAGCCCGGGTGCCGGAACCGCTCCAGAACCAGGAGGAAGAGTAGCAACACGACCGCCAGATGGAGCAAAACACTCACCAGGTGAAAGGCCCAGGGCTGAGGGCCCGCAATCAAGTAGTTCAAATGGAACGTCCAGAGCGTCAGGGGCCGTCCAGCGTACTGTTCCAGAAAAGTCCCGTATTCGAAGCATTCCGTCACCAGGGAGCTTTCCAGAATCAGCGCGTAGTCGTCGAAGTGGAAGGCCGCCGGGAAAGAGTTGATGTAGACGGCGCCGGTGACCAAAACGAGGCCCGCCGCCGCGCGTCTTGAAGAGCCTGTCGAATCCACGAGCCCCATTTTATAACTCGGCCACACTCTTGCCCCACCCGGCGGGTGGCCTTAAGAACGTCGCCGCCACGCCGCGAGTTTGACACGTTTTCGGGCCTTCGCTATTTTGAGTCCGCCTTGGTCCGGCGCCGGACTCGGTCAGCCCGGCGAGCGCAGACAGACCGCCATGAACCACCCCACTTCCGCCGCGATCCTGGAGCGTGCCCGCAGGGTCACTCCCGGCGGCGTCAACACCTCCATTCGCCGGGTCGACCCAATGCCCATCCGGAGCCGCGCCGCCGCCAGCCGAGTCTACGACGTTCAAGACCGAGAGTACATCGACCGAACCCTGTCCGCAGCCGAGGATGCCTTCAGGCGGCTGGTTCACGGGGAATCGCGCCCCGTGGCGCTCCAGTCCGTTGGAACCGAATCAGGAGAACCCAAATGACAGACGGAAACACCAAGACCCTGCTCGTGATCACGGCCCACCCGGCCGACGCCTTCGATCTGGCCGCAGGCACCATCGCCCTGCACCGGCGACGCGGGGACCAGGTCCACGTGGCCTCAGTGACCCACGGGGCCCGTTCCCACGCCCCCAGCATTTACGATGACAAGCAGGAAGCTCTGGACGAGTCGAGGGAGGCCCAACTGCTTCAGGAGATCATCCAGGAGAAGAAGCAGGAGTTCGAAGCCGCCGCCCGGGCGGTCGACGCCACGGCGACCCACTTCCTGGGAGAGGACGACGAACCCTTCGTGGCCACTCGCCGGGTCATCCTGCGCCTGGCGGAGCTCTATCGGACGGTCCGGCCCGACATTCTCATCACCCATCACCGCACAGAACAGAACCATCACGACCACCCGGAAGTGGGTGACGCCTCTGCCCGGGCGTTGGTCACCGCCGCGCGGTGGCTGGAGGGTTCGCGGCTGGAGCCTTACGACGTGCCCACCGTCTACTACTACGGCACCCAGGACCGCCGCGACGTGCGGATCAACCGCGGCACGGTGGGTGTCGCGGCCAGCCACATCATGGACATCGAGAGCGTGGTGGACCAGAAGCGGGAGGCACTCAAGGCCTTCGCCACGCAGAAGTACCAGGGGAAAGGCTACTCCACTCCCGAGTATCTGAACCGCCGCCTCGAGAGCGTCGAGGGCCACTACGGCCTGTTCAGCGGGTGCCGTTACGCCGAAGAGTTCATCGCCCGCGGGCCCCACGTGACCCGGCTGCTACCCTCGGTCCGCTGATCCGGGCGTTGGGAAGACATCTCCGATAACCGTCTGTTCGTGGACAGCCTCCTGGGAGCGCGGAGGTCAATTCCCTTCCGGAATACGCTCGCATCTCCACACACACCTCTGTATGCCGTCGGATTCTTCCAACACGCAATCTCTCTGGCAACGTTGCACGTCGTCCTGCGCGGACTTCGGCCGCGAGAAGTACCTGGCACCGCGGGTCGGAATGCCATGATCCTGCTGCATGCAGACGACGGAGATTCGAGTGATCGCTGAATCAGAGGTCGAATGCGCCGGATGGCTCACTCCGGGCCCGAGCAGCGCCATGGCTTCCGCGAACAGGGACGAAGAGTGCGGGGAGACGGAGGCTTGCACCTTCAGGCTCGGCGGGTCGAAATGAGGCGCCGCGAAAGGCAAGGAATCTGCGGATCTAACCGCCGAGACCTGACTCGCTCCGACGATCATCATTCGCTGATGACTCCCGTCCTTGGGCTCCAGCCAATCTCCCGGGCTGTAAGCGGCTGGCTGCAACCCAGAGTCGTTCACAAGAAATGTCTGCAAGTCGTCCGGGCCGATCCGGCTGGTGCTGACGGCCGCGGCAATTTCGACGCCCGATCGGTCCTCGCCGGATGCTTGCGGGGGATCGTCCGGAAGCAACAGTTCTTCCGGAAACTCGTCGACGTTGATACTGTTGCCGGAAAAGTCGACAAATCCTTCAATGACAGTTGGAAGGAATCCCTCTTTTGTGATCGTAAGGGTAAATTTTGCAGCCCCGTCGGAGGTGAATGTCAGGTCGAAAACCCATGTGCTTCCGAATATTTCCCTCTGGAATTCATCAAGAGATTCATAGGGACCTGAATCCTCTCCATAGACAGACGTATAGTCAAAATCGACCGTTATCAAGGCTCTGTTGCGGCCAAACTTTTCATACCTTTGCGTGTTCAGGAACTTAAGACCTTCCAAGTCGCCACTAAAAAGTCGGTCATAAAGGTCTCCAAATAGCGTCCGTTCCCAACTGCCAGAGAATCGCTCTCGATACCAATCCTCCCAATCTTCAGGCGCGGCATCCGTTTCGACGGCAATCGCAGCAGACCAGGACGGTGGAATCGGCAGCAATATTGGCTGTGCTCCAAGCGTCAAATCCACATGGAGGCTACCCGGCCATGAGGCGTCATTGCCGTCAGGGTCGGTAATGGTTATGCGGACATTGCCCGAAGGCTCGAAATCGAGGGTAAACACCCAGGAGTCGCCTGCCCGCTGCGCGAAGGTGAGCACGCCTTGGGAAGGCCCGGTGTTTTCGTAGGTGTAATCGCCGTAGTATTCGCCCGCATCACCGTTGGCGTCAATCATGAGCCTACGGGCGACACCTTTTTCAGGCGGGGCGCCCAGAAGGCAATTCCCAAAGCACAATCCTGGGATGAAGTCATCCCTCCCATAGACCAGCGCGTTGAATTCGTCCTGGTTTCGCGGCGCCCGTTGTGGATCGCTTCCGTTTGGCGATGGGTCAAGATCGTCGTCGGTCCGAGGCGCCCCGCGCGGCATCCGAAGGGTTCTGTCGAACGGCACGCTCGTGTTGACCCCGGCGTCGAAACACTCGTCGATGAACGATCCCGCGGTCAAAGATGAAAATGCCAGACTGATCTCGCAAGAACCCTGTGACGGATCGTCGAACTCAAGGAATATCCTGCCGCTGTCCGGTCCGGTGTTCTCGTACCCGCAGTCGGCGTCCAGGGTCTGACCGTTGCTGGTGTGGCGGCACCGCTCCGGCGTCAGGAAACGATAGTTCCGGTCGGGGGAACCGACCGGGTCGCGGCAGAACCGGTCGCAGTGATCGTCAGGATCCTTCGGCGCCAGGCCCTCCGTCGGAATCCCCGATACCGGCGTCGACCATCCACAATCCCCTTCGGCATTGATGGCACGCACGCGGACCTGGTACCCGATCTCATTGGTGAGATCGGCGTAGATCATGCCGGTAATGTTGCGGCCGAGATACCTGCGCCGGTCGCCCCACGCTCCGCTGGACCCGCGGCGAATCTCCGTCTCGTAGCCCAGCACGCGCGCGTGTCCTACCCTGTCGGAAAGCGGGCTCCACCGGAGGGTCAGGCGGCCGTCGCTGTGATTCACGCGAAAATCTGCTGGAGGTTCGCAAGAGGGGACCAGATTTCCGATCAGAATCGTGACGTCGATCGTATCGCTGTTCGCCTCGTCATCTTCTACACCGACGGTGACCGAATAACCGATTTTCGTTTCATAGTCATACATAATTCCTTCCCGCGTGCGGATCTGCCCGCTTTCGGGAACGATGACGAAACTCCGGGCATCGGTCCCGCCGACGGTATAGGTGAGGCCGTCTCCTCCGACGGCGGCAACGGGGCTGCCCACATTGATGCCCGGAGGGGTGTTCTCCCAGATTCTCCGGGTTGCGAACTCACCCTCGGCGAACTCCAATCGCGCGCCGCCTCCGGGGCTCCTGCTGAGTTCTATTTGTCCGGTTGCCGTATTGTAGACACCCTGCCGGGTGTGGGTGGGGCTGCTCTCGTCAAAAAAGAGCAGATGGGTCATGCGGACCCCAGGCCAGGACGTCGTCCACCGGCTGCTGGTCCTCCGGCAGACCGTCTCCGACTCATAATCGTCCAAGCGTCCCAATGACTCTGTCTTGATATAGACGGTGCTTTCCCGGTCGGCCTCGGCATTGGCGAACTCGCATCCCTTCAGCGTTCCGAGCAGCATGTACGCCACCGTGCCCGGGTCGGAATCATTCGTATACCTGGTCGGAACGCCCCAGATCCTGCCCGAGTCATTCAGCGTGACGGCGGTGTAACCGGGTGGCGTGGACGATTCGAACTCCATCCGGGTGGGGGGCGCGCCGGTCCCGCCGTCCTCGGTGATCCCGGTGACGGGAACAGCCGAGAGAGAACCCGTCGTCTTCCCGAACCGCAGTCCGAGCGGTGCGAAGGGCGAGCCATCCTCGGTTCGCAGAAACAGAAGACCCCGAAAGTCACTCAGGAATTCCGTGGCGACTCCTTCCACCTTGAACCATTCCGGAATGGTGTGAGCCCGCTGGTGGAAATTCCGCCAGCGCACGAACCTGCCTCCCAGTGGATCGTTCCCTGCTTCGTCCCGGATTCGGAGTTCGATCGCCGGTGAAGCATCCGGCTTGAAGATCGCCATTCCGGTCCCGATGTCGCTCGATTCCTCCACGAACAGAGCGAAATGATTGCCCAGCGCCACCGGTTCGACGCCGACCTCGATCCCCGTCTGTGTGTGCCGATAGGTCAACAGGCCGCTGACCGTATCCGTATCGGGCCGGACCTGGATCCAGCCACGGCGAATCCCCCCCACGCCGGAACTTCTCAATACTCGATTCCCCAGAGACGGAATCTTGAGCGTGCCCGACGAATCGAAGAGATCCCGGACCGGTCGACCCGCCGGGTCAAAGACCTCGACCACGACCGTGGCGTCTTCGGCAGCGGTGCCGATATTGCTGAGCACCAGTTGCACCGACCAACCTCCGCCGTCCACGTAGTCGGGGAAGTAGAGGGTTGATGAGGACGAGGTCTGTTCCTGAACGCGCGCCTCGACGGTTTCCTCCGGCAACGCCCCGTGCAGTGAGGACGTTGCCTGCTGGACAACACCGCTCGGCGACACGGGAACCAAGGAAGCCGACAGCAAAAACGCAAGCACCAAGCGATAGTGCAACGTCACCGCAACCTCACCCCATCTCGGCTTTCTCGCAATGAGCTCACATCATCCCAACACGGGGGCAAATGCCCGAACCGGACCGCACCGCCGTTTGCCTTGCCAACCATCGAGTCACTCTTCAAGCGCTATCGAAACCTTGGAAATCCTCCAACTGGAACTGTCCTCGATCTTGCTCGCCGCGAAATCGAGCGAATACTCGTTGCCCGAGTCTCCGACCGTGATGCTTACCGTTTCGCTGACGCTGCTGGGACTGCAACTCTGGAATCCGGAGCCGATAAAGAGGCAACCCTTCTCTCCTCCGAAGAATTCGCCGACGGCAAACCGGCCAAACGCTTCTCCCGCCTCGGGAGTGCCTTGGGGATATTGCAGCGCACATTCGCTTCCGGATTGGATCGTGCTTCCGGTAGCGCACGCCTGGCTCGTGTCCCCATTGTCATCGTTAGAAGGAATATCCACCAGACGCCAACTGGTACTTCCGCTCGTTCCGTCGTTGCAACTGAAGGTTGCCGTACCCGACGTTTCGGAAGTGAACGTCAGTTGGAACGTGCAACGATCGCCGTCGTCGTAGTTCAAGGTGATTGTTCCCGTATTCGAACCCGTGTTCTGATACGCATATCCTCCGGTGTATTCGTCCGAACCTTCGGTTTCCATGAAGCGGCCGGGACTTATGAAGTCGATGTAGTAGTTCGGGACGCCCGTCGACACACGCTTGCCGACGAAGACATCGTTGAATGCAACTTGATCGGCTGGAGCCAGCGATGCCGGCGGCTCGGTGACGGTGACCGTGGCTGAGGCAGAGGCCGTCTGTCCGTCGGCGCCTCGGACGGTGATGCGGTACGTCGTTGTTCCGGTCGGCGATACTCGCCGTGATCCGGAGGTCGGCACCGTGCCGATCCCCGGTGTGATGGACGCGCTGGTTGCGTTGGTGGAGGACCACCTCAAGGTCGCACTCTGGCCCCGTTCGATGGAGGTCGGCGATGCCGACAGGCTCACCGCCGGGGGAGCGCCTCCGGTACCGGAGGGCGGCATTCCGCCCGAGACGTCTCCGCCCCGGATCACAGGTACCGCCGAGAGAGAACCGGTCTGCTTCCCGAACCGCAACCCCAGCGGTGCGAACAGGGAACCGTCCTCCGACCGCAGGAACAGGAGGCCCCGAAAGTCTCTCAGGAAGCCCGTATCGACTCCCTCCACGCCGAACCACTCCGGCATGGTCCGTGCTCGTTGGTGAAAGTCCTCGTGGGGTACGAACACTCCATCCAGAGGATCTCTGCCCTCCTCGTCCCGGATACGAAGCTCGATCGCAGGCTCGGATTCCGGCTTGAAGATCGCCAGTCCGGTGCCGATTTCGCTCGATTCCTCAACGAATAGAGCAAACTGATTGCCCAGTTCCACAGGTTTGACCCCGACCTCAACCCCCGATTGGGCGTGCCGATAGGTCAAAAGGCCACTGACTGACGTCGAATCGGCCTCGACCTCGATCCAGCCGCGCCGAATGGCTCCCGATCCGGCGCTCCTCAAGACTCGACTTCCCAGAGCGGGAATCTCGAAGGAGCTATCGGAATCGAAGAATCGACGGACGGCGTCGCCTTCCGAGTCGTAAACCCGAACGGCGACCACCGCGTCGTCGGAATCGGCGTCGGTATTGCTGAGCACCAACTGCACGGACCAGCCTCCACCGTCCACAAAGTCCGGAAAGTAGAGCGTCGTGTCGGACGATTCCTGTTGCTGACCGCAAGCCCTGACGGTCTCCGCCGACGGGGCACCGTCCAGCGAGAATGTCGCCTGCTTGACAAGGGTCGCCGGCGCCAAGCTGACAATGGTGTTCAACTCAGCATGACGTGTGAGTCGATCCAGGAAGCTATTGGTTTCCTGCGGTTTGACCGATTGCCCACCTGCCTCGTTCACGAGTATGACGCTGTCGAATTCCTGGTCATCGTAGGACAGGTGTGTCCACTGAGTTCGTTGCGTCAGGTCTGGGTCACGCCAGTTGAGAGTGACCGGCTGATCGTCACCGTCGTCGTAATGGGTCCCTAGAGAATCGGCGCCTTCGTACCAGTAAAGGACAGCCCCATAGAAATTGTCGGGCTCGCAGATAACGGCCAGGACCTGTCCCGTCCCGCTCCCGACGGCGGCGAGGTAACCCTCTTCCGGAGAGTTGCGCACGACTTCCCAGTCGCCATCAGACGTCTGATATTGAAGAGTTCCCCCGAACTGTTGGACAACGCTCTCCAGATTCCGGTCAGCTAATCGCTCCGGGTACACAGCGGGCGACAACAACAGGGATATCAGCGCACCAAAGAGTTTCTTCATGACAACCTGCAATCCTTCTTCGTTCCAGCCGCTGATCTCTTGGGAGAGTCTTACCTCTGACCATTCCGACCAGCCGTAGCCAATGGACCGACCACGCGGCGAGGGATGCCGCCGCGGAGGCAACCTGTCTTGGCACCTAAAACACCTATGACGTCTGGGAAACGGAAACCGGACGGTCTCGCCGTGAGAAATGTGGTCTATTCGTTCCTGGGAATCTTCAGAAGCCGCTCGGCGAAACTGCGCGCATTTGCCGGCCTCTCCGACCGGGGGGCCGTCAAGATCGAAGCTGCGAACTCGATCACGGCCGATTCGGCCTTGGACCCTGCCGTTGGGCCGGCGGAGCCAACGAGACGCTGGTGCCGGATCCGGTCGACCGTCTCGTCGATGCCAGCGGCACCGAACGGATGTCGGCCGGACACCATCTCGTACAGGACGACGCACAGCGACCAGACGTCGGCGGCTTCATCGGCGCGCCGACCTGAAAGCACCTCTGGCGACAAGTAGCGCAGGGTGCCGCCTGCAGTCGCGGCATCGTCCTTCTCGCGAGCCAGGCCGAAATCCAGCAGTTTCGGAGACCCGCTGGACGTGAACCCGATATTGCTGGGCTTAATGTCTCCATGCAGGAATCCTCTGTCGTGCAGCGTCGCCAGCGCGTCTGCCAAATGGACGATTGCAGCAACGGCCTCCAGAGGCGGAACCGGACCGTCCCGCTGCCGATCTTCGAGCGTGCCGCCAGGAAGGAACTCGACGATGAGGAACGGGCGGCCATGCCAGAACTCGATTCCGTAGATCTGGGAGGCCGCCGGGTGCGTCACCGTCGCCATGGTCCTCGCCTCCGGCCCCAGCCTCATCAGGTGATCGTCCGACGCCCTCCGCAAGGTCTTGATCGCCACGTCGCGGGCCAGCTGCAAGTCACGGGCCAGATAGACCGCTCCCATTCCCCCAGTTCCCAGGCGCCGTGCCAGTCGAAACTTGCCGGCCAGGAGCTTTGGGACCTCAGTTTCTTCGTAAGCAACTCCGCATTCGCATTCGGGCGGAGCACCGGCAACCACGACGCATCGGCAGTCGGGACACTCCTGCGCCGGCGGTGCCTCCAACGTCTTACCGTCCGGCGTTCGCAGCAAGCGCGCGACCGCCAATCCGGCAGCCGCTCCGAGCGCCTCAAGAAACGGAACGTCGACGGGGCGCACGTTCCGATCGTCGAAACGGCGTCCCACCACGAGCACTCCGAAGACCTCCGTTCCCGGACCGGGAAGCGGCAAGATCACGTCGGCCGAGGTCTCGACGACCCACTCCGCATCGTCAGGCATCAGCAGTGGGAAGACCGATGTCTTGTCCTTCGGGTTGACCCGCAATGGACCGCCCACCGTCTCCAGAAGGTGGACGATGGCCGAAGCACGCGGCAGGGGTGCGATCCTGGCGTCCGGCGCGCGGAAGTCCTGCGCTTCGGTTTGGGTCTCGTTCCCAATAAGAAGGACGGCGGGCGACCCGCAACCGCGTTTGGCCGTCCGGGTCACCATACGGTTGACCGTCGTCAACCGTTCGACCTGCGCCAGGTCGACCCCCACGGCGGCCAGTGCTCGCCTCTGGCCCCTCGTCTCGGGGAAAATCCAGGCGTCCAGACGGATCAGCATTCGTTCCCGACCAATGATCACCAACAACATGATCCCGGTTGCCGCGAACAGCAACTGCGCCAGCGGATCCGTGATGACCGCTCCTACCGTGCGTTCCGGATGACCCGCCACCATCCAGCCCAAGGCCGCCGCCGGTACGGCGACCGCTGTTCCCAGCAACCCGCGGCTCATCAGCAACCGCCTGTAGCACGTCCGAACCACTTCTCGCGGGTGGGGCACGCGCACCGCGACTACGGAATACCAGAGCAGGATCATTCCGGGGAATCGCATCAGAACGACGACCAAAACGAGGGGCGACCATTGAAAGTTGGACACCCACATTCCCGGCGAGAACACCTCGGCAACGCTGATCGTGACCCACGCTCCTACGTAGATGACGAACCCGGCGCCGAACACGACGACGCGCCTCACCTCGTCGGCTGGAGCAGTGCGCGCACGTAGCGCAATAACCGCGGCCGCCGCCAGCGTCATCAGATCGGTGATGGCGAATGATCCATCGATGGCCAGAGAAACGGGCGCCTTCGCGTAGCCGGCTCGCGCAAACTCCAGCGTCGCCACGTACGCGACCCAGACGGCAATGCCCACTGCCACGCTGACCGGAACCATGCGGCGTGTGAGATCATCGAGCCGGGTTCGCCGATGGACCCGCGGACATTCTCGAGCAAATGCCCAAAGAAACGCGGGGGCGAAGTGGAATGCGGGCACGTATAGGTAAAGGAATACCCGAATTGGCGTTGACAGCTCCCGCAGAAACGCCTCGACCATGTGTGGCGGCGGGAGTTCCGCAAGAAACGCCGGCAGCATGTGAAACGGCCCCAGCGCCGCTCTGACCAGGAAAAAGCCCCCGAGCAGCCAAGTCCGCGAATTCCGCGCGCCGGCGAACAGCAACAGTGCCGCACTCGCGCCATGCCCGACGAACAGCACGACAAAAAAAACGGCCAAGTCGCCATGCTGGCGGTGGTAGTCGGTCCAGGCCCACGGGAGCAGCACCAGTGCAACCGCCACCTCGACTGCGGCGACGGCCATCAGCGCTGAAAATACGCGGCCCATCAATGCCCCGGTGGACGAGCCCGGGCCAATCGCCGGCAGGGACTCGGACATCGGGTCTCCGTGGCGTCGGCTTCTCAAGACACGGGCAATGACCCGCAGGTTCTCAAGCTTCTCGCGGTCGGCAGGCGCGGCGAGTTCCGCGCATCGATCCCACTGGACATCGTGGTCCAGCGTGAGCGCGTCCGCCACATCGACTATGAGATCGTTACGATTGTCGTCACTCATCACTCATCCGGCTTGGCGTCAACGAACTCCCCGACGCCGTCAGTGGCACGAGGAGCAATGCAATTCGGATACGCCTTCCGGTTGAACAGCTTGTGTTCCTTCTCCCCTTATGACGTCTGAATGGCAGAATTCGGACGGGTGCAGCACGATCGGATAGATTTCCGGGACTTCGGCGTGGAGACGATCGCCGCCGGACGCACCCCCGCTCGAAACGTCGACTAGGCCTTCGGCATGACCTTGCTCAGCCGAATCACGGCCCGCTTCAGCGCCTTGCGCGCGGCGTCCGCGCTCGGCATACGTTCGATGGCCGCGAGCTGGCGGTAGCTGTATCCAAGTTCCGCGCGGCCTACAATCAACCGGCGATCACGGTCCTTCAAGCCCTTGAGGCCATTTCGGTATCGCTTCCACAATTCTTTGTTCAGGAGCTGCTGATGCTGCGGCGAAGCATTCTCGGATAGACGACGGGACTCCTGCGACGCGATGAAGTGGCTTTTATCCAGACGTCGGGTGGCGCGTCGCAACTCGTCCTGGACGCGGTTCTCCACGGCGCGCCGCAGGTAGCTCTTCAAGGCGCTCATATGCTTCGACTCGAACCAGGCGAGCCGCGCGAAGGTGTGACGCAGGACGTCTTGCGCCAAATCGCTCGTGGTGATCCCGTTGCGGGCCCAATGGGGCAACCGGCCCCGCACGCGTCTCCTCACCCAAGGCGCATACCGTACGAACAGCGACTCGATCGCCGAGTCTTTACCGTTTCGTACGCGATCCAGGAGACTCTGCTCGGAACCGCGACCGTGCGACACACTTTCGCCCGGCCGCTTTGATCGAGTGGGCATGCGGGCTACGGTCCTGAACTCATGGCAGGCGCGTCGACCCCATGAGGTAGCGGTCGCATTCCCGGGCGGCTTCCCGGCCTTCCCGGATGGCCCAGACCACGAGGCTCTGCCCTCTCCGGACGTCGCCGGCGGCGAAGATGCCCGGCGCGCTGGTGGCGTAGTCGCCGAACTCCGCCTGGATATTGGAGCGCGGGTCCCGTTCCAGTCCCAGTTGATCGGGGAGCCGGTCCTCGGGTCCCAGGAATCCCATGGCCAACAGGACCAGTTGGGCAGGCCACACCCGCTTCGTTCCCGGGATCCTTTCGAACGACGGCCTTCCGCCGTTCCGGGACCATCGGATTCCCACGGTGTGAACCTTCTGCAGGCGGCCCGAGGCGTCGCCCTCCATTCTGACAGTCATGATGGCGAAACGGCGGGGGTCCGCTCCGAAGAGGGCGGCGGCCTCCTCCTGCCCGTAGTCCATGCGGTAGATCCGGGGCCACTGGGGCCAGGGATTGTCGGGGGCCCGGCTGTCAGGAGGCCGGGGAAGGATCTCGAACTGGACCAGGCTGCGGCAGCCGTGCCGCAGAGCAGTCCCGACGCAGTCGGTTCCCGTGTCGCCGCCCCCGATGACGATGACATCCTTGTCGGTAGCCGATATGTATCGTCCGTCCTCGAGATTGCTGTCCAGCAGGCTCTTGGTGTTGGCGTGGAGGTAGTCCATGGCGAAGTGGACGCCTTCCAGATGGCGCCCCTCGACGGGCAGGTCCCGGGGCTTGGTGGCACCACAACAGAGGACGGCCGCGTCGTAATCGTCTCTCATACGGGAGGCCGGGTAGTTTCCGCCCACGTCCATCCCAGTGAGAAAACGGACACCCTCCGTCTTCAGGAGCTCGACCCGGCGCCCCACCACCGCTTTGTCCAACTTCATGGCCGGTATGCCGTAGGTCAAGAGTCCCCCGATCCGGTCCGCCCGCTCCAGAACGGTTACCTGGTGCCCGGCTTGGTTGAGCTGGTCGGCGCAGGCCAGGCCCGCCGGTCCCGACCCGACGACGGCGACCTTCTTGCCGGTGCGCCGGGATGGTGGCCTTGGGACGATCCAACCCTCCTCGAATCCCCGGTCCACGATGGAGCACTCGATGCTCTTGATGGTGACCGGCGGCTCGATGATGCCCAGGACGCAGGAGCCCTCGCAGGGGGCCGGACAGACCCGTCCCGTGAACTCGGGGAAGTTGTTGGTCTTGTGGAGACGCTCCAGCGCCTCCCGCCAGAGTCCCCGGTAGACGAGATCGTTCCACTCCGGGATCAGGTTGTGGATGGGGCAGCCGGTGGCCATCCCGCCCATCACCTCACCCGTGTGGCAAAAGGGGACACCGCAGTCCATGCAGCGGGCTCCCTGGCGCTTCAGCGAGGCATCGGGCAGATGCCGGTGGAACTCGCTCCAGGTTCCAATCCGCTTGCCGGGAGTCAGAACCGGAAGCGACTCCCGCTCATATTCCATGAAGCCGGTGGGCTTACCCATCAGGCGTTCTCTTCATCTTTTTTGTCTGATAGGCCCTATCTGCCGTCGGCTCGCGCTTTGTCCCTGGCGTTGACTTGGAACGCCGCCATGACGACCTCCGAATCGGAGAGGCCCTTTCCAGTCATCTGATCCCGCGTCTCCACCACCCGGCGGTAATCGGCCGGGTAGATCTTGACGAACCTCGAAGCCATGCTCTGCCCCGACGAGAGCAACTGCCATCCGATCTCGCTTCCCGTGAACTCCACGTGCCGGCGGACCATGCGGGCCAGGATCTCGCGATCCTCCGCGTCCTCCAGCGGCAGCAGTTCCACCATCTCGTGATTGCAAAGCGCCGAGAATTCACCCGATTCGTCCAGCACGTAGGCGATGCCTCCGGACATTCCGGCGGCGAAGTTCCGGCCGGTGGGACCCAGGACGACCACGCAACCGCCCGTCATGTACTCGCAGCCATGGTCGCCGACTCCCTCGACGACGGCCCGGACCCCGCTGTTGCGCACGCAGAAGCGCTCTCCGGCCATCCCTCGAATATAGGCTTCGCCCGACGTCGCTCCATAGAAGGCCACGTTGCCGACGATGACGTTCTCCTGCGCCACGAAAACCGATTCCCGGGGAGGACGGACGATGATCTTGCCGCCCGAGAGACCCTTTCCAATGTAGTCATTGGCATCCCCTTCCAAACTCAGGGTCATGCCCCGGGGCATGAAGGCCCCGAAGCTCTGGCCGGCGGAGCCGCGAAAACGAAGCTGGATCGTGTCCTCCGGGAGTCCCTTTCTCCCGTACCGCCTCGAGACCTCGGACCCCACCATGGTGCCCACGGTCCGGTTCAGGTTCGCGATGGGAAGACTCTCGGAGACGGGCTCCCCCCGTTCCAGCGCCGGCCGGCACAGTTCCAGGAGCCGGGTTCGATCCAGGGCCGCGTCCAGCTTGTGGTCCTGAGGGATCTGGCAGAATTGTCCCACGGTGGAGGGCACCTCTGGCCGGTACAGGATCTGGGAGAAGTCCAGGCCCTGGGTCTTCCAGTGGTCGACTGCGTCACGGACACCAAGCTTGTCGCTCCGGCCGATCATCTCGTCGATGCTCCGGAACCCGAGGCCCGCCATGAGCTCCCGGACCTCCTGGGCCACGAAACGCATGAAATTCACCACGTGGGACGGGTCTCCGGTGAATTTCTTCCGGAGCTCGGGATCCTGGGTGGCCACCCCCACGGGGCAGGTGTTCAGGTGACAGACCCGCATCATCACGCAACCCAGGACCACCAGCGGCGCCGTAGCAAAACCGAATTCCTCGCCGCCCAGTAAAGCAGCCACCACTACGTCCCGCCCGGTCTTGAGCTGGCCGTCCACCTCCACCACGATTCGGCTGCGAAGGTCGTTGAGCAACAGCACCTGGTGGGTCTCGGCCAATCCCAGTTCCCAGGGAATCCCGGCGTGCTTGATGCTGGTGAGGGGGGAGGCTCCGGTCCCTCCGTCGTGGCCGCTGATGAGGACCACGTCCGCTCTCCCCTTGGAAACGCCGGCGGCGATGGTGCCCACGCCCACTTCCGCCACCAGTTTCACGCTGATCCGGGCCTCGTGGTTGGCGTTTTTCAAGTCGTGAATGAGCGCCGCCAAGTCTTCGATGGAGTAGATGTCATGGTGCGGAGGCGGCGAGATCAGGCCCACGCCGGGCGTGGAGTAGCGAACCTTGGCGATCCAGGGATAGACCTTGTGCCCCGGAAGCTGTCCTCCCTCCCCCGGCTTGGCGCCCTGGGCCATCTTGATCTGGAGTTCCTTGGCGTTGACCAGGTATTCGCTGGTCACGCCGAAGCGCCCCGAGGCCACCTGCTTGATGGCGCTGTTGCGGGAATCGCCATTGGGATCGGGGACATACCGCTTGGGATCCTCGCCCCCCTCGCCGGTATTGCTCTTCCCGCCGATCCGGTTCATGGCCACGGCCAACGACTCGTGGGCCTCCTGGCTGATGGAGCCGTAGGACATGGCGCCGGTCTTGAACCGCTTCATGATCGCCTCGACCGGTTCGACGTCCTCAAGGGGAATCGGTTCATCAGCATGTTTCAGCCGGAACAGCCCCCGCAACGTGCACAGCCTGCGCGTCTGGTCATTGACCCGGCGGCTGTAGTCCCGGTAGGCGTCTTCATCGCCGGTGCGACAGGCGTATTGCAACCGGTGGACGGTCTGGGGATTGAAGAGATGGTGCTCGCCGGTGCGGCGCCACTGATACTGGCCGCCCGATTCCAGAGGTCCGCCGCTCTGCTCTTCCCCGACCCGGGCCCGCTCGTGGAGGTGCCGGACTTCCGTCTCCAGGACCTCCATACCGACCCCGCCCACTCGCGACGGAGTCCCGGTGAAGTAACGGTCGACGACACTGGAATCCAGGCCCACCGCCTCGAAGATCTGGGCGCCGCGGTAGCTCTGGACCGTGGAGATGCCCATCTTGGACATGACCTTGACCACGCCCTTGTTGACGGCCTTGATGTACTTCTTCCGGCATTTCTCATACGACTGGCCCGGAACGATCTCCTCCCGAATCATGCCCCGGATGGTCTCCAGGGCCAGATAGGGATGCACGGCGCCGGCGCCGTAGCCGATGAGCAGGGAGAAGTGGTGGACTTCCCGCGGCTCCCCGCTCTCCACCACCAGCGAGGCCAGTGTTCTCAGCCCCTCCCGGATCAGGTGGTGGTGAACGCCCGAAACCGCCAGCAGGGCCGGAATGGGAGCTTCTCCGCGGCCGGCGTTCCGATCCGACAGCACTACGACGTCGCTTCCTGACGCGACGGCCGCCGCGGCCGCTCGGCAGAGACGGTCCATGGCCTGCTCCAGGTCCTCTTCCTCGACCTTGAGGAAGGCGGGCAGGACGGTGGCCCGGAATCCGCCGGGACCGCTGCCGTCGAGCCGCCGCAATTTCGCCATCCGGACGCCGTCCAGGATGGGCGAGGAGAGCCGGATCTGCCGCGCCGACTGGGCCCCCGGGCCCAACAGGTTCCCTTCCGCCCCCAGGTGGGTGTCCAGGGACATGATCAAGGCCTCCCGGATGGCGTCCACGGGAGGATTGGTCACTTGGGCAAAGAGCTGCTTGAAATAGTTGTAGAGAAGCTGGGGCCGGTCCGACAGCAGAGCCAGAGGCGTGTCGGTTCCCATGGAGCCCACGGCCTCGTGTCCGTTGGAAGCCATGGGGGCGATGAGCAACCGCAGGTCTTCGTTGGTATATCCGAAAAGGTGCTGCTGCCGCCGGAGCCCAGCCCGGTCCAGGGCCGGAGGCCGCCGTCCGTCAGGCAGCAGGTCCAGAGGCGTCAGATGTTCCCGCAGCCACTTGCGGTAGGGTTGGGCCACCGAGACGTCCCGCTTGAGTTTGCCATCCGAAATGATCCGTCCCTCGACGGCATCCACCAGGAACATGCGGCCGGGCTGAAGGCGTCCCTTCTGGAGAACATTCCGGGGCGGGATGTCCAGCACCCCCACCTCGGAGGCCAGGACCACCATCCCGTCCGAGGTGACCGAGTAGCGGGAGGGGCGCAGCCCGTTGCGGTCCAGCACGGCGCCGGCGCGCAGCCCGTCGGTGAAAGCGATGGAGGCGGGACCGTCCCAGGGTTCCATCAGGCAGGAGTGGTACTGGTAGAAGGCCCTCTTCGCCGGGTTCATTTCAGGATCCCCGCTCCACGGCTCCGGAATCATCATCATCATGGAATGAGGCAGGGTCCGCCCGGCCATGTAGAGCATCTCGAGGGCGTTGTCGAACATGGCCGAATCGCTGCCGTCGGGGTCGATGATCGGCAGGACCTTGGCCAGGTCCGGGCCCAGAAGATCCGATTCGAACAGGGCCTCCCGAGCCCGCATCCAGTTGCAATTGCCCTGCAGCGTGTTGATCTCCCCGTTGTGGCAGAGGTAGCGGTACGGATGCGCCCGGCTCCAGTTGGGAAAGGTGTTGGTGCTGAAGCGGGAATGGACCATGGCCAATCCGGTCTCCAGGGAAGGCTCCACCAGGTCCGGGTAGAAGCGGGTCATCTGGTCGGCCCGGAGCATGCCCTTGTAGACCACCGTCCGGGAGGAGAGGCTGGCCACATAAAACATCTCCTTCCGGCGGATGTCCGAGGCTCGAACCCGGTTCTCGACGCGGCGGCGGATGACGTAGAGCTTTCTTTCCAGACCCTGTCCCGGCTCCGTCCCCCGAGCGCCGATGAAAACCTGGCGCATCATGGGTTGGCAGGCCTTCGCCGTCGGTCCCAGCCACGAGTTGTCGACCGGAACGGTCCGCCAGCCCAGCACCTCCTGCCCTTCCTCACGGACGGCTTCCTCCAGTAGCCGTTCACATTCCAGACGAGCATCGGCCGGATCGGGAAGGAAGATCATCCCGACCCCGTAGCCGCCCTGGGGAGGCAGCCGAATCCCCTCGTCGGCGCAGGTGCCCTCGAAGAAACGGTGGGGTGTCTGGAGCAGGATTCCGGCCCCGTCTCCCGTGTTCTCCTCGCAGCCGCAGGCTCCCCGGTGATTCAGGTTGAGGAGCATCTCAATGCCCATCTCCACGAACTCGTGGGAGACGCGCCCCTTCATGTCCACGACGAACCCGATTCCGCAGGCATCGTGCTCGAAGCGCGGATCGTAGAGCCCCTGTTGCTGCGGCAGTTCCCCGCGATTCACGATGCCCTCCCCGGCGGGATTCTGGCGCCGGACCGGGCATTGCCGCCCTGACCCAATGCGGGAAGATTGTTGCCGCCGGTCGACCTCGTGGAGCGGCCCTTGCCATTTTGGGTCCCCGAATTCTTCAACAGGTCCATGAACCGGTGGGCCGCCAAGCTCAACCTGGCGTGGCGCCGAATAATGACTCCCAGGGGCCGGACCATGCCCGGCTCGGCCAGTGGCACCGCAGCCAGCGCACCCGAGACGACTTCCCGCTGCAGTGTGGGCAGGGGAAGCAGGGCAACGCCGGCGCCTACTTCCACGGCTTCCTTGATGTTCTCGATGTTGTCGAACTCCAACACCACATCCACGTTGACGCCCTGCTCCCGCAGAAAGCGGTCGACCTCGCGCCGGATCACCAGGCCCTTCTCGAAGCCGATGTAACTTTCCTTGGCGAGATCCTTGGCCTGAATGACCGAGCGCCTGGCCAAACGGTGGCCGGGAGGACAGACCAGCACCATGGGCTCGTCCCTCCAGGGACGTGTAGTGAGCTCCCGGGTGTTCCTGGGAAACGAAACCAGTCCCAGGTCCGCCGTCCCGTCCACCACCCGGCGGTAGACGCGGTCCGGGTGCAGATACTCGATGCGAATCTCCGCGTTCCGGTAGGTCCGCCGGATGTTGTCCACATACTGGCTCATGTCCCTGAGCCCGACGGAGTAGATGGCCGCTACCTGAACCGTGATCTCCATCCGTTCGCCCTCCTGGCGAATGGATGCCTCGAGTTCCGTGTACTCGTTCAGCATCTTCTTGCATCCCCGGTAGTAGGTCTTCCCCAACTCCGTGGTCTGAAGAGGCCGGGTCGAACGGTCGATCAGGCTGACGCCCAGTTTCCTCTCCAACTGCAACATGGCCTGGCTGGCGGCCGACTGGGAGAGTCCATTGAGGCGGGCCGCCTGAGAGAAGCTGCGAAGGCGCACGACATCGCAAAACAATTTCAGGGACTGTATACGCATGTGGGCAAAAGTATACGCTTTTCTAATAATTTGTCAACTTAGTATTAGAAAAGAAAATAGTTAAGCCAACTCTCTGCACGTGGTTGATAGTAGGGGCGACCCTTGTGGCCGCCCTCTTCCTGTTGGCTGTCGAGCGTTCGGAACGAAGAGGGCACCCACAAGGTCACGGGTGCCCCTGCGTCGCGATCCTCGTTCAAACCTGCTTCCCCTGTAATCCCGAACTCCCAGAAATATGGGAAAGGTCCCGTTGCAGTTCGGTTTACCGGGGGGATTCCCACGCGTATCATCTTGCCGGTCAAGTCAGGGACCGGCTCCGCCGGGTCACTGGGCCGCGGTGGCCATGACCTGCGGGAGCCACGGGCCGGGGCGGTTGCTCGCCCGCGGCATCTGAGAGGAGAACCGATAGTGAAGCGATTTCACGGAGTTTATCCGGCGCTGGTCACCCCTATGGACGACCGCGGCAATATCCGGGCGGGGGCCCTCCGGGATCTGATGGAGTGGCATCTGGAGGTAGGGGTCGACGGGTTCTACATCGCCGGCGGCACCGGTGAAGGGCTGTTGTTGACCCAGGATCAACGCCGGGCGCTCACCGAAGCGACCATCCAAGCGGCTGACGGGAAAGCTCCGGTCATCGTCCACGTGGGACACGTTTCCACCCGGGCAGCCGTCGATCTGGCGCGTCACGCCGCCTCGGCGGGCGCCGACGCCGTCAGTGCCATTCCGCCCATCTATTACGGCACGGATCCGGCATCCATCGTGGGACATTACACGGCTATCGCCTCGGCCACGTCCCTGCCCCTCATCGTCTATCACATTCCCGCGGCCACCCACTCCCAGATGACCGTGGGCCTGATGACCGAATTGCTCCAGTTGCCGACGGTCAAGGGGATCAAATTCAGCGACTACAACCACTTCCTGATGCGGCAGATCGGCCTGCTGGGATCGGACCTGTTGGTCTATTCCGGGAATGACGAAGTCTTCCTGTCGGGCCTGGTCATGGGGGCCAACGGCGGGATCGGTCTGACCTACAACTTCATGCCCCAGCTCTTCGTCGGAATTTACCAGGCCTTCCACGCCGGCGACCTGGCCCGGGCCCGGGAACTGCAATGGAAAGCCTGCGCCATGATCGACGTCCTGCTGGGAATCAGCGGGTCCACCCTTTCCGCGGCCAAGGTCCTGCTGCGGCACCTGGGATTCGAGGTGGGAGAAGTCCGGCGTCCGATCCGGCCGCTGACCCGCCAGGATACGGAGAAGGTAGTGGGCCGGATGAGGGAACTGGGACTGGACCGGCGCAGCTGAACGCCGGCGCCGTTTACGGCTCCTGCTGAAGCCGTTCTTCGATCTCGCTCACACGGATCACGCCGTGATCGGCGTCGTAGGGGAGTCCGCGGGTGGCGGCCACGCGGTCGATGAAGCTCAGGCCCAACGGCCCCGCGTAGGTTTCGGGTGTGCTGAACGCCGGATCCTCCAAGGCTTCCGCCATGGAGATGAAGGAATAGCCCCGGTCCTGGAGCATCTTGACCGTGTCCTCCAGGAAACTGGCGGTAGCGATGGCGCAATGGAGCCAGAGAATGTGGGGGATGTTCCGGCCGAACACGGCCTGGGACTGGGACTCACCGTAATCGACCGCCTCGCCCACATGCGCCAGGTAGATGGCCTTGAGCCTTTCCCTGACGGGGTCGTCGTTCTCGACATCGAGAAAGATCCGGTTGAACCGTCGGTCTCCGGTCTTGATGGTGACCGGGGCAATCTCATAACTGGCCCGGTAGAGGGCTTTCGCCACCCGGTTCTTCTTTTTTTCGTTGTCCCCTTGGTGGAGGTAGGGGAACCGCAGGTAGCGGTATTTGAATTCCCTCCGGGATCTGGCCAGCAGTTTCAGATACTTCTGGCCATCCCCCACGTGCTCCAGAAACTCCTTGGCCTTCAACTGGTGAAGATCGACGTGGGCGAACGTGTGGTTGCCCACGATGTGACCCGCGTCCGCCCAGTCCTCGAGGATGACGAAGGTGGTCAAATCATCCTGAATGCGCTCCTCCACCACGAAACCGGCCGCGGGAATGTCCTGCTGCTTCAGAGTGCGCAGGATCATGTTGCTGACTTCCCGCGGCCGCCAGTAGCCCAGTGGCCCCAAGACCGGGAGGTCGTCGAAGGTCAGAGCGATTTTCCGGTCCGGCTCGGCGAGTCCGGGAACAGGCAGAAGAAAGATAAGAAGGAGCGGCAAACCGATACGCCGGCCGAGTTGCCTCATTATTCCTTTTCCTCCAATCCGGAGGTCAGGAAGTCAGAAGAAGCACCTTGCCTGTGGTCTTCCGTCCCTCCAGCGCCCGATGCGCCGCTTCGGCCTCCGCCAATGGATAGGTCGAACCGATGCGCACCTTCAGGTCTCCTTCAGCGTACCACCGGAAAAGGTCGTCTGCGCGGCCCATCAACTCTTCCCGGGTGAGCGCGTAATGATTCAGGCTGGGGCGCGTCAGGAAGAGGGAGCCCTTCTGATTGAGTATCTGGGGATCGAAGGAGCCTATGGGCCCGCTGGACTGGCCGAAGAGGACCAGGTAGCCCCTGGGCCGCAGGCAGTTCAGGCTCCGTTCGAAGGTGGTCTTGGCCACCGAGTCATAAACCACGTTCACTCCGGCCCCGCCGGTCAAGCGTTCCACTTCCACCTGGAAATCCTGCTCCGTATAGAGGATCACATGGTCGGCGCCCGCCTGGCGGGCCAGTTCCGCCTTGGCCTCGGTCGAGACCGTCCCGATGACGGAGGCTCCCAGGCGTTTGGCGATCTGGACCAGAAGCAGACCGACTCCGCCGGCAGCCGCATGGACCAGAGCCGTGTCGCCCTCGCCCAAGGGGTAGGACCCATGGGCCAGATAGTGGGCCGTAAGACCTTGAACCATGAGGGTGGCCGCGACCGATGTGTCCATTTCGTCGGGGAGGACGATCAGTTTCGACGCATCGACCACCGCCCGTTGGGCGTAGGAGCCCAAGGTCATGGCGTACGAGACCCGATCGCCGGCCCGGATCCCCTCCACCTGGGAACCCACTTCGAGAACGGTTCCGGCGCCTTCCACCCCGGGAGTGAAGGGTACGGGCACGGGATAAAGGCCGTACCGATGGTAGGTATCGATGTAGTTGACCCCGGCGACTTCGATCTCCACGAAGGCTTGGCTTGGACCAAGTTGCGGTTCGGGCGCCTCCTCGTACCGGAGGACTTCGGGGCCGCCATTTTCGTTCACACGGATGGCTTTCATAGGCAGATCCCAATCAACGGTCCGGATTCCCGCAGTGAATGAAGACGACTCCGTCGTCGGAATCCGGGGCCCTGTTGTGGCGCGAAGTATAGCTTCGGAAGAGGAAAGAGAAAAGAGGAGGGAGAAAAGAGTGCCGATGCGGAACCATTCCGCCCGGTATTCCACGAACGCCCGCTTTTCCTCTTTCCTCTTTCCTCATTTTTCCTCTTGGTGTTATGATGCCGAAAAATAAGGTTCGTCAGGGGACTGAGTTGAAGGGGATAAAGATGCCAAGAGTGGCCCTGTTCGTTTTGTTGGTCATGTTTCTGACATTTCCGGCCCTGGGCCAGGATCGCGTGGAGATGACGTCTCCGGTGATCAGGACGACGGTCGATGACATCATCCTCTCCGTCGACTTCACCGGCTTCTCGGCCGGGAACTCCTACCGGCTCGGATTCGGTGCCGCGAATGGACAGATCAAGGCCCGGCTGCAATTGGTCAAGGGCACGGAAGACGTGCCCATCCCGCAGATGGATTTTGTCCAAGGACACACCAGCAGTTGGTGGGAGGTGCCGCAGATATCCGTCCGCGGCTGGAGCCTGGAGGGAGCCAACCTGCCCAAGGCGGGTGAACGGCTTACCTTCCGGGTGATGATCTCCCGAGCCGACGCCAAAGAAATCTCCAAGGTCTACCTTCTCATCTCCCGCAGCTACGGACCCGACCTGTGGTACCTGGAAGATGGCGTGGAGATGGACCAGTCCATGTGGTAGGCCAATTCCATCCCCGATCGACTGCCCAACCTTGTTTTTCTTGACTTCCTGAATTTCCTTTGATGCGGACCCTTCTCGACCTGATCCCCCATCTGCAGGGGCGGGCCGGCGAAGCGGTACGCTTCGACGACGGCCTTCGCACCCGCGTCCTCTCCTACCCCGATCTGTGGCGCCGCATCATCTCCTTCGCCTGCTATCTCAGGGAGCGGGGCATCCGGAAAGGAGACCGGCTCCTCCTCTGGGGGGAAAATTGTCCGGAGTGGATTGTCGTATTCTGGAGTTGCGTCTCCCAAGGAGTACAGGTTGTTCCGGTGGATTCGACTTCCAGCCCGGCACTGGTGGAGCGGATCCAGGACAAAGTCCAGGCACGCCTGATGGTGTACGGTAGGGCGGTCCACCCGGAGACCAGCGTCGAACGCTTGTCGTTCCGGGATCTGGCCGCGCTCAAGACCCAGAGTGAGGCGCTCCCTCAGATCCGGCTGGAACCGGACGACCCGGTGGAGATCGTCTTCACGTCCGGCACCACGGGGACGCCCAAGGGGGTCATCCACCGCCACCGGAACATCTGCGCCAACCTGGCGCCCTTCGCCCGCGAGATCGCCCGCTACCGGAAATACGCCAGCCCGTTCCAACCCGTACGGTTCCTGAATCTCCTGCCCCTGAGCCACATGTTCGGCCAGTCCGCCGGACTCTTCATTCCCCTCATCCTGGGGGGCGGCGTGGTGTTCATGTCCGAACTCCATCCGGCGGCGATCCTGGACTGCATCCGCCGGCACCGGGTCTCCGTCCTGGTTACAGTCCCCCGGGTCCTGACCAGTCTGGAGCGGCGGGTTCGCAAGGAGGTCCAGGTTCCCTCGGGGCGGGTAAAGAGACGCGGACTGCCGGGGGTGGCCGCCCGCTGGTGGAAGTACCGCCAGGTGCACCGGACGATGGGCTGGAAATTCTGGGCCATCGTGGTCGGCGGCGCCCGGCTGGAGCCGCGGCAGGAAGAAAGGTGGACCGAACTGGGGTTCGCGATGCTCCAGGGGTACGGTCTCACCGAGAGCAGTCCCGTCGTGGCCGTGAACCACCCCTTTCGACCTCGGCGGGGCGCCCTGGGACGGCCCCTCGCCGGTCAGGAGATCCGGCTCGCTTCGGATGGCGAGATCCTGGTCCGGGGAGAAAGCCTCGCCACCGAGTACCTGACCTCCCGGAGCGAAACCCAGGACATCCTGGACCAGGGCTGGTTCCGGACCGGCGACGTGGGCGAGCTGGACGAGACGGGAGTCCTTTACTACAAAGGCCGCAAGAAGGACCTGATCGTGACGGCCGACGGCCTCAACGTGCATCCACAGGACGTGGAATCGATCCTGAACCGCCTCCCCGGCGTTCGAGACAGCGTGGTGGTGGCGGCTCCCAGCCCCGTGGGGGACGTGGTCCACGCAGCCCTGATTCCAGCGGATAAGAGTTCGGACCTGGCAGAAGACATCCGTCTTGCCAACGGCCACCTGGAAGCCCACCAGCGAGTCCGAAGCTGGTCCGTCTGGCCCGAGGAGGACTTCCCCAGGACACCGTCGACCTGGAAGGTCCGGCGCCATCTGGTGGCCCGCCAAGTCACCGAGAGGCAGGAACCCCCGCTTCGGGGGACGGTATCCCCAGCCCGTACCGTCCTGGCCCAGATCACCGGCCGCGATCCGCGGAAGATCATGGGGACCCACCGCTTGGAGGAGGACCTGGGGCTGTCATCTCTGGACCGGGTCGACCTTCTCTCCCGGCTGGAGGAGCGCGGGGAGTTGGAGATCGACGAAGAGGGACTGGCCGGCATCAGCACGGTCCAGGCACTGGAGGCGGCCCTGACCGGTTCGGCGGCGGCCGCCACCAGTGCCGTGGAAACAGGAGAGGAACAGAGATCCAGCGCTTCCCCGTCTCCGACTCGAGTCGTGACTCCCCTCCCCTACTGGACCCGCCGGGCGCCCGTCCGCTGGGCGCGAACCGGCCTGAGGGAGGGCTTCATGCTGCCCCTTCTCCGCAACCGGCTTCCCCTGACGGTGACCGGATCCGATCTGTTCGAGCGGCTCCGTCCGCCGGTGATCTTCGCCGCCAATCACGCCAGCCATCTGGACACGCCGGTGATTCTGGCGGCGCTGCCTCCGTCCTGGCGGCGGCGGCTGGTCCCGGCCATGGTGCAGGAGTGGTTCCTGCCCTACTTTCTCCCCGACGGGTTCTCGTGGAGGGAGAGATTCTCCGCCAACCTCCAGTACGTGCTGGCGTGCGGCTGCTTCAACGCCTACCCCCTCCCCCAGAGGATGGGGGGAATCCGGCGGAGCCTCCGCTATACGGGCGAGCTGCTGGACCACGGTTTCTGCCCCCTGGTCTTTCCCGAAGGACGGCGGTCTCCCGACGGCGCTCTCGGGAGTTTCCAGGCTGGAATCGGCCTCATGGGCGTGCGGCTGGAGGTTCCCGTGGTTCCCGTCTACGTGGATGGACTGTTCCAAGTGTTCCCGGCCGGCAGCCGATGGCCCCAGAGGGGGCCGGTCGCGGTGACCTTCGGCGAGCCGGTCCGGCTGGACCCTGGACAAGGATACTCCGAGGGGGCTGAAGAGGTGCGGCGGGCCGTCCAGGAGCTGATTTCGCAAGGAGCGGCGGTTTCTAACCGCCGAAGAGGAGCGGCGATTTCCAATCGCCGAACTCCCGGAGACACCCAAGGCGAGGAGTAGCCTTGCAAATCGGGATTGGGAGAATTGGGGAATGGGCGACTGGAAGTCGCCCCTCCAGTCGCACTTAATCCGTGACTTGAAGAAATAGGACAACGACATGCCAGAAGCCCAAGAGTGCACGCAGCGAGAGCTTCCAGAGGTCATCGGACTAGTGGACGACGCCATGCGCCAGGGCATGGACCAGACCATGCTCACCGACTACCCCCTGGTCTACCAGGAGAGCAACCATCCCAACATCCGCGTCATCAAGGTGGGCGGCCGGGTCGTTAGCGTCGTTCCCTTCCTTCTCCGTACCGTCGACGTGGAAGACGTCTCCTTCACCATCGGCATCATCTCGCCGACGGCGACCGATCCGGAGCACCGCCACCGGGGATATGGACTCGCCTGCCTCAGGAGCTGCCTCCAAAGCATGGAGGAGATGGGGTGCGACCTTTCAGTGCTCTGGACCCAGATCGCCACCTTCCCCTTCTACCAGCACGGTGCCTTCGAACCGGTCCGCTACCAGGAATGGATCTACAACTGCACGCGCGAGGACGGCCGCCGGTTCCGAGACCACGGCGAGCGGATCGTGCGTTACGACCCGTCGACCGGCGCCTATCTGGACCGGATCCGTTCCATGCACCAAGCGGAAGGCTACGGCGTGCGGCGGTCACGGTCCGAGTGGCAGGCGCTCCTGCAACTTCCCCTGATGCGCACCCTGATGGCCGTAGAGGGCGGTATCACCACCGGCTACCTGATCGTCTCCGACGCCGGAAACAAGCCGGGACTCATCGAAGCCGGAGGAACGATGGAATCCGTTGAGACCCTGTTTTCACACGCCTTCCACCGGTTGCCGGCAGGCGGCCAGATTCAGTCCTACGATCCCCTCACCGGCTCGACGGCGGGGCGCCTGCTGGCGCAGAAACTTCCCGGACGGCGGCAACTGACCACCAAGTCCATGATGATCAGGATCAACTGTCCCACGGCGTTCCTCGACAAGATCCGCCCCTGGCTGGAGCGGCGGACGGGGTCCGGCGGGGAGGAATTCTCGATCGGAGTGACCGACGCCGCCGAGCGGATCAGCTTTCGCGCCACCAGGGAAGGGCTGATTCTGGCCCGGGAGCGCCTCGGCCGCCACTACGACTTGACGAGACGGGAGCTGACATCGCTGGTCTTCGGTCCGCACCCGGTCCGTGGCGAGGAGACCGCCGGGATCGAAACGCCGCTGTTCCCCTTCTACTTCCCACTGTGGCAGCTGGACCAGAGCTGACAAGCTCGCGTTGCCATTCGGATCGCCAAGATCGCCGGTCCCGGGGAAGACATCCGAGGATACAAGGGGAAACGGTCCGGGCCACCCGGATGCCGATGCCGAAGGTCCCGCCGGTGGTGTACCCGAGGCGGTACGCGGAGCGCAGGGATCCGGGGTCGCTGACCAGGGAGCCGCCGCGCATGACGCGCCGGGAACAGTCCCCACGCTCCCATGCCGCTCCGTCTGCCGGCGCTTCCCGATAACTTTCGTTATAGCAATCCTGCGTCCACTCCCACACGTTCCCGTGAACGTCATGCAGGCCCCACCCGTTCGGCCCGAACGATCCCACCGGCGCCGTCTGCCGATCGTCCCAACGGCTGCCGCAACCCCGGCAGTTTGCCCGATTGCGGCCGATTCCGTGTCCCCAACTGTACGCCGTCGCCGTCCCGGCCCGCGCCGCATACTCCCACTCCGCCTCGCTCGGCAGCCGGTACCGCCGTCCCGTCTCAGCCGACAGCCACTTCGTGTACGCCCCCGCATCCGCCCAAGACACGTTGATCACCGGCCGTCGCCCCCGCCCCCAGCCTTCGTCCACCGCCCGCGCCCGGCCGGTCGCTTCCGTGAACCGATCGTACTCCTCGAACGTCACAAAGAAAAAAACGGCGACGATGACGATCAGTCCGGACATCTGGCATCTCTCCACGTCAAGGCCCGTGCGGGCAAAGCCTGAGTGCCAGCCATCGTGCCGGAACCACGCCCGTTTTACGGAGCGGCCGGGACATCACTTCCGTTTCACCTGCCGGGCGATCTCGGGCAGGCTGGCCAGGACCACGGCGCCGACCACTTCCAGGTTGGGTCCGGAGAGCTTGTCGAGGGTGTCCGTCGGCTTGTGCCAGTGGGCATAGTTGAGGTCGATGAGGTCCACGGCAGGGATTCCGGCGCGGAGGAAGGGGAGGTGATCGTCTTCGATGGGGGAAGCGCGTCCCGAGGCGCGGAAAATTCGTTCGTGCCCCAACCGGGAGGCCTGGTCCCAGATGACCTGGCTCAGCCAAGGGGTGGAGTTCCCCTCCCGGAAGATCCGCAGGTCCTTTCCGCCCACCAGGTCCAGCAGGATCATGGCTCCGACCTTGCGCAGATTCCCCCGGTCTTTCTCCCGCTTCACGAACTCCCGGCTGCCATACAGGCTGTCCGCGGAGGTCCATTCTCCCAGGGCCTCCTCCCCGTCGAAGAAGACGAACCACAAGGTGAGGCCGGTGGGGTTGTGCTGCGTCAATATCCGAGCCAGTTCCAGGACCAGACCGCTGCTGGCCCCGCCGTCGTTGGCTCCCACGAACTTGAAGGTGTCGAAGAACTTGCTGTCGTAGTGGCTGGCCAGGATCAGGACCGTTTCATCGCGGCCCGGGAGGATGCCCCGGATGTTGGTCATTTGCAGGCGCCCCCGGGGCGTGACCGGACGAAAAGATTGAGTATCCACGTGGAGGCCGAGGGCTTCCAACTGTCCGGCGATGTACTCGCCCACCTTCCGCTGGGCTTCGGTTCCGGGAGGATGGGGACCGTGACGCACGATTTCCCGCGTGTGCCGGAGTACCTGAAGCCCGTCGACGGCGGCTCCCTGGCCGCAGCAGACGGCTACCGCCAACAGAGTCAGGAGGCGGATGGAGAGTCCCTTGGGCATGTTGTCGGGAGATTCCGGTCCGAACACTCGGAGGGAGCGCTTGGCCTGCGCGGCCAAGGCCGGGCCGGGACGCGGCGCCGGCCGAACTCCTTGGCGACTTTCGCCAAGGGCTGCTATCCTACATTGCTCAATTTCGTACTATACCCCAGAAAGGAGCCGTTCATGAAGGTCTACGACAGCAGGGAAATCCGCAACGTCGCTCTGATCGGTCATGGGGACTCCGGCAAGACCACTCTGGCCAGCGCCATGCTCTACTCGGCCGGGGCGGTGAACCGCCTGGGTCGAGTGGAAGACGGGAACACGGTCACCGACTACGACGAGGACGAGATTTCCCGGCAGATCACCATCAACACTGCCGTGGCCCACTGCGAGTGGGGATCCAGCAAGATCAACATCATCGACACGCCGGGCTATCCGGCGTTCATCCTGGACGCCAAGTCTTCCCTGATGGGGGCCGACTCGGCCCTGCTGGTGGTCGATTCCACGGCCGGAGTGGAGGTGCAGGCGGAAAAGGCGTGGGAATTTGCTGAAGAGCATCGGCTGGCCCGCGCCGTGGTCTTCAACAAGCTGGACCGGGACCGGGCCAGCTTCGAAAGAAGCCTGGAGTCGGTTCACAACTCTTTCGGGCGGACGGTGATTCCGGTGCAGATTCCCATGGGCGAGGAGGCGTCCTTCCGGGGAATCATCGACCTGCTCGGTGAGAAGGCCTACGTCTACAAAACGGACGGGAGCGGGAACTTCCAGGAAACGGCCATTCCGGACGAGCTTCAGGAGGAGGCCGGGCAGCGCCGTGAAGAGCTGATCGAGATGGTGGCCGAGAGCGACGACGACCTGATGGAGAAGTATTTCGAGGAGGGTACCCTGACCCAGAGCGACCTGGTGCAGGGGCTGCGGAGCTTCTTCGTGGACCGGTCCATCGTCCCCGCCTTCTGCGTGTCGGCCGGAAAGAACATGGGGGTGAAACAGCTCATGGACGCCATGGTGGAGCTCTTCCCCAATCCCTTGGAGAGGACTCCCGTTCCGGGGCTGGCGACGGGATCGGAGGAGGAGGTAGAGCTTTCCATCTCCCCGGACGGCCCCGTCACGGCCTACGTCTTCAAGACTCTGGCCGATCCCTTCGCCGGCCGGATCAATCTGGTGAAGGCGATCACCGGCACCGTCAATTCGGACTCGAACCTGCGCAACCGGACTGCCGAATCCAACGAACGCCTGGGTACGGTCCACATTCCACAAGGGAAGAGCTACGAGCCGGTGCCGGAACTCCGGCCCGGAGACCTGGGCGCCGTGATGAAGCTGAAGAATACGGCCACCGGCGATACCCTCTCGGTGCCCTCGGCCCGCACCATCGTCCGCAAGGCGGCGTTCCCCGAGGCCGCCATCAGTTTCGCCGTGGAGCCCAAGTCGAGGGGCGACGAAGACAAGATCGGCAACGCCATCTCGCGGGTGATCGAGGAGGACCCTTCCATCTCATTCCGCCGCGACGCCCAGACCAAGGAGTTTTTGCTCTCCGGCACCGGTCAGCTGCACGTGGAGGTGACGGTGGCCAAGCTGGAGCGCAAGTACGGCGTCAACGTCATTCTGAAACCGCCCAAGGTGCCCTATCGGGAGACCATCACCGGAACCGCCGACGTCCACGGACGGCACAAGAAGCAGACCGGCGGACACGGGCAGTTCGGAGACTGCAAGATCCGGATGGAAGGGCTGCCCCGAGGCTCCGGTTTCGAGTTCGAGAACGAGATCTTCGGCGGCTCCATCCCCAGGAACTACATCCCGGCCGTGGAAAAGGGGATCGTGGAATCGGCGGAGAGGGGGTTCGTGGCCGGGTACCCGGTGGTCGACTTCAAGGTCACCCTCTACGACGGCAGCTACCACGAAGTGGACTCCTCGGAGATGGCCTTCAAGATCGCCGGTTCGCTGGCTTTCCGCAAGGCCATGGAACAGGCCCGCCCGGTGCTGCTGGAGCCCATCATGAAGGTGGAGGTCTACGTGCCGGATGAGCATTCGGGCGACATCATGGGCGACCTGAATTCCCGGCGGGGACGGATCCAGGGCATGGACATCAAGACCGGGATGCAGGTGGTCCATGCCGAAGTGCCGCTGGCGGAGATGCTCAACTACGCGCCCACGCTGACGTCGATGACGGGGGGACGGGGCAGCTTCCACATGGAGAAATCCCACTACGATGTGGTTCCTCCCCACTTCGCCGAAAAGGTGATCGAGGAGGCCAAGCGGGACAAGAAATAGGAGCGGCGACTTTCTTGTCGCCGAATGGGAGCGGCGGTTTTCTTGCCGCCGAATGGGAGCGGCGGTTTTCTTGCCGCCGCACTCCGAATGCAACATAGAGAAACTGCGGAATCAAGAATAGGCGACTAGGAAATCGCCCCCCCGACGCCGGCCGGTACGCAAACCCTTCAAACACCATGTTTCCCAAGCTGTTGGAAATCGGCCCCCTGACCCTTCACACCTACGGGGCGCTGCTGGCGGCCGGCATCCTGTCGGCAATCTTTCTTTTCGCACGGCTGGGGGAACGCGACGGCATACCCCGTCAGCGGAGCTGGGACCTGGGATTCATCATCATCCTTACGGCCATCGTCGGCGCCAAGCTGCTGATGATCCTCACCGACTGGGAGACCTATCTGGTGCAGGACCCTTCAAGGTTGTTCACCCTCGGGTTCTGGCAGGCCGGCGGCGTCTACTACGGGGGCCTGCTGGGGGCCATGGCCGGCAGCTATCTCTACGTCCGGCGGCAACCGTCCATGGACTTTCGGACGGTGGCGGACGCCGCGGGTCCTGCCATCGCCCTGGGTCAGACCATCGGCCGTCTGGGCTGTTTCGCCGCCGGGTGCGACTACGGGCAACCCTGCTCGCTCCCCTGGGCGGTTACCTTCACCAGCGAGTACGCACATCGCGTGGTGGGCGTCCCCATCAACGTGGCGCTGCACCCGACCCAGATCTACGAGTCGCTGGCCACGTTCACGCTGTTTCTCTTCCTGCTCTGGCTGCACGGGACGCGGCGCTTCCAGGGACAAGTCTTCGCCTCCTACCTCCTCTGCTACTCGATCTTGCGCTTCGGGATCGAGTTCTTCCGGGGCGACGCCGACCGGGGCTTCGTGTTCGGAGGAGCCCTCTCCACCTCCCAGTTCATCAGCCTGCTGCTGGTTCCGTGTGGCCTGCTGCTCTACCGCTACATGAGAAGAAACCCGGTTCCTTTACACCGTGGTTGATACAGGCGAGACTCGAATCGAGACGATCCGCCTCAGGGTGAATTCCAGCGGCGCGGGCCGGCGCCTGGACGCCTATCTGAGCCGCCGCCTCTCCCAGTTCAGCCGCAGCAGCATCCGGCGATGGGTGGAGGACAACCGGGTCCTGGTACTCGGCCAGCGCCGCAAGCCCAGCTACCTGCTGCGTCCGGGAGACGAAATCCGGGTCGACCCTCCTCCTCCCGAGCCATCGCACCTGACGCCGGAACCGATTCCACTCAACGTGCTCCACGAGGACTCGTGCCTGCTGATTGTGGACAAGCCGGCGGGACAGGTGGTGCATCCGGGAGCCGGCAACCGGAGCGGCACTCTGGCCAACGCCCTGGCCTACCACCTGGCGGAGCTGAGCCGACGGGAGACCGTCAGGCCGGGAATCGTGCACCGGCTGGACAAGGGGACCTCGGGACTCCTGGCGGTGGCCAAAACGGAGCGGGCGCACGAACACCTCTCCGGTCAGTTCGCCCGCCGGGAGGTGAAGAAGCGTTACCTGGCCCTGGTGCACGGTTCGGTGGAGAAGGACCGGGGCGAGATCGACGTGGCCCTGGGGCGCCATCCCCGGTCCCGCACCCGATTCTCGACCCGGACCCGCAAGCCACGCTCCGCCCTGACCCGCTACCGGGTGCTCTCGCGGCATCCGGGCTTCACCTACCTGTCGGTCGCGCCCCACACCGGACGGACACACCAGATCCGGGTCCACCTGACTCATCTGGGGCACCCGGTGGTGGGAGACGACACCTATGGAGGCCGGCGGCTCCGCCAGCTGCCCGATTCGATCCGTGGCTCGATCATGGTCCAAATGGGACGCCACTTCCTTCACGCGGCCTCGCTGGCCATCGTCCACCCTGTCACGGGCCGGCGTGTGCGATTCGAGAGTCCCCTTCCGCAGGAGCTTGAAGCGGTTCTGGCGGTTTTGGAATAATGGGCTTGTTTATGTCCCCAGAAAACCTCCTCACCAGGATTCTGATCGTCCTGTCTCTCATCCCCGGCCTCCTGGCCCAGTCGAGCTCCGAGGCCGGAGACGATTCGCTGGAACCGTTCCGGGTGGAGGTGGAGGCGGTGAACGTCCTGGTGGCGGTCCACCACAAGAAGACGGGCCGGTTCGTCACCAACCTCTCGCCGCAGCACTTCATCATCAAGGAGGACGGCCGCCGCCAGCAGATCACCAACTTCGCCGCGCAGACCAATCTACCCCTGACCATCGCCATCTGCGTGGACGCCAGCGCCAGCGTGCGGCTCAAGCTGGGCTTCGAGAAGGAGGTGGCCACCGACTTCCTCTTCGACGTGATGCGGCCCACCGACAAGGCGTTGCTGCTGGAATTCGACACCGGGGTGACGCTGCTGCACGACTTCACTTCCAATCCCAACGCGCTGCTGGCTGAGATCGACAACCTGAGGGCGGGCGGAGGCACCTCCCTTTACGACGCCATCTACCTGATCTCGGAACAGAAAATGCTGCAGGAGTACGGCCGCAAGACGATCCTGGTCCTTTCGGACGGATCGGACCTGACCAGCGTCCACACCTTCGACGAGACGCTCCGGATGGCGTATCTGTCTGAATCCACCATCTACGCAATCAGCACCACCCGGTTCGGGGCGGGAGAGGACGCCAGGGGCGACGATGCACTGGAAAAACTGACCGGGAACACCGGCGGCACGGTCTTCTTTCCCCACTCCAGCAACAACCTGGCCGCGGCCTTCAAGACCATCGACCAGGAACTGCGGAGCCAGTACAACATTGCCTACGTCCCCACCAACAGGAAGAAGGACGGCACGCTTCGCAAGATCGAGGTGGAGGTGAAGGCGGACGACGTTCGGGTGCGCCACCGGCGAGGCTACTACGCCCCGTTCGACCCCATGGACAAGTGGAATCAGCGGGCGCTGGAGCGGGAGCAGCGGCGATTCCAGGAAGAACAGGAAAAGGCCAAGGAAAAGGGGAAAGATTAGCCTGGGTCAGAAGCTCAACTGCGAGACCCTCTCGAAGTGCCTCTCGTTCCAAAATGCGGCCAAGCCTCGATAGTAACGGGCCATTTCCGCACGTCCGTGTTTCTCGCACCCACCCGCAAGAATTTCCGATTTGCGGACGATCTCGGCTGCAGTCCACGCCTCCTGTTGCAGGCTGAGGATCCCACTCTCCACGGTCTTCACCATGGCTCGGACCCTAAAACGGTCCAATCCCCAGGTGCTCCTGGAGAGCTGGTCGGCATGGCCGCCGGTCTTGACCAGCAGGGGCCGGTCCACGAAGCAGATGGGATAGCGTGCGAACATGCGGAGCCAGAGTTCGTAGTCCTCGCAGACCGGGAAGCTCTCGTCGAAGGCGCCGCAGCGGTCCAGCAACTCGCGGGAGAGGAGGATGGAACTGGGGCTGATGACGCACCGGGGGAGCGAGTAGCGGTAGACCCAGCCTCCGTACTTGCGGTGGATCTTCTTGGGGTTCACTCGGCGGCCGCGACGGATCCAGATCTCGTCGGAGTGGACGGCAATGTAGCCGGATTGGGACTCCAAAGCTGAGAGTTGCGTCTCAAGCTTCTTCGGAAGCCACGTGTCATCACTGTCGAGGAACGAGATCCAGGGAAATCTCGCCTCCCGAATCCCCAGATTGCGGGCGGCGCTGACGCCCCGGTGTTCGGTTCGCAGGTACCGGATTCGCGGATCGTCGGGCTCCGACCAGTCCCGGTACGTGCCGTCGCTGGAACCGTCGTCGACGATGAGGAGTTCCCAGTCACGAACGGTCTGGGCCTGAACCGAATCCACGGCCCGGGTGAGGGACTTCCGCCGGTTGTGGGTCGGAATGACGACGCTGACAGATGTTTGCGGCACGGCTCGCTTCCAAAATCTCATTGTCCCAGGAATGGCAAGGAATTCCAGGCGTGGCTCCGGTCCGAACTTGATTTTCGGTTGCCGGTGGCGTTTACTACCCGCGTGGCTCACTTGAGCAATCGCCCGCAAAGATTCGGTGAATTGGAGGTCTGGAGTCAACGGCTCGGCGAAGTCGGTCCAGGACCTCTCTTACGTGGAAACCCCCGCTAGCCTCAACGGATCAATCCCTGATCTGTGACTCGGTTGCTCAGCAATCGGGTTGTTCTCTTTCGAAAAGTCGTCTGGCCGGAGTCTCGGGAAACTCTCTGTGCCAATGCAGATCGAAGGAGTGCCTCAGTGTCTTCACGCTACCGAATTATTCGCCCCTTGGAACCCGGACCGGACCTGCGAGTCTACTTGGCCGTTGACGAGTGGGATGCCGCCCGAAACAAAGTTCTGAGTCTACTGCCGGGAAAAATCACGTCCCGGACCAGCCTGCTGGATGCGGAGCGCCTGTACGAGATGCGTACGGCGCTCGATCACCCGTGGCTCCATCCGGTCCGAGACATCGCCTTTCGAGGTAAACGCCCCGGCTTCATCTGCGATTTCCTGACCCGAAAACTCATCGGCGCAAAGGAAGGACGAATGAAGCCTTCCAGAACGATAAAATGTTCCGCGCAGCTCTCCGATCTGCTTTCATATCTCCACTGCAGAGGATTCCTCTGCGGCTACCTGAAGCCGTCCCATCTCTTCGTGGGGAACTCCGGAGATCTGCTTCTCAACCTTCCGGCCCCCAAGCAGTGCCCGTCCGGAAAGTCTCTCCAGGCCGATGTCATTCGGTATGCCTCGCCAGAGTGGATCAGCAATGGAACCACTTCGACGCAAAGCGACCTCTACTCGCTCGGAATGGTTCTCTATCGGTTGTTTACGGGCCACAATCCCTACCTGGAGAAGAACCCCGAAGTCCTTCTGCAGAAAGGGGCCCTGACCTACCCGGCCCGTCCCCGGAGATTGAATCCCGATATCCCAGCCGGCGTGGAGGAACTGATTCTGGATCTCATTCAGAAGGATCCGGAAGCCCGACCCCTTTCGGCCAGCTATGTGAGCGCTGCCCTCCAAACCGACATCCGCTTGGCCGCTTCTCCGTCTCCACGATTCCGCTGCCCGCTTGTTGGCAGGAGGGACGATTCCACTGCGCTCCGTCAAATCTTGGATCTCCATATCCAGGATCCCAAGCCTCGATTCGTCTCCATCGCCGGCTCCAGCGGAATCGGAAAAACAGCTTTGACGGAACGGGTCGAATTGGCGGCTCGACTCCGCAGAACCACCACCTTCTCAACGAGCCATCACCCCGGTGACGGGATCCTGGAAGGGTTCCAGGCGGAATCCGATCTCGGCCAGCGCTGGAGGTTCACCGACATTTGGCAAGAGGCGAAAAACTCCACAGAGTTCACCGAGCATCTGCTCTCGTTTCTTAGGAACGCGTCGTCACTCTCTCCGGTCGTCTTCTGCATCAACGACCTTCAATGGATGGATGAGGGATCTCTGGAACTATACAGACGCGCGTTCGGAGCCGATCCCATACCGGCCCTCTTCGTTGGCAACTATCGGACCGATGAGCTTCCAGGATATTGGAACACATTGAAATCGGAGCTGGAACAGTTTGGACACTTGAACGAAGTCCGGCTGTCACCCCTCAATCATATCGAGTCGAAGCAACTCGTCGAAACTTTGCTTGGAGGCCCGGATTCGGCCCTTGCCTCTGCGGTCTTGCCGCAATGCACCGGCAATCCCTTTTTTATTCATGAATCTCTCCGTCATTTGCACGAAACGGGCCAATTGAACTTTCGTTCCGGGCAGTGGACGTATGCGCCGGCCCGAACCACGGGTTCTTTCCTGCCCGAGGCGGCATCCGGAACCATTGCCGGCCGTTTGGATCAGCTCACGCCGGACCAGCGAGATGTCCTCGATCATCTGGCTCTGATACGAAAACCAATATCGGCCACCAGATTTGCCAGGATTCTCCAGACCCCGGTCGATTCACTCTCGGATGAGATCTACGCTCTGGATCGCCTCAATTTTGTCCGTGTTTCGGGGCGCCTCCACGCCCCCGGCGTCACGGTGGCGCACGACTGGATTGCCGGGGCCATCGTCCAACGAATCGGAGAATCGTCGACCAAATACCGGCAGATTCACAGACGTATCGGCAGTGTCCTGGAGAACCGGTTCCTGAAATCGGATGACACGCTCCTTCTCAAGGACTTGGTGCTCCACTACCTGGCCGCACACGAAACCGGCAAGGTGAGGCAATACATTTGGGAGACCCTGCTCCGATTGTGCGAACAGAGAGCGTACGGCGACGCTTCCAACTTGCTTCGTCGCGCGTTGCGATTGAGCGTGCTGCCTATTGACACCCGGGACCGCATCATGAGAGCGGCTGAGATCATGTATCTGGGCGGCAGTCTGCGCGAGTGTCACGAATTCTGTCAGAACCACCTCGACTCAGGAACCTCTCAAGCAGATCTTCGAGCGTCCCTGCTTTCCATGGCGGCGCGGGTCCACATCCGCTTGGGGAGAATGGAACAAGGCATCGATACGCTGCAGGAAGCCCACTCCGTACTGGACCGGGTAGCCACGCAATCCTCGCAGGAAGAACTCCAGGGGATTTGGCTCGACGCCATGAGTCGCGTGGGGAAACATCTGGAGGTGACTCCCGTGGCCGCTCAAATGCTGATCCAGTGCGAGAAGGACGCGGACCTGGCGGAAAAACATCACCCTGCCTTCGCCTCCTTCGCGTCTGCCAACGGAAATCTGGATCAAGCCACGCAGTGGCAATTGGCCTCCGTTCGATCGGCAATCGAACGATGCAGACCCATCAGCCTGACGAGACGCATCACGGATCTCTCCGTCCTGTATTCCGAGCTCGGAAAATCCAAATCAGCCAGAAACACGGCCCGATACGGCCTCTCTCTGGCCAGGGAACATGGCAATCCCGAATTGACGATTCTGGCGCAGAAAGCACTGGCCATCCACAGCCGAAAGCTGGGTCGTCACAGATCTCTGGTGCCCCGGCTGAGGGAGTTGATCTCCAAGAACCGAGACCTGAATCGGAATCGGCACACTGAAATCGAACTCCATATCGAATTGACGAAAAACCTGAACTACCTGCTGGACCTGGAGACCGCGCTAAGCGTCGGCGCCGCGGCGTTGGAAAAGTGCGCCGACCTCCCCGTGTTCTCGTCCTTTGTCGATGCCACGTTGGCGTCGAGTTGGACTTGGGTCCTGTTGGGTCTCCCGGACCGGGCTTTGGAGACGCTTGCCCCTCTCGAAATGCGGAAACTCGGTCGTGAGAAGGGACGCTTTCTTCTTCTCAGGACCCGGATTCACCAGGACCTGGCCGAGTATGAGCAAGCATACGAGACCGCTGTCGAAGCAAAGGAGACCCTCGCGCCGCACCGGCCATACCACCGAGCGAGAGCACTCCTGAGTCTTTCGGAGATTCTCTTGACGCTGGGCCGATTTTCCCGCGCCGAAAGCTGCCTTCGAAAGGCGACCGACCTTTCGAAGGAGCATTCATACCTGCCCTTGCTCGCAACGGCGCATCTCCTGAGGGCGAGGCAACTGCTGGAGGAAAACTCGCCCGACCGCGCCCGCGTCCTCTCTCTTCGGGCACTCCAACTGGTCAAACGCGTGGATCGGCCCCGACTCGAAGCCGAACTGTATCGGGTGCGGGCCAGGTCCGAGGTCGCGCGCGGCGAACGCGAGAACGGTTTCCGGAGCTACTCACGAGCCCTGCAGATCTTGACTGAAAGAGCAGTCCATCTGTCCACCGACTTCCGAAGTTCGTTCTCCGAACGCTTCATCTCACCCATCGCGGCCGAACGCGACCAGGTGTTCCGCCGGGTTTCCAGGCATCCCACACCCAGGTATCTGGGACATCTTCACGAACTGGTTTCGTCCATGGGAGAACAGGGGGGACCGGCCGAGATTGCCAAGGCGGCCCTGTCCTGTCTCGCCGCCGGGGTTCCGGATTTGAGTGCGAACCTGCTCGGCCGAGAGCATCCTTCCCAGCGATTCCACCGGATCGCCCACTGCGGCAAATGCATCAGGAGTGGACGGCAGCACCTCCCGCAAGGAGACGGCGGTCGAGTGTTCGAGGGGTCGCTGGAGTCCGTTCGCGGGAAGGACGGATCTCTGGCGCTGCGGTTCTACGCAGACGAAAGACTGCTGGCTCTTCTATATCTGGAACCACCCCTTCAGGGAATGTCCGAAGAGGACATGGATTTTCTGGCGTGCGCCGTCAAACTCCTGGAATGGCAACTGCCGATCCGGACCGAACTCGCTGCGGAGCGCGTCGAAACCGCTTCCGCCCTCGTGTTGAAAGATGCCAGGACAATCATCGGAGAACATGAATCCATGAAGACGTTGTTCGGCCACATCAAACGGGCCGCGCGCTCGGACGCGACCGTCTTGATCTACGGAGAAAGCGGAACCGGCAAGGAACTCGTTGCCCAGGCTCTCCACGATTACAGCCGCCGTTCGCGCGGCCCTTTGACTCCGGTCAACTGCGGTGCGCTCCCAAGGGATCTCATCGAAAGCGAACTCTTCGGGCACCGTCAGGGGAGTTTCACGGGAGCCGTTCGGGACAAACCTGGGCTCTTCGAAGCCGCGTCCGGCGGAACGTTGTTCCTGGACGAAATCGGCGCCCTGTCCCTGGATCTCCAGGTTCGCCTGCTGCGGGCACTTCAGGAACGGAAGGTGCGGCGTATCGGCGAAACCAGGGAACGTGCGGTGGACGTGAGGATCGTGGCGGCCACCAACCAACCCCTGGAGGATCTGATCGCAAAAGGCTTGTTTCGGGAAGACCTCTATCACCGGTTGAATGTCTACTACTTGGATATTCCTCCCCTCCGGGAGCGGTCGACGGACATCCCGCACTTGGCTCAGTTCTTTCTGGATTCCTTCAACCAGCGCTGGGGAACCAATACGACCCTTTCCGCAAGAGCCCAGCTTCACTTGAGCCGATATGACTATCCGGGAAACGTCAGAGAACTGGAGAACATCCTGGAAAGCGCCTATTACCTTTGCGACGAGACCATCGACCTGCCCGAGGTGTCATCCCGGCTCTCGCGCCGTAGGGTGAAGTCCTCCCGAGCCGAGATGCTTGCCGATCTCGTCGAGCGGATGGTGGACGGCCAAGCCGACTTCTGGGACGACGTCCGGGACGTCTACCTCAGTCGCGACCTCACCCGGGACGACCTTCGCCGGATCGTTTCTCTTGGCCTGGAAGCATGCGGCGGAAGCTATCAGCGCCTGGTCCACTACTTCGGATTGCCCAAGGAGGACTACAAGAAGTTCCTCTCCTTTCTGTCCAACCACGGATGCAAGGTCGACTTCCGGCCCTTTCGGGCGCAGAGGCCGTCACCGCCCGGGCGGTGACGGAGGGATCAGTGCGGGACGTCGACGAGGGACTCCGGCAATGGGAATTCAGAAGCGCTTCGGGTTGCTCGCGGAAGGTTCGGCAACCCGGTAAAGGGCGTCACGTCTCAAGTTTCCACCTGATAGCCAAGAACATCAACCGCTTCTGCGTTGAGTGCGTCAGCGGCAGCAGTCCGCGATCACTCGAACACATGAATCCCGACGGAGATGAGCACACCGTTCGTGGCGTATCGGTAGTCGAGCCGCACGGACTCATCGGCAACCACCCAGTCGGTAAGCGAACGGAAGTAGCGGACTCGGAGGTCCACCGGCCACTTGAGCCGCAGGGTGGTTCCTGCGCCGATCGACCACGGCCATCTTCCCAGGCGCTCGCGGTCTTCCCCGGCCACTCCGGTCTCCGGATTCGTTCCTCCGGTCGCGAACTCGGTCCAGGTACGCTGGACACCGCCCAGGACGTAGACCTCGGCGAGGCCGGCGGCGATTTTCCGTCCCAGGATGAGGTTGCCGCCCGCGCCCGCCAAGTCGCTGTAGTCCCACCGGCCGGGCCAGACGTCGTGCACGTTCCCGCTCCGGGTCGGCGAAATGGTCCCCTCCAGCTTACGCCGGCCGGAGACGATCCCCTCGATCTCGCCGCCTGCCAACCAGTTCCCGGGAAGGCCGAGGCGCAACCCGGCCGCCACTCCGCCGGCCAGCGTGAGACCCGTTGAGGACGACGTGCTGGAACTGGATCCGTTCCCGATGGTCACTTTCTTGGTGTGTTCCACGGAAATCGTGCCCGTCTCGGCACCCACCCGCAGGTAGAAGGGGGATTGACCGCGGGCGTCGTCGAAGCCGATGCAAAGGCCGGCCAACGCGACGAGGCCAATCAATCGCCCTGTGCCGAGCTTGTGCGCTTTCAAGACCGTCGACTCCCTTCCGGAGATAAGACGGATCCAAGAAATGGAGCCTACTAGTTGATGGAGATCAGCCTATGGTTCGTTGAAGCCGGAGTCAACTTCCACGAACCCTGGTTTCTTTCGACATCGGGATTGGAAAATCAGGCGGGCGGCGACTTTCTTGTCGCCGAATAGGAGCGGGGACTTTTAGTCCCCGATAGGGGGGTCTTGGGGGGACGGAGTCCCCACTCCGCGCAGCGTCTTTCAACCGGGCGAATTAAAGAATGGGGGATGAGTATTTCCTCCCTCCAGAAGATCAGGCGGCAAGAAAGTCGCCTGTCCCAGGGGGCGACAAGAAAGTCGCCCCTCCCGATGGGCGGCAAGAAAACCGCCCCTCCTGTCGCCTCTCCTGTTTCTCCTGCGTGGTGTCACTCGGCAAATTTCTGCACGGCCTTCGGGGCGAATGCAGCGACCAGGAAGTACAGGACGAGTTCGGTCTTGCCCCCGCCCGACCCCCAGCCGAAGACTTCGACGCACGCGAGCACCGCCGCCACGATCAACGCCAGCATGCACATCAGGCGCATCGAGGATGGATTCCCGTCATTATCCGTCATGAACTGTTTCGAGTTACTCATATCGTCCTCCAAGTCTTCGAAAAAGGATGTTTTCATGGAATCGCATACGGCCCTTTTCTCCGCGGCATTCCGCCGCAGGGTCACACTATCCCGGGAGCCCCGCGATCCTGGTGGCGATCTTCAGGCTGATGGAGAACGCCTTGAAGATGCCGTCCACAAGTCCCGCCAACTCCTTGCGCTCCCGGACGTCCTGCGCTGCGGCGTCGACGCCGGTGCGGAGATCGTCCAACTCGTCCGCGGTGAACAGCCGGTCCCAGGTGAGCGTTGCCCCGACGGTCAACGCGAACAGCTTTACGTTGATGTCCCCCTTCTGCTCCAGGAGTTCGGAGTACTCCCCCGCATCGAGTTCGGTGTCGTAGACGAGCCTGTCATCGATGACCTCCCGCTCTTGCAGCAGGACCCGCTTGACTTCTCCGCTATCGGCCGACCCGGCTTCCCCGGCGGCACTGATCGCTTCCCGGACCCTCTCGATGGCAGCCAGCGCGGCGCTCTCCAGTGCTGCCGTCTTGGCGTCGTCTCGCTGGTTCCGCAGGTCCGCGACCTCACGCAGCAGAGAACGGGTGTCCGTCGCGATTCCCCTCAGGTTGCCTATGTTCAAAGCCATTCCCTACTCCCCGGTTGGAACCAGTTCGATGGCCCGGTCCAACACGTCCAGAAATTCCCGGAAGCCCTTCACCGCTTCCTCCAGTCGATCCTGCTCTTTCTCGACATCGGCCTCCGCCTGCTCCTGCTCGACCGCGTGCGACCCGCGAAGGCGGCGCGCCTCCGCCACGGCCAGAGCAACGCGGGAGAGGTCGATTTCGCCGACCCGCTTGGACAGCGACGTGTCGGACAAGTACCGGGTCAGTTCCATCTGGCCGATCCTCAGCCGGCTGACCAGCGAGATCAGCCGGTCGAGTTCCGCCCGGCGTTGACCGTCGATCTCCCGGAGTCGAGTCAACTGGGCCTTGGAGACCTCATCGGCCGCCAGATCGATCTCGGCGAGACGCATGAGGACCGCTGTCCGGAACGGCTCCTTCGTCCACGATGTCCGCAGGCGCAGGGCGAGCTCGGCATGACGGAACTCCCGGCGCTTCAGACGCGCCTGAGCCAGCTCCGATTCGACGGCGTCGAAATAGAATTCCATGGCTTCCCGCCAAGCCTGTTTGTCCTGCCGGAGTTTCCTCTCGATCCGGTCCAGCGCGCCGGTGATCTTCTCGGACAACTGAACGATTCCGGCGGGGGCGTCCTTGGCGAGGGCCGTTTCGGAGGACAGGGGCAGGAGAGCAAGGGCGAAGAGAATGGGTGCGCGCCTCATTGTGGAGTCCTTCCGTCCGACCGATTCAGAAGGCCGTCCAGACGGGAGCCGATCTCGGTCATCCGGTCGGCGCTGGGACCGATGTCCGTCACGATGTATTCGTGAATCAGTGCCTGGCTGCGGTACAGGAGGTCCAAGAGACTGTCGAGGACGTCCATCTGCTCTTCGTGTTTCGGCCGCAGTTTCCGTAACGGGCCGGGGCGGCGCGCTTCCTGTTCCTGAATCTGCGCGATCCTCACGGCGACGGAGGCGGAAGCTTCCAGAGGGTCGGGGTCGTTGTTGGCCTTTACCGTTTCGACTGTGCGCTTCAGGATCCGGGCTTCTCTCCCTAATTCCATGGCCGAATCGAATAATTCATCCGCCTGGAGTTGATAGTCGGAGACGTTCTGTTGCGCGGCCAGGAACCCCTCGAGCTGGGTGGCGGAGGCGTTCTTGATATAGGTGGGTTTGGCGCAGGCGGACAGTGGAAGAATCAGCGCCGCGGCGAGCAGCGAGCGGCGGATTCGGTGCATGGCAAGGCGCAGGTGTTGCATGGGGTCTCCTTTCCCGGATTGCAGGATGACGGAATTGGCCGGATGATCAGCGGCCGCGTTTAGAGGGCTCGATCCGCCCCGATCCGAATTGAGGTCAGACGGGTAAGCGGAAGGCAGCGAGGCAGGAGCACATGACCATTGGCGGAGTCGGTACCAGAAACGAGGAACGATTGCGACATATGGCGAGCAACGCGTCCAACCCGGGCAGCAATTGACCGAGGATGCCGATCATCACCGGCATCCTCGACACGCATGCCGCCCGTTACGTGGACTATTCGTCTGGCGCAGGACGAGTTGATTCAGAGGCAATAGTCGCTCCGCTACGTGACGGAGTCGATTCGACGGTCTTGCTATGAGCATCGCATCAATCCAATATTGAGTCTGCCGTTAAATTATAGACTACGTTATGTGATCTCTTTGTGATTTGTGAATCTGCTATAGTGACAATATTGTGACCTTTCTCACAGGCGTCATGAGTCAACCCGTACCCGCTCGACATACCTCGTACCCGGATTCTCTGTCGAGTCCACCCATGGCGCCGCCGAACCAGATCTCAATCTCGAGGCCGGCGGGGGACGACGGATGAAGAGTCCCGATGAACTCAGCAAAGAGAACCAGGTGTTGCGGGAACGCATCTCCCGGCTGAGCGCAGCCTGCCTGCGTATCAGCTCGAGCCTCGACGTCGGCACCGTCCTGCAAGAGGTTGTCGAGACCGCCCGCGCCCTGACCGGCGCTCGTTACGGCTTGATCATGACCATCGCCGACTCGGGGCAGGTCGAGGAAATCGTCACCTCCGGCCTCACTGAGGACGAGCAACGCCGGGTGGCGGACTGGCCCGACGGACAGCGGCTCTACGAACACTTCCGCGACCTTCCGGGCCCGTTGAGACTCCGGGACGTGTCCGAATATATCCGGTCCCTCGGCCACTCCTCGGACCCGATGCCGACCAAGACCTTTCAGGGAACGCCGATGCGTCATCGGGGCGTCCATGTCGGCAACTTCTTTCTGGGCAACAAGGCTGGTGGACAAAAGTTCACGAGTGAGGACGAAGAGGTCCTGGTGATGTTCGGCGCCCAGGCGGCAACGGCCATCGCCAATGCCCGCAACCACCGGGACGAACAGCGGGCTCGGGCCGACCTGGAAGCCCTGATCGACATTTCACCGGTGGGTGTTGCGGTCTTAGAGGCCAGGACTGGAAGAATTGTGTCGCTGAATCGGGAGGCGAAGCGGATCGTCGGGAGCCTGCGCACGGCGGGCCAGTCCATGGACCAGCTAGCGGCGGCCGTCACCCTGCGGCGGGCCGACGGGCAGGAAATCATTTTCGCAGAGTTCCCCCTCCCGCAGGCGCTGAGCCTCGGCGAAACCGTCCGCGCTGAGGAGATCGTCATCAAGGGCCCCAACGGACACAGCGTCACGACCTTGGTCAACCTGACGCCGATCCGTTCCGAAGACGGTGACGTCGTATCCACGGTGGTCACCCTGCAGGACTTGGCTCCGCTGGAGGAACTGGAGCGTTCAAGGGTCGAGTTCCTGGGCTTGGTGAGCCACGAACTACGGGCTCCGCTGACCTCCATCAAGGGCTCGACCGCCACTGTGCTGGGCACCTCGCCGACCGTGGATCCGGCTGAGATGCTTCAGTTCTTCCGCATCATCGACGAACAAGCCGACCACATGCGCGGCCTGATCGGCGACCTTCTGGACACGGGGCGCATCGAAACCGGCACCCTGTCGGTCACCCTGGAGCCGACACCGGTCGCCAGCTTGGTGGACCAGGCCCGGAATACGTTCCTGAGCGGGGGCGGCAGACACGTCATCCATATCGACCTGCCCCCGGATTTGCCCCGAGTGATGGCCGACCGGCGGCGCATTGTCCAGGTTCTGAACAACCTCTTGTCCAACGCTTCCCGGAATTCTCCCGAGTCGTCTCCCATCCGGATCTCCGCAGTGAGGGATGAACTGCACGTGGCGATCTCGGTATCGGACAAGGGCCGCGGGATCCCGTCGGAACTGCTGCCGCACCTGTTCCGGAAGTACACACGCGTCGGCAACGGCGATCGCGGTCTCGCAGGATCCGGGCTCGGCCTGGCCATCTGCAAGGGTCTGGTGGAGGCTCACGGGGGGCGCATCCGGGCCGAGAGCGACGGAGCGGGAACGGGTTCGCGATTCACCTTCACGATTCCGGTGGCCGAAGTGGCCGAGATCGGCGCAACGGCAAGCGACACCCACAGCACGACCCGGCCGTCCCGGGAAACGCGGGAGCGTACGCGTATCCTGGTGGTCGACGACGATCCGCACACGCTCCACCACATCCGGGACGTGCTGGCGACCGCTGGCTACACGCCACTTTTGACGGGTGACCCCCAGGAAGTGTCCGAACTGATCAGAACGAAAAAACCGCGGCTGGTTCTGCTGGACCTGATGCTGCCGGGGACCGACGGAATCCAACTGATGGAGCGCGTCCCCGAGATGGCCGAACTGCCAGTCATCTTCATCTCCGGCTATGGAAGGGACGAGACGATCGCCAGGGCCCTGGAGGTCGGTGCAGCCGATTACATCGTCAAACCCTTCTCGCCGACGGAGCTGACGGCGAGAGTTCACGCGGCTCTCCGCCGGTTCGACGAGCCGCGCGAACCATTCCAGTTGAGAGAACTCGCCATCCACTACGAACAACGCCGCGTGACCCTCGCCGGCCGGACGGTGCAGTTGACGGCCACTGAATACGAACTGCTCCGAGTGCTCTCGGCCAACGCTGGACGTGTCACGACGTACGATTTCCTTCTGCGCCAAGTCTGGGGCCGACTGAACTCCGGCGACTTTCGGCCGGTGCGGGCGTTCATCAAAAAACTCCGCCGCAAGCTGGGTGACAAGGCGGCCAGTCCGATATACATCCATACCGAGCGCCAAGTCGGTTACCGGATGGACAAGCCAATAGACTTTTGAGGACCCGCTATTCCGGGTCGAAGAGCACTGGCCCGCGATCCCGCGAATGGCATTGGATGTTGGAACGGTCCTGCCCGCCCCCGATCAAGACGGTCCGCCCATGGGCAGGAGTTCGACGCCTTCCCCCTCCTCTGGTTTCCTGATGCGGAATCGGACTGAAGTCACCTCGGCCCCATGGGGACCGAATCGGTTCTTGAAGCCTTCCCGCTGGCCCACCATGAAACTGGAGCCATCCTCCAGAACGCAGGCGCTGGGGTAGTACGACTTGGGATCACACTTGAAGCCACGTCCTGGCACCGGTTTCACCCAAGTCTTCCCGTTGTCGCGGCTGTAGATCACTTCTCCGTTGTTCGGCACCTCGGGATCGTCGCTGCTGAGTTTGTGGCGGCCCCCGAACACGACGGCGGTAACTCCGTCGGGTGTCGCCACCACGTCCCCCCGCCGATACATTTTGGGGCCGAGAAACTCACTGCCAAAAGGTCACGAACAGGTCGCCATTCTGCAGCCGGCACACCGTCGGCCACCCGCAGTAGCCGCCAAACCCGTGGAAGGGCTCCGGCGGGCTGACGTCGGGGGAGACGATGATCTTTCGGTACTTCTCAAGATCAACCTTGGGCTCGCCGCCCGTAATCAAAGCCTCGACCGGTGGAATAGAAGCCGCGGCGGACTTCTTCTTGCCTGCTCCGACGAGACCGGTGGTTGCCAATGCAGCTGCTGAAGTGGGCAGAACTTCCCGGCAGGTCAATTGGACAGGCATTTCTTGACCTCCTTGCTGTGTCGAACGGAAACAATTCGACCGAGCCCGGCAAGATCTCCGGTCCGAGGCCTCTCCTTTATCGCAAATCAGGTGCCCCACCTCTATCGGAGCGGCGGTTTCCAACCGCCGAACAGGGGGGGGCCAGGGGGGACGGCAGTCCCCACTCCGCGCAGCGTCTTCCAAGTGCGCGAAACGAAGAACGGGCGACTACAGGCCGCCCTTACTTTTCGACCCACTGGCCATTCCCCTCCACAAAGCGCGCTTCCGCAACCACGCGCCCGCCTCGGCGCGCGACCCATTTCCCGTGCTGCTTCCCTTCCAGATACGGACCCTCGTTGACGACACCGTTCGCGTCACGAATGATCCAGTGCCCGTGCCGCTGCCCCTCCACATACCGGCCTTCGCCGACGGTCCCGTTCGCCCAGCGCTCCACCCAGGGCCCGTGCCGCTCCCCCTCGTCATAGGGGCCTTCCGAGATGCCCCCGTCCGCCCATTGCATGACCCAGCGCCCATGCCGCTTCCCGTTGCGGAGGCGCCCGGTCGTTTCGATGGTTTCCTGATCGCGGTCCCAGACCCATTTCAGGGTACCGGTCCCGTGAGCCATGCCCTCGGCACACTCTGCCGTCCAACTCACAGCAGCGTCCGGCCGGAGACTCGAAGTCCAGAAATGACATCCCGGTGGGTTGGACAACTCCCTCCAGCAGGCAGCGCCCTGGGGCCGGCCCGCGCACGTGGGTTCGCCCTGGAACAAGGCTGTCGACTCCGCTTGGGATGTCTGAGCGGTCGGCGCCACAGCCTGGAGAGCGCTTGAGAGGACCAGGACGAGAACACCCGAACTCCCTAGGGGCATGGGAGTTTTCTCCCGAAGGTCATTAGTGCAATCGAGCGTTGGTTGAGGTGATTGGCGGCATCGCTTCAGGCCAGGGGCGAGATCAACAGATTCCCGTATTGGTCCACCTCGACTCCAAATCCCGGCTGGATCAGGGTCGTCGAATCGATCTCTTCCACGATGGCGGGACCCTCGATCCGGTGGCCCGCCTTCAATTGGGTCCGGTTGTAGATGGCCGTCGGCAGGAAATCTCCCTGGGACCCAAAGTACACCGGCCTCTCGGCCACCGCGCCTGCAGAAGAACCGTTCGCTGACGAGATCTCCCGAAGCCGCGGCTTCCGGATGGCCCCGAGCGCGGTCAGGCGGAAATTCACCAGCTCGATGGGTTGGTCCGGGTAGCCGTGACCATAGGCCCGATCGTGCTCGACGTGGAACTTCTCGATAACCTCTTCCATCTCGGCGGACGTCATTTCGCCCCCAGAGCATTCGATAGGCAGCTCGTAGGACTGTCCCGCGTAACGCATCTCGATCTGCTGCTGAAAACTGATGTCCTGCTCCGCCAACCTCTCCCGCCTCAGGACCTCTCTGCCCTGCTCCTCCATGGCGGAGAAGATGCGATTGATCTCGTTGAAGTCCGCCCGGTCCTTGGGCATGATCCGAGTCTGGGAGTACTCGTGTTTGAGGTCGGTGACCAGCAAGCCCAGCGCGGACGCGGTTCCGGGACTCGGGGGCACGATGAGCAGCGGGATCTGCATCTCCGCGCACAGGCGATTGGCGTGCAGCGGTCCGGCGCCGCCGAAGGCGACCATCACCAAGTCCCTGGGGTCGTACCCGCGCCGGACCGTGATGATTCGCAGCGCGTTGGTCATCTCGGCATTGGCGATCTCCACAATCCCGTTGGCGCACTCCACCGCTTCCATTCCGAGGCGTTTTGCGCAGCGGCCGAGGATCCCATTGCGGGCGGCGTCCAGGTTGAGGCCCATCTCCCCGCCCAGAAAAAACTCGGGATTGAGCCGGCCGAGAACCAGATTGGCGTCCGTGATGGTGGGTTCGGCGCCGCCGTGGCCGTAGCAGATGGGACCGGGGTCGGCGCCCGCGCTCTGGGGTCCCACCCTCAAAATCCCTCCCGTGTCCACCCAAGCGATACTTCCTCCTCCCGCGCCGATCTCCACCAAGTCGATAACGGGGGTCCGAATCGGGTATCCGCTGCCGCGGGATTGGCCGACTCCGGGCAAGGCCTGGGCGCCGACTTCGTACTCCTTGGTCACCTTGGGACGTCCGTCCAGAATCAGACCCACCTTGGCCGTGGTTCCGCCCATGTCGAAGGAGATGATGTCCTTGTAATTCAGACCGCCGGCGATGTGGTTGGAGACGATCACGCCGGCGGCCGGCCCCGACTCCACCATGTAGGCGGGCTTCTCGGCACCCGTTTCGAAGGTCAGCACACCGCCGCTCGACTGCATGATGAGAAGCTCGCCGGACACCCCCTTCCCCCTCAGCCGGCGCTCGATCCCTTGCAGGTAGCTGGTGATCACAGGCCGGACACAGGCATTGATGACGGTTGTGCTGGCGCGGAAGTATTCCCGGAATTCGGGGCAGACAATGGATGAGAGAGAGATAATGAGATCCGGGTTCCGTTCCTGCAGGATTTCGCCGATGCGCGTTTCGTGAGCCGGATTCAGATAGGAGTGCAGGAGGCAGACGGCCACCGAAACCACGCCCTCTCGTGCGAGCCGGGAGGCGATCTCATGCACCCGCCCTTCGTCCAACGCCAGCAGCACGTTGCCCTCGGCATCCAACCGTTCGGGGACCTCGAAGCAGAGGTCGCGGGGAACCAGAGGACGGGCCTTTTCGAAGTGGATGTCGTAGAGGGATGGGCGGACCTGGCGTCCGATCTCCAACATGTCGCGGAAGCCTGCGGTGGTGACGAAGGCCGTGCGGGGCGTCTTCCCTTCGATCAGGGAATTGGTGGCGACGGTCGTGCCGTGCACCAGGTACGAGACCTGATCGGGCTCCAGTCCGTCCTTCAGGATCCGGTCCACGGCGTTCACGAAACCGACTGCGGGATCACTCGGAGTCGAGGGGACTTTCGCGGTCTGGGTCGCTCCGGTCTCCTCCGAGATCAGGACCGCGTCGGTGAAGGTGCCTCCCACGTCGACGCCTACTCGAAATCGGGGCTTCATTCGCAGCTCCCTCTTTCCTTCATATCTTGGCGCAGCCGTTGCGTTTCAGCGAGGTCGACGGTCCAGCGTTCCGTGTCGACCACCACCCCGTACGCATCGCGGGCCCGGGCCGGAGAGATCTTCTCCTCCCGCACGTCCCGCAGCACCAACTCCGGATCCCGCTCCCAGGGCGGCCCGTATCCCCCACCGCCGCAGGTCTCGACTCGGACATGCTCATTCAGTTCCACTTGAGCCGTTCCCTTGGAGGGGAGTTTTCGCGGGTTGCCGTTGGAAATCGACAAGTAGCGGGCCGGCTGCCCATCCCCGCCCTGAAAGAGACCCCAGGGGGGAAACTTGGCCCGGTCCGCCAGGGTCGTAAAAACGGGCTCGTGCTCCGGAAAGACGTATTCCCGGCAGAGCCCCAGCCCGCCCCGGAAGCGTCCGGCGCCCTCCGAGTCCGGGATCAGGTTGTAACGGGTGATGCGGACCGGATAGTTGAGTTCCGTCTCTTCGATGGGCGCATTCTGGGTGTTCTGGATGTGCGTCTGAACGGCGTCGGGCCCGTCGGACCGGTTCCGGCCTCCGTAACCCCCGGCCAAGGTTTCCAGAAACGTGTAGTAGTCCCCGGTCCGAGGATCCTCTCCGCCGAAACCCACATGACAGATCATTCCCTTGGTCCCGGCCGGCACCCGGTCCGGAACCGCCTTGGAAAAGGCTTTGAACAGGACCTCGCACAGACGCATGGAGACCTCCCAACCACCCACGATGGCGCCCGGATGACGGGCGTTCAGAGCCGACCCCTTGGGAGCGGTCACCTCGATGGGCTGGTAGAAGCCCTCATTGACCGGGATGTCCGGGTCCACCAGGCACTTCAGGACGTAGACGCAGGCGGTGAAGGTCTGGGTCAGGTTGCTGTTCATAGGGGCAAATCGCTGCGGATCCGCTCCCGTGAAATCGAATGCGATCCTTGGACCATCCAAAGTGACCTTGGCCTTCAGGTGGACGGGACGATCGGTGATGCCGTCGTCATCGAGCCATCCTTCCGCCTCGTACGTGCCCTGCGGCAACTTCTCCAGTTCCCCTTCGATGCGCCGCGCCGTGTACTCCAGCAGCCGTTCGATGTAGAAGTCGAGGGTTTCTTTCCCGTACCGGTCCAGCAGCGCGGTCAGCCGTCTCATTCCCATGTTGTTGGCGGCGATCTGAGCTCTGAGATCGCCGCCCACTTCCTTGGCGGCCCTCACATTGGCCAGGATCATCTTCCAAAGGCCGGGATGGACCTCTCCGCGAGAGACCAGCTTCACCACGGGGAGGATGATTCCCTCCTGGTAGATCTCCCGAAAGGCTCCGATGCTGGCGGGAGCACCGCCGCCCACGTCCACATGGTGGCAACAGTTGCTCACGTAACCCACGAGCTCGCCCCGGTGGAAGAACGGGGCAATGAGGAAAATGTCGTTCAGGTGGCTCCCCTGCCGGTGCGGGTCGTTGACCACCAGCATGTCGCCCGGCTCCAGGTTCCCGGCGCCGTATTCCCGGATCGCACGCGGGACCAGGCGGCCGATGGTGACCAGATGGGCCGGCTGGCAGAAGGCTTGTGCCACCATCCGGCCCTGGGAATCCACGAAGGCGCAGGAATAGTCGAGCCGGGTCTTGACGTTGGTGGAGAAGGCGCTGCGCTGAATGGAGACCGACATCTCCTCGGTGGCCTCCACCAGCGCGTTTCGAATGACCTCGAAGAGGATGGGATCGAACTGGCGGTTGCCGGATGCTGCTGGCGCCATGGATGAACCGTGTTCTCAGGAAGTGGACGCGGACGCAAGCTCGGCGCCGGCCGTTTGGTTCGTGCAGGAAAACCTCGCCTCGGCCGGACGGCCCCGGTCCGGCGGTTCGGCGATAGAGGCGCCCCCTGTCCTGCAGATCATTCCGGGCTCACGGAGGGGATGACCGGCAGCAGGACATGGGACGGGTACCGTTCGTCGTGGTAGATCTTCGTTGATGTGCAACTGAAAGGCGCCCCCCGTGTAGTTCATGCCGAAGAGGTCGTAGTCCGCCGGAGCCATCTGGGGAATGATGGTCCTGAGGTAGGGAGATCCGGTGGGGGCCGCCATCCATTGGACCAGGCCCATGTAGGACATTCCGTTCATGCCCACGTTGCCGTCCGACCAGGGCTGCGTCCCGCACCAGTCGAGAGTGTCCCTTCCGTCGTCGATCTCGGAGTACCAGGCGTACCACTTGCCGTCGGAGTCGTTCCGCCCGCGGAAGTCCTGAACCACGTAGGCGTATCCCCGGCGGGCGAAGTACCGGGCCCTGTTCACGTAGAAGTTTCCACTGTTGTCGTAGGGGGTCCGTTCCAGGATGACGGGCCATTTCCCTTCCTTGGCGGGGAGGTAGACATCGGCGGACAGCTCGACGCCGTCCCGCATGGGCACCCGGACATCGATCCGGATCGCCACCTCGTGGTCGGGCTGGGAGAGGTGGTCCGCCCAACTGCGAGATTCACCCGATAGGATCGAAGTCGACACGAATGCGAGGAGTCCCAGGAGGAGAATATGGCATGTCAGATCAATTCTCGACGCTGTTCGGGAAGTCGACCGGAAACTCAATCGCTCCTCCCCTGCGAAATGTACGCCAAGTACCGGATGAAATGTACGCCAGAGACTAACGCCCGGGGGGGTATTCGGTCAATGAAGCAGGAGCAGGGTCTTGGCGGCGTCTTTCAGGCGCCGACTCCGGGGAAACGGAGAGACAAAAAGAGGGGGGGGACAGGAAAGTCCCCTCCAAGTCCCCCCTCCTGGCGTTCAATCTCTTGCTGGACCCGTGAGGAAGCTCAACAGGTCGGCCATTTCCGTGACGCTGATCTCCTCTTCCAAACCCTCCGGCATGCCGGACACGCTGGAGACGAACATGGCGCGGATGTTTTCCCGGGGAATGACGGTCTCCGTGCCGTCTTCCCTGCGCAGGGTGACCGAGACCGGAGTCTGGGTGGCGATGACTCCTTCCTGAAGAACCCCGTTGTTCAACTCCACGACGTACAGTTGATAGTTGTCCGCGATCGCCCGGCTCGGCAGCATGATGTCCGCCAGCAGGTCCTGCCGCGACCGATGCCGCACGGCCCCCAGGTCGGGCCCGAAACCGGCGTCCGCGCCCTCGATCTCGTGACATTGTTCGCAGTTCGTCTCGAACACGGCAGCGCCCTGAACCGGATCCCCCGAGACGCCTGAAGCTGCTTCGTAGCGCTCCAGTGCAGCCAGCCGCCGACTTTCCAGCTTGCGCATCAGGTCATGGACGCGGGCCCGGATCGAAGGATCCGCGTGCATCACCAGGCGCGATTTGTGCCTCTGGCTGACGGTCCAGAAAGGCACGTCCTCATTTTCGATCGCCGTCATCAGGAGCTCGACGGTCTCCGGCTTGGAAAGCAACGTGGCGGCGGCTCCCAAGCGCACGTCGATCGTCATTTCCTTCCAGTTGGAAATCAGAAACCTCCCCGTCTCGCCGCCTTCGGTCTCCGCCAATGCCCGGACCGCGGCGACCTGGACCTCCTCCGGTTCCTGGGGATCGAGAAGTCCGGCCAGCAGAGTGAACCTGGATTCTCCATCCAGGAGCGTCAGGAGACGCACCGAATCGGCCCTCAGAGCCGGGTCCAGCGCGCGGTCCCCGATCCTGGCCAGAACTCGATCCGGAAGGGTTTCTCCCACCGGGCTCAGTGGCTGCGGCATCAGCTCCAACAACTGTAGCGCCGCGCTTCGCAGCAGCAGTGAGGACGCCTCGGCCAACTTGAGCAGACGGGTGGTCGAGATGCCTTGGGTCCGGTCGTCTCCCGTGCCCTGTCGAATCCCTTGCGCCAGTCCTTCCAGGCCGGCTGCCTGCCACCAGTCCGAATCGGGATCGCTCCGCATGGAGATCCGTCCGAAAAACCGCCGGATCTCCGACGGATCGGCCCCCGCGCCGACGAGCGCCCCGATCTGGCGAAAAAACTCGACCCGTTGTTTCGATGCCGATTCGGAGAACTCGGACACGGCCAGTTTGAGCAGATCGAGGGGCCGGGGTGCGGATGCGCTCAGCGCCGCAAGCTGCACCCAGGGGTCTTCCATGTCCCTAAGCAGCAACTGGCGGCGAGCCCGGCGCGCGGCCGGTGAATCCAGCCATCCCAACGTGCAGAGCAATTGGAATCGAACCCCCGGGTGGCCGTCCTCCGTCATCGTCAGGAGGTCCCTCGCCAGGCCGGGTTCCTGGTCCAGTCTCGACTCGGCGAGACGGATGGCGTTCTCCCGGATCCCAGGTTCCGGGTCCTTCAGGGCTTGCCGGACGTCGAAAGGGGTCAGGCCGCCCAAGCCCTCGAGCGTCCACAAGGCGTGCAGCCGGGTGTCGGGACCGGAACTTGAACCAAACATCTCGCGGAGATGGTCGACAGCCTCCGGACTCTGGCGGTCCACCAGCATTCGCTGTGCGTGGGTCCTCTGCCAAGCATTGGGATGGTTCAACGACTCCACCAGTTCCAGGTCCGAAGCCGAACCCAAGGCCAGGCCCGGTTCCCATGGCACCGGATTCTCCGATTCCGGAGTGATCCGGTAGATCCGGCCGTGCCGGCCGCCTTCATAGAGAGCCTCAGGTCCCCGCCCCGGATTGTGAAATTCGTCCGACATCCATTCCGGATGCTCAATGATTCGACGGTAGTAGTCCACGACGTAGAGGGCCCCGTCCGGTCCCACGTAGACGAAAACGGGCCGGAACCAATGATCCGTGGAGGCCAGAAACTCCCTCTCATCCCGAACCCGGCTGGCTTGCAGCGTGACCCCGCCATCCTTGAGGAGGTCGCAGTGGACCAGGTTGTGCGCCGGGTCGGCCACGAAGGAGGCGTGATCGTACGGGGACGGAAAAAGGCCTCCGGAATAGACGGCGATGCCGCAGGACGACGTGAAGTTCCCGATATCGGTCAGAATCCGATGCTTCGGATTCAACGTGACCGGATAGACGCGAGGCGGATGATCGGAGACGTCTTTGGAGGTGGAGGCGGCCCCAAGCGCCGGGTTCCGGCTCAGATACGGGGCGGCCAGCACCTGCTGGCGAATGTGCCGGACACTGTTCAGAGTCAACAGGTGTCCCCAACGATCGAAGCTCAAGCCGAAACCGCTGCTTCCGGAAACGGCTTCGAGTTCATGCGTGTCGGGCCGAAAACGGAGATTGCCGATTCGATTCTCCAGGTGTACGCCGTTTTCCCGGCCGGCGAACCGGATCTTGGATCCCTCGTCACCGAATTTTTCCTGGAAGATAACGGTCCTGATCGGGGGCTCGTGAGCCAGATAGATCCAGTTGTCCAACCCGTAGCGCGGGTTGCTGACCGTGTGCTGAGGGTTGCTCAGGGCGAAACCGGTCAGAACGGCGGTCTTGACATCGGCCCGGTTGTCGCCGTCGGTATCCTCCAGATACCAGACGTCGGGGGCGTCGGTGACGAGCACGCCATTCTTCCAGCGGAGGACTCCCGTCGGCAGCATCAGCCCGTCGGCGAAGACGGTGCTGCGATCCGGCACACCGTCGCCGTCGATGTCTTCCAGCAACTTGACGCGGCCGTTCCTTCCCGTATCCAGCGGGTAGCCGATCATTTCCACGACGTAGACACGCCCCTGCTCATCGATCTCCATGGCGACCGGGTCTTGAATCAGGGGCTCCGCGGCGAAGATCTCGATCCGGAAGTCCTCTTCCAGGACGAAGGTTTCCAGTGCTTCCTGTGGGCTGAAAGGGGGTCCGGGCTGGGTGCACGCGGAGAGCAACAGCGTAGTTCCCAGAAAGCAATAGAGGGCACGCCGCCACCTCTGCAGAAGATTTTCCCGAAAGAGTCGGACCGGCGCGGGCTGAAAACTCACCCGGGCTCGAAGAAGTCGATCGCGAGTGCTGCAGCGAGTCATTACGGATGGGGAATCCAGGAGTCTGCGCCGTAGGAATGATCGTAACGAGGAAGTGAGGAATCGAGGCCAGATTTTCTCGATTTTGAGGTGCATAGTCGTTCTATTCGCCGAGAAATCGAGGAAATATGGACCGATTCACCCCTTTCTCAGTAGATCAATTATTGCGGCGGAGGCTCCTAGCCCGCCTTCAGAAAACAATAGAAGGACACTCTTTCCTCACGAGCAACGAACAGACTGCGTTCCCGCCACCCGGGAAGCTCGGGGATGGAGTCGGCCGGTGACGCCAACTCCACGTTTATTTGCAGATCCTCCTTCAGGCTCGGAATCACCCTGAAGACCTGGTCGGTTTCGGGAACGAACCGGATATCGACATCGACTGTGGTCGAGCGCCAGCCCAGCAGGACGGCAGTCGCCCCGCCCGTGAAGTAAGGCCGGGTCTCGATCGGCGCCGCCCTGCCGAACGCGCGCATGAATCGCCGGATTCGATCCGGATCTGCTAGTTTGCGCATTCAGCCGCCCGCTCGAAGCTGACAAGCCGCCGGATCAGCGCATTGTATTTTGAATGGGCTCCGTCAGGGTCGGATTGGGCGAGCCGCAGATACAGTTTGATTTCCGGCGAACGGATCACCTGTCTGGGAACCGGAAGCCCGATTTGGCGCAATCGGGGCGCGCCTATTGAGTCCAGCAGCGCAGGCACCGTCGTCTCCCCGCGCCAAAGGTCCTCGATTCCCTCGCGGACGATTTCGACTCCAGGGAATCTGTCCAAATCCATGGCCTCATTTTATCAGCGGACGACAGGCTGCATTCGGTGCTTCGGATCCGTCAACTTGCTGCGGGCCGCGCGCGTGGCCGCTTCGACGACGTGCTCAGGCGGAGGCCAGAAGGGGGCCCCTTTGAGAATGATGACGTCCTTGCCGTCCGCGATGAGCGCCTGCGCGTGATCGGCGGCTTCGCTGGAGGGAACGCGCGGCAATCTGGCCCGGCTGGCAACGTCCAAAACCCTTGGCGCCGGTGTCGATTCTCCCATCCTCGCTTCAGTTCAGTTTTCTCGGAACCGTGACCGACCAGCTCTTCTGGAAGTGCCGCGCACCGTTGACGGTCACCTCCACTTCCACCACATGATGAAATGCCGCTTCGTCGCTGGACGTGACCTCGTTTGCCTTGACTTCGATTTCGGAATCCGGACGCTTGATCACGTAATTGGAAGTCGCCGCCAGAACGGCGTCGGCGGGATTCTCTTCCGAAACGGTGAATTTGGAGCGGGTCACGGCTCGATCCGACCCCTTACCCCGAACTCCTCCCATCTGGCTGCCGAGCCGCACCGTCACCGCGTTCCCCACGAGATCGCGCGTGATCGAATATTCCAGAGGCCTCTTCAGAAGCTCGGGGTCGGCCGTGGGCAGTTCGATCAGGTCCGGTTTGGGCAGTTTGGGATTCTGCTCCGGAATCACCGGCAGCAGGATATGGGATGGGTAACGGCGGCTGCGGTGCAAAGTGTTCACCGCCGGCTGCGCCGTGGGCCAGGCGTTCTGAATGTCGGCGCTGGCAATGGCCACTCGAATCCTGTGTCCGGCAGCGAAAACGTAGGACATCTCCTTGACGTCCACCCCCAGTTCGTAGACCTCACCGGGCGCCATCGCCTCCGGTTCGAAATGCGAATTCCGGTGCGTTCCGCTGAGACCGCCGTAGCGCACCAGCTTGGAGGTGCCGTCCGGCGCCACGTCGATGAGCTTGACCCGGAAATAGGCCACTTCCGCCGTGGAGGAGACGTAGAGCACGGCCCGGGGGGCGCCCGACACCTCCACGGCTTCTTCCAGGGGAGAGGTGGTGTAGGTCAGGGAGTACGCCTCGTCCGGACGCTGGTCGATGGGCGTGGCCCAAGGCAGGATGCCTCCACCCCAATGCATGCCCGAGGTGGTGCCGACGGTGGGTTTGTAGTCGTAACTGTCCGCGGCCTCCCCGGACCCGGCGGACGCCTCCCGGCTCAGTTTGCCGTCCTCGCGGAAATAGAGCTTGGTGGGGACGGTCCGCGCGATGGGCCATTCCGCCTCAGAACGCCAGAAGCCCGGTTCTTCCAGCGGCATCCGGGACGCGGGCGGCGCGTATTCCCGGACGTAAACGGTGACCGGCGGTTCCTCCAGCACCCCGTTCTCGATGCCCTTGAGCCAGTAGTCGAACCACTTCAGGTAGATGGGGCGGGTGTCGACTCGGGGCCCGGGAACGGCGTGTTTCTCTTCTCCGTACCAATGTCCCCAGGGGCCGACCATCGCCTTCTTGAAGGGGACCTCCAGCCGGTCGAAGGCCCGCAGCAACGCGGTCGAATAACAGTCGGACCAGCCCGCGATCACGAAGACCGGACACTTGACCCGGCTGTAGTCCGCGGACAGGGAGCGGTCCTGCCAATAGGGTCCCTCGGTCGGGTGCGAAATGTAGCCGATCCCCCAGGGCCGGTTGTTCTCCAGCCGGTGCCGCCAGATCTCGCTCCATCTCACTCCGGCGATCTCGGGATCGGGAGGGGCGAAATTGAAAGCGGTCATGAGAGGTGAGTAGCTGTCGAACATGTAGGGGCGAAGAACGCCACCGGGATAGGTCCACTCGGTGTAGACGCTGTCGTTGGCCGAGCGGACGATGATGGTCTTGAGGTGGGGAGGGTTCTGGACCGCGACCTGCCACTGGACTACCGCGCTGTAGGATTTCCCCAGCATGCCCACGTTGCCGTTGCACCAGGGCTGAGCGGCGATCCACTCGACCATTTCGTAGGCGTCGCGCCGTTCGTCGTCGGCGTAGATGTCCCGGCTCCATCCCCCGGAGTTCCCCGTGCCGCGAACGTCGTACTGCACCACCACGTAGCCGCGCTCCGCCAGGTAGGGAACAGCAGGGGGATACTCCTCCCGGTAGTCCGCCAAAGGAGGCTTCACTCTCCGGTAGGGGTTGTATTCCATGATGGCGGGAAATCTACCCTCCGCCTCCGGTCGCGTGATCCGCAGAGCCAACTCCACCCCGTCCCGCATGGGGACGTACCGGTGGATCACCTTGACCTTGCCCTCGTACACGGGCTGGGAAAGTGTCGCCTTAGACTGACCAAAAATTCCGGCGGAAAATCCAATCGTCATGAGAATGAAATAAAGCATAGTCGTTTATCGTATGAACCTCGCCCTCAACCGTTGCTCCAGTCGTACCGCCGGCGGTTCTTCCACCGGCCGTCAGTGTAGTCCGGCACCTTCTGCGTGGCCCCGTTCTCGCGGACGGATTTCGCCGAGAGCGGTATGAGGGAACTCCAGGTGACGGCGTCATAGACGTCGATCCCCGGGGCCTTGTCTTCCCTCAGGCACTTGTAGAAGTGTTCGATCACGAAATAGTCGCCTCCGCCATGCCCGGTCCGCAATGCCGCCTTCCCGTGCCGGGTCCAGAAGGGGTGATCGTAACGCTCGTAGTAGTCCGAAACGGGCTCCCAATCCTTCGACTTTCCATCGACGAACATCCCCGCTTCGTCGTCGTACGAGGCCTTGCTGCCCTGAAGCGTATAGAAATCCATGTGGTGCGGCCGCGGGGAACAGATGTCGAAGCGGAGGAAGATCACGGCTCCGCTCTCGGTCCGAATCAGGCTCACGGTGTTGTCCCCGTTCCAGGTCGCTGTGGCCCCCGGACTGTCCGGCCCGAATCGCTCGATGGCGTAATCCCGAAAGCTGCGAGCCGGAGTCATCATGCTCACGCATTGCCGGAGCTGGTCCCCCCGGGGGATTCCGAACCACATGGAGGTGGGACCGAGGGCATGGGTCGGATAGGTGTTGGCGATCAGGTCCGTCCGGCTGTTGAGCGATCCGCGCCAATTCAGCGATCCGTCCTCGTTGAACTGCAGGTTGCGAGCTTCGTGGATGTAGCCGCACTCGGCGAAGGAGAGCGTCCCGAAGACGCCCTGCTCCACCGCGTTCAGAATCATCATGTTGCTGCGGAGGAAGCACAGGTTCTCCGCCATGAAGTACTTGGCATCGGTTTCCTGAGCCGCTCGCACCAGGTCCCAACCTTCCTCAATGGTGTTGCAGGCCGGCACCTCGCTGAAGACGTGCTTGTGCGCCCGCAAGCTGTCGATGGCCATGGGGCCATGCCACCAGGTAGGCGTGGTGATGAAGACGACGTCGACATCGTCGCGCTCGAGCAGGCGCTTGTAGTCGTTGGGGCCGTCGGTGTAGGTGTCCGGCTTGTACCCAAGCTTCTCCTCCACCATCTTGACTCCCCGTTGAGCCGCCTCGTCACGGAAGTCGCACAGCGCCGGAACCTCAACGTTGAACCGGTCGAGAGACGCCTTGAGGAAGAGCCTTCCCCGGTTCCCAACACCGATGATGGCGATCCTGAACTTCTTCGAGCCGTGCTTGCTGGAGCCGACCGGCGGCGCTGCAGCGAGTGCGGCCGGAGCCACGGAAGCCGCCAACGCGGTCCCACTACCCGTCTGCACGAATTCCCGGCGATTCAATCTTTTCATCGTGAATGACCTTCCTGATGTGGGGATGGAGATCCCAGGAGGAGGGACTTGGAGGGGCGACGTTCCTGTCCCCCCGAGAATTGGGGGTAGGACAACCCCCACTCCTGTTTCGACCCGTTCCACACTCCGATCTGCATTTCCATGCAGGCTAAGCTCGCTTTCGTCTAGTTCAACTGCCGCGGAACCGTGATCGACCAACTTTTGTTGAAATGGCGGGCTCCGTTGACGGTGACCTCCACATCCGCCACGTAGCGAAACGATGTCTTGTTGCTTGTGGTCAACTCGTTCGCAGTCACTTGGATCTGCGATTCCGGCCGATCCACGGTATAAACCGCCTTGGCTTTGACTGTGGCCCGGGCTGGATTCTCCGACGAGACCGTGTAGCGGGAATCGACGAGGAAAGCGCCTCTATCCACGTGGAGCCGAAGCGTCGTGGTGTTGTTCACCAGATCGCGGGTAATGGAGTACTCCTTGGGCTGGGACAGGTCGTCCGGATCAGCATTGGGAAGACGCTTCAGCCCGGGCTCGGCCAGCTTCGGATTCTGCTCGGGCACCACCGGAAGCACCAGGCACGACGGACGTTCGCTGTCCCGGTGTAACGTGATCTCCGCCGGCTTGGCCGTCGGCCACGCATTCGGCATGTCGGCGCCGGCGACGGCCACCTGGATCCGATGTCCCTTCGCAAACACGTAGGACATGGCCTTCAGGTCGAACTTCAACTCGTGGACGGCGCCCGTCTCCAGCGGCTCCGGACGGGAGTGCGAGTTCCGATGGGTGGCGTTGAGTCCCCCGTAGCGGACCAGCTTGGCCGTTCCGTCCGGGGCGATGTCGATCAGCTTGACCCGGAAATAGGCAACGTCCGCAGTCGATGAGACGTGGAGCGCTGCGGTGGGATTGCCGGTGACCTCCACGTCCTCCTCCAACGGCTCGGACGTATAGACGAGGGAGTGCGCCTCGTCAAGGCGTTGGTCCACGGGCATTCCCCAGGGATTGATGCTCCCTCCGGCATGGATGCCGGAGGTGATGCCGGCGGCCGGGTCGTATTCATAGCGGTCGGACCCGGACTCCGGCTCCACCGGCCGTTCCCGGCTGAGGCGGCCGCCCTGGTGAAAGTACATGGGCGTGTATTGCGTTCTCGGTACCGGCCAATCCATCTCGGACTGCCAGAAACCCGGCTCCTCCAGGTACATCCGCGCCGATGGCTCCTTGTATTGCCGTTTGAAGAGGGTCACCGAGGGTTCGTCCATGACCCCGTTGTCGATCCCCTTGAGCCAGTAGTCGAACCACTTCAGATACTCCAGGTGCCCGTCGATCCGGGGTCCGGGAACGGCATTGTGGACTTCCGGCCACCAGTGTCCCCAGGGACCGACGAGAGCCCGCTTGGGCACCTTCAAATTGGAGAAGGCACGAAGCAGGGCGGTCGGGTACCAGTCGGCCCAGCCGCCGATGACGAACACGGCGCATTGGACCCGGTCGTAGCCGGGCGCCACGGACTGGCCGCGCCAGTAAGGACCGTCCAGCATGTGCTTGACGTAGCCGTAGCCCCAGGGCCGGTTGTTCTGAAGATGTTCCTCCCAGATCTCGCTCCACTTCTCCCCGGCCACTTCCGGGTCCGGGGGAGCGAAGTTCATGGCGGTCATCTGGGGCGCATACCGCCACATGACGAAGGGCCGGAGCACTCCGCCCGGATAGATGAACTCGGTGTAATTGTCGTCGTTTCCGGAGCGGACGATGATGGCCTTCAGGTGGGGGGGCGCCTGCTTGGCCACCTGCCATTGCACGACCCCCCCGTAGGAAATGCCCATCATTCCAACGTTCTCGTTGGACCACGGTTGGGCGGCGATCCACTCCACCATTTCGTAGCCGTCCCGTTGCTCGTCCTGGTTGTACATGTCCCGGGTGGAACCGCCGGAGTTGCCGGTCCCGCGGGTGTCGTACTGAACGATGGCATAGCCCTGCCCCGCCAAGTAGAGCATGGGTTGAAACGGCCACGGCTCGTCGTCGAAGTCCAGGGGCCCTTTCTTCAGGAAACGGTAGGGGTAATAGATCATGACGGCCGGAAACCGGCCCTCGACGTCGGGGCGAATGATGCGGACCGCCAGCTCCACGCCGTCCCGCATGGCGACGCGCTCATAGGTCACTTTGAGCTTGTCGCCGTATGGGGTTCCGGCCATGGGGTCGCCGAACGGTTCGGCGGCAAGACTCACGGAGGCGAGGATAGCGAAAAGCACCAGAAAGAACATCGTGGCACCCCTCCGTAAACGGGTGGCTTGAAGGGTCTCGACCAGAGGAAAGAAGATTTCGCGAGTCTATGCCCTGCCCCGACGCCGGTCAACTCGCCAAGCTACCTCAAAATAAAAATATTCCCCAAATGATCGTCAAGCGAGAACCTCCCGGATAGCCCGGCCGTGGACATCGGTCAGGCGGCGGTCGAACCCGTTGTGCCGGAAGGTCAATTTCTCGTGATCGATGCCGAGCCGTTCCAAGATCGTGGCATGCAGGTCATAGCAGTAGACGGGGTTTTCGGCGGCTCTGTAGGACCATTCATCGCTGGTTCCTTAGGTCACGCCGCCCTTCACACCACCCCCGGCGAGCCAGCTGGTAAAGGTGAACGGGTTATGGTCCCGCCCTCTGCTCCCCTGACTGCAGGGCATACGGGCGAACCCGGTCGTCCAATAGACCCTGGTGTCCTCCGGCAAACCGCGTGCCATGAGGTCTATGATCAGCGCGGCGGCCGGCCGATCCATTTCCGAGGCCATGTCTCCATGATCCTTTTCGATAGAAATTCCCGACGACTGGCAGTCGGGAGAACGGCGGGTTCGCGGCCGAGGAGCGACTGCTGGGATCTGCAACCGTGCGGGCCGTCACTTCTCATTTGGATTCTTCCGCCCTTTCAATCCACGCTGAAATGGTTCGACCGGTGGATGAAGGACGACGAGAGCGTCGATCTGGGGGACCCGATCAAGCTGTTCGTCATGGGCGGCGGAGACGGACGGAAGGCTCCGGACGGCCGGTGCATCATCTCCTACGGTCCCGTACTCAAGCTGGGCTTCCGGGGTATGGGCCCCCGGGATCAGATCGAACTGGAGAGCCTGCCGGGGCACGGTATTCCGGGACTGCCCATCTCCTCGCGCCCGGACGTTCTCGTCTACCAGACCGGGTTCCTGACCGAGGACGTTCGAATCGCGGGGAACGTAAAGGCTGTGCTCTGGGTCTCCTCGGATGCCCCCGGCACCGATTTCTACGTCAAGTTGGTCGACCTTTATCCGCCCAGTTCGGACTATCCGGCGGGATACGGCGTGCCCGTCTCGGAGGGGATCCTGCGGGCGCGCTACCGGGAAAGCTTCGAAAAACCGGTTCTCATGGAGGAGGGGCGATATCCCTATCGCCTGGAGGGGCGATTTTCTTGTCGCCCACTGGGAGAGGCGGCTTTCTTGCCGCCTGTTCTTTTGGAGGGGGACATTCTTGTCCCCCATTCTTCGATGCGCCCGGTTGCAAGACGCTGCGCGGAGTGGGGACTCCGTCGCCCCAAGACCCCCCTGTCGGCGACAAGAAAGTCGCCGCTCCACGCGACTCGAAAGTCGCTCCCCTTAATCTTCATCCAGGATCAGTCTTCGACGGTCTTTCTCGCTGACGCCGGTCCGGACCTTTCCGGCAATCAGCCAGAAGAACAGCCCCAACAGCAACCCCCCGATGAAGAGGGTCCACTCCAGAGGAAAACCTTCGGAACGCGTATAAGGCTCGTACACCGTGATGGCGAGAAAGAACAGCGAGCCGACAATTCCCAGGGCTGCGGTGTAGACGCCACCGGGAACGCGGAAGGGACGCCGGCTTCCGGGGCGCTTCAATCGCAGGATCAGGACCCCCAGACAGACGAAGAAGAAGACGGTGGCCAGACACATGACTGCCATGCCGACAATGGGACCCAGACCTCCACGGCCCAGGAAACTGCCCAACGCCCCGATCAAGCCGACCAGGAGGACCGCGCGGCCGGGAGATCCGAACATGGGATGGACCGCGGCGAAGCCGGCTGGGATCATGCGGGCCCGGCCCAACGCGAAGACCAGCCGCGAAGCCGCAATGAAGATGGGATTGAGTGTCGTGATGAGGCCCAGCAGGCCCGTGAACACGATGATTCTTCCGAAAAGCGGCGAATCGAATCTGGATTCGTACGTAGCGGCGGTGGTCAGACCCTCCAATCGGACGGCCTCCTGCCACGGCGTGGCCATGGAGATCGAGAGAATCAGGAGGCAGTAGAAGGTCCCTCCCGCGGCGATGGAGGCCACCATCATCAGCGCCGCCCTCCTCATGGGGGTTCCCGGCGACTTTTCCTCCATGACCTGGGGGATGGTGTCGAAACCGGCCATGAAGAACGGAGCCGTCATCAGGGCCGCCAATACTCCGGGCCAGACGGATCCCATTTCGTCAAGGTGGAAGAACGGTTCCAGGTTTTCCGTTTCTCCGAAGGCGATCCCGGCAATGATGAAAACGGCACAGGACGCGATGAAGACGGCCGTGAGCACTTCCTGGAACCTGGCCGCCAGTTTCATCCCGCGATAGATCACGGCCGTCATCAGGACCATTCCACCCAGGCCGATCAGAAGGCTCCCCAGTCGTACCGGATGACCGCCCACCGAATAAAGTTCCGGTCCCGAAATCCCCGGGAAGAGGGCGTCCGCGATCAAGGCCAGGGAGATGGCTTCCCAACTGGTCACCGCGATGTACTCGAAGGCCAACAGCCAACCGCACAGGAAGGAGAGGCGGAGTCCGTAGACTTCGTAGGTATAAGCGACCTCCCCGCCGGCGACGGGGAACATTCCCGCCATCTCGGCGTAGCAGAGAGCGATCACCAGCATCACCACCCCGCCCGCCGCGAAACCGGCGATGGCCCCCAGGGGGCCGGAGGTGGAGAGCCAGACGCCGGGATAGACGAGCCACCCCACACCGACCACCGTGCCGTAGGCCAGCATGAAGAACTGCCGGGCGCTGACCGCCTTCCTCAACTGCGGGCGTGGAATCGGTTTGGTCATGCCACGGGCAACCTGTCGACGAATTGTTCCATTCATTCGGTTTCGCTAACGCGAATCGGGGGGACCGGAAAGTCCCCCCTCCAACCCCTATCGAAAAAGCGAGTGGATGGTCTTGCGGAACATCAGGTGCGGCGAGATATCCCCTGAAGCGGCGCATTGCGGCAAGATGAACCAGTCCGCTTGATGACGTTTTCGAACTTCCTGCCGGACCTCGTGCCAGAAGTCGGCGGAGACTTCCGAGAGGCCTTATCGCATGAGATCATGACGGCCTGTTCCAGCGACCGGCCGTCCTGCTTCGTCTCAAGCGCCAGAATCGTCGCCGTCAGGGGATCTCGGGCCCGGCCGGCGATTCGTGGGTGTTTCTGACCCACGAGCGCTACCTCCCGGGGCGGCGTGATCACCACCTCGGCCCAGCCCACGTAGAGCGTCCCCCCGGAAGCCAGGCCGGGTGCCGAACACGCCGACAGGGTGACCGCAATGACGAGGTGACAAGTCACAGACGCCGGGAATCGCTTCATTATCATTCTCCACCGGTTAGTCATAAGATACACAGTGGCCTTCGAGAGTCCCATGGAAGACAAATGGAAACGATCAAGGGAGTTCCTGGTTCGGGCCGAAGGGTCTCTCGCCGGCGGCGTCAGCAGTCCTTTCCGGCGCAAGTCTCCGGTGCCTCTGTTCTTTCGTGACGGCTCGGGTTGCCGACTGGAAGACGTGGACGGGAACCGCTACATCGACTACGGCCTGGGCTGGGGACCCCTGATCCTCGGCCATCGCCACCCTGCTCTTCTGGAGACGCTGCGGTCCCAGGTGGAGCGTCCCTTTCACTACGGCGCCCAGCACGAACTGGAGTCCCGCCTTTCCGAGCGAGTCCAACGGCTGGTTCCGTGTGCCGAAAGGGTGGCCTTCACTTCCAGTGGGAGCGAAGCGGTTCAACTGGCCCTGCGCCTGTCCCGAGCCTTCACCGGGCGCAAGCTCGTGGTCAAGTTCGAAGGCCATTACCACGGCTGGATGGACTCGATCCTGGCCAGCTACCATCCCCCGCTGGAGGAGATCGGGGCTGTCGAGCAACCCCGGACCGCACCCGGCACCCGGGGACAATTGCTCGCCGCACTGGATGATCTGCTGGTCTGCACCTGGAATCGAACGGACTTGGTGAACGGCCTCTTCCAGCAGCACGGCGACGAGATCGCCGCGGTGATCATGGAGCCGGTCCTGTGCAACAGCGGTTGCCTGCTGCCGCGGGAGGATTACCTGCGTAGCGTCCAAGAGATCTGCGCCCGGCATGGCGCCCTCTTCATCTTCGACGAGGTCATCACGGGCTTCCGGATCGCCCTGGGCGGCGCCCAGGACCTTTACGGAATCACGCCCGATCTGTGCACGCTCGGAAAAGCCATCGGTGGCGGCCTGCCCTTCAGCGCGGTGGCCGGCCGGCGGGAAATCATGGAGCAGTTGACGGACGGCGTCGCCTTCGGCGGGACCTACAACGGCAACCCCCTCTCGGTGGCGGCCGCCGACACCACGCTGGCCCAACTCGAAAAAGACGGCGGCGCGCCTCTGGCTCATGCACGGTCCATGGGGGAAAGGCTGATGAAGGGTTTGCGGACTCTTGCGGCGGACCGGCCGTTTCCGGTGAAGATCACCGGTCTGGGGACGGCCTTCAGCGTTCACTTCACGGACAAGGCCAACCTGTTGGACTACCGGGACACGCTGCACGACGACACGGACCGTTTGAGCCGGTTCGTCATGGAAGCCTTGAAAGAGGGCATCTATCTCCTGCCCGACGGCAGATGGTACGTGTCGGCCGTCCATGGCGAGGAGGAAATTGCCGAGACGCTGGAAAAGATGGCACTGGTATTCCAGAGGTTATGCTGAAATCCTCGCCACTCTCGAGGCTCTCGGCACTGACCCTGAGAGCCATTTGTTCGCTCTCGATTCTGCTGGGATTCGCGGAGGAAGTTCGGCCGGCCAGGAATCCGCCTGCCAGGAGGAATACGCGGAAGCCCTGTCCCTGATTCTCCAAACCAGGACGGTCGAAGCGAGAGACAGGCTCCGGAGTTGCCTGGCCGAGGATCGCACCAACGCTGACCTGCAGTACCAACTCGCCCGCACCCACATCGTCGACTTCAATCAGTCACGCACCGCCGGCGAGGGGCGCGAATCTCTGGAGCAGGCCGTTCGCGAGCTGGACCGGGCGCTGGCCATCGATCCCGAGCATCTCAACGCCCTCCGGCTGAAGTACCCGATCCACCGGGGAAAGGGCAGCATCGACTATGATCCCGAGGACGCCTACAAACTGGCCCGGAAGGCCCTGGCTCTTCAGCCTTCATCCCACCCGTTTCTGGTGAACGTCGCCGCTGGTGAACGTCGCCGAGTGGATGGGACTGAGCGGGGTCCGGTTCTACGTCGAAAGCGAAGACCGGGTTCCGCACGATTCCATGATCGGGCTCGACCGGGCCGCCTCCCTCCTGAAGCGAATGCTCGGTGAGACGGCGCCTTTCACTCCGGACGAGGAATCGGCGCTCCTCCTGTTGGGCAAAGATCAGGCGAAGAGCGGCCGGCACGCGGAGGCCGTCCAGACCTACCAGTCCGCGCTCCTTCGGCGCCTGACGCCTGTCCAGCGGATCGAAGCTTTCCGCGGAACCGGAACCAGCCATTTTCACCTGGGCAACTACCCCGCAGCCGGTAAGTCCTTCCTCAACGCCCTGCAGATTCGAGTCGATCCGTTCAGCCAGTGGCTGTTCAAAGTGGTCCTGGACCGATTGGGAAGTCTTCCCGTCGATTTTCCACCCGAGTTGCTCTTTCCCCTACGCTCGGAACTGGCCGATCGGTCGAACCCGCCGCTCCTGGAATTCACCGACGTGGCCGCCAGTCTCGGCGTCAACCGGCGGGACGGCCACGGAACCTGTGCCTGGGGGGACTATGACGGCGACGGAGACCTGGACCTGCTTCTGGGTGGGAGAGACACCTTCATCGCACTCTACCGCAACGACGGGCGCCGGTTCGTGGAGGTCACGGATCGCGCCAGCCTGTCGAAGGTCCCGTCGGGCTACAGTCTCAATTTCGTCGACTACGACGGGGACGGCAATCTGGACATCTACTCCCAGATCGGCGCGGCCGATCCCGGGGACATGTGGGAGAACGCCTTCTACAGGAACGACAAGGAGAACCGGCGCGTAAAACACGCCGTTCCCAGTCGGCGCGTGAAACACGCCGCTCCCCCCATGAATCGAGAATGGAGCGGAGGTTGGTGTAGAATTGCCGGCAGGTTCCTCTCTTGAGAAGAAACAGAGCCATCGCCGTCTTCCTGTCGATCGCCGGGCTGGCGTTGGCGAGCCAGACTCGTTCGGAGGTCGGGTCTCCGGACCAGGGGTCGGGGGCCATGCGATTGATCACAGCCGAATGCCTCGGCTGTCACAACTCCGAGCTGGCGACTTCCGGGCTGGACCTGACGCAGCTCGAGAGCACCCTTCGCGGCGGGGACCGCGGGCCGGCTCTGGTCCCCGGCCACCCCGAGTCCAGCCTCCTCTGGTCCAAGGTTTCCTCCGGGGAGATGCCTCCGGGGAGTCCCCTGTCCGCGGCGGATCGTGAGGTCTTTCGAGAATGGATTGCGGCCGGCGCGCCGTGGGACCATCCGAACGGGTCAGAATCGCCAATCAAGCGTAGCGACTCCAACTGGTGGTCCTTCCAGCCGTTACGCAAGCCTCAGCCGCCTTCGCCGAAAACCGCACCGGAGCACTGGCGGACCTCGCCCATCGACCGGTTCGTTTACGCCCGGTTGAAGGACGCGGGTCTGGACCCCAGTCCGCCTTCCGACCGCCGGACGCTGATTCGCCGCGCCAGCTACGACCTCACCGGGCTGCCACCCAGCTTCGAGGAGGTCTCGGCCTTCCTGGACGACTCCTCGCCTGAAGCTTACGAGAAGCTGATCGACCGGCTGCTCGCCTCCCCCCGCTACGGGGAACGCTGGGGACGCCATTGGCTCGACGTCGTGCGGTTCGCCGAGAGTGAAGGGTTCGAGCGGGACACGCTCCGGGAAAACGCCTGGCCCTATCGCGACTACGTCATCGAGAGCTTCAACCGGGACAAATCCTACCTGGATTTCGCGCGGGAACAGATCGCCGGCGATGTGTTGGCCCCGGTCACCCGTGACGGTGTCATCGCCACCGGCTTTTTGGTGTCCGGACCATCCGATACCGTCGGGTTCATGTCGAGCGTGCCCGTGCAGCGCGAGATGGTGCGCCAGGACCAGATGGAGGAGATGATCGGGACGGTTTCGCAGACCTTCCTGGGCCTGACCGTCAACTGCGCACGCTGTCACGACCACAAGTACGATCCCATCCCTCAGCGCGAGTACTACCGGATGAAGGCCGCCTTCGACGGCGTCTGGCAAGGCGAACGGGACCTGCTGACTCCCGGCGAGCAGCGCGCACGGCGGGAACGCGTGCAGCCCCTCGACCTGCGTATTGCCGAGCTGGAGGATCGCTTGGCCGCCCTCGAGGTGCCCGCCCGGCGGCGGTTGTTGTCACAGAAGGCCGACCCTGCAACGAGCGCCGTTGCGCCCTCTCCTTTCGCCCAATGGACGTTCGATCTCGACAGCCGGGACTCGGCGGGGCCCCTTCACACCGAGATGTCGGAGAAAGTGGTCCGGGCTGAGGGACGCCTGCGGGCGGTTGATGGCACGAAGCTTACGGAGTCGGTCGTCAGGACAGTCCCGCTTACACGGGAATTGCGCGAAAAGACGCTGGAAGCCTGGATCTGGATGAATCAGTCTCCGGAAAAGCAGGTCACCGTCATGAAGATCCACAATACGGAGGCGTTTCTGGGCACCGTCGTGGACGGCATCATGTACTCCGGCGGCGACGCCAGGGAGTGGCGAAATTTCAGCTCGAGCTCGTTCCGCACCGCCGACGGGAACGGGACGCCGGAAGCGACTGGGAAAGGCCGGCTGATCCATGTCGCAATCTGCTACTCCGCCGACCACAGCATTCGGCTCTACCGCAACGGAAAACCCTACGGCAAACCTTACACCCCCGAGCTCACGATCAAGGAAGGACTCCTCCAGACGTACCTGCCCGAAGAAGGCAAAGTAGCGTTCAACGTCTCGGAGGATCTTGAACTCGAAGAGGCGCGGCTTTACGACGTGGCCTTGACGGGAGAACAGGTCGAGGCCTCATACCTCACAGGGTTCCTCAACGTCCGGCGGGAAGAATTGGATGAAGTCATGACTCCCGCCGAAAGGTCGAACGCGCTCGAACTGCGCGCCGAACTGGAGCGATTGCGGGTCCGGCGGGAGGCGATTCCGGACCCGCAGAAGATCTACGCCGCCGACGTCAGACAGCCCGGCGCCACCTACCTGCTGGAGCGCGGCGACCCGAAGGCAAAGCAGGAGAAGGTTTCGGCCGGCGGGTTGTCCTGCGTCCCGGCCGCGTCGCCGGAATTCGGGCTGGACGTCGACGCTCCCGAAGCGGACCGAAGAATACGGCTCGCCCAGTGGATGGCGAATCCCCGCAATCCCATCTTTGCCAGAACCATGGTGAACCGCGTCTGGCACTACCTATTCGGAAGGGGCCTGATCGAGAGTCCCAACGATCTCGGTTTCAATGGTGGTCAGCCGACGCACCCGGAGTTGCTCGATTGGCTGGCCGGCGAGTTCGTCCAGGGTGGTTGGAGTGTCAAGAAACTCCACAAGCGGATCATGATGTCGCAGACCTACCGGCAAGCCTCGGACTGGAGGGAAGGGTCCGCGGCCATCGATTCCGGCAATCGGCTGCTCTGGCGTTACTCTCCACGGCGCCTCGAAGGGGAGGCCATTCGCGACGCCATGCTGGTAGTCAGCGGACAGATCAATTGGGGGATGGGGGGCCCCAGCTTCCGTCCTTTCCAAGAAGAAGAGAAGTTCAACGCCTTCGAGATGTATACGCCGGTCGACTCCGGGGAACCCGCGTTCAATCGGCGAACCGTGTATCGCATGAATGTCGCCTCGGCTGCGAGTCCATTGCTCGATTCGTTCGATTGCCCCAATCCCAACGTGAAGACTCCCAAGCGAGTGGTCACGACGACTGCACTGCAGGCACTGAGCCTCATGAACAATGCTTTCGTCCTGCGACAGGCCCGGGCGTTCGCCGACCGGATCGAGAGTGAAGTCGAATCAGACCGGAAGCACCAGGTCCGCCGTGCTTTCGAAATCGCGCTCGGACGAACACCGGGGCGTGAAGAGATGGCGTGGAGCGAAGACCTGGTCGGTAAACACGGCCTGTCGAGCCTCTGCTGGGGCCTCTTCAACACCAGCGAGTTTCTCTACCTGAATTGACGGAGTGCCCTATGACCAGCCCATCAGCGGTCCGACGCCGATTTTGCCCGCTCTCCCGCCGCCGGTTGCTCTTCGATGCCGGAGCGGGATTCGGCTGGGTTGCCCTCTCTTGGTTGACCCAACGGGAAGCGTTGGCTGGGATGGCTCTGCGGGGAGCCGACCCAACTTCAGGAACGGTTCGGGGACCGCACTTCGTCCCCAGAGCCAAGCGAGTGATCCAGATATTCGCAGTCGGCGGCATGAGCCACGTCGACACCCTGGATTACAAGCCGGAACTCTCCAAGCGAAACGGTACGCCGTTCAATATGACGACCTTTTTCGGCCAAGCGGGCCACCTCTACGGGAGTCCGTTCGAGTTTCGCCGGAACCGTGAGAGTGGACTGTGGGTGAGCAGCCTGCTGCCGCATTTGCGCGAATGTGCCGACAAACTCACGCTCATTCAGTCGATGGTCTCCAACAGCGCCAACCACATGCCCGCCGTGGCCCAGATGAACACCGGATTCGCGCTGAGCGGCTTCCCCAGCATGGGCGCTTGGATCAGCTACGGGTTGGGCACCGAGAACGAGGATCTGCCGGCGTTCGTCGTCCTGCCCGACCCGGCCGACCATCCTTGGGGAAGCGGTCTGCAATGGGGGGCCTCATTTCTGCCCGCTTCTCATCAGGGGACGCCGTTTCGGACCTCCGGCGACGCCTTGGCGGACCTGACCACCCCCGAGTCGGTTCGGCCCGCACAGCGCAGCGCGAGCCTGGAATGGCTGGCGCGAATGAATCGAGTCTACGAGCGGGAACATCCAGGCGACAGCTCGCTGCAGGCACGCATCAGCTCCTACGAGCTGGCGGCTCGGATGCAGTTGAGCGTCCCTGAGATTGCGGATATCGAGCGCGAAAGCGAGAGTGTCCGCCGCCTCTACGGCCTCGAGGCGAAAGAAACCGAAGCGCTGGGCCGCCGCTGCCTGCTGGCGCGCCGCTTGCTGGAGCGCGGAGTCCGGTTCGTTCAGGTGTATCACGGCGGCACGAAGAAAACGTGGGACTCCCATTCCAGGCTGGAGTCAGACCACACCAAGATGGCGCTGGAGTACGATCGTCCGGTCGCGGGCCTGCTCCAGGACCTGGATTCGCGCGGCATGCTGGAGGACACGCTGGTATTGGGGGTGACCGAGTTCGGCCGGACGCCCGTTGCACAGGGAGGCAGCCTGGGACGCGACCATCACCCCGAATGCTTTACCTGCTGGCTGGCCGGGGCCGGTCTCAAGCGGGGTTTTGTCTACGGAGCCTCAGACGAACTGGGCTACAAGCCGGCGGAGAACCCCGTCACGATCTACGACTACCACGCCACGGTCCTCCACCTGCTGGGGATCGACCACAAACGCCTCACCTACTACCACAACGGCATCGAACGCCGCCTGACCGACGTCCACGGGAGAGCCGTCACCGAATTGTTGGCGTAGGGGCGGCGACTTTCTTGTCGCCGAATAGGAGCGGCGGCTTTCTTGCCGCCGACAGGGGGGCAGGGGGGACGGAGTCCCCACTTTACGCTTTCCGGTCATCGAATCGCATGGCAACAGAGAAGAGCAGACGACAAGAAAATCGCCCCTCCAGCGATTGGAAATCGCCGTTCCTGATTGCCGCCGTGGGCACGCTGATGGGCACCGTCAACCCCCGGGCCGCCCGTTGGCCTTCGTAGTTGAAGAAGAAGAAATCGTTCTCGGAACCCGGAATATGGCCGCCGAAGGAACCTCCGAACTGGCTCCGGCGGAACTCGGGAATCCTGCTGGCGAAGAAGTTCCGGGCCTCGCGGCTGTCGTTGCGGTGGAACATGTAGAGGGCGCCGTGGTAGTCGAGCGACCCGCGCTTGGTGACGATGTTGATCTGGGCTCCGCCGCTGCGGCCGAACTCGGCGTCGTAGACGTTGGTCTGGATCTTGAACTCCTGGATCAGGTCGATGCTGGGGGAGAAGTTCATGCAGGCGGCGCCGCTCTCCTGATTCATGACGCCGTCGACCATGGTGTTGTTGGCGTGGTCGGACATCCCGTTGGCCGAGATGCTGCCTCCGCCGTATTCCATGTATCCTACGGTGGTCCTCTGGACTCCCGGCGTCAGTTCCGCCAGTTGCAGGAACTGGCGACCGTTCAAGGGCAGTTCCTGCACCTTCTCCCGCTCGATGACGAGGAATCCCATCACCGCACCTGAACTATCGGTTGCTTCGATTAGTTTCGTCTATTCCGAATCCCGAAACCACCCGGATCTCCAACGGCACACTTCCCTTTTCACGCGGCTTCCTGCACAATTTAAGAAACTATAGTGGATGTCGATCGACTGACAAGACGAGTTTCCACAAACCGACAAACCGAATTTTTCACAACTCAAATATAAATTAATTTGAATAAATCAATATATTCGTGTCGAATCAGGATATCGCCCAGTTCATCTCACGCCGGAGGGACGCCGTATGGACTCCAAGTTGCCGAAACTGAATCGCAGGGACTGTCTGAAGACACTCTCATTGGGAGCGTTCGCCGGAACCGCGGCCGGCGCCCTCTCAGGTTGCCGGCGGGACGGACTCGGGGTCCCGGAGTGGGTCACCTATCCGGAGAGAGAATGGGTGAAGATCGATCCGGCCGACGCGGGTCTGGATGCGGGACGAATGGATCGCATCTTCGCCGCCGCCGATATTCACCCGGGAGGCTTCGGCGGCACCGCTCCCGGCGATGAGGAATGGGGCGCCGTCCTGACTCGCGGGGGCTACCTCATCTACTCTTTCGGGGATCCCGCCTACAAGACGCAGTCCGCGTCGTTGGGGAAATGCCTCGTCCGCGCCCTACTGGGTCTGGCGGTGGATGACGGTCTCGTCGACCCGGACGAACCCATCTGGAAGACCTGGACCGGGCGGGATGAGCTGTCGCATCCCCACAAGGTCCTGGATCAAGGGCATCACAAGACCCTCACCTGGCGGAAACTGGTCAATCACCGGGGAGGATTCATCCTGGAGAGCGGTTACCACTGGCGAAACAAGCCGGGAGAACGCGACCCGGAGGTCGCGGCGCATTGGATCCACGGCACGGTTCCGGACTGGGTGAAATGGACGGGCGACCCGATATTTGACAACTACTCCCATACGGAACCGGGGACCGTCACCCGATACAGCAGCGGTGGCTACGTGAGGCTGGGCCAAGCGTTGACCGCCCTCTGGGACCGGGACCTCAAGGAAGTTATCGACGAGCGGTTGTTCGGCCCCATGGGGATCCCTGCCGACCGCTGGGAATGGAAGCCCGGAAAAGTGCTCCAGGACACGAAAGGCTTTTATCCAGCCATTCCCCATTACGGCGAGTACGTCGATCCACCTTACGAGATCAACGGGAACGTGGTTCGGGGCGGTCCCGGCTGGTTCATGATCAGTTCGCAAGATCTGGCCCGCTTCGGCCTGTTGATCGCAACTCAAGGGATCTGGCGCGGCGAACGGCTCATCAGTCCCGAGTGGCTCCGGGGGCATGCCGGCTTGGACATTCACGTGACGGCCGGCGACCCCGGCACCTATGTCTCACTGGGCAAGACGAATACCAAGAACTTCCCGTTCGGCAGTGAGGTCGGCGCCCGGGGCTATTTCTCCTTTCCCAAGGATCTCATCACGGGCCCGGTCTCGCCGCCTCAAGCGGCGTCCTATAGTGCATACTGAAATTAATAAGATAACTATTGATATGGAATAAATTATAATGAAATGATTTCTTTTATAATTATTATCGATGCCCGTTCGTCAGATAAAATTCATTGATGGAGAAAATGCATATGGTATCAGGCAACAATACTTGTCTCCGCTGGACTTTCACGAAACGCAAGGAGTGCGCCCGGCCCCTATTTATTGCACTATTTCTACTTTTCCTGCCCCCCTCGATCGTTCATTCAAAAGGAAAAATGTCTGAACCAAAATATAAAAACAACCTCAAAGTGGAATTCGTACGGGTTCCCATGCGGGACGGCGTCGAGTTGGCGGCCAAGATCGTGCGGCCGGACGCCGAAGGCCGGTTTCCCGGGGTGATGATGTACTACCCGTACCGGTTTCTGAACGACTCGGAGGACCTGGCCTTTCCCTGGCCCGTCGGGCCCACCCCGTACCTGGCGGAGAGGGGCTATGCGGTCGTGCAGTACGAAGTTCGCGGGACCGGGAACTCGGGAGGCTGGACCAGGGACATCTACTCCGCCGACGAGCGGCGCGACGGCTACGAGATGGTGGAGTGGATCGCCGACCAACCCTGGTGCAACGGCAACGTGGGTATGATGGGCATCTCCTACGGAGGCGTGGTGCAGTGGCACGTCGCGGTGCAGGCGCCTCCCAGCCTCAAGGCCATCATCGTCCGCTCCGCCAACGACGACGTCTACACCGAGTGGACCTACCCCGGCGGCGTCCTGCGGCCGTACATGTTCGACACCTTCTCGCCCCTGATGACGGCATCCAACCTCATGCCGCCCAATCCGGACATCACCGGCCCCAAGTGGAGCGAAATCTGGCAGGAGCGGTTGCAAAAAAGCGAGCCCTGGGGCATCGGCTACATCTCCAACCAGCAGAACGGCCCCTACTGGCAGGACCGGTCGTTGTCGAAGGATTTCAACCGGGTCAAATGCGCCGTCTACGTCATCGGGGGCTGGTCCGACTGCTACCCCACCGCGCTGTTGCGAGCCTACTCGAACTTGAAGGTTCCCAAGCGGGCGCTGATCGGTCCCTGGGGCCACTGGTGGCCGGAAGTGGAACGGGCGGTCCCGGGACCCAGGATCGAGGGCGGCATCGAGTACGTGAAGTGGTTCGACTACTGGCTCAAGGGGATCGACAACGGCGTCATGGATGAACCGCCGGTGACCATCTTCGTCAAGAAGTACAGGAAACCTTCCGCTCGGATGTATGTGGAGGAACCCGGGTCGTGGCGGTCGGAGCGGGAGTGGCCCATCGCCCGCACCCGGCCGACGCCGCTCTACTTCCAATCCGGAGGCCGGCTGAGCCGCGAGGAAGACGCCACCGAAGGGCGCGACGAGTATGAGTACAACCCGATTGCGGGACTCACGTCGGGGATGCACTGGGGCGGCGGTGTCCTCCCCTGGGGGATGCCCATCGACCAGCGGCTGGACGAAGCCTTTTCCGTGACCTATACGACGCCCCCGCTGGAAGAGGAACTGGAAGTGACGGGGACCCCCACGGCGGTGCTCAATGTCTCCTCCAGCGCCAAGGTCGCCTATTTCCGGGTGAAGCTCATCGACGTGGCCCCCGACGGGACGTCGAAGCTGGTCCGTTACGGGGGACTCAATGCGACTCATCGCGACTCCCACTTCGAGCCCGAACCCCTGGTGCCGGGTCAAACCCACGAAATCAAGGTCCCGTTGAAGACGATTTCCTACGTCTACGCTCCGGGACACCGGATCCGCGTAGCCGTCACCAGCGCCGACATCCAGAACGCGTGGCCGACGGCCCTGAGCGCCACCAACACGATCCATCGAGGGGGGCGTTTTCCGTCCCGGATCATCCTCCCCGTCGTGCCGCGGCAGAGTCCAAGCCTCCCGCCGCCGGATCTGAAGATCCTGCCCCCTGCCGATCCGGACATCCTCGCCAAGCCCACGGAATATTCCATCACCCACGACCTGGTCAACGAGACCGCTACGGTCCGGTTGTCCGTGGACGATCGGGAATACGGCCGGCTCATCGAGTCGAGCTTCACGGTGTCGTCGAAAGAACCCGCCAACGCCGTGCTCAAGGCCCGCTCCATCCGGTCCATGAACCGGCCCGATATGGAGGTCCGGGTGGAGGCGAACGAAGTGACGAGGAGCGACGAGAAGGCCTTTCACCATGTGGGCCAGGTCGAGGTCCGGGTCAACGGCAAGCGCCACACCAACAAGAGCTGGTCCGTGACCGTGCCCCGGAAACTGAACTGACCCCTGGCTCGGAGTGTCGATTCCAGTCCATGCGGAATCAACGGCGTCGAACGTCCCTGAGTCCGGCCGGGAGGTCCGGTCCTGCCCTCTGGGCCGTAGTTGCGATCTTCGGCCTATGCGCCGGGCTGCGGTCCCAAACGGTGGACCTCGAACGGGTTCAGGCTCTCCTCCGCTCGGGAGACCTCGCCGAGGCCCGGGTCCTGCTCGTCCGAGCCGTGGAAGGAAACCCGCAGTCTCCGCAACTGTGGGCCATGCTCGCGGGGGTGTGCGCCGGACTCCAGGATTGGCCCGCCGCGCGGGACGCTTACGAACGGGCGCTGCGTCAGACGCCGGACAACCCTGAACTCCTGGCTGGGTTGGGTTTCGTCCTGGCCCGCCAGGGAGAACTCCGGAAAGCGATCGCCTCGCTGCAGAAGAGCTCGAGCCTGGACCCGGAAAACGCACGGGTACGCTTCCTGCTGGGGCGGGTGCAGTTCGAGGCACAGCAATTCGACGCGGCCGTGTCCAACTTCGAGCAGGCAATGCTCAGGGAACCGGAAAACGAGTCGTTCTATCTCGAATACGCCCAGATTCTGTCGAGAGGTCAGGCCTATTCAGGGGCGGAGAGGATCCTCGAGTACGGCCTTCGGCAACTGCCCCGATCGGCGGCGATCCGATTCGAACCGGGTGTCTGCTACCAGAAGCAGTTGAAGAGCCGAAAGGCGCAGCAGGAGTCCCGGCGCGTGATCCGGCAGGACGCGACCTTCGCTGGGGTCTACGCCGCCCTGGCCGGTTCGTTGCTGGAGAGTGGCCAGGAGGAACGTGATCGAGTCCTGATCGTCGAGGAATGAACGACGGCGGCCGGCGATTCTCACGGGGGGACGGCGCGGAGTGGCGTATTTTGAATCGCACGGTTCGCTTTTCGCCCGGGTCCCTTCGGCCGTTGGCTGCTTGCCACTGAGTTACGTAGGAGTACGGCGGCAAGAAAACCGCCGGTCCCATTCGGCGACAAGAAAGTCGCCGCTCCGTGCTCGACGACTAAACCGAAGTTCCAGACTCAGAGACAAGATAACTCCCTGATTATAAAGGGATAACCGACGAATCGGACTAGTTGTCCACTGGGAACACCCTGACCAACTCCAGCGCCCGGTGCTGCAGCGGTGTCGGTTCCGTCAGTCGTTGCAACTTTGGACCGTCCGGGTCCGAGGCCGTTCGGCACTGGTGACGGGCACGCGTCCCCATCTCAGCCATCAGTGTCTTGAAGCTCTGGATCGGCAGTCCGTCCTCGGTTTCCCGCTTCGCCTTCTTGCGTTTTGCCGATGCCGACGGCTGGGCTTTCAGCACCGGATCCCGTCGAGCGCGATGCGCCTCCAGGTCCTCGTCATCAAACAGCAACGGGGCCAAGGCTCGGCGCAGATGCCACTCGACGTAGTAGGACAGCACGCACAGGAACAGGTGTGATCGCACCCGGGTCTCCGCCCGGTGGCGGATGGGACGGATCTGCAAGTTCACGGTCTTCAAAGAGCGGAACGCCCGCTCCACGTTCGCCAGGTTCTTGTAGCTGCGCACCACGTCGGCCGTCGACAGCCGCTTTTGTGGCTCACTGGTGCGCAGGATGTAGAATCCGTCCAGTTGCGCCTCGCGGACGATAGCCTCAGTGCGCCGAGCGTACTCGAAACGCCCGTCCTCGATCACCATTTCGAAGTGCTTGGCCACCTTGTACCGGTTCTTGACCCGACCCACCTTCTCGGCAATCTGGGGCGCCAACAAGGGCGTCTTGGTGCGCCGGGCCACCTCCCGGGCGATCTTGGCCAACTTTTCCTCCGTCGCCGCCAACAGGCGCTCCCGTTTGCGGCGCCGATACTCCCCCAGCATCGGGTTGTGACAAACGACGAGCCGTTCGCCCGGATAGGCCTCGGTCCGGATCTCCGCCAAGTGACGCTCATCAAAGAGCGAGAGTTGAACTGCTTTCGTTTCCACCAGTTCGCGGATGGCCGTATGGCGCAGGGCCGAGATCCAACCCAGTCCGGGATGGCGCTTCAGATGCTTGACCTGGGTCTCGGTCAGTAGCCCTCGGTCCCCGACCAGCACCACCCGCTTCAACCCGAACCGCTGGCGCAACGTCTCCACTTGATCCGGCACCGTGGTCGGATCCCCCGTGTTGCCGGGATAGGCCTGGACGGCCACCGGCCGTCCCGCCCGATCCGCCATCACCCCGTAGACGATGATGGGCTGGCCGCGCTTGCCGTCCCGGCTGTGGCCGAACCGGGCCAAGGAACAGGTGTGCCCTTCATAGTAGCTGCTGGAGACGTCGTAAAGGACGTGATCCCCTTCGGACAGATGTCGCCGGGCCAGCTTCTTCTCGATCCGGTCCTGACGTTGGAGCAACCAGTCCATGGCCCCGTACAGGTCGTTCTCGTCGGCGTCTTGCAGGGAGAGCTCGGAGGCCAGGGTGGTCGTGTGCCAGAGCCGGGTGGTGGCGAGCTTGGAGGCGGGATGCAGCAAGCGCTGGATGATCAGGGCCAGGACCAGATCGCGCTGGCGCGAGGGCTTGGAATCGATAAGAGCGGGGAGCTTCAGGCGGCGCATGGCTTGCAGCACCATCTCGACATGACCATGGGGGAGGGAGCGTTCGATGACGAAGAGCTCATCGGGATGAACGACAGGGACGTTCTTGAGGACGAGACGAAGTCGTTCGATCTTGTCGTGGGGCCAGTTGGTGAGGTTGGCGATGGTGCGTTTGCGGACACGTTTCCCTTCGCGCCAGCCTTCGCGCAGGAGGATGGCAGGGCGGGAGTTGCGGTTGGGGACAGTGTCGATGTACATGGCAACTAGTATAGATCATATAGTTCTCAAATACAACATGATAGACACTCTATTACATGGGAACACAAATAAACCCAGTCAACACCAGTTCCGTAAGCAAATCAACCACTTAGCTCGATTTTAGGGGGAAATAGGGCTGGAACTTCCGACTAAAAGTCGCGGCTCCCGACGCCGGTTGTCGCTCCCAAGTGGGTCAGGTACTCGAGCAGGTCGGTCATCTGCCGGACGCTGATGTCTTTCTGGACTCCCTCCGGCATGGCGGACACTCCCAGGGACCGGAGGCTGGCGATCTGGCTCCGGGAGATCGTGTCCTCCTCTCCCTCGCTCCGCCTCAGGGTAACCGTGGCCGGTCCTTGGCTGGCCATCACTCCTGTTAAGGCGCGGCCGTCGTTGGTCTCGACCAGGTACTCCTCATATCCGGGGACAATGTTGGAGTTGGGGTCGAGAATGTTTTCCAGGAATTCGTACTTGGTCCGGCCTGAAAGGCTGAGCAGGTCCGGTCCGACCTCCGAGCCGGTCTCCCCGACTTTGTGACACTGACTGCAATGCTCGCTGAAGACATCGAGGCCGTCCGCGATATCACCGGTAGTGCGGGCGGCGGCGCCATACTGGTCCATCAATGATCGCAGGTCGGGTGGAGAACTCCGCAGGAGCGTCCGGGCGCGCTCCAGGGTCTCGCCCTCGGAGATCCGAAACAGGCGGCCCCGCCTGGCGCCTCGGATGGTCCACGGCTGGACGGTCCCCGCCTCGACGGCGTCCAGGAGGTTGGGCACTCGCACCGGTTCCCTGAGCATCCCGTCCACTGCCGCGTTCTGGAGCGCGGCCGTGAAGGACCGCCAGTTATCCAGAAGAACCTGGGTGAACCTGGGGTGGGGCAGGACGGTCAGCGCGCGCGTTACCGCCATCTGGATCTCCTCGGGCTGGCGGGGTTGCAGCAACCCGGCCAGCAGTGCGTAGTCCGCTTGGGCGGGGTCCAGAGCCGACAACCGGATGGCGTGGACCCGGGAGTTCGGACCGACTGCCTCATCGGCGGCCAGCGCGGCAGCCTGACGTATCAATGACCGGAATTGGAGCGTGTCCGACAGCTCGACTCCTTCCGCCAGCTCAAGCGCCACCGTGCCCAACCCACTCGGTTTGGCCAGAAGCTCCAACAGGACCTGCTGTGCCCGGCGGGGCAGGTCGACCTTCGGGTTGGTCCCCCGTTTCAATCCTTCCGCCAGACCTTCCAGGCTCAGGGCGGGCCACCACGGGTCCGCACCCTCCGCAGCCTCGCCCGCGGCCACCAGAACCGCCGTCAGTTCCCCTGGCTTCTGGCGGGCTCCGATCATGGAAGTCAGCCGGCGCAGGAAAAGCTGCTGGCCCTCCGTCCCTTGGGACGCGAAGTCCGGGTTCCCGATCACAGCGCGAAACCACCGGACCGTGTGATCACCGGCTGCGCTGAGCACCGCGATCTGAAACCAAGGATCCTCCATATGGGTATGGGCGATCTTCAGCAGAGACTCGAAGGAGTACTCGGGAGAGAGCTCCCCCAGCGTGCACGCCAACTGGAAGCGAACCCGCTCATCCGGGTCTCCGGTCATGTCGATCATCCGGTCCACGATGCGGCGATCCGAAAGCCGGGACTCCCCGATCCGGATCGCCTGCTCGCGAACCTCCGGGCTCTTGTCTCCCAAACCGCCCAGGACCAGGCCGGCGTCCAAGCCGTCGAGCCCCTCCAGCGTCCAGAGGGCGTGCATACGGCCGGACGACGACGCGCCGGACCGGGCGAGGTTCTTCAGGCGGGGAATCGACGACTGATCCTGGCGCTCGATCAGGAGCCGTTGGGCCGTGAGCCGCCACCACCGGTTGGGATGGGAAAGCCGGCCAACCAGTTCCGAGGCGCCCGCCTGGTCGAGCCGAGGCGGCTCCGACGGCTCGTCATCACCATGAACGATCCGGTAGATCCGTCCTTTATCCTGACCCGCGTAGAAAAGTTCGTGGTCGTCCACGAAGTCCTCACGAATCCATTCGGGGTGCTCGACGATCTTTCGGTAGAAGTCGGCCACGTAGAGGGCTCCGTCGGGACCGGTGGTGGTGAAGACGGGCATGAACCAACTGTCCCGGGAAGCCAGGAACTCGGACTCCCCGAAGGCGCCGGCTCCGGCATAGGTCGGCCCGCGCGCCGACACTATGTCTCCGTGCACCAGATTGTGGGCCGGCTCCGCGATGAAATGGGCCCCGTCGTAAGGCTGGGGAAACCGGCCGCCCGTGTAAACGCTCTGGCCGCAGGCGGAAGTGAAGTGGCCGAGCTCCTTCAACAGGCGGGTCTGGCGAATGTCCTGCAGGTGCGGATCGTCGGTGATGGGGAAGACCGGCGCCGGTTGTCCGTGGTCGGAAATCGTCTGCATGGGGCTGTCGACGTGCAGATGGGGATTCCGGTCCAGGTATCGAGTCTCGATCACGGAATGCCTCAGGTGATTGTTGTTCCAGGAGGGGAACCGGTGGCCTCGGGCGTTGAAGGCTTGACCGAACTCGGAGTTGCCGGAGACGGGCTCGATCTGCAGCATGTCCGGCTTGAACCGAATATCCGACCGCCGCTCGAAGACGTCCACGGGCTCGACCTCGGGATGATCGGGGAAATGGATCGGCTGGCCCTGATCGCTGAACTGCTTGAAGCGGCGTCCGACCCCGAATCTCGGGTAGGCGGCGTAGATCCAGTTGTCCATCTCATAGAGGGGGGTATTGATGCGGAGTTGTGGATTGACCTGGGCGAAACCGGTCAGGATCACTTTGCGCTGGTCGGCCTTGCCGTCGCCGTCGGTGTCGGAAAAATAGAGGATGTCGGGGGCACAGGTAACCAGAATTCCCCCCTTCCAGGGCAGCACGCCATGGGCCATGTGGAGCCCGTCGACGAAGACGCTGCTGTACTCGAACCGGCCGTCGCCGTCCCGGTCCTCAAGCAGCTTGATCCTGGAGAGCGGCTGGTCGGCGATGGGGTAGTCCCGCATCTCGACCACGAACAGACGCCCGCGCTCGTCGAACGCCATGGAGATGGGGTCCACGACTTCGGGTTCGGCGGCGGCCAACTCGATCCGGAAACCCGGAGCGAGTTGAAAGGATCGGAGCGCCGCCTCCGGAGGATAGGGAGGTCCTGAGATCAAACAGCCGACGCCGAGAATTGCGGCTAGGAAGGCGGCGAACCGAACGGCCTGTGTCAGCCTCGTCGCCACCCGTTTCCGCCTCAACCCGAATTGTCCCGGATTCGAAACCGGACGCTCATATTCTTCGTCTGGCCAGAGATCAGGTCCTCGATGGAGATCTCGGCGCGGTAGTCCCCGGCGCCGTCGATATAGAGATGGGTCGAGGCCGAAGCCCGTTCCCCCAGGTAGGTCAGGCCCACGTGATCCAGGCGGATCTCCTGGACCACCCGCCCCTCCCGGTCCAGAACGCGAAGCGGAATCTTCAGGTCCGCTTCCCCGGTGGCGGCGTCAACCGAGAAGTTGTAGATCTCGAAGTAGAGTCCGACCCGCTCCCCGGCCGGAAAAGTATTCTTCTGGAGGTTGGGATAGACCTTGAGCCCGGACAACGTGGCAAAGGGCTCCAGAGGATCGGCCTCCTTCTGGACCCGAATTCGATCGTCCAGGATCAGCGAACTGGTGAAGAGTTCGTTCCCCGGCCTGGGCGGCACCACGAAGGAATGGACCGAGGTGCCGATCTTCCCGGAGTGAACGTCGCGGACCACCCAGTCCAGCTTGTAGCGTCCCGACCTCAGGGGAATCGTGTGCTGATAGAGGGACTTTCCCTGTTCCACGAAAGGACGGTAGCCGGTGTCCTCCACGTAGACCCGGTCTTCGAACTCGTAGACGGTCTTCTCTTCCGGATTGACGATGTAGCGAACGTCCTCGTCCAACCACTTCCTGAAGTACTGCTCGGATTCCTCGTCCCGGACGGATTGGCCGAGCGCGGCGGAAGCGGCGATGAAGAAAAGGCAAAGTCCCGGAATTGCCGGACCCATGGGTTGTTCAAAAGTATAACGAAAGGCCCCCTCCGGCGATAGTAAGCCGGCGCGGCGCCAGGAGGGGGGACATGTTGTCCCCCATTCTCCCCGGCGTCGGAGGTTGCCCTCATTTGACAACGTGAGCTGCCCTTCATTTTCTGAGCCGCAAATTTTCACTCTGCTTCCAATCCAATCAATCAGCAAGAACGGAGGGTCACTCATGAGGGGTTCGTCGTGCACTCTGCCTTTTGTAGTGGGGATCTTCTGCTTGGGTATTGTGGCCGCCGGGCCGGCAGGCGAGGGGAAAACCATGGATGTCGTCGTCTTGAAGGATGTCAAAGTCCCGATGCGGGACGGAGTCGAGCTGGCGACGGACCTCTATCTGCCTGCAAAAGACGGCCGCCCGCTGGAAGGCAAGTTTCCGGTCGTCCTGCAGAGAACTCCCTATGACAAGGAGAACCAGTTCTACAAGGACCCGGCCACCTTCTTTGCCAGCCACGGCTACCTGTCGGTGATTCAGGACTGCCGGGGGCGGTTCCGGTCGGGAGGCGAGTTTTTTCCCATGCGGGACGAGGCGGAGGACGGCTACGACACGGTGGAATGGCTGGCCCGGCGCCCTTACAGCAGCGGAACGGTCGGGACCTACGGGGTCTCCTACATGGGTTGGGTCCAGTTGCAGATGGCCACGCTGAACCCGCCCAGCCTGGCCACCATGATCCCCCACACCGGACCGAACAACGCCTACTACTACAGTATGCACGTGGGTGGGACCCGAACCCTGGGCCTGCTCAGGTGGCACCTGCACATGGCCACCACCAGTTGGGAGGCTCAGGAGAACCCTTCCATCGTGGAAGCCATCAAGCCGATGCTCACGTCCAAGGGGTTTCTGCAGTGGGCGTCACGGATTCCTTGGCGGCGGGGGCAGACGCCGCTGAGCGTGGCTCCCAGGTACGAGGACGCCGCCTTCCAGTTCTACTTCGACAACGTGGCCGGAAACCTCCGGGCCGTCCTCTACGCCTCCTCCGACGCTCCCGACACCGACTTCTTCGTCAAGCTCATCGACGTCTATCCGGCCAGCGAGGACTACCCCGCCGGATACGCCTTCCCTGTTACCGACGGCATCATCCGGGCCCGGTACCGCAACAGCTTCACGACGCCGGAACTGATGGAGCCGGGCACCGTGTACGAAATTCGCCTGCCCATCCAGCCGGCGGCCAACCTGTTCAAGGCGGGCCATCGCATCCGGGTGGACATTTCCAGCAGCAGCTTTCCCAACTTCGACATCAACCGGAATACGGGCGACCCGCTGAGCCGGCAGTGGCGCATCGCCAACAACACGATCCATCATGGAGGCGAACACGCCTCCTTCCTCAAGTTGCCGATTCAGGAGGGGGGTCCATGATCCGATCGACTCGCCACTGGACGCGAGGACTTCTCGTCATGTGCCTGCAATCCACACTCATCTCTCCGGCCCTGGCGGAGAGTCCGGCCTGGAAGGATCTGCTTTCGCCGCCGGAACATTCACCCGCCACGCTGATTGACGTCCGGGTGCCCATGCGGGACGGGGTGACCCTCTCCGCCGATGTCTATCTTCCCGGGAAAGAAGACCGGTGGCCGGTGATTCTGGAGCGGACGCCGTACGGCAACAGCTCCGACTGGTACGTCAACCGGGCCCTCTATTTCGCCCGGCATGGACATTCCCATCCTGCAGGTGAGCGGCTGGCTCGACCTGCATGCCAAATCGTTGTTCGCCAACTACGAGGCCATGCAGGAAGAGGGCACGGAACGCGCCAAGCGCCTGCAGAAAGTAGTGGTGGGCCCCTGGGTCCACACCGACCGGCCCAAGCAAGCGTACGGGGTGCTGGATTTCGGAGTCGACTCCATCATCGATCTCTACGCGCTCTACCTGCGCTGGATGGACCGGTGGCTGAAGGGAATCGAAAACGGAGTGGAGAACGAGCCCCCTCTGAAGTTGTTCATGATGGGGAAATACAAATGGAGAACGGCCGAGAAATGGCCTCTCCCCGAGACCCAATGGACTCCCTTCTACCTGCGTAGCGGCGGCCGGGCCAATTCCCTCTTCGGCGACGGCACCCTCTCTACGGGAATGCCCGGCGGCGGCGAGCCGGCCGACCGTTACACCTACAATCCGGAGGATCCGGTCCCGACCCTGGGGATGGACCCCAACGGCGAGGTGGAGCCCCTGGACCACCGGCCCGTCGAATACCGGGACGACGTCCTGGTCTACAGCACCGAGGCCCTGGAGCAAGAGCTGGAGGTGACGGGGCCAATCCAAGCCAGCATCTACGCCAGCAGTTCCGCTCCGGACACCGACTGGACCGTCAAGCTGCTGGACGTCTACCCGGACGGCAAGGCGGTCAACCACTGGGACGGCATTCTCAGGGCCCGCTATCGAGATCCTGCGGCCGTACGGGCCGGTGTCCCCTCACTCGGACAGTTCAAGAATCCCAAACTGATGCAACCCGGAAAGGTCTACGAGTTCTTCATCGAAGTGGGAGTCGTCAGCAACGTCTTTCTCAAGGGGCACAAGATCCGCGTCGAGGTTTCGAGCAGCAACTTCCCCCGCTTCGACCGCAACCTGAACAACGGAGGGAAGCTCGGCGTCGATACCGAGATCGTCATCGCCCATCAGACCGTCTACCACGACGCCGACCACCCGTCCCACATCCTCCTGCCGATCATTCCGGAGCGGCGCTAGCGGCGTCTTTCAGGCGCCGACAGGGGGGTAGGGGGGACGGCAGTCCCCCCTTTACACTCCCCCCAAACCCACCCAAATCCCAACACAGGTATATTCTGACGATGTCGATACGCACCATCGTCCTCCTCTTGGCATCCACCTTCCCCGCCCTCGCAAACACCCCCAACATCCTGTGGATCAGCTCCGAAGACAACGGTCCCCACCTCGGCGTCTACGGCGACTCCTACGCCGACACCCCGAACCTGGATGCGCTGGGCGCCCGCGGCATGATCTACCGCACCGCCTGGTCCACGGCGCCCGTTTGCGCACCCGCGCGCACCACCATCATCAGCGGCATGTACCCGCCGTCGACCGGATCGGAGCACATGCGCTCATCGACGCGGCTGCCACGGTCGATGAAGATGTTCCCCCAATACCTGCGGGAGGCCGGCTACTACACCTCGAACAACTCCAAGGAAGACTACAACCTGGAAAAACCGGGAAGGGTCTGGGACGAGTCCGGTCGGCAGGCACACTGGCGCAAGCGCACGCCCGGCCAACCCTTCTTCTCGGTCTTCAATCTGACGGTCACCCACGAGTCCCAAATTCGGAAGCGCCCGCATCAGGCCGTCCACGACCCGGCGAAGGTCCGGGTCCCCGCCTACCACCCCGACACTCCGGAAGTCCGGCAGGACTGGGCCCAATACCACGACAAGATCACGGAGATGGATCGTCTGGCCGGCAAGGTCCTGGAACAGTTGAGGGAAGACGGCTTGGAAGAGGACACCATCGTCTTCTACTGGGCGGACCACGGATCAGGAATGCCCCGCAGCAAGCGCTGGACTTACAACTCCGGTCTGCACGTGCCACTGATCCTCTACATCCCGGAGAAGTTCCGGCACCTGCGTCCGTCCGAATACGCCGCCGGCGGGGAGAGCAACCGGCTGGTAGGCTTCGTCGACTTTGCCCCGACGGTGCTCAGCCTCGCCGGCATCCAACCGCTGGACCACTTCCAGGGCCACGCTTTCGCGGGCCAGTACGAGACTCCTCCGCAACCGTACGTCTACGGCTTTCGAGGACGGATGGACGAGCGCTACGACCTTGTCCGCAGCGTCCGCGACCAGCGTTACATCTACATCCGCAACTTCATGCCGCACCGAATCTACGGCCAGTTCGTCGAGTACATGTTCCGAACGCCGACGACGGCCGTCTGGCACGAGATGTACCGAGAGGGAAAGCTGAGCCCTCCTCGCACCCACTTCTGGGAGACCAAGCCGCCCGAGGAACTCTACGACTTGGCCGAGGACCCCGATGAAACCAGGAACCTGGCGAACAGCCCCGAGCACGCATTTATTCTCGATCGTCTGCGTGCCGCCCGCCGGGAGTGGTCGCTGTCCATCAGCGATCTCGGATTCCTGCCCGAGAATGCCATCCACTCACGATCCGGCCATGATGCGCCCCACACGATGGGAGCCGACCCCGCGAGGTACCCACTGGAGCGGATCATGTCCACAGCGGAATTGGCCTCCTCCATGCAGGAAGGCGTGGAGCCGGAACTTCGCTCCGGGTTCGCAGATCCGGACAGCGCCGTGCGTTACTGGGCGGCCCTGGGCGCCTTGATGAGAGGCAAGGCGGGTGTCGGGGCATTGGCCGCGCCGCTGCGGGAGGCGCTCTCGGATGACGATCCGGCGGTCCGAGTTGCCGCCGGCGAAGCGCTCGGGCGGTATGGAAGCGACCCGGACACCGAACGTGCCCTGGCCGGGCTGGTGGAACTGGCAGACGCGGAAGAGCATGGTCTCCGCGTCGCCATGATGGCGCTCAATGCTCTCGACTACATGGAGGACCGCGCCGAGCCGGCGCTCAACCGGATCCTCGCCCTGCCCCAAGAGCTGCCGGGAATGGACCGGCGGTTCCGGATTTACCTCCCGAACCTCATCGCCAAGATCCGCTCGGACTTCGAGTGAACGGAATCAGCAGTCCGACCGGCCTATTTCGATCAGTCCACCCTGGAGTTCTACCGTCGTTCAAGATTATGCCAAGTCCAAAAGCGGAATGTTCATGGCGCGCGCGACCTCTGTCATCCGGCGATCGTAGCTCGCAAGTGCGACTGATTGTCCTTGCTTGCGCAAGTAGTCGCAGGAAGCAAGATGAACGGCATCGAGGGTGCGTACAAATGACGACACGGGAAATGCATCCAGAGCACGCTCCAACACCGGTGGAGGAAGCTCCAGCAAAGCGACTCGTCCGATAAGTCGAAGGGCCGCCTCACCGTGGGAATCGGCGAGTCTGCGCGCGTTTAGCTGAGTCCAAATCTCGTACTCCATCAGACGGCTGGACACCAGGGTCTCGCTCCAAAGCGAGGCGGGTGGACGAAGATCTTCCGCCAGAAGCTGGGCAAGAGCGACGGACGTATCGAGATAGATCACCGTTCGCTCCGGTGTTCTTCCAATTCGGCAAGAATATCCCGGAGCGGCGCCACCGGTTCAGGTGTCGGCGGTTCACCGTCGGATGGTACCGCCGGCGGCGTCAACCAGCCCTTACGTACCGCCTCTGCGAGCAGCGCGTCGGCAAGAATCGGGCTTCTCGTCGGTTTCGGCGGACCGATTTCGGCTACGACTCGGTCACAGTCTGTCACCAGAACGGTTTCCCCTGATGCGGCGAGCCTTATGAACTCGCTCAAATGGCTGTTGAGCACCTTTATTCCTACGGATCGCATACGGAATCAAGTAGCGACTGGTAGCTACCAGTTCAAGCTATGCCAACGGGACCAATGTGTTTATAGGATCAGGTTCCGCGTCTATCTACCGAACCTCATCGCCAAGATCCGCGCGGACTTCAAGTGGGAGGCGCCGGCAGCCGGGAGGGAGACGGGAATCAGGCGGAACTCTGTTCTCGTTTCCAAAGCCTGTACAGACCCAAGGTCATCAACGGCACGATGTAGACCACCAGAAATCCCCAGCTGACCGCTCCGTAGCCCTTGGCGACCAGTTGGACCAGTCCGAAGGTCGACAGCGCCAGTCCCACGAGCAGAAGTCCTATGGCGACCAAGGGCCGGACCCGGCGGGGAAGATCTCTCCCCCGAGCCTTGAGAGCCGACTGCAAGCGTTCGTTGACGGCGTGGATCAGCCCCGTCCCGGTCTCCACCAGAGTCCCCAGCAGGACTACCTGAAAGACTATCAGGAGCAGGGGCAGCTGCGCCGCGCGCAGAACGTAGACCGCCGGGACCTCCTGGGAAAGCACCTCCGGATAGTGGCCGACAATGGCGAGGTAGAAGAGCAAGCCGGGGAATATTCCGATTACACCGCCGAGGAGACCCGCTCCGATGGCCTGCCGCCGGCTCTTGATGTGATGCGTGGTAAACAGAACCGCCGGGATCACTCCCAGATTGTAGAAGCCGTATTTGAAGGCCCCGACGACCCAGAGGGAGGAATCGATCCCCGTGGAGAAGCTGTCTCGAATCTCGTTACCGAACCGGAGGAAGCACAGAACGAAGAAGACCAAATAGACCCCGTAAAGGAGCAGCGACCATCCGGAGAGAAACTTCTCGATCAGGATCGTGCCCTTGAAGGTGAGAAACCCGACGGAAGCCAGCATGATCGTGACCCCGAGCAGGTAGGGCAACCCGAAGTTGTCGCGCAGCAGGACTCCCGCCGTGGAACCGATCACCGCCAATACGATGAGCAGCAGAATCACATAGAGGACTTCGAAGCTAATCCAGAAACGGCCCAACAGATGGAGGAAAAACGTTCGATAGTCGTGCGCCCGGTAGATCCTGGCGAATTCGAAGGAGACGGCCAGGACCACCGACCACATCACGGTGCTGATGAGAAGCATTCCCAGCAATCCGCCGGCGGGTCCGTAGTTGAGGAAGTACTCCACCATCTCCCGTCCCGTCCCGTATCCCCCGGCGATGATCACCGACTGGAAAACGATTCCGGGCAGCACGTAGGCCTTGAATACGGACGTGAATTTACTGCTTTGCACTGCAGTCATGAGTTTCTGGCCGGACATCCTGTCAATAACATCTCCAGAGTCCGGGATCTATACGATAACTATATACATATCAATAACTTAAAGTGTGCTTGGAGTACGATCTCGTGGTCGCCAAGTGTATCAGAACGAAGATGGCGGTTCACGATGTGGGCGGCTCCAAGTCGCCCTGAATAGGGTAGAGTACGCTGTCGCGCGGAATGGTGAACAGGCAGAGAAACCAGCATAAATTCCACGATAGCCTCAGACGCTTGGGCATCCCCGCCGGTGAGATCCGGCGCGTGGAAACGATCTCCGTTCGTCCCGGCCATGGTCTCTACAGAATTCTCACCCACAGGTGCTCGTATGTTCTCAAGTCGTTCCCCGGCAACGACCCGGGAAACGAAATCAAGGGCTACAGTCTCCTCCGGCAGCTCGGTGTACCCACCGTAAGGGTCATTGCGAAGACGGATACCGATCTCCTCCTGGAAGACCTCGCCTGCAGCGACTCGTGGCGCTTGGCCACCGAGCAGGACGCCGGGGAGCGGCACGTGGGTCGAGCCGTCGGCCGCTGGTACTGCCACTTCCACGAGAAAGGCGCCGCTCTGGCGGCATCCGGCTCGGGCCTGCCTCCGTTCCTCAAGCGGGAAGAGGATCTGCTCGATCGCGCCAGCATCGAAGCGGCGGGCCGCGCCTTGGGCCTTTACGGGTTGGATTCGTGGCGTCTCGCCGCCGACCACATCGATCTTCTGAAACTCGGTCTTTCCGGTTTCGGGACGACCCTGAACTACAACGACTTCCACTGGACGAACCTGGTCCTGAGCCGGAAGTCCGGTCCCGGAATGGAGGCCATCGTATTCGACTACGACCTGCTCGGTCTCGGCACCCGTTACAGCGACTATCGGAACGTCGTGGGTTCGTTGTCGGGGGAGGGGGTCACCGGATTCCGGGAGGTCTATGGAAGCATCGATCCCGGTGAGCAGACGCTCGACCGGCCCCTGGCCACGCTGTATGCGCTGGTGTCAGCGGCAAGGATGGCGGGGTTCCCAAAGTGGGCTGAAGAAAGCAGGCAGACCGTCTTGAACGGAAACTTCAAGACCGATCTGATCCAAGCAATCGACCTGGCGAGTGCCAGGAAAAAGAGGGCGGCGACCGTTCCTACGGCCAATCAAGCAACCATAAAACCAACCAGGTCGCGATCATCCCCGAAATAAATCCCACCAGCAATTGCTTCGTCGTGCTCCAATCGCGTATCGCCATATCGCCCGTGCCATCCTTTCCTCGAGTTGCCCGGATGTTCGACTGCGGAAGATTCTAGGGCATGGGAGTCCTCACTGTGAAGAACCCTGGCAAAGCTGAACTTTTTCGCTACGATGACGGTCACTAGGAGTCTGCGCCGTAGGAGGGGCTACCATGCTGAGAATGATCCCCACTGTCACCGTTTCCGTTCTGTTCGGCACTGCGCTGGCGGTGGCTCAACTTCCCCCCGAAGTGATGGTGGACCGCCAGCTGTTGCATGCCGAGCGGTTGATGGCTCAAGGCGACCCCGTAAGAGCTCTCGAAGCGATGGATAAGATCCTCGCTCTGCAGCAAGAGCACGATTTCGCGTTGCCGGAGGATTTCGACTTCAAGGTTGCGGAGGTGGCCTTCTCGGCCGGCTCGCTGCAGGCCGCCATGGACTCAGTGAACCGGTACTTGAGAATGGCCGCGAGGGAAGACCGTTTCTACCGGGAGGCACTGGAGCTGTCGCTCGATATCGAGGCCAGCCTGCCGGCGCAGAACTCCTGCTCGAACCGGCCCAAGGGCACCGAGTGCTGGATGGAATTGGCCAAACAGCCAGGTTGCCACGTCTGGATTTCCGACCTGCAACCCGACGAGACCGTCACCTGGTCATCTGTTTGCGCCGGGACCATGGCCCAGGGAGCGGGGACCGTCAAACGGGTCTGGAACAACGGCAAATCCACCATTGAAGCAACCGGACGTCTCCAGCATGGCAAGCGGCAGGGCGACTGGGTCGTGCGCGAGGCGAACGGAGACATCTCGGAAGGACCCTACATCGCCGGCCTGAGACACGGCCTCTGGGTCGAACGCCGGGCCGACCGCGCCGTCGGGAAGGGTCCCTACGTAGCCGGCGCGAAGCAGGGACGATGGGTCGTGAGTGGCCCGCATGGCAGCGTCTCGGAAGGCCCCTATGTGGACGGCATGAGGAACGGCGACTGGGTCGTCCGCCATGCCGACGGCACCGTCTGGGAAGGACCCTACTTCGACGACAAAATGCACGGCGATTGGGTCTGGCGCCTTGCGGACGGCGGCGTCTGGAAGGGGCAGTACCTGTACGGCGAGATGGACGGCGACTGGCTCATTCGCAGCAAGGACGGAAGCACGAGCAACGTGTATTACCGGAACGGTGTGGCGTATTACGAGTAGGCAGGCGGGGGTTTTCAACCTCCGATACCGGGGAGTAAGGGGGGACAAGAATGCCCCCCTCGCGGTCGCCTCCTGGTCGCCTCTCCCGGGGGTCTGGAAATCGGGGATCGATTCTGTAAAACTGATTTCTTTGCGCGACTGTAAGCTAGGAATGAGTGCTGCCGAGCCTGTCCCGGAACTCATTCACCGGAAGTTCTGCCGGATTCCCCTTCACCCACAGTTCGCGTCCCCCCCGGCAGAGTCTTCCAGGCCGGTACAGTGTGGTTGATTTGATCGGGAGTATCAGGTGATGCCGAATATGAGGCCTCTCCGTTCTTCTCTTCCTGGCTTCGGACGCTCTCGGCGTCAGGCCGGGACCGCTGCCCTGATCCTGCTGGCCGGGATCGTTCTGCTCCCCGCCCAAACCGACACCGGCACCATCCGCGGCTACGTCTACGACGAGACGCGGGCGGTCCTCCCCGGCGTCACCGTTACCGCCATCTACCAGGGCCGCGGCGTGATCCGGGAGACGCTCTCATCGGATGTCGGCGAATACGTCCTGAGCCGGGTCGATCCCGGCCTGTACACGCTACGGTTCGAGTTGCCGGGTTTCGCTCCCTACGTGGTCCAGGACATGGAAGTGCTGGTGGGAGAGACCCAGACCTTCTCTCCGGAGATCGTGGTGGCCGCCGAGGAAATCGTCATCACGGCGGAAGCGACGCGGATCGCCGTCGCCCGCGACAAGACCCAGCAATCCAACCATATCGACTCCGCCAGCATCGAGGACCTCCCCATCAACCGCCGTGACTATCTGGACTTGGCGCTTCTGACTCCAGGAGTCGTGGACTCGAACTACGTGGCGGATGATCGGGACTTCCGCATCGCCCCCACGCCGGCGTCCGGACTGGGCATCGGAGGGGGCGCAGGCCGCGGCAATACCTTCACCATCGACGGACTGAACAACAACTACTCCACCGGCAGCGTTCGCTCCTCCATCAGCCAGGACGCGGTGCAGGAGTTTCAGGTCAGCCGCAATTCGTTCTCCGCGGAATTGGGCGGCGCGCCCGGCGGAGCCATCAACATCGTCACCAAGGGGGGCACCAACGATTTCCGAGGGTCCGTCTTCGGAGTGCTCCGCAATGGCCGGTTCCAGGCCCGCAACCACTTCGATCCGGCCGAGTCGGCCTACACCAGGGCTCAGAGCGGAGGGGCCTTCGGCGGTCCCATCGTGCGGGGAACGACGTTTTTCTATACCGCCTACGAACGTCTCGACCGACACGAGTCGTCGTTCGTTCCGTTGCTCCGGGACAAGTCGTTTCTCTACGAGCTGACGCCCTTGCAGCAGGCTCTGGCCGACGGGATCAGCAGCGACTCGGCTCCACCCGCATTTGCCCCGCTGGCTCCGTTGGTCGGCTACCTGGCGGAGGCTCTGGTTCCGGGAAACTATCCCCACGTGGTCCAGCTTTTCGAAAACAACAGCGGGGTGTTCCCGTTCTCGGAGGAACGGCAGCAGCTCATTGCTCGCGTCGACCACGCTATCGGGTCGGCGCACAAACTCTTCTTGCGAGGGAATTGGACGGGGTTGAACAGCCAGAACACCAGCTTCGGTTCGCTGATCGCCCGCGACCGGGGCCGGAACAACGATCTGAACGATTACTCGCTCGCGGTCGGGAACGCCTCGGTGATCAGCCCGGAGTGGATCAGCGAAACCTGGCTGGGGATCGGGTACCACGACTTCGGCGTCTATCCCACCGACCCGCACGGACCCTCCATCGACATCAACGGATTCGGCTATTTCGGACGGGACCTCATCCTTCCGACGCGAAACGTGGAACGGACGGGCCAGGCACGGCAGAACTTCACCTACGTCTCCGGCCGGCATTCGGTCAAGTTCGGCGCCGACTACAACCCGTTCTACGACCAGGCACGGTCCGAAACCTTCTTCAGCGGCAAGTTCATCTTTGGAGAGGCCGTGCCGCTTTCGGTTCTGATCGACCAAGGGGCCGGCTACACTGTCGCCCCATTGCTCAAGGATCTGTTTCTCTCGTCCGGCCGGCCCCAAATGGCCGCGGCAGTCGATGCTCCCATCTCCTCACTGCAGGCCTATGCGCTCGGCCTGCCCCTGGTCTACCAACAGGGTTTCGGCGATCCTCACTACAGCGGCTGGGCCCACACCTACGGCTTCTTCGTCGAGGACTCGTGGCGGATTCATCAGAGCTTCCTGCTGACCTTGGGGCTGCGGTACGAACTCTTCCGCAAGACTGATTTCCCGCGGGACAACAACAACTTCGGTCCCCGGGCGGGATTCGCCTGGAGTCCGGATGCCAAGACCGTCATCCGAGGCGGCTACGGGATCTTCCACTCCCGGATCGACGGCCATATCACCTTCATCAACGACCTGCTGGGAGAGGATGTCCAGCAGATCCTCCAGGTCTTCATCCCTCTGAATGGCATCCCGGGAGTCAACAGCGCACTGACCGGAGAACTGCTCAACTCGGCGGAGATCTATCACACGCTCTTGAACCGCGGCGTCTTGGGCAAGCGGCCGATCACGGCCGAGGATTTGGCCGTCCATGGATTCGTTCCCAGCTCCGGCCTGCCCTTTTACGTGCGATTCCAGATCGCGGACGACATCGTGAATCCCTACTCCCAACAGGCGAGCCTCGAAATCCAGAGAGAGGCGGCCGGATTCGCCCTGTCGGCCGGATACAACTTCAACCGGGGCGTCCACATCGTCCGGCCGCTCGACGTCAACCCCTTCCAAGCAGGGACCAATGCCCTCGGACGTCCAATCATCGGTTTTCGCAATCCGGAAATCTTGCAGGACAATATCTACGGCAGTTGGTCAAATTCCTTCTACCACGCCCTGATCCTACAACTGGAGAAGCGCTTCTCCGAGGGGTTCCTGATTTCGGCTCATCACACCTGGAGCAAGGCGATGGACGAGATCACCGATTACAACACCGCGTTCCAGCCGCATCTGCAATGGGACGCGGCGTCCGAGATGGCGCTCTCGGCCTACCACCGCGGTCACCGCTTCGTCCTCCGCTCCATGGCCCAGCTTCCCTGGAAGGCCGGCCGCGGAAAGGGCTTCTTCGACAACCTGCTCGGGGATCTCACCGTCTCCGGGATTGTCACCGCGCGCTCGTTCGCCCCGTTCAATCTGAATACCGGTTACGACAACGTGGGAGACCGCCACAACGACACCCATCGTCCCTGGGGCGTCGGCCGCAACGTCGGCATCGGACCCAATTTCTTCAGCGCCGACCTGCGCCTGAAGCGCCGGATCTCCGTCTTGGAGGACGTGAGCGTGGACATCGTGGCCGAAGGGTTCAACCTGCTCAACCGCACCAATTTCAAGCACGTCAACGGCACCGTCGGCAACCTCACTCTGGAGGAGCTCCCGTCCTCGTACACGGGGCGCCGGGGCCCGGTGACGGAGCCGTTCTCGTATACTTCGGCCTTCGCGCCGAGGCAGTTCCAGTTCTCTCTCCGCCTCAATTTCTGATGGGAGCGGCGTGTTTCACGCGCCGAATTGGATCGGCGTCTTTCAGGCGCCGAACTCTTGACGACAAATGGGGAAGGGGGACAAGACTTGCCTCCTCCTGTACATCCGGGAAAGAAGCCAGATGCAATACCGTAAACTTGGAAACAGCGGCCTCAGAATCTCGATCATCGGCCTGGGCACCAACGTGTTCGGCCAGCATGAGACCTTGACCCACTACTGCGACGAACGGGAGACGTCCGCCATCATCCACCGGGCGGCCGATCTGGGCATCAACCACATCGACACCGCCGACATGTATTCCCGCGGCGTCTCCGAGACCTACATCGGCAAGGCCATCGCCGGACGGCGCGACCGCTTCGTCATTGCCAGCAAAGTGGGCCTGCCGGTGGGGGACGGCCCCAACGATGCCGGGCTCTCTCGCGGCCACATCATGAGCAGCATCGAAGGGACGCTCCGCCGGTTGGACACGGACTACGTCGACCTCTACTACGCGCACCGTCCGGATCCGGAGACGCCGATCGAGGAGACGCTCCGCGCCTTCGACGACCTGGTCCGCCAGGGGAAGGCGCGTTATGTCGGATGCTCCAACTACGCCGGCTGGGAAATTGCCACGGCCTGCGGTGTTGCCGAGCGGCGCGGCTACGCGCCGTTCCTGGTCAGTCAATCGCCATACAATCTCTTCGAACGATCGCTCGAAGCCGAGGTCCTGCCCTCCTGTCTGCACCACGGGCTGAGCATCGCCGCATACTCCCCCCTGGCCCAAGGCGTCTTGACGGGCAAGTATCGTCGGGGCGCGCCGATTCCGCGCGGCACCCGGGCCTGGAAGAATCCGAGTCCCGTCTTGGCCCGTTACATGACCGGCGAGCGTTTGGAGACGGTCGAACGGCTCGATGCCTGGACCCGGGACCACGGCCGCCGAATGAGCCAACTGGCGATCGCCTGGCTGCTGGACAAGCCCTACGTCTGTACGGTCCTGGTCGCGGTCACCAGCATCGAACAACTGGAAGCCAACGTCGCAGCCGCCGGCTGGACCCTCTCGCCGGAGCAGGTGCAGGAAGTGGAAGCCATCGTGGCAGGGAGCGGCGAATTCTAATCGCCGAATGATTGGGTCGAGTGCAGGGGATTTCGCCCCTGCACCCTCCCACACCACCGGACGTACCGTTTTCAGTATCCGGCGGTTGGAGTCACCCGAGGTCTGACGGAACCAGGAACCCATAGCGGCGAAGCCGGCGGTTGCTCAGGGCCGTATGCAGCGCCGAGTGCCGGGCGATTCGCCAGCTGCCCCGACTGCTATGAGCCACTCGAAGCAACGGCTCACGCACCCCCAGTGACCGCAGTCGCCGGAGGCGCCCTCGCCAACTATGCCAGCGTAACCAGAAGCATTTGCGGATGTGCCGTCGGGTCCAACCTTCCAGAGCCGGCCATGGCCGTCGCCCTTCCGCTAGCCGGTAGTAGTTCCACCAGCCACGGATGTAGCGTTGCCATTGGTCTCGCAACTCGATGCTGCTGAGGTTCTGCCGGGCGTCCCAGAGTTGGCGCACCCGCCCCTTCAACCGCTTCAGGCTGGTCGGCGACACTTCGATCTGCCCCGCCCGGTTGATCCGGAATCCCAGGAACTTCCGCTCCCAGGGCCGGCCCACTCCGGTCTTGTTCGCGTTCACCTTCAACCGCAGATGCTTCGCGATCCACTTCGGCAGGTTCCGAACCACCCGATCCGCCGCGGCCGCTCCTCCCACGTAGACGTTACAGTCGTCCGCGTAGCGCACGAAGCTGTGCCCGCGTCTCTCCAGTTCCTTGTCCAGCGGGTCCAGGTAGATGTTCGCCAGCAGCGGCGAGAGCGGCCCGCCTTGCGGCGTCCCCTCTCGGACTTCCACTACCACGCCTTCCACCAGAGCCCCACTGCGCAGGTACCGGCCAATCAGTTTCAACACCCGTTTGTCCCGGATGACGGCCCCGATTCGCCGCATCAAGATGTCGTGATGCACCCGGTCAAAGAACTTCTCGATGTCCAGATCGACGACCCAGTCCCGGCCTTGCCGGACCACGTAATCACGCGCCGCTCGCACGGCTTCGTGAGCGCTGCGTCCCGGTCGGAACCCGTAGCTGTGTTCGCTGAACCCCGGTTCGAAGATCGGCCCCAGCACCTGCAACAGCAGTTGCTGGATGAATCGATCCAGCACCGTAGGGACCCCCAGACAGCGCACCCCACCGTTCGGTTTCGGGATTTCCACCCGCCTCACAGGGGTCACCGTGTAGGTCCCGTCCAGCAGCTTGGCCCGGATTCGCGGCCAGTGCTTCTGAAGGTGTCCCTTCAGGTCGGTGGTCTTCATGCCGTCCATCCCCGGCGCCCCCCGGTTGCGGAGAACCGCTTCCAGGGCCGCCCCGTAGTTGTCCGTCGAGACCACCTGTTCCATCAGCGACTCGTACCGCTCCGTTCTTTCCGGGGCTTCGCCGCCAACACAACTCGCACTCCGCCCTTCCGGCTTGACGGGTTCCACCCTTGGGCCTTCCGTGCCGGGTCCGGCGGGGATCCCACCGTCTCCCGTTTTCGGAGTTCTTTGCGCCACCATTGACGAGTCCTCCCTAAGGTCGGTACGACTCCTTCGGTCCTTCGCTCCACCGGCGCTACCCGGCTTCTTCGCTACTACGACCTCTGCTGACTTCTCAAGGGCTCTCACCCTTGAGATCTCCCCGAGTAAGGTGCTGCCTCTTTCCCCCCGGGCCGCCCGGCTCTACCTGGTGCGTCTGGATGGAGTTCGGGTTTCGCTGTTCCTCGCCAGCTCACCGCCCGCACCCGGCCTCACTGCCGGTTCGTGTTCCTGCGGTCGTGGGTTTGCCTTCCGCTTCCTTCAGCTTCACCTCACGGCTACGCCTTGCGGTTCGGCTAGGGTTGGTCCCATCACCTCCCTTGGGATCTTTCATCCCTTAGATACAGCCCATGTCGGGCGCACGAGGGGCGGTTTCCAACCGCCCGGTCGGGACTGGCTATTGATCCAGACGGAGCAACCATCTGGCCGCGTTGCGAATGAGCCGCTGCATCATGGGATGACCCAGCGCTTCGGGCGTGTGTCCCGGCGCCAGATAGCAGAAACGGCCCTTCCCCATCTCACGCCACCATCCCGCCGGGGCAGCCAGGTTGTCCCGTGCCATGGATCGCAGCAGGAGGTGTTCGCGGTCGAGATAGTATTTCACCGTGTGCTGCTCGTCGAAGATCTCAAAATCCTCCACCCCGGACGTCACGGGGTGATCCCTGTCTTCGACTCGAATGGTGAAGACATAAGGCTCGGGATGGCCTCCGTAGTCTCCTCCGAAGAGCTTGTAGTAGAGGCCGTCCGGCGGGTACAGGCCTTGGGAGTTGTGCAGAGCCAGGAATCCACCACCGTTGTGGACAAAATCCCAGATGGCCTGCTGCTGCGTGTCCGTCATCCATTTGACGTGTGGCTTGTCAAATCCCTCGGGCCAGTTCATGCCGTCGCGAAGGATGATGAGCAGTTCATGTTTCGCGAGTGCTTCAGGGGTCAAGGCTTCGACGTTCTCGATGAAGGTCACCGGGATGTTTTCCCGAACCAGGGCCTTGACCAGATGATCCCGAATGTAGACCGGACTATGGTACCGGTCGCCGATCAGAGCCAATGCATGGGGCCGGTCGGCGGTCTGGTAGACGTCGAACGCTTCCTGCGCCGGAAGCGCCAGAGTCAGGGCGAAAAGAGTCAGTATGAATACCGTCTTCATGGTGAAATCTCAGGCGTGAACTGCCGGCTCGTCCCGATGGCGGTGTTCCCAATTGAACTCGGTCTCGCTCATGGGGGAGTCGGGAAAGGGCTGCCAGACCTGTGCCCGCTCCTTCTTGCCCAGGGCCCGGGCCATCTCCGCCATGTGGCTTCCGATGCATCCGCAGCATCCACCGATGAAGCTGACGCCCAGGTCACGGGCCTTGGGGGCAAACTCTCCCATCTGATAGCGGGTCAGCAAAGTCTTCTCCAACTGATCGGGAAATGCCGGATTGGCGGTGAACCAGGGGACCTGGTCGGTGCAGGCGAAGGCTACGGGCTGCGCGGCCAGGAAGACATCGGTGGCCTCCCGCATCTCGTCGATGACGGGATAGGTCCGCTTGGGGTCGCGCATGCAGTTGGTCCCCACGATGTCCGCCCCCTCGGCCGTGAGGATGCGGGCGCACTCGGCGGGGGAATAGCCGTCCACCGTCTTCTCGCCGCCCCGGAAGGAGACAGTGATCATGGCGGGGACGTCACTGTGCTTCTTGATGGTCTCGAGACAGAGCCGGGCCTCGCCCAGATACCAGAAGGTTTCCCCGATGATGAAGTCGACCCCCTCCTGGGCCTCGATCTGCTCCTGGAACATGGCCGCCACCAGGTCCCGGGAGCTGGGGCTGTCCGCCTCCCATTTCCAGGTGGCGCAGAGGTCGCCCGCCACCAGGGCCTCGTCCCCTGCCACCTCCCGGCAGATCTGGGCGGCCTTCCGGTTGATCTCGATGGTCTGGTGGTCCCGGCCCACTGTGGCCAGCTTCTCGCGGCTCCCGTAGAAGGCCATGACCTGCAACACCTCGGCCCCGGCGTTGAGAAACTCGACGTGGAGCTGCCGGATGGCCTCGGGATGGTCCAGAACGAAGTGGGGCGTGAAGGCCCCGGCCGTTCCGTATCCCCGGCGTTCCAGCTCGATGATGTAGCCGCCGTCACAGAGGACGGGTCCCGCGGACAGCCTTTCCAGGATGTTTCGATTCATGACAGGACTCCCTTCTGAGAAAACGAGGAAAGAGGAAAAAGAAAAGAGTGAAGACAGGTGGATCGTTTGTACCCAAGGGACTCGGCAGCGGAGACGGACGAACACGATGCCTGTTTCTCCTTGGCGTCCGCCGGGCCGGGCTGGTGGGGGAGCATTCCGTCTTCGTTTCCGGTTCGGGCGTGTGCCCGAATAATCTCGATAAAAAGCGGATAAGCGACTGAGGAATACACTCACTTCATAATACACTCAACGAACCGGTGAAATATTCGGGCAAACCCCCGATGGAGGTCTCGACTGAGATGAATGGCACAAGACTGTCGAGGCGGGACGTGTTGAGTCGGATGGGCGCCGTCGCGGGCCTGGCTTGGAGTTGGAATCCCGAGCGCCTCGCGGCAGCGGGAAATCCCGCCGGATCCTTCCTTCTCTCCCGCCGGGGATGCGGCCGGGCCACGGGATACGCCGAGTCCAACAAGATCATCACTTGGCGCCACCGGACCCACATCGCCTGGTTGGATTCACCCCCGGAGGGTTTCCGGGTCCGGGTTCGAAGCTACGATCGAGGCGCCGGGGAGTGGTCTCCCACCGCCACCGTCGGTCACGCCTATGACAATCACGGAGGGCCTGCGCTCACCGTCGACAGCGACGGCTATCTGCACATTGTCTACTATCCCCACCACCATGCCATGTCCTATCGCCGATCACGCCGGCCCGGGGATTCCTCGGAGTGGGAGGAAGAGGTCCAATTCGGCGAGCGTCTCACCTATCCGACGCTGGTCTGCGGGCCCGACGACACGTTGTTCCTCAGCGCGCGGCGCCGCTACCCGGATCGTCCCTGGGAGGTGGAACTGTGGGAGCGGGCGCCACGCCGGCAGTGGCAGCGGCGCCGCGCCCTCCTGAAGTCCCGCCACCCCGGTTACTCCCATTTTCAGGAGTCGCTTGCCTGGGGACCCGACCACAGGACGCTCCATCTGTTCTGCCGGTTCCACGAACGGTCGGACGACCAGGCTTACGGCCGTCTGCAGACGGTGGCCTACCTCGTGAGTCCCGACGCCGGCCGGACCTGGACCCACAGTGACGGAACGCCGGTCTCCCTCCCGGCGACGCCCGACTCCGCCGAGGTCCTGGCCCGGGGGGGAGTGGACCGCAGCAGGCTCCTCCGGGCGGGCGCCCTGTCCGTGGATGCCGACGGGAGGCCCCACGCCGTCTACAGCGATGAAGAGGGAGGCCGCTCCCGGCTGATCCTGGCGCGCCCCAACGGCGACGGAAGCTGGGACCGAACGGATCTGACCCGGTTCCTGCCGGTGCAGTGGAAGGATCGGCTTCTGCTGGCGCCAGCCGGCGTCACCCTTACGTCAAGCGGCGAGATGGTCATCGCGGCACAGATCGAGCCACCCGTGGACGGCGCCTCCACTTGGGGTGGTCCCGGCAACGAAGTCGTGGCCTTCAGGTCTCCGGACAGGGGACGGAGTTTCACTGTATCCCCGGTCAGCCGGCCGGACGGGAACCGGGCGCACTGGCTGCCCAACATCGAGCGGCCCACCGGCCACAATCGGGTTCCGGAGAAGCCGGGCGTTCTCTACACCGGAGGGGGTCCGGGCGAGACGAACAAGGACCTGCTCTCCAACCAGGTCTTCTTCTCCCGGGGGTGACGCCTCATGCTCGTCATCGACTGCCACGCCCACATCTACTCGCCGGACGAAGGGCGCTATCCACCCGTGGCTCAGCCCCTGCGGGTTCCGGGCGGCGGCGGGTCCATCCAGGATCTGCAGGCCATGATGCGGGCCAACAGCGTGGCGGCTGTCCGGGCCGTCCAGACCGTCTCCTTCTACGGATACGACAACCGCTATCTCGCCGACGTCTGCAGCGCGAATCCCGGGTGGGTCAGCGGCGTATGCACGCTGGATCCCGACGATCCGCGAAGTCCGGAGATTCTCTGGGACCTGGTGCAAAGGCACGGAGTAAAGACGCTTCGCAGCATTCCCGCGGTGTCCCGGACCCGGTTCGATCATCCGGCGGTGCGCCGGCTCTGGCAGACGGCCCACGAGTTGGGGATCACCGTCGACATCTTTCTGATGCAACTGGAGTGGGTGGAGGACGCCGAGAGGTTGCTGAGGGAGTTTGGCCACCTCACCGTGGCCTTCTGCCATTGTCTGGACCTGAAGCCGGGCGAGGAGTACCGGGAGAAGCTGGACGCCGTCCTGCGGCTGGCCCGGTTTCCCAATCTGATCGCCAAGGTGGACTTCATCAGCACCGGGACCGAAAAGGGTTTCCCGGGAGACGACCTCCACGAGGCGGCTCTCAAGATCATCGGCGCCTACGGGGCCGAGCGCTGCGTCTGGGGAAGCAACTACCCGAACCGGCTCTGGACGCCCAAGATGAGCTACGCGGAGCATCTCCGCATTTTTCGGGAGGTCCTGCCGTTGCCGGAAGAAGATCGCCGGCAGATCCTGGGGGAAACGGCGCGCCGGCTCTGGTTTCAGGAGTTGTAGATTCGGCGGCACGAAAACCGCCGCTCCGTTTGCGTACCAGGAGAGGGGACTTTCCTGTCCCCCCGGCGAGTGGGGGTAGGAAAACCCCCACTCCTACCGGAGGCTACGCGATGATCCGGAGGCCGTATTCCCGGCCCGAGTGCTTGAGCCAGATGCCCAGATAGTCGGCGAAGCTGCGCCGGACGATCACGTCGAAGGACTCGGCCTCGGAGGAGCCGCCCCTGGGAATCAACAGGACCCCGGCCTTGCCCAGATTGGTCTGGGCGCATTGGCCGGGAGAGAAGCTCCTGGGGTGCAGGTCCAGAGTGCATCCCTTGGCCAGGAGTTCCCGCTTGCGGGCGCCCGCGACGTTCACCAGGGTGTAGCCGCCCGTGGTGTCGACGGCGGAGGCGTGGAGCTCTCCCAAAGCCTGCCTCAGGTCGCTCGCGCACTGGGTCTGCCCGCCGGGACGGAGAATGATCAGCCACTCGTCCGGGCCCATCCAGCAGACGGTGAAGTCCTCGCCTTCGGCAATGATGTTCGGATCCAGCGGAAGCGCAACACCCAGAACTCCCTCCACCGCGGCCAAGAAGGTGGCGTCTTCCGCATCGCCGCGCAGATTCACATAGCCCAGGAAGGGGCGTTCAGAGAGTATGGCGCCGGGGCTGCCGGTGTCTCCTGCAGCTGTGTTCGACAGGAATCCGGCCAGGGGGGACTCTTGCCTGAGTTCAGACATTCTGTCTCTCTCCCTTAGGGTCGTAGAAGACTGGATCGGCAATCCTGGCGGGGATGGTTTTGCCGTCGAAGTTCTGGACGTAGATGGTCTCGCCCATTCGCCCGTGCCCTCCCTTGACCAGCCCCAGGGCGATGGAACGCTCCAGGGCGGCGCTGTAGTAGGACGACGTCACGTGGCCCAGCATGGGCCGGGGCAGGGGCGCCGAAGGATCGTCCACGATCTGCCCGCCTTCGGGCAGGACCTCTTGCGGGTCCTCGGTCAGCAACCCCACGAACTGCTTGCGGTCCTTACGGACCAGGTAGGAGCGGAAGAGGGACCGCTTTCCCAGGAAGTCCTTTTTCTGGCCCAGCATGCGCTCCATGCCCAAGTCCACGGGTGTGACAGAGCCGTCCGTGTCCTGGCCCACGATGATGTATCCCTTCTCGGCTCGGAGGACATGCATCGCCTCGGTGCCGAAGGGAGTGATGCCGTGCTCCTCCCCCGCGTCGAATACCGCCTCCCAGACGTGGCGGCCCAAGTTGGCGTCGACGTTGACCTCGTAGGTCAACTCTCCCGTGAAGCTGATCCGGAAGATCCGCGCCGGCGCTCCGGCCACGGTGCCCTCCCGGACCGCCATGAAGGGGAAGGATTCCCGGCTCAGGTCCACGTCGGAACAGAGCTTCCGGAGGACGCGGCGGCTGTTGGGGCCGCAGACGGAAACCGTCGCCCAATGGTCGGTGACCGAAGTCATGTAGAGGTTCAATTCGGGCCATTCGGTCTGGAGCCAGAGCTCCAGCCAGGACATGACGTGGGCCGCGCCGCCCGTGGTGGTGTGCATGAGGTAGTGATTCTCGCCCAGCCGGGCGGTCACCCCGTCGTCCAGGAGCATGCCGTTTTCGTCCAGCATGAGACCGTAGCGGCAGCGGCCAGTCGGGACCCTCATGAAAGGATTGGTGTAGACCCGGTTTAAGAAGACGTTGGCGTCGGGGCCCTGGATGTCGATCTTCCCCAACGTCGAGGCGTCCAGGACGCCGACGCTGTGCCGCACCGCCAGGCACTCCCGGTTCACTGCTTCGTGGAGCGACTCGCCCGGCCGGGGAAAGTACCAGGGCCGTTCCCATTGGCCCACATTTTCGAAAAGGGCTCCTCGCTCGACGTGCCACTCGTGAATGGCGGTCTTGCGTACGGGGTCGAAGAGTTCCCTCTGCTCTCCTCCCGAGAGGGCCGCAAAAGTGACCGGAGTGTACATGGGCCGAAAGGTGGTGGTGCCGATGGAGCCGGGGTCGGTCCCGTGCTGCTCCGCCAAAATGGCGATGCCGTTGACGTTGCCCAGACGCCCCTGATCGGGGCCCATGCCCAGGTTGGTGTAGCGCTTGACATACTCGATGGAGTCGTAACCCTCCCTCACTGCGGTCAGGATGTCGGCGGCGGAAACGTCCATGAGGGGATCCACGAACTGTTTGGGGGCTCGCGAAACGGGTCTGCCGGCCGGGACGATCCAGAGCGGTTGGGTCGGATCTCCATTCCTGCCCTCCGCGCTTGGGATCGGCCGTGTGGGATGACCGTCGCCGCGGCCCGTGGCCTGGGCCGCCGCCGCGCCTGCCCGGAACCCATCCGTGAGACAGGCCTGGAGATCGAAACTCCCCCGGCAGGCTCCTGCCGACCGCTCCGCCTGCACCGGCGGGCCTGGAACGAAGCAGGCCTTCCGGGCGTCGTAGGCGGGCCGGGCGCCGGACTGGGCGTGGAGCTGGACAGTAGGGCTCCAGCCGCCTGACACGGCCAGCAGGTCGCACGCCAGACTGCGGCCCCTTCCTGAAACGGACTTGCCGTCGGCGCTCAGCGCCATGAGCCGAACGCCCCGTATTCTCTTCGCCCCCCGGACATCGACGACGGCGTGCCGGTTCAAGACCTGGAGGCCCCGTTCCCGCGCCTCGGCGCTCCGATGGCCCGCCGGCCGGGAATCCACGATGGCTTCCACTTGTGCGCCCGCGTCCAGCAGGTCGAATGCCGTCCGGTAGGCGCTGTCGTTGTTGGTGAAGACTACGGCCCGGGAGCCGGGAAGGACCGCATAGCGGTGGATGTATTCCGAAACCCCGGAGGCCAGCATGACGCCGGGCCGGTCATTGTTGCAGAAGACCAAGGGCCGCTCGATGGCGCCCGTGGCCAGCACCACCTGCTTGGCGCGGATCCGCCAGAGCCGCTGACGCGGCCCGCGGTCCGTTTCCGGCGGAAGGTGATCCGACCGCCGCTCCAAGGCCAGCAGAAAGTTGTGCTCGTAGTAGCCTGCCACCGTGGTCCGGGTCAGAACCTGGACCTCCGGCAGAGAAGCCAGCTCCTCCACCATTCGGTTGACCCACCGCCCGGCGGGACGACCTTCGATCCGGCCGCTGCTCCCGAGAAGAGCTCCTCCCGGTTCCGCCCGTTCGTCCATGAGGATCACGCGGGCGCCGGTGCGTCCCGCCTCCAGGGCCGCGGCCAGGCCGGCAGGGCCGGCTCCCGCCACGAGGACGTCGCAGTGGGCGTTCATATGGTCATAGTCGTCGGGATCGGCGTCGGTGGGAACCACGCCGAAACCGGCGGCCTTGCGAATCTGATGTTCGTACAGCCGCCAGGACCCCGCGGGCCACATGAAGGTCTTGTAGTAGAAGCCGGGCGGCATCAGGCGCGCGAGCCAACCGTTGACGGCCCGCAGGTCGAACTCGACGCTGGGAAAGACGTTGACGCTCCGGGCCGGCAGTCCCTCGTAGAGCTCCACCTGGGTGGCCACCAGGTTGGGCAGAGAGCGGGCTCCCTCTCCCACCTGGACCAGCGCGTTGGACTCCTCCACGCCGGCGGCCACGATCCCCCGGGGACGGTGGTACTTCAGGCTCCGCGCCACCAGGTGGACGCCGTTGGCCAGTAGCCCGGAGGCCAGCGTGTCTCCCTGAAACGCAGGGTAAATGCGGCCGTTGAAGGTGAAGGTCAGCGGTTGGTTCCGGTCGATCCGGCCGCCCTCGGTGAGACGATGGGACTGACTCACCCGGTTGCTCCCGGAGGCGGTTCGCCCGGCTTGTACACCGACTTGATCTGGTAGGTCACGGTGTCCCGCCGGACGTTGAAGTAACGCCGGCAGCCCGAGGTGTGGCACCACTGCTCCAGATGGTCCCCCCGTGTATTTCTCCGGTAGAAGAGATAGTCGGCCCATTCCTCGTCGGTGAGTTCTTCGGGCTTCAGCGGCCGGGCGATGTGGGCCTCGCCGGAGTAGGCGAACTCCGACTCGTCTCGGGGACCGCACCAGGGACACTCGATCAGGAGCATGCGGTTCGTCCTCGGGGCGTCAGTGGGCCACCCCCGCGGCACCGTGCTCGTCGATGAGGTGCCCCGTGGTGAACCGCTCCAGCGAGAACGGCTCGTTGAGGCGATGGGGGCGATTCTGCGCGATGGTGTAAGCGAAAACCCAGCCCGAACCCGGCGTCGACTTGTAGCCCCCGGTCCCCCAACCGCAATTGAAATAGAGGCCCTTCACCGGGGTGAGGCCGATGATGGGGCAGGCATCCGGACAGGTGTCCACCGTGCCCGCCCACTGCCTCAGCATTCGAACGCGGCTGAATCTGGGGAACATCTCGATGATGGCGGCGATAGCGTGCTCCAGGGTGTTGGGACTGCCGCGTTGGCCATAGCCGTTGTAGGAGTCGACACCGGCGCCACAGAGCAATTCTCCGCGGTCGGTCTGGCTGATATAGGCGTGCACGGCGTTGGACATGATCACCACGTCCAGAATCGGCTTGAGGGGCTGGGAGACCCAGGCCTGCAGTGGACGGCTCTCCAACGGCAGCCGCATCCCCGCCATGGAGGCCAGGACTCCCGAGTTGCCCGCCGTGACGCAGCCTACTTTGCCGGCTTTGATGAAACCTCTGGAGGTCTCCACTCCGGTGACGGCGTCTTCTTCCCGGCGGAACCCCGTCACTTCGCAGTTCTGGATGACGTCCACTCCCACCGAATCGGCCGCCCGGGCCAGCCCCCAGGCCAGGGCATCGTGCCGGGCCGTCCCTCCCCGGCGTTGCAGGGAGGCGCCCAGGATGGGATAGCGGGCCCGGGGCGAGACGTCGATGGCCGGGACCATCTCCTTGATCTGTTCCGGCGTGAGGTACTCGCTGTCGATGCCGTTGAGGAGATTGGCGTTGATGCGGCGTTGAATGTCCCGGAGGTCCTGGAGCGTGTGTCCCAGGCTCAGCAGCCCCCGCTGGCTGAACATCAGATTGAAATTGATCTCCTGAGTCAGGCCTTCCCAGAGCTTCAGGGAGAACTCGTAGATGTGGGCAGCCTCGTCCCAGAGGTAGTTGGACCGGACGATCTCGGTGTTGCGCCCCGTGTTGCCGCCGCCGACGTAGCCTTTCTCCAAGACGGCGACGCTGCCGACGCGATGCTCCTTGACCAGGTAGTAGGCGGTGGCGAGCCCGTGGCCGCCGCCCCCCACGATGACCACGTCGTACTCGGGTTTGGGGTCGGGACTCCGCCAGGCGCGCTGCCAGTTCTCGTGGTAGGTGAGTGCGTTCCGGGCCAGGCTGAGGAAGGAGTATTTCTGCATGAGGAAAGCGCAGATTATACCCAAAGGGGGTGGGGCGGGCTATGAGACTGGGGAGGGTCGAGGTGGTGGTGGCTGGGGAGTTTTGGGTGTGTTGTGAGTCTGGAGATCGGCGGGTGGAAGGGGGCCGGCTTTAGTGGGCGCCTAAAAGACGCCCCTCCAAGCGGGCGCCTGGAAAGACGCCCCTCCTCAGGCGTCCAGCATTGTCAGGAGAGTTTGGGCCCGGGCGCGTTTTTCCGGGTTGAGGTCCCGGGCGACGATGCGCTGCAGGGTGGAGCGGGCCAGCTCGTCCCCCTTTTCCGCCATCTCCATGGCCAGCACGTCGCGCCGTTCGAAGTAGCTGGGGTCGTAGTCCACGATCCGCGGATTCCAATCTCTCCAATAGTATTGAAATTCGTCGGAAGTCCAGTCCGCGTAGATCTCTTCCCAACTCAACCCGTCGACGCCCATATGGGGTGTCAGGCTGTCCTTGGTGACGGGATCGCTCCGCTTCTGGTAGCGGCCGTCGATGGACAGCCGCATGCGTTGTCCCCGATTCGGGACTCCGCGGTGCGCCGCCAGGCTATGGAAGAACAACACGTCACCTTGCTGGAAGCTGCTGCCCACCCAGCAATCTCCCAGGTCGTCGATGATCTCGAAACCGCCGGCGCCCAGGGCCGGCTTGATGTCGTAGACCCCGCCCAGGTGGGAGCCGGAGGCAATCTGCAGCCCGCCCATTTCTTCCGGCAGGTCCGACAGCGGGATCCAGCCAGTGAAAGTGTCTTCGGTTCCCTGGATCGGGATGTAGTCCTGGTGCGCCTTGGTCGTGTACGCGTTGCGCTGCGGGAACATGAAGCGGCTGATGATGCGCGGATGGTGAATGACCGGCTCTCCGACCATCCGTTCCAGCAACCCCAAGATTCGGGGATGGTGCGGCAACGCGTGGAAGTCCTGAAGCCGGTAGAACTGCTCGTAGACCTCCATGTATTTCGGCTCCGGCTCGACGCAGAACCCGGTCAGGTCGGCGATGCCCTCCTCCAGAGGGGCGTTGTCGGTGTTCACCCATCCGTTGGCGGCCGCAATCTCGAGGAACTGCAGGCGCAAGGACTCCACCGGTTCCGTCGGCAACAGACCCCGCACGAAGAGATAGCCGTCTCTTTTCATGCGCCGGGCAAGTTCGGGACCTTCGCCGATCACGCCGGAAGAATCGAGGAATGGTTTCATGACGGGTTGCTCCGGACTGCGGTTCAGATTCGCTATTGACGCATGTTAGAATCCAACGTCACACTTGAGAATACCCTACCTCGCATTTCTCATTAAAGACCCATTTGGACGATGGGTTGCACTTTGTCAACACCTTCTTTACGTCCTCAGACAATGGTTGGAAAGGGAGATCTGAAATGACTTCGTCTGCACGGCTCGTCCCTTGTCTACTCCTGCTTCTTGCGGCACCATGGGGATCTCCTACAACGGGTTCAGCCAGGTGATGCCGGCCCCCTTGGCCAGTCCTTACCTGAAATGCCTGGTGCCGCGTGAGAACCAACAGACAAACTTCGGCCACCTCTACAACGACGGCGTCATGTGGGAATTGACCTTCGAGACCGGCGCATGACACACCCTCACGACTCGGGATCCGGCGAACAGTTGGCCCCTTTCCACGAAGTCCGTATCGGCCGCGACGATCCGGCGGAGATACGACGCTCCTTTGAAGAGAATGGTTACCTCCTCTTCAAAGGCGTCCTGAATAAGGAGACCGTGCTCAGAGCCGGATCAGATATTGCCGGCGTTCTGCAGCAGCAGGGCTACATGCAGAAGGGTTCGGCCGAACCGCGGGCGACGCCTGGCGCCAGCGCTGTCGAAGTCGACTTCGGACCCCTCTACCGGCTGAAATCTCCCTGGGAGCTGATGGCTTCTCCGGAACTCCAGGAGGCCGTGGATATCGCTTTTGGAGAGAAGGTGCGGGTCGGGAGATCTATCGGATTCCGCTACTCAATGCCCACGGATGCTCCCTATCTGACACCTCCCCATCAGGACCACTTCTACATCCGGGAGACCGATGAGTTCCGCATGATCTGGGTTCCCCTGATGGATATGGAGATCGCCAACGGAGGGCTGGCGATCGCGGCCGGCTCCCACAAGCACGGCCTCCGGGAACATGTCGAGTTCGACGGAGTCTACTCCTATTTTTTCAAGGGACGGACGCAGAAGGGAGTGCGTCCCGAAGACATCCAAGGCGCCTGGACTTCCTCGCGGTTCGAGTTGGGCGATCTCCTCATGTTCCACTGCTGTGCCGTCCATCGCTCGCTTCCCAACGTCAGCGGTCTCATCAGGCTCTCGCTCAACACCATCACCTATCCGGCCCGTAGGCCGACCATGTGGCAGGCCGAGCGGACCGGGCCGGAACTGGAGGTCTTCCGGGCGGAAGTGGAGCGGATCTGCAAAGCCCAAGGCATCGGCGGCGACCGGTTCGAAGAGATCCAGATCATGGCCTTCAAGCAAGGGGATGATCCGAGTCCGGAATTGATCGCGAAGCTGGCGGCGACTTTCCAGTCGCCGTAGGAGCGGCGTCATTTAGGCCGAAGTTCCAGACTCAGAGACAAGATAACTCCCTGATTATAAAGGTATAACCGACGAATCGGACTAGTTGTCCACTGGGAACACCCTGACCAACTCCAGCGCCCGGTGCTGCAGCGGTGTCGGTTCCGTCAGTCGTTGCAACTTTGGACCGTCCGGGTCCGAGGCCGTTCGGCACTGGTGACGGGCACGCGTCCCCATCTCAGCCATCAGTGTCTTGAAGCTCTGGATCGGCAGTCCGTCCTCGGTTTCCCGCTTCGCCTTCTTGCGTTTTGCCGATGCCGACGGCTGGGCTTTCAGCACCGGATCCCGTCGAGCGCGATGCGCCTCCAGGTCCTCGTCATCAAACAGCAACGGGGCCAAGGCTCGGCGCAGATGCCACTCGACGTAGTAGGACAGCACGCACAGGAACAGGTGTGATCGCACCCGGGTCTCCGCCCGGTGGCGGATGGGACGGATCTGCAAGTTCACGGTCTTCAAAGAGCGGAACGCCCGCTCCACGTTCGCCAGGTTCTTGTAGCTGCGCACCACGTCGGCCGTCGACAGCCGCTTTTGTGGCTCACTGGTGCGCAGGATGTAGAATCCGTCCAGTTGCGCCTCGCGGACGATAGCCTCAGTGCGCCGAGCGTACTCGAAACGCCCGTCCTCGATCACCATTTCGAAGTGCTTGGCCACCTTGTACCGGTTCTTGACCCGACCCACCTTCTCGGCAATCTGGGGCGCCAACAAGGGCGTCTTGGTGCGCCGGGCCACCTCCCGGGCGATCTTGGCCAACTTTTCCTCCGTCGCCGCCAACAGGCGCTCCCGTTTGCGGCGCCGATACTCCCCCAGCATCGGGTTGTGACAAACGACGAGCCGTTCGCCCGGATAGGCCTCGGTCCGGATCTCCGCCAAGTGACGCTCATCAAAGAGCGAGAGTTGAACTGCTTTCGTTTCCACCAGTTCGCGGATGGCCGTATGGCGCAGGGCCGAGATCCAACCCAGTCCGGGATGGCGCTTCAGATGCTTGACCTGGGTCTCGGTCAGTAGCCCTCGGTCCCCGACCAGCACCACCCGCTTCAACCCGAACCGCTGGCGCAACGTCTCCACTTGATCCGGCACCGTGGTCGGATCCCCCGTGTTGCCGGGATAGGCCTGGACGGCCACCGGCCGTCCCGCCCGATCCGCCATCACCCCGTAGACGATGATGGGCTGGCCGCGCTTGCCGTCCCGGCTGTGGCCGAACCGGGCCAAGGAACAGGTGTGCCCTTCATAGTAGCTGCTGGAGACGTCGTAAAGGACGTGATCCCCTTCGGACAGATGTCGCCGGGCCAGCTTCTTCTCGATCCGGTCCTGACGTTGGAGCAACCAGTCCATGGCCCCGTACAGGTCGTTCTCGTCGGCGTCTTGCAGGGAGAGCTCGGAGGCCAGGGTGGTCGTGTGCCAGAGCCGGGTGGTGGCGAGCTTGGAGGCGGGATGCAGCAAGCGCTGGATGATCAGGGCCAGGACCAGATCGCGCTGGCGCGAGGGCTTGGAATCGATAAGAGCGGGGAGCTTCAGGCGGCGCATGGCTTGCAGCACCATCTCGACATGACCATGGGGGAGGGAGCGTTCGATGACGAAGAGCTCATCGGGATGAACGACAGGGACGTTCTTGAGGACGAGACGAAGTCGTTCGATCTTGTCGTGGGGCCAGTTGGTGAGGTTGGCGATGGTGCGTTTGCGGACACGTTTCCCTTCGCGCCAGCCTTCGCGCAGGAGGATGGCAGGGCGGGAGTTGCGGTTGGGGACAGTGTCGATGTACATGGCAACTAGTATAGATCATATAGTTCTCAAATACAACATGATAGACACTCTATTACATGGGAACACAAATAAACCCAGTCAACACCAGTTCCGTAAGCAAATCAACCACTTAGCTCGATTTTAGGGGGAAATAGGGCTGGAACTTCCGTTTAGGCACCGACCAGGGTGGACTGCAAGTCTCCCCTCTACATCTCCATCCGGCAGACAACGCCCACGTCGTCGCAGTACCACAGGACGCCGTCCCGGATGGACATCCCGTGAGGTATCGGATCGTCGTCCGCGAGCTGGATCCTCTCGACGATCTCGCCGGCGCCGGGATCGTGCTTGAAGAAGGCGTACTGGTTCGTGTCCGCGCACCACAGATAATTCTCTGCCCAGCCGATCCCGTGCGGACGGTTGCCGGAGGTGGGGAAACGTTGCTCGACGATCCAGCTCTCCGGATCGATGCGGTAGATCATTCGTGACGGCGGGACCGCCACCCAGAGCTTGCCGTCCTGCCATTCGAGACCGTGAGCACCGGTTCCGTCACGGGGACCGGCATCGTAGTCGCTGGCCGCGGGCTGTCCGCTCGGCGAAGGCTCCCGGGGAGGCAGGAGCGGACTCATGCGTTGAGGCGCATCCGAAGGCATTCTGTAGATCACACCCGCTCCCGGCGTGAAATACTTCCGGATCGTCTTGCCGTTGGACGCGTCGGCGCGAATGATCTCCCGGCTGTAGGTCGACGCCATCCAGATCGTCTCGCCGTCGAAAGTGATTCCGCTGGGTTTGACGCACTCGGTCTCGAAGCCGCGAAGGACCTTGCCGTCTTCGTAGCGGACGAGGAAGACGCGGCCGTCATCCCCGTCGATGATCCAGAGGCCTTCCCGCGTAGCCTGCAGACCGTTGGGGTGGGGACCGGGGGTCTTGAAGACGGTCTCCACCCGGCCGGCGTCGCGCTTCGGGACCTTGCCCATCACCGGGGCGGCGGCCATGAATGCGAGGAACTGTCTGCGTACCATCATGCTTCTTACCTCTACCCGGGAGTTTCCAATCTGAGATCCCATCCGTCCAGAATCCACAGGCGGCTCGCGGCCGGGAGGAGACTAAGCTTTCCGTTATTGAACCATTCCTCCACCTCGGACCGGTGCCCGATGCGAGCTGCCCGCCGCCACCGGCCCACACTGCCCGTCCGGCCCAGGCCGTCCCAGAAGAAGAAGCGTTCGACTCCGGACTGATACAGGCGATAAGCCATGTCGTAGTACTCACGCGAAGTCATGGCCCGGGGCATCATGTTGAGCGCCAGCGTGCAACCGGTCCCCTTGACCAACGACACGAAGTGCTCGACGTCCTTCGGATCATCCCAGGCAGGCACGAAGCTGTTCAGCCGGACCGACGAGGAATAGGGGATCAGCGTGTCCACCAGACCCTCCCGGACCCAGGCCTTCAGGTCCATGCCGTGAAGGATGTTCTCACCCGGCCGGCACACGACTGCGGTCACGGCCAACCGGCTCCGTCCCTGTTCACGCTCCACTTCGTCCAGCATCGCCCGCAACTCCCGCATGAACCGGGTCAGAAAGGTGGACCGATATTGAAGCCACCGTTCATCCAGAGAATCCAACTCCCGGGGATCCTCCCCGTACTTGGCCCGGAAACCCTCCACGATGGGAGCCTCGTAGGCCAGCAACGGCGGCCGGCGATTGTAGAGGAGGGCCACGCCGTCGATGGCGTAGTTGGACGCCATCTCACGAAACAGGGACAGGACGTATTTTCGAGTCTCGGGAAAGGCGTAGGAGATTCGGGGCAGCGGGTTGCCTTCGCGGTCGACGCACACCAGTTCCGGATGCTGCTCGAAGAAGCTGCCCTTGGTTTCGGAATAATGAGGAGCCGGGAAGTGGAAGCCTCCCACCCGGTAGGCAGCATGGAGCTCGATGCCATGCTTATGCGCGAATTCCACCGCCACCTTCAAGGGTTCGACCCCGGTTTTCCGGTAGGCCCGCCAAGTCTTGGACTCGACCCCGTCGTAGGCGCGGCCGTAAAAGGGGTTGTCCGGATCATCTCCGTGGTCACGAGTCTCCGTCGGATGCCTGCCGATACTTGATGAATAGAAGACCCGATCCCCCATGGCCGTTTCCCAGTAGAGCCGGGCCACATCCCCATGGCGGAGCGGGTCCAGAAGGGAGAGGAGAGTCTCCTTGGCGCCGGATTCGTTGGAGATCCCGGGATCGATGTGGACGAACATCCGTTTGTGTTCCGAGTTGCGGCGGTCCGCCTCGTACTCCCTGACCTGCTCTTCCGACAACGGCACCAGCTTGACGAACGCCACCCACGCTTCGCGAATTCGGGGAAAAGTGATCTGGCGGAAATGAATGTCCTGCCCCGTCAGGTCGGCCGTCTTCCAATAGACCTCGTACAGCCGGTTTTCCTGGTGATCCTTGCCTCCCTCGTGTCCTTCCAAGGTCGCAAAAGAAGCGTCCCGAGAGAGTCTGACGTCGATGGCTTTGGTCCCTTCGAAGGGTTTCTGATAGATGCCGATGTAGATTCGATGCCAGCCCGTGCGGTCAACGGAGTAGGCAATCTCCGGAGCTCGACTGTCGTGCATGGCCAGCAGCAGAGTCCCGGAGAAGGTCCGGCCGGGATCGGGCGTCTGCCGAAACGCGTCGTGAATCGACCGGATGTCAATCTCTTCGGCATCCCGTTCGGCGGTGTAGTCGACAAGACGCCAGGCGCCATGTTTCCACTCCCGGGAAAGGGAGGACTGGGGCTCCGACCGGTCCAGGTCGCTCAGATAGATGGCTTCCGAAGATTCGGTTTCCAAATGTTCGGCCGCCGGCTTGGTCGCGGGACCATCGTCTCCGGTCTCGGTACAGGACACAACCAGAAACAGCGTCATGATCGACAGTAATTTGTTCGGTAGAAGCATGTTTGTAGCTCCACTGCATGATGCCGTACGGCACTCATACCCACCCAGCATTCGACAGCAGTTTTGGGCGGATGTGAATCTCCGGGCCTCGTGAAGGCCAACGAGCATCTGAAGAGCATCGTAACAGGGGGGCGGCAGGCGCGCGAATCCTCGGAACTCCACCACTACCCTGCGAATTGGATATGATCCGGTTCGGAGCGACCGGATGAAGACAATGCCCAAACGACGGGATTTCATCAAAGGGGCGGCCGGATTGGCGGCGGGTCTCCTCACCGGATCCTGCCTCACCGAGACGTCCGAAAGGCGGAACCGCCAACCCGGGAGCGACCGGTCCGAAGACGGCAACCCGGCGAGAAAGGTAAGGACCATGATCGTAGACTCGCACGCCTACGTGTTTCCGCCCGGGGACGCGCCGGCGGGACACGCCAGTCCCCAAGAACATCTGGCCTGGATTCAGGCGGCTCACGCGGGACACCATCAACCCGCCTGGAGAGTACGGGACCGGGCGCCAGCCTCGTCCAAGCCCCTGGCGCCGAAGGAATTCAAAAACCTGTCCGATCTACCCGACGTGAACTTTCGAGTGGATCACGAGCGCGGCCGGGTTGTCTGGACCATTGACGGGGAGGACTACACGAAACAGTTCTATCCCCCCAACCTGCGAAACCTGGAATTTACGCCTCACAGCCTCATCGCCGAGATGGACTACGCCGGCGTGGATGTGACACTCCTGCACACCGATCCCATGTTGATCCGCGACAGCCACTATCTGGCGGACAGCGTGCGCCTGTATCCGGACCGCCTGCGCTCCATGGCTCCGGTGGACGAATGGCGAATTCCATCGGAAACCGGCGCCGTCATCCGGGAACTGGACACGGCCATCAACAAGCTCGGCCTTCACGCCATCAAGTTCATTCCCCCTCTGGGCTACCTGGGCAGCAGCGCTCCCTGGGACGACGGCCCCTATCGGCCATTCTGGGAGGCGGCCACGTCCTGGAAGGTTCCGGTCTTCTTCACTCTGGGCACGGGACCGGACGCGGTGTCCGTGGAGGAGCAACGCAACGGGTATCTCAACGAACTGGGAATCCTGATGCGCTGGATGGAACGCTACCCGGATACCGTGTGCAGTCTTACCCACGGCTTTCCGTGGCGCGTGTTCCTGGACGGGGACCAAATCACTCTGCCGCAGGACATCTGGCAACCCTTCCGGAATCCGAAATGCAACCTGGAGGTGAGCTTCCCGGTGCGCCTCGGCGATCTCTTCGATTACCCCTACCGGCAAGTGTGGCCCGCGCTGGAGGCGATGGTGGGAAACGTAGGTCCCGGCCAACTGCTGTGGGGCACCGACATGCCCTTCCAGAACCGCTTCTGCACCTACCGCCAGTCCCGCGACTGGATCGAGAAATACTGCCGCTTCCTGGGCGCCGAGGACTTGGCCCAGATCATGGGAGGCACGACCGCCCGCATCCTCGGGTTGTGAGGAGCGGCGTGTTTTACGCGCCGACTGGGACCGGCGTCTTTCAGGCGCCGACCTCCAGCTGCCCAGCACGCCAATAGGACACCGGACAAAAGGATCGCCACCGCATGTCCACCGAGTGAGTGACCCGCCACCACCCACCAATCGGGAAAATGGGGCACGACATCCAGATGTCATGTTGAAAAAAAGATTTCTCTACGTCGTATTCGTTTCGTTCGTAGCGGCCCTGGGCGGTTTCCTGTTCGGCTACGACCTGGTGATGATCTCGGGGGCAGTCATATTCCTCAAAGAGGAATTCGGCCTCACCGCTGCGGGATTGGGGTTCACGACAGCCAGCGCGGTCATTGGTTGCATCGTCGGACCGATCGCGGGAAGCCGGCTGTGTGACCTGCTGGGCCGCAAGCGGACACTGATCATCGCGAATCTCCTGTTCGGGATCAGCGCCATCGGCACGGCGTTGCCAGAGACCATCGATCAATTCAATTTATTTCGTGTCATCGGCGGAATTGGGTGTGGTCTCGTTAGCGTAGCCTCGCCCATGTATCTGGCTGAGATTGCTCCTGCACGCCTACGTGGCCGACTGGTGATGATGTACCAATTGGCCATCGTCGTCGGGGCCTTTTCCGCCACTTTGGTGGCCTATTACCTTGCCTTTTCCGAGGCTTGGCGCTGGATGTTTGCTTCCGAACTGGTCCCCATCCTGGCCTTTGGAGTCCTATTGACTCTGATACCGCGGACTCCGAGGTGGCTGGCCCAGCAAGACCGCTACCAGGAAGCTCGAAGGGTCCTGGCTCGAATCAACGGAAGGGAAAAAGCGGAGGGACTGATCAAGGAGATTCAGGAATCGCTGGCCGAGGAGACCGGCACCCTTTCCGAGTTGCTGAAGCCCGGAATCCGGACCGCCTTTACTGTAGCCGTGCTGCTGGCCGTCTTCAGTCAATGGACCGGTTGGAGTCTCGTCGCTGCCTACCTGCCGATCCTGCTGCAGAAAGCCGGATTTGAAGAAGCCAGCGACGCCATCTTCCAATACGCGATCGTGAACGGAATCAATATTGGGTTGACTCTCGTCTCCATGTGCCTTGTGGACCGCGTCGGCCGCCGGCCGATCTGGCTGGTGACAGCGTTGGGGATGGTTTTCGGAGTCACGCTGCTCGGCGCGATCTTTCACTTCAACCTCACCGGGTATGTCGTGGTTGGGGCGGTGTTGATGTGCGCCTGGCCTCACGTCATTGGTCTCGGCCCGTTGCCCTGGGTCATGATGTCGGAGGTCATGCCCACCCGAGTGCGGGCTCGGGCAGTCAGCATTGCGACCATGTGCCTATGGATCGCCAACTATTCCGGTGTTCACGCCTTTCCGGTTCTCCTCGAGTTGTCGGAGGAGCGTTTCGGATCTCCAGCAGCAGTTTTCTGGATCTTCACGTTGACTTGTGCCTTGGCTTTTATCTTCGGCTGGAAATTGGTGCCCGAGACCAAGGGCAAGAGCCTGGAGAAAATCGCCCGGGACTGGCGGCATTCCGGGCATCGTTTGGGGAGATAACCACTCCCTACTCAGGGATTGAAATACCGAGTGAGGCTGCCAGATCAACCAACTGGCACCATAGCGTATCCGGGATCGGAATTCCCTCTCGCAGCCGTAGGACCCTGGCCTGGAGTTCGGGATCGCCGGGGATCAGGACTTCCTCGAAACCTGCGGCCGGAGGGACAGCCTTGATCCGTTTACGGAGCCGGTCGGCCTTTTTCCCGTAATCGGCAAATGGCTGAAACAGGTCGGCCCTGAAGACCATCATGGCCGCGCCGGAATGACTGAAATAGAGCCCCCCGCGATCGGCCTGGGCAAATTGGGCCGATCCGGTGAAGACCCGGCCCAGCCATTCAGCCGCCACCGCCAGCGCGTACCCCTTGTGCGCCCCAAAGGGCAATTGCCCCCCTCCTTCCAAGAGATCATCCACATTGTTGGTGGGATTCCCCTCTTTATCGACGATCCAACCGTCGGGGACTTCTTGCCTGGTCCGCTGGGCGTTGACGATTTTGACTCCTGACGAGGCAGCAGTGGCGAAATCGAAAAGCATTCGGGGCTCCCTCCCGGCGGGGAGACCCATGGCCACGGGGTTGGTTCCCATTACGGCGCCGCGACCTCCGTGAGGAACCACTCTTGGATTTTTTTCGCCAAACCCACCCCCCCAAACCATCGCAATCATTCCTTCAGCGGCTGCCACTTCCGCATACTCCCCCACACGGCCGATATGGTGGCTTTCCACTAAACCGACCACAGACACGCCGTGCTTTGCCGCCTTGGCAATGGCTTTCTCGATGGCGAATTTCGCCACCACCTGTCCAAAGGTCCAATTGCCCCTGACCAAAGCACTGGTGCCCGTTTCACTTACGATCTCAGGCCGGGCTGCCGGAACCAACTCTCCAGCTTGTATGGCGGCGATGTAGCCCGGCAGGTGCCAGACCCCATGCGTGTCGACGCCACTCAGGTTGGCTGTCACCAGATGCTTGGCCACTACGGCGGCGTTGGCCTCATCGGCTTTGACCGCCACCAGCATTTCCCTCGCCAGTTGCTCGAGTTCGTCAGCGCTTTTTCTCATTCTTTTGCGTCTCCACAATTAACGACAGTACAATTCCGAACAGGATCTAACCAAACTGAAAGCAAGTCGGAACGGGACAAGATCAACATTGCTGCACCATTAGAGCCCCCTGGCTTCAGGTAAGGCAAACTGGCCTCCGGACTCCGCATTCCGCCAGGGATTGACGCTTTGACGAGGAGAAGGACGCCCATGTTGTTGCAGGGTAAAGTCGCTCTGATCACAGGCGCAGCCTCGGGAATCGGGCGGGCAACTGCCCAATTGTTCTCGAGCCAGGGCGCCAGAGTGGTCGTTGCCGATATCGATGGCGCCGGAGCCGCGGAGACGGTCCGGAACATCAGGAGAGGTTCCGGCGAGGCCTTCTCTGTCCAGGCAGACGTGGGAAAGATGGACTCGGTGGAGGCAATGGTCGGGTCCGCTCTGGATCGGTATGGCCGCCTGGACATCGTACACAGCAACGCCGCGGCCTATGTGCTGGGGACGGCGTCAGACACGAGTGAGGCGGATTGGGACCGCACCCTGGACGTCTGTTTGAAAGCCACCTGGATGATTGCCCGCTGTGCCCTGCCCCCCATGGTGGTTCAGGGTGGCGGTGCTTTCATTATTACGGGATCGGTTCATTCCATCCGGGGCTACTCCCTCCATGCCGCCTATCAAGCCTCCAAGGGGGGCTTGCTGGCTCTCACCCGCTCCTTGGCCGCAGACTATGCGCCCTCAGTTCGGGTGAACGCGATTCTGCCGGGCGCGGTGGAGACCGGATTGTGGAAAGGTCTCTCCCAGGCCGATCGTCTGAAGATCAGACAAATGTGTCCCCTGCGCCGGAATGGCCAGCCGGAAGATATTGCCCAAGCCGCCCTGTTTCTGGCATCCGATATGTCGGCGTACATGACGGGCGCCTCCTTGGTGGTGGACGGCGGTTTGAGTTCCATCATCGAGATGCCGGAGTGGCTGTGGTCAAGACTCAAATCCTGATGAGGATTCAATGCAGGTAAAGGCTGACAGCGGCAGCAGCGATCGGGATGTTTTGGCGGAATCGGTTCAAGAGGAAGGGCCAAGGCGATGGGTAAGCTCAACGGAAAAGTTGCTTTAGTCACCGGAGGAGGAACTGGGATCGGAAAGGCAACCTCCCTCCTGTTTGCCCGGGAGGAAGCAGATATTGCCGTGAACTTCTCCCGTTCCAGATCCGATGCTGAGGACACGGTGTCTGAAATACGGCAACTCGGCTCGCATGCAATCGCTGTCTGTGCCGATATCTCAAACGACGCCGCTGTGAGGTTGATGGTCGGGAAAGTCGTGAAAACGCTGGGGAGGTTGGATATCCTGGTCAACAACGCGGCGACTACAGAGTTCGTCCTCCCCACTGATCTCGAAGGAATGACCGAAGAGCTCTGGGACAAGATCCTCGATGTGAACGTCAAGGGCACTTTCTTTTGTTCACGAGCAGCGATCGCCGCAATGAGAAATCATGACGGCGGGCACATCGTCAATGTGTCCTCCGATTCGGCCTTCACCGGAAGAGGAAGTTCCATTGCCTATACGGCTTCCAAAGCGGCAATTATCAATATGACTCTGGCATTGGCTATCAGCCAGGCTCCGGCGATTCGCGTTAACGCCGTGGCGCCCGGAGTCGTGGAAACTCGCTGGATCGACAAGATAAGGCCACTTGCAGACGCCGCTAGGAGGAAAAATCCTCTCCAACGGCTGGCCTGTCCCAACGACATTGCGGAGGCCATTTTGGGTCTGGTGGTGAACGATTTCATCACGGGCCACACGCTGGTGGTAAACGGGGGAGCCACGCTGGTGTAGATAGCCTGACGTCACCAGAAAGTGGTCTTCGAAAACCAGCCGAAACGATTTGCGCAGCGGTAAGGAGTTTTCCCAATTATGAAAGCTAAGGCGGCAATACTCTTTGAAGTGGGCCAACGGCTCGATATTCGAGAAGTTGACGTGGCGAAACCTCGGGCCGGTGAAGTTCTGGTGCGAATGGCGGTCGGCGGCATTTGTCACAGTGATCTTCATGTGATGACGGGACACTTGAACGCCCCGGTGCCGTCGATCCTGGGTCATGAGGGCGCTGGGACCGTGGTCGAAGTCGGCTCGGGGGTGACCTCCGTCCGGCCTGGCGACAACGTCATACCCCTTTGGCGACTCAGTTGCGGCGAATGCGAATACTGCACTGCGGCTCGACCGGCACTCTGCGGCGTGGGACTGAAGATCCGGTCTACGGGACGGCTCCTGGACGGTAGCAGCCGCTTTTCCCTCAACGGGTCCGAGATCAAGCACTTTCTGGGAGTGTCGACTTTCTCCGAATACACCGTGATTCTGGAAAAAGCGCTGGTGAAGGTTCCGAAAGACGTCCCTCTCCAGCAGGCAGCCCTGCTGGGCTGTGCCGTGATTACCGGAATCGGCGCGGTGACGAATGCCGCCCGGGTGAAGCCGGGCAGTCAGGTCGCGGTTTTCGGCAGTGGAGGAGTCGGCTTGAACGTGATCCAGGGAGCCGCTTTGGCGGGCGCCGAAAAGATCATCGCGGTCGACCTCTTGGACAACAAGCTCGAACTGGCGCGGCAATTCGGAGCCACGCACACGGTCAATGCGTCAGCGGGCGATCCGGTGGAACAGGTCCGGTCGTTGACCGACCAGAGGGGAGTGGACTATGCCTTCGAGGTCATTGGGCTTCCCAAAACCGTGCGGCAAGCCTATGACAGCTTGTCCAAGCGCGGCGAGGCCATCGTCCTCGGAGTCACCCCGCTGGAAACCGAAGTGTCGATACCGATCATGCCCCTCATCTTTGAGGAGAGAGTTCTCAAGGGATCGGTCTATGGATCGAGCCGGCCTCGAATCGACATCCCCAAGTTGATGAATCTCTACCGGGCCGGGAAACTCAAACTCGACGAATTGGTGACCCGCACCTACTCTTTCGACCAGATCAACGAGGCCTACGCCGCACTCGAGCGGGGCGAAGTGGCTCGAACCGTGGTTCTGATGTGAGCGGAAAAAAGGGAGGCAACATGGCTGAACTCGGCCGACGGGACTTTGTCAAACTGGGTGCGGCCACGGCCGCCGGTGCCGGCGCACTGGTGAGCTGTTCACGGGGAGCTAAGGAAAGTACGCCGCCAACAGCCTCCACCTATGAGGCCAACGTGCCGGACACCCTGGATTTGGCGGACCGGGCCAGGCTCTCAGTCAACTCTTTGACCGGAGCAGTCGACCTCCAACAGAACTGCGAAACTTTCCAGTGTCTCCACTTTGACACCAACCCACCTTATTTCACCCACAACACCGGTGGTCCGTGCCTGCCCAAGGCGATCCATGTTTTGCCGCTGATGCGCAAGATGAGCGGCAGTACGCTCCACGCCGATTATGACGGCAGGATGGTCGATGCTCTGCTCACGGATATCGACGAGAACGGTCTCTGGTGGCTCCGTTATGCCGGAAAGCCCTCCCGGGAGGGTTTTCCCAATTACGGAGAAGATGTTTACTGGCCCTTCCCCCATGCCCGGCTCATGGTCGCCTTGATGGCCTGGCACGAGTTCGACAACAACCCGAAGTGGCTCAAAGTCGGGAAGCACTTGGCCGAGGGGCTGCAGAAGGTGGCGCGGCAGAACGAGCAACGTGCCTGGTTTACCAACAATAAGCCGACCTTCCTGGTTCGTGCGGCAATGGCGGAGGAATTCGAAGATCTGGCTGCCATGGGTGAAGGGAAAAAGCCGACCGGGAAAGGCGGCTCCGGTCCGGCGGTCGAGGAACCGGACAAGGTCAATTTTCAGGTCATCGGCAATCCGTTGCGCGCGCTTTCCCTATGGGCTGGTGTCAGCGGAGACGAGGAGGCGCTGGAGCTCGCCCGGAAAACGGCGCGCTTCATGCTCAAGCCCGCCATGTGGGGATCTTCCGACGGACCGACCATGATGGCGGGACCAGAGCACGCTCATTGGGAAGGCCACTTCCACACTCGGACCACCGGTGTGATGGGAATGGTGGACTACGCCATCATTGCCAACGACTACGTGGCCAAGCAATTCGTGCGCCATTTCTATGAATACACCCGGAATGCAGGGATCGGCCGCATTGGGTTTTTTCCCGCGGTTCTAGGTCCCCTGGAGAAGATCCAACGGAACAACCGGCGGGCCTACGGGGGATCCGCTCAAGTGTGTGAGACCTGCTCGATCGGAGACATGGTCTATATCGCCTGCCGGCTGAGCCAGGCCGGGATCGGTGATTACTGGGACGATGTCGACCAATACGTGCGAAATCACCTGGTCGAGAGCCAGTTGTTGCGTCGCGACCTGATCGAAAAAATCATTGAAACCGCTGTCGAGCATCCCCTCAACCCAGAAATCGAGTCCGGCGAGCGAGTCATCGAAAGAGGACTGGGCGGGTTTGCTTCCGTCTCCGATCCGACCATGCTGCACGCTTGGTGGACGATGTGCTGTAACGCCAACGCCCCTGTGGGGCTTTACGAAGCCTGGAATTCCATCGTCCAATACAACCACGGTCTGGCCCAGGTGAATTTGCTCTTGAACCGGGCATCGCCCTGGGTCGATATCGACAGTTACCTGCCCTACGAGGGCAAGGTGGGATTCAAGATCAAGTCGGCAAAAAAGCTGAGTGTGCGCATTCCCACTTGGGCTGACACGAGGGCGGTACAGTGCCAGGTCAATCAGAAAGGCATCTTGCCGGCATGGTCGGGGAACTATGTTTTGGTGGATCGATTGCAGCCCGGTGATGAAGTGACCCTGACTTTTCCCATGGTGGAAACCACGGAATATCACACCGCGCCCACCTATGAGATTCAATACACCTGCCAATTCAAAGGGAATACCCTGGTGGACATTTCGCCGCGGCCGGACAAATTCGCCTGGAAACTGATGGCCTCGGACGATGGCGCCAAGATTCCTGTCAGGAGAGGGTATCCGCTCTATTTGAGGGAGTTCTACAAGGGTGCCCAAGCCCCGATGAAGAAGATTTCCCGCTATGTCCATCCGGTGTAAGCATGCGGTCAAGAATTTCGTCCTTGCCGGTTGCCGGCGCTCCCGAAGGATTGGGCTGGTATGGCAACTGAGTTCCTGTATTCTCGAATGACATGGATTTTCATTCCTGGGAGATTTGGCGATGACAGATACAGCAGCTCCGATCCGATTCGGGAACGCAGCCTACGGCTTCCGGGAGTACGGCTTTCCGGAATTTTTCGAGGCTTGCAGCAGGATTGGCACGCCGGCGGTCGAGATTGACGCCGGATGGTTCGATGAAGGCGAAGCCGAAAACCGGGTTTCGTTGGACGCCACCGCCCAAGAACTCGACCGGGTGAAGGAATTGGCAGCGGCGGCCGGCGTGAAAGTGACTGCAATCGGAAGTGGGGCCGTGGTCGGTCTCGCAGGTGACGTCGCCGAGGATCGTTCCGCTGAGATCAAGAAGGCGGTCGACATTGCCGAGGTCCTGGGCGCGCAGGTGATTCGGGTATTCACCGAACACGATTTCACCCACTCCAAACACTACGTCCTGACGCCTGACCGGGTGACCGACGCGCTCTACGAGACGCTGGCCATCGCCTTCAACAAATTGGGCGACTATTTGAAGGGCAAGGGAATCCGGGTGGGAATCGAAAACCATGGCGGCACCTCGGCCACCGGCGCCGGCCTCAAAAGGCTCTTGGACATGGTGCCTCACCCGGAAATAGGGGTGACCTTTGATCCCGCCAACTACGCCTTTGGGGGAGAAGATCCCTTCCAGGCGTTGGTGGCGGTGCAGGACCGAGTCGTCTATACGCACTGGAAAGACGTCGCCCAAGCGCCTGAGAATCCCAGGGGCGTCGAATACCGGGCCTTCGGGGAGGGCGAGATCGACTGGTCTCCCATCATAGGCACGCTCTTGGACTCCTTTGACGGAATCTGGGCCATTGAGTACGAGCGCAAGGAGGCCAGTACGCTGGAAAATCTTGCCGAGGGCACACGAAGATCGAAGCAGAATCTTGCAGCAGTCATCGAGCAGGTGAGGAACGCTTCATGATTCGCGTCCGAAACTTCACTCACATCGGCATCAGCGTCCCCAACATTGAGGAGACAGTCGAATTCTACGAAAACATTGTCGGGCTCGAGACGAGCGACCGCGACAACGGCGCCGCCTTCCTGCGCTGCAACCGCAACCACCACTGCCTGGCCATCTATCCTGGCGATCGCGCTTTACATCACCTCGGATTGGAAGTGTTGGATGAGGAGGCTTTGGAGCAAGCTGAGCACGAGCTGGCGGCACAAGGCTTCCGCCCCGAGCCCCGGGACTACTCCGAACCGGGTCACGGATCCGGCCTTTGTTATCGCGATCCCGACGGAAACAGGGTGGAACTCTACGCAGGAATGCAAACCCTGGAGCAAACGTTGGAACCGCGTGAGGTCCGACCGGTTGGTTTCGGCCACATCACATTCATGACCGCCGACCTTCCGCGCTGCGCCGCGTTTTATACGGATGTTCTCGGATTCCGGGTTTCGGACACCGTGGACGACTCAGCCATCTGGATGCGGTGCAATCAGCAGCACCACGGCGTCGCCATCCTCCAAACCGGCCAGGCCAAGGTGAACCACTATGCCTATGACCTGGCCGACTGGAGCGAACTGAAAAAGATCTGTGATCATCTTTGGAAGAACGATGTTCCCATCATCTATGGCCCCGGTCGCCACGGTCCCGGGCACAACATCTTCATATACATCCCTGACCCCGCCGGAAATGTGATCGAGCTGACCTTGGAGGTGGACCAGATCTGGGACGAAGAGACCTACCGGCCCCTGAATTGGACCAACGAACCCAAAACGGTCGACGTCTGGAGAGCGCTCCCACAGCCTCCCTACATGATGGAAGGGGAAGGCCGTGACTTTACGGATTGGTCGACGGGCTCCCCTCTGATTGGCCGAGGCTGGAGCATTCCCAAAGTGAACGGCCACGAGCTACTCGATCCGACAACCACCGTGACCCCTCCTACGTCAGAAACGCCCGAGCTGAAGATCGAGATCCCGACCTTTACGCTCAAGTTCGATAATCCTCTCGACCACGTGAAAGCCATGTTCGTAAGCGATCGGCGCTATCCCACGGGCGAAGGTCTCTCCGTTTCCGTAGACCTCTGCGTTGAGGTGAATGGGACCGAAGCCAACCCCTTCGGCGCGGATCCGGATAATCCCAAGTTGGCAAACGGGGCCATCGCGTTGATCGACAACACCACCGGGGTGGTATTGAACTTCGGGGCCTCCAATCGACGTATCGTGGCGTTACGCGAACATTTCAAGGTGAAATCACCCACGGGCAAAGACTCGACCCTGCCCATGGTCGATCCGCTCCTGACCGATATGACGATTGAGCCCGGTTCGTGGCATCGTTACGAAATTCGTTATCAGCCGGGAGAGGATGGCTGGTTGGAAGCGGCTCCCGATCACGCGCAATGGCTGGTGGACGGCCGGATCGTTCGCGAAGTCAGTTGGGTCGCGACTATCGACGAGCCCTCGGCTCCAATCGTTCTACCCGCCCGGTTCCGGGTCCTCATGGCCATTTTCACATTGCTGGACGATCTTCCCGACGGCAGGGGAGGCGTTGTGCCGGGACTCGATTCCCAATACCGGCACTCACTCTTCGGACAAGGTGTCACGGCTCGTTGGCGCAACTTGCAGGTCCTGACTTCCAGTCAAGCCGAGCACATCAAGACGTGAGCGACAAGCGCGAAGTCGTCAACCGAAAAGCAAGTCCCACCAAGAAACTCTTTCGAATCGGCGTGGCGTTGCTCCTTGGACTCGTGATCGACAACACCTTCCTCCCAGCCCAGGCTCCAATCAAGTTCGTCGATCGAAGCCGGGAGTCCGGACTGAATAGTCCTATCGTCTACGGAGGCGTGGAGTCTCAACGCTATATTCTGGAAACGACCGGAACGGGGGTCGCCGCCTTCGATTATGACCGGGACGGACGGATTGACATCTTTCTGGTCAACGGTTCCAGGTTGGACGGCCCCTCCAGCGATCCTCCCTCCAATGTGTTGTATCGAAATCTCGGGAATGGCCGTTTTGCAGACGTGACGACGCCATCCGGTCTAAAGCGCTCAGGCTGGGGACAGGCGGTCTGCGTCGGAGACATCGACAACGATGGATGGACTGATCTTGCCGTGACCTACTACGGGGAGGTCGCGCTCTACCGTAATCGAGGAAACGGAAGCTTTGAAGACATCTCGCAGAGCTCGCGGATCGGCGGCCAGCGGCGTTGGAACGCCGGCTGCACCTTCCTGGATTACGATCGCGACGCCGACCTGGACCTGTTCGTAGCCAACTATGTGGACTACGCCGAAGCCACCCGGCATGAGCCCGGTTCCGGCGCCAACTGCATGTGGCGGGGCATCGCGGTCATGTGCGGTCCGCTGGGGCTCAAGCAATCGGCCAATATCATGTTTCGCAATAACGGAGACGGCACTTTCAGCGACGTCTCCACAGCGAGCGGAATCACCCGCGCCGAAGGGTTTTATTGCCTTATGCCGATCACGCTTGATTTCGACGAGGACGGCTGGACCGACATTTATGTCGCCTGCGACACCACCCCCAACATCCTTTACCGGAATAACCGGGATGGTACGTTTGCGGATGTGGGCATGGTCTCGGGCGTGGCACTCAGCGACAACGGAAGAGAGCAAGCCGGCATGGGCGTCGCGGCCGCGGATTACGATTTGGATGGACACCTGGATCTGCTGGTGACGAATTTCTCCGACGACACCTCTACCCTTTACCGCAACGACGGAAACTCCACTTTCACCGACACGACTTATCAGGCCAAGCTGGGGAAGGACACCCAATACTTGAGTTGGGGAACGGGTCTGGTCGATTTTGACAACGACGGTTGGAAAGACGTGTTTATCGCCAGCGGCCACGTTTATCCCGAAGTCGACCGTCACCCTTCAGAAATTACCTATCGGCAACAGCGATTGGTCTACCGAAATCAAGGTGACGGCAGCTTTAGAAACGCCTCCGGTCAAGCCGGAGACGCAATTGCCGCCAAAGCGGCCGGGCGAGGGGTCGCATTCGAGGATCTGGATGGTGACGGGGATCTGGATATCGTCGCAGTGAATCTGAATGACACCCCTTCGTTGCTGATCAACGAAAGCACTTCAGAGAACAGTTGGCTGATCCTGGAACTGGAAGGGGAAAGGAGCAACCGCAGTGCCGTCGGCGCGCGGATTCAAGTGGCCGCCGGAGGGCGAATCCAAACCGATGAGGTTCGGAGCGCCTCCAGTTACTACTCAAGTAACGGCCTGCGTGTCCATTTCGGCCTCGGCAAGGAGAGCCGGGCCGAGTGGATAGAGATCCAGTGGCCCAGCGGTAGCCGGCAAAGGTTTGAAGACGTCCAGGCACGCCGAGTCATTTCCGTCCGTGAGGGAACCGGTATCCGATGACGATCTGCAGTGGAGCGCCCCAAGAAATCGCGATTGCGACAGATAGAACATCTACGGCTTCCACGGTGTTCCAGAACCTTCCTGGAGCGTGACTAGCCGGTCAGCTTCCACCCCTTCCCAGACCTCGCTGCTGCCGCCGGGCCAGCGGACAATGACTGCCTTGACCTCCTTGTCTTTGCCCAATCCGAAGTGCATCCGATGGTCGTTGGCGTTCAAATAGCTGCCGTCGGTATGCGCGCGGCGCCATAACGTTCTCTTATCCTGGCGCTGTACTCCCACCCGGGCTCCGATGCCGTAACGGTTGCTTTGCACCCCCTTCAGTTGAACCTGCAGCCAGTGATTCCGCGACCCGATCTGATTCAACAGCAACCGCACCGGTCCGTTGTTGTTGGTGATCAGAATGTCCACGTCACCGTCGTTGTCAATGTCGCCAAAGGCTGCTCCCCGGCTCACTTCCGACAGTTGCAGCGCCGCTCCCGCCTCTGCAGTCGTTTCTCGATAGTTCCCGTCCCCGTCGTTGTGGAACAGTTGGTTGATCTGATCGTACGCATAGTCGGCCGGTCCGGCCAGCCGCGTCATTCGCACCGCGCCATTGGCCATGAACAAATCCAAATGGCCGTCATTGTCGTAGTCGAACCACTGGGTGCCGAAACCGGTGTAATTGTGAACCCGGGTCAATCCGAAACGACTGGTCTGGTCGGAAAAACCGGCGGCGCCATCGTTCAGGTAGAGTGTGTGGGTCTCTTGCGCCAGATGAGTCATGAAGAGGTCTTCGCTGCCGTCGTTGTTGAAATCGGCGGCTGTGACCCCCATGCTGGCTTCGACGTTGCCATCGGCGTTGAACGCTGTCCCCGAGAACAACCCCGCCTCTTCAAAGCTTCCGTTTCCCTGGTTGAGCCAGAGTTGATTGGGAGTCTCGTCATTGGCGACGTAGATATCCATCCACCCGTCAACATTGAAATCCGCGCAAACGACGCCTAATCCATTACCGAACGCAGCCGTCAGCCCCGCCTCCTCTGTCACGTCAACAAATCGGCGCCCACCCTCGTTGCGAAAGAACCGGTCGGGCAGTGGAGAATAAACAGTGGGAAAACAGTAATCCCTGGTGCCGGCGGTCCTGCAAACCTGGTTCCCCCTGACGGTGAACCCAACGTAGTTTGTCAGGAACAAATCAAGGTCACCGTCGCGATCGTAGTCCAGGAAGGCGGCGCTGGTGGTCCAGCGGGAATCCTCGGCTCCCATTCCCTTCATTGGGGTGAAGGTGGCGTCTCCGTTGTTGCGATACAACAGATTGGGTCCGTAGTTGGTCAGGTAAAGATCAAGATCTCCATCGTTGTCGTAGTCCCCAACCGCGGCCCCCATCCCGTAACTGACGGCGTCGACTCCGGTCTCAGCGGTCACCTCGCGGAAGGTCAGACTTCCGCCAGGGATCAGGTCGTTGCGATAGAACCGGTGTCCCGGCCTCCACCCGGGGTCCGGAGCAAACCAGGACTGGGACGGACTCTTTCCCGGTTCCAGCATCGTGCCTTGCACGAGGTAGACATCCAGATCGCCGTCGCCGTCGTAGTCCAACAGGGCGGCTCCCGAGCCCACGATTTCAGGCAGGTAATACTTGCCGCCGGCCCCGTTGAAATGCTTGAAATCCAGGCCGACCTGGGAAGCCACGTCCGAGAAAAGGGGAGTTGGTGTGGACGGGTTCTGAGCCCCGAGTCCCGGACAAGCAGAGGCTCCCCAAAGCAGGGTGACGAGCAGCCGGCCCACGGGCCATTGGCAGAACCTCCGGGCCGGAAAGCCAGCCACGTCTCTCATTGCCGTTTGCCTGCCTGCCGCAAGCTCCGCAGGAAATTTCCGACATCGGCTGCCAGCTCACGCTTCCCCACGGAAAATGCCTTCTCCTGGGCCTTGACGGCAGAGTCGATGGCTTTATCGATTTTGCCGAGACGGGCGTAGCTGTGAGCCAGCACGTAGAGGCAGACCGGAGTTTTCTCATCTTCTACGGTCAGGGTCTTCAGGAAGTGACCGATCGCTTCCGCGTCCCTCCCTTGTTTCTGGAGCAGCAACCCCAACTGAAAATGGGCATCCATGAATTGCGACCGATTCTCGATCGCCAGGCGGAAGCGTTTTTCCGCCTCTCTCACCTGACCGCCGTTTTCCAGAATGGCGCCCAAAAGGTAATGTGACTCGGCCCGAAACGGATTGAGTTCCAGAGCTTTCCGGAAAGCTTCTTCAGCTTCCCGATGGCGCTCCTGAAGTGTTCGTAGAATACCCAGATTGTGGTGGATTTCGTGAAGTCGGGGATCGAGTCTGCGCGCTGCTTGATAATGTTCTTCCGCTTTGACGAAGTCTCCCAGGGTGAGAAAGCTGAAGAACAGATTGGCGTGTGCCCCGGCATGCCGGGGGTCTTCTTTCAGAGCCTGCTCAAATTCGCCAAGAGCTTCGGAAATTTGTGCTCTACGCTGAAATCCCAGCCCTCGCAGGTAGTGGTATTCCGCCTTTGATTGAAGCCGGCGGAGCGAATCCAACAGCGGGTCCGCCAAGGGAGGCGGATCCCCATGATTTCGTTGAAAAAGGAGGAGATGCCGGCGAGCCTTCTCTGCTTCTCCCAGGCTGCGGTACACAGTGCCCAGCCCATAGTGAGCGGCCCCGAAATCGGGTGCCAGCCGGGAAGCGGTCCGATAACTCTTCAAGGCGGCCTGAGTCTCACCTCGAGCAAACTGGACCCGGCCCAGTCCATAATGGGCGCGGGCAGAATCGGGATGCTGCCGGACCACCTCGCGATAAATCTTTCCGCTCTCATCCCAGTCGCCCACCGTCCGAAGCAGTTTGCCAAGTCCTAGCTGAGCTGGAAGATAGTCGGGCGCCAATTCGACGGCCCTCCGCAGAGCAGGAATCGCTTCTGCCTCTCGCCCGATCGCGGTCATGGCGACCCCTAGATAATAGGGCCAGCGAAAATCGGACGGTTCGATGGACCCGACGCGACGGTAGAACGTGGATGCGAGTTCATATTGTCCAAAACCGTGCAGAAGCATTGCCAGCCGGCCATTGAGTTCGCCATCCGTCGGGTTTGCCAGAGCTTCTCGGTAGGTCTCAAGCAGCCGGTGACGATCGCGGGGCTCGAAAGCTGCCAGCAACCGTTCGGCCAATTCGGGCGGTGGAGGCGATTCCGGAGTCGCCACCGCAATGAAAGCCAAACCCAAGGTCCAAAGCGGCAGCATTGTCCCGATGATACCTGTTCGCCCAAATCAGGTCGAATATCCCCGTAGGGGCGACCCTTGAGGTTTCCCTCTTCCAGGTGGCTTGAACCCGTTTGGACCGAAGAGGGCACCCACGAGGCGTGCCCCTACGTCACTCAGGACTGTCGGGAGCACGAGATTGGGACCGCTTGACAGACGTTCGGCTGGAGTCTTATCGTTTTGAAAACGAGTTTCCCAAGCTCAAAGTGAGGTGGCCGGAAGGTGAAACGTTACATTGGGCGCCAAGGCCTCGCCTTTATAGCACTTGCTGCACTGGTGGAGACCGGTTGGTCTCAACAACCCGCTCCTCCTTCGAAGGAACGCGATCGAGCCCTGTTGCAGGAAGAGGCGCAGGATTACTTTGGAAAGTGGCTTGAACAGGACGTCGTCTACATCATCACCGAGGAGGAAGAAGACGTTTTCCTGGGACTCACCAACGATGACGAGCGGGAACGCTTCATCGAACAGTTCTGGCGACGGCGCGATTCGGATCTCCGCACCGCGGTCAATGAATTCAAGGAAGAACATTACCGGCGAATTGCCTACGCCAATGACCACTTCTTCAGCGCCAAGTCAGGGTGGAGAACGGATCGTGGCCGGACCTACATTCTCTGGGGTCCGCCTGACGACCGGGAAATGCGTCCATCGGGCGGCCGCTATGAAAGGCTTATCTACGAGGGAGGAGGAACGACTACAACTTATCCCTTCGAGCGCTGGATTTATCGCCACATCCCAGGAATCGGGTCCGATATCGAGTTGGAATTTGTCGACCAGTCAGGTACCGGTGAATACCGTCTTGCGCTCGGTTTGGAGGAGAAAGATGCGCTCCTCCACAGCGAAGGCGGATTGACCATGGCAGAACAACTGGGGATGATGGACAAGTCCCAACGCCCTTATTTCACTCCGTCCAGCGCCCATAACCCCTTTATTCAGGGGATCATGGGCATGCGCGCAAAGGATCGTCCCTTCGCTCGCCTGGCGCGCTACTTCGATGTTCAGCAGGCTCCCGAGATTCGCTACAAAGACCTCCAGAAGCTGGTCGACAGCAGAGTCTTTTTTCACAATCTCCCGTTCGACATCAGCAGCAACGCGATCAAACTGGACGATGCCAGGGTGTTGATTCCAATTACCGTCGAGGTGCGCAATCAGGATCTGACCTTTAAAGAGGAATCCGGAATCCAGCAGGGCCGCCTTCGAATCTATGGACGCGTGATGAGTGTCGGCGGCCGAATGCTGACCGAGTTCGAGCAGGAACTGGCAATTGATTACGAAGCCGAAGAATTCAAAAAGAGCTTGACGGAACGGTCCGTTTATCAGAATCAGATAGCAGCCCCGGCCGGCCTCTACAAGCTGACCCTGATCCTTGAAGATTTGCATGGTGAAAGGATGGGTTCAACCGAGATTCGTCTGCCGGCCCCCCAATATGACGAAAAACAACTTGCCGCCTCTCTGATTCTGGCCGACTCGATTCAGAAGCTCGGTACGGTGCCGGATTCGATCCAGATGTTCGTGCTCGGTGACCTGAAAGTGATCCCCAATGTCAATCGTACGTTTGCCTCCACCGCTTCGCTACCGGTTTATCTTCAGGTGTACAACCTGCAGGTAGACCAGGCCCTGGCCAGACCGGCCCCTGAGATCGTCTACGAAATCAGCAGAAACGGGAAGATCGTCAAAAATGTCGCCGACACTGCCAGCCAGAATCTTGCCTATTTCTCACCGGAGCGCGCGGTTTTCGTTCAATATCTTGACTTGGAGGGCCTCCCGCTTGGCGACTATTCGCTACGAGTGACCGTACGCGACGGCATTTCCAGAGAATCTGCCGGAACCCGCGATCGATTCAAGATTCAATGACAAACAGGTGTTCAACATTAGCCGATTCCTGATCGGAACTGGCGTCGCCGGCTGCGCCATCCTGGTATTTCCAGCCGTACTTCTGGCGCTCTTTCCACAGGGTTCGACCGCCCAGAACACACCTCTCTCCACAGCCGGGCTCCGGCACGCCGAAGGCTATGTCGGGCAAAATACGTGCGCTAGCTGCCACAAGGAAATCACCGACTCCTACCAACGTGTTGCAATGGCACGCTCGTTCTCCCGCCCCGTGCGTGCGAACAGGATCGAGGACTACGAAAAAAACAACAGTTTTTTCCACGAAAAGTCGGGTTTTTATTACACCATGCTCGAGCGCGACGGGCGCTTTTTTCAGCGTCGCAGCCTCAAGAACAAAAAGGGCGAGCCCATTCACACTCATGAGGAGGAGGTCACCTACATCCTGGGCTCAGGTGATCATGCCCGCTCCTATTTTCATCATCATCCCAATGGCGTGATTACCAAGCTGCCCGTCACCTGGTACACCCAGGAACAACGCTGGGGAATGTCTCCCGGCTACGACGTCCCCGATCATCTCGACTTCACCCGCCCCATACCCCAGGGGTGTTTTTTTTGTCACACTTCCTACCCTCGGCTCGTCCCGCAAAGGTCCGAGGACGAGGTCTATTTTCCCAACCCTCTTCCGGCCGGCATCGGTTGTGAGCGTTGTCACGGACCGGGCAGCGAACACGTCCGCCTGATCTCGGAGGGAGCGCCGGCGGAAAAGGTCAAGAAGGCGATTTACCATCCCGGGCTGGATTCGAAGCAGGCTCAGAGAGATCTCTGTTACCAATGCCACCTGGAGACCAATGTCTACAGCGTAGCAACCAGAGTCATCGTTCCAGGCCGGGGAACGTTCTCCTATCGGCCGGGAGAGACTTTCTCGGATTACGCAGTCCGCTTCAAGCTTCGCGGTGTGGACGACAAGAGCAAACAATTCGACATGGTGAAGCAGCATGGCGATCTGATGGAAGAATCGAAATGCTTTCAAGCCAGCGGCGGCGCCATGACTTGCACCACCTGCCATGATCCCCACCGGAAGGTCTCTCATGACGAGAGCGCCGATTTCTACCGCGCCCGCTGTCTTTCCTGCCATGTCGCGAGTGATCTCAACAGCACCCACAAACCTGTCGAAGTTGAGGGGGACTGCGCCCATTGCCACATGCCATCCGGAGACCCCACCGGTGACAGCCCCGATATTTCGTTCGAGGAGCTTCGGAGAGGAAACCAACGCACCCGCCACATCGTTTTTACCAACCATAGAATCGGTATCCACTCCAGAGCCAAAGTGCCGGCGGATCTGGGCCGGAACACCCTTTACGAACTGGAAGCTTCAGCCTCGTCACTGTCCGAGACCGAGAATCTTTTTTTTATGGGAGCGGCATTTTTGGATGCGACTCCGGCTGAACTGAGCGAACGCCCCAAACAGTTGGAAACGGGAATGCGGTTGTTGGAGCAGTACGTCGAGCGGGCCGACGGGCGCTACCTGACCGAGGCCTTCGCCCTACTGGGAAAAGGTTATGAAGTTTCGGGGAAAATCGATCAGGCGGTGGCGGCTTATGAGCGCTCGCTGGCAGGACGGCCGGGTCAGTTGCTGCCTTTGAGCAATCTGGCTTTGATCTACGCCAACCGGGGAGACCATGAACGCGGCAAAATCCACTTCTCCCGAGTGCTGGAGCGATTTCCGGATTATGTTCCGGCACTTCACGGACTGGGCGTCCTGGCTGCCGGCGCCGGAAGAAAACAAGAGGCCATCGGGTACTTCGAAAGAGCAACCGAGTTGTTTCCGATTGCCGTCTTTTCCCACTATCACCTGGCCCAAATGTACTTGCGCGACCAGGAGTGGGATAAAGCCTTTGCAGCGATCAACCGCACCTTGGCTGTTTCTCCAAGATTCGGTCCGGCATACCTGGACCTTGGAAATCTTTACGCCCTCCAGAACCGGTTGCCCCAGGCTGAAGAAGCCTTCGAGCGGTTACTGAAGTTGGATCCAGACAACGAAACCGCCTACAACGCGGTTTCAATCGTCGCGTCGCGGCAAGGCGCTTTCGAGCGTGCTATTGACGTGCTGGAGGAGGCAGTCGAAAAGGGTGTTGCCGCGGAGGAAACCTTCCTGAATCTCGGTCGTGTCCTGGCTCAAGCCGGTCATCTGGAGAGATCCATCGAGTCGTTGCACCAGGCGTTATCCCTGAATCCTCAAGCCGAAGATACTCTCTTGACCCTGGCGATGGTGCACTCGTTGAAGGCCGAGGGTGCGTTGGCCAGACAATTTCTCCAGCAGTTGCTCAAGCTGAATCCGGATCACGGGCAGGCCCGCCTCCTCTTGGAGAGGCTTGGGAAATAGCTGAGTTCCAATAATCTACTTTAAGGGGAGAAGAGGGCGACCACACACAAGGGTCGCCCCTACGGAAAATTCAAACGTATCCACTACTCTTGTCTGGCGTGCCCTCTCAGGCGGGCGGCTGAGGTGTCGATGGCACGCGCCAGATGCGCCCAATCCACGCCCATAAGCACCCATTGGATGCCCTTTTCCGTCCACTCCATTAACGCTTCGGGATCATCGGCCAGACCGATACCGGGAAAGACGCCGGCTTGATGTGCCGTGGTCACGACGGTTTCAACGGCGGTCTGCACCTCCGGGTGTTGAGGATTTCCCATATGTCCCATTGACCCGGCCAAATCGTTGACTCCAATCATGATCGCCGTGAGTCCCGGCACTTGAACCATTTCGTCGATGACGTTGACGGCGTCTATGTGCTCGATTTGCACTATACAAACGATTTCCTGGTTGGCTCGCCGGCAGTACTCTGCGTCCCCGACGCGGCCGTATCGAATCGGACGCCGCGGACCGAATCCGCGCTCTCCCTCCGGTGGATACAAGCATGCCGAGACGGCAAGCTGAACATCTTCGACCGTGCGGACGAGCGGCACTACAATTCCGTCTGCCCCAATGTCCAACACCGGCTTGATCAAGACGGCATCATTCCACGCAACACGCACCAGCGCCGCGGCGGCGCTACCCTTGGTCGCCATGATGTGAGCCTGAACCGTTTCCAGGGAATGGGCATTGTGCTCCATGTCGATGAAGGCAAAATCGAGCGTGTGGGAGATCAACTCGGTCACGGTAGGATCCGAAAAGGTCACTCCGCAGCCAAGCGGGATCTGTCCACTCTCCAGCTTGGCCCTGAACCTGTTGGCGTTCTCCATCTGAACCCCTTTCTATGATTGCTTGAAAACTGTTGTGCCGGTTGACGACTAGCGGTTGATTTGCCGCTCAGCTGTTTCGGAAACAGGCGTTGGCGTGGTCAAAATTTATGCGGCCACTATCCGATTCCGATCGATTTCAGGTATTCCCGGTTTCGTTTGGCGATCGGCAATGGTTTGTCGAACGCCACTGGATACATGTCCTGTTCAACAATTGCCCATCCGTCATAGTCGATTTCCTGCAACAAATCTCGAAAGGCAATGTAATCCACCACTCCTTTCGAGAGTTCACAGAACATGCCCATGGCGACAGCATGAATAAACGGTATTTCTTCAGCCACCACTTGCCGGCGAAGTTCAGGGTCCACACTCTTGAGATGAAGGTAAGGGATCCTTTCGTGATGCTTACGCACGAAGGCGACCGGATCCACCCCGCGGTAGGCCAAATGACCAACGTCCTGGCCCAGGGAGATCACCTCGGGGTCGGTATCTTCCAGTAACTGCTCAATCTGATCTTCAAAGGCGACGTGGGAGTCGGGGCTGGAATGATAAACCAACTGGAGATCGAATTTATCCCGCACAAGGATTGCCGCCCTGTGGGTGGTGTCGATCAAGCGCTTCCACGCATCCTCATCCAAGCGTTCGGGCTTGATTCGTTCGCCGGTAAACCAATCCGTGTGCAGGTCATCGATCAGGACAAGGAATTGCGCTCCCAGTCCCGCCAGCAACTCCCCGACTTCCAAAAGCTGCGACTCCAACCCCGGCCATGCCTCCGGGTCTTCCAAATGAGCCATAAGAAAAGTGCCCGTGACCTTCAAATTCCGCCGGCTCAATTGTCGGCGCAAGACATTGAGATCTTGCGGGAAATAACCGTAAGGACCCAGTTCGATCCACTCATAGCCGGCCTCCGCCACCTCGTCGAGAAACCTTCGCCAGGGGATTTGTTTCGGATCTTCCCCAAACCACACGCCCCAGGAATCCGGGCAGCTACCCACCTTGACGTTCATTGTTGAAATCTCCTATTGGTTAGTTGTCGATCTCTTCCGCCAGACGAGCCAGTTCCTGCTCCTTTTCAGCCTGTGCCGCCGCCAGGCGTCTTCGTTCCTCTTCGAGGATTTCCTCAACGCTCTTCTCAGCCCATTCGTAATCGCGGGCCTTTTGCAGGATCGAATGTAATTGCTCCAAATAATTTTTGGATCGTTCGGCAGCCGGTGATTCCAGAATGGAGGCTCGGGCATAGGCGGCCACTGCAGCCTTGGGATTGCGAGAGTTTCCCTGCGCAAATCCCAGTCGGAAGGCAGCGTAAGCATGCTCAGGATCCAATTTCAGTGTCTTGCTGAAGTGCTCAACCGCCTGCCGGAGTTCCTTGGGAGAACCGACCGATTGCTGCCAAAGCTCCAAGTGGGCGCGACCCAAAGCATAGTGGGAGTCGGCACGCAATCCCCGCCTTTGAATGACCCATTCGGAGGATGTCATGTTGCCGGATTTTTCCAGTTTCTCCAACAACAGCAGGGCCCGATTGGCGTACTCGCTCGCCTTGGCCGCCTGGCGTCTTTCGGAATAGAGGTAGGCCAGCGGGGCCAGCAATTGAGGTATTTCGGGCAACTCAAGCAAGGCTTTTTCGGCGTGCAGGATAAAATTGTCGACATCATTCAGCCGATAAGCCGCGTCCGCCAAGACATTATGGGCAAAGGCCGTCAGCCCGCTGTTCGGAAAGCCCTCCAGAAACCTCGTGGCCAATTTGGCCTTTTCCGAGAGGCTCCCGGCTCGTTCCACGCTTTGCCAGGCATCGAACTCTGCTTTCTCTCCCGCCTCTCCGACGACGCGGACAGGCGCCACCGGTTCTTGCTCGTCTTGAGCTGGCTGCTGGGGTGTTTGTTGGGGTTCCGGTGCCGCCGCCTGAGCTATCAAATGGTTGGAGAATCCACTCAGCACCAGCACCGTCAAAACCACGAGAGAATACCTTGACTCCATCTTTTCACCTAACGGGGTGTGTAGAGTTGGGCCGCCCCTCTCTTGAGCTTGCGATAAAGGAATCGGTCGGTTCCCAGCTTGCGTTCCTCCCGATTGAGGCGTCGCACCTGTTGGAGGGCCTCGAGAGCTTTTTCCTTTTTCCCGGCCTTCCGATAGGCGATCGACAATTGATAATAGGCCGTCGTTGCCTGGGGATCGAGCCGGGTCGACGTCTCCAACTCCCGGATGGCCGAGTCCAGGTCGTTTCTTTTCAAATAGAGTTTTCCCAGGCTGATGCGGGCAAGAACGAAGTCGGGCTTCAAGGCCGTCGCCTGCTGTAAATGTTTCAAACTTCTTGCTTCTTCCGGTGTACCCGGAGGAGACCCTTGAGTCATCGCGATGTCTCCCAGCAGGTAGTGGGCATAGAAATTTTCCGGGTCTTTCCGCAGTGCCTGCTGGAGAAGAACCGTTGCCTCATCATGTTGCTGAGCTTCCACCAACACGAATGCGAGTCCCAGTCTGGCCATCTCCGAATTCGGCTGTAGCTGAATCGCCTTTTCGTAGTCGGATGCCGCGTCGCGGTAGCGACCCTGGGAAAGCTTCAAGTAGCCACGTTGGATGTGCAGGACGTGGGAATCCGGCAGATGCACCAACCCCCGATCCAGGAAATCCAGGGCCACTGCCGGCGACATGGCTGCCTCCGTCGCCAGCCGGGCGATCGCCACGTAATTGCGTTCGTCGCTGGGATAGTCCCGGGTTGCCTGCTGCAGGATTTGCCAGGCTTTTTGGAAATCTTCGAGCTCCAAATAGGCCAGCGCCAGCAGGTTGAAGACATCACCGGTCTTGTATCGTTGCGGAATGTTCTCCAGGGTATCGGTACAGTCAGTGTGTTTACCCAGAAGATATTGTACAAACGCCAGATTATAGGCCGCCGCGGATTTGTCGGGATAGCCCGCTTGGGCAAGCTCGAAGTGGCGTTCGCCCTCGGCATACTCACCGAAACGCGCCAGCAGGAGACCCGTCTCGAACTGGGCAATAGCGTTGTCCTCCGCTACCCCTTGCACGACACGTTTGGCTGCCCCGACCTGTCTGGTTTCGAGCAACGCCTCGGCATAGTTGACCAGCCACAATGGGTTCGCCTGCAGCACCGAGGGAGCTTTGGAAAAGCGTAGGGCTGCTTCCTGATAATCCTTCAGGTTGAAGGCGATTTGTCCCAGCAGAGCCTGGGCCTCTTCGTCCTCGGCCTCCCGCCCTAACCTTTCCAGCAGCAGCGTGCGTGCTTCCTGCACCCGACCCCGTTCCAGCAGTTCAAGTGCATGCTGTTTCCAGACCGGCTGTGCCAGGCCGAGAGAGAACAGAATCAACCAACCGGGGATGGCCACGAATAGCGAGAATCGAACTCGCCTCATCGACCCAGTATAAGGTATCGAGAATTTTGTCTCTCCGATGCTTGCATTCCTGCGATCGGCAGGTGTAGCCTGTTCTCAATACACTCAATCGGGTCACCTGCCATTCAATTAGTCCGAAAGATGACGACGGGGACCCGGGGGGGGCACACCGCCCTGAACCGTTAGTAGGGGGTCGTTCTTGCCACCAGTGGCTCGGTCGTTGGTCATTGCTCATCCCAACCCGCTCCACATCCTGATCATCCCTCGGCAAGCCTCTCGCAGTATCGGGACACCTGGAACCGGAGCCCCCCGGGAAGTCGTGCGGCCCGCGGTGACGACCGAAGAAATTTATCGCCCCGGTTGGTTCAGCCGGGTTTTCTGCTCACACCTTAATCCTTCAACCGATTTTTTTAACAGAAGTGAGGACCATGAAGTCTAAGACGGTTGTTGTTTTTCTGCTTTCTTTCTCGCTGCTTTCTTCGGTTGCCTGGGCACAGCGCTTCGCCGAAGTCTCAGGGACGGTCACGGACGCCACGGGCGCAGTTCTGCCCGGCGTCACCGTCACCGTCACCAGCACCGAGTCCGGCGTCAACAAAACGGCCATCACGACCGACACGGGGCTATACCGCGTCTTCGAGCTGAATCCGGGGGCCTATCGAATCAGTGCCCAGTTGGACGGCTTCAAGACCACGGTCGTGCAAACGACGCTGGAAACGATGAAGATCACCACCGTGGACATCGCCCTGGAAATTGGTGAAATCGCCGACCAGGTAACGGTGGAGGCGCTGGGCGTGACCCTGGAAAGGGAATCGGCAAAGGTCAGCACTTTTTTCGAAGAGAAAATGATCGAGGATCTGCCCCAAGTATTAAAACGGCCTCTCGACATGATCAAGTATGCAGCGGCTGTTTCTTATCGCGGAACCTGGAGCCTGATACCCGGCCAGTCGACCTATTACAGCATGAACGGAGCTCCCTACCAAGCTGGGGAAATCTATGTCGACGGAGCCTACGGCATGAGCGGCCGCGCCTACGACAGCAACCCGGACACCAGTCCCAGAACAGCCACTGTCAAGGAAATGCGGATCGTGCAAAACAGCTTCAAGGCCGAGTACAACGGAGGGGGCGGCGGCCTGGTGATCATGTCCACCAAGTCGGGAACCAACAGTTACCACGGTTCCGTGTGGGAGTTTCACCGTCAGAAAGCGTTGGACGCTCGCAATTTCTTCGCTGCCAAGCGAGACCCTTTCCGGGAACATCTTTACGGGTTCGAAGTGGACGGACCGATCATCAAAGACAAACTTCACTTCATGGTCAGTGGTTCGGGAAAGCGCTCCTTTACTCCAACCGGCTCCAGGTTTCACACCTTCCCCACGGAGGCCCAGAGGCGGGGGGATTTTTCGGGCAAGTTCAACTCTGACGGGAGTTTGCGAACCATTTATGATCCGCTCACCACGGTTGAAAATCCGGACGGAACGATCAGCCGAACTCCTTTTCCGAACAACATCATCCCGGCCGACCGCATCAGCCGCCAGGCACAGGCGATTCTGTCCTATCTTCCGTTAGGGAACCGGGCCCCTGACGACCCTTCCGGAACCAACAACTTCGTGGGGCTGACAGCCAACCCCTTGGCCTTGTGGGGATGGACCGCCCGTGTCGACTGGCAAGTCGATGACAACGACAAGATCTTTGCTCGCTTTATTTCCGATCCATCCGTCAGTGAATCGATTGGACCCTGGACTCCACCCTCCGGCTTCGACACGAGCCGGCTTCCCGACGACGCCATTGCCAAGCGCGCCGAACGGAATCCGGCCGACCCGGATGACTGGGTGATGAGGTTCGACCAGCTCAACCAAGCGGTCGGTTGGACGCATACCTTCAGTCCCTCGGTGATCTCTGACTTTCGCCAGTCCTACAACGAGTTGTCGCAATGGGCAAGGCCTCTTTCCCAGGGTCTGGGTTTCCCGCAAGAGATAGGAATCACGGTTCCTTCTGAAGTCCCGGCCACGACCACCTACGGCGGCAACAACCACTTTCCCTTTGTTGGCATACCCGGCTACAACGGTCCCGGTGCCGGCTGGGGCGGTGGCGCTGCGATCAATCCACGACGCGGGCTGCACTTTGGCGAGACCGCCACTTGGCTGAAAGGCGCCCACTCATTCAAGGTCGGCATCGAGACGAGACGCTCCGGTCACGCGTATTTCCAAGCCAGCAATTCCTCCGGGCGGTATAATTTCTCCGCCAATGCCACAGCCGCCCATCCTTTTGACGCCGCCAGCGGGGATTCCGTAGCTTCTCTGCTGCTGGATTGGGTGGACGCCGTCAGCATTTCCAATGTTGCCCAACGAAATTTCAGCACTTGGTACTGGGGGATGTTCGTGCAGGACGACTGGCGGGTCAGTCCCAACGTGATCGTGAACCTGGGGCTGCGCTATGACTTCGACACGCCGTTAAGAGAGCGAAATAACCTCATAAGCTCTTTCGACCTCAATGCGATCAACCCCGTTTGCAACTGCCCGGGCGCCTTCTTCTACCCCGACAAGTACTATGAGACGCAAAAATCGAACTTTGCCCCGCGCCTGGGAGTCGCCTGGAACCCCGGGGGCGGCAAGACAGTGGTGCGGGCCGGGGCCGGCATTTACTACATGCAGCCCATGATCGGCATGAACCCTTGGCAAACTCCCCGGACGGGCCGCGGCGATGTGACCGTCAGCAAGGACTTGGGAAGCCCCGACTTTGGAGTCACTCCGGCGACTCCAGGTCTTGCGGCCGGTGTGGGAGCGATACCGGTGTTCGAGCTGCAACCCGGATTCGGAGCGGTTGAGATTGGGCAACCGGCTATTCTGGGCGCCGAATACCTGTGCTGTCCCGAATTGCGCCAGAACCCCTACAGCATCGCTATGAGTTTCACCCTCCAGCACGAAATCAACGACATCGTGCTCGAAGCCGGCTACATCGGCAACCTGACCAGGAACCTGGGCGAGTGGAGCTACAATTTGAACCAGCTGCGACCGCAATTGATGGGGCCGAACGCCACACAGGCCGACCGCCCTTATCCGCAATACAGCGCCGTAAACCAGATCTCGGTACCCGACAAGACCGCCACTTATCATGCCATGGTGCTCAAGGCGGAAAAGAGGTTTGGAGGCGGTTTGGCATTTCTCACCAATTTCACCTGGTCAAAACACCTGGGCAATCGTGAAGGGCGACACAACGTCTACGATCGAGCTTCCGCCAGGGGGCCTGCCTGGCTTTCGAGACGGCTGCGTTTCGTGGTGGCGGGTACTTACGAGTTGCCCTTCGGACCCAATCGCAGCTTTCTCGCTGATGGACCCATTGCTAAAATACTAGGGGGTTGGAACACCTCATTCGCCTTTATTGGCCAATCGGGGGTTCCTCTGAACTTCTACGCATCGCCCAACTTGACGGGCTCATTCGGGGGAAATTCACGCGCCACCCGGTTACGTAACGGCAAGGGACCGCAGACGATCGAAGCCTGGTGGGACATCAATGCATTCGTTCATCCCGGGCCCTTCGTGTTTGGCAATGCCGGTGTCGGAATCGTGGAAGGTCCCGGGTCCCAGACCGTTGATTTCTCCCTGATGAAGGACTTCCATATCCTGGAGGGTAAGCGGCTTCGTTTTACGGCCGATTTCTTCAATTTCCTGAACCGCGCCAACTTCAACGATCCGAGTACAAGCGTCTGTCCGGCCGCTGCGCCCTGCACGACCAATCGCATTACGGCTGCTCAACCTGGACGCCAAACCCAGTTGGGACTGCAGTTCTTTTTCTGACGAAGAACCATCTGCTCAGTCTCGCCGCTGGTTAAAACGAGGTGGCGGGACTGAGTAAGTCCCTCTACAATTGACCGTCCCTGACCCGACTTGGGCTTTTGTAGCGGTCCACGACCGGATCGTCCGACAGGCGTAGTTTGGTGACTTCGCATCAATTCTGTCGGGAGCCAGGTCATCATCCCCATTGTTGGAGAGTTGGGGGAAAAGGTGGGTTGTTCCCATTCCGGCTCTTTGATCAGACTCCTGGTTCCGCTCCTCTTCGTTAAAACGGTTGCCGGCCCACCGCTGCTCCCGCCGGAACAACCAGCCTCTTCCGTAGCGGCGCCTTCCGGCGACAATCGCTCTTTTTATGCCGGCGCCTCGACCTGTGGGAAATGTCATCAACCCATCTTTGATAGCTTTCGCCAAACCTCCCACTACCTCACCTCCCAACTTCCTCAAGCGAATTCCATACTCGGCAGTTTTGCGCCCGATCAAAACCTGCTTCGCACCCGCAATCCCGATCTCTGGTTCGAAATGCGCGCTTTGGAAGACGGCTTCTTTCAAACCGCCTGGTCCCGGGAAAAAGGTCGCATTGTCCCGCGGACCGAGCGCACGGACATCGTCGTCGGATCGGGAAAAATGGGCCAGACCTATCTCTACTGGCGAGGCAGCGAACTCTTTCAATTGCCGGTTTCCTATTTCACTCAAGCGAAACGTTGGATCAACAGCCCCGGCTATCCGGATGGGCAAGCGTACTTTGATCGCCCGGTTAATCCGCGTTGCCTCGAATGCCATGCCACCTTCTTTGAGGTCGTCAGCGAAGAAGACCCTATGCGGCCCTATCTGAGCAATGTCTATCGCCAGGACCATTACTTGCTGGGAGTCACCTGCGAAAGCTGTCATGGTCCGGGAGGTCTTCATTCGAAAAACCCATTGGAGAGATCCAACTCCGGCGCGACTGCCCATATCGTCCATCCCGGAAAACTCGACCGGCAACTCCAGATGACACTCTGCGCCCAGTGTCATTCGGGTCACCTGGTCCCACGCAACGGTCCCTTTTCTTTCAGACCCGGCCAGGGACCTGAGGCGTTCATTGCCGTGGAGAGCCTTCGGGCCAGGAACAGCGGAGGCGTGCACACCACCAATCAACCCGATCGTCTTCGCCGCTCCCGATGTTTTCAGGAGAGTGGATCAATGACCTGTATGACTTGCCATGATCCGCACCACCTGGAGCGGGGGAACCTGCAACTATTTTCTCGACGTTGCATGACCTGCCACCAGCCCCACGTGTGTGGGATGGCCGCAACCTTGGGGGATACCATCGAAGGCAACTGCATTGACTGTCATATGCCAGTGTATCGGGACGCGAGAACGCCAATGGAGACGGCCGGCGGTTTTGAGACTCCGCGGATGCGGGATCACAACGTCGCTATCTATCAGGCTGTAGCTAGAGGTCTCTTGGAGCAGTTCCAGCAAAAAGACAGTTCGCGGCGTTGACGATGGGACCATGGCCCCACGCCAGTATCACGAAATAAAGAGCCACTCGGGTGACATTCGGTGGGAAGTTCAGTAATCAGCGCTTGGCCCAGCTAGCTCTAACCAGGGGGACGACCAGTTCCCAGGCGGGTTTTCTGAAGCGCTCGCCTCGACGCTTCCCTGGCCCCCAGTTGACGCCTTTGTTGATTGAGACGACGGACCTGGGCCAATGTCTGGCGTTCTTTTTCCTTATTACCCAACTTTCGATAAGCAATCGAGAGCTGATAGAAGGCCGGAGTCGCTTCCGGGTCCAGTTGAACCGCTTTTTCCAACTCTCGAACGGCCGAGGCGGGGTCGCTTCTTTTCAAATAAAGTTTACCCAGGCTGGTGTGTGCAAGGGCTACGGGAGATGATCCTTCCCAAAAAAAGAAATCCGGTTGCAACGCAGTGGCCTGTTTCAGGTGCTCCACGGCTTTCGATTCGACCTGACTTCCGGGGGCAACCCCGCCCAAAATAGCCATCTCTCCCAGAAGATAATGTCCATAAAAACTGAGAGGGGTTCGTTGCAGCACCTCTTGCAAGACAGTGGAAGCCTCGTCAAGCTGCCGGGTCGCCATCAGCACCAGAGCCAAACCCACTCGCGGAATGTCCAGGTCCGGTCGTAGCTTGGCAGCCGTTCGGTACTCGGATTCGGCCATCCCGTATTGAGCCAGGAAATATCGCAAATGAGCATGTTTGAAACGCAGACTGTAAGAGTGCGGGAGTTGTTCCAGACCCTTCTCCAGCAATCCAACCGCCTGCAGCAGCTTGTTTTCCTCGACCAGACGCTCGGCAGCGGCCAGGTAATTGATTTCATCTCCAGGATCGCGGTCAATCGACTTTCGCAGCATGTCGACTGCCGCCTCTTTTTTCGCCAGCAACAATAGATCGAGGATTCGTTCCTGTTTCTGAGCCAAGGAGTGCTCCGGAGGATCTGAAGAATTGGAAATGGTCCAGCCGCGACGCAATTCCTCGAGCGTCGCCGCGCACTCTTCGAACTTCCTCAGACGGTATTGCGCCAAGGCCAAGTTGTAAGACACGGACAGCGGGTCCGGATGCCCGGCTCGGGCCATCTGAAAATGCCTTTCAGCAGCCGTGAATTCGCCGAAGCGAGCCAGAATCAAACCCGCCTCGAACTGGGCCATGAAGTGGTTTTCGGGCAATCGTTCCACAGCTTCAAGAGCAGCCGGATTAGCCTTGGTCTGCAGTAGTGACTCGGTATAGTTGAGAAGTAGAATCGGGTTCGTGGAAAGCTTCGAGGTGCTTTTCCGGAAGCGTTCTGCAGCCTCCCCGTACTCTTTCAAACTGAAGGCGATTTGCCCCAGAAGTGCCTGGAGATCTTCGTTGCCCGGATCCTTTTGAGCCAGCTCCAAAAGTATTTTACGGGCCTCCACGAACTGGCCTGTTTGAAGGAGTTCCGAAACCGTGTTCTGCCCTGACGATTGTGACCATCCGAAGCAGAAGAAAACGAAAAGGACAGAAATTCGTATCTGGCGTGACAAGCGTGGCCCGGCAGGCAACACCATCCTCCAATGCTAGCAGACGTGCGAAGAGGGCAAAAAGACCAAATGGAGAATCCCGCCTGTCTTGTTCCAGTTGCTCTGGGCCAACTCCATCCTTGGCCTGTTCTGGGCCTCGTTTGACCGAGTGTTCGACGCGGAATACAATCCGAACAATGGGCCGTTGGGCCGCACCGGCCGTGTTTTTTCTCCTGGTTTCCTCAGACCTTCGGGGCCAGGATCTTCCACCCATTCCTCAACTCCTGCCCCGGCAATGGGAGATTCTCGATCCCAAATTGCAGCAAGCCTATGCCAAGGTGATGGAATCTCCAAACGATGTGGAATCCAACGGTCGCTTGGCAATGACCTTTCACGCCTTCGACCAATTTGAGCTGGCAGCAGTCTTTTATCAAAGAAGCGACTTGCTGCAATCAGGAACTTTTCGTTGGCCCTACTACCTGGGCGTCGTGCGCGGAGCCGAGGGGAAGACCAGCGAGGCTATCGGCATATTGCGCAAGGCGAGAACGGTTGACCCGGACTATCTTCCCGCCCGTGTCCGATTGGCCGAACTCCTTCTTGCGACCCACAATCAGGAGGAAGCAAGAACCATCTACCAGCAAGTGCTGAAGCAACATCCCGACTGTTCGCAAGCGCACTACGGAATGGGCCGGGTTCAGTCCTCCATGGGTCAATGGCAAGCCGCCATTCAAAGCTACCGCAGAGCCTTGACATCGTCTCAGGGTTATGGGGCGGCCCATTACGCTTTGGCAACAGCCTATCGACAGGTGGGAATGCTGGATAAATTTCAAGAAAACATACGGCTCTTTCAACAAAATCGGGAGAGAAGTCCGCAGTTGGATGATCCACTGCTCAAGAAGGTGGCCGCCCTGCGATCCCATGCGGAATATTACTTCAAGGAGGGTCTTCGGCTTCAAGAGGAGGGCCGGTTCGAACCGGCCATCGTTGAATATCAACGGGCTCTGAAGGAAGATCCGAATTACGCCCGGGCCCACGCCAACCTGTGCCTGGCCCAACTGCTCTTGAATCGGTTGGACCAAGCCGAGCACCACTGTCAATTGGCCCTCCAGCTTGATCCCGATATTCACGAAATTCGCCACAACCTGGGATTGCTCCGCCGACTTCAGGGGAGAAACCGGGAAGCTGCGGATGCCTTTCGAGAGGCATTGGAAATCGATCCTTTTTACGCCGAATCCCACTACCTTCTGGGGGCGATTCTGGCCCAGGAAGAGCGTCTGAAGAGTGCGGAGCACCATTTTCGGCAGGCGATCGAAAACCAGCCGGATTACCGCACAGCCCATTTTCAGTTGGGTCTCCTGCTTCAGAAACAGGGGAGGGATGCGGAAGCCGTCCCCCATTTCCGGAAGACTCTGACCGCAGAGGATGAGAGGACTCCCGTGTACCTGTACCTGTTGGCCCACAGCTATGCCCGCCTGGGTGATCTGGACAAAGCCGTTGAATCCGCCACACAGGCCCGAGAAAAAGCGCTTTCGGTGGGAAAGGGTAAATTGGCGGCTGACCTGGAGAGGTTCCTGCAGCAGTTGCGGCAAGCAGGCGAACGGCCATGAGAGAGCTGGCGGGCTTTCCGGGCCGGCTGCTGGCCACCCTGCTTTGGGGAACCTCTGCCTGGACATCTCTTGGGGCTCAAGACCTGCCCACACCAACTTCCCTTTTCTCGGAAGTCGCCTCCCAAGTGGGGCTGGACTTCAAACACTTCAATGGAGCCGGCGGAAATTTCTTCATACCTGAAATCGTGGGCTCGGGAGCCGCCCTGTTGGACTACGACGGCGACGGCGACCTGGATGTCTACCTGGTACAGGGCACGATGCTGGAACCGGGCAAGAGCCCCTCCCAGTCCTGGTTTGCTCCAGGTCCCGGGTGGACACCGGGACACCGGTTGTATCGAAACGAGCTGATCCCCGGGGGAAGTCTCAAGTTCAGGGAGGTCACCGCGGAAGCCGGGGTCGGCTCAGTCAGCTACGGGATGGGGGTGGCGGTAGGAGATTACGACAACGATGGAGATCTTGATCTGTACCTGACCAATTACGGCCCCAATCTCTTGTATCGCAACAACGGGGACGCGACCTTCACCCCAATGCAGGGAATGGGAGCCGAGGATTCCCGTTGGACCACCAGCGCAGCCTTTCTGGATTACGATCGCGATGGCGACCTCGACTTGTTCGTGACGAATTACGGAAATTTCACTGTCAAGGGAAACAACCCCTGCCACAATAAGATGGGTCTTCGGGATTATTGCGGTCCCAGTGGCTATCGCCCCATCCCGGATCGCCTCTTCCGGAACGAGAGGGGCCGGCAATTTGTTGACGTGACTGAGGACGCTGGACTGGGGGCCGCCTTTGGAACCGGGTTGGGAGTCATTGGTGCCGATTTCAACGGTGACGGGTGGACGGATATCTACGTCGCCAACGACAGAACTCCCAATCAACTTTGGCTCAACCGGGGAGACGGAAGCTTTGAAGAGGCGGGGCTGTTCTCAGGGACTGCGTTCAACGTCGATGGCAATGCCGAAGCCAGCATGGGGGTCACGGCCGCCGATTTCAATAACGACGGCAGCGAAGACCTCTTCATGACTCATCTGGCGGAAGAAACCCACACGCTCTACCTGAACGATGGCGCCGGCGGTTTTTCCGACCAGACCAGTCGTTTCGGATTGACCCGGGTTGACAACTACACCGGTTTCGGCACCCGGTGGTTCGACTACGACAATGACGGCCTGCTGGATTTGTTCATGGCCAACGGTGCGGTGCGAATGACGCGGCTGGCCGAACCGGCCGATTATGCTTACGATCAGATCAACCAACTGTTCCACAACGAAGGGGACGGGAACTATCGAGAAGCGACTGCCGAGGCGGGAGCGGCGCTGGAACTGTCGGAAGTGAGCCGGGGAGCCGCCTTTGGCGACATTGACAACGACGGTGACGTGGACATCCTGGTCACCAACAACAACGGACCGGTGCGGTTGCTGTTGAATCAGATCGGGTCGCGGAATCACTGGCTGCAGGTTCAACTGGAGGGCGTGCAAAGCAACCGCTACGGGGTCGGAGCCCGGGTGGGAGTGCGGCGCCAGGGCAAGGAAACGTTATGGCGTCGCGCGCATACCGACGGCAGTTATTTGAACGCCAACGACCATCGGGTGCACTTTGGCCTGGGCGGAGACCAGGAGGTCACGGCAGTCATTGTCCGCTGGCCCAGCGGCAGCAGCGAGATCTGGGAAGGCGTGGAAGCTGACCGGCTCGTCACGCTCCAGGAAGGCTCCGGATTAACGTGGAAGCCGTAGAGGACCAGGATTCTCCAAAGGCGACTTTGGAGGCCCCAGTCATCTTTCAAGAATTCTGGAAATAGGGAGTCCCTATTGGCGACAATAGGAGTTCTCCTGCAGAGATTCGAAAAAACCATTGACGCTCGAAGGAGGTTGCCATGGCAGCCAGTCTCAACAACCGAATTGCTTTAGTTACCGGTGGAGCCTCGGGGATCGGCCGAGCCTCCTGTCTACTGCTTGCTCGGGAAGGCGCCAAAGTGGTTGTGGCGGATGTCCAGCAGGATAAAGCGAGCGAAACCGTCCGGTTGGTCAAAGCTGCCGGCGGGGAGGCGACTTCCGTGGCCTGTGATGTGACGAACGCCAGCGATGTCGAGGGGTTAGTCCAAGCATGCGTGAGCCGGCACGGCCGGCTGGATTGCGGCATTAACGTCGCCGGCATTCTGGGAGAAATGGGCAAGATCCATGAGTGTACCGAGGACAACTACGATCGTGTGATGGCAACCAACACCAAGGGCATCTGGCTGTGCATGAAATATGAAATTATCCAGATGCTTGCGCAGGGGTCGGGAGTGATCGTGAACATCGCCTCTGTCGCCGGCGAGGCGGGAACCCCCGACTTGGCGGTCTATGGAGCGTCCAAGGTGGCTGTCACCATGCTGACACGGGCGGCGGCGGTCGACCTGGTCGCCAGGAATATTCGCGTGAACGCCATTAATCCCGGATTCGTCCAGACTCCAATGGTCGACCAACAGGAAGCGGACTATCCCGAAAAGGTCAAGGAATATCAAGACGGCCTAAGGATCGGCCGCATGGGACGGCCCGAGGAAATCGCCGAGGCGGTCGTGTGGTTGTGTTCGGACAAAGCCTCTTTCGTCGCCGGCCAAGCGATGAACGTCGACGGAGCGGCTCTGGCCTAGGAGCCTACGACGCAGACTCCTAGCCGGCACTTGCAGGCAACACCGAACCCGTTCAAGCCGTGACGCCGGAGACGGCCTTGTTCAAGGCGGGCATCAGCTCCTTGGCGAACAGCTCCAGGTTGCGGATCCAACTCGGCTTGTCGTCCCAGTCGAAGCCCATCAGGACCAGGGTGCCGAAGGGACCGCTCTCCTCCATGAGCTCCAGCAGACGCCGGAGCACCTCGTCGACGTCTCCGGCGATGATCTGCTCCTTGAGCCAGAAATCCATGTTGCAGTCGGCATCCGGCATTTCGAGGTCGCGCTTCAGGATCCCGCGGTGCCCCAGTGAATTGTCCATCAGGGAGGCGATGTACTCGTAGTTCCCGCCGACCGAGTTGTTGCGGGCGAGCCTTTCCGCCTCCTCGGTCGTGTCGGCCAGGAAGATGGCGCGGCAGACCTTCCAGATCCCGGGATCGGCTTCGCGGCCCGCTTCGGCGGCGGCCCGGGCGTAGGTGGCCCAGTTGTCCGCCAGGACGTTTCCGGTGGCGAGGGCGGCCGAGAAGGGCGCGTACCCGCGCTGGCCGGCCAGGGTGAGGGTTCCCGAGTTGCGGCTGAGGCCGGGCATGGCGATGGGCGGATGCGGCTGCTGCAGGGGCTTGAATATGAATCCGATCCCCGTCGCCTCATCGACATTCTCTTCGAGTGAGAACTGCCAGAATTTTCCTTCGTGGTGATAGGGCGGGTCCGAAGCCCACAAATCCAGGATGACGTCGAGCGCTTCAATCGTCATGGCGCCGCCATCCTTGGGATGCTGGCCGTAGAGTTCCATGTCGGTGCCGACGCTGTTGGGTCCGAAGCAGAGGTTGAGCCGTCCCTTGGAGAGGTGGTCCAGAAAAGCGAGCCGTGTGGCCACGTAGGCCGGATGGTGCAGATTGAGGCACACCGGCGCGGCTCCCAGGCGTATGCGTTCGGTCACTCCCAGGACACGGCCAATGAACACCTCGGGGACCACGATGGGCTCGAATTTCATAGTGTGATGCTCGCCGATCCAGAACTCGTCGAAACCGAGCTCCTCCGCCCGAATGACCAGTTCGACGTCCTCGTCGAAGCACTGGGCCAGCGGCTTGCTCGAAGGGTGGTAAGGCATGATGAACATGCCGTAGTTGATGGGTCGTGCGCCGGCGTTGCTGTCACCTCTCATGCGTCCTGGTCTCCTTTCGTCGGCGGTTGGAAACCGCCGCTCCCCCATCACACCTGCGTGGGCAGCGTCCGGTACTCGATGCTCAACTCCAGGCTGTGGAGGATCATCTCGATGCGGACCTGGGGGTTGCGCCTCTTGAGGGTGGCCTCCAAACGGTTGATCCCTTGCCGGATCCAGTCTCCGTGCGTGAGGTCGTAGGACATGATGTAGTTGCCCTGGTACTCGATGGGCCCCGGCCCAACCCGGTTCATGGGGATTTCCAATCCGGGATTCTCAGGTAGCGGCTGCCCGTTCCATGTCAGTTCCAGGATGTCTTCCCACGTCATCCCCACCACCGTCAGGCTCAGCCTGATCTCCTGGAGCATGCCTCTTCGGCTTGCCATGTCCAGGTCGTCCGCCACCAGGACCTCCACCGTCTTGGTCTTCCCCTCGGCCAGCGCCTCGGGCAGTTGGTGCACGAAGGCCTGGAAGACGTCGCTGCTGCGAGGGTACTTATTGAGGCAGTCGAAACAGCCGACTTCAGTGTAGAGCTTGTCCTTGTGCTCCAGGGTCCTGGGATCGCCCAGCTCCTGGAACACCACCTCGGCTTCCTTCAGATTGTGGCCGATGTGATGGTGAAAGTTGAAGACGTAGATCCCGTCGACCCCCTGCCGCCAGGCGTTGGCGGCACCGGCCCGGAGTGTCGCGGCAGGCGGACGCCGGTGGTAGCCCGGGCCCACCTGTTCGGACGTGCAAGCGTAGACCTTGCAGGACGTCCCTTTCGCCAGCGCCACGAACTCGTCGAAGGGCATGCCCGTAGCCGTATCCCAATGGACCCCGGGAGAGACGTAGTCGACCAGCCCCTCCTGGATCCAGGTCTTCAGCTCCAGTCCGATGGCATGGCACTTCTCCAGCGTCGCCGGCACCCGGACTCCGAATCCCAGGGCCCGGCCGCGATCGGCTCCGATGCGGTCGAACAGGGCCCTGGCCTCACGCAGATACTCGCTCAGGATCGGCCGCCCCCGATCGATGTCGGGGAAATAGTGGCCAGGTTCGCGCAGGAAGTCCCACTCGAAACCGTCCGCGTCGTAGCGGGTGCACACGTCCTCCACCAGTTCCAGCCGGTGAGCTCGGACCTCGGGAATGGCAAAGTTGAGGCCGACACATTTCTCGGCGTAGACGCTCTCGGGACCGTGGACACCGGAGCCGCAGTTTTCTCCCAGTTCGTACTCCCGATGGGCGACCCGAAAGTGGCTGGGCCACTGGAAGCGGGGACCGTGCAGGTCATTGAATCGCATGCCGATCCAGTATTGCAGGCCGGCTTCGTGAGCCCGTTCCAGAGAGAGCTGCCAGGGATCGATGCCCTGGTCCAGCAGCCCACGGATGCAGGTCTGCTGTTTCCACTCGCTGACGTGAAGAAAGCTGTCCCGATCGATCCCCTCGGCCTCGCGAACCCGGGTGGGAAACAGGGGGACCGCGTCACCGAATCCGAACATGTGGCAGACGACGGCGCCGATCTGGGTGCCCACGAACCGCCCCACGGCTTCGTAGACGAAATCCTCAGGCGTCCTGGGAGGAGCGGGATAGAAGAGGAAGCTGCCGTCGTTGTTGTAGAGCAGCGGAGGCAGCAAGAGGCGCTGCGTTTCGGCCGCGGGCGTTCCGGCCGAAGCGATGCCGGTCCCGGCCAGCGTCAGCGCCCCCACGTTCCGTTGAAACTCCCTCCGGCTCAGCTTCTTCGCCATGAGGATCCTCCCCTGAGGCCCGGCAGCGAGCCCTCCGGTCGCTTGACCCTGCCCGATAATCCTCAGGCCGGAATTCGCACGGCCCGGCGGTTCGCAGACGATTCCTTGGCCGCCTCGATGATCTCCAGCATGTGGACGTTGTCACCAATCGGCGAGGGGGCCGGGGCCCCGGTCCGGGAGGCTTCCAGGAAATCCCGGAAGAGCTCTTCGGCCATGATGCCGCCGTAACCCGGCGTCTGGGGAATATCGTAGGTCTTGCGGTGGCGGCGCCCGGCGATCCAATGCCGAGCCTCGCTGTAGAGAGTGTAGGTTGAGCCCGCAACGGCGGCATTGGTCGTCCCGTGCTCCACCGGCTCCACCAGCGGCAGGATGGAATAGCCTTCCGTGCCCCGCATGCCGATGTAGAAATCGTAGACGGCCCGGCTCCCCTTCAGGTGATATCCGGCCTGGAAGGTCCCCATCTTGCCGCTCTCGAAGCTCAGCAAAAGCAATCCCGTGTCTTCGACGGCAATCTTCTCCGGATTCAGGTTCCCCACCAGGGCCATGACTTCGACCACCCGCTCCTGCATCAGGTACAACACCAGGTCCAGGCAGTGGCACCCCAACCAGGACATGATTCCGCTGCCCGCGGTCTTGGGATCGAAGATGTAGGCGGAGGTGTCCCGGTATTCCACCAACCCGTTCAAAAGCTTGGCCTCGATGGTCATGACGCGGCCCAGTGCTCCGTCGTCCAGGGCCCGCTTGAAGTCCATGACCATGGGGTTGTAGCGCCACTGCAGCATGGCGCCGGCCGTCACGCCCTTCTTCTCCGCCACTTCCGCCACCCGGCGCAGGTGGGAGGAATGGGTCGTCGCCGGTTTGTCGTACAGGACCGGCAAGCCGGCGGAGACCACCTGCTCCAGAATGCCGGGCGCCTGGTCGGGACGGGCGCAGACCGTCACCGCGTCGAGGTCGTCTCTGGCCAGGAATCGGCCCAGATCGGTGGATTTCGTGGCCACCTTGGAGGACTCGGCGGCCAGCTTTTCCACATCGGCCAGCTCGGTGGCGGCGCAGACGTGCACCTTGCCCACCTCAGCGAGCTGATCCAGGACGCGCACGTGTCCCCCGGCATGGCCGTGGCCGGAGATGGCTCCCACCACCATCGATCCGTCCCGGATGGAACTTGGTTTGCGCCTCGATGAAAAAAAGCCGCTGCTCGATCCAAACGGCTCTCCGCCCCCCAGAACTTCCCGTCCCAAGCTTCCCACCGCCGCCACCGAAGGCAGCGCACAACCGAGAAAACTGCGTCTCTGCATTTCCAATTCCTCCAGATTCCAGATTCGATCCAAAACCGTTGCCGAAAGCGCCTCCGGCTTCAGCGCGCCGCCAACAGCACGGCGATTGTAGTGGCCATGCTCCCCGAGGCGCCACCTTGTTCGGCGATTCCATTCCGGAGAGTGAACCGTATTTGTCCCAGAGGAGTTCCTTTCGCAGGACCACGAAGTCAACGTCGAAATCTTCGCAGAGGCGGTCCCCAGGCAGCGGCGAAACACGGCGCCACGGCCGAACTCAACTCCATCGGCACGCTCATAACATCTCGTTCCGCAGCGGCAAGTTAATCGATCGGACGCTGATACGATCGACAATTGGCCAACGTGTGGGAAGCAGTGGTCCCAATTCAACTCGAACTGCGCCCACGTTATTCTCGCGGGCAGCCCCGGCCGCCGACACCAATATGAGGAAGCAGGCCTGTTGGGTGGATCGCCCGCTCACGTTTCATCACTACCGCGACAAGGACAAGGTCGAGGTCGACTTCGTGATCGAAGATGCGGCGGGCGACTGCTACGGGGTCGAGGTCAAGGCGGCCGCATCGCTACGCTCCCACGACCTCACCGGGTTGAAACGACTGCGGCGCGGCGCGGGCAAGCGTTTCCGCATGGGTGTTCTGCTCTACGACGGAGATCACACCACGTCGTTCGGCGACGGACTCTTCGCCGTGCCCATCGGAGCCCTATGGAGTTAGCGCTTGTCGGGACTGTCCCCTTCTTTGCGTCTTTCCCCGGCTTCGGGGCATTCAATCTCCGCGAATGCGAAACGAGTAGAGGCTGCCTTGCCGCAGCCAGAAACGCAATTTCACGGTCCTTTCCAGCAGTTCCCCCAGATCCTGCCGGTTCCTCCAGCGAACCGGCGCACGCAGTTCGTCGACCTGCCGCAGGACCAGGGCTTCCTCCCGGGAAAAGCCGGGGATGGGCACATCGTCGGCATCCAGCACCTCGACGGCCAGCTCACCCTTGGGCGCCGCCAGGTTGACCACCAGTTCCCTGCCCCCGACCCGAAACGGCCGGGTGACGGCCCAGCCCATTCGAGGGGACGCCGTCAACGAAACGAAACGATCCAGCGGGACCGTGGCCAGGCCGATGCCGGTAGGCGCTTGGGCGTCTCCCTGTCCGCTGTGGGAAAGGGGCCGGCCGACGTAGTAGAACCAGTGCCGGTCCTTCCAGGTGACGACGTTGGGGGCCGGCTGAATCCACTTGGCGTCGAAGCTTCCTTCCGGGCCTCGGGGAAGGAACGGCTGGTCCCGGTACACCCACTCCAGGTTCCAGGGGTCATCCCGGCGGGTGGTGGTCAGAAAGAAGTCCATCTCCTCGCTGTCGCCCGGCCGTTCCAGCGACCAGATCAACCCGAACTGGACACCCTCGTAGATCCATCCGTTCAAGCTGTAGATCTGGCGGGTCCACTCGTAGTCCTTCCTGCCGCTCTCCCGCCCCAGACACCACTCGCGCACGGTCGTCCATTCACCAGGCCGGCTTCGGAGCTCAGGCCATGAGTTCACCATGTCCCGGGTTCCCCGAACCTCTCCCCTGCCACCTCCTGTTCCATAGTCGGTACGGGTGTAGAGGCGGTAGACCCCCGCATACGGATCCCAGAGCACCTGGTTGATGGTGTCGGCGGCCCGGCCGGTGATGGGCCGGCCCTGGCCGTAGTAGCTCCAACGCAGGCCGTCGGGGGAATAGGCCAGTGCGGTGGTGGTGCCGTATCCCTTCCCGGCTCCCACTGCCGACTTGTACTTGCGGCCCGGGTCCTTCTCGTTGGGATCGACAAAGGGACAGTACGCCTGGGGACGGCCGATCTGATAGATGTTGTTGGCCCGGTTGCCGCCGAATTCCACGAGCCCCAGCCGGGGTTTGACCCAGCGGACGCCGTCCCGGGATTCGGCATAGCAGTAGGTCGCCGAATCCTGGCCGGAGCCTGCGGCCCGGTACCAGATGCGGAACCGGCCGTCCTCCCGGAGCACGGAACCGACGATGGGCACCCCGAAGTCTTCCCAAGGCGTGTCGTCGACGATGACGGGACGGCCGCCGTTCGCTTTGGCAGGCCGCCCGAGCCGGCGCGCCAAGAGGTGCTTCGCGGCGATGACGTGGTCGTCCACCAAGAGCTGCTTCCGATCTCCGAATTGAAGAACGGGGCCGCCACCCGGCTCGCCGGCATGGGCCGGGGCGAAGAGCGTAACCACAAACAGCGCGAAGAGTGGCCGGCGCCACCACCGGCGGCGGATTTCCTCTGCCGGCGGCCCGGCCTGGCGAAAGACAGTATTCGGTGTACGGCCAAAGAACGAAGGGACGGGCGCAGCGGCCGGGTTGGCGAAACTCATTGCGGTAGTTGGCAGATCCTCGACGAACTTGTCAGGCCCCCTCAGGGATCCGGCGAGCGGATTCCGAACAGCACCTTGGTGCGCGCCTCCAGGCTTTCGGACAAGGCCTCCACCAATCTGAGACTATTCAGAGCTTCCGTCCGGCTGTAGTAGGTGAGGGCGTCTTGGGCCAGATCCGGTTCTCCGGCCTGCAGGAGCGCCAGCGCGATTCCCTCCACCGCGGCCTGCTCGTCAATCAGCCGGGACTCGAAGGCGGTCAAGGCCTCCACGACCTCCGGCAGGAACTTCTCCTCGTGGGATTTGGCCAGATAGAACAGCCGTTTGCAGGCGCGAAACGCGTACCGCGTCGATTCCAGCCCCATGTCCTGGTTCCTGATGTGGCGGGTGGCCTCGCCAGCGGTGAGGTAGCGATGCCTCTTGAATTCGGGCGGCACGTCCCGAACGCCGATGCGGTAGGGGACGAACGGCGCCGCCACCGGAGGGGCCGGCGCCACCCATAAGGTCCGCAACTCCCGATGGAGGCCTTGGCGCAAGTGGGCCACCTGGCCATAACCGGCGGAATCGCGAGTGAGCTCCGGCGTCCGGACGACTTCGATCATGTCCGGCAGGCCGATTCGGCCGGCCCTGGCCCGCAGCCGATCCTCGATCATCCGGACCGCCGCGGCTTTTTCGGCTGACCATCCGTACACCTTTCCCACGTGAAAGGGCTCCCCGGAGCCGGGGTCGTACCAGCCCCGTTCCACGGCGAAGGAAACCAGGTTCGCGGATCCCATGTAATCAGGATGCTCCTGGTAGTTGAGCGGCACCTCGTGGATATAACCCCCACGAGAAACCCGGATGTCGTCCGGTCCCAATCGCTCGGCGACCCAGAGGCCCTGGCCGCCGGCGAAGTTGATCAGGATCCACCCCTCATCGGCGTCGGCGAACAGGTGGGAGTTGCCGCCGTAGGTGGAGAAGCCGTACCGGTCGATCAGCTTGCCCACGATCTCCACGGCCTCGCGCGCGCTTCGGGCGCGTTCCATCACGATCCTGGACAGGTCGCTGTAGTTCGGCCCGCGCTGTGGATTGGGGGTCATCTCGCGCAGCTCGATCCGGGAACCCGACGACACGTCCCGGGCCGCGACACCATGTTCGTTCAATCCGCCATTCGTCAGGGGCGCCGGGAAACCCGCGAAGTAGGAATAGTTCATGGTCAGGTAGCGAAACGTGGTGGATACCTGCGGAATCTCCATGAGTTCTCCGGGATAACGGGATTCCAGCGTCGCTCCCACCGTCAAAGTGGACCCCGGGGCATGCTTCCGCCGAGGCACGATCTCCAACCAGTGGCTCGAAGGTTCGTCGCCGTACCCGGCCAGAAACACGCTGCCGTCCCGGGTCAGGTTCTTCCCCACGTAGATGGCATAGCTGGCCTCGGCGCCAGTGCCGGTGGCGAGGCTGATGATCAGGCTGGTCAACACGATACGACCATTCATGGCGGTGTCCTCATGTTCCTGGCGTCCGGTGTCGAGCAAGCACTATTCCTGCACCCCATACCTCAGAGGCGCACACGTATTGTCCACTTGTCAACTGATCTTCTCGATAGCTGCTTTTGCAGCCGGCGACCAGCCCGGTTGTCCAATTCCGCCACCCTCCTCGGTGAGCTCTTTCCGGAGAGAAATTAGTTAAGGGGGGCGCCGTCCGAGGGGATGTGCTGGCGGTACTGGCCGACACCATCCATCTCCATCGCGTCACCATGGCCACGGATTGGAAGCACACCGTTTTTGATTCCGAAGCCTCCATTCCCAAAGACTCCATCAAGCAAATCCGTGTGGAGAGAATGCAGGGAGCCGCGCGGATGGACCGGAGCCGTCCTGGGCGGAGTTGGTGGATTCTTCCTGGTTCCTCTGGCCCTTGTCGGCCCAACGATCGGAGAGTCCTCAAGGGAAGCCTATCTATTGTATGGGGGACTTGTCGGCGGGGCGGTCGGAGGGGGTCTTCTCGGCTATCAGGTGGGAAAGAGCCGGGACCGTGAGACCACCATCATCACGATTGCCGACTGACGCAGCCGATGGTGACTGTCACCTGCTTGCTAGCTTGGCGCGGGCCGATAAGAACCACCGCCGACTGGTAACCAGGCGCCTCAAGAACGCGGTGCTTGATTTACCGCTCCATCATCCTTGCAAATTGTCCATCAAATGGACAATTTGCAAGGATAGAACCCACTCCGAGGAAAGAAGCTGTCAATGTATTCCGCAGGAACGAGAATGCTTCCGCGCGTGGGCGCGTGGGCGGGTCCGGCACGCGTTCCCGACTTACCCGTCCACCCGGACATGCTTCATGGCTTCGTAGGCCGGAGACGGCTTGCCCTGAACATGCAGGAAGGGGTACCGGTAGTCCTCCTCTCCCACCCATCGGGACTCGCCGGTCATGAAGATCACGGTGTAGGCGCGCCGGGAGTGCCGGCTCCGGTTGGGCTCGCTCCGGTGATAGGTCAGGCAGTGGTGGAACCCGACGCTCCCCTTGCTCAGTTCCACCGGAATCTCGTCCCCCAAATGGCTCAGAGCCTCTTGGGTCAGCTTCCAGGTATTCCCGGGCACATCGGTCTGCTCGTGATCGAGCAGGCCCAATTTGTGGCTCCCGGGGATCACGGTGAGACATCCGTTCTCGCGGGTCGCATCCTCCAACGCGATCCAGGCGGTCAGCATCCTGAAGGGCTGGAAACTCCAGTAATACATGTCCTGGTGGGGCGGGACCAGGCCCCCGTCCAGCGCCGGTTTGGCAAAGAGTCCGTCGGCGTAGATGTCCAGGTCGGGACCCAGGATCTGCTCGACGACCGCGGCCAACTTGGGATGCGTGGCCACGGACCGAAAGACCGGATCACGGTGGAGCAGTCCAAAGGCGTTGCGGAGCGCGGAAGGATTGGCCGGCTCCCACTTGATGTCGCTCTCCGGGTATGGAATCTCCCTTCTTTCCATGCCGTCCACCCGGGCCATGAGTCCGTCCATCTCCCCAGGAGTGAAGACGTTGTCCACAGTGACATACCCGTTCTCGTCAAAGAAGCTCTTAAGGCTCATCGATTCTCCCTCTTTGGATCCTTTTGCCTACTGAAGCACAACAATATAGACGCAGCTTTCTTTCGGAGCAAAGCATAGCTGGAAGGCGGGAGCTTCTGGTTTCGGTGCCCGGATCGTCAGCCGGGACCCTTGCCGGCGGCTTTCAGCCCATACAGATTCAGGAGTTCGATGAAGTCCTGACTTTGACGAAATCCGTCGAAAACGCCGTCCGCCGCCAGCCGTTCCTGGTCCTCGAATCCGGCTGCCAGCGCCTTCTCCAGATACTTCAGACACTGGGGCAAGTCCCCCATTTCGGCAAAGAGGCGGGCCAGATTGTAGTTCGTCTCAGAGTCCATTCCCATAGGGTCCGGATAGGTCAAGCGGGACACACTCGCTGTTTTGAAGATTTCCGGATCCAGCGAAGCGGCCTGGAGGTAGGCCCGGCGAGACTCCTCGTACCGGCCCCGCATCATCTGTCCGTAACCCAGATTGACGTAGTAGGACGGCTTGGGGTCGAGGTCGATGGCCTGTTCGAAATAGCCGGCCGCCTGCTTGTACTTCCGGTTCGAGAGGGCGACGATTCCCAACGTGTTGTAACCCGAGGCGTATTCCGGCTGGAGCCGGATGGAGCGCTCCGCGGCCTTCCTACCCTGCCAATATCGTCCAGTCCGGCAATAGGCGATGGCCAACTTGTTGAAGATGGCTTCGTGATACGGATTCAGTGTCGTCGCCTCGACGTATTTCAGGACCGCCAGATGGTCCTTTCCCTCCTTCATCATCTCGTCGGCCTCGCCCATGAGACGGTAGGCCGCGATCACTTTTTCCTGTGGAACCGGCAACTTCTTGATGCGCGAAGCGCCGCACGCAAGGAGCGACCCGGTCAAAACGATGATGGCGGCGTCCCGGATTCCTAGGGACATTGTTCACTTGCGTCCGGAACTCTCCGGTGTCTGGGACCTGGGTCCGGAGCGCGAAATTCGGCGACGGAAACCGTATCCTTGTATGCTCTCGATTATATCGGGAAAGTTCGTTTTCGGGTGCTGGGCCCAAATCCTTGGCACTTCATTAAAAAGGAGGCCGCAAGTATGACTCTTCGCATGATTCTGGTTGTTCTCGTCGGTTTCGGCCTGTCTCTGCAGCCGGGCGCCGGCGCCGGCACGGAGACGGTCCTGTTCCCGTTTGACGACAACAGCGCTCCCTTCACCAAGGGGTTGGTGCTCGAACTGATCCCGGGCCAGAAGGGCGCGGTCAATACGGGCCACGGAGCCGATCCCCTGCACCCCAGCACACCGGTCGTCCCTCCGGGCAAGCCGGGAGCCCCGGACCACCCGCGGGTCTACTACTACGGCACCGTCCTGAAAATCGATGGCGAGTACCGAATGTGGTACACCGGATGGGACAAGGACCGGAAGAGACAGGTCCTCTACGCGGTCTCCCGGGACGGCGTCCGCTGGGACAAGCCGGAGCTGGGACTCGTCGAGTACAACGGGAACCGGCAAAACAACCTGGTTCTGTCCGACGGCGAGGGCCCCATGAAGGGCGCCTACGTTCTGGTCCTGCACGAGCCGGACGATCCGGATCCCAACCGGCGCTTCAAGATGGTCCGGGAGGAGCACCCGCGAGCCATCATGGCGGCTTACAGTCCGGACGGACTGCGCTGGACCGACTCCCCCAACAACCCCATCATCAAGAGCAGTGGCATGGAGACGGGCGGGCTGATTCGGTTCAACGGCCTCTACTACCTGAACGGCCAGGGAGGGCCGATCCCCCACCCCGTCCCCAAGGCCCGGAACCGGATCATGGTCACTTTCGTCTCCCACGACTTCGACCACTGGAGCGACGCGGCCCACCTCAGCTTCCGCAGGGATCCCATCCCGCCGCAGCCCCTCAACGACTTCGAGATCCATCGCGGCGCACAGGTCCACATGGGGGCCAGCCTCTGGAACCGGGGCAACGTGATCATTGGCTTCTACGGGCAATACGACAACCAGACCAACGACCGGCGCTACTCCACCTGCGACCTGGGCCTGGTGGTGAGCCACGACGCCATCCATTTCAAGGAGCCGATCCCCGACTTCAAGATCGTGCCCTCCTACGAGGAACCGGACGGGGCCGAACCGCGGCTGATCCAGGGGCAGGGGTTCGAGAACATCGGAGACCGGACTTTTTTCTGGTACAGCATCTGGGTCGCGTTCGACCCGGAGGGGCCCACCGGAGTCCGTCTGGCTACCTGGGGCCGGGACCGGCTCGGATACTTCAAGGCGGCGCCCCGGACGCAGGGTGCCCATTTCTTCTCCACGCCGATCGAATTGGACTCTCCGCGGGCGGAAATCTACGTCAACGCTTCGGGACTGTCCGACTCGAGCCAACTCCGGGTCGAGGTTCTGGACCACCGGCTCCAGCCAATGGCCGGTTATTCGGGAGACGCTTCGATTCCGCTTCGGAAATCGGGACTGCGACAGCGGGTGACCTGGAGCGACAATGACCAACTGGCAGGAATGGACGGGCCAATCCGCGTGCGCGTGAACTGGGAAGGGATTTATCCGGAAGACGCTCGCCTTTACGCCGTCTATGTGGTGGAAAGCGACTAGCCCGTCAGCCCAGTGCGAGCGCGAAGCAGACTGCCGTGGCCACCTCGTCCATTCTTACCGGGTCCAGAGTTGCAATTACAACGCCGAGCCTCCCCCGTGGCACCGTCTGCAAATGATCGCAGTTCACTGCGCATTCGCGCGGTAATCCATCTTCGATAGACAATACGACCTCACTCGGGATATCCCGAATATTGGTCGTTATCGGAGCGACTGTGATTTCACCCATCCAGGGAATGATGGAGTCGCGTGTCAGGATGACGACAGGTCGGCGCTTGTCGGGGTGGGCAAAGCGATACCAACGGATCTCGCCACGATGCATGATTAGTCACTCCAGGGCTCATCACCCCATGCGAGTTCCTTTTCCGGAACCGAAAACTCACGACGTGTGGTCGGAAGCTTGCGATATCCGGCTATGTGTAGCTTCTCCGACTCCGCTTCGTCGTAGCGGTCCAATGCTGCTCGCAACGCCTCCCGGGCGAACGCGGATCGTGTCGTACCGAGTTGCTTCGCCCGTTTGTCAACGCGCCCTACAAGTTCCGAGTCAATCGTCATCTGTATGATCCTCATAGCTAAATTATAGTTGATATTTGTAGCTATAACTAGATGGCAATTCTTCACGATTCAAGTCTCCCTATTTGTGCTCGACACTTAACCATCCTCTCCTAATAAACGGCCACGGCTCGACTTACATCATCGTTTCAGGCATTGTGGCCAAGGTTCGTCGGCGTTTTTCGTTTGGCCCGGCGGAATGAAGCCCGGAAACGGAGAATGACCGACAAACCCTACAGCTGAATAGAGTTAGGATCTGCCAGGAAGGCCGCCCATGCCCGGAATGATCGTCGCTCCCCAGCCCGTAGCGGTGGAAGAGGGGGCCAAGGTCCTGATGTCGGGCGGCAACGCGGTTGACGCCGCCGTCACCTGCGCCCTGGTGCAGTCTGTGCTGAGCCCCCACATGTGCGGGATCGGGGGCTACATCATCCCGACCCTCCACCTCGCCGGCGATGCGGAGACCAGAGGGCGGGTCCTGGATGCCCCCGCTCTGGCTGGTTCGAGGGTCTCTCCGGCCATGTGGGAGAAGGCGGTTCTGGGACCCAACCCCGACGGCTGGGGTTTTTTCCTGAAGGACAAGGTCAACGACCTGGGTTACCAGTCCATCTGTATCCCCGGAGCGGTCAAGGGATTCTCCGCCATGCTGGAGCGCTGGGGAACCCGTTCCTGGAAAACGGTCCTGGAGCCGGCCGCCCGAATCGCCCGGGAGGGGTTCCTGGTGGACAAGAATCTGGCGGACGGATGGAGGGCGAGGCCGGCCTATCCGGAAGCCTCCTGTCTGATGGATTACGTCCAAGGCAATGCCGAGGCCAGCCGGATCTATCTCAATGACGAGGGGCTCCCCCGCGAGGTAGGGGATCGGCTCACCAACCCCGACTACGCCGCGACTCTTGAGCATCTGGCCGAACACGGGCCCGAGGATTTCTATCGGGGAGAGTTGGCGGAGACCATGGCCGCCGACCTCGCGGCCAACGGCAGTTACGTGACCGCAGGCGACTTGGCCGGCTACCAGCTCCGGGATCCGGAGCCGGTCGTGGGAGACTATCGGGGACATCGGGTAGTCAGCTCCCAACCGCCCCACGGGGGACCGACCCTGGTGGCCATCCTCAACATCTTGGAAGGCTGGGATCTGGCCAGCCTGGGACACAACTCCCCGGCCTTTATCGAACGGGTCGCCATGGCCATGAAGGCCGCCTTCGCCGACCGGAGTCTCCATCTGGCCGATCCGGATTTCGTGGACGTCCCCCTGGCTTGGATGACCTCCGAGGAACGCGCTGCCCAGTGGCGCCGCACCATCGAGGAGGGCGGTGCAATCAACGTGGAACCCATGGCTCCGGAACCTCCCGACACGACCCAGGTCAGCGTGGTGGACTCTGAAGGAAACTGCGTGTCGCTGACCCACTCCCTGGGAGTCTCGTCGGGAGTGATCACTCCCGGACTGGGCTTCATGTACAACAACTCCATGATCAACTTTCACCCCCTGGCCGGACATCCCAACTCCATCGCCCCGGGCAAGGGGCGAACCACGGGCATGACGCCGACCCTGGTCTACAAGGGGGACCGTCCGGCGGTCGTGATCGGCGCGCCGGGGGCGACTCGGATCATCACCTCCGTCCTTCAGGTCCTGGTCAACATCCTGGATTTCGGGATGAGCGCCAGCGACGCGGTTCTGGCTCCCCGTTTCGACTGCCAGGGAGACCTGATCCGTTGCCAGGCCCGGATCCCCGAATTCGTCTGCGCCCGGGTCCGCAAGGCTCACCCCATCGAGCGGCTGCCCCTGAGTCACGGCGGGATGGGGCTGGTTCACGCCGTCGTCATCGATCCCGAGACCGGACAACTCTCGGGAGGCGCCGACACCGGCAGCGGCGGAATGGCTCTGCTAACCTGATTTCAGGAGTGACAGCCCCATGAGCCAGAACCTCATCGCCCTGCAGAACAAGTTTCTGGGTCACGGACAGACCGTCTACGACGAACTCTCCAAGCTTCACGAACGGCAGGGCTACATCGGCGACCGGGACATCGACCGTCTGGCGCGTCAGCACCACCTTCCTCCCCAGCAGATCCGGGCGACGGCCAAGTTCTATGAGGAACTCTCCCACGACCGTCCAGCCGAAAGGGTCATTAAGGTCTGCAACGGGGAGGCCTGCCGGGTCGCCGGGTTCGTTTCCTGCGAAGAACAGCTTCTGGAAGCTTGCGGCCTCGATGCTCCCGGGGGCGTCGGCGCCAATGGCGTGCGGGTCGAGCACGTCACCTGCCTCGGCTATTGCGGCCTCGGTCCCAACGTCATGATCGACAACGACCCGGTCAGTCTCGCCGGCGAAGGGGCACTCGAGTCGGTGCTGGAGTACGCCCGGTCGGCCGTCCCACATGGACTGGTCGAACCCAACAACCCGATCCACCTGCCGCAGGGGAATGAACCCTGCATTCTGCTGAGGCGGTTCGACCGGGACGTAGTGCCTCTCCAAGGTGCCCGCGATGCGGGAGCTTACGATTCCCTTGAGATGGCGCTCACCACCATGAGTCCGCAGCAGGTGATCGACGAAATCAAGGCCAGCCAGCTTCGGGGACGGGGAGGAGCCGGATTTCCGTCGGGCATCAAGTTGGAAACGGTGTCGCGCTCCGCTTCCGCCGACGGCCGCAAGTTCGTGGTGGTCAATTGCGACGAGGGGGACGCCGGTTCCTACATCGACAAGGAACTGATGGAGCGGGATCCCCATACCCAGTTGGAAGGCGCCCTGCTGGCCGCCTACGCCTGCGGCGCCCAGGAAGTCATCTTCTACATCCGCTTCGAATACCCCCGCCTGCTTCGAGTGATGCGCCAGGCGATCGCCGAGGCCGAGGGAGCGGGTCTGGTGGGGCCGAACATTCTGGGAGGCGATTTCTCCTGCCAAGTGCGGATCGTCATGGGTCAGGGAGCCTACATCTGCGGCGAGGAGACCTCGTTGCTCCGGTCCATCGAAGGGGTCCCGGCCATCGTCAGCTTCAAGCCGCCCTTTCCGGCCGAGAAGGGCCTCTACGGTTGTCCCACGGCGGTGAACAACGTCGAGACGCTGCACAACCTCCCCTGGATCATCGAACACGGCGGCGAGGCCTACGCCGCCTTCGGACATGGGAAGTCCCGGGGCACCAAGCTGGTCAGCCTCAACACCCGGGTCCGGCGTCCGGGGCTCTACGAGATCGAGTTGGGCGTCACCTTGCGGGATCTGATCTTTCACCGGGCCGGCGGGATGGCGCCGGGAGAAGTCTTCAAAGCGGTCCAGGTGGGCGGGCCCCTTGGCGGCATCCTGCCCGAAAGCAAGCTGGACACGCCCCTGGCGTTCGAGACCATGGCCGAAGCCGGCGGTATTTTGGGGCATGCCGGTGTGGTCGTCTATTCCCAACGGGACGATCTGGTGGAGATCGCCAGGGCCCTGATGGCCTTTTGCGCCGTGGAGAGCTGCGGAAAGTGCTTCCCCTGCCGCATCGGCGCCGTGCGGGGAACCGAACTGTTCGACCAGTTCCTGGACCCGACCGGAATCGGCGTGACCGATGACAAGCTGCAGCTGCTCTCGGAACTGTGCGAGACCATGAAGTACGGCAGCCTCTGCGCCCTGGGGGGGATGATCCCCATTCCCATCGAGAACCTGATGGAATTCTTTCCCGGAGAGATCGACAGGTACCGCAGAGGAAAGAGGAGAGAGGAGAGAGGAAAGAGTTAAGAGGGGGGCCGGGAGGTGGGGTCGAGAACGGCCGAGACAGTCTAGTTCAAGGCCCCGTTTCGCACGTGACCTCACCAGGCCGCTGTAATGGCTGGAAGCTTCGCATTCCTCTTTCCCCTCTCCTTGTTTTCTCTTTTCTCAGGTGGAATTTGGTGTTCCTAACGTCCCGGAGGCGTTGAGTCATGAAACATAGTAGACTGATGGGTACCGCTTAGGAATCTGCATATGAGTCAACAGAATGGGCACGTATCCGCGACCATCGATGGGCAATCCGTCAGCATCCCTCGCGGAGCCACGATTCTGGAGGCCATGAAGCCCATTGGGCGCACCGTTCCCACGCTCTGCTACTCCGATCGCATGGAACCGTTCGGCGCCTGCCGGACCTGCCTCGTGGAGCAGGCAGGAGGCAAACCGGTCGCTTCGTGCCACACCCAGGTTCGGGAGGGTGGCGTCTACACCACCCGGTCCCCCCTGCTCACCCGCCTGCGGCGCAACATCACCGAGCTGATCGTCTCGGACCATCCTCTCGAATGCCTGGACTGCACCGCCAATGGGCGTTGCGAACTCCAGTCGCTGGCCCAGGATGTGGGACTTCGCACCCCCCGCTACGAGAATGCGCGCACCCACACCCCGCCCATGGACAACACCCATCCCTTCATCAAGCTGGAGATGGACAAGTGCATCGGGTGCGCCCGTTGCGTGCGGGCGTGTGACGAGATCCAGGGTTCCTTCATCCTGGGAATGTCCGGCCGTGGATATGACGTCCAGGTGATCGCCGGCAACGACACCGGTTTCGAGGAGGCCGATTGCGTCAGTTGCGGACAGTGCGTGTACGAGTGCCCCGTCGCCGCCCTGGAGGAGACCCAGACCCGGGCTTATGGACTGCCTGACGAGACCGTCACCACCACCTGCAGCTACTGCGGGGTCGGCTGCTCCCTGAACGTGAACATGAAGGACGGCGAGATCGTCAACATCGAGCCGAATCCCGAAGGGAGCGCGAATCTGGGGCACACCTGCGTCAAGGGCCGGTTCGCCCACCAGTTCGGCAAGAGCAAGGACCGGCTGCGAGTCCCCCTGATCAAGGACGGCGAAGGCAACTTCCGGGAGGCGTCCTGGGACGAGGCTTTCGACCTGATCGCCCGCAACCTGTTGAAGGTCCGGGAACGGCATGGTCCGGAGGGCTTCGCCTTCATCAGCTCCTCCCGCTGCACCAACGAAGAGAATTTCCTGACCCAGAAGTTCACCCGCACCATCATGCGGACCAACTCGGTGGACAATTGTTCGCGAGTCTGCCACTCCCCCTCGGCCTTCGCCCTGGGAGCCGCTCTGGGGACCGGAGCGGGGACCAACAGCTTCCAGGACGTGGAGAAGTCGAAGCTGCTCATGATTGTGGGCGCCAATCCCACCGAGGCTCACCCGGTCTTCGGCGCCCGCATGAAGCAGGCGGTCCTCAAGGGTTGCCAGCTCATCGTGCTGGATCCCCGGAACACGGAACTGGCCCGGTGGTCGGACCTCCACCTGCCCCTGAAACCGGGTTCAAACGTCGCCGTCATCAATGCCATGCAGCATGTCCTCCTGACGGAGGGGCTCATCGACCAGAACTTCATCGACCGGTACAGCGAGGGTTTCGAGGAACTCAAGGGCGAGTTGGCGTCCTGCACCCCCGAGTGGGCCGGTGAGATCAGCGGGGTGGAGCCCGATCTGATCCGGAAGGCGGCCCGGATGTATGCGGCCAGCGGCGCCAGTCAGATCCTGTGGGGTCTGGGTGTGACCGAAGCCGGACACGGGTCCAATGCCGTCTTCGGCATGATCAACATGGCCGTCATGACCGGAAACATCGGCCGGCCGGGCACCGGAACCTGCCCCATCAGGGGACAGAACAACGTTCAGGGCGCGTCCGATATGGGTGCGCTGCCCAACGTCTTCAGCGACTACCGCCAGACCACAGATCCCCAGGCTCGAGCCGAACACGAAGAGGTCTGGGGATGTCCTGTACCGGACAACACCGGGCTGCGCATTCCCGACATGTTCGACGCGGCGCACGAGGGCACGCTCAAGGCCATGTACGTCCTGGCCGAAGACATCGCCCAGTCGGACCCGGACACGGCCCATGTGGTGGGGGCCCTGGAAAAGCTGGATTTCCTAGTGGTCCAGGACATCTTCATGTGCGAGACGGCAAAGTACGCCGACGTCGTTCTGCCCGGCTCGACCTTCCTGGAAAAGAACGGCACCTTTACCAACTCCGATCGCCGGATCCAGCGGGTCCGCGAAGTGGCGGCGCCTCCGGGCGAACTCATGGCCGACGGAGACGTGGTCAACACCGTGGCTCGCCGCATGGGGTTCGACCTCGGTTTCGACGACGGCCCGGGAACCCCCATCGATCCCAGCCGGATCATGGACGAGATCGCCCGGCTCACTCCCAAGTGGGCCGGCGTCCGTTACGACCGGCTCGAGCAGAAGGGATTTCTCCAGTGGCCCTGCTGGGATGAGAACCATCCGGGCACGGAAATCGTCCACGAGGGGGGCGACTTCCTGCGCGGCAAGGCGCAGCTGACGGTGACGCCATGGCAGGAACCGGGTGAACTGCCCAGCGACGAATTCCCCTTTTATCTGACCACCGGCCGTATGCTGTTCCACTACAACGTGGGCACGCAGACCCGACGCACCGCCGTCAGCAAGCTGGACAAGGCCCGCGAAGAGACGGTGCGCATCCACCCCCGGGACGCCCGCTCCCTGGGAATCCGGGAAGGAGAGATGGTGGATGTCATCTCCCGCCGGGGACGGGTTCGGGTCAAGGCCGAAATCACCAAGGCCAGCAACGTGGGCACCGTCTTCATGACCTTCCACTATCCCGAGACCCGGACCAACATCCTGGTGGGAGACGCCAAGGACGAGTTCACGGGTTGTCCCGAGTACAAGGTCAGCGCGGTTCGGCTGGAGAAGGTGGCCACCGGGATCGAAGAGAGCTTCGCCCTGCCCGGTGTGACCATCGAAGGGGAGCCGGTGCCGATGGACCACCGGGAGCCGGCCCTGGCCAAGGCGTAACCGCCGCACTTTCAATGTACGGGAGCGGCGGTTTCCTAACCGCCGATCTTCTCTCCACGCATCGAGAAACGGGGGAATGGGGGACAAGGATGTCCCCTGCAAGCCTCCCTCCTACGTCTCTCTGACCCCGAAGTGTTCCATCTGACGGCGGATCTGGCCCCAGGTCTCGTCGTCCACCTCGATGCCTTCCTTCTCCCGTTTCCGGGCGGTCCGGAATTCCGGCTCGCCGGGGAGCAGGATCTCCTGGAAACCGGGAGCCAGACGGCTGGTTCGGATGTGGGCGATCATGGCGTCCAGTTCATCGTAGTAGGTCTCCAAGTCCGTGAAGTGCTCGATATTGTAGACAGTCAGGAGCACTCCATTGCTGACGAACTTGGGGGCGCCGGCCGCGCAGCCCTCCCCGCCCATGGCTCCTCCCATGACCTCCACCATCATGGAAAGGCCGTAGCCCTTGTGAGCCACCACCCCACCCAGAGGGAGGAGCGCCCCGGGGGGATCGGATTTCACCTTCCGCGGGTCGGCGGTGGGACGGCCTTGGGCGTCCACGGCCCAACCCTCGGGAATAGACTCACCGCGGTTGATGGCCACGCGGACCTTCCCTTCGGCCACCACCGAGGTGGTCATGTCCAACAGCAGCGGCTCATGCCCGCGGCGGGGCGCGGCGAAGGCCATGGGATTGGTGGACAGCCGGCCTTCCCGGCCCCCGAAGGGAATCACCTGAGCCCCCAGATGGCCCGCGTTGGCGAAGAGCTGGGCCATGAACCCGGCGCGGGCGGCCATCAACGGATAGGCGCCCACCCGGCCGATATGACTGGTATTGCGGAGCGTGACCGTCGCTACCCCATGGATTTGGGCCTTATACATGGCTAAAGCCGTCGCGAAGGCAGCGCCCACCTGCCCCAGAGCACCTCCTCCGTCCACCACGGCCGAGGAGGGACGCTCCCGGACGATGCTGGGACGGGCGCCGGGGTTGAAGCGTCCGTCGCGAATCCCCTGGGCGTACTCGTAGAACCGGATGGCTCCATGGGAATCGTGGCCGAAGAGGCTCGACTCCACCAAGTGGTCCACGACGGCCTGGGCATCCCCCAGCCGGCAACCCGCGGCCTGGAAGAGTTGGTAGCCGATTTCCCTCAGAGCTTTGGGGGAGAACCTGGGCAAGGGAGCACTCCTTTCCTGCGCCGTATCCGTCGTTCTCTAGCCGGCCGCCGGCACGGGCAGGCCGAGACGGTCCATGTCCGCGCCGATGAGGGACCAGGTCTTGTCGTCGATGTCGATCCCATCCTCTTCCCTCCGTCGGGCCGACCGAAGCTCGGGCTCTCCCGGAAGCAGGATCTCTTTGAATCCGGGCGCGGGAGGGCTGGACCGGACGTACCGGATCAGCGCCTCCACCTCCTGGTAGTAGTCCTCCGGGTCGATGAAGTGATCGATCCGATGGACCACCAGGAGCATGCCGTTGCTGACCATCTCCGACTCGCCGACACAACACCCCTGGCCGCTCAGGGTCCCGGCCAGCAACTCCACCATGAGGCTCATGCCGTAGCCCTTGTGGGAGGCGATTCCCCCCAGGGGCAGTATGGCGCCTCTCGGTTCGGTGCGGAAACTGTCGGGATCGGTCGTGGGGCGTCCCTGGTGATCGATGAGCCATCCTTCCGGAACCCGTTTCCCGGCGTAGGAGGCGACCCGCACCTTGCCTTCCGCAGCCACCGACGTGGTCATGTCCAGAAAGATGGGCTCCGTGCCCCGCCGGGGGGCCGCGAAAGCCAGGGGATCGGTGGTGAGTCGCGCGTCGATGCCACCGAAGGGGGCAATCTGGTTCCCGAAGCGGCCGCCGTTGACAAACGCCTGGCCGATCATTCCCCCACGGGCCACCATCAACGGGTAGGCCCCGACACGGCCCACATGGCTCGTGTTGCGCAACGAGACCGCGGCCACTCCATGCTGGGAGGCCTTGTCCATGGCCAAACGGGTGGCGAAGGCGGCACCGACCTGACCCAGCGCATTGGCGGCATCCACTACCGCGCAGGAGGGATGGTCCCGGACCACTCTGGGCTCGGCCTTGGCCTGGAAACGCCCCTTCCGGATGGCGTCCATATACTCGGGGTAACGGATGACCCCGTGGGAATCGTGTCCGAAAAGGTTCGACTCCACCAGATGATGGGTGACGACCCGGGCGTCCGCCGCGTCGCATCCGGCGGCCTCGAAAAGTTGGTGGCCGATCCGGCGCAAGGTTTCGGCTTGGACTCTGGGCATGAAGGCAGTCTCTCCAGCGGCGGATTGTAAAGGATGGGGTCCTCGCTGTCAGCCACGCATCCGGCGAGAATCGGCGGGAGATTGCCAGACCCGGCTTCGCGTTGGCAAAATGGGGTCCGCCAATGACTTGGAGACGTTCATGGAAAGGTTGGAGTTATGGACACGTCTTTCACCAATAGTCGGGAAAGCCTGGAGCGGGCGAACCGGGTCCCGGAGAGCCATTGGCATGGTCTGACCCGGGCCCGGCAGTTCCGTTCCATCGAGTTGGAGGGTTTCGTCGTCATTCCGGACCTGCTGAGCGAGGAACTGGTGGAGGAGATTCGCGGGGAGACTTCCAGGCTCCCCACCACGGCGGTCGACTACAGCGAGCATCAGCGATACTTTTCCGATGTGCAGTGGACCGGCTCACCCCACGCCACCTCGGTCATTGCCCTGCCGGCCGCGGTGGAGTTCGTGGAAGAGCTGTTCGGCGACGAGCTGATCTGCACCTCGTGCACGTACGCCGAATCCAGGCCGGGCCACCCGGGAATCTCCATTCACACCGATGCCCAGCCCTACGGTAACAAGACGTCCGGAGTCCTGACCAGCTCGCCCTGTCTGGTCCGGGTCCTCTACTACCTGGACGACCTGACTCCGGAGTGCTCCCCCTTCAAGGTGATCCCGCGCTCCCACGTGTCGCTGCACAGCGACGCCAACCCGTACAACCGCTACCTTTCCCTCGAGGGTGAGCTGATGGTGACCTGCCGCGCCGGCTCGGCGGTGATCATCAACCAGAAGGTGTTTCACGGCAATTTTCCCAACTACAGCGACCGGGTCCGCCGCATGCTGGCCATCGCCTACCGGCCCACATGGGCGGGACCCATAGACGACGTTCCGGAGCGCGACCCGGAGCAGGTAGCCGGCCTTCCTCCGGCCGTCCGAAAATATTTCAGGAGTCTCAACACGCGGAACATCGATTTCGATCTGCCGAACCGCCCGGACAACATGGTGAGTCATGCCGCAGGCATTTCGCCTGGACGCTGGGGCTGATCCGGACGATGGAAGGACGGGATGCCGCGATTTATCACGTCGTTTGAAGCGGAGCTTGCGCCGGTCAAAAATAGACTCCGGCCACAAAAAACGAAGGAGGATAGTGAGAGAAATGGATACTTCCAGCACCAACAGTCGAGAGAGTCTGGAGCGGGCGAACCGGATCCCGGAAAGTCATTGGGCCGGTCTGACCCGGGCCCAGCAGTTTCGTGCCATCGAGTTGGAGGGTTTCGTCGTCATTCCGGATCTGCTGAGCGAGGAACTGATTGACGAGATCCGGGAGGAGACCTCCAGGGTGCCCACCACGGCCGTCGATTACAGTCCCCATCAGCGGGGCTGTCCCGATCTCCAGTGGACCGACTCGCCCCGAGCCACCTCGGTGATCGCCCTGCCGGCCACGGTGGAGTTCGTGGAAGAGCTCTTCGGAGACGAGTTGATCTGCACCTCCTGCCAATATGCCGAGTCCAGGCCCGGCCACCCGGGAATCGCCATTCACACCGATTCCCAGCCCTACGGCTCCAAGATATTCGGAGTCCAGGCCAGTTCGCCCTGCCTGGTCCGCGTCCTCTACTACCTCGACGACCTGACCCCGGAGTGCTCCCCTTTCAAGGTGATTCCGCGCTCCCACTTGTCGCTGCACCGCGACGCCAACCCCTACAACCGCTACCTTTCCCACAACGATGAGGTGATGGTGACCTGCCGCGCCGGCTCGGCGGTGATCATCAACCAGAAGGTGTTTCACGCCAACTACCCCAACTACAGCGACCGGACCCGGCGCATGCTGGCCATCGCCTACCGGCCCACCTGGGCCGGTCCCATAGACGACGTTCCGGAACGGGACCCGGAGAAGGTGGCCGGCCTCCCTCCGGCCGTCCGGAAGTATTTCATGAGCCTCAACACGAGGAACATCGATTTCGATCTGCCGAACCGCCCGGACAACATGGCGAAGCATGCGACGGGCATCTCGCCCGGCCGCTGGAGCTGATTCGGGATACCCGGAGGACGGGCCGCTCGCCTTCGCCACCCGGAGGGGAGCGGACCTTTCTCCAACTAAAGGAGAAGGGCTCAGACCATGAAGAACGAAGGGAAAATCGCCATCGTCACGGGCGCCGGATCGGGAATCGGCCGTCACACCACCTGGGCCCTGCTGCGTTCCGGATTCAGTGTCGCCCTGGCGGGAAGGCGCCTGGGGCCCCTGGAGGAGACGGCCCGCCTGGCGGGGTCCGACGGCTCCCGAACCCTGGCGGTCTCGACCGACGTGAGCGACCCGGACGCGGTCTCGAACCTCTTCTCCCGAACCCGGGAAACCTTCGGCCGGCTCGATCTCCTCTTCAACAACGCCGGAATCTCGGCTCCCGCGGTCCTGCTGGAGGATCTGACCTACGAACAGTGGCAGTCGGTGGTCGGCGTCAACCTCACCGGCTCCTTCCTCTGCACCCGGGAAGCGTTCCGCATGATGAAGAGTCAGGACCCCATGGGGGGGCGAATCATCAACAACGGCTCGGTTTCGGCCCAGGTGCCCCGCGTCAATTCGGCCCCCTACACCTCCACCAAGCACGCCATCACCGGCCTGACCCGATCCACCTCTCTGGACGGCCGCAAGTACAACATCGCCTGTGGCCAGATCGACATCGGCAACGCGCTGACCGAAATGACCCGGAGAATGCAGACGGGAGTCCCGCAGGCCAACGGAACCGTCATGGTGGAGCCCAACATGGACGTGGACGACATCGCCGACGCGGTCGTCTATATGGCGAGCCTGCCGCTGGAGGCCAACGTTCAGTTCATGACCGTGATGGCGACCAAGATGCCCCTGGTCGGCCGCGGTTGACCCGGATTTCTCACTGGGTCGCTGCGTCGACCCCCTGGCGGGTTTCGGCGATCACCAGATCGACCACGGAACGCAGAGCTTCCATCTTGGTGGCGCCCTCCAAACGGACGAGCCGATAGTGATCGAGCTGCCGGTCGGCGCTGCTCCCATGGCGGATGATGGACGACACGCGGCTCAGCTCCTCCCGGCAGCCGAGGGCGAGGGCGTCGCCGTCCAGTTCCTCCAGCAGCTCCAGAGCGTAGTCGTTGATGTCCGTGCGCCCACCGCCGCGGCGAGTGTCGCCGAGGAACGCGAAGGCTCCGTAGCGCTGCGCCAGCCAGCGATTCTCGGCGATGATCTCGGTGCGCGGCTCCGGGGGCAGGGCTCCGGCGCGTTCCTGCCGCAGCAGCCATCGGATGAGGGATGCGTAGAGCGCCGCGATACAGACCGCATCGTCGATGAGCGGACAGACGTCGCAGATGCGCATCTCCACCGTGGGATGGAGGTCAGCGGGCCGAATGTCCCACCACAGCTCGTTTCCGCCCTCGATGAACTGCAAGCGCTTGTAGTCCTCCACAAGCCGGTCGTACTCCTCGCGTGAGTGCAGCGGGCCGGGGAGGCTGGTGCGCGGGAGCACTCCGAAAAGACTGAGGCGGTACGACTTGAATCCGGTGAGGTGTCCCGCGTTGAACGGGGACGAGGTGGACAGGGCGTGGAGCAGAGGCAGGTATTGTCGGAGGGCGGTCATGACGCGGATCCGTTCATCCGGGTCGCCAAAACCGGCGTGGATGTGCATGCCGCCGATGAGCAACCGCCGTACGGACTCCTGGAACGTGACCACGAACCGCTCGTACCGTTTCTTGGGCGTAGGCATCTGCGCGGTCCATGAAGCGTAGGGATGGGTGGATGCGGCCAGCACGGCCGTACCGTGCTGCGCCGCCGCCTCGATCACCAGCCGCCGGGTCTCCACCAACGCCTCACGGACTTCGGCTACGGAAGCGCAAACCCGGGTGTTGGTTTCGATTTGGGAGCGGAGAAACTCCGTCACCACCTTGTGCGGTCCTCGATTCCGCTCGCAGGCATCGTAGATGCCCGGATCGGGATCGGAAACCATGTCGCGAGTCTCGGGATCGACGAGGAAGAACTCCTCTTCGATGCCGAGTGTGATTTCGAGGTCCTTGCTCATGGTATTCAATTCGGGTCTATGACGAGCGACGGCAACCGTCGGAACGTCGGGGTCGTCCAGTAGATTTCACTTGGATTCACCATGGGCAATCCGGTCCTGGAACTGGAGTCGTTCCGGCAGGTCGAATCACCGGCACGTCACGATGAAGGCCAAACCGTCAATCCGGCGATTTTCCAACCTGGAACGTCAATTGAGGTCATCGACCAACGGCATCTGCTCCAGCCAGAAGAGAGCATGGTAACACAGCACGTCCATACCGGACCCGCGCCGCGAGCCGGATTTCCCCGGCGTTCACCAGCGATTCCGAACGTCTGGCTCTGCGCTCTGTTGGTGGCCGTTGTCGCCCTTAGCGCGTGCGGCGGCCGCAAGAAAATCAAGCTTCCGCCGCCCGTCGAAGCCAAGAAGGGGTGGTCCGAGGTGGGTATCGCCAGTTGGTACGGGCACCCCTACCACGGGCGCAAGACCAGCAACGGCGAGACCTACGACATGAACAAGATGACGGCCGCCCATACGCGGCTGCCGTTCGGCACCTGGGTCAACGTCGAGAATCTCGCAAATAGAAGGTCCACGCGGGTCCGGATCAATGATCGGGGGCCGTTTACCGCCCGCTACATCATCGATCTTTCCAGGGCTGCCGCTTCGGAGATCCGGATGATCGGTGCCGGCACGGTCCGAGTCCGTCTCACGGTGATCAGCGGTCCCGATGCAAAACGCAAGAGCTCGAAGCGCCGTACGCGCTCCGCAACTTCGCGCCCGGCGGTCCCGAAAGGCGGATACGAAATTCAGATCGGTTCCTTCAAGAGTCAGGCGAATGCCAAGACACTGGCCTGGGCAGCCAAGCAGCAGGGACACCGCGTCCAGGTGAGGCCATTCCGTCGAGGGGGCCCGAGACTCTACCGCGTCGTGGTCGCGGGAGGAACCCGGGAGGCGGCGAACAAGCGCCTTCGCAAGCTCAAGAGCCAGGGTTTCAAGGGGTTTGTAAGGCAGCGTCGAGGCGACTAGGAGGGGGGACATTCTTGTCCCCCAATCTTCCTCCGCCGGACCGCGGCGGGTGAGGTGTTCCTTACCGGCTCGTCCCCGCCTCGGGCAGCGAAAAGGCCACGTAGGTGTCTCCGGATGGCGTGCCCATCTTTCCTCCACCGGCGGCGATGACGACGTACTGCCGGCCCTCGACCGCGAAGGTGGCCGGAGTAGCGTAGCCCCCCGAAGGCAACCGGGTCTCCCAGAGAATCTTTCCCGAATCGGTGTCGAACGCCCGGAATCGCTCGTCCATGGTCGATCCGATGAAGAGCAGCCCGCCGGCGGTGACGACCGGACCGCCGTAATTCGTGGTCCCCGTGGGTGGAATCCCACGTTCCGTCAGTTCGTCCAGACGGCCCAGGGGCACCTGCCAGACCAGAGTCCCCGCGTTGAGATCGAGGGCCGTCAACTGGCCCCAGGGAGGCTTGATGGCCGGGTACCCGTCCGGATCCAGGAAGTGATTGTATCCCGTGAACGTGTAGGAGATCCGGCCTTCGGTGACGGCCCATGGCGGGACGTTGTCGGCGTCGGCGCCGGCGAGAAAATCGACCACGGCATCGAGCTCCAAGTCCGAAAGTTGGGGCATGGGCGCCATTCGGCCGATTCCCCGCCGGATCAGATCCCTGGTTTCCTTTCGAGGATAGACCTGTTCCGGAGGGAGCGGAGGATTGTTGTGCCGCGAACTGCCCTGCCGGCGGTCCCCGTGGCAGTTGGCGCATTGGAGCTGATAGACGCGGGCTCCCGGCGACGGCTCCGGAAGCTGCCGATCCTTGGTGGAGACCATGGTCAGGATCCAGGGCATCTCCGTGGAGTTGACGTACAACCTGCCGTTGGAAGTGTCGAAGGCCGCGCCGCCCCATTCGGCGCCACCGTTGAATCCGGGAAAGACGAGCGTTCCCTGAGTGCTGGGCGGCTCATACATGTTGCCCCGGCGGACTTGGCGAAAGCGTTGGAGCACGGCGGCGTGGGCGCGTGGCGAGAGGTCCGTGACGTCCGCTTCGGTGAAGGATTGGCGGGAGAAGGGGGGCGGCTTGAGGGGAAACGGCTGCGTGGGCCAAGCCTGCTCCCCAGCCAGATCCGAGGGGGGTACCGGTCTCTCCTCCACCGGGAACAGTGGTTCACCGGTATCCCGGTCCAGCACGAAAACGTCACCCCACTTCGTGATCTGGGCGACGGCATCGACCGTCCGGCCGTCCCGGTTCAGTGTGACCAGATTGGGCGGCGCGGGCAGGTCCCGGTCCCACAGGTCGTGATGCACGGCCTGGAAATGCCACTTGAGCTCTCCAGTGCCGGCGTCGAGGGCCAGAACGCAATCGCCGTAAAGGTTCTTTCCCTTCCGGTCCCCGCCCCAGAAGTCGAAGGACGGGGATCCGGTGGCGGCAAAGACCATTCCGCGTTTTTCATCCACCGTCATCCCGGCCCAGGCGTTGGCTCCGCCGGCGTAAGTCCAGGCGTCCTCCGGCCAGGTCTCGTGCCCTTTCTCACCCGGCCGCGGAATGGTATGGAAGGTCCACCGGAGTTGGCCTGTCCGGACATCGAAGGCCCGAATGTGCCCGGGCATGGCGGGTCCGGGCCCTTCTCCAACCCGGCTGCCCACGATCAGGAGGTCTTTGTACAGGGCGGGCGGCGTCGTCAACACGACCCAGGCCCCTTCCAGGTCTTCGGCTCCCAAGCCGGCCCTCAGGTCGATTCGGCCGTTGTCCCCGAAGGACCGTACGGGGAGACCGGTCGCGGCATCCAAGGCTAACAGCAGATGTCCGGCAGGATAGATGATCCTCTGCTCGGAGCCGTCTTCCCAGTAGACAAGACCCCGGTTCACGCTCGTCGAGACGAGTCCGGCGTCCTCTACCGGATCGTAGACCCAGATCTCCCCGCCTGTCCCTGCATCCAGGCAGAAGGCCTTCAACATTGGCGACGTGCCGAACAGGCGGCCTCCGACGACGAGGGGATTGCACTGGATCTGACTGGATTCGGTCTTGTCCCCGGTGCTGTAGGTCCAGGCGACCTGGAGCCGGTGGACGTTCTGCCGGTTGATCCGGTTCAGAGAGGAATAGTGGGAGGCCGCAGCATCCCCCAGGTAGACCGGCCAGTCCGACGGGTCCGCCTCACTCGACGGCCGGCAACCGGCCTGAGTCGTCAGAAAGAGGAAGACCAGAATCTGGAGAGCAAGGAGTATTCTCATTTCGAACCGAAGACAGATTCGCGCCCAGTCTACTACCAACGGCAGGGAAGAAGTGATTTCCAGTGTTCCGGGGGCGCATGAGGGGGAACCGTTTCTGCCGATTCACCCACGGGTCCAAAGTCACCGATATCAGACTTAAATGAGAGAATTTAGAACTGATCTCATGAGATTGCTTCATATCGGGCTCCGCATCATTACGGCGGCTCTGCTACTGATTCCGCTTTTCGGTTGCTCTCCGGCAGCTTCGTCTCCCGGCATGGAGCAACCCACGGAGCAAGACACGGTCTCCACCAGTGTCGAGATCGAAGAGCAGAGGTACAAAGCCCGCTGGCGCAAGCGGCGCCTCATCTTCAACAACGACGGGGACGATGCGCTCTTTTTTCCCTCCGACCTTCCCATCACGCCGCGGAACCTCCTGGAGCAGCGGACCATCCCCGTCATCGGAACCCAGGTCGACTCCATCTTCTACTGCACCACCCAGAGCATCGGCGCCTACACCCATCGCAGTGAAGTCGCCGAGCTCCTGGTGCGGGACCTGCCCAGAGAGGGATTCCGGAACTCGGTCGGCGAATTCGCCGAACAGGGTACGGACCCGTTGGAGATCGTGACGGAGCACTGCAGGAAAGAAGGGATCGAAATCTTCGCCACCCTGCGCATGAACGACGTCCACGACAGCAGCGACCGGTTTTCGGTTCTGGGCTCCAAGTTCAAGCGGAAACACCGGAAGGCTCTTTTCGGAACCTCTCGAAAGCCGCCTCCCTACGGCTACTGGTCGGGCGCCGATTTCAGTTGGAAGGTGATTCGGAACATGACCTTCCAGGTGTTGGAGGAGATGGCCTCCAACTACGACCTGGACGGTCTGGAACTCGACTTTTGGCGCCACCCTCCGTATTTCAAGACCTACGCCTGGGGAAAACCGGTTACTCGGGAAGAAACGGAATCCATCACCCGGCTGATGCGCCGAGTCCGCAGGATGGCCGATGACCGGGGCCGGGAGCGGGGACGGCCACTGCTGATCGCGGTCCGGGTCATGGACTCGCCCGAGCTGAACCAGGCGATGGGGCTGGACCTGGTGACCTGGCTCAAGGAAGACCTGGTGGACCTGGTAATCGTCGGCGAGGTAGCACTGGCGCCTTGGGAGGAGACCATCCGCCTGGCTCATCGTTACGGCGTTCCCGTCTATCCGTGCATCCGGAGGTCCATGGTCGGGGAAGAACGAGGATCACCGGAGTCGTTCCGGGCTCAGGCCCTGACGGCCTGGAAGAAAGGGGCTGACGGGATCTACCTCTTCAATCTCTTTCCCGACGAGAAACACGACCGGAAGTATCGCGAGCTGGGGGACCCGAATGGACTGGAGCGGTTGGACAAGCTCTACAGCCTGGACCCGGTGGGCCGGGAATCCTTCAAGCGGTACATCCACGACTTTGAGAAATACAAGGCGCAAAAGCCCGTTTCTCCTCTCTCTCCGTTGGAGTTGGTACCGGACTCGATCTACACCATCCCCATGTACCTGGCCGACCGGTCCCTGAGCCAGGCCATCGTCGGCAAGCGTCCCCGGGTGCAGGCACGCCTGCAGTTGGAAAACCTGGATCCGGAGATTGCGGTTCGGTTCTCGGTCAACGGGCATCGGCTGGAATCCGAAGAGAGGGTCCAGGACGAACTCCGCTTTTCGGTCTCCCCCACGCAACTGCGCACGGGATACAATCACTTCCGCATTTCCGTCCCGGCCGGCCCGGCGCCGCGCTTGAAGGACATCCTGGTGAGTGTTCTCTACTGATCGTTCGGCGCCCTGCCGGTTCGGTCAATGGGTTCAAATCCGGACCGAGAGGAGGTCGACATGGTTTCGGTCATTTCACTCTGGCTGCCGGTGCTGCTTTCAGCCGTGCTGGTCTTCATCGTCAGTTCCATCATTCACATGGTGCTCCGGTACCACAGGACGGACGTGGGACCGGTTCCCGACGAAGCGGAGGTGATGGACGCACTCCGGCCGTTCAAGATCCCGCCGGGCGACTACTGCATTCCGCACGCCGCGGACACTAAGGAAATGAACTCGCCGGAGTTCATCGACAAGACCAGAAGGGGACCGGTTGCCCTCGTTACGGTGCTGCCCACCGGGCCCATCACGATGGGCAAGAGTCTCGCCCTGTGGTTCGGCTATTGCGTGCTCGTCGCCGTCTTCGCCGGCTATGCCGCCGGACTGGCCATAGGACCGGGCGCCGACTACATGGCCGTCTTCAAGATGGTCAGCGTGGTCGCCTTTGCCGGTTATTCGCTGGCGATTCTGCAGAGCGCCATCTGGTGGCACCGAGGGTGGGGCGCCACGCTGCGCACCATGTTCGACGGTCTGATCTACTCCCTCCTGACGGCCGGAACCTTCGGCTGGCTCTGGCCCTGACCGGCGGCGGCAGAGGAGGCATTCGGGAATGCCCATCGACGACGGTCAGGAACGACCCATGCAGAACAGCTACTGGATTCAGCCAGGCCGCTTTGCGGCGGGCGAGTACCCTGGTCATTGGGACCCGGTCTGGGCGACCGAAAAAGTTCGCAAGTTGCTGGACGCGGGAATCGACCACTTCATCGACTTGACGGAGCCGGGCGAGTTGGAGCCGTATTCCGGAATCGTCGCGAAGGAGGCCCGTCGACGCGGCCCGGAAGTCGGGTGGGAGCGGCATCCCATCGTCGACCTGAGCGTCCCTTCCTCCCCCGAGGAGATGGTCAAGATCCTCGACGCCGTCGACGCCGCTCTCGGCAATGGCAAGACGGTTTACGTTCACTGCTGGGGCGGGGTGGGAAGAACCGGCACCACGGTGGGCTGCTGGTTGGTCCGGCATGGTCAAACGGGTGACAGATCCCTCCGCCGGATCGCCGAGTGGTGGCAGGGAATGGAAAAAATCTACTATCACCCCAGATCGCCCGAAACCCGGGAACAAAGAGAGTATGTCCGGTCCTGGGCTGAACCCCCGGCCGTCTCTGTGACTGGCACTCCGGGCGAGGCCCGATAGTCAACGCCGTCGGGCATCCCAACGCGTCTCAGCCGCATTGTCGTAGGCGACGGTCACCGCGGCGGACGTGCGCAGGTGTCAACAATTACCGCATCACTTCCCGGATGCTTCATAGGCAGAGATAAGAACATCGTCGTGGCGGTGTGCGACATCGATATGCCCGGAGCGAAACCGACCGGCTGCGGAGATCGCACGCTGCGCCTGAGTCGTGCGGGCCCCCCTGTTCCTTCTGAGTCAGGACAATGTCCACACCGTTGCGTACCAGCTCGGAAATCGACAACCCGCGTTCCGCAGCAAGCGCTCTCAACCGGAGAAGCTGCCGTTTCTTCAACTGAACTTGAGTCCAAATCATGGCCGTCACGATCGCATATCATCGGTATAACGACACATTTAGTTAGAGTTTCCCAAATCAGGTCCAGAAGTGGCGACTGTGGCGGGCTCGACGTTTATGGGATCCGGATGAATCCGTTTCGATCACTTGCCACCTTGGTCTGGATCGAGGCTATGGTTGGGTCAGCTTGAGATCAAAGATGATCGAGAAAACCGGCCACCGTCTGGATCCGAATACCGAAGGTTTTTTCCGGCTGGTTCATGAATGCGCCAAAGTCCTTCAAATCTCCGGTCAGCAGATGGGTGGCCCGGCATGCGACCGCCGCCTGAAAAATGGGTTGATCCTTCCTTGGTAGCCCAGGGGGAAATTCAAGTCCAACGGCATGAGGTGCAAGCCGGAGCACATCCGGAAAAATACCCAGGTTCTCCACGAACTCCGGAAGTTTCCGTTTCAGATTTCGGCGCGCCTCCTCCACTGCATAAGCACTGGAGTAGATCTCCCAATGCCCCTGCCTGGAGAGCTCGATCACCAACGCGGCCTTACCCCGCGGATTGTGTGTCGCAGTAAACAAGACATTGGCGTCAAGAAACAGCCTCATTTCGATCCGCTGAACTTATCGAGGATGCGGGTGCGCTCCCGGTCTGACAGCACGTCTGCGGCGTTCCACTCGGCGATTTGTTCGTCGCTGTAATATTGGATCTCGAGCACCACTCCGGGTTTGAGTACGATTTCATGGCCACGATCTTCCAGGATCAGGACATCCCCGCTCTTGATTCCAAAGCGTTTCCGCAACACGGCCGGCAGAGTGATCTGGCCACGACCGGACACGACTAACGTTTCTTGCATGTCGACCTTCCATTTCCGAACCTGCAGACGTTGATTTTACGTATATTCAGAATATCGGATATTCCGCATGGGAACAATTGGAAGGCGCCGCCTCAATCGATTTCCTCCCGGAGCCGGTTCACAGTGTAGGCGGCCAGCCTGGTCACCAGCGGTTCGCCATCTTGGGAACGAACTCTCTGCCCCGGGCGCAGTTCGTAGACACGTCCCTTCAACAAGGGGACCGAAAGGCGGAGCGACACTCGACGCGCATCTTCCGAGACCGACACCTTCTCGATCCGCACCGGAGTCACGTCGGTCTTGGGAGACCCGTATTCCCCGTGGTAGCGGTAGTAGTAGTGGAACAGCGAATAGTCGTCGGCGAGCGCCGCGGTGGCCGGATCCACCGGCTTGGTGAAGACGAGGTCGAACCCCGATCCGGTCAGCCGCATTTCCTGAATGTCCATGGGAGTCCTTCCCGTCCAGGCCACCCGCTGCAATCCCTCTCCGATTCCCCAGATCCGTGAGGTCTGCGCCACGTAGAGGTCTCCGCTCGTGGAGAAAGCCAGCCGAATGTTGCCCTTGCGAAGCCCGCGCCCCTCGATGAACGGGAAACAGGCCCCCTGCCAGGTCCCCCCGACCTTTTCCAGGTAGACCCGGTGAATCCGGGGATAGGTCCAGTCGGCGATGAACATCTGGGCCGTGTAGGGCCCGAACCCGCCTCCGGTGCGGTCCTCCAGAGGCTGTCCCAGGGAGCCGGCCATGTCGTTTTGAGGAATCTGGATCGCCGGCGGCTTGCGCAGTCGCGCCAACGTCTCCACCTCGATGTCCACGGGGTTGATGCCCTCGAAGTCCGGATGCCAATTCAGAGAGGAAGGATGTCCGTAAAACGATCCGGGCGTCACATGATACAGAGGAGAGGTCCCGATCCAGCCCCCCTGGTTGTCGGTGGCGAACAGCGCCCCTTCCCGGTTGAAGCCCAGGCCGTTGGGCTGCCGGAAACCGGAGGCGACGGGCACGAACTCGCCGGCGGGCGTGATCTTGATCACCCAGCCGCGGTAGGAGGCGGGGGAATTGTGCATCAATCGGGCCACCGTTCCGGGCTTGGGATCGTCGGCGAAGAGGCTTCGCGCCGTTGTCTCTCCCCGTCCCGAGAACCTGTGACGGCTCGAACCCGAGGCCAATCCCAAGCCGATGTAGAAGTTCCCTTCCCCGTCCCGGGCCAGACCGTAGGCGTACTCATGGTAATTGCCCGACATTCCCCATTGGTCGCTGAGGGTCTGGTAGTGATCGGCCCGTTCGTCTCCATCGGTGTCGACGATCCGCGTCAACTCGGACTGCTGCGCCACGAAGTATTCGCCCGGCTTCCCGGCGACGATTCCCAGGGGGACCTGGAGTCCGGTGGCGAACCGGCTCCAGCGCCCCGTTTCCGGATCCCGCCGGTAGAGGCCGCCGCGGCGAAAGCAGGCCACCAGCCGGCCGGCCGGATCGAAATCGATCCCGACCACCTCGGGCGCCGCTCCCGGGGGCGTCTCGACGGTCTCGATCCGGTAGCTCTCCCCGGGGACCTGCGCCAAGGCGGAGGATGGAACGATCCACGCCACTGCCAGCAATACCGGGATCAGGGCTCCAGCCACTCTCACTAGGTGGCACTCCTGACGACGAACTTGAATCGAGTATTGGCGCTGATGGCTTCCGGCGATTGGAAATCGCCGCTCCGCCTGACGACGATCTCGAATCGGGTGTCCCCGTCGATGGGAATCCGAATGTTTCCCTCCACTACGGTTCCCCGGCTCGGGGTGATTTGAACCGGACCTTCGATACCCGCGTCGAACCGGAGCGGAGCCTGGACCCGCTCGATCCGGAACTCCCAGCGAAACCCGTCCGCCGCCGCGGTGGGGCGGATTTGCTCGTAGACTTCCGCTCCGCCCACCGAGTAGTGGAATTCCGGGACGCCTTCCTGCATGCGGTAGCCCTGGAAGCGGGTTTCCGGAACGCGTCCGGAATCCGCCAACCGGAATGGGAAACGGGTCGACCGGAAAAAACGCCGGCCCGGGATCTCAGGGGTCAGTGTGAAACCGTCGTCTCCTCTCTTCCTGCGCAGGGTGTCCTCAAGGTCCAGAAACTCCCCCTGCCATGCGTAAAGTAGACGGTGCGAGCCGGCATCGAAGCAGTAGGAGAGACCGCCGGGCATGCCCACTGCGATCGCGGCCGGCGTTGCCTCCGGCATGATGGACCGGACTACGATGGTCCCATCGACGGGAACCGGGCGGGCTTCGGCCGTCCAGGGATCGGGCGGCGGGTCCAGCCCCGGGAGGAAGTGACCGGCCTCGCCGACACCGAGCGCTCCCCAGATCCTCTGAATGCTCTCCTCCCTCTCCTCCGGAGCGATGGCCGTGAAGTGCTCCGGCATCGAGGTCCCGGACAGGATCCGGGCCGGATTCAACATGAATCGCCGGTACCACGGATAGCGGAGGCGATGAGCGGCTTCGGCCAATTGGGGAGCCGGCTCCCCCTGTGCCCGGTAGTCCTGCCAGTCATGGCAGCCGATGCAGCCCAGGCTCTTTCCTTCCGTGTCCTTTCCCAGCAGCGTCAGTCCTCTATTCGTATCCTGCTGGGACGTGACCGACTCCACTGCGGAAGCCGAGGGATCGAGGCCCGATGCCTTGGCGAACCCATGGATCAGCGGTTCGACCTGGTTTCGAGAAAACCGGGGCATTCGAAGCGAGAGCCAACTCCTGAGCCGGACATTTTCCAAAAGCGCCTGTTCCAGGAATTCGAGTCGCAGTTTCTCCCCGGCTGCAGTCAGGACCGGCGTCCCGGCTACCTGTCCGCCGCCGAAGTGGTCCATGACGTGACAGGCCGTGCAGCGAAGCCGGCGGACCCGCCGGTAGAAATCGTAGACGGGCGCGGGACTGACGTCGGGGAACCGTTGCTGAAGGCGAAGAAAATCTCGAATCGCCGCCCGCTGTTCTCCGTCCAGGCGATACCGGGGAACGGTGGGTCCAGGATTTTCCGCCAGACATCCTCCATCCGGAGACAGGTCGGCTGTGGCGGGGGCCGCCGGATGGGAATCGGCGGCCTGCTCGCGGTCCTCGAACCGGTGACAGGAGAGGCATCCCCGGGACCGGATCAGCTCCTCTCCGCGGGATGCATTGCCGCCCGTCACCGGCATTCCCGGCGGCTCCGGTCCGGAACCGGTCAGGTAGGCGGCAATCTGCAGCGCCTCCGCATCATCCAGGTGCAGCGAAGGCATACGGCTATCCGGATGGTGGCGGGCAGGGTCCTCCAGGTAACGGGCCAAACCGGCGACGGTCATTTTCGACCCGACGCTGTCCAAGGAATAACTTTCCGAGGTATGGCATGCCGTGCAACCCAAAGCGGCGTAGAGGTCGCGGCCGCGGCCGGTGTCCACGGCCGGCCGTTCCGCTCCTCGAACCGGCACGCCGACGGTCGCCCGCGAAGCGAAAAACGCCGTGACGTCCCTGGCCTCCTCCTCGTCCAGCAACGCCGGCATGGTCGCTTCAGGTCGGACCGCGGCCGGATCGAGCAGCCAGCGGTGAAGCCAAGCCGGGTCCAGCCCAGCGGCGGCGGCCAGGTCGGGTCCGCGGCGGCGATCCAGGAGCCTTGACCCGTTTGCGTGACAGTTTGCGCATCCCAGGTCCTCGACCAGGTCCCGGCCCTGTTCGACCCGGTCCTGGTCCGGCCCGGGAGCGCTCTCCGATTCGTGGAACAGCAGTCGGGAAGGGATTGGCTCCAGAGGAAAATGTTCCGATTCCCAGCGCAGCCGGAGCCGGGCCGGCCCCGGAAGACGCTGATATCCCAGTCGGATGCGATGCCGGCCGGGGCCCAGGGTCACGGCTTCGCCGCCGACTTTCTTGCCCCCGATCTCCAACTGGCCGCCGCCCTCGAATCGATAGCGGCCCGCCTCCAGAATCGACAGGAAGCCCTCCCACTCGGCTTGGAAATGGGGATCCAGTGAAGGATGCAGGGACTCCGCTTCCGCCAGGTAGAAATTGGGAGTCGGAGTCACCAGGTGGACCCGATGCCGTCCGTCTCCGTAGCGGCCGGCCAATCCAGGTCGAAGTTCCTTTTTTCCGAGGCCCGGCGGCCCCGGAATCGAGTCTGTCTCGCCTTCAGGACGGCAGGCGCCCGAAACGGCGACAGCAAGCAGGACGATCCAGCCGCTGGTCCGAAACAGAATTGAGTTCGGCTTCACGGAAGATCCGATCCTATTCGCGGCTCATGGGAGGAAACGACGTGAAGAGATGACCCTTCGGTCACCGGTTCCCTGCTGCACTATTGTTTCCCAGGGAGTTCGGCGACTGGAAGTCGCCGCTCCAACTGTTTCCTTGGGAGTCAGCGATTGGAAATCGCCGCTCCGGTGCGCTTCACCAGTTCGTCCACCTTTTCCACGATGATCTCTTCCACCGGCGCTCCGAAGGGGCCCGATTGCCCATACGGGACCATGGCGCCCGCCCCTTCGTAGCCGCCCTCCTTGAGCACCCTCAGGGAGGGGATGTAGGCGAAGACCTCGTTGGAGTAGCCGGCCACCCAGACCGTATCCCAGCCGTGGCTCGCCTTGAGCCGCAGGGAGTAATCGACGACCACCTCTCCCGCCAAATGGATCAGGGTGAAGTCGTTCCCGAACTGCCAGATCTGAATCGGGTACGGATAGCTGCCGGGCAGCCTCCCCTCCCGCTCGATTCTGTCCAGTAAGAACTGAGCGTGGCGTTTTGCCATACCCGTCTCCCGGTTGACCCGGGCTTCCAGCTCTCTTTGCGACGGCGGCTTGCTGAAGGGGACCGCCACCCGCTCGAAGGCGCTCTTGAGCGGACCCCGGACCGGCGCCATCTCTCCGTCCAGCACCAGGTCCACGGCATAGGCGAGGATCTGGCCGTAGCTCTTGGCCAACTGAACCGATCGCCGGGGCAGAGGGTTGGCATCGGCTCCGCAGCCGGTGACGAACAGGGCTGCGGCGCCGGGATGCTTTTCCTGCAGGGATTCCTGCGCGAACCCGGGCCAGTCTCCGTTGATCTGGTAGTCGGACAGGACCGTGGCGTGGCAGGCGTATCCGAAGACCACGGCCCGCAACCCGCCATCGGCGCCACGCACCGCGAGGACGGGGACGTCGTGGTCCACCGGACCGGGCAGATGGCGTTTCCCGGTCCGCACGCGGCGGCGATTGACGGCGAATCCGGCCGACCCCTGGCCGAAGAAGAGCCGGGCCTGAGAAAGGCTCTCCATGGACTGCCCAATCACCTTCACGATCTCGTCCAGGACCCATTTCGTATAACCGCGGACAACCTGGAGGTGTTCCTCTTTCAAGGGGTAGGCCGACCGCAACACCTCCCCGACGACGGGGCCGCTGTGGGTGTGGGAAAAGTTCAAGCCGATCCGATCCCGGCTCAGCCCGTATTCCCGCCAGGCCCGCTCCGCGACCTGGTCCGAGAGAAGGCGGCTGAACCCCAGCAGGTCGATGGTCACCAGGACGGTCACCGCTCCGGTCTCGTCCTCCAGAGCCAGGGCCTTGGCGTGGATGTCCTGCAGGACCTCCCCCGAAGGCCGTTCCCGGGATCCGTAGCCCGCCAGCCAGATGGGTTCGTTGGGAGTGATGGGCACACTGGCCACTCCCGCTCTCCAACCCGATTGCCTCTGACCGGCGGCCGTCTCCACTACGAGCAGGAGCAATACAATCGTCCAAGGGGAGACTCTCTTCATGACTTCCTCACTCCTGTTCTTCGGTCAGTATTTCATCCGCGAAACGGCGGACCGAGTCCAGAGTCTCCCGGGTGCTCGGGGCGTCCACGGAGAGGACCAGGTAGTCGAGTCCCGCTTCCCGATAGCGGCGGACGTCGTCGCGGACTTGAGCGGTGGTGCCGGTCAGGTGGAGACGGTCTCCGTTGCCGTCGTAGCGGGCTTCCCCCAGGACCAGCGTGTGTCTCAGCGTGACGCCTACGGTCCGTGGGTCCCGTCCCTCTGCGCGGCAGATACGAGCCAATACCTGGCGGTGCTCCTCGACCTTCCGAGGCGAGAGTCTTATTCCGTGCCACGCGTTCCCCAGCCGGACGCTCCGGCGCAGGGCGAAGCGGGAATTCCCTCCCACCCAGATGGGGGGATGCGGCTTCTGCACCGGCCGGGGGAAAAAGACCATTCCCGAAGTCCTGAAGTGCTTCCCCTGGTACTCCGGGACGTCCTGGGCGCAGGCGGCCTTGAAGATCCCGATGTTCTCGTCGGTGAGTGCTCCCCGCTTGCCGTAGGGCGCGCCCATGGAGGCGAATTCTTCCGGCATCCAACCCACGCCCACGCCGTAGATCACCCGTCCTCCCGTGAGGACGTCCAGGGTGGTGATCATCTTGGCGTTCAAGAGGGGATTCCGAAAGGGAAGGACCAGGACGCTGACGCCCAGCCGCACGCGCCGGGTCGCTCCTCCCACGAAACTGAGCGTGGCCAAGGCTTCCAGGACGTTCTGAGCTTCGGGGCTGGCCTTGCCGGGACCGAACTGGTCCGGATAGCGCCGGGCCAGATCCGCGGGAAAGAGGGTCCGGTCGCTGACCCAGACCGAGTCGAACCCGGCCTCTTCAATGGCGCCGGTCATTTTCCGGACGTATTCGGCCTGAGCTCCAGCGGTGACTGCCGGCGTGACCGAAGTCGTCACGGCGACTCCGAACTTCATGCGATTCGCGCCCTCCGCCCGGGCATCTTACCACCTCGGCGGAAGAGCGGTGGTAGACTCCGGTGGAACCGCAACGGACCTGTCGTGGTGGACTCGAACATGTGTTCTCGAATGAGATTCCTGTTGACGGTGTTGAACCTCGCCGTGGCCGGCGCCGCCATCCCCGGAAGCTCACAGGCGGCCGGTGTGGAGATCGGCCACCGCAAACAGCTCTTCATCGACGACCACGTCGTGGAGTCCACCCAGGGCGTCACCCGCCAGTTGAACCGATTGGAACGACATCCCGGCAATCCGGTTCTGGTCGGTGACCGACCCTGGGAACGATGGATGATCTCACCCAACGGAAAGGCCGCTCTCTTTGATCGGGAAACCGGTGAGTTCAAGATGTGGTACATGGCCTCCCACCCGGAAGAGGGAGCACCGGGCGGGTTCCGGTACAAGGTGGGTTACGCCGTGTCCCAGGACGGCGCCAACTGGAGCAAACCGAATCTGGGACTGGTGGACTGGGAGGGTTCGCGCGACAACAATCTCATTCCGCGAGGCGTCAACTGGATGAGGCGGGCCAACGTCATCAAGGACTTCCGCGATCCGGATCCCCAACGGCGGTTCAAGATGACCTACGTGGACATCTTCGACGGAGAGGCGGCCATCACCAAGGCCTATTCGTCCGACGGAGTCCACTGGAGGCTCAACGGCGACGGGAAGCCCTGGTTCCGGCGGCCCCACAACGGCAACCTGTTGGGTTGGGACCCGCGCATCCAACGCTACGTCTTCTACGTTCGGATGCGCGCCGCACAGAATACGGTGGGACGGGCCGTCAGTCCCGACTTCGTCACCTGGTCGGAGCCGGAAACAGTGATGGCTCCCGGACCGGCGGAACCCGACCTCCACTTCAAGGGGCTGGCCGCATTCCTTTACGAGGACCTCTACCTGGGCTGGCTGTGGGTCTTCGAACGAGGGGCGAAGGAGTTCGTCGCGGCGGCGGCCGAGTTGGCCGTGAGCCGGGACGGGATCCACTGGAACCGGCCCTTTCCCGGGTCTTTCGTTCTGGAACGGGGGGAGGATCCGGCCTGGGACAGCCAACTCAGCATCCCGGTGGCTCCCGTGGTGCACGACCAGCGGATCTGGTGCTATTACTGGGGCGAGAACATGCCCTACACCATGGACGCGATCCGGAAGGTGAAAGACGGCTGGGTCCAGGACGGACGGCGCATACAGCGGGCCACCGGTCTGGCCACCTTGCGGTTGGACGGATTCGTGGCGCTCTCGGCGAAGGGTGATGGATCGGTCACCACGAGGCTCCTCGAGACTCCCGGCGGACGACTGACGGTCAACGCCCGGGCCGGGGGTGAACTTCGAGCGGAGGTCCTCGACGAGAACGGTAAGGTCATCCCCGGATACGGGTTTCGGCAATGCAGCCCAATCCGGGGGGACTCGTTGCACCACGACGTGACCTGGGGGAGCGGAGCGGATCTCGTTCCTCGCCGGAAGGCGGGCATCCAGATTCGATTCCACTTGCGGGACACTGATCTTTTCGCCTTCCAGTTCAGAGCCGATTGACGATATCGACGGGCGTTCAACAGGACCCATCTAGAATTCAGAATCTTCCGGTGTTCCCATGCTCTGGCTTCCCTTCGCTCTACTCGCTCTCCTGACTCCTCCCCAGGAGAAGGAACCTTCCGGCGAGGAGACGCCGAAGGGTTCCCACGAGACCGTCGTCGTCACGGCCAGCCGACAGGAGCAGCCTCTGCTCGAGAGCACAGCTCTGGTCACCGTCCTGTCCCGGGAGGAGCTCCGCGAGTCTTCGGCGCTGGTCCTGGACGATGCGCTGCGCCAGATCCCCGGGTTCAGCCTCTTTCGGCGCAGCAGCAGCATGATCTCCCACCCCACCACCCAGGGCGTTTCTCTACGGGGCATCGGACCCTCCGGAACCAGCCGCACGCTGGTCCTGTTCGACGGCATTCCCTGGAACGATCCCTTCGGTGGATGGGTCTACTGGAACCGGATCCCACGCATGGCCTTGGAGAGTGTGGAGGTGGTCCGCGGAGCCACCAGTCCTCTGTACGGGAGCACTGCCCTGGGCGGAACCATTCAGCTCCGTCCGGCCCGCAATCAGCCTCGGTTGGACGTCCGGGGCGTGCTGGGGAGTCACAAGTACGCCGACCTGGATCTGGCCGCGTCCGATCAGGTGGGAGACTGGGGGTATCTGGCCTCAGCGCGGGTCCTTGATACCGACGGCTTCTTCATCGTCGACGAGGCGCTCCGGGGAGAGGTGGATACTCCGGCCAACAGCCGGTTCGAGACCTTTTTCGGCCGGGTCTCCTACAAGCGGTTCCACGTCGGCGTCAATACGTTTCGGGAACGGCGCAGCAACGGCACGCAACTCCAACAAAACGACTCCCGGATCGCTCTCGTGGAGACGGGGATTCAGGGCGATGCCTGGCAAGGCCGCTTCTACGTCCAGTCGGGGCTTTTCAAGAACACCTTCTCCCGGGTCCTGAGCGACCGTTCCCGGGAATTCGTGACGGCGCGGCAGGAGTTCCCCACGCTGGGGACAGGAGGGTCGTTGACCTGGAATCCTCGGGGACGGCTATTGCTGGGCACCGATTGGAGACGAGTCAACTGGCAGGACCGGGTGCAGAATCTGGCCGGCCTCTTCGTCCAGCAGACCGTGCCCCTCCACACCCGGCTGGATCTGCAGCTCGGGGCCCGCACGGACTGGTGGCAGGGCCGGACGACCGAGACCTCGCTGAATCCCCGGCTCGGCGTCCTGCTCCGGGGCGCCGAGTGGCTGACCCTGCGCAGCTCGGCCTACCGCGGATTCCGGGCACCCACGCTGAATGAGCTCTACCGCCCCTTCCGGGTGGGCAACGTCCTCACCGCCGAGAACCCCGATCTGGGTGAGGAGCACTTGTGGGGGGGCGAGCTGGGAGCCGACCTCCATCCGTCAGGCTCCGTATTGTTCCGGATCAACGGCTTCTGGAATTCGCTCCGGGATCCGGTGGGGAATGCCACCGTCTCGGTCGGTCCCCAGTTCATCCAACGCCAGCGGCAAAACCTGGGACAGGTTCGGGTCCGGGGCCTGGAGCTGGAGACGGGCCTGCAGGGGGACCTCCCCTGGAGCCTGCGGATGGGATACCTCTACTCCCAGACCGAGGTTCGGGAGACGGGGTTGAGGCTGCCCCAGGTCCCCCGCCATCAGTTCACGGCGGAGGTCCGTTACGACGGGCCGTTCACGGCGTCGTTACAGGGACGGTGGGTCGGGGACCAGTTCGAGGACGATCGCAACACCATGGTCCTGGAGCGGTTTTTTCTGCTGGGCGCCAGCGTCCGAAAACCGCTGGGCGAATCGCTGGAGATCTTTATGGCGATCGAGAATCTCCTGGACCAGGACTATGTGGTCAGGCTGACGCCGTTGCCCTCGCTGGGCATTCCCCGCCTCGTCTACGGCGGCGTCCAACTCCGGCTGAGGTAGCGGATCGGCCTTTGGGAGGGGCGATTTCCAGTCGCCCATTCTTCCGTGTTTCCGTGCGATTCCCCGGCCGGAAAGCGTAAAGTGGGGACTCCGTCCCCCCTGCCCCCCCTGATCGGCGGTTGGAAACCGCCGCTCCTTCGGCGGCAAGAAAGTTGCCGCTCCAGGCGTCGCTCCTAGGCGTCGAGGTGGATGACGACCATCTTGGACTCGGTCATCTCTTCCACGGCGTAACGGGGGCCTTCCTTGCCCATGCCGCTGTCCTTGAGGCCTCCGTAGGGCATGAGGTCGGCCCTCCACTGGGTGCCCCAGTTGATGTGCAGGTTGCCGCTGTCCACTTCCTGGGCGAATTTCAGGGCCCGGTCGATGTCTTGGGTGAAGATGGCCGCCGAGAGGCCGTAGCGGGTGTCGTTGGCCATGGCGATGGCCTGGTCGATGTCGTCGAAGCGGTTCACGGCCACGGCGGGACCGAAGAGCTCATCGCAACTGATCCGCATGGCCGGGTCCACGTCGGCCAGGATGGCCGGTTCCACCAAGGCCCCGTTGCGGGCTCCCCCGGTAAGCAGGCGGGCTCCCCCGTTCGCGGCTTCCTGAATCCAGTTGGACACGCGGATGGCGTCCGATTCCCGCACCAGCGGCCCCATGGTGGTCCCTTCCCGGAGTTGATCTCCGATCTGAAGTTTCTCGACGCCGGTCTTGAGACGGTCCAGAAAATCGTCGTAGATCCGGTCCGCGGCCAGCACCCTCTGCGCCGAGATGCAGACCTGCCCCGCATTGGCAAATCCGGTGGCCACCGTGGCCGCGGCCACCTTGTCCAGATCGGCGTCGTCCATCACCAACAGCGGGGCGTTGGACCCGAGTTCCATGGTGACCTTCTTCATTCCGGCCACCCGGCAGATATGGTCCCCCACCTCGTAGCTGCCGGTGAAGCTGATCTTGCGGACTCGAGGATCGCCCGAGAGAAAGTCGCCCACTTCACTACCGGGGCCGGTCAGGCAGGCCAGGGCCTGGGGCGGCGTTCCCGCCTCCAGCAGAATCTCCACCAGCTTGAGGGCTGACAGCGGAGTGTCGGTAGCCGGTTTGACGACCACGGCGTTGCCACCGGCCAGTCCGGGTCCCACCTTGTGGCAGACGAGGTGCAACGGAAAGTTGAACGGAGTGATGGCTGCCACCACGCCGCAGGGCACCCGGAGGGTGAACCCCAGGCGACCGGCGCATCCCGGCGCCGCGTCCAGGGGGAGCACTTCACCGGTGATCCGCTTGGCCTCTTCTCCCGAGAGGCGGATGATCTCGGCCGCTCGCACCGCCTCGATCCGAGCCTCCGCCAGGATCTTGCCCTCCTCGGCACTGATGGTCCGGGCCAATTCCTCGGACCGCTCCTCCATGATGTCCGCCGCTCTGGTCAGGATTCGCGACCGGTCGTAAGCCGGCATGCTCCGCATCACCTGGGCCCCCTCGACGGCGCCGGCCAAGGCTGCGTCCACGTCGGCGGCCCTGGCTTTGGGAACGGTGTCCACCACCGAGTTGTCGTAAGGATTCCTGACTTCGATCAATTGAGGTGTCTCGGTCCACTCACCTTGTACGAACATTCTCATGGCTATTTCTCCTTACCGGTCCGTTTCAAAAACTCGGCGCCGGAACCCCCGGCCGGTGCTCGGCGGGACGTTCACCGTTGGCGGTCACACTATTGAAAGCGAAGGGAGTAGAGATCCGCGTCCCGCATCACGAATTTCAGCCGAACCGGCTTGCCGGCGATCCGGTTCAAGGTATCCCGAATCGCCTTCGGGTGACCTCGATCCCACCTTACGGTGTGCTCGACTTCGTCTCCGAAGATCAAGGGCGAGTCCTCCAATGCGAACCCGGGAACCGGATTGCCGTGAAGATCCTGGACCTCGATCCGGATACTCCCTGCGGCCGAGGTGGAAAAGTTCAAGACCAGGTCGTTCCCCTCGAAGATGAAGGGCTTCGTCACCATCTCCCCGCCCTCGTAGTCGGCACGGAGAGAGGCGAACCCATCCAAACGCACCGTCATTCGTTCCAGGTGGGCGCTGGGTGACGTGTAGTGCCGGGCCACGTAAAGGGAGACTTCATCGTCGCCCGTGGGGACGACGCCGGAAGAGACCATGTTGGTCCGATGCACCCAGTTCTTGGGGTCCCGGCCGGGCCGAATGAAGGCCTCCCCGAACCGCCGGTCCCAGTGCACCCCGTCACGGCTGGTCATGAACACGGCGTCGGAGACGCCGGCCCCGGGCGCATTGTCATGGTACGTCCTCCAGGGAACGAAGCGCTTGGGAAAGGCCAGATAGATCTGGGGAGCCCGGAAGTAGGGCTGGGTGGCGTTGGTGTAGAAGTGCTCCCGCGGCGCCCCGCCATAGTCGGCCCACTCCCCCTTGGTCCAATGAATGAAATCCTCGGACGTGGCGCATTTCATGCTGCGGACCCCGTCCGTGAAATCCCGGTAGATGGCCACATACAGCTTCCGGACCGGATCCCAGAAGGGAACGTTCAACGAATCGAACGCCCCGTCGCTGATGACGGGCTCTTCCTGGATCTTGGACCAACGGATGCCGTCGGGCGAAGCCAGCGCCAGCAGCGGTCCGCCTCCCAGCGCCTTGTACCGCTGGGAAGGGTCCGCTTCCGGGTTTCCGTCCTTGAAGGGAGCGAAGTTGTGGCCGCCCCTGCCGGTCCAGACGATGTTGTTGTCCTTGGAACCCTCGAACTCGATGAGCCCCAGAGACGGACGGGTCCAGGTGATGCCGTCCTTGCTCTCGACGTAGCAGCCGACCTCTTCGTGCTCCGGGATCACCGTCTCGCCGGGGGCCACAAATTTGGGGAAGGTATAACCGGCGTGACTGCTGCCGCGATAGTACATGCGGTAGAGGTCGCCGTCCTTGAAGACGGTGTGGTAGAGCGAAGTGGTCCCCTCCCAGGGTTTGTCGAACTTGAGCACGATCCCCGCGGGCCGGGGCTCCTGAAGTTGGAGCCGCACCCCCTTCATGGAATCGATGAGGTAATCGTCGACGAAGAGCTCCAAGCTGGAGCCGAGATCCAGAGGTTTCATCTTCTGACCGTGGCTGGAGGCACGGGACTCAAGCGAAACCAGCGTGAGAAGGATCAGCAAGCCGATGGTTGGTGGAAAACGCCGTTTCATCTACTCCTCCTGTACGTCGTTCTTGGGAAGCCGACCCGAAGCATACGACGTAAGGAGCGGCGAGAAAAGGGAAATGAGGAAAGCGAAGCGATAGAAGACGGATCAGGTCGGCTCCGGCCGGGGAGGGTTACCCGCCCGGGCCGTCCGCGCTGAAGTAGGCTTCCAGGGAATTCAGCTGATCCGCCAGTTCCTCAATGTGATGCTGAAGCAGATTGCGAACCGACAAAAGTCCCGTGACGCGATTCTCCGAGTTCACCACCGGCAGGTGCCGGATGTGCCGGGAGACCATGACCTCCAAGGCCTCACCCGCTTCCGCCTCCTCCCCGACCGTCTGGACGGCGGTCGTCATGACCTCGCGAACGGTGGTGGCTTCGGGATCCAACCGGGGGACGACGACTCGCAGCATGACGTCCCGTTCGGAGAAGATCCCGACCAGTTCGTCTCCCTCCAGGACGGCGGCGGCTCCGATTCTGGCGTTCCGCATGGACATGGCGGCCGAGAGCACCGTCGAGTCGACTGCCACACTGGGCGGCGGTACTTGCGCTAACTTGATCACCTTCATTCCAACACCTCTCCATACCCCTAAAAATCAAGGCGGGAATGCGCCGAGTATAACACAGCGTCTGCTGGAACAGCCCCCGAATCCACAGTCGAAACCATGCCGGGAGCGGCCGGACAGTCACATGACGACCGGCCCGGAGACATCGTCGTCTTCTTCGATCTCCAGGACTTCCGCCGCCCGGATCCGGCGCTTGTTCCGCTGGATATAGACTGCGGCCGCGATGACGCCCAGAGCCACTCCGATGGCGTGGGTCCGATAGCTGACCTGGGGTTGAACGGCAGAGGGCAGGAGGAGGATCAGAGCCACGCCCAGGCTTCGCATCATCCGTTTCTTCAAGGGAAGACTCCGCTCCACCAGGATGTAGGCGGCCAACCAGAATCCGGCCATCACGTGGGTCATGCCCGAAGCTCCCACCAGGTGAACCTCGGGGGAATAGGTGAGAAGCGAGAGGTAGTTGGTGACGACGCTCAGTGCGATCACGCCCAGGGGATAGACCCCGAAGCCGAAGTAGCCGTAGAGGAGGTATCCGAAAAAGACCACGAAGGGAAGATTGGAGAACAGATGCAGCCAGTTGGAATGGACGGCCAGAGCCGAGAACAGCCGCCAATATTCCTGCTGGTCCATGACTCTCTCGGGTACGGCCGCCAGGAGTCGAAAGAGCTCGGGAGAGTTCCTCCAGACCAGAACGGAGACGAACAGGATGACCATGGCGATGGCGGCCGCGACGAGACCGCTGTTCTCGGCCGGCTTGCGCGAGAGGAGGGTCCGCTTGACCACGATCCGCGGTTGTGTCCAGTTGAATTCCGTTGTCATGGGCAAGCCACCGGCGTTTTTCATCATAGGAGCGGGATGACTCCGGTTCAACGAGAGGGAGGCGTGGAGTCCGCGGTTGGCACCGTTCCGGTACGTTTCCGGGGTCTGTGCCGTGCTAACATCGACGGAGTCAGCTTCGCCCCTGTGTCCGTGAGACGTCACCCATGAATTATTTGCGAAGTCCCGTTCCTTCCGACCTCAAGGTGTTGAGAAAGCTCTGGCCGCGGCTGTCCGATGCGGCTCTGGAAGCGCAGATCCGCGGGCCCCGGCTCCGAATCATCGAAGCCGGCGGGAAGCCGGTGGGTTTTCTCAAGTTCCACGTGATTTGGGAATCGCTCCCCTTCATCGAGCTCATCGTCATCCTGGAATCGGACCGGGGTCTCGGCTACGGCACCTGCGCGGTGCGGGAGTGGGAACGGGAGATGACGGAACGCGGCTTCGACCTGGTGGTCATGTCCACCCAGGCCTCCGCCACGGCCCAGCACTTCTGGCGCAAACTCGGCTACAGGGATTGCGGCGCGCTCACGATACGAGACCAGCCCGCCGAGATCTTCATGCAGCGTCGCCTCGCCGGGGATTCCTGACGGTCCTTGGCGACATTTGGCGGGGACTGATAAAGTTCGTTCGGAGATTTCCAGCACGCGCCCGTAGCTCAGCTGGACAGAGCAACGGACTTCTAATCCTGACTGATCCTCAGTCAATCACTCCCGATCACTAACGTTTACAACAACTTACCGGGTTCTTCGCCGAACCGGAAGAGTGATTGGCTCCCAATGTTTGACGTGCTGAACAGGCAACAAACAGGCAACAGAATCCGCTCCCGAAGGGCAGCGTACGCTTCCTCGTCCCCTTGCCCTTCCTCCTCTCTTGGAGCCCTCGTCAACGAAGCTTGTCGATCGTTGGCCCGCAGAATTCCGCCGGCATCGTTTGGGGAAGAGAACGGATGAAAGGCCGCCTGCGCACCATGCCGTTTTGCGTCGGGGACTACCTGGGATCGATCGACGTCCGCTTGATGACCTTGGCCGAACGGGGCGCCTACGTCCATCTCCTGTGCCTGAACTGGCAGGAAGGGCGGTTGCCGAATGACCCCGAGAAACTCGCGAGACTGTTGGATTGTTCCTTGCAGGAGTTCGAACAGATTTGGAAAGGGATCCGGCACCAGTTCAAGGAGGATGCGCAAGGGCGGATCTACAACCCGCCGGTCGAAGCCATCAAGAGACGACACCTGGAGCGGCGACGGAAATTGGCGCTGGCGGGAAGCAAGGGCGGACGGACGACCCAAGCCAAACGCAAGCGGGGCTCAAGCCAGGCTTCAAGCGAGGCTTCAAGCGAGGCTTCAAGCGAGGCTTCAAGGGAGGCTCCAAGCCAAGCTTCAAGGGAGGCTTCAAGCAAGGATCAACCTCCTATCCGTTCCACTCTTGTCGAAGACTCTTCTTCTCTAAATTCAAAGAAGAGTTATAAGACACCCCCCCTACCCCCCTCACCGGGGGGGCCGGACCCGGACCCGGCTTGCGTTCGGATTTTCAACCACTGGCGGAACCAGAACAACCTCGTCCCTCACCGTTTCCTGAACCGCCGGATGCGACGAGGCATCCACGCCCGGTTGCAGGAGGGACGGACCGTTCAGGATCTGTGCCGCGCCATTTCCCGCTACGAGGAACTGTGCGGGCAAGAGTGCGCTCCCGGCCACAACCAGTGGTCTCTGAACGAACTGATGAGCCGGGGATCGGGCATCTGGCTCGACAAGCTGCTCGACCCCAACTACCCCGGCATTCGGCCCCGGAACGGGTCGAACCGGCCGCCTCCGGAGTGGCTGGTCAACAAGATGCAACGAGCGATCTTCCGGGCGCGCCGACGCCTGGTCGGCGCTCACGATGTGACCGAGAAACGGTTCTTGCGCCAAGTCGCGGTCTGCTGTGGCGAACTCGGCGTCACGTTCACCAAGGACCTGTTCAACGAGGCCGCCGAGGCGATGAAGCTGGTGGTCGCGGCCGGCGGCGATAGATCCGCACCGGGAGGCGGTGAGAGAAGAAAGATTCGATGAAGCGAAAAGGGAGGACGAGGATGAAACGATTTTTGATTTTTCAGAGAGCCGCCGTTTGCAGCGGGCTGTTTCTGGTTTGCCAGGAGATGATCCTGGCGCAAGGAACCAGTCCCTGGGTGGACGCGGTCACCGTGCTGGAGACCACCTTTACCGGTCCGATCGCACGGGGGCTCTCACTGGTGGCCGTCGTAATCGGAGGATTGATGTTCGCTTTCGGCGAAGGCGGCTCGAAACGCGCGCTGGCCGGCATCATCTTCGGCGTCGGCATGGCCATCGGCGCCGTGAACTTCATGAACTGGTTGTTCTGATGACACGAGGACGAAAACCGTGGAGAGGCCATCCGGCCTTGAGCCGACCGCTGAAGATCCTGGGGGTGGAGAGGCGTTGGTTTCTGCTGAGCGCAACGCTGGCCGTGGCGCTCTGGAACACCATCAACTCCCTGCTCTCGGCCGCTTTGGTCTTCGCGGCGCTCTACGTGGCCGGCTATCTGGCTTGGCGCCAGGATCCGGACATGCTGGCGATCCTGCGCGAATCGACGCGCTTCAAGTCCCGTTACGACCCCGGCAAATGGGGGGAGCCACCCTGGTGTGTGCTCATCCGACGATGAAGCTGGTTGAAGAAGCACGAGAGTACGAAGCCGCCGGCTCGCTGGCCGAGGAGCTCCCCTACTGGGGATGGCTTCCGGACGGACGGACCTGTCTGACGCGAAGCGGACAACTGCTCACATTGGGACGGCTCCGGCCGGCAGTGGTGGACGGGCGCACCCCCGGCCTGCTCGACCGGGTGACGGACCGCTGGCAGCGGGCGCTCTCGAACCTGGACGAGCGCACGCGGCTCTACTTTTACCTCCTGCGCCGGCCCAGCCGATTGAGAGCGGCGCAAGAGGACGCCGATTCGGTCGTTGGACTCTCCCAGCAGCGGCGATGCGCGCATCTGACCGACCGGGTTTCGGAACTGGACACCTACGTCGCTTGGTCGACCGATCCCCGGTTGAGGTCCGCCGCCGCTTCCCACTCGGGCAGCGGATGGACTTCCCACGTCCGTCGCTGGCTGACCCGGAGGAGACGGCCTCAGGAGCGCGTCTATCTGCACTCGGCGATCGAAGCCGCCGCCCAGAGGTTTCGCCAGAGTGTCGATGCCTCACGCACGCTGGTGGACGACGTGACCCCCGTCGAGATCCTCCCGTCCTTGGAGGCCTCCCGGGTGCTTTCGGAACTGATCAACCGCCCCGGCACCCCCTGGGACGGATCGACCGGGAGCGGCCTCAACTGGCGACTCGCCGTCTCGGAACTGGAGGCGGAGCGGCGCCATCTGCGACTGGGTGGCGAGCCGGTACTCGTCTACTCGCTGCTCTCGCCTCCGGTGGAGGCGACGGCCAACCTGCTCGCGGACCTCTACCGTCTGGACGCCGTCATGACGGTGAGCCTGGAGTGGCGGAAGTGGGGGACGGAAGCGTCGCGCCGCAAGGTCCGCTCCGCCCAGCGGCATTACTTCTCGAAGCGCTACTCGATGATGGCCCACGTGCAGGAGAAGGAAGGGACGGCGGGCGCCCTCGTGGACTCGGCCGCCGAAGCGGAAGTCGGCCGGCTCGGGGACGCGCTCGTGGAACTGGAGGCCGACGGGATCGGCTACGGCTCCGTCTCTCTCACACTCACGCTGCACGGAAACCTGGAGAGAATCGAGCGGCTGGATGGAGAGATCCGAAGGACCTTCAACGCCCACGACGCCAAGGTCATTCGAGAGGGCTACGGCCAGCTCCCGGTGTGGTTCGCGAGACTGCCGGCACAACCCCGCTCGCGGCAGGTCCGGTCGGTCTTCGCCTCGGCCGGCCTGGCAGCGTGCCTCGCTCCGATATTCGGTCCCCCCATGGGGAACCCACAGAGCCGACACCTCGCGCGCCCCTCGCTGGCCGTCCTGGAGACGCGGTGGAGGACCCCCTACCACTACGACCTCTTTGCGGGAGACGTCGGACACACCCTGGTGCTGGGGGCCACGGGGAGCGGTAAGAGCTTCCTGCTCAACTTCCTGCTGGTGTCCGCCCTTCAGTACGACCCCCGGGTCCTGATCCTCGATCTGGGCGGTTCGTACCGCTGGCTGACGAGCTTTCTGGGAGGCGGCTATCTGGAGTTGTCCCCGGAGGAGACACGGGACAACAGCGTCCGGCTGCGGCCCTTCTCCCTGCCGGCCACGGAGCGGTCGGTCCAGTTTCTCACGGGCTGGATTTCTCGACTATTGCGGATCGGGGGATGGGAAGTCACCGGAGAGGACACCAGCGAGATCCGCGACCGGGTGGAGGACGTCTACGCCTTTCCGCCGGAACGGCGAACGTTGGGCACGCTGGTTCGGGCCTTGCCTTCGAAGATGTGGCCGGCGCTCTCGCGCTGGCACGGGGAGGGCGCCTGGGGCCGGTACTTCGACCACCCGGCCACCGGGGAGGACCTGAAGCTCACGGACTGGCAGGTGATCGACCTGGCCGGAGCGGCCGAGCACGAGGACCTGTGCGAGGCGGCGCTCTTCTATCTGCTGGAGCGGATGCGCCTGGCGCTGGAAGACCCGGCCGAGACGGCGCGGGTCAAGCTCATGGTGGTGGACGAGGCTTGGCGGTACCTGCGCGACCGGTCCGTCCTGGCCTATCTGGCCGAGGCCGCCAAGACCTGGAGGAAGAAGAACGCCGCGCTGGTCCTGGCCACGCAGTCGGCGGTCGATGTCACCGGAACCCGTGGAGCCGAGGCGCTGCTGGAGTCCATGCCCACGAAGCTGTTCCTGGCCAATCCGGACCTTCCGGAGGCCGCCGGGGAGACGTTTCGCCTGAACGACCGTGAGGTCGAGCTGGTCCGCGAGTTGGTCCCTAAGCGGGAGATCTATCTGCGCCGGCCCGATGCGGCGGGCGTCCTGCGGCTGGAGGTCGATCCCCAGAGCTACTGGCTCTACACCTCTTCTCCGCGCGAGGCGGAGAGAAGAGCCCACATGGTTGAGCGATACGGCCTGGAAGAGGCCATCAAGTTACTTGCTGGAGGAATGCCATGACTATTTTCACACGTCGAAGCGACGCCGTTCTGGCGTGGCTTCTCACCGCCCCTTTCGTCCTTGCCGGGGAGGGCGTTCTCACCGTCCCCGAGCAGGAGGACCAGATCATCGAGGTCCGGACCCGCGTCCGGCACACCACGGTGATCGTTCTGCCGTCCGAGGAGGAGATCCTGGACTTCGTGGTGGGCGATGCCGGCTTCTGGCACCTAAGCGGTGCGGCCAACCTCGCTTACGTCAAGCCCCTCGCCGAAGGGGTCCGGACCAACGTCGCGCTGGTTTGTGCGAGTGGACGCATCTACTCCTTCCTGGCAACCGAGGGCGGGACGCCTTACCTGGTGGTTCGAGTGGAGCGGGAAGAACAGCAAGCGGAGAACCCGCTGATTTCCGCCGAAGAGCACCAACCCGCCTTCGTGGCCCGAAGCGAGGTCGAAGGCTACAGGGAGATGGCCCGGCAGGCCACCAAAGCGGTCCGGGACGTCCAGGCGGAAGCCGACACCCGCGTCGGCGATGCCAAAAAGAAGGCCCAAGCCGAGGTGGACCGGTTCCGCTCCGAGTACCCGGAGGAACTGGCGTTTCCCTACAAGCTGGACAGGAACGCCAAAAAGTGGCCGTTCCTGGTGGAGGCGATGTGGCACGACGGGCGCTTCACCTACCTGCGCTCCAGCGCCCAGGAGTCTCCCGCCCTCTATGAACTCAAGGACGGCCGTCCCAGCCTGGTGGCCTACGACCTCACACCCGACGGGCTTTACATCGTCCGGCACGTCGTGGGGGACGGGTGGCTTCAGATCGGCAAAAGACGGGCCCGCTGGCGCTTCGATCCCAAGGACGCAAGGAGATGACCGGGATGAGTCACTGGCGAAGACTGTATGCGAAGCCCGCCGGCGCGATTCCCGGTTCACTCCTGACGCGGATCGGCGTTGTCGTGCTGGCGCTGTTGTGCGGCCTGCTGATTCTCAGCCAATCCTTCACCGGAGGCGGCGGGGAGGAGGCCGAGGAGGCGCCGGAGCAACCGGCGAACCTGGCCCTCCAGCAGCGGGCCGGAGCGCGGCTGAACGAGATGGCCGGCCGGGAACAGCAGCGGCGGGCGCTGGAGGCCCGGCGACAACTCCGGGAGCGGGAACGCCTGGCTGCGGCCGAGGCCAGCCGAGGGGAAGTGCCGGGGGGCCGTCCCGAGACGGGCGCGCAAGCTGGACTCTCTTGGTCAGCGGATCCAAGCGACGAGCCTTCCCCGCCTCTCACCGAAGCGGAGGTTCAGTTGCGCGAGCAGCTGCGGCTGGAAGACCTTCGCCGCCGGCACGATTCGTTGCGCACGGCGGCCCTGGCCCACTCCTACCGCGACTCGGAAGGCGCGGCGGCACCGGAGAGCCGGACACGGCCGGTCGAGCACTCGGAAACTCCCAGTCGCAATCTCTCAGAGACCTCACCGACCCCGGCGGCGGTGACGAATGAACTCACCGAGCAACTCGACCGGCTCCAAGCCTTGGCACAGACGGCCACGCAAGCGGCCCTGCAGGATGTGGAAGCGGAACTGGTTGGCGCGACATCAAGGGATCGGACACCGGCAGGCACGGCAGATCCGGACCGACCCAAGAAACAGGAGCCGGAACGGATGTCCGCTCCCCATGACCCGGAAGGATTCGAGCGCATCCCGGAGGGCTCGTTTCTGGAAGCGGTCCTCGTGACCCAGCTCTCGGGCGACTTCCCCGGCCCCGTGCTGGCTCAGGTGTCCGTCCCGTTCTACTCCCGGGACCGCCAGCGCGTCCTGATCCCACGGGGATCGCGCGCGATCGGCACCGCTTCTGCTGTCGTCCATCAGGACCAGTCCCGATTGGCGGTGAGCTTTCACCGTCTGCTCCTGCCCTCCGGCCGCTGGATCGACCTGGAGTTCGCCGGCCTCAACCAGGTGGGCGAGTCCGCCCTCAAGGACCAGGTCGATCGCCACTACTTCTCCATGTTCGCCGCCGCCGGAGCCGTCGGCGTGCTGGCCGGACTGACGCTTCGGGGGAGCCATCCTTACGCCGGCGGGATGCCCGCCTTCCGCGCCGGCGCCGGGCAAGGCCTGGGAACGGCCTCCACCCGGATCCTCGAGCGGTTCCTCAATCGGCTACCCACCATCACCATCCGGGCCGGCCACCGGCTTCGCATCTGGTTCACGTCAGACGTCCTGGCGCCCCGGCCCAAGGAAAGGACCATGACCCCATGAAGAAAACACTGATTCCGCTGTTGGCGCTCGCGCTCGTCGTGACCGTCTCCACGACGCCGGCCTATTCCTTCGTCGCGGGGGTGATCCAGCGGGCCACGATCATCGTCAACCAACTCACACAGATCCGCCATCAACTCACCTCCATCCGCAAATACACCGATCAGCTCACCGAGTTGCGCAACCAGTACGAGCACATGAAAGAAGCGACTCTCGGGCAGATCGGCGCCCTGCGGGATTCCTTCGCGGACCTGATCTCCCCTCCGGCCCGCCGGGTCAGCGACCGGATCGACTGGGCCGGGGACTTTCACGGGGAAGCCCGGCGGATCGTCGCCGGCGTTCGGCAAATGGGCCGCACCGGCCGCTCGCTTCGGGAAACCTGGCAAGGGGCCTTGCGAAACGCCGACCGCCTCACCGATGGGGACCTGGCCCGATTGCTGGCGGACCACCCGCCCGACGTGATCGCCCGGGCCGTGGACGACTTCGAGCGGCAACGCGAGCGGGCCGACAAGCAACTGGTGATGGACCACGCGCTGGCCGATTCGGCCGCCCACCTGAGCGACGCCGTCAATACGGCCCAGGACTCGCTGGATAAGCTGCGCAACGACTCCAACCGGTCCCGGACGGCGCTGGGGCAAAAGCAGCTCGCGGCCGGGGCCACTCAAGGGGAACTGCTGGCCGGCATCGCCCAACTGCTCGCCCACCAGGCGGCGCGGCAAGCGGCCGAACGCTACGAGGACGAGATCTTCCGGCGGAACCGGGAGGCCGATTGGGCCGAGGAGATGCAGCGGGCGAAGACCCGCTTTGCCGCCCACCGGGCCGCCATTGCCGCCAGCGGCGTCTCCTTCCGCAACGGCATGTTCTTCACCTTCCATTCACCGGGGACTCTGTGATGCAGATCGATCCTTCGCTACCGGCCACGGTGCCGGCCGATTCTCTTCAGGACTTCAAGCCCTATCTGGATCAGGTCCTGGCCGACATCACCCGTAACGTCGCGCCCGAGGTGCACCGGGCGGGAGTGAGCCTCTGGCGAGCCATGGGGGCCGTCATGGTCGTGTGGAGCGGCGTGAAGACGGCGCTCAGCGGCACGGTCTCCCCCGGGGAGTGGGTCCGTCTGGTGATGGCGCTGGCCATCCCCGGCACCCTGCTCACCTTCTACTACCAGACGATCCCCGGCACGTCGTGGACCTTCCCGCAGGCGGTGGTCGCCCAGGGCAACTGGATGATGGGCCTGATGATGACCGATATCGTCCGGGCGACCCAGGAGACGCTCAGTCAGACGTTCGAGCAGATGCACGCCACCTTCACCGACCAGATCCGGAACCTGAACATCGCGGGGCTCCTTTGGTCCGGATCCGGCTACTACCTGAAGTTCGTCTTCGGAGTATTCCTGTCCTGGGCGCTGATTCTGTTGCTGCTGGCGCTATTCGCCATCACCTACGCCCAGGTGATCTGGGCGCACGTGGCGGTGGCGATCGTCATCCTCGTGGGACCCCTGATGATTCCCTGGCTGGTGTTCGAACCGATGGCGTTTTTGTTCTGGGGGTGGTTCCGGGCGTTGCTGGTCTACTCGCTCTACGGCGTGGTGGCCGCCGTGATCCTGCGCGTCTTCGTCGGCGTTTCGCTCGCCTTCGTCAACACCCTCATGTCGGCCGGGTTCAACGTGTCGGACCTGCAGCAGTTGGGGATGTGGCTTCTGCTCCTGGCTCCGCTTCTGGTGGCGGGGATCCTGGCCGCGTTCAAGGTCGGGGAGATCGCCGCGCTGCTGGTCTCCGGGGCGGGCAGCGCCGGCGCGGGCCTGATGGGCACGGCGGCGATCCTCGTGGGGGCGGGCCGGGCCGCCGGTTCTCTCAAGGGAGGAAAGTAATGAGAAACAAGAACGCTGGACGGGAATACGCGGAGATCTGGGGCGAGACGGTCCACACGAATCGACATCTTCGCGTGCTCTCCGCCGTACTCGGTACGACCGGTTTGCTGCTGGCCATGCTCGCCTTGCGTCTTGCTTTGATCGACCCTCCCAAACCGATCGTGATCCGGGTGGATGACGTGGGCCGGGCCGAGGCCCTGGCCTACGAGGCGATCCAGGCCCAGGCCGATCCGCTGGACCCGACGACCAAGTATTTTCTGAACCGCTTCATCCACGACTTCTACTCGCGGCAACGGGCCACCGTCGAGCAGCACTGGACCCGCAGCCTGCGGTTCCTGACCACCGATCTGGCCAATGCGGCCTTCCAGGCCGAGAGCGGGAACATCGCGCGGGTGGCGGCCGGTGTCGAGTCCCGGCAGGTCCGGGTCGAGAACGTCGTCCTGCGCCTGCACGCCCACCCGGAAGAGCCGCACAGCGGGACGGCCGATTTCGAGTTGGTGCACACCACCCGCGAGCAGGAGGTCGAGCGGCAGCGCTGGTCCCTGTCGCTGAAGTTCATCTTCATCTCCGAGATCCCGCCCGACCTGGTCGTGACGAACCCCATGGGCATCGTCATCACGTATCTCCAGGCCGATCGGGCTCTGGTGACGGAGAACAAGCCATGATCAAGCATCTCAAGGGCCGGGAGAAGGCACTGGCGGAGTTCGGCTGGACGGGCCGTCAAGCCGAATGGATCGCCCTGGTGTGCCTGCACAGCGGTGTGTTCACGCGAGCGCAATGGTGCGCTTTCTTGGGAGCCCATCCCGAACAGGCCCGCCGCGGTGTGCACGCACTGATCGAACAGGGACTGGCGCGCGAGGACACGGCGCCGGAGGTCGGAAGAATCGGCCGTGTGTGCCGGATCTTCAGCCGGCCGATCTACCGGGCATTGGGAGCGGAGGACATCCGCCACCGGCGGATCACTTCGCCCGAGGTGCTGATCCGACGCCTGCTCTCTCTGGATTACGTGCTGGAGCGCGCCGGTTTGCCCTGGCTTCCGACCGAGCCGGAGAAGGTCCGCAGCTTCGAACAACTGGGCATCCCGCGCAAGCGGTTTCCCCGGCGGATCTACCGGGGCGCGGCGGGGGAGACCCGCCGCTACTTCGCGCTCAAGCTGCCGATAGCCCTCACGGCCGACCGGGCCGTGTTCGTCTACGTCGATCCCGGGCACTGGACCGACAAGGGCCTGCGTTCGTGGGGAGCGGCGCACCGGGGCCTCTGGGAGGCGTTGCGCCGGAAGGGCCGGGCCGTCCACGTGGTGGCCGTGGCCCGGGAGGACCGCGCCTTGGTGCGGGCGGAGAAGGTGTTGCGCCGCTGGGCCACCGGCTCCGGAACCAAGACTCGTTCAGGTGACCCGGCGGCGGCCCGGGAGTACGCCAAGATCAAACGCGCCGTGCTTTCGGGCGACAAGGCGACACTGGACTCCTACGGGGGCGTCACGCCGGCGCTGAAACGGGCCATCGAGTTGCAATCGTCGGCCCGGGACCGCTCCTTCAAGCTCGGCATCGACGGCGGCTCGACCTGGTTGTCGGAGCGGTTGTCGGGGGCTTTTTTCAACGGTGGATAAGGGGGCCTCGTGCCAGTCCGGGAGTGTGAATGGGACACGCAGGGTGGATTCACAAAAAGTGGTCCCAGTCGTTCACAAATGCGTGGGTGCGGATCCCGTGACGCCACAAGGCGTTACGTCCCGTTTCCCGGCCGCCCGGCGCCCGCACGGGGAGTTCGGAGGTGGATGGGAGCGACCCCCCCTTTTCGCTGCCCGGTGCGGGCGCGGCGGCGCGGCGCCATTCACATTGGCGCCGACGCCCCGCCGGGGAGGTCGCTCCCATCCCAGGTATCCCTACGGGAAGGTCCGGACAATGACAAATGCCGCGCTGAAGCGTTGGAGAGAGACTCGATGAGGTGGCGGCACGCGGTGCTCGTTCCGGCCGGCACGGCGGCGGTGATCTGGCGGACCCGGTACGACCCCTTTCCCCGGCCCGGAGACAATCCCGTGCTGGACCTGATCGCCTATCACGACCCCACGCTGCACGCTGTGATCGAAGCCTGGCATTACGCGGCTCCCGGCGCCGCCGTCCTGCTCGCCGGACTGGTCTCGCTTTCCGTCTGGCGCGTCTGGTTCGAGCCGCAAGCCGGCGGCGGCGAAAGGCAAGGGACCCTGCCCGAGTGGCCGATCTCCCCCGAGGACGAGGCGCCGTCCGTCGTCGTGGGCGAGGTGCACCATCCGGTGGAAGCCCGCGAGATCACCGAACCTTCGTGGCTGGTCATTCCCGAGCGGGGCCTCTATACCGGCGTCCTGATCTTCGGGGCCGTCGGGAGCGGCAAGACCTCGGCCTGCATGCACCCCTTCGCAAGACAGATCCTGTCCTGGCAGGCCGACCGGGAACAGCGCCGGGCCGCCGGCCTGGTGCTGGAGGTCAAGGGCGATTTCTGCCACGACGTGCGCCGGATCCTGCAACAAGCCGGCCGCGGCGAGGACTACCTGGAGATCGGACTGGACAGTCCCCGGCAGTGGAATCCGCTGGATGACAGGCACCTGGACTCCTACTCGCTCGCCTACACGATCTCGACCCTCCTCAACCAACTCTTCGGCAAGAGCAAGGAACCGTTCTGGCAACAGGCCTACACCAACCTGGTGCGCTGGATCATCGACCTGCACCGGGTTCTGCCCGGAGGGTGGGTCACCCTGCAAGACGTCTACCGCTGCACCATCGACGCCGAACTGTTCGCTTCCAAGATCGGGGAGGCTGAGAGCCAGGCCGCCCGAGTCTGCAAGGCGGACGTCACCATCTCCAACAAAGACCTGTTCGCCCACAAGGACCGGTTGAACGAGTGGGACTGGGACGTCGACCAGGACGCGGGGCAGGCCACCTGCGCCCTGGATCCGGCGCTGAAGGACCGTCTCGCCGAGACCGGCGTCGCCGTTCAGACGGAATGGGCCAAGAAAGGCCCCGGAGCCGAACTGCGCGAGCGGGTCGAGGCCATCGGCCGCTGGTATCGAAACGACTGGGCGGCGCTGGACGCCAAGGTGCGCACCACCATCGTCGAGGGCATCTCCGTGTTCCTCTCGCTCTTCGACCTGCCCGAGGTGGCCGCCATCTTCTGTCCGCCTCCGCCCAAGACCCCGAACCCTTCTCCGGATCCACGGAAGGAATCTCGGGCCGAGGGGGACGGGGAAGCCGTTCCGGACGTCCCGGCCAGCCGCGTTCGCCGGCGCCTGCCTCCCCTGGGCGATCTCATCGAATCGGGCAAGGTCCTGGCCCTGAACATGCCGGCCGGGGCCAATCCCGCCCTTTCGCGCGCCGTCGGGGTGCTGCTCAAGAACGCCTGGATGCAGGCGCTCCTGCGCCGGCCCGCCCAGATGGCCCGCCGTCCCGATGCCTACTATCGGCCGGCCGTCTTCATCTGCGACGAATACCAGGCCTTCGCCTCGGTCGGCGAGGACGATCCTTCCGGAGACGAAAAGTCCTTCGCCCTGAGCCGGCAGTGCCGCTGCATCCCGATCCTGGCCACCCAGTCCATCTCGTCGCTGCGCTCGGTCCTGGGGGGATCGGAGGGCTGGCGCACCCTGATCCAGACGCTTCGCACCCGGATCTTCCTGTCGCTGTCCGATGAGGTCTCGGCACGGATCGCTTCGGAACTGTGCGGCACCGTGCCCCGGATGAAACCCTCCTACACGTTCACCGAGAACACCTCCCGGCCCGAAGTCTCGCTGCTCTCGGCCCGGGCTGGTGGCGGACGGGGCAGCGTCGGCGCCAGCAAGTCCTTCCGGCAGGTCCGGGAGCCGGTGTTCCAACCCCGGGACTTCTCGCTGCTCGCCAACTACCAGGCCATCTGCCTACCGTACGACGGCGCGCAGTCCCTGCCGGCACGGAGGGTCTACCTCAAGCCCTACTACCTGCCCAAGGAGACCGGCTACTGGCGGATGCGCGAGGAGGGCCGGATATGAACCGCGCCAGCGGCATCGAGCATCTCAAGCCCTTCTTCCCGGGCCTCGAAGGCATCCTGGACGACCCGGAGGTCTCCGAGCTGATGATCAACGGTCCCGGAAACGTCTGGATCGAGAAGGCGGGGCGCCTCCATCCCCACGAGGCGCCTTCTCTTAACGCCTCGACACTTCGGCGGGCGGCCATTCACATTGCCCGGCCGCTGGGACTCGATCCGGCCGCGAGTCCCATCATCGATGCGCGCCTGGCCGACGGGTCCCGCGTCGCCATCTGCGTGCCCCCGGCCAGCCCCGAAGTGGCCATCACGGTGCGCCGCTTCGGTGGACGGGCGTTTTCCGTCCAGGACCTGGTCCGGCAGGGCGCTCTGCCTCAGAAGATCTTCAGATCTGCCAAGCAGATACTGTGCAGCCGGCGCAACATCCTGGTCTCCGGAGGCACCGGATCGGGCAAGACCACGCTGCTCAATGCGCTGGTCGAACTGCTGCCCCGTGACGATCGGATCGTCACCATCGAGGACACCCTGGAGCTGCGCATCGAACGCTCCAACTGTCTCCGCTTCGAGGCGGGCCAACTGGAGGAAGGCGCCGTCACCATCCGGGACCTGGTCCGGCACGCCCTGCGCCACCGTCCCGATCACATCGTCGTCGGAGAGGTCAGAGGCGGCGAAGCGGCCGATCTGCTGCAAGCCCTCAACACCGGTCACGGCGGGTCGCTCACGACGGTGCACGCCAACAACGCCGAATCCGCCCTGTCGCGCCTGGCCAGTTGCGCCATGCAGGCCGGCGGGGAGATCCCCTGGGACGTCACCTGCCGCTCCGTCGTGGACGGCATCGCCATGGTCATTCACATGACGAGACGAGAAGGGCGGCGATTCGTCGAGGAGGCCCTGTTCGTCCAAGGCTATGAAGCACCTGAGAACCGTTGGCGCACGACGTCGATCCGGGAGGGGGCATGAGTCCGGAGGTCGTTGCCGCATTCTTCTACGGGGCCGTGGCCGGCCTCGTATTGGCCACCGTGATGCGGCGGTGAACGCTCCTACTAACCATATGGCACTTACAAACCGAAACTGGAGGTGACGCGATGACGGACAACGAGAACGTAATACGGGTGGAGACGCTGGAGGAGTTCGACCGGGAGCTCGCCCGGGACGGGGACGAGACCCTGGAGGTCCCGGCCGAGATCGCCCGTGAATACGGCATCTTCCCCGAAGACGTGGGCAGCGAGGACCAGATCCGGCAAGCCCGGCGGGAGGCTGACACCCATGATTAGAAAGAAATCCATGAGCAACAAGAAGATGACGGCCGAGGAATATCACCGGCAATTCGCCGACCGGATCATCGAGCAGATCAAGCGGGGCGTGGCCCCCTGGCAAAAGCCCTGGAAACCGGGCGAGCGCGTCCTGCCGCACAACCTCCACACCAACCGTCCCTACGCCGGCGGCAACAGCCTGCACCTGGCCGTGGTGGCCGAGGAGCGCGGCTACTCGGACACGCGATGGGGGACCTACCGGCAGATCCAGCTTCAGGGGGGCCACGTGCGAAAAGGCGAACGCGGCACCCGGATCCTCTCCTACCAGGACCACCGGCGCGTCGCCGTCAGGGACCCCCAGGGGCGTCCCGTGACCGACGAGAACAACCGTCAGGTTTACCGGTATGAACGGCTGTCCAAGCCCTGGATCAAGCGCTACACGGTGTTCAACGCCGAGCAGGCCAACCGGCTGCCGACGCCCCCGGAAACCCCCGAGAAGGCGATCTGGGACGCCCATCTGGAGGCCGACAAGGTCCTGAAGGAATGCGGCGTGGACATCCGCCACGTCGAGGGGGACAAGGCCTACTACCGGCTCAAGACCGACGACATCGTCCTGCCGAAGTGGGAACAGTTTCCGTCGGCCAACCATTACTACCAGACGGCGCTGCACGAGGTGGGGCACGCCACCGGACACCCGAAGCGCATGAACCGGGAGTCGTTGATCCAAGGGGTCGAGGCCGGCTTCGGCTCCCAGGTCTATGCCCGGGAGGAGCTGCGCGCGGAGATCAGTGCCATGATGACGGGCGAGCGGATCGGGATCGGTCATGATCCGAGCCGTGGGGCAGCCTATGTGGAGAGCTGGGTCGCGGTTCTGGAGAAGGACCCCCGCGAGATCCGCCGAGCGGCCGCCGACGCGCAGAAGATCTCCGATTACATCCTGGAGCGCGCCCGGCAACGGGAACCGGAAAGAGAACCGGTAGCCGCGAAGAGCGTCGCTTCCCCGGTCCCGGCCGTTCCCGCTCGGCAGCCGGAGCACTCACGGTCCGTCACGGCCGCCGTCCGGCAGGCGAGGGCCGTTCCCGTCCCGTCCCGCAGCATCAGCCCGAGCCGGTAATCGAAGAGGGAGGCACGGAAACGATGCTGGAGCGGACGCTCAACGGGGTCCGGAAACGCAACGCCGCGACTCGCACCCCGGCCCGGATGAGGGCCGGCCATCGCCGGGAGTACGACCCGAGCGCCGGCGGCGAGCGGGTCTCCTTTCGTGAGCGGTCCGAGCGCGCGCTGGCGGACGTCGGCGTCTACCGCAGCGTCTCCTTTCGAGACTTGGCCGAAGCCCACTTCGGGGGCCACCCGTTCACGACCCGCAGGGCCGTGAATCGCTGGATGCGAACAGGAGTGATGCGCGAGCACAAGGCCAAGGGGCCGAAGGGCGGGACCTTCAAGGTGCTGACGTTGACCCGGAAGGGCGCCAAAAAAGCCCGGCGGGCCGCCGTCAATCGGGGCCTCGACCCGAACCAGCGAACTTGGTCCGGGTTGGTGAAGCGCCCCGAACTCAGCCACGACACGGAAGTCTACCGGGCCTGTCGGTCGGAGCGGCGGCGGTTGGCCGGTCAAGGGGCCACCGTCATGCGCATCCGCATCGACTCGGAACTCAAGAGCGCCGTCGCTCGCCGCAGCGAGAGGGCGCGAGTGCAGGAGGGCAAACAGGCCGCCGACGCAACGCGGCGAAGGGTGGCCGAGGAACTGGGTCTGCCCGTCGATGAGCAAGGACGGGTGCTCTATCCGGATGCCCAGATCGAATACACGGACCGGCACGGACGCGGAAGGGTCAACGTCGAGGTCGCTTCCAACAATTACCGGGACACGTCCATCGTTGCCAAGTCCGCTGCGGGGTTCGCCATCCACGCCACGGGCGCGGCCAAGGCGCGCGTGCTCCGGGCGCTCAGTGGTGGGCAGGGCGAGGACAACGACGGCACCAGAGGTCCCGCCCAGAGGGACCGGGCTGCATTCGAGCTGTAGAAGACCATGCAAGCCTGGAGAGTCAGCGTCGGCTTGACCGTCTCCGTGGCCGGGGTGGCATTTCTCCTTGTCGGTTCCCGCCTCGATTATCTCGCGCCGTACTGGAGGGTGATCGTGGCCGACTACGGTGTAAGCATAGCAGTGCACCTGGGACTGGCTATCGTGACCGTCGCCGCCATCATCTATGGGGCGGCACGGGCCGTCGGACTCGCCGATCTGGGACGTAAGGTGGATTTGGTCGAACGCTCCATCCGGCGCGGGGAGGGTGATCGGGAACTGGCCGAAGCTCTGCAGCAGGATACTGAGGGCGAGTGGGACTAACGGGCTATGGGAACAACCCTATTTCGCTCGTTATTTTTCTTTCTGCAAGCTACCGTTGAAACAGTCGTTCGATCGCCTCATGGAGCTCCGGACGACGGATCGGGTCGGATTAACACCAAAACGCCCTTCAGGGCGGCGAATCTGCTACGGCAGCCGTCCAAGAGCCACCCTAGTGTGGCTCTGGAAACTGTGTGGATTAAAGCGCAAATGCGGAGTGCCTGGCTAAGAATTTCAGTTTCTTCAACCTGTATGCCCACGGCAAGATGGGGATGCCTGCCCGTGTTCTTTTCCTAAAAGCAAGGCAGATCTCAGTTCCCCCGTTTGCAAATGAACGGCTATTCCTGAATTCTATCTCCGACGAATGTACTGCTGCCCCAGTTGCTTTCGGCATTCTACCGTCATCAAATTCATAGTCGAGAATTCTGAAGACACTGGAGTGTGCGGTTTCTGCGCCGCCGTGAGTCAACCGCTTGTCTCGGTTACATCCCTCGCGGGCCTATTCGAGCGTGTACTGCTCAACTACCGCTATCTCGATTCTGACGCTCTCCTCGATGTTGGTGGCCAATTGATCGACTTGGTTCAAGAATGGGACATCTTCACGGACGAAATGTATTGTTCGGGTGCGGCAGCGGACCTGCTTGAGAAAATTGCCAATTCTAACTGGGACGACGATAGTGGTGAACCACTTTTTGACCCACACGCCCTATACACTGATCGACCAGCGATAGGGCGTTCTACAATGGCGTCTGACTGGGACGACTTCTGTCACCAAGTGAAGGAGGACCCTGAGACCTCTGTTCCACTCCCTGAAATATTCGACGAGGATGCATGGAGATTTGAGGGCGTCGTTCCGATAGACACCGTTCTGTACCGTGCGAGATTGGGCTTCAAACAGAGGCTATCCGGGAAGAAGTTACCTTGGCCAGAGATGGGCGCACCTCCCTCAGAAAAGGTGAGTGCAGGGAGGGCGAATCTTGAGGGAGAGCCCGTTCTGTATTGCGCTGAGACGGAAATGACTGCCATTGCTGAGATCAGACCCGCTGCGGGCTTCGTGATCTCTGTCTGTCAGCTCCGCCCGCGTCGGCAACTTAGAGTTTTCGACTTGGTTAGCGCTCGCACGATAAACCCGTTTGAATGCGAACCGGAGGAACTCTCTTATTGGCGTGAGATGTGGAAACTCGTATTCGCGATTGGCAGGCAATTAAGCACTCCTTTGGAAAGAAGCGACATGGTCATCGACTATCTCCCATCGCAGAAGCTGGCGTCGCGACTCCGAAAAGCGTATTTCGATGGCATTCGATATCCAAGCGCCATGGACGAGGGAGGCGTCAACCTTGTTTTCTTCGATCCTTCGGTCTGTGAAGTCCTCGAACCAAAGCTCGTCAAGATCAAGAAAACTTCCGTTTGCTTCTCAGACTATACTCGGTAGCGTCGCTGACTACGGAGCCTGTGCAGCAGCGCCCCAAGACCGAGACGCGGCCGCGCTGCTACCTTCGGGAGTGATACCCAGCGCATCAGCGAGGTCCTCAAGTAGGCGTGGAGGAGGCCTATCGCCGCGATCACGGCTGCGCCCATGCAGATCATCGAGAGGCTGACGGGTGCCGAGATCGCCGAAGCACACCGCACCGCCGACATCTTTGGCGAAGTCTCCGAGATGACTGTCTCCCTGAACGCCTTCATATCGCCGCTTCACGCGTTCGACTTATCGGGTCTCCGAAAACTGGAGATCAAGGCGGCGTATCTCAATTGGATACAGGGTACGCCCGGCAACCCGATCGATATCGCCTGAGACAGCCATATGACGGACACTGGGAGGCCCCGAGAAACAGAATCTTCTAGTCATCCTTCCAGTCTGCTGAGGCCGGGCGTGGGCTATCGAAGGTACGACTTAATGCGTTCTGCCAACACGTTGTGGTCCTTGGTTTCGCATTCCCAGATCACCATGACCCTCCAGCCGAGGATGCGTAGAAGCGCCTCGTTGCGCGCATCCCGGACGACGTTGCCTTGAAACTTATTCTCCCAGTAATCCACGCGTGTCTTTGGGGTGGAGGCGAATTTGCAGCAGGGATGCCGATGCCAGAAACATCCATGCACCAGGATAACTGAACGATATCGCGGAAACACGATGTCAGGACACCCGGGGAGGTCTTTGCGGTGTAGGCGGAAGCGGAATCCGAGTCTGTGGGCAACCCGGCGAACGATCAGCTCGGGCTTCGTGTCACGGCTCCGCACCCGGGACATGATGTCGCTTCGCTTATCGGGGTTGATAGTGTCGGTCATCTCTTATGTGTACTGGGCCGCGGCTGGAAGCTCCCTCGTTGGTTCAGCGGGAACAACGTCCGGGCCGCTGGGCGAGGACAAGTCGCTCGGCTCACTCGTCCAGATGGCACGACCAGCAATGCTTAGCTTAGCACCCCAGTTTCGCCAACGCCTTCTGACACCGACCGTCTTGCTGTGAGAGGGCTTCTGGCACCTCACGACTTTCCGCCAGAGCTGCCAGCACCTTTCCATGAAGCATCGTGAACCGGGGCGGAACCGCTTCGCCGATCATCTGACGGACACCAGTATGCCCCCATTTGTCCATTGAGTCTCCCCACTGGAAGGTGCTGGGAATGGTCTGAAGCCAAGCGCATTCGGCCGGGCTGAGGACCCGATTTTCCCAAGGATGCAGCGTCCGATCGCTCCCTATGTGCCCACTCGCGGTGGTTATGGTTGCGGCCGGTCGGTTCGGATCCATCCGCCGGTAGCTGGAGTTCCGAAACCCTTTTACCAATCGCCACGAACCATCCGGGTTTCGCACAGTCGGTCGCAGCAGCGGACTCTGGCAGCTCGGACACACGGCTTCACTGTAAGCAATACCCTTTTTGTCGCATTGTCCACAGTGATCGGTTTCCCAGGCACCGGCCCCGCTCCCGGGTGGTATCGCGGCCACCATCTCGTATCTCCGGTCAAGCCAAACGGGAACCCGATGCATTGCATGTCCGTTCGAACGGGCTGTCTCAGCCGATTCGGCATCAAGCGCAGTTAGGCCCAACTCCCTCAAGGCGTCATCAATCGTAACGAAATTCGGACGTTTCGAGCCTCCGTGGGTAGGAGCCGGAAACGGCGCATGTCCAGTCCTCTGGAGCGTATCAAGAGCTTCGGTGTCTTTCCTCACCAGGGTCAGAAACGCCCGCGAACGATGCTGCGGAATCCCGAATTCGCATAGATCGACGACAGCTGCGTAGACGCGGTAGTCAGTCTCCAGTCGATTGCAGAGGATCTTGGCGGCAGACAGGGGAGTCGTGCTGTCGGGATCCCAAACCCTTCGCCGAAGAAACGCAGGCACGTTCTCGACTACAACGAAGGTTGGCCGTAGTTCCTTGGCGACTTCGGCAATCGGCAACACGAGCAGATTGCGACCGTCCCGAGAGCCAGCGTCCGGATCGTTCTCTTTCCCCCGGTCCCCTCTGGCCGAACTCATGCCTTGGCAAGGAGGACAGCCGGACAGCAGCACTGGGGCCTCCGAACCGTGGGCCTCTCGAAAGGAATCGACCACGACGGGCCACGTTTTCCGAAGATCCCCAGGGACCGCAACAGCGTCTGGATGATTCAGCCTGGCGACCTCCAAGCGTTTCTCAACCAGCTCCGACACCACGCGAAACCGGAACCCAGCAGACGCGAACCCTACATCGCCGGCACCACAGTTCGAGAAGAGGCTGACGGCTCTCACGACGAATCCGAATCGGGGTCCAGACGTCTTTCCTCTTCGCGGACTCGATCCTCAGCGTCCAGGAAAGTCTCATTGGCCTGCACGGCGCGCACCAGGAAGTCATTCCAAGAGATTCGTTCGATTCGGCTCTCGGCATCTTGCCAGTATCTGTACGCCGTATTCTTGTCTCGATCGGTGATCCGTACGGCATCGCAAACCAAGTCAACGACCCACTCGTTGCGGAAGTCCGACGCGAGCTCGCGGTTTTCGACGAAGAAATCACGGAACGCCTCAAGATAGTTGTGGAGTCGGTCCCAGTCGGCGTTGGCGAAACGGTGTCCCACCGCCTTGATCTCGACTATGTGAAGCCTGCTGCTGAGGTTCACGAGCGTAAAATCCGGTCGCTTGCCGCCGTGATCGATAGAGAAACCCACCTCTTCGCCGTGTCGCTCCTTGTAGTACGCAGCGAACTGCCTCGCGAACAGCTTCAGGCTTTGATTCGCCGTGATCGGCGTCCATGTCGCGTCGATCAGCCACGGAGCGTCGGCGACGATCCGCTGGAGAACATCCTCAGCCCCACCCTCTTCGAGTACCTTCTCAAGCTTACGGATCGCCCTGACGCGTTCGTACGCGATCTGAGCGTACGAAGCCATCTCCGCAATCCGGGTCTTCGAAAAAAGATCCAGAAGGGAGTCTATTCCGTCCTCCTCGCCGAACATCTCCTGGTTGAAGGCTTCGAAGGCATCCATCAGAGCTTTATGTGGCGCGACGGAGAGGACGACCTGAGTCAATCCAACGACATACTCCTGGTCCCCGAGTTCGTCTTCGGCGGCAAAGCGGCCGATTTGCTTTCCGAACTCCAAGGCTGTGGAAACGATGTCGTCGTCGGCGAAGCGCTTCCTGGCCTCAGCTTCCAGCCCAGACACTTCCAGAAAAAGCTGTTCAACCCTTTTTCGCCGAGGCTTCCGGGATGCAGCGGCGATCCGCCTGATCCATTCGGCGCCCCACTCTCGAAACGCTCGCCCGTAGTCGGACTCCCACAGAATGTCCTGTCGATCCGTGGTAACAAGGTCTTCCCCTTCGTCCTCGTCGAGCCATTCGGCGTGGATTTCGCCTACGAGGTAGGAGCGCACCGTGAACTCGCCGGTGAATCCCGCCGACTGTCCGAACGCCCGAGTTGTGGCCACGATCTTCCCGCGGGCATAGATGCGGACGCCAGCCATCTCCTCGTTCTTGTAGGCTCCCTTGGCGAGTCCCATCCACCCTGACACTGGCAGGTCACGCTGTTCATCTGGAAGCGGCACCGGTTCCGTGGATACATCGACCCGCGTGTCTTCCATCAGGGGGATCGAAAGGGATCCGATCTCGAACGGAGGGTTCTCCCCGGGATTCCGTGTGTCCTCGACGCTAACCTTGAAGTCGTTCTGGCGCAGTCCGAATCGTCGCGCCATCTGCCGATGAAAAATCTCCTGATTCGGAACCCTCTTCGGCAGGAAGTCGATCAGCCGAACCGTAGTCCCCCGCTCCGATCGATAGGTCCCATCTTGGTCACCTACTTCCATCGCGACCGGCTTGTCATCGTCGGCGAGGATCTTGTCGTAGGGCATGATGAAGTGGGAAACTGAGTAGCCATCCTCCGTCTCGTCGCCTCCGGCGGAGAGGATCTCGATGCGCTTGCAGATACCAAAGGGAGCGAGCTTGCCAATGCCCTTCCGTCCCATCACCGAGCGTCGCTTCCGCCTAGACCGCTTGCCTTGAGTTGGGTCGGCCCTCCGATCCTTCCCGACCTTCAGAAAATGGTCGTTAGCCTCTAGTTCGGTAATCCCGTGCCCGTCATCCGCGACCTCGATGGTGTAGCCGTAGCCCTCCACCTCCCCCGTTTTTCGGTTCTTGCGCGCCAGAAGGGTCGCGAGCGGGACTCGAACCACAACGTTCTCCGCGTCCGCGTCGTACGCATTGGCGACGAGCTCGGCGACAACCGCGCTCACGCGATCATAGAGGCGGACCCCCAGCTTATCCACCGTCATGCGAGAAATCCGCATGACGTAGCGATCCGAGCCCGTGCTGTCAGTCATTTCGTGGGTCCCTTAAGAGTGATCCTACTGCGGGCGCCTCGAACCAGGGGATGGCTAATGGCAATACAGCGCACTCCGTCATTGTAGACATCCGATTCGCTGGAATCGACCTCACGGCGTCTGGAGAGAGGGGGTGCGAGTGTGTCAGCGAAGCCGACGGAGGCCGACATGGGGGACGAGAGTCTGCCATAGCGAGACCCTTCGGCTCCGCCCGCCCGGCAACCGACAGAAAAGAGCACGCCATCCGTGACAAGGACGATACGGTGATCGAGAAGCATGGCGGTCTCCGGGGCTGCCTCAAGCGGATCGTCGAGTCGAAGGCCCTGCTCCGATCCACGCGTGCCGGAGCGACAATCAACGGCTTCACGACATGATGGCCGAACCTGGCTTCTTGGAGGCGGATCTTGACCGCCGATTCCGATCCGCGTGCGCATCAGACAACGGGATACAGGTCGATCTCGGTCCACGAGTCCTATGCGGGAGGGCTTTTCACGCCGCTGAGGTCCGGGGTGCTTGGCCACACCCGAGAAAAGCATCGGGCTCTTTTGCGTGTTCACTATGGATCCACATCTAAGCCCCCTTCGCTGTAACCTCCCATGCTGGAAGCCCATTTTATCAGTCACCACTGGCACATCGAATTAAGCTGCTGTGAACGGTCGGATTCCGTTTCATCCCGTGCCTCCGAGTGAGTCTTCACCCACCGCCGGCGATCCTGGGCCATTCTGGGGCGATTCCTGGAGTCTTCCAGCTTCGCCGCCTCGTGGAACGCGTCTCTTCGCTTTAACGTCCGTCTCCCTGAGAGTTTTCCATTGGCCATGCACTGCCGCGATCATGCTCGGTCGACCGGTGGCCCACGCAAACTCTTGCGCCAGTACGGTGTCCCTTGCCTGCTGGCGTCTGTCACTCTGTCTAGCTCTCTTGGAATCCAGTCCTTTGCACTCTCGTTTCCGAACTCTCTCTCCCCGCCTTCCGGTTCGTGGTCTTCCCTCTGCTCTCATTTAAGGGAAAACGCGCCAATACTAACAAGAGGGCGAAAAAATCTTGTCCCATACAAAACCCCATCTCAGAGAGACTCGCCGCATCGAGATGCTCAAGCTCTCGCTGGTCAACGAACGTTCCGCCCTAAGCTACACGCTGTCCAACCCTCTACAGTCAGCCCACGCGGCCCAGCAGCTCGTGGGGAGAGACTTCGATCAGGAGACCTTCGGCATTTTGATGCTGGACGCTCGTCACCAAGTCACTGCCCTGCATGTCGTCTCGGCGGGTTCCCTCAACGGGTCCATCGTGCATTCCCGGGAGATCTTAACGGCTGCCATTCTGGGCAATGCTGCCGCGCCGATCCTGTTTTCACAATCATCCTTCGGGCGATCTGACTCCCAGTGTCTAAGACCGAGCCATCACCAAGCACTTCATGAAGGCTGGCAAGCTGCACGGCATCTCAGTGCCCGATCACCTGATTCTCGGTGGCTCGGGAGCCTACATGAGCTTCTGGGAGGAGGGCTGGATCTTGCGCATGGGTGACTTCTCTTACGTCTCCAATGTTCTCTCACGGTCCGGGTGGCTGCTGCCGAAGGCAAAGATTTTTCATAGCATTTCGTTTCGTGGTTTGGCCGAAATCCACTTCGGCGGTTATTCTCCCCCTTTCAGAGGCTCCGGGAGGTAAGATCTAACCAGAGCGTCACCAGTACTGGCTAAGATTGACGGGATGATCCGTTTCCCTTTTCTCCACTATAGTTGAAGATCGCGGGTGGGATTACGACGGACGCTGGAACCGTTGAGGGAAAGGGGCGGTAATGATGGGAGTGGGCTATGCATGGATTCTATGAATTCTTTGCGGGCGGCGGCATGGCGCGGGCCGGACTAGGCGAAGGCTGGCACTGCCTGTACGCGAACGACATCAACGAGAAGAAGGCCGAGAGCTATGTCCGGAATTGGGGCGATGATGAACTGCAAGTCGCTGATGTGAAGGCGGTGACGACGGACGATCTGCCTGGAATCGCGGAGCTGTCCTGGGCGTCTTTCCCGTGCCAGGATCTATCGTTGGCCGGGAACTATTCGGGACTCAAGGGCGAGCGATCGGGGACGTTCTGGCCATTCTGGCACCTTATGGACGCGTTGAAAGCGGAAGAGCGCGGACCGACCACTATAGTGCTTGAGAATGTCTGCGGCGCTTTGACTTCACACAAGGGAAAAGACTTCCATGCAATCGCTAAGGCGATCAGGGATGCGGGTTACCGATTTGGAGCCGTCGTGATAGACGCAGTGCACTTTGTCCCGCAATCGCGGCCGCGCCTGTTTGTCGTGGCAGTTCGGGAGGGCGTTAATATACCGAACACGGTGACTCTGGACGGTCCTGACAAACAATGGCACAGTAGAGCGCTTGTTAGTGCCTACGAGAGGTTATCAAAACCTTGCCAGGGTAACTGGATCTGGTGGAGCCTGCCGACACCAACGCCCCGTGAGACGAAACTTTCCCACCTGATCGATGAAGATCCGATTGGCGTGGGATGGCACACACGCGATGAGACTCGCTATCTACTGGACCTAATGAGCGACGTGAACCGTGAGAAGGTCGCGGCCGCTAAGAACGCGGGCCGCCGCATGGTCGGCGCGATCTACCGGCGTACGCGGTCAGACGGCAACGGCGGCCGAACGCAGCGCGCCGAAATCCGATTTGACGACATCGCAGGCTGTCTGCGTACACCCGTGGGCGGCTCTAGCCGCCAGACCATCATGATTGTGGACGATACTGACGTGTGCTCTCGGCTACTCTCGCCCAGAGAAGCAGCCCGTCTGATGGGTCTGCTCGATGATTACAAGCTACCGAAGAATTACAATGACGCCTATTACCTTGTCGGCGACGGTCTGGTTGTGCCGGTAGTGCGTCATCTGGCGGCCCATGTGTTGGAGCCGGTGCTGTCTACGGCAACTGAGCCGAAGAAGCGGGAAGCAGCATAAATGGTGAATGGCGAGCTACAGGTCGCTCTGAGAGCGTTCACAACGGACAATAAGTTCCGCGGCGAGGGCTGGGTGAGATAAAGCGTGGACGCCCTGATCGGCGACCCGCACGAGATCGAAGGCCTGTCCGACTCCTTGAACTTCGAGCACAAGAGCATGACGGCCGTGATCGCCTGGGGTTCTGGGGACGACCGGACGGACGGGCAGGTTTGCGAGGGCCTCCAGGAGGTAGAAAAGACCGCTTGGGACGGGCTGGACACTGAGCGTTACGCTTGGAGTTCCGTCCAGCACCGGGACTGGCAAAACTACAAGAACGACTGGAGCCGGGCGATCCCGCCAGGGCACGGGTGTTGCAACTGGGATATCAGGCCAGCGTGGACTCCGACTTGCGTTGGCTGGCAGCGAAGTGCTTACACTATCATGCCCTAGTCACGGAGCCGGACGATGGGAGCCGTGAGGGAGAATCGCTCCGACGAATTGGCGGGTGCCTTGAAAACGACTCGCGGTGGATCGTGCCGACAGGCCCTCGTTCGTGCGGCGCGCGGCACCATCAAAGAGCGATGGATGGACTTGCGGGAATACGCGCGGCTCCAAGGAGCGGCCGATCTGCGCTACGGCGCGGTTTCGGAGCGCCAAGCCATGGTCGCTCTCGGAGACGCGGTCTGCGTTCCAGTCGTCAAGTGGATCGGCCGGAATTGGCTCTGTAAGGTCCCCCAATGACGAAGGGCGAAACGCAGGAAGTGGCCGCTCTTTACCGTGGCGTCGGCAAGGCGCTCGACATGCCGCATCGAGGCCGGAAAGTCGGCGACTGCAAACATGGCGTCTATCTATTTTGGGACTACGACGGAGAGCCGATCTACGTCGGTCAGACTAGGGAGAAGCTACGAGAGAGGATTCGACGGCATTTGACGAATCAACGAACGGACGCCGTCGCGATGAGCGTACTGGATCCCTTCGAGGTCGCCGAAATAGAGATGTGGCCGTTCTGGGAATTGGAAGAACGACCGGCCAGAGTCGAAGAAGCCAAACACATTCTTCGACGCGCCGAGTTCACCGTGTACATCAACGCTCTGAAGAGCTCTACGTTCAAGGTCGTTCTAAACGAAGTCAAAATCCCGAAAGCCGACTTGATGGACCTTCCCGAGTCGGTTCGGATCGCATTGCTTCCCGATTCCCAACGAGTGCAAAGGGCGCATCCCGATCTTCGCCTTGCCAGACGCGCCCGCACCATCTCCAACTTGGCGCGCATCATCAGCGAGCGCAAAGTCTCCGTCGGCATTCGCCGGACCTTGTGGGCTCAAGCTAGAAGACTCGAAATTCTGGCGCAGAGAAGACTGGAGGAACTCGGCGGAACTGCACGGTGAGGCCGATGGATACGGTAGACAAAAAGACCCGCTCGGGCATCATGGCCAGCGTCGGCCGGAAGGACACTGGTCCGGAAATGTTGCTCAGGTCCGGTCTCGAAAGAGCCGAATTCCGCTACCGGTTACACGACGGCGATCTGCCGGGTCGGCACGATCTGGTCTTCCCTCGATTCCGGGCCGTCGTTTTCCTCCACGGCTGCTTCAGCCATTCCCACGGTTGTTCCAGATCCACCGTTCCGAAGTCGCGCCGCGAGTACTGGCAAACGAAGTTCGAGACCATTCGGACCAGGGACCAATGCAGCGTCGAGCTTCTCGGAAAACACGGTTGGCGAGCGCTGATCGTCTGGGAGTGCGCGTTGACCGGAAAGCGCGCGGCTCCGCTCAACGAAACCGTCGAGCGCGTCCGATCCTGGATTACGGGAAACGACGGATTCTGCCAGCTTCCCGATCGTCTGCCAAGTCGGAATGGCCGCATGTGGTAATCTGCCATTCCTCGGAGGAATGTTCAGATCGCTCATTCGTTTGGCGTGACCGAGGAAAAGTTGAGGGAAGCAGAGTTCTTCCTTGAGCAGTTCGGCAGCACAGGCCCATTCGACACTGGGGCTAATTGCTACTTCAGCGCGTTCGTATCCGCCTGCCGAAGCGTTACGTTTGCCCTCCAGGCAAGTCTTAGTGGTGTCAGCGAGTTTGATGCTTGGTACAAGTCGGTCCAAGATCGGCTCAAGACAGATCCACTAGCACCATATTTTCGCAAGGTTCGCAACCGTGTGATCCATACTGGCATCAATCCACTCAATCGGGTTGGATTTGAACATCTTCGCGAGCATCTGTCTCAGCAGATTCGTGGCTCCAACCGGTCGCATATTCTGATCGTACCGAGCCCTCATGACGCTAGTTCTGACGCTCTTGTGGACGCCATTCCGGCCAGCACCGGCTACTTCGAGTCGCTAGTGAGCATCGTATTTGAATGCTACAAGCGTTTCTTGACTACCGTTGATCCTCGGTGGCACTTCACCGAAGAGCATTTCAGAGCAATGGGGAAGACTCTCGGAGATGCGCTTGCAGAACTGGGTTTCCCATCGACTTGGCTCGGGGCAGTTCCAAAAGATGATGAGGGAAAGGCGGGGTGCATGTTGGGGGCTCAGCAGCCTCACTGCCAGATTAACGACCTTTTCGCCAAGCACCTCGGACAGATAATTCCCGATCCTGACGCTGGCGCGGGAAACTTACTTGAAGAGTAAGGGCTGCGAGACTTTTTGGTAGTGTCTTGCCATATCTAATCTCCGGGGTTTGTGGCTCTCTGAGGGAGGGGTTCTGCTCTGCTCCTCCCTCTGCCTTCTCTTACGTCATATCACGGGACTGCCTTTTACTCCAATTCTTCAAAGTATCGCTAATCTTTCTGATATCCCGTTGTTGATCTCTAGCTACGGAAAACCTATCTCCAACCAAGTATCGATACGAACGGATATCAATATTGTATCTACTGCATATTTTCTTCCCGTTGCAGTCCTCGCATCTTACTAGAACGGTGAACGGATCTAACGGAACACGCTTTCCGTCTCTTGTTTTACTCTTTCCCCGCCCTGCTAGATCTCGGAACGCTCCAAAACAAAAACTCATGCTAGCACCTGGCAAGAGGAAGTTGAGAGGTTGGGATGTTCCTCTCAGATAGACCACACAGCATCGATTCAGTTCTTCTTCATCGGACTCTATATGAAATTCGACATTCAACGCAGCACCTTTCCCCACGTTTGCCAATACTAGGTTTAGCAGCCACCCATCGTCGTTGTCTGGAAACAAGTCCACGGAGAGCAATGGAGTAATGGACTCCTGTCGTCGTTTCTTTGCCTCCTTGGCAAGCTGACAGGTCCACCAAACCAGAGCACCCGTTAAAAAGACTAGAGCAAGACTCGTTGCACTCTCAATCATTCCTATTGCTCCTTACGACATCGACAACAGTCACAATCACAACACTCTGCCTTACGATACTGTTTTCGATAGTCGTAATTGCCAGATTTAGTCCATCCCCAGATTCGGAAGAGGATCACGATAACGACTGTCAACACAACAAACAGAGTCGTATACCGATCGACCTTGGCCCACTCCTCAATCTTCCAAAAGTCGATTGTCAACGGCCTTGATCTGGATCCAAGTAAAAGCCACACGGACATAACATACGCACTGCCCAATTGATTAATATTGGACACAGACGGGACAGAAAGACACATCGGACTATCATCGTTAGAAGGCAGTTTTGGCGCGCCGGATACGCGTTCCTTGATCCGGTTCCTCCAAGTATCTTCCTTCCTAACCCGGGCAATCACCACCTTGTATAAACGATTCTTACCACAACCCTCCAACCTGTCTACCTGGCCCTCCCAAACTTCTTGCCAGTACTTACCACCTTTGTTTACAAGGAACCACGCATATGAGGCCACAAATCCTACGTTGCATAGTAGAAAACTCAGATTATTCTTATCTCCATTTACTTGGAGAGTCCCATACCCCACAAATGCTAAAGCGATGAACGCCCAAAAATAGGCTGACCTTCTCCAGTAAAGGTCGATCTCGAACTTTCGAATCTCATGGGCACGATCTAGCAATTCCTTGTTCGTCATTTCTACCTCCAGTTTCGCGGGACCCTCAAGGAGATTTGACCCGTAGAGTATTACATTGTAAGGGACTAGAAAAGAAGGAGGAAACAATGAGCAGAAATTACAGACTGGACAAAGCAGTGAAACCAGTCTGCCAGACAATCGAGATCCTGGTCCTGGAACCTCTAACAACCCGTGGCAAAAGTCCGGGAAACAACGCCAGACCTCCGACATAAAATGACACTATGGCGATGGGAAAGAAACCGTCTTCGAGACGCCAGCGAGGGATGTAGGTGGCGACACAGAAACTGCCCCGGAGTCCGGGGCATCCCTTCTACGAGCGATTGAATCAGGTCCTGGAGAAAGCCGGTTTCGACGCCTTCGTGGAAGGGCTGTGCGCCCGGTTTACAGCTCGGGAGTCCCGACGCCGACGCGGAAGGAACTGGTTCGGTTCGACCGCAAGCGCAAGAAGAAGACGAGCAACCGGGAATGGCTGAATCCACACGACCCGGAGGCGAAGATCACGAAGCTGAAGGACGGGCGGACCCGACTGGGGCACAAGGTGGAAGAGGCGGTGGACCTAGAGACGGGGGCGGTGGTGACGGTGACGGCGCCGGAGAAGTTGGGGGACACCCTCCGGGCGGCGCGGGAGGAAGTGAAGGCGGTCGGGTCGGGAGCCCAGGTCCGGGAAGTGGTGACGGACCAGGGATACCACAGCAACGAGACGGTTCTGGAGTTGCAGGAACTGGGATTGCGAGGGTATCTGTCTGAACCGGATCGCGGTCGGCGCAACTGGAAGGGGAAGAACCGGAAATACCAGATGCCAGTCTACGCCAATCGGAGACGGATCCGGGGCCGGCGGGGACGACGGTTGCAGCGGCAGCGGAGCGAGTCGGTGGAGCGGCCGTTCGCGCACCAGTTCACCACGGGCGGGCTGCACCGGATCTTCGTCCGGGGCCACGCCAACGTGCGCAAGCGATTGCTGATCCACATGTGCGGATTCAACCTGGGACTGCTGATGCGCCACCTGACGGGGGTCGGGACGCCCCGGAGTCCGCAGGGCCGGGTCCTGGCGCGTCATTTTGCACCTTTTGGGGCGAAAAAGGGCCGTTTGATCGGCTGGAATCGCCTCTGGAAGCGCTTCTGGGCGTCGATCCGGCTCGATTTGAGGTTTTGGGCTTCCCGAACGAATCAATAAACCACCTCCACGTCAGATTGCGGAAAGAAGGATAGTCCGAGGAATCAGGACTTTTGCCACGGGCTGCTAGGTGGTGTCCGACTGCCCATCCATGTCAGAGTCGCAAGTCCGATAAGAATAAGATTTTGAATTAAGTGGACCAGTTTACTTGTCGCCAGCGTCACTGTATATAAGCATCCACATACCTCTTCAGATGGGCTTATCTGGTAGACGAGGGTAAATGCCACCAATAGCATAATAGCGAAAAGAGAAGCTATGCGAAGCCATGGCCTTCGCAACATGCCTGCACAGATCCCTAGTTCAGCCATTATGATACACGCCGCAAAATATCCTTCCGTTGTTGGCGGGAGAATACGATAGCTTTCTAGCGCAGAAACGAACTTGCCATAATGAAAAAGCTTATCGAAACCCGAAAAGCAGAACAACCCCGCCAAGATTACCCTCGGCAATAGACTGATTAGTTGGCCAAACAATACGTTTCCCCCTTCCTTTGTATTTTGGGATGATGGCACGTTTTGACGTAGACGCCGAGTCTGTCGTGGCCCAGACCGCGTGGACGGTGGCAACCGAACATGACGCTACTCACGCGCACCGGCTCCTGCATGGTGGGGAGAGGCGGATTTCGGGGTTCCGGGTACCGGGGAGTGGGCCAGCGTCGCAAAAATCGGGATCAGTCGGATGACTGGCAGGTCATGATCATACTCGGGAAGCGTCGGCGACTGCTGTCGGAGACTGAGGAGGCACTGGCTGAGCGGAGCAAGGTCGGTACGGGCGAAATCGGAACATCCACGAAGAAGCCCATTACGAGGAACCGGTTTGTCAGGCGCCACCGGAAGAAGTTCGCCGGGGTACTTTCCTGTTTCGACCGGGTCGTGGCCATGACCATGGGAACTCTGCCGGACATCGGCCACACTGGAGGCATAGCGAGGGTTCCCAAGGCTTAGAGCGTTCGATTGCGCGATTATGCCAACTGGGCCAAACCCGTGCGCGAAGAGATCTGGACTCAGGCCCAGCACGTGGCGGACGAGGTCGGCATCGTCGATCCCAATGCGCCCTTGAAGGCCCTGCACCGGATGTCCCGGTGCGTCAAACAGAAGGGTCGCTCTTACCACAGGTTCAATCTGTTCCTGAAGAGCAACTACGATTTGTGCCTCACACTGGTTCAAGGAGAGTGGACCGTCAGCGGCTTTCAAGCCCAGGATCTGAGATGTCGTCTCTCTTGGCTCACGCCCAGTCGTTGCTTCTACTTGCTCAATCGGCTGCGTACCGAGGAGTTGATCAAGAAGGTCAGACATCGATAAAAGTACTACTTCTCATAGTTGGACCGACGGCTCCTGGCGACCACCCTGCACCTGGGAGAATCGGTCGTGTTGGCCAAACTTTGCTAGACTCACACCTGACATACTTGCTCCTTTTGACCAAGATATTGAGTGAGAGTTAAGGAACTAAAAAAGAAAAGCCTGAATACTGATTTAAACAATATTGTCACGTCTCACACATACGCTGTTGTGCAGAGTAGGCTAGATCTGACGTTCGTTAAAAGCTTTGACGAACTCATTCCTTACCTACCAACTAACGTTCCCAAGGCTCACCAACTGGCCCGATCCCAAGCTCCGATATATATTCTAGACGCTAACACCAATAGCGAGCAAGATATCACAGAAACTTGATGGTGACAAGGACGAATGTTGATAGTGTCGTTATGAATTGCTATCTTCCACTGTACATCTTCAGTGGAGAGCACTGGTTGGTTGCGCGGCTGCGCTCGTCGGATCAAGGAGTGGTCAACGGGGTGTTGGCGGAGTTGGAACGGATCGTGAGGCGGCCGCGTGAAGCGTGGCCCAAGGTGCGGATCACGATTCGCGGTGCCAGCGGATCCTCGTACAGCGGCTGACTAGACAAACGTCCACTCGACCACGGACATCGGGTTAAGCGGATTGATTCCAAAAACATTCGCGTCCAACCTCAGAATCCTAACGTTGTTTCTAGCTTGAAGTTGACTGAGCAGATCCCTATTGTAGTCGTTCAAGTGTGAGTAACGGCGCCAGAGCAGGCCTAGCAGCCGACTTGCATCGAAACACTGGAACAGAGGCTCAAAATGAATCACCCTTTCGATCCGCTCACGATATTGCCCGACAACATCATGGAAAGCTTGTGAACTCGGTAACTGCTCCAACGCGTGGCACGTGAAGAGCAGAATCGGAGGTGGCAGGTCACGTATCAGCGCGTACGTCTTAGGATCAAGAAAGTTAAAATGACTCAACTTGATCCTAGTACTTGTTTCCGAGTAGAGAGCTGATCCCAGACTGACGCCGGTATTTGAGTATTCGCCCCCATGAAGTGATACGGAAGGAAATTCCTGTGCAAGCACCCAGAGATTGTACCCGTAGCCTGCACCTAGCTCCAAGACTGACTTGGCACTACCTATGTGCCGCTTGAGTGTTCTCACAAGCAGATCTTGAGTGGCGGCCATCGCGTCCGAAATCGAAGAGGATCTTAGTCCTCCATTTCGCCACACACACATAGGTTCGGCAACATTGATGAATTCCTGTAACCTTATCTCCCTTGGTGTTGGCTTCGTCTCACGGTCTCTCCAATATTTCAGCCAGACCCCGTACTTTTCTATATCATACTCCCTGGTCACTAGCTGAAGCGTTCTCCTGCGTGGTTCCCATTGAGATTGACCAAGTAGTCGAGCGGGCCATGCGGACCACTGCGGGAGTTCGTCTACAGAGATACAACAGTTAGTCTCGTGAGTCATAGCGCAGTCAACCAATAAGGATTGGGCCACTTGAGAATATGCTGTATATAGCTCTCGGCCCAAACAAACATCCTCAGATTCCGTCACTGAGATATTGCGAAGGCGACCCCACGACAATCAGGTTTTAGAGTCCCCTCTTGTTCTGAAGCTGTAACGTTTCCGGACCATTGCGACCTTCAATCCTGTAACTGCGCAAATCGAGCATTCCGAATTCCCATCTCCTGACTCCACCACATATCCACACCTTCCTCTTCATCTAGAGGCAGGATGAACCACCATTCCTGAATGGGTTCAGACCTTCAGGCTTGTCCCCGCGGACAGCGCGACTTTGTACCATCCCATTGGCGAATTACTTAGCCTGAATACCACGACAGAGAGGTCTGGATTTAACGCTCACCTATTACGCATATCAAACATACCCATCAACACACCATCGATTCGCCGTCCCCCGTATCTGTGGTGTCCTGGCAATACAGCTTCACGTACAAACCCAGCTTTCTCAAAGGCGCGTATTGATGCCCGATTGATCGAGTACATCCCGGCTGTCAGCTTTTCGAGCCCCAGACCCTCAAAACAGAAACGAGCTGCCAGGCGAATCGCGATCGATCCCACACCGCATCTTTGAAAGTTTCTATCGCCTATGATGACTGCGATGCACGCACGGCGATGATTGCGGTCAATCATGGAGACTCTCAAGTTGCCGACGTGGCTTGACTCCACCATAATCCTAAACAACAACGTTGTCTTTTCAGCATTTGCTGCCTTGATATATCTCTGTGCCGTATCAAGGGTGTGCTCATGGAATCGAGCTTCCGTATACCGATTTACCGCCGCGTCAGTCAGCCAGTACAAGTATTCTGGAGTAATGTGTTCTGACAAGAAGGCGGTCAAGGAAACATCTCCATCGTCAGAGATCAGGGTAGGTGCTATCATCATCTCTCCGATTAGACGCAGGTAACCACACCTTTCGGGTCAGCAGGAATGGTGTCCGCTGATCACTCCAATTTGGCAGACAAGCAACTAACACCTTCACGTTTACTTACCCATCTAAGCGACATGGCCCGCGCGCAGCTCTGTCATAGCCACAAGAGGCGTTTATTGATTCGATCTCGGGTTGCGCATCTAAGAGTCGAAGGATGTCAGACCAAGTAAACTCAGGATTTCTGGAATAGAGTTCCCTGTATACAGTCTGGGCAAATGCCAAATCCTCAGACGTGTCTACTGTCCAGCGTTTTTCAAAAACACTGTTCTTTGTCTCGAAGCTGCCTATGTTGAATTTCTTGGGGTGTTCCAGGATAAACCTAGTCGGATGCTCGCGCTGGTCACGACGCCGTGCCTTGCACCACACTTTCGCGAGCGCATCTATCGTCATTACTTCAGTATCCAAACCGTCGGGAAATGTTCGCCTGACAACATTACTCGTGTACTCGTAGCCCACACGAATATGATACTTGACGATCTGATCAACTACTCCAGGATCGACGAATGGGCAATCGCAGGTAAATCGGATGATGTGCTTCGCTTCGTAGTGAAGGGCACATCGATAGAAGCGGTCAAGGACATCATTTGCACTGCCTCGGAAGCAGAATATATCCTCGTATTGGCAAAGATTGTGGATCGGATCGTCACTTGGATGAGAACCAGTTGCAACAACTAGGCAATCGATTGTTGCCGCGCGTCGAATGCGTTCCACAATGCGGCTTAGCATGGGGCGACCGATCAGTGGTTCCAGCGCCTTCCCTGGCAATCTGGCGGATAAGACTCGAGCTTGAAGAATCGCTATCCTCATGATTCCAATCCTTAGTTCCATTGGTTTTCGCTAGTCGGCCTCGCGGAGTCTTCGCCTTAGGTGATCCGGCCTACCTCTCAGATAGTACGAGCTCTAGTACGGTGGGAATGTCGTCTCGGATCGTCACATCCGGAAATACCCGATGAAACCAGCTATCACCACCGCCAGCAACGGTCAGGGAATATGTCCCCGCAGGAATTTGCCTGAAGGCAAATTGTCCGTGCTCAGAGAGTATTGTGCTCGACCCTTGAACAGTTTCCTCGTCCCTCAGGCTGATCGTAAAATCCTGCACCGGCCTACCGTCATTGTCTACGACCCGACCCAGGAGTTCTCCGCGACCACTCAGATGGAGCTCAACGTAGGGTTGGTATTCCTGCACGACCTTGGCCTCGGAGAAGCCGAGGCCAAGGTGAAAAGCTGTGGCGGAGATTCGGACAGGGTACCTGGTGGCATAGTATTGCTTGTCTTCTCCAGATGCCTCCAAATCGTCACCAGGTGAATCAAATAGTACTAGGCTATCGTCTTCTAGTGATCTGCCCTCCACCGCGGCATCTTTCACCTGCCTTCCACTTGAATCGTACACACGCACGGTAAAGATTTCGCGCTTGCTCAGAGTGATATTCCTGGTCATGTCGCCAGTTAGCTTCAGCCGTTCCTGGTGGCTGGTGTAACCCAAGGCTTCTACAAACATCCTTGTCTTACCCGTAGGTATCATCAATCCAAAGTAGCCGTTGGCGTCGGTCGAGGTCTCTCGCCTTGGCATTGCCCGGGGTTTCACAACCAACGTTGCGCTGATAACGGGTCGTCCAGATCCGTCTACCACCTTGCCAGACAATCTAACCAATCCCGTTTCCTCGGCCAGGGTGACTTGAATCGGCTCAGTCCTGGGAATCAGGATCCCCTCCTCCAGAATCGGCGTGTGCAGCAGCTTGCTCACATGAAGCTTGTAGGTTCCGCGCGGAATCCCGACTTCAAACCAGCCGCCCTGTCCTGTCTTCGTTCTAAAGAGGGTGCCCTCCGTCTTTCCACGCGTCATATGCTTGAAAAGTACAGATGCCTCCTCCACTCCCTGGCTATACTGATTCCTCACGATGCCTGTTACATGGGCCTCGCGCGCGAGGGTGATCGTTCTTCGAATCGTTGGTGTTAGCGAGTCAGCCCGGAAGCGAGGTGACCTTCCGGCATGCTTGGCGTACTCGGGGTGCCTTGCGGTGACCCGATATTCGCTGAATTCGAGATTCAGCAGGACTCGCCCGCGCCTGTCACTCACATGAGATGACTCAACCGATCTCGTCTGCAAGTCGAGAACTGTGAGACTTGCCGATGGGATTGGAGATCGTGTGTCTTCATCCAGGATTAGGATCTCGACATGAGTACTCTCTGCCGTATTCTTCCTCTTGGCTTCACTGAGTCTGTCCCGACGAACTCCCCCTGGCACGGTTTGAACGATCTTGCGAGGAGACTCATTCGGGTCGGAGACTGGCTCTCCGAAAGTTGTCCGTGCTTTCCCGCTCGAAATTGTCGTCCTTTCTTGCCGTTTCCGATACTCCAATGATAGAAGAACGAGCAACGAGATAAATACGAGAGTGATCACACGGCGACGCGTAGTTATGTTCCTCATGCCATCTCCTTCTTAACTTCGCTTCTTAACTTCGGCGAACCAATCGGTACATTCTTGGATTGAACCGACGATAAACTCGACCTCTCTTCTGCACTTTTCGTGTTGTACTCTCAAAGCTTTGAGTTCTTTGTCTAACGTAGGGGAGGTCCTCTTGCGGCTCAGGCGGCGCATCATCTTTTCCAGATAACGCATATCATTGAGGACCTTGGCCCTCCTTGTCTGGAGTGTGCTCCACCTCTTGTGCGGCCGCCTAACTGGCAAATTGTCCTGAGCGGCTTGAAACCTTCCACCACGCAACAGTCGAGTGTCTTCTCCCAGATGCACCCTTATGCCTTTTCCTTTAGCGAGTCCCAAGAAATACTCGATACACTCCTTTTGCTTCCCAGAGTCGACCTTGAAAATGAAATCGGTTCCAAAAAGTCCAATCTCATCGAACCGTTCGTAAATGGCAAGGGCAACCATATACGCGACTGAACAGGTGAAGTACCCTCCCAATTCTGCTTCAATCTCTTCGATCGGGTACCTGACACTGCAGGGAATGTCAGGATGGAGTTCTGGCATATAGATTGGTTTCTTGCAGTTGCGGAGCCACTTAAAGTGCTCCTCATCTCTGAAACCCCCTTCGAAGGTTTTACGATCGTGCATTTGGAACCATCTGGAGAAGCGCGGGAGGTGAAGGTACAACTCGTTCAATCCCCATATCTCAACATTGGGGTCGAAAAACGGGGCCTGATGTCGGGTCCCCCTAGCGAATCCGACAACCGCCACCTTCCGCGAATTTCTCAAAAACATCATAGCTAATACCTAATTGGTTGTGGCTGCGTTACCTGTGCGCCAGGTTTCCTCCTGAACGTTCAAAACCTAATCCGGGAGAATCGTCACGTGGGATCAATGACTCCCGGCAATTCAACGCCAAAATAGTCCTCAATTTCTTCTCCAACTTCGTTTGAGTATGCTCCCACCCAATTCTTAAGGACTACAGATTTCTCGGAGATAACAAGAGTCTGTGGAGTCCCACCAAGCTTGTAGCTTTTCTTCAAAGCTGGGGAGAGACCCCAATAGACTCCATCCGGAATGTCGTTCAACGTGACGTACTCACGAAGCCCATCCTCTACCAGTGAGATAGAGTGAAACACATAGTCGTTCTCGACCTGTTTCGCGAGATAGCGAACATTATCCAGATTGCGGTCACACCATACGCAGGTAGGCGAGAATACGTAAACAATAGTCGGTTTGTCATAGGTCAGCGTGACTGTCTCACCGCTCAAGAGCTCAATAGCAGTAAGAGCGGGCACCTCGGCGCCTTCTGGTAAATTCCCGCCGGTCTCAAATTGCATGAGACTAAATTGAAGAGTCTTGAGTTCTGTTGACAACACAACGTTTAGGGCGACAGAGCCCAATAGGAGGACGCACAAAAGAGACGTCCACAACTCAGCACTGGTCAGCCGATCCTTCAAAGCCATAGTTTAGCTCCCTTCTACCAATCGCATTCCTTCGACAGGACTATCCCCGTCCTTTCACGTCACCTGAGGGGATGACCCATGCCTTCTTTTTCCGACTTCTAATTCCTCCAACCAATATTGGCACTCCGCAATGGCTCCGTCTAGGCGGTCAAGGTCTCTCACATGAGTGAATAGCGTTGCCCTCAATCGCTCCCGCTGTTCACTATCAATCTCGCATATCATCTCTTCAGGCAGTCGGTAGCCGTGCTGGAGGAGTTTCCTATAGAAATTCATTTCTGCAGCTACTCTCTCCCTCTCCACCTCCAAAATACTCCAACGACCATATAGTCTATCCCTAAGGGAACCGTCATCATATCCATACTTTTCAGGTCTTGGGCGCAGCCCAGTGCGATTGTCAATCTGTACGGTGAGTCCTCGTCCTCTGGCAATGCCGAGCAGATAGTAGAGGGAGCTTCCGGTGTCATTGCCATTCTCTGGAAGAAGATCTTCACCAGCGATGTAGATTGTGGGACGAGTCTCATAGATAGCCAAGGCAAGTACTAACGAAAGCGTGTCGGTAAGATAGCTTCCGACGAGGTTCATTACTTTCTTTCTTGGATATTTGACGCTGGTGGGTATGGTCGCGTGTGGCGTCATCATAACAACGGGTTTCCGGCAAGATTGTAACCACGCGAAGTGGCCTGGACTACGAGAGCCGCTTCTAGCCTCACTTAGCTCATCAAGCTCGAACCATCTGTGGAATTGCAGATCCCTCAAATACAGATCATTCAGGCCCCAGATCTCATACGACGAACCATTCGGAGGTAGGGCTGGCCACGGAGGTCGTCCTAAGATCGCGACTGGTTCGGCTTGTTGACGTCGAGAGATGGGCATGTTGGTTACCTTTGCCTATACAAAATAGAACTGCTCGGCCACCATCAGGTACTCTAAAGGGACCGTCTACCACGGCAGACGTAGAGCGTCCTAAAAAGGAGCGCTTCCTGCGCTGCGAATGAGGCCTAGCAGCAGTCGCGGCAATAGTTTTGGTCAAACCGCGAGCAGGGCGATGCGCCCAGGCTTATGTAGCTGCAGCACAGATCGTCTTCACCGGGACAATCTGTACCGTAAGTGCAACACGTAGCAGCCCGAACTTCCAGAATCGGACTCCCGGAGAACGGCATCCACGAATAGATGAGTCCTGCGGCGGCAAAACTTGCTGTAATGATGTTCAGTCTCAAACTCCTTCTTGTCATGATTTCCTCCAGATAGGGTCTGATTGGACAGAAAATTAAGAGAACCTGCGCTGCGAATGAGGCCTAGCAGCAGTCGCGGCAATAGTTTTTAACGACCCGCGAGCAGGGCGATGCGCCCAGGCTTATGTAGCTGCAGCACAGCTCGTCTTCACCGGGACAATCTGTACCGTAAGTGCAACACGTAGCAGCCCGAACTTCCAGAATCGGACTCCCGGAGAACGGCATCCACGAATAGATGAGTCCTGCGGCGGCAAAACTTGCTGTAATGATGTTCAGTCTCAAACTCCTTCTTGTCATGATTTCCTCCAGATAGTTTTTTCGAATGACATTGGATTTTCCCCATCTCTACCCTATACAACACCCAGAATCACCATCGGTCACATTTTTTTTGCGGCCATGCAAAATGGCCGAGAAATAGCCATCGAAAATGTCGGGCTCGCGGAGCGTGATGGAGCGATGGCTGCAACGCGGATTCCATACCCTGGCGTCTTCACGGAAGGAGAGGACACACCATGATCGGAAGAGAGACCCGAGTGTTGCTGCGGCACTACCTGCAAGCTGGGGGTGAGCAAGGTCGCGATCAAGCGCCTCTTGGCCGCGCAGTAGGTTTCGGTCCAAGTGTGCGCCAGATGTCTGCCGGTATCATAGATGTTCCGGTTCGGCTGCTGCTCCGCGAAGGGAGCGGACTGAAAACGCTGACAGTTCAATGGCCATTGACGATTTGTTCGTGATGGGGGTCAGAGTAACTTGACAGAGACCCTGAATGTGAGTCTACCCCTTCGTCCTGGAGTTTCTGTGCGGAGCAGATTAAAGGCGGGCATTGATGCGCTGCTGGAGCAACTGGACGGCCCGATTCAACCGAGTCGAGATAGCCGTACGAGAGACATGGAGCAGGTCCGCGGTCTGCCGGGTGGAGAATCCCTCGTACACGCGCAACTCGATCACCTGACGATAAGTCTTCGGAAGAAGCGAAACCATTTCCCGCAGCAAGGTCAGCATCTGCTTCTCTTGCGCTAAGTCTTCTGGTGTTTTACTCGAAGCTTCGACTTCCACGAAGGACACTTCACGCCGCTGGCGGCGTTGGCGACGAATATTCTTGGCCGTGTTGGTCACAATCTTTCCTACCCAGGGACACGCTCTTGGGCCATCGAAGTAGGCATTGTTGATCGACTGCAGGATCTTGATCCAGCTCATCTGAAGAGCGTCCTCAGCGACGCTGTCGCCTCTAGAAATCCTTGCAGCCAAAGGGAAGAACCTCTGAGAACAGCAGACGATCCACTCTTCCAGGTTGCCCTCCAGGAGGGCGCAGTCGGTGACTTTCGGCTTGAGAGCCGGATTGGGCAAGATGTCTAGGCTTCTCGGCATCGTTCACCTAAAAAATGTTTCCGATTTCGGATCACGGCTTGGAGGAGAAGGCCCGGCGCTTTTCGGCTCGGGTCCAGAACATGTAGTATATTGTTGGGTGAAATTGGCTTGGAAGAGGATCCTCCACCCCCGCCAACGGTCATGGAAATTGTCTACCACAATGCCTGCCACCTGGCCCACGGCCACAGCGTATCCGGTCGGTGCCCCGCAAACTGCGTGGGGACAAACAAGGTGGCGGTCATCGAGCGATTGCGACCGGATGCAGTAGCTGCCGGGAACGTGGGTTGCTTCATGCAGATCGAAAGCCTCCTTCGGCGGCGGAACAGCACGCTACCGGTGCTGCATACGGTCGAGTTGCTGGATCGAGCTTACGAGTCGGCATGACTCAACAGCCGCATCGAATACTGATAGTGTCTGATTGGACGGATGATTAACGACATCGTCTGCTTGCGTGTGCTTGAGAAGGCGATCGACACTGGCCACCAATAAGGTTCGATGTGTAATAGCCGTTCACCAGAGTTGGCGGATACGGTGCTATGATAGATTAAGTAATGCAAGTGAATCTACTCAGTCATCACACGTTCAAGGAAACCATCGGAAGGGGCAGGATATCCGGCTCTAACAAGAATCACGACAGTAGTTCGGCTCACTCACGGAGCATGGCGCGGCTCCTAGTTGCGCGTAGCTGCAGCATACTTGTGTGCCCGAGCACTGCTCAGTGAATTCACAGCACTTACGAGATTGTTCGTAAACCGGCACACACAGCCATGAATAGGTGAGACCAATTACGGCACATACAACAGATATGGCGGTCAATCTGAGTCTCCTGCTTTTCATTCCTTGCTCCTAGTGTACTGAGTCTTAAGCTCGTTTAGTATATGTCATCCTCTTTGTCTTCGATCCACTCATCCCGAACGACGGATGGCCTCGCGCAACCCTTCGAGAAGCCCTTCCAGCTTCGCTTGACTATGCTCCAGCCGTGCCACCCGCTCATCCAGACGCTTCATATCATCGCACAATCTCATTTCCATCTGCGTCATCTCCCGCCGCATTGAGCGAGCCTAGCCCAGAATGAGGCCCGCGAGGGCGAGAGCGACGGTTAGGATGAAACCACTCAGTGGAATGATGATGGTCAGCAGTTGCTCGTTGGACATGTCGTCTCCAGTTTACCCTTTGCCCGAGTCACGCACCAGGACGAACCCCAAGACTTATCTTCGAGCTTGTAGAGACTCCAACCCCAGAGCGGCGGACCTTTCGAAGACGGACCTCGCTGGAGCGTGTCGCCGTCAGCACCAGGAACTCGAACGCCAGCTTCAACACCGGCTGCGCGTTCGACGCCCGCACCGTCCGGAGCGCCGACGCCACTTCGCCATGAGGCAACGCCCGCATGTGACGCACAACCTTCCCCTGCGCGCCGAGCACCGGGTCGATCCGGTCGCACGGGTTGTCGGGCCGAAGATCCATCGCCACGGCCCACTCCAGGACCGCGCGGATGCGCTGGCGCAGCTTCCGGGCGGTGGATGCCTTCTCGTGCCAGATCGGAGCGAGGATGCCGATCACGTCGGCGCTCGTCACCTCCGCAATCGGCATCGTCCCGATGTAAGGGAAGGCGTGGTGCTCCAGGCTCGCCAGCCAGAGCTGTGCATGCCGGGCGGAGCGCCAGCCCGGCCGCAACTGCTTCCAGACCGTCCGGGAGGCGTCCGCGAAGGTGGGAATCGACTTGGACCGCCGCTTCCCCGGGGCCAGGGGTCTCCCCCCTCGCGGGACAGCTTCCGGTTCGCGAACGCCTTTTCGCGCGCTTCCTTGAGCGAGACGAGGGGGAATCCGCCGAGCCCGAGCTCGGTTCGGCGGCCCCGGATGGTGAGGCGCTGGATCCAGCCCCGGCTCCCTGTTAGCCTGACGTCGAGATAGAGGCCCTGGCCGTCGCAATAGCGTCCGGCCTGGCTCAGGTTGCGGACGAAGGCCGGTGTCAGGGCGTTGTGGGGATGTCGGCCACGGGGCTTGCGTTGCGGAGGTCGTTTCGAGAGTGCCATGCCTACCACTATACCCCCCCCATAATATGGTGGATGCAAGGGGATGAAGCGGAACGGTATCGGACAACGGCGGACGTCAGATCTCGTGGTAAGTCAATGATAGATAGATACTTATGGATACCACTGGACGTATATGGACGATACAGCTACCTGGATCATTACAGCCGGGGTCTTCATTGGGTGAGTGAAGTCAAGTCGATAGCTTTGGGGCAGTTTCGTATGGCTGCCCAAGAATCGGCAACGTTGACTCCAGTGCCGTTGAACTCCCGCACGTTGCGCGTGACCAGGACGGCACCCCGTGAGCGGCATATGGCCGCGATCTGGCAGTCCGCGTCGCCGATCAGGCGGCCCGCTTAGCGGCGGTCAGCCGCGATCTCCGCGTAGGCTCGGGCCGCGGCGTTGTCGAACGGGAGAATCCGTTCTCCGAAACCGTGGCAGCGTTGAAGTGTGAAGATGCTCCAAGCCAAAAATGCACGAAACTGTAGTGTGGCTCAGTCAACTCCTTTCATGTGACTGAGCCACACTTACAGGTTCGGACGGGGCGCACTGTTGGCTCTCTCGGCTTTTGCTTTTGCGATTGCATAACGTTCTTTCGCTTCGGCCAGTTCGGCTTGTGCAGCTTCCATCTCGCTCATGCTACCACCTCCCTTCTTCTCAGCTTACGATTGTGGAGCATCTTCACATTGCCGATAATACTAGCTTGCCGCGTCTTCCAGCCAGGTATTGACGTAGCGGGCACTGGTGACCCAGTGCGTTGTTGCAAATTCTGTTCAAAGGGGGAGGACCGGTGACACCGAAGATGTCTGCCCCGACTGAGGGAGGTCGTCCTATCCATGTGGGCGTACCGGCAAGAGCGTGAGGTAATCGTGTCCACGTCCGACGACTATGAAGTGTTTCCAATCCGCCTCTGTTCCGTCTGGTTTCGCTCTGACGGAAGCACCGAACGGATCACGTCCGGCTACCTCCTCCACTTTACTCATGTCGTCAATTGTGACGGTTGCCACCTTGCTCTCGCCAAATCTAGATATACGAAAGTAGTGTCCGTCACGCAGTTGGAACTGCTTGTCGCCGATCAATTGGGCAGAGTGCGCATAAAACGTATCGTCGTCAGCTTTGGGAAGAAGGATGCCCCATTTGTCGAATTTCACCATCCAACATTGGGGTTGCTGGATATGAATATAAATCCAGTCCGTCCCAGACCCGTCGGTGACCTCACTCATGAAGGGCTCGATAAACCGTTGCTCAGGATGCATGATCTGCTCGCGCACTAGAGATACAGCCGTCCCCGCTGCGTATTCGTAGCCACGCCTTTCTAGCAAAGAGAACACCGATAGGTAGGCGGCCTTCAACCAACTGACGGATGCGAAGCGTGGATCTGGCATTTTGAGTCGTACCTGAAACTCGTCAGGCTTGAGCGTGTGCAGCACATGGGGTGAAACCCGGAGACCCGCCGTCCGTAAGTCTATTACGTCATCTTCACCCACTCTAAGCTCAGCCCTGTGCGGGACACCCTTTATTTCCACAGACGCCGTGGGCGCGTGCATCAAAATGGATGCAGCCTGCTCCATTCCCCTTCCAGCCCGTTCATTACAGGTCCCGCAGGTAAGGCAGATGTACCTGCTCGTAGAACTCAGCGCTTTGGGAGGAACATGCTCCAACGTGACGTCAACGCCACGTTTGACGCGCTCTTTCGTAAAAGGTGTTAGGCAGATAGGACACGCGTCGTTGCCCCGCTTGAACAGACTCATGCGACGTTCGCTACCGGACTTACGCATTTCTAGCTCCTTACCTTAGGCTCGTTTGGCTGAACGTTTCGGACGGTTCTGTTACGATTGAGGAGGATCCGTAACTCAGTTGGTCAGAGTACCTAAGCTGCGCCGCCAAGGGGCGCGAAGCACTCGTGCGTGAACTTCGCCAAGTCCCGGGGGCCGGTTCGCCCACCCTTCACGGCGTCGCGCAAAATGATGCGGACCTCTTCCTCCATCGAACGGTGATGCTCGGCGGCGCACACGCGAGAAGCCGCATCTTCACGGCGTCATCGAGATTGCGGAACGTGATATTCGCCATCGGTCGTTCCTCCTGACAGTACGAAACCTATTCAGAACTATCGGTTGCTTGCAATGCAAGCAAGTGTACGTGATCCGGCCGATTGCTGCGGCGCCGCGGCTACGTTGAGAAGGCGGGCATTATGCAGTCGGCGCCCCGACTGCTGTCCGATTACTCAGTTCCCTCGCCATCCACTTGACTTCTCCGATCACCTCCACCTCTCCCCAGGGCTCAGCCTCCCACGCCGGGTGATCACTGACCAGTAGCCAGTTGCCTGAATCGTCCTTTCTGGCTCGCTTGACCACCAAGCCATCGCTCTTGCGAACTACAAAGATGTGCCCGTTCAGCCGTCGTTTTCGGTTGTGGTCCACAAGGATCACGCAGTCTTCCGGTAACGTCGGCTCCATCGATTCACCCATCACGCTGATGATGCTGCATCGCTCGGCGACAAGACCTTGCCGAGACAACCATTCTTGCCGAAAGTAGGCGTAGGCCTTCACGTCTTCGTCCAGATCCAGAGCGCCACTGCCGGCTGCCGTCCGAAGCCTCCGCACCGGTACGGGCTGGGCGCCGGGGAGTTGGCGGATCTCCGCTGTGATTCCCTTGATCAAGAGTTCTGCCGATGGTGTAGGGTCATCCGTCAGGCCCACCAGATAGTCGAGCGAGACGCCCAGTTTACGCGCGGCCTTGACGGCCCCATCCATTAGTAGCGCCGAATGTCCCGATTCCACATGGGAAATCATTGTCTGGTCGTAACGGTCACCCAGGGCAACCGCGAGATCCACCTGCCGTAGGCCGGCCCGCTTGCGAGCCGCCGCCAAACGCTCTCCCAACATGGCGGTCAATCTAACAGATTGAAATTTTTCTTGACGGATGAATACAGCTCATATATCATCTTTCTATGAAACGAGTTCATGTCGTTCCCCGGCTCCGGGCTCGTATCGCCGCTCCCAGCGTTCGCCATCTGGACATCGCCCACCAACTCCGGATTCACCCCAGCTTGCTCAGCGCGTTCCTGAACGAACGCCGCGAACTCTCTTCCGACTTCGAGAAGCGGATCACGGAGGCGGTGGATCTTCTCGGGAAAGCCGAAAAGGCGGCACGGAAGGCCCGCGAGCGGGTGCTGGAAGGACACGGGGTGTGATGGCTGCCTTGGAGGAACGCCGTGCCCGCAGCGAACTCGCGAAACCTACGCCCCGTCCTGATCCGCTTCGTCTCAGCCCTGAACAGGCGTGGGTCGGTCCGCCTCCGAATGTACGTCTCGGGGATGAAGAAACTCGATGAGACTCCGGAACACGTACGAGGGTCCAAAATGACCCACGCTCAGGTTGGCGACTTCCAGGACCTGACTTCGCTCCGTGGTGGAAACCAATACCACGAGGCCCTCGCATGCAAGGAGTGGCCGTCATGATAATCGGCAAGCCAGTCGCACTGATCCAGGTGCCCAATCGGAGACTCTTCAGCGTTGCGGCCGCTGCCCAGTACCTGGGCAAGGCCATCGGCACGGTTCGCAAGCTGGCCGATCTGAATATCATCAAGGCCAGAACCGAACTGGACACCGCCGGACGGCGCCGTCGCGTCTTCGCCTTGGAGGACCTGAACGCCTATGTCGATTCTCTGGAGCCGTGGTACGATTCGCCGCATGGCGAAGAGCCCGGATCCAGAAAGGAGGAGATCGATGGGCATCTATAAGGCGAAGGATCGCCGTGGACGACAACGATACGTTGTCAGCAAGTATTGGCCGAACGGATCCGGCCGGCTCAGAATGTATGCTCCCAACTACCGGAGTGCCAAAGCCCTTTTCACTCGGGTGGAGGCCAGCATCCTGGACGGCACCTGGGAACAACTCAAGCAGGAACTGTCCGGGGCCAAGCGGGAAATTTGGACGGTTCGTCGCTTCTATGAGCGTTTTCGCGAGGAGTATTGCAAACCTCGTCTGCGCTCCTGGCGGCGCTACGAACTCTCGTTCAAGAGTCTCAACACCGCGCTTGGACACATTCCCCTGAAGGAGTTTCAACGTAAGGACCTCCACCGTTACGTCGCCAAGCGCAAGCGGCAGGTTAAGCCCGCCACGGTGAACCGTGACATCGCGGCTATCAGCAAGCTGTTTTCCTACGCGCTGGAGTGCGGGGAAATCGACACGCATCCACTGGTTCGGTTCCCCAAGCTGAAGGAGCCGAAGAAAGTCTTCCGGCCCTTGACGGTCGTACAGTTCCGTGACCTGGTCGACGCGGTGGACAATCCGTACATGCAAGCCATGATCGCGGTGATCGGCGAGACCGGGATTCGGAAAGGAGAAGCTCTATCGCTCATGTGGAGCCGGGTGGACTTGCGCCGCGAATTACTGTGGGTGGAGCTCACCAAGGACGACGAGCCGAGGGAGATTCCGCTTTCGAATTACGCTACCCGATACCTGGCGGGGCTGGTTCGCTACCTGCGCACCCCTTACGTCTTCGTAAATTCCAGGACAGGGACGAGATGGGTGAATCCGACCAAACCGCTGCGTCGAGCTGCCGACCGGGTCGGCTTGAAAGTGGGTTTCCACGATCTGAGACGATTCCGCTGCAGCCAGTGGCTGATGCACGGGGTGGACGCGAGGACTGTACAGCAATTGATGGGCCACTCGGACATCGGCACAACGATGCGTTACGCAGGGTATGTCAGTTCGCATGCGCTACAAAGCATACGAGAGGCACAGGCTCACGAAGATTCACGAAGGCAACAGGCAACAAACAGGCACAGTGCAGGAAGCAGGGGGAATGACTAGAGGGGATATTGTCGTAAACTGTTGAAAAGAAAAGGATGCGCCCGTAGCTCAGCTGGACAGAGCAACGGACTTCTAATCCGTGGGTCGGGGGTTCGAATCCCTCCGGGCGCGCACTTCATCTGCCTTTCCTCTTCTCGGAAAAACATTGGGGCGCCTTGAGAGAGGGGAAATCCTTGTCCCGCTCTTCATCGCGGACCCGGAATCGGCGGTTGGAAACCGCCGCTCCCAGCGGCTGGAAACCGCCGATTCCGTCAGAAATTGTAGCCCATTGCGATGTTGAACTGGTCCAGGCCGGTCCGGGCCCGGTTCCGGTTCCACTGAAAGTCCGACTTGATCACGATGTTGGGAATCGGCTTCAACTCGAGACCCAGCGTGTGAAACGTCCGGTCCCGGACAGGATCGCGAAAGAAGCCGGAGGGCACCTGAGCCTGGGTGTCGAGCGCCTCGAATCGATAGTAGGGCATCAACCGCACATCCTCCCGAAGCTGGGAGAGGACGTTGTACCCGAACTGGAGATAACCTCCACGTTGAGTCTCACCCACCGATTTCTCGCCACTGAGATCCAAAGCCTGATTCAGGTCCGTGACGTCGTCCAGCAGGGCCCGGGCGTAGAGACCTCTCAGGTCGAAGCCGCGCATCTGGACCTGGCCATGAAGCTCTCCAATGGTGGTCCCGACGTCCAGATCCCGGCCATCCAGGGAAAGACCCTGCCCCGAGCCTCCGCTGTAAACGGAGCCGCCGAAGAAGACTCCCGGAGACGGATTCAGATCGACCCGCGCCACAACGGCCATGTGGGAGGCCTTCGCTTTGTATCCCTTTTGCCGACCGCCCCGCAGACCGTTCGAGCTGAACTTGGAGCCGAGGAGCCCGTTCACGACATAGATCCGGTAATCGAACATCCCCGCCGAACCCACCAGGCCGAACCCGTTTTCCCGCCAGGTGCTGGGAATGATGCGACGTTCGGTCTCCGGCCGGGTCGCTCCCACGAAGACGGTGGGCTCGTGAAGCTCGTTGACCAGGCCCATGGGCACCAGGAGCAACCCTCCCCGGAGGGTCAGGTGATCGTTCATCAGAAAATCCAGATAGGCGAACTCGACCGACGTGGAACCTCCGAGACTGGTGGATCCATGCTCGATCTCGATCTCCGAATTGAAGACGAAACGGTCGTTGAATCGATAGCCGGCGTAGAGGATGGCCCGCAGAAAATCGAGCTCTGAGGTCTTGGACGCGGGATCTCCCGCCTCGTTCTCCCCACTGAAGTTGTTGTAGAGCATCTCGCCGTAGCCGGCGATGGAAACTCCCTGCCGTTTCCGGTAGACGGTGGCAGCCGCAGGTCCGAGCCCTTTGCTGCGAGCCTCGTCGTTCGTGACCTCAATGTCCGGTTCACCGCTCCGGAGCAGTTCCACTTCGGTGGCGAGGATGTCCAACTGCCGGCGGATTTCCGCCAGTTCGCCGGGCTGAGAAGCCGGGTCCCGCGACTCGGGCGCCGCCTTCGCCTGACGGGTCCGTTCCCGCTCGAGCTTCTCCAGCCTCCGTTCCAGTTCCTCGAGCTTGGCTTTGAGTTCGTCGTTGCCGGCCCCCATGAGTGGCAGCCAAAGAACCGTCAGAAAGGTGACGGAGACGAAATATTTCCACCACGGGTTGCGGGTTCTTGATCTTTTCTTCCGGTACATGCGAATCTCCGTATGTTCCGAAGACGGAACTTCACCCAGCCAAGTTGTCGTTGCTGACGGAGGGAAGCTATAGTGAGGACTGGTCTTTGCTCAAAGGCCGAAATACCCAATCGGGGTGTACCGCAGCCACCGGCGCACCCCACCCCCTTCGCCTACTCCCGCAGTTTCTTCGGCATTCAACGCCCCAAGGCGTCGTGCCGCGAGAATCTTATTGAAATTGGATTTCAACATCAACCCAAACCCTCATTATCTCTCGGAAGGGTCGAACCATGAACAGGCTGCTTTTGATTGCATTTCTGCTGACCACGGCAGGAGAGGCCGAGGCTGAGGAGAAGGTCAAGACCTCTCCCTTTACGGAACCCCAGAAACGCTCCAAGCGGATCCGCGTCAACAACGGGGCTTGGAATCCCATCGTCGACGTGACCGACGTGTTCCCGGGAAACCGGGCCTTGGATCGCCAGGGTGTCTTCAAACTTTTCGACGCTGCCATCGGAGTCAAGCTTCGGGTCGAGCAGGCGGAGAGATCCGCGCCTCTGCTGGAGGCGACGGCGGAGTGGGAGCAGGGGAAGTTCATCGGCCCCCTATTCATCTGGAGAGCCGACGGACTGCTCCACATGATCTATGAATGCTCCCGGGCCGATTCCACGGCCTACGCCACCAGCACCGACGGCTATCACTGGACGCGGCCGGAATTGGGCCAGGTCGAATTCGATGGGTCGTCGGCCAACAACCTCCTGCGCAACGGCATCCGGGGCGCCACGGGTGTCTTCATCGACCCCCAGGCGCCTGCGGCGGAACGTTTCAAGGCCATGGGCGGCGACATGGCCTGGTACGACCCGGAGACCCTGCAGCCCCTGGAAGGCGAGGAGGCCATGCGGCGCTGGAACCGCGAGACCTACGAGAAAGATGCCTACAAGGGACCCCGAGCCGAGATCTGGGGGCGCACCTTGGGCTGGATCTCCGCGGACGGACGGGACTGGAAGCCGCTGGAGAAGGCCTTGGGCATGCGCCCCGTCAACGGGGGTATCTCCGCCCACTACGACGAGGCCAACGGCGAATACATCGCCTACCAGCAGATCATGGGAAACACGGCCGAGTTGATGCCGGGGATCGGCACCGCCCGGATCGAGGAGGAGACGCAGCGGCGCGTCATCGGGTTCTCACGGACCAAGGACTTCCGGACCTGGCCGGCCCCCAAGCTGATCCTGGCTCCCGACGCCCTGGACGACCTGGACATCTCCTTTTACGGAGCCAATTACTTCCCCTATCCGGGGCGCACCGACCTTCACGTCATGGTCATCCCCGTCTACCACCAGCAGAACGATCACGTCGACACTCAGATCGCCTTCAGCCGCGACGGCCTCTTCTGGATCCGGCCCGAGCGCCGGCCCATCCACACGGTGGGCCCCGCCGGCAGCGGCGACGATTCCCAGGTGCACACCTGGCGCAACGGCATGTTGGAGCTGCTCGACGGCCTCTGGGCCGTGCCCTACACTGGAATGTCCAGCCTCCACAACGTCTACGGACAGGACCATCTCTTTCCCCAGGGCCGGCCCATTCAGATCCGCTACATGTTGTGGGAACCGCATCGCTTCATCGGGATGGAGGCGGAGAGCGAGGGCCGGTTCACGATTCCCACCATCTACCGGCACGGGGACGAACTGCGGCTGAACTACCGCTGCGCTCCCGGAGGCTGGATCAGCGTAGAGTTGATGACCAAGAGCCCCTCCATGAATCAGGCCGATCTGCCGCCCATCGAGGGCTTCACCTTCGCCGACAGCGACCGTCTGACCGGCGACGAGTCCGATCGGGTCGTGACCTGGAAGGGGAGGAGCGATCTCTCCGGGATCGGCGATACGGTAGCAATCCGTATCCGAATGTTTCAAGCCAAGCTCTTCGCCTACAAATTCTGAAGCGGCTCCCGGTGGCTGGACAGGGCGAAAATTCAACCGCTATGATGCTGTATCAAGGGCGTGATGGACCGCCCCGCAACCGAGCCGTCTCAACGACTTCGGAGTCAAAGACCATGAAATTCATGCCGTCCCTGGTTCTGCTCATCTCGACCGCAACGCTGCTTCACTCGGCCAACTGGCCCCACTTCCGGGGACCCAGCTTCAACGGCTCGACCACGGAGACGGGCTTGCCGACCCAATGGTCGCCGACCGAGAACATCGCGTGGAGCGCCGCCCTGCCCGGACCCAGTGCGGCCACGCCCGCCGTCTGGGACAATCACGTCTTCGTTTCCAGCACGGACCCCAAGTCCAATTCGCTGAAGGCCCTCTGCCTTGACCGGGCCACCGGCAAGTTGCTCTGGCAAAGGGAGGTCGCGCTGGGTGTCAACCGGGACAGCCGCAGCGATTTCGCCTCGCCCTCGCCCACCACGGATGGCAACGTGGTCGTCTTTTTCTACGGCAACGGAGAAATGGTGGCGTTCGACTTTTCGGGGCATCAGATCTGGCGGCGTCAAATCGAGAAAGACTACGGCGAATTTGCATTCTTCTGGACCTTCTCGTCCAGCCCCCTGATCTTCGACGGGAAGCTCTATCTACAGGTGCTGCAAAGGGACGTCCCCATCGAGGGACGCGGCTTGAAAGACCGGAAGAACCGGTCCTACATCCTGGCCATGAAGCCGGAGACCGGCGAAACCTTGTGGCGCAGTTTCCGCCCCAGCCAGGCAGTGGCCGAGTCTCGCGAGGCCTTCACCTCCCCCGTCCCCTTCGTCCACAACGGGCGCCGCGAGTTGCTGGTGGTTGGCGGCGACGATCTGAGCGGCCACGACCTGGAGACCGGCAAGGAACTCTGGCGCTGGGGAACCTGGAACCCCACGCGCATCGGGCACTGGCGCCTGGTTCCCTCCCCCGTGGCCAACGAGGACGTGATCCTGGCCTGCGCTCCCAAGCGGGACCCCATCTACGCCATCAAGACCGGCGGGGTCGGAAACCTGGACGACAGCGCCATCGCCTGGGTCAGCAAGGATGTCCGGCCCGTGACCTCCGACGTGCCCACCCCCGCATACTACGACGGAGACTTCTTCGTCCTGAGCGACGTGCGGAAGTCCCTCTCACGAGTCGAACCCGAGACGGGCAAGGTGAAATGGACGATCCAAACGCCGGGCCGCAGTAAGTACGAGGCTTCGCCCCTGGCCGGTGACGGCAAGCTCTACCTGATCAATTTCGACGGAGATGTGGTGATTGTAGACGCGGCAGGAGGAGAAATCCTCAACAATATCGCCATGGGCGACGCCGAGGACGCCCCGGTCCGCTCTACCGTGATAGCAGCCCAGGGGCACTTGTTTGTCCGGACCAACGGGACCCTGTTCTGCGTCGGCCAGAACTGACCCGACGGTGCGCTACGCCAGTTTGCCCCGGCCCACAAGGGGCCAGACCGTCTCCACGCGGCCGTCCCGGATCCCGTACAAGACATCGTGTAGAAAAACGGTGGAGTCCGAGTACCCGGGAATGATCTCGATCTTGTCCCCGACTCGGGGCGATTCGCTGGACTCGGCCAGCCGGATGATTCCGTGCTCGGCCGACATCACGAATTCCTTGACCGCGATCTCCCCCAGGACTTCAGGGGTGGCATCATGCGCGTTCGTGGTCTTGAATCCCGCGTCGCATATGACGCGGGCGGGATGGGGACGGCTGGTCACCGTGGACAGGATCGTCAGTGCGAACTCGTGCTCCACGCCCATATTGCGGCGGTAAGAGATATCGCAGTAGATGCCGCCTCCCGCCTCGATCTCCGTGATACCGGGTACGAAAGCGCTGATCCGATAGGTCCCGGTGCCGCCGCAACTGATGATCCCGACCGGAATCCCAGCGTCGCGGATAGCCTGGGCGGTGTCGGTCAACTTCCCCAGCGCCTCCTCGATCATCCGTTTCTTCTTTCCCAAGTCCGGTTCGAACAGTGCATGGGCCTCCCAGGTCTGCAACCCGGCGAAACGGACGTGTCGCAACCGGGCGATCCGGCGGGCCAGGGACACCGTGGGTTCTCCCGGCAAGACTCCGGCGCGCTGCATCCCCACGTCCACCTCGATCAGGACCCGGGGACGCACGCCCTTGGCTTCGGCTGCCCGGTCGATCGCCTGGACGTTTTCGAACTGGTCCGCACAGACCATCACGTCGGCATGGCGGCAAACGTCGACCAGACGATGGATCTTTGTCGAACCCACAATCTGGTTGGCCACGAGGATGTCGCGGATGCCGGCGGCAGCCATGACCTCCGCCTCCCCCAGCTTGGCGCAGGTGATGCCATGAGCCCCTGCTTCAAGGCACAAGTTCGCCAGGGCCGGCGTCTTCATGGCCTTGGTGTGGGGGCGCCATCCCACGTTGGCCTCTTGAATGATGGTGGTCGCCATGCGGTCGATGTTGCGCTGCAGGATATCCAGATCCACCATCAGGGCGGGCGTGTCCAATGCCTCCCGGGGTTTCCCCACCAAACTGTTCACCGAGTCTTCCTCCTGCCTGACTTCCAACTTGCCAATCGTGGCGCCACCGCCAATCGCGTTAATCCCATCAGTTTACTACGGCGGCATCCAGCGGCGGGCCACTTCGAATTCGACTCCAATCGAGACTCGGGACCGGGATGTCAAGTATTCATTCAAACTCCGATCGAGACAGGCCAGACTGGCGGATAATCGACATCAGCGTGCCGACACGCAGATCTTTATGTTCCGGCACCGGGACGGTGACCGTACCGCCGGCGCCGGCCTTCTGCATGGCCACGTGGCTGCCACGCCTTCTCACCTTCACGAAACCATGTGACTCGAGTATCCGGCAGACCTCCCGGCCTGAAAGAACACGGAGCCTACCCAACGGCGACCTCGACACGGGTCACGTAGACTTCGCCACGCAGGCGCTTGACGATTTCCCCGGCGGAGGCGGTCTCGAAAAACAGAGTCAGCGCTTCGGCGAGGTTGTCGCGTGCTTCGGACACGGTGTCGCCTTGGCTGACGACATCCACTTCCGGGCAAAGGGCGACGTATCCATCTCCTTCGCGTTCGATGATCGCTGTCAACTGCCTTTTCATGGTGTCTCTCCCGTACTGAACTTACCCTGTATGCTTGAGAATCGGCCGGCGTAGGGGCCCACGATCTCCCAAGCCGGGTTCGCGAAATAGCTGTGATCAAGCATGGCACCGCTTGCCGAAGTTTATCAGTCCGTGGCGAAAGGCATACGTCGCATCAAAATCGGACATGCGGCCGCCGGACAAGGCGTGATCAGGAAACATACTCGGACGTATGGGACCAAGAAACAACGCGGTCCACCGGGCACGGAGGCCGGATGGACAGCCCCCGGCGCGGGAAGTAGAATTCCGGTCATGCTACGCCTGACTATCACCGCCACAATCTTACTAACCTTTGGGACCGCGCTGCCGGGTCAATCCGAAACCCGGCGCTACCTCTACATGAGCACTCCGGACGGAGCTCAGGTGGAGGGCCGATCGGGCACCGGGATCCTCATTTTCGATATCGACAACGGCCACAAGTTCGTCCGGAGGATCCACGTCCCCATCTTCCAGGAGGGACTGCGGGGCTTCACCGGGAGCCTGATCAACCACGCCGTGTATTACTCCACGACCAACCATCGTTTGGGAGCCTTCGATCTGGAGACGGAAAAGGTCCTCTGGGAGAACACCTTCGCTCCGGGTTGCTGCGACCGCTCCTCCATCACCATGGACGGCAAGAGGATCTACGCTCCCACCGGGTTCTGGTACGCGGAGGAAGACGCCGGCTTCGTCGTGATCGACGCAACGAACGGAGATTTCATCAAGCGGATCCCCGTGGGACCCAACGCCCACAACAGCATCGTGGGCCTGGACGGACGGCACGTCTTCCTGGGAACCCGGACCATGCTGACCATGTTCGACACCCGGGACGACAGCATCGTCCGCCAGATCCCCGACGTGGGCGAGTACATGATCTTTCCGTACACCGTCACGCGCGACCACAGCCTGGCCTTCGTCTGCCTGGGGAAGCACGTGGGGTTCGACGTGGTCGATCTGAAACAGGGCAAACTCCTGCACCGGGTCTTCGCCGGCAAGGAGAAAATTCGCCATCGGACCCATGGCGCCGGCCTGACGCCCGACCAGAAGGAACTGTGGATCAGCGACCAGTCGGGCCGGAAGTTGTTCTACTTCGACGCCACCCGCATGCCGCCCCGTGAAATGGGCCACGTGAATCTGTCCATCGGCGGTCACGGCTGGGTCACCTTCAGCCTGGACGGCAAGTACGCCTACTCCCACGCGCCCGACATCTTCGACGCCAGGACCAAGAAGCGTGTCGGCCTCTTCCGGGATGAAGACGGCCGCCCCTTCGCCAGCTCCAAGTTCATCGAGGTGCATTTCCGGGACGGCAAGGTCGTGACCATGGGGAGCGAATTCGGACTCGGCCGTCATTGATCCGCATTTCTCACCGGAGGTCCATCATGAAACGATCCTTCCGTACCCGAGTACTCACCCGCCGCGGGATGGTGGGCTCATCCCTCCTGGGGCTGGCCGGGATCGGATCGGCGAAGGCGTCGCCGTTTCCGGCGCCGGCATCAGCAGGAAGCGAGGGTACGGGCCATCTCGTCAACATGGACCAGGTGGAGCGCTTCGTCGCCGTCGACAACAAGTGCGCTTGGCCCAACTTGACCCTCATGCCCGACGACTCCATCGTCGCCACCATCTTCGGGAGTCCCTGCCACGGTTTCTGCGACGGAGCCGCCGAGTGCTGGAGAAGCGACGACGGAGGCCGAATGTGGAGCTTCGTGAGCATTCCGGCGCCGAACGAACCGGGCACCAACCGGAAGGACCTGGCGGCCGGGCTCACGCCGAAGGGATCCTTCGTGGTCCTCTGCAGCGGCTCCAAGGTGGCTCCTCCCGATCCGGTCACCCGCATGAGACCGATCCTGCAATCCGTGGTCTGCCGGTCCACGGACGGCCTCAAGACCTGGACCTGCCGGAGCAGCCTGGAACTGCCTCCCGGCACGGACCACGTCATCCCCTTCGGCGACATCGTCGCGCTCCCCGGGGGGCGGCTCGCCGTGACCGGATATACCGGCGACCACATCACCAGGAACACGGCCTGGGTCTTTTTCAGCGACGACGACGGGCGCACCTGGGACAACCCCCGCCCCCTGGGCGGGGACGACTTCAACGAGTCGACTCTGCTCGTCACCGGAGGGAACCGGCTCCTGGCCGCCACCCGGACCCACCGCAACAGCCATACCCACATCTCGGTCTCGGAAGACGCCGGACAGACCTGGAGGCATCTGGGACCCGCATCCCTTCCGGGGCAGATGCCGGCCAACCTCATCCGGCTGCAGGACGGGGGGATCCTCCTCACCTACGGATCCCGGCTGCGGGGAATGTTGGGGGTCTTCGCCCGCATCAGCCGCGACGAGGGCCTGACCTGGGACGCGCCGAGGGTGCTCTTCAACACCACGGCGCGCCGGGCGAACACGCGGCCCGGCGGCACCGACGGCGGCTACCCCTCCAGCGTGCAGTTGAACGACGGCACCATCGTCACCGCCTACTACTGTCAGCGGATCCCCATGCACCAGCGCTATCACATGGGCGTCGTTCGATGGCGGGTCTCGTGAGCTGACGTTGAAGAAGTCGGGGCGGGTGCCAGCTTACGCCGGTGCTGACCGTCCGGAGCGGTCACCAAATCGGTGGAATGCCGCCTTCTCTTGGATCATTCGGACCGCGTAGGCTTCGGCCGCGGCATTGAGCCTGGCCATGGCCGAGGCGGGCAGGGTCAACTGGGTCCCCTTGAGGTTTTCCTCGACGTGCTCCGGTTTCTCCGCTCCGGCGAGGACGCTGGCGACCTCGGAATGGGCGGCGACCCAGCCGACGCAGACCTGAGGCCGGGTGACGCCCAACTCCCCGGCCACCTCGTCCAGGACCGTCACCACGTCCATGAGAGCGGACCCTTCAGGAACCTCTCTTCCCGGCACCAAATTGCCCCCTCCCAAGGGACTGAAGGCCATGAGTCCCAGGTTTCCTTGCCGAATCAGTGGGAACAGACCATCGACCATGAGGCTTCTGCGATCCCCCGCCACGACGGTGAAGTAGTCCTGCAACCCGGCCATAGGCGATCTGCCGGATTGATTCCCCACTTCCAACAGTTCCTCCACCTGCCTCGGCAGATGATTGGAGACCCCCCAGTACCGGATCTTTCCCGACTCGACCAGGGCGCTCATGGCCGCAGCGATCTCCTCCATGTGAGCCCGCGTCGGAGCCTCCCGGTCCGGCTCTTCTTCATGAAAGGAGGGAGTCTTCTTGTCGGGACCGTGAATGAAATAAAGGTCGATGTAGTCCGTTCCCAGGCGTTTGAGGCTGGCTTCCACCCTGGTTCTGAGGATCGCCTCGGTGATGGCGATCTTCTCTCCCTCGACCCGGGGATAGACCTTGGTGGAGATGACGACCTCGTGCCGGCGGCCGGCAATCCCGTGGCCCAAGGCGATCTCCGATTCGCCCGAACCATAGGCCTCGGCCGTGTCGAAGAAGTTAATCCCCACATCGATACAATGACGCAGCAACGCGTGTGCCTCTTTGCTCTCCCCCTTGCGGGAAAGATGGGTCCGGAAAGCGGTCCCCTGACACAGCCGCGAGACCCACAGATCGGTGTGGCCGAATCTCACCAGGTGGGAAGGACGATCGGTTGTCTCGCCCGGCGGCGGCGTGGCGCAGCCGGCTTTGGACAGGCCCAGGACTGCCGATCCTGCGGCGGCCCCGAGAGTCGTGAGGAAGTGTCTTCGATCCGTGTCAGCGACCATTGCCTGCTCCGTGGGAAAACCGCGGCAACGGCCGCCGCGGACGTTCACGCGATGATGTCGTGGACCACCTTGCCATGCACGTCGGTCAGGCGGAAGTCCCGGCCCGAATACCGGTAGGTGAGCCGCTCGTGGTCGATTCCCATGAGGTGGAGGATGGTGGCATGAAGGTCATGGACGTGCACCCGGTTCTCCACCGCCGTGAGCCCGAACTGGTCCGTGGCGCCGTAGCTGAAGCCACCCTTGACGCCGCCGCCCGCCATCCACACGGTGAAGCCGTAGTGGTCGTGGTCCCGGCCTTTTTGCCCTTCCGAGGTGGGGGCCCGGCCGAACTCCCCGCCCCAGATCACCAAGGTCTCGTCCAGCATGCCCCGCTGCTTCAGATCCTTGATCAGGGCCGCGATCCCCCGGTCGCAGGCATCTGCCAGCTTCTTGTGCCCCCCGACAATGTCGCTATGGCCCGTGTCCCAGGCGATGTCGTAGTGGTCGATGGAATGGGACACCTGGACCATCCGTACTCCGCGCTCCACCAGCCGCCGTGCCAGCAGACATCCCTTGGCATACTCGCTGTCGCCGTAGAGCTCCATCGTCGCCTTGCTCTCCTGCGAGAGATCGAAGGCCTCGGGCGCCGCGAACTGCATGCGGAAGGCCATCTCCATGGCCTGAATGCTGCTTTCCAGGTGGTGGTCCTGTTGCTGCCGCTCCAGGTCGAGGCGGTTGAGGCGGGTCAGGAGATCGACCTGCCGCCGCTGCTCGGTCCGGGGCAGCCAGTTGTTCTTGAGATCGCTCAAGATGCGGTCCGGCTTCATCTCGTGCAGGTTCACGTAGGTTCCGGCGTACGCCCCGGGGAGGAAGGAGTTCCCCCAGTTCGCCAGCTTGCCGCGCGGCTGGCCCCGGGGGCTCATGGCCACGAACCCCGGCAGGTCCTGGTTGTCGGAACCCAGACCGTAGACCAGCCAGGAGCCCATGCTGGGCCGGCTCGGCTGCAGGTGTCCCAGGTTCATCATCAGGATCGCGCCGGCGTGCTCCGGAATGTCCGTGTACATGGAATGGATGAAGCTGATGTCGTCGACGCACTCACCCACGTGGGGAAAGATGTCGCTGACCCACTTGCCGCACTCGCCGTACTGCTTGAATCCGAAGGGAGAGGGGAAGAGCCCGTTCTTGGTATTGCGAAGGGACTTCCGGTCGACGATGGCAGGACGCTGCCCCTGGTATTTCCCGATCTCGGGCTTGTAGTCGAAGGTGTCGACCTGGGAGGGTCCACCGGGCATGAAGAGTTGGATCACATGCTTGGCCCGGGGAGCGAAGTGGGGCGCCCTGGGGGCCAGAGGGGAACCCGTCGCCACATGTGGGGCCCCCGAAACCCGAGTCCCCAGACCGCCCTCCTCAGCCAGGACACCGGTAAGTCCCAGGACGCCGAATCCCGCGCCCAGCCGGTGGAGCATGTCGCGGCGGTCCAATGGTGGTGGCTGCGGCAGGTGGAACATGGTTCGAAACTCCTGAAAGTTTGCCGCTTATTCTCTCACGATCTCGGTCGCTCGGGAAGAGGGCTTCAGCACGATCAGATGCAGATGCGTACACAACGTATCGCGTTAGCCCAGTTCTCGGCGACGGGTGTCCCGTACTTCCTCAAGTAGTGCTGCTGCGGATACACCCAGATCGACTCCGGGACGGCGAGCGTGGCGGTCGCGCCACTCGTGGCGCGTCACAGCGGTAATTTCTACCGCACGTACATGAACTCGTTGGAGCTCATGAGCACTTGGCCGTATCGCTCCCAGGGACTCAGCTCCGAATCGGACGGAGACTCGGTTCGGAGGAACTGGAGCCCCATCTGCGTTTCCCCTTCGCTCGGGGACCGGCTGAACAGGAGGCGGTAGGCGCGTTCGATTTTCCCCTGGTCGTCCTCGGACTCGCCCTCCAGCCGCTTGTAGAGAGCCTTGGCCCGATCCACCATGAAGGGGCTGTTCATCAGAAAGAGAAACTGTTGCGGGACGATGCTGGTGCCCCGCTCGGGGACGGTGGCCCGCATGATGGGAAAATCGAACAGCCGCAGGAACTGATCGGAGCCGGACTGATCGCCGTTACGGCTGACCTTGGCGTATAGGGTGCGCCGATTGCTGCCGGTGATGTCGTTCACCGGCGGCCCACCCAGCTCCAGGTCCAGTTCCCGAGTCACGGCCAGTAGGGAGTCCCGCCACGACTCCACGTCCATTCTCCGCGGGTTCATGCGCCAGAGCAGCTCGTTGTCGCTGTCGACGGCAAAGGCCCGGGCATCGTACCGGCTGCTCATCTGATAGGTGGCCGAGGTCATGATCAAACGGTGCAACGACTTGAGCGACCAACCGGATTCCATGAAGCTGGCAGCCAACCAGTTCAGCAGCTTCCCATGGGTCGGATTCCGGCCCAGCGTTCCGAAGTTGCCGGGCGACCGGACCAGCGCCCTGCCGAAATGATGCATCCAGACCCGGTTGACCATCACCCGCGCCGTCAGCGGATTGGACGGGTTGGCGACTGCCTCGGCCAGCTCGATCCGTCCGCTCCCTTGGTTGAACCGGCGTGTGCCATGATCGGAAAGGACCCTCGGGAACCTCCGTGGCGCCATATCCCCCGGCGTTCGCAGGTTGCCCCGAACGGCCAGAGGCATGTCCTGGTTCCCGGTCTCTGCCAGAACATGGGCAAAATCGTATTTGGGAGGCGCTCCTTCCTTGAGTTTCTCGACCTCCGCCTTCAACTGCTTGACCTGTTCCTCCTCTTCGGCCGACAGCTCGCGCTTCTCCTCCCGGGCCCGAGCCCGGATGCCCGCGCCTCTCCGCTGGGCCGTCTTGATCTTCCCCTGGTAGGCGTCATAGGCCTCGACCACACCCTCCGGAACCAGGGGCAGCTCGCTGCTCATGGTGTTGTCGAAGATCCCCGCCAGGGAATAGTAGTCCTGCTGGGGAATGGGATCGAACTTGTGGTCATGACAACGGGCGCAGGAGACCGTGACGGCCATGAAACCGCGCGTCAGAGTGTCGATCCGGTCGTCCAAGGTCTCGCCCCGGGCTTGGGCCACACTGTCGGGATCGCCGCCATCGGACGAATAGTAGGGGCCCAGGGCGAAGAATCCGGTGGCTACGGCGTCTTCGACGCCGCCCACCAGATCGCCGCTGATCTGGAGCTTGATGAAGTGGTCGTAGGGCAGATCGTCGTTGAAGGCGGAGACGACCCAATCCCGGTAGCGCCACGCCTGGGTCAGTTCCTGGTTCCGCCGATCCAGAAAACCGCCGAACCCGTCGCTGTACCGGGCTACGTCCAGCCAATGACGAGCCCAACGCTCCCCGTAGCGGACGGAACCGAGAAGCTCCGTGATCTTCTGCTCCACGGCTCCTTGCGGATCTTGCCGGGACGCTACCACGAACTCGGCGACCTCGTCCGGCGTGGGCGGCAGTCCCACCAGATCCAGGTGCATTCTTCTAACCAGGGTTCCGGCATCTGCCGACGGAGCCGGCTCCAGGCCCGCCGACTCCAGCTTCGCAAGGACGAAGGAGTCGATGGGATTCCGCACCCAGGACTCCTCCGATACCTGCGGAGGCGCCGCCTTTCGGACCGGTTCCCAGGCCCAGTGACTGGCTCGGATCTTCTCCCAGTCCGGGTTGTCACCATCTGCAGCCGCCGGGGATGCGGCCGCCTGGGCCTCCGGCCAGGGCGCGCCCAGCCGAACCCACTCCACCAGGTCGGCGACCTCACGCTCCTTGAGCTTTCCACCGGGCGGCATCTGGATTGAATCTCCCCGAACCGCTCGGATCAACAGACTCTCATCGGGGCGGTGGGGAACGATGGCGGGGCCCCGGCTGCCGCCCTTCATCAGACCCGATCGTTGATCGACTCTCAGATTTCCCTGCGGAGTATCGATCTCCGCTCCGTGGCAGGCGAAGCAATGCTTCGCCAGGAGGGGCCGCACCCGGCGCTCGAAGAATTCCAGAGTGGACGCGTCAGTCGCCTGGGCCTTCAATTCATAACCCCAGCCGACCCAGCAGGTTCCGAGGACGGAGCAGGCAAACAGGAAACGGATCCAGGAAAGACTCTTCACGAAGGGGACATTTTACTATTCGTAAACTACTTTTCGCAGGCTTCGACGGTGCTGAGCTAGAACTCGTAGCGCAGACCGAACTGCATCACCCGCGGTGGAATCATCACCTGAGAGTAGTTGCCGAAGCTCCCAGGGAAGGTGAAGGAGAGAGTTTCCCATACGTCGGGGTTGAAGCGAACACTGTTGGTCAAGTTGAAGGCCTCGGCCCGGAACTGAATACTCTGACCTTCGAAGGGCAATGGAAAGCGCTTTCCAAGGGCCATGTCGATGGAGAAAATCCCGTGCCCGCGCAGATTGTTGCGTTGCCCGACTTCGCCGGGCACGACCTGTCTGAACGAGGCAAGGGCGGACTGCGGATCGCTGAAGACGTTTGGCCCGCTACCCCCACCGATCAGCCTCGCATTCTTCGTGTTCGTCTGCTCCGGCACCGATCCGACGGGTTCGGCGAAGTGTTGGTAGCAGTAGCACGTGGGCCAAGCCAGACCGTTCAGCACACTGAGGGGTAGGCCTGAGGTCACCCGGAACAGGCCGCTGACCTGCCAGCCGCCGAGCACGGCCTGGCCCGCCGGCCCCAGGTCGGGCAGGACGGACTTCCCTTGGCCGATTGGCAACTCCGCCACCCAGTTGGCGTTCCATTGGTGGGTCATGTCGAAATCGGAGACCGCCCGCTGCGCCTCCCGGTCCCAAGAGTTGATGACGCTGAACGCAGACCAGTAGGTGTCACCCGGAATCTGACCGAACCGTTCACCCTGGGTGCGGCGGGCGCTGACGGACACCAGGTCCATGGACTTGGACAACGTGTAGTTCAGGTGGAACTGGAACCCCTTGGTGAAGGCTTTGCGCAGCGACACCTGCATCGAATGGTAGGTCGAGGTTCCGAAAGACCGGAGTGCATCGAAGGCCCAAAATTGAGGATTCAAGAATACACCTGGCCCCAGATCGCTACAGAACGGGGAGCAGGCATAGTCAATAAAGTAGAGCGACGTACCGGTATCGGGACTGCCGGACCGGATGACGTCGTAGACCCGCTGAGTCGCGGTTGCGTCCGGAGTGGCGACTCCAGAATAGAGGTTCTCCCAAAATGCGATGGGTTGCACGGATCCGGTCGGCGTCCCGCGCCGCACCATGAGTTCAAGGTCCCGGAGCGCGTCCAGCAGATATCCGCCGGACACCGGATCCCTGAAATTGGCGTACTGGGCTGAGGCGGTGTCGTTGACGAGCAGTCTGCGGCCCAGTCGGCCAACATAGCCGACCTCGAGCAGAAATCCTCCGTCAAACTCGCGGGCCAGAGAAAAAGTGGGATTGATGCTGTACGGTGGCACCACGCTGGAGTCGACACCCTGGCTCCAACCCAGGCCGTTGGGGTTCGGGGTGCCAGGTCCGCCCGGCGGAGGAGGCAGGATTCCCGCCGCTGGGAGATTCGAAAGCCCGGCGAAGCGAGGCGCCGCCGCCACCGTGGCAATCTGGTTGGTCACCTTGCTGGTGAGGCCGAACGCATTCCGGTCGAGCATCTGCATCATGCCCATCCCGAAACTGCTGTAGAAGATACCCGCACCGGCCCGGATCGACGTCCTCCCCAGGCCGCCGAACAGCTTGCCCAGGAAACCATCCCCGAAATCCGGCGAGTAGGCTACGGCAAGCCGAGGCGAGAAATTCTTGTAGTGGGTGGCCCACAGCGGACTGCCTTGCGGGTCGTCCACTCCCACGAAGCCGATCGGCCCGGCATCGCGCGTGGGCCGGCCGTTCTCCGCCAGGTCCAGACGGTGGGCGATGTACTGGTCGAGACCCGGCGTGATGCTGACCTGCAGTCCATTCACTTCCCTGACCGGCGGCATGATCGTCCAGCGCAGGCCGGCCGTGACCGTCAGGCCCGGCTGGACGCGCCAAGTGTCCTGGAGGTAGAGCTCGAATTGTTCCGACCCGAAAGTTCGGCCGACGGGATCTCCCAGCGACAGAGGATTGCCGGCCAGGTCGTAGTTGTAATTGGCATCGAAGAAGTTGAGGACCCCGAGGGCAGTCGCCATCGTCTCCCGGTAAACTCCCGGGTTGGCCGGCGCCACGGCGAGCGGCCCGTCGAATACCGAGGGGCCGTCGGCCAATGCCCACGCGGCCTGCTTCGCAAAATGAAAGCTGTTGCCGTAGCTCAAACGTTGGTTCCGTGTCGAGTAGAATGCTCCGCCGAACTGCAGGGTGTGCGATCCACTAATAACGGAGAAGTCTCCCGCCACAGTCTGCGTCGGCAAATAGGTGTCCCTGGGCGTCGTCGAGCCCTCAATATCGTCGATGATGCTATCTCCGAGACTTGCCCTGGATTCCGTCTGAACGCCCGAAATGATCAACTTCTGGCCAGTGAATCCATAGCGGAACGTGCCCAGGACGTTGGTCCCGAACGTGCCGTCGTATCCGAGCGCCAACCCGCGGCTGGTGTCCGCGGTCTCCCGGTTCGGGGCCTGGCCCGGAAACTGGGGCACGCTTGAGATGCTGTCGTTCTGGTAGTTGGTGCGCAGGAACATGCGGTGCCCACCGTTCTGATCCAAGTTCCAATCCAGCTTCGAGATAAACGTGTTCCAGACCAGGGGGGTCGAGGCCGCGAACCGGAATCCAGCCGTATTCAGACCGTCTCCGACGGTAGTGTCGTTGGGTTCCGGAAAGGACCTGAAGTACTGGAGAGTGGCGGCATTGGGCCCGGTCCCCAGCGGATCGATCCGGCTACTGATGAATTCCGGGCTGAGCGTCTGTACTTCCCCGCTGGCGCTTCTGTAGCGGACGAATCCATCGCGCATCGATGCCGTCGGAACACGTCGCACCGCGCTGCCCTCGCTGGCGTCCCGGCGGCCTTCGTAGTTGACGAAATAGAAGACACGATCCTTCTTGACGGGGCCGCCGACCGAGGCTCCGAAGACATTGCGGATAAGCTTCGGACGATCGACGCCGGCCCTGTTGTTGAAGAAATCATTCGCCGCCGTGACCGTGTTCCGGTGGTATTCGTAGAGCGATCCATGGATGTCGTTGGACCCGCTCTTCGTCACCAGCGACACCTGCGCGCCCGACGAGCGGCCTTGATCGGCGTTCGCCGTGGTCGTCACGACGCGGAATTCCTGGATCGAATCCAGCGTGTTGCGAAGGACGCTGGTGAAGGGCAGGCGCCCGTTCTGGTCGTTCACATCGACCCCGTCGAGCGTCACGTTCGACTGGTCACTCTGGGCTCCGTTGACGGTCCCGTTCCGGATGTCTCCCGACAATTGGGCGTCCAACGGGTCCGCAGTCAGGAACGTGACCCCCGCCTGCAGCGAGAGCAGGCCGGCCGGGTTTCGCGCATTCAACGGCAACTGACCGATCGGCTTGGTTCCGAACGCGTTTCCGACCGATGCATCGGTAGTGTTCAGCTGTCTGGCCGCAGCGGACACCGTGACGGACTCCGTGAGCGCCGCCACGTCGAATTTCACGGGTAGGTCGATCTTGGTGTTGACGAGCAAAGTAATGCCTTCAACGGTCACCAATTCGAAGCCTGGCTGAGCGGCCATCAGCGTGTAGGAGCCGGGTGGGAGCTGGGGAAAGACGTACAGTCCCTCATCGTTGGAGAGTACGGTTCGCTGGAGGCCGTTGGCCTCGTTCAGGATGGTAATCTCGACGCCGGGAAGCACGCCGCCGGTCTCGTCGGTTACGACCCCACTCAAACCGCTGGACTGTGCGTAGGAATTAGGCGCGGCGATGAGGATCGCCACCAGGAAAACAAAGAATAGAGAGTAGACAGATAGTGGTTTCATCATGTGCATTCTCCTCGCCAAGTCCGACACCAGGACATTCCCCGTACTCGGCCCCCTTCGACAGCCGGATCGATGGGGGATCCGATGAGATCGTCAAATTGTGAATTGTGCGGCATGAAGTGTGACCTGATTTGCACAGAGTATACCAGACCACGCCCGACGGTTCACATCGCGACGAACCTGGAGTCGCGAGCCGGTTCGACGGCGGTGACAACCCGCTTAGAATCCCGATCTGGCAATCGGGTACACACTGTACGATCATGGAATCCGCCGTCCGTCGTGTCTCAAGCGACTTCAAAAGAAAGGAAACCCGATGTCCTTGAAACCCGTGAGATCTCGTCTTGGGCTGTTCCTCCTGATACTGGCAGGCGCCGGTCTCCGCGCGGCACCCGAGGCCATCGACGTCGGTTCCGGCAAGCAACTGTTCGTGGATGACCGCTTCATCGAGTCGAGCGACAGAGTCCGGCTCACCCTGAACCCGCCCTGGCAGGACCGGCGGATCCTCCTGGAGCCGGACCAGGACTGGGAGGGTCCCGGACAGGGCGGCTCCATCGGCCTCTATTCCAGCGTGCTCAAGGAAAACGGAAAGATCCGCATCTGGTACGACCAGCGCCAATATGGCGAAGACCGTTTCCCGGACGTGTTGAGAGTCTGTTACGCCGAGTCCGACGACGGTCTGGTGTTCGTCAAGCCCCGGCTGGGACTTCACGAATCCAACGGGTCCCGCCAGAACAACATTGTGATCCCCGGCAAGATCGGGGGCTCATCGGTCTGGATCGATCCCCACGCTTCGCCGGAGCACCGCTACAAGACGCAAGCCAAGGTCTATCCATCCGCCGAGCTTCACCTGCACACCTCGCCGGACGGCATTCGTTGGAAGCTGTTTTCCAAGCTGGACCCGGGCCCCGGCGGGTGGGACACCCAGAGCATCATCTTCTGGGATCCGCCGTCGTCGCGTTACCTCCTGTTCACCCGGTACTGGACCCGATTCGACGACCGAAACCGGAACTTTCGTTCGGTGCGCCGCTTGGAGTCCCGCGACCTCGTCCATTGGACCAATCAGAGCATCGTAGTGGATCCGGACGCCATCGACCGGGCGACCCATGCCACTCCCACAGGCCAGCCGCCGGTGGACTACTACGGCGCCGACGTCTTCCGGTACGAGGAAGCGGACCAGGTCTACATCCTCCTGGCCCAAGCCTTCTGGCACTGGAAGCCGAGACCCCCGGTTTCCGGGTTGGGGCCCAGCGCCATGGACGTGCGCCTGTTGGTGAGCCGGGACGGGAAACGATTCCAGCGGGTCGGTGGAAGGAAACCCTTCCTTCGGATGGGACCTCCGGGAAGCTTCGACTCAGCCCGGGTCTGGGCGCTGCCCCACCCCGTTCGCATGGGTGACGAACTCTGGATCTACTACAATGGGTCCAACCGGGACCATGATTTCCAGTTGGATTCAGAGTCCAACAGTCACCGAACGGGCATCAGCCGGGCCGTTCTGAGGCTGGACGGCTTCGTGTCCGTAGACGCGCCGTACGGCGGAGGCCGCTTCACCACTCCGCCGATCCAATTCAGCGGATCACGTCTGGAATTGAACCTCGACACGGGCGGCGGAGGCCAGGCTCTGGTAGAAATCCTGGACGAATCGGGCCGACCCGTACCCGGTTTTTCACGCGGCGAAGCGCTGCCCCTGAACGGGAACTCGGTCCGGCTCCCCGTTCGCTGGAAGGGGGACCCGGACTTGAAAAAGCTGGCAGGGGAATCGGTTCGCCTCCGGTTTCACCTCCAGGACTGCAAGCTCTATGCTTTTCAGTTCAAAGAGATCGACGGAGCGGCGGGAGCGGCGGGAGCGGCGTCTTTCCAGGCGCCGACTGGGACCGGCGTCTTTCAGGCGCCGGACGCCAGGAGAGTAACAGGGTGCAAAAATGACGCCCTTGCAGGTGGGCGCCTGAATGACATCCCACCAGTCGGAACATGAAGCTGCCTTTTCAAGAGAGCTATACCGGCGCCACGCTCCGCAGGGACCTTTTCGGAGCACTCACGTCCACGTACGATCTCCGGAAACTACGCGGGGATCTCTCCGGCGGCATCACCTCCGCCGTGGTGACGCTGCCGGTCGCATTGGCCTTCGGCGTGGCGTCGGGCCTGGGCGCAGCCGCCGGCTTGTACGGCGCGATTGCCGTCGGGTTTTTCGCGGCTCTGTTCGGCGGCACGCGGGCTCAGCTATCCGCCCCCACGGCGCCGACGTCAGTTGCCATGGCGGTCATCGTCACCAGCTACTCCTCCAATCTCGCCGAAGCCTTCACCATAGTCGTGCTCGGCGGCCTGCTACAGGTGCTCATGGGCATATCCGGGATCGGCCGTTTTGTAGCGTACACGCCCTACGTGGTCGTCTCCGGATTCATGTCGGGAATCGGCATCATCATGATCGTGATTCAATTCCTGCCGTTTCTCGGCGCGCCCGCGGCTCCGGGCGGATCGCTGGGGGCGATCCACGCGTTGCCCGAAGCGGTGGCCAATATCAACATAAGCGCCTTTGCCATCGCCGCCCTGACTCTGGTGATTGTATCGGTCTGGCCCCGCCGCCTGGCGAGACTGCTGCCCGCTCCCCTTCTGGCCTTGATCACCGGCACGCTGGTGGGCCTGTTGTGGCTCGGCGACGCCCCTGTCATCGGACCCGTGCCTGGAGGTCTGCCGGAACCGCAGCTGATATTTCCCTCCGCCGGCTTTATTGCGGATGCCCTCCAACCGGCGATCATTCTGGCCCTGCTCGGCTCCGTGAACAGCCTTCTCACTTCGCTGGTCGCCGATTCCCTCACCGGAGGACGCCACAATCCCAACCGGGAACTTGTGGGTCAGGGGATCGGCAACATGGCCGCGGGACTCGTGGGGGGCGTCCCGGGAGCCGGGGCCACCATGGGAACCGCCATCAACATTCGGGCGGGCGGCCTGACCCGGGCATCGGGTGCCTTTTCCGCGGTGGTCCTGCTGGTGTTTCTATTGGGTCTCGGCCAATACGTCGAGCCGATTCCCCGCGCCGTTCTCGCCGGCCTCCTGATCAAGGTCGGGTTGGATATCGTCGACTGGAATCTTCTCGCCCGAATTCACCGCATCCGGCGCGAACACATGGCGGTCATGCTGCTCACGCTGGGCCTGACGGTGTTTGTCGACCTCCTGACCGGCATCGCAGTCGGGCTGATCGCCGCGGGAATGACCCACGCGCGGCAACTGGAACGCCTGGAGATGGATAGCGTGGTATCGGTGCCGCTGCTGGACCAGACCTTCTTTTCCCTTCCCAAGGGAACTTCGGGATTGGACCCTTATCTGGCGCGAGTCGGCCTGCTTGCGCTCAAGGGCAGTTTCACAGTCGCCTCCTCCAACCGGTTGGCCCGCGCGATCAGTGCCGACATCAAGGATCACGATGTCGTCATTTTCGACTTTTCCCAGGCCACGTACTTCGACGACAGCGCGGCCATGGTGATCAAGAAGCTGCTGGACATCGCTGGCGAAGAACAGACCGAGCTTATCGTGATGGGCCTCTCCGGCCCGGTGGAGAAAACTCTTCAGGCGCTCGCCATCTTGCGGGAGGTGCCGGACAAACAGGTCGTTTCGTCGCTGGAGGAAGCGCGGCAGGCGGCGAAGGACCTCCTCGGCGGTTGACGCGGACGTCTTCACCACGACCGGCCGGCACCTTCAGTGGCGGGTTAGAGAGGCCAATCCCGGAGAAGCCGCTCGGTTTCCTCCGAGTGGGTCGTTTCGTCGCGCACGATGTCCTCCAACTGGACCACCAACCCCTTGTCCCCCAACTCTTCCGCCTGTTGGGCCCGCTCCGTATAGTCCCGCGTCGCCATCTGCTCGGCTGCCAGGACCTGTTCGACCATCTCCCGGTTTGTGGCAGCCGCCGGAACCGGCCGGGGCACCGTGGTGGGCTCGCCGCCCAGGGCGACGATCTTGTTCGCCAGGTACTGGGCATGCAGCTGCTCGTCGGCCACTTCACCGAGAAAGAACTGGGACAACTGAGGCCTGTAGGGACCCGTCGTCTTGGCGGCGTAGGTCAGATATTGGATGATCGCACCCAGTTCTCCGGCCAGGTCTTCATTCAAATTCCCGATCATCTCCTGCTTGGTCATTTCCCGCTCCCTTCCTGGCACGTTGACTGGTCGTCGCTCTATTCATGATACATCCACAGAATCGCCGTCGGGCCGCTGTGGCTGCCTTCCTCATCCTGCCGTGACGAGAATTTGCTATGGGTTCGAGCGGACTCCTACAATGTCGCGTCTGACGACGTCAATTGTCGTAAAGGAGTGGATATGAGCGAAGAACGAAAAATTGTCCCGATGTCCGTCGAGTTGAAGGGACGAACCGCAGTCGTCACCGGCGGAGGAACGGGGATCGGGCGGGCCGTTTCCATCGGACTCGCCCGCTGCGGTGCATCGGTGGTGGTCAATTACAGCCGGAGCCTCCAGGAGGCGAACGAGACCGTCGAGGAGATCCGACGGATGGGTGGCCAAGCGCTCGCCATGCGGGCCGACGTGACCGACGAGCAGCAGGTGGCCGATCTCATGGCCGCCGCCCTGGAGAATTTCGGCGGCTTGGACATCCTGGTGGCCAACGCCGGAGCGCCCGGTCAAGGGCATCCGACGAGCGATCTGACCGAGGAACAATGGGAGCACGATCTGGCCACCAACTGCCGGAGCGCCTTCTTCTGTGTCAAGCACGCCATGGCCCATCTGCCAGACGGGCGCGGCCGCATCATCCTCACCGGGTCCATGAGCGCCCGCACCGGCGCCACCCCGGGGGCGCTGACCTACGTCGCATCCAAGGCCGCCCTCGAAGGCATGACCCGCAACTGGGCCCAGGAATTCGGACCTCGCGGGATCACCGTCAACACCATCGCACCCGGTATCGTCCGGACCCGCCTCCACGACCGGGCCTCCGCGGAACGTTACCAGTACCTGATCGGGCGAATTCCACTGGGACGCGACGGACAGCCAGAAGATTGCGTCGGCGCATTTCTGTTGCTGGCCGGCGATGACGGAGCCTTCATCACGGGGCAGGTCATTGAGATCGGTGGCGGAATGCTGGCTTCCTGATCGGCCCGGACCCGGTCTGCTCACAACTCTGCCCCACGGCGGCGGCCGCTTTCGGCAGGAACCGGCGGCCTTTCATCGCCGGGAGCGGATCAGCAGGTAGAGAAACGTGGGACCGCCCAGCAGGGCGGTCAGAACACCCACCGGCAACTCCACCCCTCCAATGAGCTGGGATCGGACCACACAGTCACAGACAAGCAGGAATCCACCCCCCACCAGGAGCGAGGCCGCCATCACGAGCCGCTGATCGGTTCCCACCAACCGGCGGACCATGTGGGGAACGATCAGCCCCACGAAACCGATGGGCCCCACCGCCGAAACGATGCCGGCCACGGCCAGGGAACCGAATACGAAAACCAGCAGTCGGACCCGCCGCACCGGCACGCCTCGTCCCGCCGCGTAGTCATCTCCCAGAGCCAAGGGGTTGAGCCGGTGCGACAGCCAGACGATCACGGCCACCCCCGGCAGAACGAAGGGGAGAATGCTCCAGAGGTCGCTCCAGACGTAAAGGGAGTTCAGACTCCCCATGAGCCAGTGATCCAGCACGTGCAGGTCATAAGGATTGGCGGCCTGATGCCGCATCAACAGGATGAGAGCGCCACAGATCAGGTTCACCGTCACCCCGGCGAGCAACAGGGTCGCCATGCTGAGGCGTCCGGCCAGTCTGGCGATGCCGTAGATCAGGACGATGTCCAGGATGGCCGCCAGATAGGCGGCCACCTGAATCGGCGAGAAGGGTCCCCAGGTGAGTCCCGAACCGAATCCGATAATGGCGCAGAAGGCTCCGACGGCCGCCGCCGTGGAGACTCCCAGAGTCGACGGCGCCACCAGGGGATTGCGCAGGATCGCCTGCAGCGCCGCGCCGACGACTGCCAGTCCGGCGCCGGCTGCGACACCCATCAAGGATCGAAGAATCCGATTGGAGACGATGCTGCGCAGGACCTGATTCTGGTCCCTTTCGGGCAGCTCCTCGGGCAGCGGGGCCGTGAAGCCGTGCTGGAGGATCAAGTTCAGCCCCGATAACGTGTCGACCTCTTCGGCTCCGAAAAACGGGGAGACTCCCAGAGCCGTGACCAGAAAGAGGGTGCACAACCCCACGGTTCCCAGCACATGGACCATTCGACCAGTGGCGCCGTCCATGATCAACTCGGGGGTTCCCGGCGGTCTTGGTACTGCGCACCGGGCAGGACCACGGGGAGTCCGTTCCTGGAATCCCGGGTGACTTCGACGTCGCTGCCGTAGGATTCCGCCACCCGGGCCTGGGTCAACACCTTTTCGGGCCGGCCCTGGGCCCGGATCTTTCGGTCCGAGAGCAGGTAGATGACGTCGGCGAAACGGGAGGCCAGGTTCAGGTCGTGGGTGATGCAGAGAATGCCCCTGCCGGCACGGGCCAGCCGCTTGAGGCGCTGTGAAAACGTCGCCAGATGGTGAACGTCCAGCCCCTTCCCCGGTTCGTCCAGCAGCAACAGCGAGCTTTGCTGGGCCAGGATCCCGGCCAGGAGAACCGCTTGCTGCTCGCCGCCGCTGAGCGATGCGAACACCCGATCCTTCAGCTGCGCCACTCCCATTCGTTCCAGCGCCTCATCCACGATCTTCCGGTCCTGCTCGCCGGGCAGGGTCCACCAGCGCTGGTGGGGAAAGCGGCCCAGAAGAACCACTTCCCGCACGGTATGCCCTTCAGGCGGCAGGACTTCCTGAGGAAGATAGGCGACCGTCCGGGCCCGGGCCAGAGGAGGCAGGCCGGCCAGGTCCCGTAGCAGACCTCCGGATCCCGACCGGAGCCGGACGGCCCCCTGTGCCGGCCTCAACAGACCGGCCAGGATTTTCATCAGGGTGGTCTTGCCGGCGCCGTTGGGACCGATGAGCATGGTCAGCGCTCCCGGCTCGACCGACAGTTGCACGTCCTCCAGCAATGGTTCCTGCCCGGGATATTGGAAGGCCACTCCCTGAGCTGTCAGGGAGAATGAAGCATCCACCGGAGCTTCAGACACTCTTCTCTCATTCCGCACGTTGGACAGATCCCGAATCACGAATCGAACATCGCGAACTGAAGCACGAAAAGCTCCCAAGAGAGCACCCGCAAGGGGTGTCCCTACGTTCCTTCATGGATGGCCTCGGCGATCAGCCGCGCGGCCTGAGGAAGGCGCGGACCGGAACGCATGAGAAAACTGCCGTTCAGCACCCGGACCCGTCCGTTGCGGACCGCCGGCAGCGTGGGGTGCATCCGCCACTCCGCCAGGAATCCGCTCTCTACCTCCTCCGGAAGCTGGTCCCGGGAATCCAGCACCAGGATGACCTGAGGCCGGCGCACCAGAACCGTCTCCAGGCTCACCATGGGCCATGGCTTTTCCACGTCGGCGGTGATGGAGCGCGCGCCCGCCAATTCCACCAATTCGGTCAGAAAGGAGCCCTTTCCCGCGGAGAACACCTGGTGGCTCTTGCTTCCCATCACCAGCAGGACATCGCGTCGAGGCCGACCGGCATAGCGTTGGCGGATCTCCTCCAACTCTCTTCTCAGGCGCGCGGCGACGGGCTCCGCGGCCCTGGGATTTCCAAGGGCGTCCGCCAACAGAAAAGGCGCTTGGAGCACGTCCCGGACCGAGGTCGATTCCAGAGCCAGAAACCGGATCCCCTGTCGGCGCGCGATGCGCTCCAACTTGAAACCCTTTCCCAGCGCCACGATCAGGTCCGGCCGGAGCGCCAGAATCTTCTCCACGTTCGGTTCGACAGCGGTCCCGACCACGGGTAGTCGGGCGGCCTCGGCGGGGTGATCGCAGTGGGGCGATACTCCTACGATCCGGTCCTGCAGATCCATGGCAAAGAGGAATTCCACGATGCTGGGGCCGTAGGCGATGACTCGCCGGACCTCAGATTCCGGCTCCGAAGCAGATGACGGTCCGCCTGGACGACCGGCTGGGTCCGGATGGCATCCTGCAAACAGGAGCGCCGGCAAGAGAATTCGCGCGCCTCGCCGGAGTCGATTTGTCCCCACGTCAAATGTCCGTCCTAGCTTGGCCCGACCGGGGACCGCCGCCGCAGCCTCAACTCAGAGGATCGGCAACCGTATGCCGACCCTCGCGTTGAACGTCGGAGATGGATAGAAGGCCCGTTCCACCGGAAAGCCGCCCATGACGCCGTACTCCGAATACTCCTGGTTCATGATGTTGTTGAAATCCGCGAAGAGAGTAAAGTGGTCCCAGCGGTAGCTGATTCTCGAATTGAGCAGGAAATATCCGTCGTGCTTTCCGAAGAGGTTGCTCCAGTCGCTGTGAAAATATCTTGAGCCCACATAAGTTCCATTGCTGCTGGCGATCAACCTCGGCGTGATCTGGACGAAGAGCTCGGCCGCCATCTTGTGCGCCGCCACGCCGGGAACCTGGCGGCCCGTGTACCGGCCGTCCCGGACCCTCGTCTGCACGACGCTGTAGTTGCCCTTCAGCGTGGCGATCCCGCGGCTGACGCCCGACGAGAACTCCATTCCACGTCTTCGAGTCCGGCCCTCGAAGTTTTCGTTGGCGCCGAATCCGAACGTCCCACCGGCGGGATTGTAGAAGATCTCCCGGTCGGCATCGATCTGGAAGAAGTTCAGCTCCCCGAAGAAACTGCCGCCGAAATAGTGCCGCAAGCCCGTCTCCAACCCGTTGGACGTCTGGGGAGTGATGGCGCTGTCGATGGTGTTGGTGAAGAAGTTGAACATCTCGTTCAGGACCGGGTAGCGGAAGCTTCCGGAATACCCGGCATAGACGTACGTATCGGGATTGAACCCGTAGTTGATTCCGGTCGTGAAGACGTTCTGATCGTAGCTGGTCCGGTCAGGCGTACTGGGCGCGAACCGAAATTTGGCCCGATCGTAGCGATAGCCGGCCGACAGCGCCAGGCTCTCCAGCGGATAGAACTCGTCATGGACGTAGAAGCCCTGATTCACCTTTTCGAGCTGAAACGAGTTGGTGGACGCGAAACCTCCGAAATCGGACGTGTTCGCGATGTCCTCGGCCGCCTTGATCCAGTCGAAACCGATGCTCAGGTTGTTGGCAAGGCCGCCGATGCGCTCTCGCACGACCACCCGGGGGGACAGAGCCAGCGTGTCGGTCTGGGTCATCCCCTCGAAGGTCCCGCCGGAGAAGCGGCTGAAGAAGGAGGAATCTCTTCTTCGGGCGGAGAAATCCAAGGTCAGGGAACTCTGGCTCAGGAAGTTGAGCGTTGGCTGAATCAGCACATAGGCGTCGTCGGTATCTGCGAAATCGTCCGGATTCAAAGTGTCCGTGCGCGCCGCGCCCGCTTGGAACTGGCTCTCCCTGAGCGCTCCGGGCAATCCAACGTCGTCGGTGTGGTAACCGCCGCTCACGTCCAACCTTCCGAGATCGCCCAACTTGAAGCCCAAGCTGCCGCCCAGGTCTCCACCCTGAATGTCGCTGTTGTCCCGATAGCCATCAGACTGAAAATAGCTTCCTGAAGCGCCGTACGAAACGTCGCCGCGAGAACCGCTGACCTGACCGCTGGGACGCAGGCTTCCGTAACTGCCGCCCGACATCTCCAACTCGAGGCGGGTCGGGCCCTCATCCCGGGTGATGATGTTGATCAAACCGGCTCCGGCGTTGTCCCCGTAGAGAACGCTTCCCCGCCCCCCTCGAGTGACCTCGATCCGCTTGACCCTGTTCAACGGGATCTGGATCCAGTCGACTGCGGTGGAAGCCGGCAGATTCACTCTGCGGCCATCCACAAGGACCAGAGTATTGCTTCCGGAGGTCTCTCCGAAACCTCGGAGATCGACCGAGTAGTGGCGGCGGTTTCCCGTGATGTCGGTGACCTGGACGTTGACCAGGGTCCGCAGCAGACTGGGAACATCGACGGCCGTGGACGCGGCAATATCTTCTTCGGTGATGACGGTGACGTTGGCTGGAACCCGGACCGACTTCTCTTGATAGCGGCTCGCCGTCACCGTGACCTGTTCCGTCGTGGGCAGGCGCACCGGAGCCGCCTTGTCTTCGGCCGTCGCCACTCCGGTCAGAGAAATGAAAAAACTGAGCACAATAGCGGACCCGCGGAGCAGGCCCCCCGTCGTCAAAAAACAATTCTTTTGCATCGCATTTCCCTCACGTCCGCCAGGAGCGCCCGGCACGGCCAGTCGCAGTCCGGGAGAGATTGGGGCTCTCCGGCCGCAAGCCGCAGGCGGCCCCGGCTGGACTCGGAATCAAACAGCTGATGTTGGGGCCGAAGATCCCGCGCGGTTAGCTCACCGCGGGACAACGGCCAAGAGCAATGATCCCGGAAACGTCACTGTGGAGTGGGATTCATGGGCACCTCCCCGCCTCCCCGTCGGAGGCATCTAGAGGTCATGATCGGGCCGGTCTCCTGGCTTGCAGCGGTAACCTCACGCCTTCCCATCCCCTTCGGCGGGACAGTGGCTCAATGTGGGTTCCTCGGCTGCTCACAGTTGCGAGGGCAGCGCCGGACTTTCACCGGTCTTCCCGTTCACCCAACCACGACAAGTTTGGTAACGATCGACTCGAATACGACAGGTCTTGTTCACAATGTCTTTCAAGAAACGGAACTCAGCCGTCCTGAACCGTCTCCGCTTCCGCTACTGAATTCCCTTGACCTCTTTTCCCCAGCAAATCCATCCACTTCCGTAGTGCCCGAAGTCGAACAACTCCGGATGCAGGATCTCCGCCAGGATCTCGGTGGATTCCACAACACGGGGACCAGGCCGGTTGAAGTACTGGTTCCCGTCCGTCACATATACGCGTCCGTTCCGGACTGCCGCCAGTTCCGGCCATCCCGGATGGTTCACCAGCGGCGGCATCTCCCGGCAGGTGCGTTCGATATCGAAGCCGCACGGCAATATGGCGATGACGTCAGGATCGGCTGCCGCCAGCGTTTCGAAGTCGAAATAGCCGGAATGTTTCCCCGGCTCACCGAAAAGGTTCGTGCCGCCGGCACTGGAAACCAGCTCCGGCATCCAGTTGGCCGCGCTCATGAGAGGGTCGATCCACTCGATGCACGCTATGGATGGACGGGTCGGCGCCGACTCCGTCCGTATACCAATCCCGTGGAGCCGATCCCTGAGACGAGTCACGAGATCGTCACCGCGGCCCGGGTCGCCAAGCGCTGACGCTACCCTTCGGATGTCCTCCCAAACGTCGCTCAAGGACATGGGTTCCAGGGAGACGATGGCGGGCTTCGAGGTGACGAGCTCGCAAACCGCCAATTCCACGTCCTTCAGACTCACGGCGCAGACTTCGCACTGGGTTTGCGTGATGACGACGGTCGGCGCCAGATGATTCAGGAGGTCGGGGTCGACACGATATACGGACAGCCCCTCGGAAACGATGGTTCGGACCTGAACATCGATCGCCCGGCTGACGGCATCCACTTCGACCTTGGAACTCGAGCAGGTCGGAAGCCGGGAGACGGAGGCAGGATAGTCGCACTCGTGGGATCGGCCGACGAGTTCTTCCTCGAAGCCGAGCCCGCACACAATCTCTGTTGCGCTGGCGATAAGCGAGACGATCCGATGCGGCATTACACTCCGTCAAACGCCGTGGGAGGCGACCGGGTAGGCCCGGGCCGCCACCGGCTGTTTCAAGGCCGCACGACTGAACAGCAGGGGGAGGAATACGGCCATGCTGATCAACGTGTTCCGAAAATAGGGAATCCCCCGCACGTAGCAGTCGGTGAGCCCCGCGAGCGTCTGCGGATAGAGAGTGCCTCCGCTGAATGCCCAGAGACCGAAATTGGTCACCAGGTAGAACCCCACCGACGAGACCAGTCCTGCAGCCGCCACCCGGGCCCACGACTGCTGACGCCTCAGCGCGAAGCCCGTTGTGGCCACCAGCGCGACCGACAGATAGACCACCGGTTGAAATGAGTAGAACGCCCAATCGAACCGCCCGGTCAGCGCCCAGATGCCCAGGTCGCCGATCAAATAAGTCGCAAAGGGAATCGCATAGACCATGATCCGCCGGCCGTAGAATGCCCCGCCGAAGATGCAGACCGGCAAAATCGGCGAGAAATTCCACGGGTAGGCGGAATTTTCGGGATCGATCGAGATTCCGAAGTGAGAGAGTGCGTAGGGCGCCAGCCGAGCGGCGAGGCCCAATGCGAGGAGCGCCAGAATCAGAGAGAGCCGAGGTTTCATCCATCTCCTCCTTTTTCTTGGGACCGGTGTCGTCCATCGCCGGCATGGCGATCCGGAACGAGGTCGCAGAACGCGAAGTTGTCACGCTCGACGACTTCTCCCGGAGACACGCAAACGGACCGGCGGAAGATCGGTCCGTTGAAAACAAAAGTATGAAATTCGCCGTTCTCGCCGCACGGGTCGACGCCGGGCGGGAGATCAGCCAGAAAAGCCTCATCGAATCGGCGGCCGGCGAAAGCCGCATCCAGGACCGCCAGGTTCACACAGACGATCACGGCCTCGAATCCATCCCTGATGAACTGGCGTGCGAGCTTGCCGGTGTCCTGCTTCCAGAGCGGGAAGACGCATTCGAGATTCCAGGCCGCCAGTTGCTCTTCGCGGTAGGTTCTCAGGTCTTCGAGAAAGATGTCGCCGAAGGCCACACGCCGGATTCCGGCAGCATGCAAGCGGGCGAACGCATGCCCCATCTCCCGTTCGTAGACCGCGTTGGTGCAGACCCGCGGAACCGCGACTTCCGTCATGGGAATCCCGATGGCACGGGACTGTTCCCTGAGAAGCGTGCGGCGGACTCCGTGCATGCTGACCCGGTCGAAATCGGCGTTGACCGTGGTCAAAAAGGACCTGACGATGTACCTGTTCGCGCGGTGGATCTCCCGGAAGGCAAGAGAACTGTCCTTTCCCCCACTGAAGCACATGGCGATGGCCTCGCCGTTGGCGTTCAGATTCGGGTTGCCTGCCGCACCTGCCGCTGGTTGTGGTTCCGCTCCGCTCATGGTCCCTCGACCACGACCCGAAAATCCGAAGAAGAAGGAAAGGGAGGCTGACCGAAGCGTCCCTGTTCCCTCCCTCGAAGGTCCAGGTCAATGGGAATGACGTCGGCAGGTCTTCGGACTCACGGGCAACCGGCTGTCGCCGATCCTACTGGCCGTCGCTTCCCAACTCCATCGGAGCCAGTGCTATGACGGCGGTCGTTCCCGATTACCGCTGCGGGGCAGCCCCGGACTTTCACCGGGTTCCCTCTTGCCGCTCCGGCTGGCCGGAGCACCAACGCGAGGTCAACGTAACCGAATGCAAGATCCGGGTCAAGCCTCCGGGAGCCATTCACGGATCTGTCCGGAGTAAAGCCATATCGGCGACTGCCCCGGAGTCGGCGCCTGGGATAGAATGCCGCTCCGTGCTCAGCTCGCGAGTTCTCTACTCGACCTTTCTGCTGATTGCCGTTCCATTCGTTGCCGTTCAGGGTGCGGAAGGCGAGCCTGCCAAACGCGGGAAGGAAGCCCCAGTTGCAGAATCCGCTGCCCCGGAGGACACGCGGGCCGGACGCTGGAAACAGAGGCGAATCGAGAAGCGATCCCGCGTCACACCGCCTCGTGCCAGCGGATTCGAAAAGGCTCTTCTCTGGGTGGAAAAGAGGGGATTGGCAGTGTCGCGCGACACCGGTTCCGCCGGAGTCCATCCGGTGGTGGGAGTTCTGGGACCCCGGTCCGGCGTCGCCTTCGGCGCGCGGTACTGGCAGCCCGACCTGGGGCGCAGCCGGCTGGACGTGGCCATGACGGGCGGGTATTCCATCCGTGGATACCAACTGTACGACCTGCAGTTCGGCCGGATCCGGGACTTCGGCCCCGGCTTCGAACTCGACCCGGAAGACCACGGGTTCCGGCAACGAACCGAGCCCCGCAACTCAACCGAACGGCTCAGCATCTTCGGCCGGGTCCGGTACCGCAACTTCACCAGGCAGAACTATTTCGGACCCGGCGCCGACTCGAGGGAGGAAGACCGCACCGACTACCGCCTGGAGGAGGTCTTCTATGGGAAAACAGTCCGTTACCGGGCCAGCACGTGGCTGCAGGGAGAGTGGGAGGTGGGGCTGCTTCAAGTAAACACCGGTCCGGGAACCGATCCCGGCGCCGTTCCCATCGGAAGCGTCTTCGACGACGCCGCGACCCCCGGCCTCGCCCACCAACCCGGTTTCTTTCGGGCGAGAGCGACTCTCAGCATGGACTTTCGGGACCAGCCGGAAAACAACCACTCGGGCAGCGTGGTGGACCTGTCCTGGTCCCGCCACACCCAAGTGGGCGGGGACGACTACCACTTCTCCGGCTTCGCGGTGCAGGCACGTCAATACCTGCCGCTGGGCTCGCGCCAGCGGGTTCTGGCCTTGCGTTTCCTGGCCTCGACGACCCGTCCCGAGATTGGAAGCCGGGTGCCGTTCTATTATCAGCCCACACTGGGAAGCCCTCACATTCTGAGAGCCTCCAGGGATCAACGCTTCCGGGATCGGAATCTGATCTACCTCTCGGCCGAGTATCGTTGGGAGGCCGCGCCCGCGCTGGAACTGGCCCTGTTCTACGACGCGGGCAAGGTGTTTCGGAACCGATCCGACTTCGACTTGATGGGACTCCGGAAGAACGTGGGATTCGGATTCCGATTCAAGAGCCGCGACCGCGTCCTCTTTCGGGTGGACCTGGCGAGGGGCCGGGAAGATACGCGGGTCCGCGTCACTGTCGGCCCGGCGTTCTAGGAGGCTGCGCCGTAGAAATGATCGTAGCGAGAGAGTGGGGAATCGAGGCCAGATTTTCTCGATTTGGAGGTGCATAGTCGTTCTATTCGCCGAGAAATCGAGGAAATATGGACCGATTCACCGCTCTCGCAGTAGATCAATTTCTGCGGCGCAGGCTCCTAGGGGAGACTTGCAGTTGACGCACCCATGGATCACTCGCCTGGTGGCGCTTCTGGGATGCTTGACGGTTGCCATCCCCTCCATCCGCGCTCAGAAGTTTCTGACCGACGATCCCGTCCGGGTCGATGCCGACGATCTTCCCATTCCCATGCCCAAGTCCCGCTCCCTCAGCCAGATCGCGGACCTGCTGAAGAATTCGTTCTCCCATCGTCCCCCCAAGACAGAGGACATCCTCCCGGCTCAGAACGTGAACACGCTCGGCGACGTCCCCGATTCCAGTTGGTTTCAAAATCGGCTGGGAAGCCGCCCCATGAGTCCGGCTGAGTTGGCGCGAGGACCCAACCGGCAGGCACCCGACATCTCCCGTCCCTGGCAGATCGTTTCCGGAAAAACCGAGGGAATCACTCCCGGTTTCATGATCCGCGACAGCCGGGGAGAAATCTATTTCATCAAGTTCGACCCGTTGGAACATCCTCAATTGGCCACCTCCGCGGAAGCCATCAGCACCCGCTTCTTCCACGCCTTCGGCTATCACGTCCCGGAAAACCACCTGGTCCGGATCTCACCCGGCAACTTGCTGGCGAACTCGGATTCCGTGCTTCGCGAGGGACGGGGAAAGAAGCGGGTCATGGCGCAGGCGGACGTGGAACGGATCCTCCGCCTGGTTCCCAGACTGCCGGACGGGAAAATCCAGGTGCTGGCAAGCCGGCTTCTTCCGGGCCGCCCCCTGGGGCCGTTCGAGTACATCGGAACCCGGAGCGACGATGCCAACGACGTGTTTCGGCACGAGAACCGGAGAGAGCTGCGAGGCCTCCGGGTCTTCGCGGCCTGGTTGAACCACGACGACTCCCGAAGCATCAACACGCTGGACATGTATCTTCCCCGGGGCGAACAGGGATACGTGAAACACCACCTGCTGGATTTCGGCTCCTGCCTGGGAAGCGGCAGCATCGAGAGACAGAGCCGCCGGGCGGGTAACGAATACCTTGTGGAGTGGTCTCCCATCCTCAAGGCGGGCTTGACTCTGGGCCTCTGGGACCGGCCCTGGAGACATGTGAACTACCCCGAGCATCCCGGCGTCGGCCGTTTCGAATCGGACTACTTCCAACCTCAGGATTGGAAGCCCGAGTACCCCAACCCGGCCTTCGAACGCATGCTTCCTGAAGACGCCTTCTGGGCTTGCCGCATCCTGATGCGGCTGAACGAGGAATCGATTCGGGCCGTCGTGCGGACGGGACAACTGGTCGACGCCGAGTCGGAGGAGTACCTGGTTCGGACGCTCCTGGAACGGCGCCGGAAGATCGTTCGTCACTACCTGGCCGGAATCAATACTCTGGATGAGTTTCGGGTGCGGGGTCGAAACGGCTCTCCGGTCCTGGAGTTTTCGGATTTGTCCCTGAAGGAGGCTCCGACCAGGAGCCGAACCTACGTCTATGAGTGGTCCAGATTCGACAACGGAACCCGGCAGAGTGCATCCCTGGGCCCTGCCGTGCCGTCCGCCGTCCCCTCCATTCCTCTACCCCCGGCCAGACCGGAATTCTTGAAGGTGCGCATTCGAGCCGTCGACAACCGGGAGGCCGGAGAATCTCATCCGGTTTGCGTCTATCTGCGGACTCAGCCCGAAATGGCGGTGGTGGGGATCGATCGCGGCAAGGGCGCCGAACGATAAGTCGAATCTCGACGTTTCACGGTCTAGCAACCTATACTGGTTCCATGAACCGACGCGAGTTGCTGTCGCTGATGGGCGCCGGATTCGGCTCGGTGGGGTTGTCCGGTTCTCTGAGCGCCGCCTCCCGGGACAGCCGCGTGCCGGCGGGATCCCCGCACTTCCCGGCTCGCGCCAAACACGTGATCTTCCTCTTCCTCAACGGCGGCCTCTCCCAGGTGGACAGCTTCGATCCCAAACCGGAGCTGGACCGGCACGACGGGAAACCCATGCCCGGCCCCAAGATCCGCACCGACAGCGCTACCGGGAATCTGATGAAGTCCCCGTTCCGATTCCGGCCACGCGGGGAGAGCGGCATCCTGGTGTCCGAGATCTTCCCCCGGATCGGCGGCCTCATCGACGACTTCTGCGTGATCCGTTCCATGTACTCGGACAACGGCAATCACGTCCCGTCCCTCTACCTCATGAACAGCGGTCACCAGTTGGCCGGCCACCCCTCCATGGGATCGTGGATCACCTACGGACTGGGCTCAGAGAATGAGAATCTGCCCGCTTTCGTGGTCCTCTGTCCCGGATATCCGGTGGGCGGTCCCCAGCTTTGGTCCTCGGCCTTCCTGCCCAACTCGTTTCAGGGCACCTACATTCCCAACAACGAAACCGATCCGGAGAAGCTGGTCCGAAACGTCCGAAACTCTTCCTTCACCCCGAGCCAGCAGCGGCGCCAACTGGCCCTCCTGGACGAGATCAATCGGCGCTACCTGGATCGGGTCGGGCACGAGCCGCAACTGGAATCGGGAATACAGGCCATGGAAGTGGCCTTCCGGATGCAGATGGAGGCGCCATTGGCTCTGGACGTCACGCGGGAGGAAGAGTCGATTCGCTCCCGGTATGGCGACACCGACTTCGCCCGCGGCTGCCTGATGGCGCTCCGCCTCGTCGAGCACGGCGTGCGCATGGTCCAGGTCTTCTACGGCAAGTCGCAACCTTGGGACAGCCACGACGACATCCTGGATCATCGGCTCCTGGGGGCGGATGCGGACCGGGCCATTGCGTCCTTGATTCAGGACCTGAAGGCACGGGGCCTGTTCGAGGAAACCCTCCTCATCGTGGGGAGCGAGTTCGGCCGTACCCCTATGATTCAGAACAGCGGGCTAGTGAAGTACGGGTATGGCCGGGACCACAACGTCCACGGCTACACCACCCTCCTGGCGGGGGCAGGCGTTCGGGGAGGCATGACGTACGGCGCTACCGACGAGTTCGGCTTCAAGGCGGTGGAGAATCGTGTCCACCCCCACGACCTGCACGCCACCGTACTGCACCTGCTGGGGCTGGATCACACGAAGCTCACCTATCGATATGGAGGCAGGGATTTCCGCCTGACCGATGTGGGAGGCCGGGTGATCGGGGAGATTCTGAGCTAGAAACGGGGAAGGGGGGGCGCCACCGCGGCGATCCCGATCACCACCCATTGACCGGTGACCAGGGAACAGCCAGGATCACGCCCCGTCGTTGAAACCTACCAGCGGCCGCGACCGCGGCTTCCATAACCGCCACCGCCTCCGCCACCGCCACCATATCCGCCGCCGCCGCCGGACCGCCGCTCACGAGGACGCGCCTCGTTCACCGTCAAGGTCCTGCCGCCCAACTGACTGCCGTTCAAGGAACTGATGGCCTTCGCGGCGTCCGCCTCGTCCATTTCGACGAAACCGAAACCACGGGACTGGCCGGTCATTCTGTCGGTGATCACTCGCGCAGTTTGCACGGGACCGAACTCGGAGAAAACCTCCTCCAGTTGATCGTCGTTGACTGAGTAGGGCAGACCCCCTACATAAATGTTCTTCCTCATTTTCTCCTCCTAATTGCAAGAAATGGAGCCATCCACCCTGAGACGCCAACTGCAAATGGAGCAGACCCGGGCCCGATTCTGTGTAGTTCCACGATCCGGTCGGTGATTCCTAAGGGAGTCTTTCGCTGGGATGACACTAACTCGGGCTCTCAGCACTGATTTACGACGTTACCTTTTGAGCCCTCTATTGAACAAGACGTTCGGAAGTATAGTGCTTCTTTCCATTCGTGTCAAAAGAAGCTCTAGGAGCCTGCGCCGCAGAAATTCATCTACTGCGATAGCGGTGAATCGGTCCATATTTCCTCGATTTCTCGGCGAACAGAACGACTATGCACCTCAAAATCGAGAAAATCTGGCCTAGATTCCCCACTTCCTCGCTACGATCATTCCTATGGCGCAGACTCCTAGCCCTTACCAGAGTAACCAAACCCAGTTTCTCCTTATCGGTCCCCCTTCCTCGCCGGCCATCGTCTCCTTGTCTTCAAAACGTCGGGAGCGGAGAATGAACCGGATGAAGGGATCTTTGCTGACACAACTGGTGGGGAGCTACAGCAAGCCAAGTTGGCTCATTCGTCACCACCGGGTCACGACCCCTTACGGCGACGACACCTTCTGGCGTCCGGAGCCGGAAGTGCTCCACGACGCACAGGATGACGCGACCCGGCTCGCCATCGCCGATCAGGAGCGCGCGGGACTGGACCTGATCACGGACGGGGAGGAGCGGCGGCATCGTTTCGATTCCTATTTCCTCCGTTTCAGAGGTCTCGACTCGACTCGGCTGGGCCAGTGGTCGATGGCGGACCGGGACCTGAGCTTCATCCAACTCGATCGATCTCTGAAAGGGCGTCTGGGCCAGGCCTACGCGCCCCGGGTCGTGGACAAGGTGGGCTGGCCGGGACCGACCGCCCTCGAAGATCTGCGTTTCCTGAAACGCCACACCTCACGTCCCGTGAAGATGACCGTCATCGGCCCCCTGACGGCCGCTGCCCGCTTGGTCAACGAGTACTACCCCGATGAGGAGGCACTGGGCATGGACCTCGCTTCCGCCATCAACCAGGAACTGCGGGCTTTGGACGAGGAGGGCGCCGACGTCATCCAATTGGATGAACCCGATTTCCACTTCCGGGCCGACCAGTCCTGCTGCTGGGGGACCCGGGCTCTGGACGTCGCCCTGGAGGGAATCCGTTGCACCACCGCGGTCCACATCTGCTACGGCTACGCACTGATCGGGAAAAAGCAGGTCAACCCCCGTTACGCGCAGGCACTGGAGGCGATTGCGGCTTCCCGGGCTCAACAGATCAGCCTGGAGTATGAACAGCCTGGGCATGGACCCGACGTCTTGCATCACTGCGGAGACAAGGAGGTCATCCTGGGACTGCTCAATCTGGGTTCGCGGGAGGTGGAGACACCGAAACATATCGCCCGGCGTCTCCGCGATGCGCTGGAAGTCGTCCCGGCGGAACGGCTGCGGGCCGCCCCGGATTGCGGCATGTGGTTCCTTCCGCGAGACGTGGCCTACGCCAAGCTGCAAGCTCTGGTGGACGGGGCGGCCATGGTGCGTGCGTCCCTATCCTGACCATCACCGCGTAGGAGTCGTCTTGGAGCGGGCCGCGTTCACTCTGAAGATCGAGGAAGGATGCGAGAAAGATGAGACCGGAGACGCCTTGCCGTCTGGCCGGAGCGCGGTCACGGACGCACGGACTGACCGTCGCCGGGACCATGCCGGTGAGCGGCTCCACCTGGTCCTTCGTCGGCGCCACCCTGTCTGAGGCAGTTCGGATCTACGGTGCATTGGGGATTGGGGCCGTGGATCTGATCGCGGCGCCGGGAAATCCCGATTCGCCCCAACTGGCGAGCGAGCAGATCCTCTGCCAACCGCGAGAACTGGCACGGCAGATCCTGGACCTGGGCGTTCCCGTCTCCAATCTCAACTACAACTTCGCAGCCAACTTCCACGAACGTGCGATCAACCATAGAGACACCCGCGTCAGGAGAAGGAATCGGGAAGACTACCGGTTCGTGATCGAGTTCTGCAAGGCTTGCCGGATTCCTTCCGTCACGGTGCTTCCGGGAGTCGTGCAGGAAGGGTGGACTCGGGAAGAAGCCCGCGCCGTCGCGGCGGAAGAACTGAACCATCTGTCCGCCATGTCCCGGAAAGAAGGAGTCACCACCACTTTCGAAGCCCATGTCGGGTCGATTCTGGAGTCACCCCTGGACACTTTGACCTTCATGCAGTCCAACCCGGAATTGAAACTGACCCTGGACTACGGCCACTTCATCTGTCTGGGTTACGCTCAGGAGCAGGTGGACCCTCTCGTCCCGTACACGGCCCACGTCCATCTCAGGCAGGCGGCCACGAAGAAACTGCAGGCCCGATGGGATGAGGGGACTTTGGACTTCACCGGAATCATCGGCAGGCTCGCCTCGGCGAACTACACCGGATTCCTGTCGCTCGAGTACGAGCACATGGAGGGATGGATGGACCTGGACCAGGCAGACGTCTTCACCGAAACCGTGAAGATGCGGAATCTATTGCGGTCCCTCGCCTGACTGCCGGCGGACGACGCGCGTTCGAGGCCTACCCCGCTAAACCAGAAGCTCCTTGAGGATCTCACCATGCACGTCGGTGAGACTCATGTCCCGCCCGCCGAACCGGAAGGTCAGCTTGTCGTGATCCAGTCCGAGCTGCTGGAGAATCGTGGCATGAATGGAGTGGATGGACGTGGGCTTTTCGACCACTGAGTTTCCAAAATCGTCCGTCGCCCCGTAGGTGAAGCCTGGTTTGAAGCCCCCTCCGGCCAGGAAGATGGAGTAGCCGTTCACATGATGGTCGCGGCCCACACCCTCCTTGAGCTTGGGAGTATGCGGGGTCCGGCCCATCTCGCCGCCCCAGAGCACGATCGTGGAATCGAGCAGCCCCCGCTGCTTCAAGTCCTGGATCAGCGCTCCGACGCCCTGATCGGTGATCATGGAGTTTTCTTCGTGGTACTTCTTCAGATTGCTGTGCTGGTCCCAGGGAGAGTTGTTGGCATGGGTCAGGGGACAGGCGACCTCCACGAAGCGCACACCCCGCTCCACCAGGCGCCGGGCGCGGAGGCACTGCAGACTGTAGAACTTCTTGTATTCGTTCGAGCTGTCGAGCCCGTACAGCTTGCGCGTGGCTTCCGACTCGCCGCTCACGTCGGCCAGTTCCGGCATCGCCGTCTGCAGGTGGAACGCCGTCTCATAGTTCTTGATGACCGCCTCGATGGCGTTGTCACCGGTGGTGGCGGCGAACCTCATGCTCTGCTCCCGGAGCAGGTCGAGTTTGCGCCGCTGCACCGCCGGATGATCCGCCGGCATGATGTTTTCCATCACCGGGTTCCGCGCGCGCAGCACGTTGGGCGCATGGGAAGCGGGCAGGAAGGAATTGCTGAAATTCTCCCACCCACCGTTGGGAACCCTCAATCCGTTGTCCAAAAGGACGTAGTTCGGCAGGTTGTCCCGCTCGCTGCCGAGGCCGTAGGAGACCCACGATCCGAAGCTGGGAGACCGGCCCGTGAGGCGACCGGTGTGCATCAGCAGGTTCTGCTGGCCGTGCAGCGGAACCTGTCCCACCATGGAGCGGACCAGGCAGATATCGTCCACCACCTTGGTGATGTGGGGGAACAGTTCGCTGACCCAGATGCCGCTCTTGCCGCGCCGCTTGAACTCCCAGGGGGTACCCAACCAGACGCGGTCGGCCGTCGATTGCGACTTTTCCGAAACCGCCGATTTGCCGATCGCTTCTCCCTCGCGTTTCTTCAACATGGGCTTGTAGTCGAACAGGTCGACATGGCTCGGCCCCCCGTCCATGAAGCAGAAGATGACGTTCTTCGCTTTCGCGGGGAAATGGGTCTTGCCGTCGACCAACGAGGCCCCCAAGCCGTACTCTTCAGCCAGCAGCGCCGACAGGGCCAGGGCCCCGAAACCGGTGGAAGTCTTGCGCAACAATTCGCGGCGGCTGATGGGTGGATATTCAATCAGTCCTTTAGCGTACATAGATGAACTCCGTAGTATTGAAGAGGGCGTGGGCCGTGTCCTTCCAAACCGCCACAGACTTCAGGAGGTCCTCCGAGGACTCGCGGCCATCAGAGCGGCTCTTATGAAGAGAGTCGAAATCATGAACCGCCTGGGTCCACCGCGTCAACTCGCCCGCCTCCGGCTCCCGCCCCAGAGCATGCCGGAACATGACGGTCAGCCGCTGCTGGGGCGAGTCGTGCGATTTGGCGATCAACTGCCGGGCCCAGAATTCGGCCTGCCCCGCAACGAAGGGATCGTTGAGCATGGTCAGGGCCTGATTGGGCACATTGGTGACGTCACGCCGGCCGGTCGGCATCTTCGGAATGGGCTTGTTGAACGTCTCCAGGAACTTGTACGGCTCCATGATCGTGTTTCGGAGGTAGATGGAACGCCGTCCGTTCCCGTCCAACGGTCCCGAGAAATAGGTCTGATCCGCCTTGACCACCTTGCTCTTGGGCCGGTAGGGATCCACAAAACCGCCCAGGAGCTGAGGATCGAGACGTCCGGAGACGACGAGCATGGCGTCCCGGATGGACTCGGCGTCCAACCGGCGGAGCGGATAATGATGCAGCATCCGATTGGAGGGGTCCACCTCCTGGGCCCGGCCGCGGGCCTGATTCGACTGCTGAAACGTCTCCGTCATCACCAGCATCCTGACCAGCTTCTTCAGCGACCAGCCTTCTTGGACGAAGCGGTCGGCGAGATAGTCCAGCAACTCGGGGTGGGAGGGCCGGTCGCCGAGATGACCGAAGTCATCGGGGGTTCGGACAATTCCGGATCCGAAGACCCAGTGCCAGACCCGATTCACGAAGACGCGGGCCGTGAGGGGGTTCTCGGAACCGGCGATCAACCGGGCCAGTTCCAGGCGCCCGCTGCCCTTGGGGGCGGAACCGTTGGACGGGCCCGAAAGCACCCGGATATGCCCGCGAGGCACCCGCGTACCGTAGTCCGTGTACACGCCTCGGACGTTGAGGCGGTAGTCGCGGCCCGGATCCAGGTCGGCCATGCTCAGGACCGTCACCGGGTCGACCAGGTTCTCCTCGGCCTCGCGATAGGAGGCGACCAACTCCCAGATCTCTTTGCGGGCAAGCATGTTGCCGGGCAGCAGATGGTTCGGCAACAACCCGCTGTCCAGCAACCCGTTGATCAAGAGGACGTCCTCTTCGTCCGCACGACCCTCGGCCCAGTCTTCCACCGACGCCGCAATCCACTCTCCATAGCGGGCGGCGAGCCGTGGAAGATCGGGCGGCGCATCAGCAGCAAACAAAGAAGTGAACCGGCCCAGCTCGTCGGCGGGGGATTCCTTCTTGTCGTGCAGAAACACCCGGGTCACGCCGAACCAGCTCCTGGCATCCCGGGCCTCGGCCGCCGAGATGTCGGGCCCGAGCCCGACTCTCGGGGGAAAGTTGGGATTCGAGGCCTTGGTCGCCAGCTCGATGTAGATCTGAGTCTCCGCAGATTCGTCTTGACTCGGCGAACGATTGGTTTTGGCGTCTGCCGTGGTCGAATGGCGGATCCAGTGAGGACGGTGGTCCTGCAGATAGGTCTGCCGCTCGGTCCGGAACGAATTGTCCACGATCAGCCGTTGAGCGCTGTAGTCCCCGCCGACCACCTCCATGCTGACGTAGGACCGGTCGGAATGATTCAGAAACGGAGTCCGGACCGCTCCGTTGAGCCGGGGCGAGAGCGCATGTGTGAACAGTCCGGCGGGCAGGAGCATTTCCACCGCTCCGGAACCCTCGAGCGCCACCGTGAAATCGCCGTTTTCGACCCAACCGTGGCGCACTCCGACCCCATCTGCCGACCATCCCTCGGGAAGGTCTCTGCGGCCGAAGTCGACGGCGAGGGAAAAGTCCCTGCCGTTGTTCTCGATTCGTTCCCGGCGAGCCTGCAAATATTCCCCGGCGAGCTTCCGCCAAGCCATTTCCAGTTGCTCACCCTCGATCCGGGATTCCTGTATTTCCAACCAGGGAAAGAGTGGACTGGACATGGTGTCCCGTGCAGCCGATTCGGCCGCTTCTTCCTCGTCCTCCTTCGTGGTCTGCCCCTCGAAGGGCCTGGGACTGATCGCCTTCTCCCAGGCGGAGAGGCGATCCCGATCCAGATCCTGTGCCGCCGCTGCCGCATCCATCCGGCCCTCGACGACGGCCTGCGCCACCATCAGGTACCTGGGGATCTGCCGCGCCTCCTCCAGCCACCAGTCGGCCAGCGGCTTGCGGAGCTTCGTCTTCAAAGCCGCCAGCTCCTCCAGAACCTTCCGGTTGCGTTCCGGGAGGTCCAGCGTATGGGTCACCCAGCGTGAGCTCATGAACACGCCGCCCAGAGCGTAGTAGTCCTGCTGCGCGATGGCGTCATATTTGTGATCGTGGCAGCGGGCGCAGGCGACCGTGGTCGCCTGGAACGCCTTGGAGAAGGTGTCGACCTTGTTGTCGAGCATCTCCTGGTGAATGCCGTTGAACATCAGGCTGTCCCCGTGACGGTTCTCACCCATCTGGAACCAGGTGGGACCGATCATGGACTCGTTGATCTGCCTGGCGGCGTCGATTCGCGGCTGTGAAAGAAGATCACCCGCAATGTGCTCGCGGACGAGCTGGTCGAAGGGGATATCCGAATTGAAGGCGCGGATCAGATAGTTCCGATAACGCCATGAACCCTTGATCTCGGCGTCCGTCTCATAGCCGTAGGTGTCGCTGTAACGAACCACGTCCATCCAGTGCCGCGCCCACTCCTCTCCAAAATGGGACGAGTCCAACAGGCGGTCCACCTCCTGGGCGTAAGCGGCTTCAGGGTCGGGATTCCGGAGGAAGGCGGCGACTTCGTCGGGCTTCGGGGGAAGTCCGGTCAACAGATAGCTCACCCGCCTCAACAGGGTGCGCCGATCGGCGCGCGGAGCCGGAGTCAAGCCATTCGCCTCCAGCTTGGCCAGAAGAAAGCGATCGACAGGTTGATTCGACCACTCCTCCCGTTGGACTTCCGGTACCGCCGGTTTCGAGACCGGCCGCAGCGACCACCAGCGGCTGCGGTCCTCGTAGACCTGCTCCCAATCGGAATGATCCTCTTCCGACGCGGCAGCTTCCGGCCCGGTGGCGTCTTTGGGAGCGGCCGCTCCGAGGCGCACCCATCTTTCGAAGACGTCGATCAGCTCAGCGGACAGTCGTTCGCCGCCCAGGGGCATGGGCAACCCGGGCCCCTGGTGACGGATGGCTCGAATCAGAAGGCTCGCGTCGGGATCACCCGGGATGACGGCCGGCCCCGACTTGCCGCCCGTCTCCCAGCCGTCCGGAGAGTCGAGCCGCAATTCTCCCTGCGCGAGATCGGCACTGTGGCAGACGAAACAGTTTTCGGCCAAAGCGGGACGGATGTTCCGCTCGAAGAATTCCCGGGCTTCGGGAGAGATATCGGCCTTACCTGCCCCGGCAGCCTGAACCAGGCCGAAGCTGCAGAAGAGAATTCCTGCAAGGATCGGCGGCAGCAGCCGACTGCCGGCACTGGGACTCGACGCCACCATCTGTGTTCGGCTGGTCTGTACGAAGGTGGCGTTAGCCCAGTTGTCGGAGAGACCCCGAAGAATTACCCGAGCACGGTACACGGTATTTTGACACCCGGCCACCCGGCCATTTGGTTTGGACGTATGGCTGGTAGATTACGACATCCTATCCATCACTGTCAATCGCCGGAACAAGTCACGGACAGGCCCGCGCATCAGCCTTTACTCCACGCTTCGGTCCAGCCTATCATGCCTTAGCTCGCCGGCTGACTCCGGAGTCGATGACATGTTGGACAACCGGTCGAACCCGCGCCGCGTCCTGGTCACCGGGGGCGCCAGCGGCTTCGGACTCGCAACCGCTCAGGCTCTGCTGGACGGCGGCCACCAGGTGGCCATCGGTGACGTCGACTCTCAACAACTGAAGCATGCTGCCCAAGCCTTGGACCATCCCCATTTGCTCCCGATCATGCTCGACGTCACATCCAGGCAATCTGCAATAAGCGCGGTGGAGGCCTGCGGGACACGCTTCGGAGGCCTGGATACGCTCGTCAACTCCGCAGGGGTGATTCACATGACCGCTCTGGAGAAGATTACGGAGGAAGAGTGGGATCACGTCATCGACGTGGACCTGAAAGGCACGTTTCTGTGCAGCCAGGCAGCTGCGCCCCTGTTGCGCCGGAGCGGACGGGGCCGCATCGTTAACATCGGTTCGGATGCCGCCAGAATCGGTTGCCCACAGATCGTGCCCTACTGTGCAGCGAAATTCGGTGTCGTGGGATTGACCAAATCGCTGGCGGCCGAGCTCGCCGCCGATGGCGTGACCGTCAACTGTGTGAGCCCGGTCGGGGTCTCCACCACCGGAATGGGGCAAATCGTTCTCCAGAAGAAGATTGATCTCAGCGGGCAGGCTCCAGAAGACATCCTGGCTGCGACCGCGGCGGAGATACCGCTGCAACGCAATCCAACTACGGCGGACATCGTCCATGCGATTCTGTTCTTTCTGGCGGAGGAGTCGGCCTTTCTGACCGGAGTCGTCCTGGACGTGGACGGCGGAATGCTGAGCATTCTCCCGGCGCGGGGGACCTGAATGGGCTCCGATCCGGCATCGAGCCGTCACATCGGAGACTGAAGTCCGAGAAACGAGGAGGGAGACAACTATGAGTGACCTGCATCTGACGGCGGGGGTTGCGCGCATCGACATCACGCCGCCCGTGGGCTTCCGGATGGAAGGAGCCATGCGGCGGGTGGATCCTTCCGTGGGGGTCGAGTCGCCACTCTTGGCCACCGCGCTGGTTCTGGCCGATGAGCGAACCAAGATCGTTCTCCTCGATTGCGACCTGATCGGTTTCGATATGCCGTTGGCGGCGGAGATCCGCCAGGTCATTGCCGACCGGGTCGGGACCCCTCCCGGTTGCGTGGCTGTGGGCTGCACCCACACCCACAACGGCCCCTGTACCGCACGCGGGATCCTGGGAGGCGTGCATCACGTCGCCGGTGACCCGGCCGAAATTCAGGCCCTCGACGCCTATGTCGAGGACTTGGTGAACCGCCTCGCCGGATTGGCGATGCTTGCGGACGGCAACCGCAGGCCCGCGCGCGCTGCGGCTGGAAGCGGGCAGGCCCCGGTGGCTGTGAACCGGGAGGAACGGGCGCCCGAGGACGGCCTCGTCGTGGTCGGGCGAAATCCCGACGGGACCACCGACCATAGTGTCGACGTTCTGCGGGTGGACGATCTCGACGGCAACCCCATCTCCGTGGTGGCCGGCTACGCGGCCCATCCGGTGGTCATGGGCTACGAGACCTACCACCTGAGCCAGGATTTTCCCGGTGTCGTCCGCCGCGTCGTGGAACAGGCGACCGGAGCTATCTGCCTCTACCTCACCGGGGCCGCCGGCAACCAGGCGTGCTATTCATTTCTGCAGAGTGATTGGGGCGAAAAGGAACGCACCGGCGGAATCGTGGGCGCCGCCGCGCTGCAAGCATACTACGGCATCGAGACGCGCCCCCACGAGGAAATCCGGGAACGCGGCCTCTCTCTCTCCCGGATCGCCCTCTACCACAAGGAATTCAAGGACGGTCCCACCCACAGGATCCTGAGTGCGGCCAACCGCCAGGTTTCCCTGCCTTTGCAGCCGCTGCCCTCCCGGGACCAAGCGGAGGCCCAATACGCCGAGGCCGCCGCCAATGTGAGGAAGCTGGTGGAACAAGGCGCCGATAGGACCGAGGTCTGTCCCGCCCAGTTGGTGGAAGTCTGGGCCAGGGGCGTCCTGGACAAGGTCACGGCCGGCGTTCGGGAAGACTCGTTGACGTTCGATATCGTGGCCTTCCGGCTGGATGATTTCGTGCTGGTGGCGCAGCCGGGAGAGCCCTTCGTGGAGATCGGGTTGGAGGTCAAGAAACGATCCAAGGCCAAGCACACCATGTTTGGAGGATACTGCAACGGGGTTCTGGCCTACATGCCCACGGCCGAGACGGTGGCCCAGGGAGGCATGTCGGTGGAGGCGGCCGTCCGGACCTACGACATCCCGGCGCCTCCCGTGGCCGAAACGGTGGATCTCCTCGTCGAAGAGTATGGGGAACTCCTGAATGAGGTCGGCCTCTGATCTGAATCCCGAGGATGGCTTGGTCTTCAGCCTTGGATATCCCGATTCTCGACCCGTTCTAGGCAGAGCAAGTCGTGGGCGCCCTCCGCTTGCCGGCCTCTGGCCGATTCTGGCTGCCTTCGTCGCCGCCAGCGTCGTCTTCTCCCAGCCTAGGCTCGATCTCCGGATTCTGGAGAAGTTTCAACAAGGCCGCTTTCAGGAGGCCTCGATGCTGGCCCGCCGGGCCGTCGAGCGGGACGCCTCGAATGCCGTCTACCAGGAACTCTACGGTATGGTGCTGGCCGCCTTGGGAAAGAACGAGGAAGCGGAGAAACATCTTCGCATGGCAGTCGAACTGCGGCCCCAGCAGGCCGAGTTTCACTACAATCTGGCCCAATTTCTGCTCGACCGCCAGGAGGCGTCGGGGCTGCACCCCTTCGATCCCAGAGCCAGGAAGCTCATGGAGGACGCGATCAGTGCGTTGACGCAGGTTCTGGAACTGAGTCCCGGTAACGTCGAAGCGAGGATGTCCCTGGCGCGCAGCTATAACAACCTGAATTTCAGCGAGAGGGCGCTCAAGGAATACTCCACCGTAGCCGCCAGGGAACCAAACCGGCCCTGGCTCAACTTTCAGATGGGCATGCTTCATTCCAACCTGTCCAATCCGGTGAAAGCGGTGGCCTCCTTCAGGAGAGAGATCGACCTCTATCCCGACCACGCCAGAGCGCGGCTGGAACTCGCCGAGATCCTGCTGCAACAGGGGGAGGTGGAAGCGGCGAAGCGCCATCTGTTGCGGGCGGAAACCGGGCTCGAAGCTTCTCTGAAACACCGCGTATATTTCCTTCTGGCCAAGGCTCACCGGAATCTCGGTCATGCCGAGGAGGCATTGACCGCCGTTCGCAGAAGCCTCGACCTGTGTCCGGCGTTCATCGCACCCAACTATCTTCTGGCCCAGCTCTACCGGGAGACGGGGCAGCTCGATCTGGCGCGGCGGACCCTGGAGCGGGTCCAACGCCTCAGGTCGGAGGATTCGTCATCGGCCGACCCCTTCGCCTTCCGGGAAGGCCACTGCCCGGGGCGGACCCGATGAGAGATAACCGCAGGTCCATTCGGCTCGGTCCAGACACCGCGGCACTGTCCGGAGTTCGATACCGAATATGTTGAGCCTGTGGCTGGTCTTCTCCTTATCCGCGATCCGGTTCACCGACGTCGCCGAGCCGGCGGGATTGAAGTTCCGCCACTTCAGCGGAAACGCGGAAAAGAAATTCCTGCTTGAAGTCGACGGCGGTGGAATCGCCTGGATCGACTACGACCGGGACGGTTGGCCGGATCTCTATCTGGTCAACGGCGGGCATTGGGAGGAACTGCTGGCGGGGAAACGGACCGTTTCCAATGCGCTCTTTCGCAACAACCGGGACGGCACGTTTTCCGACGTCACGGCCAGGGCCCGCGTCGGCGGCGGCGCCTGGGGTATGGGCGCAGCCGTCGCCGACTATGACAACGACGGGTGGCCCGACCTTTACGTCTGCAACTACGGCCCCAATGCGCTCTTTCGCAACAACGGCGACGGGACCTTCACGGACGTGGCCTCGGAATCGGGCACAGGCGATCCCCGGTGGGGCTCCAGCGCCGCCTTCGCCGACTACGACGGAGACGGCTGGCTGGACCTGTACCTCACGAATTACGTCAAATTCGACCATCGCCGGCCCCCGGCGCCCACGTGCGGATACCGCGGCATCCAGGTGGCCTGCGGGCCCCAGGGACTGGCTCCGGACGGCGACGTCCTCTACCGCAACAACGGCGACGGAACCTTCACCGACGTGACCTCAGGCGCGGGGGTGGCGGTCCGGTCCGCTTTCGGACTGGGCGTCCTCTGGTTCGACTCGGACAACGACGGTGACCCGGACCTCTACGTGGCCAACGACTCCATGGGAAACTTCCTCTTCCTGAACCATGGGGACGGGACCTTCCAGGAGGTCGGGCTTCTCTCCTCCGTCGCCTATGACGAGGACGGCAAGGAGCAGGCCGGAATGGGGGTCGCCGCCGGCGACTATGACCGGGACGGGCACTTCGACCTCTATGTGACCAACTTCTCCGACGACTACAACACCCTCTACCGCAACCTGGGAAACGGTTTTTTTCGCGATGTCACCTACGCCGCGGGCCTGGGCACGGCCACTTGGCCGTTCCTGGCGTGGGGAACCGGATTTGCGGACTTCGACAACGACGAGTGGGAAGACCTGTTCGTCTCCAACGGCCACATCTATCCCCAAGTCGATGACTACGAGATCGGGTCGACCTACCTGGAGCGCAACCAGTTCTTCCTGAATCTCGGAAACGGGAAGTTCCAGGAGATCAAGGGCGCCTTCGACGGAGGAGGAGCACGACCCCGTTCCAGCCGGGGCTCGGCCTTCGCCGACTACGACAATGACGGGGACCTGGACATCGGGATCAATAACCTGGACGAGGCCCCGTCACTGCTGAGGAACGACGGGCCTCAGAGCGCCCGGCACTGGCTGATTCTGGCCTTGGAAGGCGTGCGCTCGAACCGGAGCGGCATCGGAACCCGCGTGACCATAGAAACCGAGAGCGGGAGACAGATGCGGGAGGTGTCCGGGGGCTCCAGCTACCAGGCTAGCAACGACCTGCGGGTCCATTTCGGCCTGGCCTCCGCTGGCCGTGTGCGGCTACTGATGGTCCGGTGGCCCAGCGGAGAGGTCCAGAGGTTTCAGGACGTCGGCGCCGACCGGCATTATCGCCTCCGGGAAGGAGGGGAGCTCCAGCCGTTCATCGCCGACCGGCGCGACTGACGGCCGCTGACGAGAATCTTCTTGGAATCCCCGGCGGCCCGGTGGAAAGTTCCGCCTATCCCGGGATGTCTTCCGTGGCCGTCGTGATGACCTCATAGGCATCCGGCCGGCGATCCCGAAACATGAAGTAACGGTTGCGGACCTCGTTCACCCGGTCCAAACCGATATCTCCATAAATGACCGTCTCCCCGGACGCCGGCGCTTCGGCCACGATCCCGCCTTCGGGATCCACGATGATGCTCTTCCCGCCCAGAATGAAGGTGCCGCCGTCGGGAAGGTGGAGTTCTCCGACGGCATTGCAGGCTGCCAGATAGGCGCCGTTTTCGAACGCCCGGGTGATGATCATGTGCTCCCAGATCCCGCCCTCGGTGGTGGAGGCTCCGAAGGGCGCCAGAATCAGTTCCGCCCCGTTCAGGGCCAGGCAGCGGGCGGGTTCGGGCAAGAGAGTGTCATAGCAGAGCATGGTGCCGACCCGCCATTCGCCGACCGGCGCCACGGGAAACTTGGAACCGCCCCGGTAGAAGAGCTTTTCCAGGCCTCTCCGGGCCGGGACGTGGACCTTCCGGTACTTGCTGACGACCTCGCCGTTCGGATTCACCATCATGGACGTGTTGTAGAAGAGGCCGGGAGCTTGGCGCTCGTAGATGGTCGACGCAACGTGGACTCGGTGCTGCCGCGCCTTTTCCCGTACCGCCGAGGTGGCCTTCCCGTCCGCGCTGTCGGCCAAGTCGTAGAAGCTGTAATCCACCGCCAAGGGGAAATATCCGGTGCTCCAGAACTCCGGGAGGACCAGGAGCTCTGCCCCCTCGCCAGCTGCTTCGTCGATGAAGCGTGAGGCCCGGGCAATGTTTTCGTCGAGTCCGCCGATGGCGCTCTCCATCTGAATCAGCGCTAATTTCATGGTTCATTCCTCCTATCCGGACCGCCGGCCAGCCACTCCAGATTGAATCGAGCGAAGCTGATCCGCTCGTAGGGACTGCCGGCGCCATTCTCGTACAGCAGGCCGACCGTGCCGTCTTCCATCACGGTGAGACACGAATACGCCGCCGGGCCCGGGTGAACGACTCTGGAGTCGGACCAGGTCTTCCCCGAGTCGAGACTCAGCCGAACCGTCATGTTGATCCGCTCCTTTCGGTGGGCCGGGTTTGAGAACAGCAGCCGATCCTTGACGTCGCGGGCCGCCCCGGCGCCGTGTCGGATCAAACCCGCCTGACAGCGGGGTTCGATCAGCGCTGTGTCGTGTCTCAGCTCCGACCAGGTCTCACCTCCGTCGCTGGACGTGGTGACGGCCCGGCATTCCCTTCCATGGTAGCTCCGCATGTTGAGCATCAGGTCTCCGTTCGCCAATTCGACGACTTGGCATTCATTGGTGGCGGGTCCGGCACCCGACCCCAGTGCCCAGCTCTTGCCCCGGTCGTCGCTATAGGCAACCGACGAAAAATCTCCCTGGTGGCCGGATCCCTCCATGCGTCGAGAATAGCAGGGCAGGATGAGGCGCCCGCTTCTCGTCTGGATGCCCCGGCCCGGAGCGGCCATGACGGCCAACCAGCCCTCGCGGGTGAGTTGGTGTGTGATGTCCGCGGGTTCAGACCAGGTTTGTCCATCGTCTTCACTGACGATGGCGTGCAGCGTGATGATGCGGCCGGTTTGGTCCGGTTTCACGCCTACGGGAAGGCTCTCACTCGCCCGCTCCAGAGACTCGGAATCGGGCCAGACATGATCGTAGATCACCCAGACGTTCCCCGTCTGCCCATCCACCAGCATGCAGGGGTCGCAGGCCGCCCGGCGCCCGGGGAAATCCGCGACGACGGTCATTTCCGACCAGGATTCACCCTGGTCCAAGCTGCGTTTCAGGACCAGATCGATGTTGTTGGGGGCATCTCCAGGTTCCTCCACCCGAGCGTCACAGAGGGCCAGCAGCGTCCCCTTCGTCGTCGTCACCAGGGCTGGAATTCGATATTCCCGAATCCCGTTTGCGCCGGCGACGAAAATGTCCATTCGCCGGAAGAAGGGGCGGGTCCGCAGGGATGGCGACGGTCTGCAGAAAGACATCCCTCCTGTCGCCATGAGGGACGACTTGAGGAATTCCCGGCGTTTCCATGTGTTACTCATGCTGAGAGCTCCCTTCAGGGACAACGTTGAGCTGTTTCCTCGATGGTCAGGATCCTGTTGCCGGGCAGCGCTTGCAGCACCTGCGTCCGGCCGCTCGGCCAGTCGATCCGGAGGCGATCCACCGCCGAGGATTCACCCAACCCAAGATGCACCCGAGGATCCTGGCTCGACAGATAGCTGGCCGCCCGCTGAACCTGGGTCACGACGATCCGATCGCCGATGTGGGCGGTGAGGCGACTCCCGATGCTGTCCCGGTTGCTCTTGGTGCCGACCAGCTTCAGTAGCAGCCAATTACTTTGATTGCCGCCGTCGTTCCGGAGCAGCTGCACACCGCCGGCGTTGTTGGTCACCAGCGCGTCAACGTCGCCGTCGTTGTCGATGTCGGCAAAGGCCGCTCCCCGCCCCACGTTCCGGACCGAAAAGCAGTCCCCCGACTCCCGCGACCGTTCCCGGAACTTCCCTTCCCGATTGTCATAGAGGAGCTTCACCTGGGGGAAGCTGGTGTCGTCCCGGTACTCGGCGATACGGGGGATCACGTGCCCGTTCACGGCCATCACGTCCAGGTCGGTGTCGTTGTCATAGTCGAAGAAACGAACGCCGAAGCCCACCTTCAGGAAACTGTTCTTGCGGATGCCGGTGTGGCGCGTGACTTCGGCGAACGAACCGTCCCCCGTGTTGCGGAAAAGCGCATTTCCCTCGGAGGTGAAGTTGGTGACGATCAGGTCCAACCGTCCGTCTCCGTCGTAGTCGCCGAAGTCCACTCCCATTCCGGCGCGGGCATGACCATCCTCATTGTAGGCGACTCCGGCCACGAAACCGACCTCCTGGAAGGTTCCGTCCCCCTGGTTGTGAAAGAGGAAATCGGCCACGGTGTCGTTGGCAACGAACAGGTCCATCCAACCGTCCTGATCGTAGTCGGCAAAAGCGACCCCAAGCGACTTCCCGCGCGCTCCGGCAATTCCGCTGACTTCGCTCACGTCGGAGAAGGTCCCGTCGCCATTGTTGCGATAGAGAACATTGGGGTCCCCCTCAAATGCGCTGGGATGACAATAGGACCGGAATCCGCCGCCGGAGCAGGGAGGGTTCACTTCCATGTCGAACACAACATAGTTACAGACGAAGAGATCGAGGAAACCGTCCCGGTCAAAGTCGAAAAATCCGGCGCTGGTGGCCCAGCGCCCCGGGTTCCGGACTCCTGCCGAATCGGTCCCGTCGATGAAGGTTCCGTCCCCGTTGTTGACCAGCAGAACACTTCTCAGGTAGCCGGTGACGTACAGGTCCGGGTCGCCGTCGTTGTCGTAGTCTCCTGCCGCCACGCCCATGCCGAAGAGTCCCCTGAGATCGATCCCGGACTGGGCCGTGACCTCGGTGAACGTCCCGCCGCCGTCGTTCCGATACAACTGACTGTTGGGGTCGGTGGCCGGTTTCGGCTCCGGCAGACTCGATCCGTTGACCAGGAAGATGTCCTGGTCGCCGTCCCGGTCATAGTCGAGAAAGGCGGCTCCCGGTCCCGCAATCTCGGGGAAATAGAATTCACCGGTGGCCCCGTTGAAGTGCCGGAAACGAATCCCCGCCTCCGCCGTAATATCCGCGAACTGGACCGGCGCCGCCGGCAGCCAGGTCCAAAGCAGCATCGCCGGCAAGGAGATCCAGGTCCGGAGCCGGATCGTCCTACTTCGATCCAAAGACGGAGAAGTCGTCGCCAACCCCTGCATAGATGTGGAATCTCTCCTTGCGCGAACGTTCCTGCTGCAGCTCCAGCCGCTTGAATTCCCGGAGCAGCCGTTGGACCTCCGTCCGGCGCCCCAGCTTGGCGTTGACCTGCGCCGCCTTGTAGTGTGCGGAAATGTGATCATTTTGCAAGATCAGAACCCGGCTCAGGAGACTCAGGCTTCCCGCGTAGTCACCCTCCTGAAAGCGGATGAGGGCCTGGTAGTAGAGGGTCTCCACGCGGTCCGGCTCCCGCCGGCGAACCTGCTCGAAGTAGGCTTCCGCCTCGGTTTCGAGTCCCTGCTTGTAGAGACTGACGCCCAGGTGGTGCGCCGCGTCGGTGGAATTCGGGTCCAAGCTCAACACCTTGCGAAGCTCGGCGGAGGCTTCGTCGAAGCGCCCCTGCATTCCGTAGGCGAGGGCCAGGTGAAGGTACCCCTGGGGATCCCGGGGCCGAAGCCTTATGGACTCCCGGAAAGAGGAGATCGCCTGATTGACCTTTCGCGCCAGACCGTAACCGATCCCCATGGAGCTGACGATTTCGGGATCCCGACCCTGGAGTTCCGTCGCTTCGCGGAGAATCGTGACGGCGTCCGAATAGCGGCCACTGTCCAGCAGCATCAACCCCAGGGCATGGAGTCCTTCGCCGTCGTGCGCGAAGAGCCGGCGCAAACGGCGGGTCGTTACCGCCGCCTCCGCCTCCGTGCCCAGCTTGAACTGGGTCCTGGCCAGATGCAGGAGAAGTTCCGGGTCCTCGTGCGCCTGACGCAACGCCCGGACGGTGTTCTCCAGAGCGGCCTCGATGTCACCCACGTCATAGAGCAAGCTGGCCAATCCCTTCAATGACGGGAGATGGGCCGGATTCCGCCGGAGCACCTGCTCAAACTGGCGTCGAGCCTCCTGGAGACGATCGGTCTTGGCGTAGAGGCGGGCCAAGTTGCTTCGAGCGTCGATGAAATCATCGTGGAGGCTCACTGCCCGCTCGAAGTATTCGATGGACCGCTTCGGCTGGCCTCGCAGATCGGCGATGATCCCGGCCACGTTCAATGCTTGGGGGATTTCCGGAAAATCGGCGAGCAGCCTCCGGATCTTTGCATCGGCACCGGCGTAGTCCCCCGACTCCAGCAAGGCGATGGCGTTCCGATAGAGCGCCTGCGCCTGGGCCCGATCCTGGCCCGGGAGGATGGACCCGGCGCCGAGCACGAGAAAGAGAATCACCACCAACGTGGAGGCATTTCCACACCTGTCCGTAGCGCCGGCAGGGGAGTCATCCGTCTGGGGCTCGGGATTCGGAATCGGCCTGAAGCCTGAGTTTCGGAAACAGGCGTCCGGGGAAGGAATAAAGTCTTTCAATAGGCTCTATCCCTTTTCACAGGCGGTCTTGACGATCTGGATCTATCGGAAACGCGGGTGAGGGGTCAAGACCCCTCACCCGCCCCATTCAGAATGAAAATCTCAGTCCAAACTGGAAGATCCGTCCGGGCAGGGCGCTCGATACCACGCCGAAACTGGTTCGTTCCAGTCGACTTCCCGGTCTGCCGAAGTTGACGTTGTTGAAGAAATTGAAGGAATCGAACCGAAGCTGGACCTTGCTCTCCTCGTTGACCTGGGGAATGTAGAAGTTCTTGGCCAGCGAGAAGTCGAAATTGACGAAGCCGTCGGTGTCCAGAAAATGGACGCCGCTGTTGCCGAAGGTACCCAGCGCCGGCATCCGAAAACATCTGGTGCTGAACCATTGGTTGATGGACCCTCCCCCGTTTCCGTCGCAGGTGCGGTCGGGCCGCTTGTTGGTGGCGATCTGCTCGGTGTTGGAAGGATCGAACGAAGTCGTGGGATGAAAGCCGAATCCGCTCTGCAGGCTCCCGATCCCCGAGAGCTGCCAGCCCCCGAACAGAATTCGGGTGAAGGTGCTCATATCCCGCATCTTGGGCGTCTCGTAGATGAAACTGGTGACGAAACGTTGGCGCACGTCGAAGGTGCTGCGGCCCTTGTCCGGCTTGCCCGGCACATAGGCCCGGGCCCCCTTGTTGTCGAAGGAATCCCAGTCCAGCGACTTGGAGTAGGTATAGGCGGCGGTGAAGCTCAAGCCGCCGCTCAACCGCTTGCGCAGGCTGGTCTCCAACCCGTGATAATAGGCTTGGCCTTCGCCCTGGTCGGTGAGGATCCAGGCGTAGTTCTTGAAGCGCCGCTTGGAGATCCGGCACTCGGCCCCGCATTCCGGCGGCTGCGCATTGGCAAGAACGTTGAGGTTCCGGCGTTTGGACATGTGGATCCCATGGGATCCGACATAGGCGATTTCGGTGAACAGGTCGGTTCCCCAGGTCTTCTGCATGCTCAGCGTCCAGACCTGCTGGTAGGGATCCCGCCGCTGGGTCTCGCTGTTCATGATGAAGAAGACGTTGGGCCCCATGATGGAGGTCGGCTCGATGGCCGGGGGGTCCGGGAGCTGGCCCCTGGTGCTCAGGGTGGGGGCCAGGAGGTCGCTGATGAAGTTCTGGCCGACGCCCACGCTGGGTCCGATAGAGTCCCAGCCCCGGTCGTTGCCCGGCACGTCGTCGTAGAAGACGCCGAAGCTGCTGCGGATGGCGAGATCGTCGCGCCCGCCCGGCGTCCAGGCGAAGCCGATCCGTGGCGCGAAGTCATTCCCGTCGATGTCCACCAATCTCGGCTTGTCCGGCGTGGCCTGAATCGTGCTTCCGTCACCCTCCTGAATGAAAAGCATGATGAGGTGGTCTTCGTCGGTCTCCCAGGGGTAGACCTGATACCTCATTCCCAGGGAGAGAGTGAAGTTCTGTGCCAGCTTGATGTCATCCTGAATGAAGCCGTTGTACCAGAAGGCCTGCTTCTTGACCGGGCTCTGGTAGTTGACCCCGTCGATGCTGCTCGGATGCCCCAAGAGGAAGTCGGCGAAGTTGTTTCCGCTGAAGTTGTTGTTGAAGTTGAATCTCCCGGCGTGGCCGCTCACGATGGCCAGATCCTGGCGCTTTCTTCGCACCTCGGCGCCCAGCATGACCTGATGCTTGCCTTCGATCCAGTTCACGTTGACCAGGTAGTGCTGATCCTTTTGAACCGGCTCTTCGCAGTTGTTGCTCCAGGTCCCGAAGCCACCCACTCCGCCGATGCCCAGGGACAGGACGCGGTTGCACACGGGAACCGCGTTGATGTTGTTGACGCCGAAGACCTGACCCCAATCGGTCTCCGTGTCCTGGGACCGGCCGGCAGCGGAGAAATCCACCCGGTTGAGGCCTCCCTTGAGGTTGAGGGTCAGTGCGGGACCGAAGACGTGGACCCAATCGATCACCATGTTGTCCGCGTGCAACGGGCGCGTCGAGTCCTCCCGAATGATTCGGTCCTCCAGCCGGTCCGACCGGCTGTAGGAGTAGCGGCCAAAGAACTTGTCGCTTTCGGAGGCCGCGTAGTCGAAGCGCACCAGCATCTTGTTTTCGTCCACGACAGTCAGCGTGGGGCCGATGTAGTTCAGCGCTGCGCCCGGATGGGTGGGACCCGGAATGAATCCCCTTTCCATCCAGGTCTGAGCGAAACCGTCGATTCGAGAACTCGGGATCTGGTTGTTGTTAAAGGGGTTTCCCGTCATGGGGTCGACCAGTTGGGTGCCGGGGAGGAGGTCGGAGAAGTCTCCGTTCAGCCATCCGGCGTTGGGAACGCTCCCTCTCCCGGTTCCGGACTCCCGCCCACGAATCCCCTCGTAACTTCCATACCAGAACAACCGGTCGGAGAGAATCGGACCGCCTACCTCGAAACCGTATTGGTTGCGCAGGGTCTCCGGGCTGCCGACGTCGAAGAAACTGCGGGCGTTGGTGTTGTCGTTCTGATGCGCCTCCCAGAGCGTGCCGTGAATTTCGTTGGTGCCCGATTTGGTCACTACGTTGATGACGGCGGCATTGTCGTAGTTGCCGGCGAAGTAACCCTTTTGGACCTTGAACTCCCGTAACGTCTCCACCGCCGGCACCGTGGCCACCAGTCCGATATAGAACTCCTTGCTGGGAATGCCGTCGAAGAGGACGTTGGTCGACACGTGCCTCTGGCCCGAGATGGCCACCTGCAGGTTGCTCCGGTTGGCGTAGGAAGAACCGAATTCTCCGGTGGGAAGCTCGGGCGTCACTCCGGCGGCAATGCTGGCCAGGGTCATGAAATTCTTCTCGCCCGAAGGCAGCTCGAGAATCTCCGTCTCACCGACCACTTCACCCAGTGAAGGCTCCTCCGACTCGACGACGTTCCGGGACGCCTCCACCGTCACCTGCTCGGCGATGGCGCCCACGTCGAGGGCCACGTCGCGTCTCACGACGCTGTCCACCCGGACCTCGATTCCACTGATCACCGTGGTCTTGAAACCGGGAAGGGCGGCCGTGAGATCGTAGACGCCGGGGGGAAGGTTGGGGATTCGATAGAGTCCCTGGTCATTGACCACCGCCACCGAATCCACGCCCGTGGCCGTATTTGTGGCCGTGACCTCCGCTCCGGGAAGCACCGCGCCGGAGGTGTCTGCCACGTTACCGGTGATGGTGCCCGAAATCTGCTGGCCCAGGACACCGGCAGTGGCCATCAGCACGAGAACCACCGCCAGAACGACCTGTGAGTTTCTCCTTGTCATTGATATGTCTCCAGAAAGGTGAGTCATGTTGGGAACGCAAAGAGGGCGTTTCCCCGGAAAGATCAGGCGGCCAGAGAAGACTGGAAATCAGAGAAAACTGGAAACCTGGAAAAAAGTTGAGAATATTTTGAATGCACCCTGGAACCATTGTCAAGACAACGAGACGTTTATCTCACCCAGAACCGATACAGGGGCTTTACGTCCTCGGGGAGGGATTCGTAAACGCTCTTTCGCACCGGCGGCAGCTCGTAGTTCTTTCCGCCCGTCTCCACCACCATGGCGGTGTGCTCGGGCGTGCCGACCATGGTGGGATTCAGGTTCAACCACCAGGGGGCGTAGCGAATCAGGATGGCTACCCTGGGCTCCCGGCTCCGATTGGGGGCGACCGCATGCCAGAGCCGGCTGTCGCTTACGAAGACGCTCCCGGCGGAACCGCAGACATTCATTTCCGTCGGGTAGGGGTCATCTTCAGGAACCGAGTTTCCGCCGCCGGCCGGATTGCTGGAGGTCCGGTGACTACCAGGCACCACCAGGGTTCCGCCGGTCTCGGCGCTGAAGGGAGACAACATCCAGATGGTCGAGATGTGCATCATGACGTCGGGATAGGGTGCTTGGACGTGAGAGGCGTTGGTTCGATTGTAGGGCCAGTCCGCGTGCAGATAGCCGCGCCCGTTTCCCGGATTGTTGATCACGCAGTCGGTGCAGGAGATCCGGACCCAGGGACCGAAGAAGGCTTCGGCCAGATCCAGGATCCGCCGGTTGGCCAGGTAAGGAGCGAAGGCCTGGGTCTCGTTGATCACCTGCCGGAGGTTGGCGACGCCCATGACCCCGACCCGGTGCCCCCGGGCCCGGGTCGCCGCCAGCTCCGCTTCGGCCTCTGCGTGGCGGCGGGCCTGGGCTTCCACCACGCTCTTCCGGACCTGGTCGACACGGTCGCTGGGAATGACCCCTTCAATCACACAGAAACCGTCCACTTTCAACCGGCGGATTCTCTCCTCCGTGGTCATTGGAACCTCCCGGATTGACCGGCGGCGGGCGCCGGCGTTTTCTCCGCCAAAGCTCAGGAATCGCTGGGGACGATCTTGAAGTTGATCCGGTCCCGAACGTCTCGCTGCTGGATCTTGTCCTCGACCCGAAGCAGCAGGGTGTAGTCACCGGTCGCCATGTCGTCCAGCGGGAACACCAGCGCGGCGGCCACGCGGTCGCTGAAACGCGAAAAGAGGTGCGTGGCCGGACCGTCGATGAGCTTCTCTCCCCTGGAATTCATGATCGTCGCCGTGATGTCCAAGTCGGCCAGATCGCGGCTCTGGTCGACGTCGAAGCTGTAGACCTCGAAGTAGAGCCCCAACCGTTCGCCGGGACTGAAACGCCGGCCCTGCGCCGGGTACACCTTCCAACCCAATGCCGTGACGAAGGGGCTGGGCAGGGTTTCCCCCTCGGCTGGAACGATCATGTCCGAAAGCACCAGGGACGAGAGGGAGAGCCCATTGGGCACCGCCACCGGCAGCATCAGCCGCTGTTGCAGGTGTCCGATCTTCCGGCTCCCCAGGTCCTTGGCGATCAGATCGAGCTTGTAGATGCCGGGAGGCAGCGGCAGGACCTTCTGGAAGGTCTTCCGTTCCCTCTCCTCCGAGACGGCGCCCTGCCGGTCGTCGTAAATTGTCTCCTCGAACTCGCTGACGATCCGGCCTCCCATGCTCTTCACCGAACCGTACAAATGCACCGTCGCCCGAGGCGCGGCGCCGGCGGAGGGAGGCTCATAGGCCAATTCGTTCAGAGGCAGAAAGACGGTGATGGGGACCAGGAACGATTTCCCGGTCAGCCGAGTGTAGGAATTGACCGCGAAGATCGGCAATTCGTCGTAGGTGATGTTGGTGGTGACCGCGGCCTTGAGATCCTTGAACTGGATCCGGGGCGCCTGCTGGAGCCGAAAGAACCGGTCCAGCCTGAGGAACGGATTCTCCCCATGCTTGTGAACCGCATCGAACTCGCCGCCCACCGACCGCATCGGGTCCATGGCGCGGATCCGCCCCGCCCGTGTGTCGAGGCCCATTCGCTCGAACAGGGTAAGGCCCCCTCCGTCCATGTAGAGGAGAGCGTCCTTCTCCTCCGGCCTCAGGGCCATCCGATACTCCCCGGTCATCGTCTTGTCCACGAACTCGATCTCAATTCCGCTCCCGATGTGCTCCACGTGGTTGTAGTACCACTTCTCCATGGGATAGACCGCAGTGGTCCCGCCTCCCTCCTCGATATCCCGGTAGTAGGTCTGCCCGGCACCGTAGCGATCGATCGACGTGGGAGGCCCCAGCGCAATGTAGATCCGGCCCCGGTCCGACTTCCATCCCGGGATGCCGCCGCTATGAAACCGCTCGTTGGAGTAGGCGATGCGGCGGTAGTGCTCGGTCTTGAATTCATTGAACGAGCTGGAGGGTTCGGGGTCGCGGCGGCGCCAGAACTGCTCGATGAAATTCTCCTTCTCGTCGGAGCTGGTCAATTTGGAAAAGACGGCCTTCTCTTCCGGCGAGATGATGTAGACCACGTCCTGTCTCAGCCACTTGGCAAAGGGATCCACGCTTTCCTCAGCCTGAGGATCCTGAGCGGCGGAGGGCAGGACAGAAAACACCGCACCGAAAAAGACCAGACAGATGGACCGGAGGCAGGTCCGGCGAAACCGAAAGCGATGAGTGTGCCGCACTGGGGACCAACTCATTCGACCTCGGCCTCCTCCTGCAGTTGGTAGAGCGATTTCCACATGCCGTCGTAGGAGGGAATCAGAGGAGGCGGCCCCCCGAAACGGGCGAAACGGGACGGCCTGCCGCGCAGCATCTGGCCAGTCATGCCGTACGACGTCATTTCTCCGAAGTAGATCGGATAGCAGTCGGCGGCCTGGTATCCATAGATCAGGGTACGCCGCGGGTGCTCGGACCGGTTGGGAAGCGACGCGTGGGGCGTGATGCAGTGGAGCAGGATGACGCTTCCGGAAGGGCCGGCCAAGGACACCGGCTGACCGAAACGGCCACCGCTGAGATCCTCGGTGACCATCCCCGCGAACCGGCCGTCGGCCCCCGTGTGATCGAAGAAATGGGTATGGTGCCGCGGCAGGACCTGCAGGCAGCCGTTCTCCTCGGTGGCATCGTCCACGTAGACCAGGACCGCCACCTGGTCGTCATTGGTGGAGGGGAAGTAAGCCATGTCCTGGTGCCACTTGACGACCGATCCCACCCGGGCCGGCTTCATGTTGATCTTGCTGTATTGCGCCGCGAAGTTGGGACCGATCAACGGTTCCAGGCAATCCAGTAGTCGCGGCTCGGACCCGATCCTGCGAAAAGTCTCGTGCCTTTCGAAGGGTTCGTAAATCCGTCGCGGCACCGGACGTCCATCCTGCAGCTCGGGCTCCAGTTCCAGGACGGCGCTCCAGTCACCACTCGCCAACGCCGCTTCCGACACCTCCTGGATGGCCTGATCAACTGCTGTCATGTCTTCCGCTCCGAAGAACTCGGGCAGCAGCAGGTAACCATCTCTCCGATAGCTTTCGACCTGATCGTCCGAGAGTGCCGTGACCGTCATGATTCATCCTTTCCGCCGGGCGGGGAGCCGACTCAAAGCCCGGTTCCGGCTTTGACACCAACTCTTTTGCCTCCCATTATCGTAGGCACCGCTAGTTGCCCGCAAGAGGAGGCCGCCCATGATTTCCCGGCGCCGGTTTATTCAGCTGACCGCGCAAGGGACGGTGAGCTGCTCCGCGGTCCGCGGTACCGTCTCGGCCCTCACCGCAGAGTCGGCTGTGGAGCACCTGCTCTGCATGCCGCCCCACCAATTGGCCAAACTGGAAGAAGCTCGAAAGCGGGGGTTGATGGAACTCGCTCCCGTCAGTCTTCCTCCCGATCCGGGCGCCCTCAACAACCACTTCGGCTGGCCCGTCGCCGCCCGAACCGGCGACACGCTCATCGTGGTGCACCGCCGAATTCCGGGACATTGGAAGGGACTGGAGCGCACCGACGACCGGCACAGCTACACCATGGTGGTGCGATCGACGGACGGCGGGAAGACCTGGAGCGAGCCTTTCGACCTGCGGCAGGTGATGAGAAGGGAGGACCGCTACCGGGGCGGTCACATCCCGCTGGCCCACCGCTACAAGTTCGCCCGCGACCAGGATCCGACGCTCGGCTACAAGATCCACTTGAACGCCATCGGGACGGCGCCCGGCGGCGGAGTGGTCCTGGTGAGCGACCACGGCGTCTTTCGCAGCGACGACCGGGGCAAGAACTGGGTCCATTTCTCCCGCGCCATGAGGGAGGACACCACTTCGGGTCCGGTGCTCTATATCGGTCCGCGCCTGTTCGGGCACCCGGCCTACGGACTCGTGGTGGCGGGACACTCCAACTTCGTGACCGATCAGTATAAGGAGGGATTGCATCCGCCGGACACGACGGGCGGAAGTGTCCGCATCGCCGACAAGATCCACTTCCGCTACTCACAAGACGGAGGTCGGACCTGGGCCGAGGAGGAGCAGCCCCTTCCTTCCTCCGTCCGTCCGGCCGAGCCGGTCGTGCTGCTGCACGGGAAACGGCTGGCCATCGTGACCCGCAGCTACGATCCCGCCTCCTACGACGAGCGGACGGACACGTCGGTCTACGCGCAACTCTGGTCCGAGCGAGGATGGCTTCCCCTCAAATCCAGGCATTCCGGTATCCGCGTCGCCGGCCGGCGTGGGCGGCAGGATACGGCCGACATCGATTTCAATCCGGTCACCGGAAGGATCGAGGCGGTGGTGTCGGCGCGGGCGGGCAGCGGGCCGGGACGTCCCCACCCGGGGAAGATGTCCCTGAACATCTGGAGTATCGACCCGGGGGACTTCTTTTCAGGAAGCTCTCGCTGGCGCTTCGACTGCGCGCTGTTCGCACGCCGGGAGGCACTGGGCAGGATCGACGGCCTCCACCCGGGAGCCACCGTCATCGATTCCGAGCGCGGCGTCCAGCACGTTTTCGTCTACATGGGATATCCGGCCGGGCCGGCCGGTGTCTTCCGGCTGACGCGCACGCTGGAGACCGGCGCCTTGAAGGCCTTCCTGGGGTGACGGGTTTTGAGCCGGCCGGAGTTACTTCTTACGGGGTTTCGACGGGCGCATCTCGACACGGCTGACCAGGCACCGGGGATGTTGCCTCAGAGTGCTGATGACCACCTCCGCCACGTCCTCGGGAGCCATCTTCCAAGCGTCCCCTCTCCCATCCTGCGACGACCGGGACTTGGTGTTGACGCTCCCGGGCATGATGTAGGCGACTCGGATGCCGTCGTGCCGGACCTCCTCCATCAGGGCTTCGCTCAGTCCGGTCAATCCGAACTTGGAGGCGTTGTAGGCTGATCCTCCGGCGAAGGCGTTCTTGCCGGCGAGGCTGCTGATGTTGATGATGAACCCGCCCCCGGTCTTCTTCATCTCCGGCACCGCGAAGTGACAGCCATAGAAGACACCGTCCAGATTGGTGCCGATGGTGGTCCGCCACTCCTCCACGGACATCTCCTCCACGCTCTTGAAGTCGCGCAGGGCGGCCGCATTATTGACCAAAATGTCGATCCGCCCGAGCCGGGCGACACAGGAACGGATGAGGGCGCGGACCTGCTCCGGGTCCCTGACGTCGCAGGTTTGCCCCACGACCGCCCCCGCGCCGCAACCGCGGAGGGAATCGACCGCCGCTTCGACGTCTCCTCCGTTCCGGGCGCAGATCATCACCCCTGCGCCTGCGCGGACCAAGGCCCGGGCCACAGCGAACCCGATCCCTCGCGAACCGCCCGTCACCACAGCCCGTCTGCCCGAAAGTGTCATCACCATAAAGATCTCCAGAAACCGCGAAACCGTTCCGGCTGACCTGACCCCGGCCGCCACCGTCTTCCATAGTAGTATAGGCCGCACTTCTTGAGATCCGGAGACCCGGCGCCAGGGTCGATTGGACGGGACAAGCGTCGGCGGCTGGACGGCCGCCACTTCCGACTCGCCCCCCCGCGGTCTATTGGAAAGGACGGCTCACATGGATCGGCGACACTTCCTGACCACCTCCAGCAGCTTGACGGCGATTTCGGGGCTCGCGGCTTGCGGACCGCCCGGGGCTTCACCTACCAGCGCCAAGGCGATCCGGAAGCCTCTGAAGATGCACGTCGGAACCCAACGCTCCAGCACCACTCCCGAGATGCTCCAGTTCTTCAAACGCCATGGCGTCGATCACTGCTGCGGCTGGCCTCCGGTCAAGGAGGGGGAACCCCGGCGAGACTGGGAGTTCGACGAGATCGCCCAACAGAAGGAACTCTGCGCCCGGCACGGTCTCAGCATGGACATGATCGGGGTGCCCTTCATGACGCCCCTTCACATCGACCGGAATCCGCGGGCCGGCATTCTCCTCGGCGAGAATCCCGACCGCGACCGGGAGATCGAGTACGTCCAGAATCTCATCGTCGCCTGCGCCCGGGCCGAAGTGCCCTGCTTCAAGTACAACCTGCGCATTCTCGGGACCATGCGCACCGGACGCACACCCGAAGGCCGAGGCCGGTCCTCCTACAGCACGTGGAAACTGAGCGAGGCCAAGCAAGAGCCACCGTTGACCCGGGCGGGACCGGTGCCCGCCGAGGTCTTCTGGGAGCGGATCGACTACTTCCTGGAGCGGGTGATCCCCGTCTGCAACGAATACCAGGTCCGCGCCGCTTGCCATCCGCACGATCCGGGGGTTCCTCCCGAGGGTTTTCAGGGCGTGGACCGAGTGTTGGGAACGCCCGAAGGGCTAAAGAAGTTCGTCTCGCTCCACGAGAGTCCCTTCCATGGTCTGAATCTCTGCCTGGGAACCACCGCCGAGATGCTCCTCGATCCGAACCGGGAGATCCATGACATCGTCCGCTACTTCGGAGAACGCGGGAAGATCTTCAATATCCACTTCCGCAACATCCGCGGTGGACGGGACGACTTCATGGAGGTGTGGCCGGACGAAGGGGACATGAACATGGTGCAACTGGCTCTGACGCTGGCCCGGGTGGACTACCCCTACATGGTCATGCCCGACCACGTGCCACTCCACCCGGACGATCCCGGCGCCAAGCAAGGGTTCGCCTTCGGATACGGCTATATCAAGGCCATTCTGCAGGCGATTGAACTCCTCGCCTGAGGGGATCGGGGGCCACGGAGTTCGGCGGCTAGGAAGCGAACCGGCGCAAGACGTTGTCGGTGATGCGCGACACCGGGTTGTCGTAACCGTCGTAGGAAAGGCTGCCGCACCAGGCGATCGATCCCACCGAGAATACGGCTCCGCCCCGGGGCCCTTCGAAATAGACCATGTCGGATCGGACCAACGGATTCTCGTCGCCGAACAGAGGGCCGCTCAGATCGTGGAGATCTTCCAGCACACACTGGTAACCGACGGAGTGGCCGAAAGAGGTCGCCAGCACCAGGGCGTGGGCCGGACTGCCCAGGGCCGGGTCGAATCGATCGAGCTCAAAACCGGCGGCCCCGCGTCGGAACGCCAGTGACTCGAAGTCGCCGATCAACTCGTCCGCGCCGATCCCCTCGAAGATGAAGGCGGCCCTGGGGTCGAAGCTGCCGGGCCGGCGGCGATAGGGACGGCCCGATCCAGTCCCCTGGGATGCCATTCCGACTCCGACCAGCTTCTGCGGCGCCCGGTTCCGGAAGCGCCAGAGGCCGCCGAGCTCACCCGTCGTACTGTGGAAATACTGCCCCGGTTCGGCCTCGCAGCTTCTGGTGCCGGCCCAGCGTCTCACCTCGATGACGTGCGGCCGCTCCGGATCGACGGAGGTCACCCAGTAGAAGCCGTTCCCCCCCAAGTACATGAAGCGGCCTCCGCGAGCCTGGTACGCCTGCAGAGCGTCGCTCATTTGGCGGGTCCAGTACTCGGGGTGGGTGCCGCTGACGATGACCCTGTAGGGCGAGAGCAGCTCGACACCTTCGTGATGAAGGTCCTCGTCGGTGATCACGTCATAGCGGTACGACTTGGCCTCCAGCCAGTCCACCAGGTGCAAGTCGGCGCTGAACTGATGGGGTGAACCCGCACCCAAGGAGAGCGGGGGCAGACGGTGCCACGGCCTCATGTTGACGATGGGCCTGAGGCGGGAGGAGTAATGGACGCTGCTCTCGTCGGTGTGCAGATCGTACAGGCTGTGGAGCCTCTCATTGACGATGAACTGGTCCGCGGGCCGTGAAGAGCCGGGTGTCAGGCCCTTGGCCTCCATCCGGTCGGGGTTGTTGAACTTCTGGTTAGCGTAGGCGAGATAGCTGAAGGTGGGCACCAGGAAGGCGATGTCGGCAGTCGTGGTGCCTTTCCGGGGCCGGACGAAGAAAGGGATATGGTCCTCGGCGTCCGAGGCGGTCAACCTGGCGGCGTAGACACCGCTGGGGAGGTCGGGCGGCGCTGCAAATTCGAAGTCGACCTCCCACCCGGCATCCTCCAGGTCGTCGTCATGGAAATGGATCGCCCCGTACTCGGCGGGAGCCGCCTTGAAATCGACCTCGTTCCCGGTCCAGTCGTGGCCGGTCACGGCTCTCGCGGGCAGGTTCACAGTCTGTCCGTGCAGGCCGTGCGGCCCCGTATCCGTGACCTCTCGTCCGGAATGGCCGAGCGAGAAATCCCATGCCGCCAGCAAACCCTCACCAGCGGCACCGGGCGGCCCACCCCGCTTAAGCCCCTCGATCTCACCGGGCTCCAGGGCCCGTCCGTAAAGGCAGGGACTGTCGATCTTGCCGTTGAAATGCCCCGTCACCTGCGCCCGGGATCCGTCCGGCCGCTTCCAGCAGGCTCCCATCAGGAGTGGAAAGGAACGGGCAACGAGGCCGCCCCCCGCGGCTGTGTCGCTCACCACCGCTTCCGACCGATCTCTCGGCCATCGGGTCAGGGGCTCCTGCCAAACACGCACGCTGCCTTCCGCGGCGTCCCAGGTGGCCGCCACGAAGTACCATTGCGACGGTGTCAATGCCGTTTCCGTCCGGAACTTCTCCACCCGACCGTCACCGTCGCCGATCCACAGACTCAAACCCCGGTCCCCGTCGAGGAACAGGCCGTAACCTGATTGTTCCGATTCGGACCACTGGGTCAGGATCCCCTGCCCTCCCTTGTCCGGTGTCGTGGGACGGATCCAGCCCTGAACCGCGAACCCGTCCGCGAAGTCGAGGGCCGACGGATCGGCGACCATGAGATACGAGCCGCGATGGAGCTCCTGGACCCGGCCCGGGTACTCCCCGTTCGCGGGAGCCGCCACCGGCTCGGACTTGACGCCGGGCCCCTTGGGGTTGTCGTCGCCGTGAATCAGGCGCTCGATCCGGGCCCGATAGGTGGGCAGTTGGCAACTGACCATGAACCGAATCGTCTGGCCCTGCTGAACACTGAACCGGTCGCCATAGCCGACAATCTTCATTCCAACCTCTTCTCGCTCCCGTTGACATCCCCAACCGGCGGGCGTCTAATGTGGATCAGGTTTCGTACCGGGGTCGTGAATGACCGCGACTCGTCCGGTTCCTGTCCGCTCCAATCCGGGAAGGTTAGCACAATGGCAGAAGCGAAAAGCAGTTTGAAACGGGATCGTTTCTACACCGAGGAGAACGCGGATCTTCGGCTGATCAAGGATCGCCAGATCGCGGTCCTCGGGTACGGAAGCCAAGGGCACGCCCAGGCTCAGAACATGAGGGACCAGGGTCTCGACGTCATCATCGGCAACGTCGAAGACCGTTTCGCGGAACAGGCCCGGAGCGACGGGTTCGAGGTCGTATCCATCGCCGAAGCCGTCCAGCGGGGCAGGGTGATCCTGATGCTGATCCCCGACGAGGTCCAGCCCGCCGTCTACAAAGCCGATATCGGACCCAATCTGACCGAGGACCATACGCTGGTCTTCGCCAGCGGATACGCCGTGCATTTCGGGCTCATCACACCACCCGACTTCCTGGACGTCATCTTGTCCGTTCCTACCTGCGTGGGCGCCATCGTCCGCGAGCGCTACGCCCGGGGCCAAGGGGTCTTCGGTCACTTCGGCGTCCATCAGGACGTGACGGGACAGGCCCACGAGCTGGCGCTGGCCGTCTCCATGGGGATCGGCATCCTGCGCTTCGGCGCCACCGAAACCACGTTCGGCGACGAGGTCGCGGTTAATCTCTTTGCCGAAACCGCGGGCCTGAGCGGCATGATCAAGTACCTTTTGACCGCCTTCGAAGTGCTGGTGGAAGCGGGCTTTTCGGCCGAGAAGGCCTACGGCGAGACCTTCTACGAAATTCAATTCCTCGTCGAGTCCATCTGCCGAATGCCCTTCGGCCAGGCGGTCGCTTTCGGATCGCCCACCGCCACCTATCTAGCCCTGACCAAGACCGGCGACGTGGTCACCGACGACGTCCGGGAGCGAATGCGCCAGATGCTCGGCCGCATCAAGGCCGGCGAGCTGGTCCGCGACTGGAACCTGGAGCAATTGGCCGGCTGTCCGGTCCTGAACCAGTGCCGGAAGGAGATCTTGGAGCACCCTATCAGCGAGGTGGAGAAACTCTTCCTGGAACGGAAGCTGGCGTCCGGGGGAATCTAGTACCCAATAACATGTAGTTGTTCGTATACTACGGTGAGAGGCTGGAGGACTCGGAAGGAGGAGTTCTCATGGCACCACGCTATCGTGTCACGCTCACTGTGGAAGAGCGCACAGAATTGAAGGCCTTGACCCGGGCCGCGACCAAGACCACCGGCAAGCGGTTCCTGTACGCGCGGGCGCTGTTGTTGTGCGACCGCGGGCCGGAAGGGCCGGGATGGACGGTGGCCCGGGTGGCCGAGGCGCTGGGCGTCTCGGCGCGCACGATCGAGCACTTGAAACGGCGGTTTGTGGAGCAGGGGTTGGAGTTCGCCTTGGAGCGCAAGCGGCGGGTGCGGCCGCCGCGGAAAGTGATCTTCGACGGCGCGTTCGAGGCCCGCCTGGTCGCCTTGGCCTGCTCCCCGGCCCCGCCGGGACGGCAGCGCTGGACGTTGCGCCTGTTGGCGGAGAAAGTGGTGGAACTGGGCTGGGTCGAGCGGGTGTCGGTGATGACGGTGCAGCGGACGTTAAAAAAAACCAATTGCAGCCTCATCGAAAGAAGTACTGGCGGATCCCGCCCCGGGGCAGCGCCGCATTCATAGCCTGCATGGAGGACGTTTTAGAAGTCTATGCCCGTCCCTACGACCCCCGTCGACCGGTGGTCTGCATGGACGAGACCAACAAGCAGTTGATCGGAGAAGTGCGGGAGCCGTTGCCGGTCGCGCCCGGCCGGCCGCAGCGGGTCGAGCATGAGTACGTGCGTAACGGAGTCGCGCAGATCTTCCTGGAGGTGGAGCCACTGACCGGCCGCTGCCATGTGGCGGCGGCCGAGCGGCGCACGCGACAGGATTGGGCCCGGTGGATCGAGGGCATGCTGGAGAGGCGATACCCGGAGGCCGAGCGGGTGGTCCTGGTCATGGACAACCTGAACCCGCACGGAATCGAATCGCTGTACGCGACCTACGAGCCTCGACACGCTCGCCAACTGGCACAACGACTGGAAATCCACCACACGCCGAAGCACGGCAGTTGGCTCAACATTGCAGAAATCGAATTGAGCGCGCTGTGCGGACAATGCCTGGACCGGCGGATTCCAAGCCTGGCCGGGATGCAACGGGAGATCGGGGCTTGGGTTGCGGATCGGAACCAACGGCAAACCGAGATCGACTGGCAGTTCAAGACGGAGGATGCACGGATCAAGCTAAAGAGCCTGTATCCACAACTTTAAGTGTTATGGGGTACTAGTCGCGGGGTTCAGTCTCCCGTCGGCTCCACCTTATCCGCTATCCCAGGTATCGGCCAAGTGGCCGCTCCACCCCAGGACGAACATCGCGGAAATCAGGATCACGACGGCGATGCCCATGACTTTGAGCGGTTTCCTGCCGCTCCCGGCCCATTCGCCGCTGACCGCGCCCCAGAGATTGGCGCTCAGGATACCCATGGAGGAGAGCATGGGGAACCCGATCACTTCGCCCAGGTTGCCGATCTTCCAGGTGCCGACCCCGTAAAGCAGCAGTCCCATGGGGCCCAGCAGTCCCATGCCCAGGCCGATGACGTAGTCCCGGGAGGGCGGCAAGAACAGCCCCCAGGTCCCCTTCTTGGTGATGACGTAGGCGCAGTAGGCCGCATTGACCAGAGAGCCGGCCGTCATCCCGATGGCCCAGATCACGTTCAAAGCCAGGAAAGGCAGGGTGCCGCGTTGCTCGGCCAGTTCGGCCAGGGGCGCCCCGTAGGCGAAACTCAGATTGATCATGGGGTTGAGGAGGCCCGAGAGAACGGCCGCGATCACCCCGTACTTGACGTGAATGTCGAGCCGCCACTGCTTGACCTCGCCGCCCGCCGATCCGGCGTCCGCCGGAGCCATGTGTTTGTCCTTGAGGTGCCCGGCCCAGGAACAGAACACGACCCCGACCACCGCCAGCAGGACGCCCCCCATGATGATCCGTCCCTGCATGGTGAAGACCTCTTCGGGATGGAGCAGCACCAAGGGAGACAGGGACCCGACCGCCGCCCCCAACCCGGTGGCGATGGCGTAACTCAGTCCCATGCCCGCCATTTTCAGGGCGAGTCCGAAGAGGACGGCCCCGAATCCAAAACCAAAGCCGAAGATGAAGACCCGAAAGATATCGAGGCCGGACGCTTCCGCCAGCACCCCCATGAAGTCGTTGACCGTGAAAAAACTCAGGATCCAGGGCATGAAGCAGAAGGAGATGACCGAGTAGACCATCCAGAGGTGCTCCCACCTCCAGACCCGGATCCACTTGAGGGCCAGCCCGAGCCCGCCGTCAATAAAGGCGCCCAGGGAGATCAGAGCAATGCCGATAACGATATGGGTGGAGTCTCCAAACATTTCGAACACCTACTTTCGGGCTCGCCCGGGAGGGGAGGGCATGGGATCAGTCACGTCGCCGCGCGGCGCAGGCGATCTCGTTGATCAGGAGTCTACATGGGGGAACGAGGAAAGAGAAAAAAGGAAAGAGAAAAAAGAAAAGAGGCAAGAGAGACGAGCATCGGGGCGAAGGCCGCCATATCCCCGTAGGGGCGCCCCTTGTGGGTACCCTCGTTCATTCACGGCGCATCTCCATTCGATTTTTCCACCTCGAAACAGACGCTCTTTTTTCTACCAATAGAAATAAATGGGCCATTTTTTATTATTCATAGACAATTCTGCCGAAGAGAGGACAGCATCCACGTTGTGGTCGGCTCAGAGGTTTCCGATCTGCAATACTGGGGAAACCGACAACCGGCCCGCCGCACTGGAGGACGAGAATTGGGTTCCAGCCACCGATTGACCCGGCGCGAACTGCTCAGACGCGGGGTCATGACCGCGGGAACAGCGGCGGCGCTGCCCTTCGTGGACGGTTGCGGGCCGTCCGGCGCGCCGGACGGCGATCCGGACCGGCTCACCCTCCGAACCTGGAGTCCGGACACCCGGGACGCGGCACTGGCCTCGGAGAGGTGGTGGCATGACGCCTTCATGGCCGCCCATCCTCAGCTACGGGTGGAGCAACTGACAGTCCCCTACGACGAGGACACGGTCAAGCTCAAGGCGGCGCACCGCGCCGGGACCAGCGTGCCGGACATCCTCTGGACCTACAATCAGAACCTCTACGCCTACGGCCTCGAAGGGCTGGTCCGCCCCCTCAACGACCTCATGTCCCGGATCGGTCTGGACCGCTACCCGCAGCAGGTTCTGGACGGGATTCGGGTGGACGGGACCTACTATTCCGTCCCCTTCGTCGGCTTCCCCTTTTTCATCTACTGCCGGAAGGACCTCTACGCCGCCAAGGGACTGCGTCCCCCGGAGACGCACGAGGAGTTGCTGGAGAACGTGGCCGCCCTCCACGATCCGCCCGACCGCTACGGTTTCCTGTTGACGAACCAGTACATCGCCGACACGTTCAACCTCAAGACGGCCATGTGGACCCACGGGGCCTACTATTTCGACGCCGGGGACAACCTGGCGTTGGACCGGCCCGAGACGCTCCGCGCCTGGGCCTTCTACAAGAAGCTCGGGAAATACTCCCCGCCCGGTTCGATGGCCCAGGGCGACCTGGAGAGCCGGGAGCTGATGCTGGACGGCCGGGTGGCCCACATGTTCACCACCACCAGCTTCGCCGCCGACTTCGTCCCCGAGGACATGGAACGTCAGGGGGCATTCGCGTACCCCATCCAGCCCGGGGCCAAGGGAGCGTCCCTGGACTTCAATGCTCTCTCCCTGCCGGCCCGGTCGAGGCAACCCGAACTCGCCAAGGACATGGTCGGATTCCTCCTCGAGCCGGAGAACTTCCAGGAGTTTTTGACTCGAACCGTGGTGGGGTGGGTTCCCATGCTGGAAGACGCCTGGACCGGCCGGTATCTGAATCACTCCAGGATCGCGGCGGTGAGGGAGTACCTGGAAGTCGGCCGGATTTCGCAGAAGACCGGGATCGTCTCGACCGGGTACTTCGGTCCCTCCCGGCACTCCGGAGTCCTGATCGCCACTGACATCGAAAAACAGATCGGAGACCGCCTGGTGGTCTTCGACCAGAGTCCCGAGGAGGTCCTGGAATGGGCCGACTCGGTGCTGCGGAAAGCACTTGCCTAGGAGTCTGCGTCGTAGGAATGATCGTAGCGAGAACGTGGGGAATCGAGGCCGGATTTTCTCGATTTTGAGGTGCATAGTCGTTCTATTCGCCGAGAAATCGAGGAAATATGGACCGATTCACCGCTTTCGCAGTAGATCAATTTCTGCGGCGCAGGCTCCTGGAGTTCAGGATCCCGGATGCGTGCCGCAGACTTGAAGCACAGCGTCTACGTGCAGATCGCAGGAGTGGTCCTGACCGCTCCTGCCATTCTGTTGCTGTCGCTCGTGGTCGTGCTCCCCTTCATCACCGCAGCTTGGTGGAGCCTCTCGCCCGAACCGGGTTCGGGTCCGACCCTGGCGGGCTATCTCTGGCTCCTGGACCCCGCGTTTTTCGACGCCTTCAAGCACAGCCTCGCCATCGGTGTGTTCTCGGTTCTCCTGGAGCTCGTGATTGCCATTCCGGCGGCGATCCTGCTCAACCAGGCGATCCCGGCCCGCGGCTTCTGCCGGGCGGCCCTGATGCTGCCCTGGGCGGTTCCCACCATTGCCGTGGCCGCCGCATTCCTGTGGCTGGCCAACACCAACTACGGGCTGTTCAACCAGTTGGGACTCGGCCTGGGGCTGCTGAACGCCCCCATCGCGTTTCTGGGATCTCCGGCGCTGGCCCTGCCCAGCGTGATCGTGGCCCACGCCTGGAAGGGCCTGCCGCTGGTCTTCGTCATCATTTTGTCGGCTCTCCAATCGCTGCCTCCCGAACTGATGGAAGCGGCCCGGGTCGACGGCGCCGGCCGAATAGCTCAATTCACCCATGTGATCCTGCCGCATCTCAAGCCCTCCATCGCCCTGGCGGCGGTGCTCTCGGGAATCTACAACTTCTCCCTCTTCGACATCACCTTCCTGCTGACGGGGGGCGGACCGGCGGGTGAGACCACGACCCTGCCTCTACTGCTCTACACCCAGGAGTTCAAGGCTCTGGACACGGGCCGGGCGGCGGTGGTGGGAGTCTCGATCTTCGCCGCCGGCCTGATGGCGCTGGCGGCGCTGGCGTGGAGTTCGTTCACCAGGGAGTCCCGGAGAACCTGATGGGCACAGGTCTCCGAAGAGTTCCCGGCTCTGGCGCCGGACCGACGATCTCCGCTGCCTCCGCCGCCCGGCGCCGGCGCTCTCGAATGCTGGCGATTCTGGCGCTGGCCATGACCCTGGCGATTCTCTTCCCGTTTCTCTGGATCGTACTCTCCTCCTTCCGGGACCCCCAGAACTTCCTCACCTTGGACCTGCGAGACGCCCTGCCGCGAAGCCTGGACCTCTCCAGTTACCGTCTGGCCCTGGGCCGGACCGATCTCTTCAACTGGGTGGCGAACAGCCTGCTGGTGGCGGCTTCGACGACGGTGCTGTCGCTGCTGGTCTCGGCGCCGGCGGCCTTCGCCCTGAGCCGCCTCGAATTTCGCGGCAAGGGTTCCGTGCAGTGGTTCACCATGGTCAGCTACGCCGTGCCGTCCATCATCATCGTGGTTCCCCTGTTCCTGATTCTGGTGAAGCTGAGGCTGAACAACTCCTTTGCAGGCCTGATCCTGGTCCACGCCACCTTCACCATCCCCTTCTCCACCTGGGTCCTGCGCGACTTCTACCGATCCATTCCACGCGACCTGGAGGAGGCGGGCTACGTCGACGGAGCCGGTCTGCTCCAGGTGCTCCGCTACATCGTCCTCCCCTTGTCGATCCCGGGCCTGCTGGCTGCGGGCGCTTATGCCTTCATCCTGTCCTGGAACGACTTCCTGTTCGCCCTCGTGATCATGGACGAAGCGGCGGCCTATACTGCCCCAGTCGGCGTGCACGCCTATTTCACCGGCAGGTTCCTGGGGGAGTCGACCTGGGCCCAGCTGATGGCCGCGTCGTCCATCGTCAGTCTTCCCAGTGTCCTCCTCTTCGGGTTCTTCCAGCGTTACCTGGTATCCGGATTCCTCAGTTCGGGAGTGAAGGGATGAAGGAGGACCCAACCGTTGGCTGAAGTCGGACTGAAGGGGGTCACCAAGACCTACTCGGGAGATGTCCTGGCGGTGTCGGACCTGACACTGCAGGTGGAACACGGCCAGTTCGTGGTCCTCCTGGGGCCTTCCGGCTGCGGCAAATCCACGACGCTGCGCCTGATCGCCGGGCTGGAGGAACCGGACAGCGGCGAGATCCTCATCGGCGGCGAGGTCGTCAATCACCTGCCTCCCCAGAAACGGGATCTGGCCATGGTGTTCCAATCCTACGCCCTCTACCCCCACATGAGCGTCGCTCAGAACATGGCGTTCGGCTTGAAGATGCGAGGAGTGCCGACGGCCGAAAGCCGGGACCGGGTCCGGGCCGCCGCCCGGCTCCTGGGCCTGGACGATCTGCTGGGACGCTATCCGAGCCAGCTATCCGGGGGACAGAAGCAACGGGTGGCTCTGGGCCGCGCCATCGTGCGGAAACCGGCGGTGTTCCTGCTGGACGAGCCGCTCTCCAATCTGGACGCCCAGCTTCGAACCGAGACCCGGGTCGAGTTGCTGAAGCTGCAACGGCAATTGAACGGCACCTTCATCCTCGTGACCCACGACCAGGTGGAGGCAATGATGCTGGCGGACGTCATCGCCGTGATGAGGGACGGGGCGCTGCAACAAACGGGGACACCGGAAGAGATCTACGCCCGGCCGGCCAACTTGTTCGTGGCCGGGTTCGTCGGCTCCCCGCCCATGAATCTCGTTTCCGGGAAGCTGGTCCGGGAAGACGGCGCCTGCACCTTTCGGGGGGAGTTCTCCCTGCGCCTGCCCCGTCTGAATCGGGACGACCGCCTCCCGGGTCCGACCTTACCCATCGTCCTGGGCTTCCGTCCGGAGGCCGCGCGTGTCTCCCGCAGTAGCGACATTCGCTTGCAGGTCGAACTGGTGGAGAACCGCGGAAGCCAGAAATTCCTCTACGGCTCGGCAAAAGGGGGTCAGAGGCTGAGTGTCGCCGCGGACCCCAACTCTTCGGTCCGATCCGGGGAGACCATTTCCATCATGATCGCTCCGGAAAACCTCCTCTTCTTCGATGCCGCGACCGGAAAACGGATCTGCCCGGGAACGGTCTGAAGCGAACGGCGGCCCCCTTCCCTCCATCCTCATTGCTCAGGACGCTCCGATTGATCCCGATCCCCAAGGAGGGGCCCTCACAATCCAGAAAATAAATCGTCTGCTGGCCCAACCCATCGTCACGGGAGAAGGGGCTAGTTACCTTCTCTTTCAACCCTAAGGATTTTCGGGAGCTTCGTAGAGCACGAATTCGCCGGTTTTCGACGCCGCATCGACAGCGATCCCCAGTCCGGCTCCAATGCCCGCAGAAACACCAACTCCCACCACCCCCTCCAACACGCCATCATCTGCACTACCCCCAGTTCCGCGAACGGCAAGTCCGATCAAGGAGACCCCGAAAACAACTGCGACTCCGACGGCGGCTCCTTTCCAGGCGCCATCGCCCAACCCATCCTTCGAAGGACGGGTAATCGCCTGAATATCCGTTTTCGGAATTACTGCCCGCCCGGCGGGGCTCAGGAGTTCCAGATCCGATGACGACAGGCCTCGGAACCGGCCCTTGATTCGATCCCCGTTTTTCAGTTCCACCGTGATGGGTGATGCCATTTCCAAGACCGCGACCTTCTCCCACCGTCCCGGGATCACCTCCGCATACGCCGGCAGGGAGATCAGTCCTGCCAGGATCAAAGAGACGGCTTGGATCGGGAATGACTTCATCTTTGGCCTCCTTACTGTCTCAGAGCACCGGATGGTGGATGATCCCCCGACTGGATTTCTGAAATGATGCCACCTTCACGATACATCGGGTACAGGGGACGGGTACAGGGGACAGTTGCTCTCTCCAATCAAGTAACGCCCACGATCGCAGCATACGGCTCTGAGTGTAGCCAACCGTTCTATGTACTATCCTCGTGACCATGCAAATCCGTGCCGCAGCAATATCCGATCTGGAAACCGTCGTTGAATTCAACGCGCGTCTGGCGCAGGAGTCGGAAGGAGTGCATCTGGACGAGGACCGGCTGAGAGCGGGGGTTGCCGCGGTGTTGCGTGACGAATCACTGGGCCTCTACTTTATAGCGGAGTCCGAGTCCGGCCCGGCCGGGCAGCTGGCGCTGACTTACGAATGGAGCGACTGGAGGAACGGCATGTTCTGGTGGCTTCAAAGTGTCTACGTGCGCCCGGAATTCCGGCGCCAAGGGGTGCTGCGCAAGCTCTACGCCCACGTTCTGGAGTTGGCGAAGGACCGCGGCGTGTGCGGAATCCGGCTGTATGTCGAGACGGAAAACCGTACCGCTCAGGAAGCGTACCGGCAGTTGGGCATGGCCCGGGCCGTGTTTCACATGTACGAAGTCGATTTCGTGATCGTTCGAGAGCACTAAGTTGTGACTCGATAGACGGCGGGCAAAGGGGACGGTCACCTTCTCTCTTTGCTCGTGCTGGAGCACTTCGAACACGGTGGCGACCCAGGAGTCTCCCCCGCAGTTCGTGATCTGGATAGAGCCCCAGATCCGCGGAGGGTGAGCGGGTGTCGCCCCGGTAGTTCGCCACCCACGGAGCGGACCCGGAGCCGACGCTAAAACAAAGGCAAATTCAACATTGGATGAGATTCAAAGCGATCCTTCAACGCAGATGTCCGCGATGTTTGCGTGGGCAGGTCTTCGCTTCGGCATTTCGTATGAGGCGGAACTGCGGCGTCTGCGACCTGAGATTCGAACGTCAGGAACCAGGGTACTTTGTGGGTGCCCTGTACTTCGCCTACGGGTTGGCGGTTCTGTTGGGCGCTCCTCCTGCTGCCTATCTCTGGTGGCAGGGATTCTCGCTAGGGACAATCGCGCTTGTGATCACGGGAGATCTGATTCTTTTTTCTCCCTGGATCTTTCAGTACTCTCGAATCCTGTTCCTGCACTTGGACCAGCTTTTCGATCCCACATAACTCGGGCAAAAAATCAGGTGAAGGGACCGTTACCTTCTCCATTGGCTCCACTTTCTCAAGATTGTGCGCACCGGACTCGGCGCCCTCCCTGGCGCCGGTCGCAGTAGCGGCAAGCCGTCGTCGTCGGGGGATTGCCGCTGCGATGATCGAGGCTGGACCTGAACGGGCAAGGGCGGACTGCTGGGCGGCAGTTGTCGTGCTTGGCGATCCGTCCTATTACCGGCGCTTCGGTTCTGGCCAGGAAGCAGTGCGGGGCATGTCATGCCGGTATGCCGGGCCGGGTCTGATGGGCCTCGCCCTCTTCGGCAGTGGCCTGGAAGGACCATGTATCGAACACGCGTCCGCCTTCTCATCGACCGGGGGTTCGATCTGAGACACTACCCTCGGGTGAGGATCAAACACGGGATTCGGACCGGAGAGACAGGGGCAGTCACCTTTTCTCTCTTCCAGCATCCCCAGAACAGCTATTCATCTGTCAATGGAAAATTGTCGACCAAGTTTTACTATTGACAGCAAATCTTGAAGCACGATGACCGATTTCGTTATCCGTTCTGAGACGAGGGGCGACTGGGAGGGCATCGTGGATCTTTTGATCGCTGCTTTCCCCACTTCCTTTGAAGCCCGCCTCGTCGAGCAACTCCGCAAGGACGGCGATGTCGTGTTCTCGCTGGTCGCGGTGGAGGCATCGCGTATCATCGGCCATGCCCTTTTCTCAAGGTTGCGCGCACCGGACGCGGCGCTCTCCCTGGCCCCGGTTGCAGTAGCGGCACACCGCCGCCGCCGGGGGATTGCCGCCGCGATGATCGAGTCCGGCCTGGAACGGGCAAGGGCGGAGTGCTGGGCGGCAGTCGTCGTGCTTGGCGATCCGTCCTATTACCGGCGCTTCGGTTTTTTCCGGAAGGCTGTGCGGGGCATGTCATGCCGATATGCCGGGCCGGGGTTGATGGGCCTCACCCTCTCCGGCGCCGGCCTGGATGGACCGCATATCGAACATGCGTCCGCCTTCTCATCGATCCGGGATTCGAACTGAGACAGTTCCCCGGGAGTCTGCGCCGCGCAAACTGGGAGATGGCGGAAGGCCGCGCCTGCCCGCCCCGAAGGAGGCGAATTCCCGGCGTGTCATCCCCGGGTTCGTCAACTTCCCCAGTCAATCTCGAACGTTACCGACGTGCGGACGGAGTTGGCGATGAAACACTCTTTGTGGGCAAGTTCATGGATCTTCTCCAACCCTTCGGGAGATGGCGGCGGGGGTCCAAAGGAGACCTTGGGGTGGAGAACCACACGAGTCACGGCCAACTTCCCGTCCGCGTTCTTCTCCAGGAATCCTACTGCTGAATCCCGGTAGTGATCCACGACCAGCCGTTTTCGAGCAGCTATCGCGAGAAAAGTGAGCATATGACAGCTCGCGAGTGCCGCAACATATGCCTTTTCGGGATCGATCAGGTTCGCATTCCCCAGGTACTCGGGGGCTGACGAGGCCCTGACTCGAACCCCGCCCTCGAACTTCCAGGTGTGATCGCGGGAATAGGACCGGTAGTCGAACTCGACAAGGCCCCGTTCCCATTCCACGGTCGCGTGATGCTCCGACATGTCTTTCATTCCATCAAAAGCACCAACCGGATTCCACTTCGACCCCGCCGGACCTCATCGAGAAAAATCCAACCGCATGGTCCGGAGGGGACGCTTCCGAGCATCCGATCCCGCTCACCGAATAGGTCGCGTCTTCGTCTTCAAACCAGAAGATCCGATGCGCACAAACACCCGTGCCCTCAAGGTCTGACCGCTCGGACAGGAGTTCCAGATCCGGGGACTCACTGATCAAGCGGGGCGTATTCCAGGAGCGAAAGCGGAAAGAGCCGTCAGCGCTTCGATCGACGACACTTCTGAATTCGGTTGTCCGGCAAACGAACCTGACACCTGCGGATCTACCGGTTTCGGCATCAGGCAGGTTAACCGAATAGATCTCAAATCGTTCCGTATCACCGTCCCTTCGAACCTTGGCCCACAGGAGGCCATTGCCGTAACCGATTCCACCGCTATTGCAGATAACGTCATTGGGGCCGGTGTCCAGCACTCGGCGTCGCAAGACCTCCGGGAAGACGGTTTCCGCCCTGCTGTACAAGCTCTCGGCATCTCCGATGTCAATCCTGGCACCGCTGTCGTTGACGCGCAGAGGATAGCGGGAAAGCAGCGTCAGATATGTAGGGTCGTCAGCCGCCAAGGCCAACCGCAACTCACGGTGAAAAGCGAGAATCGTCTCTTCCTCCGACGCCCCTGTCGCCGTGAGGCACTGACTGGGCAGTTGTTCTTGGGAGGAGGCGCCCACACCGCCGTGACCAGGGCAGACGAGCAGAATGACAACTAATGCCTGCTTCGGAAAGTGGCCCATTCGGATTCTCCTATCCTCTGCCAGGATGAATCTCCGGCCGAAGATTCCGCCGGCGAGCCAGCCATTATTCGGTCCCCGACTCCGTACCGATCTTACACGTCCTCAAGGCGCTGGATCTTGGAGCCCAGGTTGATCCCGTGGCACGAAGCCCCGCAGAGAACGGGACTGTCCCCTTCTCTCTGCACCAGCACATTTCGAGCCGGACAGGGACATCGAGGGTCGTGTTCAGCCGTTCTGAAGGAAAGGATTGACGATCGTAAGATTCCCGATACGACGCCCTGCCTGAAGGTCTTCCGTCAACAGGATATCGCATCCGGATTCGAGGGCCGAGGCGACAATCAGCGAGTCGTAGAAGCTGAAACCGTGCATTCGAGCGAGTTCGACTGCTGCGGAATGGATTTCGACGCCGATGGGCCGAACGGGACCGAGCGCCGTTTGCAAATCGGCAACCGCCTCGGCGATCACATCCCAATCAAGCCCGAACTTGCGGTGGAGAACAGAGGCGAACTCGTTCAGGACCTGTACACTGATCGTGCCGCCAGCCAGGATGAGCTGACGGGCGACCTCACTCTTGAGGCCCGTTCCTTGAGCATAGATCAGTATGTTCGTGTCGAGAAACGCGGTCACCGGATGTTGGCTTCATTTCGATCAAAGGTATAGCCATCGGGCAGGGTCCAAGCGCGCTCTCTCATCCGCTCGACCGCCCTCGCTCGTCGCTCATCCCGTGCGAGGGCAATCCGCATGGGCGCCGCGGACACCACTTCCAACTCGTCTCCGGGTTTCAGGCCAAGGTCTTCAACCAATGCCTTGGGCAGCCGTACAGCGAGACTATTGCCCCATTTGGAGACACGCATGATCTACCCTCTGATATCCTGACAATACCGGATATCATAAGCGTTGCCGATTGCAGGGTCAAATCGGAGGAGTCTCGCCGCCGAATTCGATTGATTCCCACCTGTCGTCGCGACGCCACCAGCGTCCGAAACCCACTCCCGACTCGCCGCCGTGCTTGCAGCCCTCGGACATCCGGCGCATCATAATCGGCATGAGACAAGCTTGTTATTCGCGCATTCAACGGGCTGCGATTCAGCCTCAGACAGTCCAGCCCGCGAATCGGCGCAGGCTCCACGGGATTCTGATGCTCGTGACTCTGCTTCTGCCTTTAGCCTGCACGAGCGGTCCGGATGAGGAACAGGAAGAATGGCGGCGGATCACCGATATCTCCAGGAACCCGGATCAGCTCCGCGAATACCTGAAACCGATCCCGCCATTGGATCCGGCCAAATCCTTGGAGGCCCTCGAGGTGGCCGAAGGCTTCCGGGTGGATCTGGTGGCCCACGAGCCCGAGGTGGTGGAACCGTTGTCCGCCACCTTCGACGAGAACGGGCGCCTGTACGTGGCCGAGTTCTACGGCTACCCGCGCCAGCCGCGTCCCGGCGAGGATGGCACGGGCCGGATTCGGATGTTGGAGGACCGGGACGGAGACGGCACCTACGAAACGGCGCAGGTCTTCGCCGACAAGCTGGTCTGGCCCACCGGCGTGGCGGTCTGGAAGGGAGGCCTCTTCGTCTCGGCGCCCCCGGACCTTCTTTACTTCAAGGACACGGACGGCGACGGACAGGCCGACGTCCGGAAACAGATCTACACCGGCTTCGGCGTCACCAACGAGCAGCAGATGCTCAACAACATCATGTGGGGCGTCGACCACAAGATCTACGCCTCCACCGGCGGCAACGGCGGTTACATTCGTCCCGGAGGCCAGCCGGACGCGGAGCCCGTCTCCGTCTACAACCGGGACTTCCGCTTCAGTCCGGTGAGCTTGGAGATGGAGCTCACCAACCAGACCTTCCAGTTCGGGTACAGCTTCGACGAATGGTTCAACCGCTACGTCTGCCGGGCGGGATCCTTCGGCCGGCACGTGGTCATGCCGCCCGGATACCTGGAGCGGAACCCCTACCTCTTCTTCGACCTTCACGGGTACCTGACCACGGGTTCCATGGAGGTCAACCCGCTGACCCAGGGCCGGCTCCCCATCTACCGGAGCAGCCCCATCGAACGCTGGCGCAAGATTCGCGAGGCCCGGCGGATCTTCGCGGGAAGGATCACCCGGGTCGAGGAGGGCGGCCGGGAGAACTACCAGGAGTTTGCCGCCGCCTGGGCGGGCGTGAAGGTCTACACGGGACACGCGTATCCGGAAGAGTACCGGGGCAACATCTTCACCGGAGCCGCCACCGCCAATCTGCTCCACCGGCGCGTCCTGGAACCCGACGGCGTCACCTTCAGGGCGGTAAGCCGCGAACCCGAAGGCAAGGAATTCCTTCGTTCCAGCCACAACTGGTTCCGCCCCATCAACTCGGTCAACGCTCCCGACGGCACTCTCTACGTGCTGGACATGTGCCGGGAGCTGGTGGAGCACGGCCACGTGCCGGAACGGGTTCTCGCGCATCTGGATTTCTCCCGAGGCTCGGAACACGGGCGGATCTACAGGGTGGCGCCCCTCGATTTCAAGATTCCCCCGGCTCCCCGCTTGGGGGAGGCCAGCATCCAGGACCTGGTGGGGCACCTGGAGCATCCCGGCGGCTGGTGGCGGGAGACGGCGCACCGGCTCATCTTCGAGCGTCAGGACAAATCCGCGGTGCCGCTGCTGCGGCGCCTGCTGAAGGAGAGCGAACGTCCCCTGGCCCGGATGCATGCCTTCTGGTCGCTGCACGGGTTGAGCGCCCTGAGAAACGAGGACGTGGCCCAAGCGTTGTCCGATTCCTCCCCCGGGGTCCGTGAGCACGCCATGCCGCACGCGGAGCAGCGGATGAAGCGTTCCGGACGGCTCTTCCGGAAGATCCTGGAGCTGGCCGGGGACGAGAATCCCCGGGTGCGCCTGCGTGTGGCCCTGGCTCTGGGCGAGGTCGGAGACCGGCGGGTTCTCCCGGCCCTGGTGAAGATCGCCCGCAGCGACGGCGGAGACCGCTGGATCCGAAACTCGGTCCTGAGCTCCAGCACGCGCCTGGCCGACCGGCTCTTCACCAAGCTGGCGGCCTTGGAAGAATTTCAGCAGAATCCGTTGGCGGAGCAGTGGCTGCCTCCGTTGGCCCGGACCGTGGGGGGCCGGGGCAACGTCTCGGAACTCCGCCGGCTGACACGTGCGGCGGCTACCCATGAGGCGCTGTCTTCCCAGCCGGACCTGCAGTTGGCCATCGTGACGAGCCTGGCCGAGGGACTCGCCATCAACGGCCGGACTTTCACCCGGCTCAAGAACCTCCATCCGGCAGCCACCCGCATGATCCGCACCCACTTCGAGGCCGCCCTCGCGGCGGCTGCCGACACTGAAATCCCGGAGGAGAAACGCCTGGCGGCGATTCGACTGATCCGGCACGCCACTCTGGAAGAGGTCCGGGAAGCCCTGACGAATCTGATCGATCTTCAACAGCCCCAAGCGGTGCAGCTCGCCGCCATCGCGGCTCTGGCCGGCTACGAGGAACCGGAGATCGCTCCGCTCCTGCTGGAGTCGTGGGGCACCCAGACACCCCAGGTGCGGGGCGGCGTCCTGTCGGGAGTGCTGTCCCGGGCGGAATGGACCCGGGCCCTGCTGGACGCCATCGAGTCCGAGACGGTCCCGGTCCACCAGATCGACGCCAAACGGCGCGACCTCCTGATGAACCACGACGACCAGGGGATCCGCGACCGGTCTCTGAAACTCTTCGAGACCTCCACGCCCGGTGAACGGCTGGAGGTCCTGGCCAACTACCAGGCCGCCTTGACGCTGCCGGGGGACCGGGAACGGGGCGAGAAGGTCTACCGCCGTGAGTGCATCAAGTGCCATCGGTTGGGCACCACCCGGCATCTGGTCGGCCCGAACCTCATCGTGGCCGGCTACCAGGACCGGGATACGCTCCTGACCAGCATTCTGGACCCGAACCGGGTCGTGGAGCCCCAATTCACCCAGTACGTGGTCACCGACCGGAAGGGCCGCCTCTATACCGGCCTCATGGCCCAGGAGACGGCGGCCAGCATCACGCTGGTGGAGAGCGAAGAGTTGCAGAACACGCTGCTGAGGAAGGACATCAAGGAGATTCGAGCCAGCGTGCAGTCCCTGATGCCGGAGGGACTGGAAGAGACCATTTCGGAACAGGAGATGGCGGACGTGATGACCTTCATCCTGGACTACCAGTACGATGTCGGCGCCGAGGGCGGAGGATACGGTCCCGGGGAGGAGGTCTACGGAGTGCCCCTGGAGACCCGCCGTTTCACCTCGGGGCCGTGACGTTGGGAGCGGGGGTTTTCCTACCCCCGCAACGCGGAAGAGGAAGACGGGGGGACAGGAAAGTCCCCCCTCCTACATGTCCGACCGGTGCTTCAATAGCCATGAAGACGATCATCACTTTCCCGGTTCTTCTGCCGGTTCTCTTAACCCTGACACTCGCTCAGGGCGCCGAGTTAGAGATCGTGCATGAGAACGAACAAAGTGACGTCTTGATGTAATGGTGTGATAACGTCATAATGCCGGAATGCTTCGAGAAACGAAAAGGACCACCGTCTATTTCGAGCCTGCGATCCACCGTGCCCTCCGACTCAAGTCGATCGAAACTGAGCGCAGTCTCTCAGACCTTGTCAACGAGGCTGTCCGACTCTCTTTAGCCGAAGACGCAGAGGATCTGGCTGCCTTTGAGGCAAGAGCTTCCGAAGAAAACCTCTCGTTTGAAGCCGTCGTGAAAGACTTGAAGCAGCGTGGCCAGATTTGATGTTCTGATCAAGCCATCGGCGGTCAAGGAGATCGAGGCCATCGCGTCCAAGACGGACCGGAGACGAGTTGTCACCAAGATCCACCGTCTGACAGACGACCCGCGTCCTCCCGGTTGCAGGAAACTCTCGGGAGGCGACCGAAATCGAATTCGAGTCGGAGTCTACCGCATCCTCTACACCATCAGGGACAATCAGCTTGTCGTATACGTAGTCAACGTTGGGCATAGGAAGAATGTCTATCACTGAGGCCGCACAAGTCGAAGATTTCGGTTCAAGACGGAACCGCCAATCTCGAATCACCCTCTGGACCCTGCTACCGATTCTCGTGATTTCGGCATTCGCTCAAGGCGCCGAGTACAAGATCGTGCATGAGGGTTTCGAGAGCTTCTCCACGGGCGGGTTCGAACATGCGGGGCAGGACATCTACGTCTCCCGCAAGGGCCGCGTCCAACTGATTCGCCGTTGGGACCTGAACAACGACGGCTACTACGACCTCCCCTTCGCCAGCACCCACAACGTCATGGTGGGCAGCGTCGACGCGCTGGGCTACCTGCAGACCAACCGCGGTTACCGGACGGTCCTCTCGCCCTTGCACCGGTCCCTGGCCCTTTACGACCTGTGGCGGCAGGAGGAGAAGAGCCGTTCCAGCACCCTCCGGCTTCCGGCCGACCGCCCCAGCGCCGTCCTCTTCAGTGACGTGGACGGCGACGGCCACCCCGACATCGTCTTTGCCTCCTCGGGACTGGGGGACACCCCCTTCTCCGACAGCCTCATCTACTGGGGGTCCGAATCCGGCTACCGCCGCGAGTCCCGCACAGCGCTTCCCACGGCGGGCGCCCGGGACGTGGCCGTGGGCGACCTGAACCAGGACGGCCGGCAGGACGTCGTCTTCGCCAACCGTACCGGGCCGGGCCGGGGGAATCCGGGGTCCTACATCTACTGGGGGTCGACCGATTTCTATGGAGAACGCCATCGAAGCGCCGTGCTCACGGTGGGGGCCGTGGGCTGCCGGATCGCCGATCTGGACGCGGACGGCCACCCCGACCTGGTCTTCGCCACCACCGGCGAAGAGGGTGGACTCGAGGTCTACTGGGGACGCGAGAAGGGGCCCGATCTGGAGTCGGCAGCGCGGTTCCAGATCCCCGGCCTGGTATCTCTGGAGACCGCCCGGACCGGGGATCGGACCACGGTGCTGGCGGCGCTGTCTCAGAAGAAGCTGCGACTTTTCGAGTTCCAATCCCGCCGGCCGGTCCTGCGGAGGACCGTGGACCGGGGCGGAGCGAGGGTCCGTCTGGCGGACCTGGACCGGGACGGCCGGTTGGAGATCATCCTGGCCGGCGGAAACGCCTCGGCCGTCATCTGGGGCAAGGATGGCTCGGAAACCCCCGTACCGACTCTCAATGCCAAGGATGCGGCCGTTTCCGACCTCAACAACGACGGCTTTCCGGAGCTCATCTTCGCCAACTATTCCGAGGGCACGTACGGCAACCTCGACGTCTCCTCCTATGTCTATTGGGGAAGCGTTCACGGGTACGCCGACGCCCGCCGGACCGACCTGCAGACCTTCGGCGCTGCAGCAGTGGCGGTGGGCGACCTGAACGGCGACAACCGCCAGGACCTGCTCTTCGGCAACACCGGAAGCGGGATCTCCGGCGGCAAGGACGAGTACGTCTACGTCTACTGGGGGCGTCCCCACCGCGGCTATTCTCCCGCCTTCGTCTCCCGCTATCCCTGCGTCATGGCCATGGGCGTCGCCATGGCCGACCTGGATGACGACGGACATGGAGAACTGCTGGTGGCCAACTCGGGACGGCACTACTCCGGGCTGCCCGGAGCCAGCTACCTCTACTGGGGGACTCCCGACGGTCCGGCGGTGGAGAAACGCAGCGAATTCGACCTCAACGAGAACGGTTCCTGGGAGATCGCCGACCTGAACCGGGACGGCTGGCTGGACATCGTGGGATTTGACTTCGACACCCTTTTCCTCGCCTGGGGAGGCCCCCGGAATTTCTCGGATCCCAACCGCCAGGTCCGGATTCCCGGCGTGGCGACCATGGGCCAGAACTGCCGGCTGCTGGATTTCGACCGGGACGGCTGGCTGGACATCCTGGCCGCCGACATCGCAAGTTCCTACAGCAAGATCCTGCTGGGCGGCCCCGACGGCTATTCGTCCCAACGGGTCCTGCGACTGGATGAGCCGGGAATCGGCAACGTGGAGGTGGCGGACCTGGACGCCGACGGCTGGCTGGACCTGGTCCTGCTGCGGCCCTACTCCCGCGACAACGGGGTGAACCGGGCCGACTCCTGGATCAAGATCTACCACGGGAACGACCGCGGCCTGGAGGCCAAACCCAGGTTCGAGTTTCCCACCGTGGGAGCCATCGACGTGTTGGCCGCGGACCTGAACGGCGACGCCACCCTCGATGTGGCGGTCTCCCAATACGAGTCCCGCAGCCACCGGAAGCTTCCGGTCCTGCTGTTTTGGAACGACGGTCAGGAGGGATTCTCGGGACGGCGCCGCACCGACCTGCCGGGCGAGTCCCCTTCGGCCCTGATGGCGGCGGACATGGACTACGACGGGCACACCGATCTGCTGGTGGTGAACCACAAGCTCTCGGTGGGCGAAGACAACCACAGCGTCGAGAGCTATCTCTACTGGGGCGCTCAGGACGGATTTTCGGTCGCGAACCGGACCTATCTGCCGGCGCCGGGTCCGCATTTCCTGCAGAACGTGGACGTGGGAAACCTGGCCACCCGGAAACCCGAGGCGTCCTTCACCTCACCGACTCTCGATCTTTCCTCCTGGCCGAAAGAAATTAAGCTGACCTGGCAGGGAGAAACCCCCCGGGAATCCCGGATCCGCCTTCTAGTCCGATTCGCACCCGACCGCGGCAGCCTTGAGAACGCCTCCTGGATAGCGGTCCCGGAATCGGGCCGGCTTTCGCGAAACGAGGGTGACTCGTGGCTCCAATACCGGGCCACGCTGATCGCCGGCATGGGGTACGCCACCCCCTATCTGACCCGGGTGACGATTCGGGCCGACTGACCACTCCAGGAGAGGCAGACATGTCCGACAGTTGGCTGGCAGCCTACGTCGAGCGGGGCCCCAAATGCGGAGCCCTGTTCGAGCAGGCGAAGCGCAACACCGCCGGCGGCGTCGGTCACGACCTGCGATTTGCGTTTCCCTTTCCCCGCTATATCGATCACGCCGCCGGGCCCCGAATGTGGGACGCCGATGGAAACGAGTACATCGACTACGGCATGGGAAACGCGGCCTGCCTGCTGGGCCACTCCCCTCCCGAAGTGTTGGACGCCGTCCGCGAGGTGATCGGCAGGGGGCTCCACTTCGGAATGGATCATCCGGTCCAGGTCGAATGGGCCGGATTGATCCAACGGTTGATTCCCTCAGCCGAGCGCGTCCGTTTCGTCAGCTCCGGGACCGAGGGTTCCATGCTGGCGCTGCGGGTGGCCCGGGCCTTCACCCGCCGCACCAAAGTGCTCCGCTTCGAGGGCCATTTCAGCGGCTGGCACGACTACGTGGGCAAGGGCGCCATGCCTCCATTCGACGCCTCCATCTCAGCCGGCATCCCTCCCGCCACCCTGGACACCATCGTCGTGATTCCGGCCGACCTGGACCTGGTGGAGAAGACCTTCCGCAACGATCCCGACATCGCCGCCGTCATGCTGGAGCCGTCCGGCGCGTCGTGGGGCCGCGTCCCTCTGAGTCCCGAGTTCAACCGCAATCTGCGCCGCTTGACCGCGGATCATGGTGTCCTGCTGATCTACGACGAAGTCATCACCGGCTTTCGCTACAGTCCGGGCGGCTACCAGCGACTCGTAGGCATCACTCCCGACATGACCATTCTGGGAAAGATCATGGCCGGCGGACTCCCCGGCGGCGCCGTCGTGGGCCGATCCGACATCATGAGCCTGTTCGATTTCACGGGAGATCCCCGTCACGACCGGCACGAGAGGATCCAACATCTCGGCACCTTCAACGCCAACCCCCTTTCGGCGGCAGCCGGGATCGCCACCCTGAATCAGGTCGCGACCGGCCGGCCCCAGGCCCAGGCCGACCGAATGGCCACGCTGCTTCGCGACGGCATGGAGGAGATTCTGGAAAGGGAGCGGGTGGCCGGTTACGCCTACGGAGACTCTTCCGGCTTCCATGTCTACCTGGAAGCTTACCCCGGTTCGGGCGCCACGGATCGCGCTGAGGTTCGAACCACCGATGCCGGCCAGCTGAAGGGGATACCCGGAAACGTCATTACCGCCTTCCAAAAAAACCTTCAGATCAGAGGCGTCGACGTGCTCTCCTTCACGGCAGGCGTCACCTCCGCAGCCCACTCGGAGGAAGACATCGGTGAGACCCTCAATGTCTTTCAGGACACCATACAGACACTGGTCCGCGAAAGGATCATCGCCCGACTGGCCTGACAAGAAGTTCGCATTGGAGCGGCGACTTGGAGCGGCGGCATCCTTGCCGCCGACCCGGGGAGGCAAGGGGGGACGGAGTCCCATAAGAGCTAACCTAATTAATGGGCTGGAAAGTGGCTATCAACGTGATTGGACCTTCTCCGGGGAGGTTCTGCCAAGGACGCCGAGATTTCGTGCCATTCGGCGACCATGCGTCTCAGGGAATACGCCGGTTCGATGGCTCGCGTGACTTGGTTCAATGCGAATTTGAAGTCACGCCACGGGCTGGGAGTCCTGTCGGGTCGCGACGTCGTATCCCCAGGGGGAAATGGTCCGCGCATGGCGGACCACCTTTTCGACCAGCAGCGCCACCAGCAGCTTGCCGTACAACCAAGCCTGGGCGCTTGCGTCATCGTGCTTCGGCAGGTGCCCGAGCTGGGCCAGGGACTTGAAGCGCTTGAAGACCAGTTCGACTTGCCAGCGTAGGCGGTACCACTCCAGCACTTCGGCCGCTGGGATTTTCTCCGCTGGGTAGGTTGTGAAAACGATGACGAAGCGCGCGAACCGCAGGGTTTCGGGCCGGACCTGCTTGCCCTTGCGCTGAGCCGTCCGGCGGATCTTGGCATGCGCGACTTCGATGGCTTCGCCGGTCTTGCGCACCGCGCAGACCCGGCCCGCCACGGGTGGCCCGGACCGGGCCACTGTGCGGACCCTCCAACTGCCGACCAGCCCCGGTCGCGGCAGCGTTTCCACGGCTGCGAGCAGGTCGAACGCTTGGCCGGCCTCGGTTTCCAGCAGCAGCGATCCGGTGTTCACGCGCACCGTCACGGACCCTCCGCCAGCCGCGACATGCTGAATCCCGACCGCGGTCGAGTAGCCGCGGTCGGCCAGCACGTACTCGCCCGGCCGGATCGGGAACTGCGTGAACGACTCGCCGGTGCCGCGCCCCTCGGTCGCGGTCAGCTTGAAGAAATCGCAGCCGAGCGAAGGCAGGTTGACGCTGTAGTGAAGGCGCCACACCGACCCGGTCCGGCCGGGCTCGCGCACGGTCGTCGCATCGAACGCCCGCACTTGGAAGCCGGCGCTCTTCGACACCGCGATGCCATGCTCCCGGAACAGTTCCACGCAGAGGGCGTAGAGCCAGTCGCGGGATTTTCTCAGCCGCTTGAGCAGGGCCACGTCGGACAAATCGGCCAGGCTCGCTTGCCGAGCCCGCACCACGGTTTCGCGCAAGGAATGCCCGCAGCCGAGATGGATCAGCAGGGTCCGCAGCAGGTTTCCCGCCGACTTGTCCTTGCGCAGGCCCTTCAGGGCTCCGGTCGAGGCCGCCAGATCCAGCCAATTGTCAGTGTTATGTGGCATTCAACATAACATCGAAAATAGCAGGGATTTGGCCATGGGCAGAGCGTTCTTTCTTCGGTGGGGGGGACTGATGGAGGCGTCAGCAAAAGGGCTCACGTAGTGGGAAATCTTTGATTTTCCACAATGCGATACCGCGTAACTGGGGGGTCACAACGCTTTCTTTGTAGGGATTTAAGAGTGGTATGTGTCTCTTTGCATCCGGGGGTCTCAGGGGGTCAGCGCCCCTCTGCCCTCTTCAATCGTGTCGCGCGCGACCCTTGGTGCGAAGGTTCACGAATCGAGGATCTCGTCGTCCGGATCCAGTTTCGACGACGGCGCGGGTCCTACGCCGCCTGCTGTTCGAAGCGGACCGGCAACTCGTAGCCCAGCGCCGAGTGTCGGCGCCGCCGGTTGTAGAATCCCTCAATGAAGTCGAAGACGGCCCGCCTCGCCTGATTCGGATTCCGGAACCGGTGACGGTCCAGCAACTCGCACTCGAGCGTCGCGAAGAAGCTCTCGCACATCGCGTTGTCGTACGCGTCCCCCACCGAGCCCATCGACGGGCGCACCCCGACCTCCCGGCATCTCTTGCCGAAGGCCGTCGAAGTGTACTGTGCCCCTTGGTCCGAGTGGTGGATCACCTGCTTCGGCTGCCGCCGGATCACCGCCATGGCGAGCGCCTTCTCGACCAGTTCGGAGCGCAGGTGGGTCTCCATCGCCCAGCCCACGACCAAGCGGATCCAGGCTTCCAGGACCACGGCCACGTACAACCAGCCCGCCTTCGTGCGGACATACGTCAGGTCCGCCACCCAGAGCTGATCCGGTCCCTCAGCCACGAAGTTCCGGTTCGCCAGGTCCGGCGCGGGACGGGCGTCCCGGTCCCTCCGGGTGAGCCTGGTCTTCCGGTGCCTCCGGCTCGCCCCCTGAATCCCGGCTTCCTTCATCAGTCGACCGACACGCTTCCGGCACGTCCGTTCGCCTCGAACTCTCAACTCGGCATCCAGGCGAGACCGACCATAAACTCTCCGGTTCTCGTTCCAGAGCCGTACGATCGTTTCACGAAGCGCCTCGTCCCGGCGGGCCCGCTTCGAGGGTGGGCGCTTCAACCAAGAATAGTACCCGCTGGGGGAGAGACCCAGAACACGGCACATCACCCGAATCGGATACCAGGCCCGGTGCGCCTTTACGCGCCTCGAATCCTTGCCGGGGATCGAGCCGCTCTCCCGGGGCGAACCAAGCCGCGGCTTTTTTTAGGATGTCCCGCTCCAACCGCAGGCGCTTGATCTCCCGCTTCGCCTGACGCAACTCCTGGCGCTCAAACGTCGTCAACCCGTCGGTGCGGTGCCCCTCGTCCAGATCGGCCTGCTTGACCCACTTGCGGATCGCCGATGCCGAGGGCTCGAACTCCTCGGCCAGCGACTCCGGCGAACGCCCTGAGCGCACCAGCCCCACGATCTCCCGCCGGAACTCCGGCGGGTACCGTCGACCCTATCTTGCCATCGTGGATCCCTCCTTCCCCTTACTTTGGATGTGTCCACGAAAGCGGGTCAACTCCAATGAACGGCTGCAGTGCGCGGAGGTCCGTCATCGGCGAACACCGAAATCGGCGGTTGGCCGGACGATTCCACGGGTTGACAAAACCCTATTTCTCTACTCATCCTCCACTTTCATCTTTCTCCGGTTTCAGCGTTTCCTTTCGTACGACATGGATGGTTCGTTCTTTTGATAACTCCTCGCGATTGATACCTGCAAGGATAGATTTGTCCATTCCACTTCCGGCAACCAAATTTGCGTTCAGCATTTCAACTGCTTTCACAACTCCTGATTGTTTTCTTTCTTCATCTGAACCGCAAGGAAGTGCAACGTATCGGTTGTTGTGGTGAAACACCACCATCCAATGCCATTCCTCCCCTGTCTTTACTATAGTGGGCGATTGAACGATACGTCCGACAAGAGATTCATGCTCCACGCTAGACTCTTCAATTACAGACCCGACTATCGGAACCGAAGAATCGAATCTGCACGACGCCCAAAAAGAAAACACTTCTACTGGTATCGAGAATGATTCCTTAGGAAACACAAACTCATCTATTGATTCCGACCCCCCACACGGAAGAACGACTACATTGTCGTTCCATAACGGAACCATCCAACACGATGGATGTACTCTGTACAGGGTAATCAGATCCCGTTCTGTTCCGGAAGTTCCAACCATACCTCCATTGACGACGAATGCCCCCTTTAGAATGATCTTTTCAGGATTCATTATCTGTTCTCTGATCGGCTTAAGCGCTACGTTTTCGACGAAATGGTATCCGCCAATGCCCATCAACGAAAACACCATCAAATAGGCTGATTTAATCAAACTTATTTTTTCGTAATGACGAAGCATGGGAATCCTGAAACGTATACCCTTGCTTAAATCCAATCGTTCTTTTGGCGGCAATACACCTATCTTAATTGAACCCTTTCGCAGATCCCGAACTCGAACTGGAAGGGGGGATTTCGGATCATCGGGAATATAGTAAGATGATATTCTGTGTCCAAAAAAATCCACTTCTACAGAAGCCCCTAGGCCCGACGACCAATCGTCGGCTGCCTTCTTTGACAAGAACGCGTGGTGATCTATTTGACTCGCGTTGTTGTTGCATCGCTCGCATGTCAAGCAAACTACCGATCCGTTCAACGATTCAGGAGGTGCGTGTTCTAAGGTAACCTTACCGCTTAGAACGTCAGCTTCATTGAACTCGGAAAGGCAAATGGGACATCTGATATTTCCCGCGTGAAACAACCTTCGGCGTAACCTTCTATTACGCCTAGAATTTCGATTTTTCCTTTTGGACAAGTCTATGCACTTCCATATTCTTGCTGATGGCCCCCAATTCGGTGTTACCCGACCTATCGAACGCTCGCTCGCTCAGGTTCGTCTGATCGTCCACCTAACAAACGAAATCGCCTCATCAATTGCCCGTCCCCTGGCACCGCGGTCGGCCACGATGCCGGCGCGCCGATGTGCCAACAGTTTGCCACAGTTCGGCACGGGGACGCAGTATTCCCCATGAACAATCCGGGAGATACCCGGACAACGCTATTTCCGGAACGAAGTGCTCGGCGACTGCCACGTACGCCGCCTTGTTACGCACCAGGCCCTCGTCGCCGATCTTCAGCCCCACCGCGTGGAAGTACACGATCGCGTAGTCCTCCGCCAACGGGCGCGACTGCCATTCGCCAACCTCCTCGAGTTCCCCGTTAGTTACCTTGGAGATGAAGACCGACGATATCCGTTTAGTGGTTGGGACGTTCGGCCACGCCGTGGAATCGTGCAGCCTGAGCGTGACGCCGGAGCGCGCAGCCGTCCGGTTTCGGGCCAACGCGGCGTCCGCAGGTTCCGCCCGCCCGAATCATCTCGGCTTGACCGAACGCTAATTGCGCTAGCCTGAATTTCCACGCAGGGGAATCTAGCTAACAATTCTGCGGCCGCGTTGGAGTATCAGACTCGCATCCGAAGGGACATTCCGTTCAACCAAGGCACCGTCACCGGCTCGTCGAGTAGACCGGAGGCGACAATGATCGGCAAGTGGGCTCGGCGGTGGAATCGCACTTCGACGCGGCAACGCCTATCGTGAATCGTGACCGAGAAGGAGTTCCACCAGCTCGGTCTGGTGCTGAACGAGATCGAGGCGGAAGGCCCGGAAAACCCTTCCGGCCGTCACGACCAACTGGTTACTCATCCTGACTGGCTACCGGTCGAACGAGTACCAGACGCTACGCTGGGAGAATGTCGACCTGGAGACGGCCGAGCTGCGGCTTCGGGATGCCAAAACCGGCGCGCGAATGGTGCCGCTGTCCCGGGCCGCGGTGGAGTTGACCCGCTTTCGTGGACACATCCAAAGTAAGGGGAGGGAGGGATCCACGATGGCAAGAAAGGGTCGACGGTACCCGCCGGAGTTCCGGCGGGAGATCGTGGGGCTGGTGCGCTCAGGCCGATCACCGGAGGCGCTGGCCGAGGAGTTCGAGCCCTCGGCATCGGCGATCCGGAAGTGGGTCAAGCAAGCCGATCTGGATGAGGGGCGCCGCAACGACGGGTTGACGACATTTGAGCGCCAGGAGCTGCGCCAGGCGAAGCGGGAGATCAAGCGGCTGCGGATGGAGCGGGACATCCTAAAAAAAGCCGCGGCTTGGTTCGCCCGGGAGAGCGGCTCGATCCCCGGAAAGGATTCGAGTTCGTGAAGGCGCACCGAGCCCGGTTTCCGATTCGGGTGATGTGCCGTGTTCTGGGTCTCTCCCCCAGCGGGTACTACGCCTGGTTGAAGCGCCGACCCTCGAAGCGCGCCCGCCGCGACGAGGCGCTTCGGAAAATGATCGTGCGGATCTGGAATGAGAACCGGAGAGTTTATGGTCGGCCTCGCCTGCATGCCGAGTTGAGAGCTCGAGGCGAACGGACGAGCCCGAAGCGTGTGGGTCGATTGATGCAGGAAGCCGGGATCCAGGGGGTGAGCCGGAGGCAGCGGAAGGCCGGGCTCACCCGGAGGGACCGGAAAGCGCGTCCGGCACCGGACTTGGTGAACCGGAACTTCGCGGCCGAGGGACCGGATCAGCTCTGGGTCGCGGACCTCACCTATGTCCGCACGAAGGCGGGCTGGTTGTATGTGGCCGTGGTTCTGGATGCTTGGAGCCGCTTGGTCGTGGGCTGGGCCATGGAGACGCATCTGCGCTCCGAACTCGTCGAGAAAGCGCTCGCCATGGCGGTGATCCGGCGCCAGCCGAAGCAGGTGATCCACCACTCGGACCAAGGGACGCAGTACACCTGCACTGCCTTCGGGAAGCGATGCCGGGAGGCTGGGGTGCGACCCTCGATGGGATCGGTGGGGGACGCTTACGATAACGCGATGTGCGAGAGCTTCTTCGCGACTTTGGAGTGCGAGTTGCTGGACCGTCACCGATTCCGGAACCCGGGTGAGGCGAGGCGGGCCGTCTTCGACTTCATTGAGGGATTCTACAATCGGCAACGCCGGCATTCGGCGCTGGGTTACGAGTCGCCGGCCCATTACGAGCAGCAGGCGGCGTAGGACCCACGCCGGCTTCGAGCGGCCCGACCACGAAGCCAGCACCGCCATCGTTGCACCAAGCGTCGCGCGCGACACGCTTGAAGGGGGCAGGGGGGCTCTGCCCCCCTGAAACCCCCCGGATGCAAAGAGACATATAAAACTCTTAAATCCCTGGAAACAGAGACCGAGGCCCCCTCGTTAAGCGGTATCCCATTGTGGAAAATCAGAGATTTCCCACAACGTGAGCCCTTTTGCTGACGCGTCCACCAGTCGCCCCCACACGGAAAGAAAGAGCGCTCTGTCAGTGGCCATTGACCTTCATCGGGAGGAAGTCTTGCTCCCCACGGACAGAAGGAGTATTACAAACAGGACCAACGTAGTCCGCACTAACAAACCGTCCACGAAAACGGGACACCCTCACGGTGAGCTTGCTCTCAGCCCTTCCTCGCCCGGACGACAACCCCTGGGTCATCATCGGCAAAAACCCCGGCACATCTCACCGATCTCCAGAAGCCCTGACGCCGCATCCACCGCCATGGTGAATCCCGGATTGAGGCTAGCAAAATCGTTAGAATGCCGAGAGGCCAAGCGCTGGTCGAGGCTGAGAAGGTCAAGATCAATCAGCTGGTAAATCGCCCCACCATGCAGCAGCCGCAGCACCTCCGACAACGCCAGCGTCGCAGCGATCGAGCCCACGAACGGCGCACCGACCCCCTTTCCGGCGAGCAGTGTCATTCCGCAGCGATCGAGCACACCGTCCTCCATGAGCTTGGCATACGCGGGGCGGTCCTCGACCTTTTCCCCTTCGCTTGTCTGCTTCCAGATTTCGGCGGCGGCCCGGCGGCCCGGCAAGACGTGAAGGCGCATGGTGCGGAAATCGCGATACCCGCGCCCAAGACCAGCTTCTACGATAAGGTCGAACCCAACTTGGTCCAGTGCTCGTCGGCCTGCTCTATTGTCGAGCCCGCAAAGCGCAACCGCCGGTTCATCCGCCTGTCGCTTGAAATCCGCGGCAAACATCCGCTCTTGGAGAGAGGTCGTAAAGCCCCGCCGTTCAGCCCACGCCGCCACCGCCCGGGCCTTCTTCTGGCCGATCATGGTGGAGTCGGTCAGGATGGAGGTGCTCTCCGTCGACTCGGTAATAACGTCGATGTCCTGCAGGACCAGCGCCACGTCGGCGGACTCTTGGTAAGGCAGCAAGCCGAGACCCCACAGATATGCCTGACCTAGATGACCCAGACCGATCAGCCACAGGCGCGAGGGCAGATAGGTCAGCGCCGGCTCGCTTTCGTCAGGCTGCAACCAGTCAACGTCCCGACCAGGGCGCCACAACGAAAGCCCCAACGCCTGTCGTCCAGCTGCGGGCACCCCGCCGTTCACAAAAAGGAACGCCTCGTTGACAGCTAATCCGGCCGCAAGCATCCCGCTCAACGGCATCGCGCCCCCACAGTCCGGCTGGAGCTCTGAATGGACTGGCAAGATGCCACCCCGCCAACCCGCCGCTACGGTGCGCACACAAAAGCCTGTTCGCCGTTCGCGCGCGCCGCCGCCGATCACAATCGTTGGCGTCTCTCCAGCCACTTCGCTGAAAGTGGCGCCCAGCGCCTGAACCGCGTCCCTTAATGTGCGCCCGAACGGCATCGCCAGCATCAGCGGTGCCTCGAGCGGTCCGGTGACCGTGACACCACCGAGAAAAACACGCCGGCCAAGGGCGACAGTCGTCAGCGCCGCCGCCTGCTGCACCGGATCGCAGATGACAGCGGGATCGATCTCCACTTGCAGCCGATAGCCCTGAAACAGCGCCTCCGCCTCAGCGACGCTCGCGGCGGCCCCGCTGTCGATAGCGTGTTTGATCAACCGATGAAGGGAGTCTGCTGAAATCTGCGCGGTCATGACCCGTCCCTCCTCTAAAACAATCCAATGTGAAAGAATTGGCGGCGCGCAGACGGCTGCACTGTGTCCCACTGCTTCGCGCCCAGATAGCGATAGATTCCGATGTCACGCCGGGGTTGAGTTCCAGTCGCAAAACGCGGCAAGATCAGCGCGATGTGCCCGGCCTGAGAGATCATGGGGTGATCACGGTCAGAATCACTCTGGCCCGACCCGCCCGGATGCACGTGAACATCGGCCACGACCGTCAAACCGCGCAATTTGCAGATCGCCCAGAGGTCGCTGAAGTAGCGCCCATCGAGCCGCACAATGCCGCTGTCGAGCGCGTGCGGGTCGAGATCATCATAGAGCACAAAGTCCACGATCCGGGCGCTACCGCCTTTACGATACCCAAGCAAGAACGCCCCGCTTTCCCGGCGGCAACGGCGTCCGCGTTCGCGCAGCCTTGCCTTCAGGCGACGCCACAGAAACCAGGAGCACGACAGCTCATGCCGCTGGGTGAAGAGGCGCCGCATAGTCACGGGATTGAAGAAGTTCATGGACGAGTTCCAAGTACTGGACGATTCCGTCGGCGGGACGCCAGATCTTCGATGGCATCTCGTGACGCCAGTTGTCGTGGCCAACGAGGCTTTCGCGATCACAAGGCAGGTAGAGAGCGCTTCCGTTCTTCCAGTCAGTGCGGAAGACCGCCGAGACACGACCGCCTTGGCCCCGCGGCCACAGATCGAACGCGAGAACCTTGTTTGTCTTCATGTCCCACGGGCCGCCGGTCGGCGCCGCCTGTGGGTAAGCGGCGCAGTTCAAGCGAAGCACATATTCCCGGTCGTCCTTGGCAACCACGCCTAAGAACGCGAAGGGCCACGCCACGCTGATCAGCCGCCAGCGGCCCTCCGCCTGTCCTAGGCGGAACGCGGCCTTCGCCACGTCCGCCTCGAAGGCCCTCTGATCGGGACCGATCACGCGACACCGTTGGCTGCGCCGTTGACCCGTTCGTCCGGGACTAGATCGAAGGACACGCTATCGTCCTTGTCATTGGTCAGCACGCCGATGTGCGTCCCAGGCGCCGGCCGTTCGTGCGTGCCTGCGACCTGCAGCACGTGCTCGCCAGCCTCGTCCTCAGACATGCCGAACTCCTTTTCCGCCGCCCAGCGTTTCACTCGCGCGATCGTGGCGCTCGGCGGGAAGTGGCACTCCGCCGTCTTGCCGTTGAACATCACAGTCACCTTGACCTGGCGGCAGCGGTGGATGTGGACTTTCAGCCCCTTGGCGGTTGCGCGGTCCTTGACGAGCACGCTCTCGTCAAGCGGCTCGTCCTCGTCCTCGATGAACAGCAGCGCATCGTCGGGGGGGATCCGGTGCTCTTCGGTGAGGCGGGCTTTGAGGACAGCGAAGGTCGCGTCCAGATCGAGTTCGATATGCACGGTCTCGCCAACGCCTTCGCCCTGACAAAAGAGATCAAGTGATTTCATAGTCTTGCGCTCCGGGGATCGAAGTGCGAGGCGGAATTGCCCAACTTCGTCCCTTACCCCCTTTGATCGCCAGCGGACCAGGAACCCGGAAAGGCTACCCCGTGCGAATTCAGTCCAGATGAAGCGCCCCGTTCGGAGATGAGGGGCAAATGAAGAAGTGAGGGCACCGCGGGCAGGTCACGGCGTCCACCGCCGGCGGAAACTGGCCGGAGGCGATACCGGCCAACATCGCATCACTCTTCTTCTGTCGGTTACCAAGCTTGGTCCAGCTGAGCACGACGGGCTCATGGGTCTCGTCGGTAAGATGAAGCGCGTGCACAACGGCGCCGCCGCCAAACTGGCTTTCGGCCGCAAGGAGGTAAAGGGTGTATTCCAGCCGGTCGTACTCGTCGCTCCGCTTGTAGCCCGTACGAACCCGCCGGATGACGACAGTGCCATCGGGCATTTCCGCCAATTCATTGGGCTCCACGAGCACCCGCCCGTTAGGAAAGTCGATGGCAAGGGGGTGGGCATCGCGGAACCTATGCCCAGCCCCTGCCTTGAGTAGCGCCGTGATCAGCCGGGACGCGAGCCTGCGGTAATCGGCTGCGAAGGCATGATCCGCCGGCCCGCGTGTTTGCCAGATTGCCTCGAACGCGTTTTCCGCCTCGTCCAAGTCAGGCTCGCCGATGCTCCGGGCATCGGCAAGCCAGCGCAGCAAGTCGTAAAGGCAATCATGCGTACGCGAGAACGCCGTGGGCTCGCGGGCGCCGCCCAAGCCTAGAACATGCGTATAAAGGAAACGTCGCGGACATTTCTCGTACGAGCGCAGACGACTGTCCGTTACCGCCCAATCCGTTGGCCAGGTGACTTCGACCGGCTGCAGCCGTGGGGCGTCTGCGGGAAGCGCAAGCTGTGGCGGATTGGCGACCTCTTGGAAAAGCCCCGCGGAGAGCCAATTCAGAAATGGCGACGGGGAGCGCCCGTTTCCATTTCGCTGCTTTCGCGCTTGGCCTCGTCCTTTGGGGAGGCATCGCCAGATTTATTGATCATGCCTCTGGGTGGCGGACAACGTTCGCCACGGTTGGAGCTAGGGAAACTCGTGACCGTCATTCCAGGGACATGCACAGCCTCAAATTCAAGCCCCTTGCTGCCATGGACGGTCATCAACCGAACGGCATCGAGATGCAGCGCCGCTGCTGGGACTTGTCGAAGGTCGCGCTCCTCGGCCAACAACACCAGCTGCCGCACCCGATTAAGGGTGCGCTGGATCGGAACTCCCATCCCCACTGGGCTTTGTTCGCGCACAAAGTTGAGGAATTGCCAAACTGCCACAGCCCGCATCCGCTCCGCTACGGACGTGGCACGGCCCAACTCCTTGGCCAGGTCCGTATGGTCGAGGAGGAAGATGGCGAGAAACTTCCAAGCGCTGGCACTCGAGCACAGGTCGTTCAGATCGGCGGCAAGGCGCTCGATGCCTTTCCGCCCCGATGTCGACAGCCCGGGTGCTTTCACCGCCTCCACGAGTCCCGCCAATGCGGGTTTGTGAAGAGACCGAAGAAATCGGCTCACACAGTGCACATCCTGTAGCGTCAGGCCATATCGCGGCATCGCGCCGACCCTAACCAGTGCGTCGCCGAACGGGTCAACGGCTAAGCTCAGTACGGCCAGCAGGTCGCGCACCTCTTCCCGCTCAAACAAGCTGCCAAGGTGAAGAACGGGGATGCCGCGCACCTCAAGCGCCGAGGCAATATCGTTCAGTCGCCGGTTGGCCCGACACAGGACCGCCTGGTCGCGAAGCCTCACCCCCGCTCCCTCAAGTTGGCGGATACTCGCCGCCACGCCCTCGGCTTCATCATCCAGTGTCTCGAAACGACGAATCTCGGGACTGTTTGGCCCTTTGCCGCGATCGGCCTCCAATTCGAGGGTCAGCATGCCGTTTGACGCGCCCATATGCGGCGCCACCGCGACAAAGCTATGCACGATCTGCTCCGTCGAACGATAGTTGACGCCCAGCTGATCCGCTACAGCGCCAGGGTAGTCGGTGTCGAACCGAACCATGTTTTCGGAGGAGGCCCCACGAAAGCGGTAGATCGATTGCCTCGCATCGCCGACGACCCAAAGCCGCTCACCATCGCCCGCTACCATCTTGAGTAGACGCGCGCTGGCCCGGTTCACGTCCTGATATTCATCGACGAGCACGTGCCGATGGCGAAGCTGCACACCGATGCGCACGGTTTCGTCGTCTTCCAGCAACCGCGCGGGGCGCATGATCAGATCGCCGAAGTCCACGCTGCCATGTCTACGCAGTGCCTCTTCATAGAGATCGTAGATGTCCGCAATTTCGAGGCACTTCGCGGCCGCGATGCGCGCAACATCATCACGATCAGCCGCTTCTGCCTCCATCGCCTTCGCCAGCGTTCGGTAGCGCTGCGGCCCGACCATCTCATCCTTTGCGCGAGAGATCGCACCGACGATATCCCGGAGCACCATCGCCGGATCCCAGAGGTTGCGGTAATGGACCAATGGCAGCGTGGGCAAAATTTCTTCGAGGACTTCAATCGCGTCGCTGCGGTCAAACAGCGAGGGATTCTGCGCGAGCTCGAGCTTGTCGTAGTAGCGCCGCACGAGATCGAGACCAAAGGCGTGAAGGGTCCCGATCCAGAGTCTTGGGGCCGCCTCTGGCGCGGCCGCCGTCAGTCGCTCCAACAACTCGCCAGCGGCGCGATTGGAGAACGTCAGAATGAGGATCGCTAGCGGATCGATGCCCTCCGCCAGCAGTGAGAGCACGCGTCTGACCAGCGTTTGCGTCTTGCCGGTCCCGGGCCCTGCCTGTAACTGAAAGGGCTTGCCGCGGTGCGCCGCAGCGCGTTCTTGGGACGGATCGGGCTTGCGTGAAAACGGTAGCTCGGGTGTGGTCTCATCGCCGACTACCATCGGCGGCAGGAGCAACGCGTCGAACAGTTGTTGCCGAACTAGCCCAATGGGAAATTTCGTTCGGTCAGCGACCGCGGCGGCGGTCAGATTCTGCATGAGGTGTAGCTCGCGCACAAAGGCGCGCGGGAGCAGAAGCTCGCGCGCGTAAACATTGGCCTGCAGTTCGCGCCGCTCGCGCGCACCATAATCCTCGACACGTTGTAAACCAACTGGCGCAGCCTCAGTGCTCCGGGAGGGATCGATATCGGATCCGGCGCAAGTCACGGAGCCAGCGTGAAGTTCGGAATGTCCAAGTTCGTGAGCGACAAGTAGCGCTCGGCTTACGGAATCACATTCCTCTTCGCAGCAAATCGTTCCGCTCTGGTCGTCGTACAAAGCCCGCGCTCCCTTCAGTGCCGGGTCACCCTGTGGCAGCCAAACGAGGTCCAGATCCCTGTATTCCGCGGCAGCTTGGATAAGAGCGAGCGGATCAAACGGGTCTTTCCCCTCCGAGAGCAACTCCTCATGAAGTGCCGCTGCCTTGAAACGGATCGTCTCGAAGGGATCCATGAGATCAGAGCTCCAACAGAAACTTCTGCTGGGCCTCGTTCAGACCCGAGCTTCTCACCGCCTCCTCGAAGCTTTGCTGTGTCCCTGTTGATGGCTTGCCTTCCGCTTTGAAAAACTGTCCGGTTAGGGCTGCTTGGTGCGCGCCGAAGTGCGCCACCACGACATCAAGCGGTGCCTTCAGCTCGTCTGCCACTCGTCTTTGAAAACTTGGCGTCATTGTAGCTGGGTCGATTTGACGGTCACGCAGCTTGCCAACGAAGACGGCATTCGCGTTCAGCCGTGCGGCGAATGCGCGGAATTCGTTACGCGGCAAACCCGAGAAAGGGTTGGGTGCATCGGCAACATCCGCGCGTGTGAACCCCGCCTCTGCCGCACCCTCCGTCACGGCATGAAGCCGGTTTTGGAAATGGCTCATCGCGTAGCTGACAGCTGGGCTGACGGCACTCGGATCGATCGCTGCTTCCGCATCTTCCACGACGCGCTCACCGCGCAGCGCATCGACCGCAATAACGATCGCGAACTTGGTCAGTTCTTCTCCGAATTGGGGATACCGGCGAACAACGTCGTCCAACAGCTTCGCGTCCGGCACGTCCTGCTCTGTGGACAAGACATACAGGGCTTCCCGCAATGCGCGCGGGCTTGCGTTGAGAGCCTGGCTCATAGGTCCTCCTTAAAACGGGAAAGCTTCGCAGCCGCCCGTGTGAGCCGATTGCGAATGGTTCGTCCCGTGCAGTTGCACCGCGTCGCGGCCGTTTCCTCCTCGGGATCCTTGGACTCTACCTTGTACCCCATGACATGGACGAGGATGACGGCTTCGCACTCATCGGCTGGCAGAGATTCGATCGCTTTCACGAACGGCTCCCGGAAAACATCCCTCTCCTGCGTCGGGAGAACCCTGAAGGCCTCCGACACTCGGGCGAAAGCATCCTCATAAGCGTCTGGCGCACTTGCCGCTTCGGATGGCGGCAGGTTGACCACAGCAATGCTGCGATTCCGCCGCCGTACATCTCGGCGAACCGCATCGACACGCAGAGCCATGAACGATTTGTTGAACCGACATTCGTAGAAGTCGAGTTCGTCGGGGAAGTCGTCCATTCCGTCTGTCACGAAAAGATCCGTCAGGTTTTCCAGGATTTCTTGGCGAAGGCTTGCAGCGTCCGGTATTCCACCGTCCGGGACCTTGACAAAAAGATTTGCTTCGCAGCGCACAAGCAAAATCGGCAACACGGCGCTCATCAGCTGTTGGTCGCCAGACCGCCGTCCCTCTCGAACAAGATGGACAAGACACTCGGAGCGCAGATAGCCAGGGGCCTTGCGATCAACGATCAAAAGCCGGGTCAGCAAGTCGGTTCGCGAGAGGCAGATAGCTTCGTCGATCTGAGCCTCGACCGCAAACGGGCGCGTATACAACGCGCCGCCGGGTACGGTCTTCGTCAACGGTCGAGCCATTTCACCCCCTTTCCCCAGCGCTGCAGCGGCTCGTGAGCCACCATATTGTACGCTCATCCCCTTAATCGCACTCGGACGGGGAACCCGGAAAGCTTCCCCACATTTCTTGCCCGTCCTGCCGATCCTCGGCGTTGGCCGGGGCGATTCGCCGCCGGGATGTCGCAAGCCGGCGGTCAATTTATGCGCCGACCATCCCGGTACTCGCTATAAGGCCACCTCTGAGGCCTGTCAGACCCGCCCCAAGTGTGTGCACCCGTAGTTGGAGCTTCACGAGCAGCTCAGCTCGCAGCTGTCGGCCGTGCTCGCCGACCACGGGAAGGCGCCCAGCCGGAAGATGCGCATCAGCATCGTCAACGATTTGTACGACGAGCTCGTCGACGGCGCCCATCGGACGCGCGCCGCGTCTCGGCATCGACGCCGGCTGGCACGCCCAGCGCGGCGACGTCATCCGCTGGGTGCTGCGCATGAAGCACGAGACCAACCGGGCCGAAATCTACGCGGTGCTGGCCGCGACCGGCGACCGCCCCATCGTCGAGGTCTCGACCCGCAACCCTTGGTGGGGCGCCCGGCCGGTCACCGACCGTTACGAGGGCGAGAACCTCCTCGGACGAATCTGGATGGAGTTGCGCCAACAGCTTCGTGACCACGACTTGGCCGCGGACCGCGCTCGACGGGATCCGGTGCTGAAAGCCCAGCCGTCGACATCGGCCAAACGGAAAAAGACGGAGCGGCAAACCGAGGAGGGCCTGCCGATCCAGAGCTTCGCCACACTGATGGCGGAGATGGGGACGCGTGCCCGTCACCGGTGCCGCATGGCCTCGGGCCCGGACGGGCCAAGGTTGCAACGACTGACGGAACCGATACCGCTGCAACAACGGGCGCTGGAGTTGGTCAAGGTGTTCCCAGTGGACAAATAGTCCGATTCGTGAGTTATCCCCTTATACTCAAGAAGTTATATAGTCTCTGAGTCTGGAACTTCCGGTTAGAGAATACCCATAGTTCGTGCGGCATCACCGTCACACTGCACGCTGGCGCGCGACCACCTGCGAACAACTCGTCATCCGAGGCAGCCGATCAAGCGCCGACCGAAATGGAGCGACGCCGCACGCGACCTTCGAACGAACCGTCGAATCCGTGTGTGAGCCGGGTGGCTGCGGGCAGATAGCGCGCCCTGACGCCCCGCCGCATACGTAGGCAAAGCTGCGGACGGTTTCGGTTCAACCCGCTCCCGCAGTGCTTACGGCAAGGGAATTCACGTAGGGAAGAGAACGAAATAAAACAAATAAAAACAGACCATTATCTCTATTTGGAAGAGTTCAAGCACTGTTTGTGTCGAGGAGAATCATATTGCATGGCTCATTCGAAACGGGGCGGATCGCGCATTGGCTCGCGGGGCGTCAATTCCAGTTCGGCCCCACCCAAAGGTGCGAAGCGGGAACGGATGGCGCTTGCCAGATTTATGGGTGCGGAAAGCTCCTGGCTGAGTGCGTTGTTCAGGATCTGCCGGACTTCTTCCTCCATCGAATGGCCGTTATAGGCCGCGCGGATGCGAAGCTCTCGTTTTACCCCATCTTGGAGGTTACGAATCGTGATGCTGGCCATGATCCCTCTCCGTCGGATGACCCATGTAATTGATATCAATGATTTCAGTGATGGTAAAGAAGACGAGTGAGAGGGAATATCTTGTACCCGGAAATGGGGAAGCATCGGCGCCTGGAAAGGCGCCGCTCCAATGCCCCCGCCTCTTGCACCGGACAGACTACGTGCTGACAGGACAGGACACTTCAAGTACTAACGACAGGGGAGGAAAGCACCGAATAGGACCCACCACTTGCCATATGGATACTCCTACTCTCACCAATAGGCGATGGCCTCGGCCACCTCGCCCAGCCTCTGCCCGTCCCAATCCACATCGGCCAGGACCGGCAGGGAATGGGTCAAAAACTTCTGGGGAAAGCCGGCCCGGACGGCGACCTCCTTCGTCTCTCCCGCCGCCAGGACGAGTTCCCGCTCCGGGGGATCGACGGAAACGCCGTCCACTGATCGGAACCGGACCCGGCAGCCTCTCTCTTTCTCGGCGTGGTTCTGGACATAGAGCCGGAAGTCAACGGTGTCGCCGGGCCGGATCTGGACCTTGTAGGGCCGGAACTCGATCCAGTGCGGGTCCATGGCCATGTCGGGGTGGGGCGCCTGGACCACTGAGGTGAACAGCGACTGCCAGCGGTCCATCCACCGGGTCCAGCTTTCGAACCGCACCGGTTCGAACTCCACTCCGCCGCCGTGCCCGGTCAGAATCAGATCCGGTCGCCGCTCCGCGATCTTGCGCGGTATGGACCCGTATGCGGACAAGGGGGTCCGATTCTTGGGGATGAAGGAATGGATGTAGTCCCGCTCTTCCCGGAAGCTGAGCCCCGAGATCGCGTCGCCGATGGCCAGGAAGCGGCGCCCGTCGACCTGGAACGCAATGTGGTGGTCGTACCAGGTCTGTCCCGGGAACTGCTCGATCCGGAAATCGATCCCCCGCCAGTGGAAGCTCTCGCCGCGGGCCACCACCCGGTCGACCCGCATCCCGTCCGGCACCATGCAGGGCATGTCGTATTGCTCCGGATGTTCCAGCAGATACTGCAGTTCCGGCGCGGCGGCCACCTTGGTGGCGTAACGCGCCCGGAGCATGGGGTAGCCGGCCAGGTGGTCGTCGTGGAAATGGGTCGGCAGGAAGTATTCCACCGTCTCGACTCCCAGCTCACTGCGCAAGCGCGGCGTCAGGTGGTCGATGTAGCGGTGCGGGTTGGCCGAAATCGGCGCCCCCGAGACGTAGCCGCAGTCGATGAGAACGGCATGTCCTGCGTCGTCCTTGACCACGTACGAGTTGGCCATGGAATTGACCTCGTAGACGTGGGGCGACAGCCGGCGGAACTCCACTTGGAAGGGCGTGTAGGGACGGTCGAAGAACATGCCGTGGAGCTCCGCCAGTCTCGCGCTTAGTTCGTCGATGCGGGCTTCGGCCCTGGTGAATGGCGCTCCATGCCCGGGAAGCATGAGATCCCACTCCAACCCGGCGGCGTGGGCCAGGCTCTCGAGCTGGTTGACGTGCCCCTGGAAGTCCATGTAGCTCCACTGCAGCCAGTGGTAGTCGCCAAGACGGCCCGGCGCCGCCATCAGGTCGCCGCACGCGAGGACGCGCCGGCCGTCGACTTCGAACCGGTATCCCGTTGAGCCGAAGGTGTGTCCGGGCAGCGGCACCACTTCGAATCGGATCCCCTGCCAGTCAATGGTCTCGTAGTCGCGGGCGATCCCGGCGCCGCGCACGTCCTTTAGGGGTGCGAAACCCGGATAGTAGGCGGTGTAGTTATCGTAGAGATAATAGGCCGCCCGTTGCAGGTCGGCCTCCTCCAGGTAGCGCCGTTCGGCGGCGGGGATGAAGACCTCGGCGCCTTGCCCCTGCCAATGCGGGATCCCGGAACACTGGTCGCGGTGAAAGTGGGTGAGCAGGACCCGGTCGACCGCTCCCACGTCGTCGCACCGCAGATCAGTGCCGCAATCGATCAACAGCGTCCTGCCGCCGGCCCGGACGGCGTAGACGCTGCAAGTGTCCTCCACCTGGAAAAGGTTCTCACTGAGTCGTTTCATGAAGACCTCCGGAGGGGAATAGGAGGGGGGACATTCCTGTCCCCCTTAGGCGCGGGGACATCCGTGTCCCCGCAAGAATCGGCGCCTAAAAGACGCCGCTCCAATGCGGCGGTCAGTTCTGCACCGTAGGCGAAGATCGCCGGGGTCCCTCCGGTGTGCATCAGCAAAAAGGAGCGCCCTGGCCCGCTACTCCGGGCCCGGTGGATCAGACCCGCCATGGTCTTCCCGGTGTAGACCGGATCCAGAATCAGGCCTTCGAAGCCGCCGGCCATCCGGATCGCTTCCAGCGTCGGCGGATTCAACCGCCCATACCCCGGCGCCAGGAAGTCATCGACCACCTGGATGTCTTCGTCCCCCACCGGGTTCGCCATTTCCAGCAGCTCGCCGATCTCCCGGCAGCGGTCCCGGATCCGCTCCTTCTGCGGTCCGGCGTTCCGGCGCACGCAGACGCCGGTCACCCGCACCCGCGAGCCGAGCGCCATCAGTCCAAACAGCAGCCCCCCGTGGGTGTGGCCGCTCCCGGAGGGGACCACCACCTCGTCTATGGAGAGTTGCCGGGCTCCAATCTGCTCAAGAAGCTCCTGGGCCGCCACCACGTACCCCAACGCTCCCAGCGGCGGGTGTCCCGGGCCGAGGGGGATGATGTAGGGATGTCTTCCCTGCCCCTTCAGCTCCTCGGCAATCTCCGCCACCCGCCGGTCCGCGCCCTCCTCGTCTTCACCCTGGGGATAGGAATACAGCGTCGCTCCCAGGATCCGGTCCAGCAACACGTTTCCCGAGTTCCGATAAAGAGAGTCGTCTCTCGGAACTCTCTCTTCCAGTTGAATATGGCAGCCCATGCCCGACTTGCGGGCGGCAGCGGCGGCGAGACGGACGAAGTTGGACTGAACGGCGCCGGTGATGAGAATCGTGTCAGCGCCTTGGCGCCGCGCCGCGCCCAGGTAGAACTCCAACTGCCGGACCTTGTTGCCCCCGAACGCCAGGTCGGTGCAGTCGTCCCGCTTGACGTAGACCCGCGCTCCGCCCAACGCCTCGCCCAGGTTCGGCATCACCTCCAAGGGCGTGGGCAGGCGGCAGAGTCTCAGCCGGGGAAACTCGTCCAAGTTTCCCAGCCCCGGTTTTGCCGCCATCTGGAACTCCCCGAAATCAGGAACGGAAAGAGGACAAATACGTCGGAGAACCCGGCTCCGCGTCAGAGCTGCTCTTCAAACCACTTGGCCATCCAGTTGAAGTATTTCACCCGGAAGACGTGGCCGTCGTTGGGACGATGGACCTGGAACAGGTGGGACCGCCCCGCCTCCCGGTAGACCGGCGAAACCAGCTCCACCAACTGATCCACGCCGGACGCCGCCATGTCGGGATCTTGTAGCGGCGCCAGCATCATCAGCGGCCGGGGCGCGATGCAGTCCGCCACGATCTCCGGATGGTCGAAATGGCGGAGCAGTCCCGGGATGTAGTGGCAGGAACTGTGCCGGTCCGGCTGTCCCTCGTGGATGTCCCGGTCCAGACTGCCCAGCCCTCCACAGAGAATGGCCGCGGTCCGAATCGAAGGGTCGCAGGCCATGGCCCACCAGGAGGCGTACGACCCCAGTGAGAATCCGGTGAGACCGACTCGGGAAAAGTCCACCTGCTCCTGGGCCCCCAAGACCCGGGCGGCTCGCAAGGCCTCCTCGGCCAGAATCCCCATCTGGGGACGCCCGTAGGGGGCCAGGAGCTTGGCTTCGGTCTCCCAATCCTCCAGCGCCCGGCGCCGGGCCACAGTCCCCTTCAGGGTGATGGAGAGCGTGGCGAAACCCCGTCTCGACAGCTCCCGGGCCCATCCCCGAAGCGGTCCCTTGTCCGGTTGCTCCCGATGAAACCGCTCTTCGGTCAGTCGTCCGGCGTCGCCGCTGGTCCCCGGCATGCAGACGACTCCCGCAAGCGATCCTGGCTTGGCGCCAGCGGGGACCAGCAGGATTCCCGGCACCGTCTCTCCCAGGGAATTGACGAAGGTCACGGGAGTCCTCAGGAGTCCGTCTTCGGTCTGCGTCGTCTCACCCATGGAGAACGGGATTTCCTTCGGAGGGATCGCATCCATCCCCATCAATTCGATCATCTTGGACCGAACCGCCTTCCCCCGGATCGGTTGCGGAAAGGCAGGCCGGACGTCGGCGGGGACGACGGCCGCGTCGGGCTCGTTCCTGGTGGACGGACCGGTCTTCACGAGGGCGAATATAAAGGAGCCCGCCAGCAACGTGAGGGCGATCACCAGGCGGATGCGGGACGAACCGGGCAGTTTGAGTCGAATGGCCATGAGAAGATGCCCCCGGGATCGATTTTGGCCCGTTGATGCAAACCGGGCAAGTCCAGCTGCTCGCTGGTGGCGTAGGAGGGGGGACTTGTAGTCCCCCTCTTCACGCCCAAAATCGGCGGCTAGGAAACCGCCGCCCCCCAACCCTCCCGTTCCAGCAGCCGTTGGATGTGGGCGAGATGGTGCCGGCCATGCCATGAATACATGCCGACGGTCACCGCCAGTCTGGAACCACCCGACTCGGGGTGCACGAACTCCCGCTGCAACTGCTCCCAGCTCAAGCTGCGCAACAGATCCGCCCAGCGGTGGTGAAGGGATGCGAGAAGGTCGAGCGAAGAAGCAATCGGTTCCCGACTGTCCGGCAGCTCGGCCCAACTCTTCTCGTCGTAGGCCTTGATCACGGGCCGGTCTTCCGTCAGCGCCAACTTGAAACGGATGTAGCTGTTCATGTGGCTGTCGGCCAGGTGGTGGACGACTTGCCGGACGGTCCAGCCGCCCGGACGGTACGGAGTGTCGAGTTGGCCGTCGGCCAGGGACGAGACGGTTCGGCGGAGGTCGCCCGGCAGCGCCGCGAGGTCGTCGATCCAGGCGCCGACCCGGTCAGGGGCCACCTCGCCCTCGAGTGTAAATTTCCCAATGGGATACCGGAGATCGGTCGTCTTCTGATTCATGGGGAATCTCCTGCGTGGATCAGTCTGCGGTACAAGCAGAATCGTCGAGTTCACCGGTGTAGAACGCGGCCGTGCGCCTTGCCCTCGAACGCGCGGCGCCGGGGTCGGTTCCCGCCGCAACCGCCGCTCGCTCCCACCCCTCGCTGCTGCCTTTGATGAAGGCCTTGCCGTCGGGTGAAACGGCAAAAGCGTCCGGGTCAGGCATTGGTTCGGCCGGTTGCGCGAGATGGATCGCGAGTCCCAGCAGACCCAACTCCCATCCGATGCCGACCGCACCCGGCCCATATTCGTCCCAGTGATCCGAAACGTGCTGGGTGTGCGTGAGTGCCAGCCGCGCGCGGCCGGGCCCATCCTCCCAGCAGCGCACCTCCACCCAACTGACGTCCCCGCCGAACTCCCATATGAGCGTGAAATGGGACATCCGTTCGCACGCCGTGATCACGCCGCCCGCGTTGCCTTCCAACTGATAGCGGCCGCCCCGTTCGAGCTCGCCGCTGACCGGCAGAAACCAGCGCGGAATACGCTCGGGGTTCGTCACAGCATCCCACAGATCCTCAACCATCGTCCCGTAGCCGCGGGAAAGAGTGACCGCGCGAGCCGGCTGTCCGTCCCGCTCCAGCGACGAAACGGAACGCTCTGCGGCGCCAAGGTTGCCCTCAACATCGAAGATCATGAACTTTCCTGGTTTTCTCGCGGGTCCGTCATTGGACTCGGCGAGCCGCGGACTCCGGCCCTATGACGACGTCGTCGCGTTCCCGCCGGCTTTCTCGAAAACCGGATTCGCGTTGTACTCGTCGGACTTGCCCGGTGGAATGCTCAGGGACTCCCAGGAATCCCCCCGGAAGCACTTGCCCAGGTAGACGATCTGACCAACGTGATAGGACGCGTGGGCCAGAGAGAGCAGCAGGGCCTCATCGACACCCATGGACACGCCCCGGATGACCACGGTACGACCCAGATCGTCATCGGTGAGCTCTTTAAGCGAGCCAAAGAGAATCTGCCAGCCCCGGTCCCACTTCTCATCGATCTCGGCGCGCGAGGGCGTCCTCGGTTCGAATTCCGAGTCCCGATTCCGCCACGGCTTCTCGCCGTCCGTCGTCAGGAAGTCCGTGAACCGGGATTCCAGATTGCCGGCGATGTGCCAGACGATCATGGCGATGGAGTTGGCCCCCGCCGTATCCGTCACCAGCTCTTCGGCGCTCAATTGGCGAACCGTTCCCTCTCCGAGAGCCTTGAACCGCCTGTACTCGGCTTCGATCAGGGAAAGAGTGTGTCGATCCATTTTAGGTCCTCCACAAGATCGCGATCGAATGAAGAAATAGGATTCACAGGACGCGCCGGTTCGTTGACGGTGTCCGGCGTCGAACCTATTCTGCCACAGGGAGGAGAAATGAAAAGAGTTCTTCTGGCATGCCTGCTGGTCTCGCTGCCGGTGCTGGCCGGGAGATCCTTCGTCGACGTCGGATCCGACCGTCAGCTCTTTCTGGACCGGGATCTCATCGACGAGATGCGCGGGGCGGAATTCGAGCTGCACCGGCCCGTGCTGCGCGAAGAGGTCCTCCGTTACGACAAGCCCTGGGAGGGGGATACCTCCTGGCATCCCATCGTGATCCGGGACGGCGACCGCTTCCGGATGTGGTACCGGGTCTCCCAAGGCAACCATGACGGCGTGGCCCAGACGGCCTACGCCGAGAGCAAGGACGGGATCCGTTGGGAGCGCCCCTCGCTGGGGCTGGTGGAGTCGCAAGGCTCCACCGACAACAACCTGATCTGGCCCACGCCGGGCAACCAGGGAATCAACATGTGCGTCTTCAAGGACCCGAACCCCGGCGTGCCGGAGGGGGAGAGGTACAAGGCCATCGTCCAGACCCGGGACATCCACGGGCTGGTCTCGGCCGACGGACTGCGCTGGAAACCGATCCGGCCCGATCCCCTGATCCCGCGCCTCCAGGACCAGAACAACGACGGCCCCCACGCCGCCTTCTGGGATCCGTGGCAGTCCAGGTACGTCGTCTACAAGCGCGGGTGGTGGGGAGCCACTTCGGAAATACAGATGGACGCCTCGGGAACCAGCGGAGAGGCCAATCGAACCGTTCGCCGTTTCACCTCCCGCGACTTCCGCAACTGGGACGGCCCCGAATGGGTGGAGATCCCCTTCGGGGCCCAACCCCGGGAGCAGTTCTACACCAGCGCCGCCATCCCCTATCCCTGGGCGCGGAACGTCTTCCTCATGTTCCCCATGCGCTTCATCCTGGACCGGGAAGGCGAGGGCTGGCCCCTTCCCGGCCTCTCGGACATCGCCCTGCTCAGCAGCCGCGACGGGCTCCGCTGGCAGCGGACCTTCCGGGAGGCCTGGATCCGTCCCGGACTGGACCGGAACAACTGGCACGAGCGCGCCATGTCCTTCGGCTCGGGCCTGGTCCGGACTGCTCCGGGAGAGCTCTCCATGTACATGACCCACAACTACCGGACGCCCGACGCCCACATCCGGCGGGTGACGTTGCGTCAGGACGGGTTCATCTCGGTCCATGCCCCCGACCTGGGAGGGGAGTTCACGACCCGGCCGTTGAAATTCAAGGGGAGCCGGCTACGGATCAACTACTCCACCTCGGTCACGGGGTCGGTCCGAATGGAGGTGCTCAACCACTTCTCCCGTCCCGTCCTGGGTTTCAACCTGAATGACAGCGACGAGATCTACGGGGATGAGCTGGACCGGGTTGTCAGTTGGGGAGAGAGCGAAGACCTGAGCGCGCTGGAGGGGCAGGTGGTGCGTCTTCGCTTCGTCCTGCGGGATGCCAACCTCTATGCCTTCCAGTTCGGTACGCCGTAGCGGCGGTTTCCAACCGCCGGCTCCGGGCAAGGGGGGACAGGAAAGTTCCCCCTCCTAACGCTCGAATAGGAGCGGGGGTTTTCCTACCCCCGCTTCCGGGGGAGTAAGGGGGTGCCCCCCTCCGAATTCCCCACCTCCGGCCCCACGGGAGCCCAACGTACTGGACCCTGGGTACATTCTACCGAACAGAATTCGAGGCAAGCCCATTCAAATCAATGATTTGAAGCGAAGAATCAAGTCAGACAGGCTGGAAGTGCAGTCTAAAGGAGATCCTTGAACTGTTGCACCGTCAAGCCGGCATCTTGAACGACACCACCCATCGTATAGGCATTGACCGGATTGTGGCGAGGAATCGTGAGTAGTCGCCTTCCGTCGCTCATGACCACGTGCTTGCCTTGATTCACAATCTGGAAACCAGCTTTTCTCAAGCGCACGAATCGCCAGAAGGTGATTGATTCCTGGGATCTTCGGCGAGCTAGACGGCGACCTCAACCTCTCGGGTTTGTTGTCCCTCAGAGATTTTCTTTACCGCCGTCAGGTACTCCTGAATCGCAGACCTGATATTTTCGAGGGCTTCCGCTTCTGTCTTACCCTGTGACCAGCACCCGGGAAGCCCAGGACACGAAATGCTATATCCTTCTTCCGATCGCATAAGAACGACTCGGTATTTCATGTTCAATCCATTCTGCACCGAAGACCTTTGATCATACAACCGGCTTCTGCCTGGACTCTCTCTGTTTTTCCGGAAGTTCAATCCCCGCTTCCCGGCGGTTGGGGAGGACCCCCTTCTACGTCCCCGATTCCGGCCCCACGGGAGCCCAGCGGAAGCACCCGTACTGTGACTCGTAAAGATTGTAGTCTCCGGTATTTCGAGCGATCTCCCACATGCCCGCGGCCATCTCCCGGCAAAGCGGCCCGCAGCTCCCGGCCAGGTTGTGCAGCTCGTGTGGGTCCCGCTCCAAGTCGTACAGCTCGTCTTCATCGAAGGCGTTGAAGACGTACTTGTGGTTGTCTCTCCAGAGAACCCGCTGGGTGTAGGCCATCCTCTGTCCCTGCATCTCAGCATAGGCCTGCGAATCCCAGCCGGAGCCGTCCCCATCCAACAGCGGACACAACGAACGGCCGTGACAGGTGAAGCCCTCTCCCAGGGTGAGTTCCGTCAGGGTGGACGCCACGTCCAGCAGACTGACAGTCTCGGGGACCTCCCGGCCTGATGTCACTCCGGGCCCCTTCAGGATCAGGGGCACGCGATACGCCTCCTCGAAGGCGGGGACCCCCTTGAGCATCAGGCGGTGGGCTCCCATGTAGTCGCCGTGGTCCGACAGGAACAGGACCAGCGTATTCTCTGTCTGCCCCGTCTCCGCCAGGATCCTCAGGACCCTCCCGATCTGGTCGTCAATCAGAGAACAGTAGGCGTAGTAGCAAGCGGTGGCCTCGGCGAAGTCGGACCACTGCATCTGGTCCCAGACGCTTTGCATCCGCCGATAGATTGCGGGACGGTCGGCCAGATCATCCTGGAAACTGGGAGGAGGCGTCAGGGCGCGGGCGTCGTAGAGACGCCGGTATTCCGAGGGCACCACGTAGGGATCATGCGGCCCGACGGTGCTCAGGAAAAGGCACCAGGGCTGCTCCTGCCGGGCCGATCCGGTCAGAAAGTCGATCCCGCGAGAGAAGACGTAGTGCTCACCGGTTCCTTCCACCGGCTCGTCCACGACGCCGTGCAACAGCAGGTCCTTATAGCCGCGGTGGCGGACCATGCCCCTCCGCTCCCAACGGCGGTCCTCTTCGGGCAGTCCCAATCGCCGGCGGCGCTCCAGGTAGCCGGCGTCGGGAACCCTCCGGCATCCCACCTCGGCCGCCTCGAAGCTCTCCATCAGCTCGTAGTCATCGAATCCGAACCGCTCCAGCCGGTTCGAACGCTCGATGTGCCATTTCCCGAAGTAGCCGGTGCGATACCCGGCCTCCCGGAGCCGCCGGCTCCAGAAGGGGAGTCCCGGCTTCAGGTCGGCGCGGTACGGTTCCACCGTATGGGTGCAGTCGACCATGCCGTGGCTGTGGGGCAGGAGGCCGGTCATCAGGCTGGCGCGGCTGGGCGAGCAGATGGGGTTGGTGGAGTAGCAGCGCAGGAAACGCGTCCCCCGGGCGGCCAGTTCGTCCAGGTTGGGGGTCCGGCAGGGAGAGGCGGGACCCACCGTGTCGGCACGCTGCTGATCGGTCATCAGCACCAGCAGATTGGGTCGGGGCAAGCGTCCTCCTGTTGGGCAAGCTAACACACCCTTTTGGGGTTGTCTCCGCGTTCCAGCCATTGACTCCGCCTACCGTGACCTGGAGCCTGGCTCCCTCAATTTGGCCAAGTCTCGACCTTCGGTTCGGGTTTCGGTAGAAAGATCTTGTTCCATGGTCCTCTTTAAGGATCGCAGAGACCCTTCGCTTTCGTGAGGAGGCAGATTGTCAACAGGCCGAAAACCAGGAGTTCCCCCAATAATTGAGGGGGAATCGTCGTAAGTCATTGATAATTGGAGAATAAGAAGATTCGACAAGTGGAATCGGTTGAATTTTCGAAAAATGGGGGAACTTTCGCCACGAAAGAATGTGGGTCCCGGACCGGTAGACTGATTCAGTGGAAGCCCAATTCCAAGAACCAGTTACAGGGGAGGGACCCAAATGCATAGTGCCAAAGTAGCCGCCCAGATTCGAGTGCAGATCCGACGATTTTCGGGGGAAGTCTCGATAGGACTGCCCAAGACGGCCGCCCGCCTGGTGCGGGAGGTGATCTACGGGGTGCAGTCTCGGGGATCGGTGCGACTGAGTGAGATCGCGCGAGCGTTGGAGGAGAAGATCCGGCTCAAGAAGGTGATGGCGCGATTGAGTCGGCAATTGAATCGCCCGGGACTGAGGAAGCGGGTGCGGGAGAATCTGCTGGCCCTGGCGGCGCCTCGGGTGGGAGCGGAGACACTGTTGGTCGTGGATCTGACGGATGTGATCAAACCCTATGCGCGCAAGATGGAATATCTGGCCCGGGTCCGGGACGGTTCGACCAAGAAACTGGGAAACGGGTACTGGTGTTGCCAGGTGGTGGGTCTGGAGCGGGGCAGCGCGGAGGTGACGCCCCTGGATCAGGAGCTGTATTCGCAGGAGGCGCCGGGATTCGTGAGTGAAAACGACGAGATTCTGAAGGCCATCGGGCGGGTCTCGAAGGCGACGCAGGGCCGCGGGGTCTGGGTGATCGATGCGGGAGGAGACCGGCAGAAGATCCTGAAAGTCCTCTTGAATCAGGGACTTCGCTTCGTAGTGCGGCAACGCGGGGACCGGCATCTGATCTCCGGTCGCCAGCGCAAGAGCGTCCAAGAGTGGGCGGACGGGTGCCGTCGTCAACACCGGGAGGTGGTGGTCAAGGAGACGAGTTCGGGGGAGAAGGTCTACCGCTTGGAGTTCGGGTTTCGGAAGGTGCGTTGGCCGGGACGCACGGAGGCTCTGTACCTGGTGGTGGTGGATGGACTGGGGCCGAACCCGCTGATCCTGCTCACGAACCGAAAGGTGACTCGGTCGCGAAAGAGCCAGTGGCGGGTGGTGGAAAGTTACCTGAGTCGCTGGCGGGTGGAAGAGACGATCCGCTTCATCAAGCAGAGTTATCAACTGGAAGACATCCGGCTGCTGAAGTACGAGCGGCTGCGCAATCTGGTGATGTTGGTTCTGGTGACGGCCTACTTCGCCAGTGTGTACCTGGGCAAACGGGCCAAGCTGGTGATCCTGGTGCAGCACATCGAACGGGCCGCCAAGCGTATCTACGGCGTTCCCGAGTTCCGCTTCTACGCGATTGCGGATGGGATCAAGCAGCTCTTGTTCGGCCGGAACACGGGAATTGGACCGCCACGAGCCAATCCTTGTCTAAATCTGCTTCCCTTGTTCTCATGACTTCGAAAAAAATGGGGGAAGTCCAGGCCGAAAACAGGCCGCCGCCCTCGTGCTGACCCTTCTGGCGGGCATCGTCGTGGGTGGATTCCTGCAGGAATCAGGGTTTCTGATGCTTCCGGGCCGGCAGACGCCGGCCCAGCCGGGTCTCGAAGCCACGACGGGAATCACGGTGCAGACCGCCGTTCCAAAGCCGGTGGAGGAGGCCACGCTCTTCGCCTTCGACAACGTCTCGGTTCCTTTTCAGACGAGACCTACATCTGGTATGGCGGTTGGGACAACGACGTCACCCGGCCCGATACCTACGGGGAGATCGGATTGGCGCGCTGGCGCCGAGACGGCTTCGGATCCTTGTCCGTCAAGCATCCGGAGCTTCCGGCGGCGATGGTCACCTGTCCCATCCAGGCCCGGGGAACAGTCACGATTCGGCTCAACGCGGAGGGACTCTCGGAGCGGGCCTGGTGCGGGTCGAGCTTCTGGACCGGTGGGAGCGGCCGGTTCCGGGATACTCCGGCAGTGGCTCCGCGGCTGTCAACAAGTCGGGGTTGAGGGAGTTGGTCTCCTGGAAGGGTAAGAAGAGGATCCAGGGACTTTCGAGCGGGTTCAAGATCCGGGTCAACTTCGAAGGGGAGAGACAGGACATCAGGCTCTACGCCCTCTACGTCGGGGGGTGAAGGGTCCGGGCGCCTCTCCCAATGGGCGACAAGAAAGTCGCCTCCCATGCGGGCGGTTAGGAAACCGCCCCTCCACCCAGATCCCGCAGGATGGCGTGGGCGGCATTGTGACCGGGCGCTCCCGAGACTTCGCCGCCTGGGTGGGTGCCGGCGCCGCAGAGCCACAGGTCCCGGATGGGGGTCTTGTACTCGGCCCAGCCGGTGAGCGGCCGGCGCGAGAAGATCTGGCTCGGCGTCATGTCCAGGTGGTGGATGTTGCCGTCGGTCAGGTAGACCCGGCGCTCCAGGTCCAGGGGCGTCAGGAGCATCCAGTCCGCGATGGCTTCCCGAAAGTTGGGTGCGTATTCCGCGACCGCGTCGATCAGGGACTCCCCCGCCTCCTCCCGCCGCTCGTCCCAATTGCCTTCGGCCAGGCGGACCGGAGCGTACTCGGCGAAGATGGACAGGACGTGCTTGCCCGGCGGGCAGATGCTGCGGTCGTAGATGGAGGGGATCTGGATGGACATGACGGGCTTTCTCGAGGGGCGGCCCCGCCGGGCGTCCCGCCACGCCCGCCGCACGTGGTCGATGGAGGGGCAGATCCAGACGCGGGTCGTGACGCGCGGATCGTAGTCCTGGCCCAGCCAGGAGGAGAAGTCGGGCAACTCGTTCATGGCGGCGTGAAACTTGAAGTACCCGATCTCGGTCCGCCGGCCGCGGACCCACCGGCGGAAGCCCGGCGTGAGATGTTCGGGTTCGACCAGGCCCAGAAAAGTGCGCTTGGGATCGGCGTTGGAGACAATCAGGCGGCTGTGGATCCTCTCTCCGCTGGTCAATTCGACGCCTCGCGCCCGGCCGTCCTCCACCAGGACGCGACGGACCTCGCACCCGGTTCGAATGGTCCCGCCCTGGCTTTTCAGATAGCCGGCCATGGCCCGCGTGACGGAGCCCATCCCCCCCTTGACGATACCGACGATGCGCCGTTCCGGCTCCACGTCGCCCGGCAGGAACGCCGCGGGCAGGGAACTGCCGATGGAGTCGGGGTCACCATGGTCGCCGGAATGGATCACCGCGGCCCGGACATGCTCCGATTCGAAAAACTCCTCGACGAGATCGGCGTGGCTGGTGATCAGGACCTTCTTGAAGACCTCCAGGTTGCCCGTCTCCCTGGCCCGCCCCACCAGGTCGGGGTAGCTGGGAGGCGGCGTGAGCACATAGGGATGCACGATGGAATGGTACCGCTCCCAGAACCGGTTCCAGCGCCGGTAGCTCTCCGCGTCCCGCCGGGAGAAGGCGCCGATGGCCTCCGCATTGCGCTCCGGGTCCTGGTGCAGCACCAGGTGCCGGCCGTCGAGGTAGGGACGAAACGCGAAGGGTTCGAGTTGAAAGACCTCGAAACCGTATCGGTGCAGTTCCAGGTCTTCCGCAATCCTGGGGTGCAGTGCGTAGAGCATGAAGGAACAGCTGGAGAAGTGGAAACCGGGGAAGAGTTCTTCGGTGACACAGGCCCCACCGATTATCGAGCGCCGCTCCAGGACCTGGACCTCCAGGCCGGCCCGTGCCAGATAACTGCCCGCGACCAGTCCGTTGTGCCCCGCCCCGATGATGAGGACGTCGACTTCCCGCGCTTTTCCGCCGGCCGCTTTCATGTTCGTTTCCTCGGCCACGCCTCTAGGAGCCTGGGGGTAGCCAGCTTCGCTTCGGTCGTCGCTCCCGGCCGATTAAGAGTCAAGGTCCGGGGACCGCAGTCTGAAGTGATTTGACCGCAGACTCAATTCCTGTGAGGATGTGGGTTCGTGTCTCCCAGCCGAGTGCCCGGCACAGCCTACCTGCTCCTCGTCTTTCTTGCCTGGATCCTGCCGCATGAAACCGTGTTCGGGGCGGAGCTCCGGGTGCTTCCGGCATCGGAACGGTCGAACGGCGAAGTCCGGATGCTGCGGGATCATCTCCGGCCGCTCGTCCATGCGGCATTGGAACGGCGGCTGCAGACGTATGAGGAACTGAAGACCGCGGAGCAGATCCGTGCCTACCAGCAGCGGCTGCGGGCCGAGTTCGTCCGGAGCCTGGGCGGATTCCCGGATCGCACCCCGTTGCGGCCCCGAATCGTCGGCCGGCTGGAGGGGGACGGATTCCGAGTCGAGAAGCTGATCTATGAGAGCCGGCCCGGCTTCCACGTGACGGCGGCCCTCTACCTGCCGGAGGCCGAACCGCCCTATCCCGGTGTCCTGCTCCCCTGCGGCCACAGCGAGAACGGGAAGGCGGCCGAACTCTACCAGCGGGCGTCGATCCTGATGGCCAGGAACGGTCTGGCGGTGCTCTGCTACGACCCCATCGGCCAGGGCGAGCGGAAACAGATACTGCAGGAGGGCGCGGACCGGTCGGAGACGGTGAAGGGCCGCTTCCGCCCCACCGGGGAACACAATCTGGCCGCCGTCGCCCCCATTCTGCTGGGACAGAACCTGGCCACCTATCGCATCTGGGACGGCATCCGGAGCCTCGATTACCTGGCGGGCCGGGACGACATCGACGAGTCGCGCATCGGCTGCACCGGGAACTCGGGCGGCGGCCTCATGACCGCCTACCTGATGGCGCTCGACGAGAGAATCGTGGCCGCGGCATCGAGCTGTTTCATCACCACCACCCGCCGCAAGAACGACGACCCCGGGCCGGGCGATGCGGAACAGAACATCTTCGCCCAGACCGCGTACGGCATGGACCACGCGGACTACATCCTGATGCGAGCGCCGAAGCCCACGTTGATTCTCGCCGCCACCAAAGACTTCGTGCCCATCGCGGGCGCCTGGGAGACGTTCCGGCAGGCCAAGCGGCTCTACACCCGGTTGGGGGTCGCCGAGCGGGTGGATCTGGTGGAAGCGGACGAGGAACACGGATTTTCCCTGCATCTGCGCACCGGGGCCTGCCGCTGGATGCGGCGGTGGCTGCTGAACCAGGTCGACGAGGTGACCGAGTCCGACTTCGGCGTCTTCTCCGACCGGGAGCTTCAATGCACGCCCCAGGGACAGGTCCTGTTGGTGGAGGGTGCGCGATCGGTCTTCCAACTCTACCGGGCCGAGGAGGCGAAGCTCCGGCGGGATCGGGAGCGGTCCTGGCGGCGGATGACCGGCGAGGAGCGAAGGGCCACGGTGAGGGAAGCGGCGGGCATCCGTCCCCTCTCGGAGATCCCGATGCCGGAAATTCAAGCGGCGGGCACGGTGAGGCGCACCGGCTACCGCATCGAGAAGCTGATTCTGAAATTCAACGGCGGATTTCCTCTGCCGGCGTTAGAGTTCGTTCCCGAGGGATCCGGTGGGGAGTCGACTCTGTATCTGCATGGGAAGGACAAGCAGGCCGACGCCGGTCCGGGAGGGCCCATCGAGTCGCTGGTGCGCAAAGGGCACCGGGTGATGACCGTGGATCTGACCGGCTTGGGGGAGACGGAATCTACGGCATGGCGGTACGACCCCCAATACATCGGAAACAATTCGGCCGAGTATTTCATCGCCTACATGCTGGGGCGTTCACTGGTGAGCCTACGGGCAGAAGACTTGCTTGTCTGCGCCCGTTATCTTAACGGCCGAAAAGGGGGGGCGAAGGGAGTGAACCTGGTTGCTGTGGGGAGGGCGGCGATTGCCGCGCTCCACGCCGCTGCCATCGAGCCGCAACTGTTTCGGCAGATCGAGATCCGGGACTCCATCGACAGTTGGAGGCGTGTCGTCGAAGCCGACATCACCGTCGACCAGCTCGAGAACACGGTCCACGGAGCGCTCCGCCGTTACGATCTGGAGGACTTGGCGCGGCTGGCGGGGAGAGACCGGGTCGTTTTCGAGAAAATCCGGGATGCGTCAGGAGCCATCGTGGAATCCGACCGGCGATGAAGAAGGGGGACGGGGGACAGGAAAGTCCCCCCTCCAGGTCCGGCGGGTTGAATGCGGAACGCGTGAGGACAAGACATGAGAGTCATCCTGATTGGTTGCGAGTACGCGGGCACCACAACGCTGGCCGACGGCATCCAGCGCTGGAGCCACGAGGTCATGGGCGAGAGCAACGGCTTGCGGGCCTTCCACGACCACTGGAAGATTCCACACGTCAGCGGGCATCCCGGGCTCGACGACGAGAACCTCTTCACGCCGGAAGAGCAGGAGCAGTTCCTGGCCCTGACCCCCAAGACCAAGGAGATGATCCAGCGCTACAGCGTCACCTACCACCTCACCCCCGGCGCCCTGCGCAACCCGGACTACGTTTCCGTCGGCCTCCACATCGAAAACGCCATCTACGGGACGCTCTATTTCGACTATTACACGGGAGAGACGGCCTGGATGCGCCGGGCCGTTCTGGACCACTTCGAAGAGAGCATCCTGGAGTTCGCGCCCGACATGCCGCTGGTGCTGGTCAAGGCGTCTCCGGAGGTCATCGCCCGGCGGATGAAGAAGCACCCTCACCACAACGGCGTTCTCAAGGAACCCGATATCGAGCGGGTGCTGGAAGAATTCGAGGCGGAGTTCGAACGGTCGTCCATGCGCAACAAATTCAGCATCGACACGACCCGCAGAACTCCGGAGGAGACCCTGGCCGGATTCCTGAAAAAATTCGAGCCCTACCTGAACGAGACCGACAAACAGCGGATCCTCATTCACCGGGCCCGCCAACGGAACGAGTGGATCTGAACACTCGCCGGGAGAAGAGACCACAATGACGGACACCATCCGAGTCGGAATCATCGGAGCCGGCAAGATCGCCCAGGCCCGGCACATCCCTCTGCTGCTAAGGGTTCCCGGCGTCGAGATCACCCACGTCTGGTCCCGCCGGGAGGAAACGGCCCGAGCGGCGGCCCGGAAGTTCAACATTCCCAACCGGGTCGACCGGTGGGGACAGATCATCGAAAACCGCGACATCGACGCCGTGGTGATCGCGACGCCGCCCAACCTCCACCTGCCGGCCACCGTTGCCGCCCTGGATGCGGGCAAGCACGTCCTCTGCCAGGCGAGGATGGCTCGCAACCTGAAAGAGGCCCGGCAGATGCTGGAAGCCTCCCGGAACACCGAGCGGGTCACCTCCCTTTATGCCGCCGGGTTCGGCCTCAAGGGGGACCGGGTGGTGCGGCGGCTCCTCGGGCAGGGCTACGTGGGAGACATCCTGGAAGTGCGGGTCACGTCGCTGGTCCCGGCCCTTCCCGAGGCGGGCGCCTGGCTGGTGGACCCGGAGGTGGTGGGCGTCAACACCATGATGCTGGGAATCCTGGCCGAGGTCGTCTACCGCTGGATCGACCCACCCGTTTCCCTCGTCGCCACCACCGGTGAAGACGTGATGTCCGTGCCTCAGTCCCTGTCCATCGGAGCCGAGTTGCAGCGAGGGGCCACTGCCAGCTTCCACATGTCGTTCCGGGTGCCCCGGGGGCCGGGCAGCTCGGTGGAGATCTACGGCACCCGGGGGGTGCTGGACTACAAGCTGCTGGTGGAGAAACCGGGGGGCCTGGTGGAGGGCGAGGAACTGTTCGGCATGACCCGCGGGGACGCACGCATGCAGCCCATCGAGATGCCGCCGGTGGAGCAGCGGGACCGGACCATGGACTCCGAGTTCATCGCCGCCATCCGCAACGGAACGCCGGTGGCTCCCGACTTCGCCGAGGGAGTCCGCTACATGGAGTTCTGCGAGGCGGTGGCTCAGTCGATCTACGAAGGAAAGCGGATTTCCATGCCTCCCGAGGCCAAGATGGACTCCTGGGGTCGGCCACTGTAAACCGTTCACAATTCATCCACAGTTTTTCCAGAAGTTTTCCACACCTTGGACCAAGCCAGCTTCGGCACCCTCAACACCCTGGTTCTGGTGGCCTACCTGCTCGGGGTCACCGTGCTGGCGTTGTCACTCGCGGGACGCCAGCGGAACACCGAGTCTTATTTTCTGGCCGGGCGGAACATGCCCTGGCTGGTGGTCGGCTTAAGCACCGTCGCCAGCATGCTGAGCGCGCTCACCTATCTGGGAGCTCCGGCGGCGGCCTACAAGGACAATGCCTCCCTCATGCTGGCGGGACCGGCGGCGCTGCTGACCACACCGCTGATCATCCTGATCTACTTTCCCATCTACCGAAGGCTCAGAGTCACGACCGTCTACGAATACGTCAACGCCCGCTTCGGGAGCCGGGCCCGGTACGCCGCCTCGGCTCTGGCGGTGCTCCAGATCCAGGGCTGGATGGGAATCGCCCTCTACGCCCCCGCCCTGGCCCTTTCCACCGTGACCGGGATCGATCTGACCCGCGCCATCCTGCTGATGGGGCTGGTAGCCACCGCATACACCTGCACGGGAGGACTGGCGGCCGTGATCTGGACCGACGTGATCCAGTTTCTGATCCTGACTCTGGGCGCGGTGCTGGTCGCCTTCTCCCTGGTCGAACGGCTTCCCGGAGGGCTGGATCAATTCTTCGAGATCGTCCTGGCCGCCGACAAGCTGGGGCTGGCCGACTTCCGCATCGATTTCTCGGAAGCGACCGGCTTGGCGGTGGTCCTCTGTTCCTTCATAACCGGTTTCGGATACGGAAACAGTCAAGTCGTCATGCAGCGCCTGTTCGCGGCCCGGAACCGCCGCGAGATGGTCCGGGCACTGATCCTGGATCGAGTGCTGGAGATCCTCGTTGCCGGACTCCTCTACATGATCGGCCTCGGGATATTCGCCTACTTCCTCGTGTTTCCCGAAAGCCTGGCGCCAGGAATCTCCGGGGACCGGATCCTGCCCTACTACATCGTCCACGCCCTGCCGGCCGGCGTCTCGGGCCTGCTCATCGCCGCGGTCTTCGCCGCGGCCATGTCCACCGTCGATTCCGGAATCCATTCCACGGCCACCTTGATCCAGGTCGATTTCGTGACCCCCTTGAGGAAACGGCCTCTGACCCAGCGCCAGAGTTTGACGCTGGCCCGGGTCATGACGGCGGGGCTGGGCCTGCTGGCAACCGCCGCCGCCCTGTTGGTATCGGAGGACTCCGGCATTCTGGAGACCCTGAGCAAGGTGGCCAGCCTCACGGCCGTACCGGTCACGAGCCTCTTCCTGTTGGGAGTCCTGACCCGGAGCGGACATTTCCTGGGCTGGCTGGTGGCGAATCTGGGGATCTCTCTTCCCCTCAGCATCTACGTGCAGAACTTCGTCGAGATGCACTGGATCTTCTACGCGCCCACTGCGCTAGTGAGTTGTCTCGCCGGGTCCTGGCTCTTCAGCCAACTGCTGCAATCACGGTCGAACCGGGAACGCGACGTTACGGGATTGACGATCTGGGACCGGCGAGACTGATCCCTGCCTCCCGATCGGTTTCTGCCCAATACCGGCATGACGACATGCTGTTATGATGGCGCCATGGTTCCGTTGTGAAGGCCTTGGGCACTCTCAGCGTCTCTCAAACGACCCTGATCACCTCTTCCCATGTCTTGAGAGTACCCGGTCTCGTCGACTGGGTCAGTTTTCTTCTGATGGCCGAGATGGACATCACGACAGCCCTCGCCCGGGATCACCACTTCGTCCAGCAGGGATTCAGAATTCTTCCGAATCCATGAGGCCGACTCACGAAGCGGAGGATGACAGATGAAAGCGGGACCGGGCGCCGTTTGCCTCATTTTGCTGGCGGTCGGCGGGACCGCTGAACCCTCCGTGAAGGCCCAGCCCGAACCCGTGGCCATCGGCTCCCGGCTCGAGCTGTTCGTGGACGGCCACCTGGTCGAATCTCTGAAGGGAACGCGGCTGAAGCTGCATCCTCCCCGTCCGGCGGAACAAGTGCTCTTCTTCGACCGGGAGTGGGAAGGAGGGAACAGCGGCTACGTCTCGGTATTCCGGGACGGCGGCCGATACCGCATGTACTACCGGGGCGCCAGCTCGATGGGATACGCCGTCCCTTCCCTGTCGAGGCCGGGAGAGACGCCCGTGCCGAAGCATCCCCAAGTGGCCTGCTACGCCGAGAGCCCGGACGGGATCACCTGGAGCCGGCCTTCGCTCGGCCTCTTCGAGTTCAACGGCTCAACAGACAACAACATCGTCTGGACCGGCTCCGGAGGGCACAACTTCTCTCCCTTCAAGGATTCGAATCCTGCAGTCGCACCCGAGGAGCTCTACAAGGCCGTGGGGAGTGGCCAAGTCGAAGGCAAGCCGGTGCTGCTGGGTTTCGTCTCCCCGGACGGCATCCGCTGGAAACGCCTCCGGAGGGAGCCTATTCTCACCGACGGGAAGTTCGATTCCCTGAACGTGACCTTCCGGGACTCGGTGCGAAACCGTTACGTCGCTTTCTACCGCGACTTCCGGCACGGCGTGCGCACCATCAAGCACGCCACCTCTCCGAACTTCCTGGATTGGACTCCCGGGCAATGGGGTGACTTCGGGGATGCTCCTCCGGAGCACCTTTACACCAACGGGACGGTGGCCTACTTCCGCGCCCCGCACCTCTTTCTGGCATTGCCGAGACGTTTTCTGCCCTGGCGGCAGCTCTATCCGGACGCCCCGGTGCCGGGCGCGTCCGACGGCGTCTTCATGAGCAGCCGCGACGGGGTCCACTGGGACCGGCGCTTCCTGGAGTCGTTCATCCGGCCCGGGCGCGACCCCCGCAACTGGCCGCAGCGGACGAATACGCCGGCCCGGGGCATCGTCCCCACCGCCGAGGATGAAATCTCCCTTTACGTCGAGAGGCATCGGTCGTCGCCTACCAACCACCTGCAGCGGCTGGTGTTGCGCACCGACGGCTTCGTCTCGGTCCACGCCGGCTATGCCGGAGGCGAAATGATCACCAAGCCGCTTATCTTCGAGGGAGCCAACCTGGTCCTCAACTTCTCCACTTCGGCCGCCGGCAGCATCCGGATCGAGATTCAGGATGCGCACGGCCGCCCCGTTCCCGGGTTCGCCCTGGAGGAGTCGCCGCTGATCTGGGGGGACGAGGTCGAGCACGTGGTCCAATGGAAACGCACTCATCCCAAAGCCACGTCAGAAAAGCCTCTGGGCCACCTCGCCGGCAGGCCGGTGCGGCTGCGCCTGGTGATGAAGGACGCGGATCTCTACTCCCTGAGGTTTCGATAGCGATCCGGGCAGGCACGTTCCGGCCCCCGTCCCACCTGAAAGGCTCACGTTCATGGACATCAACTTCGTTCCCCATCCCCTTCAGGGAACTCCCTACGGCGACGCACTCGACCTGGCGATCATTCTCGCCATCGCCTGCTGGCTCCTGTCGGTGATCACGCGCGAATATTCCTGGGTGGACCGCCTCTGGACAATTTGCCCTCCAATCTACTGTCTGATGGTGGCTGCCGACTCCGGCTTCAGTTCGGCGCGAGTCAACATCATGACGCTCCTGGTGGCGGCATGGGGCGCCCGGCTGACTTTCAACAACGCCCGCAAGGGAGGTTTTTCCATCGGCGGCGAAGACTACCGTTGGAAGGTGGTTCGAGAAAGACTGGGGCCGGTCAAGTTTCAGATTCTCAATCTCACCTTCGTGGCGCCCGGACAGATGCTGATCATCTGGCTGTTCACGTCTCCGATGCATCAGGCATGGGTCGGGCGGGATCGGCCCTTGAGTTCCCTGGATGCCGTCGCGATAGCACTCTTCGTGGTGTTACTGGTCATGGAAGCGATCAATGACGGACATATGTGGAAATTTCAGCAGGACAAGAAACGAAATATCGAGGCGGATGAACCCGTGACGCAGCCCTTTGTCACCAGTGGGTTTTTCAAATACTGCCGCCATCCCAGTTATTTCTGCGAGATGGGCATCTGGTACGTCTTTTATCTGTTCGCGATTGCGGCAACCGGCGAATGGATCCATTGGACCGGACTGGGCCTGATCTCGCTGACACTCGTGTTCCTCGGATCAACGAGACTGGGCGAATCCATTTCTGTGCAGCGATACCCTTCCTATCGGGACTATCAGGCCTCGACACCGCGATTTATTCCTTTTACTCGCATAGGATGCATCAGACTTGACAACTAACGGACGCGGGCGCTGGGACTACCGAAGGCTGGAAGCCGCTTCCCCGCACGATTGCGCTACCATTCCCCACGGAATGACCCGTGCTCGCCGGGCAGTTCGGGACACCTGGACAGCAACCCTGCTGCTCGTCTGTCTGGGAACTCCGGCGTGGAGCGCCGAGCCGCCCGTTCTGCTACACGCGTCGCCTCCCAGCAAGGCGGTCGTGACTCTTCCAGGCGGGGATCTCAGCATCCTCTACATGGTCTCCGGACAACACTGCGCTTCGATCCGGTCGGGAGACGAGGGTGCCACTTGGAGCGAACCCCGGATCGAGTTCGAGTTCAGGCAGCCCGCCGGGGTTCCGGTCGTGCTGGTGGACCGGGAGGGAGAACTCCATGCCTTCCTCCTGGTGCGGCGGGGCAGCGGCCGGACGCCGACCGTAGACTACTTCTACGACATCTGGCACGCGGCGACCCGTGACGGCCGAACAGGATGGTCCAAACCCCAACGGATCTTCGAAGGTTACGTGGGGGCTTTGAACGGAGTCGTGCAACTCGAGAGCGGGCGGATCGTGCTGCCCCATCAGTTCTGGGTCCCGGGATTCCGGTCGGAGCCGCCCACGGGCTCCCATGTGGTGACCGCCAGCTACTCCGACGACGGCGGCAAGAGCTGGCGGCTCTCCCCTGCCCGGCTCACTTCACCCTGCCGCAGCGACTACATCGGCAGCAACTACGGGGCGACCGAACCGGTCGCGACCCAGCTTCGGGACGGCCGGGTCTGGATGCTGATCCGGACCCAGACCGGATTCCTCTACGAATCGTTCTCCCCGGACGGGGTCGAGTGGTCCGAGGCCAGGCCGACCCGCTTCCGCTCCTCCAACTCTCCGGCCAACCTGCTGCGCCTGCCCGACGGACGGCTGGTGGTGTTCTGGAACAACTGCGAGAATCCATCCCGAGTGGACGGGGAACCCGTATACACCACCCGGGACGCCCTGCACGTCGCCATCACGTCCGACGAGGGCCGCACCTGGACGGGGTATCGGGAGGCCATCCGGGACCCGAACCGCAACCGTCCTCCTCCCCGGCGCGGCGACCGCGGGACAGCCTATCCGTTTTCCACGGCGACCCGGGACGGACAGGTCATTCTGGCCACGGGACAGGGGCAGGGCCGGATCGCCCTGGTGCGCATCGATCCGGAATGGATCGGGGCCGCCTCCCGCGAGGACGACTTCTCCTCGGGGTTGGAGGGTTGGAGCGTCTTCAAGCCGTTCGGTCCCGCCGAATACTACTGGCGCGACCGCGTCCAGGGTCCGAGGCTGGTGGATCATCCCACGCGACCGGGGGCCAAGGCGCTTCATGTGCGCCGGCCCGACGACCGGAGCGGCGACGAGGCGGTCTGGAACTTCCCGGCGGCCAAGCGAGGCCAGATCTCACTCCGAATCCTGCTTCCGGAAGGTTCCGACGGTGGCGTTATTGCTCTCACAGACCGATTCATTCAGCCGACTGAGCCGGCGGCCGAACGTTTGGAGGTGTTCCGGCTTCATTTGGACGGCAGCGGAAGAATTGAGGATGGGCCGGCGTTGGCCAAGGGTCGCGGTCATACCCTCCGCCTCGCCTGGGACCTGGAGCGGGGACTCTGTTCGGTCGACTTGAACGGGATACCGGCGGTGGTCCTGCCCCGGCTGAATTACGATAGCGACGACTTGAGCTACTTGCGGCTGCGCTCCAATGCGACGTCGCCGGATCCGGTGGGAATGCTCATCGAGCGAATCGTAGCGACAAGGGACGAGTGAGGAGTTACGGAGCGCCGACTTTCTTGTCGCCGGGAGCGGCGTCTTTCAGGCGCCGATCCCAGGGGGGATTAGGGGGGACGGCAGTCCCCACTCCGCGTAGCGTCTTCCAACCGGCCAAAATGAAAAATGAGCGACAATTAAGTCCCCCCCTGCCGACCGTAAAGGAAGAGAGACCGGACCAATGAAACTGCCTTTTTCAGTGCGGATGATTTCGTTGCTCGTATTGCCGTTGGGCGCCGCCTGCCAATCGGAAGCGCCCACCGAAGACCGTCCCGATGGCGTGACCGTGCTGGCGGGAAGCCGGCCCGTCGTAAAGGAGGCTTCGCTCTTCCCTTTCGACAACCATTCGATCCCCTTCACCCAGAACATCGGCTTGAAACTGCACCCGCCGCGCAAGTATCCCGGCAATCCGGTCCTGCCCCGGGGCTCGGCGGGGGCGCCCGACGAATTCGGCGTCCAGTTCTACGGTTCCGTGGTCCGTCACGACGGGAAGTTCAAGCTCTGGTACGTGGCCATCGCCCCCGACCCCTTCACGGTGGTGGAGCAGGACATGATGTGGACCCCCCGCGTGGACATCATCCCGTTGAAGTGGCGCCCGGCCTACGCCGAGAGCGACGACGGCATCCATTGGACTCGGCCCAAACTCGGTCTGGAGGAGTACGACGGCAGCAAGGACAACAATCTGGTCCTGGTGGAGCCGGCGCCGCTGGGAGCCATCAACCTGAAGGTGATCCACGACCCGGCAGACCCGGATCCCACCCGGCAGTTCAAGATGTCGATCCACACCTGGTGGCACCAGGACGGAAAGAAGGGATTGGGGACCCTGGTCCCCGCGGTGAGCGGCGACGGCCTGCGCTGGCGGCTGGCCATTCCCGGGATTCCGGAAAACGGACTGCTGCCCAAGGAGAGCGCCGTCATCCCGACGGACCATTTCGAGTCCGCCGGGGGCCTCTACAAGTGGGGCGGCCTGTTTCACGCCTCGGGCCAGGGGGCCCGGCCAGTCTACGCCGTCGACTCCTGGGGCCGATCGGTCGGCACTTACCGGTCCCCCGACTTCGTCCGCTGGGACCACACCGGGACCCTCTCCTTCTCCCGGGAGGGACAGCACAAAAAGGTCCCCAGCGGGTCGGGAGAAGAGTCCCACGAAGGGATCAGCGTCTGGAACCGGGGCAACGTCCTGCTGGGACTCTACGGAATCTGGCATGGATCGCCCGATTGGCGGGGGAGGACCGTGGACCTGGGTTTCGTCGTCAGCAACGACGGCATCCATTTTCGGGAGCCCCTCACCGATTTCGTCTTCATCCGCCGGGGAGAGGACCATGAATGGGACCAGGGGGGGCTGATCCAGGGTCAGGGCTTCGAAAACGTGGGGGAGGAGACCTACATCTGGTACGGAACCTGGGACCCGGGATCGCTGGAGCCCCGGGGCGGCGTCGGCTTGGCCATGCTGGAGCGGGACCGTATGGGCTCCTTCTCGGTCCGGGACGACTCGATTCCGGCGGCCTTTATGACAGCCGCAATTCAGACCCACGGAGAAGCGAGGCTATGGGTCAACGCGGAGGGGGTCTCCGAAAATGCCACGCTTCGGCTGGAACTCTTCGATGCACTGGAGCGGCCGCTGCCCGGCTATTCGGGCAATGAGGCCGCCGTAATGAAGGAATCGGGCTTGCGGGTCCCGGTCTCCTGGCCGGGATCGAACGGGATCCCGGCAATGGAGCAACCCTTCAAGATCAAGGTGAACTTCGAAGGACCGGAGCCGGCCGGCATCCGTGTCTACGCCCTTTACGTCGGGACCTGACGCGCAGCGGGTGGGGACGTCTTCACACCGGTCTCGACGCCGCGAAAGCAGTGATCGGAGGAAAGGCCATGAAGTCATCCCAAAAGGGATTGCCGTGTTGGGACGGATGCAACGACAGCTCCAACCATCGGAAGTCCTGGAATCCGGCTGCGCGGAACGCGCGCTCGTAGGTGCGCGGTTCGAGGTAGAAATTCTCGAACTTGAATCGCTGCCCGTCCTCGTTGGTCACGGTGTACTGAATGACGTCCCCCTCCTTCGGTTGGGGCGGACATGATTTCTCCAGGCCATATTTTCTCAAGGAAACACGCCACACGGGCGAAATCCTGACGTTGTCGTTCACGCCGACGAAACGTCCTCCCGGCCGCAACGCGTCGTGGCAGACTTGGCAGAATCGGCGGAGTTGCTCCAGAGTGCTGGCGTAGTTGAGAAGGTAAATGGCGACAACCAAGTCGACCGGCCCCGCCGGTTCGAAGGCCGCGGCGTCCTCGTGCAGATAGGCGCAACCGAGGGGACTTCTCGTCTCTTCCCGTTCCGCCATTCGAATCATGTCGGCGGAGATGTCGACGCCAGTGACCTCCGCGGCTCCGGCACGTTTCAACAGGCGCGTGTAGAACCCGTCCCCGCAGGCCATATCCAGCACCCTGTCGCCTCGAATGTTTCCCAGGATCTCGAACAGCGTGTACCGCTCGATGAATTGCCGAAACGGGAGTTGCTTGGAATCCCGGTAGGCGTCGGCGATGGCGTCGTACTGTTCCATAGCCCGCGGATCTTCAGGATCGATTGACGGCGGCATGTCTCGCCGCACTTCAGGGCAAGTCCGGAACCACCATGTGATAGACGAGCGGCCTTACGTCGGGTGGAAGGCGTTGGTAGACCGATTCGGGCAGGGGTTGGACCTTGGGATCGGTGTCGTCCCCTCCCCCTCGTTCCTCGATGATCTGCTTCCGGTCGCGGCTGCCGGGGCGCAACGGGCCCAGGTTGACCCACCAGGGCGCGTAGCGAACCAAGACGCCGACCCGCTCCTCGTCGGTCACGTTGGGTGCGATGCTGTGCCAGGTCCGGGCATCGAAGACGGCCACGTCACCGGGGTCCCCCTCGATCTGGGTCTCCCCCTCGAAAACCGAGTTGGGATCCAGGTCGGTCCCTTGCTTGGGCGCCCGGTTCCGCAGGTGGCTGCCCGGGACCACGATGGTTCCGCCGTTGGCCCGGGTGAATCTCGACAACATCCACATCGTCACCAGATTCAACACCACGTCGGGATAGGGGGCCGGGACGCAGGAGAGTTGATTCTGGTTGTAGGGCCAGTCCGCGTGCACGGTTCCCCGCTGCAGTCCGGGGCCGTTGATGGTCCCGGTAAGCATGGAGATTCGGGCGCTGTGACCAAAGAGTTCGTTGACGAGGGCCATGATCCGGGGATGATTCAGATAGGGAGCGATGGCCTGATTCAAGCGCAGAAAGCCGGTGACATATCCCTGGGGCAACGGCAGGCTGGTGTGCTTGTGAACCGTGGCGGCAACGCTTCGCCGCACGCCGCCCACCAGGTCGGCCGGAATGACCGATCTCAGAATCACATAGCCGTCACGGCGGAGCACTTCCATGGGATCTTCATGCATGGTTGAACCTCTTTCCGAAGTCTCACACGAACGGGAAGTGTACTCAAGGGGACGAGAACAGGCCTCCTGCGAACTGCTTGCTTGCTCCCGATCACCCGATTTTCAGGCCCGAAATCTTACAAATGACATGGAGGGCCTCACGCTGTAGAGTTTCCCCAATTCACTTCGGAATACTTGATGGCGGATCCCCCGCAATGATTCGTCCGCGGCCGTCCATGTTCTTCCGGTAGAGTTGCTCGCCCTTCGCCTGGGGGGGATCCATGCCGGAGCCGGAGGCCGGATCACTCCGTCCAGAGCGCGTAGAGAGAGCCTTTTCGGAGGTGAATCCTCAGGACCACGGTCTGTCCGCTCAAGGCGCTCACGGAATCGGAGCCACTCCACCGGATCGGAAACCGGATCCGGTCGCCGCTGAGGGAAAGGCTGTCATCGCCGGAGTATCCGGGGACGGGCCGTCCCCCGGCATCCAGGACCTCGACTCGGATCCGGCCCTCGGGTGCGTCCAGATTGACCCAGAGACGATCTCCGCTCATCACCAGGGGACGGGTGGTGAGGGTCCCCTCGCGCCGGCCCGCGTCCAGGGAGACGAACCCGTCCCGGCGCAGCACCGCCACGTGAATGGCGGAATGGGCGTCGTCCACGTAGTCGGCGCGCTCCTGTGGATTCAGGGAATCGGGGCTGCGAGGGCTCCCGTCCAGGTACCGGTCATACGGGCAGACCCGCCACTTGAAGCCCGAATAGTAGAACCACAGTTCTTCGTCCTTCTCCACCGGCCGGTTGGTGGGCATCAATTGCATCCGGTCGTAGTTGCCGGCCAATCCCTGGTCGAGGCGGGAGGGCCCGATGAAGGGCTCTCGGTTCCCCAGGCGCTCCCAATGCTCCAGGTCCCGGGTCATGGCCAACTGGATCAGGTGGAAGCCGTCGGTGTTCCGCCGCTCCGGCAAGCGGGCGCCGGTGGGGTAGAAGATCATGGGCAGTCCGATGTAGAGGCCCTCGTAAGGGAACACGCCGATGTTGTAGGACTGGGCGTTCCAGGTGCCCCGGTTGCGGAACTCCACGTCAGGCGGAGTCCAGCCCAGGGACGGATCCGGGTCCACGAAGAGAGGCCGGGCGAGACCCGGGTCGGCGACCCGCTTCCGGATCACCTCGAGAGCGTGCTCCTGGTCCCGGTCATCGGTGCTGAAGAAGAATCGGGGCTCCGACCAGTGCACGAAGTCCTTGCTGACGGAGAGATTGTAGGAACGGCCATACTTGCCGCCGAACTTGAGCAGGCCCAGGAACTGCCGGCGCTCCCGGTCGTAGGTGAGGGTGCCGGCATCGCCGGAAGGCAGGGTCGGAACGTCGAGGATCCTCCAATGGACGGCGTCCGGACTGACCACAGGACGGCGGCCGCTGTGGCCCAGGAATCCCTTGTAGCGACGGCCGGGGTCGGGATCGTCGGGGTCGTGAACCACGTGCCAGAGCCGCTTCTGCTGCGGCGCAGCGATGAGATTGTTAGACCGGGACCCACGGTATTCCACGGCGCCCAGGTCGGGCTTCTCCCAGACCAGGCCATCCCGGGAGGTGGCCAGGGCCCAACGGAAGACCTCTTCGGAGTACTTGAGAGGCCGTCCCTCGTAGACCAGCTTGTAGTGCCCCTCCCCCTCGATCCACATGGGCGCCGAAGCGGTGGCGACGAAGCGGCCGTCCCATGGCCTGTCCGGAAGCAGCACGGCCCCCCGCTTCGTGGGCCGGTGCATGACCCGGTCCAGATTCCGGACCTCGCCGACGATGTGGCCGTCCAGGAAGAGTTGCTTGCGGCCCGGTTCCAGGCGAATCGGACCCTCCGGACCCGCGGATGCTCCTTGGCCCGACGCCAGCAGGACCAGCAGAGTCGTGAAAAGGCATCGAGAAAGTGGACTCATCGGCGAGGCGCCTCCGGCCAGACGGCATCGGGGCTCGCGGCCGCAGGCTGATCGGGGCCGAGATTTGCCGGGTCCACGGCAGCCCTGACGAAGTTCTCGGGGGGCACCGGAGAGCCGGACAGGCGGCGAAGCATGGCGAGCTGGCCCGCATGGGTCATGGCGTCGGCGAACGGACCCTGCAGAAGTCGATCCACGGTCGCGTCCTTCAACTCGGTACCCGCCGTGAGGTGCTGCGACAGATCCTCCAGCATCGCGTGGAAGCGCACGACCTCCGAATCAAGGTCCGGGAGTGGTTCCGGCCTATACCGGCCCCCCTCGAAGAAGGTGCGTGCGTAACCCAGAACGCTCGTCATGTGCCGAACCAGCTCGGCGGGCGTCCGTACCTGATTTCCGGCCTGAAAGTTGCCGAAGGATTCGGGCGCACCCCTGAGCGCGTACTGCGTGCGGTAGGCGAGGGCGGCGAGATAATGCCTTAGGATCGCGCGTTTTTCATTCATTTCGACCGATCTCTTCTTGGTCGAACGGGTCTGAAACCCGTATCTGAATACTCACATCGCGTCTATTGCCGTAAGGTTTCATCACCTCGTCAACCGATCTTCCAGGTTTTCCGAGATCCATTGATTCAAGCTCTTGCCCTGCTCTTTAGCATGGACGTAGACTCGGCGGTGGAGTTCAGGCTGCAGTCGCAACGTAAGGCGGCCGGTGAATGGCTTGTCTGGATCTCCTCCGCACTGAGAACAAAAATCCAAGTAGTCATCGATGGATTCACGAAATGCCCTCTCGAGACCCTTGACCGTATCGCTCTCGAAAGTGATGACGTCCCGCGTGTCCAGCACTTCGCCGTGGAATACGTGGGCTTCGGAATCGTATTCGGCGTGGCCGACATATCCTTTGTACTCCAGCATTATTCCTCCTCTGGTCCGATTCCGGCTGTTTTTCGGAAACGCAGGGCGAACAGATCCGCGTCCTTGAGCGCAAAGCGCAGGCGCACCGGACGGCCCGCCAGGGAGGAAACGCCGGGCCCTCCCTTCCACCGAACTTCCCGCTCCAGATCGTCGCCGAAGATCACGGAGCATTGGTCCAGTCCGAAACCCTCCAGAGGGGTCCCCGCCGCATTCTGCATCTCCACCCGGATGCTCCCGGCGGCGGAAGTCGAGAAGTTGAGGATGAGCCGGCCGCCTTCGAAGACGAGCGGCCGGGTGACGATTTCTCCACCCGCCATGGGGGCAGTCACGGCCACGAAGCCGTCGATCCGGAGGGTATGGCGCCGGATGTTGGTGCTGTCCCCCCTCCAGTAGCCATCGTTCACGTAGACGGAGAGTTCATTGGGAGCTCCCTCCATATGGCTTCGGGTCTCCACGATGCCCCAGTTCTGATAGTTGTCCCCGTAGACCCAGTTGCCCACCGGCCTCAGCCCCGGACGGACAAAGGCCTCCTGCCAGCGCCGAAAGCTGATCCGGTCCCGGCCGGCCATGAAGAGGCCCTCCGTCAGAGCCGTGCCGTACCGAATATGGACGCCGGCCCGCAGGCGCCGGTGCTCCTGTTCGGAAAGGGCTCTCATGGAATCGGTCCATCCCCACTCGACGTACCGGGTGGGAAACCCCAGGAGTAGGTGGGGGGCTCGATAATAGGGCAGGATCTGGTTCGTGTAGAGTTCCTCGTCGGGCGCGCCGGGGTAGCTGAGCCGGACCGGATCGGTCCAGTTCAGAAAGTCCTGTGAAACTCCGGTCAGAATGTCGCGGATGCCCCGCCTGCCGGCGGGGTCGCCGGAGAGCTTCCTGAAATACCGGTGATACTCGCGGTACTCGCGGCGCACCGGGTCCCAGAAGGCCAGGTTCTGCGAATCGAAGGCGCCCTTGGTGATGACCGGCCGGTCGGCCATGAGATCCCAATGGACGCCGTCGGGAGACTTCCAGGCGTAGAGTCCCCGTTCCGAGCTCCCGCTCGACACCGCCTTGTACCGGGCGTCCGGAGCGGCCGCCGGGTTCGCGTCCTTGAACGGCACGAAGTTGTGAATCGTGCCGCCCACAGGGATCCGGTCCAGAATGATGTTGTTGTCGTTGGATCCTTCAAACTCCACCAAGCCCAGATTGGGGCGGTACCAGCGGATCCCGTCGAGGCTCTCGGCATAGCAGACCACTTCCCGGTGCCCCAATTCCAGCGTCTCTCCGGTGACGAATTGGGAGCCCCGGTAGTACATGCGGTAGCGGCCGTCGTCCTGGAAGACGGTGAAGTAGCCGCACGCGTTCCCCTCCCAGCTCCGGTCGGTCACCAGGACGACCTCCCTGGGATTGGGCCGGCGAAGTTCGAGCCGGGCTTTCCCCCGGATCTCCTCGATCAGGGCGCCGTCCACGAAGAGCTCGAGGCGCGAACCGATCTCCAGGCCCGTATCCTGGGCTCGAATGGAAGCGCCGCCCCCGAAGAGAAGAACGAACAAGATCACTCGCAGCAGCATGTTGGCTCCCTTGGTAGCGGTGAAGGGTCAGGGTTCTCTGATGAACGCTACCATGCAACGGTTTCAAGGACCAACGAAGGGGTGTAGAGAGAAACGCTCCCCCACCGGAGCGGCGGTTTCCAACCGCCGATCTGGAGCAACGGTTTCCAGCCGCCGAACTCCAACAAGACATGGACGACGGGCGACTGAAATTCGCCCTTCGTTCGTGTAGAAAGAGTGACGAGATCTCTCGCCGGTTTGTGGGACACCCACGATATTTCCTACTATCATCAAGGACCGAAACCCTATTCCGATGCTTCTCGAACCGCGTGCTCTTCTTGCCGCCGGAATGGCTGCCTTCGGATTAACTGCGCTGGCGTTCGCCCAGGTCATGGAGGGTCGGCTTTCGGTTCGGGTTTCGGATCCCGGCGGAGGGGCGGTCGCAGCCCAGGTCCGGCTGGTCGGACGGAGTCCCGATTTCGTCGCTGCTACGACAGCGGATGAAAACGGCCGGGCCGTCCTCAAGCATCTGCCGCCGGGCCTCTACCGACTCACCGTGCGCCACGCCGGATTCAAAGAGTTCTCCAGGAACGTGGAGGTCCGCTCCGCAGTTCCGCAATCCGTCCAAGTGGTCCTGCAGGTGGGGACGCTTCATGAGGAAGTGACGGTGGAGAACACGGCGCCTCTGCTGGATCCGTCGCAGCCTTCGAAGACCATGCACGTGGGGCGGCTGTCCCTGGATCGCACACCGGGGACGATGTTGGGCCGCGGCGCCATCGACGTCGTGACCACCCTGCCCGGATGGCTGCTGGAGGCCAACGCCGTCCTGCACCCGCGCGGCTCGGAATACGATACCCAGTACGTCATCGACGGGATGCCGCTCTACGACAACCGCTCCATCGCCTTCGCTCCGGCATTTGAAAATGACGAATTCGAATCGGTAAATGTTCTCACCGCGGGGATCCCTGCCGAGTTCGGCCGCCGCTTGGGCGGCGTCATTGCCCTCGACACACGCCGGACCGAGCGGCTGGGACACCATACGGCTCTTGACCTGCAGGCAGGGGGGTTCGGAACCTATCTCGGCTCCATGTCTCACCAGTACGCGGCAGACCGGACTGTCCTGTCGGTCGGGATGCGAGTCGGACGGACGGATCGGTACCTGGACCCGCCGTCCCTTGAGAATTTCACCAACTCGGCCAGCTCGGACGGTTTCCGCGCACGGCTGGATCAGGACCTCTCCCATCGCGACCACCTGCACGTCTACCTCCGGTACAACCGCACCGGATTTCTCGTACCCAACGACCCGGAGCAACAGGCCGCGGGACAACGCCAGGATCGGCGAGTCGGCGAGTTCACGGGACAGGTCCACTATCAGCGGACCATCTCGGCCCATGCGTTGGGCTCCGTTCGGGGAATGGTCCGGGAGCTTTCGAGCCGGCTTTGGAGCAACCCGCTGGCGACTCCGGTCCATGTGAACCAGGACCGCGGTTTCCGTGAAGGCGTGCTCGTCGGCGACATCACCATCGATCGTGAGTGGCACACATTGAAGTTTGGCGGCGACGTCCGGGTGAACGATATTCGTGAGAGGTTTCGACTGGCGGCTCCGGCGGAGATGATCCGGTCGGACCTGAGTTTCCACGACGAGCGGCGCAGCACGGAAATCAGCCTGTTCGTACAGAACCAGATCCGCCTCGGGAACTTCGCCACCCACCACGGATTGCGCATCGACCGCTACAGTCTGCTGGTGAAGGATACGGCCCTCAGCCCCAGAGTCGCACTCAGTTACTATGTTCCGAGAGCCGAAATCCAACTATTCGCTTCCTACGATCGCATCTTCCAACCGCCTCCCATGGAGAATCTGTTGCTCTCCAGCGGCGCGCCGGGACTGGGGATCGACACTGTCGAGGGCAATCTGGCGGTGCCCCCGAGCCGAGCGAATTTCTTCGAGGTCGGCCTGCGCAAGAACTTCGGCAACGTGGTTCGACTGGACCTGAACCATTACTGGCGGACTTTCCGCAATTACATCGACGACGACGTTTTTCTGAACACGGGGGTCTCGTTCCCCATCACCTTCGACACCGCCCGCATCGAGGGGACGGAAGTCCGGCTCGAACTGCCCCGCTGGAGACGGGTCTCTTCCTACCTCAGCTACTCGAACCTGCTGGGCCGCGCGACCTCACCCGTGACGGGAGGGTTGTTCATCGAGGGGGGCGAGGCGGAAGAGCTGCGGGACGTCGTAGAGCGGTTTCCCATCAGTCAGGACCAGCGCAACACGGTCTCCGCCCAGTTCTTTTTTGATCTCCATCGGCGGGTCTGGATCGGGTTCGGTGCGCGGTACGGCAGCGGGTTGCCGGTCGAGTTGGCCGATGATGATGACGACCAAGAGGTTGAGGATGCGTCGGACGAATCGCCGGAACACGACTCCGATGAAGACAGCTCCATCCCGGCGGAGATCCTGGAACGGGTGAACTTCCAGCGCGCCAGAATCCGCCCCAATTTCAGCCTGGACTTCTCTGTCGGCGCCCGGCTCTGGGAGCGGGACTCGCAATCGGTCTCCGCGCAGTTCGACCTGCGCAACGCCACCGACCAGCTCAACGTAATCAACTTCAACGGGCTCTTCTCGGGCACCGCTCTGGCTCCCGGCCGCCAAGCCACCTTGCGGCTGAAGATGCGATTCTGAACCGGGAACGCCCTTGCGGCTGCGCTCCTTCGCCTTCTTGGAGGCTCTCCCACCGGCCGCTGGCCAGTAGGATCCAGGCAGAAATGGGGTTCTCTGCAAGCGGTGCCGCTTCAGTCTCCGGTTCCGGGTCGGTGTTGAAGAGGGGGGACAAGAATGCCTCGCCGCCCACTTCGATCCCCACGTCGGTCGACACGACGCCTCCGAAATTTAGGAAAATGGATATACGGAGCCGACTGAGGCGTCAGAAGTGGTCCACCATCGGGGAAAAATTCTACTGACCGGGTCCACCGGATACATCGGCGGCCGCTTGCTTCGCCGGCTCGAGGCCGACTCCTATCCGGTTCGGTGCCTGGTCCGCCGTCCGGAAGTGCTCAGACCACAGGCCGCCGACACCACGGAGGTGGCCGGAGGAGACCTGCTCAAACCCGAAACGCTGACGGCGGCCATGCGGGGGATCACCACCGCCTATTACCTGGTTCATTCCATGGCCTCCGAGGGGGACTACGCCGACGAAGATCGAACGGCCGCGAAAGCGTTTTCCGCCGCTGCCCGGGACGCGGACGTTCGGCGTATCGTCTACCTGGGCGGCCTGGGCGGCGGCAAGAATCTGTCGGGGCATCTTCGAAGCCGCCAGGAGGTGGGACGAATTCTCCGCGCTTCCGGGGTTCCGACCGTCGAATTCCAGGCCTCCATCATCATCGGATCGGGGAGCCTGTCCTTCGAGATGATCCGGTCTCTGGTGGAGAAGCTGCCCGTCATGCTGACACCTCGCTGGGTCCACACCATGTCGCAGCCCATCGCCGTGGAAGACACCATCGACTACCTTCTCGCTGCGCTCGAGGCTCCTCTCGAAGGGAGCCGGGTCATTGAGATCGGGGGATCCGAACGGACCTCCTATGCCGACATCATGACGGAATACGGCCGACAGCGCGGACTGCGTCGAAAGATGATTGACGTTCCCTTGCTCTCGCCGCGCCTGTCCGGCCTGTGGCTGGGCCTGATCACCCCCATCTACGCCCGGGTCGGCCGTAAACTGGTGGAGAGCCTCCGCAACGAAACCGTCGTCGACAGTGCCGCGGCCTCGGAAATCTTCAACCTCCGGCCGCGCGGTCTTGCTCCGGCGATCCGCCGCGCTCTGGCGAACGAAGACCGGGAGTTCGCGGAGACGCGGTGGTCCGACGCCATCTCCTCTCTGGGTTCCGCATCCTCGCACACCGGGGCACGCTATCGGACCCGAATCGTCGACTCGCGGGTTCGTTTCGTTCCGGTCCCGGCCCCGCAGGCGTTTGTCCCGATCCGGCGAATCGGCGGGGAATCGGGATGGTACGGATCGAATTGGCTCTGGAGAGCTCGGGGCGCTCTGGACCTGCTGGCCGGCGGCCCCGGCATGCGGCGTGGACGGAAGAATGCGGAGCGTCCTGCGGTCGGCGAGACCATCGATTTCTGGAGGGTCGAAGCGTACGAAGAGAACCGTCTGCTCCGGCTCAAGGCGGAGATGCGGCTCCCCGGACGCGCCTGGCTACAGTTCGAGGTCGAACGTCGCGGCTCGGGGTCGTGGGTCCGGCAGACCGCCGAGTTCGATCCCCGGGGTTTCCTGGGCCTGGCCTACTGGTACGCCCTGTACCCCCTGCACCACATCGTCTTTGCACGGTTGCTCCGGGGAATATCCTTCCTTGCAGTCCGGGAAACCTGGGAGCCGAGGGAATAAGAGGCTCGGCGGTCACGCATCTCCGAGCGTTTACTCCGCTCCTCCCCCGAGGAATTTTCCATCGTGGCCCATGCTAGAATCCCCGCGAAAGGGGACTATGCATGTTGAACCGGCGACTTGAGTACCCGTCGGCGAGTTCCAGGCTCCGAGCATCGCGAAACCCGTCAAGCCCTGTTCGACCCAACCGATTTCTCCGGAATCGATTCAGGAACCTGGGCTGGCTCCTGCCGGGAGCCTGTTTTTGGTTCATGGCCTGCGCGGGAGAGGCGGAAAGCCCGGACCCGAGCGGCGCGCCCACCGTGGTCACGGGACTGGGCAGCGCCCTGGGCACCCGGGCATTGACCGTCAACGGCTCCATCCATCCTCACGGAGAACCCACCACCTACTACTTCGAATACGGCACGACGAAGGACTATGGGTTCAGGACTGCCGAACGGCCCCTTCCGCCCCGCCTGGCCGCCTATTACCACGAGAGTTGGGATGAGGGAATGGGCGGATGGGACTCCTGGCTGAACCAGACCCTTTACAACGCCGGAGGTCCCTCGGGCGGATACGTGAGGCTGGCCGAGCCCAGCCGGAACGACCACAACCACGACGATGGGATCGGAACCCTGCACCTGACCAAGTACCTCTGGTGCGGCCGCTGCCTCGACCCGGGACGGGACCCGGGCCCCTGTCTCGCCGCCGGAGACCCGGACCTGAGGGACGCCAAGGTCACGGTTTGGGTGCGGGGAAACGAATGGAAACCCAACGGTTCGGAAGTACTCTGGTGGAGTCAGGCCTATGTCAACGTCCAGATGGTGGACGACCCCGGCTGGAGAGCGTCCAACTGGGCCTATACCGGATTTCTGCTGACCGATTTCCTGCTGGACGGCGAATGGCACGAGGTGGATTACCGGCTCTGGAACGACACCTCGTACTGGAGCTTCGGGGGCAACAATCCCACTCTGCAAGGGGGAGTCGCCCGCCGCTATGACTACGGCTCCATCGACCGGGTCCAGGGACATCTCAACGACGACTTCTTTCACCTGACGGCCTTCATCGACGTCGAGAATCCACCTTCGGGGTCCATCGACTTCGACGAATTTCAACTGGTCTACCGCAACGAGTCGCTGGTTTTCCCCGACAACGGAGGACGTCTGGTGACTTGGCCCCAGGACTCGTCGGACGATGCGGCGACGCTGACCGACGGTTGGCGGCACGGCTCCGGCCGCACGTGGAAGAGCGCTGCCGATCCGGGTACTCCCCAGGAGTTCGTATTCGCCTTCGATCGTCCCGTGACCATCGACGCGATCCAGCTTCATCAGAACCCGGAATGGCCGGGCAAGGAGGTGGAAGTCCAGGTCTCGGAAGATGGGGAGACTTACGCCTCAATCCTGAAGAGGACCCTCCCCCGGGAAGGAGAGCCCAACGCCAACTTCGCCTTCACCGTGGACCGGGGCCTCGCGGCCCGCGCCAGCCATCTGAAGGTCCGCCTCCTCTCGGGATACGACAGCCGCCACTGGGGGCTGGGCGAGATCGAGGTCTTCGGCGACGGCGCCATCATGCGGACCGACGACGATCTCTACAACGTCAACCTGGACATCGAACATCTCACGCCGGGGACCACCTATCACTACCGGCTGGTGGCCACCAACGGAGCGGGGACGGCCTATGGCGGCGACCGGACCTACAGCCTGCCGGCCGACCATCGTCCCCTGGTGAAGACCGGGACGGCGAGCCGCATTCAGGCAGAGGCCGCCAAGGTGGAAGGCAGGCTGAACCCCATGGGAGTGCGGACCCGGTTCCATTTCCAGTATGGAACCGATACCGGCTACGGACATGAGTCCGCCGCCGGCTATGCCGGGTTGCAGGTGACGCCCCGGTTGGTCTTTTCCAATCTGACGGATCTGGCGCCGGAAACCACCTACCACTACCGGCTCGTTGGAGAAAACGAGCAGGGCGTCAGCTACGGGAACGACGCCACTTTCACCACCGCCCCGGCGAGATGACGGGCCGAGTGCCGGGCGAGGCCCGAAAGCGAGGAGGACCGCCATGAATGGATCCCACGATTCCACTCGGAGAGGCTTCTTGGGCCAGGTCGGGCTGGCGGCCACCCTGGGAGCCTGCTCTCAGCCGACCCCGGAAAATGATGAGACTACTCCGAACCGGCCCCGCATCCGCATCGGGGCCCGCGTCAACGGCAACTGGATGAAGAGCGAGGACGACGCCGACCTGCGCTTTCTGAAACAGATCGGCGTGGACTACGTGGACATCGTCCTGAGCATGGTCGAGGGCTACAACGAGACCGGCAGCTTTACCCGGGACGCATTCCGTCGGCTCAACGACCGGCTCCAACGCGCCGGCCTGAGCATCGAGCGGGCCAACTCGCTGGGACCCCACTACCTGGACGCCCACCTGGGGCGGCCCGGCGGCCAGGAGCAGATCGACAACCTGAAGCGGGTCGGAGAGATCCTGGCCGAGCACGAGATCCCGGTGTACGGCATCCAGGCCTGCCAGGCGTCCCTGCATTTGGAGGACTCGCGGACCGCCTGGACTCGTCCGCGCGGCCGGGGAGGCTACGAGTACTATTCCTTCGACCTGGAGAAATCCAAGGCTGCGCCCCCTCCCAGGTACCGCGTCACTTCGCAGCAGCTCTGGGACGGCCTGCTGGACATCTATCGCCAGGTCATCCCCGTCGTCGACGGGAGCCGCACCCGGGTCGCCATGCACGGCAACGACCCCCCGCTGTACGAGTATCTGGGTAATCCGCAGATTCTGTGCCGGTTCAAGGACTTCGACCGGCTCTTCTCGGAAGTCCCCAGTCCCAACAACGGGATCACCTTCTGCGTCGGCACCCGGTACGAGTCAGGGGAGGACGTCTTCGAAGGCATCCGGCATTTCGGACGCCAGGGCAAGCTGTTCCACGTCCACTTCCGGAACGTCCGCGGGACCCTTCCCGCGAACGGGGGGTATTCGGAGGTCGCCGTGGACGAGGGCGACATGGAGATGGAGAAGGTCCTGCGCACCCTGGCGGAGGTGAACTACGACGGCGTCATCGACTACGACCACGCCATGGGAATCACCGGAGACGAGCCCCTGCCGAAGCAGTACATCGCCTTCGCCGTCGGTTACATGAGGGGCCTGCTGCACAGCATTCCCGGACAGCGGCGCGTGGGAGCGGCGGTTTCCTAGCCGCCAAAATGGAGCGGCGGTTTCCAACCGCCGGACTCCCGACGTAGCTTGGAGCGATGAGCGCACCGGAAAACGAGGCTTCATTCGACGGCGAAGCAGTAGTACAGCCCGTCGCCTCCGGTACCCTGCAGGTTCTCCTGGCCGCAGCCCCGGGAGCCATGCGCCGAATTCCACGACGTGGGATTCTTGCCGCCGCCGGTGCGGTCGTGGTGCCCGACCTGGGCGCTGCCTTCCCCGTGACTCGTCCAGTTCCCGCAGGTGGTGTCGTCGCTGCCTGAAAAGGCCGTGCCGTCCAACTGCGCACCGGTCAGGACATCGTGCCGGTTGGGACTGTCTCCCCGGCCGTTGACCATCTGTCCGTACTCGTTCAACTGCGTCTCCTTGGTGAGATTGTTGTTGTCCGAGTGCAGATCGTCGACATCCCGGGCGACCTGGACGCCCTTGGCGTTGAACCACGGTCCGCTGCCGATCCGGTCACGGGCGTTGACGGCAGCCTGTCCGCCGGAGGCGGTCGCGCTCAGATAGGCGCGCCAAGTTCGTTCGCCGCCCCCCACGGCGCGAGCCAGCATCTGGCAACGGGCGTCGGCTCCCGCCAATCCGCCCAGATCGGCGCCATTTCCGGGCCCCGAGCTGACGATGAAGAAGCTCATCTTGGGATCCGCGTTCTGTGCCGACACCGGAAGCGCGGCGAGAGCGACCACCAGGATTGCGGCGACGAGTAGGGGTCCTGTTTTTTTCATCTCGATTCTCCTCCGATATGAGACTTGGAAGTTTCGTAGCATGGTACTACTTTGCCGTTTGCCGGGGCACCCGTGATCACCATCCGAGGCGCGTATAATGAACGAAACCAGAACGAAGGGGTGCAGCCATGACACTCAAAGAAATCGAAACCGAAGCGCTCCAACTGGGTCCGGCCGCCCGAGCGAGACTGGCCAAGAAACTCTTGAACAGCCTCGACACGCTCTCCGAGGCGGAGGTCGAACGTCTGTGGGTGGAAGAGGCGGAGCGAAGGAACGACCAGATTGAACGAGGAGTTGTTGAGACGAGACTCGCAGAAGATGTGATCCGGGATGCCAGGGCGCGATTGGAGTGAACCGCCGGGTTGTTTTCCACCCCGAAGCAGAGGACGAGTTGCAAGATGCCACGCGCCACTACGAGATCGAGAGTCCAGGTATTGGACAGACTCTTCTTGAGGATCTCGAGCTGGCAATCGGCCAAATCATTCAATATCCGGAGTCAGCTCCTCTCGTGAGCCGACTCGTCCGCCGGAAAGGCCTACGGCGATTTCCCTACAACATCATGTATATAGTGCTCCCTGGCACCATCCGAGTCCTCTCCCTTGCACACCGGAAACGCCGCCCTTTCTAATGGCGTAATCGAAAGTGACCAAGCCACCAACGTACTGTTGCGGTGAGGCGGCCATAGAGGGTAATGTCGCCCGGATCGTTTCCGAAACAGAGGAGGATAGAGGATGACAAATCGGCGAGTGGATCTGGTTGCAGTTCTGGTATTGGCCCTGGGGTGGATGTTCGCTCCAGCGCCTTGGCATCTGCTGGCGGAGGAGTCCGGGCAGGTCCACCCCATCGACGGCGCGGTGATCTACGATCACGACCCGTCCACCAAGGTGGGCGACGACGTCTTCGGCAACGTCATCGCGGATTTCGAGAACGATGCGCCCGGGCGATGCTCCCACGGAGGTCCGGTGTGCATGGAATACCCCAACGGCGACGTCGTCGCCTTCTACGCCAACACCAGCGACCACAATCTGGATGGTTGGAGCGAGTTCGCCGTCAGCCGTGACCGGGGCAAGACCTGGAACCGGTACAACAAACTCCCCTACTCCTTCGAAGCTTACGCCAGGGATCAGAAGCACCCGGTCTGGGTCGAGGAGGGTATGGTCACGGAGCAAGGCACCATTGTCCTGTTTCTGACCCACTTCGTGATCGGTGAAGACAAAACCCGGATCAGACTCGGGACGATCCGAAGCTTCGACAACGGGGCCACCTGGACCGACTACGAAACCCTGGACGGCAATTTCATCGGCTATCCCTGCTCCACGGCGGTGTCGGGAGAGACCAACTACGTCATGGTCGACAGCCACGCGGGTCCCCACGTCCTCTACGTCAGCCAGGACGACGGGCGCACATGGAGCAAGAGAAGCGCCATGTCGCTGGACGACGACAAGTGGTACGGGACCATGACCATCATGGCGGACGGACGGCTGCTTGCCGGCGCCTACGCCAGCCACGACGAGGATCACTTCTACTACTGCATCAGCAAGGACCAGGGGCATACCTGGGGTCCCCAGAAGAAAGCGTTCGTGGACAAGATGATTCGCGATCCCGAGCTCGCCTATCTCGGCGGCAAGTACTATCTGCACGGCAGATCGGGACACCATGGCGAGGGGAGCCGGCGCTACGTCCTCTACCAGTCCGACGACGGGGTCAATTGGGGCGAAGGGATCATCGTCAGCGGCGATGAGGGGCATCCCGACGGCTACGGTCAGAACTGTGTCATCAACACGTACGACGATTCGGTTCCGGACGAGCTGATGGTGATCTACAGCATCGTCTACAAGGGACGAGACACCAACGAATACGTCTTCTTTATCCGGCCGGACGGACAATAGAGGAGAGTCGGGTCCACATCCAGTAGACTCCGCAGGTTAGTGATCGAGAAACGGATCGAGGACTTTGACGCCGGCCTTCTCAAAGTCTTTTCGGTTGCGTGTGGACACCGTCAGGCCATGAAGCAGTGCCGTGGTCGCGATGAGGCTGTCTTTAACGGGCATGGCTTGCCCTGATTCACGAAGCTCGGCCAGCAACCGCGCCCAGCGCAGTCCGCTCTCCGCTTCCCAAGGAAGGCATTCAATCCGCTGTACGCCCGCTCGTAACCAACGTTCGAGCCGTCGGCGTCGACGCCCCTGAGGCAGCAGGAGAATTCCAAATCTGACCTCACCGAGGACTACAGGATCGACCGCGATTTCCCGCTCGTTTCGCTTGAGCCATTCGACGACACCGGTGTGGGGACTTCGCTTGGTCGGCTCACTCAGAACATTGGCGTCGACGAGATACCTCACACAGTGTCCGTCGATTCGGATTCGATGGGGGTGAAGAACCCCTTTTCGGAACAACTCAGCAACCAATCGACCAGACCCTCGTTCGGCGGTTTTGTCCGCCTTACGAATCGATACTCGCCTCGGTCCAGACGCTCGACGTCGAACTCCTGACCGGGTTCAATCTGGTCCAGTTTCCGGAACTCGGCCGGCAACACGATTTGCCCCTTGGAAGAAATGGTGGCCTTCATGACAGGTAAGAAATCGACTTACTTGGGAAGCCGTCAAGAATGGGAGTCCTTCGCTCCCTGAACCTGAACGAGGCGGAATTCCACCCTCGCCAAAAACTGCTAATGCCAGTATTGCAGTTCGACGATGTTGCCCTCCGGGTCGGTCATGTAGATCAGGGTGAGGCGGCCCTCCTCCGGGATTTCCAGGGTGATCATGCTCCCCAGGTCCTCTCCTCCCCACTCCTTGATCTGAAGGCGCTTCTCTTCCAGGTCGTCCACCTGGAACGCGATGTGGGCAAAACCGGGCCGGTTGAGAGCCGGAATCGGGCGCCGGGCGTTCTCGTCGAATTGAAAGACCTCCAGGGTGGGGCCGCCCTCGCCATAGCCGGGCAGCTTCAGATGGATGCCTTCCATGTGGACGTCCTTCAGGCCCGTGAGGGCGTCGATGTGGGCGCCCCCCCGATCCCGTTCGGTCCCCACCGGACGGCAGTCGAAGACCTCCACGTAGAATTTCACCATCGCACGCCAGTCGGCGGCGACCAGGTTGGTGTGAGCGTACCGAATGCCTCGGCGTCGTCTTTCAGGCATGTTCTCATGTCTCCTGCGCACAGAGCGGAATCAAATTCGACCTCCCACCCGAGCCAAGGTCGGGTTATTATCTCAGAGATCGAAACCAGCAGATCACCCCCCAAGGATAGACTCCAAGACGCTGTCAGACCGATGCGAATGCGACCGATACGATCGTCTTCCCGGCCGGTGGCAAACGGGGGAACTGCCTTGTGAGGCTCCATCCTGCCGATTACCTGATCCTGGTCGCCTACCTCATCGGCATGATGTTGTTGGGATGGCGGCTGTCCAAGCGGCAGCATACCGACGAGGAGTATTTCCTGGGCGGGCGCCGAATGCCCTGGTTCGCCGTCGGGGTGAGCCTGATCGCCACGCTTCTCTCCAGCGTCGCCTATCTGGGGACCCCGGGGGTGGTCTGGCGCTTCGGATTCGCCGTCGCCCTGAACACGCTGGTGGGCATCGCCATCACCGTCGTGCTGATTCTGTACGTCACCATCCCCTTCTTCGTCCGCTTCCGCTTCACCACCGCCTACGAATACCTGGAACATCGGTTCAACCTCTCGGTGAGGCTCCTCGGAGCCTCCATGTTCCTTCTGTTCATGACCATCTACATGGGTGTGATCGTGCTTCTGTCCGCCCGGGCGCTGGCCGTCGCCACGGGACTCCCGCTGCTTCTCATCATCGCCAGCGTCGGGACCGTCGCCACCCTCTACACCATGATGGGCGGGATCCGCGCCGTGATCTGGACCGACGTGATCCAGGTGGCGCTCCTGGTGGGAGGCGGCCTGTTCGCCATCGGGTACGTGGCCATGTCCACCGGGTCGGGACCGTTGGACTGGATTCAGGCCGTCAACGCCAGGAACAACGAGAGCATGCCTCTGGCTTCGCTGGACCCCACCATTCCGGCTACGGTGGTCACCCTCATCCTGGGAGGCTGCCTCTGGACCCTGATGGCCCACACCGCCAACCAGACCATCATGCAGCGCTACTTCTCGACGGAAAACATGCGGGCGGCCAAGCGCAGCTACGTCACCAGCGCCGCCGTCGACGTCCTGCTGCTGGCGCTGCTCACGGTCATCGGCGCCAGCCTCATCTATTACTTCACCCAGGGTCCCGGGACGCTTCCTCCAGAACTGGACCCGGCCAGCGGCAAGGATCGGGACGGTATCTTTCCCTTCTTTGTCGCGACCCGGATTCCTGCCGGACTGGCCGGCGCCATCTTTGCCGCCCTTCTGGCGGCCTCCATGTCCACCATCGATTCGGGCGTCAACTCCTTCGCCACCGTGGCCACCGTCGACTTCGGACGGCTGCGCCGGCGACAGACGAAAAACCATGTGGTCCAGGCCCGTGTCATCACGCTGGTCGTGGGACTGGCCGTCACCTTGTTCGCCATCTTTTTCGACCGGCTGACCGGCACCGCCGACATTCCGACGATCCTCCCCAAGACCTTCAACTCGCTGGCGGGCGGGATGGGAGGTTTGTTCCTGGCGGGCATGCTGATCCCCCGGGCCGGCAGCCGGGCGGTCTGGCCCGCGGCCCTGGTGGGCGTCGGCACGGCCCTCGCCGTCGCCTACGCGGGAGAACTGCTTCGATACCTGGGCCCTTCGGCCGTGGATATGGTCGGAAGTTGGGTGAGTCCGGAGTTCGCCAAGCGGTTGGCGGACCAGGGAATGGGCTTCACCTGGATCATCCCCTCATCCACCGCGGCCAGCCTGGGGACGGCCTGGGTGCTGAGCTTCGTCCTCCCCAACCGGGATCCGGAGCGGGTCCGTGGACTGACCTGGTCCACGCGCCGGGAACCGTCCCCCTTTACGACTCAGGGCTGAGACTGCCTCGAAGCTACGCCCTCAATACGTCGCACACCCGTTCCGCCACGATCTCCGCTTCACCCGGTTCCAGTGTCGCCGGGTGGAGCAGGATGCCGGACGGGGTCTCCGCCACGATAATGCTGGGATCTCCCTCCCACAATTCCGCCATCACCTGTCCCACGCTCTTGGCGATTCGTGTTGATCTGCATCCGCTGGACGATGACCTCGTCCTTCATTCCGGCCGTGTCGGGCAATTGGTGGACCCGGGCGTTGCTCGACCCCGCCATGCACGCGGCCACCGAGAGGGCGACGCCGGCCGCGGCTCCATTGGTGACGTAGCAGGCTTCGACTCCCGCCAACTCGGCAATCCGGTTCCCCGCCTTCTCCAGCAGTTCCGGGATGCTGACGTAGGACCGGCCGGCCTCCCGCATCGCGGCCACCACCTCCGGAAGCATGATGGACCCGCCGATGGAGGTCCCGTTGGCGGCGGCGTTGATCCGTTTCTTCACACCCAGTCGTTCGTAGACACCCATGTCTATTCTCTCTTCCAAGTTCCTTGCGCGAGTATAAGCTTCCACCATGGTTCCTGAGAAACTCGTAGGGGCTCCCCTTGCGGGTGCCCTCTTTCGTCGTCTGAGGAACGTAGGAATGGGGACCGGAGGGAGGACTACCGTCCCCGCTGGCCCCCCCCAATCGGCGGCAAGAATGCCGCCGCTTGTTTCCGGCGGTTGGAAACCGCCGCTCCTGACGCTAACATCGTCGGTACCATGAATCGTCGCAAATGGCTCCGCGTCGGAGCTGCCGCAGGCACCTTTCTGGGGCTCGATGCCCTCTTCACGACTCGTCCCACCAGCGCGGCGGCCGTCGGTCCGAACGACAAGATCAAGGTCACCAAGATCGAGACCTTCGTGCTGACCAACACCTGGGTCTTCGTCAAGGTCTCCACCGACGCCGGAATCGTGGGCTGGGGCGAGATGCTCAAGGACGACGCCAAGGCGTGCGCCGCCGGCGCTCTGGAGGTGGGCGACTATCTGGTGGGCCAGGACCCATGCCGGGTGGTGCATCATTGGCAGGCCATCCACCGCGGCGCCTTCTACCGCGGGGGCCCCATCAAGACGGCAATCCTGAGCGGGATCGACCAGGCGCTCTGGGACATCAAGGGAAAGGTCTACGGCGTCCCGGTCTACAAGTTGCTGGGCGGGCCCACCCGCGACCGCGTCCGAGTCTACGGGAAGGTCAGCGAGGAGACCGGCGTCAACGCCATGAAGGTCGGTCCCAAGGCCATGGGACGCCAGCCGATCAAATACGTTGAAGGCCAGAAATTCGTGGACGCCGTGGCGGAGAATTTCCGGGCGTTGCGGGAGAAGCATGGAGACGGCGTCGACATCGGCATCGACTTTCACGGCGCCGTTCAGCCACCGACGGCCATGTTGCTGGTCAAGGCGCTGGAACCCTACAATCCCTGGTTCTACGAGGAGGTGGTGCAGGCGCTCAACGTGGACGTGATGGCCGAGATCGCCGCCAAGACCCATATCCCGCTGGCGACGGGAGAGCGCATCTTCACCAAGTGGGGATTCCGTGAAATCCTGGAAAAGCGCGCCGCCTACATCCTGCAGCCGGACGTCTGCTACGCGGGCGGCATCACCGAGCTCAGGCTCATCGCCGGGATGGCCGAGGCGTACTACTCGCCTTTGGCGCCCCACAATCCCAACGGCCCCGTGTCGCTGGCCGCGAGCCTCCAGATCGCAGGGTGCATCCCCAACTTCATGATCCAGGAGCGCGGCGACATGGAGCACGATCTGCTGGCCAAACCGCTGGCCCCGGTCCGAAACGGGCACCGCCCGTTGCCGACGGATCCGGGCCTCGGCATCACCATTGACGAGGACAAGTTGATGGCGAGGGTCGGCGAACCCCGCGAGGGCCGGACGATTTACGACAAGGACGACGGATCGATCGTCGACTGGTAGTCGTCGCCTTACGAGACGGAAGGGTTCGCGGCGTACCGGGAATCATCAAGACAGGAACACAGACATGACCAAAGGGACCCTACTGCTCGCTGTTCTCTTCCTCCTCCTTTCCCCGCCTGTCCAGGCCAAGGAGAAGCTCATGATCCTGAGCTGGGGCGACGTCATCTGGCAACACAAGGGGGAGGGAACGGCCCAACTCGACACACCCGAAAAGGTGGCCGACGCGGCCCGGATCTGGAAGGAGCGGGGAGTGGACCGGGTCCTGTTCCGGGCCGACGACTTCCGGGCGCTGCTCTTTCACCGGATCAAACCCGGCTACAACAACCCCTACATCCAGGAGTGGTTGAAGACGACCAAGCGGGCCTGGGAACAGGGGTTGCTGGAAGTAGCCGTCAAGGCCATCCACGAGCAGGGCATGAAAGTCGACATGTGGATCACCATTTTCGACGAGGGATGCCCGGAGCACGTCCTCTACAGCGATTCCGATTTTTTCTCGTGGCAGTCGCATTTCACCCGGGAGAACCCGCACGTCCTCTCCGCCGACCGGTCTCTGACCGCCAATCAACGAAAGCATCACTGGGGGGTGATGGAGTATGCCTACCCCGAGGTGAGGGGCTACATGTTGAGCGTCATCCGCGCCTTCTCAGACCCTCTGGATTTCGATGGTGTCTTCCTCAGCGTGCGCTCCCATTCGCCGCCGGCCGAACACGCCGACCAGTTCGGGTACAACGAGCCCATCGTCAAGGAATACCAGCGCAGGTACGGCCGGAACATCCTCCAGACCAGCTTCGATCTGGAGAAGTGGCGAGAACTCCGGGGCGAGTATTTCACCCAATTCCTGGGCGAGGTGAAGGAGCACCTCCGCAAGAAGAGCCAGACTCTTTCCATCGGTGTGGCGCAGGGAGACTACATCGGCCCCCCCTTCGGCAATATGAAACTGCAGTGGCGCCGGTGGATCTCCGAGGGGATCATCGACTCCCTGGTGGTGGGGCATATCACCAACGAGAGAGCCCGTTATCCCAATCGCACGCAGCGGGCCATGGGGTACATCCAGAACCAGGAAGAGGACATGGGCCTTCCACCCATCGAAGACGCCGTGCGGTTGAGCTACGGTCCGCTCTGCAAGCGTTTCGGAGTCGGCCTCTACCTGGCGCCCGGAGGTTTCCGCATGAGCTTCCAACATCCCGCCTACGGACGGGGTTCTCAGACGCCCGAGACCCGCAAGAGCCTCGCGGAGGCTTTCGAGAAAGATCCCGCCGTGACGGGAATCGTCTACGGTTACGGGTCGGTCATGGAAGTGCGATAGCGGATTCCTTCCGTTGGCGCGGCGCCGGCGGAACCCGGTCAGCGCATGTCGGCGACCCGGGCCTCGATCCGGAGCACGTCCATGGAGAGCCGCCCCGTCACCTCTTCTCCCTCGGGAAATCCGATGAAGGAGAAGCCGTAGCTCACACATTCCCTCAACACCCGGTCCAGGCTGGCGGGACCCGTCCACGCCCAGGTGCGGGTCCACTTGGACTCGTCGTTCTCCAGGACGAAGGCATGGCGCCTGCCCCAGGATCCCTGGGAAATGGGTATGGGATGGTCTGTGAAGTGCCAGCGGTTGTTTCCGATGTGAGCCCAGAAGTAGCACTGGGCGCCCTTGAGGTCGAGATTGTCTCCCCGGAGGTTCACGGAAATCCGCGCCCCGCGCAGATCCAGCTTGGGGCCGCCCACCCACCGGCGGTAGAAGATGAGGGCCAGAATGGAGTTGGGCTGCTCCGGGGTGTCGATTCGCCAGCGCGAGTCGTCGGTCCAGATGTGCCCCGAGCCGAAGGCGCCGCCCTTGGGTTCCCAGCTCACCGGATGGAACACGTCGGAACCGCTCTCGATTCCGCCGTCGTAGTCGTAGCTGTGCCAGCCCTCGCTCTTGCCCAGGCTGTCGAAACCGCTGTAGAGAATCAGCCTCCCTCCCGGTTGCCCTGAATCGGAAGTTCTCCGGTCCACACGGGAGGGCGGCCTGCATCCTGCCGCCAGGCACAGCAACAACGCACACGTCAAGAGTCGAAGTCCTCCCGGTTCTCGGATCATTCTCAAACCCTGCCCTTCTCGAACGGCAGGACGGCCCACTTCTCGCCGTGCCGCCGCAGCCAGGCGACCAACTCTCCACGCAAGCGGTCTGTGACGCCTGCAAGAGCCGGGTCGCCAATCCGGTTGTGATGCTCGGTGGGGTCGGTTGCCAGATCCCACAGCTCGTTGGGACCGAATCCCTGGTTGCGCATCACCTATTTGTATCGAGTTTCCCGGACGCAGTAGGTGTTGCCCAGGTAGGCGTAGATCCGGTCCACCCAGCCGTCCGGCCTTCGTCCCTTGAGCAGCGGCCCGCAGTTCCGGCCACAGTAATTGCCTTCTTCCGGCAGTGGAATGCCCAGCAGATGGCAGAATGTGGGCAGGACGTCGTAGAAGCTCACCAGTTCCCGGCGCACCGCGCCGGACTCGATCCTCCCCGGCCAGCGCCACAGGGTAGGCACTTTCATAACCTCCTCGTACATGACCGGGGGCCACGCCGCCTCCCCCTTGCTCCAGAGGCCGTGGCGGCCGTGCAGGTAGCCGTTGTCGCCCACGAACAGCACCAGCGTGTTCTCGGCGAGGCCGTTGTCGTCCAGGTAGTCCAACATCCAGCCGATCCGGTCGTCGAGGGCGGTGGTGGAGGCGGCGGCTCCCCGCATGTGGGTGACCGGATCATCCATCAATTCCGCCTCCCGCAGGGCGTCCCGCCGCTTGGGCTCGAAACCCACCGATTGGAAGTCCTCGTGCGAGTACATGTCGTAGTACTGCTGGGGATGACCTGCGTACGGAGTGTGCGGGTTGAAGTGCGACAGGGTCAGAAACCAAGGCTCCTGCCGGTCCCGCACCTGCTCCAGAAAACGGATTCCTTCCTGGTGGATGAGGTCGGCGATGTAGCCCTTTTCGGTCACCGGCTCCTCGCCCCGGAACATGTTCGGGTTCTGGTACTGGTTGGGGTTGTCCTGCGTATACCAGAACCCGTATCCATGCTGGGGCCGGCCGTTGTCACCCAGGTGCCACTTGCCGCTGTAGCCGCACTCGTACCCCGAGTCCTCCAGGAGGTCGGAGATGAAGATCTCTTCTCGCCAACTCCGGGGAAGCCGGGCCTGTCCCTGAGGCGGATTGGCGATGGGCCGCGGCGTGAGCCAGTCGTGGATCCCGGTCTGGGGCGGAATCCGTCCCGTCATCAGCGTGGCCCGGCTGGGAGAGCAGATGGGCGTGCAGACGAAACCGTTCTCGAATCGGGTGCCGCCGGCCGCCAGGCGATCGATGTGGGGCGTCCGGATCACCCGATTGCCGTAGCACCCGGTCATCCAGGCGGCCAGATCGTCGGCGATGATTAGAAGGACGTTGGGACGCCGGTCCCGGCCCCGGATCAACGCGGGAGCCCCGAAGGCGGCGCCCGTCACGGCAGCGGCCGTCTTCAAGATCTCCCGGCGGGACCGGTTCCTGGCGGAGGCAGGACTGTCTGGGCCGGATCGAGGCTCTGAAGTCATGGTCAGGATCCCAGCCTGAACGGTACACCGGACGGCGCCTCCCGCCAAGAGCATCGAGGAGTCTGGTACAAGTGGACCCATGAAACGGACGATCTCCACCCTGGTTTCATTGCTGTTCCTGTGGCCTCTCTGCGGTTACGCCAATCCATCTACTGCCGGAACCGTCATTGACGTGGGGTCGAAGAAACAGCTCTTCATCGACGACCTGTTCGTCGCATCCTGGCACGGTGTCCGGCTGACCGTGAACCCGCCTCACAAGACCCGGGAACGGAACCTCGTGCCCGACCCGGATCGTCCCTGGGAAGCGGTCCGCGTGGCTTACCCCTGCACCGTCATGGAGGACGGGGGGAAATACCGGATGTGGTATGACGCCATGCACCACCGTCAACCGGAGGATCAGCTCCCCTACCGAGTCGTCTGCTACGCCGAGTCGGACGACGGCATCCGCTGGCGCAAGCCCATCGTGGGCGCCTACGCGTTTCGGGGCTCCCGGCAGAACAACATCTCGATCCCGACCGCTCCGGGAAGCGTGTTCATCGACCCCAACGCTCCTCCGGAGGAGCGTTACAAGTATTTCGGGAGAAACCGTGTTGCGATGCTGGAGGACCGTGTCGCCGGCGCCGGATCCTGGGTCTACGCGTCCACCGACGGATACAGCTTCAAGCCGCTGTACGGAAGACCGGCCACGCACCAGATCAGCGACACCCACGACGTGGCGTTCTGGGACCCGGTCATCGGCAAGTACGTCGCCTACACCAAGTACGTCGGCCACTTCGATTCCCGGGGTGAACTCGTTCGGCCGGAGCTCCCTGCCGGCGTCCGGAAGGGCCGGAAGATCTGGCGCATGACGACCGATCGCCTGGACCGGTGGCCTCCCGCCCGGATCGTCCTGGCCATGGACGCGGGGGACCCCCGGGACGCCGACTTCTACAACTCCGCCGCCATCCGCTACCCGTACGCCGATAGGGCCTACTTCGTCTTTCCCAGCGCCTATTACCACTTCGTGGGCGAGTCGGCGCGGCGCAACGACGGTCCCATGGACATTCAATTGGCGGTGAGCCGCGACGGGATCCACTTTTCACGCCCCTCCCGGAGCCCTTTCGTGCGAAGAGGCCGGGACGGTTCCCATGACAGCGGTCACATGTACATGGGCCGGGGCATGCTGCGCCGAGGCGGCGAGTTGTGGATGTACTACGTGGGTTTCGACTACACCCACGGCGACAGGGACGCGCTGGAGCAGGGTGGCAACGGCGTGATCAGCCGGCTGGTACTGAGGCTGGACGGCTTCGTCTCCGCCGACGCAGACTACCAGGGGGGAGAGATCATCAGCCGTCCGATCCGCTTCCAGGGCAACCGCCTCGAGTTGAATATGGATGCCGGCGCCGGCGGATCGGTCCGGGTCGCGCTGCTGGATCAGGAAGGGGAACCGATCCCGGGCTACACCCTGGAGGAGTCGCAGGTGCTGGGCGGGAATTCGGTCAGGCGTCTCGTGACCTGGCGGAAGGGATCGGATCTTTCCGCCCTCTCGGGCCAGCCGGTGCGCCTCCACTGGAAGCTCCGGGACGTGAAACTGTACGCCTTTCAGTTCCGGAACTGAGCCTTCTTCGGATGATCCGGCACGGGCGGGCCCGCCAACGTTACGGCCGGAACCGGAGGGAGTAGAGATCGGCGTCCTTCAGCGAGAACCGGAGACGGGCGGTTCTGCCGGTCAGGGAGCTCAGATCGCTCGTCCCCTTCCAGCTCACCGCGTGTTCCACCGAGTCGCCGAAAAGCTCCGGGCAGTCCTGCAGCGAGTATCCCGGGATCGGGCGACCCGTCTCGTCCTGGATCTCGACCCGGAGGCTCCCCGCGGCCGAGGTGGAATAGTTCAGGACCAGGCGCGAGCCGCTGAAGCGAATGAGCCGTGTGGTCATTTCGCCGCCGGCCAGAGGCGCCCGCACCGACACGAAGCCGTCCAGCCGGTAGGTGTACCGGCGCAGGCGGCTGGCCGGCCCCGCATAGTACGACTCCGTAACGTAGATGGAGAGTTCGTCCGGCTCGCCCGCCACGGACGATGGAAGCGAAAGGATGCCCCAGCCGATCATGTTGTTGCGCGTCACCCAGCGCTCCGGCTGGAGCCCGGGGCGGACGACCGCTTCTCCCCAGCGGTGAAAGCGAATGCCGTCCCGGCTGCTCATGAAGATCCCGTCCGAAACTCCCGGGAATTTCCGGTCCTGGTTTCTTTCGGGGACGAACCGCTTGGGGAACCCCAGGTAGATGTGGGGAGCGCGGGCGTAGGGGCGGATCTGGTTGGTGTACAGATGCTCCACCGGCGCTCCCGGATACTCCAGGAAGACCGGCTCGGTCCAGGTCAGGAAGCCACGGGAGACGGCGGTCTTGACGTCCCGGACCCGCTGCCCCGTGGGATGGGTGCGCGCGCTCCGGAGATAACAGACGTAACGGCCCCGAAGGCCGTCCCAGAAGGCCAGGTTCTGAGAGTCGAGGGTCATGTCCCCCTTGGGAATTACCGGCTCTTCGGACAGGAGGGACCAGTGGATGCCATCGGGCGACTTCAGGGCGTAGACACCGTCGTCGCCCCGGGCGATCGACTTGTACCGGGCGTCAGGCGCGGCCTCCGGGTTGGTGTCCTTGAAGACCGCCATGGGATTCCGCTGTTCCGAGTCGGCCTCGGGGTCGTCCATCCAGACGATGTTGTTGGCGCGGGACCCTTCGTACTCGACCTGGCCCAGGTTGGGGCGGGTCCAGCGGATGCCGTCCCGGCTCTCGGCGTAACAGACCAACACATGCCGGACCTTCCGCCCCGGCTGGTAGTGCCGGCCCCCGTAGTACATGCGGTAACGGTCGCCGTCCCGGAACAGCGTGTGATGGGCGGTGAGGTTTCCCTCCCAGGGAGCGTCGTGCACCAGGACCACCTCCCGGCGTTGGGGCTGGTGGAGCTGGAGGCGCGCGTCTCCGGACAGCGAATGGATCAGGAACCGATCCACCAGAGGTTCCAGCCGTGAACCCAGGTCGATGGGCTCGGAAGGCGGACCCGACGCCAACGCCGCGGCGAAGACAGCCATCCAGACTCCGGCGGCGACGTGACGATGACGGAATGACATGAGTGGACCACCCGGGAATCGGACCATCTCGTTCATCGCGGCACAGAATACGGGAAGAAAGGCGGCGCCGCATGTAGAATTCCGACCCATGAAGGATCTCTCGACTCGATCGCTGCTCTGGGCATTTCTGGCGGCTGCCGTTGCGCCTTACACGACCGGCGCCCCGGCGTCCCAACCGGAAGGGAGCTCCCCGGAAGTTTTGGAGATTGGAAGCCGCCTGGAGCTCTTTGTGGACCGGCATCTCATCGATGTCATGGACGGTGTTGAACTGGAGCTGGGGCAACCTCAACCCCGGGAGGAGGTATTCCGGTTCGACCAGCCCTGGGAGGGCAACACACCGGCTCATATCGCCATCTTCCGGGACGGCGACGTCTACCGCATGTACTACCGGGGCAGCGCGAACAACGACTACATCATCCGGGAGGAACTGCTTCCGGGAGAAAAGATCGTTCCCCAGCACCCGAAAGTGAGTTGCTACGCCGAGAGCCGTGACGGCATCCACTGGACCCGCCCCAACCTGGGCCAGGTCGAGTTTCAGGGGTCCCGGGACAACAACATCCTGGACCTGGGGGGCGCCACCAAGTTCAATCCCTTTCGCGACGAGAATCCCGAAGCTCCCGATTCGGCCCGTTACAAGGGGGTCGCCTTCTACCGGACCGTCCCCGGCGCCCCGCCCCACTCAAAGCAGAGAGGCCTGGTCCCCCTCCAGTCCTCCGACGGCGTGCACTGGACCTGGATGGCGCCGGAGCCGGTCGTCACCGACGGGTATTTCGATTCCCACAACGTGGCCTTCTGGGACGGCGTCCGGGGGCACTACGTGGCGCTGTACCGGGACTTCGCCCACGGCGTGCGCACGCTCAAGTACGCCACCTCGAAGGACTTCGTTCAATGGAGCCCGGGACAGTGGGTCGACTACGGAGACGCCCCACAGGAACACCTGTACACCAACGCGACAGTCCCGTATTTTCGCGCTCCCCACATCTACGTGGCTTTTCCCAAGCGGTTCGTCCCCTGGAGAAGCCCCCAGCATTACGACTATGAGAGCGCAACCGAGCGGCCGGGGCTCTCCGAAGGGGTCTTCATGAGCAGCCGTGACGGCCTGCGCTGGCAACGTTTTATAGAGGCCTTCATCCGGCCCGGACGGGAACGGCGGAACTGGATCCACCGCACCAACTTCGTGGGCCGCGGAATCATCCGGAGCGCGGATGACGAGATCTCGTTGTACGTGACCCGGCACTACACCTATCCCAGTGTCCACCTCCGGAGAATGAGCCTGAGGCTCGACGGGTTCGTCTCGGTCAGCGCCGGTCATCCCGGCGGCGAGTTCACGACCCGGCCGTTGGTCTTCGAAGGGGAGAACCTGGTGTTGAACTACGCCACGGCGGCGGCGGGAAGCATTCAGGTGGAGATCCAGGATGCGGGCGGAAAACCGCTGGCCGGCTTTGCTCTCCAGGACTCGATCCCGATCTGGGGAGACGAAATCGAGGGTGTGGCCCGCTGGCGCCGGGCCGGCAACCGGGACCGGGATCAGCTCCGGCGCGCGGCCGGGATGCCCGTGCGCCTGAGGTTCGTCATGACCGACGCCGACCTCTTTTCGTTGCGATTCCGTTGAACCGGAATCTCGATCGAGATCACAGCTTCCAACCGGACCGGAATTCCCTTCGTAGCAGCGCGTTGGCCGCCGGAGAGTTGGTGACCCGCAGGTTTTCGGCGTCCCAGTCGAGCTTGGCTCCGGAGCGGTAGGCAACGGCGCCCAGGTTGACCGTCTCCGAGAGGGGGCCGGAATAGCCGAAGTGGCTGCTCGTCGGGCTCCCTGTCTTGCAGGCGGCGATCCACTCGGCGCGATGTCCCACCTCAGCCGTTCGACGCCATTCCTCGTGGTGCTTGTAGGCGGCCATCCACTCGGCGCGACGGCCGATCTCCGCACCGATGGACGAGGGAATGCTCGGCTTGGGCGGCTCGAAGTTCGCGAATTTTTTTTCAGGCGTGAGCATCCGCTGGGGGTAGTTCACCCACAGCATTCCCTCGGTGCCCACGAAGACGCCCCAGGCCCAGTCGGGGAAGTCGTTCTCCGCAAAAACCGCTGGCGGTTGACTGCCCTGCGTCCAGGCCAGGGTGACCGGCGGCATCCCTCCGCGGGCCGGAAACCGGTAGCGGACATGGAGCCGCTCGGGAACCGTCTCCGGGTGCGGCGGCGGCCCCTCGGCCTCCACCGAGATCGGATAGCGGAGATTCAGGGCCCAGAAGGGCAAGTTGAAGTAGTGGGTGGCGGCGTTGCCGAGACTACCCGTGCCGAAATCCCACCAGCGCTGCCAGTTGCCACCGCACCCGCGGGAATAGGTGGGATGGTAGGGGCGGTAAGGCGCCGACCCCAGAAATAGATCCCAGTGAAGCCCTTTGGGGACGGGTGGCGTCTCCGTCGGGCGATCGATCGTGCTGCGTCCCGAGCGGACCCAGATATGGCATTTCTCGACCTCGCCGATGGCTCCGCCGCGGACCAGCTCGACGATGCGGCGGAAGTTGTCCGAGGCGTGGATCTGGGTTCCCAATTGGGTCGCCACCTTCTGCTCGGCGGCGACCTTGGCCAGCATGCGGGCCTCGTAAACCGAGATGGCTCCCGGCTTCTCGCAGTAAACGTGCTTGCCGCGCCGCATCGCCGCAACACTGGCCGGCGCGTGGGTGTGGTCCGGAGTGGTCACCACCACGGCGTCGATCTCGCGGTCCAACTCGTCGAGCATCTGCCGGTAATCGTTGAACTTCTTGGCTTGTCCATAGCGGGCGAGGGAGTGCCCGGGAGGATTCCGGCGCTTGGGAGCCGATTCGTCTGCCGACCGCTCGTCAGTGTCGCAGAGAGCCACGATGTTCTCTCCGGTCATCTCCGGCCGGGACGACGGCTTGACTCTCATGCCCGTCGAGTACTCCACGTTCTCCCCCGCGAAGTGGGCGAGGTTCCACGCCCCCATGCCGCCGACACCGACAACGGCGATGTTGAGCTTCTCGTTGGCCGGATAGCCCCAGACCGAACGGCTGTCCGGGAGTATTACCAACCCCGCCGCGGCGTAGCCCGCAGTGCTGAGAAAACGCCGGCGCTTCAACTGTTTCGTCATTTTTTTCTTCTCCATCATCATCGGGCTATTGGGTGAGTGCTGGAATTCCATTATGAGAGCGGCATGGATTTTGGACAACCCAAACGCTCTCCTGCAATTGTCTGCAACGCCGGACCCGGGTCAATGGGCTCCAAGTTCTATCGAACTCTTCCGGGCCGAGGGTAGCCGAGCGTCTGGAGCGCCTGAGCCGCAAATGCGTAGCCGGTGCCGCCAGCGTGGGCACGTTGCCCATTTGTCCACGTCAAGCCAGATGTCATACAATAGATCTGTTGTTGTAATACGAAGGGATTCCTATGAAGAGCGTGCGATTAAGTGAACGGATGGAAGCCGAACTTGAAGAGGCGGCACGAATCAGCGGTGATTCGGTTTCCAGCATCATCCGCCGGGCGGTGCAGGAACGTTGCCGTCTCATCCTGGGAGATCGACTCGATGCAAAGCTGATCGATGTCGCTGGAATCATTCAGAGCAAGGGTGGACGCGCCCGGAGATCGGGCGACGCGTTTGCCGAATCCCTGTTGCGGGGAAAAGGAAGCGGATCTTGATTCTGGTGGATGCGGGACCCCTGATCGCGATAATCGACCGCGGCGAACCGGATCACCGGGTCTGCGTGGAGACTCTTTCCTCCCTGACCGGCCCAATGCTCACGACCTGGCCTGCCCTTACCGAGGCGATGCATCTGCTGGGCAGGGCCGGAGGCTGGCCGGCTCAAGAGGCATTGTGGAAGCTTCTCGACCGGGATGATCTCCAGTTGATCGATCTGGATGAGTCGTTGCTTCGGCGCACCCGATACTTGATGAAAAAGTATTTGGACGTCCCCATGGACCTCGCCGACGCGACCCTGGTGGCTGCGGCTGAGAAACTGAATCTGAAACGGATACTGACTCTGGAAAGCGACTTTCAAATCTATCGCCTCGCGGGTCGACGCGCCTTTGAGGTCATTCCAACGTAGTCCTCTACAACGGTGTTCGACGACACCGTATCTCTTCCTCGGATGACTGGCCATCAAGCAACGCCTTTGACTGTCAAGGTTCAGCAGGAGTCTGGCTACTCGGGTCGCGCGAACGCGACGAGCGCGGCGTCCGGACCGGCACCCGTCGCGATGACGATGAACTGCCGTCCCGACCGTGTGCGGTAGGTCATTGGGTTCCCGCCCGTTGGATACGGCGTCGCGCCACGCCAGATCTCCGCTCCCGTCTTGCTGTCGAACGCGTAGAGATACGGGGCGCCGCCGCCCAGGAACACGAGGCCTCCCTTCGTCGCCAGCGGGCCGGAGTTACCGCGCGTTCCCAGCCGCTCCGGCAACTCGACGCCGCGCAGGAGCTTGTGTTGACGCAGGGCGCGGCTGCCCTCGCCAAATGGCGCCTTCCAAGCAATGTCGCCCCGATTGAGGTCGATGGCCACCAACTGCGCGTAAGGCGGCTTGATGAGCGGAATCGGACCGAGTTGGCTCTCTGGGGTTTCGACGGCGCCCAGTCCGTCGGGCTCCCGAAACATGACGAGCGTCGCACCAAAGGGACAATTGTTGCTGTACTCGACGTCGATGTCCGGATCGTCACCGGCATTCACGCACAACTGGTTCGTATCGGCTTCTTCCGATGTCCGCACGTACAGGAGTCCGGTCCCGGGGTCGAATGCCGCCCCGCCCCAGCTCGCGCCGCCGCTCGAGCCCGGCCGCTGGAGCGTTCCCCGCAGGCTCGGCGGCGTAAACAGCGGACCCAGCCGGAACCGTTGCATCTCCTCCACCGCCAGCGCATGGATTTCCGGCGTCATATCGTTGGCGTCCTCAAGCGACACTCCCTGCCGGCCGAAGGGCGGCGGCCTGGTCGGGAAGGGCTGCGTCGGATACAGCACCTCGCCCGGCACGTCCGTCGTCGTGTTCACGGCACGCTCCTCGATCGGCCACACCGGCTCGCCCGTCACCCGGTCGAACACGTACGTGAAGCCATGCTTCGACACCTGTGCCACCGCGTCGATCTCTTGCCCGTCCACCGTGATCGTCACCAGGTTCGGCGGCGCGGCCAGATCGTAGTCCCACACTCCGTGATGCACGGCCTGGAAGTGCCACCGCCGCTCGCCCGTGCGCGCGTCCAGGCACACCAGCGATTCGGCGAAAAGGTTCGCACCCACCCGGCGACCGCCCCAGTAGTCGCTGCTCGGCGTGCTCGTCGGCAGGTATAGCAGTCCGCGCTCGCCGTCGATCGACATCAAGCCCCAGACATTGGCGTGGCCGGTGTAACGCCACGACTCGTCCTCCCAGGTGTCCGAGCCGAAGTCGTCGTTCGATTGAGGGATGGTGAAGAAAACCCACCGCCGCTCGCCCGTCCGGACATCGAACGCCTGTACCGTTCCGGGCGGATCGAACCTGCGCTGCACCCGGTCCGGCACTCGGCTGCCCACTATCACGAGGTCCTCGAACACCACCGGCGGCGAGGTCTGATCGTACTCGTAGCGGGTCACCGGACGGCCATGGCCCGCGGTCAGCAGAACGCTCCCGCCCTCGCCGAAGCCCGTGTCCAACTCACCGGTGGCGGCATCGATCGCATACAGCCGGTCGCGGCTGTTGAGGAAGATGCGCACCTGGTCCCCGCCGCTCCAATAGGCGATGCCCCGGTGCTTGAAGCCTCTTGGCCCCACACCCTTGGGTCCGCCTTCGTAGGCCTTGGGATCGAAAGTCCAGAGCTCGGCGCCTGTCTCGGCGTCGAGAGCCGCCACCCGCGTATACATCGTCGACAGGTACAGGACGTTGCCGATCATGACGGGCGTTGCCTGGAACGGGCCCGGCCGGGTGCCGTACTCCTCAAGGGAATTCTCCTTCGGTTCCCATTTCCAGGCGATCTCCAGCTCATCGACGTTTGCGGCCGTGACTTCCTCAGCAGTGGAGTACTTCGCGTGCGCTTGGTCGGCGCCGACATACGGCCATTCGATCATCGCGTCCGGATGCTGGGTGCACGCGAGGGCGCTGGAGATGAGGGCAACTATCGCAACTATTCTGTTCACGAAGGAGAATTCTACTGGGAACAGGATCCTGGTACCGCGGCGTTTCCCGGAAGGGAAGCGCCCGGCTCGGCCTCGAAGCGTCTGGAGAGCAAGTATCGATACAGCCTCAGCGCAAGCCGCTCCTCATGCTCCTCCAGCCAGCGCCGTGCGTCCGGTGTCAGCACCATCGTCTTGCAGGGTACGTCCGCGCTCACCGAGGGCGCCCTCTCGTTCGAAGGGTCCACGGGCCAGATCGCGTCGCCTGGGCTGTACTGGCGGAAACGCGCGCCCTCGGTTTCATGGGCGGAAGCCCGTCCGGACGTCAGTAGTTGCAGTCCCTTGCCCACTGCGCCCGGCCCCGCGAGAGCTTCCCCGGCGGCGTAGGAGCACGGAATCAAACAGCTTCGAAGCTCGTCCACCAGGTCCTCGAAGCGAATCTGCCGCTCCAATTGCCGCTCAAGATCGGCGGCGGCGCGCTCCAGCAATGAGGCGCGGCGCTCGTCGACCATGCCTGCATCGACGCTCCACACCTGAATGAGGATCTCCTCGCAACGCTCCAGCGCGCGGTCCAAATTCGGTTCGATTCGCAATGCCTCCAAGTCCGGCGGCGGCAGGTTGCGCTCCATATGGGTCCTCAGCTGCACCGACGGTGCGCTCAGGACAACCTGCACCCCGGCCGCGTTCGCCGATTGCAGAAACCTCTCAAGGACGTTCACCGCCGAGAAGTCGAAGCCGGAGACGGCCGCGAAGTCCAGCAACAGGCAGGTGGGACGCGAGTCGCCGCTCAGGGATTGCCGGAGATGATCGGCCAGGGGGCAGACGCTTCCGAAGAAGATATAGCCGCGCAGCCGGTACGCGAGCACGCGCTCGCCCTCCTCCAGCAGGATGGCATGATCCGGGACGGGACGCGCCTTGGTGCTTCGGCGCTCCCGCGCCGTGAAGCGCGATTCGATGGGGTCCACGCTGCTCAACCGCACGGCGAAGAACACGAGGGTGACCAGCATCCCGGCGCCCACACCCTCGAACAGCCCGAAGGCGAGTATGACAACGACAATCAACACGATGATGCCGTACTCCAACCCGGGAAGCCGCTTCCTGGTTCTCACGAGCCCTTTGTCCAGCATGCCGAGGCCGGCGAAGAATAAGATGCCTCCCACGAGCGGTACCGGGACCAATTCCAGCATCCCGTCACCCAGGAACAGTGCGGCCGCGATGACGAGGGCGGCGGCGACGCCGGTCAAGCGGGTGTCGGCCCCGAACAGCTTGCTGCGCAGCGAGGCCGGCACGATGAGGCTCGCCACCGTGCCGCCGCCCAGGCCCGCAACCACGCTCGCGAGCCCACTCGCCCCCAACTCGCGGTCCCAGTCCAGATCCTGGTTGGCTGCCATTTCGAGGCCCGCGATATTCATGATCACGACGATGAGCGCAACCAGCATCAGCATCAGCACGTTCGGAAGCTGCAACACCATCGCGCCGAAGTCCACATTCACGAGGTCGGCGGCCCCCAGCGCCGGCCACAAGTTTCCGTCCGAGGTGCTCGTCAGCAGCAGGCTCGCCTCCCTCGCTTCGCCGCCGGAGATGCCGAGTTCGGCCAGGACGAGATGGTAGGCTCCGACAAAGAGCGCGACGCCCACCGGCAGGACGAGCGGATTGCGCAAGCGCTTCATCGCGAGATACAGGGCGAGCCCGAACGCTACGCCCGGACACCACCTCCACAGCATGGAGGGTTCGAGAAGAGCAGGAAGGGACCGCCAGTCCGTATCCACCCCCATCAGGGACATGGCGGCCAGGCAGACGGCTCCTCCGATTCCGGCCACGAAACCGCCCGCGACCGGATAGGGGACGAAGCGGACCAGATTGGCGAGCCGGTATCGCCCGATCAGGAGAAGACCCCCGCCGGTGGCGACGGCGCCGATCATGAGCGCCCCCACGGTGGTGACAAACAGCGCATCGCCTTCGGCGTCCATCGAGGAGCCGATCAGGGCCATCCCGATCACCAGCGCGGGCGACAGTCCCGCAATCGCCCCGCGAAAGCCGCCCGCAAGGGCGATGACGAGGCAGGCGGCGAAGTTTCCGAACAGCACCAGGCCGACGCCCTGGGAGGAATACGGAGCCAGCAGTCCGGAGAAGATGTAGGTCCCGAAGGCGATCTGGGAGACGAGCAGACCGAGGCCCGAGGTGAATCCGGCCACGAGCGCCGGAACGGCCTTCGCCGACGCGGTGTCTTCGCGAAGCTCCGACACGAGTCTGAGGAAAGAGGACATCGCCGTCACGGCCTCCTAGAGCGGTTCGCAGCGCTGACGGTACCGCCGCACCGCCCCCTGAACGATCACACCCGCGTATCGAGTCTCACGTATACACGGGATGCGGTTCGGCCGTGATGATCCGAACGAAATGGACGCCGTCAACACGTTCCACATTTGTCAAGGCTGATCGGATCGCCTCGGCCCGGGTGGCCGCTTCGCGGTCAAAGTCGAGGCAATTGATAGCGGGGAAAATCATTCGTCTTCATTCTACCCGCTGACCCAAGCAGTTTCTTCAGCTTCCCCAGGTTCGGTGAAGGGGAACCGTTGTTGGTCAACACCCATTCGCGGTCATTTAAGGTCCGGCCCGTTGCAACGCTGCCCGGACTGTGACAGATTGCCGGCAAAGCAGACACCATGAATGGCGTTGCCGTCCTCGTCGTTGCAGCTGCCGCCCTATTGGGACCGCTCCGGGCGCAGGCGCCCCGATTCTCGGAGCACCTGATCCAGGACGGCTACACCTACACCTACGGAGTCGGAGCCGGCGATCTGGACGGCGACGGCGACCTGGACCTGACCAGCGCCGACGCCTTCGGGCACGATTCCCTCTACTGGTTCCGGAACGACGGGACCGGGAATTTCACGAGACTTCTCATCCAGAAGGACGATCCGGAGCGGCTGGAACGTCATGCCCTCGGGGACGTCGACGCCGACGGGGATCTGGACGTGGTCATCGTCAAGAACCTGTACGGCGACCTCCTCTGGTTCCGGAACAGTGGGACGCCCCAGGACGGTCGACTCTGGCAGCGGGTTGTCATCACCCAGGGAATGCCCTACGCCTACGACGTGGTGCTTGGCGACCTGGACGGCGACGGGGACCTGGACGCGGCCGCTTCCGGCTGGAAGGGCAGCCACTTTTTCTGGTTCGAGAATACGGGCTGGCCCGGGCGCGGAGGCTGGCCCAGGCACAGGATCGAGAGCAACATTCGCGGCCGGGACAACGGACCCTCCAGGACCCGGACCATGCGGGCCGGCGACTTCGACCGGGATGGGGACCTGGATCTTCTGGGGACAGCCCCCGAGGCCGGCCTCATCATCTGGTACGAGAACCGGCGCTCCACGGCGACCGAGGCCTCCTGGCCACGCTTGAGGACGGCGCCCGTGGTCTGGACCAGGCATGTCGTGGACCACCGGACCCACTATCCCATCCATGGCCAGCCGGTGGACATGGACGGCGACGGCGACCTGGACATCCTCATGGCCATGGGAATGCACGGGAAGCCGGGGGACCGGGCCTCACATCAGATCGCCTGGTATGAGAACAACGGTTCTCCGGCGGCAGGCGTCTGGCCCAAGCACCTGATCCGGGGCAATTTCCAGGACGCCTTCGAGGTGGTGGCGGGCGACCTGGACGGAGACGGAGACCTGGACGCGGCGGCTACTTCGTGGCGGTCCCCGGGCCGGGTGGCGTGGTTCCGGAATCACGGGCGGAGAGGTGAACCCTGGTCCATACACCTCCTCAAGGAAAACTGGCGGAGCGCCAACCAGATTCTGATCGCGGACCTGGACGGCGACGGCCGGCTCGACATCGTGGCCTGCGCCGAAAAGGGCACCCAGGAACTGCGCTGGTGGCGAAACCAGGGATCGGAGGACGCGCAGCCGTAGCCGGACGCCGGAGACCTGAAGGGAACGGACCAGACTGGCGCAAGAAATGGCATCCCCGAGCCGCCGGCTTCGGAACCGTTCCGGGATCCGGACCACGCGATGAACGGATCCGGAACCGGGGTGGCCTTCCTCACCGGCGGTGAGCCATGCGGGACGGCGATCGTTTTCTTGCGGTCGCTATCTGCTTGTGCTATCAGAGATTGGAAGGCGGCATGCGTCATGAATCTGGAACAAATGTTGCACCATTTGAAGTTGGACGGGTGGTGCGTGCTCGAGGGAATCATTCCCCCGTCCCAGGTCGGGAAGATCCGCCGGAGCGTCCGGTCTGCGGTGGAATCCAGTGGCGGCTCCGTCAGGATTCAGGGAGTGGGCGCCCGCACGGGGCTTCTGGCCTTCGATCAGTCCTTCAGCCCTTATCTCGCCGACCCGCGAGTCCTGAAAATCGCCGGAGCGCTTCTGGGGAAGCCGGTGCGGATCTCCTTCACGACGGCCATCATCAACTATCCGGGGAACGAGCGGGGTCGCTGGCATGCCGACTGGCCCTTCAATCAAAACACCGCGGGACACATTCCAGCGCCCTATCCAGACATGGTCGCCCACCTGACCTCCATCTGGATGCTGTCGTCCTTTTCGGCCGCGACGGGGGGCACTCTGGTCGTGCCCGGGAGTCACCGGTCCTCCAACAACCCTACCGGTGACAACGGCGTCGATCCCTCGCGCCCGTATCCCACCGAGATCCACGCCACCGGACGGGCCGGCAGCGTGCTGATCTTCGACAGCCGACTCTGGCACTCGACGGCCCCCAATCGGAGCGACCGTCCCCGGGTTGGAATGGCGGTCCGCTACGCCCCCTGGTGGCTCAACCTGGATATCCTGAGGCCGGGCTCGGTAGAGCGCGCCCAAATGGTGGACGAGACTGGAGGACATGAGAACGAACAGGTCCCGGTTCCGGCATCGGTCTACGAGTCTCTCCGGGAGGAGGTCAAGCCGCTCTACCGGCACTGGGTGGACAACTGAGGAGTCGACGTCGCCCGACTTCCCCGGTGGGCCGCCGTGTGTTTGACGGAGCCGGGCTGGTCCTGATTCACTTCCACATTTGATGTCGAAGTCTCCCGGGCGGGACAGTCTCGATAGACGGGGGACCGATAGACGGGGACAGTCTCGATAGACGGGGACAGTCTGGTACTCGGGGACACGCCCCCCGTGTGAATTGCGATTCAATGGAATGACGAATCTACGCCACGTGACGCTGTCGATCGTGACGGCGGCAACCTTTTCCCTGGCTCGAGGCCAGGCCCCGGCCGGGGCCAGCACGGCGGCGGCTGACTTCGCGGGCAGCGGCTTGCACTGGATCGACGGAGTCATCATCGCCGTCTACGCCGTGGGGATGATTTCTCTGGGCTGGTACTACCGGAGGCGCCAGAAGAGCCTGAACGAGTATTTCGTGGGCAACCGGACCATGAACCCGGGGCTCATCGGGATCTCCATGTTCGTGACCCTGTTCAGCACCATCTCCTTCCTGGCAACTCCCGGAGAAGTCTATGGAAAGGGGCCCTTCATCCTGACTTCGTCCCTCTCGATCCTCTTCTACTACCTCATCGTCGGCTATCTGATCGTCCCGGCCTACATGCGTTTTCGGCTGATCAGCGCCTACGAATTGCTGGAGCAGAAGCGGGGCCTGAGCGTGCGCCTGCTGGGAGCCATCCTTTTCATCATGCTCCGGTTGACCTGGATGTCCCTGCTCATCCACCTGAGCGCGCAAGCCATGCTGCTGATGCTGGGTCTGGAGCAGGACCAGCTTCCCTATGTCGCGCTGGTGATCGGGGCCGTGGCCATCACCTATGCGTCCTTCGGCGGCCTGAGAGCCGTCGTCATCACCGATTTCGTGCAGTTCTGCCTCTTGTGCGGCGGGGCGCTGCTGGTCGTGATCACGGTGACGATTCGACTCGGTGGATTCGGTTGGTTTCCGACCGAGTGGAGTTCGAGTTGGGACACTCAGCCCCTCTTCAGTCTGGATCCGAACGTGCGGCTCACGGTATTCGGATCCATTCTGGGAGGAACCCTCTGGTGGGTCTGCACCGCCGGGGGCGATCAGACGGCGGTGCAGCGCTTCATGTCCGTTCGGGACGTGAGGGCGGCCAGGCGTTCCTTCCTCCTGAATTCGGCCGCCGGCATCCTGGTGAACGTGGTGCTGGCCCTGGTGGCCTTCTCCCTGCTGGGATATTTCGAGGCTCGTCCCGAACTCCTTCCCCCGGGTATCGGGCCCGATCGTATCTTCCCTCACTACATCGTTCACCACCTCCCCATCGGCATTTCGGGGCTGGTCGTCTCCGGCCTGTTCGCCGCGGCCATGTCGAGCGTCGATTCCGGTGTCAACTCCCTCACGGCGGTGGTCGTGACGGACTTCGTCGGGCGGTTTCGGCGCCGTGCCCTGAGCGAGATCGGTCGAGTCCGCCTCTCCCAGGCTCTGGCTCTGGCCATCGGACTGGTCGTGGTCTTAGGCTCCTCTTTTCTGGTCGGGAACGTGCCGGGCAACTTCTTGGAAATAGCTCAACGGACCCTTCATCTGTACGTCGGCGCCATCTTCCTGCTCTTCTTCCTGTCATTGTTCGTTCCCTTCTCCACCGCACCGGGAGTCATTGCCGGGTCGCTGTCGGCCCTTTTGAGCGCCGCCTCGGTGGCCTACTGGGGGACGCTCAACCAAATGACCATTGACCTGGGTTGGATTCCGCTGTCGGAACGGACGGGCATCGTGGATTTCAGCTTTCAGTGGATCCTTCCGGTATCGCTATCCGTGGGATTGACGGCCGGCTGCCTGGTCAGCTTGATCCACCGCCGCAGCCGATCCTTCAACCGAGCGAATTAGTTCCCGGAAAGAAAGGCGGAAAGAAAGGGACAGTCTCGATCCCCCGGACGGGGCCGGGCCGCCGGGATAGGACCGCTTCATCACGGTCCTCGTTCAGATCTGCGCCCCCTGTTCTCCTGAACCGTCAGGAAAGTGGGGAAAGTTCAGAGTCTATTGGGAAGTTTCCGTGATCCGGGGCCTTCGGCGCCACGTCGGCAGAATCGACAGTCGGCGATCAGGCAAGTCTACGGGACGAAGGCGTGCGACCGCTGCTCCCGCAGGGAAAACATCGCTCCGCCCAGTTGGGGGATGGGGTGTCGGCGACGCCGATATCGACCTTGTTTTCGATACGTCTCCAGCAATTGCGCCACCTTCTCTGCCGGCCCGACGGCCAACCCGTCCGTCAGAAACCGCAAACGCCGGCGAAAGGCTCCGGCACGGGTAAATCCACGTCGCTGCTCCTGATCGAGGATCCACTGGGGGATCGCCGCCTGGTTCTCCCGGGTGGGGACAGCTCCTCGATAGTACAACCGGGACCGGTAACTGCTGTACACGTCCGTTCCGGGATCCGAGGGGAACAGCTCCTCCAGCGGAATCAGGCCATGATTCTCGCCGGTGAGTCTCCAGCGGGCCGAGCCCAATTTCCACTGCTCGGGCCGCTTGACCAGCCCGGCCCGGACGGCGTTGAGTTCCACGTAGAGAATGGCGTCCTGGACGGCTTCGAGTCCCAAGAGTTCCGGGTTCTTGAAACGATCCCCCCAAAGATGGCCTCGCCGTTCGAACTTGCGGTTGTACCACAGGGCATACTGACCGTTCACGTTCTGCATTAGTTTCGACACGTCAAAGAGACGCTGGTTGAACGCCTCCCACTCGGCGACGGTCCAATCGGCGGTTTTCTTCTCTGCCTTTTGCCCATAAAGCTTGTGGGCGATGTCCTCCAACTCCTCGCGGGACAAGGAGCGAGGCTTCTCAAAATGGACGACGAAGTGGAAGTGATTGCCCATGATCTGAAATGCGGCCAGACGACACCGGTAGACACTGACGTAGAACAACGTCAGGTTCAGGAGTTTGCGACCGGCTTCGTCGTTTTCAAAGGGGAACCAATCGCGTTCGCCGGCGACTCGATTGGTGAGGTGATAGAAGGCGGCTTCTGTGCTCTTGTGTCGTGCGGTTCGGGGCATGGCCATGGTCCTCGGTGAACCGGACTCGGGCTCGCGGGGGAGTCGATTCGGATTCGCAACCCTTTGTGACAACAACGATTCAGCACTGTGAAAGGCGAAGGAAACTCAAGATAATCAAGAAATCCCGTGTTTCCGGAAGCGTCCCGGAAAAACACGGGAAACACGTCCCGGAAACACGGGAAACAGACTGTCCCCTTCTGGGAAAACAAGACTGTCCCCTTCTAAAAAAGTCCGGGGAAAGGCCTGGTCAGCTTGATCCGCTGCCGCCGATCCTTCGACCGTCTCCTGTTTCTGCCTGTGCTAACCTCTGGGTTGTCCAAGCGCAGAGAGGGGAACGGTGGTTCGAAAAAGAATTGTGCTGACGCTGTCGGGAGGAATGGACTCCACCACCCTCCTATATCAGCTTCTCTCCCAGGGACATCACGTCCAGCCTCTGGGCATCGACTACGGGCAGAGTCACCTCAAGGAACTCGATGCCGCCGCCAAGATATGCGCTCAGGCCGGTGTCCCCTTCAAGAGCGCCGATCTTTCCGCGGTCGTGGGATTCCTGGCGGGAAGCGCCCTCACCAGCGCGGACGTGGAGATCCCATCCGGCAAATACGACGCGGAGAGCATGAAGGTCACCGTGGTCCCCAACCGCAATATGTTGATGCTGGCCGTGGCCCTGGCCTGGGCCATCTCTTCCGACTGCGACACGGTCGCCTACGCCGCCCATGCGGGCGACCACGAGGTCTATCCGGACTGCCGGCCCGAATTTGTCGGGGCTCTGGCCAACGCCGCCGGCCTTTGCCACTACGATCCCATCGAACTGATGGCCCCGTTTCTGCACCTCACCAAGGTCGACATCGTCCGCCTCGGGAACCGGCTGGGCGTACCCTATGATCTGACTTGGAGCTGTTACCGGGGAGAAGAGTTGCAATGCGGAAGCTGCGGGACCTGCAGGGAACGGGCCAACGCCTTCGCCCGGGCCGGAGTCCCGGACCCCACCGTCTACCAGAACCTGCCGGCCTCATCTCCGGCCGGCGTCCCGGGATCGGTCCGGACCCGGTGAACGGATCCGAACCACAGGACCCAACATTCAAGGGAGCTCGAACATGACCGCATTCGGCACTCACCGCGCCAACCGTCTGATTGACGAAACCAGTCCCTATCTGATCCAGCACGCCTACAACCCGGTGGACTGGCATTCCTGGAGCCCCAAAGCTCTGAACAAGGCGAAGGACCAGGACAAGCCGATTCTCCTGAGCATCGGATACTCCTCCTGTCACTGGTGCCACGTGATGGAGCACGAATCCTTCGAGAACGAGCGCATCGCCTCCCTGATGAACGAGGGATTCGTCAACATCAAGGTCGACCGGGAAGAACGCCCCGACGTGGACTCCATCTACATGAGCTTCGTCCAGATGACCACCGGGAGCGGCGGTTGGCCATTGACGGTCTTTCTGACGCCGGACCTGGTCCCCTTCTATGGGGGAACCTACTTCCCTCCGGAGGACCGCTACGGGCGTCCCGGCTTTGCCCGCATTCTCCAGGGCGTAAGGGACGCCTTCGCCGAGCGCCGCCAGGAGATCGAATCCGGCCGGACCAAGACGCTGCAACGGCTCGAAGAGGCCTTCTCGTGGGGACTGGCTCCCGGCGATCTGGACATGAGGATTCTGGATCAGGCCCATGATCGTTGCTACCAGCAGTTCGACCATCGCCTGGGAGGCTTCGGCCAAGCCCCCAAGTTCCCCAGCTCCATGGTTCTTGCGTTCCTCGTGCGTTATTGCAGGAGAAACGAACGGACATCCGCTCTCAGGATGGTGGAGGTTTCGTTGGGCGAAATGGCCCGGGGCGGGATCTACGACCAGTTGGGCGGCGGGTTCCACCGTTACTCCGTGGACGACCGCTGGCTGGTGCCCCACTTCGAGAAGATGCTCTACGACAATGCGCTGCTGGCTCGAGTCTACCTGGAGGCCTGGCAACTGACGGGAAACAGTTTCTACCGGCAGATCGTCCACGAGACCCTGGGATACGTTCAGCGGGAAATGTGGGATTCGGAAGAAGGAGGCTTCTACTCGGCCGAGGACGCCGACAGCGAAGGCCACGAGGGCACGTTCTACGTCTGGAGCCTCGAAGAGGTGGAATCCGCGCTGGATTCGGAAACCGCGCGAATCTTCTGCGACTACTACGACGTCACCGCCCAAGGCAACTTCGAGGGTTCCAACATCCTGCACCCCCGGTTGGAACAGGAGCCCTACGCCAAGAGCCTGGGCATGACCCCACGAGAGCTGGAACGGCTCCTGGCCGGGGCCAAACGGCGGCTGTTCGAAGTCCGAAAGAAACGGATCCGGCCGGGATTGGACGACAAGGTCCTGGCTTCATGGAACGGCATGATGCTCACGGCTTTCGCCGAGGCCGCCTTCGCCTTCGACAGTTCGGAGTACCTGGAAACGAGCGTCAGGAACGGGGAGTTCCTCTATTCGGAGATGTGGATCGACCGCCGCCTTCACCGGAACTGGACGATGGGTCGCGCCCGCCTCAACGGCTATCTCGACGACTACGCCCAAGTGGCCGAGGGGTGGCTGGCCCTGTACCAGGCCACCGGCGACCCGGTGTGGCTGGAACGGGCCGCCGAGGTCACGGAAGTCCAGTTGGAGCTCTTCTGGGACGACGAACAAGGGGACTTCCATTTCACTCCCACGGACCACGAACGCCTGGTGATTCGCCACAAGGAGTTCATGGACAACGCCACCCCCAGCGGGAACGCCGTCTCCTGCCTGAACCTGCTTCGGCTCCACAAGCTGCTGGGACGATCGGACTACCTGGAGAAGGCCGAGAGCATGCTCCGGCGAGTCTCGCTCGCTCTGGAACGGCATCCGCTGGCGTTCGGCTACTGGCTCCAGGCTCTGGACCACTATCTGGGCCCGGTTCACGAAATCGCCGTGGTCGGGACCGAAACGCAGAGGGCTCCTCTGATCCAGGTGGTGAGAGGCCAATACCTTCCCAACAAGGTTCTGGCGGTCGCATCCGGCGAGGATGAGGCCCTCGGGGCCCGGATCCCGCTGTTGGCGGGAAAAACCTCGATCGACGGCGGGGGCGCCGCTTACGTCTGCCGGGATTACGTCTGCCAGAAACCGGTTCAGACGCCGGAAGAACTGGAGCACGCGATCGGGGCGGCTTCCTGAGTCGGTCAAATACCCCCGAGCCGGACCCGAAGCTTCCGCAACGACCGGGCGCGATGGGAGATCCGGTTCTTCTGCTCGATGGTGAGCTGGGCGAACGTCCGGTTCAGGGGCGGATAGAAGAAGACGGGGTCGTAGCCGAAGCCGTTGGTGCCCCGGGCCTCGGGAACGATCCGTCCCCAGACTTCGCCCTGAACCTGGATGCGCTCCTCCGGCAGGGACAGGCACAGCGCCGACACGAAGCGGGCCCGCGGGCGAGAGTCGGGCCAAGCCGGATCGGCCTCCGCGATCAGCTTCATCAGTGTCCGGATGCGCTCGCCGTCGGTGGGGGCCAGACGGGCAGAATGGACACCCGGACGTCCGTCCAGCACCTCCACGGACAGCCCGGAATCCTCCGAAAGAGTGGGAACGCCGGTCAGCCGGGAGTAATAGCGCGACTTCAGCAGCGCATTCTCACGGAAGGTCCGGCCGGTCTCTTCCGGTTCCGGGATTCGGGGATGGTCGGGAAGCAGGTCCACTTGCACCGGAAGTCCTCTCAAGGCGTGGAGGACCTCCGCCACTTTTCCTTTATTTCGTGTTGCCAACAGGAATCGCAAAACGATTCGACGCAGGATCCGGCCGAAACAGGCGGGCGGCATCGTCCGTCGTGTCTTCCAAGACGGCCCGCTGCCTGGAGATCAGTTGGCGGATTCCGACGCGAGCCAATTCCAGGAGCCGATCCAGCTTGTCCTGGCCAAACGGATCTCCTTCGGCGGTCCCCTGGATCTCGACGTACTCGTCCTGGCCGGTCATGACGACGTTCATGTCCACTTCGGCGGCGAAATCTTCCCGGTAGTTCAGATCCAACACCGGTTCGTCTCCCACGATTCCCACACTGACCGCAGCCACGGGAGACAGAAGGACCGGCTCTTGCAGAATTCGCTCCGCATGCAACCGATCCAGGGCCAGGGCCAGAGCCAGAAAGGCGCCGGTAATGGAGGTCGTGCGGGTTCCACCGTCCGCTTGAAGCACGTCACAGTCCAACCAGACAGTCCGCTCCCCCAGGAGCTGCAGGTCCACGACCGCCCGCAGCGACCGGCCGATCAGGCGCTGAATCTCCTGGCTCCTCCCCGAGAGCTTCCCTTTGGAGATTTCGCGAATCATGCGGGTGTGGGTGGACCGGGGGAGCATCCCATACTCGGCGGTGACCCAGCCCTGACCGGCTCCCCTCAAGAAGGGAGGGACTTTCTTCTCGACGCTCGCGGTGCAGAGAACCCGAGTGTCTCCACACTCCATCAGCACCGACCCTTCCGCATGCTTCGTGAAGCCGGTGGTGACTTTCACCGGCCTCAACTCGTCGGGGAGCCGCCCGTCGTTTCTCCGATTCATCGTTGTCGTCCGTCTCTCCGTTCGGCAGGGCCAATACTACCACTACAGGAAGGGTTCCCCTATGGAAACGTGACCGGCAAGCGTGGGTTCCTGTTTGCCGCCCACCAGGAACCGCACCTGATCGATCTCCTCCAGATTCTCGACCAGCGACCGGGTGATGGAGTGGATGGCACACAACTCCATTCGGATTCCGCCGGCCAGGCTTGCGGCCGTTTTCCGGCTGATGTCCACCACCGCCGTCTTATCCTCCAGAACGAAGATCTGCCGTATCGTCGCGTCTTGCCGGAAAATCGCGGTGCCCTCTTCCTCAGGACCCTGGATGACTTCGTCCACGATCTGACGAGCGTTGAACACCGGCTCTCCCGTCTGTAGGACGGTGCGTTCTTCGGACAGGAGAAATTCTTCGCCCGGAGCCGTAGCGCCCGGCGCGCAGAAAAAGACACGCACCTGCATGTCACCCGAGGACCTGCCGGAGGGGGACGGCAGGCGAACCGGCTCCGAGACCTGCGGGTCCTCCAATCCGACTCGCCGCTGCCGCCGCAGTTCCGCCTCGGCAAGGTAGTACCCGACTCCCAGAGCGATGACGATCAGCAGGAACAGGGAAAGAGCGATCCGCAGCTCGTTCATTCCGGATCACCCCCGTCGGCAGGACCTGCCTCGGGAGGCCCCTCCAGGAAGGCGGCAACCGCCGCCGCCAAGGCCGAAACCAGTCGCTGGTTGAAGGTTTCCGAAGTCAGTTTCCACCGGTCCTCCGAGTGGCTCAGGTGCCCCAGTTCAACCACGATTCCCGGCGCCGACACCGCCTGCAGGACCGCCAATGGCGCCTCGATGACCTGATTCTCAACCTCGTAAACCTGGTTCAGGCTTTCCTGAACCACCACGGCCAGTTGCCGGCTGCGCGCCTGGTATCGCTCCTGGCCCGATTCCCAGAGTACAAACTCCCCCTTCTTCTCGGGCTCCGGCTCGGGTTCGGATTGGGTCACCACGACTTCAATGGCCTCCGCCTCCTCGCCCTCCTCAGATTCCGAATCCGGTTGCGGCAGGTCCGGAGCCTCGCCGTCCTGAAGAAGCATCGACTCTCCTTCGAGCTCTTCCGGATCCGGTGGAGGAATGACCGGGGATTTCCCATGAAAATAGACCACGCCGCCCCGAAGCCCCTCATCCGGAGCCCGTCCCAGATGGAGACTCAGGTAGGCCCGCGTGCGGTTGGAGTTGCCCACGGCGCTACGCTGGGCTGCGGAGAGAGTCACGTCCCGATCCCGCGTGGGAACCATCTCGAGGCCCCGATTCCGAAACTCGTCCTGCAACTGCATCGCGAACTGCAGAGCCAGATCCTTCTCGACGAATCCCTGCTCCCCCAGGTCTCCCTCCCAGATTCCTCCCGGATCGCTACCGCCGTGGCCGGCGTCGACGACGATCACGGGCGTCTCCCGCCGGGTCCTCGACGCACTGAGCCGGGACCGCTGCGCCGGAGCCGGATCGGGGGTTCCGGTAGTGGCCGGGACCGCTCTGGAGGCCCGGGCCGGAGCCTGCCGGATACGGCCGTGGATCTCCACGACCCTGGTCGAATCAGCGGCGTCTCCGACCTCGCGATAGCGGCCATAGTCCTGCCCCTTGTGGATACGGAACGTTCCGAAGGGATCCCGGGAGTTGAACTTCAGCGCAGACACCAGACGGGACGAAGGGGTCCCGCGCTTGGCGCCGGGACGAACCCGATACGGACCGAACTCCACTTCCAGGTAGTCCCGGCGATCTTGGACCCGGATCGGTCCCGGCCGTCCGGCGGAGAACTCGATCCGGACATGGCCGGGGCGATTCGTCACCTGCACTTTCACCTGATTCAGATCCCGGGGTTCGAACCGATACCTGGCGGCGCCGGTCTTGGAGAAGCGCCCCGGCAGGACCGGCGCCAGCGCCCGGATCAGGAAATCCTCAGGGATGTACCAGTCGGAAGGGCCCTTCCTCCATGCCGCAGAGGACATGAGAAGGTAGTCGACTCCCGCCCGGACCAGCGGTCTCCCATCCAGAAACAGGAGTTCCCCGCCGGGACCGGACAGATTGAACCGGTCCCTCGACTCCCGGCCTTCGAGCCGGAGTGCGGAAATCATGTCCTGGAGGCTGACGTAGGGCTTGCCGGACCGCTGCTCCATCGCCACCGCCGGCCTTCGGCTCCCCAGGTCCAGCAGCAACTCTCCTCGATTCTGGGCCGGCAGTTCGGGGCTCAGGCAAACCAGCGCCGAACTGGCGATCGCGGCCAAGCAGAGTGTGCGTTTGAGTCGAGGATACGGGAACAAATCCTGGGAAAAGGAGGAAAGAGGAAAAGAGAAAAGAGAAGAGAGGAAAGAGAAAAGAGTGAAGGAAGACCGGTGGGGGAGATCCTCTGGCTCACCCTGAATTCCGGTAGTGCACGGCGCAGGCCACGGCATCAGGCGCAATTATAGTGGAAGGGGTACGGCTACTTTTCGGCTCAGCCGGCGGCGACCCTCGCCTCCGGTGCCTCCAGCTCCGATTCGGCAACGCGCCAGCGGGGCGCGTTCCGAAACAACGCCGTCGCCAGAGCCGTGTGCAGGGCGTGTCCGGCCTTGTAGGCGCGAATATGCCCGATCACCGGGCTGCCGCAGAGGGAGACGTCGCCAATCAGATCCAGAACCTTGTGGCGAACGAACTCGTCGGGCGCCCGGAGCTCGCCGCTCATGACGCCGTCGTCGCCCAGCACCACAGCGTTCTCGAAGGAACCGCCCCGGATCAGATTGTTTTCCAGAAGCTGGCGGACTTCACGATAGAATCCGAAGGTCCGGGAAAATGAGATCTCCCGTGCGTAGACTTCGGGCGTCACCTCCAGATCCAGTTGCTGGCGGCCGATGACCGGATGCGTGAAATCGATCTCGTAGGTCACGCGAAGGACTGGCGAGGGTTCGATGGACACGAACTTCTCCCCGTCCGTCAGCCGGATCGGCTTCTCCACTCTGATGAAGGTCCGGGGAGCGTCCTGTTCCTCGATCCCGACACCCTGAATGCCCTCCACGAAGGGACGGGAGGAACCGTCCACGATGGGGACCTCCAGCGAATCGATGTCGATGTAGAGGTTGTCCAGGCCCAGGCCGTAGACGGCCGACAGCAGATGCTCCACCGTCGAGAGCATCACCCCCCGTTTCATGAGGGTCGTGGCCAGGACCACACGGGAAACGTAGCGGCGCGAGGCCTCGATCTCGAAACCCTGAAGGTCGACGCGGCGGAAGACGACGCCGGTCCCCGCCGGAGCGGGCTTCAACTCGACCGCGACCCGGCATCCGGTGTGGAGCCCGATTCCACTGAGTTTGAACGGGCTGCGGATGGTCCTCTGCATCTGGCATCGACTGTGTTGCAAGATGCAGGCCAAGAATGGAGAAAGCCTTTATTGTCAATGCTTTCTTAATTTGAAGGTCTCTGCGGGGGGCGCCGAGTGTGACTTGGAGTCCACACGGGTGTGGACCGCAGGACACACATCCGTCCGAGGCAAATGTCGTCAGTCGTCGCGGCGGTCCGGCCGGGATCAGTCGCTCCGGCGGCCTCTCCTTCTCTTCTCCCGCTCCTTCTCCGCTTCCCGTTGGGCTTTGGCGTCCCGCTCCTCCTGCTTCCTCAGACGCTTTTGCATCTTCTCTTCCCACTTGGCCTTCTTCTTCTCGTCGACGGCCGGCTCCAGGAATTGAGATTCGGGAATCTGCAGGTTGTAGGCCAAGTCTTCCACGAAGAGTTGCTGGGAAATGTTTCCGTCCAAGTAGATGTCGGTCCGCAGGGCGGTGTGGACTCCCTGGATGGTGTGCCAGTTGTAGAACTCCCACTCCATCTTGTGGCGCAAACCGGTGTCGTCCGTGTATTCGTTCTCCACCTTTTCGGGGAGGTGGCTGGTCAGATTGAAGAAGACCACCACCGAGTTGTTGGAGGCGTCCAGAAACTCCACGGCCTCGAACTCTCCCTGGCCCGCGATGTCGTCGGGTCCGTAGTAATAGAGGTTCATTCCGTCCTCATCGAGGCGTTGCTTGATGAGGAAGTTGAAGTCCTTCCGAACCCCCTTGATCCACGAATTCAACTCTTTTTCGGAGATCTCTTCGACTTCGAACTCGCCCTCCAGCGTCCAACCCTTGTTCAACTCCATGTTGTGAACGGAGACCTTCTGCTCCTTCTCGTTCTTTCCCAACACGAAACGGGACTTGACGGGATCGTAGACGGTCCAGTCCCGAAACCGGGTGAATCCCTTCCTGCCTTTCCGGAAGAAGAAGTACCGGCCGGAGGAATGGGAGTTCCGGACCTCCAGGTAGGCATCGCCGCCCATGGCTGTCACCGCCGCGTCGATCACCTTCCTGGCTTTCCCGTCACCCGACTCCCGGGCCGGTGCCGGCAATAGAAGGATCATCGCCAGGAAACCGGTCCCAACGGTGAACCGAATACGCGCTCTGTATGTTCCTCGCAGGTTTTTAGTCATGGTCGATCCCCTAACAACCGATATAGCGAGCGTAGATGGCCCGGGCCTCCGTCTCGTCCTCCGTTCCCCGGATGATGGCCCTTCCGTCGCGGAACAGAGCCAGTTCATATCCGTTGACCTCTAATTTCATCATATAGTCGTTCAGGCTCACGCTGCCACTGGGCCGGAGTCGCTCGGCCACTTGCGCCAAGTCCATCCGGGAGTCTTCGCCCGGCTGGACCTGGACTGCGTTCCGGCCGCAGAGTCGAACCGCATGGCGCCGCTCCCTTCCTTCCAGAAAACGCAGTTGGAGAGCCCCGCAGCAGAGGCATTCGGGATCGCGGGCGCCTCGGAGGGAGACGAGCTTCACACGATTCTCCCAGACGTCGAACTTCAACATGGTGGAGGCGGGTTCGCCGCCTACCAGGATCTTCAGAACCTGCACCACCTGGTAGGAGGCCACGACATGGACCACCGGGGCCAGGATGCCGCTGGTGTCACAGGTCTCCGCGCTCCCGGGGGACGGCGGCTGGGGGAAAAGGCACTGCAGGCAGGGGGTGGCCCGGGGGCGGAACGCGAACGCCGTTCCGTAGCTCCCGACGCAGGCTCCGTAGATCCAGGTCCGGCCGGTTCGGAGGGAGTAGTCGTTCAACAGGTACCGGGTCTCGAAGTTGTCGGTGCCGTCCAGGATGAGATCGCTCTCGCCACAGAGAGTCTCGACGTTGCGATGGGTCAGGTCTCCGACCACGGCGTCGACCCGAACCTGGGAATTCATGGATGCCAGGACCGATTCCGCCGCCACCGCCTTGGGCAGGGACAGGCGGGCGTGGTCTTCCGTGAAGAGGCACTGCCGCTGCAGATTGCTCTCTTCCACGAAATCGCGGTCGATCAGGCGCAAGGTGCCGATCCCGGCCCGCACCAATTGCTCCGCGGCCACGCTGCCCAGGGCCCCGCAGCCGACGATCACCACCCTCGACCTGCCCAGTCGATCCTGCCCATCGGCGCCGATGGGGGGGAAGAGGATCTGACGCGAATAGCGCTGGTTCACGATTGGGTCCCGGAATCGCCGGATCAATGCTCCACGGGAATGCCTTTCAGCAGTCCGGCGTCGCGCATGGCATTCCACTCATCCAGAAAGGTCTGGTTCCAGGTCTCCGTCAGCGGATGTTTCATCATCTCCTGGAATATGTTCCAGAAGATGATGATGCCGTCGGCGCCGTCCCGGAGCGCCCGGTAGGCCGTGTCGACGGAGCGGACCAGGGCGGCGGTCACGAAGGGGCGGTGCTCCCATCCCCGGAACATGGCCACGCACTCCCGGACCAGTTGGGTGGGGTCGCCTCCCACCTCCTTGACCGGCTCGCAGAAGGGGAGGATGTGGGTGGCGCCCGCCTGGGCCACAGCCGCCGCCTGGGTCAGGGAAAAGACAGTGGTGCAGAAGGTCTCGACGCCCTGGCGCTTCAGTTCCCGGAAGGCGCCGAGGCCGTGGACCGTGCAGGGGATCTTGAGGATGATCCGATCCGAAAGACGGGTGAAGACCTCTCCGACGCGAAGCAGTTCTCCGGTGGAATGCCCGTCGATCTCCATCACCACCGGTTTGTCGGTGATGTCGAGATAGCGCTGGGCGACGTCCAGGATCTGGCCGTATTTTTGGACCATCTGGTTCAGGACCACCGTGTTGGTGACGATGCCTGCGGCTCCCAGGGGCAACCACTTTTCCAGGTCGGCCGGATCGCCGGCCAGCCAGATGGCGGGGCCGGATCCGGCGGATCTCTCCTGGGTACAAGGTCCTCGATTGTCGTTTTCTGGTGTCACGTCATGCTCCTGAGAAAATCAAAGACTTAACTGCGGGCGGCCGTCTCACCCCGGAGGACACGATGGGGAGAAGCCTTCCAAACACCCCTTGCTTCTGTACGCCATTTGTTTCGTGGGAGTCCGGCGGTTAGGAAACCGCCGCTCCCCAGGGTCCCCGGTACTCCTTGGTGAGGAGTTGGTTCGCCTCGGGGTGGTTGGTGATGGTCTCGGTCTCCGGATCGAACTCCAGCACCTCGCCGGTCCGGTAGGCGGCCTCGCCCAGGTGAACCAGGGCACAGGACCGATGCGCCTGCAGGGCCGGCGCCAATGGTTGGTTCCGGGTCCGGACGCAGTCCAGAAAGTTGGACAGGTGCGCGCCTTTTCCCCGGTCGCGGACGGCTTCCCCCACTCCCATCGAAGGGCCCTTCTCTTCCTTTCTGCCCAGGTAGACCTGGAAGAAGCCCCGGCGGGAGAAGACCATGAATCCGTCGGTGCCGTAGAAGGCGTTGCCGCTGTCGACGCCGTAACGCCCGTAGGGGGTCCAGGCCCGGTCCTCGTAGATGAGGACTTTACCCTCGGCGAAGTGGTAGGCCACCATCATGTTGTCGGGAAACTCGCGTTCCACGCCCTCCACGTGAACCCGGCTTCCGTGGGCCGTGATCCGGACCGGATGGGTCTCGGGAGCGAGGCCGAAATGGGCCATGTCCAGGTCGTGAATTCCGTCTCCCCCGATGTCCCCGTTCCCGTAGTCGCGGTACCAGTTCCAGTTGCCGTGAAAGCGGTTGGGATTGAAAGGCCGCTTGGGGGCCGGACCCAACCACATGTCGTAGTCGACTCCTGGGGGAACCGGAGCGTCCGGCACCGATTTCCGGTGACTGTGGCGCTGCAGGTTCCAGGCCTTGGACATCTTGACCTCTCCGATGACCCCCGAATCCAGGAGCTCCCGGGCCTTGGCCGTCACCCGGCTGGAGCGCATCTGGGTGCCATGCTGCACGATGCGCCCTGTCTCTTCCGCCGTATCGACCAGGACACGACCTTCCCGGAAGACGTGGGAGCCCGGCTTCTCCAGATAGACGTCCTTGCCGGCGCGAAGGGCCCGGACCGCCATGGGGACGTGCCAGTGATGGGGCGTGGCGATCACTACGGCGTCGATGGAAGGATCGTCCAGAACCCGCCGAAAGTCATTCACCTTCTTGGGCCACTGGCCGGTGGCGTCGTGAACTTTTTTTGACTCCCGCTCCAACATGCTCCGGTCCACGTCGCAAAGGGTGGCACAGACGGCATCCGGGACCTCCGTGAGACGGCTCACGTGGACGCGGCCCATGCCCCGAAGCCCGATGACGGCCACCATGACCCGGTCGTTGGCCGAGACCCGGCGGGACCTCGCCGCCAGAGAGGAGACGGCGGCCGCGCCCGCCGCCGACACGTTCATGAATTCCCGTCGGGTAACGCTCCTCATGCCTTCCCTCCTTCCCGGTTCGTTCCAGCTCCGGCCTGGACTTTCCGGATCATCTCACTGAGCCTCTGGTAGTTGATTCGCATGGCGTCGAGCCGCGTTCCTCCCGGTGGAATGAAGTGGGTCGCCAGGGACAACACCGCATCCGAGCGATGGTCCTGCAACCGGCGCAGAACCTCCGGATAGTCGACGTCGCCGTCCCCCAGGGCCCGATACTCGAACTTCAGGTTCAGACCGTCCATGACGTGGAGGTCCTTCAAGTGCAGGCCATGCAGATAGGGGCGGATGTTGTTGAATCCGGACGTGGCCACGTCCCATTCGCCCGAGTTGAAATTGTCGGCCGGTCCCCACATGACCTTCAAACGGGAGGAGCCCACGGCCTCCACCACCCTCCGGAAGTTGCCGGTGGTGTTGGTGTAGTTCCAGGGCATCATGGAGAGCGCCACGTCCACGCCGTGCTTCTCGGCCGCTTCCGCCACCAGCGTGAAGGCGGCGACCAGCTTCTCCATATCGACCTTGGCGATGTATCCGCCGCGGGTCAGCCAGCGCATGGGCCAGGTCGGCTTGCCCGCCTTGTACTCTCCGGGCCAGGCGAAAGTGAAGGATCCCACGGCGCCGACGCCGATCCGGGAAGCGATCTCCATGCAGCGCTCCAGTTCCGCCAAGTGGGTCCGAAAACCTTCGTGCTCGGTGAGCCGGTCCTTTTTCAGGTCGGTCAGGTGAATGTGCTTGAAGGTGGAGCCGGCGCTCAGCAGGAAGATTTCCAGGCCGTGCTGCTGCACCCGTTTCGCCATGCGGTCCGCCTCCGCGTCGCTCAACTGCGCGATCTCGGCCTCTTCATGGAGCTTATGAAACCAGACCGACTCGACTCCGATCTCCTTGGCCGTGGCCAGCGCCTGGTCGAAGGGGAGTTGGAGCTCGGGCAGGAACATCCCCAACTTGAACCGGTACCGGTCCATTTCGGCCGGTGGACCCGGCGCCGCCCGGGCTTCCCCCGTGGACGGACTCAACCCATAGGCCGCAACACCTCCCAGTGCGCTGCCGGCATTTCGAAAAAACTTCCTTCTCTTCATCCGAATACCTCCTTATATCCGCGCTTCCGGCGTCCAGCCCGCTTCAGTATTCCAAACCGCACCGGTATATCTGCGGCGGAAGCCGCCATGGACCTCCAATCGTCAATTCAGCAGATGTTCGCCGCCCGGCCGGGATTCCGGATCAGGATGGCGTCCAACGCGTCCTGTCCGACCCCCTCCCGCTGTAGTCGCGGAAGAAATTCGCTCCAGAAGAAATCGTAACCCCTCCCGCCGTTGGCCCGCAGGTGGGAAAGACGGCAGGTGTCGGTGGCCACCAGCAACTGGTCCTGGTACCCCAACCGGACCAGCGAGGCCAGACGGCGGGCCCGAATATCATCGGTCGGGCAACCGGGCCATTCATCGACCCAACCGATAAGATCGAACTCCACGTAGGCGCCCCGCTCCAGGATGGGCACGTAGTACTCCAGGTCCTTGTCCTCATCGTCGTTGTAGTGGGCGTCACAGTGTCCGATGACGACTCTGGAAGGGTCGGCTCCCGCGGCCTCCAGCACATTCAGTTGGGCGTGGCCGGCCCGGCCCAGGCAGGCATGGGTCGAGATCAGGACGCCCGTCCGTTTCTGGGCCCTGGCGGCCGCCTGAAACACCCGGGTCTCGCCTGCCGTCAGGCGGTATCCGGCAAAATCGGGCTCCGGCCGATTGTGGCTGCCGATCTCGCCGATAAAACCGGCGGGGATACCCGCCCCGCCCTCCTCGATCTCCCGCACGAAGAAGTCCTCGATCTGATCGACGGTCGCCGTGTGCAACCACCGGGGATAGCTGTCCTCCTGGTAGAAGGCGATGCCCCGAACGATGTGGACGCCGGACCCCTCGCTGATCCGGCGCAGAACCGCGGCGTCTCCCTCCAGGTCCACCGGGGTCACTTCCAGGATGCCCCGGCCGCCGGCCGCCGTGAACGATCCCAGTTCGCGGATGATCAACTCCCAGTCCGTCATGGCATTGTCGAGATTGCCCGAGTGGCGGGCGATGTTGCAGTGGAGATGCTCGTGGGCCAGGGCGGGTCCGAGCTGATCTTCCTGGATTTCGCCGAGGACGGTGCGAATCATCGTTCAATCGAACACAAGTGGAAGCCGGCCGCGGTCAGATTCGCTCCAGATGGGGGTCGACCTCGATCGCGGGCTTGGAGAGGATTCGGGAAAAGATCAAGGCCAGGACCAGCACCAGCACAACTCCGAACACCGCGATATAGATGAACCTGCTGCTCAGGTTCCGGAAAGGCGAAAACACTTCGTCGTAGGGCTCCTGCACCACCAGGTACCAATCCAACTCGGGCATTCGATCCTTAAGGCGAAACTGCGGCAATCCCAGAAAGACGTGGCGTTCCTCCGCCGGCAAGGCCCGAATCTCGGTCGCTTCGACGTACCGCCGCCCCGGCTCGCCTAGAGCGACGGCCTCGGAGAAACGGTAGCGCACCGTCCTTTCCGGCCCCAGAATCCCGGTGCCGTCGCCTGCGATGAGGACCGCCTCGGAGTTCGGCCCCAACCGGGTCGCCAACACCAGCGCGGAGATTTCGTGGGCATCCGCGATCGCCTTGATCACACCGATGACCTGGTTCGAGGCGGGATCTCGAATCGGATAAGCGATCTCCATGCCGTAGACGTTGGCGCTCTCATCGAACTGGATGTCTCCTTGGTATCGGTTTCCCTGACCCTCCTGGTAGGCGTACTGCCACCACCGCTCGTCCGCCTGAAAGTAGTCGCTGGTCTTGTTGCTGGCGGCGACCAGACGGCCCATGGCGTCGGTGACCAGGATCTCCCGGAAATTGGCGGTGATGCTGTTGAACTTGCGGACGAATCGGGACGCCTCGTTATTCAGGATCCGGGACTGCAACCGGGAGTTTTCCGGGTCCTGGGTCAGCCAATCGCCTTCCCTCTCTTCCACTTGGCTGTCGAGTTCCGTCCCTTCCAGCCGATCCCTGTTGGCATCGGCCACGGCGTCCAGGATCTGGGACACGCGGGTCAGGTTGCCCACTTCGTTGCTGATCCGTTCCAGGTAGTTCAAGAGCTGCGTCTGAGCGCTGTCGGCCGACTCGCTGAAGTGGTTGGCCACCACTTCGGTGTAGGTCGTCCGGGCTCCATTGATCAGGAGCACGTGTCCGATGACCAAGGGTGGAATCCCCAACAGGAGGAAGAGAATCAGAATTCTGGGCCGGATACCTGTCTTGGGCTCGGTCTGCTCCGCCATGGGGACCACCTCCGGTATTGTGTTAGACGTGGCGGGTTCTTCACCACCGACTGTTAGAGCTCATGTTACTCCTCGGGGTGGACTGGATCAATCGAGGGAGAGCTGGACTTCCCCCATTTTTTTCGAAGTCATGAGAACAAGGGAAGCAGATTTAGACAAGGATTGGCTCGTGGCGGTCCAATTCCCGTGTTCCGGCCGAACAAGAGCTGCTTGATCCCATCCGCAATCGCGTAGAAGCGGAACTCGGGAACGCCGTAGATACGCTTGGCGGCCCGTTCGATGTGCTGCACCAGGATCACCAGCTTGGCCCGTTTGCCCAGGTACACACTGGCGAAGTAGGCCGTCACCAGAACCAACATCACCAGATTGCGCAGCCGCTCGTACTTCAGCAGCCGGATGTCTTCCAGTTGATAACTCTGCTTGATGAAGCGGATCGTCTCTTCCACCCGCCAGCGACTCAGGTAACTTTCCACCACCCGCCACTGGCTCTTTCGCGACCGAGTCACCTTTCGGTTCGTGAGCAGGATCAGCGGGTTCGGCCCCAGTCCATCCACCACCACCAGGTACAGAGCCTCCGTGCGTCCCGGCCAACGCACCTTCCGAAACCCGAACTCCAAGCGGTAGACCTTCTCCCCCGAACTCGTCTCCTTGACCACCACCTCCCGGTGTTGACGACGGCACCCGTCCGCCCACTCTTGGACGCTCTTGCGCTGGCGACCGGAGATCAGATGCCGGTCCCCGCGTTGCCGCACTACGAAGCGAAGTCCCTGATTCAAGAGGACTTTCAGGATCTTCTGCCGGTCTCCTCCCGCATCGATCACCCAGACCCCGCGGCCCTGCGTCGCCTTCGAGACCCGCCCGATGGCCTTCAGAATCTCGTCGTTTTCACTCACGAATCCCGGCGCCTCCTGCGAATACAGCTCCTGATCCAGGGGCGTCACCTCCGCGCTGCCCCGCTCCAGACCCACCACCTGGCAACACCAGTACCCGTTTCCCAGTTTCTTGGTCGAACCGTCCCGGACCCGGGCCAGATATTCCATCTTGCGCGCATAGGGTTTGATCACATCCGTCAGATCCACGACCAACAGTGTCTCCGCTCCCACCCGAGGCGCCGCCAGGGCCAGCAGATTCTCCCGCACCCGCTTCCTCAGTCCCGGGCGATTCAATTGCCGACTCAATCGCGCCATCACCTTCTTGAGCCGGATCTTCTCCTCCAACGCTCGCGCGATCTCACTCAGTCGCACCGATCCCCGAGACTGCACCCCGTAGATCACCTCCCGCACCAGGCGGGCGGCCGTCTTGGGCAGTCCTATCGAGACTTCCCCCGAAAATCGTCGGATCTGCACTCGAATCTGGGCGGCTACTTTGGCACTATGCATTTGGGTCCCTCCCCTGTAACTGGTTCTTGGAATTGGGCTTCCACTGAATCAGTCTACCGGTCCGGGACCCACATTCTTTCGTGGCGAAAGTTCCCCCATTTTTCGAAAATTCAACCGATTCCACTTGTCGAATCTTCTTATTCTCCAATTATCAATGACTTACGACGATTCCCCCTCAATTATTGGGGGAACTCCTGAGGGAGAGGCTCCGGCAGGACGATATTCAGCTGAATCGAGCGCCCGGCGACTGCCAGATAATTCCTTGTTGAAAATGAAATTCAACTTCGATAGTATTCGTTTCGCAGTCCCGGGATTCGGCCAGAGTCCTGGCAAGAATGTAAGGAGGCAGCCAAGAGAAATATGTAAAGGGGCTTGATGCAAGAGCCGGGTCGCACGTGAGTTTCCGCTCCCCGACGACCCTGGCTCCTGCTCGCCATACAGCCGCGAGAGAGACTCGGGCAGCCGTTTGACCATTTGATTCTACCATTACCGGTAGAGTCCGACGGCGCCAGACGGCGCGTCCGATCTCCCTCCGGCTCTCCGTCGCCGGGAAGTTCCCCGGCGATACACTGAATATAGGCACCGTTCATGAAGGAGAGCATCATGAGCAACACAACTCGAATCGCGATCGGAATCGTCTTGCTGATCCTGTCCGCTCCGAACTCCCTCGCGGCCCAGGAAGGCAAGGCTCCCGTGGAAGGAACGGTAATCGACTCGTCGGGCCGGGTCCTGGTGGGAGCCGACGTGTTTCTCCGGGATCTGGACTCCGGACTCGAGATTCACCAGGTCACGGACAATGAGGGACGATTCCAGTTCCTGGCGGAGAGGGGCCGTCACCAGATCACCGCGGCCATGTCGGGCTTCGACAGCACGACGCATAACCTGGATCTGGCCGAGAGCGGACCGGCCGACGTGCGGCTACGACTCTCCCCCGCCCCGCTGGACACTCAGGTCGTAGTCGTCTCCGGTTCCCGGGAACAGGAGCTGATCGAGAACTCGACCACCAAGGTGGACGTCATCCCCAAGCGGATGCTGCACGACTCGGGATACGAAACGGTGCGGGACGTCCTCGCGGAGGAACCCGGAATCGTCACCCGCAGCGGCTCTTCCGGAAGCGTCTCCGAAACCCAGATCCAGGGCATCGATTCCCGCCAGAGTCTGATCCTCATCGACGGTCTTCCGGTGGTCGGGGCCAAGGGGATCAAGCGGGGCATTCTCAATATGGACCGGCAGTCGGTCGGCCGCCTGGAGCGGATCGAGATCGTCAAGGGCGCCTCCTCGGCCGTCTACGGCTCCGACGCCATCGGCGGCGTCATCAACATGATCACCCGGGAACCCCGGTATCCCCTGGAGGCCAGCGTCACCACCAGCGGAGGTTCCTTGAACCGTTTCGACATGCGCGCCGATGTGGGTTTCGTGAAGGACAAGTGGAGTGGTTTCTTCGAGGCCGAACGCCACAAGCAGAATCCCTTCAACCTCATCCCCTCGCAGTTCGGCACCACCGGACCCGGCTTCCATCGCTACGACTACCTGGGGAAGCTCGGCTACGAGTTCTCGGAACGTTTCAAGCTCAGGGCCACGGCTCACGCCTTCGTCAACCAGGACAAGGGCGCCTATTACAGTGAAGCGGGTCCCACCGACAGCATTACCGACGACACGGCCCAACATTACGCCCTCTCGGCGGACGTCGGCTTGACTCCCCTGACCCATTGGAACCTCCGGGGCTTCTACGGAAAATACGACGAGAGCTCGGTTCTGGACGTCCTTCCGCAACCGGGACCCATAAATTCGGTGGCCAACCTCAATCAGCGCCTCTACCGCCTGGACAGTTCCATCTCTCATGTGCTCGGGGCGCACCAGTTGCTTCAGGGAGGAGTGGAGTGGACCCAGGACGAGTACCGGGGATTCAACCGCGTCCTCGGGGACAATGACGGCCAAGGAATCGACATGGTCGATCTCTGGATCAACGACCGCGTCTCCCTCCACGAACGGTTCATCCTGACCCTCGGGAGCCGTTTCAATCGCCACAACCTGTACGGGAGCCACTTCGTGCCGCGCGCCAGCGGCCTGTTCCGGGTCGCCGGGAACTTCCGCCTGCGCGGAACCGTGGGACGGGGATTTCGCGCGCCCGATCTGGGACAGCTCTTCTTCCGGTTCCAGAACCCGACGCACCACTATCAGGTGATCGGAAACACCCACCTGCAGCCGGAGCGGTCGACCACCTACCAGGCCGGTTTCGACTACGGCGCGGACACCTTCCGCTTTGCCGCCAACTTCTTCCGCAACGACATCCAGGAGTTGATCCAGGCGGAGTACATCGGATTTCCCACGAACCCCGGAGAGATGCAAGGCCTGCTGCGGACCTACGGCATCGCGACCGAATTCAGCCCCGCTCTCTTCCGTGCCTTCTATCTCTACCGGAACGTGGACAACGTCTACACCTCGGGAGTCGAGAGCAAACTGGAGCTGAAGCTGACCCGCAACCTGCTGATCTCGACCGGGTATACCTATATGGACGCCCGCGACAAGGCGACCGACGCCTACCTCAGCGGACGGCACCGCCATCACGGGAATTTCCGGATCTTCTACAGCTCAACACGGTTCGGCGGCTGGCGAACGAACCTGCGCGGCACCTACTTCAGCAAATGGCCGGTTTCGGGCCGCGGGGGATTGCTGATCGGAGACGCCCACCAGATCTGGGACTGGTACGTGGCCAAACCCATCGCCCGGGGAGTGGAGATGTTTTTCGTCGTGGACAACCTGCTCGACAGCAAGGACCCCGGTCTGGACGCCAACAGTCCATCTTTTTTGCGCGCGGACCCGGGACGTTTGGTCCGGGTCGGCCTGCGTTGGAGCTTCAACCGTGAATGACCGCTCCGCAAATGAGTCACAAACCCAGTAAAGGACGCGCCATATGAAACTCATGCCGCACTATTCACGCCGGGGATTTCTTGCGGCTTGCCTAGCCGTTCCCTGTCAAGCAGCCCAGTGGACGGGGTTTCGCGGGCAGGGGACGAGCCGGGCAGCGGGAGCCGGGTACCCGCTCGAATGGTCCCCCGAGAAGAATCTGGCCTGGGACGTGTATCTCCCGGGGTACGGCCAGTCGAGTCCGGTGGTTCATGGCACACAAGTGTTTCTGACGGCGTTGGAAGGTCCCTACAAGGAGACTCTTTCGGTCCTGTCGCTGAGTCTGGAGACGGGAGAAATCCTATGGCGGAGAAACTTTTCTCCGACCCAGCGGACCAAGGTGAGCAACATGGTCAGCAAGGCCGCCCCGACGCCCGCCGCGGACGACGATTCCGTCTACGCATTCTTCGAGACGGGAGAATTTCTGGCGCTCAGTCACACCGGAGAGCTTCGCTGGCAACGAAGCTTGGTCCAAGAATACGGCGAGTTCCAGGGCCGTCACGGCATCGGCAGCTCGCTACGGCTGACCCGGCACGGGGTTGTGGGGCTGGCGGCTCACAGCGGTCCCAGCTTCCTGCTGTCGGCCGACAAGAAAACAGGGAAGAACCTTTGGAGAACCGAGCGGCCCGACGGCATTGCCTGGAGCACGCCGGCCGTCTGCCGCCACCGCGGCCAAGAGATCATTCTGGCCGGAGGCGGAGACCGGCTCGACGCCTTCCACAGCGGGGACGGACGCTTGATCTGGAGCCTGGATGGGTTGGAAGGGAACCGGGTTCCCTCCCCGACCCCCTTCCCCGGCGGCGCCATCGTCGGCTCCAGCAAGAAGGGGCACAACCTGGCCGTTCGCTTCCCGGGAGAGGGAGAGGCCAAGCCCTCAATCATGTGGAGAGCCGCGAACGCGACCACCTATTTCTGCTCGCCGCTGGTCTATCGGGACCAGGCCTACTTCGTCAACAAGGCCGGGGTCGCCTATTGCTTGAACCTGGCCACCGGAGAAGAGCTCTGGACCCGGCGGCTTCAAGGCCAGAACTGGGTCTCCCCCATCGGCGCGGGGGACCAGGTCTATTTCTTTTCCATGAAACGGGGAACCGACGTGCTCCGGGCCTCGAACCGCTTCGAGAAGCTGGCCGAGAATCCCCGGCTGGCCGACGGGCGCCTTTACGGCGTGGCTGCGGCCGATTCCTCTTTCCTGATCCGTTACGGCGAGAGGCTGATCAAGATCACCCGATCATAGCCCCCAATACAAGGAGAGACGACCATGTTGGATCAATGTCATCAGAGTATGAAGAATCGAAGCCTTATCGGATTCCTTTTGGGATTGGTCCTGATGACGGGATCTCTGCATTCGGCAGTCACGTTCGACACGGCTTCATCCGTTCCGGAGGACTCTCAGGCACCTTCGGGCGCGGGAACGACCGGGAGTCCCCGGCTCACCGACCTTCCCAAGGGAATCACGAGTTTCGGCGCGGCCGTGATCGGCGATTGGATGTACGTCTACGGTGGACACTTCGGCCGGGCTCACCACTACTCCAACACCAGTCAGTCCGACCAGCTCAGCCGCTTAAATCTTAGAAAGCCCGGAGACTGGGAGATCGTTGCCCAGGGTCCACGGCTGCAGGGGCTGGCCATGGTAACCCATGGCGGCAAGCTGTACCGCGCCGGCGGATTCACGGCCCACAACGACGAGGGGGACGAGCATGACTTGCGCTCCATAGCCGATTTCGGCCGCTTCGACCCGGAGACGGGAGAATGGGAGTCCCTGGCCGATCTGCCGGAGCCCCGCTCGTCCCACGACGCCGTCGTGATCCAGGACAGGCTCTATGTCATGGGGGGCTGGCGGCTCGGCGGCGAAAAGCCGGTTTGGCACGAGACGGCGTGGATGGCGGATCTTTCCAATGACGAGATCGCATGGACTCGACTCCCGGACCCGCCGTTCCTGCGGCGCGCATTTGCTCTCGGGCATCTGGACGGCAAGCTCTACGTCATCGGCGGAATGCAACAGAAGGGCGGTCCGACGACACGCGTCGACGTCTTCGACCCGGCCGACGGCAAGTGGTCGGAGGGACCAGGAATGATCGATACCCTTGCCGACGCCGACCGGGGCAAGGGAATGGAGGGCTTCGGCGCCTCGGCCTATACCCTGGGCGGCCGTCTCATCGTCAGCACCTACAACGGCAACGTCCAGGTTCTGGAGCCCGGCGATACCGAGTGGACGATCGCGGCCCAACTCCAGGATGACCGGTTCTTCCATCGCATGCTGCCCTATGAAAGCCGGTTGCTGCTGGTCGGTGGCGCCAGCATGCGGAGCGGCAAACGCCTTCACTTCGAGACGGTGGAGTTGTCCGGTCTCAAGTGATTTCCTCCTCCGCGCCCTGAAATCGATGAGGAGCCGAGTCCCCTTCGTGGCAGACAGTGTACTGGCATCGGGCCTGACACAGGATCGCATTCAATTCTGTTCTGTCTTACTAGTCTGCATCAATCAGCGAGGATCGAGGAGGAACAGGGGACAGGGAGGGAGGAACAGGGGACAGGAATGTCCCCTCTCCCGGTAGGTTCGATTGGCCCCGCTCACCGGAAGCGGAGGGAGTAGAGGTCGGCGTCTCTCATGGAGATCTTGAGACGAACGGTGCGGCCCGCGAGGTTCTCGACGCTGGAGCCGGCCCGCCACGTTACCTCTCGTTCGATTTGGTCTCCGTAGATCTCCGGGCAGTCTTCGAGGGCGTAGCCTGGGATCGGCGCGCCTTCCGCATCCTGGATCTCCACGCGGATGCTTCCGGCGGCCGATGTCGAGTAGTTGAGGATGAGCTTCGACCCGGAGAACACGAAGAGCCGGGTCCGGACGGCGCCTCCCGGGTAGGGGGCGCGGAGGGAGACGAATCCATCCTCGCGCAACATGGCCCGGCGGATCCGGACGTGGTCCGCCTTGCCCTGCTCGACGTAGTAGAGGGACATCTCGCCGGGAGCGGTGGGCACCAGGGCGGGACCGGCCTGGATGGCTCGTTCGTGCCAGTTCAGGAGGTTGGGACCGGGGCGAAGAAACGCCTCCATGAAGCGCCGGTCGAAGTTGAGGCCGTCCCGGCTGAACATGAAGACCACCTCCGATTGACCCGGTTGCGGCCAGTCGGCGTGAAACTTCCGGGTGGGGAGAAACCGTTTCGGAAACATGAGGATCAGGTCGGGACGCCGATAGTAGGGCACGGCCGAATTCTTGTAGAGGTGCTCCAGGGGCGTGTCGCCGAGTCCGATGTATTCGGGCTCGGACCAGTTCCGGAAGTCCTTGGAGGTGAAGCGGCGGATGTCCCGGATCCGGCTGACCTTCTCCACCACTCCCGAGGGCCGACTCATCAGGACATGGTGGGGTCCCTTGCCGACCGTCTTGCCGTCCAGGGGCTTGCTTCCGCGACGGTACCAGCCCCGGGCGTAAATGGAATAGTGCCCCCGCACGGAATCCCACAGGATGATGTTGTGGGAGTCGAAGGCTCCGTCTCCCAGTGGCGGCACGACGATGGGTTCCTGATGGACCATGCGCCAGCGCAGGCCGTCGGGGGAGACCAGACCGTACAACAGGGCGATGTCCCGGCCCGAAGGCAGGGTGGTTCCCTGGTTGGTGATGGCCTTGTACCGCTCCTGGGGATCCGCCTCGGGGTTTTCGTCCTTGATGACAGAGACGGATCGGCCCTTGCCTCCGGGCGCTGGCCACACCAGGTTGTTCTCCCTCGAACCGTCGTGTTCGATGAGGCCCAGGTTGGGCTTCACCCAATGGATCCCGTCCAGGCTCTCGGCGTAGGCGGTGTAGATGGGTTTCTCGAAGGCCCGGGCCCGGTACCACATCCGGTACCGGTATCCGTCCTTGATGACCACCGGGTTGTAGATGGCGTGGTCCTCCCAGGGACGGTCCCGCCGTAGAACGACCTCACTCGGTTCCGGCCGGTGAAGGACATGACGGACGTTGTCCAGGTTTTCAATGAGCCAGTCGTCCCAGAAGGGTTGGAGCTGGCTTCCCACTTCCCGCACCTCGGAGGGAGCCGGGAAGCCCGTCAAAAACATCCCGCAAAAGAGCAGGCCGGACGTCATCCAGCTTCTCCATGCACGCCGGGTCATGTCCGGAAGTCCTCGGGAGAGCAGTAGACGCCGTAGAGATGGGACTTGGTTCGGGGATCGCCCCGGTTGCTGTAGTCCACCATGAAGATGCGACCGTCCTCCAATTCCACCCAGGAGGAGTAGCCGTTGTCGGGCCGGTGAGTGGCGGACGGAGTATTGGCGTGGAGTTCCAGCATGTGATCCAGTTGGTACTGGTCGGGGTGTTCGCCGCTTTCGGCTCGCCACTCCCATTGGTGATGGGGCTCGGTTTCGTTGCTGACCTGGTAGGCGGCGCGGCTCCACCAACTCCTGCCCTTGCCGTTCTCCGCCCGCCCGAACCAGGTCTCCAGCAGCGGAAAGTCGTTGTACAGGGCCCGGCTCATGACCACCTTGCCGTCGACCTGAATCGTGAACAGTCCCTTCCAGGCGTTGAGCCGGACGGTTCTCGGCTTCGTCATGTCCAGCTTGTGGATCAGGTCGATGCGGCCGCCGCTGGCGCGGTCCGGACCCAGGTCCCGTTTGGGCGCGTAGAGCCAAAGGCCGTTGCTGAAGACGTCCAATCTCCGTTCCAGACGGCCGATCTCCAAGGAGGCGATGGGCTGGCCGGGAGGGCCCTCGACTCGAAGCGTCGCCTCAAGGAAGATGTCGCTACGGAAGTTCTCGGGTGGAAGGAGAATGTACTGGGTCGTGGCTCCGGGGAGGTCCTCGATGCACAGCTCCCCCGATTCGAGCTTCACCCGGTCGTGGTAGTGGACCCCTCCCGGCTTGAAACCGGGGTTGCGCCGCAAGTCTCCGATCCAGGCATGGGTGCCCCGGTTGCCCGAGCGGTTCCGGTAGGTGACCAGGACCCGCCCGTCGGGAAGTTCCTTGGCGTACGGACGGTCTCCCGCGAAGGGCATGGGTTCGGGCCGGCTCCAGTTCCGGCCCCCGTCGTGGGAGAAGCAGAGGTACGAGGGGTAGCCGTGATGGTTGCTTTCCCTGAGCACGCAGGCGAGGGAGCCGTCCGAAAGGACGACGATGGCGGCTTCCGAATGATGGTGGACCGTGTCGGCCGCGACAATGCTCCGGTCCTTCCAGGTCATCCCGCCGTCGGAGGAACGCATGACCAGCACACCGATCTTGCGCGTGGCCTTGAAGAAGATCTGGGAGGCCATCAGAAGGGTCCCGTCCGGCAGCTCCACGATCCGGTCCGGTTCGAAACCGGGGACCCCTGTCAGCCGGGGCACGCTCCAGGTCCGGCCCTCATCGGAACTGAACCAGCTCCAGATTCCGGGAGGCTGATCTTCGTGGATGTGGCTGAAGTCGTTCTGATCGCAGATGACGACCAGACGCCCGTCGCTGAGGCGGCTGATCCGGGGGGTCACCCAGCGCTCCTCCCCTTTTCGCGGGTCCGCCTCCGAGACCAGCCGCGGGTTTCCCCAGGTCCGACCGTTGTCATGGCTCTCCAGGGTCGTGAGCCGGGTCGTCTCCTGCGGCCAGTGGGCGTCGCAGTCGTTGTAGACCAGCATCAGTTTCCCGCCGGGAAACCGGATCAGGTCGGGGTTCTTGGTGAATCGCCCTTCGGGCCTCCAGACCGTGACCTGGCGGTCGGCCACGGCGTCCAGGGAGCGCATTCGGCTGCGGCGGACGGGGGACGGGGAGGAGAATGCGGTGCCGGGAAAACCTGGGGAGACGGAGGCGAGGGCGCCGGCTCCCAGGGTCCGGCTCAGGAAACGGCGTCGGTTCAGGTTCATCGTCTTCATCTGAAACTCCTCGCGTGGGAGTAAGGGAGAAGGGGAAGGGGGACAGGAAAGTCCCCCCTCCAAGCCTCCCTCCTACTCGAACCAGAACGAGTAGAGGTGCGCCTCCCGCAATTGGAACTGGAGGCGGATGCTCTTTCCCTTGAGTGATTCCAGGTCCTCCATGCCACTCCAGACCATGACCTGGTTCGTGGAATCGCCGGTGAAACTCTGGGACCGGTCGTAGTCCCACTCCGGCAGCCATTGGCCGTCCAACTCGCCGTCTCCGCGCCGGACGGCCACCCGGACGGAGCCTTTGGCGGAAGTCTTTGCGTTGATGTGCAACCGTCCGCCCGGGTACTTGAGGGGACGGGTCAGGAGAAATCCCTCCTCCGGCGCCTCGATGGAGACGAAGCCGTCCTTGCGCAGGGTGGCCAGGCAGATGTGCGAGTTGCCCGGCATGCGCACGTGGAGTTGCTCGCGCCCCACGTAGTAGAAGTCGATCCGGTCCTCCCGCTCGATCAGGCCCACCGGCGGAAAGACCATGCCCCAGTCGTAGGTGCCGGCGGGTCCCGTCTCCAGGAAGAGAGGCCGGGCCGGATGACGGTCCCAGTGGATGCCGTCCCGGCTCCAGGCCAACTGGATGTCGATCTGCATGTGCTTCGCCGGCTTGGACTCCAGATCGAACGGCTGCTTGTAATAGAAATTCTCCAAGAATCCCAGGTAGATCCCTTCATACGGAGCCACCGTCATTCCATAGAACGAGAACGGGTCCAGTTCGTCGGGCCGGAGGATGACCGTGGGCTGGGTCCAGTTGATGAGATCGGAACTCTCCGAATAGGCGATCTTCCGGATCAGGCTGGCGTTGATGGGAGGCCGCCGGTAGAGCATGAAGACCTTCCGTTCCGGATTGTACAGAATCTGGTTCTCACAGTCGCTCTGGCCCCGGAAGATGGGGTTCTCCTCCTGGTCCCGGAAGTGGATGCCGTCTTGGCTCAGGGCGATCCGCACCTCCATACCTCCGCCGGGCATCTGCAGCGTCGCGGGGTTCCGGCCCAGTTCCCCGCTGTGGTAGGCCAGCAGGTAGCGGCCCTTGTGGCGCCAGGTTTCAGGCAGCTCGGTCACCGCGATGGAGGCGCTCCGTCCCGGTTTGGTGAAAAAGACGTTGGGGGCCGAGAGACCCTCGATCTCATGGAGATTCAGGCCGGGCGCCGTCCAGTTCAGTCCGTCCCGCGACTCGTAGTACAGACCGAAGTGTTGGCCCGCGGTGCGATACATCCGGTAGCCGTTGGCCCACATGCGGTAGAGACCCCGCTCCCGGTCGTAGACGACGCTGGGGGTGCTCACCACGTGGGTCTGCCGGTGGTCCAAAGAAGCGCCGCCGGTGATGAGGGGATTCCCGGAGTGCCGCCGGGGCCGATGGACGACTCTCCGGCAGCCGGCCAGGTCCTCGACCACGTAGCCGTCCATGAGCAACTGGCGCCGGTTCCCGATCTCGAGAGGCGCAGTCGGCAAGACCGACCAAGAGCCCTCGATGGAGGTCCCCTTCACGTACTTGGACGCGGAGAGCTTGTCGCCCTTGACGATGTGCCCCGTCCCGTCGAAACGGCCCGGCGGTTCCTTGATCCGAGTCTCGGCCTGTCCCAGAGCCGGTCCGATGGCGGCGCCGAGCCAGAACAGCGTTCCCCAGAGCAGGAGCGAATTTCGTCCACGCCACTGCATGATTCCCTCCTTACCGATCCGGGTACTCCACCGTCACGAAGATCTGGTGCACGATCACGGGACGCCGTTTCTCCGGTTCCTTTCTTTCTTCCGCACCCGAACCCCGCACCAGCCGGCCCTCGGCGAACTCGTCTACGAGAGTTCCCTCATTCCGTTTCCAACCCAGCCAATCCTTTCTCTTGACGCCGGGAGGAGCCACGATTCCGGGGAACGGACCTCCCGCCGGCACATCCGAAATGATGCCCAGCTCGTTAGCGCCGCTGCGCATGATCCCGGCGGGCACGTCCACGTGATACCAGGGCTCCTCCCGGGTCGGCGCGGGAAGCAGAGTGTGGTTCAACCTCACCCAGATTTGCGTGTCTTCCCGGCTCTCGGCGGTCCAGAGGCTGATGCGAAAGCGGGCGTTCTCATCGTCGGCGTCCGGGCCGATCAGCAGCGGCAGCTTGGTCTCCACCCGATCCAGGACCACGGGCAGCAGGGCCGACTCGGACCCCTGGATGATGGGCCCGCCGGTGTGGGCTGTGGAGTGGATGGCGTAGATCTTGTTCTTGCCCGCCAGGGTCTCCGCCTCCCCCAATTCGCTGAGGGCCGAGATGAACTCCTCCCGGCTCAGCTCCTGGGTCGGCTCGTTGGCGTAGTTGAAGAGGTAAATGCCGTCCGCGCCCTCCTGATGGTAATAGGCCGCGCTGGCGCGCATTCCCTCCCGAAACACGGGCCGTCCATAGAGCCCTTCCCAGGCCCCCGCCCGGTAGGAGTTGCCGTTGAGGGTGGCGTAGACGGGAACCCCGTGGGCGCGTCCCAGGCTGACGAACTGGTCCAGGCGCAGCCGGCTGGGGAGGTGGCCCATGCCCACGAGAAGCACGTCCACCAGTCCCTCACGAACCCACCGCTCGACCTCCATGCCCAGCTCCAGCGACCGTTCCAGGGAGTCGACGACATGGACGGCCAGGGTGTAGGGACGTCCCCGCCGCTCCCCCACGACATCCAGCCGCTGCCGCGCCTCGCGCATCATTTCGGTCAACAAGTGAGCGTGGCGCCTCTCCTGACCCAGGGGGAAGCTGATGCCCATGCGGTTGAAGTCCAACTCGTAGCCGTCGAAATCATGGGCGGCGGCGGTCCGCTCGATGAAGTCCAGCCGGTGTTGCCGGACCTCCGGATGGACGAAGTTGAGCCCGGACCACAGCATGTGTTCGGTCAGTTCGGAGGCCATGTGCCGGCTGCTCTCGGGGGCCAGCAGGAACTCCGGATGCTCGATCTTGAAGGGATCGTCCAGATCATGGAGGGAGACGGACCGCCAGGACGAGTGGAGATCGTTCATCCTCAGGGAAGCCCACACTTCCATCCCGCGAGCGTGGCAGGCCTCGATGACCAGGTCCCGCACCTCCTCGTAGGAACTGAAACAGGGCCAGAGCATTTCCGTCGAGATGTTGTAGGGAGGGTCCGCGCCGTTGCCGATGTGGAAGACGTAGGTGTCCACCTGGGTGCCGAAGGTCATGTTGGTGCGGACGTCGAGGAAGGACTGATGGTCGGTGATGTCGGCGATCAGCTTCATGTAGGGGACCTTCCGCCCCTGGTCGAGGTAACCCCAGGTTTCCTGCGAGGCGGCGTCGTAGTAGAGGATCCGCCGCTTCCGGTCCTTGGGGAAGACGGTCTTTCCGGCGCCGTCGTCTTCGCCTCCTCCCTCCGGGGCACAGGCGGCGACCACCAACAGTGAGATCCCAAGGAGCAGACACCATCGATCCGGTCTCATCTCGTCCTCCTGGACCCTGGCGGCCCTACATCCGGAACCGAATGGAATAAAGGTCCGCGTCTTTCACGGCGAACCGCAGCCGGACGGGTTTCCCCGACAGCGAACCCAAGTCGCTTCCGGCCCGCCAGGCAACGATCCGCTCGATCTCGTCCCCGATGATCTCCACGCAGTCGGCCAGCCCAAAGCCATCCATTGGCCTTCCCTCAGCGTCTTGAACCTCCACCCGGAGGCTTCCTGCCGCCGAAGTGGCGTAATTGAGGACCAGTTCCCGCCCCTCGAAGATGAGGGGCCGCGTCAGCAGTTCCCCGCCGGAATAGAGCCCGTTTACCGAGACGAAACCGTCAATGCGCAGAGAGCCCCTCCGCAGCCGGACCGACGGGTGCCGGTAGTGCTCCACGTAGTAGATGGACATCTCCGCCGGTCCCGTGGGCACCACACCGACCCCTTTGTACATGTTCCGGTCGGTCCAGTTGTCCGGGTCGGACCCCGGTCGCAGGAACGCCTCCATGAAGCGCCGGTCCCAATGGATCCCGTCGCGGCTGGCCATGAACACGCTCTCGGAAATCCCGCTCGCGGTCCAGTCCTCACGGACCTTGCGCTTCGGGAAGAAGCGTTTGGGGAACATGAGGTAGAGGTGGGGCGCCCGGTAGTACAGGCTGCAGGAGTTCATGTAGAGGTGCTCGACGGGTGAATCGCCCAACTCGATGAATTGTGGCTTGGACCAGGATCTGAAGTCGGGCGAGACGCTGCGCCGGATGGAGCGGATTCCCGGCGGATAGGTCTCGAAGACTCCGAACCGCGGGTCCATGCCCCGCATGTAGGCCACGTACTGCCCGAGATTCGAGTCCCACAGGGCCGTGTTATGGGAGTCGAAATGGGGCCAGTGGTCGTCGCCGGGGGCGGTGAGGATGGGGTCCCTGTCCAACACCGTCCAGTGAATTCCGTCCGGCGAGACCAAGCCGCGGAGCGTCCCGGGCGGGTCGAAGCCGGACGAGAGGCCGATGGCCTTGTAGCGCTCCGACTCGGGCGCCGCCGGGTTGCCGTCCTTGAAGACACACACGTGCTTGGCCGTACTTCCGTGGATCACGATGTTGTTGTCTCCGGACGGCTCGAACCCGCGGATGCCCCGGGTTTCATGGATCCCCAAGACCGGCCTTTCCCAATGGATTCCGTCGCGGCTCTCAGCGTAACAGGTGCACGGCTCCGGCCGCCGATCGGCCCGGATCCCGTCCCATACGCCGCCTCCCCGGTACCAGAGCCGGTACCGGTCTCCCTCCTTCATGTAGACCGGGGCGTAACTCAAGGAGCCCTCCCAGGGGCGGTCGAACTCCAGGACCACCTCCCGGGGTACGGGACGGTGCAGCTTCAGCTCCACCCCCTTCATGGTCTCGATCAGCCAGTCGTCGACGAACAGCTCGAGCCTGGACCCGATTTCACGCACTTGCGGGGATGACCCGCGGCCGCCGGACGCCGGCAGCCGTGCCGGTTGGATCAACGCCAACGAACCGAAACCGAGGGTGGACGCCCTCAAGAAGTCTCTGCGGGAGCTTGCTCGCCGCCGATCCGTTCCCTCTGCCATCCTTCGGTCCATTACTGATGTGAAGAAATGGGGACACGGTCCCCGACGCCGAGTCGCAACTGTTGTACGTATTGAAGGGGTAACATACGATCAGAATCAAGCCTCCTTGAGGAATTCCGGCAACGCATCAGGAGACGAGACTTCGACAGTCCGATGAATCCAAAGGTCTCTGAATCCAATTTCCATGACGCGGGGAGGCGTCCTCCACGTTCCGTGCCCGGGCGGCCCAATGCCGTTTGGAATCTGGTGCTCCATGGTTTTTTGCCATTTTGTGCGTTGTGCGTGGGGCTTGTCCTTGCCCTCACAGACTCCACAAAACGTCCCAACATCATGGTCATCCTGGCCGATGACCTGGGTTATTCCGATCTCGGCTGCTACGGCGGAGAGATCGAGACGCCTTACCTGGACGGACTGGCCCGGGGCGGCCTGCGTTTCACCCAGTTCTACAACACGGCAAGGTGTTGGCCCACCCGGGCCGCCCTGCTCACCGGTTATTACGCCCAGCAGGTGGGACGGGACAAGTTGCCCGGTGTCCCCGGAGGAAGGGGCGAACGTCCGGATTGGGCCCGCCTGCTTCCCGATATGCTCCGCCCGCTCGGATACCGCTCCTACCACTCGGGCAAGTGGCACATCGACGGGATGCCCGTGGCGGGCGGATTCCATCGATCCTACTACCTGCGGGACCAGGGACGGTTCTTCAATCCGCAGGTCCACTGGGAGGACGACCGGAAACTGCCGCCCGTCGAGCCCGGTAGCGGCTACTACGCCACCACGGCCATCGCCGATCACACCATCAGGATCCTCAAGCAACATGCCGCCGAATTCGGCGACAAGCCCTTCTTCCACTACCTGGCGTTTACCGCACCCCACTTCCCTCTCCACGCCCTGCCCGAGGACATCTCCCGCTACCGTGACCGGTATCGACGGGGCTGGGATCAAATCCGCCTGGACCGCTGGCGGCGGATCCGGGAGATGGGCATCGTCTCCGGCCGGCTGCCGGAAATGGAACCCGGCGTGGGGCCGATCCGGGAATTCCCCGGAACCCTGGAGGCGTTGGGTCCCGGCGAGGTGAACCGGCCGCATCCGTGGAGCCGGCTGACCGCCGGGCAGCGCGAGTTTCAGGCGGCAAAGATGGCCATCCATGCCGCCATGATCCACAGCATGGACCGGGAGATCGGACGGGTTCTGGACCAACTTCGCCGAATGGACGCTTTCGAGGACACGTTGATCCTCTTCCTCTCGGACAACGGCGCCAGTTGCGAGCTTATCGTCCGCAGCGACGGCCACGATCCGGAGGCGGAACCGGGCTCGGCCGGCACATACCTGTGTCTGGGCCCGGGTGGTTCGACCGTCGCCAACACCCCTTTCCGTCGCCACAAGATGTGGGTCCACGAGGGGGGCATCGCCACGCCGATGATCGCGCACTGGCCCCGCGGCATCTCCTCCCGCAACGAGCTCCGGCACAACGTCGGCCACGTGATCGACTTCGTTCCCACGGTCCTGGAACTGGTGGGAAGACAGGGCTGGCTGAGATCGACAGGCCAGCCGGATCATTCACCTCCATTTCCCGGAACGAGCCTGGTTCCGGTCTTCTCCCAGGATGGAACCGTAGCCCGCGACCACCTCTGGTGGTACCACGAGAAGAATCGAGCGGTGCGGTCCGGCCGCTGGAAGGTGGTGTCGGAAGGGCCGGACGGGCCGTGGGAACTCTACGACCTGGAGGCCGACCGCACCGAAACGACCGATCTGGCCTCGGAGCACCGTGGCAGGGTACGGCAGATGAAGGAGCTGTGGACGGAACGGATGGAGGAGTTCCGGTCTCTGGCGCTGAAGAATCTGTCCTTGAATGAGGAATGAGGAATGAGACTGAACGGTAGAAATTTGGTTCTCCTGGGCTTGTTGGGGTTCAGCCTGTCTTCGCTGGCGCCGGCAGAGACGGGGAACCTGGGAAGGATCACCTACCATCCCTGGGTCCGGGGACCGTCCAGGCAACCGGGGCAGCATTTGATGGAGATCCCTTCGGCCCTGGTCTTGGAAAACGGGGAAACGGTCCGGTCTGCGGAGGACTGGTATGCACGCCGGCGGCCCGAGCTGGTTCAGCTCTGGACCCGGATTCTGGGCAAGCTGAGCCCCGCGCCGGAGGACCGCCGCTGGTTCGGAGACATCACGAAGGTGATGGTCTACAGCCGCCAGGAGCGGGAGGGTTACACCCGGGTCCACCTGGGACTCCCCATGGAGGTCGATTTTTTCCAGGATCACCTCTTGTTGTTGCCCAAGAACCAGGGGAGCGGCCCGTTTCCGGCCGTCATCGCCTGGGCCGCCACCAGCTCCGACTACGACGCCCCGGAGCAGTGGTGGGGCGCCTACCTGGCGCGCCGCGGCTACGTGGTCCTGACCAGTCAATCCTTCATCAAGAAGTACCGGGAGGGCAGGAGCTTTCGCAACGGGGTGCACGAGACCCTCTATTCCCGGTTCGGACACTGGTTGCCCATGGGCAAAATGGTTCACGACGTCTCGCGGGAGGTGGAATACCTGAGCTCCCTGCCGGAGGTGGACTCGGACCGGATCGGGTTCATGGGGTTCTCCCTGAGCGCCAAGGCGGCCATCTACGCCGCCGCCCTGGTTCCCGAGATCAAGGCTACGGTCTCCTTCGATCCGGGAGTCGCCCTCAACGGCCGGACCAACTGGTTCAAACCCTGGTACCTGGACTGGCTGAGACGGTTTCCCGGCATCCCCACGCAGGACTACCCGATACACGACCTGCGAGGCACCGTCCTGAGCCTGCTGAATCCCGACGTGCGACGTCCCGGACTCGAACGGAATCACCACGAGTTGATGGCCATGTGCGCGCCCCGGGCCTTCATGCTCATCGGCGGACGCATGGCCGATTTGCACAACGAGGGCTACTGCAACCGGGCGGCGGAAGTCTACGAATTTCTCGGAGTCCGGGAACGATTCGAATACGTGCCCACGCCGGACGGACACTCGGCCAACGGACCCCACATCGACCCGGCCTGGCAGAAGTTCCTCCACAGGTGGCTGGTCGAGACACCGATTGATTTCGCGGATTACGAGAGATGAGAGACGCGAAACATCACCCCCGATTCCAAAGATTTCGCAGAGTGCGGCTCCCGTCCGGAGTTTGTCCCCGCCGTGATGGAACGCGGTGATGGAACAGTGGTATTCTAGGGCTATGTTTCGCCTTCCCATAACCGTCTTGATCCTCAGCGCTTGCAGTTGTTTCCATCTGCTCGCCGCAGCGGAGACGGCGCGGTTTTCCGCGGACCAGATCCAGTTCTTCGAGAACCGGATCCGTCCGGTCCTCCGGAACAAGTGTTCCGGCTGTCACAACGACAAGCTGCCCACCAGCGGCCTCTCGACCGACAGCCGGGAGGGGATCCTCAAGGGTGGAAACCGGGGAGAAGCCGTGGCCGAGGGCCTGCCCGTGGAGAGCCTTCTCGTCCACGCCATCCAACGGCAGGGCGATTTGAAGATGCCTCCAGGGGAGCCGCTGGCCGATCCGGAGATCACGGCGCTGGTTCGCTGGATCCGGATGGGACTTCCCTGGCCCGACCCGGCGCCGGACCGGGAAAAGACCTTGGACGACCCGTCGAAACACTGGGCGTTCCAGCCCATCCGGCGTCCCGCGGAGCCGGCGGTGTCCGACCCCGGTTGGGTCCGCAATCCCATCGACAGATTCATCCTCGCGCGCCTCGATCAACAGGGATTGAAACCGTCACCCGAAGCGGAGAAGACCACGCTGATCCGCCGGGCCTATTTGGACCTGACCGGACTGTTGCCGCGTCCCGAAGAGGTGGACGCATTTCTGAAAGATACGCGCTCGGACGCCTACGAACGTCTCATCGACGGTCTGCTGGGCTCCCCCCACTACGGAGAGCGCTGGGGACGCCATTGGCTCGATCTGGCCCGCTACGCCGACTCGGACGGATACAACAACGACCTGCCCCGCAAGATCTGGAAATACCGGGACTGGGTGATCGAGGCGTTGAACCGCGACCTCCCGTACGACCAGTTCGTGATCGAGCAGATCGCCGGCGACCTGATGCCCGAGCCCACCCAGGACCAGGTCATCGCCACCGGGTTTCACCGCAACACCCAGTTGAATCTGGAAGGGGGCATCGACTTCGAGCAGTACCGCGTCGAGGCGGTGGTCGACCGGGTGCATACCACGGGTGTCGTCTTCCTGGGCCTGACCATGGGTTGCGCCCGCTGCCACGACCACAAGTACGATCCCGTCTCCCAACGGGAGTTCTACCGGTTCTTCTCCTTCTTCAACAACATCGACGAGTTGAGCGGCGAGTACAAGAACGACGCCGGCCGCGGACGCGCCTATGAGCCGATCCTGGAGTTCGGCACGCCCGAACAATTCGCGAGGCGGGAGGCCATTGAGGCCCAGCTCAAGGCGATGCGGGAGGAAAACGAGAAGTACGAGGAACTTTTGGTCTCCAAGCAGGAGGAGTGGGAGGCCAACCTGGACGAAGAAGCCCGGGCCAAGCTGACCCCGGGCCATCTGGCCGCCCTGAAGATTCCCATCGCCGAGCGCCATCCGGAACAGCAGAGATATACGCGGCGCGCCTATTTCCGGCAGGATGCGGGTCATCAGGAACGAACGAAGGCTCTGGAAGCCGTCGGGAAGCTGAAGCCTGAAATCTCCAGCACGTTGGTCATGCGGGAGTTGCCGGAACCCCGTCCGACCCACGTACTGCTGGGAGGCGATTTCCTGCAGAAGGGGATTCAGGTCTGGCCCGGAACACCGACCGTGTTGCCGCCGTTGCCCGAACGTGAAAAATACACTCGCTTGGACCTGGGCCATTGGCTCGTGGACGAGGAGAATCCCCTGACGCCGCGGGTCACGGTCAACCGCATCTGGCAACGGTACTTCGGCACGGGAATCGTCGAGACCAGCAACGATTTCGGAACCCAGGGGACCCCTCCCTCCCACGCCCGGCTCCTGGACTGGCTGGCCTCGGAGTTCGTGGCCCAAGGCTGGAGCCTGAAGTCCATCCATCGCCTCATTGCCACCTCGGCCACCTATCGGCAATCGTCCCGGCACCGCCCCGATCTCAGGCAGGAGGACCCCCGCAACCGCCTGCTGGCGCGCCAGAACCGGCTGCGCGTCGAGTCGGAGGTGATCCGCGACCTGGCGTTGTCGGCGAGCGGCCTCTTGGCGCCGAAGATCGGCGGGCCGAGCGTGTACCCGCCGCAACCCCCTTGGGTCATCATCAAGAACGGCGCCAGGCCCGACGGGAGCCATGAGCGATGGCCGGAAAGCCAGGGGCAGGACCGGTACCGGCGAGGCCTGTACACTTACTACTGGCGGCTCAGTCCCCACCCGGCTCTGGCGGTCTTCGACAGCCCGGACGCCATGTTGACCGTCATCCGGCGCAACCGGTCGACCACGCCGTTGCAGGCACTGACGCTTCTGAATGACGAAGGTTTTCACGAGTTCGCCCAAGGCCTGGCCTACAGAGTCCTGAAAGAGCTTCCGGATGGCACGGATTCGGAACGGCTCGATCATCTCTTCAGAATCTGCCTGACCCGGCCGCCGCGTCCCCAGGAGAAAGCCCGGCTGGAGCGCCTGTTGACCACGCAGCGCCAGGAGTTTCGCGCCGATCCGGCGGAGACGGAAGAGATTCTGAGCCTTGCCTTGCCGGACGGAAAGAAGGGCCAGGAGGAGGCGGCCTGGTACATGGCGGCCAGCGTGCTGCTCAACGTAGACGAGTTTTTCACCCGGGAATGACGGACCGAGCCCCAAGAGGAAGGTCAGGATGGAAATGAGGAATTACGGGCTCCAACTTCTCGGCCAGACGCGGCGCCATTTCTTCAACAAGTGCTTCGTCGGCCTGGGCAACGTCGCCCTGGGCCAATTGTTGAGCGACGGCAAAATGTTCGCGGCCGGCGACACCCGCGCCAGGAACCCCCTCGCCCTCCGTCAACCCCACTACGAGCCCAAGGTGAAACGGGTCATCTACCTCTTCATGGCCGGCGGCCCGAGTCAGTTCGAGACTTGGCTCTACCGGCCGGAACTGGCCCGGTTGAACGGCCAGCACGCACCCGATTCCATCCTGGAGGGCAAGCGCTTCGCGTTCATGGAACGCTTCACCAAGGTGAAGCCCAAGCTGCTGGGTCCAAAACGGAAATTCGCCCAGCACGGACAGTCGGGCACCTGGGTCTCGGAAGTGTTCCCCCACATGGCCAAGGTCGTGGACGACGTGGCCCTGGTCCAATCGGTCGTGACCGAGAACTTCAATCACGCTCCCGCCAAGCTCTTCTGCAACACGGGATCGACCCGCTTCGGACTGCCCAGCATGGGCTCCTGGGTGGGTTACGGACTGGGCAGCGAGTCGAAGGATCTCCCCGGATTCGTGGTCCTCCGATCGGGGGAGGCGGACCTGATGGGCGGCGCCTTCATGTGGAGCAGCGGATTCCTGCCCACCGCGTACCAGGGCGTCGAGTTCCTGCGCTCCGCCGTTCCGATTCCCAATCTGGCCAGCCCCAAGGGTGTCTCGATCCAGCGTCAGGGGGCAAAGCTGGCCGCCATCCAGGACCTGAACCGGATGCATGAGCAGGAATACGGCGACCCGGAAATCGCGACCCGGATCGCCTCCTACGAGATGGCCTTCCGCATGCAGACCAGCGGCCCCGAGCTGATGGACCTGAGCAGCGAAAGCCAGGCCACCCTGGATCTGTACGGAGTGACGCCGGGCGAACCGTCGTACGCCACCAACTGCCTGCTGGCCCGCCGCATGATCGAGCGGGGCGTCCGTTTCGTCCAGCTCTACCACACCGGTTGGGACCATCACGGGAACCTGAGCGAGAGGATCGACGAGGTGTCGCTGGAGACCGATCGCCCCTCCGCCGCCCTCATCACCGATCTCAAGCAGCGCGGCCTGCTGGAGGACACGCTGGTCATCTGGGGCGGCGAGTTCGGACGGACGCCCATGGCGGAATTCCGCGAGAGCGTCGGCCGCAACCACCACATCGACAACTTCCCCATGTGGTTCGCCGGCGGAGGCATCAAGCCCGGTCAGACCATCGGAGAGGTGGACGATCTCGGCTTTTTCGTGACCAAGGACAAGGTGGAGGTTCACGACGTCCAGGCCACAATCCTGCACCTGCTCGGAATCGACCACACCAAGCTCACCTACCGCTACCAGGGCCGCGACTTCCGCCTCACCGATGTCGGCGGCCACGTGATCGAGAAGCTCCTGGCTTGAGACCGGACGGCGCATCGGAAGGCTCTCCCCTCCGCCTGGGGCCCCGTTTTACAAACGGGAAAACCAGGCTCTTGGTCCTGCTCGGCTGCATGCTGGTTCCGGGGGCAGCCGAATCCGGGCCCGGGATTCCCCTCAAGACCCAATTCCCCCAACAGAAGTTGGATGCAATGGCGAGCCGATTCGGCGGGCGGATCGGCTTCTATGCCATGAACGTGGCCGATGGAGCCGAGTATTCCTGGAACGGCGACCAACGATTTCCCCCGGCCAGCGTGATCAAGCTGCCGGTCATGGTCGAACTCTACCGGAAGGCGGCCGCCGGCATGCTGGACCTGGACGCCGTGGAACCCCTTCCCCAGGATGTTTCGACCCACGGCAGCGGAGTTCTCAAGCGCCGGGAAGGGGCGATCGCCCTCCCCCTGCGCGAGTATTGCCGCCTGATGATGGTGCACAGCGACAACATGGCCACCGACCTGGTAATGCGGAGAGTCGGGCTGGGAGCAGTTAATCGGTTCCTGGGGGAACTGGGACTGGAGAACACGCGGGCTTCAATGGAGATGGGCCGGTGGCACTACCTGATCGTGGGCCTCGGGGACGCTCCCATCACCCGGGAGAACGATGACCGGATCCTGGAGCAGATGCGCGCCGGGGATTTCGACGACGACGGACTGGGATACTCCGATTCACTGGACAACAACGTCTGCAGCCCGCGCGACATCGGATTGCTCCTGGCAAGGCTCTTTCAAGGCGAGTTGGCCAGCCGGCGTGACACCGGCGAGATGCTGGAGCTGATGCTCACCTCCACTCACAAACGAACCATCGCCAAGTACGTCAGGGAAGGCATCCCCGTGGCCAACAAGTACGGCGGCAGCCGGCGGATCGCGGCCGACGCGGGAATCGTCGAGTTGCCCGACGGGCCGGTTGCCATCGCCGCCTTCGCTCTGAGCGGCGATCCGAACGATCGATCGGGCCGAGAGATTCTGGCCCGCATGGCGCGCCTCATCGTCGCCACGATGGATCCGAGTGCCGTAGACAGTGCTTGGTGAATGCTCCGAAAGGCATTGAAACCGGGCATGCGAACCGACCGAGGTTTGATGTCGTTGGAGGGAACTCCTGACCTGCTCCGAGATTGCCTCGTCCGCGAGGGGAGCGGCACAGCAGCTTGAATGCGGGGCCGTTATCCATCCAGCGTCAGCGGCCTTGTGAAACCAGAATATAGCGACTGGCGATTCTCGCAATTTCCGTGTTTTCGCCCCGCAGGTCGAAGGTGAGCATCCAGTTCTTTGAGTCGTCCTTTTTCTTTCTGACGTGCTCCGCGCTCGGAGCCCGGATGACCAGATACTCGTCCATCCGCAGTCGGGACTCGACGACTCTCTCCAATGGCACGTCAAACCAGTGGTCCGGATCGTCTTCTTGCGGCGACCTGTAGCTCACCGAATCCCTTGTGAGGATGAACGTTCCCTGGCAACGTCCAAATGCATGGTTGTGAGTTGCAGCCAGTTCCACAGGCTGTCCCGCGTCAAGAAACCCACCGAACGATTCGTACGCTGCGGCGTAATCACCAGTCTTGATCTGCGCCACTCCGAGGGGAAACAGCACGTCCAACAACTCCGGGTCAGAGTCCAGCGCCGCAACGTACTCTCTGATGGCCAGCATGTAAAAGGAGGCTTCGAAAAGAGCATCGCCCGTCTCCACAAGCTCAGTCACCGAGGGTTCGAGTATGGCCCGCACGACGGTGTCACCCGCTTCAAGTTTTAGCGTCTCCGCCACGGTGATCAGTGCTCCCCCCTCCTGCACCTCGCTCACTTCCGCTGTACCGATGCTCTCCTGGCGCGAGAAAATGACGTCGCCGTCGGCGTTGGTGATGACGTCGCCTCGCCGAATCTCCAATTCGTCGCCAGATGCGAGCCCGGCCTTTTTCCCCTTGTCGACAACTGCGGTCGTGGGACCCATGATCGCTACGACTTTGGCCTCCACAGATCGGGCTCTGGACCGCGGCCCCATAATGTCGACGTACGTCGCCAATCTGCCGGCCAAGTACTCGACGATCGGCTCGGCTCGGCTCCCGGCGCTCTGATTGCTGGTTTCGTTGATCGGCTCGCTATTCTCCCCGACATCCGTGAAGAGCACCTCCCCGGAACCGTCGGTGACCGAGATGTCAATACGAACGGATGTGACATGCTTCCGGGACCTTTTGACGGAGGTGTCCACCCTGGACTTGCGCTTGTACTCTGTCTCCTCTTCTTCGACTTCGACTTGTTCCTCCCGAAAATTGAAACTGGCGCTCAGGTAGAAGTCGGCGGCGACCTGACGGTCGATGCGTGCGTCGACGACGTTGAAGACGTTGGTGCGCAACAGACTTGCCAGGAACATGTCCGTCAGGTCAGCGGCGGCGGTCGAGCTACCCTCGCCCGTAGCGTTGGTCACCGGGTTGACTACGACGGTGGGAGTCTGGCCTCGGGCCTGGTGAAGCGTTGTCAGAACGATAGCAATTATCGCGACCGCCACAGTCTTGGCTATATTCATTGGCGGTCACTCCTCCGTCTGCTATCGGATCGAGTCGCCGGATTCTACGCCAATGCAATCGGGACGTGCTCTGTCTATCAGAAGAGCATCAGTCCCTCCCCCCGGTGGTTGATCCGGTTCTCCCAGCCCCAATAATTCCCTTAATTGGATCCTGTTAACGACCGTTGCCAACTTCTACGTGCCCTCGCAGGTACTGCTTCAGAAACCCATCAAGGAACTCCGTGAGATTTTCCATAGGGGAGACTGCCGCAGGGAAGCTTGTTAATGACTCCGGCGGTCGCCCCAGCTTCAGTTGCCCCCCAAGTCCAGCGCCAGACCGGTGGGAAAGACCACTGTGACGAGGTCTTCCACCCCGCTCCCGTCCAGATTCGCCCGCTGGATCTTGCCCGTCCACCAGTTCGTCCAATACATCTTGCCGGCGCCCAGGTCCAAAGCAATGCCGTAGGGACCGCTCAATCCAGATGTGACGAGGTCTTCCACTCCGCTCCCGTCCAGGTTCGCCCGCTGGATCTTGTCGCTCCCATCGACCGTCCAATACATCTTGCCGGCGTCCAGGTCCAAGGCAATTCCTCGGGGCCCACTCAATCCCGAGGTGACGAGGTCTTCCACTCCGCTCCCATCCAGATTCGCCCGCTGAATTTTGCGCGTCCACCAGTCCGTCCAATACATCTTCCCGGCGTCCAGGTCCAGCGCCAGACCGGCGGGCAAGCCCAGTCCCGAGGTGAGGAGGTCTTCCACCCCGCTCCCGTCCAGATTCGCCCGCCGGATCTTCTCCCCCACTGCTTCCGTCCAGTACATCTTGCCGCCGCCCAAGGCCAGCGCCATAGGCGCGTCCAATCCCGAGGTGACGAGACCCTCCACCCCGCTCCCGTCCAGATTCGCCCGCCGGATGTCGTCCCTCTCAAATTCCGTCCAGTACATCTTGCCGGCGCCGTTACTACCCCCGCTGACCGTCACACGAACGCTCTGCGAACAATTGTTCCCGGTCCGGCTCTCTCCGCTGACGGGGTCGACACAGGCGCCGTAGTAATAGGTCCCGGCACTCGATGGGGCCGTCAACTGAATTGATTCGGCACTGGTACCCGAAGCAGAAAGAGCGCGCACGGCGTCCGTGCCCACGGGAGTATCGTCGGTCGATATCGTCGTGTTGTTGGAACGGTAATAACGTAACGTCGTCGCGGCCGATTGGCTCCCCCCCCGATTCAGGACGGTGGCACTGAAATCGAAGGATTGACCGGTCGTCAATGTGGAGACGCTGACAGAAGGCGTCTCCACGACCAGATCCGGGGGCTCGTTTACGGTAACGGTCGCCGTGGCCGAGGCGGTTTGCCCGGTGGCGTTCCGGACCGTGAGGCGGTAGGTCGTGGTAACCGCCGGAGACACATTGCGGGAACCGGACGTCGGAACCGCGCCGATACCCGGTGTGATGGTGGCGCTCACCGCGTTGGTGGAGGACCAGGTCAAGGTCGCGCTCCGGCCTTGTTCGATGGAAGTCGGGGCGACCGACAGCCTTACCGTCGGCGGGATCGGGTCGGGGGAGATTCCCCGACCGCTGCCCGGGTCCAGAGCCAGACCTTCGGGGGAGAGCAATCCCGAAGTGACGAGGTCTTCCACCCCACTCCCGTCCAGATTCGCCCGCTGGATCTTTCTCGTCGAGCGGTCCATCCAGTACACCTTGCCGGTGCCCAGGTCCAACGCCAGACCGCTGGGACTGATCAATTCCGAGGTGACGAGGTCTTCCACCCCACTCCCGTCCAGATTCGCCCGCTGGATCTTAGACGTGCCCCAGTCCGTCCAGTACATCTTGCCGACGCCCAGGTCCAACGCCAGACCGCCGGGCGCATCCAATCCCGAGGTAATGAGGTCTTCTACCCCGCTTCCGTCCAGATTCGCCCGCTGGATCTTGTCGGTGCCCCAGTCCGTCCAATACATTTTGCCGGCGCCCAGGTCCAGCGCCAGCCCCCTGTGCAAGTGCAAACCCGAGGTGACGAGGTCTTCCACTCCGCTCCCGTCCAGATTCGCCCGCTGGATCTTAGACGTCCCCTCGTCCGTCCAATACATCTTGCCGGCTCCCGAGTCCAGCGCCAGAGCAGTGGGTTGCCGCAAACCCGAGGTGACGAGGTCTTCCACTCCGCTCCCGTCCAGATTCGCCCGTTGGATCTCAACCGTCCCGACATCCGTCCAATACATCTTGCCGGCGTCCAGGTCCAGCGCCAGTCCGTAGGGCCTGCGCACTCCCGGAGGACGGGTCACCAATTCTTCCACCCCACTCCCGTCGAGACTCGCTCGCTGGATCTTTCCCGACGTCAAGTCCGTCCAGTACATCTTGCCGGCGCCTGCGTCCCGGATCGGAATTACAGGCACCGCCGAGAGTGACCCCTTCTGCTTGCCGAACCGAAGCCCCAGCGGAACAAATTCAGAACCGTCGGTGGAGCGGAGGAACAGGAGTCCTCGAAAGTTCGTCAGGAACCCCGTATCAACCCGATCGAACCATTCCGGTAGCGTTAGGGCCTGTTGGTGGAATCCCCCCCAGATCAGGGCCTCTCCGACCGGATCGTTCCCCTCTTCGTCGCGGATCTCGAACTCAATCTCCCTCCCCGTAGGCGCCCCGGGATTAAAGACCAGGGGCTTCAAGATCGCCAAGCCCGTGCCGATCTCACTCGTCTCCTCGACGAACAGGGCGAATTGACTTCCCGGCTCGATCGGTTGGACGCCGACTTCGATCCCCGTCTGGGTGTGTCCATAGGTCAAAAGTCCGCTGACCGTTTGCGTATCGGCGCGGACCTCGATCCAACCGCGCCGAATCGTTCCTCCACCGGTGCTTCTCAGCACTCGACTGCCCAGGGACGGAATCTCCAACGTCGATCCCGAATCGAACAGGTTCGTCACCAACTGTCCGTCTTGACCGTAGACCTCAACGACGGCCGTGGCGGCCGCAGCGCTAATGTTGCTGAGCACCAACTGTACGGACCAGCCGCCTCCCTCCACGTAGTCGGGGAAATACAGGACCGTTCCCTGCGGATCCTTGATCTGATAGTTGCCTGCCAAGTCCAGCTCCAGATCGGCGGGCTGTCCCAATCCCGAGGTGACGAGGTCTTCCACTCCGCTCCCGTCCAGATTCGCCCGCCGTATCTTTTCTCCCCCATCGATAGACTCCAAATCCGTCCCCGACTCCCCCCAGTACAGCTTGTCACCCCCCAAGGCCAAGCCAATCGGGAGATTCAATCCCGTGACCAGATCCTCGACCCCGCTCCCATCCAGATTCGCCCGCTGGATCTTGGCCGTCCCTATGTCCGTCCAGTACAGCTTGTCACTCCCCAAGGCCAAACTAATTGGGACGACCAATCCGGTGACCAGATCCTCGACTCCGCTCCCATCCAGATTCGCCCGCTGAATCTTTTCTACCCCTTCGAGGAAGTCCAGGTCCGTCCCCACATCAGCCCAGTACAGCTTGCCGCCGCCCACGTCCAAAGCCAGGCTGGCTGGTCCGTGGATTCCCGTGACCAGATCCTCAACCCCGCTCCCATCCAGATTCGCCCGTTGGATCTTGGCCGTATCCCAGTCCGGCCAATACATCTTGCCGGCGCCCAGGTCCAGCTCCAGATCGACGGGCTCTCCCAATCCCGAGGTGACGAGGTCTTCCACCCCGCTCCCATCCAGATTCGCCCGTTGGATCTTGGCCGTCCCTATGTCCGTCCAGTACATCTTGCCGGCACCCAGGTCCAGCGCCAGTCCGAAGGGCTCTCTCAAACCCGAGGTGACAAGATCTTCCACCCCGCTCCCGTCCAGATTCGCCCGCTGGATCTTGGCCGTGTCCCAGTCCACCCAGTACATCTTGCCGACACCTGCGTCCCGTATCGGAATCACCGGCACCGCCGAGAGCGAGCCTTTCTGCTTGCCGAACCGCAAGCCCAGCGGAGTAAAATCAGAACGGTCCACGGCGCGCAGAAACAGGAGCCCTCGAAAGTCCCTCAGGAACTTCGTATCTGTGTTCTCGAACCATTCCGGAAGCGTTCGGGCCCATTGCTGGAAATCCCCCCATCTCAGGATCTTCCTGATCGGGTCCCTTCCCTCTTCGTCGCGGATCCGAAACTCGATCTCCGAAGGCCCCTCCGGTTTGAAAATTGCCAGGCCAGTGCCGATCTCGCTCGTCTCCTCGACGGAAAAAGCGAATTGACTCCCCGGCTCGATCGGTTGGACACCGACCTCGATCCCGGTCTCGAAGTGCCGATAGGTCAACAGGGCGCTTACCGAATTCGTATCGGTCCGGACATCGATCCAACCGCGCCGAATCGCTCCCTCACCGGAGCTTCTCAAGACTCGACTCCCCAGGCCCGGAATCTCCAACCTCGATCCGGAATCGAACAGATCCGTCACCGACTGTCCGTCCGGAGCGTAGACCTCAATGACAGCCGTGGCGGCCGCGGCGCCGGTGTTGCTGAGCACCAACTGAACGGACCAGCCATCTCCCTCCACGTAGTCGGGGAAATACAGGACCGTTCCCTGCGGCTCCTGGACCTGGTATTGGACAACCACGTCGGAGGCCGGCCGAGCGTTCTCCCTGGGCGGGGCGGGGGTTGGTGCCACGTATCCGGTGGTCAACAGCAACCAAGTCACCAGCGAACCCCGGAATATCTTCGCGCTTGCGTGCATTACTTCCTCCTATGAAGGAGATGGATCTCGCCCATGGGAAATTGAGAGTGATTAATATGTCTAACACGACTCACGTGAAGTTCGCGTGATAATGAAATCCGGGCTCGTGAGCACTTTGTGAAAACTTGTGCCCAGACGCGCTCCATTGGACTCTGTCGGGATCAACCGCAGCTCGAGAAACCTCACGACTCGCTTGGCGACGGCATGCGGTAGCCGACCCGGCGCTCGGTAAAGATGTAGGAAGGGTTGGCCGCGTCGTCGCCCAGCTTGCGGCGGAGCATCTTGATGAAGGCGCGCGAGGGAAAACGTGACTGTCCCCTTCTTGACTGTCCCTTCGCGATTCCGCGCATGAATTCCTCCTGGTGAAGCAGATCTGTTCTCTTCCATGGGGAATTTAGGAACAGTCACTACACATAACACTTTTGCCGTGAAGTTAGGGTGAATTTAAAATTGCGTCTGATGATTTTATTGTTAAATATTGAGTTCATACTCCTACTGGATTCGATGCCTCCATCGATCCGCGGACACGGAAGGACCTGCCTGCCTAATTCCAGTCGCTCAGCTATTCCACGTATCTCGTGCAGTCGAAGCCCTTGAACGACACGCGGATGCGTCATCAGAGCGTGCATGTCGCCACCGTTTTTCTCGGCGAGATGGAGTGAAGACGGAAGTCTGCGTGCGAGCCTGTGCCGGATGCCGAACCTTACGGGAGATGGCCGATCCCCAGAAATATTAGTGGGAGAACGCTACAGAAACCGTCTGACGGTAGATGAAATCGAGAACCTGCACCCGCTGCCACTGCGGATCGGAAGACCTCACGAATCGATTGGCTTGGGCATGCGGTAACCGACCTGGCGCTCAATGAAGATGAAGGTCGCGAGGGAAAACGTGACTGTCCCCTTCTTTCTGTCCCCTTCTTTCTGCGTGGGTCCCATACGACTTTGCCGGTGGTTCCGGTCCCATAGGGAGGAGCAAGAGTGACTGTCCCCCTTCTCGCGCGCGCGATGTTTCACTATCTGTGGCGTTATACTGCAGGTGATTCGGATGCAAAGGAGGTAGACAGTGAAACCCATATCTTTGTTCCTCACGGTCCTATTGGTCTTACATACCAGCTTGCAGGCCGGTCCAAGCCCGGCGCAGAAAGCAGTTCACCTGGTTTCGATAGAGGAGTTGCGGGACCAAGTCGCGGCACAAACGATCGAACGCGACAGCAACATTCGCGAAATTCAGACCCTGCTCCGTCACCAGGGGGTTCAAGATCGCTTGGGGCACCTATTCGACCTGGAGAAGGTCGCGGTCGCAGTCCCCACGCTGGACAACGAGACGTTGGCCGAGCTGGCTCTTCAAAGCAGGCAGGTGAACGAACAGTTCAGAGCCGGCGGTATGGGAATGATCTTGGCGCTCGTGATCGCTGTTGTCGTTGTCATCGTCCTCGCGATCATATTGTTGAATAAGGCAGAGGATGTGGCCGAAACCGTGCTCGGTTAACGCCTTTTCCCGCCATGGGCACGCTCAGCGTCCCGCGAAGACGGAGCAGAGCGATCGATACTTGCACCAGTAGCGTGGGAACCCGTCCATCCGGACGATCAAGCATGGCCGCCCTCCCTGCTTCTTGACTCCCGTCTCCCGCTGCGACTCTAATGGCGCGTATGGCACGCCTGTTGATCGTTCTCTTCGCATTCAACTTCTTCCTGACTCCGATACGGGCCCGCGTCGTCCGGGTGGAGATCCACGAACGGAATCCGATCCTGGAGGGTGAGCCCTACCCCTTGGTGGGCCCCTACGAAATGATCACGGGCCGCGTGCACTTCGCCGTCGATCCCGAACTGGGACCCAACCGGATCATCACCGACATCCTGAAGGCGCCCCGCAACGATCAGGGCGAGGTGGAGTTCTCCTCCGATCTCTTTCTCTTGAAACCAGTCCAGGTGGAACGTGGCAACGGCGCCATTTTCTACGAGGTCTCCAACCGGGGCGGAAAGGCCATGCTGGGTTTTTTCAACCTGACCCGGTCCACGCGGACTCCCAAGATCCGCGAGGATTTCGGAGACGGATTCCTCATGCGCCACGGATTCACGGTCATGTGGCTAGGGTGGCAACTGGATCCGCCCCACCGGCCGGGGAACATGCGTGTCTACCCGGCAGTCGCCCGGGATCCGGATCAGCCCATCACCGGCCTGGTGCGATGCGATTTCGTGGTCAAGACCCGTGCCGACCACCACATTCTCTCGGACCGCAACCATGTTCCCTACCCCGTGTCCGATCCCGACGCCCCCGAGAACTCCATGACGGTCCGGGACGCCGTCGAGGGTGAGCGTCAGGCCGTTCCGCGGAACCGCTGGCGGTTCGCCCGAATGGAGGGAGGTCGGCCGGTGCCCGACTCGACTCACGTCCTGCTGGAAGGAGGATTCGAGCCCGGCAAGATCTACGAAGTGGTCTACCGGGGCCAGGACCCTCCGCTGGTGGGATTGGGACCCACGGCCGTTCGGGACATGATCTCCCATCTCAAGTACGAGGGCGATCGGGACCTGTCCGTTCCGCCGGGAGCCCTGAACCGCGCCCTGGGGTTCGGGAGCTCCCAGAGCGGGCGTTTTCTGCGGACCTTCCTCTACCAGGGTTTCAATGAGGACGAGCGGAACCGGCGAGTCTTCGACGGGCTCATCCCCCACGTGGCCGGTGCGGGACGGGGCAGCTTCAACCATCGATTCGCCCAGCCGTCACGGGACGCCCAGCCCTTCTCCAACTTCTTCTATCCCACCGACATCTTCCCCTTCACCGATACGGCCCAGACCGACCCGGAGACAGGGAAGACCGACGGACTGCTCATCCATTTCGCCCGGCCGGAACTCCGCCCCAAGGTCTTCTACACCAACTCCTCCTACGAGTACTGGGGCCGCGCCTCCTCCCTGATCCACACCACCGTGGACGGAACCCGGGACGTGGAGTTCATGGATCATGTTCGCCATTACCATTTTGCCGGCAGCCAGCATGGGGTGGGCCCATTTCCTCCTTCGCGGACGCGGGGGCAGCAACTGAACAATCCTCTGGACTTCAGATGGGCGATGCGCGCCCTGCTCCTGGCCCTGGATCGGTGGGTGGCCGACGGGACGACTCCACCGCCGAGCTGGTACCCCCGCCTGGACCAAGCCACGCTGGTCCCGTTTCCCGAGTTCGACTTCCCCCGGTTGCCGGGTGTCCGGGTCCCCCCGCGAATCCACCGGGCGTACCGGGTGGATTACGGCCCCCGGTTTCGCTCGGAGGGCATCGTGAGCTTCCAGCCGCCGCGCGTCGGCGCTCCCTTTCCGATTCTGGTTCCCAAGGTCGACGCCGACGGGAACGAGCTGGCGGGGATCCGCCTTCCAGAAGTGGCGGTGCCCCTGGCCACTTATACGGGATGGAACCTCTTCGGCCCCGGCCAGGGTCCGCCGACGGAAATTTGCAGCTTCCGCGGCTCCTACATTCCCTTCGCCCGGAGCAAGGAGGAACGTCTCAAAGCGGGTGACCCCCGGCCCTCCATCCGGGAGAGGTACGGGAGCCGGGATGAGTTCCTGGGGCAAGTCACCGAAACTGCCCTCGAACTCCTGGATCAAGGATACCTGCTGTCCCAGGATGTGCCCCTGGTCGTCAAGGGAGCGGCCGTCCGCTGGGACTACCTGATGCGCTGAGGAATCGATCCTCCCGATCCTCGCTGATGGCGTCGGAGAAGCGCCGGCCTCTTCCTACAATCTGCTTGGCGATCGGCGGCACCGGTATCGCTTGGCCCGTCACCACGCCTTGCCTCCGCAAACGAGCCAGACGTGCGTCCACAGAATGGCTGGCGAACTCGATCGGTGATGGTCAAAATGCGCCCTTCGCGTACCCGACGGAGATACGTCTCCAAATTCATCTTGAACTCCCGGGCTCCAACGACAAGTGGTTCACCCATGTAATCTTTGTGACTACAATTGCCGGAAAAACAACAAGAAGTCACTCCTTTCGATAGGCTTGCTCCGACCGTTTGCGGAGGATTCCCAATGCGTCGACTCGGCATTTTGTTATTCCTGGCCATCTCTACACCGGTGCACTCCGAGACCCGGATCACCATCGACGACGCCATGCCTCCGCCGGCGTGGGCGCTGGCGCAGCGGGCTCTGCTGGAGGCCAACGCCGAGGAGGCCCAGCGGCTCGCCGACAGGTACATGGACGAACGAGGCTGGCTGGCCATCACGCCCAACTGGGGTGGGATGGACGGGGCCGACGACGTCATGGAGCGGTTCCGGCACTGGCCGCTGCTCTACATCCTGGGGGGGGTCCGAATCGGTCCTCGCGACCTACAAGAAGATCTGGGAGGGGCACCTGCAGCAGTACACCGAGGCCCGGGAGCCGCTGGTGGAGGCGACCCGGGAAGGGATGTATTACCGGGAGTTCTGTCCTTCCTTCGACTGGGAGCATATCGGCGAAGGCATGGCGGGCTGGTACTGGTACGGGCTGGCGCGTCCCCGGGATCCCGGGTACCTGATCCGCGCGCGTCGGTTCAGCTCCTTCTACATGAACGAGGACCCGTCGGCTCCCAACTACGACCCGGAGCACAGGATCATCCGCAGCCTCTTCAACGGCAGCCGCGGGCCCCTGCTGGGGGTTCCCACCGAGGCCCACTGGGCAGGGCCGCCCCGCCCCCGGCACGATCCCCGGCCGGGCCGGCCCCGAAGGACCCTCCGGTTCGCCCGCCAGGGCTACATGGTGGATCTGAGTGGCGACCATCCGCTGAACCTGATGGCCACGCATCCGGCCATGACCGCCTACATGCTCACCCACGAGGGGAAGTATCGAAACTGGATCCTGGAGTACGTGGAGGCCTGGAAAGAGCGGGCCCGGGCCAACGGCGGCAACATTCCCACCAACATCGGCCTGGACGGAAGCATCGGAGGCGAGTGGGACGGGAAGTGGTACGGGGGAGTCTACGGCTGGAACTTCCGTCCCCGCTTCGATGAGTTCACGCCCGATCGGGAGGGACAGCCCAACCCGGGGAACAACATGTTCATCCGGGGGTCGCGCATCGGCTTCGGAATCGCTCTGCTGTTGACGGGGAATCCCGAATATCCGGCCGTCCTCCGTCGACAGATGGACAACCTGTACGCGGCCGGCCGGGAGGAGAACGGACGGTTTCTCATTCCCCACAAGCATGGCGACGACGGTTGGTACGGATTTACCGATAACGTCTACCTGGAAGAACAGGTCGATCTCTATCTCTGGTCTCTGGACGCACCCGTCGATCCGGTCCAGCGGGAGCGGGTCTCGGCCCACCCCTGGGTCCGCTACCTGGAGGGTCGAAACGACGGCTACCCCATGGAGGCGCTGCAACAGGATTTCGCCGCCATCCGCCGGCAGATGAAGCGTATGAGGGAGGATGGGGCGACCCGGGACACCCGCTCCTCCACCGGTTTCGCTCGAACCGTCGCCGTCACCTCCTTGCTCCACCTGATGCTGGGCGCCAACTACCCGGGCGGATCGGGGAACGCGCTCCATGCGCAGGTGCGGTATTTCGATCCGGACCGCCGCCGGCCCGGCCTGCCGCCCGGCGTCGGCGCGCTGGTGGAGAAGCTCGGGCCCAGATCGGTCACGCTAACGCTGGCCAACGTCAGCCCCGTGCACCCACGGGAGGTGGTGGTCCAGGCGGGCGGGTACGCCGAGCACCGGTGCGCGTCGGTAACCCACGGGGGCCGCGTGACGCCGGTCAACGATTCCTATTTCCGGGTGAGACTGGAGCCGGGGAGCGGGGGACGCGTGGTGTTGTCGCTGGAGCGCTACTCGAACGCGCCGACCCTGGCATTTCCCTGGGATCGCTGATCGTGATTTTGAGTGAAATGACGTCGGGCGGTCACTGGAATACGGTCATGAAGGTACGAGTCGAGGACTAAAACAATGAAGAAGTTCTGGAAGAGACTGTCGGCTCTGGCCGGTTTCGGAAGTCTGTTTACCTTCCTGTCGCTCTTGTTCGTGGCCTCAATCGGAGGGTTTCCCGACGGTCGGAATATTCCCTTTGCTGGAGGGGTCCTCAACGATCCCGGCTGCTACGTGGGCGGCTGTCACTTTGCCGGTAGCACGTTGAACGAGGTCGGTTCCGTCTCGTTCGACAATCTGCCGGAAAGTTTCATTCCCGGTGAAACTTACGACCTGGGGATCGCGATCACTGGAGGAACGGAGTACGGGTTCCAAATGGCAGCCGTTTTCTCCGATGGCATGCAGGCGGGAGCCCTGACGGCCGTCACCGAAGACACCATCGTCGTCGAGGTAGCGGGGCGGCAGATACTGACTCATACCGACCTCCTGGAAGCCGGGATGGTCGACTTTCAGTGGACGGCGCCGATGGACCTGAAAGAGAACAGAGTGATGTTGAGGGTGGCGTCAAATTCCGCCGACGGCAACGACAGGCCGACGGGAGATGCGATCAACACACTCAATGTCTCAATTCCCGTCGACAGCACGTTCGATGTCTCGACTCCCGTCGAGTTGACCGAGAGGCTTTATTTCGCGCAATTCGCCAATGGGACGGGCGTCATCAGCCAGGTGACTCTTCTGAATGTGGGTGTCGGGAAAGAAGTCAACGCGAAGCTGGAACTACGGGACGGCAATGGCGATCCTCTGAATGTGGTTCTGAACGGAGAGATGATTTCGGGAGAAACCGAGATCTTTAGCATTGCGGCCGGTGGCGGCGCAGTTTTCGCAAGCGACGGCATTGGGCCGGTCGTTGCAGGATCTTTGACTGTCCGCGCCGACGGGCCGCTGAGGGGCGTTGTCTTGTTCGAAGGCGTCGCTCTGGGTGTGGCCGGGGTCGGCAGCAGCGAACCCCTGGCCGGTTTTCGAGCTCCCGCGGAAAACCGCTCCGGCGACAAGTTCATCAGAACGGGTGTGGCTGTGATGAATCCGGACGCCGAGGAAAAGAGTCTCCAAGTGAGGCTCATCGGCTTGGATGGCACCGAGGTGGGAACGGGAACAGCTACCGCAGATCCGTTGGCTGGAAATGGACACGTGGCCAAATTTATTGACGAGTTCGAATGGGACGATCCTGTCCCCGACTTGAAAGATTTCCAGGGTGTTCTGGAGGTCGTTCCTTCACATGGCAGGGTGGCGGCCACAGTGCTGCGTATAAGTTTCGGAACCAATATGGCAAGCCTTCCCGTTGCACCGATAGAGTGATAGCGAGTTCGCGAGTCCGTCATCCCGTGAAGTTTCCGCGGAGGGTCGCCTCGATCGCCCTCGCCGCGACGCTTCTTCCGGCCACGCTCGACCTGGTCGCTACACGGCCGGCAAGCGCCGAGAAAATCTGGAATCTTACGTCCGGGAACGTAAGGGTCCGCTGCCGCCTCACCGTCGGCGGCAGCTTCGATGCCGCCACGTCGGCGATTTCCGGAACATTGCGGCAGACCGGGTCCGATGCGTCCTATGCGGGCACACTCCGGGTCGACCTCGTTCCCCTCGACACCGGAATCGAACTGCGCAACAACCACCTGCGGGAGACCTATCTGGAAGTGGGCCGCGGTGAGCGGTTCCGGCACGCCGCCTTGACCGGCATCGAACTGGCGGTCCCGCTCCCGCCGGATTCCGCTCGCCACAAGACTCCGTTCTCGGGAACGTTGTCGCTGCATGGGGTCGAAAGGGCCATTGCGGGCGAGGCGGAACTGAGCCGGAGCGAAGGGCGGCTTCGCGTACAAGCGGAGTTCTCGTTGAGCCTGAAGGTGTTCGACATCCCACCTCCCCGTTATCTGGGCGTCGGGGTGCGCGACGAAGTCGGAATCCTCGTCACCCTCGACGCGGTAAGCGGCACCTCCCCCTCCGGTGGCGTCCGATGATCGGTGCAGTCGCGTTACGCCGAGGCTTGGGAACGGGTCTCGCAGCCGTCGCGCTCCTCGGCGCTTGGGGCATGACGCCTGCATCCGCGGAACCGATATTCCTCTCCAAACAGTACCCGCGATGCACGGCCTGCCACTACTCGCCATCGGGCGGGGGGTTGCTCACACCTTACGGACGGTCGCTGTCGCGGGAGGAGATCTCGACGTTCGGCCGGCGCGGAGCGGCCGGCGGGGCGGCCCCGGGAGCGCCACGAAGCGAGGAATCCTCTCTATACGGCGCCATCGGGAGCGACTCCCCCCTGCAACTCGGCCTCGACCTCCGGCCCTCGCACGTGGGCGTCACGGTCCCCGGCATCGCCATAGACGACCGCAATTTCCTGATGAACCTCGATCTGCAGGCCGCCTGGCAGCGAGACCGATGGACAGCCTACGGGAGCGTTGGACGCAAGCCCACAAGAGGCGGCGAACTCGTCTCCTATGAACATTGGGTTGCATACCAGGCCAGCGACACGCTGAGCGTCCGGGGGGGGCGCTTCCTGCCGGCCTACGGGGTTCGGTTCGCGGATCACACGTCATTTACACGCGAGGGTCCGGACCTGGCACAGGACGATCAGGTCTACGGGGTCGAGGTGGGGTTATCGATCGATCGATCGCTGCTGCAACTGTCGGCCGGTCCAGGCCGCGCCGATTCGCTCATCGACGGCAACGGCCGGGCAGCATTCACCGTGAGCGGCCGGTACCAGTTCGACCTCAGCCCGCGCACGGTCGTCGCGGGGTCGCTGCTGTACCGTGGCGAGACGGATTTCCGTCCCCGAAGCACACACACCGGCCTGTCCTTCGGATACGCCCCGGTGCGCTGGCTGGTCACCTGGACCCACGCCGACCGCCAACTCCGGAGGCTGGCCCGGAGCGATCGGGCGTACATAGTCGCCAACCAGACGTCGGTGGAAGTGTTGCGGGGGGTCTGGCTAAGAGTGTCCCCGCAGGTGCGCTGGACCGACAAGGACCCTTGGGGGGAAGTGCGCCGCATGGTGTACGGCCTGGATTTCTATCCGCGGACCCACTGGCACGTGAGCTTGTCCTACTACCGTGACCACTTCCGGTTCGGCGACCAGCACACGCAAACGCTTATGGCGCAGTTGCACCTCTATCTCTAGGAGCCTGCGCCGTAGAAATGATCGTAGCGAGAAAGTGGGGAATCGAGGAAATCTGGACCAATTCTACCGCTTTCGCAGTAGATTGATTTCTGCGGCGCAGGCTCCTAAGGCGCATTTCTCACCAGCTCCCCCACCGGCCATGGGCCGGCGAGATCCTGGGAGAAACAGGGGTTGTCCAGGAACGGGGGTTTTCCTACCCCCGCGTCCGCAGCCTGCTGTTCCTGGCCATTGGTCCCGGTTGGTACGAAAGAGGACGCCTGAAAGACGCCTCTCCTGCATGGGGGACAGGAAAGTCCCTCCTGACACTCCTGGGCGTTTCTCACCAGGGGACGTGACGATCGCGCAGGATTTTCGCCTTCAGCGTTGACGAAAGGGGGGGCGACGAAGGTCGGAGCTTCCGGACGCGAACACCCCGACCCTGGCATTTCCCCCGGATCACTGACGGCGTCGGACCGGACGGATCGCGTGGCTATGGAATAGCACACTTCACGTACTCACGGAAACTTGCAGATGGTCAGGTTGTGAGTCTAGTATTTGACTATGCTCAAGGCAAACATTGCGCAGGCGAAAGCCCATCTCTCAGAGTACCTCCAGAGCGTCGAACGCGGCGAGACGGTGATCCTGTGTCGACGTAACGTGCCCATTGCAGAGATTCGACCCCTTACAAAGCTGCCCGTGAAGGAACGTCCGATCGGTACCGATCCGGGCCTGAGGGTGCCCGACAGCTTCTTCGAGCCGCTTCCCGAAGACATCCTCCGGGCTTTCGGCGGTGGCGACGAGTCGTAGTGAGGCTCTTGGTCGACACCTGCACTTTCCTCTGGTTGGCTGGTAACGATCCTCGTCTTACGACCCGGGTTCGCGCTGCTTTCGTGAATCCGGCGAACGCCGTCTTCCTCAGCTCGCTGTCAGTGTGGGAAATCGCCATCAAGCATCGGCTGGGCCGGCTACCGCTACCCGATTCGCCCGGACGCTACGTGGTCACGCAAAGGGAACAACTGCAGATTGAATCGTTGGCCTTCGACGAGGCCTGCGCGGCACACGACACTCAGCTACCCCCGTATCATTCCGACCCGTTCGACCGGGGTCTGGTGTCACAGGCGATCCTCCATGGGATGACCCTCGTGACGCCTGACCCGGAAATTGCCCGCTATCCTGCCCCCACACTCTGGTGATTAGGCGGACGGGCGTGAATCAGTCCACCGCACCCTTGGACCAAACCAACCTGGCGTTTTCATGGCCCGCTGATCGATAGGAATGGTGGGGAAATGCGACGGGGGAGCGACCGCCGGTTGGCGAAGTCCCGTCAGAAACGAGTCTCCGCCTCTCCCATCAGCGACGCCAGCAGTTCCATGGTGGAGACCGCCTGTCGATCCGTGAAGTGATCGATCTGGTGCCGGCAGGAGAAACCGGGCGCCACCACCGCGGTCCCGGAGGCGGCTTCCCGGAGAGCCGGAAAGAGGCGCAACTCTCCCACCGCGCGGGAAACGTCGTAGTGCTTCCGCTCGTAGCCGAACATCCCGGCCATGCCGCAACAGCCGCTGTCCAGCGGAGTGACCTGCGCTCCGGGGATCCGGGACAGGAGTTCGACGGCCGGTCCCATTCCGACCAGGGCCTTCTGATGGCAGTGGCCATGGAGCAGGATCTGCGGGGACTCTGAAAACCCGTTTCCCAGCAGCCTGCCGACCTCAGCTTCCGGCAGAGCGTCCAGCGCCTCCCCACACCACTCCTCGAAGGTTCGGGCCGCTTGGGCGACGGCTTGAGCCTGCTCCCGCATCGAGGCGGGCACCAGGTGCGGATGATCGTCGCAGACGGCGGAATAACAACTGGGCTCGCAGAAGACGATTGTGCTCCCCCGCCGCGCCAGGGGGATCAGGGTCCGGGTGCTGGCTTCGGCCTGACGGGCCGCCTGCCGCAGGAACCCCTTGGAGATGAGAGGCCGTCCGCAGCAGACGCGGGAAGGCACCACGACCCGGGCGCCCAGGCGCCGGGCCACCCGCACCGCCGCCACTCCATGTTGCGGCTCGAAGTAGTTGGTGAAGGTGTCGGCGAAGAGGGCCACCTCTCCTTCGCCTCCAGCGGCGGAACCTTCGCGGTGGCGAGCCCACCAGTCGAGAAAGGTCCGGCCGGCGAAGGCGGGAAGCCGGCGGCGGCGGTCCAGGCCCAGGATCTTTTCGTTCAGCCAGCGGCTCAGGAAGGCGTCTGAGAGCCAGTTGGACACGGGCGCCAGGCGGCTACCCAGGCGCGCCAGCAGATCCATACGGGAGGCGACTCGAGCACCCAGGGGAGCCCCGTGGCGGGCGTGATAATGGTGCAGGAACTCGCTCTTGAGCCGGGCCATGTCCACGCTGGTGGGACACTCGGTCTTGCAGGCCTTGCACTCCAGGCAGAGGTCCATAACCGGATACAGGGCCTTGTCGGCCAAACCGTCAGGGCCCAATTGACCCGAGATGGCCAGGCGCAAGGCGTTGGCCCGGCCGCGCGTGACGTCGATCTCGTCCCGGGTGGCCCGGTAGGAGGGGCACATGGTGGCGCGGAGGCTCTGCCGGCAGGCCCCCACCCCGCTGCACTGCTCGGCGGCCCGAGAGATCCCTCCGTAGTCGGAGAAGTCGAAGACGGTCTCCACCTCCTGCGTTTTGTAGTACGGCCCGAACTTGAGGTTGTCAGCGATGGGCGGCGCGTCGACGATCTTGCCCGGATTGAAGACGCCGGTGGGATCGAAGACCGCCTTGAGCCTGCGGAAGGCCTGGTAGAGGACCGGACCGTACATCTTCTCCTGAAACGGGCTCCGGACCAGACCGTCCCCGTGCTCGGCCGAAAGGGCGCCGCCGTACTTCAGGACCAGGTCGGCGACCTCGCCCGCGATGGTGGAGAACTTCTCCACCCCGTCCGCGGTCTTGAGATCCACCACGGGACGGACGTGGAGGAGGCCGACCGAAGCGTGGGCATAGAATCCCGCCCGGGTCTGGTGGCGCTCCAGCACCTCCATGAAGCGCCGGATGTACTCCTTGAGATGCTCCGGCGCCACCGCCGTGTCCTCCACGAAGGAGTGGGCCTTGGCATCGCCCCGCTGCGACATGGACAAGCCGAGCCCCGCCTTGCGCAACCGCCAGATGCGAGCCTGTGCGTCCGGCTCCAACGCCCGGTGGAAGTGACTGCCCATATCCCTGTCCGCCAGGTCCGCTTCCAGGCCGTCGACCCGACCGGCAAGCTCTTCCAGGTTGTCCCCCGTAAACTCCACCAGGAGGACGCCTCCGGGGTCTCCCACGATGAAGTCGCGCAACGGCTCGTACTCCGTCTTGCCCTTGGTGGTATCCAGGATGAACCGGTCCAGAAGCTCCACCGCGGAGGGGCCGTGCTCCAGAATGGGAGAGACGGCGTCCAGGGCACCCAGGACCCCATCGAACTGGACCGAGCAGAGCACCCGGCGCTTGGGGAGTGGGACCAGGCGCAGCTTGGCCGCTACCGCCAGGCCCAGGGTGCCCTCCGACCCCACCATGATCCGGGAGAGGTTGAAGAGGTCGGACGTGGGGACGAAGTCGTCCAGGTTGTAGCCGCCGACGCGGCGGAGAATCTTGGGATAGCGCCGGTCGATCTCGGCGGCGTGGCGGCGCGCCAGGTAGCGGACCATCCGGTAGCAGTGCCCCTCCAGGTCCTGGCTCCGGCAGCGGGAATCCAGGTCTTCCTTCGCCACGGGAGCGAAGTGCACCAGGCTCCCGTCCGAGAGGACCACGTCCAGTTCCAGAACATAGTCGATGGTCTTGCCGTAGACCACGGACCGTGTCCCCGCCGAGTTGTTGGCCATGGCTCCGCCCACCGTGGCCCGGTTCGAGGTGGAGAGATCCAGAGGCAGCACCAGGCCATGGGGCTTGAGGGCGAGATTCAGCTCGTCCAGGACGATCCCCGGCTCCACCACCACGGTTCGGCCTTCCACGTCCAGCTCCAGGATCCGGTTCATATACTTGGAGAAGTCCAACTGGAGACCGCTGCCGATGGCCTGGCCCGCCTGGGAGGTCCCTCCGCCACGGGCGGTGATGGGAACGCCGTAGCGGCGGCAGGTGCGGACGGTCCGGATCACATCCTCCACGCACCGGGGGAGCACCACTCCCTGGGGCATGATCTGATAGATGCTGGCGTCGGTGGAGTAGATGGCCCTGGAGATCCGGTCGAAACGGACCTCCCCTTGGAGGGCGGAGCGCAGGGTCGATTCCAGGGTCTTGCTCAGGGATTCGGTATCCATACCTCGAGAGCCGGGTTCAAGGAAGAACCGCCACGGCCTTGATCTCCACCAGGGCGTCGGACCCGCCCAGGGACTGGATGTTGATCAGGGTGTTGGCGGGGTAGTCGGCGTTGGGGTAGAGGTCGACGAAGAGCTCGGCCCGCGCCTTCAGGAATAGACGGACCGATTCGACGCCCACGAGATAGGTTGTGAATTCCACCACGTCCTGAAAGGTGGCTCCCGCGCTCTTCAGGATGAGCCCCAGATTGGTGAACACCTGCCGCGTCTGCGCCTCGGCGTCCCCTTTACCGATGATCTCCCCTTTGGAATTCTGGGCCACCTGGCCGGCGATGAACAGAAAATGGCCTCCCCGGGCCCGGATGGCTTCGGAGTACTGTCCCGTCGGAACCGGTATTCCCTCCGGCTCGATGACGGTTCTGCGAGATGACTGCATTCAACCGGCCTCCTTGAATACTGCGAACACTCCGATCAGAGGATTCCCACCGCCCACAGCACGTAGACCACGGCGAAGGAGACTCCTCCTCCCACCAACGTGCCTCCGCCGTAGCCCCAGATGGCTTCTCTCACGGGCAACCCGCTCAGCGACGTGCAGACCCAGAAATAGCTGCTGTTCACATACTTGATGATCACCGACCCGCAGGCCCCTGCCAGCATGGCCGCTTCGGGCGACAGCAACAGGTCATCCAGCATGGGCGCCACCAGGGACGCCGCCGTGATCACTCCCACGGTGGTGGACCCGGTGATCATGTTCCCCAGGATGCCGATGACGAAGGGGAGCAGGATCGCCGGCAGGCCCGACGCCGCGAAGGCCTCGGCCAGCACTCCCACCGCCGGCGTCGCCTTGAGAATGGCGCTCAGGGAACCGCCCAGACCGGTGACCACCAGGATCATGGCGGAGGCCCGGAGTCCGTCTTCGATCCAAGCGGACCGGGCCGATTTCCGATCCTCGGGGCTCCGGATGTTCCACCAGGCCAGGACCAGTCCGATGGACAGGGCGATCACGGGCCATCCCAGATACTCCAGGATCCGACGCGCCGGATGACCCTCCTCCAAGAGGAAGCGGACCACGCTCTGGCTCGAAATCAACACGACCGGAACGGCGATGGGGGCGTAGGATCGCAAGGTTCCCGGACGGCCCGCGTTCTCCTCCTCCGAGACCGGATCTTTCGAGAATTCCTCGGAAGGAAGCGTCCGGAGACGAGGCCCCACCAGGTACTGGCCCCAGATCCACCCGGCCAGCGACCCGGCCAGGCAGGCGAGGCTGCCGTAGATGATGGTCCGGCCGATGTCGGCTCCCACCAGGGCCGCGGCCGCCAGAGGACCCGGCGTGGGGGGGACGATGGCGTGCGTCAACTGGATCGCGGAGACCAGGCCAATGGACATGACGCCCATACCGACTCCCATGACTCGGGCCGCGGAGTGGACCAGAGGATTCAGGATGACGTAGGCCACGTCCGAGAAGATGGCCACCCCCAGCACAAATCCGCTCAGGGTCAGGGCCAAGGGCATGCGGTGCGCCCCCGCCAGGTTCACCATGGACCGCGTGATGACCTGGATGGCCCCGGTGTGCTTGAGGAACTCGGCGATGATGGAGCCCAGCACGATGACCACGCCGATCTTCCCCAGGGTGTTGCCGAAGCCCTCCTGGAAGGCATCGATGAAAACCGAGCGCCGGACTCCCGGCATCAGGCCCAGCAAAAGGAGCGGGACCATGAGGGCCAGAAGGACGTGCCACTTCCAGCGCGCCGCCAGGAACAGGAGCAGGACGACGACGGCGAAGAATCCGGCCAGGGCGAGGACGGGATCGGAGATGGCCTGCTGGGAGGGATCCATGACGACAACCTACGGCGATCGAGCCAGATACTTCAGCGCTGCGGGGACGCCTCCCGGGCTGTGCGGCACGCCCGCCAGATCCAACCCCATCTCCACGCCGCAGAGGGTGCCCGCCAACATCAACTCGTTCAAGTCGCCCAGGTGGCCGATCCGGAAGACCCGCTTCCGGACTTTTCCCAGTCCCGTACCCAGAGACATGTCGAAACGCTCCAGGATCAGCTTCCGCAGCAGGTCCGCGTCGTGACCGTCGGGCAAGCGGACCGCCGTCAGCGAATCGGAGTACTCGCGCGGGTCGAGAGCCTGCAGTTCCAGGCCCCAGGCCCGGACCGCCGTCCGGGTGGCCTTGGCCAACCTGGAATGCCGGCCGAAGACGTTCTCCAGGCCCTCCTCCAACAGCATTTCCAGGGCCACATCCAATCCGTAGAGGAGATTGGAGGCGGGCGTGTAGGGGAAAAACCCCTTGACGTTTTCCTTCAACGCCGGCTTCCAGTCCCAGTAGGAGCGAGGCAACCCAGCTTCTTCGGCGACGGCCAGCGCCTTCTCGCTCAGTGCGTTCAATCCCAGGCCCGGAGGCAGCATCAGCCCCTTCTGCGAGGCGGCGACGGTCACGTCAACACCCCATTCGTCATGGCGGTAGTCGATGGAACCCAGGGAGGAGATGGTGTCCACCAGGAGCAGGGCGGGATGCCCCGCCCGGTCCATGGCCTGGCGAATCGCCGCCACATCGCTGGTGACCCCTGTGGAAGTCTCGTTGTGCACCATGCCCACGGCCCCGATCCGGTGGGAGGTATCCCGGGAGAGCCGGGACTCGACGTCCGCTGCATCGACCCCCCGGCGCCAGTCGCCCGGCACCAGCTCGACCTCCAAACCGAGACGGCCGGCCAGTTGGGACCAGAGCACCGCGAAGTGACCGGTCTCGAACATGAGCACGCGGTCCCCGGGAGAGAGGGTGTTCACCAGGGCCGCTTCCCAAGCTCCGGTCCCGGAGGCGGGATAGAGGAGGACCGGGCCCCGGGTCCGGAACACCTCCCGGAGACGGCGCAGGACACGTCGCGTCAGACTCGCCAGTTCCGGCCCCCGATGGTCCTCGGTGGCGCGGGACATGGCGCGCAGAACCCGCTCGGGAACGTTGGTGGGACCTGGGATCTGCAGGAAATGGCGACCGGACCGGCGCACCGCGGAGTCAGACATGGGGGCCACAGGATAGCAGCGCCGCCGCCGCGAATACAGTTCAGGAGGGGCGAGGAGCGGCGTGTTTCACGCGCCGACCTTGGAGCGGCGTGTTTCAGGCGCCGATCCCGTAAATGAACAGGGTGCTGAGGATTAGTGGGCGCCTATAAGACGCCCTTCCCAGTGGGCGCCTGAAAGACGCCCCACCAGACGCCCCACCAGACGCCCCACCAGACGCTCCTCAGTGTATTGTATTTGTAATGCACGCAGGTAATGCCATGAAACAGGCGATCCTTTTCCTCTCCTTCATTTGGACCCTTCTCCCCCTCTCCGGACAGGAGATGGATCAGAAAGAGTACATCCGGGCCAACTACGCCAAGTTCGAGTACCAGGTTCCCATGCGGGACGGCGTCCGGCTCTTTACCGCTGTCTACATCCCCAACGACCGCTCCCGGACCTACCCGATTCTGCTTTACCGCACCCCGTACAGTTCCCGCCCCTACGGCCCGGACCAGTATCGTTCTTCACTCGGACCCACCCCGGAGTTTGCCCGGGACGGATACATCTTCGTCTACCAGGACGTCCGGGGCCGCTACATGTCGGAAGGCGGCTTCGTCCAATTGACGCCCCATCTGCCTGAGAAAAGCACCCCTCAGGACATCGACGAGAGCACCGACACCTACGACACCATCGAATGGCTCATCACCCACCTGCCGGGACACAACGGACGGGTGGGCCAGTGGGGCATCTCCTACCCCGGTTTCTATACGGCGGCCGGGATGATCGATACCCACCCGGCCTTGAAGGCCGCCTCTCCCCAGGCCCCCATTGGCGACTTCTATTTCGACGACTTCCACCATCACGGCGCGTTCTTTCTGGCGCATGCATTCAGTTTTTTCGCCCGGCACGCCAAACCCCGGCCCAAGCCCACCACCGAACCGTTGGTCCCCTTCGAATACGGAACGCCGGACGGATACCGGTTTTTTCTGGACCTGGGCCCCCTGTCCAACATCAACCGGGTCCACCTGAAGGGAGAGATCGAGTTCTGGAACCAGATGATGGAGCATCCCCGCTATGACGCCTTTTGGCAGAAGCGGGGCATCGTCCGGCATCTCAAGAACGTCCGTTGCGCTGTGATGACCGTGGGGGGTTGGTTCGACGCCGAGGATCTCTACGGTCCGCTCGAGATCTACCGCTCGGTGGAGCGGAACAATCCGGACATCTCCAACGTCCTGGTCATGGGTCCTTGGGCTCACGGGGATTGGGGCCGGCGATCGGGCACGGGGCTGGGCAATGCCCGATTCGGCTTCGACACTTCCGACTTCTACCGGGAACGGATCATCCGCCCCTTCTTCCGCTACCACCTGAAGGGGGAGGGCAAGGCGGACCTCCCCGAAGCCTACGTCTTCGAGACCGGCGCCAACCGGTGGCGGACCTTCGATACCTGGCCTCCGCCGTCGCTGAAGCCGTACCGTCTCTACCTCCGGGCCCAGGGGGACCTTTCCCCGAATCCTCCCGAGACGGGAGAGGAGCGCTTCGGCGAGTACATGAGCGACCCGGCCAAGCCGGTCCCCTTCAGTCAGGACATCTCGCCTGGAATGACGCGGGAATACATGACCGACGATCAGAGGTTCGCGGCGCGGCGTCCCGACGTGCTGGCCTTTCGGACTCCGGTTCTGAAACAGGACCTGACCGTCGCCGGCCCATTGGAGGCGGAGCTCTGGGTCTCCACCACGGCGGGGGACGCCGACTGGGTGGTGAAACTCATCGACGTTCTCCCCGACTCGGCGCCCGACAACGATCCCAACCCCAGGCGGGTCCGGATGGGGGGCTACCAGATGATGATCCGGAGTGAAGTGATCCGCGGCCGTTTCCGGAATTCCTACGAGCATCCGGAGCCGTTCGACCCGGGCCGTCCGGCCCGGGTCCGGCTTCCCCTTCAAGACGTCTTCCACACCTTCAAGGCGGGCCATCGGGTCATGGTCCAGATCCAGAGCAGTTGGTTTCCCCTGGTGGACCGGAACCCCCAGAAGTACGTCCCCAACATCTTCAAGGCCAAGGCAGAGGATTTCATTCGGGCGACGCACCGCGTCTACCACTCCCCTGGGCACGCCACCCATCTGAAGCTGTCGGTAATGGAGCCTATTGATCGCCCCGCAGGCGATTGACTCCCTCTTCCAAGCATTGCTAAATTGTTGAAATCAAAAAATGTTTCGCTTGGACACGCCGCGCCCGATTCCCTTCTGTGACGGTCTGAACCGGCGTGACTTCCTCCATGCGGGAGCCCTGTCCTGCCTGGGTCTGAGCCTCGCCGATCTGTGCAGGCTGGAGGCCCGGGGCGTCGTGGACAAGAGCCGCGATGTCAACTGCATCTTTCTCTTCCTGGTGGGCGGCCCGTCCCAGATGGACACCTGGGACATGAAGCCGGAGGCGCCGTCCGAGGTCCGCGGACCCTACCGGCCCATTCCCACCAACGTTCCGGGATCCGGATCTCGGAAATCTTCCCCCGCATGGCCCGCCGTGCGGACCGCTACGCCCTGGTGCGATCCTTCCATCACAACGTCCCCCGCCCATCCCCTGGCCCACTACCTGGTCCAGACCGGCCAGACCTTCTCTCCCGGGATCGTCTACCCCAATCTCGGCTCCGCCGCCGGTTTTCTGAAGGGCGCCGATTCCGAGTTGCCCCCTCATCTGGTCCTTCCCATCCCGCTGACCTCCCGCAAGGGCCAGTCCGCCGGTTTCCCTGGGCAAGACCCATGATCCCTTCCTGATCCACTCGGATCCCTCCCGGGACGACTTCCGGATTCAGGACCTGGTACCGCCGGAGTACGTCTCCGCCATCCGGGTGGAACGGGCCCGATCCTTTCGGCACGTGGTCGACCGCGCGTTCCAGACCTTCGAAAAGGGTAGCGCTGCGACCCGGCTTCTGGATTCCGCTTACCACCAGGCCTACGGCATCGTTTCCTCGGCCGAGGCCCGGGCGGCCTTCGACCTGAAGTCGGAGGAAGACCAACTGCGGGACCGCTACGGCCAGAACCGGTTTGGCCAGAGCTGCCTGCTGGCGCGGCGTCTGGTGGAGGCAGGGGTCCGGTTCGTCACCATCAACATGTTCGACGATTTCGGGGGCGGCGTCTCCTGGGACGTTCACGGCTCGTCTCCCTTCAGTCCCATCACCGAACTGGACAATCTGGGACCCATGTTCGACAACGCCTACACCTCCCTGATCGAGGATCTCCACGACCGGGGCCTGCTGGAGCAGACCCTGGTGGTGGCCATGGGAGAATTCGGAAGGACTCCCAAGATCAACCCGGCCGGAGGACGGGACCACTGGCCGTCGGTCTCCACCATCATCCTGGCGGGAGGGGGAATCCAGGGCGGCCAGGTGGTGGGGTCTTCGGATCGAATCGCGGGCGAGCCCCGCGACCGGCCGGTCGGACCCCAGGAGGTCCTGGCCACCATCTACAAATCCCTGGGAATCGACCTCCATACCGAGCTGCCCGGTCCCCAGAGCCGGCCCGTACCCATCGTGGACATCGGCGTGGAGCCGATTCACGAGCTATTTGGCGGATGATGATCTGGCTTTTCTGTCTTTTGGCGGGCGCGCTCCTTCAAGCCGAGCCGGAGCCACTCAGACTGCTCCCGGAAGAGATCGTACTCTCGGGACCCAGAGCCACCCAACGGTTGCTGGTGGTGGAACCGGCGGCCGGCGAGGGATCGGTCCGGGACCGGACGGCCGAAGCCCGCTTCGTGCTTGCGGACCCGGGAGTGGCGGCGATGGAGGGACCGGCCACCGTCGCGGCCGTCTCGGACGGAAGCACCACCCTCCAGGCCCATCTGCCGGACGGACGAAAGGCGAGTGTCCGGATCCGGGTCCTGGCAACCGCGAAACCCTTTCGTTGGAGCTTTCGAAACCATGTGCTGCCGGCTCTCACCAAGGCCGGCTGCAATTCAGGCCCCTGCCATGGAGCGGCCTCGGGGCAGAACTACCTGAAACTGAGCCTGAGAGGCTACGCTCCCGAATCCGATCACGCGGCGCTCACCCGGGAGGGCGCGGGCCGGCGGGTCTTGACGCTGCAACCGGCTCGAAGCCTCGTGCTCCTGAAGCCCACCCTGGCGTTACCCCACGGCGGAGGCCGGCGCCTGGCGGTGCCCTCGCGGAACTACCAGGTGTTGTCCGAGTGGATTGCCACGGGAGCCGCGCCGCCGCGGCCGACGGACCGGCGGGTCGCAAGCCTCCGGGTGCTTCCGCCGCACCTTCGGCTCCAACCCGGGCAACGGCACGGGATCCTGGTTCAGGCCGTCTTCGATGACGGGTCCCGGGAGGACGTGACGCACTGGGCCAAGTACTCCTCCACCGACTCGGGGATCCTCAGCGTGGACGAGACGGGAGCGGCGGAGGCCCGGGGCCCGGGAGAAGCGTCGGTCTCCGTCTGGTGCCTGGATCAGGTAGCCTCCACCCGGGTCACGATTCCGATGAAGGAAGGGCCCGGCCCGGACGCCTACGCCCGCGCGCCCCGCCACAACCGGATCGACGATCTGGTCCTGGAAAAGTTGGCGGACCTGCGGCTTCCACCCTACCGCCTCTCCAACGACCACCATTTCGTCCGCCGGGCTCATCTGGACGCCATCGGCGTCCTGCCCGGTATCCGGGAGGCGCAGCAGTTCGTTCAGGACCCGAATCCGGACAAACGGGCTCGGCTAGTCGATTCGCTGCTGGATCGGCCCGAGTTCGTGGACTACTGGACCTACAAGTGGTGCGACCTGCTCCTGGTCTCCAGCAGCAAGCTGAGAGCCCCTGCCTACCGGATCTTTTACGACTGGATCCGTGAGAGTGTGGCCGGGAACAAGCCCTGGGACCGCTTCGTCCGGGAGATCGTCACGGCCTCGGGGAGCAACTACGGCAACGGGGCCGCCAACTACTGGGTGATGCACGACGAGGCCACCAAGGCGACGGAAAACATCACCCACACCTTTCTGGGGATCTCCGTGGCCTGCGCCCGCTGCCACAATCACCCCCTGGACAAATGGACGCAGGAGGACTACTACGGGCTCTCCAGCTTCTTCTCCCGGGTCGGGCGCAAGCCGGGAGACCGGGGAGACGTGATCGTCTACGAGAGCCGGACCGGAGAAGTCCCATTCCCGGGACGGCGAACCGCACTTCCTCCACGCCCCTTGGAGGGAGACCCGATCGCCGAGAACGCCCCCGGCGACCGGCGTCAATACTTCGCCGATTGGTTGACCTCGCCGGAGAACCGCTACTTCCTGCGCGCTGCGGTGAACCGGATCTGGCACCACTTCCTGGGCCGGGGGCTGGTGGAGCCGGTGGACGATCTCCGGCAGTCCAATCCCGCTTCCAACGAAGACCTGATGGAGGCGCTGGTCCAGGACTTCACGGAGCACGGCTTCGACTTCCGTCACCTGATCCGGACCATCATGAACTCGGCGACCTACCAGGCCAGTGCCGGAGGGGGCGGTTCCGGGGAGCTGGCGGAGAAGTACCACTCGCGCTTCAGGATCCGGCGACTGCCCGCCGAGGTCATCCTGGACATGATCTGCCAGGTCACGGGCGTCCCGGAGCGATTCCCCGGATTTCCCCCCGGAACCCGGGCCCTTCAGCTCCCGGACACCCGTGTGGCCTCCAACTTCCTCTCCACCTTCGGCCGGCCGCCACGGGAGATCAACGCCCATGCCGAGCGCGTGAAGGAGCCGACTGTGAACCAGGCGCTTCACCTGATCCATGGAGAAGGGCTTCACCGGAAGCTCCAATCGAAGACCGGTGTCCTGCACCGGTCCCTGGAGCAGGGGCTCTCCCGGCAGGACGTGATCCGGAACCTGTACTGGGCGGCCCTGAGCCGGCCTCCGACCGGGAATGAGATGAGGGAAATACTGGGTACACTGGGCCCCGCCCAATCGTCATCTTCCAGCCGTATGATCACGGACGCGGAGGGGAGCGGGCTGATGGACCTGGCCCTGGGAATTCTCACCAGCAAGGAATTTCTCTTCAACCACTGATGCGAACTCACGCCGGCTGCCTGACACTCAGTCTCCTGCTCCAGGCTCCCGGGTTCCCGGCCGGGGAACACGGCGCCGGCCTGGAATTCCCGCCCTCCCCCATCGTCTATCGGGCCAGCCCCCTGGGAGCCCAGGTCGGCGCTTCGACCTGGATCACCGTGGAGGGAATCAACCTGGAGGATTCGCCTCGCCTCATCTTCAGCCGGAAGGGAGTCGAGGCCACCGTCACCGAGATCGAACCGGCTCCCAATCCTCCCTATCGAACCCCCCGGCAACGGGTCCGGATTCGGCTGGACGTGGATTCCGGGGCGGAGATCGGAAGCCACGGATTCCGGATAAAAACGGTCTACGGCACCAGCAACTGGGTGCGGTTCGCTCTGGGAAGACTGCCCCAGATCGAAGCCATGGAGCCTGCGGAGAAGCCCCCGGACGGCCGGGAGATCACCCTGCCCGTCACGATTGAGGGCCGGCTCGACAGGGGAGACCGAGGAGACATCTTCCGGTTCGGGGCGGAGCAGGACCAGGAACTGGTTTTCAGAGTGGAGGCCGCCTCCCTGGGGTCGCGGTTGGACTCGGTGTTGGAGATCATGGACGGCGAAGGCCGGATTCTGGCCCGGAACGACAACTTCTTCCCCGGGAGCGTGGACTCGGTGTTGGCCTACACCTGTCCACGGGACGGCGAGTACCAGGTTCGCATTTCGGACCGGGCCGGACGGGGAGGACGCGCTTTCGCCTATCGTCTGACCCTGGGCGAGCTCCCCTTCCTGACCGGCGTCTTCCCTCTGGGGTTGCGCCGGGGGAGCCGGGATGAGTTGGCCGTCACCGGCCACAATCTGGGAGGCCGGACAACGATCCGATGGGATGATCTCCCTCCGGACTCAGGGAAGGACACGCTCCAGGTCCGGCTCCAAACCCCTTTGGGGCCGAGCCTCAACACCCTGCCCGTGGCTCTGGGAAATATTTCGGAGGTGCCGGAGGAGGAGCCCAACGACACGGCGGACACAGCCCAGACCCTTCCGGTTCCGGTGACGGTGAACGGCCGCTCCGCAGCGCGCGGGGACCAGGACCTGTTCTCCTTCTCGGCTCGCCAGGGGGAGACCCTGGTCCTGGAGGTCCAGGCGCGGCGTCTCTCGTCTCCCCTGGACTCGGTCCTTCAGGTGCTGGACACGAAGGGTCGACCGATTCCCGGGACCGTCCTGGAAGTGCTGTCCGAAGACTTCCACGACAGTACGTTGCGGGCAGGCATTCTCCTTCTGAACCGTTTCGGATTGAAGGACGACACCCGCTACTACCCATTGGATTTCGTGCTTCTGGACGGGAGAGAACTTGTCCGTCTGGAACGTTCCATTCGCCGGGCGGACCACTTTTCGGTGGCCCAGGGCATCCTGGGAAAGCGGATCAGCTGGTTGGGGACGGATCCCCAAAATCATCCCGCCAACGGCAGCGTTCACAAGGTCATGGTGCGAGACCCGGGCGCACCCGTGAACGAGGAACTCTTTCCCGCCGTGACCCTTCCCTACCGGAACGACGACGGCGGGCCTCTGACGGGGAAAGACTCCTATCTGCTGTTCCGGGCACCGGCAGATGGAACCTACCTGGCCCACTTGGGCGATCTGGGCGGCGCCGGGGGTCCCCGGCATGCGTACCGCCTCACCATCCGGCGGGCCCAACCGGACTTCCGGCTCTTTCTGGACGACGGATTTCTGCTCTACGTGGACGGGCGGGCCACCGGCGCCCGAAATCCCAACGTTCCCCGGGGAGGAAGCGTGCCGCTGACGATTTCGGCGGCCCGCATGGAGGGGTTCGAGGGACCCATTCGGGTCAGAGTGGAGGATCTACCTCCGGGATTTCACGCCACCGAAGGATTGATCCGCCCGCAGGAAATCGTCACCACCTTGGTTCTCTCGGCCCTGGAATCCGCTCAGGAGCCGGACGAGCCGGTTCGACTCCGAGTGGTGGGAGAAGCGGTCATCGGCGGCCGGACCGTCAGCCGAGTCGCCACCGACGCCGCTGAGCCCCTGAACGTGGTGTCCCTGGCCCCCAGGCCTCCCATCGTTCCGCGGATCGAACCGTCCAACCCGGTGATCCATCCCGGAGAGAGCATCCCGTTGACCATTCACATCCAGCGAAATCACGGCTTCAGGCTGGATGTGCCCTTCATCCTCCAGAACCGGCCGGCCGGCATCTGGGTCGAGGACAGCGGTTCCAACGGAATCGTGATCTCGAAGGACGAGACGAGCCGGACCTTGATGCTGAGAGCGGATCCCTGGGTCGAGCCCATGACCTTTCCGCTTCTGGCCGTGGGGCGGATCAAGAGCGAGGCGGTTCGCAGGCGAAGAAGCGGGGCCAAGGCGGAGTCGGCTGACTACACCACCCTTCCCCTCCAGGTTACGGTGGCGCCCCGGCCAGACTGACGCGCTTCGGCAACCGCCTCAGAAACCGACCGTCTGATTCCCGGGCAACCGAACCTGGCCGCCGATGAGCCGGTTGCCGCTCTTCTTGCTCTTGAGATAGAAGAAACCCTCGATGGTCTGCCCCGGAGCTACGTTGGCCGCCTGGATCTCGTACCGGTCCAGCAGCGCCCGGAGTTCCTTCACCTTTCCCACGTGGATGATGCCCGGTCCGCCCCCGCCGCCGATCGTAGTCCTCCTCTCCCCGTAAGGACGCTGGCGGGGACTGAAGACGGGTCCGCCGGCTGAGGTGCTCAGGCTGACGCCCGGGCCGCCCCCGCCACCCTGATAGTACTTGACCATCTTGGGAGTGAGCTCGGCGGCGCCGACGCGTTTGAGGGTCTTCCCCTTGGGATCGTGGACCGTCATCCGTTCCGGGTCCAACGAGAAACCGGCGGCGGAAGCGTTGCGGACCTGAACCCGGACGACGGCAAAACCCTCATGGAAGACCTGGTAGGGGAAGTCGTCGGGAAGATCTCTCCGGACCAGTGAGGCGGCCGAAATGAAGACCCCCTTCTCGATTTCCACCTCGTCCGCTTGGATGGTCCCGGACAGAAGGAAAAGGGTGAGGGCGAGTATCGGGCTAACGGACAGTGTCTTTCTCATGGCATCTATTCCTCCACTGTCAATCGGGCGCAACGGATGTGGGTGATGCAGGCCTGGGTGCACCACCAACTGGCCAGGAGGTCTCCTCCCGCCAGACGAACCAGATTGGGCTTGCCGAAGGCAATGTTGTCGTGACTGGCCGGATACTCCGGTTTGCGGTCGACGCCCAGGAACTCCTGCCCCACGGCGTCCCAGACCATCACCTGGCGCTCCAGGTCCCAGGTCCGGCCGCCGTCCTCGCTCAGGGTCACCAGAACGCCGGGCTTCATCCTCTCCCGAATCGAGTAGGCCGCCGCCAGGACCTCCTCTCCCAGATCCGCGGCCCAACTGGTCTGGGCTGGAATCGTGGTGGGCAGGGGGTTCTCCCAGCAGGTTCCCGAGGTGTCCGAGCGGACGAAATGGAGAGGATAGTTCTCCTGCCCGCCGATACTCTGGGTCCACTGAAGGGCACAGATGCGCCCGTCCAACATCCGGCTGTAGCGGCTATGAGAGTACATCCGGGACAGGTCGGAGGCACTGGGAAAATCGATCTGCTCCCCCCAGGTCGACCCGCCGTCCCTGGAGAACAGGGCGGAGCCCCTGATGTGCAGGGGTGACCTGTCGTCCCACGATTTCCAGCGCTCCAACGCCAGGAACAGGGAACCGTCATTGAGTTCGATCACACTGGACGGAGCGTCCGCCACTCCCCCGTTTCCCACTTCGATCACCTGGGGAGGGGACCAGGTCCGGCCCAGGTCCGCGGAGCGAAACAGCACCAGCTCGAAGGGTTTCAGACCTCCGGTCTCGGGATTGAACCGGAACATCTGGTCCTGCGTGGCTCGAAAACGGTGGGCCACCAGGAGCAGCGTCCCGTCCCGGAGGAGCGTCCCGTGGGGCGCGCTGTAGGAATGGGGCGTGCTCTCCTGTTGAGGGTCCCAGAGATCCCCCTCCTCGACCCAGGTCTTGCCCCCATCGTGGGAACGGAGCAGGGCCAGCCTTCCGTCCAGGGAATAGAACGCCTGGCCCAACCGGTAGACACAGATGAGTTCCCGTTCCGAGACGGGGACAACGTTGGGAAGATAGGCGCAGACGGCTTGATGTCCGGGATGTGGATTGCGGTAGAGAATTGACTCGGAAACGATTCTCAGCCGCCTCACGCCATCAATATGACCGAGAGGGAGTATCAGGGTCAACGATGGGCTGGGAATCCATCATTGAGGAATGTCGGCGACCCGATCGGAAGGCTTCCCCGCGCAGGCGTGAATCTTCACATTCCCTTTATACCGAAGTTCCAGACTCAGAGACAAGATAACTCCCTGATTATAAAGGGATAACCGACGAATCGGACTAGTTGTCCACTGGGAACACCCTGACCAACTCCAGCGCCCGGTGCTGCAGCGGTGTCGGTTCCGTCAGTCGTTGCAACTTTGGACCGTCCGGGTCCGAGGCCGTTCGGCACTGGTGACGGGCACGCGTCCCCATCTCAGCCATCAGTGTCTTGAAGCTCTGGATCGGCAGTCCGTCCTCGGTTTCCCGCTTCGCCTTCTTGCGTTTTGCCGATGCCGACGGCTGGGCTTTCAGCACCGGATCCCGTCGAGCGCGATGCGCCTCCAGGTCCTCGTCATCAAACAGCAACGGGGCCAAGGCTCGGCGCAGATGCCACTCGACGTAGTAGGACAGCACGCACAGGAACAGGTGTGATCGCACCCGGGTCTCCGCCCGGTGGCGGATGGGACGGATCTGCAAGTTCACGGTCTTCAAAGAGCGGAACGCCCGCTCCACGTTCGCCAGGTTCTTGTAGCTGCGCACCACGTCGGCCGTCGACAGCCGCTTTTGTGGCTCACTGGTGCGCAGGATGTAGAATCCGTCCAGTTGCGCCTCGCGGACGATAGCCTCAGTGCGCCGAGCGTACTCGAAACGCCCGTCCTCGATCACCATTTCGAAGTGCTTGGCCACCTTGTACCGGTTCTTGACCCGACCCACCTTCTCGGCAATCTGGGGCGCCAACAAGGGCGTCTTGGTGCGCCGGGCCACCTCCCGGGCGATCTTGGCCAACTTTTCCTCCGTCGCCGCCAACAGGCGCTCCCGTTTGCGGCGCCGATACTCCCCCAGCATCGGGTTGTGACAAACGACGAGCCGTTCGCCCGGATAGGCCTCGGTCCGGATCTCCGCCAAGTGACGCTCATCAAAGAGCGAGAGTTGAACTGCTTTCGTTTCCACCAGTTCGCGGATGGCCGTATGGCGCAGGGCCGAGATCCAACCCAGTCCGGGATGGCGCTTCAGATGCTTGACCTGGGTCTCGGTCAGTAGCCCTCGGTCCCCGACCAGCACCACCCGCTTCAACCCGAACCGCTGGCGCAACGTCTCCACTTGATCCGGCACCGTGGTCGGATCCCCCGTGTTGCCGGGATAGGCCTGGACGGCCACCGGCCGTCCCGCCCGATCCGCCATCACCCCGTAGACGATGATGGGCTGGCCGCGCTTGCCGTCCCGGCTGTGGCCGAACCGGGCCAAGGAACAGGTGTGCCCTTCATAGTAGCTGCTGGAGACGTCGTAAAGGACGTGATCCCCTTCGGACAGATGTCGCCGGGCCAGCTTCTTCTCGATCCGGTCCTGACGTTGGAGCAACCAGTCCATGGCCCCGTACAGGTCGTTCTCGTCGGCGTCTTGCAGGGAGAGCTCGGAGGCCAGGGTGGTCGTGTGCCAGAGCCGGGTGGTGGCGAGCTTGGAGGCGGGATGCAGCAAGCGCTGGATGATCAGGGCCAGGACCAGATCGCGCTGGCGCGAGGGCTTGGAATCGATAAGAGCGGGGAGCTTCAGGCGGCGCATGGCTTGCAGCACCATCTCGACATGACCATGGGGGAGGGAGCGTTCGATGACGAAGAGCTCATCGGGATGAACGACAGGGACGTTCTTGAGGACGAGACGAAGTCGTTCGATCTTGTCGTGGGGCCAGTTGGTGAGGTTGGCGATGGTGCGTTTGCGGACACGTTTCCCTTCGCGCCAGCCTTCGCGCAGGAGGATGGCAGGGCGGGAGTTGCGGTTGGGGACAGTGTCGATGTACATGGCAACTAGTATAGATCATATAGTTCTCAAATACAACATGATAGACACTCTATTACATGGGAACACAAATAAACCCAGTCAACACCAGTTCCGTAAGCAAATCAACCACTTAGCTCGATTTTAGGGGGAAATAGGGCTGGAACTTCCGTTTATAAAAAAGACCTGAGCCGGACTGAAACCAGAATCCGAGTTGAGTAGAATGGACGCCGGTTGGCTCTTCCTCCGGCGCAGGACGAGTCAGCATTGAGCCTGCCGGGCGCCCAAACGCTCGGCGGGCTCGCTTCCAAGCTCGCCGGACTCAAGGATCGTCACCAGGAACCGCGGGCCGACCGTGGCGCCAGCCCCGGACCGCCGAGCATGGAGCCGGGACCCATGAGACCGTTTCGATAGAGAGGATCGTAGGAGCGGTCGCCGAGATCCATTTCGAGTTGCAGGCGGATGTTGGGTCCGAACTGCAGGCGCCATCCCAGCAGATAGCTCTGGACTCCGGTACCGGAGCCCACCAGCGACATGTCGGCATAGGGGGCCATCAGCAACCGGCCGCCGAACGCCCGCATCCGGTAGTCCACTTCCGCAGTCAAGGGTGCATCCATGCCGGCGAATCCGTTCCGGTTCAAGCCCGCCGCCGACTGGGACCAGAAGCGGTTCGTTCCGCTGGGCGCCGTCCCCAGGGACGAGACCATCCGCACGGCGAGGCCCCGGCCCGCGGCGCCTGGGTCATACTCGATCATCCCGCCGATGCCCCACTCCCGGTAGCCGTCGGCCTGGTGCGCCATCAGCCGGCGCGCGTTCACGGAAACCGTCAGGCCCCGGTCCGGGTTGAGATAGCTCAGATTTCCTCCCACCTCCAGGCCCACGCCGGTCTCCGCCTCTCCGGCGTCGCGCCGAATCCCGAAGTCCACCGCCCCCCCGACCAGGCCACCCCCCCAGGCGTACCTGCAGTCGCATGCCGCTTCCAGGAGGAGCCGCGTCCGGCTCGCATCCGCATCCGTGATCCGTGGACCGGTTGCCGAATCCAGGTCCATCCCCACCCAGAACGTATCCGTCTTCAACGCCACCTCGAGCCCGTTCTTGTCTGGCGGCTTCAGTAGCGACCCACGGGCCCCGACCGCTCCCATCGTCATCCCGATATCATGCCGGGCAGAACCGGCTGCAGCGGTCGCCCCCATCTGGCCGCGTCCGTATCCGAACAGACCCCAGGTGAAGAATCGTTCGTCCAGGTCCACCCGAAGATAGGGATAGACACTGGTCAGAGACGCCGACAAATCCGAGTCCAGCGGCCGGAGCCGCTGGCCCCTGCCCGCGAAGGCGTCCCCGTCCCCCTCACTGCGGGAGACCGCCATGCCGGCCATCATCCGCCGCCGTGTGTAATCGACGCCAACCAGGCCGGTCAGCACCCCGCCGTCCAGAGACAGATCCGTATTCCGGCCGCCGAACTGAGTCGTCACCCCCCGGCCCCAAGCCGCCCACGTCCCTCTCTGGTCGTTTCCGGTCCGGCCACCGTCCCCCGACGTCAGGTGAAACGAGCTGGTGGACAAAAGATTACGGCCACCCAGGCGCCGAAACCCGAATTGGGTGCCTTCCAAGGTCCCTCCATAAAGCCCGAGAGATTCACCGGCCCGGCCGGGCGAGCCCGGCGCTCCCAGTCCGCCGCCGGCCATGAGCGGCTGGTTTCCGAAGAGGAGATCAGTATCATGGCGACGATCACGCGCCTCGTTCTCGAACGCCAACCTCAACTGCCGTCCCCCGACCGTCACCTGCGGTGGCCGGTACGGCGATCCGGTCAGCCGTTCGCTGACCGCTTCCACCACTTGAGTCGCGACCGTCCGCCCGAAGCGGGTGAGCCACGCTTTGAACACGATTCGTTCGTCGTCGACGATGACTCCTGTCGCCGTACCCTGGCCCAAGGTCCCGTTCACGGCGCGGCCGAGCACCACCGTGAAGGTCTCGTCCTCTTCCAGGAGCATGTCGTCCAAGAGAAGCACGCGAATGCTCTCGACCGTCTGTCCCGGACGGAAGTTCACCATTCCAGTGGCTCCCCGGTAATCCTCGTCCGTTCTCGCCGTCCCGTCGGAGGTCGACCATTCCACCGTCACCACTTGATCGCTGGTTCCAGCCAGAGTGATCGGAAAAACGATCTCTCCCACGTTCTCAAACGCTCGTGCACCCTCGATCCCGATGGCGGGCGGGCGGTCGTTGTCCGTCACGGCGACCACGGCCCTGCCAGGATCCCCGATGTTGTACTCGTCGCTCTCGCCCAGTACCGCCTCAACCGAGCCGTCCGCTTCGTCCCGGCTATCATCCACGGTCGCCATTCGCAGTACCGCCGCCGACTCTCCGGAGCCGAAAGTCACGGTGGCGGGCGGAGTTGCCGCAAGAAAAGACCCCGTCTCGTTCACGCGCACCGTCACGCTCAGTCTGGCGTCGAGATTCCCCGACCGAGCCAAGTTGAACTGAACGTCGTCTCCCTCCTCCGCTGAACCGGCCGCGGCGGAAATGCTCACCAACGGGAGGTCATCGTCCAGGATGGAGCCGGTCGCCTCGGCCCTCTCCACCGTCGCCTCCCTCGGGTTGGACAGCTTCACCGTAAAGGTCTCGTTTGGTTCACCCATGCTGTCGTCCAGCACTGGCACCGTCGCCTCCTGGCGAGTCTTTCGGGCAGCGAACACCAACTCGCCCTTACGTCGGGTATAGTCCTCGCCGGCCTTGGCCGTTCCGTCCGCTGTCTCCCAGGCGACCCGGACCGTGCGGCTGCTGGGGATGTCCATGGTCACGGCAAAGACGATCTCTCCGTCCGCCTCCGTGACTTCCGCGTCCTCGATGGACAACGCCGGAACGTCGTTTTCGACAATCGTCACCACCACATCGGCCGCCGTCACCCCGGCATAGTCTCCACCGCTGACCGTGTGGGCCAGCGTTACGGGCGGATCGTCAAACGCGTCCTCGTCTTCCGCCGCCATCACCGTCATGGGCTGTGCCGTCGACCAGTTCGATTGGGTGAACGTCAACGATGCCGACGAAACCATCACGTCGCCCGTTACGCCGTTCACTGCCACCGTCACCGGTCCGGTCGGCTCCGTGTTCAGCACCACCGTGTAGTTCTCGCGACTTCCCTCGGTGACCGACAGTTCCGTTGGGGTCACCGTCACTCCGGGGGTGTCGTCTTCGATGATGGTCACCTCCACATCGGGTGCCGTCACCCCATCGTAGCCTCCGCCGCTCACCGTGTGGGTCAGCGTCACCGGCGGGTCCATGACTGCGTCGTCGTCCTCCGCCGCCGTCACCATCACCGTCTGCACCATCGACCAGTTCGACGACGTGAATGTCAACGTCTCGGGCGACACGCTCAGGTCTCCCGCCGCGCCCCCCACCGTCACGGTTACCGGCCCGGTCGGTTCTGATTCCAGCACCACCGTGTAGTTCTCGCTACCTCCCTCCATGATCTCCAGTGCTACCGGGGTTATTCTCACCCCGGGGATGTCGTTTTCGAGGATGGTCACCTCCACGTCCGGCGCCGTCACTCCGTCGTAGTCCCCGCCGCTCACCGTATGGGTCAGTGTTACGGGCGCATCCACGATCGAATCCTCGTCCTCCGCCACCGACACTGTCACCGTCTGGCGGGCAGACCAGTTCGACGACGTGAAATTCACCGCCTCCGGCGAGACCGTCAGATCTCCCGCTGCGCCCCCAACCATCACCGTGACGGTTCCCACCGGCTCCGTCTCCAGCACTACGGTATAGGTCCCGCTCCCTCCTTCCATGACCTCCAACGCCAGCGGAGTGATTCGCACCCCGCGATTGTCCTCTTCGATGGACACCTCGGCGGTGACTTGAGCCCCGGGATTCACGCCTGTGGGCAACGTTCCGAAGCCCAGGACAACCGTCTCGGTCCCCTCGGCCACGTTGTCGTCCACGGCCCGGAAGGTGAAGGTCGCCACCGTCTCTCCCGCGTCGAACACGACGCTCTTCGGCACGCCGGAGTAGTCGTCGTCCGTGGCTCCGCCTTCGTTTCGCGCCGTCAGCAGGATGGTCACAGGGTCGGCAGGCGCCAGTGTCAGACGTACTGCCACTTCTACCGTCTCTCCCTCCTGGACGCTGTAGCTGGCGGCGCCGAACGTCACCGACTGGCTTCTGGTGCCCGGAGGAGGAGGAGGAGGAGGGGGCGGGGAGGTCGGTCTTCTGACGATGTCGGTCTCCAGGCTGGTTGCGCTCTCCGTAAAGTTGGCGTTATCGGTGAATCCCACCCACACCTTCAGCCGATTGCCCGAGTCCGCGCCCACCAATCGATAGTTGGAACTGTTGGCTCCGGGGATATTGGTCTCGTCCGTGCCATCTACCCGGATCCACTGGTAGCGGAACATCGGGTTGTCCAAGCCATCCGGGTCCTGGATATTCGTCGTGTGTGCGGTGAGCGTCTGCCCCACCAACGTCGTTCCGGTGATTGTGGGCCGGCCCGTCGCCGGACTGTTTCCCGGGGGCCGATCGGTCTCACGGATGGTCACCGTTACCGAGTCCACCGAGATTCCCGAATATTCAGTGGCGCCTGACACCGAATGGGTGAGCGTGACGTCAGAGTCCGTTACGGAGTCGGCGTCCTTCACCGCAGTGACGTCCACTCGTTTCGGACTGGACCAATCGGTGGCCGTAAAGGTATGACTCGTCGGGTTGACATTGACCTCCGCGCCCGAAGGAACCGTAACCGAGACCGTCACGTCACCCGAGGGCGGTTTGTTCAATTTCAGCGTATAGCTGCGGGTTTGGTCTTCCGGGATCTGCAGCTCGGTCGGAGACACCGTCACGCCTGGAACATCGTTCTCCACGATGGTCACCGTCACGTCCGGTACGGTCACGCCGTCGTAGCCGCCGTCGCTGAATTCGTGCTCGATCGTCACCGGCGGGTCCGTCGCCGCGTCGCCGTCCTCCGACGCACTCACCCGTATCGTCCTGGGGTTGGACCAGTTGGACCGCGTGAACGTGAACCGGGACGGGCTGATCCTCAGGTCCGGATTCGCCGGATCGGGCGTCAGGTCGACGGTCACCGTCGCCGTGGGCTGAAACTCCAAAACCACCGTGTAGGTGTTACTCCCCCCTTCCGGCACGCTCAGCGAGTCGGTTGACAGCGTGGCGTCCGCGATGTCGTCGTCCGTGACCGTGACCTCCAACGTATCCCCTTGCACGCCGTTGTAGTCCCCGCCGCTGCCCCGGTGGCGAATGTCCACCTCGTCGTCTTCGATATCGTTGTCGTGGTCGGCCTCCACCGTCACGGTCTGAGGATCGGACCAGTTCTGGTCCGTGAAAGTCAGAGTGGGCTTGTCTACGCTCACGTCACCACTCGACGGCACCGGAGAAACGGTGACCGTCACCGTCTCCGCTGTCGGTTGGGTATCCAGTTTCACCGTATAGGTGTTGTCGCCACCTTCCGGCACCGTCAGCCGCGGGACCGACACGGCGATGCCCGGGTCGTCGTTATCCTCGACCGTGACCCTTACGCTGGCGACAGAAACGCCGGAATATTCTCCGCCGCTGGCCGTGTGCGTCAGCGTCACCGTTCGGTTCGGCCGGTTAACGTCGTCTTCGTCCGCGTTCACTGTGAACGTCTTCGGCATGTCCCAATTCTGCGGCGTGAAAGTCAACGTCAGGCTCGACGGATTCACGGACAGACCTGAATCGGACGGAACGGTGACCGTCACATCCACATTCGTCGACGGCTGCTTGTCCAGAACCACCGTGTAGGTGTTGCTTCCCCCCTCCCGCACTGTCAGGGACCGGTCCGACACGGTCACACTGGGGACGTCGTCTTCAACGATGGTCACCGTCAAATCAGCCGTCTTGCCGACATACTCGGAGCTGCCGCTCGCGGTGTGCGTCACGGTCACCGGCGGGTCCGTCCCGGTGTCCGGGTCATGCTCGGCCTCCACCCGCACCGTCTGCCGGCTGTTCCAGTTCTGGGGTGTGAACGTCAGGCTGGTCTTATCCACATCCACGTCGTCCCCATCTTGAATCGCCACGGTCACGTTCGTTTGGGGTTGCGAATCCAATCTCACCGTGTAGGTCCGGCTGCTGCCCTCCCTGATTTCCAGCGTGTCCGTCGACAGGGTGATGCCCGGGTCGTCGTTCTCGTCAATGTTCACCGTCACGTCCGGTACCGTGACGTCCTCGTATTCGCCGCCGCTGAAATCATGCTCGATCGCCGACGCCGGGTCCGTCAACGCATCGTTGTCTTCTCTTGCACTGACCCTCACCGTCTTGGCGGACCAGCTCGACCGCGTGAAGGTGAGACGGGACGGACTCACCGTCAAGTCCGGATTCGCCGGATTGAGGGTCAGGTCGACTGTCACCGTCCCGGCGGGCTGGGTGTCGAGAGACACCCTGTAGGAGTTGTTTCCCCCTTCCGGCACGCTCAAGCTCTCGGTCGACACCATGGCGCCCGGCTCGTCATTGTCCGTGACCGTGACATTCAACTCCCCTTGCACGCCGCTGTAGTCCCCGCCGCTGCCACGGTGGCGCAGAACCACCTCGTCGTCCGCCGCGTCGTCGTCCTCGTCGGCCGTCACCTCCACCACCTGGACATCGTCCCAGTCATCCTGCGTGAAGGTGAGTCTGGGCTTGTCCACGGTCAGGTCCGATCCCGACGGCGCCGATATCGAGACGGTCACCGTTGACGCCGTCGGTAGCGTGTTGAGTTTCACGGTATAGGTGCGGCTGTCCCCTTCGGGCACCGTCAACTGCTGGGGCGAAACCTTTATGCCCGGGACGTCATCGTCGGTGGCTCGAACGCTCACGGGGGCCACGCCGTGGAGGGACGGCGGGCAGTTGCTGTCCTCGTCCCACACCTCGTGGGTGAATCTCACCGACTGATTCTCACTATCTTCGTCCTGGAGTGCGTATACCGAAACCCCTCGCCATTGCGTTGGATCCGAATCCTGCTTCCCCGCCTCCCGATCGAACTGCCAGCCGACGGACGGCACCCACCAAAGACCCTTGTATTCGCCACCGCCGCGAGGCGACCCGTCGGCGTGGATCCGTACCCACCACCCGTCGGCAGCCGGTTGTTGACTGAGCCTTATTTCATAGCTGAGGCGTCCCCCCTCGCCGATCTGCAGCGAGGATGGCCTCACTTCCACTCTCCCTCCCCAACTGAAGATTGCAGCGTCGTCCTGGGCGTGGATGTGTTGTACGGCGAGGCTGGACAGGAGCGCCGGTAGAATGATGATGGAGGCGACCAGGCGCAGAGATCCCCGTAAGCCAATGTGGCCTATTGCATCTTTAGTCATGAATCTGTGTGATGCCTCTCTCACACGCTTGATTGGAGGATGCCCTTGTCCATCCTCCCGTAGCGGAGACCACCGATGGCCAGTCCCGTGGGTCACCGGCTGATTGTTCTCCCCCTTCACACTACTCCACTAGTGCGACAATTCTTTCGTCGCGCCGGCGTCGTCATGCCGTTTGCACCGGCACGATTCCAGGCTGTGGATCACGGGGCGATTTACTATGGAACGAACCGGAAGGCGTACAGATGAGCGTCACGGATTCGGACCCGGAGGCGCACTGTCTTGCCGGCATGCCGAGAGAGGTCTTCCCCCCCCTTCCACTTGGCTATACCGTCGATCTTGTCCCCCACCAGGGGTGCGCAGTCCTCCAGGCTCAGGCCCTCCAGGGGATCCCCGTCCTGGTCCTGCAGTTCCACCAGGAGACTACCTCCGCCGGAAGTGGCGTAGTTGAGTTCCAGACCCCGGCCCTGAAACCGGATGGGCCGGGTGGTGAACTCGCCGAAGCCGGAATAGGGTCCCTGGACCGAGACGAATCCGTCGGTCCGGAGGGTGCAGCGGCGAATCCGCGTCCGCTCCGAGCGGAGCAAATCCGAGTAGTACATGGAGATCTCGCCGGACCCGGTGGGTACCACGCCATGTCCCAGGATGGGATTGCGGTCCACCCAGTTCTCCGGGTCCAGGTCCGGGGAGAGAAATGGTTTTCGGAAAAGGCGGTCCCAGTGGATCCCGTCACGGCTGGAGGCAAACTGAATATCGGCGAGTCCGTCATGGGGCGCATCGTCGTGATGCCTCCGGCCGGGATACAGAACCATGGGAAACATGAGGAAGGCCCGGGCCGCCCGAAAGTACTTGACGGCCGCGTTGGTATAGAAGTGAAGGTCCACCGGGTCCCGTTCGTCCGGCGTGAGCACCAGCTCCGGTTCGGACCAGTGGAGGAAATCGATGGATTCGGACCTTCGAACGGCCCGGCGGCCCCCCTTGAAGGGCCCTTCCACCGAGGGGTCCACGCCCCTCAGGTATATGACGTAGCGCCTTCTCTCATCGTCCCAGACCAGGATGTTGTGGCTGTCGAAGGGACCCTTCTCCGGAGGCAGCAGCGGATTGGTCCGAACCGGCTGCCAGCGGATGCCGTCCGCCGATATGAAGCCCGTGATTCCCCCGACCCGGGAAATCATCTTGTAGCGGGACGAACTGCCCGGCTGCTGGTTGGGATCCACGATGACGCTGACGTTGGTGAAGTCCTTGGGGTCGCCGATGATGTTGTTGCGGGTGGAACCCTTGCGGGAAAAGACTCCCAGGTTCCGGCGCTCCCAGGTGATGCCGTCCCGGCTCTCGGCATAGCAGGTCCACACCGGATACGGGGGTTCCTTCTCCGCAACCCGGTACCACATGCGATAGAGGCCCCGGTCCAGAACCACGCTGCTGTAGTGCAGTTCCTTGCCTTCCCAGGGTTCCACGCAGGTGAGGGAGACCTCACGGGGCTGCGGCCGATGGGGAGTCAAACGGATCCCCTGGCGGGATTCGAACCAGAACTCGTCCAGGAAGAGCTGGCGCTCGCTTCCCACGTCCAGAACCGTCTGCGCTGGCAGGGAAGGAATGGTGACGGCGATCAGCAGAACGACCCGGATCAACGCAGCTGGATGTCTCATATGTCTCTCTGGCTCGGATTCAGTGACCCGTCAGAACGCCTCCGGCGAAGAGCCTCCCTCGTCCTTCTATACAGGGGTCGATCCCCATCAGTTGCAGTGCGTGCCAGGAGGTGACTTGATTCGCCGTCAGGACCGGTTTCCCCAGAGCAGCCTCCATGGCATCCAGGTGCAGAGCCAGCTTCTGGCCGGTGCAGCCGACGAAGACGGCGTCCGACTCTTCGATGTTGGAAGACTCGGCCAAGCGGCGGATGCGCTGGGGCGGGACGATGGAGTGGTCTTTGGGCAAGTTCAGGGCCAGGCTGTTCAACACCCGGACGCCGTGGTCCTGGATGAACTTGATGAAAGCGCCCTCCACATCGGGCATGTAGGGGCTGGCCAGGGTGACGCTGGAGATTCCCAGGGCCTTGAAGGCCCGGATCATGGCGCTGCTGGTGGTGGTCGCCGGCTTTCCGGTCATGCGGGTGATTCGATCCGAGATGTCCAGATCTCCTCCCACGCCACGGACAAAGCTGATGGTGGTGCAGTAATACGCGTAGCAATCGGGATCGTACTTGGAGAGCCTCCGGGCCGATTCCTCGATGTCGCCGTTTTCCGCCAACTCGATTCCGGCGGGCACGTGGGCTTCCTTGTCCCGGATGGGAGTGGCGCTGGACATGAGGCGAACTCCGGGAGGCATGAAACGCCGGAACTCGTCCACCACCGCGTCGGCCTCCACGTCCACCCAGGCATCGTCGGGATAGACGGCCCCGAGCAACGGCTCCCGGTCTACCGAATCAGTCATGAGGCACTCTCCTTTGGTTCTTGATTGTGAGGCGAATCTTAGCAGTCCGGGGCGAAAGCCGCCATGAGCCGGCCAGGGTCAGGAACGCTTCGAAGGCGTTGGGCCGAGGACCACCGTGGCACTCACCGCCACCCCGACCGTCACCGTCGTCGAGACGGGAATGACCCACATCCAGGCCAGTTCGGGAAGGCCGAACAGCCAATGGCCCTGAGCCCAGAGAAATCCCACCAGGATCCCGCAGAGCGCGCTTCCCATGGCCACCCGGGCGCTGCAGCGAATCCCCAGCATGGCGATGAGCATGAGTCCGCCCAGGCTTCCCACCAGAAAACTGGTGACCCGTCCCTGGATGTCGAACAGGTTCCCCCTCTGTTCCTCGGGTATCTGGTAGAGGAGCAGGCAAATGGCCGTTGCCAGTCCTCCCACCGCCGCGGTGACAACCCGGGCCAGGAACAGTTCCTGGCCCGGCGTGGGGACGGCACTTCTGAATCGGCGGTAGAAGTCGGTGACGACGACCGAGGAGATGGAGTTCATTCCCGAGTCCAGGCTGGACATGGCGGCCGAAAAGAGCGCCGCCACCACGAGTCCCGCCAAGCCCCGGGGAAGAATGTGCCGGATGAAGTGGGGGAAGACCAGGTCGGGGTCGTCGGGAATGGCGGCCTGGTAGTAGGAGTAGAGGGCGATGCCGCAGAGGGAGAGAATCAACGTGAGGACGACACCGGCGACCAGATTGCACAGGAAGGCCCGGCGGGAGGCTTGAAGCGATTCGGTGGCCAGGAAGCGCTGGACGGCCACCTGGTCCGAGCTGGCGGTGGCCAGCCACCAGAACAGGGTCCAGCAGGCCATGCCCACCAGGCTCAGGCGGACCGTGGGGTCGAAGCTGAAGACGGGTTGCGACGGCGTGCCGGCCGCCATCATGTCGTTCCACCAGGTCGCCGGGCCGGTGCCCGAGTCGACGGCCACGTAGACGACGGTGAAGATGGCGCCGCCCAGAAGAATGAAGAACTGGACCACGTCGGTCCAGATGACCGCCCGAAGACCCCCCAGGACCGTATAGAAGACACCGATGGCCACCAGGCCCAGGACCACGGTGGTGAAGGATAGGCTGCAGATCTTGGACAGGGCCAGCGAGGCAGTGAACAGGACCATCCCCATCCAGGCGGTCCGGATCAACACGAAGAGGGACGCGCCGAAGAGCCGCGTGGTCAGGTCGAACCTCCGCTCCAGGTACTCGTAGGCGGTGGTCACCCGGAGCCGCATGAGAAAGGGGAGGACGAGGGTGCTGACCAGGAAGAAGATCAAGGGGTAGGAGAGGAACTGGGCGTTGGCTCCGACGCCGTTCTTGATCATCTCTCCCGGCGTGGAGAGATAGGTGACGGTGGAGAGGACCGTGGCGACGATGCTGACCCCCACGGAGAACCAGGACAGGCGCCGTCCCGCCAGGAAGTAGTCTTCGGTGCTCTTCTGGCGCCGGCTGTAGTAGAACCCGACCCAGATCACCACCGCGAAGTAGGCGGCGATGGCGGCGTAATCGACGGCGTGCAGGCTCTGAAAGCGGTCGAGGACGGGGCTCATGCCGTAAAGGTGGTCAGGAGCAGGAGCACTCCAAGGCTACCACTCCGCTCCATTCGGAATTCGAAACCCCAGCGTCTTCGTCACGGAGGCCTGGCGGGCATCCAGCGTGACGAACGAGACTTGGCTGGGGTCTGTCGCCACATACAGAGCCGTCGCGACGTGCCAGAGATCGGCACCCTTCAAGTAACCGGCTTCCAGGACTGTTGAGTATTCCGGCGTCAAGGGCCGGTCCGGCAAAACCCAGTCGATACGGGTGATGAGACTCGCCGAAAATTCGACCATCTCCCGCGAGAACACAGCCCGCAGTTCCGCCTCCAAGAGGTTGGAAGAATGCAGACGATCGAATCCTCGCAGCCGGTGGCCCAAGGCCGGGGCGCCTGGCTCGCCCAAGGCGACGGCAGCTACCGCGGAGGTGTCTACATAGGCGACGCTCATTCGCCCCGTTCCGCCAGGAAGCGCTTGAGTGCACCAGGACGCCGGGCCACTGTCATGATCGGCTCCGCCGGCGCGGTCGAGCGCACCAAAACACCCCGTCGTTCGAGTTCGTCAAGCCGTTCCTCAATGGTGAAGGGGCCGCGCTGGATCGGGCGAACCTCTGCCACAAGCTCTCCGCGATAGGAGACCAGGATCGTTTTTCCCGATCGCACTTGACGAATGATTTCTGAGAAGCGCGCCTTTGCATCGTAGGTGGAATAGATTGTCGGCATGGAAACAATATAACTAGTCAGACTGGTCAGAACAAACCAGCAAGCAACCTGACTGGAAAATCGTCGGTTCACTTGGGCACCAGATCACGCCGAAGTGCAGCAATGATCTCGTATTCTTGTAACGAATGCCGCTGGGAATCCGTCAATCCTTCCAGACCCGCTCGAAGAGCCGGAGGACGTTGAGCCCCATGATCTTCTGCACGTCTCCGTCGGAATATCCCCGGCCTGCCAAGCCGACCGTCAGGTTCGGCATCTCGTCGGCCCGGGCGATCCCTGTCGGAAGCGGGATGGGATAGGGAAGCGGAAAGACGGTGGAGCCTTTGCGCTTGCCGGCCATGAGCCAGTCGAACCACTCTTCGGTATGCAGTTCGGTGAAATCCAGGCCGATTCCCACCGAGTCGATGCCCACGAGATCGACCCAGTAGTCGACGACGTCCAGCACGTCCTCCAGGGTCGAATCGTAGCCGCGGGCCAGGAAGGTGGGGAAACTGTTGGCGCCGACGATGCCGCCCTTAGCCACCAGGGCCTTCACCTCCCCGTCGGTCTTGTTCCGGGGATGATCGCACAGGCGCTTGGGATTGGTGTGGCTGAACCAGACCGGGTCCTCCGAGGTCTCGATGGCGTCCATGGTGGTCCGGTGGCCCACGTGGGACAGGTCGATGACCATGCCGAGGCGGTTCATCTCCGCCACCAGGTCCACGCCGAACTGGCTCAGGCCCACGTCCTGGCGCTCGTAGCAGCCGGCCCCCACCAGGTTCAGGTCGTTGTAGGTGATCTGGATGGCCCGGACCCCGAGCCGGTGGAAAACCTCCACCAGGTCCAGGTCGTCCTCGATAGGGGAGGAGTTCTGGAAGCCGAAGATGATCCCCACCCGGCCCTCCTCCTTCGCTTTCCGGATGTCGTCGAGACAGGTCACCTGCCGGATGTACCGGGAGTAGGTGTCGAAGTCCTTGTAGAAGCGGGCGATGTTTCGCAGGGTGCCCTGCGTCCCCTCCCACACCGCCACCGTCGCGTTGAGGGCGGTCAGACCGCCCTCGTGGAGATGGCGGTAGACCGCCTCCTCCCCCCAACGGCTGACGTTGAGGCCATCGATCACGATGGACCGTTCATGAAGTTGCTTCGCTTCGGATTCCGTTCCCATTTGGCACAGAATGCTACGGCAGCCAGATCGGAGGGACAAGGCCGGCATGACGCTGAGTACGATTGTCATACGTTCGCTGCATGATTCCGCTGTGTGGAAACGGCGGCAAACCGTCCTTCGGTTTCACGCCTCCAATGCCCCTCGGCCTTTCAAATGAAGATGACGAGAAAAAGCGGCATCCCGGACCTCGCGCGGCATCGCAGGCGATCGTTGGCCGGGACCACGATGGTCCTTGCGACGGTCGTGATCCTTGGCGCCTTTCATGACCTCCGTGTCCATGCCCAGGACGCCGGGCTCAGACCCGAGGGCCCGGTCCCCCTGTCCTACTTCCGAGGACAGCCCCTGACGATCGGCAACCAGATCCAGCTGCTGACGGACGACTACATCGTGGAGGATCGCTGGAAGCTACAGCGGCGGGTGGGCCGGGTGAACAAGTTCATGAGGAACCCGGTCATCGTCCAGGACAAACCCTGGGAGGACGCGGTCGGAGCCTATCCTTCCGTGCTCCATGACGAACGGTCGGGCCGGTATCGCATGTGGTACCAATGCTTCAACCTCTCGAACTACTTCTCGAAAGAGGGACCCTCCTACTACGTTGGCTACGCCGAGAGCGAGGACGCCTTCAACTGGACGAAACCCCGCCTGAAGGGATTCCCTTTTGCCGGGCACGAACGGACCAACATCGTCTACACCGGCCGCGGCGGGACCCGGGCGGCCGGTATGCAGGTCTTCCTGAACCCGGACCAGTCCGAGCCGGACCGCCGCTTCGTCATGGTCTACATCGGCTCCAGCGGCGTCGACCTGTCCTACTCGCCCGACGGCTTCCACTGGACCGAGGCGCCGGAGCCCCTCTTCCGCTACCACAGCGACTTCCCCAACCATCTCCTCTGGGTCCCCGAGCGGGACCTCTGGTATCTCTACGTGCGGCCATCCGTCCGGACCAACGGGATGCTTCCCCTGCCCGAAGGAGTGAGGCACACGGGCCGCCGGCTGGCCCTTTCCACCAGCCCGGACCTGAGAAGCTGGAGCCTCCCCCGGACGATCCTCTATCCCGACGAGAGGGACGAGCCGGATTACGACAACCTCTACGTCTTCCGCCGGCACGGCCTGTTCATCGCCTTCTACGCCGAGATGTTCCAGGAGGAGGCGATGAGCGAAACCGTGATGCACGTCGCCACCAGCCGGGACGGGATCCGTTGGGAACGGACCTGGGACCGGGAGCCGCTGGTGCCCCGGGGCGTCCCGGGGGCCTTCGACCACGGCCTGGTGGAACCGGGCACCAGCCCGCCGCTGGAGGTGGGTCCCGATCTGCTCATCTACTACTACGCCTCCCCGGTGGGCCAGTACTACCTGAACCGGGAGACGGGCGTGGGCGTCTGCCGCCTGAGGAGGGACCGCTTCGTCGGCCAGCAGGCAGGCGAGGCCACCGGCTACCTGCTGACCCGCCAGTTCATCCTGGAAGGAACCCGACTGGTCGTCAACTGCGCTGCGCTGCATCCGGGAACCCGGCACCGGCGTCATCCCTACCAGGCGGAGAGTGACGGGATCCGGGTGGCCATCATCCAGGCTCCCGATTTCAAGACCCGGGAGACGCGCTGGGAGACGGCCGTCCCGGGCTTCGGCCTGGAGGACTGCGACCGGATCTTCACCGACAACCTGAGCCACACGGTGACCTGGAACGGCGATCCGGACCTGAGCCGGCTCAAGGGACAGGCCGTCTATCTCCGTTTCCAACTCAAGAACGCCGACCTCTACTCCTTCCAGATCCGGCCCTGAAGCATCCGTCCGGGCGGTGACGCGGCGCCGGTCCACCAGCGTGCCTGCACCATTCTTGAATGGCGGGGTCATCTTGGATATAGTTCGCCGTCATCAATGCTCCTCAGTAGCTCAATTGGCAGAGCGTCCGGCTGTTAACCGGAGGGTTGTAGGTTCGAGTCCTACCTGAGGAGCCAAACCTCCTGTTGCGAACTTCCGCACCGATCCAATCCACGGGATATCCCGGAGGGTGATTCCTTCAGACCAAGTCTGCTCTCGCCTGCGGTCCGGTTCGTGGTCTGAATTACGACAGGAAAGGAGGTGTCCATGAAACTTTCCAGCCGGATCAAGCCGATCAGCTACCTCAAGGACCACGCCTCGGAGATTGCGCGCACGCTTGGCAAAATCCCTTAGTTTCAGGGCACGTTCCGACGAGTAAACATGAAAATCGATACTTCCACTCTTGATTATCCGGTCAGAAGGGGACAGTCACGTTTTCGCGCGCGCGTGAAGAAGCAAGTCTCCGAGGTCATGTCGTCAGGCCATGATCGAATGAATCGGGTCTCCGTAATCGATTTTTAACCGTTTCCGGCCTGGTACCTCCAGCTTGTGCGGATCAAGACCCAACTGATGAAGTACAGAGGCATGAATGTCGGTAACATAGTGGCGATTTTCTACGGCGTGGAAGCCCAACTCGTCAGTGGCGCCGTGCGTTATACCGCCCTTGATTCCACCTCCCGCCAACCACACCGAGAAACCATAGGGATGGTGATCCCGCCCGGGTTCTCCTCCTCCTTCCACAGGCTGAGATCCGGGTGTTCTTCCAAACTCGGTAGCCCAAACCACCAAGGTCTCGTCCAACAATCCCCGCTGCTTGAGGTCCTTCAGCAGCGCGGCTATAGGTCGGTCAACCTCGGCGCATCGCTTGCTGTGGCTGCTCTTCAGACTGCCGTGTGCATCCCAGGATCCAGCTCCTCCATTGCTTCCGTGATAGATCTGAACAAAACGCACTCCTCTTTCCACCAAGCGCCGAGCGGTCAGGCAAATCTCACCGAATGGCTGGGTGTTCTCCTGATCCAGCCCGTAGAGCCTGCGAGTGGCTTTGCTTTCCTCCTGGAAGCGAAAAACCTCCGGCACGGCGGTTTGCATTCGGAAGGCAAGCTCATAGGACCGAATACGCGCTCGCATCGCCCGGTCCTCCGGGTACTCCACCCCAGCCAGCCGGTTGAGCTCCGCAAGCAATTCAAACTCAGCTTCCTGCTCCTCCTTGTAGAGTTGGGTTTCGGGAGACGCGAAGGGCAGCGGATTCTCCGGATCGACTGCGAGATACACCCCGTTGTGTTCCGGCCCCAGATACCCGGCGCCATGGGTGGCTATGCCTCCACAACAGGTGTCGACAGGCTCTCCCAATGCGACAAACTGAGGCAAGTTATCGTTCAACGAGCCGAGCCCGTAGTGAACCCAGGAGCCCACGGTCGGCAAGCTCCCCTCCAGGACATGTCGGCCGGTGTGGAACTGAAGTTGAGCCCCGTGATTGTTATCGGTTGTCCAAACCGATCGGACTACTGCGATGTCATCGATGCAGCCGCCAAGATGTGGCCACCAATCGCTGACCTCAATCCCACTTTCACCGCGCTTTCGGTAACCGACTTGCAGCGGAAAAATCGTCTGTCGGACCTTGTGTTGGCTTGCAGGTGCTCGAACGGCCCCCTCGAAGTAGGGCGAGTCCAGGGCATCCTTGTAGGGCGTCTCAGCGATGCTCTTGCCCGCATATTTGTTGAGAGCGGGTTTCGGATCGAAACTCTCCATATGACTCGTGCCGCCAACCATGAAGAGCCAGATCACGCTTTTCGCCTTGGGAGCGAAATGGGGCTTACCGTCAGGTCGTTGCCATGGTCCATCGACTTCGGCTCGCACGATTCCTTCCCGCTCGAGCATGGCCCCCAGGACGAGACCCGTGAAACCCATGCCGCAGTCCGCTAGAAAGTTCCTTCGCCTGATGTTGCAGCAGCCATCGTGGCTGAGCGGATTTCTTGCTCTCATATTCACGGGGCCCTCATCGAATGGTAACGAACTCGTTGTGATTGAATAAAACGTGAATCAGATTCTCCCGCGCTCTCAAATGAGGCTCCGGTGCCGGAGGAATCGCTTTGGGCTCATCGGCAGCCTCGGCCCACAAGGGAATCAGCTCTTCCGGTCTGCGCAGCAATTCAGCCTGTCGCTGCAAAAAGTCCTCCGTCTTGGCCAGTTCCAGTGCGGATGGGGGCCGCCCCAAGACGGCTTCGAATCCAGCCTTGACGAAATGCTCCGCAGACAAAGGATTTCCATCGCCGGCCGAAGAGAGACGACGGGCCAGAAGCCGCGCCTGGTCAAAACTCACCTGGCTGTTCGCCATAGCCAGTGACTGGTGGGGCGTTATACTTTCCTTACGACGATAGCAATCGCCCGGATCAGCGGCGTCGAACAACTTGAGAAACTCAAGCTGCGCATCCGGTGCATGCTGAAAGTAGATGCTACGGCGCCGGGAGGTGTTTCTTTCGCCGATAGCAATTTCCGGTCCTCCCATTGTAGTGTCCAGGTGGCCGGCAACGAGGAGCATACTGTCACGAACGACCTCAGCTTCCATGCGCCGGGGATTCATGCGCCACAGGTAGCGATTGTCCGGATCAGCAGCGCGACTAAGGTGATTCTCCTCGTCGGTCCATGACTGCATGCGGTAAGTGTTGCTGGTGACGATCAACCGGTGCATGGACTGCATGCTCCAACCGCTTTCCATGAGCTCCATGGCCAGCCAGTCCAGCAACTCAGGGTGACTTGGCAGCTTACCATTCGCGCCAAAGTCGGTGACACTGGGCACCAGTGCACGACCGAAGTGGCGAAGCCAGATATGGTTGACGGCCACGCGGGCCGTCAACGGGTTTTCCCGACTCGCAATCCATCTGGCCAGCGACAACCTCCGACCCGTGCTCGTCTTCGGGTAAACCTCCCCAATCGGGCTGTACTCTGATCTGTCCTTCAAGGCATCGAGAGCGGCCTGCAGTTGCTTCCGCACCTCTTGCACTTTCTTGTTTGCATCCTTCTTGGCGTCTTGACTCCCAGACTCCTTGCTGCTTCTGGCCTCCGCCAATTGTCGGCGAGCTTCCAGCAATTTCTCTTCCGCCGCCGCCAGATTAGCCTCTTGTTCCGCCTCCATGGCGGCTAGGGCCAATGCTTCGGCTCTTTGGCCGGGAGCATTCCTGAACTTTGCCCTGTCGGCCGCAATACGGGCTTCCAGGGCCGTCAGGTCTGCACGTGCATGGGCCAGCACTTTCTCGGCCAATTCCAAGGCAGCTTGCGCCTGGGGCACTGTGAGGGCGACCGTGTCATCCTCTCCTTCTTCTGCCGAGGCCTCGCCCGATTCACTCTCAGCTGCAGTAGAAGAAGTCGTGAAGGAAGTCCCGCTGTCTTCGAGAACACCCATACGGGCCCGTGCGCTTGCGGCGCCCAGCTCCTGGCCGGCATTCAGAAGGTCTCTCTCCGCCTTCTCGATCTTTGTTTTCGCTTGAGCAATCAAATCCCTGTGCACGTAATCCCGGATATCAGGGTAATAGGCATCCAGTGGCAAGTGGACCGGCTGAATGTCGAACTTCAAATCCCCGAGAACTTCGGGTATATCGGGTGAAAGGACGTTTTCCTTATCTGGATTTGTCTCATCACCCCGAATCAAAAGGTAGGTTGGGGCGCCAGGATCAGACTCGAACGCCCGCGGAAGACCGTCCTCGCCCAGGTCCGGCTCACCCGATACCCTGTCAGTCCGCACCCCGTGGGGCTCGAAAAACGCCCAGAAGCGATAATAATCTTCCTGTGAAATCGGATCGTATTTATGATCATGGCAACGAGCGCACTTGAGGGTTACTCCCAAAAAGGCCGCGGCCGTATGGTCCACGGTGTCCTGAAGCCAGACGTGTCGATTGCGCCTCCAGTTTCGTGCCAGATATCCCGTGGCACGCAGTGTTTCGGAATCCGTGGGCGCGATTTCATCCCCGGCCAACATCTCGACGATCATCCGATCGTAGCCTTTGTCCTCGTTGAGTGATTCGATGATCCAGTCGCGCCATCGCCAGATGTGTCTCCTGCTGTATCGGACATCGTTGGCTTTTCGCCAACCGTACCAATCGCTGTAACGCCAGACATCCATCCAATGACGGCCCCAACGTTCTCCGTAATGAGGACTGGCCAGGAGCCGATCGACCACTCTTTCATAGGAACCAGCCGATGAATCGGCTAAAAAGGCTTCAACCTCCTCTCGAGTCGGGAGAAGACCAGTCAGGTCCATGTAGATACGCCGCACCAATACGCGTTTGCCTGCGGGGGGCAACGGATTCAGCCCGAGCTTCTCGTGACCAGCCGCTACGAATGCGTCTATGGGATTGAGAACCCAGTCTTGTCTGTCGACCCGAGGAACCGGCGGCCGCGCCGGAGTCTGAAAGGACCAGTGATCGCTTCGCACCGGCTTTCTGGGGAGAGCCTCGGCAACCAGCGGTTTATCGTAGAAAACCCCGGAATCAATCCATTTGGCAAAATTTGCGACGGCCTCCTTACCGAGCTTCTCACCCCCAAAGGGCATGTGAGGTTGCTCAGCGTGAGACACCAATTTGTACAGCAGGCTCGCGTTCGCATTCCCGGGAACAACGTCGGGTCCCCGGTCACCTCCCCTCAGCAGGCGGTCTCGCGTGGAGAGGTCAAGTCCGGAAAATTTTCCCGAACCGCCACCATGGCATTCCAGACACCGGGTCTCGAGGATCGGACGAATTTGAGTGGCAAAGAAAATCGCATCATCTTCCGACGAAACCGGTTGCTCCCTTGCAGCCAGAGTTGTGCCCAATAGGATGGCAGCGAGACCCAGCAACGCAAAGAATGCCACTCCCTTCCAATGTCCAGACCGTGATCCGATAAAGATGCCGGCTCCAAGATCTTCACGATTAGTGTCCATTGTGATGTTCCGGTTGCCCATGATTCCAAAAGAGCGTTGACGATCACGCTTGACTAAGAGGGATCGAATTGTGGAATTCTCAATACACAATCTGAGTCCCCTGATCCAAATCTTCACCATCACCGACCATTCAACGGAGCATCTCGAAGAGTCCAATGACAACCACAAGCAGATCCAGGAGCCTGCGCCGCAGAAATTAATCTACTGCGAAAGTGGTTAATCGGTCCATATTTCCTCGATTTCTCGGCGAATAGAACGACTATGCACCTCAAAATCGAGAAAATCTGACCTCGATTCCCCACTTTCTCGCTACGATCATTTGACTGAGGACTTGCAGGACGGGCAGTTACTCGACGGCCTTCGGGTCGTCAATCCCTTCGCGTCACAGGAGCGGAGCCCTCAACAGATCCTGGAGACGCACTGATGTCCATCAATGACGTCATCCGGGGATGATTGCTGGCCTTCTTCAACCGCAACACTCAGGAGTCCCCTACCCGGCGCGGGTCCGTGCAATCCTGGCGGAAAGAACGGGACGCGGGAACGGAGGCATTCCTGTGAGCGGTTTCGGGTCGGTGAAGAAGGGGGGACAGGAAAGTCCCCTACCGGGTCGACGATCCGGTTCGGGCGGAGGAATCCGGCGAGCCTACATCCTCTCCAGGATGGCCTCGCCGAAGCCGGAGCAGGAGAGTTCGGTCACATCCTCCCTGCCCTCGCGGCGCATGAGCCGGGCCAGGTCGTAGGTGACGTGGCCGTCCACGATGGCCCTTTCCATTCCGCCGGTGATCAGGTCCGCCGCCTCCCCCCACTGCAGGTGGTTGAGCATCATCACGGCCGAGAGGATGAGGGAACCGGGATTGACCTTGTCCATCCCCGTGTACTTGGGCGCCGTGCCGTGGGTGGCCTCGAACAGGGCCAGGTCGTCGGACATGTTGGCGCCGGGCCCCAGACCCAGGCCGCCCACCAGGGCGATAGCGGCGTCCGAGAGGTAGTCGCCGTTCAGATTGGGCAGGGCGAAGACACTGTACTCGTCGGGCCGGGTCTGGATCTGCTGGAAGACGGAGTCGGCGATTCGATCCTTGACCAGGAATTTCCCGTCCGGCATCTTGCCCCCCAACTCGTCCCAGAGCCTCTTCTCGGTGATGGTGTCGTCTCCGAACTCCTCTGCAGCCAGCTCGTAACCCCACTTGGCGAAGGAGCCCTCGGTGAACTTCATGATGTTGCCCTTGTGGACCAGGGTCACCGACGGCAATTTCTGGTCGCGGGCCCAGTTCAGGGCCTTGCGGACGATGTTCCGGGTTCCGGTGGTGGAGATGGGCTTGATGCCGATGCCCGAGTCGGACCGGATGCTGCGGCCGTCCCGCTCCCGGATCAGGTCGATGATGGCCTCGGCCATCTCGCTGCCCTGCTCGAAGTCGTAACCGGCGTAGACGTCCTCGGTGTTCTCGCGGAAGATGACGAAGTTCACCTTGTCGGCGTACTTGTTGGGGGAGGGAACCCCTTCGAAGTAGCGGACCGGCCGCACGCAGGCGTAGAGTTCCAAGTGTTGCCGAAAACGGACGTTGATGGAGCGGAAGCGCTCGGTCACGCCGTCTTCTTGGCCGCACTTGTCGCAGACGCCGGAATGGTTCTGCTGGTGGGCGCAGTGGAGACAGACGTGGGTCTCCTCTCCCACCGGGGTGGTGAAGGGGCCCTTAATGGCGACGCGTAGGTACCGGATGGCCTCCACCGTCTCGTCGGGAAACTCGCTGCCGTAGTGGTTCAGACCCTCCAGGCCTGCATAAAGGGGACACCAGGAGATGCTGCGGCCGTCGCCGTAGGCTCGCTGAACCGCCCCGTCCACGACGTTGCGCATCACGGGGGTGATGTCCAGACCGATCCCGTCGCCCCGCAGGACGCCGATGATGGGGTTGTCGCCGACGACGAGGCGGCCGTCCCGATAATCGATCAGGTCTCCCGCCGGGATCTTCACTTCCTTGAACTGAGCCACGCGATTCCTCCTGAAGCCTTCTCTGTCGAGTGTTTTTGCCCGCCGAAACACTGCCGCGGACAGGTTGCAAGGAACTTCATTTTACGCCGCAAACCCTCTTCTTGGCCACTTTTTCGGAAATTTTTTCCGTGAAGACGGGAACCCGCGCCGCGAAAGAATTCGGGGAGTTCCTCATCCGGTTGCCAGTGTCCCGGTCTTGTGTTTCCATTTCCCCATGAATCAGGAAAGAGTGGCGTATGTGAACGGCCGGATCGTCCCCGAGACCGAGGCCCGCGTCTCCATCCACGACCGCGGCTTCATCCTGGGTGACGCCGTATTCGACACGACACGGACCTTCGGACACAAGATCTTCCGTCTCGGCGAGCACCTGGACCGGCTCTTCGACTCCCTCCGATACACCCGCATCGATCCGGGCATGACCCGGGACCAACTGGCGGAGTTGACCATGCAGGTGCTGGGGACCAACCTGCCCCTGCTGGACCCGGAGGACGACTACTGGGTCACCCAGCGGGTCACCCGGGGATCTCCCAACGGAGACGGGGGATTCGATCCCACGGTGATCGTCGACTGCCAGCCCCTCCCCTTTCTGGAGCGATCCCGTTACTTTCGCGACGGACTGCCGGTCCGGACCCCTTCGGTGCGGCGGACCCCGCCCGAGTCCATGAGCCCCCGGGCCAAGACCCACAACTACCTGAACCTGGTGATGGGCGACCTGGAGGTGAAGGCGGCGGACCCGCACGCGATGTCCATACTCCTGGACCTGGACGGCAACCTCTGCGAGGGAATGGGCAGCAACATCTTCATCGTCCGGGACGGGGAGCTGGCCACGCCGCTGGACCGGTACGTCCTGGCCGGCATCAGCCGCAGTGTCACCTTCGAGCTGGCCGCAAGCCTGAACCTGCCGGTCCATCAGATGGACATCGACCTGTTCGATGCCTACGCGGCGGACGAGGTCTTCGTCACCTCCACCAGCTGGTGCATCTGCCCGGTCTCGACCATCAACGGGTCTGCCGTGGGCGCGGGCCAGGTCCCGGGACCGGTGACGCAGCGGCTGCAGGAAGCGTACAGCGAGCTCGTGGGCATCGACATTGTCCGGCAATACACCCGTTGTCTGTAGCCTGAATTTCTCAACCGGTCCGAGCCGGGTGCCGGTGGTTCATATCGGCCATGAGGATTCTCTATCTCACTTCGCCGGGTGAAGATTACCTCCAGGATCAGATCTTGCTGGGGTTGCGGGAGTCCCTGGGGAGACAGGTGCTGGACTATCCCCGCAAGATAGTCCTGTACCGGAACTGTCCCGTTCCCCGCCGGGAGCTCTATGGCCGGGGATTCACGATCTGGAAGCTGCTGGACGACATCCAGTTGGATCGGGAGGACCTGAACCGGAGGATCGAAGACGGCGAGTTCGAGACCCTGATCTTCGGCAACATCTGGCGCCAGCGCCGGGAGTTCCGGGAATTTCGGGTGAGGCGTCGCCTGCGCCGCTGTTTCCGCCGGGTGGGATTCCTGGACGGGGAGGACCACAAGCGAATCTTCCTGCCGGCCCTTCCGTACGGCCTCTACTTCAAGCGGGAAATTAAGTTAGCGCTTCCTCTTCCCCGCTCCCGGAGGATCAACTTCTCCATCCCCGGGGTCAAGATTCGGCCGCGGCCCCTGGAGAAGGATCAACTCTTCGCCCGGCACGTCCAATGTGAGGAGGCCTACAAGCTGGAGGCAATTCGCAGGCATTGCCGGAAGTCGTACCTGTTCGAGAAGGAGGAGGACTACTACCGGGACCTGGCCCGCTCCCGGTACGCGGTCACCATGAAGAAGATGGGCTGGGAGTGCCAGCGGCATTACGAGATCGCCGCCAACCATACGGTGCCCTGTTTCTACCGGCTGAGCCGCAAGCCGCAGCGCTGCGCCCCCCACGGACTGGTCGATGGTGAGAACGTCCTGGCCTTCGATTCGGCCGGTGAGCTGCAGGAGAAGATCGAGGAGGTCCGGCGGACCGGACGGTATGCCGAATTGCGGGAGGGGGCCTTCCAATGGGCAGTTCGGAACAGTTGCCGCCGGGTGGCTGGAAGGTTTTTGAACGCTCTGGAAGCGGTAGACTGAGTAGGAGCGATGCGGCGTAACGGAACAAGTCCGGCCATGGCAGTTTTCTTCATCCTGGCCTTTTCGTGGGTCCTCCCCCAGTCCAGCTTTGACCGGGATCTCCTGAGCATGGCCGGGAAGGGGCAGACGGCCATCGTCAAGGTGTTGATCGGGGCGGGAGCGGATCTGAACGCACGGGACGATCAGGGGCGGACACCCTTGATGCTGGCGGCGGCCAACGGGCGAAGGGAGACGGTCCTGGTGCTGATCGACGCCGGGGCGGAGGTGGGGGCCACCGACTCCAAGGGGAAGACGGCCAAGTCCTGGGCGGACGCCGCCGGTCACAAGGTGATCGCCGAGTTGCTGGGGGCCGGAGGCGGAGGCGACAACCCCTGGAACGAGGCCAAGGAGGAAAGTCTCGTCCGGGCCACCAGCCTCTTCGACCTGGCCGAAATTCAGCGGGAACAGCGCAACTATGCCGAGGCCGAACCCCTTTACCAGAGGGCGCTGGACATCTACGAACAGGTTCTGGGACCGGAGCATCCGGACGTGGCCGCCAGCCTCAACAACCTGGCGCTGATCCACCGGGCCCAAGGAAACTATTCCGAGGCGGAAGACCTCTACACGCGGGCCCTGGGCATCGTGGAAAAGGCTCTGGGGCCGGAGCATCCCGACGTGGCCACCAGCCTCAACAATCTGGCGTTCCTGCACGGGCACCAGCACCGGTACGCCCAAGCCGAGGACCTCTACACGCGGGCCATCGGAATCTACCGAAAGGCCCTGGGAGAGGAAAACCGGCAAGTCGCAGCGGGTCTGGAAAATCTGGCCGACCTGCACCGAATTCAAGGGAACGCGGACCGGGCCGAACCCTTCTACCGGCAGGCCCTGGCCATCTACGAGAAGATCCTGGGACCGGAGCATCTCCAGACGGCTCCCAGCCTTTTTTCCCTGGCCGAGCTCCATCGGGTCCAGGGCAAGTACGGCGAGGCCGAGCCTCTCTACCGCAGAGCCATTTCCATTTACGAGAAGGTGTTGGGACCGGAGCATCCCGACGTGGCCAGAAGCCTGGGCGGCCTGGCCGAGCTCTATCGGGCGCAGGGGAAATTCTCCGAAGCCGAACCTCTCTTCAAGCAGTCGCTGGAGATTTCCCGGAAGGCTCTGGCGCCGGGGCATCCGCAGGTGGCGTGGAGCCTCGGCAACCTGGGTTTCCTCTATCGGGACCAGCAGAGATACGCCGAAGCCGAGCCGCTCCTGCGGGAGGCTTTGGACATCGGCAAGCAGAGCCTGGGACCCGGCCACGCCCTGGTGACGGCGATCCGGAGGGCCTACTCGCAACTTCCGCGGCAGGGTCAGGGCGGCGCAACGCAGTAAGCGCCATCCCTGCTGTCTGCTATCCCACCAACGAGGCCGCGACGGCGTTGGAGGCGATTCCCAGTTCCCGGTCGCTGTAAGGCTTGTTGCTGAACAGGGTCATGAAGAGGCCGGTCTCCGGGTCGGCCCAGACCGAGCAGCCCGTCACGCCATAGTGACCGAAGGCCCGCGGCGAGACCAGGCTCCCCATAAACCGGAAGTGCCCGTTGTCCCGCAGTTGCCAACCCAGCCCCGCGGCGTGGGCGATCCGGTGAGTCTGGCTCAGACCGGGGAGCCGGGGGATCTGGTTGCCAGTCATCATCCGGACCGTGGCCGGGCTGAAGATGCGCACGCCCCGGTACTCACCGCCGTTCAGGAGCATCTGGAGAAACCGGGCGTAGTCTTGCACGGTGGAGAAGAGTCCGCCCCAGGGGTTGGCCAGGCGGTGGAAATAATCGGTGTTCCAGTTGCTGACCGCCGCCGCCAGTTCGGGGGGCAGGACACAGTCGGAGATCCGGCTCCGGTCCTGATCGGTCCGGCCCAGGAAGGAGTCGGGCATTCCCAGGGGCCGGAAGAACTCCTTTTCCAGGAAATCCGGGGTGGACATGCCGCCGGCGCGGGAGATCGCTTCGCTCAAGAGGAGGAACCCGGCATTGCAGTACTTGACTCCCGTGCCCGGCGGGAAATCGGACTTCCTCCGTTTGAGCATCTCGCGGAGGAACCGGTCCAGGGATTGACGGGTGTCCCGGAATTCCTGGTTGCGGGGGATGGATCCGAATCCGGAGGTGTGGGTCATGAGATGGATGAGGCGAATTCCGTTCTGCTCTTCTGCGATTTCCGGAATGATCTCGTGAAGGGGTTGGTTCAGTTCCATGAGCCCGCGCTCGATCAGCAGGCAGGCGGCGCTGGCGACGATGGGTTTGGTGCAGGAGGCGATGAGGAAGATGGTATCGGGCGTCACCTCGGGAGCGTCGAGGGTGCCCATTCGGCCGAATGTCCGGGGAGTGAGGGTGCGGTCTCGCCGTCCCACCAGGATGGCGGCTCCGTATTCGGGGCGGGGGGAGAGCATGCGTTGGAGCAGGGCGTAGGCGCGGTCGAGACGGGTGGGGTCGAGGCCGAGGTCTTGGGGGTCGGCGTGGAGGATCGGCGCCGAGGTGGCTCGAAGACGGTCGGAAGTAGCGCCCTGAAAGAGTGTTGCGGCGCCCATGCGGGTTAGGAAGAGGCGTCTGGTGGAGGTTGGTGGGCTCATGGTTGTGCTGAGAAAAGAGTAAAGCTGAGGAAAGAGTAAAGAGGAAATAGGAAAGAGGGAAGAGGGGGGGCGGGGATTGTCGATTGGTAGGGGTTTTTCGGTTGTTGGAAGCGCGGAGGGGGGCTAGCGCCCCCCTAGACCCCCCAATCGGCGATTGGAAATCGCCGCTCCCCGCGGCGCTCCTATTGGAAGTCGCGGCTTTTTAGGCGGACCGGGGTGTTGTCCAGCTTGGGTTTCCAGATCTTTTGGACTACCAGGTGGGTGACTCTTTCCGCCACCTGCAGGTTGCCGGTGACCCCCATGCAGGAGAGGGTCTTGGCCAGGACGGAGTAGCGTTCGAAGGTCTGTTGCCAGATGACTAGGTTCACGAATCCCGTCTCGTCCTCCAGGGTCATGAAGGTGACGCCCCGTGCGGTCCCCGGCCGCTGGCGGCAGATGACCATGCCCGCGTAGTGGACGCGGCGCCCATCCGGCATCCGGTTGAGTTGGCGGGCGGTGGGCAGCCCCCGGGCGGCCAGAACGGGCCGCAGCGGTTTCAGGAGGTGGGCCTGGGAGCTGTGGCTGGTGACCCGATGGTCCCAGACGATGCTCTGCAGCCGGCTCAGAGGGGGGAACGGGGGAGACGAAGCGCGGCTGCTCAACGGCAACCGGGGCGGCCGGCGGCCGGCGAGGCCCTGGATCTGCCAGAGGGCGCTCCGGCGGTCCAGGCCGAAGCACTCGAAGGCGCCGGCCTCGGCCAGGGTCTCCAGCTTGTCCTGGCGGAGCCCGCTACGCCGGACGATGTCCGGGAGATCGCTGAAGGGGGACTGCCGGGCGGCCTCGTCCAACTTGTGCCAGTCCCCTTCCCCCAACCCTTTGACGTAGCGCAGACCCATGCGGACCGCGAACCTGGAGGGCCGATCGGGAGCGGCCGGAGCCGGGACCAGAGTGCAGTCCCAGCGGCTTTCGAGGATGCTGACGGGCCGGACCTCGATCCCATGGATCCGGGCGTCGTTGACGATGGTGGAGGGGGAGTAGAACCCCATGGGCTGGGCGTTCAGGAGGGCGCAGATGAACTCCGCCGGATGGTGGCACTTGAGATAGGCGGTGGCATAGGCGATATGGGCAAAGCTGGCGGCATGGCTCTCGGGGAAGCCGTAGTCGCCGAAGCCACGGATCTGCTGGAAGACGCGTTCGGCGAACTCTTCCCGGATGCCCTTCCTCACCATGCGGGACACCAGCTTTTCATGGTGCCGCTCGATCCGTCCCGAACGCCGCCAGGCCGCCATGTCCCGCCGTAACTGGTCGGCCTCGCCCGGCGTGTAGTCGGCGGCCACCATGGCCAGTTGCATCACCTGCTCCTGGAACAGGGGGATCCCCAGGGTCTTCTGCAGGACGGGAATGAGAGAGGGGTGGGGATATTCGACCGCTTCCTCCCCTTTGCGCCGCCGCAGGTAGGGATGCACCATGCCTCCCGTGATCGGTCCGGGACGGACGATGCTGATCTCGATCACCAGGTCGTAGTAGTTCCGCGGCTTGAGGCGTCCCAGCATGGCCATTTGGGCACGGCTCTCGATCTGGAACACCCCCACCGTATCGGAACGACAGACCATGTCGAAGGTGGCCGTGTCCTCCCTGGGGAGGGTGGCCAGGGAAAGGCTCAGGCGGCGGTGCCGGCGCAGGAGATCGAAGCAAAGATGCAGGTGGGTGAGGGCGCCCAGTCCCAGCAGGTCCACCTTGAACAGGCCCGCCTGCTCCACGTCCTCCTTGTCCCACTGAATGACGGTCCGCTCCTTCATGGTGGCGTTCTCGATGGGCACCAGGTCGTGGACGGGCCGGTGACCCAGCAGGAAGCCTCCGGGGTGGATGGAAAGATGGCGGGGGAAATCCTGGATCTCCTGCACCAGATCCACCAGGTGGCGCAGGGCCGTGCTCCGGGAGTCGAGTCCGGCCTGTCCCACCAGTTCCTCGCCCCAGCGTTCGTGGGAGACCAGCTTGGCCAGGCGATCCAGGCTGGTGGCCGAGATCCCCAGCACCTTTCCCACTTCCCGGATGGCGGACCGGTAACGGTATCGGACCACGTTGGACACCATGGCGGCGCGGTCGCGCCCGTACTTCCGGTACACGTGCTGGATCACCTCTTCGCGGCGGTTGTGCTCGATGTCCAGGTCGATGTCGGGAGGCTCGGCCCGCTCCCGGGACAGGAAACGCTCGAAGAGGAGGTCCACCTGGGTCGGGTCCACGCTGGTGATTCCCAGGGCGAAGCAGACGGTGGAGTTGGCGGCCGATCCCCGGCCCTGGCAGAGGATGCCGTGGCGGCGGCAATACTCGACGATCTCGTGCATGGTCAGGAAATAGCCCTCGTATTCCAGTTCCCGGATCAGATCCAGTTCCTTCTCCAACTGCGGGATCTGGCTCCGGAACTTCCCTCCCAGGCGGCTCTCGGCCCCTTCGAAGGTCCGCCGGCGCAGGTACTGGCTGGAGCTCAGGCCCTCCGGCAGGCTTTCCAGCGGATAGCGGTAACGCAGTTCCTGGAGCGAGAAGGAACAGCGGGCGGCCACCTGGCGGGTCCGTTCGACCGACTCGGGATCGTCGGCAAAGAGGCGGGCCAGGTCGTCCGGACTCTTCAGGGCATGTTGGTCGTTGGGCCGGATGAGCCGGCCGGCCGCGGACAGGGTCGTTCCCTCCCGGATGCAGGTCAGGACGTCCTGCAGACGGCGGCGGCCGGGACAGTGGTAGAGGACCTCCACGGCGGCGACCGTGGGCAGCCTGAAACGGTCCGCCAACTCCCGGAGACGGACCTCCCGCAGCACCTCTTCCGCCCGGCGGTGCCTGGGGATCAGGACGTAGAGGCGATCCTGAAAAGCGGCTTGGAGCCGTTCCAGGACAGGTTCCGGTTCCGTCTGGGGATCAGACCCGGGGTTCGGCGGCGGGATGCCCCAGAGGGCGATCAGGCCGGGACTGGAGCGGCAGACCTCCCGCCAGCCCAGCCGGCACTCCCCCTTGGAGGAACGGAGGTGCCCACCGGTCAGCAGGCGGCAGAGGTTGCGGTAGCCCTCCTGGTCCTGCACCAGCAGCAGGAGCTCCGATCCGTCCTTGAGATCGATCTGGGAGCCCACGATCAGGTGGATGCCCAGCCGGCGGGCGCGGACGTGGGCCCGGACGATGCCGTACACCCCGTTGCGATCGGTGAGAGCCAGAGCGGGGATTCCCTTTTCGTGGCAGGCCTCCACCAGTTCCTCAGGATGGCTGGCCCCTTCCAGGAAGGAGTAGTTGCTCTTGCACCAGAGGGGGACGTAGGGCCGAGGAGCGGCGGCTTTCTTGCCGCCGATTGGGAGTGGCGGCTTTCTTGCCGCCGAACTCCGGAGGAGGGGCGGGGTCGCGGGATATGGGGGAATGGTCGACTGGGGAAACGGAAGACGGGGCGACAAGAAAATCGCCCCTCCCAGTGGGCGACAAGAAAGTCGCCCCTCCAAATCGCCCCTCCTCACTCGACTCGGCCCTGCGCATACCAGCGCCGCCGCTTCTGGTCGTAATAGACCCAGAGGATCTCGCCCCGGCCGGTGGGGACGAACCGGTAGTCCCGCCGGACCTCCCGGCTCCACCACCCTCCGCTGATGAGATAGCCCAGCAGGCGCCCCAGTCCCTGGGATCTCCTCCATCGGCCCGACGACTCCAAGGGAGACCTTGCCAGAGGCCGGGGGCGGGCATGGGCGCGCCGCACCAGGGGGCGCAGGGAGACCGAACGGGGGCTGGCCGCCGGGAGCTTCTCCAAGGGTTTCCACTCGGAACGGGCTTCCGGAAGATGCCCCGATTTGAGCCGGGCCGAGAGCACCGAATCAGGGCCGAACTCGGCCCGGATCCGGGCCAGAGCGCGCAGAGCCGCCTCCAGGTTCCGGCGCGGATTCCGTTGCAGAAGGCTCAGCACCTGGCGGGAGGCGGACACCCCCTCCACTTCCAGGGAGAGCTCCACCGGAGGAACCGGCAGGGAGAGGCTCTCCAAACGCAATCGGACCAGGTCCAGCAGGACCGAAACCTTCAAGGTGGGCCTGGCCGGCTGGATCAGCTCGAGGCGGCGGTCTCCGTCCTCCAGCAGAAGCTCCAACCGGAGGGCGGACACCTTCTGGCTCCTGTCCGCTGCCGCCATCAGCAAGGGGTCCAGCAACTGCTTGATCCGGAAAAGGAGCCTTGCCGCGTTGGATTCGGGCTCCTCCAGTTCCGTCCGGACACGGAGAGGCTCGGGGATCATCTGAGGCTGGAGCGGCAACGAAAGCTCGCCCGCCGCCAGACGGTACAGGGTCCGGGCCTCCCGGCCCAGATGCCGGTCGATGCCGCCCTGGGGAAGATCCAGGAAGTCTCCGACGGTGTGAATCCCCAGCTTCTCCAGCCGGTCGCGCAAGCCCGGGGCGATCCGCAGGTGCTGCAGGCGCACCTTGCGGCTGCAGACCTCCTCCAGCTCGAAGGAGGGGAGCACCGTCACCCGGTTCTCCGCCTTGGCGATGGCATAGCTGCCGAAACGGCTGAAGCCGACCACGATACTCGCCGGCAGTTCCAGCCGGGAGAAACCGGAGGCCATCTCCCGGGTCCAGTCCTCGAAAGAGCCGTAGAGCCGGTCGAGCCGGGTGGCATCGACCCAGAAAATCCCGGGTTCGTCTTCAGAGGGCTCGACCCCGGGACTGAAATCGGCCAAGAGCTCGTGCACCTGCCGGACCGCGGCCCCGATCTCCTTCTCCGAAACCGTGCCCGCACACAGGTCCCGGTCCAGGGAGAGGCCGGAGGCATAGCGCATCCCCGGCCGAATCCCGGCCCCGGCGGCAGCGGAGTTGACCCACAGGATGGGGCTCTGAGGTTTCTCCTGCTCCACTACCGCCACCGGCTTTTGTCGCCACTCCGGATGCCTCCTCATCAGGAGCTGCAGCGGCAGCGCCCGGATGTTAATGCAGGCCGTCCGGTCCACGGCAGACCTCGGTGTGGCTCCAACCCGGCCCATGACTCCTGTCCTTCATGATCTCGATCCGGTACTGGAAGCGGTCGACCTCCAGACGGCGGCAGGAGGTCTGCCCCCGCAGAGAGACCATGGTCCCCAGCGAAGGCGCGCCCCGGGCCTTGGAGGTCAGGCAGAGGAGAGCGGCATCGTGGGTTCGCGCCTGCTGGACCAGGCGCGTCTGCAGCGGCACGGAAATGGTGGAGTTGAAGTTCAGATCCATCACGATCAGGCCGAAGGCTCCCGACCTCAGAAGCCGGTCCGCAGCGCGCCCCGCGGACTGAGCGTCCGGGACCCGAATCACCACCAGGGCATCCAGATCCACGCCGTTCCCGGCCGCATCCGGAGCGAAGAAAGTGTCCGTTCCGGCCGCGACCCAGGCCACCGGTTCCCCCTCCAGTTGCGCGTCCAGCACCAGCCGAAAGGCGGACGTCAGCAGCGCGGTTCCGGAAATCGAGGAGAGTTCGCAGAGGCGGCCGGCCAACTGTTCCCGGGACCAGAGCGGAGTATCCGTCCGGGGCGTTGCCGCCGCCCAATCGAGATGGGTCCTGAGACCCTGCAGATCGATGGCTTGCAAGGCTGACATGTTTCCTCCTTTACTCAAAACTTCTTCTGACCTCGATGACCTTGCCCAGGATCGAGAACGGCTCTCCGTCCGCTCGAGGGGCGATGGGCTCGAAAGCGTCGTTTTCGGGATGCAACTCGACCCGGCCCTGCTCCTCCCGGTACCGCTTGACGGTCGCCTCTTCCCCCACCAGGGCCACCACGATCTCCCCCGGCCTGGCGGCCGGCTGCCGGCGGACGATCACGGTGTCCCCCGGCAGGATGCCGGCCCGGATCATGCTCTCCCCCTGCACGGTCAGGGCGAAGAGCTCCCGGTCGTCGAAGGGGCTCTTCTGCACCAGGAGATAATCGCCCGGGTCCTGCAGGGCCGTGGTCAACTCCCCCGCCTGGACCCGGCCCAGCATGGGGATCAGCCGGGGGGAACGAACCCGCCCCAACTCCGGCAGGCGGTGGGACCGGGCCTTGCCCGAGTCCTTGACCAGCTTCCCCTCGGCCACCAGCGCCTCCAGATGCTGGCGCGCCGACTGGACCGCCCGGAACCCGAAGGCCCGCTGCACCTCCCGGACGGTGGGCGGCGATCCGTTCAGGATCCTCTCCCGCACGAACTCGTAGACCTTCTTGCGAGTCTCCCCAGGCGGCGTATAGGCCATGTCTCCCTCTCTGGCCGCTGACGAAAAAACGACCGAAAAACTCAGGAAAGGAAAGAATAACAGACATTTGTCTGTTATGTCAAGCGTTTCTCAACACTGGACTTTCCTCATATTTCTGGATGTTCAGGAGAACAGGGGTAGCAGGTTTGAACACCGAAGCGACGTAGGGGCACAAGGGTCGCCCCTACGAAAGCTTCTCCCATTCTTGGCAAATTCGACCGATTCCACTTAAGGACTTAATCTATATTGTAAGTTGATTTCGGATATTGCCATGATCGAATCTTCCATTACCGGGAAGGGCCAGACGACATTCCCCAAGGCCGTGCGAGAGACGCTCGGTCTACGGGCTGGGGACCGGGTGCGCTACATCATCTCCGGTGCCGAGGTTCGAATTCTGCCGTTGCGTCCCATCGGCCGGCTCTTCGGTGGACTCAGGCATGACGGGTCCGCCATCAGCGTTGAGGAAATGGAGCAGGCCGTAGCCGACAGGGCGGTTGAGGAGTGATCTCGCTCGACACCAATGACCTCGTCCGTTCTTCGGCACGCGACCAAGCTGATCAGGCGGGCGGTACGAGTATTTCCGATGCGATAGTGGACGCAGCCGTCTCGGACTCAGCGCCTGGCGAGCGGGAGCGGACGGACAGAAGTCTCTTCCGCATCGATGCCCAGAGTCATATGGTCCCGCCCCCGGTCCTCGATTTCATGATGACCCGCGACACCCTCCCCCGGGCCTACGAGCGGGACGGCGCCTACTACACCCTCACCGGGGAATGGCGCCGGCGCGTCCGGCCGCAACACCTGGACGTGGACGCCAAGATCGCCGACATGGACCGGGCCGGCATCCGGACCGCGGCTCTCAGCATCAACGACCCCGGACCCGAGTGCTTCGGCGCCGACGGCCCCAAGGTGGCCAGGCTGGCCCACGACTTCATCGGAGACGCCGCCGAGTCGTACCCGGCCCGCTTCTTCGGGCTGGCGACGCTGCCGCTCTTTCACATGGAGGAAGCGCTCAAGGAACTGGACCGCTGCGTGGACCAGCTCGGCTTCCGCGGCATCCTGCTCTACTCGAACCTGGCGGGCCGCTTCCCCGACGAAGACGAGTTCCGGCCTCTGTTCCGGCGCGCCGAGGAGGTGGGCGTCCCCATCCTGCTGCACCCGGCCTATCCCATGACCTACGACGCCGTGAAGGGGCGCTCCCTGGTGGGCGGACTGGGGCTGATGTTCGACACCACCATCGCCCTGGCCCGGATCATCCTGGCCGGAATCCTGGACCGGCACCCCAGGCTCAAGCTGCTCTGCCCTCACGTGGGCGGCGCGCTGCCCTATCTGGTCGGCCGCATGGACCACCAGACCCAGGTGCTCAAGCGGGGCGCGGAAAACATCAGCCGGCCGCCCAGCGAGTACCTGCGGCAGATCTATCTCGACACCGTCTCGCCCATCGCCCTGGCCATCCGGTACGGCTACGACTTCGCCGGTCCCGACCGGCTCCTCTATGCCAGCGACCACCCGTGGGTGGACCCCAACCTGATCGTGTCGAAAATCGACAGCCTCGGCCTGCCGTCCGCGGATCGGAAGAAGATCTACGCCGGCAACGCGAAGAAGCTCTTCCAGCTATGAATCGGGCGGCGGGCCGCTCCCAGGTGGCGTCTGAAGCACGAACTCCTCCCGAACCCTCCGGATACCGGTTTCGGCTCGCCGTCTGCAGCGGGACGTTCCAGGGCTGGAGCTTCGCCGAGGCCTGCCAGGGAGCGGTCCGGACCGGCTACGAGGGGATCGAGGTCGCACCCCATCTGCTCTCGGACAACCCCAACTCCCTCTCCGCCGGGCGGCGCCGGGAGCTGCGGGACATCCGCGAGGCGGAGGGCCTCCTCTACGTCGGGATGCACAACATGCTTAAGGCTCCCGTCTGGCTTCACTTGACGACCCCGGACCGGACCCGGCGGGAGAAGAGCTGGGATTACTTCCGGGGCCTCGTCGACCTGTGCGCCGACCTGGGCGACGGCGGCCTGATGATTCTGGGATCGGCCCGGCAGCGCAACACGGTGAGCGGAGCGACGCGCCGGGAGGCCAGAGGCCGTCTGGCCGAGGGGCTGGCTGCGGTGGCGCCCGACGCCGAGGCGCGCGGAGTGCGGATCCTCCTGGAGCCTCTGGCGCCCCATCTCTGCGACGTGGTCAACAACCTGGGGGAGGCGATCACCATCGTGGATCAGATCGGCAGCCCGGCCGTGCAGTCCATGTTCGACACCCACAACGCTGTCGGAGAGACCCTGGCCCACGGCGAGGCGGTTCGGAAGCACTACCGCTACATCCGGCACGTCCACGTCAACGAGCTGGACGGACGACACCCAGGAAATGGCGACTACGACTTCAGGCCGATCCTACAGGCGTTGAAGGACGTGGAATATCCAGGATGGGTGTCCCTTGAGGTGTTCCATTTCGATCACGGTCCCGAAGACATCGCGCGAGATTCGGCGAGGTTCATCAGGGATCTGGAAGAGACGCTGGTCTAAGGTTCATGCCGGGACATGGTCCAGATCTCCCCATAGTTCTTCTCTAGAACCTGCTCCACCTCCTGGGAGATCCGGACAAGATCCCATTTCCATTTTTTGCGACGGGGACAGAGGATTTCTCCAAGTCCACATTCGCATTCTAACCCGTCGCAATAGTCATCACGGCATTCGACCGGGACGACGGCGGGAAACGCTGTTTACGAAACGTCCATCTGAAGGGATTCGGCCACTACGAGAGATCGGCCAAACCGTAGCTTGTGCTGCGGCCCCCTCCCGGATTGCGGGCGAGAAGACCGCGCCGGACCAGGTCGGTGATGTCCCGCAGGGCGGTATCCTGGGAGCATTTGGCAAGCTTGGCCCACTTCGAAGTGGTCAACTTCCCCTCGAAATCACCCAGAAGGCGGTCGAGGACTCGTCTCTGGCGCTGGTTGAGAGGAACATCGGCGACGCGTTTCCAGAATCGTGCCTTTTCATGGACCGCCGCCAGCGTCGACCGTGAACCTTCGATGGCGCTACCCAGGCAAGACAGGAACCAGACCAGCCAAGCCGTGATATCCGTCGTACCCTTCTGCGTCCGTTCCAGAACGTCGTAGTAGGCGGCGCGTTCCTGCCGAATTTGCGACGACATGCTGTAGTAGCGTTGCGGACTCCGCTCGGAGCGGGCCAGGACCATGTCCGCAATCGCCCGCGCCATGCGGCCATTGCCGTCGTCAAAGGGATGAAGGGTGACGAACCAGAGGTGGGCAACCCCGGCCTTGAGCACTTCATCGGTGTCGGCGGGTGCATTGAACCAGTCCAGAAAGGTCTCCATTTCCCGGGTGAGGCGGGCGGCGGGCGGGGCTTCGAAATGCACCCGCTCACGGCCGATGGGACCGGACACGACCTGCATCGGGCCGGTGCGATCATCGCGCCAGCCTCCCACCCTGATCCGTCGCCGGTCGCTACGGCCGGATGAAAACAGAGACTCGTGCCAGCCGTAGAGCCGAGTCCCGGTCAGGGGCTCCTCATAGCGTCCGGTGGCGTCCAGCATCATTTCCACGATCCCTTCGACCGTTCGGTCGGCGTGCCTGAGGCCGCCGATGTCCAGACCGAGGTGACGGGCGACCGAAGAGCGAACCTGCTCCGCGTCGAGTCGCTCCCCTTCGATATCGCTCGTCTGCAGCACGTCTTCCGTCAGGGTTTCGAACACCGCTTCCTGCCGGAGATCGAAGCCGAGAGCCTCCATCTGCCCGATCAAGCGGCCCTGCTGATACCGGACAGCAGCCAACGTTTCAATCAGGCTGTCATTCTTCCAATGAAGACGGGGCCAGTCAGGATGTTCGTAGACGTACAATCGCCGCATAATCTGCGGATATTGTAGGCCGTAATCACCGCAGAAGACAATTATTCACCGCATTTTGTGCGTTCAATAGCTCTGATAATCGCCGCAATCTCCGAGTACGCACGACTCGGACAGCTCTTGACTACCCAGTATTATGCTTTCATATCAATGTCTATGCTGGCATAATGATGTCGTGCCGGTACAGATCACCATCAGGCGTGTCCCCGAAAAGGTGCGGGACGAACTTGCGGCGCGCGCAGCGTTGCGACGCCAATCGATGCAGGAATTTCTGCGTCACGAGTTGGAACGGATTGCCTCTCGACCGTCACTTGACCTTTGGCTCCAACGCGTTCGCGAGCGCAAGGAAGCGGCGGGCACTCGCGTTCGACCCTCCAGCATTTTGCGCGCCCGGGATGCGGACCGGACGTGACGGTCGTCGTCGATGCGGCCCTGTTGGTTGCGGCCCTGGTCGACTCGGGGCGTGAAGGGGTGTGGGCGGAATCGACGATGGCCGAGGGCTCGCTGGCCGGTCCGGAATTGGTCCTGGCGGAGGTGAGCAACATCTTGCGCCGGTTGGAACGGATGGGGGAAATCTCGAGACTCGAGGCCAACAGCGCACATCGCGATCTGCTTCGGCTCGATCTAAACCTGTTCCCATTCGCGCCATTCGCCGACCGTGTGTGGGCTTTGCGGAGCAACTTGACCAGCTACGACGCGTGGTATGTGGCCTTGGCCGAAGCATTGGAGTGTTCGCTGGTGACACTTGACCGAAGGCTCAAACGAGCCACCGGCCCTACATGCGAGATTCTCACCCCACCCGGTTAGTTTGGTTCGAAGAGTAAATTTCCTGACTCTTTGTGGAAAAGTCTGTGGAAAAAGTGTGAACACCCGCATCGGCCGGGGTCACCGGCGCCATCAGGTCTTTGACTCATCACGTTAATATAGTCTATATTGGACTATATTAGATCGGACCAAATATGACCTCCGAACCTGCCAAACTCAACCAGACCTGGACGGTTGCCGAGGCCAAGGCCCGGCTGTCTGAAATTCTACGTCTCGCCGAAGAGGAGGGACCCCAGCGTATTGGTGTACGGCGGGCATTCGTGGTCGTACCTGAGCGTGTGTGGCAGGCTCATGCGCCGGTTCGCGTGCCCTTGGGACAGTGGCTGGTCGACAACATGCCGCGTGGTGTGGACCTTGAGATTCCCCGAGATAGAGGTTCACGGCGTGAGATCCCGTTTTCCTCCGGAGCCAGGGATTGAGGGGCTGTCTCCTGGACACCAACGTGATCTCGGAGCTGACCCGAACGGCTCCGGCTCCACCGGTGGTCGCCTTCCTGTCCGGACACCACGATCTGTGGCTCTCGACGATCGTGGTGCACGAGTTGGAATTCGGCTTGCGACTGCTGCCGCTGGGACAACGCCGCGACCGACTGCGGGGGGCGCTATCGGAGTTCATTACGGGATATGGGGAACGCGTCCTGACGCTGGAGAAAATGGGCGCGGAGTGGGCTGCCCGCTTTCGGGCGCAGGCGCATCGCGCCGGCCGCGTGTTGGACCTGGGAGATGCACTGATTGCCGGAACCGCCAAGGCCCATGACCTGGTGCTCGCAACCAGGAACGTCTCCGACTTCCAGAGCTTGGACCTCGACCTGGTCAATCCCTGGGAGACGCCGTGACGGGGATCACCCGATCAGGCGTTCGGCCAACTCCAGCGCGTCCGCCGGCCAGAAGCACTCCGGACGGGGATGGAAGACGTTGTCCCGGCCGGCCGCGGGACGGCAGTTGAGCAGGCATTCGATCCATTGGGCCGGAACGGCGGCCCGGCCGTAGACGGCGCCCAGGAGCGCACCGCAGATGGCCGCGTTGGTGTCGGTGTCTCCGCCGCGCATGACCGTGTCCACCACCGCCTCCTCCAGCCCGGACGCATGGGTGAGCTGCCAGAGGGCGTTTTGGAACGCTTTCAGGACCCAGCCCTGTAGGGAGACGTAGTCGGAAGGGGGCACCTCCGCGGCGGCGTGGACGGCGTCCAGCAGGCTGTGCTCCACTTCCATGTCCTCGGCCCAGCCGGCAACGCGCCGATAGAGGTCCTTTGGATCGCATTCGGCGCGAATGGCTTGGGCGATCGCCATGGCGAAGAGGGCGTTGACTTGCAGGCAGACCGGGTGCGGATGAGTGAGCGCCGCGTCCTGGCGAGCCCACTCGGCGACCTGCAGCAGATCGTGGCGGGCTCCGAAGATGCCCAGCGGGCTGATCCTCATCAGTGCGCCGTTGGCTTGGCTGTCCGGATTGGGCCGCCCGCGGAGACCGCGGCAGATCGTGCCTCCGCAGTCGAAGGGGCCCGACTCCAACCAGAAGACGTAGACCTCCCGGGCTTTCTCGGCATCGTAACTTTCGTGCTCTGCCAGCATTCGGGCCAGCAACAACGCCATTTCGGAATCGTCGGTGGGCTGTCCGGCGATGGTGTTCCAGATCCCGCCGTCAGCCAGCTCCCGGACGCCGCCGGGATATTGCATGCGAATCTCTTGCGGAGTCCGGAATTCCACGAGGCTGCCCAGGGCGTCTCCCGCGAGCTGGCCCAGCAGACAGCCTTGGGCCCGGGAGAGGGCGCCGACGGCTTCGGTTTCAGGGTGGGTGCCGGTCATTTGGTCTGCCCAAATATGACAAGGCTATCCGGATGAAGTTTTTTGAGGATGCTCGGGGAAAAGAGTACAGGGGGACAGGAAAGTCCCCCCTCCAGTTAGCCAATGTAGAGGAACTCGTTGGTAAGGAACAGGAGGTGGCAGAGGCTTTCCAGGGCTTTCTTCTCGGCGTGGGCCGGCTCGGCGTTGGCTTTGAGGTAGAGAACCTTTTGGCAGGCCAGATGCGCTCGGGCGATCCGGGCTTCCTCGGTTGATGGCCGGCGGGAGAGAGCCAGCAGGTAAGCTTTCTCGATCGCTGCTTCCGGATCGCCGTCGGAGAGGCCGGCGACCCGCCGGGCGAAGGCCTGGGCGTTCTCGATGACGAAATCGTCGTTCATCAGCGTCAGCGACTGGAGCGGGGAAACCGAGTTCAATCGCCGGCTGCAGTTGGTCTGCATGAGGGGAGCGTCGAAGGTCTCCAGGAAGCCTAACGGGAAGTAGCGCCGCGCCAGGAGGTAGACGCTGCGCCGCCAGATTCCCGTGGCCTGGGCGTCCGCAATCTCACCCGGTGAATCGGTATGCGGGTTCAGTGTCTCCAGGCCGTCGGCCATCAGCGGGCCCTCGACCGGGGGTCCCCCCATGGCCCAGTCCAGCTTGCCGCTGGTGACCATCATGGAGTCGCGCAAGATTTCCGCTTCCAGCCGGCGCAGGTTCATGCGCCACAAGAGCCTGTTTCCCGGGTCCGCCTGGAGCGCGAGCGAGCCGGCTGCAGGCCCCTCGGATGATTGCCGGTAGGCCGTGGAGGTCATGATCAGCCGGTGGAGCTTTTTGATGCTCCAGCCTTCGCGCACGAACTGCACCGCCAGCCAGTCCAGCAACTCGGGGTGGGACGGAGGCTTGCCCTGCTTCCCGAAGTTGTCCGGGGTCTCCACGATGCCTCGCCCGAAGTGGTGCTGCCACACCTGGTTCACGAACACCCGGGCGGTGAGGGGATGGTCGGACCGGGTCAGCCAGCGGGCCAAGGCCAGACGGTGGCCGCTGGTCTTCCCCTTCGCCTCCGGCGGCCGGACCGCATCGGTCTCTCCGGGCCGGCTGACCACCTCCAGGAATCCCGGCCGGACCCGCGGCCCCGGGCGTTCGACTTCGCCGCGCTGCAGCAACCGGATCTTCGGTGGCGCCGCCAGGTCCCAAAGCGCCTGGATCTTGTCCCAGGAGCGCCGGTAGCCGTCCAGGATCCGGATCCGTTCGGTCAACTTCTTGTGGGTCGCCAGGTGCTCCTCGTTCAGGGCCTTGACCACTTCCTCCGGGGTGACGGCCAGTTGTTCCTCGAACTTGGAGGCCAGGAACTTCTGCACCTCGTTCCGGTCGCCTTCGGGCGTGGCCAGAGCCTCTTTCGTCTCGGCGCGGATGTTTTCCGGGAGTTCCTTGAGCTTGGCGTCCAGCAGGTTCTCGCGATAAGGGCGGTAGACCGCCTCGAGCCGCTCCTTGAGCTTGGCCACCGGCTTGTCGATCTCGGCGTTGTGGCGCTCGATCGCCTCCTGCTCCCGCTTGGAGACGCTGGGCAGGTGATGGTTCTTGGGCTGCAGCCAGCGCACCGGGTTGTAGCCGGTGGCGAAGACCGACAGCAGGCGGTAGTAGTCCCGCTGCGGAATGGGGTCGTACTTGTGGCTGTGGCACCGGGCGCAGCCCATGGTCAACCCCATCAGGCCGGTGGAGACCTTCTCCATCAGGTGGAAGAGGACGTCGTACCGCTCTCCCACCAGGTTCACCACGTCCTGGTCGGTGCGGTCGAAGACGGAGCGCAGATAACCGGTGGCGACCAGCTTGTCCAGGATTTCCGGCGTATACGTCTCCGCCGAGCGCCAGTCCACCAGTTCGTCACCGGCCAACTGCTCCACCAGGAACCGGTCGTAGGGCATGTCCTGGTTGAAGGCCCGGATCACCCAGTCCCGGTAACGCCACATCCCGTCGATGACGATGACGTTTTCAACGGCGGAGTCGAACCCGGTGACGTCGCTGTAGCCGGCCGCATCCAGCCAATGGCGGCCCCACCGCTCACCGTAGTGCTTCGACTCCAGCAGTGTGTCGATGAGCTTCTCGTAGGCATCGGGCCTCTTGTCCTCGAGGTAGGCCCGGATGTCTTTCGGAGAAGGCGGGACTCCGACCAGGTCCAGCCAGGCGCGGCGCAGCAACGTGAGCTTGGAGGCCTCGGGCGAGAAACCGAGATCCTCGGATTCGAGCCGTTTCAAAAGGAAGGCGTCGATGGGCGTGCGAACCCGCTTCCGGTTTTTCACCTTGGGAACGGGCCCGGCGACCGGCTTCCGGAAGGACCAGAATTGGCGGTCCTCCTTGGTCACCGGGGGCGCTTCGGCCGGGTTGAAGCTGGTGCGCTCCACGTGGGGCCGCAGGAGCCGGAAGTCCGAAGTGTCGATCCAGCGGGCCAGGGTCCGGATCTCGCCGTCGCCGAGCGGCTCACCCATGCCCGGGGGCGGCATCTCACGGGAGGTCAGCTTGCGGATCAGGATGCTCTTGATGGAACCGAGGCCGGAGATCACGGGTCCGCCTTCGCTTCCCTTCAACACCGACTGCACCGTGCGCAGGTCCAGTCCGCCCATGGGCTGGTCCGTGGCGTGACAGGCGAAGCAGCGGTCCTCGAAGATGGGAAGCGCCAACTCTTCGAACCGCGCGGTCTCCTCTTTTGTCTTGGCGGCGATAATGGCTTCCTCATCCGAGGGAGCGCCCGCCTCGATCCAGCGCCGGACCGTGTCGATCTCCGAATCGGTCAGCTTCAGGTTGAACGCGGGCGGCGGCATCATTCGCTGGGAGACCTTTTGGTAGAGCAGGCTTTCGTCAGGCGCCTGCTTCACCACCACCGGTCCCTCATGGCTGCCGCGCAGAACGGAGGTGGCCGTACGCAGATCCAGACCGACCATGGCGGTGCCGCCGTGGCAACTGTAGCAATTGGTCTTGAAGATGGGCTCCACGTCCCGCTCGAAGCTGGGTTGAGCGAAGACGGCTGCCGTCGACAGCGCGCCCAAGATTGCAAGCGAAGCCACGAGACGAGAAAGCCGCACGGTCAGGCCTCCCGCGGAGGATTCTTGAGGATGTCCGAGACGATGCGCGCACCCGTGATGCTGGCGTTGGTAGGAGTTTCTTCCCGGCCCTCGTGCCGGACGGTCAGCCGCCTGTGATCGATTCCTAGCTGACGCAGCAATGTGGCCTGCAGGTCGGCAACCCCGACGCGGTTCACCGTGGACCGGTAGCCGAACTCGTCGGTCGCTCCGTAGATCAGACCCTCCTTGAAGCCGCCGCCGGCCAGCCAGAGGCTGAACGCGTTGCGGTTGTGGTCCCGGCCATCGGAGTTCTGGGTGGTGGGAAGGCGGCCGAATTCGCCCGCCCACAGCAGGACCGTGCTCTCCAGCAGGCCGCGGCTCTTCAGGTCCTTCAGCAACCCGGCCACCGGCTGGTCGGTCTTGGCACAGATCGCGCTCAGTTTCTCCCTGAGCTTGGCGTGATTGTCCCAGGGCTGTCCCGGTCCCGGATGGATCTGCACGAACCGGACGCCGGCCTCGATCAGGCGGCGCGCCATCAGGCAACGCTGGCCGTAGCCGGCGGAGACGGGGTTGTCCATCCCGTAGAGCTTCTTCGTCGCTTCCGATTCCTTGGAGACGTCCAGCACGTCCGTCGCGGCCAGTTGCATGCGCGCGGCCAGCTCGTAGTTCTGGATGCGGGCCTCCAACTCCGAGTCACCAGGATGGCGGCCCAGATGCAGCCGGTTCAACTTGGCCAGCGTGTCGAGTTCCGCCCGCTGCGCGCCGGGCGGCGGCGGCACCCGGGGATGCAGATGCCGGACCGGGGTCCCGGTGGAGCTGAACTCCACCCCCTGGTGGAGAGCCGACAGGAAGCCGCTGGTCCAGAGCTGCTTGCCCAACGTCGAATACCCCTCCGGATCGCGCAACACCACAAAGGCGGGAAGGTTCTGATTCTCCGTTCCCAGCGCGTACGACACCCACGACCCCAGCACCGGCCGGCCCGCGAAGATGTGGCAGGTCAGCAGCATGTGCAGGCCTTCCGAGTGGTTGTTGTGCTCGGTGTGCATGGAGCGAATGAGGCAGATGTCGTCGGCGACGGTCGCCAGGTGGGGGAGGGTCTCGCCCAGATCCATGCCGCTCTGTCCATGCTTGCTGAACTGGAAGGGGCTGGCCAGCAGCACGTTGGCGTTGTTGGGCTGATGGATCTCGACCCCGTCCGGGTGGGGCTTGCCGGACCACTTCGTCAGCTCGGGCTTGGGATCGAACAGGTCCATCTGGCTGGGGCCGCCGTTCTGCACGAACTGGATCACCGCTTTCGCCGGAGCCGGAAAGTGGCCGTCCCGCGGCTTCAGGTCGTTAAAGTCGAGGCGGTCCTCTTCGGCTTTCAGCATGCTGGTGAGCGCCACGCCGCCCATGCCGAGAGCACTCATTTCCAGCAGTTTGCGGCGGGAGACGGTATGTGGAAGAGCGTCCCAGATCATGCTCAAGTCCTTGAGTCCAGTGGATTATACGTGTCCCTCATGGTACGCCGCAGAGCGACGGCTTTCCAGTAGCCGAGGAGCGGCGGCATGGAGCGGCGTCTTTCAGGCGCCGACTGAGTCCGGCGGCTTTCCAGCCGCCGGACTCCCGTGGACCATAGGACCGAAAAAGGAACGGGGAAACGGAAGAGGGAGGACAGGAAAGTCCCCTGTGATTACCAGGATTTGACCTTCCGTTCCATAAAAACTAGTCTTATTCCTAGTCAGTTTCAGCCCAACTGGAGGAGCTTATGAGCAACGTCTGGCAAGTACAGGATGCTAAGGCGCGCTTCAGCGAATTGCTGGCAACAAGCCTCGTCGAAGGACCGCAAATCGTTACCAAGCGGGGTGTTGAGACGGCGGTGCTTGTCCCGATCGAACAGTGGCGCCGACTGGAGAAATTGGCGAAGCCGGATCTCAAGGAACTTCTGCTTGCTCCCGAGCCTCGCACCGAAGCACTCGTACCGCAGCGTCGAGAACTCCGTCGACGAGCGGCTCCGACATTCGATTAGACTCGTGTACCTTCTCGACACCAACGTCGTCTCGGAGTTGCGCCGCCCCATTCCACATCAGTCAGTTTTGAACTGGATCAGGAGTGTATCCGCCGACCAGTTGTACCTTTCCGCTGTCACGATCGGCGAAATTCAAGCGGGAATTGAAATCATTCGAGAGAAGGACGCAATCAAAGCAGCGGAACTGGAAGCATGGCTCAACCGCGTGCTCGCCACCTACCAAATACTGGCGGTGGATGCTCATGCCTTTCGGGAATGGGCCAAGCTGATGCACCGGCGATCGGACACATTGATTCAAGAGGCCATGATCGCCGCTGTGGCGACCGTCCACAGGCTGACGGTAGTGACCCGAAATGTGCGTGATTTCGAGCATTTTGGCGTTCATATCGTCAATCCTTTCTTAGACCAACACAGAGAAACCTGACCGTACATTTCCCCTCTCGTTGACCCGTGGAGCGGGGGCATGGAGCGGCGGCATGGAGCGGCGTCTTTCAGGCGCCGGACTCCGGTGGAACAAACGAGCGAGCACGGAACGGGGGACCGGAAGACGGGGGGACAGGAAAGTCCCCCCTCCTGGTACACTACTGGACAACCACCTGCCTGGGAGTCGGAGCACTATGAATCAATGTCTGAAATACATTCTCGCCGTGTCTTTGTTGTGGCTGTCCGCGTGCAATGTGACGGTCTCCGACGGGCCCTCCCAGTCCGGTCCCCCGGAACGCGGGCCTCGGGTCCAGCCCGGCACGGCCATGGAGATCTACGCCCCGGAACAGCACGACCTGTACGACGGCCGGTTCATCATCTCGGGAAGCCGCATCTACCAGGTCGGCACGTTGAACGACGAGAGCCCGTGGGACCACATGGGCAATGACGGAACGAACCTGCGGCCGGTGGAGGGCTCGGTCGATTTCGACGTCGACGAGATCAACAACACGGGGACCTTCCGCGCCGACCTCCAACTGCCCGAGGGCCGCTACGTCATCGACCTTGAAGAATTCAAGGAATTCTCACCGTGCCAGGACGGCGGCATCGCCTCTTGGCTCTTCGAGCACGGCGATTCCGGCTGCGGCGACGCCAATTGGCCCAAGAGCATCCTCTACGTGGCCGGCTGGGGGATCGGCTCCGCCACCTTGAACGGGAAGCCGCTCTACCAGGACTACCAGATCCATTTCATGGTCACCCAGGGGATGCGCGACCGGAACCTGCTGGTTCGCTACCCTCTCGACGGGAAGAGTTCGGAGGCCGGCGCCGTGAACCCGGCCCTCCAGCAACTGGACTTCTACATCCGCAGTCCCGAAACCAACGAGGCCAACCATCCTAAGCGGGAGGTGTTCGACCACTTCTTCGCCATGGAAGTCACCTGGAAATAGCCTCTCCAGCGGCTCCGCGAGCGGCCGCTGACTCCTGATTCACCAGGAGGCGGAAGCGACGAGATTCGCATTACTCCTTCTCTTTTTCCTTCCTCCCGCGCTGGCCTCCGCGCAGACCACCGAGCAGGTGAGCGCGATCCTCGAACTGCCCGTTCAATCTCCCGAGACAGTCGAATTCCAGTTGCGCCAGTACCTGATGGAGCGGGTGCCTCCCCTGCCCACTCCTCAAAGCGCCCGGGAATGGGAGACCGAATCTCGGAAATTAAGAGAACAGGTCCTGGCGCTGGATCTGATCTTCACAGGCAATGCCGCCCCGGAAGGCCCGTTGCGGCCCGAGGGTTCACAAGCCAACGATCGTGCCCTGAATCAACTTCTGGAGGAAAGCAAGAACAAATCGATGGCCGCCTGGACGGTCAGCCGTCCCCCTTCGGCGCTGTACGGGCAACTGCTGGCTCCCCTGGGAGAGCGCCCGCTCGGCATCAGAGCCGCCCAACTGGTGGCCGCGGCCCTGAGACCCGAGATCTTTTCGCAGGTTCGGATACGCCAGGGAATGGACAGCATGAGTCATCTGTACGCCGTCCCCGTCACCTATCAGCAGGCTCCCGGGCTTTTCTGCCGGGATCTCTACAAGGAGTTCGACCTGGATCAGCTTGAGGTCCTGGCCCGGCCGACGGAGGTTCTTCAGGAGTGAAATGGGAGTGGGGGTTTTCCTACCCCCACTCCCCGGGGGGACAGGAATGTCCCCTCCTATTGAAAAGTGGAGCGGAGCGAATCCCTTGGGTAGGGGACTGTCACGTTCCCGCCCGGTTCAGGACACCCCCACGCCCAGCAGAAAATCGATCTCGTCACTCAGCTTCTGAGTCAAGTCTACCTCTGAATCGAACCCCACGTGGCGGTACTGAATCCGGCCCTCCCGACCGATGAGCACGATCGTCGGTATCGCGGACACTCCGAAATCGTCGTCGACCTCGCCGTCTCTGGCGACCGGAAAATCGTATTCGTTCTTGGTCATGAACCTTCGGACCACGTCGTCATCCTCGTCCACGCTGACGGCAAGAAAGACGACTTCGGACCGGTCTGCCCATCGATCGACCGTTGCCTGGAACTGGGGAAGTTCATCGATACACGGTCCGCACCACGTGGCCCAGAAGTCGAGGACGACGACCTTGCCCTTGAGGTCCGCCGAGCTGATGTTGTCGCCACCCAGAGTCTCCAGATTGAATTCCGGAGCCTCGCCAGAGGACAGCCCGCGCGCCTTCAGTATTGCCTCGTCCAGACTCAGCGCGGTCGGAGCGCTGAGGACCACGCTTCTCCCGGTCTTGGGCTGAGTCACGTGGTCGAGGACGTACTGGCTTAGACCTTCAATCGAACCGTGCACCTTTGCGAACAGGGATTCCAGCGGTTTCCGGGCGGGATCGTGCAGATAATCAATCAGAGAAGCGGCGTAGTGCTTCAGCCCTTCTTGGTGCTGGCCAGTGGCTTCGTAGGCAACGGCAAGTTCAAAATGGATTCGGTCCCCCAGACGATCCCACACGCCTACCACGGGCAGAAGTACCTCGACTGCCTCCTGATACTTCTTTGTCTTGTTCAGCAGCTCGCCCAATTCGTAGGAAACGCCAGTTCGCACGTTTCCGGCCACTTCTACCAGCAGCTCTCGGCCCGGCTTCCTGCTGGTAAAGAGAACGGTCCCGTGGACACTGTCCGGGTTCGCGAAATCGAGAGCCCGTTCAAGGAACCGGACCGCAAGCTCAGTTTGCCCCTCTTTCGCATAGTGACCCGCGACGTGCGTATAGGCCATCGGATTCGGATAACCCGATTCCAGGAGTTCCTCTACCAGTCGTGCTTCCTTCTCAGCGTCTCCGGCGTTCCAGTAGAGCTTGAACAAGGCTCGGTAGGCGTAGTTCTTAAGCCTCCTGTCATCCGGAATTTCCTCTTTCTCCAGGCACTCCCGGGCGAGGGATTCCGCCTTCTCCGGGTTCGTTTCCACGTAGTGTTTCAAGAGGGAATCGTAGACGTGCACAATATTGGGGCCCGCGGGGTAGTCTTCGATGAAGCGATGCCAGAGCCGGACTTTCTCGTCCTGGTTCCCCAAAGAATCCGCTATCTCGTACAGCGCAAGGCCCCCATTGCGGGGATCGGACCTGAACCGCTCATAGATCTGCTGCAAGAGACTTGCGGCCTCATTCTCTTGCTCTGCCTTCTCGTAGGCGCGCTTGAGTCCCCAATAGCCGCGGGCAACGTCCGGTAGTTCCGCAATCATTTTCCGGTAGGCGTCAATTTCCTCCTCCCGGCGGCCCATGAAACCGTAAGTTCGCGCCAGTCCCCGATGGCCAGGTTCATTCGTGGGCTCGCACTCCAAGACCCTCAGGTAGTTCGTGACTGCCTCGTCGAAGGACCGGCGGTTTTCCAGCAACTCCCCCAGACCCAGATAGCCCCAAGGGGAGCCGGGATCCAGCTCGATCGCCTTCTCGTAATAGGCCTGCTTCGTGTCGCCTTCGGTGACTTCGCCGAGCAGGTAGTGGAAGACGGCGCTGTCCGGATTCTCCCGGACGCGCGCTCCGTACTCCTGGCGGAGTGGGTCCTTGTCCTCAGTGAGGCGGATGATCTCCCGGTGCGCTTCGGTGAACTCCGGGTCGTGCTCGACTGCCTGCCGGCAAAGTTCCAGCATTCGATCGGCGTCATCGCCCCGATCGAGAGAGATGGCCTCCTCATAGAGCTTGCGGGCCGTTTCCGGATCGGGAGCGGTGGGACCCGAGCAGGACGAAGCGATGACGAGAAGAGAGCAGCAGAAAATCTGGATCAGTCTCATGGCAGACCTCCGTAGCGGACAGTTGTGCCAGTCGTGGGCGTGTCGGTGTCCATGGCCAAGGAACTTGGAACTCGATAAGACCTCTTTAGATCTCAATAGGACCCCTTTAGAACTAATAAGACCCTTTTAGAACCCCAATGCTATCCAATAGCCTATTGATCTCGTACAGGTGTCCACAACGCCCCCCGACCGTGACCAGTTGGAACTACCAGCCCACGCTTCTGCAACGCTGTCAGGGCTCGTTTAATCTCACGAGAACGTGACTGTCCCCATTTCCCGGGTCGTCCCCATTTCCCGGGTCCCCATTATTGGATGTCGTAAGGGGGCACGGAGGTTCACTATAGGGAAGGACGTTGGGAGCGGGGGTTGTTCACTCCCGGTTCCTGGGAGAGAGGCAAGAAGCTCAAATCCCGCACGCTGAACTGTGCCGATCCATCGAGACGGATTCCGCGAGGCTCGGAATGGCGGTTGACAGCTTCATTCTATCGGCGGGAAAACCAGTATAGTTCACATACCGAATCCACCAACCGGTTGGGACGGGACGGCAGTTGTTGCGCCCCGTGGCCGAGTGCGCGCGGCATGACGGTCGGTGACGGTGGATTCCGGGGAGACGTAAATGACGACCATTGAGCAGCGCCGCAAATCACGAACGCTACGAAATCTCCATACAGAGTCTCGCATGCTCCTGCTTCCGAATATCTGGGATCCGATCGGCGCCCGGGTGCTGGCTTACAAGGGCTATCCGGCCGTCGCGACCGCCAGCGCTGCGATTTCTTCGTCGTTCGGGTTCGAGGACGGCGAGAAGATCACCCGCCGGACAATGCTTGATGTCGTGCGGCGGGTCTGTCGCGCCGTAGTTGTCCCCGTCACCGCCGACATGGAATCCGGATACGGTGCTTCCATGTCCGATTTGGAGGACACGATCCGGGAGTTGATCGATACCGGAGCGGCGGGATTGAATATCGAGGACAGCCTCGAAGAAGGCGGACCGCTGCGGCCGGTACATGAACAGGCTCACCGCATTGCTACGGTCAGGGAAACTGCCGCCGCTCTGGGATTGGATCTCGTGATCAACGCGCGAGTGGACTCATTTCTGTCGGACAGGTTTTCCACCGACGAGGAAAGAATCGAGGAGGCCGTGGCACGCGCTGAGGTCTACGGTCAGGCCGGAGCCGACTGCATCTACCCCATTGGCCCGGGCGACGTGGAGACTCTGACCCTGCTGCGGTCACGAATCACCCTGCCGCTGAACGCCCTCGCTACACCGGCCGCTGCACCGCTCGACACGATGGCGGCGTTAGGGATCAACCGTGTCAGTTTCGGACCGTTCATTTTTCGAGCGTGTCTATGGAAGTTCGCAAGCATCGCAGACGCGCTGTTGCAGTCGGGGGGCTACGAGTGTATCGGTCATGAGATGATGTCGGGCCCCGATGTCTCAAGGCATCTGAGGTCCGAACGCGAGACTGCTTCGGGAGGCGTTTGAGGGCATGAAATGCCCAGGAAGCGGCGCCGTCGACTCTTCCGAGATCTTGATCTGCTTCGCCGCCGAGCGCCTCGGCGTGCACCCGTGCCGCTGAGCACCCCTGAAAAAGTGACTGTCCCCTTTTCCTGGTCCCCTTTTCCTGACCCGTCCCCTTCTCCGGCTCTCTCGCCGGGGTTCAGTCGGATTCGTTGCGGGGGGACAACACGAGTGCCTCGTAGGTCGTGGGTTCGGTTACTCGATCCATGTTGACTCCGAAGTTTTCGCGCAAGTATTTGAGGGCCACCTCCCAGCCATCGGAGAAATCCACGGAAATGTCCACTCTGCGGTGGAAGGGATTGGACATCGCCGCACCTTCCCATTTCATCTCGACTTCGTCGAGAAGCTCGTTGTAGCCCTTCGCTAGATCATTGTGTGCCGCATTAATGAGCATGGTTTGGATCGCGTTAAAAAGCGGGACCCCTGTGCCGTGAAGGTTTTTCCCATTGGTGCTGAATGATTCTTCCCCCGTAGCGCTGATCGGAAAATCGGTTCCATCCTGGGTAAAGATCCAGCGGATCCTGGTTCCCTGCCGCTCCTTCAAAGCGGCGACAAAACCGAAGCGCTGGCCAAGACGTTTCACCCGCTCGACGGGGTCAATATTGATTCGGTGGGCAATCCGCGCCGAGTAGCGCCTTTCAGACCACACCGAATCTAAAGTCTCCACCGGCCTGTCTCCAAGAATCTGAGCGATCTCAGTCAACGGCGTACGGTGAAATTCGTAGCTCGCGACTCCGCCGCTCACACGGGCCGACATACCTTGGCGCCCCTTGGTCGGATCTTTCGAGGGAGGGTGGACCACGATTTCCATCCCCTCCAGCGGCATGAAAAACACCCTGTTGTGCAACGGCCCAAATGGAGCCAACGCTTTGCCCAACGGGTCTGCTTTCAATACACTCATGGGAGCCGTCTGGACAGCATCATCGGCGACCTCGAAGAACTCGTCAGCAAGCGGTACATCGTAGTCCCGATAGTTCAATTCGTTGACCAGATCCCATTCTTGCTGGCCCCTGTCCAAATAAACGCGGGAGTGCTTGGGCAATCGCGTCTGCACGTCGACTTCGATTTCAAATCGGATGTCCGACGGTGTCTTCCTGCCCAACGAGGAGCGTTGCCAGATCGAAAAAAGCACTGTCTGTCCCCGGTCCTTTCGATCGATCTGATACGACAACTCCTTGAGTTGTTCGCGTCCGGGCAGGACCAGATTCTTGCTGACTTTGTCGACGGACCACGCGCCGGGCCAGGGTAGGTTCCTGCGGTACCAGGCGCCCTCGATGTTCATGGACACGGACTTGTCATCGGACAGAACTACCTGCCGTGACAGGCCGGTATCTATCTCGGCACGGAAAAAGTGCGGGGCCTGAAACCAGTGCTTCACAGGCACGCGCTCGCCCCTCTCCCCGCGGAACCAGCCCACGGTGTGCACCGAAGAGAGTTTGCGCACTTCCTCGACCACCTGCGCCCACGCCAGCGTGGATGTTCCGCGCCAAAGTACGCCGAGAAACAGGCCGGCCAGTGCGACAGCAAGTGCCGACATCCAGGCCGGTCGCGGCAACGCAAGCCAAAATCCCGACTGCCGCGGTTGCTCATGCTCCGAGCGAATTGCCTTCAGAGTGCTGCTACGGGCCGCAGCCAGGAGTGGGCTGGGTGGCTCCGACGCGCTGATGTCGGCACTCAGTTCCAGAATGGTGCGTGCTGCCTCTACGTCGCCGGCCGCTTCGGGATGAGCGACAAGATAGTCATCGAATTCCCGCGCGACTGTATCCGGCAACTCGCCCCGCACGTAGTCGCTCAGTCTTCTCTCAAAATCGATTCTGTCCATTGCTCTTGTCCTCTCAGTCCGTGCCCATCCAGGTTCGGATCTTCTTCAGGGCCTTGTACTCGCTGGACCTTGCCGAATCCGCGCTGCACCCCAGTTGCGCGGCAATTTCGGCGTAGGTCCATCCCTCAAAGTTGCGCAGGGCAAAGACGCTGCGCTGGCGCTCGGGCAAATCGGCTGCCAGGTCGCGCACCCGGTCCAAGAGCAAGCGACGCTCTGCGTTGTTGTCGGCGCTGTCTACCACCGCCGTGTCTTCTTCTATGCCAAGCATTGTTCGCTGCCGGCGCCGCGCGTCGAAGGCGACGTTGGTAGCTACTCGACAGAGCCATGCCTTGGGATAGTCGATCACCTCGCCGCGCGTGCAAGCGGCGTGGAAGCGGAGGAAGGTCTCCTGGAAGATCTCCTGAGCCTGGTCGGCGTTCGGGACAATCCTGTAGGCGACCTTGAGGACCAACCGTCCATAATCGTCTATGGCCTTGGCGCTTATATCGGCCGGTCTCTTTGCGAATACCTTCATGTCGTTTGGCCACCGGGAGCAGGTCGAACCGGATCGTGCTCGCCAGCCCCTTTTCCCTATATGACCCGCGAACCGCGATTTTGTGAACCGAGAAAATCCGTCCGGACCACAAAGTATGGTTCGCCGTAGAGAGTGATGAAGGTGACTGTCCCCTTTTCCCCCCCGCCTGGTCTGGTTCCCCCGTAGTTCCCCCGGCGGCGAGAGATTCGGCAGGTTTTCGGTCGGCGCCTGGACGAATCTGCTTGGAGCGCCCAGCGTGGAGGCGCGTGGAAATAGTCGAAATTACGGACTGGGCACTGACCGGCTACACTCTACAAGCAGTTGTCCGCTTACGTCCCAAGGATCTCCGCCTTCTCCTCGAGAAAGGAGACCGACAGCGGGTGGCGCCAGCATCCGTTGCCACGGTGGAGCGTATCTTGGCACGTCTCGACGAGGCGACGGCTCCCATCGGCATGGATCTGCCGGGTTTCCGGCTGCATCCTCTGAAAGGCGATCTTGCCGGTTATTGGGCGGTAACCGTGTCCGGTAACTGGCGCATCGTCTTTCGCTTCGCGGGCGCGGATGCCACTGACGTAGACTTGGTCAATTACCACTGCAGGAGAACCATGACATGCCGATGAAAAACCCACCCCACCCCGGTTTTTCCGTCCGTCACGATTGCCTGGAACCATTGGGACTGAGTGTGACGGAAGCCGCTAGGAAGCTCGGGGTCAGCCGCAAGCAGTTGTCCGACGTGGTCAACGGCCATTCGGGGATCTCACCGGAGATGGCGATCCGCCTTGACAAAGCCTTCGGTGGAGACGCGAACACTTGGTACCGATTGCAGGCAGCCTACGACTTGGCGCAGGCGATGAAGAAAGCCGATCAGATCAACGTGGAGCGGCTGTCGACGGTCGCTTAACTCCCATTCCTCACCAGAGGGCGCGATAGTCGCACAGGATTTGTGTCCTCAGGAATGAATCGAGGAGGTAACTATCCCCTTTTCCCGTGCGCAATTGGCGGATCACGTTTGAACAAGAGGACGGCTACATCGACCGCTTGATCTTGGAGAACTACCGCTGATGGCGACCAATGGCACCAAAGTGACCATGACCCCTTCCCATCCGGGCGACTTCATCCGTACGGAGATCATGGAGGAGTTGGGTCTGACTGTGACGAACGTCGCCGAGATCCTGGGAGTTCGCCGGCCAACGCTTTCGGATTTGCTTAACGGCAAGGCTGCGCTGTCGCCGGAGATGGCCCAGCGCATCGAAAAGGCCTTTGGCGTGAGCATGGATATGCTGTTGAGGATGCGGGCCTCGTACGACGCCTCGCAGATGCGTGCCCGTGCAAGCGAGACCACCCACCGTCCAGCGCTACGTGCCCGCCTGCACGACAACCACTTTCCGGCGCGAACTGTAGGCGCCTCCACCCATCGTGGTGACTGTCCTCTTTTCTCGCTCGTTTCCCTGCTGAACTCGGATGAGCTACACCACTGAGCGCGTTCGGCTGCGATTTCGGCGGTTTGCGGAGGAGGAGTGCAAGGGGTATTCCGCCGCCTACTTCCGGCTTTCCCACGCTGTGGTACAAGACGATTTCCTGCCCAAGTTCATCTCCCTGATGCCAGACCAACAGCCCAACCTGTTCTTCGCGTCGGTGCAATACCTGACCGGTCCGAGAGAAATGCCGATGAGCCGCTCGGAACTGAGTCGCTTCGTCAAGAAGCATGAAATCGAAGTCTTTCAGCTCATGAGATCGCGCCGAACACAGACGAATGAGGTGGGCCGCTGTGCGGTATTGTTGCCGGCCATGCCGGCAGGACCTCTGGCACTCGTAGAGGTAGGTGCGAGCGCGGGACTCTGCCTGCTGCTGGACAAGTACAGATACGACTACGGATCACATCAAATTGGCGACAGCGAGTCTCCAGTCCGTCTACGTTGTCGTTTGCGTGGGAGTTTACGTCCCCGGATCACGGTTCCGCAGATTGTGTGGCGTTGTGGACTCGACACGGCGCCGGTCGATCTTGATGATCCTTCTGACGTCCGTTGGCTATTGGCTTGCGTCTGGCCCGACCACCTCGCCCGGCGCGAACGATTGACAGCGGCGATTGAAGTGGGAAGGCAACAGTCACTGTCGGTTCGTCACGGCGACCTGGTTGATGAATTGCCGAATGCCTTGGAAGAGGCGCCGGCCGACGCGACACTGGTCGTATTCCATTCCGCAGTGTTTCCTTACGTGGGCCCTGAGCGCCGTCAAGCCTTTGCTCAGATCATCACAGAACTCTCGCGACACCGGGATATCGTCTGGATATCGAACGAAGGTTCCTGGGGGTCTCCACATATCTCGTCATTTGCGCCGCCGCCAGCACCACTTCAGTTCTTACTGGGTCGGTCCATCGCCCACGACGGAAACCAGAACGCGAATATCCTCGGATTCGCGCACCCTCACGGCGCAGATTTGGAGTGGTTGGCGGTTGAGTAGAAAAGGTTAGCTGCCCCTTCTCTCGCGGTATCAGGCAATCAACTCGTGCACGACATTGCCGTAGACATCCGTCAGGCGAAAATCCCGGCTGTTGTGGCGGAAGGTGAGCCGTTCGTGATCCAGGCCCAGCAGATGGAGGATCGTAGCGTGGAGATCGTGATGCGAGACGCGGTCCTTGATGGCGTGCATGCCGAGCTCATCAGTGGCGCCATGAGTGATCCCCCGCTTGACGCCGCCGCCCGCCATCCACATGGAGAAGCCGTAGTGGTGATGGCCACGGCCGAGGGATTCCTCCGTGCGCGCCTCCTCCATCGGCGTGCGGCCGAACTCGGTGGCCCAGACGACCAGAGTCTCGTCCAGCAGACCGCGTGACTTCAGGTCCATGATGAGGGCCGTGACGCCCTGATCGGTGCGCGCCGCGTTGGTGCGGTGGTTGTCGATGAGCCCGCCGCGGTTGCCGTGCGCGTCCCACCGCCGCCCGTGGGCGCCGTCGAGAATCTCCACGAAACGGACGCCGCTCTCCACCAGCCGTCTTGCCGTGAGGCATTTCCTCCCGAATTCGGTGTCGCCGTAGAGCGTCTTCACCGACTCCGGTTCGTTCCGGATATCGAAGAGTTGCGGCGCTTCCATCTGCATGCGAAACGCCGTCTCGAATGCGGCGATACGTGCGTCGAGTTCGGGTTGGGTGCGGTGCATGCCGCGATGGAGGCGATTCAACTTGCGCACCAGGTCCAATTGCTTGCTCTGCTGGCCCCGGGTGAGAAATTTCGGCGCCGCAATGTGCGGCACGGGCGGTTTCCCGGGCTTGACGTCCGCCAACGTGGCCTGGTGGACTCCCGGGAGGAATCCGCCATCGTATAGCGCGTGCCCGCCGGACGGAAGGCCGTCCTTCATCACCACGAATCCCGGCATGTTCCGGTTCTCCGTCCCCAGCCCGTAGGTCACCCAGGAGCCAAGACTGGGGTGCCCCTGTACGGAATAACCCGTGTGCATGAGGATCTGTCCGGTGGAGTGAATCGCCGAATCGGTGTGCATCGAGTTGATGAACGCGATTTCGTCGACCACTTTCGTCAGGTTCGGGAAGATTTCGCTGACCCAGGCGCCGCTCTGGCCGTAGCGCTTGAAGGAGAACACGGGCGGCACGATACGCGTGTTCGTGTAGTCCTTCTCCGGGTTCAGGCCTTCCAGGTCTTCCTTGGAGAAGATTTCTCGCGCCAGTTTGCCGGCGTATTTGTTCAAAAGCGGCTTGTGGTCGAAGGTCTCAAGCTGGCTTGCGCCGCCGACCATGAAGAGGAGGATGACGTTCTTGGCCTTGGGAGCGAAGTGTGGCTGTCTGGGTGCAAGTGGCTCGCTGATATCGGCCGCGGGAACGGCCGGCGCACCGATTGCCGTCTCGTCCGTGAGCAGGCTGGCCAGAGCGATGCCGCCCAGGCCGAGTTCCTTGAGGAAACCGCGGCGATCCCAACCGATCGGTCGAGTTCCGTTGTTTGCGTCATTCAACATGGATGGACCCGCTCAGGCTCGTGAGGGTGTGGCGGTATTGTACAGGAGAGAGGAGGGGACTGTCCCATTCCCGGTCCCCTTCTCACGCGGAAGACGGCGACAAGAAAGTCGCCGGTCCCGGTCGGCGGCAAGAAAGCCGCCGGTCCCAGAGGGCGATTGGAAATCGCCCCTCCTCGGCCGATCAGGCGATGATGTCGTGGACGACGTTGCCGTAGACGTCGGTCAGGCGGAAGTCGCGGCTGTTGTGGCGGTAGGTGAGCCGTTCGTGATCGAGGCCCAGGAGGTGGAGGATGGTGGCGTGGAGATCGTGATGCGAGACGCGGTCCTTGATGGCGTGCATGCCGAGTTCGTCGGTGGCGCCATAGGTGATCCCCCGCTTGACGCCGCCGCCCGCCATCCACATGGTGAAGCCGTAATGGTGATGGCTGCGGCCAAGGGTTGTTTTGGTCAGTGACCTGTCCGCCTCCTCAAACGGCGTGCGGCCGAACTCGGTGGCCCAGACGACGAGAGTCTCGTCCAGCAGGCCGCGTGACTTCAGGTCGATGATGAGCGCGGTGATGCCCTGATCGGTGCGCGCCGCGTTGGTGCGGTGGTTCTTGATGAGCCCGCCGCGGTTGCCGTGGGCGTCCCATTGCCGCCCGTGGGCGCCGTCGAGAATCTCCACGAAACGGACTCCGCTCTCCACCATGCGTCTCGCCATCAGGCACTTCCTTCCGAAGTCGGTGTCGCCGTAGAGCGCCTTCAACGAGTCCGGCTCGTTGCTGATATCGAAGAGCCCCGGCGCTTCCATCTGCATGCGAAACGCCGTTTCGAAGGCAGCGATGCGAGCGTCGAGCTCGGGCTGCGTTGGATGCATCCCGCGGTGGAGGAGATTCAACTTCCGCAACAGGTTCAACTGCTGGCGATGCTGCCCCGGGTTCAGAAACGACGGTGCCTTGATATGCGGCACCGGCGGATTCCCGGGCGTGACGTCCGCCAGCGTGGCCTGGTGGTAACCGGGGAGGAATCCGGAATCGTAAAGCGCGCGCCCACCGTCGGACCGTCCGTCCGTCATCACCACGAATCCCGGCATGTTCCGGTTTTCCGTCCCCAGCCCGTAGGTCACCCAGGAACCAAGACTGGGGTGGCCCTGCCTGGAATAGCCCGTGTGCATGAGGATCTGGCCGGGGCCGTGAATCGGCACATCGGCATACATCGATTTGATGAATGTGATGTCGTCGACCACCTTCGTCAGATGCGGGAAGATCTCGCTGACCCAAGCGCCGCTCTGGCCATAGCGCTTGAAAGAGAACACCGGCGGTACGATTTTCGAGCTGTAGAACGTCTTTGACGGATTCAGGCCGTCCAGGTCCTCTTTGGGGAAGATGTCCTTGGCCTCTTTTCCGCCGTACTTTTCCAGAAGCGGCTTGTGATCGAACGTCTCGATCTGGCTTGCGCCACCGACCATGAACAGAAAGATGACGTTCCTTGCCTTGGGAGTGAAGTGTGGCTGCCGGGGAGCGAGTGGATCGCTGAGATCAACCGCCGGCACGGCCCCTGCGCCGCTCGCCTTCTGGTCCGCGACCAGGCTGGCCAGCGCGATACTGCCCAGGCCGAGTTCCTTGAGAAACCCACGGCGGTCCGGGCCAACCGGTCCCGCTCCGCAGGCTGCGTCAGTGAACATAGATGAACTCGTTCAGGTTCATGAGCGAATGGCAGTACTGCACCAATGGGCCTGGTGCATCCGGGGACCCGGTCTGCCCGCTTTCCTCCGACGCGCCGGCGAGCCGTTGACCGAGAAACGACAGGCCGATCTCGCGTTCTTCCGCGGTCGGTTGCCGGGAAAGAGCGATCCCGTAGGCCGCCTCGATCTGCCGGCCGGGGTCGTCTCCGACCCTTTCCCGCACCCGTTGTGCGAAGCGCTCCGCCTGGTCCCACACGAATGGCGCATTCAGCATGAAGGCGGTGCCGCTCGGGGTCGTGCTGACGTCACGAAGGCCGATGCTCTGCGTATTGTCGGGCGGGTCGAAGATCTTCAACACCGGATGGAGGTTGAGGCGCGCCGCCATGAGGTAGACCGACCGGCGCCAGGTGTCTGGCGTGTCCTTGAACGGGTTCTTGCGGTTGCCGATGGGAATGCTGGGCCCGTACAGGCCGGGGCGCAGAGCTCCGGAGACGCTCAGCATGTGATCGCGAATGATTTCCGCCTCCATGCGCACGGGCCTGCGGTGCCACAGGTACTCGTTGTAGGCATCCTGCCGGGTCTGAGCCAGATTCGTGCCGGCCGCCTGTTTGTACGCGGCGCTGTTCATGATCAGCCGGTGGATCGGCTTCAGCCGCCAGCCTTCCCGGATGAGCTGGGAAGCGAGCCAATCCAGCAGATCGGGATGTGTGGGCTCGGTGCCGAGTTTGCCGAAATCGTTCGGAGTGCTGACGATGCCGCGCCCGAAATGATGCTGCCAGAGACGATTGACGATCACCCGGGCCAGCAATCCGCCGGCGCCATGCTCCACGTCGGTGAGCCAGTTGGCAAGCATCCGAAGCTTCGGCGCTTCAAGCTGCGCCTCGGGGCCATCTGCGGCCTCGGGACGGGGCCGCCAATCCTCCGCGCTGCGCCCGTCCCCCATCAAGACGCGTAGGAACCCCGGCTCGACCGGCTTGACGGGGCTCTCCCAACTGCCGGCGGCCAGTAGATGGGGTGTGGTCACTGCGAGGGCGACAAACTTGCCCCCCGCATCCGGCTCTTCCTCAGCTTCGTCGAAGAATACGGCCGTCAACTGGTAGTACTCTTCGGCCGTAATCGGGTCGATCTTGTGGTCGTGGCACCGCGCACACCCGACCGTCATGGCAAGGAACGCCTGGCCGGTCGCCGACACCATGTCGTCGAGGCGGTGAAACTTGCGCTCGTTGGGGTTTTCGGTCGTGCCCAGGCTGGTTCCCATCTGAACGAACATGTTCAGGTCCCGAAGTGCGGCGTGGACGCCCTTCGGAGCACCGGCAACCTGGTAGCGGACGAACTCATCGTAAGGCAGGTCGTCATTGAAGGCGCGAATCACGGCGTCGCGGTATCGATACGCGTCCTCTCGAATGGCGTTGTCCCCCTCATGGGCGCCTTTGCTCTCGCCAAAACGAGCCACATCCAACCAGTGCCGTCCCCACCGTTCTCCGTAGTGCGGGTTGGCGAGCAGCCGGTCAACGAGTTCGCGAAAGGGATCCGCGGCAGGATCTCGAACGAACGCCTCCACTTCTTCGGGGGCGGGCGCCAGACCGATCAGGTCGAAGTAGGCGCGGCGAAGCAGGGTGGGCCGATCGGCCTCCTGCGCCGGGCGAAACTGCATCTCGTGCAGCTTGGCAAGGAGAAAACGATCGATGGGCGAGTCCATCCACGCGGCCTCGTCCGAACTTGCCGCCGAGATCTGAGGTGGGTCCACAGCACGCAGGGGGTGGAAGGCCCAGTATCGGCGTCCTGATTCGAGATCCGATTCCTGGGTATCGGCGGCCTGCGCATCTCTCGGATACGGCGCGCCGAGGGTCACCCATTGGACGAAATCAGCGATGACCGAGTCGGACAGTTTGCCGCCGGGCGGCATCGCCAAGCTGCGATCGGTGTGCTTGAGGGCCTCGATCAGAATGGACTCGTCGGGTCGTCCCGGCACGACGGCGGGGCCCCGCGACCCGCCTTGCTCGACACCCTCCCGCGTGTCGAGCTGCAGTTTCCCAAACAGCATTCCCGCGCGGTCGGCCTCCGCCGAATGACACTGGTAGCAGCGCGCCGCCAGAACCGGACGGATCTTCTTTTCGAAGAAGTTGACACGGTTCTGACTGGGTTCCTCGGGGGCTCCGAGCAGGCTGAGGGCAATTACGAAAAGGATCACGCGACTACCTTACGCTTGTACTCCGTACTCGGAATTCTATGTTGGGTTGAAGAAGCAAATCCACCAGGCGAACGAACGGGTGCCGCGGAACCTCAGTAGGTCCCGATCCCCAGCACGTCCTTCTCCCAGGGTGTCAGTCGTTTGATCTGTTCGGAAGAGAGGGCGCGAACCTCCGTGTACTCGGGGATGGTCTCCTCGAGGCCGAGCAGCTTCCGCATTTCCGGGAGGAGGCGGTCCTGCACGCTCTGCGGAATGACGCGAGCGTTGTCGATCATCCCCTTGACCCACCAGCGTTGGAAAAAGGCCAGGATGGAATGCCGGACGTGGTCGCTGCGGTTGATGCCGCTGGCGTGCCAAAGCGCCGCGTCCCAAACGATTGCCGTACCCGCGGGAACGACCGCTTGGTGGGATCCCGGGGAGTCGGCGTCCGGGTCGGGGATCTGACAGGATTTGTGTGTGCCGGGCCAGACCAGGGTAGCGCCGTTCTCGGCGGTGAAGTCCACGACCGCCCAGGCAACGTTGATCGCCATCGGGTAGTGCTTGCCGCCCTCGAAGGGCACGATGCTGAATGGAGACCGGTCGGCGTGAATCTGAAACCCGCGCCCGGGTTCCCTGCCCTCGCTGGGTCGAATCGAACGCGCCGTTGCGTCGTACAGGACCATGTCCTCACCCAGGTACTCACGGCACACGGAGAGGACCGGCGGGTTCAGGTAGAAGGTTTCGAAGCAAGGGTGCTTGCCCACGATGCAGTGGGCGGACCAGCAGTGCTCGGACGAAGTCCCCAGGCGCAGAGCGATTTCGCTCTCCCGCTGGTAGATGTCTTCGGCCGCCTCAATGGCTGGAGCCAGAAACTCGGCGTCGAGAGCGTCCGGAATGATGGTGTAACCCTGCTCCCCAAGTTCTCCAACGTGGAACTCCAGTTCCGGAGGCGTCAGCTCTCTTCCGCTCGCGAAGCCGGTCTTCATGAGTCATGCCCCAAATATCGTTGCCGAAATTGCCATTGCCTGGCAGCGTTTCGAGTTGCCGACTAGCCTACTACACGACTTCCTTCGCGAAAACACATCAGAAAAAGTGACTGTCCCCTTCTCGCTTGACCTCTCGACACTTGACAACTTCCGCGTCGTGGATTCACATTTTACACATGAAACGTACACATCTTGTGCTTGATGAGCGACTTCTGGAAGAAACCTTACGGCTCAGCGGCGAGCGCACTTACTCGAAAGCTGTGACACGAGCGATGACGGAATTCGTTCGCAGGGCAAAGGCAGGTCGCATTTTGCAACTGGCCGGTTCGGGCCTTTGGGAGGGGGACTTGGCCGAGATGCGCAACGACCGACTGTGCAGCCAACTTGAGCCTGAGCACGGAACCGGCCGTGTACCTCGTTGACACCTCGGTCTGGATCGAGGTGTTTGCACGGCCCGCCCGAGTCCACCTCGAATCGGTAGCCCACCTGGACGAAGTCGTCACCTGTCTTCCGGTCATGCAGGAGGTGCTCCAAGGCTTCCGCGACGAGAGAGCGTTCCGGATTGCACGAGAGGCAATGCACGCGTTTCCGCTCGTCGAGGCGCCGTTGGAGACGGCAGTGTTCGACGAGGCGGTCGACCTGTACCGCTTGGCGCGTCGTATCGGTATCACGGTGCGTTCAAGTGTCGACTGCCTGATCGCGGTCTGCGCGATCAGGAACGACTTGACTCTGTTGCACCACGACCGCGACTTCGACCGGATCGCCCGAGTTTCACCGTTGCGTTCACGGAGTCTGGGAAGACGTTGATGTCGACGTGCCACGACTGAAGTGCCAGGAAGGGGGACATTCCTGTCCCCCATTGGAGGGGCGTCTTTCAGGCGCCCTCTTTCGCACCAACCACGACCCATGGCCAGGGAGAGCGGGGGAAGGAAAACCCCCTCTCCTGGCCGCTGACGTCCGCCAGCAGGGTCGACCTTTTCACGGACCGGTCCGCCGCGATCGCGGGAGCGCCAACGCCACGCCCCCAAGAATCAGCACGGAGGAAAGCACGAGCCGAAGGGTGACGGACTCTCCCATGACGAGCACGCCCCCCGCCGCGGCGATCACCGGTACGGACAGCTGCACTGTGGCCGCGAAGGTCGCGGTGAGGCCGCCCAGCGCCGTGTACCAGATCGCATAGCCGGCCCCCGACGCCAGCGCGCCGGAGGTGACGGCGAGCAGCACGCCGGCAGGCGTTAGCTCAAAGTTTCCCACGCTCAGCAGGCTGACCACCGCGACCATCGGCACGCTGCGGACGAAGTTATCGCGGGTTTCTCCCAGCGGGTCCACGGCACCTCGGCCGTGAAGCGAGTACAGCCCCCAGGCGATTCCGGCCACCGCCATGAGCACGCTGCCCGTGGGAGACGGCGCCGTAACTCCCGGCAGCACCAGGTACGCCATGCCGCCGAGCGCGGCGGCCAGGCCGATCCACTGGAGCAGGCGAGGTCGCTCGCCAGAGGCCAGGCCCGCGACGAGCATCGTGGCCTGCACCGCGGCGAAGAGGATCAGCGCGCCGGTGCCGGTCGTGAGCGTGTTGTACGCGAAGGAGAACGGAACCGCGTAGAGGAACAGGAGCGCCGCGGAGAACCAGCCCGCCCTGCGCGGCGTGCGCTCTCTCCGACGCACGGCGTGGATGGCCGAGACGGCCAGCGCTCCCGACAACAGGCGAATCGATGAGAAGCTGGCCGCGTCGATCTCCCCGCCCCCGAGCGCCGCGCGGCACAGGACCGAGTTGGCGGCGAAGGCGACCATCGCCGCCGCCGTCAGGAGGCCGACGCACCTCACCCGCGCCATGGCGTCAGACGTGGCCACCATCGACCCACGTGCAGCAAATAGGTCTCGTATGACCGACCGAATCTTCGACGGAGTGTCGGCTCCTCATAGAACAGCACGTTCAGGTGGAATGCGACCAGCACCACCCCTGCGTACGCGAACATCAGGGCCTGGCCAAAGAGCAGCGCCTGCCCTGAAATGATGATCAGCACGGAGACGTACATCGGGTTTCGCACGAATCGATAGAGGCCGGACGCCACCAGCACTTCGGTCTGCGCCACCGGCGCGGGTGTGCCGCGCCCCTCAAGGGCGAAGCGGGCGAAGCAATCCAGCAGGCAGGCCAGACCCGCGGCAACCACCGCGCCGCCCACTACCCGCTCGCCCGGGAGCCCGAGCAGCGGTGGCTGCATAGTCCAACCGAACAGTGCGAACGGGCCGACGCCGGCGACGACCGCGGGAGCGATCCAGAAGAAGACAAACGACCCCAAGATCGCACGCGTGCGTGTGCCCTTCACAGACACGTCATGAGACCGTGGGAGTCCGGCAGGTGATGTCCGAGCGGCTCCGCGACTGTTGTCGTGCGCCGTCTGCGTGATGTCGCATGTGGTCTCGTCCCCCGTTCAGCATATTGGCACTCGCGCCGATTCCCGTAATTTATGGCTTGGTGGCGATGTTATCAACGCGAGAGACGGTGACAGTCCCTTTTCGTGTTCCCCTTTTTCGCGTGTTCCCCATTTTCGGGCCAGACCGAAAACCCTGACATTTTCAATGGCCAAAGCCCTGACAATTTCGATGGCCATTGACAGCTTGGATGGTCCCCGTCTCGCTTGGATGATCGTGACGCCAAGAGTCGCATGACCGAACGACGCTCCACTCGCAACACACAGAATGCTGGTCAACTGGCTAGTCCCCTTACCCTTAGGCAGCCTCCCTGGTTCCCACGATCAACAGAGTCCGTATAGGCAACAGGAAGTTTCCCCCCTTCCTCCTGATGTTCAAGGCCTCAAGGAATGATCCCGGGGCCTTCTGCAGACGAGCTCGGATCTCCGCTTCCGCCTCTGGTCCAGAGGATGCTATCTCGCACCACCTGCGTACAGTCTGCCCCTGAGGTCGCTCAGACAATCCATCCTTCAACACTTCCACCTTCAGCCCGCTGCTCTCGAATATGGATCTCCACCTCGCGGCCGTGTAGCTCCGAACGTGGGTTGGATCGTGAAGCAGCTCCAGCTTGTGGTTGAACTCGTCTATGTCAGCGTTTTCGTGTCCTTCGAGATCGATAATCGCCACCCGTCCGCCGATCTTCGTGAGCCGAGCCATTTCCGCCACCGCGCGCTCCACATCATCGAAATGGTGGGGGGCCAGCCGCGATACGACCAGGTCGAACTGGTGTCCCCGCAGGGGAATCGATTCCGCGTACGCCTCGACCGTCTCCACCTCTCTCCCCCGCTCCGCTGCCAGTCGCCGAAAGGCGTCCAACATGCTGGGAGCAGGGTCAACTCCTACGAGTCTCCCGGCACCGGTGGCAAAGGACAGCGCCAAGTGGCCGGCGCCACACGCGACGTCACATACGGATGCCCCAGCCTCCAGGTTCAAGAGCTGATAAAGAAGCCTGATCGTTGGGCTCATGGAGTGGACTTCGCTCGTGGCATAGTTCTCAGCAATTCTGTCGAAGCGGTTACGCGATTCGTCAGTCAATTCCCACCTTCCTTCTGGAACCTCCGATCTCCACCCAGCGGTTCATCAGACCTGAGGCCACTCGTCATGGGAAGACTCCCATGTTCTCTCAAGTGATGGTGACTGTCCCCTTCTCGATTTCATCAACGGTACAGATTTCAAGGGTACGGGAACGGGGCCACTTTCTCGTTTGACTCGCAATCTCGAAGGGTGTAGGGCTATTCATCAAGTTCAGATATGAAAAACATCGTTGTTCTGCTGATTTCCGCCCTGACTATTTTTGGAACTCGGACGGCCTGGAGTGAGGGGGCTGGGTTCGGGAAACCGGATCAAGAAGGCATCGGACGCTTCCTCCTGGTCGCGTCGGAAGGGCTCTACATCATCGAATCCGATGGCCGTTGTTCGTGGTCCTTCACCGTCCCTCCGCTCGACGGACAATCTCCCGGAGAGTTCGACCACCTGATCTACGACGGCTGGGCTCTCATCAACGGAAACATTCTCTACGGAACGCACCGCTATGTGCGGGAAATAAATCGCCAAAAGCAGACGGTGTGGGAGTACCGGGTCGAAGGAAAGAACAAAGTCAAGACCTGCCTGCCCTTGCCCAACGGCCGTGTGGCGGTGCTCAACAGCCAAGAGCAGGCCATTCTTGAATTGGAATCGGGTACCGGACGGGTTATGCACCGGATCCCCGTTCCTGCTGAAGGAACGCTCCATACCCGCTACAACCTGTTGCGTCGAACTCCGGAGGGAAACTACCTGGTTGCACTGCGTGCCGAGGAGAGATTCGTGGAAGTGGATTCCGCTGGCAAGGTCCTCCGATCCCTGCCGGTCCCGAGCCTGCCTGCCCTGGCCCAGACGCTGAGCGACGGCACCACCCTCTGCAGCGGCCGTTTCGGCCTGATCCGGTTTGATGCGAACGGAAAAAAGACTTGGAGCTTCACCCCTGAGGATGCGGCTCCCCACTTCCCGCTGTTGATCGCCGTCGGAATCGTAGAACTGTCCGACGGCCGTCTGCTGGTTGTGAACTCCGACTGGCACTACCAAGAACCGGGCGAGAATCGTGTGCAGCTCTTCATCACGGACTCGTCGAAGAACATTTCGTGGACTCTTCCGGTGACCGCCTTCGACGGCTGGAAGCGGGGAGAGATCGAGCCCAAGACGGGGCTGCTGGAACATCGAGCCGGAGTGGTCCAGTTACTGGGCCCAGACATTCCCTGAGCGTATTCACGGGGCTTCGTACACTGGAACGGACGGTACGAGAACGTGACTGTCCCCCTTTTTGACTGTCCGGTTGAAGAGATCCACGACTTGAAGCTGCAATTGTTTCTCCGGCTTGATCCGTAAGCGCTGGGCACAAATTTCAATCAACTGCGAAGCAGTTTGGCAAGCCCTCTATTCAAATGCGAGAAGACCTCAATCACACCATCAAAGACATGGTCGAGAGCGCGGCCATAGCCTTGGTTCACTGCAGCTACGTCGAAGCCGAGCTTTTCGAGACTCCTGAGCACGTCGCCGACATTGTGAGCATCCGCTATGCGAAGGTCATAGTTGACGAACAAAGCAGCGAAGGCAGCGTTTTGAGCCGTCACGTCATCCAGTGTCGCTCCGGTTCCAAAAGCATCCAAGCACTCGCCATGCGCGTTCAATCGCTCCACGATGTTCGATAGCGCTTGTAGCAACTTAAGACTACCCAATTCCTCGATATCTGAATTCGTGTGTCCAGCCCGCACGATGAGCTTACGTACGAAACCATTTGGAATGCACTGCCACAGTTCGTGAATACTCTTGCACCGAGAAAGAAACGCTTGCTCCGTCATGGCAAGAGGAGCAACCTTAGCCAGATTACGCAGCTTCGGGAAATTCAACCAGCCATTGGCGGCCAACTCCGCACGAGAGAATCCGACGATCTCGTTCGCAGACTTCGGCTCCTCGATAGCGGCACCAAGGGCCTCAAGTTGCGCGCCCAACTGTAGTAACTGGTCTACGAAGCGACGGGTCTTGGAGACAATGTGTTCTTCATCCTCCGCGAATTCTGCCACTTTGGCGGGATCGAGGACATGAGCGTGAGCATGGAGGATCTCGCGATCTGGCTTCGGCTTATATAGTTCCCGCATTGGCACCATTACCATGTTCCGGCCGATCCTGCGGCAATCCGTGAAGCTCCACTGCCCAAAATACGACGGACTACATAGCCACTGCCCATCTAAATTAACCGGAACAGTAGTAAAGAGACTGCTTTCCTCGTATCGTTCGAGAAATCGGTCATCTAGATAAACCGGCATGGTATCGGTGAGAGCGTTGGCTCGATTGCGGCTCATCGGATCCATGATACCCGGCCACAAGAGACCGTCCGCACTTTGAACGGGACAGCGTTCCGGAGGAATTGCAACCACAGTGGCCCACACCTGAACAAGAAGATTGCCTTTGTGCTCTCGGATGTCGAGTGTGTACCAACCGTCGTCGGGCTCTAACCGCATATGGGATTCACCACCCATCAAAGCACGAAGTTGGGGCGAGTCTGAGAATAGCGTTTCGTAATAGAAGACTCGGACGCCGTAGGCCCCACGCATCCAGAGGTAGCGTCGGAGATACTCGTTGGACATGCGCCAGCGTACGTTGCGCGTTGGCGAATAGAAGTATTGGTTCGAAATCTCCCCTTTCGCAACCCCGAATTCCGGTCGCGAAAGGTCATCATAGACAACAATCTGATAATCTCCGCCGAGACAACGGGGCGTAAGGCCCAAGGCCATCCAAACCTTTTCGGAGAGATTGTAGCTGTAAAACGAGCCATTACCCCAAGAGGCTACAATATAGTCGAGCCCAGACACAGAGGGATTGAACACTGCGAGACCACCTTGCTTCTGCACGTAAGGTGTGGAGTAGGAAACGACACCATTCCGTGCCTCATTTGGAATACGTGGGAAGCTTGGATTGGGCTCCGGCGTCAAAGCCATAACCATATGCACGTACTCGCTAGTTGGTCCATTCCGGTCGTCATAGCTCGTCGCGACCTCCACTTGATGCGGGTGGGCGGGAACCGACTCAAGAAGACCGCGCAAGCGCGGCGGCAGTTGTTGGGCTGAAATTGGGAATTGTTTTAGATAGTCGGTGATCAAATCCAACATCTTCACTGAATTCTATAGGCGCAGTGCGCCAATTTGTGAACTGAAAGAAATATTGACTGTCTCCGTATCGCAGTCCCCTTTTCGTACGCACGAAGAAACCACAGACTTGTGACCTCTCGTTAGTGCTTCAACTCATTTGATTATCGCGGCGGCAGCTCCACGCGCCAGAGCTCGAGGCACTCACCCGACTGGCAGAAAATCACGTTGGGTTCAACTTCGAAGATCGTGGGATAGGCCATTCTCGGGGCATAGTCGGCAACCGTAGTGGCGAGCCAACCCTTCCCGGTACCATTCTACCCGGAAATCTCAACAGAAAGATAGGTAAAGGTCGTATTCTGTGGTATAAGTGCTTTTGTAACAACCACTTACAGAACCACAGGAGCACGACCTTATGACCGCAGAGTGTACCAGAACTAAGTTGCTTTTTCAGGGCCTGGACGGACGCGATATCGTGGGCCGGTTTGACGGCGGCGAGATCACGTCCGACGCCGGGGGCATCCTCCTGCGCGAAGTGGGGCAGCGGATCCGCATTCTGGGCCGGCTGAGCGAGTGCTTCACCGACCATCGAGACCCGGATCGAGTCGAACACCCGGTGGAGGCGTTGATCAAACAGCGGGTGCTGGCGCTGTGCCTTGGCTACGAGGATCTCAACGACCACGACGAGTTGCGCCGGGACCGGCTGTTGGCGCTGCTGTGCGATCGAGACGACCTGACGGGAGAGTTCCGGCGCGTGGAGTCGGATCGAGGCAAGCCGTTGGTGGGCAAGAGCACCCTGAACCGGCTGGAGCGGACCCCGTTGGAGGGACCGGAGGGGGCGTACAAGAAGACCGTGGCCGACCCGGCGGGGATGGACGCGCTCTTGCTGGACGTGTTCGTCGAGGCGCATCCGGAGCCCCCGGAGGAGGTGATCCTGGACGTGGACGCCACGGACGATCCGCTGCACGGCAAGCAGGAGGGACGATATTTCCACGGCTATTACAAACGGTACTGCTACCTCTTATGTTGTTGACAACATAAGAGGTAATTATGTTGCGGATCCGATTATGTTGTGGACCGGATCCAACATATTTAGAAAAACAAGGTTCGTATGAGGATTGGCAACATAATTCTCGTCGTGGTAGAGCCTCTTTTCGGGAGGTTTTCACCATGTTCGAGACATTGTTTACCAGTCCGGCTGCTCTGAGCCGAAATCGCAACGGCCTTCTCGCAGCTGAAGTCGATCTGCCCGGCAGGCGAAGGCCCTCAAAACCTGTGCGGCCAACGTGCCAGACCTGTCACCATCCGCCACTCCCACTTGGCACAGTGAGACTCGACACTGATGGTGTTCCTCGATTCCCTATAATCTCCCGGGCAGCCCGCGTTATGTTGGCATCCCAGAGTCCAATCTCCATGTCCGCAAGCACTTAGATCTGGTTCGCAACATAATACCTGCCGCTGTATGTCTTCTGTGGGGATCGTCTGTTGTGTGCACGGCTGCGCACATCGGATCGAGGCCCGGCCCACGGGGTGGTGGCCGAGTTGGAACGGATCGTGAGGCGGCTCAGAGAGGCTTGGCCCCAGGTGCGGATCACGATTCGAGGGGACAGTGGATTCTCCAACGACGAGTTGATGGTTTGGTGCGAGGAGGAAGGGGCCGATTACGTCTTCGGGTTGGCGAAGAACCCACGGCTGAAGCGCCGGATCGAGACCCGGATGGAAGTCGTCCGGCAATTGCAGCGGGAGACCGGGAAGGCGGTGAGGCAGTTTCAGGAACTGTGCGACCAGACGCTAGAGACCTGGTCGTGCGAGCGCCGGGTGGTGGCGAAGGTGGAACACCTGCCCCGGGGAGAGAACCCGCGGTACATCGTGACTTCGGTTCCGGTCCAAGAATGCGACGGGCGACGATTGTACGAGGAGATCTACTGCGCGCGGGGAGATATGGAGAACCGGATCAAGGAACAGCAGTTGGGTCTGTTCGCGGACCGCACGTCGACCCGGAAGCTGGCGGCGAATCAACTGCGTTTGTATTTCTCGGCGTTCGCCTACCTGATGCTGGAGACGTTGCGGCGGGTGGGGCTGGCGGAGACGAAGTGGGCGCGGGCGCAGAGCTGGACCCTTCGGGTGGGATTGCTGAAGATCGGAGCCCAGGTCCGGGTCACGACGCGCAAGGTCTGGCTGTCGTTTTCCGAGAGCTACCCCCATGCGGCGTTGTTGAGGACGGCTCTGGCGCAAGTGCAAGCCCTCCCGCTTCGCTGTTAGCGAAAATCAGCCCTTCGCAAGCCACCCGATTGGGAGTTCGTAGGACGGACTCTGCCCTGGAGTCGGCTCTTGCGGGAGAAACATCGCTCATGAGTGCCGATGGGAGGTCAAATGCCCGTGGACATCGCCGGATTTCGGCTTTCGTCACCGCATTCGAGTCGGCAGGAGGGCTCTCGAATTCATGTGGACACAAAAACCACTGAAATGCTGTTGAAAAACCGATTGTCGCGTCCGTGTGTAGAGTCGAGAAGAGGCGCGACGGCGGCAGGTCGGAGGGAGTCGCTGTTGCCGGCGGCTTTCGCCTTCATGCCGGTGCCTCAATCTCCACCGTGACCACGTTTCCTCTCCCCGCTCATCGAACCGGACGTGCGCTACTCACGCATCCGGCTCTCGGACGAGAACATGCCTTCGCCCACGGAAAGCTGGCCGTTCGCTGTGTCAGGCGAGTGAGTCCCAACTCCTTCCAGAGTCGCTCGTCCGGGAAGCGCACGTACTTCCCGGCTCTCACCTGGTGCTTGTAGACCAGCCACCGGCGCAGCCGCCGGGTCGCGTGCCGATCGATCGCCGCGTAAGCCGGACTCACTTGCCCCAAGGTGAAGTAGGTCGCCCAACCGTTCAGAAGCCGGTTGAGGCGTCCCACCACGCGCTCGGGTTCCAGGAGTCCGTAGCGTCTCGCGGTCAGCTCGCTCACCCTACGGCAGAGGCTCTGAACGCTCGCCGGGCTCGGGCGCGTCCCAATGTAGGATCGCCCCGTGTCCCGGCGGTAGTTGCGTCCAATCCGGTAGCCGAGGAACTCGAACGGTTCCTCTGGCGCCCGCACCTCCCGGGTCTTCTCCGCGTTCAGCGCCAGCTTCAGACGCTTCGCCAGATCCTCGACCGCCGTCCGCATGATCGCGGCCGGAGCGTGGCCCAGAACCACAAAGTCGTCTGCGTAGTTGACGATTTCCGCCTTGAAGCGGCGGGCGTAACCCCGCACCTTCCAGCCCAGAATGAAGCGACGCATATACAGGTTGCTCAGCAACGGGGAGATCGGCGCCCCTTGAGGGGTTCCTTTCCGCTCCCGTCGCGCCCGGGTCGTTCGGCGGCGTCCGCCGCGACCGTCGTCTTCCTCGACCGCCATCTCCAACCAAGCCTTGATCCAGCCCAGCATCCGCCCATCGCTGATGCGGCGGGCTACGGACTTGATCAGTTCGGCATGGGGAATCTGGCCGAAGTAGTCCGTCAGGTCGGCGTCCACCACCTCCCGGTGGCCCCGGTTCAGCAGCCGATGCACGTGCTTGACGGCATCGCCCGCGCTCCGGCCCGGCCGATAGGCATACTGTTCCGGGGCGAGATCGGCTTCGAAGATCGGCGACAACACCAACATCGCCGCCGTCTGCGCCACTCGATCCCGCACGCACGGAATGCCTAAAGGCCGGAACTTCCCGCGTTGCTTCTTCGGGATCAGAACCTGCCGCACCGCGTTGGGCCGGTAGGTCCCTTCCTTCAGGTCCCGCGCCAGTTCCCCGAGCCACCGCTCCACCCCGTAGGACTCGATGTCAGCCAGCCTCTCCCCGTCCACCCCGGCCGATCCGCCGTTGCGGCGGACCTCTTGCCAGGCCACACGGAGCACGTCGGCTCGCCACACCTTGTCGCACAACGAGTAGAACCGGAAGCCCGGAGCCTCCTTCGCTTTCGCATGGAGCGTCTTCTGGAGTCTCCGAACTTTCGCTGAAGCTGCTAGGTTCTCACCAGTCTTCACGTCCTGTTCCCCGTCCAACGCGGCTCTCGAACCAAGGCCCCTTCCCTCCACCGGCGTTACCCGGCTTCTCCAGTACTACGGGCCTCTCCGCCACCCCGACGGCCCAGGCCGACCCTCACGGGTTCCCGGTTGGCGCGTGCCACGCCACCGGCGGGGCTTCCCGTGTTGCTACCCTCTCCCTCTTGCCCACATGCCACCGCCATTACCCCGGCGGAACCGGCCGGTGCTCTCGTCACTCGCTTCCCGACCGCTGGCAGCCTTCCCCGTTTCTCAGGCGGGTCGGCTTCCGCATTACCCGTTTCGAGGCCTGCGCAGCGTTCACACGTTGCGGCCTGCGGACTCGCTGAGTCGCCTGACGCGACCCTTTGACATCGGAGAGCTTCAGTCCATATCGTTGCCTCCATGAACCGCTCCGACTGCTACCGGCTGGAGCGACAGTTGCCGGGCGGGTTTCGCACCCGCTAGGAGAAAGCGCCTTTCCACGGCGCACTGAGAAATTTCGGCTAGCTACCATGCCGAACGCGTAGGGACTTTTCCACCGATGTCGATTAAGTGTCCATTTTCATTCGACTTTAGGCCACACCTCGCCTCCGCACACCATTTTTATGACTTCACGCATCATTGAAGCTCTCCGCAACCGGAATGTCCTATAATCCTGAGCAATTGTGGATGCGCGAACCGCCCTGTCGGTGATGGTGCTATACCCGCCGACCGCAAGTTCGTCGTAAGGCACGAGGTGAGATTTCAATCGGCGCCGCACTTCGTCTTCGCCTAACATGGCCTCACGAGTACGTTCTTGCAGGTAGAGAATTGGCTCTTTCGCCGAGATGTTCCGGTTCGTATTCCAGGTTATTAGCGCACAGTTCAAGGCGCGGTACGAGTCGGACGAATTCAGGTTTCCATCCTCCGTTAACAAGTGATCTGGAAATAGGTGATGGTACTCGCGCTGGCCAAGGTGTTGACGTGTTGCCCGTTCGTCATCCGCGAAGTCTCTAGCACCTCCCTTTAGAGACAGCGCGAGAATGCCGCGCGCTAGTGTGTCCTTCCGGCGAGGCCAACCGGCTCGAACGAGCTCTTCAATGGTCGGCAGAGGGTATTCTTCATCGTCAAAAATGGGAGCACTCCTATCCATCGAACCCGACTTGATCGATTCGGAGAGTTTACGTAGGTCTTGAAGTGCGCGGGTGGAGACAGAGTTGTCATAACGATGCGTAAAAAATGCCCGCCATATGTAAGATCGGATAAGTCCTCGGGCTTGTCCGCGTGCGTCAAGTGCTAGCGGCATGACATCATGAAGCGCTATCAGAACTGGCAAAATCGCAACCGTAGGAAGCCGTGCTGCGTCAAAAATTGATTCATCCTCCAGCAGATCAAGAGTCCATCGGATTCCCACAACTAATCTTGACCAATCATCTGCAAGTTGTGGCAAGTCTAATCGATGAAAACTCGCTTGGGTGGGAGCCCGATCTTCCCGCATCGCAGCAGCGCTAAGGATCAAATCCTCAGGAGTATGATAGACCGTCACCGCTGGTACTTGTGTGACAAGATCCTGCACCAACTGATGAAGTGATTGCTTTGTTTCGTTCTCAAATCTAGCTACTATGATGTCGAATGCTGTCAACTTCACAGAAGACGTATTCATCTTAATGAAAACATCAATAGCGATATCCGGAGGAGTATCGGAGGGTAACACTAAATACGGCATATTGAATGTGAGAATTTTATCACGCAAATTTCGGATATGTAACTCTATCTGTCGACTTTTCGCCAAGTCCATCTCCGCCGCTGAATCACACCATTCCTGTATCTCTTGCCCCGTCTCTCTTGGCCGCAACAACCGCAAGGGGAAGTACCCACGTTCGTGGACAGACTTAGGTTCGTCGACCCAAAGGGGATATCGTCGTTCACTACGTTCCCAACGCGCGTAGCCGTGAACACACGGAAGCACACGGCCATCATGTTCTTCGTCCCGCTCAAAATAAACAAGATAGGTTCGATCCTCATACAGGTCATGAAAGCTCTTCCACAGAGCCGTGAGCCGCTGCTGACCGTCAAGAAGATGTTCTGTGCATCTTGGCCCAGCATCACTGGTTCCCGAGAGTGGGCGACTTTTGAATTTTTCCTCGTCACCAACATTAAGAATCAGTGTGGCTCCCACTGGAAGTCCACGAAGAACCACCTCTAGCAGATTTCTTATTTCGTTGTGTCCCCAAGCTTCATACCTTTGAAATCGAGGGAGCCTGAGTTGACCAGATTCAGCTTGTTGGAACCACGTTGGGAGATTGCGATTATACGCGTCCATTTGACACCATACGCCTTAACACTAATAATTTAGAATCTTATTACCTACAACTTTACAAAATTCGCGCCAACACTGGCAATTGACCTGACTAATTTCCCAACGTCTCTACGATCACAAGTTCCTAGCAGAAGCCATGTTACTTCAGTTGGGTGATCAAGGGAAACTCTGCGCTGGGAGTCCCGCTGCCCCACCGTTCTGCTAGTCCCACTCGCCACTTGTGTCACTTGCGAGAGCTTTGGACGGATCTTGGTCACCCTCCCCACGCCGGACCGAGCGCTCGACAAGATCTACGTTCCGTCCCAAGTCGGCGATCCAAACAACATGTGCCATTCCATAGAGGTTGGCTGCAACGGCCACTAGAACCAACGCCAGGTGCGTGTTATTGCGCTGATGATGGGACTAGTACTCATTACCACTTAAAGTGTTGGATATAGGTTCTTCAGCTTGATCCGTGTGTCCTCCGTCTTGAATTGCCAGTTGATCTCGGTCTGCCGTTGATTCCGATCCACGACCCAGGCCTCGGTCTCGCGTTGCATCCGAGCCAGGCTTGGAATGCGGCGGTCGAGGTATTGCCCGCACAGCGTGCTCAGTTCGATTTCTACAATGTTGAGCCAACTGCCGTGCTTCGGCGTGTAGTGGATTTCCAGTCGTTGTGCCAGTTGGCGAGCGTGTCGAGGCTCGTAGGTCGCGTCCAGCGATTCGATTCCGTGCGTGTTCAGGTTGTCCATAGCCAGGACCACCCGCTCGGCCTCCGGGTATCGCCTCTCCAACATGCCCTCGATCCACCGGGCCCAATCCTGTCGCGTGCGCCGCTCGGCCGCCGCCACATGGCAGCGACCGGTCAGTGGCTCCACCTCCAGGACCGCATGGGCAAGAAACGAGGTCACTTTTGACGTTGTCCGGGAGTTTTTCGTCCGCAATGGACCCAGCTTCGGCTTGTGATACAAGTCTTGCTCATATGAAACGTAAGTCGTGGCATTCTCCCACGGACAGGTACTACGACACGGCGGAAAGAAGTGCTGACTGCGTCCCTTTCGGCTGTTCGGATGAAGAGATCTGCGACTTCTGACTTCTCGTTGAAGTCCCAGTTCACCGGATTACCGAGGCTGCAGCTTCACCCGCCAGAGTTCGAGACACTCACCCGACTGGTAGAGAATCACGTTGGGCTCGACTTCGAAGATGGTGGGATACGCCATTCTGTGGGAATAGTCGGCAACCGTGGTGGCGAGCCAGCCTTTTCCGGTGCCGTCGGCATTGATGGCCAATTGGCATTTCCTTCTCTGATCTTCGTGGCTCCAATCCGCCTTTTTCTCCCCGCTGCGCTGCACCAACTGGCCATACGCTAACGCCAACCGTCCATCTTTCAGTCTTAGCAGATAGGGATCCACCCCTGGGCCCAGGCCCATGTCGGCGGGTGGGCTCCAGGTTTTTCCGCCGTCGCCGCTCCAGCTCGCCACCATGGGCGAGTAGTGGCCGGTCCGCATCACGGCCAGCATCCGGCTATCGTCCAGCGGAAGCAACGCCCACTCGTTGAATCCTTCCGAATCAACCATCACCCCGGCCTGCGGGGCGGCTACGGTGGAATAGTATCGCCAGGTGTCTCCTTGATCGTCGGAGCTCACCAGGAAAGACCTCATCTTGGAGGGGGTTTCCATCATACTTCGAGGATCGGTTGTCCGCAGGTTGTCTTCCTCGAAGCTGCCAATCATGCAAGCCAGCAGGGTCCCATCCGGCATCTCGCGAATGCCCCGATGGAAAAAGATGGTCGAGCTGTTCTGGTCCTGGACTTCGGAGAAGTTATCGATGGGAACGGATCCTGCCTCCGGAATGATGAGGACGGTTTCCTTCTTCTCGACGGTCTTGAACCCGTCGCGGGAACGCCACATTCTCCCCACGCAGCGACCCGCCTCGCGGCAGGTCACGTTCCAATAGAAGCCGACGAACAGCCCCTTTCTCCAGTAGAGGGAGGTCAGCTTCTCGGCGAACAGGTAGGAGCCAAACGGCGGGTCGGATTCATCCACCGGCCAAAAATACCTGCCCCCATCGTTGCTCTTGAGCGCCCCGTAGACATAGATGGTTCCATCCGGAGCCTCGACCGCCCTGGGATGACGGCATCTGGCTGCCGTCACCTGCACATCCAACTCTGCTGCTGCCTGAGTCATGGCCGAGGCCATGATGATGAATGCCGGCAAATGGAATCCTCTATGAACATGCATCATTTCAATTACCTCCTACCGGGCAAAACTGGAAACAAGACTTCTTCGCCGGAGCGGCGGTTTTTCAGCCGCCGACATTCCTTCTGGCTCCGTCGTGCTCCGGTTTGGAACGAAGAGGGCACCCACACAAGGGTGTGCCCTTACCGATTATTCTTTGTCAATTTGCACAAGAATTCGAGATTAACCCGGATTATTCATAAGCACCCGGGGGGCGAGAGATGGTGACTGTCCTCTTCTCATCGGGTCAGTCTGAACAGTTGCCAGTCACCTGCCGGTCATGCTCGAAAAGGCCGTCTGGGTTCAGTATTTTGGCATTCGTCAACGAGCCAGTCACTATTTGGAGGAGGTAGGGATGAAAAAGTGGGAGTACAAAGTTCTGGACTCGAAGGATATCCCTCGCGCGGGAATCCTCAAGGGCAGGGACCGAACGGGCGTCGAAAAGTATCTCAACAGCCTGGGCAGAGAAGGCTGGGAACTGGTCAATATTGACTTCCGGGAATTCGAGGGCCGCTTCGAGTTCACGGCCGTGGCCAAGCGAGAGAAAAGCTGGTATGAGGGTGTCCCGTTTTCGTGGACGGTTTGTTAGTGCGGACTACGTTGGTCCTGTTTGTAATACTCCTTCTGTCCGTGGGGAGCAAGACTTCCTCCCGATGAAGGTCAATGGCCACTGACAGAGCGCTCTTTCTTTCCGTGTGGGGGCGACTGGTGGACGCGTCAGCAAAAGGGCTCACGTTGTGGGAAATCTCTGATTTTCCACAATGGGATACCGCTTAACGAGGGGGCCTCGGTCTCTGTTTCCAGGGATTTAAGAGTTTTATATGTCTCTTTGCATCCGGGGGGTTTCAGGGGGGCAGAGCCCCCCTGCCCCCTTCAAGCGTGTCGCGCGCGACGCTTGGTGCAACGATGGCGGTGCTGGCTTCGTGGTCGGGCCGCTCGAAGCCGGCGTGGGTCCTACGCCGCCTGCTGCTCGTAATGGGCCGGCGACTCGTAACCCAGCGCCGAATGCCGGCGTTGCCGATTGTAGAATCCCTCAATGAAGTCGAAGACGGCCCGCCTCGCCTCACCCGGGTTCCGGAATCGGTGACGGTCCAGCAACTCGCACTCCAAAGTCGCGAAGAAGCTCTCGCACATCGCGTTATCGTAAGCGTCCCCCACCGATCCCATCGAGGGTCGCACCCCAGCCTCCCGGCATCGCTTCCCGAAGGCAGTGCAGGTGTACTGCGTCCCTTGGTCCGAGTGGTGGATCACCTGCTTCGGCTGGCGCCGGATCACCGCCATGGCGAGCGCTTTCTCGACGAGTTCGGAGCGCAGATGCGTCTCCATGGCCCAGCCCACGACCAAGCGGCTCCAAGCATCCAGAACCACGGCCACATACAACCAGCCCGCCTTCGTGCGGACATAGGTGAGGTCCGCGACCCAGAGCTGATCCGGTCCCTCGGCCGCGAAGTTCCGGTTCACCAAGTCCGGTGCCGGACGCGCTTTCCGGTCCCTCCGGGTGAGCCCGGCCTTCCGCTGCCTCCGGCTCACCCCCTGGATCCCGGCTTCCTGCATCAATCGACCCACACGCTTCGGGCTCGTCCGTTCGCCTCGAGCTCTCAACTCGGCATGCAGGCGAGGCCGACCATAAACTCTCCGGTTCTCATTCCAGATCCGCACGATCATTTTCCGAAGCGCCTCGTCGCGGCGGGCGCGCTTCGAGGGTCGGCGCTTCAACCAGGCGTAGTACCCGCTGGGGGAGAGACCCAGAACACGGCACATCACCCGAATCGGAAACCGGGCTCGGTGCGCCTTCACGAACTCGAATCCTTTCCGGGGATCGAGCCGCTCTCCCGGGCGAACCAAGCCGCGGCTTTTTTTAGGATGTCCCGCTCCATCCGCAGCCGCTTGATCTCCCGCTTCGCCTGGCGCAGCTCCTGGCGCTCAAATGTCGTCAACCCGTCGTTGCGGCGCCCCTCATCCAGATCGGCTTGCTTGACCCACTTCCGGATCGCCGATGCCGAGGGCTCGAACTCCTCGGCCAGCGCCTCCGGTGATCGGCCTGAGCGCACCAGCCCCACGATCTCCCGCCGGAACTCCGGCGGGTACCGTCGACCCTTTCTTGCCATCGTGGATCCCTCCTTCCCCTTACTTTGGATGTGTCCACGAAAGCGGGTCAACTCCAGTAACCATGGACCAAGGCTGAATGAGCTTGCTCGGGTGAGATTGAGGGCGGGTGAAAACGCGGGTGAAAACGTGACTATCCCTTTCCAGGCCGTCTTTCCGTCGCTCACTGCATCGCTTGGCGTACTTGGGTTCCCGTCGTGATGCGGCACATCGGCCGTGGAACAACCTGCCTCTCCAGCAGTGCGGGCGGCCATAATCTGCGAAACTGCCCCTGCGGCGCGATGTCGCACAGGAGGATGATCTTTGTTGCGACCGAAGTTCCTGGCGGTGGGATCGGTTCTACTATTGTCGAGCCTTGTGCGGCAGGCGCCGGCCGGCCAGACGGACGTCGCCGGTATGGTCGATCCGGCTCTCATCGATGGTCCGCCGGCTCCCGTTCCACCCGCGGTGATGACCCGCAACGATCAGGGTCAGGCGACGGTTCGGGCGGTGAGGCTGGATGAGAGTATCGACTTCGACGGAGTGCTGGACGAGGCCGTCTACGGAACTGTTCCCGCCATCAGCGGTTTCATCCAACTGACGCCGGATGTGGGAGCGGCGGCGACCGAGCGGACCGAGGCGTGGATCCTGTTCGACGAGACGAACGTCTACGTCTCGGCGCGGCTTTGGGACTCGGCGCCCGAGAGCCAGTGGGTGGCCAACGAGATGCGCCGCGACACCAGCCAGCTCCGTCAGAACGACACGTTCGCCGTGTTTTTCGATACGTTTTACGACCGCCGCAACGGAGTCCTCTTCTACACGAATCCACTCGGCGCCCGCGCCGACGCGCAGTTCACGAACGAGGGCAATCCGAACTCGGACTGGAACCCGGTCTGGGACGTGCGTACCGGCCGCTTCGACGGCGGCTGGACGGTGGAGATGGAGATCCCGTTCAAGACCCTGCGTTACCGCTCGGAGCCGCCTCATATCTGGGGCATTCAGCTCCGCCGCGCGATCCGGCGCAAGAACGAGTGGGCCTATCTGACGCGGTTACCCGTCGCGTCCGGAGCCGGCGGCGGCGCTCGCGGGGTGTTCCGCGTCTCGCAAGCCGGCTCGCTGGTTGGCCTCGAGCCTCCATCGGCGGGCCGCAACCTCGAGCTCAAACCATATGCCATCGGCGGCTTGACCACGGACATGTCCGCGACCCCGGTGAAGATCAACGAAGGCAGCGCCGACGGCGGCATCGACGTCAAATACGGCATCACGCAGAACCTGACCGCGGACTTCACCTGGAATACCGACTTCGCCCAGGTCGAGGTGGACGAGCGGCAGGTGAACCTGACCCGCTTCCCGCTGTTCTTTCCGGAGAAGCGGGAGTTCTTCCTCGAAGGACGGGGTATCTTCGGCTTCGCCAGCGGCGGCATTACGCGCACCTCCAGTGTGGCCCGTGGGGCGGTCCCCGGATTCTTCGGCGACGTGAACGTGCCGCAACTCTTCTACAGCCGGAAGATCGGGCTGGAGGAGGGCCGCGTGGTGCCGATCATCGGCGGAGCGCGGGTCACCGGCAAGGTTGGAAGGTTCGATGTCGGACTGCTGAACATCCATGCCGGCGAGGAGGCGGTCTCGGATTCCAAGCCGACCAATTTCTCGGTCGTCCGCCTCCGGCGCGACATCCTGAGGCGCAGCTCCGTCGGCGCCATGTTCACCAACCGCTCGGTCTCCCGGGTGGCCCCGGGCTCAAGCCAGGCCTACGGCATCGACGGCACCTTCGCCTTCTTCGAAAACGTCAACCTGACGACCTACATTGCCCGGACCCAGCTTCCCGGGCCCGAGCACCAGGGCAAGGACCTGAGCTACCAGGGCAAGTTCGAGTACGCGGCGGACCGCTACGGTTTCCAGGCGGATCACCTCGTGGTGGAAGACAACTTCCTGCCGGAGGTGGGCTTCCTGCGGCGCGACAACTTTCGGCGCACCTTCACGTCGGCACGATTCAGCCCCCGGCCGCAGTCGATCAAAAGCGTCCGGCAGTTCACTCTGGAGGGCAGCATCGATTACATCCTGACCGCCGACGAGAACCACCTGGAGACGCGCCAGAACATCGTGGCGTTCGAAACCGAGTTCGAGTCCAGCGACCGGCTGACTCTGGCGGCGACCGACAGCTACGAGTTGCTGGTCCAACCGTTCGTTCCTCCCGGTGCCGGATTCTCGATCCCGGCGGGAGGCTACAGCTTCGCCGACGTTTACGTGGCGTACTCCATGGCACAGCAACGCCGCATCAACGGAATGGTGGCGCTGAGACGGGGCGCCTATTTCGGCGGGGACCTGACGACGTTGGAACTCACGCAGGGCCGCATCGCGGTGCTGCCGCAGATGTCGGTGGAGCCGACGGTCTCGTTCAACTGGATCGATACGCCGTACGGGGCGTTCCAGACGAACCTGGCGGTGGCGCGGGTCAACTACGCCTTCAACCCCCGCATGTTCTTCAGCGGGCTCATCCAGTACAACTCGGCCACCAACTCCTTCAGCAGCAATCTGCGCTTTCGGTGGGAGTATAGCCCGGGCAGCGAGCTTTTCGTGGTCTACACCGACGACCGCGACGTCACCGGCGGCTTGCGGCCGGACCGGGGCTGGGATCTGCGGAACCGCGGCTTAGTCATCAAGATCAACAAGTTGTTGCGGTTCTGACGGCGACAGGGGCCTGACCTGACCCGAGTCTCCCCCGCAGGATGGAAGAAAAAGTGGCTGTCCCCTTCTGGAGGAAGGACGAAAAAGTGACTGTCCCCTTCTCATCATCCAAACAGCAGGAAACGAACGGCCCGGTCGATCTGTACGCGCGCGATGCGCATACGTTTCGGGAACCGCCGCAAGGCATCTCGATGACGCTACGGTACTTGGGACCCGGACTGATCCTGGTCGGCTCAATCGTCGGTTCCGGCGAGTTGATCATGACGACCAAGCTCGGCGCACAAGGTGGTTTTGCACTCTTGTGGTTTGTGTTGCTCTCATGCGCCATCAAGACCGTTGTCCAAGCCGAACTGGGACGCCATGTGATTTCCAGCGGCGAGACGATCTTGGTGATGTTCAACAAGCTGCCTGGACCACGCGGACGGCGGCCGAGTTGGCTTTGTCTGGAGTGGTTGCTGATTGTCGTGGTCAGCACCTACCTCGGCCTGGGCCTCTGGTCGTGGAATCTGGCTGCGGGCATCGGCGCGGGCGGATTGGCCGCGAGCGTGCTGTCCATTTGGATTGGGGCTGCGTTGGTGCTCGCGATGCGAAGTCGGCAACGCGAGATGGTGCAAACGTCAGATGCTCAGAGCCGACCGATGTTGGGGTGGTTCCTGTGGCTGTACCTTGCTTGCCAATTGGTCATGTTTATCAACGTCGGCGCGGTGATGGGCGGGGCAGGCCAGGCACTGGCACTGGGCTTTGAAAACGTCCTGGGAACAACCGACGCCAAGCTGTGGACTGCCGGCATCGCCGTTGTTTGCGGGGCACTGTTGCTCGTGGGTCGTTACAAGATGCTTGAACGAGTATCGCTGGTCATGGTTCTTGTTTTCACATTGATCGCGATTCTCTGCACGGCGCTGCTTTACTGGACGGACAACGCCATTACGTTCGAGCAAATTCGCCACGGATTCCAGTTTTCGTTGCCCGAGTTTCTGGGAATAGACGTGACGCCGACGATGATCGTGTTAACCGCATTGGGCATGTACGCGGCGACGGGGATCGGCACTTGGGAGATGATGCACTACACGTACTGGTGCGTCGAGAAAGGCTACGCGCGGCACACCGGCGCGAATCAACCTGGCGATCAGTGGACGCAGCGGGCTCGCGGGTGGATACGCGTCATGTATACCGACGTGCTGCTGACCATGGTCGTGTTCACGATCAGCACCGTTTGTTTTTACTTGCTCGGCGCAGCGATTTTGTATCCGGAGCGCGATCCGGCGGGTAAAGAAACACTCGGTGTGCTGCAAAACATTTTCACGGAGTCGTTGGGCCCGTGGGCGGCCACGCTCTTCGTGGTCGGTGGGTTCGTGGTGCTGTTCTCGACGACCTATTCCGGCACGGCCGGGAGTTCACGATTGGTGGCCGATGCCCTGTGCGTGATGGGAGTGATTGACGCGCGCGATTATGGAGCACGTCTGCGCTTCACGCGCTTCTACATCGTTTTCGGCCTCACGATGGGAACGGTGACGTATTGCTTGCTGCAAAACCCTCCGCTGATGTTGATCATATCGGGATTTGTGGCGGTCGTGCTCTATCCCGTGTTTGGTCTGGGAACGGTTTACTTGAGGTACCGTGGCGTGGACGAGCGAATCCGTCCCGGACTATTCACCACCTCGTGGTTGTGGATTTGCGGATTGGCCCTGGCCGTCATCTCACCGGCAGCAGGGTTGCTCGTGCTGGCGTTGAATCAAGGCTGGTTTGAGTTCTGATCGGCTTCATGTACTGCTCGACGATCTTGACAGGGAAATTGTCTGCGTAGACGGTTTGAGATTAGCCAAACGAATACGTTTGGAAGAATGGTGGAGGCGGTGGGAATCGAACCCACGTCCGGAAGCCTTCGGCGGCAGAATCTACATGCTTATCCAGTTTCCCGATCCGATCCGAGTGGCATGGAAACTGGAAAAGCCGCCATCCGAATCGTCCCTCATTGAGGTCTCGGTTCCCCGCCGAGGGAGGGGCAAGGAACCGGCAAGCCCGCTGAAATGACGCCCCGAACCTCCCTGCGGGCCTGAAGGCCGGAACGGCCGCGTCAATTACGCGGCGAGTGCGAACTCATCGTTGGCACTTGTTGTTTTTTGCCACGGTTTTACGAGGTGGTGGCACCTCGGCATGCATCTACGACCTCAACTACTCCCGTCGAAGCCAGTCGCCCCCCTTTCCTTGTTCGTAGTGTACTAGACGGCGATTGAGCCTGTCCGGTTGCAAAAAAAGAACGGCAGCCAAAACGCTCCGTCACGTCCCTTTCCCTGCCACCTCCCCGCATCGCTCGGTGAGTGCTTTTTCGTTTTCGCGTTGCGACACCGAACGGAACGGGCCGGCGGCCTGCATGCTGCTATCATCTTCCCGTGCTCAAGATCGGACTCACCGGTGGGATCGCCTGCGGCAAGAGCTTTGTCCTGAACGAGTTCCGCCAGTTGGGAGTCCACTGCATCGACGCCGACGAGGTGGCCCACCAGGTCATCCTTCCCGGCGAGCCTGCCTACCGGGACATCGTGGAACACTTCGGGACCGGGATCCTGGGAGACGACTCCGCCATCGATCGCACGAAGCTGGGCGCCGCCGTTTTCGGGGACGAGGGGCAACGGCAGCGGTTGAACGGTATCGTGCACCCGCGAATACACCAGGAACTGGACCTCCGGTTGGTCCGATTGGAACGGGAGGCTGCATCGGAGCCGGCCCTCGCCATGGTGGACGCCGCGCTCATGGTGGAGACGGGCTCCTATCGGAAATATGACTACGTGGTGGTGGTCTCGTGCCGGCCGCGACAGCAGTTGGAACGACTTCTGGGCCGTGGAGGACTGACGAGACCCGAAGCCCAGGCGAGAATCGACTCCCAGATGCCGATTGAGGAGAAGGTCCGGTTCGCCGATTTCGTTATTGACAACAGCGGCGATCGGGACCGGACGCGGGTTCGGATTCGGGAGGTGCACCGGCAACTGTTGAAACTTGCCCGGTGAGGAGCTTCGTTCCCGGCGGTAACGTTCTCGTCGTCGAAAAGAGGGTGGTGATTTCCAATCGCCGGATAGGCGGCGACTTTCTTGTCGCCGACGAGGAGAGTCTTGGGGGGACGTTAGTCCCCCCTCCGCGAAGCGTCTTCCAAGCGAAATGACGAAGAGGCGATTAGAAGTCGCCCCTCCGGCGGGACTGTAGCCAGGTGAATCCCAGGGTCCCCCAGATCAGGCCGTGCTCGGCCATCCGGGTCCAGGTCCACCAGGCCACGGGAAACTGCTGGTACTCGTAGTAGAAACTGAGGTAGTAGAGGCCGGCAGCGCCCGAGAGGGCGACGACGGCGGGCGTCGTCAACGCGAACCGTGGCGTTGCCGGTAACAGCGCCGCCAGCACCACGGCGTACCAGGGAAAGGGCGCGGGCAGGAGGAGAAACCAGAGCAGCAGGACCCACTGGCAGACTCCGATCAGATCCACCGGTGAGCCGCGAGACCGAAGTCGGACCCAGGGCACGGCCACGGCGACGATCAGGATCAGGATGCCGCAGGCGAGCCGGGGCTGGGGGAGCAGAACCTCCAACAGGTCGAAGGCGCCCTGGTTCATCCGCCAGCGTTCCGCGTAGCTTCTGAGACCGTCGGTCAGACGGTCGAGGCCCAGTGGCGAGAAGGGCAGGTACCCCAACGCGATTCCGGCCAGGGAGACGGCCGCGAAGGTGACGGCCTTCTTTCCGCCCGAAACCAGGGAGACGAATCGGAAAGCGGCAGGCAACAGGAGGATGGGATACAGCTTGGAGAGGGCTGCCGCAGCCATGGATCCGGCCGCGGCCAACAGCCATCGCCGGCTCCCGTGAACCTGCATCCGTTCCAGACTCACCATGAGAAGCACCACGAAAAAGGCGGGCAGGACGTCCACGTGGACCGAATTGGTGATCTCCTTCAGCACCAGCGGGTTCCAGGCGTAAAGGAGCACCCGGGACGGCGGTGAACCCAATCTGGTGAGCAGCAGGACGATCAGCCCGATGAGGGCCAGATCGAACAGGGTGAAAAGGACCCGGAGTCCGATCCAGTTCCATCCGCTGATCAGGCCTCCTACGGCGAACGCCGCCTGAGCCGCCGGAGGGTAGAGGGTGGGGATATCGGCGTACCCGACGCGGGAGATGACCTCCTTCGCCGCCGGTTCTGCCAGCGCCCGTTCCAGCGGCTCCGTAGGAAGGAGAGACAATTCCAAGGGAGACTGCCCGTAGGGATTCTCTCCCGCCAGCAGGACCTGCCCGTCCAGAACGTACCGGTAAACGTCATTCTCCTGAATCAGGCCGGAGGGGAGCAGGAGGAATCGGGCTACCAGGGCAGTCGCCAGAATCAGGAGGAGCGGGGCTTTGCGGTCCCCCCGGCGAAGCTGGAGGTAACCCAGAAAGAAACCGGTCCAGGCGCAGGCGTAGAGCAGAACGAAGGCCAAGATGGGGCGGTCGGCGTGTCCCTCGCCGTAACGGAATTGAAAGCTGATCCAGGTCCAGGCGGCGCACGGGAGAACAACCAGAAGAGAGGCCGCAAGCCAACCCCTCCGGCTCCAGATATACCCGATGACCGCTCTGCTCTCGGACGGCGCGGGCGTTGGACCCGTCATCCAGCCAGAACCTGGCGCAGGGCCTCTCCGGTGTGGGAGCCGGGAAACCCGGCTACGGCTTCCGGGGGACCGGTGCAGACTACGGTGCCGCCGGCTCTCCCTCCGCCGGGTCCCAGGTCGATGACCCAGTCGGCGCTCTTGACCACTTCCAGGTTGTGCTCGATGACGATCACCGTGTTCCCCACCTCGACCAGGCGGTGGAGGATGTCCAGAAGCCGCCTCACGTCCTCGAAATGAAGCCCCGTCGTGGGTTCGTCCAGAATGTAGACGGTGTTCCCCGTCGCCCTCCGATTGAGCTCGCTGGCCAGTTTGACCCGTTGGGCCTCTCCTCCCGAAAGGGTCGTGGCCGGCTGGCCCAGCCGGATGTATCCGAGCCCCACTTCCACCAGGGTGGTCAGACGGGACTTGATGGTGGGGATGTTCTCCAGGAGTTCACAGGCCTCCTCCACCGTCATGCCCAGCACGTCCGAGATGGAATTGCCCCGGTAGAGAATGGCGCGGGTCTCCCGGTTGTAACGGGTGCCGTTGCAGCTTTCGCACACCACGTGGACGTCGGGCAGGAAGTTCATCTCGATCTTGCTCAAGCCGTTGCCCCGGCAGGCTTCACACCGGCCGCCCGCCACGTTGAAGCTGAAACGGCCGGCCTTGTAGCCCCGGGACCGGGACTCGGGCAGGAGGGAGAAGAGCTGCCGGATGGGGGTGAAGACGCCGGTGTAGGTGGCCGGATTGGACCGCGGCGTGCGGCCGATGGGCGACTGGTCGATCTCGATGACCTTGTCCACGTGCTCCAGGCCCCGGATCTCCCGATGGGGACCCGGTTCCGCAAACGAGCCGTAGAGCTTCCGGCTCAAGGCGCGGTGGAGCACTTCGCTCACCAGGGACGACTTGCCCGAGCCCGAGACGCCCGTCACCAAAACCAACCGTCCCAGCGGGAAACTCACGTCGATGTCCCGGAGGTTGTTGTGGGTCGCGCCCAGGACTTCGATGCATCGGGGCTCTCCGGTGTGGCTCCTCTGGGGAGGCTCGATCCGGCGGCTACCCCGAAGGTAGGACGCGGTCAGGGAATCGGGATGGTGAAGAATCTCCTGTAAGCTGCCGGCGGCCACCACCTGTCCTCCGTGGCTGGCGGCACCCGGTCCCAGGTCCACCACGAAATCGCCGTTGCGGATGGTCTCCTCGTCGTGCTCCACGATGAGGATCGTGTTTCCCAGGTCCCGGAGTTGGCGCAGGCTGGAGAGCAGACTCGCCACGTCCCGAGGGTGGAGTCCCACGGAGGGCTCGTCCAGGACGTAGAGGACGCCGCGGAGCCGGGAACCCACCTGGGTCGCCAATCTCACCCGCTGCGCTTCCCCGCCCGAGAGTGAAGCCGCCTTCCGGTCCAGTGTCAGGTAGGAGAGCCCCACTTCCAGCAGAAACCGGACCCGGTGGCGAATCTCTTCCAGGACCGGTCCGGCAATGGTCTCCTGCCTCGAACTGAGCCGGACGGCCTCCAGAGCGGGCAGGCACTCGTCGAGCGGCATCCGGCAGAATTCCGATATGGAGTGTTTCTGAATGCGCACCGCCCGGCTCTCGGGACGGAGCCGGCTTCCGTCGCAGGCCGGACAATCCCCCTCGACCATGAAGCTCAGAAACCGCTGCTTCCTCTTCTCGCTTCCGGTGGCCCGGAGCTTCTTCTGGAACCATTGCTCCAACCCCGGGAAGCGCGCCGGATAGGTGAGTTCTCCGTAACGGAAGAGGATCGGTTTGTCGAGACCCGAGCGCAAGGCCTTCCAGACGCGATCGGGGACCCGCCGCAGAGAAACTTCGGGATCCAGGGAGAAGTGCTCCAGGAGGGCTCGGAACGATTGCCGCAGGAACCGTTCGAGGTCCGGGTCCGGCAGTTCCACCGAGAGGGTGTCCACGGTGGCGTCGCGGTCCGGGATCAAGCGCCTCAGATTGACTCGCAGCCGAATTCCCAACCCCTCGCATTCGGAGCAGGCGCCGAAACGGCTGTTGAAGGAGAAGCTCCGAGGCTCCAACTCCGGCATGCTGATTCCGCAACGGACACACGCGGCCCGCTCGGAAAAGAGAAGATCGGGCCCGCCCCAGGGAGAGAAGGCCACCAGGCCTTCGGCCATCTCGACGGCATGTTGAACCGAATTCCGGATTCGGACCCGGGCCTGCTCCCGCACCTGAAGCCGGTCCACGACGATCTCAACCGTGTGGTTCTTCCGCTTGTCCAGTTGCGGAGGCTCCTCCAGGTACTCCATGGACCCGTCCACCCGCACCCGCAGGTATCCGTCCCTCCGGTAGCGCTCGAACAACTTCTTGAATTCGCCCTTCCGGTCCCGGACCAAGGGAGCCAGGATCATGCCCCGTTTCCCCGGCGCATCCGCCAGGATCTGCGAGACGATCTGGTCCACCGATTGGCGGGTGATGGGGCGGTCGCAGCGAGGACAATTGGGCGTGCCGATGCTGGAGAAGAGGAGCCGCAAATAGTCGTAGACCTCGGTGATGGTCCCGACGGTGGAACGGGGGCTCCGGATGGTGGTCTTCTGCTCGATGGAGATGGCCGGCGACAGCCCTTCGATAGAGTCGACGTCCGGCTTCTCCATCTTCTCCAGGAACTGCCGGGCGTAGGTGGAGAGGGATTCGATGTAGCGCCGCTGTCCCTCGGCATAGAGGGTGTCGAAGGCCAGGCTCGACTTTCCCGAGCCGCTGAGACCGGTGATGACGGTGATCCGGTTTCGGGGCAGATCCAGATCGACGTTCTTCAGGTTATGCTGCCGGGCGCCGCGTACGGAGAGGTAATCTGTCACTGCAATTCATTGTCGGGCCCCCCCTTGTGGGCGCCCTCTTTCGTCCATGCTCGCCGGTTCCGTTGGCGGCTGGGGAGGTCGGCGGTTGGAAACCACCGTTCCTGGTCAAGGCAGCCGCAGGCGGTAGGTCCGGAGCTGGCCCCCTCGAAGATAGTGGAGAATCAGGAATCCATCCACCCCCGTCTGTGAAGACCTTTGCAGATCGACCGAAGATGCTACGGGGCGCCCATTGACCCGGATCAGTATATCCCCGCTGCGGAGACCCGCCCGGTGGCCGATGCTCTCGATCCTCACCGACTTCACCCGGAGTCCTCTCTCGACGGATCCTGAGGTCCCCCCCGCCCTGTCCGGCACCCAGGGATCGACCACCAGCCCCAAACCGGGTGGAACCGGCACCAGTACCCTCTGCAAGAACATCTCTTCGATCAGACGGCCGCCGGCGACCGTGGGCAACTCCATTCGCCAGCCGAGATGGGAATGCAGAGGGGGTCTGGGCGCCAACGTCGCCTCGACGGCCCGGGCCGCGCCGCCCCGGCTTACAACCAGTTCCAGCCGCGAGCCGGGCTCCCGCCTGCGGATGGCCTCCAAGAGATCCTCCAGCGACGGCGCCTGCCGTTGGGCCACCTTCAACACCACGTCCCCCGACTGGAGTCCTGCCCCGGCCGCCGGACTCCCGGGCTCGATCCCGTCGATCTGCGGCCCGTCTCCGCCCGCTTTCACGTAGACCCCAAGCCAACCCGAACGGACATGACCGTTTCTGGAGACCACCCGCCGGGCGGACTGCCGCACTATCGACCAGGGTAGAACCCGGCAACTGAGACTCCTCCCCAGCGGATGGCGGCTCACGCGAGTCACCAGCCCCAGGACTCGTTGGTTGAGATCCAGCAGGAATCCACCTTCCCAGAGGTCCGCCTCATGGGGCACTTCCCGAGGCCGCAACAGGACCGTCCTCTCGGGACTTGCCGGCTCCGGGTCCCAGCGGAGAATCTTGCAGGAAAGGATGTTCCAGCCAGACTCTCCAGCGTAGGCCATGCGGACCTGGTTCGGGTGGGAATCGCTGGGCGCGGGCACCGCCGGGCGAGAAGAACCGGCGTGTTCCAGAACCGCGAGACTCATTCCCTCGTCCACCCCAACCAGCCGCAGGGGAGCCTGACCTGCTTCTCCGGGACTCAGTACGATCTCCACGCCAGGATGGTCCAGATCGATGCCGTGGCTGCCCAGATAGGAAACAATGTGCCCGGAGTCGAGAAAGGCCCCTTCCAGCAGGATCTTCTCGTGAATCTGCACCTGAGGCAGCATCCCGTCCTGGTAGACGACGCCGTGGAATCGACGTGCCATGGAGAGCCGGACCATGGAATCCCGGGCCGGTTCGGATGGTGCGGCCTCAGTGGCGGCAGGACTGGCCAATGCCGGCACCGCCAGCAACGCCGCCACCGCGGCAACAAGGGGACGGGTCAGTTGTTTCAAGGGATCCAGGAGTCTGGTGACGCCGACGATGTTGGAGGCCATGAGATCGAAGCGAACCACAAGGATCCGGAAACACAAACTCCTCAACGGGAGAGCGATGAGAAACTCGGCGCAGACTCCTAGTGGCTGACCCGTTGCCAGTAGAGCCCGTGATGCAGGTTGCTGGTGCGCACCTCGACGGTGCGGGGGACCCGCACCAGAACCGGTGTTCCGGAAGCGTCTTCCACGCGGAGCTCGATATAGGAGGAGGACGCCGGCTGGTCTTCCTTGACCCAACGATGAAGATTTTCCCGCTGGAAGCGGTTCCGGACCCGGTCCCGGGAACTCTCCGACCGCCGCGATTCCACGATCTCGCCTTCACCGCCGCTGGAAAGTTCCGCCGTTTCGGTCGGAACCAAGGCTCCGCTGGTCACGAACAGCATCACCGAAGCCAGCCCCCCCAGCAGGAGGCGCGCCAAGTCACCGCCGGACATGGAGCCTCCCGCAATCTTGCGGTAGAAGTCCGGCGGCGCTTTCACCCCCTGTCTCAGTGAACGGTTCATTTTCTCCAGGACTGCAAGATCCTCATAGAGTCCGCGGCATCGGGAGCATTCATGAAGGTGGGACAAGACCCTGGCTTCCTGGACGTTGGTCCCTTCGTCCAGCAGCTTTTCTTCGAACTCCCGGCAGCTCATAGGAACCTGGAAAGCTTGTCCCGCAATAGCCGTTTGGCCCGGTGAAGCCTCGACTTGACGGTCCCCACCGAAAGGTTCAGCACGGTGCCGGTCTCCTCCAGCGACAACTCCTGGACCTCCTTGAGAACGAAGACCAGGCGATAGCGCGGAGGAAGCGAGTCGATGGCGGTACGCAGCAACCGGGCCTTCTCCTTGCTCCCGAGATGGACCTCGGGTGAAGGCCGGCCGTCACGGATCTGGATCTCCATTTCTCCCTGTTCGGAGATTCCGAAGAGCCGCTGGGTCAGAAAGAAACCCCGCCGCTTTCTCCGCCGCATCTCGTCCAGGGTGAGGTTGGTGGCGATCTTGTAGATCCAGGTCGAGAACTTGTAGTTGCCCTTGTACCGGTGGGCGTGGCGGAAGACTCGGATGAAGGTTTCCTGGGAAATGTCCACCGCCTGATCGTAGTCGCGGATGAGATTGTAGATGTAATTGACTAGCCGGTCCTGGTAGCGGTCTACCAGAATCTGAAACGCGTATTCATCACCCTTCAGGTAGGCGACGATGAGGGCGTTGTCGGCAAATGTCAGAGTGGTGGTCAATTTTTCAACCTCCTTTCTAATTAAGACGGCAAAAGAGGCTGATTTGTTCCAACTAAATTCCGTCTTGGGTGAAATTCTTCGCGCCCGGCGGCTTCCCGCCCCTAGCACGAACGGATCACCACCATCGCATCGAACTTTGCATTCACTCTTTTTTTCTTTCCTCTTTTTTCTTTCCTCGTCATTTGGCCTCGTACCAGGATTGCCCCACGGCCATGTCCACTTTCAGCGGCACCAGCAGGGAGGCCACCCCTTCCATCTTCTCCCGGACCAGTTCCCCGACTTCGTCCATCTCCGCTTCCAGCACCTCCACCACGAGCTCGTCGTGCACCTGCAGGATGAGCCGGCTGGAGAGTTCTCTCCGGGAGAGGGAGCGGTGGGTGGAGACCATGGCTATCTTGATGAGGTCCGCGGCCGTGCCCTGGATGGGGGCGTTGATGGCGGTCCGTTCTCCAAAGCTCCTGAGGTTCCAGTTCTTGCTCTTGAGCTCCGGTATCTGGCGAATACGACCGAAAAGGGTTCGTACGTATCCCGTCTCGTAGGCCTCGGAGAGCGTCGATTCCGACCAGCGCTTGACGCCTTGGTAACGCTGGAAGTACTCGTCGATGAGACGCTTGGCCTCCAATCGTCCGATCTCCAGATTTTGGGCCAGGCCGAAGGCGCTGACCCCGTAGAGGATCCCGAAATTGATGATCTTCGCGTAGCGGCGCCGTTCCCGGGGACTCAGATCGGTGCTCTCCCCCAGGACTTCGGCAGCGGTCCGCTCGTGGATGTCCTCTCCCCGGCGGAAGGCCTCCACCAGGACCGGATCCTCGGAGAGGTGGGCCATGACTCGAAGCTCGATCTGGGAATAGTCGGCCGCCAGCAGCCGGTACCCCTCCTCGGCCACGAAGGCTTTCCGGATCTGCCGGCCCAGGTCGGTTTTGATGGGGATGTTCTGGAGATTGGGGTCGCTGGAAGAGAGGCGCCCGGTCGCCGCCACCATCTGGTTGTAGGAGGTGTGGATCCTGCCCGAATCGGCGGCGACCAGTCCGGGCAGCGCGTCCAGGTAGGTGTTCTTCAGCTTGGTCTGTTCCCGGTACTCGAGGATGCGTCCGGCGATCTCGTGCTCGCCGGCCAGCCGCTGCAGCACCTCGACTCCAGTGGAATAGTGCTTCGCCTTGGGCGTCTTCTTGGGTGGAGGGAGTCCCAGCTTCTCGAACAGGATCGTCCCCAATTGCTTGGGCGAGTTCAGGTTGAACTTCTCGCCGGCCAGTTCGGTGATGCGGTCCGCAAGGACCTGGATCTCCCGGCCCATTTGCCGGGACATGGACTCGAGCATCTCCCGATCCACCTTCACGCCGGCGGCCTCCATATCGGCCAGCACCTGCACCAGGGGAATCTCCACTTCGAGGAGCAGATCCTCCAATCCGTGGGTCCTCACGTCGGCCTCCAGCACGCGGTAGAGCCGAAGGGTCAGGTCCGCCGACCGGGCCAGCAGTTCCTCCTCGTCCGGGAAGAGGCCCGCTTCGGACTCGCTCAGCCGGGTCTGGAGACGCTGGGTTGCCAGACGCTTCAACGAGAAGTCGTTCTGGTTGGGAGTCAACAGGTAGGCCATGAGGCGCGTATCGGCGAACTCGGACGTCAGCTTCCACCCCCGGGCCCGAGCCAGCAGGAGCAGGGGCTTCAAATCGTGAACGATCCACCGTTTGGGTCGATTCAAGAGGGAGAGGAGCCGGTCGGAGCCTCCCTTCAGAAAATCCCCATCCAAGTGGATTCCCTGCCCCTGTCCCATCGAGACGCCGATGCCCCGCGCTGGCTCCCCATTGGCGCCGGGAAGCAGCGCCAGGGCGGCGTCGGCGCCTTCCAGGCGCGTCAGAAGGGTGTCGAATTGCGAGACGCTCTCGCACCGCTCGTATTCGCCGCCGGCCGTCTCCGGTTCCGGCAGGAACTCCTCCAGCAAACGGGTAAAGTTCAGCTCCAGGAAGAGCTTCCGGGCCTCGACCGGATCCGGGTCCGCCATCCTGAGCGTCTCCAGGTCCAGATCCAGGGGAATCCGGTCGTACATGGTCACGAGCTCTCGGCTCTGCCGGACCACGGCTTCGTTCTGCTGGAGACTCTCCCGATAGGTCTTGCGCCGGACCTCGTCCCTGTGGGCCAGCAGATTGTCCAGGTCCCCGTAGCTCCGCAGCAGGAGCACCGCGCCCTTCTGGCCGATTCCCTTGGCCCCCGGGATGTTGTCGGAGGTGTCGCCCACCAGGCTCAGGAGGTCGCCCAGTTGGTGGGGCGCGACCCCGAACTTCTTCTCCACCTTGGACGGGTCGAATCGGGTCATGGTCCGGGTGTCGAGAATGGTCACGCCCGAGCCGACGATCTGGAAAAGATCCTTGTCGACAGTGACGATGACCACCTCCAAACCCTTTTCCCCCGCCTGCCGGGTGACGGTTGCGATGATGTCGTCCGCCTCGTATCCCGGGTGGGAGAGCATGGGCACCCGAAAGACCCGGCACACCTGATGAAGGTAGGGGATCTGCCGTGACAGGTCCTCCGGCATGGGAGGCCGGGTCGCCTTGTAGTCGGGAAACTGTTCGTGCCGAACCGTGGGTCCGGGAAGATCCATGGCTACGGCCAGATAGTCCGGCTTCTCTTCCTCGACCAGCTTGCGCAGCATGCTGGTGAACCCGAAGACGGCGCCGGTGGGAAACCCCTCCCGGTTGGTCAGCCTCCGGATGGCGTAGTAGGCCCGGTAGAACTGGGACATGCCGTCGATGAGGTAAAGGCGAGGTGCCGGCACAGTTCTCTGATCTTATCAGTCCAGGGTCAGGGTGGTCGCGTCACCTGCCCTGCGCGGCATCCCGGTGGTCCGTATTGAAGGGCGCCCCAAGGACCGCTCCTGCGGCGCAACTATTGTTGCCAGGCAACGGTTCGTCGCATACGATGGCCTCCATGTCCGCGCTGGCTTGCGTCAATGCGATCTGGCGGGTCCCACTCATTCTGTCTCTCACCGCTATCATGGCGTCGCTGAGCTTGATTCTGTCAGTGGCCGACGAGGGGGGGAAACGGCAGAGTTGGTGTGCGCGATGCTGGAGCCGGATGATCCTGCGTATCTCGCGGGTCCAGGTCCGGGTTCGAGGGCTGGAGAACCTGGACCCGGAAGGCGCATACGTCTTCGCCGCCAACCACCTGAGCATGTTCGACATCTTCGCCTTCCTGGGCCGGGTGCCCTTCGACTTCAGGTTCGTGGCGAAGGCTTCCCTGTTCCATTGGCCGTTTCTGGGCTGGCATCTGAAGCGGGCCGGTTACATCCGCGTGGATCGGCAGCGTCCCCGGCAGACGCTGCGGGCCTTCCGGGCCGCGGGCAGGCAGGTCCGTTCCGGCGTCTCCATGGTCATCTTTCCCGAGGGGATGCGGACCTGGGGCCAAGGGGTCGCTCCCTTCAAGCGTGGGAGCTTTCTGCTGGCCCGGCAGACAGGCGCGTCCATCGTCCCCGTGACCATCGTGGGATCTCACCGCCGTCTGCCCCGGGGATCGGTGTTGATCCAACCGGGGAAGATGGAGATGATCATTCACGAGCCGATCCCACGGGGTCGCTACCGCAAGCTGAAGCTGGACGCGCTGGCCCGGCGGGTCCGGCAGACCATCGTCGAGAGCTACCGGCGGGTCGGGTGAAAAAAGTGACGAACGAACCTCTGATCCGGCGAATCCAGGATTCTCTCAACCGTCTCCGAGTCCCGGCCTGGCTCTTCTACGACTTCCGCTTCACCGACCCGCTCGCCAATCGGATCCTGGGGATCCCGGAGTCCCAACATTCCACCCGGCGCTGGTTCTACCTGGTCCCCGCCCGAGGGGCCCCCACCAAGCTGGTGCACCGGATCGAGTCCTCCATGCTGGATCACCTTCCGGGGGAAAAGATTGTCTATCTGCGCTGGCAGGATCTGAGGTCGGGACTCGAGGAGATGTTGAACGACTTCTCCAGCCTGGCCATGCAGTACTCCCCCGAGGGAGCCATTCCCTACGTCTCCAAGGTGGACGCCGGCACCGTCGAGCTGGTCCGCAGCCTGGGCAAGACGGTGACGTCGTCGGCCGACCTGGTCCAATCGTTCGAGGCCGTCCTGTCTGCGGACCAACTGCGGGAACACCACCGGGCGTCCCGGGCCATCTCCGCCATCGTTCTGGACGCCTTCCGGTTCGCCTCGTCCGCGATCCGGCGGCGCGGAGCCTCCAGCGAGGCGGAGGTCCGCGACTACATCCTGGGACGGTTCCGGGACCTGGACCTGGTGACCGATTCGGGCCCCATCGTTGCGGTCAACCGGCACAGCGGCGACCCCCATTACGAGACCGCTTCCGGAAAGGTCACACGGATCGGACCCGGGGACCTGCTCCTCATCGATCTCTGGGCCAAGACGAACCAACCCCGGTCCGTCTTCGCCGACATCACCTGGACCGCTTTCTTCGGAGAGGCGCCGGACGAACGGATGAGGCAGGTGTTCGAGGTGGTCCGCCGGGGACGGGACGCGGGAGTCGAGTTCCTGCAGCGGCGCCGGGGCGAGGGGGATCTGCCGGAGGGCTGGGAGGTCGACGACGTGGTGAGACGGACCATCGCCGATCTGGGATTCGGAGAGGCCTTCGTCCACCGGACGGGTCACAGCCTGGGAGAGGAGATCCACGGCAACGGAGTCAACTTCGACAACCTGGAGACCCACGACACTCGGCGTCTGATTCCCGGGGTCCTCTGCACCATCGAGCCGGGAGTCTACCTGGAAGACTTCGGCATCCGGAGCGAGATCAACGTCTACATTGGGAAAGAAGGACCCGAGGTCACCACGCCGTCGCAGGACGGGATCGTCTGTCCGGACGAAGAGTGAGGAGCTGCCGGAGCGGCGACTTTCTTGTCGCCGATAGGGGGGTCTAGGGGGGACGGCAGTCCCCACTCCGCGCAGCGTCTTCCAACCGGGGGAAATGAAGAATGGTGGACAAGAATGTCGCGTCCAGAAGACCAGGCGGCAAGAAAGCCGCCGCCCGTTCGGCGACAAGAAAGTCGCCGCTCCAGGCCGTTTGATCAGACCACCTTGGCGCCGATGGGGATGTCGAAGAACTTGGCGCGGGGGCTGGACTTGAGGCTGTCGTGGATGAAGCAGACGTGGGTGCACCAGCAGGCGTCCTTGACGATCTGCTCCGTCTCCTCCCGGACCGCCCGTGAAGAGTAGGCCCTGCGGAAATCGAAATTCACGTCCCTGAGATTCAGGATCTTCTCCCGGAGCTCACAGGCCCGCAGGTCGCCATTGTAGTCCACCACCAGGATGGTCTTGCCCGCCGTGCAGGGCATGGGCCAGGAATCGGAAGTCTCGAAGTTCCGCTCCTGGAGCGTGTAGTGAAAGTAGATGGTCTGGGTGTAGTAGAGCTTCTTGAGCCAACCCCGGAGGCTCCCCCCCTTGCGGCGGGCCAGCTTGCGGCCGTAGTGCTCGTGAATCGGCTTGACGCTCCGGTAGAAATCGCCCAGGCCCCGCCGCGTGATCCGCTTCAGACCCGGATCTTTGGCCTCGCCCCGGATCACCTGGAAGTAATGTCCGTTCAGATCCACGTTCCGGGCCAACCACCACCCCAGGTCCTCCAGCTCGTCGATGTTGTCGGCGGTGACCACCGAATTCACGTGGACCCTCACCCCGGAGAGGGAAGACTCCCGGTCCGTCAGCCGCCGGATCGTCTCCAACGCCTGCTCGAAGTTGCCCGGAACGCCCCGGATCCGGTCGTGGGTCGAGGCGAACCCGTCCAGCGCCAGGTTCAGATTCACCTCCATCCCCGGCAGTTCCCGGGAGGTGTACTCCATCAGTTCCAAGGTCCGCTCGGCGAAGAGTCCGTTGGTGGGAAGGTTCACGGTGCGCACCCCGTTGCGGTGGTAGAACATCCCCAGGATTTCCGCTAGGCGCGGACGCATCATCGGCTCGCCGCCCGAGAGCCAGAGCTCGTGGAATCGGGGCATGCCGGCCGAAAGCGCCTCGATCTCCTGGAAGGTCAGGTCCCCGGGACGATTGAGGTCCTCCCAGTAGAAGCAGGTCTCGCAACGGGAGTTGCAACGGCTGGTGACGAACAGGATCAGGGTGTTCAGATCCACGGTATTCCCCTTGTACAGGAAGCCTCGGTTCCGATCAATCCAACACCTGCGTCTCGGTGGGAGAGACCATGCGATAGGTGATCCCCCGCCAACGCAGGTTCCGGGTGGAGAGCGACCCCACCATTCCCGCCACCGTGACCAGGTTGGCCAACGGCCCCCAGCAGGTGTAGGGAATGAGACGCCATCCTCTCGGGAGAGCCGCCCCGGGAAAGAGCACGGCCACGGCCCGAAGCCGGAGCCAGGCCTTGACGGCGCCGGCGGCCAGGATTGCGACCACCAGGACCGCCATCGCCACCGACCGGAAATCCGGGCCGTAGAGGTTGAGGCTGGTCCGGGCCCAGGCGCCTCCCCCCCACACGGCGACCAGGTAGACCATTTGGGTGGCGAATGCGGCCCTCCAGAGGTTCCGATGGTAGACCCGGGTGATGACCAGTTGCCGGCGGCTCCATTCCAGCAGGTCCATCAGGCTTGCATCCTCGTGGGAAAAGCTCAGGCACCGGGGTTGGAACCGGATGGATCGGCCGCTGCCCTTCACTGCGCGGCTCAACGAGAGATCGTCGCTCAGGGTGTTCTGCCAATGGTCCGCGACGGCGCAGGAATCGAAGACCTCCCGGCGGATCGCCATGGCCCCTCCCCACGCGAAGTAGCAGTTCCCCTCACTCATCAGCGAGGCGATGCCCGCGTTCCAGACCGACCGCAGGACCGATCCGAATCCTCCCTTCTGAGGGATGTACCAGCGATATCCGGTGCTGGCGCCAACCTCCGGATCCTCCAAGGGAGCCACCAGATGGCGGAGCCACAGGGCGTCGGGCCGGATGTCCGAGTCGCCGAAGACCAGAACCCCGTCCCGGCGCCGAAGATGGTCCAGCGCATGGAGCAGGTTATGGACCTTCTGGCTTCTCCCCCGGGCTTTCCCCGAAAACAGAAGCCGGACATGGGGACGGGACCGGCGGTCCAGCAGGGACCGGATCACCGGCACGGAAGCATCGTTTTCGTCGCCGGTCACCAGGATCAACTGCCAATCGGAGTATTCCAGATCCAGGAAGGCGGCCAGGTTCCGGTCCAGACCCGGGTCCAGACCCCGGCAGGGAAGGATCAGGGTCAACGGGGGCGCATAGGATCCGGGAACCGCCTCCGAGGCCTTTCGGAACAGCCGCAGAAACTGGAAACCTCCCCGCAGCGAGTAGAGCCCCTCGAGCAGGGAGAGCAGAGCCAGGAAGATGAGCCAGTCCGGCGGTGGCACGTCCAGTCGTCCGGTTCGGAGTGCAGCGGGCTACGACCCGGACATCTCCAACAACTGCCGCCACTCGGTATCGGACACGGGCATGACCGAGAGCCGGGGAAGCCGGGCCAGGATGAAACCGGAGAAACGAGCGTCCGCCTTGACCTCCTTCAGAGTGATCGGCCGCGCCAATCGCTGCCGCGCTTCCACGTCCACCACCGTCAACGTGGGGTCGTCCTTTTCAGGATCGGGATAGGGGGACGAGACCACATCGGCGATTCCGATGATGGCCCGGACCCGGCCCGTGTGGTAGATGAAGGCCTGATCCCCGGGACCCATCTGGTTCAGATATTTCAATGCCAGCCGGTTGGCGACGCCGTCCCAGACCGTGCGCTGGTCCCTTTCCAGATCCTCGTAGGAATAGTCCTTGGGCTCGGATTTGAGCAACCAGTTTTGAGCCATGCTTCTCCTCTCGAAACCGCAATTCCCGTTCCATGCCGGGATTTATTTTATGGGCGGACCCTCGACCCAGTCGTAGCCGATCTCGGGGTCGTCGTGCGGGATCCGCCCCTCGTCGCCGGGGTCATAGACGCGGGATGTCACATAAAGAAGGTGGGCCGGACCGGCCAGACACTTGCAGCCGTGGGCGACACCGGGCGGGATTCCCAGCAGGATGGGCGGATTTCCGTCGCCCATGAACAGCTCCATGGTCTCCCCCTCGGTGGGAGAATCGCCGCGGCGGTCGAACAGGGCCACCTTCAAAACGCCGCCCGCCACATACCACCAGTCGGTCTGCTTGCTGTGAATGTGCCAAGCCTTGGCCACTCCGGTGTACATGAGGCTGTGGCTCCACTGTCCGAACCCCTCCTGGAAGTGATCGTCCGTCACCCGGAGGATCTCCCGGAAGAAGCCCCGGCTGTCGGTGTGGGTCACCAGTTCCGTGACTGAAACGCCTTCGATCAAAGGACGCGCTTCCTTTCTCCGGCGAACCGGATGGTCACCGCGTACCCAGCACCCTCAAGGTGCCGCCGCGGCTGAGCGTGTATCCCGGCGGAAGGGACTCCTCCACCTTGGCTCGAAATCCCGTCACCTTCCAGCCATGCTCCGCCAGACGCTCCAGGATCTGGGCCCGGACCCGGGGGCGGTCCTCCGCCTCCAGGTAGCACTTCAACACCGAATCGCGACCCTCCTCCTGTGGTCGCCCGAAGAGATAGTCCGCCGCCGCCAGACAGACGTCGTCGTCCTCGTCCTCCAGGAACAGCCGCACCGTCTCCAGCAATTCGGGGGAATGAATCTGCTCCAGCGATCGGATCAGCTGGGTCTTGGGCTCGGAACTGGCCGGAGGGTATTCCCAATGGTAACGGAGGATCTCGTCGATTCGGGCCGCCAATTCCTCGCTGGGGAGGATCTCCTGAAGCGCCCGCAGGGGCCAGTAGACCTGCCGCTCCCGCTTCAGAAAGGTGAGCAGCGGGGGGAGGGCCTTCCGGTCCAATCGGACGATCCAGGAGAACAACTCCTCCTTTTCGTCCTGATCCCGGACCAAGGGGGACGTACTGATGGTAAACCGGTCCAGAAGCGCCAGTATGGCTTCGGGCGTGCCCATCTCGTACAGGCGCCGGGCGGCATTGATCCGGACGGCGGGATCCCCGTGAGGCTCCTTCACCTTCTTGCGCGCCCTTCTGATCTGTCTCTCCGGCGATCCGCGGAGAAAGGAAAACAACTCCACGCTGCTAGTCTACCAGTTGACCCGACTTCCGGCCTTGGCGGGGCCGGCGCAACTTGAATGATTTCGAATTCAAGACCTAATATAGCTCTCCGGTTACCTTCAACCGGAGCCATTCCGCGCGGCCGCGGGAACGGGGATGCGCCGGATCCGGTTATCCCGGGAGAGGCATGAGAGCGGTCCTGATCCAAAAGCCCGGCGGTCCGGAGGTGCTTCGCCTGGCTGAGGTCCCCGACCCGGCGCCGTCTCCCGGGGAAATCCTGGTTCGAGTCCGCGCCACTGCTCTGAATCGGGCCGACCTGCTCCAACGCCAGGGCCTCTATCCACCCCCTCCCGGCACCCATCCCGGGATACCCGGTCTCGAATTCGCAGGGTGTGTGGAAGCGGCCGGCGCCGCGGTCACCGCGTTCCAGCCGGGACAACGAGTCATGGGCCTGTTGCCGGGTGCGGGCTACGCGGAGAAGGTGGTCACTCCGGAGCGCATGGCGCTGCCCATACCGGACCGCCTGAGCTTCCAGGAGGCGGCGGCCATTCCCGAGGTCTTCCTGACCGCCTTCGACGCCCTCCAGTTGCAGGGGGGCCTGGGTGCGGGACAAACCCTCCTGATCCATGGGGCCGGCAGCGGCGTCGGAACCGCGGCTCTTCAGCTCGGCCGCCTGACCGGAGCTACGAGCATCGGCACCTCGCGATCGCGGACAAAACTGGACCGCTGTCTGGAGTTGGGACTGGATCACGCCGTTCTCACGGATCGGGAGGACTTCCGGGAAGCCGTACTGGAGTTGACGGGAAGAAGAGGGGCCGACCTGATCCTGGACATGGTCGGCGCGGCCTATCTGGAGCAGAACCTCACCTGTCTGGCTCCCCGGGGGTTGTTGATCCTGATCGGGTTGCTGGGTGGACCTTCGGCCGCCATCGATCTGTCCCGGGTCCTCAAGCATTGCCTCCGGATTCGAGGCACGGTCCTGCGTCCCCGGCCGGTGGAAGAGAAGATCCGTCTGAACCAGGCATTCCGGCGCCGAATCCTTCCCTTTTTCGAAAGCGGCCACCTCAAGCCCGTTCTCGACCGTGTTTTTCCCCTGGAGGAGGCGGCCGAGGCCCACTCCTGGATGGAGCGCAACCGGAACTTCGGGAAGATCGTACTTACGGCTTGAGGAAAGAGAAAAGCTCGCCCCACCGGCCCGGTCCGGCGGACGCCCGATAGAAATGGGGTAGGAGCGGCGGTTTCCAACCGCCGGGAGCGGCGATTTCCAATCGCCGAATAGGAACGGCGGTTTCCTAACCGCCGGACTCCCAATGAAGCAACCGGACGCGAATGTTTGCGCGAATCGAAGAACGGGCGATTGGAAATCGCCCCTCCTCGCCGTCAAATCCGGACCAGGGAGGCCACGTTCTCGATGTGGTAGGTCTGGGGGAACATGTCCACCGGGCGCACTTTCACGACCCGGTAGCGCTGGGCCAGGATCTTGAGGTCGCGGGCCTGGGTGGCGGGATTGCAACTGACGTACACGATCCGTTCCGGAGCCAAATCGAGGATCGACCGGCAGGTCTGCTTGTGCATGCCGGCGCGGGGCGGGTCCACGATCAGGACCTCGGGTTTTCCTTGGCGCAGGACCAGGTTCCGGTTCAGCGCCTTGGCCGCATCCAAGAGCACGAAGGTGCAGTTCCTGATCCCGTTGGCAAGGGCGTTGGCCCGAGCGGCGGCGATGGCGGTCTCGTGATTGTCGATGCCGACGACCTTCTGACAGTTCCGAGCCAGGAACAGCGCGATGGTTCCGATCCCGCAGTACAGATCATAGACGATCTCATGCCCGGTGAGGCCGGCATACCGCCGCACGACGTCGAACAGATTTCGGGCCTGGGAGGTGTTGGGTTGGAAGAACGTCGTGGGGGAGATTCGGAATTCCAGGTCGTCGATGCGCTCCCGGATGACGCCGGCGCCATGGTAGACCGTTTCCTCCTGGCCCGAAGCCACGGGCGAAAGGGTCTCGTTGACGCTGTTGACGATGGTGGTGATCTGGGGAAACTCACTTAACAACTCGGCGCACAGGAGCTTCATGCGGTCCGGGCGGCGGCGGCGGGTCACCAGATTGATCATGAAATCGCCCGTGTTGGAGCCGGTCCGGATCACCAGGTTGCGAAGAAACCCTTCACCCGAATAAGTGCTGTAGGCTTGCCAGCCCTGCTCCACGGCAAGCCTTCTGACCCGATTCACCACCTGGACGCTGACCGGACTCTGGAGAAAACAGACCTCCAGATCCAGGATTTTGTCATGACGCTTGGGAATGTGAAGGCCCAGGGCGAACCCCTTCCGGAGCTGGGCGCCGCTCCGGATCTCCTCCGGCATCAGCCAGCGGTTGGAGCCGAAGGTGAACTCCATCTTGTTGCGATAGTAGAAGACGTTGGGAGAGGGCAGCGTGGATTTCACCTCCACTCCGGTGATCCCGCCCAGATGCTGCAGCGTCTCCTCCACCTGCGCCCGTTTGAAGGAGAGCTGCCGCCGGTAGTCCACATTCTGACAGCTGCACCCTCCACAGGTGCCGAAGTAGCGGCAAGCCGGAGCGACCCGGCCGGGAGACAACTCCAGCAACTCCTCCACCACGGCTTCCGCGTGCTGGCGTTTCTTCTTGATGACCCGGGCCCGGACCCGGTCTCCGGGGACCCCGTTCCGGACCAGGATGACCAGCCCGTTGCGACGCGCCACAGAGACCCCCTTGTAGGCGGCCGACTCGACGTCCAGTTCCACAATATCGCCGCGGTTCAACATGACACTTCACCCGATTCCGGGAGGCGATCATAGCAGATGGACCTCAGACCAACGCATGATGCCCCTGGGTTCCACCGTTGCCGGACACCACGCCTTCCGGTGACCTCCATTCCGCAGCGGCCGGCTCCCGTGGCGACTTTCAAATCAGAGTGCTAAGGTGTAAAGCCATGATTTCTCAACCCTCCGCAGCACGTTACGGCAGACTCTCCCGGATTCCTTCCGGACGCTGGTCCACGGGCTTGATGCTGATCTGGCTCCTTCTGCTGCCCAGCCGAACGGCGGCGGCCCAAACCCTGGACATCTACTTCATCGACGCCGAGGGAGGCGCTGCGACTTTCATCGTCACCCCCCTGAAAGAGTCGATTCTCATCGACACGGGATGGAGGAGAGAGGATGGCCGGGATGCCAAGAGAATCGAGGCGGTGGCCCGTGCGGCCGGACTTGAACGCATCGACTATTTGGTCACGACCCACTTTCACGGGGACCACTACGGGGGAATCGGACGTCTGGTGCAATTGATCCCCGTCGCCAACTTCCTGGATCACGGGCCCATGGACGAGCTCAAGGAGGATCCTCAATTCCCCCTCTACTACACCGAGTACATCCGCGCCACCCGGGGCAACCGGCAGCGGATCCGGCCTGGAGAAACCATCCCCCTCCGGAGTCTTCAGGTGCCTCTCAAACTCCTCTGCGTGTCTGCCGCCGGGGAGACTCTCAAGGGCGAGGGGCCCTCCAATCCGGCCTGCGGGAAGCTCACCCGCAAGAAAAAAGACACCACTGACAATGCCAGAAGCGTGGGTCTGCTTCTGAGCTATGGGAATTTCGAGTTTCTGGATCTGGGCGACCTGACCTGGAACGTGGAATCGCGCCTGGCCTGTCCCTCGAACCTGCTGGGGCGGATCGACCTCTACCAGACCACCCACCACGGACTCGCCAACAGCAACAATCCGGTTCTGGTCTCCGCCGTCGCCCCGAGGGTGGCCGTTTTCAACAACGGCTCCCGCAAAGGGGCCGCTCCCGAAGTGTTCTCTCTGCTGAAGTCGACCCCGTCCGTCGATGCGATCTTCCAAGTCCACAAGAACCTGGATTCCGGCCCGGAGGGCAACGCCCCCGAGGATTTCATCGCCAACCTGGGAGGTGACGAGAACTGCGCCGGGCACCTGCTGAAGGTGTCGGTGAGCGCGGACGCCTCCACCTATACCGTCACCAACGGCCGCAACAACCTGAGCCGGACCTACTTCACCCGCTGAAGAGAGACCGGGATGACGATCCCCGGAATGACCTCTACGAGAAATTCCCGAAGATTTTCCCGGATGAGGAGTGATGACCCGACCCTTGCGCGAACCGCTCAGGTTTCCGATTGGGGAACGGCGAATGGTTCCAGGGACAGCGAAGTCGGGCGGTTCGTCAGCAGTTGGGACATGAGCAGGCCGGAGGCCGGCGAAAGCAGGATTCCGTTGGTGTTGTGCGCCGTGGCGACATAAAGGTTCTCGAAGTCCGGCAGACGACCCAGAAAGGGTCCTCCCTGGCGAGCGGCCGGCCGCAACCCGGCCCACGAGGTCACGAAGGTGGCATCCGACAACCCCGGGGCCACGTGAAATGCCCAGTCGAGCAGCTCGAGAACCCCGTGCACGGTGCTGGTCTTGTCGAAACCGACCGCTTCCTCGGTGGCGCCCACCAATAACTTTCCATCGCTTCTCGGCACCAGGTAGTGGCCGTTGTGGTTCACGATCTGACCGAGTCTTCCCGGCAGCGACTCCAGGAGTACGATCTCGCCCTTGGAGGAGTAGACCGGCAGGTTCAATCCCACCCGGTTGCCCACCAGACCGGACCAGGCTCCCGTGGCCAGGACGAAGTTGTCCCCCTGGATCCGATCCTCCGGAGTCAGAATGGCGGCGACACGTCCGGACCGGATCTCCAGGTCCACGACCGGACTGTGCTCCAAGACCCGCGTTCCCAATCGTTGGGCCGCCACGGACAGCGCCCGGACCAGACGGGGAGGCCGGAGCGAACCGTCGCCGGGGAAACGGATCGCGGCCCGGGCGTCGCGGTTGACCGCCGGCTCCAGCTCGAACAGATCGGCCGGCTCCAGGTATTCGACCTCGAGGCCCGTCAGTACGGACCCCCGATAATAGTTCCTGGCTTTCTCGACCCCTTCCTCGTCCAGGAAGACATGGATGCCGCCGGTGGATCGATACTCGGGGTCGACGCCGCTCAGCTCGATGAGTTCCTCGACCAGAGGCTGGAACATGCTCCGGCTCAACGTCGCCAAGCGCTCGTAGGGATGGGTGCTGGCGGGGCGTCCATGATTCAGGATGCCGGCGGAGGCCCAGGAGGCTTCCCGTCCGACCCGGTCCCGTTCCAGAATCAGGACCGACACTCCCTGCTTGGCCAGATGGTAAGCGATGGCGCAGCCGATGACTCCTGCGCCGACGACAATGACGTCCGCCGACTTCGATTTCACCATGGGTGGAAGGAGTTTATTCTAAATGCCGTCGGGAAAAGACGCCACTTAGCGCGACCCGAATCGCTGGCTGCCTGAGGTCCGGAGCCATCGGCTCGGACGAGATCAACCCCAGATCAGAGGCAACCACCAATTGGCTGCCGCGAACAGCAGGATGGCGAAAGCCAGGTTCAGGGCCAGCCCGGCGCGGATCATCTCGCCGATCCTCAGGTATCCCGATCCGAAGACGATGGCATTGGGCGGCGTGGCCACCGGAAGCATGAAGGCGCAGGACGCCGCCGTGGTGGCGGCCAGCATCAGCGGGTAGGGCGCCTCTCCCGTGGCGGCGGCTAGGGCCGCCATGATGGGGATGAAAATGGTGGCCGTCGCCGTATTGGAGGTGAGTTCTGTCAGGAAGATGACCACCAGAGTCGCCGCCAATATGAGCACGGCGTGAGGAAACCCTTCCAGAATCGACAACTGGTCGGCCATCCAGACCCCGAGGCCGGACGCCTGGATCCCCTTGGCCAGGGTCAGCCCTCCGCCGAACAGGATCAGCACTCCCCACGGAATTTCCTTGGCGTCGGACCATTCCAGGAGCTTGGGCTTCCGAACCGAGAGCGCGAACAGCAGGAGCGCTCCCAGGATGGCGATCATGGTGTCGCTCACGTCCTCGAGCCCGATTCGAACGAACCCGTGGGGCCAGAGGCCGCGCAAGATCCAGAGTCCGGCCACGGACCCGGAGATCAGGAGCACTCTCTTCTCCGCCGTGCTCATCCCTCCCAGAGCGGCGAGTTGGCGCCGAATATGGCTGCTGCCGGAGTCGGAACGGGACTCGCGCCCCAAAGGACAGGCCATCCGGGTCAAGTAGAACCAGGCCAGGGGCACTCCCGCGGCGACCAGTGGCACTCCGTAGAGCATCCAATCCAGGAAAGTCACGGTCCTGTCCATGTTGGATTCGAGATAGCCCACGAGTATGGCGTTCGGCGGACTCCCCACGATGGTTCCCAGCCCTCCGATGGAGGCCGCATAGGCCACTCCCAGCATCAGGGCCTTCCCGAAGTTGGACCTGGCGGCCCCGTCCGGACCCTGCATCTGGTTCACGACACCCAGAGCAATGGGAACCATCATGACGACGCACGCCGTGTTGGAGATCCACATGGAGAGGAGCGCCGTGGCCGCCATGATCCCCAGGACGACACGGCGAGGGTCCAGGCCGAACAAACCGACCGCCCTGAGGGCGACGCGCCGGGCCAGGCCCGATTTCTTGAATGCCGCCGCAAGCAGGAACCCGCCCAGGAACAGGAAGATGACGGGATGGCCGTAGGAGAGGGTCACCTCCTTGGCCGGCACCACTCCGCTCGCCGGAAACAGGACGATGGGAAGCAGGGCGGTGGCCGGGAGCGGAATCGCCTCGGTCATCCACCAGCAGGCCATCCAGAGAGCAGCGGCCCCGACGGCCAGGGCTTCGGGCTTCATGGTTCCCTGGCCCAGAAAAAGAATGCACGCGTAGAGTACGGGGCCCAATACCAGCCCGACCCGCCCGACCCATCCGGGTCCAGTGGCTGAAACCTTCCTGCTCTTCATGGCGTTCGATTCCGAATCGAAAACTTACCAGTTCCGGAGTGGAATTTCCCACCGGTTGGAGAGGCGCCCGGAGCAACGACTTTCCTGTCGCCACTCCTGTGCGGGGGTAGGAAAACCCCCGCTCCTACTATTACGCCTCCCTCCGGGAGTGGGGGTAGGAAAACCCCCACTCCTACCGCTTGCGGGAAACGTGTTCCCGGCATACTCTTTGACCTCGAATCTCCCGAATGAGGTCTCCATCATGAAGAACCAGATAATCAGTTCATTCCGGCTCGTATCCCGCATTCTCCGCACTCCTCCAACCTGCCTATTCCTGATCTGGGCGATGTTGATCCCACAATTCGCTCAGGGTGAGGACTGGCCCCAATGGAGGGGGCCGAACCGGGACGGAGTCTGGCGGGAAACCGGAATCGTCTCAGAACTCCCGGAGGAACTGAACTTCAAATGGAGGTTGGAAATCGGTCAGGGGTACGCTGGACCGGCGGTGGTGGGAAACCGGCTCTACATTACCGACCTGGTCACCGGGGCGGATGACCAGACTTCCGCCGGCAGCCGGGAGCGGGTGCTCTGCATGGATGCCGGAACCGGCGCCACTCTCTGGAAGTACGAATACGCCTGCGACTACGAGATCTCCTACCCGCAAGGACCTCGCGCCACTCCCACCGTCCACGAGGACAAGGTCTACAGCCTGGGGGCCATGGGGGACCTGCTCTGTCTGGACGCCGCCAACGGCAAGGTCCTGTGGTCCCGGAACTACATGCGGGATTTCGGCGCCCAGCCACCCATCTGGGGATTTTCCGCCGCTCCTCTGGTAGACGACAACAAGCTCATCGTGATCGCCGGAGGGACCGAGAACCGTTGCGTCCTGGCCCTGGACAAGGAGACGGGCCGTGAGATCTGGCGGTCACTGGAAGCCGACGAACCGGGATACTCGGCGCCGGTCATCTTTCAGTTCGGCGGCGCCCGCCAACTCATCATCTGGAATCCGAAGGGACTGTACGGGCTCGATCCGGAGACGGGACAAGCCTTCTGGAGCCGGGAGTTCCCCGTCAGGAACGGACTCACCCTGGCCACGCCCGTCTTCGACCCCGACCGCAATCTCCTCTTCGTGAGCGCCTTCTACGACGGTCCTCTCATGATGCGGACCGGTTCCGACAGACCTTCGGCGGCGCTCCTCTGGAAAGGCAGGAGCACCAGCGAGCTCAAGACCGACGGCCTGCACTCGCTCATGTGCACGCCGGTCCTGGACCGGGGACATCTTTACGGTGTGGACAGCTACGGTCAGCTCCGCTGCCTGGACGCGCTGACCGGAGAGCGGGTCTGGGAAACGTTGAAAGCCACGGGAAAGGGACGCTGGTGGAACGCCTTCCTGGTGCGGCACCAGAATCGGTTCATCATCCTCAACGAGCAGGGAGAGATGATCTTCGCCAGGCTATCGCCCGAAGGCTACCAGGAGACGAGCCGGACCACCCTGATCGAACCGGTGGTTCCCATCCGGAGACGCCTCACCGTCTGGTCCCACCCTGCGTTCGCCAACCGGTCCATCTACGCCCGGAACAACCGGTCGATCGTCTGCGCGGATCTGTCCGCCCGCTGACTCGTTGCGTCCCCCGTAACCTAAGTCACCAACCGGGTCGACCAGTGGTCCCGGTACTCCCGGGTCAAAAGAGCGTTGGCCTCCGGGTCGTCCGTGATGGTCTCGGTGGCGGGATCGAACGTATAGCTGCCCCGGGTCCGGCCGGCGATGTTCCCCAAGTGGCAGAGCGCGGTCGACAGGTGGCCCTCCTCCGCGTCGCAATTGGGCGTTTCACGAGTCCGGATGCAGTCGATGAAGTTGGCGTAGTGTTCCCGGCCGCGCCTGACCTCGGCCAGCTCCTGGCGAACCAGCCGGTGCTGGGAATCGTAGATGCGAAAGCCGTACGTGCGGTGTCCGTCGAAGTAGCCGGAAACCGCCTTGCCTTCGGTGCCGTAGACTTCCACGCCGTTCTGGCCGTTGTTCATCTTGTAGCTGTTCCAGAGCCGCATTTCGTACTGGATGACCGTGTCGTCGTAATCGAAGACGACGGTCTGGGTGTCGGGCGTCTGCTGGTCGTCGTCGAAATAGAGCTTCCGCCCGGCGCCGGTGACGTGTTTCGGCAGACCCGCCTTCATCAGCCAACGCGCCACGTCGATCCAATGGACACCGTCGTTGCCTATGTCTCCGGCCCCGTAGTGCCAGTGCCAGTTGACGGTGCCGCTGTAGTGGTTGCGGTTGAAGGGGAGCACCGGGATAGGTCCGTTCCAGAGATCGTAGTTGATCCCGGCCGGGACCGGCTCGTCCTTCTTGTGGCCGATGTTCCGGCGCTTCTGGGTGTTCCAGACCTTGGCCATGAGCAGGTCGCCGAGCTTGCCCGACTGGCAGTACTCGATGAACCGATGCGTGTTGGGGCGGCTCCGGGATTGGGTGCCCACCTGCACCACGCGGTCGTACTTGCGCGCCGCCTCCACCATGAGACGGCCCTCGCGGACGTTGTGGGAGACGGGCTTTTCCACGTAGACGTCCTTGCCGGCTTCACAGCAGAGAATGGTTCCGGGAGCATGCCAATGGAGGGGCGTGGCGATGACGACCGCGTCTACCGACTTGTCGTCCAGAACCCGCCGGATGTCCTCCTCCATCTTGGGGCGTTTCCCCTGAGTCTCCTCCGCGATCTTGAAAGCGGGCTCCACCACGTTCTGGTCCACGTCGCAGATGTAGGCCAGATCCACGTCGGGCATCTCACCGAAATACCGGGTCAATACCGGGCCGCGGCCCCGGACGCCCATCATGGCCACAGTCACCTTGTCGTTGGCCGAGACTCGCTTGCGGCCACCCAAACCGGCTGCAGCGGCCGATCCAATCGCCGCCCCGCCAGCCAAACTCGCACCGAGAAAACTTCGCCTGTTCACGGAATCACCTCCTGGTCAGGATGGATGAAATACTAGGAATTGGATACCATCCCGGGGCCGTGGAATCAAGGATGGCGAGCGAGACGGAGGACGGTAGCCTGGTGCGATGTGAGTGGGCGGTGGGACATCCGCTCCTCGCCGAATATCACGACCGGGAATGGGGGGTTCCGGTGCACGACGACCGGAAATTGTTCGAATTCCTGGTCCTGGATGCCTTTCAGGCGGGATTGAGCTGGCTGACCATTCTCAAGAAGAGGGAGAACTTCCGGACAGCGTTCGAAGGATTCGATCCGGAGCGGATCTGCCGATACGGGGAGGACAAGATCGCCTGTCTGCTCCAGAACCCGGGGATCATCCGGAACCGGCTCAAGGTCAAAGCCACGGTGGGAAATGCCCGTAGTTTTCTGAAGGTCCAGGAGGAGTTCGGGTCCTTCGACCGGTACATCTGGCAGTTCACCGGAGGCCGGACGCGCATCAACGCATTTCACGGTCACGACCGGATTCCGGCCAAGACCCGGGAGTCCGAAGCCATGAGCCGATCCCTCAGGAAGCGGGGGTTCCGCTTCGTGGGGCCCACCATCTGCTACGCCTTCATGCAGGCCGCGGGCATGGTGAACGACCACGTCACCGGCTGTTACCGCTACGGGGAACTCTGAGCCGGAGCGGCCTCGACGGCTATTCGCCCAGCGTTCCCAGCGAGATCTGAAACACCAGATAGGTCCCGTAAATGAGGAGCAGCGGGACGCCGTACCATCTCTGGAAGTAGCCTCTGGAGGAGGCCCGGAAGATGAAGATCCGGAACAGGACCAGGATGCCCAGCATGAAGGGCAGGTGGACGTAGAGGAGGATCTGGGGCAGCGAGGCTCCCGCCTCCACCACCGGCAAAGGGGCCGCCACGGCCGAGAATCCCACCACGAAGAGGACGTTGAGCACGTCGGCGCCGATGATGTTGCCCACCAGCAACTCGTTGTGCCCCCGGTAGATGCTGGCCATGCCGATCACCAACTCGGGAAGCGAGGTCCCGAAGGCGACCAGGGTGGCGGCGATCACCACTTTGGGGATGAACCAGTGGTTCTCCGCCAACTCGATGACGCTGCAGATGAGGACCCGGCTGGAGAGCAGGACCAGCACCAGGCCAGCCAGCACACTCAGCCACAGCCAGAGCGAGCTGTGGGTCACGTCGCCCGCTTCGCTGCCCATCTGGGCAGCCAGTTCGGGATGGCCCCGGCTCCACCGAACCGAAAAGAAGAGGTAGGCCGCCAGAAGCGCCACGAAGAGAAACCCCATGGAGCGGTCGATGACGGCCTCGTCTCCGGCGACCCTGTAGAGACCCCAACAAACGAGCACCAGGAACAAACCGGAGCCGAATTGGACCCAACCCTGGCGGTTGAGGATGAACCGGTCCGCCGGAAGCCGGGACAGCAGGCACCCCAGTCCGAAGATCAGGCCCGAGTCGACGATGATGGAGCCGACGGCGTTGCCCAGAGCCAAGCCGGGCTCGCCGGACCAGGCCGCCACCACCGAGACCGCACACTCGGGACTGGTGGTCCCGAGGGAGACGATGGTAGCCCCCACCACGACCTTGGGAACACCCAGTCCCTGGGCGATCCCCGAGGCCCCCTCCACCACCAGGTCGGCCGCCTTGGCCAACACGGCCACGGCCGCAGCCGAAATCAGCAGCAGCGTCCACTGGGGCAGACCGGAGAACCACGCTTCGGGAATCAGGTATTCCAAATTGCCGCTCCTACCTCACCGTTTCCTTCTGCGAACCGCCTTATGTTCCTGTCCCGGCCCCGGAAACTCAAGGGTGCGTTCCCGAAAGTGACTCTCGTCCTCGCTCGGCCCGAGCGCCGCCACCCACCATCTTGGCCGTCGCAAAGGAGATTGGACGGGCATCGTAGTAAACTGGGTAGAGGTATCGCCGAACCGTTCAAGGGAGGAGAAAACGGGCCATGAATGAGCAATCGAATCGACGGTCATTCCTGAGGCGCCTGGGAATGGGAAGTCTGGCCGCGGCCGCGGCTCCGGCGATCATCCGGGCGAGGTCTTCCCACGCACGGGTCCGCCTGGCCGGTGTCGGCGTCGGCGGAAAGGGTTGGACCGACCTGGGCGAGTCTGCCCTGGGCCACGACGTGGTGGCCATCTGCGACGTCGACGAGCAGCGGCTGGAACGGGCCGCGCAGCGTTATCCCGGCGCCAAGAAGTACACGGACTGGCGCAAGCTCCTGGAGCAGAAGGATATCGACGCGCTGACCATCTCCACGCCCGACCACATGCACGCACCCGTCGCCTACCAGGCCATGTCCCTGGGCAAGCACGTGTACACGCAAAAGCCCCTGACCCACTCCGTCTACGAGGCGCGCGCCCTGACTCGATTGGCGAAGGAGAAGGGCGTCGTGACCCAGATGGGCATCCAGCATCACTCCCTGGCCCCCTTGAGGACGGGCGTCCAGGCGGTCCGCGACGGGGTCATCGGAAAGGTCCGGGAGGCGCACGTCTGGACCAACCGTCCCGGGACCTATTGGAAACAGGAGATCCAACGTCCGTCCGGGAGCGACCCGGTACCCGGCCACGTCCACTGGGACCTGTGGCTCGGCGTGGCTCCCGAAAGGCCATATTTGGACGGAGACGTCTACCATCCCTTTCACTGGCGGGGCTGGTGGGACTTCGGCACCGGCGCTCTCGGCGACATGGGTTGCCACCTGATCGACCCTGCCATCAATGCGCTGGAACTGGGGGCCCCGACGACCGTGTGGGCGGAGGGCACCGATCCGCTGCCCGAGAGCGCTCCCCGCTGGTCCATCGTCCACTATGAATTTCCGGGCACCCGGCACACGACTCCGACTCTGCCCCTGACCTGGTACGAAGCGGGAATGCGACCGCCTCGCCAGCTCTACGGCGCGCCCGATGACTGGCCCGGCTGGAGCAACGGGAATCTGCTGATCGGCGAGAAGGGGAACCTGCTGATGGCCGGAGGGCAACGTCCGATCCTGTTTCCCGTGGAACGCTTCGCCGACTACGTCTTCCCCACCCAGCCGGACGAGAGTCACTACGCCCAGTGGACCAACGCCATTGTCGGGAAGGCCACGGCTTCGACCGATTTCTCGTATTCCGGCCCTCTGACGGAAACGGTGCTGTTGGGGGAACGTGGCCTTCCGGACCGGCAAGAAACTGAGTTGGGACAGCGCCAACCTGAAGGCGGCCGGAGTCCCCGAGGCGGACCCGTACCTGCGCCGTCCCTACCGCAAGGGCTGGGAAACGGAAGGTCTCTGAGTCCCGCTCCGATTCACCGGGCCGGAAAACCCCCGGTCCGCTTCAGCCGCTCGACCTGGTCGTAGTGGCGGTCGGTGTGGAACCGGAGGAATTCCAACCGCTGGAAGGCGTCCAGGGGTCCCGACAGGTAGTGCAGATCCAGCGCTTCGGCCGGGTCCAGTCCCGACAAGACCTGGGAAATCTGCTCCAGGGTCGACTGGCAAGCCTCGTAGCGGGCGATCCAATAGGAGAGGGGGCCCTCCCCCACCGGGTCTGTCTCGACCATGGCCTTCTCCTTGGGCTTCCAGGTTTTGGCGATCACTTCCTCGATGGGCCGACCGCGGTGCACCGCCTCGCCGACCTGCAAGGGAGCGCCCCGGCGCAGCGCTTCGGCCGCCATCCAGATCCGCTGAACTCCCCGTTGTTCCGAGAGGACCAGGTGCTCGATGTGCGCCTGGACCGACCATCCTCCCGCCGCCTTGAAGGCGGCCTGCGCCGCCGTCAGTCCCCGGTTGGCGTCGATGATCCGGCGCCGCGCGGCATCCGCCGCCTCGATTCGCACAAGTATTCCATCCATATTTCACCTCGATCAAAATCGGCGAGAGCCGGCATCAGCGGCCGTCGCCTCCCAACTCCTCCAGAAGACCCCTCATCAGCAGAGGCCAGACCAGGGTCGCGTCGGCGCGGACCTCAGCGTAGCGTCCGCCCTCCTCGGGGGGCACGAATTTACCCCAGCTGACGCCCTCGGTGTAGCTGCAGCCCGAGAGCCCGCCCCCAATGCTCCGGTTCCGGACAGATGCGGACGCCATAGCGAAAGCGGGGCGGCGGATGGCGGAGACCCAGGCGATTCGCGGCGACCTCGAAGTAGGGGCCCACCTGCTGCGCCCAGTTGCGGGGGACTCCGCCGCCGATGGTGAAGATCCCCAACCGCGGCGCGGAGGCGGCGAACCGGGCGTACTCCTGCAGGTCCAGGAACGGATTGAAGGGAGGAACCGCCCGAAAGGTCTCGTCCGGGTCGGCCGTTTCCCGGCCCTCAAGTGTGCCCTGCAGATCCCTTTCCATGGCCCAGTTGGCAAGATCCAGACCGATTTCGCTGTCGGTAAAGGCGGGAACGAACACCGGGACGCCGCGGCGGAAGGCGCTGCTGAGAATGCCCGGCCCCCGATCCGCCCGGCTCAGCCGCCGTCCCAGGGCGCGGCAGAGGCCTGCCGACGACCAGGTTCCGCCTTCCGGCTCCTCCCGGCTCAAGACCGAGTGCAGCAGGTCCTCCACGTCGTCCAGATTGCGCTCCATCTCCAACGTGTCGTAGATCCGGTTGTAACCCCGGCGGTAGAGGAACTCGTCGGAATGGCGGCCCTCGTACCGGTAGTGGACGAGCCCCAGCGACTCGGTGAGCCCGTGGGCGATGAGAGCTCCGGTGGCGACCACGGCGTCCACCCAACCGCGATCCAGCATTCCGCAGATGATCCGACCCTGCTTGGCCACGGTCATGGCGCCGGAGACGGTCAGGACGACGCGGCACTCCTGGTCGCGGATCATCTCCAGCAGAACCTGAAAGGCTTCACCCAGGGTCCGTCCCCCGAAGGCGGTCCGGGACATGGCCCGAAGCAACTCGGGAACGGTGTCGACCTCCTCGATGGGGAGGCTCTCGATGGGGACCAGGCCATCGGATCGCCCGTCGCTCCGCCGCCGCCTGCTCATGGTTTGGCCAGTCTATCAAGTGGAGAATCAGGAGAAGAAAGGGTTCGAGTCGGGCGAAATCCGGGAATAAAAGCGGAGGGCTTGGGAGCGGGGGTTTGCAACCCCCGATTCCGGGTCGACGATGAAGAGGGGGACAGGGATGTCCCCCCGCCTAGAGAACCGGCGGGGGACGCTGTACCATGGGGACAGCGCGGGAGACAGATCCCGCCTTTCCCGTGGTTTCCAACCGGAGGTTGCTCCCATGTCTTCCTTGAAGGTTCCGTTCCTGTCGCTGGTTCTGGCGACGGCGCTCCTCACGTCCGTCCTGCCGGCGGCTCCGGACAAGATCAAGAAACCCCTGACCCCGCGGCAGGTCATGGAGCACCTGGAGGGACCCATCTTCTCCCTGGTGCTCCCCTTCGACGCGGAAGGGAACGTGGATCACGGCGCCATCCGGAAAATGATCTCCAACGCCATGAAATACGACGTCCGGATCTTCAACATGACCGGCGGGAACACCAAGTACGCCTGGATCTCCTACGACGAGATCAAGGCCGTGACCCGGACCTTCGTCGAGTCCGTGGGCGATCGCGGCATCAGCATCGTCTGCACCAACAACTTCTGGAATTCCCGGCTGATCGACTATCTCCGGTACGCGGAAGGACTGGGGGCCGACGCCGTCGAGGTGCTGGCTCCGAGGATGGCGGAGGAGGATATCGTCGAGTACTTCCGTACCGCCGCCGCCAACACGCGCATGGCCCTCTCGGTCAAGAACGTGGGGCTCAAGGACAAGACCTGGCGCAAGCTCCTGGAGATCGACTCCGTGGTGGCCATGAAGGAGCACGACATCCGGGAATACATCTTCCTGGAAGCCAAGTTCGCCGACCGGCTCCGGGTCTACAGCGGCGGCAGCATCTACCGTTTCCTGGCCGCCGCCCCCTACGGCGCCAAGACCTACTTCGACATCTACGCCATCATCGCCCCCTGGATCGCCAAGGAGTTCTGGGAGGCCTTCCAGGCCGGGAACATGGAAAAATGCTACGAGATGTCGAAGAAGTACGACGTCCCCATCATCGAGGCCTTCAGCCTCCCCTTCTTCCACGGCGCCTTGGAGTACTTCGGACTCGCCAAGCGCCATCTGAGGGCTCCCATGAAGTCCTATACCGACGAGCAGATGGGTGAGGTGAAGGTGTTCTTCGAGTCCCTGGGCTTGCACCCCCGGAAATAGGGAACGTTGGTAATCTAAATTGACGGATCGGTTCCCAGGAGGACGGCGAGTCCACTCAACACCTCCCGGACTCTCTCCGGTGACAGCCGTCCGATGCGTCGTGCCAACTGGCTTCGATCGACGGTTCGAAGCTGAGAAACGTTGACGACACTGGACCGGGGAAGTCCACCTTCCTCACGGTCAAGGCGCACATTGCCCGGCATTGCACCGAGTCGAAGATTTGATGTAATTGCCGCTACGACGGTAGTAGAGATGGCGCTCCGATTAAACCGGTCATGCTGTACTACCAAAGCAGGACGTCTATCGGACGGTGCCGATTCTCTGCGTGTGCCAAAGTGCAGCCAATAGATCTCACCTTGGCGTATCACCAACTCTCATCGCTCCAATCGGTTCCGACGATGTCGAAAGCGGCCGCCTCGCTGACCTGCTCCCGACTCAACTCAGGGTCCGCAAATAACTCATCCAAGCGCCGGGTCACCTCGGCGTCATGCCGAGCCCGCACGGCTTCCTCCAACACTTGCGTGATGAAACGATTCCTGGATTTCCGGCGCACACGTGCCATGCGGTCGAGTTCCATGAGCAGTTCCGGGGGAAGGGCGATCGCAGTCTTACGCAGGGGCATAAATGTGACTTCTATTTGGTAGCAACAATAAGAGTACTATAATCCATACCACGACTCGACGCCACCGTTTACGCGTCGCATTACCCAACCTACTTGCCCGTTCCAGCCGGAAGTCCCAGGATGTCCTCCAACGGGCGCGTGTTCGATTCAGCCAGCGATTCTTCAAGCAGGCTGTTATCATTTGCGCTTTGATCTCCAAAATAGAGCATTGCTTATGCTTCCGCGTACCAATCCTTTGGACTTTTCTCTGATCTTCCTGCTGTCGGCGGCTCTTGTGGGTTGCGGAGGCGGAGACCCCGCAACCGAGGCGGAGCAGGAGGCTCGGGAGGAGGCATTCCGGCAATCCATGTCGGGAGTCGCGCTGGAGGGATTCTTCACCGTCGGCGATGGTGCGGAACTGCGGGAGGAGAGGTACGAGATCGCCAAGGTCTCCAAGCTGGGCGGAGGTATCTGGGTGATTCAAGCCCGGATCCAGTACGGGAGCCACGACGTCACGGTTCCGGTGCCGGTCCGGATGGAATGGGCCGGGGACACGCCGGTCCTGAGCCTGACCGAGGTCGCCATCCCAGGGTTGGGCACCTTCACGGCGCGGGTCCTCTTCTACGACGGACAGTACGTGGGCGTCTGGCGCCACGGAGAGGTCGGCGGGCTGCACTTCGGGCAGATCGTTCCCGATTCGAACTCGGAATAGGGTCACGCCATGGCGAGACGGATTCGGGTGGCGGCCGGCAGCATCCGGGACCCCAGCGACGACATTCTGACCTTCGCGGCCCAACTGGGTTGCAGCGGCATCATTCTCAACACCCCCGATCTCGCCGGACGGACTCCCTTCGGCTCCAGCCCCATCGGGTCCACCTACTGGACGAAGCCGGGGGACGACGACGCCCCCACCCACTGGGACTACCTGGAACTGTTGCAGCTGCGGACCCGGATCGAGTCGTACGGTCTGCGGCTGGAAGGCATCGAGAACACTCCCCTCCATTTCTACCAGCGGTGCATTCTGGGCCTTCCGGGCCGGGACCGGGAGATCGAGAACTACCAGGAGACGATCCGCAACCTGGGGCGGGCGGGGATCCCCATACTCGGCTACCACTGGATGGCCAACAGCGTCTGGCGCACCTCCAAGAGCGAGCCGGCCCGGGGCGGCGCCCGGACCAGCGTCTACGACCATGGGCTGGGCCGAAACGCACCCCTGAGCTTCGACCGGGAATATTCCGAGGAGGAGCTCTGGGAAAACTACGAGTACTTCATCCGGGCGGTCCTGCCCACCGCGCAGGAGGCGGGAGTCACCCTGGCGCTCCATCCCGACGACCCGCCCGTGGACTCCCTGGGAGGCGTGGCCCGGATCTTCAGGAACCTCGAGGGCTTCCAGCGCGCCATGGAAACGATCGCTCCCGAACCCAACCACAAGCTGGACTTCTGCATGGGGACATGGGCGGAAATGGGGGTGGACGAGATGTTTGCCGGTCTGCGCTATTTCGGCGAGCGGGGCCGGATCGCGTATGTCCACTTTCGAAACGTCCGGGGAGCCGTACCCTGCATCACCGAGACCTTCATCGACGAGGGGGACGTGGACGTGGTGGAGGTGATGACGCTGCTGGTGGAGATGGGATTCGACGGTTTCATCATCGACGATCACGTCCCCGAGATGCCCGGCGACACCCTCTGGTCGCACCGGGGGCGCGCCTACGCCACCGGCTACATCAAGGGATTGCTCCGCGCCGTCGAATCGTTGACCGCCTGACCCCTTTTTTCGCGGTCAACCCTGTACGGCCGCGACGCGGCCGGTCCGGGCCGATTCGTAGATGGCCTCGATGATGGCCACCGCCTTCCGGGACTCGGCGCCGTCCAGCATGAAACTGTCGTCCCCCTCCAGCCAGTCGACGAACCCGCGGATGTTCCCGGTGTGGAGGCTGTAGTCGATGGCCATGGGATCGGCGGCTCCCCCGCCGCTGCTGGTCTCCTGGGAGAAACGCCGGCGCACCCCGTCGTCTCCGTCCTGCTCCTGGCTGAAGGCCCAGGTGACGAGCTCGTCCTCCAGCACTTCGGCGGTCCCGCCCCTCCCCGCCAACTGAAGCCGCTTCAGCGAACCGGGAAACATGGAGGTGGCCCCCAGGATCTGACCCAGGCCACCGCCGCGCAGCCGCATGACGGCGACCGCCGTGTCCTCCACCTCGATCAGGTCCGGATCGTGCCCCCGCTTGGCCGTGAAGGCGAAGATCTCTCGAATCGGATTGACCCCCGGCGGCAGATCCGGGAGGGCGGCCGAAGCCAGCCACTGGGCCGCGTCGACCCCGTGGATGGACTGGTTCATCATGGCGCCGCCGCCGTCCAATGCCAGCGTCCCCTGCCAGCGATCAGGCGCGTAATAGGCGTCGTCGCGCCACCAGGGCACATAGGCGTTGACCACCGCCAAATCGCCGAACCGGCCCTGGGAGGCGGCTCCGTGAACCACCCGCAGCACCGGGTTGAACCTCTGGGGGAAGATCCCTCCCAACCGGATCCCGCTCTCCCGGGCGACCTGGATCATCCGGTCCACCCGCCGGACGCTGATCTCCAGGGGCTTCTCGCAAAGGACGTGAATGCCGCGCCGGGCGCAGGCTTCCAGGGGCTCCAGGTGAAACCCGCTGGGGGTGGCGATGGTGACGAAATCGGGTCGGGCCTCGTCCAGGAGCTCTTCATAGTCCCGGTGCCAGCGGCAGTCGAAGCGGTCAGCGAAGGCCTGTCCTTTGGCCTCGGTCCGGCAGGAGCCGGCCACCAGGTCCACGTTCTCCAGATCGCCCATGGCCAGGGCATGGATGTCGGCGATGGCGCCGACGCCGATGATCGCCGCCCGGTAGGTCTTCCCCATGTCTCCTGTCTCCCGGTGGAAGTGACGCCTATGGCGCCGGGGCCTGGTCGATCCAGGGATAGCCCAGTATCAGTCCGACCAAAGCCACCAGGGGAACCAGGCAGATGGCCATCTTCAGGAGGATCTGCTGCCGGGAGTCTTCCGGATTCATGATCCTGCACGCCACGAGGCCCGCGGTCAGGTTCGCTCCCAGCGCGACCGGGGAGATCCATTGGAAGCTGATGGCGGTGGTGTCCAGACCGGTGCCCCCGGCCAGCACTTCGTAGAAGCTTCCGGAGAATGCGACGAGGAAAGCCGTGGTGATCCCATAGATCGTGCCTACCAGCACACCGGCGGCCCGTGCGAAGGGCACAAACATGGCGAAGAAAAAGAGGCCGAACAGGGGAGTCACCAGCAGATTGGTGGTGCGTTGGGTCATGGCCGTGAAGTTTCCGGGCACGTGACCGATGAAGGTGCTCCCCACCACGACGATGGCCCCCACGGTGAGCGCCAGCATCTGGGCCCAGCGGACGTGTCCCTTCTCCGTCTTGGGCTTCAGGCCGAACCGGTCCAGGAAGTCGGTCATGATCACGGCGGTGATGGAGTTCACTCCCGAGTCGATGCTGGACATGGCTGCGGCGAACATGGCCGACACCACGAGGCCGGTGACCCCCGGCGGCAGGTGGAAGGAGACGAAACGGGGGAAGATCCGGTCGCCGTCCGTGACCAGGCTCAAACCGGCGGGAAGCGCATCGGGCCGCTGCTGGAAATACCCCAGCAGCGCGAATCCCACCAGCACCAGGGTCGCCGCCACCAGGGTGCCGGCGCCCATCTGCGTCAGGTAGGCCCTCTTGGCGGCCCGTGCGTCTCGTGTGGCCATGAATCGCTGGACCGAAACCTGGTCTCCGCCGGCGGTGCAGATCTGCCAGAGGGTGGCGCTGAGTATGGTTCCCAAGACGGTGACCCGCATCCTCGGGTCGAAACTGAACGCCGGCTGGGCGTCCCAGGTGGGCTGCCAACTGGTGGGAAACCAGCTGAATCCTCCGAGTTCGTAGGTCACCAGCCCGATCACCATCCAGGCTCCGCCGAACAGCAGCGTGAACTGGAGGAAGTCGGTGATGACCACGGCCCCCAGGCCTCCCAGAGAGGTGTAGATCACCGAAACGAAACCGGTGACCAGTACCACCAGCGGGATCCACTCGTCGCCCACGCCCAACATGGTCGTCATGGCCTTGGCGGCGATGTAGACCAGCAGGGACATCCAGACCAAGCGCATGGCGATGAACAGGACCGCCCCCAGCAGCCGGATGGCCAGACCGAGCCGCTCCTCCAACAGCTCATAGGCGCTGGTGACCCGCTGGCGCATGTAGATGTCCAGGAACACCCTCGAGACCACCAGGAATGCGATGGGGTAGGAGCAGAGGTTGGCCACGGTGGCCACGGGTCCCTTGGCGATGGTTTCCCCCGGCATGGAGAGGTAGGAGATGGTGCTCAGCAGCGTGGCGAAGAGGGAAATGCCCACCAGCAGCGGGTTCATGGCCCCGCTGCCCACGAAGTACTCGCTGGTGCTCCGTTGCCGGCGTGAGAAGTAGTAGCCCAGGCCGATGGTCGACGAGGCGTAGACCACGACGATCAGCCAGTCGATGAGGGTCAGTCCATTCTGTCCGGAGAAATCCATGGCGTTGCGGCCCCGAACTCTACCATTTGGAAGCGGCGGCTTTCCAGCCAGCGGCGGTTTCCAACCGCCGATTCCCCGGATGTAACGAAAACCGAAGGGGAAACGGGCGATAAAAATCGCCTCCGGTGGGCGACAGGGATGTCGCCCCACCGGTTGCCGGTGCTGTTAAACTGCCGGTTTCGATTCAGCGCCGGTCCCCTAAAGATTTCTTCATGACGGAAACCAGCCAGAGGCCTCCCTCTTCTGAACGGCCCCGCCAAACACATGCCCTGGTCGAACTCTGGACCATCGCCTGGCCCACGGTTCTGACCATGACCAGCTACACGGTGATGCAGTTCGTCGACAAGCTCATGGTGGGACAGGTGGGACCGGTGGAGGTGGCCGCCCAAGGGAATGGCGGCATCTGGGCGTTTGCGCCCATTGCCTTCACCCTGGGCCTGCTGACGGTGGTCAACACCTTCGTAAGCCAGTCGCTGGGAGCGAAACGGGTCCTGGACGCCCCTCGTTACGGCTGGGCCTCACTCTGGCTCAGCGGCGGGATGTGGGTGGTGCTGATGCTGCCGTATGCCCTGCTGCTCCAATACATCTTCCCCCTGATCCACTCCGCGCAACGGGAACAGATCCAACTCGGGTTGGAGACGGCGTCGGGAGCCGATCTCGTGGCGGCGCAAGCCGAATTGAAGCAGTTGGAGACTCTGATCGGTCTGGAGACCCAATACGCGCAGATTCTCCTGGCCGGATCGATCCTGCTCCTGATCAGCCGGGCCCTGCACCACTATTTTTTCGGTCTGCAACGTCCCAAGGTGGCCACCGTCTCCGCCATCTGCGGAAACGCGATCAACGTAGCGGTCAACTATGCCTTGATCTTCGGACATCTCGGTGCGCCCGGCTGGGGCCTGCCGGGCATCCCCGGGCTGCCCGCGCTGGGGCTGACGGGAGCCGCCCTGGGAACCATCGCCGGCACGCTGGTGGAGTCGGTGATTCCGGTGGCCCTGTTCCTGGGACGTTCCATGAATCGTGAGTTGCAGAGCCGCCAACAGTGGAGACCCCGGAAGGGCCCCATCCTGGACCTGCTCCGAATCGGGGTTCCGGCCGGCATCCAGGTGGGAAACGAAATGGCCTGCTGGGCTATCTTCATGACCCGTCTGGTGGGAGTCTTCGGGACGTATCACCAGACTGCGGGGTGGATCTCCATCACCTACATCCACCTCAGCTTCATGCCGGCCCTCGGCCTGTCGGTGGCGGTGACCTCGCTGGTGGGCAACTACCAGGGTGCGGGGCAGCCCGACGTGGCGGCCTCCCGGGCCCGCTTGGGAGTCCTGGTGGGCCTGATCTACATGACCTTGTTCGGAGTCCTTTTCTACATCTTCCGGTATGAGCTGGTGTCCATCTTCGTGGGAGGACTGCACCTGGACGCCGGCGAGGCCCGGCAGATCGTGGAGATCGGCGCCACCCTCATGATCTGCGCCGCCATCTTCCAGGCCTTCGACGCCTTCGGGATCATCTACACAGGCGCCCTCCGGGGCGCCGGCGACACGCTCTGGCCCAGCGCCGTCACCATCCTCTACAACTGGGCCTTCATTCTGGGCGGTGGTTGGCTCATGACCCGGTACTATCCGCAACTCGAATCGGTGGGTCCCTGGGTGGCTGCGACGGTGTACATCATTATTCTGGGCGTGACCATGGCCTACCGCTTCGAGTCGGGCCGCTGGCGCACGCTCCGGATTCTGGAGCCGACGAAGCAGGATGCCGCCCGGATCGCGCCCCTCAGCCCCACGGCTCCGGTGTCCGAGCCGGGAGCCGCCGTGGTGGACATCGCCGAGGAAGTGGGACGCGTCGACTGAGGACTGTTCGCGGCTACCAGTCGCCCCGTTCGAGAAAGCGGCAGATCCGCTCCATCGCCGGTTCCAGAACCGAAAAGCCGGGAGCCGTGCAGATGCGGAAAGATCCGCCGCCGCCTTGTCCGAAGGCCACGCCCGGGGCCACCGCGACCTTGCTCCGGCGGAGGAGCGCCAGGGCGAAGGCGAAGGAATCTTCCAGTCCCTGAACGGACGGAAAGACATAGAAGGCTCCGGACGGCTTCAGCACCGAGACCGAGTCCAGAGATGCCAGGGCCTGGAAACAGTACTCGTTGCGCTCCTTGAGCTGTTCCACCATCTCCGGGATCCCGTCGTCTTGGTGACGAAGCGCCAGCTCGCCGGCCCGCTGGATCATGGAAGCGGCATGAGAAACGATGAATTCGTTGATCTGGGCGCCCTTGGAAATGAAGTCCCGGCGCGAGACCACCCATCCCAGCCGCCAGCCCGTCATGCAGTAGCTCTTGGAGAAGGATTGGGCCACCACCACCGCGTCGGACCGGTCGGCGATCCGCAGGATCGAAGGGGCCGCCTCGCCCTGGTAGTAGATGCGCTCGTAGACCTCGTCGGCCAGAAGCCACAAACCGTTGCGGCGGCAGAAATCCAGCAATCGCCGCTGGTCCCTCGGAGACGCGACCCAGCCCAGGGGATTGGAGGGGGAACTGTAGATCACCAGCCGGGTTCGAGGCGTCAGGGCAGACTCCAGGGCCTCGAAATCGGGGACGTATCGTCCTTCCCGCTGTAGAAACGGAATTTCCCGGGGACGGCCGCTGAAGAGGCTGACGATGGCCGCGGCGTTGGGCCAATTGGGGGTCAGGAGCAGCGCCTCGTCCCCCGGATTCAAGAGGCACCGGATCGACAGGTTGAGGGCCTGGACGCCTGAAGCCGTCACCAGGATCTCGGAGGCCGGGTCGAGCCGGACCTCATGGAGCTCGAGATACTTTTCGGCCAGGGCTTCCCGCAAACCGGGAAGGCCCGAGTTCTCGGTATAGAACGTGTATCCCTCCGCCATGGCCCGGCTCGCCGCCTCTTTGATGAAGCCGGGAGTGGGCATGTCCGACTCGCCGAACTGGAGCCGGAGCACTCCCTCCATGGTGAAGGCCACGTCAGCCAACTCCCGAATTTGGGAGGGCTTCACCTGGAACACGCTGGAAGCCAGACCGATGCCGGCGCCGGATCGATTTTTCTGCATCATCCGGAGCCAGTCTACTACGGCGGCATTCGTCGTGAGTCAAACCAGCCCGCGGATTGACAGGACGCCCCTCCTGGTCCAGTCTTCGAGTCAATTGTAAATCCAAGATGGAGATTTTCACCGTTTCCCCATCCTGCCGGAAATTGGGCCTCCATTCTCGTGCCCTCGTCTTCCGGAACGTCTCGATCCGGCCTTCGCCGCCCGACTTCCCGGAGCGTGTCCGCCGGGTCGCAGAGGACCTCCGGTCCCGTTTTCCCACCCCCCGGTCGGTCCGCGATTCGGCCCCGATGGTGAAACTGCATTCCATCTTCAGAAAGGTGGGAGTCAACCCCCGCAAGCTGCAGCCCGCCTGTGAAAGGCTGGTGCAGTTGGCTCTGAAGCGGGGCGCCATTCCGGCCATCAACAACTTGGTGGACACCTACAACCTGGTGAGCCTCAGGTGGAACTGTTCCCTGGGAGCCCACGATCTGGACCGCCTTGCGCTTCCGGTCGAACTCCGGTTCGCCACTGGAGACGAGACCTTCGTTCCTCTGGGAAGCCGGGAGCCGGAACCCTTCGTCCGCGGCGAATTCGGGTACGTGGACGCCGGGAACCGCTTGATCTGCCGGCTGGACGTCCGCCAGGCCGACTTCAGCAAGATCACGTCCGACACGAATAACGTGCTGCTCATCGTGGGCGCCACCCAGGCTCTGGACCCCGGCGACGTGGACCGGATCCTGGCCGAGACCGTGGACCGGGTCACCAAGACCTGCGGCGGCCACGGTGAAATCCTGCCGGCGTGACGGGAACCATCGCATATGACGACCTTTCGCGATTTCGAGCACGAACGGTGGCAGGAGGCCGTCGAGACCTACGCCGACTTGTGGGCCGGCCTGACCCGCCAGACCATCCGGCCTTTGCTGGCCGGCCTGGAAGTCTCTCCGGAGACTCGCCTCCTGGACGTGAGTTGCGGAACCGGACACGTGGCCGCGACGGCGGCCTCGATGGGAGCATCGGTGGTCGGGATCGACTTCTCCAGCGTCATGCTGGCTCGTGCCCGCAGGCTCCACCCCACACTGGACTTCCGGCTGGGCGACGCCGAGGCGCTGGAATTCCCCGATGAGAGTTTCGATGCCGTCGCCATCAACTTCGGCATGCTCCACTTCCAACATCCGGAGCGGGCCCTGGCCCAGGCTTTCCGCGTGCTCCGGCCGGGCGGACGAGCCGCCTTTACGGTCTGGGCGCCTCCCGGCCAGTCCCGGGCCTTCGAAGTCGTCTACGGCTCCATCCGTGATTTCGGCACCCTGGAAGTTCCGCTTCCGCCCGGGCCTCCCTTTTTCCGGTTCGGCGACCCGGAGGAGTCGCGCCGGATCCTGTTGGAAACCGGGTTCCGGGAGCCGCGAATCGAGTCGCTCCGGCTGACGTGGCGGGTGCCTTCGGCGCCGGCGCTGCTGCGGGCGTTCGAGGAGGGGACGGCCCGCACCGGCCCCACGTTGTTGGCGCAGAGGCCGGAGGACCTGGTCCGAATCCGCAGCTCCATCCTGGAACGGGCTTCGGCCTACGCCCGCGGCGCCGGACTGGAGGTTCCCATGGTGGCCGTCCTCTGCCGGGGACGAAAGGAGCGTGTGCCTCGTGAAGTACGGATGAGTTGACAGATTTGTATCAGAAATGGATACTTTTGTATCCATGCGAAACAGTCTCTCTCACTGGCGACGGCGTCTCGAATGGTCCCAGCAGGAGCTGGCCCGGCGCTCCGGCCTCTCCCGCGCCGCCATCAGCGCCATCGAGACAGGACGGGTCATTCCTTCCACGGCAGCCGCACTCTCGCTGGCCCGCGCTTTCGACTGCTCCGTGGAGGAACTTTTCAGCCTGGGCGAGATCGAGGGCCGGCACATCCGCTGGGCCTGGGAGCCCCACCGGCCACGCGGTCGATTCTGGCAGGCACGAGTCGGCGGCAGGACTCTGGTCTTTCCCACCGAGTGGACGCTGGCGGGCAGCCTGCGCCATGACGGAATCTACGGAGAGGAACAACTCGAGCTGACCCGGACCTCGGACCCGGAGAAGACCCTGGTCCTCGCCGGATGCGACCCGTCGGCAGGTCTGTTCTCCTCCCACGTCCGGGCCGATTGCGGTCTGCGCGTCCTTCCCCTGATCCGCTCCAGCCGGGAAGCGATTCGGCTTCTGGGGCGGGGCCTGGTGCACGCGGCGGGCCTTCATTTCGACCGTGCCGAGAACCTCCGCGCCGCCCGCGAGGTCCTGGGGGAAAACTTCCATCTCGTCCGTGTAGCTCGATGGGAGGCGGGCGTGGCTCTGGACCCCGCTCAAAAAGCCGCTTCAGTCCGGGAAGTCCTGGCCTCGAACCTGCGCTGGGTCGGCCGGGAAGAGGGCTCGGCCGCCCGGGAGTGCCTGGACCGGATCCTGGGATCGGGGGAGAAACCCACCGGCTACCATCATACGGCCCGCGATCACCATGGAGTCAGCGAGACGATTCGGACCGGCTGGGCCCAGGCCGGGATCTCCGTCCGGCTGCCGGCACAGGAACGGGGGCTGCGCTTTCTCAAGGTCCGGGAGGAGAGCTACGACCTCTGCTACCGGGCCGACCTGGAGTCCACGCTTCCCGTCCGGAGTCTCGTGGAGGTCCTCCGCTCCCGGTCGTACCGAAACGATCTGCAGCAACTGCCCGGCTACGAGGTCACCGGGGCCGGCGACCGGATCTGGACCGGCCACCGCAACATCTCATGAGAGAACGAACCCTCCCGATTTGCTTTCGTGTCGCTTCCGCCGTTTTCCTGGCGGCCGCGGTGGCTGCTTGCAGCGTCCGGGAAGGGAGTCCGCCTTCCGTGGTCTTCTTCGCGGCGGCCAGTACCCAGGACGCCGTCCGGGAGGTCTCCAGCCGCTTCGAGGTCCGAAACCAGGTGCCCGTGACCCTCAACTTCGCCGCCTCGTCGACCCTGGCGCAACAGATCCTGGCCGGCGCCGGAAGCGACCTCTTCCTCTCCGCCAACGTTCGATGGGTGGAAGAGGTCATGACCCGGGGCCCGGGGTCCCGGCGGCGGGACCTGTTGGGAAACCGGCTTGTGGTCATTGCCCCAGCCGGGAGCGGGCTCCGGATCCGGAGACCCTCGGACCTGCTGAGTTCGAAGATCGTCCGGCTGAGCCTGGCCGATCCCGAGGGCGTCCCGGCGGGGATATACGCCCGGGAGGCACTGCGGAGACTCGACCTGTGGCGGTCTCTCGAACCCAAGGTGGTGCGCGGTTCCGACGTCCGCCAGGTCCTGTTCTTCGTAGAGCAGGGGGAGGCGGAGGCAGGCATCGTCTATTCCACCGACCTTCGCATCTCGGAGGCGGTGCAACCGCTCCTGGAACTCGACTCCGCCTTGAGCCGGCCCATCGTGTACCCGTTGGTCCTCATGGAATCTCCCAGCGAGGCGGCCAGGCGTTTCTTCGAGTACCTGCTCTCGCCCGAATCATTAGAGGTCTTTCGGCGTTACGGGTTCTCGATCCTTCCGGACCAGGCAACCGGTTTCCGGTCCGCGCTGCCGGTCCTCCGGGAATCTCCCGTGCAGTCGGGAAATCGGGCAACGCGGATCCCATGCTGACGGAAACGGAGTGGAACGCCGTGGTGACCAGCCTCAAGGTGGCCACCGCCTCCGTGGCGCTGGGCCTCCCGTTCGCCATCGGCCTGGGCTATTTCCTGGCCCGATGGAGGTCGCCCGGCAAGTGGATCGTGGAGACGGTGGTGAACCTTCCCCTGGTGTTGCCGCCGGTGGCCACCGGCGTTCTGCTCCTGCTCCTGATGGGTCGAAACGGTCCCTTGGGCCGTCTGTTGGACGAGCTGCTGGGCTGGCGCGTCGTTTTCACCTGGTACGGCGCCGTGGCCGCGGGCGCCATCGTCAGCTTTCCGCTGATGGTCCGCACCATTCGGGTCTCCTTCCGGAGCGTGGACACCCGGCTGGAGGAAGCCGCTCGAAGTCTGGGCCGGAGCCGTCTCTCCACCTTCTACCGGGTCAGCCTGCCGCTGGCCCTGCGCGGAATCGTGGCCGGCTCGTTCTTGGGCTTCGCACGCACACTGGGCGAGTTCGGCGCTACCATGATGGTGGCCGGCAACATTCCGGGACAGACCCAGACCATTCCCACCGCCATCTATTCCCTGTTTCAGAGTCCGGGCGGGGTGGGCCGGAGCACCCGACTGCTGCTGGTGTCGATCCTGTTGGCCTGCGTCGCGCTGGCGGCCAGCGAAATCCTGGAACGGAGACGAGAACGCCATGAGCTTTCTTGACTTCCGGGCCAGCCACCGATTCCCCACCGGGTTCCGCCTCGAGGCCGAGTTCGAGACGGACCAACTGGTGACGGCTCTCTGCGGTCCCTCCGGAAGCGGAAAAACCACGATTCTGGAGATGATCGCGGGACTGAAGCAGCCCCAACGGGGACGCATCGAAGTCGGACGCAAGGTGGTGCTGGATCGGCAGCGGCGCATCATGGTGCCCCCCGAGCGGCGGCGAATCGGATTCGTCTTCCAGGACCGCCGGCTCTTTCCCCACCTCACCGTGGACGGAAACCTCCGCTTCGGCCAAAGGCCCAAGGAGCCTCCGGAAAACGGGATCCGATTCGACCGGCTGGTGGAGGTCCTGGATCTCGGGCACCTGCTGGAACGCTATCCCCGCAACCTCTCGGGCGGAGAACAGCAACGGGTGGCGTTGGGCCGGGCCCTGCTGATCCACCCGGAATTCCTGCTCCTGGACGAACCCACGGCCGCCCTGGACGAACCCCTGCGGGACCGGATCCTGGACTACATCGCGCGGGTCATCGAGGAGTGGCGGATCCCGACCCTGATCGTGAGTCACGTCCGGGAGGCCGTCCTCCGCCTGGCCAGCCGGACCATCCTCCTGAAACAGGGCAGGATCGTGTCTTCCGGCTCGGCGTCGTTACGGTAGAAGAGGACGAAAACGGCCGGGCTTGAAATGGGGAATCAGGAACTTCCCACTCCCTCGCCGCGACCGCCGTTTCACAAGATCGACTCTTTGGGACAATGGCGTATACTAGCGAAAACGAGCATCGCTTATATTTACTTTCCAAGGAGATCGTCATGAAATCTCTCCCCGAGGCCTACTTTACCGCACGAGGTCTCCGAGAAACTTCATTTGAATCGCTGAACCAAGCCCTCATGACCGTTCTCGAACAGATGGAGACGACTGTCTATGGCGACGCCACTGAGGAACTGACGGCCGAGGAGCAAGCCGTTCTTCGTCGAGGCAGTTTGACCCTGGAGCCGCAGCCGGGACCGGATCCACTGGCCAAAACCGTCGTCAAATATGCCGTCATCGTCGCACGGAGTTTTTCCAGCAAGGCCGTGAGCTGCAGGCTCGGACTGAGCCCGGGCCGGGTTCGCCAGATGATCGCCAATCGATCCCTGTACAGTTTCCTGATTGGCCGTCACAGGTACATTCCGGATTTCCAATTCCAAGGCAACCGGTTAGTGCCCAATATCGCGGCAGTCAACAAGGCGCTCCCGCAAGATCTGCATCCTGTCGAGGTGTACAACTGGTATCACCTGCCGAATCTCGATCTGTTCCTGGATGAGAACATCGATGAGACCATCAGACCCCTAGATTGGCTGAAGGGAGGGTACGACGCCGAGCGAGTCGTTTTCCTCGCCAACCGCATGGAGGGGCGCCGTGGCCAAGCTGCCCAGAGGACATCCATGGCCTCTTCTACCCCTCTTCCCTCACCAACCGGCCCGTGATCGCGCTCTATGAACGCGCCCTCTCCGTCAATCCGTTCCCGGATATGCCCGTCTTTCACCGCGGGTTGAGCAGTCCCCTGCTGATTGAACCCCTGCGAGACGCATGCCGGGAGATCGGTTACGACTTCTTCTGATCGGTGACGGCGGAAGACTACTGCCTCCTCGGGAGGTGCCGTATCGGAAGGGTCATTCCTACTGAAACTGGAAGGAATAGAACTTGCCGTTGCGCAGGTGAAATCGGAGTTGCACCGCCTGGCCGGCCAGAGCCGACAGATCGGCTGATCCAGCCCAGGCGACCGCCTGGCCGGCCACGGTGCGGGTGACCGGTTCCGCCTCCTCCAGACCGAAACCATCCGCCGCATCCCCATTGGAGTCCAGCACCTCCACCCGCAGTGACGAATGGTGGTCCACACCGGCCGAGCCCTTCTGCGAGTCCTCGAAGCTCACCAGCAGGCGGCTCCCTTCGAAGACCAAGGGGTGGGTGGTCACCGTCCCCGGATTGGGGCCGGCGTCCAGCGAGACGAAGCCGTCCAGGGGCAGGGTGGCCAGACCCACCGCCGCCTCGGCGTTCTCCCCCTCCGCAAGGAGGTCTTCCACGCCATGGCGCCAGTTGACGCCCAGGTAGTAGAACCAGATCTTCCCGTCGTGCACCAGCGGCTGCCGGACGTAGACGCAGCCGTCGTCCCAGGTGCCGTTGGCGCCCAAGGGAATGTACGGACCGCGGTCCGGGAGCCGCTCGAACTCCCGGCCGTCCCGGCTGTAGGCGAAATGGCTCTCCATGGTCAGACTGTTGGTCCGAAACACCCATGGAAACCCCAGATAGATTCCTTCGTAGAGCAGAGCCGGCATGCCGTAAAACTGAAGATCCACGGGGTCCACCGAATCGGGAACCAGGGCCGGCTCGATGGGAGTCCAGCGAACGAAGTCGTCACTCGTCGAAAACCCGATGGTCCGCTTCCGGATTCGGCCCGCGCGGGGCGCCATTTGGTCCAGCGTATGGGAGGGCAGGCTGGCGGCTCTCACTTCGGGTGGAATACCGTCGTAGGCGGCGACGGCCTCCCGGTAGTCCTTCGACCCCGGCCGCAAATAGGCCAAGTACTTCTGCCGGTCCGGGTCCCAACCCAAGACGGTGTGGGTGTCGCCCGTCCCCACCATGACCGGGTTGCCCGGGTACTCCGTCCAAGCGAGCCCGTCCGGAGAAAAGTAGACGCAGAGGCCGATCTGTCCGTTGGCCGCCCGGGCGTAGCCCAGGGCCTTGTAGCGCCGGTCCGGGTCCTGCTCCCGAAGGTCGCGGAACGCGTTGGGAGCGCGGCCCGAATTGTAGAGCCCGCCTTCGGAGCGGACCGACCGGTCCGAAATGATGTTGTTTCGGGTCGAGCCGTCGAACTCCGCCAAACCCAGCTCCGGTCTTTCCCAGTGGACACCGTCCCGGGAGACGGCATAGCAGGTCAGGTCCAGTTCCTCCCGGTAGTTGCTGGCCCGAAGCAGGCTCTCATACTCCTCCAGCGGTCCGGGAGGCCGCTCGGCCGTGATCCGGCTGGGGACGTACCACATCTTGAAGAGGGTGTCCTCGGGATCGTAGATGACGGAACTCACGGAGGCGAAGTTCCCTTCCCACTTGCGCTCCGGCCTCAAGACCGGTCCTCCCGGGTGCTTGACCGGCCGGTTCAGGACCCGGGTGACGGACTCCGTGGCCTCCACGACGCCATCGTCGATAAAAAGCTGCTTGGCAGTACCGATGAGAAGCGGTTCCTGGTCCGGGGAAGAGTGTGGGGAACATCCGATGAGCCCAGCCACCCAGAGAGCGGCGCCAACCGCCAGACAGGCGTTCCACGGCGAGCTTTTGCCGTTGCAGATCATGCGGCCCAGTCTATCGCGGCGGCGGGTCCGGGAGTAGACGGCGGGATGGGAACAGGGCGCCGTTCCGACCGGCGGGAAAAAAGCGTGACGCGCTTGCCACGGACCGGCAGGGATGTTGCCATGGAACCGAGGTGATTCCATGAGCGTCATCAACAGATTCCGCCGGCTCCCGATTCTCTTCCTTTTCCTGCTCGCCTCCTGCGGTGGGAATTCGGCACGGGAGACGCGGCATTGGCTGGAGCTGGAATCCGACGGGCTGACCTTCGGCATCGACCGGGACCTGTCGCTCTCGGTCTACTACGGCTCGGATGCGGTCCCCACCTGGCGATCGATGACGCCCAGCATCGAGATCGGGGCGCTGGACTCCCAGCAGGAGACCGGTCCACGGACCATGAGCTGCACGGCTGCAACCGGACAACAAGCGGACGAGTACCGGGAGGGCGAACTGAAGGGCTATCGGGTCCGCCTGAGCGGCTGGAAGGGGACGGACGCCGTACTGGGATGCGATCTGGCGCTGGACCGTGAGGGGCGCCTCCATGTCCGGATATCGCAGGCGGGGGGTGAAGACACCATTCGCGAGGTGCTGGACCTGTACACGTTGGCCCTGGCGCCGGACCCGTCGTCCTACTTGGTGGTCCCCTGGGGTTCGGGATATATGATCCGGTCCGACTCCCCCAGTCCGGTGGCGCTCTCCGGCCTCCTCGGCGCCGAATACAGCCTGCCCATGTTCGGCCTGGTGGCGGGCGGCCGCTCGGCCTACCCGATCGTCGAAACCTGGTGGAACGCGGCCGTTCGCGTGGACCACGAGCCGGGCCGGCACACCCGGGCCGCCCTGGACTGGAAGGCCTCGCTGGACCGTCTGAGCTATCCCCGGCGGGTCCTCTGGAACTTCGAACAGGGAAAAGACCACGTGGACATGGCCAAAGACTACCGCAGGTACGTGGAGGCCAACCGTCCACTGCCCTCCCTGAGCACGCGAATGGCCTCCGACCCCGGCCTGAAGCGGTTTCTCTCGGGCATCGAATACCGGCTCATCGAGTGGAACCCGGAGCACCACCCGCAGGTGCTGGACAACATCCGCCGCTTCCAGGCCGCCGGTCTTCCGGTCAGCTTCTTCCACCCCAAGTGGCCGGCCGGGGAGAGGACGCCGGCCGGCTGGCAGGAGTACCTGAGGGAGAAACCGATGGTGCCCGGGGGCTGGCCTGCGGCCCGCCGGTTGGAAGAACAGGCCCACGCCCTGGGGTGCTCCGTCAAGTTCTTCGTCATGCCCCATGTCTTTCACGAGGACGCACCCTACTACGACCCTTCCAAGCTCAGCGGCGTCGATTTCCCCCGGTTCAGCGACGCTTACGCCTTGGAGACCCTGAAGGCCCTGCTGGATCACGTCCAGGCCAAGGGATTGAGAATGGACGCCCTCTACTTCGACGGCCATGCCGCCCACCGCGGGCACTCGGAACACGCTTCTGCGGAAGGCCCCATCAGCCGCCGGATGACGTATGAGACACAGGTGGAGACTTTCCGTGAAGCCCGGCGGCGGGGGATCGTCCCCGGCGCCGAGTTGGCCCGTTTCTGGTGCATGGGCGAGAGCGACTACTTCTTCTTTACCGATTGGTCCCGCGACCGGCTCCGGGAGGGCGAACCGATCCCGCTGTTCCAGTTGGCCTTCAATGACTGCTATGTGGCCCACTTCTCGGGCGGGGGTTACTATTTCGCTCCGAAATACGACTGGTATGCCGACCGCCATCCCCGGCTCTACGAGCTCATGTACGGGGCCATGCCCTCACACAACTGGCTTCCGGGGGGTGAGGCGCTGATCGAAAAGCATCATTGGGAGACCGACGCCATGAAACGGCGGCTGGAGTGGCTCCGCCTCTGGCACGCCTATTTTCAATCGGTGGGGTACGCGGAGATGACCAGTCACGAGTTTCTGAGCGGCGACCGGACCTTGCAGCGTGTCGAGTACGCCAATGGTGTTTCCGCCGAGTTCGATCTGGCTCAGGGACGGTTTCGGGTCCAGGGAGTCGAGGGGATCGAGGAAGAGTGGCAGAAGCCGCCGGTGGTCGAGCCGGTGGGAAAATGAAGAGCGCCCCCACGGGCCGGGGGCCGGCGATGAAGAGGCGATGAAGAGGGGGACAGGAATGTCCCCCCTCCGGTACCCCTACCTGCTCCTTATCTTTCTTCTTTCTTCCTCGGGCGATCTCCAGCGGCGGGTCGCCAAGGGCTCGTAGACTTCATAACCCGGCCCGTAGCCGGCGCTCTCCGTACCGATCACGTACTGGTAATCCAGAATGAACCGCATGAGGTCGGCCATCTCCTGGGGCGTGACGTTCTCTTCCAGACCTTCGGGCATCAATGACTTGCCCGTCGCCCGCATCTCCAGGATGTCCTTGCGCAATACCGTATTCTGAACGTCTTCGCCTTCCACCAGGGTGATGCTCTCCGAATTCTGGTCGCTGATGATGCCGGTGAAGAGCCGCCGCTGCCGGTCGGTCACCACGTATTGGAGGTATTGAGGCTCCACGAACCGGTTCGGGTCCAGGATATTGGTGAGAAGAGGCTCCGGGTCCTTGTAGGAGCCCATGATCAGGTTGGGCCCCACCAGGTGCTCCGTGGTGAAGAGGCGGTGGCACTGGATGCACTCGCGGCGGTAGACCGCCTCGCCGTGAATCCGGTCTCCCTCGAGGGTCAAGGCGACCTGGTAGTCGGCCAATGCCTGTTGCCGAGTTCCGGCCGTCCGGGAGGCGAAGATGCTCTTGGCCTGATCCCGGATCGCCTCGTCGTCATGGTTCATGAGGAGCTCGCGGCGGCTGGAGTTGAGCTGGCTGGAGGCGACCCGTTCTTCCCGAATCGCCTGAAGCAGGGCGCGGGTCCAGGGCCTCCGGGAGAGGAGGCCGGTCAGAACCCGGCTCCGCACGTCGGGCGTCTGGGCCGTCCAATCCCGCAGCAGGATATCGGCGATCTCGGGAGCATCGTGACGCTCCAGGGCTTCGATCCCGGCGAGTTGCACGGCCGGGGTCTGGCCGGAGTCGACAAGCTTGGCGAGAGAGTCCCGCACCTGGGAGAAGGCGCCGTGAGCCAGAAGTCGAATCGCCTGCAAACGCTCCTTCTCGGGGACCGACTCGTCTCCGGCAGCCTCCGCGACTCGTGTCATCAGATCCCGGATCATCCGGGTTGCGGGCCCCGAAAGACCTCGGAGCCGGGCAAGGGACCGGTTGGAGATGGCCAGACCCTCGGCCAAGCCGGTGACCACAATCTGCTTCATCCGCATGCGATCGGCCAGGGAAGCGTGGGTGGCTGCCGACCCGGTGAGCCGGCGAATCTCCGACGCGTTGTTGCGGGCTCCCACGGTGCGGGCCAGAGGCTCCAGCCAGTCCCCGGCCTCCGCCTTGGCAACGAAGCCGTCCGACTCCAACAGCCGGACGAACAGGCGATCGGCGATTTCGCTGCTGGAGCTCAAAACGGCGTTCCGGGTCCAGCGGTCGCTCGAGTCCTGCTCGGCGATCCGGACCAGTCCGGAAATGGGTCGCCGGTCCCGGACCTGGCCCAGCGCCAACGCGACCCGAAACCGCACTTTGGGGTTGTCGTCTTCAGCCAGCGCCAGCACTTTCCGGAACAACGTCCGGGAACGGCCAAATCGGCTCTCGGCCAGCTGTACTGCGTGAACCCGGACTCCCGGAGACGGGTCCGATAGAGCCTGGACCAGATGGGCTTGCTTCAGGGCCCCGAGTCCGTTCAGGGACCAGAGGGCGTGCATCCGGGCCAGCGGCTTCCCGCTCTGGTTCAGGAGCCGGACCAGATCGGGCACCGCGGACCGGTCCTGCCGCTCGAAGATGAGCCGGTGGGCCGTTTCCCGCCACCAGCCTCCCGGGTGCTCCAGGTGGCCGACCAGCTCCGCGGTCGAAGCCTCGCCCAGGCGCGGACGCGGCGGGACCTGGAAGCCGACCGGCTCCAACCGATAGATCCGGCCATGGTCCTGCCCCCGGGTGAAGTCCAGATGCTTGACCACGCGGGCGGGGACGTGGGCCGCTTCGATCAGTTCCCGGTACATGTCCAATATGTAGAGCGTTCCGTCGGGCGCATTGACCGAGTTCACCGGGCGAAACCAGTTGTCGGTGGACCGGACCATCTCCACGTTCTCCGGCTCCCCACGGACCGACCTAAAGCTCACGCCGTCCTCCTCCAGGACTCGCCGGTGCAGCAGGTTGGCGGTGTTGGCGCCGATGAAGAGGCTCCCCCGGTACTCCTCGGGATAGGCGTGACCCCGGTAGATCTGCACTCCGGCGCCAGCCGTCTGGTAGTCGTGTCCCACTCCGGCGCTTCGATTGCTCCGGCCTGCGAAGACGCGCCGGGCTTCCCGAATGGTCCGCCACAGCTCGACGGGGCTGATCTTGTAGACCCGGGTCTGCCCTTGCACCAGGGAATTCACCTCCTGGGAGCCGTGCCCCTCCCAGTGGAAGCCGTGCAGATCGAAAAACAGATAGGGGTTGCGTTGCAGATATCCGCCGGGCATGACCACGTGCCGGCCCGACGATCCCGCGGTGCAGACGTAGCGGTTGTACCAGTCGTCGAAACTGTGGCCGAACTGGTAGGTCTGGGTGGTGAGCTCCAGTTCGCGGCTCACCGGATCGAACCGGAAGTCCCGATCGTAGACGGAGATGGGCTCGGCCTCCGGCTGGTCTCCCGGCCGGATGTAGCCTCCGTCGCCACCCGTTGAAGCGTAGATCTTGTGGTCCACCCCCCAGATCAGGTTGTTCACCATCTGCTGCTCGTTGGTGACGCCGAAACCGGTGAAGACGACCTCCTGGACGTCGGCCTTCCCGTCGCCGTCGGTGTCCTTCATGTAGTAGACGTTGGGTGGAGCGGAAACGTAGACTCCCTGCTTCCAGACGGCGACACCGGTGGGCCAGATCAGCCCTTCGGCAAAGACGTGGCTCACGTCGAAGCGTCCGTCTCCGTCCTGATCCTCCAGCAGCCGGACCTGTCCCCGTGGTTTCTCGCCGTCACCCGGCTGATAGGGGTAGTGCCTCAACTCGGCCACGTACATGCGCCCGCTCTCGTCGAACGCTGCGGCCACCGGTTCGTTCACCATGGGCTCGTGGGCCACCAGTTCCAACCGGAACCCGTCCGCCGTCTCGAACGTCTTGAGGGCTTCGGCCGGCTCCGTGGGAGGGACACTCTGCAGATACTCACGGAGAGCGGCCTCGTCCCGGGAGATGTCGACGATCCTCTTGTAACGTTCCTCGGGGGTCTCCGCCGGTTCGGGACCGCAGGAGACCATCAGCGTCAGGCACAGGATGGTTGGAACCCGACGGACGAGGAATTGGTTCTCTCTTTTCATGCGCGTCATCATCCTTGAAAGGGGTCCGAATTGAAAGCCTCGAGCCGCGGCCCGAGATGATCCGCGGCCGCTCGTCCGGCCGGGCTACTCCTGACCGCTCACCGCGCTGGCGACTCTCCAGACCCCGTTCCGGTCGCAGGCGGCATAGTACATCCGGTAGCGGTTTTCGCCGATCCGGATCAGGGACATGTCCTCGGCATGGACCGCATCCAGTCCGGGACCACCATAGCCGGCACCCTCGACGATGCACGTCCGCCGCTCCCAGAGGAGGCCGTCCCTGGAGGTGGCGGCGTAGATCCGCGACCGGTAGCCGGCCATGTCGGCAGCGATGGACGCAGCGGCGAAATCCTGGCTCTGACCGCTCTCCACCGCGTCCACATTCTCGCTGGGATGCGAGGGTGCGACGGCCCCACGAGGGAGATCCTGCCATGCCGAGAAGACCATGAGCCAATCCTCCCCGGCCCGCTCCGGCGGGATCACGTCGGCTGCCGTGATCCCGAACTCGTCCGTCTCCCCGCGCAGGTCCCGCAGCCGCACGCCCGACTCCCACTCGAAGTGGAGACCGTCGGAAGTCACGGCGCTCACGACGTTGTGAGCCAGCCGCTCGCTGCGGCCCGGGCCCCCGGGTCCGTATTCGGAGTCACAGCAGTAGAGCCGGGCCCCGCCCTGCGGTAGAGGAACGTACCGGGGTGCGCCGACCCCACCCTCGGAACGCAGCCGGACCCCCTCGTACTCCCAATCGAGCAGGTCCCGGGAGACGGCGCTGCAGATCACCGTCGGTTCATGGGCGGGTCCCCTGGCTTCGAAATACATCCGCCAACAGTCGCTGCACCGGATCACGGAAGGGGCCAGAACCCGCAATGACATGTGCGAAATATCGGGCCGGGGAGCCACTCGAATTCCCGGTTCGGGACAAAACCGCAGGCCGTCGGCAGAGACGGCGCTGAGGATGTATCCCTGGCACTCCGGAAAGGGCTTCGCCGGCCCGACGGCCGTGTAGAAGAGCCGGAAACCACCGGAGGGGATGGCAGCGACGCCGGGCGCCTGCACCTTGGACGCGTCCAAGCCGCGGGACGGCTCAACGCGGGCCCCGGGTTCCTTTTGCCAGCGATCCAGCATACGCATGGGTAGGGGCATTCTATGCTACCGCATACGTCGGGGCACCAGTTGCTGAGGGCCGGAGTGCCCTACCTGGCCTTCTGGGACAGTTCCAAGACCTGGGCCGTCGACAAGAGCGGCAAGGGTTCGTTCCAGCACCTGCGCCGGCTCGGCCACACCGAGGAACTGGCCGCCTGGATCCGGGCCGGAGAGCCGAAACTGGTTCACGCCTCGACGTCCCTGACCAAGGTGGGGGATTGGGAGATGACGTTTATTGCGGAGTAGGAGGGGCGATTTCCAATCGCCCGTTCTTACGCGCCAAATTGTCATTGCGGAGTTCGGCGGTTAGGAAACCGCCGTTCCTATTCGGCGATTGGAAATCGCCGCTTTCGGCGGTTGGAAACCGCCGCTCCGAGCGGCGACTAGAAGTCGCCGCTCCCTTCCGGCCGGATCAGACCTTGTTTTTCCCAGGCGGCCAGCCGCTGTTGAAGTTCCCGGGACGATTTATCGCCTGATTTGAGGGCGATGAAGCTCCGGAACTCCCGGGCGGCGCCGGTGAAATCCTTTTTCTGGGCCAGAATGGCTCCGTGGACATAGTGGCTTCCGGCGAGGTATCGCTTCGAGCCGCTCTCGCGAACCGCCGTGATCGACTTCAGGGCCCGGTCCAGCCGGCCCAGTTGCAGGTTGGCGACAGCGTTGAAGTACTGGGCCCGCGTGATCTCCGGATTCAGGCTGACGACGTGCTCGCAATTGCGAACCACTTCCTCCCAGGACTCGTCCCGCACCGCCATCATGGCCAGAAACATGTAGGGACGCAGATACTTGGGATCGGCGTCGGCCGCCTTTTGGAAATGCTTCCGGGCCGTCTCCCGATCCCGGAGAGCATGGTGGCACCGGCCCAGAAGATACCAGGCAGCGGCGAACTTGGGGTAGAGTTCGATGGCCTGTTCCAGGTTCCGAATGGCCTTCTGCACGTCCCCCTGCTGCTTCTTCAGCTCCAGGTCGGCCTCCCGGTAATGCTTTTGTGCCTTCTTGGGGGCGGCCAGGGTGTTGAAGCTGATCGTCGATCCGCCGACGTTCTCCCGGCGCCTCAGAATGATCGCTCCCACGTCCGAGTCGTCCATGTAACCGCGCACGCCCAAGGGGATGGAGTTGGACTCGAAACCGTCCAGTGAGGTCCGGATCACGCAACCGCTGAGATCGAATCTTTGAGATTCCTGGCGTTCCGTGGGAACGCGGGAAAAGGGATCCCAGTTGCGGGAGTCGGTTCCGCCCGTGGCCACCTGGCCCCCGCTGCCACCCAACTCGAAGCTGAAACGGCCTTCCTCACCGTAGGTGTGAGTCTCCTGCTGGACCGAGCCGCCGCAGGCCAGCTCGACGTTGAGAGACTCGGGGAGGGGATTCCCGTCCTCCAGGATCACCCGTCCCGCCAGCAGCAGCAGCTTCGGCATCTCGATTCGGTGATCCTCGAAGGTCCGGCCGGTCAAGTCCGCGTCCTGCGGCCGGTCGTCACTCCGACCCCCGAGAGGACCTGGACGGACATTCTGAGCCTGAGACAGGGACGCCGGCAACAGGGACCCCATCAGCAACGCCGCCAGCCAGAATCGGGTCAATTCTCTTCTACACATGAATGGATCGCGTGCCTGCCTGTTTATTGGACCGTCTGTTGGGCCCGGGTCGGCGGCGGGTTGTGCGCCTCGATCAGGCCCTGCCGCTCCCAAGCCACCAGATTCTCCTTGATCTGGGACGCACCCCGGCCTTCCGGGGCGATCTTGAGAAATTGCCTGAACTGCTTTGCGGCCGACTCGAATTCCCCCTTGTGGGCCAGGACGGCTCCCCGGATGTAGTGGCTTCCGGAAAGGAACCTGGATTCCTGACTCTCCTGCACCTTGATGGCCGACGCTTCCGCCTCCTCCATCCGCCCCAGGTTCAGACTGGCCACCGCGTGGAAATACCGGCAACGGACCATGAAGGGGTTCAATTCCACCACCTTGCCGCACAATTCGGAGATTCGCGGCCACTCGCCGGCCCGGAGTTCCATGTCCACCAGAGACAGATAGGGCCGAATATAGTTCTCATCCGCCTCGATGGAGGCTTCGAAGGCCTGCCGTGCGCCCGCTTCGTCTTCGTGGGCCATCCGGATCATGCCCAGGAGGTGCCAGGCGGAGGCGTACTTGGGATAGACCCGGACCGCCTTCTCCAGCTCTTTGCGAACCTTCTCCAGGTTCGCCTTCTCTTTCCTCAACTCCTTTTCGGCCTTGGCGTATGCCTTCTTGGCCTTCCCGGGCGCCGCCAGGGCGATAAAGCTCACGGTGGACCCGGCAACCCCCTCCTTACGCTTGAGCACGATGGCGCCGATATCGGGACGATCCAGCGCCCGTCGCAGCCCAAGCTGGATCCGGTCCGAAACGAAGCCGGGAAGATTGGCCCTCACCTCGCACCCGGACAGGTCCACCTGTTCTCCCCCGCCGGCATACTCGGATCCCGGAACCCGGGCAAAAGGGTTCACATTGTTGGCGTCGTTCTTGCCGACGCTGGCATCCGGGAACGCGGTGTTCGGATTTGGACTCAGGTCGAAGCTGAATTGCCCTCCCTTGAAGGTGTGGACCTGCTGCCGCACCGACGCGTGGCACGCCAATTCCACCACGATGGTCTCGGGGATCGGACTCCCGTCTTCGGTCACCACCTTCCCGGTGAGGAGCATCGGCCTGGACATTCTTCGGTGGCGCATCTCTCCAGCCCGCTCGGTCCAAACCTGCTCGGCGGGTCCGTCCACATTTCCTCCGCCGGGTTGCCGGCTTGGCCCATCACGATCTCCCCGGCCTATGGAATTCTGCTGGCCCGGGAGGTTCGACGCGGCCAGGACAACGACCAGGACAAGCCAACTTGAAAGCAGAACTCTTCGACCCATGAGGCCTCCTGGCGCGGATGAATGCCTGATTCCGTCTTCGGACTTTCAACAGTTATATCACTTGGCCGGGAACCGTACCATGATGGCCGGGCAAGACCGAAGCTTGGCCTCCGGCGGCGGTTTCCGGACCTCAGTTTGGAATTTGGAATTTCCTAAAAGGCGTGAGGGGAAACTGAGAATTTGCTAAGGTGGCGCCTTTGGGAGTTGGATTTTCGGCGAGTTCGTGGACATGACAAGGCTGGAATTGGACAGCAGCGAAATTCAATCGGCGGCCGGTATCCAACGGGCCGTGGAGTCGATTCTGGAGAAGGAGGGGGCCATTCCGGTGGTCTTCGTTCCGGCGATGGGGATGACCCGGGAACAACTCCTGGAAGCCGGCCGGAAGTCGGCGGATCAGGAGATGGTGGTGGCGACGACGCTGGCCGAAGGACTCCGGACATACCATATTCAGGTGGCTCGGCAATTGACCACCGGGGAGAACTGGAGCGAGACGCGGCGGCGCCTGGGACTCCTGTTCCAGGACCTGACCGACCTGCTCAAGGGGCTCCACCTGTTGGAGGAAGTGACCCCACGGGCGGAACTCGTCGCGTCCTTCTACGGCCAGGCTCTGGCGGCGACGATTCTGGCCCAGAGCTTGAAGGAGCGGGACCGAGAGGCGCGGGCCCTGGTGGAGAGGAGTCTGGCGATCGATCCGGACAGTTCGGCACTGTCGGGGGAGGTCCGCGCTCTGCTCGTGGAAGGGACGATACCGGTATTACCCCACGGCTTGGCCGGAAGGGTTGCGGGAACCTCCTAGTCAGAACCTCCAGTCCATGACCAGGCATCGTCTGGACCAACCCGGTGGACTGCAGACCAGATGAGCCCAAAGGTAGAATAGTGGGCCATGGTTCAGGACCATACCCGTTGGAAAAAACATGCCGGGACGGCCGGGGCGGTGCTCCTCGGAGTGGTGTTCCTCGTCGCCGCTGGCGGCAAGGCCTGGATCCCCGACGACTTCGGCGCCTTCATCGATCAGATCCGGCAAGAACAACTTGATTTCCTGTTCACGGCCACTCAGGTGGCGCTGATCGCCCTGGCCCTGGAAGCTGGGTTGGGCACCGCGTTGCTCATGGGAGTCCGGCACCTCGGTATCCTGCTGCCCACTTCGGCCTTGGTCGTCTTCTTTATCTTCCTCAACGGACGCAACTACTGGCTGGTCTCCCAGGGACTGCGGGAACCGGGGAGTTGCGGTTGCTTCGGGTCCCTGATCGAGCGCACTGCCGCCGAGGCGTTCTGGCAGGATTCGCTGCTGATGGTTCCTCTGACCCTCCTTTGTTTCTGGGGGAGGCGCAAATCAGCAGGAATCCCCAAGAGGCGGCTTGGCGTGGCGCTGCTGGCGGCTCTCGGAGTCTCCCTCTGGGCCTACCGGAGTACGGACATCGAATTTATTGAGGCGGCCCACCGGCTAGGCGCACTGGGAGAAACCTCCCGGTTCGTGGCCAGTTCGAGCTACTCCCTGACTATCGACGGCCAATCCGAAGAACGGGCCCGGATCTATGAATCGGAAGGGGCCAGTGGCTTTCTCATTCAGGTGCCCGGCCTGGACGGCCCGCTCCTGATGGACCTCCGCAGCAGCACGGTCCGCAGAATCGACCCCGAGACGGTCCGGACCGTCTCGGGAGACGCTCTGGAACTGCTGGATTCTCCGCAAGAAGGGGAGGAGACTCCGTTCACCCCCGGCGGCGGTGGCGTCCGCTTCGAGCTGGGGGGACGGACGTTTACCCTGGGGCCACCTGCCCGGTAGCCCCAAGGTTGGGCTTCACGACGAGGGCATGCGCCTGAGTTGCGGCCTGACCTTGCACAGCTTCAACAACTCGAGCAGGCGGATGACGGGCCAAGCCGGGTCGATCTCGCTGAGACGAAGGCTCAGCTTGGGAGACGAAGGGGCGTGGTGGTGGTTGTTGTGCAGTCCCTCACCGGCGGTGATCCACGCCACCCAACGAATGTTGGTGGCCGTGTTGTGGAAGTTCTTGTAGCCCAGGACGTGGCAGGCGCCGTTGATCATGCCGTTGAGAAAAATATAGACGGCCGCCTGCAGCAGAAACGTCACGATGCCGGCCACCGGACCCAATAGCAAGCCCGCGGCCAGCACACCCAGGAACAGTCCCAGGTATCCCTGCCGATGCATGAAGTCCTCGAACCGGTTGGTGCGGATGTCCCGGGTGTACCGGGTCACGGTCTCCGGGTTGGCCGCTTCCTTGTGGTAGAGGTAGGCATTGGTCAGCAACACTTTCCAAAGCCCCTCCAACCGGGGACTGTGAGGGTCACCGTGCTCGTCGGGAAACTGATGGTGCTTGCGGTGAACCGCGACCCACTCCCTCGGATCGATGGCAGTGTGCAACCAGAGCCAGAACTGCATGGCCATGGCCACGGAGGGGTGCAACTTGAGGGCATGGTGAGACATGTGCCGGTGAAGGTAGATGGTGGTGCACAGATTGGAAATCTGGACCACCACGGCCAGATAGATGGCCGCATACAGGAAAATCATTTTCAGGTCCTTTCTTCGACCACGGAAATCCGGCTCCGCGCGCCGGCGGGACCGGGAGACTCTGATCCGGGGATACGTACTGCCCTAGGAGATGACGGTACCGGCCGCCGAGGACTCACTTCCTGCAACTTCTCACTGCTGTCGAACTCAGCCGCCGGCGATTCACTCCAATCAACCCGGAACCATGGAGAGCGGCGGCAAGTATATCACTTGGAAGAATCAGTGAAAAACGAGCCGGAAAGGCTCTTGTCCATTTCCTGGGAGGGGGGCGGTCTTTTCCCCTATAGTCGCCGGAATCGGCGGTTGGGAAACCGCCGCTCCTCTTTTCATGTGCTATTCTCGCGGTTCGGAGGCATTTATGGGACGACCGGTCACTTTGTTTACGGGGCAATGGGCGGACCTGGATTTCGACACCATGTGCCGCAAGGCCAAGGAGTTCGGCTACGACGGCCTGGAACTGGCCTGCTGGGGAGACCACTTCGAGGTCAGCCGGGCGCTGGAAGAGGATTCCTACTGCCGGAACCACTGGGACACACTGAACCGGCACGGACTCCAATGCTACGCCGTCAGCAATCATCTGGTGGGCCAGGCCGTCTGCGACAACATCGACGACCGGCACAAGACCATCCTTCCACCGTCCGTCTGGGGAGACGGCGACCCGGAGGGGGTTCGGGAGAGAGCCGCCCGGGAGATGGAGAACACGGCCCGGGCCGCGGCCGAGTTCGGGCTCAAGATCGTCAACGGGTTTACGGGAAGCAGCATCTGGCATCTCCTCTACTCATTTCCTCCGGTGGATCCCGGGTCCATCGAGCAGGGTTTTCAGGATGTGGGCCGCCGCTGGCTGCCCATCCTCCAGGTGTTTCAGGACTGCGGCGTGCGATTCGGATTGGAGGTCCATCCCACCGAGATCGCCTTCGACATCGCCACTGCCGAGAGAACCATCGAAGCCGTCGGCGGGCACGAGAGCTTCGGCTTCAACTACGATCCCAGCCACCTGGGCTACCAGGGAGTCGACTATGTGGACTTCATCCGGACCTTCGGGGACCGGATCGTCCACGTCCACATGAAGGACGCGTACTGGTCTCCGGCGCCCACCCGGGCCGGTGTGTTCGGCGGGCATCTCCCCTTCGGGCATCCGGACCGGTTCTGGGACTTCCGGTCGCTGGGCCGGGGCAGCGTTCGCTTCGAAGAGGTGATCCGGGCCTTGAACGACATCGGCTACGCCGGCCCGCTCTCGGTGGAGTGGGAAGACCCGGGCATGGACCGGGAGCATGGAGCCACCGAGTCCGCCGCATTCGTTCGATCCATCGACTTCAAGCCCTCCGGTGTGGCTTTCGACGCCGCCTTTTCCAAGGAGGACTGACCACCCTGGTTCCAGGACCGAGACCCTTGTCAGTGGAACCCGCCAGCCCATGAACCGGCTCCTCCCCCTCCTGGTCCTCAACGTCAGCCTGCTGCAGGCCGAGGAGTGGCCCCAGTTTCGGGGTCCGGGCGGACAGGGCCATTCGAGCCAGGAAAAGCTGCCGCTGAACTGGTCCGAGGACAAGAACATCCGCTGGAAGGTCCCGGTACCCGGCTCCGGCTGGTCTTCCCCGGCGGTTCAGGACGGGCGGATCTGGCTCACCGCCGCCCGGGATGAGGGCCGGTCACTTCGAGTCGTCAGCCTGGATCTTGAAACCGGGAAGTTGCTTCACGACCTGGAGGTCTTCCGGCGGGAAGACCCGGGAAGCATCCACTCCAAGAACAGCTATGCGTCCCCCACGGCGTTGCTGGAGGGGGACCGTGTCTTCGTCCACTACGGCGCCAACGGGACGGCGGCAGTCTCGACCGACGGCCGGGTGCTTTGGCGCCACCGGTTCGAGTACGAGCATGGACACGGACCGGGCGGCTCCCCGGTGCTTTTCGAGGATCTGCTCATCGTCGCCTGCGACGGGACCGATGTGCAGTACGTGGCTGCTCTGGACAAGGAAAACGGCCAAGTCCGCTGGAAGACCGAACGCCCGAGTTACATGGCCTATTCCACCCCCCTGATCATTCAGGCGGGGGACCAGACCCAGTTGGTCAGTCCGGGTGGCCACCAGGTCGGCGCTTACGATCCCAGGAGCGGCGAGGCGATCTGGTGGATCACCCACAACGGTTTCTCGGGGGTGCCCCGCCCCGTCTTCGGCCACGATCTGGTCTTCGTCATCTCCGGGTACACCCGTCCCGTCCTCTACGCCGTCCGGCCCGGCGGGAATGGAGACGTTACCGAGAGCCACATCGCCTGGACGCTTTCGCGGGGAGTTCCCCTGAACCCGTCACCGATCCTGGTGGGGGATGAACTCTACGTGGTCAGCGACGTGGGAGTGGCAAGCTGCCTGGACGCCAAGACCGGAGAGGTGCATTGGAAGCAGCGGCTGAAAGGCCGGTTCTCCGCCTCTCCCCTCTACGGCGCCGAACGGATCTACTTTCTCAACGAGACGGGGCAGACCTTCGTGGTCGCTCCCAGGAAGGCTTTTCGGGAGCTGGCGAGAAACCAGATCGACGGCCGCACCCTGGCCTCACTGGCGGTCGCGGCTGAAACGCTGCTGTTGAGAACCGACACCCACCTGTACCGGATCGAACAGACGTCGGAAGAATATTAGTTCCTGGAGCGGCGGTTTCCAACAGGAGCGGCGGTTTCCAACCGCCGGACTCCGGAATCACAACACGATAACGTGGGAGCGGGCGATTGGAAATCGCCCCTCCTCCTGGAGCGGCGGAAGAACGGGCGATTGGAAATCGCCCCTCCTAGCGCAATTCGACGGCCGACAGGATGGGCCAGATACCGCCGGCTGGAGAGGTGAAGACGGCCCGGTATTGGGCCCAGCGGCGGGTTCCGTCCAGGCCGGCGATCCCGGTCCCGGATTCCCGGTAGAAGGAGCCGGCCCCGGAGGGTCCCGTCCACTCGGCGGACTCGAGGCCGTCGCGGCTGGACGCGGTCCGGACCTGGAATTGAAGGCGGGCTCCGTGGAGCTCCTCACCCTCCCAGACCAGGCGGACGCCCCCGGCTCCGCTCAATTCCAGCGGCGGAGAAATATATTCCTCCTCCAAGCGCCGGGTGTAGAGGTCTCCCGGATCGGTCATCTGGCTGTAGTGGGGACCGAAGCTGGGGATCTCGGTCTTCCGGTCCCGATGGAATCCTTCCGGGCCGTTCCAGTAGATGTAGGTGTTGATGCTGTGGTCGCCGTCCTTCATGTGGTTGTGGACCACGATCTCAGGATAGCTGTCCCGGTTCAGATCCACCGTCTGGATGGCGGAGGAAGAATAGGCGGGAAGATCGGTCCGGTTGGTCCGGCTGTAGGTGCCCCCCTCGCCGCCCCAGTAGATGAACACCGGCAGGGTGCGGGTGCGGCCGGACATGTAGTTGGACATCACCAGGTCCAGGTGTCCGTCCCGGTTCAGGTCGGCGATGCCGCACTCGATGGGCGAGTGGCCCTCCAACTCGACCTTGCCCTCCAGCGTGGGAATCCCTTCGGGGGTCCCCCAGAGCAGGTAACTCTTGCCGGTATATTTCCGGGTCTCGGGATCGAAGCTCCCGACCAGCATGAAATCCAGATTTCCGTCGGAGTTCAGGTCGGCCAGCTCCACGTTTCCGGCAGGCAGAACCTGGCTCCAGCTTCGCTCCGGTGAGTAGCCGTCCCGGTCCCCCCAGAAGATCTGGTAGATGCCGTACCAGCTTCCGGGAAAGAGTAGATCCAGATAGCCGTCGTGGTTCAGATCCGCTACCCGGTTGCTGCTGCACCGCTGGTTCTTCAGAGGGAGCGAGTTCCGGCGGGTGTCGGCGTAGCCCTCTTCCCCTCCCCAGTAGATGGTCCCCAGCTTCTGGCTCCGTCCGTGGGTGAAGATGAGCTCCAGGTAGCCGTCCCGGTTCAGGTCGGCCGCACTCACCCCAATGGCGTTGTCGACGGCCAGTTCCTGCCGGTTCCCGGGGGAGTATCCCTCCCGGCTTCCCCAATAGAGCCAGCTGTATCCGACGTAGGAGTTGGACAGGACCAGATCGTTGAAGCCGTCGTCATTGAGGTCGGCGACGGCGACGGCATAGGCTCCACGCCCCGGCAGAGCCGTCCGGGAGGCGATGGAATAGTAGTGATGGGGGTTGCCCCAATAGATGTTGTTCAAGACCTTCCCGGGGTGGGTGCCGCTCCACCGGTTCACCAACACCACCTCCAGGTGGCCATCCTGGTTCAGGTCGGCCACATTGACGCTATTGCCGCCGAAGCCCTGCAGTTCGGTCCGCATGTAGGGCGCGAACCCGGTGGGGCTGCCCCAATAGACGTAGGAGGGCACATCGACGGTCTCGGCGTCGTGGGAGTTGGCGAAGACCAGGTCGGGATGACCGTCCCGGTTCAGGTCGCCCGAGGCCACGTCGGCCGGCGCCAGAGTCGGGAGCTGGGACCGCCGTTGCACCGAGAAACCCTCGGTTCCGCCCCAGTAAACGTAGGACTCGGGGAGCGGTTCCTCGTTCGAGGAATTGGACACGGCCAGGTCCAGGTATCCGTTTCCGTCCAGGTCGGCAATTTCGGAGCCGGTGGGGGCGATGGCCGGAAGGGTCTGGTTGCGGGACGGGACCGGTCCTTCCTTGCCGCCGAAGAACAGGAGGAGGCTGCCGTCCTGGGGTCCCTCGCCCGAGACCGTGACCACCACGTCGTCGTAACCGTCGCGGTCCAGGTCGCCGGACCCGACGCTGCCGGGAGGAGCCGTTTCCGACGTCCAGGACCGGTCGGCGGTGTAGACGCCCTGCCGGCCCAGGAACACCTGCACCCCCTTGGCCTGGGGGCTGTTGTTGACGAAGATCAGATCCGGGTCTCCGTCCCCGTTCACGTCACCGCTGATCACGTCCCGGGCGCCGAGAGTGGGGACCAGTCCCGGACGGTCGGGATCGAAACCGTTGGCGCTGCCCCAGTAGATGTAGGAGGAGAGGTCCACCTTGGGAGAGATCTTCTCCGCTCCCGCCTCCACTCCCTGATTGGCGAAGACCAGGTCCGGATAGCCGTCGGAGTTGAGATCCCGGGCCACCACACCCGCCGCCCACCGGGTGGGCAGTTCGGTGCGTCCGACGCGAGAATATCCGTCCCCGCTCCCCCAGTAGACGTAAGCCGTGCGGACGCCCGGGTAGTTGTGGATGTAATTGCAGAAGACCAGATCGGGGAACCCGTCCCGGTTCAAATCCGCAACCGCCGACCGGCCGCCGCCGAAGGAGGGGAGCCGGGTGACCTGATCGTTCCGATCCATCAAGCCGTAGACCACCTGCGCCAGGGGCCGTTCTCTCCAGAGTTCGGGAAGCAGGGAGCGAGGACCCTCCGGGCTTCCCCAGTAGACCAGAGCGTCCACGACGCTCATGTTGTCGTGGGTATTGCTCAGGACCAGGTCCACGTATCCATCCCGGTTCAGATCCCATTGATTGATAACCTGAACGGTCCCCTTCCTGGAAACGTAGAGGTTGGCGCCCGCGTTCCCCAGGGTCCCCTGGCTGAAGTCCTCGAAATCGGCATGCCGGATTTTGCCGTCACTGGGGTGCGACACGCCCACGAACCCCAACCAAAGCACTCCCAAGACTGCAAGCCGCCGTTTCAGCATGTCGATCTCCGCCTCTCTGCTATTTCCTGGCCAGGTCCGCGATGAAGCAACCCACGGCCCGGGTCTCCGGTTCCGCAACCGGGTCCCCTTGGAGCACGGATTCCAGGGCCAGCTTCAGATCGCGGCGATTGGGTTTGGCCCGTGCCTTGCCGAAATCGGGGTACCGGTCGTCGATACGGCCTCGGTAGACCAGCCTTCCGCCGGCGTCGAAGACGGCCGCTTCCGGAGTGACCCGGGCGCCGGTGAGGCGGACCAGATCGTGGTGGGAATCCCGAAGGATCTCGCCCGGAACTTGATATTCCTCCGCGTGCCGTTGGATGGAATCGGCCTCTTCCTGCGGGTCCACGTATACCAGCCAGAACCGCACCCCGCGAGGCGAGAATGCCTCATGCAGCCGCCGCAGTTCGGGCGCATACCGGTTGGCGATGGGGCAATCGCTGCGCATGAACAGGAAGACGCTGGCCGGGTCGCCGGCAGCAAGCGGGTCCACGCGCTCCCCCGAAAGGCTCACCAGATTCAATCCGGACGAGTCCGAACCGCAGCCCCAGCAGATCACCAGGCTCAGGGTCCAGGCCGCCATACCGGATCGACACCGCCACAAAGTCCTCACGCTCCAATTTTTACATGATGCGCCACCGTACGCGAGCGCTCTCCTCATCTTGCTAGACTGGCAGAGATGATCGCGACGATGCTGCTTCTGCTCTCGGGCGGCGTTCACTTCACGGAGGTGAGCCGTGAGGCGGGGCTGGAGTTTCGGCACCGGGGAGGCGGCAGCGCCAAGGACCATATCCTGGAAACGGTGGGCAGCGGAGTCGGTTGGATCGACTACGACCAGGATGGCTGGCTCGATCTGTATGCCGTCAACGGCGGCCTTTGGGAGGAGCTGGGAACCGGGAAGCGAAGCGTCTCCAACGCTCTCTTCCGGAACCAGACGGACGGGAGCTTCCGGCTGGTGACCTCCGAGGCGGGCGTGGGAGGACGCCATTGGGGCATGGGAGTGACCGTCGCCGACTACGACAACGACGGCTGGCCCGATCTCTACGTCTGCAACTACGGGCCCAACGTCCTGTACCGGAACAACGGCGACGGCAGCTTCCGGGACGTGACCCGGAAGGCGGGCGTGGGGGATCCCTCCTGGAGCTCCAGCGCCGCCTTCGCCGACGCGAACGGGGACGGATGGCTGGACCTGTACGTGGCCAACTACGTGGAATTCGACCACGAAAATCCGCCGGCCGCATCGCCCGATTGCCAATACCGGGGGGTCCAGGTCCACTGCGGACCGGTGGGTCTTCCGGCGGCCCGGGACACCTTCTATCTGAGCAACGGGGACGGCACCTTCCGTCCTGCCGCCAAGGCGGCCGGCATGGACGCGCCGGCTTCCTACGGGATGGGCGCCGTCTGGTGCGACTACGATGGGGACGGCGGCAGCGACCTCTACGTGGCCAACGATTCCATGGCCAACTTCCTCTTCCGGAACCGGGGAGACGGAACCTTCCAAGAGTGGGGTCTGGCGTCCGGCGTGGCCTTCAACGAGGACGGTCAAGCCCAGGCCGGAATGGGAGTGGCCTTCGGGGACTACGATCGGGACGGACGATTCGATGTCTACGTCACCAACTTCTCGGCAGACTACAATACCCTGTACCGGAACCTGGGAGGCAACCGCTTCCGGGACGTGACCCGCGGCACCGGATTGAGCCTGCCCAGCCTGCGTTTCCTGGGCTGGAGCGCCCACTTCTTCGACTACGACAACGATGGCTGGGAGGACCTCTTCGTGGCCAACGGACACGTCTTTCCGCAGGTGGACACGCGGCCTGTGGGGACCCGTTTCCGGCAGCGGAACCAACTCTTGAGGAACCTGGGCAACGGCCGCTTCCGGGATATGGCTTCGGACGAGCCGCTGGGGCTGTCCCAGGCTTATTCCAGCCGCGGCGCCGCACTTGCCGACTTCGACAACGACGGTGACGTGGACGTGGCCGTCTCCAACATGGACGGCGAACTCTCACTCTATCGCAATGACGGAAACAAGGGGCATTGGCTGCGCTTGCGGCTGGAGGGGACGGAGTCCAACCGGAGCGCGGTGGGAACCCGGGTGACGCTTACCGCCGGGGGCGCCACCCAGATCCGGGAGGTGAGGGCCGGGTCGGGGTACCAGTCGTCGGACGACCCGCGGGTACACTTTGGGCTGGGGTCTACGACCGAGGTTCAATGGATCGAGGTGCGCTGGAGCCGCGGGCGGCGCCAGATTCTGGAGAATCTCGAAGCGAATCGAGAGTACGTACTGGAGGAAGGAGGAAAGGAGCGGCGGTTTCCTAACCGCCGGCTTCCGGAGCAACCGTGAACGATCGCGTATCGTGGGCGACTGGAAGTCGCCTGTACCCTCCCAGTGGGCGGCAAGAAAACCGCCCCTCCCTCTTCCCGGAAAAGAGGAGAGATGGTGTTGGAGACGATCGAACGCCTTGGCGAGTCTGGCCGTGGACTGCTAATCTTTGGTCATGAGAGTTGACGTGAAACCCGATCGGATCAGCCGGCGCGCCTGGTTCGGATTCGCGTCCGCGTTGTTGCTGACCCGATCGGCACAGGGTCAGGCCCAATCGACTGAGGGGACTCCGCTGGAGGACGACCGAGTCTCCCTGAGCTCCATGGCGGATGTGGAGGGAAGGCTGACGCCCACCGACCGGTTCTTCGTGCGGAGCCACCATGCTCAGCCCCGCTTGTCGCTGAAGACCTGGCGGCTGCGGGTGGAAGGAGCCGTTGCCAATCCACTGGAGTTGTCCTTCCCGGACCTGGTGGAGACCTCCACCAAGTCCCTGGAGGGGCTCCTGGAATGCGCGGGTAACCGGACGGGCCTGGTCAGCAACGGTCTCTGGGAGGGGGTCCCCCTCTCCGACCTGATCCGGCAGGCCCAGCCCAAGGAGGGGGCCAAGAGGGTTCTGCTTCAGGGAGCAGACAAGGGGTCCCTGATTCCCGACATGCCCGAGTCCCATTACTCGCGGATCCTGCCGTTGGAGAAATGCCTGGCTCCCGAGACATTGGTGGCTTTCAAGCTCAACGGGCAGTTCCTGCCTCGGCGCAACGGGTTTCCGGCCCGGGCCTTCATTCCGGGATGGTACGGCATGGACTCGGTCAAGTGGTTGACCCGGGTCCGTGTCCTGGACGCGTTCGACTGGCCTCCCGTCTACTATTCCAGCGGCATGGACTTGCTCTACCAGAGGTATGTCAAGTTCGGGACGCAGGAGCAGATCACTGGCCGGGTCGCGGAGATCCAGGTGAATTCAGGTTTCTCCTTTCCACCCCCGGGGGCCAATCTGGCGCCCGGCCGGTATCCGGTTCGGGGTTTTGCCTGGGCTGGACCCCACCGGGTGGGGGCCGTCGAAGTCAGTCCGGACCGGGGCAGGAGCTGGAGCCCGGCCCGGCTGGAGGGCGAATCCCGCCCCTTTACCTGGGTCCGGTGGACCTATGACTGGACGGCGCCCAAGGGAGAGCATCTGCTGATGGCCCGGGCCCAGGACCACCGGGGGCGCCGGCAGCCGATTCGTCGAGACACCAACAGAACCGACGGGTACGAACTCAACTGGTACCCCTCCGTCCAATGCAACGTGCTCTGATCCTGATCCCCGTTGTCCTCGGCGCGGGTTTCCTGGCCCTCTTTTCGGCGGCACCGTTCGTGTCGGCGCGGGCAGCGGTCCAGGATGCTCCTCTCCTCTCCGACCTGGAAGGCCCCCAGAGCCGGCAGGCCCTGGCGCGATTGCAACAGTTCTTCCGAACCGTGCCGGACGCAAGGGTCCCTGCTGTCCTGCACGAGATCCTGGGGGAAACGACGGCAGCCGCGGCGCACACCATGATCCTGGAGGAATACCAGCGCCGAAAGCTCCACACCCAAGGCCGGGCGACCTTGGAGGCGCTGAGCAAGGAGCACCCGGCCCGGGCCATCTACGCGATCGACCTGGTGCAGTTGGCGGTCCTGGAAGGGGACCTGGACAGGGCAAAGGCGGACCTGCGGTCGGCTGCGGCCCGATTCCCCCACGACACCGAACTGCACGCCAGCCTGGGGCGCTGGTTGTATGGCCGGCAGCAGACCGACCTTGCGTTGGCCGAATTGCTCCGGGCCCAGCGATCCGGCCTGAACGATCCGCAGACGAATCTGGTCCTGGCCAGCCTTCTGGCCCGGGCCGGAGCGCTCGAGGACGCCATCGACACCGCCGCTTCCATTGTCTTCGCGCCCGGCCTGGATCCCGTGATCCGGGGAGAAGCGGCGGCGTTGGCCGGCAAGAGCCACGCCATCCTGCGCGACGAAGCCAAGGCGGTGGAGTTTCTGGAACGCGCCATCCAACTCTCACCCCAGGTCGAGGACTACTACCTCTCCATGGCCAGCGCCCACCAGCAGGCCGACAATCCGGCGGCGGCCGTCCAAGCTCTGAAACGGGGCTGGGACCGGCTTCCCGGCGCGCCCGGGATCGGACAGACGTTGAGCCGGCAACTGCTGGCCGCCGGCGCCGCCGAGGAAGCGGTCCGGGTGTTGGTGCTCCTGACCTCTCGGCACCCGAACCACGGGGATGCGCTGCGCTTGCTGGCCCAGGCCTACCGGTCCGCCGGGGATGCGGCCAAGGCGTCCCAGACCTGGCGAAGGCTGATCCGGCAGCAGCCCCGCTACCCCATGGCCAACATCTTCCTGGCCCAGTCCCTGGCGGAGGAAGGGGCTCCCCCCGATCAGGTCCTGGCCGCTTTGGACCGGGCGGAGCAGATCTCACCGCAGGACGCGGACCTCTACTACCTGAGGGGCAGGATCTTCAACTCCCTGGGACGCCATCAGGACGCCGTGGCCCAACTCCAACGGGCCATCCGGCTCCAACCCGGCTTCTCGGGCGCCTACTACCAGTTGGGTCTCGCGTACCAGCAATTGGGGCAGCCGGAACTGGCTCAAGAGCAGTTCCGGCGCCGGTCCCACCTGGAGGAGGGGACGGGCCGGACCCGGTGACGCCGGCGCCAACGGCTACTTGAACTGGAACGAGTAGAGCTTGGCGTTCTTGAAGTAGATCCGCAACTTGATGGGCCGGTCCTTCAGACCACTGAGGTCGCTCTTTCCCTTCCAGGACGCGACGTGGGCCACGCCGGTGGTGGTGATGGGATCGGCGTCCTCGAACCCGTAGCCCTCGATTGCGTGGTGGTCGGATCCGACGATCTCCGCCCGGACCTCGCAGGGACCGGCTCCCCACTGCCGCAACGCCGACCGGACGTTGAGATAAAGCTGATCTCCGCTGAAGGTGAAGGAACGGGTCACCACCTCGCTGTAGGGATAGCGCTGGCGCTCGTGCCCGTGAACGCCGTCCAGGGAGACGAACCCGTCCGGCGGGGTGATGGCCAGACCGATGGCTCCCAGGGCCTTGTCCCCCAAGTTGAACAGGCTCTCGGGGGATCGCCAGTTGACTCCGGTGTAGTAGTTGAGCAGGCGCCCCTCGTGGACCTGAGGGTCCTGGGAGTAGACCACGGCCGAGTCGAAGCTGAGGCTGGGTCCTGGAGGTATGAAGGGCTCCCGGTAGTCCCGATTGTAGTGGATGCCGTCCCGGCTGAAGACGGCTTGGGGCAGGATGCTGGTGTTGGTGGTCCGGAAGTTCCAGAGCATTCCCACGTACATCCCCTCATAGACGACGACGGGCATGTGGTAGAACTGGAGGTCCGGGTAGTCCTGCTCGTCCGGGAGGATAATCGTCTCGGGCCGGCTCCAGTGGATCATGTCGGGGCTCTCGGCCCGGCCGATGAGCCGCTTTCCCAAAGGACAGCGCAGGTGGGCGCAGTTCTCCATGTGCACGGCGTAGGTCTCGCGGATGGGGTCCCAGCCCATGAAGACGGTGGGTCCCCAGCGCCCCACCCGGGGTGAGGTGTCGATGATGGGGTTGTTCTCGTAGGCCGTCCACTGGAAGCCGTCGGGTGAGAAATAGAGGTGGAACTGCATCCCCGGCGTCCGGGTGGTTCCCGTGCGCTCCAGCCCCTTGTAGCGCTTGGCGGGATCCTTCTCATGCCGGTCCTTGAAGAAGTAGGGCCGGAACTGCTCCCGGGGGAGGATGTTGTTCTCACGGGAGCCTTGGAACTCCGCCTTTCCCAAGTTGGGCTTCTCCCAGTGGAGCCCATCCTTTGAAATGGCGATGCAGATCTTCCCGTCGCCCGATTCGACGATGAACTCCCCCTGGTCCTGCCTTACTTTGTAGGAATTCACGCTGTACCACATCCGGAAGAGGCCTTCTTCCTCTTCGTAGATCACCTTGCTGACCCGGACATCGTTGCCCTCCCAGGGCTTCTCCGGACGAATGATGGGATTGTGGTCGACTTTCCGGGCGGGATTCAGGACCTGGCGCGTGGCCAGCATGCTCTCGATCAGATAGTCGTCGATGAAGAACTGCTTCTGGGACCCGATGTGGATCAGACCCGCCTGGACCTGGACCGCCAGAAACCAGAGGCAGACTGCCGTAGTGCCGATTCTCGCGTGCATATGATCTCACTCTCCTCCCATCGGGTAGTCCCAGGTGCCTGGAGCCCAGAACCTGGGGATGTGTTCCTCTTCCTTGGTGATGGTCTCGATCAGCGCCGGCCTCCCGCCGCGGGTCACCTCCAGGGCCTTCCGGATGGCGGGCGCCAGACCGTCGGGCGTGTCCACCCGCTCGGCGTGGGCTCCCAGCCCGCGGGCGACCCGGGCGTACTCGCCGCTGAACGCGTTGCTGCCCCAACGCTCGGTGGCATAGGGCATGTGACTCGAATAATGGGTCATGACGCCGTTGTTCAGGACGATGTGGAGGGTCCCGATCTGGTTGCGGGCTGCGGTCTCCAGGTCCAGGCCCGACATGCCGAAGGCGGCGTCTCCCATGATGTGGATCACGTCCTTCTCCGGGGCCGCCAATTTGGCCCCCAGCGCCAGGCCCAGGCCGTAACCCAACTGGGTGGACTTGCCCCATCCGATATAGCCGCGAGGCGTGATTGCGGGCCAGAAGGGCACCAACTGGTCCCGGGGAAAGCCCGAATCGTGGGTGGCGATGGTGTTGGCCGGGTCCACGGCCCGGATCACCTCCCGGAAGACGCGATAGGGACTGATGGGGACCTCGTCCGATTCGAAATGGGGACGCCACTCGGCCACGAAATCCGCCCGGACCCGGGCGATCTCCGCCGCCACGCCCTGCTCGTCCGCCCGTCCGCCGGTGCCGATCTGGCGCTGGACCTCCTGGATGATCTGCCGCAACACCACCTTGGCGTCGCCGATGGCGCCGTAGTCGACTCGGTGATCCTTGTTCAGATCCTCGGGACAGTTGGTCAACTGGGCCAGGGGAACGCCCACCGGGACCGGCCCGTTGAACACCGAGTGGGTGAAGCTGGTGCCGGCGCCCAGGAGGAAGTCGGTCTTCCGGAGAAAGTGGTCGACCATCCGAGTGCTGGTGTGTCCCGCCGTGCCCAGTGCCAGGGGATGGTTTTCGGGAAAGGCGCTCTTGCCGGCCAGGGAGGTGAGCACCGGAATGTGGATCAACTCGGACAGTTCCACCAACTCGGGCGTGGCCTCGGCGTAGAGCGCCCCCTGCCCGGCGTTGATGACGGGACAGTCGGCGGCCAACATGGCCCGGACCAGGTCCCGGACCTCATCCGGGTCCGCCGCCGAGCGGTGCGTGCGGACGGGCGTGTAGTCCAACTCGCCCGGATACTCCTCGGTTCCCACGTCGTCGGGGATCTCCAGCAGGACCGGTCCGGGGCGTCCATGCTTGAGCAGCGTGAAGGCGTAGCGCAACATCTCGGGAATCCGCTCCACCATGTTGCAGTTCCGAGTGTACTTGGTGACCCCGTGGTACTGATCGCAGGAGGCGAAGTCGGGATGGACCTGCATGCGCCTCCGGGGCGCCCCTCCCGGGAAGAGGAGGATGGGAACCGAGTCGGCGAAGGCCTGGGCCACCCCGCCGTAGGCGTTCTCGGCTCCGGGGCCCCTCTGCATGGTGAATATGCCGATCTGGTTGCCGTTTCGGATCCGGCTGAAACCGTCGGCCATGTTGACGCCGGCCCGTTCCTGCCGGGAGATGATGGGACGAATCCCCTCTTTCGCCACGGCATCGATGAGCTTCTGCTCGGGAAAGGCGGCGATCCATTCCACCCCTTCCAGTTTCAGGATCTTGGCGATCACGGAGTTACCGTTCATTGACTGTCTCCTTCTCTTCTTGAAACGCCTGTCGTCGAAGCCATTTCGCGGCCCGGCGGTAACCTCCCTCCGGAACCCGGTGGCCCTCCGCAGGTTCGACATGGAGTCGGACCTCTGTTCCGGTCCTCAAGGAAGCCGCCGCCCGGCTCACCGCCAGGGCCAGGTCCATCGCCGCCCCGGTGCCGACCCGTTCGTCCTGGTGACCGATGATGATCCAGAGATTCCGGGCCGCCAGCTTTTCGGCCTTCGCCGCCAAAGCGAGAGAGCGGGTCAACGGATCGTCTTTCAGATCCTGAAACTCGCGCAAGGCGGCGAGATCGGTGACGGGGGCAAAAGCGGCGACGGCACGGACCCGAGGATCCGCCGCCCCCAGATGCATGGCGGCGAATCCCCCGCGGGAAGTGCCCGATGCCAGGATCCGTCCCGGATCCGACAGCCCTTCCTCGATGAGGGCATCCAGAACTTCGCGCGCCCGGCTCACGAAGCCGGCCATGGGGTCCTCCCGCTGCCGCACACGGTTGCTCCAACCTTTCAGTCCCTGCGGCTCCCCGGCCCGAATCTCTCGTCCATGATCGGGAAGGTCGAGGGAGACACAGCGGAACCCGTGCTCCATGAGCCGGGAACAACAACTGCTGTAGATGGGATGGGTCAGGCTGTCTTCCATCGAACCGGCGAAGACGAAGAGCGTCGGGGCGCGACCGCCGGAGCCACCCCCCAAGTGGCCATAGAGGACACCTCCGGCAGTCTCAGCCAGAACGGGAACTGCCGCGGCCGCGGGCGCCTGGCGATTCGGAGAACCCTGGGTACCGAGCATGAGAGTCGTGAAAGAAATCGACGTGATCAGGAGCGCGGCCCCAACCCGCATGAAGTGTCCCCAGTGGCCAAAGATGGACGCTTCGGGATGAAAACGCGCCACTGCGGCGCCGCACCCATCGGGGTCATTATCGGGGGGTCCGGTGAGACGGTCAACCGTTCGTGCGGAGGACTTGGGCTGTCCCCCTAACGGTTCCGGGACTGGGGAGTGGGACAGGCTGGAGCAAGGGCGGCGTCGACGGTGCCCGCAACGAGGGCGTCAAGAACCGTAGCTTTCGTCGGCAACTGCTTCATCGCCGTCTCCGAAACAACAGGGACGCACCCGATCAATCGGCTTTGATACCCATGTTGGTGAACGTGCAATGGATCATGGAGCCGATGTTCCCCGTAGGATCGTCGATCAGAACGACCTTGTATGAACGCTCGTCCCAGGCGCAATACATGGATGCCGGGAGGCCGTCCAATCGATTCCAGGACCGGAAAAATCCGATGGTCACTTTCCAGACACTCTTCTCGTCGTCGAAGACCACCTCTTCGACACCCACGTGACTGATATCTTCCCCGGCAAAGAACTCGGCAACGCAGTGCCGAGCCTTTTCCACTGCTTCCCTTACGTCCATTCGGACCTCCAGTTCCATGATCCCCACTTTCTCTGCTCCTGCACCGTTTAGACCTACCCTTACCTCAACGCCGCCGACTCAAAAACCACTAGTCCAAGATCTTCACGTGTGGTCCAACTCCGAGGCGGCGTAGTAGACTGGTTGCCCGGAAATGCGGTCATTGGACGCCCTGAATTCCATCTATCCCCCGGAGCGGGTCCTTTCGGGTCCGGCTCAGGTGGCCCCCTATGAATCGGATGCGCTGACGGCGTTTCGGGAGCGGCCACTGGCGGTGGTCCTGGCCGAGTCCCAGGAGGAGGTGATCGAGACGGTGCGCCTCTGCCACCGGGAGAACCTGCCCTTCGTGGCGCGGGGCAGCGGCACCAGCCTCTCGGGGGGATCGCTCCCGATCCGGGAGGGCATCATCATCGGGCTCAACCGCCTCAACCGGGTCCTGGAGCTGGACCCGGCCGAACGGTGCGCCGTGGTGGAGCCGGGAGTCATCAACCTGGACCTGAGCGCGCTGGGCGCTCCCCACGGGCTCTATTACGCCCCCGATCCCTCAAGCCAGTCCATCTGCACCATCGGCGGGAACGTGGCCTTCAATTCCGGCGGCGCCCACTGCCTGCGCCACGGCATGACCAGCAACCACGTCCTGGGTCTGAAGGCGGTGCTGCCGGACGGCGAGGTGGTGGAACTGGGGAGCAAGAGCCTGGAGGGGGTGGGACCGGACCTCACCGGATTCTTCGTGGGTTCGGAGGGGCTCTTCGGCATCGCTCTGGAGATCACGGTCCGGCTCATCCCGAAGCCCGAGTCGTACAAGACGATCCTGGCCGCCTACAGCAGTCTGGAGGCCGCCGGCGACGCGGTGACCCAGGTGGTGGCCACGGGACTCCTCCCGGGCGCCATGGAGATCATGGACCATCTGGCCATCGAGGCGGCCGAAGCCGCCGTCCACGCCGGCTACCCCCTGGCGGCCACTGCCCTGCTCATCGTGGAGCTGGAAGGGGAAGCCGCCGAGGTGGAAGCCGAATTCCAGCTCCTGGAACCGGTCATTCAGGCTTCGGGCGCCTTCGAGATCCGCGTCGCCCGAGCCGAAGGAGAGCGATTGCGGATCTGGAAGGGCCGCAAGAGCGCGTTTTCGGCGGTGGGACGGCTCAGCCCCGACTACATCGTCCAGGACGGGGTGGTCCCCCGGAAGCAATTGGGGTCGTCCCTGGCCGAAATCGAGATGCTGGGCCGGAAGCATGGGGTCCGGGTGGCCAACGTCTTTCACGCCGGCGACGGAAATCTCCATCCCTTGATCCTGTTCGACGGCACCGAGGCAGGCGCCCTCGAGAAGGCGGAAGAATTGGCCGGAGATATCCTGCAGATGTGCATCCGCAGGGGGGGCTCCATCACCGGAGAGCATGGCGTGGGCATGGAGAAGCGCGAGTACCTGGCCCACATGTTCGCACCGACCGACATGGAGGTGATGAAGCGGCTGCGGCGTTCCATCGACCCGCTGGAGATCGCCAATCGGCGCAAGATGTTCCCCGACGAGAACGGACACGGGCTGGTAACGCCGCCGATGATCGTCCCTTCCGGCGATGGCGCGGGGACGACGCTGCGACCGGGATCGTTCCGGGAGGTGCAGCAGGCTGTCGCGGATCACGCGCGCATTCGGCCGCACGGCGGCGGCACCAAACCGGCTCTTTCGCAGGCGCCCGACGGAGTGGCCTCGCTGGACCTGACCGGTTTGTCCGGCATCGTGGAGTACGAGCCGGAAGAGTACACGTTCACGGCACTGGCGGGCACTCCGGTGGCCGAAATCCAGGAGAGACTGGCTCAGGAGGGGCAGTACCTGCCCTTCGATCCGGTGTTGGTGCGGGCCGGAGCCACTCTCGGGGGGACGGTGGCGGCGGGGACGGGCGGGTCGGGACGTTATCGCTACGGCGGCATCCGCGATTTTTTCCTGGGAATCCGGTTCGTCAGCGGCCGGGCGGAGCTGGTTCGAGGTGGCAGCCGGGTGGTCAAGAACGCGGCTGGCTTCGATCTTCCCAAGCTCATGGTCGGCAGCCTGGGAAGGTTGGGAGTCCTGGTGGAGATGACTTTCAAGGTCTTCCCTTTTGCCCAACGCTGGCTGACCCTGGAAGCGTCGCTGCCGGACCTTTCCCAGGCGCTGGACGCCATACGCCGTCTGCGAGCCGCGCCCCTGGACCTGGGAGCTGTCGACCTGGAGCCTCCCGGGCGACTGCTGGTACGGGTCGGAGGCCGAAGCGAGTCGGTCGGCGCTCGCCTGGACCGGGTGCGGGAATTGGTGGGGCAGGGCGTGGAACTGCAGGGGAAGGAGGAGCAGGCGCACTGGGACGGGGTCCGGGAATTCGACTGGGTCCCGGCCGATTGGAACCTGATGAAGGTGCCCACGACCACCGGAACAATAGCCGATTTGGAAGAAAGTTTGGGGTCCGTACCGCACCGGACACGTTACTGTGCAGGCGGGAGTTTGGCTTGGCTGGCATGGTCCGGACCATTGGACCCCGTGGACCGGGCGTTGGCCCATCTGGATCACACCGGGCTCGTGGTCCGGGGCCACGGAGACGTGGCCCGCGCGGGCCGAACGCAGGACCAGGTCTTCTCCACGAGAATCAGGGAGGCCCTCGACCCGGACGGGCGTTTTTCGGAGGAATAGGTGCAACACGGCATCGACGCAGAACGATTTGGGCCGCAGGGCGACGCCATGGCCCACCAGGTGAAGACGTGCGTGCACTGCGGCTTCTGTCTGCCGGCCTGTCCCACATACAAGGACCTGGGCCAGGAGATGGACTCTCCCCGCGGCCGCATCCTCCTCATGAAGGAGATGCTGGAGGGGAGCCTCGAAATGGAGGAAGGCCTCCCCTACGTGGACAAGTGCCTGGGCTGCATGGCGTGTGTCACCGCCTGCCCCTCGGGGGTCGAGTACGGCGAGTTGCTGACACCGTTTCGCGCGCTGGCGCGGGACCGGGTCAAGGGGACTCTGCTGGATCGCCTGACCCGCCTCAGCTTTCGACTGCTCCTGCCCTTCCCTCGCCGGTTCCGGGCCGCCGCATATCTGGGCCGTCTGGCTCGCCCGTTCACCGGAATGCTTCCGGATCAAATGGCCTCCATGTTGGATCTGCTGCCCCAGACCCTGCCGGCTTCTCGTCCGCTTCCGTCCGTTTACCCGGCCCAAGGGAGGCGCCGGGCTCGCGTCGCCCTGTTGTCGGGTTGCGTGCAGCAAGTGCTGTCCCCGGCCATCAACTGGGCCACGCTACGGGTTCTGGCTCGAAACGGCGTGGAAGTTATGGTGCCGGCCAACCAGGGGTGCTGCGGCGCCCTGGCGCTGCACAACGGAGACGCCGACCAGGCCAGGGATCTGGCGGCCCGCAATTTCGATGCCTTGCCTACCGACGTGGACGCCGTTATCACCAACGCCGCCGGTTGCGGTTCCGGAATCAAGGAGTACCCGCTCCTGTTCCGGGGCGATGGCCTGGAAGAAGAGGCTTGCCGCTTTTCGGCTCGCGTCCAGGACGTGAGCGTGTTCTTGGACGAGCTCGGCTTGGAACCGGACCCGCCGTCCCTGCCGGCAGCAATGAAAGTCGCCTACCACGACGCCTGCCATCTGGCTCACGCTCAAGGCATCCGCTCGGCGCCCCGGAAACTGTTGGAAAGGATCCCCAACCTGACCCTGATGGAGCTGATGGACGGCGAAACCTGCTGCGGTTCTGCCGGGACTTACAATCTGGAACAGCCCGAGATTGCAAACCGCTTGGGGGCGAACAAGGCGGCCGTCATCGCACGATTGCAGCCGGATGCGGTGGCCGCCGGGAACGTCGGTTGCCTGATGCAGATCGAGAGCCACCTCAAGCGTCGGAACAGTCGGCTACCTGTCCTGCATACGGTCGAGTTGCTTGATCGAGCTTACGAATCGGCGTGACTCAACGGCGGTATCGGATCCTTTTGCGGCCGGAGTGAGTGGTTTTCGGAGGCAAGAAAAGAAATGTCACGCTACGGAACCGCGTCCGGTCCCGACGAAGAACTCCCGCAACACGTCGAGGGTCCCCTCGATCCGGCCCATTCGGTCCCGCAGATCACTGGTCTGTGACTCCATTCGGTCCCGCAAATCGATGGTCTGCGACTCCATTCGGTCCCGCAAATCGATGGTCTGCGACTCCATTCGGTCCCGCAGATCGATGGTCTGCGACTCCAAGCCGTCGATTCTCGCGGCCAAGCAAGACTCCACGCCTTCAATTCTCCCGATCAATCGAGACTCCATCCGATCCATCCGGGAACCCATCTCCACGCGCTGATTGCGAATCGTACGGGCCGTGAAAAGGAACCCCAAGATGACGATGGCGGGCGTGATCTACTGGGCTAGTTCCGTCGGCATCGGTTTCTCGTGAAAAGGGAACAATCACCGTACTCCGCGCCGGGAACCTGTCCGGCACCCAGCGGCGAAACCCTCCTCATTTTCCGTCCCTCTTTGAATATAACGCTTCAACCACGAAATCTGCGATCTTGCCGGGCAAAAAAAGTGCCAACCCGGAGAACGGACCTTTTGGAACGCCAGATCTCGCTTGGATCACCAGAACAACGAATAGGGGACCGTCACTTTCTTCCGACTTTCTTCACCCTTCCGGAAACTCTCTTCCGGAAAGGACGATCGCTTCCTTTCTCTTGGTATCATCCAGAGGATCTACCCAACACGCAGAGGAGTGATGCCATGACAAGCTATGTCATTTTGAAAGATGCCAATGCGGGACGGCGGCGCACTTGGTTCGAAGGTCGGCAAAACGTTGGCGGAGCGCCGTCCTTCGGCGGCACGTCGAAGATATCCGGAGACATGCCGCCCGAACCGGAAGTGAGCGTGGAAGACTTGGAGCCACAAGACCTGAGGGAAGCGACGCGTGACCCGGGGATTCTGGATTTCGCGCGGACCATGCCGACACGCCTGATTGAACCTCTGGCCTCGGACGCACCCGTGACGACCGGACCGACTTGGGGGATTCAAGCCGTAGGGGCTGACAGGACCTCCGCCGACGGCCGAAACGTTTTGGTTTGCGTTCTGGACACCGGCATTGACGCGGATCATCCCGCCTTTGCCGGGGTCGATCTGGTACAGCGGGACTTCACTGGGACGGCCAATGGAGATGTCCAGGGCCATGGCACCCACTGCGCCGGCACGGTGTTCGGACGCGACGTGGACGGCACCCGTATCGGCGTGGCGCCGGGAGTGAGCCGGGCATTGATCGGCAAGGTGTTGGACGATAAAGGCGGCGGGGAATCGGACAGGCTGTTCAATGCAATCCTGTGGGCTTCGTCCCTGAATACAAAGGTACTCTCGATGTCACTCGGATTCGATTTCCCCGGCCTGAGCAAGAAGCTGACCGCCAGGGGCTACCCGGTGGACCTGGCGACTTCCATCGCGCTGGAGGGATACAGAGCCAATCTGCGCGTATTTGACAACCTGATGGACTTGATTGCCGCCAGGGCCGCATTCAATGGCGGCATGGTCATCGTTGCGGCCTCGGGGAACGAGAGTAAGCGCCAGAAACACCCCAAGTACGAGGTCAGCGCGTCGGTGCCGGCGGCCGCCAAGGGTATCGTATCGGTGGGGGCACTTCGGGAAACCGGCACCGGGTTGAAGGTGGCGGATTTTTCCAATACCAACCCCCTGCTGAGCGCCCCCGGAGTCAATGTGGTTTCGGCGAAAGCCGGAGGCGGACTGGTGGCACTCAAAGGCACTTCCATGGCCTGTCCTCATGTGGCCGGTATCGCCGCCCTATGGTGGCAGCGGCTGAAGGAGGACGCCAGCGTGCCGGCAACCGCGAGCGCGGTGGTGACCCGATTGCGGGCCACCTGCCGAACGGATGTCTTCCGTGCCGGCGTCGACATGCTGGACCGTGGCGACGGGTTGGTTCAGGCGCCTGCCGCATCCGGCACTTGAACCCTCCGGCGGAATTTTGCGCCTTCAGAGACCCGCGATCATTCAAATGATGTTTGTACGGGCAGCCGCTTGTTGGGGCTTCATCGAGTCACTTCATCCCGATATGAGTCCGGCACCACCGGTTTGAAATGGCGGACAAGGATGTTCCCCTTTTGGTCTCCTTCAGTACGACACCCGAAGAACTTTATATTTGATCCTCATTCCTAAGGACTGGGCTGGCCTTAGTGAACCCTTCGAAGAGCCCCTCCAATCGGGCCATCCGCTCCCGCAGATCCCCGATATCCCGACGAATATCCGAGATTTCGCTTCCCATGGTCCGTTGACCAGGAACGATGGCTCCGGCGAGCGCCATCGTCGCTACGATGATTCCCATAAGTTCCGAACTCATGAATCCCTCCTCTTACGTTCTCACCTTGGCAGGGCCTCGACTCACCTGATTAGCATGTCCATATTGATCGGATATGGTCGCTGCTCCGTCACTTGGTTCGATCTTTCTCTGACTGTAACGCTTCAAAGACGGGATCTGCGATGATTCCGGCCAAAAAAAAGGGCCAGCCCGAAGGCTGGCCCTTTTGAAACGCTCGATTGCGCTTGGATCGCTAGAACGAGAAGCGGAATCCAATCTGAATCTGCCGCGCAGTCGCCGCCGACGTCACCCGGCCTACGCCGCCACTGGCATGGTTGCCGTTGGGCGCGTTGAAGACCGCGTGGTTGAAGGCATTGAAGAAGTCCGCCCGGACGTCGAAGGTCTTATCTTCGCCGAGGGCAAAATTCTTGTGCAGCGAGAGATCCACAAGGGGAACTCCGTCGTAGCGTAGCGGATAGGGGGCTCCGTTGCCCAGGGCTCGCCTTGCTGCCTCGTGGCAGGTGGGGGCGCCGCCGCACAGGTTGGAGTCCATGATCCGCTGGCCAGGAACGTTCGGGTTCTCGACGCCCGGCGCCGTAAAGGCGCTGGTGTCGTACCACCGCTCCACCGTAGCTCCGCCGCCCAGGGCTCCGTCCTTGATGCGGTCGGTGTACCGGCGTGAACGGCCGCCCTGGTTCCACAGGTCGGTGCCGTAGAAGACCCGGAAGGGGGCTCCCGTAGTGAGGGTGGTAATACCTGTCAACTCCCAGCCGCCCAGCAAGGACCTGGTGACCGAGCCGGAGTTCTTGAAGAAGGGCAACTCCCAAATGGCGGACATGTAGTAGGTGCTGGAACGATCGTGCTGCATGGGCGCACGCAGGGCGTGGCGCTCGTAGTCACGCGATCCGGACCAGTCTCCCCAGTTGCCGTTGTAGTTCATGGCCATGGCCTTGGACCAGGTGTAACCCATGGAAATGGCGATACCGTCGCTGAAGCGGCGCTCCAGCTTGGTCTGCAGGGAGTTGTAGTTCATGCTCCCGTGCGGCCGCAGCATGGTGTTGGGAATGACCTGGGGATAAGGCCGCCGGGCCAGCTGCCCATTCCATTCCCGACCGATCTCGCCACGAGTCTCGGCTGGAATCCACTCGCGAGGTCCGGCCGTGATGGTGTCGCTGGTCAAGGCTGCGGAGCCGCCACCGATGAGAGGCACCACATACCCTTCCGGCATGGCGACGTTGAAGGGGCTGATTTCACGAATGTGACGCCCCTGGTTGCCGACATAACCGATTTCCCACTTGGTCCCCTGGAACAGCTCGTGCTGAATCATGAGGTTGTAGGAGTAGACCTGGCCTTCCTGCCAATCCAATTCGGAGAAGTAGCAGGTGCGGTAGTTGCTGTTGACACGAATGCCGTCCGCGTTGACCGCGCCGGTATCCCGGGGCAGATTGAGGCGGGTGCCGCTGATGAGGGAGGGGACTGCCTCTCCTCGTACGGCCGGCAGGTTGATGACGCCGACGTTGGGCCGCATGACCCGGGCCCGGAGAATTCCGAACTCCTGGTCATAGGTCAGGCCCGCACCGGCGCGCAGCACCGTTCGGTTGGTCCCGAACATCCGCCAGGCAAGACCGAACCGAGGCGCGAAATAGCGCCACTTGGCCTTGTAGCAACCCCGGTGAGGCAGGTTGTCGAAGGGTACGGCGATACCGACGGCACCCTCCCACTGCGGGATGTCGAACCCCTGGGGCATCATCGACACCGGATCGATCCGGCCGTTGGCCCGAGTGTAGTCATACCCGCAGTAGTAGTAGTCCTCGGTGTACGACCCGTTGGGGTGTCCCTCGTAGTAGGGCGGCCGTGGCTGCTCCCAGCGAAGGCCGATGTTCAGGGTCAGGTTGGGTCCCACTTTCCAGTCGTCGTTGATGAACCAGTTGTAATGGCTCTGGTTGAAGTGGCCCGTGTTCTCGCCGATGCCCAGCACGTTGCCGAAGACCGAGGAGGGCGTTCCTAGCATGAAATCAGCCCAGCCTTCTCCCTCGGTGACGCCCGCGAAGCTTCCGTCCGGGTTGTACTGGAGCTGGCCCGTCGCAAAGCCGTTGAAGCCGTCGCCACCGGCCGCGTAGGGCGGAATCCAGTAGTAGTGGACGTCCAGGTTCCGGACATGCTCGACGCCGAACTTCAGATAGTGGTCTCCCTTCCTCCAGGAGGCCGTGTACTTGAAGCCCAAGCCCCAGTCCGCAAGCGGCGATTCCGTGGCGCCGCCCCATCCAGTGTAGCCGGAGGGGCTCATGCGGGGCATGTTGGCGCCGCCTCGGTTGCCGTTGGGCAGATAGACTTCCCAGTTTTGGCCGTCGTCGAATCCCAGGACCCGAGGCCAGTTGGTGTCCTCGATGGGCCGCGAGATGAGCCAGGTGAACTTCCAGATGGACTGGGTGTACTCGGTCACCAGGTTGGATCCGATGGGGTTCACCCAACTGATGCCGATCTGGTAGCCGCGGGACCGGTCCTGGAACTGGCGGTAGATGCCGTCCTGGTCGGCGCCGGGGACCGCCCAATTCCCAGTATGGGTAAAGGCGGGCGACCGCTGCCAACTGTAACGACCGAAGATGTTGTCGTCGTTGCCGAACTGATGGTCGACGCGGAACGAGTACTTGTCGATCTTGGTGTTGGTGGCCCGGGGATAGGCGTAGTTGCTGGTGAGCTCACCCGCCTGGTTGGGAGCCGGAGGGGGCATCAACTCCATCATCTTCTTGTAGACGGCCCCCTGCATGCCGGCCGGGATCTGGTTGTTGGGGAAAGCAGCCCGCATGCCCGTTGCATCATCCTGACTTCCGGTGAAGTCGAACGGATTGTAGAGCTGATTGATGGGCCCCTTGGCGCCCGATCCCGAAAAGTCGCCCTGGATGATGGCCGTGGAAGGCGCGGTAGCGAACCCGGCCGTCTGCAGGTTGTCGATGAACTTCTCGTAATGGGCGTGGAAGAAGGTCTTGTCCTTGAGGACGGGACCGCCGATGGAGCCGCCGCCGATGTGGTAGTCGACCGGCAGCTTCTCCAGGCCGGAGCGGTTCTGGAAGAAGTTGGCCGCATCCAGACCCTCGTCCCGGAAGTAGTACCAGGCATGGCCGTGGAACTCGTTGCTCCCGCTCTTGGAGAGCATGGTGATGACCGCCCCGCCCACACGACCGTATTCGGCCGAGTAGTTGTTGGTGATCACCTTGAACTCCTGCACCGTCTCCGGCGTCGGCTGCACCGTGGGCCGCTGTGTGATGTAGCCCATGTTGTTGGAGCCGTCCAACTGGATCTGGTTGGAGTGCGAATACAGGCCGTTGAAGGTCGGGTAGCCGCCGCCGTAGGCGTACAGCGTGGAGTAGCCGATCTCCTGCCGCTCCTGCGTGCCACCCGTGGTCAGGTAGGCCAGCTTCACCATGTCGCGGCCCGCCAGAGGAAGATCCAGGATCTTCTTCTCTTCGATGACCGCCGCCACCTCGGCATTGTCGGTGTCGATGATGGTGGACTGTCCCGTGACCGTCACCTGCTCGGAGATGTCACCGGGTTCCATGGTGAGATCCACGCGGGATACGCTCTGGACCTCGAGACGAACTCCCAGGGAGCGCGCCACCTTGAAGCCGGGCAACTCCGCCGAGATGTCGTAGAAACCGGGGATCATCTTGTCGATGACATAGTCACCGCGGTCGTTGGTCACTGCCATGTGCGGGATGTTGGTCGCTGTGGCCGTGGCCGTGACCTCTACCCCTGGCACCACCGCTCCGGTCTGGTCCCTGACAGTTCCCAGCAACCGGGAAAAAGTGGCCGCCTGTCCGTAGGCCAGCGGCGCCGCAAGCGCATGCACGACGAGCACCAGGGCCGCCGTCGCCAACCATAGAGACTTGTTCTTGTAGCTCATTACCGTCTTACCTCCTTGAAGCTAGCAAGGTTTCGGTTTACCGGCCATTTCGGCCGACCTCAACAAAAAAGTGTTTTACGCCTATACGTCCGGGCTTTTTTAGCCGATTCGATTCGGCGCGTCAACAAAAAACTTCACCCGAGCCAGGAAAGCCGTTCCCTGGGTCCGGGGTGCATCCGCTTCGCGGGCACGCCACCCAACTAAGCACGTTAAATGCCAAGAGACTGATCAATGCCTATAAAATACTGATCAATAGATATTTAGCCTAATCGTTTCGACGATTCCGACTCCCCGAAACTCCAACGTATTGGACCGTCCCAACCGCGTTGCGCAAAAAACTGAACTGGAACCGACTTCACCGTAAGGCGCCGGAACGGGCCGGGGTTACATTTTACAAGTCCGAGACCACCCTGCCCCAGGATCCCCTTCCGTCCATCTTCCCTATTCTTCAATTTCGACGTAGGCGCGGCGCTGACGGTACAGGTCCAGACGTTCCCGCAGCAGGCGGTTCAGCGGGTTTCCGGGGCGGGTGGCGGCCAACCGGGCCGCCTTGCTCGCCGTGGCGACCGCTTGATCGAAATCCCCCGCGGCGGCATAGGCGGCCGCCAGGACGTCCAGCATCCGAGGGTCCTGCTCCCGGGTCATCCGGACCACTCTGCGACCGATACGGACCGCGTCCTGCGGACGGCGCCGGGAAGGATCGGGGTGAGTGGCCAGGATCCAGGCCAGCGCCGCCTGGGGAGCGGCCCACCCGGGTTGGCGGCGGGCCGCCTCCTCCAGGTAACGGCCGGCCTCATTGAAACGTCCGGTCATCCGGAGGGCCAGCCCCAGGTTGCCCAGCGCCTCCACCGAGTCCGGCTTCAACTCGACCGCTTTCCGGAAATGGGACAGGGCCTCCTCCATACGCCCCCCGGCCGCCAACAGGTTCCCCAGGTTGTTCCGGGCATCGAAGCTGTCCGGGTCGAGACGCAGGGCGCTCCGGAACTGCTCGACCGCTTCCGGCATTCGGTTCTGGGCCGCCAGAGCTCGCCCCAGACCGGTGTGGACCTCCACCGACGGGGGACCGGTCTCCAGAGCCCGGCGAAAGTGGATCGCCGCCTCCTTGAAGTTCCCCTCTTCCGCCAGGGCGGCAGCCAGGTTCCGGTGCGATTCCATGGAATCGGGATCGAAACGTAGCGCCTGCCGGAAGTGCCGGATCGCCTCCGGCCCCCTGCCCGTGGTCTGAAGAACCACCGCCAGGTTGTTGTGGGCCCGGGCCTGCCGTGGTTTCAGGTCCAGCGCCTTCCGGTACCAGGTCACGGCTTGCCGGGGCCTTTGCATCTGGTCGAGGGCATGGCCCAGGTTGAAATAGTAGCCCCAGAACCGGGGACTCAGGCGGATGGCCTCCCTCCACTCGTCGACGGCTTTGGACATCTCACCCAGCCGGAGGTAGCGATGGGCCAGCGTGTCGCGAAAATGGGGATCTTCGGGATGGTCCTGAACCAGCTTCTCGTAACCCTCCACGTCGGCCAGCAGTTCCCGGCGGGCATGGTCCCGGACCAGTTGTTCCAGACCCTTCCCGTCCGACGCCAGGACCTGAAACCAGAGGTCCCCCATCTCGTCCGAAGATTGGGGCCCGTAGACGACTCTCCGGGGAGGGCTGTGGGGATTGCGCAGGTTGTCCGCCGAATTGTCGTAGGTGTACTCCATCTCCAGGGTGGTTCCGGCCGGCAACGGGATGGGCGAGGAGTAGCGGTATTCGTCCTGCCAGTTGAAATCCCAGTCCCGGATATGGACCAGCCACCGGAGGCGTCCGTCGGGCAATCGGGCCGTGCCCTTCATCTCCCGGGCCAGGTAGTGGGCGTGAGGATAGACGCTCAGGAGCCGGGTATCCACGGGGAGGCGATAGGTGTCGCGGATCTTGTAGGCCGAGTCTCCGGCCTCGATGTCGATCACCTTGGAGCCCAGCCGGAGCATGTAGGGCGTCTTGGTGGGCGGCGCTTTGGCGAAGAAAAGCCCCAGCGAGGACTGAATCGGTTCCGGTTTGCCCGTGGGGAGCATGTGGAGCTGAAACACCACGTCGGTGCCCGGATCAAGCCGCCAGGCCATGTCGGCAGGCCTCAGAAACGGGCTCTTTCCCGGAGTCCAACCCTCGAAGTGGCCGCCGGGACTGGTGGCCTGGTTGTAGAGCATGCCGTCGTAGCCCGGCTCCGGATCCTTGGCCTCATGAGCCCGGGAGGTCCCGGTGGAGTCCACCAGGATCACCACGTGGTGGACGATGGGGGCGTTGCCCGGCCGGAACTCCACGCCTCTCACGTAACGGGTGCGGTCGACGGGGCTGGGGATCACGAAATTGCGGACCACGTCGGGGCCGTCGGACGGAAGGGTGTAAACCTGCGGCATTCGGATGACCAGGTCGGGCTCACCCAACTGCCAGCCCTGGGGCCACTCGGGGGGAGCGGGCAGGGCGGCCGGGTCTCCTTCCAAGAGCTCGCCTTGCAGCCAATCCTGGAGCAGGTCCAGTTCCCGGACGGTGAGCCGCCGGTTTCCGACGAAGCGGCCCCTTCCCGTTTCGGGCAGCCAGGGCGGCATGTAGCGGGTGCGGGTCACCACCTCGATCTGGCTCGCCCGCGCCTTCACCTCCTCGTAGGTCAGGAGGCTGAAGGGAGCCACCTGGCCCGGCCGATGGCAGGGAGCGCAACGCTTGTAGACGATGGGGGCGATGTCCCGGTTGAAGGTGACGGGGCCGGCAGGCTCCTGGTTCGCTTCGGAGAGACTGCAGGCTCCGGAGAGTGCGGTCAAGCAGCACGCGACCAGAAGGGGCGGGAGACGGGCGGGATGGAGGTTTCTGTCGGGACGGGAGGGGCGCATGGTCATTGGTCAGTTTACTATCAGATTGTGGTGGGATTCAGGAGGGGAAGCGAAGAGGCGGGACTCGCGTCCCTGCCTAGGAGTCGGCGCCTGAAAGACGCCGCTCCAGCCAGACCATGGAGATGAGGCCAAGCACGCCCAGGATTGAGGAGACGCCGAAGACCCAGGGGCCCAGGCCGACCTGGCTGAAGAGCCAGGCGCCCACCAGGGGAGCCGCCAGGCCCCGGAAGCCGGTCAGGGCCACGTGGACGGTGTTGTACAGCACGACCTGCCGGGGTCGAGCGAAGTAGAGCGATCCGGTCGTCCAGACGATCTGGTTTCCGCTGCTGGTCACGCCCTGGACCAGGCTGCCCACGAGAAAGGGCCAAACCAGCAGGTGCAACCCGCCGAAACAATATAGTGCGTTGACGGCGGCCATGAAGAAACTGAAGACGGCGCGCCCCTGCATGGGGTTCACCCGGTCCAGGAATCGGCCCCAGAGGGGAGAGGAGATGGGCTGGAGCAACTGCGGCAGGATCGCCACAGCCAGCCCCATGGCCCACACCGGAGCATCGAGGGTTTCCCGCATCACCTCGGCCACCAGCACCATGGACATGAAGTTGCCCCAACCCGTGGAGAAGAAAGCCCCCTGGTACAGGAGAAAGCTCCGGTCCGAGAGGAGGGCCTTGAGTCCCTCCCTCAGGGCGGCGGAGTACCGGATGGAACCGTCGGACAGAGACTCGACACGAGCCGGGATCCGGATCTTGCCGTAACACCGGGCGGAGCCGATCAGAAGCACCCCCACCACAACGTAAACGATCCCGTAGAGGGCGTCTCCGGCATCGATGAACCAGGTTCCGGCCACGGTGGCCAATCCGCCGGCGACGAACGCGATGCCCTTGAGCCAACCCACGGCCAGAGACCGGTGGGAGTCCGGATAGAAGATTCGATAGAGGCTCATCTCCGTGAGGCGGGTGGGAACGGCCATCAGGTAGGCCAGGCTCACGACGAGGACGAAAGCCGTGGCTTCGGACACCAGGGCGACACAGGCCAGGGCCAAACCGGCCACCATATTGGGCCAGACCACCAGGCGCTGGAGGCCGGCCAGACGGCCCAGATAGGCCCATCCGGGAGCCAGGAGCCCCGACATGCCCCAGATGCATCCCAGAACCGTCAACTGCCAGAGCTCTCCGTCCAGGACGGTCTTGAGCACGACCCAGCTCAGCGGCAGCAGGGCCACGAAGGCTCCCCGGCCGATGCTGTAGAGACTTTCGTAGTAGAGGGCGGGACGGCTGCGGTAGGGGACGGTCCGGAGGTAGCGCCGGAGCATGACGCGCAGAATACATGAAAGAAGAAAGAGAAAAGCAGGAAAGAGAAAAGAGAAGAGTGAAGACAGGCGGGTCGTTTTCGCCCGGTGGGGTTGGCGGGGGAGATGGGCTTGGCGAGGCCGCGGGGGCGGGCCGGTGGGGGAGGTTTGCTCTCTATTCTCTTTTTTCGGGACTTTTCGGGAGAGATCTCAGCCGATAGGATTACTCGGTATGAGAAGAGGTCTTTTCATCGCGGGTTCAGTGTTGATCTTGACGGTTTCGGTTGCGGTGGCGGCAGAGCGGCACAAGGTCGTGGCTCCGCCGGGGACGGGGATGGGACTGCCTTTCAGTCCGGCTATCGAGGCGGACGGGATTCTCTATCTGTCCGGCGCCTTGGGAAATTTGCCGGGGACTCGCGAAGTCCCGGGGGACATTCGGGTTCAGACTCGTCGGACCCTCGAGAATCTGGGTACCGTTCTGAAGGCGGCGGGCATGGGCTTCTCCGACGTGGTGAGCGCCAACGTGTTCCTCTCGGACACCCGTCTCTTTGGACCGTTCAATGAAGTCTACCGGGAGTATTTTCCCGAGAACCCGCCGGCGCGGGCCACGGTGGAGGGGGCCATCGTCTTTCCCAAGGCGGTGGTGGAGATCGCCCTGGTGGCCGCACGGCCCGAACGGGGGAAGACCATCGTCACGCCGAGTGGATGGAAACGGCCGGGCTCCCCATCCAGTTGGGGGGTGTTGGCCGGGGACACGCTGTTTGTTTCGGGCATCATCAGCAGCGATCCCGTCAACGGGGAGTCAAAGTCCGGCGACACCGCGGCCCAGACCCGCACGGTGCTGGAGAACGTCGGAGCCATCCTTCGGGAGGCCGGCATGGACTACCAAGACGTGGTCTCCTCCAAGGTCTTCCTGGCGGATTCCCGCGATTTCGCTGAAATGAACCGCGTCTACCGTTCCTTCTTCCCCAAAGACCCTCCGGCCCGGGCCACCAGCCAGACCAGGCTCATGCATCAGGATTGGAAGGTGGAGATCCAGTGCGTCGCCGTACGGGGAGGCTCCCGGCAGGTGGTGGCCCCGGCCGGCGAACCCCTTCCGGCGAGTCCCTACTCACCGGGAATCCACGCCGGGCGCCGGCTCTACCTGGCGGGCATGGTGGGCCGGGGAAAGACCGGCTGGGCCGGCGGGATCGAGGCCCAGACCCGGCAGACACTGGAAAATCTACGTGCGGTCCTGACCCGGGCGGGACTCGACTTCGGCCACGTGGTGGAAGCCAACGTCTACCTGTCCGACATCCGCTACTACGGCCAGATGAACCAGGTCTACAAGACGGTCTTTCCCGGAGCGCCTCCCGCCCGGGCCACATTCGGCTCGGTGCTGATGTCTCCCGACGCCCTGGTGGAAATCATGATGACGGCCCACGAGGCTCCGTAACGAACTTCGGGGGAGGACTTCGGAGCGGAAATCACGTTTCGCGAGGTGCCAGGTGAAAGCGACGATCCTCTCCTTCTCCGGCAAACAGGATCTGCTGGAGGGCTTGGTCGGCGCCGGAGCCATCCTGCTGGGAGCGGAAGTACGGCGCCGTTATGGCCTGCGGACTCCCGTCTTCATCGATCTCCGAACCGCCCTCTACACCGATCTGGCGCTCTTCTCGCTCCTGGGAGCCAGTTTCGCCCGGGTTCTGGAGCGATGGTCGACCCCCAAGGCGCCCCAACAGGTGATCGGAGTCCCCGACACCGGCATCCCTCTCGCCGCGGCGGCCTCCCTGGCCAGCTTCCGGGCCGGCCGGGAACCCTTCATCACCCTCTCGGTGCTGCGGAAGGACGCCCGAGTCTATCCCGGCGAGATCGTTTCCGAATTCGTGGGCAGGCCGGACCCGAGCCGCGAAGCCAATCTGATTGACGACGTCATCGCGTCCGGGGGCAGCCTTCGCCGGGCGGTGACACGCCTCAAGGAATTGGAGATCCCGGTCGGACGCATCGTGGTCTGCGTCGACCGGGAACAGGGAGGCGTCGACGCTCTGGCCGATCTGGGAATTCCCATCTACGCCCTGTTCAGTTTGGCGGAAATCGGGAATTTTTGCAGGGAACGGAAGTTGATCTGAGGAGTTTCTTCAACGGTGCGCGGCGCAGGAACCAGCCGTTGAGATTTTCACACGGGGGGGCAGGAAAGTCCCCTCCTAAGGGGGGACTATGACTTGTCTTGGATTGGCTCGTTCCCGGGGTTGTGCTCAGAGCCCTGCTTTTCCTTCAGTTGAAGGTAGGCTCCCGTGCAATACCCGCCGACGCAGGTGGCCAGCAGGGCTCCGAACCAAGCAATGCCGATCAAGATGTCATTGATCATCTCTTCTCTCCCAGACGGGTCATCATTGCCCAAACGATGAAAATCAACAATACCACGAAAGGGCTGAGAACACTCTTGGCCTCCTCGTTCTGGCCTGTGAACAGGAAATAAACCAACGTCACCAGGACCAACAGGAAAATCCCCGTGGTAACGAAAAGAATGACAAACAGAGTCGAATGGTTGCCCTGCACCTGCTCAGTCCATGGTTCAGCCCCAGCTTGCCGACGCGTGACAGGAACGGCCACGCTCTACCGAATACAACGAACTGATTCCGAAATCCGTTGAAGGCACTCCCAGTCGGCGGGGGTGTTCACGTTGAGAAAACCCTCGTCCGCCAGGTTCCATTCGGCGGCCGAAAGGACGTGAACCCGCAGGTCCTCCGCTTCCAACACCGAGTCGACCCGGCGGGCGCCGGCTTCCAGGAGTCTTCGGATCGGATCCACGGCATTGCGGGAATAGTAGGCGCAAAGAGGATGGAGCCCGCCTGCCGCGTCGCGGGGAACCACCAGGTCGAAATCGCGGCCGGCCTGGGCCAGAACCCGGTAGAGCCGGGGCGGGACCAAGGGCGTGTCGCAGGGGATGAAAAAGTTGTTCCGGGAACGGGAGGCGGTCAGCGCGGTGAACACCGCCGCCAGGGGACCCGCATCCGAAACCCGGTCCACCAACACAGGCAGATCAAATTCCCGGAACCGCTCCCGGGAGTCGGCCACGATCGTGACGGGCAGACCTACCGACTCCAGACAGCTCCGGGAGGCCTCGATCAGGGGTGATCCGCGGTAGCGCAGGAAAGCCTTGTCCCTCCCCAGCCGACCGCTCTTCCCCCCGGCCAGGATGAATCCTTCGCCGTCCAGGGGAACCTCGGACAGGTTCGAGCCGATCGATGCATCCATCCTCGAATCGTCAGGCATTTCAGGAAATCGTCACGCGCGATCGCCCTTCTCGGCGCAGCGCAGAACTATCACCACCGGCTGTTAGGATATTGCACTGATTCATGCGCCGATACTCCCGCTGCAGTACCGCAATTTTTTTCCTCGCCCTGGCTGGCGCGACGCTGAACCTCACCTACGGCGAACTCTTGTTGAGGCCCGTCGATCCCCGGGAAGTCGGAGTCTCCCCTCAGAGGCTCGAAAAGCTGGACGCGATCACGTTGGAGCACATCGAAAAGAAGCAGTTTCCGGGCGCCGTCATTCTCGTCGCCAGAAAAGGGGGCATCGTCTATCGGAAGGCCTTCGGCGATCGAACCGTCTCCCCCAGCCGATCGCCCATGGAAGTGGACACCATCTTCGACATGGCCTCTCTGACCAAGATCATGCCGACGGCCGTCGCCATCATGATCCTGGTGGAGGAGGGGCGCCTCTCCCTGTCCGACCCGGTCTCCAAGCATCTCAACCGGTTTTCCCAGTACGGCAAGCACCGGGTCACCGTGCGGCAGCTCCTGACCCACTATTCGGGGCTTCGCCCCAGTTTGGATCTGTCGACCAAGTGGTCCGGTTACGAGGCGGCCGTGGCGCGAGCCTGCAGGGAACGGCTGGCGACCCGGCCCGAGGCGCGCTTCAAATACAGCGACATCAACTACGTGGTTCTCGGCGAGGTGGTTCGGGTCATCTCGGGAGACCATCTGGACGCGTTCTCACGGAAGCGGGTCTTCGAGCCGCTGGGCATGAAGGACACCTCCTTCAATCCACGAGAGCGGATGAAGTCCCGGATCGCCCCCACCGAACGACAGGGAGGAAAGTGGCTTCACGGAAGGGTCCACGACCCGACCGCTGCGCGAATGGGAGGATGCGCCGGACACGCCGGCGTCTTTTCCACCGCCGACGACTTGGCCCGGTTTGGACAGATGATCCTCAACGGCGGTGTCTACGATGGAAGGCGAATCCTCTCGCCGCTCGGCGTCCTCCAAATGACCACACCCCAATCTCCAACCGGAAAGCCCGTGCTTCGAGGCCTTGGATTCGACATCCACAGCCGGTACCACGCCCCACGCGGCGACCTCTTCCCGGTGGGATCCTTCGGCCACAGCGGCTTCACCGGGACCTCCCTCTGGATCGACCCCCACACGGAGACCCTGGTCGTGATCCTGACCAGCCGGCTCCATCCCAGCGGGCGCGGGAACGCGGTGCCGTTCCGCAAGCGGGTGGCTTCGGTGGTGGGAGCCTCCATCGTCGACCGGGTGCCGATCGAATCCATCCGCCAAGCGCTGTGGAGCGGGTCCGCCACCTCGGCGGTCGTCAGCCGAACTCGCTGAACCCCCGGGGAATCCTCACGTCGATCAAGGTGGTCCGGTCGGCTCCGACGGCTTCCTCCAGGACCGGCAGCAATTCGGCCAGAGAGTCGACCCGCGCCCCGGCCACACCGAACCCTTCAGCCAGCTTCACGAAATCGGGGTTGGCCAGATCGGTTCCCAGGTACCTCCCCCCGTAACTGGTCTTCTGCAACCACTTCAAGACGCCCCACGCGTCGTCGTTGAAGAGGACCACGGTGACGTTCAATCCGTATTGGACGGACGTGGCCAACTCCGACATGCAGTACTGGAACCCGCCGTCCCCCGAGAAGCAGACCACGGGGGCGGCAGGAGTGGCCGCTTTGGCGCCCAGCGCCGCCGGGAACGAAAATCCGATTCCGACCCAGCCGTAGGGGTTGAGGAAAGTCCTGGGCCCATAGACCTGAAAGGCGCGGCTGGCGCGGCTGGCGGGAACGGTCGTGTCCCACGTGGTGATGGTCTCCCGGGGCAATACGCTTCGCATGGCCTCCATCGCCCTGGTCTCCAATGGCCATTGGCGTTGGAGCTCCGCGCGGATCAGCCGCTTGAGGTTTCGGATCTCGTCTCGATACCCCGGGCTGGTCGAGAGGTCCAGGCCTTGGACCCGCTCCAGGATCTGACTTGCCACCACGCCCCCGTCGGCCAGGATCCCCAGACTGACAGGGTAGTTCCGCCCCAGGTAATCCGAATCCGCCACCACCTGAATCAACTGTTCCGGGAGCCGGACTCCAAGCTGGACGGTGCTGCGATGGATGAACCCGGACCCCAACCCCAGCACCAGGTCGCACCCCGGGATGAACTCGTGGACCGGATTGTCGGCCCAGATCCGTTGACCCAGGCAGGTTCCCAGGGAGAGAGGATGGTCCTCGGGGAAGGCGTCCTTGGCGCCGTCTCCGGTGACCACGGGGACTCCCAGAGTCTCGGCCAGACGGATCAAGGTCCCGTGGGCTCTGGTGTAGGACAGTTCCTCACCGGCCCAGATCAGGGGCCGTTCGGCTCGCCGCAGAGCGGACACGATCTGCTCCAACTCTGCCTCGCTCGCCCCCGGCGGTTCGGTGAGAGGCGATAGACGGCCGCCCGGGCCACAGGGAGACCCCAGGAGATCGTTGGGAAACTGTAGAACGGCGGGTCGCCGCCGGCCGGTGGACAACGCCGCGAATGCCCCGTCTACGGCCGGCGCCAGGTCCGCCGGGTCCTCCACCCGGCGGGCATGTCCGGTCACCGACCTGAGCATCCGAAACTGTTTTTTGGGCTCGTGGATCAGGCCCAGACCCTGCTCCCGCTCGCCTCTCGCCACCGTGGTGGTCAGATGCAGCAGGGGTGAGCTGGAATGGTAAGCCTCCCCCACCGCGTGCATGGAGTTGGCCGCGCCGGGTCCCGTGCTGGTGACCAGAACGCCGGGCCGGCCGCTGGAGCGGGCGTATCCGTCGGCCATGAAGCCGCAGGCCAATTCCGTCCGGCCCCCGATGTGGCGCACCCGGTCCTGGTGCCGGTAGAGGGCGTCGAAGATTTCCAGGTTGTGGATGGAGATGATGCCGAAAAGGAGGTCGACCCCATGGAGCGACAAACGCTCCACCAGTGCCTCGCCGACGGTCCTGTTGGCCATTTCAGTTGTCCGGGGATACGAAGAGGGCGGCCACAAGGGCCGCCCCTACACCATAGTTTCTTACCGGCACCTGTTCATTCCCCGGACTGGCGTTCCGGGCGAAGCTCGCGGACCACCTTGCCGATCCGCCACATCTCCGACTCCTCGACCTCCTTCAACTCCCGGGTGAGACCCTCCCGGTAGTCGGCGGCCCGGTTGGCGGCCAGGACCCGGCGGGTCTCGTCCCCGCGAGCCACCTTGTCGTAGAGCTCCTCGAAAATCGGGACGTTGGCGTCGCGGAAACGCTTGAACCAGTCCAGAGCGCCCCGTTGGGCCGTAGTGGAGCAGTTGGCGTACATCCAGTCCATCCCGTTCTCGGCGATGAGCGGGTACAGGCTCTGGGTGGCCTCCTCCACGGTCTCGTTGAAGGCCTCCTGGGGACTGTGGCCACGTGCCCGAAGGACCTCGTACTGGGCCAACCAGAGTCCGTAAATGGCTCCCATCAGGACCCCCCGTTCACCCGTCAGGTCGCTGTAGACCTCCTTTTTGAAGTCGGTCTCGAACAGGAACCCGGACCCGATGGCGATTCCCAGGGCCAGGCAGCGTTCCCGGGCGCGGCCCGTGTAGTCCTGATCCACCGCGTAACTGGAGTTGATGCCCCGGCCCTCGAGGAAGAGCCGCCTGACGGTGGTCCCCGAGCCCTTGGGCGCCACCAGGATCACGTCGACGTCGGGCGGCGGAACCACTCCGGTCTGGTCGTTGTAGGTGAGGGCGAAGCCGTGGGAAAAGCAAAGGGCGTCGCCCGGCTTCAAGTGGGGCTTGATATTGGGCCACTGCGCCCCCTGGCCGGCGTCGCTCAACAGGTACATGACGAGCGTGGACCGCTCCACCACCTCCGTGATGTCTTCGATCAGGTTGACGCCCGGCACCCAGCCGTCCTCGACCGCCTTTTTCCAGCCGTTGCCGCCGCGCCGTTGTCCGACGACCACGTCGATCCCGTTGTCCCGGCAGTTCAGCGACTGGCCATGGCCCTGAGGACCGTATCCAATGACGCCGATGCGCTCGCGGCCCAGGATCTCCCGGACCTTTTCCATGGGATAGTCGCTGCGTTCGATCACGTCCTCGACATAGTCGCCGATCTGAATTCTTCTCATGATTTCCTCTCTTTGGAAGATTCGATATCCTTCGCTTGCCCAGCAGGATGCGGGAGCGAGTTTATACCAAATCCTGCGAAGGCGACTCAACAGCCCCGGGACGAAGCTCCCGCGGACGGAAAAGGAGCACACATGGAGATCAAGCAGGTTTGGAACCTGACCCGGTTTCGTCCTGAGAAAATGGAAAAGGTGAATCTATTCGAGACCCCCCGCATGTTCTGCGACATCTACTGCTTCGAACCGGGCCAGGAGCAGAAGGTTCACTCCCACCGGGGGAACGACAAGATCTACCACGTGCTGAAGGGGCGCGGCCGCTTCACCGTGGGCGAGGAGACCCACACCCTGGAAGAAGGAGAGACCACCTGGGCCCCGGCGGGCGAGCCCCACGGCGTGCTCAACCATTCCGGGGATCCTCTGGTCTGCCTGGTCTTCATGGCGCCTCACCCCAAACCGAACCGATTCAGCCCGGCGGGTGAAGATTGAGAAATGCTCTGCCGATCCCTGCCCCTTTCCTCTGACCCCGCGGCGCTGTACGCCCGGCTGAGCCGCACCGGAGGCCCCTGGATGGCTCTGGACAGCGGATGGGATCCGGAAGGCGAAAGCGTCGGCCGCCTCTCCCGGTTCTGCATCTGCGCCGTCGATCCCTTCGCCGCTCTGACCGCCCGGGGAGACCGGGCCGTCCTGACCTGGAGGGACGGGCGCCGCGAACGTGGATCGACCCTGTCCCTCCTCCGGGACGTTCTGAAACGCTTCCGGCTCCCGCACGCGAATTGGCCGACCCCTTTCCCGGCGGGGGCCATGGGGTACTTCGGTTATGAACTCGGGGCGCTCATGGAGCCCGCTTTCGGTGCACGACCGGGATCGGACCAGGAAACGGCCCTGCCCGATCTCTGGCTCGGCCTGTTCGATTCCGCCGTGACCGTCGACCTGGAGCGGAAACGGATCCTGCTCACGGCCACAGGCCAGCCCGATGCCGGCGACCGGGCCCGCCAACTTGCCGAATCCCGGATTCGTGAGTTGACCGCGGCAGTCGAATCCGCGGGGACGGGTCCGATTTTCGGCCTCCGGCCCGAGCCTCCGGCATCCGGCATCGAGAACGGCTTCGAGTCCAACTTCACTCCCGCCGGGTTTGCCGGAGCCGTCAACCGGATCAAGGAATTCATCGCCGCCGGAGACATCTATCAGGCCAACCTCTCCCAACGCTTCCGGACCCATTACGAGGGGAACCCCCTGCGGCTCTTCCTGGGACTGCGTCACACGGCCCCCGCTCCCTTCTCCGCCTTCCTGGACGGCGGAGATTTCGCCGTGGTCAGCATGTCCCCGGAACGCTTCCTGCACCTGGACCCGGAGCCGCGCCGGATCGAAACCCGTCCCATCAAAGGCACAAGGCCGCGCGGGAAGACCGAGACCGAGGACCGTTTCCTGGCCCGCGAACTCCTTCGGAGCGAGAAGGACCGGGCCGAGCACGTCATGATCGTGGACCTGGAGCGGAACGACCTGGGCCGGGTGGCCCAGGTGGGCACGGTCCAAGTCCGGGAGTTGTCGCTGTTGGAGACCTTTCCCACCCTTTTTCACCTGACCTCAACGGTGGAAGGAATTCTGGCCCCCGGCCGCGACCGCGTGGATCTCCTCAGGGCGACCTTTCCCGGAGGCTCCATCACCGGCGCTCCCAAGATTCGCGCCATGCAGGTGATCGACGAGTTGGAAACGGTTCGGCGGGGGATCTACACCGGTTCACTCGGGTACCTGAGCTTCACCGGCGGGATGGACTTGAACGTGGCCATTCGCACCATCGTCGTTCGGGGTGGGCGGGCGGAATTTCACGTGGGCGCCGGAATCGTCGCCGACAGCGAACCCGAAGAGGAATACCAGGAAACGCTGGTCAAAGGCCGGGCATTGAGGGAGGCATTGAAGGCTGACGAAACACCGGACCCGGTCCCATGGCGCCAATCCGCGGCAAAGTTGCTGGCGGATCGGATTTTCTAATAGAATAACGATCCTTCCGCCCGGGAACTTCAGACTCGGGCGTGACGTTTCGAATATGTGGTGGGCGTAGCTCAGTCAGGTAGAGCACAGGGTTGTGGCCCCTGTGGCCGTGGGTTCAAGTCCCATCGCCCACCCCATTGCCTGACCATTCCATACTTCAGACTTAAGGGCGAAGCGTAGAGTGGGGACTCCGTACCCCACCCCCCATGGTCGGCGGCAAAGATGCCGCCGCTCCTTCGGGGAGCAGGAAAGTCGCCTCCCATGCCGTGGCGATACCGGTCAGCAGGCCCATAAAGCCCTCCGGTGCTCCGTGCATTGCAACACCCGATCCGAATCCCAGGAAAACGAGCAGAACCGCGAGTCCGGCATTGAGGGGACCGATGGATTCAGCCAGGAGGCGGTTGACAGTTAGATTGAATTTATGGGCGGCACCTGCAAAAGGGCCGGCCTATGACCCCATTAGCCAACTCGGCTCGGGAGCGGGTACCGACGGATCACTCTGAAAAGGAATCCCGACTGGCCTTCAGTTCGTCTCTCTGAGTGCGCCTTCCGTAGATGAATACTCCAACCAGAGCAACCAAATCAGCCAGAACCAGACCAAACCCTTCCTGGCTCTTGTCGTGGTAAATCAAGAATCCTCCCAGGATAATTGTCACCAAACTCAAGACAAAGGCGAGAATCATACCCAAGATCTGATTTCGAGATCCGCCCTTTACAACGGTTTCCTCAAGCTTCTTGCGATGCCTTGATTGCTCCTCCGCCATTTTGAGTAGACGGTCTGCGGAGCCCTTAAGAACGCTCTCGTAAGCTTCAAGGATCTCGGGTGGCGGGATTGGACCACGGAAGGAGACTTGGTGCTCTGTTGTGCCGTGATGTGGAGGGTGGCACCCCGTTCGGGTGCGGCAGGTGATGCCTTTTCCGGCTCGTGCCTTTTCGGTTTACTCTTTCGCGCCATGCCTCACCGCAGCATTTTCCTGCTGAAAGGCAACGCTGAGATTATGTGCTGTGAGCTGGTCACAATGGGTGGTGCGGTAAACTTCCATCGCCCACTGAAGATCTTGGCCGACCATTTTGAAGTCACTATAGACTGCCCGAGCATCGGCCGCGTCGCCGTCCCGACTCTCGTTGTAGATATCGTAGACGCCTCCGATGTCGAGTATGCGAGCGCAACCGGAAATGAAATTCGGGATTGCGAAAAGAAACGTCGTTCTCATAGCATCTTGGCCCCGCGTGCCAATTCTACATCAGGTTCCACCAACATCCCCGCCCGGCGCCTATCCATCCTCCCTGACAACTCCTGGAAAAATCCTAACGGCACTTGTCAATGAAATTCAAACAAACCCGATTTCTCTTTCCTCTCCAATCTAGGAGCCTGCGCCGCAGAAATCAATCTACTGCGAAAGCGGTGAATCGGTCCATATTTCCCCGATTTCTCGGCGAATAGAACGACTATGCACCTCAAAATCGAGAAAATCTGGCCTCGATTCCCCACTTTCTCGCTACGATCATTCCTACGGCGCAGACTCCTAGAAATGCTCGCTGCACCAAGGGGGGGTGTCGACCCGGAACATGGCGTCCGCTTCGCTGAGTTTCTTCGAGTTGCGGGCCTGGACCCGGCCCGCTCGGGACAGGGTGCGGAAGCTCACGCCGCCGAGGTAGGCCGCGCCCAGCTCGTTGGCCGTCAGCTCCAGGTCCGGCCGGCGTGTGGTCGGACGGCAGGTGGCTCCGCCGGGCCCTCCTTCCAGCTCGAAACGGCCCCGGTTCCAGGGACAGCTTGCGTCCTCCAACTCCAGGACCAATCGGCCCGACGAGGCGTACCGGCGGGCCGAGAGAGCCGCCGGAGCGTCCACCAACCGAAGCCAGAGAGAGTCGCAGGGAGAACGCTTCAGGTGACGCGGATCCGCCAGCATCCAAAGCAGGGGGTCCTGAAGGGGCCGGTGGCGGGCTTTGATGGTGGTCATCAGGTCCACTCCGAAGCAGAACTGCCACAGCGCTCTCTGAGCCTGTGCGTTGAGGCCGCAGAGTTCCTCCACTCGGACCACCAGATCCCGGGGCCGGATCCGGTAGAGAGCGTAGCCTTCCACGCTGGACCCGGCTCGATACGCGGCGAGGATCAACCGGGTTGAATCCCGGCCGCCCCGATCCTCGGGGTCGCCCAGCGCCAGGTCCCAGCGCGCGGCTCGACGATGCACGGTCCCGACCCGCCGGGACAGGAATTCCTCATGAACCCGGGGGAAAAGATCCGAAGCCTCGGAACGGGAGACGAAATCCACCCGTCCCGCCCCCGAGTCACCGGGAATCAGTTGCGTCCGGAGCCGGTCGATGGACCAGGACTCGTGGAAGGTGGCCATCCCGTATCCGAAGCGCCCGTAGATGATGCTCTCGGAGGCGTAGAGGCCGGTGACCGGATCTCCCCGGTCATGCATGTCCCGGAGCTGCCGGTTCATCATCCGGGTCATGAGGCCCCGCCGCCGATGCGTGGGCTGAACCGTCACCCCCGCCACGGCCGCCATGGAGACCCATCCTCCCGGGATCCGCATCCGGAAGGTGTGGGCGTTGATGGTGCCGACGATCCGCCCCGAGTCGTACGCGGCCAGTGAACGGTCCAATTCCACCGGAGTGCGGAGGATCTGAGATTCCGGGATGCTGAACCCGAAACCGCTGACCTTGGCCCGGATCCAGGCGGGATAGTCGGCGGCGGTGAGGGTCCTCAATTCGATGCTCATTCCGGCTCCGGCATGAGTGTCGCTTCGACCCCGAACCGGGCGAATCGATTCTGGTCTCCTTCCAATTCGAAGGTCAGGATCTTCTCGGCGCGAGACCTGCAGACCTGGACCCGGGTCCAATCCCGGGCCCGAATGGTGACTCGATAATCCCGCTCCGGCAGGACGTCGTAAAGGCAGAGGCCATGGCGGCGGATCAACTCGAGATCCAGGGTGACCGTCGAACCGGCAGCGTCGTAGACCGCGTTCAGAATCCGGAGGCCCTTGGAGTTGGCGTTCAGCAGCAGCGGACAGCCGGGGGGCGGCGGCCCCAACCGGAGGGTCACCTGCTCTCCGGGGTCCAGAGGAGGAGCGGTAAAATAGCGTCCGTCCACGATGTGGATGTAGTTCACTCCGTCCGCCGAGATCCCCTCCACGGAGACGTCGCTCTCCACCATGAACCCTTCCAGGCGGCGGCCGGAGGGATTGGCCACCGTCACGCTCCCGGGAGAGTTCGCGCGGAAGCGGATGGACTCATAGTCGTTCATCGTCTCGTACAACATCTTCTCGCTGGCCACCCAGAAGCCGAGCCGCTCGGCAAGCGTGACGGCGTAGATCAGGTAGTCCAGGGTGCCTCGTCCGTGGTTGACGCTGGCGTCGGCGCTGAAGAGGGGATGGTACTGGAGCGTGTAGACACCGTTTCCCAGCCAGTACGGATCATCGTCACTCCCGCCCGAGCCCAGTTCGAACTCCCACGGAGGCTTTCGCGTGGAAGCTTCCAGAGCTGGGGAGGGGGCTTTCCCATGCCTGCCCGAGTAGATGAGGTCCACCAGGCCGTAGTCGCAGTCGTATTCGTGGGTCCGGTCCCAACCCCGCAGGGCCTTGTGCTTCTCCACGCGGGTGATGACCGGGTGATAGGGGAACCAGAAACCGGTGCTGGCCACGGTGTAGCTGCCGTCGGTCTCGTAGGCGTGCTCGCCGTATTCCCACATGTCGTAGAAGCAGAAGGTGCAGGTTCCCAGCACATGGGGGACATGTTCGTACAGGTAGTCCATGGCGTCCAGGGTCTCGGGGTGGGCGTGGGCGCCGCCGTGCCGGCCGCAGGTGTAGACCCGGATCCCCAAGCGCTCCTCCGTGATCCGCACGTGGTCGTAGAGTCCCGTTCCCACGAGGTAGGTGGGGGGCGCCCCCACCAGGCTGTCGTTGTGAAGCCCCGCCTCCAGGAACTCGTACTTCGCGACCTCCCGGACCCAGAGCCGGGACTCCTCCTCGGTGGCGGAATCGGCCGCAATGACCGGGTCGAGAATATCCCAACTGGCCGGCACCAGGTTGGCCGCTTCGTACTCCAACATGGCGAGGTCGGCCGACTGGTCCACGTCGTGCCGCAGGGAGAGGACGCCCCGGTAGCTGCCGAATGTGCGCAGCCGGGAGGAGGGCAGCCCCTGGTTCCGCTCCTTCAGGAGCCGGGCCAGGAAGTAGACCAGGGTGTCTCCCCAGTGGACCGGATTGTTCCAGTTCCGGATCTCGTCCACGTACAGGTGCGCCTGCAGCACCCCGCCCAGGAACTCGAAGACCTGGTTGGCCACGTAGAGGGTGTTCCCGGTGAGGACGATCCCGTCGCCGAGCCGGCTCCGGGTGGCGGTCGAGGCGTTCCGGAGGTCCCCCGTAATCTCGTAGAGCCCGGCTGGCGCCTCTGCGCCGGCGGCCGCCTCGACTCGGTGGACGGCCGCGCCGCGAGCACCCGTGACGTACAGATCCTCCCAAATAGACGTGTCGCCGAACGGGGAGCCGGCGGTCCATCCCCACCCGCTGTAGCCCTGAGGCCGCTCCAACCGGGATCGCTCCAGACCCAGGAGCGAGCCGGGGAGATTGGTCCGGCCCGTGACCAGGAGAAAGAAGTCCGGGTCCCGGAGGCGCTCCCGGATCCGGGCAAGGGTGCTCTCCTCCAGCCGGGCGGCATTGGGAATGACGAGAGTCTGATACTCCGGGATCGATTCCCGCAGTTTTTCCTCGTCGACGGTGTCGTGCTTCAGGTTCAGCCGGTTGAGGAACGCGGAGGCGGCGTTTGGCGCGAGATAAGCGTACTCCCCCTTGACCCAGCGGGCCCGCTCGCCCCAGGCATCGGTGAACTCGTAGATCTGGTCTCGTGCCAGGGCCTCCTGGACATAGAGCTGCCGTGAGCTCTCGCTCTTGAGCAGGGCGATGTTTTGGCGCAGGTTCGGTTGCATGTCGGTCACTCCTGATCCTATCTCCCGGAGAGGGAGGATTTTTCAGATCTTCAGCCGCGGGTCCAGGGCATCGCGAAGCCCGTCCCCTAGAAAATTTACGCTCAACAGGCTCACGAAAATCAAGAGGCCCGGGAAGACGGCCAACCAGGGGGCGACCTTCAGGTAATGCTGAGCGTTGAGCAGCATGTTGCCCCAACTGGGAAGGGGGGGCTGAATGCCGAGCCCCAGGTAGCTGAGGCTGGACTCGGCCAGGATGGCGTAGCCCAGGTTGAGGGTGGCGTAGACGATGACCGGGGCCATCGTGTTGGGCAGGATGTGGCGCAAAATGATTCTCCAGTGAGGAATCCCCATCACCCGGGCCGAATCCACGAACTGCATCTCCCGCAGCGAGAGGAAGGAGCCGCGAACGATGCGCGCCAGGCTCATCCACCCGAAGATCACCAGGATGCCGACGATCTCCCAGACCGTCCCCTTCCCCAGGCGGGACAGGATCAGGAGCAGGGGCAGACTGGGAATGGAGAGCATGAGGTCGGTGAAACGCATCAGCAGGGTGTCGATGAAGCCTCCGAAGTATCCCGAGACGGCGCCGATGAGGATGCCGGCCAGGGCGCTCAGCAGGGCCGCCGTGAGACCCACGAAGAGGGAGACCCGCCCTCCCTGGAGCAGCCGCGTCAGGACGTCGCGGCCCAGCTCGTCCGTCCCCAGCCAGTGGGACGCGGAGGGAGGCTGCAGATGCTGCTGCAGATGGACCCGGCTGTAGCTGTAAGGCGAGAGCCAGGGTCCCAGCAGCGAAGCCAGGGCGATGACCCCCAGGAGACTCAAGGAGACCATGGCCAGGCGATGCCGGCGCAGCCTCTGCCAGGCAGTGACGCCCGATCGGGTTCGAGACGGTTCCATGGTCGGCGGTTACTCCATTCGGATCCTGGGGTCCAGGAAGGCGTAGGCCACTTCGGCCAGGAGATTGAACAGGGCCACCAGCAGGCCGAAGATGAGGAAGATGGCCATGGCCAGGTAGTAGTCGTTGTTCATCAGGGAATCGAAAATCAATCTCCCCATGCCGGGCCACGAGAAGACGATCTCCGTCACCACCGCTCCGCCGATGAGGGCGGGAATGGTCAGGGCGATGAGGGTTACGATGGGAATCAGAGCGTTCCGGAGGGCGTGGCGCACCCAGATCATCCTTCCGGTGAGACCCTTGGCCCGGGCCGTGAGAATGTAGTCCTGGCGAATCACTTCCAACAGGCTGGAGCGCATGTAGCGCATCCAGCTGGCGGTGCTGAAGAAGCTCAGCACCAGAACCGGAGCGACGTAGTACCGGGCCTGCCCCCAGAAGCCAAGACCCGGCTCGATGGAAGGGTGCCCTCCCGGCGGGAGCCAGCCGAGAACCACCGAGAAGAGGAGGATCACCAGAATGCCCGACCAGAACACGGGGAATGAGATCCCCACGAAGGCGACCAGCGAAAGCAGGTAGTCCGCCAGGGAATACTGGCGCAGAGCGCTGTAGACCCCGATGGGAATGGCGATGAGGATGCTCACCAGCAGGCTGAGACCGGTCAGGACCAGGGTGTTGGCCAGACGTTGGGGAAGGATGCTGGTGATGGGGCGATGGTAGAGGCGGGAATATCCCAGGTTCCCTTGGACGACCTGGGACAACCAGCGGAAGTATTGGACGTAAATCGGATCGTCCAGGCCATAGACGGCCCTCAGCCGCTCGACCTCCTCCGGCGTCACGTTGGGATTGGACAGCACCAGCATGTCCATGGGATCCCCGGGGGCCAGTTGCATCAGGCTGAAGACGACGACGGTCACGAAGAAGACCACGGGGATGGTCTGCGCCGCGCGTTTCAGCAAGTGTCGATACATCAATCGGCTCCGTTGGGAGATTCCGAATTGAAGAGGGAGGGTTTTCCTGTGCGCCGGTGCCGAGTTGGGGCTATGGTGCTCCGGAAGCCGGCGGCAAGAAAGCCGCCGCTCCCGGTTCGGCGGCAAGAAAGCCGCCGCTCCCATTCGGCGGCAAGAAAGTCGCCGGTCCCGGTTCGGCGGCAAGAAAGCCGCCGCTCCCATTCGGCGGCAAGAAAGCCGCCGCTCTCGTTCGGCGGCAAGAGAGCCGCCGCTCCAAAACGCCACTCGTCTACTCCCCAGCCCAGATATTGATCCGGATAGGGAACATAGCCTGTCAGCCGCTGGTCCATGCTCACGACCCGGACGTGCCAGTACAGGGGCAGGGTGGGCAGTTCGCGAACCCAGACCTCCTGCTGGCGGCGCAGCAGTCCATAGCGCTCCTCGTCGTCGATGGTGCCCAGCGCCTGCCGGATCAAGTCCTTGTTCTCCCGGACCGCGTCCCAGGGCGACCCTGGCGTCAACTGATCCAGGTTCGTGCCCTTGGGCCACCATAAGCCATAGGCCGACACTGTGGCCTCGGGCTGGACCACCCAGCGCCAGACCGCCACGCCTCCCGGCTGCAGATTCTGCTTCTGCAGCGTGTCCGGAAAGAGCAGCCGTGCCGACTGGGGCCGGATCTCCACCTGAATGCCCAACTCCTGCCACAGGGCCTGGAGCACCGACACCACCTGCAGCCGGGTCCGGTCCCCCGCTATCGTGATCAGGGTCAGGCGCATGGGCTCTCCCCGAGCGTTTCGGAGCGGGCCGTCCCCTTCCCTGGACCAGCCGGCCTGCTCCAGGAGTCTTTGTGCCCGCTCCGGATCATAGCCAAACCGGGACAGCCTGGGGTTGTGAGCCGGATGACTCGGGTGGACCCAGGAGTGGGCCGGGGGCTGCTTTCCCCGAAAGATGGCGTGGTTGATCCCGGCCCGATCGATGGCCAGAAGAAGAGCCTGCCGCACCCTCAGGTCGTCGAAAGGAGGGTGTTTGATCTGCAAGGTGGCATGCTCCAGCCAGGCCGCCTCCACATACTGGATCTCGATCCCGGGCGCCTCCTCCAATTCGCGCGCCTGTTCCAGAGTGAGCCAGCCGTCCGTGAGATGGACCTGCCGGGTGGAGACGGCGATGGCCAAGGCGTTGAGATCGGGAATCACCCGCACCAGGATCCGCTCCAGGCTGGGCGGCGGACCCAAGTTGTAGGCTGGATTGCGGACCAGCAGGATATGGCTGCCCGAGACCCATTCCCGGACCTGGAAGGGGCCGTTGGCCCGCGGATAGACGCTGACCCTCTCATCGGCCAGGAACCGGTCCCAGTAGGCCCCTCCCTCCGAACGGTACTGCGTCCAGATGGGCCGATAGTAGCGTTCGGGGATGAGACGCAACCGGAGGTCCGAGTTCCCGAAGGGCCACAGCGTCTTGTAGACCACCCGGATCGTATGAGAATCCAGGGCCTCCACGTCGCCGACGGGCTCCATGTAGGACGCCCCGTGAGGATACTGCTCGTCACTCATGAGCTCCCACGCGAAGGCGGCATCGTAGGCGGTGATCTCGGTTCCGTCGGCCCATTGCAGACCCCGCCGCAATTGGAAGGTGGCGTCCATCACCCCCTTTTCTTCGTCCACCTTCAAGAGGCCGTTCTCCAGGCTGGGCAATTCGGTACAGAGCACGCAGTAGGGCCGCCGCCGGGAATCGATGAGCAGCAGCGGACGCCAGATGAAGGAGCCCACATCGCCCGATACCATCAGGTTTCCCACGATTCCGAAAAGAGCGTCCGGTTCCTGGGAAACGCCGATCACCAAGGTCTTTTCGGGCCCTGGAATCGGGAGATCCGCAGGCCCGCTACAAGCCGGAGCGGCCACACAGACAATGGCCGTCAGAAGCGAAAATCGGAAAACCGGCAGCAGCGTCGACATCTTCAGTTCCTGACCCCCGTCTTGCCCGAGCCGGGCTCGCGGCGGTATATTGGCGGCCTCCATGGCCCGGCAGTCCGTGGTGAAAGTCCCGCGAGCACCGAGACCGTTCCTGCGCCCGCCGGACAAGGAGCGATGAGGGAGCATACCGGGAGTATGTGACCGAGTCGCAACGCAGTCCGCCGGGATGCAGGGACGGTCGAATGCCGCGAGGACTTTTGCCACGGGCTGCCAAGGTCAACCGTCCCGCATAGAGGCGCGGCTGGGGATCCGCACCTGTGACTCACCTGCTGGAAGTAAAACGACTGAGCGCCCGCTACTACACGCCCGGCGGAGTAGTACGAGCTGTCGACTCCATCTCCTATTCCCTGGATCAGGGGGAGACCCTGGGACTGGTGGGCGAAAGCGGCTGCGGCAAGACCGCCAGCGCCCTGGCTCTGCTCAGACTCCTGCCCGACCCTCCCGGAAAGATCGTGGGGGGGGAGATCCTCTTGGACGGACGGGACCTGTTGAAGCTCGGCGACGAGGAGATGCGCAGGGTCCGCTGGTCCGAGATCGCCATGGTCTTTCAGGACCCGCTGGCTTCCCTCAACCCCGTCCTGACCATAGGCTTCCAGATCCAGGAGGTTTTGCGGTTGCACGAGGGGATGACCTACAAGCAGTCCCGGAGCCGGGCGGGCGAGTTGCTGGGCCTGGTGGGGATCCCCGACCCGGAGAGCCGGCTGGACCAGTACCCTCACGAGTTCTCCGGTGGCATGCGGCAGCGGGCCATGATCGCCATGGCCCTGGCCTGCAATCCGCGAGTCCTGATCGCGGACGAACCGACGACCGCGTTGGACGTCACCCTGCAGGCCCAGATCGTGGACCTGGTGAAAGAGCTGCAGCAGAAGCTGGGGATGGCGGTAATCTGGATCAGCCACGACCTGGGGGTGATCGCCCGGCTGGCCCAGCGGGTAATGGTCATGTACGCCGGCGTCATCGTGGAGGAGGCCGACGTCCGCGCCCTCTACAAGACTCCCCGGCACCCCTACACCCGAGGCCTCCTGCGAGCCACTCCGCATGCCGGCGTCCGGGGGGAGCGTCTGGTCTCCATTCCGGGACAGCCGCCCGACCTGATCGAGGAGCTTCCAGGCTGTCCCTTCGCGCCACGGTGCGAGCACACCGTGGATCGGTGCCGCCAGGAGGTCCCCGCGCTGGAGCCGGTGGGACCGGCCCATTCGGTGTCCTGTTGGGAGAAGGACCAACTGGCGGGAGGTGCCGGTTGACTGGCCCGGACGCGCCGGAACTGGTACGGGTGGAAGGACTCAAGCAGTATTATCCGGTGAACCGGGGCGTCCTGTTCCGGCGCCAGGTTGGAGCGGTCCGCGCCGTCGACGGGATCTCCTTCCTCATTCGGCGGGGGGAGACGCTGGGACTGGTGGGAGAGAGCGGTTGCGGCAAATCCAGCACCGGGCGGGCCATCCTGCAACTACAGCGCCCGACCGCCGGCCGGGTATTTTTGGACGGCGTGGAGTTGACCGAACTCAAAGGCCGGGACTTGAGGCGCATGCGCCGCCGGATGCAGATGATCTTCCAGGATCCGTACGCCTCCCTGAATCCCCGGATGACGGCGGGGCGGATCCTGTCCGAACCCTTGGAGATCCATCAGTTGGCCCGGGGGCGCCGAAAGGAAAGGGTGCGGGAGCTCATGGAGCTGGTGGGGCTCAATCCCGGCTACGCCGACCGCTATCCACACGAGTTTTCCGGCGGCCAGCGACAGAGGATCGGCATCGCCCGGGCCCTGGCCCTACAACCCGACTTCATCATCTGCGACGAGCCGGTTTCAGCTCTGGATGTCTCGATCCAGGCGCAGGTCATCAATCTTCTGGGGGATCTTCAGGAACGGTTCGGCCTGACCTACCTGTTCATCGCTCACGACCTGAGCATGGTCCGGCACATCAGCGACCGGGTCGCGGTCATGTACCTGGGCCGGATCGTCGAGCTGGCCGAGCGGGACGACCTCTACGAGAGTCCCCTGCACCCCTATACGCAGGCGCTCATCTCGGCGGTTCCCCTACCCGATCCCGATCTCGAGTCCCGGCGCAGCAGAACCGTCTTGAAGGGAGATCCCCCCGACCCCGCAGATCCGCCGGCCGGCTGCAACTTCTGCACCCGCTGTCCGGTTGCCATCGATCGATGTCACCAGGAGGACCCCCCGCTCCAGGAGGTTCGACCGGGCCACTGGGCGGCCTGTCATTTGGTTGCATGAACGTTCCACGAGGGAGACTTACGTCATGAAGAAACCGATTGGTCTTGCAATTGTTCTGCTTTCGGCCTCCATTACCGCACCTGGGGAGACCGAACGGTCACAGGCGGAGACGGATGCCATCGCCAGCATCCAGGAGAAAGGGGGGCTGGTGCTGGAAGTCGCCCAGAACGACCCCAGCCTGGACATCGCCTTCCATCTGGCCTCGGAACCGGCAGGGGACGGAGATCTGGCGCCCCTGGAGCAGCTCACGAACGTGGTCAACCTGAACCTTCGCAAGACGGCCATCACCGATGCCGGCCTGGCCCACTTGAAGGGACTCAAGACCCTCCAGCGCCTCCACCTGGAAAAGACCGCCATCAGCGATGCCGGCCTGGAACATCTCAAGGAACTGACCAACCTGGTCTACCTGAACCTGTACGAGACGGCGGTCAGTGACGCCGGCCTCCAGCATTTGAAGGGCCTCTCCCAACTCCGGAAGTTGTTCGTCTGGAAGACCAAGGCGACCCAGGCGGGCGTGGACGAATTGCGCAAGTCGCTGCCCGAGCTGGAAGTGGTACTGGGCCAGGAACTCGCTCCCGATCCTCCCGAGGAAGAGAAGGAAGAGGAAAAAGAAGAGAGTAAAGAGTAAGGACCCGCGACCAAGACGCGAATAAGGCTGCTTGGGATCAGACGCAGCCGGGATACTCCCGGCCCCTCAGAAGCCGATAGCGCGGCATGGGAAGGGACGGATTCGTCCACTTGGAGCGGGCGGTCATGTAGTGCACGGCGAAACCGCGTCTGGAGAGATTCGTCCGGTTGGGCCGCGAGCTGTGCAGCAGCAGGCTGTGATGGAATGAGCAGCTCCCGGCCGGCATGACCATGGGCACCTGGGACGCCAGGTCCATGGCGCTTGCCGGAACCTGCTTGTCGATGCGGTCTCCGATCTGCCAGGACTCGCCATGGTCCACGACTCCCCCGAGATGGCTGCCCGGAATCACCCACATACTCCCGTTGGCCACGGTGACGTCATCCAGCGCCGTCCAACAGGTGACCAAGGCCATGGGCTCGATGAAAAAATAGGCCGAATCCTGGTGGTAGGGTTTCTCGACACCCCCGGGCGGCTTCATGAAGAGCTGGCTTTCGAAGAGTTTCACGTCGGGGCCGATCAGGTCCTCCACCATGTCCAGAATGATGTCCTTCCTGGCGTGCCTCAGAAAGACGGGATCGTTCTCGGCGCAATGGTCCAGCTTGCGAATCGTCTCGACGGAACGCCGGCCGTTGGCCGTGGGTTCCAACTCCAGATTTCCCTCCGGAAAAGGGACTCGGCCCTCGGCGATATCCTCCGTCCGCTGTTTCAGCCGCTCCACCTCGTCCGGGGGGACGGCGTTCTCCACGATCAAGTAGCCCCGGTTCCGGTAATGATCGATCTGGGCTTGAGTCAGTTTCTTCATGGCCAAGGGATTATAGCAATGGGAGGGAAAGAGAAAAGAGGAACAACTACAGAAAGCGGTAGCCGTGGACTACGGAGACGACGATGGAAAGGATGGTGAGGACGATGCAGACGGCAGCAGCAGCCAAGTGATTCAGCCGCTCGGGTTGCATGGGGTCCAGCCAGCGAGCCAACAGGTAGCCCCCCAGAAATCCTCCCGCATGTGCCCAGTTGTCGACTGCCGGGAAGACGAATCCGAAGATTCCCAGGACAATGGCGTACCCTCGCGCCTGCCGGCTGACGTGACTGCCGATGCCGCGGCGGCCGGAATAGACCAGAGCTCCCAGGAGACCGAATATGGGTGCGGAGGCGCCAACGGAGAACATGGCTCCCCGGAGTGGTCCGGGCAGGAAGGGAAGATACATGCCGGTCAGAGTGCTCAATCCAAAGCCGGTGACGGTCGCTACGGTGTAGATGAGAACCATGCGGCCGGCTCCGTAGATCTCGGCGGTGACCGGCGCCAATTGGCGAACCCACATCAGGTTGAACCCGATGTGGAGCAGGCCGCCGTGGAGCCAACCTGCGCTGAGCAGGGTCCACCAGCGATCGTATTGGAACACGGGAACGGCGCCGCTGGCTCCGAACAGGAACAGGCCGGCGCTGCCGGGAGACAACAGGGAGAACATGCCTCCGCTCCCGGTCCCCGAGGAGCCCACGATCAGCGTGGCAATATACAGAAAGATGCAGCCCACCATCACCAGGCGGAGAAAACCCAGGTCGTCGCCCAGAATCCGCACCAGGGAGGCAAATCCCCAGAGACCCGGGTTCTTGGAGCCGCACTCGTAGCATTCGGCGTCATTGACGCCCACCAGCAGGCCGCAGGAGCGGCAAACCACCGAGCCGGTCCTCTGTCGTCTCAACACCGTTTTCTTTCCTCTCCGGACCTCTGCGGGAGGTTCCGCGCCTAGTGTACCAGCAAGAGGGCGCCCGCAAGGGGGGGATAAGAGGGCACCCACAAGGGGCGACCCTACAGGAATCGGTCCGGATCGAAGGAATCGGAATGGGCCCGGTCCAGGAATTTTCCGGCGGCGCGGCGGCCGACCTCCCAACTCACTCCCATTCCATGGCCGCCGAGGGCGGCGACCCAGAAGAAATCCTCCAGAGTGGGGTCCCAGCCGATGGCGAAGGACGCATCGGTCGCCTTGGTTCGAAAGCAGGACCAGACTTGTTCCTGAACGGAGTCCCTGAGGTCAGGCAGCTTGGACCAGCAGAGCCGGGCCAGCTCCTCGGTCATGTCGGCATCCACAGTGGGTTCCAGGCTCTCGGTCTCGCCCTCGTCACAGACGCTGATGAGGAGTCCGTCGGACTCGGGCCTGAAATAAAAATTGTCCGCCAGGTTCCAGACGATGGGCCAATTGGGATTCACTCCGGGGACCCGCCCCAGGACGAAGAGATGTCGCTTCAACGGACGCATGGGGACCCGCGAAGAGCCGGCGAGGCGGCCGACCCGGGGCGCCCAGGCGCCTGCGGCGTTGACCAGGCGGTGGGCCGTGATTTCTCCCTGCGTGGTGTCAAGCCGGAACGGCCCCGTCCCCCGGCAGGCCCGCAGACGGCAGTCGAAGAGGAAGGAGACACCCCGGTCCCGGCTTCCGGTGAGGTAGAGCTGAAGCAGAGCGGAAATGTCCATGATGCCGTCGTCGGGCGTCCAGAGGGCGGCGCCGAAATCGTGGCGGTCCAGCAATGGGACTCTCCGGCGGGCTTCTTGCGGATCCAAGAGATACGATTCGATCCGGTCCGGTTCCCGCATGGCCTCCAACCGGTCCGGAGATCCCAGAAGTAACGACCCGACCTGGCGAAAGTTCAGCACCGGATCGTATTGGCCGTAGGCCCGGCGACTGGCGGCGGCGGCCCGGCGGATGTCCTCCCGCTCCTCGTGCTGCCGCACCATGGCGGCATTCCGGCCCGAGGCGTGGAATCCGGGTACCGATTCCTGATCGATCACCAGGATCGAGCCCGGGAATGACCGGCTCAGGTGAAACGCCGTGGAGGCGCCGGCAAAACCCGCACCCACGATGAGGACGTCGACCTTCATCCAGGAAACCGTATCGGTTCCGACCGGACGAATTCAACAGGAGCCGCGATTTCCAATTGCCGGCAAGGCGGCGGTTTCCAACCGCTGGAGAGGAGCGGCGATTTCCAATTGCCGGCAAGGAGGGGCGGTTTCCAACCGCCGAACTCCGGAGTGACAATTTGGCGCGGAAGAATGGGCGATTGGGAAATCGCCCCTCCAATTTCTTTCTTGACAACTCCGATCGGAATACTGGATAATGCGCCGCGTCGTCGGAAGGCGTGGCCATGGAGACACAAATTCTACCCAATGTCTCGCCCTTGCCGGCTCCCGCTGAATTGATGTCAGCCGAGGATCTGGTGGTTTGGGCGTTGGACCAGTGGCACCCGCGGATCGCCGTCTGCACCAGTTTTCAGGCCGAAGGCATGGTGATCCTGGATCTGTGCTGGCGCTACCGCAAGGACGTCCGGGTCATGACCATCGACACGGGACGCCTCCCGGCCGAAACGTACGAAATGATGGACCGCGTCCGGGACCACTATGGAATCCGGCCAGAGATCTTCTTTCCTCACACCGACAGCGTCGAGACCATGGTGGGAGAGTCCGGGATGAACCTCTTCTACCGATCCCGGGAAGAGCGGAAGCGTTGCTGCCACGTACGCAAGGTGGAACCTTTGGCACGGATGCTTCAACCTCTCGATGCCTGGATGGTCGGCTTGAGGAGAGGTCAGTCTTCGAGCCGCGCGGGCGTCTGCAAGCTGGAAACCGACTGGGAGCACGGCTCCAAGATCAAGCTGAGTCCGCTGGCGGATTGGTCGCACGAGCAGGTCTGGAGCTACATCCGCCGGAACCGCGTTCCGCATCATCCCTTGTATGACCAGGGTTACAGCAGCATCGGCTGTGCCCCGTGCACCCGGGCCATACGCCCTGGCGAGCACCCACGCGCCGGACGTTGGTGGTGGGAAAAAGGAAGTCACCGGGAATGCGGGATCCACTGCCTCCAGAAAGCCGACTGATCGCCAGACCTCCGTTCGGAAACCCTTAATGAGCACCATGCCGCCTTCCGAGGCGCTGGCGCGCGACTCCAGCCCGACGAACAGACTGATCCCCCCCTGGGGAGGTCGGCTCGTGGATCTCGTGGCGAGTCCGGAAGAGTCCGAAGAACTCCGGGCACAAGCCACCTATCTCCCCTCGCTTCAAATATCCCGGCGGTGTGCACTGGACCTGGAGCTTCTGGCGTCCGGCGCCTTCTCCCCTCTGACCCGTTTCATGAGCCGCGCCGACCATGAGCGGGTGGTCGCTGAGATGAGGCTGGCATCGGGCACCCTCTTTCCCATTCCCATCGCACTCCCCACCGCTCCGTCAAAGGAGTTCCGGCTGGACTCGAAGATCGCCCTTCGGGACTCCAGAAACGATCTGCTGGCGATCATGACTATGGAGGAGATCTATGAGTGGGACTTCCGGGAGACGGCCCAAGCCGTGCTCGGCACCCTGGACATGCGGCATCCTCTGGTCACCGAAATGCACGGCTGGGGCAAAATCAACCTGTCCGGACGGCTCCAGGTATTGCGCCCGCCCCGCCGGCCCGATTTCGCCGAGCTCCGCCTGAGCTCGAGTGAGACCCGTTCCCGCCTGGAGGAGATGAATTTCCCCAACGTGGTTGCCTTCCAGACCCGGAACCCGCTGCACCGGGCGCATGAAGAACTGACCCGCCGTGCCATGGACGAGACCGGAGGCGCCTTGCTATTGCATCCCGTCGTAGGCATGACCCGCCCGGGCGACGTGGACCAATACACTCGGGTCCGCACCTACAAGGTCTTGGCTCGCAACTACTATAACTCCCGGCGGGTGCTTCTGAGTCTTCTCCCTTTGGCCATGCGGATGGCCGGTCCCCGGGAAGCCCTCTGGCACGCTCTGATTCGACGGAACTACGGCGCTAACGCCCTGATCGTCGGCCGGGACCACGGCAGTCCGGGAACCGGGCGGGGTGGACGTCCTTTTTATGATCCTTACGAGGCGCAGGAACTGGTGCGGCGTTTCAGCGTCGAGACGGGAGTGAAAATGATTCCCTTCCGGCAACTGGTCTATCTGCCTGACGAGGACCGGTACGAGGAGGTCGGCCGGGGGAACACCGCGGCTCGAACCGCTTCCATCTCAGGATCCCAGGTGCGGGACGACTATCTACGGAAGGGCCGGGACCTTCCCCGCTGGTTCACGCGTCCCGAGGTGGCAGATATCCTGGCGGAAGCCTATCCGCCGCGCCACCACCAGGGAGTCTGTGTCTGGCTCACCGGTTTGAGCGGCTCCGGAAAATCGACGACGGCCCAGGTTCTCACCGTTCTCCTCCAGGAGCATGGGAGGAAGGTCACCGTACTGGACGGCGACATGGTCCGGACCCATCTCTCCAAGGGCCTGGGATTCAGCAAGGAGGACCGGGACACCAACATTCTCCGTATCGGCTTCGTGGCGGCCGAGATCGTCCGGCACGGAGGCACGGTGATCTGTGCCGCCGTGAGTCCATATCGAGAGACCCGGAATCAGGTGCGGTCCATGGTGGGAAACGACCATTTCGTGGAAGTGTTCGTGGACACCCCCCTCGAGGTCTGCGAGGAACGGGACGCGAAGGGCATGTACGCCAAGGCCCGCCGCGGAGAGATTCGCGGATTCACCGGCATCGACGATCCCTACGAGTCTCCCCGGGATCCGGAAATCATCCTGGACACGGTGCGCCGTCCACCTCAGGTGAACGCTCAGGAAATACTGGAACACATGGTGCGGCGGGGCTACGTCCGGCCGGCGGAGTGAGGTCACGGCAAGAATCGTCGCGGCATGACCCCGAGAAGTCTATACTTGCCCATGTCGGGGTGGGCGACGGCTTCTCCGGTGAGCTGCGGCATGATCCGGGCGCTCCCGACCAGTACGAGCCTGCCTGCGACGACACCGCCACCCGGTTCAACCCGCAGCCGTAGCTGGAACGTGCGGAGGCTTGACGATGAGGTTGGACGATCGAGAATTGGAGCGCCTCCTTATTCAAGGGGAGAGCTTCCATGTCGAGTACAAGGAGACATCACGAGGAGACAACCGAAACAAGATTCGCGAAGCTGTTTGCGCCTTCGCCAACGACCTGCCCGGTTTGGGTCAACCCGGTATCGTATTTGTTGGAGTCGCCGACAACCGTCAGCCGACAGGTCTCGATATTTCCGATGAAATCCTGCGGCAGCTTTCCGACGTCAAGACCGACGGATTGACCGTGCCGCCGCCTTCCATGTTCGTTGAAAAGCGTCTCCTAACGGGTTTCGACGTTGCCGTCGTCACGGTTCTCCCTTCGGACTCCCCGCCCGTCCGTTACAGGGGGCGCATCCACGTCCGCATCGGTCCCAGACGAGGATTGGCGACCGCACAGGACGAGCGTATTCTCAATGAGAGGCGTCGAGCGGCGGGCGTCCCCTTCGATATTCAACCCGTGCCTGGAACAACCTTGTCCGAATTGAACTTGCGGCAGTTTGGCGAGGAATATCTTCCGCGGGCCTTCGACCCCGAAGTTCTCGACACGAACAAGCGGAGCGAAGTGGAACGCCTTGCCGCCACCAAGATGATCGCATCGGCTGACGATGGCACGCCGACGATTCTCGGCTTGCTGACGCTTGGCAAGAGTCCGCGCGACTACTTGCCGAATGCGTATGTTCAATTCTTGCGCATCAACGGATCGGAACTCGCAGATCCGATCATCGACGAAGAGAACATTGACGGCGCGATCAGTCAGATCCTCAGGCGATGCGACGACAAGCTGAAGGCGCACAATCGGACCGCTGTCGATCTGACGACCGCGGCCACGGAACGCCGCATCACGAGCTATCCGCTGCCGGCGCTCCAGCAGATCGTCCGCAACGCCATCATGCACCGAACCTATGAGGGAACCTACGCCCCCGTCCGGATCAGTTGGTTCAGCGACAGGATCGAGATTCAAAGTCCCGGCGGACCATTTGGGATCGTGACGCCAGATAATTTCGGTCGGGCTGGGGTCACGGATTACCGAAATCCGAATCTGGCGGATGCCATGAAGGTCCTAGGTTTCGTGCAGCGTTTCGGTGTCGGGATCGCCATCGCTCAAAGAGCGCTGCGCGACGAAGGGCATGCCGACCCGGAATTCCTGGTCGATGACAGGTTCGTGACGGCGATCATCAGGGGCAAGCAGAATTGACAGCTCCAGTTCTGACCTTTTTCAACAACAAGGGGGGCGTGGGAAAGACATCGCTTGCCTACCACCTGGCCTGGATGCTTTCCGAAATCGGCCCTCCCGTACTGGTTTGCGATCTGGACCCGCAAGCCAATTTGACCGCTGCGTTTCTGGACGAAGATCGTCTGGAGCGCTTATGGAACGACAGCGCAAAGACCGATCGCGGTGCGACGATTTTCCAGTGCGTCAAGCCGTTGACGGAGGTAGGCGATTTTTTGCCGCCCAGGCTGTATCAGGTGGCGGAGGGGTTCAGTCTGCTACCGGGTGATCTGGCACTGTCAGGTTTCGAAAGCACACTTTCCGAGCAATGGCCAAACGCTCTCGGCTCCGAAATGCTCTATCGACCGTTTCGCATCCTCACGGCCTTTTGGTCCGTCATGCAAGCTGGCGCGGCTGATTGCGGTGCAAACGTCATTCTGGTTGATGTCGGCCCCAATTTGGGCGCCATCAACCGCTCCGCTCTTATCTCCACGGACAAAGTCGTGGTCCCGCTTGGCGCCGATCTATTCTCCCTGCAGGGCTTAAGGAATCTTGGTCCGACATTGAGCCGCTGGCGTCGTGACTGGGGGAAACGACTTGAAAACTGGTCAGCTCCAAGTTTTCCCCTTCCCAAAGGAAAAATGGAAGCGTTGGGCTATATCGTGCAACAGCATGGGGTTCGTCTGACCCGTCCCGTAAAGGCGTATGACAAATGGGTCAACAGGATGCCGGAGGAATACGCCAGAACGCTTCTGGGCCGAAAATCAGGACCATTTCCGGAAGCGCCGGCCGAGGACGAAAACTGTCTGGCCACCGTCAAGCATTACCGCAGCCTGGTACCGATGGCACAGGAACACCGTAAGCCGATTTTTCACCTTACGGCATCCGACGGCGCCATCGGGGGCCATATGAGCGCCGTTTTGGACGCGGCCCGTGATTTCAGGAGACTGGCCCGACGTATCGCCAAGAGGGCGGGACTCCGGAACGCCGGGAGGTGAATTGGAGTCTCGCTGCATGGAACTCGTCGAGATGAAGGCGCGTGCGGAGTGTCCCGCGATTCGGCCGTCGACTACGAAAGCGCCAGGAACGCTGCCTCCGCGTCTGCCCCGAAAGCGAGAATCCCGGTCCGGCTGGATCGCAGCAACGCTTTGATGTCGGCCGTGGTGCAGTTGCCTCGCCGAATCCAGATGACCTTCGGAGGCGGACCCCGCAGGAAGCTCACCTGGTGGAAGTCCGAGTCCTTCGAGACAATCGTGAGACCGTGGTCCCGGGCGTAACCCCAGATCGCGGCGTCGTTCGCTCGGGCCAGTCCGACATCTCGAACGTGGACGGACCCCGGATACATATCCGACAGGCCAGCCACGAGACGCGGTGAGACGTTCTGGTCGAAGAGGAGCTTCACCGCGACGGTATCGAAACGAGCCTGCGCTCGCGCTCAGCCGCAAACGTCAGCGCTGCCCGGATGTCTTCGCGCTCCAAGTCTGGAAAATCCGCCAGGATTTCCGCTTCTGTCATCCCGGAGGCCAAATATTCAAGGATATCGTACACCGTGATCCGGAACCCGCGAATGCACGGCTTCCCCCCCCGCTTGTCCGGTTCCAGGGTGATGCGATCCATGCTTCACGATACTCTTAGCCCGGAGCGAGGGTCAAATCTCCGCCACTGGAATGGCTCCTCACGACCGCCGTCGCGCGTAATGACTCTGCTCCGGCTCTGAGCCAGTCCGGGCAGCCGGCCCACGCCCGCATTGTTTGCCGCCGGTCGGACAGGATCTCGTCCGTTGGGATCCTTCACTGCGTGGGGCCAGTTGGTGCTCGTTATAGTCGGGACGAAAACCCAACACTTCATCCCTCGCCATTGTCCGAAACCCAAGGCCCGTCATCTCCTCCTTGCCCATCCCCATGCGCCGAAGGGGGGCTCGCTCGTGGGCTGGAATTTTTCGGACCGCTTTGGATGAAGAGTTGGTGGAGGTAATCGGACTCGAACCGACGACCCCCTGCTTGCAAAGCAGGTGCTCTTCCAGCTGAGCTATACCCCCACCCTGGACCGAGAAACCCATAGCGAACGTCGCCGGAGGAGTTGGCGCGCAGCCACGGCGATTCACGCTATGGGTGTTTAGTTTAGCAGCCCCGGACAATGTGCGTCCTGGTCCGGAGTGGCGACTCGTCGCCGCCGAACTCCGGTGTGGCCATGGGGGGGGGAGGGCGACAGGGCGCCTGAAAGACGCCCTTCCAATCGGCGCCCGGAAGGACGCCGCTCCAGGACGCCGCTCCTTTCACCCGGAGACGGTGCGGGGGCGGGTGAAGGGCTCCTCCAGGTATTTCTTGGCCTCGGCCTGGGCTCCGTTGTAATCGATCTTGCTGTTGGCGGCCTTGCGGTATTCCGACTTGGCCCGCTCCCGCTGGCCCAGAATGTCGTAGATCTTTCCCAGGTAGATGTGAATCCAGGTCTCGATCCAGGGAGGATTCAGGTTCCCGTTGAGCGACTCCCGGAAGGCGTTGGCCGAATTGGAGAAGCTGTGCTGCTCGAAGAACACCTCACCCAGCCGATAGCTGGCCATGGAGCTTCTGGGGTCCATCTCCTTGGCCTTCTCGAATTCCTGGATCGCCGCCACGAATTCCGCCTTTCGCTGGTAGTCCTCACCCAATGCAATGTGGACCAGCACTCGCATCCGGTCCGAATCGTTCAGGATCTTCCCGTTGGGATCCACCACCACCCGGAGAGGCCGGTTCTGCATATCGAGCTTGAACGAGGTGGAACGGCCCCCGATGACCAATTTGTCGTCCTTTGCCTCCCCCTTGGTCTCGATTCGCAGGTCGGCCGGCATGCGGAAGAGGTCGATGTCCTGCTTCACCTGCCCGCGGATCTGGAAGCTCCCGTCTCTCATTTTGTAGATGTTGTAGTCGATCTTGAACTCGGGGACCCCGACCGACTCGACCCATTGGACGAAGAACCAGCCATAGTCTTCGCCGGTCTTCCGTTGGACGAAATCGATGAATTCCCGGGTGCCGGTCTCCTGGTCCTTCCGCTCCTGGTACCACTCTTTGAAATACCCATTGAAATCATCCCGGCCGATGAGCTGGCCCAACATGTAGAGCACCCAGGCCCCCTTGCTGCCGGCGATGGATTCGTACTGGGAAGAGCCGGGCTTGAAGGTGAGGGCTTCGGTGATGGGCGCCAGCTTCTGGTGCTTCATGGCGTCCACCGCCTCACGCGCCAGCACACCACGAAAATCGTCGGCGTGGTTCACCTCCATGTAGCGGAGAGCGGCGTAGGTGCAAAAGCCCTCTCGGAGGAAGACGTCCCGTTCTCCCTTCGGACGCACCGAGTAGCCCCACCAATGACGGGCCAGCCGCTTGGCCAACTCCATCACCGGCATCCTCTTGGCCTCGAGCATTCCGGATTCCAGCAATACCAGGCCGAAAGACCCGGAGGTCTCCAATTCCACTTTGCCCACCGAAACCAGGTCCAGGACGGACAGCGGGCTGGATCCGTACTCCTGGCTGTAGAATTCCAGGATCTTTCCGATCTCCTGAGCCCAGGGAGCCAAGTCGCCCTTGAAGTCATCCCTCACGTGGAAGCTGACTGGGACCGGACCCTCCTTGAAGGTCTGGCGGAGGAATTGGGAGACCACCACGGGGATCTCGGTCAGGGGGTAGTCACTCGTCCAATTGAAGACTTCGGTGACACCCTCGGTCCGGATCGATTCCAGGCGGCCGGGCGCTACGGCCGAGAATCCAAGGGGAACCCGGACCGATACCTTGGCCGTTGCCGAGTCGAACGGAAGCAGGTGCTGCGGAAACCAGCGGCCCTCGGACAGGAGCAGTGCTCCGTCGGGGGAGATCACGGCCTTCTCGGTGCGAGCGACGTTCAGGAAGGCGAATTCATCGCCTTCCAGATTCCCCTCGAACCGGAACGTGAGCGTCACCTCGGTCCCCGGATTGAGCGACTTGGGGCCCTGCACCCTCATGTTTTTCTGGCTCAGGTCGTCGAATCGGGTCGAGTACCGGTTCCCGTCCTGGTCCGTGGTCGCCAAAATGCTGAGCTGATTGTTGAAATCGAAGGGAATGCTGAGGATGTTCTCCAAGACCTTGAAGGTGACCCGGGCCGTTCCCTCCAGGAAACGCTCCTGCGGATCCACCTCCACCTCGATATCGTAATGGCTCACATCCAGCAGGCGCGGTCCGGCGGGAGCCGTCTGCGCCCACGCCAGAACATTTCCCAGAACCAGAAGAGTAATCGCAATCAGCACTTTCATGGCATCACTCCTGCAAATAACGGCGGACCTGCATCGCAGCTTCACGGTACGCGTTCTGCCGGCCCAGACGGCCGGCGGCCTCTCCCAATTTCTCCCTGACGCTCGCCCTTTCCCCCTCGTGAGTGAGGAGCCGCACCAGATAGCGGCCGATGGTCCGTCCCCGGGCTTGCCATTGAATGAACTCGGGTACGATGCGTTCGCCCATGACCAGGTTGGTCAAAGAGTAGGTCCGGGTCCGGACCAGAAGACGGGCGAATATCCATGTCGGCCACGACATCCGGTAGACCATGGCGAACGGAACGCGCAGTAACGTGGCTTCCAATGTAGAGGTCCCACTTTTGATTATGGCACAGTCCGACTGGGGAAGGACTTGGGCCATGCCCTCTTCCCGAAACTCCAGAGGCAAGGGCTTGCCGCGCCTCCCCAACCAGGTCCGGTAGACATTCTTCAGCTCCTCCAGCGGTACGTCCGGAGCCTTGACCACCCAGTATCGCGCCTGGCAACGGCGGGAGGCATAGCGGGCCGCGTCCAGCAACCGCGGGAAGATTCGCCGCACCTCCTGGATCCGGCTGCCCGGCAACAAGGCCGCGACCGGTTTCTCCCGGGATCCGGAGCCGTCACCGGGCGCCACTCCTCTAAGCTGCTCCAGAGACGGATTCCCCACGTAAAGAGCGTTGACGCCCCGGCTCCGAAAGTACTCCTGCTCGAAGGGAAAAACGGCCAGCACGAGGTCCACGTCCCTCCGAATCCGGCGAACGCGCGAAGAGCGCCAAGCCCAGACCTGGGGTGCAATGAAGTATACGACCGTCACACCCGCCTGTTTCAAACGGCGGGCCAGCCTCAGATTGAAATCGGGGAAGTCGACCAGGATCGCAAGTCTGGTCCCGCGCAACCGGACTTCCCGGAGAATGTTCCGGTACAGCTTCCAATAACTGGACAGATTCCCAGCCGCTTCCCAGGGACCGATGGCGGCGAGCTTGGAAACGTCCTCCAGCAGGTCGACACCCGCCTGGAACATTTTTTGGCTTCCGCTGCCGAACCACTGGATCCGGACTTCGGGACAGAGCCGGTCGACTTCCCGGACCAGTGCCGCGGCGTGCTGTTCGCCGGAGGTTTCTCCGGCCACCACCAGAACGGAGACTCTTGGAATCACATCCATTGGACTGGACGAGGCGCCGGAAGTTTCACGCGGCTGAGATTTTTCGCGAGAGGTCATTTCGGCCTGCAGCGAAAGTCGGTGACCGGTAGCCCCGGTCGGCGGTTGGAAACCGGGTTTTCTGTCCGGCGGTTGGAAACCGGTTTTTTGTCCGGCGGTTGGAAACCGCCGCTCCCCGCTACTGGATCCGCTCCCGAATCCAGCCTCCACCCAAGACCCGGTCAGCCTGGTAGAAGACCGCGGCCTGACCGGGGGAGACCGACATCTGAGGAGCGTCGAAGACGACACGCGCCACGCCTCGTCCGTTCTCCCCTGCAGCCGTCCCGCATCTGATCTCCGCGGGAGCCTCGGCATGCCGGGAACGGATTTTGACGGAGGCTCGGACCGGGCGCCGGGGCGGCCGTCCCGAGACCCAATGGACGCGCTCGGCTACCAGACCCGCGCTGAACAGATCCTCCTTGTACCCGACGATCACGGAGTTCCTCCGCCGGTCCAGGCGCACGACATACAGAGGCCGTGGATGCGAGATTCCCAAGCCGCGCCTCTGCCCCACCGTGAAACGAAACAGCCCCCGGTGAGTCCCCACTCTCGAACCGTCCTCCATGAGCACCGGCCCGGGACGCTGCTGCTCCTGCAGGACCGGCAGAAAACCCTGATCCACCCCTTCGGCCTGCCGCCGAATGAAGTCCGTGTAGTTGCCGCCGGAGACGAAACAAATTTCCTGGCTCTCCGGTTTGTCGGCCGTGATCAGCCCATTGGCACGGGCGATGTCCCGAACCGCGGCCTTGGGATACTCGCCCACGGGAAAGAGCGTCCGGGCCAACTGATCCTGGTTGAGCTCAAATAAAAAATAGGACTGGTCTTTGTCCGTGTCCCGGGCCTTCAGGAGCAGGTGGCCGTCCTCTTCATCGTGGCCCACCCGAACGTAGTGACCGGTGGCCACCCGCTGGAAGCCGATCTGACGAGCGAAGTCCATCAACCGGTCGAACTTGACGAAGGTATTGCAGAGAACGCAGGGAGACGGAGTCCTGCCCTCCAGGTACTCTCCGATGAAGGTCCGGATGACCTTTTCCCGAAAGACCTGCTCCATGTTGACCACGTAAAACGGCACCGACAGTCTTTCGGCCACCCGGCGCGCGTCGTAGGTGTCGTCCAGCGAGCAGCAACGGCCGGACCGGACCGCCGTTCCCTGCGGGTCCTTGCGATGGTCCCACAGCCGCATGGTGCACCCCACGATGTCGTAACCCGCGTCCTTGAGCAGGACCGCGGCGGCAGAGCTGTCCACACCGCCGCTCATGGCCAGAAGGATTCGCTCCATGGTTGCCGATCACCCCTCTGCTTGGTTCCGATCCACGACCTGGGAGAAGAACGGGCGCCCCACAAGGGTCGCTCTCCTCGCTTGCATTTGCCGCCGGATTCCGGACATCGCGCAGTTCCGATTCTACTAAGACCAGAAGAACCCGCGCGATATGATCTCGATCTGAGAGTGATTCACCGGTACGTCGTAAGGCTCGATGTCCTCGGCGGGAGGCATGGACCCGACTTGGATTCGACCGAAACGATGCCTCAAGTCGGCGCGAAACGACTCGACCCTCTCATGGAGATCGAGATCCGTGCCCGTGGCGTCCACGCTCTTGCAGACCGCAGGTTCGTCGTCCCGCAGGGGCAGCCGATCCCACTCCTGAGCCAAATCGGAGAACAAGCTCCGCACGGTCGCCAGCCGGCGGTCCCGATGAGTATCCGCCGACTTCTCCTCGGCCACCATCTTCATCATCGCCGTTTTCAACCCGATGACCCGGCGTAGATAAACATCCCGCAACTCTTCCCGCTGCAGGACCCGCTTCCGGGCCTCTCTCTGACGGCAACGCTGGAGAAATTCCTCCCGGCTCTCATTGGGCCTTGAGTAAAGGTCCAACTCGCTATTCTTCCAGATCCGGGGCCGATCGTGACGGAGCGAGTGATGGACGATCATGCTGTCGGCGAAATCGGGCCAATCCAATTCTCTCGGGGGATCGAACTCCTCGATCTCGTCGGGATTCAGGGGAGCGACCATGTCCGGAGTCCAGTTGAGGCCGGCGGCGTCCAACCACTCGCCGCAGAAACACTCCGACCTGGAGGCCCGGAAATTGGACCTCACGTCCTGGACATCCCGCCGAACCAGGAAAAATAGTGAGGGAGTGGAAACCTCACTCGCGCCAAGTCTTCGATAGTGTTTCAAGATGGGTGCCAGCGGAGGCGAATTATAGCATGGGGGGGACGAGGCAAGAGGAGAGAGCAAAGAGAGAAGAAGGCATCTTCCACCGTCCGGTGTCCTCGAACGAACAGAAACTGTCTGATATATGGACATACGGTGTCCAATAGTTGTACATCTGGTATCTTATTGAAATATTGGGACTTGCCTTGGTTTGGGGCGTGATGGGCTGTCCAACCGGTTGACGATCCTCTTTCTGGAGGGTGGCCATAACATCAAGAAATACAAGGGTTTCCGTGGTTGGCACGCGTCTTGCTATATGAATGCCTCAGAAGGAGGTGTTCATGAGAGCTTACGCTGCGAAACCGGCATCTTGGGAAAAACGGCTGATTTCGGGAGTCCGCGATGGAGACGAGGCAGCCTTCCAGGAACTCTTCAGGCGATTCCAGGGCAACATCTATGGAACGGCGCTCCGAATCCTCAAGGAGGAGCAGGCTGCCTGGGACGCTCTGCAGGAGACCTTCGTCAACGTTCACAGGGCGTGCCACAAGTTCCGGGGAGACTCCAAGCTGAGCACCTGGATCAACAGGATCGCCATCAACGTCTGCCTGGAGACGCTCCGGCGGAACCGGAAGCATCGCCGCAACCTGGACGGAGACGTTTCCGAATGGGTCCACTTGGAGGACGCTTCCCAGCGGACTCCCTTTGAGGAGCTCCGGCGCACGGAGATCAGGAGACGGGTCCGGGCCGGCATCTCGGCCCTCAACGAACGCCACCGCAACGTGGTCTGGCTGCACGACCTGGAAGGCTTCACCATCCGCGAAATCGCCGAATCCATGAAAGTCGCCGAAGGCACGATCAAGTCGCGCCTGTTCTACGGGCGACGCCAGTTGCGCCAACGCCTCGAGGCGGCCTGAGCCTCGGTCGCAAGATTTCGGCGCGGCCTCCCCCCGCCGCCGACGCTTGGTCTGGCTACGTCTTGCTTCGCTATGGACCGAAGAGGGCGCACACAAGGGGCGCCCCTACGTTTGGGGGCTTCGAATCCCCCCTGGATCCCCAATCGGCGAATGGAAAGTCGCCGGTCGTTACCTTGCGGCTGCGTACCGTTTCAGCTTCGAGATGATGGTCTGACGACTCACCTGGAGCGCTTCGGCGGCCCGGCTTCGGTTGTTGTCGTGGACGCGGAGAGCCTCCAGGATGAGTTCGCGTTCCAGTTGGGCCAGCCTCTGCTTCAAGGACCCCTGCGCCGGACCCGATTCGGGCGGCAAGGAGATCCTCCCCGACAGCGCCGAAGGTGAGATGGGGCAGCCCGGATCGGCAAGAATGACCAGACGCTCCACTTCGTTCTCCAGTTCCCGGACATTGCCGGGCCAGGAATAGCCTCGGAGGACTTCCAGCGTCCTTGGATCGAAACGGCAGCCGAACTTGATCAGCCGCCGGCAGGAACGCTCCAGAAAGAACTCGGCCAGTTCGTCCACGTCCTCCGGCCGGGCCCTGAGGGGAGGCACCAAAACGGTGAACACGTTGAGCCGGAAGAAGAGATCCTGACGAAAGCGGCCCTCAGCGACCTCCCGGCTCAGGTCCCGGTTCGTGGACGCGACCACACGGACATCGATCTTCTTGGGGGCTTCGGCACCCACCGGAAAGATCTCGCTCTCCTGAAGCGCCCGGAGCAGCTTCACCTGAAGGTCCAGCGGCGCCTCGCCCACCTCGTCCAAAAAAATCGTGCCGCCATCGGCCAGCTCGAAGTACCCCTTCTTCTCCTCCGTCGCTCCGGTGAAGGCTCCCTTTTTGTGACCGAAGAACGCGCTTTCCACCAGGTCGGCCGGGACGGCGCCGCAGTTGACCGGCACGAAGCCCCCTTTCGCTCTGGGGCTCCGATCATGGACATATCGCGCCAGAAGCTCCTTTCCCGTTCCGGTCTCCCCCTGCAGAAAGACGGTGGAACTCGTGGGGACCACCCGGTCCAACGAGCGGAGCAGCGCCTTGATGGCGCGGCTGCGGTAGACGAGCCTGGGTTTGGAATCCTCCAAGAGCTGCTTTTCCTCTCGCAGCTTCAGGTTCTCCGCTTCGAGACGGCTGTTGATCCGGTGGAGTTCCCGCCCCAATCGCTCCTGCTCCCGCTTCAACTCCCAGCGGCCCAACTCCTGTTTCACCACTTTCCGCAGGGAGCGGGGATCCCAGGGCTTGGTGATGTAACGATGGACGTGCCCCTGATTGATGGCATCCATCAGATCCTCCGACTCGGTGTAGCCGGTGAGGATGATCCGGACCGTCTGGGGGCGGATATGCAGCGAACGATGCAGCAGCTCCACACCGCTCATGGCCGGCATCCGTTGATCCGTGATGACGGCCGAGACCTCCCGCCGGCGCAACAAGTCCAGAGCCGCCCGGCCCGAGGAGGCCTCCAGCACCTCGTAATCGTTGATGAAGGTGCGGCGCAGCTTCTGGAGATTGCCCGCCTCGTCGTCGACCACCAGCAGTGAATGCCTGTCATTCATGATTTCAGGGGCAGCCGGACGCAGAAACGGGTTCCGCGTCCCACTTCGCTCTCCACTTCGATGGACCCATTGTGCTGCTGCACGATCCCGTAGCTGATGCTCAGACCCAGTCCCGTGCCCTGACCCACCGCCTTGGTGGTAAAGAAGGGCTCGAAAACCTTCCTCAAATGTTCCTTCTTGATTCCGGAACCGTCGTCCTCGATTTCGATCACCGCCTCTCCGTTGTCCGTCGAAGTCCGGATCCGGATCTCGCCCCGATCGGGAATGGCCTGACAAGCATTGGAGAGGACGTTCATGAATACCTGGCTCATGCGTCCCGGATGGCATTGCACCGGGGGCACGTCGCCATAGTCCTTTTGAATACGGATCCGGTCCCGGTATTCGTTATGCAGCAGGTTCAACGCCAAATCCAGCGGCTCCCGGATCGGGACCCGCTGCGTCTTGTCCACATCCATCCGCGAGAAGGTCCTCAGATCCCCGATGATGGCGTGGATTCGCTCGGCCCCCTCCTCGAAGTTGTCCATCAGGCGGTCGAGATCCTCGATGACGAAGTCATAGTTGAGGCGCTGCCGCAAGGAATCGAGCATCTCCCGATCCTCCGGCCTGAGTCCGGAATGGCCGTCGTAGAATCGGATCACCTCCTCCAACTTCTGAACGTACTGGCGCAGGAAGTCGGTGTTGCCATAGATGAAGTTGAGGGGGTTCTTGATCTCGTGGGCGATGCCGGCGACCAGTTGGCCCAGCGACGCCATCTTTTCGCTCTGGACCAGTTGCACCTGGGTGTCCTTGAGTTCCTGATACGCCTTTCGGACTTCCCGGCCGGACCGCTCCAGCTCGCCGGTCCGCTTCTTCACCTTCTCTTCCAGGCTGCGATTGAGCTCGATCAGGGCGTGGCTCCGATCCTGAAGCGACTGGGCCATTTCATTGAAGGTCACCGCCAACTCGCCGATTTCGTCCCGGGAGGCCACCTGCACCCGCTGGTCCAGCTCGCCGCCGGCCAGCACGCGGGCGCCCCGGGTGAGCCGCTTGACCGGGACCGTGATGCCCCGGGCGATGGAGTAGGTCAGGAGGCCCACCAGCAGGGCGGTCAGGGAGACGGCGCCCATCAACACCTGCTTGAGGTCCTGCACGGGGGCGAAGATGTCCTCGTCGTTGATGCCCACTCCGCAGATCCACTGGAAGAAGTCGTGATTCACCACCGCCAGGCCGCTGATCTTGGAGGTGCCGGGAGGATACTCGTAGTAGTAGTGGGTGGCCCCGCCGGCGATGGCGTCCTGGAGGTCCTCGAGGCCATGGTCCTCCCCCAGGCGCGAGCCGTAGTTGTCCACCAGGGGAACCCTCCCCCCTCCCGAGCCCGGCCGATTCCTCCGGTACTTGTGTCCGATGACGGTGTTCACGTCCTTGCCGAAGAGGAAGGCGTATCCGGAGGTCAGGGAGCGCCGTTCCAGGTCCTCTTCGATGTTGTCGAGAATCGCTTGGACATACTCCCAGTTCATGTAGGCCAGGATCCCTCCCACCAGCACCTCCCTCTCCGACATGAAGGGAGCCGCGAATCCAATGGATCTCTGGCGGGCGATATCGTCGTCCTGATAGGAGTAGAGTTGCCGGATCAAAGGCGAGGCGTGCCAGTCCAGGTAGCCGAATCGCCCTTGGCGGACCTCCTCCAACCAACTGCCGTCCTCGGTATAGGAAAGGAGGTTCTGTCCCCGCAGTTGCGCCAGCCGTTCCGGGTCCAGACGCTCCCCTACGGTGTTCCGGTCGATGCTGCTGGTGGAGAGCACACGGCCCTCCCTGTCGAACAGCACCAGCAGGTCGTAGACCTCGTGCACGACGACCAACTGGTTCAACAGCAGCGTGGGAGGATCGACTCGCCGGACCAGATAGTCTCCCAACTCCCGGTAGAGGGTCATGGAGACCGTCTCTTCCTTCTTCTCCAGGATCGAGAGCAGGATGTTGTCGGCGATGCCCTGGGCGACCTGCTCCAGGTAGAGGACGGTCCGGTCCTGGGTGATCTGCTCCTTGGCCTGGTAGTAGGCGAAGACACAGATGGCGGCCAGCGGAATCACCGCCAAGGGGAGGATGAAGAGGACCAGTTTGTGCCGGAGGCTTCTCACGGCGCTCCCTTCAATGTCCAGGTTGTGGACATTGCAGTGACAAATGTTACTACATTTGGAGGGGCGGTTTCCAGTCGCCCAGGAGGGGCGATTTCCTAATCGCCCCTCCTGGAAGACGCTACGCAGAGCGGGGGCTATCGCCCCCCCATCCCCCCTCGTCGGCGGTTGGAAACCGCCGCTCCCGGCGACAGGGATGTCGCCGCTCCATACGTTTCGGATCGAACGGTGATTCGATCGATCCACTCCAGGTCGGGTTCGTAACCGATCCCGGGGTCCGTGGAAGGCGTAATGGTCCCGTCCGAGTCGACTTCGATGGGGGGCTGCGCCGTGTCCCGATGGAAATAGCGGCGGCTGGCAGAGACGTCGCCGGGGAGAGTGAAGTTCTCCAGAGTCGAGAGAGCCACATTGTGGGCCCGTCCGATGCCCGTCTCCAACATCCCACCGCACCAGACGGGAACGCCTCGAGCCTGGCAGACGTCGTGCACCGCCTTGGCCTCGGTGTGTCCCCCCACGCGCCCCATCTTGATGTTGACGATACGGCAGGCTCCCACAGCGATGGCATGGTCCGCGTCCCGCCGATGGCGGATCGATTCGTCCAGGCAGATGGGCGTCCGGAGCCGGGCCTGGAGCTCGACGTGCCGGAAGACATCGTCGTATTCCAGAGGCTGCTCCATCATCAACAGGTCGAACCGATCCAGTTCGGCCAGGTGGTCGAAGTCGGCCAAACCGTACGCGGAGTTGGCGTCCACCATGAGCGAGATCCGGGGAAAGCGCTTGCGGACGGCGGCCACGATGTCGAGGTCCCAACCCGGCTTGATCTTGATCTTGATCCGCCGGTATCCCGCCTCCAGTTCTTCCTCGATCTTGCGCAGGAGAATGTCGGGGTGATCCTGGATGCCGATGGAGACGCCGCAGGGGATACGGTGATGCCGTCCCCCCAGAAGCTTCCACAGGGGCGCTCCCTCCGCCTTGGCCTGGAGGTCCCAGAGTGCGGCCTCCAGACCGGCCTTGGCCATGGGATGCCCGCGGACCGAACGGACCCGGTCCGGAAAATCCTCCGCCCGGCTGAAGCGGACACCCAGCATCGTAGGGACCAGGAACCGGCTCAGGACCGGCCAGGCGGTGTCGACCGTCTCATAACTGAATCCGGGCGCATCGTCGGCGACACACTCGCCCCAGCCGGAAAGCCCGTCCGCCCGGACCTCCACCAACAAGACCCGGCGTCCATGGATGCGGCCGAAACTCGTCTCGAAGAAATGGACGAGAGGAAGGCTGATTTCGCGAACGACAACCCGCTCCAGCTTCACTCTTTCCTCTTTCCTCTTTCCTCTTTCCTCGTTTCTTTCCGCCCCCATCCCCCTCCTCCCGGGGTCTCGATCCGGACGGCCTGCCCGGCCGTGAGCTGGAGAGACACCTTGCCGGCGAGGTTCCTGCGACGGCCCCGGTCCACCAGGTAGTTCCGGCCCTTCTTCCCGGGCTCTCCTCCGTTGAGTCCGTAGGGCGGGTTGACCCGCCTCTCCGAGAGGATGGTGGCGGTGCAGCCGGTCAGGGCCTCCAGGGTGCGGACGATTCCATCCCCGCCTCGATTCCTGCCCTTGGCGCCGGAACCGGTTCTCAATCGGTATTCCCGAACCCGAAGCGGGAAATCGTACTCCAAGGCTTCGATGGGCGTATTCAGGGAGTTGGTCATATGGGTGTGCACGCCACTGGTTCCGTGGCCGGCCGGGCCGGCCCCCATGCCGCCCCCGATGGTCTCGTAGTAGGAAAAGGGGTTGCCCGTTCCGGGGTGGATCCCGCCGATGGAGACGTTGTTCATGGTGCCGCTGCTGGCGGCCGGGATCTGGTCAGGCAGGGCTCTGGCCAGGGCCCGGAGCAGGACGTCCACGATCCGTTGGGAGGTCTCCACGTTGCCGCCGGCCGTCGCCGCCGGAAACCGGGCGTCCACCACGCTTCCCTGCGGCGTCAAGACGCGGACCGAGCGCATGAGCCCGGCACTGGCCGGTGCATCGTCGGGAGCCAGGCAGCGGAGAACGTAGTAGACGGCGGACCGGGTGACGGCGCGGACGGCATTGAGACAGCCGGGCACCTGGGGAGCCGACCCCGCAAAATCGATCTTCATGGAATCCCTGGTGACCCGGATGCCGACACGGATCGGGACCGGCTCCGATCCCTCCCCGGGGCCGGCCTCATCCAACAGGTCCTCGGCCGTGTAGCGTCCGTCCGGGATCCGGCGAATGGTCTGGCGCATGATCTTCGCCGAATAGTCCTGCAGAGCCCGGCAATACTTTTCCACCTCGGCTCTTCCGTTCTTTTCGACCAGCGCCCGCAACCGCTTGTCGCCGACTCTCAGCGACCCCACCTGCGCGGCCAGATCCCCTTCCCGCTCCAGGGGTGTGCGGACGTTGCTGAGGAGGAGGCGGAGCAGGTCGACATTCAATCGGCCCCGCCGGTAGAGCTTGGTCGGCGGAACCCGGATTCCCTCCTGAAAGACATCCCGGCTCAGGGGCATGGAGCCGGGGGACATTCCCCCCACGTCCGCGTGATGGGCGCGAACGGCCACGTGGAAAACGGGGCGTGCGAATCCGTCCGAGGGTTCGAACACGGGCGCCACCATGGTGAGATCGGGCAGATGGGTTCCCCCGGCGAAGGGGTCGTTGAGGATCACCACGTCGCCCGGCTGCAGGGTCTCATGGGCGAGAGCCGCCTGGACCGACATGGGCATGGAGCCCAGATGGACCGGCATGTGGTCCCCCATGGCCACCAACTGCGCCTTCGAGTCGAAGAGCGCACAAGAGTAGTCACGGCGCTCCCGCACGTTGGAGGAATACGCGGTGCGGTGGAGCACCGTCCCCATTTCCTCGGGGACCGCGGTCAAAAGATGCCGGTAGACCTCGAGTCGGACAGGATGAATTCGTTTCGCCACGGAGAAAAGATAGCAGAAGAGAGGAAAGAGGAACGAGGAAAGAGGAGAGAGCGGGAGGATTCCAAGGTCAAGTGGAGGGCGGCTGAACAGTCTGCGCAACGCCCGCACTCTTTTCTCGTTTCTATTTCCTATTTCCTGCCCTTTCCTCTTTCCTGCCCTTGCTATAATTCGCGGTCCTCATGCGACGACTTGTGCTCACGCTGCAGATGATCAAGTTCGAGCACACCGTCTTCGCCCTGCCCTTCGCCTTTCTGGGAGCCCTCCTGGCCCGGCGGGGCCTGCCTGCTGGAGAAACCTGCATCTGGATCGTTGGGGCCATGGTGGGGGCAAGAAGCGCGGCCATGGCCTTCAACCGGCTGGTGGACCGGCGCCAGGACCGGCTCAATCCGCGGACCGCCGGCCGGGAGCTTCCACGGAGGCTGCTGAAGCCCGGCTTCGTCATCGGCTTCACTCTATTGTCCGCGGGGCTGTTCTTCTTCTCGGCCTGGAGGTTGAACCCGCTCGCCCTGCTGCTGTCGCCGCCGGCCCTGGCCATCGTCCTGCTCTACAGCTATACGAAGAGGTTCACCTCGCTGTCCCACCTGTTCCTGGGCCTCTCCCTGGCCATCGCTCCGGTCGGGGGTTGGGTGGCGGTGCGGGCAGAGTTGTCCGTGGACCCGTTCTACCTGGCGGCGGCCGTTCTACTCTGGGTGGCCGGCTTCGACATCATCTATTCGTGCCAGGACACGGAGTTCGACCGCCGCATGGGCTTGTACTCGATCCCGGGCCGCCTGGGAGTGGCCGCGGCCCTGAGGGTCTCGGCGCTGATGCACGCCGGGATGGTGGCCGTCCTGGGCTACGCGTTTCACTCCTTCGATCTGGGCCTGTTGAGTTGGGCCGGCCTGGTTCTGGTGACGGCCGCCCTGATCTACGAACATCGAATCGTCAGTCCTTTCGACCTGAGCCGGATCAACGCCGCGTTTTTTACGGTCAACGGCGTTATCAGTCTAGGGCTGCTTCTGTTCGTAGGTCTCGATCTATGGCTGTTCCGGTAGACGAAACTCCGACCCTGTCCTTGGACCTCTCGAACCGGGACCGGCCGGGAGAAACCTCTCTCTCGCCGGACGGCCGGGAGCCTGTGGTCCGCATGGTGGACCTCATCGTCTTCGACGCCATCGGCAAGAGAGCCAGCGACATTCATATGGAGACCTACGACGGAGAGTTCCGGATCCGGTACCGGATCGACGGGGTCCTCTATCCGGTCGCCTCGCCTCCTTTGGCGCTTCGTGATGCCCTGATCTCCCGAGTCAAGATCCTGGGCGATCTCGACATCGGCGAACGGCGGCGCCCTCAGGACGGCCGAATCCGGATGAAGGCAGCGGAGTCCGGAGAGGACCGGGAGATCGATCTCCGCGTTTCCTCACTCCCCACCATATTCGGAGAAAAGCTGGTGTTGAGAATCCTGGACCGGGAGCGCCTCCCGCGCAAACTGTCGGACCTGGGGATGGAGGACTCCTCCCTCGAGCGGATGAGGAGAGCCCTTCGAAGATCGCATGGAATCGTATTGGCCACCGGCCCCACCGGCAGCGGGAAGACCAGCACCCTCTACACCTGCCTGTCCCGGCTCAACCACCCCGGAATGAACATCAACACCGTGGAGGACCCGGTGGAGTTCAACCTTCCGGGGATCAACCAGGTGCAAACCAAGGACTCGGTGGGTCTGGGCTTCGCCACGGCGCTCCGGGCACTGCTGCGCCAAGACCCGGACATCCTCATGGTAGGGGAGATCCGGGACCGGGAAACCGCAGAGATCGCCATTCGAGCCGCCATCACCGGACATCTGGTGTTGAGCACTCTGCATACGAACGACGCCGCGTCGACGGTGGGACGGCTGCTGGACATGGGGATTCCTCCGTTCCTCATCGCCAATTCGGTGGACCTGGTGTGTGCCCAACGGTTGGTGAGAAGGCTGTGTGGAGAATGCAAGGAGCCGAACCGGTCCCCGATTCCGATCCAGGGACCAGCGGGAACCGAAACGGACCGGATCCTCAAGATCTCCCGCTTCGACGCCCGGGGTTGCTCCGCCTGCCACGGCACAGGCTATCGAGGACGGATCGGACTCTTCGAAACCATGGAGGTGACCGAAACCATACAGCAACTGATCCTCCAGGGCGCCGACGCCACGAAGATCCGGAGACTGGCGGTCCGGGAGGGGATGCTCACCCTGCGTGACAGTGGACTGGAAAAGATTCGCTCCGGTGTCAGCACGGTGGAGGAGGTGCTGAAGGCGACGCACCTGGTTTGAACCGGTGAAACATGCGGGTAGATCAGACGCGTTTAATGGGAGAGGCCCTGAACCTGTTGCGCCTGGCGCACGACTCCGGCGCCAGCGACCTGCATCTCATTCCCGATTCCGTACCTTGCATGCGGGTCCATGGCCGGCTGGTGGCCGCAGACCATCTCCGGCCGAACCTGGAAGAGACCCGGCGCCTGGCCTACGGCATCATGTCCGACCGCCAAAGGGACCGCTACGAGCGTCTCCGGGAGGTCGACTTCAGCTTCGAGGTGGAGGGCCTGTCCCGATTCCGCGCCAACGTCTTCACCCGCCGCGGCAAGACGGCAGCCGTCATTCGTCTCATTCCGCTTCAGGTCAAACGCCTGGAGGATTTGGGGCTGCCGGCGGCGGTGGAGGGCCTGGCGGTCCGGCCCCATGGCCTGATCCTGGTGGCCGGCTCCTCCGGCAGCGGCAAATCGACCACGCTGGCGGCCCTCGTCGACCGCATCAACCGAACCCGGGCCCAACACATCATCACCATCGAGGATCCCATCGAGTTCGTGCACCACAACCACAAGAGCGTCGTCAGCCAGAGGGAGGTGCCGGGGGATTCCCCCTCCTTTGCGTCGGCGCTCCGCATGGCCCTGCGCCAGGACCCCGACGTGGTCCTGGTGGGGGAGATGAGGGATTCCGAGACCGTCGAGACCACCCTCCGGCTGGCCGAAACGGGGCACCTGACCCTTTCTACACTTCACACCCGATCGGCCCCCGACACCATCGGGAGAATTCTGGACATGTTCCCTGCCGATCAGCAGGGGCGGATCCAGTCCCTCCTCTCGTCGGTCCTGGAGGGAATCGTCTGTCAGGCCCTGATGCCGTGCCAAAAGGAGCCGGGGCGGGCCGTGGCCGCGGAAATCCTGATTCCCAATCCGGCCATCCGGAACCTGATCCGCGAGCACAAGCTCCACCAGATCCGCTCGGCCATGCAGACGGGCCAGTCCGGAAGCGGAATGTGCACCCTGAACCAGAGCCTGGCCAAGCTGTTCCACGCCGGCCGGATCTCCTACGAGACCTGCCTGGAGGCCTCGCCGGACGCCGCGGACCTGCAACGGTGCTTGGAGCGGCGGTAGGGCCGGGAGAGGGAGGACACAAGGGTCGCCCCTACGATTCACTGTTTTTGGGTCCGCAATCGTTACCAGTATCAGTGGCTATTCCCGACGAGCGGGGGTTTCGTCCTCGCCGCATTGCACAGGCTCGAATCGGCAGGATCTCGACCCGGCAGCTGGCTCTGTTCACGCGGCAACTGTCGGTGATGCTGGGGGCGGGGGTCTCACTGGTGTCGGCCCTGCAGAACCTGGCTCAACAGGAGAAGAACCGCGCGCTGGGCCCCACGCTGCGCCAAGTCCGCTACGACGTGGAATCGGGGTCCACACTGGCTGCGGCGCTGGAACGCCATTCCCGTGTCTTCGATCCTCTTTTCGTCAACATGGTCCGGGCGGGGGAGACGGGTGGATTCCTGGACACCGTTTTCAGGCGTCTCACCCTGTTCCTGGAAAAACGGCTCCAGTGGCGCAAAGCGATGCTCTCGGCATCTCTCTATCCGGCGGTCGTCATCGTGACTTCGTTCCTGGTTCTGGGCGTCATCCTGGTCTGGGTGATTCCGGTCTTCGCGTCCCTTTTCGCCAACCTGGACGTCCCCCTTCCGTTGCCGACCCGGATGGTCATGGGAGCCAGCGGGTTCCTGAGCCGGTGGGGACTGCCTCTGAGCCTGGGGGCGGCGACGGCGGCCCTGGCGGGTGGAATCTACTTTCGGACGGCCAATGGACGGAGAAGGGTGGATCGATTCATCCTGGCGGCCCCCCTGTTGGGCCCGGTGACGACCCAACTCCTGACGGCCCGCTTCGCACGGACCTTTGCCACACTCCTCTCCAGCGGAGTCCCCATCCTGGAAGCCATGGACCTGACGGCGCGGACTCTGGGGAACGTCCGCTTTCAAGAAACGGTGCTGACGCTCCGGCGGGAGGTCGAGTCGGGGAGCGCGTTGGCAGAACCGCTCCGGCACAGCGGCCTCTTTCCCCGGATGGCGTCAGAGATCATCCAGGTCGGCGAGTTGACGGGCACACTGGACGACATGCTGGTGAAACTGGCCGTCTACTACGAGGAGGAAGCGGATACCAGCATCAACCGGTTTCTGGCGCTCCTGGAACCCATGATGATGTTGATCTTGGGCATCGTCGTTGGCGGCATGGTCCTGTCCATGTATTTGCCGATATTCAGCCTGATGGGGCGTTTGTCCCAGTTTTAGGAAAGAGGAAAGAGGAGAGAGGAAAGAGTGAAGAACGCCGCGTCGTTTACGAGAACCAACGTGAGGGTGCCCCGTACTCTTTTCTCTTTCCTGTTTTCTTCTCGTGGATACGCGGGCGGGGACGTTTCATACTATGCAAGGATGAAACAGCAAGCGAGGATGAAATAATAATGCTCCATCGAACCAAGGTCTTTCCGGTGTCCCACTGCGGAGACCGGATCCGAAAGGAGTCCGGCAGCTCCGACTCGACGCCCTCTCACTCCCCCCAGAGCGGAGCTGCCGGATTCTCTCTGATCGAACTCATGATCGTGGTGGCCGTCATCGGGATCATCTCCATTCTGGCGGTTCCCAATTTCATGCGCTCCCGGCTCTTCGCCAACGAAACTTCGGCCATCGCCTCTCTTCGGGTCATCGTCACCAGCGAGATCACCTATGCCTCCACGTTGGGAAACGGATCCTTCGGGAGTACGCAAGACCTGCTGGACGAAGGACTCATCGATGCGGCGCTGGGGTCCGGAACCAAGGACGGCTACAACCTGGCCCTGACGCCGGACGGCTCCACAGGATTCACGGTTACCGCCGTTCCCATCACGGTGGGCACCACCGGACAACGGGGATTCTACGCCGATGAGTCCGGGGTGATCCGGTACAGCGAGGACGGATCGGCGCCGACGAAGGCCAGCCCCGCACTGGGCACCGAGAGCGCGTCGGAAGAAGAAACGGCCACAGAGTAGGGAGCGGCGGCTTTCTTGCCGCCGAACGGGAGCGGCGACTTTCTTGTCGCCGGACTCCGGAGTGACGATTGGGCGTCGAAGAATGGGCGATTGGAAATCGCCCCTCCGGGCGAAGAACGGGCGATTGGAAATCGCCTCTCCGGGCGAAGAACGGGCGATTGGAAATCGCCCCTCCTTTAGCTCCGGCGTGTCGGTGAGCCGACTCCGGACAACAGGGCGGCGGCAGCTTCCCACTCGGGGTTGCGCACGACTTTCTCGGGCGGGGCAACGAGTTCCATCTGCTCCGCGGGCTCTTCCTCCACCTCCGTGACCGGTCTCTCCACCTCGATGGTGCGGTAGTAGTCCATGCCGGTCCCGGCCGGGATCAACCGCCCCATGATCACGTTCTCCTTGAGTCCCCTCAAGTAGTCGATCTTGCCCCGGATGGAGGCTTCGGTCAGAACTCGGGTGGTCTCCTGGAACGACGCCGCGGAGATGAAGGACTCGGTGCTCAGAGACGCCTTCGTGATTCCCAGCAGCAGAGGCCGGCCCGTGGCCGGAGTCCCTTCTTCGCCGATGGCCCGCTGATTCTCCTCCTGGAACCGGAACCGGTCGACCTGCTCCTCCAGGAGAAACTCGGTGTCTCCCACGTTCACGACCTTGATCCACCGCATCATCTGGCGAACGATGACCTCGATGTGCTTGTCGTTGATGTTGACGCCCTGGAGGCGGTAGACCTCCTGGACCTCGTTCACCATGTAGCGCTGCATCTCCTTTTCGCCCAGCACCTTCAAGATGTCGTGAGAATTGCGGGGACCATCCATCAAGGCCTCGCCCGCCTTGACGAACTCGCCCTCCTGGACGTTGATGTGGACGCCCCGGGGCAGCAGGTACTCGGCCCGGGTCTTGGCCGACTCGTTCTCTACGACGATCTTTCTCTGGCCGCGGGTGAAGCCGGCATAGTGCACGACGCCGTCGATCTCGGTGATGACCGCCGTCTCCTTCGGCTTCCGGGCCTCGAAGAGTTCCACGACCCGGGGCAGGCCGCCGGTGATGTCCTTGGTCTTGGTGGTCTCCCTGGGGATCTTGGCCAGGACTCCTCCGGGAAAGATCTCGTCCCCCTGGTCCACCATGAGGTGGGCCTTTGACGGGACCAGATAGGATTTGACGACCTTGCCCGCCTCGTCCTTGATCTGGATCTGAGGTTGGCGCTTTTCGTCGATGGCCTCGGTGATGACCTTCCGGGCCAGACCGGTCACCTCATCCAGTTCCTCCGTCATGGTGACGCCTTCGATGATCTCCCGGAAGGCCACCGTTCCCCCAAATTCAGTCAAGATGGAGAAGGTGAACGGGTCCCACTCCACCAGCTTCTGGCCGGCTTCGATCTTCTGGCCGTCCTTGACCATGAGCCGGGCTCCGTAGACCACCGGATAACGTTCCTTCTCCCGGCCCCTGTTGTCCTGCACGATGAGGCTCCCGGTCCGGTTCATAGCCACCAGAAAGCCCTCTTTGTCGGTGACGGTCTGGATCTTCAGAAAGTGGACGCTGCCGTCGTTCCTGGACACCAGAGTCGACTGCTCCTCGATCCTCGTTGCCGCCCCTCCAATGTGGAAGGTTCTCATCGTGAGCTGTGTTCCCGGCTCCCCGATGGACTGGGCGGCCAGGACACCCACCGCCTCGCCCAGATCGACCATCTGGCCGGTGGCCAGGTTGCGGCCATAGCACATGCGGCAGAGTCCACGCTTGGACTTGCAGGTCAGACCGGAACGAATCATGACCTGTTCGATGCCGGCAGCCTGGATCAGGGCAGCCATATTCTCGTCGACAGCCTCGTTGACGTTGACCAGGGTCTCGCCGGTGAAGGGGTCCACGACCTTGTCCAGGGCGACCCGGCCCACGATCCGGTCGCGCAACGGCTCGATAATCTCGCCGCCCTCCACCAGAGCCGTGACCCGGATCCCGTCCACGGTGTTGCAGTCCTCCTCGGAAATGATCACGTCCTGCGCCACGTCCACCAGGCGCCGGGTCAGGTAACCCGAGTCGGCCGTCTTCAGCGCCGTGTCGGCCAAGCCTTTTCGCGCCCCGTGGGTCGAGATGAAGTATTGGAGCACGGTCAGGCCTTCCCGGAAATTGGAGGTGATGGGAGTCTCGATGATCTCCCCCGAAGGCTTGGCCATGAGTCCCCTCATGCCGGCCAGCTGGCGAATCTGCTGCTTGCTGCCGCGAGCCCCCGAGTCCGCCATGATGTAGACGGAATTCATCGTACCGCCCTTGCCGATGGAGGACATGGACTCGAACATCTCGTCGGCCACCTTCTCGGTCACGTCCGACCAGATGGCGACGACCTTGTTGTAGCGTTCACCGTTGGTGATGACGCCGTCCAGGTATTGCTGCTCCACCTCGATCACTTCCTGCCGGGCCGCCTCGACCATCTCCTCCTTCCGCTCCGGGACCACCAGGTCATCGATCCCGATGGTGAATCCTGCCTGGGTCGCATAGCGGAATCCCAAGTCCTTCAACTCGTCCACCATCCGGATCGTCTTCTTGTGGCCAAAGTTCAGGTAACAGTAATTGACCAGCTGTTGGAGTCCCCGCTGCTTGAGGATGCCGTTGATGAAGGGCATCTCGTCGGGCAGGTGGTCGTTGAAGATGACTCGCCCCACGGTGGTTGCGACGTTCTGATCGAAGACCTCCTGCACGTCGGCATGCGTCAGGTCCTGATCGTCGTACTGGAGGGTGAGGTCCATGAAGTCGCCGGTGTAACGCAGGCGAATGGGGGTCAGAAGTCCGATGTCCTCAGCTTCCAGCGCGTGCAGCACCTCTTCCGTGCTGCCGAACAGGCGCTCCTTTCCTCCGGGATCGGACGGGGAACTGGTCAGATAGTAGCAACCCAACACGATGTCCTGAGACGGGATCGCCAGAGGCTGTCCGTTGGCGGGCGAAAGGAGGTTGTTGGAGGACAGCATCAGGACCGAGGCCTCGATCTGCGACTCCTGGGAGAGCGGAATGTGAACCGCCATCTGGTCACCGTCGAAGTCGGCGTTGAAGGCCGTGCAGACCAACGGATGAATGCGGATGGCCTTCCCTTCCACCAGCACCGGCTCGAAAGCCTGGATGCCCAGGCGGTGGAGGGTGGGCGCCCGGTTCAGCAGCACCGGATGCTGCTTGATCACGTCCTCCAGAATGTCCCAGACCAGGGCGTTCTGGCTCTCCACCATCTCCTTGGCGCCCTTGATGGTAGTGACGTGCCCCTCCTTCTCCAACCGGCTGTAGATGAAGGGCTTGAACAGCTCCAAGGCCATGATCTTGGGCAGACCGCACTGATGCAGCTTCAACTCGGGACCCACGACGATGACGGAGCGTCCCGAATAGTCCACCCGCTTGCCCAACAGGTTCTGACGAAACCGGCCCTGCTTCCCCTTCAGCGCATCGGAAAGAGACTTGAGAGGCCGGTTCTTGACGCCTCTGAGCACTCGTCCCCGGCGCCCGTTGTCGAAGAGGGCGTCGACCGCCTCCTGCAGCATCCGCTTCTCGTTGCGGATGATCACCTCCGGAGCCCGCAGTTCCATGAGCTTCTTGAGCCGGTTGTTGCGGTTGATCACGCGGCGGTAGAGGTCGTTCAGATCGGAAGTGGCGAAACGCCCTCCGTCCAGAGGAACCAGCGGCCGCAACTCGGGCGGCAGCACCGGGATCACGTCCAGGATCATCCATTCCGGCTTGTTCCCCGACTTCCGAAGGGAATCGACGACCTTCAGCCGCTTGGCGTACTTCAGGCGCCTGAGCTGGGAGGTCTCGTTCCTCATCCGGAACCGGAGGTCGATCGCCAACGTCTCCACGTCCACTCGCCGGAGCAGTTCCTTGATGGCCTCGGCTCCCATGCCGGCGTCGAACTTGCCGGGATGGTTGGCCTGCAGCGACCGGTAGCGGTCTTCGGTGAGCAGCTCCTTCTCCTTCAGCGGAGCCTCACCCGGGTCGGTCACGACATAGGCCTCGAAGTAGAGGATCCGCTCCAGATTGCGCAGAGTGAGATCCAGCAGATGTCCGATCCGGCTGGGCAGACCCTTGAAGAACCAGACGTGAGAGCAGGGGCTGGCCAATTCGATGTGGCCCAAGCGCTCCCGGCGCACCTTGGAGAGGGTCACCTCCACGCCGCACTTGTCGCAGATGACACCCCGGTGCTTCATCCGCTTGTACTTGCCGCAGAGGCATTCCCAATCGGTGACGGGTCCGAAGATCCGGGCGCAGAACAGCCCGTCCCGTTCCGGTTTGAAGGTCCGGTAGTTGATGGTCTCCGGTTTGGTGACCTCTCCACTGGACCAGGAACGGATCTTCTCCGGCGACGCCAATCCGATGCGGATGGCTTCGAAGCTCTTCATTAGTTCGGTCTTGTCAATCTGCTCGTGGAAAATGTTCAAGGCTTTCCTCCCAAACAGTGTCAGCGAACGCGAACGCGGACCACAGGAGCCTGCGCCGCAGTCTCCTAGGCGTCCATGGGCTCCGGCGCAGGAGCTTCCTCCTGCTCCGGCGCTTCGGCCACTGCGGATTCCGTGGCCTCCCGTATCTCGGACTTGCGGCGAAACCTCCTGCGTGGCCGTTCCACCAGCTCCACGTCCAGACCCAGGGACTGAAGTTCCCGAATCAGAACGTTGAACGATTCGGGAATTCCAGGTGTGTAGTTGGACTCGCCCTTGACGATGGCCTCGTAGATCTTGGCCCGCCCATGGACGTCGTCCGATTTGGCGGTGAGAAGCTCTTGGAGAATATGGGCCGCTCCGTAGCCTTCCAGCGCCCAGACCTCCATCTCCCCGAACCGCTGTCCTCCGAACTGGGCCTTGCCGCCCAGCGGCTGTTGAGTGATCAGACTGTAGGGGCCGATGGAACGGGCGTGGATCTTGTCATCCACCAGGTGGCTCAGCTTGTTCATGTAGATATAGCCGACCATCACCTTCTGGTCGAAGGGCTTGCCGGTCACTCCGTCGTAGAGGAGCGACTTGCCGTCTTCGGGGAGACCCGCCTCCTGCAACTGGGACCGAATCTCCTCCTCCTCCGCCCCGTCGAAAACGGGAGTCGCGTACTTCACCCGCAGCGATTTGGCCGCCCATCCCAGATGACTCTCGAGGATCTGACCCACGTTCATCCGGGAGGGAACCCCCAGCGGGTTCAGCAGAATTTCGACCGGAGTCCCGTCGGGCAGATAGGGCATGTCCTCTTCGGGGGTGATCCGGGCGATGACCCCCTTGTTGCCGTGCCTACCGGCCATTTTGTCGCCCACGGAGAGCTTCCGCTTCATGGCGACGTAGACTTTCACCATCTTGATGACGCCGGGCGCCAGCTCGTCCCCCTTCTCGATCCGGCCCAAGCGCTCGTCGTGAAGGGAACGAAGGATCTTGATCTTCTTCTCCGTCTTCCGGAACAGGCCCCTCAACTCCTTGACCAGCTTCGGATCCTCCGAAACCACCTCGGCCAGCTCGCGATAGGGGAGACGCTTCAACTGATCCTCCGAGACCTGGTCGCCCTTGCGGGCCACCACCGTTCCCTGGAGGTCGATGAGGTCTTCCGCCAGAGTGGCGCCGGACACCAGATCCAACATGGCCTTGCCAGCCTCTTCGCGGATGATCCGGATCTCGTCTTCCCGGTCCTTGGCCAGGCGGGCCACCTCCTCGTCCTCGATCTGCTGGCTCCTGAGGTCCTTGGGGACGCCCTTGCGGGCGAAAATCTTCACTCCGACCACGGTTCCTTCGATCCCCGGGGGGGCATAGAGGGAGGCGTCCTTCACCTCGCCTGCCTTCTCGCCGAAGATGGCTCTCAAGAGCTTCTCCTCGGGCGTGAGTTGAGTCTCTCCCTTGGGAGTCACCTTCCCGACCATAATGTCGCCCGGCCGGATCTTGGCTCCGATACGGACGATCCCACTCTCGTCCAGGTCCGCCAGGATCGACTCGCTCACGTTGGGAATGTCCCGAGTGATGTCCTCCGGCCCCAACTTGGTGTCCCGGGACTCGATATCCAGCTCTTCGATGTGGACGGAGGTGTAGATGTCCTCCTTGACCAGCTTCTCGCTGACCAGAATGGCGTCTTCGAAGTTGTATCCCCGCCAGGGCATGAACGCCACCAGGATGTTTCGTCCCAGCGCCAGCTCGCCCTGTTCGGTGCAGGATCCGTCCACCAGGACCTGGCCTTTGCGGACCCGCTGCCCGAGACGAACCAACGGCTTCTGGTTGATGCACGTGTTCTGGTTGGAGCGGGCGAACTTGACCAGCTTGTAGATGTCGACGCCGGCTCCCCGGGTCTCTTCCCCATCCTGGCTGGCGACCCGCACGATGATGCGCTCGGCGTCGACGCTGTCCACGATTCCGTCGCGCCCGCAGAGAATGACGGCTCCCGAATCGCGGGCGGCGATGCGCTCCATACCGGTGCCCACCAGCGGCGCCTCGGCCCGAATCAAGGGAACTGCCTGCCGCTGCATGTTGGCGCCCATCAGGGCCCGGTTGGCGTCGTCGTGCTCCAGAAACGGGACCAGACTGGCCGCCACACTGACCAACTGCTTGGGGCTGACGTCCACGTACTGGACCTCTTCCTTGGGAACGAAAACAAAGTTCCCCTCATGGCGGGCGCTCACCCGGTCGCGGATCAGGCGGCCCCGATCATCCACTTCGACGTTGGCCTGCGCCGTGAGGTGCTTGTCGCCTTGCCAGGCGGTGAGATAGAAGGCATGAGGCTCATACCGGACCGGCCGTTTCCCGCGGCCGCTCAAGACCTTGTTGGTCTGCAGCACGTCCTCGTACGGGTAGGATTCGCCGATCTTGAAGTGGCTGCCTCCGGAATCGCTGATCCGGACATAATCCACGATCCGGCCGTCCACCACCTTTCGGTAGGGGGACTCGATGAAGCCGAACTGGTCGATGCGGGCGTAGCAGCTCAAGGAAGAGATCAGCCCGATGTTGGGTCCCTCCGGCGTCTCCACCGGACAGATTCGGCCGTAGTGGGACGGGTGGACGTCGCGCACCTCGAACCCCGCCCGCTCACGGCTGAGACCGCCGGGACCCAGGGCGGAGAGCCGCCGCTTGTGGGTGATCTCCGAAAGGGGGTTGGCCTGATCCATGAACTGGGAGAGTTGGCTGCTGCCGAAGAACTCCCGGATGGAGGCCGTCACCGGCTTCGCATTGATCAGGTCGTGGGGCATGGCCGTGGTCATCTCCTGATGCACGGACATCTTTTCCTTGATGGCCCGTTCCATGCGCACCAAGCCGATGCGGAACTGATTCTCCAGGAGCTCGCCCACGGCCCTGACCCGGCGGTTGCCCAGATGATCGATATCGTCGGCGGCTCCCAGGTTGTTCCGAAGCCTCATCAGGTAGTCGATGATCTGGCAAAAGTCGCTGGTCGAGAGGGTCCGCTCCTCGAGGGAGATGTCCTTCCCCAGCTTGATGTTCAGCTTGAGGCGTCCCACACGCGAGAAGTCGTACCTTCTGGGATCCTCGAACATCCCTTTGAAGAGGGCCGTCGCCGTGTCCAGGGTGGGAGGATCGCCGGGCCGCTGCTTCCTGTAGATCTCGATGAGGGCGTCCTCCCGGGTCTTGACCGAATCCTTCATGAGGGTCTCGGTCAACACCATCCCCACGTCATCCGTCTCCGGGTAGAAGACCGCCAACTCGTCGATTTCCGCCTCGATGGCGCGGTTCACCGTACTCTCGGCGATGAAATTGTTGGCTTCCAGCAGGATCTCGCCGGTGCTGAGATCGACGACCTCCGCGGCCGCCTGGGCTCCCTGCAGATCGTCGATGCCGATCTCCACCTCATCCACGCCGGCCCGGAGCATTCGCGTATAGCTGGTCTGGCTGATCTTGCGTCCCGCCCGGACCAGATTGCGGTCCGGATTGGACGGGTCCGGGACGCCGTGGCTGGCCCGGGTCCCGATCAGCTTCTCATCCAGCTTCCGGAACAACCTGCCGTCCGATCCGACCCGGATCCTGGACACGTGGTAGAAGGTTCGCAGGATGTCCTCGTCCGTCTCCACGCCCAGGGCCCGCATAAAAACGGTGGCCGGAAACTTCCGCTTCCGGTCGATCCTGATGTGGAGCTGGTTCTTGGCATCGATCTCGAACTCCACCCAGGAGCCGCGATAGGGGATGATCTTGGCCAGACAATTGTTCTTGACCGGGTTGGCTTCGAAGAAGACCCCGGGAGAGCGGTGCAGCTGACTGACGATGACCCGCTCCGTCCCGTTGATGATGAATAGCCCGTTGTCGGTCATCAGGGGGATGTCTCCGAAAAAGACCTCCTGCTCCTTGATGTCCCGAATCGTCCTGTCGTCGGTACTGGGGTCCTTGTCCCAGACCACCAGCCGGATGGTGACGCGGAGCGGGACCGAGTAGGTCATCCCCCGCTCCTTGCACTCGTCCAGGTTGTACTTGATGTTCAGTTGAACCGGATCGCCGCAGTCCTCGCAACGCTCCACCTCGTTGGGATTTCGGGCGCCGCAACCGCGGCAGGTGAGGTCCTCGACGCTGTACGGGTTGACGACCAGGGTTTCGTCGCAACTGACGCAGGAGCTCCGCAGATACTCGATCCCGCTGAGCTTCCCGCACTTGCACTCCCAGTTCCCGATGGAGTAGTCCACGAACTCCAGCGAAGAGATGCCTCTGAAGTCGGCGATGGGAAATACCGAGCTGAAAACCGCCTGAAGCCCGATGTCCTCCCGCTCCGAGGGAAGCAGATCCATCTGGAGAAATCGCTGATACGACTGCTTCTGGACCTCGAGCAGGTTGGGAATCGGGAAAACGGTCCTGATCTTGGCAAAATCAACGCGCTCTCCATTGACACTCTCGACGAGTTCAGACATGCGCAAAAACTCCCAGGTTGGTCCGGCCACGCCCGGTCAACGGGAAACTTATCCCGAGACCCAGTCGGCGCTATGAAGAAATCCAGACATTGGAACGTGCTCGCCCCGCCGGCGAGAGGGATCTGAAATCCGGGCACTCGCGAGCGACCCCAGGCACGGTCTGCGCCGGGGGGTCGGCAGGCCGGCGGCTAGGAAACCGCCGCTCCCACGAGCCGCCGGTTCACTCTCCCGACGGGCCCGCTTCTACTTAAGCTCGATGGTGGCGCCGGCGTCCTCGAAGAGCTTCTTGATCTTCTCGGCTTCTTCCTTGTCCACGGCTTCGCGAACCGCCTTGGGAGCACTCTCCACCAGATCCTTGGCTTCCTTCAATCCCAAAGTGGTGACTTGGCGGACCACCTTGATGACATTGATCTTCTTGGCTCCGAAGGAGGTGAGGACCACGTCGAATTCGGTCTGCTCCTCGACGGCCTCGGCTGCGGCACCCGCACCGGCAGCAGCGACGGGAGCCGCCACGGCGGCGCTGATCCCGAATTTCTCCTCCATGTCCTTGACGAGCTGATTGATCTCGAGGATTGACGCGTTGCCAATCCACTCCAGAATTTGTTCACTTGTAATGGACATTTCTCTTTACCTCCGATGAGGGACCTGAAGGTCCTTTCCGATTACGCTTCCTCTTTCTGCTCGACAACCTGCTTCAGCAGCGACCCCAACTGGGTGAGAGGGGACTGCAGGGTGCTGGCGAGACGAGTCAGCGGCGCATTGAACATAAAGGCAACCTTGGCCAGGAGCTCTTCCCGCGATGGCATGTCGGCCAGTTCCGCCACCTGGTCGCCCGGCACGGCCTGCCCCGCAACCACTCCCGACTTGAATTTCATGCCCGGATGGTCGTCGGCGAATTCCTTGAGGATCTTGGCCAAAGCGGTGGGATCCGAATTCGAGAAGGCCAACGCGGTGGGCCCTTGGAAGTCGTCGTTCAACTGATTGACGGGGGTTTCTTCGGCGGCGCGGATGGCCAGGGTGTTCTTGACCACCCGGTATCCGCTCCCCGCCTCCCTGATCTGCCTCCGCAGCGCGGTCAGATCCGGAACGTTGACTTCCGAGAACGTCAACAGCAGAACGGTCTGGTTCTGCTGGAAAGTCTGCCTGAGTGCCTCGATGATCAGCCGTTTTTCGTCTCGTGTCACTGCAATCCGCCTCTTTCTTCAGCCGGTGTCGCACGGGGTCCGATCCGAACCGCCGGTGCCGCCGGACGACCCGGTCCGGCGCCTGCGGCCTCGGGCTCGCCCCTACGTCACCTCCACACGATTGGCGTCCACCTTCACCCCCGGACTCATGGTGGACGAAAGGTAGATGGTCTTGAGGTACCGTCCCTTGGCCACCGCCGGCCTGGCCCGCACCACCGCCGTGATCAGGCTGCGGGCGTTGTTGACCAAGTGGTCGGCGGAGAATGAGATCTGCCCCAAGGGGGCATGGATGACGCCGTTCCGGTCCACCCGGAACTCCACCTTTCCGGCTTTGATCTCCTGCACGGCATGGCTCACGTCGAAGGTCACGGTACCCGCCTTGGGATTGGGCATCATGCCCCGGGGCCCCAGGATCCTTCCCAGTCTCCCCACCAGCTTCATCATGTCGGGGGTGGCCACCACGGCGTCGAAGTCGAGCCAACCCTTCTGAATGCGCTCCACGATCTCGTCGCCGCCCACATGGTCGGCGCCCGCTTCCTCCGCCTCCTTCACTCGCTCTCCCGAGGCGATCACGCAGACCGTCAGCGCCTTGCCCAGACCGTGAGGCAGCACGACCGTACCCCGGACCATCTGGTCCGCGTGGCGGGGGTCGACGCCGAGACGGAGTGCGATCTCCAAGGTCTCGTCAAATCTGGTGAACTTGATCTGCTGGAGCAGCTGCACCGCATCCTCCAGCGCGTATTCCCGGGGTTCGACCTTCTTCTTCGCTTCCAGGTATTTTTTTCCCGCCATCCGGAGTGCTCCTGACTACTGCGCGACCTCGACTCCCATGCTCCGAGCCGTTCCCATGATGATCCGCTTGGCCGCCTCCATGTCGGCGGCGTTCAGATCGGGCATCTTGATCTGGGCGATCTCTTCCACCTGCTCGATGGTCACTTCGGCGACTTTGCTCTTGTTGGGCTCGGGCGAGCCCTTGGCGATTCCGGCGGCGCGCTTCAGCAGGACTGCGGCCGGCGGCGTCTTGGTGATGAAGCTGTAGCTCCGGTCATGGTACACGGTGATGACCACCGGAATGATCAGCCCTTCGTCGGAGCTGGTCTTGGCGTTGAAGGCCTTGCAGAAATCCATGATGTTGACGCCCTGCTGGCCCAGGGCCGGTCCCACCGGGGGAGCCGGAGTCGCCTTGCCGGCCGGGATCTGGAGCTTGACCATTCCGGTCACGCGTTTGCCTCTGGTTCGTCTGGCCATTTTTTCTCCTATGCGTCAGGGAATGCGGCGGTTGGACAGCTGGGGGTCGGAATGGGCGGCAAGAAAGCCGATGGTCGCAATGGGCGGCAAGAAAGCCGCCCGTCCCATTCGGCGACAAGAAAGTCGCCGCTCCACGAGAAAGTCGCCGCTCCACGAGAAAATTGTCGCTCCTCACAGTTTTTCAACTTGTATGAACTCCAACTCCACGGGCGTCGGCCTTCCGAAGATGGTCACCATGACCTTCAAGGTGCTCCGTTCCACGTTCACGTCCTCGACGTCTCCGGTGAAATTGGAGAATGGTCCGTCGATGATCTTGACCAGATCGTCCTTTTCGAACATGAACTTGGGCTTGGGCTTCTCGGCGGCCGTCGACACCCTCTGCACCACCTGGTTGACCTCGGCCTCGGTCAGGGGCGTGGGCTTGTTTCCCTGGCTGACGAAACCGCTCACCTTGGGCGTGTTGCGAACCAGGTGCCAGGTCTCGTCCGTCAGTTCCATCTCTACCAGGATGTAACCGGGAAAGAAGAGCTTGGAGGTGACGACCTTCTTGCCGCCCCGCATCTCCACCACGTCCTCGGTGGGAATCAGGATCTGACCGATCATTCCCTGCAGACCATAGGCCTGCACCCGGTTCATGAGCCCTTCGGCCACCTTCCGCTCGAAGCCGGAATAGGTGTGGATGATGTACCACTTCTTCTGGAGTGCGGATTCGCCCGACCCGACCATGGAATCCTCCAACGGCGAACCTTCCTTCCCTTTTGTTGCGGAGCCGATCTTGCCGCACCGCAACGCCCCGGACCTGCCTCCGGGGAAAGCGCGTTCGTTACCGGAAAAACTCGAACACCCTGTCCACGAGGTTGCTCAGAACCATGTCCACGAAGAAGAGATAGAACCCGAAGAAGAAGACACTGATGAGCACCACGGTCGTGGTCCCGTAGACCTCGTTGCGGCCGGGCCATGTGACCTTTCGCAACTCCTTCTTCACGTCGTAGTAGAAGCTCTTCAACCTCCCGGGAGCACTCGCAAGTTTTTCCAACATGACGGTTCCGGACCACAGCCGCGCAGGGTCCCAAAGTGGCAGGCCAGGAGGGACTCGAACCCCCAACATCCGGTTTTGGAGACCGGCGCTCTACCAACTTTGAGCTACTGGCCTGTTGAAATCATTTATCTCGCCTCGCGGTGAGCCACGTGGCGTCGGCACCAACTGCAATATTTCCTCAGCTCGAGCCGAGCGCGCTGAGTCTTCTTGTTCTTGGTCGTATTATAGTTTTTCCGGTTGCACTCAGTGCATCGGAGAATGATGATGTCGCGCATCGCCCTACTCCAGGATCCGGGTGATGGTTCCGGCGCCCACCGTGTGTCCGCCTTCGCGGATGGCGAAACGCAGGCCCCGTTCCATGGCGATGGGCGTGATCAACTCGAACTCGATCGACACGTTGTCCCCCGGCATCACCATCTCCGTCCCGGCCGGCAACGTCACGTTCCCCGTCACGTCCGTCGTTCGAAAGTAAAACTGCGGCCGGTACCCCGTGAAAAACGGCGTGTGCCGCCCGCCTTCCTCCCGGGTCAGTATGTACGCTTCCGCCTGGCATTTCGTGTGCGGCGTGATCGAACCCGCGGCCGCCACCACCTGGCCCCGCTCCACGTCCGTCTTCGCCGTCCCCCGCAACAACAACCCCACGTTGTCCCCCGCCTGACCTTCGTCCAGCAGCTTGCGGAACATCTCCACGCCCGTCACCACCCGCTTCATCGTCGGACGGATCCCCACGATCTCCATCTCCGTCCCCACCTTGATCTTCCCACGCTCCACCCGGCCCGTCACCACCGTGCCCCGGCCGCTGATGGAGAAAATATCTTCGATCGGCATCAAAAACGGCTTGTCCACCTCCCGCTCCGGCAGCGGCACGTACGCGTCCACCGCATCCATCAACTCCCGGATCTGGTCCTGCGCCGCCGCGCTTCCTTCCATCGCCTGCAACGCACTCCCGTGCACCACCGGAATGTCGTCCCCCGGAAACTCGTACTGGCTCAGCAGCTCCCGCACCTCCAACTCCACCAGCTCCAGCAGCTCCTCGTCATCCACCATGTCCACCTTGTTCAGGAAGACCACGATGGAGGGCACTCCCACCTGCCGGGCCAGCAGAATGTGCTCGCGCGTCTGCGGCATCGGTCCGTCCGCCGCCGAGACCACCAGGATCGCCCCGTCCATCTGGGCCGCTCCCGTGATCATGTTCTTGATGTAGTCCGCGTGACCCGGACAGTCCACGTGCGCGTAGTGGCGCTCGCTGGTCTCGTACTCCACGTGCGCCACCGCGATGGTGATCCCGCGCTCCCGCTCTTCCGGCGCGTTGTCGATGGAATCGAAATCCCGGATCTCCACGTTCGGATTATCGGAACTCAACACCTGCGTGATCGCCGACGTCAACGTCGTCTTGCCGTGATCCACGTGCCCAATGGTTCCAATGTTCACGTGCGGCTTCGTGCGCTGAAACTTCTCCTTCGCCATGATGGAACTCCTGAATTAGCCTTGACTGCCCGTTGGAAAGCCCACGACCAGGATTGAACTGGTGACCCCCTCCTTACCAAGGAAGTGCTCTACCACTGAGCTACGTGGGCACATACCCGTCTCGCCGGCTGTTGTCCACGAGGCCACTGTTTGGAGCGGGAGACGGGACTCGAACCCGCGACCGATAGCTTGGAAGGCTATTACTCTACCAACTGAGTTACTCCCGCTCTCGACCGTATGCGAAAAATTAGAGTCCGTCCGGAATGCTGGAGATTGACCATTCCGATTGCCCCCTTGTATCTGGGTCTGGCCATGTCCCTATGCGTTAAGGAGTCCGGCGGTTGGAAACCGCCGCTCCTCTCTCTCTGGATCCCGGAAGGGTGGCTACTGGTCTGGAGGGGGCAGGATTCGAACCTGCGTAGCCCCGAAGGGCGACGGGTTTACAGCCCGTTGCCTTTGTCCACTCGACCACCCCTCCTCATTGCTATCGGAAAATTCCTGATCCCCATCCGCCCCGTCCTGCCGTTCCTGCCTGTGCACCCCACCTTCCTGCAAAGCAGCCTCATTGCCAGGGAGGATACGGGAAGTGCCACATTATACGGACTTCAGGTAACAGATTCAAACTGAAAATGGGACGACTTCAAGGCGCCCGTCGAGACACCCGGGCTGGCCTTTTCGGAAAGGGAGAGCTGGCGAAGGGAATCGAACCCCCAACCTACTGATTACAAATCAGTTGCTCTACCCTTGAGCTACGCCAGCTCGGAACGCTGCGGCCGTGGAGGCACGGCAGACGGGAACACTACCACAATTCGGTGAAACGGCAATCGGCGATGGCTGAGGGGGAAAATCAGGTTTCAGGTTTCAAAGTGACGAGGGGGACTGTCGTCCGCCTTAGACCTCCCTGTCGGCGGTTGGCAACCGCCGCTCCTTTCGGCGGCTGGAAACCGCCGCTCCCGCTCCGTGTCCATGAAGGCGAGGCGGTAGGCGGAGATTCGGAAGCGGAACAGGTGCCGGCAGAATTCCAGGTCGCCGATCTTGCGGGTGGAACGGATCCGGCGGCGTTGGCGCAGCATTGGACCTGCTCCGGCGAGGGCGTCCCGGTAGGCCCGGACCTGGACTCGCAGCAGGACCCACAAAGAGTGTCCGCTGCGGAAGTTGCCGGCGGCTCCGCGCCGGAGCAGAGCGGCACACAGATTCCAGGCCAGACGATAGACGGAGAAGACGGGGTTCAGGAGGAGGAGGGGGAGGGGGAAGTTCTTGAGCGCCAGCCAGAGCCGGTTCCGCTCCACCCAGTAGATCTTCCGGGGCGCGTAGGGACCGAGCGTCGAGGAGTGATGGTGGTGCACCACCGCTCCGGGCACGTAGAGGCAACGCCAACCCAGCCGGCGCGCCCGGAGCCCCAGGTCGGCGTCCTCCGCGTAGGCGAAGAAGCTCTCGTCGAAGCCGCCTACCTGCTCCAGGACCTCCCTGCGGTACAGCGCGGCGCAGCCGTCGGCCGCGAGGACCTCCTGAGTCCGGTCGTACTGGCCCCGGTCGGGCTCGCCGGTTCCCCGGCCCCGGTTCTGGCCGTCCGGAAAAATGAGGTGACCCGCCTTGTCGATGACGCCGGTCCCGTGGAAGAGGATCTTGGAGGCGCACATACCGACCTCCGGCGAGGCGCCGATTCCGGACACCAGTTGCTCGATCCATTCGGGAGACGCCACGGCATCGTTGTTCAGGAGTGCCACCAGCTCGCCGCCGGTCTGCCGGACCCCCAGATTGACGGCGGCGGCAAAACCTCGGTTTTCGGTGAGGGCCAGGAGCTTTATTCCGCGGCCCGAAAAGGAGGAGACGACGTCCGCGCTGTGGTCCTGGGACCCGTTGTCGACCACCAGGATCTCAAGACGGGGCCAAGTCTGCTCCAGGAGGGATTCCAGGCAGGCACGGAGCAATTCGGCTCGGCCGTAATTCACGATGACGACGGAGACAAGTTTCCTGCTGCGGTGCGGAGAATCGGCGACAGGAGGGTCGCTGCTCTCAATCGGCGGCAAGAAAGCCGCCGGTCCCAGTCGGCGACAAGAAAGTCGCCGCTCCCATTCGGCGGCAAGAAAGCCGCCGCTCCCAGCCGGCGACAAGAAAGTCGCCGCTCCCAGCCGGCGACAAGAAAGCCGCCGCTCCCATTCGGCGGCAAGAAAGCCGCCGCCCCCAGCCGGCGACAAGAAAGTCGCCGCTCCCATTCGGCGGCAAGAAAGTCGCCGCTCCCATTCGGCGGCAAGAAAGCCGCCGCTCCCAGTCGGCGGCAAGAAAGTTGCCGCTCCCATTCGGCGGCAAGAAAGCCGCCGCTGCTGTCGGCCAACTGTCATGGACCCGGAATGCCAGGGGGCTCAGACAACCTTGCGTCCTTTTCCTACGACGTACTCGCGGAGTATGTCCACGTTGCCTTCGACGCGGGCAATGCGTTCGGTAAGTTTGTTTTCGACGCGGGCGATGCGGTCGGTAAGTGACGCTTCGACCCGGGCAATGCGGTCGGTGAGTTTGACTTCGACCCGGGCGACGCGGTCACGGATTTCGCCGCGTTCACGCGCCGCATCGTGAAGATCCGAACGGATCACCGCCAGTTGTTCGTGCAGATCCCGGCGGCTGGTCCGCAACTGAGTGAGGATAAGGCCCCCCAGGCTGACGGTGGCGGTGAGAATGAGACCACCGAGTGAAAGGATAATGATCGTGAGGTCGGACGTCATTGGAACACTCCTTGCAAGTTTACTCTCCCGGAGCCGGATTGGACAATTCCGGTCCACGTTCTGCAGAGCAATCCGCGTGCCAGGGGGGGAAGAGGGCGCCGACGAGGGGGGCCTACGATTCGGGCGTGGCGTAGACGGTGACGGTGGCGCCGCGTCCCAGAGACGCCTCGGCCGCAGCCAGGGGCTGGGCCAGGATCAAGAGTCCGAAGTAGACGGCCTCTCTCACCGGGAGCCCCACGGACCGTGCGCGCTTGGCCTCTCGTAGCAAGCGCACCTTCCGAGACATGGGGTCGAGGGACGGAAAAAGGCTGGAGACCAGGGCGGCGGCGTTGTCGCGCAGGGAGAAGTGGCGCATCCGGCGCACCCGGAAGCCGGCGCGTTTCAGCAGTTCGACCAGTGCCCGCGCCGTAAAGTTGTGGATGTGGCGGGGACAGTCCAGACCGTACCACCGGGAGCCCAGGAGGGCCGCCTGGATGCTGTGGCTATCGGGCACCTGGATCACCAGGCCGCCGTTTTCGGTCATCAGCCGGCGGATTCGGCGCAGGTAGTCCAGGGGCCGGGGCAGGTGCTCCAGGACGTGAAAGAGCGTCAGCACATCGAAGGTGGCGCCGCTTCGGATCAGGCCCTCCTCGTCTCCCACCGCCACCCGGCCGGGCAGGATCTTCTCGGCCGCCTTCCCAGCCTCCGGAGAAGCCTCCAGTCCCTGCACCCGGAAACCGGCCTCCTGTGCCAGTTTCAGAAAGGTCCCGCTGCCGCAGCCGATGTCCAGGAGGCGGCGGCCGTTCCCCGGCGGGGCCACGGAAAGGACGAAGCGGAGGTGGTCGCGCCGGAGGACCCACTCCCGGTAAAGACCCTCCACGCCCCGGGGATCCCCTTCCGGGTCCCACCAGTAGCCGGGCGGATAGAAGCCGGGGATCCGGTCCGCAACCTCAGCCGCCCGCTGGAAGCGGAGTCCGCAGCCGGGACAGCGGTAGAGGGGAAACGCCTCCCGGGTCACCTGGAAGAACCGGTCCTCCAGGCGGCGCCAGAAGCGGCAACGGGGATGCCGGCAGACGGGGCAGGAAAGAGAAGCGTCCGGATCCACGCTCATCCCCCGAACCGTTTCTTGAAGAGGAAGACCAGGTTGCTCCAACCGTCTCTCCAGGGCCGGAGCTTCACCTCTCCGGCACGGTTCGAGTAGTTGATGGGGATCTCCTTGAACCCGATCCGCGCATGACGCATGGCTTCGATCTTGATCTCCTCGGAAAAGGCCATCCCGTCGCTGACCAGGTTCATGTTCTCCAGCGCCTCCCGGTAGAAGATCCACATCCCCGACTGGGAGTCCCGGACCCGGCGCAGGAACAGGACCGAGACCGCCAGGCTCAGGCACTTGTTCCCGATGTAGCTCTTCCAGGACATGGCCTTGGGGTTCTGCACCGGGAACCGGGAAGCGGAGACGAAGCCCACGTCGGAGCCGATAAGAGCTTCGATCAGGTAGGAGAGGGAGTCGACCGGGTAGGAATGATCGCCGTCCAGGGTCACGATGATGTCCCCCTGGGCGTGGAGCAGGCCCGTCTTGTAGGCGCGGCCATACCCGCGCACATCCTCCCGAATCACGCGGGCCCCCAGACGGGCGGCGATCTGCGCCGTGTCGTCGGTGGAGCCGTTGTCCACCACGATGACCTCGTCCACGAACCGGGGGATCCGCTCCAGGACCATGCGGATCCCCTCCTCCTCATTGAGGCAGGGGATGACGACGGTGATCTTGTGATCTCGATACATGGTCTTGAATGAGGTCCCGCAGGATCCCGATTTTGCGGGCCAGGTCCTTGGATGGAGACAACTTCAGGGCGCGCTTCAGATTTTTCTCCGCTTCCGCCAGCTCGCCCCGGCGCCGGAGCAGAACTGCCAGATTGAAATGGGTCTCCGCTGCGGCCCGGACGCGAATCGACTGCCGGTAGAGGCCGACGGCCCGGTCGCCGTCGCCCGTCCGGTCGTAACAGTGCGCCAGCAGGTTCAGGCTCTCCGGCCCGGCCCGGAGCCGGACGGCGCGTTCCAGATGCGGAATGGCCTCCTGGAATTTCCTCAGATGAACGTAGCAGAGGCCCAGGTTGAGCTGTCCCGGCCGGCTCCCGGGATAGGCCTCCACGAATTTCTTCAGATAGACGATTGCCTGCTCGTAGAGCTCATTGGCTTCCGTGTCCAGTTCCTTCTTCCTCATGAAGCGACCTTCGTTAAACGCCGCGACGCCCCGATTGTGGGCGTAGCGAGCCTGGTCCAGGAAGAGTCCGCCGACCGACAGCCAGACCATGCGGGCGGCGGGTTCGCGGTTCCGGAACTTGAGAGCCCTCTGAAAGTAGCCGAAGGCTTTCTGGCGCAACGGCAGCACCTGTTCGAGATCACCGGTCGCGATGGCGACCTCGGCGGCCTTCTCGTAGCAGTTCCCCATATTGGCCACGCTCATGAAATTCGAGCCGCCTCTCTCCATGGCTCTTCCCGCCGCCTCACGGCACCTGTCCAGCAGACTCGAGGCCAGATCGTATTCCTTCCGCGCCCGTGCGCGCTCGGCCAACTGGACATACAGAGCGCCCAGATTGCTCCATTCCAGGTCCCGGCCGGGGTTGAGCTCCAAGGCTCTCAGTGTGTGTTTCAGGGCCAGGTCCAGCTGCCGCTTCCCCATGTAGGTGACCGCCATATTGCTGTGGGCGCGGTAGGACCCTGGAGTCTGGTCCAACGTCGTCCGCCACAGAGTTTCCACGTTGGCCCAGTCCCGATTGCGCCCCATCGTGCGCACCGAGAATACGACAATGACCAGGGCCAGCACCCCTACGGCCAGCTCCCGGAAACCCCGCTCGCGGGACGCGTAATCCACCGCCACCCCTCCCAGCAGGGAAGCTCCGATCAGCGGGACGTAGAGAAAATGGTCGGCCGCCAACTCGTGGAAGGGGAGGACCTGGAGCACCGGCGCCAACGCCGTCAGGAACCAGCCCATCCCCAGCGAAACCAGGGGACGGGACGGGAAAACCCGGACGGCGACGGCGGCGAAGGCCGCCAGCAGGAGCACCGCCAGCAAAGTCGGCGCGTCGGCGAATCCCGGAGAGAGGGGGAAGACCTCTCCCGTGTAGTCCGCAATCAAGGGATGCGGGAACACCGCCAGGGCCAGATAGTGTGAGAACAGCTTGAAACAGGTGCCGGCGTGGGCCGCCAGGCTCCCGCCCCAGAGTCCCTCCATGCGGCTGGCCGGACTCAGAAAGAGGGCGTAGTAGAAGGACGCCGCGGCCAGCAGGAAACCCAGAGCGTAGGCCACTCGGGATCGTGCGACAGCGCGAAAAAGGCGGACCGTCAGCGGCTCCCGGCCCGGCTCGCCGGAGCGGTGCGTGCGGCACAGGTCCAGCAGCAGGAGCAGCGCCGGAAGCACGATGACCAGTTCCTTGGCCAGGACTCCCACCACCAGGCAGGCGAGGCAGAGCAGGAGATAGCGGCGCCGGCCCGAGTCCCGATAGGAGAGGAACGACAGGCATCCCGCCAGGATGAAGAAGGCGGCCAGCAGGTCTTTCCGTCCCGACACGTAGGCCACGGCGGCGGTCTGAACCGGGTGGGCGGCAAAGAGGAGGGCTCCCGCCAGCGCCAGGGTCCGGCGGCCGGTGACGGCCCGGAAGAGCCAGTAGACCAGCATCGAATTCAGGGCGTGCAGGAGCAGGTTGAAGAGATGGTAGCCGGTGGGGTCCAGGCCGCCCGCCCAGTAGTTCAGCGCGTAGGTGAGCGTGCGGACCGGCCGGTAGACGCGGTGGCTCAGGATTTCTCCCCAGCGCAGTTCCGTCACCGTCCGGTTCTGCTGGATCAGGGTGAGGTCGTCGTGGACGAACTCGTGGCCCAGCGTGTTCCAGTAGAGCCCCAGGACGACGGCCACGAGGAGGCACGGGTAGAGCAGTTCCGGCCGCCAGAGACGGGCTCGGAGGGCCGGGGAGGAGCTTCTGCCCCTCCTTCTAACGGCGCGGGGCCGGCGATTTTCGCGTCGCCGGGTCGATCGGAAGAGGGGGACAGGAAAGTCCCCCCTCCTTTGCGTCGCCATGGTCAGACCTCCTCGGCCTCGTTCGCTCCCAGCGACCGGGCCAGCTCCAGAATCGGGCCGGCCACCCGTTCCCAACCCAGCTTCCGGTTGAATTCCAGGATGTTCGGCTGGAACCGTTGTCTCAAATTCCGGCGAAAGTAATCTACCAGGAGACGCGCCAAATGTTCGGAATCTCCGGGCGGACAAAGGAGACCGGTCTTGCCGTCCAGCACCACCTCCGAGAGTCCGCCCACGTCGCTGGCGATGACCGGGACCCCGAACTGGTAGGCCAGGGGGACGATCCCGCTCTGGGTCGCGCTCCGGTAGGGAAGCGCCACCACGTGGGCGCGGCGGAAGAGGGCGGGCACCTCCCGGTTGGGCACATAGGCGCCGGTCCAGGAGACATGGCCGTCGAGTCCGAGAGCCCGGACCCGTTCCTTCAGAGGGCGAGGATCGGAATAGAACTCCCCTGCCACCACCAGCTCCGCCTCCAGCTCCCGGCGAACCCGGGCGAAGGCCTCGATGAGGACGTCGAGCCCCTTGTAGGCCCGGATGTTTCCGAAGAAGAGGATGCGGGGCGTCTCACCCGGTCCGGGCGATTCGGAATCCCACCGCCGGTAGAAGGAATAGGCGGGATGGCGGACCCTGCGTACCGGCGCGTTCGGCCGGAGTTCCCGCACCTGCCGGGCCAGGTCCCGGGACTGGACCAGGAAGCCGTCCACGCGGCGAAAGGCCATCCTCACCAGCATCGTCTCAAGCCGCCGGCTTCCCATGCGTTCGTGGGGGAAGACGTTGTGGCACAGAAACAGGATCACCGCCGCCGAGCGCTTCCGGAGGCGCCGGATCAGGCCGGCGTACGCCGGCGCGAAGAAGGGGTGCCACCATTGGACGACCAGCAGATCGGGTCCCCAGGCGGCGACTTTCCGGGCCGCGGCGGCCCAGCTCGCTGGAGAGAGAGGGCGGAGGAGCCTTTCGGAGGGCACCCGCCAGGCGCTGGGGCTCCGGTCCAATTCCGAGCTTCCGGGAAACAACAGCCGCGGATAGAGCTTCCGGAAGGAATAGATGCGCACCTGGTGGCGCCGCTCCAGCTCACCGTACAGGGATGCGGTGTACTGGGCGATTCCGCCGCGCAGGGGATGGGCCGGACCCAGGAGGGCGATTCTCATCCGGGCAGAGAGACCAGGGACTTGGAACTGGCCTCCTCCGGTTCCACCACCCGGACTTCGCGCACCGAGTAATCCCCTTCCCTGCGGGAGGAGTAGGCGATCATCTCGGCCAGGAGCCCGAAGAAGATGAACTGGACGCCCATGATGAGGAGCAGGATTCCCAGCATGAACAGGGGCCGGTCCTCGATCCAGCGACCCTGAAACCAGCCCACGGTGAGATAGGCCTGGATGGCGCAGCCGGCCAGGAGCAGGACGACTCCCAGAATCCCGAAGACGTGCAGCGGCTTGCTGTTGTACCGCGTCAACATGATCACCGTCAGGAGATCGAAGAAACCGCCCAGGAAGCGGCCGGCGCCGTACTTGCTGCGCCCGTATGCGCGGGGAGCATGGTCCACCGCGACCTCCCCGATCCGAAAGCCGCGGTAGCTGGCCAGGACCGGAATGAACCGGTGCATCTCGCCGTAGACCTTCACCTCTTGGATCACCTCCCGGCGATAGGCCTTGAGTCCGCAGTTGAGGTCGTGGAGCGGGACTCCCGTCAGGAGACCGGTGACGAAGTTGAAGACTCGCGACGCGGCGCGCTTGCGCCACGGGTCCCGGCGCGTGACCTTCCAGCCGGAGACCAGGTCGAACCCCTGCTCCAGCTTGGTCAGCAGCTTGCCCACCTCGTGGGGACGATCCTGAAGGTCCGCGTCCATGGTGACGATGACCTCCCCCCGGGCATACCGAAATCCGGCCGCGAGAGCCGCCGACTTCCCGAAGTTGCGGCGGAACCGGACGATGCGGATCCGGGAGTCGCGTTGCTGGAGCCGTTTCAGCGTGGAGAAAGAGCCGTCGGTGCTGCCATCGTCGACGAAGATGATCTCCAATCCGCCGGGGTGCGAACTTAGCTCCTGGACGATGCCTTGGTAGAGTTCAGGGAGCGATTCCTCCTCGTTGAACAGGGGAATCACCATGGAGATCAATCTCATGGGCGGATTTTCGCGGCTGATTCTAGCACACCGGAAGGAGCGGCGACTTTCTTGTCGCCGATTGGGAGCGGCGGTTTTCTTGCCGCCGATTGGGAGTGGCGTCTGGGGCGGCGTCTTTCAGGCGCCGATCTTCAGGGGGGTCCAGGGGGGACGGCAGTCCCCCCTCCGCGAAGCGTCTTCCACTCGGACGACTTGAAGCTTGTCACATGTAGTGTGTAGTATACAGTACACACTCGAACGACGGACCATTCAGTTCGTCCGAGGGTCGATATGGCGTTTGGAAATTACCTTCGAGAAGTTCGCGAGCGGCGGCGGCGCGAGGACCGGACTTTCTCGTTGCGGCAGGTGGCCGGTCGCGTCGGAATCGAGCCGGCCTACCTGAGCAAGATCGAGCGGGGACAGACGCCGCCTCCGTCGGAGCGGACCATCCGCCGGCTCGCGAGGGAGTTGGACGAGGATGCCGATGTCCTGTTGGCGATGGCAGGGAAGGTTTCCCAGGACCTGCAAGAGATCGTGATGCTCCGTCCCAAGCTCTTCGCCGATCTGCTGCGTCAGCTCCGGGAGGCGCCGGATCACGCGGTGCTAAGGGTCGCGAGGGAGATCCGGGACGGTGACTGGTGAAAGACAGGCAATTGGAGCGTGAGGAAACAGGATCAGGAGGAAAAAATGATTGAACTACGAAACGATACGTTGACTTTCAGCTTTCCCGAGGTCCATCGGGAAGCCGTGGGCTCGATTTCGTTTGTGCGGACCTTGCGGATTCCGGACGACGACCGCGAGTATCCCCTGCCCCCGGGCCTGGGAGAGTTTCCGTTGCACCACGTCGACGACTATGCCGATCGGCTGCCGCAGCGGTGGAGCGACCACGGCGGTGTCTTCATGCCCATGTATCAGGCGGAAGCGCTCTGGATTTCTTTCGATGGGGATTACCCCATGGCCGTCAAGGTGTCCGCCGGGAAGATCGACGCCGTCACGGGAGAACCGTTCCGCAATGAGCTGAACCGGAGGCCCCAGGACTATGTCGTGATCCCGGACCAGCCCTGGCTCGACGGGTTCTCTGTGCGGAAGGGCCTGATCCGGCAGTTCGTCGCCATGCCCCTCGGGCAGGGCTACACGGCCGAGGAGCAGTTGACCGGCGCCGCGGAGCACGGCGGCCTGCAGATCGTTGCCTATCCGATGAAGGCGTCGCGGTACGAGAGACTGAAGGCCAATCGGGTCGATTTTTACAAAGCTGAGGTCGTCTGTCGTGACATGCCGGGTTCCATCGAAATGGGTCTTGCGCCCGGCGGGATGATGCGCCAGGAGGTCTATTCCGACGACTACGGATTCTCTGCCTGGGAGCGGAACGTCCGCTCGCGCTGCTTCGTCCACCTGCTCAACAGCGGGCAATACCGGACGGTGACCGGATTCGCGCCGCCGTACGAACCGCCCACCGCCTCCGACTACACCGAGGCCGGACTCCCCTGGTTCGAGTACTTCGACGCCGACCTCGAGGCGCTGGAGGGGGCGCCTCGACTCGACCGCCTCGATAGCGTGGGAACCCGACGGGTGAACGAGGGGAAGCCACCGCTGGACGGGGGTGAGTTCGCACAGCCCAAACATACGCAGATCAAGCGCCTGCGAAATAGCCAAGCGGTCCGCGACGGAAGCGCCGCCTGGTAGAAGCAATTTTCTTGGCGCCGGATAGGAGGGGCGGTTTTCTTGCCGCCCATTGGGAGGGGCGGTTTTCTTGCCGCCCATTGGGACAGGCGACTTTCTTGTCGCCTGCTCTTCTGTAGGGGACATTCCTGTCCTCCATTTTTCATATCGCCCGGTTGGAAGACGCTCCGCGGAGTGGGGACTCCGTCCCCCCTAACCTGAAGTTCCAGCAGCCACTCTAGGACAACTTGTAGCATTCATGGCAGTTAGGGGTAGATTCCGGGGTGAGTGTGTAGCCACTAATATACTTGACAGTATACTCCAGTATCTATATAATTACTGGCATGCCTAAAAGAGGTCGTGCCGTTCACGTAGCCACCACCACTCGCCGGTACAAAAACAAGGTCTACCGTACCCATCTCCTCCGTCGCACCTTCCGCCAGGACGGCCGCGTCAAACATGAAACCCTCGGCAACATCTCCCATCTCTCCGACCCCATCATCAATCTCATCCGCCGAGCCCTCAAGGGCGAGACCTTCGTCAACCCCGAAGACCTCTTCCACTGCACCCGCTCTCTCCCCCATGGCCACGTCGCCGCCGTCCTGGCCACCCTCAAGAAACTCAAGCTGGATACTCTGTTGGCCCGCACCCGGAGCCGGGACCGGGATCTGATCGTCGCTCTGATCGTCGCCCGGGTCATCGACGCCCAGTCCAAGCTGGCCACCGCCCGGGCGCTCTCCAGCGAGACCGCCCTCTCCACCCTCTCGGACGCCCTCGGTCTCGGCACCGTCGACGAAAACGAGATCTACGGGGCCATGGACCGGCTTCTGGGTCCCCGCCAGCAGGCGGTCGAGAACGCCCTGGCCCGGCGCCATCTGCGGGAGAACACGCTCGTGTTGTACGACGTCACGTCCTGTTACCTCGAGGGTCGCCGCTGCGAGTTGGCCCAGCGCGGCTACTCGCGCGACGGCAAGCGGGGCAAGCTGCAGATTGTCATCGGGTTGTTGTGTTCTCCGGAAGGCTGTCCGGTGGCGGTCGAGGTCTTCAAGGGCTCGACGGGTGACCCGAGTACGGTAGCGTCGCAAGTGCACAAGATCCGTTCTCGTTTCGGGTTGCGGCGGGTGGTGTTGGTGGGAGATCGGGGAATGTTGACCGCAGCTCGCATTCGGGAGGATCTGCAAGGCGTCGAGGGGCTGCACTGGATCACGGCGCTGCGGGCCCCCACTATCCGGAGCCTGGTCAAGAAAGGCACGGTGCAGCCGTCTTTGTTCGATCAGCGGGACCTGGCCGAGGTCACGAGCGATCTGTTTCCCGACGACCGGCTGATCGTCTGCTACAACCCACTGTTGGCCTATCGGCGCCGCCGCAAGCGCCAAGAGCTGCTGGCGGCCACCGAGAAGAAGCTGAAGGCCATCGTCGAGGCCACCCGGCGTCCCAAATGGGCCTTGCGCGGTGAGGACAAGATCGGAGTGCGCGTGGGGCGCGAGATCCACAAGCACAAGATGGCGAAACACTTCATCACCGAGATCACCGAGACCTCGTTCGAGTTCCGGCGCAACCCGGAGACCTTGGCGGTCGAGGAGGCCTTGGACGGGATCTACATCGTGCGCACGAATGTGGACCCGGAATGGTTCACTGCGGACGAGACGGTGCGGGCCTACAAGGACCTCTCCAAGGTGGAGCAGGCCTTCCGCTGCATGAAGTCGGTGGATCTGAAAATCCGGCCCCTCCACCACCGGCGCCCGGACCGGGTGCGTTCCCACGTGTTCCTGTGCCTGCTGGCCTATTACGTGGAATGGCACATGCGCCAAGCCTTGGCGCCGATCCTGTTTGATGACCACGACCGCGCCGCCGCCGAGCAGGAGCGCTCAAGCGCAGTGGCCCCGGCCGTTCGTTCCCGCAAGGCGCGAGACAAGGCGTCACGCAAGAGAACCGAGGACGATCTTCCGGTGCACAGCTTCCGGACCTTGCTGCAGGACTTGGGCACACTGGCTCACAATACGATGCAGGTGGAGAATCGTGAGGACAGGTTCGTGCTCAAGACGCAACCCACCGAGTTGCAGCGACGGGCGTTCCAACTGTTGGGGGTAAAACCTTGATGTAGCCACACAAGCTACAGGCGAAAAATACCTAAGTCGAGACAAATGAAAGGGTTACTCGACTTCACCTCTGGAACTTCAGCCTAACCCCCCCTGATCGGCGGCAAGAAAACCGCCGCTCCCAATCGGCGACAAGAAAGTCGCCGCTCCTGCGGCGCTATGGTTGGGGTTTTGACTTCTCGAAGAGGAGGAACTCCGTTTCTCTCAATCCGGCCCTTTTTGGGTTCTCGCGAATATATTCCAGGCACTTCATGAAGTGCAGAGGGTGCCGGATCAACCGATCCCAATAGTCTTTCTGCCAGATCTTGGCGTAATTTCCGGTCTTCTGGTTGATCACATAGGCCGTAAATCCCTTCCAGGATCTGACGATGTCTCTGAGATGATGAGAGCCAAGAGGACGAAACAACACATGGACGTGGTTGGGCATCACGACGAAGGCAGCCAGTTCGTAACGCCGGCCATCGAAATGCCGCAGTGAGTCAGCCACGACCTGGGCCAAGGCCGGATCCTTCAGAAGGCAGGACCCGTTCCCTTGATCCAGCCAGTCCTCGATTCGTCGAGAGAATTGATTGACGTATCGTTTCGCTGTCCGCGCATCCCAGGGTCGAGGATGGTCCTTCAACCAGAATCTGCGTTCTTCGCGCCACTGATCCAATTTGACTTGGGGTAGAGAGTCTCCCAGTCGCCAAGTCACGAATACGAAGTGTTCAGGTTTGTGCCAATGGGGCAGGCGGTTGTGCCATACATCAATGGTGCCAGACCGATCTAAAGAGGACTCGAAGCTTTCCAGCCACCAATTCTTCGTGTCGTTTGCCACATGTTTACTAACGGTCCCCACACTCAATCGACGGAGATCCGAACCGGCGTTTCGTGAGGGACCGGACGTTCAGTCCGGTCCTCCCCAGACAATCCATAACGCGGATGATTGCCACCTCTATCCTTCGATTGGCGTTGCCGGGGTGAATGCCTATCGGCTCTACTCATCTTGACATCAGGCATGGGAGTCATCATGATGCCTCCCATGCGGACGACGTTAACGATCGAACCGGACGTGGTACAGCTCCTTCGGCGGGAAATTCGGCGTTCCGACAGGAGCATGAAAGCCGTCGTGAACGATGCCTTGCGAGTTGGTCTGGGGATGCAGGGCAAAACACCTCAGACATCTCGATACGAGGTGAAACCCCACGCCTTCGGGTTCAAGCCGGGTATCGACATCCATCGGCTCAATCAGCTTGTCGACGAGCTGGAGGCGCAGGAACTGGGTCAAACGGGCCGGCCGTGATCATTCCCGACGTCAACCTGCTGCTGCACGCACATAATTCGGACTTTCCGCGACACGGCGAGGCGCGAAGATGGTGGGAGGCCCTGATGAATGGGACCATCAGCGTTGGCCTTCCGTGGGTGTCTGTCCTGGGTTTCATTCGCATTGCCACGCACCCGGGAATCCTCGAAAACCCTCTCGACATGAGGGGTGCCTGCACCCGCGTCCGGTCTTGGCTCGATCGACCGCAGACGATTCTCATCCATCCCGGAATTCGCCACGCGGACATCTTTTTCGATCTCCTCGAGGAGTCCGGCGGCGGCGGCAATTTGACGACCGATGCGCATCTCGCCGCCTTGGCCATAGAACACCAGGCGGAACTCCACTCGACCGACGCGGACATGGCTCGATTTTCGGGACTGCGATGGGTCAATCCACTCGGCTGAAGTTGGGGGGGGGAGCGGCGGTTTCCAACCGCCGAATGGAGCGGCGGTTTCCAACCGACGGACTCCGGATTGACAATTTGGCGAAGAACAGGCGATTGGAAATCGCCTCTCCCTGCTTGAAGAACAGGCGATTGGAAATCGCCCCTCCCATGGGGACTCAAATGCCGTCGGCCAGGGGTGAACTATAATGGCTCGGGACCATGTTGAGTTCGCTTCTTCGCCACAGGCACCTGATTCGTGAACTGGTGTCCCGGGACATCCGGAGCCGCTATGTGGGCTCCGTGGTCGGCCTATTCTGGTCCATTTTGAATCCGGCTCTGCAACTGGCGCTCTACACGCTGGTTTTCGCGCTGGTGCTGGAGGTCCGGTTCGGACCCGAGTCCTCCACCGGGGTCTTCGCACTGAATCTCTTCGCCGCGCTGCTTCCCTGGATGGCCATTCAAGAGGGCGTCGTCCGCTCCGCCCGGACCTTCATCGAGAACGCCAACATCATCAAGAAGCAGCGATTCCCGCTCGAGGCCCTTCCCTTCAGCGTCCTGGTCTCGGCTGTCGTGCACCAGTTCCTGGGGACGGTCGTCTTTCTCGTGGTGCTGGCGGTCACCCAACTGACCGACTTCCGGTTCCTGATCCTGATCTTCCCCCTCTTCGCGATCCAAATCCTCATGACCTACGGAGTGGCCTTGATGGCCGCGTCTTTGAACGTCTTCTTCCGCGACGTGGCCCAGCTCCTCGGAGCTCTCTTCATGGCCTTGTTCTGGGTCACTCCGATCGTCTATCCCCGGAGCCGAGCCCCGGAACCCTACCAGTCCCTCCTCTCCCTGAACCCCCTGACCCACATGGTGGAGGCCTACCGGTTCGCTTTCCTGGGCGCTCCGGAACCCTCCGTTTGGGGGCTGCTCTACTGGGGTGTCCTGTCCCTCGGGTTCTATCTTCTGGGACGGTTCGTCCTGGACCGGACCCGAAACCAGTTGGTAGACCTGTTGTGAGACCCCCCGTCCGGGCCGACTGCCTTTCCAAGTTCTACGGGTCGCATTGGAACCCCCGGAGCCTTCTCCGCCAGATCCTCACAGGAAAGGATTCGGCTCACCAGATCCGTGCCCTGGAGGGGATCAGCTTCCAGGTCGAGGCGGGGCAGGCCTTGGGCGTCGTCGGCCGGAACGGTTCGGGCAAGACGACCCTGCTGAAGCTCGTGTCGGGCGCCGCCCTCCCCACCTCGGGATGGGTGGAGGTGGACGGACGTGTCGGCGCCCTGCTGGACCTGGGAGCCGGGTTCCATCCCGAGTTCAGCGGCCGCGAGAACATCCGGTTCAGCGGAGCGCTCATGGGCCTGAATCCGGACCGGGTCCGGGAGGCGGAGGACCGGATCGTGGCTTTCAGCGAGTTGGGGGACTTCATCGACCGGCCGCTGAGGACCTATTCCGCCGGCATGTACGTCCGCTTGGGATTCGCCGTCTCCACCGGATTCCATCCTTCCGTGCTGGTCATCGACGAGGCGCTGGCGGTGGGAGACCAGTCCTTCCAGAAAAAGTGCACGGACCGGATCCTGTCCATCAAGAAGAGGGGAGCCGCCATCGTGATCTGCTCCCACAACCTCTACCAGATCAAGACCCTGTGCGAGGAGGCGATCTGGCTCCGGAAGGGACGGCCCCAATCCCAAGGCGATGCCGTCACGGTGGTGGAGGACTACGGCCGATTTCTGGGGCAAGCGTCGGCTCCTCGCGACGTGAGCGCCGACACCGCCGGTTCCGGCTCCGAACGGAATTGCAGAATCGAAAGCCTCCGGCTGGAGGACGATTCGGGGTCCCGATGCGAGACCTTCCGGACCGGTGAGACCTTGCGGCTGGAGATCGCCGCCGAGTTTGCGTCCGGTTTCCAGGGCCGCCCCGGCCTTCGGATGGCGATCCGGAGAGACGACGGCCTCACCATCCACGAAATTCGGACCCGCAGCATTGAAGAACTGCAGTCGTTGGGCGGCGGCCGTTACCTGGGGCGGATGACGCTGCGGAAAATGCCGCTCCTGGCGGGTGGATATCGGGTTCTGGTTGCCGCGTGTTCCCATTCCGAGGAGCCGGAGCCGGGGAGCTGGAGCTCGATTCCGTTCAACGTGCGCTTCCGGGGAAGGGATCGGGGGGCGGTCCGGATGGAGCATCACTGGAGCGGCGGTTTCCAATCGCCGAACTCCCGGAGCGTCTGATCAGGGTTTTGGCACAGGTGGAACCACCAAGGAGCGATTCTTAATCGCCCGTTCTTCGATTCGCCCGACTGGAAGACGCTACGCGGAGTGGGGACTATCGTCCCCCCTAATCCCCCCTGGTCGGCGACTGAAAGTCGCCGCTCCTGTCGTGGAATCGGTTTTGGCGCCGTGATATCTTGCTGGCCAGCCATGGGAGCCGGGAGGGGAAGTTCGGACGATTCTTCCGGCCTCCGGCGACCCCGCGACCTTTACGATCACGACTACTTCCACGGCAAGACCGGCGAGTACGCTCCGGAGGGTTACGCTCGGGCGCATCCGGATTGGAACCCGTGGATCGAGTTGCTTGCGGCCATCCAGCCCCGCGGCTTGTGGGTGGAGTTGGGTTGCGCTTACGGGTATCTGACGGAGGCGGTCCGGAGCTCCGGCCGACGGGCGGTCGGCTTGGACCTGAGCGACTACGCCCTCTCCCAACACCCTCCGGCGCGCCCCTTTCTGGTGCAGGGTGACGCCCAGGCGCTCCCTTTTGCCGGCGGCTCCGCGCATGTCGTCACCCTGTTCGACCTGCTGGAGCACCTTCCGGACCCGCGCGCCTGCCTCCGGGAGGCGGTCCGCGTCCTGCATCCCCACGGACTCATCGCAGGCGCCACCCCGGACCCTCTCCATTCCCCGCGGCCGGATCCGACCCACTGTTTCGCGCGTCCCCCCTCCTTCTGGATCTCGGCCCTGGAGGAGCTCGATCTGGCCGTGACCTGCCGATTCTCCGTGACTCCCTGGAACTTCCAGTTCCTGGCGGCGTTCAAGGGATCCCCCATGGCGGAGCGGACGGCGGCTCTGCGGCACGACGACCACGGCTCCGAACCGGACTTCGTCTCCGTCAACGGTCCCCTGGAGGCTCTGCCCCGCTGGGGCTGGTCGGCTTTGGAGTCCGGCTCCCGGGGCATGCGGGGAAATTCCTCGGCTCTCTACCTCATGAACCGGCTGGCCGGACCGGTCCGCTGCACGGCCCGCTTCTCCGTTTCCTCCTCGCCCGACTTCACCACCCTGCGGGTCCGGGCCGGCAGCTCCACGTTGGCCGAGATCCATCTCGGCTCGGAGCGGACGAACACGATGGTCGAGCTTCCCCCGGTCACCGTCGCCACCGGCGGGCACCACCTGATCTTCGAACCCTCTCCCCTGGGTCCGGAACTCCGCATCCACGACGTGGTGATCGACGCCGAGCCCTGTTCCCGGGAGGACCTGGTCCTGGGCCTTCCCTTCGACCTCTACCAGCGCTACCACCTTGCGGCCCAGGTGGGTTCCCGGTTGACCCGGGGTCCCATCCTGGACGTGGGCGGCCTGTTGGGCGACCAGGACGGGCACCTGGCCACCACAGCCGACTTCTTTGCCGAGCTGGAAACGGACGCGCCCGTACAAGTCCGAACCACCGACCTGAGGCATTGCGATCATCCGGATCACGCTCCGGCTCCGGCCTGGGAGCAGCCGTTCGAAGACGGCTCCTTCAACCTGGTTCTTTCCCTGGACGTCCTGGAGCACTTGGAACCGGAGCGGCGGCCCGACCTCCTCTCGGAACTGGACCGTGTCGCCCGTTCCTTCATCCTGATCGGCGCGCCCTTCTCCACGCCGGACGTGGAACGAACCGAGGAGGAACTGGCCGAGGGACTGCTGGACACCCGCCGCTTCCTGGAGGAGCACCGGACCCTGGGGCTGCCGACCCACGACTTGGTGGAGAGTTACTTCGGGGACCGGCCCGGCTATGAGGTCCATCGCTTCCCCAGCGGCTACCTGCCGCGCTGGCGGGCCATGCAGGTGCTGACCCAGCACTATTTCCAGTTGAACGACACCACCTCCATGACGGCCTTGAACCGCCTCTACAACCAGGCCTGTTACGTTCCGGACCTGTCCGAACCGTCCTACCGGACCCTTTTCCTGATCTCCAAGGCACCTCTCTCGGAAGGTCAGCGGAGCTCGCTGGCGGCGCTGATCCCGGGGCACGACCCCGGCGCAGAGTCTCCCTGCGGCCTCTCGGAGATGGCCCGGCACGCCCAGTTTCCAAGCCTGCACCAACGGCTCCGGGAGCTGCTGCAGGAACGGGACGAGGCTTGGCTGAACACCCGTTTTCTCATCAACGAACGTCAGAAGCTGATCCGGCTGCTGCGCCGGGAGATCCGGCGCCTGCGTAACGATGTCCCCCTTTGGAAACTGGCCGGTCTCCGCCTCCGGGACAAGCTGAGACGCCGGTGATGGGACCGCCTCCGCCGCCCGAACCGGTTCCGTCCCGGGGAGAGGTCCGGCCGGCCGAAACCGGCCCAGCGGTCCCCGCTTCTGTCGTCATCATCAACTACAATGGCCGCTCCTACCTGGAGGAGCTGCTCGGTTCCCTGGAACTTCAGACCCGCCGGCCATTGGAGGCCCTGCTGGTGGACAACGCCTCCCGGGATGACAGCGTCGCCTACGTGCGCCGGGAGTTTCCGTGGGTCCGGGTGCTTCCGCAGGAGCGGAACCTGGGCTTTTCCCGGGCCGCCAACCTGGCCGCCGACGCGGCCCGCGGGACCTGGCTGGTCCTGCTCAACACCGACCTCCGGCTGGAACCGGACTGGCTGGAAGAACTCGTCGCCGCAGCCGAGACGGTCCCCTCCGTCGCCGCCGTCTCCTCCAAGCTGAGGCTTTACGACCAGCCCCACCGGCTCAACGGAGTGGGGGGCTGCATGAACCGGCTGGGCTACACCTGGGACCGGGGCATGGGGGAGGAGGACCGGGGCCAGTACGACCAGAGCCGGGAGGTCCTCTTCGCCTGCGCCGGCGCCGCCCTGTTCCACCGGTCCCGTTTCCGGGAGGCGGGCGGATTCGACTCGCGCTATTTCATGTACCACGAGGACGTGGACCTCTGCTGGCGGCTCTGGCTGCGGGGGTTCCGGGTGGTCACGGCGCCCAGGGCGGTTGCCTACCATCACCTGAGCGCCTCCACCCGGGAGGACCGGGGGCTCCTCTGGCGGGAGATCCTGGGAGAGCGGCACAACATGCGCGCCCTGCTCAAGAACTACGAGGGCGGCAACCTGGTCCGCGCCCTCTGGGACCTCATGACCCTGCGCCAGCCGCCGCGACGAAAATGGGCGCAGTTGGGAAACCTGGCCTGGAACCTGCGTTGGCTTCCCGAGACGCTGCGGCTGAGGCGCCGCATTCAGAAGGAACGGCGGGTGCCGGACGCAAAATTGGAACGCCTTATCGTACAATCGCGCCATGTCCCCATCCCCCGGTGACGTCTCGGTCGTCACCATCAACTGGAACGGGAAGTCTCACCTGTCCACGCTGCTCCCTCCCCTGCTGGCGCTGGAACCGGGCGAGGTCATCGTGGTGGACAACGGGAGCACCGACGGCTCCCAGGAATTCCTCCGCAAGCGCTATCCCCAAGTCCAACTGCTGGAAAACGGGGTGAACCGCGGCTTCGCGCAACCCTGCAACCTGGGGGCCGAGACGGCGCGGCGATCCTGCGTGGCCTTCATCAACAACGACATGCGCCCCGAACCGGACTGGCTGACCGCGGCGCTGGAGCGGCTGGCGCCCCGGACCCCGTGCGTGGCGTCCCGGATCCTGGACTGGGAGGGGCGGCGCATCGACTACAACGGCTCCTCCCTGCATTACCTGGGGTACGGCCTGCAGGAGGACCTGGGCTTGCCCGTCGAGGAAGCGCCACGCCGGGACCAGGTCCTGTTTCCTTGCGGCGGGGCCATGCTGGTCGACCGGAAGGTCTTCTTGGAGGTGGGAGGGTTCGATTCCGATTTCTTCGCCCTGTACGAGGACGTGGACCTGGGTTGGCGGCTCTGGCTGGCGGGCCACCGGGTGGTCATGGCCCCCGATTCGGCGGTGCGCCACCGCGGGCATGCCACCTTGGAGACCCAGGCGCCGGAGAAGACCCGGTATCTGATGCACCGGAACGCCCTGTTGACCATCTTCAAGAACTACGACGAGGAGAACTTCCGGAAGATCGTGCCCCTGGCGCTGCTTCTCTCGTTGAAGCGGGCGGTGCATTTCTCGGGAGTGCGCAGGGAGAGCTTCTACCTCTGGTCGGAGACGCGGCACAAGCTGGAGGAAGGGGACGCAACCGCAGAGTCCCAACTCCTGGACTCGTTGAACCACCTGGTGGCCGTGGACGACGTGCTGCAGTCGCTGCCCCGGCTGCTGGAGAAACGCCGACGGGTGCAGGCGCTTCGCCGCCGGAGCGACCGGGAGATCATGGAGTTGTTCGGAGATCCCCTCCGGCGAATCGTGGAGGACCCGGAATACGTCAGGGAGGAACTGGAGTTCCTGGAACTGCTGGGGTTGGAGTCGTTGCTGGATCTGGGGCCGAGCGCCGCTTCGTTGGAATCCCTGCCGGGGTCGCTGCGAGAAAAGATCCGGTCACTGGAAAAGGAGTTGCATTCGCTCCGCTGGCTGGGGACTCAGGCTGGTCTGCATCCTCCCGGCCCGCCCGGTCTGACGAAGCGGTTCTTCCGCACCGCCCGGCGGGAGGGGTTGAAGGTCGCCTGCCTCCGAGCGTTCGACTACGTCAATCGAGCGGTGTAGATGAAGCGGCGGTTTTCTTGCCGCCGAAGGAGCGGCGGACGAAGAACTCCCGCAGTCCCTGCAGCAATCCTTCGACCCGACCGATGCGTTCCCGGAGTTCGCCGATGTGGGAGTCGACCCGTCCCATGTGGCTGCGCATGTCCCGTATCTCCTGACGCATATCCCGCATTTCCTGCCGCACGTCCCGCATTTCGTGCCGGACCCCTCGCCAACTGGCCAACATCAGTCCAGCCAGGCCGACTCCGACCGCCACCACAGCGACCAGGACTCTGATCAAGTCAACATTCATCTTCGACTCTTCTCTATCTTCCGGCGATTGTCGCCCCTCAAACTATACAACGATTGCCGCAAAGAACATGCGAACGACTTCGATAGGAGCGGCGGTTTCCAACCGCCGACAGGGGGGTCTTGGGGGGACGGAGTCCCCACTCCGCGCAGCGTCTTCCGATCGGGCGAATCGAAGAACGGGCGATTGGAAATCGCCCCTCCTAGGAGACGGTGCGGCGGACGAAGAACTCCCGCAGTCCCTGCAGCAATCCTTCGACCCGACCGATGCGTTCCCGGAGTTCGCCGATGTGGGAGTCGACCCGCCCCATGTGGTTGCGCATGTCCCGTATCTCCTGGCGGACTCCGTGGAACTCCTCCCGCGTCTCCTGCCGCAGCCCTTGAACCTCGCGATGCATGTCCCGCATTTCCTGCCGGACCCCTCGCCAACTGGCCAATATCAGCCCGGCCAAACCGGTTCCTACCGCCACTACGGCCACCAGGACGCTGATCAGGTCAACATTCATCTTCGACTCTTCTCTATCTTCCGGCGATTGTCGCCCCTCAAACTATACAACGATTGCCGCAAAGAACATGCGAACGACTTCGATAGGAGCGGCGGTTTCCAACCGCCGACAGGGGGGTCTTGGGGGGACGAAGTCCCCACTCCGCGTAGCGTCTTCCAATCGGGCGAATCGAAGAACGGGCGATTAGAAATCGCCCCTCCTATCTTCTCCATCCTCCGGCGAATGTCGACGTTCAAACTATACAACGACTGCCGCGAAGAATAAGCGAACGATCCCGATAGGAGCGGCGGTTTCCAACCGCCGACAGGGGGGTCTTGGGGGGACGGTAGTCCCCACTCCGCGCAGCGTCTTCCAACCGGGCGAATTGTAGAACGGAGGACAAGAATGTCCCCCTCCGTTCGTCTTTTCTTGGATGGGAGCGTTACCATGATTGACTGTACAATTCGAAGTCAGCCTCTGTTCATGGGTTGCGGAGCAGTTCCCGGCGACACATGCCGCAAGGAGCAATAGAAATGAGCCCGGAACTTATTGGAATCATCGTTGCCTCTATCGCATTGGGGGGTTTGATGATCTCCCTGTTTGCCTGGCTGAAGTCCGACATCAGCCGACTCCAGGATGGATTCGCTCAGATCCGGGAACGCGTGGCACACATTGAAGGCCTCCTGAAGGGCCTGCGTGATTCCATTGCCGCAAGGACAGATTGATCGATCACGAGTCAGTCGACAAGAAAGTCGCCTGTCCCCTCCCAGTCTCCCCTCCTGTTCGTTCCTCTCCGGTAAACTTGTTCCATCCATGCGAGTCAGCGTCATCATTCCGACTTACAACCGCTCCCGGATCCTGGTCCGGACGTTGGAAGCACTCGGCCGGCAGACGCTGGCGGAGCGCGCCGTGGACGACTCGGGGAGCGGCGTTCCCTACGAAGTGATCGTGGTGGACGACGGGTCCACGGACGATACGGCAGAGCGGGTTCGGGAGGTCTCGGCGGAGTATCCGGCGCCGTTGATCTACCTGCACCAGGAGAACCGCAAGCAGGGGGCGGCGCGGAACCTGGGGGTGGGGCGGGCCCAAGGAAATTGGCTGGTTTTTCTCGGGGACGACACGGTTCCGGCGGCCGATTTCGTGGAGGAGCATCTGCGGGCCCGCGACGGGGTCGTCCACGAGGAACAGGAACGGGTGGTGGCGATCGGGTACACGCCCTGGGCCCGGGAGTATCCACGGACCCGGTTCATGGAGTACGTGGGGGAGGAGGGGTGGCAGTTCGGATTCTCGCTGATCGAGGACAAATCGTCCGTTCCCTTCAATTTCTTCTATACCAGCAACCTCTCCATCGCCCGGGAGTTCTTCCGTGAGTCGGGAGGGTTTGACGAGGACTTCGGCGAGTACGGCTGGGAGGACATCGAGCTGGGATGGCGGCTCCGCCGGATGGGGATGCGGCTCGTCTACCATCCCGCGGCGGTGGCCCACCATCACCATCCGACCTCGGTGCGGGCTTTCGTGCGGCGGCAGCGGCGGGTCGGCGCGTCGGCCTGGAGCTTCTACGGCAAGCATCCCGAGATGGCGGACTTTCTCAACGTCGACCGTCTGCCCCGCTACCGGCTTCGGGACCGGCTCCGCATGGGACTCCTGACGTGGATCTGCGCCTGGACCGAAAAACGGCGGTGGCCGGATCTCAGCTCGTTCTATCCGGATCTCATGAGCTACCACTACAACCTCGGGTTGCTTCAAGGCCGGCAGGAGAAACGATAGGCATGCCGGGCGCGTACGATCCCAGGTTGACGGTGATCATCCCCACCTGGAACCGGGTGCGGTTGCTGGAGAGATGCCTCACATCGCTGGCAAAGCAGCGGGTGAGGTGCCCGGTCCTGGTAGTGGACAACGGCTCGACCGACCCGACCCGGGAAATGCTGGAGACCCGGTTTCCCGGGTTGGAGGTTCTGGCGCTGGAAGAGAACCAGGGGTTCGCCCGGGCGGTGAACCGGGGCATCCTCCATTGCAACTCCGACTACGTGGCGCTCCTGAACAACGACACGGAGGTGGACCCGGGCTGGGCGGAGGCAGGACTGGCGGCGTTCGACGGTCACCCCTCCTACTGGTTCCTGGCCTCCCGCATGGTGGACTTCCGCCGCCGGGACCTGATCGACAGCGCCGGCGACGGCTACGACCGGACGGGGATGCCCTTCAAGCGGGGCCGCGGCGACCCGTGCGAACTCCATCGTAAGAGCCGGCCGGTCCTGGGGGCCAGTGCGGGGGCGGCCTTCTACCGCCGCGAGCTGTTCGACCGGATCGGGCTCTTCGATGAGACCTACTACATGTACCTGGAGGACGTGGAACTGAGCCTGAGAGCCCAGCTCACGGGCCATCCCTGCCTGTACGTCCCGGAATCGGTCGTCTACCATATCGAGGCCGCGTCCGATTCGTCTCGGGACGAACTGGTGGCGGACCTCCTGGCGCCGGAAAAGGATGAACCCGGAACCGACCGATTGGCGAAGATAAACCCCGGGGTCGGCTCGGGTGAACCTGCTTTGGCCCCACCTCCGCTGCCGGTCTGCTATTCCCCGGCCCGAGTCTACTGGATCACCCGGAACCGGTGGCAGTTGATGGTGACCTACCAACTGGGCCGGAACCTGTTCCGGCTGGCCTACGGATGGGCCCGCAGCACGGCGTTCCATGCCGTCAAGGCAGGCTATTTGGGGTCGTTCCTGCGAGGACTCGCGGCGGGGATGGCGCGGACTCCGCAGGCGCTCGCCAAGCGCTTCCGGGTACGCCGCGACCGGGTCCTCACGGGACGCGAAATATGCCGACTGATGAACGGGTCCTAGCGCTGGTGGTCAACTGGAACGGGCGCGAGGTGCTCCCGGCGACGCTGGAAGCGTTGCGTTCCACCGTACACCCGGAACTTGAGATCGTTGTCCTGGACAATGCGTCCACTGACGGCTCGGCCGACATGGTGCGGCACCCGGTCAATTTGACGCCGCTGGCGGAGAATCTCGGCTACGGGGGAGCGCTCAACGCCGTGCTCCAAACGTTGTTTCTTCCCGGGGACCAATACAGAAGTCACATCGCCGACTATTTCCTCCTGCTGAACAACGACATCCTGGTGGAGCCGGAGACGGTCTCCCGGCTTTTGGAGATCGCCCGGGAGAAGGGGCCGGGGATTTACGGCCCCAAGGTGCTCTTGCAGGGGAGGCCAGGCCGGTTGGACGCCGCCTGGGGACGGATCACCTGGAGCCATGTTCTGTCGTCCTTCGCCGGCAAGGGGGCGCGGGACGGCGGGCGGTACGACCGGGTCCGGCGGGTGCAGTTGCTGATGGGATGCGCGCTTCTGGTTCACCCGCGGGTCTTTCAGGACGTGGGGTTCTTCGACGAGGACTACTTCATGTACCACGAGGAGGTGGACTTCCTCTTCCGGGCCGGAAGGCGAGGGTATCCGGTCTACTACTGTCCGGAAGCGCGGGTCCATCACCGGCGGGCGCACTCGACGCGGGACGAACCTTTGAAGCGGGTGTTCTGGGTTCGGCGGAACACGGTGCTGTTCCTGAGGAAACACAAGGCCAGCGCCTGGGCGTGGGGCAATTGGGGGAAAACGCTGGTGTTGAGTCTGGTTTGGAACATCGTGCTGTTGCGGTGGCGGCGGGTGGCGACGATTTGGCGGGGTGTCGTGGCAGGGATGAAGAAGGAAGTGGGAGGGACGACGTCCTAGTCGCCCGGAGGGGCGACTTTCTTGTCGCCCACTGGGAGGGGCGGTTTTCTTGCCGCCCATTGGGAGGGGCGGTTTTCTTGCCGCCCATTGGGAGGGGCGGCTTTCTTGCCGCCTGCTCTTCTGCAGGAGACACACTCGTCCCCAATTCTTCAATTCGTCCGTTTGAAAGACGCTACGCGGAGTGGGGACTTCGTCCCCCCTAGACCCCCCTAATCGGCGACAAGAAAGTCGTCGTTCCCGTCCGGCGGCAAGAACGTTGTCGCTCCCATACGGCGGCAAGAACGTTGTCGCTCGCAAAACGAAAAAGGGGCAACCGCACATGCGGTTGCCCCTTTTGGGTTTGGATCCTTTGCGGACCGTTACTGGACCGGGACCACCGGGAGGGTGGTGAAGATCCGGTTGTTGAAGTCCATCTCCAGGGCAACGCCGGTGAACGTGGACCCCGCCGGTGCGGTGCAGTGCACCGAGCCTTCGAAGTCGTCCGTGTTGGCGTTCTCGAACATCTCGTTGATGAACTCTGAGTTCTGACCGTTGCCCGGCAGGGTAATCGGCTGCTCGCCCATCCTTTGGCCTCCCACCATCAAGCGGCAGGTCACCGTCGTCGGCTCCGCCATGAGGTTGCGGATGGCGGCGCCGGTGTTGATGCCGTTCGCCATGCGGCGGGCCGGGAAGATGGCGGCGTTGACGGCCTCGCTGGCGCCCACACCGGCGACGCCGATGGTGGGGATGTCGAAGCGGAGGACTCCGCCGATGGGTCCGTCGGAGACGACTCTCACCGAGCCGACCGTGCCGTCCACCATGCCACTGGTGGAGATGGTCATTTCACCCATGACCGGGATCTCGTCCGTCACCATCAGGGCGCCGTCGGCGACCTCGACTCCGTCCATCATTCCGTCCACAACCATCGAGGCATCGATCATGTTGCCCATCTGGTCGTAGAAGTAGATGGCCGGGGACACCGCCGAACTGGCTACGTTGACGAAGACCAGGTCGGAAGTCGTTGCCGTCCCTCCGAAATCGCCGGTGGCGAAGTGTGCGAAGTTGAGCATCGATTCTCCGCTGTCGGCGCCGGAACCCAGAGGCACCATCGGAAGGGTGGTGAAGATGCCGTTGGCGGCATCCATTTCCAAGGCGATTCCGACGAACATCCCGCCTTCGGGGGCGGTGCAGCGCACCGACCCGACGAAGTCGATCGTATTGGCACCCGGGAACATCTCGTCGATGAACTGAGCGCTGTGGCCGTCTCCGGGCAGCATGACCGGGACGGAATCCATGACCTCTCCGCCCTGCATCAGCATGCAGGTCACGATCATGTCGTCGGCGCCAAGATTGCGAATCGCCGCGCCGGTTCTGATTCCGCCCAACATCCGGCGAGCCGGGAAGATGGCATCGTTGACGGGCTCGCTGGCTCCCACGCCGGCCACACCTACGGCCGGGATGTCGAAGCGCAGCACGCCTCCCAGGCGGCCCGTGCCGAAGACCCGCACCGAACCGACCACCAGGGCGCCTTCGCCGTTGGTCGAAATTGTCATTTCGCCTCGGCCTGCGATCCCCATGGGAACGGTCAGGGCGCCGTCAGCGGCGATCTCCACATCTCCCGTCATATCCACTACCGAGTCGGCGTCGATCATCTCCCCCATCTGGTTGAAGAAGTAGATGGCCGGGGTCACCGCGGAGGTCTCCACGTTCACCAGGACGATGTCGGAGGTGATGGTCACCCCACCCGCCGTGCCGTTGGCAAAGTGGGCGAAGTTGATCCCCTCCATGGGCGTGGCCTCGACCGAGGCGGCGGCGCCCCGCCCGACGACGTTCACCGCTGCGACCTCGATTTCATGGCCGATCCCGTTGGACAGGCCCGTCATGGTGTAGCTGGTGGCACTCGCACCCCCTTCCACATCCATCCAGTTGTTCCAGTTACTACCGTTCATGCGGTAGCGCACCTGGTAGCCGGTAACCGCGGAGCCGCCGGTGTCGGAGGGCATGCCCCACATCACCGTGATGGTCTCGCTTTCGACGCTCGCCGTCAGGCCCGTCGGTGCGGTCGGCACCCGGCCAGGTGTCGCGCTGGCTTCGGCAGCCGCGCCGTCGCCGACACTGTTCACCGCCCGCACCTGGAATCTATATTCCGTGCCGTTGGTGAGGCCGGTGACTGTAAGGCTCCTGGCGCTTCCGGCACCACTGACGGTCGTCCATGCGTCGCCGTAGTTCTCGCCAGCCGCAGCGTAGCGGTATTCGTAATGAGTGATCTGCGAGCCGCCGTCAGCCGGGGTATCCCAGCTCAGGGCAACCTGCTCGTCGCCGGCGTTGAGCGTCAGATTCGCAGGCGCACCCGGGGCCGAATCAGCCAGTGTCACCTCGGCCGTTGCAACCTGACCCGAACCGGCATCGTTCACCGCCCGCACCTCAAAGGTGTAGGAGGTCCCGTTCTCCAATCCGGCCACAATGTAGCTGGTAGCGCTGGCGCCCCCAGGAATGTTCGTCCACGAATTAAAGCCACGGCCACTCTGTTGGACACGGTATTGGTACCGCGCGATGGGTGTCCCGCCGTCGCTCGCCGGTGCGCCCCAATTCAAGGTGACCTGCCGGTCGCCGGCGGTGGCCGTCAGTCCGGTAGGTGCACCCGGGGTGCCCTCCACCGGAATGGTCACGGTGACGGACGCGGGTTCCACTCCCAGGTAGTCGCCGCCGCTCACCGAATGGGTCAGCATGACCGATTTCGGCTCTTCGCCGCCGGCGTCTTCGGACACCATGACCGTCACAGTTTGCTCGGTACGCCAGTTCCCGGTAGTGAAAACCATCGGAGAACCGGTCACCGTAACGTCCTCTGGACTATTTACCTCTATCGTCACGTCGTCTGTCGGCTCCGTATTCAGCCGGACCCTGTAGCTGCCGCTTACACCCGCTGCGATGGTAAGCATGGTTGGATTCACCGTCACGCCGCGCGTGTCGTTCTCCTTGGGTGTCACCATCACCTCGGAAATCCGAGTGGCGGCCAGCGCCTCGTATTCGTCCGCTCCAGTCACCTCGTGGGTCAACGTCACACCAACGTCCGATATCGCGTCATCATCCTCGGAAACGCTTACCGTCACCATCTGCTCACGGCTCCAACTGCTGGTCGAGAAACTCAACGTTCTCCTGTTTACCCTGACGTCCCCGGCCGCGCCGGAAATCGCCACGGTCACCGTCGCCGTTGGTCTCTTGGTCAGGACTACCGCGTAAGTGTCGCTCTCACCCTCAGTGACCGTCAGTGACGTCGGATCAATAACCACACCTGGCGTGTCGTTGTCCTTTATGGTCACGGCCACTGCCGGGAGATCGCCCACGACAGAATAGCCAGTAACTGTGTGAGTAATGTTCTCAGTTTCGTCTTGGGCCGCCTCGATCTCATTGTCAGTTGCATGCACCGTCACCGTCCGCGGTACGTTCCAGTTACCCGCCGTGAAATCCATTGATGCCGGGGTTGCACTTACGCCCGACGGGCTGTTCACCGCCACCATGGCAGTCTGTGATGGTTCGGTATTCAGCACCACAGTGTAGGTCTTACGGGATCCTTCTGCGATCTGCAGCGACGTCTTGCTTAGGGTCAGTCCGGCCTCGTCGTTATCATCGATTTCGACCATCACGGGTAGCGCCGTCAGGCCATCGTATCCGCCGCCGCTGGCGGTGTGCGTCAAGGTTACGGTGCCCTCGACGCTGTCGGAATCCTCAGCCGCTCTCACTGATACGACCTGAGGGATGTACCAGTTGCCCGCCGTGAAGCGCAGCGACATCGGAGAAACCATAAGAGAATCAATGTTCTCTGTTTCGTCAGGCTCACTCCCCAACGTTATCGCCACCGTCACGGGACTCTTGGGTTCGGTCTTAAGGAACACGTTGTAGCTGATCGCTGACGATCCCTCCTTGACCGTAAATGACCTCGGCGTCGCCGTAACACCCTTGATGTCATTTTCAGTGGACTTCACAGTCACCATGCCCCCGGCTACACCGTTGTAACCGCCGCCGCTGGCAACGTGTTCAAGCTCCACCTCGGCATCGATCTCACCGTCGGCATCCTCACCGACCTTGACTTCTACCTCCTGAGAATCGTCCCAGTTGCTGGTGGTAAAGGTAAGACGCGACGGAGTCGCGGTCACGTCGCCCGACTGGCCTCGCACCATGACGGTGACTGTTCCCGTCGGCTGTGAGGTCAAGGCTACGTTGTATGAGGCGGTTGCCCCCTCGGCGATTGTCAATTCCGCCATATCCACGGTTATGCCGCGTTCTTCATCCTCTTCGACTGTCACGGTCACGTTGGCCACTCGAACTCCAGTGGAGTAGTCCGCGCCACGGACCGTATGGCTCAGCGTTACAGGCGGATCCGCTACACCGTCATTATCGTGCTCCGCACGGACCGTGATGGGCTTTGCCTGGAACCAGTCGGACGCGTCGAAGTTCAATTGCGACGGTTCGACGGTCACGTCACCGGACGCACCACTTACCGTCACCGTTACGTCGCCCGTCGGTTCGGAATCCAGATTTACAGTGTAGGTTCCCACCGATCCTTCGTTGACTTCCAGCGACGTCGGCGTAACCGTCACGCCACGGCTGTCGTTTTCTCTGACCGTCACCCGCATCGTCCCGTTGCGGACGATCGCACCCCCGATCATATGGGTTAGAGTCACGGAGTCCTGCACCGCGTCCTCATCCTCGTCCGCGGTTACCATCACGTCAAAGGACGTGATGTCGTTATCGAAATCGAAAACGAGTGAAGACGGTTCCACAGACAGATCTGTGTCTGAGAAGCCCGCGACCGTAACTGTCTCCGTCTCGGTCGCCGTCAGCGCCGGAGATAGTGTCACCCGATAAGTCCTGGACCCGCCCTCGTCGACCGTCAAGGAAGTCGGCCTCAGCCTGACACCCCGCGCCTCATTGGAGAACGTGATGGTGACATCGTCGACCGTCACGGATTCATATTCCATTGCTGTCGTTTCTATCGCGTGTGCTATATCCACCGGTCCGTCGCTTGCCGTTGCACCCGAGGAAACGCTGGCCGTTACCCGCCTGGCTCCTTCCCAGTTACTAGTGGTGAAATTCAGTGTCGAGGGGCTCACGCTCATATGGTCCGAATCTTCGCTCAGCCGAATGGTCACCGTGCGTGTCGGCTGCGCTGAGAGCTGAACTGTGTATGTGCCCTGTCCGCCGACGGCGACAGTCAGGTCCGGACCAGCGCTCACACTCACCGGGTCGTCATTGTCGTCGACTGTTACCTCTACTGGCGAAGCGAACTCACCAGTGTAGTCGCCGCCTCGAACCGTGTGCGTTATGGTTGCCGAATCGTTCACCGCGTCGGCGTCCTCACCCGCATAAACCCTTACCGGGAGCTGCTGTGCACCGGTCCAGTCTTCCGGCATGAAGATCAACCGCGACGGACTCACGGTTACCTCCCCCGACAGGCCTCCCACGTCGACCGTCACCGGGGCGGTGGGCTGAGTACCGAGACTTACGTTATACGTGCCATTGGCGCCGGCCTCGGGCACTGTTAGCGTGGTCGGCGTCACCGTGACTCCTTTAGCAGCCACGTCATTGTCGTTGACGGTCACTCGTACCGTTACGTTGCTCACCGTAACGGCGTCTTCTCCCATGGCCGCCGTGTGCGTCAGCGTCATTGTCTCTGTCGCCGCGTCATCGTCTTCGGCAGCATTCACCATCACTGTCTGTGGATCATCCCAGTCGCCAGTATCCTCGCCTGGTACCATCGGAGCCGTGAAAGTAAGCACGACCGACGTGTCGGCTGGCGTTGTATCGGTTATGGAGCTCACTGTAATGTCGCCGCCTGTGGTCATTGCGCCGACAACCGTCACGGTCACGTCCTCAGCCGGTTCAGCATCCAGGACCACCGTGTAGGTCCCGCTGGCCCCTTCCGTTATCTCCAAAGTCCTGGGGTGGACCGTCACAGCCAAGCTGCCCTGGGCGAAGGCCAGTTGTGGCGTACCAAGGAGCATCACGGCCAAGAGGGGGAGAAAGCCCCTCCCGATGTGGAAGACGTTCTGTTTTCTGAAAACGTCACAGATCGATACGGGCTTTCCGGAATTACGTCTCAGCATGGGTATTCCTCCCAATTCGGTGAACTGGCTGCGTATTTCGATATATGCAAGACATGTGCTCTCGGCACAAAACGGGCAGAGTCACTGACCAACAATAGCACAACGCCTCTGACACGACTGACGACTGGGTGTTAACCGTGTCGGTACGAGCGTTCCCCGACATACATGGTGGTCTTCCAAACCTTATTCTCCGACTACGGTATTCCGATTCGAGCGACAAAGACATCTCCCAAGAGGACCCGCGGTTCCACGTGCGAGCGGCGGATCTTGCGCCGATTGTAGACCACGGCGACCTCGTTCTCGCCGGTGCGGACCAATCGTGGGTATAGATGCTCGAAACCCTTTTTGGGCGCACTAATTTTGAACAACTCCGTAAAGCCGGACTCGAGTTCGCCGCTCCAGGCCAGATAAATCTCCGGCGAAACCCCCACTTCCCCCTTGGAATAGACCACCAGGCATCCTCCCTGCCAGGGCAGCAGGTCGAAGCCGTAATAGAACCGGCCGGGTCCGTGGTCCCCGGCCAGGGCGTCTCTTTCCCCTTCCGGAGTCTTCCAACCCTTTTCGGGCGAGTAAAAACGGTAGGAGAGCCGCCGATCGGAACTGTAGATTTTCGATTCGACCCAGGCGGCTACGAGTCCATGAGCAAGGGGCTGGAGGGAGGCTCGGACCGACAGCGTCCTCCGTTTGAAAATCACCTGATCCGTGTTCCAGGTGGCGCCGCCATCCTGCGAATGGTCGAAGTAGAGTGTGGACCAATCTCCTTTGACGACTCTCCAAGCAACATAAATCGAATCTCCCCGCACCTCCAATCGGGGTGCGTTGCACCTCGTGGAAATATCGTCGTTAATCCGGACGGGTGCGGACCAACCGTGCTTTCCTGTAGATCTGCTGAAGACGACGGCTCTCCGTCCCGCCGTTGGGTCGAGCCAGACAAGGCAGGCCCCGGCACCCGGTCCGGCGGCCAACTGGGACGATCTCGCATTCCCACGCTTCCGGTCTTCAGGGAAGTTGACATCGACCGGATGCCAGTTCCGGCCGCCGTCGGTGCTCTGAAACAGATGGATGCGCTCTTTTTCGCCGGGATAGCCATTGGAAACAGCCAGGTAGAGGTGCCCTCGTTCGTCCCCCACGAGCTGCGGCCGCCGAGCCAGCTTCGTCCCGACCGGGAATTCGAGCGGCGGCGTCCAAGTGGCCCCGCCATCGTCCGATCTCCGATAGCCGACTCGGAGCTCAATTCGCGCCGCTCTCGACTTCCGCCGCTCGTGACCGACCCAGGCCACGTGGATGGCGCGCGTCCGGTCATCGATCCAAATGGCGGGCGACCGCTCGAGGTCTTGGCTTTGGGCGATGGGAACGGGTGGATTCCAGCGATCCTCAGAGCGGACGAAGCGGGACAGGAAGACGGCCGTGCCTTTCTGGTTGCGTTGGTTTGCGGCTGCGGTAAATCCAAACACCAGGTCGCCGTCGGGATCCGCTTTGAACTGATTGTACGAGAAGGAGGTCTCGATGGATGCTCGGATTTCAGGAGGGTTGATGCGAACCCGGGACAGCAGCCGCCACTCCCCCGGGTTCGCGGCCAGACTCCGGACACCGGCGGGGGCGATGAGCGCGAACAAGGCGACGCCGGAAAGCAGTAGCCGCAAGAGTCTGTTCAGAGCAAACAAATTTGAGAATCTCCTTCTTGGGGTCCGAGAAGGATCCAGCAGCCGACGGCGATGGCCTGGCTCGCCGCCGCGGCTAATGCAGGAAAGATGCGGTGATTTCGGAAGGGTCGCAATCCGGCGGGAGCGAAATGCCAGGTGTGTCGAGGAGGGTTTGGCGAAAAAGTGAAAGGGGGAGCCCGAAATGGCCCCCCCTGTGGTTGGTCGATACGTCGATCTCAACTAAAGAGCTGGACGTGTCGTTATGTCGTCAGGAACGGTAACGTCATTGCTAGTGGTATCGTCGCCATCTGGATCAATCGCCTCCCTAGTCCCATCGTCCGTACTCGGAGGAGACTTCAAAGACCAAGAGGCCGCGAAAGTCGAATCCGGAAGCTCAAGCTTCAACAGGGCCTGCCCGGTCGTGACGAACGTACGTTCCGAGTTCATCTCTTCCGTGATCAGCGTGCCCGCCGTGTAGGTTCGATCATTCTCAATGGGAACACCGTCAGGATTCTCGATCGTCATAAGATTCGCTTGATCGCCGTCTCCATACGGAACCTCGCACGTCAGATCCATACGCGTGAACTTGATAAGGCCCATGGACTTCAGACCACCAAAGTCCTCTGAAGCGCCCGTGTCCATTAGTTCTGTCAGATGGCCCACAGTCCACGGTCCCGTGATCGCGTCCCCGGAACATTCACCAAGATCGGCATTCACCATGACACTGATACCATCGACGATGATCGCGGCGCTCTTTGCATCCTCCTCCTCTGCCTCAACGCCACCGAATACCGGAGCGTCGGCCGCGTCAGGATCCATCATGGAACGCCCCATATTGTCCATGAGGGACACCATGAGTCCTGTCTTGGCGGCAATCAACTTGTAATCGCCACCCATGCCGATAGCCCGGTTGCCGAAGTCATCTGCGACGGAGAGGAGCAGCATGATCTGCGTGGCCCCTTCCACACCACCGCCGTGAGCGGCCGGCAATACGATACCTCCGCCGGTGAGGCCTCTGTTGAACGCGTGACCATCCGTAATGGCACTGTCACCCATATTGTCTGTGCCGGATAGCCAGCCTTCAACGCGGTTATAAATGATCTTCTCGTTGCCACCGGCGTCCTTCTCAGCCAAACGGCCGCCTCTGGAGGGAGTTTCACCGTCCGGATTCGTACCGTTCAGAGTTATATAATTGCCGAGCATCGCCATGTTGTTGTTATTGTTGACAGCCGGCCGGATTACGGGAGTGCCACCCCAAGCCGCGGTCTGGTCGGATCCGCTCTCGCCGCCAACCAACGCCTCGGTGAAATGCCCGGTCAGATGATTGAATGAGATGGGTTCGGCGTTGCCTATCGCCAAATCGCCGACGTTCTTCGAGGTGTTGTCGTCGGCATCGGGCATGTCGTCTGGGGCTGTAAAGTCTGTGAAGATGAGGTTCTGGTTGACAACTGACTCATCGTCGGGAACCGGCTCCGGGATGTCGGGAACGCTATTCGTAATAACTCCCCCATTGTCGATGTTGTCCGTCTCATGCAAGTCCTCAGCAAGATAATCGGGGAAGAGAACGTTCGCAGTTGCAGCAGTATTGGCTGCCGCCGTTCCGGTCGCAACGTCAGTTGCATCGGTACCCTGTGGAAGCCCGTTCATATTTGCACCCACCGCGGTGACGGCGATCACGTAATGAGTGGAGGCTTTGCCGGAAGCCATGATGGCATCCATCACGTTCGTTCCAGCCTCATTGTCCTCCGTAGCCGTGCCCGGAATCATGTGGTCGAAGGGATCGACCAGAACGTTCGCGTTGGCGGGGAGTACTCTCAGGTACCAGACCACCATCTCCATGGACTCGTTGTAGTACTGAACCAGCACCGTAACTGCCAAGTCGTCCGCGGAGTTGGTAACAGAGATGAAGTTCACATGGTCCGAGTTGGCCCGAAAGATCAACTGCGAACCCTTATCGGCAGCGAGTGCCTGATCCGCGACCATAGTGACCGCGAGAATCGGGACAGCGCCCAGAACCAATAGTTTCAGCCATCCTTTCATTGGAAAGTCCTCCTTCGAATAAGTTTACAAATCCTGTGAAAACAAAAAATCCCCGGAGCGGAGAATATTCCGAGACTCCAACTCAGGGAAGAACGGAACCAAACTGCTGGTTCCTTCATGACGCGCAATACAAATGACCGTTTCCAAATCCTCGCCTCTCCAACCGTGTTGGTTAGCAAAGATGCCGCCTTCTCCGAAAAGTTGCGTTTTCCTCCCGAGCGGCATAGTGGTGATGTGAACCGTGTCCTCAACTTCTCCACAAGCACAAGCGAAATGAAAGGCGCCGAACCGGCCCTTTCCCGATAATAACGATCTAGGAAGATGCTGTCCCCTTCGAAAAGTTGCGTCCCCCGGCACCGACTAGAGCCCCAGATCGGATTCCTGCCGTGCCGTACCTTCTCGGCAACAAGGAAGTCTGAGGCAATCTCGATCCAATGTCAAGAAGGGAGGAACTGGACTTCCCCCATTTTTTTCGAAGTCATGAGAACAAGGGAAGCAGATTTAGACAAGGATTGGCTCGTGGCGGTCCAATTCCCGTGTTCCGGCCGAACAAGAGCTGCTTGATCCCATCCGCAATCGCGTAGAAGCGGAACTCGGGAACGCCGTAGATACGCTTGGCGGCCCGTTCGATGTGCTGCACCAGGATCACCAGCTTGGCCCGTTTGCCCAGGTACACACTGGCGAAGTAGGCCGTCACCAGAACCAACATCACCAGATTGCGCAGCCGCTCGTACTTCAGCAGCCGGATGTCTTCCAGTTGATAACTCTGCTTGATGAAGCGGATCGTCTCTTCCACCCGCCAGCGACTCAGGTAACTTTCCACCACCCGCCACTGGCTCTTTCGCGACCGAGTCACCTTTCGGTTCGTGAGCAGGATCAGCGGGTTCGGCCCCAGTCCATCCACCACCACCAGGTACAGAGCCTCCGTGCGTCCCGGCCAACGCACCTTCCGAAACCCGAACTCCAAGCGGTAGACCTTCTCCCCCGAACTCGTCTCCTTGACCACCACCTCCCGGTGTTGACGACGGCACCCGTCCGCCCACTCTTGGACGCTCTTGCGCTGGCGACCGGAGATCAGATGCCGGTCCCCGCGTTGCCGCACTACGAAGCGAAGTCCCTGATTCAAGAGGACTTTCAGGATCTTCTGCCGGTCTCCTCCCGCATCGATCACCCAGACCCCGCGGCCCTGCGTCGCCTTCGAGACCCGCCCGATGGCCTTCAGAATCTCGTCGTTTTCACTCACGAATCCCGGCGCCTCCTGCGAATACAGCTCCTGATCCAGGGGCGTCACCTCCGCGCTGCCCCGCTCCAGACCCACCACCTGGCAACACCAGTACCCGTTTCCCAGTTTCTTGGTCGAACCGTCCCGGACCCGGGCCAGATATTCCATCTTGCGCGCATAGGGTTTGATCACATCCGTCAGATCCACGACCAACAGTGTCTCCGCTCCCACCCGAGGCGCCGCCAGGGCCAGCAGATTCTCCCGCACCCGCTTCCTCAGTCCCGGGCGATTCAATTGCCGACTCAATCGCGCCATCACCTTCTTGAGCCGGATCTTCTCCTCCAACGCTCGCGCGATCTCACTCAGTCGCACCGATCCCCGAGACTGCACCCCGTAGATCACCTCCCGCACCAGGCGGGCGGCCGTCTTGGGCAGTCCTATCGAGACTTCCCCCGAAAATCGTCGGATCTGCACTCGAATCTGGGCGGCTACTTTGGCACTATGCATTTGGGTCCCTCCCCTGTAACTGGTTCTTGGAATTGGGCTTCCACTGAATCAGTCTACCGGTCCGGGACCCACATTCTTTCGTGGCGAAAGTTCCCCCATTTTTCGAAAATTCAACCGATTCCACTTGTCGAATCTTCTTATTCTCCAATTATCAATGACTTACGACGATTCCCCCTCAATTATTGGGGGAACTCCTGGGGAGGAACTGGACTTCCCCCATTTTTTCGAGGTCATGAGAACAAGGGAAGCAGGTTCAGACAAGGATTGGCTCGTGGCGGTCCAATTCCCGTGTTCCGGCCGAACAAGAGCTGCTTGATCCCATCCGCGATCGCGTAGAACCGGAACTCGGGAACGCCATAGATGCGCTTGGCGGCCCGTTCGATGTGCTGCACCAGGATCACCAGCTTGGCCCGTTTGCCCAGGTACACACTGGCGAAGTAGGCCGTCGCCATGACGAATCGGATCGCCGCTTCCACCGGCCAGCGCCTTAATCAGCATTCTCTGGATTGATCCGATCCAAAGCCGAGTAGCGAACCTGGCTCCAGGAGCCTGCGCCGCAGAAATTGATCTACTGCGAAAGCGGTAGAATCGGCCCAGGTTCCACCGTACATGGGCCAGTTTTCCGGAGCTCCCAGATGACCCGCCTCAAGCAGGTTCTCCGTGGCTTCAGGCCCGGTCGGAGTGGGGGGCGGCGACTGACAGGAGAGAATCCCGATGAGGGTGCCGGACAAAGCCCGAAGGAGAAGTCGTGCCGGGCGATAACGGCGCAGGGGCAGGATCATTGAGGTTCGCCGCGGCAGGGTGTCCATGGATCGGGTCGTCCGGCGGTCTCCTCCCGCCGGGACACGCGTTCAATTCTCGTGACCGTGAACCGGCTCCACACCGGAGCCGTCGTACTCGGAAAAATCGGCCTCTCTGCCGGAGAGGTCGTGATAGCAACGGACCCCATCTGCAAAGTAATGGCAGACCAGGGCCTTCCGGCTCAACTGGAGGCGCCGGCGCAGACTGCCGCCGTGCAGCAGATTCGCGTGCCAGAACAGGACATCCCCCTTTTCAGCCAGAAAGAGCTTTTCGGAGAATCCGTGCCGAGCGATCAGCCGCTGGATCCGCGGCTCGTATCTCGTCTTGTAAGCATCGTAGCCGCCACTCTCGAATTCGTCCGGGTTCAGCCCGATCTGGTCCGACAAGACGAACGGGAGCCTATGGGAGCCGGGGTAGTAGGCAATGGGACCGGAATCGGGGTGGATATCCTCGAAGGCAATCCAGGCCGCCACCAGGTATCCGGGTGGCTCGGTCGTCATGTGAATCGAATCGCTGTGCGGCGGCTGCTCCGTCCCTTTGTGCGAGGCAATGGTCTGAAAGGGGTTGGTCGGACGACCGAAGAGAAGGTCGGTGATGCGGAGGATCCGGGGATGATGCAGGAGAGCTCTGATTTCGGGAACGCGATGATGCACGTTGAGGTAACGTTCCGGCCATGGATCCTCCGGGTCGATACTCTCGGGAAACCGCTCGCGGTTCTGCCGGAAGAACAGCTCATAGGCCTCCCAGGCGGAGTCCAACTGCCTGGGCGTGATCAGGTCGCCGGCAATGAGGTAGCCGTCCGACGCGAACTGCCGGCACAGTTGCGCTTCCCGCCGGCTGATGGCGCCCGAGGCCAGCCCGGCTTGGATCCGCTCCCCGCAATCGGCACGGTCCAGCCAGGGGGCGGTGTCCGGGGAGGGAGGGCTGTCCATTGGTGCAGGATCAGGTGCGGGTCCGGAGCGCCGGGCCAACCATTCCTTCAGTCTTCGAAGCAATGTTCTCTATGCCAATTGTCGATGGCCTTGCCGGACCCCGGTCATCGGAGCGACGGTGCAGGCCGTGGTTCAAAGGACCCTGGATTATCGAACGCATATCAAAAAGGTGTCAACACGGTTCGGGCAGGGGCTTTTTCCGAGAAGCCGGGCGGAGACGGGATCGGCGTGGGCCAGGCTCTGTCTCCGACGGTGACGTTGCCGGTTGCGCCGAGATCCCAGGACGGGTGGTGGATCCGGCGTTCGTCGTGGACGCGCGGGGGGCTTTCCCCCAGTCCAGCGGAGATTTTGAAATTACCGGAAGGGCCGGCGGAGGGTCAGGCCCGGGAGTGGAGGGGGGGTATTCCAACCGCCGCCTCTTGGGAGCACGGGGGGACAAGACTGTCTCCGGTCCCTCCTATCCACTGCATCAGCCACAAGCTCGTCATGTGGTCGACCGATCGGATTTTCAGCCACATTGCAGCGTACACGCCCGTCCGGCTTGGGGGGGGGAGCGTAAGAGGACAGGGGCGAGGAAAGCGGCGGCCCCGGTGTTTCACGGCTGCGGATCTGTTCCACTCGGGAACCCCATCGATGAACATCTGACGCGGCTGGGAGGGGGGTGTCGGGAGGGGTGTCGTGGAGGGCGGGGAGTGTGTCGTGGGGACTCCGTGGCCCCGAGACGCCCCTGTCGGCGGTAAGGATACCGCCGCTCCCCGGCGGCAAGGATACCGCCGCTCCTTGGCGGCAAGGATACCGCCGCTCCCCGGCGGCAGGGATACCGCCGCTCCCCGGCGGCAAGGATACCGCCGCTCCTTGGCGGCGAGGATGCCGCCGCTCCTTGGCGGCGAGGATGCCGCCGCTCCTTGGCGGCGAGGAAGGCGCTCCAATCCGGCAAGAGAGTCATTGCTCCGGCCGCTCTTGATCAGGCGGCGGTGCCGCGTCCGTTGCGGACGAGGAATTGCCGGAGGACGTCGAGCGTGCCCTCGAGGCGAGCCATGCGTTCTTCGAGACGGGCCATGCGTTCTTCGAGGCGGGCCATGCAGTTTCGGAGATTCGTGATTTCGCCGCAGAGCCCCTTGATGTCCTGGCGCGTGAGGCGGTGCAGGTAGAGCATGACACCGACGATGACGGCGGGGGAAATCCACTGGAGCAGTTCAGGGGTCATCTGTTCTTCCCAGAGTAAGCAGTATATGGGTTCCCGTCCCGGCAGGGAACCTCCTCGGAGTTCCAGAGACCAGACTCCGGAGTCCGGGAAGGGGTTCACGGGCGGTAACGGTCGAGTCTCTCGTCCTGGTCGCCAAAAGCCGGTTTTTTGGACTCTATGCATTCCATAACGGGGAAGAAGAAAAAGTAGCGAAGGTAAATGTTGCGAATCGGGGGGTGGGGATTTGCGACTACCGATTAGGAGCGGGTGTTGGTAGCCACCGGTTCCGGGTCGGTGCTGAAGATGGGAGAACAGGGACGTTTCCTCCTTGCCTCCAGGTTATTTCAGAGCGTCGTCGATTCGAGAGCTTACGGAAGCGAGTCAATCCCGGTTGCTTCCGGGTGAGTTCTGTCGTTGCGACACGTACAATCCGGCGAATTGAATGATCGACCGGCCGAATGTCTATGGCATCGCCTTCGGGCAGGGGAGTCCCAGTTGACCGATTGGATGCTCGAATTACCATCAAGAAACTCTGGGTTCCGTTTTGTTCTATGGCTCCTGCCCGCCACCTATTCCGTGCAGGCGGGTTGGCGAGCGGGGATGATGCGGTGTCGGCTTTGGTGTTGGAGACGGGCGTGGAGGTGTTGACCAGCCGGGGGATTCCGGAGGCAGAGGACTGGAGGCGGTAGGGAGCAGACTCGCGGATCGGAGGATTTTCTTGTCGCCCGACTCTCTTCTTGCTTCCCACGACTCAAGAATCGGCGGTTAGGAAACCGCCGCTCCTTTCGCTCTAGGGGGATCAGGCGGCGGTGCCGCGTCCGTTGCGGACGAGGAATTGCCGGAGGACGTCGAGCGTGCCCTCGAGGCGAGCCATGCGTTCTTCGAGCCGGCCCATGCGGTTTCGGAGATCTTTGAGATTGGCATCCATGTGATTGCGGAGATTCCCATTCTCGGCATCCACATGGTCTCGGAGATTCGTGATTTCGCCGCGGAGCCCCTTGATGTCCTGGCGCGTGAGGCGATGCAGGTAGAACATGACGCCGACGATGACGGCAGGGGAGATCCACTGGAGAAGTTCAGGGTTCATCTGTTTTTCCCAGAGTCAGCATTATATGGGTTCCCGTCCCGGCGGGGAACCTGCTCGGAGTTCCAAAGACCAGACACCGGAGTCCGGGAAGGGGTTCACGGGCGGAAACGGCCGAGCCTCCCGTCGTGGTCGCCAAAAGCCGGTTTTTTTGAACTCTGTACATTCCATTAACGGAGAAGAAGAAAAAGTAACGAGGGAATTTGTTGCGAGTCGGGGAGTGGCGGTTTGCGACTACCGATCAGGAGCGGGTGCTTGTAGCCTCTGAAGAGAAAAGCTCCCCCACCGGCCACAAGCCGGCGAGATCCTGGGAGAAACAGGGGTTTTCCTACCCCCGCTCTCGCAAGTTGCAGGGTCTTGCCGTGGATCATGGTTGGTCGAAAGAGGGCGCCTGAAAGACGCCCCTCCAAAGTTCTCCTCATGGCTTCGGAGGCGTTGGTTCCTACGTGAGGGATTGGATGCCTTGATTGCCATGAAGAAGATTTGGGTTCCGGTTGTCGTCTTATGGCTCTTGCCCGCCTCCTACTCTCTACAGAGACCTGCGGAGCCGCCGGAGAACGTCCAAACCGCATACGAGGATTCGATCCGGAGTCAGACTCAGGAGGCGGGGGAGACGATCCTGTACTTTCCCGACTATGTGGATGGCGGCGGATGGTCCGTGCAGTTGGCGCTCAGCAACGTCGATCCGGACACGGCTGCCGAGGTCGTCGTCGAGGTCTACGACGAGGGCGGCGAGCCGGTTCCGGATCTGTTCGATTCGGGGTTGACTTTCGACATACCTGCTTTGGGCAGCCGGGTGTTGAAAAGCTCGGGGACAGGGGCGATTCGGCGCGGCTGGATTCAGGTTCGGACCGGCGCGGACTCGGTCAGCGGGCTGTTGACCTACAGGGAGGGGAGGACGGGGATCGAGGTGAGTGTGGAACCGGCGGAGTTGGGGGAGCGATTCGCCCTGTTCGTGGAGGAGTCGGACGACGTCGGCGCCGGAGTGGCGGTCTTCAAGCCGGAGGCGTCGTCGAGCATCCAACTCCGGGTCCGGGACGAAGAGGGGAACGACCCGTTGGAGGGGGCGTTCGTTTCCCGGGGGAACTTTCGTCAACTGGCTCGGACGCTGCCGGAATGGTTCACCACGGAAGGGATCGACCGGGGATTCCTGAGCGACTTTCGGGGCCTCCTGTTCCTGCGGACCGAGGACGAGTCGCCGTTCGCGCCGCTGGGGCTGCGGTTCGGGAAAAGGAACCAATCGCTCTCGTCGGTTCCCGCCATCCGGGATGAGACGCAGGAGCCGATGGAGACGACCCTTTACTTCCCGGACTACGTGGACGGGAGCGGGTGGTCGGTGCAGTTGGCGCTCAGCAACATCGATGCGGCGACCGCCGCCGAGGTGAGCGTGGAGGTGTTCGACGAGGACGGACGGACGGTTCGGGATCTGTTCGATGCGGGATCGGCGTTCCGGATTCCGTCGCTGGGCAGCCGCGTGCTGAAGAGTGCGGGCGCGGGAGCGATCCGGCGGGGCTGGATCGAGGTGGAATCCGATTCGGCGGCGGTCAGCGGGTTGTTGACCTACCGGCAGTCCGAGTCGGGAGTCGAGGTGAGCGTGAAACCGGTGGAGTTGGGGAGCCAGTTCGCCCTGTTCGTGGAGGAGACCTCGGCGGTCGGCGCGGGAGTGGCCATTTTCAAGCCGGACGCGGCCCCGAACGTCGAGCTGCGGATCCGGGACGAGGACGGGAACGACCCGTTGAACGGGGTGTTCCTTCCCCGGGGAGACTTTCACCAACTGGCGCGCACACTCCCGGAATGGCTCGGCGCGGGAGGGGTGGATACGGGGTTTCTGAGCGACTTCCGGGGTCTATTGTTCATTCGCTCCGAGGACGAGTCGCAATTCGCTCCGCTGGGGCTGCGGTTCGGGAAAACGAACGCGTCGCTTTCGTCGGTGCCGGCGATCCGGATCCTGGACGGAGAAGGGATCGGCGGAGGCCAGGCTCCTCCTCCGACGGTGACGCTGTCGGTGGCTCCGAGTTCCATCGATTGGGGCGACAGTGCAACGTTGACGTGGTCGTCCACCAATGCGGTGAGCGCCGAAATCGCGCCGGACATCGGCACGGTGGCGGCGTCGGGATCGCGGAAGGTGTCGCCGCGCGCCACGACGACGTATCGCATCACGGTGCGCGGCGCCGGCGGGCGGACGCAGACGGCGTCCGTTGCGGTGCGGGTGGTGGTCTCGGAGCGGGCCGCGCTGACGGCGCTTTACGAATTCGCGGGCGGGACGAACTGGACCGACAGCGCGAACTGGGGAACCGGCCGGCCTCTCGGGACATGGCACGGGGTCGAAGTCGACGGCCAGGGGCGGGTGACCGGATTGTTTCTCAACGCCAATGGACTGTCGGGTGAGTTCCCACCGGAACTGAGCGCCCTGACTCACCTGAGGAGTCTCGACCTCCGCGACAACGCCTTGACAGGGCCGATACCACCAAAACTGGGTTCGCTCGCCAACCTGACGTACCTCGGTCTCGCCAACAACGATCTGACGGGACTGATCCCACCGGATTTAGGCGCACTCTCCGACCTCACGTCTCTGGGACTTGCAAACAATCGCCTGACGGGGCCGATTCCAGCCGAGCTGGGCGAACTCTCCAACTTGACGTACCTTGGTCTCGCCAGCAACAACCTGACGGGTTCGATCCCATCCGCACTCGGCGCTCTGACCAATCTGACGTCACTCAGCCTCCAGAGAAATCTCCTGACCGGGCCGATCCCGACCGCACTGAGCTCACTTTCCAACCTGGTGAACCTCGACCTGAGGGACAATGGCCTCACGGGGCCGATCCCCCCGCATTTGGGCTCGCTCGCCAATGTGGAGTTGATCCGGCTCGGGGAAAATTACCTGGAGGGTCCGATCCCACCGCAACTGGGTTCCCTCGCCAACCTGAAGGATCTACAGCTCGACCAAAATGACCTGACGGGTCCGATCCCGCCCCAGCTCGGTTCGGCGGCCAATCTGACGGCCATCAGTCTCAGAGGAAATGCCTTGACCGGCCGGATTCCGCCGCAACTGGGTTCCCTCGCCGACCTGGCAATCCTCGACCTCGGCGGCAACCCGCTGACGGGCCCGATTCCGCCGGACCTCGGATCGCTTGCCAACCTGAGGTTCCTGCTCCTTACCAGCACCCGATTGAACGGTCCGTTGCCTGACAGTTTTTTGGGAATGGACCTGGATGTGTTCTGGTTCGACTCGAAGGAAGATCTCTGCATTCCCGGAAACGCCGATTTCGTGGCTTGGTCGAAAGGTATAGAGAATTTCAACGCCGGAGCATTCTGCAACGATTCCGACCGGGCCGCCTTGGAGGCGTTCTTCGAAATTGTGGGTGGTTCGGATTGGACCAACTCGGACGGATGGGGTGGCGACGAGCCGTTGGAGGAATGGTACGGGGTCAGCGTGGATTCCCGGGGCCGGGTCACGGGGCTCGACCTGAGCGCCAACGGTCTGGAGGGACGGATCGCAAGCAACTTGGGCGGCCTCTCTCAGATGACCGAGTTGAGGATCGGAGGCAACTCCCTCTCCGGCCGCCTGCCGTTGTCCCTGTCTTTACTCCCCGCGCTTCAGGAGTTCGACTACGGGGACACCCAGTTGTGTGTCCCGACTGAGGAATCGTTCCGCGCGTGGATCGGCGCGGTTCCGTCTCAAGAAGGGACGGCAGCGGATTGTCCCGCTCCGTCGGACCGGGACATACTCTTGGCGCTGTACGATGCGACCGGCGGGCCAAACTGGAACAACCGGGAGAACTGGCTGACGAACCGTCCCCTGGAGGATTGGCATGGCGTAGATGTCGACGAAGACGGTCATGTGGCCGTGCTGAATCTCTCGAACAACAATTTGACGGGCCGGATTCCGCCGGAACTGGGCGCACTCTCCAAGCTGCAGCACTTGTGGCTCCCGGCAAATGGACTGACCGGTTCGATCCCGCCGGAACTGGGCTCGCTGGCCAATCTCACCAACATCTACCTGGCACAAAACAGACTGACGGGGCCGATTCCGCCGGAACTGGGTTCGCTCTCTGAGCTGAGTTGGCTGGTCCTCAGAAAAAATGACCTTACAGGCTCCATTCCGCCGGAATTGGGGTCGCTCACCAACCTGGAGATCTTGCGGCTCGAGGAGAACGCCCTGACGGGCTCGATCCCGCCGGAACTCGGCGCGCTACCCAAGCTCGAGTTCGTATGGCTCGCAGACAATGCCCTGACGGGCTCGATTCCACGGGAACTCGGCGCGCTACCCAACCTGAAGTTCCTGTGGTTGCAAAACAACAATTTGACGGGTCCGATTCCGCCGGAATTGGGGTCGCTCGCCCACCTGTCGAGCCTGAATCTCGGCGACAACGACCTGACGGGTTCGATCCCGCCGGAACTCGGCGAACTCGCCAGACTGGAGTACCTGCGGCTCCATGGCAATGATTTGTCCGGCGCGGTCCCCGCCGCAATCGGTGGGTTGGAGAATCTGCGCAGCCTGGTGTTCGCGAGGAACGGGCGTTTGTCCGGGACATTGCCCGGCCGGCTGACGGATCTCCGCCGCTTGGAGGAACTTCTGGCCGCCGACACGAACCTTTGTGCTCCTTCGGACGCCCGATTCCTGGACTGGATTTCCGGCATCGTGAGACGCCGAGTCGTCATCTGCGGTGACGAAGAACCACCGGCTGTGATCCTCGCTCAGGCCGTGCAGTCGCGAGACCACCCGGTCCCGCTGGTGGCGGATGAGGAAGCCCTGCTCCGGGTGTTCCTGGTGTCCAAGCGAGATAGCGGAGCAAACTTCCCTCCGGCGCGGGTCACCTTCTATCGGAATGGGTCGAAGACTTACGTGGCGGACATTCCGGGTCAATCGGCTCCGATACCACGGCAGATCGACGAGGGAGACCTGACCGCCTCGGCGAACGCACAGATTCCCGGCTGGGTGGTGCAACCGGGGTTGGAGATGGTGATCGACGTCGACCCGGAGGGAACGCTGGGTCCCGATCCGGAAGTGAAGAAGCGGATCCCCGAGACTGGCCGATTGGCGGTCGAAGTCCGGACGATGCCGGTCCTCGAGCTGACCGCGATTCCCTTCATTTGGACTCAGAGTCCGGATTCCTCCCTCGTGGAAACGGTTGCGAGCATGGCCCAGGATCCGGGGGGCCACCCCTTGCTCAGCGAAACGCGAACATTGCTGCCGATCAACGAGCTCGACGTCAAGGCGCATGCGCCCGTGCGGACCTCGACCAACAACGCCCAGACTCTACTCAATGAAACCGAAATGATCCGTGTCATGGAGGGCGCCAGCGGCCACTACATGGGCCTGACGGCAGGAGACCTTGCCAATAATGTCGCCGGAATCGCCAAGTTCGCCGGCCGGTCCAGTTTCTCAGAGGTCGCGCCGTCGACCATGGCCCACGAGCTCGGCCACAATTTGGGCCTTTACCATGCGCCGTGCGGCAATCCGACTTTTTTGGAAATTTCATACCCTGGAAACGCAGGATCAATCGGCGACTGGGGATACGATCTCAGGGAGCCGGGCCGGCTGCTGCCGCCGGTTTGGTCCGACCTGATGTCCTACTGCCGCATCCCGTCCCGGTGGATCGGCAGCTATCATTTCACCAACGCCCTCCGTTTCAGGTTGCACAACGCCGGTAGTGGTGAGGGGTCTGCGCTGGTGGCCGCACCGACGAAGAGCCTTCTTCTGTGGGGCGGCGTCGACTCCGCCGGCAAGCCGTTCCTGGAGCCGGCATTCGTCGCGGCTGCGTCGGCCGAGCTTCCACGGTCCCCGGGGGAGTTCGAGATCGTCGGGCGGGATGGGGACGGGGAGGAGTTGTTCTCATTGAGCTTCGAAATGCCGGAGGTGGCTGACGGAGACGGGGGGTCGTCGTTCGTCTTTGCCTTGCCCGTGCAGGCCGGGTGGGCGGAGGAGTTGGCCAGCATTACGTTGTCGGGGCCGGGGGGAACGGTGAGGTTGGATGGGGAGACCGACCGGCCGGTGACGATATTGCGGGATCCGGGAACGGGGGAGATTCGAGGTATTTTGCGGGGTGTGGCCGGCGGGTCGGGGAGCGGGGATGATGCGGTGTCGGCGCTGGCGGTTGAGCCGGGCGTGGAGGTGTTGACCAGCCGGGGGATTCCGGAGGCGGAGGACTGGAGGCGGTAGTGAGCGCACGCGTGGGAGGGGCGATTTGCTTGTCGGGCGTTCGTGACAGGCGTTGTGGTTGGGGTGGAGGGTCGGTGAGGTGGCGGGTCGGAAGAAGTCGCTTGCGCTCGGGCGGCAAGAAAGCCGCCTGTCCCAATCGGCGGCAAGAAAGCCGCCGCTCCCAGTCGGCGGCAGGAAAGTCGCCGCTCCCGAATCACTGCTGAACCGGCACCACCGGCAGGGTGGTGAAGATCCGGTTGCCGGTGTCCAGTTCCACTGCCACGCCCGTGAACATGCCGTCCCCGGTGGCGGTGCACCGGACCGAACCTACGAAGTCCGTCGTGTCCGTCCCCGCGAACATCTCTTCGATGAACTGCGCGTTCTGTCCCCAGCCGTCGAGGTGGAGGTCGGCCCGGTCCAATGACCGGCCCCCACGCATCAACCGGCACCGCACCACGGTCCGTTCCGACCCCAGGTTCCGGATCGCCGCCGCCGTGCGGATGCTTCCCGCCTGCCGGCGCGCCGGGAACAGGGCGTCCACCAACGGCTGACTGGCGCCGACACCGGCCACGCCGACGCCGGGAATGTCAAAGCGCAGGACGCCGCCGATTCGACCCGTCGACACGACTTGCACCGATCCGGTGACGACCTCTCCCTGTCCATGCGTCGAGATCGTCAACTCACCCAAGCGAGCGATCGCCGTTCGCACCGTCAGACTTCGGTCCCCTCGCACCACCAGGTCCTCACCCACCTCCACCATCGATTCCGGATCCAGAAGATCGCCCGACCGGTTGTAGAAGTAGATGGCGGGACGGGCCGTCGATGCCCCGACGTTCACCAGCACCAGGTCCGACTTGATCAAAGTCCCGTCCTCGGACGTTCCGTTGGCGAAGTGCGCGAAAGTCAGAGTTGCTTCCTCATCTGCCGAGGTCGGTGGACTCAGCGGGACCACCGGCAGCGTGGTGAAGATCCCGTTGTTCGAATCCAGCTCCACCGCCACGCCCGTGAACAACCGGCCATGCGGGACCGCACAGCGCACCGACCCCACGAAGTCCGTGGTATCGGTCTCCGTGAACAGCTCCTCGATGAAACGGGCGTCCTGGCCGTTGGCGTCCAGCGCGATCGGCCTCTCTTCCAGAACGACACCGTTTTTCATCAGCCGGCACTGCACGTTCACGGCCTCCGTCTCCAAATTGTGGATGGCCGCCGCCGTGCGGATCCTGCCCGCCTGCCGACGGGCCGGGAACACGGCGTCCCCGGTGGGTTCGCTGGCGCCCACGCCCGCTACGCCGATTCCGGGGATGTCGAAGCGCAATACACCGCCGAGGGATCCGTCCGAGACCACCCGCGCCGATCCCGTCACGACTTCGCCCCGGCCGTGGGTCGAGACCGTCAACTCGCCCAGCGGAGGCACCGGTGTCGTGGCGGTCAGACCTCCGTCCGCTTCCACGTCCAGAGCGTTCCCCACGTCGACTATGGATTCGGCCTCGATCAGTTCGCCCGACCGATCGGAAAAGTAGATGACGGGACGGATTTCGTCCTCGCCCACGTTCACCAGCACCAGGTCGGAGGTGATCAGTACGTCGTCGCCCGAAACCCCGTTGCCGAAGTGGGCGAACTCCAGGATCACCTCCTCAGCCATGGGCGTGGCCTCGGTGGCGTTGGAGGCAGGACTGGGACCGACCGAGTTCACGGCCCGCACTTGGAAGACGTAGGTCCGCCCGTTGCTCAGGCCGGTCACCGTATGGGTCAGGTTCGTGGACCCGGTGGAGATCCACGCTCCGGACCGGTCGATCCGGACCTGGTAGCCGGTGATGGCCGAGCGGCCGTCGCTTTCGGGCGCTTCCCAGGAGAGGGTCACTTCTCCGGCTCCGGCTTCCGCCTGCAGGCTCGTGGGCGCCGTGGGCGCCGTTGGGGCGGGCGGGGGTGGCGGAGGTGGGGGTGGCGGTGTCGTTCCGCCCCCTCCTCCGCCGCCGCCTCCGCCGCCGCTACCGCCGCCCCCTCCGCCGCCGCCTCCTCCGCCGCCGCCGCCGCCGCCGCCGGGGCCGGGGCCGGGAGGTGGAGGTGGCGGGGCGACTTCGTTGTCTTCCACCGTCACTTGGGCGCTCTGGGTCGAACTCGGTCCCAGCCGGTAATCGTCTCCCGACCGCAGCCGCGCGTTGACCCGACCGTTGGACTCGGTCACGACGTCATCGTCGGTCTGCACCGACAACGCCGCCGTCTCCTGTCCCGACTGGAACGTCACCTCATCCGGAGGTTCGTAGCCGCCCGATGAATCGATGAATGAGCCGCTCTGGGTGACCGCCACCGTCACGGTCAGAGATGCCTCCGTCGGCAACCCCCGCGTCAGCGTGAACTCCGCCGGGTCCCCTTCCGTCACCGTCTCCAGTCCCACCGTGGCCTGGATCGTGACCAGCGGACGGTCGGCCCGTTCGACGATCAACGCCTCCACGGCGTTGCCCACCTCGTCCTGAATCGGGGCGGTGCCCGGCGTGTAGTCCACCCGCACCCTCTCTCCGGTGGCCACCGCTGAAGCCAGCGTCAAGGTGACGCTGTTTCCGCTCACCTGGACCTGGTTGACCGATCGGTCGTTCCCCGCCACCGTCACTGCGAAGTCGGTCGTCGCCGGCTGCGATCCTTCATCCAACAGCTCGTCGAACGTCAGCGCCACCCGCGACTCATGCACCGCCGTGTCTTCCAGTTCGGGTTGCGCCCCGTCCACTCTCTGGTCCGCCTGCGGTTCGATGGCCTCGTAGCTGCGGGCTGCCGCGTTGTCTCCCGGATCCAGGATCTTCCCTCCGTTGAGCGCGATGCTCCCCCGCGGGATACTGATGCCGTCCTCGTCCTCGTCTCCCTTCTCCACCGTGTAGACGAACACCACCGCCGGCCGGTCCGGTCCCACACTGGCGCTGGCCCGCTTCCTCCGCGTTCCTATCAGCAGATCCAGCGTCGGCGTCCCCCGCACCGTGTCCACCGTCACCGTCTCGTCGTAGCGCACCGTCACCGAGATCATGTCCCCGATGGCGTACGTCTCGTCCGCTCCCGGGTCCGAGCTGATCTCGATCCCCTCCATCGACGGCGCCGTCGTGTCCGGCGTCCGGTTGTCCACGAACGTATCGGTGAATTCCTCGGCGTCGTTGCCGAACCGGTCCTGGATCGGATTCGATTGACGTTCGTAGCTCACCCGGATCCCCGTCTCGGCGTGCTCCGCACCGGGACTCAGCGTCAACTGCACCGTGCTCCCGCTGACCCGCACCGCGGTCACGGTTCGGGTCTCGTCTCCTCCAGAGATGGTGAAGTCGCTCGTGGCCGGCCGCGAGGACGTGTTCAGCGGTTCGTTGTAGGTCAGCGTCAGCGTCGCTCCGTTCACCACCACCGGGTCGGTGAGGGCTTGTACTGGCGCGACCGCGTCCACCTGGTGGCTCGTACTGGCCGCTACAGCGTCATGGTCCAGTGTCGCGTCATTTTGTGCCCCGTCCCGGATCGTCCCTCCGGCTGGCGAAAGCTGGTTCGCATCGATGCTCACCCCGTCCTCGTCCGCGTCGTCCGTCACCACCTGGTAGGTGAATTTCACCGCCCGGTTCGACACGCTCCGGTACTCCGCCGTCCGATTCTGTCCGCCCACGTCCAGGGTCAATTCGGGCGTTCCCGTCACCACCACCGTCTCGTCAAACGTCACCGTCACCTCGATCTGATCGTCCTTCCCATAGGTCCGATCCGACCCTGCGCTGGAGGTGATCCGCACCGTCGATATGGTCGGCGCCGTCGTGTCTCCCGCAACGTTGGTGACGCTCCGGTTGCTCAACCGGTCCGCGGCGTTGCCCGCCGTGTCCTGGATCGGAGCCGCTCCCGACCCGGTCGGGACCGTGTAGCTCACCCGGAGGCCCCTCTCGGTGTCCCCCACCGCCGGATCCACGGTCAGTTCCACCGCGCTCCCGTTCACCTGGACGCCGGTGACGGTCCACATCTGGCTCCCACCCGTCACGGAGAAGGCATCGGTCCCCGGGACCGACGAGGAATCCAGCGCTTCGCCATACACAAGCGTCAGCATCGTCCCGTCCACTACCGCCCCGCCGCTCGTCGCCAGCGCCGGCTTGATCCCATCCACCTTGTGCTGGGAATCGGCCACCACCGGCCCATGGGTCAGAATGGCGTCATTCTGGGCCCCATCGCGGATCGTGCCTCCCGAAAGGCTGTTCGCATCGAAGCTCACCCCAAGCGGGGCCGTATCGCCCGAGACCACCTCGTACTCGAACCTCACGGCCGCCCCCGTGACGTCCTGGTAGTTGGCCGTCCGCTTCCGGCTCCCCACGTTCAACGTCAGCCGCGGCGTCCCCGTCACCAACACCGTCTCGTTGAACGTCACCGTCGCTTCGATGGTCTCGCCAACTGCGTAGGCCCCATCCGACCCGGCGTCCGAGGTGATCCGCACCCCGCCGCGCACCCGCGGTCCCGACGTGTCTTCCGTTCGGTTGGAGACCGATACGTCGGTGAACTCGGCCGCCGCGTTGCCCGCCACGTCCTTTATGGGGTTCCCTACCGGCTGGTAGGTCAATTGGAGGTCGGTCACTGTGGCGTCCACCGACGGTCTAAATTCCAGCAATACGGCGCTTCCGCTCACCCGCACATTGCGGACTTCCCAAACCTCCGTCCCTCCCGTTAACGTGAAGGTCTCGCCCGGGGGCCCAGAGGGCGATTTCAACGGTTCGCTGTAGGCCAGCGTCAGGTTCCTTCCGTTCACCACGGCTCCGTCGGTGGTCGCCAGGCTGGGCTTGACCCCGTCCACCTTGTGGCTCGTACTGGCCGCCACCGCCGAGTGGGTCAGGGCGGCGTCATTCTGTGCGCCGTCCCGGATCGTCCCGCCGCCGAGCGACAGGCTGTCCGCATCGATGCTCACGCCGTCCTCGTCCTCATCGTCTGCGACCACCTGGTAATCGAACTTCACGGCGGAGCCCGAGATGCCCAGGTAACTCGCCGTCCGGTCCTGACCGCCTACGTTCAAAGTCAATTCGGGCGTCCCCGCCACTACTACCGTCTCGGTGAAGGTCACCGTCGCCTCGATGGTATCGCCCACCGCGTAAGTGGAATCCGAACCCGCGCTCGAGGTGATCCTCACGGTCTGAACCGTCGGCGCGGTCGTGTCTCCCGTGAGGTTGACGACGCTCCGGTTGCTCAATCGGTCCGCGTCGTTGCCCGCCGGGTCCTGGATCGGGCTCGCGCCGTCCCCCGTCGGCACCGTGTAGCTCACCCGCAGACCCGTCTCTGTGGCCTCCACCGCCGGATCAAGAGTCAGTTGAACCGCGCTTCCGCTCACCCCGACATTGGTGACGGTCCGCGTCTGGCTTCCCCCCGTCACGGAGAAGGCATCGGTCCCCGGGACCGAGGAGGAATCCAGGGGCTCGCCGTAGGCCAGAGTCAGTGTCGTCCCGTTGGCCGCCGCCCCATTGCTGCTCGCCAGCACGGGTTTGACTCCGTCCACCTTCTGCCCCGCGTCCGCCGCCACCGCCGGGTAATCCGGGGGGTAGAAAAAGTTACCCGCCAAGTCCTCGATCCGCCGCCATTCCGACACCTCGCCCCCCTCGATGCTCACGCCGTCGGTGTCGATGTCGTTGACGGCCACCGGGTAGGCAAACAGCATTTCCGTCCCGGTGACGCTCTCGTAGTTCGCCGATCGATTCCGATCCCCGACCTTCAACGTCAACTTCGGTATCGAATGCCGCACCGTGACGGTCTCGCTGAAGGTCACCGTCACCTCGATCTCGTCGCCGACGCCGTAGACGTCCCGGCCGTCCGGCGGATCCGACGTGATCTCCACTGAGGTGACCGTTGGGTAAGTATCGTCCTCGGTGTCATTTACCACCGGCACGCTGGTCAGTCCATCTGCAACGTTTCCGGCCAAGTCCCGAATCGGGTCCGCCCCCACCCCGGTCGGGACCGTGTAGGTCACCTGGATCCCCGTCTCCCCAGGCTCCACCCACGGAAACACCTCGAGGGTCACTTCTCTGTCGCCCCCCACCCGGACCTTCGTAACGGTTCGTGACAAAGAGCCACCCGAAACGACGAATGAGCTAGGGTCCAGGAGCCCACTGGAGCCCAGCGTTTCGTTATATCTCAGTTCCATTCTCTCTGCGTACACGTAGGCAGACCTGAACTCCGGCTTGATTCCATCCACCTTGTGCAGCAGTTGGTTCACCCTTCTGCGATGATCCAGGTCGACGTCGTTGTCCGCGCTATCCTTGATGGTTCCTCCGTTGAGAGACAGGCTGTTGGCCTCGATGCTCACTCCGTCGGTGTCAAGGTCATTGTTTGCGACCCGGTACCTGAATAGCACCTCCTCGTCGGTGACGCTCTGAAACTCCGCCTGCCGATCGTTGTCTCCTACCCTCAATGTCAACTGCGGAGACCCCGTCACGAGGACGTCCTCGCTGAAGGTCACCGTCACCGCGACCTCATCTCCCAAGCCGTGTGGAGCGAGAGTTCCTCCGGCATCGGACGGGGGAACCGAAGTGATCTCCACCGAATGGACAAACGGAGCTTCCCCGCCACGGGTACGGAATTCCGATACGTAGCCACGAGTCCGATTGAGCCAACGCACCGCGTCGGCTGGACCGCCCACGGCTCCCGTAGGATCCAGGCCAGCCTTGCCCAGGGGGTCGCCGCCGGGATCGGGATGGATCTGATCCGGATTGGAGAAACGAAACTGTTGACCACATCTCAAACCGGAAGCTACGCACTGACGATCAGTTGACATGAGCGTGTACCAGCGGGCGCTCGACGGCGCATTCGTGCCAAACGCCTGCTGGTTCACGTAGCCGAAGACGTACGGAAACTCCGTGGCAATACACCTCCCGCCGGGGCATTCGTCGTAGCGGTCATGACGGAGACCCATGATGTGGCCTAATTCGTGCGCCAACGTTAAGGAATTCGTGATGGACACGCCAAAGGCACTGGATTCGAAGGTCGTCGATGGTTGGTTCATCCAGTAGGCCATTCCCCATGCCTGACGTGGAGGAGCCACACGCAAGAGCACAACGACGTCGGCACCAACCGCGTCGCGTATGCTGTGGACCTCGTCCATGCGTCCGTCCGACGTCAATTGCAGGCGCAGGAGATCTGTGCGCGCCCCACCGAATCCGCCGCTCGTCGCCTCCGTATATCCCGTCACCTCCTCGATCGCCACGATCCTGATTCGCTGGTTCACGCCGCCGATGCTGTAAACCGTGTTGGTCTCCGCAACCATGCGGTCGATCTTCATCTCCAGCGGGTCAAGCCCACCCTCCGCTGCCAGGACAGCCGGCGTGTAAAAGATCGCCACGTCAACGGTCGACTGCTCAGCCGGTGGACAGATCAGGCCGGTGAAGGTGATCGTATCCAACCACGTCTGAAAGTCGTCATCGTCCGGCGCGCAGAGTTCAGTTTCCTCGATGTTCACGGTTGCCAGGTCCGACAACTCCCGGAGCCCGTCAGGCAGCGCGCCGGTCAATGCCCGGCTCTCGTTCAGCAGCAGGGTGGTGAGATGGGTCAGGTCGTCCATTTCCGCCGGCAGCGCGCCGGTCAGATCGTTGCTCCGCAGGTCCAACCGCTCCAACTCGCTCAGGTCGCCCAGCGCGGCCGGCAGCGTGCCGTCCAAGCCGTTGCGATTCAGAATCAGGGTCGTGACGCGTCCATCACTGTTGGTGTAAACGCCATACCACGAGGACAGCGGCCGATCGCTCCTCGTCCAGTTTGTATTGGCGTCCCAGTTCGCCCCGTCCGTGGCGTTGTAGAGTGCGACCAGGGCCGCCTTGTCGGTCTCGACGGAGTTCTGGGCAAGGACGTGGTCTGCCACGCCAAGCATCAGGACGAACGGGAGAAGCCGCAGGATACGCATGAAGGATTACAGGGAGATCCGCCGTCCGGGTGTCAAACCGTCAGAGCTGATCATCGATCTCGGAAATGGGGCTCCGGCTCCACGCAGTTGAGCGGCGGCTCCTCGACCTCGCTGATGGCGACCAGTCCGCCGGCGACCGACCGAATCCGGTATGTACCATCCTGCGTCCGCACCGTGCCGTCGACGGCCTCGCCTTTGGCGACGATGGTGTGCATACCCAGCGGATCGCCGACGAGGCGGCCGGATATGGAATAGCCCCCCGAAAAGGTCGGCGCCGTCCACTCGACGATACCCCTGACCACGACGTCCCCGAACAGGTTCAGGGTCAGGATTCCATCCGTCGCGGGCGCCGCGTCACTCGTGCCGCGCCGCGGGGATGCGGTTTGAGCCTGAATGCGGGAGCGGGTGGGAGCGGAGGCCGCTTCCCGGGCGCGCTGGAGGCGTTTGAAGTCGATCTTCACCAACCGGCGGCGGACCACCGAGGCGTCATTCAGTTCGGTTGCAGGCAGATTCAGTGACGCGGGCCGGTGATCGGCCGGGGAAAAGAGGTCTCCGCTGCGAGCCTCGAGGCTTGCGGGCGCCGCCGAGATCAGCCCTATGAAAAAGCCCACCGTGATGCTTCGCGTGCTTGTCCATGACACGGCACGATCCTCCTTCGCCCGCTCGAAAAAATGACTTTTTGGATGAATGGCCTTGGTAAAGTCCGAACCATCAGGAAACGCTTACCACCATACGTTGAAGAGAGGACAAAAGACCAGTTCTTCACAAAATACGGAGGAATTGTGGTGATTGCGACCGGGGGACGCTGGGGGAGTCGGGGGGGGGATTTATGGTGGTAGGGGGGGTGAAGAGGGTGGCAAGAAAGTTGCTGCTTGCTTGTGATCTTGGATGTTTCTTGTTCCGCGCGAGTCTTGTGCCGGAGGACGGGTACACTCCTGTGAATTGAATGATCGGCCAACCCGAAGTTCACCTCATGGCTTTGGGGGCGTTGGTTCCCACGGACTCGCGGATCGGAGGATTTTCTTGTCGCCCGACTCTCTTCTTGCTTCCCACGACTCAAGAATCGGCGGTTAGGAAACCGCCGCTCCATTGCGGACGTGGAATTGCCGGAGGACGTCGAGCGTGCCGTCGACGCGGGTCATGCGGTTTCGGAGATCTTTGAGGTTGGTATCCACATGGGTTCGGAGATCCGTGATTTCGCCGCGCAGCCCCTTGATGTCCAGTGGCGTGAGGCGGTGCAGGTAGAGCATGACGCCGACGATGACGGCAGGGGGAATCTACTGGAGAAGTTCAGGGGTCACCAGACTCCGGAATCCGGGAAGGGGTCCACGGGCGGTAACGGTCGGGTCTCTCGTCGTGGTCGCCAAAAGCCGGTTTTTTTGAACTCTGTACATTCCATAACGGAGAAGAAGAAAAAGTAACGAGGGAATTTGTTGCGAGTCGGGGAGTGGCGGTTTGCGACTACCGATTAGGAGCGGGTGCTTGTAGCCACCGGTTCCGGGTCGGAAGATGTCGCTTGCGCTCGGGCGGCAGGAAAGTCGCTGCTCCTGCTAGGATTTCGTAATGGCGAAGTCCGCTGCCGTCAGTGTGATCGTTCCCTGCTATCGGCACGCCGCGGTGCTGCCTCGGGTGTTGGCGGCACTGGAGGCGCAGGAGACTGCTCTGGATTTCGAGGTGCTGGTGGTGGAGTCGGGGGGGAACGAGGCGGCGAAGTTGGTCGGGGGCCGGTTTCCTGAGGTCCGGGTGTGGTCTTGTGAGGAGCGTTTGTTTCCCGGGGCAGCCCGGAACCGGGGGGCGGCGGCGGCAAAAGGAGCCTGGCTGGCTTTCGTCGACGCGGATGCGGTTCCGGAGCGGCGGTGGCTGGAGACGCTCTACCGCCGTTTGGCCTCTTCAGAGCGGATCGTCATGGTTTCGGGGGCGGTGGGGCGGCCGGCGGGGGTAGGCGCGGCGGCTCGGGTGCTTCACTGGATCGAGTTCTCGTCGTTCCTACCCGGGCTGGCGTCCGAAGATCGGGACGCCGTCTCGAGTTGCAATCTCCTGGTTCGAAAGGAGGAGTTCCTGGAGTGCGGGGGTTTCGACGAGAGCTTGGAGATGGCCGAGGACCTGATGCTCTGCCGGAGGATCACCCGGCGGGCTGGAACACTACTATATATAGAGGCGTCTACGGGAGTCTGTCACTCGAACGATGCGACCTGGGAAAAGGCTGGGGGCCATCTGCGCCGTCTGGGCTACTGGAGCGGACGGTTCCGAACTCTGGAGGAGGTCCCCGGGTCGTGGTTGCGGCATTTCCCGGCCCTCAGTTTGGCGTTGCCGCTGTGGCGGCTCCCCCGGATCATTGGGCGGGTGTTTCGCAGTGATGCCAAGGAGGGGTTGAGGTCACTCATCTGGCTTCCCGGGCTGGTTTGGGGGCTGTTGGCCTGGGCGCTGGGTTTTCGCCAGGGGTTGAAGACAGGGAAAGAGGATGGAGGGAACGGCGACCTTCTTGTCGCCGATTAGGGGGGTCCAGGGGGGACGAAGTCTCCCCTCCGCGTAGCATCTTTCAACCGGGCGAAATGAAGAATGGGGGGCAGGAATGCCGCCCCTCCTAGCGACAGGTTTCCGGCTCCGACTTGACGTAGTAGCTCTTGTAGTTCGACGCTTCAGGGTCCATGCAACCGGCCAGGTTCAGCAGCTCGACCTTGCGGAACTCCACGGGGTGGCTCTCGCTCTGCAGCGAGATGTAGCCGCTCTCAATCAACTCTCCGTCCCGCTTGAACGCCGGATCGTGGCCCTCCACGGCGCCCCCCGCCGACCTGCGGCATTTCGTATTCCAGAACGGCCTCTCCTTCGGCGATGTGCCGGACCACCGAACTCCCCAGCACCAGCACCTCCGCCCGGACCCACTGGTCCCCGTGATAGGTCTTCGACCTGGAGTCCGTGCAGTGGTCGGTCACGAGCTTTCCGTTGAACACCACATGGGTCCCGGGCGTGCACAGGTTCATGGTGGAGCGCTCCCGTTCGCCGTCGCCGCCGAGGAGTTGGACTTCGATGCAGATGGGAAAGGTCTGGTCGCGGCGCATGCTTTCGGGGGGTTGCGAGTGCAGCATGATGCCGCTGTTGCGGAAGGCCCAGCCCGGGCCGCCCTGGACCTGGTCTCCGATGAATCGATATTCCACCACGAGCCTGTAGTGTGAGAAGGGGCGCTCGTAGAAGATATGGCCGAACCGCGCGTTGAACGGGCCTTCATAGGCCTCGTAGCCGACTTGCATGACTCCGTTTTTGACGCGAAAGGTATTCGCGAAGTTTTCTCCCGTCTCGTGGCCGCGAATTTTGGGAACCCAGCCGACGAGGTTCTTGCCGTTGAACAGTTGGATCCAGTCCTCCTTGGCGTGCGATTGTCCGCTGGCGGTCAGGGTCGCCAAGAGGAGGAAGAGGACAGAGGTGCCGAGTCGCCGGGTCATCGGAGTGTGGAGCATAGCCGTCGGGCGACTGACCCGACCGGGTTTGACGGCGGAAAATGGGGAACCGGGTCGAGTGAAGGATAAGGAACAGTTCAAGGTTTCGTCTCCGGTTCTGCGGCAAGGAATTCGCCGCTCGTACTCCAATTTTTCTCATTCCGGTCTTCGCCGGTAGACGTGCCGGCGATGTACGACACGGACAACCAACACGACGAGGACAGCATCGCGCACCTCGTAGATCACACGGTAATCTGCGACGCGGAGCCGACGGAGACCCCGCATTTCACCTTTCAGCGCATTGCCGAGGAATGGATTCTCAGCCAGGCGGTCGATCGCCGCGGCAATCCGCTTTTGGTCCGGCTTGACGACCTTCTTGAGTTCCTTGGCCGCGCTGGCCTTAATCCGTATCGAGAAAATCACGCCTGACCTGATCCCAGTCCAGCACCGGATCGCTCGGGTCCCGGAGCCGTTCGACGGCTACTGCGAGATCGTCGAAGTCTTCAAGGTAACGCTCGACGGCCCGGCGGACGATCTCCGCCCGGCTGCGCCGGAGACGGCGGGCGGCTGCATCCAGTGCATCGACGACCCTATTCGGCAGGCGCGCGGTGATTTGGGTCTTGGCTTGTGTAATGTCAGCTGATTGCATTTGCATCACATTACGTCTGAACGATGATGAGTGCAATTCCGTTATCGAGGCGGGTACCTTGTGGGAATCGTCATTGGTAGTGGAGTCGTCGTCAGGTAACACTACATATAACGGTGTGGCGTGAGGGTAAACCGGGGGAGGAAAAGAATGGGCGATTGGAAATCGCCCCTCCTCAATCGTCTTCCGGCTCGACGGCCGGGGGGAGTCCGGGGAGGGGAGGCGGTGATGCGGGACTGGGGGGGACGGGCTTCACGGTCTCGCCGCGTTTGAGATTTTTCAGCTTTTTCCCGGTGAGGCCCAGCAGGCCCTTGGCGCCGCGGCTGACGTAGTTGTAGAGGACGGGGATGGTGAAGAGCCGCTCCTTGGATTCGTCTCCCCGTTTCAGGAGGAGGCGGACCTCGCTCCTCAGGGGTTTCTCGGCCTCGTTCCCGGTGTAGCGGAACGCCAGGCGGAGTTCCCCGCCGGGGGCGACGGAGTCGCCGCTCTCCAGCAGCTCGAATCGGGTCTTGTCGTAGTCGACCCGGGAAATGTGCACCGTATCAGACAGGCCGTTGCGGATCCGGACCGTGCCCCGTTGGGTCCGGTCCAGGAAGTGGATCTTGACTTCCTTGGGGACCACCTCCAACGTGCTTGGTGTCGGGCCGGTCGATCTTGGCGTCAGGCTACCGATAAAAGCCCTTCGGAGCTGCTCCGGATCCGGGGGACGAATCCGAATCCGCCATCCATCCGGTTGGCGGACCCAGATTTCGCGCATGGGCACGGGATAGTAGGTTCCCGACGGCAACAGCATCCGCTCCACCTTCACCGTTACCAGCGCTTCGTCCGGGGACCGGAGTTCGATCCGGTCCAGTTCCCAGGAGCGAAAGGGGTCTGCGCGCCGGTTGAGGAACGGATTCTGTCCCTCCGGCGCCACGTATCGGAGGGCTCCCACCTTGTCGCCCTGCTGAAGCAGGTCCCAAAAGGTTCGGACCGCCTTCTCCAACTCCGGGTCCACGGCAGGAGTTGAGAAGAGGCTGAGGTAGAGGGCCAACCAGATCATGTCTCGAGTCTCCCGAGAAGGTGCGAACCCAAAATGGCCGCTCGGGAGAGCAGCCAAGGTGTGAGACAAACGTATCGAACGATCGGAAAGCCAGAAAGGATCGGGGGCTGCGCCTTGACCCAGGGGCAGCCCCCGACTTCAGCTTTCGTTGCTCCCGTCCCGGGTTTCCTCGATCCGGATGACCCGGTCCGGCAGCGGGAGTCCCCGCCTGGAAGTTATCCGGCAGGGGACCTCAACGTCACCATTCGACAATGACGGTGTTGAGGTCTGAAGTATTCCCCTACTCCATGTCCATTTCCATTTCCATCGCCATGGGCTTGATCCCAGCTCCATGACCGGACACGGGCGGCGACATGGTTCCGTGCTGATTCACAAAACTCCCGATGACGGTGCGGGTTCCGGCGACGCCGTCGAAGTTGGCCACGACCCAGCCGTAGCCCACGAACTCCGAGTCACCCACGATCTCGCTCAAGAGCACGGTGTAGGTCTGTCCCCGACCGAGCATTCCATCATCGTCCAACCCGTTTCCGGGCGAGTCCATCGAGGTCTCGTGCATCGTCATGGTGCCGTCCCGGTTGTAGAGGTAGATCTCCAGGCTGCCCATATCGTCGGAACCCTCTCCGTACCCTCCTGGCATGATTCCATCCGGAGCCATGAGTACGTTGCTCACCGAAATGGCGGTGTCGAAGGCATACATGGGATCTTCATTGGGGATGCTGACCAGATAGCTGGCGAAGACGGCAGATTGCGTTCCCGTGCCTGGCCCCTGCATGAAGGAAACTGAAGTGCCCGCCATTGCCGATCCGCCGAAGACCACGGTCAACAAGACTGCCGAAAAAAGCATCGCTCTCGATTTGTTCATTCCCTTTACTCCTCTACGAAATGACGTTGGAAAAAACTTCGGCCGCAACGAAATGCAGCCACATGAACACAAAATAATGGGTTGCCCCTCCTCAGAACTGGTTTTTCAAGATGCCAGAGTTTTTCAAAAGTCGCAACATCCAATGATCGAGTCACCACCAGATCACCATTTGCCGGGAACTAAGCCTAAAGTAGTCCCCCACGATAATCAAGCCAGGAAAATCGGTCGCCGGAAACGCAACGTACAGGATGGCATCCTGTTCCGTCTGCTCGTAAATCGCAAAAATGTCGATATCCTCCAGCACCCGAATCTGCCCTTCGATTCCCGCGTGTGATTCATCCAACTCCACATCGTGGATGGAACTGCTCGGAAATGAGATCCGTCGAGGCCGCCCATCGTGGTAGAGGGTGGAGAACGTTGCCGCCTGCCTGCCATCGCGACCGAGGATGTAAAGTCTCCGATCAAAGGGCCTGATGTTGGAGGTCATGACCAATCCGGGCGAAAAGGACAAAGCCAGTTCCTTGTGGTGGACCCACTGTTCCCCGTCTCGCGTGTAGATGGTGAGGCCGGGTCCCACGTCGGTCACCATGACGACCTCCGGCTCGCCGTCGCCGCTGAAATCGAAGAGGGCGAGATTCAGAACCTGCCGCCTCAGGAGATGACCTTGGGCCTGGAGTTCGAACTGGCCCGCGCCGTCCCCGATTTCTGTCTCCAGCTGGGCGCCCAGGGGGCCGTTCATGGCCCGGACCAGGTCCAAGTGCCCATCTGCGTTCAAGTCGACCACGACGACGCGTTCGTCCTCATCGAAGACCCGGTACCCTTCCGGATTGATCCCGATGGTGAAGGTACGGTCGTTTTCCAGATGGAACCGGTTCCGCAAGCCTCTGCGAGCCCGATAGACGTGCTTAGCGCTCCCCCCTGAGCCGTAGTCGCCGACCACGACGAAGTCGAGCGTGGGATCCGCGTCGATGAGGCCACCTCCGCCAAACACTGGCGGGCGCGGAGCCGGGCGCACGGGATCAGGACCGCCGGGGGGAGCGGGCGGCGGGGCGGGCGGCGGAGCCGGGGTCTCCGGCGGGGGAGTCGTCCCGGTAGAAGGGTCACCGGTGTCGGCGCCCCCGTCGGAGGAGTCGTCATCGACCACATCGTTGGGGTCGGCCCGGTCCAGAAAGGCACGCCGGAAGGGATTGCGGGAGTTCATGTAGGAGTTGCCCAGGGAAAGACCGGTGCCGAACTGACCCCAGGCCGCCTGGTAGTCGCGTTCGAACTGCCGGAGCTCGGACGCCCGGGCCATCATGTCGTCCGTGGAACGGGCGCCTTCGGGGGTGATCGGCTCGCCGCCTGGTCCGGTTGCCGTCGCGTCTCCCGGGCCGGTGCTGGAGGTGGCGACTCCCGGGGGGTTGCCGCCCGGAGTCCTTCTCGACGGGCTGGTCCGGCGGCTCGCGGACTGCGAGCGACGGCTGGACGAGGAGGAACGGGACGGTTGAAACGTTCCCGCGTCGCGGCTTCGGGCGGGGGTCCCGTACGAGCGGGGAAATGGAAACGAAGCCGGCGCCGCCGCATCCGATCGAACCCATCCGGCGGTACCCGGATCCGGCCGGTAGTGGGATTCGTCGCCGGACCCCGGGATGAACTGCCAGATCAGCGCCGAGAGCAACGACGCGGCTACGAGGGAGGCAAAGAAGCCGAAGCTTCCCAGCCTTCTGCCGTACCCGCGCCTCCGGCCATTTCCACTCACTGCAAGATTAATCTCCGATTGGATTCACCGGGCCGCCGACGGGCGACCGAGCCGAGTCGTGAGGCGGCCGTTGGGGACGAAGCCGGCAAGACTCGCGCTCAAGCGTAATAGCCAATAATAACACTTTCGTCGCACTCCCCTCATCTTGCGACTTTTTCCTGTCAGGATCATCTCCTAAATTGATTGGAAGAGAGGAGGGCTGGTAGCTTTGGCAATGTCGGAGAGACGGGTTGGGGCGGCCTAAATTCCGTTTTAGTCCGTACGTATGCCAGGCGAAATCAGTCCGGATGAGTTGGCGGCGATCGTCAAGCGAGCCCAGGAGGGTTCCGCTGCCGACTTTCATGCGCTCTACGAGCTTTTCGTCAAGCGCATTTACAACTTTATCTTACGGCTGATCGGCTCCAGGGAAGATGCCGAAGACCTCACACAAGAAACCTTCCTCAAGGTTCACCGGGAGCTCAAGAAGCTCCGCGACCGGAAACAGTTTCGTTACTGGCTCTACCGCATCGCCAGGAACGAGGTCTACCAGAAGCTCCGCCGCACCAAGAAGGTCAGTGAAATCTCTCTGGATGGAGAGGAGGGTCCTCTGGACTGGCTCCTGGCCGATGAGGGCATGGAGTTGGATCCGGAGCGGACGTTTCTTTCTCAAGAACTCAATCAGGTCATTCTTTGTGCCTTGCGGTCGCTCACGCCCAAGTATCGCGACGTGTTCGTGCTGGCTGTATTCCAGAAGATGAAATACGTAGAAATTTCCAGAATCGTGGGTCGGTCGCTGCTTTCGGTGAAGACCGACATCTATCGCGCCAGGTTGGTGGTGAAGGACCACGTGAAGACCTACATGGGGAGGAAGCGATGAACCGCTCCTGCCGGGGTTTTCTGCTTGCGATTTCGGCGCTGGCCGACGACAACCTGGATGCGGCGTCCGCGCCGGCGGTGAGGGCTCACCTCGCCGAGTGCCCCGAGTGCAACCGGCTCTACGCGGAACAGCGGGAGCTCTCGGACTGGCTCCGGGCCGGGTCGCCGGAATTGGAGCCGTCTCCCGAGATCTGGATGCGGATCCAGTCGAGGCTGGAGGTTCCCCGGGTCTCCTTCTGGGAACGGTTGGGAACGGGATTGGCGGCGGCGGTTCGCTTTCCCGAGGTCCGGTACGTGGCGGCCAGCCTGGCCCTGCTCGCGATTCTCTCCGGCGGGTTCATGGGACGAATCCAGGAGGCGCAGCCGGTGCCTCGAATCTACGCCAAGGCGGAGAACCCGTTCTTGGTGGCATTGAAACAGGAGACTTTCCCTTCTTCCCTCGCCCTCCGAGCGGAGAAGGGGGAGAATCCCTTTGACGTGATCAGAGGTGAGCGATGAAAGCTCTGATCCGGTTTTCCGTTGTTCTGTTGGTTTTCGGGTTGGCGCCGGTCTGGGGATTTTCCGCGGCGGCGTCGGATCCGGCTGAAAACGCCAAACTGGCAGCGGCCGCGACTCACTACGAGATCGCCCAGCTCAAGCTCGAGTCGGGCGAGTATGACGCGGTCCTGGCCGAGATCCAAGAGATCCTGGACCTGGACTTCAGTGCCGAGAATGAAGGCGTGTTGACGCTCTCGGTGCTGAAGCTGAGCGAGGAACTGCTGAATACGGACGAGCATGTTTTGGCTCGGCAGGCGGTGGACGCGAGCTTGAAGGTCGTCGACCAGCAGGAAAACCAGTTCATGCTGCTCATGTTCAAGGCCCGGGTTTTCCGAGACGAGGGCAAGATCGATGAAGCCCTCGAAACCTACCGGACCGCGCAGAAGCTGGTCCGGGCGTTTTAGAAGAGGGGCGATTCCCACACGCCCGTTTCTCCTTCGGTTTTCGTTACATCCCGGAATCGGCGGCTAGGAAACCGCCGCTCCGGTGGGAGGGGTGATTTCTAATCGCCCGTTTCTCCTTCGGTTTTCGTTACATCCCGGGAATCGGCGGCTAGGAAACCGCCGCTCCTTTCGTTGATTTTGCTTCGCGGACGTTTGGGATTATGTGTCGCGTGCTCCCAAGAATCGGCGGCAGGGAAGCCGCTCCTGTTTCTATTTCGACCCCTATGCACCCGGTGATGTTCGCCAAAACCGCCTGCCCCACTGGCAGCAAGGTGACAAATTCGTTTTTGTGACTTGGCGCCTGGGAGATTCGCTACCCCAAGCCAAACTGGACCAGTGGCGGGAGGAGCGCTCATTCTGGTTGAGACACCATCCTCGACCTTGGAATGCTGAGACTGCGAAACGCTATCGCAATCGTTTTTCTGGGCGGATTGATGACTGGTTGGATCAAGGCAGCGGGTCCTGCATCCTCAGGGATCCGGCGTTGGCAAGGGTCGTGGCTGACTCATTGCTGCATTTCAACGGCCGGCGTTACGAACTGGTCTCCTTTGTCGTGATGCCCAACCACGTTCATGTGCTGTTCAGACCTCTCGGTTCTCATCGACTTGGAGATATCTTGAGGTCCTGGAAGCTATTTACGGCTCGTCAGATCAACCGGGAGACCGGGAAATCGGGGAAACTTTGGCAGAAAGATTATTGGGACCGGTTGATCCGGGACGAGACCCACTTCTTGGAGTGTTTGGAATACATCCGCGGGAACCGGGAAAAGCGGGATTGAACGAAGGGGAGTTTCTATTGTTTGAGAAGGCTTAGGAGCGGCGCCTTTCTCTCTCTAGATAACGGCAAACAAGAAAAATTTCGAGGGGCTAATGAGCGTCCGTCCCAGTGTAGTTCGTGAAATGGTCCTTCATCCGGGAGCGGGTGAGGTGGCCGGAGTGGATCAGAATGCGGTAGAGGAGGAGGGCCGACTCGCCGGGAGCCAGGGAGAAGTTCAGGGGTGGGGCGCCTTTTTCGAAGTCCGCACGGCCGAAGGGGTTGGCGGCGAAGAGGCCGTAGGCGCGGGCGTGCCAGTAGGTCGGATACCGGACGCTGCGGGGATGATTCATGATGGCGAGAGTCAGATCCTCGCCCTCGACCGATCCGCGTAGGGCCACCCAGGGAGATCGTTTGCCCCAGACGTTCTCCGCCCGCTCGAGACCTTCGGCGTTCAGGTAGCGGCCGGTCCGATCCTCGCGCAGATCGGAGGCGACGCGGATGGCCAGCAAACCCTCCTCGATGTCGCCGAAGGTGACCGGCTCCTCCTGGGCGGTCAGCGTGATCTTCAGGTCCAGGGCGCGCCAGTCGGGTCCGGCTTGGATGGTGATTTGAGAGTTCTGCTTGAGCAGGACCCTTCCCGTGGGGGCGATCCAGTCGGCCGTTGTTCCCAAGAGGCCCGATTCCCCGCCCTCCAGCCGTGTGAAGCAAGTGTGCCGGATCCGGCCGCTTCCCGGGTTTTCTCCCCGCGGGGGAAACTTGGACCAGAAGTCCACGCCGTTGACGTTGCGATAGGTGAAGAAGACGCCTTCATGTTGCCAGTGGTCGGTCTGCTCCCCGGGGATGCCGAACTCCATGGGGAAGCCCCGGGTGATCCGGTGCCCCCCGGGACTGAGCAGCGGATGAAAAATGGGTTTGTACAGGCCGATGCCGTAGTGGTAGGAGCCAAAGAGCGCCTCGCCGGCGTAGATGTCCACCCGCGCCGCGTCGGTCTTGACGATGCGGATCCGGTCAGGAGATTCGGCTGAGGCGGCCGTCGAAGCGAGCGACGCCAGCAGCAATGCGGCAGACGCGAAGCATCTCATTTCTAGCGTCCTTCTTCGCTTCGACGCCTCTGGATCAAGTCGCGATGTTCCTGGTCCTTCCGGTTGATGGTGTGGTAGGCGTTGCGGAGCGCCCGCTTGAAGTCCATCGTGAGCTCCACGGCCGTGGGCAGGCCGTGAATGACGTGCGGGGTGATGAAGACGACCAACTCGGAGCGTCGCTTGTTCTTGGTGGTCCGCCCGAATAGAGCCCCGACTACGGGGATGTCTCCCAGTACCGGGATCCGGTTGCGGCTACTGTCGTTGCTGTCGCTGATGATGCCGGCGATGGCCACCGTCTCTCCGTCCCGGACGATGAGGGAGGTCTCCACATAGTTCTGGCTGATGGTGGGGGTGAGAGACGAGCCCGCGGCCTGGCTGACCTCGATGGCCAGGTCCATGGTCACGATGCCGCTGGCGCTGGTGCGGGGCATGATCAGGACGGAGGTCCCGGTGGGACGATAGTTGATGCTGTTGGCGAAGGCGCTGGTGACTCCCGAGGTGATGGGGTCTCCGTAGGAGGCGGTCGTGACCGGCACCTCGGCGCCCACGTTGATTCGAGCCTGCATCCCGTCCACCGCCAGCAGCGTCGGAGCCTCCAGGATTTCCACGTTGGTCCGGGATCGAAGGGCGGTGACGGCCGCCTCCAACTCCCGTTGTGCCCCGATGAAGGCTTTGGTCACCATCGACAGTGCGCCGCCTCCGCCGCCTCCGTCGGAAGCGCCGGTGATGCTGCCGGTCGTGGGCGGTCCCGTGTTGTCGGCCTGCCGGCCCCGGAGGAAGGCGGCCACGCCGAAGCTGAGATCGTCCCGCAGCTCCACCGAGTAGATCCTGGCCTCCATGAACACCTGACGCGGCAGCTTGTCCAGTTGCCGGATGGTATCCAGCAGAAAACGGTAGTCCGCCTCCGTAGACTGGATGATCAGGGAGTTGCTGAAATCGTTGACGACGATGCGGATATCTCCCGCACTGACCACCCGGATGCCGGACGGACGGCTGAGGGAGCGTCCGAACAGGGAGGGCCCCATGCCCCTGCCACCACCGCCGCCGTAACCGCCGCCATAGCCACCCCCGTAACCGCCGTAGCCACCTCCACCGTAACCGCCGTAGCCGCCACCGTAGCCACCTCCACCGTAACCACCGTACCCGCCACCGTACCCGCCGTAGCCGCCGCCGTAGCCACCTCCACCGTAACCACCGTACCCGCCACCGTAGCCACCCCCCCCATAACCGCCATAGCCCCGCTGCTGGCGGAGGAAGCCGGGGTCCTGGGTCGGGGTTCGCTGCATCTGGTCGCCCGACTGCGGGTCCGTGGGATCGGTCTCGCCCGTGGGCAGGCCCAATCCCTGGTAGTAGAGCTGGCCCAGGACGTCCGCGATGTAGGCGGCCGTGTTGTTCTCGACTTCGTAGACGTAGGTCTTGAGATTGGTGTTGGTGGAAGGAGTGTCCAGCTTGGCCACCCAGGTCTTGACCTCCTGCAGGACCGCGGGCGCGTGCGTGACCACCAGGATGCTGTTGAGCCGCTCGATGGCGACGATGCGCACGCCGCCGCCCTTTTCACTGGGAGAGAAGACCGCGCTCAGGTCTGCGGCCACGTCCACGGCATGGTTGTGCCGGATGGTGATCAGATCGACGGTGTTGATGGAGAAATACTCGGTGTCCAGCAGGCGGATCAGGTTCAGGGCCTGTTGGATGTTCCGGCGGTAATCGGTGATCAGGAGAATGTTGACCGAGACCAGGTTGACCACGGTGGCCCCCTCGGAGACGAAGGGCTTCACGATCTCGATCATGTCTTCGGAGGGGAGGTAGTGGAGGGGGATGACGTAGGTGATGATCCCCTCTTCGTCTTCCAGACTACGGGCCTCCTCCGATTCCGACGGTGTCAGGACGGTGGGTCCGGAAGCGGACTGGGAGGCCGCCGGCTGCTCCACCGCGGGAGCTTCTCCTTCTTGAGAAGGCTCGGCCGCGGCGGGCATTCTCGTCTCTCCGGGGAGAGCCGCTTCTCGCGCGGGAGCTGCTCCCCCCGGAGACACCACCGTTGCGGCCCCTTCCGAGGGATCGGTTTCGGAGGTTTCCTGCCCTGGAGGCACGGTCTTGGGTTCCTTCTCCCTGGCGTCCTCTTTCTCCTGAGCCGGAGCGGGGACGGCCCGGCCAGGGCTGGAGGAACGCGGCCGAGCCAGGATCTTGTGCGGAACGCGGGGACTCTTGCCGATGGGGAGCACGACGTAGATCCCCTCCTGCTTGACGATGGCCTGACCGGCCAGCTTGAGAACCTGTTCCAAGACCCGGAAGAGGGTCTGCTTGGGGATATCGTCCATCGTGAAAAGGCTGACCGATCCGGAGACAGCCGGGTCGATGACGTAGGAGTACCCCAGCTCGGTCATGACGGCGTTCACCACCCGGTCAATGGGCATGTCGGTAAAAGCCAGCTTGACGCCTCCGCTCCCCGTCCCTGAGCGGCCCGAGCCGCCGTTCGGAGTCCTAGCCGCGGTCTGGACCTCATCACCGGAGGTCTCTGCCGCCGAGGAAGTCGCGGAGCCGGCCTTGGCTCCCCGAGCCTGTTTCCGGTAAAGCTCCTGAAGAGCCTGCCGACGCTCGTCAAGCTGGTCCCGCGACTTGGAGGCGGTGCCAAACACCGGGGGACGACCCTCAGCGCCGTCATCCCCCACCAACGGCTCCTGACCCGTCTGGCGGGTGGTTCCGGAACGTTGAGCGAAGCCGACTCGCTGAGCAGAACAGATCAGCTCGGACCCGCCGAATAGAATGACAACCACCGCAATCAACGCACGCATTATTTGAACCTCATATGAGTAGTCATTAGGTCACGAATACAGTTCGTATTTCGACGGGAGGGGCGATTTCCAATCGCCCGTTTCCCCTCGATTCGCCCTCACGTTCCAGGAATCGGCGGCTAGGAAACCGCCGCTCCTCCTCATCTCCGGGTCGTAGCGCTGCCGTAGACGGGCCGTCTCGTGGTCGCGCCGGTGCGGCCGCGGGCGGCGCCCTGGCGGCCCGTGAGGGTCGTGCGGCCCCGGGCGGCGGCTCCGCCGGTCCGGATTCGTTGTTGGCCGGCGGTGGGACTCACCGCCGCACGCGCCGCCTCTTCGGGGGGCGGAACCGCTGCGGCCACCGTTTCCACCGCGGCCCGGGCGGAACCGACGGTCACGATGTTGACCACGTCGGCACGAGCCTGCTTGGAGGCCGACTTCTTGGACTGCTTGCCCTTCCTGGAGTCCATGATGTCGATCAGCTCGGTGTGATCGTTCCATACCAGGGTGACCGTGGTCGGGGTGATCTCACTCACCCGGTACCCCTGAACCTTGTCGCCCAACATCACCGTCCGGGACTCGCCCTGATTCTTCTTCCCCGCGAAAACGGTCAGGAACGCCCGCTGCTCTCCCCGGATGGTGGACACGCCATGCAGAGTCGGCTTGATGGGCAGTGGAGGGGGCTTCTGGGTGGCAACCGCCGCCGCACCGGTCACCTCCTCTTCCGGCCGGCGTTCCGGGTTGAAGAGATTCCTCTCTTCGATCTCCAGATAGTGGTTGAAGGGCCGCGCCACGTCCTGGCCGAAGGACGCCTCCTCGGGCGGTGCGGGACTACGGTTGATCCGCTGGTAGACCTCCTGCCGCGTGGACTCCTGGAAATGGCGCCAGTTCGAGATCAGGCGCTGGCCCAGAAGGCCCACGCCCGCCACCAGCAACAGATTGAGCAACACGATTCCTTGCCTCATGTTCCACTCCTGGTAGAGATGCCCGGCTCGGGAGAAAGTTGAATCAGGCCGGAAACGTGCATGCTGGGATTGAGGCGGCGCTTGCCTTTGGCCCTTGCGACCCGGAGCTCCAGGTTTTCGACTTTGAGGAATTTGGGGTACGTCGAAAGCGCGTGCACGAACTCCAATACCTGCCGCAGGTCGGCCCGGAGATTCACTCTCAGGGTGATCTTGGCGTACCGATCGTCCAGGACCCGCTCCTGGACCCGGCTGCTCCGGGAGATGGTGACGCCCAGGCGGGACGCCAGATCCCGAACCGCCAGCTCCACCTGGGTGGTGGCGTCGCTGGAATTCTCGGCCTCGATGAAGCGGTTCTCGTATTGCTGGACCAGCCGCTCGATCTCCTCGCTCCGCGACCGGTAGTATTCCTGCTGAGAGAGGAGCTGCTTCGAACGCTGCAGCAACCTGGCCTTGGTCTCCAGTTCGGACGGGATCGAGGCCCGGGCTTCATTGAAGGGCTCCACCACAAAGAAAAAGACCATCACGACCGCTGCCGTCAGGCCTCCTCCCTGCAGGATGCGCCGTTCTCTGAGTGTCAGCTTCCTCATGGTTCCCTCTTCACTTGGAGGTGGCGTCGAAGGTGAACTTCTCCCGGTTCCCCATCCCCCTGGCGGGCGCGATGTTCCGGGGCTCGACGGTGTCGAGCGACTCGGTGGTGGTGAGGTTGGACAGGAGCGCCGACGCCGACGCCGCGTACCCCACCATGTTGACCTGGTCTCCCCGGATCGAAAGCCGGTCCAGGAACGCGTCGTCCGGGGTTTTCTCCGTCATCTCCCGCAGGATGCCCAGGACCTTCTCCCGGCCCTGCATCAACTGCTGCAGCTCCGCCAGCCGGGCTTCGGCCCGGCGGGTCCGTTCCCGCAGGTCCATGACCTCCTGGACCCTGGGCTGCAGGGCGTCGAGCTCCGTCTGGATCTGGTGGGACAGATCGGACTGCTGGAAATAATCTCTGCCCAGCAGGGCCACGGCCATCACGGCCAGGAGGCCCGCCAGCAGAGCCGTCGGCACCCTGCTGGACCGTTCCAGCACCAGCCGCTTCTCCTCCGGAATCAGGTTGAACCGGGCGGGCCCCGACCGGTTCAGACCTGAAATGGCCAAACCGGCGGCCGGCAGGAACGGCTCCACCGCCTCCGCCCGGAGGTTTTCGGCCAATTGAAGCTGCGTGCGGAGCAGCTCGCAATCCTCGAAGCGGGCCCGGAATTCGCCCAGGAGGGAGCCGGCAAGAGCGCCGCTCAGATAGATCTTGCGAAGCTCGATCCCCACCGGAGTGACCTGGGTCAGAAAGACGTCCACATGGTGCAGGATAGACGCCAGCGTCAGCTCCTCGTTCTCCTGCAGCCCCACCTTCTGGGAGAAGTACTTGCTGGAGCCGGAGATCAGCACCATCTCGACGGAACCGGGGTCCAGAGCCAGGGCCAGGCAAGGCTGGTCCGCGGGTAGTCCGTCGGCGTGAGCCAGCAGGACCTGATGATAGGCGATGCTGGACAGGCGGATGGCCACCGGATACAGGTCGGCGGGTTGGAGGATCTCCAGATACCGGTCCAACGTGGCCCGCGGCAGCATGGTGATCTGGATCAGCAGCTTGCCTTCGGCTTCGTCCTTCTCCAGCACCTGGTATTCGAAGTAGGACCCGTTCTCCTCGGTGGGTTCCAGGCGCTCGACCTGGAACTGGACCATCTGCTCCAGGTTCTCTTCCACCTCCAGCGGCAGATCCAGCCAACGGACTACGGCCTCGTCGCGGGGAATTCCCAGGATGACCCGGTCTTTGAGGGCCGCGTACGACGGGACCGCCTTCCGGATCCGGTCGCGGAGCTGGCCGGGAGGCAGATTCCGGAAATCCTCGACGACGGCGTGTTCCTGGAGGTCGAACTGGCGGAAACCCTTGCGGACAACGGCCAGGATCAGGTCGGGGCCGTGGACTTCAACGCCGAGTGCGGTTCCTAAGCTGAGTCGCATATTTGAAAGTCACCTCGTAGGAGGGGGGACATTCTTGTCCCCCATCTTGTTCCCCATTTCCAATTCGCCCACGTCGCCGTGTGAATGTTGGCGGTCGGGGCGTCGTTGCACCGGAGTCCGGCGGTTGGAAACCGCCGCTCCATTTCGGCGATTAGGAAATCGCCGCTCCTACAGTTCCGTGTTCGCTTCATTCCAGTACAGGACAGCATACTTCTTGATTCCGACTCCGATCTGGACCACGGCGTTGATTCGACCGATCACGTCCGATCGGGATAGGTGACCGGTGCTGATCAGGTTGTAGACGTTGGAGCGCATCGTGGACAGATAAGAGGCCGTGTCCGTGGGCAGGCCGGGGATCTGGGTCAATGCGGTGCTCACGTCGCCCAGGGGGAACTGGCGCCGCATTTCGTCGATGACCAGGGCCGTCTCGTAGGTCAGCCCCGGGATGGCGGCCAGGACCGGGACCGGCGCCGAGTTGACGTTGATCCGGTTCACCTTGCTGAAGACGGTGAGGTACTTTCCCAGACCGAAGTACTCGACCCGTTCGCCGTCGGGCGTGAGCCCCTTCTGTCCGTAGTAGATCTCGGGCGTCACCCCCCGCACCAGCAGCAGCTCTTCGGGAACGTCGAAGGGGCCGTTCTTGGCATAGTAGGGTCGCGGGAGGGAGAGATAGTAGTCGCTCTCGGCTCCGTTGGGCCGAAAGAACTCGTCGGGATCCCTCCAGTCCTCGATGGAATCGGTGAGCATGTCGGCGTCGCCCGGCTCCATTCCCACCGTGATCAGAAGGTTGTAGATCAGGTGGGACGGGGCCGTGTTCAGGTTGATCTTTCCGGTCTCGTCCACCACCTCCACGTCGGCGGCATCGGCTCCCAGTCGCAGGGTCAGGGTTCCGGTCATGACTTCAGGGACCGTTCCCGGCCCCATTTCCTTGAGCTGCTGGCTCTTGGCGAAGGCCATCTGCGATTCGATGATCCGGTAGACGGCATAGTCGATTCCGGCCCGAGCCAGGTAGTGCGCCCGCTTCTGGTCCACCAGGTTGCGGGTGGCGTCGATTTCGGTGCGGATGGCCGCGCCGAAGCTCAGCGCCAGGAGTCCCAGGGCCAGCATCACCCAGAGGACCATGATGAGGACCGCGCCCCGTTCGCCGTTACCAGTGCTCGATCGAAGGCTCATTGCTGATCCCCCGCCGTTCCGAATACGCGGTTCGACCGTCCCCGCCGTCCGATGAAGCTGGCGTTGACGGAGGCGAAGACCTCCCCTCTGTTATGAACGATGCGGATGGCCCGAGGCACGGACCGCATTTCCTCTCCCAGCCATTCCGAGAACCAGGCGAACGCCTTCTGTTGAGGGTCGTACCCGTAATACTGGAACTCCAGCGCGGTGATGTCCCGGATCAGAGGCAGCGGCTTTCCTTCCGGAATCCGAACCATGGTATTGAAGCTGTCCAGGCCCACGAACTGGGCCTCCATGGAGCCCATGTAAGGATCTCCATACTCGTCTTCGGCCAGACCGTAGCGGACCACCGTCAATCCGGGCGTCTCGTGCATGACGAGCGGCGCCACGGTGATGAAGGTGACCGAATCGGGGGTGCCGAAGAAGAGGGGCGTCTGAAAGCGGGTGGGAGGCTCCACCGGGCCCAATCCCGTCCGGTCCGGCGGGGCCACCGGGCGCAGGGGGTAAAGGGACGCCACCTGGCGCTTGACCTGGTCTCCCAGGATCCGTTCCGCTGCCTCTTCCTCCAGACGAGTCTGGCTCTTCTGGTAGCTGTTGAGGGCCAGGCGAAAGGAGGAGAAGACGATGCCGGCCACCAGTCCCAGGATGGTGAAGGCGACGATCAGCTCCATCAGGGTGAAGCCGGCGTCTCGGTTTACACTGTGGGTCATATGAGGCGCCTTGGTTCGGTTGTTAGTTGGGAGTGCGGCGGCAAGAAAGCCGTCGGTCCATATGGGCGACAAGAAAGTCGCCCGTCCCATTCGGCGGCAAGAAAGCCGCCGCTCCATATGGGCGACAAGAAAGTCGCCCCTCCCATTCGGCGGCAAGAAAGCCGCCGCTCCTATCTTCCGCCACGGAGGATCCTTTCCATCTCGCTCTGAGACCCTGTCCGGTTCGCCGGTGCGGCGTAGGGGTCGGGGACCAGCTTGAGACACCGGGCGGTGTAGACCTTGCCGTTGGGGTCGTTCTTGTAGCGCACCCGAACCTCCAACAGAAGCAGGTTCACCGGCGGGAGGGCGATCTGCAGGGAGAGTCCCTGCCGGGGCGGTTCCCAGAAATCCACCGTGGCCGTGTAGTCGAACTCCTCGTCCAGATTCCCGTCCAGTTGGATTGGGCTCACCAGGTCCTCGTCACTGAGAAGCCGGTTCATGACGTTCTCCGCATGCCCCATGGCGCGATGGGCCAAGTCGATCCGCCTGACGTTCTTCAGGCCCCCCGAGAAGGTCTGCATGGTGACGGCGACCCCCAGGCCGAGGATGGAGACCGCGACCAGGACCTCGAGGAGCGTGAATCCCGCATGGGAGCGGCGGTTTCCAACCGCCGGACTCGCGAGGTGGCGGCGGGGAGTCGGCGATTGGAAATCGCCTCTCCGGGCGACTGGAAATCGCCCTTCCTGCGGGCGATTGGAAATCGCCCCTCCTTCCTTCACCTCGGTCTCCCTTGGGATTCCAGGAACGGCGACACCTTGGCCAAGCCGGTGACGGCGTCGGCCCTGACGTAGAGGCGCTTCTCCTGGCGGTTGACCAGTCCGATGGCGCCGCCCGAGCTGCGGCCGTTGGAATAGAAATGGACCCTCCAGGGAAGCGGTGTGTCGTCCACGGTCTGAGGCACGATTCCGTCCGGCAGTTCCACGCTGCCGATCTGCTCTCCGAACTCGTTGGCCAGGACGTAGTAGCCGGCCCCCGAGTCGTCGCGGGTCACGATGACGCGACGGACGGTGTGGCGCCCGATGGCCTCGAAACGGGCCCGCTTCATGTGGGTCGCCAGATCCCGGCAGGCGGTCTCCAGCTCCAGGCCCTGGAGGCCCGAGGTGAAGGACGGCAGGATCAGCATGGTCGCCAGGCCCATGATGATCAAAAGGACCATGAGCTCGACCAGGGTGAAGCCGGTTGGGTGAATTGGATTGGCTTGGGTCATGTTGCGTTATCGGACGCTACGCTTTCGGCGGTTGGAAACCGCCGTTCCTTCGGCGATTGGAAATCGCCGCTCCCCCTACCATGAAGTCACGTCGGCGCTGTCGGATTCGCCTCCTTCCACTCCGTCGGCGCCCCAGCTCCAGAGGTCGTATTCGCCGTACTGACCGGGCGAGCGGTACTGGTACTCACGGCCCCAGGGGTCGTTGGGCAGGGTCCGCTTGTCCAGGTAGGGACCGCTCCAGTTGTGGACCCCGGCGTTCTCCAACAAGCTTGTGAGCCCCTCCCCCGAGGTGGGGTAGCGGCCCACGTCAAAACGGAAAAGCCCCAGGGCTCCCTCGAACTGGTCGATCTGGAGCTTGGCGATCTCGCTCTTTCCCCGGCCCAGGCGCTCCATCACCTTGGGACCGACCACCGTGGCCAGGAGTCCCAGGATCACCAGGACCACGATGAGCTCGATCAGGGAAAACCCGTGATCGCGTTTTCTGTCCTCGGCTGCCATGACCATTACGGTCCTGTCGACTGTCCCACTCACGAGAACCTCCCTTGCAAAATGCCTACAACGGCACGTCATTGATGCTGAATATGGAATGGAGCATGGAGACCACCATGGTGCCGATGACCAGGCCCATGAACAGGATGAGCACCGGCTCGAACAGGGCCACGAACCGCTTGAGCGCCGTCCTCATGTCGCGGTCGTAGGCCTCGGCGATCTGCAGCAGCATGGCGTCCAGGCGGCCCGTCTCCTCGCCGACGGCCAGCAGGTGCAGGGCAAAGGGAGGAAAGATGTCCGCGTCGCGGATGGGCTTGGTCAGGCCCTCTCCCTTCTTGATGCCCGACTTGACGGACTCCATGGTGGAGGCGATGGCCTGGTTCCCGATCACCTCCTTGACGATGTTCATGGCCTGGATCAGGGGCACGGTGCTGCGGAGCAGAGTGCCCAGCGTCCGGCTGAAACGGGCGACCTCCATCTTGCGGAAGATGGTCCCCAGGAGCGGCAGCTTCAGCAACCGGGCATCCCAGTTGAGCCTTCCCGCCTCGGTGCGGAGGTAGCGCTTGAAGAGTTGCACAAACGCGATCCCCACCAGCAGGATCAGCCACCAATACCCGGTCAACACGTCGCCGGCGGTCAGCATGATCTTCATGGGCAGGGGAATCGGGGCTCCGGCGTTCTCGAAAATATCCGCGAACTTGGGGATGACGAAGCTGATCATGACAATGATGGAGGCTCCGCCCACCAGCGCCAGGACCAGAGGGTAGATGAGGGACGAGACGAAGTAGTTGCGCAGTTCTTCGGAGCGCTCCAGATATTCCTGCAGGCGCTCCAGGATCTTGTCCAGGGCGCCGCCGATCTCACCCGCCCGAACCATGTTCACGTAGATCTTGGGGAAAATGTGGGGGTGCATGGCCATGCCTTCGGAAAGGGACTTGCCCCCCTTGATCTCCCGCAGCAATTCCTTGACCACGTCGCGCAGATGGCGGTTTTCGGTCAACTCGCCCAGCACGCTCAGGCTCCGGTCGAGGGGCAGTCCCGCCTTCACCAGAGTGGAGAGCTCCTGGGTGAAGACCATGAGGTCGGCCTGGGCGACCCGGTTGCGGCGCCAGGGGAGCTTGATCTCGCGGCTCAACAGGCCGCCGGATTCGGTGGTGCCGGCGGACGAGATGGTCACCGGGAACTGGCCCTGATCCCGGAGGCGCGAGGTGACGCCGCGGACGTCCGCCGCCTCCAACGTGCCCTCGACGACTCGTCCGTCCGCCGTGACTGCCTTGTATTGGAAGAAAGCCAAAATTTGGGTCCTTCAGTTAAATTATCGATCCTGCCGAGGATCGAAGAGGGCACCCACAAGGGGTGACCCTGCGTACCCGAAGACTGGGCGATTGGAAATCGCCCCTCCGCACCCGAAGACCGGGCGATTGGAAATCGCCCCTCCGCACCCGTAAACCGGGCGATTGGAAATCGCCCCTCCGGGGGGGCCTACTGATCCTGGGTCACCCTCAACACCTCTGCGACTGAGGTCAGTCCGGTCTTGACCTTGTCGAAGCCGTCGTGACGCAGTGCCGTCATCCCGCCCTCGAGGGCCGCCTTTCGCAACCGGGTGGAGTCGGCGTTGGTGATGGTGAGGCGCCGGATCGGCTCCCGCATCAGCATCAGCTCGAAGATCCCGATGCGGCCCTGATATCCGGTGTGGTCGCATTCCTTGCAACCCATTCCCTGGGAGGCCGCGACCCCGGACTGCAGAGGAAAACCGATCTCCTTCAGGAATCCCGGCTCCAAATACTGCTCCTGCCGGCAGTGGGAGCAGACGACGCGGACCAGCCGTTGCGCCAGCACGCCCAGGACCGAGGAGGCCAACAGGTAGTCCTGAGCCCCCATGTCCACGAGCCGGGCGATGGCGCTGGGGGCGTCGTTGGTGTGCAGCGTGCTGAAGACCAGATGACCGGTCAGGGCGGCGCGGATGGCGATCTCCGCCGTCTCCAGATCCCGGATCTCGCCCACCATGATGACGTCCGGATCCTGGCGGACGATGGAACGGAGCCCGGCGGCGAAGGTCAGCCCGATCTGGGGGTTGACGTGGATCTGGTTGATGCCGTTGATCTGATACTCCACCGGATCCTCGATGGTGATGATCTTCTTGTCCGGGAGATTGATCTTGCTGAGGGCGCCGTACAGGGTGGTGGTCTTGCCGCTGCCGGTGGGGCCCGTCACCAGGATGATCCCGTGGGGCCGCAGGATCAGTTTCTGGAACGCCTCGTAGGTGGCCGGAGCGAAACCCAGCTTCTCCAGGTCGTAGATCTGGGTGTTGCTCTTGTCCAGGATCCGCATGACCACGCTCTCCCCGTACATGGTCGGCAGTGTGGACACGCGGAGGTCCACGTCCTTGCCCAGGACCTTCATCTTGATCCGGCCGTCCTGGGGAATCCGGCGCTCGGCGATGTTGAGCCTGGCCATGATCTTGATTCGGGAGATGGTGGCGGCCTTGAGCCGCTTGGGCGGGGACTCGACGTCGTAGAGGACGCCGTCGATGCGGTAGCGGACTTTGAGCTCCCGTTCGAAGGGCTCGATGTGGATGTCGGAGGCCCGGGACTCGATGGCCCGGGACAGGATCAGGTTGACCAGCCGGATGACGGGAGCTTCGGACGCCAGGTCCTTGAGATGCTCGACGTCGTCGCTGTCTTCCAAGCCCTCCACGTCCCCCTCGATCCCCTCCACGATGCGCCCCAGACTCGACGCCTGGTTCCCGTAGAAGCGCTCGATCAGATCCAGGATCTCGCTCTCCGGTGCCAGAACCACCGTGACCCGGTCGTAGCGGGTGTAGAGGCGGATGGCATCCAGGGTGGAGCGGTCCAGCGGGTCCACCATGGCGATGGTCAGCTCTCCGTCGGCGGCGCCGACGGGAACGAATTTGCACTCCCGCATGAACTGCACGGAGAAGGTGTTCTCCACCACCGGGACCGTGGGGAAATTCTCGGCCACGACGTAGGGGACCTCCAGGTACTCGCTCAGGTGCCTGACCAGGTCGGCCTCCGAGAGGGCGCCTATGTCGATGAGCAGCTTCCCCAGCTTCTCCGGGGACTGCCTCTGGAGATTGCGGACCGTGCCCAGTTCCTCGGAAGAGATGATCCCCCGCTCGACCAGCACCTCTCCGAAGAGTGCCTTTTCCTTCAGCTCAGCCAGTTTGACCATGGCAATTCTCGAACTCAGTATTCCTTGACGTCGACCCGGTCCCTGAAGTTCTCGGAGGAGATCTTGTTCATGGCCACCAGATCGACATCGTCCTTGGAGGCGGTCAGGACCAGTGTCTTTCGGCTTTTCCGGGCATCCAGCTCGTTCCGGTCGTCCACGTAGGCAGCGATGGAGATGCGGTCGTGGCCCCCCAACTGCTTGAGGCTGTCGCCATACTCGATCAAGGCATCGATGAGGGTCGTCCTGATCACGCGCATGTGCTCCTCGGTGGTGCGTTTCGTAGCCGGCCGCGGGTCCCGCACCTCGCCGAACGGGGTCCGGATGGTCCTGCGATTCACGTTGATCTGGAAGGAGAAGAGCATCCCGTAGCCCTGCAGATAGGCTCCCCGGGGCTCACTCGTAATGGCGAACGGATCGGAGAAGTTCTGCTTGAGCACTTCGTGGACGATGCGTTCGAAGATCTCGGTGTCCTGTTTCAACCGCTCCAGGTTGAGATGCTGCTGAGCGAGTCCGTTTACGCCGGACAACCAGCCCGCAAGCACGACCAGTCCAATGTACCACATCACCTTCGACCCTCCTCTTGGCGACTCGCTGCGGACTCCGGGGAGTCGACCGGTCGTCGCAGATTCCAAGTTTCAAGCACCTAAACGGGTTATTCGTTCCATTTTTCCGGGAAAAGTGTCCGAATACGGACACTTTGTCCCATTTCCGGACACCTGGGGGCCTGCGCCGCAGACTCCTGGCCCATCAGCGAGTGATCAGGGCGCGCACGGCCCGATAGTCCTCCTGAGCATCTCTTTGCTGCAGGTCCAGGTCCTGCAGATACTGATGGATCTGGCCCATGTCCCGCTCCAGGTCGTCCCGCACCTGGATCACATACTGTCCGATGAGGCGCCGCTCCTCCTCCTGCCGGGCGACCACCACGTCGTTGATCGTAGTCTCCAATTCCTGCCGCGTGACCTGCAAGTCGGCCTGCTCCACCCAGCCCAGATCCCGGGCGATGACCGTCATCCCCAAGAGAATCAAGATGCAGGCCGCCGCCTTGTAGACGACTCTCCAGGCCGGACTCCGGTCGATCCCGCGGAGGAAACCGAGGACCTTGGCGCCGGTGCCGGCGGGCTGCTCGGGCACCGCCTGACCCAGGTCCCACTGGCCCAAAAGGAAGCGGGTCTCCACCAACTCCAGGTATTCGGCCTTGCAATCGGGACAACTCTCCAGGTGGCGGAAGAACTCCAGGGAGCGATCAGGGTTCAACTCCTCGCCGTAGAGGACGTCCATCATCCGCTCGTGCATGGTGTTGCAGCTCATAGTTTCTTCTCCATCAATCTTCTCAACGTCTTCAATCCCAGATACATGCGCGATTTTGCGGTGGAAAGGGGCAGATCCAGGATCTCAGCGATCTCGCGGAACTTCAGGCCCTGATATTCCTTCATCAAGATGACCGTCTTCTGCTCCTCGGGGAGCTTCAACAGGGCCTCCCGAAGCAGCCGAACCGTCTCCTTGGTGGCCAGAACCTGCTCGGGGGACGGTTGATCGGCCTTGGCCAACGGCGCCTCGACCGACTCCAACAGCGGCACCGTATCCCAGCGGCGCCGGCGAAAACGCATCCGGCACTCGTTGAGGGCGATCTTGTAGAGCCAGGAGGAGAAGCGCCTGGGATCGGTCAGGCGGCCCAGGTTCTTGTACGCCTTGACGAAGGTCTCCTGGGTCAGATCGCGGGCTTCCTCCCGATCGCCGACGTAGCGGTAGATGAAGCCGTAGATCCGCCGCTCCCACCGGGTCACCAGCTCGCCGAAGCAGCCTCCGTCTCCGGCCAGCGCCAACTGGAGTAGGTTTTCGTCGCTGAAACTCATCCTTCTGCCTGTCAGATGAGGATGCTCCATGCCGTCCGAAAGTCTAAAGAAAAAAGTTTTCGGTCTGTTTACCCAAGGACCGGTCGCAGTCGCCAACGCAGAACAACTTTTCTTTGACCGAGCCGCCGACCGAGTTCCAACTCCAGGTCCCGAGCCACATTCCGGCCGCGGCAACTGCCCGCCAGTTTAACAGTTACGCCCGAGTCTGAAGGATCGGGCGCGTCGCTCGGACCGGGTTTGGCCCCGAAATTGCTTAGCGACGTACCCCCGAGACTCCGGCTCCGGATTGGATCGGGTGGGGCCGCCGGCAGTACATGTGCTTCGCAGAAACAGGGTGGGAACCCGGCGGCCTCATCCGTCCTTACGAGGGGAGGAAACGAACGAGAAAAGAGGAAACGAGGAAAGAGAAAAGAGTGAAGAGAGGTCTAGTACCGGAAAAAGCGGACGGGGTTCAGGGGACGGCCGCCGAGCTGGATTTCGTAGTGGAGATGAACTCCGGTGGTGCGGCCCGTGGAACCGACGTATCCGACGATGTCGCCGCGCTGGACCTTCTGCCCCACTTTGACGTTGATCTCGGCCAAGTGGCCATAGCGGGTCACGATGCCGAAACGGTGGCGGAGGTTGACCAACCGGCCGTAGCCGTGGTGCCAACCGGCGTGGGTCACCTCCCCGTCGCTGGTGGCCACGACCTTGGCGCCGCGCGGGGCCGAAATGTCGACTCCGGGATGGAATTCCCGGTTTCCGGTGAAGGGGTCGCTCCGGTAGCCGTATCCGCCGGACGGATACCCCCGCACCGGCATCAGGGTGGGCAGGGCGGACTGAAGGATGCTGTGAGTCGTGTAGTAGTCCTGAAGCCGTCGCAACTCACTCTCCAGAGTCATCCGCCGACCGTCCAGGGTCCGGAAACGCTTCAAGAGGTCTCCATGATCCAGGGTCAGGAGCGGGCGAGCCACTCGCGCGGGGCCGCCGGCGCCGCCGAAACCGTCGTCATCGTTCTCGGAGAGGAACTTGAGCCGGGTGGCGGTCACCTCCAGCGAGGAGATCTTGTCGGTCAACTTGCCGGAGACGGCCCTCAGGCCCGCATTTTCCTGCCGCATGCGGGCAACATCCGCCTCAAGCTCGTAGACGTGGACGGTCCGTTCCGCCATCCACCAGTAATGGAGCGTGGAGAACAGGAAGGAGAAAAACAGGACACCGCCGAGCAGACCCATGACGGTCGTCAGGCCTACGGACAGGGAGTATTTCCTGGCGCCCTCCCTCCCGGAACGAGCGATGATCAGGGTATAGGTTTCGCCGGTCTTGAACACTGCCGCCTTTTTTTGAACGATGGGGACGAGTCCGACCACGGTCTGCCGCCCAGGGGCGCCCCATCAGCCATCAGGCGCCGGTCATGACGTCGAGGGCCGGATTCTAGTTTGGGGTGCTCCGGAAAGTCAAGGAGCGGCGATTTCCAATCGCCGAGCAAGGCGGGCAGGAGGGACAGCAGTCCCCCCTCGACACCTTCCAGCCACTGAATTGCATCGCGACATCGAAGAGGAGGCGACATGAAAGTCGCTCCACGTCGACCCTCATTGAATCGTGTTGCTTGAAACCCTCCCGAGTTCGCCATCGATTCGGATTTCTGCGGCCAGCCGGTACTCTCCTGCCGACGACGGGGTGTAGGCACAGAGCTGTCCGGTGGTCCGGGTTCCTTCCACGTCCGACCATTCGGCGTCCGAGGACGCACGGGTCTGCCATCCGGAATTGACGACGGCATAGTGGGTGCCGTCGATGACGGCGTCCTCCAATCCGAGGCAGCCTGCCGTGGAAACGGGGCCGAACGTCACCGTGCCGGGCGACACCGTTAGCGGTTCCAGCCGGATGTAGGCGCTGTCGCCCAGTCCGGTCTCCGCGGCTCCGGCGCCGACCCGTTCGAAGACCAGAATGCCTTCGTCCTCCGTGTCGACGTAGGCGTGCCTGCCGTCGGGACTGGTCGCGAGACTCCGAGTTTCGCCGAATTCGGGCACCGGGTTGTTGAAGCGGTCCGGTTGCCGAATCGACACGTAGTCGGTCAATGCGACTTCACCGGGTTGGATCTCACCGGGTCCCTCTTCTCCGGTTTCGGCTTCATCCGGTCCAGGCCGCCACTCGACGTCATAAGCCAGATCCGTGCAGAAGACGTCCACAGCCGGGGCTCCACTGCGTACGCCGGCGAGCCCGCACCGATTGCTCGACTGGAAGGAGAGAAAGCCTGGGATCTGGGGGAAGCCAGGGACAATCTGAGGTCCCGACAGAGTCAGGCGCAGGGTTCCCAACGGACTCGGATCGGTGGGGTCCGCTTCCAGGTCGAATACCGTCGTGGCCTGGCCATCGTCGTGGAAGGCGAACAGGTGCCGGTCGTCGCCGGTAATGGCCAAAGCTTCCAGGCCGAAGAGCGGATTCATGCCCTTGGTTGCGTCCGTGAGCATCCCCGTTTCGGCGTCGCGTTCGAAGACGTGCAGCGAGCGGAACGTCCCCGCGTAGACGTGATCCCCAACATTGGAGATCAGGGCCCGTCTGAGTCCGGGGACCTCCAGGGTCTGAACATGGGGCAGCTCGCCCGGAGTGTCCAGGGCCACAACCTGCAACTGGCCGGCTCCGGGAAGCACCGCGTTCAGGAACGAGCCTTCGCCGTCCATGAACAGGTCGCCGAAAACGCCGGGGCTGCACTCGGCAGTGGCCGGCGGATCTCCGGTGACCGGAATCGTCCCCTCGCCGTCCAGATTCCGTTGGGCCTCATCGAGGGGTGCGAACCCGCGCCAATTGCCGCAGCGATGGGCGTAGAGCCGGTCTCGATGCGGGTCCCAGATCAGAGAATTGTCTTCCAAGCCATCGTCTTCCAAGAGCTGGACAGAAGCCAGGCCCCCGGTCTTCGAGTTTCGTTCGAAGACCTGTAGTCCCAGCTTCGACGCCGCATACAGAGCGGTGCCTCGGTTGTTGAAAGCCAGGCTGGCGGGTCCCCGGAGCCGTACGGAGGCGCCGTTGGCGTCCCGGTCGCCGTCCGCCAGCCGGCCGGCGTACTTGAGCCAGACCGGAGGATCGGACTCCCCCCAATTCAGGGTGAAGTCGCCGCCCATGACGCCGCCGCGGGCGCCCAGCCGAATCGTGTAGCGGCTTCCCGCCTCGCCACGGAAGACGACCTCGATGGCGTCCGGCTCGATTCCCTCGGGCTGATGGCTGCTCCTCACGAACTCGATCGATCCGGTGCCGTCGCGGCTGTCCTCGTAGATGGAGAGCACCCAGGGAGAATAGGGGTCGTCCAGCCAGAATCGATACCACCCGGCTGCGGCCGCTTCGTAGGTCCACCAGAGGGAAGAGTGCCCCAGGAGCGAGGTCCGCTCCCCCCGTTCGGTGGAGGCGAAGCGATTCGATTCGGAGACCGATCCGGACGCCTCCTCCAACGGCGCCGCGGCGGCCAGATTGTCGTTGTCAGGGGTCGGTCCCCAGGTCACAACGGCGGTCGCGGCGGGCAGAAGATAGGCCTCGAAGCTTCGCGCCGGAAGTCCGGCCGCGATCCAATACCTCTGTCCGGCCGTGGCCTGAAACACGAATTCGGCCGGCGCCGCGTGGGGACGCGTCTGCGCCACCAGTTCCAGATCCTCCATGGACGGCGGACCTTGCATGGATGGGCCCGTGAATACGGTCACCCTCAAGTACGAATAAGTGACGGGTTCCTGGAGCCGCCAAGTGTAGCGGCCGTCCTCCGGGGCTTCCCAGACCCACCACCGGGTTCGAACCCCGGTCTCGATGGGCTCACCGGGATCTACCGTTGCCGCAGCGCCGATGCCAATGAAGAATTGGGACGAGGGGAGATTTTCGAGCGGCATCGCCCCGATATGCTGATCGTTGTCGAGGACGGCTGCTCTCACCAATGCATCCCAACTCAACTCGTACGGACCACCGGGCGCATTGGCGGTGGGAGCGGCGACCGCGATGCGGTATTCGTTGCCGGCGGCGGCGGCGAAATCAGCCGCAGCCTCGGGCAACTGGGATACCAGCCGAAGGACCGGAATTCCGTCACCCTCGAATACGAACACGCGCTTCGTGGAGTCACTCGAGAAACGCCACCATCCGTCGCCGGGTGCGGTCCAACGATACCAAGTGGTGCCTGCATCGATGCCGTACCATTCGCCCGGTTCCAGGGTGGCGCCCTGGCTGCTGCCCTGAACGGCGCCGCGATCGCCTTCCAGCAGGGCGGCCCGGCCGAAGTCGTCGTTGACCGGGCGGTCCCCCTGGGACCAACGAAGGTCGAGGGCGGTTCCCCGGAGCATGTGACTCACCCGGACCCGGTAGGTTTCACCCGCCTCGGCAAAAAAGATTGCTCCCCACTGATCCGAGGCGACTCGCTCCAGAGCCGCGATGGCGTCACCGCGGAAAACGTCGACGCGATCGTTGCGCGCGCCTCCGAGCTCCCCCGGCGGGTGGAGGTTGAAACGGACCGCACCGTCCGCGGGCGCCGTCCACCGGTACCAGACCGAGCCGGCCGGCCGGCCCGAACGGGGAGCGAATAGCGGTTCACCCGGCTCGGGTGTGGCCGGCAGCAGGTCCACCGAATGAAAGCCCTGATCACCATCGATGACGGCCGCCGCCGCGAAGTCGTCGTTGGCGGGGCGTTGAACCGTCACGTCGGCGGTGGTTCCGCCGGCGGCAACGTCCACCGAGGCGGACGCCCCCTTGGCGTTCCAGGCGCTTGCCGTGAAGTAGAGGCGGACCGGATCTCCGTCCCCGGCGGAAGAGACGACGAACCGGACTTCCTGGGTCTCTCCGGCGGCGATCTCACCGAGCGGGATCGACGAACCCAGCGGTATGGGAGAACCCTCGGAGATCGGCGAAACCCGAGGATCCGAAGGCGCCGGTGGCTCTGATCCCGGAGGAGGAACGGGGGTTCCAAGTTCATCCGACAGGTCGACCGAAATCCCGTCTTCGCGAGAAACGGCCACGGAGTGTATCCGGATCTGCTCGCAACCGGATGCCCCGGCGGTGTCCCGGCAGTCGAGGTGCAACCGGCTGCCGGCCGCCACATACTCGTCCACGGTCACCGTCACAGCCAGTTTCTGTTCCTCCTGGCCCATAAGCAGGGTCTGGTCGGTGCCGATCATCAGGTTCGGAGTGGACGCACCCCGGATAACCGTCCAGGCCAGCGCCGCCCTGGGCGGCGCCGTGTAGACTCGGCGGGCCACCACCTTCGCCCGATACGTGCCCGGCCGGGGATTCTTCAGGATGATCCACTCCACATTGTCCACACGGGACGTCGAGAAATGCTCCCCGCACGCTCCTTCCCCGCAGTCGGCGTCCCGGTCCAGCCAGAGGTCCAAATTGTTCAGGACCGTGCTGGCGATGGTGTCCGCCGCCGGTTCGTCCCAGGTCATCACCAGGTCGAGACGGCTGGCGCCCGCCGGCACTTCGATGTCGTGGTGGGCGTACTCCCCCTCCCGGAGTTCCGAAACCGCGCCGCCGCCGGTCCAGCCGCCGGCTCCGTCCCGGTTGAGGGCGCTGGTGCGGGCCGAGGCCTTACCCAGGCCGTATTGCGCCTGCATCGACCCGGGGCCTCCGGTGTTGGTGGAGGGGAAGGCGTCCGGAGCGTCCAGCCAGGGGTTCGGACGGATGGCTCCGGCCATCAGTCTGGCCCGGGCCAACGCCGGGTGTTCCTGGTGCTCCGGGGCGGCATCCATCAACAGGGCGGCCACCCCCGCCACCGTGGGGGAGGACATGCTGGTGCCGCTGATCGCCCGATACTCGCCACGGCTCCCGCCGCCGACGGCCGAGTGGACACGGACGCCGGTGGCGACGACCTGAGGCGCCAGGCGGCCGTCCGCCGTGGGCCCGTGACTACTGAACGGAGCGATGTCGCCGCTGTCCAGAGCGGCTCCCACAGCGAGCGAACTCTTGGCGGCTCCGAAATCGGAGAAGCCGTCGATGTTCTCGTTGGACTGCGCGACGACGTAAAGTTGACGATGCCCCCAGACGATGGAGTCCAGCTTGCGTTCAGTAAATCCCCTGCCGTCGAACGTCCTGGAGGAACCGCTCAGACTCATGTTGACGATCAGGGGCCTGACGGGGTCGGAGAATCGGCCCGGTTCGGCACATTCCGTCGCCTCGGCCAGGAAGTCCATCCCGCGAAGGATCGAATCCACCGAGCCGAAACCAAACCGGTTGAGCACTCTTGCGAAACGGATGTGTTGCACGGAAGGCGCCATGCCGGCGAAACGGGGCTGGACGTATCCATTGCCGACCATCGTCCCGGTGACGTGGGTTCCGTGGCCCCCTTCATCGATCCAGAGATCCTCGGCCTCGTCCACGGGAGAGGAAAAGAAAGTTGACCAGGCGAGGTTGGCGCCGCAGATGCTCTCCCGGTTCGACGCGATGTCCAGGTGATTGATGTTGAGTCCCGTGTCCATGACGGCGATGGGGACGGAAGCGCCGCCCATGCCGGAGAAGATCCCCGGAGCGCCGTCGCACGCTCGCAGGGCGTCCGCCCCCATGGCGGGAACGGACGTGTCGTGCGCCGGCCGGACGATGCCGACCGGTTCGACGGCCAATACGTAGTCCGCCGTCGCGATGGTTTCCACTTGACCGTATGAAACGTTGGCCGAGTAGGCCCGCAGGTCCGGATCGAACCGGCCCACCACGGCGCCCTGGTCCTCCAACGCCCGCCGCCACCGGCCGTCGGGATCGTCCGTCATCAGGGTGATGAAGACGGGCGTCTGCTCCTGAGGGCGCGCTTCCGACAGTTCGCGGGCGAAGGCCTCCGGAAGTTTCCGTTCCGGGGGGACGGCTCCCAGCCCGTCGACTTCCGGCATGGCCACGATCTCGTGCAACAGGGCCGGGTCACCGGGCAGTCGGGCACGGACGAGGTTGCCCGAGGAACCGAGAGCCGTTGCGCCGAACTCGGCGAGAGACCCCGTCACGTCGCTCGGTATTGCATCGTCGGCCAGCCGGACCCATCCGAAGGACCAGTCGCGTCCGGCGGCGGTTGCCTGGTCGACGAGTGCCTGGATGGACATGCTTGCATCCATCCAGGCCGGACCGGGACTCGGCCGCTCGTCGCCGGTATCGGCGTCGACTGCGATTCGCGCCCTGGGCATCTCGCCATGGTAGGAGACGAAGGAATATCCGTCCGGCGGCGACGGAACCGCGTCCTCCGCGGATTCTTCGACGGCGGGAGGCGCTTCAGCCGTCCGGGGTGCGGCCTGAATCTCAGGCCCCTGTACGCCTCCCCGGCTTTCGGCCTCGATCCGGGCCATGGCAGCTTGGATCGCCTGGGCCTCTCCGGTCAGGGCCGGATCCTGCTCTTCGCCAGGCGCCGCGTAGTAGGCGATCAGTCCCGCCATGCCCGCGGCCAAAGCCGACGCCGCCAGGACACGGATGGTTTTCTTCCTTGCTTTTGGCATACTCAACCTGCTTCTCTGACCCGCATTTCCCAACGGAAATTCAATTCGACGAAATGGAGACGCTGGAGATCGTCCAGCCCCCGTCCTCATCCCGGCTTGCCATGAAGGTGACCCGATACTGATTGAGGGTCGCGTCTTCGAGGTTGTGGCTTTCAGCCGCACAGAGAATGATCTGTTCCATCCGCAGACAGCCCGTACCGCTGGCGGCCACGGTGAACGCGCCGACGGTGTTGCCTCCGGCGTCCTTCAGATCGCATTGGCCACCCGGCGGAATGACGCTTCCGGCGGCGCAGGACTCGCTGGCGGGTTCGGCAACCGTGAGGGTCGCCGTGGCCGTCGCCGTCTGGCCGTCCCCGTCCCGGACCGTGATGCGGTAGGTCGTGGTGGCGGTGGGCGACACGATCCGCGATCCGGACGTCGGGACGGCGCCGATTTCAGGGGTGATCTCCGCGCTCTCGGCGTTCGCCGACGTCCAATTCAAGGTCGCTTCCTGCCCCCGTTCGATGGAGGTGGGGGACACCGAGATCGTGGCCGATGGGCGCGTCACAAGCGTACCGTCAGGGAAGTGAATCGGTGTTGTTATTGGAACACTGATCACCGGGATCGAGCTGAACAGATGGCCGGATTCGAGGAGTGCGATCGGGTGGACATCGAGGGTCTCTACCGGCTCCCCGTCGCCGTCTATCCGGCGAAAATGGAGGGTCCCGTAGAATCGCGGGCCGACCTCGGGGAAGAGCTCATCAACGTACAACGACAGATGCCGGCCCGGTCCGAGTGTCAGTGGCTTGCTGGAGCTGTTTTCTCCCTCGGAATCGAGAAGATAGAACCTCACGCGAGCAGTGCGGCCGGAACTGTTCGCCAACGCCAGCGCCGTTCTGCTCCGGGCTACGGTGTCCCGGACCACCGGCAGGGAAAATGCCGAAGTTCCCGAACTCGCCCCGACACCGACGATGGCGCTGACTCGCCGCGTATCGGGATCGAAGAAGCTGTAGGCGGCGACTCCACCGATCCGCTTGCCGGAGGGAGCCGACACGCTCGCCCAACCCACCGAAATATTTCCGGTCGCGCCGGTCTCCAGAAAGACCGATTGAGAGGCGGGGACGGTGACTGATATCGAATCGCCAGATCCGACCAGCTCGTCCGTTCCCAGCCTGTAGAGCTCGACGGCCATGCCCAACCCGTCGGAACGCCGGAATCGGAGCGTCGCCGAGAGTTCCTCCTCTTCGCTGTTGGTGAGGAATATGGCGGTGGTGATTCCGATGTCCCCGTCAACCCCGTCCGCCACTTGCGGGAAGACGAGTTCGTTGCCGGGGCTCGTGACAAACTGCGCCTGGCCAGCGAACTCGGTGAGCGCGGCGATCTTCTGTCGATGCGGTGCGGACGGCTCACCCTCGGCCAAGGTGAGCGCAACCCCCAGGAACAAGACCCACGGCAGGACTGCCGCGGCCGAATTTCGTGTCATGTTTTTTCCTCCGCCGGCGTTTGGCACTTACAGAGTAACAACTTAGTAATAGTCGGTGGGGAATGGGGTGGAGCGGCGACTTTCTTGTCGCCGATTAGGGGGGCAGGGGGGACGGAGTCCCCACTCCGCGGAGCGTCTTTCAACCGGGCGAATTAAAGAATGGGGGATGAGTATGTCCCCCGTCCAGAAGAGCAGGCGGCAAGAAAGCCGCCTGTCCCAATGGGCGACAAGAAAGTCGCCCCTCCCAGTGGGCGGCAAGAAAACCGCCCCTCCCAATGGGCGGCAAGAAAACCGCCCCTCCAATGGGCGACAAGAAAGTCGCCCCTCCAATGGGCGGCAAGAAAGTCGCCCCTCCCAATGGGCGACAAGAAAGTCGCCCCTCCCAATGGGCGGCAAGAAAACCGCCCCTCCAATGGGCGGCAAGAAAGTCGCCCCTCCCAATGGGCGGCAAGAAAACCGCCCCTCCAATGGGCGACAAGAAAGTCGCCCCTCCCAATGGGCGGCAAGAAAACCGCCCCTCCAATGGGCGACAAGAAAGTCGCCCCTCCTAGCAGCAGACTTCCCGGATCATCCGGCGGTAGATCTCCACCGCTTCTTCGAGTTGCTCGATGGAGATCCATTCTCCCACCGTGTGGGCCTGGGCGATGCTACCGGGACCCAGGACCACCAGCTCGTCGACCTGGTCCTTGATCCAGATGGAGTCGGTTCCGTAGGGGACGGTCTTGGGCCTCCGTCCGCCGCTGGCCCGGGATGCCAGCTGCACCAGGTCGGCGTCGGGAGAAACGTAGAAGGGACCCTTGAACGCGGTCTTCACCTCCAGACCATGGGCCCTGGCCCGGCCGGCGACGATTTCCATCAGTTCCCGGCTCTGGTCGCCGGGCATGGGCCTGAAGCCGACTTGGCAGGTGCACCGGGCCGCGCTCACGTTGGGACGGGTGCCGCCGTCCTCGAAGACCATGTTGAAACCGTTGGTGGGCGGATTGAAATCACGGTTCTGGTAACGAGGATCCTGTTTCACTTCCTGGGCCAGCTCGGCTATCTCAGCCAGGAACGGAGCAATCAGAAAATTGGCCGAGGTGCCGAGGTCGGTGCTGGTGTGGGCCGCTCTGCCCCGGGCCGTGGCCATGACCAGGGCGCCTCCCTTGTGGGCATAGACGGGCCGCAACTCGGTGGGCTCCGCCACCACGGCGTATATCGGCCGAGTTTCCTTGAAGAACCGGGACTCCCGGACCACCTGCTTGGCTCCGCCTCCACCCACTTCCTCGTCGGCGGTGGCCATGACCAGCACCGGCTTCTCCAAGTCCCCTGAGTCCACGGCGGCGGCCGCGGCCATGGTGGCCGCCAGAGGTCCCTTCATGTCGCAGGAGCCCCGTCCGGAAACCCTCCCGCCTCCGACCACCGGGTCGTAGGGATCCCAGTCCTCTTCCTGTCCCGGCACCGTGTCCGTGTGCGAGAAGAAGGCGAGGCCACCCGTTCCCGAGCCTTTCCGCCCGACGATGCTGACTTTGGTTTCTCCGTTCTCGTCCACGTAGTCCAAGCGCTCGGTTTCGAAGCCGTGCTCTCGAAACCGCTCCTCCACCAGGTCGGAGACCAGAGAGTTGCTCCAGCGGCTGACGGACTTGATGGCGACGAGATCCCGGGTCAGTGAGACGGGGTCCAGTTTCATGCGAATTTCTCCTGATCGACGGCCCGGCTCCAGATTCCGGCCGGCGCCGCTTTTTTCGTTCCTCGTTCCTCTTTACTTTCCGTCAGGCGAGGATCTCTTGCACCAGCCGGGCCGGATATTGATCGGTGAGGCGCTCCTGCAGGCCGTGGCGCCGGTAGATGAGGTCCCGGTGGTTCAGGCCCAGCAGGTGCAGAAAGGTGGCGTGAAAGTCGTGGACACTGACCCGGTCCACGGCGGCCTTGTGGCCGATGTCGTCGGTGGCGCCATGGACGTATCCGGCCTTGACTCCCCCTCCGGCCATCCAGAGGCTGAAGCCGTCGGGACCGTGGTCCCGGCCGGCGGCGCCGCCGTCTCGAAGCTGGGAGATGGGCATGCGGCCGAACTCGCCTCCCCAGATGACCAGCGTGTCGTCCAGCAGCCCCCGCTGCTTCAGATCGCGAACCAGGGCGGCGGAGGGCTGGTCCGTCTTCCGGCAGCAGTTCTCCAGGTTCTTCTTCAAGTCGGAGTGATTGTCCCAGATCTGGTACTCGATGAAGAGCTGGACGAAGCGCACTCCCCTTTCCACCAGGCGCCGGGCCAGCAGGCAGCGTCTTCCGTAGGAGGCGGTGGCCTCGTGGTTGAGACCGTACATCTCCTTGGTGGCCTCGCTCTCCTGGGAGAGGTCCAGGGCGTCGCTGGCCGCCAACTGCATGCGGGCGGCCAGTTCGTAGGAGGAGATCCGGGCGTCCAGGTCCGGCTGCCAGGGACGTTCCATGCGATGAGAATGGTCCAGGCTGCGCAGCAGTGACCGTTCGGCTTCGATCAGCGGGTTGGGAAGCTGCTCCCTGGGGTTCAGGTTGAGCACGGCCGGGTCCTTTTCCCGGAACCGTGTGCCCTGATACATCGGCGGCAACCAGCCCGACTGCCAGTTCTGTATGCCGTTGACCGGCAGCTTCTTGTCTTCCAGAACCACATAACCGGGCAGGTTCCGGTTCTCGGATCCCAAGGCGTAGGTGACCCATGCCCCCAGGGTGGGGCGGCCGGTAATGGTTCGGCCCGTGTGGAAGAGGTTGATGGAGGGCTCGTGGTTGAAATGCTCTCCGTACATGGACCGGACCAGGGTGATGTCGTCCACGATCCCGGCGGTATGCGGCAGGAGCTCCGACAGCTCCATCCCGCACTTGCCGTGCCGGGAGAACTCCCACGGAGACGGCATCAGAGTCCCCACCTGCTCCATGTTCTCGATCTGGTTGAGCAGGTCCCGGGGGGCGGCGCCTCCCGCCATTCGAGCCAGGGTCGGCTTGTGGTCGAAGAGGTCGACCTGGCTGGGACCCCCGTTCATGAACAGGTGGATGACCGACTTGGCCTTGGGCTCATGGTGGGGAGCCAGCGGTGTCAAGTCGACCCGGGGCCGTCCGTGGTCAGGGCTCGGCGAACCCAAGAGATCCTTCTGCAGCAGCCAAGCCAAGGCTGCGCCGTGGACTCCGTCGCCGAGACGGGAGAAGAAGTCCCGCCGGGTGCCGCGGAGGTTCGATCCGAAATTGTCCATGAGGTGCCTCGCCCGGTCAGTCAATGTACATGAACTCCGCCGAATTGAGGAGTGTGAGAACCACCGAGCTCAGCGCTGACCAGCGGGCCCCGGGGCCCCGCGGGGCGGGATCGTTCTTCCGTTCCAGGTGGCCGCGCCACTCCCGCTGCAGGCGTTCGAGCGACTCCTCGATGCGCCCGCTCTCCTCGGTCGTTGGATAGCGGCTCAGGATCTCCAAATAGAGTTTCTCGATCTGCCCCGGCGTGTCTCCCGGAGCCTGGTCCATGAGACGGCCCGCCAGATAGCGGGCGTGGCCGCGCATCAACTCCCCGTTGATGAGCTGCAGCGCCTGCAACGGGACGTTGGACTGGCGGCGCTGATCGCAGTTGGGAATCATCACCGGATAGTCGAAGGCCTCCAGGGAGGAGACGGGCATGCGGCGCCGCTTGAGCAGGTAGACGGCCCGGCGCCACCCGCCCGGGGTCGATTCGGGCACCACCTCGCCGCTGGATTCCTCCTTCAGGGGAACGGGAATTCCGAAGGGGGTCGGGTCCAGGCGGCCGGTGACGCGCAACACCGAATCATGAATGGCCTCGGCTTCCAACCGCCGCAGCCGCATCCGGGACAGGAGCAGGTTGTCGGGGTCCTGCTGCCGGACCCGGGGGCCGACCCGGGAGGTCTGCCGATAGGCCGCCGAGGTCATGATCAGCCGGTGCATGGCCTTCATGCTCCACCCCCGGTCCACGAACTCGGTCGCCAGCCAATCCAGGAGCTGCGGGTGGGTCGGTTGGGACCCGGTCCTGCCGAAGTCCGCCGGGGTGGTGACGAGTTCCCGGCCGAAGTGATGGCCCCAGATCCGATTGACCTGAACCCGCGAAGTCAGAGGGTGCCCTTCCTGGGTCAGCCAGCGGGCCAGGCCCAGGCGGTTGCCGCTGGTGTCGCGTCCCGCCGGCGGCAGCGGCCGGTAGGGTTTCACGCCGGCGGCGGACAGCACTCGGGGAACGTCCGGATACACCCGTTCCGCCACCGTCCGGGCTTCGCCCCGGTTCAGGCGATAGACGGGAGACGGGTCTCCTCCCATGTCGTAGAGGGCCCGGATGCCCGGCAGGGTCCGGTACTTGGTCTTGTCCCGGAAATTGGTCTCGGACCCGTACTTGGAGTTCTTGATGTGAGCGATGTCCTTCTCCAACTGGCCAGCGGACTTCTTGAACTCGGGGAAACGGTCCCCCAGGGCCGCGTAGGAGGGGTCCACCACCTCCTTGAACTTCCGGGCCAGGAAACGTTGGAGACTGGTGCGTTTCGCTTCGGGCGTTTCGGCGATGACCCTGAGGTCCGCTTGAAGGTCGGGGGGCAGCGTGTCCAACGCCTCCTTCTGAAATTTCTCCTTGTAGGGCCAAGCCTTTTCCTTCAGTTCCGTTTCCAGGTTTCGGAGCTTGACCTGGAGAGGGGCGTTGTGGGCCTGGACCTCCTCGAGGTCCGCCTCCAGAGCGACACGCAGCACCCGTTTGGTGGGCGGACGCCAGTCATAGGGGTCCAGCGCGGTCTGGAAGATGGCGGCCAGGCTGTAGTACTCGCGCTGGCTCAGGGGATCGTACTTGTGGTCGTGGCAGCGGGCACAGCCGATGGTCAGGCCCAGAACCGACGAGCCCAGGACCTGGAGCTCGTCGGCGATGACGTCCATTTTTTCCTGGAGCGACCCATTGGGCTGGCCATAGGTGCCGTCGGGAGCCAGCCGCAGGAAGCCGGTGGCAGCGACAACGTCCACCAGTTCCTGGGTGACCTCCTTCGGTTGCTTGTAGTCCACCAGCTCGTCGCCCGCCAACTGCTCCGTCAGGAATCGGTCGTAAGGGGTGTCCCGGTTCAACGCCCGGATCACGTAGTCGCGGTACCGCCAGGCATGAGGGCGGACCTTGTCTTCGTCGATGATCCCCTCCGAATCGCTGTACCCGGCCAGGTCGAACCAGTACTGGGCCCAGCGCTCCCCGTAGGCGGGAGAGTCCAGGAGCCGGTCCAGGAGCCGCTCGTAGGCCCCCGGCTCCCGGTCCGCCAGGTAGTCCACGACTTCCTGGGAAGTGGGGGGCATGCCGGTCAGGTCCAGATAGGCCCGGCGCAGCAGGACCAGGGGCTCGGCCTCGGGAGAGAAGCCGAGGTCCTTGGCCTCCAGCCGTGCCAGCAGAAAGAGATCGATGGGATTGCGGGCCTGTTCCGGATGCCTGATTCGAGGCAGATCCGGCCTGCGGGGAGAGCGGAAGGACCAGAACTCCGTGTCTTCCGGAGACAGCGGCGGATCCGCCACGGCTTCCGCCTGGGGCGGGTCGACCGGGGCCCCGGCCAGAATCCACTGCCTCAGGACCTCAACCTCGGCCGTGGTGGGCGGCCGGATCTTGTCCAGGGGGGGCATCTCCTGGGAGATGATGCGGGAAAAGAGCAGGCTCCGGCCCGGGTCGCCGGGGACGAGAGCCGGTCCCGATTCGCCTCCCTGGAGCCGGCGGGCCCGGGTCCGCAGGTCCAGTCCCGCCTCCTGCTTGGCCTTGCCGTGACAGTTGACGCAGTGCATCTGGAAGATGGGCAGCACGTCCTTCTCGGTATAGAGCCGGCCTCCCGTGTGCGCAGCCTGGGTGTCGATCCAACTCCGGATGGCCCGGACCTCATCCAGGGACAGGTTGACGTCCCCCGGGGGCATGGCGCCCGAGATCAACTTGGAGACCAGCAGGCTCCGGTCCGAGTCCCCGAGCATCAGTGCGGGTCCCGACTTCCCGCCGGCCAACATGGCCTCGAGGGTGCCCAGATGGAGTTGGCCCTGGGGATCGGCGCCACTGTGGCACTGGATACAGTTCTTCTCGAAAATGGGGAGGACGTCTTTCTCGAAATCGGCGTCGGCGGAACCGCCCGCTTGAAGAGCAGGACCGAAGATCAAGGAAGCCAACAACGTCACACGGAACTTGCGCAACATGATCTCGTCTCGTGTCCGTTTAAGTTACAACGGGGATGACTTTTAGGGCAACCAAAGAGGAGGCAAGAGGTGCAAGACAAGGAGAGAGGAGGCGATAACCCGGCAGGTCGAGATCCTCGGGTTTGGCGTTAGTGTCCAAGTCCGCCGGAGCGAGTGCGATCCGTTCCCTAATGACCAGATTCACCGTGGGATGGTAGGGTTTCCGAAAATGGAGAGCGTCATGGCAGTGGTCCGGTTGGTGGTATTCGTGGCGCTCGCAGGGAGCCTCGCTTGTGGTCCGGCGCGGGTTCCGTTGATCTCGACCGGACCTCTTTACGATCTGGAACGGATTCCTCAGGACGCCATCGCCTTTACCGAGAGCGGGGACCGGCCCATTCTCCAGGTCGATGAGAACTGGCTGAAGAAGTTCGAAGCCTACTGGTACGGGCCCTGGGAGCGGACCGAGCCCGCAGTCTGCAAGGCGGCGTCCTTCGGTTGGGCCGCCGAATCGTTCTCCAGGAAACCGGTCTTCGGTCCCAATCTGCTGAGACTCTCCGCCTCGCAGGTAGAAGCCGTCGTTGCCAATGCGAGGCTCGACGAGTTTCCCAGCCGGGCGGAACACGGGATCGCCATCCGCAACACGAACCTGCGGGCGCTGCCTTCGGAGGAACCCTTCTATTTCGACTTCCGGGAGGCGGGAGAGGGATACCCCTTCGACTACAACCAGAATTCGGCGGTCTGGGCGGGGACGCCCCTCTTCCTGACCCACGTCTCTGAGGACGGTCGGTTTGTGGGCGCGGAATCGCCCTACACCTGCGGTTGGATCGATGCCCGGGACGTGGCGTTCGTCGACGAGGAGTTCATGGCCGCGTACGGGCGCCCCCGCCTGGCCGCCCTGCGGCGGGACCGCATTCCCATTTCCGGGGACCCGGGCGGGTTCCTCTTCGAGGGCCGGATCGGCATGTTGCTGCCCATCGCTGACGGAGTCCAACCGGACGGCCTCCGGCTGCTGGCCCCCGTCGCCGACGAGAATCGCCGAGCGTCCTTGTCACAAGTCCGGCTCGGCGTTGAGGACGCCGCGCCGATTCCGTTTCCGTTTTCGCAGGACCGGCTGGCCGAGCTGATCAACCAGGTCGTGGGGCAGCCCTACGGTTGGGGTGGCCTGGGCGGCCACCGCGACTGTTCCTCCACCATCCTGGACATCTTTACGCCCTTCGCCCTTCCCCTGCCACGCAACTCGAGGAGCCAGGCGACCGCGGGGAAGGTTGTGGACATCTCGGAACTTTCCACGGAAGAAAAACGGGAGCGAATTCTGGAAGCGGCGGTCCCCTTCCGCACGCTGCTCAACATCCGGGGGCACGTCATGCTCTATCTCGGAGCCTTCCGGGGCTCCCCGGTGGCGTTTCACACCATCTGGGGACTCCGGACCGCTTCCAAAGACGAGTCGATCTCGGGGCGGTTTCTGATTGCGAAATCGGTCATCACCAGCCTGTCGCCGGGACTCGAGATCAGGACGTTGTCACGGAGCAGGGGCGATCTGCTGGACCGCATCGACTCTTTTACGCTTCTGGGAGAAGAGTAGGGACTCGATTCTGCCGCGTCCGGCGAGCCGGAGGCTGGGGAAAGGCTCAAGCGGCGGTGCCGCGTCCATTGCGGACGAAGAAATCCCGCAGCACGTCGAGAGTGCCTTCGATCCGTCCCATTCGGTCCCGGAGGTCCCCGATCTGGTGATCCAGATGTTTGCGGAGATCGCCCAGCTGACGATCCATACGGTCGCGCAAGTCCTTTATGTCCGCTTGTGAATCGCTGCGCACGGAACGGATGGACCGGTCCAGGTAGAGGAATCCCAATATGAGAATCGCCGGAGTGATCCACTGGGCGAGTTCAGATGACATCGGTTCCTAACCACGTTCAAGCAGCGGTGCCGCGTCCTTTGCGGACGAAGAAATCCCGCAGCACGTCGAGAGTGCCTTCGATCCGCCCCATTCGGTCCCGGAGGTCTCCGATCTGGTGATCCATACGGTCGCGCAAGTCCTTTATGTCCGCTCGTGAATCGCTGCGCACGGAACGGATGGACCGGTCCAGGTAGAGGAATCCCAATATGAGAATCGCCGGAGTGATCCATTGGGCGAGTTCAGGTGACATCGGTTCCTCAGCAGGTTCAAGCGGCGGTGCCGCGTCCTTTGCGGACGAAGAAATCCCGCAGCACATCGAGAGTGCCTTCGATCCGCCCCATTCGGTCCCGGAGGTCCCCGATCTGGTCATCTACACGATCGCGGAAACTCCTTAACTCGCCGCGCACGGAACGGATGGACCGGTCCAGGTAGAGGAATCCCAATATGAGAATCGCCGGAGTGATCCACTGGGCAAGTTCAGATGACATCAGTTCCTCGTAGAAACAAGAATAACATCCCGGACGAGTTCTTCGGACACGGAAGAACGGGCGATTGGAAATCGCCCCTCCTCCCGGAACGGGCGATTGGAAATCGCCCCACCGTCGCTCTCGGTCTCTGGATATCTAAAACGGTACGATTCAGAAAAACGCGAAAGTCGGCGCCCAGGAATATAGAATGGCCGAAACTGAGAGGAGCGGACCCGTGAGCGCATTCTGGATGCCGGCTAGCCGTTTTTTCGTCATCCTGGCGGCCTTGGCTGCGTTGTTGGCTATGGCGCCGGAGCCGGCGGCCGCGGCGGCCGAACGGAAGACGGCGACGATGGCTCCTCCCGTGGATCGGACCGTCGACTTTCAGATCGACGTCCTCCCCATATTCGAGGCCAGTTGCTTCAAGTGCCATGGACCCGCCATGGCCATGGGAGGACTCCGTCTGCACACCCGGCCGGACCTGCTGGCGGGCGGGGACAAGGGCGCGGCGGTTTTGGAGGGGAACAGCGCCGACAGCCGGCTGATCCAACTGGTGGCGGGCAGGGACGACTTGAAGATGCCTCTGGACGGGGATCCCCTCGGTCCGGAGCAGGTCGGGATCCTGAGGGCCTGGATCGATCAAGGAGTCGTATGGGCTGAGGGAGCGGCGGTTTCCAACCGCCGAACTCCGGACGAAGCAGGGGGCAAATCGGCCTCAGGCGACGGCCATTGGGCTTTCCAACCGGTTCGGCAGGACCCGCCGCCTCAGGCCGGGGACAGCGATTGGGTGCGAAACGACATCGACGCCTTCGTGCTGCAGCGGCTGCGGAGCGAAGGACTGGAGCCGTCCCCCAAAGCCGACCGCTCCACCCTGATTCGAAGACTCCATCTGGATCTCCTGGGCCTGCCCCCGACGCCGGCGCAGCGGGATCGCTTCTTTGCCGACCGGCGTCCCTACGCCTACGAGCGGCTGGTCAACCGGGTGTTGTCGTCGCCCCACTTCGGCGAGCGCTGGGCCCGCCACTGGCTGGACCTGGCCCGCTACGCCGACAGCGACGGTTTCGAGAAGGACAATGTCCGGCCCCACGCCTGGCGCTATCGCGAATGGGTCATCGACGCCTACAACCGCGACCTCCCCTACGACCAGTTCGTGGTGGAGCAGTTGGCCGGCGACCTGCTGCCGGACGCCACGGTGGAGCAGAAGACGGCCACCGGGTTTCACCGGAACACGCTGACCAACACCGAGGGGGGCGTGGACCCTGAGGAATACCGGGTGGAGCAGGTGGTGGACCGGACCGACACCACGGGTCTGGTGTTCATGGGCCTCACCGTGGGCTGCGCCCGCTGCCACTCCCACAAGTACGATCCCATTTCCCACCGGGAGTACTATCAGCTCTTCTCTTTCTTCAACACCGGAATCGAGAAGAACATCCCCGCCCCACTTCCCCGGGAGGAGGTGGCCTACCGGTTGGCGTCCCGGCAGTGGGAGCGGGAGCATGAGAAGCTGCTGGCCGCCCTGGAGGAGCAGCGCTCGGAGCTGAAGGAGAAGCTGGAGGGGTCCCGGGACCTGGCTCTCTGGGAGAAGGGGTTGGACCACCCTTCCGTGGAGTGGATTCCTCTGGACCTGTCCGGCTACGCCGCTGCCGGGGGCGCCGAGTTCAGCGAAGACGAGAGCGGCGCACTCCTGGTGAGCGGCAACAACCCCAGGAAGGACCGCTACACTTTGGTGGCCAACATCGAGCTCCGGGGCGTCAATGCCGTCCGGCTCGACTTTCCGACCCATGAATCCCTGCCCGCAGGCGGTCCCGGCCGATCGCCGGAGGGCAACTTCGTTCTCTCCGAGTTCAAGATCGGCGACGCCCGGCTCTCGGACCCGGTCAAGCCCACCGGGATTCCGGTGGAGAGAGTCTATGCCGGCACCTCCCAGAAGGGGTTCGAAATCGAGAAGGCCGTCGACGGAGATCCCAAGACCGGTTGGAGCGTAAACGGCCCTCTGGGGCCCAACCGAAATCAGCAGGCGGTCTTCGTGACCGCGCAGAGCCTGGGGCGCTACGGCGGATCGTCACTCACGCTGACCCTGGAGCAGCTCCACGGCGACAGCCACAACATCGGTTCCCTGAAGGCCTACGTGACGCAGGCGCCGCGCAAGGACCTGAAGCAGGTCTTTCCCCTGCCGGTGGAGAGGGCCCTGGCAGTCCCGGCCGGAGAGCGGAACCCGGAGCAGCAATCCGCCATCCTGGACTACTACGTGAACCTGGACCCCGAAGTCCGGCACCGTCTGGCGGCAGTGGAGGGACACCGCCGGGCCCGGCCCCATCTTCCGGGTACCATGGCCCAGACACTGGCGCAAAACCCCGACCCGCCTCAGACCCACATTCACCTGCGGGGAGACTTCCTGAGCCCGGGCGAGGAGGTGTGGCCGAACACGCTCTCGGTCCTGCCACCGCTCGAACCGCGCGGCAAGGACCCGGACCGGCTGGATCTGGCCCTCTGGTTGACCGACCCCGCACATCCCTTGACCGCCCGGGTCGAGGTCAACCGCTTCTGGGAGCACCTCTTCGGCCGGGGGCTGGTGGCCACCAGCGAGGACTTCGGCACCCGGGGCGAGAAACCGTCCCATCCCCAACTCCTGGATTGGCTGGCCAAGGAGTTCGTGGCCGGGGGATGGAGCCGCAAGGACCTGGTCCGATTGATCGTGACGTCGGCCACCTACCGGCAGTCTTCCCACGTCCGTCCCGAACTCACGGAGAGAGACCCCAAGAATCTGCTCCTGGCCCGGCAGAACCGTTTCCGCGTCGAGTCGGAAGCGACGCGGGACCTCTATCTGGCCGTGGCCGGACTGCTGGAACCGCGAGTGGGCGGCAAGAGCGTCTACCCGCCGCTTCCCGAGGGAATGGCCGATCTGGGGTACGGCGGGACGAAGTGGCCCGAGAGTTCCGGGACCGACAAGTACCGCCGGGGGCTCTACATCTTCTTCCAGCGGACCGTCCCTTATCCCATGCTCATGACCTTCGACAGTCCCGATTCCAATACTTCCTGCGTCCGCCGGATCCGTTCCAACACTCCACTTCAGGCCCTGACGCTGCTCAACGGACCTCTCTTCGTCGAGAGCGCCCGATCGCTGGGACGGAGGATTCTGGCCGAGGCCCCCTCCCGGGACGCCGATCGGATCGCACATGCCTTTCGCCTGGCACTGGCCCGCGACCCCAGCCGCCGAGAAGTGGAGATCGTTCACGAGTTGTTGGCCGAGCACCGCAGCTCTTTCGAGCATGACCCTGAGGCGGCCGCCGAGTTCGCCGGGTCCGGCGACGGCGCGGAGGCCACCGAGACGGCTGCCTGGGTCGCCGCCAGCCGCATGATCCTGAACCTGGACGAGTTCCTGACCCGGGAGTGAAGACGATGGATTCTCCGGAACACAGATTGTTGGCCTCCCGCCGGGACTTCCTCACCACCTCGGCCAGCGGGCTCGGGACGGCGGCCCTGGCCTCCATGCTGGCGGGCGAGGGGCTGCTCCAAGCGAAGCCGGAAGCGGGCATCGCCAACCCTCTCTTCCCCAGGCAGCCCCATTTCGCACCCAAGGCCAAGTCCTGCATCTTCCTCTTCATGGCGGGCGCCCCCAGCCAGTTGGACCTCTTCGATCCCAAGCCCAAGCTCATGGAGTTGGACGGCCAGTCCATGCCCGAGTCGTTGCTGGAGAAGGTGCGATTCGCCTTCATCCGCAAGGAAACGGCGGTCCTGAAGGGTTCCGGAGCCAAGTTCAGGAAACGCGGCGAGTGCGGAATGGAGATCTCCGACCTGCTTCCCCACATCGCCGGCTGCGCCGACGATATCGCCCTTGTCCGGTCGCTGCATACCGACACCTTCAACCACCATCCCGGCCAGCTCATGATGAATACGGGCGTGCCCACCTTCGGCCGGCCCTCCATGGGCTCCTGGGTCAACTACGGCCTCGGGAGCGAGTCGGAGAACCTGCCCGGCTACGTGGTGCTCACGGCCGGCCGCGGAACCAGCGGCGGCGCCTCCAACTGGACCAGCGGATTCCTGCCCACCAACTACCAGGGCGTTTTGTTTCGAAACCAGGGCGATCCGGTTCTGAACCTGGCCAATCCTGCCGGACTCCCGCACGAGTGCCAGCGGCTGGGACTGGACCGGCTCCGGCAGCTCAACGAGGAGCGCTTCCGGCAGACCCGGGATCCCGAGATCCTCTCCCGGATCGCCTCCTACGAGTTGGCCTTCCGGATGCAGTCTTCGGCTCCCGAGCTCATCGACCTCGGCGGCGAGAGCGAGAAGACGCTCGAGATGTACGGCGTGAACCGGACCGAAGGCAAGTGGAAGGACAAGCCCAACCGGGGCTACCGACCGGGAGTTTTCTCCACCTATGCTCGAAACTGCCTGCTGGCCCGGCGCCTGGTGGAGCGGGGCGTCCGCTTCGTCAGCATCTATCACGCTTCCTGGGACCACCACAGCAACCTGGACGCCGGACTGGGCTTCAACTGCATGATGTGCGATCAGCCGGTGGCGGCCCTGCTGAAGGATCTCAAGCAGCGGGGACTGCTGGACGAAACCCTGGTGATCTGGGGCGGGGAGTTCGGCCGGACTCCTCTGGGTGAGAACCGCGTGGGTCGCGCGCCGAACACCGGCCGGGATCACCACCCGCAGGCCTTCTCCATGTTCATGGCCGGGGGAGGCATCCAGGGAGGACAGGTGCTGGGCCGGACCGACGACATCGGCTGGAACCCGGTCGAGGACCCGATTCACATCAACGACCTCCATGCCACCATCCTGCATCTCTTCGGTTTGGATCACGTCCGCCTCACCCATCGCTTCCAGGGCCGCGATTTCCGGCTGACCGACGTGGGAGGCAAGGTGGTCGAGAAGCTGCTGGCATGAGCTTCCGTTTCCGCCGGCGTCTTCTGGCCGCGACGGCCGTTGCCGGTGCCGTTGTCCTGCTGTCCGGCTGCGCCGCCCAGAAGGAACCTGAGGCGGGGTCCGCCGGGAAATACCGATTCATCCTCTCCAACGACGGGGGATCGTTGGCGGGTCCCGTGTTGGAGGCTCCCATCGGAGTGGAAGGCCTGATCAAGCTGGCCATCGAACCTCTCCGGGACACCCAGATCAACACCCTGTTCTGGCAATTGGGAACCGACCCCTATATGGGGACCCCATCCCACCGGCTCTCGGACTACTACTCACACGGGACCCAGGTGGGCCCTATCTGGGGGACGGAAACCCCGACCTTCCACAGCGCCGGACTCTGGCGCATCCGGGAGAACGCGAAACGGTTGATGGAGGCCGGCACCGACCCGGTCGCCGTAGTGGTGGAGCACGGGCATCGGGCCGGTCTTGAGGTCTTCGTCTGCATGCGGGTCAATGACATCCATGACGCCCGTCTGGAGGGTGGTGTGGAGGACCCGCTCATGTCCCCCGTCAAGAGGCGGCATCCCGACTGGCTCCTGGGAGAGGAGGGTACCCGAAGGACGGCTTACAACTTCGCCCTGCCCCAGGTCCGGGAGTACAAGCTGGCACTGGCCCGGGAAGCCATCGAGAACTACGACCTGGACGGACTGGACTGGGACTTCTGCCGGCACCCGTTTCTCTTTCCCCAAGGACGGGAAGCCGAGGGCGCTCCGCTCTTGACCGGCCTGCTGGCCGAAATCCGCCGGATGCTGGATGAGAAAGGGAAGCGGGTCGGCCGCCGGCTCTCCTTGTCGGTGAGGGTGCCCCGCTCTCTGGACGAGGCTCTGGCACAGGGCATGGACGTGAGGAGCTGGATCTCGAAGGGTCTCCTGGACATCCTCATCGTCGGCTACCAGCCGGGGAACAAGCACCGTCTTCCGGTGGAGGAGTACGTGGAGGCGGCTCGGGGGACCCGCACCCAGATCGTGGCCCAAGGCCTGGGGCTCTTCCAGCAGCCCAGACCACTCTCAGCCAAGCTGATCTGGAACGAGAAGGACTACTACACCGCCGAGATGTGCCGCGCCGTGGCCGCGGCCCACTACCGGGCCGGCGCCCAGGGGATCTTCGTCTTCAACAACCATTACCTGCAGGTGGTTCGGGACCGGCAATACGACCGCCTCCCGTGGAAGGAACTGGGCGATCCCCGGGCCATCGCCCGCAAGGACAAACACTACCTGGCGGATCAGAAGACGTGGGGGGCCGGCCAGCTGCCGCTCGAACTGGCGGAGGCGGGTCACGAGGCGAAAATCTCCTTGGACGTGGCGGACGACTTGGAAGCAGCCGCGCAGGATGGCGTCCTGAAATCGGCGGCCCTCCGGCTTCTGGTGGACCACCTGACTCCCCTGGATCGGCTGGAGGTCACCCTGAACGGACATCGCATCGGGGATCCCGGCACGCGGCACGTCTTCTTCAACGAGACCTGGCTCGAATTTGCCGTCGGCCCTCCGCAGCTCACGCAGGGCTGGAACCGCATCGTCACCACCGTCCGGGCCCGCAATCCCCAGGTCACCAGTCCTCTGGCCCTCAAGAGCGTCGAAATCCTGGTGAATTACCGGTAGGGGCAACCCTACGACCGTACATCGGAGGTTCCACGCGACCGCAGGGAAATAGACTGTCCCTTTTTCTCCCAGGGGTGCCGCTACGACCGTGCGGTGAGAAGGGGACAGTCACGTTCTCGTTTCCGCGCGTTCTCGTTTCCGCGACCGCAGGAAAATAGACCCAGGGAAATAGACTGTCCCTTTTTCTCGCTATGTTTCGCCGGATTGGAAGACGCTTCGCGGAGTGGGGACTTCGTCCCCCCTAGACCGAAGTTCCAGACTCAGAGACAAGATAACTCCCTGATTATAAAGGGATAACCGACGAATCGGACTAGTTGTCCACTGGGAACACCCTGACCAACTCCAGCGCCCGGTGCTGCAGCGGTGTCGGTTCCGTCAGTCGTTGCAACTTTGGACCGTCCGGGTCCGAGGCCGTTCGGCACTGGTGACGGGCACGCGTCCCCATCTCAGCCATCAGTGTCTTGAAGCTCTGGATCGGCAGTCCGTCCTCGGTTTCCCGCTTCGCCTTCTTGCGTTTTGCCGATGCCGACGGCTGGGCTTTCAGCACCGGATCCCGTCGAGCGCGATGCGCCTCCAGGTCCTCGTCATCAAACAGCAACGGGGCCAAGGCTCGGCGCAGATGCCACTCGACGTAGTAGGACAGCACGCACAGGAACAGGTGTGATCGCACCCGGGTCTCCGCCCGGTGGCGGATGGGACGGATCTGCAAGTTCACGGTCTTCAAAGAGCGGAACGCCCGCTCCACGTTCGCCAGGTTCTTGTAGCTGCGCACCACGTCGGCCGTCGACAGCCGCTTTTGTGGCTCACTGGTGCGCAGGATGTAGAATCCGTCCAGTTGCGCCTCGCGGACGATAGCCTCAGTGCGCCGAGCGTACTCGAAACGCCCGTCCTCGATCACCATTTCGAAGTGCTTGGCCACCTTGTACCGGTTCTTGACCCGACCCACCTTCTCGGCAATCTGGGGCGCCAACAAGGGCGTCTTGGTGCGCCGGGCCACCTCCCGGGCGATCTTGGCCAACTTTTCCTCCGTCGCCGCCAACAGGCGCTCCCGTTTGCGGCGCCGATACTCCCCCAGCATCGGGTTGTGACAAACGACGAGCCGTTCGCCCGGATAGGCCTCGGTCCGGATCTCCGCCAAGTGACGCTCATCAAAGAGCGAGAGTTGAACTGCTTTCGTTTCCACCAGTTCGCGGATGGCCGTATGGCGCAGGGCCGAGATCCAACCCAGTCCGGGATGGCGCTTCAGATGCTTGACCTGGGTCTCGGTCAGTAGCCCTCGGTCCCCGACCAGCACCACCCGCTTCAACCCGAACCGCTGGCGCAACGTCTCCACTTGATCCGGCACCGTGGTCGGATCCCCCGTGTTGCCGGGATAGGCCTGGACGGCCACCGGCCGTCCCGCCCGATCCGCCATCACCCCGTAGACGATGATGGGCTGGCCGCGCTTGCCGTCCCGGCTGTGGCCGAACCGGGCCAAGGAACAGGTGTGCCCTTCATAGTAGCTGCTGGAGACGTCGTAAAGGACGTGATCCCCTTCGGACAGATGTCGCCGGGCCAGCTTCTTCTCGATCCGGTCCTGACGTTGGAGCAACCAGTCCATGGCCCCGTACAGGTCGTTCTCGTCGGCGTCTTGCAGGGAGAGCTCGGAGGCCAGGGTGGTCGTGTGCCAGAGCCGGGTGGTGGCGAGCTTGGAGGCGGGATGCAGCAAGCGCTGGATGATCAGGGCCAGGACCAGATCGCGCTGGCGCGAGGGCTTGGAATCGATAAGAGCGGGGAGCTTCAGGCGGCGCATGGCTTGCAGCACCATCTCGACATGACCATGGGGGAGGGAGCGTTCGATGACGAAGAGCTCATCGGGATGAACGACAGGGACGTTCTTGAGGACGAGACGAAGTCGTTCGATCTTGTCGTGGGGCCAGTTGGTGAGGTTGGCGATGGTGCGTTTGCGGACACGTTTCCCTTCGCGCCAGCCTTCGCGCAGGAGGATGGCAGGGCGGGAGTTGCGGTTGGGGACAGTGTCGATGTACATGGCAACTAGTATAGATCATATAGTTCTCAAATACAACATGATAGACACTCTATTACATGGGAACACAAATAAACCCAGTCAACACCAGTTCCGTAAGCAAATCAACCACTTAGCTCGATTTTAGGGGGAAATAGGGCTGGAACTTCCGCCTAGACCCCCCTGTCGGCGACAAGAAAGTCGCCGCTCCAGGCGACAAGAAAGTCGCCGCTCCAAACGAGAAGAGAGTCGCCGCTCCTACGATTTCGCGTTGGAGGCGTCGATCCTCTCGATTCCCGACTCGCGAGTCTTCACGGCTTCCAGCACCAGGGTGCGGCCGGCCAGCAGGTCCAGGCTGTGCATGGACCGGCGCACTTCCTGGTTGGCCTTCCGCTGGCGGGGATCGGTCTCCTTGCGCATGGTCCGGATGGAGTAGAGCCGTTGAAACGGATAGAAGAGGAGCAGCGGCCAGCAGGAGCGGCGCCAGAGATCGGTCGTGGCCTGAGTGATCCGGAAACCGCTGCTGTGGAGCGCGTACCGGATCTGGTAGTAGGTCATGGGGTTGATGTGGTCGAAGACGGGAGTGTGGGTGAACTCGTTCAGGGGACGGGGACAGAGGGAATAGAACCCGGTCAGGAAGTACTTCAGCCGCGAAGCCGAATTCAGGATGTTGGGAGTCGACAGAATGAGCCTGCCCTGCCACTTGAGGACCCGGTGGCATTCCCGGATGAAACGGTAGGGGTGCTCCAGATGCTCGATGCCTTCCAGACAGACCACGTAGTCGAACGACTCATCCGGCAGATCCAGGGGGCGGTTCATGTCCAATCCCAAGCATTCCACGCCCTCGCACTTGAAGAAGCCCGGGTCCAGGTCGGCCGCCACCACCTGGAAACCCAGTTCTCGCAGACAGTGGGTGAGGCCTCCCTCGCCGGACGGAATGTCCAGAGCCTTGCCCCGGGGCAGGCGATCCATGAGGTCCAGGACCTTGAAGAAGGTCTTTTCGTGGGCGATGACCTGAAAGCCCTCGGGTTTCCTCCAGATTCGACTCACCTTTCCCATTTCAGCACCGCCGGCGACGGGGTCTCAAGTCCGGACCATGGAAAAAAGGAGAATGGCGCCCGTACTGAACAGGAGGTTGGGAGCCCAAGCGGCCAGCAGCGGCGAGAGCAGGCCGTTGGCGCCCATCATGCCGAAGATTCCAAAGGCGCCCCAGTAGCAGATCCCGATGAGCACCCCGGCCGCAATGCCGTAGAGCGCCCCTTTGCGGCCCATGGAGAAGGCGAAGGGGATGCCCAAAATGGCCATGATGGGTGTGACCAGGGGCAGGGAGATCTTGGTGTAGAGATCCGTCTTCAGGTGGTCCACCTCGAAGCCTCCCTGTTGCAGGTCGCGGATGTACCGGCTCAATTCCGGGTAGGTCATCTTGCTGGATTCCTTCACTTCACGGGCGAAGTACTCGGGACCTTCGCTCAGTTCGAAGTCACGGCTCTCGAACCGGATGAAATCTTTTCGATCCGGATGTTCCAGGTCTCTGATCCAGCCTTGGGACAGAACCCACCGCTCGGAGTGCCGGTCCCAGGCCGCCTTCTGAGAATAGACGTGCCGTTTCAGCCGTCCCTCCTGGATGTCCAGATCCAGAACGGAAAGGTCGCCGAAGAGGCCCCGCTGCGCATCGAAGTAGTTGTAGTGATAGAGCCGCTTCCCCTCGCCGAAGATCCAATTCCGTCCTTGTTGGTAGAAGGTCTGGACGGGACGGCCCTTGATGATGGTGCGCAGGTTGTCCTGCCGCTGGTTTGCGTAGGGGAGCACGTATTCCTGGATCACGTAGAGGAAGGCTCCCACCAGCAGAGTCACCCCCAGCACCGACAGGCTCACGCGGTACACGCTGACGCCGCAGGCCTTGAGCGCCGTGATCTGACCCGTCTTGTCCAGCAGTCCGAAGGTGACCAGGGTGCCGATGAGGATGGAAAGGGGGACCAGCAACATCAGGATGTGGGGCGCCAGGTAGAAGAAGTAGGAGACCAGGAAACCGTAGGGACTGTCGTTTTCCAGGACGTCGTCGATGAGGTCGAAAAAGGTGAAGAGATAAAAGAGGGCCATCGTGACCGAGAGGGTGAGGAAGGAGTAGAGAAGAAAGGTCTTCACCAGGTAGAGATCGATGACGCGAGCCACTCTCGGCCGCATCTGAATCAGGCGAGACGGGCGCGGTCGGAAGCCGGAACTGCTGCGAATCGTCGAGAGCAGCCGCCGGAAACCCCGAGCGGCTCGTGTCAACTTCCGGTTCAGATGTGGGTAGGCCTGGCGCCAGCGCAACGGTCTCGCATCCAAGGCGCCGTAACGGAACGTGGCCCAGGCCAGCAATCCCGTCAGCAGGTTGGTTCCCCATACCCCCACCAGGGGATGCAGCATCCCGCCGCGGGCCAATTCGAAACCGGTGGCGAAGAGGACGTAGTAGGCCAGCGCCACCACCACGCTGGCCACCAGCCCGTATCCGCGCCCGCCGCGATGATTGCGGGCGCCCAGAGCGACTCCCAGCACGGCGAAGATGATCGGCGAGACCGCCAGCGCCAACCGGCGGTGCAATTCCATCCAGCTCTGGTCCCGCGCGGCGCCCGGATCGCCTTGGATCTCCCTCCAGAGTTGGGTCGGCGCCTTGTCTTCGGGACGCCTGGGACCGTTCGAGTTCTGTTCCACGGGAGGGAGCTGGAGCGCAATGTCCCATAGGCGAAAACGGCTCAGCGTCATTTTTTCGGGAGCGTCCCGCGGGGTCTTGTAGCGCAGCCCGTCCTCAAGATGTAACTGGATCCGGCGCTTGTCTTCGTCGACGAGGGCCTCCCCGCCCCGGGAAAGGACGATTTCGGTCTCTGCGTCGCTGCCGTTGGAGAGGAAGACCCCGTTCCAGAATCCGTTTCTCAAATCCACATCGGCGGCGTAGAGTACCCAACCCTTTGGCAGCCCTTCGTAGAAAACGCGTGGTTTGATCCGGGACAGGACCGGCTGGACGCCGATCTCATGACGGATCGTCTGCAGGCTCCAGTTCCCCGCCGGCAGCAACACCAGAGTGAGTCCCAGCGTGAAAAGGCTCACCAGTATTCCGATGTTGACCACGTGGCGCACCATCCGGTGGACGCCGATTCCGCAGGCTCGCATGGCCACGATCTCGCTGTCGGTGGAGAGGCGGCTGAATCCGATCAGCGTCCCGATAAGGAAGGAGAGGGGAACGCTGAAGACCAGGATGCCGGGCAGAATCGAGAGCACGGTCCTGACGACCGTCAGGATGGGCGCGTCGGCTCGGATGAGGAGTTCGGTCAGGCGCCCGAACTCCCGGGTCAGAACGGCGAAGGTGAGGAACAGGAGGGTGATCAGGAAAGGGGGCGCGATCTCCTGGTTGATGAGCTTGTTGATCTTGGTCATGGCCGCGCCGCGTCTACCCGATCACCTGTCCCGAGAGCGGACAATCTACCAAAAATGCAGAGTCCACCGGGAAGGAAAGGAAAGGGAAGAGAGGAAAGAGAAACGTTGGTGCGGTGCGGAAAAGAACCGACATGATCTTGAGGGTGTCCCGTTTTCGTGGACGGTTTGTTAGTGCGGACTACGTTGGTCCTGTTTGTAATACTCCTTCTGTCCGTGGGGAGCAAGACTTCCTCCCGATGAAGGTCAATGGCCACTGACAGAGCGCTCTTTCTTTCCGTGTGGGGGCGACTGGTGGACGCGTCAGCAAAAGGGCTCACGTTGTGGGAAATCTCTGATTTTCCACAATGGGATACCGCTTAACGAGGGGGCCTCGGTCTCTGTTTCCAGGGATTTAAGAGTTTTATATGTCTCTTTGCATCCGGGGGGTTTCAGGGGGGCAGAGCCCCCCTGCCCCCTTCAAGCGTGTCGCGCGCGACGCTTGGTGCAACGATGGCGGTGCTGGCTTCGTGGTCGGGCCGCTCGAAGCCGGCGTGGGTCCTACGCCGCCTGCTGCTCGTAATGGGCCGGCGACTCGTAACCCAGCGCCGAATGCCGGCGTTGCCGATTGTAGAATCCCTCAATGAAGTCGAAGACGGCCCGCCTCGCCTCACCCGGGTTCCGGAATCGGTGACGGTCCAGCAACTCGCACTCCAAAGTCGCGAAGAAGCTCTCGCACATCGCGTTATCGTAAGCGTCCCCCACCGATCCCATCGAGGGTCGCACCCCAGCCTCCCGGCATCGCTTCCCGAAGGCAGTGCAGGTGTACTGCGTCCCTTGGTCCGAGTGGTGGATCACCTGCTTCGGCTGGCGCCGGATCACCGCCATGGCGAGCGCTTTCTCGACGAGTTCGGAGCGCAGATGCGTCTCCATGGCCCAGCCCACGACCAAGCGGCTCCAAGCATCCAGAACCACGGCCACATACAACCAGCCCGCCTTCGTGCGGACATAGGTGAGGTCCGCGACCCAGAGCTGATCCGGTCCCTCGGCCGCGAAGTTCCGGTTCACCAAGTCCGGTGCCGGACGCGCTTTCCGGTCCCTCCGGGTGAGCCCGGCCTTCCGCTGCCTCCGGCTCACCCCCTGGATCCCGGCTTCCTGCATCAATCGACCCACACGCTTCGGGCTCGTCCGTTCGCCTCGAGCTCTCAACTCGGCATGCAGGCGAGGCCGACCATAAACTCTCCGGTTCTCATTCCAGATCCGCACGATCATTTTCCGAAGCGCCTCGTCGCGGCGGGCGCGCTTCGAGGGTCGGCGCTTCAACCAGGCGTAGTACCCGCTGGGGGAGAGACCCAGAACACGGCACATCACCCGAATCGGAAACCGGGCTCGGTGCGCCTTCACGAACTCGAATCCTTTCCGGGGATCGAGCCGCTCTCCCGGGCGAACCAAGCCGCGGCTTTTTTTAGGATGTCCCGCTCCATCCGCAGCCGCTTGATCTCCCGCTTCGCCTGGCGCAGCTCCTGGCGCTCAAATGTCGTCAACCCGTCGTTGCGGCGCCCCTCATCCAGATCGGCTTGCTTGACCCACTTCCGGATCGCCGATGCCGAGGGCTCGAACTCCTCGGCCAGCGCCTCCGGTGATCGGCCTGAGCGCACCAGCCCCACGATCTCCCGCCGGAACTCCGGCGGGTACCGTCGACCCTTTCTTGCCATCGTGGATCCCTCCTTCCCCTTACTTTGGATGTGTCCACGAAAGCGGGTCAACTCCAATCTGCCGCCGCCAGAATGTTCCAACGACTCGTCTTCACTCTTTCCTATTTCCTGTTTCCTCTTTTCTCTCCTGTTAGGATTTCCCCCGTGATTCTCCACGACCTCGGGATCCTTCCGTTCGCAGAGGCGTATGCGCTTCAGGACGAAACGGTCCGCCGAGTTGCGGCTGGTCGCCAGAAGGAAACGCTCCACCTGGTCGTGCACCCTCATGTCTTCACCGTGGGGAGCGGCGGAAACGCCCAAAACCTGCTGGCTCCCTTCGATCCTGACGGTCGTCCCATCGACCTGGTTCGAATCAATCGGGGGGGCGACGTCACCTATCACGGACCGGGACAACTGGTCGGGTACCCGCATCTGGACTTGCGGGGCCGGGGACGGGACGTGGGGTCGTTCCTGCGGACCCTGGAACAGAGCCTGCTGGACACGGCCGCCCATTTCGGGGTGCGGGCGTTCCGCAGGGAGGGCCTGACCGGAATCTGGACCCGGCGGGGCAAGCTGGGGTCCATCGGCGTGGGCGTGCGCCGCTGGGTGACCATGCATGGATTCGCCCTGAACCTGAACCCCGACATGAGGTACTTCCAGTTGATCAACCCCTGTGGAATGGCAGGGTGCCCCGTCACTTCGCTGGCAGCCGAGGCGGGAGCCGAGCCGGGCATGGAGGAGGTCAAGGAAGTCTACTGGCGCTCGTTTCGCCGGGTTTTCCACTGAGAACCGGCAGGGCTCGATCCTGTTGCGGCGCCGGCGAGTTCTCCAGGAGCTTCGCCATGTCGTAGACCATTCCCTCCCGCGAGTAGGAGGAGAACTCCAGAATTCCGGTGTCCATCCGGATGGCGTCCTCGGGACACGCCTCCACGCAATAGCCGCAGAAGACACAGAGGCCCAGGTCGATGTCGAACCGCACCGGGTACTTCTCGATCTGGGGGTTGGGGTGCTCGCCGGCCACGATGTAGATGCAGCGGGCGGGACAGGCCGTCTCGCACATCATGCAGGCCACACATCGGGGCGAGTCATCTTCCCGCCGGGTCAGCCGATGCAGGGTCCGCAGCCTGGAGGCCAGCGGTCGCCGCTCTTCCGGATACTGATAGGTTTCGGCGCCGCGGAGATGCCGCGCCAAGCCCACCTTGTGGGCCAGGTGGATGAGCAGGTTGCGGAAGAAATGGCGCGCGGTGAGCCGGAGTCCCTTGAGGATTTCGGGAAGATAGGTGGATTCCCAGAAACTCAGTTTGGCCTCGACCTTCTTGATGGCCATGATCAGTTCCCGTTCATTACCCGCGCCGGCGTCCGAACACCGTGAGACTACGCCGACCGGCTCTCCTCTGGCAAGATGGAAACTCCGTCATCAGTTCGTTCCCTGCCACAAGATGACCACCCCGGTCACCAGGATGTTGAGGATGGAGAGGGGCAAAATCATGGTCCAACCCAATCTCAAGAGCTGGTCCCACCGGAAACGGGGCAGGGTCCAGCGGATGAGCATGAAGATGAAGCAGAAGACCGAGACCTTGAACAGGAAAGCGCCGACCTGAAGCAGCAGCACCATGATCTGGGACAACGGCCAGGCGGCGCCCCATGGAAACTCGAATCCGCCCGGCGTGAGATACGGCACCTGCCAGCCCCCCAGAAACAGGGTGGTGACCAGCGAGGCCGCCAGCACCGTCTCCACGAAGTCGGTGGTGTAGAACATGCCGAACTTCATCCCGCTGTATTCGACGAAGTAGCCGATGATCTCCGACTCCCCTTCCGGAATGTCGAAGGGGACCCGCTTGGTCTCGGCCAGCGCAGCGGTGGTGAACAGGATGAAGCCCAGCGGCTGCAGGATGATTCCCCAACGGGGAAACCAGCCGAGCAACAGCTCTCCCTGCTGGAACACCATCTCCTGGAGATGGAGCGTTCCGTAGACCATGAGCAGGCCGATGAGGGTGGCGCCCAGCGTGATTTCATAAGCGATCATCTGGCTGGAGGCCCTCAGGCCTCCCAGCAGGGCGAAGTTGTTGGCGGAAGACCAGCCGGCCAGAACGAAGCCGTAGATCCCCATGCTCATGGTGGCCAACACATAGAGAAGACCCACGTTCAGGTCGAGGATCTGGAGCGACACCGTGTGCCCCCCCAATTCGTAGATTCCGCCGAAGGGAATGACGGCGAAGCTCACCAGGGCGAAGAAGAGGGCGATGATGGGAGCCAGGGTATGGACCAGGCGGTTCCCCTGATTGGGGATGAAGTCCTCCTTGGTCAGCATCTTGAGGGCGTCGGCGATGGGGTGAAAGAGTCCCAGCGCCCGTACTCCCAGGATGCTGGCCCGGTTGGCGCCGATTCGGTCCTGCATCACGGCGCTCTGCTTCCGCTCCAGCCAGCTGAGCAGATAGACGAAGCCCATGACCACGTTGAAAATAAAGAAGACCTTGGCCAGAACGATCAGGGTGCTCATCTTGTTCGTGTGCGGGGCTCCCGTCAGCCGGCGCCGGCGCCATTAGAGTCGAGGACCTCCCCGAACTCGCCCAGATCCTGGTAGCTCCTGCCCCGCCACTCGGAATAGAGGTCCTCCGGGTCCGCGTAGAACAGGGCATGGCCCAACCGTTGGGCCAGGTCGCACAGGATATCCAGGTCGGCTCTGGACTCTCCCAGAGGCAGCAGCGCCTGGGCAAAGCGTTGGATCCGTCCCTCGAAATTGGTGAATGTCCCTTCCTTCTCCATGTGGGTGGCGCCGGGAAGAACCGCGTGGGCCATGCGGGCCGTGGAGTTCCAGTTGGCGCCCTGGAACACCACGTACTCGGCCTGCCGGATCAACTCCCGGGCCGGGTCCGAATCGAAGTCATGCCCGAAGACGTAGAGGACCTTCACTCCACCGGCCGCGGCATCCTCCAGGGTCCGTTCCGCGTCACCATGAAAGCCCAGATCGACCGCCCCGCGACTGTTGGGGTTCCGGTCTCCCAGCAGCAGAATCCCGTCCTCCGTCCCTTTGCCCTCCCAGGGATTCCGAAACGGGATTCCGGCGACACCCAACCGCTCCTGAAACAACTTCCGGACCAGGTAGAGCTCCTCGTTGGATAGCTGGGGCGAAGCGATGATGCCCACTCCCTCCGCTCCGAACTTCTCGACGGTGGTTCGCAGGACGGTGGCCACCTCCTCCAGGACCTCCTCCCAGGCGCGAGGTTCGAGTTCCCCTCCAATGCGCAGGCAGGGATTCTCGATGCGGTCCCGGTCGACGAAGCCGTAGCCGAAGCGGCCCTGGTCGCATATCCACCATTGGTTGACCAGCGGGTTGAACCTTGGTTTGAGCCTCTGGACCCTCCTGCCGTCCGCCTTGTAGCTGCGCTCCGTATTGAAGTGGACCGCGATGTTGCAGCCCCGGGAGCAACCGTTGCAGATGGACGCTTCCTGCGAGAGGTACCAGACCCGGCACTGGAAGCGGAACTCCCGCTCGGTCAACGCCCCCACAGGACAGATGTCGATGACGTTGCCCGAGTAGTTGTTATCCAGTTCGCGGCCTGGAAAAAGGTCGATGACCGACCGGTCGCCCCGATCCAGAACCCCGAGTTCGTGGCTTTCCGAGACCTCTTCACAGAAGCGCACGCAACGGGTGCAGAGGATGCACCGCTCCTGGTCCAACATGACGTGGGGACCGACGGGGAAGGCCTTCTTCCGCTTGATCTTGTCCTCAAAGACCCGGCTCTCGTGCAGACCATGCTCCATGTAGAAGTTCTGGAGGTCGCACTCTCCCGACTGGTCGCACACGGGACAGTCGAGCGGATGGTTGACCAGCAGAAACTCCAGCATGGCCTGGCGCATTCGGAGGACCTGCTCCGAATCGGTGGAAACCTTCATGCCGTCGCGGACGAGAGTGTGGCAGGAGATCTGAAGCTTGGGAATGCCTTCGATCTCGACGGCGCACATCCGGCAACTGCCGGCGACGCTGAGTCCCGGGTGGTAACAGTAGCGGGGGACCATCACCCCCAGCCGCTCCGCGGCTTCGAGGACGTTGGTTCCCGGTTCGACCTGGATGTCCTGTCCGTCGATATTGACCGTAACCATGGGTTTCATCGTATGGGCTCGGAACCGTGCCGGGACATCGTCACTTTGCTGCCCCTGCCGGTACCGGCCCCTGCAAATCGCATTTACCGTGCTTCAGGTGATAGTCGAACTCGTCTCTGAACTTGACCAGAAAACTTCGCAGGGGCATGGCAGCGCCGTCACAGAGGGCACAAATGGAAGTTCCCGACATGTTGTCCGCGATCTGCATCAGGTCCTCCACCGAGCGCCGGCGCGCCCGGCCCGAGTGTATGGCGTCCACTGTCCGGGCCACCCACCCGGTGCCTTCCCGGCAGGGGGTGCACTGGCCGCACGACTCGTGGGCATAGAAGTGGCTGATCACCCGCATGGCCTCCACCATGCAAACGTCCTCGGCCATGACCACGATGCCGGCAGAGCCCAACATGGAGCCGATCCTGGCCAGATGGTCGAAATCCAGAGGCACGTCGATCTCGTCGGCGGTCAGAACGGCGGCCGAGCTTCCTCCTGGAATCACCGCCTTCATCTGCTTGCCGTCGGCCATGCCCCCTCCACAGTCGTAGATCAGTTCCCTGAGGGGCGTCCCCATGGGGAGTTCATAGACCCCGGGCCGCTTGACGTCGCCGGAGAGAGAGAATAGCCGCAGGCCTCCGTTGCGCTCCGAGCCCAGGTTCGCAAACCACTCCCCGCCGTTGGTGACGATGTGGGGAAGATAGGTCAGGGATTCCACGTTGTTGATGACCGTGGGGCATCCGAAGGCGCCCACCACCGCCGGGAACGGCGGCTTGAGCCGGGGCCATCCTTTCTTGCCCTCCAACGACTCCAGCAGGCCGGTCTCCTCTCCGCAGATATAGGCCCCCGCTCCCACGTGCAGGTAGACGTCCAGAGCGAAATCACGGCCCAGGACCCGGCTCCCCAAAATACCCTCCCGATAGGCCTCGTCAATGGCCTCCCGGAGAATCCGCTCGGGATGGACGTACTCGCCGCGGATGTAGATATAGGCGGTGTGGATTCCCACCGCGCGGGCGCAGATGATCATCCCTTCCAGGAGCCGATGGGGATCCCACTCCATGATGTAGCGGTCCTTGAAGGTGCCCGGCTCTCCCTCGTCGGCGTTGACGACGAGATAGATGGGTTTGCCCGTGTTGGAGGGAACAAAACTCCACTTTCGCCCCACCGGGAAGCCGGCGCCTCCCAGGCCGCGTAGATTCGACTTGATGACCTCCTCGGTGATTCGTCCCGGGGCCAACTCGTCCAGGGCCTTGAGGGCCGCCTGGTAGCCGCCGTGCGCGCGGTAGTAGTCGAGCTTTCGAGCCTGGGGATTGCCGAAGTCGCGGGAGATGAGCCGGAGCCGCTCCATCACGCCCCCTCCCGCGAAGTCTCCCCATCCAGGATCCGGTCCGGAGAGGCGATTTCCAATCGCCCGTTCCGGCCCTGTGCTCTCTCTCCATCCAGGATCCGATCCACTTCCGACCGGCTCACAGGCCCATGGTAGTCGTCCCCCACTTGCATCATGGGCGCCAGTTCGCAGGCGCCCATGCACTGTTGGACCGCCTCCCAGCTATATTCGCCGTCGCTGGTGGTTCCTCCGCTGGCGACTCCCAGTTTCTCCTCGAGGTACCTCTGGACGCCGCGGCAGCCCCGGACCCAGCAGGAGATGCTGGTGCAGAGGCGAATGTGCCGGCGGCCCATGGGACGGGTGCGGTACAGGGTGTAGAAGGTCAGGACCTCGTGGACGTCGATGACCGGCAAGCCCAGAACCTGGGCCACGTGCTCCTCTCCTTCGGCGGAGACGTAACCCAACTGTTCCTGCACCAGGTGAAGGGCGGGGAGCAGAGCCGCTCGCCGAGTGGGATAGACCTTGAGCAGGGACTCCAGGCGCTCCCTTCTCTCCCGGGTGAACTCGAAGCTCAACGGTCCAGTTCTCCCGCGATCATGTTGACCGATCCGAAAGTGGGAATGATGTCCGCCATCTGGTCCCCTTCCAGGATGCTGGAGAGAGCCGCCATGATGGGGAAGCAGGGCGGCCGGCATCGGACCCGCCAGGGCCGGTCGCTTCCGTCGCTGACGATGTAGAAGGCCAGCTCGCCGTTGGCGCCCTCCATGGGAAAATAGACTTCTCCCCGGGGAGGCCGAATCCCGTGGCCCATCATCACGATCTTGAAGTGATTCATCAGGGCCTCGATGTTGGAGTAGACCTGCTCCTTGGCCGGAAGCCGGCTCGCCTTGTCGGCGGAGTAGACCCGGTCGTGGAAGCGCTTCTCCGATCCCTGGAGCGTCGGCTCGATCAGAACCTCGTTGCTCAGGAGGCCGCGAGTCTTGCCGAACTTGCCCAGATCCGCCATCAGGTCGGGGGAGATCAGTTTTCCGTCGGGATCCACGTTGGTCGGACCCTCGGGCATCTGATCCAGGCATTGTCCGATGATCCGCAACGATTGGCGCATCTCCTCCATCCGAACCAGGTAGCGGTCCATGTTATCGCCTTGCCCGCCCACCGGCACATCGAATTCCATGCGGTCGTAGACGAAGTAGGGGGAGGCCTTGCGAACGTCGTAGTCGATGCCGGTCGACCGCAGGAAGGGACCCGTAATGCCGTAGGCCACGGCGGACTCGGCGGAGATGATGCCCACTCCCCGCATCCGGTCGTAGAAGATGCGGTTGTGGGTGAGGAGATCATCCACCTCCTCCAGAACCTCTTCCACCTTGCCCATCACCTCGCGGCAACGCTCGGAAAAATCGGCCGTCAGGTCCGCCTTGACTCCGCCGATTCGGCCATAGGAGACGGTGAGCCGGGCGCCGGTGACCTCCTCCACCAGTTCCCACAGCCACTCCCGGGCCTTGATCATGTACAGGAAAACGGAGAATGCCCCCAGCTCCATGGCGGAGGCTCCGATACAGGTCAGGTGGTCGCAGACCCGGGAGATCTCGCTCATGAGCACCCGGATGTACTCGCAGCGCTCCGGGACCTCAAGACCCATCAGGCGCTCGACTCCCGCAGCGAACGCAAAGTTGTTGATGAGCGGGGAGACGTAGTTGAGCCGGTCGGTGTAGGGGAAGCACTGGGTGTAGCTGGACGCTTCGCAATGCTTCTCGAATCCCCGGTGGAGGTACCCGATCTCCACGTCGGCGCTCCGGATCACTTCGCCATCCAGGCCCAACTCGATGCGGATCACACCGTGCATGGCCGGGTGGGCCGGTCCCGCGTTCAGCAGCATGGTCCGGGAAGTCTCAGTCATCGCGCCAGTTTCAATCCTTGGGGCCGACCAGGGGCTGCCGCTTGTCGATGGGGTAATCTTTTCGCAGGGGATGCCCCTGGAACTCCTTGTACATCAGGATTCGGCGCAAGTCGGGATGTCCCTGGAACCGGATCCCGAACATGTCGAACACCTCCCTCTCATACCAGTTGGCGGCGGGCCAAAGGGACGTCACCGAGAGAGCCTCCGGAGACGAGGCGTCCAGCGGCGCCTTCAACCGCAGCCGGGCGTTATTCGACCGGGAATAGAGGTGATAGACCAACTCGAAGCGGGGCTTCCGCTTCCAGTGGTCGACGGCCGTGAGGTCCATCAGAAAATCGAATCGGAGCCGGGGATCCTCTTTCAGGAAACGTGCGACCCGGAGCAGAGCCTCCGGCTTCAGAATCACCGTATCCTCTCCCAGCCTGGAGTGGGTCCCCAGGACTTCTTCCGGATAGCTCTCTTGGAGGTGGGTCAGGGTGATGCTTGGCATGGGAATGACGAATATTTTCTGCTCTCTGGGATCCAACCAGCTCAGCCGGGAGTCAAAGAGGGCACCCGCAAGGGGTGCCCCTACAGTTCCTGTCTCTGTTTCCGGATCTTCTCCTGCAGCATCATCAACCCCTGCAGCACGGTCTCCGGCCGGGGAGGACATCCGGGGATATAGACGTCCACCGGAATCACGTGATCGATTCCCCGGACCGTGGCGTAGTTGTCGTAGAAACCGCCCGTGCAGGTGCAGACTCCAAAAGCGACGACCCACTTGGGGGCGCACATCTGCTGGTAGACGTTGACCAGAACCGGGGCGATCTTCTGGCTGATGGTCCCGACGACGAAGAGGACGTCGGCTTGCCGCGGGGAAAAACGGGGAAGACCGGCGCCGAAGCGGTCCACGTCGTAGTGGGCGCAGGCGGTGGCCATGTACTCCATGCCGCAGCAGGCGGTCACGAAAGGGTATTGAAAAATCGAGTATTTCCTCGCCCACCCCACCACGTCGTCGAGGCGGCTGGTGAAGAAACCCAAATCGGGGCTACCCTTGAAGTCTACTTCCAATCCAGCGCTCCTCTCTTGACCGAGTAGAAAAGCCCGGAAAGCACGACCAGCAAAAAGATCAGCATTTCGAAGAACCCGAACCAACCGAGCTCCCGGTAAACGACGGCCCACGGGAACAGAAAGATCAGCTCCACGTCAAAGAGTACGAACAGCAGTGCCGCCAGGAAGAATTTTACGGAAATCCGACCCCGGCGAATCTCCGAAGGTTCATTGCCGCACTCGAACGGCATCTCGTGGATCGAGCCTCTGCCCTTGGGTCCCAACCACTGGGTGATCAGAACCATTCCACCAGCCGTGGCGCCGGCAAACACGAGGAGAAGAAGAAAGCCGAGGTAGCCTTCTGTGCCAGTCATGAGTCACCCGATCCGGATCCGATCCCATCCGCCAAACCGCCACAGTATACGTTGGGAAGAGAGAAAAGAGAAAAGAGAAAAGAGGAAAGAGACCTGTTCGTCTGGAACGCAAGGTGGTCCCGCTGTGGATGCCATCTTCCGGACTTCGCCCACCGGTGCGGAAACGACCCCGCCTGTCTTCACTCTTTTCTCTTTCCTATTTGCTCTTTCCTAATTTGCTCTTTCCTCTGGAGGCGGAACGCCTTGGCGAGATTTGGCGCAGGCTGTTAAGGTATGCGCCATGGTGGCGGGAAACGAAAAGCGGCGGCGCCATCCACCCTGGATCAAGGTCCGGGCTCCGTTCGGCGAAGGCGTCCATGAGCTGAAAGGGCTCCTGGGAGGCTTGGGTCTCAACACCGTCTGCCAGGAGGCCATGTGCCCCAATCTGGGTGAATGCTGGGCCCATGGGGTGGCCACTTTCATGATCCTGGGGCGGGTCTGCACTCGAGGCTGCCGCTACTGCGCCGTCAGCAAGGGGCGCCCGCCGGTGTTGGACCGGGAGGAGCCCCGGCGGGTCGCCGAGGCAGTGCGGCAGATGGGCCTGAAACACGTCGTGGTCACCTCCGTGGACCGGGACGACCTGGAGGACGGCGGCGCTTTCATCTTCGCCGAGACGATCCAGGCGATTCGAGAACTGCACCGCGGGTGTGCGGTCGAGGTCCTGATCCCCGATTTCCAGGGGGATGAGGCGGCGCTGAGGACGGTTCTGGATGCTGGTCCCGACATCCTCAACCACAACATCGAGACGGTGCCCCGGCTCTTTCCGGTCGCCCGGGGCGGCGGCGACTATCGAAGATCGTTGGATCTCTTGAGCAACTCCCGCCGGATCTCGCCGGACACCGTGACCAAGACCGGCATGATGCTGGGCTTGGGAGAACGCGAAGCCGAGGTATTGCAGGTCATGGAGGACCTGGTGGAACGGCAGGTTAACATCCTGACGCTGGGACAGTACCTGAGACCCACGAACTGGCATCTGCCGGTGGATCGATACTACCTCCCGGACGAGTTCCGCCGTTGGGGGGAGACGGGAATGCGTCTGGGGTTCGACCATGTGGAGAGCGGCCCCCTGGTCCGGTCCAGTTATCTGGCCGATCGCCAGTTCGCCCAGCTCAGGACGAACACAGGGAAAGCTCAACAAACGTACAATTAAGCGGACCGTAAGAATCGGATCAGAAAGGAGTCAGGCAAAATGCCCAGGTATTTGCCGGTGCAGCCGGATGCGGCAAATGACAAGGTTCGGAATCTCTACTCCGCGCTGGAGAGCGATCTGGGTTTCGTGCCCAACTTCATCAAGACATGGGCCCACAGCGACAACTTCGTCGAGTCGGTGGCGGCCTTGTACGGCACGGTCATGGGTGAGACCGGCCTGAGTGAGAAGATCCGGTCTCTGGTCATTCTCAGGACCTGCCAGGTGAACAAGTGCGCCTATACGGCGGTCCCCGCTCTGAAACGAGCCCGGGAGGCGGGTTGGACCGAAGAGCAACTGGATGCCATCGACCAGGCGGCTGAAAGCAACCTGTTCGTCTACTACGAAAAGGAAGCCATCCATCTGGCCGAATTGACCAGCGTGAGTCCGGACGATGTCCAGGAGGAGTTCTGGATGCAGCTGGACAACCACTACACCTCGGACCAGGTGGTGGAGATGATCACCCTGATCGGGTTCTTCAACATGATCAACCGCTTGGCTCTGGTGCTGGAAGTGGCGGCGGATCCGGAACCCGCGGCCGCCGGCGTGGGCGCCTCCTGAGCGCAATTCCCGCTAAAATAGAGTTATGACTCCCGCGGTCAGTGCCGACTCCGCGTTTGCCCCGACCGAAACCACCATTGGCGGCAGCAGAGCTCTGGTGATCCCCATGGAAGTGGAGTTTCACGACCTGGACGCCATGGGCCACGTCAACAACGTCCGCTATTTCACCTTCATGGAAGCGGCTCGGGTGGCCTTTTTCCGCCACTTTCTGGACGCCCGGCGGATCCACGATCTCCAGATGATCGCGGTGGAAGCCTCCTGCCGGTTTCTCTCGCCCGCCTACTGGGGAGAGGTCCTACTGGTCCAGGTCTGGATTCCCCGGGTCGGCAATACCAGCTTCGACTTCGAGTACGAGATGACCGAGCGCGAAACTGGGCGCAAGGTCGCCCGGGCCAAGACCGTCTGCGTGTCTTGGGATTACGGGTCCGAGTCCAAGATGCGGGTTCCGGACAGTGTCCGGGCGCTGTGCGGCGGCGGACTTGGAGGTTGAATTGCCGACTATGGAATGGGAGCACAAGGGGATGCGTTTCGCCGTCTCGACGCAGGAGATGGGTCCGCTGGTTCTGGCGTCGGCCCGGGTCGCCGCCACCGGTCCCTACATCCGACTACGCCCGTTCTCCGCCTTGGGCACCGACCGGGACGAAGCCATCGAGCTCCTGAAGAAGCAGATCCGGCTGGAGTTCCGGCGGCTGCCCTGAGAGGGGTGATTGGGTCGAGTGCAGGGGATTTCGCCCCTGCACCCTCCCACACCACCGGACGTACCGTTTTCAGTATCCGGCGGTTGGAGTCACCCGAGGTCTGACGGAACCAGGAACCCATAGCGGCGAAGCCGGCGGTTGCTCAGGGCCGTATGCAGCGCCGAGTGCCGGGCGATTCGCCAGCTGCCCCGACTGCTATGAGCCACTCGAAGCAACGGCTCACGCACCCCCAGTGACCGCAGTCGCCGGAGGCGCCCTCGCCAACTATGCCAGCGTAACCAGAAGCATTTGCGGATGTGCCGTCGGGTCCAACCTTCCAGAGCCGGCCATGGCCGTCGCCCTTCCGCTAGCCGGTAGTAGTTCCACCAGCCACGGATGTAGCGTTGCCATTGGTCTCGCAACTCGATGCTGCTGAGGTTCTGCCGGGCGTCCCAGAGTTGGCGCACCCGCCCCTTCAACCGCTTCAGGCTGGTCGGCGACACTTCGATCTGCCCCGCCCGGTTGATCCGGAATCCCAGGAACTTCCGCTCCCAGGGCCGGCCCACTCCGGTCTTGTTCGCGTTCACCTTCAACCGCAGATGCTTCGCGATCCACTTCGGCAGGTTCCGAACCACCCGATCCGCCGCGGCCGCTCCTCCCACGTAGACGTTACAGTCGTCCGCGTAGCGCACGAAGCTGTGCCCGCGTCTCTCCAGTTCCTTGTCCAGCGGGTCCAGGTAGATGTTCGCCAGCAGCGGCGAGAGCGGCCCGCCTTGCGGCGTCCCCTCTCGGACTTCCACTACCACGCCTTCCACCAGAGCCCCACTGCGCAGGTACCGGCCAATCAGTTTCAACACCCGTTTGTCCCGGATGACGGCCCCGATTCGCCGCATCAAGATGTCGTGATGCACCCGGTCAAAGAACTTCTCGATGTCCAGATCGACGACCCAGTCCCGGCCTTGCCGGACCACGTAATCACGCGCCGCTCGCACGGCTTCGTGAGCGCTGCGTCCCGGTCGGAACCCGTAGCTGTGTTCGCTGAACCCCGGTTCGAAGATCGGCCCCAGCACCTGCAACAGCAGTTGCTGGATGAATCGATCCAGCACCGTAGGGACCCCCAGACAGCGCACCCCACCGTTCGGTTTCGGGATTTCCACCCGCCTCACAGGGGTCACCGTGTAGGTCCCGTCCAGCAGCTTGGCCCGGATTCGCGGCCAGTGCTTCTGAAGGTGTCCCTTCAGGTCGGTGGTCTTCATGCCGTCCATCCCCGGCGCCCCCCGGTTGCGGAGAACCGCTTCCAGGGCCGCCCCGTAGTTGTCCGTCGAGACCACCTGTTCCATCAGCGACTCGTACCGCTCCGTTCTTTCCGGGGCTTCGCCGCCAACACAACTCGCACTCCGCCCTTCCGGCTTGACGGGTTCCACCCTTGGGCCTTCCGTGCCGGGTCCGGCGGGGATCCCACCGTCTCCCGTTTTCGGAGTTCTTTGCGCCACCATTGACGAGTCCTCCCTAAGGTCGGTACGACTCCTTCGGTCCTTCGCTCCACCGGCGCTACCCGGCTTCTTCGCTACTACGACCTCTGCTGACTTCTCAAGGGCTCTCACCCTTGAGATCTCCCCGAGTAAGGTGCTGCCTCTTTCCCCCCGGGCCGCCCGGCTCTACCTGGTGCGTCTGGATGGAGTTCGGGTTTCGCTGTTCCTCGCCAGCTCACCGCCCGCACCCGGCCTCACTGCCGGTTCGTGTTCCTGCGGTCGTGGGTTTGCCTTCCGCTTCCTTCAGCTTCACCTCACGGCTACGCCTTGCGGTTCGGCTAGGGTTGGTCCCATCACCTCCCTTGGGATCTTTCATCCCTTAGATACAGCCCATGTCGGGCGCACGAGGGGCGATTTCCAATCGCCCATTGCCGGAACGGCGATTTCCAATCGCCTGTTCCTCGGCGCCAACTTGTCACTCCGGAGTCCGGCGGTTGGAAACCGCCGCTCCCGTTCGGCGGTTGGGAATCGCCGCTCCCTATACCGTGGGCGCGTAGTAGCCGTTGCGGTGCCTGATGTTCAGTCCCTTGTCACGGAGCAGTTTGACCTCGACCTCCCTGAACTTGCCGTCACGGGTACGGTTTCTGGGAACGTACGTCAGGCTGTATTGGGATCTGAGCTCTTCGTTCACGAGATCGAAGGTCTGCTGTAGTCCGTCGGCGGTGTAGGGAAAGAAGGCTCGTCCGCCCGTCTCGCGGGAGAGGTTCCTCAGAATCTTCTCCCCTTTCTTCTGCTGATCGGCTCCGAAGCGGCTGGTGCCGATGCTGTAGACGGTCACCCCGGAGACGTGGATACTCCGCAGGACGTCCTCCATCGTGTGCTGGCTGTCCTGGTCGACCCCGTCGGAGATGACCACAATGGCCTGGCGGGTGTCGGGATCGGTCATCTTCTGGGAGGAGACATTCACCAACGCGTCGAACAGCTTCGTTCCGCCTCCCGCCCTCAGTTCGCGGATCGCCTTGGCGACGGACCTGGGATTGGACGTGAAGTCGTGCAGGAGGGAGACGCCCGAATCGAACTCCACCAGAAGCACTCGATCCTGGGGGCGGAGGATGGAATGGACGAATCGGGTCGCGGCCCGCTTTTCGAACTCCAGCTTCAAGCGGACGCTGGAACTGGTGTCGATGAGCAGACCGATACGCAAGGGCAGGGCGGTCTCGTGTCTGAAATTGGTGATGAACTGACGGCGTCCGTCCTCGTAGATGTGGAACCGGTCCTGCTGGAGATTGGTGACGAACCGGTTCTTTTTATCGGTGACCGTCACCAGGACGTTGACGGCTTCGACCTCGATCCGAATCGGGGTCTGCTGAAAGGCGCACAACATCCACAGGCTGATCCAGAGAAGGGCGCGGACAGGACGCATCCGGACCAATCTACAACAATTTACATTTAGCCGACAATTTTGTGAGAATACCGTCTGCTATGGGTTCCAACAGAGACGATCAGCTTCGTTTTATCGACCGGATCGCCCGCCGGATCGTGGACGATTGGTACGAGCGAGCCAAGCGGAGTTACGTCACCCAGGAAGACAGCCGGGAGGTGGGTGTCGAACCCGAAGTCAAGCGATTCCATCGCCGCGGCAACCATCGCATCAAGTTCTCCCGGCGGCGGGAACTGGAGGTCACGTACGGCCTGGGCGCACTGAGGAAGGACACGCGGCTCTGCGTGGAGGCCAGCGTCAACAACAAGTCCGCCGGCTTCGACTACGATCTCTTCACGGGGCGGCTTCAAGACTACTACTGGGAATGCCGGCATGAGAAGCCGTGGACCGACCCCGAGTTCGACCACTTCAGCTTCAGCGATCTGCTCCATTTCGATCCCAGAATGTCCCACTCGGTCTCGCTGGACATCCGAAAGGACAAGGCCGACATCATTCGCCTGACGTTCGTCCTCAATTCACTTCATGAAGGCCGCCTCATGGGCCGTGAAGAACTCCTGAAGGACCTGTTGGAAATCTATTGTCTCGCCCCCTTGAGACGCATCTACGCCGAGTCTTACCGAGAGCGGTAGAAGCGGCTGAAAGAGCCCCGTATGGACCAGTCCAAAATCGAACAGCAACGCCGGATTCAAGAATTTCTGAACCGCGACTACAGCTGGCGCCTGTCAGCGGGAGAATGCAACTTCCTGATTCAGCTCATCGCCTTTCTGGTGCAGGCGAATCCCCCGTTCGTCGTCAACGATGACGGAGCGAAGGAACCGTTGAACTACCAGAGCATCCGATCCATGGTTCTGCTCAACGAGAAGCTCAGGGCCCAGTTGCAGGATTACGCTGCTCGGGAATCGATCATGATGGACGACATGGACCCGGTGTCGGAGCGGGTCCAGTAGCCTGGCGGAGGAATTCAGCCCGGCGGTCTCCGTTCGGTCAAGGTTTCTTGCTGGTGGCCGCCAGTTCGGTCTCGACCCGAGGCAGGTTTTTCGCTGAACGCCCTTTCAGCGCCTGGAAGCGGACCACTTCCCCGACGACCAGAAGAGCAGGCGAGCGGATGTCCGCCTTCCGAGTCCGGCCGAAGATGTTCCTCAGGGTCCCGGTGGCCTCCTGTTGCCGGTCCAGGGTGCCCGATCCGATGACGGCGGCCGGCGTGTCCAGCGGCCTTCCATGGAGCACCAGTTGGGAGACGATCTGCTTGAGGTTCCTCAAGGGCATGAGGAAGACGACGGTGTCGGCCCGGGCGGCCAGTTCCCAGGACGGGTTCCGGCCGGTCGCCGAGGCGCGATGCCCGCTCAAGACCAGGACGGACGACGAGAGTTCCCGATGGGTCAGGGGGATCCCGGCGGCGGCGGGAACCCCGAAAACGGCGCTGACTCCAGGGACGATCTCGAAGGGGACCCGGTGAGCCGACAAGTACTCCATCTCTTCCCCACCCCGGCCGAAGATGAGGGGGTCTCCTCCCTGGAGGCGGACCACCTCTTTCCCGGCGCGGGCCCGGGACACCATCAACTCATGGATCTTCTCCTGGGGGAAGCCGTAGTGTCCCCCCTTCTTTCCCACCGGAATGGCTTCGGCGGAATCCGGAATCAGGTCCAGGACCCTGGAATCGACCAGCCGGTCGTAGATGACCACGTCGGCACGGCTCAGGCAACGGACCGCTTTGACCGTCAGCAATTCCGGGTCTCCCGGGCCGGCGCCCAACAGGACGACACGTCCGGTTCGTGGCCGGAGGATCTTCATTGCAAGCCTTTCTCGAGCCGGGACCGGACCGCCGCCACACCGTGGCAACGGGCGGTTTCCAGAAGCTCCGGATCCCTCACCATCCGATTATAGTACTCACTCCGCTCCCGAAAGGTATTGAGGCGTTTCTTGACGAGTGGCCGAATCTCTCCCAGAGCCTGGACCAGATCTCCGTACTCGGGTCCGAACTGCGCCTCGAGCTGCTGCCGGATCTTGCGCGCCAGAGCCGGGCTTTTACCGGAGGTCGAAATGGCCAGGACCAGATCTCCGCAGCGAGCGATAGCCGGGGCGATGAAACTGCAGTTGGGCGTCTGATCGACCACGTTCACCAGGATCCCCCTCCGGTCGGCGAACTCCTTGATCCGGCGGCCCAGTCCAGGATCGTCGACGACAGCGACGATCAGGAAGACATCGCTCCGGTCCGGATCAAAAGCCGGGTGACGGAGGACCCGGGCTCCGGCCTGCTCCAGACCCCGCGCCTTCTCGTCGGCGAGTTCTCCCTCGCCGATCACCAGACACGAACGGTCTCCAAGGTCAAGGAATACAGGGTAGTAGGCGGGCGGGCTCTCCATGGATTGATTCCGATCGGTTCAGGAAAAAATAGCCGAGCCGGAGGCTTCCTGTAAAGCCAAGACGTCTCTTCCGTAGTAGACTGGAAACACACCCGAGAACACCGGAGAAACAGGGATGAAACGACGAGTGATTTTGGTTTCCTGGCTTCTGTTCTGGCTCGCTCCCGGTACAGCGATCGCGGCGGCGGGTGAGCCGCCCGCGGCACCCACCGATCTCAAGGGTGTCAAGAGCTTCAAGGGCGCCATGGCCACCACCGAGCTCACCTGGAAGGACCGGTCCGACAATGAACTGGGGTTCGAGATTCTCCGCTCCGACGGCGGGGCCGAGTTCCGGGTCGTCGGGGTCGTGGGCGCCAACTCGTCTCGTTACAAGGACGAGATCGGCAAGTACGTCACCGGAGCCTTTTCCTACAGAGTGCGAGGGTTCAACCAGAACGGCAAGGGAAAGACTTCCAACACCGTCTCTCTGCTATTCTGAATGACGCCACCTCCGGCCCGCTTTTCTCATCGGCTCAACGCGCCTTCCGTGGCGAACGGCGGCCGCTGGTCCGGCGTCCGCTTCCGGCCGTGCGGCGGATCTTGCGACCACCTCGCCTGGTCCGGTCTCGTTCCAGACGTCGATTGAGAAGCTCCACGGCCAGGGGGATGTCCACGTCGGCGGGGTCGACGTTCTTCCCGATGGAGGCGTTGACCTTTCCATGTTTGACGTACGGCCCGTAGCGCCCATTGAACATCTCGATGGGGGCCCCGTCCTCCGGATGCTTTCCGACCTCTCGGATTCTGGTCCTGGCACCCCGCTTGGGGGCTGAGAGCAGTTCCAGCGCCCGTTCCAGTCCGATCGTGAACAGATTGTCCCCGGGCGCAAGGCTCCGAAAGTCCCGCTTTTGCACCACGTAGGGCCCATAGCGTCCCAAACCGGCCCTTATCGGCTCTCCCGACTCCGGATGCTCTCCGACCAGGCGGGGCAGCGCCAGCAGGCGCAGGGCCAGATCCAGCGTCACCTCTTCAGGAGCCGTGCCCTTCGGCAATCCTTGGCGAGGCGGCTTTTTCCCCTGCTTCGATTCGCCCCGTTGCACGTAATGGCCGAAGCGGCCATCCACCAGGTAGATGGAGTCTCCCGTCTCCGGATCCTTTCCGAGATCGGCCGGCCCTTCGTCGCGGCGGCGCAGGATCTCGTCCGCCTGCTCGGCGGTGAGATCGGCGGGGAGCATGCCGTCCGGGAGCGGAGCGGTCCGCCGGGTAGCGGCCCCGTCGTCTTCCAGATAGGGACCGTACCGGCCGATCCTGATTCGCGGCGCGACGCCGGCGAGTTGGACGGTGGAAGCGGCACGGGGGTCGATGTTGTCCTGTTGCGTCGTCAACCGCGCCTCGAATCCCTCCTCCCCCTTGTAGAAGCCCTTCAGATACTCTCTCCAGTCGACTTCGCCCCGGGCGATATGGTCCAGGGATTTCTCCATCCTGGCCGTAAAGCCGGTGTCCACCAGATCCGGGAAATGGTTTTCCATCAAAAGAGTCACGGCGAAGGCGATGAAGGTCGGATGCAGATTCTTCTTCTTGAGCTCGGCATAGCCGCGGTTCTGGATGGTCGTTATGATCGCCGCGTAGGTGGACGGACGGCCGATCCCCTTCTCCTCCAACGCCTTCACCAACGCGGCCTCGGTGTAGCGGGCGGGCGGCCTGGTGCGGCGCTCGAAGCTCTCCAGCTTCCTGAGATCCAACTCCTGCCCCTCGACCAGGTCCGGAAGCAGGATTTCCTTGTCGTCCAACAGCGCGTCCGGGTCGTCGGACCCTTCCACGTAGGCCCGGAGAAATCCCGGAAATTCGATGGTTTTGCCCCGGGCGCGAAATCCAGCCAGATAGGGTTGGTCGGTTTGGAATGCGTTTCCCGACTGTTCGGTCAGGCCCGGAGTGTCGGCCGCACCGATGAGGACGGTCACGCGGCGCTGGCGCGAGGAGGCCATCTGCGTCGCCACCGCCCGGCGCCACACGAGTTCGTACAGCGCCCGCTCCTTCCCGAAAAGTTCGAGCTCGGCCGCCGTGTTCATCTTGGCCCCGGCCGGACGAATCGCTTCGTGCGCTTCCTGGGCCGTACTGGAACGAGTCCGGTAACGGCGCGGGCGGGGACTCAGGTATTCACTTCCGTAGCGGGCCTTGACGGTGGAACGGATCTGGGAGACGGCATCGCCCGAGAGGTTGACCGAGTCGGTGCGCATGTAGGTGATCAACCCTCTTTCATAGAGCCGTTGCGCCAGACTCATGGTCTCCCGCGAGCCCAGATTCAGCTTGCGGTTGGCTTCCTGTTGCAGCGTGGCCGTGGTGAATGGCGGGGCAGGATTGGTCTTGAAAAGCTTCTTTTCGACCGACCGGACCCGAAACGTCCCGACCTCCAGTCGCTTCTTGAGACTGTCCACCCGTTTCTTGTCGACCACGAGGACCTTGCGTCCGGCCTTCAACCGGCCCGTGGTCTCATCGAAGTCACGGCCCGTCGCCGTTCGCCGGCCATCCACTTCCACCAGGCCGGCGGCGAAAGGCGGCCTGTTGCGATCAGCCTGTTCGCCCTGAGACAGCCTGTCCTCCGCCGCCAAGTGCGCCCTGAGGTCCCAGTAGGCTGCCGAATGGAACGCCCGGCGCGCCCGCTCCCGCTCCACCAGAAGCCTCACGGCCACGGATTGGACCCGCCCTGCGGAAAGGCCGGGCTTGATCTTCTTCCACAGCAGCGGCGAGAGCTTGTATCCGACGAGCCGGTCCAGCACCCGGCGGGCTTGCTGGGCGTCGACCCGGTCGGAGTCGATTTCGCCGGGGTGATCCATGGCCGCACGGACGGCCCGGGGCGTAATCTCGTTGAAGGACACCCGCCGGAAACGTGCGGCGCCCCCCTTCTTTCCCGCGCCGAGCGCCTGGGCGATGTGGTAGGCGATGGCCTCTCCCTCGCGGTCCGGGTCCATCGCCAGCAGGATCCGGTCGGCTCGTTTGGCAGCCGCCCGCAGTTTCCGGAGCACGGGCCCCTTGCCTTCGATGGTCACGTATTCCGGCTCGAACCCGGCCTCGACATCCACTCCCAGACCCTTCTTGGGCAGGTCGCGCACGTGGCCGACCGACGCCTCGACTCGGAATCCGTCGTCGAGGTATTTTCCCAACGTCCTCGCCTTGGCGGGCGATTCCACGATCACCAGATCAGTCACGGTCGCACTTTCCTCTCCTCGTCATTTCTGCGGCTCTCGGCGCAACGCCGACCGTCCAAGCCGCCTCTTCTATAGCACAAGCGTCTCCGGCGAGAGCAACAAAAACGTTCAGGACAAGCGCCGGCTGTACTGGCGGCCCGGACTCTGCCGGATCAGACTCTTGAGCTCCAGACTCAGAAGGATGTCGCTGAGCCGGGACAAATCCAGACCTGTTTTTTCCAAAATGGCGTCGATGTGAAGCGTCGAATCGACGGTCAACAGGTTCAGTACTTCCTCTTCTCCAGCGGTGGGCTGGGGCGCAGGAGAGGGCTCGGCGTTCTCCTTCTCGAGTCTTTCCAGAACGGAGCGTGGAAGCTCTTCCAGTACGTCCTGGACCGAAAGGACCAGTTTGGCTCCCTGTTGGATCAACCAGTTGGGACCCCAACTCAGGGGCAGAGTGATCGCGCCGGGCACCGCCCAAACGTCCCGCCCCTGCTCCAGGGCGAGGTTCGCAGTGATGATTGAACCGGACCCCTTGGCCGCCTGCGCGACGACGGTCCCGTGCGCGAGTCCACTGATGATCCGGTTGCGGGCCGGGAAGTGGTGGCGCACCGGGGGACTGCCGCGAGGAAATTCGCTGACCAGGCAACCCTGTTCCCGCACGCGGCGAAACAGCTCCCCGTTCTCGGGAGGGTAGACGACGTCAATGCCGCAGCCCAGGACACCGATCGTTCTTCCTTCCTCTTGGAGAGCTCCCCAGTGAGCTTCCGAATCGATGCCGCGGGCCAGTCCACTCACCACGCAGAGTCCCAGCGCCGAGAGTTCCCGGGCCAGCTTGCGGCTGACCTCTTTCCCGTAGACGGTGGGACGGCGGGAACCCACCAATGCCACCGAGGGTCCGGACAGGGTCTCGACCCTTCCGGCGCAGTAGAGGACGGGAGGGGGATCGTGAATCTGGCGGAGGAGCCGAGGGTAACGGGGACTGTCCAGAGTCACCAACTGCAGCCCCAGCCGCGGGAGCTGGCGGAACTCCTGTTCGGCCGCCCGGATTGCGGACCCGCCGACGATGGCGCCAATGGACTTTTCCGGCAGCCGGAGGCTTTGGAGAGATTTTCTGGACAGGCGGAAAAAGGATGACAACGGCCGCTCTTCCTTGATCAGGGACCGGGTGACACGACCGGGCAGTCCGGGGACACGAGAGAGAGCCAGCCAGAGCACGGATTCCTGGTTCATTTCCTTTTGATAACGCTGGAGGGGAAAGATCCACGGAAAGGAAAGCAGGGAACAAACTGGAAAGCAGGAAAAAGGAAAGAGGAAAGAGTGAAGAAATTCGCGTAGTTAACGCGTAGCGCCACGCCATCGGCCTCTCTTTTCTCTCTCCTCCTTTTCTCTTTCCTCTCCATAGCGGCTTTCACCCCGGACTGCTAACCTCTATTTCGCTTTTCGGGGTCGGCTTTGCCGGGGGGAAAGACAGCTTGCCGTTGCGGGTTTCGTTCATCGAGTTCCTCAATGCGGTTCCGCTGGGATGGGGATTTATGGAGGGGCAGCACGCCGGGACCATGGATGTCGCTTTCGACGTTCCTTCCGAGTGTGCCCGCCGCTTGGCCGCCGGCGAGGCGGACGTGGGGCTGATTCCAGTCGTCGAGTGCGGCCGGCTCCCGGGGTTGAGAGTCCTTCCCGATATCTGCATCGCTTCCAGGCAGGAGGTCAAGAGTGTCCTGTTCGTGAGCAAGGTGCCGATATCCCAGGTCTCCCGATTGGCCGTGGACCGGTCCAGCCGCACTTCCGTCGCGCTCCTGAGGATCATTCTGGAGAGGTTCTACGGCCTGGAATCCATCGAGTACGTGGTGGAGGATCCGGATCCTGAGAGAATGTTGGAGCGTTACGACGGGGCGCTGGTCATCGGAAACGCCGCCATGCAAGTCAGCGGCGGTTCCCTCGGTGTCTACGACCTGGCTGCCGAATGGTTTCGGTTCACCGGTCTTCCTTTCGTCTTCGCCGTCTGGGCGGTGCGTCCTGAGGTGACCCTGGGGGAGCGGGTCCGCCTCTTCTACGAGTCCCGGGAGAGGGGTCTGCGGTCCATCAACACCATTTCCCGGCTCTATGCCGGCAGGCTGGGACTGGAGCTGTCCGAGGTGCGAGAGTATCTGCTCAATCTCAACTACGTCCTGGACGACAGTAGCCGTCGCGGCCTGACGACCTTTCTCGAACTGGCCGGGGAAATGGGCCTGATCCCGACGGTGCCGGAACTCGAATACTATCCCCTCCCGGACTCCCTGTACTCCGCAAGCAAAGGCTGATGCGGGTTCGAACCGGTCTGGACCTCTTTCTGGAACAGCGGCTGGACCTGGTGGCCGGCAAGCGGGTCACCGTCATCGCCCACGCCGCCTCGGTGGATTCCCGCTTCCGCAACATTGTCGACCTCTTCCGGCATCATCCCGAGATCGAACTGGTTTCGGTCATGGGCCCGCAGCACGGCATTTACGGAGAGACCCAGGACAACATGGTGGAGTGGGAGGGTTACCGGGATCCGGACACGAATCTCCCGTTTTACAGCCTGTACGGAGAGACCCGGCGGCCCACCCGGACCATGTTGTCGGAAACCGACGTCCTCGTGTTCGACCTGCAGGACGTGGGCGCCCGCTACTACACCTTCATCCACACTCTGGCCCTGGTCCTGGAGGCCGCGGGCGAGTCGGGAAAGGAGGTCGTGGTCCTGGACCGTCCCAATCCCATCGGTGGCGCCCAATTGGAAGGTCCGGTGCTGGATCCGGCCTTCCGATCCTTCGTGGGGTTGTATCCCCTGCCGATCCGGCACGGGATGACCATGGGAGAGATCGCCGGCTACCTGAACTCGGAGTTCGCGTTGGGGTGCCCGCTCCGGGTGGTCCCCATGCAGGGTTGGAATCGGAAGATGTACTTCGAGGACACCGGCCTGCCCTGGGTCATGCCCTCACCCAACATGCCCTCGGTGGAGACGGCGCTGGTCTATCCGGGGCTCTGCCTGCTGGAAGGGACCAACGTCTCGGAGGGGAGGGGGACCACGAGACCCTTCGAACTCTCGGGTGCTCCCTGGATTCCGGCTCCGGCTCTGGTCGCCGAACTGGAATCCGCCCGGCTTCCGGGAGCCCACTTCCGGCCTCTCTATTTCATTCCCACCTTCCACAAATGGGCCGGCGAGCGGGTGGGGGGAATCCAGATCCACGTGACCGACAGAGCCCGGTTCAAACCCTTTCTGACCGGGCTGGTCCTGGTGCGTCTGTATCGGGAGTTGAGCGGCGGAAGGTTCGAGTGGAAGCCGCCGCCTTACGAATACGAAATGGAGAAGCTCCCCTTCGACATTCTCTGCGGCACGGACCGACTCCGGCTCCAATTGGAAGACGGGATGCCGCCCCAGGATGCGGCTCGGCAATGGCAACCCCAACTCAAGGCATTCGAAGAGGTCCGGCAGAAATTCCTGCTCTACTGATGCCGTGGCGGAAGAGGGGGACACGAATGCCGGAGGAGAGACGGCGACCATCCATGGAGATCGAGGCCAAGGTCCCTCTCGAAGTGGAGGAACTGGGACCCTTGCGCTCCCGGCTGCGGGAGATCGGGGCCCGCCTCAGCCGGCCCCGCCTGCGGGAAGAGAACACCCTGTTCGATTTCCCCGACGGAAGACTGGAGAAAGCCGATTCCGCACTGCGGGTCCGGTCCTTCGGGCGGGAGTGCCTGCTGACCTACAAGGGGAGGAACCGGGAGCATGCCTTTCTGAAGTTGCGGGAAGAGATCGAGACCCGGGTGGAGGACGCCGCCGCGATGGCCGAGCTTTTCGAAGCTCTGGGGCTGCGAAAGGCCTTTCACTACTGGAAGTATCGTGAGATCTACGACTTGGAACTGAACTCCGGGGCCGTCACCATCGCTCTGGACGAGACGCCGATCGGCTTCTTCGCCGAGGTCGAAGGACCGGAGGAATCGATTCAGGCGGTGGTCGATCTCATGGGTTGGGACCCGGCGTCTTTCATACGGGAGAGCTACCCCATGTTGTATCGGGAGCACGGACTCGGGTCGCCGGGAGTGGAATGAAGGGAATGATCCTGGCGGCCGGACTGGGCAGCCGCCTGCGCCCCCTGACCCGGCTCCGGGCCAAGCCGGCCGTGCCCCTTTTGAACCGTCCCCTGATCCGCTACGCCTTCGACCTGCTGGATTCGCTGCGGATCGGCGAGGTGGTGGTGAACCTGCACCACTTGGGCGGGTCGGTGACCCGGGCGCTGGAAGGGGTGACCCCCACGGTGCGTCTCTCACCGGAACGGGAGATTCTGGGTACGGCCGGCGCCGTGGCGCGGGTCCGGGACTTCTGGGGCCCGGAACCGTTCTTGGTCTGCAACGGGAAGATCTACTTCGAACAGAATCTGGCGCCGGTGCTGGCCGCCCACCGGGAGAGCGGGGCACTCGCGACCCTGGTACTGGTGCCGCGGAAACCGGAAGATCCCTTCCGGCCCGTCTTCCTGGCCGGGGACGGGCGGGTTCGAGCCTTCGGCCAGGATCTGCCGCGGTCGAGCGGACCCGGGTACGTGTTCACCGGAGTCCAAATCCTTTCCCCCGCCGTCCTGGACCTGATTCCGCAAGGTTTCTCGGACCTGGTCAAGCACATCTACGAGCCGCTGGTGGCCCGGCGCGGCCCGGTCATGGGTTACGTCAGCCGGGGCCACTGGTTCGAGTGCAGCACCCCGGAACGTTACCTGGAAAAGTCGATGGGATTGCTGGCGCGAAGGGGTCTGAACGTTTTGCCCGGGAATCCCGGTGGGAGGGATTGCCGCGAAGTGGTTCTGGGACGGGGAGTCCGGGTCCCGGAGAGAGCCTCGCTCCAGCGTTGCGTGGTCTGGGACGGCGCCCGCCTGGGCGTCCGTTGCCGGCTGCGAGACGTGATCGTGGCCGGCAAGGTGGATCTTCCGGCCGGGACGCGGGCTTCCGGTGTGGTCGTCACTCCTCCCTTGCCGGAACCGCTGCGACCCACCGGTGAAACGCATCCGGGTTACTGGACCTGGCCCCTGGAAGGCCGCCGGACGGGAAAGGAAGCTGCCGGATAGAGGGCCACCCCGCTGCGTTAGAGTGGACGTGAGCCATGCACGTCGACGAGCGGATCCGACGGTTTTTCGAGAAGGAGCTTCCCGGCGCCGGCGCCAGAGGAATCCGGAGGCTGAAAGGAGACGCCTCCACCCGCGAATACTTCAGATGTGGGGTCTCGGAATCGGAGACCGTCATCCTGACCCTGTATCCGCAACCCTTCGATCCGGCCGAATCGACATACCTTCAGATCTATCGGCTGCTCCGCCGAATCGGGGTGCCGATTCCGCGGGTCCACGCCGTTGACGGAGAACTGGGCGTCATTCTGCAGGAAGACCTGGGGGACATGACCCTGGAGCGGCGCCTGCGCGGGGCGCGAAGCCAGGAACGGAAACGGCTTCTGGGTCAGGCCGCCGAGCACTTGATCGTCCTCCAGAGAGAGGGGCCGCAGGCGGCGGATCCAGGTTGGCCCGTGCTGCAACTGGCGTTCGATCTGGAGAAACTGACCTGGGAGCTCCAGTTCTTCCGGCGCCACTATCTGGAAGGGTACGCCTCCCTCCGCGTGGAACGAGAGCGACTCGCGTGTGAGTTCCGGGCGCTCTGCGGCGAGCTTGCCGAGGCCAAGCGATTCGTCTGCCATCGGGACTACCAGGTTCGGAACCTGATGCTGAAGGAGGGACGGGTCCACATGATCGATTTCCAGGACGCCCGCCTGGGGCCCCAGGCTTATGACCTGGTGTCGCTCCTGATGGATTCCATCGACCTGCCACCCGGCGAGATCGAGGAACTCGTGGACTTCTACCTGCAGCGGGGAGCGCCGCCGGTCGATGCCCGCCAGTTCCGGCGCCAGTTCCATCTCACGACCATTCAGAGACTCCTGAAGGCCTTGGGCACCTTCGGGTACCAAGCTGGAGCACTGGGGCGAGAGTCGTACCGAGCCTACATTCCGGGCACCTTGGAGCGGGTCGCCGCCGCCTTGAAGACGGTCCCCGAGTTCCCCTATATTCGTTCCTTGATCTCAAATTCTCTTGCAAACGGACGAAGAGCTATCGGGTAGAGGCGCCCCTTGTGTGGGCGCCCTATTCGGGCCAAACCGGAGCGGAACGCGGCCCATTGAAGAGGCTGCGGCAGGGCGGATTTCATGCTGACTCAGGTCTACATACGGGATGTCCCGGCCCACGTGGGACGTGAGGTCACCATCAAAGGTTGGCTCTACAACAAGACCCACAAGGGACGATTGTGGTTCCTCCTGGTCCGGGACGGCACCGGTCTGATCCAGTCGGTCCTGTTCAAGGGGAACGTCGCCCCCGACGTTTTCGAAGCTGCCGAGGCGCTGACTCAGGAATCCTCCCTGCAGATTACCGGAACGGTCCGGCGGGACAAGCGGGCTCCCGGCGGCTTCGAGTTGGACGCCACCGGGATGGAGGTGGTGCAGGTCGCTCAAAGCTATCCCATCACTCCCAAGCAGCACGGGACCTCCTTCCTCATGGATCACCGGCATCTCTGGCTGCGGTCGTCGCGGCAGCACGCGATCCTGCGGCTTCGGCATCGGTTGATCAAGGCCGCTCGCGACTTCTTCGACGGGCGGGGATTCGTGCTGGTGGACACGCCGATCCTGACTCCGGTCGCGTGCGAAGGGACGACGAATCTCTTCCCGGTGAAGTATTTCGACACGCCGGCCTTTCTGAGCCAAAGCGGACAGCTGTACAGCGAGGCCTCCTGTATGGCCTTCGGCAAAGTCTACTGCTTCGGCCCCACCTTCCGCGCCGAGAAATCCAAGACCCGGCGGCACCTGATGGAATTCTGGATGGTGGAGCCGGAAGTGGCCTACGCCGATCTGGACGACATCATGGTGCTGGCCGAGGAGTTCGTCTCCTACCTGGTGGCCGAAGCCCTGCGGGAAGGCGAGGAGGAACTGTCGACCCTGGGACGGGACACCGGACCGCTGGAGAAGGTGACCCCGCCGTTTCCCAGGCTCACCTACGCCCAAGCTTTCGATCTGCTGGAGCAGGAGGGCAGCGAGACGCCTCGGGGAGCGGACCTGGGTGGAACCGACGAGACCATCGTCTCTTCCCGGTTCGACCGGCCGGTCATCGTTCACCGGTATCCCGCCGCCGTCAAGGGCTTCTACATGGAACCGGATCCGGAGAACCCGGAACTGGCCCTCTGCATGGACATGCTGGCGCCGGAGGGATACGGAGAAATCATCGGCGGAAGCCAGCGGATCCACGACTACGATCTCCTGATGAAACGCGTGCGGGAACACGATCTTCCCGCCGAGCCTCTCTCCTGGTACCTGGACCTGCGGAGGTACGGCAGCGTGCCCCACTCCGGGTTCGGCCTGGGAATCGAACGCGTCCTCTCCTGGATCTGCGGGATTCCCCACGTCCGGGAGACCATCCCCTTTCCCAGGATGCTCCACCGGCTGTTCCCTTGACGAGCCGCGGCGAATGAAGACCTGGGAGTCTGCTGTTGGTATGATTCATTCATTGAGGACACCCATGGAAACCCGTTTGCTGGACGGCAAGAAAGTCGCCGCCCAGATCAAAAGTGAATTGTCGCAAGAGATCCGGACGCTGAGGTCGGGAGGCGTGATTCCGGGTTTGGCCACGGTCCTGGTGGGAGGCAACCCGGCCTCCCGCTTCTATGTGGCCAGCAAGGTCCGGGCCTGCCGCGAGTTGGAAATGCACTCGGAAGCGGTGGAGCTTCCGGAGGAGACCACCACGGAGGAACTGCTGGCGGTCGCCCAGAGGCTCAATGACTCAGACCGGATCGACGCCATCCTGGTTCAGATGCCCCTGCCTTCCCACATCGACACCGAGCGTACGCTGATGGCGGTTCGGCCCGACAAGGACGTGGACGGGTTCCACCCGGCGAACATGGGGAGACTCTGCTCCGGCAATCCCGGCCTGGTGCCCTGCACGCCACAGGGAATCATGGAACTGCTGTTCCGCGAGGGGATTCCGCTCCGGGGGGCCGAGGCGGTGGTGGTGGGAAGAAGCAACATCGTGGGCAAGCCCATGTTCTTTCTGCTGCTTCAGGAACACGCCACGGTGACCGTCTGTCATTCCCGGACCCGCGACCTGCCCCGGGTCTGCCGCCGCGCCGACATCCTGGTCGCCGCGGTGGGACGGCCGGCTCTGCTCACGCGGGACTACATCAAGAAGGGCGCCGTCGTCGTCGATGTGGGAGTCAATCTGCTTCGGGACCGGAAAGAGGTGCTGCGTCTGTTCGGAGACGGCTCGCGCAAGCTGGCGGCGTTCGACAAGAGGGGTTCGGTGCTGGTGGGTGACGTCCATCCCCAGGCCACACCGGGATGGGCGGCGGCGGTGACGCCGGTGCCGGGGGGAGTCGGCCCCTTGACCATCGCGCTCCTGATGAAGAATACGGTTCGAGCCTGCCGCCAGCGACGGGGGAAAGTCGGCACGCTCTCGTAACCGATGTTGGGGGAATCATGACCAAGATCAGGAAGGCCATCAGTCTGTGGGTCATTGCCGCTTGCCTGCCGGTGCTGGCCGCTTCGTCGGTTCAGGTGAACCAGGTCAAGAAGGTCAAGGTGGGCAAGGCCCCCAACTTCTCCACCCTGAGCCCTGACGGACGCTATCTGTTCGTGACCAACTTCGCCTCGGACGAGGTCTCGATCATAAACTGCGCCACCCTGCAAACCGAGAGGAGCTTCTACGCCGGCTTCAAGCCGCTGGGAATCGCCATTTCACCCAGCGGCGACCGGATCTACGTCACCAATTTACAGTCGGGTCTGGTCAAGGTCGTGGATGGACGGACCTACCGGATCACCGATGATATCAAGGTGGGCGGGATGCCCACCGACGTGGTGGTGTCTCCCCGGGGCCACACCATCTACGTGGCCAATTACGGCCGGGGACGGGTCGGACGCGTCGACTTCATCGATACGGCATCCCACCGGGTCACCAAGTCGGTGGAAGTGGGCGTGCGCCCGCTGGTGGCCGCCATCTCCCCCTTGGGCGAGCAGTTGTACATTCCGTGTGCCGGCTCCAACAACCTCTATGTGATCGATGCCAACGAAGGACGCGTGATCAAGGAGATCCCGGTCGGGATCGGTCCCGACGGCATCGCCTTGACACCCGACGGCGAACGGTTGTTGGTGGCCAACAGCGGGACCAACGACCTCTCGGTGGTGGACCTGCTCGACATCGAGGAGACGCGCCGAGTTCGCGTGGGCAAGCAACCCTTCTCCCTCACTGTGAACGACCAGGGCTTCGTCTTCGTGGTGGAGAGTGGGAGTCGAACGGTATCCATTCTGAGTCCTGATCTGACCAAACTTCAAACCGTCGAAGTCGGAAAGAAACCTATCGACATTCAGGTTTCGCCCGACAGCCGCTTCGTTTATGTGACGGACGAGAAGGAGAATCGGGTCATAGTGCTGAAGATTTCGGGTCTGAGTTGACCCTCCGATTCGTCTCGAGTGATCTGCTCGGCCAGTGGAATCTGTGCCTTCACCCGATATTGGAGACGATGACCCCGATTTGAGGGATCCGGGAGGCGGGTGTCATGGGAGGCGAAGAACCTGGTAGGAGCTCCGGTGAATCCAGTCGGCGCAAATTTCTGAGTATTGGCGCGGCGGTCGGCGGCGCTCTGATGGCCTGTTCGGACTCGGCGGACACGCCCACCGGGGATGGCGTGAAACGCACCGGCAAGCCGCCGGATGCGTATGGCGAGCGCTCGCCGTTCGAAAAGTCGGTCCGGAAGGGGTCGGTCTCGAAATACCCTGAAGCGGGCTCGACGCGGACTCCGTTGCAGGACTCTCACGGAATCATCACGCCTTCCTCGCTGCACTTCGAGCGCCATCACGCGGGTGTTCCGACTATCGATCCCGCCGAGCACCGACTGCTGATCCACGGCTTGGTGGAACGTCCGCTGATTCTGACCATGGACGAGTTGAAGACCTTCCCGTCGGTGTCGCGAATCCACTTTATCGAGTGTTCCGGCAACAGCCGCGGCGAATGGAAATCGAAGAAGGGCGCCACCGCGCAGATCAGCCATGGCATGGCGAGCTGCAGCGAATGGACGGGTGTCCTGCTGTCCGTCCTGCTGGAGGAGGTCGGCGTGAAGCCCGAAGCGACCTGGCTCATCGCGGAGGGTGCGGACGCCTGCAAGATGCACCGGAGCCTGCCGCTCGACAAGTGCCGGGACGACGTGATCGCCGCCTACGGGCAAAACGGAGAGGCGATCCGTCCGGAGCAGGGGTACCCCCTGCGTCTGGTCGTGCCCGGTCACGAGGGGAACATCAACGTCAAATGGGTCCGGCGGCTGATGTTGACGGACCAGCCCGCAATGGGACGGGAAGAAACGTCGAAATACACGGACGTGCTGGCCGACGGCAAGGCCCGTCAATTCAGCTTTGCGATGGAGGCTAAATCGGCGATCACGCGCCCCTCCGGGGGCCAGAAGTTGGCGCGTCCGGGATTCGTCGAGATCTCGGGGCTGGCCTGGTCGGGCCTGGGGTTGATCGAGCGGGTGGAGGTTTCCACCGACAACGGAGCGACGTGGACCGACGCAGTTCTGCAGGAACCCCGGCAGCGGATTGCATTCACCCGTTTTCGGTTGCCATGGACCTGGGACGGCACGCCAACGGTGATCCTTTCCCGGGCCACCGACGAGACGGGTTACATCCAGCCGACCGTGGAAGCTCTGGTGGAGGTGCGAGGCCGGAACTCCGGCTATCACAACAACTGCATCAAGTCCTGGAAGATCGCCGCCGACGGGAGTGTGACCCATGTCTGATCGCGCCAGGCGATACTGTCCGGTGCTCGCCGTGACCGGTCTGCTCGTGGGAGCCGGCGTCGCCCAGTCGTTGAAGTACGAGGTCGGTCGAGTGCCGGCGGCGGACGAGGTCCAGGCCTGGAGCATTACAATTTTTCCGGACGGAACGGGACTCCCGGAAGGAAGTGGATCCGCTGCCGAGGGCAAGGAGATCTATGCCCGCCGGTGCTCGGAGTGCCACGGCACCACGGGCCAGGGCGGGGAGTCGGCGGCGTTGGTGGGTGGGCAGGGAAGCCTCTCGAGCGCCAAGCCGCTGAAAACGGTTGGAAGCTATTGGCCCTACGCAACGACGCTCTGGGACTATGTGAACCGCACCATGCCCTTTCACAATCCGGGCATCCTGACCGACGATCAAGTCTACTCCGTCGTCGCATTCGTTCTGCATTTGAACGATATCGTGGGCGAGAACGAAGAACTGAATCACGAGACGCTCCCCAAGGTCCGGATGCCCAACCGCGACGGATTCGTAAAGGACGATCGCCCCGATGTCGGAGGAGCGAGGAGTGAGGAGTGAAAGACGAAGAGGTATCTGAGTAGACTCGGTGCCCCGATTCTCTTATGACTTCGACCGATCTCGATCAGCCGTAGAGATCCTCAACCCTGAGAAATCCCACAGCCGCTCCTTCCAAAAGGAGCCGCTCCTTCCAAAAGGGACAGTCGCGATTTCCGACCAGCCGTAGGGACAGTCACGATTTCCGGTCACGATTTCCGGATTTCCGGGTCCGCCGATTCCCCTTCCGAGAAAGCGCTCCTTCCAAAAGGGACGGTCGCGATTCCCGGTCCCGTCGCGATTCCCGGTCCCGATTTCCGGTCCGGGACACAGAATAGGGTCCGGGACACAGAATAGGAACGCGTTGTGAACTTCGGGAGTCCTGCCCGAGTGCAGAGCAGGGGGACCTTTGGCGAATGGATGGAAGTCCGGAGGACGTTCCACACACAAAGAGGACGATTCAGTCTATTGGGCGGTTTCAGTGATCTGGGTTATTCGCTGCCGCGGGGGCAGGATCGACAGTCGATGATCAGGCGAGTCTACGAGTCGAAGGCGTGCGAGCGCTGCTCCCGCAGGGAAAACAGCACTCCGCCCAGTTGGGGGATGGGGTGTCGGCGTCGCCGATATCGACCTTGCTTTCGATACGTCTCCAGCAGCTGCGCCACCTTCTCTGCCGGACCGACGGCCAATCCGTCCGTCAGAAACCGCAATCGTCGGCGAAAGGCTCCGGCACGGGTAAATCCACGTTGCTCTTCCTGCTGGAGGATCCACCGGGGGATCGCGGCCTGGTTCTCCCGGGTGGGGACGGCTCCTCGATAGTACAAGCGAGCCCGGTAACTGCTGTACAGGTCCGTTCCGGGATCCGAGGGGAACAGTTCCTCCAGTGGAATCAGGTCCTGATCTTTGCCGAACTGTCTCCAGCGGGCCGAGCCCAATTTCCACTGCTCGGGCCTTTTGACCAGTCCGGCTCGCACAGCGTTGAGTTCCACGTACAGGATGGCATCCTGGACAGCTTCGCATCCCAAGAGTTCCGAGTTCTTGAAACGATCACCCCAAAGATGGCCTCGCCGTTCGAACTTGCGGTTGTACCACCGGGCATAGACCCCGCCCACGTCCCCCATCAGTCTTGAGACGTCAAAGAGACGCTGGTTGAAAGCCTTCCATTTGGCGTCGGTCCAATCGGCGGTTTTCTTCTCTGCCCGTCGTCCGTAAAGCTTGTGGGCGCTCTCCATCATCTCGTCGCGGGACAAGGCGCGGAGTTTCTCAAAATGGATGACGAAGTGGAAGTGATTGCCCATGATCTGGAACGCGGCCAAACGACACCGGTAGCCATTGACATAGAACAACATCATGTCCAGGAGTTTTCGGCCGGCTTGGCGGTTCTCAAAGGGGAACCAATCGCGTTCGCCGGCGACTCGATTGGTGAGGTGATAGAAGGCGGCTTCTGTGCTCTTGTGTCGTGCGGTTCGGGGCATGGCCACGGTCCACGGTTCGGCTACGTTTAATCGGACTCGGACTCAAAGGGGAGCCGTTTCGCAACCCTTTATAACAACAACGATTCAGAACTGAGAACGGTGAAGGAATCTCAAGAAACACAGCCAACCTCGCGTTACGGGAGCAACCGAGGGAGCTTGACCAAGTGACCGCCTCAGTCGTTTGGCAGCCCAAGGAGCCGGAACTCTGGTTGCCTGATCTGTCTCCCCCGTCCCCGAACGGATGACCGACCCGAAACAATAGGCTGTCCCTTTTTAGAAAGATGTTTCTTGGACGGAAAATAGACTGTCCCTTTTTAGGAAGATGAGTTCTTTCCTCTCTCTTCCAGATCGATCTCCTCCTGCTTGCGAATCGAGTAGTAGGCGATTCCGGGAAGGGACGACAACATCATCACCACGAATCCGAGCAGGGACAGCGTCACGGACATCTCCGCCGAAACTCCCGCCTGTGAGAAGAGCAGGTAGTAAGCGCTCTCCCGGAGACCGATCCCGTTGATGGTGAGAGGCACCATGATGGTCAGGTTGATCAGGGGAACAAAGACCATAAAAAGAGAGAAGGGCGCTTCGATCCCGATGCCCTGGGCCGTCACCCAGACCACTGCCACCGCTCCGGCCTGGATGGGAAGCGACACCACGGCTACGGATGCCATCTTGCCAGGATTCTGTTTCAGCGTGTCCAGGCCCTCGTAGACCAGATCCATTTTCCGGGGCAGGGAATGGAATCCAAATCTCTGCATCAAGGAGGTCACCCGGCCGTGGGTCCAGGAGTGGAAGAGCATCACGTTGGCAACCGCATACACGGCGCACGCGGCGAGAAATATGTGGAGGGACGAAAGCCCGGCGACCCTCTGGGGGACGACGAGGGAAGCGGAGAGACCGATGAGCAGCAGGCCGCAGAGGCCTCCGCTACGTTCCAGCATGCTCGTGGTGAGGGTCGTGGACATGCCTCGGCCGGTGCCCTTGGAGAGGTAGTAGGCGCGGAAAACGTCTCCGCCGATGGCCGACGGCAGGAACAGGTTGAAGAAGGCGCCGATGAAGACGAGCTTCGTGAGCGGATACCAACGCTGGTAGATACTGAAGTTTTCGAGAACGATCCTCCAGCGGAGAGCCGAGAGCAGCAGCGTGAGGATCTGAATCGAAACCGCCAGCAGCAGGAATTCAGGACGGGCTCCGGACACCACGCGGAGCAACTGGGACAGGTCCAGCCGGCTCAGGACCAGAATCAGAAAGGAGAGGCTCAGGATCAGCTTCAGGACAAGCTTGACCCGAGCCTGCGGCAACCAGGAATTCACCGGCCGCAGCACTTCTTGTACTTTTTGCCCGAGCCGCAGGGACAGGGTTTGTTTCGTCCTACCTTGGGCATGGTCCGGACCACGGTCTTCACCGCCGCGGCGCTTCTCTTGTCCATGCGGCCGGGTTTGGTGGGGCTGGGCGGCGGCGCCGATTCCGGACCGGAATAGGACACCTGTTGCTGACGGCGGGCGTGGGCGCCCCGCAATTCCCGTTCGTCCTCGGCGGAGATGGGCCGGAGCAGATAGAGCATCCGGACCATCTCCTCGGTGGACCGGTTCCAGAGATCCTCGAAGAGCTCGAACGATTCACGCTTGTACTCGACCAGGGGGTCCCGCTGTCCATAGCCCCTCAGGCCGATCCCCTCCTTGAGATGGTCCAAAGCGAGCAGGTGGTCCTTCCACTGCTGGTCGATGATCTGAAGCATGATCATCCGTTCGTACCAGCGCATGACGTCGGGGCCGATCTCCGCCTCTTTTGCCTCATACCGCTGGCGGGCCATGGCGGCGAGGCTCTGGTCCAGATCCGGACGGTCCATGAGATGAGCCTCAGGGGGGAGTCCGAGGCCGAAAATCCTCTGGAAGTTGATTCCCAGGCCCTCAAAGTCCCAACTCCGGGGGTCCTCCTCCATGGAGACATGCGAGCCCAGCAACTCCTGCACCAGTTCGTCCGCCAAATTGAGAATGTAGGGCTTCTGGTCCTTCCCCTCCAGCAGCTCGCGGCGGAAGCGGTAGATCTCCTCCCGCTGCTTGTTCATCACGTCGTCGTATTCCAGGAGGTGTTTCCGGATCTCGAAGTTCCGGGCCTCCACCTGCTTCTGGGCCCGTTCGATCTGCCGGGTGATGAGCTTCGACTCGATGGGCACCCCTTCCTCCATGCCCAAAGACTGCATCAGGCCCGAGATCCGATCGGAGCCGAAAATCCTCAGCAGATCGTCCTCCAAAGACAGGTAGAAACGGCTGGACCCCGGGTCCCCCTGGCGGCCGGATCGGCCTCTCAACTGGTTGTCGATTCTCCTCGACTCGTGGCGTTCGGTCCCGATGATGTGCAGGCCGCCGAGCCGGACCACCTCCTCGTGCTCTCCTTCCCAGGCGGGGAGGAGCCTCTCCAACTCGTCTTCGTACACCTGGGGATTCTCATCGAGCTTCCGGCCTTGGAGTTTCAGTCTGGCCTGGAATTCGGGATTGCCTCCCAGGATGATGTCGGTTCCCCTTCCGGCCATATTCGTGGCGATGGTCACCGAACCTCGCTTGCCCGCTTGAGAGATGATTTCCGCTTCCCGCTCGTGATACTTGGCGTTCAACACCACATGCTTGATCCGCTTTCGCTTGAGCAGCGTTGCAAGCCGTTCCGATTTCTCGATGGAGGTGGTGCCCACCAGCACGGGCCGGCCCTGGGCATTGCACTCGCGGATCTCGTCGACGACGGCGATGAACTTCTCCCGCTCCGTCCTGTAGATGACGTCCTCGTACTCGTCCCGGATGAGGGATTGGTTGGTGGGAATCACGTTCACCTGGAGCTTGTAGATTTTTTCGAATTCGGGCGCTTCAGTCTCGGCCGTGCCCGTCATCCCCGCCAGCTTGTCGTACATCCGGAAGTAGTTCTGGAAGGTGATGGTGGCCAAGGTCTGGTTCTCACGCTCGATCTTGACCCCTTCCTTGGCCTCCAGGGCCTGATGAAGCCCCTCCGAGTAGCGGCGTCCCGGCATCAGACGGCCCGTGAACTCGTCGACGATGATGACCTGGCCATCCTTGACCATGTAGTCGACGTTCCGCTTGAACAGGGCGTGGGCCTTGAGCGCCTGGTGAATATGGTGAACCAGAGCCATGTTGCGTGGATCGTAGACGTTCTCGACCCCCAGGAACTTCTCCGCCTTCTCGATTCCTGTCTCCTGCAGGACCACGCTCCTGGCCTTCTCGTCCACCTTGAAGTCTTCTTCGCGGATCAGGCGGGGGATCAGCCGGTCGATCCGCGTGTATTTGTCGGTGGATTCCTCGGAGGGGCCGCTGATGATCAACGGAGTCCGTGCTTCGTCCACCAGGATGGAGTCCACCTCGTCCACGATGGCGTAGCGGTGGCCGGGCTGGACGCATTCCTGGGCCGAGAACTTCATGTTGTCCCGAAGGTAGTCGAACCCGAACTCGTTGTTGGTGCCGTAGGTGATGTCGGCGTTGTAGGCGTCGCGCCGGTCCTGGTCCGGCATGTCATGCTGGATCATGCCCACCGTCAAGCCCAGAAACCGGTAGAGGGGACCCATCCATTCGGCATCCCGGCGGGCCAGGTAGTCGTTGACCGTCACCAAGTGAACTCCCTCGCCCTTCAGAGCGTTCAGATAGACGGGGAGGGTCGCCACCAGGGTCTTCCCTTCTCCCGTCTTCATCTCGGCGATCTTGCCCTCATGGAGCACCGTGCCGCCGATGATCTGGACGTCGTAGTGGCGCATGCGGAGGGTCCGGAGCGAGGCTTCCCGGACCACCGCGAAGACCTCCGGCAGGAGATCCTCCAGGCTTTCGCCCCGCTCCAGACGCTGCTTGAACTCGGGAGTCCGGGCCTTCAGGGCCGCGTCGTCGAGCTTCGAGACCGAAGCTTCCAACTCGTTGACCCGATTGACGATAGGTTGGATTCGCTTGAGATCCCGCTCGTTCTGGGAGCCGAGAACCTTGGCCAGAATGCGATTGAACATAACTTCTCGTAGTCTATCATGCGGACATCAGCGGACGGCGGTCCTCCACTGGCCATTTCGCCGCGCCGGTCAGAAGAGGGCGACCACAAAGGCCGCCGCTACGAGGCGAAGAACCGCGCGAAATGAAGAACCGGGCGCCCGCCGGCGAAAGAGTTCCACTCTTGTCGCTTCTCCGTTTTTTCCTCTTGCCTCTTCACAGCGACTTCGCTCCGAAGCCCTCCAGGCTCCAGCCCACGACCCAGCGGGAATGGTTGTCGTGCCCGGAGGCCGCATTGTCGGCATCGACGGGTGCCACCGACTCCAGATTGGACTCCCGAAGAAATTTTTCCAGCAGGGACCGATGTCCGTACATGGCCACCAGGAAGCGAATGGGGTCGACCTGGGCCAGAAGTTCCGTTTCATAGGCATCGATGGCATCGGCGCCTCCCTCGATCAATCCTAACGCCCGTTTCAGCCCAGGCACGAGATTGGTCAGGCCGGCGCCGCCCCGAGGAGCCATGAGGCTGCCGTCCGGCTCGGTGACGTGGGTCCAGGAGTGGGTCCCTCCCGCACCGATGTAGGCCGAGGCGCCCATGCCGGCCACGATGGAAATCCCATAGAGCCGACCCAGATCCAGATAGGGCCGGATGTCCTGGTCGGCCTGCCCCCTGAGGTCCTGCAGCGGGTCGAGCTGGAGTTGGTCGACAAGCTTCTCGCGGCACCAGCGCTCCACGTCCAACCCTTGGGCCAAATTATGGAACAGCCCCGCCGCTGGAATGCGCACGGCCACGGGGATGGACCGATTCCGGCCCGCGAGACCGGCCTTCAGGTCCCGCAGCACCTGGGTGAAGAAGTCCGCCCGCCAGCGGACCCAGTCCCGGTAGGCCCGGCCGGCGGAGACGTCGATCTTTCCGGGGTCCACGCCGGTCGCCTTTCGATAGGCCGCGACCATCTCAGGATTGTACAGAAGCATGGGGACCTGCCGGTCGCATCCCACCAACAAGCCGTCCGCTCCCCGCTCGGCCACCTCCAGCAGAATGTCGACACGTTCTTTCCTGACCTGGGGGAAGTAGTAGCTCAGGCCCCTGGAGTCCGATCCGTCCTTGGCGATTCTCCACCACTCGGGATGGCGCTTGTAGAAGTCGCTGGAGAAGATGCCACCGTAGCGGTTGGCGCCATAGTGCCGCTGCATCGCCAACCAGGGCCAGACCTGCGCGCCGCATCGCTCCCGGGTCCGGTTGACCTGGGAGAGGGCGTCGTACTCGTTGATCATGTGGATTCGCCTGCCGTAGTCGTGGGGGGAATAGTCCCGGCTCTGCTGCGCTTTTTCGTAGGAGGCACAGGGAAACCGGGTGGTCTGGGGAAGCCGGCTGTGGTATTCGACCCAGGATCGGCCCACCGACCAGCCGATGGTCCCAAACCCCAGTTCGGACTGGCCGCAGGCGATGCTCCGGAACTGGTCCGGCAGGAGGCGGGCCCAGATCACGTCGAAGTAGCAGGCCCAGTCGTTTACCGCCAACAGCGGAGTCGGTGGCTTGGACATCCGGTTTCTTAGATTCCGGACCGATTCGGACGTGACTGGAACCAGGCGCAGGAGAGTGGCCATGCCTCGCTGTTCGCCGGCCTTCCTCCAGTCGAGCCACCTCCTGGGGTCGCCGCTGGAGTAGAAACGAATGGCCTCTCCAGTCAGGTCGGCAGCGGTGACGAAGGTCTCATCGCCCAACTGGGTGGGAGGTGCGTCCCGGATCAACCCCTCGCGGCCGACCTGAACGTGCAGGCCCGAGCCTCCAACCCCCAGGAAGACGGCATAGGTCCCCCGCGCGGGCGGATGAAGGGTCACGGGAGGAGCCGTGGAGTCGCCCTTCCCCACCAAGGCGATCTCATCATTCGAAATCCGCTTCCACTCCCAGGACTCCCCGTCGATGGACCCGTCCCCCCAACGGTCGTGGGCCCGCTGGAAGTTGCGGATCCGGATCTCGGGACGACCCGGGTCGATCTCCAGCCGCCAGGAAGCCAACGGCGTCAGCCGGAGGCTGTTCGGCGGCTCGGTTCTCCGCCGGTAGTCCAAGACGGGTCCGTCCGGCCAGAACCGTCCGGCCACCCGGGGCAGGAACTGCACCCTGTAGTTCCCGTCGGGCCAACCTTCGACCGGGACGGAAACTCTCTGCACTCCTGCCGGGCGGCTGAGCGTGACGTTCCGGGTCCAGAGGAAATCCCCGGAGGCGTCCAGCAACCTCAATTCGCCTTCCATGCGATCGGGACCGGCTCCCTGACGGACCTCCGCCAACAGCGTCAGCCGATCCTGGTGCAGGAGGACTTCCGGGTCCAATCGGAGCGAGATCAGATCGGCGGATCCCAGCTTGGGGTCGAATACGACTCGATCGGGTCCGTCTTTCACGAACCGCAGGGCCTTGACCGGAAGCCCGCCCTCGCCCATCCCCAGCCGTTCGGTCGTGACGTCCCGGCTGAGCTGCTGGCGAAACGTCCAATTCTTCTCCAGGCCCTGGCCCGTCACCTGGAGTTCGACCTCGTAGCCGCGAAAATAGACCGATCCCGCTGCGTATTCGTAGCGGCCGGGTGCGGTCAACGGTCCCAGATCGAACGTGATCCGGCGCCGGAACGGCCGGGTCTCGGTGACGGTCCGGCCGGACGGCAGGCGCCGGGTCACCCGCGCCTGGAACTTCCGGTCTCCAGGTTGGACAGCGGTGAAGCTCAATCGATGGATGGAGCCCGCAACCAACCGCAGCTCGCGGCCGGACGAATCGAGATCGGCTCCATCGAACGAAAGCTCCACCTGATCGGAGGCCCTGCCGAACACCGGCAAGGCCCACGTTATGCAGAGGACCAGAAAATGCTTCCAGGTCATCATCGGTCAGACTCCCATTCGGGGCGGAGGGCCGAACTCGGTGCCGATCGCGTTGATAGTGACAGTCACCGTCCCCTTTTTCCACAGACTGTCCACAACCTCTCCTCAGTTCCTTTGGGGACAGCCACGGATATTACCGACCCGGGAGCAACTGGACGAGTGGTGGACGGAGTTCAAACAGGCGCGGCCCGGACTCGAACGGCGGCTGAAAGAACTTCGAGAGTGACGGGACCGGCGGCGGCTCCCAGCGCCTCAGTTTCCGGCGATGTCGCGCAGAAGCCTGAGCAGCGTGCTGCGGACCTTGGCTTCGGCCTCCACCGCCAGATAGCTGGACCTCGCCCGCCAGGTCTCATAGCCGCCCAACTCGTGTTGCCGGGCGGTGGGCAGGTAACCATTGTAACCGTTGGCCAACTCGATCACGAAGGTCGGCCGCAGCGGACTCTCCTTCTTGATGGCCAGGCCCGTCTCGACGAAGGTCTCGCAGGGAGTGCTGACAATTCCCAGATCGCCGATGCGGATCGCCTGCAGCCGGACTGGAACCCGTGCCGGATATTCGGCCAGCAGAACCGTCTCGCGGGCGTAGATGGCTCGTCGTTCCCGGTAGGGTCCGGGTCCGGCGGCCTTCAGGATCTTCCGCGCCCGCTCCAGGTCGTCCCGGCTCGGCAGCCGGACGCCCAGTTCGATCTCCGACTGGCTGGAAGCCAGCGGCACCCAGTCATGATACTCGACTCGCCTGTAGGCCTGGAACGCCGAATCGGCCACGTCGGCGGACACCCGGCGGATCTGTTCGAAGGGCCGGCGGCGGACACCCGGCTCGAAGAAATTGACGTTGTTGATGTCGGCGCTGGTTCCATTGGACATGATGCCCACGAACGGCGGCTCTACCTCCCCGGCTCCCACGCGTTGCGCGATCTGTTTGGCGAATTCGCCGAAATAGTCCGCCGAGAGGCCGCCAGGCGCCACTCCGCCCACGTAGTGCAGCGAATAGTTGGCCAGCAGGGCCAGCGGTCGCCCGTCCCCAGTCTGAACCGAAAGGATCGGAACCTCGGGGTCGATGGGGCCGGCCGGCGCCAGCAACCGGCTGCTGCCTCGGGGCGGATTCATCCTCACCCGATCGGTCCCGGCGTCGAACGGATCCATGTACTGGAAGCCGGGACGCATGAACCAGCGCCGGTTGAAGACCTGGCGAGCGTTGTTGCCAACAGCCCAGCCGACTCTGGCCGGCTCCAGCCGCGAAGCGGCATCGATGACGGCCTGAGCCATCCGTTCCTTCAGATACTCCCGGTAGGCGGCTTCAGGCTCGCTCTGGAAGACTCCGCCGACGGTGACGGCGGTATGAGTGTGGGTGGCCGACATCAACATGTTCCCGGCCGGGATCCCGGTCGAGCGGGACGCCTTTTCGCGCGCGGCGTCGATGATGTCCCTGGGAATCATGCAACTGTCTGCGACCACGATGGCGAGCGCGACCGATCCGTTGTCCAGGACCAGGCCGCGCGCGTTGAGGGGATCGTGCGCCTTCCCCACCGAACGGTCGCTCATGCCTCCGTTGGAGGAGACGGGAAACGTCCGGGGAGTGATGTCGATCACCGAGGCGCCGGCCCGCAGAACCTTCCGCTCGCCTTGGGCAGAAACTTCCCGAGCCGTTCCGGCCGGGACCAACGCCACCAGAACGAACATCAGGAGCCAACCTGGCAGGGTGAATTCCAACGGCATCACAGTTCGATCCCGGAAAACAGGATTCAATGCGACTGTACCATCCGGCGCCGAGGATCCTCCAGAAACCCGGGAAGACGTTGGTTCGCGCCCGGCCCTCCCCAGTCTCCGAGATCGACTCGCGCCTGCTCGGCGAGCGCCGTCAGACGCTCGACGATTTCGGAATGATCGGCCGCGAGGTTCCGTTCCGATCCGACGTCGTTGACCCAATTGAAGAACCGAGAGTGCCGCCTTCCGGCTTGGAGCGGCCGATCTGGACAGGTAACCTTGACGGAACCCTGGGGCATGGAATGAAGAGAGCGATCTCCGGAAGCGGATCCGGCAAACAACGTGACCCGCTCCGTCTGGGCGCACTCCTGCTGGCGACGGGGTGGCTGTCCGGTTGCGCCTTGGCTCCGGATCCGAGATCCCCGAACAGCGGCTTCACCGTCACCGAGAACCCGGAAGAGATCGTCATTTCGGGGCCGGTTCTGGAGGCCAGGATCCGAAAGCGGGGCTACGTCAGCGGTGTCGCAGGAGGATCGTTTCTGGACCGGAAGACCGGCTTTCGGGATGCCGGGCACGGACTCCATATCGCCGACTTCCTATTGGAGCCGGGCACCGCCGAATCCTGTGGAGATCAGCTTCCCGAGGAATTGCACTACCTGGATGATCTTCTTATCCACGGAATGCGCCCCAAGCGGATCGTCGAAGGCCCCCAGATCTGCACCCGGGCGCGGCGCCTCTCGCCCCGGCTGGTGGAGGGCCCGGACTTCGTGGCAGTGACCATGGACTTCACCTACACCCTGGCCGCACCGGGCAAGCAGCCGGGATCGAAGTGGACCCAGACCATCGTGTTTCCGGCAGGTGAGCGCTACTTCGTGTCCAGCGACCGGATCGATACGGTCAACAACAGCGATTCCCTCTTCCTCCGCATCGACATGCCCGGCCACATCAAACACCGCGGGGGAGACGTCTTCAGCGAAGTCTATCTGAGCTACGCCGGCAAGATTCCGGCGGAAGAGTTCCTCGCCGATTTCGGCCCCGACGGCAGTTTCAACTTTCGAACGGACCGGAATGAACTCCCGTCGCGATTCATCCGAGCCTACCGGCTGAGGGATCCGGAGACGGGGCGGGACGGACCGTGGCTCGCCGGCATGACACTCGATCCGGACACCGTATACGAAGCCTGGTGCCACCAGCGGGGCTACGTCTGCATGATCCAGGAACTGGGTGGAAAGCCGATCCGGGCCGGAGAGTCCTTCGGCGCCGCGTACGTCGTCGGTTACTTCGACTCCATCGATGAGATGAACCGGGTCTACGACCGCTACGCCGGTCACCGCGGCCTCCGGGTCGACCCGAGCCGGTGGCGGCTGACGGAACGGGTTCCGGTGAAAGAAAAGGAGGTCGGGGCGCCCCTTGCGGGTGCCCTCTCCGGTCCAAACCGGAGCAAGACGCGGCCTGTTGAAGGTCCTGGAGGTGGAAAGTGATGGGAGTGGTTTCCGTGGTTCTGGCCGCCGCATTCCTGTCCGTGAGCCTCGCCGCGGGTCCCGGGGACCGTCTGGCCGGAACCCGTCCGCTGCGGATGAAAGGGGACCTGTCCCTTCAACTGGTGGAGGCGATGGACCGGTTCCTGCTGCGGCAGATCGCCGACTCGCCGAAGGCAAGAGGACGATTCTGGAATTGGGACTACTCCTCCCCGCGGGCGTACCAGGAATCGATCGAGTCGAACCGGGATCGATTTCGGCGCCGGATCGGAGCAACGGACGACAGACTCCCGGTGCGGGACCTGGAACTGGTGGCCACCCTCACCGGTCCGTCCCTGGTTGCCGACAACGGGCGGCTTCGCGTGTTCGCCGTCCGCTGGCCGGTCTTGAACGGCGTGGACGCGGAAGGGTTGCTGGTGGAACCTGGCGGACAAGTCAGAGCCCAGGTCGTGATTATCCCCGATGCGGACTGGACACCCGAGATGCTGGCCGGCCTGGACTCGCAGACGCCGCCCCGGCTCCAGTCCGCCCGAATCCTGGGGGAGGCGGGGTGCCGGGTTCTGGTGCCCGCGCTGATCGACCGCAAGAACACCTGGTCGGGAAACCCCAAGGTCCGCATGAGCAACCAGACTCACCGGGAGTTCATCTATCGTCAAGCCTACTTCATGGGACGCCATCTGATCGGCTACGAGATTCAGAAGGTACTGGCGGCGCTCGACTACTTTTCCCGCAACCGGTCGGGCCCTGCCGGCCGGGACACGCCTCTCGGAATCGCGGGGCACGGGGAGGGCGGACTGGTTGCCCTCTACAGCGCCGCGCTGGATTCTCGCGTGCGGGCCACGCTGGTCAGCGGCTACTTCCAACAACGGGAACGCGTCTGGCAGGAGCCCGTCTACCGCAACGTCTGGGGCCTCCTCCAGGAATTCGGGGACGCCGAGATCGCGAGTCTGATCGCACCCCGCGCACTGCTGGTGGAGGCCTGCCGGGGCCCGGAGGTTCCCGGTCCTCCGCCGCCTCGAAACGGGCGCATGGACGCGGCCTCAGGCAAGCTGGAGTCCCCGCCCCTGGACAGCGTCCGGGCCGAGTTCCAGAGGGCTCGCCGGCACTTCGAACGATTGGGGATGTCCGACCGGGCCCGGTTGGTCGTCAGCGGCTCCGGAAAGGGCCCCCCGTTCTCCGCACCGGCGCTGGAAGCGCTGCTCTCGACTCTGGAGGACGGACTCACCCTCAACAGTCGAATCGGGCGGACAGAACCGCTCCGGGATCGGCGTTCCAGGTTCGATCCGGCGACGCGAATGGAGCGTCAGTATCGGCAGTTGGTGGAGCATTGCCAAAAGCTGATGAGGCTCAGTTCCTTTCGGCGGGAACGATTCTGGTCACAGGCGGACCCCTCGTCCCTGGACCGATGGGTCCGGACGACTCGCGCTTATCGGGATCATCTGTGGAAGGAGATCATCGGGTGGCTTCCGCCGGCCAGCGTTGAGCCCAGGCCAAGGACCCGCCAGATCTACGAGACGGACCGCTGGAACGGCTACGAGGTCGTGCTCGACACCTGGCCCAAGGTCTTCAGCTATGGCGTGATCCTGGTGCCCAAGAATCTGAAACCGGGAGAACGGCGCCCGGTCGTGGTCGCCCAGCATGGCCGGGCCGGCAGGCCCCAGGACGTCTGTGACCCTGAGCGGGACCAAGGCCCCTACCATGCCTTCGGCGCCCAATTGGCCGACCGCGGCTTCATCGTCTACGCTCCTCAGAACCTCTACATCGGCGAAGAGAAGTACCGCGCCTTGCAGCGGAAGGCGAATCCCCTCAAGCTGACCTTCTTCGCTCCCATGGTGCGCCAGCACCAGCAGGTCTTGGAGTGGCTCGCGACGCTTCCCTTCGTCGACGCCGGACGGATCGGCTTCTACGGGCTTTCGTACGGTGGCAAATCGGCCATGCTGATCCCGGCGGTGCTGGAGCAATATGCGCTGTCGATCTGTTCCGGCGACTTCAATGAGGAGGTCTGGAAACATGTGAGCATCGACGTCCCCTACAGTTTCATGTTGACCAAGGAGCATGAGCACAGCGAGTTCGACTTCGGCGAGAAGTTCAATTACGCGGAGATCGCGGGCCTGATCGCACCCCGGCCTTTCATGGTGGAGCGGGGGCATCGAGACGGCGTCGGGGAGGACGAGTGGGTGGCCTTCGAGTACGCCAAGGTGCGGCGCCGCTACGTGAGGCTGGGAATCGGGGACCGGACGCGAATCGAGTACTTCGACGGAGCCCACGAGATCCACGGCAAGGGCACCTTCGAGTTCCTCCACCAGCATCTGGACTGGCCACGGCGTTGATTCCCGGCAACCGCTTCCCTCCGTTGCAATTTGCCGACATAATGCTTTCAAGTTCCATGTCTCCACGACGTTCGCTGCAGTTGCTCGCCACCCTCGGCTGCCTGCTGATTCCAGCCGCCTGCCAGGGGCCGCCCCGGACGCCGGAGTCCCGATCCGTTGAGCAGGGGGCTTCGAACCAGGAAGGACGGATGTTCAGGGCCTTCCATCACATCGGGCTTCCGACCGAAGATCTCCAGGCGGACGAGACCTATGTGGAGGAGACCAAGGTCTGGGTGACCGACCCGGCCGATCATCCCTACCGCGTCGAGTATCTCCGCTACGAGGAGGACTCTCCCGTCACCGGTCCCTTGCGCGAGAAGCCTCACGTCGCCTATCGGGTCGACGACCTTGGGACGGCGCTCAAGGGGAAGGAACTGTTGTTGGAGCCCTTCACGCCCATGTCCGGCCTCAGCGTCGCCTTCTTCGAAGAGGACGGCGTCGTGATCGAGTACATGCAGTTCGAAGGGGACGCCACCGAGTTCGACGATCTGAATTGAGGACGGGCCGAATCAGGAGAACAGGCTCTCCAGCGTGACCTCCTCCTGTCCCGCGAGTGAGCGCTTTCCCGCCTCCAGCGCCGCGATGACCTCGACCTCTTCCTCGACGGGCACCGATTCCTCACCCGTCCGGACGTAGTCCAGGACCGCTTTCAGCAGATGCCAGTAGAGGTCGCTCAGATCGGGCTTCACCGTCCGCCAACCCTGCTTGCCGAAGAGGCTGATTTGATATCCGGAGCGCATCCACTGCCGCTCCCCCACCATCAACACCACGTCGCGGTGATCGGCGAATCGGATCCGGACCACGTTGAGGCCGGGCTGGCCGACGTTGACGGCCGAAACGGCGCCCCCTCCGAGCACGGCATAGACCATGGAAAGGGCGTGGATGCCGTAGTAGATCAGCTCGTTGGCGCAGACGGCCTGGGCCAGATAGACGGGGCCCAATTCGGGCAACTGCGCCCTCAGCCACAGGATGTCCGGAACAAACCTCAGAGAACTGGCCGACATGAACGGGGTCCCGGTCTCGCGGGCCAGGTCCGCCACCGCCTTGGCTCCGCGGGCGGTCATGGCCAGCGGCTTGTCGCAAAACGTGGCGACCCCGGCTTTCAAGGGATGGATCGCGTACTTGGAGTGCTCGCCCGATCCGTCGTCGACGAGGATCGCCAAATCGACGCCTTCGGCGCATTCTTCCGGCGTCCGGCAGACGGAGGGAATGTTGCAGGCGGCGGCCAAGCGTCGTGCCCACACCGGTTCCCGGTCCCACACCTTGACGACCCGGGCGCCCTCGATCCGGTTTCGGGCCCGGACGAAGGTCCAGTCATATTTTCGCACTTCCGATTCATCGAACCCGTTGAAGGTGGACGCGAAGGCGGTCCCGTGATGGGAACCGGGACGCCGGGGTTCCTTCCGATAGCGATAGGTGGCCGCCGAGATGAGACCGATGCGCACGTTTCGCTCCCTTCGCGCCGAGGGACCGGCTTGACTCGCCGTGACGCGCCAACTTATTCTGCCATAACACTATAGACAGGGAGATCCGAAGATTCTCCCCGTCTACGTCCCGCGCCAGGCGGTACCCGGCCCAACCTCCCGGGAGCAGAACCATGGACAAGACCAGATACGGAGTCATCGGCCTGGGATGGTTCGGAGAGAAACATCTGGAAGCGCTCGCCGGCAATCCGGGAGTCGAGATTTACGCCCTGTGCACCCGGACCCCGGAACGGCTGGCCCAGGTCGCCGCACGTTTCCAGGTCCGGAAGACCTACACCGACTATCACGAGATGCTGGCCGATCCGGGTCTGGAAAGTGTCAGCATCACCACCATGTGGGACCAGCATCGGGACCCCACCCTGGCGGCGCTCGAGGCCGGGAAGCACGTCTTCCTGGAGAAGCCCATGGCTGCCACCGTCGAAGACTGCCAAGCCATCGTGGATGCTGCTGCGGCCTCGTCCGGCAAGTTCATGGTGGGTCACATCTGCCGGTTCAACCCCCGCTACGCCGCGGCCAAGCAGGCGGTGGACGAAGGCAGGCTGGGCCGGATCGTGGCGCTCTACGCCCGCCGCAACCTCCCGGCCCGGGTCGGATCCCAGGTGCTGGACAAGATCGGTCCCATCATCGGGGACGGCGTTCATGACACCGACCTCATGCTCTGGTTCACCGGCGCCCGGATCGTCAGCGCCTACGGCCAGACGGTGGCGGTCCACGGGCACAAGTACCCCGACGCGGGCCACGCCATGTACCGGTTCGACAATGGAGCGACCGGGGTGATCGAAGATGTCTGGTGCCTGCCGGAGAAGACCCCCTTCCAGATCGACGAGCGCATGGAGATCATCGGCACCGAGGGTTCGATACAGGTCCACGACACCCATCCCAACCTGACCATCGTCGACGGGGAGGGGGTCCGCTGTCCGGACACGACCTACTGGCCGAATATCCACGGGGCCTGCTCGGGTGCGCTCCGGGAAGAGTTGAACTACTTCGTCCGGAGCGTTGTCGACGACACCCCCATCGAGGTGATCACGCCCCGGGAGTCGCTGGAGGCGGTTCGCGCCTGCCTGGCGGCCGAGGAGTCCGCCAGGACCGGACAGGTCGTCCGTCTGGACGAGGAGTGAGCAAATTAGAAAAGAGAAAAGAGAAAAGAGAAAATAGGAAAGAGTGAAGAGCTCCGTGAACCCGGGAAATTGGCCGTTATGACGAAATCCCGTATCGGATGGATCGTCGTCCTGTTTACTTGCCTGGCTCATTCCAGCGCCGTGGACTGGGTGACGGTGACCGTGCCGGACCGGCACGGCTTCAAGGGTTACGGCTGGTACCGGACCTGGTTCAAGCCGCCCCAGCGGTTCTTTGCCAAACACGACAGGGACCTGTGGGGCGAATCGGTGGTCTTCAACATCCGGGGGCTGGCCGGCGCCCATGAAGTCTACGTCAACGGGAAACGCATCGGCGGCGGCGGAACCTTTCCACCCGGGTTCCAGGACGGACGGAAGGGCAATCACCAACACAAGGTCCCCTCCGGCAGCCTGGTGCCCGAGGCCTGGAACCAGCTCGCGGTCCGAGTCTACGCCCCCGACGGCGGAGGGGGCTTTCTGGGCGAGGCGCCCTTCCTCATGAACTACTTTCTGGAGTGCGTGTTCGACGGTCCATGGGAGTTCCGTCCGGGGGACGCTCCCGTCGCCTTCGACGGCGTGCTCGACCGGCGGCCTTCACGCTCGGCCTTCGACCAGTTTCGCGAGTCCAACCGCGTGCTGGCGGAGGCGGAACGTTTCGTGCACGGCCGCAAGCTGCCTCCCCAGGATTCTTTTCGCAAGATGAAGGCGGCGGACGACCTCGTGGTCGACCTGATGTTGGCGGAACCGGTGGTGGCCCAGCCGACCCACTTCAGCTTCGATTCCCGCGGCCGCCTCTGGGTCTCTCAGTTCCGGCAGTATCCGTTTCCGGCGGGACTGAAGATGATCAGCCGGGACCGCTACTACCGCTCGCATTTCGACAGGGTCCCCCCGGCGCCCCCGAACCACGACCGCGGGCGAGATGTGATCTCCATCCACGAGGACACCACCGGCGACGGCAGGTATGACCGGCACAAGATCTTCCGGGACGGCTTGAACATGGCCAATGCGGCCCCTGCGCGGACGCGGCGGGGTGTGGGTGATGCACAGCCCGTACCTCCTCTTCTATCCCGACCGGGACTTCGACGACGTCCCGGACGGGCCGCCGGAGGTCCACCTCCAGGGATTCGGCCTGGAGGACACCCACGCTATCGCCAACGGACTGGTCTGGGGAATGGACGGTTGGCTCTATGGAACCCAGGGCAGCACCACGGCCTGCCACGTGACCCGTCCCGGAATCGATCCGCCGGATGCCCCCGCGGTCTACTACCAGGGCTGCATGGTCTGGCGCTATCACCCCGAGACCAGGCGCTTCGAACTCTTTTCCCAGGGTGGCGGCAACAACTTCGGCCTGGAGGTGGACGGCGCCGGCCGGCTCTTCACCGGGCACAACGGGGGCCAGACCCGCGGCTGGCACTTCCTGCAGGGCGGCATGCACCTGATGCAGGGCACAACCCCCAACAAATTCGGTCCGCCCCGCAATCCCTTCAGCTTCGGGGATCTGCCCAAGATGGCCAGCGAGCAGGACATCCGCCGGTTCACCCATTTCGGCGCCGTGGTGGAGGCCACGGCCCTTCCCGGGAAGTATCAGGACTCGCTCTTCAGCGTGGACCCGCTTCACAATTTCGTCATCGCCAGCCGGCGGATTCGCGCCGGAGCCACCTTCAAGACCAGTGATCTGGGGAAGGTGCTGACCTCGGACGACTTCGCCTTTCGCCCCGTGTACATCGGCAATGCCCCCGACGGCTCGGTCCTGATCGGCGACTTCTACAATCACTACATCGCCCACGGTCAGCACTACCAGAGCCAGATCGATCCGGGAACGGGGCGTATCTTCCGGCTGCGGGGCAAGCAGGAACCGTTGGAGCGGGACCTGAACCTGCAGGCCAGGTCCACCGTCCGGCTGTTGGATCTGCTGAATCACCCCAACCGCTGGCATCGGCACACCGCCGTCCGGTTGCTGGGCGAGCGCAAGGACCCCGGTTCGGCCGATCGTTTACGGCAACTGGTGGAAGGCGGTTCGAACCTTCAGGCGCTCTCCGCGCTCTGGGCCCTGTATCAGGCCTTCGGGTTGGATCAGGAGACGGTCCTGACCGCCCTCGGACACGGTTACCCCATGGTCCGCTACTGGGCCGTCCGGCTGATCTGTGACGACGTGGGGTTCGCCAATCGGCGCGCCACGTTGGGACTCGCCGACAGCCTGGGAGAATTCAAGGGCGGACCCACGCGGGTTCCCGACCGGATCTTTCAGGCCATCCTGGAAGGCGCGGCCGTCGAGAGGGATGCCGAGGTCCGGTCCCAGATGGCTGCATCGGCCAGGCGGCTGCCCGTGGATCAGGCCCTGCCTCTCGTGACGGCTCTGCTGAGGCACGACGCGGACGTCGACGATCCGTACCTGCCGCTGCTCTCGTGGTGGGTGCTGGAAACCAATCTGGATCCCGAGCGGGACGCCGTCATGGCGTTGTTCGAAGATCCGGAGTTCCGGCGCGGGCGGGTGGTGAGACGTCACATTCTGGAGCGGATGATGCGAGCTCTGGCGTTGAAGGGCAAGACCGGCGATCTGGAAGACTGTACGCGATTACTGGAACTGGCCGTCGATGAAGAGGAAGAAGACGCGTTGCTCAAGGGGTTCGAGCTGGCTTATGCCGGCCGGCGGATCGGCGGTCTGCCGGACCGGCTGGTCCGGGGTTTGGTCGAGAGCGGCCGTTCCTCCCTGGAGCTGCGGGTGCGGTTGGGGGACGCCGACGCGTCCCGGTCCGCCGTCGACCTGCTCCTGGCCTCTGAAGCCTCCATCGAGGAACGGGTCGCGGTGGCGCGGACGCTGGCCGAGGTGAGGTCCGCAGACAGTGTCGAGCCGTTGATCCGGGTCTCGAGCGCACCGGAACCGCCGCTCCAGCGGGCAGCCCTGGCGGCCCTCTCCTCCTTCAACGATCCTGAGATCGGCATCCAGGCTCTGGCGCAATTTTCGGACTATTCGGACCAGGTCAGACCAGCTTTTTTCGACCTCATGCTGAGCCGGCCGGTCTGGACCCGGCAGTTGATGGAGGCCGTTTCCAAGGGCGGGTTTGCGCCCGATCTGGTTCCGGATGACGCCGCCGAGCGGTTGAGAGGGAGTCAGGACCGGGAGATCGCCGGCTGGGCCAGGGAACACCTGGGCGGTGGAGAGGACCTGGACCGGGGAGACGTCCAGCGCCGGATCGCGAGACTCCGGTCGATTCTGGCGGACGGGTCCGGTAATCCCTACGCGGGCGAGGCCGCCTACACCCGGCGTTGCGGATCCTGCCACAAGCTGTTTCACAAGGGGGGCAACAGCGGACCCGACCTGACGGCGTACCAGCGGGGCGACCTGGAAACGATGCTCATCGGCATCGTCGATCCCGACGCCGAGATCCGCGAGGGATTCGAGTACGTAACGCTGGTCACGAAGGAGGGACGGACGCTGAGCGGATTCCTCACCGATCAGGACCCGCAGGTCGTCGTGTTGCGGGGTATGGCGGGAGAGGACATCCGCGTCGAGCGCCGGCAGGTCGAGTCGATCGAGCCCATGGGACGCAGCCTCATGCCCGCCAGGCTGCTGGAAGGACTGAGCGACCAGGAACTCCGGGACTTCTTCGCCTATCTGAGAATTTCCCAGCCCATCAGCCGTTGAGGATCGGGAGCGTCCGGTGACGGGGGAAGAGGGCGGCCACAAAGGCTGTCCCGCTACGATGCGCGGGCATTCACACGTTTCGGACGCGGATTTCAAGCATTATCGTCTTCCGCCGGCAGCCGGCAGGCGCGCGCGGCGGCGAACCGGGGCTCTCCCAGATCCTCCAGCCAGAACGGATCGGATGGCAGGTGCGGGAAGCGAAACACCGCCGTTCGTTCGCCTTCGATCATCGGCCGCGGCACCTCGAAGCGGGATGGACTCAGCGAGAATCCGGTGCCCAAGGCCTTGATGAGCGCCTCCTTCAGGCTCCAGAGCCGGTAGAACAGATCCACCTTCTCGCGTCCGGCGGCCGCGGACAGGGCGAGTCGTTCCCGGGGACCGTAAACGCTGCTCCCGATGCCGTCGAAATCCCTGCCCGGAACGCGCACCTCCAGATCCACCCCGAGTCCATCCCCTTTCGTGAACCCGATCAGTCCGTGCCGGCCGCTGTGGCTCACGTTGAAGTTCGCGCCTGACGGCACCCCGCTCACATTCGCGAACGGCTTGCCGTGCTTGAGATAGCCGAAGGACAGTTCCCGGTTGGAACACCCCAACCGATGGCAGAGGTTGATCCTGAGCGCCGCGCGGCAAAGCGCAAACTGACGCCGGGCGCCCTTGACCAGGAACCGGTTCCAGCGCTCCTGCTCGTCGTCGTCGAGCATCGCGAAGGCCCGTTCTTCGCGGCCGGGGTCGGGCCGGAGGTCGACGTGCAGAATGAGTGAGCCCCCGTCCTCGCGCCACGGACTCCACCAGGCGGCGGTCATCGGAAAGCCGCTTTCCGTGGCGTCACTTCCCGCAGGTAAGAACCGACCCCCCGGCGGCGGTCCCACTGCTGCGGATATCCCAGGGACACCTCTTGGAACGGCACACCGTCGAGCCAGTGGGTGCCCCGGATGTGGAGGTGGCCGTACACCACTGCGCACGCGTTGAAGCGGCGGTGCCAGCCCTGGGTCCGGCGAGTCCCGCACCACGGAGTGAATCGGGGAACCCGCGGCAGCACGGCGTGTTGTTCTTCAAGCGGAAAATGATTGATCAGCACCTTGGGAAGATCCGCCGGACACGACGCGAGCCGAGCGGCGGCATCCTTGCAGCGTGCGGCGCACCATGATTCCCGGTCCGGAAACGGGTCAGGACGCAGCATCATCTCGTCGGCGCAGGCGGCGCCGGTTTCCCGGGCCCACCGAACGACCTCGTCACGCCGGACGTGCCGGGGCCGGAAGCTGTAGTCGTAGAGCAGGAACAGCGGCACGATCAGAACCGGCCCGTCCCGATGTTCAACCACCGGGTAGGGATCCTCCGGGGTGAGGACACCGTGGAAGCGAGCAATCCGGACGAGCCGCTCGTAGAGCGCGACGCCGCCCAGCCCGGAGCCCGCGTTGGGAATCGTCCAGAGTTCATGGTTTCCGGGAACCCAGACGATCCGTCGGAACTTCGGTGTCAATCGCCGAAAGCACCAGTCCAGCCGCCGTGCGCCGTGGGTCACGTCCCCCGCCAGGATCAGCCAGTCGTCGGGAGAGGCCTGAAGACTCTCCAGCGCTCTCCGGTTTTCGGGATGGGAGACATGCAGGTCAGACAGTGCCAATAAACGCAACGGATTCCCGCCCGGGACAACTGAGCGTCTGCGCTTCCTTGCGCTTAACTGTCCCCTAAATTTTGCGGTCCCCTAAATTTTCTCCGGAATCACCCACGGCTTCCGGTAGGTGCGCTTGAGATAGGCGTTGGCCTCCGGACTATCGGTGAAGGTCTCGGTCTTGGGGTCCAGCGTCAGCCTCCGGTTGCCCACCCGGTAGGAGACGTTGGCCAAGTGGCAGAGCATAACGGACTGATGGCCGGTCTCCGCGTCGGCGGCGGGCTTGCGGCGGGTCCGGATGCAGTCCACGAAATCGTCCTGGTGATCCCGGTTCCCCTGGCGGCCGTATTCGGACCGCACCAACTCCCCGTCGCCGTCGTAGGCCTGCCAACCCCCGCCGTGGCGGCCGAAGTACATGTACCCGTCCGTCCCCAGGATCTCCACCTTGGTGCTGTTGAAGGGCCAGTCGGGGAAGCGGTCGGAGTTTCGGACGATCCCGGGCGTCTTCTTCATGTAGGGCGTCCAGAGGGTCGACTGCAATGTCAGGGTCAGATCACCGTATTCGAAGAGGGCCATCTGGGTATCGGGGGTGTCCCGACCGTCCTGCAAGGAGTAGATGGCTCCCTGCTGTGAGGTCGTCTTGGGGACGGGTGGATCGCCGATGAGGTAGCGGGCCATGTCCAGTTGGTGGACCAGGTCTCCGGCGATGGGACCGCAACTGTACTCCCAGTGATTCAACCAGTACAGACCGGGATTGTACGGCCGCTTGGCGGCGGGACCGCACCAGAGGTCCCAATCCAGGCTGTCGGGCACCGGCCCGTCGGGCACCGGTTCCCGTTTGGGGTGCTGCATCATGTTGTACACCCGGACCAGGTGCACGTCTCCCAGGTTGCCGGCGCGAATGTATTCCCGGGCCTGGCGGACGTAGGGAGCACTGCGGGTCTGCATTCCAACCTGGATCACGCGGCCGTACTTGCTCGCCGCCTCCACCATTTTCCGGCCCTCCCAGATGGAATGGGCCATGGGCTTTTCCACAAAGACGTCCTTTCCCGCCTGGCAGGCCAGAATGGTGCCCAGGGCATGCCAATGATCCGGCGTGGCGTTGACCAGGGCATCCACGCTGTCGTCGTCCAGGATCTTCCGGAAGTCCTGCACCAACTTGGGGCGGGAGCGTTGGGCCGCTTCCACCACCTTTTTTGCCCGGTCGAAACGGCGGCTGTCGACGTCGCAGAGGTAGGCGACCTCCACGTCCGAACGCTGGGCGAAGTTTTCGGCCAGCCGGGTGCCCCGGCCGCCCAGGCCCATGATGCCCACCACGACCCGTTCGTTGGCCCCTCGGACCGAGCCGCCCGGCAACATGGCCACGGACGCGGCCCCAAGCGAGCCGGTCATGAATTTTCTACGGTCTAGCGATCGCATAGCACTCCTCCTAACTTTGCAACGAGCCCGAGACACGAATCTGTCACATCGGACCCGGTGTGCTCAACCGCTGAAGATATTCCAGCAAGTCCGCCATGGCGGCAGGGTCGATCTCTTCCTCCAGACCCTCCGGCATGGTGGAGACGCTGGAGACCCGCAGCGTCGCGATACTGCTCCGGAGCAGGGTCTCCTCTTCCCCTTCCTCTCGCCGGAGGGTGACGGCGGTGGGACTCTCCCGGGCGATGACCCCGGTCACCGTGGCGCCGCTTCGAGTCTCGATGACATAGGTCTCGTAGCCCGGCGCAATATTGAGGTTGGGGTCCAGGATCTTGTCCAGGAAGAATTTCTTGGGGCGACGGATCACGTCGAGAAGATCCGGACCGACCTCGCTTCCCATGCCGTCCAAGAGGTGGCACCGGCTGCAGCTCTCGCGGAAGATTTCTCTGCCCCTGGGAACCTCCCCCTTGGACGACAGGGCGGACTCGTACCGCTGGATCAGGTCCTCACGGCCTTCCGACAGATCGCCGAACAGCGCCTCGGCGCGACGGCGGATCTCCTCATCCGGCGATTCGAGGAGCTGATTGATCCGGGGCCGGCCCAGGGTCCGGACGTCGACTCCCTCTTCCTGGATGCCGTCCAAGAGTGCGCTCACGAACTCCTTGCGGGCCAGCAAGCCGACCCAGGCCGCGCTACGGACCGGCTCGGTGATGTTTCCCCAATTGCGGAGCAGGACCAGGACGACTTCCGAGTTCCCCGTCTTGAGGAGGGACCGGGCGGCCGCGACCTGGACCTCGGGAGCCTCCTGCGGCGTCAACAGCCCCACCAGAGCGCGAGTCGCCGCCCCGGCCGGGTCCAGTCCCAGGGTTCGGACCGCGATCACCCGGGCGGTTTCGTCCGGATGGGTCTTGGAGTCTTCCAGAGCCGTCTCGACGAGCCGGCGCAACCGGGGGGAATCGGAGAGCATGAGGCGGTCGGTGAGATCCAGAGCAGCCGCGGCCACTTCCGGCAACGGCGACCGCATCAACCGGAACAGAAGACGCTCGTTGCTTCGATCCAGGCGAATCCGGGCTTCGGCGCCCTGGCCGAGGCCCTGTTTCAATCCCGCCAGCAGGCCGCTGCGCCACCACTCGCCCCCAAGGTTCGCCCCACCGGCGGCCAGACGGAGCACTTCCGAGACCCCGGTTTCGATCTGGCGAGCGCCCAGGATCGCAGCGAGCCTCACCAGGAACTCCTTTTTCCCCTGGGTCTCGGAAGCGAGGAAGGTGTGGTTCCGGGTCACGGTCCGGAGCCAGCGGCCGGCGTTGCCGGAAGCCGAAGCCAGGATGGCGATCTGCAGCCACCGGTCCTCCGGATGACGCCGCAAGAGCCGGCTCAGAGGACCGAAGGACTGCGTCTCGGGGAGCAGTCCCAGGGTGCAGGCAAGCTGAAACCGGACGCGCTGGTCAGGATCTTCGACCAGATTCAACAACCGCTTCACCAGCTGCGGGGAATCGAACTGCTCTGAGAGCCGGATCGCATGTTCCCGGACCCTCGCGTCGGCGTCGCCGAGCGCCTTTTCCGTCAGGCCCGCATCGAGACCTCCCAACCCGTCCAGAGTCCGGAGCGCATGAATTCGGGACTCCGGCCGAGCCGCGGATACCGCCAGCTCCCGCAGGGCGGGAATGGCCGTCTGTGGCTGCCGCTCGACCAGCAGGCGCTGGGCCGTGATCCGCCACCACATGTTGGCATGGGACAGCGCCTCGACCAGGCGCCCGGACTCGGAGTCCTGAAGGTTCGGCGTCCCGTCCGGCCCGCCCTCTTCGGGGACCACCCGGTAGATGCGTCCCATGCCGGCGCCGGCGCGCAGGTCGAAGTGGCCCTCCAGGTCTTCCGGGACGTAGTCCGGATGCTCGACGTACTTCCGGTAGTAGTCGACCACGTAGAGCGCTCCGTCCGGCCCGACGGTCGTGAACACCGGCTTGAACCAGGGGTCGGTGGAGGCCAGGAACTCCCGTTCCTGGTAGGCGCGGCGGGCGGAGAAGGTGGCTCCCGAGGGGGAGAGCAGGTCACAGTGCACCAGGTTGTGCAAGGGATCGCAGACGAAATAGGCGCCTCTCAGCCGCTTCGGAAAGCGCCCGGCGGTATAGACGGAGTTTCCGCAACTGGAGGTGAATATCCCCACCTGGGATTCATGGACGTAGATGGGATTCCGCGTGATGGGATAGACGGTGGACTGGTTCCCGTGATCGGACGGAAACTCCATGGCGGAGGAGACCGGCAGGTATGGATTCCGCGACAGGTACCGGTGCGCGATGACGGGATGGCGGATGTGGTTGTTGTTCCAGAGGCCGAAGCGGTTGCCGGCGGCGTCGAAGGCGTTGCCGTATTGGGAGTTTCCGGCCACCGGCTCCAGTTGCAACCGGTCCGGCCGGAATCGGAAGTCGGTGCCCAGCGCCGCGACATCGACGGACGCGACTTCCGGATGACCGGGGAAATGGAGAGGTTCGCCCGTCAGTCCGAACTGCTGGGGATTGCGCCGTGAGGGCCCCACCTTGGGGTAGGCGCCGTAGATCCAGTTGTCGATGCCGTACAGGAGTCCGTTGACCCGAAGTTGGGGATTGTAGCGGTTGAATCCGGTGAGAATCACTCGCCGCTCGTCGGCGCGCAGGTCGCCATCCGAGTCGGGAAAATAGAGGATGTGGGGGGCGGCGGCCACCAGAACGCCCTCCTTCCAGGGCATCAGTCCGGTGGGAAAGGCCAGCTTCTCGGCGAAGACGTGGCTGCGGTCGAACTTTCCGCTGCCGGTGTCCTCCAGGACCACGACCCGGCCCTGGGGTTCCGATTGCATGGGATAGTCACCCATCTCCAGGACGAAGAGGCGTCCGCGTCCGTCGAAGGCGGCGGCGACCGGATCCGCAACCAGGGGCTCGGCCGCTACCAACTCGATTTCCAACCCCGGCGGAAGCCGGAACGTTTTCAACGCTTCCTGCGCCGGAAACGGCGACGTGTTCCCGCGTCCACAGCTCACGAGCGCGAGGAGGAGACAACTCGCGGCGGCCGGAAACGATCGACTCACGATGCCAGGTGTCATTGGGGGCGGGGTCGGATCATTTCGGCGGAAAACCCCTCTTTGCGGCAGCCGCCGGTCCGCCGCCAAATCCAAGGCCTGACCGGGAGTATAGTCCGGTGTGGAGGCTGAAGCCACGTCCTCGGCGGCTCCGATTGGACGCCTGGTTGCGGTCCGACTTGCCTGTGGCGGCACCGCGGGCTATCCCGGAATTCTGGTCCGTTCCACGGTCGCGCCGTCGAAATGGTGCCCTCCCGCGGCGCGGGGCAGAGGAAGCGTCACGGCGGCGCCGGTCCGATTGGAGAGATGGGTGGCCTCGATCATCTCAATTGCGGCACGGCCGTCCTCACCCGAAACCGCGGGAGGACGACCGTGGCGCAGGCAGTCCACGAAGTCCTGGGTCTGAACGAAAAAGGCCTCCAGGCGCTGAGGTTCGAAGGGGTCGTTGATGAAATCGATCTCCGGCATCTCCCAGACGTCCCGCCACTCTCCCCCCGTCGCCAGTCGAAGCTTTCCGAAGTGTTCGGCTTCGAGCATTCCCTTCTCACCCCAGACCCGGACGAAATCCATCATGCGCGGGAATCCGGGCTCGGGGAGCTCGTGGCTCATCCACACCTGGGCGCTGGCGCCACGGGAGAAATGGACCTGCGCCATGGCGTTCCTGGCCTGCCAGTTCGGGGCCGAATGAGCGTTCACCGTACCGAAGAGCCGGACCGGCTCGTCGTCGACCAGGAAACGGAGCATATCGAAGCTGTGGGAACAGCGATCCAGGATGTCACCTCCGTTGTCGAAATCCAGGAGCCAGGGTTTCCCAGGATCGCCCAGCGGCCAGAGGGTGTTCATCTGCACCATCCGCACTTCCCCGATCCGACCCGCTTGGATCAGCTTTCGGGCGCGGGCGAAGACGCCGCGATACCGCAGGGTGTGGATCACGCTGAGGGTGACTCCGGACTCGCGGCAGGCGGCGATCATGGCGTCGCAGTCGGCCACGTTGGTCATCATCGGTTTCTCCACCAGGACGTGCTTGCCATGCCTGGCGGCGGCGATGGTCTGCTCTGCATGCAGCTTGTGGATCGTCGCCAGCAGAACGGCATCGACGTCCTGGCTGCGGAGCATGTCCTCGTAGCTGGGGAAATGCGCGACGCCGAAATCGGACGCCAACTTGGGAGCTCGACTTCCCTGAGCGACGCCCGCCAGCGCGACGCCCTCATTGTGATCTCTCACGCAATGGGCATAGGTCCGGCCCATGTATCCCGATCCCACGATTCCCAAACGTACGATGTCCATGGCATGCTCCCGTGTTGCTGTCCCGTGCCCGAAGGAATGAAACTGAATCAACAAGATACTACACCGGCGCCTTTCCACTGGACGCTCGTCCGGAATCGACCACGGAAATGGCGCTCGGGGTGAGCGGCTGGTAGTTTCGGGGGCAACAGTCGGATCGGGAGACATCTCAAACGGAGTCGAATATGGCCAAGATCGAAATCCTTGACCACCACGTGGTTTACGACAACCCGCAGCCTTTCAATCGATCGCGCCACGGGTACTTTCCCGGTCTGGTGAAATTGCCCTCCGGCGATTTGCTGGGCCTGTTTGTCCTGGGCGAAGCCTTCGAAGCGACCAACGTGACGACGGTCGTGACCCGTTCCCAGGATCAGGGGAGCACCTGGAATCTCCAAGGTCCGCTGCACCGCAAGGAAGCTGCATACCGCCACAACTCCGACTACCTGAAGCCGACTCTGCTCAATGACGGCCGGGTGATCGCCCTGGGCTATCGCTTCCATCGCACCGGTCCGGATCAGACCATCGCCAACCCCGACCCTGCGGTCGACGGCATTCGCGGGGGGGACAACCTGGTTTCGTTCTCCCGAGACGATGGAGTCACCTGGTCCCATCCCCGGATCGTCCCGCGGTCGCGCCCGGAACTGATCGAACAGTCCGGTCCCGCCATCCAGCTTCGCAGCGGCGCGATTCTGGGAGCCGGCTCGCTGTTCCCCAGGTGGGACGGCAGCAATCCCGGCGGTTGCGTCGGCGCCCTGCTGCGAAGCGAGGACGGAGGCGAGACCTGGGATGACCGCACCGATTTCTTCCGGGACCCGGCCGGACGCTATGCGCCGTCGGAACCGAGATTGTGTGAAATGCAGGAAGGGCGCGTCGTCTCCCTGAATTGGATGATGGACCATGTCCAGGGAACCAACACCACCAATCACGTGACGGTGTCCCACGACGGCGGAGCGACCTGGTCGAACCCCATCGACACCGGCGTCTGGGGACAGGCTTCGAATCTGATGCACTGGGCCGGCGACCTCCTTCTGACGGTCCACTGCCACCGCGAAGGAGAGGACATCGGCGTGTTCGTGAGGATCGTCGATTTTTCGCGCGACCGCTGGCGGACAGTCGAAACGGCCAAGGTCTGGGGCAATGCCCCCTCCATGAAGATCGCCGTCTATTCCAACATGGGCCGGGATCTGAAGTTCGGCCAAGCCTCCTTGCTGCGGCTGGATGACGGCGACGTGCTCGTGACCCACTGGGCCATCGAAGGGGGACAGGGGCGAATCCGCACCCACCGGATCCGGGTTCGGATGTAGGTTTTTCCTCGGCGCAAACGAGAAAAATTGCAGGAGTGCCCGGGAGGAGCGACTGGAAGTCGCCCCTCCCGTTCGGCGGTTGGAAACCGCCGCTCCGTTGACCGCCCCCGGACCCATCTCATATCATTCTTCGATGGAGATACTCGAAGCTCTGACCTTCGACGATGTACTCCTTTCTCCCGCCTACAGCAACGTCCTGCCCGGGGAATCGGATCTTCAAACCATCTTCTCCCGAAACATCCCCCTGAACATCCCCATTTCCTCGGCGGCCATGGACACGGTGACGGAGCACCGCATGGCCATCACCATCGCCCGGCACGGCGGAATCGGCATCATTCACCGCAACCTGACCATCGAAGCCGAGGCCCGGGAGGTGGACAGGGTCAAGCGCTCCGAGTCGGGCATGATCGTGGACCCGGTCACCGCCGGTCCCGACGATCGAATTCGGGACGTCGTCGAGAGCATGGACCGGTACAAGATTTCGGGGGTTCCGGTCATCGACTCGACGGGAAAGCTGGTGGGGATCCTGACGAACCGGGACCTGAGATTCCAGAACGACCCCGAGCTGCCGGTCTCGGATCTGATGACCCGCGACAACTTGATCACGGTAGGAGAAGGAATCTCCATGGAGGAGGCCAAGCGGAAGCTTCACGAGCATCGGATCGAGAAGCTCCTGGTAGTGGACGGTGAGAATCGGCTCAAGGGGCTGATCACCGTCAAGGACATCCTCAAGATGATCACCTATCCCCAGGCGGCCAAGGACTCGCGTGGGCGCTTGAGAGTGGGCGCCGCCGTGGGCGCCACCGGAGACTACGTGGAGCGGGCTCGGGAATTGGAGTTGGCGGGGGTGGACGTGGTCGTGGTGGATACGGCTCATGCCCACACTCAGCGCGTGGGCGCCGCCGTATCGGAGTTGAAGAAGCGGCTCTCCCGCGCCGACGTCACGGCGGGAAACGTGGCCACCGGAGAGGCGGTCCGCTTCCTTCACGACGCGGGGGCGGACGCGGTCAAGGTGGGCATGGGACCCGGAAGCATCTGCACGACCCGGGTCGTCACCGGCGCCGGCATGCCTCAGTTCACGGCTATCGTGGAGGCCGCCCGGACCGCACGAAAGCTGGGCCTGCCAGTGATCGCCGATGGCGGGATCAAGTATTCGGGCGACGTCACCAAGGCCCTGGCGGCCGGGGCGGATGCGGTGATGATCGGGAACCTCTTCGCCGGCACCGACGAGTCGCCGGGGGAGCTGGTGTTCTACCAGAACCGCAGCTACAAGACCTACCGCGGCATGGGGTCCCTGGGAGCCCTGACCGAGGGGACCAGCGACCGTTACGGACAGAACCCGAGTTCCCCGGGGCAGAAGGTGGTTCCCGAGGGCATCGAAGGGCGAGTCCCCTACAAAGGACGCGCCGAGGACCTGATTCCCGTTCTAATGGGCGGATTGCAGTCGGGAATGGGCTACTGCGGCGTCAGAACCGTGCGGGAACTCCAGACTCGAACGAAATTCGTCCGTGTCACCCACCTGGGGCTGCGGGAGTCCCACGCCCACGACGTGGTGGTGACCAAGGAAGCCCCCAACTACCGCGTCGAGATCTGACCGCCTCCGGCCGTCCCTTGCCTGCCCGCTATCGGACGCTATGCCGCCGTCGGCTCGGCAATATTCTTGCCCACGGCCTGGGCGATGCGGCGCATGTCGTCCATGAGGGTGCCGAACTGGCTCACGTACAACGACTGGGCTCCGTCGCAAAGCGCGTTCTCCGGGTCCTGGTGCACCTCGACGAGGAGGCCGTCCGCGCCCACCGCCACGGCGGCCCGGGCCAGCGGAGCCACCCGGTTCCGGATTCCCACCGCATGGCTCGGATCCACGATGATGGGGAGATGGCTGATCTGCTTCACCACCGGAACGGCGGAGAGATCCAGGGTGTTCCGGGTCAGGTTCTCGAAGGTCCGGATCCCTCTCTCGCAGAGGAGGACGTTGTGGTTCCCCTCGGCCATGATGTATTCGGCCGCCAGGAGCAGATCTGTGATGGTGGCGCTCATGCCGCGCTTCAGAAGCGCCGGAATGCCGCTCTTGCCGACGGCCCGCAGCAGATTGTAGTTCTGCATGTTCCGGGTCCCGATCTGAATGATGTCGATGTAGTCGTGGGCCAGTGGAATCTGGGCCGATTCCATGACTTCAGAGATCACCAGCAAGCCGTTCCGGTCTGCCGCCTTGCGGATGATCCGGAGTCCTTTTTCTCCATGCCCCTGGAAAGAATAGGGGGAGGTCCTGGGCTTGAAGGCCCCGCCGCGCATGACTCTGGCCCCGGCTGCCTTGACTGCGGCGGCAACCTCGTCACACTGATCCACGCTTTCGATGGTGCACGGACCGGCCATGATCACCACCTCGTCCCCGCCGAACTCGACGTCGCCGACCCGTACCCGGCTGCCCTCAGCGTGGAACGCCCGCGAGGCCAGCTTGTAGGGTTCGCTGACGCGGTGGACTCTCCGGACACCGCTCATGGCCTCGTAATCCCGAGTACTCACAATCTTCGCTCCAACGGCTCCCAGCACCGTATAGTCCACACCCGTCGACCGATGCACGTCGAAACCGTTATCGACGAGCTTGTCGACCACGTGTTCCACCTGTTCCGAACTTGCGTTGTGCTCCATGACGATGACCATGATGGGGTCCTTTCTCTAGCTGATACACGTCCATCCCCGACCTAACCGCTGGTGCGGTATTCCCGCTCCACTCGTCGAGACTCGTCGATGATCCTCTCGAACAGGCGCTTGATGGCGGCTTTGGACAAGGGACCGCGCGTGGCCTCTTGAACCAGCCCGATCACCTCATCCTCGCGCTTCGGATCATAAATGCCCAAGTTGATCTTCTCCTTGATCTTGAAGATTTCGATTGCACACCGGCTGCGGCGATTGAGAAGCACCACCAATTGGAGATCGATCTGGTCGATTTCGCTGCGCCAGTAGCCAAGGTCATTCACTCTGGATGCCTTTTGTTGAAATCAGCGGGCAAAAAAAAACCGTGGGCTTTTGGAGTTGCCCACGGCCTCAGGATCACCTGCAATGGCAGGCTGATCCTCAGCCGTTTCTAAAAAAATAATAGAAGCCCCGCAGACTCACCATACGTCGTCCTTTGAATGCAGACATTTACGATACTCCAGAATTACCCTGGAATCAAGCGCTCTCTGGCGAAACGGCCGACTTGCCTGGGCAGGTCGGCATCGTGCCGGTGCTCGTCCACGAACCGGACCAATGCGGTTCCGATCACCGCGGCATCGGCATACCGCCAGACCCTCCGGACGTCCTGGGCCGAGGTGATCCCGAATCCCACGGCGATGGGAAGGGAGGAGTATTCCCGCAACCGGAGAATCGTCGCCGGCACCTGCGACTCGACGTCGGACCTCTTGCCGGTGACGCCGGTACGAGCCACCAGATAGACGAAACCGCCGCTGGCCCGGCTCACCTTTTCAAGCCTCTCGTCAGACGATGTCGGCGCCGCCAGAAAGATGACGTCGAGCCCATCGACGCAGTTTCCGGGGTCGCCTTGCTCCCGGAATCGGATGTGCTCCTCGGGGGTCAGATCCGAGATGATGATGCCGTCCAGCCCGGCTTCTACGGCTTCGCCTGCCAACCGTCCCGGGCCGTAGCTCCAGACCGGGTTCATGTAGGTCATGAACACGAGGCCGGCGTCCACCCTGTTCCGCAGCCTCCGGACCAGCTCGATGTAGTCCGGGATGCCGTAGCCGTGTCGGAGCGCCCGAAAGGAGGAGGTCTGGATCACGGGCCCGTCCGCGATGGGATCGGAGAACGGGATGCCGATCTCCACGATATGAGACCCGGCCTCCACCAGCTCCAGAACGATCCGCTCGGTCGCTTCCAGGTCCGGGTGTCCCGCCGTCACGAAGGGGACGAAGCACTTCGGGTTATTCGAGAAGATCTCGGACAGTCTCGACATCCTTGTCTCCACGACCGGAAAGATTGATAACGATCAGCTCACCGCTGCCCTGGTGCCGGAGGCACTCCGCCACGGCGTGCGAGGATTCCAATGCCGGCATGATCCCTTCCAGACGGCTCAGGAGGTGAAACGCTTCGAGGGCCTCGTTGTCGTCTGCCGACGTGTACTCGACTCTCCCTGAATCCCGCAACAGGGCATGCTCCGGCCCCACCGACGGATAGTCCAGACCCGCAGAAACACTGTGGGTGTTGGCCACCTGCCCGTTGTCATCCTGCAGGACGTAGCTGAAGGTGCCATGGAGCACCCCCTTCGATCCGCCCTGGAAGCGCGCCGCATGATCTCCCAGGCGGACGCTCCGGCCCCCGGCTTCGACGCCGATCATCCGCACGCCGGGATCACCCAGGAACTCGAAGAAGAGTCCGATGGAGTTGCTGCCTCCGCCCACGCACGCAATCAGCAGGTCCGGAAGCCTACCTTCCAATTCCAGGATCTGGCGCCTCGCCTCCCGTCCGATGACGGACTGGAAATCCCGGACCATGGCGGGGTAGGGATGGGCGCCCAGCACCGATCCCAGGAGATAGTGGGTGTTCTCCACATGGGTGACCCAGTCGCGCATGGCCTCGTTGATGGCATCCTTCAGGGTCCGGCTCCCGGCGTCCACCGGCGTGACTTTGGCGCCCAGCAGCTCCATTCGAAAGACGTTGAGCGCCTGCCGGCGCATGTCTTCGGTGCCCATGTAGATCTCGCATTCCATCCCCATCAGGGCGCAGACCGTGGCCGTGGCCACCCCATGCTGCCCCGCGCCGGTCTCGGCGATGATGCGGCTTTTGCCCATGCGCTGGGCCAGCAGAGCCTGTCCCAACGCATTGTTGATCTTGTGAGCCCCGGTGTGGCAGAGGTCCTCCCGCTTCAGGTAGACGCGGGCGCTCACCCGCTGCGAGAGGCGCGGCGCCAGGGTCAGGGGCGTGGGCCGGCCCACGTAGTGACTGGCCAGCCGTTCCAACTCCCGGCCGAACTCGGGATCGGCACTGGCTTCCTCGTAGGCCCGATCCAGTTCCTCCAGGGGGGACATGAGGGTCTCGGGCACGAACCTGCCGCCGTAGGCGCCGAAGTGTCCCCCGGTATCAGGCAACGGATCCTTGGACAGTACGGTGTTCTGCAGTCTCATGGGTCGTTGTCTCCATCTTTTGCGGCATACTCCCGCGCCACTTTCAGAAAGGCCCTCAATTTGTCCCGGTCCTTGAGTCCCGGAGAGCTCTCCACACCGGAACAGACATCCACACCCATGGGATCGAGACGTTCCAGGGCTTCACCCAGATTCTGAGGCGTCAATCCGCCGGAGAGCAGAAACGGGCGGTTCAACGACTCCAGCGCGGACCAGTCGGCGAGCGTTCCGGTGCCCCAGGAAGTGTCGATGATGACTTCGTGCCCGGGAAAGCGCCGGGCGCCGGAGGGGCTGGTGGCGACCCAGACGCGCTTTTCCGTATTCGGGATCTGGCAGGGGTCGTCGACTCCGTGCAACTGGATGACGTCGAAGGGAAGCCGCATCCACGAGTCCTCGCCGGGCCGCGCCACCGCAATGGCCACCCGAAGAATCTCCGGCGGAAGCTCGCCGGCCAGGGCTCGAGCCCGTTCCGGATCCAGGTAGCGGGGGCTGGGGGGATAAAAGTTGAAGCCCAGGGTATTGGCCCCGTACCGGACCGAATCCACCGCGTCCCGTCGGCAGGTGATTCCACAGACCTTGATGATCATCTCCCGAGGATCCCCTGCAGCTCTTCCTCCCGGTCTTCGGAAGCGTTGGGTTGCAGCAATTCTCTCAATCCGGCACCGGGGTCGTCGGAGTCCATCAGCAGAGAGCCGACCAGGAAGGCATCGAAGCCGGCGTCGCGCAACTCGGCCAGTTGGACAGGTTCCCGGATTCCCGACTCGGACACCAGGACGAACCCCGACTCCCCCTCCAACAGCCTGGCCAGCTTGAAGGACGTGTCCAGGTCTACATGAAAGGTTCTCAGGTCGCGGTTGTTGACACCTATGATGCGGGCCCCGCTCTCCACGGCCGTCTCCAGCTCGAAGGCATCGTGGACTTCCACCAGAGCGTCGAGCCGGAAGTCCTGCCCGCTCCGAATCAGCTCCCGGAGCTCGCCAGGAGAGAGGCAGGCGGCGATCAGAAGATAGGCGGACGCACCGTGGGCCCGGGCCTCCGCCAGTTGATAGGCATCGAAGATGAAGTCCTTCCGCAGCAGGGGAAGCCCGGTCTCCTGCTCCCGGATGGTCCGGATGAAATTGAGATCGCCGTGGAAGAAATGTTTTTCGGTCAGGACCGAGACGGCCGCCGCCCCGTTGTCCAGATAGAGCCGGGCGATCTCCTGGGGAGGAAGCCGGCAGGAGAAAGCCCCGCGGCTGGGGCTATGGTACTTGATCTCGGCGATGACGTTGATTTCAGGACGAGTCAGCGCCGCTTCGAAGGAGGGAACCGGTTGACCGGGATCGGCCTCCAGCAGCTCGCCCAGGGGAACCTTGTCCCGGGCTTCCGCCAAATCCTGTTTCTTCCTGACCAGGATTCTATCCAGCATACGCCTCGATCAACTGCTCCAGCTTCCGGACTGCGCTTCCGGAGTCGATGGATTCGGCCGCGCGATCCAAGGCCATCCGAAAGTCCGTTTCTCCCGCCAGGTGAAGGGCCGCCGCCGCGTTCAAGACCACCAGATCCCGTGGGGAACCGTGCCGCCTTCCCTCCAGAATTGCCCGGACCAGCCGGGCGTTGTCTTCCGGGCTGCCTCCGGCGACTGCCTGTGGATCCCACGGAGCAAACGCGTGGGGCGCCGGGTCGAACTCGAAGCTGCGGTCCCGGTCCTCCTCCACTTCGGTCACCCAACTGGGAGCCGCCGTCGAGAGCTCGTCCAGCCCGTCGCGGCTGTGGACCACCCAGGCCCGCCTGCAGCCCAGAGCGGCCAGGGCCTGCCCCAGTTTTCGAGTCAATTCCGGTGCGTAGACGCCGATGATCTGGTACGGAGCTCCCGCCGGATTCGTGAGGGGACCCAAAAGGTTGAAGATGGTGCGATGCGGCAGTTGCCGCCGGATCTGGACGACTCTCTTCATGGCGGGATGGAACAGGGGAGCAAAGAGAAAGGCGATCCCCAGGTCGTCCAGGCTCTCCCGGGCGACCTCGGCGGAGCGGGCGACCTGGACTCCCAGAGCCTGGAGCACGTCGGCGCTGCCGCTCCGGGAAGTGGCGGCCCGGTTGCCGTGCTTGGCTACCGGCAGCCCGGCGCCGGCGATGACGAAGGCGGCTGCGGTGGAGACGTTGAACGTGTCCGCTCCTCCTCCGGTTCCGGCCGTGTCGATGAACCTGCGGTGGCGGCACCGCAGGCTCACGGCGTGGCGTCTCATGATCCGCGCGAAACCGGCAATCTCCGAGGGAGTCTCTCCCTTGGAATACAACGCACTCAGGAACGCCATGATCTCGCGGTCCGGCGTTTCTTGCGCCAGAATCAGCTCCAGGGCCTGGGCGGCCGACTCCTGCGGGAGGTCTCGGGACGCCTCCAACTCTGTGGTCAGCTCCTGCAACATAGGAAGTTCTCCAGGATGGCCTTGCCCGGGTCGGTCAGCACCGATTCGGGATGGAATTGAACGCCGAAGATATCATGTTCCCGATGCCGCAATCCCATGATGAGCCCGTTTCCGGTCCAGGCGTTCACCACCAGGCATTCGGGGATATGGTCTTTACTGACCACCAGCGAATGATAGCGGGTGGCTTCGAAGGGATTGGGTATCCCCGAGAGGATGGAGTCCCCCTGATGATGGATTCTGGAGGTCTTCCCGTGCATCAGCTCCGGCGCCCGGATCACCAGGCCTCCAAAGGCCGATGCGATGGCCTGGTGGCCGAGGCAGACTCCCAGAACCGGCACCCGGCCCGCCAGCCGGCGGATCGCTTGGATGGAGATTCCGGCGTCTTCCGGCGTTCCCGGGCCCGGTGAGATCACCAGCCTCTGGGGCGCCCGGTCCAGAATCTCATCCGTCGTAATCTGGTCGTTGCGGTAGACCTCGAGGTCGCACCCCAACTCCCCCAGGTACTGGACCAGGTTGTAGGTAAAGCTGTCGTAATTGTCGATCATGATGACGTTCATGATTGAACGCCTGGAGTGTGGGCGGACCGGTGCGGTTCCAGGGCCGAGGCCAGTTCCAGGGCCCGAAACAGGGCCCGCGCCTTGTTGCGGCATTCGTTGTGCTCAAGTTCCGGGACCGAATCGGCGACGATGCCCGCGCCCGCCTGAAGGTATGCCTTTCCGTTCTTGATGGCGATGGTTCTGATGCCGATGCAGGAGTCCAGATTGCCCGAGAAGTCCAGATAGCCGACGGCTCCGGCGTAGACGCCTCTCCGGCACGGCTCCAGCTCCTCGATGATCTCCATGGCCCTCACTTTGGGCGCTCCGGTCACGGTCCCCGCCGGAAAGCAGGCAGCCAGAGCATCGAAGCGGTCCAATTCGGGGCGAAGCCGGCCCTGGAGCGAACTGGTGATGTGCATCACGTGCGAGTACTTCTCCAGGAACATCAGATCGGAGACGCGGACGGATCCGTAAGTGCTGACCCGCCCCAGATCGTTCCGGCCCAGATCCACCAACATCAGGTGTTCGGCCCGTTCCTTCTCGTCCCCCAACAGTTCCTCTTCGAAGAACTTCTCCTCCTCGGGATTCCGGCCTCGCCGGCGGGTGCCGGCAATTGGCCGGTACTCCAGATCTCTGTCCTGAACCCGGATCAGCATCTCGGGGGAAGATCCGGCCAGATGCAGGTCCCCCATCCGGAGGTAGAAGAGATAGGGAGACGGGTTGACGTAGCGAAGGGCCCGGTAGACGTTGAAGGGGTCTCCCGGATAGTCCGCCTCGAAGCGCTGGGACAGGACCACCTGGAAGATGTCTCCGGCCCGAATATACTCCTTGGAGGTTTCCACCGCGGCGCAAAAATCCTCTTTCCGGAAGCTGGAGCCGACGCAGCCGAGCGCAGGGAACTCCTGGTCGGGATCGATGAGAGCAGAGGCCCGCGGGGCGCATCGGAGCCGGTGCTCCATCTCCCGGACCCGGTCCTGGCTCTCGTGGGACATGATGATGACCTGGTGTTTGACGTGGTCGAAAGCCACGACCGTGGCGTAGAAATCCATGAGGACCGTGGTGGCGGGAGAGAGCTGCCCATCTTGCCGGATCAGATTCGGAAGACGCTCCAGTTCCCGGACCATTTCGTAGGCAAAGATCCCGATGGCGCCGCCGGTGAAGGGGGGCAGGTCCGGATCGGCCGGCTCCCTCAGCGGAGGAAACTGACGGCGGAAACCCTCGAGCTGTCCTTCGAAGACCTGGTACGGGTCCACACCCAGAAACGAGTATCGCCCGATGTTCTCTCCTCCCTCGACCGATTCCAGGAGAAACCCTCTCCGGGCAGAGGAACCCAGGCTGAGAAACGCGGTGACCGGATTCATCAGATCGGCCAAAAAGGCCTTGGTGTACAGCATGGTTCAGAAATTTCGTCCAAAAAAAAGAAAGGCCGTGGAGAACTTCCTCCACGGCCTTTCTTGATCTCTATCTTGGCCCTTTGACGATGGACAGTTCTCCGATAACGAGCTGTGCTAGACGCGCCAACCGTATCGGAAGAAACTGAAAATCGTCATGTCCAAATTGCCTTTTGGGAAAATACAGAGTCAGAGTTCGGAAGTCAAATCAGAATTGGCAGGAAAGCAGGAAAGTTAGGAGAGAGAAAAGAGCAAAAAGAAAAGAGTGAAGAAAGCAAAGTCGTTTCCGCCCAGTGGTCTTGGAGAACTCTCCTCTTTATCCTCTCTTCTCTTTACTCTTTACTCTCTCCTCCCTATCCCCCCGACATGGAGCGGAGGAAAGTGGCGTTGTCTCGGGTCTTGCTCAGCTTGTCCAGCAGGAGTTCCATGGACTCGGTGACGGAGAGGGGATTCAGAACCTTGCGCAAGATCCAGATTCGGTTCAGATCGGCCCGCTCGAGCAGGAGCTCTTCCTTGCGGGTACCGGAACGGTTGATGTCTATCGACGGGAAGATCCGCTTGTCGACCAGGCGCCGATCCAATCCCAGTTCCATGTTTCCGGTTCCCTTGAACTCCTCGAAGATGACGTCGTCCATTCGGCTGCCGGTGTCGATCAATGCGGTGGCGATGATGGTGAGGCTTCCGCCTTCCTCGATGTTCCTGGCCGCCCCGAAGAAACGCTTGGGCCGCTGCAGCGCGTTGGAGTCCACGCCACCCGACAGGACCTTTCCGGAGGGCGGGACCACGGAATTGTAGGCGCGGGCCAGACGGGTGATGGAATCCAGAAGGATCACCACGTCCTTGCCATGCTCCACCAGCCGTTTGGCCTTTTCCAGGACCATTTCCGCCACCTGAATGTGACGTGAGGCCGGCTCGTCGAAGGTGGAGCTGATGACCTCGCCTCGAACCGAGCGCTGCATATCGGTCACTTCTTCCGGACGCTCGTCGATGAGCAGGACGATCAGAATGATCTCGTGGTGGTTCTGGGCAATGGAGTGGGCGATGCTCTGCAGGATCATGGTCTTTCCCGCCCTGGGCGGAGAAACGATCAGTCCCCGCTGGCCCTTGCCGATGGGGGTGAGCAGGTCCATGACGCGACCCGTCAGATTAGTTTGGTTCGTCTCCTGATGGACGCGCTCGTCCGGGTAGATCGGGGTCAGGTTCTCGAAGAAGGTGCGATCGCGCGCCACGTCCGGGTGCTCGAAATTGATAGCTTCCACCTTGATCAGGGCGAAATAGCGTTCTCCCTCCTTGGGGGGACGGACCTGACCGGACACCGTATCCCCGGTGCGAAGATCGAACCGGCGGATCTGGGAGGGGGAGACGTAGATGTCGTCGGGGCCGGGCAGGTAGTTGTACTCGGGAGCTCGCAGAAAGCCGAACCCGTCGGGAAGCGTTTCCAGAACTCCCTCCGAGAAGATGAGGCCGCTGCGTTCCGTCTGAGCCTTGAGAATCTGGAAGATCAACTCCTGCTTCCGCATCCCTGCGGCTCCGGAAATGTCCAAGTGTTTGGCGATCTCATTTAACGCGGTGATGTTCAGCTCTTTCAATTCCTGAATATTTAGGGGCTTGCCGGTTTCCCGGAAGGTGGGCGTGCTTGCTTCAGACATCTTTCAATGGCCTTTCAAATTGGTCGCCACGGGATCTTTCACACCAGCCAGCTGTGGCGGGATGGCCGGGAGCCTCGGAGAGTGATCACACTCCAGAGGCTTGAATCACCAAACCTGATGGTTGTCTTCCGGATGGATTCGATGGAACAAGACCGTCCTCTCAGTGGACGCCGGCTTGTTCTCCCCCCTCCAATTGGGGCGGCTGCGGGTCGTTCATGTACTCGTCCCGCTGTTGCCGACTCTTTCTATTGATGGGCTTTTCGAGTGCGATGTCGAGAACCTCGTCCATGGTGTCGACGAGGATAATTTTGACCTTCTCCAGAACAGAGTCAGGGATCTCTTTCAGATCCTTTTCGTTGTCTTTGGCCAGAAGGACGGTGCCGATGCCGGCCCGGTGGGCCGCCAGAATCTTCTCCTTGACACCACCGATGGGAAGGATCTTGCCGCGAAGTGTGATCTCCCCGGTCATGGCCACGTCACGGCGAACCGGGATTCCGGTTAAGGCCGAGACGATGGTGGTCGCCATGGTGATTCCGGCCGAGGGGCCGTCCTTGGGGATGGCTCCTTCCGGCACATGCACATGCATGTCCAAAATCTTGTGAAAATCCTTGAGCAAACTGTAGTCCGAACTTCGGGATCGAATGAAGGAAAGAGCCGCTTTTGCCGATTCCTGCATGACCTCGCCCAGCTTTCCGGTCAAGAGCAGGTCGCCCTTCCCTTTCATGGTGGTGGCCTCCGTCAGGAGCACTTCGCCACCCACTTCGGTCCAGGCCAGACCGGTGGCCAGACCGACTTCATTCGTTTCCGCCGCCAGTTGGTTCCGGAACTTGTGAGGACCAAGATAATCCCGGATCTTGCCGGGAGAAATGTCGAAGACCTGGTCCTGGATTTTGATCTTTTTCCGGGATCGAACCAGCTTGTGCGCTACCTTTCGGCAAATGCTTCCGATCTCCCGCTCCAGGTTGCGGACGCCGGATTCGCGCGTGTAGTAGCGAATGAGCTCCAGGATCGCGTCGTCCTCAATCCGGAGCGGCCTCCTTTTCAGGCCGTTCTGATCCAACTGCTTGGGCAACAAGTACTGCCGGCCGATCTTGAGCTTCTCCCATTCCGTGTAGCCGGAGATATCGATGATCTCCATGCGATCCTGCAACGGTCTCGGAATACTGTGCCGAACGTTTCCGGTACAGATGAAGAGGACATCGGAGAGGTCGTATTCCGTATCCAGATAGTGGTCCACGAAGCTGTTGTTGTGCTCCGGGTCCAGAACCTCCATGAGGGCGGCCGACGGGTCGCCCCGGAAGTCCATGCTCATCTTGTCGATCTCGTCCAGAAGGAGCAGGGGATTCCGGGTCCCCGCCTTTTTCATCATCTGGATGATCTGCCCGGGAAGAGCTCCGATGTAGGTTCGCCGGTGCCCGCGAATCTCCGCTTCGTCACGGACTCCGCCCAGTGAGAGACGGACGAACTTCCTGCCCGTCGCCCGCGCGATGGACCGTCCCAGCGAGGTCTTTCCGACACCCGGCGGGCCAATGAAGCAGAGTATCGACCCATTGGATCTCTTACGTGAAAGCTGCCGGACGGCGAGATACTCCAAAATCCGTTGTTTGACCTTTTCCAGACCGTAATGGTCCGCTTCAAGCACTTTCTCGGCCCTCGAGAGTTCGCGGATCTCCCGGCTCCGTTTCTTCCAGGGCATGGCGACAAGCCACTCGACATAGGTCCGGCTGACCGTACTCTCGGCGCTCATGGGTGGCATGTGCTGAAGCCGCCGGATCTCATTCATCGCCTTCTCGTTGGCGTCCTTGGGCATGGAGGCATCTTCGATTTTCTTCTTCAGTTCCTCCAACTCGTCCTTGTCCCCGCGCCCCAACTCCTCCTGAATGGCCTTGACCTTCTCGTTCAGGTAGTACTCCCGCTGGGCCTTCTCCATCTGGCGGCGCACGCGCCCCTGAACCGACCGGTCCATCTTGATCTTCTCGATCTCGATCTCGATGGACTCGCAGATCTTCGTCATCCGTTCCGCGGGGTCCACAATTTCCAGCAGGACCTGTTTGTCCTCGACGACGATGGGAAGGTTCGCGGCGACCGTGTCCGCGAGCCGCTCGGGGGTCGTGTTCCGAGTCGACTGGACGATGGTCTCGTAGCTGATGTTTGGATTCAGCTTGGCGAATTCCTCGAACAGGAGGTTCAGACGTTTTGTGAGCAGACTCATCTTGGCGCGGGAGACCACCGGAACCGGCTCCACTTCAACCTCGGCCCTGAAATAGCCCGCGGCACCGGATACATGAACGGTTCGAGCGCGCTGGACTCCCTCGACCAGGACTTTGATGTTCCCGTCCGGAAGCTTGAGGCTCTGGACGATGTTGGAAACGGTTCCGACCTCGTAGATGTCCGCGGAGGACGGGTTGTCCTGCGACGCGTCCTTCTGGGTGGCCAGATAGATCTTCTTGTCCGCCTTCAAAGCCACTTCCAAGGCCTTCACCGAGGAATCTCGCCCAATCACGAAGGGGACCATCATCGCCGGGAAGACGACGACATCGCGAATGGGGACCATGGGATAACTCGCGGTCCGCTTGTCTTGGATGTCCGTCATACTTGTGTTCTATCGCAAGCTAAAGGGTACGAGCGCTTCTCACTGTAAGATGCAGCACATCAGGATTCGTTTCAACGGCCTTGTCGACGGCAGCCGGAATGGCCGGAGCGGCGGGAGGAATACGCTTCAGAACCGTCACCCCGCCTTCTCGAGAACCTGAAACACGATTTCGCGGTTTTCGACCATCTCCTTCGTCACCACCAACTCCTCCATCGTCTTGTTGGAAGGGAGTTCGTACATGAGATCCAACATAAGATCCTCTACGACCAACCGCAAGCCGCGCGCTCCGATCTTACTCTTCAACGCCAGATCCGCAATGGCCAGCAGGGACTCCTCCGTGAACCTCAGCGAGACCCCCTCAAACTCGAACATCCTCTGATATTGCTTGACCAGGGCGTTGCTGGGCCGGGTCAGGATCTCGACCAATGCCATTCGGTCCAGATCGTGCAGCGTGCAAACGATGGGGAGGCGTCCAACGAACTCGGGAATCAGGCCGAATTTGATCAGGTCCTCAGGCAGCGTCTGGCCCAGGACTTCGGAAGTGCTTTCCTTCTTCCATCGGTTGTCGCCGAGCGAAGACCGAAACCCCATGCCGCTCCGGCCCAGACGATTTCGAATCAATTTCTCGAGACCGACGAAGGCTCCTCCACACAGGAACAGAATGTTCGTGGTGTCCACCTGAACGAATTCCTGGTGAGGGTGTTTGCGACCTCCCTGAGGAGGGACGTTGGCCACGGTCCCTTCCAGTATCTTCAGCAGCGCCTGTTGGACTCCCTCGCCCGACACGTCCCGCGTAATGGACGGGTTTTCATCTTTACGGGAAATCTTGTCGATCTCGTCGATGTAGATGATCCCCTGCATGCAACGTTCCCGGTCTCCCCCGGCGGACTGCAGCAATCGAAGCAGGATGTTCTCCACATCCTCCCCCACGTAGCCGGCCTCGGTCAGGGTGGTGGCATCGACGATGGCAAAGGGAACCGACAGCATGCGGGCCAGCGTCTGCGCCAGGAGCGTCTTGCCGGTGCCGGTGGGACCGATGAGCAGAACGTTGCTCTTCGAGAGCTCGACGTTCTGGCGTCGACGCCTGCCCAATTTGATCCTCTTGTAATGATTGTAGACGGCCACGGCCAACTTCTTCTTGGGAACCTCCTGGCCCACGACATACTGGTCCAGAAACTCCTTGATCTCTACCGGCTTGGGCAGGGTCTCCTTGATCGATGCCGCCTCTGCGGTCAGTTCATCGGCGATGATCTCGTTGCAGATGTCGACACACTCGTCGCAAATGAAGACTGACGGACCCGCGATCAGCTTCTTGACGTGTTTTTGGCTCTTGTTGCAGAAAGAGCACTGGAAAATGTCTTCCACATTCTTCTTCACTTGAACTCCCCTGTTGACCACGAGCACCCCAGAGCGCCGACCGGAGGGGTGGGATCCGGCGTACGATTGTCGAGGCTGTCTGGGATGACCGAGTCCGTCAAGTGTGCTTCTCGATGGCCATGTCGATAATACCATATTCCTTGGCTTCAGGAGTGGCCATGATGAAGTCGCGATCCACGTCCTTGGCGATCCGGCGCAAGGTCTGCTTGGTGTGCTTGGCCAGGATCCGGTTCGTCGTATCCCGCATTCTCAGGATCTCCCGGGCATGGATATCGATGTCGGTCGCCTGACCCGAGAGTCCCGACATGGTGGGCTGGTGGATGAGGATCCGGCTGTGGGGCAGCGCGAACCGTTTTCCCGGGGCGCCGGCGGCCAGCAGCAACGCCGCCATGGACGCCGCCTGCCCGATGCAAATGGTGGTCACGTCATTCTTGACGAACTGCATGGTGTCGTAAATGGCCAGACCCGCGGTAATGGAGCCTCCGGGCGAATTGATGTAAAGGGAAATGTCCTTGTCCGGTCCCTCGGCTTCCAGGAAGAGTAGTTGAGCGGTGACCAGGTTGGCCACGTTGTCATCGATGGGCGTGCCGACGAAGATGATGTTGTCCTTCAAGAGACGGGAATAGATGTCGTAGGCGCGCTCGCCACGATTGCTCTGCTCGACCACCATGGGGATCAATGGCATCCTGGATCTCCTCTTGTCGCTGCCCGCCGTCCGGGCTCGTCACGTCACCTCGTGGGAAAAACGGTCAATACTCTGGTCCGAACCCGCCCCGCGGGGAAGCTCCACTTGCCAGCTCTGCACTCTTCATTCTTCCGTAACCGCCGCGTGCTCAACCAGCAGCTCCAGTGCCTTGCGGCGGAGGATTCGATTCCTCAGATCTGCTCTCGATTCTTCGTCGTGAAATCTCTGCCGAATCTTCTCCAGTGGCTGATTCAGGGCCTCCGCCGTTTGACGAAGTTCCGCCTCCAACTCCGACGGCTCGACCTCCAGGTTCTCAGCCTCCGCGATCTCTGAAAGGACCAACGCCGCCCGGGCCTCCTGCTCGGCATCCTGGCGTAGGTCGTCCCGGATGCGATTCCAATCCAGGTTCGCCTTGCTGGGGTCCACTCCCTGCCGAGCCAAATTGTAGGCGACGTCGCGGATCTTGTTGTCGATCCGGTCTTCCACGAGAATTTCCGGGACCTGAAAACGATTGGCCTCGGAAAGCCTCTCGATCAGTTGGCGCCTGATGCTGGAATCCCGGGCCTGTTGCCATTGGCTTGAGAGCCCTTGCCGAATCTGCTCCCTGAGTTGATCCAGATCGTCGAAATCTCCCAGGTCCTTGGCGAATTCATCGCTCAACTCCGGAAGATCCTTGACCTTGATGTCGTTCAGTTGCAGGTTGAAACGGACGCGGCGGCCAGCCAGCTTTTCCTCCGGATAGTCCTGAGGATAGTCCACGACGAAGGTCTTCTCTCCTCCAACGCCCATTCCCTGCAGGGCTTGATTGAAATCCTGCTGGGTGCGTTCGTCTCCCACGCGGATGGTCGTGTTCTCCTGCCGGATGGCGTCATCCCCATCCGGAACGTACTTGCCGACCAGGTCCACGACCGCGTAGTCCCCATCGCGAGCTTCTTTCCGATCCGAAACCGAAATCAAAGGCGCATGGCGACCTCGAAGCTGCTCCAGCTCCCGGGTCACCGATTCCTCGTCCGGAGCCTTCTTCTCCAAACGGATTTCCAGTCCCTTGTATTCCGGAATCTCGAATTCGGGCAGGGTCTCCACCACGGCCTCGTACACCAGAGGCTCCCCTTCATTGAAATCCACTTGCTCGAGTTGCAACTGGCCGAGGGGTCGGATTTTCCTTTCGCGGATGGACTGGTCGTAAGTTTCGGGGATCAATTTTTGCAGGACGTCCTGGCGAATGTCCTTCCGATATCGCCGTTTGACCAGCGCCACCGGGGCCTTGCCGGGTCGGAACCCGGCAATCCTGGCGTGCCTTCTATAGTTCGCGGCAACCCGATTGTATTCGGCGAGTACCGTCTCGACCGGCACTTCGACCCGTAACTTCTTTTTGACCGGACTGATATCTTCCAGTTCCGTCTGAAGGTTCATGATCCCACACCGCTGCCCTTTCACCACGGGCTTTCAAAGCGGCACACATTCTAACAGCCCTCGGCGAACGCCGTGGCGATCGTGAAATAATGAAAGCGCACCCACAAGGGGCGCCCCTACGCTATGGCTGCCGATCGTGAGAGAGAACTTCTGGAACAGAAGGCCAAGGCGCTGGATCGAATCCTGAACCTGTACCTGGAACTGCAGCATTCGGCTTTCTACAGCCGTAACTGGGTCGAGCTGGCCGAGTTGATGGAAGAGGAAGCCGCTCGCCTCGCCCAGGCTGAAGCAGGCGAAGAATGAAGATCCGGCCCCTGGGAAACGCGGGACGCTAGACGGCGACGATCTCGCTGATGTCGATCAGGTGCATCTGCCGGCCCTCGCCGGTGTGCGGCGAATCGATGACAACGCTGCGGCCGTCGGGACTGAAACGTGGGTGCGTGTCCACTCGTCCCTCGCGGGTGTACTCCGGCGGAGAAAAGAACCGTCCCAGCGGGACCCGCCTGCCCGTGGCCACATGGTAGAGATACACATGTTGCTTCCGGTGCTCGTCCGGATACGTGTCGTTCAGGATCCACTCGCCTCCCGGCAGGTAGGTACAGTGACCATTTTCGGTCATGACACCTTCTCCGACCGTCTCGACTGCCCCCCCGGTCGCGTCCTCGAATAGATAGAACCCCCACGGTCCGGTTACCGGCCGGGTCCAGGCGAGAATCGACTCCGGGTCCCTCCATATGAAGTGTGAGGTCAGACCGGAGGCATCGACGACACGGAGGTCCGAGCCGTCGTGGCCGGCGGTGAACATTCGCGTGGCGCCGGTGAACTTGGGAAATCCCCAACGATGCAGAAAAATGAAACGGGCGCCGTCGGGACTGATCAACAGGTGGTTGAAGTAGCTCTTGGCTTTGACCAATTCCACGCCCGGCATCGGAATGTTGGCGACTTGATCAATCGAGATCAGCAATTCCTGGCGTCCGCTCTCCAGGTCGACGCGGAAGATACCCGAATCTTTCGGCGCTCCGACGCTGCGGTAGGGGTCCTCAGGTCCGGGATATCCGTAGGCGGGCCGCATGTCGCTGACGCGGCGATAGTCGGGCGCCACCGCCCAGACCCCGTCAGGGCTGACCGTATAGACCGGGTGTGGAATGGTGCGGCGTTGACGCGTCTCGATGTCCAGGATGCGGCACACGAAGCGGTCTTGCCGGCGATCGTTCCAAAGGACTTCGGTCATGGAGCCGGGGCGCCACTGGAGCATGCAGCCCTGCTGCCAACACCAGGCGCGACTTTCTCCCAGTTCGATCCACCTGTCGCCGTCCTGAAGGTCGACCATCCCGATCTTGATCGCATCGCCGGGTGTGGGCGAGCGGTGTTCGAAGTCGACTTCCATCCCCAGCACGAAGCGGCCGGTGGGGTCGAACTCCAACTTGTCGTAGTACCCGAACCAGTGATGCTTGGGACCGTGCGTGATGGTTCGGACCGGCGGCAGTTTGCTTCGCGCACCCGCCACCGCCGATCGAGTCAACGCGGTGAGCGCCAACAGGGCGGGTGCGGTGGTCTGGAGCAGGTCACGCCGTGTCAGAGTTGGATTTGGCTTGCGCATGAGACGACCCTTGAAGCTGCCACTGAGATCAGCGGCCCGTGCAGAGCCGGGGAGCCACAAGAGTTCGCAACCGGAAAACTGGTGAGCCGCCAGGGAATCGAACCCCGAACCTACTGATTAAGAGTCAGTTGCTCTGCCTGATTGAGCTAGCGGCCCAAGCCTCCCAAGAAAGATCCCCAGTTTAACAGACCGCCGCGCGCTTCGCCTATGCTGAAGTGGAGCCGGAAATGGCCCGGGCCACGACATCCAGGCACCGGAGCATGGCCGGGACCGGATCTTCCTTATCCCCTTCGAACTCCAGGGAGATGGGACCTGTAAACCCAAGATTTTGGAAGGTCTCGAAGGTCTTGACGACGTCCAGCTTGCCCTGGCCCAGGACCACGTCATTTTCTTCGGCGTCGAAGTCCTTGAGGTGGACTCCCAGCACCCGGCTCCCCAGGATCTCCAGAGCCGCCACCGGATCGACTCCCGCGCGAATGTAGTGCCCCAGGTCGGCACAAGCGCCGATACGCGGGTCGAGGCCGCCCACCGCTTCCATGATCCACTCGGGCCGCCGCCAGCGCTCGTCCTCGGGACCGTGGTTGTGGATGGCGATCCGGATATCGTATTGGTCCACCAATTTTTCCAGGCTGGTGAAGGCCTTTTTTGAAGGATTCGCGCTGAGAACACCCACGCCAAGATTCCGAGCCAGGCGAAAAATCGACTCGTTCTTTTCGTGTTCATCCGTGAAGTGTTCCACCCCGAATGCGTTCACGGTGATTCCCGCTTCCCGCAGTCGATCGCGAAATCGGACAACCTCTTCCTCACCGCCGTTCTGCGGCAGGTGCCCTCTCCAAAGCTCCACGAAGGGTAGATTCAGCCGTTTCGCCTGCCCGAGAAAGTCGTCGGTGGGCACGAAATGCCTGAGCGAGTAGCTCTGGAACCCCATTTCGTAGTTCCCGTAGCTGCGGTCCGGTTCCGGTTGTTCCGGGGAGTCCGCCGGCGGCGATGAACAGCCCGAAAAGCCGGCGGCCAAGCCGGATCCGGCAAGGCCCAGGGACAAGTGCATCCAATCTCTTCGGGTCAAGTATTCCATTAGCATGAGCGACTTCTCCTCCTGCCGAGCGATGGGCCGGCTCCGGCTCCAGTCTACTACGACATGAGGGGAGTATTGCAGCCCGTCCGCCCGGCCGAATCGGCGTGACGGAGAAAATTGGTTCCTCCGGAGCCACCCGCCCCGGGGACCGGGAACCCCGCTTCTTGATCTCGCCTTGAATTTCCGGTTACCTTGCCAGAGACCCCAGCGGGAACACCCTCCCCCTGAGTTCGAGGAAACCGGAATATGGCGACTCCCGGAACCCGCCGGAGAGACCTGCTTCATCCCGAACGCATGGCAGCTCTGGCCGCCGCGTCCCTGCCCCGCGTCCCTTCGGACATCGAGGCCGTTCCGGATAAGCTGATCCGAGCGGGCCGGCCGGCCATGGCCTGCCTCTTCGAGATCTTCGTGTCGACCCGGGACCGGTCTCGAATCATGACGGTCCACCGAGCTCTGGATCTGATCCAGGAACTCGAACGCCAGATGAGCGTCTTTCGAGACGACAGCGAGATCGCCCACCTGAATCGCAACGCCTTCGAGCGACCGATCGCTGCCGAGACCGGCCTCTTCGAGCTGTTGCGGCTGGGAGCGAGAATCTATCGCGAGACGGGCGGAGCCTTCGACATGACGGCCGGTCCGCTGTGGAAGGTCTGGGGATTCTCCCGGCGCCAGGGCACCCTTCCCGATCCGGAGGCGGTCGAGGAAACTCGCCGGCAGGTCGGATCCCATTTCCTGGAATTGGACCGGTCCTCCGGAACCGTTCGCTTCCGGCGCCGCGGTCTGGAACTGAATCTGGGAGCGATCGGAAAAGGGTACGCGCTGGACCGCGCCGGCCGGCTATTGAAGGAGGAAGGTACGAGCCGCGCGCTGCTCCACGCCGGCCACAGCAGCATTTTGGCCCTCGGGGACGGGCCCGGAAGGGAATCGCCGCCGGGGTGGAAGGTCAGCATCCGGGATCCGTTGGGAAGGACCGGGCCGCTGGCCACCTTGGAGCTTCGCAATCGGGCCCTCTCCACTTCCGGCGTCGGCGAACAGTTCTTTCGGATCGGGAATAGACACTATGGCCATGTCCTGGATCCCCGGACCGGTCATCCGGTGGAGAAGAATCTGGCCGCCACGGCCCTGGCTTCTACGGCGGCGGAGGCGGACGCCCTCTCCACGGCGTTCCTGGTCATGGACCTGGAAGATATTTTGTCGTACTGTCGTCGGCGCCGGGGCATAGGGGCCGTGGTGGTTGCCAAAGATCCCCGGGATGGGGCCGTTCAGGTCCACCACTGGGGTCTGGACGCCGATCATCTGGAGGTCTTCCGGTGAATCGTTTCAATCAACTCACCCCGATCCACAAGTTTCTGCTGCTGGTGCTCCGCTTCTGCATCGGGTGGCACCTTTTCTACCAGGGGATGGGGAAGTTCCTGGCCGTGAATTGGACCTCCCGAGGCTACCTCGAAAACTCAACGGGGCCTTTTTCCGGAATCTTCCATTGGATCGTCGAGAACCCTTCACTACTGGCCATGGCCGACGCCGGCACCAAGTGGGGGCTCGTCGTATTGGGGCTGGGGCTGATGCTGGGATTGTTCACGCGCCTGTCCGCCTTTGGGGGATTCGCGCTGCTCATGTTGTTCTACCTGGCATCCCCGGCGCTGATGTCGGACGGCTTCGTGGTCCAGTCCGCCGAGGGGGCCGAACTCTACGTCAACAAGACGTTGATCGAGGCCTTGGCCCTGTCGCTGTTTCTGGTCTTTCCCACCGGTCAGATCGCCGGTCTGGACATACTCGTCCGCCATTGGAAGACCAACCGACTCAGCAGGTAGCACCCGAGGAGAGCCACGGCTGCCGGGTGGAGCGAGCCGGGACAAACCACCGACGGGATTGATAATATGGCGACACTCGAACCAACCCGATCTCCATGGAGGTGGGTATGTTGAACGACGAACAGAGAAAACTGGGACGCAGGAATTTCATCAAGGCCGTGGCCACGGTTCCGCCCACGGGGGCGCTGCTCTGGAAGACCTCCTCCATGTGGCCGGTGAAGGCAGGCATCATCGGCATCGGTGGGCAAGGCGGAGTGTTGATGGAGAACGCCCCGCCCAGCCACATGCGGATCTCGGCGGTCTGTGACATTTTCCCCCCCAATCGGGAAAAAGCTCTCAAGATCGCCCAAGAGCGGTTCGATCCGAACGCCGTCGCCTACTCGGATCATCTCGAGCTGTTGAAACGTGACGACATCGAGGCCGTCCTCGTTGCGGCTCCCCTCTGGATGCACGAGCCTCTTGCCATCGACGCGCTCAATGCAGGCAAGCATGTCTTCACCGAAAAGGCCATGGCCCACAGCATCGAGGGTTGCCGCCGAATGATCGAAGCTGCCAATTCGGCGGGCAAGCATCTCCAGGTCGGTCATCAGCGCAACTACAACCCCTTGTACCAGGAGGCGTACCAGCTCATCCGGGAGGGCGTCATCGGAGACGTCTACCACGTCCGCAGCCTCTGGCACCGGAACAAGAGCTGGAGGCGCCCGGTTCCCGAAACCGACTTCGATCCTTCCCCTTGGGGTTACCCGGACATGGAGCACTTGAGGAACTGGAGGCTCTACCGGAAATATTCGTACGGGCTCAACGCCGAGTTGGGAAGCCACCATCTGCAGGTCGTCAACTGGTTCACCGGGAAGCTTCCGAAGGGGGTCTACGGATCCGGCGGGATCTACGCCTACAACGACGGCCGCGAGGTGGAAGACCACATCTACGTCACCTACGAGTACCCGGGAGGGATCACGTACACCTTCTCGTCCATTCAGACCAACGCCTTCGACCATTTCTACGAACAGTTCATGGGCACCGAAGGCACCATCATCCTCACCCGGGAGCGGGAGGCCATGCTCTTTTCCGAGCATGGGGAGGCAGCGGCGACCGAGCTCAAGACCCAAGCCATGGGTGATGCCCCTCTGCTGGAGGCGTCGGAAAGCCGGGCCCGGGATGCCGCCGGGTCCCAAGTCACGGGTGGAGGCAAGAGTGCGGCCTCCGCTCTGAGGGGGTACTCGAAAGAACTGGAAGGATTCTGCAGGACCATCCGCTACGGGTCCGAGAATCTTTGCGACGGGCCGTCGGCCATGAACGTTTGCGTGCCCATGATCAAGGCTGGCGAGTCCCTCGATTCCGGCCAGAAGGTGGACATCCCCCAGAACCTCTACTGGACTTGATCGATCGGGCGGAAGCTCCGGCTCCACCCGCGAACGGTCAACCGGATTCCGGCGGCAACGCGGGAATATCGACCCAGGATCGGCTTCGCCAGGACTCCCGCGCACACTCGGCCAACTGAACCCCTTTGGCTCCCTCCAGCAGGTTCCAGGGGAACGGCTGGTCCGCAAGAACATGGCGCAGGAACAGTTCCCACTGCGCTCGGAAGGGTCCGGACGAGGGAGGGGGCCCGGGTGCGGGCGACCATGATTCCAGCCATTGGGCCGACTGCTCCAGATCCGGATTCCAGGTCACCCGGGGGGTATTCCGGGCGAGTTGCAGCCAACATTTGTTCAGACCGCAGACGGCCGATCCTAGAGTTCCGTCGACCTGAAGGGTGAACAGGTCGTCCCGGCGCACTCGAACCGCCCAGGAACTGTTGAAGTGCGCGACGACGTCTCCCTCGAGTCGAAACGTCGCGTAGGCCGAGTCGTCGGCCGTGACCGCGTATTCCCGGCCTTCTTCGTTCCAACGCCTGCGAACGTGGGTGGCTCCCAGGCAGGAGACGGCCCGCACACCGCCAAACAGGTTCTCCAGCAGATACCGCCAGTGGGGAAACATGTCCAGGATGATGCTGCCGCCCTCTTCCTTGCGGTAGTTCCAGGACGGACGCTGCAAAGGGGGCTCCCGCCCGGCGAAGACCCAGTAGCCGAACTCTCCCCGGACCGAAAGGATCCGGCCCAGACATCCTTCTTGCAACAATCGTCTCAAGTGAACGATCCCGGGCACCCAGAGCTTGTCCTGGACGACGCCGTGCTTGAGACCGCTCTCCTGGGCCATCCGGTAGAGCCGGTAGGCCGCGGCGCTGGTGGAGGCGGCCGGTTTCTCGCAATAAACGTGCCGCCCCGCCTCCAGCGCCCGTTCCATCGCCGCAGCCCGTAGCGGGGTGGTCTGGGCGTCGAAATAGATCTGGTTGGCGGGATCTTCCAACGCCTGATCCAACTGATCGGTCCAGGCCTCGACGCCGGTCTCCCGGGACAGCCGCTCCAGCTTGACCCGGTTCCGCCCCACCAGAACCGGTTCGGGAAGGATGCGGCCGATGCCGGGGATCTCCAGTCCTCCGTCCCGCCGGATACTCAAGATGGACCGGCGCAGATGCTGATTGGTCCCCATGCGGCCGGTGACTCCGTTCATGATGACACCGATCCGGAGAGGCGAGGCTGTGGACATGTTCCAGCGTCAAACGTGTTGGGATCGGGCCCCTTCCGGCAAGGTGGGCGCCTCGCGGCCGGCGCGGGGAAGGGTGCCTGTGAGTTCCTGTCGCCAGTGGGCCACATCCCCGGCGGGACCATAGCAGTAAATGAAGGTCAGGGGCTTCTCCCCCAGGTTGGTGAGCTGATGGTAAACGCCCGGCGGAATATAAACGATGTCTCCCGAGTTCATGGTTTTCCGCTCCCGGCCCAGGCACATTTCCCCCGTCCCTTCCACGACATAGTAAATCTCCTCCTGGTCCTGATTGTGCCAGGGAACCTGGCCTCCATCCGGGTCCAGAACCACGGATCCCATGCAGAAGCTGGCGGTCTGTATGGGCGAAGGGCCGCCCACCAGGTTCGTCGACTCGCGGCCGGCCGGGAAACGGCGAGAGTTCAACCGGTTGAGACTGGCAATGATCATCTGCTCCGTCCTCCAGGGTGATCCGCTCCTTCGAGCCCGATCTTCCAGGAAACTGGGGAAAGAGAAAAGAGGAAGAGAGAAAAAGAGTGAAGAGAGACGGTTCCGCCCGGCGGACTCGGCGCTTGTTTTTTCTATTCTCTTTCCTCTTTGCTCTTTTCATCCGACGGTCTTTTTCCAGAAACTCCGGTCCAGGGACCGGTATTGGATGGCCTCCGAAACATGGGAGGTCGTCAGTTCCGGCGAACCCGCAAGGTCGGCGATGGTGCGAGCCATCTTGAGGATGCGATCATAGGCTCGCGCCGAAAATCCCAGTCTGGGAAGGACATCGTCGAACAACCGCTTGACCGTGGGACTCAGGGCGCAGAACCGTTGGATCTCCTTGGCGCCCATCTGAGCGTTGCAGAAAATCGACGTCCCCGAGAAACGATCCTGCTGAACGTTCCGGGCCTGGTCGACCCGCTTGGCGATGGACCGTGAGGGCTCTCCCGAAGGCTGGGACGCCAAGTCGCGGTACGGAACCTCGGGGACCTCGACCTGCAAGTCCATCCGATCCAGGAAAGGCCCCGAAATCCGGGTGAGATAACGGTGGATCGCGACCGGCGAACAGACACACTCCCGATGGAGACTGTTGGCGTAACCGCAGGGGCAAGGGTTCATGGCGGCCACCAGCATGAAGCGGGAGGGGAAGGTCAAACTGCGGGTGGCCCGGCTGATGGTGACTTCTCCCGCCTCGCAGGGCTGACGAAGCGTTTCCAGTACTCGGCGGTGAAATTCGGGCAGCTCATCCAGAAAGAGGACGCCATTGTGGGCCAGGGAGATCTCGCCGGGCCGAGGCGGGGAGCCTCCACCCACCAGACCGGCTCCGCTGATGCTGTGGTGGGGGGAGCGAAAGGGTCTCCTCACCAGGACGGAGCGGCTCTTGCCCAGCAGTCCGCAGACGCTGTGGACCGCGGTCGTCTCCAGGGATTCGGAAAAGCCCATCGAGGGAAGAATGGAGGGGATGCGGCGTGCCAGCATGGTCTTGCCGGCGCCGGGAGGTCCGATCAGGAGCAGGTTGTGGCCCCCGCCGCAAGCCACCTCCAAGGCCCGTTTGGCCGCCTGTTGCGCCTTGACGTGAGAGAAATCGGGCAATCGGGAATCCGTTGCCGATGCTCCTGCGCCCGGTTCGATCTTGAGGGGATCCTGGCGGCGGTCGCCGTTGAGGAGATCCAGAACCTGCGGCAGACTGGCCGCGCGGTAGACGTCGATTTCCCGGACCGCCGCCGCCTCCCGGGCGTTCTCAGCAGGGAGCAGGAGTCGCTTGAACTTCCGCTTGATCGCTCCCAGGGCCACCGGCAGAGCGCCCCGAATGGGACGCACCCTTCCATCCAGGGACAACTCACCGAGAATCAGCCACTTCCGGAGCTCCTGTTCTTCCAGTTTTCCAGCCAGACCCAGGATCCCCAATGCGATGGGCAGGTCATAGCAGCTGCCTTCCTTCTTGAAGCCCGCCGGAGCCAGGTTGACGATGATGGTCACTTGGCGGGGGAAGTCGTAGCCGCAATTGCAGATGGCGGCTCGCACCCGCTCCCCGCTCTCCTTGACCGCCGTGTCGGGCAAACCGACGACGTGGTACCTGGACCGCATGCTCCGGGAGATGTCGACCTCCACGTCGACGATCTCGGCCTGGATGCCCAACACGGAGGCACTGTGGACTTTCAGCAACATTTTCCGGAGCTCCCGTAAATTCTCAGGGGCGCCGCCCGATGCGGCAGCTTCTGTCCTTCCCGCTCGGCAGGACCAATGCCGACCTCTCATGGCGGACTCCAACACCTTGTCAACGTCCTGCTCAGGCAAAACGCGAAGTCGAACCCCGGATCCGGCCTGGGGCCGGAGCTGGAACGAGGCCGGAGTCGAGTGGAGTTCGCGGTTCCGGGGTATACTTCTGTTTTTCCAAGGTGCCCGGAGCGACGCAGCGGGAAATTCGGGCCAGAGACTGGGAGCCGATTCATGCCGGAACGGAATGATCGACAGGAGGGACGGTTCCTGAGAGCTTGCCGGCTCCAGGAGGTCGATTGCACTCCCGTCTGGGTGATGCGTCAGGCGGGCCGCTACCTGCCTGAATATCGACGGCTGAGGGAACGCTACACGCTCCTGGAGATCTGCGGGAACCCGGAGTTGGCAGCGGAGGTGACTCTGCAGCCTATCCGGCGTTTCGATCTGGACGCGGCCATCATCTTCGCCGACATCCTGCTGCCGCTGAAAGGAATGGGCCTGGATTTTCGGTTTGCCGCGGGAGAGGGTCCCGTCATCTCCGAGCCGGTGCGGAGTCCGGAAGCGGTCCGGGCGCTCGGCACCATGGATCCATGGGAGCACCTTCCGCACGTTATGGAAGCGCTCCGCCTCGTGCGGCGGGAGTTGGACCCTGGACGGGCTCTGATCGGTTTCTGCGGGGCGCCTTTTACTCTCGCCAGCTACATGATTGAAGGAGGCCGATCCAAGAATTTCCTGGAGACCAAGAGATTCATGTACGCCCATCCGGACGCCTGGAAGGAGTTGATGGGAAAGCTGGTGGAAGTGCAGGTCGCCTATTTGAACGCGCAGATCGATTCGGGAGCCCAGGCGGTCCAGCTTTTCGACAGTTGGGCCGGCTGCCTGGGTCCGTCCGACTATCGGGAGTATGTTCTTCCGTTTTCCCGGGCCCTGTTCCAGGGGCTCAAAGATCGGCGGGTCCCCCGGATTCATTTCGGAACCGGAACCGGAACCCTGCTGGAGGACATGCAACAAGCGGGCGGGACGGTGTTGGGTGTCGATTGGCGGGTCGACCTGGAGCAGGTCTGGCAACGCCTGGGTTCGGGTCAGGCCATCCAGGGAAATCTGGACCCTCTTGCCCTGATGGCCCCCAGACCGGTCCTGAAGCGGAAAGTGCGGGAAGTGCTGGCGCAGGCCCAGGGACGCCGTGGGCACATCTTCAACCTGGGCCATGGCATCTTGCCGCCCACCGATCCGGACGCCGTGGCGGCCATGGTGGACTGGATTCGGGAAGAGTCAAAATGATCGTTTTCGGCAAGGATTTCATCAAGAACAGAATGGACGTCCAACGGGGGACCCCAGCCGGCATTCCCCGATTTCGATTCGGATGCATCTTTTTGTTTCTCATTCTTTACGGCGGTATGGAGCCGGGCGCAGCGAGCCCGGACTGCGAATCGATCCTCCCCGGCCTGAAGCTGCCGGCCAAGCTCAAGACCCGGGGAAAACCGAAACGTGGACGTTGGGAGAACGTGGACAAGGTCATCACCCGGGTGCGGGAGGCCGTCCAGGACAAGGACTGTTCGCTCACCCTGGAGCAGTTGTTTCGGGTTCGCCGCCAAGAGATCTTCTTTCCCTTGACCAACAACGTGCTCAGAACGGTCCCCGAGGAATCCCTGCATGGCGTGTCCGTCTATTCCAACGACGGCGAGCGGCTGGGAGAATTCTCCAACATCGTGCCGTATCACCGGAGCGGCGGACTCTACGCCGTAAGGGGGTACACGCTGCACTATTTCCAATACCAGGATGAGGAGGGGGGCCTCCACTCCAGCGGCACTGATCTTCTGCTGGACAACTTTCTGCTAAAGTGGAGCGAAATCAAGGATCGCGTCGTGATCTCCACTCCATCCCCGTCGGCAGGGGGTTTCCAGCTTAGACAACGGCAATGAGCGGACCGGTGCATCGATTTCCCGGCGATCAGGCAGGAAGGCTTCTCCTTTTCCTGGTCCTGGTCTGCTCCCAGGGATGGACCTGGACCCTGTGGGGGCAGGAAGCGGAATCCGGCACCGCCAGGATCGCCTATGGCCGCGGATACGTGGACGGACGCCGTTTGGGAGAAAGCGATCGGGCGGCTCAGCATTACTACGACATGGCCAACAAGCCGGCCTACCAGCGGTTGGATCCGGGGTTCGATCCGGAGCGAGACGATCCCGACGTTTATCGAAACGCCTATCGCCGCGGTTTCGAAGCCGGATACGACGAGGGGTACTATCCTGACCGGCCGCGCTCCCGCCGGCGGGGCCCGGACTCGGAACCGGATGGCCCCGAGACCCGATCGCGGCCGGCAGCGGATTCGGATTCCAAACTCCGGGTCCCGGCCGGGACCGAGATTCGCATCCGAATGAAGGAACCGCTCACGACCAGAACCCACAAAGTCGGGGATACCTTTTCAGCTCGTGTGATTCAGAGTATCGATGCGGGGAGCGAAAGGGCCATACCCAAGGGTGTCGAGGTGCGCGGTTCCATCTCCCAATTGGGGCGGGCCGGCCGTATCCGGGGCCGGGCCCGGATGAACCTGCACTTCAAGGAGTTGCGCTTCAGAGACGGACGAGTGGTCCCCATGGATGCCCAGATGGCTTCTCTGGTGGAGCCGCGCAAGAGGAGCGTCCCCGATGAAGAAGGCACGCTGAAGGGGCCCGGGGAAAAGGGCCGCGATGCCGGCAAGGTGGGGGCCTCATCCGCCATCGGTGCGCTGATCGGCCTGATCGGCGGCGGGAAGGAAGGGGTCGCAGTGGGGGCCGCCGCCGGCGCCGCAGTGGGAGCGGCCGGGATTCTGGTGACCCGGGGAAGGGACATCGTGATTCCGGTCGGGACCGAAATAGTCATTCGACTGAGCAACGATCTCGACATCCCCGCGTCGCGCCGGTCTCCTCCTCGTCTCCGCGAGGAGCATTTCCCCGCCGGCGACGACGCCTTATAGGGCTGAAGACTCTTCCAATCCCAAGCGCCCAACTCCAAGCAGATCAGGCGACGTATTCGGCCAGGAAATCCTGCAACGCTTCCAGGTAGGTCTCGATCGTCCGCGACTGCTTCCAACCGTGTCCTTCACCGGCGAAGCGATGGTAGATATGGGACACTCCCCGCCCCGCCAGAGATTCCGCGATCCGGTCCGATTGGCTGGGGGGCACGACTTTGTCGTCTTCGCCCTGAAAAAGTGCGACCGGATCCTGGATCGACCCAGCCCGCCCCAAAGGCGACCGGTCCCGGTAGAGGGACTCTTCCCGGGGCAGGACGCCCACCAACGAGTCCAGGTAGTGCGCTTCGAACTTGTGCGTCTCCTGAGCCAGGGCAAGTAGATCGGAGACGCCGTAGAGGCAGACCCCGGCTCGGAACCGTCCCGGATAGCGGATCAGGCACAACAATACGGTGAGCCCCCCGGCACTGCCTCCCAACACGACGAGACGATCCGGGTCGGCCCGCCCGCTGGAGACCAGGTATTCGGCAGCGGACCGGGCATCCTCGACATCGGCCACTCCCCATTGACCCTTCAAGGCATCCCGATACGTACGGCCGTAACCGGAGCTGCCCCGGTAATTGAGATCCAGTACCGCGAATCCCCGGCTGGTCAGAAAAGGGATTTCGAAACGGTATCCGACCAGGGCCTGAGACGTGGGGCCACCATGGACGCGGATGACCGCAGGGGGCGGAGCCGCTCGCCGGTACTTGGGATTTCGAGGACGATAGTACAAGCCGTGACAGTCCAGGGGTTGCGAAAGGTCGACCTCTGACCGCACGCTCCAGGAAAGGGGCCGGGGATGACCCAGATAGGCAACTTCGGGCGGATCGGGAGTCACCTCGGACCAGATCGCGACCGTTCCCTGAGCTGAAACCGTGAGGACCCGCGGCGGAAGCAGCGGGGAGGAGCCTATGAGCGCGATCCGCTCGCCGTCCGGGGCCGGCGAGAGTTGGCTCAACGCCGAATAGCGGGAGAGGTCGCCGGCGACCGGCCGGGACCGCCGTTCCTCCAGGTCCACCCGTACCAGCGCCGTGCAGCCCCGACTCAGCCGAATCGCGTAGACGGCATCGCCCGACGGGGTCCAGGCGTGGGATCTGAGCCCCTGGATCCAGGCCGGACCGGCGTACTCGGCAGTATCCCGGACCAACGGCTGCAGCGATCCTGCTTCCAGGTCGTAAATCCAGAGATTGAACCAGCCCTCCCGATCGGAAACGAAGCTCAGATAGCGTCCGTCCGGGGAAAAGGAGGGTTGGAAGACGGCCATGGAACCTGCGGGGTCACCGGCCACCAGTGTCGGTTCCGGTCCATCTCCGGTTGATGCTCCGGAGCCGATCTCGCCCAGATAGAGGCCGCTCCCGTCCCAAGGCATATTGGGATGATCCCACGCGGTCCAGGCGATCCGTCGGCCGTCCGGGTGCCAGGCCGGCTGCATGTAGAAGTCGCGGCCGGACGCAAATTGAACGGGCCAGCCGGAACCGTCCGTCCTCGCCAGGCCGAGGCAGTCGATTCCGCCGCTGGAATGGACATAGACCAGCCTGCGCCCGCCCGGAGAAGCGGACGGCGCCGCGGCCTGACCCCACGGAGGAGTCAAAGGCACCGATTCCGCTTGGTCCAGCCGGTGGCGAAAGACCCTCCCCTCGGAGACGAAAAAGACCTGGCCGCCGGAAACCGAAAAGTCGCCGCCGCCGTATCCCACCCGGGCTCGGACAGAACACTCCAGGGCCAGGTCCCGGGGCGGGGTCTGCGGGGAATCGCGAACCACCAGGACACCTGTGCCGGAACGTTCTTCCCTCCAGACCAGACCTCCGGAAGCGGTCCACTGGACGTCGCTCGGCCGGACCCGTGCGGCCCCATGGCTGGGCGCCAAAGGACTCTCCCAGAGTCCGTCTGCAACTCTATTCATGCGGCTCCGGCGTCCCCGACGAGGCCATCTCCCTGCCGAGCCCGCCGGGCGGAAACGACCCGCCTGTCTTCACTTCCCTCTATTTTCTCCTTTCCTCTTTTCTCGTTTCTTCTTTTCTCGTTTCCTGATCTCCACGGAACCGCCTTGAACTGGATCCATTGTATGGTGTTTCATATCGACGATGAAGATTCACGAGTTCCAAGCCAAGGAGATCCTGGCCCGGTTCGGAGTCAGGATTCCCCGGGGCAAGGTCACCCAGAGTCCCGCTGAAGCCTTTGAAGTAGCGCGGACTCTGGGAGGCGTCGTGGCGGTCAAGGCCCAGGTTCATGCCGGGGGCCGCGGCAAGGGCGGAGGCGTCAAGATCGTCCGCTCTCCGGAAGAGGCGGAGCAACGCACGCGAGATATGCTGGGGACACGTCTTGTGACTCCGCAGACCGGCCCGGAGGGGACCCTGGTGCGTCAGGTCTTGATCGAGGAAGGGCTGGATATCCGGCGGGAGTTCTATCTCGGCATGGTCATTGACCGGAGCCGGGAGCGGCCCGTGCTCATGGCCAGCACCGAAGGGGGCATGGAAATCGAGGAGGTGGCCCAGAAAACACCGGAATTGATCCTGAAGGAGCATGTGGACCCGGCCTTGGGACTTCAGGGCTTCCAGGGACGGCATCTGGCCTACGGCCTCGGGCTGGAGAAAAAAGCCGTGGGCCGGGCCGCCGGGTTCATGAAGGCACTCTCCGAAGCTTTTGCCGCGACCGACGCCTCACTGGTGGAGATCAACCCGTTGGTGCTGACCGGTGACGGAGATTTCTATGCTCTGGACGCCAAGATGAACTTCGACGACAACGCCCTCTACCGTCATCCGGAACTGAGGGAGCTGCGCGACTATCACGAAGAGGAACCGCTGGAGATTCTGGCCCGCCGTGCCGGCCTGAACTACATCAAGCTGGATGGGAACGTGGGCTGCATGGTCAACGGCGCCGGGTTGGCCATGGCCACCATGGACATCATCAAGTTGGCCGGCGGCAACCCCGCCAACTTTCTGGACGTGGGGGGCGGCGCCAGCGTTCAGCAGGTGAAGACGGCGTTCGAGATCCTGATTTCCGATCCGAGCGTCCTTTCCGTGCTGATCAACATCTTCGGCGGAATCATGCGCTGTGACACCCTGGCCGAGGGAGTGGTCCAGGCTGCTCGGGAGGTGGGTGTGAGCGTTCCGGTGGTGGTGCGGTTGGAGGGCACCAACGTCGAGCGAGGCAGGGAGATCCTCCGCGACTCGGGTCTGGATTTCGAAGTCGCGTATGGAATGCAGGATGCAGCCGGGAAGGTCTGTCGCCTGACCGGCGAGGCTGCGAAAATCTCGGAGAACAATTGAGTGTCAATCTGGGTCGATTCGACAACCCGAGTCGTGGTTCAGGGCATCACGGGCCGTGAGGGCAGCTTTCACGCCGCCCAGTGCCGCAGCTACGGCACTCAGGTGGTCGCGGGCGTCACTCCCGGCAAGGGAGGTTCCCGGCACAACGGCCTTCCCGTCTACAACACGGTTCGGGAAGCCGTCGCCGAGGAGGAGGCCAACGCCAGCGTGATCTTCGTTCCGCCCCCGTTTGCGGCCGACGCCATTCTGGAGGCGGCCGACGCCGATCTGGATCTGGTGGTCTGCATCACCGAGGGCATCCCGGCCCGGGACATGCTGCAGGTCTGCAGCTTCCTCAGGGGCCGAAAAACGCGCCTCATCGGTCCCAACTGTCCCGGCATCATCTCTCCGGGGCAGTGCAAGATCGGAATCATGCCGGGGCACATTCACCGTCCGGGAAGAGTCGGATGTATCTCCCGGAGCGGCACCCTGACCTACGAGGCGGTGGACCAGCTCTCCTCCAGGGGCATCGGACAGAGCACCTGCATCGGGATCGGCGGCGATCCTCTCATCGGGACCGGATTCATCGACGTCCTGCAGGCGTTCGCCAAGGATCCGGATACGGACGCGGTGGTCCTGATCGGGGAAATCGGCGGCAGCGCGGAAGAAGAGGCGGCGGAATACATCAGGGATCACTTCCGGAAACCGGTGGTCGGTTTCATCGCCGGGCAGACGGCGCCTCCGGGCCGCCGCATGGGCCACGCCGGCGCCATCATCTCCCAGGGCAAGGGGACGGCGGCGGAAAAGATGGAGACAATGCGGCGGTGCGGCGTTCGGGTGTTGGAGAGTCCGGCCCAGATCGGCGCTGCCATGGAGGAAGCCCTGGGATGAAGCAGTTCACCCTGGGTATCGTCAAGCCGGACGCGGTGAAGACCGGGTCCCTGGGCGCCATCCTGAAACGAGTGGAGGAAGGGGGTCTGACGGTGGTCGGACTGAAGATGATCCACTTGACCCGGGAGCTGGCGCAGGGATTCTATCGCGTGCACCGAAACCGCCCTTTTTTCGACAGTCTGACCGCCTTCATGTCCGAGGGGCCCTGCGTGGTGATGGTTCTCCAGGGAGAAAACGCCATCGATCGTTGGCGAGCCCTGATGGGCGCCACCGACCCGTCCCAGGCCGGCGAAGGGACGATCCGCAAGCACTTCGGCCAGAACATCGAACGCAACGCCGTCCACGGCTCCGACAGCCCCGAATCGGCGAACTCCGAGATCGCCTACTTCTTCAACGCTCTGGAATTCACCGGCTAGGACCCCCATGTTTCAAGACCTGGGAAAAGTCCTGTTCTTCCTGGGCTTGGCCCTGGCCGCGATGGGCTTGTTGCTGACCTGGGTTCCATCGCTGCGCCTGGGACGACTTCCCGGGGATCTGTTCATTCGCCGGGAAAACTGGAGCCTGCACTTTCCTCTGGTCACCTGCCTGCTGGCGAGCGTCGTCCTGACTCTGGTCTTCTGGCTGATCCAGTGGTTCCGGCGGTAACCCGCCATGTCTCCCGGCGCAACCATGACCTTCGCCCGATTCATGGAGCTCTGCCTCTATGACCCGGAAGAAGGCTATTACCGGCGTGGATCCAAGGTCTTCGGCCCCCGCGGAGACTACTACACGTCTCCCTATACCCACCCCCTGTTCGCCCAGATCCTGGGAGACGCTCTGGCCGGCTACCTGTCCCGTCTGGACGCGGACGGGCCTTTGGACCTCATCGAGTTGGGCGCCGGCGAGGGAATTCTGGGAAAGAGCGTGCTGCGGCGGCTGGAGAGTCGACACCCCCGGATTTTCGCCCGCGTCCGATTCCGGGGCTTGGAGATCGGAGATTCCTGCCTGCCGGAGCGAATCCATGGCGTGGTCTTCTCCAACGAACTCTTCGACGCGTTGCCGGTGCACCGGGTGCGGGTCTCTCAATCGAAATTGAAGGAAATCTTCGTCCGGTTGGATGAGCCCATCACCGAGGTGGAGGGAGAAATCTCCGATCCGCGCATACTGGAGTACATGCGGCTCGGATTTCCCCGGTGGCGGGAGGGAGGGGTCTACGAGGCGAATCTCCGGATGTTGGAAATTCTGGAGGACCTGGACCGCCGCTTCCGGCGGGGATTCGTCCTGACGCTGGATTACGGCTTCGAGGCCCCGGAGTACGAGGCCATGGACCGGAGAGACGGGACGCTGCTCTGTTACCACCGCCACCGGATCCATTCCGACCCCTACGTGAATCTGGGCCGCCAGGACCTGACCACTCACGTCAATTTTCGAGTGTTTCGCGAGACTGCCCGGCGGCTGGGCTGGACCAACCGTCCGCTCCGAAACCAGCGCCATTTCCTGATGAAATGGGGTTTGGAGAGCCGATTGCTGGAAGAGGAAAGGATGGGCATCCTGCAGCCGGAAAGACTGGAGGACCGGCTCGGAATCAAGTCCCTTCTCGCGCCCGGCGGAATCTCGGATACGCTCAAGGTGCAGGTGCAGGCGGTCCGCCTCTCGGCGGACGGCGGGTCCGGCAGTCGGTCGTAAAAGCTCCGGCAGGGCAGGGAACCCGCGGTCGAGAGCCACGGGCCCGCCAGTCTTGGCGCGGGCCGGATCTGATACAATCCGGTTTCCGAACCGGAGGTTGTCGGGGAGTGGATGGTGGGCGATACCGGATTCGAACCAGTGACCTCCGCCGTGTGAAGACGGCGCTCTAACCAGCTGAGCTAATCGCCCGAAACAGGAAATTCATTCTAGAAAGTCGAGACGAAGTGAGTCAACTACTGGATCTGATCATCATCGGCGCCGGACCCGCGGGTCTGGCCTGCGCCATCGAGGCCCGGAAACGGGGTCTGGATTTCTGGGTGGTGGAGCGAGGCTGCCTCGTCAACTCCATCTACAGGTATCCAGTCAACATGACTTTCTTCACCACGGCCGATCTGCTGGAAATCGGCAACGTGCCCATGATCACCTCCGCCGACAAACCCAAACGGATCGATGGTCTCAAGTATTATCGCCGGGTGGTGGAGCACTACCAGCTCCCCATTCGGGACTACGAGGAGGTCCTGACGGTCGAGGGAAGCCTGGGGGAATTCGTGGTGAATACCCGGGACCGGCTGGGAGACTCGCTCGACTATCGCACCCGCCGGATCGTGGTGGCCACAGGCTACTACGACAACCCCAACCTGCTGGGCATTCCAGGTGAGGACCTCCCAAAGGTCAGCCACTACTACACCGATCCCCATCCCTACTACGGCAAGAATGTGGCCATCATCGGCGGGAACAACTCCGCCGCCGAGGCGGCCCTGGAGCTGTTCCGAAGCGGAACAAAGGTGACTTTGATTCACCGGGGCGAGCGCGTGGGAAGGAAAATCAAGTATTGGGTGCTTCCCGACATCGAGAATCGGATCAGGAACGGAGAGATCCCGGCTCATTTCTCCAGCCGCGTGGTGGAGATCCGGCCGCAAGAGATCGTGGTCGAGACACCCGGCGGAATCGTGCAACTGGACAACGACTTCGTCCTGGCCATGACCGGCTATCATCCCGACTCCGGTTTTCTGCGGCAGATGGGAATCCGCGTCGAAGCCGAGACCCACATTCCCGATCACGATCCGGAGACCCTGGAGACCAACGTCGCCGGGATCTATCTGGCCGGCTCCATCTGCGCCGGGAAGATGACGAACCGCATCTTCATCGAGAACGGGCGCTTCCACGGAGGCCAGATCTTCAGCCACTGGAACCTTTCCTCGCCGGCGGCGACGGCTGACTGATCGCCGTCCGGACTCTGGGAGTCTGCGCGGTAGAAATGATCGTAGCGAGAGAGTGGAGAATCGAGGCCAGATTTTCACGATTTGGAGGTGCATAGTTGTTCTGTTCGCCGAGAAATCGGGGAAATATGGACCGATTCTACGCTTTCGCAGTCGATTGATTTCTGCCGCACAGGCTCCTAGCTCGACCCAAGCCGATGAAGGATAGTCGTTTCCGAGTGGCCATCGTGGGGCGGCCCAACGTCGGGAAGTCCACCCTTTTCAATCGGTTGACCCGAACCCGCCGAGCCTTGGTGGACCGCCGTCCGGGTATGACCCGGGACCGAATCTGCGGACTGGCCAAATGGCACGGCCAGAGTTTCGAAGTCATGGACACGGGCGGCGTCATGCCCGGTGACCGGGAACACATTCCCGGGCAGGTTCTTCGACAGGTGGAGGTCGCCATCCGGGAGGCGGACCTCATCCTCCTGGTGGTGGATGTTCGAGACGGTCTCCATCCCCTCGACCAGAGTCTGTGCTCCATGCTCAGGGCACGAGGCAGCGAGCCCGTGTTGGTGGTCAACAAGGTGGAGACTCTCCGCATGGAGACGGAGGCGCTCCAGTTCCATGCCCTGGGCTTGAAACATCTGTTTCCGGTTTCCGCCGAGCACAACCTGCAATTGACGTCTCTGATCGAGGAAATTCTCAGCCGATTCCCCGAAGCCGGTTCGGGCGCTCCCGAAGCCGAAGAGATCCGGGTCGCCATCGTGGGACGCCCCAATGTGGGCAAGTCCTCTCTGCTGAACCGAATCGTGGGGGAAGAACGCTCCATTGTGACGCCCATCCCGGGAACGACTCGGGATGCCGTGGACACGTTGGTTCAAGTGGGAGATCAGAGGTACCGATTCATCGACACGGCGGGAATTCGAAGAAAGAGCAAGACGGTGGAGGTTGCCGAGAAGCTGAGCGTGATCATGGCTCGCAAGAACCTGGAACGGGCCGATGTGGCGCTGCTGGTGCTGGATGCCTCGGAACCCCCCAGCACGCTCGACACCATCATCGGCAGATACGCCCAGGACGCGGGCGCCTCCATTCTGATTACGGTCAACAAGTCCGACCTGATGCCGTCCGATCCGGAGACTCGGGCCGCCATGACCGCAGCCTACCGGGATCGGATACGAGCCCTGGTCTTCGCGCCCCTGGTCTTCGTCTCGGCCAAGACGGGAAGCGGCGTCTCCAGGATCTTCGCCCAGGTGGACCAGGCCTACGAGGGCCGGATGATTCGGGTTGGGACCTCCGAATTGAACGTCTATCTGGAACGGTACGTGGCTGCGGCTCTGATTCCGGAGGGAAGCGCCAGAAAATCGCGCTTGAAATACGCCTGTCAAGTGGCGACGGCGCCTCCCACCTTCGTCTTTTTCACGCGAGGGTCCGGAAAGCTGGATCTTCCCACCCGGCGGCATCTGGCACGGAGACTCCGTGAGAAATACCATTTTCACGCGACGCCGATTCGGATCCTGCAACGTTCCGGCAAGAGGAGGGCAGAGCTTTCTTGACACCCGAAAAAAGGCGTGCTTATGATGAGCCGCATCTGGTGACACCGCCCCCGTAGCAGGTATTTCATGGTCAAAGCGGATTTGGCGCGCGCGGTCTACGAGACCCACGGTGGATTGACTCATCAGGAGTCGAAGGAAATGGTCAAGCTGATCTTCGACAACATCAAGTCCGAACTGCTCCGTGGAGAGAACGTGAAGTTGTCCGGATTCGGATCCTTCCGGGTCATTTCACTGAAGGCTCGACGCGGCCGCAATCCCCAGACCCGAGCCCAGATGCAACTGGGACCCAGCCGTCGGGTGACGTTTCGCCCATCGCGCCTGATCAACGTGTGACTCCATTCCGATGGCCAGGAAAGGCAAGCTCTTCTACAAAATTGGGGAAGTCTGCAAGATCTGCGACGTTCCCGCCCACGTCCTGCGTTACTGGGAGACCGAATTCCCGCTGTTGACCCCGAACAAGAACCGCTCCGGACAGCGCATCTTTCGAGAGAAAGACGTGCAACTCGTGGCCGAAATCAAGCGCCTTCTTTACGAAGAAGGCTACACCATCGCCGGGGCCCGCAAGCAGCTTCGCCGAAACGGCGCGAACTTGCGGACGACCCCTCTTTTTCCCAAGGGCGGGGCCAACTCCTCCAAGGAACTTCTGACCCAGATCCGGGGCGAGCTTCAGGACCTGATGAAGCTTCTGGATCGGGAGCTCCCAACCTCCAACCTGCAGCCGGCGAATCAGCGAAAGTCCGCCGGGAGCGACGAGAACGGCGAGTAGCGGACTTTCGCGTTCGCCTGTGGGCCGAACATCGCTCGAATGCCGCGACGACCTCTGCCGCGGGCTGTTATACTGATCCTCTTCCGCCGGCCCGGGACGTGGCGCAGTCTGGTAGCGCACCTGAATGGGGTTCAGGGGGTCGGGAGTTCGAATCTCCCCGTCCCGACCAGCATTTTCGGAGCCATCTCGAGCGGTGGCCCGCAAGTTGCGCGGGTTGCCCCGGTCACGGCTCCGATCCACCGGGTTGGAGGAGCTCGATGGCTTCCGTAGTCCGGGCCCCCGAATCACATTCTGACAATTCGAGGACGTCGCGCCGCCGGCCGGAAACGGAATCACTCCCTCCAGGCGTTCGAATCGGACTGCCGTCGGCTCGCCGTACCTTCCTTTCGCGCCTGTTTTCAGGAATTGCCTTCTGGATCCTGGGAAGGAACTCCGGAGCGGCCCGCAATGCTGCTGCGGCAACTCCTGCCTCCGATCACGGCGAAGACGTCTTCGCGTTCATCGCACGGTCGAAAGGACGATTCGACCCGGCGCTCTACCACCAACTGCTCGGCTCCGCCAACGAATTCAAGGAAGGCGATCAGGCCATCGGCGTGGCTGCACTCGACGAGCCGTCACGAACCCAAGCCCGTGCCCTGCTGGCAAACACGCGCATCGGCGACCTGATCGATCACCCGGTCTTCAAGGACTCGGTTTCGTCGTACATCGACACCGTCGTTGAGCGCGAGATCACCGAATCCGTCGCCGGCTGGTCGCTGGCCGACCTGAAACGCTTCCTGCTCGAGAACGAAGAAGATGCCATCAAGGGCATCCTGCCCGGTCTCCCCAGCGACATCATCGGCTGCATCGTCAAGCTGATGAGCAACGAAGAGCTGATCGCAGTCGGACGAAAGGTCTTCAACCCGCTGCCCCACTCCAACCTCGGCGCCAAGGGATACATGGGAGCCCGCATTCAACCGAATTCGCCCACCGACAACGTCGACGACATCCGATGGCAGGTCTTTGACGGGTGGTCCTACGCCGTTGGAGACGTCGTGCTGGGAACCAACCCGGTCTCCAGCGAGGTCGCTTCGGTCGCCTCCATTCAGGACGCTCTGGCGGAAATCCTGCAGGTGTTCGGCTTGGAAGACGCGCTGCCCCATTGCGTGCTCTCCCATGTCGACGTCCAGGCCGCCGTGGAACGGCAGGACCCCGGATCGACGGCGATCTGGTTCCAGAGCCTCGGCGGCGTCGCGGACGCCAATACGACCTTCGATCTTTCGGTCGAGAAGATGGTGTCCCACGCCGGACGGCGGACCGGTAAGTACGGTTTCTACTTCGAGACCGGACAAGGCGCCGATGCCGCCAACGGCCACGGCAAGGGCTTCGACATGGTCATCCACGAGGCGCGCAAGTACGGGTTCGCCCGCGCGCTCGTGCAGGAGGTGGCCAAGGCGCAACGCAGGGCCGGTCGCAAACCGGAGCCCTGGGTGCACCTGAACGACGTGGCCGGCTTCATCGGACCGGAGATTTTCCGGACACGGGAGCAGCTCGTCCGCTGCTGCCTGGAGGACACGGTCATGGGCAAGCTCCACGGTCTGCCCGTCGGCCTCGACATCTGCTCGACGCTGCACATGGACATCGACCTGGACGACCTCAACTGGTGCATCGACCAGGTGCTGCCGGCGAATCCGGCCTATTTGATGGCGCTGCCGACCAAGAACGATCCCATGCTGAGCTACCTGACCACGGGGTTCCTGGATCACGTCCGTGTCCGCGAGAGATTCGGGTTCAAAGTCAACGACGTGATGTGGCGCTTCTTTCAGTCCCTGGAGGTGATCGACCCGGAAGGCAGGCCCACGGAGCATTTCGGCCGGCCGACGTGGGTTTATCTTCAGTACCTGAGGGCCAAGGGCGACAAGCGCCCGGACCGGGAGATCATGGCGGAGGGCAAGCGCCAGATTGCCGAAGTGCGGGAACGCGGCGTGTTCATCGCGGAGGGACATGGAAAGAACACGTGGGATTTGGAGCCTCGGCTCCGGCAAAAAATCCGCCATCTCTACCAGGATTCCAAGAAGTGTATCCGGGCCGAACTGCCGAAGGACTTCGAGACCCGGCTCCCCTCGGCGATCATGGTGAGAAGCCGGTCCAGGGACCGCAACGACTACATCCTGCATCCCCCCACCGGAGAGGAGTTGGACGCCCCGTCGAGGTCGATCATCCGCCGGTCGCCAAAGACCGCGGGGACCGTCACGACGCGCAACTGGTCATCTCCGACGGCTTGAACGTCTACTCACTCACCGACGAAGGCCACTTGTATCCCTACCTGACGGCTCTTCGCGCCCGCCTCGAAGCCGCAGGTCATGACGTGGCGCCTGAGCACATTGTGGTGCGGCACGGGCGGGTCCGCGCGGGTTACCGTATCGGCGAGATGCTCTTCGGGGATCTGCAGGGGCGGAACCGCAGACGCGCGATCCTGCACATTATCGGCGAGAGGCCCGGATCGGGACATCACGCCTTCTCCGTCTACATAACCCGTTCACCGGTCCGCACCTGGGCCCAGGCCGGTGTCACCGACCACAACGTCACCAAAGTGGTTTCCGGAATTGCGGACACGGCATTGGATCCGGTGAAGGCGGCCAAGGACACCGTGAGGATCCTGTCACGGACAGCGTAGCCCTGGCTGCATTCAACCCCGTAACCGGAGCATCCGGGCCCCGTTGTCGTAGGTGATCCGCCTCAACATCAGGGGATCGGGAAGATACTCCCTCAGACGCTCCAGCGAGCGCTGGGCGATGCAGTATCCGCGTGGATAGGTCGCGCCCTTGCCGTCGTGGCAGTAGCAGTCGCTCCCCCAGAGCAGCTTGCGCGAGTGGCGGGCGACGAAATCTGCGGCGAAATCGGGGTCCCGGCTCAGTGCATTGAGTCCCGACCCGGCCGAGAGGTCCCCGAACATGTTGGGGTAGTCGGCCAGGAGCTTGTCGCTGAGGCCGCCCTTGAGGACCCGGCCCGCTCCCTTGCCGTCCCGGCTGATGTTGGCCCACCAGGTTCCGGCATGGCCCAAAAAATTGACCTGGGGATACTGCTTGAGGATCTTGTGAAACCGGTCCAGGCCATGGTTGTGCCGGGAGCCGAAATGGAGCAGGACGGGGACTCCGTACTCCCGAGCCACGTCGTAGACCCTGCGCATGGGAACGGAGTCGGCGTCCACTTCGAACTTCTGCTCGCCGATACCCAGTGCGCCCTTCTCCAGCTGCTCGCGCAGAGCCTGGACCGCGTCTTCCCGCTCCGGATCCACATTGCAGAACGTGACCACCTCTTGCGGATACTCGCGGACATGACTCCAGGCCGCGTCATTTCCGCTGATCCTCCCCTTCATCCAGCCGTCCCCAGGGAGCAGGACCGTGGTCTTGACCCGGTGGAACCGCTGGTGCCGCATGAGCGTCTCGGCCGGCCGCAGGTCGAAGTCGGGGTGCTGGTGAATGTCAAGGATGGGCAGGGATCCGGCAGCCTCCGCCCCGATACCGGAAGTGGCCAGCAGCGGGAGACCCAGACCGGCCCCTCCGGCCCGGCGCAACAGCTCCCGGCGATCGATCCGCATCATGGCGCCTGCTCTTGCCAGCCCAGGCCGAAGACCCGCTCTTCCCCAGGGTCGTAGAGACAGGTCACGACGAAGAGGTCCTCGACACGGGATCGTTCCGGTGGAATGTTGACCTGCACATAGGTGAAACCGCGGGCAACCCAGCTCAGATAGCCGTCGCGGGGGGAGACCGCCGCCGGGCGTCCGTTGACTCGAAGTTCGGAGATGCGAGCCTTGGGGTAGGGGATCCGAAGGCGCAGTGAGAGCCCGTTTTCGATGGGACCGCTCTCTGCCTCCGGCGGGAGCTCGGAACGGTCGGCGCGGCCCGACACCAAAAGGAGATGCGCCTTGAACTGGCCGTCCGCATCGGGATGGTCCTTCAGGGCCTGCCGTATAGGCTCGCCGTCTATGGCGGGATGCTCCCCGATTCGCTGGGAGAACCGGGGGAGACTCTTGTCCGACAGCCAGCGGCGGGCCGCCTTGCCGGTGGTGGAGCAGACGAAGAGAACCATCCCCTCGGTCTGGGGATTGTTGAGCGCGGTGACGATCTGTCCCTGCTTGTTCCAGAGCTCTACCCGGGATCGGCGGCGCGCGGCGGCCGTCTCCCCATAGGCGGTGACGAAGTGGAGCTCGTTCTTGAGGATGACCCGCGTGGGGTATCCGGGATAGTACTCCCCGGGCCAGATCTCCTGGCCGATCTCCAGCAGGCGGCGATGACGCAGGAAGCTGCTCCGTTCCCAAGCATTCTCGTTGGCGAAGGCCAGCGTGTGGTAATGCTCGTAGCCATAGGTGGCCGCATAGTAGAGGGGTCTTCCGCTCCACAACTTGGCCCCCAGCTCCTCGAGCTCCGGGCCCCAGTAGATCCGTTCCGCGTCCTGCTCCAACTCGTCGGAAGGATAGCCTTCGGCCAGCGCGGCCTGGTCCATCTGACGGATGATCTCGTGCTTGTACGACTTCAGGGAGATGTTGGAGTAGGCCGCACCCGAGTTCTCGGCCATGATGTAACCTCGAAACTGCATGCCGGTCCCGTGGTAGTCGGCATGGAGCTCCGCCTGGAGTTCGTCCATGAGACTCTTTGCCGCCAAGGCTTCCGGCATCTGTTCCGGGTACAGGGGCCCCTCGCGGTTCCACTCCTTGTAGGTATCCCGATTGTGGCTGTTGCGCAGGCTTCCGGCCACATAGCCGTCCGGGTTGACCACGGGCATGAAGGCGATCACCTGCCCCCGGAGGATCTCTCGAGCTCCCGGACTCCCCCGGAGCAACCAATCCATGAGATAGAAGATCCCGGTGGCGGCCGAACGTTCTCCGCCGCAATGGAGCGCGGTGATCAGGACGTGCTCCTTCTGATCGGCAGGGGCGTCGGGATCGGTCAGGACGGCCGCCAGCAGAGGCCGGCCCTGGTCCGTTGTCCCCAGCTTCCGGAGCTTCATGATCCTGGGGTGGGCCTTCTCCCATTCCAGCAGCCGGTCCTTGAGTTGGGAAAAGGTGGGATGGACGGCCGGACCGAATTTGGGCCCGGAGGGTGCGGCTTCAAGTGTCGAAAGGCCGCAGAGCAGAAGGGTCAGAACCAAACCGGCGGTTTTCTTCATTCTCTCAATCCTCCGCCGGAATCCTCAGGAATCAACCCGGTCGAGAGCGGACGAGGTCACGGATCCGGCCCTGCTTCCGTGGCGGCGGCTTCCCACCCCCGCCGTGAGCCGCGCGCCATGAACTCCAGAATCGGACCCATGGGGTGGAGACCGGCTACGGCCAGGTCCGGATTGTAGAGGTTCAATTCTTCGAGCCCATAGCTGCCGGTGGCGACCGCGATCGTGGTTGCGCCTGCGGCCCGGCCGTGCCGGATGTCCCTGGGCGTATCGCCGATGACGAAAACTTCGTCCGGAACCCGCGGAGCCGTCAATTCGCTGCCGCGGCGGATGGCTGTTCGGATCAGCTCCGTCCGATCGCCGGAATCGGAGCCGTATCCGCCGAAGGCGAAGTAGGAGCTGAGCCCGGCCCGTTCCACCTTCAATCGCGCCCCGGTCTCGACGTTTCCGGTGGCCAGTCCGATCAGGAAGGCCGAATCCGCCGAAAGATAGCTCACCAATTCCCGTGCTCCGGCCAGGACCTGGAAGTTGGGGCTCCGGCGGATCTCGTCCGGCAAGATGGACAGATAGATGTCGTAAATCTCCTGGCCGGGTTCATCGTCCAAACCATATTGGGAAATGAGCTCCTGAATGATCAGGGGATCGGTTTTTCCGTCGAAACGAATCGAGGTCCAATCCGGCTCGATCCCATAACGAACCTGGAAGGCGCGATGCAAGGACCGCGTCCCGGCTCCCCCGGACAGCAGCAGGGTGCCGTCGATGTCGAAGAGGACCAGCCTCATGGCGGCGATTATAGCAGTCGATGATGAAGGCCAGACAAGGGCGAGGCTGACCTTTCGAGCCGGGTCTTGCTCCACATTGGAGCAAAGAGGGCACCCACACAGTGTGCCCCTACCGATTGACCAGGACCGAAGAGGGCGGCCACACGGGGAGTCCCTACGATTCCCTGAAGATTCCCGGGTTGACCAGGTTGTCTTCGGTGGGGCGCCTCCCCTCGAGGACCGCCATCATGTCCCCCGCCACCGTCTCCAGCACTCCCCGCTGAGCCCCCAGAGTCGCACTTCCGACGTGAGGAGTCAGGACCGCGCCGGGGTGGAGAAACAAGGGATGGGACCGGTCCGGCGGCTCTTCGAGGAAGACGTCGAGGGCCACGGCCCGCAGACGGCCCGCCTCCAGCGCGTCATAGAGCAGGTCGTGGCTTTCGACCAAGGCCCCTCGGCCCAAGTTGACCAGGATCGATCCCGGCTTGAAACACCCGATGTTCTCCGAGTTGATGAGTCCGCGCGTCTCCCGGTTGAGCGGGGGATGCAGAGTCACGATGTCGGAACTCCCCACCAGTTCCAGCAAAGGAACCGCTTGGACGCCGTCGTTCGCCGTCTCACCCGGCGTCAGATTGGGACCATTCACCAGGACCTTGCAATCGAAGGGTTCGAGGAGCCTCCGGACCTGCCTGCCGATGCGGCCGTACCCCACGATCCCCACAGTCGCCCCTTGCAGGTCCAGGTTCCGCCTTCCGTAGCGGTCTTTCCATTCCCCTTCCAGAAGCACATGGCGCCAATGGGGAAGGTTCTTGGCAGCGGCCAGCATCAATGCCAGCGTGTGCTCCGCCACGGCCCGGGCCATGGCCCCGGGCGTATAGACCACCGGGACGCCCCGTTTGGACGCCTCCGGGACGTCTACCGTGTCGTAACCGACTCCCGCGCGCCCGATGACCCGCAAATTCGGAGCCGCTTTCATCATCTCGGAATCGATGGGGACCGGTCCCCGAGCCAGGATTCCGACCACCTTGGGACTCATTCGGGAAAGGACGGCTTCCCGTGTGAACTGATCGGAGAACAGCAACGTGCAGGGAGAAAAAAGCTCCCGCGCCCACGCAGGCAGGGGCCCGGTGGAAGCGATCGATTCAGACATGAGCAGATTCTCGAACGCCGAAGGAAATCGGGAGGCTCAGGCCTCGTCCGTTCGACCGCCCAGGCGATGGTCCAACATGACCAGGGCCGCCGGATGATCTCCGATCATGGAGAGTTGGGCCAGGATGTCCTGGATGGTCTTTTCCTCTTCCACCTGCTCCTGAACGAACCACTGCAGTTCGACCTCGGTGGGGTAGTCCTTCTCCTCCTGAGCCAACCGGTAGAGCTCATGAATCGTCCGGGTCACCGACTGCTCGTGCCTCAGCGCTTCCTCGAACATGACCCGGGGAGACTCGAAGTCCAACTTGGGCTGAGCGATACCGGCGAGCCGGACCCGGCCGCCGCGGTTCTGGACATAGTCGAAAAGGCGCATGCCATGGCCCCGCTCCTCTTCGCTCTGGGCGCGCATCCAGGCGGCGAACCCGGGCAGGTTCTGCGAATCGCTGTATCCCGACATGGAGAGGTAAACATACGAAGAGTAGAACTCACTCTGGATCTGCTGGTTGAGGGCCTCTTCGATCTTTCGATTCAGACTCATGCTTCCTCCTTATGATGACATGCGTTCCGGTCCTGGAATGACCGGTTCGCCGATCCGCCGCTGAGAGCCCCGGTCGAAGCACCCGCCAAGGGGACAGCCGGGACTCGCAGGCGCTCCTATGATGCCACAGACGGGGGATCCGTTCGCCGGTCGAATGGCGCGACGACTCTAGCCACGGGCTGCTAGACTACCGGTGGCTTCCGGCAAGTTTCTTCGGAATCGAGACGATGTCCCACTTGACCACGATTGCCCTGGGCCTTCTTTTCTTTTTTCCTCCCCTGGAGGCTCAATCCGATGTGGTGCAGATCCGGGGACGAGTGGTCTGCGTCGAGGCCGGCACCGAGTCGCAGGAACCCATCGAGTGTCCTTCCGAAGCCCCGATTCGCGCGCTTCTGGATGAGACCGGAAATCTGCACCGGTTCCGCCTTGACGATCCCAAGGTGTCCATGTTCGACGATCCTCGGGTCCGGACGCGGGAACTCCAGATCACCGGGCGCCTGGATCCCTCGGATCGGCTGGAGATCATTCGAGTCAAATCCATCGTCGACGGACGTCTCCATTTCGTCTATTACCGGTGCGAGGTCTGCCACATCACCGCCTACGCATTCGGACCCTGCTGGTGCTGCCAGGACGAGTTCGAGATTCGGGAGACTCTGACGCCTCCTCCTCAATGACGGACGGAGCATTGAAACCAGTCGAACCCCAATTCATTTGAAGGATCACCAACCATGCTGACCGTTGATTCTCACCTCGATCTTGCCTTCAACGCCGTGGAGTGGAACCGGGACCTGACCCAACCCATTCATGCCATTCGGGAATCGGAGGCCGGCATGGGGCAGAAGGGCAGGGGCGCGGGCGTCGTGAGCTATCAAGATCTGCGCCAGGGTCGGATCGGCCTGTTCTTCGCCACGGTCCACTGCCGGATCGCTTCCCTGGGCCGACGGTTTGCAGGGGTCCGCAACCAGGACATCGCCTACGCCAAAGCCTGGGGCGAACTGGCCTACTATCGGATCATGGAATCGAAAGGCGTCCTCCGCCAGATCCGCAACGTCTCAGAGCTCGAATCCCATCTGGAGGAGTGGGATCGAAACCCCTCCTTCGCACCTCTGGGGTACGTACTGAGCATGGAAGGGTCCGACCCCATCGTGAGCCCGGAGCAGGTGCCGGAGTGGTGGAACCAGGGTCTGCGCGTGGTCAGCCTGTGCCACTACGGCGTGAGCACCTATTCTCACGGGACGGGCGCTCCGGGCGGCCTGACTCCCCGAGCTCCGGCGCTGCTGCGGGCCCTGGATGACGCGGGAATGATTCTGGACGTGAGCCACTTGGCGGAGCAGGCCTTCTGGGAAGCCCTGGATCAGTTCGGCAACCAAGTCATAGCCACGCACAATTGCTGTCAGACGCTCTGCCCGGGAGACCGCCAGTTGAGCGACCGGCAGATCCGGACTCTGGTGAGCCGAGGGGGCGTCATCGGAGTCGCCCTCGACGCCTGGATGCTCTCACCGCGCTGGAGCGGGGACGACCAGGACAACAGCTTCATCAGCCTGGAGACCGTGACCGACCATATGGACCACATCTGCCAATTGGCCGGCGACGTCCGCCACGCTGCCATCGGATCGGATCTGGACGGGGGATACGGGAGGGAGCAGTGTCCCCATGATATGCACACCATCGCCGACCTGCGGAAGATTCCCGCTATTCTGGAAAAGCGCGGCTACAGCCTGGAGGACGTGACCTCCATCATGGGGGGCAACTGGGTCCGGCTGCTCAGCGAAACCTGGAGCTGACCGCCGGTTTCGCTCCGCGGACGGTAATCGCGGCAGAGCGTCAAACCTCCCAAAACCCGGGAACCGGAACTGCCTCGTCCTCCCCCGGCCAGGGAGGCATGGTGACGATGACGATCTCCAAGGGGCCGGCGCCCATGTTCCGGAACTGAAAATGGGTGCCCAGGGGGATGTCTACCGAAGTTCCCGGTCCGACCGGAACCACAACCCCCGAGGCCGCCTCGGCAGGCTTGCGCCACAGTTCCCCGGTTCCCCGCAGGAAATACCAGATCTCCTCCACACTCCGATGCCGCACCGCACTCGACACCTGGCCGGGAGCCAGGCTGCAGTGGACCATGCTCCCGCCTTTCAACGCCGGAAGCAGGCGAATGCGGGATCCGTCCGGCGCCAGCAAGTCATAGCCCGGCTCGCCCGCTTCCCGGGCTGGACGGTCGACCAACCGATCCGGAATCCGCCTGGTCTGCATGGATTCAGCGCGCCATCATGCGGATACAGACCGGCATGGGGACGTCCGCCGTCTGACCGTTGGCCTCGAGCGCCCCGGTCTCGGGGTCGATGCGGAAGACCACCACGCTGTCCGAATCCTGGTTGGCCGCCAGCAGCCAGGTCCCGGTGGGATCGATCTCGAAGTTCCGTGGCGTCTTTCCCCGGGTCGACTCGTGTCCCCGGGCCGTCAATTGGCCCGTCTCCTGGTCGACCGAGAAGACTGCGATGCTGTCGTGGCCCCGGTTGGAGCCGTAGAGGAAGCGGCCCGAAGGATGGACCCGGACCTCGGCAGTGTGGGTGACGCCTTGGAAATCCTCGGGAATCGTGGTGATGGTCTGGATAGGATCCAGCGTCCCCTTCTCCCCGTCGTATCCAAAGGCAGTCACGGTGGAGCCCATCTCGTTGATGACGTAGCCGAACCGTCCGCTGGGATGGAAAGCGAAATGGCGCGGACCCGCCCCGGGGACGACCGAAACCGCCGGTGGATCGTTCGGCTCCATGACGCCCGTGGCGGTGTCGAATCGATAGACCAGAACCTCGTCCGTGCCCAAATCCGCCGCCACGGCGAACCGGTTCCCGGGATCCAGGTTGATGCTGTGGGCACGGGGGCCCGTCTGCCGCACCGGGTCCACGCTGGAACCTTCATGTTGGATGACCGAAGTAACGGGACCCAGTCGGCCTTCGGAATCGATGGGGAAGGAGGCGACGGTTCCGCCCGTGTAGGTGGCCAGCAGCAAGTTGCGGCCGGCCTGGTCCACCACGAGGTGGCACGGAACGGCGCCGGCCGAAGGCTGGAGGTTCAGGAAAGAGAGGCGGCCGGTGGCCCGGTCGACGGAGTAGGCGGAGACGGTCCCCGTCTTCCGCCCCTCGAACTCGGCGATCTCGCTGACGGCGTAGAGATAACGGCCACTGGGATGGAGTGCCAGGAAAGAGGGATTCTCGATACCCGAGACCACCGACAACCGTTCCAGAGCCCCCGACTCGGGATCCATCCGGTAGGTGTAGATCCCTTCGCTATCGGTTCTGGTGTAGGTGCCGAAAAAGACCAGCAGATCGCCTCCGCTTCCCGGTTCTTCCATGGTTTTCACCTCTTCGCGAGTGCAGGATGCGGCTCCACCGATCAGAATCAGCAGGACCACACCAAGATTCTTCCATCGCTTCCAAGCCGGCCGACCTCTCATGGCGCCTCCAAACTGAAAAATTCCAATTCACAAATTCCAAATTCCAAACCCAGCGTAGCCGGAAGCAAGATCTCCCTGCCGGAGATGCGGCTTTCCAGGCGCTGGTGCTTCGTCTGCCCCGTCTTGCTCCGCTATGGACCTGAGAGGGCACCCCTACCCGTCGCCATGTTAACCTTTTCCGGCATCTTCGTCGGTCCCGGTCGCGGAGGGACAAATACCCGGAACTCTTGAGGAAATCATGCGCAGCAGAATTCTCAGCTTGATCGGCATCGCCGTCGCAATCGTTCTTCTGATCGGTCTGGCTGCTCCGGGCGAAGCCGGGGTATCGTCCCACGTCGAGCGGATCAAAGGCGGTCGAGAACTCCACGATCCGGGGCTGCATCTCTTCCTGGACGACGAAGAGGTCCAGGATCGCCCCGGATTCAGCCGGGTGGTCCAGAATCCGACCCGGATTCGCCGCGATCCTGTGTTGGTGCCTGACCGCCCCTGGGAAGGACACGCGGTGCAGCTCTGGGGATCGGTCCTGTACGACCGGGAGGAGAAGCTCTTCAAGATGTGGTACTTCTCCGCCAACACCCCTATGTACCGGCGCGAGGGACGCGGATACCTTATCTGCTACGCCACCTCCACAGACGGCATCGTCTGGAAAAAACCGAACCTGGGCCTGGTGCCGGTCGACGGCTCGTCCGCCAACAACGTCGTCTACCCTACGCCGGACGTGCCCGCCTCCTGGGGCATCGACCCCTGGGGCGTGGTCAAGGACCCTCACGAGCCCGATCCGGCGCGGCGGTACAAGATGGGCATGTACCAGCAACGTCCAACCGGAGCGGAGTCGGATCTGGAGCGCCCGGACATGAACCGGGAGGAGAAGAACCGGGCGCGGAAGACCTTGGTTCAAGCCATACGGGACCGGCACGGCATGTACGCGGCATTCTCTCCCGACGGGATCCGTTGGACCCCGGGAGAGGAGATCCTGGTCCCCCGGGGCGGCGACGCCGGAGCCATGGTCTACGATCCCCTGAGCCGGCGCTATCTGGCCACGACCCGGCGGTACGGGACCATCATGGATCACTTCGTCGTGGGCTGGAAAGGGTATCGCCGCGTCATCGCCCTCTCCACCAGCAAGGACTTCGTCCATTGGACCCCCCTGAAGACGATCCTCAAGCCGGACGATCTGGATCATCCCCGGGACCAGATGTACGTCATGACCCCCTTCGCCTACGGGAACCAGTACATCGGGTTTATCGGCATGCTCCACTCCTCAACGGAGCTGGGGCCGACGCAACTGGCCACCGCCCGCGATCTTTCCCACTGGCGCCGGGTCGGACGCCGACAGGAGTTCCTGCCGGTGGGCGCTCCGGGAAGCTGGGACGGGGCTTGGTCCACGCCCTCCGGCAACCCGCCGGTCCTGAAGGGAAACCAGCTCTATCTCTGGTATTCGGGCCGGCCCCAGGCCCATGGCACTTCCGGAATGTGGAAGAGCTCCATCGGCGTCCTGACCTTGCGCAAGGACGGATTCGTGGCGCTGCGCAGCGGGATCCGAGGCGGTGACGTCATGACCGAGGCGGTGACGGTGACCGGCCCCAAGCTGTTCCTCAACGCCTACTCATTCTTCGGCACTGTCCGGATCCGGGTCATTCACGACGGAGCCGTGGCAGCCGGCTATACCTTCGAGGAGTGCAACGGTCTGGAAAAGGGGGACGAGACCGACTTTCCCGTCACCTGGGGTCCGGACCGGAAGGATCTCTCCGCTTTTGTGGGCAAGAAGGTCCGACTTCAAATTCAGGCCGACAACGCCACCAGTCTCTTTTCCTACCGCTTCGCCGCGGCGGCCGACTGACGCCGCTTGGATTGTCTTCCCTTCGGCCGTATCCTCGTGGGCAAAAATGCGGAGACCAAAGTCATGAGCCGGACTTCAGGAGTGCAGAAACGGACGAAGCCCGGAATGCTGGGCGCAGTGGACATTCCCTGGAACCCCGATTTTTCGCTGGACCGGGAGCATTTCCGGGGATTGATCCGGCGACTGCAGACTCTGGGCGCCGGGCGGCTCTACATCATGGGGACGGCGGGCGAAGGCTACGCCATGTCGGACACACGCTTCCGCGAGGTGGTGGACGTGTTCGTCGAAGAGATGTCCGGCTCCGGCATCGAGGCCCAGGTGGGCGCCATCTCATTGTCCATGGAGCAGATCGTGGAGCGGCTCGAGTACGCCCATGGACAGGGAGTCCGATCGTTTCAGATCTCGCTGCCGGCCTGGGGAGCGCTGGACGACGCCGAGATGATGGCGTTCTTCAAAACCGTCTGCGGCCGGTTTCCCGACTCGGAGTTCCTGCACTACAACCTGGCGCGGACCAAGCGTGTCCTGACCGGCGACGACTACCGGATGATCCTGGATGAGGTCCCCAACCTGGTGGCCAGCAAACAGAGCTCCACCGATATGAACCGGGTCCGGGACTGGATGATCAAGGCGCCCGAGATGCAACATTTCATGCTCGAGACGTGCTTCGCCTACGCCTGCCAGTTTGGAGAGTGTTCCCTTCTGTGCAGCATGCACGGGGCGTTTCCCCGTTTGACCCGCGAGTATTTCGCCGCAGGCAGAGATGGTGATCTGCCCCGAGCGCTGGAGATCGCCGAAACGTTCAGACGCCACGGAGAAGGCCTCTTCGGTCACCTGAAACGGTCGATGATCGACGGTGCCTACGACAAGCTCATGGTCTGGCTGACGGACTCGACGTTTCCCATCCGACTGCTGCCGCCGTATGAAGGATTCACCGGCCAGGAGGCGAGAATCAGCCAGGATTACTACCGGAACCTGCGAGACGAGCACTGAACTATGGGGAGCCATCGGACTTACAACTGCGTTTCCATGCCCGAGTTCATGTATGGCACCGCCTGGAAAAAGGAGGAGACGACCCGCCTGGTCAAACTCGCCGTCGCCAGCGGCTTTACCGCCATCGACACCGCCAACCAGATCATCCATTACGACGAGGCGCGGGTGGGCGACGCCCTGCTCGACCTGAGCCGCCAGGGAATCGAGCGGGAGTCCCTTTTCCTGCAGACCAAGTTCACATCCGCCGGTGGCCAGGACCATCGGACTCCGTATGATGCGTCGGCGGACATCACCACCCAGGTGGGGCAATCTTTCCAGAGTTCCCTCCGGCATCTACACACCGAATACCTGGATTCGTACGTCCTGCACGGCCCCTACTCGCGGATGGGACTGGGGACGGAGGACTGGGAAGTCTGGGCGGCCATCGAAGGGATCTACAAATCGGGCGGGGCCCGGGTGATCGGGATCAGCAACGTCAGTGCGGAGCAACTCGACGAGCTCTGCCGGAGCGCGGAAGTCAAGCCCATGGTGGTGCAGAACCGGTGTTTCGCCGTCCTGGGATGGGACTACCGGGTTCGGGAGATCTGCCGCGACCACGGGATCGTCTACCAGGGCTTCTCGCTCCTGACGGCCAACCGCCAGTTCCTGTTTCACCCCCGGATACGGGAGATCGCCGGCCGTCTGGGTGTCGGCCCGGCCCAGGTCGTCTTCCGGTTCGCCCTGGAAGTGGGGATGCAGCCCCTCACGGGGACCAGCGACCGGGACCACATGGTGGAGGACCTTGCGGTCCGATCCCTGCGGCTCTCCCGGGAAGAGACCGCGTTCATCGAGACCATTGCCCTGAGTCGACCCTGATGCGGCTTACGCGCCTCTGGGGATCGCCCAGTGGCCCTTCCGGTAGCTGCGGGCGAGCAGGGCGTCCGCTTCTTCGTCGCCGGCGATCCGCTCCGCCTCCGGATCGAAGTGGAAGGATCGGCCCACCCTCACGGCGATGTTGGCCAGGTGACAAAGTGAAGCGGACAGGTGGGCCGTGCCGGCGTCGGCCGTGAGATCGGCCTGGCCTCGAATCGCTTTCACCCAGGTCAGGAAGTTGCTCGTCATGTCCATTCTCGGCATGACGCCGGGCCGTTTGTCGACCTGTTTGTTCTCCTCGTCCCAGAGCTGGAACCGCCCCCGGCGGCTGAACACCATCTTGCCTCCTGTGCCCAGGAACTCGACGCCGCCGTCCACGTCGTAGGGATGGTTGGCGGACCAGATCCTCATCTCGAACACCAACTGCCTGCGGTCCCCGACTCCTCCCTGGCCCGGATAGCCGAAGGTCGCGGTGACCGTGTCGGGGAACTCCTGGTCGTCGTCGAAGAAGAACTTGCCGCCGGCCACGGCCACTTGGGCGGGATGGACGTCCAGTCCCAGGCCCCAACGGGCCATGTCGAACTCGTGCACGCCGTCGTTTCCCAGATCGCCGGTACCGAAGTGGTGCCACCAGTGCCAGGAATAATGGTGCCGGTTCTTTTGGAACGGGACCATGGGGGCGGGTCCCACCCAGAGGTCGTAGTCGAATCCGTCCGGGGGAGGGCCGACCCTCTCATGGCCGATATTGCGCCGCTTCTGGACGTTCCAGGCCTTGGCGACGAGCACGTCCCCGATGACCCCGCCGTGGAGCATCCGGACCGCCTCGATGAACCCCCGGCTGCTGCGGGCCTGGGTCCCGTGCTGGAGCACGCGGCCGGACCGCTGCGTGGCCTCCACCAGGAGGCGGCCTTCGCGGAGATTGTGGGAGCACGGCTTCTCCAGGTAGACGTGCTTGCCCGCATCCAGCGCCAGGATCGCGGCCGGGACATGCCAGTGGTCGGGGGTCGCAATGGTCACGGCGTCGACGGACGTGTCGTCGAGCACTTTCCGCAGGTCGTCCACCGGCTTGACCCCGCCGGCCTCGTCGGCGGCCTGAGCGCGCCGGTTCTCATCCGGGTCGCACACGTAGACGATCTCGGTATTGACCCCCTTGGGAAACCGGCCGATGTGGGAGCGCCGGCCCTGGCCTCCGCAACCGATCACCGCGTAGCGGACCCGGTCGTTGGCTCCGGCCGCTGAAGCCGGGACCGAAGTCAGAACCGGGGATGCCGCAGCCACGGTGGCTACAGCCCCGGATCCCTTCAAGAACTCCCTGCGGTTGACTTCACCTTTTTTCATTTAGCCTCCTCTGCCCGAGCCGGCCGCTTGGCGCCGGGACCGAAGCGGCTCCACGGACACTCGTGATTGTCTACCTACTCTACACGCTGGGCTAAACGTTTCCACGGGTGACTCCGCCGACGATCAGAACACTCTTGCTCAGCTCATTCCGCAGGCGTGGCTCACGTTTCTTACAATCTAATTGATGAGCCCGAAACAACGTCACTGCGAGTTCCAGCTCAAACCCTTCGGTTGGACTGGCCGCGAGGCCGAGTGGATCGCCTTGGTCTGCCAGCATAGCGGCCTGTTCACCCGTTCCCAGTTCTGCACCTATTTGCACGCGCGGCCCAATCGCGCCCGCCAGTTCGTCCACGGCTTGCGGGATCGCCGCCAAGCGGTCGACGTCCACCTGGACGGCTTCCCGGCCTCCGCGCGACTGTGCCGGATTTCCGGCAAAGCCATCTACCAGGCACTGGGCATCGAGAACGTGAGCCACCGCCGTACCGCCTCCGCTCCCGTCCTGATGCGGCGACTGCTGTCGCTCGACTACATTCTGGAACACCCGCAGCAGCCGTGGCTCACCTCGGAACAGGATAAAGTCGCCGTCTTCGATGATTTCGACATCCCCCGTCAGGCCCTTCCCCGTCGTTACTACACCGGAAACAAGGCGGTCTGGGTCCGTTACTTTGCCCTGGAGCTCCCCATATCCATCGGGCCCGAGACCATCACCTTCGTCTACGTGGACCCCGGCTACGACACCGACCGGAACCTGATGACGTGGGGATCGAGCCACGTGCCGCTCTGGCAGGCGCTGCGCCGGAAGGGACGCCGCATCCGGGTCGTCGCCGTCGCGCGCGACGATCTCCGGTCGGGGCGGGCCAACAAGGTCTTGAGCCGCTGGACTCAAGGACATTGGCCGAAGGGCCAAAAGCCCCTCACACCCGACGAGGAGCAGGAGATAGAAGAAATTCGCCTCGCTTTCTTTCGTAGAGACTGGCCGGCATTGGATCGTTGGGGCGGGCCCCAGGCGGCCCTTTTCCACCAGCGCGGCCTGAAGCGCCGGCCGGCGTTCCACGATGCCGAATCCGGATTCCGGATTGATCGGGCGGACACCTGGCGCTCCCTGCGGTTGTCGTTCCCCAGGGCAACCCTCAGCTAATTCAGGTTGTGCCAGTCGATTCCGGACGCCACGGCCAAACGACGATCGTCGGTACTTGCAACACAGGAGAGAATCCGGATCCCAGAACGTGAGTTCGGACTGTCCCCTCAAAAGGCGTAGCCCACAACCACTGTGGAATGCACCGCGGGTATCAATCCGATTCTGAATTCCGGGGCCACGAAAAGACGCTCGCCCAAGAACAGCCGAAGGCCCAACCCTCCGGTGAAGTTGATGCTTCCCTGCTTGCGCCACTCGAACTCCGGCAGCGACCGGTCGTAGAAATGCTCCACGTTGGGTTCCCGGGGGCGCAAGAACGGGACTGTCCCCATCTCGAGAGAACGCGGGCGAGAGAGAACGGGACTGTCCCCATCTCGCCCATCTCGAGAGCAAGAACGGGACTGTCCCCATCTCGGTCTTCCGCGGTCCCCATCTCGGTCTTCCGCGCATCTCGGTCTTCCGTGTGGCAAGATCTTCCGCGAGTTTGACGGAGTTCTTGAGTTGAGGCATTCACCACAGTTCGAAAGAATGATCGCAGACCGCCGTCCGGTCCGAATTAAGGCATTCTGCGTCGGTCAGGCAAAAGCTGGTACAGCATCACTCGTTGGGCTGCTGTCGGCCAGCTACCGCGCTGCTCATGAGCCCGAGCGTGCGGAGACGCTTGAGATCATCCTTCGCGAGGCTCGAGGCGAACTCTCGGCAGCGGCCATTGGGTCCTATCTTCATGATCGGGCCGCCCGGCTCGACCTCGAGTATGACGTAGCTTGGGCGAACCAGTTCATTATCGGTCACCTGTTGGCCGTATTTCCTGCCGCGAGGTTCATTGTACTGATTCGCGACTGCTACACGTGGCTCCGGTCGATCATGGGCCATTTGGTTGGCCGTGACGTCCCCCGCGACGTTGTGGAGTTCCTCCGATGGTGGTTCAAGCCGGAATTGTATCCGCACACTCGTCACGATCAAGATCTTGCGGATCTCGGTCTTTTTTCGATAGCCGCGTATCTACATGCGTGGAACCGGCACGTTGACACGTGTACCAGATCGATTCCCGTGGATCGGCGACTCGTGCTGCGGACGCACGAGTTGGACTCATCACATCAACGCCTAGCAGAGTTTCTACGGATACCGGTGGGATCGCTTGATAGCGCATCTGGACACCGGAATCGTGGCACGTCGTCGGAGCGCATCGAATCCCTCGTAGAGCCAACTTACATTGACAATATGGTCCATTCGCTCTGCGGCGCCAACATGGCGCTCCACTTTCCCGAAATCGGAAGTATTCACGACGTTTCGAGATTATGGGCCCATCGTGTCACCTGATTCCCCTGTGGAAAGAAAGCTAATCGAGAAGGGAACTGCCTCCGTCTTGCAAGCCGCGTCGAGACTGCTTTGGATGAGGTCGGATGCGTAAGTCAGGAGCCTCGTGGACCCTGGCGGTGCTGAGCATGGACGACCTGCAGGTACGGACTGAACGCATCCGGATCGACGCACCGGTCGGTTTGGTCTGGGAGGTTCTGACAGACGTTGAGAGATACGGTGAGTGGAATCCGTTCACGCCGCAGGCACGGACCGATTTCAGGATCGGTTCGCCCGCACATCTGCTGGTCAGGATGGGGCCGGCGGAGGTGCGAATCACCGAGACCGTCTCCGCGTTCGAAGCACCCCGGCTCATTGCTTGGGGCAAGGCATTCGGAGCGCGCTGGCTCCTGGCTGCAATGCGGGCGCAGCATCTGGAACCCGCGGGCGCGACGAGTTGCTTTTACCACAACACGGACCGGTTGACCGGCGTGCTTGCGCCGCTGGTGTTGCTTTGTTTTGGCGGTTTTATGCGTGCCGGTTTCACCGATGTCGGCGAGGGGTTGAAGCGTCGTTCGGAGGCGCTGTACAAGAGCTCGAAGCCACGTGGGTGACGATCTTCGAGGGATACGATCGAGTGATCGATGCGCTTGGCGACTTGCAGGCCGCCCTCAAACGCATCGTCAAGTAGGACACCTTCGGAAGTGAAATTGGTGGAGACGATGGGATTCGAACCCACGACCTCCTGAGTGCGATTCAGGCGCTCTTCCGAGCTGAGCTACGTCCCCACCTGAGAGGGGCCTATCTTAACAGAGAACCTCTACAGGAAGTCCGACGCGCAGGGGTAACCGGGAAGCGGTTGGGCCTGGAGGACGGCCCGGACCACTGCCCGGGCGGTGACTTGAGCCGCAAGAGCCCCGACCAAACCCAGGTCCTGCCCTCGTACCGTTTTGGTGGAAAGCGCGAACAGGGTATCGCCGGCCGACGGCACAGGCCGAGAACGAGACTGTCCCCATCTCGCCCCCCCCCGCTTGGTTTCATAGCTCAGAATCCTTGATCTGAGCCATCTTCATCAGATGCCTCTGCAAACCACGTTTCAGAGTGCCGCAGTGTACCGGGACCGAGATACGAGCGGGAGCCCCCATCTTCACGTAGATGTGGTGGCTGCCTCTGACTCGTTTCAACTGCCAACCTCGCGACTCGAGCAATCGGCAAAATCGCTTGCCGCTGACGGCTTTCACACGGCAATCTCGATGATTTTGTCTGTCTCGGAGACAGGAATATCCTGGATCTCGACAGCTAGACACCCCTCGACGGCTTCATAGAGATTACCTAGCAGATCTTCAAACGAGTCTCCCTGAGTCGCACACCCTGGGATGGATGGCACTTCCGCCCAGTACCCGCCCTCATCTGCTTCATGGATCACGACTTTCAGCTTCATGGTTCCTCCTTGTGTTCCGCACCAGCTCACTGTCAGTCTAGTTTATCTTCCCGCCGGTACGTACCACAGCTTTGGAAGTTCATCCCGGATCCCGGACCAAGACGTAATCCGCATCCCGGTGGAGGATCTCGGGTGCCTCGTACGCTGTGGCCTTCCGCTGGTCATTCCGCCGAAAAAGGAGAATCCCTACAGGAAGTCCGACGCGCAGGGGTAACCGGGAAGCGGTTGGGCCTGGAGGACAGCCCGGACCACGGCCCGGGCGGTGACTTGGGCCGCAAGAGCCCCGACCAAACCCAGGTCCTGCCCTTGAATCGACTCCGTGGAAAAGGCGAACAGGGTATCGCCGTCCGCGGGCATGTGGACGGGACGGATGGCGCGGGCCAGACCATCGTGTGACATCTGAGCGATCTTTGTCAGCGCCGCCTTGTCGAACTCGGCGTTCGTGGCGACCACGCCCAGGGTCGTATTCTCGCCTTCTCCCGGTCGCCGTGCCGGCATTCCCTGTTCTTTCAGGACTCTCATGGTGTCGGCGAAACCGCGCCCGCCCGCCCCGCGGACGCCCGCCAGGATCTTGCCCGTCTCCGGATCGATGACGTCGCCCACGGCATTGACCGCCACCAGGGCCGCCACCATCAGGGGGCCGGCCCGGACGGCCGCCGAACCCAGGCCACCTTTCATGGCGCATTCGTGACCCAGAATCTTGCCCACGGTGGCCCCGGCTCCCACGCCGGCGTTGCCCTCGGGGACCGGTCCGACCGCGGCGTTTCGGCAGGCCCGGCGTCCCAATTCGGGCCCCGGGCGGATCGAGGCGTCTCCCAGCGCCAAGTCGAAGAGGATGGCCGACGGCACGATGGGAATCCTGGCCACCGGCGTCTGGTACCCCACCCCCCGTTCTTCCAGGTAGCGGACGACTCCGGAGGCCGCGTCCAGACCGAAGGCGCTGCCACCGGAGAGCACCAGGGCATGGATGCGCTTCACCGAGCGCACAGGGTCCAGCAGGGCGGTTTCGCGGGTGCCGGGAGCGGAGCCGCGAATGTCCACTCCGGCCATGACTTCCCGTTCCGGCAGGACGACGGTGACTCCCGTGGGCCGCCGAGGGTCGACGGCATGCCCGACCTGTATGCCGTCGATGTCCGTCAGTCCACCCTCGTAGCCGGGGGACCCTGATGGATGCGTCTCGCTGGTCATTGCAGGAAGTGGACGAATTTGGATCCTGAAAAGCAGGGCTGTAAGCCGAATCCTGTACCCTGGGCGAAAGCCCTGGGCGGCGATCATTCCTCTAGGAGCCGGGTCGCCCCGGCCCTCGGGCGGCCTACCCGCTCCGCCTCCGCCCGGCCCGGGGGCCGGCGAATGAGCCGGGCCAACTCGTACGGAGCCTATTTGGCCTTGCACCGCGTGGGGTTTACCGTGCCTTCGACGTCACCATCGAAGCGGTGGGCTCTTACCCCGCCATTTCACCCTTACCCCCGGTCCCGATGGCGGGACCGAAGGCGGTATCTTTTCTGTGGCACTTTCCGTGGGGTTACCCCCCCTTCCCGTTAGGAAGCACGCTGCCCTGAGGTGTTCGGACTTTCCTCCGCCCGGCGTCTGCCGGAAGGCGATCGCCCACCCTGCTTCTCAGGCCGACGACATTCTATCACCGGAGGATCAGGTGGAACTTGTTTCACGCGGCGGCCTCGACGTGCCCGCCACTTCAAATCCCGGGAGACGAGCAAGTGACTAACCCGAAGTTCCAGACTCAGAGACAAGATAACTCCCTGATTATAAAGGGATAACCGACGAATCGGACTAGTTGTCCACTGGGAACACCCTGACCAACTCCAGCGCCCGGTGCTGCAGCGGTGTCGGTTCCGTCAGTCGTTGCAACTTTGGACCGTCCGGGTCCGAGGCCGTTCGGCACTGGTGACGGGCACGCGTCCCCATCTCAGCCATCAGTGTCTTGAAGCTCTGGATCGGCAGTCCGTCCTCGGTTTCCCGCTTCGCCTTCTTGCGTTTTGCCGATGCCGACGGCTGGGCTTTCAGCACCGGATCCCGTCGAGCGCGATGCGCCTCCAGGTCCTCGTCATCAAACAGCAACGGGGCCAAGGCTCGGCGCAGATGCCACTCGACGTAGTAGGACAGCACGCACAGGAACAGGTGTGATCGCACCCGGGTCTCCGCCCGGTGGCGGATGGGACGGATCTGCAAGTTCACGGTCTTCAAAGAGCGGAACGCCCGCTCCACGTTCGCCAGGTTCTTGTAGCTGCGCACCACGTCGGCCGTCGACAGCCGCTTTTGTGGCTCACTGGTGCGCAGGATGTAGAATCCGTCCAGTTGCGCCTCGCGGACGATAGCCTCAGTGCGCCGAGCGTACTCGAAACGCCCGTCCTCGATCACCATTTCGAAGTGCTTGGCCACCTTGTACCGGTTCTTGACCCGACCCACCTTCTCGGCAATCTGGGGCGCCAACAAGGGCGTCTTGGTGCGCCGGGCCACCTCCCGGGCGATCTTGGCCAACTTTTCCTCCGTCGCCGCCAACAGGCGCTCCCGTTTGCGGCGCCGATACTCCCCCAGCATCGGGTTGTGACAAACGACGAGCCGTTCGCCCGGATAGGCCTCGGTCCGGATCTCCGCCAAGTGACGCTCATCAAAGAGCGAGAGTTGAACTGCTTTCGTTTCCACCAGTTCGCGGATGGCCGTATGGCGCAGGGCCGAGATCCAACCCAGTCCGGGATGGCGCTTCAGATGCTTGACCTGGGTCTCGGTCAGTAGCCCTCGGTCCCCGACCAGCACCACCCGCTTCAACCCGAACCGCTGGCGCAACGTCTCCACTTGATCCGGCACCGTGGTCGGATCCCCCGTGTTGCCGGGATAGGCCTGGACGGCCACCGGCCGTCCCGCCCGATCCGCCATCACCCCGTAGACGATGATGGGCTGGCCGCGCTTGCCGTCCCGGCTGTGGCCGAACCGGGCCAAGGAACAGGTGTGCCCTTCATAGTAGCTGCTGGAGACGTCGTAAAGGACGTGATCCCCTTCGGACAGATGTCGCCGGGCCAGCTTCTTCTCGATCCGGTCCTGACGTTGGAGCAACCAGTCCATGGCCCCGTACAGGTCGTTCTCGTCGGCGTCTTGCAGGGAGAGCTCGGAGGCCAGGGTGGTCGTGTGCCAGAGCCGGGTGGTGGCGAGCTTGGAGGCGGGATGCAGCAAGCGCTGGATGATCAGGGCCAGGACCAGATCGCGCTGGCGCGAGGGCTTGGAATCGATAAGAGCGGGGAGCTTCAGGCGGCGCATGGCTTGCAGCACCATCTCGACATGACCATGGGGGAGGGAGCGTTCGATGACGAAGAGCTCATCGGGATGAACGACAGGGACGTTCTTGAGGACGAGACGAAGTCGTTCGATCTTGTCGTGGGGCCAGTTGGTGAGGTTGGCGATGGTGCGTTTGCGGACACGTTTCCCTTCGCGCCAGCCTTCGCGCAGGAGGATGGCAGGGCGGGAGTTGCGGTTGGGGACAGTGTCGATGTACATGGCAACTAGTATAGATCATATAGTTCTCAAATACAACATGATAGACACTCTATTACATGGGAACACAAATAAACCCAGTCAACACCAGTTCCGTAAGCAAATCAACCACTTAGCTCGATTTTAGGGGGAAATAGGGCTGGAACTTCCGACTAACGGGAACGAATCAGACTTCGGCCCACGGCGCCCGCCTCCAGTCCGATGAGTTCGCCGTAGACCCGGCCGAACTTGACCTCGGCCTCGAACTTGACGGGTACTCGAAGCCGGTCCCGGGAGTACCAGACCCGCAACGGCCTCCCCTTGGAGAGGATTCCCCCTTCCACTCGGAGTCGAACGGTGTCGAAAACCCCGATCCGAAGCTTGACCTTCTCCCGCTCCTCGACCCGGACCAGCATCTCCTTGAACCTGCCCCGGTCGGCCAGATGCGCACGGTACCGGCTCGCGTCCTCCAGACGATGGAGCCTGGCCACATAGATAACCGAGAGCAGGTCGGTGACCGGCCCCGGAATCCCATCTGAGGTGCGATTGTGAAGCTCCCGCGGCGGATTCCGGGACACGTCCAGATCGCGAAAGTGCGCGATGTTCCTGCGGTAGTCGAAGACGGAGAGCAGATCGCGCTTGCGTTTCCCCTCGCGGTGCTTCCGGAAGATCCGGTAGGAATGGAAATTCCGCGCATCGATAACGGATTCGAAACGATTCCGCACCGAAATTTTTGCGACTTCCACCAGCCTGCCTGCCGAGACGGCCTCCATGGTGATGGTCCAGGCCGGTCTCTTCCGATACCGGGAACGCTTTACGGTGAAGGTCAACTCTCCCGCCTTGAAGGCCGGAGAGGCGAACAGGGGCTTCCAGTTGACCTCGTATCGCAACTGCTCCCCGGCCTGGAAGGGAGCTCTGTAGTGGGCGCCCCGATCCAGCAGAGGACGCGTCGTCCCGGACCCAGCCGAAAGCGAGAAACAAAAGAAGGCGGCCGTCAGAACCAGCAAAACGGCGCCCAATGGGTGTGCCCATCGCCGGGAGGCGGCCATTCCGCGCGTCATCCCATTTTCCAGACGAAAATGATTCCGGCCACGACGGCCGAAATGAGGAAACGATACTCCCGGTTCCTGAGGAAGAGCTGCCACCGGAAGCGGGAGGTCTTTTCGGTTTCCGCCATGGCCGGGACCGGGAACCAAAACGGAAAGAATCTGGGCACGCTTGCCGCATAGGCGGCGTAGTCGCCCCCGTAGTGGCTGAGCAGTTCCCCCTCTTCACGGAGCATCACCGGCCAATAGATCCCCGCAAACAGAACGAGATAGGCCACGAGCAGCCAGATCTCTCCCGCCGCCACGGTGAAACCGAGCCCGGCCAGAAAGGACCCGAGATAGAGCGGATTCCGGGTCAGGCGGTAGGGGCCCGTCCGGGCCAGTCCCCGCCACTTGTCCAGGTGTCCCGAGGCCCAGAGGCGGATGCAGGCGCCCAGCGCCGCGACCGGCATCCCGATCCAGAACAGGTCCGGACGCGGCTGGGCGAACACGAAAAGGACAAGCCCGAAGGCGAGACCGGCGGGAACCCGGATTCTCTGTACCAGAGTCATCGGGGCGCCGGCCCCCTCATCGCCGCCGACAGCCGGCGGCGGACCGCCCGGAAGACCTGTTCCACGGAAATGTTCATGCAGATGAACTCCCCGCAACTCCGCTTGTTGCAGTCCGAGCAGTAGAGGTAACGCTTGACGATCCGATCCTCCGGGTGAAAGGGTCCGTTGCGCCGGGCAATGGAGGGACCCATCACCGCCACCGCCGGGGTTCCCATCGCCACGGCCAGATGAAGGGGGCCCGTGTCTCCCGCCACCATCAGGCGGGAGCGCCGGCAGAGGGCCGCCAGTTCCAGGATCGTGGTGGGAAAACTGACCACGGCCCCGGGCCGGGAACAATCCCGGATCTCGCCGATCAGATTTTCCTCTCCCGGACCGTAGGTGAAGAGCACCGGAAGATTCAGCTGCCGCCGGATCTCCGAGCCCAGGCGGGCGAACTTGCGGGCGGGCCAGAGCTTGGTGGGCCACCCGGCTCCCGGATTCAACAGGACCGGCCGGCCGCCGCCAACAGCCTGAAGCCGTTCGTCGACGTATCGCTTCGCCTCGGTCGGGATCCGAAAGGGCACCCTGGCCGTGGGCTCCCCGGCGCAGCCCAACGACTCCGCCAGTTCCAGGTTCAGATCGATGACGTGGCCATCTCCGCGGGTCCGGACGGGTTTGGTATAGAACCCGGCCGCCGCCGGCTCACGGCATCGTTCCCGGCAGAATCCCATCCGCCTCCCGGCGCCGGAGAGACGAGCCAGGAATGCCGACTTGATCAGGCCCTGAAAGTCCAACGCCAAGTCGAAGCGCTCCCGCCGCAGCGCACGGATCAGATGGATCAGGTCCAACGCCGTTCGCGGCCGGCGCCGCCAGCGCTTGGTGTCGGCGGTCCAGATTCGATGGATGCCGGGAACGGTCTCCAGCAAGCCGTGGTAGTGGGGCTCGACGAGCCAGTGGATCTCACAATCGGGGAAGCGGCGGTGGATCCGCTGTTGGGCCGGCAGGGTGTGAACGATGTCGCCCAGCGCGCCCAACCGGACGATCAGGATCTTTTCCGGGCAGTTCGGAGCGGGAGGAGCAGCGGGGCGGGGGCTGCCGTAAGCGGCGGAAGAGAAGTGTCGGAGCATAGGACGGGCCCCTCGAGAAGGCAACTCATCGTATCACGGGCGTCTCGGATCCTGATGTTCGGTCAACAGGCGCCGGGCCGCTTGGTACACCTCTCCGGCGTGAATGCGATCGAAGCAGCGCAGGTCGATGGGGCACTCCCGGAGCAGACAGGGGCTGCATTCCACATGCTTGTGAATGACGGCGGCGTCCGGACTGTAGGGTCCCGTGGCTACCTCGTCCGTGGATCCGAACACCGCCACCAGCGGCACTCCCAGCGCCGCCGAAAGATGCATGGGACCCGAATCGTTTCCCAGAAACAACCGGCACCGGGCCAGCACCCCGATGAGAGCGGAGAGCGAGGTCCGTCCCACCAGGACTCGGGGAGTCCGCTTCATCCTCTCCCGGACCTGGACCGCAATCCCCGTCTCCGAACTGGAGCCCAGGAGCACGACCTCGGCCCCCAACTCGTCGATCAGACGATCGGCCACCTCCGCGTAGCGCTCCGGGAACCATCGCTTGGCGGAACCGAAGGCCGCTCCCGGATTCAGCCCCACCAAGGGCCTGCCGCCGCCGGCGCCCGCCTCACTGAGCAGGGAATCGGCCGACTCCAGTTGCGCCTGGGAGGGGGAGAGGTGGATGTCGGGACGGAAGGAGGAGTCACTCAGGTAGTCGATGGGCGAGACACCGGCCTGGTACAGCAGATCCAGATAGTAGAAGGTCTGGTGACGTCCCAGGTGCTTGATTCGCGGGCGAACCCCTCGGGTCAGCAGGAGCCTCCGTCCGTCGGTGGCGTAGCCGATCCGATTCGGAATGCGCGCCGTCAGCGCCAGCAGCGCCGCTTCGAAAGCGTTCTGGAAAAGGACTGCCGTGTCGAAGCCCTGGAGCCTCCGTCCCACGCGGAAAACTCCCCCCAACCCTAGGGAACGGTTCGGGAGCGTGACCAGGCGATCCGCCACGCCTTGTCCTTCGAAGATCGGAGCCACCCATTCCCGGGCCAGCAGAGTCAACCTGGCCTGGGGCTGCAGGCGGCGCAGCTCCCTCAGGGCCGCCAGCGACATGACGGCATCTCCGATCCAGTTGGTGCAGCGAACCAGAACCTGTTTCATCCTTGCTGTATGAGCGCCGCTTCAGTGCGGATGGGGAAGGCCGGCCACCTCATCCAAGAGAAACTTGCGGTACTCCACCGGGTCTTCGGGCAGGGCCTCGATCTTCAATACGAAGATCTGTCCGTCGCCGAATTCCAGGTCCTGGAGCCGGACCGCGTCCTTTTCCGTCGTCATCACCGCCTCGGCTCCATTTTCATCCAGCCTTTCCAAAGCTTGATCCAGATCACCCTGACTGTACGGGTGATGATCGGGAAACAGGAGCTGGTGCCGGATGTCCATCTGGTAGTGCTCCAGGTCCTGGACGAAGAGTCCGGGGTTTCCGATGGCCGCCAGGGCAACGACCCGCCTGCCCATGAAATCTCGGGTCCGGAATTGCCTCCCGCTCTTCAGATCGAAGACGCCGACAACATCATGATAGAAGTAGGAGATGGGCGTCAGCTTGTTGTGTCCCCGGATCACCGCCTCCAGATCGTCGATCTCCCCCAACAGGTGGGAACGGGTGATGACCACCAGATCGGCGCGGCCCATGGCGGCCAGAGGCTCCCGGAGGCGTCCCGCCGGCAGAAGCTTGCCCCCGCCGAAAGGATCGGTGGCATCCACCAGCAGGATGTCCAGGTTGCGCTTCAGCCGCAGGTGCTGGAAACCGTCATCCAGAATGTGGACGACCTTGTCGCCGGCGTCCTGTTCCACCAAGGTTCCCGAGCGGTGCCGGTCCTTTCCGACCGCGACGCGGACCCCGGGAAGCTGACCGGCCAGAAGAAAGGGCTCGTCCCCGCTGCTGGCCGCGTCGCACAGAATCTTCCTGCCGTCGCTGACCACCAGAGTCGAGTGCTCGGCCTTTCCCCGGTAGCCGCGGCTCAGGATGACCGGCTGGTAACCCGCCTTCTTGAGCACGCCGGCCAAGTAGGCCACGAAGGGTGTCTTTCCGGTTCCCCCCACCGTCAGATTCCCGACGCTGATCACCGGGTTGCGAAGGCGCCTGCGCGAAATGACACCGTGCCGGTAGAGCAACGCTCTGACCCGCATGGCCAGGGAGTAGAGTTGGGAAAGAAGAGCCCACATGCGTTCTCAGGAACCGGCGCCCGGACCCAGGTACTCCTCCACGATGCGAACCGTTCGGCCCACGGCGCCTCGATGGTCTCGAAGGATCCGGCGGGCGTTGCGGCCCAGTCTCCGGCGGGCCGCCACACTCCCCAGGAGTTCCCTCAGTCGCCGAGCCAAGTCCCCCGAGTTCCGGACCTGCAACGCCGCACCCCCATCCAGGAAAGTGCGAGCCATCTCCCGGAAGTTGTGCATGTGAGGCCCCACGAGTATCGGCTTGCCGAAGTGCGCCGCCTCGATGATGTTGTGCCCCCCCCACGTCACGAGACTGCCCCCCACGAAGACCACCAAAGCCAATTCATAGACGTGGGCCAACTCGCCAATTGTGTCCAGCACCAGCACGTCGGGCCGGCCGGAGGAACCGGCGTCCCGGAAACCGTTGAGGCGGCTCCGTTTCAGGTGGACGAGGCCCCTTTGACGAAGCAAGCCGGAGATCTCGGACGCCCTCCGGGGGTGTCTGGGAGCCATCACCATGCGGAGATGAGGGTATTCCGGTCTGATCTCGCGGAAAGCGTCCAGAAGTTGCTCCTCCTCTCCCTCACGGGTGCTGCCGCAGACCCAGATGGGATCGGCTCCGAAAAGGCTCCGAATCCGTCGCGTCAATGCCGCCTGTCCAGCGTCCGGGTCCAGGCTGTAATCGTACTTCAGATTCCCGACCGAGCAGGTTCTGGATGCAACCGACCCCAGTTCGACGATCCGATCCCGGTCCTGGGGCGACTGCATGCAAAGACGTTCCAACTGTTGGAGAAAAGGCCGCAGCGAGCGCCGAAAGTACTGGTAGCGAGCGAACGACCGGTCGGAGATCCTGCCGTTGATGAGGACTACGGGGACGCCCAACTCATGGGCAGCGACGATGAGCCCGGGCCAGAGCTCCGTTTCCACCACCAGGACCGCCGCCGGATTCAAGCTCCTGAGAAACCTCCTGCAGAGCCAGGGCCAGTCCAGGGGAAAATAGAAGATCCGGGCCCGGTCGCCGAATACCTGGCGGGCCAGGCGCTGCCCCGTCTCAGTCGTGGTGGAGATGCACAGTTGAGACGATTTCAGGCTCAGAGCATCTATCAAGGGGCGAATCGAGTTGACCTCTCCCACCGAGACGGCGTGGACCCAGAGTCGGGTCCGGGCGAAATCCGGTGAGGAGGAGCCATCGGGAACCATCATCCTCTTCCGGAAGGGAACGGGACGATGGCCCCGGAGATAACGAAAGAGGCGGAAGGGGAGCCAAAGGATCAGGGCAAGGGTATAGGCCAGCGTGTAGGCGGCGATCAACGGCGACGGAACCGGGGACGAGCCGTCCGAGCCGCGGCCGGGACGCCCCGGGGCCGAACCGCCATCTCCTTTGCCGGTTCCTCGGTTCAACCGTGGAACCTGTTTTGTCAAGGCGATCACGGACGCATATAATAACTTGTTTCCCGGCTTGACACGGGATTGTTCCTGACGCTAGTATTCACTCGCCTATCATGGCGTGGGTGGGTCGAGTGCGGATGCCTCAAGGGCATCCTTTTTTGTCTTATAGGGTTCGTTCTGCTCTCACGCCAAGCGTCGAAGTCGGCGCCGATGGGCAGTTCCAGGAGTGGGTGGCATCGATGCCGACGTTCAATCAGTTGGTTCGCAAGGGTCGCAAACCGATGCGAACCAAGACCAAGAGTCCAGCGCTGCAGTCTTGTCCGCAAAGACGTGGAGTCTGTGTTCGCGTTTACACGCAGACACCGAAGAAACCCAACTCGGCGCTTCGAAAAGTGACCCGGGTCCGCTTGACCAACGGGATCGAAGTCACCACTTATATTCCAGGTGAGGGACACAATCTGCAGGAGCACTCCATCGTGCTCATTCGTGGTGGCCGGGTGAAGGACCTGCCGGGAGTGCGCTACCACGTGATCCGCGGGACCTTGGACACGGCCGGCGTAGAAAATCGTAACAACAGCCGCTCCAAGTACGGCGCCAAGCGCCCCAAGGGTTAGCTGGATCTTCAACAGCTGCATCGACGCCGAGTTCTGTCGCAGCTTGCTTTGTGTCCGGGAGTCATTGAGATGTCTAGAAGACGGGATGTCCCCAAGCGAGACGTGGCTCCCGATCCCGTGTACAGCAGCCGGTTGGTGAGCCGTTTCATCAATCAGGCCATGGCGCGGGGAAAGAAAAGTATTTCCGAGAAAAACTTCTACGCCGCCATGAACCTGATCCAGGAGAGGACGGGAGAAGATCCGTTGAGGATTTTCAAGAAGGCGGTGGACAGGGTCAAGCCCATGGTGGAGACCAAGTCCCGACGGGTGGGGGGATCGACCTATCAGGTTCCCATCGAAGTCAGCACCCGGCGGCAGACCTCGCTGGCCATTCGTTGGCTGGTGGGCTATGCCCGGGCCCGTCACGAAACAACCATGAGGGAGAGGCTGGCCAACGAGCTCGCCGACGCCGCGAATGACCGCGGCGGAGCCGTTCGCAGGAAGATGGACGTGCACCGGATGGCCGAGGCCAACCGTGCCTTCGCACACTACCGATGGTGAGAGGGAAGGACCCGATTACCAGCGGGGCTTGCATCAAGGGAAGATCAGTACAGTGGCCACTCAATCTGCGCTCGAAAGGACGCGAAATATCGGCATCATGGCCCACATCGATGCCGGTAAGACGACGACTACCGAGCGGATTCTCTACTACACGGGAATCACCTACAAGCTGGGTGAAGTGCACGAAGGAACCGCCACCATGGACTGGATGCCCCAGGAACAGGAACGGGGTATCACCATCACCTCCGCCGCAACGACCTGCCACTGGAAGAATTTCCGCATCAACATCATCGACACTCCGGGCCACGTAGACTTCACGGCCGAGGTCGAACGATCCCTGCGGGTACTGGACGGCGCTATTGCCGTTTTCGACGCCGTCGCGGGCGTCGAGCCCCAGTCCGAGGCCGTCTGGCGACAAGCGGACAAGTATCGGGTTCCCCGGATCGCCTTCATGAACAAGATGGACCGGATGGGAGCCGATTTCTTCGCTGCAATGGAGTCCATGACGCTGAAGCTGGGAGCAAACCCGGTTCCGGTCCAGATTCCCTTGGGCCAGGAGGAATCCTTCGAAGGCGTCATCGACCTGATCTCCCGCAAGGCCATCCGGTACGAAGCCGAGACCTTGGGCGCCGATTTCGTGGAAGGCGATATTCCTGAGGAATGGCAGGAGGTGGCGGAGCACTGGCGCGAAAAGATGGTGGAAACCGTCGTCGAAGTCGACGAGCAGTTGCTGGAAAAGTACGTGCACGGCGAGGTCATCGATCCCGACTCCCTCAGGCGGGCGCTGCGATTGGGGACCTGCCAGGGCAGCTTCACTCCCTGCCTCTGCGGCGCCGCTTTCAAGAACAAGGGTGTGCAACCCCTGCTGGACGGCATCGTCGACTTCCTGCCCTCACCGCTGGAGGTGCCCCCACCGGAAGGAGCCGACCCGGTCACGGGAGATCCGGTGACTCCCCGAGCCTCCCAGGACGACCCTTTTTCGGCCCTCGTATTCAAGATCATGGGCGACCCGTTCGTCGGACAACTGGCGTTCGTCCGCGTGTACTCCGGATGCCTGAAGGCCAGTTCGAAGGTTTACAACTCGGCTTCCGGCCGGGAAGAGCGAGTGGGCCGATTGCTCAAGATGCACGCCAACAAGCGGGAGGAACTCACGGAGCTCGGCACCGGCGACATCGCCGCCGTCGTGGGACTCAAGACGGTGGCGACGGGAGACACGATTTGCGATCCGGTCCGGCCCGTGTTGCTGGAGTCCATGGAATTCCCGGCTCCCGTGATCTCGGTGGCGATCGAGCCCAAGACGCGCCCCGACCAGGACAGGCTGGGATTCGCACTGGCGAAGCTGGTTCAGGAGGATCCTACTTTTCGGACTCACACCGATTCGGAAACGGGACAGACCCTGATTTCGGGCATGGGAGAGCTGCATTTGGAGATCATCGTGGACCGGCTGCTGCGCGAGTTCGGAGTCGGCGCCAACGTGGGCAAGCCTCACGTAGCATACAGGGAGAGCATTCTGGGGACAGCCGAAGGGCGCGGCCGTTACGTCCGCCAGACCGGTGGCCGGGGACAGTACGGCGACGCCACGGTCCGGGTCGAACCCTTGGAGCCGGGCGAGTCCGAGAACGGGTTCCTGTTCGAGGATGTGAGCACCGGCGGCGTGATCCCCCGAGAATTCATTTCGGCGGTGAAGGCCGGTGTGCGGGAGGCCATGGAAGGCGGGCTCCTGGCCGGCTGCGAGATGCAGAACATCAAGGTGACCCTGTTGGACGGCTCATCTCATGACGTGGACTCGTCGGAGATCGCGTTCAAGATCGCGGGCTCCATGGCCTTCAAGGAAGCCGTCCGGAAGGCGGACCCCATCCTCCTGGAACCGGTGGTGAAGGTCGAGGTGGTGGTGCCCCAGGAGTACATGGGCGAGGTCATCGGAGACCTCAACGGCCGCCGGGGTCGAGTCGCCCAGTTGCAGCCCAGAGGAGGGAGCCAGGTGATCACGGCCTACGTGGCCTTGGAGACCATGTTCGGCTACGCCACAGGACTGCGCTCGATAACGCAAGGGAGAGCGACCTATACCATGCACTTCGAGCGGTATGAACAGGTCCCCAGGCAAGTCGTGGAAGAACAGGTGGCACGAACCCACGGCCGGCTTTTGACCCGGTCAGGTTGAACCGTCCCGGAGGGACATGGAAGCGACGTCGATCAGGATCGACTGAATTCGGAAAAGAGGACGAGATGGCGAAGGAGAAGTTTCAGCGCACGAAGCCGCACGTGAACATTGGAACCATTGGGCACGTGGATCACGGCAAGACGACGTTGACGTCGGCGATCACGCAGGTGTTGAGTTCCGATAATCCGAACGTGGAGATCCGGGATTTCGATTCCATCGACAACGCGCCGGAAGAGCGGGAGCGCGGGATCACCATCGCGGTGGCGCACGTGGAGTACGAGACCAGCGAGCGCCACTACGCGCACGTGGACTGTCCGGGTCACGCGGACTACATCAAGAACATGATCACGGGAGCGGCCCAGATGGACGGGGCGATCCTGGTGGTCTCGGCGGCGGACGGACCGATGCCGCAGACGCGCGAGCACATTCTGCTGGCCCGGCAGGTGGGAGTGCCCTCCATCGTGGTCTTCCTGAACAAGGTGGACATGGTGGATGACGAGGAGCTGCTGGAGCTGGTGGAGTTGGAGGTGCGGGAGCTGCTGAGCCAGTACGAGTTTCCGGGGGACGACATTCCGGTGGTGCACGGGAGTGCGTTGCAGGCGATGGAGGGAAGCGCGGCGGCGCAGGACCAGATCCGGGAGTTGATGGATGCGGTGGACGCGTACGTGCCGCTGCCGGAGCGGGAGGTGGACAAGCCGTTTTTGATGCCGATCGAAGACATTTTCTCCATCAGCGGCCGGGGCACGGTGGTGACGGGCCGGGTGGAGCGTGGGAAGATCAAGGTGGGGACGGAGATGGAGATCGTGGGGATCCGTCCGACGATGAAGCGGGTGGTGACGGGCGTGGAGATGTTCCGCAAGCTGCTGGACGAAGGTCAGGCGGGGGACAACGTGGGGTTGTTGTTGCGGGGGACGGCGAAGACGGACGTGGAGCGGGGCCAGGTGGTGGCGGCCGCGGGATCGATCACGCCGCACACGAAATGCCAGGCAGAAGCGTACATACTGACCCGGGAGGAAGGCGGGCGGCACACGCCGTTTTTCACGGGGTACCGGCCGCAGTTTTACTTTCGAACGACGGACGTGACGGGGAACGTGACGTTGCCGGCCGGGACGGAGATGGTGATGCCGGGGGACAACGTGTCGATCGAGTTCGAGTTGATCACGCCCATCGCCATGGAACGGGGCCTGCGTTTCGCCATCCGCGAAGGCGGACACACGGTGGGCGCCGGAACCATCACCCGGATCCTGGAGTAGGCCCAACAGCATGAACAACGAGAAGATCCGCATCCGACTCAAGGCTTACGACCACCGGGTCCTGGACCATTCCACCGGTGAGATCGTGGATATCGCGCGCCGCACCGGTGCCCGGGTTTCGGGACCGATCCCGTTGCCCACCCGCATCGGCCGCTACACCGTCTTGCGCTCTCCCCACGTGGACAAGAAGTCCCGGGAGCAGTTCGAAATCAGGACTCACAAGCGCCTCGTGGACATCCTCGAGCCGACGCCGCAGACGGTGGACGCCTTGATGAAGCTGGATCTTCCGGCCGCCATCGACGTGGAGATCAAGGCCTACGGAGCCGAGAAGGAATAGCCATGCTCCAAGGGATGATCGGCAAAAAAGTGGGAATGACCCAGCTCTTTGACGAAGCGGGTCAAGTCATTCCGGTGACGGTGCTTCGGACCGGTCCTTGCATCGTGGTCCAGAAGAAGACCCCCGAGAAGGAGGGCTACGCCGCACTTCAGCTGGGTTTTATCGAATCCGGCGTCCGGCGCCTCACTATGGGGGTGAAGGGCCACTTGCGAAAAGCAGGCTCGCCGCCGACCCGGATCCTGCGCGAGTTTGCCTACGAAGAGGCTTCAGAGACGCCCTTGGACGTGGGGGACGAGGTGCTGGTCCATCAAGTTTTTCAAGCTGACGACACCGTCAACGTCGTGGGCAACAGCAAGGGCCGCGGTTTCCAGGGCGTGATCAAGCGCCACGGTTTCAGCGGGGGGCGGGCGTCCCATGGATCCATGTTTCATCGGGCTCCAGGCTCCATCGGCCAGAGCGCATCGCCCAGTCGAGTCTTCCCAGGGACCCGCCTGCCCGGGCGGATGGGGAACAAGCGGGTCACCATTCAAAATCTGAAGGTGGTCAAGGTGGACGAAGAAAACCATCTTCTGCTGGTCAAGGGCTCGGTGCCGGGCAGCCGGGCTCACTACCTCACCATTGTTCGTTCCGGGAGGCGGAATTGACGGAGGCGACGCCGGAAATCCAGGTCAGAAATCTGAGAAACGAGGTCGTGGAGACACTGGCCCTCTCCCATCAGGTATTCGACTACCAAGCGTCCGAGTCCTTGCTGTGGGAAGCGGTGACTGCTTTCCTGGCCGGCCGGCGCAAGGGTTCCCACTCCACCAAGACTCGTGCCGAGGTGCGCGGAGGCGGCCGGAAACCATGGCGGCAAAAAGGAACCGGACGGGCCCGTGCCGGAACCATCAGAAGTCCCCTCTGGAGATCGGGGGGTGTCACCTTCGGTCCCAAGCCGAGAAACTACGCGCAGTCGCTGTCCAAAAAGAAACGGCGAGGGGCGGTCAGGCTGGTCCTCTCGGACAAGCTCAAGAATGAGAAGCTTCTGGTTCTGGACTCGTTGGAGTTGTCCAGCCACAAGACCCGGAAATTCGTGGACGTCATGGGTACCTTCGACCTGACGCGGAAGCTGTTGGTGGTGGATTCGAAGGACAACCAGAACCTGTTCCTGAGCACTCGAAACCTGCCGGGAGTCAAGATGGTTCCGGCACTCGGAGTCAACGTCTACGACTTGCTGAACGCCGAGGTCCTGATGATTAGCAAGGCTTCATTGCTGGAACTGCAGGAGGTGTTGCTGAGGTCATGAGCAGGTACGATATTCTCAGGCTCCCCCATATTACCGAGAAGGCGGCCATTCAAAAGGACGAGCTCGATGGCCGGATGGTGGTCTTCAAGATTCGACCCGAGGCCACGAAGCGGCAGGTGAAGGCGGCGGTCCAGGGCATTTTCGACGTCGAGGTCGAGTCCGTTCGAACCGCCAACTTCAGGGGGAAGGTCAAGAGAATGGGCAAATATCGAGGAAGACGGGCCCATTGGAAAAAGGCCTACGTGACCCTGAAACCCGGCCAGGATATGCCGGAATTTTTTGACACGGTGTAGACCGATGCCATTGAAGAGTTATAAGCCCACGTCACCCGGCACCAGATTCCGAACCGTTCAGACCGGCGAGGATCTGACCGACATCAAGCCGCTCAAGCGCCTCACCCGGGGGAAAAAGCGGATCAGCGGACGCAACAGCGACGGAAAGATCTGCGTCCGGCGCCGGGGAGGCGGCCACAAGCGCCGCTATCGAGTGATCGACTTCAAGCGAAACAAGGATGGGGTCCCGGCGCGGGTCGCCGCCATCGAATACGACCCCAATCGGAGCGCCCGGATCGCCCGCCTCCACTACTTGGATGGAGAGAAGCGTTACATCCTGGCCCCCAACGGACTGAATGTGGGAGACGAGGTGGTCTCGGGACCGGCGGTGGACATCATTCCGGGCAATTGCCTGCCCATCGCCAACATCCCGTTGGGAACCATGATCCATAACATCGAACTGACCCAGGGCCGGGGAGGTCAGATGGTGCGGTCCGCGGGCGGCAGCGCCCAGTTGCTGGCCAAAGAGGGCAAGTACGCTCAGATCAAGCTGCCTTCGGGCGAGGTGCGCAAGGTTCACGTCCTCTGCCGAGCCACCATCGGTCAAGTGGGAAACGTCGATCACGAGAACGTCTCTCTGGGAAAGGCCGGGGCCAACCGTTGGCGCGGGCGACGACCGAAGGTTCGAGGTGTGGCCATGAACCCGGTCGACCATCCCATGGGCGGAGGCGAAGGGAAGAGTTCCGGTGGACGTCATCCCACCTCTCCCTGGGGTTGGAAGACGAAAGGCTATCGGACCCGGAAGAACAACCGGACCGGGAAGATGATTGTCCGGCGGAGAAAGAAGTAGGAGGATCCATGCCCAGGTCGGTCAAAAAGGGTCCCTTCGTGGACGCTCACTTGGTCAAGAAACTGCGTCACCTGAATGAGACCAACGAGAGGGCGGTCATTCGGACCTGGTCCCGGAGATCGACCATCACGCCGGAAATGGTGGGGCACACGATCGCCGTTCACAACGGCAAGAAGTTCATTCCCATCTACATCACCGAGAACGTGGTGGGACATAAGCTGGGAGAATTCGCCCCCACAAGAAATTTCAGGGGACACATTCGAAGATCGGAGCGCATGGCCAGGATGCGCTAGTGCCATCGGCAGGAAATCGAAGGATCCGGCAGCGGCCGGATCGACGGCAGAGGTTGCGGAGCAGGACTTGTGGAAGCATCGGCAACGGCAAAATACGTAAAAGGGTCGCCCCAGAAGGCGCGTTTGGTCATCGATCTGATTCGGGGCCGGAAGGTGGAGGCGGCGTTGGACATTCTCCGTTTTTCGGGGAAAAGAGCGGCTCGCCCCATCTCCAAGGTGTTGCGTTCGGCCATCGCCAACGCCGAACAGCAGTCGTCGCTCCTCGACGTGGATGAGCTGTTCGTGAAGGAGGCCTTCGTCGACTTGGGACCGACCAAGTGGCGTTTCAGGATGCGCCCCGTTCCCATGGGGCGGGCCTTCCGCGAGCGGCGGCGCCAGAGCCATATTACGATTCGGGTTTCGGACGGAAAGTCATAGGAGGCGCACTTTGGGTCAGAAAGTCCACCCGTACGGGTTCCGCTTGGGTTACATCAATACGTGGCGCTCTCGCTGGTATGCGGAAAGGAACTACGGAGATCTGCTGCACGAGGATCTTCATATCAAGAAGAATCTGAAGCGGCAGTTCTACCACGCCGGGATCTCCTCCATTGAGATCGAGCGGATGGCGGCCAACAAGCTCACGGTCATCGTGAAAACGGCTCGTCCCGGGATCATCATCGGTCGCAAGGGCAGCGAAATCGACAGGTTGAAGACCGATCTCCAGGCCGCCACCGGGCGGGAGGTGTACATCAACATTCAGGAGGAACAGAAGCCTGAGACGGATGCGCAGCTGGTGGCCGAGTCCATCTCCCAGCAGTTGTTGCGCCGGGTGGCCTTCCGCAGAGCCATGCGCCGCGCCGTAGAGACTGCAGTGCGTTTTGGAGCGCAGGGGGTCAAGGTCCGGTGCGGAGGACGGCTCAACGGCGCCGAGATCGCCAGAGCCGAGTGGTATCTCCACGGCCGGCTGCCTCTGCACACCTTGCGCGCCCGAATCGACCATGGCTTCGCTGAAGCCTTCACCACCTATGGCGTCATCGGCGTCAAGGTGTGGGTCTACAAGGGTGAGGTCTTCGGGAGCGAGGGATCGCCCCAGTCCAATTGAACGGGAGTTATTGCAGCCATGTTGATGCCGAAGAAGGTCAAGTACCGAAAACAGCAGAAGGGGAGAATGACGGGCAAGGCTCACCGTGGCAGCACCATGTCGTTCGGCGAATTCGGTCTCAAGGCCATGCAGCCGGGTTGGATCACCGACCGGCAGATCGAGGCGGCCCGAATCGCAATGACCCGTTACGTCCGGCGAGGAGGCAAAATCTGGATTCGGGTCTTTCCCGACAAGCCGATTACCAAGAAACCGGCCGAGACCAGAATGGGCAAAGGGAAAGGTGCTCCCACGGGATGGGTAGCGGTGGTGCGGCCCGGTTCCATCCTCTATGAAATGGAGGGGCTGCCCCACGACATGGCGAAGGAAGCCATGCGGTTGGCAGCCAACAAACTACCATTGCGGACTCGTTTCGTGACCCGGCTGGATTCGACATGAACGCATCCAAGCTGAGAGAGATGTCATTGGAGGACCTGGAAACGGAGGGCCAGGCGCTCTCTGAGCAGATCTTCCGACTGCGGTTCCAAAAGGCCACGGGACAACTGGAGAATCGCACCAAGATCCGGAAGATCCGGAGGGATCTGGCCCGGGTCAAGACGATTTTAACGGAGATACGGCAGCAACAGCAGTGAGTCGAGACGGGGCGGAGTTGCCCGGAACTACCCGCTCCATGGTCTATCGAGGGAAAGAGTATGGCGACTGAGTCGGTGGAAAGACGGGCGCGAAAGAGGAACCGGAAGACCGGACGGGTGGTCTCCGCCTCCATGACCAAGGGAATCGTCGTGGCCGTCGACCGTCTGGTGGCTCATCCGCTCTACAAGAAGACCATCCGGCGCACCAGCAAGCACATGGCCCACGACGAGGAGAACGCATGCCGGCCGGGCGACAAGGTTCTGATCGAGGAGACTCGGCCTTTGAGCAAGCGGAAGCGCTGGACCCTGGTTCGGGTCGTGGAAAGAGCCAAGGGGTAGGTGGATCATGATCCAGATGCAGACCGTCCTGAACGTTGCCGACAATTCGGGAGCCCGAAGAATCTCCTGTATCTCACCCCTGGGTGGCGACGTGGGACGCGGCGCCAGTCTGGGAGAAGTCATCACGGCTTCGGTGAAGGAGGCCAGCCCCAACGGCGCGGTGAAGAAGGGCCAGGTGGTGAAGGCGGTCGTGGTCCGGATGCGAAAGGAAAAACGGCGCCCGGACGGTTCTTACATCCGCTTTGACGAGAACGCGGCCGTTGTAATCAACAACGCCCGGGAACCGGTCGGAACCCGCGTCTTCGGCCCGGTGGCGAGAGAATTGAGGGAAAAGCGATTCATGAGGATCGTATCGTTGGCTCCTGAGGTCTTGTGACCGGAGAAGGGTTTTTCGGATGCTCCATGTGAAGGCGAATGACCAGGTGCTGGTGCTGGCGGGGAAAGACCGCGGCAAGAGGGGCCGTGTTCTGCAGGTGATGGCTGATCGGAAACGGGCGGTGATCGAGAGGATCAACATGATCTCCCGGCATACCAGGCAGAATCCGCAGCAGAACGTGCAAGGGGGAATCCTGGAAAAGGAGGCCCCCATGGCACTCTCGAATCTGCAGGTGATCTGCCGGGAGTGCAACCAAGCGACCCGGGTGGGCATCACGCGGCTCTCCGACGGCAAGAAGGTCCGAACCTGCAAGAAATGCGGAGGCACCGTCGACAAGTAACGTTCCCACAGGGCGGCAACAAGGGTAGAAACAGTGGCTCGGCTCAAAGAGAAAATCAAGGACGAGGTCGTTCCGAAGCTGGTGGAGGAGTTCGGCTATGACAACGTCATGGCGATCCCCAGGCTGGTCAAGGTCGTAGTGAATCTCGGTGTGGGACAGGCGATCCAGAATATCCGGCTGCTGGACTCGGCAGCGTCCGACCTGACCGCCATCACCGGACAGAAGCCGGTGGTGACCCGCGCCAGGAAATCCATCGCCGGGTTCAAGTTGCGCCAAGGAATGCCGATCGGAGTGATGGTCACCTTGCGGGGAGACCGGATGCTCGAGTTCCTGGACCGCCTCATCAACATCGGACTGCCCCGAGTCCGCGATTTTCGAGGAGTTGCTCCCAATGCGTTCGACGGGCAGGGCAACTATACGCTCGGGATCCGGGAGCATTTGATTTTTCCGGAGATCGATCTGGGCCGGACCGAAACGACGCACGGGATGAACATCACCATTGTGACAACGGCCAAGTCGGATGAAGAGGCACGCGTCCTGCTGGCGGGGCTGGGCATTCCCTTTGGCCGCGAAGAGGACCGCCAGCTGATTTTCTGACAAGCCCGGGGAGGTCTCGCAAGCGAGACTCTCGACCCGGGTTCGTTGCCGGCGCGCCGGCAGGGGAGGTATAGGAGAATGGCCCGAAAGGGTTTGATTGCGAAACAGAACAGACCACCCAAGTTCTCCACGCGGCGCTACAACAGATGCCGGCGCTGCGGGCGTCCTCGAGGTTTTCTACGCAAGTTCCAGCTCTGCAGGATCTGCTTCCGCCAACTGGCCCTGTTGGGAGAGATTCCAGGAGTGATCAAGTCAAGTTGGTGATGCCGTTGTAGCGGCAACCGCCGGCGGTTGCGGACGAAGGCGAAAGAAGAGTCTCATGTCAGTCACGTATCCCATAGCCGATCTTCTCACTCGGATCAGAAACGCCCTCTTGGCCGGGCACGACGCGGTCCGGATTCCCCACTCCAGGCTCAAGGCGGAAGTGGTGAAAATCCTTCATCAGGAAGGATACATTTCCGGCTACACGACCGACGGAGAGCCGCCTTTCGAGTGCCTGACGGTCCGCCTCAAGTACGGTCGTGACAAAACGTCCGTGATCCAGGTCCTGCGCTGTGTCAGCACTCCGGGACGCCGCAGATACGTGGGCAGGCACGAGATCCCGCTGGTGCTGGAGGGTCTGGGCATCAACATTCTTTCCACGTCGCAGGGAATCGTGACCGGAAAGAAGGCCAGGGAGATGGGTATCGGCGGAGAGTTGCTTTGTGAAGTGTACTAGGATCGCGCCCAGGCCGATTTACCTCCAGGTTCAACTGCAAGGATTGTGAGCAATACGTCATGTCGCGCGTAGGGAAAATGCCCATCCCCATTCCCAGCGGGGTGAAGGTTTCGGTTCTGGAGAGTCAGGTTCGCGTCCAAGGACCCCGGGGATCCATGTCCACCGCGGTGCCGCGCGGAATCACCGCCGCCGTGGAGAACGGTGAGCTTCGAGTCCGCAGGGGCGGAGACGACAAGCCGTCCCGCGCTCTCCACGGTTTGGCTCGGTCACTGCTGGCAAATTCGGTGGCGGGCGTCACCCAAGGCTTCCGCAAGGAGCTGGACATCATCGGCATTGGTTTCCGTGCGGAGCTTCGAGGAAAGGTTTTGACCCTGTCGCTGGGATTTTCCCATACCATCGATTTTCCCGTGCCGGAAGGCATCAGCATCCGTGTCGAGCGGGCCGGCCGCCAGATTCAGAATTACGTTGCGACGATACTGGTGGAAGGGGTCGACAAGTACCGTGTCGGACAGGTTGCCGCCAATATCCGCGCCCTGAAGCGGCCGGATGCATACAAGGGGAAGGGAATTCGGTACAAGAACGAGCAGATTCACCTGAAGGTGGGCAAGAAGGGGGCCTGAGGGGAATGGCGAAGAAGGCGAGTCGGGCTTTTCGAAGGACCAGGATCCACCGGCGGATCCGAACAGTGCTGTCGGGAACGCCGGAGCGTCCCCGTCTTTGTGTCTTTCGCAGCCTGAAACACACGTATGCCCAGATTATCGACGACCAACATGGGCAGAGTCTGGCGAGTGCTTCGACCTTGAAGGTGAACGGCGAGAAATTGACCAACGGAGGCAATATCGAAGCCGCTCGCCGGGTCGGGGCCAGCATCGCTCAACAGGCTCTCGCCTCCGGGATTCGCGAAGTGGTCTTCGACCGCGGCGGGTACAAGTATTTTGGCCGGGTCAAGGCTCTGGCGGATGCCGCCCGGGAGGTGGGGCTCAAGTTCTAGAGACGGAGTGCTCATGGCGCAAAGAGATTACAACGACGACCTGAAAGATCAGGTCATCTCCATCAATCGGGTCACCAAGGTCGTTAAGGGAGGAAAGAATCTCAGCTTCAGCGCTCTGGTGGTCGTGGGCGACCAGAATGGAAAGGTCGGTTGGGGCATGGGCAAAGCGCGCGAGGTCCCGGCGGCCATCCGGAAAGGAATGGAGAAGGCGAAGAAATCCATGATCGGTGTTCCGCTGAAGGGGGCGACGATCCACCATGGCGTCAAGGGGCGTTTCGGTGCGGGATTGGTCATTCTCAAACCGGCGCCCGAAGGGACCGGAATTATCGCCGGTGGTCCGGTTCGAGCGGTGATGGAATCGGTCGGGATCCGAGACGTGGTGACGAAGAGCGTGGGAACGACCAATCCCCACAACGTCGTCAAGGCCACCTTCAATGGGTTGTCCCAATTGCGCAGTCCCGAAGCCGTAGCCATGAGCCGAGGCATTCCTGTGGAGGACCTCTAGGTGACTGAAGAGCGGGGGCCACAGAGCCGCCAAACGGGAACCATCCGAATCCGCTACGTTCACAGTGCCATCGGGCGCTCGAAGCGGCAGAAGCTGGTGGTTCGGGGATTGGGCCTGAGAAAGTTGAATCAGGTGGTGGAAAGGCCGGATACCCGGGCAATCCGGGGGATGGTGGCCAAGATTCCCCATCTGGTGCAGATCGTCGAGGGAGAAGAGCGATGAGTCATGCTCTCCACACGTTGAAGCCGGCTCCAGGCACGCGTCACACCCGCAAGCGCGTCGGCCGGGGACCCGGCTCCGGAACCGGCAAGACCGCCGGGCGGGGCGTCAAGGGTCAGAAGTCGCGATCCGGATACTCGGCCCGAGCCGGTTTTGAAGGCGGTCAGATGCCCCTTTATCGCAGGCTTCCCAAGCGGGGATTCAAGAACCCATTCCGCAAACGGTTCGCGGTGATCAACGTTCGCGACCTGAATCGTTTCGAGGACGGAACCACCGTCGGCCCCGAGTTGCTCATCGAGCGGGGAATGGTCAAGAAGTTGGGTGATGGCCTTCGGATCCTGGGCGATGGTGAATTGGAGCGCAAGCTGATGGTTCGGGCTCATCATCTCAGCCGTCAGGCCCGAGAGAAGATCGAGCAGGCGGGCGGTAGCGTCGAGGTCTTGAGCTGATGGCCGATTTCAGTCCGGTTCTGGGCAGCTTCCGGAACATCTTCCATATTCCTGATCTGCGGAGGCGAGTCCTCTTCATGTTGGGGCTCCTGGCCGCGTACCGGGTAGGGAGTTGGATCCCGACTCCGGGAGTGGACAGCGGCGCTCTGGAACTGGTCTTCAACCAGCAGGCCGGAACCGTTCTGGGATTCCTGGACATGTTCTCGGGGGGCAACCTGAGCCGGTTCTCCATCTTTGCCTTGGGAATCACTCCCTATATCACCGCGTCCATCATCCTGCAGCTGCTGACGGTGGTCTGGCCCTTCCTGGAGCGGCTCTCCAAGGAAGGTGAGCTGGGCCGGAAAAAGATCAATCAATACACCCGATACCTGACTGTCGGCCTCTGCCTGTTTCAGAGTCTGGCTTCCGCCTCGGTCCTGGAGCGCATGGAAGCGATCCCGCCGGTCGTGCCGCACCCAGGTTGGGGCTTTCGACTCATGACGATGCTGACCCTGACCAGCGGGACGACGCTGGTGATGTGGCTCGGCGAGCAGATCTCCGAACGCGGCATTGGAAACGGGATCTCCCTGATCATCTTCGCGGGCATCGTGGTCGGCCTGCCGTCCGCGGCCCATTCCCTGTATCAGGACTGGATGCTCGGAACCCGGTCCATCGTCACCATCATCATCCTCCTGTTGATGATGGTCCTGGTGGTGATCGGAATCGTGATCGTGGAACGAGGGCAACGCCGAATCCCCATCCAATACGCCAAGCGAGTGGTGGGCCGGAGAATGTACGGCGGGCAAGCCACGCACCTGCCCCTGCGGGTGAACTCGGGCGGAGTCATCCCGGTGATCTTCGCCGCCTCCATTCTCGCCTTTCCCTCCACCATGGGCCTGGTCTTCGAGGCCGGGTGGGTCCAGAGCCTTTCCCAGCAACTGCAACAAGGCTACCCGCTCTACAACCTCATCTACATCGCCGGGATCATGTTCTTCTGCTTCTTCTACGTGAGCATCATCTTCAACCCGGACGAGGTCGCCGACAACATTCGAAAATACGGCGGCTATATTCCGGGAATTCGGCCCGGCCGGCGAACCGCACAGTACATCGATCAGACCTTGAGCCGTTTGACGGCGGCCGGCGCCGTCTACCTGGTCCTGGTCTGTCTGCTTCCCGAATTTCTGATGACCGGATTCAAGGTCCAGCCGATACCCTGGGTGGGACCGGTTCTGGACAATTTCCTGATCGACAACAATCTGGATTTCTTCACCAACGGCTTGGGAGTGACCTTCTATTTCGGAGGGACGTCCCTCCTCATCGTGGTTGGCGTTGGAATGGACACGGTCAAACAGATTGAGTCGCAACTGATCATGAGGCACTACGAGGGCTTCCTCAAAAAGGGCCGAATTCGGGGAAGAAGAGGTTGAACAGTCCATGGCAAAAGTCATCACGGCATTCGACCGGGTCTGCATCCCGGCGGACTGCGTTGCGCCTCGGCCACATAGGGTCGAACATGCTCCCTCACCGCGCCTTGTCCGGCGGGTGCAGCCCCGGTCTCGGTGCTACGCGGGACATTCACCATGGGCTGTAAGGCCCCGACTGGAGATCCGATTCCGATGCCCGAGAAATTGGTGACCATTCTGCTCGGCCCTCCCGGAGCCGGGAAAGGGACGCAGGCCATGCGCCTCGCGGGGCGTTTCGGCTACCTGCATGTCTCCACCGGGAACATCCTGAGAGAGGAAGTGCGCGGCGGCACCGATCTGGGCAACCGGGTCGAAGCCATCATGAACGCCGGAGAGTTGGTCCCGGATGAGTTGGTGGCTGAGATCGTGGGAAGAAAGCTGGCGCGAGACGGGAGTAAGGGAATTCTGTTGGATGGATTTCCCCGGACCCTCCCTCAGGCCACCTACCTGAGCCGAATCAGCAACGGACTTCCGCCCGTGGTGATCAATTTGAAATTGGAGGACGCGGAGGTTGTCAGACGCCTCAACGGGCGCCGCCAGTGTGCCGGCTGTGGTAATATCTACAACCTTTATTACTCCGAGCCCCGGAAGGAGGGCGTCTGTGATTCGTGCGGCGGGGAATTGGTGCTCCGTCCCGACGACCGCGAATCCGTGATTCGGGAAAGACTGCGAGTCTACCGGGATCAGACTCAGCCTCTCGTCGATTACTACAAGACAAAGGGCCGCTACGGAGAGGTGGAGGCTTCCGGAGGAATCCAGGAGGTCTTCGACTCCATCGTTCAGACCATGTCACGGAGTGACGTTCGGTCTTGACGTTTCGTACCGCATCAGGGATCTGACTGGGATGATCGTCTGCAAAGGCGCGAAAGAACTGGAGAGGATGCGCGAGGCCAACCGCCTGGTGTCCAAGACGCTGGATCACCTGGGGTCCATGGTCCGGCCGGGAGTGACCACGCAGCAGCTCGACGCCGCTGCCGAGGACCTGATTCTCACCGGTGGGGCCAGACCTGCCTTCAAGGGCTACCGGGGATTCCCCGCCAGCGTCTGCGCCTCCGTCAACAATCAGATCGTACACGGGATTCCCAATGACCAGCCTCTCAAGGAAGGAGATATCCTGTCCCTGGACGTGGGGGTCTACTACAAGGGATTTTACGGTGATTCCGCCTGGACCTTCTGTGTGGGTGAGGTGTCTCCCGAACTGAGGAAGCTGTTGGACGTGACTCGCGAGTCCCTCTACCGGGGAATCGAGCAGGTGGTGGTGGGAAACCGCATCTCCGACATCTCCCACGGCATACAGAAGTACGTGGAGGCTTCCGGATTTTCGGTGGTGCGAGAATTCGTGGGCCATGGGATCGGCCGGTTCCTGCACGAGGAACCGCAGGTCCCCAACTACGGCGAGCCTGGAAAAGGCCCCCGGTTGAAGCCGGGCATGGTCTTGGCCATCGAACCCATGGTCAACAGCCGGGGCCCCGGCGTCAGAGTGTTGGAAGACCGGTGGACCGCGGTGACAGCCGACGGGGGTTACAGCGCCCATTTCGAGCATTCCGTCGCCGTCACCGAAACCGGCCCCTGGATCCTCAGCAACTCGGACGGCAGGACCCGTTGCGGGACATCCGATCCGGATTCTCCGATGGCAGGGGGTGAAGAATGAAGGTTCGGGCTTCGGTCAAGCGAATCTGCAGACTATGCAAGATCGTCCGCCGCAAGGGTGTGGTCCGAGTCATCTGCAGCAACCCGAAACACAAGCAGCGTCAGGGGTAATCGCCACCACAGACGCCGGAGCGGATCAGCGCAATGCGACTAATTGGAGTGAACATACCGGACAGGAAACGGGTTCTGGTTTCTCTGACCTACATTTATGGGATCGGAAGGTCTCGGTCCCAGAAGATTCTGGATGCAGCGAGAGTGGATGCGAACAAGCAGACCGGGGACCTCACCGAGGAGGAAGCCGCCAGGCTCCGGCGCGTCATCGAAGACCAGGGGCGGATCGAAGGGGATCTGCGCAAGGAACTCCAGATCAACATCAAGCGTCTCATGGATGTCGGCTGCTATCGGGGACTTCGGCATCGCCGGGGTCTTCCTACTCGAGGCCAGCGAACCCATACCAATGCCAGGACCCGCAAGGGCCCGCGCAAGATCCGCATCATGCGGAGAAAGAGGGGGCGTTAGAGGCTCGGCGAACGCTGAGCGCCGGGGTCCGGCAGCGGCCTGTGCTGCAGGTTTGCGGACACCGCGCGTGCACGAAGGAGACGCAAGTATTTCGAAAGGGAGTCGCCGGGCGTTCTCGACCCCGGTGACCAATTAGAGGAACAGCCAGATGGCCAAGGGCAGAAAGACAAAGAGCAGGAAGGGATCCAAGAAGAAGGATCGGAGATCCGTTCTCCATGGCATCGTCCACGTGAAGGCGACGTTCAACAATACGATCATCACCATCACCGACCAGGACGGGAATGTTCTATCGACCGCCACTGCCGGAATGCAGGGCTTCAAGGGGAGCCGCAAGAGCACTCCCTTCGCAGCCTCTCAAGCCGGGCATACGGCGGCCAATCGGGCCCGGGACCTGTACGGGATTCGCACCTGCGAGGTCTGGGTCAAGGGACCCGGCGGCGGCCGGGAGGCGGCTGTGCGCGCCATTCAGTCGTCTGGAATCGATATCAAATCAATCCGGGACGTGACGCCTATTCCCCACAACGGTTGTCGTCCACCCAAGCGGCGCCGGGTTTAGGACCGTAACGGACCGGGAGTACTGCATGTCATTGGCAGTTCAGTTCGGGAAGGAGAAAGAGCTTGGCACGCTATAAGGGCCCTGTCTGCCGTCTCTGCAGACGAGAGGGGATGAAGCTGTTCCTCAAGGGAAACCGCTGCTTTTCGGAGAAGTGCGCCATCGAGAAACGGAACATCGTTCCGGGCGAGCATGGGCGCGACATGCGCGGCCGGCCCAGGATCATGGGTTACGGCCAGCAGCTCCGTGAGAAACAGAAGGTCAAGCGAGTCTACGGCGTCCTGGAGCGCCAGTTCCGCAGCTATTTCGCCAAAGCCGCCAAAAAGAGGGGCGTCACCGGCGAACTCCTGTTGCAGTTTCTGGAACGGAGGCTCGACAGCGTCGTCTATCGGCTCGGATTTGCCACCTCCAGGAATCAGGGTCGCCAGCTGGTCCGGCACGGACATATCCGGGTGAACGGACGACGGGTCGACATCCCTTCCTTCCTGGTCAAGGAGGGGGATGAAGTCTCGCTGCAGCAGAAGAGCTGGAGCAATCTGCTGGTTCGCGCGGCGTTGGACGACGCCGCCGGCCGTGGGGTTCCTGCTTGGCTGAGTCTGGAAAAAAATCAATTCAAGGGCCAGGTGTTGGAGCTGCCGACCCGGGAGCATATCTCGCTGGCTATCGAGGAGTCCCTGGTGGTGGAACTCTATTCCAAGTAATCGCCGGCTGAGCGCGGGCTCGCTGTGCAGATTCCCGTGATTTCGTCTCGGGCCTGTCAGCACACTGCAGTGATGAGCCATACCCCCACAAGGGCCATCGATGCGGGCCGGAGCCTCATTGAGACGGCAGTTCAAAGAATCGTCGGAGACATTTATCCATGAGAGAGTTTCAAAGACCAACCAAGCTCTTTTATGACCCGGATACCTTGACCTCGACTTCAGGCGACTTCCATGCCCAGCCTTTTGAGCGTGGTTTCGCCACGACGATCGGGCATTCCCTGCGACGGGTCCTGCTATCGGCCATCGAGGGAGCGGCCCTGACGGCGGTCAAGATTGACGGAGTCCTGCACGAGTTCTCGTCGATCCCGGGTGTCCGGGAAGACGTGACCGACATCGTCATGAACCTGAGGCAGATCCCCTTGATTCTGCACTCCGGTGAGCCCAAGACCCTGTTCCTCGAGGCTTCCGGAGAAGGGGAGATCAAGTCCGGAGACTTCAAGCCGGACCCGGACGTGGAGGTGTTGGACACGGACGTCCACATCGCCAGTCTGAACCAGGAAGCCAGGATCGCCATGGAGGTGCGCGTCAAGAACGGCCGGGGCTATGTGCCGGCCAACGAGAACCACGACGAGGACCTGAGTCTGGGTTACATCGCCATGGACTCGGTCCATTCGCCGGTTCGGCGGGCCAATTTCAATGTGGAGGCCGCCCGCCTGGGACAGTCGACCGAATACGAGCGTCTCAACCTCGAGGTGGTGACCAACGGCAGTGTCGCTCCGCAGGATGCCGTGGCCCAAGCTGCGGAAATCCTCAAGGATCACCTGTTGATGTTCATCAATTTCGAAGAGGACTCGGAAGAGGACGTGGTCGAGGAAGACGAGGATCAGGCCGTCAACGAGAACCTGATCAAACCGGTCGAGGAGTTGGAGTTGTCGGTTCGGGCCTACAACTGCCTCAAGAACGCCAGTGTCGAGACCATCGGCGAGCTGGTGGTCAAGTCCGAAGCCGAAATGCTCAAGACCAAGAACTTCGGGCGGAAATCCTTGAGCGAGATCAAGGTACTGCTGGCCGAGATGGGCCTGTCGTTCGGCATGAAAATCGACAGCAAGGGCCGGATCGCCCGCGAGACCACGGAGGTCTGACGGTCATGAGACACCGTCGTAAGGGAAAAAAGCTGGGGCGGACGGCGAGTCACCGGAAAGCGATGATGCGCAATATGGTGACCGAGTTCCTGGACAAGGAACGGATCATCACCACCATCTCCAAAGCCAAGGAGTTGCGTCCGGTGGCCGAGAAGATGATCACGTTGGGCAAGCGGGAGAACCTGCATTCCAGGCGGCGAGCTCTGAGCTTCATCCGGCGCAAGTCGGTGGTGTACAAACTCTTCGAAGATATCGCCCCCCGGTTCTCCGAGCGCAACGGCGGTTACACCCGCATTCTCCGTCTCGGGTTTCGCCAGGGAGACCAGGCGGAGATGGCTCTCGTGGAGCTGGTGGGGAGTGAGTTTGAACCGGTGGTGCCCGGCAAGAAATCGAAGAAAGCGGCCAAATAGAAGAGACTCGTCTCGCTTTGAACCGCCCGCTTCCAAAACGTCCTCCGGACCCTTCTCACTGCTTCCGATTCGCTGCTGGCTGGCAGGGTTCCTGTTTCTCTCCCTCGTCTCTTCTCTCGCCGGATCGCAGAAGTCCCGCCTGACCCTGGAGCATCTCTACGATCCCCGCACCAAGTTGGACTTCACCGGCTCTCCTCCGGCGGGTCTGCGCTGGTCCCGGGACGGACGCCGCTATCTCCACCATCGCAAGCGTTCTTCCACCCTGGTCACCGTGGACGCCGTCAGCGGGGATTCCGAGATCCTGCTGGATGCGGCGCGACTTCGAAAAGCCCTCTCGGAGGCCGATCTCGAACCCTCGATCACCGACTCGGCCACGCTCGGTTGGTTCCGATTGAGCCCCGACGAGAAGACCATCCTGTTCGAGTTCTCCGGGGATCTCTTTCTCTACGATCTGAAGTCCGGAGCGGCTTCGCGACTGACCCATTCCTCCCAGCGGGAGGAACTGGCCGAGTTCAGCCCCGACGGACGCCTGGTCAGCTTCGTCCGGGAGCAGGACCTCTACCTCGTCGTCATCGAAAGCGGCCGCGAGGTGCGCCTCACACAGGACGGCGGCGGTGAGTTGATCAACGGGAAATTGAACTGGTTGTACCAGGAGGAAATCTACGGCCGGGGCAACTTCAAGGGTTATTGGTGGAGTCCCGATTCATCCCACCTGGCCTTTTTGCAGTTGGACGAGTCGCCGGTGCCGACCTTCACGCTGCTCGACTACCAGCCGCTCTACCCGTCCACACGGACGACCCGGTACCCCAAAGCCGGAGACCCCAACCCTCGGGTGCGAATCGGTGTGGTCCCGGTCTCCGGAGAGGCCGTCCGCTGGATCCAGAATCGTCCGGACGACGACCCCCTGGTGGTCCGGGCCGGTTGGAGCCCGGATGGGGGCGCCGTCGTTTTTCAGGAGCAGGACCGGGTCCAGACCCGGTTGGACCTGAAGCTGTACCGGCTCTCATCGCGGAGCACGATTGCGCTGTTGCGGGAGGAGGGAACGGCCTGGGTCGACGTTCTGGCCGAGCCGAGCTGGCTGCCGGACGATTCCTTCCTCTGGATGAGCGACCGCAGCGGCTGGCGTCATCTCTACCGCTACCAGTCCGACGGCACCCTCGTCGGACCGGTCACAAGCGGGCAATGGAACGTCTTCGATCTCCTCCACCACTCTCCTGAGAACGGGGAGATCTACTTTACGGCGGACCGGGACGGCCCCGGTGAGAGACACCTTTACCGTTCGAGCCTGAACGGCGGATCGGTGGTACGTGTTTCCCGGGAACCGGGCACCCACCAGCCCCGGTTGAATGACCAGGGTTCGCTCTATCTCGACACCTGGAGCGACATCGACACGCCGCCCCGGCTGAGCGTTCATGACGCCAAGGGAACGCTCTTGCGGGAAATCCATCCCAGCCACCGGGAGAACCTGGAGAAGTTTCGACTCTCTTCTCCGCGGTTTCTGCAGGTGCCGACCCGGGACGGGTTCCTCATGGAGGCCATGATGATCCTGCCCCACGACTTCGATCCTGCTCGAAAGTACCCGGTTCTCGCCTACGTCTACGGTGGACCGGGCATGCCCCGGGTCAGAAGGAGATGGGGCGGAACCAACCACCTCTGGCACCAGCTCATGGCCCAGGAGGGTTATCTGATCTGGGTCTGCGACAACCGAAGCGCCAGCGGGAAGGGCGCCGGTTCGGCGTGGTCCGTGTATCGAAACTTCGGCAGCCAGGAGCTGCGCGACCTGGAGGACGGCCTGAAATGGCTCCGGCAGCGGACCTTTGTGGATTCGGATCGAATCGGCATCTGGGGCTGGAGCTTCGGCGGGTACCTGGCCAGCTATGCGCTGACCCACAGCGACAGCTTCCGGATCGGCATAGCGGGGGCCCCGGTGACCGACTGGAGGCTGTACGACACCATCTACACGGAGCGGTACATGGGGCTTCCGAAGGACAATCCGGAGGGATACCGGAAAAGCTCGGTGCTGGAGGCGGCCGGCGGCCTGCAGGGCAAGCTGCTGCTGATCCACGGTGGCCTGGACGACAATGTCCATCTCCAGAACACGCTCCGTCTGGCCCATCGCCTCCAGGAAGAGGGAAAGGACTTCCAGATGATGATCTACCCCCGCGCCCGGCATGGGGTGAGGGACAAGGAGCAAATCCACCACCTCCGGCGGCTGATGACCCGATTCATCCTGGAGAACCTCTGAGCATCGCGAAAAACACGTCCCCACCACTTCCTCGCTGGTTGGGAATTCGTAGGGGCGACCCTTGTGGCACCCCTCTGCGGGCCGACCATTGACAGACGAAAGAGGGCACCCACAAGGGATGCCCCTACACCCGGAAGAGTGGTGCAAGTCCTGGTTCCGTCCCCTTGCCCGCCGGGAAACGCCCTGCAAGAATGTGCCGATGACCCTTTCAGAGTGGCAATCGCGGATCGAATCCCAGTACCGGGAGCGCACCCCCAAGTCACGCGATTTGTTTCGGGAAGCCCGGCGGTTCCTTCCCGGCGGCGATACGCGGCTGGGCACCAGTTTTCCCCCGCACCCTTCCTACATGGTTCGGGGCGAGGGAAGCTACCTGCATGACGTGGACGGGAACCGAATCCTGGATTTCACCAACAACGCCACGACACTCATTCACGGACATTCCCATCCGGAGATCTCCGAGACCATTCGGAGGCAGGCCGGGCGGGGCACCGGGTGGGCCGCGCCCAACCCTCACCAAGTGGAACTGGCCCGGTTGCTCTGCCACCGGCTGCCCTCGGTCGACCGCATCCGCTTCTGCAATTCGGGCACCGAAGCCAACATGCAGGCCATCAAGGTGGCGCGGGCCTTTACCGGACGCGACGTCATTCTGAAAATGGCGGGCGCCTATCACGGCACTTACGAAGGTACGGAATTCAGTCGAGCGGATGACGGGAGTCCCCTGGCGCTGGTCACCGGGATTCCGGGTAACGAGGGGGACAACGTGCTGGTGGCCCCCTTCGGCGACGAGCCGGCGGCCCGAAACCTGATGGAGACCCATCGTGACCGGTTGGCGGCAGTCGTCGTGAATCCGGTCATGACGCAGGGAGGCCTGGGGCTGCCGCCGGAGGGCTATCTTCAGTTCCTGCGGGAGACGACGCGGCGCTTGGGCATCCTGCTCATTTTCGATGAGGTCATCACCTTCCGCGTCTCCTCGGGTGGGGGCCAGGAACACTACGGCATGGTCCCCGACCTCACGGCCCTGGGCAAGATCATCGGTGGCGGGATGCCCGTCGGGGCTTTCGGGGGAAGAGGAAACATCATGGCCCTCTTCGCCGACGGCCCGACACCCTCCGTGTCCCACGCCGGCACCCTCAACGGCAATCCCATGACCTCCGCGGCAGGCCTGAAAGCCATGGAGATGCTCACGCCCGAGGCCTTCGTACACTTGAGCCGCTTGGGGAGATCGCTCCGCGACGAACTCAACCAGATCGTTCAGGATCTGCAGCTCCCCCTGGAGGTGAACCGGATCGCTTCCCTGGTCAGCCTGGACTTGGCCGGTCACATTCGGTCCAACCCGCAGTCCGCGGAGAAGGGAGCCCGGATCATGTCGCTGGTCCATCTGGCTCTGCTGAACCGGGGTATCAAGGTCTATGCCTTGTATGCGCTGACTACGGTGATGGGAGAGGGGGAGGTCCGGATCCTGAGCGAGAACCTGCGGAAAGTCCTGGAGGAAGCGCGCCCCCTGTTTCCTTCCTGAACGGAGGAGTTTGATGTCGATTCAGACCGTTCTGGGACCCATTGAACCTGCAGACCTGGGCGTCACCCTCATGCACGAGCACACCTTGGTGGATGCGTGGGAATGGGGAGGCCGGCTGGGATACGACAGCACGGTGGACGACGAAGAGCTGCTGGTGGAGGAACTCGCCTACTATCGCGACGCGGGGGGCTCCGCCCTCGTGGACGTGACCCCCATCGGACTCCGGCGCGATCCGTCCGGGATGCGACGGCTGGCCCAGGCCACGGGACTCCACATCATCATGGGGTGCGGCTGGTATCGGGAACGCGTCTATCCAGCCTACATTCATGAGCTCAGCACCAATGCCCTGGCCGATATGCTGGTGAAGGAGTTGGACGAGGGGGTGGAGGGCGGCATCCGGCCCGGGATCATCGGCGAGATCGGCACCGAGCGATTCCACGTCACTCCGGCCGAGGAAAAAGTGTTCCGGGCGGCCGCCCGGGCCCAACGGGAGACCGGCGCCACCGTGACCACCCACACCACCCATTTCGGCGACCTGGCCCACGAGCAGATGGACATCCTGATGGAAGAGGGGGTTCCGCCGGAGCGGATCGTGATCGGACACCTGGGGGAACGGCGCGGCGTCAAGGGCGAGCTGGCCGTTGCCGAGAGGGGCGTCTACGTGGAGATCGACCACGTCGGCCGCGCGCCCAGCGCCGGAACCCAGCCGGAATGGAGAAGGGCCCGGAACGTGGCCGAGCTGGTGCAGGCCGGCTACCTGGAGCGGGTCTTGATCTCCATGGACATCTGCGCCAACTCCCTGCTGCGCTGGAACGGGGGCCACGGATTCGACTACCTCCTGACCACCTTCATCCCCCTGCTCCGGAAAGAAGGCCTCACCGAGGAACAGATTCGGATCATCCTGGTGGACAATCCGGTCCGGGTCTTGGATTTCTAACTCCTTAATCTCGAATTCTTGCGTAATTAGACGAAGACGAAGGGGGCCCCTGGTGGTTGCCCTCTTCGGTCCAAAACGGAGCTAGCCCACATTTCTCACCAGGCCGCTTTTTTATGTGATGAAAAAGGCCTTACCGATGGGCATTTGGGCAATTATTGACAAACTTTTCCAGAAACAGACTGCGCTGGGCGCGCGCTCGCGGGTCCTTTCGCCCCCTGGCGCAAGGGGCAGGGAAAGGCAAGGAAAGGGACAGTCTATTTTTCCGGCTTCCGAAAGCGCCGAACTTGCTGATTTTCTTTTGAGTTCCCCTCGCCTTTCTCAGTTCTGAATCGTTGTTGTCATCAGGGGTGCGAACCAACTCCCCGTCGAGCCCGAATACCTGAGGACAATGGCCATGGCCCGAACCGCCCGACACAAGAGCCCCGATGCCGCCTTCTATCACATCACCAATCGAGTCACTGGTCGGCCCGATTGGTTCCCCTTCGAGGACCACCAAGCCAGTCGCAAACTCCTGGACATGATGCTGTTCTACGTCAAGGTCTACCGGTGTCGTCTCGCCGCGTTCCAGATCATGGGCAACCACTTCCACTTAATCGTCCATTTCGAGAAGTTCCGACCCTTGTCCCGTGAGGAGATGATGGCCAGCGCCAGCCTACTCTATGGACATCAGGCAGACACTAAAACGGCCGGCTGGACCGATGCCCAGTGGAAGGCGTTCAACCAGCGTCTCTTTGACCTGTCGAGACTGATGGCCGACCTGGACGGGAAATATGCCATGTGGTTCAACCGCACGTTTGAGCAGCGAGGTCATTTTTGGGGTGACCGGTTCAAGAGCTCCGAACTGCTCGACAGCCAAGCCGTCCAGGACGCCCTCCTGTACGTGGAACTCAACGCCGTCCGAGCCGGACTGGCCAAACGGCCCGAGCAGTGGAAGTGGGGTTCGGCCCTCTGGAGACTCAACGGCGAGGATCAGGATCTGATTCCGCTGAAGGAACTGTTCCCTGCAGATCCCGGAACGGATCCGTACAGCAGTTACCGGGCTCTCTTGTACTATCGAGGCGCCGTCCCCACCCGGGAGAACCAGGCCACGATCCCCCGGTGGATCCTCCAGCAGGAGCAGCGGCGGGGATTTACCCAGGTCGGAGCTTTTCGCCGGCGTTTGCGATTTCTGACGGATGGGTTGGCCGTGGGGCCGGCAGAGAAGGTGGCGACGCTGCTGGAGACGTATCGAAAGCAAGGTCGATATCGACGTCGCCGCCACCCCATCCCGCAACTGGACGGAATACTGTATTCCCTGCGCGAGCAGCGCTCCAACGCCTTCGTCACGTAGGAGCCTGCGCCGCAGAACGATTTCCAGGCTGAACGAAGGATTATCACACCTAAGAACGCTGAAAAACCAGCCAAATTGAGCATCGTTCCCCTAATTCAGACTCAAATGTGGGGAATATTGGCCTCGGATAGGCCTATTTTCTCTGCCATTTCTTCTGCTGCGCAGACTCCTGGACTTGGACTCGCCTGACCGCTTACCATCGGTTCTCCCACTGCTTCCACCGGGGAATCAGACGACCACCCCAGGCAGGACCAAGCAGTGACTGTCCCCTTTTTTACCCTTTTTTATTGGGGCCGCTTGGGAGAAGGGATGGCCATGGAAGTCTCTCCGGAAAATTCCGAAGTGCTGGGGAGTCCGGCGGTTGGAAACCGCCGCTCCCGTTCGGCGACTAGAAAGTCGCCGGTCCCAAGTCGGCGACGACCGGCGCGTGGTCCGAGGCGGTCATGCCCTCTTTTTTCTTCCGGTAGTCACGGTCGATCTCCACGCGGCGCAGCCGCTTGGCCACCGCCGGGGTCGACAGCAGGAAATCGATTCTGAGCCCCCGGTTCCGGTGGAACGAGCCTCCCCGGTAGTCCCACCAGGAGAATTTCCGTTCCTGCGGGAAACGCTCCCGGAAAAGATCCACCAGACCCCAGTCCAGCAATCGCCGGAATCGAGCTCTTTCCTCATCCGTGTGGAAGATTTTTCCCCCGAGCTCTTCTTCATTCCAACTGTCCAACGGGGTGGGACAGATGTTGAAGTCGCCGCAGAGGACGAGTGGCTCGGAAACCTGGTGCCGCGTCTCCAGAAAGGACAGAAGCGCATCGTACCAGGAGAGTTTTCTGGGGAAGTCGTCGTGCCCCACGTGCTTGCCGTTGGGGCAGTAGACGGTGATGAAGGTCACCCCGGCCACGCGGGCGCTCACCAGGCGGGTTCCCAGGTGTTCTTGCCCCGGCAGCCCCGACTGAAGCGCCTCGGCCGGTTCCCGGCTCAGTATGGAGACACCGTTCCAGGCCTTGGACGCATGGACCACGGCCTGATAGCCCCGGGCCTGGAATTCGGCATGGGGGAAGAGTTCTTCGTGCATCTTCAACTCCTGCAGCCCCACCAGGTCGGGACGACGGGAATCGAGCCAGTGAAAAACGTAGTCGAGACGGGCTCGAAGCCCGTTGATGTTCCAGGTCGCGATCCGCATGTGTGCCGCCCGGCGGCCAGTTTATAACGCAACCGGCGGGAATGCCGAATCGAGCGGCAGGAATCAGGAATCAGGAATCGGAGGGAGGAGCGCCGCCGGGTTCCCGGTCCGGAAGGCGGACCACGGTCCCGGCTCGTGACGCCTCCAACATGGCGGAGACGGCTTCCACGCCGGCGCGTCCGTCCGGTCCCAATCCGATCCGGCTGGGCTTGCCCTCGATGGCGTCACAGAAGGCCCGGAGTTGACGCTCGTACGCTCTGAGGCGCGCCGGGCTGAGGGGAACGTCGGCGGCAAGAAACCGGGCCGCGGGTTGAGCAGAGACCGTGCGCCAGGTTCCTTCGGCCGCCAGTTTCAGCTCTCCGAAGGGATCCAGGTCCATCAGGCCCTCTGAGCCCATGATCCTGAGGCGAAAGGATTCGCCGGGAAATCCCGGATCCGCCATCACGTTGGTGGAGTAGAGGCTGAGCAGGGCTCCGTTTTCGAAGCTCACCAGAGCCAGCGTTGTGTTCTCCACGGGGGCCTGGGTCAGGAAGTTGCGGGAAAGGGCGCTCACGGTGGCGACCTCCGTCTCCATGCACCAACGGAGCAAGTCGATGCCGTGAGGCGCCGAGTTCAGGACGTGGCCGACGCTGGCCGGATCGTCCCACCATTCCCATCCTCCGCCGTCCCGCAGAGAGGCCTCGGTCAGCATGGTGGTCTGGATGGTCAGGACGCGGCCGATGGCCCCCTCCCGGATGAGGCGCCGGGCTTCCACGTTGTTCCTGCGAAACCGCTGATGGTAGCCCACGGCCAGAGTCACGGACCGGCGCCGCGCGGCGCCGATCATGCGATCGCAGTCGGCCACCGAGGTGGCCAGCGGCTTTTCCACCAGCACGTGCTTTCCCTCGGCGATGGCGGCCAGCGCATCCCGGACGTGGACGTGGTGGGGAGTGGTGACGATGACGGCATCCACGTCGGAGCGGCGAACCAGACGTTCCACGTCCGGCTCCCCATCGATTCCGTACCGGTCGGCCAGTCCTTGCGCCCGGCGGCCGCCGGTGACGGCAAGCAGCCTGAGCCCGGGCACCGCACGCACCACCTCGGCATGGGTCCTCCCCATGAATCCCGAGCCCGTGATTCCGATCCCCAGATCACGCCCCATTGACACCTGAGTTTACCAACTTGCCACAGTTCCCGGAGCAACGAATCTCAACACTTTTGGTATACTTCCCATCAACTCTCATGCGTGCATTCCTGTTTCTTCTTCTCGGTTTCGCGTTTTCCGTTTCGTCGGTACCGGCCCAGGATGTGGACGCGGCGGAGTTCTTCGAGAAGCGGATCCGTCCGGTCCTGGCCAACAAGTGCCAAGCTTGTCACAACTCCGGCCTCAAGACCGGCGGGCTGGATCTGTCCAGCGCCGAGGGATTCGCCAGCGGCGGCCAGAGTGGCCCGGTGGTCTCTACGGAGGCGCCCGCGGAAAGCCGGATCCTGCAAGTGATCCGATACCAGGATCGAATCAAGATGCCTCCCGCGGGAATGCTGCCCGAGGACGAGATCGCTTCTCTGGCGGCATGGGTCGACACCGGCGCTCACTGGCCCGGAGTTCCCGACACGGAGGCACCGTCAGTTGCGGCCCAAGGGGGAGACCGATTCACGGCGGAAGAGCGGAACTTCTGGGCTTTTCAGAAGGTCCAGGACCCGGCACCGCCCGCAGTGAAAGATGTGGACTGGGTCCGGTCCCCGTTGGACCGCTTCGTGCTGGCGAGGCTGGAGGCGGCCAATCTGCTGCCGGCCGCTCCAGCGTCCAGACTCACTCTGTTGCGGAGAGCGAGCTACGATCTCATCGGTCTGCCTCCCAGTGAAAAGCTGATTGCCGATTTTCTGGGCGACGACTCGCCCCGGGCTTTCGAGAAAGTGGTGGACCAACTGCTGGCTTCCCCCCGGTACGGGGAGCGGTGGGGACGCCATTGGCTCGACGTGGCCCGTTACGCCGACTCCACCGGAAACGACGAGGATCACCGCTACCCCTACGCGTGGCGTTACCGCGACTACGTCGTCGAGGCGTTCAACCAGGATCGGCCCTACGACGAATTCATCATGGAGCAGTTGGCCGGTGACTTGCTCCACCCGGGTGAATCGATCGAAAAGCACCGCCGCGGGATCGTCGCCACCGGGTTCCTGGCGTTGGGCCCCAAGGCGCTGGCGCAACAGGACAAGCAGCGGATGCTCTACGACGTCTGGGACGAGCAGTTGGACGTGGTCTCCAAGGGTTTCCTGGGACTCACCGTGACCTGCGCCCGCTGCCACGACCACAAGTTCGATCCCATCCCCACCAAGGACTACTACTCCCTGCTCGGCATGTTCGCCAGCACCCGCAGCTTCACGGCCATGGGCAGGACCGTCTCCAAGCTCCTGTTCACGCCGCTGGTCCCCGAGACCGAGTACCAGGCGTACAAGGACCACAAGGAGTCGATCGGCAACAAGAAGTTCGAGGTCGAAGACGTCGTCGACCAGGAACTTCAAGCCTACGTTTCCAAGCTGAGCCCCCGCCTCGCCGACTACATGCTGGTTGCCGGCAATGCCGGCGGAGAGGAGCAGGCCGAGGCGCTGGCGGCGGAGCACGATCTGGAGGCCCCCATACTGCGGAAGTGGATCGACTACGTCAGGCCGCGCGAGGTTCGCAGACCCCACATGGACGAGTGGCGTCAGGCTTCCGATTCAAATCGGTCCCAGACGGCGGCCGCCTACCAGAAACGGTTCCAGGAGCGTCTGGAGGAATGGAACGAGACCCTCCGGAAGTGGCGGGAGCGAGTCCGCCGGATGCTCAAGGAAATGAACATGCCGCCGCCGCCGAGGCCCAAATTCGAGCCGGGACAGGACCGCTTCTTCCACGAAGTCTACTTCGCCGGCACTGGACCGTTCTTCCTGGAGGAGAAGGCGCAGGACGGGGTCTTCTCTCAAGAATCCAACCGGCGTCTGGCGCTCTACCGCCAGGAACTGAAACAACTGGAAGGGACCCTGCCCCCCGAGCCGGCCATGGCCTGCGCGGTGGAGGAAGGAGATCCGGTCCGGCAACGAGTCTTCGTCCGGGGGGACTACAACAACCTGGGCGAGGAAGCGCCCAAGCGGTTTCCCCTGATTCTGGCGGGGGCGGAACAGGAGCCGATTTCCGCCGGCAGCGGCCGCATGGAGCTGGCTCGCTGGTTGACCGAACCGGACCATCCTCTGACGGCCCGGGTCATGGTCAATCGCATCTGGCAAGGGCACTTCGGACAGGGTCTGGTACGGACCCCCAACAACTTCGGAAAGTTGGGCACCCCTCCCACCCATCCCCAGCTGCTGGACTATCTGGCCCGCCGCTTCATCCGGGAGGGATGGTCCATCAAGAAAATGCACCGGCTGATCATGAATTCGGCCACCTACCGAATGGGCAGCCGCATGACACCGGCCAAGCGCCTGCGGGACCCGCAGAATCAGCTTCTCTCCCGATTCGAACGGCGCCGCCTCGAGGTCGAGGAGATCCGGGACGGGCTGCTTTCCTTGGACGGTTCCCTGGACCTGACCATGGGGGGGACCCTGCAGACCGGGTTCGGCACCGACACCGAGAACAGCAACGACCGACTGAGTTTGAAGCCGGAGACGGTCCACCGGAGGATGGTCTACCTGCCGCTCCGGCGCGCCAATCTCCCCACACTCCTGAACCTGTTCGACTTCGGCGACGCCACCACCAGCATGGGAAAACGGTCACACACCAACGTCGCCCCTCAGGCCCTGTTCATGATGAACAGCGAGTTCGTGGCCGATCGGGCCCGGAACCTGGCGACCCGGCTGGAAAAGGAGGAGACCGACTCGGCCAAGCGCATCGATCGGGCCTATATCATCACTCTGAACCGGATGCCGGAAGCGGAGGAGCGGCAAGCCGCGCTGGCCTACCTCGGTGACTTCACGGGAAAATTCGGAAGGCCGGAGGGGTCCGGTCTGGATGCCTTGGGCAGCTTCTGCCGGATCCTGATGGGATCCAACGACTTCATGTATGTTGACTAATCGCATTCCGGCGGCAAGAAAACCGCCGCTCCCGGGTCCAACGACTTCATGTGTGTTGACTAGACGGGAATCCGGCGGCAAGATTTGGAGAGACGCGCTCGACCCGCAAAAGGTCTCGAATCCGGAAACAGGATCGGGGTCGCGCCCGGATTGGACCCTGCTTGAGGTGATCTCATGATCGAGAATCCATGGAACAAGTTGAAACGTCCCCCGCTGTTGACGCGGCGCTCCATGCTGAGAGATACGGCCTGCGGCTTCGGCGTGCTGGGACTGGCCGGACTCATCGCCGAGTCGGACCGGCTCGCCGCGGCATCCGGCCCGTCCAACCCGCTTGCCGTCCGGAAACCGCATTTCGAGCCGCGCGCCAAGCAGGTCATCTTCCTGTTCATGCACGGCGGACCTTCCAGCGTCGACATCTTGGATCCCAAGCCCCGCCTCTACCGGGACCATGGGAAACCGCTTCCCATCAAACGTCCCCTGGCTTTTGACGAGGATCCACCAGGACCGCTGATGAAGCCGCTCTGGGACTTCAAACGAACGGGCCAGAGCGGGATTCCCATGAGCGATCTCTTTCCCCATGTCCGGACCTGCGTGGACGATCTCTGCGTGATCCGGTCCATGGTGGGAGAAGGAGTGGACCATGGAGCCGCTCTGCTGCAGACCTTCACCGGTTCCAGCACCTTTACCCGCCCGTCGCTCGGCGCCTGGGCCCTGTATGGCCTGGGAACGGAGAACCAGAACCTTCCCGGCTACATCACCATCAAGCCGGCTCTGGCCCATGGCGGCGCCAACAACTGGAGTTCGGCTTTTCTGCCGGGAGCCTACCAGGGAACCGCCATCGGCCATTCGGGGCTCAAGGTCAAGGACTTTCGGGGAGAGCCCATCGAGTACCTGGTTCACCGCGGCTTCACGCCGGAGCAGCAGCGCTACGAACTGGACATGCTCCAGAACATCAATCGCCGCCATTCCCAACTGCGCCGGCACGACGCCGAGTTGGAAGCCCGGATCCAGGCCTTCGAACTGGCGTTTCGGATGCAGATGAGGGCGCCCGAGGCCTTCGAGGTCGAAAAGGAAACGGAGACCACCCGGAAGCTCTACGGCCTCGACCGGGAGGAGACCCAGGAATTCGGCTGGCAATGCCTGCTGGCGAGGCGCCTGGCCGAGCGGGGCGTGCGCTTCATCCAGTGCACCCACAGCTACAAGTGGGATCAGCATTCCCAGCTCTACGAGAAACACACCGAGAACGCCAGGGAAGTGGATCTGCCCATCGCCGGATTGCTCAAGGACCTGAAATCAAGGGGCATGCTGGAGGAGACGCTGGTGATCTGGGCCGGTGAGTTCGGACGCACCCCGGTCTCCCAGGGAGGAGACGGGCGCGATCACAACCCCTACGGCTATTCCATCTGGATGGCCGGCGGAGGGGTCAAGCCCGGATTCGTCTACGGCGCCACCGACGAGATCGGGTACCACGCGGTCGAGGACCGGATGCACATCCATGACTTTCATGCCACTGTGCTCCACTTGCTGGGCCTGGACCACGAGAAATTGACCTTTCACTACAGCGGCCGCGACTTCCGCCTGACCGACGTCGCCGGCGTGGTCGCCGAGAAGATCCTGGTGTAGCGGGATCATCGCGCCGGGGGGTTCACGCCAAGCGGGATTCGTCATGATCAAGCCGGGACTGGCATTGGCTGGCATTGCGGCGGCCTGCAGCTTGGTCCACGCCACCGAATCGGCCCCCCGGTTCGAGTCTCAGGTTCGCCCCCTCCTGAACCGATATTGCCTTCAGTGCCATGGCGAGAGCCTCCAGATGGGCGATCTGGATCTGAGGACCGTCTCCTCCATCGAAAAGGGCGGGAGCCAGGGTCCGGCGCTGGTGAAAGGGAATGCCGGTGAGAGCCTCCTCTACCAGCGGGTCGCGGACCAGAGCATGCCCCAGGGGGAGGAGAAGCTGGAACCGGAGGAGGTGCGGCTGCTGGCCGACTGGATCAATGCCGGGGCTCCGTTGGGCGAGCTTCCGGAGGAATCCGATCTGGAACCGGCCACGGCTCATCTTCCCTCCCATTGGTCATTCCGCCCGATCCGGAAACCTCCGATCCCGTCCGTAAGAAATCGGCAATGGGTTCGGACCCCCGTCGACGCCTTCATCTTGAGCCGGATGGAGGAGAAGGGTATCCAGCCCGCGGCGGCGGCGGACCCCAGGACTCTGGTCCGGCGACTGACCCTGATCCTGACCGGCTTGCCGCCGTCCTGGGAGGAACCGTCGCATCTCCCGGCGGGTCCCGGCGATCCCGCCTACACCGGCCTCGTGGACGAACTCCTGGGCCGGCCCCAGTACGGTGAACGCTGGGCCAGGCACTGGCTCGACGTGGTGCGCTATGCCGAATCCAACGGCTACGAGCGAGACGGCACCAAACCGCACGCGTGGCGCTATCGCGACTACGTCATCGACGCCTTCAACCGGGACAAGCCCTACAATCACTTCCTCACCGAGCAGTTGGCCGGAGATGAAATCGACGGCACCGACGCCGAATCTCAGATTGCCACCACCTTTCTCCGGCTGGGGACCTGGGACGACGAGCCGGCGGAGGAGCGCCGGGACCGGTACGAACAGCTCGACGACGTACTGGGGACCGCCAGCAGCACCTTTCTCGGCCTGACCCTCCGTTGCGCCCGCTGCCACGACCACAAGTTCGAACCCTTCAGCCAGGAGGACTACTATCGCTCGCTTGCCTTCTTCGAACCGCTCAAGCGTCCCAAAAATCTCCTGAAACCCCGCGCCGATCTGGACCGGATGGTGGGCACGCCGGACGAACTGGAACGGTACCGCGTGGCCACTATGGAGTTCGAGGTGGAAACGGAGCGGCTGGAGGGGGAGAAAAGGAAACTGAGCCAAAAGGTATTGGATCGGCTGCTCACCGAGGGGGACTCCAACCGGGATCTGAGTTGGGCGCACCACGCCGAAACGGTATTGGCATTCCGGACCCTGGAAGACCGTCGGACCGACGAGCAGAAGTCCCTGATCCGCAAGTTCGAGGAGCGCATGGACCGGGAGATCCTGGCTGAAGCCACCACCGAGGAGGCTCGGGACTTGAGCCGTTGGGAGCGGGAGATGGCCCGCGTGAAGGCCGAGGCCCCCGCCGAACCTCCCCGGGCCTACGTCTGGTACGAAGACACCGCTTTTCCGCCCGCCACCCGGGTCCTGCTCCGGGGCGACCCCGCGGCCCCTGGAGAGGAAGTTCAGCCGGTGGTTCCAACCATCCTGGCTCGCCCGGACCTGCTTTCCCGGCTCGGACCCGTGGAGCCCACTTTCAACTCCAGCGGAAGGCGGCGCTGGCTGGCCCGGTGGATGACCCACCCTCAGAATCCTCTGGTCGCCCGGGTGATGGTGAACCGGATCTGGCAGTGGGTCTTCGGCGAAGGCCTGGTGGCCACCGAGAACGATTTCGGGGTCGCGGGGGAAAGTCCCAGCCACCCCTTGCTTCTGGACTACCTGGCTTCCGAATTCGTCGCCTCCGGCTGGAGCGTGAAGCATGTGGTCCGGCTCCTGGCCGGCTCCTCCACCTTCGCCCAGGCGTCCGACTGGAACCCGCAGGCTGCAAGCGTGGATCACCAGAACCGCCTCCTCTGGCGATGGCAGCCCCGCCGCCTGGAAGCGGAGGCCGTCCGGGACTCGATGCTGGCCGTCAGCGGCAGCCTGAATCACTCCATGCACGGTCCCAGCATGTTTCCCCGAATCCCCGACTCGGTCCTGGCGGGACAGTCGCAACCGGGACTCAACTGGGGAGAACCGGACCCGGAGCAGAACCTCCGGCGCAGCATCTACATCTTCGTCAAGCGTTCCCTGGCCGTCCCCGAACTGGAATTGCTGGATTCGCCCGACACCACCTCCAGTTGCGAGCAGCGCCGCGTCTCCACCACCGGACCCCAGGCCCTGACTTTCTTGAATGGAGATTTCACCCACGAGCAGGCTCGGCGCCTGGCGCGAAGAGTCATGCGCACGACTGGAGCACAACGGGACAACCAGGTCCGGGGGGCATTCCGGATGGGACTGGCGAGGGCACCCAGCCCCGAGGAATTGAACGCGGCGTTGGACTTTCTCCAGGCCCAGGAAAAGCAGATCCAGGAGGATCTGGCCGGAACTCAGACCATCCCGGTCATCCGGGAGCGGGCCCTTCAGTCCCTCTGCCTGACACTGTTGAACACCAACGAGTTCTTCTACCTGAACTGAGAATTCCTCGCGCAAGCGCCGGCAAGCCGGCCGCCGGTGTGGGCGAGATTGCAAATGATCCGCCAAAAACCTATTCTGAGGCAGATCACCCTTCGGTAGAGGCCACGGAAATGCGATCTGAACCTGAGCGCGTACAGCCTGGGAACGGACTCCGCCTCACCCCTTGCGGCCGGACCCGGCGCGAGTTCCTCTGGGAGGCCGGAGGCGGATTCGCCGGCACCGCTCTGACTTTTCTTCTGGCCCAGGACGGCTTCTTCGGAGAGACGGTCCACGCCGCTACGGGGAAACCGCCGTCTCCGGCTCCCGGCGCCCCTCACTTCCCCCCCAAGGCGCGCGCGTGCATCTTCCTGTTCATGTACGGCGGTCCCAGCCAGATGGACCTGTGGGATCCCAAGCCGGAATTGACCAAGCGGGATGGGCAACCCATGCCCGACATGGACGCGGACCCGCTCCTGAAGCTTCGCAAGAATCGCCTGGGCGGCCTCATGGGCTCTCCCTTCCGCTTCCGGAAATGGGGTGAGTCGGGGATCGAGGTCTCGGAACTCTTCCCCCATCAGGCCCAGTGCGTCGACGACATGGCCGTGATCCGCGGCACCTATGCCGACAGCTTCGCCCACGGTTCGGGCCTGCTTCAGATGAACACCGGGTTTCTTCGCCAAGGGCATCCCAGCCTGGGTTCGTGGGTCACCTACGGCCTGGGCAGCGAGAACCGGAACCTGCCGGGCTACGTGGTGCTGCTGGACCATCGAGGCGGACCCATATCGGGACCGCCCAACTGGAGCTCCGGCTTCATGCCCGCCAGCTACCAGGGCACCCAGATTCGTTCGAAGGGGGATCCGATTCTCTTCCTGAAGCCCCAGGAGGGAGTCACCCCGGCCCAACAGACCCATCAGCTCCGGCTCCTCTCCAGCCTGAACCGGATGCGTGGTGCGGCCGGCCCCGAAAACAACGAGTTGATGGCCCGGATCGCCAGCTACGAGCTGGCGTTCCGCATGCAGCAATCGGCTCCGGAAGCCGTGGACCTGGCTCGGGAATCCAAGGCCACCCGGCGCCTGTATGGACTCGATGACCCGGAGACGGAGAAATTCGGCCGCAAGTGCCTGATTGCCCGGCGGCTCGTGGAACGCGGCGTCCGCTTCATCCAGGTCTACTCAGGCGGAGGCCATGGCGACGACACCTGGGACGCTCACGGCCGCCTGGTCGAGAACCACACCCTGCACTGCCGGCAGACCGACCTTCCCATCGCCGGCCTGCTCCGGGACCTGAAGAGCCGCGGCCTGCTGGAGAGCACTCTGGTCGTGTGGGCCGGCGAATTTGGCCGCACTCCCACCAGCCAAGGGAACAGAGGCCGCGACCACAGTCCCCGGGGATTCACCACCTGGATGGCCGGGGGCGGGGTCCGGGGAGGACAAATCATCGGCGCCACCGACGACTTCGGCTATGAGGCCGTCGAGGACAAGGTCCACGTCCACGACCTGCATGCCACGATCCTGCATCTCATGGGACTGGACCACGAACTGCTCACCTACTTCCACGGCGGGCGGGAGATGAGCCTCACCGACGTCCACGGCCAAGTCATCCGTAAGGCTCTGGCCTGACCTGTCCATCGGCCGGACCTTGAAACCCTCAGATAGCCTTTTGAAACCCGGGCGGCAGCCCGCTACTCCAACTCGAAGGTGAAGAGCGAGGTCCCGGCGGTGATGGCCAGGTGCTGCTTGCCCTGATTCAGGTAGGTGATGGCGCTGGTGGCGATCATGCCACCCAGATGAGCCACCCAGAGCTCCTCCCCGGTGCGGGCATCCAGAGCGAAGAATTGACCGTCGGTGGTTCCGCTGAAGGCGAGGTCGCCGGCAGTGGTGAGGACGCCGGACCAGGGAACCGTGAGCAGGGGATACTCCCACTTGAGCTCGCCCGTCCCCGGGACCAGGGCCCGGATCGCTCCCCTCCCCGGCGGCTCTTCGGACGCGCCTTGAACCAGCCCGCCCCAGTAGGGAAGACCCGGCGTGTAGTCGGCCTCGCCCTTGTAAAAATAGTTGGGCAATTCCCAGACCGGGACATAGAAGAGGTCCGTGCGCGGACTGTAGGACGGCGAGTACCAGTTGGTCCCCCCTTGGACTCCGGGGTAGACCAGCGATCCCTCTTCGGTGGGCTCCATGTTGGGGACCCGGACCGGACGGCCATTTTCGTCGATCCTCTCCGCCCAGGTCACCTTCACGTATTTCTTGCCCAGGAGATACTCGCCGGAGGTCCGATCCAGGACATAGTAGAACCCGTTCCGGTTGGCGAAGTACATGAGCTTTCGCTGCTCGCCGCCGAACTCGCCGTCCACCAGCACCGGGATCTGGACCGAGTCCCAATCGTGCACGTCGTGGGGAGTGAACTGGAAATACCACCGCATCTTTCCGGTATCGGCCTCCACGGCCACCACCGAAGACGCGTACAGGTTGTCCCCCAGACGAACGTCACCGTTCCAGTCGGGGGCGGGATTCCCCGTGCCCCAGTAGATGAGGTCCAGTTCCGGATCGTAGGAACCGGTAATCCAGGTGGGGGCTCCGCCCTGTTTCCACGAGTCCCCGGACCAGGTCTCGTTCCCCGGTTCCCCGGGACCCGGAATCGTGTAGAACCGCCAGGCCCGCTCTCCGGTGGCGGCGTCGTAGGCATCCAGAAATCCCCGGATCCCGTATTCCCCGCCCGAAATGCCCACGATGATCTTGTCCTTCACGGCCAGCGGCGCCACCGTGATGCTGTAACCCTCGCTGTATTCGGCCACCTTCGCCTTCCAGACGACGGCACCCGTCTTGGCGTCCAGGGCCACCAGTTGCGCGTCCAGCGTTCCCAGGTAGACCCGCCCGTTGAGCACGGCCATTCCCCGGTTCACCTGGCCGCAACAGACGCTGACGCGCTCCGGCAGCTTGTGGCGATATTCCCAGAAAGGCCGGCCGGTGCGGGCGTCCAAGGCAATGGCATCGCTGGGTGGCTGGGTCACATACATGACGTCGTTCACCACCAGCGGTGTCGTCTCGACCTTCTCGAGGCTCTTGAATTGAAATACCCAGTCGAGGCTCAGGCGGTGGACGTTGGTGGTATCGACCTGGTCCAGACGACTGTAGCGCCAACTCCGGTAACCGCCGGAATAGGTGAGCCAGTGCCCCGGCAACTGGTCCGCCGTCAGCAGTTCGTCGTGGGTCACCTCTCCCGAGAGGACCGTCGCGTCCTGTCTGGAAACGGTTCCATCAGGCGTGCAGGCCACCGCCAGCAACAGCACCAACCAGATCGCCGAATGCCGCTTCATGGACGCTATTTCCTTTTCAAAGAGGCCAGGTAGGCCACCAAGTCGTCGACTTCCGCCTCGGTGAGATCGTCCTGGAAGGTCGGCATCGCCGAAACCTGCCCCCTGCGAACCTCTTTCAGAAGCTTCTTGGTATAAGACAGGAGGCGCTCTTCCTCGTCGATGACCTGGATCGAGTAGCTGTCTTCGTTCAGGACCACCCCCTGAACGGAGGCTCCATCGGCCAGGGTGAGGGTGACCGGCCAGTAGCGGCGCGTCCCATCCACGAAGGTTTCGGAAGTGTTGCCGATCTCGGCGCTGGGCTCCAGGACGGACTCTCGCAAATTGCCGGCGGACCGCTTCCAGCCCACGTCACTCAAGTCGGGCCCGAGACGCCCTCCCCGTCCGTCGACCATGTGACAGCGGGAGCAGTCCCCTTGCTCCTCGAAGATGACCCTTCCCTTGGCGGGGTCGCCGGGAAGCTTCTCGGCCGCGGAACGACGATCCAGCGATCGCAGATAAGCGACCAGTTGCCAGACCTCCCGGTCGCTGAAACGGTGGGCCGCCATGCTGGTCCCGGTGATCCCCTGGCTGACGATGCGAAACAGAGCCGAGTTGCTGTTTCCGTGGCGATACTCGGAACGGGTCAGGTCCGGACCCGATTCGCCGGTGGCGTCCAGGGCGTGGCAGATGGCGCAATGGTTCCGAAAGTTCCGGGCGCCGTTTTCCAAATCGGCGGCCGAGGTGTAAGGGTTCCGGGTGACCGGCTCTTGCGCCGGCGATTCGTGTGTCAGGACCAGGATCAGCAAGCCGGCGATCAGGAAATTCGTAATTCTCAAAAAGTTTCCAACGTTGCGTTTGTGGTATCCGAACCCCTGCCGGAAGTCAAGGCGCAGGGCGGAAAAGAAGGAAGGCCCCCACAAGATGTGCTCCTGCAATTACCTGAGAAGAAGGCCACTATTGTCTATGAATGCTAAACGTCAAATCTGTTTTTACTATTGGAAGTAAATTCTTCTCTTATGGAAATTGGCGGTCAAGTGTCTCCCGCGCCTGTGTCCTGGCCTTCTCCAGCACGTCCTGCAGGCGCACCGGCACTCCGCCGCGCCGTTTGCTCTCATCGGCGGCTTCCATGAAGACGTAGATTTCCAGCGTCGTGGCAGGATCGACGGGCGGAACGCGGGTCTCGAAAAACTCAACGATCCGGGCGACCAGGGGAGGATAGCCGGTGAAGCCCCCCAACTGCGCGATGGCGTCACTTCCGAAGACGGTCCCGCCGAATCCCCGCTTTCCGGTCCGCCGCCCCCGAAAGGTGCCCAGCCGCCCGTCGGACCACCTTCCCACCACCACGTCGTCTCCCGCCGTCGTCATGCGGCTCAACTCCACACAGCCGGGCCCCAGGACGGTGTAGAGGGTTTCCACTGCATGGATGCCGTACCAGAAGAGATCGGGGTGAGTCGGCTCCAGGGAGCCGGGACCGTAGGCGTCGCAGGCCAAAATCTTCCCCACCTTCCCCTTGACCACTTCCTGAACCCCGGCGGCATAGCGCAACGCTGACGAAGAGAAGACGGGGGTTCCGTAGCGTTTGGAAAGCTCGTAGATCGCCACGACGTCCGCCAGGCTTCCGGCCACCGGCTTGTCGATGAAGACCGGTTTGCCGGCTTTCAGGACCGGCGCGGCCTGCTCCAGGTGGGGACGTCCGTCGTTGGTCTCCAGCAGGACCACGTCCACCTTCTTCAGGAGCGCCTCGATGCTGGGCACGATCTCGACACCCATCTCCCGGACCCGGCGCGTATATTCCGGGACCCGGCTCACGCTCGATTCGATGTCCCGGCTTCCCTGGGGATACGCGGCCACCACCCGGCAGCCGGGAACGTGCCCCTCATCCCCGGGATCGTTGAGAATCCGGGTGAAGTGGACGGAATGGGACGTGTCGAGGCCGATGATGCCGGCCCGGAGCGGAGCGGCCCGCACTCCCGGATCCGTCGAAGCCAAAAGGAAGAGGAGCAGAATCAGGAGTGGGCCACCGAACCGCAACGAATTGCCTCCCTGTATGAGCCGCATGAATTATGTGGAGCGGGAGACGGGAATCGAACCCGCGACGTCCAGCTTGGGAAGCTGGCATTCTACCGCTGAATTACTCCCGCTCGGGCCCCATTCTAGCAGTCCGCGGCAAGAATGGTCACGGCATTCGACCGTCCCTGCATCCCCGCGGAAAGAATAAAACAGCGGACCCCAGCTCCAACCGGGACACCCAGCCTAATTGGAATTCGACCTTTGGGCGACGACCAGGTCCTGGTCGTCGATGATGGTGTTCATGGCCTGCCGCAACCCTGTGAGCGCCAGTTGATAGTCGATCTGGGAGCGCAGCTCCACGAGACGGGCTTCGGCCACGTCACGCTGGTACTGCAGGAGCTCGAAGTTGGTGGAGAGTCCGGCCTTGAACCGTTTGGTTTCCAGTTCCAACTGCTCCTGGGCGAAGCGCACCGCCAGAACGGACATGTCCAGTTCCCGCTTCTGAATGCCGAGACGTTCGTAGGCGTTGCGGACCTCCTCCACAATAACCTGCTCCTGCTCCCGTTGCCGGTGCCGGAGACGGCGCTGGGCAATGGCGGTCTCCGCCAGTTGGCCTTCGTTGCGGCGATTCCTCAAGGGGATCTCCACATCGACGAAGATGCCGTAGGAGATGTAGTCGAACCCCAGCGCCTGTCCCATGGAATTGCCGAAGTTGCCGTAGAACGGGTTCGCCGGATCCGGCTCACGAGTCAGGGCGCCGAAGAAATCCACGTTCTTGAAGACCTGTCCCGACCGGCCGTACGAACCGACGTTGGCTCTCAGATTGACTCTGGGCTTTCCCTCCTTCTTGTAAAAATCCCTGTCGATCCGATTCTGCTCCAACTCCAGATTCAGGCGCTCCAGTTCGGGGCGGCGCTTCAGAGCCTGTTCGATGGCCTCTTCCAGCATGATCCCAAGAGGCTGAATCCGAGGCCGATCCGTCGGGATCAACCTCAGATTCCAAAGGGGCGCCGACCGGTCGGGGGTCAGAAGCCGCTTGAGGGCGTTCTGACGAATGACGATCTGGACCTCCGCCTGAATCGTGACCTGCTCCCGCTTGGAGACTTCCGCCCGGGTCCGGCTGACCTCCATGGGAGCCGAGATGCCCACCGCCACCCTCCGCTTGTTGAGCTCGTGCTGCAGAACGGCCTGTTCCCTCGACTGGCGGCGCGTCTCGTGAATGTCGATGGCCGAAACCAGTTCCCAATACTCGGTCCGGAGCCGCAGGATGATGCCCGACACCCTCTCTTCGAACTGGCTCTCGTTGATGCGGCGGTCCAGGTTGTAGAGCTTCAACTGCCGTTCGGTCTGGGTCTCCCGGAATCCTCGCCACAGCGGTTGGGTGAAGGAGAAGTTGAAGTAGGACTCGAAATTGGGGTTGATGATGGAAAAAAGACTGTTGGTGGAGTTGCGAACGTTGTTCAGGTCCATCCGGAGGGCCCCGCCGCCCTTGACCGGCTGTTGGACCGACGTGTTGAGATCGAGCCCGCGCCGGATTGACGTGGGGATGTCGCGGCCCGCATCCAGGATGCTGGTGGACGGCCATTCATTGGAACTCCAGCCCGTGCTGAAGCTGAGCACCGGATCATAGTCGCCGCGAGTGGCGAATATCCGTTGTTCGGTCACCTCTTCATTGAAATCCTCGATGGCGATCTCCAGGTTGTTGGTCAGCGCGAGCCGGACGGCCTCCTTCAAGGAGAGATCCAAGTGTCTCCCCTCGCTTCGAACCCGTTCCACGTACGGTCGGGTGGCAGGGAATTCCTGGTCCGTATCCGAAGAACCCTGGATCGGAATCAGTCCGAGCCAGAGCACGGCAAGACCGGAAACGGAAGGGCGAAAGGCAATCATGATTGAACTCCTGGCGTCACTGTTGCATCTTCAAATCAGAGGTTCGTCTCCGTTAGAGATGCAATCGAAGTCGATAAGGATCGTCCGAACCCGAACGCAGGCGCACGCCGCCCCCGCTTTCGGGGGAAAACGCCGGCCGGGTCGAAGTCTGTCCGGACGGCGCTTCCCGAAAACATTGTATCCCTGAGGAGATCCTCCAGTCGGGCAGCGTGTCCATGAGACTTACCCTCATACCGGCTCTCATTCTGTTTTGCGCCTCCCCCATGTGGGCCAACGACGTGAACGGGCCGCGTATCGTCACGGTCCAGCGGCGACCCTTCGTCAAGTTCGTGACTCTCACCGGGGAACTCAAAGCCAGCGAATCACTCATCGTGTACTCGCCCCGCATACCCCAACAATGGAACCTGACATTGGGTCATCTGGCGGCTCAGGGATCGGCCGTCCGGAAGGGCGATCTGCTGGTGAAGTTCGATGGCTCCAGCCTGGAGACGGAACGGTTGGACCTGGAGAAGGCACGCGAGGAAGCCCGCCTCAAGATCGCCCGCAAAGAGGCCGAGATCGGATCCAAACGGCAGGAGCAACTTCTGCTCAAGGCGACCGCCGAGAAAGAATTGAAGGTCGCCCTGATCTACTCTGAAATTCCGCCGGATCTCGTCCCTCGCGAAGATTCCGCCAAATACGAGTACGACCTCTCGCAGGCCAGGATCAAACTCGAAAAAGCCGACCAGCAACTCGCCAGCACGAAGGAGACCGGACTGGCCGAACTGGAGGTTCTCGAACTCGACTGCCAACGGGCCGACCTGCAACTTGAACAGCTGCTTCAGGCTATGGATCGGCTCACGGTCCGGGCCCCCACATCCGGATTGGCCGTCCGGGCGCGGCATTACCGGGAAGAGCGAAAGCTCCAGGCGGGAGACTCGGTTTTTGGAGGGTATCCGGTCATGATGCTCCCCAACCTGGACAACCTGGAAGTCGCCGCCGTCGTCTACGATTCCGATCTCGCTCTGTTGCAGGAAGGGCTGAAGGCCGAGGTGATCCTGGATGCACATCCTTCCCGCCCCTTCCGGGGACGTGTGCTGCGTATTTCGGAAGCGGCGAAGTCCAAGTCGCGCAGATCCCGACTCAAGGTCTTCGAGGCCCGGGTGTCTCTGCTGGAATCGGATCTGAACATCATGAAGCCGGGAATGACGGCTCGAGTGAGGATTCCGGTTCCGGCCGGCGAGCGGTTGACGGCACCTCGGGAGGCGCTCCAACTGGGCTCCGATGGTGAGGTTTTCGCCCGGGGTGCGAGGGGCCGGAAGCTGCCCGTGCAAGTCCTGGATACGACGGACCGCTGGGTAGCCGTCGCCGGACTGGATGCCGGCCAGGAAATCCTCCTGAACTCCGATGCGAGCCCGGGCCGACGATCGGAGGGGGATTGGATCCGGATGAAACGGGAGAATTTTACGCTCACCGTACCCGGCAACGGGGTGCTCAAGGCAGCCTTGGCGACCTTGATCCGGTCCCCGGTTCTTCCCAATACCTGGCGTCACAAGATCACTCATATGGCACCCGAAGGAAGCCCAGTCGAAAAAGGCGAAGTTGTGGTGCGATTGGATCCCACGGAAGTCGAGAAAAAATTGCGCGAGGAATCAGCCAACGTCGAGAAGGCCCGGGAGGAGTACGAGAAGACGAAGGCGTCATTGGAGTTGGCGGCCCGGGATCTGGATCTGGAGTTGGAAGAAGCCCGGGTCGATGCCCAGAAGAAGGAAAAACAATTGGATCAAGCCAGAGAATTTCAATCGATCCTCGACGTCAAGAAGGCGGACTACGAGGCGGAGTTGGCTCGTCGAAAGGTTGAGACTCTGGAGTTGCGGCGGAAGTTCGTGAAACGGGACGCCGACCTGCAGCTCAAGATCCTGCAAGACAGCCGGCAGCTTTTCGAAGAGAGAGCCTCTCATCACCGAGAATCGATCCAAGCCATGGAAATCGTCTCGCCCCGCGCCGGCACCGTCCTCTACCAGAGGAACTGGCGCAACGAGCCGGTGCGGGTCGGGAGTGATGTGTACATGGGCAGCACCATCATGAGCCTTCCCGACCTGTCGAGCCTGGTGGTGGAAGCGCGGGTCGCGGAAATCGACGCCGGCAAAGTCCAAGTCGGCCAGGAGGTCAGAATCGACCTGGACGCGATTCCGGACCGGACCTTCATGGGGAGGATCGCGTCGGTGGCGACCCTCTTCTCTCCGGCCAGCTTCGATCGGCCCATGAAGGTGTTGGACCTCACAGTGGAGCTGGAGCGCGTGGACCAGGACAGGATGCGCCCGGGTATGGCGACCCGGATCCGGATCGTCGTCAACCACTTCCAGGAGGTTCTGACCTTGCCCCTCTCGGTCATTCAGACGGAGAACGGCGAGTCCTTCGTCTGGGTGAAGCAGGATGGTGGGCCTGTCAAGCGGTCCATCAGGTTGGGTCGGGACAACGGTGTCGTCGCCGTGGTCAGGGAAGGGCTGTCGGAGGGAGAGGAGGTCGCCAATGTGCCGGATTCCGGGTAGGGAATTCGATCTCTGCCGACAACAGCGGGAAGCCGGCCAGCCCCCTCCGCACCGCACGGACCCTACCCGCTACAGGGTGGGGGTTCGCTGCAAGATCCAACGTTCGACGATTCTACCGACCTGCTCGCGATGGCCCCCAGGCGGTGCCATACTCGATTTCATGAAAACCCTGCCCGGTCTGCTACTGCTTTCTTGTGCGATGGCTTCAGGAGAACCGCTCCATTGCGACTTCACGGACTACCGGCCCCTGGAGGGCCTGGAGGCCGAGAGCGTCGGGGGAGACGTGGTCTTTGAATGGACGGGCTCCGAAGTCCCGGTGCAAGCCGGCGCCGGAACCTCAGCCGGGCTGCTCCGGGCAAGGTTCGGCCTGGAGGGCGCCCAGCCGGTCATACGGCAAATGGCCGCACTGTCCAGGGCGGGGCATTGGACGCCGCTCGCGCAAGACGCCCGCCCGCAGTTCCATGTCGCAGAGGGAAAGCGCCGCATTTCCTACCAGCAGTTGCGGCCGATGCAGGCCCTGGGCCGCGAGGCCACGCCTGAAGTCGTGGAGCAGGAGAAATGGAAGGTCTTCTGGGACGCGCCGCTGAACGTGCCGGGCCGCGAAGGCGTGAACCCCGGGCTCCCCAGGGATCCCTCGGAGGTGACGCGCAGCGAGGTCCGATACAACGTCACAGCGTGCCGGGTGCGCCGGGATGGTGTGCGGCTCGAGATTTCGTTTGACGGCTTGACGTTGGGCTCGTTCGAAGGGAGCCTTCGATTCACCGTTTACAAGGGATCCAACCTGGTTCGCCAAGAAGCCGTGGCGGCGACAACCAAGCCATCGGTCGCGTACGTCTATCGCGCCGGGCTGAGCGGGCTGAAGAGCGACGACTACCGGCGTCTGCGCTGGAGGGACATCGCCAGGGACTGGCAGCACTATCGCTTCGGCGGTGGAGTCAATGACGGGCCGGTTCCGCTTCGCGCGCGCAACCGGGTCCTCCTGCTCGAACAAGAGCGCGGCGCGCTGGCGATCTTCCCCCCCTCTCACAAGTTCTTCTTCGCGAGAGAGATCGAGATGAATCTCGGGTACGTCTGGTACCGGCAGGGAGAGGAAGGACGCTTCGACGCCGGTGTGCGCCAGGCCGAGCGGGAAGAGATGTTCCGCCCGTGGGGCTCTTCCCAGGAAATCTGGGAAAAGCGAGTCCGTCAATCGCGGGCCTTCGCGGAAGGCAACTTTGCTCTCTACAACGCTCCGCCGGGAACGCCGCAGCGGATGGCCGTCTATTACTACCTGGGACCCCGGGACGCGGAGTCCACCTTGGAAGAAGTGCTGGCCTACACCCATGGCGACAAGTACAAGCCGCTGGAGGGCCATCAGGTGGCGGTCAGCCACTTCCATACGCACTTCGCCGAGCAGTTGGTTGACCTCGGGTCCCTTGACGCAAGGCCGCCGTGGGTTTCGGCATTCAAGGGCCTGGGGATCAACATCGCGATGATGTCGGATTTTCATGGCGACGGCCACCCGCAGGACGAAGGTGAAGTCCGGTTCAGGGAACTTGGCGAGTACTTCGAGGCTTGCCGGCGTCACTCGGACAAGGATTTCCTGCTGCTGCCCGGCGAGGAGCCGAACGTGCATTTTGGCGGGCACTACACGCTGGTGTTCCCGAGGCCGGTTTATTGGTCCAAGGTGCGCGGGTCCGACAAACCGTTCCGGGCAAGCCACCCGGAATACGGGACGGTCTACCGCGTGGGCTCGGCGGGCGAGATGCTCTCGATGCTCGAAACGGAGAAAGGCCTGCTTTGGCAGGCGCACCCGCGCACCAAGGGTTCGACGTTCTATCCCGATGTCGTGCGGGAGGCGCCCCACTTTCTCAGCGACCGCTATCTGGGGGGAGCCTTCCAATCCCTTCCGGCGGACCTGTCGAAGCCGAGGATCTGCCAGGAACGGTGCCTCGGAACCCTCGACGACATGAACAATTGGGCGGGGCCGAAGTACATGATTGCGGAGGGCGATACGTACACGAAGTATCCCGAGGACGAGATCTATCCGCACTTGATCGTCAACTATGTGCGGTTGAGCGAGTTGCCCGCATTCGACGAGGACTGGAGCCCCATCACCGAGGCGATGAGGCGGGGAGAGTTCTTCGTCTCGACAGGGGAGGTCTTGATCCCGTCCCACGAGGTCGAAGGACTTGAGGATCGCAAGACGTTTGTCGCCGAGGTCGAATGGACATTCCCGCTTGAGTTCGTAGAACTCGTGTGGGGCGACGGCAAAGCGACCGGCAGGCAAGTGCTGCCGACAACCGGCCTCGGCTCGTTCGGTCGCAAGACCTTCCGGATGGAATTCGATTCGCCGGGGAAGAAGTGGGTGCGGTTTGCCGCCTGGGATTCGGCCGGCAACGGGGCGTTCACCCAGCCCATCCACCTGCCGGGATGGTGAGGGCGCGAGATGCGTTACCGGTCCGTGGCAATAGTTCTCACGGGCTGGTACGACGGGCATTCCTGTCCGTTCCCGGGGCGCCGGAGGGCTGATGAAGAAAGTCTACCTGGCATTGTCGCTGTTGGTCGTCGCGGCGGGCGTCGCTTCCCATTTCCGGGACGTGGGCAGACAGTGGTTGGCCACCCTGATGGATCCGCGGGAAAATGAACCCGTACCCCTGATGCGGGTGACCCCCCAAGACTATCGGGTCCTGGTTCGAGCCGACGGAGAACTCACGGGACTGCAGATCACGCCGGTTCAGGCCCCCATGGTGAAAACCGGATCGCTGAAGGTGGCCTGGCTGGCCGATGAGGGCCAGATCGTCGAGAAAGGGGACACGGTCGTCGTGTTCGACCAGACCGACGCCGTGTTGGCCCTGAAGCAGAGCCACAACACCCTCGACACTCAGGATCACCTCATAGAGAAGCAGAAAATGGAGGCCCGGAGCCGGGCCGAGACCCTGAAGCGGGATCTCGAGAGCACGGAACTGGAATTGGACTACACCCGGGACCAGATCCGGAAAGACGATCGGATCTTCTCCCGCTGGGAAATCCAGGAATCGATCGTGAGCGCCGCGCTGGCCCGATACAGAAAGGGCCATTTGAATCGTAAGGGAGAGGTGCAGCAGGGTCTCTCCAGGGCCGACATGGGTCTCCTCCAGGTCGACCGGAACATGGCCGAAACGGAGATGAAACTGGCCCGGGAGACCCTCTCCTCACTAGAGGCCCAGGCTCCGGTCGGCGGGGTCGTCCTCTACAAACGGAGTTGGACCGTTCTGGAAGTGGGCTCGGAGGTCTGGCCTGCACAGCCCTTGATGGATATCGCCGACATGGAACGCTTCCGTGCCCGGCTGTTCGTCCCGGAAAACCAGATTCGGGGAGTGCAGACCGGCAAGAAGGTTCAGGTTCGGCTCGATGCGTTTCCTGGGGAGAACTTCTCAGGAGAAATCGACAAGGTGGACAAGATCGCCCGCCAGCGGCATCCGCGCGACCCCCGAAAGTTCTTCCTCTGCGAAGCTCGGTTCGATGTCTCACCCGATTTCATGGAGAAGCTGAACCCGGGCATGCGATTCTCCGCCGAGATCGAGTTGGGGGAAAAAAGCAGCGTTATCGTGATTCCGCGGAGCGCGGTCATCAAGAAGGATTCGGAGTTCGTGGTCTTCGTCAGGGAAGGCGACGAGTACCTGGAGAAAAAGATCGAGATCGTGGACAGCGACTTCGGCTTCCACGTGGTTCAGGGCGTGGCTGCGGGGACTCGGATCTGCCTGCGCCACCCCCTGGAAAACCAGCGCCTCCACCTTCCCGACTTCAGTTCTCCCACGGCGAGCACTCAGCGGCGCCGTTACGTCCCCTTTTGAGCGCATGTTCTTCGCCGAGTCGGTCAAGGTCGCGCTTTCCAACCTGCTGCTGCACAAGCTCCGCACCTCTCTGACCATGCTGGGCATGATCTTCGGGGTGGCCGCCGTCCTGTCGATGCTCTCCATCGGGGCCGGAGCCGGACGAGAAGCTCTGTCGCTGATCCGGAAGATGGGGCTGCGAAACGTCCTGATCCGGGCCAAGGCATTCGAGGAAGAGGAACTCGGTATCATCCGCCAGGACTCTCCGGGCCTGACGCGCCACGATGTCCAGGCCCTGAGACAGGTGCTTCCGGCCGGGACCCGATTCAATGCCAAGAAGGAACACAAGACCTACCAGATCGCGTCGGCGGTGGGCCGAGCCGACTCGCGAATCTTCGGAGTCGACGCCGGATACCCTCTCGCCGCCAATCTGGAATTGGTGGAAGGCTCTTTCTTTCTCCCCGCTGACGGACTCAAGCACCACCAGGTCTGTGTCTTGGGGAAGACGGCGCGCCGCAAGCTCTTCGGACTGAATCCGGCGCTGGGAGAGCCGGTGAAGATCGATGCGCTCTGGTTCACCGTGGTGGGAGTGCTGGCGGACCAGCTTCTGGAAAGGGACGAGTTCGAAGGCGTCAAGATCGAGAGCGTGAACAACGACATCTACGTCCCATTGGAGACCCTTCTGGCCAAGTACGAACGGAAACCGGTGGAGAACGAACTGGACGAGATCATCGTTCAGCTTCCCCAGGACCAGGATCTCTCCGAGCAGGCGGCCGTGATCTCCGGCATGGTCGCAAGCACCCACCGGAACATCGACGATTTTTCCATCGTGGTTCCGGAGCGCCTGTTGGAACAGAGCCGCCAGACCCAACGGATCTTCAACCTGGTCATGGGCGCCATCGCTTCCATTTCCTTGCTGGTGGGAGGAATCGGGATCATGAACATCATGTTGGCCTCGGTTCTGGAACGGACCAACGAAATCGGCCTGCGCCGGGCGGTCGGCGCCCGCCGCCGGGACATCAGCCGGCAGTTCCTCCTGGAAGCCCTGGCCATCAGCCTCAGCGGTGCGGCCCTGGGCGTCCTTTTGGGTTCCTCGATCTCCAGCCTGGTCTCCACCTACGCCGGCTGGCCGACCACCATCACCGGCGTGTCCGTCCTGCTGGCGGTCGGAGTCTCGGCATCCGTGGGACTTGTCTTCGGGATCTACCCGGCGCGAAAGGCTTCCCGAGTCTCTCCCATCGAAGCCCTGCGCTACGAGTAGGATCCCAACGACCCAGGTGCGGAAGTGGCAGCATCAAGACAAGATCGATCCCCCAAGATCCTGATACGAGCCGTCGACCTATGGAAAAGCTACCGGATGGGCAGGCAGACCATTCACGCTCTCCGGAACATCAGCTTCCAAGTCGAAGAAAATGAGTACGTGGCCATCATGGGTCCGTCCGGCTCCGGCAAGTCCACTCTGATGAACGTCATCGGCTGTTTGGACAGTCCGACTCGCGGCAAGTACTTCCTTCACCAGCAACTTGTCAGCGCCATGAACGATGACGAGTTGGCCCGGGTACGGAACCAGGAAATCGGATTCGTCTTTCAGACCTTCAACCTGCTGGCCAGGGCCTCTGCCTACCGGAACGTCGAACTGCCACTTCTTTACAGCCGGGTGCCCCGCGCACAGCGCCGGTCCAGAACCCGTGAGATCCTGTCGCAGGTCGAACTGAGTGACCGGGCCAACCACCGGCCCAGCCAGCTATCCGGGGGACAACGCCAACGGGTCGCGATCGGGCGGGCTCTTGTCAACCGTCCTTCGATCCTGTTGGCCGATGAACCCACCGGAAATCTGGATTCCCGCACGGGCCGGGAGATCTTGAACCTCTTCGACGCCTTGCACCGAAACGGCAATACGATCGTTCTGGTCACTCACGACCCTGACATCGCCGTTCGCACCGATCGTGTAATCGAGCTGCTGGATGGAGAGATCACACGGGACCAGAAGGTAAGCGCCCGGGACGGGGAGAGTGATTCCAGATCATAGCGCAACGTAGGAAAAGAGAGGGGTCGCGCCAAACGCACGCACTGATAGCCAGGCACCAGTTGCGCGAAATTGGATGCGGGACCGGAAACTTCCGGTCAGGTGACGGCCACCGCGTCTTCCAGGCTGTGGCGCATGGCTTCCGCCAGCCGGGATTCCTGCCGGTGTCGAATCGCCGCCTCGATGAAGCTCACGAACAACGGGTGGGGGCTCAGCGGCTTGGACTTGAATTCCGGATGGAACTGGCAACCCAGAAACCAGGGGTGATTCTCCAACTCCACGATCTCGACGAAATTCCCGTCGGGGGAATTGCCGGACACCTGAAGCCCGTAGCTCACCAGAATCTCCTCGTACTCCCGATTGAACTCGTAGCGGTGCCGGTGGCGTTCGGAGATCTCTCGATCCCCGTAGATTCGGCGTGCCAACGAGCCCTCGTCCAGCAGGCAGGGGTAAGCCCCGAGCCTCATGGTGCCGCCCATGGCATCTACACCCAGCAAGTCTCGAAGCTTGTAGATCACCCGGTGGGGCACTGCGGGATCGAACTCGGAACTGTTGGCATTCAGGGAACAGACGTTACGAGCGAACTCGATCACGATGCACTGCATTCCGAGGCAGATTCCAAAACAGGGCATCCGGTGGACACGGGCATGCCGAATTGCCCGGATCATCCCTTCGATTCCGCGGATTCCGAAGCCGCCGGGAATCAGAATGGCGTCCAGCCCTTCCAACCTCGATTCGCCCTCTTCCCCGACCAGACCCTCCGAATCGACCCAGCGGAGACGGACCCGGGTCCGAGACGGAAGCCCGCCGTGCACCAGGGCCTCGCTGAGGCTCTTGTAGGACTCCTCAAAGCCCACGTACTTGCCGATGATCCCGATGGTCACTTCCCCTTCCGGACTCCGGATCCTGTCCATGAGATCTTCCCACGGACCCAGCTCGATGGGGCTCTCGGGCAGACGGAGGAGATCGGCAATGATGGCGTCCAAACCTTCCTTGCTATAGACCAACGGGACTTCGTAGATGCATTCCACGTCCTTGGCGGTGATGACGGCCTCTGAAGGCAGATTGCAGAAGAGGGCGATCTTCTGCTTGATCCCCCGGGGCAGCATTTGCCCGGTGCGGCAGAGGAGTACGTCGGGCTGAATGCCGATCTCCCTCAGCTCCCGCACCGAGTGTTGGGTCGGTTTGGTCTTCAACTCTCCGGCCGTCTCGATAAAGGGCACGAGGGTGAGATGAACGAAAAGCGAGTTCTCATGCCCCACGTCGATTCGCATCTGCCGGATGGCTTCCAGGAAAGGCAGGCTCTCGATGTCCCCGACCGTTCCGCCGATCTCCACCACCACCACGTCGACCTCGCTCCCCACCCTCTTGATGGTGGCCTTGATCTCGTTGGTGATGTGAGGGATGACCTGGACCGTCTTTCCCAGGTACTCTCCCTGGCGCTCCTTCCGGATGACGGTCTGGTAGATCTTGCCGGTGGTGGAATTGTTGTCCCGGCACATCTTGGCGCTGGTGAACCGCTCGTAGTGACCCAGATCCAGATCGGTCTCCGCGCCGTCGTCGGTCACGAACACCTCGCCGTGCTGGAACGGACTCATGGTTCCAGGGTCGACGTTGATGTACGGGTCCAGTTTGAGAAGAGTCACTTTCAATCCACGGGCTTCCAAGAGGCACCCGATTGCAGCCGACGCCAGGCCCTTGCCCAGCGAACTCAACACCCCACCCGTCACGAAAATGAACTTGGTCGCCATCCTAGCTCTCCCCTTCCGCCGCTAAGTTCGTGTGCCTCTGATTTGGAATTAAGGAGCCATTTTCAAAGAATGGTCTGACACGTTCCAGATCTTCCTGGGTATCGACGCCAATGCTGTCCTCGTCCACCGTGGCGACCTGAATCGGAATCGAGTTCTCCAGAAACCGGAGCTGTTCCAGCTTCTCGATCCTCTCCAGAGAAGAGGGGCGAAGTCGCGACAGATTCAGGAGCACCCGGCGACGGTATCCATAAATGCCCAGATGCTTGAAGAAAGGAGCCTTCCCCTCCCGGGCGTAGGGGATCGGGGCCCGGGAGAAATACAGGGCCCGGCCCTCCGAGTTCGTGACCACCTTCACAACATTGGGATCCAGCGCTTCTTCCGGATCTTGAAGGGGAACACAAGCAGTGCCCACCTGAACCTGGAGGTCTCCGTCGAAGCAGCCACAGACCCGGTCGATGATCGTGGGCGGCAGCGCCGGCTCATCGCACTGGAGATTGATGTAGACGTCCGCCTCGATCCCTTGGGCCACCTCGGCCACCCGCTCGGTGCCGCTCCGATGCTTGTCCGAGGTCAGGACGGCGTTGCCGTGCCAGGAACGAACGGACCGAAGAATTCTCTCGTCGTCGGTGGCGACCAGGACCTGGTTCAGCCGAGTCGACTGCAGGGCGCGCAGATAGACCCATTGGATCAGGGTCTTGCCGCCGATTTCGAGGAGTGGTTTGCCCGGAAGGCGCTTGGATGCATATCGGGCCGGAATGACCCCCACGAAGCGCATAGGGAAAGGTATCCCAGCCGGCTCGTACCTGGCAAGGGATCTATGGGGAGGAATCCGCCTTCCCGCCCACGATATGGGTCGTAGCCGACAGCTTGCCGGCGAGCCGCTGGCGCAGGACCACCACCAGACTCCGGCCGTCGTCCGGCCATTTCGCCTCCAGCAAGGGGCCCACGGTCTCGTACTTCTGGAGGAACGACACGAGTTCCGGCTCCGAAAAGTCCAACTCGAGCGCTTTGACGAATAGAAAATCCTTTCCCAAAGGCTCGCCGGACTCGTTGAAGGGAATGCCGAAGATTTCCAGTTGGCAGCGTTTCCGTTTGCCTTCGGAAACGAAAAACAGCGCCTGGTTGGGAATCACGGGTCGCACCACCCACTGTTCGCCCTGGGTGCGGACGGAAAGCCGGAACGGAAAGTCCCGGTAGAGGTCGGGGAATTTGAAGGCGTTGCCCAAGTCGGCCCGGGCCGCCTCTACCGGGTCGGGTTCCTCGTATCCTTGACGGTAGCGGAGTTTCAGGCCCTTACGCTTTACCTTGACCTCAATCCGGTGAAACTTACCCTTCTCCAACTTGGCATCGGGAACGTAACCCAGAAGGTAATAGGAATCCTTGTCCCGATACGCCGCTTGAACCGGGCTGGAGAGATCGTTTTCGTTGCCGAAGAAGAGTCCACCCGTGTCCTCCGACAGGCTGGCCAGAAACTCCTGGGAAGCCTCCAGATCGGCCACGTCGAAGTAACCATTCATTTCAATGGGAAAGGTCATCGTTCCTCGCGGGTCGATGCTGTAGACGGACACCTGGTTCCGGTTGGCCTGATTGATGGCGGACTGCAGGTTCCGTGTGAAAATGGAGACCATATTCCCGATTCTGAGCCGGGACAATTTGGGGAGCGGCGTATGGAACGGACCGTAGAGACCGATTTCGCTCCGCTTCTGGACGATTTCCGAAACCCGCTGGTTGATATGAAGAGCATACCCCTCGGAGAAATAGAGCACCCGCTTGCGCCCGGGAAGCGAGCCCAGATACCGGGACAGAGCCGAAACCGCCGCGTACGAAAGGCCCAGATGAGTCCTCAGCTTTGCAATGTACTGTTGGGCTTCCATTTCCACGTACGGTGTCGCCGGGTCCATGTCCCGATTGAAATGGCGCTTTCCGGTCCTTTCGAAGCGTTCGAAGATCTTGTCCACCCGCTCGGAAAACTCCAGAAGGCTGGCCTGCTGGCGCCGGCCGGAAACCCGAGCCAAAGACCCCGAGAGTAGAAACACCGCGAGCACCGACGCCGCGAATTGAAGGTCAGTCTCCCATGAGGCGCTCTTCATGCCGGATGACATCAGAAGGCCAGCACACCGTCGAGGACCATGTCCTTGAGTTTGAACTTCCGGGAGATCTTCTGATCAGAGATTTTAATGACGAGCGCTCGAGATTTATCGTCACAACAGAGACTCCAACCGGATCGCCGGAGCCTCCATGGTTCACGGAAAGGCCGCACGGGTCAGGAATTGACCAGCCTCAATTCCCCGGGGGGAACACTGGCTCGGCGCTGGGTATGACGGCGCATTTCCTCGAAGTAGTGGACCGCCATCTGACCGGCGAGAAAGGTCCAGGTGCCGGCCACGGAAACGCGCAAGATATGCTTGTTCCCCGGGAACCGGCGCAACAACCGGTCTCCCCCCTCCCGCACCAGGGCTCCGCCAGCCAGCAGCGGCAGCAGTTCCCGGGCCCGGCTCCGATTCAGCGGAAAGCCGAAGGCTCTGGCGATCTTCAGGATCATGGCCGTCTGAATGGCGCTCAGCGGCAGCATGTCGCTGACCGGTATGGGAACGGCGCCCACCAGGGCGGCGGAGAAGGCCGCCTGGGTGACGATGGAATTGCAGATGGTTCGCCGGAAACCCGGGAGGTTTCGCGTCAACGGATAGAGGGCCTTGGGGAGAGCCGAGACGATCGATTTCAGCAGCCGCTCAAGTCTCTCCGGCTGGAACACGGAAACCGGGAACACGGCAGTGCCCAGAACGCCTCTGGCCGAACGGACCATTCGGCTCGGCTGCTCGACCAGATCCATCTTGCTCAACACCACCAGCAGCGGCGTGCCGTATCCCTGTAGCCATTCCAGGAGGCGCCGCGTGGAGAGAGTGGCTTCAAACCGGCCGTCCAGAACCAGGAGAATAAAATCAGCCTCCTGCAGATCCCGCGTCACGTCCGACGTCCTGTATCCGACGAACTCCTCCAGCCCCTGGACGCCGACGGAACGAAAAATGGGCCGGTCCACTTCGTCCTGATCCCGGGTCAGAGCCCGAATCAGTGCCGCCTTCCCCGACTCGGGCATCCCCACCACACTGATCTGCAACTCCTCGTCCGACTGGATTTCCCGCCACTGCCCGCGAACCACCTCCAGGACCTTCTGCATGTTGTCCCCCTGTCGCGGGAGGGTGTCCATGACGGTCTTGAGACGGTACTTGATGTCATCCGGGAGGAGGAATGCCAATTGGTCCAGGAGGTCGAGAACCGGTTCGGGAGCCCAGCCCCGGATGCTTCGGAAAATATCGTCCGATCTCACATAAGGTCCGGAAGCAGCCGATGCCGAAGACTCAGCCATGAGTCAATTGTAGCTCCTGCCCGGAAGTGGTTCCAATTTGGGGAGAGACAGACGTAGGAGCGCCCATCGTGGTCCCGTTCCCCCGGTTGGCAACCTTTCGCGCGAAAGAGGGCACCCACACAAGGGGCGCCTCTACGCCGCGATCCTCGTTCCGGTGAACCGAACTCACATCAGGTTCACCGGATCCACGTCTATGGAGACCTTCTTCAGGTTGACCCCTTTCCGGGAGAGATCCTCCCGGCTCGAACGAACTATTTTCAGGGCTTCCGACCGGCGGACGGCCTTGATGAGAATCTGGAATCGGTATTCCCCCTTGATCCGCTCGAGCGGAGCCGGAGCCGGCCCCAGAATACGGAGCCGCTGTGGTGCGGAGACTCGCTTTCGGTGCGCCACCAGCCTCCGGCCGAGTCGATCGGCCAGGTCCAGGGTCGAATTCCGGTCCCGGCCCTGAACCAGCAGGCTGACCAGGGCCGAAAACGGCGGGTATTGGAATCGGCGGCGGAACTCGATCTCCTCCTGAAAGAACAGGAGGTAGTCCTGCCTGCGGGCCGCCTTGAGACTGTAGTGGTTCGGGTAATAGGTCTGGATGACGACCCGGCCGCCCCGCTCCCCCCGTCCGGCCCGGCCCGCGACCTGGGTCAGGAGTTGGAAGGTCCGTTCGGCGGCCCGGAAGTCGGGCAGCCTCAAGCCCTGGTCCGCACTCAGGACGCCGACCAGCGTGACTCCGGGGAAATCGTGCCCCTTGGCGATCATCTGGGTGCCCACCAGAATATCGGTCCGCCCCCGGCGAAAATCCGACAGGATCTTTTGCAGACTCCCTTTGCGCCGAACTATATCCCGGTCCAAGCGGCCCACCCGGGCTTCGGGAAACAGATCCTGAACGGCCTCCTGCACCTTCTCCGTCCCTTCCCCCAGCAGGTGAATGTACCGTTTGCCGCACTCCCGGCAGCGGGTGGGGAGAGAACGGGTAAACCCGCAATAGTGGCAGAGGAGCCGGTTCCGATTTCGATGGTAGGTCAGGCTGATGCTGCAGTTCCGGCAGTTCTCGGTGTTCCCGCAGCTCCGGCAGAGCAGGGCCGAGGAGTAGCCCCGGCGATTCAGCAACAACAGCGCCTGGTCGCTGCAGTCGAGGCTCTCTTGGAGCGAACGGCGGAGCAGATCCGAAAGGATCCGCGCCTTGCCGTGCTTCTGGAACTCCAGCCTCATGTCTACGACCTGGACCCGGGCCAGGGAGCGGTCCAGAACCCTGCGAGGGAGGACCTCCGGCCGGGGACGTCCCCGGTCCCGGGAGCCGTGGTAGATCTCCAACTGGGGCGTGGCGCTGCCCAGCACCACCAGAGCCTGCTCCAGCTGCCCCCGCTTCAGAGCCGTGTCCCGGGCGTGATATCTGGGCATCTCCCCCTGCTTGTAGGAAGAGTCATGCTCCTCATCGACGATGGCGATTCTGAGATCGGGTACTGGAGCGAAGACCGACGACCGGGTGCCGATCACGACCCGGGCCTTTCCCTCCCGAATACGCAACCATTGGTCGAATCTCTCACCCTCCGAGAGGCCGCTGTGGAGAATGGCCACCTCCGAACCGAACCAGCCCCGGAACTGGTTCGAGATCTGGGGGGTCAGTCCGATTTCGGGTACCAGCATCAAGGCGCCTCCGCCGGAACGAATCGCCTGGGAAATGGCGTTGAGATAGACCTCCGTCTTTCCGCTCCCCGTGATTCCATGGATGAGCATGCTGTGAAAGCCGCGGCCGGTCAGCCGCCTTCGGATCTCGTCCAGAACCCTGCTCTGATCCGGATTCAACACATGACGCGTGACCGGCGGGGGTGGGTCCGAGTCAAGCCATGGAGAGCGGTAGACGCGCTCCGGTTTCAGCTCCAGGGCGCCCCGGGCCGCCAACGCTTTCAGCGTGGCGCGGCTGGAACCGGCCTCCCGTACGAATCGGGAGACCGGTACCGGAAGTTTTCGGGCGGCCAGCAGAGCCAGAAGCTCCCGTTGCCGCGGCGTCAGATCGGCGCCACCGGAGGGATCGATGCTCCAGATCGAAATCCTGGTCTTGACCGGCCACGCCCGGGAGGTCGACGAGGAGGGCTTCGACAGCAGGCCCGGGGGAAGCATGCTCTGCAGCACCTCGCCCAGGGGTGAGAAATAGTAGCGCGCCACCCATTGGCCGAGACTCAACAACTGGGGAGAGAGGATGGGCTCCGGATCCAGAACCCGCTCCAGTTCCTTCAACTCCAGGTCGGCAACCGGAGGCGATCCGGCAACCACGATGCCGACCAGCTTCCGGGGGCCGAAGGGGACCAGCACCCGGGTGCCGGCGGCCGGCGGCGTCTCCATCCGATCGGGGACCCGGTAGGTGAACTCCTGGAAGAGAGGGAGAGGGACCGCAACCTGGACACTCCGGTATTGCTCAGGATCTCGGCCGGACGGGAGGTGGAGGCTAGCCGACATTGGAAACTCGGGCCCAGTCAGTGCCGGCCTTGGTCCGGCCAAGACCGATTCCGGGCGGGGATCGGGCAGACTACCGGGGTCCCGGCGTGTAGTAAGAGCTTCCCAGTTCGGTCAACTTGGCCCGGATCGCCTTCATGTCCTCCCAGACCTGCCGTTTGGCGCTCGGGTTGCGAAGCAGATAGGAAGGGTGAAACGTGGGAATCAGGAGACCTCCCTTGTATGGGAAAAACTGGCCTCGCATTCGGGAAATCGCCGTCTGGGTCTGAAGCAGAGTCTGAGCCGCGTACCTGCCCAGGGCCACGACCAGCATCGGATCGATGGCTTGGATCTGCTGAAACAGGAAACCCTCGCACGATTCGACCTCGTCCCTTTCGGGATCACGGTTTCTGGGAGGCCGGCACTTGAGGATATTGGCGATATAGACCTGTTCCCGTTGCAGGCCGATGGCCTCGATGATGCGGGTCAGGAGTTGACCGGCCCGGCCCACGAAGGGAACCCCCTGGGCATCTTCGTCGGCTCCCGGAGCCTCTCCCACGAACATGAGGTCGGCTTCGGGGTTCCCGACTCCGAACACGATGTTTTGGCGTCCCCGGTGCAGTTTGCACCTTTTGCAGTCCCCGATCTCCTCGCGAATCTCCTCCAGAGTCGGAGTCCGATTCAGGTTCTTGAGGTTGAGATGGGTGACACCCAACTCACCGAAATAATTCAGTTGATGGATCACTTCACGCATGCAGAACGAACCCTCCGGGAGGCCGTGCGTTCAGTCTACTACGAGCTGGTGCCAAAACAGCATCCGGCAGACTCCTAGACGACTCCGAACTGATCCAGGAGTCCCTCCCGGTTCCTCCATTCGGGGGCGACACTGACCTGCAGCTCGAGGGCGACCCTGCGAACACCCAGGAATCGCTGGATCTCCTTGCGGGCCCGGATCCCGATGGTCTTGATCATGCGGCCGGCCCGGCCCACGACGATCTTCTTCTGACTCTGCTTCTCCACCATGATGGAGGCCCGGATCACCACCAGGCCGTCCGCCCGCCGTCCTTCGTCGAACTCCTCCACCAGGACAGCCGTGGAATAGGGAAGTTCCTGCCGGGTGCAATCCAACACCTTCTCCCGGATGAGTTCGCCGACCAGGGCCCGCTCCGGTTGGTCCGTCAGGTAATCGGCCGGGTACTCGAACTCCCGTTCGGGCAGGTTCTCGGCGATCCGGTCCAACAGGACCGTCAGATTGTCCCCCTTGAGAGCCGAGATGGGGATGATCTCCCGATAGCCGTGCTGCCGGTGGTAGAAGTCCATCACGGGAAGCAATCGCCCCTTGTTGATGAGGTCGACCTTGTTGAGCAGGAGGATCGCAGGTTGCCGGATCCGGCGAATCAGATCCAGGACAAATTTCTCGCCCTTGCCGAAACGCTCGGAGGCATCCACCATGTGGAGCACCAGGTCCACCGACCTCAGCGCCTCGTAGACCGAGCTCATCATCCTTTCGTTGAGCCGATAGCCGGGGCGATGGACTCCGGGAGTATCCACGAAGATGATCTGGGAGCCGGGCCGGGTCAGGACGCCCAGAATCCGGTGTCTCGTAGTCTGAGGCTTGTCGCTGACGATGGAGACCTTGGATCGGATGAGGCGGTTCAGGAGGCTGGACTTCCCCGAGTTGGGGCGGCCGATCAGGGCGACGAATCCTACCTTGGCCACGACACCTTCAAGCGACCTGAACCGGACGGGCAGCCAGCCGGTCCTGGATTCGATCCCACAGGAAGGCCGCCACCCGGGTCTTGGAGAGCAGGGGAGAATTTTCTTCCCCTCCCTCCGGATCCAGTAGCAATACCTGGTTGTCGTCCGACGCGAAGCCTCGATCGGGACGGGAGATATCGTTGGCTACGATCAGGTCCAGCCGCTTCCGGCGCAGTTTTTCATGCGCGTTCCGCCGCAGATCGTTGGACTCCGCGGCGAAGCCCACCAGGAACTGACCGGCTCGTTTCTTTTCTCCCAACTCCAGGAGGATGTCCCGAACCGGACGAAGCTGGAGCGTGCCCAAGCCCGCTTCTTCCTTCTTGATCTTCTCCCGGTAACGGCGAGCCGGTGCGAAGTCTCCCACCGCGGCGGCCATGATCACGATCTCCGACCGGCCGAAGCGGCCCCCGACGGCGGTGGCCATCTCCTCGGCCGACCGGACGGCAATCAGTTCAACCCCTGCCGGCCGGTCCAGATGGGTCGGTCCCGAGACCAGGGTGACGCGCGCGCCGCGGGTCTTGGCCTCCGCGGCGATGGCGTATCCCATCTTCCCAGAGGACCGGTTCGACAGGAATCGGACCGGATCGATGTCTTCAACGGTGGGACCCGCGGTGACCAGCACCCGTTTGCCTTCCAGCCCTTTCCCTCGGCTCAGGATCCGGAGTCCCCGTTCGACAATGATCTCCGGCGGGGCCAAACGTCCCTCCCCCACTTCTCCACAGGCCAGGTAGCCTGCTTCCGGCTCCACGACGGAGACTCCGCGCCCGCGCAGAATCTCCAAATTGGCTTGCGTGGCGGGATGGCGCCACATCTCGACGTTCATGGCGGGAGCCACGACGGTGGGAGTGACGGTGGAAATGTAGAGAGTGCTCAGGAAATCGTCTCCGATGCCGTGGGCGAACTTGGCCAGGGTGTTGGCCGTCGCCGGCGCCACCAGCAACAGGTCGCTGCTGCGAGCCAGGGCGATATGTTCGATGGCCGCCGAGGAATCCCGGAACAGGCTGTCCACGACGCGGTTTCCCGAGAGCTTCTCCAGGGTCAGCGGCCCCAGGAATCTCTTGGCATGCTCAGTCATCACCGGGAGCACCTCACAGCCTCCCTCCTGAAGCAATCTCAGGATGACGGCAGATTTATAGGCCGCGATGCAGCCGGTGACCCCCAGAACGATACGCATGGAATGTCAGTAATCCTCGCTTCCGTCGAAGCCGGTTTCGAGCGCGTCCTCGTCCGCTTCTTCCAGGACCTCCCAGGTGATGAGTCCCTGTTGCGCTTCCTGGATGGCGATATGGGCCGGCTTCGGAGACTTCACGTCGATCATGGGAGGATAGCCGTTCTGAAGCTGCTTGGCCCTCTCGGCCGCGACCAGAATAAATCGAAACTTGCTGTCGTATTCGTCAGGAATGTCTATGTTCATTGGGCCTCCTTGAATGTTCCTATCACCTCTTGGATCCGCCGGGTGTTCCGAGCCGTGGCGCCGGAATCGGATCCATGGGAACCGACCACCGACTTCAACTCCAGCAAGGCGTCCTTGAGGGAATCGTTTATTATAGCGTAACGATACTGTTCGTAGGCGCGAACCTCTTCAGCCGCCCGTTCCATGCGCCTCCGGATGACCGCTGGGCGATCCTGCCCCCTGCCGGTCAGGCGGCGCTCCAGTTCCTTCCGGGAAGGGGGCAGGATCAAGATCGTCAGCGCGTCCGGGACCTGCTCCATGATCTGACGAGCTCCCTGAACGTCGATGTCCAGCAACACGTCCTGTCCCGAGTCGAGGCAAGCTCTGACCCAGGTCCGGGCCGTGCCGTAATAGTGGCCATGCACGCGAGCGTGCTCCAGGAAGCGATCCCGGGCCAGCATGCCGCGAAATTCGCGCTCGGAGACGAAGAAATATTCGACACCGTCACGCTCCCCTTGCCTCGGTTGCCGAGTGGTGTGACTGACCGAAAAGCGGAGACGCTCGACCTGCTCGACCAAGGCCCGGCCCAGGCTCGTCTTGCCGGCTCCCGAGGGGCCGCTCATAACGATCAATCTGCCTGCCATGCCGCGCGGATCTCCTCCGATATTCTCGACGATGGGCCGGGTCTCCGGACACCGGGGTGCGAGCTGCTACTCTATATTCTGTACTTGTTCGCGGATTTTCTCGATCTCGCCCTTCGCCTCCAGGGCCAGGTTCGAGACGTGGGGCAGCGCACTCTTGGCCAGGATGGTCGTCACTTCCCGGTTCATTTCCTGACACAGGAAATCCAGATTCTTTCCCCGGGGTTCGGATCCCGGCGCCGAGAGTTGATCGGAGAAACGAACCAGGTGGCTGCTCATGCGGGTGATCTCCTCGGAGATCTCCGCCCGGGCCGCATAGTAGGCGATCTCTTCGGCCAGGCGGCCCGGGTCCGGTGCGAAGGAGAGGTCCATCTCATCCAGACGCTTCTTCAACTTGGCGCGAGCCTGCTCGAACACCTCCGGAGCGTGTCCTTCGATATCCTTCACGGTCCCTTCAAGGGTCCGGATCCGCGCTGTCAGGTCCTCGAACAATCGCGCTCCTTCGGCCCGCCGGGCGTCCACGACCCGGTCCAGGGCCTCGCCGGACACTGCCAGCAGATCATCGGAAAAGGGGCGGATCTCATCCGCCGGCTGGTTGGCGACCAGCGTGCCGGACAGCCGCAGGCAGTCGGCCGCCTCCAGCTCTCCGCCGACCCCGAGGGACCTGAGATGCTCCACCATCACCAGGTAGTTCTTCACCAGATCATCGTCGATCCGGTAGCGGCTCTGAGACTTCCAGGCGATCTCCAGTGTCAGGTCGACCCGTCCCCGACTCAGCTTTTCCCGGACCAGTTGGCGCAGTCGAGCCTCCAGGAACCTGGCTCCATGCGGGATCCTCAGCTTCAGGTCCAGGTAGCGGCTGTTGAGAGTCCGGACTTCCACCGAGACGTCCATGGTCTCGAAGGCCGCCTCGGCTTGTCCGAAACCGGTCATGCTGTACATGGATCCTCCGATGGTTTCATGGCTGTCATGTTTACGGTTCCAACTGCAGCCGGTGCAGCCTGCGGTAAGAGGCGGAACGTTCCAGCAGCGTGTCGTGGTCTCCCACTTCCACAATCCGCCCCTCCTCCATGAGTGCGATCCGATCCGCCAGGAGCACCGTCGAAAGACGGTGAGCGATGACCAGAGCGGTCCTCTCCCGAAGGAGGTTCAGAAGTGCTTCCTGGACCAGCCGCTCCGACTCAGCGTCGAGGGCGGAGGTCGCCTCGTCCAGAATCAGGATCGGAGCATCCTTGACCAGCGCCCGGGCAATGGCGACCCGCTGGCGCTGCCCCCCGGAGAGTCGTGTTCCCCGCTCGCCGATACGGGTTTCGTAGCCTGCGGGCAAGGTTTCGACAAAGTCATGGATGAATGCCATTCGGGCCGCTCTTCTGACTTGGGCATCATCGCATTCGGGGCAACCATACGCGATATTGTTTCGGATCGTGTCGTCGAACAGAAAGGTCTCCTGGGGGACAAGGGCGATCTGCCGCCGCAGGGAACGGAGCGACACCGTCCGGATGTCGGTACCGTCAATCGTGATCCGGCCCGAAGAAGGATCATGGAAACGGGGAAGCAGGCTGGCCAGAGTACTCTTGCCGGCTCCGCTGGTCCCCGCCAGCGCCAGGATCTCTCCGCGGGCCAGGTTCAAATCGATCCCACGGAGCACGGGAACCTCGCCCTGGTCGTAGCGGAACGACACCTTCTCGAAGGCAATGGAGCGGGCGAAGGGATCGATTTCAACGGCCGCAGGGACATCCTTCACCCCGACTCGCGAGCCCAGCAGATCGAAAATCCGGCTCGACGATGCGAACGCCTGTTGGAAGTGCAGGTGCATTCTGGAGAGCTTTCTGACCGGCTCGTAGAGGCGAAACAGGGCCGCCAGAAAAACCACCAGGACCCCGATTCCCAGTCCTTCCTGAACCTGCCGGTTGGCGTAGAACAGGAACGGCACGAAGGAAGCGTATCCGAGAAACTCGACCAGGGGCGACGCCAGGGCCGAGAGCCGGGCCCCCTTGAGATTGGCGTGGACCACGTCGCCGATGGAACGGCGGAAGCGTTTCTTCTCGTAGTTCTCCATTCCGAACGCCTGGACGATCTTTTGACCGGCCAACGTCTCCTGCAACAACTGGGAGAGCCGCGCCAGATTCTCCTGGCTCTCGTGGCTGACGCGCCGCATCTTCCGTCCCAGGCGAGTCGCCAGCCCCAGCACCACCGGAGCCATGAGCAGCGCCAGCAGCGACAACTGCCAGTTGATGTAGAAGATCAGCCCCAGAAAGAACAACAGGAGGAAAACCTGACGCAGAAAATCGGTCAGGGACTTGCTGGCCGCTTCCAGCAACCGTTCCGTGTCGTTGAGTACGCGGGACATGAGCTGTCCGGTGGGTTGATCCGAGAAGAAGGCGGCGGACTGGTGAAGCAGGCGCCCGTAGAGACGATTCCTCAAGCGGGCCACCACGTTCTGTCCACTGTAGCTCATGAGGTATTCGGCAAAATAGAGCAGAAACGCCTTGAGGAGGGACAACCCGACCAGGAGAAAGGCGATCTGGCGGAGGCTGCCCCTTCCCAGGCCCAGGTATTCCTGCAGAAAAGCGAACTTGGTCCGGACCGGCTCAGCCGTCCCTGTGGAGGGCGCCAACTGGTCGAAAATCGGCTTCAGGAGCACCGTGATGAGGCCGTCCAGGCCGCCGCTGACGAACAGCAGAACGAAACCCAAGAGGAGCCAATGGGCCGTCGGAAGGATGTAGGGAATCAGCTTTCGCAGGTCCGACACGCAGGAATTCCAACAGCGTAGGGCCAACCCTTGTGGTTGCCCTTCCTTATTGTCTCAACCCTTCCGGTTGCCCTTCGTCACCACCTCCAGCCGGACTTCAACTCGTCGTTGATGACGGCTCCCTCGGGCCAGTCGCCCTGGTTCAAGGCGATGATGCACTGGGCGGCTTCCATTCCCATGGCGATCACCGAGGCCTCGTCGCATCCCGCCTGGTGAGACGTGACCAGAACGTTTCCCATCCGCAGCAGGGGGTTGTCCGGATCCGGCGGCTCCTGCTCCAGGACGTCGAGTCCGGCGGCCCGAAGCCGGCCCGACCGCAAGGCCTCGAGCAAGTCCGTTTCCTTGACCAGCAGTCCACGGGCCGTGTTGATCAGAATGCTCCCCGGTTTCATCCGATCGAACTCCGTTCTCCCGAAGAAGTGCCGGGTTTGATCCGTCAGCGGACAGTGCAGCGTGATGAAATCCGAGCTCTCCAGAAGCTGCTCGAAGCTCAGCAGTTCGATGCCGTGGGCGCGGACGAATTCCTGGTCCGGGAAAATCTCGTGGGCGACCACCTTCATTCCCAGCGGGATGGCCCGCACTGCGGTGCTGCGCCCGATCCGTCCCATACCCACGATTCCCAAGGTTTTCCCCCTCACCGTGCCCAAGGGCTCCCGGGGCCATCTTCCTGCCGCGACCTGCCGGGACGTGGGGACGATGGACCGGACCGTAGCCAGCAACAGGGTGATGGCATGCTCGGCGACGGCCTCATGATTGGCCGTGGGAGTCACCGTCACCGCCACTCCCCGGCGAGTGGCGGCCTCGACGTCCACCCGGTCGAAACCCACTCCGGCACGTGCGATGACTCGGAGTTCCGGCAGCCCGTCCAGGACCGGAGGCGTGAAATATTCCCCGCCCGCGATGACGGCGTCGATTCCCCTGAACTGACTGATGGTCTCCTCGTCGCCGGTCAGACCCATGACCAACTCCGAATTGGTGGGATACCGCACCTCGAAGCCGGCCCCTTTCAGAAGCTCGGCGTAGGGAGAGGGCCGTTGCTGCATGGTGGTGGGTGTGATCATCACTTTGGGCATGATGTTTTCCTCGATGATTGGTTCGATTCAGGTTCTATTGAAAGCGATCCGGTTCCAGACGCGACAGGTCCTGGCTGGCGGCCACCCCGGCGGCCACCTCCGAGATCAGTTTTCCGGTGATGGGTCCCAGGGAGATCCCGATCGTGGAATGTCCCGTCGCCAACATCAGGTTTTTCAGTTTCCGGGTCCGGCCGATGAAGGGAATGCCGTCCGGCGTGAGTGGGCGCAGGCCTCTCCAGATCTCGTGCAGATCCAACTCTTCCATGCCGACCAGATGGCCTCGGGCGGCCCGCAGGATGGCCCTGACGCGGGGAAGGTTCACCGAGAGGTCCAGTCCCGCCAGTTCCAAGGTTCCGCCGAAACGCAGCTTGTCGCCCATGGGAGTGGCGGCCACTTTGGCATCGGCCAGCATCAAGGGGACTCGCGGGGTGTTGGCCGGGGCTTTGACCGTGACACTGTATCCCTTGGCGGGCTGGACGGGAACGTCCAGTCCCACGGTCCGAGCCACGCCGGGGGACCAGGATCCGGCGGCAAGCACCACCTGTTCGGGCCGGAAATCCCCTCGGTTGGTGACCACCCGCGTGACCTGAGTCCCGGAGGTCTTCATCTCCAGCACCTCCGTGCCGGTCCGCAAGACCGCGCCCGCGCGGCGGGCGACGGCCGCCATCTGGTGGACGAAACGGTGCGGGATCAGATGAGCGTCGTCGGGATAGTGGATCCCGGCGATGATGGAGGGGTGCACATTCGGCTCCAACTCGCGGACTCGATGCGTGTCCAGCAGAGTGGATTCAAGACCGAACTCCCTCAGGAGCCGGGCTTCCGCCAGGGCTTTGGCCAGAAGGGAATCGGACCGGAAGATCTGCAGCCAGCCCTTCTGCCGGAAACCGAACTCCAGTTCCCCTTGATCGGCCAACTCCCGATACAACTCCAAGCTGGCTTGCGAGAGATCCCGCAGAACGGGAACCCCCTTTCGCATTGGCTCCACTCTGGAAGCCTGTTGAAACCACCAGAGCCAACGCACCAGATCGAGATCGAAACGGGGCTTGATGTAGAAGGGGCTCACCGGATCCAACAACCATCGGAGGCCTTGGCTCAGCACTCCAGGCGCGGCCAGAGGGACCGAGTGGCTGGGGACGACCAGACCCGAGTTCCCGTACGAGCTCCCGGAACAGATCTCCCCCCTTTCGACCAGGGTGACGGCGCATCCCCGCTTTGCCAGATAATACGCGGAGCAGACGCCGATGACACCGCCGCCGATGACGAGAACATCGCTTTTCTTCGTCATCTGACCTTCGCCCTCGATCTCGGAACCAACGTCCGCGCAAAGTACACTCGGGACCGTTGCGACACAAGACCCGTCGCAGAGGAAAGCTCCCCCGCCGGCCCGGTCCAGCGGTCGCCAAGGAGAAACAGGCATCGTATTCGTCCGGCTTCGTCTTTCTTTACGAGCCCGTCTCCGCTGCCGAGTCCCCCGGGTGCAAACGATCCACCTGTCTTCACTCTTTCCTCTCTCCTCTTTCCTCCTTCCTCAGTTCCTCGATGGCTCTGGGCAGCTCGTCCGTCTCGAAATGAGGCCAGGGGTGAGGCTCACCGCTGCCGTCCACTGCTTCGACCCCCGACCCGGGCTCCAGGACCTCCCCCACCAAGGTTGCCTGAATGCCCCGGTCTCGGAGTGATTCCTGCAACCGCTCGCGGGAATCGGTCCGGCAGACAATGATGAGGCTGCCGGAGCCGATGAGCCCCAAGGGATCGATGTCCAGCAGGCGGCACATCCGTGCCGTCTCGGGAAAGACCGGAACCTGGTGGATCCGGATTCGAATGCGGTGCCGCCCGGCACGGGTTAACTCCTCCATGGCCGTGGCCACTCCCCCTTCGGTCACGTCGTGGAGAGCCGAAATTCCTCCCGACTCCAGAGCCGTCTCCGCCTCCTCCAGGACGCTGATTCCGGGAGAAAAGAGAAACTGGCCGCAACGGGAGATTTCATCCTCCGGAACACCCAGACGCCCCAGAGCCTGAGGGAATTCGCGCGCCAGGATGCCAGTTCCCTCGACTGCCAACGCCTTGGTCAACAGGATCTGGTCGCCGTTCCGGATCCGCTTTTTGTCCAGGAGACGGCTACGCCTGGCCGTCCCCGCCATCTGCCCCACGACCACCGGTTTGGTGACGGCATCGGTGATCTCGGTGTGGCCGCCGCAGAGAGTCACTCCCAACCGGCCGCACCAGCGTCGGAGATTCGCCATGAGCCTCGCGACCTGTTCGGCGGTGGTCCCCAGTGGGAACAGGAGGGTGGTCAGCAACCAGCGCGGCGTGCCCCCGGACGTGGCCACGTCGTTGGCGTTGACCACCACGGTGTAATATCCCATCTCGTCGGTGGCGAAGGTGATGGGGTCCGACTTCAGGATCAGGACCTCATCCTCCTGACCCAATGCCACGGCGGCAGTATCCTCTCCCACGCCGGGACCGATGAGAAGCGAGGGGTCCCCTGATTCCCGCTCGCTCAGGATCCGTTCCAGCAGGTCGTTGGGGAGCTTCCCCGCCGTCAAGGGAGTCCGCTCGCGGACCAGGGTCCCCACCTCGGACAGATTCTCGGCTACGAAGTCCGGGGTGAGAGTCTCCGGTGGCTTCGTCCGGCCATTGGTGAGGAAGACCGTGGGGGATCCGGCCCGGAGGCCGGCGTCGATGTCGAAGTGGAAATCCCCCACCACCAGCGTCTCGCCGGCACCGACTCCCATTTTCCTGGCTGCGAGCCGGATCCCGTCGGGGTTCGGTTTGGGCAGGACATCATCGTCCCGGGAGATGATGATGTTGAAATCGGAGGGGCCGATGGAGGGAAAGTTTTCCAACGCACGGACGACTGCCGCGCGGCTGTTCCGGCTCACGACGGCCAATGGCAGCCGCCTCGCCTGCAGCTCTCGAATCAACTCCTCGGCACCGTTATTGGGCCGCGACCGGGCCGCGCCCTCCATCTCGAAGCGGTCGAGGACACTCAAGCAGTGCCGGCGGCGATCCGGAGGCAATCCCTGAATGTATTCCAATATGGGGGCGCCCACCGGACTCGCCAGTTCCTTCCGCAGTTGTTGGAAGTCGAGGGAACCCGGCCGGGTGAGTGTGCCGTCGAAATCGAACAGGATCGCCCGAATGGTCCGTATCGGAGTGTCCTTCACTCGTCTGCACTACGGCGGGCCGCCGTCTCGCGATGAGGCCTCAAAGGATGCCGCCTCGCGAATTCGAAGACGGCCTCCATTTTTCGGCCGATGGCCAAGAGATCCGCCTCCCGGTTCAAGGGCGCCACCAACTGGAGTCCCAGGGGAAGTCCCGCCTCTGAGAGGCCATAGGGCAGAGTCAGCGTGGGCAGTCCCGTGTAGGTCCAGATCAGGCTGAAGCGAGGGTCTCCGGTGGCGTCGATTCCGGCCGGCGCCGCTCCCGGCGCCGAAGGACACAAGAGGACATGGAACTCACCGAAGAGGCGTTCGACGTCGGCCCGAACGCGTTTCCGGTGGCTCCGGATCCGCTCCAACTCTCCCGCCGGGACCCTGGCGCCCCTCTGGATCAGGGCCCTCAATTTGGGCGGATAGGAATCTCCAAAGACCCGAAACAGACCACCGTGCACCACCGAAGCTTCGGCCGCCACCAGCGTCCAGTGGTTGTCGTGGGCCTGCTCACAGGAGGCAGGCAGCTCGGCGGAAGACACGTGGAATCCCGCCGATCCCAGCCGGCGTCCCGCCTGCGCCAAAGCCGAGAGCATTTCCGGATCGGCGGCTTCCACCTTCTGATCGGGCAGCAGACCGACCCGAATCGACGGCCGCGGCGACGCCGGCGACTCGCCGGTGAGAGCCTGGTAGGCCGCCAGGGAATCGGAAACGTCAGCCGTAAAGAACCCGAGGGTGTCGAAGCTGGGAGCGAAAGGGAAAACACTTTCGATGGGAATCCGGCCATATGACGGCTTCAGACCCACGACCCCGCAATAGCTGGCAGGCCGGTTGACGGAGGCGACCGTTTGACTTCCCAATCCCAAGCGGATCATCCCGCATGCGACGGCGGCAGCCGAACCGCTGCTGGAGCCGCCCGGCGTGTGATCCGGGTTCCACGGGTTTCCCGTGGGTCCAGGATCGAAGTAGGCGAAAGTGGTGGTCACCGTCTTGCTGAGGACGAAGGCGCCTCGGGCCCGGAGCGTTTCGACCACGGCGGCGTCTCGGGAGGCGGGACGCCAGGGAATGAAATCGGCGTTGGAGCGCGTCGCCATGCCTTCCACGTCCACGATGTCCTTCACTCCCAGGGACCATCCCGCCAACGGGCCCGATCCGGCCTCGGAGAAGCGCTTTCGGGCGGCGGCCTCATTCCAATCCACCAAGGCTTGCACTCGCGGCTCCCGGGCCCGAACCACCTCCAGCCGGGATTCAAAATCCTTCGGATCCCTTACCAATGTCATAGCGCTCGCTCCAGTCGATTCTGTTTTCGAAATCCGCGCATCAGTATGCCCCGGCGACCCCACCTGCGCTACTACTGTCTGTTCTTGTGGAAGGCTGGCGACTCCCCACCGGACCGAATCGCTTCCACCAACCAGGAGTCCAGTATCAGTTGGCCGACATGGTAGAGCACGCAGGGAATGGGCACGAGGCCAAAACCGGGCAGGAACTCGGTCGAGACGTACAGGGCCGCCGGCAGTGTCTTCTGGGAACCGCAGAAGAGGAGGGCCGTCCGGTCATCCCGATTCCAACCCAGGACGCGGCCCAGGCTCCAGCAGAGTGCCGCGGCGGCGCCATGAACCGCGACCGTGACCAGGCTGACGGCGGCCAACTCCCAACTGGACATTTTCCCCCGTCCCGCTTCCACGTCGGTGACTCCGGAGACGACGGCGCCGGACACGGCCAGCAGGATCAGAAGACGAGAGGCGCCGGACAAAGTCCTGGCGTGTCGATGCACGATTCGGACCACGGGGCCGGCCAGACGCAGGCCCTGACCCAGAGCCAATGGCGCCAGCACCACCAGGGCGAATCCCCCCATCATCTCTTCCAGGCTCAGTGCCATGAAGGTCCCGATGGTGAGAAACAGGATCAGCGGGGTGAGGAGAAACCCCAGACCATTGCTGGCCACCACCATCACCAGAGCCAGCGCGGCGTTGCCCCGTGCCATGCGGGTCCAAATGATGCTGGAGGCCAAGGTGGTCGGCATGGCGCTGATCACCAGGATACCCAGGGCCAGACCCCGGTTGTTCTCCAGCAGGAGCCTCGACGCGCCGAAACCGAGGATCGCCACAACCGCATAGCCGATGAGCACCCCGGAGAGGACCCGTCCCGGCCCGCGCAGGGAGTTGAGGATCCGGCGTCCGTCCAGAGTGAGACCGTTGATCAGCATGACCGCGGCCACGTTCCAGCCCGGATCGACGAGCGTATGGAGCGGACCGAGGGCCTCGGGCCAATAGATGGGGGCGGCGACGGCAAAGGCCAGCGCCAGCAGGAACCAGTGTCTGGCCAGGAAGGGTGAAGCGGTCCAGCCAGGAGCCTGCGCGGCAGAAATTGATCTACTGCGAAAGCGGTAGAATCGGCCCATATTTCCTCGATTTCTCGGCGAATAGAACGACTATGCACCTCAAAATCGAGAAAATCTGGCCTCGATTCCCCACTTTCTCGGCACGATCATTTCTGCCGCGCAGACTCCTACCCACCCAGATAGAGTTCCGTCGGATGGGAATTGAGCTGCTGTGGACCGCTTTCCGTGAGCCAGTAGGTGTTCTCGATGCGGAGGCCGCCCTGCAGCTCCGGGTTGTAGAAGCCGGGCTCGATGGAGATGACGTCGCCGAGTCGCAGAACGTGATGACTGTCGGGGACCAGGCGCGGGTTCTCGTGCCCCCCCATCCCGACACCGTGTCCCAGATGATGCCAGAAAGTGCCGGCGGAAAGCGGATGCCGCTCCAGGAACGACCGGATCGTCTGATACGCCTCCCGCGCGGGGCGGCCCGGCTCCAGCTGGCTCTCGGCCAGTTCGAGCGCCGCCGTGACGATCTCCCAACCCCGCCGCTGGATGTCCGAGGGAGGGCCGACGGTCAGGCTTCTGCAGAGGTCCGCGCCATATCCCCAGCACTCGGGGAAGAGATCGTAGGGGCTGAGGTCCCCCGCCTTCAAAGTCCGGTCGATGGGCGGACCGCCACTCTTTGTGCTTCGCGGTCCCGTTGCGAAATCGCCGCCGACCCTGATGGGCTCCCCGGCGTTTTCGATCATGGCGGAAACGATCTCGATGTAGATCTCGAGCTCCGAACGGCCCGGTGAAAGAACCTCCCGGGCTCTGACGTAGCCCGCCTCGGCGACCCCGGCGATTCGTTTCAGGACTTCGATCTCGTCCGGGTCCCTCCGGCGTCTCAGGTCGTCCAGATCCGGAGAGGCGTCCCGCACCGTCGAAGCCGGGAAAAGGTCACCCAGCAGTCCCAACGCCAACCCGTTCGACGCCTCCATGTCGGTCCCGATGGATGGGGCCGATCGACCCTTGAGCCTGGGCGACAGAGCATCCACGCCTTCCATCCAGGGCCGGTCCAGGACCCGCTTGGGCGAATAGCTCTCGAACGGCACCACCTCGGCCCCGGCGGGTGCCTGCTGGGAGTCGGTGGCCAGAAGAGGAGTCCCCCGGCGTTCGATCCAGAGGAGGACCGGATGGCCGGGATCGACCACCACGGACTGGAGATGACGGACGTTCCTCGAGTCGGTGAGAAGGAGGGCATCCCACTTCCGCTCCTCCATCAACCGCCGGACCCGTCCCAAGCGCCCGATGCAACCTTCTGTCGTCAACATGGCTTCAGGCTCCGCATTGTATCGGAGCCGATTCCAAAAGTCGCCGCGGCATCCACCCCGTGGTCCGGCTCTCCCGTCCCGGCCGCCGAGCCGTCATCTTGCCGCGTCTGGCTCCACTACGGACCGAAGAGGGTGCCCACAACGGGCACCCCTACCAAATATATTTCGTCCATTGTAGACTCGGCTGCCATTATGCCGGAGAGGATGGTTGCGGTTCGCAAGGTGCGGCCTGGGAAAGGCTTCGACGTCGTGCAGGTGCCACTCCCGGAACTGGAGCGGGACCAGGTCCTGGTCGGAGTCGAGGCGGCCAGCATCTGCGGGACGGATCTCCACATCTGGAATTGGGACGACTGGAGCGCGCAACGAATCCGGCCGCCGTTGACCCTGGGCCACGAGTTCTCGGGAACCGTCGTGGACGTGGGAAAGGGGGTGAGCCGGGTGCGGGTGGGAGATTACGTCTCCGCCGAGAGCCACATCACCTGCGGCATGTGTTTCCAGTGCCGGACCGGCCAGGCCCACATGTGTCCTTCGACCCGAATCCTGGGCATCGCCATGGACGGGGCCTTTGCGGAATACGTGGCGGTACCGGAGAAGGTGATCTGGCAGAACGACCGCTCCAAATTGTCTCCGGAGGTCGCCAGCCTGCAGGAACCTTTCGGCAACGCCGTCTTCGCCACCAATGCCCATGATCTGTCGGGCCAGACCGTCGCCATTCTCGGGTGCGGCGCCATCGGGCTGTTTTCCGTCGGCATTGCCCGGGCCTCGGGCGCGGCCCGTATCTTGGCCGTCGACCTGAACGACTATCGTTTGGACCTGGCCCGAAAAATGGGATCTCATCAGGTCCTGAACGCCACCGAGGCCGGCGGCGCGCAGGGGATCGCCGATTGGCTGGTCCGGAACAATGACGGGCTGGGAGTCGACATCGTCCTGGAGATGAGCGGAGCGCCTTCGGCCATCGACGCCGCCTTTCGTGGTGTCCGGAACGGGGGCCGGGTCACCTTGTTCGGGATCCCCTCGAATCCGGTCCAGATCGACGTCGCCGAACAGATGATCTTCAAGAATCTGACGGTTTTGGCGCTCCACGGACGCCGTATCTTCGATACCTGGTACCGCACCCGGTGGCTGCTGGAAAGCGGAGTCGTGGACCTCAGGCCGCTCATCACGCGGCAGGTGGGGCTGGAGGACATCCAGCAGGCCATGGAATTGCTGGCCAGCGGCGAAGCCTGCAAGATCATCCTGCGTCCCGGCGCCGATTACTCCCAATTCTCCGGCGCATCGGCCCCGGAGACGTCCGAGACCACCGCCGCGAGAGGTGCGATTCACCTGTAGCTTCCCCTTCCGACGGAGAATCCATGCCCTATCAAGCGGTGAAATCCTGGCTGGAAGGCGAACTCCAGGAAATCCGGGACTCGGGCCTCTACAAGGACGAACAGGTCATCCTCACACCCCAGGAGCCGCGGGTCCGGACCCGGGGCGGAGAGGTCATCAATTTTTGCGCCAACAACTACCTGGGGCTGGCCCATCACCCGGAGATCGTGGAGGCGGCCAGAGAAGGTCTGGAGAGTCACGGCTTTGGAATGGCCTCGGTCCGCTTCATCTGTGGGACTCAGGACATCCACAAGGAGCTGGAAACGGAACTTTCCGCATTTCTGGGGACCGAAGACACGATTCTGTACACCTCCTGCTTCGACGCCAATGCCGGCCTGTTCGAGACCCTGCTGGGGCCTCAGGACGCCATCCTCAGCGACGCTCTCAATCACGCCAGCATCATCGATGGAATCCGTCTCTGCCGGGCTCAAAAAAAGGTCTTCGGTCACAGCAACATGGAAGACCTGGAACGGAAGCTCAAGGAGACCCGGGACTGCCGTTTCCGCCTCATCGCCACCGACGGCGTCTTCAGCATGCAGGGCGATCTGGGCCGCCTGGCGGAAATCTGCGATCTGGCCCGTGCCCACGAAGCCCTGGTGATGGTGGACGATTCCCACGCCACCGGCTTTATGGGACCCACCGGGCGAGGGACCGCCGAGGAGCTGGGGGTGATGGACCGTGTCGACATCGTCACCGGCACCTTGGGGAAAGCCCTGGGAGGAGCCTCCGGCGGATTCACCTCCGGCCGCAAGGAGATCATCCGCTACCTGAGGCAGCGCTCCAGGCCTTACCTGTTCTCCAACACGGTGGCGCCTCCGATCGTCGCCGCCGCCCTCAAGGCATTGAAACTGATCCAGCGGGACGACAGCTTGCGCCGGACCCTGCATGAGAACACCCGGACCTTCAGGACAGGACTGACCCGTCTCGGCTTCGAAGTCATCGAGGGAAACCACCCCATCGTTCCCATCATGATTCGGGACGAGGTCAGGACCGTCCGGATGGCCCGCGCGGTCAACGCGCGCGGCATCTTCGTCGTCGGGTTCAGCTTTCCCGTGGTCCCGCGGGGAGAGGCGCGAATTCGAGTTCAGCTTTCGGCGGCCCACACGCGCCAGGACCTGGACCGGGCCCTGGCCGCGTTCCGCGAAGCGGGCCGGGAAACCGGGCTCTTGCAAGACTGATGGTTCTCGAACTGGAAGGAAAGGTCGCGCTGATCACGGGCGCCGCCCAGGGAATGGGCAGGGCCGTAGCGGAGAGAATGGCCGCCGCGGGCGCCCGGCTCGTGCTCAACGACCGGAATCCGGAGATCCTTCAGACTACAGCCACAGCCTTGGAGGGGAAGGCCGCCGGGGTGGAGGCCGTGGCCGGCGACGTCTCCGACGGCACCGATGTCTCCCGCGTGGTGGAGCGGGCGCTGGAACGCTTCGGCGCGATCCACATCCTGGTCAACAACGCCGGGGTCCTGAGGCCGACCGCGGTCATCGATATCGAAGAAGAGGAATGGGACTGGGTCGTGAACGTCAATCTCAAGGGCACCTACCTCTGCTCGCGGGCCGTGCTGCCCGTCATGCGCCGGGAAGGATGGGGACGGATCGTCAACTTCTCGTCCACGGCGGGCAAGAGCGTCAGCACCCTTGGCGGGGCCCATTACACGGCCGCCAAAGCCGGCGTTCTGGGTTTCACCCGGCACCTGGCCAAGGAAGAGGCTCCGCACGGGATTACGGTCAACGCGGTCTGTCCCGGGCTCATCGACACCGAGATGGTGCGGGACACGATCGACTCGGAGCGGATACGATCCTACGCCCGGAGCTTTCCCATCTCCCGCCTCGGAAAGCCCGGAGAGGTCGCCGAGCTGGTGGCCTTTCTGGCCTCGGATCGAGCGGCCTACATCACCGGGGCTTCACTGGATATCAACGGCGGAGACCTGACGATCTGATTTCGGGAGACTCGAAATGAAGATGACCTGGGAGCAAAGAGACTACGATCTCGAATTTTTTCACCGGGAACTGGATTCGTTCGTTCCCGACACGATCTTCGACGCCCACGCCCACCTGTACGAGTTGTGGCACTGGAAAGTCCAGACGGCCCTGGCCGCCGGTCCCGACAAGGCGACCCTCGAGGTGTTTCAGGAGCAGATCCAGTGGATCACACCCGGCCGGGAAACCCACGGACTCTTCTTCGGAGGCGGCCTCTACGAGCGCACCTACCGCGCATCCAATGAATTCCTGGCCCGGGAGGCCGCCAAGGATCCCAAGTCCCGGGGGCAGCTGATCGTCTCTCCGCGGCAGGATCCGGAGGAAGTGCGGCAAGAAGTGCGGCGCCTCTCCATGGTGGGACTCAAGGTTTATCATCTCTTTGTCGAGAACCGCCCGTCGTCCCACGACTCGGAGGTCGACGAGTTCCTGACCGAGGAGCACGCGCGCATCGCCCACGAGGAAGGGCTCAGCGTCACGTTGCACATGGTCAAGCCCCGGGCTCTCGCGGACCCGGGCAACCAAGCCAAGATCCGAACCCTTTGCGAAAGCTATCCCAACATGCGGTTGATCCTGGCCCACGCCGGCCGGAGCTTCAATCCGCACCACACCATCGAGGGCATCCACTCCCTGGAGGGAATTCGCAACGTGTGGTTCGACACCTCGGCGGTCACCGAGGCCGGCGCCTTCGAGGCCATCGTGGACACGTTCGGCCACGAACGGCTGCTCTGGGGGTCCGACTATCCCATCAGTCATTTTCGAGGGCGCTGCGTCGGAATCGGAGACCAGTTCCTGTGGCTCTATGAGGACTCACTCGACTGGAAACGGATCTCTCACGTCGAAATCCAACCCTATCTGGTCGGCATGGAGTCCCTGCGGGCTGTGAAGTTGGCCGCCACCCGGCTCCGCCTCACCGATTCCCAGGTCGAGGACGTCTTTTGCAACAATGGCCGGAAACTGTTCGACCTTGACTGAGGCTCGATTCCGGCCCGCCGACCGGCGAGTCCTGGCAGCCCGCGGCAATAGTCGTCACGGCATTCCACCGGGTCTGCATCGTGCGCAGACTGCGTTGCTTCTCGGTCACATACTCCCGGTATGCTCCCTCAGAGCGCCTTCTCCGGCGGGCGCAGCCCCAGTCTCTGTGCTGCGTAGAACTTTCACCACGAATGGTTTGGGAGGGCATGACCGACCGGGAGATCTTGGAGAGACTGGAGGAACTGCTGGCCCGTCTCGACATCGATCTGATTCGGGAGCCGGGAGAGTTCTCGGGGGGCCTGTGTCGAATCGGAGAAGAGAATCGATTCATTCTGAACCAGGCGCTGCCCCTGTCGAAGCAAATCGGGATTCTCTGCCGCGACCTCTCAGCCGTGGACCTCTCCCGGATCTACGTTCTGCCAGTCCTGCGGGAGATGATCCAGGCCGCCGCTCGAGCTGGTCCCTCTCTTGACCGTGCCCAATCGTGAAAACGAGCGCCGAAAGGAGATCATGGTGAAAATGCGACCGAACAGGATAAAACAGAAGTTGGCCGCCGGCGAAACCGCGTATGTGATCGGAGGTCTGGAAAGCCCCGGCGAGATCGATCAATTCGGGACCACCGGATTCGACGGGGTCTGGTTGGAAGCCGAACACGGCTCGGTGGACTTCGCGGACATACCCGACCTCACCCGGGCCTGCGACATCTGGGGGATGACCTCGATCCTGCGGGTCAACCGGAACGTCCAGTCCATCATCTACCGGGGGCTGGACCGGGGTGTCCAGGGAATCGTCGTTCCCCACGTCAACACCCGGGAAGAAGCCGAAAATGTGGTCCAGGGCGGGAAGTTCGCACCCGTCGGCCAGCGCGGACTCTTTATGAGCCGTCAAGGCTACGGCGTCCCCGACTACTACGACGTCGCCAACGATCAGATCCTGCTCATGGTGCTGATCGAGGATATCGTGGCCGTGCGGAATCTGGACGAGATCCTGAAGGTGGACCACATCGATGTCTTCTTCGTGGCTCCCAGTGATCTGGCGGCATCCATGGGTCTGATCGGACAGCTCGGCCATCCCAAGGTCCAGGAGACCATCGACTACGCCCTGGCGCGAATCCAGCAGGGCGGGCGGGTCGCGGGCACCCTGGCCACGAACGACACGATCGCCCGCTACGCCGCCGCGGGCGTCCGCCTGTTCCTGACGGTGCCCACGCCTTGGATTCAGGCAGGCGCCAAGGAATTCATGCAGCGCGGCGCGCCTCCATCATCGTAAAAAGGCCGAACAAAGCGAATTCGTCCGGTGGCGGCGGAGCCAATCGTCTATCATGGGACGGCCGTGCTAGGCGGGGCGTTAGCGGTACCCTGATTCCCTGACAGCCAGGGAGGACTCGCAATCCGCTGGAGCGAGGCTGACGACTCCGCTGAGGGTCGCCCCCGGTGAGTCACTCCGTCCCGTGGGACGGCGTCGAACGTGGGGTCCTCCACAACGGGCGCCCGTGAACCTGGTCAGGTCCGGAAGGAAGCAGCCATAAGCGGGAATGCGCGTGTGTCGGAGGGGTGCTCGACGGGAGCCGGTTCGCGGTCCGGACCTCGCCGGAAGACTCGAAGCGGAGTGCACGGCCAGGCTAGGAGCCTGCGCCGCAGAAATCAATCTTCTGCTAAAGTGGTGAATCGGTCCATATTTCCTCGATTCCCCACTTTCTCGCTACGATCATTTCTACGGCGCAGACTCCTGGTCAAAGAGGAATTTCGAGACTCGCCAATTCTGGATCTCGGCTACGTAGAGTTCCCCCTTCTTGCCCAGCGTCAGGTGGTGGGCGAAGGCGAACCGGCCGGGGGCCCTTCCCTCCTCGCCGAAGGAACCGAGTACATTCCCCTCCAGGTCCAGCTTCAGCACCCGATTATTGTAGCCGTCGCACATGTAGAGCAGTCCGTCCGACCCCAGATACAACCCCCAGGGAGATCCCAGATGGGTCCACTCGGTGAGGAAACGTCCCTCGGAATCGAAGATCTGCAGCCGATGATTTTCGCGGTCCCCCACGTAGACCCGGCCCTGGCCGTCCACCGCCAGGCTGTGGGGGGCGTTGAACTCTCCAGGCCCTTTTCCCTTCTTGCCCCACGCCGTTACGTACTCCCCGTGCGCCGTGAACCTGACGATGCGTGAGTTGCCGTAGCCGTCGGACACATAAACATTCCCCGACGGCCCGAAGGCCACATGGGTGGGCATATTGAACTGAGTCTCACTCTCCCCCGGAGTGTCCTTCTGTCCCAAGACCATGAGGACCCTCCCCATGGAGTTGAACTTGACCACAACATGAGACCCGATGTCCGTCACCCAGATATTGTCGTCTGCATCCACCGCCAGGCCGTGAGAGTCGTTGAGAAGTCCCCGCCCCCATGTCCGCAGGTACTTGCCGCTGGAGTCGAAGCAGAGCACGGGATCGGGGCCCCGGCTGAAAACGTAGACGTTGTTGGCGGAATCCACACCGACCCCCGTCGTGACGCCGAAATTCACTCCTTGCGGGAGCTGGGGCCAATCGGCAACGTACCGGAGCGGCAACTTTGGAAAATCTGTCCCCAGCACCTGAAGCGGAGCCACCACGGATGCCAGCACAGCAATTCTCAAAGAAATCATGATCTTTCCTCAATGTCTTGGATCAGAAGGGATGGATCCGGGTATGCTATCACAGTCACGAGCGCACCCTTCCATGACTCTTTCTGATTCCGGAGCCCTGGCCAGAGCCCTTCACGGCTGGGCGCGCATGCGCCCCGAAGAACCGGTGGTGGCCGGGTCCATGGGAACGTGGCGGATCTGCTACCGGGTGGGGAGATGCGGCATCGACGACGGAGGAAGGATCCGTGTCGCCAGGCGTTTTGTGAGTGACTGGGGCGCTCCCCAGACGGACCGGCCCGACCGGGCCGATTTCCTGACCGTCTCTACCTCGGGCGATGCGGGGGTCTCGGTCTCTTGTGATCCGCAAGCCCACGTTCGACCCTGGCAGAAATCCATGACCGTCTCCGTGAATGACGGGTTCCTCCGGGAGGGGGACACGGTCACTCTGGTCCTGGGAGATACCTCGTCAGGCGGGCCGGGTTCCCGGGCGCAGACCTTCTGCGAGCCCCGCTTCGAATTCAAGGTCCTGGTGGACTGCTTCGGCACGGGCTCATTCGTGGAACTGGAACCGGTTGGAAGCGTTCCCATAGTGGGCGGCCCGGGCGCCGAGATCCAGTTGATCGTTCCTACCGACGTGGTCCTGGGAATCCCCTTTCGAGTGTCGGTACGGGTCCTGGACCAATGGGGCAACCCGGCGGATCGCTACCAGGGGGCGTTGGAGACCGGCAACAGTGCAAGCTTCTTCTACGGTCTGCCTTCCTGTCTGACTCTTGAACGTGCCGATCGGGGAATTCTCTGCCTCGACGGCGTCCTGGCCCGGGAGCCGGGGGTTTATCGGATAGAGGCGGTGGACCCGAAACTCGGCCTGAAGGCCGTCAGCAATCCGCTCCTGGTGACGACGCACCAGCCCCGGCGGAGGCGATTCTGGGGAGACCTCCATGGCCAGAGCGAGGAAACGGTGGGGACCCTGACGGTGGACGAATACTTCGCGTTCGCCCGCAACCAGGCGCTAGTGGATTTCGCGGGCCATCAGGGAAACTGTTTCCAGATCACGCCGGCAGTCTGGGGCCGAATCCGGGAAGCGGTCGGCGCCTACCATGAGCCGGGCCGGTTCGTCACCTTTCTCGGTTACGAGTGGTCGGGACTGACCGCGGGCGGCGGGGACAGGAACGTTTATTTTCGAGGAGACGACGGGCCCCTGCATCGCGCCAGCCGCTGCCTGATCTCGCCGGCCGGCCGGGATGAAGAACCCGAATGCTATCCCGTGACGGAACTCCACCGGCAACTGAGAGGCCGGGACGATGTCCTCATGATTCCCCATGTGGGCGGCCGCTGGGCGGACCTCGCCTCCTTCGATCCCGAACTGGAGCCGCTGGTGGAGATCTACTCCTCCTGGGGTGAGTTCGAATGGCTCCTGAAAGACGCGTTCGATCGAGGCCTCAGGGTCGGCATCAGCTGCGGTAGTGACGATCACAAGGGCCGCCCCGGCGCCAGCTATCCGGGGGCCGGAACTTTTGGAGTCCAGGGTGGCCTGCTCTGTCTCTGGGCCTCGGAGTTGACGCGCGAGAGCCTCTGGGAAGCCCTTCGGGGGCGCCGTTGCTATGGCACCACCGGAGCTCGCATTGCGTTGCAATTCGAGACCATCAGCGGCGTTCCCATGGGAGGCGAGGAGCGAACGCAAGGACGTCCCCGCTTCCGGGTACGGGTCCAAGGCACTGATGACGTCGAGCGCATTGAACTTCGCCGGGGCACAGAGTGTGTGGACGCTCTTCCTCGAGGCCCCGGGATTCCCCGCGCGTCCGATACCGTCCGTGTCGCCTGGTCGGGTGCCAGGAATCGCGGCCGGGACCGGGCCGCTCGTTGGGACGGCGCCGTGGAGACCGTGGGCACTCGAATCGTCGAGGCCGAGGGTTACGCATTCGACTCTCCGTCAGAAGGGATACGCGAGGTCGGGCCGAACCGGGTCTCCTGGGAATCGGTGACCAGCGGCGATGCCGACGGCATTCTGCTGAAGCTGGATCCTGCCGACTCCGGCGCGCTCCGGTTCAGAACCGATCGAATCCAATTCGACGTCGGACTGGAGAAGTTGCTGGGCGTCCCCATCACCCATTCAGCCGGGGGACTGGACCTCAAGGTTCAGGTCCAGCGCGAGCCTCTGGGTCTCGGCCAAAGCGTCGACGCCGAATTGGCGGACCCGAGCGCACCCACCGGTCCCACGCCCTATTACGTCGTCGTCCTCCAAAAGGACGGCGCCAAAGCGTGGGCCTCCCCCATCTGGGTTTCGCCGGTTCCGTAATTCCCTCCGTATCGTTGGCGGGGGCCTGGGACGTCACCCGGGGACGGCTCTCCTCTCGCTGCTTGTTCCGGGTGCCCGATTTTCCTTCGTCTCCTCCATCCCGGGATCATGATGCGTCACCGCAGTTGCATAGACTAGCCGCATGATCAACACCGTTCGCAACGCTCGATCGACGCTGATTTCCCCACCACCGGTGCGCATTCGCCGGCAGTTTCGCTCCAGGTTTCGTCGTCTGGCCTTGTCCCTCAGCGCGGGGTGGGTTGCGCTGCTGTTGGTCTGCTCTCCGGGAAGCCGCCTGGACGGCGCCACCGACATCACTCTGTTCGGAGCCTGGGCTCCGGGCGGAACACTGGCGGCCACCGAGCTGAGAGATTTTGCCGGATTCGGCGCCACCTTCGAGAGGTACTTCGCCATCATCGGCTTCGAGAACACTTTGACCTACTACAATCGGCCCGCGGACATCACTGGAACTGGCGACTCCGGATTCGGCATCAGCAGCGGCCTGACTCTGAATATCCCCTTCTCCGGAAAGTTCGGCTATATCGCTGCCGGTGGCGGCATTTTCCGCAAACTGAGTTCCTTTTCTCCGGACCAGGGAGCGAGCTTCATGAGCAACATCGGCGGCGGCGTCAAACTGCGCAAGCTTGCGGGAGCCTTAGGCGTGCGACTCGATTACAGGCGCTGCAGAATTTCCAACATCCGAGGACGGGCCTACGGATTCAACCAGATCTCCGGAGGCCTGATGGTGAGCTTCGACTGATGGCAAATCAGGACCTGCCCGAATTCCTCCAGAGGGTCGTCGAGCGCTATCCTCAGGTGTGGGACGATTACGGTCGGCTCAGCCGGACGGTCGGCGATGTCGACGGCCTCGATTCCCGTTCTCAACGCTTGGTCAAGTTGGGAATTGCCATCGGCGCCGGACGGAGGGGAGCCGTTCACTCCCATACCCGCAAGTGCAGGAAGGCAGGCCTGACCAACGCCGAGATCTACCATGCCGCACTGCTCGCCATCACCACCGTAGGCTGGTCCGGCGCCATCGGCGCGCTCTCCTGGATCAACGACGAACTCGGCGAACTTTGACTCTCTCAAGTCCAACTAAAATCCGCGGGCGGTTTCACGCACTCGCAGCGGAACCTTCAGGCTCTCCGTGTCGTACTGCTGGCTCCTTAGATGATCGAGAAGAATATTCCTGATCGCAGAAGCTTTCGGAGCCCGGCCGCAGGTGTCGGTATGGTCCGGGATTATATATTGAGTGATGGCGCCGGTGGCCAAGCGTAGCTGGTAGGCATACTTGCATTGGATGACGCTGACGTGGCCCAGAGAATAAAAAGGCGGTCTGATCTCGCTCGATTTCAACTCTCTGCCCCGCTTGGTTTTCGTGGTGGGGGTTTGGCCCCGATTGGCCGCGAAGATCGGATAATCGGACTCCAGACGGTCGCTCAACAGCGATCGGCCCACCATCCATGACGGAACCGGCGTTCCCAGGTAGTCCAACAGGGTGGGTGCAATGTCCAGGTTCTGAACGTTGGCTGTCAACCTCCCGGAATAGTGTCTCTCGGGGAACCGGATGAGCAGGGGAATCCGGGCGGCGGCCCGACTTCTCCGGCCATGATCGGAACCGACGACCAGAACCGTTCGTTGCAGGAGATTTCGCTCTTCAAGAAAGTCGACGAACTGTCTGACATAAGAGTCGAAGTCCAGTATCGCATCATCATAAAACTCGGTTAGCCACTCCCGATCCTGATCAAGTCCGGCAGAGAAGACACGATGGTGAGTTCGAAAACGTGGTCCGTGGGTTCCCATCAGGTGAACGTGTGCGAAGAATGGCTCGGCATGGGACTCGATGAAGGTGAAGAGCTGTTCCATGCGCTGCGGATCACGCTTGTGGGAGCGGTCGCCCTCGGTAACCTCTTCGAAGGCATCGTCCATGGGCAGGTTGAAACAGATCTTCTGCAGCCGCGAGAAGAGCCGGTCCTGGACTTGGGCCAAGAAGTAGGCCGCCTCCATGGGCATCCATCTGGTTGCATATATGGCCTGTCTCTTCACCGACCTGAAGTTGACCACGTCGAAGGCTTCGCGAAAGTTCAGGTCTACGGAGTCGGCATAGTGCCGGATGCTGAGATCAAGCCCCGTATAGCCCATTCGCCGGAGGACTCCGGGCAAGTGCTGGTAGGAATCGGCTCCCCGCAAGATGTCCGGAGGATAGATCACCCGGGTCTGAGTCGGCCACTTTCCAGTCAGGAGGGCGGTGATGGACGCGGCAGTGGCTCCACCATTCGCAAAACAGTTCTCTGCCACCAGGGAGCTCTCTGCCAGCGTCTCGAGGAAGGGAGTTGTGGCACGGTCATAACCGTACAGTGACAGGTGGGAGGCATTGAGGCCGTCGGAAGAAAGGATCACTATATTCGGCAACGATTTTCGTCTGGATCTGCCGGGCTCTTCAGAGAGGTCCACGCCGGGGGAATTCCACGAGTAGCTGAATAGGGCCAGGGCGCCTGCCAGGACAATCAAGCCGGCCGGCCAAGAGCGGATGGGGGGGCCTTCGTGGGTACACGTTTCCAACGCGCGCCAGAAGACAATGGCGGATACGGTGAGCAGGAGGAGAAGGTAAATGCCACTCCAGGGTGCTTCGATCGTCTTCACCCCCACGTTGAAAAGAGTGTAGGTGAAGTTGTCCACCAGCAGGAGGACGGTGCATCCAAGGGTGGCCGCCGGAATCAGGGCAGCGGTCCAGCGCCAGTGTGGCCAGGGCGCCAGCCTCGACAGCGGCAACATCAGAATGAACAGGCATAAAACGGGAAACAGTAGGACTTCCAGGGCGGCGAAGAGGACGCGAAACCGTTCGAGCCAGCTCAGGGCTGAGAAAAACGACGGCTTGGTCACCATGAAAAGCCATTCCAGAGAGAGCAGAAGGGAAAGACTGAGGATCGACAGACGGGCGAGCGCCAGCATGCTGCGACTCTCCTGCCGGCCCTTGGCGCGACCTGCTGCCTTCTTCATAAACGGGTATCCGCGAGCCTATTGAGCCCTGAGTGGTCCAGGCGGCTCGTGAAAAGACTCCAGGCCGTCCGGGTTCCGGCCGACGAGAAAGTCCTCTCCTGGTTTGAGGTGCCCCCCGACATCTTCAAAAAGGGGGGGCTGGGAAACCGTCTTTGGGCACAAGCTGTTTCCGACCGGCGGCGTCTCCGGACTGATGCTGGATAGTGAGATGGTGCGAGGGACCCCCGCCGATGCCGCGAAGTACCAGCCCTTTTTCTGCTTCTGGTCCGCCTGCTGTTGTAATGGCGGCTATGGATCGGGCTCCGATGTCCGGTCGGGGATCCGTGTCTGTAAAATCCAGGAACGGCTCTCCGCAGAATTGAATTTCCTGCTGCCGGCCCGGTCGAGCCGGTTTATTGAACGCTATCCCTGGGGTCACCCAATCCCCGATTACCTGACTTTCCGCGTGAAAACCCACTAGGAGCCTGCGGCGCAGGCTCCTAGTGGACCGTTTCGGCAAGCCGGCCTTCCAATTCGGGCCGTATCTCCGTCATTCGCTTTTCGATGGCTTCGCGAATCCTGTAGCTGGCCGCCGCCATGGCGGCCAGAAGACGATCCAGATTGGTGCTCTGTTCCAATTCCCGGGTGTCTCCCTGATTGAGCGTTTCCAGAATTTGCGACACCACCGCCATCAATCGAGCCAATAAAAGACCTAGTTGCGGTTCCAGGGCGTCAGGGTCGACTCCACGCTGGTCCAGCCTGCGGAGCCAGCGCAGATTCCCGTCCAGGATCCAGAGAGCCTGGAAACGATACCGGCCGGCGGTTCGATCCCGGCCCGGATCGTATTCCTTCTTGATTCGATGCCAGAGAGACAACACCAATCCTTCCAATTCCTGCGGATTCCGTCCCGGGCTGGACCGGCGGCCCTCCAACACCCGGCGCACCACCGCGTCCGGGCTGGACCCGCCCCGATAGAGTTCGTCCTTGACATAGGCTTCGACCTCAGGACCTCTCAGGGCCAAGCCCATTGACAGAAGAGCCGTATCCAGCAGGTTGTAGGAATCGGTTTGAGACGAGTTTACGCGTCGCGTCTCGGAAGTCGGAACATGATCAGTCGCCATAGTCTCTTCAACTCCGGCCTCGCCTCTCCCGCAGCCAATCATACGCCCGGCCGGTGACGACTCCGGAGAGGAAAGAGCAGGAAAGAGAAAAGAGGAAAGAGTGAAGAAAGCCGGGTTCTCCTATGCGTCCGCCGCGGGCCGGTGGGGGATTTTTCTCTTTTCTGTTTCCTCTTTCCTCCTTTCCTCGCTCCACGGTAGACTTCACGCCGAATGAGCAACGAGACCGCAGCCGAAACCCCGGCACTTGACAAGGATCAGTTGGAGCGCCAGAGAAAGGTCGCCGAAGCCCTGGGAGTACCCGTCTGCAGGCGCCATATCTTTCTCTGCTGTGACCAGGCCAAGCCCAAATGCGCCGACCGTCAGCGGACCCTGGAGGCCTGGCAATACCTGAAACGGCGTCTGAAGGAGTTGGGACTCTCGGAGCAGGGAGGCATCTGCCGCACCAAGGCCGACTGCCTCAGGATCTGCATGGACGGTCCCATGGCCGTGGTCTACCCGGAGGGAGCCTGGTACCGGCGTTGCGATCCTCCCATTTTGGAACGAATCATCCGGGAACACCTGGTCGGTGGGCGCCTCGTCCGAGAGCATCTCATCGTCGAGCACGCCCTGGACCCCGACTGAAGGCGCAGCGGAACGGAGTAGAAAGCATGTATCGAAAAGCAGGCCTCGCAGCCCGTGGCCAAAGTCGTCACGGCCTTCGACCGTCCCTGCATCCCGGCGGACTGCCAGGAACAACGACAATGACGGCGGGCGCGCTGCTTCTCTGTTGGGGGAGCCTGCTGGGTCAGGAGTCCGTCTCGTCGACTCCCCACGCAGTGGCGCGAGACACCTTGCGAGGACTGAACGGCGTTCACGTCGTGGTGGAGGAACTCCGGCCCGAGGCGGTGAAGGACGGCCTGTCCAAGGATGCCATCGAGGAAAGAGTGGTCCAGCGGCTGTGGGATGCGGGCATCCGGGTTCTGATGGAGGACCAATGGACCATCGCCGCAGGTGCGCCTTACCTTTATCTGAACGTCAACGCCGTGAAGAGCAGAGACCTGTACGTCTACGCCGTGGACCTGCAACTGAATCAGACGGTGAAACTGGAGCGTCTCCCGACCGTCGCCGTGGCCGCCACCACTTGGGCCACCGGGTGCCGTGTCGGTGCGGTTTCAGCCGACTCGGTCGGGGTTCTGGCCCAAGTGGCCGCCCAGTCCGTGGATCGATTCATCGAGGACTACCGGGCCGCCAACTCGGCAGAGTGACCCCGGCGCAACAAGTCCTGCCAGACTGTTTATTTGTCGGCCCCGGCCCGTCTCAGCGCCCGGACTGCGGCGACATGTCCCCGCTGGGCAGCCATCATCATGGCCGTCTGGCCGTTCTCGGCCCGCGCGTGCAGCTTGGCGCCGGCCGCCGCCAACACCTTCACCGTGGCCGGATCATCCTTGCTGGCGGCAACCATGAGTGCCGTCATCCGCTGTTCGGCCCGCTTGTTGACGTCGGCGCCCGCATCCAGAAGCACCTGAACCAGTTCGGCGTACTTCCCGGCCGCCGCCCACATCAGGGGCGTCTGGCCACTATTGTCCTTTTCGTTCACCTTGGCGCCGCGAGCGATCAGCGCACGGACCAGGGACACGCGACCCGCCACGCACGCCCACATAAGTGGGGTGAGGCCATGCTTGTCCTTGTAATTGACCTCGATGTCCGGGTAGTTGAGCAGAGCCAAGCCAAGAGGGGTGTAGCCTTTTTCGATTGCCAGGAGCAGAGCTCGTTCCCTCTTTTTGCTCCGGGCGTTGACATCGGCGCCCGCCGCCAGCAAAGCCTGTGCCGCAACGATGAAACCCCTGCGGGCGGACTCCAGAAGGGGGGTGTTTTTGTTACGGTCCGGCGTGTTGGGATCGGCACCGGCCGCCAAGAGGGATTGGACCGCGACAACATCCCCCATTTCCACCGCCAACAGCAGGGGAGTCCTCCCCTCTTTGTCTTTCTTCTCAAAATCGGCTCCCGACTGAATCAGAGTGTGCAGAGTGGCACCCTCTCCGCTGGCCGCCGCGATCATGAGGGGAGTCCGACCGGCACCGTCCAGAGCGTTGGCGTCGCTGCCCGCCGTCACCAGAGCTTGCACCATACCCGGATCCCCGCGGGAGGAAGCGAGATGAAGTGCCGTCTCTCTCCTGGCGTTGCGAGCCTTGACATTGGCGCCCGCTGCCAGCAGGGCTCGAACCGTAGAGGCATCGCCGGTCTCGGCCGCACCCAGCAAGGGCGTTGTCCGCCGAGAGCCCCCGTTGTCAACGTCGGCGCCCGCTGCCAACAAAGCCTGGACGGTGGCCGAGGCCCCGCCTTCCGCGGCCAATTGGAGTGGCCGCCGCATTTGCCGATCTTCGACCGTCGTGGCCGCCCCCTTGGACAGAAGAGCCTGAGTGATCGTGGCATCTCCCCGTTCCGCCGCCACCAATATCGGGGTCCTGCCGCTGCCATCCGCCAGATTCGGATCGGCGCCGCGGAGAAGCAAGGCCCAGATGGCGTTCAGGTCGCCTCTGTCTACCGCGACCAGCAGCAGCGATCGCCCTCGGTCGTCGGTGGAATTGACGTCAGCGACGGCTCCAATTAGTCTCTCGAAAGTCTCGACATCCCCCTTCTCGATCGCATCGACCAAGGTCAATCGATCAGATTCCCGGGGGCTGGAGGCGATGGCAAAGTTGAAGGAGAGCAGAGCGATCCAGAAAACCCGTGTGATCATCTTCCACATCATATCCGGGGGTCCCGGGCGCCGGTTCCTGGGACACCGGCCTCGCGATCATCGGGCCAAGAATACCATAGGAACCCCGGATCACGGCCGGAACTCCGTTTCGACATTTGCTTGAGCCGGCCGGGAATGCTTCTGCAATACACCATGTCAGGAACATCGGAATGAAAAGAAGAGATTTCGTCAAGACTTCATTGGGACTGTCCGCCGCCTCTCTGGGGTCGGCTCCGCCAGTACTTGGAAAAGGGTTGGAGCCGGCATCCCGGCCACGACCCGGAATCCTGAACCTGGCGGGACGAAAGCAGCTCTTCCTGGACGATTGGCTGACCGAGGAGGAGAACCGGATCTCCCGCTTCATGTGCCGTCCATGGAAACATCCGGGAAATCCTATCCTGCAGCGGGATCGCCCCTGGGAAATGGGGGATATCGCCGGATATTTTCGAGGAGTGCAGATCTTCGGGCAAAGCGTCCTCTATGACGAGCAGGAACAGATCTTCAAGATGTGGTACCTGCCGTGGGGATTCCGGGATGGAAGCCGCCTCTGGTGCTATGCGGTTTCCGAAGACGGCTACAACTGGGAGAAACCCGAACTGGACATCTACGACTTCCAGGGATCCAGGCAGAACAACATCATGGCCAATTTTGGGGATCCCAACTATTTCAACGTTGTCAAGGACCCTCATGATCCCGATCCCCAGCGGCGCTACAAGGCCTTGGGCGAACAGGAGGGTCCGATTCCCAACCACACCGGAGGCGCTGCAGTGGCCTTTTCTCCCGACGGCCTGAACTGGACTCCCTGGCCCGGGAACCCGGTGATCCGCCATGGGCGCAACCTCGGCGACGCTCCCACCCTGATGGGCTGGGACCCGCTTCGAAAAAAACATGTCCTCTATCCACGACCCGGCCACTCACTGGCCATGGAGATCCACGGCAACGGCGTTCACCGGCATATTCGCACCATCGGTTATTCCGAGAGTGACGATTTCATCGACTGGACTCCCACTCGCATCATGCTGGCGCCGGACCGGCAGGACCGGGTCGATTATCAATACATGTGCTTCACTGCCGGCGTGACCGCGGGCATCTACGTGGGCTTTCTCTGGATGCACGAGACTCACGAGCAGGTGTGGGATATCTTCCTGATGACCAGCCGCGACGGGTTCCACTGGAGCTGGGTGGATCGGAAGGTCCCATTTCTGGGGCGGGGTGAGATCGGGAGCTACGACGCCGGCTACATGTCCCCTTCCGGGCCCATCTTTCATGACGGGAAGATCTGGATCTACTACAGCGCCTTCAGCGGAGCCCACAGCTACCGTCCGAGCAGACTGGGATCCAAGAACACCATATCGGTGGCTCTGGCGACACTTCCTGAGGATCGATGGGTGGGTCTGCTGGCCGGCCCTTTCCAAGGCTCGATCCTGACCCGGCCTTTCACTTTTTCCGGCTCGAAACTGATGCTGGACATCGATGCGTCACTGCCCATGGAACTTCCCAAGAGCTATCGAAACTTTGACGAATGCGAAGTCCGTGGAGCGTTGGTGGATCCGTCGGGAGGGAGCATCGAAGGCTTCTCCCTGGAGCAGTCGATTCCATTGCTGGAGAGCGGGCGCCAAGAGTTGCGCTGGCGCGACGGCCAAGTCGCCCAGTTGGAAGGCAAACCGGTCCGATTGCGGCTGTCGATGCGGGCGGCGGCTCTTTACTCTCTACAGTTCGTCTCATGACGACCGGTCGTACCAGCCCGTGGCAATAGTCATCACGGCATTCGACCGTCCCTGCATCCCGGCGGGCGCAGGAACGGTCTCGGGGCTCGCGGGACTTTCACCACGGACTGTGTAGTAGACTGTGCCCGAGAATGGTACCTGAAGCCGCGTCAGATCCTTGAGGCGGCTCCAACAGGCGTGAGGTCGGGCTTGCGGACATCCAGATTCCTCATCACCGGCGGTGCCGGCTTCATCGGTTCCCATGTGGCGGACGCTCTGATTGCGCGGGGAGACCGGGTCGTCGCCGTGGACAACCTGTCCACGGGACGCCTCTCCAACATCACGCACCTGGTGGACCACCCGCGATTCCAGTTCGTTCGGGCCAACATCACGGATGAGATCGTGATGGATCGCCTTGCCTCCACTTCCGACGTCATACTCCATTTTGCGGCGGCCGTGGGTGTCCAGCTCATTGTGCAGGATCCTGTCCACACCATCGAGACCAACATCATGGGCACCGAGGCCATTCTCAAGGCCGCCCTCCGCTATCGATGCCGGGTTCTGCTGGCGAGTACTTCCGAGGTCTACGGCAAAGGGGTGAAAATCCCGTTCAGCGAGGAAGACGATCTGCTGCTTGGGGGAACCCAAAAAAGCCGTTGGGCATACGGCGCCAGCAAGATGATCGACGAGTTTCTGGGATTGGCCTACCAGCGTCAATACGACCTCGACGTCGTCGTCTTCAGGCTGTTCAATACCGTCGGACCGCGCCAGCGGGGACGCTACGGCATGGTCGTGCCTCGATTCATCCGGCAGGCCCTCGCCGACGAGCCCATCACGGTCTACGGCGACGGCTCCCAAACGCGGTGTTTCTGCGACGTCAGAGATGCCGCCGAGGCTCTCATCCGTTTGGCCTCGAGTCCCGCAGCCACGGGAGGCGTGTTCAACGTCGGCAACGATCAGGAGGTTTCCATCAACCAACTCGCCCGCCGGGTCAAGGTCTTGACCGAATCCTCCTCGCGCATCGTCCATATTTCCTACTCCGATGCGTACGGGAAAGGCTTCGAGGACATGCAGCGCCGAGTGCCCGATCTATCCAGAATCCAGGCCCTGGTGGGCTGGAGATCGACCCGGACTCTGGACCAGATACTGATTGCAGTTAGAGACCATGAGCAGCCCCTTCTGGACCGCCTCAAAGTCGAACCCGCCCCTTCTTGACGGCCGCCCGCAAGAACCGGTGCCACTGCTGGATCTGAAACGGCAGACCCGCCTGCTGGAACCGCAGATTACGGCCGCCATTCGCGAAGTCCTGGACTCGGGTGCGTTTATCCTGGGACCGGCTGTCGTTCGGCTGGAGGAGAAGATGGCGCGTTACTGCGCGTGCCGTTTCGCCGTCGCGGTGGCATCAGGAACCGACGCCCTGCGACTGACCCTGTCAGCGCTGGGCATTGGCCCCGGCGACGAGGTGATCACGACCCCCTTCAGTTTTGTGGCGACGGCCAGCACCATAGTCCGTTGCGGCGCAACCCCGGTGTTCGCCGACATCGATCCCGAGAGTTTCAACCTGGATCCCGACCGGATCGAATCCGCCATTACCACCAGAACCCGGGCGATCCTTCCCGTTCACCTCTATGGGCAACCGGCGGAAATGGCCCCGATTCGAGACTTGGCGGCGGCGCGGGGCCTGAGGGTCATCGAGGACTGTGCACAGGCGGTGGGAGCCCGGCACCACGATGCCGTGGTCGGCTCCCTGGGGGATGCCGGCTGTCTCAGTTTCTTCCCCACCAAGAATCTGGGGGCTCTCGGAGACGGTGGGATGGTCGTCACCGACAATCCCGATGTCGCCGAGCGACTGGCCCTGCTCCGGAACCAGGGAAGCCGCCGCAAGCACCGAGCCGACGTTGTTGGGTTCAACAGCCGGATGGACACCCTCCAGGCGGCCATCCTCGAGGTCAAGTTGGCTTGGCTGGAGGAGTGGAATTCCCATCGGCGAGCCATCGCCCGCCGTTATGACCGATGGCTCCAAGAAGCTCCCGTCCGGACACCGTCGGAATCCCGCCGCAACCGCCACGTCTACAATGTCTACACGCTACGGGCGCCGCGCCGTGATCAACTCGCCGAACGGCTGGCCAGCCGGGGAATCGGAAACGCCGTCTACTATCCGCTCCCGCTACATCTCCAGAAAGCCTTCTCCAGCCTCGGGTACACTTCAGGCAGCCTGCCGGCGTCGGAGACGGCAAGCCGCGAGGTCATCTCGTTGCCCATCTTTCCTGAACTGACGCGAGAACAGCAGAGGCGCGTCTGCGAATCCGTATACGACTTCTACCGGAACTGATGTCGGAAGAATGCCCGGAGTGGGACTCGAACCCACACGGAGGTGAACCTCCTCAGGATTTTAAGTCCTGTGCGTCTGCCAATTCCGCCATCCGGGCACACAATTCTTTCCCATCAAGACCAGGATGCAATAACTCCGAAAGTCAATTCACGCTCGATCAGTCGCCTAAAACAAAATTCATCGTGGCATTTGACCGGCGCTGCATCCACGATCTCCGTGCTGGTCCGAACTTCCGTCCCGAACGACTCGGCTTCTGAGGATTCTACCATCCCAGCTTCGACTCCTCAGTCCCGGCCTGATGGGCTGGTGCCATTCTTCGCTAGGAGTCTGCGCCGTAGATTGATTTCTGCGGCGCAGGCTCCTAGCCCCGGGAACTCTCCCGGTTCGGACGCAACGCCGGAGCCTGAACCCACACTGCTATAATCGGAGGCTATGAGTCGCGTCCGGGTCCGATTCGCTCCCAGCCCAACAGGATTCCTCCACCTCGGTGGCGCTCGGACCGCCCTCTTCAACTGGCTCCTCGCCAGAAAGAAGCAGGGAACCTTCATTTTGCGGATCGAAGATACGGACGCCCAGCGTTCCAGCCAGGAGATGGCTCACGGAATCATGGAAGGTCTGCGCTGGCTGGGTCTGGACTGGGACCAAGGTCCTTACTACCAGTCGCAGCGTTCGGACCTGTACCGAAAAACGGCCGGCAGAGCCTTCCATAGTGACCATGCCTACGCCTGCTTCTGCCCCCCGGAAGAAATTCAGGCTCTCTCGCTCAAGTCCCGTGCGGCGGGCCGGATCCGGAGGGACCACGGATGCCGGGATCGAGCCTCGCAGCGAGCCGAGTCACGGGTCGCGGCGGGAGAATCCCACACCCTCCGCTTCCGGGTTCCGGGGCGCCGCCAGATCGTCTTCCAGGACCAAGTCTACGGGAGGGTCTCCCTCTCCACCGAGAACATCGAGGACTTCACGCTCCTCCGATCCGACGGCAGCCCCACTTACCACCTCAGCGTCGTGACTGACGATTGGGAGATGGGGATTTCCCATGTGATCCGGGGAGCGGACCATCTTTCCAATACTCCGAAGCAGATCCTGCTGCATGAAGCTCTCGGCAACCGGGCCCCCGTCTACGCCCATCTGCCTCTGATCCTGGGTCCTGACAAGAAACGGCTGAGCAAGAGAAACGGGGCCGAGTCGGTGCTCGAGTACCGGAACCGTGGATTTCTTCCCGTGGCGCTCTGCAACTATCTGGCGCTCCTTGGATGGTCTCCGGGCGACGACCGCGAACTCTTTTCCAACGGCGAGTTGGTGAAAAGCTTCGGGCTGGATCGGGTCAACAAGGCCAATGCCGTCTTCGATCGGCGGAAGTTGGACTGGATGAACTCCCGCTATCTGGCCGGCTCGAGCAGCCACGATCTGGCCCGGCACCTGGAACCCTTCCTCGAGCGCTCCGGATTCCGGAATAGTCGGGGAAATGACGATCAGCTGCTCCCGGTCATCACCCTGCTGAAAAGCCGATTGAACCGGCTTTCGGACTTTCCCGAGATGGCGGCTCCTTTCCTGACCGACCATTTCGATTACGAATCCAAGGCGGTGAAGCGCCACTTTTCCCTGGCGGACCCGGCGGAACGTTCTCGACTCCGGAACTGGCTGGAAACCCTGGCCAACGAGTATGACCAACTGGAGGAATTCAACCTGGAGAATGTGGAGGCGGTGCTCCGGGGAACGGCCAAGGACTCCGGCTTCAAGATCGGAGTCTTCTTTGGCGCCGTACGCGTGGCATTGACGGGGAGGACCGCGTCTCCTGGAATCTTCGACGTGATCGCCACACTGGGCCGGAAAAGAGTCGTCGAGCGCCTCAAAGGGTGTCTGAAACTCCTCCAATGAGGCCCGTCGTCCTCTCCGTCATCATCCCCGCATACAACGAGGAAAATCGGCTGGGAGCCAGCCTCAGGAGGATCGTCACCTACCTGGAGGGCCGAAGCATCCCCTTCGAACTGGTGCTCGTAGACGATGGTTCGTCCGATGGCACCGTCCGCACAGCGATTTCGGCAGTCCGGGCCCGAGGGCGGGAAGAATGTCTTCGGATCCTGGAGAACGGGACCAACCGGGGTAAAGGCTACAGTGTGCGGCGCGGCATGCTCGCTGCCCGCGGCACGCACGCTCTCCTCACCGATGCCGATCTGAGCACTCCTATCGAGGAGGTCGCCAAGCTGGAACGGGAGATGACTCGCGGAGGACACCAGATTGCGTTTGGTTCGAGGGGCTTGATGGACGCCCAGATCCAGAAGCGTCAAAGCATTTTCCGAGAGACGGCCGGAAAGATCTTCAACCTGGCCATGAGAACCGTGACCGGACTTCCGTACCGGGACACGCAGTGCGGATTCAAGCTGTTCGAACTGGAATCATGCCGGGTCCTTTTCCGGAAACAGCGGCTGCAGAGCTATGCCTTCGACGTGGAAATCCTTTATCTTGCCCACAAGGCGGAACTGGCGGCTCGGGAGGTCGGGGTCATTTGGCGCCACCACTCCGAAAGCAAGATCCATCTGCTCAAAGATGGCCTCGGACTCTTGCAAGGTCTGATCTCCATCCGTTGGAACGATCTGCTCGGCCGCTACGATGAGGCTGAACGAAACAGGAATTCAAGGCCGACAACCGAGGGGAACGACTCATGACCAGACTGGGTGTGAACGTGGACCACGTGGCCACGGTTCGGCAGGCTCGCCGAGCCCCCGAGCCGGATCCGGTGACCGCGGCGCTTCTGGCCGAGCTGGCAGGCGCCGACGGCATCACCGTCCACTTGCGCGGAGACCGGCGCCATATTCGAGAGCGGGACGTACGGATTCTGCGGGAGGTCGTCACCACCCGGCTCAACCTGGAAATGGCCATCACCGAAGAGATGATGGAAATCGCGACCCGGCTCCGTCCCAATACCGCCAGCCTGGTGCCGGAAACCGATGAAGAAGTCACGACCGAGGGAGGACTGGATGTCGTGGCGCGTCCTGAATCGATCCGCTCCGCGATCCGAACCCTGGAAGCAGCAGGGTTGGGAGTCTCGCTGTTCATCGATCCCGATCCGGAGCAGTTGGACGCCGCTTCCCGGATTGGCGCCGGCCTGGTGGAACTCAACACGGCGGCCTATGCCGACGCCGTCCCCAAGGGTTTGTCGGAGCACGAACCTGGCTTCAGACGGGAGCTGGACAAGATCGTGCAAGCCGCGGAATTCGCCGCCTCCCGGGGCATTCGGGTCCTGGCCGGTCATGGCTTGACCTATCGAAACGTACGCCCCGTATCGCAAATTCCGCAAGTGGAAGAGCTCAACATCGGACACAACATCGTGGCTCGAGCCACCCTGGTGGGCATGGAGCGCGCCGTCAGGGAGATGTTGCGCGCCATGAACGAATGAATTCCGCGACAGCTCTTCCATCCCGACGGCACGCCGCACCTGGAACTCTTCATGTTTTGGCCACGCCCTTGGGCCATCTGGGGGATTTGAGCCCACGGGCAAGCGAAATTCTCGCATCCGTCGATCTCGTCGCTTGTGAGGACACTCGACATTCCGGAAAGTTGCTCACCAGCTTCGCCATCCGGACTCCCACCATCAGCTACCACGATCACAATGAAACAGCTCAGGCCCGGGTCCTCTTGAACCGACTCCGCCAGGGCCGGAACATTGCCTTGATCAGCAATGCCGGGACACCCCTGGTTTCGGACCCCGGTTATCGCCTGGTACGCCTCTGCCGGAAGAACAGGATTCCCGTCTCTCCGATTCCCGGTCCTTCGGCGGCCATCGCCGCTCTGTCGGTTTCCGGCCTCCCCACCGATCGCTTCCTGTTTTCCGGATTCCTTCCCCGGCAATCCGGACCCATGCGCCGTGAGTTGGAGGCGCTGAAGGATTTGAAGGCGACGTTGATTCTCTACGTGGCGCCGCACCGGCTGGCTTCCACCTTGGAGCTGGCCTGGAAAGTCCTGGGCGATCGTCAGGCCTGTCTGGCCAAGGAGATGACCAAGATCCACGAATCGTTTTATATGGGAACCCTGAGCCAGATAAGTTCCCTGGCCGGCAACCAACCGAAAGGGGAATACACACTGGTCATCGAAGGCGCCGCATCCCGGCATCCCAGGGTCCCGAACCTCGACCTGGAAGCCTACGTGGAAGGACTGATGCAAGTTCGAGATCTGCCTCGCACCCAAGCCGTGCGATCCGCCGCGCGCTCCTTGGGGATCCCTCGCCGGGAGGTCTACCGCCGCTGCCTCGAAGGTGGAGGGGTATCCAGCCGCCGTGAAGAAGCCGATTCAATCTGAAGAAATATTCAGAAATACTGCAACATCGACGGAATATTCTCACTATCCTTGACCATATACGGCTCATTGTTGTATAAATATGAATTCTTGTCCCCTCAGCGACAGGGGTGACCGAACATGAACGATTTCGAGCACGAGACGAGTCTTGCGACTCCGGCGACGACCCGTGTTGACGCGGTTGCCTCGGTAGCCTCTCGTCTTCAGCTCCGTGGGAATCTCCACCTGGGACATCCGGACCAGATTGACTACGGCCAAGTCGTAGCGGCCCGCGTCCGGAGCGTGAACCCTTCCTATCCGGTATTGGAAACGGCCGAGGGTCGGGGTGTCCGTGTCCGGGAGGGCATGATAATCGCCGGCGCGCTCGGTGCCCGGCGAGCTCTCCACGGGTTTTCCGGACGCTTGCCGGCGCGACTCGGTCCGAGATCTGTCTTCCATCTGCTGAACAAAGGGGGCGTGATGGGCGAGTGCACCGCCTTTCATCGCGCCCTGGGTTGGCCCGCGGAACTCGAGTATCTCGGGACCGTTCGCCAAGAGGGAACGTTCCTGAGCCTCCGGGACGGCGCCCTTCCCTCGCTTTCCCATTCTCTTCCCAGGATTCCCGTGATCCTGGTGTTGGGGACTTGCATGAACTCCGGCAAGACCGCCGTTTGCAAGCAGATTCTTCGCCTCTTCTCCCAAAAGGGCTTCACCGTCAACGCGGGCAAGGTGGCCGGCGTGGCAGCGTGCGCCGATCTGGAGGCAATGCGCAAGAGCGGGGCCGGCCGGGTCTTGAGTTTTCATGATCTGGGCCTTCCTTCCAGCGCCCATTTGTCCGATCTCTCCACCGTCGCCCGATCGCTGGTGCACCACCTGGCCACCCCGCGGCCCGACTTTACCCTTTTGGAGGCCGGCGACGGAATTCTGGGCGGCTACCACGTCGATTCTCTGCTCCGTGACGATCGGTTGCTGGAACGAATCGTGAGCGTGGTCCTGTGCGCCAACGACCTGATGGGAGTCTGGGGATCCCTGGAGTGGTTGCGCCAACAAGGTCATGAGCCCCAGGAGCTGTCGCTTCTGGTGTCGGGCCCGGCCACCGACAGCGCTGAGGGAATTCGCTACATCGAGCGGCATTTCCAGGTTCCCGCGGCCAACGCCTTCGAGAGCTCCGGGAAACTCTGCACCTTCATCCTGGAACGGTTGATACCATGGTCAAGATCGGCATAGCCGGCGGGTCGGGATACAGCGGCGGTGAACTGATCCGCAACTTGGCCAAACATCCCCAAGCACAGTTGCGCTGGATCTCCTCCCAGCAGTTCTCCGGGCAACCTGTGGCTTCCCTCTATCCCAACCTGCGGGGATTCGTGGATCGTCATTTCGACAGTCTGGATTCGCTTCAGGCCACCGAATTGGACGTCCTTTTCCTGGCGTTGCCCCACGGCCACGCCATGAAAATCCTGCCGCAGCTTCCTCCGGACCTGATCGTCGTCGACCTGAGCGGAGATTTTCGCATTTCCGATGCCGCCATCTTCGAGCAGCATTACGGATTTGCCCAGGAGGCCCCACAACATCAGTCCACGTTCGTCTATGGCCTTCCCGAGATCCACCGGGAGCGGATACGCGGGAGCTCCAGGGTCGCCAATCCGGGCTGCTTTGCCACCGCCACGATTCTTGCCCTCCATCCCCTATACCAGGAGGGGTGGGTCAAGGGACCCGTTTTCGTAGACACCAAGACCGGATCTTCCGGGGCCGGCCGGGGGCCCGGCCCCAAGACCCACCATCCCCGGCGGAGCAACAGCTTCTTTCCGTACAAGCCATTTCGGCACCAGCACGTGGCCGAGATCTCGCAGGTCCTGGACACCGCCGCTCACCCGCTGGTTTTCCAGACTTACTCCACACCCTTGGTCCGGGGTATATTCGCCAGCCATTACATGGAGTTGGAACGGCCGCTGCGGACGGACGAAGCCCGGGACCTCTATTCCAGTTACTACGGGAACGAATTCTTCGTTCGTTGGGTCGGTGAAGACCCGGACATCAACTTCGTCCGCAACGGAAACTTCGTGGATCTGGGCGCGGCCCACGACGACCATTTCCTCATCGTCTGGTCGACGCTGGACAATCTACAGAAGGGGGCTGCCGGTCAGGCCATTCAGAACATGAACCTGATTTGCGGCCTCCCGGAAACCATGGGACTCGATTTCCCTCCGTCGCACCCGTGACGGATCCGACTCGGCAGGGAGAGAAAATGGGAGAACTCGCCAACACCGTCAAGGATACCGAGGACCGATACCAGCTGAAGACCTACGCCAAGCTACCTTTGGTGCTGGATCGGGGTCGCGGTTGTTACGTCTATGACCAGGATGGAAACGAATACCTGGACCTGTACGGCGGCCACGCCGTGGTCTCGACCGGCCACTGCCACCCCCGGGTTGTGGAAGCCCTTCGCACTCAGGCCGAGGAAATCCTCTTCTATTCCAACGTGGTCTACAGCTCAGTCCGCGCCCGGTCGGTCAAGAAGCTGATGGAATTGGCGGGACCACCCTACTGGCAGGTCTTCTTGGCCAATTCAGGCAGCGAAGCCAACGAAAATGCCATTAAGGTGGCCCGGGCGCTGACCGGCCGGACCGATGTTCTGTCCCTGTCAAATTCCTTTCATGGACGCACATACGGAAGTCTGTCCAGCACCGGCGTCTCCCACTACGCCGAATATCTGAACACTCCCGTCCCCGGTCATCGGATCCTGGATCTCCAGGACGTAGCGGATTCCGTCGATTCGGACACGGCTGCCGTCCTGCTGGAGCCGATCCGGAGCATGGGTGGAGTGGAGGAAGTTCCGGAGCAGACGCTCCGCCAGATCCACGACGCCTGCCGCAGCCATGGAGCCTTCCTCATTTTCGACGAGGTCCAGACCGGCGTCGGCCGCACCGGCAGTTTTCTCTACGCCGGCACGGGAGGAATCTACCCCGAGATGGTCACCCTGGCCAAAGGGATTGCATCGGGAATCCCCGCCAGCGCGCTTCTGGTGACCCGCGAGGTGGCGGAAAGAGTCCGGCCCGGGGACCTGGGCGCCACTTTCGGAGGAGCCCCCGTATCCTGCGCGGCCATGGAAGCCACCCTTCAAGTTTTGGAAGAGGAAGACCTGATCCGGAATGCGGCCCGGATGGGGAGCTATCTGCGACAGGAGCTGGAGGCCCTGCCCTGGGTTGCGGAGGTCCGCGGAAGGGGACTCTTGCTGGGCATCAAGATCAAGGGAGGAACAGCCAAGGATCTGGGCCGCTTCCTGCGGGCCAACAGAATCCTGGCCGGCACCTCCAGCGATCCGTCCGTGCTTCGGCTGATGCCGCCGCTGGTCCTGGGACGAAAAGAGGCCGATGCCTTCCTGGAGGTGATCCGCAATTATGAACCTGGTCATTAAGCTGAGCGGAAAGGTCCTGGAACAGGAGAACTTCCGCCAGTCTCTCTGTCGTCAGATCACGGCCCTGGTTCACGCCCCTCACCAGGTCCTTCTGATCCACGGAGGCGGCAAGCAGCTCTCGAGCCTATGCCACCGGCTGGGAATTCCGGTGGTGCAGCACGAGGGCCGCCGGGTCACCGACGAAGCGACGTTGAACGCGGCCAAGATGGTCTTCTCGGCCGCCAACCGGGAATTGGTGGCGTCGTTGATTTCCTGCGGCGCAAGGGCCATCGGCTTTGCCAGCTTCGATGCCGGACTGGTTCGCTGCCGCCGCCGGGGACCGATCTCCGTGCGGACCACCGGAAGCAATGGCGCCTCCGAGAAGCGATTGGTGGATTTCGGTCTGGTCGGAGAGATCGAGAGCATCGATCCTCGACTGATCCGGGACCTTTGGTCCGCGAATCTGCTGCCGGTGGTGAGTTGCCTGTGCGCTACGGATGACGGCCGAATCCTCAATATCAACGCCGATACTCTCGCCGCAAGACTCGCCACCGCGTTGCGGGCCGACCGGCTGATTTCGGTGACCGACGTGGACGGTCTCTACCTGGATGATTTTCGCGAGACGGTGCCCCGGCTGACCGCGGATGAGGTCCGCGTATACCTGCGGTCCGGCGTCATCAGCGACGGGATGGTCCCCAAGATGCAGACCGCATTGGAGGCACTGGAGCAGCAGATTCCCATGTTTCAGATCGTGGGAGGATTGGCGCCCAACGGTTTGATCCGGGGAATCGAGGGGCGGGCAGGAACCCGCATCGTCCCTTGACCGGGTCGGGGATTCATCAGGCGCCCAGAGGCAGAGCGGGTTTCACCAGACTCAACTCTTGTTCCAGCACGTGAGCGACCCGCAGCAGCCGTCCTTCCCCGAAGTGGGGCCCCAGCAGTTGCAGTCCGATCGGAACCCCTTCGGGCGTGAAGGCACAGGTTGTGGCCACTCCAGGAATGCCCGCCAGATTGGCCGTGACCGTATACACGTCCGACAAGTACATCTCCAAGGGATCGGCGATCTTGTCTCCCTGCAGAAACGGTAGCGATGGGGCGGTGGGACCCATCAGGACGTCCGCCTGCTCGAAAGCTCTGAGGTAGTCCTGCTTGATCAGGGTTCGAACCTTGCTGGCCTTGAGGTAGTACGCATCGTAGTAGCCGGCGCTCAAGACATAGGTCCCGATCATGATCCGCCGCTTGACCTCGTCTCCGAAGCCTTCGTTGCGGCTGTTCCGGTAGGTTTCTTCCAGAGCCCCGATCCTGCTGCTCCGGTGGCCGTACCGCATTCCATCGTAGCGAGCCAGATTCGAACTCGCCTCGGCCAGAGCAATGATGTAGTAGGCGGCAATCGCGCACTCCGTATGGGGCAGATCGACCCCCACGACCTCACACCCAACCGCCTCCAGAGTGGCTGCCGCGCGCCGGACCGCCGCGTCGATCCGCGGATCCAGACCGGACGAGAACCACTCCGCCGGAAGACCGATCCTCAAGCCCCGGACGTCGCCTTCAAGCGCTTCAACGAATTTTTCCGCCGGCCGTCTCGCGGAAGTCGAATCCATCGGATCGTAGCCGGATACGACCTGCAGAATCATGGCCGCGTCCCGCGCGGTGCGGGCCAACGGTCCAATCTGGTCCAGTGAGGAGGCAAAGGCCACCAGTCCGTAGCGGGAAACCCTCCCGTAGGTCGGTTTCAGCCCCACGACTCCACAGAACGCGGCGGGTTGGCGAATCGAGCCGCCGGTGTCACTCCCCAGGGCGCCCGGCGCCTCCAGTGCGGCCACCGCAGCAGCCGACCCGCCGCTGGACCCACCGGGGACCCGGTTCAGATCCCAGGGATTGCGGGTAGGGAAGAATCCCGAGTTCTCAGTGGTCGAACCCATGGCGAACTCGTCCAGATTGGTCTTTCCCAGAATCAGTCCTCCGTCAGCCCGGAGACGGGCGACCGCTGTGGATTCGTAGGGGGGGGCGTAATGCTCCAGGATCCGGGACCCGCAGGTCGTCCGCAATCCTCGGGTAACAATATTGTCCTTCACGGCCAGCGGAATCCCGGTCAACAGGCCGGCCTCGCGGTTCCCCAAGGCCAGAGACCGATCCAGAGCCCGCGCCTCCTCCAGCAGAGCTTCCGCACGAACGCTGATGAAGGCCTGGACCTGAGTGTCGCGTGACCGAATCCGCCGCAAGTAGGCTTCGGCAATCTCTACCGATGAGAGTTGCCGATTCTTGATCTCCTGGTGCAATTGGGCGATGGAAAGATCGCAGATTTCACTCGGGCGTCCGGAGGGCTCGTTTTTCATCACTCGATGACCCTGGGCACTCGGAAGTACCCCTTCCGGGCCTTGGGCGCTCCCTCCAGGATCGCTTCAGGCGCCAGCGAGGGCCGCGTCCGATCCGGACGCACGGCACCCTCCTCGGGAATCTCCGCCAACCCGTGATAGGTTGGCGCCACCCCTTCCGTATCCACCTGCTGGAGTTGTTCGAAATAGTCCAGAATCCGCTGGAATTGGGCGACAAACCGTTGCAGTTCTTCGGGGGAGAACTCCAGATGGGCCAACTCGGCGATTCTTTGGACTTCTTTGGGAGTGATGCTCATTGGACCTTCTTTTCAAGAACCGAATCCGACTTCATTCCATATTTGCGGGTCGTCCGCACGTCGCACCCGAGTTGCCGCTTCAAGGCTTCCAGGCTGCGGAATCGCTTCTCGCCACGCAGCCGGCACCAGAAATCGAGCGTCATGAACTCTCCATACAGGTCGCAGTCCGCATCCAGCAAGTGGGTCTCGACCACCGGATTTTCCGCAGGTTCACCGAGCGTGGGCCGGTAGCCAACATTAGTGGCGCCGACAAAAACAGCGCCGTTGACCGTCGCTCGAGTGACGTACACTCCAGTTGCCGGTATAAGCTCGCTGGACGGCTGAAGATTCGCCGTCGGGTATCCCAGGTCCGCGCCTCTGCCCGATCCCCTCACCACCGTACCCAGGATCTGGTAGGGCCGTTTCAGAAGGCGCCGGCAGAGTGCGACCCTCCCTTGGGCCAGGAGCTTGCGGACGATCGTGCTGCTGACACGTTGTCCCCGAAAGCGGACCGAATCGATGGAAAAGACGTCATAACCGAACTTCCGGCCCAGAACTTCCAAGGTCTTGAAATCGCCGGCTCTCCCATAGCCGAATCGAAAGTTGCTGCCCACGTGAATCTCCCTCACGCCATGGGAGCCCAACACGTCCCGGACGAAGCGCTCCGGACTGAACCGGGAGACCTGACGACTGAAGGGGAAACGCACCAGGATGTCCAGGCCCATCTCGCTGAGGAGACGATGCTTCTGCGCCGGCAACTGCAACAGGGAGGGTGCGTCCGCCGGCGAAATGATTTTCTGAGGATGAGGGGAGAAAGTGAGGAGAATCGCGGTCCCATTCTTTTCTCGAGCCCGCCGCACCACCCCTTTGACGATCGCCTGATGCCCCAGATGCAGACCGTCGAAGACCCCGATCGTGGCCACCGGATAGGGCAGTCCGGGAGGGAGATTCTTCAGGTCGTCAATGATCTGCATGTTCACGTGCCGGAGTTCGTGGTGGTGACTCGAGTCATACCTCCAGGACAAGGCCGTCATGGGCAAGACTGACTGAATCGGGCAGGTAGGCATTCCCCTCGTCATGGTCCACTTCGTGGCAGATGTGGACCAGATAGGTTCGGTCGGGCCCAATGCGAGCCGACGCCTCGACCGCTTCCGACAGGCTGAAGTGAGTTGGGTGACTCTGATAGCGAAGGCCGTCCAGCACCAGGCACTCCACCCCTCGGAGGCGTTCGAAGCTGACCTCCGGAATGTAGCTCACATCGGTCAGGTAGGCGAAGCGCCCGATCCGGAAGCCCAGCACCGGCATTCGACCATGCATGAGGTGGATGGGTTCGATCTCCAAGCCCCCCACTCGGAACTTGCCGGCAACCGGAATCAACTCGACGCTGGGAACGCCGGGATATCCCTTGCCGTCGAACAGGTGCCGAAAGGTCACCGCGATCTCTTTGAGTGTGGCTTGACTCCCATAGGCGGGCACCGTCCGCTCCGACCACATGTTGAAGGGGTAAACGTCGTCGAGGCCGAGAATATGGTCCACGTGAGAATGCGTGTAGAGGAGGGCGTCGAGATGACGAACTTCGTGCCGCAGCATCTGAAGACGGAAGTCGACGGAAGTATCGATGACCAGTGTCACCTCACCCTGGAGCAGGAGCGAACTCCGCAGCCGATGGTTCTTCGGATTGTCCGATCGGCAAACCTTGCAATCACATCCAATGACGGGAATTCCACGGGACGTCCCGGTTCCCAGAAACGTCACCCGCATCACAGCTTGATCGATTTGGATTGCCTCATGACCCCCATCTGCATCTCGTAGATCAGGCCGTCCAGCAGCCTTGCCTCCTCGTTCGACAGATTCCCCCGAGTCTTGTCTCTCAGCACCGTCAGGATTTCAATCATTTGCCGGACGCCCGGAATGTTCTCCTGTTTCTTGCCGGTCACCGGGTCGGGAATGGCACCCAGATGAACCATGCCGGTAGTGGCCAGAGACAGGACGAACCCGGAAAAATCGATCCCGGTTTCACCGGAAGCGTCGTCGGCCCCGGGAGCCTGCGCCTCCCTGGCGCCGGTCCCGTCACTGCCTTTCTCCACAGTCTTCGATGCCTTCTCCGGCTGGGGCGCTCGCAACTCTCCGTCCTCGGAGAAGATCCTTCGATCCTGAACCTTGAATCCTCCCTGACCTGAATCTTCCGTCATGAATTCGCCCCCCTTTCGTCCGTCATTTCTGGATCGCACTTCTCACCACGTCAAGGCTGGAGGATGACCTTCGTCAGCCCCGGCTCGCGCTCGTACAGCCGGTCAAACATTTCCTGCCCTCGCTCCAGCGGGACCGACGCGCTCAGCACCGGTCGCACCCGGATGGCGCCGCGCCTCATCAAGCCCAGGCAGGCAGGGTAATCGTTGGAAGACGCGCAGGTGCCGAGTACGTCGATTTCGCGGGTCACGACACTCTGCAAGCCGAAGCCGACGGTCGGCACGATATTACCGATCAGGACGACCCTCCCTCCCTTGCGCACGCTGTCGATCGACATCGATACTGTGGCGTCGATCCCCACGGCCTCCATGACCAGGTCCGCCCCGAGACCGCCGGTGAGTTCCCTCACGACTGCCGGCACGTCCGTCCCGTCGCCGGATTGTATGGTCTCGTCCGCTCCCAGTTCCTTCGCCAGCCGAAGGCGGTCGGCCGCCAGGTCGACCACGAAGATCCGGCCGCAGCCCGCGCTGCGCAGCGCCTGGATCGTCAGCAGACCGATCATCCCCGCTCCCACAACCAGTGCCTGGTCCCCGAGCGACGGGGCGGCGCGCGCCACCGCATGCACGGCGACCGAGACCGGTTCCACCATGGCAGCCTCGTCGAAGCTGACACCGCCAGGTACCCGGAACACGATATGGTTCGGCACGGCCACGTATTCGGCAAATGCCCCGTGGCGCCGATAGTCATCGCAGGAGACACCGAGCACTCGCCGGTCCTCGCAGAGGTTTGGCCGGCCTTTTCGACAGAACAGGCAGTTCCAGCAGCAGATCATCGAGTCAAAGGTGACCCGGTCGCCCGGGTCGAAGCCACGTACTGCGCCTCCCACTCTTGCGACTACGCCCGAGGCCTCGTGGCCCATGATCACCGGAGGAATCCGGCGCCCGGAACTTCCATCGTAGCCGTGCACGTCGCTTCCGCAGATCCCGCACGAACGCACCCGGACCAGCACCTCGTCGTGCGCGGGATCGGGGCTCGGGACCTCCATCAGGTCCAGTTTCTTGTATTCGTTCAGGACGAGCGCTTTCATTTCTTCCTTGAACCGGCCCCCGGCAACTCTCCATCCTCGGAGAAGACCCTTCGACCCTGAACCGTGGGTCCTCCCGGACCTGATTCTCCCGTCATGAATGAGCTCTCGACGCGCCTGGCTGTTGACACTGAACTCGAACCCCTAGCGGCAGATCAGACCACCTGTTTCTGGCGCTGCCATTGCCGCTCCAATTCCTCCGGCGCTATCTCTGCCAGCGACCTCCCCTGTCGAGCGAAATGTTCTTCCAGGCTCCGGTAGCGATGCGAAAATTTACGGTTGGCCCGATTCAGTGATGTCTCCGGGTCGACCTGGAGGAAACGAGCCACGTTGATGGCGGCAAATAGAAAATCTCCGACTTCTTCCCGAATGTCCGTCTCGTTTCCCTGGCGCACGGCGTCCACCAATTCCTGGAATTCCTCCATGACCTTATCGCCCACAGACTCCAGACTCGGCCAATCGAAGCCGACGCGAGCGGCTTTGGCCGACATCTGATAGGTCGCGTAAATGGCAGGCAATCGATCCGGCAAGGTCTCCAGCAGTGACTTCCGTTCCTCACACTGGCCGCGTTCCTTCTTCTCACCGGCCTTGATTCGTTCCCACGCCCTCAGCAATTCCTCGCTCGACTCGAAACGAGCCTGTCCGAAGACGTGGGGATGGCGACGGACCATCTTCTGGTGGATGGTCCTGCAGACGTCATCGATATCGAACTCGCCTCTCTCTTTGGCGATCCGACTATGAAAGACGATTTGCAACAACAAGTCCCCCAACTCGTCACACAGCGCGTCCGGAGACGACCAATCCAACGCCTCCAGGACCTCGTAGCTCTCTTCGATCAGCATCGCCTTGAGAGTTTCGGGCGTTTGCTCCCGATCCCACGGACAGCCGCCGGGCCCTCTCAGCGTATCCATCAACTCCACGAGCTTGCGAAAATAATGATGGCCTTCCACATTTTCCGGGGCGTTGCCGTGCACCGGTTCCGGATGGAGCACGTTATCCGGATCGAACGCAGTCAATTTCCAATCACCTCGAACTGTTCGATCTGAAGCAACGGGTCCGTCCTGACCCGAACTTTCTGTCCCGTCATCTTCTTGATTTCCTTGAGCACCTCGTTTTCCCCTCCTCGCAACGCCTTTCCGATCTCCGGATGGCAACGAATGGTCATCGACTTGGCGTCCCGAGAGAGGGGAAGCATTCTTTGCACCTGGTGATGCAGGGAGTAGCAGACGGTGCGAACGGAACGGGTCAGGCCGGTGCCCTCACAGACCCGGCACTTTTGCGAGAGCGTTCTCTCCAGGGACTGCTTGTCCCGTTTCCGGGTCAGCGCCACCAGCCCGAACTCGTTGAAATCGAGAATCTTGAACGGAGCCTTGTCCTTGGACAGCTCCCGGCGCAGCGCATCCAGGACCTGCCGCCGGTTCGAGCTGTCGGACATGTCAATGAAATCGATGATGATGATTCCGCCGATGTTGCGGAGCCGGATCTGGCGCACCAGTTCCTTGACGACCTCCAGGTTGGTCCTGGTGATCGTGTCCTCCAGAGAATCGGTCTTGCCCACGTAGCGGCCGGTGTTGACGTCGATAGCGACCAGCGCCTCGGTTTGATTGATCACGATGTGGCCGCCGCTCTTCAACCAGACCTTCGGGCGCAACGCCTTCTTGATTTCCACGTCGATCCCATAGTCTTCGAGAATATCCGAGTCCTTGGGATACAGCTTGATTCGCGAGACCAGTTCGGGACTCAGACGCCGAACCATCTCCAGCGTTCGTTCGTATTCCTCCTCATCGCCGATGTAGACACGGCGAAAGTCCGGGGAAAGATAGTCCCGAACCACTCTCTGCGACAGGCTCGACTCGGAGTAGACCAGCGTCGGCGCCGACGCCTGTTTCCCCTTCCTCTTGACCTGGTCCCAGAGCCGCGTGAGGTATTTCATGTCACGCCTTAGCTCCTCCGCCGAATGGTTCTCCGCCACCGTTCGTACGATGAACCCGCCCTTGGCGAAATCGCGGCGCAATTCCCGGATCAGCCCCCTCAACCGCCGGCGTTCCTCATCGGACACGATTCGCCGGGAAACGCCGACATGGCTGACGGTTGGCATATAGACCAGGTACCGGCCGGGAAACGCAACATGGGAAGTAATGCGAGCCCCCTTCCTGCCGATCGGCTCCTTGGCAATTTGAACCAGAATCTCCTGATTCTCCTGAAGTACGCTCCCGATGGGCAGTTGAGTGGCAGGTCCACCGCCTCGCCGCGTGCGGTTCCGATTCTTCCGACCCGGTTTCCCGGAGGCGCCGTTGGTCTTGTCGCCGCCCGACCCGCCAGTGCGCCTTCCGCCCTTGCCTCGCGAAGGAGAATCGAATCCAGTCAGCCACTCCGGCAAGATCTTGGGAGACCAGCCCGCGGCCGCCGTCCCCGTTGCAGCGCTCTCCGGACCGATACCGGGATCAAGAGCGATTCGGAAGGGGAGAATGGTATTCCGGATCGATTCCTCAGACGACAGCTCGCTGCCTTCGGCGCGGAACGGCAGCGGTTCGGAGATGGCTCCTCGACTCCCGGTGTCCGGCGGCCAGTCGGCCTCAGCCTGCGCCCCGAAACCGTCTTCGTCACCGGAATACTTCTCTTCCAGGAAATCCGAAACAAAGAGAAACCCACTGCGGCCCAAGCCGATGTCCACAAAAGCCGCCTGCATGCCCGGCAGGATCTTGGTCACGCGCCCCTTGTAGATATTGCCCAGTATGCCCCTGGTCTTTTGCCGCTCGATGAAGACTTCCGCAACCTCACCGTCTTCCAGGAGTGCAATCGTCATCTCGAGTGGAGTCGAACCGATGATGAGTTCCTTGATCATTGCGTCCTCGGGAGACGATCCTGCAGCGGGACCGGTGAGGAGAACGACATCGGCGGCGGGCGGCGGCTCAAGCCGGCCTCGTTCCCCGCCCCCGCGTCGTACCCGCGCTCATTATACCCTCAACGCTCACGCCACGGCTTTCGCCCTGCCGTTCCAACACCGCAGCTTCGGACGGCGATCACGAATGGCCAGGGGTGCGGGACGAATCCACACGTGTCGACTGGGAGGCAATCTACCGGCGGCTCAGTTGACGTAACTCTGAGCCTGGGCGCTGAGTGCGACGCCCAGAGCCGAGAAGGTAACGATCGTGAAGGAGCCGCCGTAGCTGAGAAGAGGGAGCGGGATGCCGATCGGCGGCAAGAGTCCAAGTGTCATTCCCACGTTCACCAGAACATGGGAAGAGATCATGCTGACCACACCCGTGACCACAAGGATCACGGTCCTGTCACGCGACTCGACGGCGATGCCAATCAACTTCATCAGGACCAATAGATACAACAGCAGAACAGTCCCGGCGCCGATCAGACCCGTCTCCTCTGCCAAAAGCGCGAAAATGAAATCGGAGTGGATTTCCGGGACAAATCCTAAGTGACTCTGGCTGCCTTGACCGATTCCTCTCCCGAAAACGCCGCCTGACCCGATGGCGATCTGGGATTGCCGAGTCTGGTACCCAACGCCCTGGGGATCCAGCTCGGGATCGAGCGTGGTCAGGATTCGCTGCTTCTGATAGTCCTTCAGATAGATCCAAGCGACGGGGGAAGCACACAAGACGGCGAGCAGGCACCAGACCAGGATCCGTAGCCGCAGGCCCGCCACCACGACAATGCCCACCATAATGGGTATGTACATGAGCGCCGTTCCCAAATCGCCTTGCAGAACGACGAGAACCATGGGAACCAACGTCAGGAATCCCACCTTCAGGAGATGCCAAGTTCCGGGATGCCGCCGGTTCAGGTTGGCCAACGATTTCGCAAGCGTCAGGATGACCGCCAGCTTGCCCAGTTCGGAAGGCTGAATATGAACCGGACCCAGCACCAGCCAGCTTCGGCTGCCGTTGATCTCGGAACCATAGAGCAGGACCAGAACCAGGAGGACCAGACCGCCGCAGTACCAGACCGGCGCATAGTCCGTGTACAGCCGGTAATCCAGGCTGACCAGAACTGCGCAGACGCCGATTCCCAGGGCAATCCAGATGAGTTGCCGGATAAAGAGGCCGCTGGAGCCGGGTTCCGCCGCGCTGTAGACTCCCACGCCCCCCATGAGCGAGAGCGCCATTACCAGGATCACCAAAACCGGGTCCAGACTCCCGCGAAAACGCCGCCGAATCATGACCTTCTACCGTCTCGCCATTTCCAATATCCCGCCGGGGCCCCGCTTGTCGTGGAACACCTGAAGAATATTAGCCGCAATCGGAGCCGCCACAGCTCCGCCCGAGCCGCCGGCCTCCACCAGAACAACCACGGCAATCTCGGGTGTTTTCTGGGGAGCAAAACCCACAAACCAGGCATTGGCGGTGAACTGGGAGGCCTGCGCCTTCTCAAGCTTCGAGAGGCCCGCACGGCCAATGGTCTGCGCGGTTCCCGTCTTCCCGCATACGTCGAATCCGTTGACCCGAGCGGCTCGACCGGTTCCAAATCGATTCACCACCTCCCACATGGCTTCCCGCACCAAGTCGAGGTTGTCACTCGAGAGCTCGATATCGGACTTGTTTCCGGCGGGCGGACCCCCCGGAAGCCGACTCCGGGCCACATGCAGGGGAGCGGCAGATCCGGTGGCCAGGATGCCGACCATCCGAGCCAGTTGAAGTGGCGTCAAGTGGACCGGTCCTTGGCCGATGGCGACGGAAACTGTTTCCCCTCGATACCACTTCTGCCGGTAGGTCCGCCGTTTCCATTCCTTGGACGGGACCAATCCGGCGACCTCCCCCACCAAGTCGATTCCCGTCGGCTGGCCGAGGCCGATGGCGTGTCCAAAGCCGGAGATCAGATCGATGCCCAGACTCTTTCCGAGCTGATAGAAGTACACGTTGCACGAGCTGCGGATCGCTTCCCGGAGTGACACGGATCCATGCCCACCCTTCTTCCAGCATCGGAAATGATGCCCGTACAGAGTCACGCCGCCGCCGCAAAAATAGGACCGATTCGGATCGACATCCCCCCATTCCAGACCGGCGAGCGCCACGACCAACTTGAAGACCGAACCCGGGGCAAACGTACTCTGGAGCGCCCGGTTCTGGAGTGGGTGGTGTTCGTCTTCAACGAGACGGTCCCATTCCCTTCGGCTGATTCGGGCCGCAAACCGGTTCGGGTCGAAGGCCGGTTGACTCACCATGGCCAATATTTCGCCGTTTCGAGGATCGAAGGCAACCACCGCTCCCCGCCGGCCGCCGAGTTCCCGTTCAGCCGCGATCTGCAGGTCAAGATCAAGCGTGAGCTCCAGCGGGGCTCCCTCCTCGGGAGGGACACGGGCCAACTCGTCGATGGTGCGGCCCAGGCTGTCGACGAATATTGTCCGGGACCCGTTCCGGCCCGCCAGATGACGATTGTAGACTCGTTCGACGGCGTACTTGCCCACGATGTCGCCGGCCCTGAAATCGGAAAACTCCGCGGTCTCCAATTGAACGCGGGATGCCTCGCCCACGTAACCCAGGACATGTGCGGCCAATTCACCGTACGGGTAGGACCGTCTTGGTTCGGCCAGAACATCCAGCTCCGGATGCTCGCCGTTCCGGGAGAGTAGATAGGCCACCTCCGCCATGGTCAGGCTCTTCTTGACCACCAGCGGTTGATACGGGGAATACCCGTCGGTCACCGCGAGGCGCTGCTCCAGATTCTGCCGGTCAAGGCCGAGTCCCTGGACCAGGTAGTCCACGGTGGCCTCCAGGTTCGACGCCTCGCTCCGATAACAGACCAGGCTGAACGAGTTCACGTTGCTCGCCAATACCCGCCCGTCGCGATCGTAGATCACTCCGCGCGGGGCTTTGATGGGGATCGTACGAGCGCGGTTCCGCTCCGCAGCCACGCTATGCTGTGTGAAATCGACGACGGTCAGGTGCCAAAGCTTCAGGAACAGCCCCAGGAACAAGACGGCGAGAAACCGTCCGATCCATCTCAGACGATTCCGGCAGAATGAATTGTCCTGATAGATGGGCATGCCTACCGATGGACCTCCATCAGTCCGTGGCGAGAGTTGTCACAGACCGCTATGAAACTGCTGCGGCCGGAATGCCCCGACCTTTCCAAGGCGGCCTCCTAATAGGGATCTCCCTCGACCACCGAACTCCTGGAAAAATTCCTGGGAGGAAACTTGATTCGATCGTAACCGCGAAATATGAAGACTCCGACCACGGACGTGAGGCAGCTGCGAGCCAAGATGAATGGCAGCGAGCTCTCTGCCACCGGACGTCCGAGTAAATCCAAGATAGCAACAATGAGAACCGTGTCAAGGGAGGCCGCCGCCGCCAACAACAACATGCGTCCGAGAACGCCTTCCGCCGCCGTCCTCAGGCGCATCAGGCCGACCAGACATCCAATCACGGTCTTGCTCAAACCGTTGAGCCCCAAAAGGCTTCCCATTAGAAGATCGGAGAGCAGGCCGAAGCAGGTGCCCCAGAACGCACCCTTGGCCGCCGTCGAGTGCACGGAAAGGTAGAGGACCAGTATCAGCGGCAGATCCAGGTAGCGCCGGAACTCCGGCAGCACCCTGCTGAGCAGAATTTCGAAACTTCCTGCGAGCAAGAGCAGGAGCAGAATCTCGGTTCGGGAGAATCGGACTTGCAGAGGGTTCCAACTTGTCTCGGCAGCCGGGCGCGGACGCTTCAAGGCTCACGTGCGACGAGGACTTCCTCGATTTTGGAAAAATCGACGAAAGGCTCGACCTTAATGTTGCGATATATCATTTCTCCTTTCTCGGAACTCACTATACGGCCGATCGGAATGCCTTTGGGATAAATCCGGTCGGCCCCGGAAGTGTAGACGAATTCCCCGACATCCACCGGCTCGTGATTGGGGATGAAATTCCACTTCAGGAGATCGCTTCCGTCGCCTTGGAGCACACCTTGCAGTCGAGAGTCCGCCAACATGGCGCCAGCGGAAGCGCCACGGTTGGTCAGCAGCTCTACCTCCGAGCTCACGGGGGTGGTCGCCACGACGCGCCCCGCGACCCCTGAGAGACCGATGACGGCCAAGTTTTGCTTGATGCCGTGACGGGTCCCGATGTTGATACCCAGGCGACGACTGAAGAAGGGAGCGGTCTTCCATATGATAGTGGCCGTCGTGGTTTCGAAACGATACTGGCGGGCGAGGATCCGGAGTTCCGTACTGCGGCCCAGCATCGATTGAACGCTCTGGAGTTGAGCGTTCTCCAAGCGAAGCCTCCCGATCTCTGCTTCCAATTCCTCGTTCCGCTCCTGAACTCCGAAAAGAATCACATAGCGTTTCAACGCTCCCTCGATGCTGTCGGCCACTGCCGAAACAGCCAGCGCAAGCGGGGAAATCACGGCCACTCCCAGGGTTCTCAGCAGGGTATGTCCGTCGGGATTCCGAACTTGCGACGTGATCAGCACCAAATGCAACACGATCGCCAAGATGACCAGAGGCAGTGACTTGCGTTCAGCCGACCAACTCATATCAGTCCGTCGTAGAAGTCCCGCGAGCACCGAAACCGTCCTTGCGCCCGCCGGACAAGGCGCACTGAAGGAGCATACCGGGAATCTGTGACCGAGTCGCAACGCAGTCCGCACGAGATGCAGGGACGGTCGAAACCCGTGACGACTTCTACCATGGGCTGATCAGGAGCGTCTCAGGAACTGATCCGCCTCAAGAGGTCGATGTCCTCGAGCATCTTTCCCGTGCCGATGGCGACGGAGGAGAGTGGATTCTCGGCCACATAGACGGGAAGGCCCGTCTCCTGACTGATTCGGAAATCCATCTTCTGGAGCAGCGCTCCTCCCCCGGTCAAGATGATACCCGTGTCCGAGATGTCGGCGGACAACTCGGGCGGCGTCCTCTCCAGGGCGACTCGGACCGCATTCACGATAGCCACCATAGAGTCGGCCAGCGCCTCGCGAATCTCTTCGTCGGTGACGGTCACGGTCTTGGGTATTCCCTCGATAAGATTCCTTCCCTTCACTTCCGCGGTGACGGGATCCGGTAATTCAGCCGCCGATCCGAGCTCGATCTTCACCCGCTCCGCCGTCCGCTCGCCGATAAGCAGATTGTGCTTTCGTTTGATGTACTGAATGATGGCTTCGTCCATTTCATTTCCCGCCACCCTGACGGAGCGGCTGTGGACGATCCCTGCGAGACTGATGACGGCGATGTCGGTGGTCCCGCCCCCGATGTCCACGATCATGTTTCCGTTCGGCTCGGTGATGGGAAGACCCGCCCCGATGGCTGCCGCCATCGCTTCCTCTACCAGGTAGACCTCGCTGGCCTTCGCTCGCAGCGCAGATTCGCGGACCGCCCGCCTTTCCACCTGAGTGATCTCGGAAGGGATGCAGATGATGATCCGGGGATTCAACAGAAAACTCCTGTTCTGAGCCTTCCTGATGAAATAACGGAGCATTTCCTCGGTCACGTCGAAATCGGCGATGACCCCATCCTTCATGGGCTTGATGGCAACGATGTTGCCTGGCGTCCTCCCCAGCATCTCCTTGGCGTCCGTCCCCACGGCTTCCACTTTGTTGGTGAACTTGTTGATGGCGACGATGGAAGGTTCGTCGACGACGACTCCTTTCCCGCGTGCGAACACGAGCGTGTTCGCCGTGCCCAGATCAATGGCCAAATCATGGGAAAAAGATTTGAACAGGGAACGAAAAATCATTGGCCCCTTATGCCCCTCGGGATTTCAGCGGGACCACACCCTCGGCCATGGCAGCCCCGTTTTACTGGTGCCCATTGTCGGACGCCGTCAGTTTTTATCGCAACAGACCTCTCTCCAGAGACCGGGTAGCCATATCGGGCACATGTTATAATCGGCGACTGACGCAAACCTGATTCAAGGGCTGACGGAGGACTTGATGCTACCCTTTTTCCGCGAGAAGCGACGAGGGCTAAAGTGGATCCTGTGGTTGGTCATCATTGGGCTGGGCGTCGGGATGCTTGGCCTGTTCGTTGACACACCGGGTCCCAGTTCCGGCGTTTCCTCAGCCCACGCGGCCGAGGTGGCCGATTTCGTCATTTCCTCCGGCGAATTTCGGAGACACTACATCCAGTTGGTCGACGCCTATCGGCGCGTCTACAAGTTGGACCGGCAGGATCCTGCCATCATCAAGCAGTTGCGTCTGGGCCAACAGGCGCTCGATCAATTGGTCGCAGAATACGCGACGTTCCACGAAGCACGCCAGATGGGAATCGCCGTGACTTCGGATGAAATCGTGCGATTCATCAGCAGGACGCCCGTTTTCCAGGAAAACGGCAACTTCATCGGGGTGGATCGCTATCGCGCCATCTTGCGGGCCAACAACTGGGCGCCCCAGGAATTCGAGGACAGCATCCGGAGGCAGCTTGCCGGGGAGAAGCTGCGCAGAATCCTGACTGATGGGATCTTCCCCACACCCGAAGAGATCCGGCGAGAGTTTCTGAACCGGAATCAGGAGGTGAAGCTCCGTTACGTGACCTTCGATCCGGAGGAGTTGTCCCCGGTGGACGTGGCAGATGAAAAACTCAAAGAGTATTTCGACGAGCGCCAGGAAAATTACCGGGTCGGCGAACAACGCAGGATTCGTTACGTTTCCGTTGCCGTCGAGCCTGAGAACGTCAACGTCCCCGAAGAGCTGATCCGCGAACGAATGGATCGCGTCACTGACACGGACCAGGTGAGAGTCCGCCATATTCTGGTTTCGGTGGGAAGCCCTGACGAAGAACCCGCGGCGAGGGCCAAGGCCCAGAACCTCTTGCAGCAGCTTCGATCCGGCGCGGATTTCGCACAGTTGGCCCGAGAGTATTCCGAGGACCCTGTTTCGGCCGCGGCCGGCGGGGATCTTGGTTTTTTTGGGCGAGACAAAATGATGCCGGAATTCGAGAAGGCCGCTTTCGCGTTGAAGCCCGGAGAGCTGAGTGATCTGGTGATAACGCCTTTCGGCTACCACATCATCCGCGGCACCTTCAATCCCGAGCACCACGATGGCGACGCCCGGCGGCCGATCGCGGAATATGAAGCCCGGCAACAGGAAGCGGAGAACCAGGCTAAGGAGCTGGCGACGGAAATATCCGGAGAGCTGGCGGAGGACCCCGACTTGGCGAAGGCTGCGAGCGCACGCAGCCTACCGGTCGAAGAATCGGATTTCTTCGAGCTCGGTGGCTTCATTCCCGGTCTGTCGGTCAAGAGCGACTTCAACCAGAAGATCTTCGACCTCCAGGAGAACCAGTCACTGGAGCCCTACCCTGCGGCCGGTTCCTACCTGGTGGCTCAACTGATGGAGATCCGGCCCGGCCACATGCCGCCTTTCGAAGAGATACGCGACAAGGTTCTCTCCGATTACCGCTCCACGCAGGGTGACGAATCCGCCCGGGAAAACGCATTCGGCCTGCACAAGACCATCCAGGACGGCAGCGAGTTCCAGAAGCTGGCGCAGGAACGAGAACTGCAGGTCATGACGACGCCTTTCTTCAAGCGGGGCGGCACCATCGACGAGAATCTCCGATTCTCGCCGCAGGTTCACGACCATGCCTTTCGGCTGAAGGCGGGAGAGGTCGCCCCGCCCGTCCTGGTCACCGGTAAATACTTCGTGTTCCAGGTCGCCGAGAAGACGGAACTGGACCAGGAAAGGTTCGAAGGCGAGAAGAGCCAACTGGAAAAGGAGTTGACGGAGAAGAAGCGTGCGGACTACTTCAATGCCTACGTGGAAGGCACGCTGGAACGCCTGCGCAGCGCTGACGCCATCACCATCAACCAGGAGATGGTGGATGCCATGACCGGATAGTCGGCAGTTCTCACCCGGTCGCTGCGCGTATGATGAAAATGCGTCTTTTCTTGGCCATTTACGTGAATTTTTCCAAGGTTTCTCCGGGACCGGCTGCGCTGGGCACGCGCTGAGGGCAAAAATCCTGCGCGATCGTCACGCCCCGTGATGAGAAATCGGGCCGGAGCGGCGGATCACTGCACCGTGACCGACTTGGCCAGATTCCGGGGCTGGTCGATGTCGCAACCCCGCTCCCTCGCAACGTAGTAGGCCAGGAGTTGAAGCGCGATCACGCTCAGGAACGGCGTGAACATCTCTCCACAGTGCGGAATCTCGATCATGTCGTCGACCAACTCGGCCAAGTGCGTGTCTCCTTCCGTCCCCACCGCGACGACAGGTCCGTTTCGGCTCTTGATCTCCTCAATGTTTCCGATCATCTTTCGATAGACGCTGTCGCGGGGCGCCAGGCAGACGGTTGGGAAGTTCTCGTCCACGAGGGCGAGCGGCCCATGCTTCATTTCTCCCGCGGCATACCCTTCAGCGTGAAGGTAGGAGATCTCCTTCATCTTCAGGGCCCCCTCCATCGCCACCGGATAGCTGAAGTTTCTCCCCAGATAGAGAAGGTTCCGATAGTGGGCGTAGCGGCGGGCGATTCCTTCAATGGCAGGGGCCTGCTCGAGCATGGACCGCATTCTCTCGGGCAGGTCCCGGAGCTCGTGGACAAATTCCTGGCCTTCGCTCAATGACATCTGCTGGTGTCGGCCCAGCAGGAGGCCCACCAGATAGAGAATGGCGATCTGAGAGACGAAGACCTTGGTGGAGGCAACACTGATTTCCGGGCCGGCATGATTGTAGATTCCGGCGTCGGTCAGTCGCGCAACCGTGCTGCCGACCACGTTGACGAGGCCCAGGCTGAGAGCTCCACGCCGTTTCACCTCGCGCACCACGGCCAGGATGTCAGCCGTCTCCCCTGATTGGCTGATGGCCAGAACCGCCGTGCCCGCCTGCAGGTTCAACTTGCGGTACTGAAATTCGGATGCCAGATCGACGTCGACAGGGTAGTTGGTGCAGCTCTCGATGACGTATCGTCCCAGCAACCCCGCATAGTAGGAGGTCCCACAGGCCAGTATGATGAGTCGCCGCATGTTCCGCAGGCGGCCCCAGACTCGCTCCAGGCCTCCCAGCTTGGCCAGCCCTTCCGCCTCGATCACCCTTCCCCTGATCGCCTCTCCGACCACCTCAGGCTGCTCGTAGACCTCCTTGAGCATGAAGTGGGGGTAACCCCGCTTCTCGGCGGAGGACATGTCCCAGTCCAGGGTCTGGACCGTCCGATTCATGGGCATCCCGCTCAAAGTGCGAATCCGGTAACTCCCGGGCTTCAGCAGCGCCACCTCGCCATCATGAAGGTAGGCCACCTCTCGCGTGTGACTCATCAGGGCCGCCGCGTCGGACGCGGCAAAGATCTCACTGTCCCGGATTCCCAGAACCAGGGGGCTGCCCAGCCGCGCAACTACGATTTGGGAAGGATTCTCGGCGGAAATCACGCCGATTCCGTAGGTGCCGTCCACCCGTTGAAGGGCCGAGTTGACCGCATCTTCCAAGTCACCTCGATAGCATTCCTCGATCAGGTGGGCCAGCACCTCGGAATCGGTGGAAGAGCGGAACAGATGCCCCTTTTCCCGAAGCTCCTCCCGCAGCTGCCGGTAATTTTCGATGATTCCATTGTGAACCACGAAGATGCGGTCCCGGCAATCCCCATGCGGATGAGCGTTTTCGGGAGAGGGAGCGCCATGCGTGGCCCAACGAGTGTGCGCGATGCCGCCCCAGCCTGTCCCAGGCTTGTCCCCGAGAAGAGTGGCCAGGTCCGAGATCTTTCCCACCGCCTTCCGGCAGTGAATCCCGTTTTTCACGGCGACCGCGACGCCGCTGGAGTCATAGCCGCGGTATTCCAGTCTTCTCAAGCCGTTGAGGAGGATAGGCAGGGCCGGGCGGTCCCCCAGGTAGCAGATAATTCCGCACATCTATCAGCGCGACCGCCTAGAGAAGCCCCAATTGGAGCCTTGCCGCCTCGGACATGTTTTCCATGGTCCAGGGCGGATCCCACACGATTTCGACGGCGACTTTCTCGACGCCGGGGAGCGCCCGAATTTTGGACTCGACCTCCAACGGCAGCGACTCGGCCACAGGACAATTGGGTGAGGTCAGGGTCATCTTGACATCCACGGCTCCGGCGGCGTCGACGTCGACCCCGTAGATCAGGCCCAGCTCGTAGATGTCCACCGGGATTTCCGGATCGTAGCAACTCCTGAGGACCGAAATCACCTCTTCCTGAATGGGACCTCCCGCCGGAGGCGTCCCGCTTTCCGAGTCGACCTGGAAACCCGTTTCCGGATTCAATTCTTCTGCCATGGATCCCCCTTCGCGGTGTGCCGACGGAGTCTCATTCGGTCGAGACGACCTCGTTTCTCTTCTCGAGTGCCGCTCGCAACGTATGCCAGGTCAACGTGGCGCATTTCACCCGAACCGGATAACGGCTGACCCCTTCAAACACCACCAACTTGCCCAAATCCGTTTCGGAAAGATCTTGCGGCTCGAGATTTCCCGTCACCAGTTGGTGGAAACGCCCGAACAGAGCCTCCACTTCCTTCAGTTTCAGACCCTTCAGACTCTCGGTCATTATGGAGGCGGAGGCCATGGAGATGGCGCATCCCGACCCCCGGAACGAGATCTCGTCGATGACGGATTCCTTCAGCTTGACGTACACGCTGACTCGGTCGCCGCAGAGGGGATTGAATCCTTCCGACTGGTGATCCGCGTCCTCCAGAACACCGAAATTCCGAGGTCGCCGATTGTGATCCAGAATGACTTCCTGGTAGAGGGCGCTCAAGTCCGACATCACTCAAACACCTCGATCACCTTCTCAAGCCCCCGGCACAAGGCATCAACCTCTTCCCGCGTGTTGTAGAACGCCAGCGACGCCCGCGCCGTGGCAGGCAGCCCAAAGTAATCCATCAGGGGCTGGGCGCAATGATGGCCGGTCCGAATCGCCACCCCCTCCAGATCCAGAATAGTTCCCATGTCGTGAGGATGGACTTCGTCCAGAACGAAGGAGATCACCGCCGCCTTCGACGGTGCGGTGCCGATCAGGCGCAGGCCGGGAACCTGCGAAAGCCGGGAAGTTGCGTATTCCAGGAGCTCATTTTCGTAGGCCGCCACCCGATCCAGGCCCAGGTTCTCCAGATAGTCCAGCGCCGCGGCCAACGCGACGCCCCCGGCAATGTTGGGCGTTCCCCCCTCGAATTTGTGCGGAGGCTCGTTGTACGTCGTCTTCTCGAAGGATACGGAACGGATCATCTCTCCTCCCCCCTGATAGGGGGGCATGGACTCCAAATGATTCCATTTGCCGTAAAGAATACCGATTCCGGTGGGTCCGTAGATCTTGTGTCCGGAGAAGCAATAGAAATCGCAATCCAATTCCTGCACGTCCACCCTGACGTGCGGCACCGCTTGAGCCCCGTCCAGAAGAACGAGGGCACCGTGTCCGTGCGCCATTTCGACCAGCTTCCGCACCGGGTTGATGGTCCCGAGAACGTTGGACACATGGGTCACCGCGACGATCCGGGTCCGATGGTTCAACAACTTCTCGTACTCGTCCAGATACAGCTCGCCCTGGCCGGACACGGGAATGACCCGAAGCCGAGCGCGCCTTTCCTGGCAGAGCATCTGCCAGGGAACGATGTTGGAATGATGCTCCATCTGGGAAACGATGACCTCGTCACCCGGGTTCAGAATGCTCCGTCCCGCGGTCTGGGCCACCAGGTTGATCGCCTCGGTCGTGCTCCGGACGAAGACAATCTCTTCCGCTCGCGCGGCGTTGAGGAACTTCTGCGTTCTCTCGCGAGTCGCCTCATAGGCTTCCGTAGCCCGGACGCTCAAGAGATGGACGCCCCGCTGAATGTTGGCGTTGATACGGGAATAGTATCGGCTCACTGCATCGATGACCTGCTGCGGTTTCTGGCTGGTGGCCGCATTGTCCAGGTAGGCCAACGGCTTGCCGTGAACCTTCCGGGAGAGGATCGGGAAATCCCGGCGGATGTTCTCCGGATTCAGCCTTTCAGGCACATTCCGGATATTGTTTCCCGCCGTTGTAGCGAACCTCACGCCAGGGCCTTCCTCAGAAAACGCCCCTGGGGCAGCCGGTCGAAAAGCTGCGAACTGAGTCGCTCCCGCAGGCCGGACAACCGCACGCGGCGGATCAAGTCTTGGGCAAAGCCGTAGACCAGGATGCTTCGCGCCATCGCCTCATCGATTCCTCGCGACCGCATGTAGAAGATGGCTTCCCGGTCGAGCTGGCCGATGGTGGCGCCATGGGTGCACTTGACTTCGTCGGCGTAGATCTCCAGTTGGGGCTTCGTATTCACCAAGGCTCGATCCGACAGGAGCAGGTTGTTGTTGGTCTGCTCCGAGTCGGTCTTCTGGGCTCCCGGATGGACCACGATCCGGCCCCGAAACACCCCTCGGGAACGTCCGCCGAGAATTCCCTTGTACAGCTCTCGACTGCCGCAATGAGGCGCCGCGTGCTCGATCCGGGTGTGGTTGTCGACCAACTGTTCTCCGGAGGTGATGAAAATGCCGTCCAGCTCCGCATACGCGCCCGCGCCCCCCAGAACCACGTTCAGATCGTTGCGCGTCAGCGTTCCCCCCAGGTCTGCCGACATGGTGCGCACTACACTGTTGGATTCCTGCCGGATCTCCAGGGTCGAGACATGGTGCGCGGCGGGGCTCTCCTCCTGCAGCCGATAGTGATCCAGGTTGGCATTCTCCCCCACCGCCACCTCGGTGACCGGATTGCTGAAATAGGATTTTTCTCCGACTCCCACGTAGTGCTCGACCACGGAGCATTCGCTGCCGGCGCCGACCAGGATCAGATTCCGGGGATGGGTCACGAATGCCGGCCCCCCGTTGCCGTCGGAGAGAAAAACGAGATGGATGGGATCCGGGATCCGGACTCCTGCGCCGACCCGGACCACCGCTCCGTCTTCGATAAACGCGGTGTTGAGCGTCGCGAATGGATGGCGCTCAGCCTCAACATACCGGGCCAGGTGGGCTTCGACCTCTTCGGGGCGATCCCGAAGAACGTCCGCCAATGAACCGACCCGGAGCCGGCTCTCCATCTCGTCCAAGTGGGACAACCCGGCACAGTATCGTCCATTCAAAAAGACGCAACGGACGCCCTCGCCGCCGCCGGCTGACGTCGAATCCGTCCGGTAATGTCCGTCCGGAGCCGGCGCGGGAGCGGTCTCATATGAGGTGGCTGCCAGGGACGCGACGTTTGTATAACGCCATTCCTCATCGGCGATGGTGGGGAACCCCGTCTCGACGAAGCGCAACATGGCTTCCCGGCGAAGTTGAGACAACCAGCCGGGAGTGTCCGGCGGCGCCTCGTCCAGGCGGTTGAATCGTTCCAGGTAGGAGTCCAGGGATTTTCGTGCAATCTTCATCTCGATCCGTACCTCGATCCCGGACTAAGCTCCCGCCACCGCCTGCGGCCGGGCATTCTCCTGACCGGCATACCCTCTCTCTTCCAGCTCCAGGGCCAGTTCCTTGCCCCCTGAACGGACGATGCGGCCGCGGGCCAGGACATGGACGAAGTCGGGGACGATGTAATTGAGCAGACGCTGGTAGTGGGTCACGACGACGATGGCCCGTTCGGGCGACCTCATGGCGTTGACCCCGTGGGCGACGACCTTGAGCGCGTCGATGTCCAGCCCTGAATCGGTCTCATCCATGATGCACAGAGCCGGCTCCAGCACCGCCATCTGGAAGACCTCGTTGCGCTTCTTCTCGCCGCCCGAGAAGCCTTCGTTCACGGGCCGGGCGAGGAGGCTCTCGTCCATCTTCAGGAGCCGCGTCTTCTCACGGACCAACTTGAGGAAATCCAGGGCGTCGACCTCCTCCTGGGAGCGGCTGACCCGGATCGAGTTGAGGGCGGCTCTCAAAAAATACGTGTTGCTCACTCCCGGAATCTCCACCGGATACTGAAAGGCCAGGAATATCCCGGCCTGGGCCCGCTCTTCAGGAGAGCACTCCAACAGATCCTCGCCCTGGTAAGTGATCGCGCCCCGAGTGACCTCGTAGTCTTCCCGGCCGGCCAACACCTGAGCCAAGGTGCTCTTCCCGGACCCGTTGGGACCCATGATGGAGTGGATCTCTCCTTCTCGGACCGTCAGATCCACACCGTTAAGAATCTTCGTATCCCCCGATCTCACATGCAGATCGCTTATTTCGAGCATTGGATTCCCTTCCTGAGTTCAGGAGCCTCGCGGTTTGATGGATTGGCAACCTGGCGTTAGCCGACACTTCCTTCGAGGCTGATCGACAGCAGTTTCTGGGCCTCGACGGCAAACTCCATGGGCAGTTCCTTGATGACCTTCTTGCAAAAGCCATTGACGATCATGGAGACGGCATCCTCCGCCGAGAGTCCCCGCTGTTGGCAGTAGAAGATCTGATCCTCCCCGATCTTGGAGGTCGAAGCCTCATGCTCCATGTGGGCGCTGGCGTTGTTCACCTCGATATAGGGGAAGGTATGGGCTCCACACTCGTCCCCCATCAACATGGAATCGCACTGAGTGTAGTTGCGGGCCCTTTCGGCACGGGAGCCGATCCGGACCAGTCCACGGTAGGTATTCTGCCCACGACCGGCCGAGATTCCCTTGGAGACGATGTTGCTCCGGGTGTTCTTGCCGATGTGGATCATCTTGGTCCCCGTATCCGCCTGCTGGCGGTTGTTGGTCAGCGCCACCGAGTAGAACTCTCCCACGGAATTGTCGCCCAGCAGGATACAGCTGGGATATTTCCAGGTAATGGCCGAGCCCGTCTCCACCTGCGTCCACGAGATCTTGGAGTTGACCCCCTGGCACTTGCCCCGTTTGGTGACGAAATTGTAGATGCCGCCTTTGCCGTCTTTGTCCCCGGGGTACCAGTTCTGGATGGTGGAGTACTTGATCTCGGCATTGTCCAGCGCCACCAACTCCACCACCGCCGCGTGGAGCTGATTCTCGTCTCTCATGGGCGCGGTGCAGCCCTCCAGGTAGCTGACGTAGGATCCCTCGTCGGCGATGATCAGGGTGCGCTCGAACTGGCCGGTCTTGGCGGCATTGATGCGGAAGTAGGTCGAGAGCTCCATGGGGCAGCGGACCCCTTTGGGGACGTACACGAAGGAGCCATCGGTGAAGACGGCTGAATTCAAGGAGGCAAAGAAGTTGTCAGTGTGGGGCACGACCGATCCCAGATAGCGTCGAACCAGCTCGGGATGTTCCCGAATGGCTTCGCTGAACGGGCAGAAGATGATTCCCAGCTCCGAAAGCTTCTGCTTGAAGGTCGTGGCGACCGAGACACTGTCGAAGACGGCATCCACGGCCACCTCCGTGACTCCGGCCAACATCTCCTGCTCGCGCAGGGGAATTCCCAGCTTCTCGTAGGTGGCGCGGATCTCGGGGTCGATGTCGTCCAAGCTCTTGGGGCCGTCGCCGGTCGACTTGGGAGCCGAATAGTAGACGATGTCCTGGTAGTCGATGGGTGGATAGTGGACATTGGGCCAATCGGGCTCCGTCATCTTCTGCCAGCGGCGATAAGCCCGGAGCCGCCACTGGAGCATCCACTCAGGCTCTCCCTTTTTGGATGCAATCAGCCCAATGGTGTTTTCGTCCAGACCGGGAGGAACTTCGTCGGCCTCCACATCGGTGTAGAAGCCGTACTTGTATTCCTCCGCCGCCAGATCCTGCAACTGCTCCATTTCAGTAGGCATGAGATTCCTCTTTCACCGACGATGGTCGTTCCGGCAATCCTTCAGTGCTGCTGGCCTGCGACGCGCGGGCGTTCCGGCCCAATCCCCCGGTCCGCTTCCAGCGCGACCAACGATTCGGAGAGGGGAGAAGTCATGTCCAGCAGGCTGATCCGCTCCAACGCATCGAGTACCGCTTGGTTGATCACCTGCCAGTTGCTCCGGATACAGCAGACCGGTTCCTGCTTGCACTCTCCGGGCGTCCCGATGCACTCGGTCATGGCAATGGGCCCCTCGATGACGTTGATGATGTCCGCCACTGAGATTCGCCCCGGCTTGAGCGCCAGACTATAGCCTCCCTTGGCGCCGCGGCGGGACGACAGGATTCCTTCCCGGGCCAACCCCTTGAGGATCTTGCTGACCATGGGCAGTGGGATCCGGGTTTGGTCGGAAAGTGTGCGAGCACTGTAGGTCAATCCCTCGCCACCGGCAAAATGCGTCAACAGAACGATTCCGTAGTCGGCCTCCTTGCTCATTCGAATCACGATCGCATCACCCTCACGGCTGTATATAGTACTGATTTGGTCCTGTTTCTGTCAACGTGCACGGAACTCCAACTTCAAACCGCTCGCAGACGCGGGGGAAGGATCTCCGGGTATCACCGCTGGAGGGGGACGCCGCGTACCGAGGCCACGGGGCCGCAGCCGTTGCGGAATCAGACTCTTGCCGGAGAGAAGGGAGGTTACGGCCCGGGTCCAGGAGGCGAACCGGGCGCATAGTATCCGGGCCGGGTATGTACGACCGCGCCCGGAACCGCCGCCCGGATCGTCACTTCGCGCCATGAGCCGTCACGGGCGCGATTCGTCGGACGATAGGAGATATAGTATTGATTCTTGAGCTCTTCCGCCACGCGCACATAGACGTCGGAGAGACTTCCAAAAGCCTCGCTATCGAGTACCCGGCCACCGGTTCGATTCGCCAGCGTGCGGAGGAATTTCTTCACCCCCACGATGTACTCGTCCGTCATCTGCCTGGGGATGATCCGGCCTCGGCTCTGGAGTTGGATTCGCATCTTCATGGCGCTTACCCAGTACGCTTCCACTGTCGAGGCAATATAGGTCATGGCCTCGGAGCGGGTCACCAGATCCAGGACCTCCTCGGCGGTGACCATGCTGTTGGTGTCGATGCCGTCAGAGAGAAGAATGATCGCCTTTCTTCCCGACACGTTTGCCAAGAGGTCGTCGCAGGTCACGTAAAGAGCATCATTCAGAACGGTCTTGCCTTTGGCATAGATCTTCAACATCGCATTCTCGATCCGCTTGCGGTCGTTGGTCCAATCGAGAATGAGCTTGGGGACGCTGCTGAAAGTGATGACGGCGATCTGGTCCTCCTCGCCGAGACTGTCCACGAACCGAAGCGCCGCCCGCCGGATTTCGCTCTGGCTGCCTCGAGTGCTGCCGCTGACGTCCACCAGCAGCACCACACGCACGGGCAACGCCTCGCTGTAGAAGTTCAGAATCTCCTGCCGGACGCCGTCTTCATAAACGGTGAACTGGTCGCGGGTCAGGCCTCGGAGAAAACCTCCCTGGACGGAGCGCGCGTTCACGGAGAGGAAGACCTGGTCGACGGCGACACCGATTCGAAAGCCGGTGTCGGTTTCTTCGGTTTCAGCTTTTTCGGCTTCGGCGGGGACGTCGTCCTGGGCCCCGGTCCAGAAGAGACCCCAGATCAACAATGTCAGATGGGTCACGCGTCCATTATAGCCCGCATCGCTCACCCGGGCGCGCGATGATCGCGCAGGATTGACGCCCTCAGGGCGTGCCCGGCACAGTCTGTCCGCGAGAGACCTGGGCAATATCCCGGAGGTTGATGAGAAAATTCCTTTTCATCATACGCGTAGCGGCCTGGTGAGCCACGCGGGACAGTGGACGACCCGGTTTGGGATGCGGTCAGGGCAGGGGGTTCTTTGTCTTTTCCAGCAGGCGAATCCGGCCGATCTCCAGCTCCCGGTCCACCGCCTTGCACATGTCGTAGAGCGTGAGGGCGGTGACGGCCACCGCCGTCAATGCCTCCATCTCCACGCCGGTCGCCCAGCGGCAGCTGACCCTGCTTCGAATCAAGAATCCTGAATCGTCCAACTCCACATCCACATCTACGAAATCCAGGTTGATATTGTGGCAGAGTGGAATGAGCCCGCTGGTCCGCTTCGCCGCCTCGATTCCGGCCAAGCGGGCGACTTCGAACGGATTGCCCTTGGGAAGCCCGGCTTCGAACACCACTTGGCGGGTACTCTCCGCAATCAGGACCCTCCCCTCGGCCACCGCCGTCCTGCGAACCAGTTCTTTCCCGCCAATGTCCACCATGCGCGCCCTTCCCGTCGAATCCACATGGGTCAACCGCGTCATCTTGCCTCCTCTCATGCCAATCGGCCTCGACCCGGGTCGGCGTCGAGGAGCAGGGCCGAGACCCGCGCTCCGGCGGCGATACCGGAGACGTGGGAGGGAATGATCAACAGAGAATCCGCTCTGGCGAATCCCGTCAGATCGGCAGACCCGCCCGTCTCGACGGGGGAGACCCGAAGTGGTCCGCTCCAGTCCATCCGGGCCGGCTTGAAGAAGGTGCGTCCCGGTTTGTGGGAAACCGCCTGCGTCAACGTCGCCTCGACCCGGCGTAGCGAGACGGATTCGCATCCCATCCACCGGCGAACCAACGGCCTCACAAAAAGCTGAAAAGTGACGAATGCCGAAACCGGATTCCCGGGAAGGCCGAAAGCCAGTGTCGACCCCTTTCGACCCACGCAGATCGGCTTCCCCGGTTTGACGGCGGCTTTGTGGAAGATCAGCCGGGCTCCTTCCCGCTCCAGAACCCGGTGGACGAAATCATATTCTCCCATGGACACGCCGCCGGAGAGAAGCAGGAGGTCGAATTTCAGTCCGGACCGAATGACCTCCGCGATGCGTTCCGGATCGTCCCCTACCGAGACCTCCGATGCGACCTTCATGCCGAGTCGGCGGCAGAGCGCCGAGATCATGGGGCCATTGGAATTTCGAATCTGGCCGAACCGGGGACGGGCTTCGACCGGGACCAACTCATCCCCCGTGGACACGACCGCGGCCGAGAGTGGGCGATAGACTTCCGGTCGAGCCTGGCCGAAGGAGGCCAGGACGCCAATCTCGGCGGGACCGATCAATTGTCCCGCTTCCAAAACGACGTCTCCTTGGGCGACTTCTCTGCCCTGCCTCGAGACGTTGGCCCCCGGCGCTACCGATTTCAAGATTTCGACGGTAGATTCATCGACCATTCTCGACTCCTCCACCATCTGAACCGCATCGGTATCGGGGGGGACAGGCGCCCCGGTCATGATCCGCACCGTTTCGCCCGGAGCGACCGACGGCAACGAATCTGCTCCGGCCGCCACCTCTCCAACCACGGCCAAGCGGGCCGGAACCGTCCCGATGTCGGCGCTCCGGACGGCAAACCCATCCATGAACGATTTGTTGAACGGTGGGACGTCCGCGTCCGCATGAATGGAGGCTACCAGAACTCGATCCAGACACCGTTCCAGCGGCAACGCAACCGTCGCGGGGGACGGACATTGGGAAAGAATCCGCTCCAAGGCATCTTCATAGGGAAGCAAATCGACCATAGCGCTCATAATCCCTGTTCAGTTACGATACTGGCAAGGCTGGGGAAATGGGGCTGAAGGGTCGCATTCCAGGCCCTTTCCCTCACCGGATGTCATCCCGCCGAATTACCAGCAAACGACTGATATTGAACAGGTTGTCAATAGACGATCCGGATCCCGGAAGCTTAAAGCACCACCTGCTCCCGATATTCTCCGAACACCTCGCCCATGGCCGCAGACATTTCTCCAACGGTCGCGCCCGCCTCGACCCCCTCTACGATGGCGGCCATCAGATTCTCGCGCCCCCGGGCCGTTCGGGTCAATCTCTCTACTGATCGCTCCCAGCGATCCCGGTCCCGACCGGTCCGATGACGCGACAATTCCACAATTTGCCGCTCTCTCGTCTCCGGGTCCACCCTCAGCAACTCAATGTCCACGGGATCTGCATCTCGAAATCGATTGACGCCCACGACCACCCTTTCCCCCGACTCCAAGGTTCTCTGGAACCGATGGGCGGAGTCCTGGATCTCTCGTTGGATGAACCCGTTCTCGATGGCCGGCACCATCCCGCCCATGGACCGGATGCGCTCCAGATAGCTCTCCGCTTCCTCCTCCAGGCGCCTCGTGAGCTTCTCCAGGTACCAACTCCCGCCAAGTGGGTCCGCCACATCCGTCAGGCCCGATTCCTGGGCCAGAATCTGTTGGGTCCGGAGCGCCAACTGAGCCGCGCCCTCCGTCGGCAGGGACATCGCCTCATCCTTGCCGTTGGTGTGAAGCGACTGGGTGCCGCCCAGGACCGCGGCCAACGCCTGCACGGTTGTTCGAACCACGTTGTTGTCGGGCTGCTGCGCCGTCAGCGTGCTTCCGCCGGTCTGGGTGTGAAAACGCATCATGCAGGACTTCGGATTCGCGGCACTCCAGCGTTCCTTGACGCAACGGGCCCAGAGCCGGCGCGCCGCTCGGAATTTGGCCACCTCCTCGAAAAGGTCGTTGTGGGCGGCGAAAAAAAAGGAGAGCCGGGGGGCGAACTCATCGATGTGGAGACCCGCCTCCAAGACCGATTCGACGTAGGTTTCAGCATTGGCCAAAGTGAAACCGATTTCCTGAGCGGCCGTAGAGCCGGCCTCCCGGATATGGTAGCCGCTGATGGAAATGGGATTCCATCCGGGAACCGTCCCATGGCAGAAGATCACCAGGTCGGTGACCAGCCGCAGGGACGCCTCCACCGGGTAGAGATAGGTGCCGCGAGCAATGTACTCCTTGAGGATGTCGTTCTGGACCGTGCCCCGCACCGCACCCCAGGAAGTTCCTTGCCGGCGGGCCTGAACCAGATAGAGCGCCAGCAGAATCGGCGCCGTTGCATTGATGGTCATGGAGGTGGAGACCCGGCCCAGGTCGATATTACGAAACAAGGCCTCCATGTCCCACAGGCCATCAATGGCAACGCCGGCGCGGCCGACCTCTCCCTCCGCCAGAGGATGGTCCGAATCCAAGCCCAGCTGAGTCGGCAGGTCGAACGCGACGGACAGGCCCCGGTTTCCCTGAGAGAGGAGATAACGGTATCGACGGTTCGATTCTCGAGCGGTGGCGTAACCGGAATACTGGCGAATCGTCCAGTGCCGGTCACGATACATGCCAGGATAGGCGCCGCGGGTGAAAGGATAGCCACCCGGCTTTCCCAAATCCGTATTCTCGTCGAAATCCGGCACATCTTCCGGTCCGAAGCATGCCTGCCCGGGCTCGCCGGAGCCGGCGACCGGACTCGATTTCGTGGCATCTTTCCTCACTTTACAAGCACCTCGGGTTTGATATCATGGGCTCAATTCAAGGCCGGAATTCCGCAAGGTTAAAACTTTGCTCGGTTTCGGCTGGATGTTAGCAACGGGAAGGGTGGAACTCAAATGCGAGACGGGCAGCTCAAGGACTACAAGAAGAAACTCGAGTCGGCCATCAACGACGCCCTCATCAGCTCCCCCCAGATCAACGCCGCCATTCAGGGTATCCGCGAACACGGATACGGCGTCTTCCTCATCATCGAAGCCACCATCGGTTTCAATGCGAGGGGGAGCGGATCGGCGCCTGCCAAGAAACTGTCAGCGGTCCGGCTGCAGTTAACGGGTCAGGACGAGAAGTTTCTGCGTTCGCTGAAAATCAGCCCCGAGTAGCACACGCTTCGTAGCGGTTTTCCTTTTAGGACACCTCCCGCTACGAAGACTCGGATATAATCCCCGCCATGCCCGATCTCTCGGTAGATGTCATTGTCATTGGAGGCGGCCACGCCGGTTGCGAGGCTGCGTTTGCCGCGGCCCGAATGGGCGCCAATACTGCCTTGGTCACCATAAACCGCGAAATGATTGCCCAGATGTCCTGCAATCCCTCCGTCGGAGGCATCGGCAAGGGTCACCTGGTGCGGGAGATCGATGCCTTGGGTGGTCTCATCGGCCAGGTGGCGGATTTGAACGGAATCCACTTCCGTCTGCTCAACAGGAGTCGTGGGCCTGCCGTCCAAGCGCCCCGCGCCCAGTGCGACAAGCAACTCTACCGGCAGGAGATGCAACATCGGCTCCATTGCCAGAAAAACCTCACCGTGGTCCAGGCAGAGGCCACGGCCCTGTTGCGGAACGGGAACCGAATCGCCGGCATCGAAACCGCTGCCGGCGATCGAGTCGACGCACGCTGCGTCGTTTTAACCACCGGCACCTTCCTGAACGGACTCTGCCATCTGGGGCAAAAGAAGTTTCGTGCCGGCCGATCAGGAGAAAAGGCTTCCGTCCAACTCGCACGTTCCTTGAAATCCATCGGCTTTCGCCTCGGCCGCCTGAAGACGGGGACACCCCCGAGGCTGGAAAAGAGAAGCATCGACTTCTCACGTTTCGAAGTCCAGCCCAGCGAGCCGGATCCCACTTTATTCTCGTTCCGAAGCCATGAGCCGAAGCTGCGCCAAGTCGACTGTTGGCTCACACTCACCAACAACCGTGTCCACGAGGTGATCCGCAACAACCTGCATCGCAGCCCCCTCTACAGCGGAGACATCGTGGGTCTCGGACCTCGTTATTGCCCCTCCATCGAGGACAAGGTGGTGAAATTCCCGCACCACGACCGCCATCAGCTCTTCTTGGAGCCGGAGGGACTCGATTCCGAGCTCATTTATGTGAGCGGCCTCTCCACGAGCCTCCCGGCGGACGTACAGAAAGAAATTCTGGTCCAGATCGACGGCTTGGAAGAAGCGACCATGATCCGGCCAGGCTATGCCGTCGAGTATGACTACGTCCAACCGTCGGAGTTGCGTCCTTCGCTGGAGACCAAGAGGGTCGACGGGTTGTTTCATGCCGGCCAGATCAACGGGACCACCGGCTATGAGGAAGCCGCCGGCCAGGGAATCCTGGCCGGAATCAATGCTGCCCTCAAGGCCTCAGGGGATGAGCCTTTCGTACCCAGCCGGAGCGAGAGCTACCTGGGGATCCTGGTGGACGATCTGGTCACAAAGGATGTTGACGAACCGTATCGGATGTTCACGTCCAGAGCCGAATGCCGCCTGCTGCTCAGGATCGACAATGCCGACCGCCGACTCATGCCTCACGGCCACAGGCTGGGACTGGTCTCACCGAAGCTCTTCGGCAGATTCCAGGACAAATGGAAGCGGATCGACGATGCCATCGAATTCTTGCGGCAAACTCGTTTGAAGAAAGCGTCCCCGCTGCTTGAGGATCTGCGGTTGCAGACCGGTGCTCCCCGCGGAGCCTGCCTCGACCGCCTGCTCAAGCGGCCCGAGGTCGACATTCGTGACATGACCCCCATTTTGAGGGCGCACGGGCATTTTCTGAACCGGGAAGAGGGGCGGGTCGTTCAGACGCAGATCCGGTACGAAGGCTATATCCGGCTGCAGATGGACGATGTCCGACGGCTGAAGAACATGGAGGGCAGAGCCATCCCTGCCGGACTCGACTTCGACCACGTCAACGGACTTTCCCTGGAAATGAAGGAGCGTTTGGAACGGGTTCGCCCCACCAGCCTGGGCCAGGCTTCTCGAATTCCCGGAATCACTCCGGCCGCCCTGTCGATGCTGAGCATTCACCTCGAGGTGAGAAGAAGGTCTCCAGTACGGGAGCCTGTCGCCGGTACGGTTTCCCACGCATGAGCCGCTTCTCCAAATGCGTCTCTTCGCTTGAAAATCTCTTCAGCCTGACCCTCGACCACACGCAACGGAACGGTGTCCGGACCTATCTCCGGTTGCTGGCGAAATGGAACTCGCGGGTGAACCTGACCCGCGTGGTTCGAATCGAAGACGAGTTGCGATTTCATTTCTTCGAGTCGTTCTGGCTGGCGCAACGGTTTCTGGAGCCCAGCCACACCATAGTGGACGTCGGCAGCGGAGCGGGTTTCCCAGGGCTGGCGATGCAACTCTATTACCCCACCCTCTCTCTGACCCTCATCGAAAAGAACTTCAAGAAGACCGTTTTTTTGAAGCAAGTCGCCCGAGCCCTTTCCCTGAGGGCCCGAATCGTCCATGGAGAGGCCGAGGCTGCCGCTGATTGGGAGGCCGTCCAACTCGTTACGGTTCGCGGCCTCAAGCCGTCACCCCGGTTGACCGAAACCTTGGACCACTGCGGCATCCCCTTGCTGGCGCTTCATGGCGAGAAGCTCAGCGAAGCCCTGGAGGGCCGGCGATTCGTTCGCCGGGAACGGGTTCCGGGCTCCCGGAGCCGTTTCGCGACGCTATTCAGCCGCGGCCTGCCGGAATAGGCTCGCATGTTTCACGTGGAACAATGCCGGCTCGGATCGTTGGGCGAGTCAGAACGCCGCAGGCTCCCAGGCCACTCCACGCGGCCTCGGACGGTTCACCGCACGGCCACTGAAACAGCGGTCCCGGCTGGCACAATCTCCAGATCTTTCACCTCCTACTGTTAACATGCCAGCACCCGGAACCGCAAAATGACGAGAACCATCGCCATCGCCAACCAGAAGGGTGGTGTCGGCAAGACCACGACCGCTATCAATCTGGCCGCCTCGCTGGCTTCCGCCGCGTGGCGCGTCCTCCTGGTTGACCTGGACCCCCAAGGAAACGCCACGTCGGGATTGGGAATCGACAAAAACGAAGACGCTCTCTTCATCTATGACATTCTCGCGGGTGGCGCGGCTCCACTCTCAGCCCTGAGGCAGACCGAGATGGAGAACCTGCACCTCCTCCCCGCCAATCGCGCTCTCGTCGGCGCCACAGTGGAGCTGCTCGACGCATCGGATCGCGAGCGACTTCTCGCCCGGGCTCTGAACCACATTCGTGACAACTACGACTACATCCTCATCGACTGCCCGCCGTCGCTGGGCATTCTCACTCTCAACGGCTTGGTGGCCGCCAACTCGGTCCTCATTCCCATCCAGGCAGAGTATTTCGCCCTCGAAGGGTTGTCGGACCTCATGGAAACGATTCGCCGCATCCGGGAAGGGTACAACCCCGGCCTGGAACTGGAAGGGGTCCTCCTCACCATGTACGACGAGCGCCTCATTCTCTCCTCCCAGATTCGGGCTGATGTCTGCTCTCACCTCGGCCCCCAGGTTTTCGACACCTTTATTCCCCGCAACGTCCGATTGGCCGAATGCGCCAGCTTTGGACAACCCATCCTTCTGTATGACGCCCGCTGCAAAGGAGCCAACAGCTACCAGAGCCTGGCTCAGGAACTGGTTGGCCGCCGCCAGCCCGGACTGGATCAGGGTTCGATATCCCGTGAGGTGAACGGATGAAGCGAAGAGTTCTCGGACGGGGCTTGGCCGCACTGCTGCCCAAGCCCGAAACCGCCTCCTTTTTCCTTCAGGTCGAACTGGACCGGATCCGGCCGAATCCTTTTCAGCCCAGAATCCGCATGGACAGTGACAGGCTGCAAGAACTCGCCGACTCGATCACCGAAAACGGCGTTCTCCAACCTATCGTGGTCCGGTCCCGTCCCGAGGGCTACGAGATTGTCGCCGGCGAACGCCGCTGGAAGGCAGCTCAACAGGCTGGGCTATCTCGGATTCCTGCCGTCGTTCAGGATCTGTCCGACGAAAGGATGGTGGAAGTCGCCGTCGTCGAGAACATCCAGCGCGACGAATTGAGCCCGATCGAGGAAGCTCATGCCTACCATATCCTGATCCAGGATTTCCGGCTTACCCAGGAACAGGTGTCTCAACGCGTCGGCCGCAGCCGGGCAGCCGTCGCCAACACTCTTCGCCTGCTGCGCCTACCCAAAGCTGTGCAGGAATCCCTTCTGGACGGCAAGATCAGCATGGGGCACGCCCGGGCCCTGATTCCCCTGACTCAAGCACAGCAATTGAAGTTGGCTCGCCAAATTGCCTCGGAGGACCTCTCGGTGCGGCAGGTGGAACGCCGCGTTCAGGCGCTGCGCCGCGACCCACGCTCGCGCCCAGCCTCTCCAGACCCCAACGTCAAGGCCGCGCAACGGCGGTTGCAGCGACGCTGGAAGACGAGAGTTCAGATCCGCACGCGGGGCTCAAAGGGTCAGATCGTATTCCACTACAATTCCAACGAGGAGTTGGACCGCCTGTACGAGAACCTCATGACGTAGGGGCGACCCTTGTGGCCTCCCTCCTCGGACCGAACAATGAGGGACGACGGCGGGCACCCGCAACAGGGGCCCCGATGCCGCTTCGGCTCCCCTGTTCTCTCGCTATTTCCCGATGCAGAAAGAGCTGAAAATCTGGCCCAGCAGGTCTTCCACGGTCGTCTCGCCCGTCACCCCGTCCAGTTCAGCCAAGGCACCCCGTAGATGGTACAGCGGAAATTCTTCGCTCAGACCGTCCCGGTAGGCATCCATTCCCGCGGTGAGCCTTTGACGGGCGCGCTGCAGACACCCCTTGTGCCGAACATCGGTGATCACCACACGCTCCCGCTCCCAGTCGCTGTCGGGAGCGACAGCCTCCCGGATAGCCCGCCTGAGGAGGTCCAGGCCCTGACCCGTCAAAGCCGAAACATCGGACCTGCTTCGAGCGCCGGCCTCCAATTCGGAAGGAATTCGAACTACGGCATCCAGGTCCACCTTGTTCACCACCAGCAGATAGGGTGTGTCCTTGAGCTCCGTCCAGATTCTAGTGTCCTCCGTGGAGAAGTTCCGGCTGCGATCGACCACGAACAGGCTCAAGTCGGACGAACCGACGTAGTCCAAGGATTTCCGGACACCCAGTCGCTCCACCGGGCTTCGAGCTCTTCGGATTCCAGCCGTATCTACCAGCTGCATCGGAATGCCCCCCAAGTCCACGGTCTGGTCGATGGCGTCTCTGGTAGTTCCGGCGACAGAGCTGACAATAGCTCTGTCATTTCCACATAACGCATTGAAAACACTTGACTTACCGGCATTTGGTCTGCCGACGACGGTGGCCACGAATCCGTCCCTGAGAACCCGCCCGACCCGAAAGGATTCCTCCAACTCGCCGATGCGGCCGGCGATCCGCTGCAGGTCCCGCAGCAAATTGTTCCGGCTGTCGGGTTCTACGGGATCTTCGACGAATTCCAACCCCGTTTCCATGTGGGAGATGACCCGCACCAAGCGCTCCTTCACCGCCCGGAGTGCCCGGGACAACCTGCCGTCCAATTGGTCCCGGGCGATGCGCGCCTGGTGCGTAGTCTGGCTTTGGATCAGATCTCGAACTGCCTCTGCCTGGGCCAGATCCAGCTTCCCGTTGAGAAATGCTCGCAGCGTAAACTCTCCCGGTTCAGCCAGGCGGGCGCCGTCTTCCAGGAGGCCATCCACGATCTGCGCCTCGACCGCAGGACTTCCATGGCAGGAAATCTCCACGACGTCCTCCCCGGTGTAGGAGGCCGGGGCCGCGTAAAACGTCACCAGCACCTGGTCGATCCGATTCCCATCTCGGTCCAGAAAGTCCGTCAAGGACGAATGCCGGGGTTTCCAGGACAGGCGGCGAGCGGGAGGAAGCCGCCTGCCGACAAGATGCCGGCTGGACGCGCCGCTGACGCGAATCACCTTGATGGCTCCGCGCCCCGGAGGCGTGGCGGCTGCAACTATGGATTCACTGTAGGGATCTGTGGCGTCAGGGGGTTGCGTAGATGATGACGCGCCGATTGGCTCCCGTGCCTTCACTTTCAGTCCGAACTCCGGGCTCGTCGGCCAAGCTCAAATGAATGATTCTCCGCTCGGCCGCCGGCAGAGCCTGGAACACGAACTCTCGGCCGGTGAGCCGCACCTGCTCTGCGCCCTTTTCCGCCAGCAGCCTCAACTCCCCGTCTCGATCCGTGCGGTAACCATTGCAATCGACCCAAAAGTTACAGCCGGCCAGAGATTTGCGGTAGTAGATCTGGTTCAGAAGGTGATTCACCGCGTAGAGGAAACGGGCATTGTTGGCCAAGGCGACTTCACTATCGTGTCCGCTGAGGCGAAAACTGATGATGTCGTCATCGAGACTTGATTCGAAGGAGAGGTCCAAGCCCATTCTTTCCAACAAGTTCGTCAGGAACATCTCCGAGCTGGCCAGAATCTCGCCATTGTCAACCTTTGGCTGAGCCTTCCACGGCCGTCCCGATCCGCGACGCCCTCGAGGCTGGCGCCAGCGCTCCCGGTGACGCCCAGACTGGCCTCCGGACGGAGGTCTCCAAGGCTGGGATTCCATCACTTCTTCCTGGTTTTCTTGGGGGATGACTTACGCTTCGGGGCCAACTCGGGCTTCCATTTCTGCATCAGAACCTGGAACATCATAGCAAAGAGGTTGCTGAACAAAAAGTAGACCACCAAGCCGCTGGACAGGTTCAAAAAGAAGAACGTGAAGACCACCGGCAACAGCATCATCATGCGCCTCTGCATCGGGTCCCCGGCAGCAGGCGTCATCTTCTGTTGGATCACCATGCTCGCTCCCATGACTATGGGAGTGATGTAGTAGGGATCATGCCTCGAGAGGTCCTGTATCCAGCCCATGAATGGCGCCGCCCGCAATTCGATGGAGGAATCGAGCATGCGGTAAAAGGCGAAAAGGAAGGGCATCTGGATCACCAGCGGCAGGCACCCGCCCAACGGATTCACCCCGTGCTGCTTGTACAACCCCATCATTTCGGCGTTCATCTGCTGGCGTCTGGGGTCGGTCCGCTTCATCCTCTTGTACCGATCCTGGATGGAGCGGATCTTGGGTTGCAGCTCGGACATCTTCTTCATCGACGCGATCTGCTTGTAGCGCAGGGGGAAAAGAGCCAGATTGATGAGGAAGGTGAGAATGATGATGGCGACGCCGTAATTGCCCACATAGGAATAGGTCAGCTTCAGGCAATAGAGCAGGGGCCTCACCAGAAGGTCGAACCAGCCGTAGTCGACGATGTCGCTCAAAAAGGGGTCGGCAAGAGCCAGTTCCTCTTGATCCTTGGGCCCCAGAAACAAGGAGTACCGGGCCGTACCCCTGAATTCGGCTTCTCCCAACACCAGCGGCGTTTCATCCGACTCGCCGCCATCTGCACCCGGCAACGAGACCGCCGACAGACGTGCCGCGCGGATCTCGTCGGGAGCGATCACGACGCTGGCAAAATACTTGCTGTCGACCGCCACCCAGCGGGCAGAGGTCTCGATCCGATGGGCTCCCTCGGCCAAATCCGAAGCATCGTACTTTTCCATCGAGCCCGCCGCGTAGTAGGCAACGCCGGGCCACCAAAAATCCGTAGAAGTGCCTCCCTCCGGGTCCGCCCGTCCGATGCCCGGCCCCAGCAGGACCGAATAAGCGGCCGGTCTTCCGCCGAGCTCGACCCGCGTCCGGACCTCCAGCAAATGCCCCGATTGAGGAATGGTGATCTCCTCTTCAACCAGGAGGCCCTGGTTCCGATAACTGAACGAAATCTGCGCAGGCGCCTGCACCGTGCCGGCCAACCCTCCCGTGACCTCGAACGGCGAGGTGGCCAGTTCCCGGTCCAACTCTTCGTCGTCCAAGCGCAGTTGCATGGGTCTGGGAAGTGCCTCGGAGAGGCCCTGCACCAACAGTTCCACCGGTTCGCCCGATTCATCCGCGTACCGTTTGAGATGCACGCTCTCCAGGCGGGCGCCGGTGCTGCTCCAGGTCAGCACCATGTCGTCGTTCTCGACCTGAATCTTGCGCTCCTGCCCCTGGGTTGGGCTCAGGGGCTCGCTGCTTCCGCGGCTCTCTTGGGAGATGCGCTCCTGCGAGGGTTCGGGTTCGACGCGTTTCTCCTCGACCCGCTGCTCCTCGGGGGTTTCCACGGCCACCGGAGGCGGGGTCGGCCCAAGCCGCTGGTAAATGAAGGGAATCAACAGCAGAACGGCCATGGAAAGAAGCATCGCCATGAGGAGGCGCTTCTCCATGTCCATCTGTTCCGGGCCCTGTCCACCTAGCATCGTCTACTACAATCCAAGAATCGCGGCACTCGCGACCAGGTCTCTACGGAAGAGGGTCGAACCCTCCGGCGTGCCACGGGTGACAGCATGACACTCGCCTGAGCCCGAGCACGATCCCCTTGAGCACTCCCTTTTTCTGAATCGCTTGGCGCATGTACTCCGAACAGGAGGGATGAAACCGACAGGACGGGGGCAGCAATGGAGACACGAACGTCTGGTAAAAACGCAGACATCCGGTCAGAAATCGTCTCACGATCCCTGCTTCCTTCTCTTCCAGCGTGAAACCACTCGGAGAAACTCTCCCTGAAGTTCCTGGAACGTTGCCGCCGCAGCGCAACGCCGAACGTTGACCACTACGTCGGTCCGGGGAAGAATTCCCTGCTTGTTCATGCGGAAGCTTTCCCGGAGGCGCCGCCGGATGCGGTTCCTCACGACCGGCCGCCCCACCTTCCGCGACGCGGCAATCCCCAGCCGGCTGAACTGCCGCCCGTTCTCCCGGAAGTAGAGGACGAAGTAGGGCGCGAAGACCCTGTAACCTTCCCGGTAAACTGCCAGATATTCTTTCCGGGTGTGCAGGCGCTCTTCCCAGGAAAAACCGAACTGTTTCACCCGCTCACCGAAAGCATCGTCCGCTTTTTGGCTCGCCGCCGCCTCAGAATCGCCCGGCCCGCCGGCGACGCCATGCGCGCCCGGAACCCATGATTCTTTTTACGACGGCGATTATTCGGCTGAAAAGTTCGCTTCATCTCCGTCTCCGCCCGTATTGAAAGGAACCAGATGCTATCAATTCCGGGCACCGGGTTCAACTCGCCCCGCCACCTCCCGGCTCACATCTCTCCTCATGCCATCTGCGGCTATGGCTACATGCCCTTCTTTTCTTGAGTCCCATCCCTGGGGTAACAACCCAGCACGGTCAGGAACTCCGTCAATTCACCAAGGTGGCTCATCGCGTTGCGCACCCGTTCCTCGCCGGTATTCCCGAGAAAGTCGAGATAGAACAGGTACTCCCAGGGCCGCCCGTGGATGGGTCGGGACTCGATCTTGGTAAGGTCGATGTCCCGCAGTGCGAAGACGCTCAGACACTTGAAGAGCGCCCCTGCGGCGTTCTTGAAACTGAAGACGATGGAGGTCTTGTCCGCGGCTTCGGATACCGAGGAATCGCTCGAGAGCAGAAAGAAACGGGTGAAATTCTCCACTCTGTCCTCGATCCGGTCCATCAGGACTTTCGCACCAAAAAATCGGGCAGCATTCCTACTGGCGATGGCGGCATGGTCGCGGAGGTCTCCTTCTACGATCTCCTTGACGCTTCCGGACGTGTCGTACCCGGTCTCCCTCACCAGGTGAGGATGCCGCTTGAAGAACAGCTCACACTGATCCAGTGCCACCGGATGAGAGCGGACCGTCTTCACGTCCTCGAAGGTACCTTCGGCCAGCGTGATCAGGCTGTGCTCAACCGGCAGATTGACCTCTTTTCGAATTCTCAATCCGTGACGGACCAGAAGATCGTAGTTCCGGTGAATCGATCCGGCCAGAGAATTCTCGATGGGGATGACACAACAGCCGCATTCTCCCTGAGACGTACGCACAAAGACGTCGTCAAACGTCCGGCAGCAGAGAAATTCCACGGGTCCCGGAACCATCTGCAGGGTCGCCAGCTCGCTGAACGATCCACGTTCTCCCTGAATGGCGACTCGGGTCGGCTTTTCCTTATCGTGCAGATCCGCGTCCAACCGGAACCTCCGTTTCTTCTCTCGTCCACCGTCTATCCCAGAGCCATCCGGCGGAGGCACATGGGAATCGAACCCACCGGCCCCGACTCTCGCCGCGGCCCGACTGATTTTGAAGACCAGGCCCGTCACCAGACGAGAAGTGCCTCCGTGCCGTCATTCTAGCCCGAATTTCTCGCCGGGGGGCGCGATGAGAAACGCAGCCCGGCGTTGGGGTTGCTCTTTTCCGGCCGGACGCCGGCTGCTACCATGACGCTGGAATGGCCAAAACGCGGGAACGGCGCCGGCCTGAGTCCGTGCAATCTCTCTGCCGCACCGCCGCGCGCTTGCGCGACCAGGTCAAGGGCCGGACCATCAGTTTTTCTCCCAAGGTCTTCCTTCCCCTGACCCGCCTCTGTCGCGACCGTTGCGGCTACTGTGCCTTCCGGCAGGATCCCAATGATGAGTTTTCGCCCTACATGACCCCGAACCAGGTTCTCACCGTCGTTCGGCAGGGAGAAGACCTGGGCTGCCGTGAGGCCCTTTTCGTTTTGGGTGATCGCCCTGAACTCAGCTACCCGCGAGCGCGCCGCTGGCTCCGCCAGCACGGATACGACAGCACGATCGAGTATCTCTACGACATGTGCTCGCTGGTTCTGGAGGAGACCCGCCTTTTCCCGCACAGCAATCCCGGGATCCTCACTCGGCGCGAGTTGGAGGCCCTGAAACAGGTCAACGCCTCCATGGGTCTGATGCTGGAAAGCACGAGCCGCCGCCTCTCCGAACCGGGAGGGCCGCATTACCAGAATCCAACCAAGGATCCCCGGCTTCGCCTCCGAGTTCTCCGGGACGCCGGCGAGTTGAAGATACCCTTCACAACCGGCCTCCTCATCGGAATCGGCGAAACCTTCCAGGACCGGATCGATTCCCTTCACCAACTCCGGCGTCTTCAGAACCGATACGGTCACCTGCAGGAATTCATCATCCAGAACTTCGCCCCCAAGACGGGAACCCCCATGGAAGCAGAGCCGGGTGCAACCGACCGGCAGATGATGGAAACCATCTCCCACGCCCGTCTGGTCCTGGGCGGCTCAGCCAACCTGCAGGCGCCCCCCAACCTCTCGGGCCACAACTTTCGCTATCTGAATTACCTGGATGCCGGAATCAACGACTGGGGCGGCATTTCTCCGCTGACCGTCGACTTCGTGAATCCCGAGGCGCCCTGGCCCCGAATTGCCGACCTGGCCCGTCAGACCGAATCGAGAGGCTTTCAGCTCAAGGCCCGCTTTCCCGTCTATCCCGAATACATTCGAGGCCCTGCTCCATTTCTGCCCTCATCTCTTCGCTCTCGATTGCGATCCGAGGCGGACCCGGACGGGTATTTGACGGGCGTGCTCCCGCCGACGCATTTGCCAGTTTCAATCGGGGAGGCCACCCGTGCCGACTGATCCGGAGCGGGCGCTGAGCGCCGTTCGAATCGATATCGCCCGTATTTTGGGCAAATCCCTGGCGGGGCGCGATCTGGCGGTTCCCGACATGGTCCGGCTGTTGGAGTGCCAGGGTCCCGAGTTTCTCGCCCTCCTCGAAGCCGCCGACTCTCTGAGGCGCCGTTCCATCGGCGATCAGGTGACCTACGTGGTCAACCGAAACATCAATTTCACCAACGTTTGCGCAAAGAAATGCAGCTTTTGCGCCTTTAGCCGAACCTACCGCAGCGACGAAGGCTATTTGTTGCCTGTGTCTGAAATCGTTCGCCGGGCCCGGGAGGCGCGTCAATTCGGCGCAACGGAGGTCTGCATCCAGGCCGGCCTGCCCCCTGCCATGCCAGGCGACCTCTACATTCGAATCTGCCAAGCGGTCACCGACGCGCTTCCGGAGCTGCACGTCCACGCCTTTTCGCCGGAGGAGATTTCTTATGGGTGCCAACGTTCCGGGATGCGGGTTCGAGACTACCTGTCGGAACTCCTCGACGCCGGCATCGGCAGCCTGCCTGGCACATCGGCCGAAATCCTGGACGACGATCTGCGGGACCTCATCTCACCCGGACGCATCAGCAGCGGCGAATGGACCCGAATCATCTCGACGGCCCACTCCCTCGGGATCCGGACTTCCTCCACCATGATGTTCGGCCACCTCGAGACTCCGGTGCATGTCGCGCGGCACTTGGCCCACCTGAGAACCATCCAGCGCCAGACCGGCGGTTTCACCGAGTTCGTTCCCTTGGGCTTCGTCCACACGGAGGCGCCCCTGTACCAGAGCAAACGGCTTCCGAATCTCCGGCCCGGGCCCACGGGTTGGGAAGTTCTGAAGGTTCACGCCGTCTCCCGGATGGCCCTGGACAAGGACATCCCGAACCTTCAGGTCTCCTGGGTCAAGGAAGGGATGAAGATGGCTCAACTCTGCCTGGCAGCAGGCGGAAACGACCTGGGAGGCACGCTGATCAACGAGAGCATCTCCACCGCCGCCGGGGCCGGTCACGGACAACTGGCGACCCCGAAGGATCTGCGCCGCCTGATTCGCGATGCGGGCAGAATCCCAGCGGAGCGGAACACGCTCTACGGGACCCTGCGCGCCTTCACCGGTAGCGGCGAAGCCGAGAATCACCCTCTGGATTCCCTGCGGCCCGACGAGCGGGACCACTTCGGCTCCTACGCCCAGTTGACCCGGTCGCGGCGGTTCCGCTTCAACGCCGGAGGAGATTCCTAGCGAAACAAGTCCCGCTCCGGAGGCCGCACCAGGCTCGACCCGCCACCAGGACCTGTGTCCAGCCGCACACCTTGAACCAATGCCGCCGGCACCCGGCGCCGCTTTCCCATCACCAGCTCAGCCGCGGAGGCGATTTCGTCGGCACGGGCGATGCACGTGGCCCGAAGCGTTCGCCCGAATCCATCCTTTCTTTCCCGATAGTCCGCCAGCGGCATTCCTCCGGCCACGCCGATGGCCACGTTCACCTGTCCCTCACGCCAGGGGCGGCCGAAGGTATCTGCGATGATCACCGCCATGTCCACACCCAAGGCCTCGATCAGACACGCCCGGATGGCGGCCGCGGAGCGGTCCGGGTCCTCCGGAAGCAAGATGGCCATCCCTTCCGGACTGTTGGAGAGATCGACGCCGGCGTTGGCGCAGACGTACCCGTGGCTGGTTTCAGCCAGCAGCACGCCGCGATCCATCCTCACGATCCTCCGGCTCTCGGACAGCGCCAATTCGACCACTCTCGGATCCCGGCCCCATTCACGCGCCCAGGAGTTGGCCAGCGGCGACGGGGTGACCGTTGCCAGAAGAACCGTCCGCCCCTCCGCCTTGGAAACGATCTTGTGAGCCAACACCAGAATATCCCCTCGGCGAACCTGGGCGGGGATCCTCATCAGCGCCTCCGCCAGCAACGGGCCCAGAGCGTCCCCCGCGTTCACTTCAGGGAGTCCCGGGATGCCCAGGATGTGCACACCGGTGTCACTCATGAGAGCTCCGCACCCTCTCGGCCAGACGGGTGATGAGGCCACTCTCGGCGAGAAAGTTCCTGGTCGCCGCCCCCCCCTCTGTCTGCCAGAACCGAATCAGGTCTTCGGGTCCGTCCAGATCCAGGCCGAAACGCGGGTTCGGCAGCACGGTGGCGGGCACCCGTGCGCGGTGCGCCTCGGCCAGGTGCCGGCGCAGGCTGTCCCGGCCGAAACGCGACGGAAAGGCATCCGGCGGCACTCTCATCAGGGCATTGGTTCCCCGTCCGTCTCGGGACGGCACCAGAAGAGCCGCCGGGCAGGCCAGCGGGCGGCCCAGCAGAGTATCCACATCCCGTCCCTGGATGAGCGGGACGTCCAACGGCACCCGGAGAATACACGTTGCTCCCTGTTGGCAAAGTACGACTGTGCTCTGGTCCACGGAGCGGCTCTCGGAGGATTGGCGCTGCTCCCGAATGAACCCCCATCGCCGCCTCGCGGCGTAGGCCGCAACCTCCGGGTCGCAGCCTGCCACGACCACCTTGTCCGGCGTTCCCGCACGAGCCAGCGCCCGGCCCACATCCTCCAACATGGCCCAGACCAGCCCAATCCTTTCCCGGCGGGAGAGCCAAGGGGCCATTCGCCGCTTGGCTTGGACGAGCTTCTTGACCGGTATCAGAACGACTCTCACACCAACCGCAGCAGGGCGCGAGCCAGCGACCGCTTCGCGCCGGAGGTATCCATGACGGTATTCCGAACCACGACCCGGACGCCCAGGCGCTCGATGGAGGCGGCGCTGCCCGCATCGCGCCCATCCAATACGAAAACGTCCATGAGACCTCGATAGATCCGGGCCACGCCTTCGGCCGAGACCGGGTGCCCCAGCTCTCGGAGCATTTTTGCCGCCGGGCCCTTGAGCGCGCGCCCGCCCACGATCGGACTCACCGCCACCACCAGGCCCCGGCTCTCCACCACAGCCTGCTTGATCCCGGGGACCGCCAAAATGGGCCCCACGCTGATAAAGGGGTTGCTGGGACAGATGACAATGAGCCGGGCATTTCGAATGGCCTCCTCAACGCCCGGCGCGGCACACTGGCAACTCAATCCAGTGTATTCGAAACCGCGGACCCGGGGGGCGCACCTCTCCCTGACCAGATATTCCTGAAGATGAAGGCGGCCGGCATCGGTCTCCACCAGAGTCGGATGGTAGCCTTCGGCCATAGGCAAGACTGAAGGCTCTATCCCGAACCCCTTGCAGATTTGCGCAGTAACGGCGGCCAAACCCCAGCCCCGGTTCAGCAGGGAGGTCCGCCAGAGATGTGTGGCCAGATCCTGGTCTCCCAAGCCGAACCAGGTGTCCGCGCCCAAACGCCCGAGGGCCTCCAGGCAACGGAAGGTGTCGCCCTCGATGCCCCAGCCCCAAGTCTGGTTGGACAATCCCGCCAGGGTATAGGTGATGGTGTCGAGGTCCGGACAGATTCGGAGCCCGAAGGCTTCCAGGTCATCCCCAGTGTTGACCACGACGGACAGGCGGCTCCCAAGCCCCTCCTGCGCCAGACCCCAGACCAGTTTTCCGGCGCCGACACCTCCGGCCAACGCCACCACGCGGGCGTCGTCCGATCCGTAGAGGCCATCACCGGTCTCGACAAGAGGCGGGGCTGCCACCACGATTCGTCAAAGCCCCACGACACGAAAACGGGATTCGTGAACCCCGTATCGGCGATTGATGCCGATCACAAGGGCACTCATTCGCTCCAGTGTCCGGGCCGCATCGAGCCCGCCCGCGTCCACCGTGCGAACTCCCCGCCAGCGGTTCAACACTTGCGCCACCTTCTGCTTCCGGCGTGCCGAATTCCCACACACGAAGACATCGCATTCGAGAGGGGCGTCCACCTCCCCCAGAAGGCGGGCCGGCACCGTCTTCAGGGCCGCCACCAAGGCACCCGGATCAGGAAGGCACGCAGCCAAGTGTTCGCTGCCGGAACCGGCCTCCAACGGAACCATCTCTATCCGGCCGGCGTCGAACGCTACCGGCACCGTGACATCAACCCAGGTGGTCTCAGGCGCAACCTGCGCCGCACAGCTGGACACCAGATCGGCGGCACCGGCGAAAGGAGCCGCCAGAAAGAGGACTCCGGACTGGCTTGCCACCTCCAGGTTCAGTGCGCCCCGGATACGGGCTTCACCCCCCAGAAGAGAATTCAACTCTGACGCCGTCCCGGCCGCTCGAGCCCGGCTGCGAGATCCTACAATGACCTCGAATCCCGCCTCGGCCAAACGCAGCACGATGCCCCGGCCCTCTTGACCGGTGCCGCCGAGCACACCCAGCTTCACAATCCGCCCTCTTTTTCGCCCGCCACGTGAATTCCCAAGCCGAGACCGACGCTTCCCGGAAGCCGCATTACAACAAAGCGGGATGGCCCCCACAAGTCTCACATTCAGCGGCTTTTGTCCGCTTGGCGCCACTACCTCCACGGGCGTGGAAAGCTTGCGGGGGAGAGTGTGTCCGCGTAATCTCTCCAGTGCATTTATGAGTTGATGGAGGGGCCGCCAGCAACAGTTTCGCGGCGGTGTAACGGCTTGGGCCCGGAGTTTCCGGGTAGCTCTCAATGAATTCGGTATCCGAATATCTCAAGGGCAAGACCCTGTTCATCACCGGGGCCACCGGCTTCCTGGGACAGTGCCTGGTCGAGAAAATCCTCTGGGCGGTACCGGAGGTCGAGCGCGTCTACGTCCTGATCCGCCCGCAAACGAACCTGCGCGGCGCGGTTGTGACCGCCCAGATGAGATTGGAGCGGGACCTTTTTCAATCCAGTTGCTTCGACCGCCTTCGGAGCAGGCTCGGTAACGGCGTTTCGGCCTTCCTGAAGGAAAAACTGGTCGCGGTTTCCGGCGATTTGTCCAGAGACGACCTGAACCTCGACGAGCCGACACGGATTCGCCTTCAGAGCGAGACCGACATCGTCATCAACAGCGCCGCCGTCGTCTCCTTCGACGCCCCGCTGGACGACGCCTACCACCTGAACGTCCTGGGGGCTCAGCGCGTCGCCCGGTTCGCCCAGTCCTGCGAGCGCTGTGTCCTGGTGCACGTCTCCACTGCGTACGTCTGCGGAGCTGCCGTCGGCTCCGTCCCGGAAACGATCCCGGAGATCTCCGATCCGGGAAAGGGGTCCTTCCCGGCGCGCGCGTTCAGCGACGTCGATCTGGACATCGAACGCATCGAGACGATACTCGCCTCCGTCCAAGAGCGCGCCTATGCGCCCGATCTCGAGCGCGAATTCGCGGCGGCGCTGCTGCGCCGTTTCAGACGCTCGAAGCGGGGCCGCAACGTTCGGAGGCGGGAGAAGATCGAGAATCTCCGCAAGAAATGGATCCAGAACCAGCTCTCCCAGGAGGGGATGCACTGGGCTCGCGAACGGGGCTGGAACGACACCTACACCTACACCAAGGCCATCGGGGAACAGATGGTCCTGCGAACCCGGGAGGGAGCTCCGACCATCATCATCCGCCCCTCTGTCATCGAGAGCGGTTTTTCCGAGCCGAGCCCCGGTTGGTTGGAGGGCCTTCGCATGGCGGACCCCCTCATCGCCGCCATCGGCAAGGGCCGCCTCCGGGCGCTGCCTCTGAGCCCCAAGGTCATCATCGACCTGGTGCCCGTGGATATGGTGGTGAACGCGCTGCTGGCGTCGCTTCCCGCGGCGGCCGCAACGGGCGTCCAGGTCTACCAGGTGGCCACCGGATCCTGCAATCCCATCACGCTGGGCTATCTTTACGATCTCATCTACCGCTATTTCAAGAGAAACCCCATGTTCGACAGGGCGGGGCGGCCGATCAGCATCCGTTACCTCCGCTTCCCGAAACCGGCCAGCTTCCGCTTGCAACATCGACTCAAGGCGCTGCCCTTGAACCTGGCGGCCAGCATCCTGGACAAGCTCTCCGTATTCGGCGCGTTTGACGGCGCTCAGCGCTTCAACCGACGCCTTTCGGCGCTCAAGGCCGCTCATGAGAAGCTGTATTACTACGGAGAAATCTACGAACCGTATCTGAACTTGAATTGCCGCTTCGGCGTGGAGAACACGCTGGGCCTTCTGGAGACGATGCCCGCCGGGGAGCGGGAAGTCTTCAATTTCGACGTGACGCGCCTGAACTGGCGCCACTACGTTCAAAACATCCACATCCCAGGGGTCAAGAAGTTCATTTTGAAGATGGAGGGAGCCGGAACGCTGGAACTGGACGTCCAACCGTCCGAGGCCGGCCGATCCGTCTCGACCATCAACGAACTCCTGGCGGACAGCGCATCCCGGTTCTCCGACAAGACCGCGCTCCGGATGCAGCGCGGCGGTGAGTGGATCAGCTACACGTACACGGACCTCCAGCGACTGGCTCGGACCGCCGGCCGGCAACTCCAGGCCGAGGGTCTGGCCAAGGGCGACCGGGTGGTCCTTTTTGCGGAAAACCAACCGGACTGGGGCGCCGCGTACCTGGGAGCCGCCTCCCGGGGCGTCGTCGTCGTTCCTCTCGATTCCCAGTCGTGGCACCGCGAAGTCTGGTCCGTCGCCCACTTTACCGAGGCTCGCGCCATCCTGGCTTCCGAGCGCACAATCGAGCGGCTGACGCCCGACAGCCTGGCGCGGAATGAAGCCGGCGATGCCCCAATTCGACTCCTGAACATCAACCGCCTGGCCCAGCCGTTCGACTTTCCGCAATACCCCAGGAGCACCGGCATGGCGGGCCGGGTTCCTGAGCCGCCCGATGACAGGCCGGTTCGAGTCGAAGCCGGGGATCCGGCTTCCATCATCTTCACCACCACCACGGCAGCGGACCCCAAGGGCGCCGTTCACACCCATTCCAGCTTCCTCAGCAATCTCCACGGCATGAACCGTTACCTGGCGGCAGAGGAGACGGACCAGATCCTTTCAGTGCTCCCTCTCTACCACGCGCTGGAATTTACTTGCGGGTTTCTGTCCCCCCTGTACGGGGGCGCGACCATAACCTACCTGCACTCCCTGAAGCCTCGAGTCATCCTGAAGACCATGCGGGAGACGGGCACGACCTGCATGTTGGGCGTCCCCAGTCTTTACGCTCTGATCCGGGACGACATCAACCGGCGCACCCTGCGCGCCTCCAAGTCACAACTGAAGTCCAACCTGGTGGCCAAGTCGCGCCAACTCAGCAAGTCCATCGACAAGACCTTCGGCAAGAACCTGGGGCGCCAGATCTTCGCCCGGGTCCACCAGGAATTCGGAGGCAAGATCCGAGCCTTCGTCAGTGGCGGTTCTTCTCTGGGCGACGAACTCTACGATGACTTCAAGGCCTTGGGCCTGCCCATCTACGAGGGCTACGGGCTCACCGAGACCGCGCCGGTCCTCACGGTCAATCCGCTGAATCGAAGCCGCCGGGGCTCGGCCGGCAAGCCGTTGCCCGGGACCGAGTTGCGAATCTACCGGGCCGATGACCGGGGAGAAGGCGAGATCATCGTCCGTACGCCCAGCCTCATGAAGGGCTACTACAAGAACCCGGAAGCCACCCGGGCCGCGATGCGGGACGGCTGGTTTCACACCGGCGATCTGGGGTGGGTCGACGAGGACGGATACCTCTACATTACAGGGCGCAAGAAGAACGTCATCGTCACGGGAGCCGGAAAGAACGTCTACCCCGTGGATCTGGAGGCCATCTACCGCAACGTGCCGGCCGTCGCGGAGATCTGCGTGGTGGGAACCCCCAAGGGGCTGACCGAAGACGTCCATGCCGTCATCCTCCCCAAGCAGGAGATATTGCGGGACGTCGCGGCCGAGGAATGGCCGCGGGCCATGAAACGGGCCACTCGAGCGCTGGCCCGCCAGCTTCCGGGCTATCAGCGCCTGCAGCACATCCATCTTTCGGAAAGCCCCCTCCCGAGGCGCAGTGACGGATCTCTCGCCCGCGACGTCATCCTGCAGAACGTCCGCCGGAACCTCGCACGCTCTCGAGCCCGCGGCGGCCCGGCGGCGCGTCCCCAAGGCAGTGACGTTGCTACGGAGTTGACTCGGGAGCTGAGCCGGATCTCGGGGATTCCCCCAGCGGACATCACGCCCGACTCCCATCTCTACACCGACGTGGGCCTGGACTCGCTCGCCGCCATGGAGCTGCTGATCCAGTTGGAGCATCGGTTCGGCATCTCGCTATCGGAGGAGCGCGTCGCTTCCCTGGTGCGCTTTGGCGATCTGGTCGATGCGGTGAAGGAGAGCAAGTCGGCGCATGCGGCCGGCGAAGACGCCACGGACGCGGTCCGGTCCGCCCTGCCCTGGCCGCAACGCCCGCCCTTGGACCGCGCCCTCCTTGGCCTCTCCTTTACGGCGCTGAGGTTCCTGTACGCAATCTACTTCCGGCTGCGGCTGCGTTTTCCGGAAAACCTTCCCCGTGAGGAGGCCTACATCATCGCCGCCAACCATTCCAGCCATCTGGACAGCGGCGCCATCATCGCCGCATTGGCCGGGGCGATGGGGCCAAAGCAGGCCAGGAAGCTCCATCTTCTCGGGGCCCGAGACTACTTCTTCAACAATCCCCTTCGTGCCTGGTTTTTCAGCACCTTTCTCAATGTGGTGCCCATCGAACGGGAGGAAACCTCGCTGGCGGGTCTCCGCACCATCCAGACGATCTTGCAGGCGGGCGAACCCATCCTCATCTTCCCGGAAGGGACGCGGTCCCGGACCGGCGAGCTCAGGTCCTTCAAGCCGGGCCTGGGCCTCATCGCCCGAGAACTCAGGGTGCCGATCGTCCCCACTCACATCGACGGCGCCTATCGAGCCTTCCCGGCGGGCCGCCACCTTCCCCGTCCCGGACGGCTGGCCGTGACCTTCGGCAAACCGATCCGGACCGAGAAGTATTTCGCGGAAGGCGTCGAGGAGTCGCGCGTCCGCCTCTACCGAAAGATCGCCCGGGATGTCCGGGAGCACGTCGTGCGGTTGGGGGATGGCGGCCCGCACGAGCCAGTTTGACCCAACACGCCAAGCGCCTCTAGAATGGCTGTCTTCTCTGGCCGGAGAGGTGCTGGAGTGGCTGAACAGGGCTGCCTGCTAAGCAGTTACTCGGGGGAACCTGGGTCGGGGGTTCGAATCCCCCCCTCTCCGCCACCCGCCCCGGCTCGATGCCTTCCGCACGGACGGCACAATCCCCCGGGTTTCGCTGACCGGGTTCCCGCACCCTTTCGACAGCGACGGAATGCGCCTTCAGAAGCGAAATACAAGCAGAAGCTGGGGCAGCACTTCGTCGGCGTCCTCAAACCCGAACTTGTTGACCCAGACGTGCATTTCCACCCCTGCGAAGACCCGGCCCGGCCGCCGGGCGACCGCCTTGCCCAAGTCGAAACGCAATTGGGGCTGAAAGAGGATCCAGTAGGGCGCGCGGAACCCGAACTCGGTGTCTCGCGGGCTCTGCCATTCGCCGTGCCCCTCGAACGAGAAGGAGGCGCCTCCGATCTCGAAGGGCAGGCCCCAGTTGAAATCGACAAGATGGCTGTTGCCTTCCTTCGGGGCGCCGCCGGCCGCCACCCCCTGGTTGCGATCCACCAGATACACATAATCGACGTTCGCAAAGGCGAAACCGGGAAGGTCGAGCTGGAACCGGAATCCGGGTCCGATTTTGAGCACCTTTGACTGAGCCCCCCAGTTCAGCCCTCCCAGAGGACCGATCCCCCGGATGGGCCCCCAAGACAGTTTCTGCCCGGTGATCGATCCCAGGTTGAAGTAGGGATACCACTCCATGTAGATATCCCGGTCCGCACTCGACCCCGAGCAGCAGATCATGTCCACGAAGAAGAAGTTCTCTCCGTGGCTCCAACCGCTGGCGTGCTGAAGGGTCAGGATGTGCTGGAATCCATTGGGGCTCACCAGGTGAGGCCGGAGTGCGCTGCCACCCTGGTACTGAATCTCGGTAACGCTCCAGCCCTGGGCCAGAACGTTCCCGTCAAGCACCAGCGGACAAATCGCAATCAGACCCAGAACGATGCAGCAACGGTGGTTCGTCTTCTTCATGGCATGCAATGACTATGAATTCGGCGCCGGTTTCCGTTTCCAGCCAAATTTACCGATCAGCGGCACGAAAATACATCGCTCCGCGCGATTCGTGCGATATCCGTCTCCCCTCCGGGACACGATGTGAAGGACCTGCGAATAATCCCGCCCCACCGGGATCACCAGGCGCCCTGATTCGTTCAACTGCCGCAGCAGGGGCTCGGGGATTCGGGGAGATGCCGCGCCGACGATGATGCTCTCGAACGGTGCGTATTCTTCCCAGCCCACCGTCCCGTCGGCCACTCTTACGTGGAGGTCCCGATACCCCAGCTCGTCGAACCGACTCAGCGCCTGCCGGGCAAGCTCCGGGATCCGTTCCACGGTGAAGACCTGAGCCTTCATGGCCGAAAGCAACGCGGCCTGATATCCACTTCCGGTCCCGATCTCCAGCACACGGTTCCCCGGGGACACCCTCGCGGCTTGAACCATGGCGGCAATCATGTAGGGCTGGCTGACGGTCTGATCATGGCCGATGGGAATGGGGCGGTCATCGTACGCCCGTTCAATCCATTTGGCCGGCACGAAACGATGACGAGGGACTTCCAGAAACGCCTCCAGCATCCTATGGTCCCGGATACCTCGGGCTTTCAGTTGCTTCTCCACCATCTTGAGACGTTCCGGGCCGTAGCATGCGGATCGTTTCATGCCGCTCCCCGGCAGAACCTACTCCGATGCACCGGCGTCGTCCCATATTTCTCGATTGCCCGGCGATGCTGTCTGGTCGGGTAGCCCTTGTGACGGGCGAATCCATATTCCGGATACACCCGGTCCAGCTTCAGCATGAGCCGGTCCCGATGGGTCTTCGCCAGGATCGATGCCCCGGCTATGGAGAAATGCCTGCGGTCCCCGCCGACGCAGGCCTCCTGCGGGATCTCGAGGCCCGGAATCCGGCGGCCGTCCACCAGTGCGACCTCCGGCGCCGGATGGAGAACCGCGACGGCCCGCTTCATGGCCAAAAGACCGGCATGGAAGATATTAAGCCGGTCGATCTCCGGCACCGACGCCTCTCCGATCCCCATGGCGACCGCGTCTCGGGCAATGATCTCGGCCAGCTCGTTGCGGCGGGCGCTCGAGAGCTTCTTGGAATCGTCCATTCCGCAGATTCCAGTGCCCGGCTCGAAGATCACCGCGGCGGCGACGACCGGTCCCGCCAACGGTCCCATGCCGGCTTCGTCCACCCCGGCGACCCGTTCCGTCCCGCTACGCCACAGACGACGCTCCTTCTTCAGCATTGAATTCAGCCGGCGCCTCTCCGCCCGGGCTGAAGCCTGCGCACGCGTCAGCCGACGCCCGAGACGCCGCACGCCGACTCTCGGGTCCCGCGCCAAGGCGGACAACACCGCGGAAGTCACCGGGACTTCACCGGAGGCAAGCACCCCCCTTATTTGAGACAGGGTCAACCGAGACGGCTCCAGTGCCACCATGCAGTCAGCCACTCCAGCCGATATGGACACGCACGATCTTGGCAGCCCGTGGCAAAAGTCGTTTGGCCCGGACACCGGCAGGCAGGTATCGCGAAGATGCCAGTTCTTTTATGAGTATCCGCAACTCCATTATAATGCCGCGTCGTGAGCACCGGCAATATCGGCCTCCTGGGCTTCGGGCGCTTCGGCCAACTAGTCTACCGCCACCTGCCCGCCGGCAAGATTGCCGGCGTATTCGACCAAGATCCCGCAACCCTGGCCGGGCTGTCCGATGCGGCCACCCTGGATCAGGTTCTCACGGCCAAGTACATCATCCTCGCCACCCCCATCTCGGCCATCGATGCCGTCTGCAAGCAGATTTCTCCGGGCCTCAGAACCGGCCAAGTGATCGTGGACACCTGCAGTGTCAAACAATATCCTGTCGACTGCATGCTGTCCCGCCTCCCCGCCGGGATTCAGATCTTGGGCACCCACCCCCTCTTCGGGCCCGACAGTGGCAGGAATGGGATCGGGGGCATGAAGATCGCAGTCTGTCCGGTAAGAATCGACTCCGCGAATTACAGCAACATTCGCGACTATCTCCACGGCCTCGGCTTGGAGATCATCGAGACGACGCCGCAGGAGCACGACCGCCGACTCGCTCGCACCCAAGCCATCTTCCATCTGATCTCCCAGGCGCTGAAGGAGCTGGATTGGCGGGAGCAGCGACTCTCCACACCGGGCCCTGCTGCTTTCTATCGGCTGGCCGAAACCGTTCAAAACGACACCGCGGAGCTGTTTCTGGACATGGAGCGGCGCAACGTCTATGCCAGCGCATCCCGGCGACAGTTCATCAGCAAATTGGTCGAGATCGACGAACTTCTCTCCCGGGGCGAGACGTCCGGGCCAGTTTGAGAAATCATGAACGTCGCAGCAGCACACCTGTCGCAGCGCCTTCTCCTGGCTGCAGGGAGTACGGCCGGGTGGGCCCTGATATGGAGCCTCGGCACGCTACTTCGGTATCGAGTCGAAGGTTGGGAGCATTTTGACCGGTTCAATCGCCGAGGCATTCCCTTCATCTTCAGCTTCTGGCACAACCAGATCTTTTGCGCCACCCATTTCTGGAGATTCCGGGAGATCGGCGTGATCACCAGCCAGCACGCCGACGGGGAGTACATGGCTCGCATCATCCGCCGATTCGGCTACTTTCCGGCCAGGGGATCCAGCCGTCGCGGCTCGACCCAGGCCCTGCTTCGACTCAAACGGCATCTGGCCGCCGGGCGGCCCGTGGGTTTTGCCGCCGACGGACCCGTGGGCCCGGTCTACAGGGTCAAGCCGGGGCCACTCTGGCTCTCCATGAAGACTGGGGTTCCCATCCTTCCGTTCCACATCCAGCCTCGCCGTTTCTGGGCAGGGTCCGGTTGGGACGGGTTTCGAATCCCCAAGCCTTTCTCCCAAGCTCTGGTGAAGATCGGCCAGCCGCTCGTAGTGCCCCCCGGGCAATCCGCTGCGGACTGGCTGCCCAGATATCAGGGAACGATGGACGCCCTCAGGGAATACTGCGAATCCTACCCCTGGAGCCGGAAGAGAAGGCTGAAGGGGTGATGTTGACGTCGCGCTGGAAAAAGAACATTTTCCAGGTGGGAATTTCCAACAATGCTATTCGAAGATTGTATCGCCCCGGCCGTGCGAAGAGCTTGTTCGTGTAGATGATCCCGCGGCCGTCCCGGAGTTCCTTCCTTTCCAAGGTGGCCCTGAAGAACTCTCTCATCCTGACGACTTCCCGACCGTTCGCATCCACCAACTGGCCGATGATGCCAAGTTGGGTCCGGACATCTCCTCCCTCCTCCCGCGACAACGTATAAGGGCTGATCTTGATTCGGAAGGGCAACCCGACTTTGCCCGAGATCTGCCCCCTGGGCCGGAGAATATCGACGTCGGCGCCCAGTTCGTACCGTTCCAGACCCTCGTCCTCGGGTTCTCCCAACTCGACCTCGCTGAAGAAGAGGGCCTCGATGAACTTTTTCTTGGCGCGGAGACGGCCGGGCGCCCGAGTGAACGGGCGTGACACCAGTAAATCGGCGTTCGCAGTGGTGACCAAGGCCGGCGAGTTGGGATCGGCCCCCGGCGCGGTGCCGGCGATACCGATGGAGTAGAGGTTGCCGAAAACGTCGTCGTTAATCTGTGCCAAAGTGGAATCGAAGTCCAGGATGGTTTCGATTCCGCTGAAGTGCATGCCGCCGGTCTTCGCGGCCAAACGCGCGAAGGCTGCGGCCTTTTCCTCCGCCTTCGGATCTTCCGCTGCGACGAGCCCCGGGGCCGTCGGCAGCGCTGTTGCCGACGGAACCAGAATGGTGTAGATCCTCACATCCTCGCGCAGGGCCAAGGCCCCGGCCCTCTCGGCCCGGTGGTAGGCGTCGTCCATCCCATCGGAGACGAGAATCAACACCTTTCCGTCGCCGGGCCGCGCCCGCGTGCCGAGCGGTGTAAGCAGCGCCTCCACCGAGTCGTAAATTGCGGTTCGCCCCTGGTGCGGGCGGGCCGCGGCGAAAGCCTTTTCCGCAAGCTGCTTGCGGGAGGTGAACTCCTGAAAAACCAGCAACTTGTCGGTAAAACCGAAGACGCCGATCTGCGTAAACAGGTGGATGTTGTCCAAGAAATTCTGGGCGGCCATGATCTCTTCCGCCCTGGTGGCAAACGTGCTCCCACTCACGTCCAGGAGAAAGGCGATCCACAGGCGGCCCAGATCGGGTGTCTGTTTTCGCGGGGGCCGAAAAAAGACGATCTCTCTTTCCCTGCCCCCTTGGATAACGCGAAAGTCCTGCTGTGTCAGGGTGTTGACCAATCTGTTCCCGGGATCTCTGACGGTGAACCGAAGCAGAACCAGATCCACTCTGACGCGGATCGCTTCGTCCTGAGTCTGGTCCTGTGGACTCGCCCAAGCCGGACCCAGCCAGACCCAGAGAATCGGGGCCAGGGCCAGCCGCCTGAGCTGCCCCCACCGTCGTCGCCGCCGGATCTCACGTTTCATTTCAAATTTTCCGGGCGCCCACCAAGTGCAGAAACTCACTCCGGGACCGCTGGTCATCCCTGAACTTGCCCAGCATGGCGGATGTCATGATCCGAGCTTGCCGCTTTTCGACCCCTCGCATCAACATGCACAAGTGTTGCGCCTCGACAACGACCGCTACCCCCTTGGGCCGGATCTTGTTGTCGATGGTCTCGGCAATTTGTTGGGTGAGCCGTTCCTGGACTTGGAGGCGCCGCGCGAACACATCTACGATTCTCGGAATCTTGCTGAGCCCGATGACCCGATCCGAAGGGAGGTACCCGACATGGCATTTGCCGAAGAAGGGGAGCAGATGGTGTTCGCAAAGGCTATAGACCTCGATGTCTTTGACGATGACCATTTCATCGTAGTCCACCTTGAAATAGGCGCCGTTGAGCAACTCGTCCACATCCTGCCCGTATCCTCTCGTCAGGAAACGCACGGCGCGCCCCACCCTTTCGGGGGTGCCGACAAGGCCCTCCCGTTGGGGATCCTCTCCTATTTCACGAAGCAACTGCCTGACCAACTCCTCCAAGGCCAACCTCCTGCTATTCCCGTTCCTCCGAACCTGCGCCGTGGCAACCGCTGTCAGCCTGGTGGCCAGCCCAGGTGCCGACCGCCCAGAACATGGGCGTGAATGTGAAACACGGTCTGCCCGGCCGCGGCGCCGTTGTTCAGAACGACACGATAACCCGAGGCTAGCCCTTCATCGCGCGCGACCTTCTTGGCGAGCAACAGCAGCCGGCCAAGCAGGGCGGCGTCTTCCTGCTCCGCTTCGCCCAATGAGCCAATGTGCTTCTTGGGAATCACCAGGATATGGGTGGGAGCCTGTGGGTTGATGTCTCGAAAGGCCATCGCCCCTTCGTCCTCCGCTACCACAACCGCGCGAAGCTCTCCTCTCACAATCCTGCAGAACAGGCAATCACTCACACACCACCTCGCCCGGGCTCCCCCGGACCAACACCAGACAGCGTTCGATGCCCGCCAAATCCTTTCGGACTTCCACGTCGCGCCAGCCCCGACGCCTCGCCACTCGGCAGACTCGCTCCTTGGCGCCCGCGCCCAGCTCCAAAACCAGAGGGGCTGACGGTCCCATTGCCGACGGACACACCCCCAACAACGATTCGTACATCTCCATGCCGTCCTGGCCCGCAAAGACGGCCTCGCTGGGCTCGTAGACGGCGACAGACCGATCGACTCTCCCGCGGTCCGCCGTTGCGACGTAAGGGGGGTTCGACACCACCAGGTCCCAACGGTCCGGCCGGCCGGCCACCGGCGCCAAGTCTCGCCCCTCCAGAAATTCAATCCGGGACTTGCAACCGTAGCGGGTCGCGTTCTTCCTCGCCACCGCCAGGGCGCGGCGCGATACATCCGTAGCCGTCACCCAAACCCGCTGCCGTTCGGCGGCCAGCGTCACCGCTATGGCCCCCGAACCCGTTCCCACGTCGAGCACTCGCGGATTCGGTTGGGCCATGCCGTCGAGCCACTCCAAACAGACATCGACCAACAGTTCCGTTTCAGGACGCGGAATCAGCACTTCCGGCCCAACCGCGAAGCGCCTTCCGTAGAACTCCTGATTGCCCAACAAATACTGGAGCGGGTAATGCTCTCCCCGCTTCTGGAGCCAACTTGCCCATCTCGCGGTCTGGCCGGAGTCCAATCGCAATTCGGGGTGCGCCAACAGGTACGCCCGGGGACGCGCCAGAATGGAACCAAGCATCAGCTCCGCATCCAGACGGGGAAAACGGACCCGGCGGCGCCTGAGGTGCGAGGTTCCCTGCCGAACCGCCGTCCCCACCGTCATCTCCGTCAGAATCCCGCCCCGGCGCGAATCAGGCAATTTTCTGTGCTTTCAGCGCTTCAGCCTGATCGTAAGCGATCAGGGGATCGAGAATGTTGTCGAGGGAGCCCCCCAGCACGGCCTCCAGGCGGTGCAAGGAGACCCCGACCCTGTGGTCGGTGATGCGATTCTGTGGAAAGTTGTAGGTCCGGATCTTCTCGCTGCGGTCGCCGGTGCCGACCAGGGCGCGGCGTGTCGCCGCCACCTCGTCGTGCTGTTCCCGGAGCGCCCGCTCGTACAACCGGGATCTCAACACCTTGAGCGCCTTGTTCTTGTTCTTGAGCTGCGACTTCTCGTCCTGACAGGTCACGACCTCGCCGGTGGGAATGTGGGTGACACGCACGGCCGAATACGTCGTGTTCACCGACTGGCCACCGGGACCGGAGGAGCAGTACGTGTCCCAGCGCAGGTCCTTGGGGTGGATCTTGATGTCGACGTCATCCGCTTCCGGCAAAACGGCAACCGTCACGGCGGAGGTGTGAACCCTTCCCTGGGTCTCCGTTTCCGGAACCCGTTGGACCCGATGCACGCCGCTCTCAAATTTCAGGCGGCCGTAGACCTGCTTGCCTTCGATGGTGGCGCTCACTTCCTTCAGGCCGCCCACATCGGTAGCGTGCGCGGAAATGATTTCCACCTTCCACCCCTGCGACTCCGCATACCTCCCATACATGCGGAACATTTCCTGTGCGAACAGGCTGGCTTCGACGCCGCCGGTGCCGGCACGGATCTCCAGGATGGCATTCTTTTTGTCGTTGGGGTCCCGGGGCAGGAGCAGGACACGCAACTCCTCTTCCTGCTCGGAAACGCGCGCCTCAAGCATCCCCAGCTCACCTCTGGCCAATTCTGCCAACTCTGAGTCCGCCTCGACCCGGGCCATCTCCCTGAGATCCTTCACCTCGCGCAACGTTCGCCGATACTCCCTGTATTTCTCGACCACTGGGCGCAACTCCGAATGGGTTTTCGCGGCCTCCCGGTAACGGTCCCGGGAGGCGACGACTCGAGGATCTCCCAATTGTCTGGAAACCTCCTCATAGGTTGCTTCCAGGGCGCGCAATTTCTCTAACATGTCAGGGACTTCCGGAGGCCCGCCTCCCCAGCTCCGGTTTGTGGTTCGGGGGTCCCGCGACGAGAGTCGCCACGGCATTCGGGCGCAACACCGGCGTCTGTGCGACGCTGGACCGTCACCGCTGGCTCCTATCGGATGAGGCCGTACTTCCTCTGGAACCGCTCGACGCGGCCTGCGGTGTCTATCAGCTTCTGCTTACCGGTGAAAAAGGGGTGACAACTGGAGCAGATCTCGAGGCGCAGTTGGCCCCTGTGGGTGGATCGAGTCTCCCAACCCGCGCCGCACGCACAGTGCACCGTGACGACATCGTAGTCGGGATGGATGCCTGTTTTCATCGCTGACCGCTCCCCTTTCTCGCTCACCTTAGCACGCGGACACCGCTGAGTTTAGCAAATCGACCTCTTCGAGTCGAGTCCGCCCACCCCGAGGAGCCCAGCCTCTCTCGCACCCCGGCTCGTCCGGGCGCGGCCCTTGACAACAACAACGACCGGCGGTAAATGATCAAGCTCGCGTGGCCAGGGCGGTTGCGGAAAGTGGACTGAATATCCTATCCTGAGTGTTCCCTCTTTGAGTATTTCAGCCGGTGAGGAGGGGGGGAACTTTGCAGTCTGCACAGGAAACATGGCACCGGCTGTCAGGAGGAACTTAGCGGATGGCTCCAACTGGAACCGAGAAAGGGCTTGAGCGCCTGATTGCTTCGGAGTTCTCAAACGTCGCGCTCCCCACCATCGAGATCGCGGACGACCTCGATTATGATGCATTGGCGCAAGCGTATGATTCGAGCTTCAAGAACCTTTCCGAGGGCGAGGTCATCCCCGGAACGGTCATCGATGTCACCGATTCCCATGTTTTAGTCGATATCGGGTTCAAGTCCGAGGGCCTGGTTCCCATCGGCGAGTTCCGCGAGCGGGACGGCGGCGTCAGCATCAAGCCCGGCGATACCGTGGATGTCCTGATGGAGAACGCGGAGACGCTGGACGGCGGCGTGATTCTCTCGCGCGAGAAGGCGGAGAGGATGAAGATCTGGGATAGCATCGAGCGCGCCTACCAGGAACAGGAAGTGATCCAGGGGCGCGTCATCGAGCGGGTGAAGGGGGGGCTTTCCGTCGATATTGGCGTTCGCGCCTTCCTGCCGGGTTCCCAGGTCGACATGCATCCGGTACGTAATCTCGACAGCTTGCGCAACCAGGAACTCCAACTGCGTGTGATCAAGGTAAACAAGCGGCGCGGCAACATCGTCCTTTCACGAAAGGCTGTCTTGGAGGAGGAATACTACAAGCGCAAGGAGGAAACGCTCCGCAGCCTGGAAGAGGGGAAGGTCAGGCCCGGCGTCGTGAAGAACATCACCGATTACGGCGCCTTTGTCGACCTGGGCGGCATCGACGGCCTGCTGCACATTACCGACATGTCCTGGGGCCGCGTCAACCATCCCTCCGACCTCTTCAAGGTAGGAGACAAGATCGACGTCAAAGTTCTCAAATTCGACAGAATTGACGAGAAGGTCTCCCTGGGATACAAGCAACTCACCGCTGATCCCTGGTACTCCGTGGCCCAGCGATACCCGCGTGGGTCCCGTGTCCCCTCGGCAGTCGTCAGTATTACCGACTACGGCGCCTTCGTCGAACTGGAGGAGGGTGTCGAGGGGCTCATTCATATTTCCGAGATGACCTGGAACCGCCGAATCAAGCATCCGTCCAAGATCCTTTCCGTCGGCGACCAGGTCCAGGCGGTCGTCCTTGACGTCGACGCCAAGGCCAGGCGCATCTCCATGGGCATGAAGCAGACCGAGCCAAATCCCTGGGACTCCGTCGAGGAGCGCTACGCGATCAATTCCGTCGTCAACGGCACTGTCCGAAATCTGACCGATTTCGGTGCCTTTGTGGAGGTGGAGGAGGGGATCGAAGGCTTGGTCCATATCTCCGACCTCAGCTGGACGAAAAAGATCAAACATCCGTCGGACGTGCTCAAAAAAGGGGATGACGTCACGGCTGTGGTTCTGAGCGTCGACGGCGAGAGCCAGCGCCTGTCGCTCGGGATCAAGCAACTGGGACCCGACAAGTGGGAGGACTTTTTCTCCCGGCACCAAGTCGGAGATCGTGTGCCGGGCAAGGTGGTCCGCCTGACCTCGTTTGGCGCATTCGTGGAGTTGGACGAGGGCGTGGAGGGTCTCTGCCATATCTCCGAATTGTCCGAGGAGCGAGTCGAGGATCCCACATCCCACGTCTCGGTCGGCCAGGAACTCGATTTCGAGATCATCAAACTTAACCTTCTCGAGCGGAAAATCGGGCTTTCCCTGAAGGCCCTGGTCGAGCGGAGTAACCGGGAGACCTGGTCTTACCGTCCCGAAGTGGGCAAAACCTCCATTGGAGAATTGGCAGGCAGCCAACTGGGCGGACTCAAACAGCGAGCCATTGACGCAACGAGAACTAAAAATGACTAAAGCCGAGCTCGTTGAGCGAGTCGCCGGTGGCTCAAGCCTCACCAGAAAGGAAGCCGAGGTGGTCGTCCAGGCCGTCCTCGACAGCATCGTCCACTCTCTGAAAGGCGGCACCAAAGTCGAGTTGCGGGGCTTCGGCAGCTTTCGGCTGCGCCACCGTGCGGCACGGGTCGGACGTAATCCCAAAACCGGCGCCACGGTCCACGTTCCCGCCAAGCGCGTCCCTTATTTCAAGCCGGGGAAAGACCTGAAAGAGTTGATCAACTCCTGAAAAACACCCGCTTTCGGTAAGTCGTCGCCCACCCACTGACCCTGCCCAGCCACCAAGAGACCCCGGTTGCTCTGCTGCCGGGATCTCGTCTACTCGGTGTCGGGGACGTCGGTAGAGCGGCCCAAAAATCACCCAAAACGTCAAAAAAACACCCAGGCGACCTCGTCCAGGGAGCCGCCCACGGGCCCGATGACAACGCAATCTTCACAAAACCCTTGCGATGATTGGAAAAACGGGATTCCCTGTCACACAACCTCACTAAACAACTCGAGTTTTCTTCCTAAGTAGTTGGATCAAAAGGAATATTCAGTCGTCACTCTAGAATCGGCCAGGTCCACGAAAGAAACTTCTTTCGCCACCAAGACCGACTATGCTACCTTGTTTTCGGCCCGGACAAGTAGATGACCACGGACGGTGCGCCGCCGCCCGCTTTCTTCTTTGCAGAGTCCACGGAATTTTTAGGGGAGACCGCCCGCTTTGGATTTATGGCGCGACATCGTAGCCTCCCTTGAAACAGCGGGGCAGATCTCATCCGAGAATTTGGAAGTCTACTTTCAAGCGACCTCCCAAGTCCGCTACGATCATGATTCGCGCCGGCTCGTCGTTCGCGTTCCCAACAGCCGCTTCAGCAGGTGGATCTCCCACCAATACGGCGATCTCCTGAAAGCAAAAATGGGAGAAATGGGGTTTCGAAATGCGGAAATCGTATTCCAAGCGGATTTGGACGAACCGCAATCGGGCCTGATCTCGTCACCCCATCTGTTGGGCTCCTACATAGGCGCGGCCGAGTGCGACCTGAACCAGCGTTACACATTTGCCAACTTCGTCGTCGGCTCGAGCAACCAATTCGCCCATGCTGCCGCCCTGGCTGTCGCGGAACGTCCGTCGCGGAGTTACAATCCTCTCTTCCTCTATGGCGGCGTCGGGCTGGGCAAGACCCACCTCATGCACGCGATCGGACACTCGATCAAGATTGAATTTCCCAGCGTGAATCTGGCCTACGTCCCCTCAGAGCGCTTTACCAACGACCTTGTCAACTCCATCCGTTACGACCGGACCTCCAGTTTTCGACAGAAATACCGGAACATCGACGTGCTGCTGATGGACGATGTTCAATTCCTCGCAGGGAAGCAGAAGACCCAAGACGAATTCTTCCATACCTTCAACAGCCTGTATGACGCCCAGAAGCAGATCGTCATCTCCGGCGATTCTACTCCTCAAGAAATCCCGACCCTGGAGGAGCGACTCCATAGTCGCTTTCAATGGGGACTGATTGCAGACATACAAGCCCCGGACCTGGAAACCAAGGTCGCCATTCTTCGGAAGAAAGCGGCCTTGCAACAGGTGAAACTCCCGGATGACGTTGCCTTTTTCATCTCGAGCAACACAAAGTCCAACATCCGCCAACTTGAAGGATCCCTCATTCGTCTGATCGCCTACAGCAGTCTCATCGGGGAGGAGATCACCCTCGACTTGGCCCAATCGACGCTCAAGGATCTCGCCGCGTCCGCACAGCGAGTGATCACCATCGGAGAAATTCAACGTGTCGTCTCCCGGCACTACTCCTTGACTGCGTCCCAGCTCGTAAGCCGGAGCAACTCCCCGAGGTTCGTGGTTCCGAGACAGATCGCCATGTACCTCTGCAAGGAGTTGACCCGGGCCTCTCTGCCTCAGACCGGCCGCGCCTTCGGCGACAGGCATCACACGACCGTGCTTCACGCCGTCCGGAAGATCTCGCGCCTCATCAAGAAGGATCCGCTGCTGCATTCCACCGTCAACAAGCTGATCGACCAAGTTTCATGACGTTTTCCCGCTTTTCCACCGGTGGTAGAATGTAACGGCTGTGGAAAAGGCTGACCGGATTCACGCCGGTCTTTTTTCCACTTTGTATCAAGAGCCGAATTCACAAGTGAAGAGTGACTCCATCCGCTTGGAAAGTAACGGTTTTTTCAATTCATCCACAGCTTCCGCCATCTCTACTACTACGATCCAAAATATATTTTCTCTTGTGACTTGAAGACGGAGAACACCATGGACATAACTTTGAAGCGGGAGCATCTGTTCCCCGAGGTCCAACACCTGCAGACCATCGTCGAGAGAAAAACGACAGTGCCAATCCTCGGTCATATTCTCCTTGAAACCCTCGGGAACAACCTCGTCCTGACTGCGACCGATCTGGATGTTTCTTTGCGCTCCCGGTGTGAAGCCCAGGTGCGGGTCGGCGGCGCCCTTACCATCTCAGCCCGGAAGTTGTTCGAAATTGTTCGTCTGGCACCACCAGGTTCGATTATTCACATCAAATCCGTCGCCGAAGGCGATTGGGTCGAGATCGGCTATGATCGGTCACGGTTCAAGGTGGCTGCCTTGGCGAGGAGCAACTTCCCCGAGATCGGCGAGGCGGAAGGACAACTCATCCGGATGGACGCGACCACAGTTCGCCGCATGATCGGGAGTTGTGTCTTCGCCATCACCCAGGAGGAGAGCCGATATACTCTCAGCGGAGCGCTAGCCGTGATTACCCCTTCGGATCTGTCCCTGGTCACCACGGATGGACACCGCTTGGTCGTTGTCCAACGGGACGTGGGAATGGATATCGACCAGGAGGAGATCCGAGTTCTGATTCCCAAGAAAGCGTTGGTCGAGTTGGTGAAGCTGCTCGGTGAAGCTGACGGAGATATCGAGTTCAGAAGTGGAGAGAGAAGGATTTCATTTGGAATCGGTAGCCGACTGTTGACCTCTCGCATCCTCAGCGGTGAATTTCCAAACTACAAGATGGTCATTCCACAAGGAAACAGTCTGGTCGCGCACCTCAATACCTTGGGTTTCACTGGAGCCCTGCGGCGTGTCGCGGTCGTGTCGGACCAGGATGCGCCAGCGGTCGAGGTGAGCCTGAGCGAGGGACTGGTCAAGCTCGCATGCCAGAATTCGAATGGGGAGCGGGCCGCCGAAGCGATGGAGACCACCTACGACGGGCCGCCGGTCGTGATCGGTTTCAATGTGAACTACCTGCTCGACTTCGTTAACGTCGTGGAGACCGAACAGATACTGATTTCCCTCAAAGACTCGGATACGCAGGGGCTGCTCCAACCTGTCAGTGCGCCCGATGCAGACGACTCCGAACCGGCCGGCGGCTACAAGATGCAGTATGTCATCATGCCGCTTAGCCTCTGAGCCGTGCTGATCCGTCGGGCCGTTTGCGACACATGTACCGGTTATAATTGGAGTTAGCCCGGCCTAAGAGGACCATTCTCAAGAGGTGCACCGGGGCCGCGTGTGAAACCGAGATGGGCGAGGATCCGGAATTGACGAACCAACTGCAGTCGGCCGCACCGGCTCAAGAGTCCGGTGCCTACACAGCCAAGAAGATCCGCGTCTTGGAAGGTCTCGAGGCGGTTCGGAAACGGCCCGCCATGTACATCGGCTCCACCGGCGCGGCGGGGCTCCATCATCTGGTTCAGGAGGTCGTGGACAACTCGGTCGACGAGGCCTTGGCCGGCTTCTGTGACCAGATCAGGCTGGCGATCCACCGCGATGATTCCATCACCGTCGAGGACAATGGCAGGGGAATCCCCGTCGACATTCATCCCGAGAAGCAGCTTCCCGCCGCAGAGGTCGTATTGACCACTCTGCATGCCGGCGGCAAGTTCGACCATGACAGCTACAAAGTCTCCGGCGGCTTGCATGGAGTGGGCGTCTCGGTCGTCAATGCGTTGTCGCACCAACTTGAGCTGGAGGTGCGGCGCGGCGGCTATGTGTATCAGCAGTCGTATGCCCGCGGCGTGCCGACGGACGCGTTCCGGAGGACCGGCAAGACCACGCGCCGCGGGACGATGGTCACTTTCAAACCGGATGGGGAGATCTTCGAAACCACGAGCTTCAGCTACGAGACGCTGGCGCGGCGTATGCGTGAGTTGGCTTTTCTGAACCCGGGCCTCTCCATCGAGGTTGAAGACCACCGCTCCGATTCCCTCCCCGATCTCAGTGGTCAAGATGCTCCGGAAGTGAAGCGGCAGCGCTTCCTCTACAAGGGGGGGCTGTCCGATTTCGTCCGGTATCTGAACAAGAACAAGACGACGCTGCACGGCAAGCCGGTCCATGTGCAGGCGCGCCGCGCCGAGAACGACGTGGAGGTCGCCCTCCAGTACAACGACGGTTACAACGAGAGCCTCTTCTCCTTCGTCAATACCATCAATACACCGGAGGGCGGCACTCATATGGTGGGTTTCAAGACGGCACTCACCCGCACCATCAATGCGTATGCTTCCAGCAACAACCTGCTTCGAGACCTGAAACAGAACCTGTCGGGGGAGGACGTCAGAGAGGGACTTGTTGCCGTTGTGAGCATCAAGATTCCCAACCCCCAGTTCGAGGGCCAGACGAAAGCGAAGCTGGGGAACAGCGAGATCAAGGGAATTACGGAGGCCGTGTGCAATGAGGGCCTCGGCCTGTTCCTGGAACAGAATCCCACCATCGCCCGGCGAATCGTGAGCAAGGCGGCAGACGCGGCGCGAGCACGGAAAGCTGCGAGAAAGGCCCGTGAGCTGACGCGCCGTAAGAGTGCCCTCGACAACCTCTCGTTGCCCGGCAAGCTGGCCGATTGCCAAGAGCGCGACCCGCGCTTTTCAGAAATCTTCATCGTCGAGGGGGATTCGGCGGGAGGGTCTGCGAAGCAGGGGCGGAACCGGCGATTTCAGGCGATTCTTCCCATCAAGGGCAAGATTCTCAATGTCGAAAAAGCCCGTTTCGACAAAGTGCTGAGCAACCAGGAAATCATCACCATGATCTCGGCTATCGGCGCAGGCGTGGGCAGCGCCGATTTCAATTTGGCCAAGCTCCGGTATCACAAGATCATCATCATGACGGACGCGGATGTGGATGGAAGCCATATCCGCACTCTGCTGCTGACATTCTTCTTTCGGCAGATGTCTGAACTCCTTCATAACCATCATATCTACATCGCCCAACCGCCCCTGTTTCGAATCCAGCAGGGAAAGAACGAGACCTATCTTCAGAAGGAGCGGGATCTGACCCGTTATCTTCTCGGCAGGGCGACGCACGGGGTTCGGGTTGTTCGTCCGAAGACGGGCGACGCTCTGGACGGGAACGAACTGATCGGGAAACTCGAGAACCTGATGGAGTTTCAACAGCGTCTCGAGACCCTCGGCCGCCGCTACGACGGAAACGGCGTGGTGAGCGAGTTCTTGGATTTCTTGCGCAGCGTCTCGGGAGCCGACCCCCATGAAGCAGTGGCCCGCAGGGTCTTCACGGATGGAGCCGAATTGGCGGACCTGGCGTCCCGTTTCCGAGCATTGGGCTTCGAGGCGGAAACCTCGTTCGATGAGGAGCGGAGTTTCTACGAACTCCATCTGCGCAACGGGCATTCCGAGGGCATGGTCCTGAATCATGAATTCGCCGTCTCGGCGGAGTGCCGGCGTCTGGCTCAACTTCGCCGGAAGGCGGACATCCTGGAAGACCCACCCTTCCTGCTGGAGGAGAAGACGAAGGTGACGACGCTGGCCACATCGGCGGAACTGATCGATTACTTCATGGCTGCAGGCAAACGAAAACTCGGTATTCAGCGCTACAAGGGGCTCGGGGAAATGAACCCCCAGCAACTCTGGGAAACGACCATGGACCCCGACACGAGAACATTGTTGCGGGTCGACATCGAGGACATGGTCGAGACGGATGACATCTTCAGTGTCCTCATGGGCGGACACGTCGCGCCGCGGCGGCAGTTCATCGAGGACAATGCACTGAACGTCAAGAACTTGGACGTCTAGGCGCCGCCGGTTTCCCGGCGTTTCGAGCGAGGCCCGCGCACCGCGCCTTTCCCCTGTCAGGGGCACTGCCTGGCCCGTGCGCCATGATCTTTCGAATGGCCAGGACCGGAGGAACAAGTCGATGAGAGAGTACCAGGGCCGGGAGATTCCGGTCACCATCGAATCGGAGATGAAGACCTCCTACCTGGACTACGCCATGTCGGTCATCGTGGGGCGGGCCCTGCCGGATGTCCGAGACGGCTTGAAGCCGGTCCATCGACGCATCCTGTATGCCATGAGCGAGTTGAGCAACACCAGGAACCGTCCCCACAAGAAGTCGGCGCGGGTCGTGGGCGAAGTCATTGGAAAGTACCATCCCCACGGAGATGCGGCCGTCTACGATGCGCTGGTCCGAATGGCTCAGGACTTTTCCATGCGGGAGATGCTGATCGACGGGCAAGGCAACTTCGGGTCCATCGATGGCGACTCGCCGGCAGCCATGCGATACACCGAGGTTCGCATGGCGGGAATCGCCGATGAGATCCTGGCGGACATCGAGAAGGAGACGGTCGAGTATCAGGCCAACTACGACGAGTCACTGCAGGAACCGACCGTATTGCCGGCTCGCATCCCCAACCTCTTGATCAACGGGGCCTCCGGGATTGCCGTGGGGATGGCGACCAATGTCCCTCCCCACAATCTCGCTGAGGTCGTCGATGGACTTCTGCTCCTGCTCGATCAGCCGGATGCGACATTGTCGGCGCTCATGCAGTTGATTCGGGGCCCGGATTTTCCTACCGCGGGCATCATCTACGGGCGCAAGGCCATCCACAGCGCATACGCTACGGGCCGCGGGATCATCCAGCTACGGGCCAAGGCCGCCATCGAAAAGGTGGGAAAAGACAAGGAGGCCATCATCGTCGATGAGCTCCCGTATCAAGTCAACAAGGCAAGACTCATCGAGACGATCGCAGCGCTCGTTCGCAGCAAGAGAATCGATGGGATCAGCGACTTGCGAGACGAGTCTGATCGAGACGGGATGCGTGTCGTCATCGAGCTGAAGCGCGGAGAACAACCGCAAATCGTTCTGAATCAGCTTTACAAGCTGACGCCGATGCAGAGCTCGTTCGGGATTATTATGCTGGCCCTCGCAGCCGGCCGGCCGCGCGTACTGACCCTCAAGGAAATGCTGAACCATTTCCTTGCCCACCGCAGGATCGTCGTGCGTCGGCGCACCCAGTACGACCTGAGGAAGGCCGAAAAACGGGCACACATCCTGGAGGGTCTGGCCAAGGCTCTGGACCACTTGGATCTCGTGATCGCCCTGATCCGGGGTTCGAGGACACCGGCGGAGGCCAAGACGCAGTTGATCCAGCGCCTCGAGTTCACCGAAATCCAGGCTCAGGCGATACTTGAGATGCGGCTGCAGCGCCTCACCGGCCTGGAGCGGGACAAAATTGTGGCGGAACTGGAGCAGATTCGGGTCCGGATCGCCCAACTCCGGAAGATTCTCACCAGTGAGCCCGAACTCCGGCGGGTGATTCGCGACGAGCTCATGGAGATTCAGGACGCGTATCACTCGCCCCGCCGCACGGTGATCCTGGACGAGGCGATCGACCTGACGATCGAGGACCTCATCGCCGAGGAGCAAGTGGTCATCACAGCCACGCACGGTGGCTATATCAAGCGGACGGCGCTGCACATCTACCGGAGCCAGCATCGCGGCGGCAAGGGCCGGATCGGCATGTCCACGCGGACCGCCGATGACGTCGTCGATTATCTTTTCGTCGCCTCCACGCACAGTTACATTCTCATCTTCACGAACCAGGGGAGAGTCTACTGGTTGAAGGTCTATGAGATTCCCGATGTGGGCGCCGCCGGCAAAGGGAAGCCGATCGTCAATCTTGTCAAGTTGGAGCGGGGCGAGAAAGTAGCGGACATGATCGCCGTCCAGGACTTCAAGACTCCGGGGTTCATCGTGATGGCGTCTCGCCAGGGGCGGGTCAAGAAGACGGCGCTGAGTGCGTACTCAAGACCCATGGCGAAGGGGATCATCGCATGTGCGGTGGCGCCGGGGGATGAGCTGATCGTAGTGAGCCGAACCAGCGGCCAGGACGACATTCTTCTCTGCACGGAACGGGGTAAGGCCGCCCGGTTCTCGGAAAGTCAGGTCCGGGAGATGGGGCGCGTCGCTCAGGGTGTGTGGGGCGTTCGACTCAAAGGGGGCGACTCCCTCGTCAGCATGGGCGTCATTCGAGACAATCACGAGAGTATATTGGCGGTGACCGAACAGGGTTTCGGGAAACGGACACCTGTCGACGAATATGCCCCGAAGGGACGGGCGGGCCAGGGCGTGATCAATATCAAGACCAGCGGCCGAAACGGCAAGGTCGCGGCGACATTCCCGGTGGGACCCGGGGCCGAGTTGATCATCGTCACCGCAAAGGGCAAGATCATACGCTTGGAGGCGGACAGCATTCGGATGACGGGGCGCAACGCATTCGGCGTGAAGCTGATGGATTTGGGGGATGGAGACACCGTGGCCGATGTGAGCTTGGTGGCCGAGGGGGTTGGCGAGGTGGAGTCGGAGGCCTCGGAGTGAGGCCCGCGCTCCCGTGGTTGGTCCTCATCGCTGCGGCCGCGATCCTGTTCCTCTACGGCCACGACCAGCCCGGGGCGGAGTTCGAGAGGGCTCGCGAACTCTGGCTGACCGGGGAGTATCGGGCGGCGACCCGCACCTTTGAAAACATCCGGCGCCTTCATCCCCGCAGCCGCCATGCCGCGGAGGCCCTCTGGGAGGTCGCTTCCATCCACTACTCGCATCACTACGACCTGTCCGAGGCACGTACGCACCTGGAGGAACTGGTTTACCAATACCCGGCGAGTCCTCGTGTCGACGACGCGCTTCGCCGCTTGGCGGAAATCCATGAAGCCGGAGAAAATGACTTGGCCGCCGCCGTGAAGTATTGGTCCCTGGTCCTGGACCGAAAGCTGCCTTCGGACGAGCGCCGGGAAATCCTCTATAGGCGGGGCCGCGCGCTTCTGAAGCTGGAGCAGCTGGACGAGTCGGAGCGAGACTTGTGGGCAGCGGCGACTGACTCGTCGGACCACCTGTCGCAACAGGCGCACGTCTGTCTTGGGACGATCGCCCAGATCAGGGGGGACCATCGGGAGGCCGTCCGTCTATTCGAGAAGACCCGGGAACTGGGTCGCTGCGGCGAATGCCTGCTCCAGTGCCGGCTCAGCATGATTGAGAGTTTCGAATATACGGGCGAACTGGATCGGGCAATCGAGATCGCCGGCGTTCTCGACAAGACGGGCTACCCGAAGGCAGGCGAGTTGATTGTCCGGCTCAGGCAGAAGCGGGATTTCTACGCCGACAGGAACTAGCCCGAAACCCAAGCATCCTTTCTCGCTCGTCTCTCAAGTCCGTTGACACGAGGACCGAAATGGGTCTATATTGTCGCGGCGAAAGGTGGAACGAAGTGGCATACGTCTTCATTCATGATGGTGAGCCCCTGGAAAGCGCGCTCAGGCGCTTCAAGCGAAAGGTCCAGCAGGAAGACATCATCAAGGATGTCAAGCGCCATTCCTACTACCTGAAACCGGGCGAGAAACGGCGCCTCAAGCAGGCCCTGGCACGGAAGAGAGCCCGGAAGAAGTTCATGAAGAAGCAGCTTCACAGATAGCCGCCACGACCTGTTGCCGGACCCCCGGCAGCCTTTTGGCCGCATGCCTCACCGGGTTTCCCGGCAGATCTTCATTTACAAATTCAGGGATTGATGCAGCGGACCGCTTTCCAGTGGCCCAGGAAATCGATGGGCATTTCCGATTCGATTTCCAGCCCACATTCGCGCATCAGCTTCTTTCGATCCAGGTCGGTCCGGAATCCGATCCGGTAGCAGAGGGGGGAAATGAGCGACTCGAGGGAACCGAGAGCGGGATTCTCGTTGCGAAAGTGGTTCAGGAAGACGAGATATCCGCCCTTCTTGCAGACCCTCTTCATTTCTTCAATCACCATCACGGCGTCGGGAACCACGGAAATGAAATAGGCGGCGAGGATTCGATCGAAGCTGCCGGAGGGAAAATCGAGCCTGGTTGCGTCCATCTTCAGCAACTCGACGTTCTCCAGGCTTAATTCCGCCGTCCGCCGCCGCGCCTGCTCCAACATTTTCGCGGACAGGTCGACGCCCGTTATCTGGATGTTTCGCGGGAGCATCGGCAGAGAGAGGCCGGTCCCTACGCCCACTTCCAAGAGCCGAGATCCGGGAGCCAGATCCAGCAGGAGGGGCGCTATTTCCCGGCCGCTACGGAAGATAGGCTCGAACAGGATGTCGTAGAAACGGGAGTACCAGTTGTAAACCTTCTCGATGTGTTCGACATCGGCACTCACAAAATGGCCCCCCTTTTCCGCGCCATTGTAGCATTATCCACCCCGGAGGGCAGAATCTGCCTGTGCTATGATCGGGCCGTGTCACAAGGCCGGGAAAATCGGTTGGATGTTCTCATTGAAGCGGCTGAGATCCGGCAGCGCGTCGTCGAAATGGCTCGTCGTATCGAGGCCGATTACCGGGGCAGGGAGCCGCACTTCGTCGGTGTCCTCAAGGGGGCGGCCATATTCCACGCCGATCTGGTCCGGGAGCTGGCCCTCCCCCTGACCATCGATTTCCTGTCGGTTTCCAGCTACGGGGCCTCCACGGCGCCGGTGGAGCCGTTGTCGCTGGACAAGGACTTGGAAGATGACATCGAGGGCAAGGACGTCATTCTGGTGGAGGACATCGTCGACACGGGTCGCACCGCCACCTTTCTGTTCCAATGGTTGCCGGAGCGAAAGCCGGCATCCCTGAGGCTTTGCGCCCTTCTGTCCAAGCCGGCCCGCCGCGAGTTTCCCGCCTCCCCCGACTACGTCGGCTTCGATGTTCCCGACCGGTTCGTCGTGGGCTACGGCTTGGACTACAATCAGAGGTATCGCAACCTGCCGTATATAGCGGCCCTTCGGCGTCCGCGCCGTCCGCCGTCCGCCGTGCCCGTGGAGCACACCGCCACAGCAGAACCGTGAGGCCCTTCAGGCCGGGGACACGGCTTGCAAATGAGGAGAATCTGAGATGAGCGAGAAAGAAGGAACCATATCTGCATTGATGACGGAGGATCGGCGGTATCCCCCTGCCCAGGAGTTCACAGCCCAGGCGAACTGGAGCGACCCGGAGGTCTATCAGCGCGCCCTGGCGGACCCGGAAGGCTTCTGGAGCGAGATGGCGCAGGCCATCGACTGGTTTGAGCCGTGGAAGTCGGTTCTGGAGTGGGATCCACCGACCACGAAGTGGTTCCTGGGGGCGAAGGTCAACGTTTCCTACAACTGCGTCGATCGGCATCTGGCGACATGGAGAAAGAACAAGGCAGCCATCATCTGGGAAGGTGAGCCGGGTGACACCCGTGTTCTTACCTACCAGGACCTGTACCGCGAGGTGAATCGTTGCGCGGTGGCCATGAGGCGGCTGGGGATCCGGAAGGGTGACCGCGTGGCGCTCTATCTGGGGATGGTGCCGGAACTGCCGATCGCCATGCTGGCCTGTGCGCGGCTGGGCGCGCCCCACACCGTGGTCTTCGGCGGCTTCAGCCCAGAGTCGCTCCGCGACCGTATCGTGGATTGTCAGGCGAAGCTCCTGGTCACGGCCGACGGCGCGTGGCGCCGGGGAAAGGTGGTGGCGCTGAAGGAGAATGCGGATCGAGCGCTGGACGGTTGCCCCGGCATCGAGAATGTCCTGGTGGTGAACCGCGTCGCTTCCCCTGAGCAGGTTTCCATGGTGGAAGGACGGGATCGATGGTGGCATTCCGAGATGGAGGCCAGCGGGACGAAAACCGTCGAGGCCGAGTCGCTGGACAGTGAGCACCCCCTGTACATCCTGTACACCTCGGGGACGACGGGGAAGCCGAAGGGCCTGCTCCACACCACTGGCGGTTACCTGGTCGGCGTCCACACCACCGCCAAGTATGTATTCGACCTGAAGGAAGACGACACCTATTGGTGCGCTGCCGATGTGGGGTGGGTCACCGGGCACAGCTACATCGTGTACGGCCCCCTCTCCAATGGCGCCACCTCCATCATGTACGAAGGGGCGCCCGATTACCCCGGGAAGAACCGTTTCTGGCAGATCATCGAGAAATACCGGGCCAACATTCTGTACACGGCCCCGACGGCGATCCGGGCGTTCATGAAGTGGGGAACAGAGTATCCGGCGGGCCACGATCTGAGCTCACTCCGGCTCCTGGGGACGGTGGGGGAGCCCATCAACCCGGAGGCCTGGGTCTGGTATCGGGACCATATCGGATCCGGTCGAACGCCAGTGGTCGACACTTGGTGGCAGACGGAGACGGGAATGACGCTCATCACTCCCCTGCCGGGGTTGACGGTCCTGAAACCCGGGTCGGCAACCTTTCCGTTCCCGGGAGTGGAGGCCGACATCGTGGACGAAGCGGGTGAGTCGGTGCCCCTCGGAGGCGGCGGCTATCTGGTGCTGAAACGCCCCTGGCCGGCCATGGCCCGAACCATCTGGGGCGACGCAGAGCGATGGTACGATCAGTATTGGTCGCAATTTCCCGGAATCTACTTCACGGGAGACGGGGCCAAGCGCGATGAGGACGGCTACTTCTGGCTACTGGGCCGCGTGGACGACGTCCTGAATGTGGCTGGTCACCGAATCGGGACCATGGAGGTGGAAAGCGCCCTGGTGAGCCACCCCAGCGTTGCCGAAGCGGCCGTCATAGGTATCACCCACGAAATCAAGGGTCAGGCGATCGGCGCGTTCGTCACCCTAAGGGGAGATCAGGCGGCGTCGCCGGAGCTGATCGCCGAACTCAAGCTCCACGTGGGAAAAAAGATCGGACCCATTGCCCGCCCCGACACCCTGATCCCTACCGGGGAGTTGCCCAAGACGCGCAGCGGGAAGATTATGCGGCGCCTGCTCCGGGACATCGCCGAAGGGCGGGTCGTCGGCGACACCACGACACTGCAGGACCCGGGAGTCCTGGACGCCATCAAGGACGAATACGAAGAGAGCGAGTAACGCCGGCGAGGAGTGAGGAAAGAGAAAAAGAGAAGAGAGAGAAAGGCACCGGGCGGCGCGCCGTTGCGCGAGGCCGCTGGCCCCCCTCTCGCTTCTCAACCGTTTCAACTCACTGCCGAGCCGGTGGCGCCGGGGGCGCCACCGGCCAGCCGTAGAGCTCTTCAGGAAGTCGCGGTTTCCGCCTTGGCGCAATGCCGGCTGAAGGCCTCCCTCAGATCCCGGGAGATTTCGTACGCTTCCCGGCTCTCGATCAGGTGGCGCTCCATCATGTAGACCAGCTTGCCGTCCTGCAGCAGTGCGATGCTGGGAGAAGACGGCGGATAGGGAAAGAAGTATTCCCTTGCTCTCGCCGTAGCTTCGAGGTCCTGACCGGCGAATACCGTGGTCAAGCGATCCGGCTTGGGATCATCACCGAGCGCATCCGCGATCGCAGGGCGGGCCCGCGCCGCCGCACAGCCACAGATGGAGTTGACGACCACCAGAACGGTGCCCTGCTCTCCAGTAATCGCCTGGTCCACATCTTCAGCTGTCCGCAACTCTTCGACGCCGATGCGGGTCAGCTCCTGCCGCATCGGGGTAACCCATTGTTCAGGATAAGGCATGAAATTCTCCTCCTTCCGATTATTGCTTGTCGATTCGACCACCATTCTAATTTGGAAGCCATCCCCAATTCCAGGTTACTCGAACGCGGGGATTCCAGTGATGGACTGGCCCAGGATCAGGGTGTGGATGTCGTGGGTTCCCTCGTAGGTCGAAACCGTTTCCAGGTTCGACATGTGGCGAAAAACCGGATACTCGGCGAGGATCCCGTTGGCCCCCAGGAGGTCCCGGGCCAGCCGCGCGATCCGAAGGGCGACGGCGACGTTGTTGCGCTTCGCCATGGAGATCTGATCGTGCCGGCATTTGCCCTGTTCCATGAGTTGCCCCAATCGGTACGTCAGCAGTTGGCCCTTCGTAATTTCCGTCAACATGTACACGAGTTTCTGCTGGACCAACTGGTGGCCGGCAATGGGTCGGTTCCCGAACTGGCGCCGTTCGAGGGCCCAGCGACGGGCGGTTTCAAAGCAGGCCATGGCCGCCCCGAGAGCGCCCCACGCGATGCCGTACCGTGCCTTATTCAAGCACATGAAGGCGCTTTTCAGGCCTGTCGTCCCGGCCAGGAGGCGGTCCTCGGGGATCCAGCAGTTGTCCAGGATCAACTCCGAGGTGACGGAAGCTCGAAGCGAATGCTTATGGCGGTAGTCCCTGGTGGAAAAGCCTTCGGTGGAGCGTTCCACCAGAAATCCGCGGATTCCCGCTCCTTCCAGCCGCCCCCAGACGACGGCGACATCGGCGAGGCTGCCGTTGGTCACCCAGGCCTTGGTTCCGTTCAGGACGAAACCTCCGCGACGGCGCCGTGCCCGGGTCCGCATCCCGGCGGGATTCGAGCCGAAATCAGGCTCCGTGAGCCCAAAGCATCCGATGGCCCGTCCGGCCTGCAGCCGGGGGAGCCAGTGCGCTCGTTGCTCCTCGCTTCCAAAACGGTGGATGGGATGCATGACCAGGGCATTCTGGACCGAGACGAAGCTGCGCAGGCCGCTGTCGCCCCGTTCCAGTTCCTGCATGATGAGGCCGTAGCCGACGGGACCGAGGCCAGCACAGTTGTAGCCGGTCAAGCTGGCCCCCAGGTAGCCGAGGCCTGCCATGGGCTCCACAAGCTGCAGGGGGAAGACGCCTTTTTGAAAATGGTCTTCGATAACGGGAATAACCCGTTCCTCGACGAAGGCGCGGACGCTGTCTCGAATCAGCCTTTCCTCTTCGGAGAGGAGATCGTCGAGATGCATGAAATCCACGGTATCTGCCACGGCGAAGAATATAGCAGGCCCGGGGCGGAGAAGTGCGTCGTGCTCCCTCCCGTTGCATCCTGCCGATTCCTCGCTTCTCTCGATCTTGTTCTTCCGTATGCTATAAGGGTTTCGTGATCATCGGACTCACTGGCCGCAACGGCTCCGGTAAGGGCGTCGTGGCCGATTTTCTGCAGGCCAAGGGCTTCGGGTTCTGGTCCCTCTCGGACGTGATCCGTCAGGAGATCACGCGGCGGGGGCAGGACATCACCCGGCCGCGGCTGATCCGAGTGGGCAGGGAGCTTCGGTCCAGGTACGGAAACGACCACCTGGCGCAGGAGATCCTGTCCAAGCTGGCTGCGGATCGGAACTACGTCGTCGATTCCTTTCGTCACCCGTCGGAGGTGCGGGCGTTTTCGAGGCAGCCCGATTTCTACCTGGTGGCGATCGAGGCGGAGGCCGAAATTCGGCACCGCCGCGTCCGGGACCGCGGACGGGAGAGCGATCCCGTCTCACTGGAGCAGTTTCTGGACTTGGAACGGCAAGAGCTGACCAGTCCGGACGCACAGGGCCAGCAGCTTTTGGCGACGGGGCAGTTGGCCAACGTCAGCTTCGCCAACAACGGCACCAAGGAGGATCTTCAGCAGAAAGTCGCCGATTGGCTGCTCCAGACCGCTCCCAAGATGACCCGGCCCCATTGGGATCCGTATTTCATGAGGCTGGCACAGGTCGTGGCCCTCAGGAGCAACTGCATCAAGCGCAAGGTGGGGGCCATCATCGTGCGCGATCTCCGGGTGATCTCCACCGGCTACAATGGCACGCCGCGCGGCACGCGAAACTGTTTCGAGGGGGGCTGTCCCCGCTGCGCCGGATTGGCGGACAGCGGTACGCAGCTGGGGGACTGCCTCTGTTCCCATGCCGAGGAGAACGCTATCACCCAGGCGGCCTACCATGGGGTGAGCGTCAATGGAGGCGTCCTCTATACGACCTATTCGCCCTGCCTGACCTGCAGCAAGATGATCATCAACTCGGGAGTCGTCGAAGTGGTCTACAACCTGGAGTATCCGCTCTCCGGGAGATCGTTTCGGCTTCTCCGAGAGGCATCCGTCGTCTGCCGTCAGCCGGCGGCCGGCTAATTGCGGTCGGCATCGGCAATGGCCCGGCACCTCAAGCCAAGTCAGGAGTGGGACCGGCGCAGCGTGCGTTCCGCCTCCTGCAACCGCCGGCTGAAGCGGACGGGATACGAGTCACCCTCGAGCCTCCACAAACGCACCGGCAAGCCGTCCAATTGGGTCCGGGCGTAGTCTCTGATCTGGCGGGTGTCGGGCAGGTCGCCCTTCGCCTCTCCGCCCTCGACGTATTGGACCAGCAACGAGGAGTATCCCTTCGGAGCGGCCTCCCCTTCCGCCGCCAGCAGGTCGCCGGCGATCTCTCCCCCCTCCCGGAGCCGATAGACCTCCTTTCGAAGAGGGAACGACCCCTTGTCCCCGCTGATTTTCATTCGCGGCAGGATCCGGTTCTGGTCGATCCGCTCCACCAATTTGTACACCAGGTCGCAGGTGGGAGCTTCCGGGCAGATGGTCAGGTTTGTGCCCACGCCGTAGCCGTCGATGGGCGCCTCCTCCTTTGCCAGAGCCCTCACTCTCGCCGGGTCCAGATCGCCACTGACGAGGATTCGCGTCTCGCTGGCGCCGTTCTCGTCCAGGAGCGCCCTGGCGGCCCGGGCCATCCGGCCCAGGTCTCCGCTGTCCACACGCAGACCTTGCACCGCTGTTCCGAGGCTGAGCGCGGTCCTGACGCCGCGAAGCGTGTCATAAGTGTCCACGAGAAGAATCGTGTGCCGGGGAAAGGCCCCCTGGAATACCTCGAAGGCGCGCTTTTCATCGTCGAAGAACTGAATGAAGGAGTGAGCCATGGTTCCGTAGAGGGGCAGGTCAAGCTGATATCCGGCCAGAACATTGCTGGTGCCGGCGCAGCCGCCGAGGAACGATGCCCGGGCCGCCAGCAGTCCGGCCTGCGGCCCCTGCGCGCGCCGGCTGCCGAAATCGATCACCGGCCGGCCCCGGGCGGCTCGGCAGAGCAGACTTGCTTTGGTGGCTACCGTCGTCTGGTAGCTGATCGACGCAATCAAATAGGTTTCCAGAAGCTGGGCCTCCATGACGGGGGCCCTGACCTGGAGAACGGGCTCGTGAGGGAAGAATGGAGTCCCCTCGGGCAAGGCCCAGAGATCCCCGCTGAACCGGAAATCGCGGAGGTAATCGAAGAACTCCGGAGAAACCCCGCGGAAGATGTCCAGAGTCCGCAGCCAGGCCAGAATCTCCTTTGGAAAATGCAGGTTCAGAACCTGGTGCAACGCCTGTTCCAACCCGGCGGCAACCAGAAAGCGCCGCTCCGCCGGCAAGCGGCGGGTAAAGAGCTCGAAGGTGACGGGGTCCTCGGCGCACCCCGCCTCGAAGTAGGCGGCGAGCATGGTCAATTCGTAGAGGTCGGTGTGGATGCCCAGGGTTTCCTGGGAGGGAAACAAGGGCCGAAGATTCATGCTTCAGAAAACACTCGGGCGAAGACCGTGTCGACGTGCTCGAGAGTCTGCCGGAGGTCGAAAGCGGCTTCGATCTGCTCCGTCGAGAGGTGGGATCGGATGTCGGGGTCGGAGAGGATAAGTGTCTTGAAATCGGCTTTCTCGTTCCACACCCGGAGTGCGTTGCGCTGGACCCATTCGTAGGCTTGGCTCCGGAGAACTCCGGCCATGACCAATTTCAGCAACAGCGTGCCCGAATAGACCAAGCCCCCCATCAATTCCAGGTTGTCCAGCATTCTTTCCCGGTTCAACACCAGGTTGTCCACGACCCGGCCGAGTCTCAGGGTGAGGTAGTGGGCCAGCGTTGTGCTGTCGGGCAGGATGACCCGTTCCACCGAGGAGTGAGAGATGTCCCGCTCGTGCCAGAGGGGGATGTTCTCCAGCGCAGCCAGGGCGTTGGCGCGCAGCACCCGTGAAAGTCCGCTCACGTTCTCGGAGCTGATGGGGTTTTTCTTGTGCGGCATGGCGGAGCTGCCGGTCTGGCCCGCCCGGAAAGCCTCGCTGGCTTCGCCCACTTCGGTTCGCTGCAAATGGCGAATCTCGGTGGCGATCTTGTCGTAGGTCGAACCCAGGATGGCCAGCGTGCACAAGTATTCAGCGTGGCGGTCCCGTTGCAGCGTCTGAGTTGAGGCGGCGGCGTAACCGATGCCGAGCGCGGCACAGACCTTCTCCTCGACCTCGGGGGGGAGGTGGGAAAAGGTGCCCACCGGGCCGCTGATCTTGCCCACTTCCAAGATCTTACGGGCTTTCCGGAAGCGTTCCAGGTTGCGCTGCATTTCCGAGTACCAGACGGTCACTTTGAGGCCGAACGTCGTCGGCTCCGCATGGATTCCGTGGGTCCGTCCCATCATCGGGGTGTCCTTGTACCGATGCGCCTTGCGGCGCAGCACTTCCAGAAAATCCAGGAGGGCGGATTCGATCAACTCGGAAGCTTCCTTGACCTGGAGCGCTTGGGCCGTGTCCACGACGTCGGTGGAGGTCAAGCCCATGTGGATGAACCGGGAGGCCGGTCCGACCACTTCCGAGACGGCCCGGATGAACGCCACGACATCATGACGTGTGACGGCCTCGATCTCGTGAATCCGCTCCACGGAAAATCCCGCCTTTTCGCGGATTTCCGACATGGCGGCCGGCGGGATGCGCCCTGAATCGCTCAGCACTTGGCAGACCGCCACCTCCATCTCCAGCCATTTCCGGAACTTGTTTTCCTCGGACCAGATTCGGGCCATTTCGGGCCGGCTGTAGCGCGGAATCATAGGTCCAAGACTATGGAGGGGCGGTTTTGGTGAGTCAAGTGGACCCGGGGGCCGGATTCCCCCCTTCCGGAAGTGCTGGAGAGAGCCGCCGACACCTGATCCAAGGCCAGTTGCGGATGGTTGTTGGTGCGGCTCAAATGGGCCAGGAATATGTGTTTGGTCTTGGCGGTCAGGTGGGTCTCGAGGCACCGGCCCAGCGCGAGGTTGGAAAGGTGCCCTTTGGGTCCCATCAGCCGTTGCTTGAGGAGCCAGGGATAGGGTCCGGCCAGCACCATCTCCTCGTCGTGGTTGGATTCCAGGATCAACCAGTCGCAGTCAGCCAGATGTTCCAGGATTTCCTGGGTCGGCTCCCCCAGGTCGGTGGCGAGAAGGCCTCGAATCCCTTCCGAGGCAAAGCGGAAACCGACCGGCTGCGCAGCGTCATGGGAGACGGGAACGGCGTCGACCTCCAGGTCGCCGATGCAAAAGGGGGAGCCCGCAGAGACGATCGTCACCCGGTCCAGTGCCTGAAGCGGTGGGCTCCCCCGCAAGGTCCCTTTGGTCATGAATACAGGGACGTCCAAATCCCGGACCAGGGCCGGGACGCCGCTGACGTGGTCCGTGTGTTCGTGCGTCAGGAGGAGTGCGTCGATCGGGTCCAGGGACAGCCCCGCCTCTTGCAGGCGTCGCCGGAGGCTCCTCCGGCCAAAGCCCAGATCGACGAGAATTCGCGCCTTCCCAGTCGCGATGTAGGTGGAATTTCCTCCGCTGCCACTTCCCAGAACACAGAGTTTCATGCTGGAGTCCGGACGCTTCGAAGTGATGGTTTTGCGCAGCGTCAATCGAGTGCCGTGATGTTGTCTTGTGACGGCTGTTAGAATCTACCAGCCGGGTGTGAAAGGGACGATCGGGTCCGCGATCAGGGGAAAAGGAGGAATCAGTTGGCTTCCAGCTTCCATGTCTTCAGTTTCGGCTGCCGCACAAACCAGTCCGACAGCGCCGCCATCCGGCAGGACTTCTTAGGGCGCGGCTACCGGGAGGCATGGGACTGGCGGAAGGCGGGGATCATCGTCGTCAACTCCTGTACCGTCACGCATCGATCCGATCAGCAGGTGCGGCAACTGGTCCGCCGGTTTCACCGCGAAAACGCGGCGGCCCGGATCGTGGTGACAGGTTGCTATGCTCAACGGGATCCGGAAAGCCTGTCCCGAATACCGGGTGTCGAAGCCGTTATCGGCAACACTCACAAGAGCGATCTGGTCGGGATCGTGGATGGGCCGACGATGTCCGCCGTCACGGCGGACGAGCTGGCGGACGTGTACCGGCAGGAATTCGTCAAGGTCCGCGCCATGGCGGGCGCGACCGCCGGATCGCCGGGGCTTCGAGTCAGACCCTTCGTGAAGGTTCAGGACGGCTGCGACGCCAAGTGCACCTACTGCATCATTCCGCTGGTTCGCGGACCTGGGCGGAGCTTGCCACCGGAGCAGGTTCTGGCCCAAGTGCGGCAGCTGACCCGAAGGGGGTTCCAGGAAGTGGTTCTGACCGGAATCCACATTGGAACCTACGGGGTGCATATGAAGCCCCGTTACTCTCTGGATCGCCTCCTGGCGGACGTGGCCGAAACCCCGGGCCTGGCCCGGGTGCGGTTGAGTTCCATCGAACCCATGGAGCTGTCGCGGCGGGTCATCCGGTTGGCGGCCGGGAACGACAAGATCTGCCCGCATTTCCACATCTGCCTGCAGAGCGGGAGCAACCGGATTCTGCGGAAAATGTGGCGCCCGTACAATACGTCCAGATTTGGAGAGATCGTGCAACAGATCCGGGCCACGTTGCCACAGGCGGCCATTGGAACGGATCTGGTGGTCGGATTTCCGGGGGAGACCCCCCGGGACCACCTGGAAACAGTCCGTTTCGTCCAGGCCATGCCGTTCACTTATCTCCACGTGTTCCCTTACAGCGACCGTCCTGGAACCCGAGCCTCGGCAATGCGGCCCAAAGTCGACCCCCGGGTCCGGCGTTCGCGGTGTTGGGAGTTGAGGCAGATTTCGGCGGCCAAGAACCTCGCTTTCCGGCGGCGGTTCGTGGGCAGGAAGCTATCGGTCCTGACGCTGGGAAAGTCTGCCGCCGGCAACTGGGAGGGGATCTCCGCAAACTATATCAAGGTTCGTTTTCCGGGCCCCATGGCGCCCAACCGGATGGTCCAGGTCGAGGCCGTAGGGGAGACGGAGGATGGTCTGGCCGGGAACCCCGCGTCAGCGTGTCAACCGTCGAGGACGACGCACGCAACTGCGTAGTCGGTGGCGTGCGTGATGGTGAGATGGCTCCTCTGAGCTTTCGATTCCTTGAAGATGGCCGCCGCTTTTCCGTAGAGGGTCAACCGGGGCTCCCCCATCGGTCCGGCCGTGGTTTCGACGTCGCGCCACCGGATCCCCGCCTGCCAACCGGTCCCCAGGGCTTTCAGGGCCGCCTCTTTGGCCGCGAATCGCCCGGCGAAATGCTGGTACTTGTTCCGCCGTTGGGAGCAGTATTGTATTTCTTCAGGGGTGAAGACCCGCTCGGTGATGGATTTGCTGCCACGCAAGGCCTTGGCGATGCGCGCGACCTCCACGATGTCCAGTCCGATTCCGACGACCATGGGGCAATCCTCTTGGAACAGGGCACAGTTTACTTTGAGGGGGCCGGCCAGTTCCAGGCCATGTTACTCTGGCCCCCGCATGATGCTGGAGACGACGGCCGGGGATTTTCCCTTCTTGGCCTTCGAGGCGCTGACGGAAATCCCGGGATTCGTCCACGCCGTCACGACCCGGGCAACCGACCGGTGCCGGCCGGCCCAGCAGGCCTCGCGCCCGCCGGAACCGGAACCGGGATTTCTGAATGCCCTCGGCGTTCCCGCTTGCAAGCTGATCCTCTTGAATCAGGAGCACGCAGATGCAGTGCTTGCCGTCGATGGCGCCAATCCTGACGCGGCGGGGAAGCCTTCTGCCGATGCGGTTGTCCTCTCGTCCCCGGGCTGGTATTCGGCGATTCGGACCGCGGATTGTCTATCGGTGTTGGCCGTGGAGCCGCGCCGGCGGGTCGTGGGCCTGGTGCACGCCGGCTGGCGGGGAACCTGCAAACGGGTGACTGCCAAGGGTTTGGCTCACTTGCTCCGTCTGTCCGGGGCAGCTCCCGAGGACCTGTGGGTCGGGTTCGGCCCCTGCATCCGAAATTGTTGTTACGAGGTCGGCGAAGAAGTGAGGGCCGCCTACCGGGAGCGCGGACACGAAACGGGGGGGATTTTCCAGGGGAGGCGCCTGGACCTGATCGAGGCCAACCGGCTTCAAGTGGAGCAATTGGGGGTCAGCCGCATTGTGGACTCCGGCCTCTGCACCTCCTGCTGCAATGATCGTTTCTATTCCTACCGGCGGGAAAAGACGGAGCGGCGGATGTGGACTCTGGCCGGCTTCCGCCCCGCCCCGGCGTAACCGCCTCAGGCCAAGGCGCCGAGCCGTCAAGGCTCCATCCGCTCGCACGACCGGTCGGCCCGTGAGACGGCGTCAGAGTTGGATGCTCTCGATCTTCTTCTGTTGCGCCGCCTTGTACGCCCGCAGCTTGTCCTGGAGCCCGGTATCGCTCCGGCTCAGGATCTGGACCGCCACCAGGCCCGCGTTGCGGGCGCCCGCCTTGCCGATAGCCATGGTGGCCACGGGAACGCCGCCCGGCATCTGAACGGTGGCCAAAAGGGCATCCAGGCCTTTCAGCGGCGAAGAGTCGATCGGCACGCCGATGACCGGAAGAATCGTATGGGCCGCCAGGACACCGGCCAGATGGGCGGCCGCCCCGGCGCCTGCAATCAGCACCTGAATGCCACGTCCCTCAGCATCCTGTGCGAATTCCTGGGTCAGGGAGGGCGAACGGTGGGCCGAGAGAACTCGGATGTCGTAGGGCACCCCAAAATCCTCCAGGATCTTGCTCGCCTCCCGCATCACGCCGAGATCGGAAACACTGCCCATGAGGATGCCGACTTTCGGTGCGCTCATTCTGAATTCCTTTCTGATTGGGCAAGCCGCCTGTAAGCGATGTCTCGCCGATAGTAGATGCCGTCGAATCGGATCTCATTCAAGCCCGCATAGGCGCGCCGCGCCGCCTCGTCGAGAGAGGGAGCGAGTGCCGTGACGCCCAGCACCCTCCCGCCGCTGGTCACAAACCGGTCTTCAAACTGGGAGGTTCCGGCGTGGAATACCATCAGATTCTCCATCCGGCCCGCCCTTGCCAGTCCCGAGATCTCCTGTCCCTTGAGGTAGGCGCCGGGGTAGCCCTGGGATGCGGCGACGACGCAGACTGCGGCGTCGGAGGTCCATTCGGCTTGAACACCCGCCAGATCGCCGCAGGCCGTCTGAAGCAGGAGCATGGCGAGGTCCGTCCGGAGCCGCGGAAGGATCACTTGTGTTTCCGGGTCTCCATAGCGCACGTTGAATTCGAGGACCTTGGGACCATCCGTAGTGAGCATCAGGCCGGCGTAGAGGATTCCGGCGAAGGGATGGCCCTCCTGGTTCATGCCGTCTACCGTGGGCAGAATGACTTCGTCCAGGATCCCCTGCCGCAGATCGCCGGACAAGAGGCTGTCGACGGAGTAGGCGCCCATTCCGCCCGTGTTGGGACCCCGATCGCCTTCCAAGATCTGCTTGTGGTCCTGGGAAGGGACCATGGGGACCACATTGCCGGCTCCGTCGGCCAGGACCATGAACGAAGCTTCTTCGCCTTGCAGGAACTCCTCGATCACGAGACGGTCGCCGGCGTTTCCGAATCGTTTTTCGCGCATGATCCGGTCGACGGCTGCGACGGCCTCCTGAAGGCCGGCGCAGATCAGGACCCCCTTCCCGGCTGCCAAGCCATCGGCTTTGAGTACCACGGGAAAGTCAAAGCGTCCGTTCCGAAGCGCCCGTTCCGCGGCGCCGGCCTCATCGAAAACCTGGTAGGCCGCCGTCGGAATCCGATGGCGGGACATGAAATCCTTGGCGAAGGCCTTGCTCCCCTCCAGCCGCGCCGCCGCCGCTGAGGGTCCCACGAGCGGCACTCCGGCCTGGCGAAAGAGGTCCCCGATGCCGTCCACGAGGCTGGCTTCCGGTCCGACAACGGCCAGATCGACGTTTTGACTGACGGCGAAATCCAACAGTTGGCCAAGAGCTAGCTTGGGGAGAAGCTGAGTCTTGGCGGCCGCCGCGATTCCGGCGTTCCCAGGCGAGCAGTAAATCTCCCGGACCCGGTCGCTCAGACCCAATTTCCAGACCAGCGTGTGTTCTCTTCCGCCGGAGCCGACGACTAATATTTTCACTCTGGTTTCGTGACGAGCAGGCTGGAGCCGTGCTTGGGTCAGCTCTCCTTCTTGGCGTCCGATTTGTTGGTCGAACTCTCGGGATTGGTCTTGGCCGGTTCCGCCTTGGTGGTTTCCGTGTTCTTCGGCGGGGCGTCCTTACGGGCGTAGTCGGTCACGTACCAACCTGACCCCTTGAACTGGATGCTGGGAGCCGAGATCAGCTTCTCCAGCGATCCGCCGCAAGAACCGCACGTCTCCAGGGGCGGATCCGAGAATCGTTGAAGCGCTTCGATCGTCTCTCCGCAACTGTCGCAAGCGTACTCGTAAAGCGGCATCGTGGCACCCGCAAGCAAACCCCCCGGAAAACGTAGAATATAGCAGTGGTCCAAGGAAAGGGGAAAGAGAAAAGAGGAAAGCTCCCCCACAGGCCCGACCCGCCTGTCTTCACTCTTTCCTCTTTCCTCATTTTCGCTTTTCTCCCCCATGTTCCCTCTGAGATACTGACTCGCGATGTTGGATCGGGGTTTCATCAGGGGCAATCTGGACCGGGTCGAGGCCAGACTGAAGGAACGCGGCTATTCCTTGGCCGTCGAGGAGTTTCGGTCTCTGGACGCTCGCGAGCGGACAGTCCGGATCGAATCCGAGGAGCTGAGGGCCGGACGCAACCGAACCAGTAGCGAGATCGCGCGGCTGCGCAAGCGCGGCGATGATGCCCGTGCCCAGATCCGGGAAATGAAGCGGGTCTCCGCCCGGATCAAGGAGCTGGATGAGAGCCTGAGCGACCTCCGGGGCAGAATGGAAGCGTTCCTCTCCTGGATCCCGAATCTGCCGGCCGAGGGCGTCCCGGTGGGGAAAGACAGCCGCGCCAACGAAGTGGTCCGCGTCGTGGGCGACCCGCCCGAGTTTTCTTTTCCCGTTCGGGACCATGTCGAGCTGGGGGCCCGTCTGGGCATCCTGGACTTGGAGAGGGCCAGCAAGATCGCCGGGGCCCGTTTCAGCCTCTATTCCGGCGCCGGCGCGCTGCTGGAGCGGGCGCTCATCAACATGATGCTGGACCTCCACACTCGTTCCCACGGGTACAGGGAGGTGGTTCCTCCCTTCATGGCCAATCGCCGCAGTTTCTTCGGGACCGGAAACCTTCCCAAGTTCGAGGAAGACCTCTTCCGGGTGGCGGACTCCGACTATTTCCTCGTCCCCACCGCCGAGGTCCCGCTGACCAATATCTTTTCCGGGGAGATCCTGGAGGAGGCGGAGCTTCCCATCAACCTCACAGCCTACACACCCTGCTTCCGGAGCGAGGCCGGCTCTTACGGCAAGGACACCCGGGGGCTGATCCGCCTGCACCAGTTCAACAAGGTCGAGCTGGTCAAGTTCACGCGGCCGGAAGACTCGACCCGGCAACTGGAGCAGCTGACAGGCCACGCCGAAGCTGTTCTCAAAGCGCTGGGGATCCCTTACCGGGTCGTTGTGCTTTCCACCGGCGACATGGGATTCAGCGCGGCCAAGACATACGATCTGGAGGTGTGGGTCCCCAGCCAGAATACCTATCGGGAGATTTCCTCCTGCAGCAACTTCACCGACTTCCAGGCTCGGCGCTGCCGGATTCGTTACCGTCCTGGCCAGGGCTCGGGAAACCGGCTGGTCCACACCCTGAACGGGTCCGGACTGGCGGTCGGGCGGACCTGGGTCGCCCTGATGGAGAACTTCCAGGAGGAGGACGGAAGCATTCGGATTCCGGAGGCGCTCCACCCCTATATGCATGGACTGGAGCGCTTGGCGCCGGGGGGGCGTTCGCAATGAACGCGGCGGGCGGAAGGCGCCGGATCGACTCGGGAGCGTCCCTGAAGAGATGATCGGTTTCAATCTGGACAAATCCGTTCGGCTCACTTTCTATGAGCAGATCAAGGGCCAGCTCCTCTCGGCCATCTACTGCGGCAAGATTCGAGCAGGCGATCGGCTCCCGTCCATCCGGGAGGTGTCCGATCATCTGGGAATCAACTACAAGACGACCCGCAAGATCTACTTGAAATTGGCTGAGGAGAACTATCTGGAGATCGTGAAAGGGAGCGGAGCCTTTCTGAAGGAACGGAGCGGCGAGGCCGCCTATGAGCAGATGCGGCGGCGGGCGGTCTTCAAGCTGCTGGGTGAGGTATCCGCCAAGGCCAGGAGCCTGGGCCTCTCCCCGGAGAAGTTCAGCGGCCTGCTGGACGCCTACTGGACCGGGAGCGATCTGCGCGAGTTGCATCTGGCCGTCGTGGACCACGAGGAAGAAGCGTACGTCTTCTCCCGGGAGCTGGAGCTTCGCATGAAGGGGGTGCGGGCCCGGAGCGTTTCGTTGGGTGACGTCGACAGCGAGGCCGCCCGGGCGCTCCTCAGCGACAGCGAGTTTCTTCTGACGACGAGCTACCACTTGGAGGAAGTGAAGGAGCTGGCCCGCCGTTTCGGAAAGAAGCTGGTGGAGATCAAGCCCAGCCACGAGATCTATCGAGAGGTTCTGGGTGCGGCCCGTGACGAGAACGTGGCCATCGTGGTGCGGGATGAGGATACCCTGCATGCCTCCTGGGATGTCTTCATGAACATCTACCACCCTTCGACGGAGATGAAATTCTGGATCGCCCCCATTTCCAGGCAGGATCTCATCGAGAAGATCGTCCAGGATGCGGATCTGATATTCGTTTCTCCCATGTGCTGGGACGAGATGCGTAAGCGGACGCCGCCGACAAAGACCCTGAAGACGTACGACAAGTTCATTTCCCAGGAGACCATCGACCAGCTCCGAGCGCTCCAACTCTTGGGATAGCGGTCGAAGGCAACCGGCCGATTCCGCGGCAGGCAAAGGAATGATCGATTGGGAACGCCGTGTGACGCGGCCAGACGCCGGGCGGCCCGCCGTCTCCGAGTCGTATGTTCGGAGCCTCCCCAAGGCTGAGCTGCATCTTCATCTCGAAGGCAGCGTCGAGCCTGAGCGGCTTCATGCTCTCGCCTGCAAGTACGGCACGGAATACGCTTCCCTGAGCGTCGCCGGGCTGACCGAGAAGCTCTACCGGTACGGGAGCCTTCATGAATTCCTGGGCTCCTTCAAGGTGGTTTGCCAACACTTGCGGGGCAAGGAGGACTATGCCGGCATCCTGAAGGACTTGGCCGAGAGTCTCCTCCGGCAGGGAGTCTTCTATGCGGAAATTACATACGCTCCGTCCATTCCCTGGGTCTGGGACCGGGACGGCCGGGAAATCCTGCAGCAGCTATTGGAAACAGGATCCCGGTTCGAGGAGAAGGGCCTGGTCATCCGCTGGGTGCTGGACTGCGTGCGCCAGTTCGGTGTCGAGGCGGCTTGGAGGACGGCCCGGCTGGCGGCGGAGCACCGGAGCAGGGGTGTCGTGGCGTTGGGGATGGGAGGAGACGAATTGTCCCTCCCCCTGATCGAGTATCGCGATGTCTTTCTCTGGGCCAAGGCCAACGAGATCTACATCCATATCCACGCCGGCGAGGTCGGCGAGCCGGATCAGGTCTGGAGCGCCCTCAAGGACCTGGGGGCGAACCGGATCGGCCACGGCGTCCAGGCGGCCCGGGACCCGCGCCTGATCGAGTATCTGCGGGAGCATGCCGTTGGGCTGGACGTCTGCCTCACCAGCAACCTCCGGACCCGGGCGTGGGCCCCGCTGTCACAGCACCCCTTTCCCCTCTTGTACCGCCGCGGGGTTCCGGTAACCCTGAATACGGACGATCCCGGCCTGTTCCAGACCAGCTTGACCCGCGAGTACCTGAAGGCCTCGCGGATTTTCGGGCTGACGGCACAGGATCTTCAAGGGATCGCGTTGCAGGCGGTTCGGTGTTCCTTCCTGCCCCACGAGGCCAAGATGGTCCACATGCAGCGGATTCAGGATCGGATGGAGCCCGGCGGAACTCCGCACTCCGGGCGCCGGCTGTGAGAGAATGGCGGCCACTCACCAGCCGGAGGAGTGGCCGAGTGGTTTAAGGCGGCGGTCTTGAAAACCGCTGTGTCCGGAAGGGCACCGTGGGTTCGAATCCTACCTCCTCCGCCACCTCATGATTCAGCGTCCCCAGTCGGGCGAACGGTCTACGGAGCCGGAAGGGCCCGGGCTATGGGACCTCCATCCTCTCTTCTCCTTCCCGGATGCCCAGGTTGCCGTAGCGGTGGTAATCGATGCTGATGCTCTGTTCCCTGACGTACCAAAGCAACTCCACCCGGCCCTGGACCAGGACCGGAGTTCTCGGCAGATACACTCCGGACGCGGCCGCCGCCCGGAACACGATCTCCGGTACCCGCCCCGGCATCGCAAAGCGGACGCGGTCGGTCTCGGCGCAGCGGACCCGGTCCGCCAATTCGTCGTCGGTCTCCTGGATGAATTCAATGGCCCCCGCCCACGACCCGGTCAGCTCCTGCAGCCAATCGGTGGCCGGAGACGACCATCCCCTGGGGAGGCTTATTGTCGTCCGGCAGCCGACGGCCTTGGCCGCGCAGGCGCGAGCGAAAGTCTCGAACAGGGAATCGGAGGGGTCCACTCGGATCCGAAGCCGTCGGATGGGTAGATAACGCCGCAGGTTGTCCTGGCCCACAAGCCGAAAATGGTCATGAGCGCGGCCGAATTCGCCCTGACTGGCAGCGCAGTAGCTTTCCAAAGCGGCCACAACCCGGGGCAGGTCGGCCCTGTCTGCGGAAACAGCGGCAGGGTTCGGCTGTTTCAGGCGCGAACGGAGGGCGGCAAGTTGGGGATCGGCGACCGGGGAGGAGGGGGTTGGAGGCATGTCGTCGCTAAAGTCCATGAGTTGGGCCACGTAATTGGGGCCTCCCGCCTTGATTCCGGGACCAAAGGCGGACTTGGCCATGCCGCCGAAGGGTTGACGGAGCACTACAGCCCCGGTCGTTCCCCGGTTGATGTAGAGGTTTCCGGCCTCGACGCGATCGCGCCAGTACGCCTGCTCGCGATCGTCGAGGCTCTCCAACCCGGCAGTCAGTCCGTAGCCGGTCTGACGGATGAGGGTCAGTGCCTGGTCCAGGTTCTTCACCCGCATCACCCCCAGAACGGGACCGAAGAGCTCGGTCAGGTGAGTGAAGCTTCCCGGCTGGACATCCCATTTGACGCCCGGCGAGTAGAGGCAAGGGTTTTCACCCATCTGCCGGGGCATGACCGCCCACGACTCGCTTGGCTCGAGTTCCTTGAGGCCCCTTTCCAGGACGCCTGTGGGGGGACGAATCAAGGGGCCCACCCGATGACTTGGGTCCCAGGCCGAGCCGACCTCCAGGCTCCCCACCGCGTCGCAGAGTGTCTTCTTGAACTTTGGGTCCTGGTAGGTCTCCTCCTCGACAAGGAGCAGGGAAGTCGCGGAGCATTTTTGTCCGCTGTGACTGAAGGCGGAGTGAATCACGTGACTGATGGCTAGTTCCCGGTCTCCCAGAGCGGTCAATGTGGTCGCGTTCTTGCCACCGGTTTCCGCCAGGAGATTCAGCTTCGGCGTGAGCCGGAGCATTCGCAGGGCGGTCTCCGTCCCGCCGGTCAGAATGACGGCGTCCACCTCCGGGTGCGCAACCAAACGGGACCCGCCTGTCGCAACGGCGCAGGGCGCCATTTGCAGCGTCCGCATCGAGACCCCGGCCCTCCAGAAGCACTGGCACAGTTCGTGGGCCACCAGCACGGTGTCGGGGGAGGGTTTGAGGATGACCGTATTCCCCGCCGCCAGTGCGGCGGCGATTCCGCCTCCGGGTATGGCGATGGGAAAGTTCCAGGGGGAGACCACCACCACGACGCCCTTCGGTCTGACCTGCAAACCGGGAAGGTTGTGGAAGTAACGGGCGGCCAAGTCGTAGAAAACGGCGAAGTCCACGACCTCGGAAACTTCCGGGTCCGACTCCGGCAGAGTTTTTCCGCCATCCGCCAGGGCGGCCCCGATGAGGTCTCCCCGGGCGCGGCGCAGCTCCCGTGCCACAGCCGCCAGGATTCGGGAGCGCTCTTCTACCGGCTTCCGCCGCCAGCCGCCGGCATCGTTTCGAGCGCAGGCGACGGCCCGCTCCACGTCCTCCTCGTCGGCCTGACGGTAGCGGCCAACGATCAGGCCCGGCCGGGATGGATCCAGACAGTCACGAGTTTCCCGATCCCGAAAGATCTCCCTGCCGTCCACCACCAGGGGGACCTCCACCTTGTTGTCGCCGTGCCGGGGTTTCCAGCGCTCGATGATCCCCTGGGCCCACTCGCGGTTGGCCGGCAGTGAGAAATCGGTGTCGGGTTCGTTGACGAATCGATCCCACGAGCCCGGACGTGGCGACTCACCGGTTTCAGTCATGCGGTTCTGGGCGCGCCGGGGTGTTGCCGATGCGTCCTCGCGGCGACGGTAGGATTCGAGGAACCCCTCTTCCAGCCGTTTCCACTCCGGGCTGTCCGGGACCAGCCTGAAGGCATGCCTGAGGAAGTTGTCGGGTCCCGTGTTCTCGTCCAGTCGGCGAAACAGATATCCGATGGCGGTGATGAAGTCTTCCTTTTTGGTCGCCGGCGCATAGAGGAGCAGGTTCTGAGTCAGCTCGAACAATGCCCGGCGCTGCGCATTGGCCATCCCTTCCAGCATCTCGAACTGCACCCGGTCCAGGGCGCCGGCCTTCGCAGCCAAAAGCAGGGCGTACGAGACGTCGAAGAGATTGTGTGAAGCGACCCCCAGATGCACGGCCGAAATGTTCTCCGGCGCCAGGGCTTCGTGCAGCATGCGCTTGTAGTTGGCGTCGGTCTCCAGCTTTGACCTGAAGGGTGCCTGCTTCCAACCTCGCAGCGACGCCTCCACCCGCTCCATCTCCAGGTTGGCGCCCTTCACGAGCCGGATGGTCACAGGCGCTCCGCCCCGCTTCAGCCGTTCTCTTGCCCAGGCGTTGATTCTCTGCTGGGCCAGGTAGGAGTCGGGGAGGTACGCTTGAAGCGCGATCCCCGCGCCGACCCGCTCGAGTCCCTGGCGGGAGAGGGTGCGCAGAAAGACCTCGGTGGTCACCGCCAAGTCACGATATTCCTCCATGTCGAGGTAAACGAATTTGGGCGCCTCGGTGCCATCCCGGCGGCGAAAGCGCTCCCGTGCCGCAGCGCGATACAGGAGTTCCAGCCGATCGCAAAGCACGGAAACAGTGTGCTCGAATGCCAGAGACGAGATCTGCGAGTAGATGGTGGAGATCTTGACCGATATGACCTCCAGCTCCGGGAGCTGCAGTGCACGGACGTACGAATCCAGACGCCTCTGGGCCTCGGTTTCTCCCAGGAGGGCCTCGCCCAGAAAGTTCACGTTCATCCGCACGCCGTTCTGTCGGCGCGCCTCCAGGTGCGGGACCAGCAGAGCCTTCTCGGCAGGGAGAATGACGTTGGTGGTCTCTTCCCGCATCCTCTCCCTGACCAGGGGGGCCGCCACGCCCGGGAGGTAGCTGCCGAAGGAGCGAAGACCCCTGAGGAGGGTTCGGTCCAGGCCGCTGAAGAAGCGGGGGATTCCCTGCACGTCCAGGATGTGCAGGATCTGGTCGACTGCGCGATGCGGGCTGTTGGAGCGGAAGGCCTGATCGGTGAGTTGCGTGAGCGTCGCCTTGTCGTGGGGGCTCTGCACCATCCGCTCCAGTTCGGCCTGCTGCTTCTCTTCGACGGAGGTTTGAAGCGCCGCCGCCGTTTCCTGAAGACACCGTGCCAGGTAGACGGCCTTCTGCGCCTGCTCCGTGTAGGGTGACCCTGAGTCTCGTACGAACGATTCGAAGAGTGCGTCCAAGGACTTCTTCAATGTGACCCGCCAGAAAAAAACCCCCGGAGTCCAGGCGGGCCCGGGCCGGAGGCAGACAGGAAACGGCTGTTGCGCCGCGCAGACACCGAGCGCCTACGCGACTTTTTCTCGGGCTTCCAAGCCGAGTTTCACCCTATAGAGCGTTGTTCCGGTGCCGCCGAAGTTGAACACACCGCCGGCCAGTGCCGGGTCGTTCCCGATCAGTCCACGGATGCCCGCCTCCATCGCCGCCGGCGTACACCGGGGCGGGCGCAAGGATGCCCCGGCGGAGGCCGGAGCCGGGTTACCTGCGGCGCTTCAGTTCGAATACCATCGGCGACGCCTCCGTGATCTGCCCGTCATTCATGCTGTACCAGCGGGTCGTGAGGCGGTCGTCCCCGTGCAGAACGTATTCGGCATGGTGCATGTAATGCGCGTTGGGTGACGAGAGATTGGTGATGCTTTCGAACCGCAATTCCAGTCGGTTGCCGTCCTCCGTGGCCCGTACTTCCAGGCGCGGCTGATTTCCCGCTGCACAGTAGTGAGTCATCAGCACGCGTTCGCCGTCCGCGTGGTACATGTTGAGCATTTCATGCCCGTCGGGGCTGTTCGGAAACATCAGCTCCACCAGAGCCGAACCGGCGGAAGTGAGGCGGAAGCTGGAGCCGACAACGCCGGTTTCGTTGCCGTTCTCGTCCAGCATCACCCATTCGCCTTCCAGCGCAGTCAGTTTGGACATCACGTCACTGCCCGCCGCGCCTGCGGCCAAGAGGCTGACGGCAGCCAGAGCCACGCCGGCAAACAGAGCCATTCTTGCCATTGGATGCTTCTCCTCCCTATCAGTCTAGCAACAAACTGGTGGCTGGTGGCCAAACGGAGCGATCCGCGAACCGGCGCTCCCGCACCTTGAACTTGACGAGGCGACCAGTCCGATTCCGGCGTGCATTCCGAATCAGACGGTGCACCATTCCGCATCGGGCGGGGCTGGAATCCGAATTGGACGAGATGCCGTGGAGATGCTCAATCCAGGTCCCAGAGGCGTTTCGGGTCCTCCAGTTCGTCCTTGGACCGCAGGGCTTCCCGAAACTTGCCCTCCAGACTGGCATGCCGGCGTTTCTCATCATCCATTGCCTGGCTGAAAATCTGGTCTGCCTTGGACTTCCGTTCTTCGATCTTTTCCAAGGCCGACTCGAAGGAGTAGTCCGGTTTCTTGCTTTCACTTCGAATCACGAGGCCCGTCTTGGAGTCGACCAGGAGCCGGCACCCGCAGTCGGGGCATTCCACCTTGAATCTGGGCATGGTCTCCCAATTCTAGTATGAATCGTCCTGGGTCGCTCTCGAGGGGGGTACGGAAGGTTGCCGGACCGGAGTTCGTTAGGATGGGACGCAGGAGAGCTCTTCCAACTGGCGCCGAATAGTGGGTTCCGCCAGCAATTCTGACGCTCGAAAGAGGGAGAAATAGTCGTAGGAGGACAAGCTCTCGGTCGCACCCTCCTCCCGATCGACGATGGAGATGACGGCGGCCACCCGGTACCCTTCGGCCTCAGCTTGGTAGATAGCCTTCCTGATCGAACCGCCGGTGGTGCAGACATCGTCCACCACCACAACCGGCGAATTCTTCGGTCCCTGGTAGCCCTCCAGGCAGCGGCGGGTTCCGTGGTTCTTGCGCTGCTTTCTGACTATGAAACCGGGAAGCGGGCCGAACAGGTCCCGCTGGGCGAAACTTACTGCCGCCACGGCGGCGACGATGGGGTCGGCACCCAGGCTCAGGCCGCCAATGGCGTCGGCCGGAATCTGGCGGCGGCGAAGCTCCTCCAGGATCAGCACAGCCGAGAAATAAGCGCCTTCGGGATCCAGTGTCGCCTGCTTGACATCCAGGTAGTATTCGCTCCGTCGACCCGTGGCAAGCCGGAAACGACCCACTTTCAGACAACGGTCCACCAGGATTTGCTTAAGATTGCCCCGAGCGTCCATGGGAACTGAGTATACACACTAAACTCTGACAGAATAAGCTGATTGAACTAAGAGAACCAAGATGGCGTCGGGCATCAATGGGGAGGTGAGTATATATCGATCTGTTACCATGACGCGTTCATGGAAAAACCGGGCAAGTGGCTTTCTCGGATCGGGCCGGGCGCCATCGTGGCGTCCGCCACGGTGGGCGCCGGCGAAACGGTCCTGGCCGTTCGCGCCGGCGCTTGGGGCGGTTACGATCTCCTCTGGCTGATCCTCGTGGCCATCCTGGCCAAGTCGTTCCTGACGCTCTATCTCCTGGGTCACTATACGGTCGCCACAGGGCGTGCGGTGGCGGAGAAGCTGGTGGATCTGCCCGGTCCACGGGGATGGTTTCTCTGGGTCATCCTGGTGCTGGAGTCTCTGGTGGCTCCCTTCGTCTTTGTGGTGATCGCCGTCCCGTGCGGGCGCTTGATGAGCCAGGTGCTGGCGTCGGGTGGACTGAACATCTCCTACAAGTGGCTGGCTCTGGCCTTCCTGAGTCTGGCCATCCTGGTCGGTCTGGCCCAGCGGTACGGCACTCTGGAGAAGTCGCAGGGGTTGGTCTGCCTGGTGCTCTTGGCGGGAACCGTGACCGCTACCCTTCTGGCCCGGCCCGATTTCGCGGGGATACTCAAGGGACTGTTCAGCCTGGGGACGGTTCCCCCCTATCCGGACTGGATCCCAACGGAAATCAAGGGCAGGAGCCGCCTCTTGGAGATGGCCGCGGTCTTCGGATACGCCGGCAGCATCCCCATGAACTACGTGGTGTACTCCAACTGGGCCCTGATGAAGGGCTGGAGCCTGAAGGGAGTCTCGGGCCGGTCTGCGAGGAAGCGCGCCCTGGCGCCTCTGAAATTCGACGTGGGGGTCAACGCCGTCGTCGTGTTTCTGGTGACGGTGGCGTTTATGGTGGGCGGAGCCGCAATTCTGAACCCCGCCCGGAGGATTCCGCAGGGATACGATCTGCTGACGGAGCAGGCCCAGATCTTCGCCGAGATCTCCCCCTTGATGATTCCCCTCTACTACATCACGATTCTCGCTGCGCTCTGGGGGACATTGAATGCGCTGCCCGACATTTACGGCAGAGGCGCTCACAGCTTTCTTCGGCAGCTCGTGCCCGGCGCCCGGGATTGGTCCCTCTCCAGGGTGAGAAATGTTTACGGGCTCTCCGCTCTGGTCCTTTCCGGGTTCTTCATCTGGAGTGGGACGACTCCCATCGTAATGGTGGACATGGTGGCGCTCTTCAGCGTCAATTTGGGGGTGGGCCTGACCTGTATCGCGGCAATCTGGCTGAATCGGCAGTTGCCTCCGGACAAACGGGTCCCGGCCTGGCTCTCCGGCGCCGCCGTGGCGGGGGCCGCCGTCACCAACGTCATGGCGCTGATTTCGGCGCGGGAAGTGTTGTTGCGGTACTTTTGACGCGAATTTCCGGTTCGGCCAGTGCGTTCGGAAAAGCAAGATCTGCAGGTGGGAGGAAGCCCATGAGCGCCGACAAGCAATTCAATCCTGACGAACTGAAACAACTGCTCCAGACCAAATACGGGACCGGGGTCCGGGTCGAAGTGTTCCCCAAGTCGGATCGGGAAGAGACGGGGGAAGAACCAAATCAGGCACAGGTCGAGTCTCGCGATCTGACGTTCGACTATCGGCCGAGTCAGATCAAGGAGTATCTGGACCGTTTCGTCATTCAGCAGGACGAAGCCAAGAAGGTTCTGGCGACGGCGATCTGCGACCACTACCACCACATCCAGAACTGCAGCGATCCGGACGAGTGCCGGGAGTACAAGAAGCAGAACATCATCATCATTGGTCCTACGGGCGTGGGAAAGACCTACCTGATCCAGAACATCGCGCATTTGATCGGAGTTCCGTTCTGCAAGGCCGACGCCACCCGGTTCAGTGAAACCGGTTACGTGGGAGGCGACGTGGAGGATCTGGTTCGGGAACTGGTCCAACAGGCGAACGACGACGTTGGACTGGCGGAGTATGGGATCGTCTACCTGGATGAGATCGACAAGATCGCCGCGCCCACGGGCCAGATTGGAAGAGATGTGAGCGGGCACGGCGTGCAAAGGGGCCTCCTGAAGCTGATGGAAGAAACGGAGGTCCCGTTGCGGTCGCCCACGGACATCGCCAGCCAGATGCAGTCATTGATGGAGATTCAATCGGGTCGCAAGTTGGAAAAGAAGACGATCAACACCAAGCACATCCTCTTCATCGTCAGCGGGGCTTTCAACGGGCTGACCGAGATCGTCGGGAAGCGCCTGGGATCGAGACAAATCGGCTTCACGGGAGGGGAGCAGGAGTCGGACCGGAAAGAGGAGCTGCTGTTGAAGCAGGTCCGGTCCACGGACTTCGTGGAGTATGGTTTCGAGTCGGAATTCATCGGGCGCCTGCCGGTCGTGACCCACTGCCGCCGCCTTAGCGTCGACGACCTGTTTCAGATCCTCAAGAGGTCGGAGGGGTCCCTCCTCAAGCAGTACAAGAAGGACTTTCTGGCTTACGGTATCGACGCCTATTTCAAGGATGGGGCGATGCGGGCGCTATCCGAGTTGGCGGCGAGGGAAGAGACGGGCGCGCGCGGCCTGATGACCGTGTGCGAGAGGGTCTTCCGCGACTACAAATACCATCTGCCGGACCATGAGGTGACGGAACTGGTAGCGGATCGTGCGCTGGTCGAGAATCCCAAGGCAGCGCTCAACAAACTCCTGGACAAGCCGGACCTGCATCACGAGGCCATCCTGCAGTTCCAGCTCAAACGCTTCGAAGCGGAGTTCCACAAGCAGTACGGAGTGGCAATCATGTTTACGCCAGAAGCCGCAGCCCTCATCTCGGAGCGGGTGAGAGGCCCGAATGCCGATGTCCTGCAGTACTGCCGGGAACTGTTTCGGGAATACGAGCACGGCATGAAATTGCTGGCTCGCGGGCAGGCTTCAAAGCCCCTTTCCGTGGACCCTCAGGTCATTGAAGATCCCGCAGGATCGTTGGAGCGGTGGATCCGTGAGACTTACAAGTGAGGAAGCCGCACCGCATCAATTGGAGCGGCGGCGATAAACGGCGGCGAACACGGTCCGCAAAGGGGAGACGCAGTAGGTCTCGATGATCTGCTTGCCCGCCTGGGGGCGAAAACACTTCTCAAGGTGGGGAGTGCTGACCCGGAAGGAGAGCCGCATGATGTCGGCGCCCTCTCCCCGTCTCTCCACGGCAAACGCGTCCTGCAGACTGGGCTCCAAGAGGAAAACCTGGTTGTAGCGGAGGTGCTTCAACTCGTAGGGTGTCGGCAACTTCTCGTTTCCAAGGTGCCGGTAGTGGGCCATGAGGCGCCGCAGAAAATCGTTGTAGTCGAATGATTCCACCTTGTTGTTGACGCTCACTTCCACGATGAATGCATCGTCGATCCAGGAAGAACGCAGTCCGTAGGTGAAGTCCAGATCGCCCTTGTTGAATTTGATCCGGTGGCCCTTTTTGTCGTGGAAGCGCTTGAGCTCCTCGGTTCCCTGTTGGCCGGGAAGGTTCGCCACCTGCTCGCTGGTGATGTAGAAGCTGGCGACGTTCTCGTACCAACTGTCAATGATGTTGCCGAGGATCCTGTCGGCGGCCTGCCAAATCGTCTCGGCGTCAGCGGTGGTCAACATGCGGTCCGCAGATTGTAAACCAGCTCTGAAACCGTGTAAATAGCCCTAACCCAGTTTTGTCGGCGCCGCCGGCCGGCTTTTACTCCTGCGCCATCTGTGGTGCCGCCGCCAGCGCGCCTCGGCCCAGATCGGGCGGAAGTTTCAACGCCAGGACAAACCCCGGCGCCGCGAAGAGGACGATGGCTGTCATGGTCACCTGAAGGCCCACCGTCTGACTCACGTATCCAACCAAAGGCAGGAGCAAGCCGCCCACGCCCCAGGCGAACCCCATGAGCAGTGCGGAGATTGTGGAGGTCGCCTCCGGCACGATCTGTTGGGCCATCACCACGTTGACCGGAGAGGTGGAAAGCAGGACGCCGCCTCCCAGAATGCACAGCACGATTGCAATCGGACCCTGAGTCCAAAGAAAGGCCAGGAGCAACGGCAGGCTGCCGAACATGGAAAGAGCGAGGATTCTCTTGCCCCCGAAGCGGTCGCTCAGGATGCCCCCCAGAAAACCGGCGCTGCCGCCGGCCAGAAGAAACAAGCTAAGAGCCTGGGCTGCCTGCGCCGCGCCATATCCGTGCAGTGTCAGATACAAGGGGAGAAAAGCAACGAAGATGATCTGAATGGATCCTCGGATGACCACGAGCAGGTAGAGGATCAGAAGTGGCTTTCGTTTCTCCAGAAGCCGCGAAAGAAGCGCCTTGTGGTGGAGAGCGGTTGCCCGGGACGGGGTTGGGCCGTAAAGGATGAGGTACAGACTCATGGCGACCCCCGGCACACCGGCCCAGAGACTGGAGCCCAGGCCCACAAGGGCAATCACGGTGGTGATGTAGACGGGCCCCAAGGCGTAGCCGAGCATGCCGGTGGTCACGAAAACCGACATGTTGAAACCCCTTCTGCGGGCGGAGGACTCCGAGACTATGGACGCCGCCTGGGGATGAAACGCCGAGATCCCGGCACCGCCCAAAATGACCATCACCAGCAGTGCCCAGAAATTGGGAGCCAGGCCCAGGGCGGAGATGAAGATTCCCGCCAGTCCGGGTCCCAACGCGGTGAAGACAGGTATCCGCAGCCGGTCGGCCAAGTAGCCGTAAAAGGGCTGCATGAACGCGCTGGAAAAACTCAGGACGCCGCCCAGAATCCCGGCTTCGGCCAGGGACAGATCCAGTTCCCGGTGAAGGAAGGGCAGGAACGCCCCGAACATACTGGCGTAGCAGTCGATCAGGAAGTGACCGCCGGAAAGCGAAATAACCGGCCTCGGAAGTCGGAACGGCATGGACGCGCTATTCTCGCACAATCCGCCGTAGCGTAGGGGCGCCCCTTGTAAGCGCCCTCTTTCGTGGGTGCCCGCTTCGCCTCTCCGCTCTGCAATAGAATGCAATACGTCTTGAAACTGGACGATTTCGACTACGAACTGCCTCGGCGCCTTATCGCCCAACGTCCCCACTCTCCCCGCGACAGGTCGCGCCTGATGGTGCTCCGCCGGGAGGCTGGCACCAGAGACCACGCCCGGTTCGCCGATCTCCCCGATTTCGTGTCGGAGCGGGACCTCCTGGTGTTGAACGACTCCCGAGTCCTGCCTTCCCGCCTGGCGGCCGTCAAGGAGACGGGGGGACAGGTCGAAGTGTTGCTGCTGGATGCTCTCGGGAGTCGTGTCTGGCGAGCCCTGCTCAAGCCGGGCCGCCGGGCCCGCGCCGGCGACCTCCTCACCGTACATTCGGAGTTGCTGTCGATTCGTGTGTTGGACGATCCCGGTTCCGCCGTCCGCCGGGTCCAACTGAAACCCGCCGGGAATCTTCAGGAGGTCCTGGAGCGAGTCGGCCGCACGCCCCTGCCGCCCTACATCCAGCGGGAGATCGATTCCCGAGACCGTGAGGCTTACCAGACGGTGTACGCCGACAGGCCGGGGTCGGCGGCGGCTCCGACGGCTGGACTCCACTTCACCGAAGCGCTCCTCTCCCGCCTGAACCATTGCAAGATCACATTGCACGTGGGGTACGGGACGTTCCAACCGGTCGTGGCGGATCGAGTCGAGAACCATCGGATGCACTCGGAGTATTACGAGGTTTCGGCGAAATCGGCGCGGCGGATTCGGCGGCACCGCGAGGCGGGAGGCCGGGTCATCGCGGTCGGGACCACTTCGGCCCGGGTTCTGGAACAGGTTCACCGCCGCCACGGCGACGTGGTGGAGGACCGCGGATGGACCGATCTTTTCATCAAGCCCGGCTTCGAATTTGGAGTCGTCGACGGCCTCATTACCAACTTTCACCTGCCCCGGACGTCACTCCTGCTCCTGGTGGCGGCGTTCGCCGGTCGACGCCTGTGGGCCGAGAGCTATCGGGAGGCCGTGGCCCGTTCCTATCGTTTCTACAGCTATGGCGACGCCATGTTCATTGTCTGAAAGGGGTAAGGATTGGGGAACCGGAATGTCTCCCAAGGCGCTTCGCCTTGAAGGACTGCGAGGGCACGCACACAAGGGGTGCCCCTACGAAATGAGGGCGAACTCCACGTCGGTCACGGTCTTCAGGGCCTCTTGCATGTAGGCCTTGATCTTTTTGGTCAGAGAGATCTGGTTGAGGCGGATCGCCTCCCGGCTCACACCAAAGCGCGTCGCCAACTGTTGCAGGGTCCTGGGCTCTTCGGCGATGAGGCGCTCGTTCAGGATGGCCCGCTCTCTTTCGTTCAGCGTTTCGGCGAACTCGCGAAACTTGTGGGCGAAGAGCCGTTTCAACTCGCCCCGGGCCAGCGTCTCGTCCACCGGATCCTCGGTGGCCTCGAGCATGTCCACGTGCCGGGTCGTCTGGGTGGGGTCGATATAATTGTCCAGGCTCAGATCAGAGGACTCGATGGCATGCTCCACGGCCCGGACCTCCTTGACGGGCACGTCGAGTTTCTTGGCGATCAGGGACGTCGTGGGCTCGATCCCCTGAAGGCGCAACCGCTCCTTCTCCTTGCGCAGGTTGAATAGAAGCTTGCGCCGCTGATTGGTGGTGCCGATCCGGACGATCCGGAAATTGTCCGTGATGAATTTGATGATGTAGGCCTTGATCCACCAGGAGGCGTAGGTGGGCAGGCGGGTTCCCTTGTCGGGATCGAATCGGCCCAGGGCTTGGATCAGGCCGATGTTCCCTTCCTGGATCAGGTCCATGACGTTGTTGTAGACCCGCCGGTAGATGAGGGCGATCTTGACCACCAGCTTCAGGTTTGAGGTGATCAGGCGATAGGCGGCCTCCTGATCGTCTTCCTGCTGATAGCGCTGGATCAGTGACCGCTCTTCTTCCGCCGTCAGCGGTTCGAACTGACTGATCTCCAGAAGGTAGCGCCGGAGGGGGTCCAGGTTGACCAGCTTCGCTTCTTCCCGGGAGGGCAGCTTGCTGGTCTTCTCGCCGAGAATGGCCTCGAGGCGTTCGGACTCGGGCTTTGAGCCGGCCGGCCCCGGAGGCTGGGAAACCATGGGCGAATCTTAGCAGATCGAGGAACGGGCTAAAGGCCGAGGAGCTGGAGGATCTTCTCCTTGTCGGGAGGCACCTGGACCGGGGCGTTGGCGAATGTGGACCGGATCTTGCCGTGCTTGTCGATGATCCGGTTCTCGTAGGTGGCATGTTCGTACAGCGTGTCCAGATGGTAATTGACCGTGTAATCGGGGTCCTTGAGCTGGTGTCCCGTCAATATGGCCACCACGTTCTCGCCGGGATCGATGGTTACCTCGGGACGCTCCTCTCCGCTCGTGCCCAACAGGCGCTTGAGACCAGCCACCGTCGTCGCCGACGCGGGTTCGCACCCGATCCCGTCCCGTCCCAGCATCGCCTTGGCGTCGGCGATTTCCTGCTCCGTGACCTCGTCGCACCAGCCGTCTGAGAACTGGAGCGCGCGAACCGCCTTCTTCCAGCTGATGGGTTGCCCGATCTTGATGGCGCTGGCCAGGGTCCAGGCGTCGCTGACGGGGACCAGTTCCTGTGAGCTGGTCACCAGAGTCCGGTAGAGCGGATCGGCTCCCTCGGCCTGGATGATGGTGATTCTGGGAATCTTGTCGATCATTCCCAGCTCCTTCAGTTCCATCAGGACCTTCCCGTATGAGGAGCTGTTGCCCAGATTGCCGCCGGGAACCACGATCCGGTCCGGACTCTTCCAATCCAGTTGATCCAACAGTTCCAGCACCACCGTCTTCTGCCCCTCGAGACGGAAAGGGTTGATGGAGTTCATCAGGTACACGTCGGTTTCGGCAGCCAGTTCCCGAACCAGCTTCATGGCCTCGTCGAAGTTGCCCTGAATTTGGAGAGTCAAGGCGCCGTAGTCCAGGGCCTGGGCCAGTTTGCCGAATGCAATCTGGCCTTCGGGAATGAAGACGACGGGCCGCAGACCCGCCCGGGCGCAATAGGCGGCCATGGAGGCCGAGGTGTTTCCGGTCGAAGCACAGGCCACGACCTGGGCGCCGAGCCGGATCGCCTGGGAGACGGCCGTGGTCATGCCGTAGTCCTTGAACGAGCCGCTGGGGTTCCAACCCAGGTGCTTCACCCGAAGCCGGTCCAGGCCCACGTATTCGGCGCACCGGGGGGCTTCCAGGATGGGATTGTTCCCTTCCCCCATCGTCACCACCCGGTCCAGGTCCCCGGCTTCGAAGGGAAGAAGTTCTCGATATCGCCAAACCCCGCTCACGTCGAGGGGGCGATTCGAGAGACGCCGCCGCGCGAAACTTTCCTTGAGGGAGCCCACGTCGATCCGTCTGAAGTCGTAGGCGATGTCCAGCAGGTCCCGGCAATGGGGACACTGGTAGAGTTTGTTCCGGATCGGAAACTCCCGGAGGCAGGAGTCATTGATGCAGCGGAATCGAAACGGCTCGGTCATTCTGCCAGAAGGTGACGGATTCGGCTCACGATTTCGGGAGAGTTCCAGACGTACATTCCCACATGGTGCAACGCCAGTCTTCCACGGGCGTCGACGATCAGTGTGGTGGGGAGTCCGGTGACCTGAAAGCGGCCTTGGAGGATCCGGTCAGGATCCGACAACAGCAGGAAGGGGTAGTCGGCGCCTGTCTCTTCCAGAAACGTCCGGACAGCCCCGGGCTCCTCCCAACTCACGGCGGCAATCGCCAAACCCTCTTTCGAAAGCCTCCGATGAAGGTCGGCCAGATAGGGCATCTCCAGGCGGCAGGGTCCGCACCAGGTGGCCCAGGCGTTGATCAACAGGGCCTTGCCCTTCAACTCCTGGAGGGGGACTCGCTTTCCGTCGAGGGTCGACAGCGATCCGGACAGATCCAGATGCGGCCTCTCGGCGGCGGGAATCCATGACCTGTAGAGGACGCCCTGAGCGGCGCCCGCCCCGGCGCCGCAAAGGAGAAGCGCTGCCGGAAGAGCCGCCGCCAATAGGAGGCCGGCGACTCCGATTCTCCCGTTCGTCCGCATGCCCATTGCCATTAACACTATAGCAGCCCTGCAGGAGAGGGAATTGGCGTAGGGGCAACCCTTGTAATTGCCCTTCCGCTGGCGGCCTCTCGGCGAACCGTTCCCGATTGTTCGCCGTTGATGTCCCGGGGAACCGGCCCGGCTTGCGGATGCGAGCACGAAAAAGGGTGTCCGCACACAAGGGGTGCCCCTGCAAAGCCGTCATAGTAGACTGTGCGAACCGCGGAGACCGGGGCATGGATTCGGACCCCGCTCCGGTAAATTTGGCGGACGTCGCTATGAAGGTGTCGCTGTTCGTGACCTGTCTGGTGGATCAGGTCTTTCCTCAGGTGGGACTCAGCACCGTCAAGATCCTGGATCGGCTCGGAGTCGACGTCGATTTCGATGAACGTCAGGCCTGTTGCGGCCAACCGGCTTTCAACAGCGGGCATGCCGACGAGAGCCGCACCGTGGCACGCCGGTTCCTGGAGGCTTATGCCGACAGCGGCCCCGTCGTGGTTCCTTCAGGATCGTGCGCCACCATGCTCAAGGTGTTCGTCCCCACCCTTTTCCCGTCCGACTCCCGGGAGGGCCGGCTGGCCCGGGAGATCGCCGGGAGGACCTACGAGCTGTCGGACTTCCTGGTCTCGGCCCTCGGGGTGACCCGGACCGGCGCCCGCTTCCCGGAGGCCGTCACCTACCACGACTCCTGCCACCAGCTTCGGGAATTGGGGATTGGCCGGCAGCCGCGCCTCCTGATCCAGGGCGTGGAAGGAATCCGGTTCGTGGAAATGCCAAACGCTGCCCGATGTTGTGGGTTTGGCGGAACCTTTTCGGTCAAGTTCGCCGACGTCTCCGCTGCCATCGGAGAGGACAAGGTGGACACCATTCACGAGTCGGGCGCACGCTACGTGGTCGCCAACGATGTCAGTTGCCTGATGCACATTGGCGGTCTGCTCCAGCGCCGTGGGTCCCAGGTCCGCACCCTGCACCTGGCCGAGCTGTTGTCGAAGTTCGAGGAGTAGTCGGATGCAACTCAGGATCCGGTCCAACACCTCGGCGGTCTTGTCCGACGCCAATCTTCAAGCCAACCTCAAACCGGCGCTGGAGAAGTCACTCCAGGCCCGGGACCGCGCCGTCGCGGAGGTTTCCAACTGGGAAGAGCTCCGGCAGCACGCCCACGACGTCAAGGCCCACACCCTCTCCCGCCTGGACCACTATCTCGAGCAGTTGGAGCGGAAGGTCGTCGCTCAGGGCGGCAAGGTGGTCTGGGCCGACACCGGAGCCGAAGCCCTGGAGTTCATCGTGGGCCTGCTCCAGGAGCGGGAAATCAAGAAAGTGGCCAAGAGCAAGACCATGCTGGGAGAGGAGATCCATCTCAACGAAGAGTTGGAACGGGCCCATTTCAACCCGGTGGAAACGGACCTGGGCGAGTACATCATCCAGCTCTCCCGGGAGACGCCCTTTCACATCGTGACCCCGGCGCTGCACAAATCGAAGGAGGAAGTGGTCGACCTCTTCGGACGGGAGCTGGGCATGCCCCCCACCGACGACGTGGAGGCAATCACGGCCACGGCTCGAGCCGTCCTGCGGCGCCATTTTCTGACGGCCGGCGCCGGGATCACCGGCGTGAATTTCGGCGTCGCCGAAACGGGAACGCTGGCGGTGGTGGAAAACGAGGGCAACGTTCGTCTCTGTGCCTCCCTGCCGGAGGTGCACATCGCCATCATGGGCATCGAGAAGGTGGTTCCCCGGGCCCGGGACCTGGCGGTTTTTCTGAAGCTCCTCTCGCGGAGCGCCACCGGACAGAAGAGCACCAGCTACGTGAATTTCATCAACGGCCCGCGCCGGGAGGGAGAGTGGGACGGCCCGCGGGATTTCTACCTGGTGCTGGTGGACAACGGCCGGAGCCGGATTCTGGCCGACCCTGAATTGCGGCAGACGCTGGCCTGCATCCGTTGCGGCGCCTGCTTGAACGTCTGCCCCGTGTACCAGCGAATCGGCGGACACGCCTACGGTTCCACCTACCAGGGTCCCATCGGCGCCATACTGACTCCTCAACTGACCTCGGCGGAAGCGGCGCCCGAACACCCCTTCGCGTCTTCGCTCTGCGGGGCCTGCTACGAGACCTGTCCGGTCAAGATCGAGATCCCCCATATCCTCTTGAAGCTGCGGGAGCGGGTCCAACGGGGTAAGCAGCGCCTGGCCCGGCATCTGCCGCTGGAAGCCTGGGCCATGCAGTTCTGGGCCTGGGCGATGAGTTCTCCGAAACGGTATTCGTTATTGGGGAATTTCATGCGGCGGGTCCATCCGTTCTTTGTGAGGAATGGAAGGATGCGGGTGCCGATGCCGCCCTTCAGCGGCTGGGACCGGTACCGGGATCTGCCGCCGTTGCCTGAAGAAAGCTTCCGGGAGCAGCTCCGGGAGTTGCGCAAGGAGGGGAAGTGAGTCGCCCGAGGATCATGCAGAAGGTCCGTGCGGCCTGCGGAATCAAGCCGCGTGTTCCCCTGCCGGCCGGATTTCCTGCAGCCCCCAGGTTCCAAGACCCGGTGGGAGTTTTCCGCAGGGAATTGGAGGCGGTCGGAGGTGTGTTTCTGGATGCCCGGGATCGGAACCCGGCGGAGGTGCTCTCCCAGGTCCTGGAGCAGACTGGGCATACGGAGGTCTTCTGGGAAGAAGAGAAGATATTCATCAAGCACGGCTTGCCCTACAGGCTGCGCCTGCCCGAGTCATTCTCCACACCCAACCTGGTCTTCAGCTACCACTACCAGGGCCGGGTCAGGCTTCCGATCACGCTGGCCGCCCGCTCCATCAAACGGGACCGGTTGGCCGCGATTCCCGTCTCTGCCTCCAGCGCCGCGTTCGGCATCGCCGAGACCGGGACCATCGTGCAAACCGTGGGGCCGGGCCGGGGACGCCTGCTCAACGTTCTTCCCGAGACCCATATTGTCTTTTTGGCGCAGGGAGACCTCCTCTCAAACATGGATCAGTTCTTCGAACGGGTTCAGCCGGGAGAGGAGGGCAGTGCGCTCACCCTGGTCACGGGTCCGAGCCGGACCGCGGACATCGGGAAGGTGCTGGTCAAGGGCATGCACGGTCCCAAGCGGTGGTTCGTGATTCTCACGGAGGAAGCCGGATGAGCAGGGGCGGAGCGAAGAGCGTTGCGGGCCGGCATACCATCGTCAAGCGCTTGCACTTTTGCTATGGCCACCGGCTGTTGGACTACGACGGGAAGTGCGCCTTCGCCCACGGACACAATGGAATCCTGGAGATCGAGCTGTCCAGCGGTGAGTTGGACCATCGGGGAATGGTCTACGATTTCGGAGACGTGAAGAAAGAAGTGTCCCGCTTCATCGACGGCCAGCTGGATCATCGGATGCTTCTCCGGGCGGACGACCCCCTCATCGAAGCGTTGCGCGGGGTCGGGGAGAGTCCTTACGTGATGAACTCGAATCCCACTGCCGAGAACATCGCGAAGCTCATATTCCACGAAGCCCGGGCTCGCCGCCTTCCGGTGACGGCGGTGCGGCTCTGGGAAACGCATGACGCCTTCGCCGAGTACCGTGCGGATGACGACTGAGTGCACGGCCGTCCTGGCGAGCGGCGGACTGGACAGTTGCGTGATGCTGGTCTCGCTGGCCCGGTCGGCCCGCCGGGTCACTCCCATCTACGTCAGATGCGGCCTGGTCTGGGAAGGCGAGGAACTGGATCGGCTGAACGCTTTCCTGGAAGCCGTGGCCGATCCCCGGATCGACCCGGTGCAGGTTCTGGATCTGCCCATGAGCGATGTCTACGGCCGGTTGTGGCATACCTCGGGCGTGGGGATTCCCGGCTTCCATGAGGCGGACGAGCGATGGGAGATCCCGGGCCGAAACCTGGTCCTCATGGTCAAGGCGGCGGTGTGGTGCCGCCTCAACTCCGTCGGAGGGATCGCCTTGGGCATTCTGGGCAGCAACCCCTTCTCCGACGCCACGCCTGAGTTCTTTGAGGGTCTGGAGCGCACGCTGAGCCAAGGCCTGGATTTCCCGCTGCGTCTCCTGAGGCCTCTCGCGGGCATGTCCAAGGCCGAAGTGATCCGGTTGGGGCAGGATCTCCCTCTTGAGCTGACCCTCAGCTGCGCCGAGCCTCGGAAGGGTGTGCATTGCGGCGTCTGCGGGAAGTGCAAGGAACGAATCGACGCCTTTGCCGAATCAGGGATCCCCGACCCTACGGCTTACGCCGCGCCGCCACCGCCGGTTTGAAGCCGGCGTTTCCGTAGACGATTCCCCGATCCGGCCGGAAACTCCTCTTGTTGCATTCTAGAACTTGCCACCGCGACGCTCCCTCGAGGGCATGATCTCCAGGCAGGTGGTCCACCATCCGGTCTGCGCCGTCTCCACGAACTGTTCCGGCAGCCCTTCGTCACGCATTTCCCGGGCCAGCCGCTGGTGATCGTACCGGAGCGGGCGAAACTCGAATCTGAAGTCGGACCCGTCCGATTCCAGGAGCGTGTACCAGACGTTGGTGCGGCCGTCGTTCCCGGGGCGGCCGATGACCCCCACGTTGAAGAAATGTTTCTGGCCCGGCAGTTCCCGATGCCACTTCAATCCGGTATGGGTGCAACAGAGGACGTCCGCCCCGGCGCTGTCCAGAAAACCGGAGAGCAGGTGGTCGGGCGAGGTGCTGTCCCAGAGGAATTCGTTGACCTGCCGGGGGGATCCGTGGCACAGGCGGACCTTCAGCGGGCCCAGTTCAAAAGCGAGGCCGGAAGGGAGCGTCCCCAGCCATTCCTTGTTTTCCCTGGAGGTGTTCCGAAACGTGTATTCGTAGCTGATCAGGGCGAAATGGTTGTCGGCGGGGTCGGTGTAGCCGCAACCGCAGTCCTCATTGCCCTGCGCCAGTGAAAGGTCATAGTTGCCGGCGATGCTCTGGATCTCGCCGGACCGCAGAAGCGGAAAGGACCGGTCCGGGTGGGGTCCGAATCCGCCCATGTCCCCCAGGCAGAAGATGGCGTCGACTTGCGATGCCCGGCATTCCCGCACCAATTCGCCGAGCGCCAGATAGTTGTTGTAGACCCCTCCAAAAAGAGCGACTCGACGATGGCTCTGCATGGACGCCGGCCCCTCAGGCCCTCTCACTTCTCAACCCTCTCCACTCTTTCCTCTTTTTCTCAGAAGTTCTTGCAGGTCATGCCTGTGACGTAGCAGGTGTGGCAGGAGGAATGGTATAGGGAGCAGTCCCGGAGGCCTCCCTCCAGGTCATCCGCCAATCGGGCCTCCGGCTCGCCCACCAGGATGGGGCAGGCATAGACTCCGTCGTGGGCCACGATTCGCGACGATGAGCATTGAAGGGCATCCGGGTCCAACTCGCGGAGCATTTCCGGCGTCAAGGGGCGCTGCCCGGAGGGAGCCGGCAGCATTCCCATTTCGAAAATGGGGATGACCTTGATCCGGGGACGGTCGATACCCAAGGATCGGAGCAGTTTCACGTAACGGTCGTAAAGGTCTCGCTCTCCCGTCTGCGGGTCCAGGTAGTCCCGCATCTCGGTGACCGTGAGGATGGGCAGGAACCCGCGGTCGTAGAGAAGCTTGTACGCCTCCAGGGCTTTACGGAACGTCCCCTTGCCGCGGATGGCGTCGTTTCGCGCCTCTTCGTAGTCGTCGATGCTGATGCGGATCTCCAGGGAGAAGCGGGAGCCGTCCGCGATTCGCCGCAGCCGGTCCGCTTTCGCCCGATCGATGAGAACGCCGTTGGTCAACACGGAGACCGGGAAATCCCGGAGGGCGCATTCGAGTATGGACAGGAAGGACCTGTGAATGAAGGGCTCGCCGCCGGTGAAATAGATCTCCTTGACCCCCATTCTCCGGGCATCGTCCAGATAGCGGAAGATGCGGGGAGCGTCCATCAGCTCCAGGGCGTGGTTGTCCGGGGCGCAACTGATGAAGCAGTGATTGCAACGAAGGTTGCAGAGGGTTCCGGCGACCTGAAACCAGAGCGTGTCCAGATTCTGGAGTGGGAGCGAGGGCGCCGCCGCGACCATGTCCTCATGTTAACAGTCCGCGGCAATGGCCGTCACAGCACTCGGGCGGCTCTGCATCCCAATGTTACGGGGGGGGGGCGAGCGCGACGGACCGTTACGCGGACTTACGAGTCGGGATCAACTGTTCAACGGATTGGAAGATGCGTTGGGTCGCCTCCTGATAGTCCTCCGGCTCCGGCAGAAAGGGCTTGCCGAACGTGATCTCCACCGGGTGGAGACGGATTCGGTTGGAGCCTCGCCGCCAGGCTTCGTAGGTTCCCTTGATTCCCACCGGGACCACGGGAACCCTCAGTTCCGTGGAGAGGATGGCGGGGCCCTTGCGGAACGGCTTCAGGCGGCCGTCGATGGAGCGGGTGCCTTCCGGGAAGACGCACAGGACCTTGCCCTTCTTGAGCCCCTCGGCGCCCAGGCGCAGGGCTTGACGGAGATAGCGGTCCGCGTCCACCGGCACGACTTTGAGGAAACGGCCCACCAACGACGTGAACCGGCCGATGAAGTAGTCGCTGTAGCCCAGAAAGAAGATCCGCCGGCTCAAACGGTAGGGAAGCACGGCCGCCACCAGGAAGGCGTCCAGGTAGCTGAGGTGATTGGGACAGAGCATGAACGGATACTCCCGGGGCAGGTTCTCGGCGCCGCGGGTCTTGATGCGGAAGAGGATCCGGGCCAGGGTGTGGACGGTCTTGGCCGTGGCGTAGAAGGCCAGGTCTGACATGCGTCCGTGGCCCAGCGTCTTGCGCATGAGGACTGCATCCTGTCCTTCCAGGGGATTTGCCAGGATCTCTCCCCAGGAAAGCCAGGAACTCCCGTCCGCTTCGGAGTCGGGCGATTCGCCTGCCTCCACCGCCCGGACCAGATCGTCGACGGTGAGAATCTCGGCCGCCGCCTCGTCGGAGATTCGGACCCCGAAGGTGTCCTGCAGGCTCGAGAGGAACTCCACCCTTTCCAGGGAGTCGAAACCGAGGTCCAGCTCCAGGTTCATCTCCCGGTGGATGAGCGGCGCCTTGCGGGTTCGGCGAAGCAGGTCGAAGATCCGTTCCTCGGCAGGATTCGCGGGCGCGCTGGCAGCTTCGAAGCGGGCCGGGGACTCGCTTGCAGCGCTGGCCTCGACCTCCTGTTGGAGAACGAAGCGCTTGATTTTTCGGGTCGTGGTCCGGGGAAGAGGCTCGGTCCGGATAGCGAAGCTGTGGACGCGCTTGTAGGCGGGAAGTTCCTGCGAGATCCCTTCCAGCAGGTAGTGGATCATCTCCTGCGAATTGACCACCTGGTTGCTGCGCAGCACGTCGAAGTCGGGGACGATGACGGCGTGGAGCCGTTCCTGGACCTCGCCTTCGGGCGTCTGGACGCCCAGCACGCACATTTCCTTGATGTAGGGACAATGGCTCTGGTAGTGGTGCTCCACCTCTTCGGGGAAGACGTTCTTTCCCGAAGGCAGGACGATCATCTCCTTGTCACGCCCGGTGATATAGAGGCTCCCGGACTCGGACACGTAGCCCAGGTCGCCGCTGTCAAGCCAGCCCTTCCGGAAGGTCTTCTGCGTCTCTTCGGGATTTTTCCAGTACCCGTGCATGATGTTCTCGCCCCGGATCAGGACGCGCCCGATCCCGTCCGAATCGGGGTCCTGAATTCGGATCTGAACGTGGGGCAGGGGCATTCCGACCGAGCCCAACTCCCGGGTGGAGGGTGGGTTCAGAGTGGCCAGGGCCGCCGTCTCGGTCATGCCGTAGGCCTGGATGATGGTGAAGCCCAGATCCCGCAACGACAGGGCCACGTTCTCGTCGAAGCGGGCGCCGCCGACGCCGAAGTAGCGGAATTGAAGTCCGAACTTGCCGTGCAGGGGCCGGAACAGGCTGCGCCCCGGGTTGAAACCGAGCTTCCGGTTGCAGAATCGGGAAACGGCCAGGAGGCAACGGAAAAGGAACCTGCGCACCAGCGGCTGTTTTTCGATCTCCTGGAGAATGCGCCGGTGGAGCAGATAGTAGAACTGGGGCACGCAGACGAAGATGGTGATCATCTCCTCTCGAAATGCGCGCAGCACCCGCTGGGCTTCCAGAGTGTCCAGATACGTCACCCTCGCTCCGGCGTAGAGGGGAATGATGAAATTGGCCACCAGAGCCAGCACGTGGTAGAGGGGGAGGACCGAAAGGATGTGGTCGTTGGAGGAGACCTGGATCATCTTCAGGAGCTCGCCCATGTTCCGGTACACGTTTCGGCGGCTCAGGACCACACCCTTGGGATTGCCGGTGGTGCCGCTCGTGTACAGGATGAGGAAAGGTTCGTCCGCCCCTCGTTCGACCAGAGGCATGGAAGCGGTTCCGTCGAATTCTTCCAACACCTGGTCCCATTGATTCTCCGCCTCGGGCACCTCGCCCACCGCCAGGACCGGAAGGGTGTCGCCCAGGTGTTCCCAGATCGCCGCCAGGCGCGGATGGAAGCGTTCCGAGCAGATCACGAACTGGCACCCGGCATGATCGAGGAGGTAAGCCAGGGTCTCGTCCGTGTGCAGGACGTCGAAGGGCGCCATCACGGCGCCGGTGCTCTGTGCCGCCAGGAAGGCGATTCCCCACCGCGGATGGTTCTCCATGAGGATGGCCACCGTGTCCCCCTCCCGGACGCCGTGGTGCTGCAGGAAAAGGGCGATGGAGGAGACTTCCCGTCCGATCCGGCGGTAAGTGAAGACTTCCCGCCCCTCGTCGTTGATGCCCTGCAGGGCGACTTGGTCCGGGATGGCGCCCAGGTGACGCTCAAACTGGCTGAAGAAACGGAGATTCATGAGCTTGCGAACGGGGTTATCGTAGCATGGACTGGTTGCAGGTCATAGTTCAGACTGCGGTGGACTGCTTTGGCGCATCTTTCGCATGAGACGAAAGAGGGCACCCAGGAGGGGTGTCCCGACGCGTTGCGATTGGTCGAGCGTGGGCCCCACCGGCTCCTGGTGCCGTTCGGGGTGAGGATCGGAGTGTCAAACACCGGCGCCAAGGCCAGCCGGTCTCGGTCGCCGGTCACCAGCGCATCGGCGCGGCCCAGTAGCGCCAGTTCGAGCAGATGACTGTCGCCGGAAATTTATGTCAGGGGTGGACAGGTACAATCCGTCCCCGAGAAGGGCGTCCCTTGTCCCACCGAGATTCATCAGCCTCTCTCCAATCAACTCGGCAGCGCCCTTCTCAACTCCTGCCGTCCTTGAACAGGTCATTCGACAAAGAGTGACTGTTCGTCCCCCGCCGACGGGGTAGCGCCGAACGAAAACACCCGAATCAGCCACGCCTGCCGCGATGGAGCACCACGGTGAAGTCGAAGCGGTCCAGCACGCCATGGACCTTTTCCAGCGTCCGGGGCGGGTCCGACGGAGCCGGCGTCCGGTCCACGGCCCTTCGCACCAGGTCGGAGTTGGTCGTCAACCGCCGCTGGGCAGGGTCGACCTCCACCCAGTGAGTCGCTCTGCGCCGGGGAGGGGCGACACCGATCTGGAGCGTATATCCCAGCAACTTCAAGATGGCCGTCGGGGGGTCGGAAGCCTCCAGAACGTCGTCCAGGTAGCGGAGCAGGTCCACGGCCAGCCAGCCGTTCCGGGGAAAAATCAGGGTGTACCAGGTCCCTTCCGACTGGAAGCTGAGAGAGCCGGTCTCGGAAGTATCCATGCGTGCAGTTTAGTGGTCCGTCCGCCGTCCGGGAAGGCCCCGGATCCTCCGGACATTCTTGCGTCCTCGCGTCACGTCGGCATCGCGATTCGGCGCGGGCTCCGGAGAACCTGTGAGCGACATTTCCTCTTCTCTCACTCCTCACTCATCTTTCCTCACTCCTCGTCTTGAATCTACTCGGGCAGTTGGTACAATAGCGTCGATTTTTGGAGGCGTGACGCATGATATTGGCGGTGACGATCTGGATCATCACGATAGTTTCCACGGTACTGATGGTAGGCAAGTACTGGTGGTTTCCCGAAGTGGCGTCGGCGCATGGCGGCGACCTGGACCGGCAGTTCATGCTGACTCTGGTCGTGACCGGTGTCGTTTTCATCCTGGCCCAGGTAGGACTCGGCTACGCTATTGCACGCTACCGGGACGGAGCGGGAAGGGTAGCCCACTACACCCACGGGAGTGAGAAGCTCGAGGTGATCTGGACCGTGGCCACCACCGTGGTCTTCTTTGCCATGGTGATCCCGGGACAGAGCATCTGGGCCGACCTCTATCTCTCCGAAGCCCCCGAGGACGCCGTCCGCATCGAGGTGACCGGACAACAGTTCGCCTGGAATATGAGGTATCCCGGCGACGACGGCGAGTTCGGGCGGGTGGCTCCGGACCTCATCGATGACGAAGGCGGCAATCCGCTGGGACTGGACCTGTCCGATACGGCCGCCCAGGACGACCTGGTCGTTCCCATCATGGCGATCCCGCTGGGCAAGCCGATCGAGCTGCTCCTGCGCTCCAAGGACGTGACTCACGCCTTTTCGGTGCGGGAGTTGAGGGTCAAACAGGACCTGGTCCCGGGACTGCTCATCCCCGTCCAGTTCACGGCCACCCGGACCGGCCGCTTCGAGATCGCCTGCGCGGAGTTGTGCGGGCTGCAGCATTACAATATGCGGAGTTTTCTGGAGGTGCTTCCGGAGGCGGACTTTGCCCAATGGCTGAAGGACCAGGCTGAGGAATAGGGTTCCGGAAACGCAGGGAGTGTGACCGATATGGCAGAAGAGGTTCAGACGCACGCCGCTCACCACGAAGCGCCGTCAGGCTGGGTTCGAAAGTATTTCTTCAGCACCGACCACAAGGTGATCGGGATCCAGTACTACCTGCTGGCCCTGTTCTCGGTTCTGGTGGGAGTGGGTCTGTCGGTGCTGATTCGGTTGAACCTGGCATGGCCGGGCACTGAGATCTCCATTCTGGGCACCCTCTTTCCGGAGGGGGCGCCGGGCGGAATCATGACGCCGGAGTTCTATTTGGCCATGCTCACCATGCATGGGACCATCATGGTCTTCTTCGTCCTGACCACGGCGCCTCAGGGCGGCTTCGGGAACTATTTCCTGCCCATCCAGATCGGCGCCGACGACATGGCCTTTCCCATTCTGAACATGCTCTCGTTCTGGGTCACTTTTGTGGCTCTGGGCGTTCTCATGGCTGCTTTCTTCGTGGAGGGAGGAGCCCCCATCTCGGGATGGACGGCCTATCCTCCTCTGAGCGCGCTGGGGGAGATCGCCGGACCGGGGTTGGGAACGGGACAGAGCCTGTGGGTGGTGAGTATCGCCCTGTTCTGCGTAGCCTCGCTGCTGGGCGCACTGAACTTCATCACCACCACCATCGACATGCGGGCCAAGGGCCTCACCATGATGCGCCTGCCGCTGACGGTCTGGGGCTGGTTCGTCACTGCCATCCTGGGACTGCTGGCCTTCGGCGTCCTGCTGTCCGCAGGAGTTCTCCTGCTCTTGGACCGTTGGGCCGGGACCAGCTTCTTCATTCCCGGCGGACTGGTGGTGAGTGATCAGGCCATCGACCACACGGGGGGCTCGCCGTTACTCTGGCAGCACCTGTTCTGGTTCTTCGGGCATCCCGAGGTCTACATCGCCATCCTTCCGGGGATGGGCGCCGTCTCGCACATCCTGGCCACCTTCGCCCGCAAGCCGGTGTTCGGCTACAAGGCCATGGCCTTCGCCATCATCGGCATCGGCGCGGTCAGCTTCATCGTCTGGGGCCACCACATGTTCCTGAGCGGGATGAGCCCCTATACCGCAATCGTCTTCTCGCTCACGACCACGGCGGTGGCCGTGCCCTCGGCCATCAAGACCTTCAACTGGCTGGGCACCCTCTGGGGAGGGCGGATCCAATTGACCACCGCCATGCTCTATGCCCTGGGTTTCGTCTCTCTGTTCGTGAGCGGGGGCGTCACCGGTCTCTTCCTGAACCAGCCCGCGGTGGACGTCTATCTCCACGACACCTACTTCGTGGTGGGTCACTTCCACATGATCATGGGCGTGGCCGCCATCTTCGGCATCTTCGCCGCCACCTACTACTGGTTCTCCAAGATGTTCGGGCGCCATCTGAGCGAGTTCTGGGGCAAGGTGCATTTCTGGTTCACATTTGTCGGGGTCTACTGCATTTTCATGCCCATGCACAATCTGGGGATCGGCGGGCAACCGCGTCGATACGCCGAACTGACCGCCTTCGATTTTCTCCAGCCACTGGTTTCGTTGCAGCAGTTCATCTCGGTGGCCGCCTTCATCACGGCTGCCGCCCAGATCATCTTCGTGGCCAACTTCGTCTACAGCCTCTTCAAGGGCCGAGTAGCAGAACGGAATCCCTGGCGGGCCACCACCATCGAGTGGGAGGTCCCCTCTCCTCCGCCCCATGACAACTTCGGCGGCAAATTCCCGGTCGTGCATCGTGGCCCCTACGAGTACAGCGTCCCGGGCGCCAAGGAAGATTTCGTCCCTCAAACCGCTCCCGACGTGCGCGGGTCCACCGGCTAAGAGATGGCAATCGTCGCAACACCTGCCCCCAAGACCGCCGTCCGTGAATTGGACCCCCGCGGCCCCGTTCCGCCCGGAACTCCGGCCCTGCCCGCCGGACGCGGCGGCTGGGGCGATTCCTGGGGAGGACGTCCGGGAGTTCCCGAGCAACGCTACTACACGGGAATGCTGGTGCTCCTGGCGGGAGTGACGATGCTTTTCGCCGCCTTTACCAGCGCCTACATCGTGCGCAAGGGGATCTCGGACGATTGGCGCCCGACGGCGTTGCCGACGCTGGTCTGGGTAAACACGCTGGTTCTTCTGGCCAGCAGCCTCACCCTGGAGAGAGCTCGAAGGCTCTACGGTCAAACGGACGCCCTTGCCAGATGGTGGCTGGCGACCACCGGCCTCGGCGTCATCTTCTTGCTGGGGCAGCTCGTGGTCTGGCAGCAAATGGTTGGTGCCGGAATCTATCTGCGCACCAATCCCAGCAGCGCTTTCATCTACATCCTGACCGGCGCCCACGGCGTCCACCTGCTGGGCGGCGTCGCGGGGCTTGCGTATCTGTCCCGGAGGCTGCTGCAGGATCGTCCGCCGACCCGCACCGTCCTCAACGTCACGGCCATCTACTGGCATTTCCTGGATGGGCTCTGGGTCTATCTTCTGTTGTTCATTTTGTTCTGGAGGTAATGGATGGCTCAGCAGGCACACGACGCGAGCATTTCCGATTGGGCGGGAGGAAAGTCTCCCTTCGCCGTCGGCTCCAAGAAGCTGGGGATGTGGCTCTTCATCCTCTCCGACACCTTGACCTTCACGGCGCTGCTGGTGGCCTACACCTACGTCCGGGTCGCCAACGAGGGTTGGCCCCGTCCCTTCGAACCGTCCAGCATCGCGCTGGCTTCGGTTATGACCTTCTGCCTGCTCTCCAGTTCGCTGACCATGGTCCTGGCCGTCGCCGCCGCTCACCGGGGCAACCGGGCGACTGCGGCGAAATGGATCTGGGCCACCATTGCGGGAGGGCTGGCCTTTATCGTGCTCCATGGCTACGAATGGATGCAGTTGATCGAACATGGCGTCACTCCGTTCGGCAACCCTTGGGGGGTCCCGCTGTTCGGGGCCACGTTCTTCACGTTGACCGGTCTTCACATGACACACGTGACCGCCGGCGTCATCTATCTGGGGATTGTGGCCTGGGGTTTCAAGGGCGGCCGTTTCGACTCCGAGGACGTGGAGGTAAGCGGCCTTTACTGGCATTTCGTGGACTTGGTGTGGATGTTCATCTTCCCCTTGGTCTATCTGCTGTCGAACGTAATCTGAGATCCGGAGAAAGGGCGAGTCCATGAGTGACGAACATTCCCACAATCGGCTCTATCTGACGGTCTGGGTCGTGCTCCTGGTGGTGACCGTCGCGGAGGTGGTGCTGGCTTACGTCAACCTCTCGGTCATGTTCATGTTGTCTACGCTGGTGATCCTTTCCTTCTTCAAGGCGGGTCTCATCGTGGCCTACTTCATGCACCTGCGTTTCGAGAGGTTCAGCCTCTTCGTTTCCTTGATTCCCATGTTGCTGATCTGCGTCATTCTGATGTTCGCGGGTCCGCTTCCGGACGGGGCCCGTGTGCTGGGGTTGAAGCCGTAGTGGACACACGCTGGGGGAAAATGGTCCAAGTTTTGCGCCGCGCCGCGGTCACCATGGCGGTGCTCGGGATGATTTCGTGGGCGGATTCCGAACTAATGGCCCAAGGGTGCGCCATGTGCAAGAGTTCGGCCCAGGTACTGGGCCAGTTTTCGACTTTGAATGCCGGGATCCTGGTGCTCGGGGTGCCGCCCGTGATGTTCCTGGCCCTGTTCCTTTATATGGCCTTTCGTCAACGGCCGTGAAGCGGCCAAAGGCTCTCGCCGGTGGACCGGGGCGCTTGGCCAAGACCCTGCCCCGTGGCGCTCTTGACAAGGTCCGGCGGAGGATGTTTTAACAGTTCGGGAACTGTCGAAGACGCCGGGTGGGAGTCGAGTCGAATCGTTGTTCTGAAACCTGCGAGTTGTATCAAGAATGCCAGTAAGAAAAGTGACTCGGTCGGATGAAGACACCAAGAACGAGAGACGCCTGATCCGGCGCCGCAAGTTTGCTTTTGCCAGCATATTCACCTTTCTGGCCGCCAATTTCTTCATGACCTTGCGGTTCTTCTTCCCGCGCACGTTGTTCGAGCCCAAGACCAGCTTCAAGGTGGGTTATCCGAGCGATTTCGGATTCGGTGTCGACACGCGTTTTCAGCAGAAATACCGCATCTGGGTGGTGCGCAACGCGGAAGGGATCTTTGTCATTTCCGCCATCTGCACGCATTTGGGCTGTACCCCGGACTGGGTCGAGAGCGAGCAGAAGTTCAAGTGCCCCTGTCATGGCAGCGGTTATGACAGCGAAGGCAGAAACTTCGAAGGTCCGGCTCCCCGCCCCATGGACCGGGCCCACGTGGAGTTGGCTCCGGACGGGCAAATCTTGGTGGATGTGAGCCGGGTCTTCAAGTGTCCGCCGGGAGTGCCGTGCGAGTTCCGGGAAGAAGGGTCGTACCTGGCTGTCTGAATCCGGTTTCAGAATTATACGAACCGTTGGAGATCTGAGCGAGGAAGACCATGGTCCAGAAAAAACGGGGTGAGGTGGAGCCCGCTGCCCCTCCCGGAAAGCTCAAGTCACTCCTCAACAAAGTCCAGACCGTTCTTGATCCCTACCTCGGATCTTTCGTCGATAAAGGGAAGGATGACGTCAAAGCGATCCGGCAATACAAGGGGAGCCGGCTCTGGAAGTCGGTCTTTCGTCACAAGCTGGACGACACGCCCCGCAACCGTTCCCTGGCGGTTCTGACCAACGTCTTTCTGCACCTGCATCCGGCCAAAATCAACCGGGACGCCGTCCGCTTTCGTTTCACCTGGGGCATGGGTGGACTCTCCTTCTACCTCTTTTTGGTCCTGACCATCACCGGCATCTTCCTCATGTTCTACTACCATCCCACCAAGGGTCAGGCGTACGCGGACATCATGTTCCTTCACAACGACGTCCCCTTTGGCGGCCTGCTGCGCAACATGCATCGCTGGGCCGCCCACCTGATGATCCTGACGGTGTGGCTCCACATGTTCCGGGTGTTTCTGACCGGCTCGTACAAGTCGCCGAGGGAGTTCAACTGGACCGTCGGCGTGATCTGCCTGGTTTTGACCCTGCTTCTCTCCTTCACCGGCTACCTGTTGCCGGACGACCAGTTGGGTTTCTGGGCGGTCACGGTGGGGACCAACATGGCCCGCGCCACGCCCTTGCTGGGACACGAGGGCCCCTTCGGTCCCGAGTTGGGGATCACGGCCTACAACGACGTGAGGTTTGCCCTGCTGGGTGGGTCCATCGTGGATGCCAACGCCCTGTTGCGGGCCTACATTTGGCATTGCATCGCCATCCCCTTCTTGTTGGTGGCATTTTTGGCCGTCCATTTCTGGCGGGTGCGAAAGGACGGAAGCATCTCCGGTCCGGCGCCGGTCATGCTGGAATCGGAGATCAAGCGCGTCAGGAGGTGAGCTCTCCTACAGGATAGCCCTGTCGCGGGCTGCCTGCCGGGTGAAGCGAGGACATAGACATGGATTGGTATCAGCTCTGGGCGATCGTCTCCCTGCCCGACAACATTCCCATTGTGGCCATGATCGTGTTGGTCCCCTTCTTCACTTGGTACGCGTTCCGGCAGGCGTTTGCGACCGACCGGTTGATCGTCGAGCTGGAGGCCGATCCCAAGGCGGCCCGGGGCCACTACCGGAAAATCGAGCCGTTTCGGAAAGGTTGGGAGCGGAAGCTCCACGTCTGGCCCTACCTGCTGAGGGTGGAGTTGCTGGCCACCGTAATCGTCACGGTGATTCTGATGGTCTGGTCCATCACCCTCAACGCCCCTTTGGAGGAGCCGGCCAATCCCAACCTGACCATGAACCCGTCCAAGGCGCCGTGGTATTTCCTGGGCCTGCAGGAGATGTTGGTCTATTTCGATCCCTGGATCGCCGGGGTCCTGATGCCGACGCTCATCATCGTCGGCCTGATGGCCATCCCCTACATCGACACCAATCCTCTGGGGAACGGTTATTACACGTTCCGTCAGAGAAAATTCGCCATCCTGGCCTTCTGTTTCGGTTTTCTGGTTCTGTGGAGCGTCATGATCGTCATCGGGACCTTCATCCGCGGGCCTGGTTGGATGTGGTTCTGGCCCGGAGCGACCTGGGACCACCACCGTCTGGTCTTCGAGACCAACCGGGATCTGCATGAGCTCCTGGGCATCATCCAGCAGCCGTACGTTGCCGTGGTGGGTGCCGTCGCCATCGGTCTCTATCTGGCGGTCTTCGGCTTTCTCCTCCACAAGCTGATCCTTTCCACGGAGTTCAATCGGAAGATCTATGCCAGGATGACCCTGATCCAGTACATCCTCCTCCAGACCCTGCTGCTGATCATGTTGGCGCTTCCGATCAAGATCATTCTCCGTTTGGTTTTTCGCATTAAAAACGTCTGGGTAACCCCATGGTTCAACGTCTGATCGCGCTGCTCCGGCGTCCATTTTCCCGGCGAGGGTCCCGCGGACCCTTCTGGGAACGGCCGGTGCCGGAAAAAGATCCCATCGTCAATTCCTCGCTGGCTGGTCCCATGGCGGTGAGTTCCCTGCTGCTGATGGCGACGCTCATCTGGGCCTTCTATGAAGAAGGTTGGGGCCTCAGGCCCTGGAGGGCCTACCAGGACGAGTTCGTCGGGCGCTATTCCACCTTTTTGCGAGGCCTGAAGCCGCGGCAGGCGAGTCAGGAAGAGGAGATCAAGGCTTCGGAAGGGTACCAGGACCTGCTGCGGCAGCAACAGGAAGCCGAAGCCGCCGTCGGCCCCCAACTGGCAGAGATCGCGGTTGAGGAGGAAGCCATCGACGGCCAGCTCCGCGCCATCGAAAAGACCTTCACCACGGCCCGGAGCGAGATTCAGGCCACCATCTACCTGATCGAGACCACGTCCGGATCGGCCAGAAAAGGGTACGAAGAAGACCGTGACCAGTTGGAGCAGAGAAGCCATGAGGTCCTGCTTCCCGGAGAAGGTGCCCCTCAGGAGCTGAACTACCTCGAGTTGGAGGAGATGTTCAATTCCCTGAAAGAGCGGCAAGGACGGGTTCGGGCCCGGAAAGCGGCGGTGCTGCAGCGGCCGAGCCAGGTCCGGCGGGAAATTCAGACCTACGTGTCCAACCGCATGGAAGGGCTCACGGCCAGCCAGGTTCAGGGCCTGATCAATTCGCTGGAGGACTTCGAGTACGGGATCCACCAGATCCACAATGGAGACATGGGCCTGGTGGACCGGTGCGAGACGTGTCACCTCGGGATCACCGAGCCGGTTCCGATCCGGGCCGCCGACATGGGCGGGATCGAACTCTTCGCCAGCCATCCCCGGAAGGAGTTATTGCAGGTTCACGATACGGAAGTCTACGGCTGCTCGCCCTGCCACAACGGCAACGGAATCGGAACCGTAAGCACCCAGACTGGCCACGGACGGTACAAGCATTGGCTCTGGCCGCTCTACGCACCCGAGAACATGGAAGCCGGCTGCCTGCGGTGCCACGGCGACGCCGCCCGGTTGGACATGGCCCCGGTGTTGAGTGCGGGCCGCGAGCAGTTCCGCTGGCGCGGTTGCTGGGGCTGTCATCCCAGGCAGGGGTTTGACCAGGAACAGCTGGCATTGCGGGTCAACCAGAAGGACATTTCAACCTTGGAAGGCGAGAAGGAGTCCGTCCGTCTCCTGATCGAGCGGACGGTGGCCCAGGCCGACGAGGCCGAAACCAACGAGGAGGCGAATCGTCTCTACGCGGAGGCCGATCGTCTCACGCTGCGGGTGGCCGACCTCGACACCCGGGCCGACCGGGAACGGGAACGTGGCCGGCAGCTTCTGGAAGAGGTGAAGACCCCCGGGCCGAATCTCAAGGAGGTTCGGGTCAAGGTGCGGCGTGACTGGCTGCCGGGCTGGGTCGAGAATCCCCACACGTTTCGGCCCACGACAAAAATGCCGCGTTTTCGCCTGGAAGAGGATCAGGCTAAGGCGATTGCGGCCTTTGTCTGGCAGTCCGGCGTCAACGGAAATCTGGAGGATCAGGCACAAGGCGATCCGGAAAAGGGCCAGGTCCTGTTTGAAACCCGCGGGTGCATGGCCTGTCACGCCATTGGCGAAGGGGATGAGGCCGTCGGAGGGACCTTCGCGGCCAATCTGAGCCGTGTCGGCGACAAGGTGAACTATGATTACCTGGTTCGCTGGATCCACAATCCACGGGAACGGACGCTCCCCTATTGTCCGGTCCAAAAGCGGGACATCACACCCGAGGACTATGCGTCCGCCGGGAAACCGTTCCGCTTCGACCTTCAGAACAACGAATGTCCCGTGTGCGGAAGCAATCTCCAGGTGCAGAACCCCACGGTCATGCCCAACCTGCGCCTGTCCATGGAGGAGAGCCGCGACATCGCGACTTATCTGAAGAGCCAGGCTCCGGGAGCCGAATATGCTGCCGCGGCGTGGCTGGAGGATTCGGAACTGGCGCCCAAGGGACGCGCCATGATCCGGCACTTCGGCTGTGCCGGCTGCCACGAGATCGCGACCTTGGAGGAGGAAGGCAAGATCGGGACCGATCTCACGGAAGAGGGGAGCAAACCTCTGGAGCGTCTCGACTTTGCGCTGCTCACCCAGACCGCCAAGCGGGAGGGTTGGTACAACCACAAGGGATTCTTCGAGCGGAAGATGGAGAATCCGGCCGTCTACGACGAGGGCAAGATCAAGGAGCCGCTGGAGCGGCTCCGAATGCCCGACTTCGGTCTGGACCCGGAGGAAATCACCCAGCTCACCACCTACCTGTTGGGAAGCGTGACGCCGGAGGACCGGGTTCCGGAGCGCTATCACTACCGGCCCCGAGATCAGAGGAGTCACATCCAGGAGGGCTGGGACATCATCCTCAAGTACAACTGCATGGGTTGCCACCAGGTGGCGCCTGGGCAGCAGCCCGTGGTCAAGAGCCTGCCGCTGTACCAGCAGGATGATTGGCGCGAGCAACTGCCTCCGCCATTGGTCGGCGAGGGAGCCAGAGTCGACCCCAACTGGTTGACTCGTTTCCTGAAGAACCCGGCCCTTGACGAGGAGCGGACGAACCGCAACGGTGTCCGGCCCTACCTCCAGATCCGGATGCCCACCTTCACCCTCTCCGATGGGGAGGTGGAAAAGCTGGTGCGTTTCTTCGGAGCGCTGGCGCAGCAGCCGCTGCCCTATCTGCCCAAGACGCTGGAACCGCTGTCGCAGCGGGAGTTGACCATGGCCCGCCAGCTCTTCACTCACCCGGCGGCGCCCTGCCTGCGGTGCCACGCGACCGGCGACCCGCAGCATGACCGCAATGCGACGGCGCCCAGCTTCGAGCTGGTGAGTGAACGCCTGCAGCCGGACTGGACCCGACGCTGGATGGTCCATCCGGAGATTATTCAGCCGGGTACCTCCATGCCCTCGGGATTGTTCGAGCGCCAGGACGACCGCTGGATCTTCGCTCTGGCGGACCTCCCCAGCATGAAGGACTACGAGAAGGACCACGCCGACCTTGTGCTACGATACATGTTCCAGTTCACGCGGCAGGAACAGCGTCGGCTCAGAGGTCGATGATCCACGAGGGCCCGTGACAAGAGGCGTCACGGGCCGCAATGCTTAGACCGCCCGTTCGGCATAGACAATCTTCCAGGAGAGAAGACCATGGAGAGAGCAAAGTTCATTTTCGCATTAATGGTAACGGGACTGCTGGCGGCGTCATGCGGCGGCGGCGGAGGAGACGCGGAACCCGCAGCTGACGAGGCGCCGGCGCCTGCAGCAGACATGAAGCCGGCTCCCGACCTGTCTCAAGCCGGTTCGGTGGCGGGCAAGGTCAGCTTCGGTGGCGCCGTGCCGAAAAACGCCCGCATTCGCATGGATGCCGATCCGGTCTGCGTCAAGGAGCATTCGGGTATCGTGCGGAGTCAGGACGTCCTGATCGGGGACGACGGCGCCTTGACCAACACCTTCGTCTGGGTCAAGACCGGCCTCGAGCAGTACGGCTTCGAGACGCCTGCCGAACCGGTCACGCTGGACCAGAAGGGTTGCATCTACACGCCCCACGTCTTCGGAATCCAGACCCGGCAGAAGCTCCATGTTCTCAACAGCGACGGAACCACGCACAACGTTCATCCGCTCCCCAGGAACAACCGGGAGTGGAACCAGTCGCAGCGGGCCAAGGGCAAGCCGCTCATCCGCTCGTTCCCGCGCGCCGAGGTCATGATTCCGGTCAAGTGCAACGTGCATCCCTGGATGAAGGCCTATATCGGCGTCGTGCCCCATCCCTACTACGCAGTGACGGGAACCGACGGAGCTTTCGAGATCAAGAACCTCCCGCCGGGCGACTACGTGATCGAAGCTTGGCACGAGAAGTTCGGGGTCCAGGAACAGCAGGTGACGGTCCAGGCCAGCGAGGCCAAGGAAGTCAGCTTCGAGTTCTCCGGCTGATACGCATTCTTCGAGAATGGGGCGGCGTCCTGGCCGCCGAACGCCAGCGTCACAGTCAAGTGACGCGGGACCGGAAGAAAGATAGTGGGGGCGGCGAATGCCCCCCTCCCAACAGGCCGTATCTCACAAGGCAGTTCCAGCGTGGGACCTCAGAATCTTCATACGGTACACAGGTTCGCAGTCGTGACTGTCGTGGCCACCTTCGTTCTGTTGGTGGCCGGAGCGCTGGTCACGAGCAATGACGCCGGCCTTTCGGTCCCGGACTGGCCCCTCTCCCACGGGAGTCTTATGCCCGAGATGGTGGGAGGCGTCTTTTACGAGCATTCCCACCGCCTGATCGCCGCGACGGTGGCGATTCTGACCTTGATTCTGGCCATCTGGCTGGGCCGGGTGGAGCCGCGGCTCCGAGTCCGGCGCCTGGGCTGGACCGCCGTGGGGATGGTCCTGGCCCAAGCTCTGCTGGGTGGTTTCACCGTACTGCTGTATCTACCCGTCGCCATTTCGGTCCTGCATGCTTGTCTCGCTCAGCTCTTTTTCTGCACCGTGGTGGTGATCGCTCTGGTCACCTCCCGCGACTGGCAGCGCCGCGAGCTTTCGCGATTCCGTCCCGGGGAGAACCGGCGAGAGGCCATTTTCTGCGGAGTGGCCACGGCAGCCGTCTACCTTCAGTTGATTCTGGGAGCGCTGGTCAGGCACACGGGGACCAGCGAGGGCAGCAAGGGAGTCACTCTGGTGACGCACGCGCTCCTGTCCCACTTGGGCGGGGCCGTCGTGGCGGGAGCCCTGCTGCTGGTGGCGGCTGCGAAGGTGCTCAGGAGTCCGAGCCTCAGAGGGTTCTCGAGCGGGGCGTACGCCCTCTTTTTTCTGGTGTTGCTTCAGTTCCTGTTGGGCATTGGTGCATTATGGGCCCGCGTCGTGAGGATGGGTGCGGCGCAGCCACACCCCATTGGGGTCCTCCTGACCACCGTGCACTTGGCCCTGGGGGCAATCCTGCTGGCAACGGCCGTGCTGCTCACCCTGCAGATCTCTTTTTCGAACGCCAGTGATGCCGCGGAGACGACTGCCGCGCCGGCGAGCCGTTGAATGAGGGTCGGCGCCTTGGCCCGACCCGACGTCGTCCGTTACCGGAGTTGGACCGCATGTTGGCTTATCTGGAGTTGACGAAGCCCCGGGTCACGTTGATGGTGGCCGTGACGGCCCTGGTCAGCTTCTACCTGGCTTCCCCCAGCGTCGATCTCGTTCTTCTGGTCCACACCATGGTGGGGACGACCCTCTTGGCCGCCGGTTGCGCCGTTTCGAACCAGTACCTGGAGCGTGAGGTGGACGCGCGGATGCAACGGACCCGAAGCAGGCCGCTGCCGGCGGGCCGGATCACGCCGGCGAAGGCCTTGATTTTCGGGGTGGTGCTCACCTTGGGTGGAGGATTGTATCTCACGGCGGCGGCGAACCCGCTCACCGGGGGCCTGGGGTTGGCGTCCGCCGCGCTCTACCTTTTCGGTTACACGCCCTTCAAGAAAAAGTCGCCCCTCTGCACCACCATCGGCGCCTTCCCGGGTGCGGCTCCCGTACTCCTGGGCTGGGCGGGCGCCAGAGGCACGTTGGATCCGGAAGCGTGGATCCTCTTCGCCGTGCTCTTCCTCTGGCAGTATCCTCATTTTCTGGCCATCGCGTGGGTTTACCGGGACGACTATCGGCGAGGGGGGTTCCGGATGTTGCCCCGGACGGACCCCGGAGGAAGGAAAACAGCGCGTCAGATCCTGATCTTCATCCTGTTGTTGGTGCCTGTCAGCCTGCTTCCGACCCAGGTGGGGCTCAGCAGCTCTCTGTACGCAGCCGGCGCCGTCGTCCTGGGGGGTGTCCTCCTCTGGTCAGGGCTCCGTGTGAGCAGGACCCGGTCCCGCGCCTCGGCTCTCCATCTCCTCAAGACCTCCGTAGTCTATCTCCCCCTCCTCATGGTCCTGATGGCGCTGGATCGGATCTGAGGGAAGGACACCTGTACCAATGTCTGCCTCCCGGCCCACGGAACCCGAATCGAACGCCACGTCCGCGTCGGCAGCCTTCGTCGACGTCCGGGATCTCGCCTTCCGTTACGGTGACCGCAAGGCCCTGGACGGGATCAGCTTCTCCCTGGAGCGGCGGCGGATTCTGGGGCTGTTGGGACCCAACGGCTCCGGAAAGACCACCCTTTTCCGGATTCTCTGCACCTTGTTGCAACCCCAGGCCGGACAGGTCCGGCTGGCGGGTCTGGATCTGGCGAAGGACCCGGCCGGGGTGCGGCGCCGCATCGGTGTCGTCTTCCAGACCAACAGTCTCGACCAGGAATTGACGGTGGCCGAGAATCTGGCTTGCCAAGGCCGCCTGCATGGTCTGAGCGGCGCACGTCTCAAGGGCAGGGTCGACGAATTACTGGAACAGTTCGATCTCGGCGGGAGGCGAGACTCCCGCGTCCGAACTCTTTCCGGCGGGATGCGGCGGCGGGCCGAACTGGCCAAGGGACTGTTGCATCGTCCCCGGATCCTGCTGCTGGATGAGCCGACCGCGGGTCTGGATCCTCAAATCCGCCAAGAATTCTGGGAACATCTGACCGGTCTTCGCGACTCGGCGGGGATCACCATCCTCTTCACGACCCACCTGATGGAAGAGGCCGAGGTCTGCGACCGCCTCGTCATTCTGGACCAGGGGCAGGTCGTGACCGAAGGGAGCCCGGTGGAGCTCAAGGAGAGGATCGGAGGTGACGTGATCGTCCTTCATTCCAGCGACCCCAACGGTCTGCAGGCCGAACTCCAGGGGCGGTTTCAGGGTCCCGTATCGGTCGTGAACGGGGCGGTTCGGATAGAGCAGCGCCGAGGCCACGAGTTGATCCGGGATTTGATGGAAGAGTTCTCGGGTGAGATCCAGGCGGTCTCACTGGGCAAACCGACCCTGGAAGATGTCTTCATCCGGGAGACCGGCCGAGAGTTTCAGGTCTAGGCCGAAGCGATTTCCCGATAGCGGCCCTGGTAGAAGAGGAGGGGTTCCGCTTCGGAGTCACCGAGGCGGGTGGCCTTGACTTCGCCCACCAGAATCACGTGATCTCCGCCGGCGTACTGGTGGACGGTCGCGCACTCGAACCAGGCCATGGAGCCGGTCACCACGGGAACGCCGGTTTGACCGGGGGCATAGGGCCCGCGAGACCGGTCGGTTCCGCGGCTGGCGAAATGGTTGGAAACGTCCTGCTGGTCCTTTGTCAGGATATTTACGGCGAAGCGGCCGCTCTCCAGGAAGATGTCCAGTCCGGTGAGGCCGTTGTCCAGACAGACCAGGACCAGAGGGGGATCCAGGGAAACCGTAGTGAACGAGTTGACGGTGAGGCCGTAGGGAATACCCTCCCGGTCCTGCGTCGTGACCACAGTCACGCCCGTGGCGAAACAGCCGGCCACGTTGCGAAAAAGATCCGGGGAGACTTCCATGTGTCCTCTCAGGCGGCGAGACTATACCAGTTGGTGTTTTCTGGGGCCACCTGCGGGACTCGAGGACAACAGGCGGAAAAACTATGGACGACAGCACCTATATTGAGCCACCAGCCGTTCTCCCGGAGATCGAAGAGGACACCCGCCGCCTCGAGTTCAGCATGGGTTCCGATTACCAGACCGGCTCTTTGCTCCGAACCCTGGCGGCCTCCAAGCCGGGAGGCCGGATCCTGGAGTTGGGAACCGGGACGGGGCTGGCGACGGCTTGGATCCTCGACGGGATGAATCGGGACTCGCAGCTGATCACAGTCGACATCGATCCGGCGTGCCTGGAGGTGGCGAAACGCCATCTGGGAACGGATGGGCGTGTGGATTTTCGCGAAGGAGATGGAGCCGACGTCATGGATTCCCTGCGGGGATCGCGATTCGATCTGGTCTTCGCCGACGCCTGGGCCGGAAAATTCTGGGACTTCCAGAAAGCCGTGGACCTTCTGAACAAGGGAGGAATCTACGTCATTGACGACCTGTTGCCGGCTCCGCCCTGGCCGCCCGATCACCCCCCGAAAGTGGACGCGCTGCTGGAACGCGTTCAGAATCATCCTGCGTTGACGTCGTTCCGGCTGTCCTGGTCCACGGGGCTCGTGGTGGCCGTCAAGGGTTAACAGCCCGTGGTGAAAATCCCGCGAGCACCGAGACCGTTCCTGCGCCCGCCGGACAAGGCGCGATTTGGGTGCATACCGGGAGTATGTGAGCCTATAGCAACGCCGTCCGCCGGGATGCAGGGACGGTCGAGTGCCGTGACGACTTTTGCCACGCGCTGTTAAGATTCGAAGGTCAAGATCGGTGTTTCCTGCGTCTGTCGCCATGGGTACGGCGCTTGCCGGCAAGCCTCCTGTTCAACCGCTTATCCATTTCTTCCGCTCCGACAAACTTTCCGGACCGGCGGCGGGACAGGATTTCATTGAGCGCCCTGTGTTCCAGATCTTCGACTCCCAAACGCTGTCGCAGTTGTTCAATGCTCTGCTGAATGACGGCGCTGACACTGGAGTACCGTCCGGAATCCACCAACGCCTTGGCCAAGGCGTGTTGCTCGTCAGTGAGAGAAATTGAGGACTTGACAGTCAAGATACGCCCTTCTAGTGCTGCGGTAACACTGGGTAGCCCTGACGTCAATCCGTGAGAGGATGTTGACTGTCTTGGCGCTATCCTCTTGGTGTCCGTTTCCGGGACAAAGTGTCCGCTAACGGACACTATTCCGGGTGTCCGCCACTTGAAACGCCCAGACGGTCGCGTCCCGGAACAGGAACCGCAGACGGACGGCCTTCCCTCTGAGGGCGGCGACCGAGCGGCCCTTCCACGTCACCCGGTGAGCCAGACCGTCCCCCCGGATCACGTCGCAGTCCTCGCGTCGGAATCCCTCCAGCTTCTGCTCGGCGGCGCTGATGTAGTGGCTCATGTGGACCTTTTTCCCGGTGTCGAACTGCCTCGCCGTGGGGTCCACCACTTCGACCCTGAGCTCCCCGCCGACCTCGGCGTTGACGACCAGCTCGTCCCCATCCACCACGATCGGCCGGGTCAGGAAAGCCCCTTTCCCCTCCAGCCGCTCCCGGCTCCGGAGCCCCATGAGCCGATCCTTCGGCACCCAGCCCAACCCGATCCGGATCTGGCGCCGGTCCAGGGGCACGTTCTTGGAACCGTGGCTGTATCGGGCGCCGGCGTAGTAAAAGAGCATCTTTTCTCCATGCACGATCATGGAGGGCCACCAGATGATCCGGTCGTCCCAACTGCCCTCTTCTCCCTGGGGAATGAACGCCTCTTCGGGAAAGGGGTGATCCCAGCGATACCCGTCCCGGCTGACGATCAGGTGCTGTTCCACGTCTCCCCTCACGTAGTTGTCCAGCATGGAGGGCAGCCCCAGGTAGACGCCCTCGTAGCGGATCACCTTCATGCTCTCCACTTCGGGCCAGCGTTCGCTCATGGGGTGGAACACCGTCTGCCGGGGGGACCATTGCACCAGGTCCGGACTCTCTTGCCGGACGATGTAGCGGGGACCGGTTCCGGTCTCGGGATCGGCCTTCTCCGTCAACTGCCGGTGAAACAGGACGTACTTCTCCAGGTCCTCATCCCAGACGATGCTGGGGTTTCCTCCTCCTCCCCCACCGCGAAGGCCGCCGGGCATCTGGTTCCAGGTAAGGCCGTCGGCGCTGTAGGCCATCCCGTTCCAGCCGCCGAAACGGCCACCGTCCCGGTGGTAGGGGGGAACCCCGCAGGTGAGGAACCGGCGTTCCGGAGGCCGCTCTCTCGGGTCCTGGATCAGCCGAATGGCGCCGGCGAGGGGGCGCTTCCCCAGATGGTCCGCATGGAGCAGGACGTTGTTGTGCATCGCTCCCTGGTAGCGGACCAGTCCCAGGTCCGGCTTCACCCAGGTCACGCCGTCCTCGCTCTCGGCGTAGGCGGCCACGTTGCCGCCGGTGTGCTGTTCGATCTGGTACCAGATCTTGAACTTCCGGTCCCGGGGATCGTAGATGCCGGTGCCTAGCTGGATTCCCCAGCTTTTCCGTGCCGTCTCCTCCCAGGGGGCGTCCGCCTCCATCAGCGGGTTGGCGGGATGTTTCTGCAGCACGCCCTGAACCCGCTCGACGTTGTACCAGGCGGTGAGGACGTGGTTGTCCACCAGGAGCTGCTTCCGGTTGCCGATCCGAAGCGGCGGTTCCGATTCCAGCGGCTCCAGGTGGACATGGGGAGAGCCCGAATCTTGCCGGGCCACAGTGTTCGATGCCGCCAGAAGCGCAAACGTTGCCGCCAATGTGAGAGTTTTCATGTGCATGTTGAATGGGAGGCCTATCGCTTCGAAATCGGAATTGACGAGTCCGCCGGATGGTGAAGACGGCTATATCTTGGTGACGGTCACGTTCCCTTTGATGTCCACCCTGACGAACTCTTTGGTTTCTTTGTGGAATGAGATGTCAACCATCCAGATGATCGCCCACAGGCCGACGGTGAAGAAACTGAGCATCAAATGAAGGACGTGATTTATTGGAGTCCCGTCGGCGACAATGGCTTGGTAGTCGCCCCGGAAAGCGACCCACTTGCCCTCTTCCTCCATGACGCCCAATTGTTGCGACAGAAGGCGTCTTCGTTCGGCGGGTGTCAGATTCTCCTTCTCGCTCAATTTGAATCTCCTTGCCGCAAGGATAGTATCCCGCCGTGGGTGCAGCCACTCGCCGGGATTTAACCTCATTCTCTCGAAAATGCGTGCGGACCGCCAGACGAATATCGTGGCGGCTCCGGCGGCCGACTGATATAACACCCAAGATATGGCACATGCGGTTGCGACTTTATGGCGCCGGGAGGTGATTCGCTTCTACCGCCAGCGAGGCCGGCTGGTCGGCGCGCTGGGCACTCCTCTGGTCTTCTGGATTCTCATCGGATCGGGAGTGGGCGAAACCTTCCGTCCGGCGGCGGCGCCCGATGACCTCCACTACCTGGTCTACTTCTATCCCGGGACCATCCTCCTGATGCTCCTCTTCACCGCCATCTTCTCCACCATCTCCCTGATCGAAGATCGCCGGGAAGGGTTTCTGCTCTCGGTGCTGGTATCGCCCGTCTCCCGGGCCGGCGTGGTGTTGGGGAAGATCCTGGGCGGAGCGACCCTGGCCTTCCTGCAAGGTCTCGTCTTCCTGCTCCTGGCGCCCCTGGCGGGTATTTCCCTCGGCCTCGTTCAGATCTTGTGGATGATGGGCGTCATGGCGCTGATTGCCCTCTCCCTGACCGGCCTGGGATTCGTCATCGCCTGGCAGAGCGAGTCGGTTCAAGGCTTCCACGCCGTCATGAACCTGATGCTGGTTCCCATGTGGATCCTCTCCGGCGCCCTCTTCCCCTTCTCGGGGGCGTCCTCCTGGATCCAGCTTCTGATGCGGATCAATCCCCTCAGTTACGAGGTTTCGCTGCTCTGGCATGCTCTTCACTCGGAGGGGCCGACTCTGGGAATCAGCCTCCCCTCCTTCACTGTTTCCTTGCTGGTGACCCTGCTTTTCGCACTGGTGGTATTCGGCGTCTCCCTGTGGCTGGTCCGGCGACCCGGGCTGCGGGGCCTGGCCTGATGAATTTTTCGGACCTGCCGGCGCTCAATGCCGGTCTCAATGCGCTCAGCGCCTCCTTGCTGGGGGTGGGGTATGCAATGATTCGCCGGGGCCGGGTGCAGGCGCACAAGGGCTTCATGCTGGCTGCGGTGGGCGTCTCGGCCCTGTTTCTCGTCTCATACGTCGTCTACCACTATCACGCCGGGTCCAAGCCGTTTCCGGGAACCGGCTGGATCCGGACCGCATACCTGCTGATTCTGGTGACCCATGCCACTCTGGCGGCGGCGGTGGTTCCACTGGCGGCCGTCACCGTGGTCCGGGCGTGGCGGGAGGACTTCGGGGCTCACCGGCGCATCGCCCGCTGGACGCTTCCTATTTGGTTCTACGTCTCCATCACCGGCGTGATCATCTACGTCATGCTCTATCACCTCTATGCCCAATAAGGGATCCGGCGCCCGCAAAGTTTCCCTGAAGACCCATCTTCTCGTGTTCGGTTCCCTGTTGGCGTTCGTCCTGGTTCCGGGACTGTTCTGGCACGACGTGTGGTTTGGACGCACCCTGGACGACGCCGAGCTGGAGGAGTACCTCAACGACGAGACCAGTCCCCGGCGGATGCAACATGGATTGGCCCAATTGGGAGAACGGATCGGCAGAGGGGACCCGGATGCCCGGCGATGGTACGCCAGAGTGATGGAACTGGCAGGGCATGACCAGCCGGAGATCCGGAACCTTTCCGCCTGGCTCATGGGGCAGGACGCCGCATCGGAAGACTTCCGCCAGCGGCTGGCGGGGCTTCTGGAGGACTCCAATCCTCTGGTTCGCCGGAACGCTGCCCTTTCCCTGGTCCGCTTCGGCGACGACCGGGGACGGCCCGAGTTCCGGTCCATGCTCCTGCCCTGGGTCGTGAAGAGTCCTCAGGCCGGCGGTCTGACGTTGTTGGTCGAGTCGGGTGACGAGATCAAGAGCGGTTCCCCCGTGGCGGAGATCGAACAGGGGGAGGTGTCCCTGGCGGTGCGAGCTCCCGTTTCCGGGACGGCGGAGAACCTGGCCGAGGATGGGCAGAAAGTCGATGTGGGCGCCGAACTGATGGTACTGGTGCCGGACCCGGTCCATCTGTGGGAGGCGCTCCGGGCCCTCTATCTGGTTGGATCGGAGGAAGATCTGGAACTGCTCGAACCCTATCTGGGTGCCGGGGAGGAGAACGAAAGCATCCGCAGCCAGGCGCACCTGACTCGTGAAGCCATACTCAAGAGAGAGAATCCGCGAGACGAGAAGATTTCAGGGAACGGGGAGGCGGATCAGTAGGGAAGCGATCCGTGACTGCCTTCGTAGCCCTTGATCGCCACCATGTCGATGGCGTCCCAAGGACATCCGTCCAGGAAGGTTCCCTCCGGGCCCTTGCTGGTGCAGAGCTTGCAGCCGATGCAGAGGAGAGGATCGACCTCGATCCGGCCGAAGGGCGAATGGTCGTCGTCCGGGATCCAGATCATGCAGTTCTCGATGGGGCAGTAATCGACGCAGGCGGGAGAACCGGAGCAGCCGGTGCAGCAGTCGTTGATGACGGCAACCAGCGCCGGCTTTCGCTTCCGCTTGTCGTTCCGCTTGATGGTGCTGCGGTCTTTAAGAACGTCGACTTGCATCCCGAAACTATTATCTCACTTGGCACGTTGGCGTTTCAATGGCCGTCGGCGTTTCACCGGGCGTCGCCGTTTCACCTTGGGCCTTGGCTTGGGAGGAGGCGCAACGTCCGGACCGAACCAGGAAACCTCGTAGTCAGGAAAAGCCGCCTTGAAGGACTGGGCCAGGGACTCCCGGTCCGGATCAGCGCCGTATGCCGTGTTCTTTCCGAAGAGAGTGAGAGTTCCGTAGTAGGGATTGCGGGCCACCGACCCTCCGCCCTGGACCGTGAACTCTCCACCCGCATCCAGGAATCCCGCTTCGTCCAAATCCTGCAGGGTCCAGCGGATCAGGGCCTCTTCGCTGTCCACGCCGGAACTGATGTAGTTGGAGCCGCGGGCGATCCTCTTGGTCGCCCCTTCCAACCGCAACGAGAAGACCAGATACTGGAAGACGACACCGTCACCCAGCAATTCGATGTCCCGGATCTCCTCCAGCGCCATCTCGACAAGCCCTAAATGGCGATCATGGCCATTGCCATGCCGGCCAGGAGCAACAGGACGCCACCTCGGTGCGCCAGCGTGGCGAGGCGGCCGGTTCCGCTGGACCAGCCCACCACGGTGAGGATCAACGTGCCTGCCAACAAAAGTCCCAAGCTCAACCAGATCACTTCGGTTTTTCTCCCATTCCTTTCGTCCAATTGATATAGAGCTTTCCGCCCCAATTGTCAAAGGAAGCTCCCGTGAAGAATGCTGCGCGCAGCGGTGCGGGGCCGGCTGGGGAGAACCACTGCTGCCCGCTAGGAGTCTGCGCCGTAGGCTCCTAGACGGCCTGCTTGGCCCGGGGCTTGCGGCGAACGGCGCGGCGTCCAATCGGCGGTTGAACGACATTGGTGTTCTGCTGATATCGGGCTTTCGTCGCCAAATAAATCTGATTCCAGCAGGCGGCGCAAGTATCGATGTGCATGAGGAATTCCAGTTTGTCATCCAAATCCAGGGTGTTGCCCAGGAAGCCTGAGATTCGTTTCCGGTCGCACCCGTCGAAGGTGTTCATAGTCGTCTCCTAGTGTTACAGATGGATTTTGGCCGAAAGTTGCCGTTGTTTTGAGGTCCAACAACAGAGACGGCACTCGGACCGAAACGGTTTCAAACAATTTCGACTCCGGACACCAGTGCCGGGGCAAATTGCAACGCCAAAACGCGGTCTGATATCGTGAGCCGGCCATGATCAACGCCACGCAGATCCGAAAAGGGATGATCATCATCCATCAGAACGAGCCCCACCGGGTCCGGGAGTCCCAGCACCGCGCGCCCGGAAAGGGAGCCGCTTTTGTCCGGGTCCTGCTGAAGAATCTACGGACAGGAGCGTCCTACGAGCACCGTTACGCCTCCGGAGACGCCGTGGACCGGGCGACGCTGGACCACCGGGAAATGGAGCTCCTTTACCGGGACGGGAACGTCTGCCATTTCATGGACACTGCAAATTACGAGCAGATCGGATTGGACCGGGCGACGTTGGCCGCGAGCTGGGACTACCTCAAGGAAGGACAGGCCATCACGGTGGAGTTCTTCGACGGTCGGCCCATCGGCGTGGAGCTTCCCGCCACCGTCGAGTTGAAGGTGGTGGAAACGGAGGCCGAACTGAAGGGCGCCACCGCCAGCAATTCTCCCAAGCCGGCCAAGCTGGAGACCGGCGTCACGGTCCAGGTGCCGCCATTCATCCGTGAGGGAGAGCTGATCCGCGTTGACCCCTCCCAAGGCCGCTACATCGAACGCGCCCGGTGACAGGAGGGGCGATTTCCAATCGCCCATTGGGACAGGTGACTTTCTTGTCGCCTGCTCTTCTGCAGGTGACATTCTCGTCCTCCATTCTTTATTTCGCCTGGTTGGAAGACGCTACGCGGAGTGGGGACTCCGTCCCCCCAAGTCCCCCCTAATCGGCGCCTGAAAGACGCCGCTCCCCCCGGGTCAGTCCCGCAGGGTAAATTGAACCGGTGGGAGAGGTTGTCATCCATCATGGTCCCGCCGCGGCGGACCGGTCGCGGCGGCTGCTTGAGGAGCGTCTTCATCCGGCCCCCGGACGGTCGCCCGAATTCCTCTACGTCGTCGCCTCCCGCTGGCGAAAACACCAGTTGGTGCAGGCGTTTCTGAAGGCGAACCCCCGCACCTTCGAAATCCCGATCCTCACGTTTCAGGACTTGACCCGCGCCCTCTTCCGGGAGATCGGATCCGGCCGGAGAGTGGTCTCGGAGACCGGCAGGAGGTGTCTGTTGGAGTCGGTCCTTGAGGAGCAACTCCAGGCACCCGGCGGGAACGGCGCCGAGCAACCGCTACCCCTTTCCGAGGCCGAAGCCTGGGTGTCGATGCTCAAGGGCCGGGGCCTGACCAGCGAACCCCTGATTCGCCTTCATCTCCAGCGCGAGGACCGCAGACAGGACGAAGCGAACCGGTTGATACGGTTCTTCCTCGCCTACCAGAAGAGGCTGGAGGAGCAAGCCTGGGAAGACGCAGCGGGAGTTCGCCTGAGACTCTATGAAGCTCTCCTGACCGGTTCCATGGACTGCCGCGGCCGGTTTCCCGGCGTCAGAGAGATTCTCATCGAGGGAGTCGTCGCCCGAACGCCGGTGGAGAGGGGGCTGGTGCGGCTGCTGGCGGATCAGGTTGGGAAGTCCATCTTCTCGTTGGATCTGGAGTCGCCTCACGAAGAAACTCCCCCGTTCGCGCTTCCGGTATCAACGGTAAGGGAATGCTGGGAGGGAACGAACCCGACGTGGTGTTTCCAGTCCTCGGAGGAGGAGCCCGCTCGAGTTCGCTTTTCCCGGCCTCCGCACCGTGAAGCCGAGATCCGGATGGTGGCCCACAAGATCCAGGAGCTCAAGACCCGGACGCCGCAGCTCCGGTGGTCCCAGGTGGGTGTCGTCTGCCCCCGTGATGAGAGCTACCTGCTGCTCTTGAGGGAGATCTTCTCCCCGCTGGACATTCCCTGGTTGAATCTGCATGGAGACGCCGTCAGGTCCACGAACGCCTTCAGAGTTTTGGTGGGGTACGTCGAGCTGTTGTGGCGCGACTTCCGGCGGGACGACCTGTTCGACTTCCTCTCCTCTCCCTGGATCGATCCGGATGGGGTTTCGCCGGATGGAGTTCGCCTCCTGGAGCGATTGGCCTGCCGTGGAGGCTTCGGGGGCGGCGGAGACGTATGGACAGAAACGTTCCCGGTATGGATCGAGCGGAAACGAAGTGAGTCTCCGGAAGAGTCGGGGTCAGTCCCGGGGGGCTGCGCCGAGGTTTTTCGGGAATTGGTCCGGAAGCTCCAGGTCGATTCGGTACAGCTCCGAACGGCCGGGGAATGGGTTTCCCTGTTGGCCGGCCGGTTGGCCCCCCTCCTTCGGTCACCGGCCGGCCCGGGAAACTGGGGGCGAACCGAGGGCCAGGCGCTGTCCCGGCTCCAGGCGAGTCTCCAGGAGGCCGCCCTGCTCTGGGGGGATTGCCCCCTCAGTCTGGCGCGCTTCCGCTTCTTGCTCTACCGGCAGGTTTCCCGGATCCGAAATTCCGCCACCCCGGACCGGGAAGCTGTTGTTGTAGGTGGCGCCCATCACTTGCAGGAGTGCGAGTTCCGGCATCTCTTCTGGCTCGACTTCTCGGAGGGGAGGATTCCTTCCCGGCGTTCGATGTCAACTTCCCGAACCGGATCCCGGGTGTCGGAGGAACTTTCGATCTTTCACGGAATCCGCTGCCGGAGTCGGGAAACGGTGCTTCTGTCCTCGCCCCGGCACGCCGGCAACGGTCCGGTGTTGCCCAGCCATGTGCTGGAGTACCTGGACTACCGGAAAGAGGCCTTGCCCCGCCTCGAGGCTGCGCCGGGACCGGCGAAGGGTACGGCGAGATGCGAAAACGTCCGGCGCGGAGTTCGGGCGCTGTCCCTGAGGCGGTCGGGCCACCCCAATCCCTTCGCCGGGGTCCTCGACCGATCCCCGGTTCTGGAGCGGATGCGGCGGCGTCACTTTCCGGCCGGGATGGAACTCTCTCCGACTCGACTTGAGGAGTATGGACGGTGTGGATTCCGATACTTCGTCCGGACGATTCTCAGGGCCGAACCGCCGCCGCCGGAGGATTCGGAGTTGCTCCGGGAACAGCGACGGCTGGTTCGAAGGATTCTGTCCCGCTATTCGCAGGACGCCGCCGCGAGCCGGCCCGCGGATATCGAAGATGAACGGCGCCGGATGGCCGTCATCGTCCGGGAAGAACTGGAGCAATCGAAACAGATGTTGCCTGCAGTCGGCGGTCTGCTCTGGAAACAGCTGCAGAACTGGCTCACGGACGGACTGGAGGACTCGAACCCTCCGGGGTTGCTGGTGCGTTTCCTGGAGGAGAATCGGGAGAGGGCACCCGACGCGGAGGTCCATTCGGTGGAGACCAGGTTGGGGCCCCTCGTTCTGGGCAATCTTCCTCGCGGCGCAGAATTCGGTGACGGACCGCTGCCGGTTCGCCTGAAGGGTGTTCTGGACCGGATCGACCGGACTCCCGAAGGTTTCCAACTGGTGTCCTACGTGGCGGGAAGACGGAATCGTCTGAGCCGAGTCAAGGACGGCTGGGGTTTTCGCCTCCCGTTGTCCCTGCTTCTGGCGCAGTCCTTCCTGGGCAAGACGGCGTCCGGAGGTTTCTACCATGTCGGCCTGCCCGGGTACCTGCAGTGGCGGCCATTGCGGAAACCGGGGAACCGGGCTCCGGTGGAGGATCTGGAACAATTGATGGAGCGCTATCGGGAGGAGGCTCTGCTGGCCGCCGGACGGATCTATTCCGGAAAGTTTCCCGTAACCACGCACAAGCCCGCGACGGCCGGGTGCGCCCACTGCGGCTTCAGTCGAGTCTGCCGGCGGGAGGAGGCGCAGGCCGGAGGGACATACGCATGACTCCGGCCGTCGCCGCATCCGTTCCGGAAAGAAACGCCGCCAGGTCCTCCCGAAATCGGAAAACCGGCCCCGCGCCGCGATACGATGACTCCCAGCGCCGAGCCCTTGACCTCTCCTCCCACATGGTCGTGTCCGCGTCGGCCGGGTCCGGCAAGACTCGGGTTCTGGTGGGGCGCTACCTGCGGATCCTGGAGCGTTACGGGCATCAGCCGCACCAGATCGTCGCCATCACCTTTACCGAGGAAGCGGCTTCCCAAATGGCGGCGCGCATCCGGGAAGGGGTCGTGGCGAGACTCCTTTCCGCTCCCTCTCCGGAGACGAAACGTCCCTGGGAACAGGCGCTGGAGGCCTTGGGAGACGCTCCGATCACGACGCTGCACGGTTTCTGCCTGAGGATTCTCAGGGAACACGGCAGCCGGATCGGCCTCGATCCCGGCTTCTCAGTCCTGAACGGAGGGGACCAGCGTCTTCTGTTGGACCGGTGTCTCCGGGAACTGCTCGATTCCTGGTCCCGCACCCGGCTCCCCGCGTTCGCGATGCTGCTCGGATATCTTCCCTATCGGAGAATCGAAGAAGTCCTGACCGAGCTGGTCCAGCGGCGGAATCACCTGGCGGCCCGCTCGTCCCTGGATCACACTGAGATTCTGCGACGCCTTTATCGGCGGGAAACGGAACACTTCCTTTCGCGGTCGGATCTGTGGGGCCGGTTAAGGTGCCTCCTGGAACGGGTACCAAAACGGCTCTTGATCCGGAACGATTCCTATGCCCGAAAATGCGTCCGGCAGCGAGACCTCTTCTCAATTCGCCCCAAGCTGGAAGAGATGGAGTTCCTGGTTCGGTTCCAGGAGTCTCTGGGCCTGGCGGCGCGGCCTTCCAAACCCTGGACGCGTTGGGATGGCCGAGCCGACCTGGTGAAGTGCTGGAAGGCGCTCAAAGCAGAATACGGCCGTTTCCCGATGCAGGTTGCCCGCCCGCACGATGACTCCGGTTTCGACGGCGACGCTCATTTCGAGAAGGCGACGCTGGCCCTGGAGAAACTGGCCGGAATGGCTCTGGATCGCTATCGGACGGAGAAGAAACAGGACTCGCTGCTGGACTTCGAGGACCTCCTGGCGCTGGCTCGTTCGTTGGTCCGTCTGCCGGAAGTTCGCAGAATCCTGCGTAGCCGGCATAAATTTTTCCTGGTGGACGAATTTCAGGATACCAACCGCCTGCAGTGGGAGATTCTCAAGCCGTTGTTGGGTCCCGGCTCGAATTTCTTTGCCGTCGGCGACGACAAGCAGTCCATCTACCGCTTCCGGGATGCGGACGTCTCAGTGTTTCGAGCGGTTCGGAAGTGGGTCCGAAAGCGGGGACACATCGTCGACCTGCGCCGGAACTATCGCTCTCATTCCAGCTTGGTGCGTTTCAGCAACCGGGTCTTCCGGAACCTGATGCAACCGGGGTTGGACTATGAGGCGGTTCATCAGGAGATGACTCCCGTCCGGCAAGAGTCCTCCATTGCGGATCCGGGAGTCCGGGGATTGCTCTACGAAAGGCTCCCTCAAGGATACGGTTCGGAGGCCGAAGTGGCGGCGGAGGCGGCCGAGGGCCTGCTGTCGGAAGGGTTCCAGGCCCAGGAGATCGCGGTCTTGCTCCGGAACCGCAACCGGCTTCAGGAGTTCGAGAACGCGTTTTGCCGCTGGGATCTGCCCTTTGCCGCCCGGGGAGGCAATCGGCTTCACGATCAACCCGAGATCGTGGACTTGGCGAATCTGCTTGGTTTTCTGGATGACCCCGGAAGGGACCTGGAATTGCTGGGGGTACTCCGGAGTCCCCTGTTTAGTTTCTCGGACGAGGATCTCCTGCTTCTTTCGCTTCGGGAGGGGTGCGGGATCTGGGATAAGCTTCGGTCCGCCGAGTCTGCGCCGGACGCTTTGCCGCGGCATTGGGTCTTCGCGCGGGAATCGTTGGAAGCCTGGATCCGGGCGCCCTATCTGGGATCGGCAGGCATCCTGGCCCGGGCGATTGCAGCGACCGGATACGATGAGGTGATGGCCGCCGGCGGCCGCGGAGATCTGGCCCGGACCAGCATCCACCGGCTCCTGGAACTGGCTCGAAGATTCGAGATCGACCATGGTCCTTCCCGGCGTCCCTTTTTGCGCTACTTGGGGGGGATTCGCCGGCTTGGAGCCCCCGAAGGGGGATTCGCGGAAGGGGGATCGGACCGGATCCGGGTCCACACCATCCACGGAGCCAAAGGGCTGCAATATCCAGCCGTCATCCTTCCCGATCTGGGTGCGCCGCTCCTGGCCGGGATGAACGATCCTTTTTTTGGCCAGAGGTTGGGGAGGGAAGAGGACCAGCAATGTTTCGGAATCTCGATCCGAAATCCGCAGCGGGGATATGAGGCATACCGGCATCCCCAGTACGAGATGTTGCGGCGGCTGGATCGGTATCGTCAGACGGCCGAGGAGAAACGGCTCCTCTACGTCGCCCTGACCCGGGCCCGCGACAGGTTGGTCCTGATCGGGAAGAAGTCGGGGCGGCCCTCCTACTCCCGCTGGTTGCAGGAAGCGGACGCGGAGACCTCCATGGCTCCGTTGACCCTCCGGTCCCTCGACCGCTCCCGAAAACAGACCGGGGAGGTCATCGGGGAGCATGAGTTCTCTCCCACCGTCGCGGCCCAGGTTCTCACCGGGGATTCGGCCTCGGCGGCCCGAAGGCACCGTCCGGCTTTGACCTCCGACGATTGGAGTAAAACCACCTGGACACCGACTGAGATCGTCTCCTACTATCGGTGCCCCCGGAGCTTCTTCCATTCCCGGGTGGAGGGACGGACGGAGGCGCCGGCCTCGGGTTGGCGCGCGGCCCCGGCGGCGTTGGTGGGCTCGGCCGTGCACGAGTTGCTGGAGAATCAGAGTGTGCTGGGAAGTGAGGCGAAGGTGGAAAGATTCCTGGACCGGTGGCGGGCCAGGCTTGGCCCCGTCTACTCGGAGGTGGAAATTCTCCGGATGAGCCGTCGCATCGAGGAGAGCCTCGAAGGTGTCCGGAAGAGCCGCCTGGCGGAGCGCCTCGCCTCCGCCCGTAGGGTCTTCAGCGAAAAGCGATTCCATTTGATGGAGCGGGGACGCCTGGTGACAGGCATCATCGACAAGCTCTTTCAAGAGCGGAACGGCCGCTGGGTGGTCATGGATTTCAAGACGTCGCACCTGGTGGAATCGGAAGACGGCCCTGGGATCGTCAAGAGAGGTTACCGCCTCCAGGTCCAACTCTACCTGTGGGCGGTGTCCCGAGTGTTGGAGACCAAGAATCTGGAGGGGCACTTATTGTTCACGGAGGCCGGCACTCTCCGGCCGGTGCCCTTCAACGACGGCGTCGCGGCCCGATGCCGGGACCTGATCGGCGGTCTGCCCGGTACGCCGGATCTGAGTCATTTCTCCCGGACCCAGGTCGCGGCAACGTGTACCGGATGCGGATTCAAGGCCGGCGGTGTCTGCCCCGGAGCGGCCGGTCCCGATCCGGATTGACGAGTGAGCAGTGATGCAACGGGAACAGTTGGAGGTGGACGTTCTCTTCGTCGGTGCGGGACCGGCTTGTTTGAGTGCCGCGTTTCACCTGTCACGCTTGGTGAGCCGGCATGACCGCGAAGTGGCGGAAGGAGTCCGCCCGGGTCCGCCCCTGGGCGAGCAGCTTCTGCTGGTGGTGGAGAAGGGCAAGGAGATCGGTTCCCATGCCCTGAGCGGCGCCATCGTGGACCCTCGGGCCTTTCGGGATCTCCTTCAGGATCTCCCCGGGACGGAACCGCCGCTGGACACCCCGGTGCGGAAAGAGGACGTCCTGTTCCTCACCAAAAGGAGGCATTTTCGGCTTCCCGTGATCCCGCCGCCGTTGCACAACGAGGGCAATCACGTGGCCTCGCTGGGCAAGCTGGTGAAGTGGCTGGCCGGCCTCTGCCAGGACCACGGGGTCGAGGTCTACCCCGAATTTCCGGCGGTCAAGCTCCTCCTGGAGGGAGATCGGGTGGTGGGCGCCCGGATGGGGGACCGGGGACGGGACGCCAAGGGGCGGCCCAGGTCGCACTTCGAGCCCGGGACCGACGTCCTGGCCAAGATCACGGTTCTGGGCGAAGGTCCCAGAGGCACGTTGACCCGCCAGGCGGAGGAGCGACTTGGACTGGACCGTGACAGCGGTCCTCAGCTCTATTCGCTGGGTGTGAAGGAGGTCTGGTGGGTCCCGGGAATCGAGCCTGGACGGGTCTGCCACACCTTGGGCTACCCGACTGGAACTCGGGAGTTCGGCGGCGGCTTCATCTACACCCTGACGCAGGAGCAGGTCCATGTGGGTTTCGTCGTGGGGCTGGACTCGCGGGACCCAGGGGAAGATGCTCACCGGCTGTTGCAGGAATACAAGCAGCACCCCTTCGTGAGGCGCCTCCTGGAAGGAGGCCGGGTCGTTTCCTACGGCGCCAAAGCCGTTCCCGAGGGAGGCTACCATTCCATGCCGCGGCTCTACGGCGACGGACTGCTCCTGGTGGGAGATTCGGCCGGTTTCCTCAACCCCGCCCGGTTGAAGGGGATCCACCTGGCCATCGAATCGGGAATGATGGCGGCCGAGGCGGCCTTCGAGGCCCTGGTGGCGCGCGATAGTTCCGCCGCTCGGCTAAAACGCTATGCCGATCTGTTCGAAGTCAGCGAGGCCAGGAAGGAGCTCTACTCCGCCCGCAACCTCCGCCAGTCCTTCCAGCGGGGCTTCTGGACCGGCGTCCTCTACAACGGCATCCAGACTCTGACCGGTTGGGGGTGGGGGGGCGTCTGGAAGACGGTGCCGGGCCATGAGCGCATGGCCAAGATGGACGGATCCGCGGCAACCGGAGAGGCGCCGTTTCCCGGGGACGGGGAACTCACCTTCGACAAGCTTTCCGACGTCTACCTCTCGGACACGGCTCACGAGGAGGATCAGCCGAGCCACCTGAAGATTTCGGACCTGGAGATCTGTCGCGACCAATGCCGAAAGGAGTACGGCAACCCCTGCCAGCATTTCTGTCCGGCGGGCGTCTACGAGATGGTGCAGGATGGGGGCGGGCCCAGGCTCCAGGTCAACTTCACCAATTGCGTCCACTGCAAGACCTGCGACATCCTGGATCCCTACCAGGTGATCCTGTGGACTCCCCCCGAAGGGGGCGGCGGACCGGATTACAAGAACATGTGAGTTGGCGGCCGGCCGGCGGTGGCCGCCGTCAGGGATACGCGCCCACAGGGGTGTCCCGATAAGGGGACAGTCTATTTCTTCGAGAAAGGCGCGCATCTCGCGAGCAAGGCGCATCTCGCGAGCAAGGGACAATCGATTTTCCGGGACGGTAGACACTGGGAAACCCACAAAGGTGGCGGCTACTTCGCCTGCAAGGACAAATTAGGTAGCGACTGGGTCGAGTTTTCTCGGGTGGTACAAAATGGGAAACTTGCTTTTTTCTTGAGTTTCCTTCGCCTTTCTCAGTTCTGGATCGTTGTTGTTATCAGAGGCGGGAACCGACTCCCCGCCGAGTCCGAGTCCGAGTCCGGTGAACCAAGGATCGTGGCCATGCCCCGAACCGCACGACACAAGAGCACAGAAGCCGCCTTCTATCACCTCACCAATCGAGTCGCCGGCGAACGCGATTGGTTCCCCTTTGAGAACCGCCAAGCCGGCCGAAAACTCCTGGACATGATGTTGTTCTATGTCAATGGCTACCGGTGTCGTTTGGCCGCGTTCCAGATCATGGGCAATCACTTCCACTTCGTCATCCATTTTGAGAAACTCCGCGCCTTGTCCCGCGACGAGATGATGGAGAGCGCCCACAAGCTTTACGGACGACGGGCAGAGAAGAAAACCGCCGATTGGACCGACGCCAAATGGAAGGCTTTCAACCAGCGTCTCTTTGACGTCTCAAGACTGATGGGGGACGTGGGCGGGGTCTATGCCCGGTGGTACAACCGCAAGTTCGAACGGCGAGGCCATCTTTGGGGTGATCGCTTCAAGAACTCGGAACTCTTGGGCTGCGAAGCCGTCCAGGACGCCATCCTGTACGTGGAACTCAACGCTGTGCGAGCCGGCCTGGTCAGACGGCCCGAGCAGTGGAAATTGGGCTCGGCCCGCTGGAGACTGTTCGGCAAAGATCAAGACCTGATTCCACTGGAGGAACTGTTCCCCTCGGATCCCGGAACGGACCTGTACAGCAGTTACCGGGCTCGCTTGTACTATCGAGGTGCGGTCCCCACCCGGGAGAACCAGGCCGCGATCCCCCGGTGGATCCTCCAGCAGGAAGAGCAACGTGGATTTACCCGTGCCGGAGCCTTTCGCCGACGATTGCGGTTTCTGACGGACGGATTGGCCGTCGGTCCGGCAGAGAAGGTGGCGCAGCTGCTGGAGACGTATCGAAAGCAAGGTCGATACCGACGTCGCCGACACCCCATCCCCCAACTGGGCGGAGTCCTGTTTTCCCTGCGGGAGCAGCGCTCGCACGCCTTCGACTCGTAGACTCGCCTGATCATCGACTGTCGATCCTGTCCCCGCGGTACCGAACGCGCCGGATCACGGGAACCACCCAATAGATTCCGAACTTTCCCCATTCTTCTGACGGTTCAGGAGAACAGTGGACGCAGATTTGAACGAGGATCGTGATGAGGCGGTCCTATCCCGGCGGCCCGGCCACGTCCCGTCCGGGGAATCGAGACTGTCCCTTTCCGTTGGGGAATCGAGACTGTCCCTTTCCGTTGGGGAATCGAGACTGTCCCTTTCCGTTTCGCGTTTGTGCGAAGGGGGCGGCGGACCGGACTACAAGAACATGTGAGTTGGCGGCCGGCCGGCGGTGGCCGCCGTCAGGGATACGCGACCACAGGGGTGTCCTACGTCTGCTTCCTCACCCCTCTCTTCAGTCGAAGCACGGCTTCCACGCCCAGCCAGAGCGAAAGCGCCAGGATGATTCCTCCCACGATCAGGAGCAGGTGCGCCCCGGAGGTCCAGAAATCGCGCATCTTGAAGCACATGGCCACGAGGGTCGTGACGAGCATGAAGAGCATCGGAACGGCCGTGTACCAGTAGGGCTGCCTGCGGTGCATCAGGTACAGCGTGACCGTCAGCAGGGTGAGCCCCGCCAGGACCTGATTGGTGGTCCCGAACAGTTGCCAGAGCGCCAGCCCGGCAGCCTTGCCGTCCACTCGGTAGAAGGCGAAGAATCCGATGGTGACGACGGCCCCGAGAGACGCAACGTAACGGTTCGAGAGAATCCGGACTCCCAGGGTTTCGCCGATCTCGCTGATATTGAAGCGGAGCAGCCGGGTGGCCGAGTCCAGGGTGGTGAGGGCGAACGAGATGGCGATGAGGGCGACGAAGGCCTTGGCCAGTTCCAGGGGAATGCCCAGTTGGCTCATGAACAGGGCGGCTCCGTCGATGAACGCCTTCATGTTCGGGCCCAAGCCCAGGGCCATGTCCCAGCTCTGGTAGTGGGCCATCCAGAGATCGCGCGTCAGGAAACCGGCGGTGCAGGCCAGCACGGAGACGAGTCCCAGCAGGGATTCTCCGATCATGCCCCCGTAGCCGATGAAGGTGGCGTCGGTTTCCCGGTTGATCTGTTTGGCCGTGGTCCCCGAGGAGACGAGTCCGTGGAAACCCGAGACGGCTCCGCAGGCGATGACGATGAAGACGAAGGGAAAGAGGGGAGGCGCTCCGGGCGGGTGGGTCTGGACGGCCGGCGCCGCGAACTCGGGACCGAGCCAGAAGAACCCGGCGTAGATCAGGAACAGTCCCAGGTAAAGAAGCAATGAGTTGATGTAGTCCCTGGGTTGCAGCAGGGACCAGACCGGCAACACGGAAGCAACCAGGCTGTAAGCCAGCAGGATCACGCTCCACTGTCCCAGGCTCAGGTCGGGGCTGGGTAGCTCGACCCCCATCCAGACGCTCAGGAGGGTTACCGTGAAGGCAACCGCGGTGGCCTTCTTGATGGACGCGTTCCGCTTGTACACCAGCCAACCCACGACCAGAGCGACCACCATGAGGGTTCCGCTGGGGTAGACGGCCTGAGGGTTGTATTGGGTGGTCAGAAGCGTGGCCGAGACGTGGACGAAAACCCCCATGGCCAGTCCGATGAGGAAGAAGATGATGATGTGGAAAAGGCTCTTGGCCCGGGGACCCACGATGTCCTCGGCCACCTTTCCCACCGACATGCCCTTGGCGCGCATGGAGATCACCAGTGCGCTGAAGTCGTGGACGGCTCCGATGAACAGAGTTCCCAGGACGACCCAGAGCATGGCCGGGACCCATCCCCAAATCACTGCGATGGCGGGACCCAGCATGGGGGACAGGCCGGCGATGGAGGCGTAATGATGTCCGAACAGCACCCATCGGTTCGCCGGTACGTAGTCCACTCCGTCGTTCAGTTCATGGGCGGGTGTGGTGGCGTTCGGATCCAGTTGAAAGATCCGGCGGCCCAGATACTTGCCGTAGAACTTGAAGCCGATCAGATAGAGGCAAAAGCAAAGCAGGGCGGCGAGGATCGGGCTCATGAAAACGGTCTCCTGTGGGATCAATACCAGCGGTCGACGCGGCGGGTGTTCCACTCCTGCAGATAGCGTTGGTGGGCCGGCGTGTCCGGATAACGCTCGCTGGGGCCGTAAGGGAAGCGGCGCATGCCGTGGAAAGGCAGCGGGCCGACCGTATCCGGGGAGGCCGAATGAAGGTCCATGTCCTTGCCGAATCCATCCACATAGACCAGAAAATCCCTCACCCAGCCTTGGGGTGGAGCGGGAATCCGGCTCAGATCGAAGAAGGCCTCGATCTCATCGCCGGCGCGGGTGGTGACGAACATGTCGTCCCGTTCGAGCAGCAGCGGCCTGACCTCGCCGAACCGGGTGTAGTTTCCGATGTGCGCCTTCCAGGGAGCCGTGGGAAGGATCCGGCTGCGGTCATAGGCCAGGAGCGGCTGCCCGATCCCGGCCGGAAAACCCAGGTAGTGAAGATCGGCTCGTTGTGGGCTGAGACGGTAGGTCCTGAAGTCGCGGCGGGGAGGACTCGAGTCCACCAGAATTCGGTCCCAATGAATCCGCATGTTGGTTCGAATCCGGACCTTCCGGCTGTCGCTCAGGAACTTTCCCGAGAGATCGACGGTCATGGGCTTGGGAAGGCCCGCCGGAAAACCCATTCGCTCGATGACAGTCACCCAAACGCCGCCCGCATCCTGAACCTGGAGGACAGGGGGACTCAGGCTCAGACCCGCCTGAGACGCTGCCAGGTTGCTGGTGCTGTCCGCATAGTCGATCCAGGCGTCGAGCAGGAGGCGCGTGTTCTCTCCCGAAACCGGACCGAGATCCAGGATCAGCTCATGAGGCTCGGCGTAGCCCTTGAAGGGTAGATTCCGGAACAAGTCCGGATATTTCCCGTCGAGTTCGCTCAGATCCGAGAGGAGATCCCGTCCCCTCCCGTCCGTGGCCGAAAGCGGCGGCCGGGGATCGGAGAAGGTCATGAGTCGAAAGGCGGCATAGGGCGGTCCCGGAAGCAGTTTCTCGTCCGGGTAGACGTCATACCCGTCCGGGTGGTCCACTACGACCAGCTCGACTTTGTCGAACAGGATCAACTCTTCCAACTGGTTGTTCAGCGTGATCGCCAACCGTCCGTCTTTCAGCCCCACCTGGCCTCGGTTCAGCTTCACGTATTCGTCGGTGTCGGGATAGTTGAAGGTCCCTGGCGCGAGCAGGTAGCCGTAGGCGCTCCCTCCCAGGAAATCGGTCTGAAAGACGTAGCGCTCTCCGTTCCAGACATAGAGGATGGGGCAGCTGGTCCCCTTTCGGTCCAGCTCCTGGATCTCCAGAGCTTGGTTCACCTCCTGATTGAGTTCCGACTGCAGGACCCCGCCGGGCCACAACAGCCGGACGATGTCGATGCCCTGCCGGCGGCCCAATCCGAAATGCAGGGTGGCTGCATTCTGGCTCAGGAAGCCGTAGCCTCCGCGGACCTCCCCTTTCTGGAGGAGGCGGCCGCTACGAATCTCGACCTTGGTCCCGATGGCGCTGCGGTTGCTGTTGGTCCCGCGGGCGGTCACGGCGACCCAATTGTTGCGGTTCCCTCCCTGGTTCCGCAGCAACAGGGGACGGGCTCCGTTCACGTTGGCGACCAGGTCCAGATCTCCGTCCCGGTCATAGTCCGCGGCACTCACGCCGCGAACAGGGAGGCCGCGGAACTTGTCCAGGCGCGCTTGCCGGCTCACGTCCTGGAAACGGCCCCGGTGATTCGCCAGGAGGTGGAAATTCTGTTGCGGCTCCTCCCAGCTCGAATCGAACAGAGGAGCCGCCACGATCAGAAGGTCACGGTCACCGTCGTTATCGAAGTCCAGAAGATGAGCCGTATGCGCATGGCCCGGTGCTTCCCAGTCTTGGGGCATCCAGTCCTGGCGCCGAGCGTACCGGCGGTTCCTGGCCTTCTGGGTCCAGAGGCTGAAGTCGGGTCCGGCCAGTGTGGGGAGTGCCAGGTCCAGGAAGCCCTGGTGCGCCAAATCTCCGATTCCGACGCCGACGCCCTCACCGCCGCCGGCGACTCCGGCGGCTTCGGCCAGGTCCACGAAGGATCCGTCCCGCTGATTGCTGAAGAGCTGGTTCGGGGCACCCCGATTGACGAAATAGAAATCGATGTCCCTTCGGTTGTCGAAGTCCGTGCAGACGGAAGACCAGGTCTGCCGGTGCTGCCCGGCCAGTCCGGAGGATTCGCTGACGTCGGTGAAGGTCCCGTCGGAGTTGTTGCGGAAAAGGGAATTGATCGCGCCCGGGAAATCCTGGGGAAACCGTGTCCCGGCCGCGACACTTTCGGGCCGGCCCGTGAGGTTGGTGACCAGGAGGTCCAGGTCCCCGTCGTGGTCGTAGTCGACGAACGCTCCACCGCTGCCCCAGGCGGGGTCGCCGACCCGCGCCTGTTCCGTGACTTCGACAAAGCGCCCGTTCCCTTCATTCCTGTAGAGGACGTTGGGTCCGTAGTTGATGAGATAGAGGTCCAGGTCCCCGTCGTTGTCGTAGTCTCCCCAGAGGCCGTGCATGGTCCGGCCCTTCCGGTCGAGTCCAGACTCCCCGGTCGTCTCTTGAAAGGTGCCGTCTCCTCGATTTCGGAAAAGTGAACTCGAGCTTCCTCCGGGCCCGGCGTTGGCCAGGAACAGGTCCACATGGCCATCTCCATCGTAATCGCCAAAAGAGCTTCCGGATCCCACCCAGGGGACCAGACTATCCTCCAGCTCCTGAACCGACGAAACCTCTGTTACGACCTGCCCCGGGCCCTCATGCCGAAAGCTCAGGCCCGCGGTCGCCCCGTCTTCCCGGAATTGAACCGTGAATTCTTCTCGACTGACGATGGGTGGCTGCGAAAGATAGTCGTCGAGATCCTCCAGCACCAGGGCATAGCGGCCTTGCTCCAGGTATTGGAGTCCCAGTGTCGTGGCCCCGAACATGCCCTGAAGGGTTCGAAATCTCTCCATCTCCACCCGACCTTCCTCCCCCTGGCCGCTTCGGGTCAGAGCGATGGCCAGATTGTAGTGGGCCGAAGCGTTGTACGGCTCCAGAGAAAGGACCTTTCGAAAGTGGCCGATGGCTTGCTCGTAACGTCGTTCGCGCGAGCTCAGCAGTCCCAGATAGTATTGGGTTGAAGGGTCCTGAGGATCCTGGCGGGCGACCTGACCGAAGGCGTCTGCCGCCTTCGCGGCCTGATCCTGGTTCCGATAGATGAGACCCATCATGTAGTGGGACTGGATCTGCTCCGGATCCAATTCCAAGGCCTTCCGGAAGGACCGGGCGGCATCCTCGTGGAGTTGCTGATTGAACAGCGCGACTCCCAGATTGACATGGCCGGGGACGAAATTCGCGTCCAGTTCCAGAAGCCGGGAAAATGCCGCGGCGGCGGCTTTGTAGTCGAGCTGTTCCATGAAGGCCACGCCCCGGCTGTTGAGCCGCAGGAGTTCCCGCACCTCGACCGGCTCGCTCCGGGGGGGCAATCCGAAGATGGTCCAAAGGGCGATAGCGGCGAGGAAGGGAGTCAGAAGCAGACGAACCATGACTCAAGACCGACCGTGGTAAGCAAAGATGTACTCCTTGAAACCGTTTCGAAGCCGGAAAGAACTGAAAAGCCGGAAGTTGGGCATCATCCGGTTCAGGTCCGCCCGGTGGTATCGAGGGCACGGGCGCAGCAATGAGGAGAGGTACTCGTACCGGAGCCGCTCCGAATCGATGACCTGGAATCGGATCGGTCTCTCCGGAATGTACCGGTTCGTGGAAATCATGGAGAATAGCAGCGTCCCCGGATGGCAAAAGCGGTCCAGGTGCCTGATCAGGCCGGCAAGCTCAAGTTCTTCCAGGTAGTTGAACAGATCCCAACTTAAAATGAGATCGAATCGGGTTTCCTCATCGTAGGGGAATAGATAGCCGTAGACGGCGTCATAGGAGCGGGGCTCACGGGGATCGAAAAAGTCGAAGGAGGACAAGGTCTCGTAGAGGTCTTCGATTTCGATGTGCAGGGAGCGAACGCACTGGGAGAGGAATTGGAGATTCGAGGCGTAAGCCGAGCCCAGGTCCAAAACGCTCAGTCTCCGGCGGCCCCGCACTTGGTTGTAGGCGATGTTGAACCCGACGGAGGTGTGGACTTCGGCTTCCGGCAGAGTCGGTTCCGGAGCGGGTCTGGGCTCAGGATTACGGAGAAGGGGCCACCGCATCACACCTTGGGCAAGGCAGACGTGGCCTGGGCGGAAATGACGGGCTCGGATACGACTCTCGGTGAAGCCATTGCATTATCCATGATCGAGTCCGAGCTGCGGGATTCTACACCATCTGTTGACAATTCCTGGTCGTCGTCATTGTCGCCCATGTCAATGCTGCCCTTGAATCTGCAACCCTCTTCCAGAACGACCTGGGGAGCAATGAGATTTCCCCGGACGCTTCCAGTTCCACGCAGGACGATTTTCTCTTCACCCTCTATGGTCCCTTCGACGTCGCCCTCGATGCTGATCAACTTGGCGAATATGTCGGCCTTGATGCGACCTTCCCGGCCCACGGTGACACTTTGGTTGGCAAGGGACAACTTTCCTTCAATCCGGCCATTGACCAGTAGATCCTGAGCTCCGCTCACCTCCCCGTGGATGACGATGGCCGTCCCGATGACGGCCCTTTCCTTCAGGCGTTCGACGGGACCCCGTTGGATCGGGATTCGTGGGGCATTCCCTGGTTGAATCGGGTCCGTGGCAGGAATAGAAGGTTCAGGCGAATCTTTTTTCCACATGTTTTGCTCCACAGATGGACAGCTCTCTTTTCTATAGGCTATTAACTCGCAAGTCAACAAGGCCAGGGCGATAATTCCACGGATCAGAGGGCGTTACAATGCCGAAAAATCAGTCCATGAAGTCGGTTGAAGGAAGTATTCGTGATCTGACGCGGGAATTCTTCGCTTACTACCCGGACTATCGGCTATGCCACACCTTGGCCGTCAACGTCGAGAATGGAGTAACCAGCTACGGGGATGCGCTGTCCGCCATGTCCGGCAAGGCGCGGGCCGCCGAGTTGAATCGTGAGGCCATCGAGGAGAAGCTGGACCTCCGCAGTGTCAGTGTCCGGGGCCGGGCAGTGCGAATCAGCGAACTCTCCCTGGGAGAGATTTTGCGGCTGGATCTCGACACTTGCCGGACCGTGGTGGACTTCTACTTCAAGCACCCCTATGCCCACGGCCGGACCAGAAAGTCGCGCTGGTGGCCGAGGTGGTTTCGGACTCTCTTTCTATCCGCCATTCTGGGACACGCCAAGAGACATGGAATCGACCTGGACTACAGGAGCTGTTTCGAGATATTGAAGCTGTTGTGACGAATGGGGGCAAAGCCAGGTGAAGAAGAGTCGAGTGGCCATTCTGCTGCTGCCGTTCATTTTTCTGGGGGCACTCTTCGTCCTCAGATCCTACCGTCTGGATCTGGTCCATACCGTAGTCTTGGAGGGCCTCGTAGAGCGAGCACCGGAAGAATATCCCCGCGAGCGGATTTTCGATGCCTTCGAGGAAGCACGCCGCTGGGCTCGGGAAACAGATCAGAGTGATGCCTACCTGGAACGGCTGTTCAGGATTTCCCGCCGCCTGGAAAAGGTCCAATACATAGACGACGAACAAGTGACTCAGATGTTGCAGATTCTGGAGAATTGAGGGGCTTTCCTGTTGCCCTGGACCGGGCGTAGTCGGGTAGAAACTGCCCATCGATTCAGACTGGTTCGGTCGCACTGGATAGGATCGTTTTCCGTTCACTTCCTCACTGGGAGGGGGGAGATTCTTGTCCCCCAGTCCTGCATGTCCTCCGGCTTCACCGGAGTTCGGCGGCTGGAAACCGCCGCTCCCTCGCACCCTTTTTCGTTCCCCCTTGTCTGCTAGTATCTGTACCCGTGTTGTGTCCGCGTTGCCGTACCCGAAGCCGTGGGAACATCTGCCCCAATTGCGGTTGGGCCGCCGCGGCGCGACAACGGACTATTTCGTTTCAATCCGGGTCCGTCCACTCATCCCAAGGCAGGGCCGCCCATGATGCGCCCCCCGGCCGCGGGGCCGGGGGTGGATCCGTCCAGGAGACCCCCCTGGGTTTTCAGCGTGCGAGAACCCGCCAGGGCGACAGCAGAGGTGTCATTCGCGTCGCGGGAAGGTCGCGGACCGAAAATCCGTCCAGGATCCACCGCCAGCAGAAGCTGAAGCTGGAGACTCTGCCCCCCGCTCCCCGGGTCGTAGAGTTGCCCGAGCCCGTGGTCACGGTGACCAGGCTCCCCAGGGAGATCCTCCTGTCCCGGATTCTGGCCGCAATTCTGGATCTCTCGCTAGCGGGCTTGACCGGATTTTTCTTCTGTTTCCTGGCCTATTGGGCTCTGAATCTGGATTTCTTCTCTCTTGAATCGTTGCGACTTGGAGTCGGTTCCACCGCCGGATTCTATCTCTTCAATTCCTTCTTCTTTCTCCTGGGAGCCGGGCAAACGCCTGGAATGTATTTCACGCGGCTGAAACTGGTGAGCGAAGAAAGTCAGGAGTCGATACCCGTTTGGGCCGTCGCACTGTGGATTTTCCTCTACCCTCTGGCCACGCTGACTCTGTTGGGGCTCCTCTGGGGTCTGATCGATCCCTGGAGGCGCTGCGCACACGATCGTATGAGCGGCATCCGAGTGGTTTCGTTGGTCGAGCCGGTCAGCGCTCCGCTTCCCGAATGAACTGATTCACCAGCGTCCTCAGGCGGGGACGGCAGCGGTACTCCACATCCGGGTCGGACAGAAAAACCTCGACAATGACGACCATGGCCGGAATCGGACCCTCAGATTCCGCGTCCGAAAACGGTTTGGAGCTCAGAAAATCCAAGGCCTGACTAAAGTCGCTCCGTTGCAGAAACCTCTGCAGGGGAAACTCTCTCAGGACCAGAGCCAGAATTCTGCAGAATGCCGGGAACCGTTTCTCGTAAAGGAGCAGGGGGGTCAGGTGATGGCTGTTCTCCAGCGGCTCGCCGGTACGAGCGGAATCGAGCAGGCGTTGGAGCTCATCAGATGAAGCGGCCGATCGGCGCCGGCCAACGAACAGGAAGATTCCCAGCGCGATCAAGGCCAGGGTGAAGATCAGGAGCAGGACGGGGTAGCTGAGAAGCGCCTGTTGCACGTTTCATCCGCCAAGCCGGCAACCGCCGTTGGTGAGGGCCTGATGTTCTTATTCTACCGGATTGTGGATGAGATGGAGTCCCTCGGAAAGTGTGCCGGCGAGAAGTTCTCCCGAAGCGGACAGATGCAGGGTCGTGATGCGTGGTCCGGAGTTGCCTCGATCGAAAGTGTGCCAGCTGTCGCCCCCGTCGGGACTGGCATACAGATGTCCCAGCAGGGAGTCGCTGGCGAAGACCTGGGTATTCGGTCCGCCGGCATTGACGGAAAGGGCCGCGATGTCCAGAGGCTGAATACCGTCGGCCCGTACCCATTCGTCTCCATTGTCGTTACTGACGAAGACGCCTTTGCCCGTTCCGCAAAAAAGGCGCGATCCTGACCGGCCGACGACGTTCACCCGGATCGCCGGGAGTCCGGGGGGTGGGAGCAGCCAGTTCTCACCACCGTCGCGCGATCGAAACAGGCCGGAGTCGGTGCCGGCAAACAGGGTCGCCGTCGGCACGTCGTACAGTACGGTCTGCACCCCGCCGATATCGTCTGAAATCACCTTCTTTGTCAGTGTTCCGGTCTCGAGATCCAAATGGAAGACCCCCTGAGGCGTGGCCAGGAAGAGTCCCGCCTCCTTCCGGTTCGAAAAGGATAAATTGAGAACGGGAAGATTGGAAGCCGCCGCGACCGGCTGCCATGGCGTCTCGTCGGGAACCCCCACGAACAGGCCTGTTCCTGTCCCCAGGAACACCTTGGAGGAGAGGCGGGAGGGACGGATCGCCCGGATCGAGTCCGCGCTCCCTTCCAGACCGTCGTTGAACGGACTCCACTTCCAACTTCTTCCCTTCAGGGTGAAGAATCCACCGTAATCCCGGTCCAGGACGACGCTGGCGTAATACACGTGGGACCGCCGCGGATCGGACTCCAGAGCGCCGATCTGGCGGTGGACGAATCCTCGGTTGGATGAGGCGAAGGTGGCGCCCCCATCGTCGGAGCGGAGGATGCCCGCATCGTCGGAACCGACCAGAATCACCGAAGGCCGGGTGGGATGCACGACCACGGCGTTGACGACAACCCCGGCGATCAACTGTTTCCAGGATCTGCCGGCGTCTCTGGTGACGAACAGGCCCTTGGTCGTTCCGGCGTAGAGGGTTTCCGGGTCGGAGGGATCCATGTGGAGCGCACGGGTTCTCCTCGCTTCCTTGGGCAGTCCGTTCTTCAACCTGGACCACCTTTCGCCGCCATTGTCCGACTTGTAGATTCCGGAGCAGGCGCCGGCGTAAATGGTGTCGGGCTTGCCGGGTTCCACGACCATGGAGAACAGGTCGCTGTCATCGGCCATCCCCTTGTGGATCGGGATCCACTTGCGGCCGAAGTTGGCAGTCTTCCATGCCAAGTGGAAGGTTCCCACGTAGAGTGTCGGCGGGTCCTGGCCATCGAAGGCCAGGGAGTCGACGTTGTAGAGACTCCGGTATCCGCGGGTGATCCGGTCCCAGGTCTTGCCCCGGTCGCGGCTCAGCAGGGCACCCTCCGAGATCCCGACGGCGATGATGGAAGGGTCCGACGGCGCGATGGCCATGGCCCGGATGGTGCTGTCGTAACGACCCAGGGGTACGGACTCCCATCCCGAGCCCCCGCTACGGGTTCGGAACAAATGTCCCCGGTTGGCTTTCAGTTCCCAAGTGGCGGCATAGAGCGTGGCCGGATCCGAGGGGTCGAAGGCCAGGTTGTCCACCACGAGGTCCCTGCGTCCCAATCCGGGATGGATACGAGACCAACCTGATCCCGTGTTCCGAGAGACGTAGATCTGACCGTCGCTGGTGCCCAGATAGAAGGTGTCCGGTTCTTGGGGATGGACGGCCAGAGAACGCACGTCTCCCCCAAAGGGACCCAGAATCCGGGCATCCGCGTTGGCTGCGAGGGGAAGATGGGCCGACAACAGGGTAAACCAGCAGAGTAGAGCCGTCCGGCAGTACTCTCGCCAAATCATCTTGGGATCCTTCATCGTACGTATTTTACTCCGTCGGGATGTCTCGGTCTTCGCTTCCGACGTGCGGTCGCTGAGCGATTCGTGATGGACGGAAGCATTGTCCGGACATCCTCTCCGCTCAATTCCCGCTCCGCAACTCTCTCTCCACCCGGATCTCCACCGTACATGTGGAGGTGCTCTCCGAATCGCTCAGCTCCGCAGCGATGGTGTAGACGCCTGCGTCCAGTCCCGTGGAGTCGAACCAGGCCGAATCCCCCTGCAGGGATACGGCGCCCCCGCTGGCAATCCAGGCAATACCCAAGACGTCGTCGTCCGGATCCATGGCGTGGACCTGTATTTTCGCCGAATCCCCTGACCTGACCGTCTGGCGAACCGGATGGCAGCGGATGAAGGGAGGGCGGTTGATCTTTCTCTGGATGACCCACTGGGCTGTCCATCCGTGTCGTCCAGCGTCCGGCGTCCCGAACGGGTCAGGTCCCGCGCGGTTGAGGTTCAGACTGTACCCGGCCGAGAGTTGGAACCAGCGCCGGGAGAGGAGTCTCATCCCGAGGTGCAGTTCAAGAGGTGTCTCGAATCCGGGACTGCCGAAGCGGGTACCGACCAACTCGGCCACGAGGGTGCTCTCTCGACCCAGTGGGAAGTCCAGACCCAGGCCGTAGTCGAACTGGTGTCCGGGGTTCGATTCCGGTCCGCGGCCGGAGTAGAGAACGCCTCCGTTGGCGGTCAGTCTCACGGAGGTGGAGATCTGACGCGAGATGAGAACATCCAGTCCCAGTCCCGGTCCCGCGGAGGTCAATTCGGGGAAGGCGAACGGGAATCCGGTCGAAGTGGAGATTCGCATCTTGGGCTGGAGAGCGAGACCTACGGGATGCCCCTGGCCGGGTGACCATAGATTCAGCTTCAGGCCGGCCCAGAGGTCCCCGGAAAACGCCCCGGACGATAGGTCTGGATCGGCGGAATGGTTGAACCGGGCCAATCTGTCGCCGGGGAGGCGGCTCTTGGCGAGAACCCGCGTCGGGTTCGGGTGCAGCCACTTCCGAGCCTCCCAGGAGAGGAAGCCCTCCAGGTAGTCGCGGAGTCCCACGGTGAAAGAGACTGGAAAACGGGTGATTCGAGCTTGCCGGGTCACGCCGTGGGACCGGGCGTGATGGACCCCGAGGCTGAATTCACCGGTCCGCAGAGTGTCGGGGGTAGCCAGATTGAAGAGTCCGGTCGAACCCTTCCAACTGGGATGCAACTGCTTGATTCTGTTGCGTTCGGCGGCGTCTACGGCATCGGGAAGCAGGATCACGAAACCCAAAGCCGCCAGCGTGACACGTCTATCCATGCCTGCAACAATCGATGAGGGCGCCTCCCTGGCGCTCCGGAATCGGTGGAGCCGACGAGTCCCGGTGGGAAATCCGGGCCGATTCTGCCGCTTTCGCAGTAGATCAATTTCTGCGGCGCAGGCTCCTAGATCCCGGCATTCACCTGACCGCCGTTTCCATTGGCGGTGAAATCGTTCAAGTCGGCGTAGTCGTCGAAGTCGTCCGCCTCGTCTTCGTCGTCTTCAAAGTCGTCGTATTCTTCCTCGTCCTCGAACTCGTCGTACAGGTCATCTTCCTGTGCCAATATGTTTGCGGTCATCAATTTTGTCTCCGGCGCGATTATCCGCCGCCCGCCCAACCCAGTTCAACCACTCGAACGGGGGACGGCGGTTTCCAGTCGCCGAACTCCGGGGGAGCCCCAGGACGAGAGGTGCGGAGGATGGGAATGTTGCTCCTCCTCTTCCGTAGTAGAGTGGTTCCGAAGTGAGATCTCTGGGCGCGTTCTTGGAAGTGGTTGCCGTTGCTGTGGGCGGCTTGGTCCTGGCGCCGGCCGGGTTGCGGCTGCTGGGAATTTCGGCCCAGGACGTCTATGGAGACGTGTCTCATCTTGTCCTCTATCTGACGTTGGAGTCGTCGCTGACCTTGGGTATCGTTCTGATCCTGTTGTGGGCGGGAGGGCGCCGTCTCCGAGACCTGGGATGGGCCAAGCGAGGATGGTGGAGGGAGTCGTTTGCCGGGGTTTCGGTCGTGCCTCTCCTCTTCGGCGCCACGATCCTGGTGGGGCTCCTCTTCCGGATCCTATTGCCGCAGTACGTCTCGGAAACGAATCCGCTGCTGGAGATGATCCAGGACGGGACCGACCTGGGGTTGCTGCTGTTCAGCAGCATCTTTGTCGGCGGGATCAAGGAAGAGGTTCAGAGAGCCTTTATTCTGGTCCACTTCCGAAATCACCTCGGAGGAGCGGTTCCGGGTTTGATCCTCTGGAGCGCGTTCTTCGGCGCGGGCCATTCCTTCCAAGGCGTCGATTACGCCGTGGCCGCCGGTGTCCTGGGACTGCTATTCGGTCTTCTCTACCTGTGGAGAGGGCATCTGGCCGCTCCGATCGTGGCCCATGCCCTCTATGACGTCGTCACCCTCTTGATTTTCTGGGGATTGTTTCGCTCCTGATCGCGTTCTGGAGCGGGTTCAGCTCGACAAGAGCCAGCCGCGCGGCCCTCTGTTCGGCTCGTTTCTTCGACGTGCCCTGCGCTCGGGCCAAGACCCGATCCAGACCTCGTACTTCGATCAGAAAGGTCTTGGAATGCTGCGGACCTGATTCATGGATCACCCTGTAGCTTGGTTCCCGTCCTCCCAGCACGTGCAGGCGCTCCTGGAGGCGTGACTTGTAGTTTCCCAACTCGAGTTCGTCACGGGCATCCTTTTTCAGATGATCTCGAAACTGGTTCAGAATGAAGGATCGGGCCGCCTCCAGGCCGCCATCCAGATAAATGGCGGCGATGACACTCTCGAAGGCGTCAGCCAGGATGGTGTTTCGGCTTCGCCCTCCTGTCTTTTCTTCATTGTGGCTCAGCCTGAGATACCTTCCGAGACCCAAGCGTCCGGACAGGTTGGCCAACTCGGGCTTGGAGACGAGAAAGGAACGGGTTTTGGAGAGTTCTCCTTCAGGCCGGTCCGGATTGGCCAGGTACAGGGACTCACTGATGACCAGTTCCAGAACCGAGTCGCCGAGAAACTCCAGGGATTCGTAGTGTTGTCCCGGCGTTCCGGCTTCGTGAGCGAAAGATCGGTGGGTGAGAGCCCGCTCCAGAACGCGTTTCCGGCGAAACCGATGACCCAAACGGCTCTCCAGGCTATTGAGATCTGTTCGGTGGGTATCCGGCCGAAGACGGCAATAACGTCGAACCCGGAACCGGAAGCGGTCCAACAGCCCGGACCATGAAAGAAAGAGTCTTTTCAAGTACCGACCCGGGACGCAGTTTCCGTCTTCTGTTCGGAATGAACCGAATTCGCGTCAGGGAGTTTGTGTCTGAGGGGTCTCTCCCACCTCCGGAAGAATGAACTGCTGCATCTCTTGATTCTGGAGTTCCTGAAGCGCCGCTTCCTTGGCGGCCTTTTGCTGCATCAGGTACTCACGCTCCTGCTGGATGAGTTCCTCGATGCCGTCCGTCTTCTTGTGAACGAAGGTGTAGAGCTGATCGAGCTGCTCCCGTGCGATCTCAGCTGTCATTCCCCCGGTGGCCGTGGCGCGGGCATAGGCTTCGAGGGCCTTCTCCGCATTCCGCTGTCCGAGGTACGCCCGCCCCATGCGCAGATAGGCCCGATCGTGGTCCGGCTCCAGTTCGACCACTTTGGAGAAATGTTTGACGCAACTGTCCAGGTGCTGAGCCTTGGTCGAACCGCTCTTCATGGACTGATGCAGACTCGCTAGTCCCAGGGCGTAGTAGCCATCCGCCTCCAGCCGCTCTTTCTGGCGAGTCCATTCCACCAGGCTCAATTGTCCGGGCTGTTTCGCCGCCGCGGCGCCGTCCAGGCCCTGTTGAGCCCTGGACAAGGCCTTCTGCACCTCGCCCCTTTCGGCGTATCCCACGGCCAGTTCGATCAGGAGGACGTAACTGGAGGGTAGCTCCGCGATCGCCTTTTCGCCGTGATCCACGAACCTCTCGTACTCATTCTGCTGTTTGAAGAAGAGAGCCAGGAGCTGGTGAGCCAACGGCGTCAGACCACTCTTCGGATGAAACTCCAGGAAGTCCATGGCCAGTTCGGCCTTCTGTTGCAGGTCTTCGGTCTGATCGATGGCCGTCCAGGCGTCGAACTCTTCCTTGGTCTGAGCTTGTCCCACGACCCTGACCGGCTCGGGCGGAGCCACCAGGGGTTCGTCTTCGTCCAAGAGAAACCCTTCGTCTTGCTGTCCCTTGTTCTGATTCTGAGCGGCGGCCCAGTCCCCGGTGGAAAACAAGCCCAGGAGAACAACGGTGGCGAGAACCTGTTTCATTCTATTTTCTCCGATATTCATGCAAGGAACGCCACCTGAATCAGGCGGCTGGACAAAGGTCATTGTGGCATAAACGATCATCGAATTCACGGAATGAGGAGGAGTGAAGAACGAGGAAACAGAAAAGAGAAAACAGAAAAGAGTGAAGATAGGCGAGCAGTCTGCACGCCATGGAGCGCAGACTGGCAGTTGATCTCCTCAACTCCACCCGAGGCAAATCGACTCGCCGCCTCGGTTCACCCCTGACTCTGCCGCAATCTCGCCGCTCCGACAACTGCCGGCAGATTTTCCCTGCTTCTCCCCGGCTCTCTTTACTCTTTGCTTTTTTCTCTTTTCTCTCTTTCCTCTTTCCTCTCCGGACCCAGTTCTTCGATCAGTTCGGCCGCCTCTTTCCTGGCCCCCTTCAAATCTCCTTCCAAGTCCAGGACTTGCTGAAAGCGTTTCCGGGCCTCGGTCATGGACCCCTGGGAGGCCAGGATGCGGCCCATGCGGACCAGGGACAAGCCCCGCACCCACACGGGGGCATTCGAATTGGAGACCCTGTCGTAGTATACGAACGCCCGCTGCAGATCTCCTGTCTGAGACGTGACCTGAGCCATGTAGAAGAGACCGCTGGTGTTGCCCGGATCTTCCTGGAGGAGCTCTTCCAAGCGCTGCTCGGCCTCTTGGAACTGCTTCTGGGCCATTAGCTTACCGGCCTCGTCGAGGAGCGAAATGATGAGGTTTTTCCGCTCCACCCGCTGCCGTTCGCGCTCTTGGGCGTCCTGAAGCTTTCTTTCTTCTTCCGCCAGCGATTCCTCCATGGCCGCGATGGCGGATTCCCCCTCCTCCAGGTTGTCCTCGTCCAGGTCCTGGAGGAGCAGTTCGGCGTAAGCCGGAAAAGAAAGCAGCTGGCTGCTCTCATATTCGACCAGATTCCGGTAAAAGGATGGGAGGGCCACCAGGCCCTGCCGAAAAAAGCCCACGATCTCCCGCCGGGGGTCGTCAGGCGCGTGCATCCTCAGGATCAGGCTTTCGATCATCGACTCAGCCAGGATAAGCAGAACCCGGTCACGGTACTCGGGCTTCAATTGGGGCTGCTTGTTGGCCAGCCGCAAGAGGTTCGCGTCCTCGTCCATCCGGGCCACGTACTTCTCGATCAGGGGATCGATGAGGACGTGGAGGTACTCGTGCTGGAGAGCGACGTAGTTCTCCTCAGGGTCGTCCGCGGGCCCGACGATGACGTAGTAGACCCGCTCCAGATTCCGCGCATTTACGGTGTCTTTGGCATTGAGTAGGTCCGGGATGAAGATGATGGTTCGATCCAGGACTCTGCGGGGACCGATGCGGAAGTAGCGGAGCGTCTGGTGGATCAGCTTCTCGAGCACGGGACGGTAACGTTCGACTTCGAGTTCGTAGCGCTTGAGGTAGCTGGGCCACAGCTCCGCGACGCGGGCGGGAGCATAGAGTTCCCGCACCAGATCCGCGAAGCCTCGCAAGGGAAGGATGTCTGCCGGCAGGTGGTCGGTCTCTTCCGGGAAAGTCAGGTCCGGGACGTCCGACAGAAGGAGCGCCAGGGAGATGTAATCGGCACTCTCCCGGCCCTCGTCCCGATACCGGCGGTGGGATTTGTAATACGTCTTCAGCCGAAGAATCAGATCAGGATCGACTCCCTCCAGTTGCTGCCGGACCGCCAGACGCTCCGGCGATAGGGTTTTCCCGGATCTCTCGTAGTCGAATCCGGCCGCGTTGACCGCGGCCATGACGGCAAACACGCGAGCGTCGTTCTTGAAGGTGATGTTGACCAGATCTTCCAGCGCGGGCTGCGCATCCGCCGGCGCCGGTTGCGGGTCCTCCGCAGGAGTCTCCTCGCACCAGACCGGCGCCGAGAACAGTAGAAAGAATGTGAGGAATCGGATTGGCGTCATGGTCCGCAGACCATCGTAATGCAGAAGTCGAGGAGTGAGAAGTGAGGAGTGGGAGAACGAGGGGGCGTCGAACCGGTCAGGTCCGGCGGGCGAAGTGGTCGAAGCCGGGGGCCGGACCGGTCTCTATATTTCCACGCGAGTCCGTTTGACGAAGGAAGCCGATGTGACGCCATTCGGGCAAGTTCCCCGGGTATTCGGTCCGAAGGCGGTCCAACCGGTCGGCGGGCATGGCGGCGAGGAGAGCGTAGTCCTCTCCGCCGCCCAGGGCGGCTTCTCTGGAGATGGATCCGGACAACCCGGGTTCGAGCGGGATCCTGGGGCCGGGCTCGAAGCGTAATCGGCTGTCGCCGGCCAGGCGCCGGAGATCGATGGTCAATCCGTCGCTCACGTCGATCATGGCGCTGGCAAAGCCGTTGCGGCGAAGCCAGTCTCCCGCCTGGATCTGCGGGGTGGGAAGAAAATGGGCTTTCAGACAGCGCCAGCGGAGGGAATCGCCGGCCCAGGCGGCCAACTCCTCCTCCTTGCGGATGGACGCCAGTTCCGTCGGGTCCTCTTGCTCCAAGAGATTCAATCCGGCTGCGGAAAGGCCGACATCTCCCACCAGAACGACGGCGTCGCCCTCGGCGGCCGTGGACCGGTAGACAGGTTCTCCAGTATCCACGTGTCCCCAGACGGTGACGCCGGCGTGGACGGCGGAACCCCGGGAGAGGTCTCCTCCCACCAAAGGGATCTTCCACCGACGGGCTTCCTCCAGGAATCCATCCATGAACGAGCGGAAGAAGCCGCCGGTCCGTTCGGGCGGAAGCGTCAGAGTGAGGAGGCAGGCGGACGGCAACGCCCCCATGGCGGCCAGGTCGCTCAGATTGACCAGCAGCGCTTTGCGCCCCAGGAAGTAGGGATGCATCCAGCGCCGCCGGAAGTGAACGTCTTCCACCAAGACGTCGGTGCTCACCACCAGCCGGGATTGCAGTGAAGGATCCAAGACCGCGCAATCGTCTCCCACGCCCCTGAGAACAAAGGGTGACTCATCCTGTTGTTGATTCCGAATCCAACGGATCAGCTCAGATTCGGTCATGGCAAGGTCTCCAAGGGTACGCGGTGCTGCCGTTGGGATTATATTGGTTCCTGAATCTCGAATTCTCGTGCAAATTGACGAACAATATTTGGTAAGAGTGCCCCTTGTGGGCGCCCTCTTCGGTCCATAGCGGAGCAAGACGGGCCCAAAAGAAGAGTCGGCGGCTGGAAGGCCGCCGCGAGTCCCTGGATGACCGTTCCGATGGAGGAAATGAAAGGCCGATGAAAGAATGCGTCGTTGCCTGTGCCATGAAGAAGGAGTCCAAGATCCTTCAGGAGCAGCTGGGAACCCGGTGCACCCACCTCGTGACCGGACTGGGAGTGAACAAAACGCGGGCTACGCTTGAATCTTACTTTCGAACGCAGCGTCCCTCGATACTGGTCTTTACCGGCACCGCCGGGCAGTTGGACCCCGGCTTGAAGATGGGAGACGTCGTCTTCCCGAGACGCTGGTGTCTGCAGACGGGAGGCTGCTCCGAATCGGATCCGGCACTGGTGGCCTTTCTCAGGGAGCGCCGCGTGCGAATCTGCGGCTCCGGAGTTACGGTCCGAATTCCGGTCATCAAGAAGCAGGATCGTGAGCGCTTGTACCGGAGTCAGGGCGCTTCCGTCTGCGACATGGAGAGTGCCGCCGTTCTGGAGGTCGCGCGGGTCCACGGAGTGCCCGCCGTGGCTCCCAAAGTCGTTTCCGACACGGCGGAGACGGGAATCCTGGGATTTCGGAGGGAATTCGAGGCCAACCTGATCCGGTTGAGCCGCTATCTGGACGGCCTGCTGCGGATCGCCGCCGAGTTCAATACGGATGCCGGCGGAGATGAAAGAAGGTCTCCCGATTCCCCTTCCGGCCCCGGACCGGGGAGGGATACTCTGCCTCCAGATGAAATTCGGAGGAGGAAACGAAGTCTTTGAAGCGGCTCAGGATCTCGCGCCGTTTCTCCGGATTCCGGATCACTCCCCCCGCCTCGACCTCGCCTTGAAACGCTTCGAACTGGGGTTTGACCAGAAGCAGGAGCTCCAGTCCCTGAAAAAGTTCCAGGCGGGGGAGAATAAGGCGGAGTGAGATGAAGGAGAGGTCTGCCGTTGCCAGTTCCGGCGATCGCGGAAGATGGCCGGGAGACAGGAAGCGAGCGTTGATTCCTTCCAGCACCACCACCCGGGAATCCCGCCTCAGCTTCCAGTCCAGTTGACCCTTGCCCACATCCAAGGCGAGCACCTCCCGGGCTCCGTGCTGGAGCAGGCAGTCGGTAAAACCGCCGGTCGAGGCGCCCAGGTCCAGGCAGACCCGGTTCCGGACCCGGATCTGAAGCGCGGCCAGCGCGGCCTCCAACTTGAAGCCGCCCCGGGACACGTAACGGGGTGGAGCATTCCGCAGTTGGATCCGTTCTCCCTCCGCCACCCGCGTCCCGGGTTTGTCCAGGCGTTGCTCGCCCCGGAAGACCCGGCCGCTCAGGACCAGTGCGCCAGCCGTTCTGACATCGGCCGCCATGCCCCTGGATACCAGTAGCTCGTCGAGTCGGATTTTTCTCGTCATTGGCTTGGCGACCCGATGAGAAACGCAGGGTGGAGCCAGGACGGTGTCAATAGCGCCGGCTGGAGATGAAGGCCGCGATGCCCACCAGCATCTTGCCCCTGGAGCCCAGAAAGGAGACTTCCCGCGTCGCCTGCCGCACCAGCCGATCCGCAATCTCATGGCTCCGGGCGACTCCCAGCAGGGCGGGGTAGGTGGCCTTCTCCAACAGGGCATCCTTTTGGGAGCCCTTCCCCAATTCCTCTTGGGAGCCTTCCACATCCAGAAGGTCGTCCACGATCTGAAAGCAGAGACCGACCTGCCGGGCGTAGGAACTCAACCTCTGACGGGCGCTGCGGGGGGCTCCACAGAGGAGGGCGGCGGTCGAAACGGAGGCCTCGATCAGGGCCGCGGTCTTGCAGGAGTGGATGTACCGGACCTCTTCTTCCGTATAGGCCTTGCCCTGCGAGACCAGATCCATGACCTGGCCGCCGATCAGACCGGTGGCGGTGCCGATGGAACGGCACAGATGGGTGATGACCTGTAGCCTGACGGAATCCGGAACTGCGCCTCCCGGCATCTGCGACAAGAGTCGGAAGGCCAGGGTCATCAGGCCGTTCCCGGCCAGGATTGCGATTCCCTCCCCGAACTTCCTGTGGGCCGTCGGCAATCCTCTGCGGTAGTCATCGTCGTCCATGGCGGGAAGGTCGTCGTGAATCAGGGAGTAGGTGTGGATCAGCTCCAGGGCGCAAGCCAGCTGCAACGAGGTTTCTTCGTCTCCGTCCAGGGCTTCGGCCGTGGCCAGCGCGAGGGCCGGTCGAACCCGTTTGCCACCGGCGAAGAGGCTGTAGCGCATGGCCTCGTGGACGACCTCCGGATAGGTGTCCGCAGGCGGCATCAGGTCTTCCAACTGGGCGTCGACCTTTCGCTGCTGCAGCCGGAGATAGGTCCTGACCTCCGCCGAGTCCACCTCCGCCGGCGCCGGGCGCCCCATCACTCTCCCTTCTGACCGGAGAGTTGGAAGGGGCCCGTTTCCAGATCACCCTCTTCGTTCCTGGTCAAGATTTCCACCTTGCGTTCCGCCTCCTTCAAGACACGCGCACAGTAACGGGAGACCTGAACCCCCTCTTCGAAGAGCTTCAGAGCCTCGTCCAACGAGAGGTCTCCCTCTTCCAGGTCTCCGACAATCTTTTCCAAGCGGGACAGCGCCCCTTCGAATTCCCTATATTTCACGGTCGTCCTCGCGTCTGGCCCTGAAGCTGCCGCGTCCGGTTCGGACCTGAACCAGTTCGCGGTCGGAAACCTGAGCGGCTTCTCGTACCACCTGCCCGCTGCTGGTCGTGATTATAGCGTAGCCTCGCTCCAGGACCGCCAACGGTGAGTAGGCCTGAAGGCGTCCCGCGGTTTTCCCCAGTCTGTGCTTCAACTCCTTCAGGTGAAGGTCCATCCGGTGTCCGAGGGCCAGGGTCGATTGCTCCAGCCGGGTCCCGATGGGAGCCAGGAATGCGGGAAGCGCCTTTTGGAATCTCCCGTGGAGTTCGTCCAGGCGTTGCAGGAAAAATTTGAGACGCGTCTCGGCGTCCACGAATCCGCGGCTGGAGGTGAGCGTACGCAGCCGCTCCTGTTTCCTGTGGAGGATCAGCGACATGCCCTGCAGAGCACGTTTTTCCAGATGCGCCGTCCGTTGAGCGAGTTCCTCCCGGGCTGCGGAGACGGTTTCCGCCGCGGCCGACGGGGTTGCCGCCCGCACGTCGGCCACGAAGTCCGCGATGGTGAAGTCGGTCTCGTGACCGACGGCCGAGATCACCGGGACACGAGATTCGAAAATGGTTCTGGCCAGGACCTCGTCGTTGAACGCCCAAAGGTCTTCCGACGATCCTCCTCCGCGCGCGATGATGATGGCATCCACGTCGCCGCGACGGGCCAGCTCCCGGATGCCTTCGGCGATTTGCGGGGGAGCCGTGGGCCCCTGGACCGTGGCCGGGTAGATCAGAATGCCGACCCGATCGTTCCGCTCCTGGAGGACCCGGAGAATGTCCCGGACGGCTGCGCCGCTGGGGGAAGTCACCACCCCGACCTTGGCGGGAAACAACGGCAGCTTCAGCTTGTGGGCGGGATCGAACAGACCCTCCTTGGAGAGCCGTTCCTTGAGTTGTTCGAAAGCCACCTGGAGCGCGCCGCGGCCCAAAGGTTCCAGATGACTCACCATCAGTTGGACCTGTCCTCTGGGGGCATAGACCGAGATCGAGCCCCGGGCCAGGAGCTCCATGCCGTCCTCGGGCAGAAACTTCAGATAGCGGCGGCGCATCCGGAAACAGACGGCGGGGATCTGCGCCTCCGAGTCCTTGAGGGTGAAGTAGAGGTGGCCGGATGGTGGGATTCGCAGGTTGGAGACCTCGCCCTGGACCCAGACGTCGCGGAACCCGGACTCCAGTCGGGACTTGATCTGGTAAACGATCTGCGAAACGGACAGGATCCGGCGTTCTCCCGACTGTTCGAACTGGGCCATCATGTCGAGCTGCTTCATCGGAATCCCGGGCTGTTCCCGCTGGCGCGACTACCTTAGCACCCGGCACGCTGCTTCTAAAAATCAGGAGCGCCTGGAGCATCGACTTTCTTGTCACCCACTCGGAGGGGCGGTTTTCTTGCCGCCCATTTCTTATTTCGCCAGGTTGAAAGACGCTGCGCGGGGGGGCACTCGTTTTCCCGAGTAGGGGACAGTCTTGTTTTCCGGGGGGACACGCGAGTAGGGGACAGTCTTGTTTTCCGGGGGGACAGGCGCCTCAAGAAGGGGACAGTCTTGTTTTCCGAGCTTCAGTAGGGGACGAGTAGGGCACTCGCCTCAAGAAGGGGACAGTCTTGTTCCCCATTCTTCAATTCGTTCGGTTGAAAGACGCTACGCGGAGTGGGGACTATCGTCCCCCCTGCCCCCCTAATCGGCGGCAAGAAATCCGCCCCTCCCATCCGGCGGCAAGAAAATCGCCGCTCCGTTATTATTGCGCCATGGCTTGGTTCAAGCGGGAAAAGAGGCCGTTGCGGGCTCTGCCGGAAGAAGACCGCCGAGTTCGAGCCGAGGGGGTCTTCACCAAGTGTCCCGATTGCGGCAGCATCATCTGGAACAAGGAGTTGGCGGAGAATCTCCTGGTCTGCCCCCGCTGTAGCCACCATTTCAAGATCGGCGCCCGGAAGCGCCTGGAACTGCTTCTGGACGATTCGGAATATGAGGAATTCGCGGCCGAGATTCGTTCTTCCGATCCGCTCGACTTCGAGGACAAGAAGAACTACCGCGATCGAATCGAGGCGTCCCGCCGTTCGACCGGACTCAACGAGGCGGTCGTCTGTGCGGAAGGCGCTCTGCACGGCCATCGGGTCGTGTGCGCCGCCATGGAATACAGCTTCATCGGCGGATCCATGGGGTCCGTCGTCGGTGAGAAGATCACCTTGGCGGTAGAACGCTCCCTGGAGCGAAAGATTCCTCTGATCATCGTTTCCGCCAGCGGCGGCGCACGCATGATGGAAGGGGTGCTCTCGCTGATGCAGATGGCCAAGATCAGCTCCGCCCTCTCCCGCCTGGACCGGGAGAGGCTTCCGTATATCTCGCTTCTGACGGATCCCACCACTGGGGGTGTCACCGCCAGTTTCGCCATGCTGGGAGACCTGAATCTGGCCGAGCCCAAGGCTCTGATCGGATTCGCCGGACCCCGGGTCATCGAGCAGACCATCCGCCAGCGGCTGCCCGAGGGCTTCCAGAGAAGCGAATTCCTCCTGGAGCATGGAATGTTGGATGCCGTGGTCCAAAGGAAGGACCTGAGAGCGTTCATCGGAGACTGGCTCGTTTTCATGGACCGCGCTCCGAACGAGTAACGACCGGCCGCGGGACACACTTCCCGTTCACTGACGTCGACAACATGGATCACACCGAGTGCCTCGCCTACCTCCGGAGGCTGGGGGACGAAGTGCTCACCATGCGTCTCGGGCTGGAGCCCTTTCGAGCTCTTCTGGGGCAGCTGGATCACCCTCATCTCAGATTTCCCGCGGTCGTGGTCGCCGGGACCAACGGCAAAGGGTCCGTGACCCGGTTTCTGGGATCCATCATGTCCTCCTGCGGTTTTCGGACCGCCGTCTACACGTCGCCTCATGTCATCCGGCTGGAGGAGCGGTTCATGGTGGACGGGATTCCGATATCCCGGCGGGAATTTGCCGTCTGCTTCAGCCAGGTGGCGGAGGCCATCCGGCAGGCGGAGTTGCGATTCCATCCCACCTATTTCGAGACCGTGACGGCGACGGCCTTCCAATACTTCTCCCGCCGCCAGGTCGATCTGGCCATCCTGGAAGTGGGGATGGGCGGCCGGCTGGACAGCACCAACGTGGTGGCCCCCCGGCTCTCCATCATCACCCGGATCGGACTGGATCATCAGGCGCAGCTCGGGAACACGGTGGAGAAGATCGCCGTCGAGAAGGCGGGGGTGCTCAGACCCGGCATTCCGGTGCTCCTAGCTCCCCAGAGGGAGGGAGTGAGACGGGTCTTGGGTGAACGGGCGGATCGTCTGGGCGCTCCGGTTCACGATCTGGATCTGGCTGCGTTGCGGCCGTTGGAGATACGGCACGGCAGGTATTCTTTCTCCTTCCGAGGGACGAACTATCGCCTGTGTGTTCAGGGCAGGCATCAGGTCGAAAACGCGGGACTGGCGATCCAGGCATCGGAAATACTGGAGCGGTCAGGCTTCTCACGGCACGGAGCGGGGGTCCGCAAGGGAGTCGAGCAAGCGAGTTCCCTGGGAGTGCTGCAGAAGATCGAGGGCCACCCGGAGCTTTACCTGGACGGGGGCCACAATAGAGACGCCGTGGCAAACTTGGCGGCATTCCTTCGGGCCCACACCAAGCCGCCCCGATCGTTGGTCTTCGGAATCATGCAGGACAAGGACATCGAGGCCGTACTTGGATTCCTGGCCCCTCTGTTCAAACGGATCTACCTGACTTCCTTCAAGTCGGCCAGGGTGGCGGCTCCGCAGAGGTTGAAGGGGGTCTGTCCCCAGGGTGTCGTGGAGCCGGATCCCGTACGCGCGCTGGGTCGGGCTCTGGAGGCGGGAGCGACGACGGTCGTGGCCGGATCCTTCTATCTGGTGGGAGAAATCCTGTCGGCCATCGAAGCGGACGGAGTCAGTTGGGATCGTCCAGTTCCAACTCGAAGAGGAGATCTCCCGTCGTGACGCTCGTGTCCTCGCTGACGTGGCATGCCAGAATCGTCCCTGCGCCCGGGGCGCCGATCTGATTCTGCATCTTCATGGCCTCGATCACCACCAGCCCCTCCCCGGCCTCGATCCGGTCACCCGGACCGCGCAGGATTTGAATCACTTTGCCCGGCATCTTGGCTCTCAGGATCGAATCCCCGGATCGGCCGCTGGTGGAGCCTCCGCGCCGGAGCCGGTCCCTCGGATCCTGAGCCTGCACCGCGACGGTCCGCCCCAGCCAGGACACGAGAACCTCTCCCCCTCGCCGCCACGAGGAGATTTCCTGGATCCGGCCGTCCAACTCCAGAAGCCAACCTGAGGTGGTTCGACCCAGCAGCCGCGCCGTTAGTGTTCGGGAGAAATCACCGGGTCCTTGTAGCCGGATCCTGAATTCGGGGACCGAACCGCTCCGGACACGATCGATCTCGGCCCGGAATGACTCTCCCTGGTATTGGAGATCCAGCTTCACGTCCGAGACCAGCCCCCTCTCAGCCCGGAAAAGGGTCCCCGCGACTTCCAGGCGCTGCCCGAGGTGGTCGCAGGCGCCTTTTTTCCCCCCTCTTCCAGTATTCGGTGAATCGCGGCGGCCACCAGAGGCACGACCGGCTCCGCGACTTCCTCTTGGTGGCCGGGAAGGGCCATCACTTCGTCCACCAGGCCCGTATCCAGGTCTCCGCCAACGAAGCGGGCGTTCTCCATCAGGGATCTGAAGAAAGGGATGGTAGTGGTCACACCGGCGATCCGGTATTCGTTCAGGGCCCGCCTCATTCGGCGCAGAGCTGCCCGGCGGTCCGGTCCGTAGGTTGTCAGCTTGCTGATGAGGGGGTCGTAGTGGACGGGAACCTCAACTCCCTCGTAGACGCCGGAATCCACCCGGACTCCGGGACCGCCCGGTTCCAGCAGGTCTCGGATGCGCCCGGGCGCCGGCAGGAAATCGTTGCCGGGATCCTCCGCGTAGATGCGGCACTCGAGCGCGTGTCCACGTATCCGAATCTCCTCCTGCTTTCGTCTCAGCGGTTCCCCGGCCGCGATTCGTAGCTGTTCCCGGACCAGATCGATCCCGGTCACCAGTTCTGTCACCGGATGCTCGACCTGCAGGCGCGTGTTCATCTCCAGAAAATAGAAGCGCCACCCGCACCCGCCGTCCCGTTCCACCAGGAACTCCACGGTCCCCGCGTTGTAGTATCCCGACGCGCGGGCGACCGCCACCGCGGCCCTCCCCAGCTCGGCCCTCAGATCGGGTGTGACCAGCGGGGAGGGGGCCTCCTCGATCAGCTTCTGGTGGCGGCGTTGGGTCGAACACTCTCTTTCTCCCAGATGGACGAGGTCGCCGTTCCGATCCCCCAGGACCTGAACTTCCACGTGTCGCGGCTGTTCGAGGTACTTCTCCAGGAACACCCGGGAGTCCTGGAAGGAAGCATGGGCCTCACTGCCGGCGATGCGGAGGGCGGCCTCCAAATCCTCCTCGCGGGGGACCACTCGGAGCCCCTTGCCCCCGCCCCCGCCACTGGCCTTGACCATGATGGGAAAACCGATCCGGCGGGCCGCCCGGACCGCTTCGGCCGGAGATCTGACCGGGTCCGGCGTTCCCGGAATCACCGGAACCTGGACCTCCTCCGCGATTCGGCGGCTCGCGATCTTGTCTCCCATGAGACGCAGGGACGAAACGGAAGGTCCAATGAAAACCAGGCCGGCGTCCTCGCACGCGCGTGCGAATCCGGCGTTCTCCGAGAGGAAGCCGTAACCTGGGTGGATGGCGTCGGCCCCGGCCGCCTTGGCCGCCGCCAGCACCTTTCCCACCGAAAGGTAGCTCTGGTCGGCCCGGGCCTCGCCGATGAAATGGGCCTCGTCGGCCAATCGGACGTGGAGCGAGTCGAGGTCCGCCTCCGAGTAGACGACCGCCGCCGGAAGCCCCAAGTCCCGGCAGGTTCTCAGGATTCGTACCGCGATCTCGCCCCGGTTGGCGATCAGGACCTTCTTGAACATGACCAGGTCAGAGAGGGATGTTGCCGTGTTTCCTGGGCGGATTGGTGTCGCGCTTGTTGGCGGTCATCTCCAGGGCCCGGATCAGCTTGGCCCGGGTCTGGCTGGGCTCGATGATCTCGTCCACGTAGCCGCGCTCGGCGGCCACATAGGGGTTTGCGAACTTGTTTCGAAATTCCCGGGTTTTCCGCGACTTGAAGTCCGGAGGCTGCGAATCGTCGCGGAGCTCCCGGCGATAGAGGATCTCGACGGCCCCCTCCGGTCCCATGACGGCGATCTCGGCGGTGGGGTAGGCGAAATTCAGATCGGCCCGGATCTGTTTGGAGGCCATGACGCAGTACGCGCCGCCGTAGGCTTTCCGCGTGATGACCGTGATCTTGGGTACGGTCGCCTCCGCAAACGCGTACAACAGCTTGGCGCCGTGACGGATGATCCCTCCGTGTTCCTGGTCCACGCCCGGGAGAAACCCCGGCACGTCCTCGAAGACCACCAGCGGTAGATTGAAAGCATCGCAGAAACGCACGAACCGGGCTCCCTTGACCGACGAATCGATGTCCAGAGTTCCGGCCAGGATGGCAGGCTGGTTGGCCACGATGCCGACGGGACGGCCCTCGAAGCGAGCGAACCCGACGGCCAGATTGGGAGCGAAGCCCGCCTGGACTTCGAAGAAGTAGCGGTCGTCCGCCACGGTCTGGATCAGATCCTTGATGTCGTAGGCCTGGTTCGGCTCGGCCGGGATCAGGTGATTCAACTCCTCCGAGGTCCGGTCGGCCGGGTCCGACGTCTCGATTCGCGGAGGGTCGTCCACGTTGTTGGAGGGAAGGAATGAGAGCAGCTCTCGAATCTGAGCCAGGCATTCCTCCTCCGTCGGGCTGGCGAAGTGGGCGACGCCGCTCACGTTGTTGTGCGCCGTCGCTCCCCCCAATTCGGACTTGGTCACCTCTTCATGAGTCACCGCCCGGATCACGTCGGGACCCGTGATGAACATGTAGCTGGTCTTGTTCACCATGAAAATGAAGTCGGTGATGGCGGGAGAATAGACGGCCCCGCCCGCACAAGGACCCAGAATGGCGGAAATCTGCGGGATGACGCCGCTGGCCAAGGTGTTGCGAAGGAAGATCTCGGCGTAACCCGCCAAGCTGACCACGCCCTCCTGGATCCGGGCGCCGCCGCTGTCGTTGAGGCCGATGACGGGCGCCCCCATCTTCATGGCCAGATCCATGATCTTGCAGATCTTGGCCGCGTAGGTCTCAGACAAGCTGCCGCCGAAGACGGTGAAGTCCTGCGAAAAGACGTAGACCAGCCGGCCGTCGATCCGGCCATGGCCGGTGATCACGCCGTCTCCCGGGATCCGGCGCTGCTCCATGGAGAAATCGGCGCAACGATGGACGACGAACTTGTCCAGTTCCTGGAACGAGCCCTCGTCCAGAAGCAAGGCGAGCCGTTCCCGGGCGGTCAGCTTTCCCGCATCGTGCTGGCGTTGGATTCGAGCCGCATCGTGACCCTTTTCGGCCTCCCGGTTTCGCCGTCTAAGCTCCTCAAACTGTTCCCGGGTGTCCATGGCGGCAGACGCTTCCGCGGGCATCTCCCCTGTTTCGGCGCTTCAGGCCGGAGTCTTTCGCGTGTTCCAGTCGGCCAGGAACTTTTCCAGGCCGATGTCGGTCAGGGGATGCTTCATGAGTTGCTCCAGCACTTTGGCCGGCAGGGTGGCGATTTCGGCGCCCATCTTGGCCGCTTCCACCACGTGGACCGGATTTCGAACGGAGGCCACCAGGACTTCGGTTCCGAAGTCGTAGTTCTCGTACATGAGCAGGATTTCGGAGATGAGTCCCATTCCCTCCTGGGAGATGTCGTCGAGCCTGCCGATGAACGGACTCACGATGGCCGCGCCGTTCTTGGCCGCCAACAGCGCCTGACCCGGACTGAAGATCAAGGTGACGTTGACGGAAATGCCTTCCTGCGCGACCACGTGGAGCGCCTTGAGCCCTTCGCGGATCATGGGAAGCTTCACGTAGACGTTTTTGTGGAGGCCGGCGAGGTAGCGCGCCTCGTGGATCATGTCGACCGCGTCGGTGGAGACGACTTCCAGGTTGACGGGCCCGTCCACCAGTTCACAGATCTCCAGGGCCAACTCCTCGAAATCCCGTCCTTCCTTGGCGATCAGGCTGGGATTGGTGGTGACTCCGTCGACCAGGCCCAATTCAACTCCCCTGCGGATCTCTTCTACATTGGCGGTGTCGAGGAAAAACTTCATGAGACCTCCTTCCCCTCAATCTCGGATGGTAACGCCGGCTTCCCGCGAGGGCGGGCTCTCGTTGTCTGACTTGTCCACGGCGGAGACCCGGTACCGGTAGGCCTCGCCTTCCTGGACCGTGGTGTCCTTGAACATTCGACCCTGCAACAGAGGCGAAATCTTGCGGACCGTTTCGCCTTCCGATTCCCTGTACACGAAGTAGCCTGCCAAGTCCGCCTCGCGGTTCGGGTCCCAGTAGACTCGGACCTCACCCTCCCAGTAGACCGCCGTGACATTCTGGGGAGTCCCCGGAGCGAACGAGTCTTCGGGAACGAGGGTCAAAGTATCACTGGCCCGGCTCAGAATCAAAGGATCGGCGGCGCGGCTGATGGCCTGAACGCTGTACCGCTTGGGACGACCGAAACGGAACTCCGGGTCGCGAAACACTTCGGTGGCAACACGATGCCGGGAATTGACCAGGTATCCGGCGATTTTGGCCGGACGGCTCCCGTCGAAGTTCGACTGGGGACGGTCCCACTCCAGCCGCAGGTGGTCCGCGCTGACTTCACAGCGCAGATTCCGCGGTGCGGCCGCCGCTTTGACGGAGGACGCCCGGACCAGGTTGGAAGGCGGAGAAAGACGGTCGTCCGAGTCCAGGAATCGCAGGTAGTAGCCGCAGGGGTCTTCGTCATCCGGCAGTTTCCGCTCCACCAGATATTCGGCGCCGTCTTTCGGTCTTCGAAGCTGTCCCCTGTCCAGCAGCATCTCAGGCTCCGTGGAGGCCTCCCCTCCGGGACACTGGCGATAGACTTGAACCTGGACCACGTCCCGGGAAGCCAGGGGAAAGTGCAATTGAAACCGGTTGTCCACCTGAACCAGCTTCAGGCTTCGAATGGTGGGGGGCGGTTGGGAGAGCGGCGGCAGCGGGTCTCCCACCTTGGCGCAACCCGGGCCGGCGATCTGCCCCATGAGCGAGATCAGGATAACGGACCACGCCCAGTTGCAACCGGGCTGACGCTCCTGTTCCAACGGCATGGAGGGCCTCATCCTACACGATCCAGCGCGCCGTGAGAGAGGGTCGCCGCGAGTCCGGAGAAAAATTCATACAACCTTTTTCGGTGTGACGGCATCAAACTTTTCAGGGAGTGGGATCAGGGGTATTCTCCCCCTCTTTGCAAGTCCCGACAGGACACGCCAACCCTGGTTCCACTCCCGATGAAGGGGCGATTCCCAATCGCCCGTGCCTTAACCTCCTTGCGCGCAGTTCCCCAAGCACTCTTGGCCTATTGATATTCTGGAGTTCGGGGGCTGGAAACCGCTGCTCCGGTTCGCCGGCGATCTTCTATTGGCAGTCTTGCAGAAGCGCGGTGCGGATGAACCGATACGCGTCCAGGCAGGTGGGACACTCGAAGAGATGGTCGATGGTCTGGATGATTTCCAGGTTGGAAAGCTGATGTGTCGCAAGAGAGTGCATCCTGCGCGCGGATACGTGACCCTGCCGTTGGTACCGGACGGGAAACGTCACGGTAAATGCGATTTTGCATACAATCGGCGCAGCCATCGAATCGGTGAAATCATAGCAGATGGGCCCAGGAAGGGAAACGCGGCTCCCGTGAGACCGTCGCCCGCCACCGGTCGAATGCCGTGGCGGCGATGGGCGGGGACTGCTATATTTCGCAGGTCTAGGAGTCCAATCCGGTGAACCCCGCCGAGCGCGTCGCCCAGTTGCGCCGAGAGATTGAAAATCACGATTTTCGTTACCATGTGCTGGACGACCCCGACATCTCCGATCAGGAGTTCGACCTCCTGTATCGGGAATTGGTTGAATTGGAGGAGCGGCACCCCGACCTGATCTCAGCCGATTCTCCCACCCGGAGAGTGGGCGCCGAGCCGCTGGAGCGATTCCGGAAAGTCGCTCATCGAGTGCCCATGTTGAGTCTGGCCAACGCCTTCGATGAAGCCGAGCTGCATGCCTTCTACCGCCGGGTCACGAATCTGCTGGAGATCGAGGAAGTCCGGCTGGTGACCGAGCTCAAGATCGATGGGGTGGCGGTCTCCTTGACCTACGAAGACGGCCGCCTGCGTCACGGAGCCACTCGGGGAAACGGTCGGGAGGGAGAGGACGTGACAGCGAATCTCCGGACCATCCGCTCTCTGCCCCTTCGACTCCGGGAGGGGCCTCGCCCTTCCACTGCCGAAATCCGTGGCGAAATCTATTTCCCGCTGTCAGGGTTTCAACGGGTCAACCGGCAGCGATCGGAGAAAGGGTTGACTCCCTACGCCAACCCTAGAAATACGGCTGCGGGAGCCCTGAGGCAACTCGACCCCGCCGTGACCGCGACCCGTCCTCTAGCGTTTTTCGCCTACTCCCTGGGCCATACGGAAGGACTGGGATTCAATTCCCAGGGAGAGGTCCTCGATCAGCTGGTTCAGTGGGGATTTCCCGTAAATCCACATCACCGGTCCCATGGCGGTCTTCCGTCGGTCATCGAATATTGCCAGTCCTGGGAAGATCGGCGCGATGCCATCGACTACGAGGTGGACGGCGTCGTGGTCAAGGTCGACCGGCTCGACCTGCAGGATCGGCTGGGCGCCGTCAGCCGTGAGCCCAGGTGGGCGATTGCCTACAAGTTCGCGTCACAGGTTGCGGCCACGCGCCTGTTGAAGATCCGGATCAACGTGGGCCGGACCGGGGCCCTCAATCCCTATGCGATCCTGGAGCCGGTGGAGTTGGGCGGAGTCACCATTCGGACCGCCACGCTGCACAATCAGGAGGACATCCGGAAGAAGGACATCCGCCCTGGAGACCGGGTTCTGATCAAGCGGGCGGGAGACGTCATTCCCCAGGTCGTGGGACCGGTGGACAAGGATGAGGAGGGTCGGGGGGCGCCCTATGCCTATCCCGGCGAATGCCCGGAATGCGGCACTCCCATCGTCCGGGATCCGGACGAGGCCCTGGCCTACTGCCGCAACGGAAACTGCCCCGCCCAGCGGTTCGAGTCGCTCAAGCACTTCGTCAGCCGGGCGGCGTTGGACATCCGAGGCCTGGGCCCGAAGACTCTCCGCAAGCTTCTGGAACTGGAACTCGTGGCCGGCCCGGCCGATCTCTACTCTCTGAAGGCCGAACATCTGAGCGAGCTGGAGGGGTTCAAGGAGAAGTCCATCGAAAACCTGTTGGCCGGGATCGACGGCAGCCGGCAGCAGCCTTTTCCCCGGGTTCTCTTCGGATTGGGGATCCGTCACGTGGGAGAGACTGCCGCCGCGCTCCTGGCCGGCGAGTTTCGAGAAGTGGAGCGCTTGATGCAGGCGTCGCCGGAGCGGATCATGGAGATCGTCGGCATCGGACCTGAGATCGCTCGCAGCGTGGCGGACTACTTTGATGTCACGGAGAATACGGAGCAGGTGGAGAGGCTGACGGCGGCACGCCTGCAGCTGAGGATGGCCGGCGATGACAGGAACACCAGGACAGCCTTGGAGGGCAAAACGCTGGTAGTGACTGGGACCTTGCCGACCCACAGCAGGAGAGAGATCTCCGAATTGATCACGGTCAACGGCGGAAAAGTCACGAGTTCGGTGTCCAAGAGGACAGACTTCCTGGTGGCCGGAGCCAACGCGGGCTCAAAGCTCCGGCGAGCTCGCGAATTGGAGGTTACGGTCTTGACCGAGGAGGACTTCCTGAAACTCTTGCAGGGTGAGCCCTGACGGCGGTAAGCATCGCCGGTCCAACCTCCGGGCGGCTGCTAGCATGAGCGTCGGCCCGGGTTTGAAACCGATAGGATCTATTGTGGAATCTGACCGAAAGTCGGCGCACCATACTCTGGAGGCCTGTCCGGAGTGCCGGTACACCCTGAGTCGGCGCAGCACGTGGTGTCCCTACTGCGGGGTTCAACTCACCCACCCACCCTGGAAGAAGGCGGGCGCCTGGGTTCTGCTGGTGTTGATCGTCTACGGGCTGGTCCAGTGCCATCTGCGGTTGCTGGACGGCCCCGACGGTCTGAATTCGTTGCCTTGAGCGTTCCTGAGATGAAGATTCCCGGCTACCGGCACCACTGCGCGACCCACGTGGGTTGGGTGCGCCCCGTAAACGAAGACACCCTGATCGAGTCTCCGGAAAATCATTTGTTCGGAGTGTGCGACGGGATGGGGGGGCATGCCGCCGGAGAAGTGGCCAGTGCGCTGGCGGCTACGGTCTTCCGGCGCGTGATGGCAAGAGGGGTGCCGCCCCCGGCAGCGGCGTTGAGCGAGGCCATCCGCCAGGCGGACGAGGGGGTTTACCGGGACCAGATGGCCCATCCGGAGCACAAAGGAATGGGAACGACTCTCAGCGCGCTCCTTCTATCCGGTCCGGCGCCGAAAGAGGCCTGGATCGGTCACGTGGGCGATAGTCGTGTATACCGGTGCCGGAATCAGAGATTGGACCAACTGACGGTGGATCACTCGCCGGTATTCCGGCTCTATCGGAAGGGTCTTCTCTCCAAGGAGCAGGCTCGCCGGCACCCGCACAAGCATATTGTGGAGCAAGCGCTGGGGCTGTGCCCTCCGGTCGAGGCGGATATTTTTGCCGTGGACGTCCGAGCCGGAGATCTTTTCTTGCTCTGTACCGACGGTTTGAGCGATCAGGTTGGAGATGGTGAGATCGAAGACGTTTGCCGTTCCGGAACCGTGCGCTCAATGGCCCGTCATCTGGTGCAAGCCGCCAATTTCAAGGGTGGATTGGACAATGTCTCCGTGGTCGTCGTGCAGATCCTGTAGCGGATGGGAAGGGGGAACGCCATGAAGCCGAATGACGCGCACTGCCATTTCTTCTCCCGGAACTTTGTCCGGACGCTGGCTCGTGAGAGAGGAATCCCGGGGAACGACCTCGTGGGCGACGCTTGCCGAATCCTGGCATGGGATCCCCCCGGCTCCAACGGGGAGTTGGCGGACCGTTGGGTTGCGGAGTTGGATCGCCACCAGGTCGGCCGGGCGGCGATCATCGGCAGCGTCCCGGAAGACGAAACATCGGTGTCGGAAGCCCTGGGCCGGCATCCTGGACGCTTTGTCGGATTCTTCATGGTGGACCCGACGCGGCAGACGGCCGCGGAACGGGTGACCCGGGCGGTCACGGAGTTGGGACTGCGTTGTGCCTGCCTGTTCCCCGGAATGCACGGATATGAACTCTCGGACCCGCGGGTGCTTCGCCTGGTCGACCGGCTGGCGTCCGTGCCCGGCACCGCGCTCTTCATTCATTGCGGCGTGCTGACGGTGGGGGCCCGGAAGAAGCTGGGATTGCCGGCCCGATTCGACCTCAGATATTCGAATCCCTTGACCGTTCATCCGTTGGCGCTGGCTTATCCCGATCTGCCGTTCATTCTCCCTCACTTCGGGGCCGGGATGTTCCGCGAGGCCCTCATGCTGGGAGATCTATGTCCCAACGTCCATCTGGACACGTCCAGCTCCAATTCCTGGATTCGATACTCCGGATTGACCCTGGAGCAGGTCTTCGGCCGCTCCCTCGAGATCCTGGGTCCGGACCGGATTCTGTTTGGAACCGACTCTTCATTCTTTCCGCGGGGTTGGCAAAGCTCGCTTTGGGAAGAACAGTCTCGGATCTTGAGGCAGGTCGGCTTGGACCGTGACGGGCGCCGCAAGATCCAGTCCGCCAACTTCGAACGGCTATTCCCAGTCAATGATTCCCCAGTAGTCTGAGCAGGAATGCTCTGGCCCGGTCATAGACCCCCGGACTGGAGCTTTCCCTGGGGCCGGCCACGTTCAGAGCCTGGATCTGGTGCCGCCGGATCCATTTCAGCACCGGTTCGGTTTCGGGATCCTGGTCCAGGTCCACCTGCCTGTATGGCCGCCCTCGGCGCCGGGCTCGGACCCGCGTGAGCCGGGTGCCGCCGTCCACTCGGGCCCGGTAAAGGATGAGAGTCCCGTTCGAATCTCGGACGTTCCAATCGGTTCTCTGGTCGTACCGGCGGAGAGGGGTCTCACGGAGTGGGTAGCGGGAATCGAGCGGACCGTCCTCGGCGCGGCGATCCCTCGGGCACCAGCCGCCGCAATCGAGCGAAAGTTCCAGCGCCACGTCCAGAGCCGCGCGGTCGACTCCCGTCTGTCCTCCCGAGACGATGCGATTCGGTGGGCCTTCCACGTGGCGCCTTTGCTCTCGTACACCGGGTCACGGACCCGTTCGAATGGATCAACGGGACTATCCGCGAAGCGTCAGCCTGCCATCCGCCCCCGGTTCTACCGGATTCCACCGGAGGATATCGAGTATACCCGCGAGGGTCCGCCAGCCCCGCGAGTTCGAATCCGTGGTGTTTCCCAGGCTCCATTTCGCATTTGAGGTGTGTCTGGAAATGGCACCGTCAATTTATTGTCAGGGGTCCAGGAAGAAAAATTCGGAATTTAAAACAACCAAATCGGTACAATTTGTTCTTGAAAAGACAGTACTGGAAAAACGGCGAGAATGGGTTCAAGGGGCGATTTTCCGGCGTGTGGACAAGGTGTGGATAAATTGTGACTGCGTGAATCCTAATTGAAGATGCAATTACGGATAGGGGATTCCAGCGGAAATCCACAAGAAAAAAGCCCAAATTCTTGGTGAAATTTCTGGTTGCGCGGTTCCGAGAAAGTCATAAAATTCTCCTTGTCCCAAGGGGTAGACGCAAGTTGGCCCCGAGGCGGCGCCGGTCGCAAGCGGTTGATCCGGCTCCAAGGTTTCGGCCTTGAAGGTGCGGAGGCGGCCAGTGGCGGGCGGGCGAGTTCCTTGATCGGTTTCGATCGACTGAGGGGCAAGCGCCGAAGAGGCGCGCGGGATCTGCCGGAGCCTTCGGGCGAGGGCGGCGAAGGCGGGTGCTCAGAGGCTGCTATCGGGGGTGCGGCTCCAGGGCGGCGGGTTGCTTCGGATTGGCGTGAACCGGTTTTGCCGGGGATCCTCAATGAAGGACGGCCCCCTGGAGAGGAGCGGAAGTCGTCAGGGGCAAGGGCAGGTTCCTTCGGGAGCTTGGCCGAACACGGCGGCAGAAACTCCACTTGGAGGCGCGGAAACTGGCCCCACTCGGGTCGGGAGAGCGTGCCTACCCAGGCAGCGCAGCTTGCGAATATCACTTGGGACATTTTTTTGTCTTCCGGGCGCTCATTCCCAGCCAACTTGGGTTTCTTCCCGTGCAGTGAGTGTTCGCTTGCTGCGATTCGTTTCGTTCTTTTTCCGTCGTCGCCGTTAGAGGTGTCATTGGATCTCCCGCGGGGATTTCGGGGTATATTACGGTTTCTCGAAATCTCGTGAGATGAAGCTGTGATCGTTCTCAAGTTCGGCGGCACATCAGTTCAGGACACGGACGCGGTGACGCGAGCCGTCCAGGTGATTCGGCGTCAATTGCCCCGCGGCGAGGTCGTGGTCTTGTCCGCCATGGGCAAGACCACCAATGGATTGCTGGAAATGGCTCGAACCGCCTCGTCCGGGGACATCGATTCCGCGTGGGCGACCCGGGATCAGTTGTTGGAGCTGCACCGGACGGTGGCGCGGGAACTCCTCTCGGGCCGCCGTTGGAAGAGTATGGAAACGTCGCTGTCGGCCCTCTTCGAAGAGATGACCGATATTGTGCAGGGACTCTATCTGCTGGGAGAGACCAGTCCCCGGAGCATGGACCGGGTCGCCTCCTTCGGCGAACGTCTGAGTACGCTGATTTTCTCTGAAGTCCTTCGGGAAAACGGAATCCCCGCCGAGTTCGTCGACTCACGGGATCTGATTCGAACCGACGACCACTTCAGCAAAGCTGCCATCTTGCAGGAGCTCACCCGGAGTTGCGTCCGGGAACAGCTCCTGCCTCGGCTTCGGACCGGAAGAGTGATCGTCGCGCCGGGGTTCATCGGCTCCACGGTCGACGGGGTCACGACCACCATCGGGCGCGGAGGATCCGATTACACGGCCTCCCTGATCGGAGCCGCGCTGGATGCCGAGGACATCCAGATCTGGACCGATGTTCCGGGCGTCCTCACCGCGGATCCCCGGATTGTTCCGGACGTCTACAAGATTCGCGCCATCTCCTTCGCCGAAGCAGCCGAGTTGGCCTACTTCGGGGCCAAGGTGCTCCATCCCAGCACCCTGACGCCGGCCATCAACCGGGACATCCCCGTGCATGTCTGCAACTCCAGGCAGATCGACGAGCCGGGGACCTTCATTTCCGCGGCGCCGGTCTCCTCCTCCAGTCCCATCAAGTCCATTGCCAGCAAGCGGGGCATCACCATCGTCAACATCCTGTCCACCCAGATGCTGCTCTCGTACGGCTTCCTGCGGCGGATTTTCGAGGTGTTCGAGACCCACGAAACGGTAGTGGACGTGGTGGCCACTTCCGAGGTCAACGTCTCCCTGACGGTCGATTCCTCACAGGAACTGGAGGCGATCCGCAGCGAACTGGCGGAGTTCGGCGAGGTCCGGGTGGCGCCCGACATGGCCATCATCTGCATCGTGGGCGAGGACGTGAAGGAAACCCCCGGAATCGCGGCGAGGATCTTCGGGGCACTGGAGGGGATCAACGTTCAAATGATCTCCCAGGGAGCGTCCCGTATCAACATGACATTTCTGGTTGCGGAAGACACAATGGAGGAGGCCGTCCGGCTGCTCCACAAAGAGTTCTTCCGGCAGCCGGACCCGGAGTTGTTCGAGCCCGTCGACTAAGGGCGTATCGCGGTTCCGGTGTCCATTGACTTTCGAGAAAGTCCGGAGTGGACATGAACATCACGTTGATCGGTTACGGGAAGATGGGAAGGGCCATCGAGGCGGCCGCCCAGGAGACGGGAGACGAGATCGTCTCCTGGATGGACATCGACGAGAATCCGTTGGAGGCGGGCTTCTCAGGCGATTGGGTCGACCGGACGGACGTCATCATGGATTTCTCGACGGCGCAAATCGTTCCGGTGAACGTGGCGAATGCCGTCCGTTGCGGAATTCCCATCGTCGTGGGCACGACCGGTTGGTACGACCAGATCGACCAGGTCCGGGACTCGGTGATCCGGGGCGGCGGCGCCTGCGTCTACGCGGGCAACTTCAGCCTGGGCGTGCAGATCTTTTTTCAGTTGACTCGCCGCGCGGGTGAAATGTTCTCCAGGTTCGAGGAATACCACCCGTACCTGGTGGAGACCCACCACGTCCAGAAGCTCGATGCACCGTCGGGCACCGCCATCACGATGCAGAACATACTGGGCGAGTGCTACGGTCGTCCCGTGAACGCCGCCAGCGTCCGGGCAGGACATTTTCCCGGAATCCACGTCGCCGGGTTCGACTCGGCGGTGGATACCATCACGCTGGAGCACCAGGCCCGCAGCCGGGACGGATTCGCCCGGGGCGCTCTCTTCGCCGGCCGGTGGATCCAGGGCAAGCAGGGCTTCCACGCGTTCGAGGATGCCGTTTTCGGAGAGCAGAATGATTGAACTGAAAGGCTGTGGAACCGCTCTGGTCACCCCCTTCACATCTCATCGTGACGTGGATGTGGACGCGTACCGCAAGTTGGTGGAGTGGCAGATCGAATCGGGAATCGACTTTCTGGTGCCCTGCGGGACCACCGGCGAGAGCGTCACCCTGAGTGAGGAAGAGTATGCCTGGGTCATTCGGGTCTGTGTGGAGACGGCATCGGGAGCGGTTCCGGTGGTGGCCGGAGCGGGGACCAACGATACCCGATACGCTCGCCAACTGGCGCAGGGTGCTGAGCATGAAGGCGCGGACGCCATCCTCTCGGTGACTCCGTATTACAACAAGCCGCCCCCCGAGGGAATTTTCCGGCATTTTTCCGAAGTCGTCCGTTACCTGGACATCCCCCTGGTGTTCTACAACGTCCCGGGGAGGACCGGCACCAACATTCCGGTGGAGACCCAACTCCGCCTGGCCGAAGTGGACAACATCGTGGGCGTCAAGGAAGCCAGCGGGAATCTGGATCAGATCATGGAACTGCTGAGGCAGCGGCCCGAAGGGTTCCTGGTCCTCTCGGGCGACGACAGCCTGGCCTTTCCCATGGCCTGCCTGGGCGCGGAAGGAGTCATCTCCGTGGCCAGCAACGTGATCCCGGCGGAGATGTCCCGGATGATGGCGCTGGTCCGGGAGGGAGAGCTGGCCGAGGCGCGTGCGTTGCACCACCGTTATCTCCACCTCATGAACCTCAATTTTGTGGAGTCCAACCCCATCCCGGTCAAGTACGCCTTGTCCCGGATGGGCCGCCTGACCGAGTCCTATCGCCTGCCTCTCTGCCCCATGGACGCGAGGAACAAGGAGAAGATGGACCGGGAGTTGGACCGTCTCGAGTTGTGCCATGTCCCAAGCCATTGAGCGCCTTTTCGAAGCCGAGGAATTCACTCCGCAGGATCGAGTCATCCTGGATGCCTTCCTGGACGACCTGGATTCGGGACGGGTCCGGGCGGCCGAGACGGTGGACGGGGAATGGCGAGTCAACGGCTGGGTCAAGAAGGGCATACTCGCGGGCTTCCGGATGGGGGTTATCAGCGACGTCTCCATCAATGACGAGTTCCGTTACTTCGACAAGGACACGTTTCCCCTGAAGCGGTTCTCCCTCTCCTCGGGTGTGCGCATCGTGCCGGGGGGCTCGTCGGTCCGCCGCGGCTGCCACGTGGCCGCGGGCGTGACCTGCATGCCTCCCATGTACATCAACGCCGGCGCCTATGTGGACGAGGGGACCATGGTCGATTCCCATGCCCTGGTCGGATCGTGCGCCCAGATCGGGAAGCGCGTGCACCTCAGCGCCGGATGCCAGATCGGCGGCGTGCTGGAGCCGGTGGGGGCCCTCCCGGTGATCGTGGAGGACGACGCCCTCGTAGGGGGCAACACCGGCGTCTACGAGGGGACCATCGTCGGGCGGGAAGCAGTCTTGGCCGCCGGTGTCATTCTCACGGGCTCGACGCCGGTCTACGATCTGGTCCATGAGACCGTCTACCGGTCCGCGCCCGGTGCTCCTCTCAAGATTCCTCCCGGCGCCGTGGTGGTGCCCGGGTCCCGGCCCGTACAAAAGGGCTTCGGGAAACAACATGGCCTGTCCCTCTATGCTCCGGTGATCGTCAAGTACCGGGATCCGAAAACCGAGGGGTCGGTCCAACTCGAAGACCTGCTCCGATAGCCCGTCGCGACAGTCGGCGAGGTTCGCCCCTTTCCGACCGATTCCTCATGAGTCCCAGATTCGCCCAACGACTGGACGGCATTGAGATCTCGATGATCCGCCAGATCATGTCCCGGGCCGCGGGCTGCGTGAACCTGGGACTGGGCGAGCCGGAGTTCGCCGATCCTCCGCGGGTCCGGGAACAGGCGCGCCGGGTGTTGGAGGGTGGACGGATCGGCTACTCTCCCAACGCCGGGGTCCCCGAGCTTTGCCACCGGATCCACGAGTACCACGGCGGCCGCGACGGTCATTCGGTCTGCGTGACCAACGGGAGCCAGGAAGCCTTGTTCGATATCGTGTTCGCCCTGGCGGGACCGGGAGACGAGGTGCTGGTTCCCAATCCGGGATACGTCACCTACCCGACGGCGGTCCGTTTGGCCGGGGCCACGCCGGTCCTTTACCCCTTGCGGGCCCGCGACGGATTCCGTTTGGATCCGGAAGAGCTTGAAGCCCTGGTCTCACCTCAAACCCGGGCATTGATTCTCAACACGCCTTCCAATCCGACGGGCCGGAGCCTCACATTGGAACAACTCCAGGGTGCAGCGCGTCTGGCCGAAGAGAAGGATCTGGTGCTCGTCAGCGACGAGATCTACCGGGAGACCTATTACGGTTCGCCGCCTGCGTCGGCACTGGCCGCGACGGACGCCGCCGTCGTCATCTGCGGGTTCTCCAAGGCGGCCGCCATGACCGGATGGCGCCTGGGCTGGGCATGCGGACCCCAGGCCATCATCGACAAGGTGACGGTGCTCCACCAGAACACCTCCATCTGTGCGTCCACGTTGACTCAGAGGGCGGCTCTGGCGTTGTTCACGCCGGAGGGCAGGGACGAGATCGAGCGGATGCGGCAGCGCATGGTGCGGAATCGCCAATTGACCTGCCGGTGGCTCGGCCGGCGGATGGGACAGGCGTTCGTTCGGCCCGACGGGGCCTTCTATGTCATGGTCTCGGTTGAGGAAACGGGTCTCGACAGCCTCTCGGCGAGTCTGGAGCTGCTCCAGGACAAGGTGGCCACGATTCCCGGCGCCGCCTTCGGCTCCGAGGGAGAAGGCTACCTGCGGCTTTCGTTCGCCTGCCGGCCTGAATCGCTTAAGAAAGGGCTCCGGCGGTTCGAGACGGGCATCAAGCGGCTCGGGCGCAACCGGACATAGCGCAGGTGATCTCATGGCCTCTCCTCCCATCATCACCTTCAGCAGCGATTTCGGGAGCAGCGGTCCGTACGTCGGAGCGGCCAAGGGCGCCATCCTGCAGATCTGCTCCCAAGTCCGGATCGTAGACATCAGCCACGAGATCTCCTCCCACAACATTCTAGAGGCCGCATTCAATCTGGCTTGCAGCTATTCCTACTTCCCGGCCGGAACCGTTCACCTGGCGGTGGTGGATCCGGGAGTGGGGTCCGAGCGGCGAGGCATCGTCGTCTCGACGGACCGGTATCGATTTGTGGGTCCGGACAACGGTCTCTTTAGCCTGATCTACCGGCGGGAGAAGGTGAGACAGGTCATCTCCATCGAGTCGGCGAGGCATTGTCGAGAGACGGTGTCGGCCACCTTTCACGGCCGGGATGTCTTCGGCCCCGCCGCGGCTTGGCTGGCCTGCGGTTTGGAGCCGGAGCAACTGGGACCGGAGGTGACGGATTGGCACCGACTTCCGGTGACTCTTCTGCAACGGAAGGAATCCGGCCAGGTCCGCGGAGTCGTGCTTCAGGTTGACCGGTTCGGCAACGTCATCACCAGCGTCCTCGATCGCGAGCTTCGGGATCTCCTGGGTCGTCGCCCGGAGTTGGTGGAGTTTCAAGCCGGCGGCCGTAGAATCGCCCGGCGCTGCCGTACCTACGCCGAGGCCCCTCCGGGAGAGCTCGTCTACCTGAAGGGGAGCAGCGGGTACTACGAGATCGCGGTCTCGGAGCGGCCGGCAGCCGAGGTCTTGGGCCTGACGGTGGGAGACCCGGTCCAGGTCACGGTCCGTTAGACCGCAGAGCTTTGCGCAGGGCGTCCACGGCCAGATCCGCCGCGTGCAGTTTGTGGGAAGGCAGTCCTCCCAGGTACTCCAGGATCGATTCGGTCGTGATTTCCCGGCACTCCCGGCTCCGCCGATTCCGGCACATTTGGGTGACGGCGGCGGAGGCGGCGATGGCGGCCGGGCAGCCATAGGTCTCGAAGCGGCTGTCCACCACGACGTCCTGATGGAGCTTCAGGTAGAGATGGGTGATGTCGCCGCAGATCGGGTTCTCGGCTCGGGCCGTATGGGTCGCGCCGGCGAGGCTTCCCCGGTTGGGAAGCTCACGAATGAGCTTTTTGGCCTTCTCGCTGTACACGATCTCGACTTTCCCGGTAGAGAGGAGAGAGCTCCCGCATCCTCCGGATGGTTCGCGGGAGCACGTCCAGAGCTGTCGTGATCTCTTCGTCAGTGGTCATCCGGCTGAGGCTGAGCCGAAGCGCACTCTCGACCCGGCGGTTCCTGAATCCCATGGCCTTCAGTACGTGGGAGGGCTCCAACGATCCCGAGGAGCAAGCCGCGCCGGTCGAAACGGCGATCCCCTGAAGGTCCAGTGAAATGAGGAGGGCTTCTCCCTCGACACCTCGAAAACTCAAATTGGTGGCGTGAGGCATCCTTCGGAGCGTCGATCCATTGATCCTGGCCTGGGGAATACGCTCCAGGAGTCCGGTCTCGAGCCGGTCGCGAAGAGATCGCACACGCAGTTCAAAATCCGCCAGGCCTTCCCTCGCCAGGGCGGCCGCCTTGCCCAGGCCGACGATGCCGGGCACGTTTTCGGTGCCTCCCCGCCGTCCCCGTTCATGAGAGCCGCCCAGGAGCAGCGACTTCATCTCCACCCCATGGCGAATGTAGAGGGCACCGACCCCCTTGGGTCCGTGGATCTTGTGGGCAGACAGTGAAAGCAGGTCTACTTCCAGGTCGTTCACGTCCAGGGATATCTTTCCGGCCGACTGGACCGCGTCGGTGTGGAAGAGAATTCCCTTTTCCCGGGCAAAATCTCCCACCGCGCGCAGATCCTGAGTCGCGCCGGTCTCGTTGTTGGCGTGCATGATGGAGATGAGAATCGTGTCCTCGCGAACCGCCGCGTGCAGATCGTCTAGCCGGATCAGCCCCTGACGGTCCACCGGCAGGTAGGTCACCTGGAGTCCTTCCTCCTCCAACTGCTCCATGGTCCTCAGGACCGCGGGATGCTCGATGGTGGTGGTGATGAGGTGACACCCTTTATCGGCGTGGCTGGCGGCGATGCCCCGGATGGCGGTGTTGTCGGACTCGGTCCCCCCGCTGGTGAAGACGATCTCCTTGGGCAGGCTGCCGATAAGGTCGGCCACTGCCTTCCGAGCGGTCTCCACCGCCTCGCGGGCCTGCTGTCCGAATTCATGAATCGACGAGGCGTTTCCGAAGTCCTGGAGAAAATGAGGCGAAATGGCCTCCAGAACCAGGGGATCCACTCGCGTCGTGGCGTTGTTGTCCAGGTAGACTCGCCTCACTGCTGTTGCTTCTCCCGTTCCGCCCTACTTATTTCCCAAGACTCGGAGGCGTTCACGCCGCTCCCGGACACCGACCTTGACAGCCCCTGGATCCGATCTTACTAGAACAGTGGCTGGCCAAGAAGGAACAAACGACAACGATTGATATGACGAGGAGGTCAACAATGAGTCTCATCAGAGTAACGCCATTCGCAGGCATCAACGGATTGCACCGGTTGATGGATCATTTCTGGCAGGAGAGCCGTTACCTGGCTCCCACCGACAGTGAGGAGGTCCAGCCGGTACGCCGGCCCATCTCGGACGTGTACGAGACCGGAGACAGCCTGGTCTTCACCATGGAGCTGCCCGGATTCGACAAGAGCGAGATCGAGGTCAACGTCAACAACGGCAATCTGGAAGTCAGGGGCGAGCGCAAGGCCCAGGAGAAGGAGGATCGAACCTACCGCCAGGTCCAGAGATGGCACGGGCGTTTCCAGCGTTCTTTCCGGCTCCCCCGCGGTCTGGATCGGGAGAAGGTCTCGGCCGAGCTGAAGAACGGAGTTCTCAGCATCTCGGTCCCCAAGCTGCAAGCGGCGAAGCCCAAGCAGATCGCGGTCCGAGTCAGCTGAAGCTCCCTGCCCGAGGGCCCCGGAACCTCCCCCCTCCGGGGCCCTTTCCACGTCGTCGAAAAACCCTGGGGAGCAACCTGGGAGGGGCGACTGTCTTGTCGCCCCCTTAATCAACGACCCGAAACCATCGGCTGCAAAGCCTGCGTTCCCACGCACCTTTTTCTGCGCGATTTGCGCGGTTCCACAGTTGGCCAGGTCCATCTTGCAGGGGGACCGGGTTCTGGTAGAATACAACCCTTTTCGAGAGCCGGGGTAGCTCAGTCGGTAGAGCAGGGGACTGAAAATCCCCGTGTCGGCGGTTCGATTCCGTCCCCCGGCACCCCTCTACGGAATCGCCTGCTCCCCCTCTCTTCTTCACTTCGCAGACGGAGCATTCGGTTCCCAGCGCCCCCGCCAACCAGCAACGTTGCGGAGCGCATCTCGCTGTGAAGGCGGGGCGAGCGCCTTCTGCTCACGGAAGAGGCGTCGAGCCGGCTCAGCAGAAAATAATCTCCATCCCGTCCAGTCGCCCCTTGCAGCACGATCTCCCATAATCCAAGTTTATTGGACTCAGTCTCAGGAGGATTGCATGCGGACAGTCAGTATGGACGAAGCCAAGACGCACCTTTCGCGTCTCGTACAGGCTGCCGCCAATGGCGAGCCGTTCATCATCGCCCGGGCCGGCAAGCCGATGGTCAAGGTCGTCGCAGTAGAGGCGCCGGATCCCGGAACAGTCTGCCGAATCGGGTTTCTGGCCGGCAGCATCTCGGTGCCGCCCGACTTCGACCGTATGGGCGCTGACGAGATCGAGACATTGTTCGAAAGTGGAGCGTGAGTTTCCTCCTTGACACTCATGTCCTGCCACCGATCCACAAGGATCCATTCGACCGCCTCCTGGTCGCACAGGCTCTGACTGAAGGGGGTAACGGTGGATGAAGTCGTTGGGCGCTACCCGGGGCCGATCCGGGTACTTTGACGATGAAAGAGAGTGACTGTCCTTCTCGGTTCTACTCTGGCCGCCGTCCGCTTATGGCCCGTCGAGTTCGACGACCGGCGGGCCACGGCCGCCGGCTGTCCAAGTCTCAACGGCGGTACCCGTAAGGCGCTTCGACCGCAGCCGCGAGACCCCTGACGCCACACCGGGATGCCAGGCCCTGAACTGCCTTCAAGGCGATTGTCTTCTGATCGGGCAGATCGGACTCCGGGACCACGTAGAACTTCCACGTCGTCGGGTCTCTCTGATCTGCCGACTCGCCCGTTTCTCCGTGCCAAGCAAACACATAGATGCGGGCGAGGCGACCGTTGTGTTCCAAGCAGCGTCCTTCGTTCTCGTCCCAATAGACCTTTCCAGGAGCGATGTCGAAGCGCGGAGGGTATTGGGTTTCGCGATTCCCCCATGACTGCATCGCCGCGGCGTGTTTGAGCTTCAGCCGCACGCCCGATTCGTTCTCGAAATGCCAGGCCTCCCACGGTGCCTTGCGGGTCCAACCGCTGTGCCTGAGCGCGAGAGCGACGAGCGCCTCTACATACTCGGCGCGGTGAGCATTGCTCATGACAGGCTGCTCGTATCGCCGGCTGACTTCCGCGAGCACATCGGCACGGGAGCTCCACGGCTCGGCAAGCTCGTCCAGGATTCCGGCGATCCGTTCCAGAGCGGCAGCGTATTCGTCGGCCCGCTTGCTTTTCTCCGGGACGACCGCGAGCCACAACTCTTCGCCCTCCTCTTTGAACGGGCTCACGCGAGCCTTCAGCGCCGTCCTGACACGTACGTTCCAGTGGGTGTCGTTCTTGCCCCACTTCTCGCAGTGCACCCATAGGTGTGTGGAGCCGAACTCCTCATCTAAGTCGGAGTTGACGCCCAGCCATATGCCCAGCTTGTAGCGGTGGCCGAGGCGCGCATATCGGCCAAAGCCGTGCGAACGAGGTGTAGCGTTCAGCCCACGCGTGTCGAGCCAGCCCGACGCCTTGCCAATCTCGGTGACGCGGTTGACCAGTTCCCCTCCGGGCCGCGACTTTTTCCGTTCCCCTGACTTGGCGAACTGCACCAGGCCCCGGAGCTGTCGGAGCTCCGCAAGGCCGGACGCGGCGTTCTTCAGCCGTACCTGCATGTTGTCCAGCAGCTTCGTCCAGTCCGTGATGAGGAGGTGCTTCCCTGTCCCCTCTATGACGACGCAGCGGGATCCGACGTTGGAATACGGCATGCTGCTAGCGCGGAGCCTGCGTAGCAACTCCGGCCAAAGCTCGTCCACTCGGCCGGACGGGGCCAGGAACATGAGCACCGACGTGCGGGTGTCTGGCATCCGCTTCAGGTAGGGAACCGGCTGATTTGGTGTTAGCGGCGCGTAGAACTTCGCCTCGATGAAGAGTCGCTCGCTTTTGTCATCTCCCCTCTGCAGGACGTCAGGTCTCGTACCGTCAGGTGCGCCGGCCTCGGTCTCGAACGGCTGGACGGACAACCCCATGCCCGGTACGGCCCGCTCCACAAGTTCGGCCAAGCCCTCTCTTGAGGCACGATGGCGGTTGAGGATGTACGCTAGCACCTCCACGGCGACCTCTTCCATGCGCGGATGGAACCGCCAACTCAAGTGAGCCAGCATCGGCCGCGGATTCTCGCATTCACTCACAGGTCAGCCCTCTCCCGAAGTCGATTGCCGCCGCGAATACGCCGGGCTCGCCGGGTAGTCCTCGCGCCTACGACGTTTCTCAGGATTCGTTCTGATCCAAGAGATAGGACCTCATGAGAGGAAGAGAGTGAGAGGAAGAGAGTGACTGTCCCCTTCTCGCACAAGCGCTCTTCTTGCCTTCAGTCATGGCGGTCTCTCATTATCTTGAGACATCGATCCATCGGGTTGGATCGCATTCGCGGGGCCTCGATTCGCTGTCGGTAGCCGGGTCGAGATCGTCGCGATTCTCAGGCCCGACATGAATAAGTCCCCTAATTGGACCCCAATAAGACCCCAATAAGACCCCAAAAGCCGCAATGGTCCTATTCACTTTCTCCAGATCGAATTCGTCTCCATCTGGCGCCTGGTCCGCGACCCGTTGACTTCGCCAAACCGCGATCACGCAACCCCGCCAAGGCTCGCTTGATCTGCCGCTCGCTGGCATCAGTTACCAGACCAGCAACAATCTCGCGCAAGGCCAAGCCATCCTCCGCGTCATCAAGCAGCGCCAAAATTGCATCTTGCCGCTTGATCACGTCATCCCCGCTGCCTCTGGGCGGAACGTAGTCGGTGCGTCGAAAGCGCACCGTCACGCAATCGCCGCGTTCCTCGATCTCGGGCCGGGGCAGTCCGGCGGAGGTCGCCAGTTCCGCCATCCTGAGCGTACCGCGGCCCCACTCCTCGATAATGCCGCGCCGGTAGAAGGTGCGAGCGATCAGCGGATTCCAGGGTCGCGACTCGTGCGGCCCTAACAACACATCCGGAGTCAGCCCGAAGTGCAGCGGGCCGGTCGACGTCACCTCCAGGCGATCGTCGTACACTGCGAGCCCGATGGAGCCGCCGCCCATCGCGTAATCGCGGTGACACAGAGCGTTCGCCAGCGCCTCGCGAGTGGCCAAGGGCGGGAAGAGTGGTTCGTCGATGCGCGCCATGCGTCCCGATTCGAACCGGCTGGCGATGGGCAGCGTTTCACGCAGGAAACGCTCCGCGTTCGCAAGGAGCACGAAGGCGTTGCCGTTGAACTGCCGGTTGTCCAGGAAGTCGGAGCGGCTGGTGCCCCGAAAACGGGCCACGCGCAGCAGGCACTGCGGCATTTCAAACTCCAGTCGCTCCGCACTTCCGAACAGCATCGCTGCCGCACGAAACAGCACGTCGTCGCGGAGCAGTCCGAGCCCGCGCAGCAGGTCCTGCGGCTCCCGGCTTCCTGGCTCGTCCAGTCGGCCGATGCGCACCGCTTCCGCAACCGTATTACGGATCTCGGCGACGTCCAGATCGTCTACCGTCCACCCGGCGGCGCGCTGATTCTCCCATCGCTGCTCGCTGTGCATGCGCTCAAACAGCATCCGGTTGTATTCGTTGGCCGACATGACCCGGGTAGCGTTGCCGACGCGCCGATACGCGGCACCCCGGTACTGGTACGGCGGCGAGGAGCCGCGGCTCACGCGGATCGCGATCACCTGCCGATCCTCGCCTACCTGGATCCTCTCGATCTCCGGGAACGCTGGCGGGTCGATTCGCTGGAGTTCGGCGCTCACCTCCTCAATCGTCCGGTCGCTCACTTGCTGGCCCTCGACGTCCCCCGCCGGCGTGACGCCGAATAGCACATGACCGCCGCGCTGATTGAGCATGGCGCACACGGTCGTCGCCGCTTTGCGGCGCGTTCCCGTTGTCGCCTTGCACTCCACTGTTTCTGACTCCCCGGCGGCAATCAATGTCATTATCCATTCCAGCGTCATGGCTGCTTCTCTTCCCTGGCAGCGTCCGTCCCTTCACGCGTGTAGTCACGGTGGGCGACCGCGTTCACCACGGCTTCGCTCACCGTGTCAACGGGCAACGCCTTCTTGCGGCGCCGGCGGCTCCCTTCGAGCCACGCGACGCTGCCCATATTGCGCATGATGAAGTCCACCGTGCGGTCGATGACCCCCTTTTCAACCACCGAACCGCGCCGGTAGACCATCGACACCAATGGACCTCGGATTCTTTCCTCATCGACGGTGTTGTATTCCTTCTCGGCGCCGGGAAACGCCACCGCCGTTACGCCGGCTTGCGGCAGGCGGCGGTTCGGATTCTCGCCGAAGAGCAGGAGGCCCGCGACCGAGGCGCAGACACGGCCCGCCACGGTCGCCAGCAAGTCGGAGTTGAGCAGGAGTTGCCGCCAGCCTTCCGCGTCCGTCCGGTCCGGTGCCGAACGTTTCAGAACATGACGCAGGTAGTTTTCGATTCGATCGATGTCGAGACTCTCAGATCCCGCATCAGGCACCGGTTTGACCTCGTAGCGGACGAGCCGAGCCGCCTGGTAGAGCCTGCCTTCTTCCTCGCGCGTCGCCTCTCGTGACGTGGTGCCGACACGGACGTAGGTCACCCAGGCATTGCCCCGTTTCGCCTTGTGAGGCTTGCCCGGACTGTCGGTGGGAAGTTCCACCACATCGATCCATGTGCCGCCGTCCATCGCAATGCAGCCCCAAACGGGTGTGGTGGCGGGCTGAAGATTCTGCCGGGCGACGTTCATCACCCACTGTTGCGCATCCTCCCGGCTTCGGGTCAGACGGGAATCGGTTTCGTCGTCCTCCACTCCGAGCAGGAACATGCCACCCACGAGGTTCAGCAGCGCCGACATCTCCTTGGCCAAGTCGTCAGGATGGCAGTCGTCGCGCTTGAATTCGACGCGCGAGTTCTCGCCGTTGCCGATTAGTTCGAGAAGTTCCGTCCTGTTCATCGACGGTCACTCAGGCCGGGTGCCCCTGGACTCCTCCGCCCCGCCGGATCTGACCCATTCGTCGACCTCCTCCCTGCGGAACTTCCACAGGCGCCCCATACGGTGTGCCGGCATCCGTTTTTTTGCGATCCACTTGTAGACCGTGTCCCGCTTGATCCCGAGATAGGCTGCGATCTCATCTACGGATAACCAGCGATCTTCCATCATTGCTGGGGAGGCCTCCGCTTAAGTTCGGTCAAGAATGCCCGCGACCAAGGTCCGATACCAGTCCGCTCGATTGGTACTTGTTCGCATATAAACGGTTAAAATAGGTGACAATATGTCGATCTGTCAATCGGGGTTCTGATTGCACTGAGCGTGACGGCAGAGCAGTTGCGCTACGAGTGGTTGGAGGGGGCGGACCTGCAGTCGGGAGGAGCGGGGAATATTGATGGCCGCTCGCAATCGGGAGGACGTGCAAGGCGAGCGACAAGGCGTCGGACGGGAAAGCAAGTGACTGTCCCCTTCTCGCGGGGCGTTACCTCGAAACCAGCGACAATCTCGCGCAACGCAACGCCACCCTCCGTGCCGTCGAGCAGCGCCAGAATTGGCTCTTGCCGCTCGATCACGGCATCCCATATACCTCTGAGCGGAACATAGTCTGCATGTCGGAAGCGTACCGTCACGCAATTGCCGCGGTCCTCGATCTCGTGCCGGGTCAGACAAGAAACCGATCGATTCATTATCAGGTTGACGAAGAAACGATCGTTTTCTTAAATTGAAGCGCAGGAAAGGGGCCCTTCGCAACCGTGGCTCGCCAGACCGGTCAATACCGTATCACCAGCACCCTCGGAGAAGAGGTGCGCGCGTTCGTCCCCTACCCGCTTCCTCCGGCCGATCCGCCTCTGGCCCTGGCCGGCGTGGCCGCCGAGCTCCATGCTGCCGCCATGACCGCGTTGGCCCGACTTGCGGTAGCGGGGTCGATGGTGCCGAGCACCGACTGGTTCCTTTACGGATTCGTCCGCAAGGAGGCGGTCGTCACCTCGCAGATCGAAGGCACGCAGGCAACGCTCCGTGACGTGCTCACTTTCGAAGCCACGCACCGTAGCGACCGCCCGGACGACGTCCGCGAGGTCTGCAACTATGTGGACGCGCTCGCCCACGCCCGTGCGCAAATCGCAGATCCCAAGGGGCTGCCGCTCAGCATCCGCCTCCTGTGCGAGGCGCACCGTATCCTGATGGCGGGTGTACGAGGCGAGTACATGCAGCCTGGCGAAATCCGCCGCTCGCAGAACTGGATCGGTGGCAGGCGGCCCGGCAACGCCCGTTTCGTACCCCCTCCGCCGGAGGAGGTGCCGGGTGCGCTCGGTGCGCTGGAACGGTGGCTGCACCGGGACAGCGATCTCCCGCCGCTGGTCCGGGCGGGTCTCGCGCACGTCCAGTTCGAGACGATCCATCCCTTCCTCGACGGCAACGGACGCATCGGCCGGTTGCTGATCGCGCTCCTGGTGGATCACTGGGGGCTGCTCGATCTGCCTCTTCTCTACCTCAGCCTGGCATTCAAGCGGAACCAGCCCGAGTACTACGCCCGGCTCGCTGCCGTGCGTACCGCTGGCGATTGGGAGGGTTGGACCCAGTTCTTCCTCGAATGCGTGCGCGAGGCTGCCGATGACGGCGTTCGGGTCGCTGGGAATCTGCATACGCTTGTCGGGCGCGACCGTAGCCGCGTTCTGGCCCACGAGCGTTCGACCGTGACCGCCATCCGGCTGATCGAGCGCCTGCCGTCCGGTCCGGTCGTTACCGTTGCCGCGGCGTCAGACCTGCTCGGCCTCACGGCGCCGCCGACCCGCAAGGCCGTGGGGTTGCTGGAGAGCCTTGGCGTGCTGCGCGAGATCACGGGAAAGCGGCGCGGGCGCGCCTACGCCTACGACGAATACCTTCGCATCCTGACGGACGACGAGCCCCTTCGAAGAACCAGTCCCGGTGCATGACGGCAATCCGACTTTGGATTTCAGGCGTGAGCGTGTTCGTTCGCAAGCGTTGGCAGGGTCTTGAGCTCCCTGCTGGCTTTCTTCTCGGCAACGCGCAATTCATCGAGCTTTCGAAGATTTAGCCAAGATTCGGGACTGGTGCCGAAGTAGTGCCCCAGGCGCAGGGCCGTATCGGCGGTAATGGCCCTGCATCCGTTCAGAATCTCAGTGATGAAGTTCGGCGGATCGGGCGTCTCACCGGAACCGAAACGAATAGATATCCGCGTCCTTCATGACGAACCGGAGCCGGATCGGCCTTTCCGCCAGCCGGTCGAATCTCATGGGATCGGTCGGCAGGAATCCCGGCCGGCTCCACCGGATCCTCCTCTGAATGTGATCGCCGAAGATGACCGGCGATTCCTCCAGCGTGAAACCCGGAATGGGTTGGCCGTCCTGGTCCTGGACCTCGATGCGGATGCTGCCGACGGCCGAGGTCGAGAAATTGAGGACCAGGTCCCGGCCCTCGAACCGGAACGGCTTGGTCACAAACTCTCCGCCGGAGTAGGGCGCTTTGATGGAGGTGAACCCATCGGTGCGCAGGACGAATCGCTCCAGGTAGGTGGACGGGTAGGTGTAGTTGCGGGATACGTAGATCGACATCTCGTCATTGATGATGGGAATCACGCCCACGGCCGTGCTGTTGGTCCGGTGGATCCAGTTCCGTTCTTGTCTGCCGGGGCGGATGAACGCCTCCGGAACGACGTTCCAGTCGATCCCGTCACGGCTGAACATGAAGACGGTCTCCGAAATGCCGGGCCGGGGTGCATCGTCGTGGATCTGCCGCAAGGGCTGGAAGCGCTTGGGAAACCCCAGGTAGATGTGGGGCGCCCGGAAGTAGGGCGTCGCCGCATTGGTGTAGAGGTGATCCACCGGACGGGCGTTGCCGTTGAAGGTGCAGGGGACCGGCTCGGTCCAGTTGAGGAGGTCCTTGGACGTGGTCCGGGCGAAGGTGCGGACGTCCTGGAGCATGTAGCGGAAGTAGAAGACGTACTGCTGCTCCCATTCGGACCAGAAAAGGACGTTGACCGAATCGAAGGCGTTGGGCAAGGAAGTGACGAAGAGGGGGTCCTCCCGCCACTTCTCCCAGCGGAGCCCATCCGGCGAGGACCAGAGCACGAGGCCGACAGAGCGTTCCATGGCTTGACCGAATCGGGGATTGATGCCGACTCCGCCCGGCGCCTTGAAGCGGACCGCCGAATCGACTCCCGGACGGATGTCCAGGAGGGGTGTTCCTGGAGGTTGGTCGGTGACGATGTTGTTTTCTGTGGACCCGTTGAACTCGTAGAGGCCCAGATTGGGTCGGGTCCAGTGGATTCCGTCCCGGCTCTCGGCGTAGCAGAGGAAGTTGGGATGCGGAGGCGTGAGCTTCTCGTCCGGAGTCAATCCGGCTTTCCGCGCATAGTCCGGCGCGGTTCGTCCCATGTAGTACATCCGGAAGAGGTCGCCGTCCTTGAAGACGCTCAGCTGCCAACTGGTGTTGCCCTCCCAGGGACGATCGAATTCCAGGACCTTGCCCCCGGACCAGGGTGAGTGAAGCCGGATCTCGACACCCTCCATCTCTTCGATCAGGTGGTTGTCCACGAACAGCTCCAACCGGGAACCGATGTCAACAGCCTCCATGGATGTGGCCTCCCCCGCCGACAGAAAGGGACCGCAGGCCGTGGATACGGCCAGCAGAATCAAGACTCGAAACCAGGATACGCGCATGATTCACTCCTCGGAGCCAATTGGAACCGGTGCCCCGCGGATGCAAAGGAATCCGATTCTGTCAATATTGAAAACGCAGTCGACTGAGGATACGTTTCCTGGGGTTTTTCGCCAAGGACTTCCGACTGGAGGATACGAATGAGCCAGCATAACGAATTCGATTTCGACAACTTGCCCGAAGCCAGCAAGGATATCTACGAGCTGCAGTTGAAGGCGCCCGATCTGACCCGTCTGGCCGGCGCCGTTCGGACGACCTGCGGTGACACGATTTCTCCGGACGCGATTTCTGACGCCATCGCAGCGAGGGTGGATGGCGACTCGCTGTCGATCCCCGTCCTGGCGGTGAAGGGCGCCGGCCAGGGAAAGACTCTGGTGGCGACGGCCGGAGTTCACGGGGACGAATATGAAGGCATGGAAGCCATCTTTCGCACCTTCGACGCCTTGGATCCATCCTCCCTGTCCGGGACCTTCGTCGCCGTGCCGGTGGTGACGCTTCCGGCGTTCTGGCAGGCGACGCGTGCGAATCCCGTCGACGGCCTCAACATGGCCCGCATCTTCCCCGGGTCTCCTTCGGGGAGCATGAGCGAACGTCTGGCCGCTCTGATGCTGGAGAAGGTCTTCCGGCATGCCGACCTCTACATCGACCTGCACAGCTCGGGCCGGAACAACGCCATGATGACTCTGGTCGGCTACGCGGCACTGGGCCGGCAAGCCGAGACGGCCCGGGCGGCGGCGGAGTGCTTCGGAGCCCCCATGATCTGGGAGCATCCCAAGGTCTCTCCCGGCCGCACCCTGACCGAGACTCTGAAATTGGAGATTCCGTCCCTCTACACCGAGGCTCGCGGAGGGGGCCGCGCCCATCCCGACGACGTGGATTGCTACACGCGGGGGCTTGCCAATCTGCTGGCGTTTCTCGACATGGCGCAACTCCCCGCTGCCGGGCTGGAAGCGGACTATGACCCGGTGCGGCTTTGCGGGGACGGCGACGTGGACGTCTCCATGAAGGCTCAGAGCAGCGGGCTCTTCTTCTCGGGCGCCCGTGTGGGCATGCGGGTTCGCGAAGGGGAGTTGCTGGGAATGATCCGGGACCTGGACGGCACGCCGTTGGAGGAAGTCCGGAGTCCTCAGGACGGGGTGCTGGTGATGATCCGGACCAATCCCCGCATCTTCGCCGGAGAGATTCTCCTGGTCATCAACGCTTGATCCGATTGTCGAGGGGGACAGGAAAGTCTCCCCTCCTGCATCTCGGCCGCGGCCGCTCCTCTTTTGGGTTCGAAGGGCCGGATCAGTCCAGCTTTCTGATCTTGATGTTCCGGAACCAGACGGGATCGCTGTGGTCCTGCAGGACGATGTGACCCGCGTCCATGAGCCCGTAGTGGGGGAGATCCTTGAACTTGCTGGCGGCCACCTTCTGTTTCCAGTCCTCGCTGCGCAGTTCGTACTCAACGATCTTCTCGCCGTTCATCCAGTGCTCCACGTGGTTGCCGTTGGCGACGATTCCCACCTGGTTCCACTCGCCGGCCTTTCGAACCACGTCCTTCGAGGGCGGATGAAGCGCGTAGTTGGCGCCGGCGCTGGTCTCCCGCTTGGCGCCGTCGCGGTGGCCGGCATCGTCCAGGACCTGCATCTCGGGTCCCGTGTACCAGAGGCTTTCGTATTCCTCGCTGGCCCGAAAGAAAATGCCGCTGTTGCCGGCCTCCAGGACCTTCCATTCCAGGCGCAAGTCGAAGTTGCCGTACTGTTCCCGGGTGAGGATGTCCCCGGCCCGGACCTTGCCGGTGTAGTGGATGGAGTCGTCGTTGACTTCCCACCCCTCCGGAACCTCCTGGCTCCTGAAGCCTCGCCACTGATCCAGGCTCTTGCCGTCGAAGAGCAACGTCCAACCTTCGGCCCGCTCCTCCTCGGTCAGGGTGTTCAACATCGGGGCCGCCTTCTCCTCCATCGCCGGCTCGGAGTCGGGTGCGGCGCAGGAGGCGAGGCAAACCAATATTCCTGAAAGCAGGGATTTCGTTATTGTCATGATGGTCTCCATCAAGGTCCGGGAAGAGAGGAGCCTCACACCCGGACGAATTTGGTCAGGCTGCCGCTGACGCCCACCTCGCCGATGTAGAGGTCGCCCCGGCTGTCCCCCCAGATGGCGTGGGGAAAGCCTGGGAATTGGCCGGGACCGTCCCCCTTTTCGCCCCAGCGGGAAAGCAGTTGGCCGTCTCGGCTCATAACGCTGACTCGGTGTTCGATTTCCGAAACGAACACGGTCTCGTCCGGATCGAACCAGACGAAATCGGGTTGGAGCAGATCGGTCCACTCCCTCAGGTAGTTTCCGTCGCCATCGAAGATCTGAATCCGGTTGTTGGACCGGTCGCAGACGTAGACCAGGTATTCGGAATCGACCCAGACATCGTGAACCAGGTCGAATTGCCCGGGTCCCGTGCCCGGTTCGCCCCAGCTCTTCAGGAGCACGCCGTCCGGGGAGAACTTGTGCACTTTGGCGTTGCCGTAGCCGTCGCTGACGAAGAGGCAGCCGTCGGGGGCGATGGCCAGATCCGTGGGCAGGTTGAACGGCAGACCCGGCGGGCGGGGGACGCCAGGGGTGCCCAGGGTCCACAGCAACTCTCCGTCAGAGGTGAGCTTGTGGACGCAGTGGCCCTTCCACTCGGTGCAGTAGAGGTTGTCTTCCGCATCGATCCGCAAACCGTGAGCGTGCTGGAGCAGGTCCTCGCCCCAGGAGGTGAGGAAGTTCCCGTCCCGGTCGAAGACGACCATGGGGTGCTCGCTTCGGCTGTAGACGTAGACCCGGTCCCGGCTGTCGACGGCGATGGCCGGAATCCAGCCGAAGCTCCAACCGGACGGGAGCTTGGCCCAATCTCGCACGGGCTCATACTGATAGTCACCCTGTCCTACTCGCATCGGGTCTCCTCTCGGATTGGAGTGGAATTGGAACACCCGGGCCTACCCCTGTCAACCGGCGGGCGTTCGAGAGTGCCCCAAAAAAATCAGGTCAAATCTTCCAAGAATGGGAGAAGCCGCCGTCGGGGCGACCCTTGTGTGTGGTCGCCCTCGCCGGGCCCATCGGTGAGCGGCGAAAGCGGGCACCCACACAAGGGGTGCCCCTACCGTGCCAGGGGGACCTCCTTGAAGGCGGAGATCATCTACGGGTCGACCAGCAGCCGCAGGAGAACGTCCCTGGAAACCAGAGCCGTGTCCTGTTTCCGTTCCAGGAATGGCGAAACGTCCCGAAGAGCCTGTTTCCAGTCAATCGTGTTCAGTTTGTCCCTGATCAGCCCGCGCCAGTTCGCCGGTGTGACGTCGGGTACGTCCCAACCCGATTGCCGGAGGGCATTGTTCAACTGAACCAGGTTCGGCGCCGGCCAAGTGGGATCAGCAAGGTACCAACCCAAGTCATACAGGTCGCGCCCCTTCGTATACTTGCGAGTCAGCACTGCGTGGAGCTTGCCGGCCAGTAACGAAGACCGGTCGTAGTGAAGAAGATTCAACCAGACGAAGCGGCGCACCAAGCGTGTCGTTGTGCGCGCGCCGCGGGGAGGGCGAGTGTCGATCTCGATCTTTACCATGATCACCTCGTTGGGATGGGGAGACAGCCCGAGCTCGTATAGGAGTCCACGAATTTTGATCGCGGCAGCTGCCACCGGCGGGCGCGGGCGGGACCGTATCTCCGCGTCGTATCCCTCCAGCACAAGATCTCTGCGGACGGACTGGATGAGTTTTTCGAATCGAGCATTGTCTCCCGGCGTGGTGAGAGAGAAATCGAGATCCTCGGAATAGCGGGGAAGCTGAAACAGGAACCGCAGGGCCGTACCTCCGACAAAGGCCCAGTCGCTGAAGGCCCCCGCGTCCTGAAGAGCCAGAAGAATTCGCGCCTGCAGGTATTCCCGGGCCGTGCTGCGCCGCCGGAAATCATCAGGCTGATCCCGGAGTATCTCCAGCAGAAGAGGTTTCATCTCGGACCTCGGTTCTCCCAGAGTTCCAAAAGCCGTTCGACGGCGCGCTCGATCTTGACGGATCGATACCTTTCAACGATGGCGTGAAGTCCTTCCAGGTCGAGGCCACGGGGCCTTTCAAGCCGAAGTTCGCGCAAGTAATCGACGCGGTCGCTGTGCGGAGTCAGGTAGAGGAGATCGACCAGCGCCTTTTCCGGACTGGCAAGCAATGCCAGCTGGTCCCTCGCGACTTCCATTTCCCCAAACCCGGAGAAAAGACCAACGTTGACATGTCGGAACTGGAAACGTCCCATGGGCGTCGAAAGCTCTTCGGGACGGCCGGTCGTGACGCTGGTAGTGACCGGAACGAATTCCGGGATCATGCCGTGGTGGGCCAACGCGGATTGCAGACTCACGTAGGAGGCCTTCTTGAGCGCGTTCGCCACCGCGAAGGGATGAGCCGGCATCTTGGAATAGAGATCCGACATCAGGTACACGCCGCGCCTCAACCGGACGACTCGTTCGCCCTTGACCCATCGGTCCAGTTGTCGCCTGACATGGGCGGGCGAGGTTTGCCCAGCGAGAATCTGGCCCGTTCTGAATACCCCATTGGGAGGTGCTACTGCGAGCAAGTCTCCGAATTTCATAGCAACAAATTGTCATATTAGTCCATTTATTGCAATGAACTGTCTCCCTATCCGTCCGTGCGTCGGCCAAACTGTAGGGGCACTCCTCGTGGGTGCCCTCTTTCGTCTGTCAATGGTCGGCCCGCAGCGGGCGACCACAAGAATCGCCCCTTCGATGATGTCTCCTATTCCTGGAAGACTCGAGCGATTCCACTCTCGTGCCAATCTTTGTTACGCTAGGTGACCGTCTCACAGGTACTGAACCCGCACGGGGTGTTGAAGTTTCTCCCAATAGTTATTAACCTTTGTTATAGGTCGCCGGATCTGCTGAACCGGCCGTCGAGAGATGCACATCGGAGACCAAGGCGCAACCGAGCGCCAAAGCTCAGAAAGGATGAATCATGAGAAAACCCGTCTTCGCAATCGCCTACGTCGTCGTTCTGCTGGCAGCCGCTGGCCTCGTCATGGGCGCCCACCATGTCAAGACCATCAAGGGTGAAGGCACCTGCGCCAAGTGTGGCTTGGGTGAAACGGCCTCCTGCCAGAATGCCATCCAGGTGAAAAAGGATGGGAAGACCGTCACCTATTACATGGTCGCCAACGATGTCGCCAAGAAGTTTCATGGCAACGTCTGCCAGGGAAGCAAGAGCGTCAAGGCCAAGGGCACCGTGGCCAAAGAGGGCGGAAAGATGATGCTGACCGCCTCCTCGATCAAGGTGGCCGAATAGAGGGGTTCGCCCTCCACGGTTCGCAAACTCGCATTCTCGCGTCAGTCCCGCGCCATGCCGGCGTGGGACTGACGTGGGTTGTGGGAGTTTTCGAACCTCGTTTCGAAACCTTCAGGCGGCGCAGGAACCGGGCGGCTTGTAGCAGTCGCCCGAATGAGCCGTAGCCGAAGGCTCATCTCCCATGTCTGCCCCTGCCAAGCTCCTGGTCTTGCTTGGTGTAGCTCTTTTTGTGGGCTACCTCCTGTATTCCAGTCTGAGTCTCCGCAAGTTCAGCTGTGAGGTCTGCGTTGAATTCCGAGGCCGGACCGTTTGCCGCACGGCGGCCGGGGCGACTCGGGAAGAAGCCCAGAGAACGGCTGTAGAGCTCGCTTGCGCCGTGTTGGCCTCGGGCCGGACGGAGAGCATGCGATGCAACGAGACTCCACCCAAGAGCGTTCGCTGGAAGTGAGTTCCGAACTTTAATTTCCTCGGCTTTCGAATCTGGCAGGAAGAAAATGCACGTAGAAGTCCGAAACCTGGAGGATGTGATCCTCGTCGATATGGAAGGCCGCCTGGTGGCTGGTGTCGGGGATCAGATGCTTCGGGAGGTCATGGATGAGTTGATCGCCGAGGGGTGGCAGAAGATCCTGCTGAATCTCTCCGGCGTCTCCTGGATCGACAGCTCCGGCATCGGCGAACTGGTTGCCGGAATCAGGTTGGCCAAACGTTTCAACTGCTCGGTGAAGCTCCTGAGGGCAGGCGACCGGGTCAAGCACGTCCTTTCTCTCAGCCAGCTTCTGCCCCTGCTGGAGATCTACGAGACCGAGCAGGAGGCCCTCGATCGGTTTCGCGATGAAAGCCCGTCTCCTGCGCCCGAGGAGCCCGGTTCAGACCGGAAGTGAGTCTTCGGGTGCGAGAATGGGAGGGGAGCAGGACACGGACTCCGGGTATTTGAGTCCGGATCCGGTGTTGAGAAGAAGCACCCTCTCGCTGGGCCGGATCCATCCCGATTGACTCAGTTTCCGCGTTGCGGCCAGAGTGGCCGCCCCCTCCGGACAGATGAATGTTCCCTCGCTTCGGGCCAGTAGCCGCTGCGCTTGAAGGATCTCCTCGTCCGAGGTTTCGACGGCGCAGCCGCCGGTGTCATACAGAGCGTCCAGAACCAGGAAGTCTCCCAAGGCCTTTGGGACCGTGATTCCAAAGGCCACGGTCCGGGCTTCCGTCCAGAACTCCGATTCCCGGCGGCCCGACTCCCAGGCGCGGACGATGGGAGCGCATCCGCTGGACTGGACGGCCACCATTCGCGGAAAAGGCTGATCCAGCCATCCCAGCTCCCGGAGTTCCCGGAACACCTTGTGGATGCCGATGAGACCCACGCCACCCCCGGTGGGGTAGACGATCACATCCGGGAGCTGCCATTTGAACTGCTCTGCCAACTCCAGCCCCATGGTCTTCTTGCCCTCGATCCGGTAGGGCTCTTTCAAGGTCGAGGCGTCATACCAGCCGTGCCGTTTCACCCCGCCGGCCACCTGCTTCCCGGCGTCACTGATCAGGCCGTCCACCAGGTAGAAGGTGGCGCCCGTCACGGCGCACTCCTTGCGGTGGATCAAGGGAGCGTCCGTGGGCATGACGATGACGCATTCGATGCCGGCGGCGGCGCTGTAGGCGGCCCATGCGGCCCCGGCGTTGCCGTTGGTGGGCATGGCCAGGGCTTCGACCCCAAGCTCCCGGGCTCGAGAGACGCCGACGGCGGCGCCCCGGGCCTTGAAGGTTCCGGTCGGCAACAGGCCTTCATCCTTCATGTAGAGCCCGGAAAGTCCGACTTGGGCGCCCGCGCGGCGCAATCTCAACAGCGGTGTCATCGGCTCTCCCAGGGAAATCCGCGAGTCCGGGTCCCGGAGGGGAAGCAGTTCCCGATACCGCCAGAGGCTCTGCTCACGTCCACCGAATTGCGCCGGGTGCACCGTCTCCCGAACACGATTCAGGTCGTAGCGAACCAGAAGGGGACCCCCGCAGCCGCAGAGATGGGCCGGTTTCTCGCAATCGTGGGTGGCTTCGCAGCGTGCGCACTCCAAATGGGTAAAGAACATGGATCTTCTCTTCCTCCGTTAGCCGTAATCCCCGGCCGCCGCGCGGGGACATTATAATTCGACTCTATGGCTGGCGATTCCGATTCCATTCATAATCGTGGACTGCTGGCGGCGCCGGCCGGAAGGAATGATTGAGATGTTGGTTTCCAAGGACGACTTTATCGGTCTCGACGACAGGGTCCATCTCTGCGCTGGGGGTGAAACTCCCATTCTGAAGAGTCATCAGGACGCCGTGAGCCGCTTCTTCCACGACAAGGCTGGGGGAGACGCCGGTCGGCAACGGTTCGAAGAGACCAATCTGGAGTGCAAGGAGAAGGCGGGGAGACTCTTGAACGTCTCGCCGGAGGAGATCGCTTTTCTCTCCTCCACCTCGGAAGGGGTCAACCTGTTGGCTCACGCTCTGGACTGGGAGTCGGGCGACAATGTGGTGGTGGCCGACCTGGAATTCCCTTCCGACGTCCTTCCCTGGACTCGCCTGGAGCGTCTGGGAGTGGAACTGCGCCTGGTGCGGCATCGCAATTGGCGGGTTTCCGTGTCCGATCTGGAATCGCACATCGACTCCAGGACTCGCGTGGTCGCGGTCAGCCTGGTGAGCTTTCTGACCGGGCAACGGCAGTTGCTCCATGAGCTCTCTCAACGGGTCCGGTCCACCGGGGCGCTTCTCAGCGTGGACGCGACCCATGCGGCGGGCGTCGTCCCGGTGGAAGCGGGCCTCGCCGACATCCTCATGAGCAGTTGCTACAAGTGGCTCCTGGGTACCCACGGAGTCTCCATCTTCTACTGGAATCGAAGTCGTCTGCCCGACCTGGAGCCTCCGTTCCTGGGTTGGCACTCTCCGGCCAGTCTCACCGGTTGGCGCCATCCGACCCGTTACGAGCTGCGGCCCGGCGCCGCCCGCTTCGAGGCCGGAAATCCATCGTATATCTCGGTTTACATCTTGGACAATGCTCTGGAATACATCTCCGGCGTGGGCGTTCCCGGGATCGAAAGCTACGTTTTGGATCTGAGCGAAAGGGTATTGCGTGGACTCACCGAACTCGGCTTGGAGATCATGACTCCGTCCCGGCCCCAGGAACGCGCCGGCAATGTCTGCTTTGTCGCCCCCCAAGAGAAGGCCGTGATGCGTTGGTTTGAGGATCGAGGAATCCTGATCTGGGGTGATTCGAGGCGGATTCGGGTGTCCACCCACCTTTACAACACCACGGAAGACGTGGAGCGCCTGCTGGAAAGTTTGAAGGACTGTCCTTTGATTTGAACCATGGCTGATCGTTCCGTGAGTTCACGCCCTCAGCGCTTGGGAACACGTTCCGGTTCCTCCCGGACCGTATCCCGGTGTGTGATGCTCCAGACGGAACATCCGCAGCTTGTGCGCGCTGCTGTGGAAAAGCTGAGGAAATCGAACCTGTATCCCGGATGCAAGGTGCTTCTGGTGTGCCGCCAGGAGGATCTCGAGTCTTTCCGGGATCTTCCGGATCTGGAATTTGTGACCTATGCCCGGTCGCGGGCCGATCGGTTCTCCGACCTATGGCGGCGGATTTCCGGTTTCCGTGCGGATCTTGTCTGTGCGGTATTTGGCGGCCGTCCTGTCTTTCGGCTGCAAAAGCTCCTCTTTTTCCTGGTTCCCGGCCGGCGCCGGCTGATCTTCGATGCGCGGGCTCAACCCTACCCGCTGCGGCTCGGGAACATACCTGCGATCCGCCGCCGGACCCGTTACGCGGAAGTATTCCCCGCTACGGAGGGGACGATTCTGTATCTGCCCACGGAAGCGGATTCGATTGCCCTGGAGGTTCTGGAAAGGCTCCAGGACCGGAGGATCGTCGGCCCCGGCCGGATTCTGGTGTTCTGCTCGGAAACGAAGAAGGCTCTCTACGAGTCGCGGCCGGAAGTGAGCGAGGTGGTCGCCTATGGATTCGGGCAGAAGCTGAGAAAACTACGAATCGTTCTGAGGCTGGCCCGGATGAGGGCCGATGTCGTGGTGGCCATCCTTTCTGGCCGGCCCATATTCCGGGCGCATAAACGGCTGTTTCTGCTGCTACCGGCCCGAGCGCGGCTGGTGTTCAACGAGCACGGAGATTGTCACTACGTCAAGCGGAACCTGCGGGGCCTGTTCGGCCTCTGGCGCGCCGGATCTTTTGCCAGGATCGACCCGTATCGGCGCATGGCAAGAAGGGGTTTCCGCTACCGGGCGCCGATCCTGGTCAAGGTCGTATTGTTTTTTCCGCGCTATCTGTTCCTGATTCTGTGGCTGTTGCTCGGCAGCCTGAGAAAAGGCGGATCCAAACGATTCACCGTGTTCAGACAGGAAAACTTCGGATCGCGCGCCGTGGGTCAAAAACTCAGGAACCGAAGCGGGCCGCTACGGCATCCCAGTTCACGACGTTCCACCACGCCTTGATGTAGTCGGGCCTTCGATTCTGATAGCGAAGATAGTAGGCGTGCTCCCACACGTCCACACCCAGAAGAGGAACCTGTCCGGTCATGATGGGCGAGTCCTGATTGGCGGTGGAGAGGACCTCCAACGATCCCGACCCGTTCTTCACCAGCCAGGCCCAGCCCGAGCCGAACCGGCCCACGCCGGCGGCAGAAACAGCCTGCTGAAACTGGGCCAAGCTGCCGAAAGTCGAGTTGATGGCGTCCGCCAGGGCGCCGCTCGGTTCGCCTCCGCCTCCGGGTCCCATCAGGGTCCAGAACAGGGAGTGATTGGCGTGGCCGCCGCCGTTGTTCCTGACCGCCGTTCGAATGCTCTCGGGAACCGCGGCGCAGTTGTCGGCCAACAATTCATCCAGGCTCAGGCCGGCCAATTCCGGATGTGAGGACAGGGCATTGTTCAGGTTGCCCACGTAGGCGGCGTGGTGCTTGTCGTGATGGATTCCCATGGTGGTGGCGTCGATATGGGGCTCCAAGGCGTCATTTGCGTAGGGAAGGGACGGCAATTCGAATGGCATGAGATCTCCTTTCGATGTTCTTGGTTGAGCGGGGCGCCCGCTCGGCAGAAAAGATACCAGTCCGGGTCGGAGACGGCAAGGTATCTCATCGGCTTGGGAGGTGTCATCGTAGTAGACTGGAGCGGGGGCCGATCGGGAGCGTGGCATGCATTTTCCTGAAAACCGGTGGTTGTTTACGCTTGGGTTCGTCGTCATTTTTCTGCTGGCTGAAATCTGCGCGCAGGTTCCGCAGGCTTCCGATTCGGAGACCGAGTACGTCGTCGTCGTCACGGGAAGAGAGCTGCTCGAAGGCGCTTACGCCGACGCGCACACGCAGTTTCTGGCGCGGACGCTGCGGCCTCTTGGAGGTCGATGCGTCGGTTCGGTCACCGTCACCGATGATGAGCGGGAAATACTGCGGGCTCTCGACTACGCCTCGCGGCGAAGCCGGATCGTCATCGTCACCGGGGGGCTCGGACCCACCGGCGACGACATCACCCGCCAGACTCTGTCCAAGCACACGGGCATTCCGCTACGGGAGTCGTCTCAGGTGATCGATGAGTATCGGCGCCGCTACGGAGACCGGGTATCCCGTCCGAGCCTTCGGCGGCAGGCTCAGGTTCCGTCCCGTGGCACCTATCTCAAGAATCGGATCGGGAGTGCCGTGGGGCTGGTCTTTGACGCTGGCGAACGCGTCATCGTGGCGCTGCCCGGCCCACCCCGGGAGCTCCGGCCCATGGTCCGGGATGAACTGATTCCGTTTCTGGCCCGCCGCTTCGGAATCCAGTCGTCGGTCGAATCCCTGACCCTGCGTTTCGTCGGGATCGGCGAGTCGAGTATCCAGCGCGCTATCGACGAACATGTCAACCTGCCGCCCGAGGTGAGGGTCGCGTCCACGTTCGATGCGGGACGGGTCGACCTCACCTTCTACGGCCGCTCCAGCTTGCCGGGGATTCGAGGACGCCTGCTGGCGTTGCGGGGGCGGATGCTGGAGCATCTCGGAAAACATGTCTATTCGGTCGATGGAACGACGCTCGAGGAAACGGTCCTGCAGCTACTGGCCGATCGCAAGACCACGCTGGTCGTGGCCGAGGTGGCGACGGGAGGCGGCCTCTCGTCTCGATTGACCGGGACTCCGTCCGCGTCGTCGGTGCTGTTCGGCAGCTACGTGGCCGCCAGCAGCACGGGATTGAAGGCATTGCTGGAGCTTGCCGTCGCGGAGAATTCCGAGCCGGCTGGCGGCGACAACGAACGGGTCCTCGACCTGGCTCGCAAGGTGGCGGGCGATCAACGGGATCGATGGGTGCTGTTGGTGGCCGAACCGGAGAACCGGGACGCCGATCGGGTCACCCTCTGTGCCGGGTCCCGGGCCCAGGGATTCGAAATCGAGTCGGTCGGCTTCCGGCGCGGCAGATCGGGACGCGAGCGGCTCATCACGCGCGCCCTTGATTTCCTCAGGAGAAGGCTGGCTCAATGAATTCTGAACCGGGAGGTAGGAGCCTGCGCCGCAGAAATCAATCTACTGCGAAAGCGGTGAACCGGTCCATATTTCCTCGATTTCTCGGCGAATAGAACGACTATGCACCTCAAGATCGAGAAAATCTGGCCTCGATTCCCCACTTTCTCGCTACGATCATTTCTACGGCGCAGGCTCCATAGCTGGAAGATTCCGATGGGCTGGATGATGCGTCTGAGTTGGCTGCTTTGCCTGGGGCTGAGCTCCCAGATTCTGGCCCTCGATTTCCCCCACCGGGCCAGAGTGATCGAGATCACGGACCTGACCCACGACGTGAAGCGGGTGCGCCTGGTCCTGCTGGATCCAGGCGGGTTCGTCTTCAAACCGGGACAATTCGTCTTCCTCAGAGTCCCGGAAGAATTCGTCCAGGAGTGGAACGCTCGATACCGGACGACGCATGGCTCGGTTTTTCGACCCTACTCCTTTGCCTCCCCGCCCGGCCGGCTTCCCGAATTCGACTTCATCATCAAGCACTTCCGGGCGCCGCCCGGCAAGGACGTGCCGCCGGGAGTCGCGTCGACCTACGTCCACACCCGTCTCCAGCCGCAGGACGTGCTCCACCTCAGCGATCCTACCGGCACTCTCTACCTGGGCCAGGACAGCGACCGTCCCATCCTGGTGGTGGCCGGCGGCAGCGGCGCCGCCCCTTTCGTCGGTTTGTTGGAGTACTGGTTCGAACAGGGAATGGACCGGACCCGGAAGATCCACTTTTTCTTCGGTGTCCGGAGCCGGAGGGATCTTCTGCTGCACGACCTTTTCTCCCAGTGGGCCGCCGAGAAAGAGAACTTCACCTACACGCCGGCACTCTCCTCTCCCCGTGAAGGGGACGACTGGCAAGGTGAGACCGGTTATATTCAACTCTCGGTCGACAAGCATGTGGAGGCCCCGTCCGAGGCGGAAGCCTATTTAGCCGGTCCGCCCATAATGGTAAAGATGGTGACCGAGGTCCTCCGGGCGAAGGGGCTCCCGGACAGTCGCATTTTCTTCGATCAGATTCTTGCCAGGGATTGAGGTGTTGAACATGGAGACTCAAACGATCGTAGCTGTGGTTTCGTTTCTGGCTCTGGCGTCGGGATTGCTGGCCCTCAGGTCGGCTTCCGCGTCGAAGAGCCGGACCCGAGCTCTGGAGCGGAAGCTCGAGACCCTGGAAGAGGACGTTTCCAGGGCGGGCTCCCAACAGAAGGAGCAGCTCGAGAGTCAGGGACAACTGCTCCGGAGGGTGGCACTGGGTAAACACGTGACCGAGGCCGTCCTTTCCGGCGGCCTTTTCGATGAAGTCGACGGTGAAGGAGCCACGGAAATGCTTCGCCGGCATCCGGATACCTTGATCATCGATGTCCGGGAGCCCCATGAGCATGCCGCGGTCCGGATCCCCGGCGCCAAGCTCATCCCTCTCGGCGAAGTTGGTAGCCGGACTTCCGAGATCCCGCAAGAGGCCGACCGAATCATCATTCATTGCGCCGCGGGAGGCCGCTCGGCCCAGGCCTGCGCTCAACTGGGTGTCCAGGGATACGCCAATCTCTACAATCTGGCTGGTGGAATCGGACGCTGGCCCGGAGACGTCCGGAGGGGCTAGCCGGAATCCGGCCGACCTCTTGAAGCGATCGATCCGTAGGAATTTCCGATATTCCCCGATGGATAATGCGGGCTAGCGTGAACCGTACAACACTTTTTTTCGCGGCGTGGGCCATTCCCTCTCTGCTCATTCTTCTGGCGTGTCTGCAGGGAGGTCCGCATCTGCTGGAAGCCGCCCCCGGTAGGCCAAGCATGAAGGCGTTTCGCGTGTCGAAGCCGCCGGTGCTGGACGGCGTGGTGGATGCCTCCTGGATGTCCATGGAGGCGGCCACCGGATTCATCCAGCAGCTCCCGGAAACGGGAGCCCCGGCAACCGAACGGGTGGAGGTCCGGATCGGATTCGACCGCGACACCCTTTTCGTCGGCGTCATCTGCTTCGATTCCCGGCCCGAGGCCATCGTCTCCACCCAGGCCCGGCGGGACGGGGTCCTGGACGAGACCGATTCGTTCGAGGTTCTCCTGGATACGTACGACGATGACCAGAGCGGGTACCTATTTGCCACGACTCCCGGAGGCATCGAGTTCGACGCCCAGATCATCCACGGCGGCCAGAGCCAGGCCGGAGGTGGACCTGCCCGAGCGGGGTCCGTAGGCGGCAGCGGCTTCGGAGGGGCCCAAAGGGGCGGGGCGTCCGCTTTCAACCTGAATTGGGATGCGGTCTGGACAGTCCAGGCCAGGATCACACAGCGAGGCTGGGAAGCCGAGTTCGCGATTCCCCTCAGGAGCCTGCGTTACCAACCTGGAGAGGATCGCGTCTGGGGGATCAACTTCAAACGTAACCTCCGCCGGAAGAACGAACAGTCTTACTGGGCCCCGGTCACCCGCGGGTTCGAGATCCACCGCGTTTCGCTGGCCGGAGAGTTGACCGGCCTGGACCTGGATTTCCGGCCGAGCCGCCAGGTCATTCCCTACGTCAAGGGCGGATTCCTCCACGATTACCGGGGATCGGCCCCATTGAAGGACGGGATTCTGGACGCCGGCGTGGACATGAAGACCACGCTCACGCCGACCTTGACGTTGGACGCGACCCTGAACACCGACTTCTCCCAGGTGGAGGTGGACGAAGAGCAGGTCAACCTGACCCGCTTCGATCTCTTCTTCCCCGAGAAGAGACCCTTCTTCCTGGAAAATGCGGGTTACTTCCAGGTCGGCAGTCCCCGTCAGGCGGAACTCTTCTTCAGCCGCCGCATCGGCATCGACGACAGCGGAGTCGAGGTGCCCATTCTGGGGGGCGCCCGTGTCACCGGAAAGCTGAATCGTTTCAACCTGGGTGTCCTCAACATGCAGACCAATGAAGTGGAGGACGTGACTCCGGCGCACAACTTCACCGTGCTGCGCGTGGCCCGGGAGGTGGGTTCCCGCAGCGGGTTCGGGGCGATCTTCATCAACAAGGTGGCCACCGGGTCCGCCGCAGGGCCGAACGATTTCAACCGGACCTACGGCGTGGACGCCAACATCGGCCTGGGAGAACGCTGGACCTTCTTCAACTACATTGCACGCACCGAGACGCCGGATCTTGACGGCCGCGATCACGCCGCCAGCTCGTCGGTCAGCTACAACACCGATTTCTTCAACTGGGACGTGGGTTATCTGGAGGTGGGAGAGGATTTCAATCCGGAGGTGGGATTCGTGCCCAGGTCAGGCTACCGGAGGCCCTCCTATGGGATCTACTTCAATCCCCGCCCCAAGAATCATCCTTTTTTCCGCCGCTTCTGGCCGCATCACTCCTGGCGCGGATATTATCGCTTCGATGGAACTCCCGAGTCGGGTTGGCGCCATAACGACATGCGAGTGTTCTTCCAGGACGGCGGGTCGGTGGGGTTGGCGTACAACCAGAACTTCGAACAACTCTTCGAGCCCTTCGAGATCTTCGAAAACATCGTCCTGCCGAAGGGAATCTACCGTTTCAACAACTTTCTGATGACCGTCGAATCGGACGAGAGCGCCGATCTGTTCGGCGTCGCCAACTACTCCTGGGGGGAATTCTACTCGGGTCACATCAAGACCTTGAGCTTGCGGGCGGGATTCCGTGTCGGAGCCGAGTTTCTGTTGGCCGCCCGCTACGTGCACAATACGGTGGACCTTCCCGAGGGTCCTTTCAATACGGATCTGGCCATGGTCCAGATGAACTATTCTTTCACTCCCAAGAGCTACATCCAGTCTCTGATCCAGTACAACAGCACAGAGCGGGAGATCGGAGCCAACATCCGGTTCGCCCTCCTCCGCACCGGCAGCACCGGGTTTTTCATCGTCTACAACAGCCACTTCGATCCGACGGGACTCGACCCGCATGAGGGGCTCATGGTGCCGGGTCCGTACCGGACCCACCGAACCCTGGACCGGACGATCCTGGCCAAGTTCACCTATCTGCTGGATTTCTGACCGGTTCTGACTCATGCTATGAACGCTCCGGGGAACGCCGGAAACAGGCAAGAACCCGCGTCGGAATCATGACTTACCTGACCCGTTTGACCGCGGCCATCAAGAGGGAATTGGAGCAGGGTCGACTGGGAACCCCCGTCTACGTGCGGTTGGTGATCGTGGCGTCTCCGGATCATGGGCACCTGGTCCCCGTCTCCGCGGCGGGCATGCAGGTGGTCCAGGAGCTTCTTGGTCCGGCCATTGACGAGATCTTCGTCGTCGGCAGTGTCGAGTCCGGAAACCTGTCTCTACAACTGCATTTGGAGGGCGGGCGCACCGGTCAGGTCGTGGTCATCCTAAAACGGGAGGGTCTGCCGGGAGCGGATCTGCTCCTGGTGGGGAACCACGGCACCCTGCGGCATGATCTGGCGGAAGCCGGTCTCGCCGATGAGGCCGGGGAACGTCTCTGGAGCGCGGGTTCGGTGCCGGCGGAGTTGGTTGAAGCTGTGGAGCAGTCGTTGCGGAAGAGAATTCCGGTGCGGCTCGGATAGCGGAGCGATCCATGGGCAAATCCTACGGGGTCCTTCTGGTGGCCGGAGACCTGACCCACCAGGAGAATTACGGCGCGGCGTTCGGTCGAGATCCGCGCTGCCGCGTGGTGGCGGTCACCGACGAGCCCGGAGTCCCGGAGCGGCGGGATCGATTGAATCGAAGGTTGGCCCGGCGCTTCGGAATTCCGTTCATCCCCGACCTGTCCGATGCGCTGAAGCGCAATGACGTCCACGTCGTCAGCGTCTGCGTGGAGTTCGAACGCCGTGCCCGCGTTGCCGCTCAATGCGCCCGGGCGGGCAAGCATGTCTACGTGGACAAACCACTGACCGTCTCCAACCGGGAAGCGTCCTCTCTGGTCTCCGAGGTTCGAAGAGCCGGAGTTCGAAGCCAGATGTTCAGCATGTTCCGAACCCCTTGGGCCCAGCGGGCCCGGCGACTCACCGACAGCGGCGCCCTGGGGGGACTGGTGAGCATGCACAGCGACCTCCTTTTCTCCAAGGGTCACACCGGGACCGCTGACCTGGACCGTCCCCGCCAGGAGCACTTCCCGCCCCGAAGGTTCACCTATATCGACTCGAAACGGGAACTCTTCACCATGGGGGTCTATTCCATCGGGATCATGCGTTGGCTCTCAGGCCGTGCAGTGAAACGCGTCTATGCCCGAACCGCCAACTATTTTTTCCAGGAGCACCAGAAGAACGACGTGGAAGATTTCGCGGCCCTGACCATGGAGTTCGAAGGTGGACTCGTGGGGACCCTGAGCGGAGGGAGAATCGGCTGGCTGAGCCATCTGGCCGGTGGAATTTCGGGGATCTTCCTGGCCGGGACCCGAGGTTGCCGATTTGTGGACGGCGCCCGCCCCCGGTTCGAAGTTGCCTGCGATGCTCCAGCCTGGCGGCCCGGACCGCCGCACCCCGAGGATCCCATGGGATTCTGGAGAAGCAGCACCCGGGAGGCCGGGGGAGTCCACAAGTTCACCTGGCGCACGGTCCCCGGAGCGACTCAGTCGGACGAGTCCTACTTCATCGACTGCATCGAGCAGAATCGGGAGAGCGACATGAGCATCGCCGAAGCGGCCGAGGTGCTGAAGGTGCTCATGGCCGGCTACGAGTCTGCCGCCACCGGCAAGGTGGTTTCGATCTAGTAGGGGGACTTTCCTGCCCCCCCTGTCGGCGCCTGAAAGACGCCGCTCCTCAATACCAAGCGGTCTTGTCGACCACGTTCTTGACTGGGCGGCCATTGGCGTATCGCCGGACGTTGTCGACCACCACCTGAGCGAAACGATCGGGGATTCTGGGGGACCGGGCGGCGCAGTGCGGCGTCATGATGACGTTCTCCATCCGCCAGAGAGGATGTTCCGGAGGGAGCGGCTCGGTTTCGAACACGTCGAGGCCGGCGCCGGCGATCTCTCCCGCCTCCAGCGCCGCGACCAGGTCGTTCAGGTCCACGATGACTCCCCGTCCGATGTTGATCAGAAAGGCGGTCGGCTTCATCTGCCGGAACTGGGGCCGCCGGAACATCTTGACCGTCTCCGGCGTATGAGGCGCGGCAATCACGACGAAATCGCTCTCGGCCAGCAAGTCCTGCAGCCGGTCCGGCTTCCATAGCGACTCGACACCCGGCGGACGTTCCTCCCGTTTGGGATCGACCGCCAGCACCCGCATCCCGAAGGCCAAGCCGCGGCGGGCCACCTCCGATCCGATGCTGCCCAGTCCGACCACCCCCAGAGTCGTGTCCGAAAGGTGGATGTGCACCCAGTCCGCCGGAGCGACATCTCTCAGGCTGCGCACGAAGTTGGGGACTTTCCAACTGGGGTCCCCCATGACTTCCCACGTGGCTTTCGCCTGGTTGCGGACATAGTGGTGGAAATTCCGGGCGAAGCAGAGAATGAACCCGAAGACGTGGTCGGCGATGACGTCGGAGAAGATCCCCCTCATGTTGGTCAGGATCGAAGGGTGCTCCACCAGGGAGGGGAAGAGATAGTGTTCCATGCTGGCACTCGGAGCTTGGATCCAGTGCAACCGTGTTTCCGCCGCCAGCAACTTGGGCGTCATCTTGCCGAAGAAGGCGTCGGCGTCCACCATGGCCGCGGCGGCGGCGTCCTCGTCGGGCGCGTTCACCACGGTGCCGCCGTCACCTGCAGCTTCCAAAATCGCGGCAAGACGGTGAGCATCCACGGCGGGATGGATCACCAGCTTGAAGCTTCGTTTTGAGATCTGGTTTCGATTTTCCGTTGTCATTCCACACTCCCTGGAAATCGATGGACTAACTCAAGCCGGGCCTGATGACGGTGCACCCGATGCCGCGAAAGTCTTCCTGCAGGTCGCGGAAGGTCTCGTGGGACTCGCAGATTCCGACGATGGCTCCCCCCGAGCCGGCGTATTTCGCGCAGACTCCGTGGGATCTCGCCATCTCGATCATCTCGACGTTCTTGGGATCCAACTTGGACAGGCCGGATCGAATATCGAAATTCCGGTCCATCAGGTGCGCCAACTGCACCGTGTCCCCTTGCAGCAGGCATTCTCTTCCCTGGCGCGCGAGATCGGCGAACCGATCCATGGCTCGATGAACCGCCCGTTCTCCCCGGTTCCAGCGGCCCCTCAAATCGCTGTGATAGACGCCCGAGATGCGGCTCAGATTGTTGCGGAATGCCAGGTAGAGCGGGGGCAGCAGGCCGGGATCGAGGGACTCGTAGAGTCCGTGCCCGAGGCGGCTCATGGTCTCCCGGTTGAAATCCATGTAGACGAGTCCTTCGTAGACTTGACAGACACGGTCCTGGAGACCCGCGTCGATACCGATCTCCTCCGTTTCCACCGAGAGGACGAGTCCGGGCAGAATCTCCCGGGGGATGGACACCTGGTAGAAATCGGCCAGACCCCGCATGGCCGCGGTAATGATCGCACTGGATCCTCCCAAACCCACTTGGCGCGGAATGTCGGTCTCGTACCTGAGGGAAAAGTTCTGGTGAGGGAGTCGAATCTTCTCTCGCCAGCAGTATTCAGCGAAGACCTTGATCGTCGCCTTGACCAGGCGGAGCCCGCCGTAGAGCCCGTTGAGCCGGACGTCGTCCACCAGGTCCTCCAGCTGCCGGAACTCGCAACGGTCCTGGCGGCTCAGAATGATTTCCAGTTCGGGCCACTCGTAGACGACGACCCTGGCGGCGAAGTTTCTCAGGATGCAGGAGATGGTCTTGCCATAGAACCCGTCGGAAGGGTTGCCCAGGAGGCCGATGCGGGCGTTGGCCGCGGCCCTAGTGATCTTCAACCAATCGCTCCAGCAGACGCTTGCGAAGTCCGGATCCCAGATCCGGGTCACGTAGCGCGAACTCGACGAAAGTCTCGAAATAGCTCTCGAAATTGCCGATGTCGTAGCGCCTCTCGTTCTCGGGAAGACGGACCCCGATGACCGTCTCTCCTTCTTCCAGGAGCATCTGGATGGCGTCGGTCAACTGGATCTCGCCGCCGACTCCAGGTTGGACCCGGTCCAGCTTCCGATAAATGGATGGCGAAAAAACATACCTTCCCACCAGAGCCAGGCGACTTGAGGTGGACCCGAGAGGCGGTTTTTCGATCAGCCCCAGAATGGGAAACTCGGGACCGTCGCCTCCCGGTTCCACGATCCCATACCGCGAAATGTCTTGCGGAGATACTGTTTCGACGGCGACCACGCAGGCCGCCCCCGACTCGCGATGGATTCGGGTCATGGCGCTCACGACGTTTGTCGGCGAGTCGAGACCGATGATGCTGTCTCCCAGTGCGACCACAAACGGGCGGTTCTGGGTGAATTGGCGGGCACACCGCACCGCATCCCCCAATCCCCGCTGAAGCCGCTGGCGAGTGTAGAAGAACTGGACCTCGGTCTGCTCGTAGTCGAGCTCCAGCAGCAGGTCTTCCTTTCCCGACTCCCTCAGATTCCGGATCAACTGGTCGTCCGGATCGAAGTGGTTCTCGATCGATGTCTTGGTCCTTCCGGTCACGAAGAGGATCTCCTGGATGCCGTTCCTGCCCAGTTCTTCGACCACATATTGGACCACCGGCTTCTTGGCCACCGGCAGCATTTCCTTGGGCTGGGACTTGGTAGCCGGTAAGAGGCGAGTCCCCAATCCGGCCACGGGAACAACGGCGACGCTGATCTCCGGTCCTGATTTCATCGTGTCTCGTCTCACGGACGGCGTCACCCCGCTGGAGGGGCGGCTTCCAGTCGCCCTCTTGGTGTTCGGTCTCACGGACGGCGTCACCCCTGCGGCCGATAGAGCGTGACCAGACAACCGCCCAGAGCGGCCAGCAGGATGCCCAGGACGAACGGCCACTGGATACTTGAGATTCCGCCCGGCGGTGGATGTTTAATCATGGAGGCGAACGCGTTGACGATGGGGGCTCCGGCAAAGACGATAGCCATGACGACGCTGGGGGAGCCTTTGGCTCCGAAGGCCAGAAGGACCCCGAAGGCTCCGACAGCTCCCAGGATTCCAGCCACGAGTGACAAGCCCATTCCCGGAGCCGGATAGCTCCAATCCGCCCCCTGGCTCTTCAGGACCAGCAGCGGAGCCAGGATGGCGACCAGGAAATAGGCCAGGCCGACGAAGAGGAAGGCCTTGAAGCGCCCATTCACCGGATCTCCCATGGCCACCTGCCCGGCATGGAGCATGGTGCCGTACAATCCCCAACAAAACACCGTCACGAACGCGAAGCCGAGCCAAGCCAGTCCGGTACTAGTCATGAATTTCCTCCTTGGTTGGCTACGGAGTATAGCCCGTAGGAGGGGGGACTTTCCTGTCCCCCCGAGGAGAGGAGATCGACAATCCGGGGTTGCAAGCTGCCTCTCCCACGCCGCCCCCACTCCTACCCGAGTCTGAAGTCCAAGAGGATCGGATCGTGATCCGACAGCTTGCCGAAGGTCGATTCGAGTTCGCCGATCACTCGCGGCGAGGACTGGGGATCGGGAAGGATCCCCTTGCCGGCGAACCAGTCCAGCTTCATGGAACATCGCCCGTTGTGGTCTTTCAGGGCCCAGTCGATGAACCAGAAGCACCAATTGGGGATCCACTCGGCCATGTTCCGGTTGGTGGCCAGATTGGCGGCGTCGTAGTGGAGGGTGCACGCCCCCATCCGGTTCAGGTCCCGATAGCGGTAGCCTCGGTTCTCCAGTTCCCGGAAAAGGCGCCGTTCGAACCAGCGCTGCGGATGGGCGTAGTGGTTGTCCAGCACGTTGTCGATCCCCATGAGGACCCGCCGGGCGTAACCAAGGATGGAGTAAACGGCGCGCCGGGCATGGTGGGTGGAGGTGTTCCAGTCGCCGCCGATGACGACCGGCAGCGAAGGATGCCACCGTTGAAGATGGTCCAGCACCAGAGTCATCTGCAGATGCCGATGCGCCTGGCTGGAATGGGCGTCCAAGTGGAGGCTGACGGCTCGGAAACGCCCCAGAGGATGCTTCACCAGACCCAGGATCGCCCGCTGGCAACCCAGGCGCTTCTCCTTCCCCCTCAACTTGTCCTTGCCGTTGGGAAGGGGCAGCGCATGGGGCTCCGAAACCGGATGTCTCGAGAGCAGCGCGTTCCCGTGCAGAGCCTGGGCATTCTCTCCGGGCGCCTCGCTCTCCAGACCGGCTCCCTTGTCCAGATTGAGGTAACTGGGGGCGAAGACGTAGGTCATCCCCAGTTGCCGGGCCAGCTCGCGAGTCACGTGGAGATTTCCGGTTCGGGCCATTCCGTAGTCCAGTTCCGTCAGCAACAGAATGTCGGCTTCCCGCAACAGCGGATGCTCCTGGAGAGCGCGTGTCAGGCCCGGCAACTTCAGGCCGCGTTCGATATTCCAGGCGACGGTGCGGACTGAACTCCTGTCCGGTCCCGACTGAGGGCCAGGGTCTTCACCGGTCTCGATGGTGTTCAGGACCCGGTCGATTTCGGGCCGGAGCCTCCGATAGAGGGGAGATGAATCCAGACTGCCGGTCGAAGGGATCTGCCTCAGTTGAGGAAAGTAGCGGTTGATGGCGTGGTCCATCAGTCCGTAACCCGGGAAGGGGATGCGAACTCACGATTGTCATCCCGGCCCGGCTTACTCACCAAAGTGCTCCGGAAACGGAATCCTTTTCCAGAAGCAGAAGCACGAAGATGACGAAATTGATGCCGTGCGACGTGAAGCAGAGGACGCAGGGAACCCGGGTCAGGAACAGAAGGGAGTAGGTGAGAAACAATCCCAGCAGGACCGTGACTAGACTTGCCAGCAGTGACAAGTGGAAGATGGGAAAGGTGAAGAGGAAGCCCTCCACGGTCCCGGCGGCGATGAACGGGTAGAAGAGTTGAGCCAGAACCGAGTTGGGAACGCCGAATACACGGGCCCGGGGTGTGAAGACGATGGTGGCGCAGGTCTTTTCTCCCATCCTGCAGAAGCTGGGAATCCAGGCGGCGTCCGGCCGTGTCCAGCGGTAGGCCACGGCCGTGAAATAGGATGAGATGATGAAGCCGGCCAGCGACAGAACGACCAGCAGCAGGGACGGCCAACTCATGCGTGCCGCTCCCCTCCTGGCTGTCTCCGTCGTTCCATGGCTGAGCGTATTGTATCCCCCCATTGTCCCCCGGTGCAGGGTGACGTCCGAGGAAATCAACGTGGAGCACGGATCTTGAACAGTCCCCGGCCGGGTCGGCCCCATGTCCTGACACTGGATGCAGGAACGTCTTCCTTACGGGCTCAGGTGTGGGCAGTGGACGGGCGTCCCCGGTCCGAAATCGGCGCCCGCGCCCAATACCGCCTTTGGACCGACCGGGAGGGCGGGGCTTGGCTGAAGCCCGAGGAGGTCCTTTCGGCCGTGTCCGAAGCGGTCGACGAGACAGTGGTCCGAGCCGAGTCCCGGGGCGCCCGGATTGCCGCCGTCGCTCTGGACACGCTCTCTCCCACACTCCTGGGAGTGGATGAGCAGGGACGGCCGCTGACGCCGGTCTACACCTATGCCGACACCCGCAGCCGGCAGGCTGCCGGCGAACTCAGGGATAGGCTGGATCCTGCGGAGGTCCACGAGCGGACGGGGTGTCCCATCCACAGCAGCTATCTGCCCTCCCGCCTCCTCTGGCTGGAACGGAGCCGCCCCCGCCTCTTCTCCCGAGTCTTCCGCTGGATGACTCTGGGCGAGTTTCTCTATTCGCGATTCTTTCGCACCTGTGGCGTCAGCTATTCCGTCGCCTCCTGGAGCGGACTCCTGAACCGCCACCTCCTGGACTGGGACGAGTCCTGGATTTCGATGCTGCCAATCCGGCGGTCTCAACTCTCGCCGCTTCGCGACTGCACGGAACCGTTCACGGAATTGCGTGACCCCTGGGCTCAGCGCTGGCCGGCCCTGGCTCCAATCCCCTGGTTCCCGGCGGTGGGAGACGGAGCCGCCGCCAACGTGGGCAGTGGTTGCATACGATCGGACCGAGTGGCCCTCACCATCGGTTCTACCGGGGCGATCCGGGCGGTCCTGGATCGTCCGGCCTCCCCGCTTCCCGCGGGTCTCTGGAGCTACCTGGTCGATGCCGGACGTCCCCTCCTGGGGGGAGCCACCACCGAGGGAGGCAGCGTCTTCTCGTGGTTGACCAGCCGGCTGCAGGTCGGTTTCGAACCGGATCGGCTCGAAGCCGAGTTGCAGGCCATGGAGCCGGCGGACCACGGGCTGGTCTTCCTGCCGTTCCTGGCGGGCGAACGGAGTCCAGGGTGGCGTGACGAAGCCCGGGGGAGCTTGGTGGGCTTGACGCTGTCGACGCGGCCGGTGGAAATCGTCCGGGCGGCTCTGGAGTCGATCGCCTACCGGCTCTGTCTGATCTACCGGCTCATGGAACCCCACATCTCCCGGCAGCATGAGATCATCGGCGGGGGTGCCGGGCTGCTCTCCTCTCCCGCCTGGCTCCAGATCCTGGCGGACGTCCTCGGCCGCCGGGTCACCGCCTGCGCCGAGCCCGAAGTGACGGGCCGGGGAACCGCCCTGTTGGCGCTCGAGTCCCTGGGTCTGGTTTCGGACCTGGCGGCGGTCCCGCCCTTGATGGGAAAGAGTTACGATCCCGACCCCGCGCGCGGCCGCCGTCACCGCGAGGCGATGGAGCGGCATCTGGAGCTTTACCGGCGACTGGTCGGCGTGCCTTGGGCCTGACAACCCACGGGATACAGTCGTCACGGTGTTCGATGGCCATTGACAAAAGTCTTTCTGTTAAACTGGACTCCATGCCTGTGATGCTGTCAGATACCTATGAGGCCCTGATATCCGCCGGAGCCGATGAAGCGAAGGCCAAGGCTGCCGCTGAGGAAATCGCGCACTTCGACCGGCGGCTGAACCGGATTGAAGTTCTATTGGGAATTATCGTTGCTCTGCAGATTGCGACTTTCGGAGCCGTTATTTTCAAGTAGGTCGTCCTCGAACTGAGGAATTGGTCGAAGGCACTGCGATCGAAATCGACTTTGTAATCCCGTAACCCGCCCGCCGTTCTTTTCCTCTTCCCCGCTGATCCCATTCCGGCGAAAAACTCACATTTTCTGAGGCGCGACAAGGGCGTAGACGACTTCACGACCGCGTGGGCATTCTCTCTGATTCGGTGAGCCCATATTGAGGATTTGTGTGTCTCTGTGTCTAACTTGGGGTTAGGGCTAGAATAAGGGGCTCGTCGCACAGGACAGGAGAAAACGAAGATGGAAACCAAGGCGGATATCGGGCTCATCGGATTGGCCGTCATGGGCCAGAACCTGGTTCTGAACATGAACGATCATGGCTATACAGTGGCGGTCTTCAACCGGACTGTCTCCAAGGTCGACGATTTCCTCTCGGGGGAGGCCCGGGGAACGAGGATCCTGGGTGCCCATTCCCTTGACGAACTTGTCCGGATGCTCAAACGGCCGAGGCGGGTCATGCTGATGGTCAAGGCCGGCTGGCCCGTGGACGAATTCATCCGTCAGCTCCTGGACCATCTGGAGCCGGGGGACATCATCATCGATGGTGGGAACTCCAACTACGAGGACACCCGGCGGCGGGTCTCCCTGGTGGAGTCGAAGGACCTACTCTATATCGGGACCGGCGTCTCCGGAGGCGAAGAGGGAGCCCGGCGGGGACCCTCCATCATGCCCGGTGGATCCGCTGAGGCCTGGCCTCAGGTCCGGCCCCTCTTCCAGGCCGTGTCGGCGAAGGTAGACGGAGGCGAACCCTGTTGCGACTGGGTGGGTGACGACGGCGCCGGGCACTTCGTAAAGATGGTCCACAACGGCATCGAATACGGAGACATGCAGCTTATCTGCGAGGCCTACCATCTGATGAAGGCGGGATTGGGAATGCCCGCGGATGAAATCAGCCACGTCTTCGCCCGTTGGAACCAAGGGAGGCTGGATTCCTACCTGATCCGGATCACCCGGGACATCTTGGCCGTCAAGGACGGCGATGGAGGTCCGCTGGTGGACAAGGTCCTGGATACCGCAGGTCAGAAAGGAACCGGGCGGTGGACTGTGATCTCGGCGTTGAACATGGGAGTTCCCCTGACCCTCATCGGCGAGGCTGTGCTGGCGCGGGCCCTGTCGGCCATCAAGGAGGATCGGGTCGAAGCCTCCCAGCTATTGACCGGACCCGGCCCGGGCGGCGCCGTGACTCAAGCGAACCTGGTCGACGACCTGGAGCAAGCCCTCTACGCGTCCAAGATCATCTCCTATGCCCAGGGGTACCAACTGATGCGGGCAGCGGCGGCCGAATACGGTTGGAGTCTCGATTTCGGGGGCATCGCCCTGCTGTGGAGAGGCGGCTGCATCATTCGCTCCGTCTTCCTGGGGAAGATCAAGGAGGCATTCGACCGGCAGCCGGATTTGAAGAACCTCCTCCTGGATCCCTATTTCAAGGCACAGGTGGACGGTGCGCAGGAGTCGTGGCGCCGCGTCGTCTCCCAGGCGGTCCGCTGGGGCGTCCCGGTCCCGGCGACCTCCAGCGCCCTGGCCTTCTACGACGGCTACCGGCAGGCCTGGCTCCCCGCCAACCTCCTGCAGTCCCAGCGGGATTACTTCGGCGCCCACACCTACGAGCGCGTCGACCGGCCCCGCGGCGAGTTCTTCCACACTCGCTGGACGGAATCGGGTTAAGAGGAGAATGCCGATTGTTCGCCTGAAACTCGTTGTTCAAGATGACACCGAGCGCCTCGGAAAAAACACACTGCAAACGTTGGCCGACGAGCTTGGCGTATACTTCGATTCGGAACCGTCCGGGACCTGGGTTGAAGTCGAGTACCTTCCGGTCGAGCAGTATGTGGAAAACCAATGCGAGTTGCCCGCGGACATGAGGACAACGCTCGTGTACGTATTGAAGCACGACCTGCCGACGGAGGAAGAAGTCGCGCAGGAAGCCATGGATCTTGCCCGGCTTGTATCGAAGCGGCTGCAGCGGCCTCGGCGGAACACGCACATTTTCTATGAGCCGCCCGGCATGGGACGGATCGCCTTCGGCGGTAGATTGGCCAGGTGATATCAGCGTCGAACGGATTCACCGCTGACTATCGGGCTCGGTCTCTTGATCCTATGCATTCTCGGCCGATCCGCGTTGGACATCACTCGGGGAATCTATCCGTCAGACGGCCGCGGCCTCAGACCAGGTCCTGAAAGGCTCGAAACAGGGTCCGGTAGTAGCGCATGACCCGGATCGGATCGGTGCTCTCGGGGATCTCGGCCATGCAGTAGCCGGGGTACTCCATCTCCCGGAGCAGGCGGAAGAGGAGCCGCCAGGGATACTCTTCGACGAAGAGGTCCCGCATGTGGACCAGGGAGATCCGGTCCTTGATCAGGTTGAAGTTGGTCTCCACACCCCCGTCCAGAAGATCCGTCTTGTTGGAGTTCCAGCAGATCCGGACGTTGTCGTGGTCGGCGTAGTCCAGCATCTTGCGGATGCGCGGGATGCGGCCGGTTTCGCGTCCGTGAACCTCCATCCGGATCTCGACGCCCCAGCCGTTGCCGTAGGTTCCGCATTCCCGCAGGGCCAGTCCGATCTGTTCCAGGGTCTTCTCCTCCGGGACCCCCTCGGGGAGTCCGTTGGGGCGTACCTTGACGCCGGGGGCGCCGACGTCGTGGGCCAGCCGGACGAAGGCCTTGGTCTCTTCGATGTTGCGGCGCAGGACTTGCGGATCGGGCGAGTGATATTCGCAGGCGCTGCCCAGGCCGACCAGGCGGACCGGTGAATCCTGAAATCGCATCATGACTTCCCGGCGCTTCTCGGGAGAGATGTCGATCTCGACGCCGTGGGCGTGGGTGCTGCGCAGCTCCACCCCCTCGAACCCGGTCTCGGCGCAGTTGCGGAGGAGCGTCTCCAGATCCCAGCTCCGGCCCAGGTTGTAGGTGACCGTTCCCAGACGCAGGGGGAGCTTGCGGGTGACCTGGCGAGTCGCAGCGGGCAAGGCGGAAGTTTCTCCGGCCCAAAGTCCGGACGGCACCGCTGCCGCCGCACCCAGAAATCGTCGTCTCTTCATGATTCTCTCCCTGATTGCGCTACCGTGCGGACTCGCTGTTACGGGTGCCCCGCCGCCAACAATTCCTGGTAGCTCTTGATGACGCCGCCGCGGCTCTCTTGGAACTCGAGGGCGCTCCGCCGATCCTTGAAGGCGACCAGGCCGGGCAGGCACCGGTCCCAGGCCAGAGTGTACTGGTGTCCGGATCCATCTTCTCGTGGCCGTTCCATTGAGCAGCATTGGCGGACCGAGCTGTCTTCGACGTAGACGGCCTTTTCGGCGGGGAAGAGCTCTCCCGTGGAGACGTCGCCGATCCATGCCTCTTTCACCCGGTCGCTGTTCAATTCCTGGTAATGGAGCCCGCAGCGAGGACAGCAGACGTGGAGGTCATCTCCCCCGGAAAGAACGATTTGGTAGGTCGAAGCTCCATGCAGAGGCCTCTGGCAGACGGCGCAGATTTCCGACTCCAGCGTGTACAGGAAATAGCCGCTGCCGGCCAGCAGCAGCAACAAGAGTACGAGCGCAGTTCCTCGAAGCACCTGGGAGACTCTTCCGGCAGGCTTGGCCGGAGCGTCTGGCGGGGGGCCATTTTCCTTCATGACACAGTCACCCTGAGGGCCGGTCTGCGCTTGCCGGGGCTACGGCAACTCGCGACGAAGTTTCTCATAGTATGCCTGATCCAGAGGCTCCTTGAGCTGGAAGCGAAAGACCCGCATCTTGTCGAAGTTGCGGCGGTTCTCTTCGTAGGTCCGGATCTCCAGCTCGTACCGCTGGGAGGACCAGACGTTGGCCACGTCCCGGTCCTTTCTCCACTTCCTGGAATCCGACGAGTCCTCGCTGTCGTAGACGATGGTCTCCGGTCCGAAATAGAGCGTGCCTTCGCAGCCTCCGAGAGCGTGCTTGTGCTTGGCCGGGACCTGGTACTCGGCGTCGATGGAATCGGTCACGCGATCGGTCACCGGTTTCTTCAGCTTGCCGGAGATGAGCGATAGTGTCTGGTCGGAAAAAGTCTGATCAGGAGACAGCAACTCGAAGTCGAAGACCTTGTCCTGGCCCAGCCGGAGCTTCTGGTCTTCGTAGGTGAGCACGCTCAGGAGGGACGGGGATTTGCGGTCCACGCTCTGAATGTCTTGCCAGACCCACTTCCGGTTGTGGTCCATCTTCTTGGGCGACCGGTATTCGATCCCCTCTTCGTCGATGGTCAATTCTCCCTCGCACTTGCCCCAGGGATCGTGGTCGTGCCGGACCCGCATCGATTCTCCCCGGGCCCAGGTGGCGAAACAGAGCAGTGTCAGGAGAGCGCACAAACTTCGCTTCATTTCAGCTTCCAACCCTTCCAGATGTAGTAGATGACCGGGTAGACGCAGAGTTCCAGGAGGACGGAGGTGGTCACTCCGCCGACCATGGGTGCGGCGATTCTCTTCATGACGTCCGCACCTGCCCCATGGCTCCACATGATGGGAATGAGACCCGCCAGGATGATGCAGGCCGTCATCACCTTGGGGCGCACACGGTGGACCGCTCCCTGTCGGATGGCGTCGGTGAGGTCCGAAAGACGCTGCATGCGACCCGCCCGGACCGCCTTCCCGTAGGCCACGTTCAGGTAGAGTAGCATCACCACGCCGGTCTCCGCATCCAGTCCCATCAGGGCGATGATCCCGACCCAGACCGCAACGCTCATGTTGTAGTCGAGCAGATAGAGCAGCCAGAACGCCCCCACCAGGGAGAAGGGGACCGCCAGGAAAACGATGGCCGTCTGGAGGACGGACCGCGTGTTCAGGTAGATGATGACGAAGACGATCAACAGGGTCATGGGGATCACGGCCATCAGGTGTTGCCGGGTCCGCTCCATGTGCTCGAATTGACCGCTCCAGATGACGTTGTATCCGTCCGGGACCTCGATCTGGCCGGCGACGGCCTGACGGGCCATCGTCACGTAGCTCCCCACGTCGATGTCCGCCAGGTCGACGTAGATCCAGGCGTTGGGGCGGGAATTCTCCGTCTTGATGGAAGACGGCCCCTTCCGGATCCGGATGGAGGCCAACTGTCCCAGGGGGATCTGCGACCCGCGGGGTGTGGGAACCAGGATTTCCCGCAGGGCGGGAAGGTTGTCCCGCAATTCCCGGCTGTAGCGCAGATTTACCGGATAGCGTTCCAGGCCCTCGACGGTGGTGGTGATGTTCATTCCCCCGATAGCCGACTGGATCACGTCCTGAACGTCGCCCACGGTGAGCCCGTAGCGGGCAATTGCGGCACGGTGGATGTCGAAGTCCAGGTAGTTCCCCTCCATGACCCGCTCGGAGTAGACGGAAAGGGTGCCGGGCAGGAGGCGGACCACCGCCTCGATCTCCTGCCCCAGGTTCTGGAGCACGGTAAGGTCCGGTCCCGACAACTTGATCCCGACCGGTGTCTTGATCCCGGTGGAGAGCATGGCGATCCGGGTCTTGATGGGCATGGTCCAGGTGTTGGTGAGCCCGGGGAACTGAATGGCTTCGTTCAACTCGTCGATGAGAGCGTCCGGGGTCATGCCGGGGCGCCACTCGGACTCGGGTTTGAGCATGATGGTGGTCTCGATCATGCTCAGGGGAGCGGGGTCGGTGGCCGTGTCGGCCCGCCCGATCTTCCCGAAGACGCGGTCGACCTCGGGAAAGGAGGCGATGATCCTGTCCGTCCGCTGCAGGATCTCTCTGGCCTTGGTGGTGGAGATTCCGGGCAGGGTGGTGGGCATGTAGAGCAGGTCGCCTTCGTAGAGGGGGGGCATGAACTCCGATCCCAGGCGGGAGTAGGGAAACCAGGTCAATCCCAAGGTTCCGGCGGTGAGGATCAGGACGGTCCATTTCCACCTCAGAAGGAGACGGAGCACCGGGTCGTAGAGCCTGATCAGGATACGGCTGAGGGGATTCCTCTTCTCGGAGAGGATCCTCCCCCGGATCCAGTAACCCATGAGGACCGGTACCAGGGTGATCGCCAGAATCGAGGCCGCCGCCATGGAATAGGTCTTGGTGTAGGCGAGCGGCTTGAAGAGCCTCCCTTCCTGGGCCTCCAGCGTGAAGACGGGAATGAAGGAGACGGTGATGACCAGCATGGCGAAGAAGAGGGTGGGGCCGACCTCCTTGGAGGCCTCGGCGATGATCTTCCAATGGTCCTTGTTGCCGCGATCCGCCTCCAGGTGTTTGTGGGCGTTCTCGATCATGATGACGGCGCCGTCGACCATGGCCCCGATGGCGATGGCGATGCCCCCCAAAGACATGATGTTGGCGTCGATCCCCTGCCGCTCCATGATGATGAAGGAGATGAGGACCGCCACCGGCAGGGTGATGATGGCCACCAGCGCCGAGCGCAGATGGAGCAGGAACAGGATGCACACCAGGGCGACCGCCAGCCCCTCTTCCAGGAGTTTCTCCCCCAGCGTCTTCACCGCCCGTTCGATCAGGGCCGACCGGTCGTAGACGGTCAGGATCTCCACGTCCCCGGGCAGGCCCTGACGCAGCTCCTCCAACTTCTCCTTGACTCCTCGAATGACCTGGTGGGTATTGGCCCCGGACCGCACCACGACGATTCCGCCGACCACTTCTCCCTCGCCGTTGAATTCGGCGATCCCCCGCCGCATTTCGGGTCCAATCCGGACCGTGGCCACGTCTCTCAGGAGAATCGGCGTTCCGGCCGGCGACACCGCCAGCGCAATCTCCCGGAGGTCCGCCACGTCCCGGATATAGCCTCGACCGCGGATCATGAACTCGGTTTCCGACATCTCCAGGACCCGTCCCCCCACTTCGTTGTTGCTCCGCTGGACCGCGTGGCGAATTCGGGAGATGGGTATGTCGTAGGCTCGGAGCCGGTTGGGGTCCACGGTGATCTGGTACTGCTTGACGAAGCCGCCGACACTGGCCACTTCCGATACGCCGTCCACCGACGTGAGTTCGTACTTGAGGAACCAGTCCTGGATGCTTCGAAGCTCGGCCAGGTTTCTCCGGTCCGACTTGAGGACGTACATGAAGGCCCAGCCGACGCCGCTGGCGTCCGGTCCCAAGGTGGGACTCACGCCTTCGGGCAGACGGGCGCTGACGTAGTTCAGGGACTCCAGCACCCGGCTCCGGGCCCAGTACATGTCCGTCCCGTCTTCGAAGATGACGTAAACGAATGAGGCGCCGAAGAAAGAGTATCCCCGCACCACCTTCGAATAGGGCACCGAGAGCATCTGAGTGGTGATGGGGTAGGTCAACTGGTCTTCCACCACCTGCGGCGCCTGGCCCGGATACTCAGCGTAGATGATCACCTGGACGTCGGAGAGATCGGGAATGGCGTCCAGAGCCGTCCTCTGGAAGGAATAGAGTCCGGCCAGGATGGCGAAACCGGTGGCCAGGACGACCAGGAGCCGGTTTTCCAGGGACCAGTCGATGATTTTTCCCAGCATGTCTCAGATCGCCGCGGACTGGACCCTCAGTGCTGATGCTGCATGGAGGCTCCCGAGTCCCCCGTCGCGCCCGTGGAGTTCGGAGATACGATCTTCCGAATGGCCTCCTTCAGACGGCTCTCCGAATCGATGAGGAATTGGGAAGAGATCACGACGCGATCGCCCTCGGCCAGACCCTTTCTCACTTCCCAGAAGCCATTGCCGTTTCTGCCCACCACCACCTCCCGAACCTGGAAAGCTCCGTTTCCCCGATCCAGGACCACCAGGTTCCGGCGGCCGCTGTGGATCACCGAGTCCTCGGGGACCGCCAGCGCGCCGCGGACCGATGACACGTCGAAGGTGACGTTGGCGTACATGTCGGCGCGGAGGCTCGGATCGGGATCGATCAACTCCAGGGACACTTTCAGGGTCCGGGTCCGGCCGCTGAAGGCGGGAGACAGGAACCGGATGGCGCCGCGAAATTTCCGTCCCGGCTGGGAGGGGATCTCGATGGAGGCTGCTTGTCCGGCTTGCATCCAGGGAATCTGATGTTCGAAGACCTCCGCCTCGACCCAGAGGCTGGAAGGATCGGCGATTTTGTAGAGGTTCATTCCGGGATGGACTCGCATCCCCTCCAACGCCTCGTCCATCTTCTCCACCACGACGCCGCTGACCGGCGAGACCAGGGTGACGGTGTGCCGGAGCTCACGGGACTTTTCCAGTTGGCGGATCTGCTCCGAGTCGATGTGCCAGTGATCCAGGCGCCGCCGGCTGGACTCCACCAGGGAGCGGGCCCGCTCGGCCACCTCGGGGTACCGGTTTCCGCCGAGGCGCGCGGCGTATTCCATGGCCTGCAGGTACTCCTGTTGGCTGGTCACCAGTTCGGGGCTGTAGATCTCCAAGAGCTTTTGGCCTTCCTCGACCGGCTCACCCACGTAGTTGACGTGGGCCTTTTCGATCCAACCGTCGAACTTGGTGTTGATCCACGACATTTTGCCTTCGTCGTAGACCAGGTTTCCCACGGTTCGGATGGTGAACGAGAGATCGGTCCGCCGGACGGCAACCCACTGCACGCCGAAGTTCTGGACGAAGGACGGATCAATTCGAACGATGTCCTGATCCCCGATCCCGGATTCCGATTCCGAAACGTCCGTCTGTTGCTTGTCTGCGGTGCGAGTCGCCATCTCACCGGAAGCACCGCCGTCGTCCCTGGGGCCGTGCGAGAGTCGGGAATGGGACATGCCTTGGTCGGTGCCGGAACCCTCCGAGTGTGTCCCGGAGCCTTCCCGGTGTGAATCTGAGCCTTCACGGCCGGCGGTCGACCTCTTCAACGGACTCAGACGCATCCCGCAGAGTGGGCAGCTTCCCGGCCCTTGCCGGATCACCTGGGGATGCATGCCGCAGGTCCAGAGTTGTCCCTCCTGGGAAGCTCGTTGGGGAGACAGGATGCCGAACCAGGAGGCGGCTCCGTTCCGGATCCGGTGACTCAGGCGCCAATCGAAAGGATCCACCAGGATCAGGGCGGCTGCACCCAGAAAAACCAGCAGGACCGAAAGAATCCTTGCCTTCATCACTCTTCTCCCGGTGCGGGGTAACGTGTTCCGACGGCCTGCTCCATTTCCGCCAGGGCCTGCATATAGTCGGCCTGATGGCGAGCCTGGAGCACTCGCGTTTCCAACAGGGACCGTTCGCTGTCCAACAGCTCCAGGGCTCCCAACAGCCCGTTCCGGTATCCGGACTCGGTTGAGCGGAGCCCCTCCCGGGTCTGGGGAATCAGGACCCGTTCAAACAGGTCCATCTGCCTCCAAAGGGTCCGGATGCGAACCGACAGGTCCCGGATGGAGAGTTGGATCCGGTTTCGCAGATCTCGATAGGTGCTGCGTTCGGCGATCAGGTTTTCCGCAGCCTCCATCACCTCCGCGCGGTATTTGTCTCTTTGGAGGGGAATGTTGATGCTCACCGAGAGGTTGTATGCGTTCTTGCCGCCACCGGGACGCGGGTCCGGAAGCAGGTCCTGCGGCGGAAGGCCGCCCACGTTGACGGTTCCCGCACTCAATGTGACATCCGGCCAGAAGCTCTTCTTGGCCAGCTCCACGCCCTGCTCCGATGCTTCGATCCGAACCATGGCTCCCTTGAGTTCCTGCCGGTGACGCACTCCCAGCTTGTAAAGCTCATCCAGGTTGGTCCTGACCCTCGTTGGGGCGGGAAGCAGGAGTCGGGGAACGGGTTTCTCCGGCGGTTGATCCAGCAGGCTGTTCAGCCGTGCCGAAGCCGATTGGCGTTGTTGCCGCAGGAGTTCGAGCCGGCTCATGGTCCGGCTGATCTCGGTCTGAATCCGGATCACCTCCTGCTGATGTCCCTTGCCCGAAGCATAACGAGCCTGGGCCAGCTCCTCGTAGTGATCCAGCAGTGATTGCTCTTCGCCCACGATATCCAGAGCCCGGTCCAGGTAGGCGACGTCATAGAAGGTTCGTTTCACGCCGGCGGCGATTTCCCTTTCCCGGGCGCGGTAGAGCCGGTATCGGGCCGCCGCCCGTTTCACGGTAATCTTGCCTTTCAGATCCAGCTTTCCGAACCATGGGAACCGCTGACTGAGGGTGAGCGTGCTCAGTTGAGGACCCTCCCGGGTCTCAACACTGCGAAGGAAACGGCCGAAAGTCACCATGGGATCGGGCAGAGAGGTTTGTTGGGGCACCTTTTGGAGAGCCGCGCGGTAATGGGCATACGCCGTCTGAATCGAGGGGTTGGAGTCGAGGGCAGTGCTAATGTACTCGCCCAGCAGCGGGTCCGGGATGTGGAAGGCTTGCTCCGCACCCGGCTGCGCTCCGTAAACTCCAGGGCGCCCCGGCAGGAGGAGTCCGACTCCCAGCAATACGGTCGTCAGGAATAGGGCCTTCGATCTTTTCATCGTCGAATTTCCGGCTCGCTTGTTTCTGCACGCAATTTCCGATCCAACTGGATCTCTTGTCCCGGATGCGGATGCTAAGTCCTTCCAAATCGGACATTTGGTTCTTGTCGGTCTGAAAGGGTCCGGGGATCGACGAATCGGCTCTATGGTTTATATGAATCATGTACTGTGGGAAATAGATCATATGACTCATATGGCACACTTGTTGGGTACAATGGGTAGAAGATGAATTCCGAACGGATCCTGTTGGTCGACGACGACCGGAATTTTCTGCGGGTCCTGGGCTACCAGGTCCAGGAGTTCGGGTACGACACCTGCTGCGTCTCTTCCGGGGTCCGAGCCTTGGAGCGAGTCCAGGAGTCCGACGTGGACCTGGTGGTCACCGACCTTCGCATGCCGGGGATGGATGGCCTGCAGTTGCTGGAACGGATCCGCCGTCTGGACCCCGACCTGCCCGTGATCGTTCTGACCGCCCACGGCTCCATCGAGGGGGCCGTCGACGCCGTCAAGGGCGGGGCCTCCGATTTTCTGACCAAGCCCTTCGAGCGGGAGGAGATCCACCACTCCATCCGGAAAGCCCTGCAGATGACTGAGTTGATTCGGGAGAACCGGAGACTCTCCCGGGAGGTGCAGCGCAGGTTCGAGTTCGAGGGGATCGTGGGATCGTCCAAGGAGTTCCGGGAGGTCCTGGACATGGCGCGCCAATTGGCGGCGGTGGGAACGACGGTCCTGATTCAGGGAGAGACGGGAACCGGGAAGGAGCTCCTGGCGCGGGCCATCCATTTCAACAGTCCGCGCCAGCATCATCCCTTCGTGGTGGTCAACTGCGGCGCCATTCCGCGGGACCTGATGGAGTCCGAGCTCTTCGGTCACCGCAGGGGCGCCTTCACCGGAGCCGTCGCCGACCGGCGTGGAAAGTTCGCCGCAGCGGACTCGGGCACTCTGTTCCTGGACGAGGTGGCGGAGCTTCCGCTGGATATGCAGGTGAAGCTCCTCCGGGTATTGCAGCAGAAGGAGATGGACGTGATCGGAGACCCGGAGCCCTCTCCCGTGGACGTCCGGATCCTGGCGGCCACGAATCAGGATCTGGGCCGGGCCCTGGCCCAGGGCCGATTCCGGCAAGATCTGTTTTATCGGCTCTCGGTCGCGCCCTTGAGGATCCCCCCCTTGCGGGAGCGCCGGGAAGACGTCCCCCTTCTGATCCACCATTTCCAGAATGAATCGTCTCGGAAACTGGGGAAGGAGGTGCGGATCGGGGAGGCGGCGGTTTCGCTTCTGCAGTCGTACCGTTGGCCCGGCAATGTCCGGGAGTTGGAAAACGTCGTCGAGCGGCTGGTGCTCTTCAACCAGACCGGAAGCGTCGAGCGCGAGGACCTGCCCATCGAAATCCGACGCCCTCCCGGGGATTCCGGCGGCCGGATGTTCCGGCTCCCCGAGAAAGGCTTTTCTCTGCAAGAGCTGGAACGCGACATCCTGCTGGCGGCGCTGGAGCGGAACCGGTGGAATCAGGTTCGTACGGCGCGGTACCTGGGGATCACCAGAAACACTCTGATCTACCGAATGCGGAAGTTCGGACTCAGGCGACTCAGAGGTGAGGGACGACCTCCGTCATGATAGGGCAACGCGCCAACTGGTTCGGACCGGTCTCGATTCTGGCGGGTGTGCTGGTCATCTCCGCTTTCCACTACACCACCAGCACGGAGCTCCGGTATCTGCACGAGATCTACCAGCGCGTCTACTATGTTCCCATCCTGCTGGCCGCCTTCTGGTACGGACCGGTCGGCGGCGTCTCGACGGCCCTGCTGACGAGTGGACTCTACCTCTACCATATCCAGCGGGACTGGTCCCATTTCCCCATGTACACCTTCAACCAGTATGCGGAGATCTTTCTCTACCACGCCATCGGGCTCCTGGTGGGAATCCTCTCCAGACGAGAAAGACGGCAGCGAAGAGACCTGGAGCGAACTTCCAGGCGCCTGTCGGAGGCGTATGAATCGCTGCAGAAGACCTTCGAGCATCTGCGGCGGGCGGATCGCCTGGCCTCCATGGGACAACTCAGCGCCGGCATCGCCCACGAGATCCGCAATCCCCTGGGCACCATCAAGGGCTCCATCGAAATCTTGTCGGGCGAGTTTCCCTCCGATCATCCCAAGCGGGAATTCCTCAGGATCGTCCACCAGGAGATCGCCCGGCTCAATGCCATCGTGGAGGACTTTCTCCGGTTCGGAAGGCCGCCCCAACCTTCGATACGGCCGACTCCGGTCGGAGAGCTTCTCGATTCGACGGTCACGCTGCTGCAAAAGCCGGCGCGGGATGCCCGGGTCGAAATCCGTATCTTGGACGATTCTAAGATCCCGCCGATTCCCATGGACCCCGACCAGATCCGGCAGGTCATGCTGAACGTCATGCTCAACGGTCTCGAAGCCATGCCCGACGGGGGGCTGCTGGAGGTCCGAGTCCTCCGGGCGCAGGAGAATGGACGTGTGGCGGTTGAGGTCTCGGACAGCGGCGTGGGTCCGGAAGGGGTGGATCTGGAACGCATCTTCGACCCCTTCTACACGACCAAGGCCGAGGGGACCGGCTTGGGTCTGTCCATCTGCTTTCAACTGGTGAAAAACCATGGCGGCACCATTTCGGCCCGGGCCAATCCGGATCGCGGGCTCACCTTCAGAATCGAGTTGCCGTTGGAGGAATCATGAGCCCACAGTCCGAGCGGCGTGAAATCGATCCGGTTTGCGGGATGACGGTGATTCCCGGACCCGACGCCGCGACCGTCGACCATGGGGGAACCACGTACTACTTTTGCTGCTCACACTGCGCCGATCTGTTCCGGTCCGATCCGGAACTCGCCCTTGGGTACCAGGGAGGAGACCACCCCGACAATAAGGATCAGGACCTTGGGGACGCCTTCACTTACGTCTGCCCCATGTGTCCCGGCATCGAGTCGCCGACACCGGGGTCGTGTCCCATATGCGGCATGGCCTTGCAGCCGTCCGACGCGGCGGCAGGAGGAGGCGACGGAGAATTGCGCGAAATGACCCGGCGTTTCCGCTGGAGTCTCGGTTTCACCGTTCCCCTTTTTCTGCTGTCCATGTTGGGCATGGTTCCGGGACATCCGGTCTCCGGGACCCTGACTCCGATGCTCCGCCAATGGCTCGAACTGCTGCTGGCCACGCCCGTGGTGATCTGGGGAGGGCTCCCCTTCTGGCAGAGAGCCTGGGCCTCGATTCTGAACCGCAGCCTGAACATGTTCACGCTGATTGCCCTGGGCACGGGCGCGGCCTACGTCTACAGCTTGGCGGCCGTCGGGTTTCCCAAATCTTTTCCGGAGGTCTATCGGGACAGCCTCGGTCAGGTGGGCGTCTATTTCGAAGCCGCCGCAGTCATCACGACCCTGGTCCTTCTGGGGCAGGTCCTCGAGCTCAGGGCCCGGGCGCGCACCGGCGACGCCATCCGGTCCCTGCTGGAACTGTCTCCGCCCACGGCCCGGAAGATCGTTGCCGGAGGGAGCGAGGAAGAGGTGCCCTTGGGGGACGTGCAGCCGGGCGATCGGCTGCGGGTGCGCCCGGGAGACAAGATCCCGGTGGACGGCCGGGTGCTGGAGGGGAAGAGCAGCGTCGACGAGTCCATGATCAGCGGCGAGTCCATCCCGGTCGTGAAACACCCGGGAGATCCCGTGACGGGCGGGACGGTGAACGGTTCCGGAACCTTGGTGATGGAGGCGCTTCGAGTCGGAAGTGAAACCCTGTTGGCTCATATCGTCCGGTTGGTGACGGACGCCCAACGCTCCCGGGCGCCCGTCCACCGCCTGGCCGACCGCGTGGCGGCGTGGTTCGTGCCTGCAGTCATCCTGGTGGCAGTGGCGGCGGCGGCGGCGTGGGGACTGTTGGGGCCGGAACCCAGGTGGGCCAACGCGCTCGTCACGGCGGCGGCGGTATTGCTGATCGCGTGTCCCTGCGCCCTCGGCCTGGCCACTCCCATGTCCATCATGGTGGGCGTGGGAATGGGGGCTCGATCGGGGGTCCTGATTCGCGACGCCGAGTCGCTGGAAGTCCTGGAGCGCGTGGACACTCTGATGGTCGACAAGACGGGCACCCTCACCGAAGGGAAACCCCGGCTTCAGGCCGTGCTTCCGGCCGCCGGATGGAAACGTGAGGAAATCCTGAGACTCGCCGCCGGTGTCGAGCAGGGGAGTGAGCATCCCCTGGCCGGGGCGGTGGTTGATGGAGCGCAGCGGGAGGGTCTGGGGCTGCCTTCCGTAAAACGCTTCGATTCCGTGGCCGGACAGGGTGTCCGGGGAAGAGTGGAGGGCCGGGAGGTGGCTGTGGGCAACCGGCGTTTCCTGGCGGGCCTGTCCATCCGGGTGGGAAATCTGGAGCGGCAGGCGGAGGAGCTGCGCCGGCGCGGACTGACGGCCTTCTATGTGGCCGTCGGAGGTCGGACCTGCGGCGTCTTGGGTCTGGGAGACCCCGTCAAGGCGTCCGCCCGGGAGACTCTGGCGCAGTTGAGGCTCCAAGAACTCAGGATCGTCATGCTCACCGGGGACGGCCGGACCACCGCCGACGCGGTGGCGAGTGAGCTGGGGATCGAACAGGTTCGATCGGAGATGTTGCCCGGCGAGAAGGCGAGTCTGGTCCAGCGGGACCAGGAGCAGGGCAGGATCGTCGCCATGGCCGGAGACGGTGTCAACGACGCTCCGGCCCTGGCTGCGGCCCGAGTCGGCATCGCCATGGGCACTGGATCCGACATCGCCCTCAAGAGTGCGGGCGTGACCCTGTTGCAAGGTGACCTGAGAGGCATACTGCGCGCTCTCCGATTGAGCCGGGCGACGCTTCGGAACATTCGCCAAAACCTATTTTTTGCCTTTCTCTACAACATGGCAGGTGTGCCGGTTGCGGCCGGGATCCTGTATCCCCTGTGGGAAATCACGCTGAACCCCATGCTGGCTGCCGCGGCCATGGCCCTCAGTTCCCTCTCGGTGATCGCCAACGCCTTGCGCCTGCGCCGGGTCCGGATCTGATCGACCGTCGGGGCAACCCTTGTGGTCGCCCTCCCCGGGCCGCCTCGCGATCTTCCGATTGGGTTACCGCGGAGTCGAGTACAATGGAGCCCGTGAGAACGAGTCGTTGGTTGCTGGCGCCCCTGCTCTTCCTGCTGGGTGGTCAATCCCAGGCCCAGGTTGAGTCGGACGCCCTGCTCGAGAGTCTGAAGCCCCAGGGTTACGTCAGCGACTACGCTGGTGTGATGGACGCCAATTTGAGGCGGTCACTGGAGGTCCGGCTCCGGGAACTGGAGCAGAAGACGTCCGCTCAGATTGCGGTGGTCACCCTTCGGTCGCTGAAGGGAGGAGAGATCCGGGACTTCGCCAACCGGCTCTTCGAGCGCTGGGGCGTGGGACGGAAGGGCAAGGACAACGGTGTTCTGATCCTCACCTCGTTGGAGGACCGCAAAATCTGGATCGAGGTCGGTTACGGCCTGGAAGGACTCCTTCCGGACGCGCGGGTGGGACGCATTTTGGATCAGGCGGTGTTGCCGGACTTCCGCCACGGGCGCCACGGGGGCGGTTTGGCCAGGGGCGCCCTCAGGGTCGCCGGGGTAATTGCACAGGACGCGGGAGTCACTCTCAGCGGGGCTGCCGTCCAGCCGGGGGCTCGGAAGAGCCGCCGTCCAGGGGCAGGCAACCTGCTCTATCTGCTTTTTCTCCTGTTCCTGTTCCTGAGGCGTCCCCTGTTGGGGTTGTTTCTGCCACTCGGAATGGGCGCCGGGTTCCCGCGGGGCGGCTATGGCGGCGGCTTTTCGGGAGGGGGCTTCGGCGGCTTCGGCGGCGGGCTCTCCGGCGGCGGCGGCGCGGGCGGGAGTTGGTAAGCGTTCGTCTAGCCCGCATTTCTCACCAGGCCGCTTTTTGTATGATGAAAAAGGCCTTACCGATGGGCATTTGGGAAATTATTGACAAACTTTGCCAGAAACAGACTGCGCTGGGCGCGCGCTCGCGGGTCTTTTCGCCCCCAGCGCGCACATGCTTCCGCAAACGTAGTCACCACTACGCTTGCGGTCGCGAGCACGCGCTGGAGACGAAAATCCTCCGCGATCGTCACGCCCCCTGGTGAGAAATGCGGGCTAGGATCGGATTTGACAACATGAAACCGGAACAATTGGTCGAGAAGCTGCGCAAGGTCCAACCCTTGAGTCTCAGGTCGGTCATCCTGTACGGATCGGCTGTCACCGGCGACTTCGTCAAGAAGCGCTCGGACTTCAATGTGCTCGTCATCGCGGAACGCCTGGGAGTGCCGGAGCTACGGGCTCTGTCCAGCGTGGCTCGGCGTTGGGTCAAGGCCGGCAATCCTCCGCCCCTCCTTTTTACCCTCGAGCGATTGAAGCAGTCGGCGGACGTCTTCCCCATCGAGATCCTGGACATGAAGGCGGCGAACCGGGTCCTTTACGGAGAGGATGTCCTGAGCCGGATTCCGGTCAATGAAGCGAATCTGCGACACCAGGTGGAATCGGAACTCAAGGGGAAGCTGATTCAACTCCGGGAAGCGTATCTGATTACGGGCGGCAAGCCCCGGGACGTGGCCGAGGTCATGGTTCGTTCCCTTGCCTCGTTCCTGGTTCTCTTTCGGGCAGCCCTACGCCTCTACCGGATCGAGGCGCCGGCCAAGAAGCTGGATGCACTGGCCGCTCTGGCCCGGCGGATCCCATTGGATCCCACACCGTTCGAAACCGTCGAAGCCCTCAAGGAAAGGCACATGAAAGTCAGACAGGTCAACGCGGACGCCCTCTTCGGAGACTTTCTGAAGACCGTTGAAACGGTGGTCGACGCCATCGACAGCTACGTTCACGGGCGGGAGCGAGCTGAGGAACAGGAGTTGTCGTCTTGAAGAAGGTATGGATTGTCTTGGGAGTTGTCCTGCTTCTCTTCCTCATCATCGGCATGAGCCTGACCGGTTCTTACAACCGGCTGGTCACGTTGAACGAGGGGGTGGAGGGGGCCTGGGCGCAGGTGGAGACGGTGCTGCAACGGCGCTACGACCTCATCCCCAACCTGGTGAACACCGTGAAGGGGTTCGCGGCCCAGGAGCGGGAGGTCTTTACGGAGGTCACCCGCCTGCGGAGCCAATGGGGAGCCGCCCGGACCACAGCCGGCAAGGCTCAGATCGCCGGCCAGATGGAAGGGATGCTGTCTCGTCTTCTCCTGGTCGCCGAGCGCTATCCCGAGCTCAAGTCCAATCAGAACTTCCTGGCCCTCCAGGATGAGTTGGCCGGAACCGAGAACCGGATCGCCGTGGAGCGGCGCCGCTACAATCAGACCGTACGGGACTACAACACGACCGTCCGCCGATTTCCCACCAACCTGGTGGCCGGTTTTTACGGCTTCGAGCGGAGCACAGCTTACTTCGAAGCCGCCGAGGGAGCCGAAACGGCTCCCTCCGTGGAGTTCTGATCCGCAGGTTCCTCATAGATCCGGCGGGCGGAAATCAGGAAACCGGTGTGTGCCACCATCCGATGAACCGGCCGGATGGACTCCTCGCTGACGTGCCAGGGGCGGACCAGCGACTCGGTGGTTTCGACGTGCGTCCAGTCCGGGTCGCGCTGCAATGTTCTCACCAGGCGGTACACCTGAAGCGCCGTGGGGAGCCAACAGAGAAGGCTGCCGCCCGGTCTCAAGGCCGCTGCCGCCGAATCGACCGCGCGCTCCGGTTCGGGGACGTCGAGCAGAATCGTGTCCAGGTCCTCTTCCCGGATCCCGTCGTAGACATCTTCCAGAATGATCGTGTGCCGCGCTCCCGACGCCCCGTAGAGGGCCGCGAATTCGGAGAGCGAGTCTTGGGCCAGCGAAGCGAACTCTTCCCGGCGCTCGTAGGAGATGAGATGACCCTGCGGTCCCAGGAAACGGAGCAGGACCAAGGCCACCGATCCGGATCCCAGGCCCGCCTCCAGAACCCGGGCCCCGGGATAGATGTCGCCCCGAATCAGGATCTGCGTCGAGTCGCGCGGGTAGATGATCTGGGTTCGACGGCGCAGCCCCTTGAGAACGTACCGCTCCAGGGTAGGCCGCAGGCAGGTGACGGGTATTCCCTGGCGGTTCAGGAAACGGCAGCCAGGAGGCTTGCCCACGATCTCGTCGTGGTAGACGTGTCCGGTATGAGAATGGTGGAAGAGGCCTCCCGGGCGCAGTTGAAACATGTGGCGCTTGTTCTTGGGTCCGATGAGTAAAACCAGCTCACCCTCCCGCAGGGGGGCCCGCTGCAGCGTCGACATCGCGTCCGTGGCCATCACGGGAGAATAGTCACGGCTCTTTTCGGGTGTCAAACTTGGGACGGGGGACATTCCTGTCCCCCTCTTCATCGCGGAATCAAACGGGAAGTGACTTCGTAGGGACAGAATTTACTATTAATAGACAATATTGATTCTATATTGTCTATATGTGATAAATATCTGGAGAGGATATGAGGACTGTCGCTGGAATGTGGCTGGGTGGATACCCTGACGATGCTTGGCAGGGGCTGCTATTGTAGCCCGATGAGAGACCGATCGACCGCGATGCGTCTTGGGCCACCCTCCACCATGCCGGTGGCCTGGGTCTGCACGGCCATCCTGGCGTTCGTCTTGAGCAGTCCGGGATTCGGTCGAACTCCGGCACCGGAACCAAGAATTTCTTCGGCCGAAGGAGAGCCACTCCTCTCCGGGACTCGACAACTCACCTTCGAAGGCCGGCGTTCCGGGGAAGGATATTTCAGCCGGGACGGCTCCCGGTTCATCTTCCAGAGCGAGCGCGAGGAGGGAAACCCGTTCTTCCAGATCTACCTGATGGACAGGGTTCGGAGAGAAGTAAGCCGGCTTTCTCCCGGCCAGGGCAAGACCACCTGCGGCTGGATTCATCCCTCGGGAGGCCAGGTTCTCTTCGCCTCGACCCACCATGATCCCGAATCCGGACGGAAGCAACGGGAGGAACTCGAGCGCCGGGCCTCCGGCAGAACGCGTCGGTACACGTGGGATTTCGACGCCGAGTATGAAATCTACGGACTCACTCTTGGAACGTCGACGTTGCAGAACCTCACCGACAAATTGGGATATGACGCCGAAGCCTCCTGGTCTCCGGACGGCGGACGGATCGTGTTCGCCTCGAACCGGTTGGCCTACGAGGGCCGTCTGACTCCCGGGCAAGTGGAGTCCCGGGACCGGGATCCCTCATCCTTCGTGGACCTCTACTCCATGAACTCGGATGGAACCGACATCCGTCGGCTGACCGCCTCGCCGGGGTATGACGGCGGTCCCTTCTTCAGCCCCACCGGCCGGGAGATCTGCTGGCGAAGATTCACCGAGGACGGACTCGTGGCCGAGATCTACCTGATGGATGCGGACGGGGGGCGTCAGCGGCCCGTGACGCGGTTGGGGAAGATGTCCTGGGCGCCCTTTTTCCATCCTTCCGGCGATTACCTGATTTTCACCACCAACCTGCATGGCCTGGACAATTTCGAACTCTATCTGGTGGCCGCCGGGGGGCGCTCCGAACCGGTGCGCGTCACCCGGACTCCCGGATTCGACGGTCTTCCCGTCTTCGCCCCGGACGGGAATTCGCTGACCTGGACCACCAACCGGACTCCCGGGAAGACCTCCCAGATCTATCTGGCCGACTGGGACGACCGGGAAGCGAGACGCCTGCTGGGACTTTCCGCGCCGGAGCGGCAGGCTCGCTCTGAAACGGTTTCGGAGCCTTCAACTGCGGGCCGCATCCGGGCCCAGGATCTCCGCCGCCACGTGAACCACTTGGCTTCCGAGGAGATGGACGGACGAATGACCGGGACCCGGGGTGAGCTTCTGGCCACCGAGTACGTCGCTTCGGTTCTGGCTCGCCTGGGGTTGAAGCCGGCTGGAGACGATGGGTCCTACTTCCAATCCTTCCCCTTCACGGCCGGAGTCTCCCTGGGCTCCCGGAACCGGTTGGAAATCGCGAGCGGGGACGAGAAGAAGTCGCCGCAGGCGGACCATGACTGGAGGCCGTTGTCCTTCTCCGCCACGGGAACTTTCGGAGCCTCCCCAGTGGTCTTCGCCGGCTACGGAATCGTGGCGCCCGAATTGGAGGAGAACCCCGGTTACGATTCCTACGCTCACCTGGACGTGGCCGGCAAGTGGGTCCTGGTGCTGCGCTATTACCCTGAGAAGGTGTCCCCCCAACGGCGGCGGCATCTGGCGCGGTACGGGAGCCTCCGATACAAGGCAATGCAGGCCTTGGACCGGGGCGCCAAGGGACTCCTCATTGCCAGTGGCCCCGCTTCCAAGGTTCGAAGGGAACTGATCCCACTGAGGCTCGACGGGGCGGTCACCGATGGACGCCTCCCCGTCATCTCCGTTACCGACCAGACCGCCGGACTTCTGCTGGAGTCCAACGAGCGAACCCTGGAAGAGCTCCAGCGAGAACTGGATTCCGGCGATCTCCAGATGGGTTTCGTGCTGCCCGGAGTCGAGGTGTCTTCGAGCGTCGATCTGAACACGGAGCAGCGGACCGGGCGAAATGTTCTCGGGCTCCTGCAGGTGGGGCAGAGCAGTGCCGGGAAGGGAGTGCTGGTGGTGGGCGCCCATTTGGACCATTTGGGCTCGGGAGCCACGGCCGCTTCGCTCGCCCGGTCGGATGAGGAAGGAGGGATCCACTACGGGGCCGACGACAACGCGTCCGGGGTCGCCGCCGTGTTGGAGATCGCGGAGCAGCTCGTGGACCTCCGCGACAAGGGAGAACTTCCGCCGGGACGAAACGTGCTGTTTGCGCTCTGGTCAGGCGAGGAGCTGGGACTTCTGGGCTCGAACCATTTCATGAAGACCCATGAATCGGGCCATGGGGATGAGTCCGGAAGCGGCCTGTTGGCCTATCTGAACCTGGACATGGTGGGCCGCCTGAGGAATTCCCTGGTGGTGCAGGGTGTGGGTTCGAGTTCCGTCTGGCCGTCCGCCGTTGAGCGGGCCAATCTGAATCTCGGCCTGCCCATCGTGATGCAACCCGAGAGCCATCTGCCCACCGACGCCACCTCGTTCTATGTCAAACAGGTCCCGATCCTGAGTCTCTTCACCGGCTCCCACGAGGACTATCACACACCCGGCGACCGCCCGGAAAAACTCAACTACGAGGGAACTCGAAAGATTGCGTCATTCTTGAGCCGGATTTCCGTTCATCTCCTGGAGGACTCCGATCGTCCCGATTACCGGGAGATGAGCGACCCCAGGAGGCGAGGGGCCAGGAGCGGGCTGAGAGCCTATCTGGGTACGATCCCCGATTATGCCCAGGGTGAGAATGAGGGTCTCAGCCTCTCCGGGGTTGCACCCGGAGGGCCTGCCGAAGAGGCGGGGGTCCGGGCGGGGGATGTGGTCGTGCGTCTGGCCGAGCGGGAGATCCGGGACATCTACGATTACACCTATGCGATTGATTTTCTGGAGATCGGCTCCCCGACCGAGATCGTCGTGGTGAGAGAGGGGAAGAGGATCACTCTGACCGTCGTTCCGGCTTCCAGGGAATGAAGGAAGAAGCGGAAACGGCATCCGCTACTTGCATTCGGAACCTCTCGGGGCGGGCCGCCGTTCAGATTTTTCTTAGTAAATCCATGAACTTGTGGTATGATCGCTGACCGTGCGGATGAGGGGCATCGGTCGAAACTCCGAGACGCGTCAAAAGGTAGATTTCAGGTCCGAGAGAAACTTAGCCGTAGCCATCTTGAGACAGGCTTGGCACGAAGCTGTTATCGACCTGCGGATCGTCAAGGAAAATTCCCGCAAAGACTACCGCCTGCTCAAGAAGAAAGCCATCGAGTGGATCGTCAGTGACGAAGACGGCTTTCCCTATTGGTGCAAGCTGGCTGACGCCGACCACAGTGCCATCCGGCAGCGCCTGCAGGAGCGGCTGAACCAGCAGTACAACTGCCAGTAACCGTCTCAGACCTGGGAACGGATTCACGGACATCCTGCCGAATTCAAGAATACGTCTATCCCAGTTCCAAAGGGTTTCCATTTCACTTTTTCGAGACGTAGGGACAACCCTTGTGGTTGCCCTCCCCGGGCCGGCCGGCGTACCGGAACGGGGCCGCTTCATTGCCTGACAGAAGGGGAATGAATATAATGTGCGTTCGGTCAAGCGGGGCCGTAGTTCAGATTGGTTAGAACGCCGGCCTGTCACGCCGGAGGTCGCGAGTTCGAGTCTCGTCGGTCCCGCCACTCCCGTTACCTTCCCCTTGACACCGGCGTCCAGCATGGAGAAGTCCCTCCAGCCTCCCACCCGAGTCCGTTGGCTGGTCTTCGGCTTGGCCTGCGCCTCGTCGTGGATGCTTTATCTGCACCGGTACACCTGGAATTTCATTGGACCTGAGTTGGAGAAGTCCTACGGCCTCTCCAAGGCCGAACTGGGCACCCTCTTCTCCTTTTTCATCCCACCCTACGGGCTCCTGCAGATTCCCAGCGGCATTCTGAGCGATCTGGTCGGCCCCCATCTCTTTCTGGGACTGATCATGATCCTCTGGTCGTTGGCGCTTCCCCTGCATGCCGTGGCCGGCAGCTTCGCATCGCTGGCCGTCGTTCGCGTTCTCTTCGGACTCTTCCAGGCGGGCTGTTATCCCAACCTGGCCAAGGTCACCCAGGTCTGGTTTCCGCGCAGCCGGCGCACCGTCATCCAGGGTTGGGTGGCCACCTTCTTCGGGCGGGGCGGAGGGGCCATGTCCCCCATCCTATTCGGGACCCTGCTCATCGGTTACTGCGGCTTCTCGTGGCAATCCGCATTGGTGTTTTTAGGGGGAGGAGGGGTTCTTCTGGGCGTCCTCTTCCTGCACCAGTTTCGCAATTCGCCAGAGGTGGACCCCAGGACCAACCGGGCAGAGCGGGATCTGATTCGGGCGGGGTCGCCGAAACCGAAACCCGGGGGGGCCCGGGTGCTCCCCTGGCGCCGGGTCGTGCGCAATCGGAGCATGCGCTATTTCGTCCTCGGCCAAATCACGAGCGCGGCCGCCGACACCATTTACGTTTCGTTCATGGGCGACTATTTCCTGAACGCCAAAGGTGTCGAGATAATCCAGGCGGGCGTACTGGTGAGCCTGCCCCTGTGGGGAGGAGCCGTGGGAGGCATGGTGGGAGGCTATTGCAACGACTGGGCCATCCAGTGGAGCGGAAGCCGGCGTTGGGGCCGGAGCGCCATCGGTTTCACCGGCAAGTTCCTGGCCTGTTTGCTGATGCTCCTGACCATTCGCCAGGAAAGCGCGGTGGCGGCCGGGATCTCCCTGTTCGCGGTGAAGTTCTTCACCGACTGGAGCCAACCGACGGTATGGGGAACCTGCACCGATCTGGGAGGTCGATACTCGGCGACTCTATTCGGGATCATCAACACGTCGGGAAGCGCGGGGGGCGTACTCGCTCCTCCACTCTTCGGTCTGATCCTGGATTACAACACGGCCCGGCAATGGGTGGACGGCGCCTGGATCCGGACGACCGACTACAACCCCCTGTTCGTCGTCGTCGCCGGCTTGTATCTGGTCAGCGCGCTGACCTGGTTCTTCATCGACTGCACCGAATCCGTGGAAAGCGAGCTCGAACCGGAGCAGAAGGCCACGCCGCCAACGTAGTGGGTGCGATCAGAGCTCGGCCCAGATCCCGAATTCTTCCTCAGCAGCCAGATCGTAGATGCGCCGGGCGACGGCCGCGTCCTGGATGGCCATTCCGGTCCCGTCGAACAACGTGATCTCGTCGTCGCAAGTGCGGCCCTCAATCGTGCCGTTGATCACCTGGCCCACCGATCCCCTGATCTGTTCCCGGTCGATATGGCCCTTCTCCAGCGGCTCCGAGACCTCGCCCAGATGGCAGATCTGCTCGATGTGATCTCCGAAGATGGTGCACCGCGCATGCACGCCATTCGCCAATTCCTGTTTCCAGGCCTGATCGGCGCCCATGCAGGAGAAGTGCATCCCGGGCCGTAACCACTCCTTCTGAACGATGGGGACGGTGGTATTGGTGCAGGTGATGATGACGTCGCTCGTCGTGACCAGATCCTGCGGGCGGCGGACCGGCTCCACGGGGCGGCCAAGTTCCTCGGAGAGATCGGCAACGTAGCTCTCCAGGGCTTTGGGAAAGGAGTCGTAGACCCGGATTTCCTCAAAGGACCGGACCTGGACCGCGGCTCTCAGGGCGTGTCTACCCTGATATCCGGCTCCCAGGATCCCCAGCGTCCGGGCGTCGGTCCGGGCCAGGTGCTTGACGGCCACCGCGGCCGAGGCTCCGGTTCTGAGCCCGGTCACCCAGGAACCGTCCATCAGAGCCAGAGGCTTTCCCGTGTCGGGATCGAAAAGCGAGATTTGGGAGAGGATGTTGGGCAGGTTCCGCTTCGGGTTCTCCTCCCGGCCCTGTCCCAGCTTCATGGCCAGCACGTCCAGGTCGGGGAGCATGCTGGCCATGCAGGCGCTGATGCCGCCCGGCACCTGGAAGATGAGTTTTTTGGGAAGGATGTCGTTTCCCTTCTCGTGATTGGCGAAGGCCTGCTCCACCATGTCGATGGCCTCCTGGATGCTGAATCGTGAGATGATCTCTTTCTGGCTGATGATCAGAATCGGGTAAGCCACTGTCGTATCCTCCTGAGTCCCTCCCGGATGGTGTCCGGACCCACCGCGTATGAAATCCTGAAGGCCCGGCGGCAAGACTCGCCGAAGCCGGTTCCGGGAATGCAACAGACTCGCGCCTCCTCCAGGAGACGCAGGCAGAACGTATCCGCATCCAGGTCCAGATCGTACCTGGGAAATATGTAGAAGGCCCCTCCGGGCGTGTAGCTGGAGAGATGCGGAATGTCTCGAAGCAGATCCAGGGCCAGATTGCGCCGGTCCCGGTACTCGGAAACCATGGGGGGGATGAAAGTCTGGTCTCCGGTCAGAGCCTCGATGCCGGCCCACTGGCCCGGCGTGTTGGCCACGGTAGTGGTAAATGTGTGGAGCTTTTGCAGGATTTTCCAATTTGAGTGACCCGTCACGACCCAGCCGACCCGGATGCCGGTCATGGCGTAGGTCTTGGACAGGCTGTGGAACACGAAGAGTCGGTCCCGGTCCGGCTCCAGCGCCAGCATGGAGGGGTAGCTCCCCTCATGGTCGTAGACCAGTTGTTCATAGACTTCGTCCGATCCCAGCAACAGGCCGTGCCTCCGCGCCACCGCGGCCAACTCTTGCAGGATCTCCACCGGATAGGTCGACCCGGTGGGATTGCAGGGGGAGTTGACCAGCATCATCCTGGTTCGGGGAGTGACGGCGGCTTCGACCTTGGAGGGATCCGGAATGTAACCGTCTTCGACGCGGGTCACCACGGAGACGGGCACTCCTCCGATCATCCGGATGAACGGAGCGTAGACGACGAAGGTCGGTTCCAGCAGGATGACCTCGTCGCCCGGACTGATGAAGGCCTGAAGTGTCAGGGTGATGGCCTCCACTGCGCCATCGGTTACGAGGATCTCTTCGGGACAAACTTGAACCTTCTGGGTTCTTTCGTAGTAGCTGCCGATGGCCTCTCTGAATTCGAGGACGCCTGAGTCCAGGGCGTAGCGGGTCTTGCCCTCGTGAAGGGCTTGCACCATGGCTTCGATGACCGGACCGGGAGTGTTGAAATCCGGTTGCCCGATGGAGAGATGGACCACGTCTTCCTTTCCCGCAGCCTCGTTGAACATCATGCGGATACTGGAAGGCGGAAGATCGACGACACTTCTTCTTGGCATGGGGTCGGTCGATTAAACTAGACTGGAGCGGGTTTCCCGGGACGAAATCTTATGTTCCAAGCCACCGGATATCAAGTGCGTACGGGTTCTGAACCGCAGGGCCGGCGCTTCCTTGGCCGCGGTTTGGTCTTGTTTCTTCTGTCGTCCAACGTCTTCGCCGCCGGTCAGGATCAGGAACTCAATGCGGCTCTGATCGGGGCCGCCGTGGAGGGCCGCACCGATCAGGTCGCGGCCTTGCTGGACCGGGGCGCCAGCGTGTTGGTCCGGGATCCGGATGGATTGAACCCCCTCATGTACGCCGCCATGGGCGGGAATGAACAGACCGTCCGCCTGCTCTTGGCCCGGGGGTCCGAACTGGAAGCCAGGACCCGGGACGGCGCCACCGCCCTGATGATCGGTTCCGGCTCCGGTCACGTGGGGGCGGTTCGCGCCTTGCTGGACGCGGGAGCGGACATCCGCGCCACTGACGCCAACGGACATGCTCCGTTGGTCTGGGGAGTTCTGGGAGGGAGCGTGGGAGTGGTCCGGACACTGCTGGCGGCAGGAGCCGGACCCGACGCCCGTGACAAGACGGGTTGGACCGTCCTGATGCGGGCCTCATCCCAGGGCGATCTGCCCGTGGTGGAGGCGCTGATCGAAGGAGCAGCCAAGGTGGAGACCCGGAGCCGGGACAATTGGACGGCTCTCTCCCTGGCCCTGTTCGAGGGCCACGGACGGACGGCTGCCCTGCTGGTCCGCCATGGAGCCGACGTCGATGAGGTGGACGTCAACGGCATACCGCTCCTGATGCATGCGGCGTCGGGAGGGAAGACGGAAGCGGCTCGATTCCTGCTCGCCCACGGCGCCGCCACCGGCTACCGGGACAAGGAGGGCAACGGACCACTGGCGGCGGCGGCGTACAATGGCTTTGCACCCATCGTCGAGGCTCTGATCGGGGCTGGGGCCGTGGTGGACAGCCGCGACAGTCAAGGCCGGACCCCTCTGATGCAGGCGGCTTCCCAAGGGAAGGCGGAGGTTGTCAAGGCTCTGCTGGAGGCCGGGGCAGATCCGCAGATCAAGTCCAATCGGGGGCAGACGGCTCTGGACCTGGCCGTCTGGTACGACCATACGAAGGTCATCGAAGCGCTGCTCCCGGTCGGAGATGGAGTCGATACCCCCGACGAGGCGGGTCGAACACTTCTGGTGCACGCCGCGTTGGAAGGACACGAGGCGACGGTCAAGGTCCTGCTGGCCCGGGGGGCCGATCCGGACCGGCCGGACCGGGAGGGGAGGACGCCGCTCATTTACGCCGCCCTCCATGGCCACGCCGAAGTGGCCCGCCGGCTCATCGACCGCGGCGCCCGGCTCGACTCCAGGAGCAGCGAGGGATGGACGGCCCTGGGGCTGGCGCTGAGCCAGGACCGCGTTCCCATCATCGACGCTCTCTTGGAGGCCGGCGTGGATGTGAATTCGGTGGCCCCCGGCGGCCAGTCGTTCCTGGGAATGGCTGCCTTCCGGGGGCGAGTCGAGTCGGTGCGGAAACTGTTGCAACGCGGCGCTCGCGTGGGAACACGAGGGACGGGGGGCCAGACGGCTCTCGCCTTCGCGGCGTACCAGGGATTCCCGGAAATCGTCCGGCTGCTGCTGGACCGGGGAGCGGTCCCGGACGTCCAGGACGATTCCGGCCGGACCCCGCTGATGCAGGCCGCCTGGAATGGTCACGCCGAAGTGGCGGAACTGCTGCTGGACCGGAAGGCCCGGATCGACGCCCAGGACGGTCAGGGCGCCACTGCCTTGGGCCTCGCTGCGACCCGAGGCCAAACGGACCTGGTCCGGCTGTTGTTGAGCCGCGGCGCGGACGTGCGTATCCGGAGTCACCAGGGAAAGACCCCCCTCATGCTGGCTCAGGGGGCAGGCCGAAAAGTCACGGCCAGATTGCTCCAGGAGCAGGAGTAGGAGCCGTCTGGGCTGTTTCAGCTGAAACCGGCGGATCCGGATCGGCTCACCTGGGTTGGTTCGGCCCTGACCGGGACGAGGCTTTCTCCATCAGGTACTCCAGAACCAGGGTGAGATCCCGGGGAGCGACGTTCATCCCCTTCTCGAACATGTACTCTTCCATCTTCCGGGTGACGCCCGGCCAATCCTCGCGGTCGTAGGCGTCGGGGTGAGGCCGGGCATGGCAGCCGGTACAGGTCCGCTCCACCGCCTTCGCTCCTGGAGAATTATCCAGTGCGGCGGCCGGCGTGGGACGGTGTTTCAGGGAAAGGGATGGGACGGCAAATGCGGGGTTGTCACTGGAGGTCCTGTCCCGGTAGTGGATCAGGGTCAGTGTCAACAGGTAGGTGTTGGCGCCGTCCATGGTGCCCAGCTTGATCCCGGCGGCCGGCGGCTTGTCCAGTCCCCATAGACTGAGGGCGCGGGGGAGCGGCCAGGCGCCCGTTTCACTCTGTGACGCGACGTACCCGTTCACGGCGGCATCCACCTGAGGCGACCTTCGGCCGGCGGTCATGAGCGCCCGCACCAGGAGGCTGCGGAAGCCCGGGAATTCCGTCAGGGCAAAATGAGACTTCCACTCTCCGGCGATGGTCGTCTCCATGATCTGAAGACATCGCTGGTAGGCCAGATCGGGTTCCAGGTCGAAGTCGTGGGTCAGGAAGACGTACCAGGCCAGTCCCACGTAGTCGGCGGCGATCATGGGCGAATGCAGGGCCAGAAGCCGCTTGGCCAGTCCCCGGCGGAGGTCGGTCAGACGAGCATCCGTGGACGGGAACCCGGCTTGCAAAAGTGCGTACAGCAGCTTGGCGCTGTTCTCCATGTCGGGCACCGGGCTGCCGTGCTCCCAGTCGTGCTTTCCGGTGAGCGAGTTCCGGGCGTTGCCCAAGGTCTGGATGATGTTGCCCGATTGCATGATGGTGAAGACCCGGTCGGGGACAGGGAGGGAACTGGGGGGCAGATAGGGAAGGGAGAGCGGTGACCTGAGCGCCCAGTCGTAAGCCTTCCGGACCAGGGAAGAGCGGCCCAGGTTGGCCAGTGCAATCATTCCCTTGGGATGGAGGCAGCCCTCGTGGGACCAGAGCCAGCTCCCGGTCCGGCGATCGAATTCCTCCACGAACCAGGTCCGGACCTTCCGGAAGAGCTCGTTCTCCGGGTCGACGCCGAAGTCCTGGTAGTACATGAGGAAATGGGTCAGCAGGTAGAGCTGGTAGGCCACGTAGGCCTTGGGTCCGTAGCGTTTGACGGCGCCTTCGGCGTTTCTGTAGTCGACGTAGCCACCGTTGGAGACGGCGGCGTAGGAGGGCTCGACGAAGTCCCTTATGAAGGATCGGGTGCCCCGGGTAATGGCTCGATCCAGATCCGCCCGGGTGGGCTGTCCCGGCATCGGCGGTGACGGGATCTCGTCCGGGGCGGGAAGCGCGCCGGAACTCTTGATCTGCCCTGCCGCGGGGTTCGGCAGGGTCAGGAACAGAAGAACCGCTGCCCCAATCGTCTTCGCAAATACCGGTTTGGAAAGGACCTGCATGTTGCGGAGTTCCGGAGCGCAGTCTAGCATAGCAGCCCGTGGCGGAAGTCCAATCAGCGGGATGCTACCCCAATCTGCCGAGGACCGGAGCAATCCTGAAAAAAAGGGGGGAGCTTGGGAGCGGCGGTTTCCTGCCCGCCGATTCCTGGATCGACGTTAGGGAAAGAAGAATGGGGGACAAGAATGTCCCCCCTCCCAGGTGCACCCATTCAATGCAAGGAAGGTTTCAGGAATGACAGATACGCCGGCGGAAAACTCGTCTGCTGACTCGGGAACCCGTGGCTTTCAGGCGCCCCATCCCGGATCCAAGGAGATGCCGCGATGGCAGACCGGGAAGCTGGTGAAGGCGCCGGTCTTCACGACTCGAAACTGGTTCCAGTTGCTGGGTCCCGGTCTGATTCTGGGAGGAGGCGCCATCGGCGGGGGCGAATGGCTGATGGGGCCCGCCGTCACGGCCAAGTACGGCGGCGCTCTCATGTGGCTCGCCACCCTGAGCATCGTGAGCCAGGTTCTCTACAACATCGAGATCAGCCGCTACACCCTCTACACGGGAGAACCGATCTTCACCGGCAAGTTCCGGACTCTGCCCGGACCCAAGTTCTGGCTCATCGCCTACATTTTCCTGGATTTTGGAGCGGTTTTCCCTTATCTGGCGGCCAATGCGGCCACCCCCTCTGGCTGCTGTGCTCCTGGGGGGGAGTCCTTCCCGACCCCCTCAACAACGACGCTCACTGGTGGCTCCTGAGGATCCTGGGCTACCTGATTTTTCTGGCGGCCCTGGTTCCGCTGCTGATCGGAGGCAAGATCTACAACTCGCTCCGGGCGGTGATGACCTTCAAGATCGTGGTCGTCCTGGGCTTTCTCTCGATCCTGGGAATCTTCCATTCCAGTCTCTCCACCTGGACCGAGATCTTCGGCGGCTTCCTCAGGTTCGGTACGGTGCCGGTCGGTGGGGCGGAAACAGAGAACATCTTCGTCTCGCTCCTGGACCAGGGCACGCTGCCCGAGATCGACTTCAGCACCATTTCCCTTTTGGCGGCGTTCGCCGCCATCGCCGGCAGCGGTGGGCTCTCCAATGCTCCCATCAGCAACTACACGAGGGATCAGGGTTGGGGAATGGGGCGCCACGTGGGGGCCATCCCCAGCGTCATCGGGGGGCACAACCTGAGCCTGTCCCACGTGGGAATGGTCTTCGAGGTGACGCGCAGCTCCCTGGGCAGATTCCGCCGCTGGTACCGGCATGTGGCCCGTGACCAATTGGCCGTCTGGATGCCGGCCTGCTTCCTGGGCCTGGCCCTGCCCAGCATGCTCTCGGTGCAATTTCTGCCCCGGGGCACCGAAGCCAGCAGCTGGGTGGCCGCCGGCATGACCGCCTCCGGGGTTCGGGATCATGTCGGGCTCGCCTGGGGCCTGGAGGCCGGGCAGATTTTCTGGTACCTCACCTTGTTCTGCGGTTTTCTGGTCCTGGCTCCGACCATGGCCACCTCGGCGGACGGGGTCATCCGCCGATGGGTGGACGTGTTCTGGACCTCCAGCTCACGGCTGCGGAAGCTGGACCCCAGCCGGATCCGAATCGTCTATTTCAAGGTGCTGGCCGGCTACGCCGTATTCGGTCTCATCATGCTCTCGCTGGCGCCGCCGTTGGAACTCTTGAAGTTCGCCACCAACATCTTCAACTACGCTCTGGGGGTGAGCTGCTTCCATACGCTGGCCGTCAACGTCATCCTGTTGCCCCCGGAACTACGCCCCGGGTGGCCCATGCGCATCGGAATGTTCCTGGCCGGATCCTTCTTTACCCTGCTGGCCATCGTCACTACGCTGAGCCTGGTGGGGTACCTGTGATGGAGCCGTTCGTGGGCTATGCCCGGGGCCGGTGATTCTCCGCCGCCTCAGAACCCGAACTTCTTCAACAGTTGGGCGGTCTCCTTCGGCTTCTCCAGAGGTGGCAGATCGGGCCGGCGCATGATTTCGTGCGCCTCCTTTTCGAAGACGACCATCTGTCCCGCCTTCTCCGGCAGGATCCCGAGGCAGCTCGCGGGGATCTTGATGACCCCTTCGTTGTTGGCGTGGATGACGTCGCCCGGGGTCACCTGGATGCCGCCAACCTGAACCGGCTCGTTCACCCCCGTTACCGTCAGCGCGCAGTGGTGGATGGTGAGGCCTCGCGCATAAGCGGCGAAGGGAATGCTCATCAGTCCGGGAATGTCTCTGACCCCGCCGTTGGTCACGAGGGAACTGCAACCGGCGACGTACAGCGCCTTAGCCATGCCGTCGCCGAACACGCATTCGTGCTCCGGCCTGGAGCCGGCCGCCTCGCATACCCAGACCACGGGCTCTTCCATCTTGTCGATCCGGTCCACCATCTTCCAGAACCCGCTCAGATCCGCCTGCTTTCCCGGCGTGCTGCTGTCCAGCTTGCAGGTCACGGCCACTCCCACGCTGGGCCCCAGCGAAGGGGTGACCGATTGAATGGCGCCCGACATGTAGAATTCCTCGGGCGGAGTCGGATCGATGTAGCCGATGGTGTTGGCCAGCAATGCGGTGTCATATTCGATGAGGCGGTTCAAAGTTTGGATCAGGGACATGTTCTCCTCCGTCGAAGTCCTCCCTTGTCCGCTTCCGATCCGGTGTAGAATCGGACGGCAACGGTCGAAGTAGCCCGATAGCCTATCACGGACTCTCCAGGTGGCAATGCTCCGAATGAAGCATGCGAGGCGTCGATGAACGGTGGTCAAGTGAAGGCCGAAAGAACCGGACGGCGGAAGTTCCTTGCCGGTCTGGGAGCCGGTCTCCTGGCGGTCTCCGGGAAGCCGACCCGAGGCGCACCCTTGGTTCGACACCGGCGGCCCCCGGTCCCCGAGTGGACGTATTCCATCTTTTCCAAGCATCTGCAGTGGTTGGACTATCGGGAATTGGGCAGGGCCGTGTCCCAACTGGGCTTTGACGGAGTCGACCTCACGGTCCGTCCCTCAGGACATGTCTTGCCCGAGAAGGTGACAATGGATCTTCCCCGGGCGGTGTCGGCCGTCGGGGAATCGGGGGTCCGCGTGCCCACGATCACGACGGCCATTACCGACCCGGAAGGAGCGGGCACGCGGGAGATCCTGGAGACCGCCAGCGGTCTGGGGATCCCCTTCTATCGGCTGGGGTACTATCGCTACCCGGAAGCCACGGGCATTTCGGAAACGCTGGCGGCGATCAGGAATGATCTCGCCGGCTTGGCCGCTCTGAATCGCAGGTTCGAGATCTGCGGCGACTACCAGAACCACGCCGGCGCTTCCCATTTTCGAGCGGCATTGTGGGACCTGCGTCAAGCGTTGGAGGGACTCCCCCGGCGCTGGCTCGGTTGCCAGTTCGACATTCGTCACGCCACCGTGGAGGGGGGGCTTGCCTGGCCCACCAACTTCAGGGCCTTGGCCGACCGGGTCCACACCATCGTGGTGAAAGACTTCAGGTGGAAGGAAACATCCGGGGGGTGGCGGGTGGAGAACTGCCCCTTGGGCGAGGGCATGGTTCCCATCGGCCCCTTTCTGGCCCTTTTGCTGAAATCGGGTTTTGCCGGTCCAATCAGCCTTCACTGTGAATACTCCCTGGGTGGCGCCGAGCGTGGCCGCCGCCGGCTCACCATGGACCGCGACCGGATTCTGGAGTCCATCGGAAAGGATCTGGCCACGCTCAAGCGGCTGGTTGGAGAGGCCGTCGCTTCTGCGGGCTGACGCTGTTGTTGCCTCCTCCCATGCCTCCCGTTGCAACGGGAGGCCACAAGGGCCGCCCCTGCGCGTCGTTTTTCCGGTTTAGTGGAACTCGCCTCCAGGGCCCGTCGTGAAATATTTCGAAGCCCGAAAATCCCATTTTCCCTTGAGAAGTCAGGAAGGCGGAATCATCGAAGATGAACATCGAGATCCGAGAAATTCAGAGAAGAATCGACGCCGAGAGTGTCCTGGTGGAGCGAATCCTGGACGAAGTCTCCAAGGTGATCGTGGGCCAGGAATACATGGTCAGGCGGCTGCTCATCGGGCTTCTCAGCAACGGTCACGTGCTGCTGGAGGGGGTGCCCGGTCTGGCCAAGACCCTGACGGTCAAGACCCTCTCGCAAACCATCGACACCGGGTTCCAACGGGTTCAGTTCACGCCCGACCTGCTCCCCGCCGACCTGATCGGCACGCTGGTCTACGACCAGAGCGACGGCACCTTCAAGACCAAGAAGGGACCCATCTTCTCCAACCTGATTCTGGCCGACGAGATCAATCGTTCACCGGCCAAGGTCCAGTCGGCCCTGCTGGAGGCCATGCAGGAGCGGACCGTGACGATCGGCGAGACCACGTATCCCCTGGATGACCCCTTCCTGGTCCTGGCGACCCAGAATCCCATCGAGCAGGAGGGGACGTATCCCCTTCCGGAGGCACAGGTCGACCGTTTCATGTTGAAGCTGTCGGTGGGGTATCCGTCGCGAATGGAAGAACTGGAGATCATGCGCCGCATGTCCGGAAACGTCGTTCCCGAGGCCGGCCCTGTCGTGTCGCCTGAGGAGATCCGACGCGCCCGGGACGCGGTGCAGGAAATCTACATGGACGCCAAGATTCAACGGTATATCGTCGACATCGTCTTCGCGACGCGAACTCCCGGGGAGTGCGGCCTGGACGAATTGGTCGACCTCGTCAATTTCGGAGCTTCTCCCAGAGCCTCCATCTTTCTGGCTCGGGCGGCCCGGGCCCACGCGTTCCTGGACCATCGCGCCTATGTGACTCCGGAAGACGTTCGCGCCATCGGCTTGGATGTCCTCAGGCACCGGGTCATTCTGACCTACGAGGCGGAAGCCGAAGAGGTGACTTCCGAGGATGTGGTTCGAAAGGTCCTGAACAACGTGGAGGTGCCGTAGGGCGAGGAGAGAGATAAGAGGAAAGAGAAAAGAGGAGAGAGGAAAGAGAGGAAGATGAGAAAAGCTGCCGCTCGCTTTGGATTCTTGGGCCGTGAGCACCTCGCCGGGGCCGGCGCCGGGCGTGGGATTTTCCATTGAGATGATTCCGCGCGAGATTCTCCGCAAGGTTCGGCGTCTCGAGATTGCTACTCGAGGTCTGGTCAACAACGTCTTTTCGGGTGAATACCATTCGGTGTTCAAGGGTCGCGGCATGAGTTTTGCCGAGGTCCGCGAGTACCAGATCGGAGACGACGTCCGGACCATCGACTGGAACGTGACGGCCCGGATGGATCGTCCCTACGTCAAGCTGTTCGACGAGGAGCGGGACCTGACGGTGATGCTCCTGGTGGACGCCAGCCTCTCGGGAGAGTTCGGGTCCGGAGAGCGCATGAAGGGAGAGGTCGCCGTCGAGATTTGCGCTTTGCTGGCGTTTTCCGCCATCAAGAACAACGACAAGGTGGGTCTGATCATCTTCACCGACCAGATCGAGAAATTCGTGCCCCCCCGCAAGGGCCGCTCTCATGTGCTCCGGGTCCTGCGGGAGTTGCTGTATTTCCAGCCCCGGCATCGGGGCACCGACGTCGGTCTGGCCCTCGAATACCTGATGCGGGTCATCCGCAGAAGAAGCATCGTGTTCCTGGTGTCGGACTTTCTCGCAGACGGTTTCCAGCGCGGGCTCCGGGTCGCCAACCGAAGGCACGACGTGGTGGCCATCCGGGTCCGGGATCCCAGGGAGCGGGAACTTCCGCGAGTCGGTTTCGTCGAGTTCGAGGATGCCGAGACGGGAGAGCAACTGATTCTCAACACCAATGACCCCGAGGTTCGAGAGGCTTTCAAGGCCCAGGTTCTCCGGGAGGACGAGGAACTCAAGAGCTTTCTCAACTCCATCAGCGTCGACAGCATCGAGGTGGATTCCGACCGGAGCTATCTGGAGTTGTTGGTGCGGTTCTTCCGGACCCGGAGCCGGCGACTGCGGCGATGAGACAAAACGCCATTCGCATTTTGATCCTGATCTGCTGCCTGCTGGCGCTGCGGGGTCAACCTCCCGTCCAGCTGGATTCCCAGGTGGACCTGTCCCAGGTCACCGTGGGAGATCTGATTCGCTTCACCCTGACGGTGACGGCTGTCCCCGGCGTGGAAGTGGTTCTGCCGGAGTCGGACCCGGACTTGGGCGAGTTCGAGGTCCTCGGCCATGAGGTCGCGGGTCCGGTCGACGAGGAAGGGAATCGGATCTGGACCGTGGCCTACACCCTGGCTCTCTATGAAACGGGCAGTTTCGAGATTCCACCGGTCACTGTGGGTTACGGGGGCGATGGGAACGAATCCGGCTCGGTCCGGACCCAGGAGCATTCGGTTCGGGTCGAGAGTACCCTGTCGGACGATTCCAAGGACATCCTCGACATCAAGGGTCCGCTGGAGATTCCGCGAAGCCTCTGGTCCCTGTGGCCCTGGGCCGTTGCCGTCCTGGCTGTGGCGGCCCTGATCCTGCTGTATCTTCGCCGGAGGGGCGGCGAGGCGCCATCAGCGGTCGCCCGGAAACCCCGGCTCCCGCCTTATGAGGAAGCTTATCAGGCGCTCTGCCGCCTCCGGGACTCGGGACTACTGGAAGAGGGTCGGCTCAAGCCCTATTTCACGCGGCTCTCGGAGATCATTCGCCGCTACCTGGAACGGCGGTATCCGATCCAGGCCATGGAATCGACGACCACGGAGGTCCTGGACCAATTGCGGAAGATGGCTCTCGCCCTGGATGAACTGCAACTGTTTCGGGACTTCTTCCCTTGCTGTGACCTGGTCAAGTTCGCCAAATTTTCCCCCTCGGTTCCGGAGCAGGAGCGGGTCACAGAACTGGCATTCCGGATTCTGGAGGTCACCCGTCCCGCGGAACCGGTTTCGCCCGACTCGGAGTCCACCCCGAAGGAGGCCGAGCGTCCGCCACTGGATCGCCGCCGCCACGGACAAGATTGAGGAGGTCATCATGATTGCTATTCCCCCGATTCTGGTTGGGGCCCTGGTCGACGCCGTCGTCACGGGCGTTTCGAAAGTCCTTGACACGCGCCTGAAGAAAGGCGCAGAGCCCGTCATCGGCGCGGATGGGGTTCGACAAGTTGTCGAAGCGGTCACGATGACCTTGAACGACGATATGTCTCAGATTCGGGCGGCGCTCGCGGCCCGCCCCACGACCGAGGAACTGGAATCGACTATCCGCGATCTGGAATCTCGATTCCATCGAGCTTTGGTGGTGCAGGCCGCAGGCATTGTGGGCGTGGTCGCGGGCCTTCTGTGGGTCCTTGGATGAGGGTGGTGTCCAGGTCCGAGGCCACGCGCATGCCTCCATGGAGTGGGATTCGGACGTTAGCCGCCGGTTCCAAACCGGTTGGATTGTCTCTTGGGGACAATAGAGGAAAACCTCGGATCGGCAGCTTCGGGATCTTCGGTGTGATTCTGCTTTTCCCTGAGAATTGACCATGTCGTACCGTTTCGCGGATCCCTGGTTCCTCAGTCTGTTGCTGATCCTTCCCCTGATCCTGGTCTGGACCCTGAGGCGGGGGCGCCGACGGAACTCGAGTCTGCGGTTTCCGCATGTAGGTTCTCTCAAGAAGGCCTACAGGCCCATGGCGGCCCGATCCCGCCATTTTCTCTTCGGCTTACGGTTGATGGTCCTGGGGCTTCTGGTTCTCGCGGCGGCGCGGCCCCAGAGTGGCGCCATGCGGGAGGAGGTCACGGCGGAAGGGATCGACATCGTTCTGGCGTTGGACCTGTCCACTTCCATGCTGGCGCAGGACATCGAGCCCGACCGGATCGAGGCGGCGAAACAGGTGGCCGCCGACTTCGTCCGCCGCCGGACGAATGATCGCATCGGTCTGGTCGTTTTCGCCGGTCACGGGTTCGTTCAGTGTCCTCCGACCCTGGACTACGGGATACTTCTGGATTTCCTGGACGAATTGAAGGTGGGCCTGCTGGACGACGGAACCGCCCTGGGCATGGGCATCGCCACCGCAGTCGGCCGCCTCAAGGAGAGCGAAGCCGAGTCGAAGGTGCTGATCCTGCTCACCGACGGCCGCAACAATGCGGGGGAGATCGACCCCGCCACCGCGGCCCAAATGGCCCAGGCCTTCGGAGTCCGCATCTACTCCATCGGAGCCGGAACCCGGGGCATCGCCCCCTATCCGGTGGACGACCCCATCTTCGGCCGCCGCCAGACCCGGATTCGAGTCGACATCGACGAAGAGGCTCTCCGGCAGGCCGCCGACGTGACGGGCGGCCGATATTATCGGGCCACAGATCGGGAGAGCCTGGAGGAGATCTACCGTGAGATCGACGAGTTGGAAAAGAGTGAGATCAAGGTGAACCAATTCACTCAATATGGAGAGCTGTTCCCCTATCCATTGGCCTTGGCGGTCCTGTTTCTGTTGGGAGAGCTGGGACTCTCCGGAACCTGGTTTCGCAAGATACCGTGAAATCAGACATATCGGAGGGAAGGGATCTTGTTTCGTTTCGGTGAACCGCAGTTGCTGTATCTGCTGTTTCTGTTGCCGCTGTTGCCGGCTTTTTTGTTCTGGGTGATCCGGAGCAAGCGGCATGGGGTCCAGGTTCTGGTGGGTCCCCACTTGGCGCGTCGGCTCACCGGGAACTCCAGCACGCGGCGCCAGTGGTCCAAGGGGCTCCTGGTGGTGGCGGCCGTCGGCCTGCTGTTGGGCGGTCTGGCCCGGCCCCAGTTCGGGACCCGTCTGGAGACGGTGGAAAGAGAGGGACAGGACTTGGTGGTGGTCCTGGATTTGTCCGCCTCCATGCTGGCGCGGGACATTCAGCCGAACCGCCTGGAAAAGGCCAAACACGCCATCGGAACGCTCATCGGCCTGCTGGAGGGGGACCGGATCGGGATCGTGGGATTCGCCGGCGAGGCGTTTGTCCAATGTCCCCTGACCCTCGACTACGGAGCGGCGAGGACGTTGCTGGCCTCCATGGGGCCGGAGTCGATACCGGTGCCGGGAACGGCGTTGGGGGAAGCTCTGCGCAAGGGGTTGGAGCTCTTCTCGGACGAAGAGAAGAAGCACAAGGTGATGGTTCTGATCACCGACGGCGAAGACCACCTGGGACGGCCCGTGGAGGTGGCCCGGGAGGCGGCCGGCCAGGGAGTGGTCATCCACGCCGTGGGAATCGGGTCGATGCGGGGAACCCCCATCCCGGTCTTCGATTCGGAAGGACGCGCCCAGGGTTTCAAGAAGAACAGGGCGGGCGAAGTGGTGATGACACGGCTGGACGAGAGCACGCTTCGGGAGCTGGCCGAGGAGACGGGGGGCACCTATCATCGGGCCTCGCCCGGAGAGTCGGAATTGGAGGGGATCTACGGGGAAGTGGCGGCCATGGACAAGAAGCAGCTTGCTTCCATCCAGGTGGCTCAGTATGAGGAGCGGTTTCAGATTCCCGTCCTATTGGGCCTGCTGCTGCTGCTGGCCGACGTCCTGTTGGCCGAGCGGCGTCGGGTAGACAGAGTTTGGAGAGGGCGTTTTCGGTGATCGGGTTTCGTCTCCGGTTCGTGGGACTGTTGCTGGCGGGACTGCTGTCCGGTTCACAGCCTCTTTGGGGTCAGGCCGGCAGGGAGAAGGTTCTGGAGGGGAACCGGAACTTTTCGGAGGGAGACTACGACACGGCTCTGGAACTGTACCGGGAGGCACTGGAGGAAAGCCCGGATTCCCCGGCCATACGTTTCAATCTGGGGGATGCGCAATTCAAAAAGGAGGAGATGGAGGATGCCACCGATTCCTTCTCCCAGGCGCTGCGGTCGGAGGACCCCGGGATCAAGTCCCGGGCCCAGTACAATCTGGGCAACTCGCTCTATCGCCAGGGCAAGCTCCAAGAGAGCCTGAGCGCCTACCGGGAGGCGCTGAAGCTGGCGCCCGGCGATCGGGACGCCAAGCACAATCTGGAGTTCGTGCTCAAGCAGTTGAAGGAGCAACAGCAGCAGCAGAACCAGAACCGGCAGGGCGACGGGGAGCAGGAAAAGGACAAGGATAAGAACCAGGAAGAGAATCAGTCCGGCAGTGAGGATCAGTCAGAGCAGAGTCGGCAGGAGCGGCCGGAAGATCAGGAGGGCCAGGACCAGCAGCAAGACGGGCAACAGTCCCGGGATCAGAGTGACTCGAAGGATTCCGAAGACCCTGAACAGCGCCGGGGCGACCCGCAGGAAGACAGGGACGAGAATTCTCGCGCCGGCAGCGGCGACCAGCAACAGGAACCCGCTCAGGAAGACCAGGCTCAGACTCCTCCCAGTGGCGCCCAACCCATGTCTCGTGAAGAGGCGGAGCGGTTGCTGGAGGCCCTGGCTCAGGCTCAGGCGGGTATCAAGAAGAAACTCGAAACACTCCCGGGAAGCGTGAAGGTAGAGAAGGACTGGTGAGAAAGATTTTCGGGACACTTCTGGCGACGGTCCTGTTTTGCGGACCGATCGGGGGTCAGGACCCGACCGTTCGGGCGTTTCTGGACCGTACTTCCGTCTTGGTGGGACAGCAGTTCACACTCTCGGTGGAGGTTTCGGGCAGGGGCGCCACCGGTGCCGGAGAGCCGAGCTTGCCTCCCATGGAGGAGTTCGCCGCGTTCCTGGGAAGGCGGAGTTCCCAGCAGTATCGGTTGGAGAACGGACGCATGTCCGCGTCCAGGACCTACAGCTTTCATTTTCGGGCGACCCGGGAGGGGGATTTCGAGATCGGCGCGGTCCAGGTGCAACTGGACGGCAAGGCCCACAAGTCGGCACCCCTTCGGATCCGGATCACCGGAACCGGTCAACCGTCTCCCACTCCCCTGGGCAACCGCCGTCCGGCGCGCACGGCTGGCCAGTCCGATCTCTTCGTTCGCGCAACGGCCGACCGGGAGCGCGTCTACCAGAATCAGGCGCTGGTGGTGACCTACAGGATTTATACTCGCGTCAACGTTGCCAACTACGGGATCTCCAATCAGCCGGAGACGGCGGGATTCTGGGTGGAGGACTATCCGCAGCCCCGGCAGCCGCATACCGAGACAGAGGTGATCGATGGGCTGCGTTACAGGGTAGCGCTGATCAAGAAGGTGGCGCTTTTCCCTACCGGTGCCGGGGAGAGGGAGGTCGGCCCCATGGTTCTGGAATGCCGGGTGCGAACCCGAGGCGGATCCCGGGACCCCTTCGGCTCCCGCGATCCCTTCCGGGGCTTTTTCTCCGGTGACCTCTTCGGCCGGGAGGTGACCCGCCAAGTCGCCTCCAACCCGCTTCGGGTGCAAGTCCTGCCCTTACCTCAGGAGGGCAAGCCGCCGGAATTCCAGGGGGCCGTGGGAGATTTCTCCATCGACAGTCGATTGGACAAGCCTGAGGTCAAGGCCAACGAGGCCCTGAGCTTCAAGGTTCGGATTGCCGGCAGCGGCAATCTGGCTGGGCTGAGCGAGCCCCGAATTTCGTTCCCCCCCAGCTTCGAAGTCTACCCGCCAAAGGTGGAGCAACAGATCAGACGGGATCCGAGTGGGATCTCGGGAGAGAAGACTTTCGAGTACGTGCTCATTCCACGCCGTCCCGGACCGGTGCGGTTGGGACCGGTGCAGATGGCCTATTTCGATCCGGCCGCCGATGCCTACCGGATCAGCCGAGCTCCCGAGTTGTCCGTCAACGTCACGCCAGGCGATCACTTGGCGGAAGGGGCGGAAACAGGGCTCTCACGCCAGGAGGTGAAGCTGCTGGGCCAGGACATTCGGTTCATCAAGATCGGGTCCGGTTCATTCCGCAAGACCGGGGAGTCCTTGCTGACGGCCAAGGGGTTCTGGATTCCCTTCTCCTTGCCGCTGCTTTGCCTTCTGGGCGCTGTCGGTTACAGGCGGCATCTGACGCGCCTCAAGGGCGACGTGGCTTACGCGCGGGCCAGGAGGGCTCGCCGCGTCTCCCGGCAGAGGCTGGCCCAGGCCCGGATCCACCTGGATCGGAGCGCCGAGAAGGAGTTTTATCAGGCCGTGGGACAGGCTCTCATGGGCTATCTGGCCGACAAGCTCAACGTGGCCCAAGCTGGAATGGTCAGTCAGGAGATCAAGGAGTCATTGCGGGCCCGGGGAATCTCGGAAGAATCGCTGGTGCGGTACTTCGACTGTCTCCAAATTTGTGACCTGAAACAGTTCGCGCCCTCTTCCTCCGGGCAAGAGGAAATGCGGGACCTGATGGCCAACGCCCGGGAAGCCCTCACCCGGATGGAGCAGGAGCTTGCGTCCCGGCCGGAAGGGAGGCATTTTCGATGAGATCGAGGGGAGCCGCTCTGCTCTTCCTGATTCTGGTCTCCGCTTCACTTCGAGGAGACTCCAGGGAGGGGCTTTTCCTTCAGGGGAATCGCCTGTACGAAGCCGGCGACTACCGAAAGGCGTTGGAGAGCTACTCCGGCATCGCCGCCATGGGATACGAGTCGGGTCCGCTCTATTTCAACATGGGGAATTGCTACTACAAGCTGGGCGAAACGGGGCAGGCCATTCTTCACTACAAGCGAGCGGCTCGACTGATCCCCGGAGATGAGGATCTGGAGGTCAACCTGTCGCTGGCTCGGCTCAAAGTGGTCGATCGAATCCCCGAACTGCCCCGGTTCCGGGTTCTGGTCCTCTTGGAGCGTTTCGTGTTCACTCTTCCCCGGAACGCGCTATGGATCCTGATGTGGGGTTCCTACGCCGCTCTGGTGGCGGCTTGGGTTCTTAAGCTATTGTGGAGCCGGAGTCGCGGGTTCGTCGGCAAGGTCATCTGGGCCGGATCGCTCTTGCTGATCCTCTCTTCCATATGTTTGGCCGGTCAGATACGCCGGGAAAGAGAGTTCACCGAGGCCATCATTCTGGCCAAGGAGGCCAGGGCCGTAAGTGCTCCGGGAGAAGAGGGCATCCAGGTCTTCACGCTCCACGAGGGGACCACGGTGCGAATTCAGAAAGTTTCGGGATCGTGGGTCGAAGTCCTTCTCGCCGACGGTCATGTGGGTTGGCTGAAGGCCGACTCCATGGCCAGGATTGCCCAGCCATGACGCCAATGAATATGAGGTCGGCGGTTTTGACCCTGATCGCGGCGCTCCTGATGTCAGGAGCCGTGTCGAGTGCGCTCCGGCAGCAGGAGAAGCCGATCCATCTCATCGAGGCTGCCGAACGGGGAGACGTGGACGCGGTGAAGTACCTGTTGGACCTCGGTGTGGACGTCAATGGGAAGGACGAGCAGGGAACCACGCCTCTTACGGCCGCCGCTTGGGTGGGCCAGACTGAAGTGGTCAGGATCCTGTTGGAAAGAGGCGCCGAGACCGATCCCCGGGATGAGCTGGCCGGAATGACGCCCCTCATCTGGGCTTGCTGGAAGGGGTATGGCCAAACCGTGGGAGTTCTTCTGGAAGCCGCAGCCGACGTGAATCTCAAGGACAAGAACGACCGTGGCGGGCTCATGGGAGCCGCCTGGGAGGGGCACACAAAGATCGTCGGGATGTTGATTGCCGCCGGCGCCCAGTTGGAATCGCGCGATTACACTGGGGCCACCGCCCTGATGTGGGCTGCCTGGAACGGCCGGCTGGAAACCATGCAAGCCCTGTTGGCGGCCGGAGCCGCCGTCGATGCCCGCGAGAACGAGGGGAAGACGGCACTCATCGGCGCGGCCACTGAGGGCCATATGCCGGTGGTCCAGGCACTGGTGAACGCGGGAGCTCGACTGGACATCAAGGATCAGAAAGGTCTCACCGCCCTTTCCGCCGCGGCCTCCAACCGCCACACCGAGGTTGCCCAATATCTGCAAGAGGCGGGTGCCACCAGGTAGGGGTTCCTGGGAGGGGTGACATTCTTGTCCCCCACACACCCGGAAAGAAAGGGACAGTCTCGATTCCGGGAAGCGGAAAGAAAGGGACAGTCGCGTTTTCCGCGGTCGCGTTTTCCGCGGTTTCGATTTCCGCGACTTCCGGAACGGGGGCGCATTGTGAACTTTGGGAGTCCCGCCCGAGTGCAGAGCAGGGCACCTCTGCCAAATGGATGGAAGTCCGAAGGACTTTCCACACATTCAACAGGACAATTCAGTCTATTGGGCGTTTCCCGTGATCTGGGACACTTGGTGCCGCGGTGGCAGAATCGACGGACGGACGGAGATCAGGCGAGTCTACGATAGGAAGGCGTGCGAGCGCTGCTCCCGTAGCGAATACAGCACTCCGCCCAGTTGGGGGATGGGGTGTCGGCGACGCCGATATCGACCTTGCTTTCGATACGTCTCCAGCAATTGCGCCACCTTCTCTGCCGGCCCGACGGCCAACCCGTCCGTCAGGAATCGCAGACGCCGGCGAAAGGCTCCGGCGCGGGTAAATCCACGTCGCTCCTCCTGATCGAGGATCCACAGGGGGATCGCAGCCTGGTTTTCACGGGTGGGGACGGCCCCTCGATAATACAAGCGAGCCCGGTAACTGCTGTACACGTCGGTTCCGGGTTCCGAGGGGAACAGTTCCTCCAATGCAATCAGGTCATGATCCTTCCCGGTGAATCTCCAGCGGGCTGAGCCCCACTTCCATTGCTCGGGCCGCTTGACCAGTCCGGCTCGGACGGCGTTGAGTTCCACGTATAGAATCGCGTCTTGGACCGCTTCGGTTCCCAAGAGTTCCGGGTTCTTGAAACGTTCACTCCAAAAATGCCCTCGCCGTCGAAACTGGCGGTTGTACCAGCGGGCATACTGCCCGTCCACGTTCTGCATTAGTTTCGACACGTCAAAGAGACGCTGGTTGAACGCTTCCCACTCGGCGACGGTCCACTCGGCGGTTTTCTTCTCTGCCTTTTGCCCATAAAGCTTGTGGGCGATGTCCTCCAACTCCTCGCGGGACAAGGAGCGAGGCTTCTCAAAATGGACGACGAAGTGGAAGTGATTGCCCATGATCTGGAACGCGGCCAAACGACACCGGTAGACACTGACGTAGAACAACATCAGATCCAGGAGTTTGCGACGGGCTCGCTGGTCTTCGAAGGGGAACCAATCTGTCCAACCGGTGACTCGATTGGTGAGGTGATAGAAGGCGGCTTCTGAACTCTTGTGTCGTGCGGTTCGGGGCATGGGCACGGTCCTCGGTGAATCGGACTCGCGAGGGAGTCGGTTCGCACCTCCGATAACAACAACGACTCAGAACCGAGAAAGGCGAAGGAAACTCAAATGAATCAGCGTGGGACATAGTAGACCCGCACGAAAAATAAACTGTCCCTTTCCAAAAAGCGCTGAGGTCGCCCACGAAAAATAAACTGTCCCTTTCCAAAAAGCGCTGAGGTCGCCCAATAGCTGCAAGGTGCGGGCGCCACTGGGTAGGAACTCCTGGGAGGGGACATTCTTGTCCCCGACACGCGCCGGAATCGGGGGTTACAAACCCCCGCCCACGCTTCCGCTACTCCCAACCCGGCTCGAACCCCCGGTCACCGGGGATGACGTTCAACTGTTTCCGCAAGTCGAGGCAGGCTTCCTCCCAGCGGTCCACTTCATCCCTGAGCCGGCTGACACCGTCCGGGACCGCTCCTCGTTGCAGGAGGTTGTCCAGTTCGCGGGGGTCCTGGGTGAGATCGTAGGCTTCGTCCCCGTATTGGGGATCCCGGATGTAGGAGAATTCCCGGCTCCGCCCGGCGCGGACCAGGAGGTTTCGCCGTCCCGAGTTGAAGGTCCCGGTGGGGAAGGTGGATTTGAGGTGCCCGTGGTAGTCACCGACTTGGGCGAAGGCGACACGGCGAAGTGGCCGCTTCGCTTCCCGGTCCACCCACGTCATCAGGTCCCTTCCCTGAGCGTAGTCGGGAACGGGAATACCGGCCAGTGAGAGGAAAGTCGGAAAAAGATCCACCAGATCCACGAGGCCGGGGATCCGGATTCCCCTCCGAGCCGCGAGATTCGTGGGAGGGCGGATGACCAGCGGGACGTGGGTCAGGCATTCATACGGAACCTCGCACTTCTCGAAGAGTCCCTTCTCCCCCATGAAGTCACCGTGGTCGGAGGCGAAGATCACCCAGGTGTTTTCCAACAGGTCCCGTTCCGCCAGGGCTTGGAAAACCCGATTCATCTGGTCGTCCACGTACCGGATCATCCCGTTGTAGACGGCCACGACCTTCTTGAGATCGCGTTCCGAAGCCTCATCGGTCCTGACTTCCCTGAGGGCCTGGGTTTGCCAGGCGGGCCTCGCCCCGGCGTGGTCCATCATCGGGAGAACGACTCGGTCGGGATCCACCATGGAATCGTAGGGGGGAGGCACGAAATAAGAGGGATGAGGGTCATTGAAGGAGAAGTGGAGGAAGAAGGGCATCCGGGATCGCCGCGCCGTGTCGATCATGCGGATCGACCGGTCCGCCAGCAATGCCGAATGACCCTCCCCGGGAGCGCACTCGATAGCTCCGCAGGACCAGCCCACGTCCTTTCGGCCATGGGAGTACTTGGTCTCCAGCGCGCGGGCCAGCGGACCCGGCTCGCGTAGATCCACCTGCTCGTACCAGCCGCGGCTCAAGTTTCGGTCCTGTTCGAAATGACCCGACACTGCAGTGTAGTAACCGGCTGAGGCGAAGAGTTCGGACATCTGCGGCAGGTTCAGGGGGGCCTTGTTCTGCCAACAGGTCACCTGGTGGACCAGCGGATGAACCCCGGTGAAGACGGAAGCCCGGCTGGGGGTGCAGATGGTGCTGGCGGCATAGGTCTCGGGAAAAGTGATTCCCTCTGCCGCCAGACCCTCCATGAAAGGGCAGGAGATCAGGGAGTTCCCCAGAATGGGCGCCGCCGAAGCCTTGAGTTGGTCGGCAGTGATGTAGACGAGGTTGGGTCTGTCCAACTTCTTCAGTTCCGGAGGCCGGTAAAAATCCTGTGAAATCCCGTCAGTTCGGGACGATCCGATGGGTCGATGTCGCCATCCTTCCGGTGAGACTCTGGCGGACCACGACCACCAGATCGAGGGGCCCATCCGGCGCGGTCCCCGCCGCCACTGGAGCGAAGTGCTCGTAGCGGAGGAATTTGGCCAGATCCTGCTGGTTGAAGTCCAGGTCGATCTTCTCAACGAAGTAGAAGTTGTCCCCGACCCATTTCCCGGAGTCGTCGAAGAGTGCCCCGAACATTTCGATGACGCACCGGTTCTGTCCTCCCTGGGATCTGAAGACGAAGGCGCCGGTGGGAATTCGAGCCTGGACCTGCACTTGCCCCTTCCGGTTCAGGACCTGGGTATTTACCGGAAAGTCCCGGAACAGGTCGGGGAACTTGAAGGCGTTGGCCAGATCGACGGTTTCGGCTTCCCGCGGGTCCTCTTCGACGTAACCTTCCCGGTACCGCAACCGGATGCCTTTTCGCTTGACCTTCACCTTGATCTTGTGGAACTTGCCCTGCTTCCGGATCGAGGACGGGACATATCCCAAGAGGTAGTACTGACTGCCGTCCCGATAGGCACTGCGGATCGGGCGTTCCAGGTCGTTGTCATCGGCGTACCAGAGCCCACCGGTCTCCATGGAGAGGGAGGCCAGAAACTGGTGCGGGGCCGTGATGTCCTCGGTGGAGTAGGTGGGGTAGAGGTAATTGCCCGAACCTCTGTGTTCAGAGTTGCTGATCGCGGGGACCATCAGACCCCGGGGATCGATACTGTAGACCGAAACCTGGGCTCGATTGGCTTGTCGTACGGCTGAGTTGAGCCGGTTGATCAGGTGGGAGGATTCGGAGGCTCCCGCCATGTAGTTGTTGGCTGCCAGATGGATCAGGGTGATCTGTCCCGGGGAGTAAGTAATGGCTCGTTGGGAAATCAGGTGAGTGACGGTGCGCTTGGCATTGAGCGGATAGCCGTTGGAGAAATAGATCAACTGCTTTCGTCCGGGCAGGGAGCCCAGATGCCGAGAGAGTGCGCCGATGGCGGCGCAGGTGAAGTCCATTTGCAGTTCGATTTTCACCATGAGAGCGCGGCCGTGGTCCGCTGCCTGAGAGATGGCTCCATCCAGATTCGAATCGAGTCTCTGCTCTCCTCCGGCTGCGCCCTGGCCGGGATCGAAGGTGTCCAGGGCTCCCATCTCCATTCGGGCGAAGGCATAGTCCAACTGCTCCACGAACCGGGCGATGCTGGTCTCTTCAAAATCTCTCGCGACCAGTTGGTCGAGGGTGGTGTCCAATTGGGAAATGTCGCTGGTGAAGGGCAATTCGACCCGGAACTGAGGCCGTATGCTGGCCACCATCACCCGGTCGGTGGGAGCCAGTTCGGAGCGGGCGAACCGTCGTATGGATTCCTTGACCCGTTCCAGCCCATGAAAGGATATGGACTGCAGGTCGAACAGGAAGACGAAATAGCCCCTGTCCTGCGGGGTCGTGGGGAGGGTCCTGGAGGCGAGGGCGGGTGCGGGAACGGCGCCTGTTCTAACCTCCGAGACCAGTTGTTCCTCGGACCCGGCCCGCCGGCGCAGGTCGAAGAAGGTCAACCGCTGGAGCTTGCCGTCCTCGAAGACCTGAATTTCCTCGGGTTTCAGGTTGTGGACGAATTGTCCCCGCTTGTCGGTGACCACCAAGTCGACCAGGACGACCTCGGATTGGGCTCGGAAGGAGGGGGCCAACTCCTGTTGGGCATCGACGGGAACGAGAGTGAACCCCAAGAGAGCGATGACCCATGACAGGCGGCGAATTCGCATGGCGGCACCAGAAAGGACTTCGATTCCGGTCGCTGAATACAGGTAGGGTATTTTATCAGGCCCCGTCTTCGAATGAAGACGGGATCCTTCCAGGGTCCAACTTTGCGGACTGCCTCCGGTATACTCACGTCGTGAGATTCATCTTTCCGGCCGTTCTGGTCTTGGCGGTCTTGCTGCCTGGAATGATGTCGGCACAGGATTCCGAGTCGCCGATTGCGGCTCGGAACTTTCTCTGGGTCAACCAAGATTTCTGCACCGCTGGGCAACCGTCCCACCAGGACCTGATCCGGCTGAAGCAGAAAGGGGTCCACTCGGTATTGAACCTGCGGACTGCCGCCGAGGACCCCGGTGTTGCGAAAGAGGGCGCTGCCGTGCAGGCGCTTGGACTCAAGTACTTTCATCTTCCGGTGGACTCGAGTCGTCTGACCACGAAGTTGGGAGACGAGTTTCTAAGGATCGTCTCGGATGAGTCCAACCGGCCCCTCTTCATCCATTGCGCCAGCGCGAATCGGGTCGGAGCATTTTGGATTCTTCACCGAGTGATCAACCATGGCTGGAGCCTGGCGAAGGCGGAGGATGAGGCCCGTAAGGTCGGTCTGCGATCCGAAAGGTTGCTGGAATTCGCCCGGAAGTACCTCGAACAGGCTGGCCACTGAATTCCCGGGGGGTTTGATATGCGCTGGAATCTGGGGCTGACCTTGCTTTTTCTGGCTTGCACCGTTGCGGCCTGGGGCCAGACCGAGACGAAGGTCTGGAAGGAATCCAGCTTCGAAGATTTCGCCGACGGCCGGTTCGGAGACGGCGGCGCCAACACCTACGTTTCCCGCCGGGGACGCATCCAGTTGGTGAATCGATGGGACCTCAACCAGGATGGGTTCATCGACCTGGTCTTCTCCAACACGCATCCCCACAAGGAGAAGATGGACGCGGCCATCTATTGGGGAAACGGCCGGGACTTCGACGTTTCCCGCCGTTCCTTCATCCCCAACGACGGCGCCCAGTGGGCGGCTGCCGGCGATTTGAACGGGGACGGCCGGATGGACGTCGTCTTCCCCAACTACACGAACGGCACCTGGGACGGCATGGACTCGTTCATCTACTTTGGCGGGGTCGAGGAGTTGAAGAACCGCCGGGACGACTCGGTGTGGGGTTTCTACCCCTTTTCCAGGAAGATCACCCTTCCGTCGCGGGCAGCCCAAGGAGCCGCCGTGGCCGATCTGAACCGTGACGGGCACCCCGACGTGGTCCTGGCTCTGTCCGCCGGATTCTGGGAGTACCGCGTCGGCTTCCGGGGAGGGGGCTACGATTCACCCTCACGTGTCTTCTGGGGTTCCGCCCAAGGTCCGGACCGGGAGCGCTACGTGGACGTCCCGGCCCTGGGGGCCTCGGACGCCGCCGTCGCCGATCTGAACCGGGATGGATGGCCCGATCTCATCCTGGCCAACCAGGAAGACAAGGGGGACCAGGACATCGATTCCTATGTTCTTTGGGGCGGTGAGGGAGGATTCAGCCCCCAGCGCAAGGTGGATCTGCCAACCCATCAGGCGTTCGCCGTGGAAGCGGCCGACGTGAATGGCGACGGCCACACGGATCTCGTGATAGCCAATGGGAAGGGGCCTGCTTCGTTCGTCTATCTCAACAGTGAGAAGGGTTTCTCGGCAAAGAGGCGTCTGGAGCTTCCCACCAGCGATGCCCGGGACACCGCCGTCGCCGATTTCAACGGCGACGGCCACCAGGACATCTTCTTCACCAATCACCAGTCCCATGGAAACCCTCTCACCCACTCCTATTTGTATTGGGGATCCGCCGAAGGCTTCTCCGAGGAGCGGCGCCAGGAGTTCGAGACGGCCGGCGCCTGGGGCGTCTCGGCAGCCGACCTGAATCGGGACGGGCACGTGGACCTGGTCATCTCCAACTACAAGGAACATTTTTCCTTCGAGGTCCCCTCGTATATCCAGTGGAACTCCGAAGAGGGCTTCGCTCCGACCCGGCGCACTTCCCTCTTCACCCAGGGCGCGGTGGGAAACCTGGTGACCGATTTCGACGGCGACGGCCATCTGGACATCCTCGTCAACAACACGGTGGCGCGCAGCCGGGGTGGAAACAGTCCCATCTTCGTCTACTGGGGAGATGCCCGGGGCCAATACAGCGTCGAGCGGCAAATCTCGTTGCCCGCCGTGGACCCCTACGAATGGGGATCGGCGGACCTGGACGACGATGGCTGGACCGATCTGGTGGTCTCCAACTTCGGAGAGACGGTTCGATGGCGCCAGGAGAGCCACGTGTACTGGGGCGATCCGGAGGGGTTCCAGGCCGACAATCGATCCGGCCTGATGGGACGCGGCAGCGCCGGCGTGAGCATCGCCGATCTGGACCGGGACGGATGGCTGGACGTGGTCCTGTCCAACGTCCCCAGTGAGGAGTTGGCGGAGACGGGGGCGTTCGTCTACTGGGGCGGCGGCGACGGGTTCGTCGTCACCGAGCGGCTGGAGTTGGACAACGGACCCACCGGCATCCCCACCATCGCCGACCTGAACCGGGACGGACATCTGGACCTCATTTTCTCGGCCAACGCAGAGGGGGTCCCCATCTATTGGGGCGACGGCAGCCGCGGCTACTCCTCGTCGCGTCGTGGGATCGTTCCCGGATCGGCTGGCCTCCGGGGCGTGGAGGTCGCCGACCTGAATCGGGACGGAGTGCTCGACCTGGTCCTGAGCCGTGCCATCGAAGCGGGATCCCGGTTGACCAGCGGCTTCATCCATTGGGGCGCGGGAGAGGGAGAATATTCGGCCGATCGGCGCACGGAATTCGAGATCGAGGGGACCAACCTGATTACGGTGGCGGACGTGAACCAGGACGGATGGCTGGACCTGGTGTGCCCCAATTACAACACCGGATCGAGCCGGGCGACGCTCTCACGAGTCTATCTGGGCGGACCCGATGGGTTTGACCCGAAGCGGATGTTCAAGCTGCCCACCAACTCCGGAGCTGGAAGCATGGTGGCGGACTTCAACCAGGACGGATACGCCGACATCCTCTTCGTCTGCCACCGTTCCGAAGGGGACCCCAACCGGATCGGCTCTTTCGGCGATCACGTCACGAACTCCTTCCTCTACTGGGGAGGGGGGGACGGCTTCCGGGCGGACCGCCGGCTGGAGATTCCGGCCCGCGGACCCCACAACGACTCGGGAGTGGACCTGGGCAACATCTACGACCGTCGGTTCGAGTTCGACTACGTCTCGTCGGTGCACTCATACACCGATCGACGTCCGGCCAGCCTGACCTGGAGAGCCCAGACGCCCCTCGGCAGCCGAGTCCGTTTCCAGATCAGGACGGCCGGGTCGGAAGCCGAACTGAACACCGCCGCGTGGCGGGGACCCGGCGGGCGGGCGACTTTCTTCGAGCATCCCGCCGATATCCCGCATCCGGATCCGTCACACACGGTGATTCAGTACCGGGCGACGCTCCATCCCGCTCCCACAGGAGTCGTATCGCCGATCCTGGAAGAGGTGGTCGTGCTGTTCCGGTAGGACATCCGCATCCGGTTCGGATGATCCTTCGAGCCCACATCAATCTGGACGGGCGCCGCTCACCGGGTCCCGCGGTGTCACCAGTTTCACCGCGGGGAAGTAGTTCCGGTATCGCCTGATGTCCCTGGTGAGAACCGTCAGTCCTTCCGTTTCGGCGTGCGCGCCGATGTAGAAGTCCGGCAGCGGCGATGAGCGCACACCTCCGGCCCGGCGGTACCGGAGAAAGGCTCTCGCCGCGAGAAAAGCAGCCTCGTATGGAAGCTGATAGCGCACCAGCAGCAGGGTGTTCAGGTGGTGGTCCAATTCCGCGGAGTCGGTGAAAGCGAGTGACGTCTCGGCGAATATAAGCGGATTGATTCCGACTGCGCCGGTGTCCAGCGCGTCGCCCACGGCACGCTCGGACCAGGGACGCCAGACCGGGTCGTCTGTGAAGATGTCGAGTAGCACGTTGGTGTCGACCAGAAACACTCACTCATCCCCGCGCGTGAGCCGCATCACGTCATCCGTATCTAGACCACTGTCCGCGACGCCGCGTGCAGCGCGGAGGCGTTGCTCGATGAGCGCTCGTTTGCTCAACACGGGCCGGATCAATACTCCACCGTCGGACTCTTCGAAGGCCGCCTCAGTATTGGGGAGCAATCCGAACTTGAGTCTGAGTCGCTGCGGGATCGTCACTTGACCCTTTGAGGTAATTCTCATTGTAATAGTATTACTGGTTATAGTCTTACGAACAAGTCCCATCAAATATTTACGGGTACGCACCTGCGTGATTAGCAGGCCTTCGGCGAATGACGGAGGATCGGATCACGGAGACATGTAGAGCCGCTATCGGCCTCAGGTCCGGATGCCATAAATCTCCATGGCGGTTCCACCCCGGATCTGGGCAATGTCGCTTTCGCTCATGTACGGGCACCGCTCCTTGACGTAATCGAACTGGTGCCGGTACTGCTCGACGGCCGGAAGGTCCACGTGGGTAAACTCGGAGCCCCACATCAGCTTGGACGGGCCGAAGGTGTCGTAAAATGCCTTGAGGACCACGTCGCCGGGACCGTACATGTCGGACCTGTGCTGGAGTCCGGTGAGGATCTCCATGACGACGTTGTAGTTCCTGACCAGATCGACGACCGCATCAGGGATTCGGACCGAGCCGTCGTCTTGGAGGCAACTGGACGGCCAGATGCCGTGGATGATGACCACCTTCAGATCCGGAAATTTCTTGACCACGTTCAAGAGAGCTGGCCCCAGGGTCTGGAAGTTCACCTCGTTGCAGGTGACGCAAGCGGGGACTCCCAGTGACTGGACCAGTTCCCATTGAGGATCGTACCGGGAGTGGTCGAAGTGGTAGAAGGGGTCGGGGGTGCCCCAGTCCTTGGGGTCCATCCCCATTTTCACCCTCTGCTCCGGCGGCCAGCAGTCGTAGTACCAGCCCTTGAACCCCCATTCCTCGACGTGTTGCTGGATCAGCTTCAGCCCGCGGTCACCGGGCAACAGCCGTTCGTCGATCTTGCTGATGGCGACGAACCGGCCCGGATGTTCCTTCATCACGCGGCGGTGGTATCGGTGCAGGTAGAAGGCGCACTGGAGCACCTGCATGTCGATGCCGACGGCATCCATCAAGTAGAGGTTGTCCCGGTGGGACATCCCATACTTCCAGTTCTTTCTGTACTCCCCTTCCAGGTCCTGAATCTCAACCTGACTGATGTGGCCGTGGGCATCGATCTTCATGGAGCGGTCGTCCTTCCTGTCTTGACTCGGGATACCGGCGCTTCGCGACTCGGCTCCAATGAGATGAGCCGTGGCGGCGGTGCCCAGTGCCTGGGCGGACCGGTGAAGAAAACCGCGGCGCGTCTGGGCGCCGTCAACTCGAGAACTGGACACGAGTCACCTCCTGGAACAGAGGACATGGAGGCGGCGACCGGATTCGAACCGGTGAATGGAGGTTTTGCAGACCTCTCCCTTAGCCACTTGGGTACGCCGCCACCGATTCCGTCCATTATAGGGAACGTCGGAATTGGAACTCAAATGGTCGAAATGCCGAGACCCGGTCCGATTCTTGACCGGTTTCGGCATTTCCAATAGCTTGTAGCTCATGCCGGCGGGGACTCCATGAGAACTCTCGGTCGGGAATTGGAGCGGCGCCTCGAGCGGATCCGCTCGTCCGGCCTCTACCGATCCCTTGAGGAAGCGTCTCCCGAAGTCGAGGACTTCTGCTCCAACGACTACCTGGATCTGTCCCGTGATCCTCGGCTGAGGGCGTTCCTGATCGGACGCCTGCAGGAGCAAGCCGGATCCCGTCCCGTCTCCGCTCCCTCCTCCCGGCTACTGCGGGGAAACACGCAGCACCACCGCCTTCTGGAAGAGAAGCTTGCCCGCTTTAAGGGCACTGAAGCAGCCCTGATCTTCCCCAGCGGCTACCAGGCCAATCTGGGTCTCCTTTCTGCCCTCCTGGGCCCCCGGGACCGCGTGGTGTCGGACCGTCTCAACCATGCCAGCATCATCGACGGCATTCGCTTGAGCGGAGCGCGGAAGATCATCCACCCACACCGGGATCTGGAGGCGATGCGAACTGCTCTCTCGACTCCCCATCCACGGGGCCGAACCTTTCTGATCACCGAGTCCCTCTTCAGCATGGATGGAGATATCGCTCCCTTGGACCAGTACGCGGACCTGGCGGATGAGTGGGGAGCGGATCTGATCGTGGATGATTCCCATGCCACCGGCCTCTTCGGCGACCGGCGAGGGTCGGGTCTGACGGAGCGTTTCGGGATCGAGAAGCGGGCCGCGGCCATTGTCTCGGGGTGCGGCAAGGGCTTGGGCGTGGCCGGCGCGTTCGTGGCGGGACCCCGGACCGTCATCGAATACCTGATCAACGCTTGCCGCAGCTTCATCTTCACCACCTCCACGCCGCCACTTCTCCTCTACGCGCTGGAAGCGGCATTGGAGATCATCCGGAGCGATCCGGAACGCCGGAAACGAGTTCTGAAACTCTCCCGTCTCCTGCGCCGGCAACTGAAAGCGCAGGGCCTGGACACCCTGGACAGCGCGGGTCCCATCGTGCCGGTCGTCCTGGGGGATAATCGCCGCGCTCTTGCCGTCGCTCAACGGCTTCGGGAGCAGGGCCTGGACGTGAGGGCGCTTCGCCCACCCACGGTGCCGGCCGGCACCGCGAGACTGCGGATATCGGTTCACGCCAACCAGACCCCCGAGCAATTGGATCGACTCTGCCGGTCACTGGCTGAAGCTCTGGAGACCGTCTGATGGAAATCGTGGTCACCGGAACGGGAACCGAGATCGGAAAGACGGTCGTTTCCGCCGTTCTTTTGGCCTGGTGGTCCGGACGAACGGGAGTGACCTATTGGAAACCGGTCGCCACGGGGGCGGAAGAGGGAAGCGACAGCCGGGAGGTGGCGTCCCTCGTGGGACCGGAATTGCGGGTCCTGGAGGAGTGTTACCGGTTTGCGCCGCCCCTGTCGCCTCACTTGGCGGCCCGTTTGGCCGGAGTCGAGATCGAACCGGAACGCATTCTCTCCGTCTACCGGCGTCATCGGGAGTCCTCGGGAAATGGTCTATTGGTCGTAGAGGGGATCGGCGGGCTCCTGGTGCCTTTGACCGATCGAGGGTATCTCCTGGCCGATCTCCTAAAAGCCCTGGACCTGCCTTGCCTCGTGGTCTCGTCGAGTCAACTCGGGACCATCAATCACACTCTCCTGACCCTCGAAGCGCTCCGTTCCAGAGGCCTGAGTCTGGCGGGAGTGGTCCTGAACGGTCCCGTCAACCTTGAGAATCGACGGGCCATCGAGCGGTTCGGACAGACTCGTGTCGTGGCGGAGTTGGAGCCTCTCCATCCCCTCTCTCGGGAGACCGTCACGCAGGCGGCATCCGAATTCGACCCGGACGGTGTGCTGGAGCGCAGTCTGCGGCAGTCCCGGCCGGACGGCAGGGTGTAGTACCGTATCGAGTATCAGCAATGGGAGATTTCGGCGGCTGGGTGTCCCAAGATCGCAAATACGTCTGGCATCCGTTCACCCAGATGCGAACGGCGCCTCCTCCGATCCCCATCGAGCGAGCCGAAGGGATCTACCTCCATACCAACGACGGCCGGCGCCTGCTGGACGGCATTTCCTCCTGGTGGGTCAACATCCACGGACACAATCATCCCCGTCTCAACCGCGCGTTGGAGGAACAGGCTTCGAGGCTCGGGCACGTCATGTTTGCCGGTTGCACACACGAACCGGCGGCACGGTTGGCCTCCGAGCTGGTCCGGCGGGCGCCGTCGGGGTTGACTCGCGTCTTCTTCTCGGACAACGGATCCACTTCGGTGGAGGTGGCTCTGAAGATGTCCTACCAGTACTGGAAGAATCGGGGCGAGACCCGGGACCTCTTCATCTCTCTGAAACATGCCTACCATGGCGACACCCTGGGGGCCATGGGAGTGGGGGGAGTGGACGCCTTCCACGCCCAGTTCGCGGACCTCCTGGTTCAGCAACTCCAGACCCACTCCCCCACCTGTCGAACCTGTCCGGTGGGACGGACCCGCGCCAAGTGTCACATCGAGTGCAGCGGCCGGCTCGAGGACCTTCTGCGGGAGTCGGGCCACCGGGTGGCGGCGGTCATCGTGGAACCCATGGTTCAGGGGGCCGGGGGAATGATCATCTGGCCGGTGGAGTTCCTGACCCTGGTTCGGGATCTGACCCGCCGGCACGGGACGCTGCTCATCGCCGACGAGGTCTTCACCGGCTTCGGCAGGACCGGAAAGATGTTTGCCTGCGAGCATGGACCGGCGACGCCCGATCTCATGTGCCTCTCCAAGGCCCTTACGGGAGGGTATCTTCCCCTGGCCGCCACCGTCGTGACCGAACCTCTGTACCAGGCATTTCTCAGCGAGGATCGGGGGCGCGGGTTTCTGCACGGACACTCCTACACCGCCAATCCCCTGGGATGCGCCGTCGCCCTGGAAAGCCTGGCTCTTTTCGATGAGGAAGAGCGGCTGGAGCGAGTGGCCCGATTGGAAGAACTCTTCTCAGAGCGTCTGGCCCGCATCGCCCGGCTACCCGGAGTGGCGGAGGTTCGCGGGATTGGAGGACTGGCAGTGGTGGAATTGGAGCCGGAGCGGGAGGCCGGCTATCTCGACACTCGATCACCCCGGCTGATCCAAGCGTTTGCGGAGAAGGGTCTTCTGCTGCGTCCTCTGGGGAATGTCCTTTACTTCCTTCCTCCCTATGTCATCGAGGATCGGGAGGTCCACTGGGCCTTCGACATCATCGAGGAGGTCCTCGTCTCCGTCGTGTCTCCTTGAACGTCCTTCCTCCCGACCAGACGGTCATGGAGTACTCCGAACGACCCGCGCTCCTGGCTGCCGTTGGTTTGCTTTCCGAATTGCGGCTGTGCTAGCCTCCACTTCCGGTTGTGTTTTCGCAGCCGTGGTCCGCCGACCATTGGAGGGAGATGGCTAGACTTCGACCAAGACCTTTTCGCCGTAGACCGCGTAAACGCAAGAGGCCTCCCCAGAGACGGGACGAGCCCAAGGAAAAGAAGTCCGACGCCATTGAGGTCACCGGAACCGTAACCGAGCCCCTTCCCAACGCCATGTTCCGGGTCGAGTTGGAGAACGGTCACGTGGTTCTGGCCCATGTTTCCGGCAAGATGCGCCGTCACTTCATCCGTATCCTCCGCGGCGATCGGGTGATGGTCGAGCTTTCACCCTACGACCTGACGCGGGGCCGTCTCACCTACCGCTACAAGTAAGCCTCCCCGATGGCCAAGGGACGCGCTGTGAACTCCTGGATCCTGATTGCCCTTTCCGTGATTTTGCCTCCGGTGGGTCTGGTTCTGGTCTGGGCGGGATCCGGCTGGAGGACACGGAACCGGCTGCTGGCAAGCCTCATGCTTCTGGCATTGACCGGGGTCTACGTGTTCCAGGGACTCGGTCTCAACATCGAACGCGACGGCACGGGATGGCGTCCGCTGGTCTCCGTCACACCCATTTGGACCCGGTTGGCCAGGGTGGAGGGGGTCTCTGCGTCAGTAACGGCTCACCGCTCTGCCGAGGCAGATGTCCAGGGCTGGAACGGGTTCCGAGGGCCGGACCGGGACAGCCGTTATCTGGAGGGAGAGATCCGAACCGATTGGCCCAGCGATGGGCCACCGTTGCTCTGGCGGCGGTCAGTGGGAGGCGGATACGCTTCCATTGCCGCCGGCTCGGGGCTCCTCTTCACCATCGAACAGCGGGGACCCCAGGAGGTCGTGGCCGCCTACGATCCGGACACGGGCGCCGAGGTCTGGACCCACGGCTGGGACGCCGAATTCCAGGAGGCCATGGGAGGTGACGGGCCCCGGGCGACTCCCCAGTGGCACGATGGACGGCTTTACGTCCTGGGGGCCACGGGCGAGTTCCGCTGCTTCGACGCCGCCAGCGGACAAGTTCAATGGGGTCTGAACATCCTCTCGGACAACGGAGCCAGGAATCTGGTTTGGGGTATGTCCGCCTCACCCCTGATCACGGGTGACCAGGTCATTCTCCTGCCCGGAGGCCCTTCGGACCGGTCCGTCGTCGCCTATCATCGACTCACCGGTGAGTTCCTCTGGGGTTCGCTCAGCGACAAGCAGGCCTACGCCGCGCCGATCCAGGCCGAGGTGGCCGGGCGGGAGCAGCTGTTGGTAGTGACGGCCGAGCGAGTCGTGGGACTGGACCCGAACGGCGGGGACTTGCTCTGGGAGTATCCATGGGTCACGTCCTACGACGTCAATTCCGTGGAACCTCTCCTCCTGGGAAACGATCGGTTCTTCATCTCCTCCGGTTACGGCCACGGCGCGGCGGTGCTGGAGATCGGACGGGGCGAGAACGGCTACACCGTCAAGACCATCTGGAAAAACAAGGAGATGAAGAACAAGTTCAACGGCTCGGTCCTCCATGAGGGTCACGTCTACGGGCTGGATGAGGGTATTCTGGCTTGTGTGGACGTGGCCACGGGAGAGAGAACGTGGAAGGGAGGCCGTTATGGTTACGGCCAGATCCTTCTGGCTTCGGGCCATCTCGTCGTACTGACCGAGCGGGGCGAGCTGGTTCTGGTCGAGGCCGACGCGCAGGAGCACCGTGAACTGGCGCGATTTTCGGCGCTGACCGGAAAGACCTGGAACTATCCCGTCATCGTCGGTGGACGGCTCCTGGTGCGGAACCAGACCCAGATGGCCTGCTTCGACGTCACCCCGATTCCAGCAGATCCCTCATAGGACCCACGGCTTTCGATACTCCCGGTGCAGGAGTCCGTTGGCCTCGTTGTCGCCCACCACGCGTTCCTTTACGCCGTCCCACCGGATCCGCCGTCCCAACCGGAGGGCGATGTTCCCCAAATGGGGAGTCGAAGTGGACCGATGCCCGATCTCAACGTCCGAGTTGGGCTTCTTTCGGTTTCGCACGCAATCCAGGAAATTCAGGACGTGGACAAAGTGCTGATCGGAGCCGGGTGCCGTCACGAACTTGGATCGTCCCTCTCCGGAACTCCACTCCCGCCTGCGCCGGTCGGGCGTTTTCTGATCCAGAATCCTCAGGTAGCGGGGCCGTGGGGCAACTGGCGTCCCCCCGGTCTCGGGCCGGATCTCGAAGCCGCCGCGGTTCAGATAGAGCGTCCCGTCCGTGCCGAAGAACTCGATGCCGTAGCCTCTTCCTGTCGGCGCGTGGGCGTTCCCGACCCGGTGGGAGAAGGAGGCGATGAATTCCGGATACTCGTAGAGGACCTCCAGGGTGTCGGGGGTTTCCCGGTTGTCGTCGATGCAGAAGTTGCCCCCGACGGCGCTCGCGGACAGGGGAGCGTCCACCTGCATGGCCCACTGGACGATGTCCAGGTGATGGGTGCCCCAATCGGTGAGCATCCCTCCCGAGTAGTCCCAGAACCACCGGAAAGTGTGGATGAAACGGTTGCCGTTGAAGGGAGCCTTGGGCGCCGGACCGAGCCAGAAATCCCAGTCCAGACCCGGCGGAGGTTCCGTGTCCCGGGGCCGGCCCATCCCGCCCGGACTCTCGTTGCCGTAATTCCAGGTGTTGACTCGGCTCACCTTGCCAATGGCGCCGTCCTGGACCAGCTTCACGGCCTCCTGAAAGTGCACTCCTGAACGCTGTTGCGTCCCCATCTGGACGATGCGTCCGTTGCGCCTGGCTGCCTCCACCATTTTCCGTCCTTCGTAGATGGTCAGGGAGAGGGGTTTCTCGACGTAGACGTCCTTCCCGGCGTCGCAGGCCATGACGGTGGGCAGGGCATGCCAGTGATCGGGAGTGGAGACGACGACCACGTCCACCTCCTTCAGGTCCAGAACCTGGCGGAAGTCCTTGTAGCCGGCCGCCCGGCCGCCCTCCTGGTCGTCGGTCATCTGCAGACTCAGGTCCCGGTTGTGGCCCCAGACGTCACAGACGGCCGCCGCCCGGACCTGCCCCGACCGGAGGAAGTCCCTGAGATTGCTGCGGCCCATTCCGCCGTTTCCGACGAAGCCGCAGATCACCCGGTCGTTGGCACCGAGAGGCCCCCCCTTGCTGGTCTGGAGGGCGGGAGCCCCCGCGACTGCTGCTGCCGATGCCACAAATTTGCGTCTGTTCATCTTCATTGGCTAAGACTCCGGGGCTGGGCTTTGCTACTTCGCCTAGACTCTAATGTATAATTCCAGGATCGAACAGAGCAGGGCTCCCCGACATTGAGGCTGACACTATGAATTTGGACACCTTCCGCCGACTTCCCGACGATGCCAGGGTTTGGATCAGTGGTTTCGATCGACCGCTCGATCCGGCCGAGCAGGAGACGGTCCGCGCGGGAATGGCGCGTTTCTCAGCCGGGTGGGCCTCGCATCAGGTCCCGGTCGAGTCCGCTTTCGAGATCGTCCAGGATCGCTTTCTGGTGATCTCAGCCTGTACCCCAGGCTCCGTGTCCGGTTGCTCCATCGACGGCATGATGAGGAACATGCGGGACCTGTACGCGGCTGTCGGTGTCGCGCCTCCCGCCGGGAATCTGATCTACTTCCGTGACGAAAGCGGCCGGATCCGGTCCATCGACCATATGGAGTTCCGCGACCTGGCCGAGTCGGGGCGGCTCAAGCCCGACACCCTGGTGTTCGATACCTTGATTCAGAACCTGGGGCAGTTGAGAGCCGGCCGTTTCGAACTTCCCTACGGAGAGGCGTGGCACGCCCGGGTCTTTCCGCTTCCGGTCTCCGCCTGAATCTGCCGTCGCGCCGCAGGTCCAAACCCTAGGGACTGTTGGGCTTCATCTCGATGTACGTCGATGGATCGGTGGAGTAGCTGACGGGCTTCGGGTCGAGCAGCTCGACCAGCTTGTCCTTGATGGCAAATGCCTGAAAAAAGTTGCCCCGGGGATTGTAGTGGCTGATCCAATAGCGCCTGATGTACTCCTCCACAGTCAGGTTGAACTGGGCATAATCCCTCCGGTGCGCCTCCATCAGATCGACATAGGGCAGCCTCTTTTCTTCTAGAAAATCAAGCAGGCTCTGGTCGAAACGTGTCCCTGTTTTCAGCACTTGCGCTGCGTTCCGTTGCCCATAGGAGAGCACGAAGAGGACTTGTTTTCCCTGAGCCGATGCAAAGTCCTCGATCTTCTCGACGATCCTCATGGTGGCGAACAGCGCGGCTCTGGTGTAAAGCCTCTCCGAGGTTCGTTTCAGCTCTTCCGGAGTGCCGATGCTGGTCTGGAGGCCGTGTTCCCGAGCCAGGTTCTCAATCACCTCGTAGCTCGGCTGGAGGGAGTTCGTCCCTGGGTCCCTTTGGGCCAGGACGATCTTCAGCACGAAGTCATCCTTGAATCGCTCGAACACCCAGTCGAAGTCGCTGAGGTTACGAACCGATTCGGGAGTAGGACAGGGGTTTTTGAACTCGGCAAATTGCTTGGTTGCGGGATTCACAACGACATAGGGCATGGTGGAGCCGACCACGGCCGGCCACATTCCGGTCGTATAGCCCAGTCGAATGTTGCGCCAGCCATGCAGATTCCGATAGTGATCGTCGTCGTAGATGTTGAAGATGATGTACGGGGCGGGAGTACGAGTTTCCTCCCGCAGCATTCTCAGGTAGGCCTGGTAGACGGAGTACCCCCCGATTCCGAAGTTGCGTAGCGGTTCACACAGGTGGGCGGCGAGCACTTCCTGCCAGGTCTCGCCGTCGCTGACCTGGTCGCAGTGAGTGAAGCTGTTTCCGTAGGTGTTGATCCGGCAAGGGTTGTCGCCGTACATGATGGTTCGGCGGGCGCCCGCATACCGATAGGTCGATATCGACCCATCGACCCCATGTTTGACCCGTCTGTCGGCAAGCAGCCACCCTAGCTGGCTGTCGTAGGATTCTCCCAGCGTTGCCCTGCCCGAGATCCAGTCCTCCAACTGCGTCCGCGGGTACAGAATGCTTTTCAGGTAAGCTCGGGCCTGCCGCTCCCACGTTTCGTTTTCTTGTGCCGGGCGTACTTCTTGTGGTGTCACCGCCAGGGTGAGCACCAGGCAGGCCAACCCGGAAACCGCCAGGCTTGTTCTTGGCATAGTCGATCCTCTGTTCGAATCTCGCGTCGAAACACAATCAACCCAGGTTTCTCCGTGCGCCGTGGAAAGGCGCTTTCTCCTAGCGGGTGCGAAACCCGCCCGGCAACTGTCGCCCCAGCCGGTAGCAGTCGGAGCGGTTCATGGAGGCAACGATATGGACTGAAGCTCTCCGATGTCAAAGGGGCGCGTCAGGCGACTCAGCGAGTCCGCAGGCCTCGCGTGTGAGCGGAGCGAGAACGGGAGCGAGAACGTAACTGTCCCCTTTTCACTCCAGAACGTAACTGTCCCCTTTTCAGGCCCCTTTCCCGGACCAGACCGAAAACCCTGACATTTTCGATGGCCATTGACATCTTGGGTGTTGAAGTCGCAGCCTGAGGTTCGATCGAACACGGAGGACGACCATGGTCTGGAAGAACTTCTCCCGTCGGCAATTCGCGAAACACTTGAGCATCCTTGGAGCGCTGCCACTTGGCGTCCGCCCTTTGCCCGCAGCGTCGGAAGCGGCTCCTTCGAAGCCTCCTGTTTCACCTGAGGTCAAGTCCTACCCGGGGATCCTCAGGCACAGAGTTGTCTTTTGGGACCCTTACGGATATTCGGCATGGCCGACCATCTTGGAGTGCCGGGATGGAGAAATGCTGATTGCGTTCTGTGAAGCCATGCGCCGGACCGCCCGATTGACCCACGCGGATCCCTCTTTCTACGGCATGATCATTCGCTCGGGCGATCAGGGTGAAAGCTGGTCTGAGCTTCCCGAAGTCATCGGCGGCTATGAGTACTACGGAATGGATGATCCGGGCATCACGCAGCTGTCCGACGGAAAGATCCTGGTCAACGCCTTCCGCCGTTCCTTTGCCCCGGCCGCGTCGGTGGACAGAAGAACAGATGTTCGATTGGCCCGGGTGGAGCCGTATCCGTGGGCTACCGGCTACAGCGACGAAATGACCTACGTATTTCATTCGTTGGACAATGCTCGCACCTGGTTGGAGCCGGTCCACGTGGACGTCTCCCCCTTCAAAGCAGGATGTCAACTCCGGGCGATCATCGAACTGCCGGATGGAACTCTGCTCCTGCCTTGCTACGAGGAGTTCCACGGGCCATCGACTTCGGAGCCGGCGATGACCTGGACGGCCTATGTCCTCCGATCTCGTGATCGGGGGAGGAGTTGGGGCGAGCCGTCCGTGATTGGGGAGCAGGGGGTTCACGGGCTGGGCTACAACGAGCCGGCTCTGATTCACCTGCCCAGCGGCCGGATGATCGCTCTTCTCAGGACCGGACCGGCCGGATGGCTTTACCAGAGCGATTCGCACGATCTGGGGCAAACCTGGAGCACACCGGCCAAGACCCCGATGTGGGGGTATCCGGCCCATCTCCGGCAGCTTCAGGATGGGAGACTCCTGGCCACGTACGGCCACCGGCGAAAGCCTTTTGGGATCCGGGCCTGTCTGAGCTCAGATGAGGGTAGAAGCTGGAATATTGATCGTGAGATTGTACTCGGGGATGACCTCAAGAACAGAGATCTGGGATATCCGACCACCACGCAGTTGGATGACGGCACCCTCCTGACCGCCTACTACGGAAGGGACGAGAACAACGACGTGACGTGCATTCAGATCACATCTTGGAAAATAGCCTCTTGATGGCGAAGTTGCGGCCCCTGTCATCGTGGGGAGTAGACAACCTCTCTATGGCACACGAGAACATGACTGTCCCCCTTTGTGCCGTCCCCCTTTGTGCCCCGCCCTCGTGTCCACCACAAATGCCACAAATGAACGTGACTGTCCCCTTTTCGGGCCCAGCCGGCGGCGTATCTACTCAGGGAATGCGGCCACAAACCACCAAATGCCGGTCGCTCACGGTCCGCACTTCCAAGTGCGCCAAGCCGACGTCCCTGAGTTGATCCGCAACTTCGCCGGGGCGGTATGCTGCCAACAGCGAATGATAGAAGTCCTGCTGGAGGATCTCCGGTTCGTCGCCGCAGTAGGTTCGCACCAGCTCTCGCGCCAGGCCGCGGTCGTCGGGCCGGAGAAGGTCCATGACGAAGACACCGCTGCCGGGACGGGACCAGCGGCGGATTTCCCGCCACAGGATCATCGGGTCGGGCAGATGGTGGAGCAGGCTGTTGCTGACGATGGTGTCGTAGTTGGGCCGGGGGAGGGCGACTCCCGGAAGATATCCCGAATAGAGTTGAACCCGGTCCTCAAGACTCACCTCTCGGATGGCTTGCCGCCCATGGTCGAGCATGGCTTGGGAGGCGTCGACGCCGTGGACCCTGCAGGCCGGAAAAGCCTTGGCGACGCGAATGCTGATGTCGGCGGCGCCACACCCCAGGTCGACCACCCAGGGTCCGACGTCTTGGATCGGTAGCGTTTCCTGCAGGAGCGTCAGAAAGCGGCTGTGCGGTTCCTCGAAGTCCGCTTGGGCGTAGGCCCGGGCTTGTTCCTGCCCCTCCATCAGTTCCGGCTCTGGCTCCCGTTTCATGATTCCCCAATAATCCCGCTTCGGACCCGGTCCAAAGTCAGAAAGGTATAGCGGTTCGGGTCCGATTCCTCCGGTTCATGGTCTTCTCTCTGCCGGACCTCCCAATTCGACTCGTCGTAACGGGGAAAGTAGGTGTCCCCCTCAACATCGTGCGGAATCAGGGTCAGGTACATTCGGTCCGCCCGGGTCAGAGTCTGACGGTAGACGCCGGCGCCCCCTCCGACGAAGACCTCGCCGTCACCGCGGGCCAGGAGAAGGGCGTCTTCCAGGGAGGCCGCCACCTGAACTCCAGGGGGAGCATAGGAACGCTGTCCGGTGAGAACGATGGAGATCCGGCCCGGCAACGGCCTGCCGATGGACTCGAAGGTCTTTCTCCCCATGATCAGATGATGGCCCATGGTCAGCCGCTTGAATCGCCGCCAATCGGCCGGAAGGCGCCAGGGCAACCGATTGTCGCGTCCGATCACACGGTTCCGGGCCATGGCCGCGATGATGGACAGCCTCATACCGATATGGGAGCCCTGATGTGGGGATGGGGATCGTAGGCTTCCAGAACGAAATCTTCGTATCGGAAGTCGAAAATCGAAGTGATCCGAGGGTTCAGGACGATGCGGGGCAGAGGCCGGGGCCGGCGGGAGAGCTGCAGGCGCGCCTGCTCCAGGTGATTCAGATAGAGGTGCGCATCTCCGAAGGTATGGACGAAAACCCCCGGATCCAGTCCGCAGGCCTGGGCCATCATCCGGGTCAGCAGGGCATAGCTGGCCAGGTTGAAAGGGACGCCCAGAAAGACGTCGGCACTCCGCTGGTAGAGCTGGCAGGAGAGCCGCCCCTCGGCCACGTAGAACTGGAACAGCGCGTGGCACGGCGGAAGCTTCATCCGGTCCAGGTCGGCGACGTTCCACGCGCTCACGATATGGCGGCGCGAATCGGGATTCGTGCGGATGGCCTCGATGACGCCGGAGATCTGGTCGATGTGGCCGCCGCCGGGAGCCGGCCAGGAGCGCCACTGATAGCCGTAGATGGGACCCAGCTCCCCCTCCCGGTCGGCCCACTCGTCCCAGATGCTCACCCCGTTTTCGTTCAGGTAGGCGATGTTGGTGTCTCCCGCCAGAAACCAGAGGAGCTCGTGAATCACCGACCGGAGATGCAGTTTCTTGGTGGTGAGCAGCGGGAAGCCGTCGGCCAGGTCGACGCGCATCTGATACCCGAAGACGCTCCGTGTCCCAGTCCCGGTGCGGTCGCTCTTCTCGACACCGTTGTCGAGAATGTGCCGGAGCAGATCCAGATAGGCTTGCATGACCTTGATGGTTTGTTCGTTGCTCCTGATTCAGCCGTATTGTAGTCGACCCGAGCCCGGAAAAGCAGCAGTCCCAACAGCCGGGGGGAGGTCATCGAAGTGTGTGATCGGCGCTGCATAACCGGAAGCCAGTGATGATCCTCGCCCACACACTTCAAGTGTCACCGGGCAACCACAAGGGTTGCCCCTACCCCTTTTCTCCCGCTTCTGCTCTCAATTGCCTTCCTCGGGGTGCCGCATATAGAATCGGCCCCGTTGCCGGTTGAGCCGCCAAGGGTTCGGGGCTCCGGTCCGGCAGCAGAAGGAACGCGGCCATGCAACTCCATCCCTTTGGCAACACCGGTCTTATGGTCTCCCCGCTTGGTTTCGGAGGAGCTCCGGTCGGTTACCTGGGAGAGGAACTCAAGGACGTTTCCCGCCTCCTCAACACGCTGTTGGACGAAGGGTTGAACCTGATCGATACTGCGGCCTGCTACCCCGGATCGGAGAGGCTCATCGGCGCGGCGGTGAGCCATCGGCGCGCCGAATATGTCCTGGTCACGAAGTGCGGCCACGAAGTGGAGGGAGCCGCCGGAGACGAGTGGTCTCCCCGGCTCGTGACCAACACCGTGGACCGGGCTCTGAGGCGCCTCCGCACGGATTGCCTCGACGTGATGCTGCTTCACTCCTGTCCCCTTTCGGTGCTGAAAAAAGGAGACGCGCTGGCTGCCCTGGTGCGGGCCCGGGACCAGGGAAAGATCCGCTTCGTGGGCTACTCGGGAGACAATGAAGCCGCCGCCTACGCCGCCGGCCAGCCCGACGTGGCGGTGGTCCAGACCTCCGTGAACATCTGTGACCAATCCAATATCGATTCGGTGCTTCCCCGCACCCGGGAAGGGGGACAGGGCGTGTTGGCGAAACGGCCGCTGGCCAACGCCGCGTGGAAGGACGTGTCGGCCCAGCGGGGCATATACCAGAATTACGCCAAATCCTATATGGCACGCTTGCAGTCCATGGGCTTTACGCTGGCCGATCTGGGATTCGAGGGCGATCCGGCTCGGGTATGGCCCGGCATTGCCCTCCGTTTCACCCTGTCCCAGCCGGGAGTTCATTGCGCCATCGCAGGCACCACCAGCATTCACAACGCCAGGGCCAATATCCGGGCTGCGGGACAGGGTCCGCTCGCCGATCCGGTCGTCCGAAAGATAGGCCGGGCCTTTCGCACCGCACGGTCTCGTTCGGGCGAGGTCTGGCCGGGTTTGACCTGAAAATCATGGCCTTCCAAGCTGCCGGCTACGGACCGATTCTGGCTCCGCTGCTGGACCCGGGACGTCTTCCGGCGCTGGGTCCGGGGCGGCCCGACTCCAAGCTTCGGCGTCTGGTGGATGCGGTGACGCCGGACAGCGCGTTTGTCCATACGAATCTCGTGGATCGGGAGATGGCCCGCGCCTGTCTGGCCGGTCTCTGGCTCCACCATGACCATCTGGACCGCTCTCACGCGGTCAGTCAGACGATTCACTCGGCTACCGGAAGCTACTGGCACGGGATCATGCATCGACGGGAGGGGGACTACCCCAACGCCAAGTACTGGTTTCGCCGGACCGGGGAACATCCGGTCTTTCCGGATCTGGCCCGACACGCTGCCCGGCTGACGGCAGGTTCCGGAACCGATGCCGAACGGCTGACCGCCGGAGAGCGTTGGGACCCGTACGGCTTTGTCGATCTCTGCCAAGCTTGCGTCTCGGCCCGTTCGGACCGCGAGGCTCTCTGCCGCCGGATCCAGCGTCTGGAATGGGAACTCCTCTTCGACTTCTGTTACCGGCGCGCTACGGGAATCGGCGACGCCTCCTGAATCGCGGGAATTAGGAAGCGAGAACTGAAAGATGCCGAGACTGCAGGATCAGGTGGCCATCGTGACCGGGGGCGCCCAGGGCCTGGGGGGCGCCATCGCCCGGGGAATGGCCGCGGAGGGAGCCTCGGTCCTGATTGCCGACATCGATCTGGAAGAGTCTCGAAGGAACGTCGCGAGAATTACGTCAGGCGGCAATTCCGCGCTGGCGCTGCGGACCGATGTCAGCCGGAGGGAGGACTTGGAGGCGGCCGTGGAGCGGACGATCCGGGAATGGGGCAGGTTGGACATCCTGGTGAACAACGCCTTCGACGTTTCGACCGCCGGGACCGGAGGAGCCGTTCAGGTTTCGGAAGAGGCCTGGGACGCCGGAATGAACGTCATGGTCAAGGCCATCTACCGGGCGGTCAAGCTTGCGGTGCCCGAGATGATCAGGAGCGGCGCCGGGAGCATCGTCAACGTCTCTTCGGTCCACGGTTTGCTGATGGCACCCGGTTTTCTCGTGTATGAGACGGCCAAAGCCGCGGTCATCGGAATGACTCGGCAGATGGCCTGTGAGTATGGTCCCAACGGGATTCGCGTCAACTCGATTCTGCCCGGTCACATGGTGACGGAGCGCCTCCAGCCCATGTGGGACGAGAATCCGTCCGGGCAAGCCTATTTCCAGGATCAGTACCCCGTCCGTCGACTGGGCACCCCGGAGGACATCGCCAATGGTGCCGTCTTCCTCTGCTCGGAGGAGGCCTCCTTCATCACCGGCCACGCTCTGGTCATCGACGGCGGACTCTCCATCCAACTTCAGGAGAACTTCGGGGTTCGCCAAGGACGATACATGGCGGACCACCCGGAGACGCGGATTCCTGAATAGGTTCTCCTCTACTGCGCTGAATCAGGGAATGAGGCCGTCGGCGGCCGTCCACGGTCCTGTCGCCACAGTTCGAGTGTAGGATTTCATCATGAGCCTGCGGCTGCTGGCCTGTTTCCTGTTCTTTACGGCTTCATGGCTCCAGGGTCAGGACCGAATCCGGGTCGGAGCTTGGAACATCGAGACGCTGGGATCGCCCGAAAGCCGGGACTACCTGCGAAAGTCTCCGTCCAACGGATACGGCGTGGCTCGAAAGCCGCCGGAGCTGGCGGATCAGATCGAAGCCCTGAGGCTCGACGTGCTGGCCCTGACCGAGATCGACGACACCGATGCTGGGGACGGCTCGGCGACGAACCGGGTTCTGGATGAGGCCTTCGCGATTCTGAATCGCCGTTCCGGCAACGATTGGGCCTATCGCCTCTTCCCCAAGCGGATACGCCGCCACAGTTCCCAGCACACCGGACTGGCCTGGAACCGGCAGCGAATTCAAGCCGTGGGCAGGCGTTTCCGCATACCCGTCATCGACGTCACCTCACGCCGGTTCTTCGAGTGGGACCGGCATCCCCACGCCATGAAGTTCACCCGGGGCCGAGGACGGACCGATTTCGTGGTGATTCCCATCCACATGAAGGCGGGACGGAATGAGGCGGCCGTGAAGCAGAGACGGAGTGAAGCGGAGGCGCTGGTCCGGGAGTTTTCGGAGATTCAAGATCATTTTCAGGACCAGGACCTCATTCTCATCGGCGACTTCAATATGCTTCGGCGCAGCGAACCGGCCGGCCGTGTTTATCGGAAGAAGGGAGGCCTGTTCGATCTGAACTATTCTGATCGATCCACCCATATCGCCGATCTTCCCTTCGACCGGTGTTTCATACCGAGATCTCAGCGGGAAAACGAGTTCGTGGGCGTCAACGAGGTTCGGATCGTTGCGCCGCCGGACGCGGCCCAAAGAAGCTTCCGCCGACAGTTCTCCGATCATTGGCCCATCGTCCTCGAGTTCGAGGAGCGGGCCGACGACGACTGACCTCCGAGGCAACAAGCCACATGGGGCCGCCGGTTCTTCGTCTGGTCCTGTCTTGCTCCGTTTTGGACCGAAGAGGGTGCCCACAAGGGGCGCCCCTGCGCCTTGTCGTCGTCTTCACCAACCCTTCCAACTGCCGTCCGCATGCCGGTATTGGCGGTAGGACATTTCGGCGTCATAGGGAAGTTTGGCGACGTCGGCCTCCTTGACCCGGATGCCGAGGCCGGGACGGTCGCTGAGCCGGACGTGGCCGTCGGCCAGCGTGAGGTCATGCTCCACGTACCGATCCATCCGTTCCAGTCCCCAGGCTTCCTGGACCAGGAAGTTGGAGATGACGGCATCCGCCTGAAACAGGGCCGCCAAATGGATGGGCCCCGACGCGTTGTGGGGCGCCATCAGGATCTGGGCCTCTTCGGCCAGGCGCGAGACGGCGAGGAACTGGGTGATGCCGAAGGCATGGCTCAGGTCGGGCTGAAGAAAGGCGCAGGCTCGCGCATCGATGACTTCCTTGAATTCCCGGTAGGAGAAGAGCTTTTCACCCGTAGCGATGGGAACCGGGCTGCGCGCCGAGATCTCCTTGAGCGCCGCGATGGAACCCATCTTGCAAGGCTCCTCCAGGAAGAGGGGCTTGTAGGGCGCCACGGCGTCGGCAAAGGCGATGGCCAGGGCCGGATTGGGACTGCCGTGGGTGTCCAGCATCAAGTCGATCTCCGGTCCCACCTCCTCCCGAACGGCCGCCACGATCCGGACGCACTCGTCCAAGGCTCCACGGTCCATGGGCCAGGTCCGCATTTCCAGTGGGTTTCCCTTGAGACCTCGAACTCCCGAGGCGACTGCGGCGCGAGCCCGGGTCACGGCCTCCTGGATCGATTCGAAGCTGATCCCGCCGTGGTAGACGCGGATTCGGTCTCGCTTCCGGCCTCCCAGGATCTGGTAGACGGGGACCCCCCAAGCCTTGCCGGCGATGTCATAGAGGGCCATGTTCACCGCCGCCAGGGCAGAACCCAGGACCGGGCCGCCTTTCCAGGGAAGCCGGTCCGAGATGTCGTCGCACAGAGCGACCACGTTCAGAGGATCTTGTCCCACCAGAAGCTCCCGCCAGCCTTCCAGCGTGGTTTTCACCACCGGAGAAAGCCATTCGATACTGGCCTCCCCCCAGCCCGAGATCTCCGTATCGGTCTCGATCTTGAGGAACAGCCAGGTCTTGAAGCTGCTGGCGATGCTCCTGCGGACCCCCTTCTTGGGAGGAGGACTGCCAGTCGGCACATTGAACATGTAGGTCTTCATTCTGGTGATTTTCATGGGTCCTGTCCGTCTCCGCCTGGGAGGCTCCTGTGGCCTCGGTGTGGACGCAAAAAGAGCACCCGCCGACGATCCGAATCCCGCCGTGGCGATCAGGAAATCACGACGGTCCAAACCATCCGTTCGGCATGGGAGCATGGCGGTGTCAATGGTTCGAGGCCGAATCCAGCCGCGATTCAATCTCCCGGAGGTAAGAGATGCTTTCTCGGGCAATTCGCTCGCCGCCGGTCCGGAAATCGAAGACCTCCAAGGAGATCCAGCCCCCATAGTTCTGGTCCCGAAGAAATCGCAGGAGGCGTTCGAAATCCACGTCTCCGGTGCCTGGATGGCGGCCGTCGACCTCGTTCACGTGGACGTGGCGAATCCGTGACCAGTAACGCTCGGCAAGGTGAAGGAAGTCACCTCCCTCGTCGGCGGCGTTGTGACAGTCGAACATGGTCTGGATGTGACTGTGGGAGACCCGGTCCACCACTTCGACCGCTTCCGCGAGAGTGGAGACCACGTCCGTCTCCTCGCTCGAAACGGCCTCCATCAGGAGCGTCACATCCCGGTCCCTCGCCGTGGGGGCCAGCTCGGCCAGACCCTCCGCGAGTCGTCCCAGCGCTTCCTGGGCCGTCATTCCGTCCCGGGTGTTCCGCTGTTGGGGCGATCCGAGGATCATGAGATGCCCCCCCAGGTCCGCGCAGAAGTCGATGAGCCGTGAGAGATAGGCCCAACTCTTCTCCCGCAGGATCCGGTCCCGGGTCGTCAGGTGCAGTCCCGTGGGCTTGACCAGGAGCCAGTGGATCCCCGAGCAGACCATTCCCTCGCCTTCGATGGTCTCCCGAATCCGCCGGCGGCGGCGGGGAGAGATCTCATCCACCGAGTCGGCCAGCGTGAACGGGGCCACCTCCAGGCCCCGGTAACCCAGGCCGCGGACCGTCCGGCAGGTCCGGGCCAAGTCCTGTTCCCCAAAGATCTCACTGCAGATCGCATGTTTCATTCGCAAGACGCCGCTCCCCTCGCCGCTTCGGCCGAATCGCCGAATGCTTGTGCTGTAGTATAGAAATCTGGGTCGAAAGTCTCCACGGGATGCGGAAAACTTCGAAGCCTGGGAAACACCGGAAGGTCAGATGAAGCGGCGGGAGTTTCTCCGCAAGTCGTACCTGCTTTCCGGCACCTCTTTGGCAACAGCCTTTCTTGCGCGAGATCCGGAACCGCCCCCGGCATCGTCGGCGGGGCCGGCTGACCCCCGGCGAACATTGGTCTTCATCGAACTGGCCGGAGGCTGCGATGGCCTCAACATGCTGGTCCCGCACGGCCTGGATGACTACTACCGGCAGCGTCCGAATCTGGCCATTTCTCCTGCGGCCGTCCTGAAGCTGGACCACGCCGTCGGCTTGCATCCCTCCCTGGAAGGATTCAATCGGTTGTTCGACGCGGAAAAGATGGCTCTGGTTCAGGGAGTGGGCTATCCGAATCCAAGTCGATCCCATTTCCGGTCCAGAAAGATTTGGCATACGGCCCGGCTGGAAGCCGAGGCGGAGGGCCGTATTCCGAACCTCGGATGCCTGCCGGAGCATGGAATGCGGGTGACGGACGGTGCTCTTACCGCGAATCTGGCGGCCATCGCCCATAACATCGCAGCCGGGACGGGAGTCCGGGTGTTCTACACGTCCATTGGCGGCTTCGACACGCATGCCTTCCAAGTTGTTCCGGGGAATCCAACCCGAGGCATCCATGCCCGCCTCCTCTTTGCGCTTTCCACCGCGGTCACCCGTTTCTTGGACGATCTGGCCCGTCGAGGTCGGGAAGAACAAGTCCTCGTCGTGATCTTCAGCGAGTTCGGACGCCGTCTGGCGGAGAACGGGACCTTCGGCACCGACCACGGAACCGCCAATCCCGTCTTCATCATCGGCACGGGCGTCGTCCCGGGGCTGCACGGGCGCCACCCGGGCCTGTCTCGTGAGGAGTTGACGCCGTCGGGAGACCTGGTTCACACGGTGGATTTCCGCAGCGTCTACGCTTGGATACTGACCGGTTGGGCGGGAATCCGAGTCCCCTGCGCACCCGCTTCTACGTGGGAGGCCGGATCCGGCCCCGTGATAATATGAGCCCATGAGGCGAACCCGGATTTTCACCCCCGGACCGACCCCGGTCGCACCGTCTGCGCAACTGGCCATGGCCAGTCCGCTGGTCCACCACCGCAAGGACGAATTCCGGGAATTGCTTCTGGAGACCCGCACCCATCTTCAGGCTCTCTTCAAGACCAACAACGACGTTGTCATCCTCACCGCATCCGGGACCGGGGCCATGGAGGCTTCGGTGAGCAACCTCCTCTCCCCCGAGTCCCGAGCCCTGGCCGTCTCAGCCGGAAAGTTCGGCGAGCGCTGGGTCCAAATCTGCCGGGCCTTCAACGTGCCCTGCCAAGTTCTGGAGAAACCGTACGGTGAAGCGGCCTCGACCCTGGAGATCCAACGCTCACTGGAGGCGAATCCGGATATCCGTGCCCTGCTGATCCAGGGCTGCGAGAGTTCTACCGCCACCATCCACGACCTGGAATCCATCGCTCGGATGGTCCGCAACCGTTTCCCCGATGTCCTGGTGGTGGTGGATGCGATTACGGCTTTGGGGAGTCAGCCGGTGGAGACGGACGCCTGGGGTCTGGACGTGGTCATCGGCGGTGCCCAGAAGGCTTTTGCGATCCCGCCCGGCCTCTCCTTTCTGTCTCTGAGTTCCCGGGCGCTTTCCACGATCCGGTCTTGTGCCGGACCGCGTTTCTACTTCGACCTGCTCAAGGAGGTGAAGGGACAACGCCGGGGGCAGACGGGGCTGACCCCGGCCGTGGCCCTGGTGCAGGCCCTGAACCGGACGAGCCGGGAAATGGTCGAGCAGGGTCTGGATCGGATTCTGGAGCAGGTCGAGGTCCGGGCGCGTTGTACACGGCGAGGATTGGAAGCCCTCGGTTTCCGACAGATCTCGTCGGCGCCGGCCAACGCCTTGACCGCCTGCTTTCCACCTCGGGGGATCGACGCGGCCAGGCTGATCCAGGTTCTTCAGGAGCGGTTCGGGATCGTCGTGGCGGGCGGACAGGGCGTACTGAAGGGAAAGATCATCCGTATCGGACACCTGGGCTACTTCGACCTGGTCGACGTCTTCGCGGTGATTTCAGCCATCGAGGTCTGTCTTCTGGAACTGGGCGCGCGAATAAACCTGGGGGCCGGTATCAAAGCGGCCATGCAGGAAGCCGTGACGCCGATTTTTACAGTCCGTGGTGAAAGTCTCGCGAGCACCGAGACCGTTCCTGCGCCCGCCGGACAAGGCGCGATGAGGGAGCATACCGGGAGTATGTGAGCCGATAGCAACGCAGTCCGCCGGGATGCGGGGACGGTCGAATGCCGTGACGACTTTTGCCACGGGCTGTTCAGCCCAGGATAGAGTCGACGAAGGTCTGACGATCGAAGGGCGCCAGATCCTCCAGCCCCTCTCCCGTGCCGACGAAACGGATGGGGATCTTCAACTGACTGGCGATGGCGGCGATGATGCCCCCTTTGGCGGTGCCGTCCAGTTTGGTCACGACGATTCCGGTCACTCCGAGGGTGTTCAGAAACTCACGAGCCTGGATGAGACCGTTCTGTCCCGTCGTCGCGTCCAGAACCAGGTAGACGTCGTGAGGCGCGCCGGGGACCAGCCTGCCGGCGACACGTGCCATTTTCTTGACCTCTTCCATGAGATTCCGCTTGGTGTGCAACCGGCCGGCCGTATCGGCAATGAGGACGTCCTTGTTACGGGCTTTGGCCGCCTGCAAGGCGTCGTGCAAGACCGCTGCGGGATCGGTCCCGCCCTGCTGCATGATCAGGTCGGCCCGGCTACGCCGGCACCAGACGCTCAGTTGTTCCACCGCGGCGGCTCGAAACGTATCCGATGCCGCGACGATGGCGCTCTTGCCGGCTTGAGCGTAACGGTGGGACAGCTTGCCGATGGTCGTCGTTTTGCCCACACCGTTGACTCCCACCACCAGAACCACGTGTGGCTTCCGGACCCACTCTTCCTGCCAACCCGGAGCCTCGAACAGCTCGAGGAGTTCGGAAGCCAGGAGTTCGCGCGCCTGTCCGGAACTGATGGGCCGTGACCCCCGGCGGCTCTGACGGATTTTCTCCACCAGGTTTTCGCTGGTCTCGACTCCAAGGTCGGCCCCGATGAGGAGATACTCCAACTCCTCCATCTGTTCCGGTGAGATGGGACTCTCCCGAGGTCCCAGCAGTTCGTTCACCCTTCGGCTCAACTCCTGGCGGGTCGCCTGAAGCGCCCTCTTCAAGCGTCCGAAATAGCCGGATCGTTCGTTCGGCGTTGAGGGATTCATCTTGTGTTGCCGCCAGCCGTAAGCACGTAGTCCTCGAAGTTGCCCCGTAATTTTCGCCGTTGACCCTGTTCCAGACTCGACATGGCCCGCTCCAATTGGTGCGTCAACTCCCGGCAGAAGGCCATCGGGTTGGGCACGTGAATCCCTTCCAGTGAAAGCGAGGTGGCCGTGGAGGCCAACTCATCGGGGAACGACCGATGATAGAGGTTGACTCCGATGCCGACGATGGCCCACCGGATCCGATCCGTCTGGGATCCCATCTCGATCAGAATGCCGGCGCACTTCTTGCCGTTCAACAGCACGTCGTTGGGCAGTTTGATGCGCGGGGCCGCCCCCGGTCCGCTCCAGGTGGCAATGGCGCGCACCACACCCAGAGCCGCGGCCCGGGTCAGGTCCTCTGCCCGGCGAACCTCGGAAGCGGGAAAGCAGAGATACGACACGTAGAGTCCCATTCCCGCCGGGGAATGCCAGGAGCGTCCGTGACGTCCGCGTCCCCCGGTCTGCTCTTCGGCGACGGCCATGCGGGCCTTCCCCGATTCGATGAACGCCTTCAGGTAGTCGCTGGTCGAGCTGACTCTGGCCAGGTAGTCCAATTGCCTGAAACGCATCTTCGAACTCAGAGTCCGCTCAATCCGGGTCCAGCATCAGGCTGATGTCGCAGGCGGCGACGGAGTGGGTCAGGGAACCCATGGAAACGAAGTCGACGCCGGTCTCGGCGTACGCTTGGAGGTTCTGGCCCGTGATGCCGCCTGAGACCTCCACCAGACACCGGCCCTCGCAGGTGGCGACCGATCGCCGGACTTCCTCCAACGGCATGTTGTCCAGCAGGACGGCGTCCGCTCCCGCGTCCAGAGCGTCGGCGAGTTCGTCCCGATTGGTGACCTCCACCTGGATCCGCTGCAGATGGCCGCAACGCTCCCGGCACGCCCGCACGGCCGCGACGACGCCCCCGGCGGCGGCGATGTGGTTTTCCTTGATGAGGACGCCGTCGTCCAAGCCCATCCGGTGGTTCTGTCCGCCTCCCATTCGGACCGCGTACTTCTCCAGGCTGCGCCAGAGCGGCGTGGTCTTGCGAGTATCCAGCACCCGGACACCGCTGGAAGCGACCCGGTCCACGCAGCCGCGGGTCCGGGTGGCGATCCCGCAGAGCCGTTGGAGAAAATTCAATGCGACTCTCTCGGCTTTCAGGAGGATGGAAACGGGCCCCTTCAGGGTACCCATGCAGCCCGGCTCGACCCAGTCCCCTTCGGCATATCGAATCTGGCCGGTGACAGGGCCCAAAAGCTGAAATACCCGGATGAAGACCGGCCAACCGGCCAGGATCATTCGCTGGCGGGCCAGAACCTGAGCCGTCCGGACCCCGTCGGCATGGGGATTGGACTGCAGTATGGCCTCGGTCGTAATGTCGCCTCGTCCCAGGTCTTCCCGGAGGGCTCGGCGAAGCAGGGGGTCAAGGCTCAGGAAGTCCATGGAGCATGTCCTGAAGCCGTTTCAGTTGAGTTCCGACTTCCTGCCGTCGCTGTCGAGCGCCGTCGACGATGTGAGCCGGGGCCTTTTGAACGAAGTTTTCATTGTCCAGCTTGCGGTCGAGCCGAATCCGGTCTTCCTCAAGCCGGCCGATCTGACGTTGCAGCCGGTCCTTCTCCGCCGCCAGGTCGATGGCCTCGTCCAGCCGCAGGGAGAACTGGGTCGTGTTGGCCACGCCGGTGATGCGTAGTCCTTCCCGGCTCAATCCGTCCAGGAACTCGATTTCGCTCAGCCGGGCCAGATTCTTCAGGTGGTGGCTCTGAGATTCCAGGAAACCGCGGGTGAGGAGCGAACAGGTGAATTCGGCGGGAAGCCGCCTCCTGGGGTCGATATTGTTCTCGGCTCGAGCCGTTCGCAGCGCCGTGATCAACTCCTGGATCTGGGTCATGCGGTCGATGTCATCCTGGCCGATCCATTCCGGCCGGGCCTCCGGAAACGGGGCCAGCATGATGGTGTCGCCCGAATGCGGGAGCTGTTGCCAAAGTTCCTCTGTCAGGAAAGGCACGAAGGGATGCAGCAGCCGGAGTGAGCGTTCCAGAACATGGGTGGCGACCTGGGCGGCAACGGTGTCGCCGCCGCTGATTCGTCCCTTGATCAACTCGACGTACCAGTCGCAGAACTCATGCCAGAAGAAGTGGTAGAGATCGTTGCTGGCGCTGTGAATGAAGAACCGTTCCAGGTTCCGTTCCGTTTCCTGATTGATCTGCTGAAGCCGGCCCAGAATCCATCTGTCCTCCAGCCGCAGGGAACCCTTCTCCCAAAGCCCGCCGATATCCTCCTCATCGGCGCTCAGTCCCGGATCCAGGTTCAGCAGCAGATAGCGGGCGCCGTTCCAGATCTTGTTGCAGAAGGCCCGGTAGCCGGCCATGCGGCTGATGGAGAAAGGGATGTCGGCTCCGGGAGCGGCTGAGACCGCCAGTGTGAAACGGACCGCATCGCACCCGTACTCCTCGATGACCTCGAGCGGGTCGATGATGTTGCCCTTGGACTTGGACATCTTCTGCCCATCCTGGTCTCGAACCAGTCCGGTAATGAACACTTTTTGGAACGGTACGTCACCGCGGAAGCGGAGCCCGAGCATCATCATGCGGGCGACCCAGAAGAAGATGATGTCGAATCCCGTGACCAGAGCACTGGTGGGATAGAAGGTCTCCAGGTCCCGCGTCCGGTCCGGCCAACCCAGGGTCGAGAAGGGCCAGAGGCCGGAACTGAACCAGGTGTCCAGGACATCCGATTCCTGAACCGGCCGGGCGCTTCCGCAGCGGGAACAGGATTCGGGCTCGGTTCGGGCCACCGTCGAGTGGCCGCAGTCCTCGCAGGTCCAGGCGGGGATGCGGTGTCCCCACCAGAGTTGCCGGCTGATGCACCAGTCGTGGATGTTGGTCATCCAGTCGGAATAGATTTTCGTGAAGTTGCCGGGGACGAAAACGGTGGAGCCGTTCTCCACTGCCTGGAGCGCGGTCTGGGCCAGGGGCTTCACCCGGACGAACCACTGCGTCGAAACCAGAGGCTCCACCACCGTCGAGCATCTCTGGCACCGCCCCACGTTGTGGTCGTGGGTCTCGACCCTCTCCAGCAAACCGAGGCGTTCCAGTTCGGCGGCAACCCTCCGCCGGGCCTGGTAGCGATCCAGTCCGGCGAAGGCTCCCGCGTCGGCCGTCATCCGGCCGTCCTCGTCGATCACCTTCACGATGGGCAGTTCGTGGCGCCGGCCCGCTTCGAAATCGTTGGGGTCGTGTCCCGGAGTGACCTTTACGGCTCCGGTCCCGAATTCGCGGTCGACGAAGTTGTCCTCGATGATGGGGATTTCCCGGTCCATCAAGGGTAGAACGGCAGCTCGGCCCCGGAGGTGGTGGTAGCGGCCGTCACCGGGATGAACCGCTACGGCGGTGTCCCCCAACATGGTCTCGGGACGCGTGGTGGCCACCACCAGAAACTCACCCGAAGACTTGACCGGATAGCGGATATGCCACAGGTGGCCCCGCGTGGGAGCGAACTCCACCTCGAGATCCGAGATGGCGGTGCGGCAACGGGGACACCAATTGACCAGATACTCCCCCTTGTAGATGAGCCCATCTTCGTAGAGGCGGACGAAGACCTCTCTCACCGCCCGGGACAAGCCCTCGTCCAAGGTGAACCTCTGGCGGCTCCAGTCGCAGGAGCATCCCAGCTTGCGGATCTGGGAGAGAATGTTGTCCTCCGCTATCTCCTTCCACTTCCAGACCCGCTTCTCAAAGGCGGTCCGGCCCAGGTCCGTACGGGTCTTCCCCTCCTGAGCCAACTGGCGTTCCACGACGTTCTGGGTCGCGATTCCCGCATGATCCGTACCGGGCAGCCAAAGGGTGTTGAAGCCCTTCATCCGCTTCCACCGGATCAGAACGTCCTGGAGCGTGCAGTTGAGGGCGTGGCCCATGTGCAGGGAGCCGGTGACGTTCGGGGGAGGAATCACGATGGAATAGGCTGGCTTGCCGGCATCGGTGCGGCCCTTGAAGTAGCCTCTCTCTTCCCAGAGGGGGTACCACTTCCGTTCGACTCGCTTCGGCTCGTAGGTTTTGGGCAGGTTGATCAATGCGAATGCCCCGGTTGAATCGATGGATTGGGCTAGAAGAAGGAGGGATTATAACAGACTCACGGAGGGACTCCTCCGCGATGGAACCGGGAAATCAACCCCGGATCATCTGCTTTTTCTGGGATGGGTGGAGCTTCGTCGGGACCCGGTCAGCGAAGGGATTCGTCGCCCCCGGACTCTCCCATCTGGCGTTGCTCGGCGCGGCGGCGCGCCACCTCGTAGGGATCTTCGCGTCCGGTAAAGATTCCCAAGACGCCTCGGACGGGGGAGAGGAAGGAGAATCCTTCCTTCTCGTATTGCTTCATGCGTGCCAAATTCCGTGCGGCCTTGGCCTTGTCCAGCTGCGGGACCGGTCTTTCCAGCAGGATCAGCTTCTCCCTGGCGTTGTCGAAGTAGGGGCTGAACTCATACTCTCGCGCCACAAAGGAGTAGTAGACCGTCGCTTCCTCGACCCGTCCCAGATTCTCCAGAGACACGGCCAGGTGAAACAGGCTCGCGTCGAGCCGGCTGAACTCGTTGTACTCCTCCACCACCTCTTCGTATCGGTTGGCCGCGGCCGAGTATCGTTTTTTCGAAAAGTAGAAGTCACCGACCCCATGGACCCCCATGGCCAATTCCTCGCGCACCTGCCTGAGAAACTCTTCCGCCGTCGGCGCCAGCTCGCTGTCCGGGAAGTCGTCCAGGAACTTCTTCAGTTCGATCTCCGCCTTGCGGGTGTAGGTGGGGTCCCGGTCATGAGGCTTCATGAGCCGGTAGTTGATGGCGGCGATCCTCATCTGGGCGTTGTCCGCGCTTTCATGGGTGGGGTAGAAAATGATGAAGTCCTTGTACTGGGCTTCTGCTTGGAGCAGGTTCTCCTTGCCTCCCTCCTCGTAGTAGGAGTCGGCGATGGAGAGGAACGACGTCGGTGTGTATTCGCTCTCGGGATAGGTGCTGATGAGCGTCTGGAATGAGAGGCGCGACTTGATGAAGTGTTTCTTCCCCAGGAACTTCATCCCGTTTTCGAAGAGGGTCTTGTCGGGCGCCACGGCCCCCTCCTGAAGATCCGCGCCCTTGCGGCCGCCGCAGGAGGCCAGAAGGATCAGGGCGCTTGCCAGCAAGGTCAGCCTGATAACGGTTCTCATTTTCACTGTCCCCATTTGGATTTACGGACAAGCCTCGTCAGCCAGAGTCTGCATTCGCCGAAACGTCTCGCTTGGAGAGGGAGTCCCGAAAATGGCCGAACCGGCCACGAGGATCTCTGCTCCAGCCCGAACCGCATCCTGTGTATTGGCGGGTTTGATGCCGCCGTCGATCTCGATCTTCACCCGGAGATTGTCCCGGTCCGCCATCGCTTTCAATTTTCTCATTTTGTCGAAGCTTGTGGCAATGAATCGCTGTCCCGAGAAACCTGGGTTCACCGACATGATCATGACGTGATGGCACTTGGGAAGGATTTCCTCCAAGACTCCAACCGGAGTGTGCGGGTTCAGGGCCACGCCCGGCTTGGCCCCCTTTTCCCGGATCCTGTCCATTAGACGGTCCAAATGCAGAACTGTTTCATATTGGACGCTCAGATAGTCCGCTCCCGCATCGATGAATGCATCCGCCATGTCTTCCGGGTTGGAGATCATGAGGTGGACATCCAGGACCAGGTCAGATTGCTTGCGCACCGCCTCGATCACCGGCAGTCCGAAGCTCAGGTTGGGGACGAAATGTCCGTCCATGACGTCCAGATGCAGGATCCGGCATCCTGCCTGCTCCATTTCCCTGACGGAACCACCCAGGTCGAGAAAGTCGGCCGAGAGTAGAGATGGGGCGATCCAAGGCATCAGGTTGCGACCTCCAGAATGATGGTATCGTTTTCCTTCAACATGTTCCCCGGCTCGGGATATTGACGGACCACCCTGCCCCGAGTCCTCCTGGCCCCCCTGGTGTAATTGACCGTTGGCGACTCGAAGCCGTTCTTCCGAATGAGAGACCGGACCCGGTTCAGATCGAGATCCCTGAAATCAGGCATGATGTAGCGCTGGACCCGCTTCTTACCCACCAGGACATCGACCCGGGCCGTGAGGACTGTCGCGGATCCCGGATTGGGGACTTGACGGATGATCTGGTCCGACTCCACGTCGGCGAGGAAGATCTCGCTGGTGTGTCCGATCTCGTAACCGGACTGTTGCGTCATCAGGCGGGCGACCCGCTGTGTGGACCCGATGAGATCGGGAACCGGACTGTGTTGGACTCCCAGGCTCACCATCACTTTGACTCGTCCGTTGGCCTTGATGCGTTCTCCTGGAGTGGGCAGCTGAGAAACGACGGCACCGTTGGGAATCGAAGCGTCGTAGACTTCTCCCGCCACCTCCATCCCCAGACTGGCCGCTTCCAGCTGTTCTCTTGCCTGCTCCATGTCGACTCGGATGACGGTCGGGACCACGACCTCCGTCGCCCGCGTCGCCATACGCATGCTGATGTTCAGGCTGAGAAGGAAGACGACCATCAGGACGCCCGCCAGCAGGCCCAGCTTGACCACGGTCATAAACGCATTGCGCCATTTTCCCGAACTCTTCTTTTTTCGCCTCTTGGAAACCATGCTGGGTCTTTACTTGCGGAGGAAACACGCTACCATACCGCCAGGGGTGACTCCAAGCGCCGGGAGCGGCGACTTCCTGGTCGCCGAACAGGAGGGGCAGCTTTCTTGCGGCCCACTGGGACCGGCGGCTTTCTTGCGGCCGAATTCCGAAGTAACAAGCGTCGGAGCGGCGGTCTTCAACCCCCGATTCCGGGAGGCGTGGGAGGGCTGAAAGTCCCCTCTCCCTTCCGAACCAGACAAGCGGCGAAGAACGCCTCGCGCTTCAAGAATTCCTCCCCCGGCTGCCGCAGCAACCTGGCCCCCGGTTCCACGTCGAGCAGATCTTCAACCACCTCATGGTTCTCCTCCGGTTCCGTGGAGCAGGTGGCGTAGATCAACTGCCCTCCGGGACGCAACATGCGGAAACTGCTCCGCAAAAGGGAATGCTGTATCCGGGCCATTCGTCGGACGTCCTCCTCGGCAAGCCGCCACCGGATGTCCGGGTTGGCCCTCAAGGTGGCGGTCCCGGTGCAGGGGACATCCAGCAGGATGAAGTCGAAGCGGTTCCGAAACGGGGGGTGGGCCAGATCGGCCCGCACAATCCGCAGTTGCGGGATCCGGTAGAGGTCCGCTCTGGCTCTCATCTGCCGTAGACGGGGCAAACTGAGATCGCAACAGAAAACACGGGCATCGGATCGCTTGCGGGCCTGAAGAATGAAGGATTTCCCCCCCGGAGCCGCGCAGAAATCACCGATAACCCGGCACCGGCCAAGGTTCCCCATTTGAGCCACCTCCTGACTGGCCGGACTCATCAGGAAGCAGTGGCCCCGAAGATAGAGGGGATGCTTGGCGAATGACCTGGAGTTCACCCTGACGCAATGGGGAAGGCGGGGATGAATTTGAAAGGGGACTCCTTCCCGGTCCAGCCGCCGGCAGAATTTCTCCCGCGTCGTTCGGAATGGGTTGACCCAGAGGTGCAGCAGCGGACGGCGGTTGTTTCTCTCCAGAATCGCCCGCGTTCCCTCGGGGCCGTATCTCGAGAGGTACCGGCGCACGAGCCATTCGGGATGACTGTGGCGGATGGACAGACTCCGAGCGTCGTCCGCATCCGGCGCAGCGGTCCGGTTCCGGAGAAAGCGGCGGAGGACGGCGTTGACCAGGGGGCCGGCGGAGGACTTTCGGAATTCCTTGCAGAGCCGGACCGACTCGTGGACCGCGGCCCGGACCGGAATTCTCAGATAGTTGAGTTGAAACAGGCCCACACGCAATATCTGGAGTATTTCCGGATCCAACCGGGACCGGGGCCGCTCCAACAAAGAATCCAGTTGATAGTCCAGGAGGGAGCGGTGTCGCAGGACGCCGTAGACCAGTTCCGTCGCCAGGCGCCGATCGCGATCCGGAAGAGATCCGAAATCGGAGGATTCGAAATGAGTTTCCAGGGAGACCCGCCGGCCGCTTGCGCTGTTCAGGAGCACCCGCAGGGCCACGGACCTGGGCGTGCGCCTCACCCGGGAGCTCCCAGACGTTCTCCCGTCCTCAGATTCATCCCGTTGATGAAGTCGCGGGCCCGCAGGCGGCCGCGGTTTGCCATCTGGAGTTCCAGGAGCTCCAGCGAACTGTTTTCGCCGCATCCCACGAGAATGGCGCCCTTTTCGGTGGTGCGAATCTGGCCGCTTGGGACCGGGGAGGGCGAGCCCTGAGGATTGCGGCTTCGCCAGATCTTCAGGCGCTCCCGCCGAAAACAGGTAAAGGCGCCGGGCCGGGGGTTGAAGGCACGGATCCGGTCATGAATCCGGGATGCCGGCCGGGTCCAGTCGATACGCGCGTCCTCTTTCCGGATGAGAGGGGCGAGCGTCGCTCGCTCATGGTCTTGAGGGCGAGCCGTGAGACCACCCGAAAGGTAAGAGGGCAGGGTCTCGAGCAGGAGTTCGACACCTTGCCGGGAGAGTTGCCGTTCGAGTGCTCCGGAGGTGACGTCGGGTCCGATGGAGGTCCTGGCTTGGGCCAGCACATCACCCGTATCCATGCCCGCATCCAACTTCATAATGGTCACTCCGGTCTCTTTCTCTCCTTTCAGAATGGCGTGCACGACGGGCGCGGCGCCGCGGTATCGGGGCAGGAGGGAAGTGTGGACATTGACGCTGCCGAAGGGAGGCCAGTCGAAGAACTCGCGCGGAAGAATCTGTCCGAAGGCGACGACCACCATGACGTCGGGCCGAATTTGCCTGAGGAATTCCAGGGCCTCGACGTTGCCTCGGATCCTGGCGCACTGAAAGATCGGCAGCTGGAGCTGCAGGGCCGTGACCTTGACCGGAGGCGGCGACAAATTGCGCCCCCGGCCGCTCCTTCGGTCCGGCTGAGTAACAACCCCGGCCAGCTCCACGCCGAGCCGGGTTTGATTCCGAGCCAATGCCTCGAGAAACGTCCGGGCGAAATCGGGCGTCCCCAGAAACAGGACTCGGAGTCTGCGCCGTAGATCGATTTCTGCCGCGCAGGCTCCTCCCATCACCAGTCCCCGGAGCGGATCAACTTGCGGATCTTGCGTTTGATCAGGTCTCGTTTGAAAAAGGAAATCCGGTCCAGATAGAGAATCCCGTCCAGGTGGTCCACCTCATGGCAGAGGGCCCGAGCGAGAAGGTCCTCGGCCTCCAATTCGATCCGGTTTCCCCGGGAGTCCTGTCCGGCGATTCGAATCCGCTGCGGCCGAGCCACCGTGGCCGTGAACCCGGGGATGCTGAGGCACCCCTCCTCCCCCTTCTGCTCCCCCTCCCGTTCGAGAATCTCCGGATTGACCAGAATGATCTGGTTCCCTTTCTCTTCCCCGGCACTGATATCCACGACCAGGAGCCGGACGTTGACTCCCACCTGCGGCGCCGCCAAGCCGATTCCGGGCGCGGCGTACATGGTCTCCAGCATGTCCCGGGCCAGATCTCGCAACTTCCGGTCGAAGGTCTCGACCGGTTCACTCTTGGCCTGAAGTTCAGGGGCCCCGAACTTGAGGATGGGTCTGATCATTCCGAGGTCCAGGAAGTCCGGCGGGGGTCACATATTCCGCACCCGCTCGCGGAAGCTCTCCAGGTTGTTCTTGAGTTCGGACAGGTTGTCTCCGCCGAACTTTTCCTGAATCGCCTGGACCAGCACGATGGCCACCATGGCTTCGCCGATGACTCCGGCCGCTGGAACCACACAGGTGTCCGAACGTTCGTACTGGGCCTTGAACGGTTGCTTCGTCTCCAGGTTCACTGACATCAGCGGCCGCTTGAGGGTGGCGATGGGTTTGACCACGGCGCGAACGATGATTTCCTGGCCGTTGGAAGTCCCTCCCTCGATGCCGCCGGCGCGGTTGGTCTTCCTGTAGAATTCTCTTTTCTGATCGTCGTAGAAGATCTCGTCGTGAAATTCGCTGCCCATCGGAGCCTGATCCAAGCCGCTGCCGGTTTCCACCGCCTTGATGGCGTTGATGGACATGAGGGCCTGGGCCATACGGCCGTCCAGCTTCCGGTCCCAGTGGACATGGCTCCCCAGTCCCGGGGGAACTCCGGCGGCACGGACTTCGAACGTACCGCCTATGGTGTCTCCCCGGTCGATGGCGTCGTCCACAGCCGCCTTCATGGACTCGTCCAGCGCCGGGTCGCAGCACCGCAGCTCCGAGGACTCGATCCGGGGGATCAGATCGACGGAGACCAAGTCCAGAAGTTTGTCGGAGATCCGAACGTTCCGGACCGAAATGACATGGCTGTAGACCTGGATTCCCAGCTCCCGGAGCAGCAACTTGCAGAATGCGCCGACCGCCACTCGCGAGGCGGTTTCGCGCGCGCTGGAACGTTCCAGGACGTTGCGCATGTCCTTGAACTGGTACTTCAGTGCGCCCACGAGATCGGCATGTCCCGGACGCGGCCGCGTGACCTGCCGCTTGCGGACCCCCTCGGGATTGGGTTCCACGCTCATGACCTCGGTCCAATTCACCCAGTCCCGATTGTGGATGATGAAGGCGATGGGCGATCCCAGCGTCTCGCCGTTGCGGACACCCGCGAAAATGTCCACTTGGTCGCTCTCGATCTTCATGCGGAGGCCCCGTCCGTATCCGCCCATTCGCCGCCGCAGATCGGCGTTGATGAACTCCACGTCGACGGGCACCTGGGCCGGAAAGCCCTCTATGGTGGAGATGAGGCCCTTGCCGTGAGACTCGCCGGAAGTGAGGAATCGCAACATGGTGGTTTATCCGGAACCTGCTGTTACTAAAGACGTTGCTTGGAAGCGAACCGCCTTCTCTGGTAGAATCTCCGGGCTTTCTCGGCCCGCTTCCGGCTGCCCCTGATGGCAGCGGTCTCCGCATTGTGGAGGCCTCATAGTCTAACATTAATCAGATTGCCGCCGGCGGGAGCGGCCGGCGCCGAGGGTGACCATGGGCTTCCTCTACAATTTCCTGTACGAGGTCGAGGAGTTCGTCTCCCTCACCATTCGAAGCGTCACCAACGTCTTCCGCCGTCCACGCTACATCCAGGATACGTTCCAGCAGATGGAGACCATCGGGGTCCGTTCGATTCTGATCGTGGTCCTCGTCGGTTTTTTCACCGGCGGCGTTCTGGCCTTGCAGACCTCCAAATCGCTCAAGGCATTCGGCGCCGTGAATCTGATGGGACAATTGATCTCCCTGTCGCTGATCCGGGAAATGGGACCCGTGCTGACCGCCTTGATGCTGGCCGGCCGGGCGGGTTCGGGCATTGCCTCGGAGTTGGCTTCGATGGTGGTGACGGAGCAGATCAGCGCGATGCGGGCTCTCGGGACGGATCCGTCGAAAAAATTGGCGACACCAAGGATTATCGCCTGTACCACCATGGTGCCCCTCTTGACCGTGATCGCAGACGTATTCGGGTTGGTCGGAGGGTGGATCGTGTCGTTCTACAATCTCCGGTTGAATACGGCCCTCTACTGGAATACGGCGCTTCGATCCATCGACTACAATGTCGTGCTGGAGGGCTTGATGAAGCCGGTCGTGTTCGGCTTTATCATCGGGTCCGTGGGCTGCTACTACGGCTTGGGGACCCGGGGCGGAACCCGGGGCGTCGGCCGCAATACGACGCAGGCGGTGGTGACGGCTTCGATCCTGGTGATCGTGGCCGATTTCTTTCTGGGTAAGCTGATTCTGGAGTTGTGGCATTGAGTGTGATTCGCTTCGAGAATGTCACCAAGAAATATGACGATCACACCGTGCTCCAGGATTTCGACATGGAGGTTCGCCGCGGCGAAACCATGGTCCTGATGGGCGGATCGGGGTCGGGAAAATCAACCATCCTCAAAATGGTGGTGGGCTTGGTCAGTCCCGATTCCGGTTCCGTGTTCGTGGACGGCGAGGAGATCACCCGCCTTCGAGAGGAGGATTTGATGCCGATTCGGCGAAAGATCGGCATCGTATTCCAGGAGGGAGCTCTCTTCGATTCCCTGACGGTCAGGGACAATGTGGCCTATCGGATCCTCGAGTCCGATGAATATACGATGGAGCAGGTTGACAACTGGGTGTTTCGGCTCCTGGGATTTGTGGGATTGCAGGATGCAATCGACAAGATGCCCTCGGAACTGTCGGGGGGAATGAAAAGGCGTGTGGCCATCGCCCGGGCATTGATGGGCAACCCGAGGATCATGCTCTACGATGAGCCGACGGCGGGACTTGATCCCATCACCAGCAGAATCACCTGCGAACTCATCATGAGACTGCGGGACCTGGAGGGCGTGACCGGGATTCTGGTCACCAACGACCTGCAGGCGGTTCGCGCCCTTTCGGGAGAAGTGTCCACGAAGGCGCCGGATGGCACCGTCGGTTTCAGGCCGGTGGACCCGAAAACGACGTTGCGAAACACTCGGTTCATCATGATCGAGGCTGGGCGAATCCATTACGAGGGGGGAGACCCCTCCCGGGAGGACGGTGACGAATACGTCCGTGAGTTCCTGGCCTGAGTCTCCCAGAAGTCTGTGCAGTAGATCAATTTCTGCCGCGCAGGCTCCTAGGGATTTCCATCGTGAAGTCTTGGAGCGGCGGGGCTCAGGGAGCCGTGGGGAAAAAGCATGAACAGAGGCAGAGGGAGACCGACCCGCCTCGCCGAACTCAAAGTCGGGATTTTCGCCATTGTCACCATGGCGATTCTGGCTTTGGCCGTCTTCAACATCGGCACCCGGGTCGGACTCTTGGAGGAGACGTTTCGAGCCAAGACGTATCTCAATGACACTTCCGGATTGAAACCGTCGGACATTGTCCTTATCGGGGGCGTCGAAGCCGGGAACGTCTCGCGGATCAAGATCTCCAAGCCGGGTGAGATGCCTCCGACCGAGTCGAACCAGATCAACCTGGCGCAGATCGGCGAGCTGGAAAAACTGGCGGCGGAGGAGCGTCTCAAGCAGCCTCCCGACGAGGAGCGTCTCAAGCAGATCCAGTCACGGATCGAAAGGGTTCGGTGGCGGCTCCAGAACGTGGAAGTCTACCTGAACATCAAGCAGGAATACCGGGTCTGGATCCAGCGGGACAGCAACATCTCCCTGGGGTCTATCGGACTGTTGGGTGACAAGTACGTTGAGGTGTCGCTGGGGCGATCCAATGAGCCTGCGTTGGTGGTCCTGGAGGAATTCGAGACCTGGTTCGGCATGGAGACCGATGAGGTGGTGGTGATCACCGGTTCCACCGAGCCCGGTTTCAGGGAACTGATCCTCGGAGCCAACGACGTGCTGGTCAACGTCGAGGCTCTGTCCGGGCGGCTGGAAGATATCATGCAGGGACTCGGCGAAGGGAAGGGCACCGTCGGCCAGTTTCTGACCAATCCCGAATTCTTCAACAACATCAACAAGATCATGGCCTCGACCCAGCAGACCAGCGAAAGAGTGGCTACGCTCGTCGAACGCCTCATCGAAGGATCCGGGACCGTTCCCAGCCTCATTCGTGAGGATGACATCTACCAGAGCATCCGGGGCATTTCCGCCCGGATGGATGAAATCATCAGGCGAATCGAGCAAGGGGAGGGCACTCTGGGAAAGCTCTCGAAGGATCCCTCGCTCTACGACGGGATCGAACGGACCACGGCCGGCATCGAGTCCATTGCCAAGCGCATGGAAGCCGGAGAGGGCACGCTGGGACGACTGTCCACGGATGATCAACTCTATGTGGACATGCGGCGAACCATGGACCAGATGGCGGTGTTCCTGGAGGACATTCACGACGGTGAGGGAACCTTGGGCCGGTTGGCGAAGGACGAAGCGCTGTACGAGAATCTGAATCACCTGACCTCGGAAATGGTGAAGTTGATCCATGACTTCCGGCAGGATCCCAGGAAATTCCTGACCATCCGATTCAAGCTGTTCTGAGTCGGGGAGAGAATCCATGATTTCGCAAACCATCGGCCAGGGAGCCCGGGTCATCCTGAGGGGAATCGTGTGGGTACTCATGACCTTGCGCGTCAAGCCCAATCACCTCACCATTCTGGGATTCGTCACCAGCATCTGGGCCGCTTTCGTTTTCGCAAACGGCCACTTCGTTACCGCCGGCCTGGTTCTGATTCTCGCCGGCCTGTTCGACATGGTGGACGGCATGGTGGCCCGAACCGCCAACACCGCGACTCCCTTCGGGGCCTTCTTCGATTCGGTCATGGACCGGTACTCGGACCTGATCATTTACCTGGGGCTCATCATTTACTACGGCCAACAGGACCGGTTCACCTACGTCGTATTGGTGAGCATAGCCATGATGGGATCGGTTCTGATCAGCTACACCAGGGCCCGGGCCGAATGCCTGATTCCCAGTTGCAAGGTCGGTTTCCTGGAACGTCCCGAACGCCTGGTCCTGCTCATCATCGGTTCCTTCTACTCCATGGAGCCCGTCCTTTGGGCCATTGCCGTCATCGGAAACTGGACGGTGATTCACCGCATTCTCCACACTCGATCGCAGATGAGACCGGCCGAGCCGCGGCGAAGTCAGGGGCGCTCCGGCCGGGTGGCGGCGGGGTCGATGCGATACGTTCGCGGAACCTGGCGCTACGATGTGGTCTGTGTGATGATCCTGGGCTTTATTTTTCTGACTCCGGCCACGGTCTTCGACGGCTCCCTCTTTTCCAAGAGGCAGGAGCCGGAAAGTCCGAGAGAGATCGTGCCCGACCCGAAGAATACCCAGGTCCAGACCTTCAGCAGACGGATCCTGCTGCCATCCAGGTAGGAGAGCGCACTGCCTTGGAACGAATGGAATCAGGGCCGCTGATCTCGCTCATCTTTCTGATGATCGGTTTCGTCACCGCTCTTCCGTTGGAGGCCGCGGAGACGGCCCAAGCGGCCCCCGGTCTGGAGTCGGTTCTGGAGAACATGGATCGGCGAGGCAGCAATCTTCGTTCCATGAGCGCCAAAATAGTCCAGAGGAAATGGACCGACATTCTGGAGGAGTTCGACCAGGAAGAGCGCGGTGAATTTCATTTTCTCCGGGACAATGAGGCGATCCGCTTGAGGAGAGACATCACGGAACCCGGCTTGAGCACCCTCCTGATCAATGACGGAAAGGGGACCTTCTATCAGCCGCTTCTCAAGCAGGCCAACCGGTACGATCTGGGGGCGAGAAAGGATCGAGCCGAATTCCTGCTGCTGGGCTTCACCTCCAAGAAGGAAGCCCTCAGCGAGGCCTATGCCATCCGATGGCTGGGCCCGGAGATGATTGGCGACCGGCAGACCTACGCTCTCGAATTGACTCCCCGATCCAGCAAAGTCTCCGCCTTTTTCTCCCGAATCGTGCTCTGGGTCGATGGTCGCCTCTGGGTCCCCATTCAGCAGAAGCTGGTGGAGCCCACGCGCGACTATCTGCTGATCCGGTTCGAAGACGTCCGCTTGAACCTGAACCTGCCAGCTTCCAGATTCGATCTGGAGTTGCCTCCCGACGTCAACGTCATCGAATTCTGACCGGGAATGGGCTGGCTGGCTCGTCAGCCGACTGTGGCGGGTATTACTCGGAATCCAAGCTCACAAGCCGGCCATCCTTCATCCGGATCACACGGCTGGCGGCGGCGGCCGCATCCGGATTGTGGGTGATCATCAGGATGGTCTGGTTGTAACGGTGATTCAGCTCCTTCAGGATGGAGAGCACGTTGTCGGAGTTCTGGGAATCCAGGTTTCCGGTAGGTTCATCCGCCAGAAGCAAGGCGGGACGATTGATGACCGCGCGCGCCACGGAGATGCGCTGCTGTTCACCACCTGAAAGTTCGGAGGGTTTGTGATCCATCTTGCCCTCCAGCCCCAATAGCTGGAATATCTCTCGAGTTCGGGCCTCGTTCTGATGGCCGTTGCCATGAATGCGGCACGCCAGCTCGATGTTGTGCCGGGCCGTCAGGGTTGGCAGGAGATTGAATCGTTGAAAGACGAATCCGATCTTCGCCTTGCGGATCTCGGTTCTTTCCGCATCCCTGATCCGGCTCATTTCCACGCCGTCGATCCAGATCCGGCCTGAAGAGGGGGTCAGGAGTCCGCCCAGGAGATGGAGCAGGGTGGATTTGCCGCAACCGCTGGGTCCCATGATGGCCAGGAACTCGCCGGTGCGGACTTTCAGGTTGATACCGCGCAGAGCGGGAACCTCCATCTTCCCGATGCGGAAGACCATCTGGAGGTCCTCGGCCACCACCAGATTCTTGTCTCGATCCATTTCCAGAATGTGCCTCATTCAGGAGAGCCCCCAAACGGAGTTCAAATGACGGGAGCCCTCTCGGCCGCGCGCCTTAGTCGGACAATCCAGGGTAGCCGCAACAATCATTGTATACCGGTTCGGAAGCGGGCTTCAACGGCTCCGGATTCGAGGAAAGGACAAGCGCCGGGAGCGGGAGTTTGCTACCCGCGATTCCGGGGAGCGTGAGGGGGCAAAACTGTACCCCCTCCTGTTCGCGGCTATTCGAGAGTGATCGTTTCGGCGCCCGGAGGGACCGGCAGTTGAAAGTGGCGTTTCTCCAACTCACGGTCGATTTTCAGGCTCTTCGGCTGCAAATGGAGCCTTAGGGTGTAACGTTCCGGGGGGCGTTCCAGCACGACTTCAGTGTTGACGACCACCTGGCCCAGAGCGGCGGGAGCGGTGTAACGGATCGAGCTGGAAATCCGGCCTTCAGGGTCGAAGTAGTCCTGGCGCACCAACTCCAGTTTGCTGCGCTCGATCCAGAGCCTCCTGTTCGGGCGCAGTTTACGGCGGTGAAGCTCATAGATGACGTAATACTTGGATTTGGCGTCCTCCTCCTCGACCAGGAAGACTCGTGCTCCCGGTTCAGCCGGAAGCGGCTCGATCAGGATGGCCGGAAGCACGTGCTCCGGCCGGACGTTGTACAGGGGATTGTCGTAATCGCGCTCCAAATGGGTGCTTCCGGTGACGAACTTGTTCTTCGTGGGCGCCCAGATCTGGAATCTGGCCTGTCGACTGGCCATGGCGATGACGGTGGTTCGAGTCAACGGATTCAGCACGTTGATGCGGATCGCATCGGGGCGCTTGGCGATGAGCTGGGAGGGCGCCTTTCGATAACGCTCATTGTAACCGGCGTCCGGAGAGTGCCCTTCCAGCTCCAACCTCACCTTGACGACGAGGCTTTCCACTCCGGCGTATGTCGTGTTGATCCGCTGGACCAGATCCGGGAGTGTGGACTTCAGAGCCAGCCGGTGGGCAGGAGCCGTTTCGACCCGGACCTTGGTTTTGATGACCTTTCTGCAGCCGGCCGGCAGCAGCGCCAGCATCAGGATCGCGAGCAGCGCGCGCCCTGCCGAACCGGCGGCCGGTGGGATCACGTGGCCTCCCCGGAGAAAGCCTTTTTTCGTTTTCTTCTCCGGATCAGGACGACTCCCGTCAAAACGGCGACCAGGGACAGGAAAAGGACGATGCCGACGGTTTTCATTTCCTCTTGGAGGACCTGCTTGGCGGCCTCCCCATAGAGAACTGCCAAGATTCCCCACATGAAGTACCGGATGCTCCTGCCCAGAGAGATCAACACGATAAATCGCCCCAGAGGGATCCGGAAGAGGCCGGCAGAAAGAACGAAGATCTTGAAGGGAGTCGGCGGGGGGAGGACGGCCGGCACCAGGAGGGTCCAGATCCCCCAGCGGTCGTACAGTCTCCGCATCTCGTTTCGTCTTTCCTCGGACAACCTCCTCTTCACGAAATTCCCGCCTCGACGGCCGACGCTGTACAGGAGCGTGCATCCCAGGACGGATCCGGTGATGGTCATGATCACGTAATAGGACATGAGGTCCCAGGGCTGTCCGGTGGACAAAGCAATGATCAGAATGTCGTTTCCTTCGGGAATGGAAAGGAAAGAGGAATCGGCCAGCGCCACCAACAACAGGGCGGGCCCTCCATACTCAACGACGGTCTCGTAGAGACCACTGAGCGTCTCCTGGATCTGCTGCCAGAAGGCCAGGCTGCAGACTGTGAACATGGCCATTTCGATTAACATGTTACCAAAGCCGATCGATGGGCAAGCCTGCGTTTCTCACCAAGTCGGGACGCGTACGATGAGAAATGCGGGCTGGATATGGCTCCAGCATCCGGTGGAGGGGCCGCGACGATAGAATTGGGTAGAATCTAGAAGTGAGCTTCGTCCTTGGGTGAGCCCTTACAAGAAATGGACACGGAAGGCATCCAATTTGAGATGGGCCGCATCGAGGCCCTCTACAGAGACCATGTTCTGGGCGAACGCGTGCGCTTTGTGAGCCTGCCGGGAAGGAAGTGCCGCCCCCGGATCATGGACACCATTCTGGGTTTTGAGATCCACGCCGGATCCAGGAAAATCGCTTGTCCGGACATCACCAGCGCGCGCTATCTGGTGATCTTCACGGAGTTGGGACTGGACCGGGTCTGCATTCCCTATGACCCCACCCGCACCGCCAGGATCCTTCCCGAATTGGAACACTCCTTCCGCCGGGTCAAGGAACTCTCGTCGAGGGACGCCGACTCGCAGATGGCCCGGAGGAGAAGGGGGCGAACCTACGCCAAGTTGAGGGATCGTCTCCGGAAGGTCGAGCAGAATATGGCCGAGATCGATTTCTGCTGACATCTTCAGTCGGTACCGGTGGAACGGCGGCTTTCCAGCCGCCGACGCTTCGTCTGGTTCTGTCTTGCTCCGCATTGGGTCGAAGAGGGCACCCACAAGGGGAGCCCCTACTTTTTGTCGTCCACGTCGACGTATTCGGCGTCGATCACCTGTTCGTCATCCTCTTGACCGCCGGCCGTAGGATTCTCCGGCCCGCCGGGTCCGCCCGGTTGGGACTCGGTTGTTCCTGACTGTTGAGTCTGTTGGTACATGGCCTGAGCCACCTGGTGCGAGGCTTGTTGCAGTTTCTCCACGCTCTGCCTGATGGCCTCGACGTCTCCTTCCTCCATGGCCTTGCGAGTCTCGGCGATGGCAGCCTCGACGGCTTTGACGTCAGAGTCCGGGATCTTGTCCCCGTTGTCCTTGACCAGTTTCTCGGTGGAATAGATCAGGTTGTCGGCTTGGTTCCGGGCCTCGATCTCCTCCTTCTTCTGCCGGTCTTCCTCGCTGTGGTCCTCGGCCTCCCTCACCATCTGCTGGATCTCGTCGTCGCTGAGTCCGCTGGAACCGGTGATGGTGATCTTCTGCTCGGTTCCGGTTCCCAGGTCCTTGGCGCTGACGTTGAGGATGCCGTTGGCGTCGATGTCGAAGGTGACCTCGATCTGTGGGATGCCCCGGGGAGCCGGCGGAATCCCCGACAGGTGAAAACGGCCCAGGGACTTGTTGGCTCTGGCCATGGGCCGCTCCCCCTGCTGGACGTGGACCTCCACCGAAGTCTGGCTGTCGGCGGCGGTGGAAAAGACCTCGCTCTTGCGCGTAGGAATGGTCGTGTTCCTGGGAATCAGCACGGTGGCCACGCCTCCCAGCGTCTCGATACCGAGTGACAGCGGGGTGACGTCCAAGAGCAGGACGTCCTTGACCTCTCCGCCCAGGACACCGGCTTGGACGGCGGCGCCCACGCCTACGACCTCGTCCGGATTGACTCCCTTGTGAGGCTCCTTGCCGAAGAAATCGCGGACGATCTCGTGCACTCTCGGTATCCGCGTGGAGCCGCCGACGAGAACCACCTCGTTCACTTCCTGAGGGCTCATGTCGGCGTCGGCAAGAGCTTGACGACAGGGTTCCACGGTCCTTTGCAGCAGGTTTTCCACCAACTGCTCGAACCGGGCCCGGGTCAGCTTCAGGTTCAAGTGTTTGGGTCCGCTGGCATCCGCCGTAATGAAGGGCAGATTGATGTCGGTCTCCTGGGTTGTGGAGAGTTCCGTCTTGGCCTTTTCCGCCGCCTCCTTCAGCCGTTGCAGGGCCATCTTGTCCCGGGAGAGATCGATCCCCTGGTCCTTCTGGAACTCGTCGACCACCCAGTCGATGAGGCGCTGGTCGATGTTGTCGCCGCCCAGGTGTGTGTCGCCGTTGGTGGCCTTGACCTCGACGATTCCCTCTCCGACTTCCAGGATCGAGAAGTCAAACGTGCCGCCGCCGAAGTCGAAGACGGCGATGGTCTGGTCTGTCTTCTGCTCCAAACCGTAGGCCAGCGCGGCTGCAGTCGGCTCGTTCACGAGCCTCAGGACCTCCAGGCCCGCGATCTTCCCAGCGTCCTTGGTCGCCTGCCGCTGCGAGTCGTTGAAGTAGGCGGGTACAGTGATCACTGCCTGGTTCACGCTTTCGCCCAGATACTCCTCCGCGGCGGACCGGAGCTTCTGAAGGATCATGGCCGACACCTCGGGCGGCGAATGATTCCTGCCACCCAACTCCGCCCGAGCGTCGCCATTGCTTGCGGCGCTGACTCTATAGGGGACCATCCCGATCTCTTCATTCACTTCGTTGAACTTGCGCCCCATGAAACGCTTGATGGAGTAGGCGGTGTTCTCGGGATTGGTAATGGCTTGGCGCTTGGCGACCTGACCCACCAGCCGCTCGCCGCTCTTGGTGATGGCGACGACTGAAGCGGTAGTCCGTCCGCCTTCCTGGTTGGCGATGACGGTCGGCTTGTTCCCCTCCATCACCGCCACGACTGAGTTCGTGGTTCCCAAATCGATACCGATAATTCTCGACATTTCGGACTTCCTCCTGCCTATGTAAGTAGCTAATGACTAGTAAGATTCGATCTTGGGGCTGTCAAGGGCGGCCGCCCGCCCCCGGATTTCAGGACCGGGAGTTGGGGGGACTGCCGCCGCGGTCCCGGATCTCCGCGGCCAGCGATTCCAGCCGCCGGCCCAACCGGCGCTGGGTCCGGGTGATGTGGAGCAGGTAGACAAACAGAAGTGTCCAGATGACCATGTAGGCGGCGAATAGATAGCCGATCATGATCCTCCCTCCGTCATTTGGCCATGACCTCCACTTCCATTTCCTGAGTCTGGCGTTCCTGTAGACGCATGGATGTTCTCAAACAGAGAAGGGCCGCATAGAGGGCCGCGAAAGCGAATACCGAGATAAAAAGCGCGTGCACCATCCTCGCTTCCAGGTTCATGCCGCTGGAAGTGATGACCACCGGATGGTGGGTTCTCCACCAGCGGATGGACATCCAGACGATGGGGACGTTGATGAAACCGACGATGCCCAGCACGGCACAAAACTTGTATTTCTGATCTCCCTCGGGAAGGCTGCTCCGGAGGATGAGGTACGAGACGTACATCAGCCACAGCACCAGGGTGGTCGTGACCCGAGGGTCGCCCCAGGGCCACCAGGTGAACCAGATCGGCTTGGCCCAGATCGATCCGGTGACCAGAGTGATGGTGGTGAACACCACGCCCACCTCGGTGGACGCGACGGCCAACTGGTCCCATTTGATGCGTCCGGTCTTGAGATACGCAATGCTGGCAAGAAAGACCACCAGAAAGGCCAGAAAAGCGTTCCAGGCGGAACCCACGTGGAAGTAGAAGATCCGCTGGACATCGCCCATGACACGCTCCGTGGGCGCGTATAGGAAGGCGGCGTAGAGGGCCAACGCTCCCAGAACGTAAGCGGGCGCCAGAAGCCAACCGGCCCACGCCGTGTAACGGCGAATCGCCTGCCGGTCCGAATCAAGATTCTTCGACCACATACTCGAATACCAGATAGGAGGCTGCCAGGAAGATCACGTCAAAGGCGACCAATATCTTAATCCATTGGAAGAGTAAGCGGAACTTTTTCCCCAGCAGCACCTCCGTGCTGCCGTTCACCGCCGCCAGGATCACCGGTATGACGATGGGGAAAAGCAGAATGGGAAGCAGGACCTCCCGGGTCCGGAGGTTGGAAACCATGGCTCCGAACAACGTCCCCACAGCCGAAAAACCCAGGCTGGAGAGGAGGATTAAAAGCAGCATCCAGAGCGTGGCCGAAGTCAGGGGAAAATTGTAGACGGCCATGAAGATGACCAGGGTCAGCAAGTCGACGACCAGCAGGAAGATCCAATTGGCCAGGAACTTGCCGAAAAAGATGAATCCCCGGTCCATAGGGGAGAGCAAGACCCCGAGCAGCGTTCCTTCTTCCCTCTCCGACTGAAACGAGCGATTGAGCTGAATCACGCCGGGAAAGATCAGGGCTACCCAGAGAATTCCCGGGGCCGCCTTTCGCGTGGCCGGGCTCGCCGGGTCGAACGCGAAGTTGAAGACCATCAGAATCAGGAAAGAAAAGAACAGGGTCGTGAAAAAAGCCTGACGGGATCGGAGTTCGATTCGAAGATCCTTCTCGGCCAGCGTCCAGATCAGACCTAGTCCACCCATCGCGTTCCGAATGGGACTCAAAGCCCCATCAACCCTTCCTGACCGTGGTAAAAGACTCCCGCCGCCGCTCCGGTCATGAGCGTGGCGAGAGTGGCCGCCCAAAAGGCGGGCCAACTGAGGCGGGCCAAGTCGTTTCTTCGAGCGGGAACCAACACCGAGAGGCCTCCCACGAAGATGGCCACGGAGGCCACGTGAGTGAAGCCGCAGAGGGCGTAGCTCAAGATCATGAGACCTCGGGGCGAGAGGCTGCCGGCCGCGACCATGTTCGCCAAGTCCTGATACGCCACCACCTCGGTCAGAATCCAGCGCTCTCCGACGAGCCGGGCGGCGGCCGACCACTCGTCGGGAGTCAGTCCCAGACAGAGGACGAGGGGATAGGCGACCCAACCCAGAAGCATTTGGAGCGTCGGACGAAACTCCTCTTGGAGCGCCAGGCTCGAGAGCCAGCCCGCCGTCGACCCCAATATCACGTCCAACAGCTCGACCAATCCCAGGATACCAATCAGGAGGGCGCCGACTCCCACCGACAGCCGGACACCGTCGTTGGCGCCTTGGATGATGCTCCCCATCCAGTGTCGAGACTTGCCGACGTCCCCCAGAGGAGGCACGGAACCCCGAGTCTCCGGTTCTTCTCCTTCGGGGACGATGATCTTGGCCATCAGCACAGCGGCGGGGATGGACAGCACGGAGGCCGAGATCAAGTGGCCTGCGATATGGGGAAAGATGGGCTTTAGAAGACCGGCATACACGGCCAGCACCGAACTGGCGATGGTGGAGAGGCCCGACGTCAGGAGCATCATCAACTCGGAACGGGTCATGCGCTCCAGAAAGGGCCGGACCGTCAGCGTCGATTCGACGCCGAAGAAAAGGTTGCTGCTGGTGGCCAGGGCTTCGGCTCCGCTGAGGCCGAAGCCGCGGTGAACCCAGCGGGCGATGGTTCTCACCACGAAGGGAAGAACTCCGAAGTGGTAGAGCAGAGAGATGATCACCGAGAAGAAGACCACTGCGGGAAAAACCTGGAAGGCCAGGATGAAGCCCAGGGTGCCCTCTTGGCCGGGACCGGCCGCGAGAGGACCGAAGAGGAATCGTGAGCCGGCGCTGGAGGCGGTCAGAAGTGCGGCGACGGCGCCGTTGAGGGCGACCAGAACGACTCGGAAAAAGGGCCACCAGAAGACCACGACTCCCATTGCCGTCAGCGTGGCGGCAGCCGTCGCCGACGTTCGCCAGCTGATCCCCCGGCGATTGGTGGAAGTGAGCCAGGCCAGCAGGAGCAGCATGCAGCATCCGAGCGCCGAGTAAAGGTTCCACCAACTCACGATTCAAGATCCCTTCAACACAGGTCGGACAGCTTCGTCCGCATCACTCCGGTCGCCGGGAACGGGATGACTCGATCTCACCCTCCACCGCCCGCAGGTAGGCCGTCTCCACCTCTCGCCAGCCCAATCCGTAGGAGGTCCGGTCGTACGCCAGGGATCCGCGGTGTTGGATCAGGACGCGGTCGCACAGTTCCAGGCCCTCCGCCAGATTATGGGTCACGAGCAGCACGGTATGGTCCCCATCCTTGAGACTTCGGAGAATCCTCGTCAGGAGCCGGTTGCCCTGCTGGTCCAGACCCACGTAGGGTTCATCCAGCAGGAGCAGGCTGGGCTCGTGCAAGAGGGCCCGGCCCAGCGTGAGCCGCTGTTTCATGCCCCGCGAATACTCCCGGACCAGTTGCTCCCCGGCTCCTGAAAGCCCCATCTTCCCCAGAACTCGGCGGGACCGTTCCCGTGGCCGGGCGACGCCGTAGAGCCGCGAGTAGAACAGAAGATTCTCGATGCCGGTCATCTCCTGATAGAGCAGACTCTGGTGGGACGCGTAGCCGACGTTTCGCCGTGCCGGTTCGGATCCGTTGAACCGGAGGGAGATGGTTCCGCTCGTGGGCTTGAGCAAGCCGGCAACCAGTTTCAGCAGGGTCGTCTTGCCGGCGCCGTTGGGCCCGAAAAGGCTGACGAATTGCCCCTCTTCGATCTGGAGGGTCAGATCCGAGACGGCCCGAAACGTCCCGAACCGCTTGGTGAGGTGGCTGATCCGCAGCGCCATCGGGATGAGTCAGACTCTGGTCTTTCGAGTCTTCTTCCGCTCCAGCGCCTCGGCCCGCTCGAAGACATCGACGGCCCGTTCCTCGTATTCGGATTTCAGATCCTCGTAATCCTGGGACGAGAGCTTGCCCATTCGGAAGTCCATCTCGATGTCCTTCAGGTCGGCGACGACATTCTCCTTCTCCCGCAAGATCGCCTGCCGGTCGGTCGGAGGGGCTTGCGGGGGAGGCTCCGCTTTGGTCTCACCCCATAGGAGGGGATAGGCCACGTAAAGGACCATTCCGATGAAAAGAATGGGAGCGATGATCAGCTCCATGACGAGTCCTCGCAACGCCGTCCACGGATCAGGCGGCTTCGGTTCGAATACTCTTTCTCCGGCGTCGAACGCGAGTTCGGGCGGCCGGCTTCTTGTCCGGGAAAAATAGGAAGACTCCGGCCAGGACCATGATGCCGATGCCGATCCAGACCCACTGGACCATGGGATTGAGGAAGACGTGGAACGTCGCCTGGGTCAATTCTTCGTCGTATCCGGACAGCACCACGTAGACGTCGTCCATGAGGGTGCGGCGAATCGCCACTTCGCTCATGGGCTGCTGGCCCTTGTGGTGGAAGTGCTTCTGCGGAAAGAAGTTGCCGATGGGTTCCTGGTTTTCGTATCCGCTGATTCGAGCGTAGACAACGTTCTTTTCCGGATCCGATCTCTGGACCAGCTCATGGAACTTGAGGGTGTACCGGCCCACCCCGAACTCTTCGCCACGGTTCACGGTGACCAGCTCCTCGGAGGAGAAGAACGAGCTGGATATGATGCCGAGGAAGGCCACGACGACACCCAGGTGGATGATGAAGCCGCCGTAGCGGCGCTTGTTCATGAGGGTCAGGTCCTTCAGGGCGACCAGGAACGACGAGGACCGGATGCCCTGGCGGGCCCGGGCGCCCTTGTAGAACTCGAAGAAGACGCAGAAGGCCACGAAGCCGCAAGCGGAATAGAAGAGCAGCGGGATCATGCTCCGCACTCCCAGGAACAGAGCCAGCCCTCCCGAGACCAGTCCGCCGGCCAGGGGAATCAGGAAGTTCCGGCGGAAATTCTTGAAGGAGGCCTTTCTCCAGGCGATCAGGGGGCAGATGCCGGTGAGCGCCAGGAGCGCCAGGGCCAGGGGCCACGTGACCTTGTTGAAGAAGGGCGCCGACACCGTGATCTTCTCTCCTTGGACCCACTCGGAGATGATGGGGAAGACGGTTCCCCAGAAGATGGCGAAGCAGATGGAGACGAACAACAGGTTGTTCAACAGGAAGGTCGCTTCTCGGGAGAGAAAGGACTTCATCCGCTGTTCGGTCCGCAGTTGATCCGATCTGCGGACGATCCAGAAGACTCCGAACAGGGTCGACACCAGCAGGAAAATCGCAAACATGGGTCCCAGGTTGGAGAGGGCGAAGGAGTGGACCGATGAGATGACGCCGCTCCGGGTGACGAAGGTGCCGAAGATGGACAGCTCGAAAGCGACCAGGACGAGGATGAAGTTCCACAGCTTCAGCATCCCCTTCTTCTCGGTGATCATGATGGAGTGCAAAAAGGCGGTGGCGAAGAGCCAGGGCATGAAGGAAGAGTTTTCCACCGGGTCCCAGGCCCAATATCCGCCCCATCCCAGCTCCTCGTAGGCCCATACCCCTCCCAGCGTGAAGCCCATGGTCAGGAAGATCCAGGCCACCAGAGTCCAGCGCCGGGTCACGCGGATCCAGGAGGTGTCCAGCGTGCGGGACATGAGCGCAGCCATGGCGAAGGCGAAGGGAATGGTCAAGCCGATGTAACCCAGGTAGAGAATCGGCGGGTGGATCACCATGTACGAGTTCTGGAGCAGCGGATTGAGGCCGTTGCCGTCGGATGGAGCCGCTCCGGGGAAGGTGTCGAAGGGGTTGGTGGCAAAGGCCAACAGGAGCATGAAAAAGCCCAGAGTCCCGGCCATTACGGCGGTGGCGTAGGGCATCAACTTCCGGTTGCGGTTCCGGTTCTGGATCACCGCAACCAGGCAAAAGAAGGCCAGGACCAGGGACCACATGAGCAGGCTCCCCGCCTGTCCGCCCCAGAACGCGGTGAACTTGTAGACCGTGGGGATATTGCTGGCGCTGTAGCCGGCGACGTATTGCACCTGGAACTGGTCCGTCATGAGAAGGCCGATGAGGCAGACGGAGGCGGCCACCACAACCACGAAGGCGCCCACCAGACTGTTCTCGGCGCTCCGGGCCAAGGCCGGGTTCTTCCGGCGTCCCGCGATGGTCGCCGCGATGCAGCCGTAGCCGGACAGAGCTAGACCGGCAAGCAGGCAGTATCGACCCAGTTCAATCATGTTCCGTTAATACGGCCTGTCGGAGGTCTGGGGCTTGTTGGAGGAAGCGGTTTGAGCCTCCTCATATTTGGAGGGGCATTTGGCCATCAGGACCGTGGCCTGGAAATGGTGCCGGTCGGCCTGGTAGGTGCCTTCCACCACCACCTCGGCCCCATCCTTGAAGGTATCGGGGATGATCCCCTGATAGGTGACGGGAAGAGTAAGGGGAGTCTTCTTTTCCATCACCAGGAAATCGGCCTGGGACCGTTCCCGATCGATCCGGATGGTGCCGGCAGAGACGTGCCCATGGATGCGCAACCCCACGCCAGCGAGATCCGACTTCTTTTCCATCAACTCCGACAACGTGTAGTAGTAGACCATGGTGTCGTCGATGCCGCTGACCATCAGGTAGCTCACGGCACCCACGATCAAAAGGCCGGCCACGATGAATTTGGGCGCAGGCAATCTGGAAGCGGCCATGATGCTGGCTATTGTAGCAACTTCTCGGCACCTAGAGAAGCGGTGGAGGACCGGGAGTCCCGCAAAGAATCCGGTTAAATCTCCGCGAGTGGTTGAAAGCACACGTAGGGGCGACCCTTGTGTGTGGTCGCCCTCTCCGGGCCGCTCACTGAGAGGTGACAGCGGGCACCCGCAAGGCGTGACCGTACGCCGCTCCGATTTGGGATTTGAAGTTTCTCCGAAGGGGAGAAACAGAAAGAGAAAGGGAGGGAGAAAACGGTCCCTTCACCACCGAACGGAGACACGACCCCTTCGGAGTTCCCAGGGGGTCGTGTCTCTGGACTGGAGCCGTCGAGCTCTAACGAGGGGTCATTACCCGCTCACCAGGAGAACGACGACGAAGGTCAGAAGGGCCAGGAACTCGATGAAGGCGAGTCCCAGGATGAAGAAAAAGCGGATCGTATCGGAGGCTCCGGGGTTTCTGGAGACGCCTTCGCAGGCGGCGGTCAGGACCCGGCTCTGGCCGTAGCCGCAGCCGGCAGCGGCGATGGCCATGGCGACGGCGAGCCAGTGGATCTCCAGGCTGGTTGAGGCGGCGCCCTCTTCGGCCTGTGCCTGCACGGAAACCGCCGGCAGCAGGAGGGCAACGACCAGAGCGATGGCCATAAGGCCGATTTTTCGGTTCATCAGTTGACTCCTTCCAAGGTTTGAGGTGTGAGCCCGTCGCATGGAGCGCTCGGATCAGTGTTCTTCGTCGTGTGCATGCTCCACGGAACCAGCGATGTAGACGATGGTCAAGACGGAGAAAATGAAGGCCTGTAGCGTGCCGGCAAAGAGGCCCAGGGCCATCACCGGCATCGAGATCACAAAGGGGAACAGTTGGTTCAGGTTGGTGACGATCAGCTCCTCGGCGTAGATGTTGCCCATGAGACGGACCGACAGGGAGAAGGGACGCGCCAGGTGGCTGATGATTTCGATCACGAAAAGGACCGGGGCGATGGCCAGTGACGGACCCGCGAAGTGAGCCATGTACTTGACGAAGCCATGAACCCGGAACCCATGGTAGTTGTAGTAGAGGAAGACGGTGATTCCGCAGGCCGCGGTGATGTTGATGTTGCTGGTGGGCGGCATGAACCCGGGGAAGAGTCCCAGGAGGTTTCCCGCCAGGATGTAGAGGAACAGAGTTCCAATCAAGGGAAAGAAACGGCGTGCGTCAGGTCCGATGATCTCCTTCATCAGACCCAACAAGCCCTCGATCAAGACTTCCAGCATCTGTTGGACCGCGCCCGGATTGTCCACGCTCAGCCGCCTCCTCACCAGGAGGGCGACCACGGTGAGGATGAGGCAAACGAAGAAGACCATGACCAGGTGGGCCGGAAGGACATCGTGGTCCACTTGAAATCCCAAGGCCTCGGCCAGAGGGTTTGCGATGTAGCGGTTGAAGAGCGTCGCCGACAGGAACTCGTGGTGTTGATCCATTTCCGGTCCTGTTTCAGAAGTTCGTCCGTCCCGAGGGTGTCATGCCGGATCAGGCATGAACTGTGCGGGTCAGGATTTGTACAACGCCTCCAACATTGCTGAAAGGATGGGTATGGAAAGCCCCAGGACCGCCCCCGGCACACTCAAAAAAGGAATCTGCATCATAGCAAAGAGACCTCCCAGCATCAAGACCATGCGACCCCCGTTCAGGGCCAGAAACTGCAGGGCCGAAGGCTTCCCCTCCGGCGCCAGCAGCCGCCCGGCCAGCCGGTCCAGAACCTTGAGGTTCAGGAGCGAGGCCAGTGCGCCGGCCAGGATGGAAAGGGCTGTCCAGAATCCATAAATCCATCCTCCGACAGCGGATATGGCGATCAGGAGAATCATTGCATTGCGTGAAATTCGCTCCAAGTTTTACCTGCTGAACATTCTCACGACTCGGACCAGACCGGCGACTCCCCCGAGAAGCAACCCGGCCACGGAGATCCAAGGATCGGAATCGAAACGCCGGTCCAAAAAATATCCGATCAGATAACCGACCAGAAGACATGAGGGAAGCAGAAAGATGATGGAGCTGTAGCGAGCCACCTGGGCGTAGACACCCCCTTTTTCCCGTTTGCCGTTTCGCAACTCTGATTGGCCCTTCCCATGTCTCGGTGCTGCCGGGCGAACCCGAATCTGCTGGTGTCCCCCGCACATCGAGATCCAGCCTCCCGGCGGTCCGGTGTCGACGGCTGACGTTTGTGCGTCCGGTCCCACCCGTGACGACGAAAGAGGGTGCCCACAAGGGGCGCTCCTACGGCCGGACGTTCAGTCCTGCAGGGGACAGCCACCACGCCACCACGGTCCCCGCGTCTCGCCGCAATTTGTAGTTTCTCAGAAAATCAGCGGGAGGCTGGCGACTCGGGCCAGGTCGAAGAAAGGATCCGGATAGATCCCCATGGCGATGGTAAAGAACCCCGTGACCAAAAGGACGAACCACACACCCACCGAAAAGCTCAACGGGACCGGGAGGGACTCTCTCTCGATGAACATGGCCACCACGATCCGCAGGTAGTAGAAGAGGGAGACGACGGCATTGAGGGCGGCCACCACGGCCAGCCATATCAGCAGTTGTCCGTGGGCCTGACCGGCCGCCAGGGCCGATTCGATCACCGCCGCGAACACCGCGTACTTGGCGATGAATCCGGCCAGGGGAGGAATGCCTGCCAGGGACAGGAAGAAAATGAGATTCAGTATCGCGAGACCGGGATGCTTGAAGTAGAGGCCGTTGAAGTCCTCGATCGATTCTCCGATCACGTCCTTCCGCCGCAGCAGGATGACGATGGCCCAGGCGCCGAGATTCATGAAGGTATAGGCGAACAGATAGAGCACGGATGCCGAGATCCCCTGTTGGGAACCCACCACCAGTCCCATCAGCACGAATCCGGCGTGGGAGATGCTGGAATAGGCGAGCAGCCTCTTGACGTTCTGCTGAGTGACCGCCGCCACGTTGCCCCAGGTCATGGTCGCCATGGCGATGACGGCCAGGACCCCGATGTACAGGTCGTGGAAGTCGTGGAAGGTCACGTAGAAGATTCGCAGGAAGACGGCGAAAGCGGCTGCCTTGACCGCCACCGACATGAAGGCGGTGATGCCGGTGGGCGCGCCTTCATAGGCATCGGGCGCCCACATGTGGAAGGGGACGGCCGCGATCTTGAAGCAGAGACCGGCCAGCATCAGAAAGAGGGCCAGGATCAGCAGGGTGTTGTCCTCCCGCTTGGCCGCCTCCTGGGCGATGACGTTCAGGTTGGTGCTGCCGCTGATCCCGTAGAGCAGGGACATCCCGTACAGGATGATGGCAGTGGAGAAGGCGCCCATGAGGAAGTATTTCATGGAGGCTTCGTTGGAGCGGCGCTGCCGGCGCAGAAAGCCGACCAGGATGTAGGTCGACACGGACATGAGTTCCAGGCCCACGAAGATGGTGACCAGGTCGATGGCCCCGGCCATGAACATCATGCCGGACGTGGCGAAGAGGATGATGGCGTAGTACTCGCTGTGCTGGGCGTCCTCAATGTCCAGATGCCGGTAGGAAAGGGCGACCGCCAGAATGGCCGAGACCAGGAAAAGGATGCCGAAGACCTCCGAGAAGGCGTCCTGGGTCACCATGTTGTAAAAGGCATCTCCGTTTCCGGTGCCCCACAGGCGCCAGAGTTGAAGCCCGGCTCCCAATAGCCCCCCCAGGGCAAACAGGACCGACAGGGACTTTCCGCGGAATCCCAGGAGCCGGGTTCCCCGCCCGGGCAGGATGAAGTCGATGCAGAGGAGTCCCAGGCCCCAGACGATCAGATGCAGTTGAGGTGCGATGGCCCGGGCGTTCAGCGAGAGAAAACTGAAAAGGTCCCCGCCCGTCGGTATTTCGGGCATCTATCGGTCTCCGATCTCGGCCTGCATGGAGCGAGGCTGGAATTCCCCGGGCCTCACCTTTTCCACGATCTGATTGACCGGCTCGTGCAGGTAGGACAGGAACGGGCTGGGGTAGAGGCCGATCCAGAAGGCCAGAATGATGAGGGGGACGAAGGTCGCCAACTCCCGGGGGGTCAGATCCGGAAGCTTGCGGTTCTCTTCCTGCTTGATGGTCCCGAACATCACCCGCTGGTAGAGCCAGAGCATATAGGCCGCCCCGAGGACGATGCCGGCCGCGCCGAAAACGGCCCAGAGCTTGTAGTCGGGATCGGCAAAGACCCCTTGGAGCACCATGAACTCTCCGATGAATCCGTTGAGCGTGGGCATGCCGATGGAGGAGAGGGTCATGATCAGAAAAACGACGGCGTACACCGGCATGACGTGGGACAGGCCGCTGTAGTCGCTGATCATGCGGGTGTGCCGGCGCTCATAGATGATTCCCACGATCAGGAAGAGGGCGCCGGTGGAGATCCCATGGTTGATCATCTGGAGGATGCCTCCCTCCAGCGCCACCGGCGTCACGATGAAGACGCCCAGCATGCAGAATCCCAGGTGGCTGACGGAGGAGTACGCCACCAGTTTCTTGATGTCCTTCTGCATCATGGCCACCAGGGCCCCGTAGATGATCCCGATCACGGAGATGGCCATCATCCAGGGCAGAAATTCCATGGTGGCATCGGGCAGGATGGGAAGGCTGAAGCGGACGAAACCATACGTGCCCATCTTGAGGAGCACCCCGGCCAGAATGACCGAGCCGGCCGTCGGAGCCTCGACGTGGGCGTCCGGGAGCCAGGTATGGAAGGGGAACAACGGGACCTTGATGGCGAAACCGACGAACATGGCCAGGAAGATCCAGTACTGGAGATCGGGCGGGATGCCCAGTTCCTGGAAGGCCAGGACGTCGAAAGACCAGATGCCCTTGACGGCGTACTGATGAAAGTAGAGGGCCAGGATTCCCAGCAGGAGGAGCACCGATCCCAGCAGCGTGTAGAGGAAGAACTTGATGGCCGCGTACAGTTTCCGGGGGCCGCCCCAGATGCCGATGATGAAGTACATGGGCACCAGCATGACTTCCCAGAAGACGTAGAAGAGGAAGAAGTCCAGCGCCATGAAGACGCCCAGCATCCCGGTCTGCAGGATCAGGAAGTAGCAGTAGTACTCGCGGACCCGGGTGGTGATGGCGTCCCACGACGAGAGAATGGAGATGGAACCGAGCAGGGTGGTCAGCAGGATCAACAGCAGGCTGATGCCGTCGATTCCAAAGTAGTACTGGACGCCGAGCGACTCGATCCACGGGGCCTTGAAGACGAACCGCATCCCGCTCGGGTCAATGTACTCCGGCCGGTTGAAATGGGTGATCAGGGGGATGGAGACCAGGAACCCCAGAAAGGCGACGATGTTGGCGATCCACTTGACCTCGGTCTCGTGCTCCTTCCCCTTGGGCCAGAGCACAATGATCAGCACGCCCAGCAACGGGAAGAAGCAGACGATGGTCAGGATATTGGTCATGAAAAAGCCCATAGGACTATGCTCCGAGGTAGAGATAGCAGCCGATGATGAGCACCAGCCCCAAGACGAAGAAGGCGATGTAGCGTTGAACCAGACCGGTCTGCAACCGGCGGAGGACTGAGCTGAAGAACTCCACGATTTCCGCCGTCAGATTCACCAGCCGGTCCACGATGTGGATGTCCGCCTGACCCGAGATCCAGGCGGAGATGCGGGTGGCGGCGGCGCTTCCGTTCACCAGGCCGTCCACCACCTTGAGATCGAAGGCGCTGAGCCAGGTCCCCAGGCTCTTGCAGCGATTCACGAAGACCGCGTCGTAGATCTCATCCACGTAGAACTTGTTGTAGACGACCTGGTACAGGCCCTGAAACCGTTCGCGCAGCTGCCCCGCCTTCTCGGGCCGTGCGAGGAAGAAATGATAGGCCAGGAAGATGCCGCCGCCGGCGACCGCCACCGAAACCAGTGTCAGGAGAATCTCCTCCAAGTAGGAATGGTGGCCTGTCGCCTCGGGCAGATAAGCCGTGGCCAGAGCCGGTTCCAGGAAGTGCTCGAAGACATTGGGTCCGAGCCACGCCGGAAGTCCCAGATAGCCCACCACCACTGATCCCCCTGCCAGCACCATCAGGGGGACGGTCATCACCCGTGGCGATTCGTGAGGCGCGTGCCGGCCGTGGAGGTCGTGGCGTTCCTCCCCATGAAAGGTCAGGAACATCATGCGGAACATGTAGAAGGCGGTCATGCCCGCCACCAGGACGCCCACGCCCCAGATCAGGGGGCTGCCGCCCGGAAGGCTGAAGGCGCGCCACAGGATTTCATCCTTGGAAAAGAAGCCGGCCAGACCGGGAACGCCGGCGATGGCCAGCGTCCCCACCAGCATGGTCAACCAGGTGACGGGGAGGTATTTCTTCAGACCTCCCATCTTCAACATGTCCTGTTCGTGATGCATTCCCATGATCACGCTTCCAGACCCCAGGAAGAGGAGAGCCTTGAAGAAGGCGTGGGTCATCAGGTGGAAGATGCCGGCGGTGACGGCGCCCACGCCCAGGGCGGTCACCATGTAGCCCAGCTGGCTCACCGTGGAATAGGCCAGAACCCGCTTGATGTCCCGTTGAAAAAGGGCGATGCAGGCCGCCAACACGGCGGTGACGATTCCCACCACGGCCACCAGCAGCATGACCTCGGGGGCCCGGCTGTAGATGGCTGTCGATCGGGCCACCATGTAGACGCCGGCCGTGACCATGGTGGCGGCGTGGATCAGCGCGCTGACGGGAGTCGGACCCTCCATGGCGTCGGGAAGCCAAGTGTAGAGGGGAATCTGGGCGCTCTTTCCGGTGGCGCCGATGAAGAGCAGCAGCGCCGCCCAGCTCAACGGGCCCCAGACCGTCTCGGGCTCCGGAACCAGGGTGGCGATCCGGGAGAAGAGATCGGTGAAGTCCAGGGTCCCGAAGTAGGAGAAAAGCAGCATCATCCCCAGGATGAAGCCGTAGTCGCCGATTCGGTTGACCACGAAGGCCTTCTTGGCGGCATCCCCGGCGCTCCTCTTCTCCATGTAGTAGCCGATGAGCAGATAGGAGCAGAGGCCCACTCCTTCCCAGCCCACGAACATGAGGAGGAAGTTGTTGGCCAGGACCAGGGTGAGCATCATGAACATGAACAGGTTCATGTAGGCGAAGAAGCGGTAGAAGCCCTCTTCCTCGGACATGTACCCGATGGAATAGAGGTGGATCAGGAATCCGATTCCCGTGACCACCAGGATCATGACGGCCGAAAGGGGGTCCAGCTGGAAGCCCCAGTTGATCTGGAACTGGGAGAGTTCGCCGGAGACGGTCCGGATCATCAGGCCCGGGATCCAATTGAAGAGATTCACCTCATGGATCCGGTTCTCCGGATCCAACTCGAGCAAGCTGAAAAAGGAGCCCAGTGAGATCAGGAACGCCAGCAGCACCGCGCCGCATGCGACCACGGCCACGAAGCTCTTCCGGGGCCGGCGGCCGGTCCGGCGGACGCACCAGAGTCCCCACAGGCCGTTGATCAGGAATCCCGCCAGGGGACAAAGGGGAATGAGCCAAATGTAGTTCAGCATGCCATGGGCCCCGGCTCAGCCTCTCATGAGGTCGATCTCATCCATGTTGATGGTTTCCCGGTTGCGGAACAGGGCGATCACGATGCCCAGTCCCACTGCCGCCTCGGCCGCCGCGACGGTGATGACGAAAACGACGAAGACCTGGCCCGCCAGATCCTGCAGGTGCGCCGAGAAGGCGATCAGGTTCAAATTCACGGCGTTGAGCATGAGCTCGATGGACATGAAGATGATGATGACGTTGCGCCGGGTCAGGACGCCGACGGCGCCGATGGTGAAAACGATGGCGCTCAGGAAGAGGTAATGGTTGGGTCCGATCATCCTTGACTCCGCGCCGGTTCAGATCTCCTTCTTGGCCAAGACCACCGCGCCGACGATGGCGACCAGCAGCAGGACCGATGCAATCTCGAAGGGAAGGAGATAGGTGCTGTAGAGAACCGTCCCTACGGCTTCCGTGTTCATGGTCTCGGTGGTGGTGATGATCCCGGATTCGGCCAGCCCCTCCTCCAGAGAAACGGTTCCCCGGAAAATGAGGAGACTCAGCTCCAGGCAGAGGACCACGGCCAGGACCACGCCGGTCCGCCACTGCCGGCTCACCTTCGGCTGCCGTTCCAGAGACTCGATGCTGACCAGCATGATGACGAAGAGAAAAAGCACCATGATGCCGCCCACGTAGACCAGCACCTGGACGGCGCCCACGAACTCCGCCTCCATGAGGAAGAAGAATCCCGCCACCGCCAGCAGCGCCGAGACCAGATAGACGGCGCTCCGCACCGGGTTCCGCGCGGTCACGGTGAGGATGGAGAAGGTCACCAGAATCAGCGCCAGCGCGTAGAAGAGATAGGTTTCCATGTTCTATCTTCCGATGTCTGGAAACGTGCGACTCATCCAATGGTCCGTGATGCGGCGGTCACTGCAAAAACGCTCCGGATCCGGAGAAACCGGCGCGTGCATGAAGGCCGTCAATTGTAGTTCTTCCCGAAATCGATCCGGTCCCAACATTTCTCCAGCCGCTCCCGATTCCACACCATGTCCCTTCGGTCGTATGCGGCCAGCTCGAAATCCTGGGTCAGCTCGATGGCGTTGGTCGGGCACACCTCCTGACAGAGTCCGCAGAACAGGCAGCGGGAAGTGTCGAAGGTGTAGTGCGTCAGCACCTTCTTGCGGCTCTCCGGATCCCGGGTGGAGCCGACCACGATCAGGTCTTCCGGACAGATCAGGGCGCACAGGTCACAGGCGATGCAGAGGGTCTCGCCCGTTTCCGGATCGTTGTTCAGGCGGGGAGCTCCCTTGTAGCGCCCCGCCAGCTTGGGCGTCTCGGTCGGATACTGTTCCGTGTACACCTTGGTGTAGGTGTAGCGAAAAGTCACGGCCAGACCCTTCACGATGTCCCAGAAGAGCATGCGGCGTAGAAATTCAATCATTGCTGATCCGTCTGATTTATGGAGCCGGACTCGAACAGGACCGCCCGGCTCGACCCGTCAATTTACAAACCCCTATTGGTGTTGTCTACATGAACAGCAGCACCACTCCCGCCGTGACGATCACGTTGGCCAGGGCCAGCGGGAGAAAGACCTTCCAGCCGTAACTCATCAACTGGTCGAAACGGTATCGGGGAAGCGTGCCCCGGATCCAGATGAAGACGTACAGCAGCAGGAACACCTTGATCACGAACCACAACAGCGGAGGGATCAGGTCCAGAAACGAGAGCCACTCCACGTTGGGAAAGGGCCTCAGCCAACCTCCCAGGAACAGGGTCACCGCCACCGCGCAGACTGTGACCATGGCGGCGTACTCGGCGATGAAGAAGAGGGAGAAGCGGAAGCCGCTGTATTCGGTATGAAAGCCGCCCACCAGCTCGGTTTCGGCCTCGGGCAGATCGAAGGGCAGCCGGTTGGTCTCGGCCATGCCGCAGATGAAGAAGAGGACGAAGGCCAGGGGCTGGTAGAAGATGTACCAGACTTCGGCTTCGCGCTGATTCTCCACGATCTGGACCAGGCTCAGGGACTGGGTCACCAGCAGGACTCCGATCACGGAGAAGCCCAGGGCCACCTCGTAGCTGATCATCTGGGCGCTGGAGCGAAGCGCTCCCAGCAGCGGGTATTTGCTGTTGGAGGCCCAGCCTCCCAGGATGACCCCCAGGATTCCGACGGACGAAATCGAGAGCACGAACAGGAGCGCGATGTTGATGTCGGTGACGAACCCGCCCGAGGCGGCGGACTGGGTCGCGATGGACTCCACCGCCGCGGCATCCAAAAATGGGGCCAGCACCCAGCGCAGGAGGCCCTCCATCATTCCCGGAGGACCGAACGGAATGACGGCGAACACCACGAAGGCGGGGATCAGGCTGATGGCGGGAGCCAGAGTGAAGAGCAGCTTGTCCGACCGGGCCGGGACGATGTCTTCCTTGAGAATGAACTTCAACCCGTCGGCGATGGGCTGGAGCAGCCCGTGCCAACCCACCCGCATGGGGCCCAGCCGCACCTGGATATGGGCGATGACCTTGCGCTCGAGCAGGGTCATGTAAGCGACGGCGCCGGAAAGAACCAGCACGATCACCGCGACCTTGGCGAACGGTATGATTCCGTAGACGATGATCCACTCGGCCATTAGCGGTCGATCTCCCCGAGCACGATATCCAGCGTTCCGATGATGGCCACCACGTCCGCCACCAGATGTCCGCGAACCAGCCGCCGCAGCGCCTGGAGGCTGATGAACGTGGGTGGACGGATGCGGAGCCGGAAGGGTTGCGGCGATCCGTCACTGACGATGTAGTATCCCAATTCTCCCCGCGGGCTCTCGATGGCCGAGTAGTATTCGCCGACGGGCGGCTTGGGAATCTTGGGGGCCCGGCCCCGAATCTTACCGTCCGGCAAGTCGTCCAGGATCTGGGCGATGATGAGGCGGCTCTGCCGCATCTCTTCGAGCCGGATCAGGTAGCGGTCATAGGTATCGCCGTGCTTTCCCATGGGCACGTCGAACTGGAACTGCTCGTACCCGCCGTAGGGTCGAAGCTTTCTCACGTCGTGGTCGACGCCGGAGCCCCGGAGCGGGGGGCCGCTCAGTCCCCAGTCGATGGCCTCCTCGGCCGAGATGACGCCGACGCCCTTGGTCCGCTCCAGCCAGATGCGATTCCGGGTGAGGAGCTGCTCGTACTCGTCGACGCGCGCCGGGAACTCGTCGATGAACTTCCGGCACGCCGCCTCGAACCCGGGAGGCATGTCCAACCACAAACCTCCGAGCCGGAAGGCGTGGGTGGTCAGGCGGGCGCCGAAGATCGCCTCGAACAACTTCAGGATCTCTTCCCGCTCCCGGAAGCAGTAGAGGAAGACGGTCATGGCCCCGATGTCGATGGCATGGGTGGCCAACCAGAGCAGATGGCTCGCGATCCGGTTGAACTCGGTCATCATGATCCGGATGCGGCGGGCCCGCTCCGGAACCTCGATGCCCAGCATCTTTTCCACTCCCAGAACATATCCGTAGACGTTGGACACGGCCGCGATGTAGTCCGTCCGGTCGAAATAGGGAGTGCACTTGATGTAGTTGCGGTTCTCGGCGATCTTCTCCACCCCCCGGTGGAGGTAGCCGATGATGCTCTCGGCATCGACGACCCGCTCTCCGTCCAATTTGAGCCGGACACGCAGCACGCCGTGGGTGGACGGGTGCTGGGGACCCATGTTGATCTCGAGTTCCTTGGTGTCGAGTATGGTCTGCCGGTTCATGGCGTCAATCGGGTGTCTTTCGGATCTTCAGGTGATTGCGGATCCAGCTCTGGTCCTGCAGTTTGATGTCGTAGTCCTTCCGCAGCGGGAATCCATGCCAGTCGTCGGGAAGGAGGATGCGTTTCAGGTCGGGATGGCCGGAGAACAGAATCCCGAACATGTCGTAGACTTCCCGCTCCAGCCAGTCAGAGGTCTTCCAGATGGAGGTCATGGAGGGAACCGGATCACCTTCCCCGAAGCGGCTCTTGACGCGAACCAGCTTCTTGGTCGCGTAGGAATAGAGGTGGTAGACCATCAGGAACCGGTCCTGGTCCCCAAGGTAGTCCAGGGCCGAGACGTCGATCAGGTAGTCGAACGGTGATTGGGAATGGTCCCGCAGGGCAAGCATGACGTCGTAAAGGGCGGCCGGCGTCACGGTGTAGATGCTCTGGCCCAGGAACGACTGTCCCGAGAGGATCTCGTCCGTAAACTGCTCTCTCAGACCGTCCAGCACTGCATCGGCTTTCAGGTCTTCGTAGCTCGGCCCCTTCTTTCTCTTTTTCCGAAGCGGCCGTTTGCGAAGAGGCCGCTTGCGAACCGGCCGCTTCCGCGCAGGACGAGCGGCCCGGGTTCTGGGGCGCCGCGTCGGCTTCGGCTTCTCGCCGTCTGAGTTGGTCTTTTTCGCCTTGGTCTCGTCGTCCATTTTCAAGAAGGATTGGGAAGGGCTTCCCGGAGGAAGCTAGCTGGCCCGCGGTTCCGGCTTATCGGTGATACTCATCAGATCGATCTTGTCCTGAAGACGCATGAGCCCGTAAAGAAGCGCCTCGGGCCGCGGCGGACATCCTGGTATGTACACGTCCACCGGTATGACTTTATCCACGCCCTGCAAGGTCGAATAGGTGTCAAAGGGGCCGCCGGCGCTGGAGCAGGCCCCCATGGAGATGACCCACTTGGGTTCCGGCATCTGCTCGTAGAGCCGCTGAATCACCTCGGCCATCTTCAAGGTGACGGTTCCGGCCACGATGATCAGGTCGGACTGGCGCGGCGAGGGCCGGAAGATGCCGGCTCCGAACCGGTCCATGTCGAATCGGGAGGCGCCGGTGGCCATCATCTCGATGGCGCAGCAGGCCAGACCGAAAGTCATGGGCCAGAGGGAGGACTTCCGCGCCCAGTTGAAGACCGAGTCGGCCGTCGTGGTGATGACGTTTTTCTCTATGCTCCGGTCCATGTTTCGACCTCGGTCGGGTTGATCCGAAACGGTTCGGGAGTCAGTGGCGAAAGTCCCGCTCCGCCCCGGCCGGATTCAGCGGGATTTGTACCACGGGCCCCTATGCCCATTCCAGTGCGCCCTTTTTCCATACGTAGAAATACCCCACGATCAGGATCCCCAGGAAGATGACCATTTCGATGAATCCGAAGAGGGCCAGCTTGTCGTAGTTGACCGCCCAGGGAAACAGGAAGATCGTCTCCACGTCAAATATGACGAAGAGGATGGCGATGATGTAGAAGCGCACCGAAAATCGGCCTCTGGCGTCGTCGATGGGGTCGACTCCGCATTCGTAGGGCATCAGCTTGTCGGCGGTGGGCAGATGGGGCCGCAGGAGCCTTCCCACCAGCAGTCCCACCACGGGGAGAGTGATGGCCACCAAGATGAAGATCAGTATGGGAATGTAGGATCCAAGCACCGCTGACTCCTTGGGGAATGTCCCATCCGGGACCCGTTCGCCGTACGGGTGCCTATTCTAGCAGACCGAATCCCGGCGTTCGACGGGAAATCGCTTCGAGAATTTCGACGATTCTGGGAGAGAGCAGGTGAAACGGTGAAGGGAATCGTCCCTGCGGCCGGGAAGGAGCGCCCGGGCCCATGGGAGGGGAAATCGGAAGGAAGAAGAACGGTGACCGAACCAAAGGTGCCCAAATCCTTGGATGCGTGTCGCCTACGTCCAAGGAAACGAATTGCATCAGCCTGTCCAGGAGACGGGTTGATCGCCGTCACCCCGGCGGATTGCGGGCCAGGAGTTCCTCGTAGTATGGGATGGTCCGCTGGAGTCCTTCCCTCAGGTCCACGAACGGTTCCCAGTCCAGATGCCGTTCTGCCCGGCCGATGTCGGGCCGCCGCCGGACCGGATCGTCCACCGGAATGAGTCCGAACTGGATTTCGGATTTCGAGCCGGTGAGTTCCAGGATCAGTTCCGCCAGCGACAGTATGGAACACTCGTGGGGACTGCCCAGGTTGACCGGTCCGGGGACCCAGTCGGCGTCCATGAGTTGCTCCAGCCCTGCCACCAGATCGGAAACGAAACAGAAGGAGCGGGTCTGCGAGCCGTCTCCGTAAACGGTCAGGGGCTTTCCCCGTAGCGCCTGGACCACGAAGTTGCTGACGACCCGCCCGTCCACCTCCGACATTCGGGGTCCGTAGGTGTTGAAGATGCGGGCGATCCTCACGTCGACGCCGTTCTGGCGCCGGTAGTTGATCATCAGCGACTCGGCCACCCGTTTTCCCTCGTCGTAGCAACTGCGAGGGCCGATGGGGTTCACGTTGCCCCAGTAGTCCTCCCGCTGCGGATGGACCAGGGGGTCGCCGTAGACCTCGGAAGTGCTGGCCTGGAGGATCCGGGCCCCGACCCTCTTGGCCAGGCCCAGCAGGTTGAGGGTGCCCATGACGTTGGTCTTCACCGTCTTGACCGGGTTGAACTGGTAGTGCACCGGCGCTGCGGGAGAAGCCAGGTTGTAGATCCGGTCCACCTCCAGCAGGATCGGCTGGGTGACGTCGTGGCGGATGAACTCGAAATAAGGGTGTTCCACCAGCGGGAGGATGTTGCGCCGGGTGCCCGAGAACAGGTTGTCCAGACAAAGGACGTCCGCGCCCTGCCGGAGCAGCGATTCGCAGAGGTGGCTGCCGATGAATCCGGCGCCTCCCGCTACCAGTATCCGTTCCCGGATCATCCTGTGAACCCCCGGTGGCGTGGGTGTCGGGGCGCCCCTTGTGGGTGCCTTCGTGCTTCCTGCCGGGTTCAGTATGGCATTGGAGGCTGCCGGAGTCAGTAACGGTGCTTTCCGTTCTCGGTGCCTTTGAAGAAACGCATAGGGGCGCCCCTTTTGGGCGCTTTCGTACGTCCGTTCCTGAAAATTGCCTCCTTGGGAGTTCGGCGATTGGAAATCGCCGCTCCCCTTGTCTTCTATAATGGGCCTTCATGGCCGATCCACAGGGGATCTCGTACGCGGGTGTGACTTACGGGGAGGCGGCGCCCTCTTCCGCCCGGTTCCGGCTCAGCAGTCCATTTTCACCCAGCCGGGATCAGGACCTGGCCATCGAGGCGTTGGTCGGGGGCATTCGGGACGGCCGGCGCAGCCAGGTGCTGCTGGGAGTCACCGGGTCCGGCAAGACCTTCACCATGGCCCAGGTCATCGAGCGGATCAATCGGACCACCCTGGTCCTGAGTCACAACAAGACGTTGGCCGCCCAGCTCTACCAGGAGTTCCGGAACTTCTTCCCCGAAAACGCGGTGGAGTACTTCGTCAGCTACTACGACTATTACCAGCCGGAAGCGTACATCGCCTCCACCGACACCTACATCGAGAAGGAAGCTCTGATCAACGACGAGATCGACCGGCTGCGGCACTCGGCGACCCGGTCCCTGTTCGAGCGCCGGGACTGCATCATCGTCTGCAGCGTGAGCTGCATCTACGGCCTGGGGTCTCCCGAGGCCTATTACGGGATGCTGCTCATGCTGAGCGAAGGCCAGCGGATCTCCCGGCAGTCGCTGCTGGACAGGTTGGTCGACATCCAGTACGAGCGGACCGATCTGGATCTGGCCCGGGGGACCTTCCGGGCCCGGGGGGACGTGGTGGAGGTGGTCCCTTCCTACGGAGACTATGGCATCCGGATCGAGCTGTTCGGCGACGAAGTGGACGGGATTTATCAGTTTGATCCCTTGACCGGCCAGACGCAGAAACGCCATCCCCGGATTCCCATCTATCCCCGGTCCCATTACGTGATGCCCAAGGAGCAGCGGAAACGCGCCATGGAGAGCATCCGGGACGAGTTGGCGGAGCATCAGGAGCGGCTCGAGGCGGAAGGACGCCTGATGGAAGCCGAGAGGGTTCGCCAGCGGACCCTTTTCGACCTGGAGATGATGCGGACCGTGGGCTATTGCCGGGGAATCGAGAACTATTCCCGTCACCTCACCGGCCGGCGTCCGGGGCAGGCTCCGCCCACGCTCATGGACTATCTGCCGAAGGAATCGCTCATCTTCATCGACGAAAGCCACGTGACCGTCCCTCAGGTCCGGGGCATGTACCAGGGAGACCGTTCCCGAAAATTGAACCTGGTGAAGTACGGGTTCCGCCTCCCCTCGGCGCTCGACAATCGGCCCTTGAGCTTTGACGAGTTCGAGCTCCGCCGTCCCCCGACCCTCTACGTTTCGGCCACTCCGGCCGGTTTCGAGTTGGAGGAGTGCGGAGGCGAGGTGGTGGAGCAGATCATTCGGCCCACCGGCCTCATGGACCCCGAGATCGAGGTGCGCCCGGTCCGCAACCAGATCGACGACCTGCTGGAGGAGATTCGGAGCCGCTCCGAACAAGGGGAGCGGGTTCTGGTCACCACCTTGACCAAACGGATGGCTGAGGAGTTGACCGAGTACTACACCGAGATCGGCGTCATGGTCCGTTACCTTCACTCCGAAGTGGATACGTTGGACCGGGTCAAGCTCTTGCGGGATCTGCGCCTGGGCCGGTTCGACGTCCTGGTGGGAGTGAACCTGTTGCGCGAGGGTCTGGATCTGCCGGAGGTTTCCCTCGTGGCGGTGCTGGACGCCGACAAGGAAGGGTTCCTGCGCAGCGGCACGTCTCTGATCCAGACCTCGGGAAGGGCGGCTCGAAACGTCAACGGGAAGGTCATCATGTACGCCGACGTCGTCACCCGGTCCATGAAACAGGCCATTGAGGAGACGGGAAGACGCCGGGATCTTCAGCGCGACTACAACGACGAGAACGGGATCACTCCGGAGAGCATCGTCAAGCCGGTGGACGCGACGCTCCTGGAGATGACCCGGCTGGACTACTATGAAATTCCGCTGGTGGCCGAAGAGGTGGACCAGTACGGTTCTCCCCAGGAAATCGAGCAGGAGATACTCAGGTTGAGCGACGATATGAAGAAGGCGGCTCAGGAGTTCGAGTTCGAGAAGGCGGCCCAATTGCGGGATCGGATCAAGCTGTTGCGGGAAACCCATCTCCAACTGGCAGGCGATCCGCACGCGGACGGCCGGGAGAAGGCTGCCGGATGAAGCCCAGAAGAATCGATCCGGTCCGGAGTCCCCTCCAGGGGGAGGTGCAGGTGCCGGGGGACAAGAGCATCTCCCATCGCTACGCCCTTTTCGGGGGCATGGCCAGGGGAACGACCCGGATTCGCAATTTCTCCTCCAGCGAAGACTGCCAGGCCAGTCTTTCCTGCATCGAAGCGCTCGGGGTGGAAGTGGTTCGAAACGCCTCCCGTGTGGAGATCACCAGCCCGGGATGGCGGCATTTCACCGCACCGGTCCAGGTTCTGGACGTTCAGAACAGCGGCACCACCATCCGGCTTCTTTCGGCCCTGCTGGCGGCGGGCCGATTCTCCTCCCAGGTCAAGGGGGACTCTTCGCTCAACCAGCGCCCCATGAAGCGCATCATGGATCCGCTGAGTCGAATGGGCGCTCGGATCGAGGCCCGGGAAGGCAGGTTCCCGCCTCTGCTGATCCAAGGCGGCCGGCTGACCGGGATCCGGTACAGGCTCCCCATCGCCAGCGCCCAGGTGAAGTCGTGTGTCCTGCTGGCCGGATTGATGGCCGAAGGTGAGACGGAAGTGGAGGAGACGGGGCCGTCCCGGGATCATACGGAGCGAGCGCTCCCCTTCTTTGGCGCCCCGGTGACTCGGAACGGGGCTCTCCTCCGGGTGCGGGGAGGGGCTCGGCTTCGCGGCGTCGAATTCCGGATCCCGGGAGACTTTTCCTCTGCGTTGTTCTTCCTGGTGGCGAGCTTGCTGGTTCCGGGCAGCCGGATCGCCCTGAAGGGAGTCGGTGTCAATCCGACCCGGGCGGGTTTCCTTTCGCTGCTGGACCAGGCCGGAATCCGGGTCGAGAGGTCCAACGCCACAGAGCGCAACGGCGAGCCGGTCTGCGATCTGCAGATTTGTGCCGACCCCCAGGTCCGAAGGCAGTTTCCCAACGAGATCTCGGGTGACTGGGTGGCCCAGCTCATCGACGAAATCCCGGCGCTGGCCATTTTGGGCACCCGTCTGGAACGGGGGTTCCAGGTTCGGGACGCCCAGGAGCTGCGCCACAAGGAATCGGACCGGATCCACTCGGTCGTGGTCAATTTGCGTGAACTCGGCGTGCACGTCCGCGAGCTCCCGGATGGATTCGTCATCCCTCCCGGCAGCCGCATCCGCGGCGGGAAGGTACGGACCTTCGGCGATCATCGAATTGCCATGGCCTTCGCCCTGGCGGGACTGGTGGCGGAGAGCCCGGTGGAACTGGATCGTCCCGATTGCGTCGCCGTGTCCTATCCTGATTTTTTCCAACATTTGGAAGGGGTTTGCCGCCGTTGACGGGTCACCTTTACTTGGTGGGGTTCATGGGCAGCGGAAAATCGACCGTGGGGCCGATTCTTGCCGAGCAGTTGAGCCGGGAGTTCCTGGATCTGGACGATTTGATCGAGGAGGCGGAGGAGACCGACATCCCCCGGATCTTCGATCTCCGGGGCGAACCCTATTTTCGAGAGTTGGAGACTCGTATCCTGGCGTCGGTCCGGGACCGGGAGCCATCCGTCGTCGCTCTGGGAGGAGGCGCCTTTTCCCAGGCGCCGAACCGCGGCCTGATCTTCAAGACCGGAATCGCCGTGACCCTCCGGATTCCGCTGGAACTCGCCTGGCGGCGTTCCACGGAATTGGACAACCGTCCACTGGCCCGGGATCGGCGACAGTTCGAGACCCTCTACCTCAAGCGGCAGCCGGACTACGATCTGGCCGATCTGATGGTCGGGGTTTCGGGCAGGACGCCGGAGCAGATCTGCCGATTGATCCGGGACCGTCTCGAAACGGTCCATCGGATCCCGGATTCTTACCGCGATCAAGTGTGAACCGGGCCCCAAAAATGGACAGGGTTCTGGGCTATCCTTGCAACGCCCCGCTGTCGGCGCGGGCTGGCGCTAGCCTTGACGATCGGAAAGGGACTGTCCACTCATGCCTGTTCTGCTGATCCTCCTTCTGGTTGCCGTTGCCCAACCGGTCTACGCCCAGTCGACGGAGCTCTTCTCCACCGAGGGGTACCGGGATCGAATGAAGTTCTGGACCGACGTTTTCACGCGGTACGGAGAGGGGGAGTACCAGATTCACGACAAGAACGATTTGAGGCTGGTGTACCGGATGGTCCAGACCGGAGCCGGGCAGAAAGGGAGGACCGCCACACGCCGCCGCCGTCAGAAGTTGCGGAATGCCAGGGCGGAAGTGCGGCGGCTACTTCTGGATCTGGCCCGGCGAGAGCCGAGCCGCTGGAGCGCCAAGCACCGTGAGATCGCTGAAGTCGTTCGAGGCGCCGGTTATTCTCTCTCCTCCAAGACCTTGAAGCGTCTTTCGGGAAACATCCGCCATCAACGGGGAATCCGGGAAAGGTTCCGTGCGGGCGTGACCCGCTCCGGCAGGTATCTGAAGCGGATGAAGGAGATCTTTCGCGGGGAGGGGCTGCCGGAAGAGCTGGCCTATCTACCCCACGTGGAGTCCAGCTTCAACGACCGGGCCTATTCCCATGTCGGAGCGGCGGGCGTCTGGCAGTTCATGCGGTCGACGGCCCGCCAGTACATGAAGGTGAATCGCTCGGTGGACGAGCGGCTCCATCCCATTCGGGCTACCGAAGCGGCCGCGCGGCTGCTCGGGGACAACTATCGGAGACTGGGGAACTGGCCCCTGGCGGTGACCGCCTACAACCAGGGAGCCAACGGCATGGCGAGGGCCAAGCGGCGCCATGGTCCGGACCTGCGAGTCATCATCAAACGCCATCGGTCCCGGACCTTCGGGTTCGCGGGACAGAATTTCTATGCCGAGTTCCTGGCCGCCATCGAGATCGGCCGGAACCCGGAAAAGTTCTTCGGATCCGTTCAACTGGACGAACCGAGAAGCTTTCCTTCCGTTCGCCTCCAGGCGAACCGCCGGGTGGGCCACCTGGTCACTCACTCCGGAGTGACGATGGCCACCCTTCGCCGTCACAATCCGCATATCCTGCGCCGGGTATGGCGGAGCGCGGGTGTCATCCCGTCCGGTGTGACCCTCTATTTCCCGCCCGGCAAGAGGGAGCAGGTGATGGCGGCTCTGAAGAAGGCTCCTCGAGTGCAGTTGGCCCAGCAGCGAGAGGCCGGTCCGGGTGAGTACCGCGTCCGGCATGGGGACACGCTGAGCGGGATCGCCCGGCGGTTCGGGACTTCGGTGGCTGCTATCAGACGAGAAAACAGCATTCGGGGCACCCGCATCATTGCCGGAGAGATTCTCACGGTTTCGAAGAGCAAGCAGCGAGGCCGTACCGTCGCCCAGGCCCAGAGCCGTACGCCCCCCAGAGCGCAACGCCGTACCGTCGCCAAGACGAACAACCCGGAAACTTATCGGGTCCGGCGAGGGGACAATCTCTGGGTCATTGCCAGGAAGTTCGGGGTTTCTCCGCGCCAGATCCAGAGAGCCAACGGCATCCGGAACCGCAATCGCATTCACCCGGGCCAGACTCTACGCATTCCGAATTAGGAGTCTGCGCCGCACCCGACACCCCTACTTCAGCGCGCGGCGCCGATCTCCTCCCGGTCCGACTCTTGCTTGAAGATCGGCTCCCCCCCTCCAGGGGCCGCTTCCGCCAGGATCCGGGTGCCGTCGGTCAATAGTCCGGAGACGATGAGCCGCGCCAGAGGATTCTCGATCCGTCTTTGAATGGCCCGCTTCAGCGGCCGGGCTCCATAGACGGGATCGTAGCCCTCCCGCACCAGTTGGGTTCGGACATCGCCGCTCAGTTCCAGTGTCAGCCGGCGCTCCTTCAGGCGGTGCCGCAAGAGGTCCAACTGAATCTCCACGATCTGTTTCAGATGATCCTGGGAAAGGGCGTGGAAGACGATCTGGTCGTCGATCCGGTTCAGGAACTCGGGACGGAAATGCCGGGCCAGTTTCCGGATCACGGCCTGCTTCATCCTCTCGTATTCGGTTCCGTCAAAGGCTCCCCGGTAATCCAGGATGCCGGCGCTGCCCAGGTTCGAGGTCATGATGATGATGCAGTTCTTGAAATCCACCGTCCTGCCCTTGCCGTCGGTCAGGCGGCCGTCGTCCAGGATCTGGAGCAGGACGTTGAAGACATCGAAGTGGGCCTTCTCGATCTCGTCGAAGAGGAGCACCGAGTAGGGTCTTCGCCGCACCGCTTCGCTCAGTTGTCCCCCCTCCTCGTGTCCCACGTATCCGGGAGGAGCGCCGATCAGCCGGGCCACGGTGTGCTTCTCCTGGTATTCGGACATGTCGATTCGGATCATGGCCTGCTCATCGTCGAAGAGAGCCTCGGCCAGAGCCCGGCCCAGCTCGGTCTTGCCGACTCCTGTCGGACCCAGAAAAAGGAAGCTGCCGATGGGGCGGGCGGGGTCCTTGAGGCCGGCTCGGGAACGGATGACCGCTTCGGTGACGGCTCGAATCGCCTCGTCCTGACCGACGACCCTCCGATGGAGCGTCTGATCCAGGTTCAGGAGCCTCTCCATCTCGCCCTCCATGAGCCTCGAGACCGGGATGCCGGTCCAATGGCTGACCACGTCGGCGATGTCTTCCTCGCCCACGTCCTCCTTCAGCAGAGGCGACGTTCCCTGCTTGCGGCTCAGCCTCTGCTGTTCCGCTTCCAGTTTCTGTTCCAGGGAAGCCAGAGCCCCGTACTTGAGCTCAGCGGCCCGATTCAGGTCGTATTCCCGCTCCGCCTGCTCGATCCGGATCTTGGACTCCTCGATCTGCTCTCTGAGAGTTCTCAGTTGCCGGACTCCGTCCTGTTCGGACTGCCATTGAGCCGTGAGCGCGGCGGCCCTGGCCCGTTCCTCGGCCAACTCTTTTTCGATCCGGTTCAGCCGATCCCGGGAGCCCTTGTCCTTCTCCTTGCGCAGCGCCTCCCTTTCGATCTCCAGTTGCATCACCCGCCGCTGGGTCTCGTCCAGCTCGGTGGGCATGGAATCCATTTCGGTCCGCAGCTTGGCCGCGGCTTCATCCATCAGGTCGATGGCCTTGTCGGGCAGATAACGATCCGGGATGTAGCGGTTCGACAGGATGGCCGCCGCCACCAGCGCCGCGTCCCTGATATGGACGCCGTGGTGGACCTCGTAGCGCTCCTTCAGGCCTCTAAGAATCGAAATCGTGTCCTCGACCGAGGGCTGGTCCACCAGGACCGGCTGGAACCGACGCTCCAGAGCGCTGTCCTTTTCCACGTGTTTCCGGTATTCGTCCACGGTGGTGGCGCCGATGCAGTGGAGTTCGCCGCGGGCCAACATGGGCTTGAGCAGATTTCCCGCATCCATGGCCCCTTCGACCCGGCCGGCGCCAACCACCGTGTGAAGCTCGTCGATGAAGAGGATCACTTCCCCTTCCTGTTCCTGGACCGCCTTCAGGACGGCCTTGAGTCGCTCCTCGAATTCGCCGCGGTACTTGGCGCCGGCGATCAGGGATCCCATGTCCAGGGAGACGACCCGGCGGCGTTTCAGGCCCTCGGGCACGTCGCCCCGGACGATGCGTTGGGCCATGCCTTCCGCGATGGCCGTCTTGCCGACGCCCGGGTCGCCGATCAGGACCGGATTGTTCTTCGTTCTCCGGGAAAGGACCTGCATCAACCGGCGAATTTCGTAGTCTCTTCCGATGACCGGGTCCAGTTTCCCCGCAGTGGCCAGTTGGGTCAGGTCCCGGCCGTACCGCTCCAGGGCCTCGTACGTCGCCTCGGGATGGGGAGAGGTCACTCGCTGGCTCCCGCGAACTTCCCGCAGGGTCTGCATCAGGCGCTCCCGGGTGAGTCCCTGTGCCTGCAGGAGGCGCCCCGCACCGCCTGTGTCCGCCACCATTGCCAGCAACAGGTGCTCGACGGAAACGTACTCGTCCTTGAGCTGCTCTGCTTCTTCCCGGGCTCTGGTCAACAGTTGAGTCAGACGCCGGGTAACGTAGATCTGATCGACTGCACCGGCGGGGCCACTCACGTTGGCGCGGCTCTGCAACTCCCGGTGCAGCCTCTGGTTCAGGTGGCCGGGGTCCAGATCCGCCTTGTTCAGGATGGAAACCGCCAGCCCTTGCTCCTGCTCCAGCAGAGCGGCCAGCAGATGCTCCACGTCCACCTGTTGGTGTCCGAGGTTCCTGGCCGCCGCCTCGGCCCGGTTCAGACCTTCGCGCACGCTTTCAGTCAATCGATTCAGGTCCATGATTCGGTCCTCCGCCGTCCGGTCTATCCTCTTATAGGATCGGCCCCTAAGCATCGCAAGGATTCACGGGAGGTGGTGGCAATTCCGTTTTCCCGTGCCGTCGGACGATGGCTACACGGTTGAGCTCCAGGGGGAATCCCCGGTTTCTCGGACCCGCTCGCCGTAGTAGACTGCGCCTGTTCCAAGTGACGGCGGAGCGAGGCCCGATATGGCGGACAAGGACCGGGAAGGAAGATTTCAGGTCACCGACCGGCGCAGTTGGCTCGATGATGAGTCGGTCATCGATCAGTCGCAGGTCCCGGAGACACGGTATCCCTCTTACGTCGAGGAGCTGAAGGCCAGGACCGAGCTGGCCGAACGGAAGTTGAAGCAGAGACTCGAGCAGCTCGAGTCTGAAAACGACGCGCTTCGCGAGCGGCTTGAACGGACCCTGGAACAGCGCCTGGACCGGTTCAAGATGAATCTCCTGCTCCAATTCCTGGAGGTGGCGGACAACCTGGAGCGGGCCTTGGAAGCCGCAGAGAGCGGTTCCGACCTGCAAGAGCTCCGAAAGGGCGTGGAGTTGAATCTGCGGCTCTTTCTCAACCGGCTCAAGGAGGCGGGGATTGAGCCCATCCAGGTGTTGAACCAGCCCTTCGATCCCCATCTGGCGGAAGCCGTGGGACTCATTCCGGTCACCGACCCCGCGCTGGATCAACGGGTCGTCGAGGTGGTTCAGCGAGGCTATCTGTACGGGGACCGGCTCCTGCGTCCCGCAAGAGCTCGAGTCGGCCGGTTGGTCGACACCGTATCTGGCGAAGAGTCCGGTTCCGGCGCGAAACCGGAGTAACGCTCACGCGGGATGACCCCGGGACCGGAGTCAATGGGCAATTCTGGCCTGCTGCTGCAGCCGTTGGGTCGCCACTCCCTTGAAAGCGTGACAGAGAGCGACCGCCAAGGCGTCGGCGGCGTCATTCGGCTGGGGACTTTCTTTGAGCTTCAGCAGGATTCGGACCATGGTCTGGACCTGTTCCTTGGTCGCCCGGCCAACGCCCGACACCGACTTCTTGACCTCCAGGGGAGAATACTCGACCAGCGGAATCTCCAACTCGGCGGCGGCCAGCAGGGCCACCCCCCGGGCGTGCCCCAACTGAAGGGCGCTGCGGGCATTGACCGCGTGAAACACGGTTTCCACGGCCACCACGGCCGGCGCGTGGCGGCGGAGCAGCCGCAGGAGTTCGTGGTGGATGGTCTTGAGGCGTTGGGCGAAGGGAGTCTGGGCCCCCCGGCTATGGCAACGGATCGCTCCGTAGTCGAGGCAGCGATAATGGTTGCCCAAGACTGAAATGATCCCGTAGCCCGTGATGCGGCTACCCGGATCGATGCCCATGACGATGGTGGGGGAGGGTTGACCCATCAGGTCTGGAGAAGTGCCTCCATCTCCTGCTCTTCGATGTCGAAGTTGGCGTAGACATGCTGGACGTCGTCATGGTCCTCGAGGGCGTCCATCAGCTTCAGCATCTTTCCGGCCATCTTGCCTTCCACCCGCAGTGAATTCTGCGGAAGCATGGTGATCTGGCTCGATTCCGTCGGTATGTTGGACGCTTCCAGCTCCTGCCTCACCTGCTCGAAGTTTTCGAAGGGGGTGTAGACGGCCAAGGTATCGCCCTCGGTCTGAAGATCGTCGGCTCCTGCCTCCAACACGACCTCCATAAGAGTTTCTTCCGAAACCGAGTCGCTGGGCACACCGAAGTATCCCCTTTTCTCGAACATCCATTGAACGCTGCCGGTCTCACCCAGATTCCCGCCGTTTTTGGAGAGGATGTGCCGGATCTCGGCCACGGTCCGGTTCCTGTTGTCGGTCAGAGTCTCGATCAGAACCGCCACGCCGCCGGGGCCGTAGCCCTCATAGGTCACGGCGTCGAAGTTCTGGCCCGGGAGTTCGCCCGTCCCCTTCATGACGGCTCGTTCTATGTTGTCGTGGGGCATATTGGCCGCTTTGGCCGTCTGAATGGCGGTGCGCAGCCGCGGATTGGCGTCCGGGTCTCCGCCGCCCGACCGGGCAGCCACGGTGATTTCCCGGATCATCTTGCTGAACATCTTGCCCCTCTTGGCATCCACGACGGCCTTCTTGTGCCGAATGGAATGCCACTTGGAATGTCCTGACATGATCGGATCTCCTAGTCGATTTTGGCGGCTATTGTAACATGGCGGCCTTGCGGACCAGAGTCCGCCGGGATCGGGGGTGGACCTGGGGAGCTGGAAGGGTTTTTTGACCAAGTATCGAATTGTTGTCCAGTATCGTTCCGAAGGTTTCTCCGGGTGGCAGGTCCAGAAGGACCGTCCTACGATCGGTGGAAGCATCGAAGCCGCGTTAGCCCGGATCACGAATGAGACTCCCTCCGTCGTGGGTGCCGGAAGAACCGACGCCGGGGTGCATGCTCTGGGCCAGGTGGCCCACTTCAGGCTCCGGCGTTCATGGCCGGCCGACCGCTTGCTGAAATCTCTCAACGGCGTTCTCCCCTCCCGGATTCGGGTACTCCGTTTGAGCGTGGCCTCCGACGGCTTTCATGCCCAGAAGGACGCCCAACGGAAACGCTATGTCTATCGCGTCTACAACGGACCCATACTCTCTCCGTTTCTGGAGGGCAGGGTGCAACAGGTCTATCGGCCCCTCTCGCTGGAGGCGATGCAGCAGGCGTCGGAGTTGGTCGTCGGCACCCACGATTTCACCGGTTTCACAGCCTCGGCATCCCAGGTGAAGAACCGCGTCCGGACCGTTTTCGTTTCCCGCTGGCAACGAAAGGGACGGCACTTTTCCTATCGGATCGAGGGTGACGGTTTTCTCCATCACATGGTCCGGAACCTGGTGGGCACCATGCTCCAGATTGGACACGGGCAGAGGCTGGCGAAGGACATGATCACGATTCTGGAATCCCGGGACCGGCGTTTGGCGGGGCCGACAGCTCCCGCGCGCGGCCTGTTCCTGGCACGAGTATGGTACCCGAATTGAAAGTTCCGGCGACCGCTCGGCCCAGCCGGACGGGCTTGTGATAAATTGACCCCACCGCAATGACTCCCCCCTTTGAGAACTTCACCGGCCTCGTGGAGCCTGGAGGCCTGGACGCCCGGCTGCTGGCGCAACTCGACCCCCACAAGCTGCCGCGGCACGTGGCCATCATCATGGACGGAAACGGACGCTGGGCGCGGCAGCGGGGCCTGCCCCGGGTCAAGGGCCACACCGCCGGGATCAAGGCAGTTCGGGCTACGGTCGAGACCAGTGCCCGCCTCAAGATTCCGGTGCTGACCCTCTACGCCTTCTCGGTGGAGAACTGGAAGCGGCCCATGCGCGAAGTCAATACCCTGATGGAACTCTTGAAGGAATATCTGCGGAAGGAGTTGCCGGAAATCCAGGAAAACGACATCCGCTTCCATGCCATTGGGCGGATCCACGAGCTGCCCCGCTCGGTTCAGAGGGAGTTGCGGCATGTGGAACAGGAGACCCGGTTCAACCGGGGAATGAAGATGGTTCTGGCGCTGAATTACAGTGGCCGAGCCGAACTGGTGGACGCCTTCAACTCGCTGCTCCTGCAGGGGAGAACCCGGAGGGTGAGTGAGACAGAGGTGGAGCGGTGTCTCTATACCGGCGATCTTCCCGATCCGGATCTGTTGATCCGCACCAGCGGAGAGATGCGAATCAGCAATTTCCTGCTCTGGCAGATTGCTTATTCCGAGATCTACGTCACCGACGTGCTCTGGCCCGACTTCCGATCCCATCACCTGCTGGAGTCGATCCTGGCCTACCAGAAACGGGAGCGCCGATACGGGGGAATCCGGTCCCGTTCTCTGCAGGGCGCCAGATGATCCTACGTCTGCTCAGCATCGTCGTGCTGGCGCCGCTGGTCCTCGCGATCATCGTTCTGGCTCCATCCCCGTTGTTCCTGCTGTTCCTGGATCTGGTCCTCGTGATCGCGGTCCTGGAATTGTTCCGGCTGCTGGCGCCCGTGGGGGTGAGGAAACCCGTTCCGGCGATCATCGTATGCGTTTTGCTTCCCTGGGCGTGGACTCAGGGAGGAGGCGCGGTCGTGGTGTACATGTTGGGAGCCAGCCTCTGCCTCCTCGCCGCACATCTTTATCGGGTCGTCAACCACCGGGACGCCCTGGCTTCGGCGTCGGCCAGCCTAATGGCGCTCTTGTATCTGGGTTTACCAGTGTCGCTGCTGGCCGGGTACCGGACCAGATCCGACGAAATGATCATGATACTGGCCATCGTCTGGTCCTGTGACATAGCGGCTTATCTGGTCGGAACGCGCTGGGGACGCCACCGCATCACTCCCAGGTTGAGCCCGGCGAAATCTCTGGAGGGATTCGCCGCCGGTCTCGCCGCCGCTCTGGCGGCGGCCCTGTTCCTGGGGTACGTCCTGCTCGGGCGTTCCGATTGGGGACTGTTGTCGCTGGTGGGCGTCGTGGTAGGGTCGGCGGCCATCCTGGGGGATCTCTTCGAGTCTCTCCTCAAGCGGGCCGTGGGGGCCAAGGACAGCGGCTCCCTGATTCCCGGACACGGAGGACTGTTGGACCGGATCGACAGTCTGCTCTTCGCTTTTCCCGCCTATCACTGCCTGTCTTTTCTGCTAGGATAATTCGCTGAGGCGGTTGTCTTGGGCATCTTTTTGCGCCTGACAGGCCGCATCGATTTTCGCCCTGGGCTGTTTTTCGCGGCCAGGAATCTCCAGTGCCGCACTTGATCCATCGTCTGACGAATCCCGGACGAAGATGAAAAAAATATCGATTCTGGGCTCTACGGGATCCGTTGGACGCAGCACCTTGAGTCTGGTCGATCTGAACCCGGATCGGTTCCGGGTTGTGGGCCTGGCGGCGCGAAGAAACGCCGGCCTGCTTCTTGAACAGGCTCGCAACACCTCTCCGCTCGCCGTTGCCCTCCATGATCGGGAGCAGGCGGCGTGGCTCCGGCAGCAACTTCCCGGAACCCCGGTGTTGGAGGGGCAGGAAGGTGTGGCCAGGCTGGCCGCCGAGTCTGATGCGGATATGGTGGTGGCTGCCATTACCGGTGCGGCGGGCCTGGTGCCCACGTTGTCCGCCATCCTGGGAGGCCGAGACGTGGCTCTGGCCAACAAGGAGGCATTGGTGATGGCGGGAGAGTTGGTCATGCGGAAGGCGCGGGAGGCGCAGGTCCGTCTTTTGCCTGTCGACAGCGAGCACAGCGCCATTCATCAGTGTCTCAGCGGAGAAAAGAAGGCGCAGATCAGGCGGATCCTCCTGACCGCTTCCGGGGGTCCTTTTTTCCGAAAATCCCTTCGTGAACTGGGCAAGGTGACCGTACAGGAAGCCTTGAATCATCCGACCTGGAAGATGGGACCCAAGATCACGGTGGACTCTGCCACACTCATGAACAAAGGACTGGAGGTCATCGAGGCTCACCACCTTTTCGGCCTGCGGCCGGGGCAAGTGGAAATCGTGATCCATCCCCAATCCATAGTTCACTCCATGGTGGAGTTCGTGGACGGAGCCATCATGGCCCAACTGGGCATCACGGACATGCGGCTCCCGGTCGGTTATGCCTTGAGCTACCCGGACCGTTGCAATTTGCCGGTCCCATCCCTGGATCTTTTCTCCTTGCCGCCGCTGGAGTTCCATCCGCCGGACCCCGTGAAGTTTCCCTGCCTGCGCTTGGCGCGAGAGGCTTTGCAACAGGGGCAGACCTACCCTGCAGCCCTCAACGCGGCCAACGAAGTGGCCGTGGGCCTCTTTCTGGAGGGACGAATTTCTTTTCCGGCCATCCCCGCCATTGTCGAGGGAGTGCTGGACACGCACGGACCACACGAACCTGATTCTCTGGAAGTGGTTCTGGAAGCGGACCGGATGTCTCGCCGGGAGGCCGACGAACTGGCCCTGGCCAGGATGTGACTGTCCGTGGACGAGAACGGGGAACCGGAGCGGGCCGAGACACGTTTGAGAATCTGAGAGTTGAAGCGGATATTCCTGACGGTTGAAACGGGCGGTTGCGGGGACACCGATTTCCGTCCCCGGAGCCCATTCAGAAAGGCAAGATTCCATTGCAGTTGATCGGTGATTTCGGGACCACTCTACTGGCCTTCATCTTCGTCTTGGGGGTCATGATCTTCTTCCACGAGTTGGGACACTGCGCGGTCGCCAAGTTTCTGGGGATTCGCGTCGATGTGTTTTCACTCGGATTCGGCCCCAGGCTGGCGGGTTTTCGCCGGGGGGAAACCGAATACCAAGTGAGTCTGTTGCCCTTGGGCGGGTACGTCAAGATGGCCGGAGAGAACTACGATGAGTCGTTGACCGGTTCCGGCGACGAGTTTCTGTCCCGCCCCAAACGGCATCGTTTCGCGGTGGCTATTGCCGGCCCGATGATGAACATCGTTCTGGCCATTCTCCTTTCGGCAGCCACCTACACGGTCGGGGTCCGGGTGCTGACGTACCGATCGGGTCCCGCCGAGGTGGGGGCGGTGGCTGAAGGTTCTTCTGCGGAAGCGGTGGGCGTTCAGGTTCGGGATACGATCGTCGCCATCGATGGAGACGAAGTGTCCAACTGGCAGCAAGCCGAGATCGCCATCGCCACGAGTCCCGGACAGAGCCTTCGCCTGACTCTGGACCGGGGAGGAAACCGAATCCAGAAACGGGTTCTGGTCACCGCGGCGTCGGACCGGGGCGATGTGGGGACCATCGGCGCAGAGCCCTGGATCCCCTTCCTCATCACCGGAATCATCGAGGGTTCACCAGCGGAAGCCGCAGGCCTGAAACCGGGTGACGAGATCGTCGAAGTACAGGGAAAGGATGGTTCGGTCGACGAACCCTCCGCGATCTCGCCGTTCGTTTCGGAACGCGAAGGGGAGCCTTTGGTCTTCAAGCTGAGGCGGGGCGAAGAGTTTCTGGAGGCCACCATTCGGCCGGCGCAGATCGAAGACAGGGTCCTGATCGGGGTTCAGCGAGGGCCCCCGTTCCACATCGAGAAATATGGAATCGTGGAGTCCCTGGCGCGGTCGATCCGGAGAAACGGAGAACTGGTCCTGTTGACCGGTCATATCATCGGCAAGATCGTGACCGGCAAGGCCTCACTCCGAAGCATGTCCGGGCCCATCGATATTGCCCGCTATTCGGGAGCCGCCGCTTCCGGTGGACTGGTTCCCCTGATGGGTTTCATGGCCCTGGTCTCACTTCAACTGGGGATCCTGAATCTCTTCCCCATCCCGGTCCTGGATGGAGGCCTCATCGCCATGTTGGCCGTCGAAGGACTCATCGGCAGGGACCTCAGCCTGAAGGTGAAAGAACGGATCTTTCAGGCCGGATTCATCTTCCTGGTCTTGCTGATGGGTGTCATCCTCTTCAACGACCTCTCCAAGAATTTGCCCTTTTGAGGAACGAGGAAAGAGGAAAAAGGAAAGAGTGAAGAAAGGCACGTATTCTGCGCGTAGCTGGGACCACCGTTGAGAATGATCTCGTCACGGACGCCGGAGCCAAACTTGCTCGGTGCCTTGTTTCCCTCCTGACACCGCCGGGCGCTGGCCGGAGCGCGGCGGTTGAAAACCGCCGCTCGCACCCTTTTTCTGCCAGGTTTGCGTCGGCCAGCGACCCATGGGGGAGCTTCGTGGATTGATCTCGATCAAGCGAAGCTGGCGATCGCTTGAGTCTCGTCTTCGAAGGTGTCGAACACGGTCAGGAGCTTGGTGATGGCCAGCAACTCCCGCGTCCTCTTGGTCAGATGGAGAAGTTTGAGTGCTCCTCCCTGGTCGGCAACGTGTGTGTAGGAACTGACCAACTCTCCGATCCCGGTGCTGTCCACCGTACGGACATCGGCCAGGTTCATGAGCAGGTTCTTCCTACCCGACTGGACCAATCCGCGAATGGTATTCCGAATCAGGGCGCTCTCTTTTCCGATGGTGATCCTACCCTGGATATCCAGGATCGTCACGCCGTGCACGTTTCTGGTCGCAATACTCATGGTTACCTCCTCACGTGGTGTGTTTGAGCCGCTTTTCCATTGTGACTTCAAATCCCCCCTGGGGGAGATTGTGATAGGTCACGTCGTCCATGAAGGTATGGACGAAGAAAACCCCGCGGCCCGAGGGGTTCATTAGATTTCCGCTGTCCAGAGGATCGGGCAGGGAGGACTCGTCAAAACCAGGTCCCTGATCTGAAACGGCGATGAGAAGACGGCGGCGATCAATACGGAATCGGACGCCCACCCTCTTGCTCTCATCCTGTTGGTTTCCGTGCTGGATAGCATTGGTCACCGCTTCGCGGACCGACAAGCAGATCCAATGGCTTGCCTCGTCATCGAACCCGGCCATTCGGGTTATGCTCTGGGAGACTTCCTGAACCAGATCGAGAAACTGGATACTGCTCCCGAAAGACATCTCGAGTTCCTTCTGAGGTCCTTTCCCCGCCAGTTGACTCAGCAACTCTTGCCGGGCCCCCGTTGCTCTGAATCGTTCATGGCTGATGGCCCCGCGGTATACGATCGGTCCTTCGTCCGGACCGGCGTTCTCGAGTTGCGGTCACATATCAAATTATATACGCCGATATATGTTCCCGAGTTTCGCTAACCGCTCAATGAATTGCAGAAAATGAAGGTGGGGCCGGACTTTTGTCGGCTTCGGACCGGGAACCGTCGGCGGACCCTACCGTGTCTTCGGCCAGTCGCCGACTCTTCGTCTGGCTCTGTCTTGCTCCGCTTTGGAGCGAAGAGGGCACCCACCAGGGGCGTCCCTACAAATACGCGCCTTTTCTGGAGTCGACGATCAACGTCACCGGACCGTCATTCACCAGAGACAGGGCCATCATGGCTCCGAATCGGCCCGTCTCGACCACGACGCCAGCCTCCCGAAGCGTCTCGGCAAGACGCCGGTACTCGGTCCGTGCCGCGTCGGGAGGAGCCGCCCTGCTGAAGCTGGGACGGTTCCCCTTGCGGCAGTCCCCATAGAGAGTGAACTGGGAGACCAGAAGGATCGAGTGTCCCGCCTCCAGCAGGGAACGGTTCATCTTTCCGGCGCCATCCGGAAAGATACGGAGCTGAAGGATCTTCTTCCTGATGAAAGCCAGATCTCTGTCCGTGTCGCCGGCGCAAACGGCAACCAGAACCACCAGTCCGGGGCCGATCCGGCCCACCGTACGGTCTTCGACTTCCACCTTGGCCTTCGAAACCCGCTGGATCACGACGCGCATGGGGACTCAGTGGATGGTCGGCTCCATCCCCTTTCCCCAACGCTTTCTGAGGACTCTCTCGAAGCGCGGCATGAGCAACAGGTGGAAGGTGAACTCTTTGTCCGGAAACATACCCAGAACGGCTCTCTCAGTTCGCCGGACCATTTGCCGGGCTTCCCCCAATGTCAACCTGGGGTCCTGGTACAATACGCTGAGCGTCAGATCGACCAGAAAGCGCATGCGCCGGAGTCTCCGGTTCTCCTCTTGAATCAGATCTTCGCGATCCGAAGTGGACATTGCTCCTCAGTGTACCAGCGGGAGGTAAAAGTCTCGCGCCACTTCAAGGATGGCCGAGCCTCGAGAGACTGCACAAAAAAGATGCAAAATGCAGGAAGTCTTCATTTGACAACCGCTTGAATCGTGTCTTCACACAGTTTTCCACCGGCATTTCCACAAAACCGTGGACAACCCGTCCCGACGGGATTCTGGCCGCCGCTTCGTTCCGTCACGGTGGTTTGCAACGATGGAAAAAAGGGGTAACTATTACAGGACAGGCGTTCCTTGGGCGTCGGAGTTCAGTGGAATGGTCCTTGAAACGGGAACAACGGGTCTGAGGACGATCGTGAGGCAAAGTCCGTGAAAGGCAGTCGAATCGGAACGGCGCCTTCCGCCTTTGGGGCGTCGGAGGTGGCCGAACTGGACTACCGGCGGGATATCGGCGAGCCGGGTTCGTACCCCTACACTCGGGGCATCTACCCGAACATGTACCGGGGACGTCTCTGGACCATGCGCCAATTCTCGGGCCATGGAAGCGCCGAAGAAACGAATCGCCGGTATCGTTTCCTCCTGGAACACGGACAGACCGGCCTCTCCGTCGCTTTCGATCTGCCGACCCTGATGGGCCTGGATTCGGATGATCCGCTCTCGGCAGGCGAGGTCGGAAAATGCGGTGTTGCCGTCGACTCCCTCCGGGACATGGAAGTCCTCTTCGATCGGATCGATCTGTCCCGGGTCAGCACCTCCATGACCATCAACGCTCCCGCGGCCGTCCTCTTGGCCATGTACGTGGTGGCGGCGGAGAAACAGGGAGTTGCGGCCCGCCGGATCCGGGGCACCCTCCAGAACGACATCCTGAAGGAGTACATCGCGCAGAAGGAGTGGATCTACCCTCCCGCTCCGTCCATGCGTCTGGTCGTGGATTCGATCCAGTTCTGCTCGCAGCAGCTTCCCCGTTACAACAGCATTTCCATCAGCGGGTACCATATTCGCGAAGCCGGCTCCACTGCGGTGCAGGAACTGGCCTTCACCCTGCGCGACGGTGTCGAATACGTGGACTGGTGCGTCCGCCGCGGAATGGAGGTGGATGATTTCGCACCCCGCCTCTCCTTCTTCTTCAACTCCCACAACCATTTCTTCGAAGAGATCGCCAAATTCCGGGCCGCCCGAAGACTCTGGGCGCGTACTATGAGAAACCGTTTTGGAGCCCGGAACGAGCGCTCCTGGAGGTGCCGGTTCCACACTCAGACCGCCGGTTGTACCTTGACCATGCAGCAGCCGGCCAACAACATTATTCGGACCACGTTGCAGGCGGTAGCCGCGGTGCTGGGAGGAACCAATTCCCTGCACACCAACGCCCTGGATGAGGCGTGGGCGCTTCCCACCGAGGAGACGGCCAAGATCGCTCTTCGGACACAGCAGGTTCTGGCCTACGAGTCGGGTCTCACCGCGAGCGTGGACCCCGCGGGCGGATCCTACTACCTGGAAAACCTGACCTGCCGGGTCGAAGATCAGGCGGTGGAGTACATGGACAGGATCGACGAGATGGGAGGAATGATCGACGCCATCGAGGCCGGATACCCGCAGCGCGAGATCCAGGACGCCTCCTACCGGGAGCAACGCGCCATCGAGAAAGAGGACCAGGTGGTGGTCGGCGTCAACCGTTTCGTCACCGACGAACCGGCCCGGCCGGAGATTCTCCGAATCGGGCCGGAAGTGGAGGCCGCTCAGGTCAGGAGCCTGCGGTCCGTCCGGCGGGAGCGGAATGAGATGAGCGTCAGCCGGGCCCTCCGCGACCTGTGCCAGGCCGCCCGGACCGACCGGAACCTGATGCCCCATCTGGTTCATGCGGTGCGGGAATACGCCACCGTGGGGGAGATCAGTTCCTCCCTGAAGGAGGTCTTCGGGGTCTATCAGGAGCCCCTGTTCTGAGGATTCAGGCCGAATGAGCAACCGAAGACTCAGAATCCTCATCGCCAAGCCGGGGCTCGACGGGCATGATCGGGGAGCGAAGATCGTGGCCCGCGCCCTTCGCGATGCCGGTATGGAGGTCATCTATACCGGGTTGCGCCAGACTCCTGAGCAGATCGTGCAGGCTGCCATCCAGGAAGACGTGGACGCCATCGGACTTTCCATCCTCTCGGGTGCTCACGAGCACCTCTTCAATCGGATCATGCAGCTTCTGGCCGAGCAGGATGCCTTGGACATTCTGGTCTTCGGCGGCGGCATCATCCCGGACGAGGATATTCCCGGCCTCAAGGAACTGGGTGTAGCCGAGATCTTTCAACCGGGATCCTCTACCCAGGACATCATCCGGTTTCTGAATCAGGCCGTCTGAGCCGGGTTCGGCGAGGCGGAAGGTTCGGGGAATTCCGGTCAACCGGATTCACGAAGGAGAGATCGGACCGCCTCCAATACGCGGGGGACGGTGATCGACCGGATGCACATGGGCTCCTGGTAGTGAAGACAGTAGTAACCCGGGCAGGGAATGCAGGGGAGGTCCGATCGAATCAATCGGTGGCGGGTCCCCCAGGGAGACCAGACCGGGGAGTCGGAAGAACCGAAGATGGCAACCAGGGGCTTGCCCAGGGCCGCGGCGATATGGGTCGTGCCCGTGTCGTTCCCCAGATAGAGGCGGCACAGGGAGGCCAGGGCGATGAACCGGTCCAGCGGAAACGGGCCCATGAAATGGACCGAGGCCGGAGCGGTTCTCCTGAGATTCTCCAGGAGCGGCTCCTCGCCCGGACCCGCCGTGAAGACGATTTTATGCCCCTCGGCCTCCAGCAGCGCCGAGATCTCCGCATACCTCGCCGTTTCCCATTGCTTGGTGTCGAAGGCGGCGCCCGGATGAATCAGGATAAATCCCTCCTCGATGGCGCGCCGGGACAGGAACGTCCGAACCTGGTCCAGGGCCGCGGTCCCGACCGGGACCCGGAGCTGCGGTATGGGCTCGACTTGGAAACCGAGATGTTTGAAGGGTGAAAGCTGGTGCTCGACGGTGTGGATCGAACTCTTGCCCCAGATTTGACGCGAATCGGGAACGGATCGGTTGTAGAAGCGGCGGCTACGGCTGCTGGCGTAGCCGAGGCGCACGGACGCGCCCGAAAGAGCGGTGATGAGAGCGCTGGTGGTCCCGCCATGGAGGTCGACAGTCAGGTCCGGCGAAAAACCTCGGGCCGCCCGAATGGCCAGGCTCCGGGCCTTCAGCTTGGATCGGCCGCGGGGGATGGCAATGATCCGGTCCACGTCGGGATTGTTGGCCAGCACCTCGTGAAACGGTGCTTCCAGGAGGACGGCCACGCGCGTGCCGGGATTTTGTTTGAGTACCGTGAGAGCCGGGGTCATCAAGACCGTGTCCCCCAGGGAGCGCAGACGCACCAGAAGGACGCGGGAACGGCGGGTCATCCCCCAGCTGGTTCGGTCGCGGACGGACTTTCCGGCGGTTCGATGCTGGCTTCATCGATGAGCATCACCGGGATATCGTCACGGATGGGGTAGACTCGGAAACAGGCACCGCACCTCAATCCGTTGCCGTCTGCATTCAGGATCACCTCGGTCTTGCAGACCGGGCAAGCCAGGATCTCCAGCAACTCCGGGTTGAGTGCCATCGGCGATAAGACTATCGGCTGGGACTCGCCGGGGTCAATCCGGCGCGGCCCAGGACCTTCCCGATTTTCTGGGGGTTCGGGAGAACCGGGGAAGCAGGCTGGAACGGGGATCACGACGTAGGAGCACCCGTTTGCCAGGCTAACTGGCACAGGATAAGCACAGGGGAAAAGGGCACAGGCCATTTTTCGGGGACGGAAGACATGGCAGATGACACGTTATACGTTCCGTGATACCGACCCGGCTGAAGTGAGACTTACCATTCTCGCCAGGGCCTTCGAGCCGGAGATTCGAGGGCTTCTGGGCAGGCTCCCCAAGATGCCGTTTAAGCTCGCCCTCGATCTCGGTAGTGGCCCCGGATTCACGACGCGGCTTCTCTTGGACGTCGCGCAACCGTTGCGAGTTGTGGGACTGGACATTTCCGGGAGTTACGTGGGATCGGCTCGGACCAGATTTCCGGATCTCGAGTTCGTGGTGCACGACGTGACGCAGACTCCGTTTCCCATCGAGAGCCCGGACTTGATCATTGCCCGGCTGTTACTGACCCACCTTTCTGATCCCGTGGGCATTCTGGAAGCGTGGGCCAATGAATTGGCTGCCCGGGGTCTGGTTGCCGTTGCTGAAGTGGAATTCATCAAGACCGAACATCCCGTATTCTCGACCTACCTGTCCGTTGTGGAGAGCTTGATTGCCGACAGCGGTGGAATGCTCTACCTGGGCCCGCGCCTGGCCGCTGCTGATCCCAAGAAGTTGCGGCGACAGTCGAGTGAGGTCTACAGGGCGCCCGTATCTACGGGAGACGCCGCGAAAATGTTCTCGCTCAACTTGAGTGTCTGGAGGTCAAATCGATTCGTTGTCGAAAATTACGAAACAACTTTTCTGGATAACCTCGCTCGCCGGCTCGAACAACTCCAGGCTCAGACCTGCAGGGACAGGATCGAATGGGGGATGCGCCATATTGTGTATGAACGTCTCGATTGACCTCTTTGAAGTTGTCCCAATCCGCCATGCGAGGTGGAGGGACCGGTCAGCTTCCCAGTTTTGCCGTCACCAGCTTGAGGTGCCGGGCTCCGCGGCTGTGCAGCCGGCTCTCGAAGAGGTGGATCCGGCGGACACAAAATGAAACCGGACTCGGCCGGTCCACATCTTGGTCGAGCAAGTCCGACAGCCGCCTCAGATTCCGGGAGGATTTCAAGCGGAGCAGGGTCAGGTGAGGGCTGAACTGTTTTCTCTCGCGGTCGAATCCCAGTTGCTGCAACTCGTGTTCCAGGAGATGTTGCAGACGTTCCAATTCTCCGTTTCCGGAGATCCCGGCCCAGACGATACGAGGCCGTTTCCGGTTGGGGAAGGCGCCCAGGTTCCGGACCGCCAGGGGGAAAGGTTGGACCTGGCGCGCACAATACCGAAGCGCATCGCCAAGCCCGGAAACTCGGCTTGCCTCGACGTTGCCCAGGAATCGAAGGGTCAGGTGAATGGAAGAAACCGGGGCCAGCCTGGCGTCCAGATCCAAGGAACCGAGAGCGGCCGAAACGGAGTTCAAGTGGTTCTTGACTTCCGGCGGGACGTCGACGGCGATAAAGGCGCGGATCACGTCAAATGCCTTCGGATCCAATCCAGGGCGATATGGCATGCCTCCAACCGGATCGCGTCGCGATCGCCCTCCAGCAAGAGCTTGCGGGCCCGGGTCTCCACGGAATCGGAAAGTCCCAGATAGACCAGGCCCACCGGCTTTTCCGGGCTTCCTCCGGAGGGGCCGGCGATCCCGGTCACCGAAACGCCCAGATCGGCGCCGCTCCAGTTCCGGACCCCGCGGGCCATCTGACATGCGACCGGCTCGCTGACCGCGCCCCATCGGTCCAAGGCCGCCGGATTCACCTTGAGATGCCGGATCTTGAGAACGTTGCTGTAGCTGATGATTCCGCCCTGGTAGAAGTCTGAGCTGGCCGGAATGTCCGTCAAGAGCTTGCCCAGGTAACCTCCCGTACACGACTCGGCGGTGGCCAGGGTCTTCCCCTGCCGTCTCAGCAAGCGTCCCACCACCGACTCGAGGAGCTGCTCGTCCAAGGTGCGATTCACGGTCTTCAGAGCCGATCTCCTGCCGTGCCGGGCGTCTGTCATCGGCCGGCGATCAAGAAATGAAGGCGTAGACGATCCTCAGCAGCACACCTGCGTAGAGGCCGGCGATCAGGTCGTCACAGACGATTCCCACGCCTCCCGGAAGTCGTTCCACTTGCTTGATGGGATAGGGTTTCAGAATGTCGAAGACGCGAAATGCCACGAATCCGATGACCAGGAACGTCCATGAAAACGGAACCCAGAGCAGGCAGAAAACCTGCCCGACCACCTCATCGATGACGACCTGCGAAGGGTCGTGGTTGGCCTCCCGGCGGGCGACGCGTGCCGAGGCCCAGATGCTGATCGGTAGAAGCAGCATCAGGGCCGCGCCAAGCTGCAGCGTCGCCGAATCGGAAGCCCGGTGCAGCAGGGCGACGGCTCCGGCCGTGACCAGCGAGGCGAATGTCCCGGGGATGTACGGGACGTACCCAAGACCCAGCGCGGTACCCAGAGCGTTGGCAAGCCGACCGTTGTCACGCATTCTTCTCTTCCGTGTCCTTCCCGGTCAGTGGGCCGATTCGATATTCTCCACCCAGCCAACGGCCCAGGTCCACGAACCTGCAGCGTTCACTGCAGAAGGGAGATCCGGGGTCGTTCCTCTTCACGTTTCGTTTACAGATGGGGCACTTGGAGATTGCTCGACTCATGTCCAAGACTCTCTATTCGAACCTGTTCTCCGGCGCGAAAACAAATTCTCAGATTCCGCCTGGACGCCGCAGTGAATCCAGGGAAACACGAATTTCCGCCAATTCGGAAGGACTGGGACTCAGCCCACCGAAACGATTTCTATAGTAGATCTCCGTCAGTCTCTGGGGTACGGTGCTCTTCAATACGCCGCCGATTCTCCCTGCGAATTCTCCTGGGGTCTCGGACCTCTTCCGGACGAGCCCCTGCGCTTCCAAGATCTTAACCAACTCCAGATAGTAGTCGGGTATCAAAGTGGCAGAACGCCGGACCCATCTCCTGCCGGTCCACCTGGTCCGTATCTTCCTCCAGAACCGCGGACCGGTCCGAACCAGGAGCAGTGTCGAAACCAGAATGGCCGCTGCGGCGAGTCCCGCCTGTTGCCAAGTGACTCCCGCGAACCACTCGGACCAGACGGCCAGTGTTCGCCGCCGCGAGCTGTCCCAACTCTCTTTCCAGGAATCGCCCAGCGTCTGGAACAAGCCGTACTGTTTCAGGTGGTCGAAGGTCACCACGTCCAGCCACGCCAGATCGATGGCGTCCAGCAACTCGCGTAGAGCGGCAAGAACCGGAAGAGCGGCGCCGGCGGAGACTGCCGGCGTGGCGTCGAACTCGATCCACTCCCGCCCCGGGAAATAAGCTTCGACCCAACTGTGGGCATCCGAATGGCGGACCATGAAGTAACCGTTCCACCGGTTGTAGTCTCCCCGCTTGAAGCCGTTGACCACCCGGGTCGGAATACCCAATGTCCGCAGCAGGACGGCCTGGGCTGTGGCGAAATACTCGCAGTGTCCCGCTCGTGACTCGAACAGGAAATCGTAGAGTGGGTCACGGCTGGAGGCTGCGGTGTTCTGGAGGGAGTACTCGTAGTTCTCCTTCAAGAACTGTTCCACCATGAAGGCTTTGTGGATGGGATCGGTGACTCCTGAGGTAATGCGGCGGGACAGACGGACGATCTCCGGGTCCAACTCGGGGAGCTGCAGATAGTGCCGCCCTGGAGCCTGGAGATAGACTGGGACGGGAGCTTGGGAGAGTTTCTCGTTTCGGCTCATCACGTCGGAAAAGACGGTGTACGTCCTGACCCCGATGCCGGCCGTCCTGAAAGACCGGTTCCCGTCCTGGAAAAGGTAGGGCCGGTGGAGCCGACCGGAGATAAGAATGATGTCCGGGAGCCCGAACAACACTCGTGTCAGCGGCTCTTGGTGGATCGTCTGGCGGATCAGGAACTCCTCCTGCCGGCGCCTGCCGGCCACCAGAAAACCCTGATAGCGATCGTCCCGGACGACCTGCCTGAGGCCCCGGGTACTGGACCAGGTCTTTCCGTCGTAGTGATCGAAGGCGATGCCCCTCCACTTCAGTTCCGGAGGCATCCGGTGCGGTGGTTTGTCCACCTTGATTCGCAGCACCACCTCCTCGTTGATGAGGATCTCTCCCATTTCGCCCAGGCTCACTTTCTCGGAAAATCCGCTCAGGTGGCCTGAAACGCGCTTTGGCGGCAACACTCCCAAGGTCCCCCGAGGAATGACCACGAAGATGGGGACGGAGACCACCGCCAGCAGCAGCGTAATAAGAAGGGCAGTCGACAGATGCCCGCGAAGTGCGAGGTTGAGCCCGCGATTCTTCTCGTAGGGACCCTTGCTCTCCAGCAACATGAGCACCAGCACCGCCAGGAAGAGGAACACCAGGACCCAGGCCGGAAATACGACGGAGATGGTGGCGGTGGATGCAATCAGGACGAAAGCAAAGGAAATGAACAGCAGCAGGAGGTAGTCGCGCTTCGTACGGGCGCTGCAGAGCCTCACCAGGCTGACCAGCATGAGCAGATGGGCCGTCGCCGGAATGAACGGGGAAAAGGCCACGGCATCGACGACGAACAGAGTCAGCAGGATGCCGAAAACGATGCCTTGAACGGCGCCGTCCAGCCGGATTCGGGGCAGGAATCGAGTCGTGGCCAGGCATGCAAGGTAGCCGAGCAACATCCCGCCACCGATTTCACCGGACGAGTAGAGTGTTGACACACCCGTCACCTGTAGTCCGTAGCTGGTCAGATGCAGGGCCGTCTTGAACCGCATTGCGTCAAATCCGCAAGTAGTCTATGGCCACCGATCCTGGCGGGACCCACCGATGGCCCGCGGCAACCTCGATGCCGTTTCGTTCCGCCGCATGCTGGAAGGTCTCCGGATAGCGGCTCATTGGCTGGACCAGCGCCAGGCACTCCATGAACTTCTCGTAGCCGTTCCTCCGGCCGTCGACGAGAACCAGCGTCTCACCGCAAATGAAACGGAACTTTTGCCCCATTCGCCAATAATGGTCCCCCAGGGCCGCCACGCAGGAGACCCCCTTTTCGAACTGGTCCAGGCCGCGGGGAGAGAAATCGTTCAGATAGGGATGAAACGCCAGATCGATCAGGTTCTGATTCTCGGCGACGAAGTCCCGAACCATGAGCTGATCCAACCGGGCCGTTGATTTCCAGTCCACCAGGCGGGCGCTGTCGCCGCTCTGGTACCTTCGGATCCCATAGAGGCTGTCACCGTGGCCTCTCAGGTTCAGGGCCTCCGCCCCTTGCAGCTCGGGATAGATGAAGAACAGGGTTTGAAGGTTCATCAGCGCGGGGTAGACCAGGATGGATCCCTGGGTTCGCAACATTCGCTTACGATGAAAGAGGCCGAAGGGGAACCTGGTGCCGATCTCGAAGCCATCGACCGGATAGGAGCCGCGCCGGCGGAACAGGCAATTCAGAGTCAGTTTCAGGTCGGAACGGACACCGATATAGGGAAAGACCTTCTCCCGGGTAAAGAAATCCGTCGCCGGTTCCGGGCCCTTTTCCCGGTTCTGGCGGCCTCTCAGCTTCAGCGCGAAGGATGGAATCCAACGCTTCAAGTTGTGCAGAGTGACGAAACAGGTGGCGGTGTCCTGCGCCCGGATCGTCTCCGGCACGCTGATGCTCACCTTCAATCCGTTCAGGACCAGCGCGGACAACAGACCCGAAACCAGCAGTGCGGCCAGGAGAAGAGAGAGCAGGAGAACCAGCAGGTTGTTGCCCGAGTTCATGGAGGAGAATCCCAACACGGTCACCAACAGGAGGAAGAAAGCCCCTCGGTGAGTGATGGCCAGGGTGGGAATCCTCTCCCGCAGATCCCTCCGGTAACGGGACAAGACATGGGGCGCCAGGGTCACGGCCGCCAGCGCGGCGAAGATCAATGAGACCAGAGCCAGAAAAGCCGCGGCATGGCTCTGACCGGTCCAGCGCGCCAGGGCGCTCAGCGCGGCCAGCACCGCCGCGGACACCAGTAGAATCAGTGGCCAGACGATTTCTCCCCGGGCCCACTTCAGCTTGAGCCCCCAAATCATCAGACCGGGACCTCGACCTGGTCCACAAGGTCCGCAATGATCGATTCGGCTTCCTGGGTCTTTTCCAGAGGCGAGGCATGTCTGGGACTGACCAGGACGCGGTGGGAAAATACCGGCACCACCAAGCGCTTGACGTCGTCCGGGATGCAGTAGGATCTGCCCCGGAAATAGGCTTGCGCCTGAGCCGCCCGATACAGGAACATGGCGCCCCGGGTGCTCACTCCCAGGGCCAGAAGTTCGCACTCCCGCGTGGCCCTCACCAGTGCCATCAGGTATCGCAGCAGCGTCTCCTCGAACCGCACTTCCTGAACCTCTTCCTGGCCCCTCAACAGATCCTCGGTGCTGACGACAGGATCGAGATCGGAGGTCTCATACCGCCCCTGCGAGCGCAGGATCTCCGTTTCGTGAGACTCGCTGGGGTAGCCCATGGAGATGCGCATGAGAAACCGGTCCAGCTGGGACTCCGGAAGCGGATAGGTCCCGTGGTGTTCCGTCGGGTTCTGGGTGGCGATCACCATGAAGGGCTGAGGCAGCAGGTGGGTGTGATTGTCCACCGTGATCTTCGCCTCGCTCATGGCTTCCAGCAGAGCGCTCTGAGTCCTGGGCGTGGTGCGGTTGACTTCGTCGGCCAGCACCACGTTGGCGAACAGCGGGCCCGGCCGGAACTCGAATTCCCGTCGGACCTGGTTGAAGACCGAGATCCCGGTCAGGTCCGAAGGGAGCAGATCGCTGGTGAATTGGATGCGCTGGAAGCGGCAGTCGACGGAACGCGCCAGAGCGTGAGCCAACGTGGTTTTGCCGACGCCGGGGACGTCCTCCACCAGCATGTGTCCCCGGGCCAACAGGGTCACCACCGCCAGCTCCACGACATCGGATTTGCCCTTGATGACCCGTTCCACCGAGTACTGAAGGGCCTTGAATCTCTCTGTCAGACTGGCGATTCCGGCACCGTTCGACACGCGCGTATGATAGCAGTCCGGGGCGAATGTCGCTGAGTTCCGGCGGACGTCGCCGTTCCCCGGTTACAGGCTCCGGTAGCCGCCGTGGACACCCCTGCCGTTCACTCCGGTTCCGGTTCCGGCGGTGTCAGGTGAAGAGGGTCTTCTGCGAGGTTGTCGCCTCAAGGCCCAGGTTGGAATAGGCCAGTGGCGTGGCGACGCGTCCCCGGGGAGTCCGGGCCAGGAAGCCGATCTGAATCAGGTAGGGCTCGTAGATGTCCTCGATGGCGCCCTTCTCCTCGCTGATGGCGGCGGAGAGGGTGCTCAGGCCGACGGGGCCGCCGTCGAATCGTCCGATGATGGTGTCCATGAGCTTGCGGTCGATCTCGTCGAATCCGAACCGGTCCACGTTCATGAGTTCCAGTCCCCGGCAGGCGGTGTCCCGGGAAATCTTTCCATTGGCCCGCACCTGGGCGTAATCCCGAACCCGCTTGAGCAGGCGGTTGGCGATCCGTGGGGTGCCCCGGCTTCGCCGCGCCACCTCCGCCGCGCCTTTGCCGTTGATCTCGATGCCCAGCAGTTTCGCCGACCTGCGGATGATGGAGATCAGACTCTCGACGTCGTAGAAGTCGAGCCGCTGTATGATCCCGAACCGTCCCCGGAGCGGGGAGGTGATCAGGCCGGTTCGGGTCGTGGCCCCCACCAGCGTGAATCGGGGGATGTCGATCTTGATGGAGCGGGCGCCCGGGCCTTCGCCGATGATGATGTCGATCTGGAAGTCCTCCATGGCCGGGTAGAGAATCTCCTCTATGGCGGGATGGAGACGATGGATCTCGTCGATGAAGAGAACGTCCTTGTCTTCCAGGTTGGTGAGAATGGCGGCGAGGTCCCCTCGTTTCTCGATGGCGGGTCCCGAAGTGGAGCGAAAGCTGACCTCGAGTTCATTGGCGATGACATGGGCCAGAGTCGTTTTCCCCAGACCCGGAGGCCCGAAAATCAGAATGTGGTCCAGCGCCTCGCCGCGGCGGCGGGCGGCTTCGATGCCGACGGAGAGCCCCTCCTTGACCTGGTCCTGGCCCACGAAGTCGCGCAGCCGGCGAGGACGGAGATCGGTCTCGTAGAGGATCTCTTCTTCCTGATGCTGAGGATTCATGAGTCGGTCCTGCACCGGTCAATTCCTCCTAAGCTCGGCTTCCGTCGGCACTTGGCCGCTGTGCTTCTTTCCCGGTCCCACCTGCCGATTACCTGGAAATCTTGCGCAACGTGCTCTTGAGCAGGTCCTCGAAGCGATCCGGGCTCTCCTGCTTGAGCACCCGGGTGACCGCCTTCTCCGCGATTCGCTTGACATAGCCCAAGTTGACCAGGGCGGAAACCACGTCTTGCCGCAATCGGGCCGGAACCCCCGAAACGCTGGCTGTCTCCACCGGCGGCACCATATCCTGCAGCCGGTCACGCATCTCCAGGACGATCCGTCCCGCCGTCTTCTTGCCCACGCCGGGGACGGCGTACAATCGAGCCAGGTCCTTGGCCGCGACGGCCTCCAGAAATTCGTCGACCGGCATCCCCGACAGGATGGCGATTCCCAGTCGAGGGCCGATGCCCGATACCTTTATGAGGCGCGTGAAAAGCTCCTTCTCTCTGACAGTGGAGAAACCATAGAGACTGAGCTGATCCCCTTTCGCGTGAGTGTAGATTTGAAGGGTGACAGGGTCGGACTCGGAACCCAATTCGTAGTAGGTCGAGAAGGGGATGTGAACCTCGTACCCGACTCCGCGAACGTCCACGATGACGCGGCCGGCCGACTTCTCCGCTAGGACGCCTGCAAGGCGAGCGATCATCTGCTGATTATACCGTCAGACAGGAGGCTGCGAGTCTCGGACCAGGGGACCGTCAGAAGGTCTGCGCGCCTGGAGGCCGCGATCGATCTCGGCCTGGAACTTCCGGGCTTGCGCCAAGGGGTCTGCGGCGTCGCGGATGGGCCGTCCCACCACCAGATAGTCGGCGCCGTCCCGGACCGCATGATAGGGAGTGACCACCCGTTTCTGGTCGTCGAGCCGGTCTCCGCCCAGCCGGATGCCAGGGCAGACGAGAAGCGGGCCTCGGCCCAACGCCCGGCGCAGCCTTCGCACATTCTGGCCGGAGCAGATCAGTCCATCGCAGCCGTTGGCGACCGCGGTCCGGGCTCTCCAGCCGACGTAATCCTCCAAATCCCGGAACCGTCCTCCCGAACCCAGCCCGACGTTGTCTCGCAGGTCCCGGGCATCCACACTCGTGAGCAGAGTGACGCAGAATACCTGCAGCCGAGAATCGCCTGTTCCCTCTCGGGCGGCCGCTGCTCCGGCTCCTGCGTCGTGAATGGTGATGAAGCGGGCGCCCAGCCGGGAGGCTGCGGCGACGGAGCGGCGCATGGTCGCGGGTATGTCGTACAGCTTGAGGTCCAGGAAGACGTCCAGTCCCTCCCGGACCAGCCACCGCACCAGATCGGGCCCTTCCGAGACGAAGAGCTCAAGGCCCACCTTGAAGAAGCCCACGGAAGGCCGTAGCGTCTCGACCAGGGCCTCCGCTTCGGCCCGGCTCCCCACATCCAGGGCGAAAATGAGCCGCCTCTCCGACGTTCCGGGACTCATAGGGAGAGCAGGGGATTCTCCCGGTTCTCCAGTGGCAGTTTGACGGGACCTCCCTGGCGATGGGACTCGAAGGCGGCCACGATCATCTCGGTGGCGCCGCGAGCCTCGTAGACGCTGCCTACGGGATCGCGATCTTCCTCGATGGCCCGGATCAGATCTTCGCAGATCCAGATGTTCCCCTGGTGAGCGCCGCCCTTTTTTAGCGGTTCCGGCTGGCCGGCTCCCGTCGTGCTCACGCTGATCCACTTGGAGCCGGTTCTGCCCGGCGACCACGCCGAGTCCTCCAGCAGATGCACGTCGGGGACCGGACCGGTATGGATTTCCAGCAGCCCCTTGGAACCCCGGATCGTGAGGCCGAAACGAGTCGGCCGGCCGGCCGCGTTCCGGTGGCTCGAAAAGTAGGCGCCTGCGCCGTTCTCCATGCCGTACATGGCTTCCACCCGGTCTCCCGCCAATGCGCCGATGCCTTCGGCGCCGTCGGCCACGTCGGCGCGGGTCACCGGGCGTCCGTTCTGCGTGACCCGGGCGTAGCACCAGAGGGCGTTTCCGCCGAAAATGCGCATCAGGTCGAAGATGTGCGTTCCCAGGACCCACAGGTCCTCGCCGCCGCCGCGACGGTCCTCCTTGCCGCGGCCGCAGAATTCCAGAACCCGGCCCAGACGTCCCTCGGCGATCAGATCCTTGATCACCTGGATCTTGGGGCTGTAACGGGTCTGGTGGGCGATGGCCAACTTGACGTGGGAACGCTCGCAGGCCTCCACCATGGCGTCCGCCTCGGCCAGAGTCCGGCACATGGGTTTCTCCAGGAAGATGCTGGCTCCGTACTCGGCGCAGGCCAACACCATGTCGTGATGGCAGTCCAGCCACCGGGGAGCCACGCTCACAATCTGAGGACGTTCCTGGCGCAACATCTCCCGGTAGTCCGAGTAGCCGGCCTTGACGCCCAGACGGGCAGTCGCTTCCTGGAGACCCTTTTTGTCCTCATCGGCGACGGCGACCAGCTCCGCCCGGTCTACCGCCGGCCAGACCGTGTCCAGTCCGTGCCCATAGTTCCCTCGATTGGTCCTGCCGATGACGGCGACCCGGTATTTTTCGCTCATAGTCTCACCTCGCAAAATAGGTTGGGAATGACATCGATCTTAACAGTCCGTGGTGAAAGTCTCACGCAGCACCGGGGCCGGGGCAGATTCCGCTCTGGCAAACGGGTGCCGGTAGGGCTAACCTGATGAACCACGCCCGGGACGCTGGTACTGCGTCTCATCGGGTGGTTCACGAATCGTGGAGTCGCAGATGAAGCAGCGTGCGGGCAGGTGGAGGACTTGGCTGCTCCTGTTGCCTCTTCTGGTTGCGGCGGACCCCGCCTGGGGCCAGGAGCCGGCTTCAAACGCTGGCTCGGCGTCGGCGCCCCGATTCGACGAGTTTTCAGTTTCCGGCGCCGAGCCGCGTCCGTCACCCCTGGAACTGCTGCGCGAAGCGATTCTCCAACTCCGGCAGCTTCCCGACTCCAACCGTCGCGTGAGCCGTTCGGTCAACGACGTCGTGGAGGCTATCTCCGAGAGCCTGTCCCACAAGGGAGACAGCCTTTACCTCGATGGGAGGCAGATCCGCTCGTATCCGGACGGTAAGAGGGTCTTCAAATACAGTAAACGGGCGCTGCGCCGGCTCCAGCGGGGTTTCAAGTCGGTGCGCGGGAACCGAGAGGCCGAGTCGGTATTCAAGACCGTGGCAAGGAATCTCCTCGAGGCTCAGACCGGGATCGCTCGGGCCTCCATCGAGGCTGCCCAGCGGTTGAGCGCCATCGGTCTGGCGGACGAATGGAAGGTGGAAAGAGCCCTTCGGGAATTGGAGAGAGCCAGCCGGCATGCTGATTCCAGGAAGGCCATGGATGCCCTGAAGAAGGCCTGGGAGGTGTCGCAGCGGGCCGTGCGCCGGCAGAACCTGGCGGTCGTTTCCTTTCGGGACTCTCCCGATCCGTTTTCTCCGGGGCTGGCCACCAGCACTCTGTCCATCACGTTCAAGGTTCTGGCCCGGGGACACTATTCGCTGGACTATGTTCGGGTCATTCAAGATCCGGCCAGTGGAGAGGCGATCCGAATATTGAACAATCGTCCCTGGGACGGGAAGGACGGAACCGGACGCGCCGTTCCCGACGGGAGCTACCCCTATCTGGCTTTCGGTCAGCTCACGAGGCTCACGGTGTTCGACCGGCGCCGGGGAAGGATTCCCGTGCGCAGGCCGGGTGAGTTCCGGGCCGCATCGTTTCCCATCGTCGGCACCGTCATGTTGGACGCCACACCACCCGTTCTCCAGTTCGAGATCACTCCTCCGCCGAACCGCCATGGCTGGCACAATTCGGACGTGACCGTTTCGTTTGACGCGCAGGACAACCTGGCTGGTTTGGCCAGTGTGACTCCCGACCTGAAAATCACCACCGAGGGTCCGGTTCGACGCCTGAGGGGCATGGCCGTCGATCGAGCCGGAAACAGCACTTCCTTGGATCTGGCAGTCAAACTGGACAAGCAACCCCCCTCGATCGAGGTGACGTGGCCCACCACCGGGTCCCGGCTGGAAGAGGGGAGGCTGAGGTTGACGGGGATGGTTGGAGACGCCCTCTCCGGAGTCGCCCAAGTGACTTGCAACGGAACGCCGGTCACGTCTTGGGACACGGACTTCGACTGTGACCTGCGGCTCCGGGAGGGAGAGAATCGGCTTCGAGTGGAGGCGGTCGATCACGCGGGAAACGGCGCGTCGGCCTCGGTTCGGGTGCACGGCCTGTCAACCGCCGCGGCGGCACACTTCCCTGCCGGCACAGAATAAAATGCGCAGATCTTTCGCGTGCACGCGTCGGTGGCTCTTTCCACTGATGCTGGGGCTGCAGTTTTCACTGCCGCTGCCGGCCCAGACGGGGGGAGAGGATTGGCCCCGGTTCCTGGGACCCCGGGGAGACGGCAGCTCAAGCGAGACGGGTTTGCTGGAAGGCTGGTCCGAAGAGGGTCCGCCCCTGGTCTGGGAACGGAGGCTGGGGCGTTCGTTCAGTCCACCCGTAACCTCCGCCGGCCGTATCGTCGTATTTCACCGGGTTCGGGGTGAAGAGGTCGTCGAGTGCCTCGAAGCCGGAACGGGGCGTCCCGTCTGGAAGCAGGGATATCCTACTCGCTACCGGGATCGTTACGGTTACAACAATGGTCCCCGGTCCTCTCCAGCCATCGACGGAGACCGTGTCTACACCTTCGGGGCCGAGGGAAAGCTCACCTGCCTGGACTTTTCCACCGGCCGAATCCTCTGGCAGCGTTGGATCAACCGGGACTACCGCGTCCCCCAGAATTTTTTCGGCGTCGGTTCGGCTCCCGTGGTCGAAGGGAATCGAATCCTTCTGAATGCGGGCGGCGACGGCGCGGGTGTCCTGGCGGTGGACAAAAACTCGGGGGAGACCATCTGGAAGGCCGGCGATGACGAGGCGAGCTACTCGACGCCGGCCGTTGCCGATCTGGACGGACGCCGAGTCGCCATGTTCCTCACCCGGGGTGGCTTCCTGGCGGTGGACGCGGCGGACGGCCGGGAGCTGTACCGTTATCCTTTCCGTTCCCGCAGCTTTGAATCGGTCAATGCCGCCACCCCGGTCGTGGTGGGCAACCACGTCTTTCTCTCGGCAACTTACAACACGGGAGCCGTTCTGCTGGAGCTGGGTTCGCAGGGTTTGGCGGAAGTCTGGCGAGACCGGCGGGCGATGCAGAATCACTGGGCCACGAGCCTCTACCGGGACGGATTCCTGTATGGAGTGGACGGCCGGCACGAAGGCCAGGCCAACCTGCGTTGCATCGAGTTCCTGACCGGTGCGGTTCGCTGGGAATCACCTCGGGAATTGGGCCGATCCAGTTTTGTCCTGGCCGAAGGCCGACTCATTCTGTTGGGGGAGCGGGGAGATCTGGCTCTGGTGGAATTGAGCCCGGACTCGTATCGGGAGAAAGCCCGCGCACGGGTCCTGACATACCCTTGCTGGGCTCCACCCGTTCTCTCCCACGGGCTTCTCTATCTTCGCAACGAGGTCCGTCTCATCTGCCTGGATTTGAGAAAGAAGTGAACTGTTCTTTCTCCCGTACCGCATGAATCCCTGGAGGCCGCCGCACGGGGTGGGACTTCCGCCACCGGCTGGTATACTCCCGACGTGATCCGGGCCCTTCAGGTGAGCAAGGTCTACAGGTCCTACCCGGGTCCATTCGCCCTGTTGCGGGAAATCAGTTCCGGGAGACCCTCCCATCGGCCGTTCACGGCTCTGGAATCGGTCAGCTTTCAAGTCCGAAAGGGTGAGAGTTTCGGCATCGTCGGCAACAACGGTGCAGGGAAGTCGACCTTGCTCAAGATATTGGCCGGAACCTGCGCTCCCACCGGCGGAGAAGTCCATCTCCAGGGCCGAGTGGCCGCACTTCTGGAATTGGGCGTCGGTTTCGATCCCGAGTTTACGGGACGGCGCAACCTCTACTTCGGGGGCACCCTGGCCGGCTTTTCCAGGGATGAGATCGCACGCCGCGAGTCCGGAATCATCGAATTCAGTGGCCTTGGTGATGAGATCGATCGACCGGTCAAGACCTACTCCGCGGGAATGATGCTACGGCTGGCGTTCTCCCTGTCGACGAGTTTCGAGCCGGAGGTCCTGATTGTGGACGAGGTCCTGGCCGTGGGAGACGGTGAGTTCCAGAGCAAGTGTCTCGATCGTATCCAAGGCCTCCGGGATCGAGGATGCACGGCCGTCCTATGCTCCCACGCCCTCCACCAGATAGAGAGCTTCTGTTCCCGCGCCCTATGGCTGCATCGGGGGCGGGTCCAGGCGCTGGGTTCAAGCCGTGAGGTCGTGGGGCGGTATCGTGATTTCTGCGAGACCGGAAGCCGAGAGTGGGACCCGGTTCAGGTCCAGGAGGCCGGTTCTCGAAAGATCTGCTGGATCGAGGACGTCAAGCTCGAGCGTTCCCGGACCGGGCCTTTCCGGACTGGAGAAAGTTTGAAGTTGGATGTTTCGGCCCGCTTTCTCCCCGAATTCGACGGGACTCCCGGCCTGGGAGTCGCCGTGGTGCGAGACGATGGGATTGTCGTCTACGTCACCAGCACCATCTTCGACGGTGTTCCGCTCCGGGAGGCCGGTCCTGGTGAATACCATGCCCGAGTGGTCTTTCCTGGCATGGCGCTATTGGAAGGCCGCTATTACTTCAACGTCGTCGCCACCGATACCGCGGGTCTCCAGTCCTATGATCTGGCCGAGAAGAAGGAACCCTTCTCCGTGACCCACAGCGGGTCCGATTCGGGTCTTCTGCGGCTGGCGCTGGAATGGGGGGAGGAGAGGAAAGAGGAAAGAGGAGAGAGGAGAGAGTGAAGAGGGGGAGGGGAGAGTGAGGCGCTCTGGCGCCGGACGGGTGTGTCTTGACGATCTCGTGGGCCTTGGGCTGGACCCTCGGGAAGCCCGGCGGCTGGCGGCGGAAGTGAACCGTTTTTTGGGCACTTGTTCCTCCGTCGAATGTTGGCGGCGGATCAGCAGCGCTCTCCTGAGTCCGGCTCATCCGTTCCCGGTCCACAAACTGCTGCACCGGACCGTGTTCGACAACGAGCACGATGGGGGGCCCGCGCCCATTTTCGTTCCGGCGCCGGATTCCGTCCAGGAAACGAACCTGGCACGAATCCAGGAGCAACTGGGTCTGAAATCGTTTGCCGAACTTCACGCCTGGAGTGTTGAGAACCGCTCCGGGTATTGGGAAATGATGATCCGTCACCTGGGGATCCGGTTCCGGACCCCGCCGGCCAAAATCCTGAATTCGACATCGGATGTGGAAAACGCGAGGTGGCTGCCCGGGGCCAGACTGAACATTGCCGAGAGCTGCTTTGGCCGTGGAGCCGAACGAGCCGTGGTTTATCAGAGGGAGGGGGCGCCCCTTTCGAGCCTGACCCGGAAGGGGTTGGACTCGATGTCGAACCGCGTCGCCAACGCGCTCCCCCGCCTGGGAGTGGATCAGGGGGACACGGTTGCCATCGACATGCCCATGAACGTCGAAGCCGTGGCCATCTACCTGGGTGTCATCAAGGCGGGATGTGTGGCGCTGACCGTAGCGGAAAGCTTTTCCGCGCCGGAGGTCCGGACGCGGTTCAAAGTCGGAAAGGCCAAGGCCCTCTTTACTCAGGACCGGATCTTGCGCGGTTCCCGGGAGCTTCCCCTTTACACCAGGATGATGGAGGCCGGAGCCCCGGTGACGGTGGTGGTGCCGGCTCGGGGACGCATTTCCGAGCCACTCCGGGAGGGAGATCTGTCGTGGGACGATTTCCTGAGTGACAATGATGCGTTCCAGGCGGTGGCGTGCGATCCCGACGACGCCACCAACATTCTCTTCTCCTCGGGGACCACGGGCGAGCCCAAGGCCATTCCGTTCACTCACCTGACTCCCATCAAGTGCGCCGCAGACGGCTGTCTGCATCAGGACGTTCGGGAGGGAGACGTGGTGGCATGGCCTACCAGCTTGGGATGGATGATGGGACCCTGGTTGATCTATGCTTCCCTCATCAATGGAGCCACCATCGCGCTCTTCGACGGCATTCCCACATCCAGGTCGTTCTGCGAGTTCGTGCAGGACGCGAAAGTGAACGTTCTGGGGGTCGTGCCCACTCTGGTGGGGGCCTGGCGGGCCGGAGGCTGCGTGGAGGGGCTCGATTGGTCCTCCGTCAGGATCTTCACTTCCACGGGAGAATGCTCGAATCCCGACGACATGCACTATCTGACCTCCAGGGCAGGGTACCGGCCCGTGGTCGAGTACTGTGGTGGAACCGAGATCGGGGGCGCTTACATCACGGGGACTGTGGTGCAGGCCTCGGTTGCTTCAGCTTTCTCGACGGCGGCTCTGGGCATGAGCCTGACCATTCTGGATCGGCGTGGCGCCGAGTCCGATCAGGGTGAGATTTTCATCATTCCCCCCTCCATCGGGCTTTCCACGCGCCTGTTGAACCGGAACCACCATCGGGAGTATTACGCCGGAACGCCCCAGGGTCCGGGAGGGGATCTGCTGCGCCGTCATGGAGATCGAATGGAGCGGCTCGACAATGGCTACTATCGGGCGCAGGGGCGGATGGACGACACCATGAACCTGGGTGGCATCAAAGTGGGGTCGGCGGAGATCGAAAGGGTCTTGAATCGGGTTCCGGGGATCGGTGAGACGGCGGCGGTGGCGGTCTCTCCTCCCGGTGGAGGCGCAACCCGGCTGGTGGTCTACGTCGTCCCGGCCACGCCGGAACCGGAGTTCGACGAGCAGGAGCTCATGGGAATTTTCCAGAAGGCGATTGCGGATCATCTCAATCCCCTCTTCAGACTCCACGACGTCAGGGTGGTCCGGATGATGCCCCGGACCGCCTCGAACAAGATCCTTCGGCGTCAACTGCGGTCCGGATACATGGGGGAGGGTTCGTGATCGGAAGCCAGAATACCCAAATGCGGGAGGCCGGCGCATCATGACCTTCGAGATCGCCTTCATGTTGGGGCTGATCGCAGTCGCGCTGGTGGTGTTCTCGTTGGAAATTTTCCCCATCGAGGTGACGGCGGTCGCTCTCCTGGGCGTCCTGTTGCTCACTGGAACCCTCACTGTGGAACAAGCCGTTTCGGGGTTCAGCAACAAGGCGGTGGTCACCATAGCCGCCATGTTCCTCCTGAGTCATGCCCTGGTGAAGACCGGTATTCTGGAGGTGGCCGCCGATCGTCTCAGCCGCCAGGTCGGGACCCGGAAATGGCTGGGAATGTGCATTTTCCTGGGCGTGGCCGGTATTCTCTCCGGGTTTCTGAACAATACTGCGGTGGTAGCGGTCTTTATTCCCCTGGCCATCAACCTGTGCCGCCGCTTCCACCTGAGCCCCAGCAAAGCCCTGATTCCTCTCTCCTTCGCCAGCATGGCCGGCGGAACCCTGACCCTGGTGGGGACGTCCACGAACCTGATCGTCAGCTCCGTCGCGGAGAAGGCTGGCCAGGCTCCTTTCGGAATGTTCGAGTTCTTCCCTTTGGGAATCTTGCTGTTGATCGCAGGGCTGATCTACGTCTGTCTTCTCTCACGGCGCCTTCTACCCTCCCGTTCCACACCGGTCTCCCTTTCCGGCAACTACCATATGGGCGCCTATCTGACCGAGGTTCGGGTCCGGAAGAGGTCAAGGCTCGCCGGACGATCCTGCCTGGACGTCGGCATGAACAAGCGTTATGACATCATCGTGCTTTCGATCCTGAGAGGCGGCCGCCATGTCTCCCAGAATATTCGGAACCTGCGCCTCGAAGCCGGTGACGTCCTTATCGTTCGCGGGACCATCGACAACATCCTGCGGGTGCGACGAGAATTGGGGCTGGCCCTGCTGTCGGACATCAAGCTCAACGATCAGGAATTGGCCCGGGAGGGACAGCTCATGGCCGAGGGTCTGGTCACCCGCACCAGTTCGCTGATCGGCAATACCCTGAAGGATGCCGACTTCAGGCAGCATTATCGGGCATTCGTGCTGGCCATCCGACGCCACGGCGAGATCTTGAGGAACAAGATCGCCAACATTCCCCTGCAGTTTTCCGACACGCTGCTGATCCTGGCTTCGCCCGATCGACTCGATGATCTTCGCCGGTCGGATGACCTCATCGTTATCTCCCAGGTCGATCTGCATATCAGAAGAGGACGATTCTGGTGGCTGGTCCTGGTCTTGATTCCGGTGATGGTGGCGCTGGCGGCCCTTGGAATTATGGAGATTCTGAAGGGAGCGTTCCTGGCGGTGATGCTGCTTCTTGTTCTTTCCATTCTTTCTCCACAGGAGTCCTACCGCTCCATCGACTGGTCGGTCGTGGTCCTGATCGCATCGCTGATCCCCGTGGGCGAAGCCATGATCGAAACCGGAACGGCCGGCTACATCGCCGACCAGATACTGATTGTGGTCTCTTTTTTCGAGGGGTCCGATCTGGCCCCCTACGTCGGAGTGGCGCTGATCTACCTGGTCACGTGCGTCCTGACCCAGGTGGTGTCCAATGCGGCCACCGCCGTCTTGATGCCCCCGGTGGCTCTGAGCCTGGCTGCTGCCCTGGGCGTGGACGCGAGACCCTTTCTGATGGCGACCTGCTTCGCCGCGTCGTCGGCATTTCTCACCCCCATGGGCTACCAGACCAATCTCATGGTCTATGCTCCGGGGAACTACCGGTTCCTGGACTACACTCGGTTCGGCGGTCCCTTGAGTTTGATCTTCTGGGTCATGGCGACCGTATTCATTCCCCGATTCTGGCCGTTTTGAGCCACTCTTGGCCGCGAATTTCCCGGAGGTCCCCGATGCGTGTCTGTAGAAACTGTGGAGTCGTATTCCTGATCCTGTGTTGCGGTTGGGCACCGGTGGAGAGCGCGCCGGAAAATCCTCCCGGGATGGTGGGGTTTTCCCCCGCTGCGGCCGAGGAACAGCGGCTCCTGGAATCGAAATTGGACGCTTCCCTGGATCCGGCGCAGATTGAAGACTGGATCCGAAGACTCAGCTCCCGCCCGCATCATCCGGGATCCCCCAAAGGCCGGGAAAACGCCCAATTCATGGTTTCCCTGTTTCGCTCATGGGGGTATGAGAGCTGGTTGGACGAATACCGGATCCTGTTTCCAACACCTAAGGTCCGCCTGTTGGAGATGCTGGAGCCCGAGCCTTTCCGGGCCCGCCTGATCGAACCTGCGCTGGCCGAGGATTCCACTTCCGACCAGACCTCGGAACGGTTGCCTGCCTACAACGCCTACTCGCCGGACGGGGAGGCGACCGGCCAGCTGGTCTACGTCAATTACGGGATACCGGCCGATTACGAGCAGCTGGAGCGCCGGGGCATCCAGGTCAAGGACCGGATCGTCATCGCCCGCTACGGCGGTTCCTGGAGGGGGCTCAAGCCCAAGCTGGCAGCCGAGCGGGGAGCGCTGGCCTGCATCATCTATTCCGACCCCAGGGACGACGGATATTTCCAGGGTGACGCCTACCCCACGGGTCCGTTTCGAAATCAGGATGGGGTGGAGAGAGGATCGGTGCTCGATATGCCTGTCCATCCCGGGGATCCATTGACCCCCTTTGCGGCGGCGACCGAGGATGCCGAAAGATTGCCCCGGAGCGAAGCTCCCACCCTGCCTCGAATCCCGGTCCTTCCCATCTCCCATGAAGACGCGCTTCCCCTGCTCAGCGCCCTGGAGGGTCCTGTGGCTCCCCCTCACTGGCGCGGCGCCCTGCCCATCACCTACCACCTGGGTCCGGGTCCGGCCACCGTGCGGCTCAAGCTGGAGTTCAATTGGGACCTGGTTCCCGCCTACAACGTCATCGCCAGGCTGGAAGGCCGGGAAGAGCCGGATCAGTGGATCCTTCGCGGGAACCATCATGACGCCTGGGTCCACGGCGCCAGGGACCCGGTGAGCGGCGTGGCCGCCATGCTGGCCGAGGCCCGAGCGGTGGCCGGCCTGACCGAAGACGGGTGGCGTCCTCGCCGCAGCATCGTCTACGCTGCCTGGGACGCGGAGGAGCCGGGTCTGATCGGTTCCACCGAGTGGGTCGAAGAGTACGCCGCGGAGTTGAAGCAGAAGGCCGTCGTCTACGTGAACAGCGACTCCAACGGCCGTGGTTTCCTGAGTGCCGGAGGCTCCCACAGCCTGGAGACACTGGTCAACCAGGTCGCACGGGACGTCGAGGATCCCCAGACGGACCTGAGCGTCCTGCAGCGTTCCCTGGCCCGGCGGACGGTCTCCAAGGACCCGTTGCCGCTCTCACCGGTGGAGCGGGTGGAACTGGGAGCCTTGGGATCGGGTTCCGACTACACTCCGTTTCTCCAGCACCTGGGAGTCGCCAGCCTCAATCTGGCCTTCGGCGGGGAGTCTCCCCAGGGCTCCTATCATTCCCTCTACGACTCCTTCGACCACTACCGCCGTTTCATGGATCCGGGATACCGGTACGGCGTCGTCCTGGCCCAGGTGGCCGGCAGAACCGTCCTTCGGCTGGCCAATGCCGAGGTGCTGCCGTTGGAGTTCACTCGTCTGGCCGCCACTTTGCAGGGTTACCTGACGGAAGTGCTGGATCTGACCGACGAAATGCGCCGCGGCACCGAAGCCCTGAACCGTTGGATTCGGCGCGGATATCTGAAGGCGGCGTCGGACCCGACCCGGACCTACGTGCCTCCGGCGCCTCGGGAGTCCGTTCCGTTCTTCAATTTCGCGCCCCTTCGAAACGCCGTGGCGGGACTGCAGGACAGCGCCCGCAAGTATGCCGCGGCTTACGGCCGGTTCGCTTCCGCGGGCATGCTTCCAGAGGCGGAACGGTTGAAGCTGAATCGGATCCTCAGGGGACTGGAGCAGAAATTCGCACACCCGGAAGGCCTGCCGGGGCGCCCCTGGTACCGGCACCACATCTATGCGCCGGGCTTCTACACCGGTTACGGCGTCAAGACCCTGCCCGGCGTCCGGGAGGCCATTGAGCAACGGAAATGGGAACAGGTCGAGGTGCAAATCGAACGGGCCGCCGGCTTGATCCGGGCTTTCTCCAGCGAGGTCGATCAGGCGGCTCGTTTGCTGGCGTCGGGTCCCTCACGCTAAGACGTCGTGGAGGACCTTGCCGCCCACGTCGGTGAGACGGAAGTCCCTCCCGCTGTAACGATAGGTCAAGCGGGTGTGGTCCAAACCCAGGAGATGCAGGACCGTCGCGTGCAGGTCGTTGGGATGGACCCGGTTTTCCACCGCCTTGTAACCGAAATCGTCGGTGGCGCCGTAGGTGCGGCCGCCTCGAATTCCACCACCGGCCAATAGCGTGCTGTAGCCGTGCACGTTGTGGTCCCGGCCCTTTCCGACCATCTCCAGGCCGCTGTTCTGGATCATGGGTGTGCGGCCGAACTCGCTGCCGACGATGACCAGGGTCTCCTCGAACAGGCCGCGTGACTTCAGATCCTCGACCAGGGCGGCGATGGGCCGGTCGGCCACTTGGGCGTGACGGCGGTGGTCCATGATGTCGTCATGGCTGTCCCAGGGCTGGGAACTGCCGTAGAAGACCTGGACCATTCGAACCCCCTGCTCCACCAGTCGACGGGCCATGAGGCAGCCGCGGCCGAAATCGCTGTCGCCGTACCGGGAGCGCGTGGACTCCGTCTCCCTGGCGATGTCGAAGACATGGGGCACTTCCATCTGCATCCGAAAGGCCACTTCCATGGCGGCGATGCCGGACTCCAGTTCCGGCTGGTGACCGAGACGTCCCAGATAGGAGCGGTTGAGTTGGTTCAACAACGCAAGTTGCCGTTCCTGCTCTCCGGGGAGCAACCTCGCATTGCGAACGTTCCGGACCAGTTTCTCCGGCGACGTCTCGCTGTTGCGAACGTGGGTCCCCTGGTAGGCGTTGGGCAGGAAGCCGGAAGACCAGAGGGGAGGGCCCACGATGGGATAGCCGGGACACAAGACCACGAACCCAGGTAGATTCTCGTTCTCGGAGCCCAGTCCGTAGGTGATCCACGAACCCATGGAGGGGTGACCGGGAAGCTGATGCCCACAGCTCATGAGAAGGAGGGAGGGCTCGTGATTGCCGATGTCCGAATGCATGGAGCGGATCACGCAGAAATCGTCGATGGAATCGCCCACTCGCGGGAAGATCTCCGAAACCGGAATTCCACTCTCGCCGCAACGGCGAAATTCAAAGGGAGATCTCATCAGGGTGCCCGATGCGCGGTCGGTCCTGACCTTGGGGCCGGGAAGCGGTTCGCCGTGGTGGCGATCCAGCGACGGTTTGGGGTCGAAGGTGTCGACTTGGGAAAGACCGCCATTGAGAAAGAGAAAGATGACGTGCTTGGCCCGGGGAGGGAAGTGAGGTTTCCGAAGGGCCAGAGGCTGGTCGCCGGATGATTCCGCCAGGAGGCTGGACATTCCCACCGTTCCGAACCCGGTCCCCATGAGAGACAGCATTTCACGTCGGTTCATGTCGGGCTCCTCCTAATTCCGAAAATACAAGAATCTTCCCGGATCGTCAGTTCACCGAACTGAATTCGCTGGACGCCAGCAACATTTGAGCGTACTTGGGCCAGGGATTTTCTTCTCCCTCCAGATATTCAAGACCCATGCGGATCTCGGCCGGTTCCGGGGGACGTCCATACAACAGGCTGTAGGCCCGCCGGATCCGGGCTCGGCCGCCTTGGGGCGACTCTCTGGCCAGTCGCTTGGCCAGGGCTTCCGCCTGCTCCATGACGAAGGGGCTGTTCAGGAAGAAGAGCCTCTGCATGGGGCCGACGGTGACGGGTCGTCGATCACTGTGGGCATTGGGGTCGGGAAAATCGAACAGGGCCATGGTTCGGTCGGGCTGAGTCCGGCTGACGGTGGCGTACAGCGCACGGCGCCGGTGCTCTTCGTCCAGCGGTCCGGGAGGTCCGCCCAGCTTCCGATCCAGTTTGCCCGAGACGGCCAGAATCGTATCCCGCAAGGCTTCCGCATCCAGTCTCGGGACCGGGTTCATCCGCCACAGAAGCCGGTTCTGTGGATCCTTCTCGAAGTTCTCCTGCCGGTGCCGGCTGCTCAGAGCATAGGTGGACGACAACATGATCTCCCGGTGGAGTTGCTTGACGGACCACCCGCTCCGAATGAAACGCGCCGCCAGATAGTCCAGCAGCCGGGGATGGCTGGCGGATTCTCCCAATCTCCCCAGATTGCTTGGCGTCGGGATGATGCCCCTGCCGAAGTGGTGCTGCCAGATTCGATTCACCATGACTCGCGCGGTCAGGGGATTGCGGGAATCGGCGATGGCCTTCGCCAATTCCAGGCGGCCGCTGCCGCCCGCGAAGTTTTTGGGTGTCCCGTCGCTCAGAATGTGGAGGAAGCGTCTGGGAGCCACCTTTCCCAGGTTCTTCTTGTCGCCCCGGATGGCGACCCGGAGATCCTTCGGTTTCTCCTGATCCTGATAGCTGTGGAGGAAGGGATAAGGCTCGGGCCCCGACTCCTCCAGGCGCTTCAGCTCGGCGCGCATCCGGTCCAGGTGACCCTTCCAGACGGGGCTGAGAAAGCGGTCGATTTCCAGTCCCTCTTCCGCGCCGTAGTAGAAAACTCCACCCGGGAACCTGAAGCTCCCTCTGGGATGGGGCTCCGACGCCAAGTCTCTCCACAGGTACCACTTCTCCAGGTCAAGGAACTCCAGGTTGGTGAATTGACGGGTCCCCTGGTCGGCAACCCCTTTGGCCCCGCCCAACTTCACGTAGTTCCGGTCCTCGATGGCCTTTTTCTCGGAGTGGACGGCCAGGACCATGTCCTGAAGACGGCGCGAGAGATCTTTCAATTGTTGGAGAGTTCCACGCTGGCTTCTGAACTCGTCCCATTCCCGGAGGTAAGGATGTTCCAGGTCGGTCCGCTCCAGATAGTCGACCCAGCGCTCCAGAACCTCCGCGTCGAGATCCTGCGGCGTCTGCGGATTCTCGTTCATCGCCTTCCAGGCGGCCACCATGTAGTCGGAGGTCTGTCCCATCAGGATTTCCGTCAGTTGTTCCGACTGGGACTTGATGAAGGCCTGGATCGCCTCCTTCTGAGCGGTGATCCGCTCCTGGCTCTTCTTGTAAGCCTGGACGACGGAGTCGGCCACCAAAGGGTGTTCCGCGGCTTTGCTGCTGGCGAACACTCCCTTCAGGGAATAGAAATCCTGGGTGGGGATAGGATCGTACTTGTGGTCGTGACACCGGGCGCAGCCCACCGTCAGCCCCAGAAAGGTTCGGGCCGTGACGTCCACCAAGTCGTCCAGGTTGGGCGCGATGACGAGGAAGCCCAGGCCCGGAAGCAATTCCTCCCGGACTTCGGGCGGCAGTTGATCGGCCGCCACCTGGGCCAGGATGAATTGATCGTAGGGCAGGTCCCGGTTGAAAGCCTCCACCACCCAATCGCGATAGCGGAAGGCGTTGGGATAGGGAGTGTCCGTCCGGGCTCCCAATCTGCCGTCGGAATACCGGGCCAGGTCCAGCCAGTGCCGGCCCCAACGCTCGCCGTAGTGCCGGGAGCCGAGGAGCCGTTCCACGACCCGGGAGAAGGCATTCGGGGAGGTGTCGCCGACGAAGGCCTCCACCTCTTCGGGCGTGGGCGGAAGTCCGATCAGGTCGAAGCTGGCTCTCCGGATGAGAGTTCGCCGATCGGTGGTCCCGACGGGAGCCAGACCCTCTTCTTCCAGCCGGTCCAGGACAAAATAATCGATGGAGCTTCGAGGCCAGGAGGTGTCGGCCACCTCGGGTGGGTCCGTCTCCTGGAGCGGCCGGAGCGACCAGAAGGCGCGCTGTTCGGGGGTAACGGTGTAGGTTGCGGCCGGCGCCGCCGCGATCAACTTTTCACCGGTATCCGGCCAGACCGCCCCCCCGTCGATCCAACTGCGCAGATCCTCGATGTTCCGGTCGCTAAGTTTTCCTTGGGGGGGCATCTGCAACCGGTCATGGGTGTGGGAGACGACCCGGATCAGGAGGCTGCCGGCAGAGTTTCCCGGCCGGATGGCCGGTCCCGAGCTTCCGCCGCGAACCAGATCCACCCTCGAATCCAGGCGGAGGTCTCCCTTTCGGGCGCTGGTGTGACAGGCGTAGCAGTTCTCGGCCAGCAAGGGCCGAATACGCATCTCGAAGAACTCGGCGGCGGCCGGATCGGACCCGGCCAGAGTCGACACCGGATCCATCAAAGCCCCGATTGCAAGTAAGATTCGGCCGATCATGGATTTGAAAGCAAAGTTACCAATGCCCTGGAGAACCTGTCAACGGCTGGCGAGAAGGGAAAAACGACAGGAAAGCCGGCTCGGCCACGGCCTCCGGGTCGTCCGGCTTCACTATGGCCGTGTCAGACCGCCGCGGTGATCCGGAGCTTGGGGACATTCACCATCACCTTGGATCCGGGAGGAACGCTGGAGATGATCCAGACGTTGCCGCCGATGATGGAGTCGCGACCGATGACCGTGTTGCCTCCGAGAATGGTGGCCCCGGAATAGATCACCACGTTGTCCTCGATGGTGGGATGGCGCTTCTTCCCGCGGGCTGCGGCGGCCCCTTCAGGAAAGCTCAGCGCCCCCAGTGTCACACCCTGGTAGAGCTTGACGTTGTTTCCGATCTCGGTGGTCTCGCCGATGACGACGCCGGTGCCGTGGTCGATGAAGAAGCGGCGGCCGATGCGAGCGCCGGGGTGGATGTCGATACCCGTTTCGAGATGGGCATATTCGGTCATGATTCTGGGAATCAACGGCACGTTGAACCGGGTCAGCTCGTGGGCGACCCGGTAAACGCTGATGGCCTTCATGGCGGGATAGCTGAGAATGATCTCGTGGGTGCTTTTGGCCGCCGGATCGCCGTCCATGGCAGCCTCCAGGTCCAGGCTCAGAAGACGCCGGAGCCGCGTCAGGGTCTGGAGGAACCTCCGGCAAAGTTCTTCCGCACGCTCCTCCTCTCCGTCCGGCCCGGTTCCGGATTCCAGGCGCAGAGCTTTTCGGATCTCGTGTGAGAGCCGGCGGTACACCTCGTCCACCAAGTCGCCGAGATACTGCTCAACGCCCTGTTCGGTGACCGGTACGTGCCCGAAGTATCCGGGGAAGAGGATCATTCGAATCTTTGCCAGGACCTCCACCACCACCCGTTCGTTGGGGAACGGCGTCTCTCCCAAGTGCTGGAGTTTCAGGCTGCTGTCCCGGTAGGTGCCGGCGATCTCCGCGACGATCTTGGATAGAGAGCGTCCACCTGGGGCCGAGCGGACGGTTTTGGAACCCATGACCCTGAATCCTCCCCAACAGTCTACTACGGCGCCGCAATCGCTGTCAGGATGCAGTCTCCGCCCGGGTCGGCTGCGGTCGGAAGCGGTCGATCCGGAACTGCGGCGGCAGGAGCCTCCGTCTTGTCACGATGGAGGGGTCCTAATATGATCCGATCCATGTCCGAATTCGATTCGCCGCCACCCCCCCTGACAGAACTGTCGGAAGAGGAGGTGCTGTTTCGAGACGCTGTCTCCGACTTTGCCCAGAGTGAGGTCCGGCCCCTGGCTGCCGCCATGGATCGGGCCGGCGCCTTCCGGCCCGAACTCTTGGAACAGTTCTTCCAACTGGACCTGATGGGGATCGAGGTCCCCGTGTCTCTGGGTGGGGCCGGCGCCAGTTTCTTCATGTCCATTCTGGCGGTGGAGGCACTGAGCCGGGCGGATGCCTCGGCCGGAGTCGTCGTAGACGTCCAGAACACCTTGGTCAACAACGCACTTCTGCGATGGGGGACCCGCTCCCAAAAGGAGCGGTACCTGCCCCGCATGGCCTCGCAGTGGGTGGGCGCCTATGCCCTCTCGGAGGCGACCTCGGGCAGCGACGCTTTTACCATGGCCGCCCGGGCCTCCAGGCAGGGCGACCATTACGTTCTCAATGGGCAGAAGCTGTGGACCACGAATGCGGCGGAGGCCGACCTCTTCATCGTCTTCGCCAACGCAGCTCCCGAGAAGAGGTACAAGGGCATCACCGCCTTCCTGGTGGAGCGGGAGTTTTCCGGATTTCGCGTCGGGAAGAAGGAGGACAAGTTGGGCATACGCGCCTCGTCCACCTGCGAGCTGATTCTGGAGGATTGCGCCGTGCCCGCGGACAACGTGCTGGGAGAAGAGGGCATCGGCTACAAGGTCGCCATCGAGACCCTGAATGAGGGCAGGATCGGAATCGGCGCCCAGATGATCGGCTTGGCCCGGGGGGCCCTGGACCATGCCGTGGCCTACTGTCGAGAGCGGGAGGCGTTCGGCAAGCCCATCGGCCATTTCCAGGGGGTCCAGTTCTCGGTGGCGAAAATGGAGACGGAGCTGGAGGCGGCAAGACTTCTGGTTTACAACGCGGCACGGTTGAAGGATGCGGACAAGGCCTTTCTGAAGGAAGCGGCGATGGCCAAATACTACAGCTCCAGGGTCGCCGAGAAGATCACATCCCGGGCGATCGAGATTCTCGGAGGCTATGGCTACACCCGGGATTATCCGGTGGAGAAGTTTTTTCGGGACTCCAAGATCGGGTCCATCTACGAGGGCACGACCCACATGCAGCTTGCCACCATCGCCAAGCAGGTTCTCAACCCGTAACGGTCCTGCCAGACATCCTCTCCATGGAAAAGCTGGAACTTCCGGTTCCCGTCGCCAGTTTCTGCCGGGACCTGCTGCGCTGGTACCGGCGGCACCGGCGCGATCTTCCCTGGCGCCGCCGCTTGGAGCCCTATTCGGTCCTCCTGGCCGAAGTGATGCTCCAACAGACCCAGGTGAAGACCGTTGTCCCCTACTACCGGCGGTTCCTGGAGCGGTACCCGACGCTGGAAGATCTGGCGGATAGCGACGAGGAGGAAGTCCTTTCCCTCTGGTCCGGGCTGGGATACTACAGCCGGGCTCGAAATCTTCGCCGCGCGGCCCAGCAGATCCGCGACCGCCATGGCGGAGTGTTCCCCCGAACCTACGAGGAGATCATCCGGTTGCCCGGAGTCGGCCGCTACACGGCCGGAGCCGTCCTCTCCATCGCCTACGGACAGCCTCTGCCCATTGTGGACGGCAACATCCGAAGGCTCTTCGCCCGCTACCTCAAATTGGACGGCCTCTCAGCCGGAGACGATTCTCCGCCGCTGTGGGACCTCTTGACACGCATCAGCCGCTTTGCGGCGGCCCGGAAGGAAGTGTCCGACCTGAACCAGGCGCTCATGGAATTGGGCGCCCTGGTCTGCACGCCGCGGGCGCCGAGTTGCGGCCGTTGTCCGCTGGAGGGAAGTTGTATCGGACTTCAGGCCGGAGTGCAGGAGAAACTTCCTCTGCCTCGCGCCCGCCGTGCTGTGCGGAGGCTGAGCTACGCGGTGGCAGTGGTCTGCCGCCAGGACCGATTTCTTTTGACTCGGAACCGGGAAAGTGAATTCTTGAAGGGGATGTGGGAGTTTCCCCGGATTCGGGTCAAGGACCGGGAACGGAATCTGAGCACCGAAGTGCTGGAGGGGGCCTTCCATCGCAAGGTCGGCTTGTCGCTCAACATAGGCGGCTTGCTGAAACCGGTTCGTCATCAGATCACCTTCCGGCGTCTCACCCTTCATCCGGCTGTGGCCACGCTCCGGACGGCCCCGCTTCCATCCGGGCTGGTATGGGCCGATCCCGGCGGTGAGCGTTCCCTTCCGATCCCCTCCTACGTGGCCAAGATCACAAGACTCTACCGCCGGAATCACGACGGCTGATCCCGAATTGCAGGTCCGGGGCCAGGAATTCCCACGAGTCCCGACCGCCCTCAGTTCAGGCCGCGGCGGGCCAGCAACGAGGCCGCATCCGGTTCGCCGCCCCGGAAGGCCCGGTAGAGGGTCATGGCCTCCCGGCTGCCTCCCTTCGACAGGATCATTCTGCGGAAGCGATCTCCGTTTTCCCGTGTCAACCCACCGTTCTCCTTGAACCACTCGACGGTGTCGGCGTCCAGCACCTCGCTCCAGATATACGAGTAGTAACCGGCCGAGTAGCCGCCGCTCCAGATGTGGGAAAAGTAGGTGCTGCGGTACCGCGGCGGCGCCGCATCGAGCGCGACGCCGGCCTCGGCCAGCACGGTCTTCTCGAAATCGGTCACACCTTCGGCGCCGGGAACTTCCTCGGCCGTCAACTGGTGCCACGCCTGGTCCAGCAGGGCGGCGGCCAGGTATTCGGTCGTGGCGAATCCCTGGTTGAATCTCTCGGCGGCCAACATCTTTTCCACCAGTTCCATGGGCATCGGCTCCCCCGTCTGGTGATGGACGGCATAGTTCTTCACCACTTCCGGCCACGTGGCCCACATCTCGTTGATCTGGGAGGGGAATTCGACGAAGTCGCGAGGCACGGAGGTTCCGGAGAAATAGGCGTAGCGCACCGAGGAAAAGATGGCGTGGAGCGCGTGACCGAACTCGTGAAACAACGTCTCCACTTCGTCGAAGGTCAGCAGTGTCGGCTCCCCGGCGGGAGGTTTCGGGACATTCATGTAGTTGGCGACCACCGGCCTGGTCCCCAGTAGTTCCGACTGGGATACGAACGAGCTCATCCAGGCGCCGCCCTGCTTGGAGGGACGTGCATAGAGGTCGACCAGAAACAGCGCCAATGGCTGTGCGTCGGCGTCGAGCACGTCGAACACCCGCACGTCGGGGTGATGAGTCGGTAGATCCGTTCGCTCGCGAAGGGTCATCCCGTAGAGTCGGCCGGCCGCGTAGAAAACACCCTTTTGGAGCACGTTGTCGATCTCGAAGTAGGGTCTGAGCTGCGATGCGTCAAAGGCGTACCGTTCCCTGCGAACCTTCTCTGCGTAATAGGCCCAGTCCCATGCGGCCAGCGGATGGCTTTCACCGCCGCCGCCGATCATGGCCTGCAGCTCCCGAGCCTCCCGCGAAGCGTTGGCGGCCGCTGCCGCCGCCAGTTCGGAGAGGAACCGGTTGACCGCGTCGACGGTCTTCGCCGTCTGTCGTTCCAGGCTGTAGGCGGCATGGTTGGGATAGCCGAGGAGCACCGACCGTTCCGCCCGAAGCTTGGCGGAGCGGGCCACGATGCCTCGATTGTCGAACTCGCCGCCCCGGCTGCCGCGGGCCTGAGACGCCTCCATGATGCGTTTCCGCATCGCTCGATCCCGGATCCACGTCAATGGCGGCTGCCCACTGGTGTTCCGGAGCGCAACCAGGAACTTCCCCTTCAGGTCGCGGGCCGCCGCCGCATCCGCCGCCGCTTCGATTTCGTTTTCCGAGAGTCCATCCAGTTGTTCGCGGGAGGGGACGACGACAGCCGACGCGTTGACCTCGGAAAGCAGATTCTGGCTGAAACGTGTCTGCAGGCTGGCCAACTCGACGTTGATCTCCTGGAGTCGAGCCTTGTGGGCGTCCGAGAGCCGCGCTCCCGCTCGTACAAAGTCGATGTAATACTCTTCGATCAGCCGTCGCGACTCGTCATCGATATCCAGCGTCAGCCGGCGCTCATACAGGTCCCGAATCCGTTCGAACAGCTTGCGGTTCAGCAAGATTCGATCTCTGTGGGCGGAAAGCTTGGGCGCCATCTCGCTCCGGATCTCCTCCAGCTTGTCGTTGGTGTGGGCGGAGACCAGATTGAAGAAGACGCTCCTGACCCGTCTGAGCATCCGGCCGGAGCGCTCAAGCTCAACCAACGTGTTCTCAAGAGTAGGAGGCTCCGTTTGGTTGGCGATGGCGTTCACCTGTTCCGACTGCCGGGCCATCCCACGCTCGAAGGCGGGCCGGTAGTTGTCCTCGTCGATCCGATCGAACTGCGGATATTCGAAGGTTAGAGGGCTCTTGTTGAAGAAGGGGTTCTCTCGCATGGAAATCGTCGTCTCGTCCTTGGTCATTCCGGGTTCCGAACGCGAGCACGAGGTGAGCAGCACCAGTGCCGCGGCAATTCCAACCTGGGATCTTCCCAGTCCCATCGCGGTAATGCTACCGCAGGGGCGACCCCGGCTACACCAGGGTAAGCCGTGGGTGGTTCCCGGAGATTGGTTGGATGCCAAGATAGAAGCTTGAAAACCACTGGATCAAAAACGGGATACTTTGTATGGTCAATCGTATCTAGAATGAAAATACAGGAAAATCATTAGTATAAGAATCGATTTATCTGTAATATCGTGTTCTATGAGAACGAAAATACAGAGATATCGGTGGCTCACCACCCGGCTGCCAACTGGGGACAGGCGTCGGCTGGTGGTTTTGACCGGAGCGCGCCAAACTGGAAAAACGACCCTGGCCCGGCATCTTTACCGCGATCTGCGGTATCTGAACCTGGACGCGATCGAGGAACGGGAAACGGTGCGCGCCTTGCGTAGCGGCAGTTGGGGTCGCGTCGTTGGCGCAGCCGTGATCGATGAGGCTCAGAAGGAACCCGGCGTTTTCGACAAGGTGAAACTGGCATACGATGAGGGCCACCTGTCGTTCTCGGTCCTGCTGGGTTCGTCCCGTATCCTGCGCCTTGAACGCATCAGGGAGTCGTTGGCCGGCCGGGCCTTCGTTTACGATCTATGGCCGCTCACTCCGTCCGAGGTGCGATGCGCGTTCGATGTCACTCCGCCCCGTCCGCTGTTTGACCGGCTCATCACTGGTCCGAACTCGTTCTCGGAAATTCTGGGCGAAGAACCACCGCGGCTGCTGGGTGACGAAGCGACGCCACGCCTTGAGGCAATCGATCATCTCAGTGCCTGGGGCGGGATGCCAGAGCTCCTGTCGCTTAACGACGGTGATAGGCGCGAATGGCTGCGTTCCTACCAGCAGGCGTGGCTTGAGCGTGATCTCGTGGACTTGACCCGCGTCTCCGATCTACTGCCCTTTCGTTCTCTGCAGAGGCTGGCCATGCTCCGCACCGGCCAACTTCTCAACTATGCAAAGTTGGGTCGCGACGCTGCCGTCAGCGCCGCCACGGCCCGCCGTTACCTGGAGTACCTGCGTCTGTCTTATCAGGTCGAGTTGCTGCAGCCGTATGCACGCAACCTCACCAGCTCGACGGTGAAAAGCCCCAAGCTCTACTGGATGGACCTGGGTCTGCTGCGCCAAGGGACCGGTTTCTGGGGTGAGATCACCGGTCCCCTGTTCGAGACGCTGGTCGTATCGGAGGCGCGAAAGTGGATCGACACCCTCGGAAGGGACGCAATGCTGTGGTTCTACCGCACACGTTCGGGGCGAGAAGTCGATCTGCTGGTCACGACCGCCGCCGGTGTCATCGGTGTCGAAGTGAAAAACCGCGCCCGGGTTGGGAGGGGCGACTGCTCCGGTCTGCGCGTGGTGCGAAAGGCGTTGGGACACGAGTGGATTGGCGGTCTGGTCGTCTACCGTGGTGAGGATCTGGTGGAGCTGGAACCGAGCCTCTGGGCGATTCCGGTTTACAGGCTTTTTTGAATCGTGGTGCCGCCGAGGTCATTATGAATCGACTTCCCGTTCTCGGATCAAAAGACCAAGCTCGTCGAGGAGTGTTCCCACCCTCGAAACCGGTCCGCAATTCCCGGTCCCGGATGATTTCCAAGAGCCTGGCACGATTTCTGCAATCGGCTGGTAAGATGGTGAAGCTCGATCGCAGCACGGAAACACGGATGTCGGCCCAAATGATCTCTCTTCGAATCGGCGCGCTATCGCGACCGGTCCTCCTGAGCACGCTCTGCGTGTTCGGATTGCTTCTGGTCTGTATTGCGCTCGAAGCCCAGCGCAGGGGTCCGCCCCGGCGGCTGGAGAACCCGGTTGATCTCACACTCCCCAACAAATCCCGGATCGAGTTTCGAAGCTTTCGATCTTCCGCCTTGGGGATGAACGCGGATTACAGCGTCCTGCTCCCGCCGAGCTACGATGTGGAATCGGACAGGACTTTTCCCATCGTCTATTTTCTTCATGGATTGAACAACGACCATACCAGTTGGGCGACCCCGCGCTACGGGGATCTTCCGGCCCGCATCGACCTTCTGATGAGCCAGGGGAAGCTGCCCCATTTCGTCATGGTCCATCCCGACGGCCAGAACAGTCTCTACACCGATTCTCCCGACGGGACCGGGAACTACGAGACCTACATTCGCGGCGACCTGTTACAGGAGATACAGGGGCATTACAGGGTTCGAACCGATGCCCAGGGACGTGCCATCGGAGGTGTCTCCATGGGTGCGTACGGGGCTCTCAAGATCGCCATGAAGCACTCCGGACTCTATGCTTCGGCTGCCGGCGTTTCTCCCATCGTTTTTCTGGGCGAGGACCCCTTCGAAGGCCTCCGTTCCAATCCGTCCCGACGATCCACCTACTTTCTGCGTTTGGTGGAAAAGGCCTTCGGCGACCCGATGGACCAGGACTACTGGAAACAGAACAGCTTGGAAGAACTGGCCCGAAGCGCCTCGTTGATCGACTTGAATCTCTACTTCTCCTACGGCACCGCTGACCGCTACAACCGCCTTTTTCCCATGGAGCATGGCGTCAAATCGCTGGCCCGGATTCTGGAAGAGCGGAGGATCTCCCACCGGTGCATGATCTTCGAGGGGGAGCCGCACGGGTGGGAACTTGTGGCAGGCCATCTGGAGGAGACGCTTGCGTTCCTGACCCAGACGTTTTGAGAAAACAGGAAAGAGTGAAGAGAGGCGGGTCGTCAGGACGGGTCGCGGTCGAACTGAAGCACCACCTTGCCGAACTGGCGTTGTGACTGCAGGTGCTCCAGGGCGGCGGAAGCATCTTCGAAATCGAAGATCCGATCGATACAGGGAAGGAGTTTTCTTCGGCCCAACAGCCGGGTGATCTCGGCAAATTCTTGCTGGTTCCCCATGGTGGACCCGAGAATATCGATCTGTTTCCAGAAGATGAGGCGGATCTCGGTGGCCGGGTTCGGTCCGGTGGTGGCCCCGCAGGTCACGATCCTGCCCCCCTTTCGGACCATCTTGAGGCTCTGAAGCCAGGTCGCAGCGCCCGGTCCCTCCACCACCAGGTCGACGCCGCGCCGATTCGTCTTCCGGTAAACTTCCCGGGCCACGTCGCATTGGGTGTAGTCGTAGCAGAAGTCGGCCCCCAACCGGCGAGCCAGATCGAGCTTTTCCGGTGACGAGGAACTGACCCAGACGCGCGCCCCCGCCAGTTTGGCGATGGCCAGGGCGGCGGTGGCAACGCCGCCTCCGATCCCGTGTATGAATACGTCCTCCCCCGGTCTGAGCCGGCCCCGGGTGCAGACCATTCTCCATGCGGTCAGATTCACCAGCGAGAATGCCGCCGCCTCCTCGAAAGTCGCGCCATCGGGAATCCGGGCCAGATTGCGGGCAGGGGCCGTAAAATATTCGGAATAGATCCCGGGCCCGTGCTCTCCCACCAGACCGTAGCGGACACACAGGCTCTGTTCGCCGGCCTGGCAGAACTCGCATTCCGTACACCAGATCCCGGGATTGAGCATGACCCGGTCCCCGACCTGGAGATCCTCCACTCCCGCGCCCAGTCGGCGGACCACTCCGGCGGCATCCGAGCCCAACACGTGGGGCAGCTGCTGCTTGATGCCCGGGATGCCCTCCAGGACGAAGAGGTCCAGATGGTTCAGGGCCGCGGCATGGGTCTCCACAAGTACCTGCCCTCTCTGGACCGGAGGGGTGGGGATGTCCTCGATGCGGACCTGGTCCAGGGTTCCATGTCGATGGATCAAAACGGCTTTCATGAGATGGATTTCCTGCAGAGGTCAGGGGTGATAGTAAGGTTTTCGCAGCAGACGGGCCTTGGTCTCGTCGGCCGCCGCTCTGCGCATCAATTCGGGAGACGCTTCGCAACCCGGCCAGTCCACCATGTAGGAGGGGCCGTACTGATACAGCAGCCAGAGCTTCGATTCGGTCCCGGAACTCTTCATGCAGTGGGAAATGCTCTCGCTGAAGATCACGGCGGACCCCGCCGAAAGCGGGAGATCCTTCAGGGCCGCAACGCTCTCGGGAGGACGCCCGCCATAGGGGTGGGGGAAATTGCTCTTGTGGCTGGAAGGAATGACGGAAAAGGAACCGTCCCCGTTCCCCGTGTCGTTGAGGGCAATGAGACAGGAGACCAACAGGCAGCGGAACTCGCCGTCGATGAAGCAGCGGTAACGGGTGAAGCGCCGAGAGTCGGCGAGGCCGCCCTGGGAAATATGTCCTGAGATTCCGGGTTCGCGAACGATGGCCCGGGACGAGACCAGCCGGATCTGATCTCCCCAGATGAGCTGCTGCATGGCCTGGACCAGACGCCCGTGGACGAATGCCTGTTCCAGTGTCCCGCCGCACTCGACAATGTTGAGAAGCTCGGCCTCGGGGCCGTTACGGCGGAGAGTCGCATGTTCCGGGGGGGTGACCAGACTTCTCTCGAGTTGCCGGGAGGCTTCGCGGACCTGCCCGGCGCTCAGGAAGTCTTCCAGGATCAGGTAGCCGGTAATGTCGAAACCGTAGCGCTCTTCGTCCGTCAGGTACTGGATTCCGGTCCCGGTCTGAAAGGGCCGGATGTCCTTCTCTTTTTCTTTTTGCTGGTAGAGCCTCTTTTCGACCATGACTTCCCGTTCGGCTAACCCGACGCAGATGGACGAAAGGGGGAAAGATTGAAACCCGGAGCCGAATCGAAGGGCGGCGGTCCCTGGACCAGTTCCAGTTGCCGGGGGGTGGCCCGCTCCTCGAACCCAATCGCGGTCTCGATCTGGTCGTCCCAGGCCGCCTGGAACGAGGGCGCGTAGGAAGCGAAGATGGTGCGCCGGATCTTCCGGCTCCGATTCATGACGGCGCCGTGAGTCAGGTCTTCGGAGAAGATGACCGCGTCACCCGCCCGGCAGGGACAGGTCTGAACCAGGGGATGGCTCTCATCGGGATTCTCCAGATGGAGGGTGCTCGCGTAGTTTCCCTTGTGACTTCCCGGAATCACGGCAAACGCTCCCTCGTGCACGTCCACGTCCGTCAGGGCATAGCCCACCTTGACGCTCACGCATTCGAAGCGGCTCCGGTTGTAGGCGAATTCGCTGTAGGAGAGGAGCTCGGAGTAACCGTGGTGAAAGACGGTGGCTCGGCCGGGGCAACGGGACAGGAGGTGCAGAGCGTCAAGTCGAATCGGGACCGAGATCATGGCCTCCATGTAGGGCAGCACCGCGGGCCAATCGATGAGTCGCTCGAAGACTCCCCCGTATTTGAGCAGGGTGCAGGAATAATCGCGGCACCCGGCAGAACCGTCCGGTTCGTCCGGGTAGTAGCTCCGGGTCAGGCCTATTTCACGGATCTCGCTGTCGGACAGCGCCTCCAGCTTGTCCAACTCACGGTTCAACTCGTCCACGAGACTCGGCGGGACGACATCCCGCAAAATGAGGTAGCCATTCAGGTCAAAGAGATAGGTCTCTTCAGGGGTCATTCCGGCGATTCTCCAGTCTGGATCGGGAATAGGATTCTGGCCATGGTCACGGCTGGGGTGTCTCCAACGCCCGGATTCTAACACTTCCGATCCCGCTATTTCCCAAGCTAGGAGTTTGCGCCGTTAGAATGGGCGCGGCATGGAGAACTTGACTCATTCACTGGTAGGAGTGGCTCTGTCCCGGGCGGGACTGGGACGAATGACTCCCTATGGCGCCGTCTCGCTCGTCGTGGCCGCCAACCTGCCGGACGCCGATATCGTTGTCAGCGGATGGGGCCCGCTCCACTATCTCCACCATCACCGGGGAGTGACCCATTCGGTGTTGGGCATTCTGGTGCTTGCGCTGGCGTTTTCCCTGTTGCTCAAGTTTCTGACCCGGTTCCGATCCGGAGACAAGGCATTTCCATTCGGCCCACTCCTCTTGAGCGTCACCCTGACCCTGGCCAGTCATCTCCTCCTGGACTGGACCAATTCCTATGGCATCCGACCCTGGCTGCCGTTTTCCGGGAAGTGGTATTACGGCGATCTGGTCTACATCGTGGATCCCTACCTCTGGTTGATCTTGGGTGGCGCCGTATTTCTGACTGCCCAAAGGACCCGGGTGACGCGCCCGGTTTGGATCGCGGTGGTGGTCTTCATGTCTTTTCTGGTGGTAAGGAATGCCGAGGCCCGTCCGGAGGGTCCGGTCGTTGCGGTTGTCTTCTTTTCGGCTCTGGCGCTGATTCTGTTTCTCAAGCAACGGCGGGCGCTTTGGAGTGGCTCCGTGAACCTGTGGGCTTTGAGTGGAGTCGCGGCCTATTGGGGTTTTCTGCTGATGTCTCGAACCGTAAGCCTGACGGGGGCGGCGCCTGAAATCGCTCGAGAGCATCCGCAGGTGCAAACGGAAGATTTGTCCGCGTTGCCCCGTTTGGCCAATCCATTGAGTTGGGAGATCTTCTGGCAGGATCAGACCCGGGTCCGAATTTGGAACACGTCCTTGGGCGGGGGCCGGCTTGAGGGAGCCCAGGTCTATGAGAGGCACCTGGAACACGGGGCAGTCCAAGCGGCACGAGCCACTTGCCCCGGGCGGGTGATGGAGATTTTCGGCCGCTTCACTTTCTACGAGGTGAAACCGGAACCGGACCGTATCCTGGTTCTGGCACGAGACGCTCGTTTCTCACGAGGACAGGCCTCCGGATTCGGAGCCGTCCCCATTCCCATGAGTCTCGATCTCTCGCAAAGCCTGAGTCTGTCGGCCTGCCCATTCGAGGAATGAGAAATGCAGGCTAAAGCCCCTTCTCCTCGCGAAGTTTCCTGGTGAGGGCCGGCACGATCTCAACGAGGTCCCCGACGATGCCGTAGTTCGCCAAGTTGAAGATGGGAGCGTCCGGGTCGGTGTTGATGGCCACGATGTTGGCCGAGTTCCTCATTCCGACCACGTGTTGAATGGCGCCGGAAATGCCACAGGCGATGTACAGCCGGGGCGCGACCGATTGGCCGGAACTGCCGATCTGGCGGTCCCGTTCCAGCCACTCGCTGTCGACGGCCGCCCGGCTGGCGCCCAATTCGGCTCCCAGCACCTCGGCCAGTTCCTCCAGGAGACGCAGGTTTTCCTTGCGCTTGATGCCCCGGCCTGCGGCCACGATCGTGTCCGCCTTGGTCAAATCCACTTTTTCCTTCACGGCGCCGACGGTTTCCACGACTGCGCGCCTATGGGCCAGTCCCGAGAGGTCGACGGGCCGTTCCACCACGGTGGCATCGCCTTCCAGCAGATCGTTCCCGGCGCCGGCTCCCGACTGAAACGTGGCGATCCAGGGATGCGGAGACCGGACCCGAACATCCGCATTGATTCGATTTCGAAACATCTGCCGGACGAAGATCATTCCCCCACTGTCGATTCTGCAGTCGATGCAGTCCGTCACCAGGCCGCACCTCAAGGAGGCGGCCAGTTTGGGGGCCAGATCGATGTTCTGATAGCTGTGACCCATCAGGAAGGCCAAGGGACGGTCCTGTACCAGGACCTGGGTCAGGGCACGGCAGTGGGCGTCCGGGTCGTACCCATCGAGTCTCTCGTGGGAGACGACCAGGGCCGCATCGACCCGCATCCGGGCCACTTGGTCTATTGGGGAACGGTTCCGGCCGCAAAGGATCAGTGCCTTGACCGCCAATCCGTGCAAGTGCCCGAGTTGCTGCGCCAGGGCCAGGGTTTCCCGGGAGAGGGTGTCCACCCGTCCATTGGAATGGTCCAACAATACGTAGATCTCACCGGTCATCGTTTCACCGCCGTTTATTGAACGCGCGCCGTGCAGAACCCTTGCCTTTCACCCGAGCAGGGGAACGGGGGGCATCATGTCCCCCTCCTAATTACAGAACCTTCGCCTCTCGTCTGAACCTGTCCACCAGCGTCGCGGCGATTTCGTCCGGTGTGCCCTCGATCATCTCCGCCTTGCTGGTCTGTTCCGGGAAATAGAGGCGTTCGATCTCCAGGTGGGGCATGGAAGAGAAGTCCAACTCCAAATCGTCCAACTCGATCTTCCGGATCTCCTTGCGCCTGGCCTGCATGATTCCCCGCAAGGTCGCGTAGCGGATCTGTGAAATCCCGGCCTGGATGGTCAAGACGGCAGGGAGTGGAACCTCGACCCACTCGAACCATCCGCTTTCCATCTCCCGCAGGGCCCTGACGCTTCCTCGATCCTTTTGAACCTGGATCTGCATGACGATGGTGGCATGGGGAAGGCCCAGGAGGTGGGCCAGCATCGGCCCCGTCTGCGCGTAGCCGTAGTCGTCGGATTGAGTGCCGGTCAGGATCAGGTCGTATGCCTGGTCGCACAGAACCTTCTCCAGGGCCGCGGCGACCCGGTAGGGGCTCGAAAGCTTACGCGCCCGGTCCAGGATCAAGACGCCTCGATCTGCCCCCATGGCCAGACCCTTGCGCATCGATTTCTCCGCTTCGGGCCGCCCGGCCGTGAGGAGGACCACTTCCCCCTGGTGCTTTTCCTTGAGTTTCAGAGCCTCCTCTAGAGCGTACTCGTCGCATTCGCTGATCTCGTGGGTGACTTCCGCATTCCCGATCCAGGAAGAATCGGGCGCCAACTCATAGCGGGTGTCGCGACTCGGGGTTTCCTTGAGGCAAGTGAAGACTTTCATTTCCGGAACAATCTTTCGAACATCTCCCGGGGCTCCAACGGCCGCTCCCGGACCGAAGTGGTCGCTTTCTCCACAGCCGTTCGAATCTCGAAGAACCGGCAATCGTTACGGTCGTTTTTGTTGGCAACTCTCTGCGGGACTGGCTCCGAGCACTCGAAACGGGCGCCGGGATCGAAATAGACACAGTTCTTGCACGTGTGCAGGTCGGTGGCGCACTTGGGACACTGGCTGGTGGCGCCCACCTCCGAGAACGAGGGGGGAAGGGTCCCTCCACACATGGAACATCGAATCACTTGATGAAACTTGGTCATGCGGGGAGAGCGGGGTCCTCCCCGGGAGGTACGTGGTCCGGGCGTTCGTGGTCCGGACGACCTTCGCGGCCGTTCGCGCCGTTCCCGGGTGTCGTCGTAGCCGTGCTGGCGATATTTCCTCATCATTGCACTCCTGCCGAATATTCGGGCCGGTAACGGAGAATCAAGCGATCCGTGAAATCGATCCAGGAGCCTGCGCTGCAGACTCCTAGTTGAGTTGCAAGCAGCCGGCGGTTACATTGGCCCCGTCCGGAGCCTCCTGACTCGGTTCAACTCGCCGGGCCACCGAGAAATGAAATCGGGCCGGGAGCCCGGAAGCCGACGGGAACGACGTCAGTGAGTCTTTGAAACACCTTGAAAAAACCGGTGTTCGCCATCCCCATGGACCCTGTGCAAATCAGATTCTACACGCGTAAGGGATGTCACCTCTGCAAGAAGGCGATGACAGTATTGCAGGAACTTCAAAACGAGTTCAAGTTCCGCGTGCAGCTCGTCGACATCGATGGCTCCCCGCATCTCCTTGCGGACTACGGACATGAAATTCCGGTCGGAGAGATGGAGGGACGGGAGATTTTCAGGCATCGGATCGACAAGCATGCCATGAGGGAAATCCTGCGGCGGAGACTCGAGAACTGAAGACGAACCCGATGCAGTCGAGCACCCTATCGTCATGAAGATCTATACGGGCAGAGGAGACGGTGGACAAACGTCTCTGTTCAGCGGTGAACGCGTCGGCAAGGACGCTCGCAGGGTGGAGGCCTATGGAACCCTGGATGAACTCAACTCCCTGTTGGGTTGGGCTCGGACGCAGACACGGTGCCCCGAGATCTCGGAGATCCTGACGGCTTTGCAGTCGGAGCTCTTCGAAGCCGGCTCGGATCTGGCGACGGTGGCCAGCCGCCGTCGAGTTCGCCGTCTGGGCGAGAATGACTGGGGAAGGCTGGAGTCCCTGATCGACGAACTGGACGAAAAGCTGCCGCCGCTGAGGAACTTCGTTCTCCCCGGTGGTTCCGCCGCCGCCTCGGTTATCCATTTGGCCCGGTCGGTCTGCCGGAGGGGAGAGCGTCTGCTGGTTCGCCTGATGCGGGCTGAACCGGACGTCAACGAGCACCTTCTGGTATACCTGAACCGGTTGTCGGATCTGCTCTTTGTGCTGGCGCGTTACGAGAACTTCCGGGCCGGAGCGGAAGAGACTCCATGGAGACCGCGAAATTGAGGAAATGGGACTCGGAATGTCCCGATTGCCGCGGTACGGGCTGGTCCCTCGAGGTGAGAGACGAGACCGAGGTCGTAGTTTCCTGTCCTCGCTGCGGAGTCGAGGAGCGCCTGGATCAGTTGCTGCGGCGAGCGAGCATCCCTCCCCGCTACATGTCCAAGGGCTTCCGGGAGTATCATCCTGACCATCCCTCTCAAGAGGAGGCGCTCAAAAACTCAATCGTATTCGGGGAGACCTTTCCGAAGGTTCGCCGCGGGCTCCTCTTCAGCGGTCCTTGCGGCGTCGGTAAAACACACTTGGCCGTCGCGGTCCTCAGGAACCTGATCCTGGAGAAGCAGGTCAGCGCGCGGTTTGTGGACGAGACCGAGCTCCTCCGGAGACTCCAGTACTCCTATGGCCCGGACTCCCCTGAAACCGAGCGGGAAGTCCTGTGGCCTCTCTATTCCGTGGAGCTTCTGGTCTGGGACGATCTGGGCGCCGGCCGGCCGACGGAGTGGGTCGCCGAGACGATCCGGACCATCCTGAACCACCGCTACACCCGCGGGAAGCAGATCGTGCTCACTACCAACCTGCCCCTGAAGCCCGGCGGGAGCGGTTACCCCGAGAATCTGGGGAGGGAGCAGAATCTGGCCGAGAGAATCGGTGCCCCGCTCTATTCCCGAATCATGGAGATGTGCCAAGTCGTCGAAATGGACGGTCGCGACTTTCGGAGGCAAGTGTTCAAAGCGAGCCTGGACGCCCAGCAGGTGTAACGAGCCAGGAGCGAGTTTTCACCGAAGTCCCGATCCCATACTGCGGCAATATTCATCGCAGATTCACCTCAGACTGCTAAAATCGCGCCATGGCAAGACTATTTCCATTTCGAGGCTACCGCTACGACTCCGGCGTGGTCCCGCGGTTGGACGACGTCGTGACTCAGCCCTACGACAAGATTTCTCCGGACATGCTTCGGCGATATCTGCGGAAGGACCCCCGGAACATCGCCCGCGTCATCAAGAATACGGACTATGCCGACGCGGCACGGAATCTCACGAATTGGATCGAGGCGGGAGTCATGCGGCGCGACGGGGTCCCGTCATTCTACCCGTATCGGCAGGTCTTCGAAATCCAGGGCCAATCCCACGCTCGCCTGGGCTTCATCGGCTTGATTTCCCTGGATGAGGCGGATCTGGCCGTTCGGGGCCATGAACGAGTGCTTCGCGGACCTCTCGAGGACCGTCTCAACCTGATTCGCCACACCGAGTCCAACGAGGGGCTCATATTCATGCTCTATTCGGACTCCGAGTTGTCCGTGGATCGGTTGCTCGCCCGATACACCGAGTCCACCGAACCTGTGATCCAGGTCCGGGACGAGTACGGCGTGCACCATGCGCTGTGGCAGCTCACGCAGTCCAATCTCCAGGCGGCTGTCACCGCCGCCCTCATGAATCACCGTCTCTACATCGCCGACGGTCATCACCGTTTCCAGACCTCGGTGGAGTACCGGAACGAGTGCCTCGCCCACGGCTGGCGAATCTCGGGTCCGGAGAGCTTCGACAAGCGAATGATCGGCCTCTTCAACATGGAGAGTCCCGGGCTCAAGGTCCTGGCGACGCATCGCGGAATCAAGAACGTGGACGCAGCCCGGATCGGTCGCCTTCGGACCGGCTTGGAGCCGTTTTTCCAGGTGGAAGGTGTTGCCGGCGCGGAAGAGCTGATCCCGCTCCTGGAAGGAGAAGGACACCGGTCGGGTCTTGTCTTCGGTGGTGCAGGCAAGGCCTTGCTGCTCCGGCGGCGAGAGCAGTCCCATTCCGACCCGGCCTTCATGCCGGCCATTCAGGGACCGGCTCGCTCGTTGGACGTGAACATACTGCACGAAGGCATTCTCAGCCCGCTTCTCGGGATCGGCGCCGAGGAACTCTCAAGCCAGAAATTCGTCGAATATTTCCGGGATCCCGCGGAGTTGATCGCAAAGGTCCGAAAGGGCGAGCTTCAGGCCGGGTTTCTGTTGAATGCCACTCGCTTGGGACAGGTCAGGGAAATTTCCGATCTGGGGCAGAAAATGCCTCAGAAGTCCACCGATTTCTATCCCAAACTCCTGACTGGACTGGTTCTGATGAAGATGGAGATGGCAAAAGGTCCGGAGTAGGTTCCGCGATGGGCCGGAAGCGCATTCCGGCACAGTTCCGGCCCGAATTTCCCTCCGGGGGCGCCATGATCGAATCCGAATTGGCAGGGCGCCTCTCCATTGTCCTGGTTGGGACCAGGAACGCCGGCAACATCGGTTCGGCGGCGCGCGCCATGGTCAACATGGGCCTCCGCCGTCTCAAGCTGGTCCGTCCGGTGGCGGAGTGGAGGGAAGAGGCCGTGAAGATGGCCTCGGGAGCACTGGATCGAATGGACCCGATCCAGGTCCATACCTCATTCGACGAGTCGGTGGCTGGAGCGCAGATCCTGGTGGGAACCACCTCCGGCCGGGAGAGACGCTCCCATCATTCGGTGTACACACCGCGCCAGATCGCCCCCCTTCTGAAGCGGCATGCCCGAACCCAGGAAGTGGCGCTGCTCTTCGGTCCCGAGAACCGGGGACTCACCGACCGTCAGCTTTCCCGATGCCGGTACCTCGTGACGGTGCGGTCGAACGAGGACTTTCCGGTGTTGAATCTGGCTCAGGCCGTCATGGTTCTCACGTACGAGATCAACACCTGCGAGGAAGCCGATCGTGAAATCCAACCCGACTTGGTGACACACGACCAACGGGAAGGGCTGTTCCGGCACATGGAACAGGTTCTGATCCGTATCGGGTTTCTGAGTTCGTCGAATCCAGACCACATCATGAAGGCCATTCGCCGGTTCCTGGGGCGTGCGGACCTGTCCGAACGGGACGTCCGAATCCTGAGAGGGATCTTTAGCCAGGTGGAATGGTACGTTCGGCGCGGGGACCGGCTTCGACCCGATCAGGTGCACAAACCGTGACGGACCGTCACGAAGGATGGGGGCCAATGTCGGACGGCGCAACTCTACCTGCCGCTACCGCGCCAGCTTGCTCTTGAATCTCCGGACCCGCCGCAGCAACTCGTGAAACGCATGCGTGATGCTGGTGGAAGGATTGGTCGCCGTTTCACGGACCCGAATGGCCGTCTGCGGAACCATCAATACCAGCACCGTCTCGCATTGCCGGCCCCGAGGCAGCCTTTCGACCGCGACGTGCAGATCCAGATCGTGAGGCTTGAAGCTGGGCAGAAGCTTGCGGACCTTGGCGCTCTGTCTGCCGATCAGGCGCTGTAAATTGGGGTCCAACCGCAAACGCCGACCCTGAACCTCAACCTTCATGGATTCTTTACAAATTATAATCTTTACAGTCGACGAGCATCAACTTGGGAGGGGGGGGACATCCTTGTCCCCCCCTTCCCCTCTCGGAGTCGGCGGTTGGAAACCGCCGCGCCGCGGCTGGTGCGGGACTTCTGAGAGCCGTCTACAGAGTTGTAACGGACGGCCCGGAGCTCCTGTGGCGGCTCCCGACTCGGGCTGATAGACTCCGCTGTCCTGACCGCAACATCGATGGAGTGAAGAAATGAACAAGACGCTGACGGCATTGGTGATCCTGGTGGCTCTGGCCGGACCGGCTTTGGGCCGGGACGACTACGAGAGTTGGATCACCCACTCCAGTTTCGATGATTTCGCCTCGGGCCGGATCGCGGACGGCGGGACCAATCTTTACATCGCCCGTTCGGGACAATTGGAGATGACCTACCGTTGGGACCTGAACAACGACGGCTACCTGGACCTGCTGGTGATCCAGGACCACAACCCGTTGGAAAACACCGACGTCCTGGTCTATTGGGGCAAGAAGGGAGGACCGGAATCGATACTGCCCCCGTTGCCCGAGCATCAGCCGCTGGCCCGGCTGTTGAGGCAGATCCGGATCCGGGACCAAGGGGTCACCCGTTTGCCCAGTGACGGAGGCGGCCGTTCCCTGGTGGTGGACCTGAACCACGACGGCTATCCGGAGTTGGTCTTCTGCAATTTCATTCACAACTACTCGGTTCACATGATGGCCCTCATTTATTGGGGCAGCCCGGACGGCTACCAACGGGGTCATCGCACCGAGCTTCCCACGCTTCTGGCCGGGGGGCTGGCGGCGGCGGACTTCAACGGTGACGGCTGGGTCGATCTCGCCTTCTCCAACCGGGGCATCGAAGGGGGGGAGCGTTTCGGGTTCGACCTCCACCTGGAGTCCTACGTCTACTGGAACGGCCCCCGGGGTTTTCGGGAAGAGGACCGCACTGTACTGGCCACCACCAGCGCGGCCGACGTGGCAGCGGCGGACGTCAACCGGGACGGCTACTCCGATCTCCTTTTCGCCAACAACAATTCGGAGCACCAGAGCCTTGTCCTGTACCGGGGCGGGCCGAAGGGTTTCCGGACACCCGGTGAAACCTGGAAGCAGGGAGACGCCGTCGGACTGACTCTGGCGGAGGTGTCCGGGGACCGGAATCCGGACCTGATCCTGGCTCACAAGGACGACCGGGTGACGATTCACAAGGGAACCGGGCAGGGGATCTCCCGGGAGACCTGGGTCGAGGTCCCCTCCCAGGGAGCGGAAGACAGCCGAGTGGAAGACCTGAACCGGGACGGGCGCCCCGACCTGATTCTGGCCAACGGCGGAGGTGAGGTTTCCTATATCTACTGGGGGGGAGCGGATGGTTACTCCTCCGGCAGACGCCAGGAACTACCCACACTGGCCGCGACCGACGCCGCGCCGGCCGATTACAACGGGGACGGCTGGGTCGACCTGGCCTTTTCCAACAACCACGACGGGGCGACCCGGGATGTCGTCTCCTACCTCTACTGGAACGGTCCCGATGGATTCCACGCCGCCTACCGCCGGGAGCTCCAAGGCTTCGGAGCCGTGAGCCTGGCCGCCGCCGACCTGGACCTGGACGGACACCAGGACCTGGCCGTCATCAACCAGAACAGCGGGTCCCACGGCGCCATCGACTCGGTGGTCTACTGGGGCAACCCCAGGCACCACTACTCTCCCGCCGCCGCGAGCATCATTCCCGCCAAGGGGGGGTTGGCGACGACGGCCGACCTGGACCAGGACGGCTGGGTGGATCTCATCTTTCCCGACGGCTCCATTTTCGGCGGCGGCTCCAGCGGCTTCCGGTTGCAGACAAAGCTGGAGCTGGAGAGGGCAAACGGAGTCACCGTCGGTGATCTGAACCGCGACGGCTATCTGGACCTGATCTATATCGTCGGCTCGGCCTACCGGGACCTGTCTCCGACGGCCCGGATCCTGTGGGGCGGCGAGAAGGGGCACGATCCGTCGCGCCGCACCGACCTGAAGTTGGGGATCCGCATCGGTCAGGCTGGCCGGACCGCCGATTTCAACAAGGATGGAGCCCTGGATCTCATCTTCACCGACGTGGATTCGGAACACGTCGATCTCTTCTGGGGAAGCCTCGAGTCCGGATTCAGCCAGGAGAATCACACGGTCTTGAAGATCCAACCCACCTCCAATCCCGAGATCGCCGATCTGAACGGCGACGGCTGGCTGGATCTGATCTTCGGAGGGGGTTGGGACCCCAAGCGGTTCGGGCGCCCCACCCGGCAAGCCATCCTGGTTTGGGGGAGCCGGGACGGATTCCGATCGGACCGCACCACCGAGATCGAGGCCTTCGACTCTCTGGAGCAGGCAGTCGCGGACCTGAACCGGGATGGGCATCTGGACATCGTCATGACCAACTACCACGCCTACCACACCCGGACCCTGCCCGCCTTCATCTACTGGGGTGGGGAGGGGGGCTCCTACACCGAGTCGCGCCGGACCAGCCTGCCGGCCGAGTCCTCCAGCGCCTTGACCGTCGCCGATATGAACCAGGACTCGTGGCTGGATCTGGTGGTCTTCAACCACCTGGAGAGAGGCGACCATTCGGTGGGCAGCAACATCTATTGGGGAGGAGCGGACGGCTATTCCTACGACCGGCGGCATTGGTTCCAGACCTTCGGGCCCCACTTCGGGCGGCTCCGGGACGTGGGGAACATCTACGACCGGCAGCTGCGGGAGGAGTACGTCTCCGCGATTCTGGAAGTGCCCGCCGGCAAGAGCGCCGAGCGGCTCCGGTGGAAGGCTCTGACCCCCCATGGGACCGGCGTCCAGTTCCAGGTTCGGAGCGCATCGTCCAGCGCGGCTCTGGAATCCAGTCCGTGGAGTGGACCGGAGGGACCGGGCAGCTTCTTCAGGGAATCGGGAACGGCTTTGCGGCTGTCCCCGGGAGAGGGATGGCTCCAGTATCGTGTGTTTTTGACGACTCCCGACGGCGGCAGCACCCCGGTTCTCCAGGAGGTCGCCATCGACGTCAGGCGCCGGAACGCGGTGGAATGAGGTTCCCGAAAACCGGCCGGTTCAATGCCAGGGGAATTTCAGAGTCGGCGGATTGGCGTAACGGCGCATATTGATGGTCATCTCAGCTCCCGCTCCCGGCGCCAGGACGACGTGGAAGTATCGACCCTTCACCGGCAATTCCTGGTCGCCGATCCGGACTCCCAGGCACTCATGCTCCCCGTAGGCTCCGGTCTGCAGGATCAACTCGCGTCCGTGGACCGGGTTCAGATTGACCAGCACCAGCCGAACGCTGTCCGGACTCAGTTTCGTCACCAGTGAGGCGACGTCGGGCGGGATTCCGGCCCGTCTTCGCTCCGGATCAAAGTAGCGGACCCGGGTGTGGGGGACGTAGATCTTGCCATACAGGTGGCCGCCCAGCATGAGCCGCATCAACTCGTAGGGAGCGGCCGGATTCAATCCCAGCGGCCAGTCGGCCAACCGGGTGTCCGGCGTGGTGGGATCCTTGCGAATTCCCTGGATCTTCTCCCGGATGAAGGACAGCTCCCGGCGGAGTGCTTTTTCCGGATAATCCGGTTCCTTGCCTTCCAGGAAGGCGATCCAGCCGGTCATGGGAATGTGTTCCAGATCGTCCCGGTTCATGGACCAGAGGTAGATGTCGATGAGCTCGTTCACGAAACGGTGCGAGCTCCAGTTGTACCAACCTGGTTCGCTGGTTTCCCGTTCCTCCCAGTAGAGCTTTCCGTCAATGGTCGTGAAGATGGGCGGCTGGGTCTTGGGTCCCTTGACTCCGTAGTTGTTGGGAACCCGGATCTGGCCGTCCACCACTTTCTTCTGGCTGTAGATGTTGGCCATCTGACGGCGGAGGACGTCCACGTACTTCTGGTCTCCCGTGATCATCAGGGCGTTTCCGAATCCGGGCCACATGCCCTTGGCGAACATGTTCCGGTGCGCCACCACCTTGTGCTCGGGCGACCAGGGTGAGAAGTCCCAGCCGTACGTCCCGCCGAACCATTGCCCGCCGGTCTCTCCTCCGATGCTCCCGTCCAGCCCGATATTGGAGGGGATGTTGCCCCCGTTCTTTTCCGTCCGCTCCTTCCACGCGTCCACGTACTCCACCAGCCATTTCTTGTACTTGTCTTCGTGGGCGATGGCATAGGCGTTCAGGTGCAATTGGGTCGCGATCAGATTCAGAGGGTGGTCGCCCGCGCTGTGGAGGTACTCGGCGCAATGGGCCAACATCTCGGGGTAGGTCTCCTCGGCGTCCAGCATCTGCTCGCGCCCACCCGCGCTGTGCAGGATGTGGTATCGCCCCTTGAAGGGGTCGCCCACCCAGTCGTAGCGGGTCGCCCGCCGGATCATGGGTCCCCGGCTGCCGTTCCAGATGCTGCGGATGACCTTGTGTTCGGGATCGTAATTGGGCGCATCCGGATCCTCACCCATGTACATTTCGGCGAACCGGCGCATCCGGGCCCGGAAGGTGCGGTCGTCGGGGTCCGAGAGGCCCTGGTTCATGAAGCCCTGCATGCCCTCCCCGGTGTGGTGCCAGTCGGACATGGGCATGAATTCCCTGTAGTAGGCCCCCTCGGCGGCGATGGTGGTCTTGACGGTCTTCAAATCCTTGTATTGGAGGAGGTGGCCTTCCATACCCTGCTTGTACCGTTCCAGCACCAGGTCGGACGCGCCCAGCATGTGCAGCAGCGTCCAGTTGGCGTAGCATTCGATGGCATCGTCGGTGCCGTCCAGAGTGCCCCAGCGCGGTGTGTGCAGCAGGTATCCGCGCTCGTCATGATAGGTCCTGTAGAACTCCTCCACAGCCGTCGCGTTGGCGTCCAGAAGCTGCCGTTCCAGGAGGGCCCAAGTGGGTGGAGGCATGGGAGTCGAGATCTCGATTCGGGTCCCGGCCCGGGCCTGACCAGAAAGGGCAACCCCAAGCAGGCAACTCAGAAAACAAACCTTTTTCATGGCAGGATCCTCCACGCCGAATTCATTGTGATGCCGCAGTTGGAGCCGAGATTAAGCCATGGTGAGGTTGTGGGCAACCGGTACCGGCGCAACGCATGTGGCCGTCCGTCGAAGATGTCGGCCCAGGTTCGGGTCAGCTCGAACGCCATGACGGCATTTGACCCGGACTGTTAAACTCCTCCTTTCAACCAACCGACACCGTTTGGGGGATGCCATGCCGTTGACCCTGTTGTTCGGGCTGATCCTGGTCCTCACCGGCCAGCCGCTTCTGGGGGCCGACAAGGACCCCGCCGCCATCGTCGAGTCCCTGGCCAAGCTTCGGTTTGATCAACTTGGACATCCCCAGATACAAACCGACTCGATACGTCCGGTTCGCAGCAGTCCCGAACGGCCTCACCGGCTGCTCATCATCCCGGTTCAGTTCTCCGACCTCCGCTTCGAGCGTTTTCGGGGAGAGCCGGATGCCGAGCAGAAGAACCGCCGTTACCTGCAGGAGTTGCTCTTTTCGGAGAATCTCCGGCAGCCCCGCCGGAAGACCCTGACCCACTACTATTATCACCAGTCTCGGGGGAGGTTTTACGTGACCGGGACGGTTTTCTCTCTGGTCACCGTGGACAAACCTCTGTCCCACTACGGCCGTCCCTCCCGCCTGTCGGACGGGGAATGGCGCAACGACAACTCGCCCGAGAGCCTGGTGGAGGATGCCTTCCGCGCCGCCTATGCGGCTCGACCCGACTTCCCCTGGGGGGACTTCGACGTCTGGGACCCGACCGACTACGACGGCGACGGGATCTCGGAAGAACCGGACGGCTACATCGATCACTTCGTCCTGGTCTACGCCGGGAAAGGCCAGTCCTCGTGCCAGGGCCTCTACAAGCTCTCGGAGAAGTTCACCGCCAACGCGCCCGCCGACCTCGTGGACAAGCTCAGTCCCAGGGAGCGGGAGTGCGCCGACCGGATCTGGCCCCATCGTTACGCCCTGAGCAAGAACCTGGGCCGGGGTCCGGTTCTGAAGGGCGTCACTAACGACCGGGGCGGGATTCAGGTTCGCGAGGGGCTCTGGGTCTACGATTACAACATGCAGTCCGAGTACACCTCCGTCTCCACCTTCATCCACGAATTCGGCCATTCCCTGGGACTGCCGGACATCTACGCCCGCCGGACCAACAACTCCACCGCGGCCTGGGACGCCATGAGTAGCACGGCGGGACGGTTCCCGCAGGAGCTGAGCGCGTGGTCCCGGATGATGCTGGGGTGGCTGCAACCTTGTGTGCTTCGCCCCCCGGAATTCGGGGGAACCGGGAGCCGTTCAGTTCACCTCAAGACCATGAACGACTGGTCCGGTAAACCCGGCGGGAGCCGGGCCCGGGGAGTCTGCGACGCCGTCATGGTGATCCTGCCGCCCAAGGTTCGGTCATTGGACCTGGGGCCGCTGACCGCCCGCCAACAGCGGCGAGCCGTCTACACGGGGCAGGGAAACGAGATGAATCGATTCCTTTCCCGTACGTTCGACCTGACCGAGACCCGGGAAAAGCCTATCCTGGAGTTCGACCTCTGGTTCGAGATCGAGGGAGACTACGACTATCTCTACGTGGAGGCTTCCACCGACGGGTCGAACTACCAGCGCCTTCTGCCCACGGACAAGGATTCGGCGGAGGACGCCCAGAGCATCATGCCGTCCCGAAAGGGACATGACGGCGACGGCACCCTACCCGGCTTCACGGGACGCAGCGGCGACCTGGACGCGGACGGCAAGGTGGAGTCGGCGCCGGGGTGCGATCCGTCCCGTCCCAAACAGTTGGCCGAGGACCGGGTGGGCGGAGAAAAAGATCCGTGTGAGATCGGGCAGTGGATTCGCGCCCGCTTCGACTTGTCGACCTACCGGGGCAAGAAGGTGGAGATCCGTTTCCACTACTTCACCGACATGGCTGCGGTGGAGGCGGGAGCCCTCATCGACAACGTCAGGATCGAGGCCCTGGGGTTCTCCGAGGATTTTGAAGGTTCCGAACTGAACGGGTGGGAGGTGGAAGGGTTCAGTCTTTCAGGGGGTGCCCATCGGCTCCCGGTCCCCCACTTCTACCTGTTGGAATACCGGGACCCGTGGCAGGACTTCGAGACGGCCTTCAACTACGACAGCACGCTGCGCCGCGAGTCGCAGGTCTTCTATCGGGATCCGAAAGCGGGCGAGTTTCGGGCCTTCGATGTCCGCTACCGGCCGGGCGTGGTGCTCTGGTACGCCAACGGGTCTTTCCTCTGGAGCCAGAACGAACCCTCCATGCAGGGTCCGGGCCAGGGTTTTCTGTTGGTCGTGGACTCCATCCCTCAGGAGTTTCGATATCCGGCCGTGCCGGAGCGGTATTTCAAGCGGGAGCAGGAACGGAGCTACTATGAGTTCGACGAAAAGGCCCAGGAGTGGCTCCGCCGGAACTACCTGGACCTGCTCTGTTTCCAGCGCCGGCCGGAATACTTTCCTCCCGACCTGCCGGAGCGGGACCGGGCGGCATGCCGCCAAGGGGAGGACGGACCACCTCTGGAACGCCTCCGGTTTCAGGACAAGAAACTGATCTATGGATACACGCTCTACAACGAGTTGTTGCCGGGACCGGACCGGGAGCCATACCGCGGAACCACCAACCTGGTCGACATTCGTCTACGAAAGAACCGTCTGACGTATCGTCTCTACGATCGGCTGTTGCGCTCCTTTCACTCGGCGGACGCACCCTTCGCCTTGGAGCCGTTCCGGCAGGGGATCGTCCTCTATCGGGAGGACCAGGGGCAGATGGTCCCCTTCGACGGCGTCGACTTTCCGGCTCTCCACGAGTTCAGCGACTCCGATCCGGCACGCTACCTGAACCCGCACCTCCCCTTCGGCAGCGCCCGGGTACCCACCTCCGGATTCGGTTTTCGCCTGGTGCGGCTCGGCCCCGACGCTCCCGACGGGGCGAAAGTGAAGGTGGAACTGAGCTGGAGCCGTTCCGGCGAATAGCCGTCGGCTTCGCCGCTTCAGTCGGCGCAGGGAATGAGCAGTTTCTGGCCGGGACGGATCACGGTGCTGGTCAGGCCGTTGTAGAGCATGATCTGGTTGGGCCCTTCCACTCCGCAGTCCTTGAATTTGCCGGAGATTCGGAAGAGGGTGTCGCCGCTCCGGACCCGGTATTCGATGGCTTGTCCCGGGGCCGGATAGACGTTGGCCACGAAGCCGTGGAATTCGTCGCGAAGCGGATGTTTCTCGATGCGCTCGCGGTAGGTTTCCTGGAAGATCCGGGGAATGGTCACCTCCTCCCCCTCCTTGAACCAGACCCGGATGCTGTTCCTGGGATTCAGATTTCCCAGGTTCCAATGGTCGGTGCCCAGCAAGAGTCCCAACTCCAGGTGATGGAGGCTGCGATCCAGCCGGATCTTCGCCGTTCCCGGATCCAACCGGGGAATGTCGAGCCCGAATCGTTCCGGAGCCAGGCCCATCGCTGTGGCGGCCAGGACTCGCGGCACGTCTGGCGGGGGATCCGGCTGGCGTTTCTGCGAAACGCATTCGGGGCCAGCAGGAGTTGCTGCTCGCGGCGACGGACATCGCTGTTGAGGCAGGAGTACTACGACGCTGCCCGTATCATGAGGACAGCGTATGGGATACCGGGGGTGATCAAATTGATGCCTACAGACTAGGCAATGCTAGATTCACGGGTGACGCTCGATCGCGCCGAGAGTGGATGGATGCCATGTGGAACCGACGAGACTCGGTCCGGTAAGCTGAAGATCTCTGGACGAGCCCGCCGGGTGGGGAAACACCCAGCGGACTCTGAGCGAACTCGTCCTGGGCCAGAGGAGGAGTCAGACTGAGAGAAAGTTTACTCCACCCAGGCCTAGCCTTCATCTGGCACAGGACTCCCTCCATTTCTGGACAACGTGACCCGGTGCGTTATTGGTGGCACCGATCCGACGGGTGGGCAACGAACTGGTCGAGTGCCAGAATACTCTTACGGTAAAGTACGTTACCGTAAATGCTTGTGGCCAGACCCCGGGTTTCCCAGCCAGCTGGCCTGGGCAGTCCGCCTGGCGCTGATCCACTCCAGAATGAGGCCGGCGCGGATCGTGCCCCCATCGCGGGGCAGGGCCTCCACCATCGCCCGCTTGAAGTCCTGGTGGTGAGCGGCGGCGAACTCGTGATCTCGGGTCGCTGCGAGAAGGATGTTGAGTGCCAGGTCCGCCGGTCCGGACCCCCCATAGCCCCACTCGAACCCGCCGGGGCTGTGCCAGATCCAAAGATGGGCGACGCTGTCAACTCGCGGATCGCCGTCAGGAGAGCGGCGGCAAACGACGTCGCCCAACGGACCAGGCCGGCCTCTGCAACGGCATCCGCTCACGTCACACGCCCCGGATCTCATCGCTCCCCTCCCTCAGCGGCTCGGGCCGATCCGGTCCCGATCTCTCCGCCGCTCCAATTCCCGGGACTTGGCCCTCGCCGGGTCCCCGACTCCCGCCGCGCCTCCGCCGCCCACCGTAAGCTCGATGACCGACCGGGTTACTGATGCAGTGACTGGCGACCGCTGAACCTGGAGTTGACCCGCTTTCGTGGACACATCCAAAGTAAGGAAGTGAAAGGAGGAGTCCACGATGGCAAGAAAGCAGCGGCGGTACCCGCCGGAGTTCCGGGTAGACCGCACTAATAAACCGTCCACGAAAACGGGACACCCTCAACCGCCACCTCCTCCGAATGGGACGCCTCCCGGACCTCACATGTCCCCACCCCGCGCGCTACCATCCGCACGCTCCCGCTCAGCGTGATCCCGTCCGGGCCACCAGGAAGGAGATCAGTCGAAAAACGCGAAGTCCTCGGTGTTGTGGAAGGGGAATCGCTGGGCTCTCAGTGAGGTTTCGATCCCAAAGTACCGGCGCAGCGCCCTATGAACGTGTTTCGGGTGGATGATGGTTCCGTTGGTGTCGTCCCGCTTCAGCGTGGTCGGATGAATCTTGTGCGCAAAGTGAAGGGCGTCGGTCTCGCCGACCACCCGGTTGGTCCAGGACTGGTCCTTTTCCATCACGATGAAGCTGCCGATGGGCCAGTGGTCCTTTCCGTTATCCACGTTGTAGTGGTTGGTGCGGCCGAAATCCGACCCCATGACCACGACCAAACGGTCGGCCACCTCCTGAGCCTCCGCCAGCTCCCACAGATAGTCGACGGAATCCGTCAGGTTTCCCAACAGCCAAGTGTGATCCATGTCGTGGTCGCGGTGGGTGTCGAAACCCCCCAGAAACATATCGGCGCTGACGGCGACCCTCGCCTTGAACGCAAGGATCGTGAGCTGGGCTTGACGTCGCAAATCGCTACCGTAGTTGTTGAACGCGCCTTGGAACTCCTCCGGTTGCTCCAACTCTTCGTCTGGTGGAATGAGGGAAGCATAATGTTTCAGTCCCTCGGTCGCTTCCAACGAGAGCGCCGTTGCATAAAGTTCGCGGTTACGGGCTGCTCTGGGCAAGAGATGGGACGCCTCGTTCAGTCGAGCTATATTTGCTGCCCGAAATTTCTTGAACCTTTCCCAGTCTGCCAAGTGGAGATACCGGTGCGGGTCATCCCACCGAGTGAGATTCGGGGTCGCGATATTTCGAATCAGATCCGGATTATTCATGCGAGTGAACGTGGTCAGACTGGCCGTGTCTGAGAAACCCCCGAAACTGAGATAGGCAAGGGACAACTCTGGTCCGTGATGGGCTGCCAGCAACGCGGTCATGCTCGGATAGCCTTCCGAGACCCGGCCACTCCAGTTATGGACGACCCCCACCGTGTGTGAATTCGTCTGCGCGTCAACCCCGTTGATGACCAGCATCCGGTCGTAGTATTTCTCGAAGAATGCAACGTTGTTTGCGAAATCCGCGTAGAAGAGATTTCCGGCTTGCCGGACCTCTCCCGTCTCGGCCCAGTGGTTGATGACCCTCTCGCCGGGCGTATTCGTCTTCGGGTCGCAAAAACTCGTCGGATCCCATCCTCCATCCGCCTGAACAAAGATAAACAGCTTGCCGTCGTAGTTGGCAGCGTTCGCGAGCGGCAGGTGGAATCCCGCCACTGCGCCGACGGCGGGGGCCAACAATCCTTTGACAAAGGTCCTGCGTTTCACTTCACTCTCCTAGAAAAAGAGGTAACGGTAATCCGTTAATAAATACGCAAGCACTACGACCCACGTCTGGACAATAGGATCTTGCCGGCCTCGTCGGCCCCACCAGTCAGCATCGTCCAATATTTCACCCGCGCGTTCCCAATCGTATTCCAAGTCTCCGTCCTCGTTATATTGCAGAACATCGTCAGCGATTCCTTCCAAATACCAAGCATCTTCAATTTCACAGGCAATTCGTTCTTCCCGCCAATCCTCTGTGTTGCGTTTGTGTTCCCACGTTTCCACGAACAACTGGAACGCGACCTCCACATCGGGGGAATCGATCGATACAGTCGCTCCGAGGAGTTTTTCGTGCAGGTCCACAAGCTTCTGCCGAATCGCCATTGCGCCCAGCGAGGTTTCGCTGTTCGATTCCACCATGATCTCGAGTCTGGCGGCTTCGTCACCGGCGGCCAACTGGAACGCGACGACTTCGATGGAATAGTCTCCGTCCGTGGGTATCGAGACCGGAATGTCCAACCAGCCGGGGCAATAGTTGAGTTCATATCCATCCAAACGCATTGTCGTCTGATTGTAGTGAGGCCAGGCGTCGCACCGCCCTGACGAAGAGTCGCCATCGATATCGACGGGCTCCAGGGTTTCGAATTCGAGATGCACGACAGCCGCGCCCGTGTGGTCCCGGACGAACATTTCATCCAGAACTAGGTTCCGCGTGACGCGGGTCTCCTCATTCCAGATATTGTTTGGGAATCTGAGCCTTACGGTCGTGGGACCGGCAGCCAGAGACACGGTCCACGTATTCGTCTCTCGTTCGGTCCAGGACTCGGCCTCGATTTCAGTGCCGCCGGACATCTCCCAAAACGGTGATGCATTCTTGTCGATCCGATCAAATAGACGCCGGTTCTCATCCGGCAAGAGCAAGAACTCCCGTTGAACAATGGAACAACTGGATGCGAGGGCATGGCTCTGGGCGACCGCCGCCATCGTCGCCGTCATGTCGTTCGCCCGTTTCGTGACCGCCCCCGAGTCGATCCCGCCGTAAAGCAGACGGTAGCCGTTAGAATCGATCAGCATGTTTAAAGACTTGCCATATTCGAGGTTCCATTGCCTCGTGGGCGATCGGCCCCAACTGTATCCGGTGATGGCTTGAGTCTTCCAAGCCAACTCTTCCGGCGTCAGCAGCCGCTCGACGCCGGCGTTTTGCAACGCCACCGTCCGCACCGGATCGTCGTCGGAAACCGATTCCGTGCGAAACCAGGGCGAAAGCACGATCTCGACGAGAAGATCCTTCAGATTGTAGGGGTCTCCACCCTCGATACCCGTCCGGAACGCTTCGGCGAGTCGCTCCACCTCGGCGGTTTGGGCATTGGAGGCCAGCAGCATCCCTTCGAACCCGCTGTCGTTTTCGCCCTCCGGTGGCGCCGTAACCTCAACACCCATGATCGCCGGCCACCAGAACTTCACCGTCGCTTCGGCGAACCGGTCGGCGGCCACGATCTGCTCGGCCAGCCACTGCACACTGTTTTCCGCGTCGGGTGCGATCAGTCCGTTGAAGCCGGGCTCACGCATGTCCCGATACCAACTGTCGCCACGCCGATAGGGCGTGTACGCGCCATCCGGTGGGTCCTTGTAAAAATCATCCAGCGAGTCCTGCCCGCCCCACTCATCCCGGTAGTGTCCCTCTTCCCCGTAGTTCTGAAACGCACCGGCAACCGGATCCATGACGCGATGGCAGACCGTGCATGCGGAGTTGTTCATCGTGGGGTTATCGGTATCGGCGAGTGCGACGGGATCGGTTGTCCGAGAAGCCGACTTTTCGATATCGAGGCCCAGGAAGTGGTAATAGGTCCAACGCGCTCGGGCGCGGTTGCGGTTCGTAGGGGTTGTGGGGTAGCGCAACAGGAACACGGTCGTATTGAGAATTCCTGCGTGCGGGTAATCCGTGCTCAGATTGCCGGGATCGAGAACACGGATCCCGAGATCGAAACTGTATTCATCAACTTTCGAATCATCGTCCCGGTAATAACTGACGATCTCCGAAGGTCGGAACTCCAGTCGGTCTTCGGTATCTTCGAATTGCGTCGATGCGCCGTACGCCTCCGATGCCATCGGATTCGCCATGATGTAGTCGGCGGTCAGAACCTCCGTGTACGGGAGATCGTTCTCCACGACATGCGCGACCAATTCGAGTGGAGCGCGTGAGATTCCGTATTGGACCGACCTCCACCATCGCACCCATTCTCGATCGTCCCACTCATTGCTGATGCCTCTATCGCGTAACGCCTTGATCTTCGTCCAACTCAGATTGGCCAAATCGACGAATCGAGACTGAGCGCGTTCAATCACTTCCTCACCGAAGTAACGATCCGTAAGCAATCGGTCATTGCTCGCCCGAATCAAGAATTCGTGAAATCCCGGACCCGTCATCAGATTCCGGATCGCCGTCCGCAGGTCCTCCTCGGTGCCGTTCTCAACGGCTTCACGTTCCTCCCGGGACGGGATCCTTCCACCGAAGATTAACGCCGCACGCCACAACGTCTTTCCCGGTGACGCCATGGTGACCGTGTCGAACAGCGTCTCCGAGTCAGTTCGGGACTGGCATCGTCACCGTAACCGAGAAGTCCGAGAAAGCTCTCCATGTTGGCGAAGTCGTCCGACCCGGCCGGTACCTGAATGCCGCCGCCATGGCCCACGCCCTGGACCTTGTTCAAAATCAGATTTGCCCCGTCTTCGACGTTGGCCAGGAAATTCTCGAACGCCGCTAAATTGAGCGTTCCATGGTCGGAGTTCGAAGACGGTTGGAAAATCAGCCGTGTGTGTCCGGACACGCCGCCTTCCACATGGCAGTTGACGCACTTGGCCTGCACGATCGGCCCCGAAATGTGGTTCAGAAAAAAGTCCAGGGCCGACTCCGACTCCGTTTCGTCTGCCTTGGCGGAATAACGCCTAGCGTCGGACTTCAGGAAGGGACCGCGTAAGTCCAGCGCGATCGGCGGCCCGAGTCGACCGTCGCTCCGAGCAGGACACATGGCGGCCACGTCTGCGCGACTTGGTGTGGACGCATACATGGTGTTTTTCATGCGTTGGTGTGCCAAGGCGCGTTGGAGTTCGTAGGCCGAGCGTTCAGATGGTGTTCTATGACTGCTGGAAACGGATGAGGCCATGGCCGATGCCAACTGGAAACTGATGCTCATTGTCCCCGCGAGCAGCGACAGGCAGATCATCGTTCTTGAAAGGCACAGTTGTTGCATCGCCAGAACCAGGAATTGCGACAGTGGTCGAGGCTGCAATGAGCAAATACCTCGCCCATTACGGTGGACTATACGAAACGCGAGTGAGTCCGGGGTGAGAATACGAGTCTACCAAGTGAGGATATGGTGAGATTTTGCTACTGGTACCCAATAACACTTAAAGTTGTGGATACAGGCTCATTAGCTTGATCCGTGCATCCTCCGTCTTGAACTGCCAGTCGATCTCGGTTTGCCGTTGGTTCCGATCCACAACCCAAGCCCCGATCTCACGTTGCATCCCGGCCAGACTTGGAATCCGGCGGTCCAGGCATTGTCCGCACAGCGCGCTCAATTCGATTTCTGCAATGTTGTGCCAACTGCCGTGCTTCGGCGTGTAGTGGATTTCCAGTCGTTGTGCCAGTTGGCGAGCGTGTCGAGGCTCGTAGGTCGCGTACAGCGATTCGATTCCGTTTTCTCGGGATCAGCCCCATTCGGTCCGTGAAGCGGAGAAACGGCCCGAAACTTGGTGTAGCGGCGCCAAGTCCGGAAGCGCTACGGGCTTCCTGCGGCCACGGCGACGCGGAACTCGCACAGGCGCTGCAGCGCGAGGCCGAGGGGAAGTTCAGGTGATCGAAAAGACTCCCCTTTTCAGATCGGCCTCGACCGCCAAATGTCCGGTGCAATCAGGGCCCAGTCAACTGAGGACTCCTACCGGAAACGGGGTCTCTTTTCCGTCCGAACGCCCTTCCACTGAGGCTACGAACAGGAGCGACAGGAAAGCAGACAGGATTCCGAAACCGCCCAGAGTCAACAACTTCGTGATCGATGGCCCGGTTTTCGACCGGGACCGTCACGGCAGGAACCTTCACAGGTGACTTATTCAAAGAACGCGAAGTCCTCGGTATTGTGAAACGGGAACCGTTGGGCACCCAGTGAATTCTCGATGCCGAAGTATCGGCGCAACGCCTTGTGAACATGCTTCGGGTGGATGATGGTCCCGTTGGTGTCGTCCCGCTGCAGCGTCGTCGGGTGGATCTTGTGCGCGAAGTGAAGGGCGTCGGTTTCGCCGATGACGCGGTTGGTCCAGGGTTGGTTCTTCTCCATCACCATAACACTGCCGATGGGCCAGTGATCCTTGCCCTCATCCACGTTGTAGTGGTTGGTGCGGCCGAAATCCGACCCCATCACCACGACCAGGCGGTCGGCCACCCCGTGGGTTTCCGCATACTCCCACAGAAAGTCGACGGAATCGGTCAAGTTTCCCAGCAGCCAGTTGTGCTGCGAATCGTGTTTTGCATGTGTATCGAACCCTCCAAGCCATAGATCTGCGCTCACGGCAACCTTCGCCCTGAAAGCGAGGATCGTTAGCTGTGTTTGACGCCTAAGTTCGCTTTTCAACTGCCCGAAATTCTCCCTTTGCTGCAGATCATTGTCCGCCGGAATGAGCGCCGCATACTGTTTCAATCCCTCGGTCGCCTCGGGCGAAAGTGCCGTTCGATATAGCTGGCGGTTACGGGCAGTTCTGGGAAGAAGGTTTGGCGCTTTTGTCAAACGCTCGATGTTGGCCGTCCGGAAGGTCTTGAAGGTTTCCCAGTCTGCTGAGTCGAAATAGGGGACGGACCTGTCCCACAATGCGATATCGGGGGTCGCAATATTGTGAATCAGATCTGCCTTGTTGATGCGTGTGAAGGTGGTGAGACTGGCCGTATAGGAAAATCCTCCGAAATTGAGATAAGAAAGCGAAAGACCCGGGGCATGGTGCGCCGCGAGTAACGCGGTCATACTCGGGTATCCTTCCGAAACCCGACCGCTCCAGTTATGAACGATCCCCACTGAATGGGAATTCGTTTGTGCGTCAACACCGTTGATGACCAACATCCGGCCGAAATACTTTTCAAAGAACGCGGCGTTTTTCGCAAAATCCGCGTAAGAGAGATTACCCACCTGTCGAATCTCTCCGTCCTCGGCCCAGTGGTTGATGACCTTTTCGCCAGGCGTGTTTGCTTTCGGATCGCAAAAACTGGTCGGATCCCAGCCCCCATCGGCCTGGACGAAGACGAACAACTTGCCGTCATAGTCGGAGGCGTTCGCGAGCGGCAGCTGAAATCCCGGAACCGCGCTGAAGGCGGGGGCCAACAGGCTCTTGAAAAATGTCCGCCGTTTCATTCCGTCCTCTTATAGGAACAGATACCGGTGATCGGTCATCAAATACCCTAGCACCACGATCCATGCCCGGATGACCGGGTTCTGGAGGCCTTTTGCCCCCCACCAGCCGACTTCCTTTCGTAGCTCTCCCACGCGATCCCAGTTGAAGTCATAGTAGGGGAAGCCATCTTCGTTCGTGAATTCTTGCATGGCATCGTCTGCGATTCCTTCGAAATAGAGAAGATCGTTAATATCACAGGCGAAATGCTGATCCTGCCAACCGTCACTGAAGCGTTTCCGTTCCCAGACTTCTACAAAGAGTTCGAATGCCGCTTCTACATCAGGAGAATCGATCGATGCCGTCTCCCCGAGGAGTTTCTCGTGTAGTTCGACCAGCTTTCGGCGAATCTTTTTTGCGCCGCGCGAGGTCTCGATATCGGATTCAACCACGATTCCAAGCACAGCAGGATCATCACCTGCCGCATCTTGAAACGCCACAACTTCGATTCGGTATTCTCCATCTGTAGGAATGGCCACATGAATATCCAGCCACAAGGTGCACCAGAGACCGTACCCCACCAACCTTCTCGTTGTATCGTCCCAATAGGGCCCACGGCAATCGGCTGGTTCCAGGGTTTCAAGTTGTAGTTGTGTGACCACATTGCCCGCCAGATCGCGGACAATTACTTCATCCAGAATCAAGTTCCGATCGTCCCGGGTTTCGTCGTCGTAGAAATCGTTCAGAAACCCCAGCCGCACCGTCTTTGGGCCGGCGGCCAAGGATACCGTCCACGAATTAGTCTCTCGCTCTGCCCAAGACGCGCCTTCGATCCCCGCAGTGCCGAAGATCTCCGAAATCGGTGAAACATTCCCGTCGAGGCCGTCGAAAAGGCGCCGATCCTTGTCTGGCAAAAGCAGAAGCTCCCGTTGCACGATGGGACAACTGGATTCGATAGCGTGGCTTTGGGCGACGGCCGCCATCAACGCCGTTATGTCATCTGTCCGGTCCGTGATGCCGGCCGAGTCGATTCCGCCATAGATCAGACGATATTGGTGAGCGTCGGTCAGATTGCTGTCGAAAAAACGACTTCGGGCGACGGGTTCTCTTCCCCAGTGGTACCCGGTGATCGCCTCGGTCTTCCACGCAAGCTCTTCCGGAGTGAGCAGTCGAACTGCGCCAACACCCCGCAACGCCACCAGCCGCACCGGATCGTCGTCAGAAACCGAATCGGCACGAAACCAAGGGGAAAGCACAATCTCGACGAGGAGGTCTTTCAGATTGTAACGGTCGCCGCCGACGATGCCCGTCCGGAACGCCTCGGCGAGTCGCTCCACCTCAGCGGTTTGGGCATTGGACGCCAGCAGCATCCCTTCGAAGCCGCTGTCGTTCTCGTCCTCTGGAGGCTCTGTGATCTCGACACCCATGATCGCAGGCCACCAGAACTTCACTGCTGCTTCGGCAAAACGATCGTCGGCCACGATCTGCTCGGCCAACCACTGCAAACTATTGTCCGCGTTGGGCGCAATCTGGCCATCGAAGCCCGGATCGCGCATGTCACGGTACCAGGTGTCGCCGGGTTGATAGGGCGTAAATGAACCATCTTCTGGAAACTTGTAGAGGTTATCCAGCGAGTCCAGTCCTCTCCATTCGTCTCGGTATTCCCCTTCTTCGCCATAGTTCTGAAAGGTTCCAGCAACCGGGTCCATGACGCTGTGGCAAACCGTGCAGGCTGGATTCTTCATAGTGGGGTTATCAGTATCGGCAAGTGCGTCCGGGTCCGTCGTCCGAGACGCCGACTTTTCGATGTCGAGCCCCAAGAAATGGTAGTAGGTCCAACGCGCCCGGGCACGGTTGCGGTTGGTGGGAGTCGTAGGGTACCGCTTCAGAAACATAGTCGTGTTGAGAATCCCAGCGTGTGGATAATCCGTCCACAGGTTGCCAGGATCTAGAACAAGGGTTCCTATTCCTGACTTGAACTCTGTAACCTTGGAGTCATCATCCCGGTAATAACTGGCGATTTCCGAAGGTCTGAAATCTAGACTGTCTTCACTGTCCTCGAATTGTGTCGATGCGCCGTAGGCCTGCGAGGCCATCGGATTCGCCATGATGTAATCGGCGGTCAGGATCTCCGTGTAGGGAAGATCGTTCTCCACTACGTGTGCGATCAGCTCCAAGGGCGCGCGCCTGAACCCATGCTGCACAGTATGCGACCATCGCTGAAACTCTGGATCCTCTCCTGGATCGCTGTGTCCTTTATCCCGCACCGCTTCCGCTTTCGCCCAATAGAGATTACCTAAGTCGGTGAAACGAGACCCGAACGGATCAATCGCCCACCCGTTGTCCCGGTCCGTCAATAGCCGATCATTGCTCGCCCGGATCAGGAATTCGTGGAATCCTCGTCCCGTCATCAGATCCCGGATTGCCGTCCGCAAGTCCTCCTCAGTGCCATTGTCGACCGCCTCACGTTCCTCCCGGGTCGGGATGTTACCGTTGAAGATCAGTGCAGCCCGCCACAACGTCTTCCCGGGCGACGCCATGGTGACCGTATCGAACAACGTTTCTGAGGACAGATCGGGACCGGAATCCTCACCGTATCCCAGCAGGCTAAGGAAGGTTTCCATATTGGCGAAGTCGTCCGACCCGGCTGCCACCTGAATTCCGCCCCCGTGGCCCACCCCTTGGATCTTGTTCAGGATCAGACTGGCGCCGTCCTCGACGTCAGCCAGGAAATTCTCGAAAACCGCCAGGTTAAGGGGTCCATAGTCGGGGTTCGAAGACGGATGGAGAATTAGACGGGTGTGTCCGGACACGCCGCCTTCGACATGGCAGTTGACGCACTTGGCCTGCACGATGGGGCCGGAGATATGGTTCAGAAAAAAGTCCAGGGCCGACTCCGACTCCGTTTCGTCTGCCTTGGCGGAATAACGCCTAGCGTCGGACTTCAGGAAGGGACCGCGTAAGTCCAGCGCGATCGGCGGCCCGAGTCGGCCGTCGCGCAGGACAGGACACATTACGTCCACGTCCGCGCGAGACGGCGTGGACGCGTACATCGTGTTCTCCATACGTTGGTGTGCCAAGGCGCGTTGGAGTTCGTAGGCCGAGCGGTCAGATGGTGTTCTATGACTGCTGGAAACGGATGAGGCCATGGCCGATGCCAACTGGAAACTGATGCTCATTGTCCCCGCGAGCAGCGACAGGCAGATCATCGTTCTTGAAAGACACAGTTGTTGCATCGCCAGAACCAAGAATTGCGACAGTGGTCGAGGCTGCAATGACAAACACCTCGCCCATTACGGTGGACTATACGAAACGCGAGTGAGTCCGGGGTGAGAATGTGGTGAGATTTTACTACTGGTGTGGATCGGGACCACGAAACGGGCTGCGCTCGTTTGAACCCCCGATCCGCGGCGAGGCGCAGGCAGAGCCGGGACGTCGTCCAGGGGCCTATCCCTAACCCTTCGTACGTCCTCGCCAGGCCGACACAGGCCGTCTGAGGGCCTTGTTTTGCTCATGATCGACCGGAAATCTCCCCACGGGGATGAAATCGGCCGGGAGCGGCGGTCCTGGGACTTGCTCAAGAACGGCTCAGGTCCGGAGAGGGGGAAGAGCTCCCCGGGATCCGGACGCTGGCTCTCGCTGTGCCCTCCGGATCATCGTTGAACGGGCATCGTGGGCGGGCCGGTGAAGATTCGGTTGACGGTATCCAGTTCCAAGATGACACGGACAAACAATTCCCCTCCGGAGCAATGCACCGGGCGAATCCCACGAAGTTGGGCGTATCGGATTTGGTGAGCAGTTCGTGTCGTTGAGAGAGCTTCAGCACCCATGGAAGGCTCTCACGGGTCGTTTTCTCTGGGCATCCGGTAGCCGACTTGGCGCTCGTTGAAAATGTATGTGGGCTTGGCTGCATTGTCGCCCAGCTTGCGCCGGAGTTGCTTGACGATGGCGCGCAGGGGTCGAAGGTCGGTGGATTCAAACTGGCCCCAGACTTGGCGCAGCAAGGATCCGTAGGTCAGGATCCGGCCGGCGTTGACCGAGAGTATTCGCAGCAGATCGTATTCGGTCGCCGTAAGCTGCACCGGTCGATCGGCCACGGTCACTTGACGGCCCTCGTAATGGATGGCCAAGTCTCCCAATCGGAAGGTTTTGGACGATCCGTAACGCTGGTGCAGGGCCGCCTGGACTCTCGCCGTCAATTCTGTCGTCGAGAAGGGTTTGACGATGTAATCGGCGGCGCCCATCTTCAAAGCCCGTACGATCGTCTCGTCTCTCTTGTACCCGGAGATGAAGATGACCGGCAAATCGGCCATCTCGGGGACGTCCCGCATCAACTCGATCCCGTCCGTCCCCGGCAGCATGAGGTCCAGCAGGACCAGCCCGGGCCGCTTCGTCCGGATCAGGCGGGATACCTCCCGAGGGTCGCCTGATACGAGCGGGGAATAGCCTGCTGCCGCGAGAGCATCCCGAACGTACCGGAGCGTCTGAGGATCGTCGTCGACCACGAGGATGCGTGTTTGCTCCGGATCCATGCGAAGCGAGTCGGAACCACTCTGGGCTGAGCCCGCTGCAGCGCCGATCCCGCCATCGTCCGCCACCGGAATCGTGGAGGTGAACCGGGCGCCCAGACCATCCCCTTCACTCTCGGCCCGAATGCGTCCGCCGTGGGCCTCCACCAGGCCCTTGCAGATGGCCAGACCCAGGCCGGAACCCCGGGTTCCGCGATCGCCGCCCGCCCGCACGTGCTTCCGGAACACGTGCGGCAGCAAGTCCGCCGGCACCCCTCGACCTTCGTCCGAGATCGAGATCGCCACATGAACGTCCTCGTGCACCGCAGCGATCCGGATGGGTCCGGAATCGGGAGAGTTCCGGGCGGCGTTGGAAAGGAGATTACTGAGGACCTGGACGATGCGCTGCCGGTCGGCCATCACCCGGGGGAGATCCAGCGGCAGATCAATATGGACAGCGTGTTTTCCTCTGCCGCTCAGGAACATGTTCCTGGCCTGGTCCACCAAGCCGGCCACCGCTGCGGGCTCAGGGGAGACCGACAGCGTGCCCGTCTCGATGCGCCCCGCATCCAGCAGGTCGCTGATCAGACTGCGCATGTGATTGGCCTGCTCGTCGATGACACGGATAAATTGGAGCACCTCGGCCAGGTTCGGGGGCGGCAGGTCGCTCAGCACGGTGGTGGTCGAGCCCTTGATGGCGGCGAGTGGAGACCGCAGTTCGTGGCTCACCATGCCCAGGAACTGGGCCCGCAATCGCTCCAGCTCCTGCAATGGAGCCAGGTCCTGCAGGGTAACGACCACGGACTCGACCGTGCCGTCCTCGGAGCGGATGGGCGTGGCGTTCACCAGGGTCGTGACACTCTGGCCATCGGGGACCTCGAGGACGAGCTCCTCGGCGCGCACGGTCCTGGCATTGCCCAGTTCTTTCGCCAGGGGGAACTCTTTCAGGGAGACCTCGCGCCCGTCGGAAAACCGACACGTCATGACTTGCAGCAACTGCTCCGGGGAACTACCCGGTGCGCGCAGTGCTTCGACAATCCGCCGGGCCTCCCGATTGAACGACACCGGCTTCCCGGTCTTGGCATCGAGGACCACCACACCCACCGGAGAGGTCTCGATCAACGCCTCCAGGTCGGCCCGGGCCCGCTGCTCGTTCCGATGCTTGCGAGCGTTGGCGATGGCCACTGCCGCCTGCGACGCAAACAGCACGAGGATCTCTTCGTCCTCGTCTGTGAACTCCTTTCCGCCTTCCTTCTCACCGAGCATCAGCAGACCCATTTGTACTCCCTGATAAAACATCGGTGCGCACTGAAAGATCTTCGACGGGACCAAGTCCGTTGAAAAACCAAGCGACCGGACATAGCCGGGCATGTCTCGTATTCTCAGCGGCCCTGGAAGGTCCCGGAAGTGTTCAAAGATCCGCCGTCCTTCAGGCCAGCGCTCAAGACATTGCACCTCGACGGAATTCAAGCCGGATATGACGTATTCGGTCTGGTCCGGATCACCGTTGGTTGCAATCACGCCGTAGCGAGCATGGGTCAGCGTACGAGCGCTTTTCACAATCTCGTGAAGGACGGCGTTGACGTCGAGACTCACGCTGATACGCAGGATGGCTGCGCTTAGCTTGGAGATGCGATCCCGCAACGCGTCGTTCTCTCGACTCAGTTCGTCACGACTCTTCAATGGCTCCTCCTGGTTGCACCCACCGCGAAACCGGGCTCAGCGACCCTCTGATGCCGGCCCATCCGGCAAGCCAGGTTCAAGAGGCTCCGAGCTCCGCTGGCTCGAAAGAATAGGGAATTGTCGCAAAGATTCATCATAGAATCATCAGCTCAGCTGAAATAATCACTCTCAATTCACTTTACTTGTCTATGCTTTTGGGATTATAGACTTGACTACACAGCGGACCGGAAATCCTACTGGGCGTGAACTTCCAGTTTTGAGTAACTTCTTTCATGGCGGCTTTGATTAAGCTCTCTCCGCCTTCGGGATATCGGAGAACCTAGCAGCAAAAGGTCCGGCTCTCTTTGCTGAGTCGTGCCGACCATGAGAGCGTTTGAGGTTCAGCCATGATTATCCTGCCCCTCTTGGCGGTTGCCGCCACCGCTACTGCCCAGACGACACCCACCATTAACCCTCCGGCCTTCGTCATGTCGATCGACGAGACAGGGCGTGCCGTTTGCTCAGGTCCGACTGAGCAGCAGCGCATCATGATTCGGGATCACGTCGAGCGACACCGGTTCGGCCGTGTCCCTGACGGCGATGTGGATTACCTGGTCGATTCCTCCGAGACCGTGACGCTTAGGTTCAGGGGCGTTCCCCGTGCGGCCCGAGAGGCCATCTGGAGGGCTATGGATCTCTGGTACGAGAAGCTGGAGATCACCGTCCCTTTTACGCTGACGTTCTACTGGGAGGAGTTCGAGGAAGATGAGGATGGGCATGCTCCGTTGGCATTTGCCATAAGTTTCTATGACGAGGATGAGTCAGAAGGCTCATGGATATGCTGGAGCGGGACGTGCTGGCCAATGACTCTGGGGAATCAGTTTCTCGGCTATAGACGCATCGGATCCACCGATCCCGACCCTGAGTTTGAGATTCACATCAACGAGGACTTTCCTTGGTATCAGGGTATTTCCGGTCGGCCCACCCGATATGAGTACGATCTGGTCACGATCATTCTGCATGAGATCGGTCATGCGTTGGGGTTCAATTCGGGGTTCTACATCGACCAGGATGAACGGATCGGAAAGAGCTCATTCACTTCTGATGATTTCACCATGTACTACGATCATTTCGTGTGGAGTCAGGGCGAGGGAGACATTATCGACCTACCGCGGCCCTCGGAAGAGATCTACGATGCCCTGACGAGAAACCGTCTTTTCTGGGGTCGAAGCAACATGGAGAACCGGCACAATGAACCGTTGCTGTCTCTGGAAAGGAACCGTGAACCCGTCATGCTGTGGGCGGTTGCGGCGACAACGAAGAATCCCGGAAACCGAGTGAGTCATCTGGACGAGCATGAATTCTACGATGGACACCGGGACAGCCTGATGAGTCCGGCCATCGCTCCGGGACAAGCGAATCACAGCCTTGGACCTGTGACCCTGGGAATGCTCTACGACTTGGGTTGGAACCTGAAGGGGTTTGATCGTAATCCTGCCCCACCGCCACCGCCCGCTCCGCCGACTCCACCACCCCCACCCCCCGGCCCTGTCATCAACCCAGACGCGGCCGAACTGTGGCTGGTTTCTCGACTCATCGGTTCGGAGGAAGGCAACCGGGGAACGCCGCACTTCGGCATCCTGACGTATTCCGTGGGGGTCCCGTTTGGACTATTCGGAGTCGAAAGCGACGAACCCCAGTTGGATCGTTCCTTCGGGCTCATGCTCTCGGATCCAATTCACTCCAGAAGCACGACTGTACATTTGAAAACGGACACCCAGTGGGTTCCCCATTTGAATCTGGCGGTGAAGAATCAAGCGCTCCCAGAGGACTTCCAGGACGCTCCCGGTCTGAGTTACTTCAACGTCGTGGAACTGACGGATACTGCGCTTGACGCCTTCCTGAAGAACGAGAAAACCATCGAGCTTCACATCCACTTCGAGGGGGACAGCCGGCGCACGGTACTGACGTTCCTGTTGCGGGTGCCGATCAACTAATCGTCACTGACCTGCCCACTTGGGCTTCTGTGTAGTCAAGTCTATAATCCCCTTCTTTTTTCACCCCGGCAGTCGTCGGGGACGTTGGTTACTGTCAGAAGATGTGATTTTTCCCGTGGAATGGGCTCACTGGGGCGAGGAGTGGATACGGCGTCTGCAGCTCTGATTCCCATGTGGCAGGGAGAGGCGATGTTCGTTAGTTTCAGTTAACGGAGCCACGAGGACCTCTCAAATCGAACGAAATCATTTTGAGCCGTTCGTCTTCTCAGGCTCGACGGTTGGCGAGCCATCCGCCCAAGCTGAATCTCTATGCTTGGACGGAACATGGTAAATCTTCCCCATCCGTGATGTCAGAAACGCCACAGTTGTAATAGGGCAGGGCAATGGTTCCGAACAGGAACCATTGGCCCCGACGTCAATATCAGACAGCGTCGCAAGGATCAGCGATGTATCGATGACGGAAGATCAGCAGACGGAATCAGCCAATGAGGTTGCACGCTATCGCGCTGGCATGGCAGAACTGCTGGCGAAATCGGTCGCGATGACCTGCGAACTCGAACGGTGGTTGGACGTCACCGGCGGGGGGCGCGAGGCGATGGCGCAAATCGACCTCAATGCCGATACGACTGCCACAATTCGGATTATGTGCGCACTGCTGCTGCGTAAGGCACGGCTACACGCAGTCGCCGTCCTCCGAGCCAATGAGACCAACAACGTGCACTCGCTTGCTGTACAGATGCGGCCGGTTCTCGAGTGTGCTGGGCAGGTCGTCGTCATCTTCCGCAACCTGATCATCGCTCCGGACGTACTGATGGAGCCGGAGCGTGCGTTGAACGTGGTTGGCGACTACCTGAACGCAGACTACTATCGGACAATCATCCGTGTGACTAAGGGCGATGTCGGTCACAAAGAGTTGCTTGCGAGGATCTCGGCGGCAGAGGAAGCGGCGGCGGCGAGGGTCGGGATGCCCAAGTCGCAGATGCGCAAGGGGAGGAGCCTCAAGCAAGCAGATAAGGTGGCGATGTTGGAGGAAGGCAACGGTTGGTACAACTACCTGAGCGAGTACTTCTGTCACGGCAGGGCGGATTGGAGGGGACGTTCGTGGCGAGGGGGTGTTATCTCGATTGACACGGTTCAGGATGAGTTTACGTTCGCGAGCTTGATGGATTACTTGGTGAGACAAGTGGGCGTCATGAACTCGCACGCCGCATTGTGTCCTGTAGCTGAAGACGGCGGGCGCGATTGGGTAGAAGCCACACTGGCGCAACTACGCGAAGTGCGAGAGATGTCCAGGGCTGTTCGGGATGCCGCGGTGGCGGCGTTCTCCAACACCGGCGCCACGACAGAGGACTGAATGGGGATGGCCTCCGAATCGATCGAGAAACAGCGCGCCCGGTGCGAAGAAGGTCGCGAGATGCTCCGCGAACTCACTCGGGTCCATCTGGAGATCGATCCGCCGAAGCGCAGAATCAGAGCGGCGGAACCAGATTGGATCTTCCGCCTGCGTAAGGTGTGCCTCCACGCTGTTGCGATTACTAAGGGGGAATTCAGCGTCGACACCGTGCACGTGATGGCCACGGAACTTCGGGCAGCGTACGTGCAGATGGACGCCGTATGGAAATGCATGCCCGGAGAATTCCGGCTCGACAAGATAGACGGTGGCTGGTGGGCCAACGAGGCAAGGACCGGGCTTTTGGCGACGTACGATCATCCTACGCCGTTGAGCCTGGCCTTCCCTTTGGCTGAAGGTGGCTTCGGCAATGTCGAGGACGCAAAGAGCTACCTACAACTTGCCGTATGGCTAGGTTATCTCAGACTCGGATACGGCCTTGCGCTCGCCTCTCTGGCGCAGGTTGTGGGTGCCGAAGGGGACATCATTTCCCGGATGACTGCGATACTGAGCGTTGATTCGGCGGAGCCGACGTGACTGGGATCTCGAACTCGTGAAGGGAGGCATTCGCAGGGCCACCACCGCGACTACAATCAGACCCTCGTTCTCCTGTCCCCGTACCTCGTCCTTCATAGAGGAGAAAATACACATCGGAAGAAGTGATTACCTCGCCCAAGTGGGATCATCGGATTGGGAAGGAAGAGGTCGGCACAGGATCGCTTCCGCCGCAGAAAGCTGGGCATCAGGGGCGCGTCTTAGAATACGATAAAGTATATTATCGTATCCTTTTCCGGCGGCCTTCCGGTCCGCATAAACACCCCGACATGATCCGCGATGTCGGGATGACTAGCAGGAAACAGAATCTACAGCCACCAACGACCAAAGAGTCCCTATTGGGGTCCTGGTGGCCTTCCCGACCGCCAGTAGAGCAGGGGTCGAATCAACGGGCTGTCTTGTCTCTCTGCCTAGAACTTCGGCCTGCCTCTCACCGTGGAAGGGTCTCCAACATGACAACCTTGCGATAGGAGACTACGAGAATAACCAATCCTGGGAGACGAGTCTGTTGCCCCTGAAAGAGCCACGTCGATGGCGCCGGTCGCATCGCGACCATGGCCAAAGTTATACGACTGTGCCACCGAAGAGCATGTAATCAACTGCCACCACTCCAAATGCTGCCGCCGGGTGGATCCCGATGACACCCAATGTTCTTCTCCCACCAGGGCTCATGGATCTCGATTTTGACAGAAGAATTACGCGCGGACCTTGCGAAGCGAGTTGCTGCGGACCTTGGGGATGCCCGACTCATGCATTACGGACTCTCCCTGGATGGAGTCGCTTCGGTGGTTGGCGGACGTATTTTCGCCTGGAAGTTGCCTGTCTTGCCTGGATGTCCTTGAAGATGGCATCGACATTGTAATCGAATTGGGCGGCGTGTTTGTCTCGTGCGGCCCGGACTTCAGCGATGATCGGGTCGGTGTGCGGCATCTGCATGATCGGGCTCCATTGTGCGTTATCGGACAGATGATCTTGCTGCGTTGAAGTTGTCGGAGGAAGCAGTTCCCAATATGGCTGCGATGCGCCCCTACAGATCAGCCGTAACGAGTGCTTCGGGCCTTCGCGTACGCCGCTTCAGTCGGCGCAGGGAATGAGCAGCTTCTGGCCGGGGCGGATCACGGTGCTGGTCAGGCCGTTGTAGAGCATGATCTGGTTGGGCCCTTCCACTCCGCAGTCCTTGAATTTCCCGGAGATGCGGAAGAGGGTGTCGCCGCTCCGGACCCGGTATTCGATGGCTTGTCCCGGGGCCGGATAGGCGTTGGCCACGAAGCCGTGGAATTCGTCGCGAAGCGGATGTTTCTCGATGCGCTCGCGGCAGGTTTCCTGGAAGATCCGGGGGATGGTCACCTCCTCCCCCTCCTTGAACCAGACCCGGATGCTGTCCCTGGGATTCAGATTCCCCAGGTTCCAATGGTCGGTGCCCAGCAGCAGCCCCAATTCCAGATGATGGAGACTTCGATCCAGCGGGATCTTCACCGTTCCCGGGTCCAGCCGGTGAATGTCGAGCCCAAATCGTTCCGGAGCCAGGCCCATCGCTGTGGCGGCCAGGACCCGCGGAACGTAGCGGCGGGTCTGGCGGGGGATGCGGCTGGCGATTCTGCGAAATGCATTCGGGTTGGAACTGTAGCGGGCAAACTTCTGACCGGGACCGTAGTTGTAGTCCACCAGCACCAGCTCCAGATTCCAGGCGAAGACCTTCACCAAATGGCCGAGGTACTCCAACTGCTTCTGCGTGGATTTGACGACGTCGAAATAATCTCCTCCCCTCAGACCGTATCTTCGGCCCGCCCACTGCATCTGCCAGATTCCCTTGGCGTTGGCGTAGGAGACGCTGTAGTTGCGGTAGAGACTCTCCTGCAATCCCAATCCGTATCCGAACTCCAGCGGGATGCCCGCCTGCCGGTACAAGGGCCGAATGATGGGCTCCAGGAACTGGAAGCGGTTGGTCGCGCCCAGGAAGGAGGACCGGCCGTCGGTGAGCCAGTAAAGGATTTCCCGTTTGACGTCGGACCGGTTCTCAATGTGGCGAAACAGGTCGTCCACCATGCCGTAGCGCCGGCTGCCCTCTTCTTCCGGAACCACCCGATAGGAATCCGCGGCGGTTCCCGGACCGGGCACGGATCCCCCCGTCAATCCACCGGCGAGGCCCTGCGCCTCCGCGGCGAAGGGTCCTGACACCGCTCCTGCGGCCGTCGCGCCGCATGCGTATTGGAGCAGGGAACGTCTCGACAGTTCGTCCATGGGTTGCTGGCGGCTCCGGGTCAGATTCCGTTCTCGGGTTTTTCCAGCCGGGCGATCACATCCTGCAGAAACCGGGCGCCGACGGCGCCGTCCACGACCCGGTGGTCCTGGGACAGGCTCAGGTGCATGATTTCCCGAATCACGATCCGGCCCGAGCGCACGACCGGCCGGGGTGCGATCTTGTGCACGCCCAGGATGGCCACTTCGGGATAGTTGACGATGGGCGTGGCGACGATGCCTCCCAAGGCGCCCAGGCTGGTCACGGTGAAGGTGCTTCCCTGTAGATGCTCCAGCTTCAGGTTCCCCTCACGGGCCAGTTGCGATACCTGGGAGATCTCCCGCGCCACCTCCGGCAGGCTCTTCTGGTCCACGTTCCTGATGACCGGAACCGTGAGCCCTTCGTCCGTCTGGGTGGCGATGCCGATGTTGTAGTATTTCCGGAGTTCGATCTCCCCTGCGTCCAGGTCCAGCCGGGCGTTCAAATAGGGATGCCGTTTCAACTCGTGGGCCAACGCCTTCAGGATGTAGGGGAGATAGGTGAGGCGGACTCCCTGAAATTCCTCGCTCCCCTGAGCCCTCTGGCGCATACGGACCAACTCGGTCACGTCCACCTCTTCCACATAGGTAAAGTGGGGGGCGTGGTTGGAGGCCTGGAGCATGTGGTCGCCGATCCGGCGCCGGATGCCGCGGTACGGAATCCGTTCCGTCGGTCCGACCGCGGCCGGAACGGCCTCGGCAACGGGCGCAGGTTTCTGGGTCCGGGTCAGATCCTCTCTCGTGATTCGCCCGCCCGGACCGGTGCCCTTGACCCCTTCCAGGTCGATCTTCATTTGTTTCGCCAGACGCCGAATGGCGGGGGTCGCCAAGACCCGCGCCGCTGTCCGCCGCCGCCGTGAGATTGGAGATCCTTGAGGAGGTGGATGAGCAACCGCGTGGTCCGGCTCAGAATCGATTTCCGCCTTGCCCGTATCGATCACCACCAGTACGGATCCGACCTGGACGACGTCTCCTTCCTTGCCCCCTTGCTCCACGACGCGTCCCTTAACGGGTGACGGGATTTCGACGGTGGCCTTGTCCGTCATGACCTCCACCATGGGCTGGTCCTCTTCGATCTCGTCTCCGATCCGCACCAGCCAGCGAACGACCTCGCCTTCCACGATGCCTTCGCCGATGTCGGGGAGCCTGAATTGGTAGGACATAGGAATCTGCTCAGAATTCGACGATCTCGCGCAATCCATTCCGGATTCGTTCGATCCCAGGCAGGTAGTCTTCTTCGCGAGCATAGGGGAAGGGGGTGTCGAAACCCGTGATCCGGGTTACGGGGGCCTGCAGGTGCAGGAGTGCCTTCTCCCCGACGGTCGCCGCCAACTCCGCTCCGAACCCACAGGTTCTGGGAGCCTCGTGGACAATGACCAGGCGGCCCGTCTTCCGGACCGAACTCAAGACCGTTTCGACATCGAAGGGCATCAGGCTTCTCAGATCCACTACTTCGCTGGAGATTCCCTCTTCCTCTTCCGACTGTTCCGCCGCCGTCAGGCAGTTGTGGAGCATGGCGCCGTAGGCCACGACGGTCACGTCCAGACCGTCCTGAACGACGTTTGCTTGACCCAGTTCCACGGTGTAGTCGCCGTCCGGAACTTCGCCCCGGGCTGCCCGGTAGACTCGCTTCGGTTCCAGGAAGATGACCGGATTGTCATCCCGGATCGCCGAAATCAGAAGCCCCTTGGCATCGTAGGGAGTCGCCGGCACCACTACCTTGAGCCCGGGAGTATGGACGAAATAGGCTTCCGGACTCTGGGAGTGGTAGTGCCCTCCCCGGATGCCTCCGCCATAAGGCGTTCGGATGACCATGGGACACGTATATTGACCGCCCGAACGGTACCGCATCTTGGCCAGCTCATTGACGATCTGATCGAAGGCGGGATAGATGAAGTCCGCGAATTGAATCTCGGGAACCGGCCGAAAGCCGTACATGGCCATGCCGATGGCGGCCCCGACAATGCCCGACTCGGCCAGCGGCGTGTCGAATACCCGGTGGTCTCCGAACTCTTCCTGGAGGCCCTTGGTGGCGCGAAAGACTCCGCCGAAACGTCCCACGTCTTCCCCCAGGACCACGACGCTGGGGTCGCGCCGCATCTCGGTGCGCAGACCGTCGTTGACTGCCTGGATGATGTTCCGAATCGGCATCTGGTTTTTCGCGGAAGTGGGTCAGGACCCCTGCTCGACGGTCTGAAACTCCTCCGGCATGCAGACCGACTCCATTTGCTCACGGAGATGCCACGGCATCTCGTCGTAAACGTCGTCGAAGATGGTGTCCAGAGACGGCGGTCCGGATCGGGAGGCCTCTTCCACCGTGCTGCGGATATGCGCGCGGATCTCGTCCTCCAGCGCCTGCTCCTTGCCGTCGTCCCAATGTCCCTGCCGGGTCAGGTACAAGCGGAATCGCAGGATCGGGTCGCGCTCGACCCAGGGCTCGACGTCGGCGTCGTCCCGATAGGAATTGGGGTCGTCGGAGGTGGAGTGGCCTCCCCGGCGGTAGGTCACGGCTTCGATCAGCGTCGGACCTTCCCCCCTTCTCGCCTTCGCCACTGCCCTTGAGGTGACGTCGTAGACGGCGAAGATATCGTTTCCGTCGACACGAACCCCCTCAATACCGTACGCGGTCGCCTTGACGGCCAGATTCCGGGAGGCTGTCTGAGACTCTACCGGAACCGAGATCGCCCACTGGTTGTTCCGGCAGAAGAGGATGGTCGGAGTCTTGAAGACTCCCGCGAAGTTGGTGGCGACATGGAAGTCGCCCTGAGAGGTGGCGCCATCGCCGAAATAGACCAGTGCCACGTCGTCCTTGCCCGCCAGACGGGCGCCCAGAGCCAGGCCGATGGCATGGGGGATCTGGCTTCCCACGGGACTGGAAATCGACGTCACCCTCAAGTCGCGGCTGGCGTAGTGGTTCGGCATTTGCCGGCCCTTGGTCAAGTCCCGGGAATTGCCGAACAACTGGCAGATCAGATCGACCAGCGGAAAACCCTTGACCAGTGCGGCGCCCAGCTCCCGGTAGCAGGGGACGACCCAGTCGCGCCGTTCCAGGGCGAATGCGCTTCCGATGATGGCTGCTTCTTCTCCTCGAGATCCGACGTAGAAAGCGAGCCGGCCTTGTCTCTGAAGCCGGATCATCTGGTCGTCGACCATCCGGTTCAAGCACATCAGCCGGTAGAGATGGAGTTGCTGATCCAATCCAAGGGCCGGAATGTCGGCCTCCGATTTCACGTCGCCGTCGGGGGAAAGGATAGAGATCATGGTCCCGAGCATGCGTCAAGGATTATATCTGCCCCTCTGGAGCAGGACAAGAAGATCCGGCCGCTGCAACGCCGCGTGCGGGGGCTCCCGCCGTCACGGTTTCGTTTGCTGATACCTCTCGAATTGAGCCGCCATATCGGACTGGGAGAGGTGTCCGGAATGCACCAGTATCCGGTAGAGAAAAAGGGCCGATTCACCCGGTTTCAGAGAGACGTTCAAGGGTGGGGAACCCTTTTGGAAATCCTTTTGGCCAAAGGGGTTGGCGGAAAAGAGTCCGTAGCCCCGGGCGTGCCAGTACGTGGGGGATTCGATGCTCTTGGGGTGATTCATGATGGCCAGAGTCAGGTCCTCTCCCTGGACCGAGCCGCGGAGTGCGACCCAGGAGGACTTCTTTCCCCAGACTTCCTTCGACAGTTCCAACCCCTCGGCGTTCAGATAGCGGCCGGTCCGGTCTTCCCGCAGGTCGGGGGCGACGCGAACGGCCATCATTCCTTCCTTGGTATCGTTGAACGTCACCGCTTTCCCTTGGGCAGTCAACTTGAACGTCAAGTCCAGGGTCCGCCACCCGGGTCCCGCCTCGATGGTCATGCGGGAGTCCTGTTCCAGCAGCACCTCTCCCGAGGGTGCGATCCAGTCCGAAGTGGTTTCCATGACTCCCTTTTGTCCATCTTCCAGCCGGGTGAAGCCGGTGTGCCGGATCCGGCCGCTGCCCGGTTTGTCTCGTCCGCCGGGCAGCTTGGACCAGAAATCGACGCCGTTGAGGTTCCCATAGGTGAATGAGATCCCCTCGTGGTGCCAATGGTCGTAGTGCTCGTTGGGTGTTCCGAATTCCATGGGGTACGCGCGCGTTATCCGGTGGCCCTTGGGGCTGAGCAGGGGATGGAAGATCGGCTTATGAAAGCCGACTCCGTAGTGGTAGGAGCCGAACAGGCTCTTGCCGACGTAGATGTCCACCCGAGCCGCGTCCGTCTTGACCAGCCGGACCCCATGGCCGGACTCGGCGAAAGAGGGCGCAGTCTGAAAAATGAACAGGAGAGCCGCGGCCACGACGGCGGGGCGGCGGAGTGTCGAATCCATCGGGACCGGATTGAAAAGGAATTTCATGGGAACTGCAGTGCCTCCTGCGCCTGGGAAAGGTGTCGCCGAAATCGGGAACATGATAGCAGCCCGTGGGAATAGTCGTGCCGGCAAGAGGGAAGATCCGATCCTGGAAGTCGCTCCGGGAACACGTTACCCTGCTCTGGCTCAGGAGGTGACGCGTGATTTTCGACGTCCATACTCATGGCTGGAAATATCCGGACCATTTCTCGGACCGGTTCCGCCAACAGGCAATCCGCATGAGGGGCCATGAAATCCCCTTGGACAGCACCCTGGAGGATTATCGCGCCCATTGCCGGACCGTCCCCGATCGGGTCAGGACCGTCGTCTTCGGTGGTAAGGCCAAGCTGTCGGGCCTCTGGACTCCGGATAAGTTCATCGTCGAATACTGCTCTCAGGACCCCGAAAATTTAATCCCCTTCCTTTCCCTCGATCCGACCCAACCGGGTTGGCAGGAGGAACTGGAGGAGGGCCACCAGGACCTGAAGATGAGGGGCATCAAGATAATGCCCATGTATGCCGGATTCTATCCCCAGAACCCGGAGTTGGATCACCTGTGGCAGTACGCCGTGCGCCACCAACTGCCGGTCCTGCTCCACACGGGGACCACTTTTATTGACCGCGCCCCTCTCGACACCACCTTGCCCCGGCATCTGGACCCCGTCGCCATCAAGTACCCGGAGTGCCGGATCATTCTGGCGCACCTGGGACATCCCTACGAGGGTGAGACGGTGGCGGTGATCCGGAAGCACCCTCACGTCTACTCGGACGTTTCGGCCATCCACTACCGGCCCTTCCAGCTCTACCAGAGCCTGATGCTGGTGCAGGAGTACGGTGTCTGGAACAAGCTCCTGTTCGGGACCGACTATCCCATCACCAACGTGGACGAGTCTCTGGCCGGATTGCGGTCCATCAACGATCAGCTGGAAGGCACGGCCCTGCCGCGGTTGGACCCAGACCAGATGGAAGCGATGATCCATCGCGATGCCGGCCCCTTGCTGGGCCTCCACTAGGCGTCGGCGTCTCATTTGACTAAACCGATCAATTGGGTAAACTTAGTTTCATCTCATAGGCTGGAGAGACCTGGAGGAAACGGGTCATGACGACGTGGAAGGAGTACTTGGGGACGGATATACCGGACGAGCTCGGCCGCGAGATCGACATCTTCGAGATGCAGATGGAGCTGAGACGTCAGGGAAAGCTGGATGAGAAGATCTTCGCCGAGACCCGGTTGCGGCGCGGCATCTACGGCCAGAGATACGATAACGGTTTCCGCCACGACGGGGTCCGTTCGCAGCAGCTCTCCTATCCTTCCGGCGGCGTCATCAAGGGGCCCGAGACCCTCTGGGACGCTCCCGGGATGATGCGCATCAAGATCCCGTACGGCGGGGTCAATCCCCGCCAGCTCGAGATGCTGGGAGATGTGGCGGAAGAGTATTCGGACGGAGTGCTCCACGTCACCACGAGACAGGATTACCAACTTCATTTCGTCCATATCGACGACACTCCGAATCTGATGCGGAGATTGGCCTCGGTGGGGATCACGACCCGGGAGGCCTGCGGAAACTCGGTGCGGAACGTGACCGCCTGCCCTCTGGCGGGCGTCTGCCACACGGAGGCTTTCGACGTCAGTCCCTACGCCAAGGCCTGTAGCGCCTTTCTCTTGGGGCACCCCGATGTCCAGGACTTCGGCCGTAAATTCAAGATCTCATTCTCGGGATGCCGCGAAGAGGCCTGCGGGCTGGCCAGCATGCATGACATGGGGGCCATCGCGGTGGTCCGGCGTGAGGGCGACCGGATCAAACGGGGATTCGAACTGTATGTCGGGGGTGGTCTGGGCGCGGTGCCTCACCAGGCCAGACTCTTCGATCCCTTTCTTCCCGAAGAAGAGTTGCTGCCCACGGCGCAGGCCATCTCCAGGGTGTTCGCCCGCTTGGGAGAGAAGAAGAACCGGGCGCGGGCCCGCGTCAAATTCCTGGTGGCCAAGCTGGGGATAGACGAGTTTCGCAAGGAGGTTCTGAAAGAGCGGGAGATCATGCCTCCGGACGAGCGGTGGACCGCGTACCTGCCCCAGGTTCCGGAATTCCAGGAGACCGCGGTCCGGCCCCCCGCGGCATTGAACGGACATCAGCCGCCTCCGGGCTTCGAGCACTGGGTGCGGACCAACGTCTACCGTCAGAGGCAGGCGGGCTACGCCGTCGCCACCGCGACTCTTCCCTTGGGGGACCTGTCGTCGTGGCAGGCCCGGGAGTTGGCAGTCATCGCCCGCCGTTTCTCCGGTGAGAACATCCGGACCACCGTCGAGCAGAACATGGTGCTGCGTTGGGTCAGTGACGCGGACCTGCCGGAACTCTACGGGGAACTGGAGAAGATCGGTCTGGGCGCCCATGGCGCCGGTACGATCGTGGACGTGACGGCTTGCCCGGGGACGGACACCTGCAAATTGGGAATCGCCTCCTCGCGAGGGTTGGCGGCCGAATTCCGGAGGAGGCTCGGCGCCAAGTTCTTCCACCTGGATGATTCGATCAAGAATCTGCGGATCAAGATCAGCGGCTGCTTCAACTCCTGCGGTCAGCACCACGTCGCGGACATCGGATTCTACGGAACCAGCCGGACCATCAAGGGCCACAAGGTGCCTCACTTCCAGGTGGTGCTCGGAGGCCAGTGGACCGAGAACGCCGCCTCGTATGGATTGGCGATGGGTTCGGCGCCGGCCCGGAACGTACCGGAGGTTCTGGAACGCATCACCGGCCGATACCTGGAGTATCGGAGCAACGGCGAGAGTTTTCAGGAATTCGTCCGGAGCGTCGGCAAAAAGGACCTGAGAGCCATGCTGCAGGACCTGTTGCAGGTTCCGGCCTATGAGGTCGACTCGTCCTTCTACAGCGATTGGGGAGATCCCAGAGAGTTCTCCATGGGAGATCTGGGGACGGGAGAATGCGCCGGAGAGGTGGTCACCCTGACCCAGTTCAGTCTTGCGTCCGCCGAGCAGCTGGTCTTCGAAGCCCAGATCAGGCTGGACGACAGGGACTTTGCCGGCGCCGACCTGTTGAGCTACCGAGCCATGGTGGAGGCCGCCAGAGCTCTGGTCAAGACTGAGTTCCTGGACGTTCCGGGCGCTCCGGACACCGTCGTGTCGGAGTTTCGACGGCGCTTCTACGACACGGAACTGTTCTACGACAAGTACGCCGGCGGCAAGTTTGCCAACTACCTGTTCCGCCGTCACAAGTCGCCTTCGCAGAGTCCCACCAGGGACACGGCCCACCAGTCGGTGGAAGAGAGCCAACTCTTCATTGAGGCGGCTCACGCCTGTTACGAGCGCATGGCCCGGGAGATCTCGGGAGTCCATTAGGCAGGCGTATGGACGGCTGGCAGAAACTGGGACTCAAGATCTTTCTGGAGGAGCCCCTCAGGGCCGAAACGCAGGAATTCATCCCCGTCTTCCATTCCTGGATCCAGAACCAAGCCGTGGATGGACACCTGCTCATCGACGTCCACGACTACAGTCACGTCCACCGGGGCCCCGGCATCCTGCTGGTCGCTCACGAGGGAAATTTCAGTTTGGACCAGGCCGATGACCGGCCCGGACTCCTCTACTACCGCAAGCAAGATCTGGACGGGAACCGTGAGCAGTGTATCCGTGAGGTCTTCAGGCACACGCTGCTGGCCTGCAACCGGCTGGAATCCGATCCCGTTCTGGGCGGCAGAGTGCGCTTCCATACCCGGGAGATACTGCTGCTGGCGAACGATCGCCTCCATACCCCCAACAGCGCGGAGACCTTCGAACAGCTAAAACCCGGGTTGACTCAAGCGCTGTCCGGGATTCTGGGTCGTGGCGTCTTCAGTCTGGACCGGGTCGAAGACCCCCGGGAGCGTTTTTCGGTCCGGGTCCGCGCCCGGCGGTCCTTCCGTCCGGGATACCTGTTGCGGCGCCTGAATTGACCTGAGAGGCTTCCGCCCACAAGACTCCAGAAGTTCGATGAAAGAGAAGCTGCCCCGATCCGAAAGCCGTAGACCACCGAGAAGAACCTTCTTGAAATCCGCGTCGTTGGCAGCAGCGGCCGGCACAACCTGGATTCAAAACATGGGACAAGCCATCGCAACCACCAGCCAAGCCACAATTCCACAATGGGTGAGCCAGGTTCGCAAGGAAATACCGACCACCTCGGAATCCGCCTATTTTCTGACCGGGGGCATCGGTCCCTCGCCCACTCCCGTCATTGAACGGGTCAAGGAGCTTCTGGACCTGCAGAACCGTGGACCCGGAGACCCTCGAATCAATCCCCGGATCGCCGTCGTGGAGGAACAGTGCCGCGCTTTGGCCGCAACCGCCCTGGGCGCCGATGAAGAAGAGGTGACCCTGACCCACAACACCACGGAGGGCCTCAACATCGTCATCTGGTCCATCGACTGGAAGGCGGGAGACGAGATCCTCATCGGCAACCATGAGCACCCCGCTCTGCTGCAGCCGTCCTACAACCTCCACGAACGTTTCGGCGTCGTCTATCGCCGGGCTCCCATGGACGTGGGCGAAGACGTTCTCGGCAGCGTTCTGAGCCAAATCTCTTCTCGCACCCGATTAGTGGCCATGAGCCATGTCTCCCGCCGAAACGGCCGGGTTCTTCCGGCGCGGAAGCTGGCGCAGGAACTGCACAAACGTGGCGTGCGGCTCTTGCTGGACGGCGCTCAGGCCGCCGGAAACATCCCGCTCGACTTCCACGGCCTGGGATGCGACTACTACTCGTTCTGCGGTCACAAGTGGCTGTTGGGCCCCAAGGGGACCGGAGGACTCCTGACCCGGAAGGAGATCTTGAACTCGACACCGGTTTCGTGGACCGGAGCCCACAGTCAGGTCACCATCGAGGACGACGGGCAATATGAATGGCATCCCGACGGCCGCCGCTACGAGTTCGGGACCCGGGCCCTGCCGGTCTTCGGGGGATTCGCCGAGACCTTGCGCTGGCTGGAAAATGTGGGCTGGAATCGAATCCATACCCGGACCGCGGATCTTTCCAAGAGGTTCTCGGAATGGGTCCGCGATTCAAGGCTGTTTGAGCTCATCTCTCCCCTTGAGGATGGGAGCCGGAGCGGAGTCGTGAGCCTGAGGCTGCCCGAAGGTTTTCTGGGGATGGACTTCTACGAGCGGCTGGCCGAGAAGGACGGGATCGTGGTGGCGCCCTTGGAACATCCCCGGGATATCCGCGTCTGTGTCCATTTCTTCAATACCTGGGAAGAGATCGATCGGCTGGGCGCCAAGCTGAACGAGTACTGCGCCTGAATCTTGCGGCGGATTCCCAGGTCGCTACGAACGGTCGGAGGGCGGATTCATCCGCCAGAAGATCCCCAACAGGTTGGCCTCGCGCTGGGGGGGGCTCCGATCCTCCCAGTGGTAGAGGGTGAGAAAATTTCCCGGCTCCATTTCCAGGGTCTGGGACAGGCCCACGTCGGTCGCCGGCGCGTCGTCGGCCAAGGCCACCGGCGGTCCCCAGCTCTTTCCCTGGTTGCGGCTGGTCCGAATGGCGACGCCGTAGGGCTGGTGCCTCACGCTGTAGGTCATGACCAGCTCGCCCCACGAGGTCTCCAGTAGAAATCCCTGCATTTCGGCGGCATCCGTCACCTGCCGGGGACGGGACCAGATTCTCCCTTCGTCTCGGGACTCACTCACCAGAGTTCGGGCCAGCGGCCGCCTGAGCGACTCCTCATAGGTCATGGCCTCTTCCAACTCGGCGCTGCGGAGCGACGCCAAGAGTACGCCGGAAGAGAGGCGCAACAGATGGGGCTGGGTCGTATAACGGCAGATCAGGCCTCCGTACTCCCATGGACTTCCGTCCCGCGAGCGGAAGAAGAGGGTGAAATCGCCCTTTCGTTCCCGCGGTTTGTCCCCGTGTTCGTAGACAGGGTAGTAGCCGCCGTACGCGGTGAGCAGGAGTTCGCCGTCCGGAAGCGCGGTCACTCCGCCGAATGGATAGACGTAATCGAACGGCCCCGCGTGCAACTCGCAGGGGTCTTCCCAGTTCCTGCCCTCGTCCGAGGAGGTCATGAGCATACTCTTGCAGGCGCCGTTGGAACGCCGGGTGAACCCGAGCAGGAGGTTGCCGCCGGGAAGACGGCTCATCATCTGCACCCGCTCGTCGTTCCCGGAATCGATAAGGATACGGGGCTCGGTCCAGGCCCGGCCTCCGTCACGGGACTCCACCAGGGACACGGAGCTGTGATTGGCGACTCCGGTCAAGCCGGTGCGGGCGGCCATCAGGAGATGATCCTTTCCCAATCGGACCACCTTGGGCGCGTGTCCTCCCGGGCATACCCGCACGCGGTCGCCGGTTTCGATTCGAGGTGCTCCCGCCGCTTCTGACGAATAGTTCATCGGTAACTCCGTAACTTCGACCGAAACGAATCAATGAAGAGAGATCGATCTGCGGACGACCCGGTCCCCTTCCTTGGCCAAGGTCCGAATCTCGGAAATGCCATTGTCCAGCAGGTAGAGACGGGCTTCCTCGATTCCGGCTCCCACCTGGCCGGGGCCGTGGCTGTCGTCGCCGAAACAGACGCCGATGCCCATTTCATGGGCTTGCCGCAACAGCCAGGGCTCGGGGTAGGGGCATCCCAAACCCTTGCGGTATCCGGCCGTGTTGAGATCCAGGATGCTGTCGTGCCGCCGGATCACCTCCAAGGCCTGCCGGGCCGACCGCCGGATGGCCGGTGTATCCAACTGGCCGTAATTCCGGCCGTTCTTCCGGATCAGGTCGAGATGCCCCACCACCTCGGGCCGGAGTGCCGCGACCATTCGGGCTACGGACTCGTAGTAACGGTTCGCCAGGGCCTCCAGGCCGCCGGCCCGGTTCAGGGCGCGTTCGAACTCTTCGGGCTCGCCGTCAATGATGATGTCCCCCAAGAAGTGGACGGATCCCACCATGTAGTCGAAATCCATGTCCGACCGGTAACGGCGCATGACGTCGGCATAGGACGAACTGGGGACAACCTCGGCTTCAAACCCCTTCAAGACCTGCAGCTGGGGACTGAATTCGCGAACCAGGGGGTCCAGGGCCGATCGGTAGGCGCGAAAATCCCGTTCCAGCTTGGGAACGTCCCATCCCAGCTCGATCTCCCGGGCATAGAGGAAGCGCTCTCCCAGACGTGGGGCGTGCTCCGTGATTCCGAATACGGACATCTTCTGCGCCACCGCAGCTTCCAGAATCTGCCGGAGTGTTCCTTCGGCGTGATCGCAGAAGGCCCCGCTGTGTCCACCGTGAAGAGAAATCTTCCAGGGAACGGGTGTCATTCCACAATCCTACCAGCAAGAAGGCGAAATTCGGTTCGAATGGTATTTCGAGGTTGGGAAACCGGCGGTGAGATGGAGGTTCGCCGCCGGGTTGTGGAGTTCAGACTGGCTTGCCTGCAAGAGGGCGGCTAACGTGGTCGGGCCGTCCTATTTTCGAGGAAGGACCAGGACGGTGGCCTCCCCGTTTCCAAGGTATTCGAGCCGATGCTCGGCCTTCTTGGAGTGCTCTCCGACTGCAAAATAGAGGTGGCCGGAGACCGGAGATCCGACGAATCCCTGGGGAAGACTCTTGTCCTGCAGTTCCGTCTCCATGACGTACCGATCCTGGTCGCTGGAGGGCTGGGGCTGGCGATCGAGGACGACGCCGACTCCCACGACGGTCCGGAGACCCCCGTAGCCGTAGTCCCGGTCGCGATCGCGATCGCGGCGATCCCAATCGGGATCTTCAACGTCACGGCGGTCACTGCGCCTGGGTAGACGGCGACGATCGGGATAGTGGCCTCGACCCGATTCGTATTCAATATTGCCATAGGGGACAATGCCGACCTGCCTCCGCGGCTTGGTCGTCCGTTGCTGGCCGATGGCGATCCGGCTCGGGTCCTGGGGACGGAACGACCTGTCGAAACCGTCAATCCGAAGCACGAAGTTCCGGTTGTCCACCTCGATATCGTTGATGCCGGGGTACATTGCCACTTCCACCACGACGTACTTTCCCTCAAGGGGCGTGACGAACCTCTGCAGGACTTCCTTCTCGCTGAGCAACCGGGCGCCCAGACTGTAGCCGTCCTTCTCGACGGAAACCGGATATTTACTGACCTTGCTCAGAGGCTGAGTTCCGTCCGAATTGGCCAGGACGAATACTCCGGAGAGCAGTGCAACGGAAAAGATTTGAATCGATTTGTTCATAATCTACTCCTGGGATCTTTCCTCGAAATTGGGTTCTATCCGGACTGTTTTTCCTGTCAACACGTAGACTCGGATCTCGAAGGGCTGGTGCCGGTCGGTCTCCAACTTCAGCTGGTACACGCCCGGTTTCAGCCAGATGTCTTTGAGGTCCTTGGCCAAACCGGCGAAGGCTCCGTCCAGGTAGACGCTCGCCTCCTTGAACTTCGTCTTCAACTTGATTCGGCCTCCCCCGGCAGTTCTTCCGGAACCCGCAAAGTGAGCAGGATGGTAGAAATCGGGATAGGCCCAGGCGCCGGTCAAGTGGTGGAACGGGTACCTGCCCCAGTAATGGGACCCGCCCCAGTAATAGGAGTAGGGACGGTAGTAGCCGAACGGTGGATAGTATCGAAACCGGCTGTAGTTGGCGCCGACTCCAAGAGAAAACCCGCGCACGTTGAATAGTCCGGTCTTTTCGACGGTCGCCGAACCCTTAGCCTCCCCGGTATCGGCCTTCTTTTCGGCAGCCAGGGGATGAAGGAGAAAGATGGATATGAGGAATAATCGAGGTAGCATGATCGTGTTTCCTGCCAGTCTACATCATTTGGCTCTATATATATTTAGACTGTCACTGGATGGGATTGGTTCAATCCGGGGGCCGGATCATGGTCTCGGCGATGGCGAAAACGCAGGAACTCCGGTCGTCTCCTCCTAATGCCTCCCTCCAGATGCGTCGAGGGTAGGGAGTTCCTTCGATCCGCTGGCCATCCAGTAGGATCCGCGCCCCCTGGCAGAAAAAGAGGACCGTAAAGGCGGGCCTTTGCCGTTGGAATTCCGGGTCGCCCCGAAAGGCTACGATGGGTGGCTCAAGCTGGGTCCAGGTCACGTCCAGAAGGTGCTTTCCGGCTTCCATAACCCATGACGGAGACTCCTTCAGGTCGCCTTCCCGCCGAAACGCGGCGTCCACGACCGGAAGGCCGGACCCGAAGGGCAGCGCCTTTCCCCGATACATGGTCGTCCGGATGAACTCCAGGAAGGCTCGATTGTCGGTCAAGATCGCCTGGAGGGAGCCGGGAACGTCCACAAAGGCGACGTGCCCCTCACCGGCGGGGCTGTAGACGGACCGGTAGAGGCTGACTCGAGCCGAATCCTCCTGGGTGCCGGGCGTACGCAGAAAACAGATCCAGTGTTCACCCGACCAGAGGAGGCGGCCGGGCAGGATCGGATACATTGCGGTCATGGTGTCGACGTCTACTCGGAAGGAAAGAGTTCCTTCAAGAAGCGGAAGATTTCCTCCCGGACCGGATCGCCCTTTCGACCCAATCCGGCGATGATGTTCACGTGATTGCGGTCCGGTATCTCCAGGCTCCGGACCGTTCCCCCCGATTTGTCAAGGGCGCTCTCGAGGCGCCGCGTCTGATAGTCGGCCGTGGGATAGTCCCGCGCGGCATAAAGCAGCAGGAAAGGCGCCGGCTTGCTCCGCACAAGGAGGGCCGGAGAGGCGGCTTGGAGCTGCTCATTGCCGGTGCCGAAGACGTCCTGGTAAAGGAGCTGTCCCGTCACCCCGGTCCGGGTCAGGTCGTAGACGCCGCTGACGGCAACCACGCCGCCGATCAAATCGGGCGTCAGCCCATGTTCTTTCAGATACGCTCCGTCCACTGCGGTCAGGGAGCAGAGATGAGCGCCGGCCGAGTGCCCCACGAGGACGATCTTTCGGGAATTCCATCCATACCGTGAGGCATTGCCGTGGACCCAACTGACCGCTCGAGCCACGTCCCGGGCGTGCTCGGGGTGGCGCACCTCCGGCGTGAGCCGATAATTGATCACCGCGACGGCCACGCCTTCTGCGGCCAGACTTCGGCCCATGGCGCCGTAGGCCCCTCCGTAGGCGTTCTTGTCGCCCCGTTTCCAGGAACCGCCGTGCACGAACACCAGCACCGGATGTCCGTCGCTTCCGGAGGGCAGGAAAAGGTCCAACTTGTGCTTGCCGGGGTGGGCGCCGGGTCCTTGATGATATGCAACGTCCATACGTTCCAGCACCCGGCTCGACCCGGAAGCGGGAACCATTACGGCGGCCGCCAACAACCAGAAGAAGGCGTATCTCATGGCGTTACGATGCTGGACCACCAGCCCATATCTTGCAAGTGCGATCCGTCCCCCTCGGCGGCAGCGCTGTCGAACGTCCCCAGGGGGCTGACACGGGACTCTGCGCACGGCGGGCCGAAATCGGTCACAATACGCGCGTCGTGGAATCATTGAGAGTTGAGAACCTGACCAAGGACTACCCCATGGGAGAGCGGGTGGTCCGGGCCTTGGACGCGATCTCGTTGGAGGTCGTTCCCGGAGAGTTTCTGGGTGTCGTGGGCCGTTCCGGGTCCGGGAAGTCTACGCTGCTCAACCTGTTGGCCGGGCTGGACCGCCCCAGTTCAGGCTCGCTCTGGGTCGGCGAACGGGACCTGGCCCGGATGAGTCCCGAACAGTTGGCTCACCACCGCCAGCACACGGTGGGAATCGTATTTCAATTCTTTCATCTGATCCCGACCCTGACCGCTCTCCAGAACGTGGAATTGCCCATGGCGTTCTCCGGGTTGGGACCGGGAAAACGGGCGGACAAGGCCAGATCCCTGCTGGATAACGTGGGACTCACCCAACGTCTGGACCACGTTCCCTCTCAGCTCTCCGGTGGGGAGCAACAACGGGTCTCCATCGCTCGTTCACTCGCCAACGATCCCCAGTTTCTTCTCGCCGACGAACCCACCGGCAACCTGGACAGTGCCACGGCCGGGGAGATCCAGGAGATCTTCAAACGGCTCCACTTGGAGGGACGCACCGTGATCTGCGTGACCCACGAGCAGGATCTCTGGAAGGATTGCCTGGATCGTGTGATCGAATTGAGGGACGGCCGCCTTTTCCGGGAAGAACGACTCGAGCGCGGCAAAGGCGGCGGGAACGGAATCCCGCGGGGAGAGAACTGATGCCCTGGAGAGACATCCTCCAGATGGCCTGGCGCAACATCGGACAGGCTCGTCTCCGCTTCGTCCTGACCTGCCTGGGGGTTCTGATCGCTATCTCCACCTTGGTGGCCCTGGTGAGTTTCGGAGCCGGGCTGCGCCTGCAGACGGTGGGGAACCTGGAGGTGCGGGAGGTGTTCACCTCTTTCCAGATTCTGGGACCCGCCAGATCCCAGAGCTTCCGGCGGTTTCGGGATTCCGACCCGGAATCCGCCACCCCGACCGCCAGGCCGGTTTTGGACGAAGCCCTGGTTCGCAGGGTCGCGGCTCTTGAAGGAGTCGTCAGCGTCCAGCCCGACATCCGATTCGCGGCTCGCCTGGAGCACGGGGACAAGGTTCACTTGACCCGGGTTCGCGGGGCAGGTCCGCACGTCGCTCCCCTGTCCCCGTATTCGGAGATCACTCAGGGGCGTTTTCTCTCCGGAACCCAGGGGACCGAGATCGTCCTGACCGGCCGGGTGGCTCGCCGGTTGGGATTCGAGCCCCCGGAGCAGGCCGTGGGGAAGACCATCCAACTCTTGACGGACCGTCTCAAGCGGGACGTCTCTGACGGGGATCTTCCCTTCGAGACGGTTCGATTCTCCTATCAGGTCGTGGGCGTCCTGCCTCGTCTGCTCCCGAATCAGACCAACCCGTTTTTCCGGGGTGTGGTCATCCCCTTGGAAGAGGCGCGGGAACTCTGGAAGGAAAATGCGAGCGGAATGACGTCCCTGTCCGGCCTGACCTCACTGGAGGAAGGTCGAGGGCGGGAGTACGACAGCATCGACGTGCGCGTGGCGGACCTGGTGAGCCTGGAGCGGGTTCGGGAAGAGGTCCGGTCCTGGGGAGCGGCGACGTTCGCCATCGTCGACCAGATGAAGCGGATCCAAGAGGCATTTCTGGTGCTTGAGGTGGTCCTCGGCGTCCTGGGCGGAATCGCCATGCTCGTCGCGTCTCTGGGCATCGCCAACGTGCTGATCATTTCGGTCATGGAGCGCCGCCAGGTCATCGGCATCATGAAGGCCATTGGAGGGACCGACCGGGACGTCCGCCGCATCTTTCTGGCCGAGGCGGGTCTGATCGGTTTCTCAGGCGGGGTCATGGGGCTTCTGGCCGGTTGGACTCTGACCCGAATAGCCACGGTCTTCATCGACCGCTACTTCCAGAGCCACGATATTCTGAATGCTCCCAACCTCTTTGCCTACCCCCTCTGGCTGGTGGCCGGCGCCATCGGATTCGCGGTGGGGCTGAGCCTTCTCTCGGGCGTGATTCCGGCCAATCGAGCCACGCGGATCGATCCGGTCGAGGCTCTCCGGCAAGGCTGAATCGTGGACACGGGCGGGAACTACCGGCCGGGCAAGCGCTGCTCCGGGGCGGACGATCGAACGGGAGGCGTGGGCGCCGGATCACCGGTCTGGCGTTTCTCCTCGGGGACGATCTGGCGCGGAGGACGGGTCAGCGGTCGATTCGTCCGGCCCCCTGAGGGAGCCGAATTCGGAGGAACCTGCCGGGAAGGCCTCGACACCGGGGTTCGGCTCGCCGGCGCCGGCCGGTTCCGGGATGGAGTGAGCCTGCGAGGGGCCGTCGACTGGGACCGGCCACCGGCCCGCCGACCCGACTCCCCGGATCGAACGGTTGGCGCCGCCGTGGAAGAACCCGGAGTGGACGGTTCGACAGGGTCCGCCTCCGGTCCGGCCGGTGGAAGTTTCCTGGGTGCCGGAATTCGCCGTTCCGGACTGGGAGTCGATCCTTCCGGCGACGCGGTGTCGACCAGGCGTCTTTCCTGCTGGGTCGGACGCACGATTTCCTCGCCTGGGTCGGCGCTCCAATAGGTTTGAGTCAGAGCGTAGACGACGAACAGAGCCGAAACGACGACCAGGGTGGTGTTGATCTGGTTGGCGTATTTCACTGCGGTTGCTTGCTCCCGTTGACCCGAATAGCTTATCAGTCCGTGGTGAAAGTCCCACGTTGCGCCCGGCGGGGTCCGGGTCCGCCGTTTCCGGTTCGCTTTTGACCGGCCGGTAGGCTATCTTGAGATTTCCTAATGCTCGGGCAGACGATCTGGATCACGGCCGGTCTTTTGGCTCTTGGGATTCCTTTCTCCGCTTCAGCTCAAGACGCCGCTCCGGCAAAAAATGATGATGGCGCCGGCACCCCGAGAATCGAGGTCGAGATGGCGCTGGAGCATATCCGGGTCACCTTCCTGGTGCGTGACGATCGGGGTCACCTGATTCGCAATCTCTCCAAAGACGACTTTGTGGTGCTGGAAAATGGCCGGCCCCAGAACATCACCCTGCTTGAAGAGCAGGAGGTTCCCATCAACGTGGCGGTCATGGTGGATACCAGTTGGAGCCTCCAGGATCTCCTGAAGAATGCCGTGGATACGGCGATCGACTTCTTCCGCGGGCTGGAGAACGAAAGTGCGGCCGTCGTCCGATTCTCCCGAACTCCCGAGTTGATCCTGGACTGGGACGAGAGACCGGAGGATATCCAGTCTCTGATGGCGAAAGTCTCCAGCGACGGCAAGACGGCGCTCTACGATTCGGTGATCTGGGCCTGCCGAAACGTCCTGAAGTCTCGATCGGGCAAGAAAGTGGTGGTCCTGATCAGCGACGGAATAGACACCGCCAGCAGAGCCAGTTTTCGTGACATGATCCGGGTCTCGCGGCAAGAGGGAATCACCGTCTATCCCATCATCTACACCAACCAGTTCATCCAGAACTATCGCCATGAACTGGGCGATCGAGAGGCGCCGGTCCGGAGCAACATCAGTCGGGCCTTCCACCGGTTCGTAGTGGGTCAGAACCGGTTTCTGGAGCAGACTCGGCGTTACGGGGGCCGGACCATTTTCTCGGATTCCTTCCTCGACCTGAGACAGATCTACGCGGATATCATCGAAGAGATGAAGAGCCACTACGTCCTGTACTACCAGTCCGACGCCCGATCCGAGGACAAGTCGCACGAAGTCCGGATGTTTACCCGGCGGATTCCGGGAAGGATCTTCGTCGAGTTCAGCCAGTGAAGCCGGCGCGCCTCCGGGTTGATGAGGCGTGTAGAATAGAGGCGCAATGTTTGTGCCGGATAACGTTTTATTGCGACTGGAAATGAAAAGATGAGTGACAAGCAGGCGATTCTGGAGGCGCTGAGAAGGGTTCAGGACCCGGATCTCCGACGAGATATCGTTTCCCTGGGGTTCGTCAAAGAGGTCAAGCTCTGTGGTCCGGCGGCCGCCGTCACCATCGAACTGACGACGCCGGCCTGCCCGGTGAAGGACCTGCTGAAGGAGCAGGCTCGGCAAGCTATCTTGTCGGTGCCGGGAATCGAGGAGGCCCACGTCACCATGACGGCGCAGGTACGCTCCTCGATGGGGTCCCGGGCGGCCGCTCTTCTGCCCGACGTGAAGAACGTCATTCCGGTGGCCAGCGGAAAGGGCGGTGTCGGGAAGTCGACCGTGAGCGCCAACCTGGCTCTGGCCCTGGCCCGGAGCGGAGCAAGTGTCGGGCTGCTGGACGCCGACGTCTATGGGCCCAGCATTCCCACGCTCATGGGGATATCCGGCAAGCCGGACATGGCGCCTGGGAACCGCATCCTCCCGATCCGGCAGTACGGTGTCGGCGTCATCTCCATGGGCTTCTTCCTCCCCCAAGACAAGGCTGTCATCTGGCGGGGTCCCATGCTGGACAAGATGATCGGCCAGTTCCTGGGCGGCGTTCAGTGGGGGGCTCTGGACTATCTGGTGATCGATCTTCCGCCGGGTACGGGGGATGTTCAATTGAGCCTCTGCCAGAAGATCTCCCTGACCGGAGCCGTGGTGGTCTCAACTCCGCAGGACGTGGCCCTGAACGTGGCCCAGAAGGCCATCATCATGTTCAACCAGTTGAACTGTCCCGTTCTGGGAATGGTGGAGAACATGAGCTACTACGTCTGCAGTTGCTGCGGCACGCGCGAGGCCATCTTCGGAGATGGAGGCGCCCAGCGGGTCAGCGAGGAGTTGGAGCTTCCGCTGTTGGGCGATATTCCCCTTTCTACCGACATTCGAGTCCAGTCCGACCGGGGCCGTCCCATCGTTCTGGACGCTCCCGAATCGCTGGCCGCCCGGTCCTTCGTGAGCGTGGCCGAAAATCTCGCGGCTCAGATCAGCATCCGCAACATGTCCAGCGAGTTGAATCAGGAAATCCAGATCGCCTTCTAGCCCGAGTAGCCGGTTGAACATTCCTTCCAAGATCACCCGGGCCAATCAGCACGATGTGGCCATAACCTGGAGTGACGGGCACCGGAGCCTCTATCCGGCGCGAGACCTCAGAATCGCTTGTCCCTGCGCCTCCTGCGTCGACGAGATGACGGGTTTGCGCATCCTGCAGCCGGGTCAAGTCGGCAAAGACGTCGCTCCAGTTTCTTTGGAGCTCGTGGGGCGTTACGCGATCCGGATCTGGTGGCAGGACGGGCACTCGAGCGGCATCTATACCTTCGACTACCTGAGGGACCATTGCCCCTGCGAGGAGTGCCGGGGTTGATTCAGACGGACTTCTTGAGTTGACGGCGGCCCACCCAGGCCGTCGCGCGAGCGGTCAGGGCCGGCGATAGACGGTTCAAGCCGATGAGCAGCCTTCCGAGTCCCGTCATGTGAACTTCCCGGCGCCGTCGCCGGACCGCACTGACGATGGCGCGCGCCACGGTTTCCGAGGTGTCCGGCCGGAACGGCCTGCTGGCAGCCTGGGCGCTTTCGGTCCGCGTGGCCGCCTCGTGAAACTCGGTCGACGTATATCCGGGACAGATGAGGCTGACTCCAACGCCACTCCCCCTGAGTTCGCCCCAGAGCGATTCGGCCAGTGCCGCCTGTGCGAACTTGGTCACGCAGTACGCCGAGTTGAAGGGCATGGCCCTTTTGCCGATGATGCTGCTGACCAGAACGATGTGCCCGCTTCCTTGCCGAAGCAGCCCGGGAAGGGCGGCATGGATGGTTTCGTATCCGGACTGGAAGTTGACCTGCCAGATGCGATTCACCGTCTCCGGAGGAATCTCGACCACCGGACCAACGACACCGTAGCCGGCATTCGAGACAATCACGTCGAGACCCTGGAGGCGCTGGCGGCACTCGTGGACGATGGCCGTCCCGCCATCCGGCTGACTCAGATCCTGAGCTGCCCAGAGAGCTTGGGGAGCCCCTCTGTGGCGGCACTCGCCGGCCACCTGCTCCAATCGTTCGCTTCGCCGGGCCACCAGAAAGAGCTCGCACCCTTCCTCGGCAAACGCGTAGGCAGTGGCTTCACCGATTCCGGCCGACGCCCCGGTGATGAGAACCTTCTTGTGTTGCATGGATTCGCGATTCGACGGTGTCCTTGGTCTCAGCGGCCAACGCCGATCCGCAGCCGCCGTGACGGGTCGAGCCTGCCCGTTCCCGCGTGGTTCATCTACGAGTCTTGGCCAGAGTCATTGCACCTCTCCAGCGGATCGCCTTGAGTTGCTCCAGCTTCAATTCGAGGGAAGTGCCGGGCAGGTCGCTGTCCGCCAGGGTCAGGAGCAGGGGGATGGCTCTTCCGGACTTGGGCTTGATGCTCATCTCCTTCCAGGAAAAGAGAACCTCCAACGTGGCGGTGTGCTGTTTCTGCCTGGCCGTGACGATGGGAGCGGAAGTGGCGGACTCCATACCCCTGTAACCCTTCAGCAAGCGGTGCCATCCAAAGGGTCCCCGGCTTTCGATGCGAGGCGTCATCCAGAAGGTGTAGTCGTAGTCGGACCGTCGAATGTGGAATTTCAGGTAGTCGTAAAAAAGCGTTCGGTCCCGGCGCCTCCGATCCGGAGTCAGCCAGACCGCATCCCGCCTGCGGACGCGCTCGATGTCCCAGATGTCGTCGGTCCAATGCATCGCCAGATAGAGGTTTTCCTTGTCCCAGAGGCCCTGAATTCGAAGCTCGACGTCTCCTTCCTTGAATCCCTCGTCACCAGCGGAGGGTGCGAGCCGTATCCCGGGAACGCCCTGCCACTCGTCGGTGAACCCGTCGATCTGGATGTGTCTCTGCCGTTCGGGAATCTCCCAGCGCTGCTGCGCGCGCACCGAGGCGGCACCCGCGAAAAGACAGGCCGAAAGAACCAATGATGAGCTCTTGCTCACGGGTCCGATCTGGCTCCAGGTCATGTTCGTCATCTCTCTGCTGATCCGGTCAGAATCTTCGGGAGCGCCCGCATTGTAGCACCCGGACGAGGAAAAGGAGGAAAGAGGAGGGAGGAAAGAGTGAAGAAGAGGCACTCGTTCAGCGGAGGCAAGATCGAACAATGGGCCGCCGAGGGTGTCCGAGCCGGTCGTCCTTGCTGCCCTGTTTTTCTGACCTATTCACTGCGCACCACCCGGTAGAACGTCCTCTCCCTCTCTTGACCTCTTCACCTCTTTCCTCTTTGCTCTTTCCTCGTTTCCTCTCATTCCGGCGCTTGTCAGACAGTCCCTGTGAAGCGTACTCTCTGCCGGTAGCCGGAGTCAGCCCGGCGGGCGCAACGATGGGAAAGATGTCCTCCATTCTTTTTGTTTGTACCGGCAACTCGGCCCGCAGCCAGATGGCTGAAGGCTTCGCTCGGCACCATAGTTCGAGACGGGTCCGGGTGGAGAGCGCGGGTGTCCGCCCGGCCGGTCTCAACCCGTATGCCGTCTGGGCCATGAACGAGGTGGGCATCGATATCTCGCAGCAGACCTCCGACGCGCTGGGAGACAAGGATCTCCGGCGCTACGATCATTTCATCACCCTGTGCGGGAACGCACGGGACGCGTGTCCGGTGCTGCCGGCGGAGCTTCGATCGGAACATTGGGACCTTCCCGACCCGGCGCGGATCTGGGGGGCAGCCGCGGAAAGGATGGGCGGCTTTCGAGTGGTCCGGTATCTGATCGAGAAACGGGTCCTGGAGCTGCTGAATCGCCTGACCCCGTGAAGAAGTATGTGACGGCGGATGTTGGTGACTGCTACGAGTCTGCGCCGTAGGAATGATCGTAGTAGATTGATTCCTGCGGCGCAGGCTCCTAGAATTCAAGGCATGTTTCGGTCTTTTCTGTGTGCTGTATTGTTGTTGATGCTGCTTCAGCCCGCCTGCTTCTGGCGGAAGAAACCCATCGAAGAGAGGGTCTTCGACGTCTATGGTACGGTGGAGTCCATCACCCCGGACGAGTTGGTCGTCACCGCCCGGAAGAAGGGCCGCCTCACCTTCGTCATGACCGACGCCTCCATCAAGGGAGGGGACTTCGGACCCGGCGCCTACGTCCACACCTACTACAAGCTGAAGGGGGACGTGCAGGAGGTGACCATGGTCGTCGAGAAGATCGATTGAACGCGCCCCCTGGAGCCATGAGCGGACCGATTCGACTCCCCGAGGATTTCGATCGTTACCTGACCATCCCCAACGCCGAGGCTCGCTTGGACGAGGCCATGGAAGTGGGGGAGAAGATGGCCGGGGCCGGAATACCGCTCCTTCCCAATCCGGACCACGCGGCCATCTTCAGCGATCCTCCGCACTTGGTCGCCGGCCCACTGAGGGATCTGGGGTATGTGGCCGGATGGGACGCTCGCTGCTACCCCTCGCCGGTGGACGGCCACGACTACATCAACGTTCCTTCGGGCCTGGTGGGTAACAGCGCCGCCAGGGACCAGGGCTGGTTCGACTACGTCGCGGTGGTCCATCCGGTCGATCAGCCGGCCCGGGATCACATGCTCCGGCAGGGACACGGCAATCCATTCATCCATCACATCACGTGGGGCATCGCGCCGCCGGATACGAGCGGTGCGGACGCACCGCTGGAGTGGGCCGGCCGGATCATCGCCTTCATGGCTGACGTCAGGACCCGAACCCCCGGCCTGCTGGCTTCGGAGCCGGGAACGCTGATCATGGCCCTTCCCCGGCAGATCGCCGAAAATCCGGAGTTGAAAGGGCGGCTACCCGGTTGGCTCGGCGATTTGACGGAGGAGGATTACCAGATCGAGACCATGCAGGGGGGCGGATTCCTGCTTCAGTTTTTCGTCTTGACCGGCGGCAGAATCGAGGTCGCCCTTCGCTCCGGCACTCGGCAGACCTTCAACCCCAAGAGCGTCCACAAGATTTCCCGCGACGAGATCAGCACCGACCAGCTCGACAAACCTCAGATGTGACGAACGCCGGCGAACTCGATTCCGGATTTTTCTTCACCGGCGGGCGTCCGGGCTTCGCTGGACGAGCCTGTCCTCACCCAGAATCATCTTTGACCGGTGGTCGGCGACCAGCTTCTCCATGTCTTGCATCACGTCCGGGTAGAGGTGGGCCACGTCGTACTGCTCACCCGGGTCCCGGCCCAAGTCGTACAGCAGCGGCGGATCGTGATGCGTCTCGGTTTCGGTCCGTCCCGTGTAGACCGGCTTGGTGATGAAGTGAGCCTTGAACTCCCCCTGTCGTACCGCGTAGAGCTTCGACTCCCGGTAGAAGAACATGCTCTTGCGCGGGCTCTCGCCGGTACCGAAGAGCACCGGTGACAGGTCGTAGCTATCCATGATCCGGTCGGAGGGGACCACGGCGCCGGCGATCTCGCAGAAGGTGGAGAACAGATCGAGGGTGGAGCCCATCTCCATCACCACACCCGAATCGAGTTTCCCCGGCCACCAGAAGATGGTGGGTTCCCGCATGCCCCCTTCCCAGGTCGTTCCCTTCCCGTCTCGAAGCAGTCCCGCCGAACCACCATGCTCTTTGTAGGGGAGCCAGGGGCCGTTGTCCGAGGTGAACACCACCAGAGAGCGCTCGGCAATGCCCAGGTCGGTCAGGGCCTGCATGATCTGTCCCACGCCGTGATCGATCTCTTCCACCACGTCGCCGTAGAGGCCTCGCTTGCTGGTTCCCAGAAAATCTTCCGATGCGAACAGCGGCACGTGAGGCAGGTTGTGGGCCAAGTAGAGGAAAAAAGGCCGCTCCCGGTTTTCCCGAATGAACCGGACTGCCTCTTCCGAGTAACGTTTGGTGATGGTCCGCTGGTCGGCCGGCCTCTCCACCACCTCTTGGTCCCGGAGCAGCGGGACGTTCCAGTACTCGACCCGCGCCGCCTTCACCAGATCCCGGGTCGATTCGTTCCGGGTCTGGTCCATGTCGTTGGAATAGGGGATGCCGAAGTAGGAGTCGAAGCCGTTGTTCGTGGGCAGAAATTGGGGGAGATGCCCAAGGTGCCACTTCCCGACGCAGGCGGTGGCGTAACCTTCAGCCCGGAGCGCCTCCGCCAGCGTGACCTCCTCTGCGGGGATTCCACTTGCAGAATCAGGAAACAGCACCCGGCTCTTCGGACTCATCATGCCGTTGCGCACGGGCAGCCGTCCCGTGAGAAGAGCGGCGCGGCTGGGGGTGCAGACGCTGGCGGCGGAGTAAAAATGGGCCCACTTCTGCCCTTCCTGGGCCATGCGGTCCAGATTCGGAGTTCGGATGGTGGGGTGTCCGAAACTTCCCAGGTCTCCGTACCCCAGGTCGTCGCAGAAGATGACGATCAGATTGGGCCGCAGTGCCTCAGACGGTGTCTGGCAGGAGAGAAGCGAGAGCGTCAGGATCAGAAACGAGGGCAGCGCAAGTCGAGTATGTCTCATGAATAAGGCTCTCGACTCCAATCGTACATGCAAAACGACACCGACCACGACACCTGCGTCACGTTCCAAGTCTTTCCTCAGTACCGCCGGACCCGCGAAATCCGGATCTCGCCGATCTGTCCGAAGAAATTCCCAAACCCCAGCCAGTTGAAGGTCCCGCCGTAGCGGGCGCGTCCGTTGAGACGGCTCCCCACTGAGAACTGAGCCAGATGCCTCCGGTTGTTGACCAGCCTGCGGCCGTCCGGGCTCTTCATCTCCCAGATCAACCGGCCGTCCAGGAAGAGCTGGTGGAGGTCCTCGGCGTAGGAGTACTGCCAGGCGATGTGGTGCCAGGCGGTGTCGCGGATTCCCATCCACTTCGGATCCGCCACCGTGCCCTCGGGACGGCTGTAAGGATGCAGGTTCCTGAGGGCCTGATCCGGCTCGGCCCCGAAGAAATGGACCCCGGGCGCCATACCACCGTCGGACGAACCTCGATCGGAAAGATAGAGTTCCCAGACTCCCCGTTCGGTGTTGTCGTAGGTGCCGCAGACGTGGCCGAAATGAAACTCGCGAAAGTAGCCGTCGACGGGGCCGGCCCTGCGGACCCACGCCTCCACCGTCCACTCGGTCTCGATGGTCTGGAGATCCACCTTCCGGTTCCACTGGGGTCCGACAAAGCCTCCCTCGCCGCCTCCGATGAAATGGGGATAGCGCCCCCAGCCCGGCCGGGGCAATCGCGTATCGCCCTTGGTGTTGACCCAGGTCAGGGTCAATTCGGAATCTCCCATCACGTCCGGAATGTACCGCCCGCCAGCTCCCTGCCAGTCCCAGAGGGCCACGGTCCGGTCGTCGGGGCCGATCCGCATGAGCTGTGCCGGAGCGACCTTCAATTCGAACTGTCTCGAAGCGCGCTGGCCCGCCGCATCGGTGGCCTCGAGCCGAATGCTTCCAAGTTCGAGAGCCGTCGGGCTGCCCCGAATTTCCCCGCGTTTCGCGTCGAGGGAGATCCCATCCGGCAATTTGCCCTCCGTCAGGCGCCAGGTCACCGGCTCGACCATATGCCGAGTGTCGAGGGCTTGGCGGTACGGGGTCCCGATGAAGCCGAGGGGGAGGGAGGCGGTGACCACCTCGGCCGACGCTACGGTAACGGAGAAGGTGGTCTCGTCGTCGTTCCCGGCCGAGTCGGTCGCACGCAGGGTGAAGGAACGTTCCTTGACCGGTTCCGCCGGCTGGCCTTCCAAGGTCCCCGCAGCCTCGATGAAGGTCAATCCATCCGGCAGCGTTCCGCCGGCAAGCTCCCAGCGGACGTCTCCCCGGGCCGCATCGGTGGAGAATTTCACGAAATAGGGGGCGTGCAACCCGGCTTCCGGAAGCAGCCGCCGGACGATGGCCAGTTTCTCGGCCACCGGGTAGCGCATGACGTCGGAGATGCGGAGTTCGTCCACCTCTCCTTCGAAATCGTAGGTCTTGACGTGGTAGGGAGGGTCCAGTGAGTTGACGATTCCGCCGACTGTGAAAGGGATGTCGTTGCGTTCGGCGTCATTGATCACCCGCCGGCTCGGGGTGATCTTCCAAATCAGCTTCCCGTCCAGGAACAGAAAGTGGGTCTGGTCTTCGTAGCGGAACTGCCAGGCCACATGGCGCCATCCCGGCTGCTGAATGGCGTCGGCGTGGACCAGGGTTCCGGAACTGGCCCTGCGTCCCGCGTAGACAAAACCGCCGGTATCGCTGTGAGGCGCCCGCTTCTGCGAACCGATGAACCGGGCCGCCGGCAGCAGTCCGGGCTGAACCGGCCATTCGTCCAACCAGGAGTGCAGGCTGAAATCCCATCCGCCCCGGACTCCGGGCGGCAGGCTGAAGCCCTCGTCGTCGGTCCCGCAGATCTTGGCGAAGGGTCCCGCGGTTCCGGAACCGCGCGGGCGATAGGAAGCCGGATGGTTCAAGCGGATTCCGCTCAGGCCGAATCCGTCATAGCGTACCCAGGCTTCCACCGTCCACGCCTCGGTGCAGGTGCGCAATTCCAGCTTGTCGTTGTTCACCGGTCCGATCCTCAGGTTGGCGTCGTCCTCGCGGACCGTGAACCGGGCCGTGGAGCCGAATCCGGGACGCGTCCCCCACAGGGCCTTCTTGTGGGACTTCAGAGTCAGGGCCGGATCGCCCATGGTGTCGTGGGCGTCCTCACCCTGGCCTTCGTCGAAGTGGTACAGGACCACGGTGTGGGCGTCCGGACGAAAAGGCTCGCGCAACGAGGCCGGGAGGGAATCGGAAGCAGGAGTGGAGACGGCCCACGTTGACAGCAGCGCCGCCGGACAGATCCAACGCACCCCGGTCAAGACTCTCCTCAGAATCGGCCGGCCCCTCTCAAGACGCACGACAGACATTCAAAATGCCTGTCGAAACGATGTCAACAACCCCCGTGCGAGGCTGAAGCGGATCGTATACCCTGAATCCAAAAGCCGCGGGGCCAAAAGCTGCGGGGATCCAACGATGAATGCTCTTTCCAAAGTCCGTTTCCTGATCTCGTTCATCGTTTTGACAATCTTGGCCTCTTCCGGCTGTCAGACCGGATCGCCGCCCTCCGACACCGTCCGCAGCGATCCCCAACGCCTCGACTTCACACGAATGATCGTCCACTGGACCCGGTACGTGGAACCCGGCTACCTGGATTTCGTCCGGGAGGCCGAGCCGGAGATCGCCCAGGTCGGCTTCTACGGAGCGGACTTCTGGTCCATCGCCCATCTTCCGGACCAGTACAAGGGCGTCACCGGCCCGCTGCTGCCCATCCATGCCGGGGTGGTCCAAGCGCAGGATCCCGCAGACCGGATCCGGCAGAGTGCCGACTATTTCGAGGGGATCAACCGTGAGCTCAAGAAACGCGGCGTGAGGCCCATCGGTCACTTCGACGTCGCCAAGTACCTGCTGGGACGTCCGGACGCGACTGGTCGGCCCGGGGACGGATTCTTCAAGTTCTACGATGAGCTCTGGGACGAGAATGAGCTGGGCCCGAAACCGGTGGCGGACCCCTTGGAGTTGTTGTCCAAGAACCGGGATGGAACTCCATATGTCAGTTTCGATGCGGACGCGGCCCCTTTCACCGTCTATTGGGGGTGCTTGGCCAATCCCGACTGGCGGCGGGTGTTGAAGGCCTGGGTCAAGCGGGGCATCGAACGGGGTCTGGACGGCTTCCAGATCAATTACTTCTACCGGGTCGACTGTCACTGCCGCTATTGCGTGCGCGGCTTCAAGACCCACCTGGCGTCCCGCTACGACCCGGAGGAGTTGCACCGCCGGTTCGGAATCGAGGACCTGGAGGCTCACGAATTCAGTGAGATCGTCTCCCGGCATCCTCCCGGCGAGACGACGCCGCTGCGCTTGGAGATGCAACTCTTCTCGGACCTGGTCAACAAGGAGGCCTTCGACGACGTCTTCCATCGATACGGGCGCTCCCTCAAGCCGGACCTGATCACCTCCGTCTGGGGCCACAGCTCCCAGGATTTCGGGAATCCGCCCACCGGGAACAACGACGAGCGGATGATGCTCCCCTCCGAGCTGTGGGGAAGGGATGAGAGCTACCTCTGGTACTGCCTGGGCCGGCAGGAACCGACCCTCCAACTGCGCTACATTCGGGGCGCGTTCGACGACAAGCCGTACACGGTCTGCCACTACGAGAAGGTCAAGATCCGGGCCTCCATGGCCGAGCTCATGGCAAACGGTGGAGCGCCCATGGCCCGGTACATCGATTTCACCGATCCGGCGGCCAGGCGGGAGTTCGTGCGCTATTACCAGTTCCTGAAGCGCTACGATTCGGTCTTCCGAGCCAATCGGCCCTACGGCGAGGTCCTGCTGACGCACCCCCGCAGCCACAACCACCAAGGGCGGTTGATCCCGTCCATGACGGCGTTCCAGAAGATCGGAAATCACCTGATGGACCGTCACGTGCTCTTCGACGTGATTCCGGACGAGATTGTCCGGCCGGAGCAGAGGAGCGCCTACCGCCGGGTCTACGAGATCGACTCCGCCGAGGGAATGGAAACGGAGAGCTTCGCGGAATTGAGCCGCTTCGAGGCTCCGGCGACGGTGCGGGTTTCGGCCAGTCGCCCGGCTGCAGGAGGTGAGGTAACGCTGCATTTCGTGAACTACGACCGGCAACCCGGCCCGGAGGGGTATGCGGGAACCGGAATTGTCGACGAGAAACCCATCGCCGTCGACGGGATCGGCGTCGACTTCGTGGTGCCGGACGGATCCCAGGTGGTGAAGGTGGAAGCACTGTCGCCGGAGAAACCGGATCCGCAGCCAGTCGGCATCCAGGTCGAAGGCGGCCGGCTCGAATTCACGATGCCGGAATTTCTGGTCTACGGCATGGCTCGCATCTACCTGGAACCGGTTCTGTCGGCCCGGCGCTAGACTCACCGATTGGAGCGGCGGTTTCCAACCGCCGAACTCCCAAGCCGGCAATGGGGCCGACGAGGTGGGAAGAGGGTGCCCAGGAGGGGTGCGTCTACGTTCTTATCCAAAAGGGCAGTGTTTCACAGAAAGGGAAACGGCATGAACGGAACCATCTCAACCCAGGAATACGAATCCCGGCATGAGCGGGTCCGGGAGTTTCTGCGGGAACGGGACCTGGGCGCTCTCTTCGTCTATTCGCCTCCCGCGGAGCACAAATGGGGACAGACTGCCCATGTGGCCTATCTCTCGGGCTGGGCCAACCACGACCGCATCGTGGACTCGGTGGTGGTCGTCCCGGTTTCCGGACCGCCGGCGCTCCTGTTTGCGGGCATCCAATTCATGCAGGAACAGGCGGAGGAGGTGTCGCCGCTGGAAGACATCCGCTTGGTCCAGGCCGTCGATCCGCATGCGGTCGCCGTTGCCCGGGGACAGGGCAAGGGACCTCGCGACTTTGCTGCCGAAACCGTCGCCATCCTGGAGGAGAACGGTGTGGGCGACAAGGACGTGGGCGTGGTGGGAATCCAGAACATGCCCTTGGCCTTCTACGAGGCGCTGGCCGCCGGGCTTGGGCCCAAGCTCCGGCGGACGGACGACGTGGTCGCCCGGTTGCGCGGTGTCAAGTCGCCGGCCGAAGTGAAGCTGATGAAACGGGCCGCCGAGTTGAGCGATCTCGGTTTCCGGACCATGCTGGAAGTGGCCAAGCCCGGAATGCGGGGCATCGAAGTCCTGGCCGAGATGGAGCGCGTCGTCCGCCGGGAGGGGGCCGACCATGCCAAGTACTGGATGGCGTCGGGGCCGCCCACCGAATGGAGCGATGCCCGGTTGGACATCAAGCCCCACGAGCGGGTGCTGGGAGAAGGGGACCTGATGGCCTCCTGTTCCTACGTGGTCTACAAGGGTTTCTGGTGCCACGGCCAACGGACCGGTACGCTGGTCCGTCCCTCAGCAAATTTGGAGGAGATCTACCGAACCGCACGCGAGTGCCAGGACGCCGGACTGGAGCATCTCCGGGCCGGAGTCCCCATCGCCCGGGTCGCCAAGACTATCGGCGACCTGGCTGCCCGGCGCGGGATGCCGCTGATGGGGGGACGCATCGGCCACGGGATCGGCATGGACTACAGCGAACAGCCCGCGCCCCTCACCGAAGCCAACCAGGAGTCGTTGGACGAGGGCATGACCTGTGTGATCCACGCGGCCTACACCCTGCCGGGTTCCGGCAAGATGTTCGTGCCGCTGGGCGATGTCTGTCACGTGACGAGGAACGGTCCCGAGTTCCTGATGAGCTTCACGCGAGATCTGTTCCTGGCAGGGCAGGCGTAACCTGGAAATAAGTGACCCAGGGATTCAGGCGTCAGCCGTTCCTGATCGGAATCGCGATCAGCGGACCCTCACCGCAGTCCCGCTGGCGGTGACCATGAGCATGCTGCCTCCCTTCCCCACGACCTCGTAGTCGAGATCGATGCCGACCACGGCGTCCCCGCCTCGCCGGCGGGCCGCATCCGCCATCTCCTCCAGGGCGATTTCGCGCGCCTTTTGCAACTCCTTCTCATAGGCCGCGGACCGTCCGCCGACGATATCCCGAATGCCGGCGAAAAAGTCCCGGAAGATGTTGGCGCCGACGATCGCCTCGCCGGTAACGACTCCGCAGTATTCGCGGATGGTCTTGCCTTCGATACTGTTCGTAGTGGTCATGATCATGGGATGGGCTCCTTGTCCAAATGGCGCCGAAAGTCTCTGAACTGCGGCTGGCCGACGCAACCGGTTCCAGAGATAGATTTTACTCGTATTTTCATGTCCGCCGAAGGAAATGAGGGAACAGCCCAGGACAGAGATTTAATCCACGACCGGGTAGTAGGGTGGTCCCCAACCGGCATCTGGGTGGTCCATCATCAGGTCGATGAAATGCGGAACGAGAAAAGCCATGATGTTTGCTCCGTCCCGGACTTGGCGCCGATTCACCCCGCTGTTCCAGGTCGATCCTCCATGAAAAAGCTGGTTCCGAAGCACGTAAAGCCGATCGAACAGAATGCTCAGAACGACCCTGGTGTCCTGGCAAGCCAGGGCGTCCCCGATCAGCTTCCGGTCTTGCTTGAAGAAGTTCTCCCAGTTGCCGTATCGCAGCGTCTGATTGTGGTGTCTCCAAAACGGCATAAACACATATTTGTTGTCCAGGAGCAAACGGATCGGACCCGGGAATCTCGACCAGATGGCGTCGTAGACGCTTCTGGCGGCATCGAATCTGACGATCATCTCGAAGTACTCGCCGAACAGTCCTCGTTCCTCGATTCCGTACGACTCGGGCATGTCCTTCGCATACGCGGCGTTGAAGGCAATCCAGTAGAAGATGAAAGCGGCGTCGATATCCTCCGCTTCCTTCTCGGCGCGCTCGATCCAACTCAGCGAGCGGTGCAGACGAAGCGCAAGACCGCGCGGGAGATTCTCCCTGGCCTCGGAGAATCTTGATCTCAGGATCTCGATGGTGAGTTCATCCGCCATGGACTCCGGTCTCCGATTGACTGGAACAAGCTTCTTTCCGGGATCACCCCCCGACGATCCAGGGCCATCCCAGGATGAGGCCGACCACGGGGAAGAGGGGCAGCAGGGCGAGAGCCGACTTGGCGGCGATCCGTCCCCTGGAGTCGCCGGCCCGGATCACCTTGCTGAGGGCGGCGCCGGCGGCCAGGTTGACCAGGAGCGAGAGCGGGCTGATCCATTGAAAGCTGATGGGCGAGATGTCGATGGCGCCGCTCGAACCGAAAACCGCATAGTCGTGCAGAAGGCTGTAGAAGTTCCCCGAGAAGGCGATCAACGCGCCTACCGTAATGCCGTAGACGGCGCCTACGACGGCCCCGGCCGGTTTGCCGAAACGGCAGAAGAGAGCGAAGAAGAACAGGCTGAAGGCGGGTGTCGCCAGCAGGTTCGTGGTCCGCTGCGTCATCCCGGTGATGTTGCCGGGGACGTTCCCCATGTAGGAACTCCCGATGACCACGATGGCGCCCAGGCCGAAGGCCAGGCACTGGGCCAGGCGAACGTAACCCTTCCGGGTCTTGGGCATGAGGTCGAACCGCTCGAGGAAATCGGTCGTCACGACGGCGGTGATGGAGTTCACTCCCGAGTCGAGACTCGACATGGCCGCGGCAAACATGGCGGACACGACCAGCCCGGCGATCCCGATGGGCAGGTGGAAGGCGATGAACCTGGGGAAGATCTGGTCCCCGTCCGTGGCCAGGTTCAGCCCGGACGGCAGCTCATCGGGCCGGGCCTGAAAGTAACCCATGAGGGCGAAGCCGACAAAGAGCAGGGTGAACAGGACGGTGGAGGCCACCACGGTCTGAGCCAGATAGGAACGCTTGGCGGCTTCGGCGTCTCCGGTGGCCATGAACCGCTGAATGCTCAACTGGTCGCCTCCCGCGGTGCAGACCGTCCAGACCAGGACCGAGAGGAAGGTTCCGAACATGGTGACCCGGACCTGGGGATCGAAGCTGAAGGCGGGTTGGGTGTCCCAGGTGGGTTGCCAGGAAGTGGGGATCCAGCTGAAGTCGCCCAGCTCGACGGTCACCAGGACGATGACCACGATCGCCCCTCCCAGGAGCAGGGCCGTCTGCAGGAAATCGGTGATCACGACGGCTCCCAGTCCGCCCAGGGAGGTGTAGATGATGGAGACGAATCCGGTGACCAGGACGATCCACGGGATCCATTCCTCACTGACGCCCAGCATCACCGTCATGGCCCGGGCCGCCACATAGACCAGCAGGCACATCCAGCTCAGACGCACCACGATGAACATGCCGGCTCCCAGGAGGCGCACGCCCAATCCCAGCCGGTCCTCCAGCAATTCGTAGGCGCTGGTCACGCGATGCCGCATGTAGACGGACAGCAGGTACCGTCGCACGATGAAGTAGGACACCGGATAACAGGGGATGATCAACAGGATCATGATCGGACCCTTGGAGATCGTCTCGCCCGGAACCGACAGGTAGGAAATAGTGCTCAGGTGGGTGGCGAAGAGGGAGACGCCCACCAGCACCGGGTTCAGGCTCCCGCTCCCGATGAAGTATTCCCTGGAGTCCTTCTGCTTGCGGCTGTAGTACCAGCCCAGGGCGATGGTCGCGCTGGCGTAGACGACGATCACTGTCCAGTCGATCCAGGAGAGTCCCGTCTGTTCCAATTCCACCTCCGACGTCTCAGTTGTCCGGTGCTGAACCGGTGAAGGGAAACGGCCGTTGGCTCGCCAGGCAGCCGGCTACCAGGCCAGGGCGGTGCTCCCTTCCATGCGGGGATTGGTGGCGGAGACCAGGGTCCCAGTCTTGGGGTCGATCATGACCACCATGGTGTTGTCCCCGCTCCAGGGACTGGCGATCTGCACGTCGTGACCCCTCCCTCGGAGATCGTCGGCGATCTCCGCCAGGTTGGCCAGGCGCCCTTCCAGGAGGGCGCGGCCGGGAAATGCCCGGTGGGGGTAGAAGAGGCCGGGGAAGTGGCGGGTCCAGACCTTGGGGGCGTCCAGCGCATCCTGCAGGCCCATCCCGAAGTCCACTACGTTCAGGAAGAAATGCAAGGTCCCCTGATCCTGAACGTCTCCTCCCGGCATGCCGAATCCCATCCAGGGGCGTCCGTCCTTGGTGACCAGGGTGGGTGTGAGGCTTGTGGACGGCTGCTTTCCCGGCGCCAGAGACTTGGCCAGTCCCTCCTCCAGGTAGAACATCTGCACCCGGCTTCCCAGACAGAATCCCAGGCCGGGAACGATGGGTGAAGAGGCCGGCCAGCCTCCGCTCGGCGTGGAAGAGAAAACCGTCCCGTGGGAGTCCACGGCCCGAACTCCGGTTGTGCCGTCATCCCGCAACCGGGGTTGGACCGGCGCCAGGCTCAGATTCGGTGGCCGTTTCTCGGGATGGGCGTCGAAGGGGAAGGGGTCCCCGGGACGCAGTTCCAGAGAGGCGGTCTTCCAATCGATGAGCTTTCTCCTCAGCTTGGCGTATTCCCGGGAGAGGAGCCCCTGACGGGGCACATAGACGCAGTCGGGATCGCCGTAATACTTCTCCTTGTCGGCGTGGGCCAGCTTGGCCGTCTCCAGCCAGAGGTGCAGGTAGTCGGCGCTGTTGTGCTTGAGCGCGGCCAGATCGTAGCCTTCCAGCAGGGCCAGTTGCTGGAGGAAGACGGGTCCCTGGGTCCAGGGTCCGCACTTGTAGACCTGGTACCCGCGGTAGTCGAAGCTCCATGGTTCCTGGATCCGGGCTTCGTAGTCGGCGAAGTCCGCCTCGGTCAACAGAGAGGAGTGGTGGCCGCCTTCGTTGTCGCGAATCTTGAATTCCCGGGAGAATCGAACCAACTGCCGGGCGATGGGACCCTTGTAGAAGTAATCGTGAACCGCGCGTAGCGCCTCGCTGCGTCCGGCGCCCTTCTTCAGCGCTCCCTTCTCGGCTGCGGCCAGCCGGCGAAAGGTGCGAGCCAAGTCGGGAAGGCGGGTTACCTCCCCCACCTCGGGGACCCGGCCATCGTGGAGAAACGCCGCGCCCGAGCTGGGCCAATCCCGGCGGAAGGTCTCGGCTCCCCGATACTTCTCCGTCTCCTTGCGACCGATGCCACGGCGCCAGCGCTCGTCCACCGGGAACCCGTCCGCCAAGCGGATGGCGCCCTGAACGATCTGGGAGAAGCTCAGGGTTCCGTACCGGTCCAGGCTCAGAACCACCGCCCCCAGGACGGCGCAGACTCCCGCCGGCATGAAACCGTCTCCCGGGATCAAACGGTAACCCTGCTTGCGGAACCATTCGATGTTGGCCGCACGGGGGGAACGGGTGTTGCCGTTCACCGAGACGACCCGCCTCTCCCTGGGGGAATAGATGAGGGTGGGCATCTCGCCCCCGAATCCGAAGGAATTGAACTCCACCACCGAGGCCGCCAGGATCATGGCCACGCCCGAATCCACGGCGTTGCCCCCCTGGTGAAAAATTTCCATACCGATGCCGGCCACCAGGGGATGACCCGCCGCCACTGCGCCACGAAGGCCCCGGGCCTCGGTTCGAGTTCCTTTGGCGCCCAACAGCGCTCCGCACGATGAAGCCATCTCCAGCAGGAGAACGCCCATCAGTACCAATGCCGTCGAAATCTTTCTGCTGGCCATGTTTCCGTTCCTGTTGTCTAATTTCCCGGAAAGGTCCCACCGAAACGGCCGGTTCGGCTGCGGTCCCGTGGGAGATGCGGGCGAGGCCGCATACGAGTCGCCCGGCGAGTCTAGTGAGGCGTCGGGTCGGTTGCAAGAATGGCGGCTGCCCGAAAATCGTTCCACACTGGGGCAGGGTCAGATATAATCAAAACGAAATTCGTTCTCGACCATAGAATGACAATTTTCGACTCGTCAGACCAAACATTTTTCGGATGGAGTTCCCAGGCTTGTCGTCAATAGGGGGGACGTGAAATGCAGTTTAAGTCAAGTGCCCGTGCCGTTCGTCGATTTCGAACAAGCATGATTCCATTCGCAGCCATCCTGCTGGCTACCTTCATCCCGGCGGCGGCGCAGGTTCTCACCTCCCGGGTCGACGGGACGGTGCGGGACCAGAGCGGCGCCGTCCTGCCCGGCGTTTCGGTCACACTGACCAACGTCGATACCAATGCGGCCTCGGAAGCGGTGACGAGTGACATCGGCCTCTACGTGTTTCCGCAGATTCCCCGTGGAGCCTATCGAGTCACGGCTCAGCTCCCCGGTTTCAAGACCGCCGTCATCGAGGGAGTTCGGGTCGAGCTGGCCACGCCCGCCTCGGTGGACGTCGTGCTGGAAGTCGGCGGGGTCGACGAACAGGTTACCGTGAGCGCGGCGCTGGCCCAGACCGTCATCAACCAGGTCAACGCCGAGATCAACACCAACCTCAACCGGGAGCAGGTGAAGGAGCTCCCCTTGAACGGCCGCAATGTGACCCAACTCGCGCTCACGCAAGCGGGAGTGACCAGCGTGGGAGGGGCCAGAACGGCCTCCATCAACGGGACTCGAGGAACCTTCAACAACTTCACCCTGGACGGGATCAACAACCAGGACACATTTATCCGGACCGATGCCCTCTTCGGTGTCATTCCGGTCCAGGAGAGCTTCATTGAGGAGATCAACGTCACCACCGCCAACTCGGAGGTCGACGCCGGACTCGGAGCGTCCCAGACGCAGTTCGTGACCCGTTCCGGCAGCAACGAGTTTCACGGGGAACTTTTCTACTACCATCAGAACGACGCGCTCAACGCCACCGATTTCTTCAACAACGCCGCCGGAGTCCCCAAGGAGAGGCTCCTGAACCATCAGTACGGCTTCAACCTGGGCGGTCCCATCCTGAAGGACAAGCTCTTTTTCTTCTTCAACTACGAGCGGGAGCCCAGTCCTTCTACCGTCTCCGTGGTCCGGACCGTCCTGAGGAACCCGGCCCGCGCCGGGAATTTCACCTACGTCCGGCAGGACACCGGTGAGTTGGCCACACTGAACCTGTTTGAGCTCACCGGACTGAGCCCGGACCCAATTATCCAGTCCCTGATCAGCCTGACTCCGCCGCCCAACGACTCCACCGCCGGCGACGGGAGGAATACCGCAGGGTTCCGGTTCAACAGTCCCGATTCCACCACCAGCGAATGGGTGGTCTTCCGGGGAGACTACGAGATCAACTCCAACCACTCCCTCACCGGGACCTTTCACCAATTCACACTTGATGTCCCCAACTCAGCGTTCAACGGCATCGATTCCGTCTTCCCGGGGCTTCCGGGAGCAGGCCAGGGGTCCGACCGCCGGCTGGGATCCTTCTCCCTCCGGAGCGGACTCAGTCCGACCGTCACCAATGAAGCGCGTTTCGGTTTCCAGGCCGCCAGCGTCGGTTTTTTCACCAACGAGACTTTTGCGCCGGGGTACCGGCTCGATTTCGCCGGCGGATTCTCGAATCCGGTACAGGACTTCATGGCCCAGGGCCGTGACACCCGCAATCTGGACGCGATGGACAACCTGACCTGGGTCACCGGAAATCACACGATCAAGGTCGGTGGAGGCGTTCGCTGGACCAAAGTCGATTCGTTCAATGATGGGGGGATCGTGCCGACCTATTATCTCGGATTCGGCCCGGGGAATCCGGATCCGTTGGTTCCCGGCCTATTCCCCGGCGGCATCTCTTCCAGCGATTTGGGCGCGGCCTCCGGGATGCTGGCGACCCTGGCCGGAGTCGTCGACGAGGCCGATCAGACGTTCAACGTGGCGTCGGTGGGTTCGGGGTTCGTGGACGGGGCATCGGAGACCAACTTCCTCAATCAGAATTTCGTCAACTTCTATCTCGCGGATACCTGGCGCGTCGCCCCCGAGTTCACCTTGAATTTCGGGTTTCGATGGGAATTTCACTCGGTCCCGGACGAGAGCCGGGGATTGGCCCTGCTGCCGGTGGGAGGCCCCGAGTCCGTGCTCGATCCCAACGCCGTCATCGATTTCGCAGGTGCGTCCAATGGAAGGCCGTTCTTCAGGAACGACCTGAACAACTACGCTCCCAGCCTCGGATTCGCTTGGCGAGTCTCGGACAAAACCGTTCTGCGCGGCGGCTACGGTCTCAACTACGTGGTTGACAACAACTTCACGACGGCGCTCAACGCGATTCGGGGTAACGATGGTTTGAGCCTGACGCAGACCGTCAGTGGAATCGGCGGCACCCTCAGCAGCGGCGGCTTGGTGCCGATTCCGGTACCCGAATTCAAGGTCCCCAGGACCGCGCGCGACCAGATCCTGGCCGATCCCACCGCGGCCCTCTTCACCATCGACGAGAATCTGAGAACCCCATATGTGCAGCAATGGAACATCGGCCTCCAGCATGAAATCATGCAGAACACCGCCGTCGAGTTGCGCTACGTGGGAAACCACGGCATCAAGCTGACCCGTGCCATCGATCTGAATCAGGTGCTGCTGCCGCCGGAGTTCGTCACCGACTTCAGGCGAGCTCAAAGGAATCTGGCCGCCTATGGAGATCCGTACGCCGGTGAACCCTTGCAACTCTTCCCCCGACTTGGATTTGGTGGGTTCCTTCAGTCCGGAGGCGTTCAGAACTGGATTCGAAACGGCGAGATCGGGCATTACATCGGTGGGTTCCTGGCGCCCAACCGAGCGTTCTTCTTCAACGGTGAAGGGGGCGAGAGGTTCGGGGCAACCCTTCCCATCAGCTTCTTCTTGCGCAATCCCAATGCCTTCGTCGCCGACGTGGTCGGCAACCATGCCTTCTCCAAATACAACGGGCTCCAATTCGAGATCCGGCGGCAGTTCCGAGGGGGATTCGCAGGGCAGTTCAACTATACCTGGGGCAAGGTGCTGACGAATTTTGCCGGCTCCCAGTCCAATTTCCGCGGGTATTTCGACAATGCCCAGCAACACTTGGAGATCATGCGTCCCGACTTCGACATCACCCATACCTACAATGCCAACTGGGTCTGGGAGGTCCCCTTCGGCAAGGGGCGCAGGTGGATGGGCAGCGGCGGATTCATGGACTACATTGCCGGTGGATGGGACCTCAGCGGATTCCTGAGGATCCGTTCCGGCGAGGTCGTCAACCTCATCTCCGGCCGAGGAACCATCAACCGGGGCGGCTCCAGAGCGTTGACCAATACGGTTCATCTCGTGGGAATGGATAACCGCGAACTCCAGAACAAGACCGGGTCTTTCCGCGACTCGCAGGGCCGGGTGATCCTGTTCGACCACCGCCTGATTGCAGACGGTGGGGGAATGGAATCGCGGTACTTTGCGAATCCCGCCATGTTGGAAGCGGGATCCCTGGGCCTGTCCCCCGTCAGTGGCCCCTGGTTCGCGTCGTTGGATCTCGGCGTTCGCAAGAGCTTTCCGATCCCGGTGACGGAGGATGCGCGGCTCCAGCTCCGGTTCGACTTCTTCAACAGTCTCAATCGGACGAATTTTGCAGTCACCAACAAGGGCATCGGCATCACCGGCCTCGGTGTCACCAACAGCCACAATCCCAACAGCCCCCTGTTCGGCCAGATCAGCTCCGCGTTTTCTCCCCGTACCCTCCAGGTGGGGATGAAGATCACGTTCTAGTGTGAAGTTTCAGGAGTCATGTTTGTGTCGGAAAGAACGTAGCGGGTAATATGTCGCTAATTTCGGCCAAAAATCCGGTTATTCCCCAAGGAGGAAAACGACTCATGACGCAATCGTCCATTCACCGGCGTTCTTTCCTGTCCCGTTCGGCGGGGGCCGGACTGGCGCTGGCCGGTTTTCCCGGCATCCTCAGTGCGCGCAACGTCAACAACAACATCAACGTGGGGATCGTGGGTCCGGGAGGGCGCGGCACCGGGCTTCTGAAGCGGTTTCTCGAAAGTGGGAGCCAATATGGAGCCCGCATGACGGCGGTGTGCGATCTCTGGAACTATCGCCGTGATCGGGCCGCTGCACTGGTCGAGGAAAAGGAGGGCCGGGCGCCCAAGATCTACCGGCATCATGAGGAGATCCTGGCCGACAAGGAGCTGGATGCGCTCATCATCGCCACCCCCGACCACGCCCACGCCCAGATCCTGAAGCTGGCCGCCGATGCCGGGCTGGACGCTTACTGCGAGAAACCCATGTCCAACGTGCTCTCCGAGGCCAACGAGGCCCTGGATGCCGTGCACAGAGCGGGAGTCATCGTTCAGATCGGCACCCAGAGGCGCGCCAATCCCAGGTACCGGAAGGCCACCCGCATGATCGCCGACGGATTGATCGGCGACGTGGTCAAGGTGGACCTCCACTGGAGCTTCTACAGTCCCTACCGCTGGGCCCGGAAGAAAAAGGACCTCCTGATGGCGCGAGAGAGCGACCTGGACTGGAACACTTGGCTCATGGGACGGCCACAGCGGCCCTTCGATCCCCGCATCTTTCGCAGCTTCCGCCTCTTCAAGGACTTTTCCAGCGGAATCATCGACCAGTGGATGAGTCACGGGATCGATCTGGCCCACATGTTGACCGGAGTTTCCTATCCGGTGAGCGCCGTTTCCCACGGCGGGATCTACAAGTGGAAGGATTACCGGGAGAATCCCGACACCCAGGAGGTCACCCTGGAGTACCAGAAGGGTGACGGGAAGTTCCTGGCCGTCTACTCCACCAATTGGATCAACGGTTACGGCAACGGAACCCGGGTCCACGGCACCCTGGGGAGCTTCGAGGGAGAGTCCTTCTCCAACCCCGACTCGGATTGGCAATTTTCCGGCCGGGGCGTGAACTCCGAGGGAAAGATCCGGGATTCCATCGTCGTTCCCCGCAAGTCCGAAGACATGGACGAAATGGGAATGGTTCACATGACCAACTGGCTGGACGCCGTGCGCCGCCGCGACCCCAAGGGGCTCTTCTGTCCCGTCGAGGCCGGCTACGGGCACTCCATCGCCTGCATCATGGCCACCGACGCCTACTGGAGCGGCAAGCGCATGGTGTTCGATCCGAAGACGCGAGTCATTCAGGCCGGCTGACGAAGCGGCGGAGCCCGGCGGTTCATGGCAGGCACGGCGGGCCGTTTGAATTGCGGCCCAGGGCGCCTGAGTGTGCCGGTACCAAAGTCGGACCCCATGTGAAATAATTGTGACGCTGGCGTGACCGTTCCATGATTGGACGAGGCGCAATGAACTGGTGCCCCCCTCATGGCATCGCGTCAGAGTGACCGGATATAACGTTGACCAACTTGCACTCGCACACGAAACTGGGTAGCAAAAACTATTTGGAGGCACATCATGGCGTCATCGTTCTCGCGACATCGGTGGTTTCCTGCAAGGCTGTGCTTACGCGCAGTCGGCGTTCTTGCGGTACTGACTTTGGCAACCCTATTGACTACGGGTTCCGTTGCCGGCCAATGTCTTGAGGTCCGGGTTCTGGATCCGTCAGCCGCGGCGATAGCCGGCGCGTCGGTACTGATCGGAGATCAGGAAAAGACCACCGACGACTCCGGGGCCGCTGAATTCTGCGATCTCGGCCCGGCTCCTCATGCGGTCGTGATCGTCGCTCCCAACTTCCAGGTGCTGGAAGACCTGGTGCAGAAATCCGAGGGCAGAGTCGCCTTCACGTTGGAGGTCCTCCTGGAGACCGAACTGATCGTCGTCGGGACCCGCGCCGAAGCGCGGTCCAGCACCGAATCGATGGTTCCCGTCGACGTGATCGGCGGCGCGGATTTCACCAATCAGGGAACCACCGACGTGACCGACCTGATGCGCACGCTGACCCCCTCGTTCAACGTCAACACCCAGCCCATCAGCGACGCGGCCACCATCGTGCGGCCGGCCAACCTGCGCAACATGGCCCCGGACCACACGCTGATCCTCGTCAACGGCAAGCGCCGCCACCGCGCGGCCGTAATCGCCTGGCTGGGCAATGGTATTGCCGACGGGGCGCAGGGGCCGGATCTGTCCACCATACCCGCCATCGCTCTGCGGCAGGTCGAGGTGCTGCGCGACGGCGCGGCCGCGCAATACGGTTCCGACGCCATTGCCGGCGTCATCAACTTCGAGTTGAAGAACGCCCGCTCCGGGGGCAGCGTGGAATTTCGAACCGGCCAGTACTTCGACGAGAACGACGGTGACCCGGGCTCGTGCGGTCCCATCGGCCGCTCGTGCAACGGCATCGGTGGTCGCGGTATGAACTACGCTTTCGCCGGTAACGTGGGTCTGCCGCTCGGCCCCGAAGGGTTCGTCAATATCAGCCTCGAGTACGGCGCCACGAATCCCACCAATCGGGCCGTGAATGACAACGGCACGACGGCGGTGATCAATGGCGGCAACACCAATGTGCGGACCACGTCGCGAGTGTGGGGCACGCCGCTGGTCGAGGACGACCTGAAGCTGTTCGCCAACTTCGGCACCGGGGGTGATCGGGTGGAGTTCTACGGCCACACGAACTACGCCAGCAAGTTGGTGACTGGCGGCTTCTATTACCGCAATCCCAACAACCGCGGCAACGTGTATTCGATCGACGGCGGCGATACGTTGCTGGTCGGCGACGCGCTGGCCGCGGCGGGCAGGGGCTCGGCCAATTGCCCGACGGTCAACATCGTCGACGGCACGCCGGATCAGACCGCCTTCGCGGCAGTCCGCAACGATCCGAACTGCTTCACGTTCCACCAGCCGTTCCTTGGCGCACCGAACGGCCTGCCGGGCGGCTTCACGCCCCAGTTCGGCGGCGACGTCTACGATTACTCACTGGTCTCCGGCTTGCGCGGGACCACGGGGAACGGACTCAACTGGGACATCAGCGGTTCCACCGGCCGGAATTACGTACAGACCTTCATCTTCGACACGGTCAACGCCTCTCTCGGTCCCGAGAGCCCGACCCGGTTCGAGCCGAACCTGCTGCAGCAGACCGAAAACAGCCTCAACACGGACATTTCGTACGCCGCCAGCGACATGGTCAACGTCGCTGGGGGATTCGAGTGGCGGAACGAGCAGTATCACCTCGGCGAAGGTGATCCGGCGTCCTGGGCGATCGGCCCCTACGTTGCGCAGGGCTTCAGTTCCGGCTCCAACGGCTACAACGGCGTCCGACCCGAGAACGCCGGCACCTGGGACCGCGCCAATTACGCGTTTTACGGCGATGTCGAGCTGCATGGCGGCGCCAACGACTGGAATGTCGGCGGCGCCGTACGCGTCGAGGACTTCTACGACAGTTTCGGCACGACGATCAACGGCAAGCTGTCGGGGCGCTACGGCTTCACCGACATCTTCGCGCTGCGCGCCGCGGTCAGCAGCGGATTCCGCGCCCCGACGCCGGGTCAGCAGAACGTGCTGAACGTGACGACCGAGTTCGACTACGAGCTGAACGACCTGATCAACAACGCCACCCTTCCGTCCACATCGCCGGTCGCGGCACTTCGAGGCGGGGTGCCCCTGCAGCCGGAACAGTCGACCAACTACTCGTTCGGGGCGGTTGTCGACACCGGTGGTCCGTTCACCGTCACCGCCGACTATTTCCGCGTTGACGTGTCGGACCGGCTCACCATCACGAGGAACTACAACCTTTCGGAGGCCGAGGTCACGACGCTGCTGGCCGACGGGATAACCGAAGCCGGCAACCTCGCCGCGTTCCGCTTCTTCGTGAACGACTTCTCGACCCTCACGCAGGGGGTCGACGTCGTCGCGTCCTGGACGCCGCTGGCCATCGGCGGACGGACCACGTTTACCGGCGTCTTCAACTTCACCGACACGGAAGTGACCGAGTTCAGCGAGGAGCACTTCGACACGGACCGAGTCACGTCGCTGACCCTGGGGCTGCCGCGGATTCGCTGGAACTTCGGGGCCACCCACACCACAAGCCGCTGGACCCTGATGGCCCGGCTGCACTACTACGGTTCGTACTGGGATCGGGAGGACGCGCGCGCCGCGATGGGCACGTCGATGTCGCACCTGTACCCGCTGTACTCCGGCAAGCCGCTGGTGGATGTCGAGCTCGGCATCCCGATCAAAGACCTCAAGCTGTCGTTCGGGGCGCAGAACGTCTTCAATACCTACCCGGACGAGAATCCGGGCGCACTCGCCGGAGTGGGCAACCGTTACGGCCAATTCGGGCCGTTCGGCTTCAACGGCGGCTACTACTATGTCCGGGTCGGCTACTCCTGGGGGGAAAACTTCTAGGGGAGTGGCGACGGAGCGGCGTCTTTCAGGCGCCGATTTGGGAGCGGCGCGTTTCGGGCGCTGCCAAGGAGTCTAGGGGGGACGACAGTCCCCCCTTTGTATTTCCCGCAGAAAGAGTGCACCCCGAACGGGTGCCCCTACGACTTCACCCGTGTCGACGGTCTACCGTCCTCGTTTCCAGAGTTTGCGCTGTTCTCCGAGCGTCCAGTGCAGCTTCTCCCTCTCCAGGGAACGACCCAGCAGGCTCCAGCCGTGGATCGTCCGGTTCATTCCCGGTAATCGATGAGCAGCTCGACGCCTTGGATCCGGATGGGGTCCTGGCGCGAAGCCGGCCGGTTCCGGAGGTTCAGAGACAACAGGTTCTTTCCTTGCTTCGGGGTCACGCCTTCGAAACGCAGGGCGTCCCCCTGGAACCGTCCCCGCAACCTGCGGCCGTTCAACCGCACCCGCAGATCGTCGTCCCAACGGTCATATCCCTCCAGGGACACCAGAAGCCAAGCGGACTCCAGCACGCCGTCCGCCTTTGCCGAAGCCACGTCATCTCCTACCAGGAACCGAAGTTCCCGGGTGTCTCCGCGGACCATCTCGGTGGGAAGCTGCATCTCTCCTCCCGCCTCCGGTGTCAGCCCACCCATCTCGCGAGTCACGTAGTAGTGCTTGTCCTGGCGGGCGATCACGGACGGATTACCGATCTCCTTCAAGGCCTGAAGCTCTTCGGGACTGAACAGCGTCCCCGGCTTGCCCTTGCCGGTAGCGTGGCAGTCGTAGTTGAAGAGATGCAAGCTCGTCACGCCGGCCTGCCAGGCGGCCGCCGCTGCCGCTCGCAGCATCTCGAGGGAGGCCCGGCCGGTCTTGCTCCCCGTATAGTCGCGCACGTAGAGGTCGGACAGGCCGCCGGAAATTTCGACGCCGGTCCCCCGCGCCAGCTCCACAAAAGGCGTCAAATCCGCCGAAATGTCCAGATAGCCCCGGGTCGCGGGCGCGATTATGTCCACCCATCCCTCCCGGATCCAGGACCGGACGTCCAATCCAATCCTCTCGTTGAGTTCCAGAGAAGGGAGGACCCGTGCCAGCAGCGTCAGCTTTCGCCCCTTGGTCTCACCGATCTTGTCCATCCGCATGCGGACTTGACGAACGAAGTCGTTCATCAGAGGCACTCCCCGGGCTTCCTCCCCCTTCTTGAAGTAGTAAGGGTGGCTCAGAAAATCCATTTCGAAGCCGTCCACGTCGTAGTTGGTGCACACTTCTTCGATGATGGCCAGCTTTCGGTCGCGCACTTCTTCCAAGGCATAGTCCATGGCCCAGGAGTAACCGTGGGAGGGCTGGGGAGAGCGGTTCGAGTGATGCAGATAACGGTCGGGTACGGCGGATCCGAGGCGAACCTGGGGATTGGCCCGTTCCCACTGGCTCCGGAAGGAGGGCCAGCGCTCCGACCAGTCCTTGTGGATGTCGTTCATCCGCAGGCTGGGCCAGAATTGCATCCCCGCCTCACGGCTTCGGTGACTCCAGATCTCCAACGGATTCTGGCCCGCTTCGAGCAAGGCGTCGACATTTTTCGCCCAGCGTCGAATACCGGGATGCTTCTCGAAGTCCCGCTTGTGGTCGTCGCTGATGGGTTTGGCGTAGACTTCGGTGACCTGGGTGGGGTAGAGCATCTGCTCGTCGCTCCACTGGATGCACTGGATGAAGACGTCCACCTGGGTCCCTTCGATCTCGTTCACCGCCCGGCAAAGTTGCAGCGGCGTAATGGGAGGTTCGAAAGCCATCAGGGCGGCATCGCCGCCATCGCTGTTCAGAAGCAGCCTCAGCCCGCCCGGGCGCCGGGTCTCCTCCTGCGTCGCGCCGCCGGTTTCGGCGGGGTTGGATTCCTGGATGGAACATCCGGACAACAGAAGAGCAATCAGGAGTGCGGCAAAAAGGCGGAAGTACTTGTTCATAAGGGTTCTCCCGGGAGGCGCCTGCGGCGGACAGTATAGGCACGGCGCGCCTCCAAGTGTAGTCTTTGACGGAGATGTCCCAGATCCGATGGTCTTCACCGGTGATCGGTTGCAACTGAACCTGTCCACGGGCGCAGGAGGCCTTCTACAGGTGGAGATCCTGGATCAGGAGGGGAAGCCGTTGCCCGGATTCACCCTGGAGGAGGCCGACGACATCAACGGCAACTACATTCGCATCCTGGCCAGTTGGCGGGGAACTCCCGGCCTCGGCTCGCTGGCCGGCGAGCCCGTCAAGTCGCGTTTCGTCATGCGGGACACGAAACTATATTCCTTCCAGTTCCTCTCTGCAGACAAGTCCGGACGGTCAAAATGAAACAAGTTTTGGAACGAACCTTCGTCCTCGCCGCGATTCTCATCTGTTCCTGTGTCGGAGGACCCTGGACCACGGTGTCTGAATCGGGTACGAAAACAGACCGGAAAGAGGATCGCGCCCAGTTGGCCCGCATGCGTTCCGCCTTCATCCGGGCCATGAACGAGGGAACGGTGGAGGAATGGATCCAGTCCCACCTGGACAAGGGCGTGGCCGTCATGCCTCCGGGCCGCCCGACGATCTCCTCACGGGAAGAAGTGGCCGCCTGGGCCCGCAGGCTCCTGCAAGAAAACCGGATCCACGATTTCGCCTTCACCGGGTCCAAGACGGTCGCCGGAGACTGGGCCTTCGAGAATGGTGTCTACCTGTTGGAGACGAGTCCAGCCGCCGGGGGCGAGAGACAGGGACAGCGGGGCAAGTTGATCTTCGTATGGAAGCGGGGGCCCCAGGGATGGAAGGGGGCCTTTGTCTCCTTCAATACTGACGGTTATTGGCCCTGATGCCGGAACCGATCCTGGTTCGGAATCTGTGCTGCCCGTCGGCTGGCTTGCGACTCCTACCGTCGATGGATAATCTCCAGGCATCGTTTCCATTTACTCAATACAAAGAGTAAAATTACTCATCGTGTTGAGTAATTTGGCGTATTCGCGTCCTCACGCCGCAGAATTGCACGCCCGGCTGCTCGAACCGCGACGTTTCCTCCAGATTGTCACCGGGGCTCGCCAGGTCGGTAAAACCACCCTGGTCACACAGGTCGCCGAGCAGTGCGGTTTACTCCATCACTACGCCAGCGCCGACGAGCCGACCTTGCGGGGCCCCGATTGGATCGCCGGACAATGGGACGTTGCACGGCTCATGGCCGAAGGCGCCGGGCCTGGGGATGCTCTTCTCGTCTTGGACGAGGTGCAGAAGGTTCCCAATTGGGCCGAGGCCGTCAAACGGTTGTGGGACGAAGACACGCGAACCGGGCGCCGGCTCAAGGTCGTGTTGACCGGTTCGGCGCCGCTCCTGATCGGTCGAGGCTTGACGGAAAGTCTCGCCGGGCGTTTCGAGATCCTGCACCTGCCGCACTGGGGATTCCCCGAGATGCGAACCGCATTCGGTTGGTCCTTGGAAGATTTCTTGTTCTACGGAGCCTACCCCGGCGCAACTCCGCTGATCACACAGCCGAATCGGTGGTCCCGCTACATCCGCGACTCGCTCATCGAAACCACCATCTCCCGAGATGTCTTGTTGCTCTCCAGGGTGGACAAACCTGCACTATTACGCCGGTTGTTTGAATTGGGCTGTGCGTATTCGGGACAGATCCTTTCCTACACCAAGATGCTGGGGCAGCTTCAAGATACCGGGAACACGACGACGTTGGCTCACTATCTCGATCTGCTGGCGGGTGCGGGCATGGTCACCGGTTTGCAGAAGTACGCAGGTGCTGCCGTACGGCGACGTAGCTCCAGCCCGAAGCTTCAAATTTTCAACACGGCTCTGATGACTTCCGGGTGCGGCCTCACGGTGGACCAGGCGCGAGCGGACACCGAGTTTTGGGGAAGGCTGGTCGAGTCTGCCGTGGGGGCTCATCTGGCGAATTCGGCTTCTGCCGGCTTCTGCCAGGTCTTTTATTGGCGGGATCGCAACCGAGAGGTCGATTTCGTGGTGAGTGCAGGACGGACGCTGACGGCAATTGAAGTCAAGAGCGGCCGCAGTAAACAGGCACTGCCGGGAATGGCAGCCTTCGCCAAAGCATTTCAGCCGACCCGACGCTTGTTGATCGGATGGGATGGCATCACTGTGGACGAGTTCCTGTCCAGGCCCGTGGAACATTGGGTGGGTCCATGAAGCGACTTCGATAAAATTAGGGCCGAAATCGGGTGACCTGGATTCTTCAAAGACGGCGTTCCAGTGGGTTGTCACAGAGGGCACACACGAGGTGTGCCCCTACGGGTGCTTCTGATCGCTGGACGGTCGAAGGGGACCATAGAGGCCGGCAGGTGAGCGAGCGGACCCGGATCGACCTTTCGTCGAACGTGGCCTAAAAACTGCTCCCCCACGTGTAGTTGAGGCGGGCGTAGTAGTAGCCGCCGCTCAGCCCCCAGGGGGTGAACTGGCTGTAGGGGAGTCCGAAAATATCGGCGAAGAGGTCCATCCGCTGCGAGAAGGTGTTCAGGATGTTCTGGCCGCCGAACGCCAGCGTCACTTTTTTTCCCAGCCGAATGCTCGCTTCCAGGTCGACGATATAGCGGCCTTCCAGAAGGGGTGAATCGGCGCCGCGGACGAACCGGGCGTCGAAGTGGTCGACCCACGAGCCGAAGTAGTTCAGGCGGCCCAGCAAACCGACGCGGCCCACCCTCTGGTTGACGGCGGCGTTCCATCGGATCCGGGGCACACCGCGCTCCAGGCCCAGGACATCTCCCGGGGTGAGCAGAGCCGACTCTGTCGTCAGTTCCGTGTGGGTGTAGTTCATGGCGAAACTGAACACCGTATTTCCGGCCAGCCCGGGTGGGGTGTATGTCGAAACCAGGTCGATCCCCTGGTTCCGGCTCGAAAAGTCGTTGATGAAGAACCGAAAGAAGGCCAGCGTGCCGGCGGAGGCGATCCCCTCCGAGATCAGCAGCGCGCGCTCGTCATCCGTGAGGGTGAACGTTTGGGACAGGGCGAGGCGGTTGGAGAGGTCGACGCGGAAATAGTCGGCCGTCAGCGTGAACGGTCCCGTGTCGACCACCAGGCCGGCCGTGGTGTTGACGGAGGTCTCGGGCTCCAAAGGCTTGCCCCCCTTCAGCTCCGCTGCCAGAAAGGTGGAGGGGACGTTGGCGCTGTCGACCAGTTGGAGTGTCTCCGGGTCGATGGTGGTCTGAACGTTCAGGGTGTTCTGCTGGCCGGGCGTCGGGGCGCGGAACCCGGTGCTGATTCCGCCCCGCACCGAGACTGCATCGCTCAGCCCGAAACGGGCCGACAGCTTGCCGTTGGTGGTGGAGCCGAAGAGGTCGAAGTGCTCGAATCGGAGCGCGCCGCCCACCAGCCACCGGTCGCCCGGGTCCTGCAGTTCCAGGTCTCCGTAGAGCGCCACGTTGCTGCGATCCCAGGCCCCCGCCGTATAGTCGGGAAATCCGGGGAAGCCGTTGGAACCGGAGACGAAACCCTGCGCGGCGTAGGGTCCCACCTCCCAGGAGGGCCTCCCGCCGGCGCCGATCTCGAAACGCTCGTTGCGCCACTCGGCGCCGCCCGCGATGTTGATCATGTCGGTGGCGGCATAGGAGACGTCGAAGTTGAGGTTCACGTCCTCCTGACGGTACAGGCCCGGATCGAAGTCACGCGGAGTTTCGGGTCCCAGTGAGGCGTTGACGGTGTTCTTGAAGAAGAAGTCCGACTCGTGGGCGCCGTAGCTGGCGCTGGCGTCCCAGTTCATGCCGTTGGCCAGGATTCCCCGCACGCCGCCCACCACCGACATGTCCGTGACCACGCCGCCGAACTGGGGCGTGAACCCGCCTGGAGCGATCTCCCGGAAGGAAAAGCAGTTCGGATCCTCGAACACCCGCGCCAAGGCGGCCTGGTCCGCCACGTTGTCGGTGATCCGCACGGTGGGACAGTTTGCCGATCCGTCGACGACACCGTCACGAGCGTCCAGCACGTCGGCGATCATCAACGTCTCGCCGCCGTCGAGACTGTAGATGTTGGCCCGGTTGTTGGGATTCCGGAAGTAGAACCCTTCCGTCACCTTCTTCTCGGCGTAGTTGGTGTGGCCGTAGAGCTGTGTGCCATTGGAGAAAAGGTGTCCGAAATTGCCGAAGAATTTCACGTCGCCCTCGATGGTCGGGTTGCCCCAGATCTGCGCCGGGTCGGCCACGGCAGTGTTGCCGGCTGCGATCAGGGCCGCCGCATCGGCGCGTTGCACGCTACGGTTCGTCGGGTCGGAGTTGCCGTACTCCAGGCTGAGGTTGGCGAATCCGGTCTCGCCGAGAGGCAGTCCCACGTTGCCGGCGATGGTGTATGAATCACCATCGCCCGCGTGGTAGGTGCCGGTGTTGAATTCGATGCTGCCTCCCTCCCGGGCGTCCTTGAGCAGGAAGTTGATGACGCCGGCGATGGCGTCCGAGCCGTATTGGGCCGACGCACCGTCCCGCAGCACCTCTACCTGGCGCAACGCGATGGAGGGGATGGTGGAGATGTCCGGACCCTGGGCACCGTCCGTCACTCCGGCGAACCAGGCGATGACCGACGAGCGGTGGCGGCGCTTGCCGTTCACCAGCACCAGAGTGTGATCGTGGGCAAGGTTGCGCAGGCTGGCCGGCCGTACCAGCGTGGCCGCGTCACTGATGGGATGGGTGGCCACGTTGAATGAGGGGACCAGGGTCCGCAACTGATAGTCGAGGGTGGTGGCGCCCTGGCTGATGACGTCCTCCAACGGGATGGCGTCGATGGGGACGGGAGATTCGGTCACCGACCGTGGTTGGGCGCGGCTACCGACGACCACCAGTTCCGTTTCCAGGCGCGCTTGGAGGGTAATGGTGACCATACCATCCGATGGGTCCACGGAGCCTTCGTCGATCTGGAAGTTCTCGGCTGTCACGATGACCCAGTGGGGTCCGGATCCAAGCCCGCAGAAGCTGGCGGCACCCGAGTTGCCGGTCCTCTCCTGCCGATCCCCGATGGTGACCGTGGCACCCTGGATCGATGCGGACGAAGGGTCCAGTACCCGGACCTCGAGGCATCGTTCTTCCTCCGTAGCGGTCTGGTGTGCGAACGCCGGTGGTGTCGCAAACGCCGCAGACAGGGTGATCGACACGGCCAGACGGCTGAAACGGCTGGCTTTCATTTTCACATCTCCTAGTTTTTTCATGAGCGGGGAACGGATTCTTCCGCTTCGGTTGCGGAACCAAGAAGAGCCTGAGTGCAGAGAATAATGAGGAATTGTGGAGGTCCGGACCAAATGCCGCACCGGATCGCTGAGGAGAATATGGAGTGGATCAATCTTCAGTGCGCGCATGTTCCCGCAACCGTAGACACTGCCTACGTATTCGGTCGCAAACACACGTTGAAGGCGAAGGCCCGGCGCGATGATCGCCCGCCCGGTGAGAAATACCGGCTACGTGAAATTGGTAGCGGGGGGGGGATTCGAACCCCCGACCTTTGGGTTATGAGCCCAACGAGCTACCAGACTGCTCCACCCCGCAACAGAGACGGGAGATCGTAGTTGAATGGGGGAGAACTTGTCAAGCTCGCTCGTTGCCTGGGTCATGGGGCCGTCGCCCAGGTTACTGTTCTCCGGCGCCCTCCGCGGAAGTCTCTTCCTCAGCATCTCTGGCGCAACGGAAACCAGTCCCGTACTGGGCCTTGGCCGGGTAGCCGCTGCGGGTCATCAGGGTCATGCTGACCCCCTTGAAGGCGTAGGAGGAGCCTCTCAGAGCGTAGAGCCTGAACCGGGACTTGAACGCATCGTTGTTGCGAGCCTTGCTCTTGGGATAGGGCCGGAGCCGGTCGCTGGTCCACTCCTGCACGTTGCCCATCATGTCGTAGACGCCGTAGCCGCTCTTGTCCGTCTCGAACATTCCGACGTCGACCGGGCGGTGGTAACTCGTGTCATTGGTGTTGGACTTGCTCGGATCGTAGGTATCGCCCCAGGGGAAGGGGAGGTTCTCCGGTCCTCGGGCGGCCCGCTCCCACTCCGCCTCGGTGGGTAGGCGCTTGCCGGCCCACTCGCAGTAGGCCTTGGCGTCGTCCAGAGTCACATTGGTGACGGGAACGTCCTCCTTCCCGATCGAGTACATGGGCCGCCAGTTGCTCTCCACCTTGGTGCCACTCTCGGTCAGGAACTTGATCCATTGGCCGTTGGTGACCTCGTAGACGTCGATCTGGTAGGGCTTCATCGTCACGTTGTGGGCAGGTGTCTCCAGGCCGGCCGCGTTCTTCGGGACGTTGTCGGTTCCCATCATGAACTCCCCCGCAGGGATCAGAACCATGTCCCCCGGTTTTGGTTTGGGTGGGGGTAGGTCGACCGGAGCCTCAGGCTCCGGCGGCGGCGGTTCCGAGCAACTGAACTGGGCCAGTGACGCAATCAAGAAAACGGCGGAGAACAGAATTCTGAGTGTCATGGTGCCCCATTTATAACACCGGATTCGACGATAAGATAGGTCTCGGCCGGTGAACCGGGAGTTACGAAAAGTTCGATCGACAGGTCTTCCGAACCCAGGACAGCGCCTCTTCCCGCGCGGTCAGAATCCCCTCCAGTTGGAGATCTTCGGCTTGCTTGAGGATCTTGGAGAATATGGGCCCGGGCTTCAGACCCATCGCGATCAGATCGTGCCCGTTGATCAACGGCGGAGGGGACAGCGCCTCCTGATTCAGCTCGCGCAATTTTTCTGCGCAGAAGCGATGGTTGGAAAGATCGCCGTGGCTCGCCAGACAGTCCAGGCGATGCAACTCCAGGTGTTCATCGAACCCTTCCGTTCGAAGCAAGCGCCGGAGCGTGCTCTCCCGCATCTGCCGGACGTGCATGAAACGGAGATGGTCCTTGACCAGACGGACCACCTGCTGAATCTGCGCACCCGAGAGCTTGAGCCGGCGGCAGATATCTTCGGCCATCCGGGCCCCCAGTTCGTCATGCCCGTCGAATCGGATCCGATCCCCGAAAGCAAAGGTGTCCGGCTTGCCCACGTCGTGAAGCAACACTCCCAGGGCCAGGGTCGGGCTCAGGTTCCGAGCCAGGGAGAACATGAGCCGCGTGTGCTGGAAGACGTCCCCTTCCGGATGGAATGCCGGAGGCTGCATTACGCCGTGCATCTCGAAGACCTCCGGCAGGACGGCCTCCAGCACGCCCGAGTCGGACAGCAGCGACAGACCCCGCGCCGGTGCGGGACCGCATAGAATCTTCAGGATCTCATCCCGGATTCTCTCCCAACTGATCTGGGAGAGATCATGAGCATAGAGAGTCACGCCGTCGTAGGTGGGATCGTCGATTCGAAAGCCAAGCTGGCAGGCGAACCGGATCGCCCTGAGCACCCGGAGCTTGTCCTCTCCGAACGTCAGCCGGGGATCCCGGACGGTCCGGATCAGCTCCCGCTCCAGGTCCTGCCGTCCGTGGGTGAAGTCGATGATGTTCTCGGTGTCCGGGTCCAGGAAGAGAGCATTGACGGTGAAGTCCCTCCGCAGCGCGTCCTGCCGCGCGTCGGTGAACCGGACCCTTCCCGGATGTCTTCCGTCCGTGTAGCCGGACTCGGACCGAAAGGTGGCGATCTCGTAATTGTTGCCGCCGACCACGGCCACCACGACTCCGAAATCGCGTCCCACACCGATGGTGCGGGGAAAGAGTCTCTCCACGACCCCGGGAGGAGCTGCCGTTGCGATGTCGATCTCGGTGACGCGGTGGTTCAGGAGCAGATCCCGGACGGCGCCTCCGGCGAAATAGACCCGGAAGCCTTCGGCCGCCAGGACCTTGCTGATATGGAGAGCACCCTCCCGAACGTGTGCCTCGATTCGTTCCAGCACTCGTCGCCCCTTTGGCTTGATCTCAGGATGGAAGGATCGGGTCCGCGAGTCAGGTCTGGATCGTGGCCCGGCCCGGACTTATTGTGACATCTTTGATGCCGTACGGCATGGTGAAGGGCTTCCGGGGATCGACGGGGAGCTGAGTCGCTTCGATGAGACGGTCCATGAGCGAGTCCAACAGCATGGCGGGGAAGGTGACCCCATCCAGGCTCAATCCCACCAAACGGTATCGTCCGCGCCCGTCCTCCACCTCCAGGATTCCGTCCACTTCCACCTGGTGGCGTCCGCCGAGGAGTGCAGCCAAGAGGCCCGCCTCGGGAGCCTTCCGGCTCGAGACGACCTGGCTGAGGTCGACGTCGGCCTGAACCAGCAGACGATCTTGGCGGAAGACCACCCTCACCGATTCGACCCCCTTGGGATTGTATTTCCGCAAGCGGAAGTCCAGAAACGCATTGAGATCCTCTTCAGTGAGGACGTGGGTTTCGGGACGGGACTCGGAAGAATTGGATTGCGTCTCCAGCCGCTGGAGGAGTTGCTCCACTCGGACTGTCGCCTCGTTGGGCCCCCCGGAGGCGCCTCCGGGGCCACCGGCCAGGAGTGCGGTCGAAAGAACGAATCCGGCGGCGCCGCGAATAGTCCGAGCAGATCGCGTCATGACGAGGCGTTCCCGTGACTGGGGGTTGCCTCGGCTGCCGGCAATTCCGGGGGAGACGATTCGAGGATCTCCCGTTCGGCGCCGTCCAGTGCGGCCGCCACCAGCTCTTCCACGTCGAGAGCCGCCTCGATCTCCTCGATCGCGGCCACTCGCGCACGAGTCTCGGGGTGTTTGGGCACGAACAGGGAACAGCAGTCCACGTCGGGCAAGATGGAGACGGGAAAGGTCCCGATACGCCTGGCGGTCTGGATGATCTCCTCCTTGTCGTCCCCCACCAAGGGTCGGAGCACGGGCATGCCAACGGTACTGGAAATGACTGACAGGTTCGCCAGCGTCTGGGAGGCCACCTGCCCGATACTGTCGCCGGTCACCAGGGCCAGCGCGCCCTCCTTGAGGGCCAGCTTCTCGGCGATCCTCAACATGAATCGCCGATAGAAGACCACCCGGGTCTCCGGCGGCGTCAGGGCGACGATCTGACGCTGGGTTTGGGCGAACGGCACACGATAAAGGACGGATTCAAATTGGTACTGGTTCAACAACCTCACCAGCCGGCGAACTTTCTCCTGTGATTCCAGGTTGGTGAAGGGGTAACTGTGAAAATGGACGAAGGTCACCGGACATCCCCGCTTCATGATCTTGTACGCCGCCACCGGGGAGTCGATCCCACCTGAAAGGAGCACGACGACCCGGCCCGAAGTGGTGACGGGAAGTCCACGGGCGCCTGGCAGCTTGGAGAAGTAGAGGAAGGCGTAACGTTCCACGATGTCGACGTGGCAGGTCAGATCGGGAGCCGAAAGGTTGACTCCTTTTCCCGAACGCTCCACCACATGGGATCCCAGAAGGCGGTTCAGTTCGGGTGACGTCAGCGGAAAGCTCTTCTGAGCACGCCGCGCCTCGATCTTGAACGTGTCGAACTCCCGGTCCCGAACCAGCGTCCAGAGATTTCGCTCCAGATCCTCCAGAGATTGTCCCGAGAGCCACGCGGAAGCACAGGACGCCAGTCCGAATACCTTCTGCAGGCGTTGTCCGATCCGCTCATGTGGGGCGTCCCCGGGCACTTCGACCAGAATCCGTCCCGAGATCCGGCGAACCGATTTGTACGGAAACTCCGCCAGAGCCTTGCGGATGTTCTGGCAGAGGCGCCTCTCGAAGAAGGCTCGATTCCCCTTCTTGAGCCCGATCTCATGGTAGTGGCAGAGAAAGAAGCGGCGCACGAAGGCAATTATAGACCGAACAGGAGCGGCGGTTTCCCAACCGCCGAACTCCGGTGGACCAATGTGGCGAACCGGAAACGGACGATCAATCAGCCGTCTCTGCTGAGGTCCACGCCGCCACGGAGATTCCGCGCAAACGGCGCGGCACATCGGCGTGCGGTAGAATCACCGCATGAATCGTCGCAACTGTCTTCTTGGTTTTCTGGGAATCGGGCTCGTCTCGGGGCGCGCTTCCCATGCTGCCCATCACAGGCCGATCCAGCTTCACGTGGACCTGGAAGTGGACCCGGCCCGGGAAGGAGAGATGGTGGAGAATTTCCACAAGATCTTCCGGCCGGCCATCAGCGCCCAGCCCGGCTTCGTCGAGGTTCGCTTGATGAAGCTGCGCCAAGCGCTGGCGGGACCGGCTCCCGGCAACTTCAAGTACCGGCTCCTCATCAGTTTCAAGACCGAGGAGCAGCGCCAGACCTGGGTCGCCACGGACGAGCACCAGCGGGTCTGGCCCACCATCGAAAAGACGCTCACCGGGACCAAATACGGCGTCCTTCTCTACGACGTGGTCTGATGCTTCCCGCGAGTCGTCAGGTGACGATGTTTCGCGGACGGCCCTCGAGGAAGGCGATGACGTTGTCCACGACGCCCTGGTTGAGAAGGTCGTAGCCTTCAGGAGTCTGATCCGCGCTGTGCGGTGTCAAGACCACTTGCTCGCAGTCCAACAACGGGTCGTTCCCAGGCAGCGGCTCGGTGTCGTAGACGTCCAGGCCGGCTCCCCCCAGATGCCCTGAGTTGAGGGATTCCACGAGCGCGGCCGTGTCGACGATCGCTCCTCGGGCGGTGTTGACCAACAGGCTTCCCGGCTTCATTAAAGACAGTTCCCCGGCACCGATCAGATGCCGGCTCTCCGGAGTCAGCTTGACGTGGATCGTCACCACGTCCGAGACCTGCAACAACTCATCCAACTCCAAAAAGCGAACCCCCAGCTCCCGGCTGCGCCCGGCGGACGGATTGAAGGTCCAGGCGACCACCTCCATTCCCAGAGCCCGGCAGAGCTCGATCATCTTGGCTCCGATGGCGCCGGTCCCGATGACGCCCGCAGTCTTGCCCCGTAGGTAGACGTTGTTCATGCCTTTCCACCGGCCCGCCCGCAGCTCGGAGGTCTGGTAGGCGACCCGCTTGGACGCGGCCAGCATGAGTGCGAGCGCATGCTCGGCCACCACCGCAGCCGTCATCCCGGGAATGTTGGAGACGACGATGTTCCGCTCCCGCGCCGCCTCCAGATCGATGGAGTCGGTCCCGATCCCGCACACCGTAATGAAACGTAGACGGGGGAGCTGCTCCAGCAGATGCCGCGGCCATTTGACCGCGCCGCGGGAATTGATCATGACCTGCGCGTCCCGGACCCGGCTCAGTTTCTCGGCGTCTCCGGTGGGAGAAGTGGAGTGGAGGACCACCTCTCCATAGGGGCGCAGGCGCTCCAGGTGAGGGGATCCGGCGAGCTGCACCGGATTGTCACCGGGGACCACGATCAGGGGTCTCTTTGCCATTGGAGTCGTACCTTTCTTCTGGATGGTGTTAGGATCAGGGTCAGTTTTTCCTTGCTGAACGCCGACCGGAACAGCGTTCACATTAGTACTTTGGGCCAGGACGCGGCAAGGCCCATCTGCCCGAGACCGGTGACGTGATCAGACGCCGTGATTTCCTCAGGAAGACCGCAGCAGCAGGGGTCTTGGCCATGAGCGGGAAGGTGGTTGCAGGCGCCGCCGGTTCCGGGAGAGGCGACCAGGGAACCGCCGTTCCCGTCCCCTTTTCGTACGAAATTCCCCACACTCGAACCACGACTCCCATCCAGGGGGCCAGAATCTACCCCATGCCCAGCCCCTTCTCCCGGACCGACACCCGAACCGGCCTGACCCGAAACGGCCACATCTACGCGGCGGGAAGCGGCTACCTCTGGGCCTCCAGGGACCGGGGCAGGACCTGGAACATGCGAAAGCTTCCGGTGGGCACCGGAGGCGGGTTTGGAATACTGAACGATGACGTCTTCATCCTGATCCACGACGCACCGGACCATTCGGTCACCTACGTCCAGCGCTCCACGGACTACGGTGAAACCTGGAGCCAGCCTTTTCCTCTGGACGTCAGCCCCTACACCTTCAGCGGCTCCGGTTGGAGCGACGTCTACCAGCACCCGGACGGAACCGCCATGATCACCGTGACGCTCCGCCACCGGGACGGGGTCAACGAATGGGACAACCCTCAGGTTCGCGGATTCCACGACCACATCTTCCGCTCCCGGGACGGGGGCCGGAGCTGGGGAGACCGGACCCTGATTCTCCCCTACTCGGCCGAGACCACCCTGATGGAGGTGAAGGACTCCAACCGGATGTTGGCCTACATCCGTGCCCAGAGACCCATGCTGAAGGAAGATCCGCCCGACTTCCGGAAAAAAACCGGGGCCACCCCAACCGAGGAATGGGTCCTGAAGAACGGCGCTATCGCCGAGTCCTCCGATGGCGGCCGGACCTGGATGAATCCCAGGCTGTTCGACCTTCGGGGCAGCGTTCCGGGCGAGTTCGTCCAGGTTCCCGACGGGAGGATTGCGGCCATCTGGCTGCAGCGCTACCCCTACGAGCTGGCCGAGATCCGGGCCCGCATCAGCTCTGACGGGGGCCGAACCTGGGGGCCGACGACCTACTCCCTCATGCACGGGCACGGCTACCCGGACAGCGTCGTCTACCCCGACGGCACCATCGTGACCGTCTGCGAAAATACGGACTTGAATCACCGGGGCCGGGTGCTGGGAAGTCGAACCATGGCAGCGCTCCACTGGCGCCTCGGAGGGGCGACTTCCCAATCGCCTGGAGGGGCGACTTCCTAGTCGCCCATTGAGACCGGCGGTTTCCAACCGCCGAAGGAGGGGCGATTTCCTAGTCGCCCATTGGGACCGGCGGTTTCCAACCGCCGATCTCCGGAGGAACAACGGACCAAAAAGGAAAAGGACGAAGGAACACACGACTCGAAAATCACCCCTTCCAAGGAGCCAACATGCAGCGACCCAGGATTCACGTCATTCATTTGCTATGGGCACTTCTGTTGGGGATCGGCTGTACATTTCTATTGACACTGATCCTGGCATCCAGCTGCAGTCCCTCCCCGGGCCCCGCCGACGCAACCCAGGGCGAACCAACACCTCCTCACCATTTCACTCCCAACGGCGAGATCCGAATCACCCGGGACAACCAGGAGATCGGAACCCTCCCCGCCGAAATCATCCCCCTCGACTATCCGGACATGCCCTGGCGGGGCGACCCCGGCATCGGAATGACCCGGGACGGACGCATCTACGTCGCCCTCTATGCCCGCATCTTCCTCTCCCGCGACGCCGGCAAGACCTGGGAGAGCCGCCCCATCGACGTCGAGTCGCTGGACCCGCCCATGCGGGCCGACAACTACGACTCCTTCGGCGTGCTCCGGGACGGCACCCTGCTCTGGGCCTACCGCGCCGACGATCCGCCCACCGACTTCCTGCTCCGGAGCACCGACGGCGGCGAGTCGTGGCTCCCCTGGAGCCGGTTGGAAAACCTGTCGCCGTTCATCCGGGCGGGAGGGAACCAGAACTGCCTGCTGGAGCTTCGGGACGGGACGATCCTGTGGCCCACCATCATGGCCGCCCAACGCACCTATGACCACAATCAGGACGCCTCAAAGCCGCCGCCCACCACCTACGTCTTCCGCTCCACCGACGGAGGCAAGAGCTGGGACGAGAAGCACCCGCTCCAGGAATGGGGAACCGAGACCAATCTGCTGGAACTGAACGACGGCCGCCTCCTGGCCGCCATCCGCTACCAGCGTGTATTTGAGGCTCCACCCCCGCAGAACGAACCGCCCGCTCTGATCGAGGAACACGCGCAACGGGAGATACAGAAAAGCACCGTGGGAAAACGCGTCTTCCTCTCGGACTCGGCGGACGGCGGCCGTAGCTGGCAGAACTTCCGCCCCCTCTGGCGCCATACGGGCGGGCCCATGGACCTGGAATTCGCCAGGCCCACGGCCACATGGTTCAACTCTCGGACGGGACGGTGGTCCTGGTGGTGGAAGACCGCTACCCCTATCCGGAGGGAGACGTCAGGGCCCGGATCAGCCGGGACGGGGGCCAGACCTGGCTGCCCGAGGTGTACCACCTGAGTCCGGGGCACGGCTACGGCGGCAGCGTCGTCCTCGAAGACGACACCATCGTGACCGCCTTGGGGAACACGCCCCTGGACGAAAGGGGGCGCCCTGTCGGAGACTACACGGCTCAGGTCGTCCGGTGGCGTTTGCCCAACTGAAACCGGCGGCGAGCGGGGCCGTCCCCGCGACCGGCTATCTGAAATGAATCGAGTAGAGGTCCGCGTCCTTGAGGACGAAGCGGAGGCGGACCGGCTGCCCCGCCAGGGAGGAAACGTCCACCCCATGCCGCCACGCGGCGACTCGCTCGATCTCGTCTCCCACGATCTCCATCGAATCCTCCAGCGCATAGCCGGCGATGGGCTCGCCGGTGGGCGACTGGATCTCCACCCGGACGCTGCCGGCGGCGGACGTGGAGGTGTTGAGCACCAGTTCCTTGCCGGAGAACGTGAGCGGGCGGGTCACCATCTCCCCGCCGTCATAGGGAGCGTTGACCGACGCGAACCCGTCCACTCTCAGGACGTATCGCCGGATGTGCCAGTGGCGGGTGCCGGCCTCCCGCGTCACGTACATGGAGATCTCCCGCGCACCCGTGGGCACCACGCCGCGAAGGACGAAGGTGGTGCGGGTGATCCAGTTCCGCGCTCCCGGCCCGGGACGAATGAAGCCCTCCCGAAAAGTCGTGTCGTAACGGTTGCCGGGACCGCGCGTGGTCATGAGAACCGTCTCCGAGCTGTCCATCCATCTCCCTTCCGGTACCGCGGCTGCCCGAGCCTCCTCGTCGGTCAGAACCTGGCGGCCCACCATGAGCCGGGCCGGGAACGCGAGATAGATCTGGGGCGCCCGGAAATAGGGCAGCGTCAGGTTGATGTAGAGGTGGTTCTCGGGAATGGTCCCGCCGTCTCCGTAGGTCATGGGCTGAAATTCGGACCACTCGAAAAGGTTGGGAGCCGTGAGGCGGGCGATGGCCCGCCGGCCCACCGATCGATTGGGAGAGGTGGAGTAACGTGAGTAGATGACGTACCGCTGCTCGATCTCCGACCAGAAGAACGAAAAATCACCGTCCAGAGTCCCGTATAGGTTGTCCCGAAACAGCGGCTTGTCCCCTAGCCTCTCCCAGGCCTTCCCGTCCTCAGAGACCCAAGGGATGACATCGGTGGGGGTCCCCTGCCACAAGCCCTGCTCGTTCACCGTGAGCTTCCGGGCCAGTTCCTCTGGGGTGGGATTCGCCCGGTGTCCTTCGTTCAACTTGAGCGCTATGAGACGCCGGCCAGCCGGGACGCCCGGCCGGGTGTCGAGATACACCCTGGCGGCAGGTTCCTTCAGATGATCGTAGAGATACTCGCCGTCGGCGGTCCCCACCAGGTTGTTCTGCCGGCTGCCGTCCACCTCGATCAGGCCCAGCGCCGGCTTGGTCCAGTGGATCCCGTCCCGGCTCTCGGCATAGCAGAGCTTGTTGGAGCCGTGGTAATACATGAGGTACTTGCCCTCGTGGCGGATCACGGTTTGGCCGAATCCGAGTTCGCCTTCCCAGGGCCGGTCACCGCGGATCACCGCCTCCGCGGGCCTGGGGTGATGGAGTTTCAGGCGCGCGCCCTGCAGGCGATCGATGAGGTGATGGTCGACGAACAACTCCAGACGGTCTTTCATCTCGACCAGGACCGGCCGGTTCAAAAGGGCCGGAGTTTCGGCGGCGGTTTCCTGGGCCGTGAGGAATACGAATAGGAGCCAATGCAGGAAGAACAGTCGGTGACGCAGCATTTGGGGTTTCTCCGGAAGAGGATTCGGCTCATGATACTGGAAGAGGTGAAGGAAACAAGACGAAGAATCGACATCGCCCTGTTCCTGGCGGCAGCCGGTTTCCTTTCCTGCGCGGTGCCGCGCAGCGAAGAACCAACTCCCGCGTCCCTTCCTCCCGCCATTCAGTTCACCGAACACCTGATCATGGACGGGTACACCTATCCCTTCGGGATCGCCGCCGCCGACCTGGACGGAGACGGCGACCTGGATCTGACCAGCGCCGACGCGCTTCCGCACAATGACCTGTACTGGTTCGAGAACGACGGGACGGGGGAGTTCACCCGCCGTTTCATCCAAGAGGACGATCCCGAACGTCTCGAGCGTCACGCCGTGGGGGACGTCAACGGGGACGGACATCCGGATGTGGTGATCGTGAAGAACCTGCACGGGGACCTGCTCTGGTTCGAAAACAGCGGCACTCCCCGGGACGGTGAGCTCTGGAAACGGCGAAACATCGCCAAGGGAACGCTGCCCGGCGCCTACGATGTCGCCCTGGCCGATCTGGACGGAGACGGCGACCTGGACGTGGCGGCCTCCTCCTGGTGGTTGGGCTACCAGTTCGCGTGGTTCGAGAATCCGGGAAACCCGACGGATCCGTCGGTCGGATCCTGGAACCAGCATCTGATCGAAGGCGACCTTCGGGAGACCACCGCAATCCGCGCCGCGGACTTCGACGGCGACGGGGACTGGGATCTGCTGGCCACCGCCGCTCCCGAGGAGATCGTCTCCATCAAGACCAACGAAGCCGGGGAGGCCATGGTCGTCTGGTACGAGAATGGCGGCCGTCCGTCGTCCGGCCCCTGGACGAGGCACCTGATCGCCGAAGCGCCGCGGGCCCTCCACGGGCAACCGGTCGACATGGACCTGGACGGCGACTTGGACGTGGTCATGGCGGCGGGCCGGGAGCTCACGCCGGGGAAATCGACCCACTCGGTCCTCTGGTACGAGAACGGAGGCGATCCGGCCGAGGGTCCGTGGCCGGTCCATGTGATCCGGGAGCCCTACCAGAACGCGTTCGAGGCGGATGCCGCGGACCTGGATGGCGATGGAGACGTGGATGTCGTGGCCACCGGTTGGGGTCAGCCGGGCCGCGTCGCCTGGTTCGAAAACTCGGGAGACCCGAAGGGCGAATGGATCCTTCACCTGTTGAAGGATGATTGGCAGCGGGCCAACCAGGTCATCATCGCCGACTTGGACGGAGATGATGACCTGGACGTCGCCGCCGTGGCCGAACGGGGCAGCCTCGAGTTTCGCTGGTGGCAGAACCAGGGGAGACAGCCATGAAGATCGTGGAAAGAGGCGTCCTGGCCGAGAGCGAGCCCGGAACCCATCGCGCCGTGACCACCTTTCCGGCGCTTGCCGTCCTCGCGGGCGGCGGCCTTCTGGCCACCTGCCGCGCCGGGTCCAGCAAGGACGGCGCTGACGAATGTCCCGAGCTCTTTCGTTGGGACGGAGAGGCGCGGCGTTGGAGCGCCCCGAGCCGTCCCTGGACGGCTCCCACCGTGGACGGAGTGCGGGGATCGCTCAAGATCTGCTACCTCACCGAGACGGCGCCGGGGCGTCTTCTGGCCGCCGGCATGTGGGTCGATCGTCAGACCTACCCGGGTGGCGGGCTGTTCAACCCGGAGACCGAAGGCTGCCTCCCCATGGCGGTGGTCCTGGCCGAGTCGGACGACATCGGGAGGACGTGGTCCCCCTGGCGGGTCATGCTCATGCCGGAAGAGATCGGTCCGCCCAGTCTGACCAGTCCCGTCTTTCGCGTCGCCGATGGAACGCTGGGGATGAGCATCGAGAGCAACAAGCACTACGGCGATGGGTCCAAGTGGTACCAGAAGGTGGTCCTGTTTCACTCCCGGGACGGCGGCCTGAGCTGGGGAGATCCGGTCGTGGCCGGTGAAGACCCGAGCGGACGCATCTTCAACTGGGACCAGCGCGTCGGGGTCGCGCCCGACGGCCGGATCGCCGCTTTCCTCTGGACCTACGACAGTGAGGCCAAGAAATACTTGAACGTCCACCGGCGCCTGAGCGGCGATGACGGTCTCACCTGGTCGGACGCCCAGGATCTGGGTTTCGCGGACCAGGCCGCGCATCCGGCCATGCTTCCCGACGGCAGAGTGGTGTTGGCCTGGGTGGACCGGTACGGGACCCATTCCATCCGGGCGCGCCTGGCCGGGAGCGTCGACGCGGATTTCGATCCGGCCAGCGAGGTGGTTGTCTACACCCACGGCTCTTCAGGGTCCCAGGATTCGCCGGAGGATGAGACCGGCGAGCTGCTCTCGGAGATGTCCCTCTGGAGCTTCGGATTGCCGTTCGCCGAGATCCTGCCCGACGGGAGCGTGATGGTGGTCTACTACGCCGGCGATGCTGATTCAATGAGCTGTTATTGGGCCCGCCTGGATCCGGATGCCTGAACTCGGCGTCGAAACGCCGGAAATCCTCATCGAGATGGATGTCGGGGTTCCGGTCCGGGACGGCGTCGTCCTTCGCGCCAATGTCTTTCGGCCCGATGTTCCCTCTCCTTGTCCCGGCCTGCTGATGCGGACCCCCTACGGGAAGCCGGAGAGCGGGTTGGAGCCGCTGGTGCATGCCGGCTACGCCGTGGTGGTCCAGGACAGCCGGGGCCGCTACGCCTCCGGAGGGGAGTACGTCCCGTTCACGGTGGAGCGGACTCAGGACGGGGAGGACGGGTACGACAGCGTGGAGTGGCTGGCCTCGCAGCCGTACTGCAACGGCAAGGTGGGCACCTTCGGAGCCTCCTACAACGGCTGGATGCAATGGTCCCGGGCCCGTCTCCGGCCGCCTCACCTGGTGGCCATGTGCGCCAATTCCATCCCCCTGGAGATCACCGACCTGGACTGGTGGGGCTCCTTCCGTCCGGGCCGCCGGGTCAAATGGTGGATGACCAGCATCGCTCCGGATCTTCGCCGGCGCCAAGGGCTGCCGCCTCCCCACACTCCGGAAGAGGCCGAGGAGATCTGGGACGAGCAGGAGCAGTTGCGCTGGATCTGGTTCCTGCCCTGGATGGATCTCCCCAGTTATCTGCCGCCGGGGCTTCGGGAATATGCTCGGGACTGGTTCCGAGAACCGGGCCGCCGCTGCTGGAGATTCGACCGGGTCCACCACGAGGTGGAGGTCCCCAACCTGGACTTCAGCGGCTGGTACGACCACTGCAACGGTTCCATGAGGCATCTTCGACTGATGCAGAAACACGCCCGGACGGCGGAGGCGCGCGAACAGACCCGGCTCATCATCGGACCCTGGAATCATAAGCACCTGGGGGAGCGGTCCGTCGGCGCCGTCGACTACGGACCCGGGGCCCGGGTCGACATGACCCAGGTGATGATTCGCTGGTTCGACCATTGGCTCAAGGGAGACGGAGACGGCCTGCGGCGGGAGCCGCCGGTGCAGTACTTCGTCATGGGATCGCAGGTTTGGAAGGGAGCCCGGACCTGGTCTCCACAGGATGGCATCGACCAGTGTGAGCTCCATCTGGACAGCGAGGGCGACGCCCATCGTCCGGACGGCTCAGGCTGTCTGCTGGCGTCGGCTCCATCGCGGTCCGGTGAAGATGCCTACGACTACGATCCCCGGGATCCGGTCCCGACGCTCTGGAGCCCGGAGATGTTCACGCAACCCTCCGATCGCTCCGCCCTCTCCCACCGCCGGGACATCCTGATCTACCGGACCGGTCCCTTGGAGCAGGAGGTGGAGGTGGTCGGTTATCCCGAAGCCGTCCTCTTCGCCTCGACCTCGGCCCGGGACACCGACTTCTTCGCGCGGCTGGTGGACGAACATCCCGGCGGCCGGGCCCTGGACGTCGGCTACGGCATGGTCCGGGCCCGGCACCGGATCTCCATGGATCGGGAGGACCTGGTGACTCCCGGCGAGGTCGTCGAGTATCCCATCCGGCTGGGACCGACCGCTTGCCGGTTTCTCAACGGACATCGAATCCGGTTGGAGATCACCAGCAGCGACTTTCCGAATCACGATCGGAACCACAATACGGGAGGGAACGATCTGGCCGAAACCGAGCTGGTGACGGCCCGTCAGGTGATCCACCACTCCCGGAGAAACCCTTCCCGGATCGTGCTTCCCGTCGCTCGCTGACCGAACGGCTTTCAACCCGGGCGGTGACCCGGCGAAAGCCGGAGACTGTCTGGGACCCGTTTCGTGGCCGCACTCCATGAATCTCCGCTATGCTCTCTCAGGTGCCGTAGAGTTTCTATTGATAGCAAAAAATGACGCCATTTTCGCTATCAATAGAGAAAATTTCCTAATCAAGCATAGCCGGAGCCAAAATCGTTCATTCTTGCTTGCCCAAACGTCAATGGGAGTTCGGCGGTTAGAAACCGCCGCTCCCCAACTCGAAGGGCTCGGGGCAGACGTCTGGAACGGTACTTGGCGTTTCCGATAGACTACCCGCTGAACCCAGGCGCCTCCCATGCCGGCTCCGAAACTCGAATTCAGGAAAGTGACCGGTCATTGCGGCGCCGAAGTGCACGGCATCGACCTCTCCCAGCCGCTTGGGGTCGAGGTGGTGGACGTTCTCTCCAACGCACTGGCCGAACACTGCGTCCTCTTCTTCCACGAACAGTCCATGACTCCGGCCCAGCAGAAGGCGCTGGGCCGCCATTTCGGTGAATTGCACATTCATCCGGCGTGGCCCCGGTTGGTCGACGGCCATCCGGAAGTCATGGAAATCTACGCCGACGAGAACACCCGCCGGATCGCCGGGGAAGACTGGCATTCGGATGTCTCCTGCGACCGGGAGCCGCCGCTGGGGACGATCCTGCAGATGCTGGAGGTGCCGCCGGTAGGGGGCGATACCCTGTTCGCCAACATGTACGCGGCCTACGAGTCACTGTCGACGCCGATGCGGCGTTTGCTGGACGGAATGACCGCGATCCACGATGGAGAGCATGTCTACCGCGGCCGCTATGACGGCGCCGACGATGAGGGAAAGAACTTCCCCAGATCGGAGCATCCCGTCGGCCGGACCCATCCGGTGAGCGGACGCAAGGCGCTCTTCGTCAACCGCCTCTTCACGACCCGTATCGTTCAGCTCTCGAAGCGGGAGAGCGACGCGGTCCTCGGTTTTTTGGTGGAGCACGCCGCCAGCCCCATGTTCCAGTGCCGGTTCCGCTGGCGTCCCGGATCGGTGGCGTTCTGGGACAATCGCTGCGCCCAGCACTACGCCCTGTGGGACTATTATCCGAACCGGCGCCGCGGGTTGCGCGTCACCATCAAGGGCGATCGGCCGCGTTAAGGCGGTTCAATACTTGATCCGGAGTTGCACGCCGCAGAGAGTTGCCCCGTCGCGACCCACGTTTGCGTCTTCCGGGAGCGAGACCTCCAGCGTGTTCTCTCCGGTCCTCAGGGGCGGAGCGCTCAGCGCATAGGCGACCGGGTACTTGCACTCGCCATCATGCGGACTCTCCACTGACCCTTTCTCCAAAGACACGCCGTTGAGACGCAGCCGTAGTGGATCCTCTGCCGTGGGTCTTTGCAGCCTCAACTCCAGTCGGATCTCGGCCGGCGCCCCCGCCGGGGCGTTCGGGGCCAACTCATCGGCCACGGCCAGCGTGAACTCATGGGAGGTGCCTCTCTGGACCAAGCGCGGCAGAGGCGTCGGACTGGACACGAACGCGTAGTGTTCGAAGGCCTGGGCGTCGAGGCCGTAGAGCTTGGTCTTTCCCGCCAGTGTCTCCGGCTCGCCGATCTCGTCGAGAGCCGCGTGCCGTTGATCCTTCACCTCTTGGGGACCGAACATGTTCCAGAGGTAGCTTCCGTCGGCTCCGGCTCGGCGCCAATTGGCCGCCAACGCCCTCATCTGTTCCACTATGGAGCCCCTCAACCGGGTTCCCGTGTTGAAGCAGGGATAGACCAGCACGCCGTGCTTCTGAGCCGCCCGGGCGAATTCGGCCACGTCCAGCGAATTCGGAGCGTACCCCCCGCCTGCGATCAGGATGTCCACCAATCCCTCCCGCGCCCACTGCTCCAGATCCAGCCCGATTCCCCTGGAAAGATGGAAGCTGTCCGGGACCCGAGCGGCCAGAAGCAGGGGACGCCCGCGGCGAGTGGCGATCTCATCCATTGAGCGGCGAATGCGGCGCAGGAAGCCGGTCATGACGGCAACCTCTCCGTCGCCGACCGGCCCTCCCCGCATCGATGAGCTGAAGTACACGGGCTGGCGGATGAAGTCCAGCTCGATTCCGTCGATGTCGTATCGTTGGCACACCTCTTCGATGATCTCGAACTTGCGCCGACGAACCTCCTGGTGGACGAAGTCCTGGGCCGTGACGTACAACTTCCGCTCGGGCAACATCCCGGTCCGGTCCACCAGGAACTGGGGGTGGTTCCTCTTCCAGTGGGTGATCCAGCGGTACCACATGCTGTCGTGCACGTCGTTCATGCGCAACGACGCGAATGCCTCCATCCCGTTAGCGTGGCAGAAGTCCACCACTACTTGCAGGGGACAGTGTCCGGCCTCGATCAGCGATTTGAGATTCGAGATCATGGGACCCATACGCGGGGCCGGATGGGCGTGGGCGGGACCGAAGACCGGCTGGACCCTGCTGTCGTAGTTGGGCGCGTCCCCCTTGGTGATGGACCAGGCGACGGTATCGACCTGGGTGCCGGCCAGCCGTTTCAAACGAATTCCCAGGAACCCCTCCGGCGTGCTCGAATCCGCGTCGTGCAGGTCGCCGCCATCGTCATTGAAGATGATGCGCCGTGGCTTGGCGGCGGCCTCTTTGCGTGCTCGAATGACCTCCACCGCTACTACGGCACCCGCTGGGTCGGAGCTGTCGGCGGGCGCCTCAGGAGCCGGGGACTGGGTAGTGCAGGCCAGCGGCAACAGGACCAGAAGAAGACAACAGCCGGTCGAACGCGTGTACATAAGTGGCAACCTCAAAGGATATCGGGGGAAACGGGAGGCCTGCCGGCGCGGGTTCCCGGGTGCCCACTGGTTCCCGAGCCGTCAGGGCAGATTCTCCAAGCGCCAGAACCGGCCCCGAAGGATCTTGTCCCGCTTGTAGGCGCCGAAGGTCAGGAACCGGTTCTTGGAAACCTGGATGGTTGCCGGCACCGAGGCGCTGTAGTGGTCCGCCTTGCCCACGTTCCGGTATGCCGGAAACACCACGAACTTCTTGGCTTTCGCCGGTGAGGAGGTGCCCTCTTCGGTGCCGTCGAGCCAGATCTTCCCTCCGTTCAGACTGATTCGGAGCGCATGATCGCCAGTATTCTCTCGTTGTCCCGGGTCCTGACCCGCGTGGCTGGCCAGGACCAGCCAGTCATCCTTGGTCCAGACCATGGACCAGCGGTAGCTGGCAAATCCGAACAATCCGCCGGGCACTTCCCGGAAGGATCGACCGCCGTCGGTCGATTCCAGCAGGATGCCGTTCTTGTAGGCCCAGTCGGGCATGTAGTCGGGCGGCGTCATGTCCATGGCGCTCAGCTTCCGGATCGCCTGCAGGTCCTCGCCCGGCAGGCCTTTCCTCTGGATTCGGGTGGCCGCGAAGATGTGGTCCGGGTCGTTGGGATCCACGGCGTAGGCGGTCTCGGTGGCGTGCTGGTGGACGATGGTGGGGTCTCCCCAGGTTTTCCCCCCATCCCGGGTGCGGACCATCACGTCGCGGATGCCGGGCCGGGACTGATCCTCCTGGTGCCAGTCATCCCAATCGGGGTAGCGCATGCTGAGGGAGAAGAAGGCGGTCCCGTCGGGCCGCTCCACGAAGTTGGGGTGGCACCAGGCAGTCTCCATCATCGTATAGGGGTCCGTCTCGGGGTCGGGAGCGAAGCGGCCGTAGTCGATCTCCCGGCTCTCCCAGGTCCGGCCGCCGTCCGTGGATTTCGAGAAAAAGACCCTCCGGTCCTTGTATTCCATGGACTTGCCGTCGGCAGTGTAGGTCGGGGGGGCCTGATGGAGCAGCCAGAGACTGCCGTCCCGGACGACGTGAAAGCCTGCCAGATGCTGGCCGGGAGGGGCCTGGGACAGTTCGACCGGAACCGTTTCCCAGGTCCGGCCCTGATCCATGCTCCGGAAGAGGCCCGGCTTCGGTTCCCCGGTGTTGAGCCAGATGGTTCCTTCGGGTCCGCGAACCACGTTGTAAGCGTCCAGGTCGGCGCTCGCCGGAGCCAGGATCACCTCGTCTTCGATGAAGAGCTGGATGTCCGCCAGGCTTCCTCCGGCTAGAGCGGTCACGGCGGCCAAACTGAACGCGAACAATGTGATCACCGATTCGATTCGTTTCGGCATGAGCTGTCTTCTCCTGTCTCGGGCAAAGAGGGAGGCTGCAATGTGTAAAGGATCTCCTTACACCGTATACAAAAGGGTGCCTCTGCGAGGGCTTCTCCCAATATTGGTCAATTCGACCGATTTCTCTCGAGTGCGGTCACCGAGACGGTCGATTCGGGCTTGGACGCAGTCCCCGTGACCGAATCTCATTGCACACGTCCTTGACGATGTTGCCCGAACTGCGGACTCCGCCGCCGGAATACACGAGATCGCCCTGCGCATCCCACAGCAACACGAAGTGTCTTCCCTCGAACTCGAACCACGCAGTGAAGTCTGCGAGATCCTCCCTGGACGTCGGCAAGACCCCTTTGCACTCATCCCGCCGCTCAAAATTGGTGACGTACTCATACCGGGTCGGCCCCTCGTCGTCGTCCGGTGCGAAGTCGGAAATCGGCGCAATGAAGATCCGATAGGTTTCCTGTGCCAAGGGCGCCATCGCTGACACGGAAAAGATATGAAGGATCGCGAAACCGACGATCCACGGAATCCACGAGAAAACTTTCATGCCAATTGCCTCCCGTTCGCAGGTTTGCCGCCTCAGCCCGACGAGGGGACCCACAAGGGCCGCTCCCACGATCCCTATCCGGCCCATCGTGCGGCAACGGTAGGGGCCCTCCTCGTGGGTGCCCCTGGTCACTATCCGGCGGGATGTCCCACTCCAACCGGGGCCCGGGTTCTCGGACCCGCGTTATGCAATTCGCCCCGCCCTCACGGTAAATTCTCCAACCGCCAGAACCGGCCTCGCAGGATCCGGTCCTTCTTGTAGGTGCAGAAGGTCAGGAACCGGTTCTTGGCGATCTGGATGGTCGCCGGAACCGAGGCGCTGTAGTGGTCCGCCTTGCCCACGTTCCGGTACCCCGGAACCACCGGAAACTTCTTCGCCTTCGCCGGTGTGGACGTCCCTTCTTCGGTGCCGTCGAGCCAAGTCTTCCCTCCGTTCAGACTGACTCGGAGCACTTGGTCGCCAGGACTCTTTCGTTGACCCGGATCCTGACCCGCGTTGCCGGCCAGGATCAACCAGTCGTCCTCCGTCCAGACCATGGACCAGCGGTAGCTGCCGAAGCCGAACAAGCCGCCAGACACTTCCCGGAAGGATCGGCCGCCGTCGGTCGATTCCAGCAGGATGCCGTTCTTGTAGGCCCAGTCGGGCATGTAGTTGGGCGGTGTCATGTCCATGGCGGTCAGCTTCCGGATCGCCTGCAGGTCCTCGCCCGGGAGGCCTTTCCTCTGGATTCGGGTCGTCGCGAAAATGTGGTCCGGGTCTTTGGGATCCACGGCGTAGGCGGTTTCGGTGGCGTGCTGGTGGACGATGGTGGGATCTCCCCAGGTCCGGCCCCCGTCCCGGGTGCGGACCATCACGTCGCGGACGCCGGGACGTGTCTGATCCTCCTGGGAGTAATCCTCCCAATCGTCGTAGCGCATGCTGAGGGAGAAGAAGGCGCTCCCGTCGGGCCGCTCCACGAAGTTGGGGTGGCACCAGGCGATGTCGATGGACGTATAGGGGTCCGCCTCGGGGTCGGGAGCGAAGCGGCCCTGGTCGAGCTCCTGCGTCTCCCAGGTCCGGCCGCCGTCCGTGGAGATGGAGAAGAATCCCCGCCGGTCGGTGGACTCGATCGACTTGCCGTCGACGATGCGGTAGGGGGCGGCCTGGTGGACCAGCCAGAGGCTGCCGTCCCGGGCGGCGTGAAAGCCCGCCAGATGCTGTCCGGGTGGAACATCGGAGAGCTTGACGGGAAGCGTCTCCCAGGTTCGGCCCTCATCCGTGCTGCGAAAGAAGCCCGGTTCCAGTTCGCCGGTATTGAGCCAGATGGCGCCGTCCGGTCCCCGAACCACGTTCTGGGCGTTCAGACGGGCGTTTGCCGGCGCCAGGATCACCTCGTCTTCGATGAAGAGCTGGACGTCCGCCAGGCTTCCTCCCTCCGGGGGAGCACAGCCCGTCAGGGCGAAGGCCAAGAGCATGATCATGGAGTCGAGTCGTCTTGACATGGGCTGTCTTCCCCTGTTTCGGGTCGGGACCGGGTCTCCCGCCGTCGGTGTCTCGAGTTTTCCTCTATGATGAGGTCAATCGTCCGAGCGTATTTCTCTCGGTTCAAGCTGGTTGAGGAGATTCTGATGCAATCGCGGCGCATTTCCAAGTCCGGGTTCATCCTGCCGGGATGCGTTCTTGCCGTCTGGGTCACGGCCGCGGCCGGGTCCACCCTGGACGTGGCGCAGAACCGGCAGTTGTTCGTCGACGACTACATCATCGAATCTTTGGACGGTGCCACCAAGACTCTGAACCAGCCGGTCAAGTACGGGGCCGGCCCGCTGCTGCCCATGGTTCCCGAAGGCGACCCGTCCTGGGAAGCGGGAATGCACTTCTGCTTCACCACCATACTCTTCGACGAGACCGACGGGCTCTACAAGATGTGGTACAGCCTCTGGGGGGAGAAAGACCAGTCGATGATTCTGGCCTATGCCTACAGCCGCGACGGAATCGGCTGGGTGAAGCCCTCCCTCGGCATCGTCGAGCGTGGGGGCAGCCGGGACAACAACATCATCATGGATCGGGACGGGTTGGAGACCGGCGTCTTCATCGATCCCCGGGAGACCGATCCCGCCAGGCGCTTCAAGATGCTCTACCAGGGTATCCGGGCCGCCTACTCGGCGGACGGCCTCCGCTGGACCGACTACAAAGGTGGGGAGAAGGTCATCTTCCACGCGCCGGGGCACGACAGCCAGCCGGTTCCCTACTGGGACGGCCGGCTGGGCAAGTACGTGGCCATCATCCGGGACCGCACCGGGATGATCAAAGAGGTGCGCAAGAAGATGGTTGCCGATCCCTGGGCCCGCCGGGTCTACGCCCAGCTCTGGGGAGGACCCAAGAAGGACCGGGTACCTGAGAACCACAGCCTGCGCCGGGTCGGCCAGGTGGAGAGCGACGACTTCGTCCACTGGACTCCCATGCGGACGGTGGTGGCGGCCGACGACCGCGACCCGATGCACCGGGACCAGTTCTACAACATGCAGGTCATGCTTCACGACGAACTTCGGATCGGGTTGATGACCGTCTTCAGCTACGGTTACGAGCGGCCCCGGGGACCGGTCCAGTTGACCTACAGCCGCGACGGCCTGAACTGGCATCGCGGCGGCGGACGGGAGGTCTTCCTGCCCACTTCGGAGCGGCCGGGGGACTTCGACTGGGGGTTCATCTGGCCGGTGCAGGGGCCGCTGGTCCGGGATGACGAGATCCGGATCTACTACGTGGGATGGGGCGCCGACCACAATTCCGTGCCGCCGGACGGTTTCACCGGATTCAAGAGCGGCGTCGCGCTGTCGAAGCTGCGCCGGGACGGGTTCGTCTCCGTCGACGCCGGAGCGGAAGGAGGCGTCCTGACCACCAAGCCCTTCCGCTTCCGGGGCGGAGCACTGCTGATCAATGCCGACGCGGGGTCGGGCCGGGTCCAGGTCGAGATTCTCTCCGCGGACCGCAGTGCGCTGAAAAATTTCGGCAAGGATGATTGCGACGCTCTGGAATCGGACGCCGTCCGCCATCGCGTGACCTGGAACGGCCAGGGGAATCTGAAAGGTTTGGAAGGGCAGCCGGTCCGGCTGAAGTTCCATTTGGAGAAGGCCAGGCTTTTCTCGTTCGGTTTTCGAGATCGATAGTGGAGGGTTGGACGATGACACTGAAATCGGGATGGATTGGGGTTTTCCTTTTGGCGTTGGGCGCCTCCTGCGCTCCGACTGGAGTCGCTCCCGGAGCGAAGGTCGAGATCGAGGCGGAGGTGATGGTGGACCCCGTAGAATCGGGACTGGAACGCTCCATGCTGGGCATGGTCACCCACCCGGACGGAAGCATCTACGTCAACACTCAGACTCAGCAGAGGCTCTACAAGAGTGTCGATCAGGGCCGGAGTTGGACCATGCTGCCGGTGGATCTTTCCGACGCACCACCCGGCCAAGTTCAGCACGGCCTTTATGCCGGCCGCGACGGAAACCTCTGGCTGATGCACCAGTCCCCCGGCGGCAAGGATCTGTTCGTCTCGGTATCGAGCGACTCCGGGATCACGTGGAAGACCACCGCCATCGAATTCGGATCTTTTTCACCGGGCGGGCCCGAGGACCCTTACGCTTTCTGCTTCAACGACTACAACACCTTCTTCCAGGAGGCGGACGGGACCATCGTGCTGGGGGTTGGCCTGCGTTACCCGAACCACAACGATTATCAGCAGGAGGACCGGTCACGTACGGGATTTCACGAGACGCTGATCCGTTCCCGAGACGGCGGACAAACCTGGGGCGACCCCACCCAAGTGCACCAGCACGTGGCTGAAACCGGCTATGCCGTGGATCCGAACGACCCGATGCGTGTCCTGGCCATGACCCGCATCCAGCGGCCCTCGTTTCCGGGAGAAGACGTGGCGGCGATGTCGAAGCGAAGCGGAGCTCCTCCGGGGGCGTCGTCCATCTACAAACAGGGAATCCTCCTCGAATCCAGGGACGGCGGACGGACCTTCCAGGAGGTGCCGGGAGGCCTGAACGAATACTACGGGCACCGCGGGACCATCCTCTGGACCCCGAGAAACGTCGTCGTGATCACCCACCAGGGAGGCGTCCCGGGCAAGAGCGCCCCTGACGGCACGGTGCTGGCGCGGGTCAGCCTGGACGGGGGACGGACCTGGGTGAACGAGACGGAAGCGGGGACCCCCTCCATGGCCGATTCCACCCGGTTCCTGCTGGTGCCCCAACCGCCGGGCCACTCCTTTACGGCCCCGACAGTGGAGTTGGAGCCGGACCACTTCCTGACCGTCTACAACACCCGGCATCCAGGGTGGGAGAGCCGGGCCGTCAAGGGTGTCTTCTGGCGTCTGGTGCGGTCGCCGGCAAACTGATCGGAGAGGCAGGCAACGAGCCGGAACGGGTTACGGATCCGTTTCGACAGGCTCTTGCACGACCAGCAGGCGGCCGGCCGGAACGTCCTCCAGGACCTGTGTGGCGCCGCTGGGCCAGCGGACCTCCAAGCGGTCCGCCTGGTTCGCATCACCCAGGCCGAAGGTCAGCCGCGGGTCGCTCTCGGAGAGATAGCTGGATCCGCTTCGGCGGTAGCGCCGTTGGGTTGTGGAGCCGGATTTCACGGTGACCAGGGCGCCGATGCCGTCCCGGTTGGAGGCGCTGCCGACGAGCCGGATCCGGAGCCAGTGGTTTCGGTTTCCCCCCTGGTTGCGAAGCAGGTGCGCCGGACCTCCGTTCTCCGTGACGACCAGATCCAGGTCCCCGTCGTTGTCATAGTCGATGGCTGCGGCCCCGCGGCCCGCATAGGCTTGGTCCAGTGCCGGACCCGCCTCCCGGCCCATGGGCAGGAAGCGGCCTTCCCCCCGGTTACGGAACAGGAGCGGCCGCTGCCGGTAGGTCAGGCGGGTCTGTACCGTCTCCACCAGGTCGTCGATATGGCCGTTGATTGCCAACAGGTCTTGCCAACCGTCCAAGTCGTAGTCCAGAAAGAGGAGTCCGAAGCCCAGGGTCAATAGACTGGGCTGTCCGATGCCCGCCGGGACGGCCTGATCGATGAAGTTCAGGTCGCTGCCCCAGCGGTAGAATCCGATCCCCTCGTAGGAGAAGTTGGTGACGGCCACCACCCCTCGCCCGTCGTTGCCGGCGTCGGCCACGTCCACTCCCATGCCGGCACGGGCCTGGCCCGATTCGGAAAAGCCGAATCCGTTGCGAGTTCCCACCTCCTCGAAGCGGAAGCCGCCCCGGTTCAGGTAGATCTTGTCGGGTTGAGTGTCCTCGGCCACGACGAGATCCATCAATCCGTTCCCGTCGAAATCCCAAAGAGCCACTCCCAAGGCTTTGCCCGAGGGGTTGAACAGTCCCGCCTCTTTGGTGACATCGCGGAATCGCCCGCCGCCCAGGTTGCGAAAGAGGCGCGAGCTGTCGCCCGTGAAGATCTCGGGAGTGCAGTAGTGCTTGACCCCGGGGCCGTAACCGCACCACTGATCCTGGGAAGGGGTCCAGCGGACGTAGTTGGTCACGAAGAGGTCGAGCTTGCCGTCATTGTCGGCGTCCAGCCAGGCCGCGCTGGCACCCCAGGAGGGATCTACCACGCCGGCGTCAATAGTCACGTCCGAAAAGGTCCCGTCGCCGTTGTTCCGATAGAGGCGGTTGAGGCCCAGAATCGTCACGTAGAGGTCTGGAAAGCCGTCGTTGTCGTAGTCTCCGGCCGCCGCCCCCATGCCGTAGGCGTGTACTTCCAGCCCGGCCTTCCGGGTGACGTCGGCAAAGGTGCCGTCGCCCCGGTTGCGGTAGAGGACGGAACCGACTCCCTCGGGCGTCCCGCCTTCCAGGCGCCAGCCGTTGACGAAGAAGAGGTCCATCCACCCGTCCCGATCGAAGTCCAGGACCGCCACTCCCGAGCCCATGGTCTCGGGCAGGTACCGTTTCCCCGTCTCCCCGTTGAAGTGCCGGAAGCGGATGCCCGCTGCTTCGGTCACGTCGGTGTACTGGACTGGAGCCGGTTCGGCGTGAGCCAAGGCGGCGGCCGGCATCCGAAACCGCTCCTGTATGAAGGCTTCAACCCTCACACGGGTTTCGGAGATGAGGCCGTCCCATCCTCGCCGCAGCCATCCCTCCTCCTCGGACCTCTGTTCCCTGTCAAGTGCAGCGGACGGATCGGTGGCGCCCCGATCCCGGACGAAGACATCGAAGATCGCGTTGTCGTCCCCAGACACCAGATTTGAGGCCAGGGACTCGAAGGCTACGAAGCGGGCATCGGCGCTGATGGTAGGATCCCGGCTCGGGCCGTTCGTTTCCCCGCCATTTTCGGTCCGGCTGGCCCGGGTCGTCGCTCCTGTCATCCGGTCGTGCACGAAGATGTCCAGCGTTCCGTTGGAGTCGCCGTCCACCAGGTTGGAGGCGAAGGAGTGGAAGGTCACCCATCGGCCGTCGGCACTGAGGGCGGCGATTCCGCTGCCCCCGTTGGCTTGGCGTCCCCGGCTGTCGACGCTTACACGGGTGGTCTCCCCGGTCTGCCGGTCGTGCACGAAGACGTCGATTTCCTGGTTGGAGTCGCCGTCCACGAGATTGGATCCGTAGGAGCCGAAGCCCACGAAACGTCCGTCGGCGCTGAGACTCGGGGCCGAGCTGCCCCCGTTGGCTTGGCGTCCCCGGCTGTCGACGCTGATCCGAGTCGTTTCCCCCGTCTGCCGGTCGTGCACGAAGATGTCCGACACCCGGTTTGTGTCTCCACGCACCAAGTCGGTGGCCAGCGACTCGAAGGCGACGTATCGGCCACTGCCGTCCAAGCTGGAACCGGCACTGGAGCCGTTGGCCTGGCGTCCCCGGCTGTCGACGCTCACCCGATTCGTCTCCCCTGTCTCGCGATCATGGACGAAGACGTCGGTAGATTCGTTGGTGTCGCCATCCACCAGGTTGGAAGCGAGCGACTCAAAGGCCACGACACGGCCGTCGGAATTGAGGCAGGGCACCCCGTTGGCGCGATTGCTCTGGTCCCCTCCGCTGCCGACGCTGACTCGTGTGGTCCTGGCTGACTTGCGGTCGTGGACGAAGACGTCCAGCGCACCGTTGGTGTCGCCGTCCACCAGGTTGGAAGCGAGCGACTCGAAGGTGACGATGCGGCCACTGGCGCTGATCCTGGGAAACTGACTCAGGCTGTTGCCCTGGTTTCCCGCGTCGTCCACGCTGGCCCGTATGGTCTCCCCCGTTTCACGGTCGTGCACGAAGATGTCCGACACCCAGTTCGTGTCGCCGTCCACCAGGTTGGACGCGGTCGAGGTGTAGACGACGAAGCGTCCGGAGGCGCTGATCTGGGCGGACTGACTGGGACCGTTTCCCCGGTTGGGTCCGTGGACGCTGATTCGCGTGGTGGTCCGGGCGGAAAGATCGGCGGCCAGCAGGATCAGTGAGAAGAGCAGCGTGAGATGAATGAAACGGTCCGCCGTCTTTCGTGAGCGCCGACCCGGTTCTCTCACGATTCCGCCATCATCCGCCCCGGCGGAGATTCGGGTTCGATCGAGACTTCACCTTATCGATGAATCTTTTCCAGACTGGATAATCGGCGGGGTCCCAGATCGAAGCGATATGCGTGCGGGCGCCCTCCCAGGACCAGTCCAAGTTTTTCATCGCATAGAGAGAATAGAAGGCGCTGACCCGGTAGTTCGCCGCGCAATGGATCAGGATCTTCTTGTCCCCGGCCTTCTCCATGACACGGCTGAAGAGGCTGAAGTCCGCTTCCGTCGGGTTACCGAAGTCTACCGGAATGTAATGGTATTCCAATCCCTGACCCTCGACAATTTCACGTTCTTTCGGGACCGCCACCTCCGATGAGTCCGGCAACAGGTTGACCACCGCATCGAACCCTTCTCTCCTGAGCCGCCGGAGGCGGTCTTCGGACACCGATCCGGAGGTCACGACCCGCTTACTGATTTTCCGATAGTTGACGGCGCCTTCGATGCCCATGCTTTCTCCTCATTCCGGATGTTGGTACGCTCGAATCAAAGCCGTTCGGTCCGATTCTGCGGAAAAAAATGGAGCGCGACATGGAAGAGTGGAAGATCCTGAGTGTGGATCCTCTCCCGGTGGTGGGGCTGCCGGCTGCGGACCTGCCTTTCCCTCATCGTTGGATCGAGTTGGAGATTGCGAAGCCGGAGGTGTTGCTTCCGCCCGCCCTGACGCTTGAAACGACGGCGGAAGACGTGACCTTGCGCTGTCCCGCGGAGCCCTGGCCGGAAGCGGGCAGGCTGTCGCTCCTGGCAGTGGTGAAGGACGTCGCCGATCCGGTCCGTGCCTCGATCCGGCTGCTTGCCGGGGAACGGATTCTGGCCGCGGTCGAATTCGAGACCGGGCCGGTGCCCATCTTCGACTACCACCTGATGCCTTCGTCCCATCTCTGTTTCGGCTATTTTACCGGCTTACCCGAGCACTGGGAGGCATTCCGGTCGCTGCGTGACGCCGTCCAGTTGATTTCTGAGGACGACGACTACACCTACAACGTGGAATTCCTCTATGGACTCAAGAACCTGTTGCACAAGCGGCCGCAGTTGCAGGAGCCGGTGAAACGGTTCATCCGGGAGGGGCGGCTGGACATCAGCCCCACCCTGGCGCCCAGTTACGCCGACTTCTATGAAGGGGAATCCTACATCCGGCAATTCTCCGAAAGCCAGTGGTGGCTCCGCCGCCGGCTGGGGGTGCAGGGCCGCGTCCTGTACTCCTGCGACAGTCCCGGGTTCGACCCGCAGATGCCTCAGATCCTGGACAAATGCGGGATCTCCTGCTTCTGGCGCGGGCGCTACGGGGGCATCTATCCCCGCCCCTCGGGCAGCCAGTTGCTCGACGTCGAGGGCGCGGACGGCACCCGCCATCCCAGCTTCGTTCCGCAGGAAGGGGTCCTGGCCGGTTACACCACGCCCACCATCTCCGCCCTCTGGCAGACCGACGAGCTCATAGAGGGAAGTTTCGCCTCCCGGAGCAAGGTGGTGCGCCAGGCGGCGGCCTCCATTCGCGCGATCCTTGCGGCCTGGAGCGCCCCCTACGTGGGACATGCTGCGGCCCGGGATCAGGCTGAATCCAAGCGGGCCCTGATCAACCGGGTAACGGCCTGGAACCGCAGCTTCGTCACTCCCCGGGCCCGGTTCAATACCCTGAGCCGGTTCTCGGACCAGGTCGCCGCCGACTCCCGGGTCCGGCGGGACCGCCACCAGGGCTACCTGCCCCACTTCGCGCTGAACGCCCACGGGATGTACCCCATCATGGAGCAGTCCCATCGAGCCGGCTACGCCCTGGCGGCCGCGGAGAAGGCCGCCGCCCTCGACTATTGCATCACCGGCGCCCTCTATCCCCGGGACCTGTTGTCCGCCCTCTGGTCCGACCTGCTCTTCACCCAGCAGCACGAGCAGATCGGCTGGGCCGGCGACGAGACCATCCAGCACACCCGGGACATCTTGAGGCGGGTCCAGGGAGCGGCCGGCGATGTGACGTTGTCGGCCGCTCACCGGATCGCCTCCAAGATCGCTTTCCGGCGGGAGGACACGGCCGTCGTGGTCTTCAACCTGTTGAATTGGGAGCGCCGGGACGTGGTTGAGTTTCCGCTTCCCGGCCCGGTCGACAAGGGACGGCTGGCACTCTCCGATTCCGCCGGTTCCGCAGTACCGCATGAGTTGGGGCCGAAAGACACGCTGCGTTTCAGCGCTCGAGTCCCCGCCATGGGATACGAGACGTTCTATCTGACCGGGAACGGAAAACCGGAGGAGATCGACAGCCCCCTGAAAACGGGTCGGCATTCCATCGAAAATGAGTTCTATCGTGTACGTATGGACCCGGTGACCGGCTTTTGCGAGAGCCTTTACGACAAGACACTGGGAGTCGAGCTGGGGGACGGTTCGGCTGCGTTCGGAGCGGGAGAACTGCTCATCGAAGAGGACAGCGGGCGCAGTTGCATCGACTTCGATCCCACCGGACGGGAGTATCGCAGCCGCGATCATGGCCCGCCTGAAATCCGGGTCAACGGAGGAGCCGTTTCGGCGAGCATCGAGGTGCGCCGTCCCCTGTTGACTCCGCGGGATGGACCGGCCTTCTTTGGTGGCTACTGGAGCCAACGCTGCGTCCTGTACGCTGGCCTGCGGCGCGTGGACTTCTTCTTCCGTTGGCACTGGAACAACCGTCCCAAGCACGGATTGCGCTGGTTCTTTCCGCTGAACCTGGAAGACCCGGAGATTGTTTTCGACACTCTGTTCGCCACTCAGGAACACGAGCGGCACCTGACCGACCGGCTGGGCGCGGACGAGGTATGGCTGGCCGGCGAGAAGGCGAGGGCCGACCGGGACGCCCGCATGACGGGCCGTTTCCTCAGCTTCCGGGACCGCCGGCGCGACTTCTGCGTCACGGTCACTCCTCCCAAGAGCATGATGCGGTTCGACCGGGGTTCCCTCTGCGCCCAGCTCTCCAGCAATTGCAGCATCTATGCGCCCACCTTCAACTTCTTCCCGGGAGAGCAGGAGGCCCAGCTTTCACTGACCTCCCACGCCGGCGACTGGAAGAGCGGGCAGGACTGGCGGTTCGGCTGGGAACACCTGGCAGGATGGAACCGGCTCCTACCCATCGTTCCGGACCGCCGCTACGACATCCTTCCGGAACAAGCGAGCCTCATGGCCGTGGGCCCGGAAAACGTCGTGCTCTCGGCGTTGAAGCTGTCCCAGGAAGGAGAGGACCTGGTGGCCCGCATCTACGAGGCCGAGGGCCGCGCGGTAAATATGACTTGCGAGCTCCTGGCCCCCTTCGTGACCTTCCGTCCCTACGAGCTGGCGCTGCACCGCCGCGGAGGGGCGCCGCTGACCCCCCGTAAATTCGGTCCGTTGCCGGTGGTCGAAGCTTGGGAGGCCGATCTTCTGGAAAACAACCTGAATAAACTTGGCCGGGAGGCGCCGGTTCAAGGAGTGCCCGTCGCTGCCAGCGAGATCAAGACCCTCAGGCTGGTCCTACCCGAGGTCAGGCGGGGAGACGTCAGCGCGGACCTGGGAGAGCGAACGGTCTACCGCCTGGAAAAAGCGCCTCCCGAACCGGAAGGCAGCGGAGGCGAGCCGGAAGAACCCATCACCGGAACCTCCCAGTACCTGGGAGTTGGATAGACCGGAGCGGCGATTTCCGATCGCCGGGCCGCGTAACAACCGTGGCGCAAGAAGGATCTGGAATATTGAAATTGCGACTTCGTGTTTGCCGCGCAGCGGCTCTCCTCGTCCTGATGTGCCTTGGGGACTCTCCCGTCTTCGGAGAGGACCGCGCCCGGCTCCTGAGGGACCGCAGCGTCCAGGTCTTGCGCCAGGCGCTGGAAGAAGAGACGGGATGGGTCCGCACTCGAGCCGCCGGAGCCCTGCTCTGGAACAACTACGGCGAGGGCGTGAAGGAGATCTTTTCCAACGAGCGACCGGAGCCCGGCTCAAGTCAAGAGATCGGAGTCTGGCAGATCCTGGCTCAGGCAACTCTCCGGAAGAGCCAACATGAGCTGGAGCGTCAGCAGTACGTGGACCGCATCCTCGACGCCTTCCTGTCGAGTGAAGGCGAACGGGGTAGCCGGGCCGCAGAGGCCTTGGCCAAGCTGGGCTATGCGGACCGGCCGGCGGAGTTGTTGCGGCTGGCACTTGGAGGTGACGGTGTCCGCCAGGTGGACGCCCTCTGGCTGCTGGCGGCTTCCGGGCAGGCTGCGGATCATGTGGCTCTCGCGTCGCGCTTGGATTCCGGGGACCCGTCCGTCCGCGCCCGGGCCGCCTACGCGCTTCGACACCTGGAGAGCACTGGTCCCGACGTCTCTGCCGCGTTGGAGCGGGAGCTGTCCAGGGAGGTCGCCGACTCAAGTGTCCGGATCTACCTCCTGAGCGCGCTTTATGTGCACGCCGGCGAAGAAACCAGCCCGTCGTACCGGTCCGAACTGCTCGGCTACGTCGAAAGCGGGACCGGGGAGCAAAGGGTGGAGGCCATCGAGGCCCTGGCCCAGGCCGGAGGCAAGGACCAGGTCCCGCTGTTGGAACCGCTTCTGATCCGCACGGGAACCGACTCGGAAATCCGTGTCGCCGCCGCCAATGCGCTGCTTAGAATCGAGCGGAGGGACTTCCGCGGTCTGGGGTGGTTGGACTGGCTTGTGGTCGCCGCCTACGGCGCCTTCATGCTCGGCGTCGGTTGGTACTACTCTCGCCGCCAGACCAACACCGAGGAGTATTTCCTGGGCAGCCGAAGCCTGGGTTCGTTCGTCATCGGGATTTCGCTCTACGCGACGCTGCTGAGCACGATTTCCTATTTGGCGGTTCCCGGGGAGCTGGTCAAGCATGGGCCGGGCATCCTGGTCTGGGGATTGTTGGGGATACCGCTGATTGTCGTCTGTTGCGGTTTCTTCCTCATCCCCGTTTTCATGAAGCTCCCCATCACCAGCGCCTACGAGCTTCTGGAGGGCCGTCTGGGATTCGGGGTCCGGCTGACGGCGGCGGTGATCTTCATCCTGACGCGCCTGGTCTGGATGGCTCTGCTCATCTATCTGGCGGCCAAGGCCGTGGTGATCATGGTGGGTTGGCCCGAGTCGACGACGCCGATGGTGGTGATGGTGGCCGGGGCGGTCGCGGTGCTCTACACCGCCCTCGGCGGTCTGCGTGCCGTCGTGATCACGGATGTCATTCAGTTCGTCATCCTCTTTGCCGGAGGCCTGATCACGATGGCGATGGTCACCATGGACATCGGTCTCGGGGGTTGGATCCCGACTTCCTGGGCGCCCCATTGGGACGAGGTCCCGGTTTTTGACTGGAACCCGGCCGTCCGGGTGACGGTGATCGGGTCAATCCTCTCCGGGGCGGTCTGGACCATCTTCACCTACGGATCGGACCAGGTGGCCATTCAGCGTTACCTGGCGACGCGAGACACCAAAGCCGCCCGGCGCGCCCTGTACATCAACATCGGCGCCGGCTTCGCAGTCTCCGTGCTGCTCGCGGGGCTGGGCTTCTCGGTCCTGGGTTTCTTCCAGGCCCATCCCCACGCCATCGCCGACGGCAAGGACCTGCTGGCGGACGCCGATTTTCTGTTTCCCCACTTCATCGCCAACTATCTGCCGCACGGGCTGGCCGGCCTGGTCATCGCGGCCATGTTCGCCGCCGCCATGTCGAGCCTGGACTCGGGCATCAATTCCATCGTGACCGTCTTTCACGTCGATTTCCTGGGCCGTTTCCGCCGCCGGAAACTGCGGAAGGAACACAGCCTCAAACTGGCCCGGGCCCTGGTGCTGGGCATCGGCATCGCCGTGGTCCTCCTCAGTGCGCCGGTGGGCAACGTCCCCGGCAACATCACCGAGGTGACGAACAAGACCAACGGCCTGTTCGTCGCTCCCCTGTTCGGGCTCTTCTTCATGTGCCTGTTCGTGCCGTTCTCGACGCCGTTCGGAGCGATCGTGGGGGCCGCCTACGGTTTTTCCTTTGCCTTCCTGTGGGCTTTCTGGGAAATGTTGACCGGCGGCCCGAGTCTCAGCTTTCAATGGATCTATCTGCTTCCATTCCTGGTCCACGTACTGGTGGGTTCGGCCGCGAGTCTGTTGCCGACGCAAGGCCGTTCCTGGCGGTTCCTCCTTCTCTGCAGCATCGCCGCCGGGGCTCCCATAGCGATCGTCTTCCTGCTGCTGAGTTCGTGACAGACAAGCGACGTCTTTCACACGCCGAGGAGCGGCGTCTTTCAGGCGCCGACCAGGGGGGATTTGGGGGGACGGAGTCCCCACTCCGCGCAGCGTCTTCCAATAAGGTGAAAAAAGAATGGACGAAAGGAAAGTCCCCTCCGAGTCGCCCCTACCTGGAACTCAGCTCGACACTCACCCGGTCCAGGATCGGGTAGCTGTCTTCGTTCCAACTCTGGGCCACCAGTGAGGGGAAGCCGGCCCCCAAACAGACGGCCAGAAGAAAGGGGAAAAGGGATGTTCTGCGACTTGGATTCAGCATTGTCAATCTCCTCTCCCCGTCGGACGTCAGTCCGCCCGGGAAGATAACGACTCCACGTCCGGGGGCGCGCCGTCTTTCCACCTTTGCGAATAATCCGGCGAGGAATCGAGGTCCGGCAGTCCCTACTCCGGAAGCGGCAACTTGCTCATCATGCCTCCGTCCACGTTGATGGAGATTCTTGTGACGTAGGCGGAGAGAGGGGAGGCCAGAAACAGGGCCACGTTGGCGATGTCTTCCGGCAGGCCCACCCGCCCCAGAGGGAGGGAAGCCTCAAGCCTCTCCATGTAGGCATCCCGATCCTCATTGCTGGTGAAGGAGCGATCCAGCATGGGGGTCTGGATGCAACCGGGACAGATGATTGCGAAAATTATACTTCTTGACGACGTTCAATCGCACATGGTAAAAATGAACCATATGCGCGGGCCCGGATTCCAAGAGGGCTCGATATCCATTATCTCCTGGTTGAAATAAACCAGGAAACAGTCTCCGAGGAGTTGCTCTATCCTCGCTATCCGAAGTCTACAGCCGGAATTTCGACTCCTATACCACCGGGCGCATTCCCAGGCGCTCCCTTCAATCCATTTTCTTCTGAAATAAGGAGATGTCATGCACAACAGACGATTTTTCTGGGTTCTGCTGATCTCGGCAGTGATCCCACTTCTGGTGACGCCAGCACAGGCGCAGACCACCGCCGGTACCGTGCTGGGTACCGTCATCGACACCGCGGGGGCGGTGGTTCCAGGGGTAACGGTGACCCTGACCAATCAGGACACGGGGTTCGTCCGCGAGACCGTCAGCGATGACCGCGGTGACTTCGAGTTCTCGGTGGTCCAGGCGCCGAACACCTACACCCTCAGTGCCGAGCTGCCCGGTTTCAAGAAGTACGTCAATATCGACAATTACCTGGCCGCTCGGGTCATCCAGCGGTTCGACGTCCGACTTGAAGTGGGTGAGGTGGCCGATCAGGTGACGGTTCGGAGCGAGGTGCCGGTGATCAACACCGACACGGCGCAATGGAGCGAGACTCGGACCGACCGGCTTGTCAACGCGGGACCACGCGGAACCATGGTCATGGGCCGCTTCGGGCACGGCACCCGGCCCCTGAGCCTGGCCTTCATCAACGTCGATGTGGCCGACAATTACAAGTCCAACGGGTCGCGAACCACCATGACCCAGACCTCGCTGGACGGGACTCCCATGAATGGGGAGCAGGTCGGGCCTCCCTTCTCGGCCATCGCCGAGGAGAAGACGGTCGCGTTGAATGCCGCGGCCGAATACCGAACCCCCTTGACCATCGATGCCGTCACCAAGCGGGGCGAGAATCGGCCTCATGGCATGGTCACCTTCAACTTTCGCCACCCTCGCCTGCAAGCCCTCTGGCCAGGGCCACCGAACGCGCAGCGAAATCCCGGGGAGTGGGCGATTCGCTACAACTTCACGGGGGGCGGTCCCATATACATCCCCAAGGTCTACGACGGACGGGACAAGAGCTGGCTCTTCGTTTCATTCGAGCAGAATCCGCCCACCAACATCACCTTCGGGCAGGGGACCTGGTACCACACTCCCACCGCGGCCATGCGGGAGGGCGACCTTTCCGCTTATCTGGCCAAGGTTCGGCCCGAGTTGGGGGAGCTGAAGGATCCTCTCACCGGGGAGACTTTCGTCGGAAACATCATACCCCGCTCACGCTGGAACCCTGTCGCCGTCAATATGATCGACAAATGGCTGCTGCCTCCCACGGGCTCAAACATCGGCGATCCGGATGTTCCGAAGGAGAATCTCCAATTCCAGGGAAACGCTCAGGGAGCCAACAAGCAGTGGATCTACCGCTTCGACCAGAGCATCCTCAACAAGAACACCTTCGGCATCATGCATACCCAGCGGGACTTCTGGGAAACATGTCATTGTGGATCCTCCGGCTGGTTGGGAACGCGGCATCCCGCCACCGGCCAGGACCATTTCGGGAACCTGAACGACGTCTTCAACGTGTTCGATACCCATATCTTCACTCCCGGCCTCATCAATGAGTTCCGGTTCGGTCTGTTCCGCCGCGACGAGTACAACCGGACCGAGCATCCCGCGTCCCTGTTCATCGACTCGCTCGGGATCGACCTGGGCGGCGACGCCGCCACCCGCACGTCGTTCAACACCCTTCCCTTTATCAGTGTCGACACGATTCACACCATCGGTACCCGGTTCGGCGCCACCAACGAGACGGTGAACAACTTCTATAGCATCCGTAACAACCTCAGCTATCGCACGGGCATCCACAGCTGGAAGCTGGGATACGACCACGCCATCCGGCACAGATCGGACCTGCGGGCCCTCCGGTCCGTGGCGGGCGCGTGGACTCACACCGGTTTCTTTACCGGCGATCCCTTCGCCGATTTCCTGTTGGGACTTCCGACCCAGACCGGACGGCATACCCCGCGGCCGGCCGTGGAGGGGCGCTACCATGAGTTCGGCATGTTCGTGCAGGACGATATCCAAGTCAGCTCCAGGCTGAAGCTGAACATCGGGGTCCGTTTCGATCGGATTACGCCGCGTCGGGACGCCAACGGAGCCTGGTACAACTTCAATCCGGCCACGGGAGCGCTGGTGGTGCCGGAAGCGGGGCGGGGTTTGATAGCCCCCGCATTCCATCCCGATATCCCCATCCAGACTGCGGCCGAGGCCCGCTTTCCGAACAATCTGGTCAATTCTCTGACCAAGTGGTCGCCGCGTCTGGGCTGGGCCTATCGCCTGAACGACAGGACCGTCCTGCGGGCAGGCTTCGGCATGTTCATGCACGATGCCGGGAGCACCAACAACTACTTCGCGACGCTACTTACGGGCGGGCCTTTCGCTCTGGACGAGAGCTTTCGGAATACGATCATCGATGGCGTCCCCCTGGTCACCACCGACCGGCCCTTTCCACGGGTGGCCGTCGGGGGCTCGGCTCCGGCCACGTTCAACATCCAAGGTGTGAATCCCGAGATCAAGGAGCCCTACCTGCAGCAATGGAACGTGACCTTGGAGCGGCAGTTGGGACGCGAGACCTCCTTCCGCTTCTCCTATGTCGGTTCCTCGGCCGTCAGCCTCTGGTATTCCCGGGACATCAATCTTCCTCCCGCCAGCACAATTCCCTTTACCGAAGAGCGGCTCATCTACCCCCACAACCCGGGGTTCGACGACATCATCTATCTGGACAGCGGCGGCCACATGCGCCACCACGAGTTCCAATGGCAGTTCACTCGCAGGATGTCCCGGACTCCCATCGGCGGGCTCATGTTCGACGGCATATTCCAGTGGATCGACGAGATCGAGGACGTCGACGATTCGACGTCTTTTGCCTCCTTCTACGGCCGCGGTATCGCGCCGCGCATCGGGGGCTATGCAGGGATCGAGGATCCCTACGACCGGAACCGGGACCGGGCCAAGGCTTATCTGAACCGGTCCTCCGTCCGCGTCAACTTCATCTGGGAACTCCCCTGGGGGCCGGATCAACCCTACCTGTCCCATCTGCGGAAGGGTTCGATACTGAGTGGCCTGGTCGGTGGGTGGGAGATTTCGGGCATCTTCGATGCCGGCACCGGACGTCCCTACCACCAGTCCTACAGCGGTTTCGATCCCACCAACACCGGCCGGTTCAGAGGCCGGGCCAGCATGTCCAGGCCTGGTTGCAATCCGAAGATTGGTCCCCACAACTATCTGCGGCCGAGGATCGTCAACATCGATTGCTACAAGGTCCCGGATCCGGGCACCTACGGCGATACGCCTCGCGACGCCACGAGCCAGCTCTCGGGCTGGGCCTTTGACACTTCGTTCTACAAGTACTTCCCCATCCGGTTCCTCCACGAAGACATCAGAGCCCGGATCTCCGCAACCATCTCCAATGTCTTCCATCACAGGGTGGCCGGCCGAGACCGTGGTCTCTACATCAACGACCCGGTTCGCTTCGGAATACCAGCGTCTGGCGGAGGAAGGCTCAGACACGAGGCGGGTCCACGCACCGCCAATTTCCAGTTCCAAATCGTCTGGTAGCGGTCCAAGCGCAGAACGATCGGTTTGACGGGGGGGAAGGGATTCAATTCCCTTCCCCCTTTTTGTTGTGAGGTTCAGAATATGAGCAGCATGAGTCAGCGACTACGAATTGTATTGGGAGCCCTCTTCCTTCTGATCTCGGCCTGGGCCGCGGCCCAGGGCCAGCGGGGCACGCTCCAGGGTCAGGTGAAGGACCAGGAGGGCAAACCCCTCAGAGACGTTCAGGTCAGGATCGAGGGACTCAACAGCAAGATCAGGTACGAGCTGAAGACCGACAAAGGGGGACGATACTTCCACATTGGCGTCGATCCCTATGTGACGTATCGAATCGTCGTCACCAAGGAGGGCTTCTGGACCGAGGATTCGGTGGGGGTTCGGGCGTCAAGTTCCCAAAGCGGCGGCATCAACAACTTCGCTATGAAACCCGGACACTCCACCCCCGCCGAGATGACGGGAGCGGAGCGAGACACCCTGGTACGCGAGCTGAAGCAGGCGGATGAGTTGAAAAAAAAGGTAAAAGCCATCGACGAGAGCCACAAATTGGCGATGCGAATGGTCGATGAAGGCCGATACGGGGAAGCGGAGAAAGCCTTCCGCAGGGTCTTGGAACTGCAACCGACTCTGGCGCCGACCTGGGCCAACCTGGGCCACGTCTACACCAAGCTGAAACAGCCGTCGGATGCAGTGGCCGCCTATCAGAGGGCCATCGAGCTCGATCCGGAGAATGCCACCCTCTATCAGGACCTGGGGCACGTCTACTCGGACATGGGGGAGTCGGAGCAGGCCAGGGAGATGTACCGGAAGGGCGCCCAGTTGACCGGCGACCGGGACCCCAAGGAAGCGGCCCAGTCCCAGTATTTCATCGCCGTGGACCACCTCAACTCGGGGAGGAACTCGGAAGCTTTGGAGGCATTGCGGAATACTCTCGCCGCGGATCCCGAACACGGCGACGCCCATTACTACGTGGGGGTTCTCCTACTTCAGGAGAATCGGATGGAAGAAGCCCTGGACCACCTGGAGAAGCACCTGGAATTCGCGCCCCAGAGTTCCACCGCCGCCGATGCCAAGGCACTCCTGGACGCTCTGCGACCGACGGCGAAGGCCAAATAGTAGTCGGGGAGAATCAGGTCCGGAACTCGGACCGGCCATCTATCAGCGCGGGAACACCTGCGCTTGTCCGGCATCTCCGCCAGCATTCACGACGGTGAACTCATCCGTGCGGGTGGTGCTGTTCCCTCCGATCCGGTCCGCAATCTGCGCCCTGAGCGTATATTTTCCCGGCTTCAATCTGCCCAGGGGAAACTGCTGCAGCAACATGGTGCGGCGATAGGAAGAGAAGTAGACTGACTTGCCTAGTGAGTCGTGGATCTCGAAGACGATCTGACCATCCTTCAGAATGTAGTAATCCGCCTTGATGGAGGGTTGGCTGGAGGTAGCGTCCAACTCCAATCCATACAGTTCCAGGTAGGCCCAGAGCGGGTTCGCGCCGTCGAAGGTCCTGGAGACGCTGGGACGGACCAGCAGATCTCCCATGACAAACATCTCGTATTCATCGGGAACGTATCCCAGCCGCCTCACGTGGTTCGACAGCAGGAGAGTACTGGCGCCCAGACCTTCGTTCCGGGATCGAAACGGGTTGATGGCCAAGGTCTTGGCGCCCACCTTTCCGCTTTCCATGTCCTGCAGAAAGAGCTCCAGCTTGTACCGTTGCGCCCGGTCCAGGATGAACACCACCTGGTAGAGAGAAACGTCGGTCAATCCTTGCGCCAACTCGTCTTGCGGCACGTGGACCGCCACCTCCTGGTCGATCTCGGCCACGTGCTGATTGGACATGTTGGTCACCACGCCATACAGGTCCAGCGTGGCGGTTGAGATGGCTGCTGCGCCGGGTCGGAAGTTGAGCTCCTGCTTGGGGATCTCCAATGTCAACAGCACCAACACTTCCTGGGCATTCAGCTCCAACTGGTCGTTCCTGAGCCCGAAAGGAAGTGGCGTATAGGAGACCCGCGTCCTGACAATCTTCTTCAGGTCGTCGTACTTGCCTTTGACTTGCCCCATGGTGGCCGTCGTCATGCGGAGCCGATCGAACTGCTTCTGCATCTCGTGCCAATCGTTGGCGCCACTCGTGTCCATCATGGGACGGCCGTGTCTCATCCAGCGATCCGCCTTGTCGGTGAGCCGTTCGATCTCGGCCCACTTCAGACCGCCGAATCCCTTGTCGGCCATCAGGTCCTTGTCGTCGGGGTGGTAGGAGAGTTTGTAGTCTCCGGTGAAGGTCTGGTCGACGAACTCGATGATGATGTTCGATCCGATGCCCTCCAGGTTCCGGTAGCGCCAGCGCTCGAAGGGATAGGCGATGGTGGTGCCGAGTCCTTCGTCCAGGGTCCGGTCGTACCGTCCGCCCGCCGGGTAGCTCTCTATGTCGGCCGGCGGACCGTGGACGATGTAGATCCGGCCCCGATCCGTATTCCGGCCCGCGAGTCCGCTGGAGAAGTGGTCGTCGGCGTAGGCGATCCGGCGGTAGTGCTCCTCCTTGAACTCGTTGAGCATGGTGCGCGGGTCGGGATCGCGGCGGCGCCAGAACTGCTCGATGAAGTTTTCCTTCTCCTCGGGACTGGTCAGCTTCTCGAAGACCGCCCGCTCATCATGGGCGATGACGTGAACGACCGTGTCGTTCAGCCACTTTTCGTAGTAGTCGACGGCCTCTTCGCGGGAGGCGTCCTTTTCCTTGGGACCCGCCCAGGCAAACCCAGGAGTGAGTGTCAGGAAAAGAACCAGAAAGACCGCTGAACTCAAATTGGAATTGGAGAAGAACATTCCAGTTTCGAGTAGTTTAGGGCCGAACCGGAGATAAGGTCAAGCCGGGATTGGAGTAGCGCAGTCGTGGTCTTCACAGGGAAGGCCAACGTTCACGCCAAACTTGCCACATGAGTGATCCGTTCCGACAGATACGGGTGGCTGCGCACTTTATCGTGGAACCGCGCATCGGCCGTGATTAAGGGATATTCCTCCTGAATCGCAAGCGCAAGATAGAAGCAGTCGTAGACCGGATGGTCGAGATCCACCGCAAGCCGGGCTGCCGCAGCGGCAAGCTGGCGCATCGAGAGGGGAACTGCGACTGGAGCCGCTCTCAGCGCATCGGTAACAGCCGCAAGATCCGCACGGTCGATATCGCCGCGGCGCCGCATGGCCCAAAGTGCGTTGCAAACTTCAGCGAATAGGAGCTCCGGTGCGACCAGTGTCGCTTTGGCTTCCAGCAGGGTCGATGCCTCGTCGGACCATTTTTCCTTGACGAACCATTTAACGACGACGCTTGCGTCGACGACATAGCCCTTCATTCCATGTGGTCCCGATCCCGGTCGGCCCTGATGACCTCACTGCTGTCGACGGAGGATCGAAGACGCTGTCGTAGGCTTCTGGCGCGGGACGCGAAGTTCTCATCTCTTTCGAGCAGCGCCCGACGCAAGATCTCCCTGTGTTCGGCTTCAGCGGATCGGCCATGGGCCGCAGCGTTCCGCTTAAGCGCACGAACCACTTGCCGGGTCACATTCCGAACAGTTAGTTGTGCCATGAGCAATGCCTTTAAAGCAATGCCTTCATTGAAGACAATTCTAGCTTCTTTCAAGGTTGCCTGGCAAGCATTCGATTTGTCTCCAAGGGAATTCCACGCGAAACAGGCGAACAGTCCGAGGCCAAATCCATCGCGGCATTCGATCGGCCCCGCAACCCGGCGGACGAGTTTGCCAACTCCATTCAAAATGGGGAAACTGATGTAGATGCTTCTCCGATCCGCCGCGTGTCTATTCTGCGGCGCAGTGGCCTTTGCTCTCGCCTGCGGCGTCGCACCGGCGCCCCAACCGCATCGGGACATCGTTCTATTGGCCATCGACGACCACCTGCTCCCCTTCCGGCGGAACCTCTGCTACTACCTTTCCCGGCCGCGGGTCCGAAAGGAGCCGGTGCTGGTCCCCAGTCACGACGACCCCGGCGCGGCCGACCGGTTGGCGGCCCATTTCTACGGCACGGTGATCCTGGACGAGGGCAGATTTCGCATGTGGTACTACCCGGTCCGTTTCGGCGCCCGTCCGTCCGAAATGGAAATCGGTCCCGCCGCCTATGCCGAGAGCGAGGATGGCATTCATTGGATCAAGCCGTCGCTGAAGCAGGTTTCCATCAAGGGAAATCCGGAAAGCAACGCCATCGATTTACCCGACAAACGAGTCATGGGAGTCACCGTCATCAAGGACGAGGAGGAGACGGATCCCGAACGACGCTACAAGATGGTCTACAATCCCGTCGCGGTGAGGGAACGCTGGGCCGAACCCAAGCTGAACGGGGCGGCCCGATCCACTCTCCGAACCGCCACCAGCCGGGACGGATTGACTTGGACTGCGAGACCCGACCTGCCACTCGATGTCTTCGTCGAGCTCTCCTCCTTCTACAAGCACAACGGCCTCTACGTGGCTCACGGCCAGGGGAAGCTGTTCGGGGAGGGTGGAGAGCTGCACGAGCGCCGGGGTTACGCCTGGGTGTCCACCGACTTCGAGCGCTGGCTGGCGGGCCAGGCCGAGACCTTCGGGTTACCGGAGCCCGGGACCCTGGGTCCAAGGGGAGCCGCCGGGGAATACGACCAGGTCCACCTGGGCGTCGGGGGGGCCAGCTACGGCTCGGTGGTGGTGGGACTCTACGGAATCTGGCGCCAAGGCGGCACGGGAGTCGGCGGGACCACCTGCGATCTGGGCTTGGTGGTGAGCAACGACGGGATCCATTTTCGCGAACCGGTGAGGAAGCACGTCTACATCTCGCGGCATGATTCTCCAGTCACGCCGGTGGCCGGGAAGGACTATCCCACGATCCTGTGCCAGGCCAACGGTATTCTGAACGTGGACGACGAGACCTGGATCTATCATGGACGCTGGCGGAACGCTCCGGTGGGACCCGAATATTATGGGGAGGTGGCCCTTGCCACCTTGCCTCGTGATCGATGGGGCGCCGTAGGCCTGATTCGGGGAGTCTCCGAGGGCTGGGTCTGGTCGGCGCCCCTCCGCTGGCCCGAGGGGGAGGCCCAAGTCTTCCTGAACGCCGATTTCGCGCCGCAGATGCGGGTCGAGGTGTCCGACGTCGATTTCAATCTGCTCCCCGGCTACTCTGGTGCCAACGCCGGTACGGTCTCCTGTCCCACCGGCACGGGGCGTTTCCGGGAGCGGAACGGGGGGCTCGACTGTTCCGTCGTCTGGCCCGGGGCTCAGATTTCAGACTTGGCGGGTCGGGAGGTACGGCTTCGCATCCAACTCACGTCGGCGGGAGGCGATCCCAGGCTCTATGCAGTGTATGTGCGCGGGAGCGGGCTGGTGGAGAAACCCTCCGGATGAGCACCCGGCCTCGGCCGGTTTCGACGGCTGAAGTTGTGCAATTATCCATGGTTATCGGGACGGTGGGAGTGCGGATCTTCAAATACGTGTTTTTTTTCTTGAGCGTCGCGCTGCCGGATCTCGTCTTTGCCGGTCTCCAGTCCAGCGTTGCCTCATCTCCGAGTCAGCAGGTGCGGCGCATCCTCAAGGAGAACTGTCTGGGCTGTCATGGTCCGACTCAAATGGCGGGACTGGATCTGCGGGACAGGGAGGCGATTCTCAAGGGAGGCGCTCGAGGTCCGGCTCTGATCCCGGGTGACTCCGGGACCAGTCTGCTCTATCAGGCCGTTGCACACCTGGGGGATCTGCGGATGCCGCCGAATCAGGATCCTCTGTCAGCGGGAGACGTCGAGACGCTCAGACGTTGGATCGATGCCGGGGCGGACTGGGACCCCGATGCCGCCGGTGAGGAGGCCGGCGCCACCTGGTGGTCTTTTCGAAAACCCGAAATCTCGCCGGCACCCGGCACGGTAGACCCGGCTTGGACTCGAAACCCGATCGACGCCTTCGTGCGGTCCAAGCTGGAAGAAAGCGGGCTGAAACCGGCTCCGGCGGCTCCGAAGCTGACCCTGCTGCGGAGAGCGAAATTCGACCTTCACGGCCTGCCCCCGACCATGGATGAGATCGAGGAATTCCTTTCGGACACCGCGCCGGGAGCATTCGCCCGGCTGGTCGATCGCTTGCTGTCCTCTCCCCGATACGGTGAACGATGGGGGAGGCATTGGCTGGACGTCGTTCGCTACGCCGACTCCACCGGCCTGGATGAGGATCTCTATCTTCCGGAAGCCTGGCGCTACCGGGATTACGTGATCGACGCCTTCAACTCCGACCTGCCCTACGACCGGTTTGTCGCCGAGCAGGTGGCGGGCGATCTGCTCGCGCCTGCGACTACCCATGAGCCCGGCGGCCGGGAGATCGTGGCCACCGGATTCCTGGCCCTGGGGCCCAAACCGGTGGCTCAACAGGACAAGCTGAGGATGGTCTACGACGTTCTGGACGAACAGATCGACACCCTCACCAAAGCCTTTCTGGGTCTGACGGTTGCCTGCGCCCGCTGCCATGACCACAAGTTCGATCCCATAACCACCCGGGACTACTACTCATTGGTCTCCATATTCGCCAGCACCAGGAACTTCGTGGACGTGGAGCCCAAGGTTTCCGAGATCTACTTCGCTCCACTGGTCTCCCGGGACGACTATCAGCGGTATCGGAGGAGCCGGCGCGCCATCGAAGTCAAGCAGAAATTTCTCGAGGCGACGGAAGAAATCGCCGTGGCCGCCTTTGTGCGGGACCAACTGCTGCCCCGTTTTGCCGCGTACATGGTGGCGGCCCGGAGGCTCTTCCAGGGAGGGGAAGACCTGGAAAAGATGGCCCGTGAGCAGGCCCTGAACCCGGGCATTCTCGGGAGATGGGTGGACTATCTCAACCCGCGCGGCGATTTCAGGCCCTACTTGGAGGACTGGCGCCGGGTCGATGGTGCGGCGGCGAGCAATCTCGCAACGGAGTACCGAGCCATCTACGAGGACATCCAGACCCGCTGGACCCAAGAATTGAAGGCGTGGAAGGATGCGGTTGGCCGGGCCGCATTCAAGGGTGAAAGCCTCCCGGACAAGCCGTCACTTGAGGGCCCCGAGTCGGTGTTCAGCGGGGAGGACGACAAGGCCCGATTTTTCGACGAGGTCACTTACTACCTCGACACGCCTTTCGGTAAACCCTCCATCCGGGGTCCCTTTGCTTTTTCGGATGAAGAGAGGGACTCTCTCTTGCCGGCGGCGGTGGTAGCCAGCCTGTCTGCCCTCAGGAAGGAGATCCAGGATCTGGAGCAGGCTTCTCCTCCGGCGCCGCCCATGGCCTGTGCCGTGGCCGAGGGCGAGAGAGTGGATCAGCGAGTGTTGCTCCGCGGCGATCCCAGGAGCCTCGGAGACCTGGTGCCGAAACAGTTCCCCGTCGTGCTTGCGGGAGACCGGCAGCCGGACATTGCCCGCGGCAGCGGCCGCAAGGAGTTGGCCGAGTGGTTGGTCCGGCCCGACCATGCGCTCACCAGCCGGGTCATGGTGAACCGGATCTGGCAGTGGCATTTCGGTGAAGGCCTGGTCCGGACCCCCAACAACTTCGGGACCACCGGCGAGCCGCCGACACACCCGGAACTGCTCGACTTCCTGGCCGTCCGATTCGTCCGGACCGGCTGGTCGATCAAGGCGATGCACCGTCTCATCATGTTGTCGAACACCTACCGGATGAGCAGCCGGCGCACTCCACCGGCCATCGAACAGGATCCCGGCAATCGGCTCCTCAGCCGCTTCGATCGGCGTCGGCTCAGTGTGGAGGAGATGCGTGATTCTTTTCTGGCCGTTTCCGGCGTCTTGGATCTGACGATGGGGGGCAAGGTGGAAACCAAGCTCAAGGGAGACGCATACCCTGACCTGGAGCCAGGCAGGATTCGACGCCGGAGCGTCTATTTCCCCTTGATTCGAAACAAGCTGCCGAGTGTCTTGAGGCTTTTCGATTTCGTCGACCCCACCGCCAGCACGGCGCGGCGAACCGAGACCAACATTGCTCCCCAAGCCTTGTTCATGATGAACAGCGACTTCATTCACCGTCAGTCCCGTACGCTTGCGGATTTCCTGCTGGGATCGAACTCGGACGACATGGCGCGGGTGGAGCAGGCCTACCGGATCACTCTGGGTCGAAAGCCGGGTCCCGACGAGGCGAAAACCATGTTGACCTATGTTCGTGACTATCCGGGGTCCGGGAATTCCGATCACGAGACCAGTGCTTGGCAAAGTCTCTGCCGGCTGATCATGGGGTCGAACGAGTTTCACTACGTCGATTAACGGAGCCAGGCGACCGGGACCATCGATCGTCTGGACGGGGAACCAAAGAGAGAATGGAACCTGAGGCGCCAAGAGCGATTCCAAGGCGGGCTCTGCTGCGCCGGGCGGCGTGCGGATTCGGGGCCCTGAGCCTTTCGGCCTTGCTGGCAGAGGAGACGAGGCTGTCGGCCACCTCGTCCTCCCACAATCCTCTGATTCCGAAACCACCCCACCTCACTCCTCGCGCCAAGCGGGTGATCTTCCTCTTCATGCACGGCGGACCGTCCCACCTGGATACCTTCGACCCCAAGCCGCGCTTGGAGCAGGATCACGGGAAACCGATTCCCTTCAAGCTCTCGCTCTCGTTCAACCCGTCCTACAAGGGCGGCCTGATGAAGTCGCCTTGGGGATTCAAGCGGTACGGGGAGAGCGGCATTCCCGTGAGCGACCTCTTTCCCAGGGTCGGCGAATTGGCGGATGAGCTCTGCGTCATCCGTTCCATGGTGAGCGACGGCGTCGATCACGGGAGCGCCATTCTCCAGATGAACACGGGCACCCTCAACTTCAGCCGCCCGAGCTTCGGTTCCTGGGTCCTCTACGGCCTGGGAAGCGAGAATCGGAACCTGCCGGGATTCATTACCATCAAACCTTCGCTCTATCACGGCGGATCCAAACATTGGGGTTCGGCCTTCCTTCCGGGAGCCTATCAGGGCATTCCGCTGGGGCTCGACAAGATGCCCCTGCGGGACCTCAGGGACGAGCCCATCGAGCACCTGTTGACCCGGGGAATGACTCGGGAGCAGCAACGGTATGAATTCGAAATGCTGCAGAAGATGAACCGGCAACACGCCTTGGGTAGAGATTCCGATCCCAAGCTGGAATCCCGTATCCAGGCCTTCGAATTGGCCTCACGAATGCAACTCGAAGGGCAGGAGGTCTTCGATGTCGACAAGGAATCGAAGGCGACCCGGAAGCTGTACGGACTCGACGACAAGGTCACCGAAGACTTTGCCTGGCAGTGCCTGTTGGCTCGGCGGTTGATCGAACGGGGAGTCCGTTTCGTGCAATGTTCCCACAGCAACTACGAGCCCGGCTCGATACTGTGGGATCAGCACAGCCAGCTCGCCCGGGTTCACGCCAAGAATGCACGGGAAGTCGACAAGCCCATCGCCGGGCTGCTGAAGGACTTGCGGGCCCGGGGCCTGTTGCAGGACACGCTGGTGCTCTGGGGCGGCGAGTTCGGCCGCACTCCGTTTGCCGAAGGGGACGGCCGGGACCACAATCCGTACGGATACACCATGTGGATGGCCGGAGGCGGGGTCAAACCGGGGATGATCTACGGCGCCACCGACGAATTCGGCTACCATGCGGTGGAGAACCGGATGCATCTGCACGACCTGCATGCCACCATCCTGCATCTGCTGGGTCTCGACCACACGAGGCTGACGTACCGGTATGGAGGGCGGGATTTCCGTCTGACCGACGTGCACGGACGCGTGGCCCACGGAATCATGGCATGAAGCGTTTCCGGTTCGAGCTGTCCGTCCTTGTTGAAAAGACGTCGAAGCGATGACCATGGGAGCTTGAGAATGTCGAACATCCTCTATGCGGGCGCCGCCCGAAGAATTATCAACCCGCCCCTGGGAACGAAGCGGCCCGGCATCCGGCTGTTCGCCGAACCGCTCCAGGCCGTCGAATCGGATCTGTCGGCGACCGCCGTGGTGCTCTCCAATCAGGCCAGCAAGGTCGTCATCGTCGGGATCGACATCTGCACCATCTATCTGCCCGTCGCTCTCGAGATCCGGCGCCGAATCGGCGAGGCGGTGGGGACGCCGGCGTCCCATGTCCTGATCAATTTCAACCATACCCACAGCGGTCCGGCACTGCCCGATTACCTGCCCGACTCGCCGGGGCAGATGAGGCTTCAACGGGCCTACCAGGAAAAACTCATCGGGTGGCTGGTGGAGACGTGCGTGGAGGCGGACCAGTCTTTACAGCCGGCTCGAATCGGGGCGGGATGGGGTGAAGCTCATATCGGTATCTACAGGAGGGAGACGGGTCCCGACGGCCGGGACGTGCTGGGAGAGGATCCCGGCGTCCCCATCGACTCGGCCGTCGGCGTCCTCAGAATCGACGATCTGGAAGGTCGGACCATCGCCACCTGTTTCAGCTACGGCTGCCACACCGTGACCATGGGACCCCGTTCGTCACTGGTCTCCTCCGATTTTCCCGGTCCGGCCCGCGACCTGGTCGAAGACAGCCTGGGTGGACTGGCCGTCTTCCTGCAGGCTTGCGGCGGAAACGTCAATCCCGTCCATGGGATCGGGTACGAGGTGGATTGCCGGGACACCAAGAACCGTACCGGAATGATTCTGGGCGCCGAGGTGGTCAAGGTGGCCGCCGACATCCGCACCAACCTCCGGCGCGGGACAGAGCGGCGGCCCATGGGGGTAATTCCCAATATCCTGTTCTGGCAGTGGGAGCCGGTGGATGGAGATACATGCACCTGGCTGGGCGCCGTCGACGAGATTATCCAGTTGGAGTTCGGGGAACTGCCGCCGCTGGAGGAAGCGGAGGCCATCCGTGACGAGTGGAAGCGGAAGTTGGCCCGGGCCCGGGCCGGCGACGCCAGGAACTGGGAGATCAGCGTGGCGATGCGCTTTACCGACTGGGCCGAAAAACTGGTGGAGGCCGTGCACCGGGGAAATCCGCCGTTGGATACGCTCATCCAGGCGATTCGGATCAACGACATCGTCCTGGCCAGCGCCAGCGTCGAGGCTTTCTTTCAGACCGGGCTGGACGTCAAGGCGAGATCGCCCTTCGAGCATACCCAGTTCCTGGGGTTCTCGAACGGCCTCGTCGCCTACCTGCCTCGTGCCGAAGACTATCCCGAAGGCGGCTGGAGTGTTCATGAGCGCTATGCTGTACCGGACCTGCTGGTACAGAGCTATTCGATGCCGGTGGCGTTCCGCCCGGACGCCGAGCAGACCGTCGTCGAGAGGGTGTCCAACCTGATCCGGCAGCTCGCCTGATCGGGACCGGAGGAATACAAAAATGAACGAAAAACTGGCCGGCAAGGTGGTTCTGATCACAGGGGCTGCAGGCGGGATCGGGACGGCCATCGCCCGGGCTGTCACCGATGAGTCGGCAACGGTGTTGCTCTGCGACATCAATCTTGAGGGCGCCCGGCGCCTGGCGGACCGGTTGACCGGGGAAGGACGGTCGGCGGCCGCTTACGCGCTCGACATCTCCCGGCCCCCTGAGGTCGCGGCCGTTATCGAGGAAGTCGTAAAGAGGCACCAACGCATCGACGTGCTGGTGAACAATGCCGCCATCTGCCCCCGAATCCCTTTGGAGGAGGTGACCGAGGCGGATTTCGATCGGATCGTCGGGATCAACCTCAAGGGGACCTTCTTCGTATCCAAGGCCGTGTCGCCGGTGATGGTCCGGCAGGGTTGGGGGAGGATCGTGAACCTCAGCTCCATCGGCGCCCGGACCGGCGGCGTGGCCGCCTCCTCGGTCTATGCCGCCACCAAGGCGGGCATCATCGCCATCACGAAGTCGTACGCTCGGACATTGGCCCCCAATGTCACCGTAAATGCCATCGCTCCCGGAGTCGTCGATACGGAGATGATGCGGATTCCGTCCGAGCAGGTGGCGGCCATCGTCGACCAGATTCCACTGGGACGGTTGGCCGATCCGGAAGAGATCGCTTCCGTCGTCGTCTTCCTGGCCTCGGAGGAAGCGTCCTATTTCACCGGAGCCACCCTCGACGTCAACGGCGGCTGGTTCATGTACTAGGGTGGAGCGGCGGCTTCCTAGCCGCCGGGAGAGGCGGTTTCCCAACCGCCCACAGGAGCGGCGGTTTCCAACCGCCGATCTCCAGAGTGACATTTCAATTGCGAAGAACGGGCGATTAGAAATCGCCCCTCCTAGAACGCGTATTTCTCCACCACGGACTGGTCCACCGTCACCCCCAGCCCCGGACTCTCCCTCACCTCGAGATAACCATCCTCTTGCACCCAGGGATCGCTCACCAACTCATGCTGCATGGGTGACGTGTGTGGCTTGAAGTCCATCGCCGCCCCGTGGGTCGAACTGGCGAGAAGATGAACGCTCGCCGCCGTATTCAGAGCGCTGCTCCACGTGTGGGCGGAGAACTGGATGTTCTGGGCCTCGATCAGAGGCACGACCTTGACGCAACCCGTGATTCCCAGGCACCGTCCCGGGTCCATCTGCACCACGTCCACCGCGCCATGTTTCAGCAGGCGGCGATAGCCTTCCGGATTCCACTCCTGCTCACCGGTCCCGATGGGTGTCCGGGTCCCCGCGCGGAGCAGCCGGTGGGCCGCATAGTCCTGGGGCGGAAGCGGCTCTTCGATCCAGCGCAGCCGGTAGGCTTCGAAGTCACGGACCCGGCGAATCGCCTCCTGCGCGCTCCACTTCACCCGGCCTCCCAGCACGTCGAAAACAATCTCGCAATCGGGCCCGACGATCTCCCGGACATCCCGAACCAGCGCCAGGTCCTTGGCATGGTCGAGCCCGAAGACGGCGTCCGGCTGGCTGCCCCATCCACCCTTGACGATCCGGTAACCCTGATCCTTGAAGGTCTGGAACTCGTTCAGGGTCCAGTCCAGGTCCACCATGTCCAGGTGGATGGACGCCATGGCCACGACTCGCGGCACGACCCGTCCTCCCATGAGCCGGCACACCGGCTGGTTCAGCAGGTGCCCCTTCAGGTCCCAGAGGGCCATGTCCACGGCGCTCACGGCAAATCCCGCGATCCCCTGGGGACCGTACCACCAGATGTGATTCAACAACTTGTTCCAGAGGCGCTCCACGTCGAGGGCGTTCTCGCCGGTCAACATGGGGGCGTATCCGCCTTCGATGATGGTCTTGACGGCCGCGGCCGACTCGGGAAACTGGCTGATGCATTCCCCCCAACCCACGGCTCCCCCTTCGGATTCCACCCGGGCCAGGGTGATGTAGCGGATGTTGTTGTGGTCGTGAGGCTCGGGGTAGCGCAGAGGATACGCATCTACCCGCCGTATCTTCGTCATCGTCTCGACCAATCCGGTGGAAGGGAACGGGAAATTCAGGCGCGATCAACGCACATAGATGAATTCCGGCGCGTTGAACAGGGCGTGAGCCGCATCTTTCCAGACCTGCGCCGATTGCATCACGGGGACCGGCTCTTCTTTTGAGGCTGCATCCGGGCCGTGGAGTCCGGCGATGTCGTTGACGGCTTCGGACCAGCGGGTCAATTCGTCGGATTCGGGGTTCCGGTTGAAGGCTCGCTTGAACATGTATGCAAGCCTCTCGCGAGGCGAATCATGCGGCGTCCTCAACAGCTCCTGGGCCCAGAATTCGGCCTGTCCCGCGACGAAGGGGTCGTTCAGCAGGGCCAGGGCCTGCGCCGGAACGTTGGTGACGTCCCGCCTTCCGGTGGGAATCTTGGGTTTCGGCTGATTGAACGTCGCCAGCAGTTTGGAGGGCTCCATGACCGTCATCTTGAGATAGATGGACCGGCGCCCGTCGCCGTCGAGTGGTCCGGAGAAGAGGCGCTTGGTCGCATCCTCCATCTTTCGATAGGGGTTGATGGGTTCGCCGAAGAGGCTTGGGTCCAACCGGCCCGAGACGGCCAGCAACGTGTCGCGAATCGACTCGGCATCCAGGCGCCGCAGGGGCATGTGATGCCAGAGACGGTTGGAGGGGTCCGCCTCGACTGCCGCGGCGCTGGCTTGCCCCGATTGCCGAAACGTCTCGCTCAAGACCATCGTCCGGACCAGGTGCTTCACGGACCAGCCGTTTCGAACGAAGTCGTCGGCCAAGTAGTCCAGCAGTCTCGGGTGGGTGGGTTGATCTCCCAAGTGGCCGAAATCGTTGGGCGTTGAGACGATGCCGCTGCCGAACACCCATTGCCAGACCCGGTTGACGAACACGCGGGCGGTCAGCGGATTCTCGGGGCTCGCCACCTGGTTCGCCAGCTCCAACCGGCCGCTGCCCTCCGGCCGGCCGTCGCGGCCCGCTCTCAGGACCTGAACGTGTCCCCGGGGAACCAAGTCTCCCAGGTCTTCGTACACTCCCCGGATATTGACGCGATAGTCCCGGCCCGCGTCCAGATCGACCATGCCGTTGATGGTCTGGGGCTCCAGAAGCCGTTTTTCCACGGTGCGATAGGACGCGACCAAGTTTCCAACCGGGTTCCGCTCCTCGAAGCTGTTGGGCAACAGCTTGCGGTGGAGCATCCAGTTGATCAACCGGACGTCATCTTCGTCGGCGCGATCCTTGCCCCAGTCCTGGAGGGTTGCGGTCAGCCACCGGCCATACCGCGCCGCGGCTTCCGGCAGGCTGGATGGAGGATCGCCGGAGAAGAGTGGCTGGAACCGGGACAATTCGTCCGACGGCGCCTCGACGCAATCGAAGATGGCGCCGTAGTTTGTGACCTTGCCTTTATTGACCAGGTACGCTCGCGTGAGGCCGAACCAACTCTTCGGGTCCTGGAACCCGCAGTCGTCCTTGGCGATTTCTTCCTCCCTGCATCCGCCGAGCCCATAACGCGGTGGGAAGTAAGGGTTGGAGCTCTTGGTCGTGAACTCGAGATAGTTCCGGGTTTCCGCCGCCTCGACGGCTGATTTGGGCCAGGCGCTCTTGTCGGCCGCATTCTGAGTATGGCACACCCAATGCAACTCGTCGTCGTCCATGTATCCCCACTCGCGTTCGGTCAGGAACCCGTTGTCCACCACGAGCCGGCGGGTGCTGTAGTCGCCGCCGTTCATTTCCAGGCTGACCACCTGGGGACTGGTGGGGTCCAGGAAAGGACTGCGGAGGGCGCCGTTGAGCCGCGGCGAGATGGCGTGGGTGAACAGCCCCGCCGGAAGCAGCATGTCCACCGCCTCGGTCCCCTCCAGCGACACCGTGAAGTCGCCGTTGGAGACGGGACCGTCGCGCAGTCCGACCCCATCCAGCGACCAGCCTTCCGGCACTTCCTCCCGGAAATCGGCCATCAGGGGGAAATTCCGGGCATTGGCCTGCGATCGCTCCTGATGGGCGGTTCCGTATTCCTGCGCCAACTCTGACCAGCGGCTGTCGATGCCACCGCCCTGTTCCGCCGCCGCGTGCAGTTGGAGCCAGGGATAGAGAATGTCCTCCAGTGAGGGCTTGTCTTCCTCCTCCTCTTCGGACTCTTTCTCGGCCGCTTCCCTTTCCTCGGCCTCTTCAGCCTTCTCTTCGTTGTCGGCCGGCTCCTCGACTGGTTCGAAGCGGAGCGCTTTCTCCCAGGCGTCGAGCCGCTCGGGCTTCAAGCCGTGGGCCAGTCGGTCCGCGGCTTCATCCCCGTCGACACGCGCCTGTGCAGCCAGGATGTAGGCCGGAATGTCATGGGACGCCTCCAGCCACCAGTCCGCCAGCGGACGCCGCATCCGCTTCTTCAGGGTCGAAAGTTCGTCGATGACGTCCCGATTCCGGTCGGGGAGGTCCAGCGTATTGGTCCCCCAGCGCGAACTCATGAAGACTCCGGCCAGCGCGTAATAATCCTTCTGGGCCACGGCATCCAGCTTGTGGTCGTGACACCGCGCACAGGCGACGGTCATGGCCTGAAACGCCTTGGAGAAGGCGTCGATTTTGTCGTCCACCATCTCCTGGTGAATGCCGTTGAAGACCACGCTGTCCCCGTGACGCTTCTCGCCCATCATGTAGAACATGGGGCCGATGAGCGACTCGTTGATCTGCTGGTCGGCGTTGATTCTGGGAGACTCCAGCATGTCACCGGCGATCTGCTCGCGGATCAGGCGATCGAAAGGCAAGTCGTCGTTGAAGGCGCGGATCAGATAGTCTCGAAATCGCCAGGCGCCCTTGGCCGGGATGTCCCACTCGTAGCCGTAGGTGTCGCTGTATCGCACCACGTCCATCCAGTGACGCGCCCAGCGCTCGCCGAAGTGGGGGGATTCGAGCAGACGATCCACCAAACGTTGATAGGCGCCGTCGTCCGGGTCGCTTACGAAGGCCTCGACCTGCTCGGCGGTCGGCGGCAGACCGGTCAGCACCAGGCTCAGGCGCCGGACCAGCGTGCTGCGAGCCGAGCGGGGAGCCGGCTCCAGTCCGTTCTTTTCCAGGTGAGCGAGGATGAAGCGGTCCATGGGGAGATCCGACCAACCCTCGTTCTCGACCTGAGGCAGCGGCGGTCGTTCCACCGGTTGAAGACTCCACCACTGGCTCCGCTTCTCGAAGACTTCTCCCCATGAATCGTCCGGCACATACGCGGTCTCGGACGCGGGAGGCGCGTCTCGTGGGTCAGGCGCTCCCAGGCGGATCCATTGCTCGAAGTCATCGATGATCTTGGCCGACAGTGGAGCGCCACCCAGGGGCATGGGCGTTCGAGAACCGTCGTGCCGGATGGCTCGAATCAGGGGACTCTGGTTCGGATCTCCCGGGACCAGCGCGGGTCCCGACTGCCCGCCCTCCTGCCAGCCGCCCCGATAATCGAGGCGGAGTCCTCCCATGGCCTGGTTCTCGCTGTGGCAACTGTGACAGCTATCGACCAGGACGGGACGGATTCGCTTCTCGAAGAACTCCAGCTCTTCCGGGCTGAATGTCTTGTCGACGCGCTTCGCCGCTCCTCCGGGCACCCAAGCACAGACCATTGCCAGGGCGGCAACTCGCAAGAATTGTTTCGGCACCGCAACTGCATATCTGTTCATGGTCGAGGTAGCCCCCATGTCACGGGCAATCTTGCCGCTTCAGAATACCGCGATTGGATTCATGGGAGAGCCAGTCCCTCCCTCCACCGGAATCGGGGCCGTCGTCAGGAGAAACTCCCAGCGTTGACGCTCTGCCGCAGCTTTGCTCAAGGCCTCCAGGTCGCAACTGTCGAAGATGTGAACTCCCATGGCGATCAGGACCAGTTGGTGGATCGGATGAGTGATCCCTTCCACCAGGGAAGGATGGACGTCGCTGGCGGCCTCGCTGCCCAGCATCGCCACGTCCCGTTCCTTCAGCCACTTGGCGCAGGAGGCATGGAGCCCGGATGAGGCCTTCGTCACGTCCCAGGGGCCCTCCGCTGCCCGCCGCGCCCACCGGCCCGTCCGGATAAAGACGACGTCCCCACTCGATACCTTGAATCCCGCCTTCTTCTCCCAAGCCTCCAGGTCTTCCGGAAAGATGGGAGTCCCAGGTTCCAGGTAGGGCACTCCCTTCAGTCTCGGTATGTCGAACAGGACACCGCGGGTGAAGATGCCGTCCTTGAGCTTGTGAATGTCCAGTTGCCCGGCGCCTTCCGCGGTGACCTCCTCTTGGGAATAGCCGTTGTACATCTTGCCCCGATAGAACATGTGGCAGAGGGCGTCCAGATGGGTGTGAGCGTAACCGTGAAACAAGACCGACAAGGTGTCGACGGCGAACTTGGCATCCGGGTCGACCCCGGTCATGGTCATGACATGCTTATAGGGAGAGGCGTTGTCGATGGACGTCTCCTTGGTCGCGTCGCGCGACAGCGACACGGTGAAACCATCCTTGACCAGCGCGGCGGCCTGAACTCGCTTTTCCGGCGTGATCAGGTTGAGGGCGCCCAACTGATCGTCCGGGCCCCAGCGGCCCCAGTTGGAAAGCTCCTCCATCCACTGATCGACATCTTCGTTGGTCAATGGATATCGTGGTTGAGCCTGAGGCTCCGGAGCCAGACAGTGGATCAGGACGGGAAGCAGAAGAGCCGCGATCAGCAAAACTCGTATCGTAGGCACGGCATTCCCCTTGGACTCGAAATCAGACGTTGGACACATTATTACTTCCCGGCCCGTCCGGTTCAAACCAGGAGGGGGGATTGGAGGGGGGACTTTCCTGTCCCCCCGTCTTCCCTAACAATGTTTACCCGAGCGTATTCGTCCACCCAATCAGAAACATTGAAGCAGACAAGACCAGTATCGAAACCCCCATCACCACCATGGATTTCCTCGACGCGCCGGTCCACTCCCCGCCCAACGCCCCCCAGAAGGTGGCGGCAATAATCGACATGGCGGAAGCCATGGGCCATCCGATGACTTCGCGCATGTCGCCCAGCATGGAGCTTCCAATCCCATATGTGACGACCCCGCAGACCCATAAGATCCCCATGGCCGCACCCACGCCATAGTGAAATGGCTGCCCCCGGAAAATGTGCCAGCTCCTCCCCCTGACGATCAGGTAGACACAGTAGCCGGCGTTCACCAGGAAACCCGCGGACAAAGCTACGACCCAGATGACGTTCGAGGCCATCGAGGGCGAAGTGCCGAGCAGGACGGCCTGATCGGCCAGCCGGATCCCATAGGCGAAGCTCAGGTTCAGCATGGGCGAGAGGATTCCCGAGAGGCCGGCCACGAGCAGCCCCAGGAGCACCGGCGCCGACGTGCCGGATTCTTTCACCGTGGTCTCGGAAACCTCCGCAGGATCCTGGAGGCGTCCGGGCGATTCCTCTCTCAACTTCCCCGCCCAGGCAGAGAGCAGGACGCCGACGACGACCAGCAGGACTCCGGCGCTGATCACCACGCCCTTGAAGGTCAGGAAATCATCCCAATGGAGCAGCAAGAACGGCGCCATGGTGCCGACGGCCGCGGTCAGGCCCATGACGATGGCGTAGCTCAGGGCCAATCCGACCATCTTGAGCGCCAGCCCATAGAGGACGGACCCCACTCCCCACCCCATGCCGAACAGGAAGACCAGAAGCAGGTCGCGGGCTTCGGCCGCCGCCAGGACGGCAAAGAGAGACTCGATAGTGAAAAACCCGAGGAGCCAGGGAATCACGATCATTGCGGTCACGGAGAAGAGAAGCCAGATATGCTCCCATTTCCAACTGCGCGTGAATTTGAGGCCCAGTCCAAAGGCGGAATTGGCCGTCGATCCCGTCAGGATCACCAGAATTCCAAGGCCGAAACCGGATTCCATAGGCAAGTCTCCTGGTCAGAAACTACACTGGAGGTGAAATGGAGACAATCCACTTGCCGAAGTTGGCCATCACCATGGAAGAGGGAACCGTCGTGCGATGGCTCAAACGGGAGGGCGAGCCCGTTGCCAAGGGTGAACCCGTGGTCGAGATCGAAACCGAGAAGGCCAACGCCGAGATTGAATCCACCTTTGACGGGTACCTTAAGAAAATCGCCGTCAAGGAAGGCGAAACCGCGCCGGTGGAAGCCGTGCTGGCCTATATCGCCAATGACGAAGCGGAATTGAGAGCTCCCTTCAACCCCCCCGCAGGGCGCGGACTCGAGCCTGTGGCGAAAGCCGGAACGGTTGCCGCGCAGCCTGTTCCCAAAGCCACACCCCGGGTACCTGCGGCCAGACCGGGAGGCCCGGTGCGCGCCGCTCCGGCGGCCCGCCGGTTGGCCCGGGAACTGGGCCTGGATCTCGCCTCCATCCCGGGGACCGGTCCCGGGGGGCGCATCCTGCCGGCGGACGTTCGCCGGGCGCAAGCCGCTGCCGACGAAACGCCGGAAGATCCACTCGCAAAGCGAAAGCCGATCATCGCCACCCTGACCAAGTCCATCCAGTCGATTCCCCACATCCACATCTGCCGGGAATTGCCGGCGGATGGGTTAATCGCTCTGAAGCAGCGCACCCGCGACGTCACCTACACGGAGATCCTGCTCAAGGCCCTGGCGCTGACGGTCGAGGAATTTCCCGCGTTCAAGACCTCACTGGTGGATGATCGGCTCCACCAGCCGGAGACAACCAGAGTGGGGTTCGTCGTCGACGTGGAGGACGCTCTGGTGATCCCGACCATCGAAGACCCGGCGGGCAAGTCGATCCAGGATCTGGCTGCCGAGGTTCGGGGCCTGACTCGCCGGGCGCGGCAGGGGACCCTCCAGCACTCCGACGTGAGCGGCGCCACCGTGAGCCTGAGCAATCTTGGAATGCATGAGGTCGACCTCTTCACGGCCGTCATTCCCTACGGCCAGGTCGCCGTGCTCACCACCGGCCGCATCCGATTTCAGCCAACGGTCCAAGATGGATCGCTCGTGGAAGTCCCCCGGCTGTGGGCGAACCTCACCGTGGACCACCGACTGATCGACGGCGTTGCCGCCGCCAAGTTCCTGAAGACGCTAGCGAATCTGCTACGTGGTAGGAGCGGGGGTTTGTAACCCCCGTTCTTTTGCCCTTGGGGGACAGGGATGTCTCCCCTCCTATTCCTTTACCCACGCTCGGGACGCAAGCTAGAATGACCCGACCTCTGGTCCCATGAGACTTTACGAGTTCGAGTCGAAGCAACTTCTGGCCCGGAGCGGGATCAGAGTTCCCCGATCTCAACTGATCACTTCAACCTCTTCTTTATCCCTGGCTGAAGACCTCCTGCCCGGAATCGTCAAAGTCCAGACCCTGACCGGAAAACGGGCCCTCCGGGGCGGTGTTCAGGCAGTCGACGATGTCGGCGCCGTCGGAGACTTTGCCGAGCGATTCCTGAAGCAGGGATTCGGCGACGAACCGGTCGATCGCATTCTCCTGGAAGAACGGATCGGCTTCACCGAGGAATACTTCCTGGGCATCACCTACGACAACCGCGCCCGGAAACCCCTCCTGCTCTTCTCCCGGCACGGCGGCGCCAATATCGAAGAGACCGCCCGGTCCAGTCCGGAACTGGTCAAGACTCAACTGTTGCCGCCAGATGGCGAAGTGCGCTCCTATCAAGCCATCGAATGGCTCTCCGAATGGGGCTTTTCCGGCAAGTTGTTGCTTCGCCTGGCGGGCTTGGTTCGCAAAATGGCTCGCCTGTTTCACCGCTACGACGCCCTGCTCCTGGAGTTCAACCCCCTGGCGGGCACGGATGCGCAGGAGCTGGTGGTCCTGGACTGCCACCTGGACATCGACGACGATGCGCTGAAGCGCCAGGCGCTGGAATTCGAAGGGCTGTCGAGCCGGATGGAGGGCGCACGGCAGCCGACGGAATTCGAGCAGAAAGCCCGCGAGATCGACCAGCTCGACTATCGCGGCGTCGCCGGCCGGATGATCGAGTTCGACGGCAACCTGGGACTGCTCATCGGAGGCGGAGGCGCCAGCCTCACCGCCTTCGACGCGGTGCGAAACTCCGGTGGCTCGCCCGCCAACTACTGTGAGATCGGGGGCAACCCGACAGTCAGGAAAGTGCAGGAATTGACGAAACTCCTGGTCAGCCGGCCGGGGGTCGACAAGCTGGCCGTGATCATGAACGTGGTCAGCAACACGCGGTCGGACCTCGTGGCCCGGGGTGTCATCAAGGGGATGGTCGAAGCGGGCAAGGATCCCAGCCGGACCATTGCCGTGTTCCGTCTCCCCGGCGCCGGCGAAGAAGAGTGCCGGAAGATACTCGACTATTACGGTGTCCCCTTTTGCGGACGGGAAGTGTCCATTGACGAGGCCGCCGCCCTGGCGGTCGCACGGGCCGGGAACCCGGCTGATCAACTTGTCTGATGGGAATACTGATCGATCGGAGCACCACGATTCTGGTCCAAGGGATCACCGGGCGCGAAGCCAGTTTCTTCACGCGCGAGTCTCTCGATTACGGTGCCCGGGTCGTCGCCGGCGTGACGCCCGGAAAGGGAGGCCAGGAGGTCTATGGAATTCCCGTCTACGACTGTGTGAAGAACGCCCTTGGCAATCACCGGATCGACGCCAGCGTCGTCTCGGTCCCTCCGTTCGCGGTCCGGGACGCTGCCTTGGAAGCCATCGAAAACGGGATTTCCTTGCTGGTCGTCATGACGGAGCGCGTCCCCCGGCGGGACGTTGCCGCCTTGTTGCACGTTGCTCGAGAGAACGGCACCCGGGTCATCGGTCCCAACAGCTTGGGCCTCATCTCGCCAGGCGAGTCGAAACTGGGAGCCGTGGGCGGCAATGTCGAAAACACCCTGCGAACCTTTACCCAGGGACCCGTGGGAGTCATGTCGCGCAGCGGCGGGATGACGAGTGAATTCGCCAATCTCCTGGGCCAGGAAGGGCTCGGCCAGTCCACCTGCGTCAGCATCGGAGGGGATCCCATGATCGGCTCGACCTTTCAGGACCTGTTCCCGTTGTTCGAGCAGGACGGCCAGACTCGGGCGGTCGCCCTCTTCTGCGAGCCCGGCGGGATCATGGAGGAGGAGTTCGCCCGGTTCTATGCCGCCCGGACCGACCCGAAACCGGTCGTGGCCTTCATCGCGGGACGTTTCGCCGACCAGATGCCGGGGACCCGATTCGGTCACGCCGCCGTGATCGTCGAAGGGGACCGCGGCAGCACCAGGAAAAAAAGGGAACTCATGCAGAAAGCCGGGATCCGCGTGGCCGACCGGCTGTCCGATGTCCCGAAAATGATCAAAGGGTTGCTGAGCCATGGGCATGTTCATTGAGGTCTCGGTCCGGGACCCGGGCTTTCTTCAGACCGACGAATCGCGCAAGCTGGTGGCGGCCTGCGCCGTGAACATCTTCGAGCCGGCTGAGGAAGGAGTCGCCGTCAATCGCGATCAGGAAGACGAGTGCACGCTGTGCGGCCGCTGCCTGGAGGTCGGAGCCGACCGGCTGGAGATCGTGAAACTCTACGAGAAGGCTGGGCAATAGGCGGGGCCGAGGGAAGAACATGAGAGAGATCACCTACTCACAGGCCATCAACGAAGCGATTCGGGAAGAAATGCGCCGCGACTCGGACATCGTCCTGCTGGGCCAGGACATCGGCGTCTACGGGGGGACCTTCGGCGTCTACCGGGGACTCTGCGAGGAGTTCGGCGAGGACCGGGTCCGGGACGGGCCGCTTTCGGAGGCGGCCACCGCGGGCTTCGGAATCGGCCTCGCCGTGGCCGGCATGCGGGCGATCGTGGAGATTGAGTTCATGGACTTCTCGCCGCTGATCCTGGACGCGGTGGCCAACCAAGCCTCCAAGATGCGCTATTTCTTTGGGGGGAAGGTCAAGGTCCCCCTGGTGTTGCGGATGCCCAGCGCCAGCAAGTTGGGACTGGGCGCTCAGCATTCCCAGAGCCTCGAGTCCTGGTTCATGCACACTCCGGGACTGCTGATCGCGATGCCGGCGACCCCCTACGATGCCAAGGGGTTGCTGAAGACTGCGCTCCGCCAGGACAATCCGGTCATCTTCATTGAACATGTTCGCCTTTACGCCACCAAGGGGGAGGTGCCCGAGGAGGAGTACCGCCTGCCCTTCGGCAGCGCCAGGATCGTCCGCGAAGGTTCGGATGTCACCGTCGTGGCCATCGCCATGATGGTTCAGGAGGCGATCGAAGCCGCCGACGAGTTGGAGAAGGAGGGGATCAGTGTCGAGATCATCGATCCCCGCACCCTGGCTCCCCTGGACGGCGAGACCATCGTCGAGTCGGTGAAGAAGACCGGGCGCCTGGTGGTGACCCATGAGGCCTACCGGACTGCGGGCGTCGGAGCCGAGATCGGCCAGGTCGCCCTGGAGGGGGCCTTCGACTACCTGGTCGCCCCCATTCGACGCGTCGCCGGCAAGCACCAGCCGATCCCCAGCGGACCGTTGCAGGACGAGGTCTTTCCGGACCGCGACAAGTTGGCCGCGGCGATCCGGGATCTCATGGAGGAGGGATAGGAGTCATGACGGAGCAGGCCCAAAGCGCAGCGGCAGTCAGCTCGGACCAGGCTCTGGACTGGTATCGCCAGATGGTCCACATCCGGAAGTTCGAGGAGAAGGTGGTGGAGCTCTCCGGCAGGGGGCTGGTCAGTGGATCCACCCACCCCTGCATCGCTCAGGAGGCCGTCTCCGTGGGCTGCATCTCCGCCTTGAGCGCGGAAGATCTGGTGCTGGCCACCTACCGCGGACACGGCGCCTTTCTCGCTCGGGGCGGAAATCCCAAGGCCGCGATGGCCGAGATCCTCTGCCGGGAGACCGGTTGCTGCAAAGGAAAAGGGGGATCCATGCACCTGTGCGACCCGGACATCGGCTTTCTGGGGACCAACGCCATCGTGGCGGCCCACATCCCCATCGCCTCGGGTGTCGCCCTGGCCAACCAGTTGAAGAAGACCAATCGGGTGACCCTCTGCCTTTTCGGCGACGGGGCCTCCTGTGAAGGGGCCTTCTACGAGACCTTGAACATGGTCGCCCTCTGGAAGATTCCCGTGGTGCTGGTCTGCGAGAACAACGGCTACGCGATTTCTGTGCCGACAAAGAAATCGTTGAGCGTTCCGGAGATCGCGACCCGGGCGCGAGGCTTTGACATGCCCGGCGTCTCCATCGATGGGAACGACATTTTCGAAGTCTACGAGACCACGAGGCAGGCGGTGGAACGAGCGCGTGAGGGTGGTGGCCCGACCCTGATCGAATGCAGGACCGTCCGCTGGGAACGCCACAGCGCCCTCTCGGCCGGATTCTACGAATCCCGGGAAGAGAGAAAACGCTGGCAGGTCGTGGATCCCATCCCGCGGTTCCGAACTGCCCTCACCGAGGAGATGTCAATCTCGGCATCGGTGCTTGAAGAGATCGAACAGGAGGCGGGCGAGGCCGCCGATGAAGCCGCAGAGTTCGCCATCCGGAGCCCCTTTACGGGCACGGCGCAGCTCGAACAAGATATCTTTGCGTGACTGTGGGGAGGGGCGATTTCCAATCGCCTGGAGCGGCGGTTTCCAACCGCCGGGAGGGGCGACTTCCAGCCGCCCGACGGGGAGTGGCGGTTTCCAACCGCCGGGAGGGGCGACTTCCAGCCGCCCTTCCCAATGGGTTGCGTCTTAGTCAGAAGGAGACCCCGGCATGAGTGCCCAGAATTCCTCCGGTCCGAGAGTGATTCTCTGCGGCGTCGGAGGCGTCGGCCGCAGAGTGACCCGTTTGTTGAGCGTCCGGCCCGGCTACCGGGTCGTCGCGGCCTACACCAGGAACCGGGACCTGTCTGGTCGGGACCTGGGCCGCTTGGCCGGTATCGAACCCAACGGAGTCATCGTCACCACCGACCGGGAGGCCGCCCTGCAGCAGCCGGCCGACATCGTGATCGTCGCCACCACATCGTTCCTGAAAGCGGTGGCGCCCGAACTTCGCGCGGCGGTGGAGCACAACCTGAACGCCATCACCACGGCCGAGGAAGCGGCCTTCCCGTGGCTCACCGACGAGGCCCTCACCGATGAACTGGATCAACTGGCGCAGGACCGGGGGGTCTCGATCCTGGGAGTGGGACTGAACCCCGGCTTCATTTTCGACGCGCTGCTGCTGACCGCCACCGGCCCGGCCTGGGATGCACGCAGGATCCGGATTCGGCGGGTCGTTGACGTCTCGCGGTTCAGCGCCACCATCCAGCGGCGCCTGGGCATCGGTTTCTCCAGAGAGAGGTTCGAGGCGGGGGTTCAAGCCGGAACCATCTTCGGCCACATCGGCTTTCCTCAATCCTTTCATCTGGCCGCAAAATGCCTGGGCCGGACGCTGGACGACTACCGGAAGTCGTTCGAGCCGGTGATCGCCGAGCGCCCCTTTTCCAACGACTTCCTGACGGTCCAGCCTGGCCAGACCGTGGCCTTCATCCAGCGGGACGAGGGGGTCATCGGCGGAAAGCCGTGGATCGATTCCGAGTTCGTCGCATTCATCGATCCGTCTGCGGGAGACTTCGTGGCGCAGGACTCGATTTCGATCCAGGGGTACAACCCGCTCAATCTGACGATCCGTCCCGGTTGCCAGCCGCAACTGGGCTCGGCGGCCATGGTGGCCAATTCGATCCCCAAGGTGATTGCGGCGGCGCCCGGATTCCGGACCGTGGCGGATCTCCCGCCCCTCTGCCCGCCGCCGACGGGCAGCGACCGGTTGGCGGAAGCCGCCCGGAACTGGTGATCCGGGGAGCAAATCCAGCGACCATGGACAAGATACGAACGATCCAAGTCATTCCCCTCATCCGTCGGTTGGACCGGGTCTTCAGCGGAAGCACCTACCAGATCGTTTCGCGGAACACGATCTACGCCCGGATCGAGACCGAGGGTGGGATCGTGGGCGAGGCCTTCGGAGGGGACGAGGACATCCACCAGCAGAAGGTGGTCCAGGTCGCCAATGAGAGTCTGGCGCCCCGCCTGGTCGGCAATGAGATCTGGCCGGTGGAGCCGCTCTGGCGCAAGATGTTCAGCACCCCCGATCTGCCGCTGCACAACCGGGGCATTCACACGCTGGACATGGTCAACCACGCCATCCTGATGCAGGCCATCGCCATCATCGACATGGCGATCTGGGACGCCGTCGGAAAGTCCTTCCGCAAGCCTTTGTGGCAACTGCTGGGCGGGTTTCGAAACCGGGTCCCCGTGGTCGGGATCGGCGGCTACTACAAGCCCGGAGCGTTGGAGGAACTGGGCGAGGAGATCCAACTCTGCATAGATCTCGGCCTGGCGGGAATCAAGCTGAAGGTCGGGAAAGCCTCGGTCGACGAGGACATCCGCCGGGTGGAATACATCCGGAAGCACTTTGCCGACACCTTCGTGGTCGCCTGTGACGCGAACCAGGCGTGGACCTGCGAACAGGCGCTCCGCTTCGCTCGGGGCGTTGCGGACCTGAATCTCAAGTGGCTGGAGGAACCGGTCTGCTGGTACGACCAGTTGGAGGGGTTGAAACGGCTGAGGAACTCCACCGCCATTCCCCTGGTCGCCGGGCAGGGGGAGATCTCCAAATGGGGCTGCCGGGACCTGGTCCTGGGCAGCTGCGTCGACACGCTCAACGTCGACGCCACCATCGCCGCCGGCATCACCGAGTGGATGAGGATCGCCTCCTTCGCCGAAATCATGGACGTCAACATGGGGCATCACGAGGAGCCTCAAGTGGCGCTTCACATGCTGGCGGCCATTCCCAATTCCACCTATGTGGAGATCTTCCATCAGAAAGAGCGGGACCCCATGTGGTACGAGCTGGTGGAGGACCTGCCCCTCATCGCCGATGGATTCATGTATCCCAACGAAGGTCCCGGACTGGGCTGGCACTACAATGCCGACGTCATCGACCGATATGGCCAGCCGGCCTGAAGCGTGTTTCTCGCGGGTCCGGCCGGTCGTGCATTTTGCAAGCACCCCTGATCGCCGGTTCAAGAAGCCTCTCGGCCGGAGCCAGGATCGTCAGGATGACTGAAGAGCAATTCCATGGCGGACTGATTTGGGCGATCTTTCTGATCGCTGTCGTGAGCTTCGCGAGCCTGTTGGTTTTGGCTGCTCCCTACGGCCGGCACTACTCCGGGAAGGGCTGGGGGCCGCACATTTCGAACCGGCTCAGCTGGGTCCTCATGGAGCTCCCGTCGGTGGTTTTCTTCCTGGGAGTTTATTTCTCGGGCACGGCCGCATTCCAGACGGTTCCGCTGGTCCTTCTCGGAGTCTGGCAATGCCACTATCTCAACCGGACGTTCGTCTATCCTCTGCGCATTCGAACCGCCGGCAAGAAAATGCCTCTTTTGGTGATGGCTTGCGGCTTCGCTTTCAACTCGATCAACGCGTACGTCAACGCCCGTTTCATCTCCGAATTTGGTGAGTACGGGTCGGAATTGCTGACTGACCCGCGATTCCTGGCCGGTCTCGCCATCTTTCTGGCCGGTCTGGCCCTGAACGTCCACTCGGACAACATCCTTTTGAACCTGCGAAAAACCGGGGAATCCGGGTATGCGATTCCTCACGGCGGCGCGTTCCGTTACGTCTCGTGCCCGAACTACCTCGGGGAAATAATGGAATGGGCGGGCTGGGCGCTGGCGATATGGTCGCCGGCTGGACTGGCCTTCTTCGTATACACCGCGGCAAACCTGATCCCGAGAGCGCGCAGCCACCATCAGTGGTACCGGACTCGGTTTCCCGACTACCCTGCCAACCGGAAATCCCTGATTCCGGGCCTGATCTGACCGTCGTTCGTACTATTCCGGAAAAAGATTGACAGTGGCCATTTAAACTCTGTATTGTAGAGTAACTCTGAAATACAGAGTTACTCTAAAGACCCTGCAAGGAGGAAGAATCCATGGCCGACAACGCGCAACTCAAGGAAGACATCGCATATGTCCGTGCCGTCGCCGAACGGTCGAGGACGAAACCTGTACGGCCGATTTATCTGTTGTGGGCGGTGATCGGGCTATGTGGATTCGCGCTGGTCGACTTCGTCGACGACACGAAGTGGATTGGCATCTACTGGCTCTTCGCTGCACCGATCGGATTCGCGCTGTCGTTCTGGCTCGGTTTCCGGGCGGGTCGCAACCAGGGCGCCACCAGTCGCGAGTCGGGAATTCGCCACAGTCTTCACTGGCTGGCGTTCATGACTGCCGGTGTGCTGGGACTGGCGCTGGTTCATGCAGGACAGTTGACGTGGCAGGGATTCGGATCCCTGTGGGTGCTGCTTCTGGCGGTGACCTATTTCCAACTCGGGTTGCATATGGAGCGGCGATTGTTGCCTATCGGGGTTTTGATGGCGACCGGGTATCTGGTCACGGTCTGGGTGCCGAACTTCGGCTGGACCGCTACCGGAGTGGTGCTTGCCATCGCGCTCGTAGCCGGAGCCTATCTCGGAGCACCGAATAGTGAAACCGCCGGCTGACCCCGATCTGCCCGCACTGGATGAGCTGGAAGTGCTCAGCGGGCTCCTTGAGCACCGCGTGCGGCTGGCGATTTGCGTCCTGCTCTCCAAGTACGACGCCATGTCGTTCATTCGGCTCAAGCAGGTGCTGGGCGAGACGGACGGGAGTCTCGGCGCCCATCTCCGCAAACTGGAGAATTCCGGCTACCTGGACGTGGAGAAGGCTTACCGCAACCGGAGACCCGTCACCTGGTACCGGCTCAGCACCCGCGGAAGGAACAGTCTGAACCGGCACCTTGCCGTCCTGACGCGATTGATCGATCGCGCCGAATAGCAGTGGCTGACGCGTCGTGCCGGGTCAAGCTATCCCGTCGATTTGTGTGTGTCCAAGGAGCCGCAGTACCGTGACGGTCCCGGAGTGATCCTTCGAGAACAGGAGAGCATCAATCACCTTTGTGGCTACCATGGCCATGGTAGTTTTGTTGATTCTAGTAGCCACAAGATAAGAAGGGACGCCTCTCTTTGTCCGCGTCACCGGCCGGAGTCTGCCTGGCAGGCTTTTTTCGAACTTATCCCAGTTTGGAAATCCGAATGCTGCCATTGACGGTGGAAATTGTTATGGGCGGTCCGCCCTCGCCGAGATTACCTTCTAATTTCTTCCCGATTTCACCCTGAACCATAAGCGGAAAATCGGTTGCAATGGATCCGTTGGCAGTCCGTGCGAGCACATTGGCGTGGGTCTGGGACGGCAAGGTCAGACGAACCGAGCCGTTCTTGGTATTCAACGCCACCTCGCCGTCCGGCGGGGCGGAAAAACTGGCTCGGACCCTTCCATTCGTCGTCTTGGCCTGAAGACGTCCTCGGAAATTCCGAATACGAATCGAGCCGTTCTTCGTCTGAGCTTCGAGAACACCACTGGCACCGTCTATCTCGATAGCACCATTCACGGTCTCAGCCTCCAAGGAACCCTGACTTCCCTGAACCTGAATCCCGCCATTGGTGGTGGAATAGCGCTGCTTTCCTTCAATGCCTAAGGAGAAAACACGCCCATTGGACGATGTCGTCTCCACGTTCATCCTGCGGGGCATCTTGATTTCGTACCGGACAGCCGGGGAACGGCCCCACCTACGCCAGTGATTGGGCCAAATAGTACGAATCGTCAACGTCTCTCCCTCGTGAATCTGTTCGACTCTGATTTCTTTCAGGATCCCCTCGTTCTTATCCAGCCCCCACCCTTTGACCCTCTTGGTCACCTTCACCTGAATTTCAGCCCTGTCCCAAGCTTGCAGGTGAATGCGCCCGTTTCTGTTTTCCAGAGAGACGTTTTGGATCGCGGATGCAGGGTAGGTTTGCTCAAAAACCTCGGTCCGCTCGATACCCGTTTCCTCCCAGCATGAAGGCGCTGACAGCAGGAGGAGCAGACCCAGTGACAAACTCGGACGAGAGTGGTGATTGAAGATCATGTTTGTAACTCCCAACTCGGCTTAGTTTATGCGGGAAATGCGGTTCTCCAACCGGGAGAACTCACACGACGGGCGTCAACTGTCACGAATCGAAACCTGAGTCCAGAGCAGCATGACAGTGAGGATGCCCGCGGCGAGACCCAGCATCTGCGACCACGACACGCTCGTCTGAGCAAGCGGTCGGATGGCTTCCAAACCAGTAATCGCGTCGTTCCACCAGAACTTCATGAGTGTTGCGATGGTGGCGACCACTAGAATCTCCGACCACGTTTGAATCGTTGCCAGCTTCGACTGCCTGCGGTTGTACTCACCGATTCTTGCCATCAGCAGGACGAATTCCCTGCTGGGGATCCGATCGCGTTGCAGTGCGATCTCGGTTTCGAAGGTCGCCCGAAGAAGAGCCTCGAGATCATCGTCGCGTCGATTCCGAAGCTCAGTCACGAACTCGCTCCCTTGGCAGTTTGGTCAGAGCGGGTCAGGTACTTCGAAAGCTTCCTCCTGGCCCGAAACGCCAGGACCCGAACGCTTCGCCTATTGAGACTCATGATCCCTGCGACCTCCTTGTGGGAGAAGCCCTCTGCGTACAACAACCAGAGCATCTGCTGCTCGCGCTTTGATAGAGTGCGGAGCCCCTCGCGCAAGGCGAGGACATCGGCGATGTCCTCGATTGGCCTGGTTGTCACGACTTGACGTTCCGGTCCCTCCAGTCGGTTGCGCTTCTGCAAACTGCGGCCGTGATCCGCGATTGCGTTCGACGCGATACGGTAAAGATACGCTCGCGCCTCGGGTGCATCCGGAGTCGTTCCCATCCGGCTCGACAGGAACTTGACATACGTGACCTGGAACAGGTCGTCGGCCGAGTCCCGATCGCTGCAATGGCGAAGAACATATGCGCGAATAGCTGCTGCCGTGGCGTCGTAGAAGCGGGCGAACGCATCGTCGTTCGAGCCGGGCTGCTCCATCACTCCCAAACTTGTGCTGCGGGATGTTCCAAAGAAGGTCCACGTCTGAGGAAGCGTTTATAGCCCCTCACCCGCGTGTGTCGGCGGCGCCAGTCTGGTCCCCGTTACGTTCTTCCACACGCCACATGACGTATGTGGACAACGCAAGGGCAACACCGACGGCACCTACGACGACAGCAGCGATCAGAAAATCGTCGTCACGCACAAGGGCCAGGACAGCGAATCCAATACCCATAAGCGTCAGTATGGAAGCCGGGACGAACAGCCCCTTCCATTTCTTGGAAGGTTTTTCAGTCTCCAACGTGAGCGCGCTGGCGAGTTTTGATCCCGCCGGTCCTTGGATCGCCTGGGCAAAGGCTTCGCCCGTCGAGAATTTTTCGATCATCCGGCGGACAATTTCCGCCCGTTGCTCCTGTGCTCTCCTGCGAGTCACATGGCTGAGCCAAATTATCAGCACCACCATGGCGAAGACCCCAAGTGGTACGAGTGTGTTATGCATCCACATTCCTGCCTCCTTTCAGACTTACTCATAAGACGTTCGAACGTGGGGAATCGTTAACTATAGTCGTAGTCGCAGCTCCGCATCCGGCACGGCTTGAGCACGTTGCTCGCCTCGGTCAGCGAACCCGAGCTGATTCGCCTCGACGACCCAGAACACCTGCATTCGAACCCGAAATTGGGGATTCAGGCGAGGACGCGTTACGATCAGCGACCGATGGGAGGCGCACCGTCACGGTTCCGAAGGTGGATACTTGCCGCGCTGGCTGGGGTAGTCATTCTCGTCGTGGTTCTCGTGGCGATTATTCTCGCCGTGTTCCGCTTCGGCGCCTTGCCACTCGAAGCCGGGACGATCTTGGGCGGCGGCCGCGTCGAGGCTGTGGTGGAAACAATGGGCCCGATAGCGATCGGGTCGTACTTGATCGCCTTGGAGAACGGCGGCTACGCGCTGGTGGACGCCGGGATGGATTCGGAAGCCCACGCGATCCGATCCGTCCTGCAGCGCCGAGACGCGACGGCCCAGGACGTGAGGTTCATCTTTGTGACCCACGCTCACGGAGATCACATGGGCGGAATCCCGTCCTTTCCCGCCGCCGAGGTCTACGCCATCGAGGCCGACGCGGAGCCCATTCGCCGCACGAATTCACGTACCGTGCAAGGACTGGCGGACGGTGATGTGGTCAAGGCTTCGGGTACGAAGTTTGAGGTGTTCGCGATACCGGGCCACACTCCGGGCAGCGCCGCCTACTTGGTTTACGGCGTCCTCTTTCTGGGTGACAGCGCCGCCGCCGCGTACGATGGTTCGGTCCAGGCAAATTGGCTCTTCTCCGAGGATTCCGAGTCGAATGAGGACTCGCTTGCGGCTTTGGCCCGCCGTCTGCAGGACAGAGCGACCGAGGTGCAGCAGATCGCGTTCGGACATCAAGGGCCGGTCGACGGTCTCGGCCCTCTTCTCAAGTGGGCATCCCATCGCGGGCTGCGGTAAGGACCACGTTCGTAGCGAGCGCCCGCATTTTGCCCCGCCAGACGCCTCAGCCCACTCGCTCGCCGTTTTGGAAGGTGATCATGTCTTTGTTGCTTTCTTTGTCACGAATCACCCACCGTCCGTGCATCTTCCCCGCCACACCCCCCCGTCCAACTCATGGCTTTGTCCGGGATGAAGTACGAGGTCCAGACGTAGCATCCCGGCTGGTTGGACAACTCCATCCAGCACGGCGAGTTTGGGGGTTTTCCCTGGCACCGGTCCTGATTGGGTGGAATTCCCAGTTCCCCGATCAGTCGTGGGACGCTGAAAAAGACGAGAACGGCAAGAAGCGAGAGGACTCTCTTTCATGGTCTCTCTCCTGATTTCTCAGTTCCCCCGGGCGAGGTTCGATTACGTTCAATTGTAGCAGGTCCCGACGCAGCAATTGCTGTCTTGGGGTCAGCGATGGGTAGGACTGTCCGATCGTCAGATCGTCTATTCGCCTGACTCTTCACCGGTACCGCTCGTACCCGGATGCCGCAACTTCCGAATCGGAACTGTCAGCATGAGCAGCGCAGCCGCGAGCGGCAGAGTCCCGATCAGCCAGAACACGAGGCTGTAGAGCTCGAGGTCGATGAACCGGCCGATCAGGCTCTGGACGATGACGGCGCCGATGGTGCCGGCGCAGCCCGCCATGCCGAACAGGGTGCCCACCGAATGGGCTTCCGTCATATCGGTGGCCACGGTCTGGACGTTGACGGACCAGATCGCGAAGGCGCAGAAGACGACGCACATCAGCAGAATGATCATGTAGGGATTGGAAACGCTGTTCACCAGGATCCCCAGCGGGACCAGCAGGGTGCCTCCCAACATGCATATCTTCCGGGTTTTCGGGATTCCCAGGTTGCGCCGGATGAGAAAGGTGGAAATCCAACCGCCCAGGAGGAGACCCAGGTCGCTGGCCAGGAACGGAATCCAGAGCATCCCGCCGATCATCTCCATGCTGAAGCCGCGTTCCCGCATCAGGTACTCGGGCATCCAGAAGAGATAGAAATACCAGGTGCCGTCGGCCAGGGAGCGGGCTGCCAGCAACGTCCAGACCCCGCGATAACGCAGGAAATCCCGAACTTTCATCCTTTGACCGGTGTCGTCTTGGACCGCATTGGCCGATTCCCGGAGATATTCCTGCTCTTCCTCCGTCAGCCGCGGATGCTCTTTCGGTTTACGGTAGATGAAGGTCCAGGGCAGCAACAGCAGAAACCCCAGCAGTCCGGTGATCAGGAACATGGCTCGCCAACCGACATTCAGGGTGAGCCAACTCACCAGCGGTGGCCCCAGAAGCGCACCGATCCCCAGGCCCAGCAGCATGATGCTGACGGGCTTGCCGCGGTCGCGGGGGTGGAACCACTCCGATATGGCCTTGACGCCGGTGGGAAAGAATCCCGCTTCGCCCAGACCCAGCAGGAAACGGAAGGCGCAGAGCGAGTAGAGCCCCTGAGTCAGGGTGTGGAGACAGGCGGCGATGGACCACCAGGTGACGGTCAAGTAGTAGCTGGCCCGTGTCCCCAGGAAGTCGGCCAATTTGCCGCCGAAACCGTAGGAGAACGTGTACGCGACCAAGAAGACGTTCACCACGAGCGCGTAGTCGCTGGCGCTCAGACCGAATTCGTCCCGGAGCATGGGCGCCACGATGGAGAGGGTGATGCGGTCCAGGTAGTTGACGATGCCGCCCACGAACAGCATCCCCACGATCCACCAGCGGACCGGAAGCTTCCGGAGAAAGGATTGTCCGGGAGGATTTGGAGAATTGAGATTTCCTACTGCGAATAGCATGAAGTGTCCTTACTTGTCGCTTCGTTTCCGCATTGCGGTCAAGGCATCCTGCGCGGCTTCGGCCTCACGAGACATGCCCAATTGGCGGTATGTCTCGACCAGGGCGGCGAGAGCTTGCATCGCAGTCGGTGAGGACTGTTCAATCCGCACCACTTTCTTCAAGTGGGGCAAGGCATCCTCCCTCCGACCGGCCTCCAGATAGGCTCGGGCGGCGACCTGATGCGCCCGTGACTCCGATCCGGCTCCCGTTCCCGCCAACAGCTTCGCCCGGCGCCAGACCGAGTCCCGTTCGGAGAGCTGGACGTACGCGTGCAGCAGGGCCCGGTTCGCATCTGAACTATCTTCCGGATTCCGGAGCAGATGGCTTTCGAGCTCCTTCACCGACTCGTGGTATCGGCCCAATGCAAGAAAAGTGAGGCCCAGCCAGTAGCTCAACTGTGGGGTGCCGGGGGCCAAATCCCTCGCCGTTCGCAACGAGGAGAGCGCGTCTTCGAATTGGGAGGTGAGGTAGAGGTCCATTCCCAGAAAATAGTGCGCCGCCGGCAGTCTGGAGTCGAGACGAATTGCGGTCCGCAGCCGTTCGATGGCCGCGTCCAATCGATTCAGATCATGCAGGAGCAGGCCCAGATTCATCTGAGCCTCCGCGAAACCGGGCTCCTTCCCAACGACCTCAAGATACGCAGCCTCCGCCGTGGCGTGATCTCCCTGCTTGTGGGCTTCGACCCCTCGTCGGAATGCCTCCAGGACGGGGCTGTCCCGGTCCAGGCGCTGAATCTCGTCGCTGCCGGAGTCTCGAATCAACAAGCCTTCCGCGGGTCTTGCCGCGGCCTGGCGCAGTTCCTCCGATTTTTCGAGTTCCTCTCGTGCCTTCTCGAGCTCTCCCTTCTGGTTGTACAAGAGCCCCAGCGTGTAGCGGGATTGGCGATAATCCGGGTCCAGATGAGTGCTGCGCTTGAGAAGTGCTTCCGCCTGCTGCAACCGGCCGTCCTTCAGAGCCAGGCGGCCCAGGGCCGCAAGAGCCCGGGCATGGTTGGGGCGCAGGTTCACGATCTCGCGATAGAGCCTTTCCGCGCTCCCAAGATCTCCTTCGCTCTCGCGGATCTTGGCCAGGTAGAACCTTGAATTCGCGGAGTCGGGAGCCAAGTCGAGACTTCGGCGAAGATGGGTTACGGCCTCGTCGAGCCGTCCGGCCTTGAACAGGTGGTACCCGAGGGAAAAATGGGTCTGGCCATTGGAGTCTTTCCCCACCGCTTCGCGCAGGAGATCCAGCGCGCCCTGAACGTCGCCTCTCGCCTGGAGGCAAGCGGCCAGCAGTGACGTGTGCGGCTGGTCCAGCCGGTCCGGATCCTGAATCCGGCGGAGAGACTGGATCGCTTCCTGGTAGAGTCCCCTTCCGTACGCCTCTTCCGCCAGTTCATACAGGACGGAGTCCGTGGCCTCCCCTTTCAGGGCCTTGAGGAAATAGGGGTCCGACTCCTCCCGAGGTCCGATCTTCTGCTTGGCGCGCCACATCCATAAGAGAGCTTCACCGGAGTCGGGAGTCCGTTGCAGAGCATTCTCCAGCGGACCGACGGCTTCGCCGTGACGGTTGGACTCGACCAGGGTCCGCCCCAGGAGAATGAGCGCGCCGGCGTTCTCCGGCTCCCGTTTCAGCAAGCTCTCCAGAATCGATCGGGCCTGGGACAGGTCGCCCCGTGCCAGCGAAGTCCGCGCCTTGTCCAGTCGGTTACTCGAAGACGGCGGGAAAGGGAAGGCGTGCTGCCCGGACCAGAACAGGAGTCCGGCCAGAATCAAACAAGAAGAGGCTCGAGGAACCGAAAGGCTTGGCATCCTTTAACGTGGCGGTCCGGTCCAGTCTACTACGGGGACGCGGTCCATCCCACCGGACGCCGGGAAAACCAGGGCAGTCCCGCAGTTCGGTTTGGCCGGCTCCGGTTATGATAGCGACAGCCCGGGCTGGCTCGAGACCGGCGAAAGCGAGCGTTCAATGTTTATCGTCCGCACCTGGACACTTCCGTTGTTGCTCCTGTTTACCAGCGCCGGAATCCCCCTTCTCGCTACGGAGGGTTCTGCTCCCGGCTGGCCGGTGTTCGTCGACATCTCGGAAAGCGCCGGGGTCCCGTTTGTCCACCGTGCTTCCGCCACCCCTGAGAAATTCCTGCTGGAGACCATGGGGTCCGGGGTTGCGCTGCTGGATTACGACGGGGACGGGCGCTTGGACATCTACTTGGTGAACGGGGCGAAGGTGATCCCCGGCATGGTCCCCGGGTCGATACCGGAAAAATCCACGTCCGAGTATTGGAACCGCCTCTACAGGAACAATGGAAACGGAAGTTTCAGCGATACGACCGAAGAGGCCGGGACGGCAGGCCGCGGTTATGGCATGGGCGTGGCGGTCGGGGATTATGATAACGACGGCTGGCCCGATCTCTACGTCACCAGCTACCCCTCGAATCAACTCTTCCGCAACCAGGGTGACGGGACGTTCCGGGAGATGACCGAGGCGGCCGGCGTCAGCGGCGGCGGCTGGTCCAGCAGCGCCGGATTCTTCGACTATGACGGCGACGGTGACCTGGATCTGTTCGTCTGCCGCTATCTGCAGTGGGATTTCGACGATGTCTTCTGCGGCCGTTCCGGCCTGCGCGCCTACTGCGACCCGAAACACTTCCGCGCCATTTCCAACCTGCTCTATCGGAACGACGGCGACGGGACCTTCGCCGACGTAACGGAGAGCAGCGGCATTGGTTCCCACCCCAGCAAGGGACTGGGAGTCGCCTTCAACGACTTCGACGGAGACGATCGGCTTGACGTCGTCGTGGCCAACGACGGGGTGCCTCAATCCCTGTTTCTGAATCAGGGAAACGGGACCTTTCGCGAGGAGGCTCTGCTGAAGGGCCTGGCATTCGACGAAGACGGGAACACTTTTGCCGGGATGGGCGTCGACTTCCAGGACTACGACCAGGATGGCTGGCCCGACGTGCTCATCACCACCCTCTCCTTGGAGACCTACGCCCTCTTCCGCAACCTCTCGGGCCGCGCCTTCGACTACGTTTCGAAGCGCTCGGGCGTGGCCGGGGCCACCCGGCTCTACTCGGGGTGGGGAACCTTCTTCTTCGACGCCGACAACGACGGCCGGAAGGACATCTTTGTAGCCCAGGGGCACGTCATGGACACCATCGAGTCCACCAACTCGACGTTGAGCTATCTACAGCCGCCCCTGCTTCTTCGGAGCCGGTCCGGTGTCTTCGAAGATGTCTCAGCCGATAGCGGCCGCCCCTTTCGAAATTCCCATGCCGGCCGGGGAGCCGCGTTTGGGGACCTGGACAACGACGGCGACCTGGACCTGGTGATCGTCAACATGGACCGCCGGGTCCAAATTCTCCGGAACGAAACGACCGGCGCCAATTGGATCAGTTTCCGGCTCAAGGGGAGACGGCCAAATTCCGAAGGGATCGGCGCCGAGATCCGGATCACGCTGGACTCGGGAGACCGCCGGTTCGCGCGGGTTTCCCGGGTCTCCAGCTATCTCTCCTCCAACGACGTCCGCTGCCACTTCGGTCTGGCGGAACATTCATCCATCCAGGAAGTCCGCGTCACCTGGCCTAGTGGAGTGGTGCAGACGCTCCGATCAGTCCGCGCGAATCGGTTCCTGGAGATCGAGGAACCCGAGGTTCAAGGTGAGGAATGACATGGGCGGGGGTTGTTCACCCCCGCGCCCGGGGCCGTGGGGGGATTAACAGTCCCCCCCCTCTGAAGAAACGCGCAGGAGTGTCAGGAGGGGCGTCTTTCAGGCGCTCTCTGGAGGGGGGACATTCCTGTCCCCCATTGGAGGGGCGCCTTTCAGGCGCCCTCTACAGGCTGCGGACGCGGGGGTAGGAAACCCCCCGCTCCTGGACCACCCCTGTTTCTCCCAGGATCTCGCCGGCCCATGGCCGGTGGGAGAGCTCCTGACACGCCGAAAGAAGTGGGCCTCAGGGCTTTCTCCTGTATTGAATCTCCAGCCCTTTGGTCTTTCCCTCCGGGGTCTCGTAATACATTTCAATCGAATGGTGATCCGGATCGATCAGGGTGATGACGGAACTCTTGACCATGGACTGTCCGGTGAACGGATCGGTCATCTCTCCGATCAGGGTCCAGACCGTTCCGGATTCGTCGACCTGGCCGTGGTCGAATTGCATGACGGTCGAGCCGGTGTCGATCCAGAATCCCTCCCAACGCTTGTCGGTCTTGTTGTATCCCCAGTAGCCACGCCCGGCGAAACTGGGAAAGGGACCCTCAACGGCATCACCCTGGTAGCTCTGCCGCAGAAAGCGGCCTCCCATGTCCATGCTGTTGGTCATGACCCCCGTCGTGACATTGGGTTCGCCCGGACCCATCCAGATTTTGACCTCGGCCGCAAAGGTTCCGACGAAAGCCTGCAACTGTGTGTGCTCCTCAGTCGGAGCGGCCAAGGCGGCAAAGTCGATGGGAGTCTTGTCAGTATCTTTGCTCATACAACCTCCTGAAGAATCCAGACAGGTTCCGGTAGCACGCAGGGTGAGAAACGGCTGCCCGCTCGATTCGTTGGTACTTATCGTTTCAGCAGTTCATCCAGCGACAGCCTCTCGAAGACCAGGTCCGACCGGCTTCCCTCGTACACGATCCCCACGTGCCGGTCGTCGACCCGGGTGATGCCGGGATAGCCGCGCCCGCGGCCCTCGTCCAGCAGAATCTGGTAGTCCTCGGGCCAGGTCATGCCGTCGTCGAAGCTGACCTTGATGGTGTGGTGATGCCGTCCGTCGGGCGCATTGGGATTGGCAAACAGAAGGATGTGTTTCGATTCCCCCTCTTCCTCGTAGTCGAATCGAAACAGGCTGGCGTTGCAATTCGGTTCAACCAACGCCTTGCGGTTGGTTTCATGGGGTAACCAGGTGATCCCCAGATCCCAGGTCACATAGACGGCCCGGTAGGGGTCCGGCTTGTCGTTGCGCATGTTGAGCATGATGGATCCGTTGCCGAGCTGCACCGCCAAGGTTTCATTTCCTCCGCTGAAGGCCGGATTGCTCACCGTCCAGGTGGCGCCGTGGTCGCGGCTGTAGGTGATATTGCCGAAGGGGTATCCGGTCTCGTCACGCCCCTGGGTCGGCATGACGATGGTGCCATTTGAAAGCGTTATCCCCCGGTTCGGCGCCGGTGCGAAGAGCCACCATTCCGATTTCTTCAGTTTCCGGGTGATGTTCTCCGGCTCGGTCCAGGTGAGGCCGTCGTCCTTGGAACGGACCATCAGGAACTGGGCCGTCTTTCCGATTTCGTATCCCGGTTCGGAGCCGTCTTCGCGCCATTGGTGCTTGCCCGGTTTGCCCCACATCCAGACGGCGGTGACGAAGATTTCCCCGGTGTTCTGGTCGACGAGAATGCCGGGATCGCTGACCCCGTTCTCCTCCTGGGGCAACCCGCCCCATTCCTGCATGTCCATGATCGCCCGCTGGGGTTCCCAGGTCTGGCCGCCGTCCATGCTGCGGATCAGCCCGATATCGATGTCTTCCTGCAAGTCTCGCGATTTCCGCCACCGCATATCGTAGACGCAAAGCAGGGTGCCCTTGGGTGTCGTGGCCAGCGCCGGGATGCGATAGGTGTGGACCCCGTCGTCCATGTGTTTGCGCAGGGCCACGCCGATCCGTTTGCGGACTCCGGGAGTGGTGTCCACGGGAGTCAGCACTCCTGCCGAGGTGTTGACGGAAGTGCAGACGGCATCGGTCTTGTGCCCCAAGTCGGCGGTTGGCCGCAACCGGACGGAAAGCCAGAAGACGTTCTTTCCCGGCGACAGTTCCTGGTTTCCGGTGAAGACGATTTCCTCAGCCGGGCGGGCGGGATCGCCGAACCGGTTCTCAACGCCGAATTCCTCCTTGTCACCCGAGTAGAACAACTCCAGGGACTCAATGTCGTTCAGATTGTCCGTACCGCTGAGCTTGAAGAGGAATAATCCGGCGGTGTGGCCGTCGCCCTGTGCTTCGACAGTCAGTCGCAGCAGCGGATTGTGTTCATTCCGGATCAGCACTGGATGAACTCGTTGGGAAGCAGTGATTTCCAAGCTGCCGGAGAACATTCCTCCGCATCCATGGAGAACGGGCAGCAGCAGGAGCAGGGCCACCTGTCCTTTCGTCATCAGACGGGTCAGTCTCGGGAATCCGTTTGCGGCCTTCATTCGTTCTCCTCCATGGGCATGGGCATTGTCTTGTCGCGCGTGGGTCCGACTGGGAATGATTCTACCCCGATGACCGAGGTGAAGGGGACAGCCACCATATTCGTATTGACATTGCCGGACGGCATCCCCTAGACTTCCGCCATCCCAGGCTGGCGGACGGCCAACTGCCCGATAGTGTAAACGCTGCTCACTTGCTGCTCACTTTTATTCGACCAATCTCGCCGAGTTTTCTCCTGCAAGACGAAATCTGCGCGTTTACGTCGAGTGGCGTCCCTCAGCCCCATTATTTCCCAACCGATTGAGAGGAATAAGAAATGCGACGTAGTTCATTGGCGGTAATCATGTTGGTCGCCATCGTACTGGCATCGACCGGCGGTCTTCGTGCCCAGGCGGAAGGGTCCGGGACCATCGCCGGCCGGGTTCTGGATGACAGCGGCGCGGTGGTTCCAGGGGCCGACGTCGAGACGGTCAACGAGGCGACGGGCCTCCGAAGGGCCGGCATCTCCAACGATCAGGGGGTCTTCAATTTCGCCGCCCTGCCGGTCGGTGCGTACACCCTCAGTGTGGAAATGCCCGGCTTCAAGAAGGCTGTGGTGGAAGGGATCCAACTCGAGGTGTTCGCCGTGGTGGATCATACCCTGACCCTTCAGGTGGGTGAGGTCAGCGATACCGTGTTGGTCACGGCCGAGGCAACGGTCGTCGACCGGAGAACCGCCGAACTGGGCACGGTGATCGGCGAAGAGATGGTCGAGGAGCTGCCGCTGAACGGAAGAGGTTTCCTGCAGCTTGCCGGGATTCAGGCCGGCGTGCAGGCCGGCGATTCGGCTCCCGGCGTCGCGCAATGGGCTTACGGTCCTCGCCAGACGTCGGCGGCCATATCCGGGACGCGAGTGAGTTCCACGTCGTACGTATTCGACGGAATTCCCTTCAAGGAGCATTTCTACGGCGCTCCGGGGGCCCTCGTTCAGGTCGACGCCATCTCGGAATTCAAGGTCCAGAAGGGCTTTTTCACGGGCCGCGGGCAGACCCCGGGCGTGATCAGCGTCGTCACCAAGCAGGGAACCAACGAGGTCCATGGCAGCGCCTGGTTCTTTCACCGCAACGACAACCTGGACGCCAGAAGCTTTTTTGACCGGGAACTCGGAGAGTACCGGCAACACCAGTGGGGTTTCGAGGTCGGCGGTCCGGTACTGAAGGACAAGTTGTTCTGGTACGTCTCGTTGGAGGGGTTGGATTCATTCCGGTTCAACACCCAATTTCTCACCGTACCGCCGACGAGCTACCTCCAGGGGAACTTTTCCTCGTTGTCGACTCCCATCATGGACCCGATGACGGGCGAGGCATTTCCGAACAACCAGATTCCGTCCAATCGCATTCACCCTTGGGCCCGGTTGTACATGGAGGATGGCCTGATCCCGGCGCCCAATCTCCCAGGCGCTGCCAACAACTTCACCGGTGCGGCGCCGAGAATTCAGGATGACACGAAGTGGATCTGGCGTGGAGATTGGCAGGCCACAGAGAACGATAAAATCTTTGCCCGGGTGATCCACTCCGACTCGCAACTGTTCGACAGCAGAATCAACAAAGGCGCGAATGTCGAGTATCCGCTCTACGGAAGAAATGCCGTCGTCAACTGGACCCACGTATTTGCCAATAATCTTGTTCTGGATGCGCGGGCCGGATTGAACCGCGCCATCATGTCACTGGCGCAGAACCTGGAACGGGACTCGGATCCGATCTGGTCGGAGAGATATGGCATCCGGAACATCAACACGACCCGAACCTGCAACTACGCCCCGGCTGCAGCCATGGTCACCTACACGCGCTTCGGGGGCGCCGGCAACTGCATCGTCCCGGTCAACAACGACATGTACTACATGGCCGACATGAGCTACACCCAGGGCCGGCACGAGATGACCTTCGGCATGACCGTCATCGACCGGTTCACACAGCAACTGGCGGCCTCATGGACCCAGGGGAACTTCCAATTTTCAGGAATCATTACCGGGAACGACGTGGCCGACTTCCTTTTGGGACATCCTGAGAACTCCACGGGCGCCGCGGCGGCTGGAGCGAATCGAGTTTCCTTGTGGTGGGACGCTTATTTCGAGGATCGCATCCGCGTCACGCCCAATCTCAGCCTGACCCTGGCCTTGCGCTACCAGGTGCATCCCTGGCTGGCTCTGGAGGTCGGACCCGAAGGGGGCAACTATCTGGACATCATGGACTTCGCGCGTCCGCGCGGAGGCGTGATCTTTGGAGGACCCGGGAGTCTGATCGACACCGATTTCAATGACTTTGCTCCGCGAATCGGCTTCGCCTGGACACCCACTGCCAACCAGAATGTCGTGCTCCGGGGCAGCTACGGTGTCTTCTATGACGAAACCCCCGGGAACGATCTGGCATGGGACAGCTCCGGTCCGCAGAACGCATTCATCAACAATGCGATCAGCCGGGACCCGAGCAACCCCATCGACATCGGCACCCTGTTCAAGGATCCGCCGGTATTCGATGCGGAAAACTTCAATGAGATTCTGGATATGAGCGATCCGATCGGCTACGTCTCACTGATTACCAGCAAGAGACGGAGTCCGTATCTGCAGAACTGGACCCTGAGTATCCAGAACATGCTTCCTGGACAGGTCCTGCTGGAGACGGCCTATGTCGGATCGACGGGAAGGAAGCTGTCCCAGAGGCAGGAACTCAATCGACCGCTTCCGCAGCTCGGCGCGCCCCCCTTCGAGCAGGAGCGGCGCCCCTGGCCCAATATTGGCTTCAATATCCAGGACGCCGGCGCGGGGATGTCCGATTACAATGCGCTTCAGGTCACGCTAAGAAAAACCGGCGCCAGACTCAGCTTCCTCATGGGCTATACGTACGCGAAGACGACCGACTGGGATTCCTTTGGATCCGTGACGACGTCCCGGCTCACCGACACCAACCAAGCTCGAAGCGATTGGGATATGGGACACCGTTTGTCCTTCAGCTGGAACTATCTGCTTCCGAAGATGGAAGGGCAGCCCGGCTTGATCCGGAATATTCTGGGCGGTTGGCAGTTTGGTGGAATTACGACGCTGAACAGCGGACTGCCGATTACGATTGGCATGTCCAGCGACAATTCCAACACGGGATCCACGTATAACGCGCGTCAGCCGAACCGGTTGCGCGACGGCAAGAAAGGCAGCCCGACGATCGAACAATGGTTCGACACAGCCGCATTTGCGGAAAATCCGTTGAATACATACGGAAACAGCGGCCGCAACATTATTGATCGAGACGGGATCATCAACCAGGATCTGGCTCTGGTCAAGAACTGGGAACTGACCATGTTGCCCACCGAAGAGGGGCGGTTGCAGCTCAGGTTCGAGTTGTTCAATGCCTTCAACCACCCGAACTTCGGCGGCCCAAGCTCCAATATTCAGAGCGCTGCCTTCGGTAGGGTCAGCGGTGCGCTATTCGGCCGGGTGATCCAAACTGCTTTGAAGGTCTATTTCTGACGCATCCCACTATCGTGGAAAACATGGGGGCGCCCCTTGTGGGCGCCCCTTTTCGTTTTGCAAGAGGCATGTGGAGCGGCGGCTTTCTTGCCGCCGAATGGGACAGGCGACTTTCTTGTCGCCTCTTGGAAGCGGCGGTTTTCTTGCCGCCTGCTCTTCTGGAGGGCGACATTCTTGCCCCCATCCTTCATTTCGCCCGGTAGGAAGACGCTACGCGGAGTGGGGACTCCGTCCCCCCTGCCCCCCTAATCGGCGACAAGAAAGTCGCCGCTCCCCCAATCGACACCTGACCGCTGCATGTAGTCGCGGATGTATTGGAGGGTGTCATCCTGCCCGTGGCCCGCGTCCCGGAAGCGGGTGATAAGCTTCTCTACGAGCAGTCCGACTTCCAGCGGCACGCCCAGCTCTTTGCCCAATTCGACACCGAGCCGCATATCCTTGACCGCACCGTCAGTCACGAAGTGAAGCGGTTGGCCGTCCAGGGACAGCTTCATGGTCCGTTCCAGGAAGGTGCTGTGGCCCATGCTCGGCTTGATGACGTCAAGAAGGGTCAGTGGATCGATGCCCGCCTTCACACCCATGGCCATCCCCTCGCAGGCGCCGATGAAGTTGATGTACATCATCAGATTGTTCACCAGCTTGGTCACGTTGCCGGAACCGATCGGACCCATGTGGGCCACTGTCTTCCCGATGCACTGGAAGAGCGGGCGGTATCTTTCAAACGTCACCCTATCGCCGCCGACGAACACGGTCAGCGTAGCGTCTCGCGCACCCCAGATGCCCCCGCTGATGGGCGCGTCGAGGACCTGAATGCCTCTGGAAGCGCCGGCTTTCGCGATGTGGCGCATGACCGCGGGTGCGTTGGTGCTGGTATCGATGCAGGCGCCGCCCGCAGTCAGGCCGGTAAGGACTCCGTTCTCGCCGAGGGCGACCGATTCCACTTGCACGGGGCCGGGCAGTGACAACAGCACGACGTCGGACCGGGCGGCTGTCTCCGCAGGAGTCGTCGCCCAGATGGCGCCGGCATCCTCGAGGTTTCGACCTTGGTCGCGACGGATGTCGTGGATGGTCAATTCGTATCCGGCCTTCCGCAGGTTGGCGGCCATGGGATTCCCCATGGCACCCAGGCCGATGAATCCGACTCTCATATCGGCACCTTTCTACCGGCCCCTTTTGTGTGGGGAAGGCGGCCGGCATGAAGTACGGACCGGTGCGGGCTTATGGCGTGCCGCGACGATCGCCGCCGTCCATGTAGATGGAACTTCCGAACATGTAGGAGCAGACCTCGGACGCCAGAAAGGCGACCACGTCGGCGATTTCCTCCGGCTCGGCGATGCGGCCGGCGGGAAGTCCTCTCCCGAGATCATCGAGGACTTCCTCCACGTCCCGGCCTTCCTTGTCCGCCTTCGCCTGAAACAGATCACGAGCCCTTTGGGTGTTGGTGAAGCCGGGGCAGATGGTATTCACCAGGATACCGTCCCCTGAGACCGCGTCCGACAACGCACGGGTCATGTTGAGAATGGTGATGTTGGCCAGGCTCACCGGGATGTTGCCCTGGGCCGGGCTCGCCCCCGCGCTCCCCGCGATGTTGACGATACGCCCCCAGTCGTTCTGTTTCATATGCGGGATCACGAGCTGGGACATGCGCAGGTAGCTGTAGCTCTTCAGACCGAGCGCATCGTCGATCAGCTCGGTGGGAAGATTCAGGATATCGTGCGCTCGCGCCGCCCCAGCACAATTCACCAGGATATCTATCCCACCGAATTGCTCGACCGATTCCGCCACGACGCGGCGGCACGCCTCCAGTGTCGTCAGGTCTGCCGAAACCGCATATCCCTCGCTCCCCGCCTCGTCGATCTCCCTAACGGTCTGATCCAGCAGGCTCTGGTCTCGGGCAGTGATGCATACTCGCGCACCCTCTCGGGCAAGCGCCAAGGCGCAGCACCGGCCGATACCGCGATTGCCCCCGGTGACGATAGCGCGTTTTCCTTTGAGTCCCAGGTCCATTTATTGTCCTTTGTCCATGGTGTGTCGTACCGAAAATTAGAAAATCCAAGATATCAATACAATCACCTCAATATATCAATGTATTTCTATCTCACGATGGGGAAAATATCAAGTATAGATCGTGAAACTCCGGAGGTGGCGTGGGATCCGTGTGTATATAGCAATACATGCTAAGATATCCCCATGCTCCAGATCCCGGCAGTCACGGCTCTTGCGGGTTTCCTGCTGTTGGCGCAGAGCGAGCCGGAGAAGGCCCTGCGGCGGGCGGTGCAACTCCAACAGGATGGTGATCTGAAGGGCGCCATCGAACAGTATCAATCCTTGTTGGCCCAGTACCCGGCTCTGGCGGAGGTCCGCGTCAAGCTGGGCAATGCCTATGCTTCGAGCGGGCGGTATCAGGATGCGGTCGCCCAATACGAACAGGCTCTTGAATCTGGTGCTCTCCCAGACCCGGCCGGCGCCCGATACGCCCTCGGTTGGGCCCATTTTCGAATGGCCGATTTTGAAAGGGCCAAGCAAGTTCTGGTCCAGGTCGTCGGCTCCGGATCGAAGGGCAGGGAAGGACTTCAGTTGCTGGCCTCCTGTCATTTCAATCTGGGTGAGTGGCAGAAGGTGATCGACCTCTTGTCGCCGCTTGAGATGGAACTGTCCCAGTCTCCCGCCTTGACCTATCTGTTGGGGGTTGCCCTGGAAGAAGACGGGCGGGCGGAAGAGGGAACGCCGCTCGTCGAGAATGCCCTGAAAGATACGGAATGGCCGACGTCGCGGTTTCGGTCCGAAATGCGCGCAGATTGGCTCAATCGGTTGGCGCACCGAGGCGGCGAGCTGATGAAAAACGGTGACTACCCTGGAGCGGCCAGGCATCTGGAAAGAGCCCTCGCGCTTGACCCAAGGGTCCCCACCTTGCACGCCACGTACGGTAAGTTGCTCCGGCTCATGAACCGGCACGAGGTGGCGAATCAGGCCTTCCTGCAAGAACTCCAGATCAATCCCGACGATTATGATGCGAATTTGTATCGCGGCATGTATCTCTTTGAGAACGAGCAGAAATATGATGAAGCCCTGGCCCGCTTCCAACGGGCATTGAAAGCGCGGCCGGGGGATGCCGATGCGCGATTTCAGATGGGACTCGTCTACAACTCCTCCAACCGGATCGAAGAAGCCATCCGGACCGTGAAGGGAGTGGTGGATGATAACCCGAATTTCCTGGAGGGCCACGTTACTCTCGCCGGCCTGTACTTTCGTTTGGGACGAGAGGAGGATGCCGAACGCCATCGGGTGTCGGCCGAGCGGCTTCGGACCAGTAGGGATGGGCAGCACCTGATCAAGATGGGACAATTCTCGCAGGCCTCGGAGCTTTTCCAGCGCCAGAAGCAGGCGGACCCGTCCGATCCCGAGCCTTACTTCCAGGAGGGGATGGCCCGTTGGCAGGAGCAGGATTGGCAGGCCGCCGCCGCCGAGTTCAAGGAGGCCGTCCGATTGGGCAACTGCAATCCCAAGTACGCCGTCTACTATTCGAATGCATTGGCGCAATCGGGGGCGCATGAACTGGCCCGGCCAGTCCTGGAGTCTCTGGGCCGGGATCGATGGCCGCAACTGAACTCCCGTCAGGCCTGGATTCTGGGAGACACGTTTTTTCAGATAGGAGAGCACAACCGGGTACTTCAGGTCCTGGATTTCCTGGCCGAACGGGAACCGAAAAACGCACGGGTCGATCTCATGCGGGGGCAGATCCATCTCCGCAGGCAAGACTATGAGCAGGCCCGCGTCTCTGCCGAAGGGAGCATCAGGAGGCAGCCGGACAACGATCTTGCATATTCACTGCTGGGAACGGCCCGATATCTGTTGGGGGACATGCCGGGGGCGAAAGAGGCTTTTCTCAAAGCTGTCGAGCAAGCTCCCAACGACCCGAATCATCTGCGCAAGCTGGGTGCTCTCTACCTGGAGCTGGGAGAGACCGGACCGGCCATCGAGACTCTCGAACGGGCCCGGCCCGCCGCTGCCAGATTCCCCAGTATCAAACGGCTTCTGGAAAGGGCTTACCGGGCCAGGGAAACCGGTTCAAAGAAGTAGCATCGCCGTTGGGATCGCTACTCTCGCTCCTCGACAGTGAGAATCTGGTCGGCTTCGACGCCTTTCAGCACCTGAACCTTACCCGAGGGCCAGCGGATCTCCAGAGACTTGATGCTTGCTTCCTTTCCCAAGCCGAAATGCACCCGCCTGTCCGGTGAGGACATAAGGCCCACCGTGGAGGAAACATGGTTGTGGAGGGTCCTGCCCGAGGCGGTTTGCAGCAAGACGGTGGCTCCGATCGCATCTCGATTGCTGACGCGGCCGCGGAGATCCAGCATCAGCCAGTGGTTCCCGTTGTCTCCCGAGTTTTGCAGAATCCTCGGATTCTGGTTCAGCGAGGTGACGACGATATCCAGGAATCCGTCGTCGTTCAGATCTCCAAAGGATGAACCACGCTGATAGGCGATACGCATGAAATCCTTCCCCAGGCTCTTGGAGACATCGGCAAAGGTCGATCCGTCCAGGTTTCGCAACATGGTGTCGCGCTGGGCGGTATCGGGGCTCAAATATTCCAGGCCCCCGTTGGCCGAATAGATGTCCTTCCAACCGTCGTTGTCGAAATCGATGAACCCGCTGCCCCAGCCCGTGAACCTGCGGCTCAGCTTGGCCACCTGAGTTCGATAGCTGACATATTCGAAATACCGCCCGCCCTGGTTCTGAAAGAGCCCGTGGAGCTGATTCCTGAGGTCGTTGTAGAAAATGTCGACCTGCCCGTCGTTGTTGAAGTCCTTGGCGTCGGCCCCCATGCCCGAGCCGGCCACCGCGGAACCCTTGTAGGCGACGCCGAGAAAGAACGAAGCTTCCCGAAAGGTTCCGTCACCCTGGTTCAGGTAGAGAAAATTCTGCACCGTGTCGTTGGCGACGAACACATCCGGATGCCCGTCCTGATTGAAATCGGCAATTCCCAACCCCATGCCCTTGCCCAGCGCCTTGTCGAGGCCGGCCGCGCTTGAAACATCGGCGAATTTGCCGCCGCCCAGGTTCCGGTAGAGCGTGTTGGAGACACTGCGGACGGTTTTGGGACTGCAGTAGAACGGGGTTCCGTCGGGAAACAGGCAGGGCTTGTCGGTCTTGGCGTTCCAATAGGTGTATTGAGAGACGAACAGGTCCAACAGGGAGTCCTGGTCAAAGTCGAACCAGGCGGCATCCACGCTCAACAGATCGTCCGGCTTAGCGTCGAGGCCCGACCCGGCCGTGACGTCGGTGAACGTCCCGTCGCCGTTGTTTCGATACAGGGCGTTGGGTCCGGCGTTGCCAATGAACAGGTCGCGATCGCCGTCGTTGTCATAATCGCCGACGGTCACACCGAAACTGTAGCCCAGACCGACTCCGGTGAGACCGGCTTGCCGGGTGACGTTCTCGAACCTGCCGTCGCCCAGGTTGCGCAAGAGGCAGTTGTGAAAGGAGCGGTCAGTCTTCCGGACTTCCGGCAGCTTGGCGCCGTTGGTGAAGAAGATGTCCTGCCTGCCGTCGCCGTCGTAGTCGAAGATGGCCACGCCGCCGCACATGGGCTGGGGAAAGTACTTGCGGCCGGTGAAGTCGTTATTGGATTGGTAGCCGATTTCCGATCTGGGTGCGATATCGATATACCGGATGGATTTCAATTCGTTGCCGCGGGCGGCTGTTTCGAATTGGGCGAAAAGGAACCCCATGAAGGAGAATACCGATACCGGCAGGACCAAGCGGCTCCATACCCGGGTCCATCCCATGGGACGCATCGGAATCATGGTACGACAATCATCGGGGGCAGGCCCCGGCGCTCGGGAATCCGGATCATCATGGCTGCTGCCGCCAGATCTGGACCAGTTCCCACCCCACGCCTTCCCGGGCCAGGCCGAAGTTTCCCAGGATGATATCGGTGCGGTCATCCCCGTCGACGTCACCCAGCTCCAAGGTGATGTAGTCGCAAGGAATTTCGGCCAAGGACCGGGCCTGGAAGGATCCAGGTTGGGTCTGCTCGTACCAGACCACTCCCGAAAGATTGTATTGACGCCGCCGCTCCTCGGTCAGATTGGGAAAGTAGGAAGCCGCTACCAAGTCGAGGTCCCCGTCCCCGTCCAGGTCCCCGGCTTCGGCGCGAAGGGCGCCATAGTAGACGTCCACCAAGTGATGGCCAAATGACAAGTCGCCCCGGTTCTCCAGCCACGACAGCCCGTGGTACGGACGCATCTCCGCCATGGCGTCCAGGGTGTCTCCGTGGGTGAAGAGAACATCCGAATCCCCGTCTCGATCCAGATCGACCACCTCGAGTCCGCTTGATCCCCAGTGCGGGTGAGGCGCGGAGAATAGGGTTTTCTTCTCAAAGACTCCGGGTCCCCGATTGAGGAAAGCGACCACCGCTTCATGTTCCTGGGACAAGAGAGCGATGAAGTCGGGTCGGCCATCCCGATCGAGGTCCACGATGGGAATGTGAATCGCCCCGGCCCGGTTATCCAGTTCTACCGGTTTGAAGTCGCCGGCTCCGAGTTCCGAGGGGTCTTCCGGACGGGACCCGTTTTCCAGATAGTGGATGCCTCCCACTGTCCTCCATCCGAACTCGGCGACGATGACGTCCAGGTCCCCATCCCCGTCAAGGTCTGCCGCCTGGACGTCGGCAACCCGGCCGATCCCGGTGAGCAGACGGTGAACTTCGAACTCTCGACTCCTGGTCTGCCGGAGCCAAACCACCGATCCGGTTCGCTGGTCCGTCGGCTTGGGCCAGCCGAGATCCGCGATCAGCAAGTCGGTCCTTCCGTCCCGGTCCAGGTCAACGTCCTCGGCATGGCATGGATTGGTGAGTTTGGAGATGGGCTGCAGGTCCATCCGGCCGTCATCGGGATCCGTCCAGCTCACCCACCCGGAGATCATGTCGCTGACCACGAGTTCGGGGCCCTCCAGGTCCGGGAACAGTTCCAGAAGGCGGACGTTGGCCGCCCCGGGCTGGAGACCCCGAACCTTCTCGCCCGGCAGGAGCCGGCGATCGAACTGAAGCTCGGGGCCTCCTTGCTTCGCGGTCCACGGCGGCGTGTCCATTTGGGAAGGCGCCTTCGACTGGAAGTAGGAGGCCACTTGCAATGCGTCGAGGTCCCAGATGGGCTTGTTGTGAGACTGGAGAAGGGAGATATTGGCCAGTCTGAACTTCCTCTGAATCAGGCCGGGCCACTCTTTTTTGGGCAGGATCTCCGGAGGAGTCCATTCGTGACACTGGGTACACGCCTCCCGGATCTTCAATTCCAAGGCTTCCTCATCCGTCGGCTGGGGGAATCCGGGTGAGAACCCGCCGCCGGCGAGCCGGACCGGGCTGAGCAGGAGGACACTCAGACAGAGAACGGAGAGACAGCCGGCTGACTGACCTCGCGACATCATGCTCGAGATGGTAGCCAGGAGGGGAGACATTCTTGTTTCCCATTCATGCCCTCCACAATTCCAGGAATCGGAGACTAAAAACCCCCTCCTATGGGAATGGAAGGATCTCATAGTGACTCATATTAGTATAATTTCAATAGATTAATATACTATGATTGTATAATCCATTGCTAAATTGACTTTATATCCGTGACGTATCATAATCCGCTTCATGCCCCGGAAAGGCCGCGGGTCGCGTCGCCGGCAGAGAAAGAAAAAACGAATTCAACGGACCTCGGCAAAGACAAGCCCTCAATCCGTCCCGCAGAAACCGTCCCCGGACCGGAAGCCCAGGAGCCTCTACCTGGGAATGGCGGTCCTCGGCGCCGTTCTGGCGGCCGGTGCTCTCTATTTCTTCAATGACCGAAGTGAACCCTTCCCCCGGAACGTCTGGACAGAGGAGTACACGATCCCTCCCAGGGATCTTCCGCTTGGCGACGTCGAAAAAGCGTTGAGGAAGGTTCCGGAAGGGGCTGACGAATGGGATTCCGAGGAGGTGGACGTCGAGATCGAGGACAGGCTCCAGGAGTTCGCCAATGTCCTCAAGGGTGAATCGGGTGCCGAATCGTTTCCGCCCGGGCTTCTCGGTTCCGACTTCAAAGGGACGCCGCTGGAGCCGGCCGCCACCCGGAGGGTCAAGGCGGAGGAGGGGTTGGAAATCTTCCGAGGCGAGCCCGACAGCGAGGAACGAGTCACGACGGCGGCGTTTCCGTCGGAGATCGCAAAGTTATTGCGTGAAGCCGCACGGATAGACAACGTGAAATTCAAGGTGACGAGGATCGAATCGCCTCGGTTCCCGGGATCGACCGTCGTCAGCGACGTCAAGTACACCATTCTGGGTCAGGACAAGGACGGCGAATCCTTGCAGTGGATGGGGGACTGGCAGCTCGACTGGCAAAAGGACCACGTGGGCCGTTGGAAACTCTCGCGGCTGAAAGTGCTGTCTACGTCGCGGGGTCGGAGTGCCCGGAAGGCCTTCATGGAGGTCACTCAGCGAGCGCTGGGGAAGAACGATTCCTACCGGCAACAGCTGCTGCTGGGAGTCGAGTATTGGCAGGGAATCCTCGACTATGTCTCCGGAATGGATATCTATGGTCACAACGGCGTCGCGATTGCCGATATCGACGGCGATGGCGACGAGGATTTCCATGTCTCCCAGCCGGCGGGCCTGCCCAATCTGCTGTTTCGAAACCAGGGAGACGGCACCTTTCTGGATGTCACCGTAAAGGCGGGAGTCGATGTCCTGGACAACACGGCATCCAGTTTTTTTGCCGATACGGACAATGACGGGGATCCGGACCTGATCCTCATTGGCGCCAGCTCACTGCTGTTTCACAACGACGGCTCCGGACGCTTCCGGCTGGCTCCCGATTCCGGGTTCGAGGCGATCGACGGCAGCGACGGGAGCAAAGTGTCCGCTGCCGTGGCCGACTACGACCTGGACGGACATCTGGACATCTATGTCTGCTCATACGCCTTTTGGCAGGGACAGGAAGAACTGGGCAATTATCCCTTTCCCTACCATGACGCCAACAACGGCGCCCCCAACATGCTCTTGCGGAACCAGGGGAACGGGTCGTTCCGCGACGTCACGAGGGCGTCCGGAGTGGATCGAAACAATCTGCGTTACAGCTTTGCCGCGGCGTGGGGGGATTACAACGGCGACCGGTATCCGGACCTGTATGTGGCCAACGACTTCGGCCGCAACAACCTCTATCGCAACAACGGTGACGGTACCTTCACCGACGTGGCCCGAGAGGCGGGAGTGGAAGATATCGGAGCGGGGATGAGCGCCGCTTGGGAGGACTACGACAACGACGGGCGCCTGGACCTCTACGTGGGAAACATGTGGTCGTCGGCCGGTCAGCGGATCACTGCACTGCAGCAGTTTCGAACACAGCGTCCGGAAGAGGAGATCCGGAGCTATCAACGCCATGCCAAGGGCAATTCCCTGTTTGCCAATCGGGGTGATGGCACGTTTGAAGAAGTCGGCGCGCAAGCGGACGTCGAGTTGGGCCGGTGGGCCTGGAGCAGCGATTTCTTCGACTTCGACAATGACGGTCATGAAGACCTGTACGTGGTGAACGGCTTCATCACCAACGAAGACACGAAGGACCTCTGAAGCTTCCTTTGGCGGCAGGTCGTGTCGCAATCGCCATCGCAGGATGCCGTCGCTTCCGCCCCGTCCGGAGCGCGGATCGGCTCCGAATACCGGAACGGGTGGGATGCGGTGAACCTGTTGATCCGGCAGGGTGGATCTCTGAGTTCGCGCGAGACCAACAATTTCTACATCAACTGCGGCGATGGAACTTTTGCCGACGCCTCGGGCATCACGGGACTGGACTTTCCCGAGGACGGACGAGCCTTCGCCGTCGGCGATCTGGACCAGGACGGCGACCTGGATCTCATTCTAAAAAATCGAAATTCGCCGCAGCTCCGGCTGCTGCGGAATCAGGCCGGAAGCGGCTACAACGCGGTCAGTTTCGATCTCAAGGGCACGCGCAGCAACCGGGACGCCGTCGGAGCGAGAATCACCATCGAGACCGACGCGGGCTCCAGGTCGAAATTCGTCAAGATCGGATCGGGATTCCTGTCCCAGAGCTCTCGCCGGGTCTGGTTCGGCCTGGGGAACCAAGAAGGAATCCGGCGGGTCAAGATCGATTGGCCCAGCGGGGAAGTCCAGACGTTTCATGATCTTGCGGCCAACCACCGGATCGTGATCGTAGAGGGTGTGGACAGGACGGAGACCATACCCTTTCGATCTTCCCGGCGGGAGGACGAAAGGCCGGGCGACGCGAGGGAAGCGCCTTCCGGCGATCCTCCGCGATACAGTGGAACGTGGTTGCTGGAGAAGCTTGCCGCGCCCAAGTTCCGTTTGCCCAGCGTGAATGGAAGGCAACATGGCCTGGGCATGTACAGGGGCCGCCGAGTGTTGTTGAACTTCTGGGCGACCTGGTGCCCGCCGTGCCGGGAAGAGCTGCGCGACCTGCGATCGCATCAGGAGGATCTGGCGGACCTCGGCGCCGTGATTCTGGCGATCTCCGTCGACGATCCGGCGGACCGTGCAAAGGTGAGGGAGTACGCTCGGCAGGAGGAGCTTCCATTCCCCGTACTGCTTGCCGACGAGGACGTCATCACTGCGTACAACCTGGTCAATCGCTTCCTGTTCGACAAGATACGCGACCTGGCCGTACCCACCTCCATGCTCCTGGATCGGGACGGGAACATCGTCAAGATCTACCGGGGGAGAGTTCCCGCCCGGCAGATCATCCGGGACATTCAAAGTATCCCTCGATCCGAAGAAGAATTGGTCCGGGCTGCCTTTCCCTTTCCGGGTCAAACCTTCGGCATGGAATTCGTCCGGGACTACACTGTGATTGCGGACGGGTTCCGACGAGCCGGACTCGAGGATCAGGCGGCAGTCTACTATCAGCACCAGTTGCTGGAGCAGGGCCACGACACGCCCCAGTCGTGGAACAGCCTCGGGCTTCTATATGAACAAGAGGGAAAGTTGGACCAGGCTCGTGAGGCTTACGAAAAGGCCCTCCGGCTCAATCCCGACTATGCGGACAGCCACAACAATCTCGGCGCGATGCACTTGAAGGCGGGAGAAATCGACAAGGCCATAGACAGCTACCGCACCGCCGCCCGCCTGGCTCCCTGGTCAGCCGACGTCCAGAACAATCTCGGCCACGCGCTGGTGGAAAAAGGCCGGCATGCTGAGTCCGTCCGTGCGTACCAGCGGGCCCATGAGATCGACAGTCAGGCTCCCCAGCCGCTGCTCAACCTCGGTAATGCCTATCTCCAGATGAAGCGCTTTCCGGAAGCGATTTCAGCATACGGCCGGGTCTTGCAGATGCAGCCGGATTCCGCAGACGTCCACCACAACTTGGGTTTCGCGTATCTGGAGTCCGGTCGACTCGACGGCGCTTTGGCGTCGTTCGAAAAAGCGCTTGCACTGCAGCCGCAGTATGCGAGCGCCCATAACAACAAGGGGACGGTCTTCTTGCGAAAGGGCAGGTTTGAAGAGGCGGGACGCGCGTTTGAGGGGGCGATCCAGGCCGACTCCGAGTTCAGGCCCGCCTATATCAACCTTTCCATGACGCATCTGCGGACGAATGAAATAGAGAAGGCCGAGGACGTGCTCCGCCGGCTGCTCAAGGTGAATCCGGACGATCCGATGGCGCTGGACCTGTTGGCACAGATCGAGCAAGCGAAGTCGTCGGCGCCGTAGAAGGAAATCCGAGGGAGCCGGTCAGATACTGTGGACTCTTCCAATCTCGCGGGCTAACGCGATTCGTCGTGGGTCTCGAACTCGGCCGGCATGGTGATCTCCAGGACCTGCCAGTCGTCGGAGTAGTCCAGCACCTGATGTTTGATCCCGGGGGGCTGGTACCAGGCGTCGCCCGCCTCCACGCGGATCTCGCCGATGTCTTCGAAGTAGAGGAGCGCCCAGCCCTGGATCAGATAGACCATCTGGAATTCCAGATCGTGGGAGTGGTAGTCCATGGGGCCCCCGCAGGGTTGCTCGGCCCGAATGACGTGCGCCAGCACCCGGCCTTCGGTGGCCTCCTTGATCCCCAGGTCCCGATAGGCGAAATAGGGCCGCAGGTCCTTGCCCCACTGGGCATCCTTGGCATGCGCCGCAAATGATTGGGTTCGCTTGTCAGTCATGGAACAACTCCTTTTTCGATATTTTCAGTCGATTCTACGGGGCGCCGATGGCGGCTTCAAGTTCCCAAGTTCTTGAAATACAGTGACTTCTATCGCCTCAGCGCGCTCCATTTTCGGTGCGCGTCGGGATCCCCTCCGAGCCCGTGACCACTCGTTCGGCACGGCCGCCGGCCGCCGACCGATAGGCGGCCTCCAGCAGCTCGATGGTGCGCGCGGAGACCTCTCCCGGAGACCAGTTCTCCCGGCTCCGGCCGAGGATCAGATCGATGAACCGATTGGGCGGGCCGTCGCAGGCGTAGTCCCCTTCACCCAACTCGACCTCCAACTCGAAATTGTCGCCGTCGTTGCGATGGATGGTGAGGTGCTCATGAAACAGATCGAGACTCAACTCCCCCTCACTGCCGTAGATGCGGATGTCCATCTCATGCTTGGGCTTGGTGGAGGGCTGGGTGCCGGCGGCGGAAATGGTCGCGATGGAGCCGTTGTCGAACTTGGCCACAATGGCGTCATACATCTCGACCGGCGCGCCCGCTCCGTTCATATAGGCGAACACTTCACTGCCGCGCAGGCCGGTGAGCCAGAACAGGAGCGCGACGCTGTGAGACAACTGGGAGTATCCCTGCCCGCCGCCGGCGAGATCGGGATCGCTGTAGAAGGTCTCCGGGTCAGGGATATTCTCCATGGGATAAGGCCATTTCTGTCCCATGTAGAGCGCCCGCAGAGCCGAGCCCATATGGCACACGATGTACTCGACCTCGCCGACCGCGCCCTGATCCATCTTTTCCTTGGCGGCGGCGACCATGCGGATGTAGTGCCAACCCGTGGGAATGGAGAGCACCAACCCGCGCGCGTCGGCCGTCTCCACCAGGTCCCAGGCCTCGGCGGCCCGTAGCGCCATCGGTTTTTCCACCAGGACGTGCCGGCCCGAATCGAGACTGGCCTTGGATTGCTCGTAGTGGAATCCGTGAGGCGAGGCGATCACCACCGCGTCGATGGGCTGTTCCAGCAGTTCGCGATAATCGGCCGTGGCGTAGGGAAAGCCGAACTGTTCCACCGCAAGGTCCCGAGATTCCTTAGTGGGCGTGGCGACACCCGCCAACACGACGTCGTCCCGGGCCTGCAAAACCGGCATGTGATTGGTCTGCGCCCAGTTTCCCGCCCCGATAAATCCCGCCCGAATTTTTTTTGATGTTGCCGATGCCATGGTCGTTTGCTCCCAGGAGGGACATTCCTGTCCCCCATTCTTCATTCCCGATCATTCACGGTCGTATTGCCAACGACCCTCTCCAGCGGTCGGTGACAGGTCGGTGACAAGAAGGTCGCCGCTTGTCTGTTGAAGTATGGAATTTCCCACTTGCGACGTGGATACTCCCATTCTCACCGGGGCTCCCGGCGGAGGACAACCGGTCGAAGCCCCGGAATCTCCTTCTGCGCCGGGAAATAGGGCCCCTTGAGCTCTGCGAACCGAACGTGGCGCAAGACCGCCGGGGTCGGACCCGGCGTATCCAGCACCAGTGCTTCCGCAAACTTCCCCTCATACCCGACGCGGTAGTTCATGGGATTCTTGACCACGATGAACTTGGCGTTCCGCGTGTCCATGCCCACGGACCGGTATTGCTCGTCCGCCCAATCATACGTGGGATAGGTGCAGATCAGCACTTGGACCGAGCCGATCCGGAGCCGGACCGAAGGCCCCATGTCGACGGCTTGGCCTCCCCAGATGCCACCCGAATAGACGAACTTTCCGTCGGTCAGCCGCTCGATTCGTCCCGTCACCGTTATGGGCCGCCCCCAGCGCGGGTCGACCCTGTGCCCCAGAGTCAGCTCGATTTCCGAGCTGGCTCCCGCCTGGTGGCATCGGGCGGCGGCCTCAGGATCGACGACGGGAACCAGAGCGGGTGCGGAGACGGCGTTCTCCAACAAAGCTCGCAAGGTAGCCACACTGTCCCCGGCGGCGCCTCCCCCGACGCTATCCGCGGTCTCCAGCAGCAGGATGGGACCTCCCTCCATCTCCAGTCCACGGGCGATCGCCTCCCGCGGAGTCCAGACTTGGGGTTCCAGATCGAACCTGCGCTGCCAGTACATCTCCGCAATCTGCGTGGACAACTCCACGGCCATGGAGAGGTCGCCGTCGGTGATGACCAGGCCGCCGCCCCCCATGCCGGGATGATCGAGATAAGGCTGGACCAGGAAGGTGCTTGTGGACAGCACACCGGGCCGCTGCTCCATGGCTTTGGCGAAGCGCATTACGTCCGCAAAGGGGGCCGAACCTTCGGTGGAGCCCATGATCCCGCCCACGATGACCGGCACCTTGGCCATGGCCATGGCCGGCCGAACCGTCCCGTCGAGGATGTCGAGCAGCATCCGGGCTCCGCGGACTCCGGTAGTGTACGTATCCCGGTGGGGGTAGGTCTCCCAGGCCAGGAGAGCCTCGGTGCATTCGACCATCCTCTCGCTGACGTGGGCGTGCAGATCGAGCGTCCCGACGACGGGGACCCCGGGTCCCACCACGTCACGGACGGCTTCCACCAGATCCCCTTCCAGATCGCCGATTTCTTCGACTGCGGCGCCTCCGTGCAAGGGGAGCAGCACCCCGTCCACCGGCATGGAATCGTGCAACCTTTGCAGCAGCTCCAGCTTTAGCGTGAGGTAGCATTCCCGGCTCAGGATGCCTCCCGGGACGGCCGTGGCCACCAGCAGCGGCACGATGTCGGCGCCGCGATCCCTCAAACAGGCCAGCATTCCCCCGACGACGCCGTCCGTCGACTCCAGGACCTGTGGCCCCCGGCGCAGCTCGGTCCGTTCGAAGCAGGCCAGATCGGTAAACGTGCCGACCAGGTGATTGGACTCCGTAAAGATGGTGCCGACGGCGATCCGATACGGTTGGCTCATTTGTCGAGATCCGCTCCGGGAGGCGTGAGGTTCGGACGTCTGGGAGCGGGAGTTTCCAACCCCCGGAACAAGTAAACCAGAAGCGACGAGCGACTGGAAAGCCCGCCCGCGCGAGTACCCGAGAACGTGACTGTCCCCTTCCAGCCCCCGTCCCCATCCAGCCTGCAATTTTTCTCTGGGCACCCGCAGCGGATGTGCACGTGGCACAGCTTCTCCAAATGACGGTAGAATAGAGCCAACAAGATGAAACAGGCGACATCGCCAATTCGTTTCCTGGCCTTCGCACTCTCCATCCTGGTTTTTCCGGGGTATGCGTCCGCCCAAAACCAGGAAGAGAAGGTCGATCCCTTCGAAAAGTGGTTGAAGGAGGATGTCGTCTACATCATCGCGGAAGAAGAGAAGAGCACCTTCCAAGATCTGACCACTGCCGTCGAGAAAGAGAACTTCATCGAACAATTCTGGCGGCGGAGGGATCCTGACGGCTCGACACGGGAAAACGAGTTCAAGGAAGAGCACTACCGGCGCATCGCGTTTGCCAACGATCATTTCCACTATGCCGGCGTTTCCGGATGGAGGACGGACCGCGGCCGCATCTACATCATTTTCGGAGAGCCGCAGAGCCGCGAGCGTTACACGTCGGGCGCCATGTATTTCCGGCCTTTGTCCGAGGGCGGAGGGCGGACTCGAACCTTTCCCTATGAGAGATGGCATTACAACCACATGCCGGGAATCGGCCAGGGAGTCGATCTGGAGTTCGTGGACCGGTCCCAGACCGGCGACTTCCAGTTGGCCTTGCGTCCCGAGGAAAAGGACGCCCTGATGAATGTGCCGGCGGGCGGGTGGACGTTCTACGAAATGATCGGTGCGGAAACCCGGCCCGGGCGTTTCATCGCCAGGGATCTGATGCGAACTTCGGGGTTCGAGGGGGAGGGGCACCACCGGACCTCTTCGAATCCCTTCCGGATGTTGGAAACTTATTTCCAAGCCCAGCGACCCCAGGAAATCAAGTTTGACGACCTCCGGGCCGCGGTAGTGACTCGGATCACCTATGACGAGTTGGCCTTGCAGGTGACCGATTCCTACCAGGTGCTGAACCCGAAGACCTTCCTGGTGCCGATCACCGTCGTCGTTCCGGGGTCGCAGTTGACCTATGAGGACCTGGCTGACGGAACGCGCCGCGCCACGGTCGAACTGTACGGATCCATCACCGCACTAGGTGGCCGGGTGGTTCATGAGTTCGAGGAATCGATCTACCGGGATCTTCGCAGCGAACGGGAACACGTTGCCCGTGACGTCTATTTCCAGAAAAAGCTCCCTCTTCATCCTGGGCTCTACAAGCTCAACGTCATTGTCCGCGATCAACAGAGCGGCCGCATGGGAGCGATCCAGCATCGGCTGGGTCTTCCCATGAAGGTTCCCAGTGAACTGAATCTTTCCTCCGTGACCTTGGCCGAATACATCGTCCCGGCGCAGGGGGAAACGCTCACCGAGCCCTTCGTCACACCGCTCGGCTGGAAAGTCTATCCTTCGATGGACGGGGAGTTTCAGCCCGAAGATCCGTTGGGCACCTATTTCGAGATCTACGGTTACGCCGTCGACGGCGCCAGCCAGGCTCCGGATCTGGGCATCCATACCAGGGTCTGGGATCGGAAAGGAAAGGCGATTTTGAACTCTCCCGGGCAGAATCAGATCGTTCCCTACACCGACCGGGTGCTGGTCGCTCAGGTGTTCGACCTCAAGTCGCTGGAACCAGGGGATTACCGGTTGGAGATCAAGGTCGAGGATCGGATCGCCGGCGCGGACACGGCCGGGGAAGCCCTTTTCCAAGTCAAGGCACCGAAGTAGTCTTCGATCCACCTTGATTTTCGACGACCAGGAATTGCCGGGGCGTCGGCATCAATCCATGTGGAAGACCTCTTCCCAGGGTTCCGACTGCTGGGCCTGAATGCTGCCATCGAAATAATCTGCCATGTACGCATTCCAGCGTTTGACGACGTCTTTCTCCGATAGCTCTCGGGCGGCTGCCGCGTAATCCTCGGTTTCAAGGTAGATGATCACAGTATTTCCTCGGACGAAACAACTGTGATTCCTGATTCCCGCCCTGGTGCCCGCCTCGATCAACTCAGGCCAGACGCGCTGGTGGGCCTCCTTGTAGCGCCGAACCATGTCCGGTTTCAGTCTCATAATGTACGCGATGCGTTCCATCATTTCCCATCCCAGTGTGTCGCAACGTTCATGGACTAGCGTCCGCTCCAGAATTCTTCCAGTCAGTTTATCCCAAGCTGCGCGGTCTGGCCCTGTTTCCGAACGGTGGGCTCACCCGGCGCGGTCTGCTTGGCGAAGAAACCGGGAAAACACCGGCAGTCGACTGAAGAGCAGTGCATTCTCGTCATATACTTGCGACGCGGTGAGAGATTCCGGCTAACTGGGTTGCGCCTTTTCATCACGTTCGAAGGGAGATTCAAGTCATGTCGTCAACACTTTACGCGGGTGTCGCCCGCCGGATAGTCAACCCCGAGATCGGCACGGCCATGGGAGGACTGAGGCTGTTCTCGAGTCCGATCCAGGCTATCGAGAGCGACTTGACGGCAACCGTCCTGGTGCTGTCGAACCAGGCCACCAAGGTGGCGGTCGCCGCCCTGGATCTCGCCGTGCTCTCCCCGGCCGAGGGCCTCGCCATGCGTGAGCGCATGGGAAACGCCATCGGTGTCCCCGCGACCAACGTCATGCTGAACCTGAGCCACAACCACAGTTCGCCCTGTCTGCCGAATTGGGTGCCGGATACCGATGAGCAGATCCGGCTGAAGACCCGATACCGGGACAACCTGAGTGATTGGCTTGTCGAAGCGGTGCAGGAAGCGGATTCCGGTCTTCGACCGGCGCGCATCGGCGCCGGTTGGGGGGAGAGCGACATCGGGATCTACCGGCGTGAGACGGGACCCGACGGCAGGGATGTCCTGGGAGAAGTGCCGGAACACCCCATCGATCCGGCCGTGGGTGTGGTCCGGGTCGACGACCTGGACGGCCGGCCCATCTCAGTCCTGTTCAGCTACGGCTGCCACCCGGTCACCGTGGGTCCCCGTTCCATGGTGGCCTCGACCGATTTTCCCGGTCCGGCACGAGAGGTCCTCGAGAAATGCCTGGGGGGGACGGCGATTTTCCTGCAGGCGTGCGGCGGCAACATCAATCCCCGTCCCGGCATCGGTTTCGAGGTCGATTGCCGGGACGTGAAAGGACGAATCGGGATGGCCCTTGGGGCGGAGGCATTACGTGTCGCCTCCGGGATCCGAACCCACCTGGAGCGGGGAGACCGGATCCCTCTCGGCAACATCCCCAACATCCTGTTCCGGCCCTGGCGGTCCGTACAAGGGGACGCCTGCACCTACCTGGGGGCCGTTGAAGAGACCGTTGGGCTCGAATTCGGGAACCTCCCCTCCCGCGAGGAGGCTCAGCGGATCCGCGACCAGTGGAGCGCCGAGCTGGAGCGGCGAAAGACCGGCAATGCCCGGCAGTGGGAGATTCGCGTCGCGGCCCGGTTTGCGGAATGGTCCGAGAATCTGCTGGCGGCCGCCATGGCGGACCGTCCGACGCTGGATCTGGAAGCGCAGGCCATCCGGGTCAACGACATCGTCCTGTTGGGCATGAACATGGAGATCTTCTTCGAGACGGGACTGTCCATCAAGGCGCGATCGCCCCTGAAGCACACCCTTCCGTTGGGATACACCAACAGCTCCATCAGTTACCTGCCCCGCGAAGTGGACTACCCCGAGGGCGGATGGCAATTGGGTGAGATGTACCACGTTCCGGATCTGCTCTTCCAATCCTACGGGGTGCCGGTGGCACCGCGGCCGGACGCCGAGCAGGTCGTCGTCGAGAGGGTGTCGGAGCTGATTCGGAAACTGGCGTAGCCGCTCTATCCGGAAGAACTCAGGTAGTCCGTCCGTCCCCCGTCGACGGTCAGAATCTGCCCGGTCACGAAGCGGGCTTCCGAGGAGGCGAGGTAGGCCACGGCGGCGGCGATGTCCTCAGGTTCACCGATGCGTCCCAGGACGCTGCGCCCGGCGAACTCTTGAATGACCCGATCCAACTCCTGGGGAGGATTGAGCTGCACGAGGAGATCGGTACGGATCAGACCGGGAGCCACGGAATTGACATTGATGTTGTCGGGGCCGAGTTCCAGGGCGAAGCGTTTGGTCATATTCATGACCGCCGCCTTGGTGGCGCTGTAGAAGGTCCGCAGCCCGGAGATGTTGCCGAAGCCGGCAATGGACGAGACGTTGACGATGGAGCCGGAACGCCGTTTTTGCATCTGCGGCAGGACCGCGCGCGTGCAGTTGATGATGCCCCGGACATTGACGCCCCACATGGCTTCCAGGTCCCGCTCCAATTCCTCATCAGAGGCGTATGAGGTCAGGTCACTGTCGAGCACGATGGCTGCGTTGTTGACCAGGACGTCGATGCGGGAAAACCTCTCCAGGATCCGGGTGACCATAGCCTGGACCGCGGAGCGATCGGAGACGTCCGCTCGCACCGCCTCGGCCTCCGATCCCAATTCGTTCACCTGCTCGACGGTCTCGGCGGCGGCCGGCTCGTTGCTCACGAAGTTGATCCCGACCCGGGCTCCTTCCTGAGCCAGGCGCAGGGATACGGCCCGGCCGATCCCCCGCGACCCGCCGGTGACGAGAGCCACCTTGCCCCGATATCTCTGACCTGGATTCCCGCCGTCCGTCCGTGTCGCCATCGAGCGTCTCGCGGATAGCCTATCAGTCCCGATTGCCTCCATCAAAACCACAACCTGAATCCATAAAGAACACCCTACTCTGAGCATATTTCGTCCCGATGATCTAAAATGATTCCTGTCCGATTCGCTCTCCACCCCGGAGAGATCGGCCGCATTCCGACGCCGGCGATCCGGATCACGGGGAGTCTCAAGTTCAAGGGAGGCAGTCTTTTGTCCTCTTTCAAGCATCGACTCGGAGTGGTGGTCTTCCTGACGGCACTCGTGGCCGGAAACGGCTACGGCAATGACAAGGGCGTTCGCCTTCCCCACCTGGAAGCCATGCGTCCCATCGGCGGGCAGGCCGGCGCCCAGGTCGAGGTCGTACTTCTGGGAGACATGCTCTCCAACGCCGAATCGGTCGAGTTCGATTGCGAAGATCTCGACTTCACCTTGACCAAGGCGACGGCGGAACGAATCGAGGGAACGATCCGGATCTCGAAGCATGCTCCCCTGGGACAGCACATCTTGAGGGCCAGGACCAAGGACGGCTACACCACCGCCCTCTGGTTCACGGTGGGGCAATTCGAGCCGGTTCCTGAACAGGAGCCCAACGAGACCCTCGCCGGCGCTCAGGCCATCTCTCCACCCTGTGAGATCTACGGGGCCATGGAGAAGAAAGAGCGCGATTTCTTCGCTCTCAAGGTGAAGAAGGGGGACCGTTGGATCTTCGAAGTTCGGAGCATCCAGTTCGGATCCATGTTCGAAAGCTATCTCAATCTGCGAGACGAAACCGGGAGAGAACTGGTCTTCAACGACGATCGCGCCGATTTCGACGTGAACTCGTTGATCGATCACACGTTCGAGAAAGACGGTACCTATTTCATCGAGGTCGATTCTTTCCGGGGCGTTCGGGGGTGGGGTTTCACCAAGAACAACGGATACGTCCTGCGTGTCTCCCGGGTCCCCCTGATCGACCACGTCTCCCCTCTGGGAGGCCGTGCGGGCAGCCGGGTCACCGTCCGGTTTTCGGGTCGGGGCCTGCAGCAGGCGGAACAGGTCTACTTGTCACCCACGCGCCGGGGGGAGCATGTCACCCTGACGATTCCCTGGACCATGGACGTCCGATTCGCCGACGATTATTCCACCGCCTCGGCCATCCCCAGGGTGGAGGGGAACATTCTGCGTCGAGCAACTGAGGCTATGGACGTCGAGTTCGACCTGCCGGAGGAACCGCTGGGCACCTGGTCGCTCTTTGTGAAGGACACGAATGGGATCGCGGATCCCAAGTATTTCGAGGTCACACAGTCGGAGGAGATCGCGGAAACCGAATCCAATGACCGGCGTGGCGAACCGCAGGAATTGCCTTTTGCGGCCGGCAAGAACCTGGTGGTCAACGGCCGGCTTGAGCGGCGAGAGGTTACGGAGCTGAGTCAGGACAAGGACTTCTATGCCCTCGACGCCAAGCAGGGCGTGTCGCTACGGATTCACACCAACGCGTACCAGCTCCTGTCGCCGAGTATCGACACCGTCGTCAGCCTGTTCGATACGAACGGAAAACTGTTGGCGGAGAGTGACGATCTGACGCACGGCCGTGGGTTCTACACGGGAAGTGTCGACAGCAACCTGTATTACATCCCCGAACGGGATCAGAAGCTCGTCATCTCCGTATCGGACCGGGTCGGCCGAGGCGGTCCCGGGTATGACTACCGTCTCCATGTGAAGTCGGAGGAGCCGGGGTTTCTCCTCCTCGTCTCCCCGCAGTTCGGACTACAATCGATCTCCCTGTCCAACTTCACCGTGGAGCAGGGGGGAGAGAGCAACATGGTGGTGGGCATGATCCGGATGCCCCCCAAGATCCATTCCGACGATCCGGCTCCCGCCGCTTTGGCCCCGCCTCCCGGGGCCGTGATGGAAGGGGAAGTACGGGTCTGGGTCGAGGGGCTTCCCCCGGGGGTGACCGCCGAGGAGCATCGGTTTCGCGCCGATGAGGTCGTCGAGCCGGGCGGGGATGGAGCCACCTTCATGGTGCCGGAACGGCTGCTCACGATTCGCGCCGGTGACGCGGTGCCGCCTGGAACCTACCCCTTTCGTGTTTTGGGCGAAGTCGTTGGAAATGAAGGGGTCACCGCGGTCGGCAGAGCCATGGACTCCATGGGCGGCATCACCGAGCTGTACAATTTTCCTGGCCGGCCCGTCGCCGAAACGGCTCTCACCGTCATCGAGCCGGGTGCGGTGACCGTTGAATTGGATGCGAAAGAGGGTAAAGTTGTGGTGATGCAGGGAGAGACCTCCCTGGTCGGGATCAAGAACCGGCTACCCGTCGGGGCGGGCGATAAACCGAGCGTCTGGCTGACGAACGCCCCTGAAGGTGTTTCGGCGCATCTGGATTCGGACCCGGAAGGGAACTTGCTGGTGGGCTTCCGGGCGGCCGGGGAGACCGGGATCGAATCCGCCGAGAATGTCTACGTTGAGTTCGACGTCGGCAGGCGTGTCGTCTCGAGCCATCGCTTTACCGTCCAGGTCGTTGCGAGGGAGCATATGCCGTGACCCTCAAACTCCGAACCGCCAAGCTGACAGCCGCTGGGAGGGGGGACATTCCTGTCCCCCTCTTCAACGCCGACCCGGCACCGGCGGGGGGACTTCTTGGGAACTTGGGAATTGCGGTAAGGATCCTGTCTCTGTCTTGTCTGATCGGTCTTCCGGGTCAAGCTCTGGCCTTGCCGAGTGCAGCGGCGGAGACCCGGGGTGAGACGGCGAAGCCGGAAACTGCAGCAACGGACGTCGCTCAAGCCGCCTCCGAGCCGGGCCCGGACTTTCTGCCCGATCCGGCAGCCGGTCTGAAGCGAATCGTCCTGGAACCGGCGGAACTCGTTCTGGCCCATCCCGGCGCGACCCAGCGATTGGTGGTCACGGGTTACTACTCCGATGGGACTTCCCACGACGTGAGCCTCTACTGCAGCTACGTCTCATCCTCTCCTCAAGTCGTCTCGGTTAGTTCCGATGGCGTCCTCCAGGCTCTTGCGCCGGGACGCGCTGACGTCGTAGCGCACCTGGGGGAAGCTCGGTCCGGCCTCCAGGCACGCGTCTCCGACCAGGCCACCGAGGTGAGCATCAACTTCAGTCAGGACCTGCTGTCCATCTTTACTCAAAGGTCCTGCAACACTCCCACGTGCCACGGCGCAATCACCGGACAGGCCGGCTTCAAGCTCTCGCTGTTCGGTTACGATCCGCAAGCCGATTTCCAGATGATCGTCGAAGCCGACGAAGGTCGCCGGGTCGATCTGGAAGACCCGGAAAAGAGCCTGCTTCTGATGAAGCCCACCTTCAGCGTGCCCCACGGTGGCGGCAAACGGCTAACCCTGGAATCGGCCGAATATGAAACCATCGCCGGTTGGCTGAAGCAGGGAGCCCGTTACAACTCGGACGGACCCCGGGTGACCGGCATCGACATCTATCCCCGGGAACGGATAATGCTCGGGCTCGGGACCACCCAGCGCTGGGTGGTCTTGGGGCGCCTGTCCGACGGAACCACGCGGGACATGACGGGGGAAGTCAAGTACCAGGTGGGAAACGACAGCGTCGTCCAGGTGACGGCGGAGGGTGAGTCGAAGGCGGTCGGGCGCGGACAGACTCACGTGATGGTCCGGGCCATGGGCCGGGTCGCGGTGGCCAGGGTCGGCGTTTTGGATGAGCCCCCAATGGCGGACTATCCTTCCCTTTCGGCTTACAATTTCGTCGACGAGGCCATGATCCGGCAGTGGAAAGAGCTGAATCTGGTCCCATCGGAGATCTGCAGCGACGAGGAGTTCCTGAGACGGGTCTACCTGGATGTGATCGGGTTGCTGCCGACGGTCGAGGAGAGTGAGCGCTTCCTGGCGGATACCCGGGCCGGCAAGAGGGCGGCCCTGATCGACGAACTGTTGGAGCGGGACGAGTACGCCATCTACTGGACGACCAAGCTCGGAGACAGTTTCCGTGTCCACCAGACAAACATTCCCAGTCGCGCGCAGGGCCTATTCAAGAGATTCATCCGGACCTTTCTCAGGGAAGACCGCCCCTACGATGAGTTCGTTCAGGAGATATTGACCAGCACCGGCGACCAGACCAGGAATCCTGCAGCCATGTTCTGGTCCCCCATGTCCAACACCGTTTTAGACATCACCAATGTCAATCAGGTGACGACCACGGTCAGCCGCCTCTTCCTCGGTATCCGGATGGAGTGCGTGGAATGCCACAATCATCCCCTGGAGAATCTGACCCAGGACGACTTCTTCGACTTGAGTGCGTTTTTCGGACAGTTGCGTCAGAAACGGGGATATGAGACCTACCGCCGAGTCTGGTGGCTGGACCCGAAGTCCCATTTTGTGCATCCGCGGACCAAAAAGCCGCTGCAGCCCAGAATCCCCTTCGACCCCGATTTTCCCGTCAGGGCCAACGGGGACTACCGCAAGGACTTGTCGGCGTGGATCACCTCACCCGGGAATCCCTATTTCGCCCGGTCCATCGTCAACCGTATCTGGAGGGAGTATTTCAACCAGGGAATCGTGGAGCCCTACGACGATTTTCGAACCACCAACCCTCCCTCCAACGAGGTTTTGCTGGACGGATTGGCCCGGCATCTGATCGACAACGGCTTTCGTTTGAAGCCGGTGCACCGGGCGATCCTCAACTCCGCGACCTACCAGCGGACATCCTCTCCCAATCCCTTGAACAAGCTGGATGATCCTCGCTTGTTCACCCGTTACAACATTCGCATTCTTCCCGCCGAGGCCATGCTCGACGCCTTGTCGCAAGTCACCGGAGTCGAACACTCCTTCAATGTCAGTCCCAAGGGAACCCGGGCCCAGGAGGTCATTTATCCTGACTACGCCGGTTATTTCCTGAGCATTTTCGGCTACCCGGAACGCTTGAGCCTGGAGGAGCGGCCCAAGGAACCCACGCTGAGCCAGGCCCTTCACATGAGGTTCGGCGACACGGTCATGGACAAGGTCCAATCGGAAGAAAATGTGGTGGCCAAGCTGCTCGAGTCCGGCAAGTCCGATCGCGAGATCTACGAGCATGTCTTCATGAGCGCCTACAGCCGCAGGGCGACGGATCGCGAGTGGGATCTCGCCTCCAACTACGTCGCCAGCATGGATTCGCAGGGCGTGGAACGGAAGCAGATTCTTGATGACCTGCTTTGGACCGTGATAAACTCCCAGGAGTTCCTGGTCAATCATTAGGGATCATCACACCATGAGAATCTATCCCGCAGAGTTGTCCTGCAGCCCGTCGCGGAGGGACTTCATCCGCATCGGCATGGCGAGTCTGGGAGGCTTGAGCCTCGCCAGCCTGCTGCGCCAGCAGAGCGTATTGGGATCGAAGAAGCGGGATCTCAACTGCATCGTGCTGTTCCAGGCGGGCGGCAACAGTCAGGTCGACACCTGGGATCCCAAGCCGGACGCCGAGGCGGAGATTCGAGGCTACTTCAAGGCGATTCCGACCGTGATCCCGGGGATCCATTTCTCCGAGCTGTTGCCCGAGTCGGCGAAGCGGCTCGACAAGTACGCGGTGATCCGGTCCATGTACTCGGACGATGCTGTCCACGAGAGCGCCCAGCAATACGTGATCAGCGGCACCAAGCGTAGAAATGACCTGGTTCATCCCGCTCTGGGTTCGGTCCTGGCTCATGAGTGGGGCTCCTCGGCCGGCCTTCCACCCTATGTCGCCATTCCCAAGAACAGCCGTTCCGGTGGAGCCGGTTTTCTGGGCTCGGTCTATGATCCCTTCCAATCCGGAAATCCCAACCGGAAGGACTACTCGGTCAAGGACCTGACTCTGCCGCTGGGAATGAAACTGGATCAGGCCCGGGCCCGATCGGAACTGCTGAACGCCTTGGACAACCGTTTCCGCAAGGTGGAGAGTTCCGGCCTGTTGGACCGGATGGATCAGTTCTCCCAGAAGGCCCACGACCTGGTGAGTTCGCCCGCCGCCAAGAAGGCCTTCAACGTCTCCGAAGAGAGCGAAAAACTGAGGGACGCCTACGGGCACACCACGGTGGGACAGGGAGCCCTGCTGGCGCGCCGGCTGATCGAATCCGGCGTTCGTGTGGCGACGGTCTTCCACGGCGGTTACGACACGCACTTCGACAACAAACCCGGGATGGAGAAGGTCAACATTCCGTTCGACCAGGCCTTCGGCGCGCTCTTGGACGATCTTGAGAATCGCGGCCTCTTGGAGACGACGCTGGTCCTGGTCCTCTCGGAGTTCGGACGGACGCCGCGCATCAACAACCAGGCAGGACGGGACCATTGGCCACGATCGTTTTCCGTGGCTCTGGCAGGAGCTGGAATCAGTGGAGGACTGGTCGTGGGCAGCACCACGCCGACCGGTTCCGATCCCCACGACCGGCCGGTGTCGGTGGAAGATCTGGCGGTGACCGTCTACCGCACCCTGGGTATCGACCCGGAACATGAATTCCACGCTGGCGGGCGCCCCGTCAAGATCGCCGCAGACGGCAATTTCGTCCACGAGTTGTTCTCGTAGGAGGGGGGACATTCTTGTCCCCCTCTTCATTGACCACCCGAATCCGCCGGCTGGAAAGTCTGCGCTCCCAAGATCCCTTTTTCTGCCGGAATTGTGCTGGTCCGCGCTTGATGGAAGGCTTTTTTCGTTCAATTCAGTGTGGGATCAGAAGACGGTTTCTCTCAATAGCCCTGCTCCTGCTGGTTCCTGCCGGGGACAACTTCGCCGTCGGCCAGGATGAAAGTGCCGTGGCCGCCGGGGCTCCCCGGGCCCCCGTGCGGGACGAAATGATGCGTCCCATTACGGCGGGCGGTTTCGTTGACGGAGCGCCCGTGGTTTTCTCTGACGTCACCGCGCGGAGCGGCCTGGGCGGTTTTCAACACACCGCCGGATCGAAGGTGAAACGTTTCCTGATGGAAGTCCCGTCGGGCGGCGTGGCTCTCTTCGACTACGACCGGGACGGTTGGATCGACATCTACCTGGTCAACGGTTCCAACTTCGAGGCGATTCGAGGCCAGCAGGAACATCCGAAGGCAGCCCTCTATCGCAACAATGGCGACGGCACCTTCACCGACACCACGGCGGCGGCGGGAGTGGCCAACGAGGGTTGGGGCTTCGGCGCCGCCGTCGGAGATGTCGACAACGACGGCTGGCCCGACCTCCACGTTGCCAACTTCGGTAAGGACCGGCTCTATCGCAACAACGCCGACGGAAGCTTCAGCGACGTCACGGACCGGGCCGGGATCTCGGTGCCGGGATGGTCGACGGCGGCGTCCTTCGGAGATTTCGATCGGGACGGGGACCTGGACCTCTTCGTCTGTGGATACCTGGAATTTCCACCTTGCCCCGAATCAACTCCCAACCCACCGGAGGAATGTCTACGGGACCGGAAAGCGGAAATGGAGACAGCTCCGGAGATTCGGCTCTCGGAGGAGGCATTGGCCCGGTCCTTTGCCATGATTCCCAAGCACGCCTGCGCTTTTCGCGGAAAACAGGTCCTTTGCGGTCCCCTGGGCCTCATCGGAATCCGGGATTTCCTCTTCCGCAACAACGGGGACGGGACTTTCACCGAAATCGCGGCCGACGCCGGCGTCCACGATCCGAACCGGTACTACGGGTTCGCCAGCACCTTCGTGGACGTGGACGGAGACCGTTGGGTGGACCTGGTGGTGGCCAACGACTCCAAGCCCAACTACCTCTACCGGAACCGGGGGGACGGGACCTTCGAGGACATGAGCTACCCGTCCGGTTTCGCGTTCAACCAATATGCGAAGGCCCAAGCCGGAATGGGCCTGGCGGTGGGGGACTACGACAACGACGGGCAGGTCGATTTCTACGTGACCAATTTCTCGGACGATCACAACACCCTGTACAAGAACGAGGGGGACAATTTTTTCCTGGACGTCACCTTTCAGGTGGGATTGGGAGAAGCCACCTTCCCCTTTCTGGGGTGGGGAACCGGTTTCCTGGACTATGACAACGACGGGTGGAAGGACCTGTTCGTGGCCAACGGACACATTTATGCGGCCGTGGATTCCTACGATTGGGGGACCACCTACTCACAGCGGCCGCAACTTTTCCGAAACCTGGGCGGAGAACGCTTCGAAGTAGTTCCTCCCGCCACAGGGAGCGGTCTGGCCGTCGTCGTCTCCGCCCGGGGAGCCGCCTTCGGCGACCTGGACAACGACGGGCGCGTCGACGTGGTGCTCAACTGTGCCGACGGCCCGCCCGTGGTCCTGAAAAACGTGGCCTCCACGCCGGAGCATCACTGGTTGTCCCTGCGTCTGGTCGGCGGAGAGAAGAGTCCCCGCGACGCCATCGGCGCCACCGTCTTCGTGACCGCCGCCGGCCGGCGGCAGCGGGGAGACGTCATCAGCGGAGCCAGCTATTCCTCTCACTCCGACTTCCGGCTGCACTTCGGACTGGGCCGAGCCGAAAAGGTCGGGTCGGTGGAAATCCTCTGGCCCAGCGGCCGGCGCCAGACTCTAACGGATCTGTCCGTGGACCGGATCATCACGATCCGGGAGGGGCAAGAACCGGCTGAACCGGACAGTTGAGCCCGTTTCTCCGGAGTGAAAACGTGATCCAGGATTGGGCCAAAGAGAAGCCGCCCGGAGCGGTGGCCCGAGCTCGCTGTGGCCGGTTTTGGTTGAGGTGGATTGCCGCAACGCTGCTCTGGCTCGCTCCCGCCGCCGGCGCAGCGGAAGAACCCGCCGGTGCCGGGATCGTCTTCGAGGAGGTTTCACCGCAAGCCAGCGGCATCCGTTGGGTTCATGAGAACGCCATGTCGCCCCAACGGCACCTGCCGGAGACAGTGGGGCCCGGCTGCGCCTTTTTCGATTACAACAACGACGGGTGGATGGATCTCTATCTGGTCAACAGCGGAATCTCCGACTTCTACTCTCCCGCTGCGCCGCTACGGAACGCCCTCTACCGTAACGACGGGAATGGCACCTTCACCGACGTCACCGCCACAGCGGGAGTGGCCGGAGGCCGATTCGGCATGGGTGTCGCGGTCGCCGATTTCGACGGCGACGGCTGGCAAGACCTCTACGTCTCCAACTACGGGCCCAACTTCCTCTATCGAAACAACGGCGACGGGAGCTTCTCCGAGGTGGCCAAGGATGCGGGTGTTCTGGCCCCCGGCTGGTCCACCAGCGGGGTCTGGTTCGACTACGATGGGGACGGAAGTCTGGATTTGTTCGTCTGCAGCTTCGTCCGTTACGACGTGTCCCTCAGCAAGCTCTGTTTCGATCACCTGCGAAAGCGGACCTACTACTGCCTGCCGACCCTCTTCGATCCCACGCCCAGTCATCTGTTTCGCAATGACGGAAACGGCCGCTTTTTCGACGTCAGCCGGGAGTCGGGGATTGCCGGGCATCCCGGCAAGGCGTTCGGGGTAGTGGCCACAGACGTCAACAATGACGGGAATCTGGACCTGTTCGTTGCCAACGACACGGTGGCCGACTTCCTCTTCGTGAATCAGGGGAACGGGACCTTCCGTGAGATGGGCCTCTGGGCCGGAGTCGCGTTCGACGACGGCGGCAAGCCACGCTCCGGCATGGGCGTGGACGCCACCGACTACGACGGCGACGGGCTACAGGATCTCTTCGTCTCCAACATCGACCACGAGGTGTTCAGCCTGTACCGGAATCAGGGAGACCTGACCTTCACCGACGAAGCCGCCGATGTGGGGAAACGGACCTGGCTGCTGAGCGGGTGGGGATTGCGCTTCTTCGATGCGGACAACGACGGCGACGACGACCTGTTCCTGGCCAACGGCCATCCGGACGACATGGTTGAGAAATTCCGGCCCGGACTGGGGTACCGGGAACCCCTACTCTACTTCGAGAACGTCGACGGCCGCTACCGCGACCGAAGCCGCCAATCGGGCGCCGTCTTCTCTCGCGAGTTTTCCGCCCGGGGACTGGCCACCGGGGACCTGGACAACGACGGCGATCTGGACCTGATCATCACCGACAACGGCGGACCGCCGCTGCTGCTCCTGAACCGGGGTGGCAACCGCAACCGTTGGGTGGGCCTCGATCTGGCGCCGCGCCGCGGCCGAACGGCTGTGGCCGCCGTCATCACCTGGTGGGCCGGAGGGGTCGAGCACCGCCGGCTGAAGCGGGCCGGTGGCAGCTACCTCTCCTCCAGCGATCCCCGGGAGATCCTGGGCCTGGGCTCCACCGGCGCGCTCGACCGGGTCGAGATTCGATGGCCCAGCGGCGCCAGGACCAAGCTGACCGACCTCCAACCGAATCGCTACCACAAGATCACCGAGTCGCCCTAGGAGGGGGGACTTTCCTGTCCCCCCGAGGAGTGGGGGTAGGAAAACCCCCACTCCTATCTTGACAACTACGGACAGATCGATGTCACGAGAAACCGCCTGCCTCACTGGCAGCAAGGTAACGTCTTCGTCTTCGTGACATGGCGCCTGGGAGACTCGCTACCCCGAGCGAAACTGGACCAATGGAAGAAAGAGCAGGAATCCTGGTTGAAACGCCATCCTCGGCCTTGGAATGCAAAAACGGCGATACGATTCCACAAACGGTTCTCACGACGAATCGAAGACTGGTTGGACCAGGGAATCGGCTCCTGCGTGCTGAAGGATCCGGCTCTGGCGAATATGGTGGCTGACGCTCTTCGTCACTTCGACCGTGAACGCTACGAGTTGTTTTCGTTCGTAGTGATGCCCAACCATGTCCATGTGCTGTTTCGTCCTCTTGGCTCCCACCTAATTCCGAAAATCGTGAAATCGTGGAAGGGGTTCACGGCTATGCAGATCAACAAGAGAACCGGAAAATCGGGAAGCCTTTGGCAGGAGGACTATTGGGACCGCCTGATAAGAAGTCCACGGCACTTCTCGATCTGCGCGGAATATATACACCGGAATCCAACGAAGGCCCGGTTGCGTGACGGAGAGTTTTTCCTGTTCGAGAAGGCGGAAGAGTGGGGGTAGGAAAACCCCCACTCCTACGGCAAACTCGGATCGATCTTTCGGAGTCCCGGCTTTCGGCTCGACTTGGGTTTTCGCTTCTGCAGCATGTCGAACCGGTCGAAGTATTTCCGGGCGGTGGCGGGATTTTTCATCCGGTGGTGGAGCCTTCCCAGCAAATAGTGGGTCTCCACGTGGTCGGGTCTTTGGGCCAGAGCCTTCTGGAGATGTTCAAGGGCGCCTCCGATTTCCTTCCCCTTCATTAAGAGACGTCCCTTCTCCAGATGGAGCATGAAAGAATCAGGCTGCAGCCTGATTCCTTTGTCCAGCCAATCCAGAGCCGTCGGCGTCTGGCCGGACCTGGAATTGACGTCGGCCAACTGATGAAAGATTTCTTCCTGATCGGGTCGAAGCCGGAGCGCCTCCAACAGTGCATCGGAGGCTTCTTCGAATTGATCCAGCGAGTTCAGGGTGGAGCCCAGATAGTAGTGGGCTTCCCAGTTCCCGGGATCCAGCGCCGTGACCCGTTCAAGGACTGTTTTCGCCTCGGGGAAGCGGCTCTGGTTTCCATAGAGGTTGACCAATTTCAACTGGGCCGAGGAGGAGTTGACGGACTTGAGAATCCGTTCTCCCTCATCGTTGTACTTGAATCGAATCAGTATCCGGGCCGATTCCTCTTGTTCTTCCGGACTGAGGTCCAGTCGTTTCAGGAAGGTGAGGGCTTCGTCGGAGCGGGCCAACCAGAAAAGCTGCTCCGCCAGTCTCAGGCTCAACTCATTGTCGAGCCTTTTCCGATCCACCTTCTCCAGCACTGCCGAAGACAACTCCAGATCGCCCCGCTCGAAGGACAGCCTGGACTTGAGAATGAGTAGCTTGGGATCGTAAGGAGTGCGTTTCAGAGCCTGTTCCACCTGTCCCGCCGAGATCTCGACCGCGGCGAGTTGGGTCAGGTCGGGGTCCAGATCCGCCGCGCTTCTCAAGTGCTCGGCGGCTTCCCGCAACTGTCCCTGCGAGACCAGAAACTTCCCCAAGGCGTAACGGACCCGGCCTGAATCGGGGGCGATCCGATAGGCTCGGAAGAGAGCCGTCCGGGCCTCTGACACTTTTCCTATCCGGGTGAAAGAGGAGCCGAGTTTGGCCAAGGCCTCGGCAAAGTTGGGGTCCAGCTCCAAGGCTTCGCGATAGATCTCAATCGCTCGCTCCCATTCGCGCTCCTGGCGCAACCGGTCTCCCTCATCCTGCAGACGGCGGGCCCGCTCCTGGAAATCCGCCGGCATCCGGTAAAGCAACGCATAGTCGTAACCGGAACGGAAAATGGAGCTGTAGGCGCCGGGACCCAACCCCGCGGCGGCCTGTTGGAACTCGCGGTTCATCCGGGTCAGGGAGATGTTTCCCAGGTAACCGCCGTCCGGAGCCGTGCGGTCGATGGAATGTCGGCGCGCCAGATTCGCAAATGATGCCCCGCGGTTCAGTTCCTGCAGGATCTGTTGGACCAAAGACAGGTTGCTTACCACCAGAATGCGCAGGAACATGCTCTTTCCGTCCGAAGAGGGAACCGCCGGGACGGAGACGAGCAAGACCAGAAGGCAAAACACGCCGGCACTGAACGGCCGTCTCATTGGAGACTATTCTAGCAGTCCCAAATGAAGGTGGCTTTCCTCCTGTCGTCGACGTTTTCTCCAGTGCCGCGACGCGCGGCCCCGGGAAGAAGGGGTTTCCTGGATTTGGTAGCCTCGTTGCCGGAGGCGCCATGAGACACATCTCTATTCCGGCCGTCGTTTTCCTGCTTGTCATTTCTCCCGCCTGTGATTCGGGGACGGAACCTAACGACGGGCCCGATCATCGGATCAAGATCAAGCTGGGCAAGAGCCTGCAGATCCTGCCCGTGGGCAGAGCCGCCGGAATGATGAAGTTGCTCCGTCATCCCGACGGCACCCTCTACCTGAATACCCAGTCCGCGGATCTCTCGCGGGGATTGGCCAAGAGCACCGACGGAGGGGAAACGTGGACCGTCCTTCCCCTGAACTTCGAGGGGACGCCGCCGCGGCAATTCGCGTCCGGTTTCGGCATCACTCGCGACGGACGCCTTTGGATGCTGCACCAGCAGATGCGGCTGTACGGGCAAAAGGAAGATCCGGACGTGGACAGGACGGTGTTTCTCTCCCATTCCGACGACGGGGGCATGACCTGGAAGAGCCGCCCGTTCGAGTATGGCCGGTTCTCCCCCGGAGCGCCCCAGGATCCCTACACCTCGATGGATGTGGCGGCCTGCTACCCCAACTTCGTCCAGAGGCCCGATGGGACGCTCATGTTCTCGGCCAGCATGCGCTATTCCGATTGGGAGGACTACGGGCAAAAGGACCAGTCGCGCCCCGGGATCCGCGACGTTCTGGTCCGGTCCCGGGACGGGGGAGAGACCTGGGGCGATCCGACCGTCGTTCACCTGCACGCCACCGAGACCGACTACGCCGTCGACCCCGCCGATCCGGACCGCATTTTGGCCATGACCCGCAAGCAGCGGCTGCTGCTCCCGGCAGAAGACCGGGAACAGGCGGAGAAGGAGGCCCTCATCTGGGGGACTCGTTTTTCCGGCGCCGAGTGGCTCTGGAAAGGGGGCTTGTTGCTGGAGTCGAACGACGGCGGTCGCAGTTTTCGGGAGGTCCCCGGCAGCTACGCCGGTTACTACGCTCACCGAGGGGCCATTCTGTGGACCAAGAGCAACGTGGTTGTCGTGACCCACAACACCGGCTACTACCATGACTCGGTACCGCCGGTCCCCACAACCTGTGCCCGGATCAGCCTGGACGGGGGCCGGACCTGGGTGGACGGTACCCGGAGCGGGACCAAGCGGATGAATCAGTCGACGCAGTTTCTGGAGATCGTCGGCGCGGCCACCATCGAGCTGGAGCTCGATCGCTTCTTCACCGCGTACAAGATCATGGCGGAGCCCCGGGGGGACCGGACCCTGGGATCGGTGCAGGGGTTCTTCTGGGAACTGGAACGAGCCTCCGGAAAGCCCTCCCGGTGATCACCCGGCCTCGGGCGGTTCCTCCGGGGCGTTCTCCAAGTGCCAGAACACCGCTCGCAGCCCTAACCAGGGGCAGTCTCCGACTTCAGTGCCCTGTGGACACGGACTCTTGGGCGCTTCGTAGTATCGCTTCAGCGACTCGTTCTCCCAGTAGGCGTACACCGACAGATAGTGATTGGGCGACAATTCCAGCATGGGACTGGTGAAGGAGACGGTGAGGGGCGGCGTGAGGAGCGGGAACCTTTTCGCCTGATTGAACTCTCGCGTACCCTCTGAAGTCCCATCCACCCAGGTCCGGCCTCCGTCCAGGCTGAATCTCAAGACTCGGCTGGAGTTCTTGCGTTGGAAGTTGGCAGCGACCACCACCAGGTTGTTGCTGCCCCAGACGATGGTCGCCCGGTGGCCGTAGAATTCGGTCAAGCCGCCCGGCACTTCATGGAAAGTCCGTCCGCCGTCGGTGGATTCCATCAGCAGGCCGTTCTTGTAGATGGAGGGCAGGTCGGAGGGCATGTCGGAGGGGGCGCCGGTTCTCTTGATGGTCGCCTCCCGGTCCTCGCCGGCCAGGAGCTCCCGCTGGGTTCGGGTCATGGAGAGGATCCGGCTGGGATCGAAGGGATCCAGGGCGTGTCCGACTTCGGTGACGTGGGGGTGGATCATCGTCGTATCTCCCCAGGTTTTTCCGCCGTCGGTGGAGCGGAACATCGTCTCGCCTCCGAAGTCCAGGTCGGAACGCATGAGTCCGTCGATCCGGTTCTTCGGGTCCTTGTAGTAGTCCCCGTCGTAACGCAGCCCCACCGAGAACATCAGAGTGCCGTCCGGTTTCTCGATGAAGGTGTTGTAGTCGTTGTAGCTGTAAACGTATGGGAATTCCATGCCTCGGGAACCCAGCGCCCGGAAATCGATGGGTGTCGTATTCCAGTTCTCCGCATCGGCGGACCAGGAGACGAAGAGCTCCTTCGGGGTGCTCTGATGCACGAGCCAGAGGCGTCCGTCTCGAGTGACTCCCGAACCGATCAGACGCTGGCCGGGCGGAGCGTCGGCGAGGTTCACGCGCATCGGCTCCCAGGTTTCGCCCTGGTCCGTGCTCTTGAAGAATCCCAGGGCCTCACCTGTTCCCTGGGTTTCGGTGTTCACGAAGATGGTCCCGTCCGGATGTCGGACCATTCCCACCATCTCGTGTGCCAGGCCGGTTTCGGGGCCGGGTTCGATGATGCTGACCTCCTTGTCGATCTTGAGGACCAACCGGGAAGGATCGAGTGCTTGAACTTCCTGATCGGATTCCGGCGGGGAGCAGGCAGGGAGAGTCAAGAGTAGAGCCAAGATGCAGATGCGAAAAGTGGGGGACGTCATGAGGCCTCCAGGGAAGGGGGTGAGTATTGGAGTCTAGTCTAGGGTCTTGGCGCTCTCGGCACAACCGGACCGGAAACTCGGCTGCACAGCCTGACTTGTCCTGCATAGGGATGCTTGCTAACTTGAGCGCGTACTGTGATTTCCCTTCTTTCTCGGTTTTCTTCGGATGTATCGGACAATGACTGGCCCGCCAAGCCGTAGAAGACCCAATGGGGCAGCTCTTCTGTGGGTGCTGTTGGCCGTAGCCGGTCCCGGTTCATTCGGCCAGACGACTTCTGAGGAGACCGACGATCTCACCGCCATCGGCCGCATCGTGGGCACCGATATCAACAAGATCGCGGCGGTCGTGCGCTACCACAGCGCCATCCTGATGACCCGGATGGAGCAGTTCGAATCGGCCTACGAGGCATTGCAGCAGTTCGTCTATCAGAACAACACGAGTCCGAAGGTGGTCGAGGCCCTGGGGCTGTCCATCCTGCGCATGCGGTATCTGCCCTCCGAGTATCCGCCGGCCAAACGGGAACTCGTCATGCTCGCCGGAAGGGCCGCCTACGAGACGGCGGCGCGGCGAGCGGAGAACGCCGATCGGCTCTATCAGGAACTCGTCTCACGCTACCCGGACGAAGCGGTTGTGCACTATGCCTATGGGGCGTTCCTGATGGGCAGCAAGCCGGACCTGGCGGTCCGGCAGTTCCAACAGGAGCTGAAGAAGAATCCTGATCATGTGCCGAGTCTCCTCCAGATCGCCATGGAGTACCTGCGTCAGGGCAGATACCAGGAGGCTCTGCCTCTGGCGGAAAGAGCCCACCGGCAGATGCCGGACTTCTTCACTTCCAGAAAGGTTCTGGGCAGGGTTCTACTGGAGACGGGCCAGATCGAAAGAGCCGTCCAGGAATTGGAAATCGGAGTTCAACTGAAACCCGAGGACCCCGAGATGCACTTCGCTCTGTCCCGGGCCTATGCGAGAGCCGGACGCAAGGCGGAGGCGGAACGGGCACGGGGAGAATTCCTGCGGCTGGACCGGATCTACCGAAGCCAGCGGGAGGGTCCGCAATCCGTTGGCGGGCAGACGCAGCCCGGAAAATCACCTTGAGGCCGCCGGTGGTGGCTCGCGCGGTTCTCGCTATTCTTTCGCTTTCGTTCCCGTGGTCGTCTTTCCTTCCGGCCCAGAGCGAACCTCTGCCTCCCGTTCTCGATCTGGCCGCGCGGCTCGACGAGTTCGACGCAACGAGCCAAAAGCAGATCCGGGACGCCGGCGAGCAGGTCCGCCTGAATTCCAGAAACGCGGAAGCCAACGGCAGGCTGGGCATGTTGCTGCATGCGCATCAGCGTTACGAGTTCGCGGAGCCGTTCTACCTGAGGGCGCGGCTTCTGGATCCCGAATCGTTTTCGTGGGCCTATTATCTTGGGATCATTCAGGGACGCTTGGGGAAACCGGCCGAAGCGGTGGCATCACTGCGGCTGGCGACGAAGCTCAAACGGGACTATCTACCGGCTCGTTTGGCGCTGGCCGAGGCTTTGCGGAAATTGGCAGAATTGGAGGAAAGCCGGAAACTCTACCGCCGGATTGTCAATGATCATCCCGAGTCCGCTTCGGCATGGGCTGGCCTGGGCCGGATCTCCTGGGAAGCGGGAGAGGTTTCTGACGCGGTGGAGAACTACCAGAAGGCCGTTGACCGATTCCCCACGTATGGCGCCGCCCACTACGCTTTGGGGCTGGCGCACCGGAGCCTGGGCAACCTGGAACAGACCCGGGAGCACCTCTCCCGGTTCCAGCGCCATTCGGCGCAGGAGCCGCCGTTGGAGGACCCCCTGCTGGAAGCGGTCCAGGCACTGGAGTCCCGCGCCGGACACTTTCTTCGGGAAGGCTTCGTTCTGAGAGAGGAGCGGAGATTCAAGGGGGCCGCCGCCGCCTTTGAGGAAGTGCTGAAGCTGGAACCCGGCCACGCTATCGCGCACGCGAATCTGGTCTCACTCTACATCGCTCTCCGAAATCCCGCCCAAGTCGAGCAGCATTATCGCTCGGCTGTCACCGCCGATCCCGGCCTGTACAAGACTCATTACAACTTCGGCACCTACCTGGGGTATCAGGGGCGCACCCGTGAGGCCATCTCCGCACTTCGAAAGGCCGTCGAGATCAACCCGTTTCACGCCGATAGCCACAGCAACCTGGGACATCTGTTGGCGCAGTTGGGCAGAAGCGCCGAGGCAGAGAAACATATGCGGCTCGCCATCCGGAACCAACCCAATTTCCCCCTGCCGCATTTCAACCTGGGACGCCTGCTGCTGACCCAGGGAAGGCACGAAGAAGCCGTTGGGCACCTTCACAAGGCGCTCGACGGCCAGGACGACGACGATCCCTTGCATGTCTACACCCTGGCTCTGGCATATGCCCAACTGGGCAAGTTGGCGGAGGCCGAACGCTATGCTCTGCAGGCGAAACGGAAAACGGTTGCTCCAAGCCAAGCCGGAATCGCGCGCGACATCGAGAGCCTGCTGACCGAACTCAGGAGAGCGGCCAACTCCCATGGGAATTAGGAAGCCGCCGTCCTCGTTCGCAATCAATTGCTTTCTCTCCGTCGCTGTCCTGGCAGTTTGCCCCCTCCCCCGGATTCTCTTCGCTACCGGTGATTCGCCTGTCTTCCGGGAAGCCGCCGAAGAAACGGGTTTGGACTTTCGCCACTTCATCGGAGCGACGGGCGAGTATTTCTTCCCGGAGATCATGGGCTCGGGGGTGGGCATGTTCGACTATGACGGGGACGGCGACCTGGACGTCTATTTAGTCCAGGGAGCGATGCTGGACCCGGCCAAGGAAGTGTCCCAGTCGATGTTTCCCTTTGCCGGAGAGGGATTGCCCCGGAACCGGCTGTTCCGCAATGAACTGAATCCGACGGGAGATCTCCGGTTCACCGACGTCACCCGTGAGGCCGGAGTTGGCCATCCGGGCTACGGCATGGGCATGGCCGTCGGAGACTACGACTCCGACGGCGATCCGGACCTTTACCTGACCCACTTCGGACCCAACGTTCTGTACCGCAACGACGGCGACGGGACCTTCACCGACGTGACCCGTGACGCGGGTGTCGACGATCCCCGCTACAGCGCCGGCAGCACCTTTGTCGACTACGACTCCGACGGCGACCTGGACCTCTACGTCGCCAACTACGTCTCCTTCACCATCAAGGGGAACCGCAGATGCGGCGGGGAGCGCCGGGACTACTGCGCTCCCGGCGTCTACCAGCCACTGCCCGACCGCCTCTTTCGCAACGAAGGCGACGGAAGATTCACCGACCGGTCGGAGGAGGCGGGTCTGGGCCGGGCCTTCGGAGCGGGCCTCGGAGTCGTGGCCGCGGATCTGAATCTCGACCGTCGCGTGGACCTCTACGTCGCCAACGACGGGACTCCCAACCAGTTGTGGATCAACCAGGGGGATGGGACGTTTCAGGACCAGGGCCTGGTGTCCGGAACCGCTTACAACATCGACGGTGTGGCCGAGGCGGGTATGGGCGTCACCGCAGCCGATTTCGACGGGGACGGCGACGACGACCTCTTTGTGACCCACAACAAGAAGGAGACCAACACCCTCTATCGGAATGGACGGCAGAAGGGATTTGCGGACGCCACGTCCCGCTTCGGCCTGGCCAACGCCAGCGTCCCCTATTCCGGATTCGGCACGCTCTGGTTCGACTACGATAACGACGGATGGCTGGATCTCTTCGTGGCCAACGGAGCCGTGGTCATGGACGATCGTCAACCGGCCGATTCAATCTACCCGTACGCGCAGGAGAACCAGCTTTTCCGAGGCGACGGAACCGGCCGGTTTCAGGAGATCGGATCCGACGTTGCGGGCCCGGCGCCGGATCTCGTGGAGGTCAGCCGGGGAGCCGCCTTCGGCGACATCGACAACGACGGGGACGTGGACATCGCCATTGCCAACAACAACGGTCCGGCCCGGCTTCTCCTCAACCAGGTTGGCTCCCGCCACCATTGGCTGGGCGTGCGGTTGGAGGGTGAGGGGGGAGGAACGGCGGCTGTCTATCAGGCTCGGGTTGCGTTATTCCGGGAGGGCCGTAACCCCCTGTGGCGCCGTTGCCACTCCGACGGCAGCTATCTCAGCGCCAACGACAGCCGAATCCTCTTGGGGCTCGGTTCGTCGAAGGATTTGGTGCGAGTGGAGGTTCACTGGCCAGATGGACTTTGCGAGAGTTGGAGCGGCGTGGGAACCGATCGATACGTCACCCTCCGGAGGGGAAGCGGCCAAGCCTGCTTAGAAGGGGGGACTGTCAGTCCCCCCTAATCCCCCGTCGGCGGTTGGAAACCGCCGCTCCTTGCCGCCTATTCTTCGGTCAGCGTCACATAGGCGTCGACCGGCAGATCCTCGAATCTCTGAACCCGGTTGCTGGGGGCCGGCCATTGAATCTCGACCCAGTCCAGCTTGTCTGCCCGGCGCAACCCCAACACCTCCCGCGGATCGTGGGACGCCAGATAGCTCCCGCCGCTCGTCTTCAAACGACTCCGAACCACTCCGCCGGCGGACCATCGGATCAGCGCCCCGATGGCGTCCCGGTTACAGGTTGTGCCCACCAGTTTCAGACCGATCCAGTGATTGCCGGCCCCCCACTGGTTCCGTAGAAGCACTGGCGCTTGCCCGATGTTGGCGACCAGGACGTCGACTCTCCCGTCGTTGTCGACGTCGCCCACCGTCATCCCGCGGGCCGGATATTTCTCCGCGAAGACGGCGCCCGCCCGCTTGCTGATGTCCCGGAACCTCCCGCCCACGTTCTCGAAGAGCAGCAACGGCATGGCGTAGGTGACCTGCGGGGAGTAGGAGGCGATCATGTCGTCGGGATGCCCATTGGCCAGAAACAGGTCCATGTCTCCATCCACGTCGAAGTCCAGGAACTTCAGTCCCCAGCCGCTCAGGAGACGGGTGGACTGAGCCACCTGATTGGGATGGGAGTGGTCGCGGAACAACTCGTTCCCCTGATTCCGGTAGAGGGCGAACATCTCCTGGTCCACGTTGGCCACGAACAGGTCCTGCCGGCCGTCCTGGTCGTAGTCGGCGGCATCGACACCCATGCCGGAGCGGGCTTTTCCGTTGGCGCTGAACCCCACCTCCGCCAGAAAACCGATCTCGTCCCACTGGCCGTCGCCCCGGTTCACGAACAGGAAGTTCTGGACCGTGTCGTTGGCGACGAAGAGATCCATCCTGCGGTCGTTGTTGATGTCGGTGGCGACGACGCCCAGCGCTTTCCCCAGTGACCGGCCGATGCCGCTCTTGGCTCCGACTTCGGAAAAGGTTCCGTCGCGGTTGTTTCGGAAGAGCAGGTTCGGCGTCGGTTCGAAGAAGGTGGGAATGCAGTAGTAGTTCTTGCCCAACTGGTTGTTTCCGCACCGCACCGGATTGTCGATCTGGTATTTGACGAAACTGCAGACGAACAGATCGAGCCATCCGTCGCCGTCATAGTCGAACCAGGCGGCGCTGGTCGTCCACCCGGGAGCGGCCAAGCCGGCGCCCTGGGTCACGTTCCGGAAGGTCCCATTCCCCTGGTTTTCGTAGAGGATGGCGCGGCCATAGGCGGTGACGTAGAGATCAGCGTCTCCGTCATTGTCGTAGTCGGCTGCTGCGGCCCCCATGCCGAAACTGCCGGCGGCGACGCCTGCCTTGCTGGTGACGTCGCTGTAGGTTCCGTCGCCGTTGTTCCGGTAGAGGGCGTTGCTGAGACTCTTCTCCGGTGAGAAGAAATCCGAGTGGCCGTAATTGACCAGATAAAGATCCATCCACCCGTCGTTGTCGTAATCGAAAAAAGCGCAGCCGGGTCCCAGCGTCTCCGGGAGATGCCGCATCTCCGACATGGCGTTCTCGTGTGTCCAGATGATGCCGCTGCTGGAGGGTGGGATCTTGGTGAAGAGACCGGGTTGAGGAGCGTCGGTCTCGCTCTCCGCCAACCCTTGGGTCAGGAACACCGCCAGGAAGAGAAGCGGCAGTTGGGAAGGGGGTGTAGAGAAGAAGCCGAGGTCGCAGTTCTCGGCCTCGGAATCATTCATGAAACTGTCTAGTTCCGGCTTTCGACCGCGGCAGCGAGTTCCTGGGCGCGTTCCAGGGAAGTCGACTTCTCCTCCAGCATGATTCGGCGGACCTCCTGTAGCGTTTCCTTGTCCGCGTGAGTGGTCACGTAGAGCGCGCGGCTGGTGATGACGGCGTCGATCTTCTGGGCGACCCGCCGAACGTCGGGGCCTGGCGTGTGAGCGATCCAGTTGACCGTGTCGTTGACGGACTGGTAGCGGAAATCGCACGAAAGGCGGATCCGGTCGGATCGGTTTACCAGTCCGCGGTGGGCCGTGACATGGCCGAAGAAAATGGCGTCGCCGGGATGGTAATCGGTGGTGCCCCAGGCGAATTCCGTCGAATCCAGTCCGAATCCCTTGGACCTCGCTTTCTTCGCATCGCTGGGACTGGAGCCCGCGTGTTCCAGGAATCCCATCTTGTGGGAACCGAGAGCGATGGCCAGCCCTCCGATGTTGGGATCGATCTCCATGAGGGGCAACCAGCAGGTGTAGAACCGGTCGGCCTGGTACCCGAGGTTCCTGGCTCCGTCCTGGTGGGTGCCCACACCGATATCCTCCGCCGCATCGGGGTCCGGAAACATGACCCGGATGATCCGCTGTTTCCAGACCGTGACGGCATCGCCGATCACACTCTCCATGACGGCGACGATCTCCGGCGACTCCGCGAGTCGGATGAAGGAATCGAGGCGCACGATCTTGTCGTAGTACCTCATGTGTTCCGCTTCCGACGGGTGGGGCCCGCCGCTCCACATGGGGTCCTCCGTGTCTCTTTCTTCGATGATGTGGGTTTCGTGCAGGACCCCGATGATGTCTCTCTTGACCCGCAACACTCGATGGGGATCGAGCAAGCGCCGCAGGAGGAGATAGCCGTCTTCGGCGAGGTTTTCCGAGAGGCGCTTGAAATCGCCCAGGTGCCCGGTGGAATCTCTCAGCGTTCGATATTCCATCATGGCGGCGTCAACTTCCTTTCTCGGATTCGTGGAAGGCGTCGATTCCGGCCCGGACCGCATTCAGAACCAGGTAGTAGTCTGGACCGAAACCCAGGAAGGTCAGGCCCTGGGCCTTGCGCATTATTAATTCGTCAGGCGTCGTGGAGCCGATCCCGATGGCGACGCCGTTCTTTTTCCCGATTTCCGCCGCGTACTCGATCACCGCGTCCGTTTCCGGGAAAGGCATGTCTATGGGATTGAAGCCCATGGAGAAGCAGAGATCCCACATGCCCAGATAGAGGGCGTCGAGACCCGGGACCGAAGTGATCTCCTCCAGGTTCTCGACCGCTTCCTTCGTCTCCAATAGCGCTGAGACAATGATGTTGTCGTTGGCCCGGCTGATGTAGTCGGCGGTGTCGATGGTGTACTGGCTGGCCCGCATCGGGCCCCAACCCCGGGTCCCGTGCGGAGGATAACGGGTCGCGGCCACCAGGGCCTCGGCCTCGGCCGCGGTTCTCAACATGGGAGCGATGATGCCCAGGGCGCCCATGTCCAAGGCGCGTTGAATGAACACATGCTCATGGGAGGGGATGCGGACGATGGGTACGGTGTCCGTCCCCTTGATGGCCATGAGGAGGTGCTCGATCTCGGCCGAGTCCAATCCGTTGTGTTCGGTTTCGATGACCAGGAAGTCGAGCCCCACCTGCGACATCAGCTCGGCGACGTTGGGACTTCCCAGCCCCATGAAGGTGCCGAGAACGGCCTCCCCGGCGTTCAGTTTTTCTTTTGCGTGGTTAGTCTGCATAGTTCAGAAAAAATCTCGGTTTACCAGGGTCTCAATATTTCGTCCCACTCTCGTCCAAGTCCGCCGATCCCTCCCGGGTGACGTAACCAGCGCCCGAATCGTAGAGTCGCCGCTGGTAGTCGACGGAAGTTTCAACGGCCTTCAGAAAATTGATCTGTCTTTCCAGGGCCTCCTGGAGACCCGGTCTCGCCGCCTCCTCGCCGATGCCGGCCCGATATGAGATTTCCGGAGGAACCAAGCCCATGTAGATGGAGAGGTATCCATCGAAACCGATCTCCTTCAGGGTACTCAGGATGGCCGGATAGTCGGCGTGACCCTCGCCCAGGAAGCAGTGATTGGTCTCGTTCACGTGCATGACCTTGATCCGGTCCCCCGCCGCCAGGAGGGCGCCGGTGATGGAGGCCTCGGAGATGTTCATGTGGTAGATGTCCGGCTGGATGCCGAGGTTGGGCAGATCCAGGTCTTCGATCAGGCTGATGGCGTCGAAGACGGAGGTCATGATGCCGGAATAGGCTTCATAGCGGTTCAGCGGCTCGAACAGGACGTAGACGCCCCTTTCTCCCGCGTATTCACAGATCTCTCTGACGGACTCGAGAAAATTGCTTCTCAAGACATGCAGAGGCAGCTTCGGGAAGGGGATCTGCGGGACGGGAGTCTGGGAAGCGCAAATCTGATAGTACGTTGCCCCCAGGTCCGACGCCAAGTCGATGCACGCCTTTCCGTAGTCGACCCCTCTGCGCCGGGCCTCCGCGTCGTCGCCGGCCATGTCCCTGTTTTCTCCGGCGTGATGGTACGCCCAGGCACCCAATATTTCGTTGACCTCGAGTCCCGTGGAATCCAGCAACCTCCGGAACTTGTCGACCTCGAGCTTCTGCGGATTGCCCGGCAGGTCGACGGCGTCGAACCCGGCCCGCTTGATGGCTTCCAGGATCGGCTGCGGTGTCTCGAGGATGTAGTGTCCGATTCTCCCGATGGTCTCGGAGATGACGGAGTATTTGAACGCCATTGCGGGACCCCTCCTTCAGTCGGATTCCAAGTCGACGGGTTTCCTCGTCCTCATGGACTCGTAGACGGCGTCGATGACCCGCATATTGCCGAGGCTGAACTCCGGGGAAACCCGGTGCGGCGTGTCCGTCTCGAGACATTCCACCAAGTGGTCGAGCTGCAGGGCGAATTGATCCACGGGGGCGAAGCGGTGGACTTCATGGTCGAAGTTGTCATGGAACACTTCGATGGTGGCGGGCAGGTCTTCCTTCTCGACGAACTCCTGTTCCCTCACGCTCCGTTGGTCGAACGGCAGGTCGGCGCGGATCCACCCGGTCAGGCCCAGCACATCCGTCGCCTGGCAGTAGCCGTACTGATAGCTGGTGGTCAGTTGGGCGGTCGCGCCGCCCGGAAACTCAAGCTGGATGACGGCCGACATATCCGCGTCGGACGATTCGATAAACCGCCCCACCGCATACGCCCGGCGGGGCTCCTCGCCGATGACGAACCGCGAGAAATGAATCGGGTAACAGGCCGTGTCGTAGACGGAACCGCCGCCCCGCCGCCGATCATAGCGCCAGTTGTCCGGCTCGGCGAATCGAACCAGCGGCGAGGAGAATGTGGCCTGGACGGAGACAACCCGGCCGATCCGGCCGGAGTCGATGATCTCCTTGATCCGGACATGTTGCGGATCGTGCCGCCACTTGAAGGCTTCCACCAGCACGACGCCGTTCCCGCGGGCCGCGGCGACCATCGCTTCGCATTCAGCGGCGTCACTGGCGATGGGTTTCTCGCACAGGATGGCCCGGACGCGTCCCGAGTTCGCTGCGGCGATGCTGACCGGGGCATGGGCCGGTCCCCAGGTGGCGACGATGGCGATATCGAGCCGTTCTTCCGACAGCATCCGGCCCAGGTCCGTATAGCGGCTGGGAACCTGGAATCGGTCGCTGAAGGCGTTCACGGCCTCGGCGGAAAGGTCGCAGGCCGCGGCCAACTCGACTTTGGGGTTGCTGAGGCAGGTGACCGCATGGTCCAGTGCGATGGTCCCGGTCCCGATGATTCCTGCTTTGAGGGCCATGATCAGGTTCCGCTCATTCTATTGGAAAGCGCGGACTGCCGATAGTTGCACCCGTGCCCTTGCTGCATCGAGGACGTATACTCGCTCCCAGCTAGGAGTCTGCGCCGCAGGCTCCTAGGATCCGGGCGTCGTTCCGTTGTCATCCAGGAGGAGGAAAAGGCAAATGAAGTGGTTCTCGGCGATATTCGGTCTCTTGCTCGCCGTCTCCATACAGCCGGACGCTGAAGCTGGTGACAAACCGAACGTTATCTTCATTCTGGTCGACGATATGGGATATGGCGACGTGGGTCCCTACGGCGCCACGGACCTCCAAACCCCTCACCTGGACCGCATGGCTCGGGAGGGAGTCAAACTCACGGACAATTACGCGGCGGCCCCCGTGTGCACGCCGACGCGCATCGCTTTCCTTACCGGACGCTACCAACAGCGTAGTGGGATCGAATGGGCGTTCGCGGGCGCGGGGTCTCCGGGACTGTCCACGTCGGAGACATCGGTGGCCAGGATGGTGAAGTACAACGGTTATGCGACGGGACTTATGGGGAAGTGGCACGTGGGAATCACCCCCGAGACGGGACCGAATGCCCACGGATTCGATGAGTTTTTTGGTTTCCTGGGTGCAAACATCGATTTCTACACCCATCGCGAGGTGATTCCGGAAAGAGGTTTTCCCGATCTCTACGAAGACGGCAAACCGGTGAAGAAAGATGGGTACATGACCGATCTCATCACCGAGCGGTCCGTGGACTTCATCGAACGCCACGCGGGCAAGCCGTTCTTCCTCTTCGTCTCCTACAACGCACCTCACTGGCCGTTCCAGCCACCGAACCGGCGCTGGGTTGCGACGGCGGAGAATCGGCTGGAGGGGACCCGCGAGGACTACAACGGCATGGTCGAGCGAATCGACGACGGGGTCGGCGAAATTCTGGATGTGCTCGATCGGAAGGGTCTGGCCGCCGACACCCTGGTCATCTTCACCAGCGACAACGGAGGCGAGCGCCTCTCGCGCACCGCACCTTTTTTCAATCACAAGGCCACATTGTGGGAGGGCGGGATTCGGGTTCCCGGCCTGGTCCGTTGGCCCAAACGCCTCCCGGCTGGCAAGACTTCCGATCAGCAGGTCATCACCATGGATTTCTCGGCCACCATCCTGGCGGCCACGGGGAGTGCGCCGCCGGAGGGACGCACCCTGGACGGTATCGACATCCTCCCCATCCTGAACGGAGAGAAACCTCTACAGGAGCGCACCTTCTTCTGGCGCATCCGGTTCGTAGGCGAATGCAATCCACAGCGGCCCTACTGGCAGTGCTATGTGCAGAAGGCGGTCCGCAAGGGGCACTGGAAGTACGTCTTGGACGGCGTCGAGCAGGTGGACATGTTGTTCGATCTGAGGACCGATCCGAGCGAGCGTCAGACGCTGACCTACGAGAAGCCGGAAGTCGTGGAGGAAATCAAACGCCTGTTCGCAGCCTGGGAGCAGGACGTGGACCAATAGGGGCGAGGATTTCCAATAGCCGAAGGAGCGGCGGCATTCCTGGCGCCGAAGGAGCGGCGTCTTTCAGGCGCCGGACTCCGGTGGAACAAACGAGCGAGCACGGAACGGGGGGACCGGAGGACCGGGGGACAGGAAAGTCCCCTCCATCAGCGAGGAACAAATGAACAGACGCCATTTCATCGCATCGGCGGCCGGTACCTGGGCGGCAACCCATCTCACCGGCAACACCGCCAATCTCTATTCGGGAAACAAAAAATACCGCGCCGCCGTAATCGGCCACACCGGCTTGGGCGGCTACGGTCACGGTTGGGACACCGCCTTCAATCCCTTCGACACCATCGACGTCGTGGCCGTCGCCGATCCGGACGACGCAGGCCGAAAAGAGGTCATGGGCAGTACCGGCGCAACGCAAGGCTATCGCGACTACCACGAGATGCTCCGAAAGGAGCGACCGGACCTGGTGGCAATCTGTCCCCACGCCCTGGACCACCGCCTGGAAATGGTCACGGCCGTGGCCGAGTCCGGCGCACATGTCCTGATGGAGAAACCGTTCGCGCGCGACCTGGTGGAAGCGGACGCCATGGTGAAGGCCATCCGGAAGAGCGGCGTGAAGGTCCAGGTCGGCTTCGTAACGGCAACGCTGCCCCTGACGCGGCGCGTCCTGCAAATGGTCCGGCAAGGCGAAATCGGCGTCTTGCAGGAGATTCGTGCCCGCGGCAAGGAGGACCGCCGGGCCGGCGGCGAGGACCTGATCGTACTGGGGTGCCACCTCATGCACCTGTTGAGAATGTTTGCCGGTAACCCGAAATGGGTGTTCGCCCACGTGACGGACCACGAGTCCGAAATGGAACGAAGCCACATCCGCGAGAAACAGGGACCGGGAAGCATGGGGTTGCTGGCGGGAGACCAGATCGCGGCCATGTTTTACTTGGGCCAGGGTGTCCACGCCTACTTCGGATCCAAGGTCAATGACGTCAAGACGGGACGGCGCTTCGGAGTTTACCTCTACGGCAGTAAAGGAGTGATCTACCTGCCCACCGTTGCGGGCGCGGCTATCCTCCGTTCCCCGGATTGGCACAGTGGAGCCTGGGAGCCTATCGAACTGACTGCGGAAGAGCGGGCCGGGTCCGACCAGCTGGCCAACCTCATGGTGGCCGACCTGCTCCAGGCCATCGAGGAAGATCGTGAACCGGCCGTCAACGAGATGGACGGCCGCTGGACCACCGAGATGATCTCGTCCGTCTACCAGTCCCAGCTGACGGGCGCGCGGGTGACGTTTCCGCTCAAGGATCGGACGCATCCGCTGGAGCGCGGAGTGTGATGGGAGCCGACGGATTCACCCTGGCCACCGGCACCTCGCGATTCCGTTTACTCGTCTTTCCCTAGAACTTCTCCGGGATCACGTAGGGCGCCCGATAGTTCCGGGTCAGCATGGCGTTGGCTTCGTCGTCGCCGATGTAGCGCTCCGTGACGGGATCGAAATCCAGGGTGCGGCCGAGCCGGTATGAAGTATTGGCCATGTGAATCAGCGCGCAGCTGTGATGCCCCTCGACGATGTCCCCTTCCATGATGGAGCGGTCATTGGCGCGGATAGCCTCCACGAAGTTGCGGAACATATTTCCGCCGCCGCTTCCCGAGGGACCCGGCTCCCGTCCTTTGCCCATGTAGGTCCGCCAGTTTCCGCCTCCGTCGATCACCATGTAGCCTTCGGAGCCGTAGAAGAGGTTGCCGATGTTGTTGCCAGCCCCTTTCCCCAGTCCCCCTTCGTGGTTGGTGGCCCAGTGACGGACTTCGAACTGCATCATCTTCTTCTTATCGCCGCCCCCCTGTTCGCTGGGGAACTCGAAGAGAGCCATCTGCGTATTGGGGGTTTCCTGATCGTCGTCGAACATGAAGTGGCCGCCCATGGAAGAGATCTTGGTGGGCAAGGCGACACCCAGGCCCCAGCGCGCGATGTCCACCTGGTGGGCGCCCTGGTTGCCGATGTCTCCGTTGCCGTAATCCCAGTGCCAGTGCCAGTTGTAGTGGAAGCGGTTCCGGGTGAATTCACGTTTGGGCGCGGGCCCCAGCCAGAGATCGTAATGGACGCCGGCGGGAACCGGCTCGGGTCCCTTGCGCTTGATGGTGTTGCGCCACTTGTAGCACATCCCCTTCGCCAGGTAGACCTCGCCGAGTCCGCCCTCGTGCAGGAACTTCATGGCGGCCTTGTAGCCCTTGAAGGTCCGGCGCTCCGCGTGGTGCTGAATCAGGCGGTCGTATCTCTCGGCCGCCTTGATGAGCTGCTGCCCCTCGAAATGGTTGTGGGTGCCCGGCTTTTCCAGGGTGGCGTGTTTTCCGGCCTGAACCGCCCAAAAGCCGGCCAGGGCATGCCAGTGATTCGGCGTCGCCACGCTGATGGCGTCGATGGTGGGATCGTCCAGCACGCGGCGCAGGTCGTAATGGGTTTCGGGCCGCGGCAGGCCCATGTCTTCCATTTCCTTGACCCGTTTGGCGCTGATGCTCTCGTCCACGTCGCAGAGGGCCGCCACCTCGACGTTGTCGAGTCCCGCGTAGCCTTGGACGTGACCCCATCCCATCCCGCGGAGACCTACGACGGCGACTCGAACCCGGTCGTTGGCATCCTTCACCTTGGCATAGCTCGCCGCATTGAATCCCAGGGACAATCCGGCCCCGACCGTTCCGGCCGCCACCGATCTCATGAAGGTCCGGCGGGATTCCGCGGTGTCCTGGCCGGATGGGACATGATCGCTGTTTTTCGTCGTCATAGGTTCTTCCTCGTTGTTCGGACCCGTAAATATGCGATTTGCCGGCGCGGTCACCGCGCCGGTTTCATGTCGGTTTCCCATTGTCCCAGGAGTTCCTTCAATCTCTCCGCGTCATCGGATCGGGATTGAAGCAGGTCGTTCTCCTCGTGAATGTCAGTGGACAGATTGTACATCCATTCTTCCGTGCGCTCACCCTCGATCAGGCGGACGTACTTGAGATCGCTGTCGCGCACGGCGGCCCAAGTCCGGTCGCCGCGCCGGCCGCGCCAGAACAGGGTGCGGTCGAAATCTTCGCGGCCCTCCGCCACGTGACCGATGATGTCATAGCCGTCCAGCCGTTCGGCCGGCACACCCGCGCCGGCCATTTTGAGGAACGATCGAGTCAGGTCGAAGGTCGCCGAGACCTGTTCGCTCTTGGACTCCGCATCAATACGGCCGGGCCAGCGAATGATGAGGGGGACGCGGATGCCCCCTTCCAGCGTCGTCCCCTTGGCGCCTCGCAAGGGAGCCATGTTGGCCGCTCCCTGCAGACCGCCGTTGTCCGAGACGAAGATGACGACGGTCTTTTCCCGAATCCCCGCGTCGTCGATGGCGGCCAGCAACCGGCCGACTTCCGAATCCATGTCCTCCAGCATGGCGACGTAGGTGGCCGGGTCCCTCTCCATCCAGTTCTCCTTGGTGACCACCTTGTCCTTGTCCTCAGGCCCCTGAAAAGGGAAGTGAGGCGTTTCGTGCGCCACGTACAGGAACAGGGGCCGGTCTTTGTGCCGCTGGATGAAATCGATGGATGCGTCGGTGATCAGGTGGGTCATGTAGCCCTCCCGATAGACCGGCATTCTTCCGTCGAAGAGGACGTGCAGGTCGCTCGTTTCCCGGTGGTTGAAGTAGTGCACGTTGCCGCCCATGTAGCCGAAGAACTCGTCCCAGCCATGTTCCAGCGGGTTGAAATGGGGTTCGTAACCCAGGTGCCACTTGCCGAAGGTGCCGGCGACGTAGCCGGCGTCCTTCAATGCCCCCGGCATCACCGTCTGTTCCGAGGGGAGGCCCAGCTCCCGCTGCTCGGCCAATCGGATGGCATCGTCGTAACGGCCCACGTTGCCGGTGCCGATGGCGCACTCCAGTCCACCGGCCCGCTGCTGGTAGCGCCCGGTCAGGAGCGCGGTCCGGGTCGGGGTGCACTCCGGCCCATTGGCGTAATGCTGGGTGAAATGCGCTCCCTCCTGAGCAAGGCGGTCGATGTTGGGGGTCTTGGCCTCGGGATGGCCATAGAGTCCCAGGTCGCCGTAGCCCAGATCGTCCGCCAGGATCAGAACGATGTTCGGCTTTTCCGAGGTCTCAACGGATGTCTGGACGTCAGAGGCGCTCTCGGGAGGACTGCAGGCAACGAAACCAAGAAGCAGGAAGGCGAACGACCCAAGCAGGCCGATTGTGCAGTGCTGTTTCCCTGATCGTATCATTGCATCAGTCTACCTTAACCAGGAAAGAGAAAAGCTCCCCCACCGGCCCGGTCCGGCGGACGCCACGGAGAAACAGGCACCGGATTCGTCCGGCTTCGTCTTCCTCTACGAGTCCGTCTCCGCCGCCGAGTCCCCTGGGCGCAAACGATCCACCTGTCTTCACTCTTTTCTCTTTGCTTTTTCCTCTTTGCTCGGTTTCTCACGAGCGGTCCTCTTCGAATGGGTCGGCATCAACCGATTCGAGACGAGGGTCTGTGGATTCGAAGTTCACGGGCGATCTGGAGGACCGGTCCACGCTGAGCTTGAAGACGTCGAACCGGTTGTACCCGCCCACCACGTCGTGGATCTGCTTGGGGGCCACCGTTTGGGAGAGATCGATCTCGGTGTAGAGGAGGCCTTCCTCGTCCTGCAGAATCTGGCTGACCGGGGTTCCCTCCGGACCCACGACCACCGAGATGCCTCTGGGGCTCCCGTCCAGAATGCGCCCGGCCTCCGGGGTCAGTCGGCCCAGACGGTCCCGGGCCGCCGCATCCAGGAAGCCGGAGGCCACCACGTTGAAGACCTTGCCTTCGAAGGAATGGGCGCCGGCCCGAATCAGTATCGCCTGCTTGAGATCGTAGTTGCCGCCGGTGGCAGGATCGCGGGTGGGCCACAGGGGTGGGTAGGTGGATAGATGGACCTGCTCGCCCTGGGCCAGCAGGGCAAAACGAGCCAGGGGATTGGTGTTCTCTCCGCAAATCAGCATCCCCACTCGACCCAGCCGGGTCTCGGACACCTGAAGTCCGCTGCCGTCCCCGGGCGCCCAGACCAGTTTCTCGTAGAAGGTCGGAACCAGCTTGCGGTGGTGGCAGAGAATGTTTCCCTGGTCGCTCAAGAGCAGGTTGGCGTTCCAGAGGCAACCGTCGCTGATTGGCGAGACCTCGTTGAATCCCAGGGAGACGAAAATGCCGCTGCGGCGGGCCGCGTCTGCAACCTTGCCTATTTCGGGCCCGTCCACCCGCAGACTGCCGGCAGCGAGTTGGCAGAAAAGATCATGGTTATTGATGGGGGCCTGCAGGGCGCACCAGAGCGGAAAGGCCGGTATGTAGGTCTCCGGGAAGACGATGAGCTGAGCCCCGTTGCGGGCGGCCTCCCCGATCAGGGCGCAGGCTTTTTCCAGCGTGGCGTCCTTGTCGAGGAACACCGGGGCCACGTGAGCGGCAGCCACCTTGTAGGTTGGAGGTCGCATGGTGAATGGGCGTCTCTTTCCCGCTCACTCCAGCCGGGCTGTTCGCTTCGGAGGAGGGAAAATCACTTATCCTCTCCATATTGTCGCAACATTTCGGCGATTCTTTCGGGGTCCAGCTCACCCCGGTGGATCAACATTCGATAGCGCAGCCGGACGGGTGTCTCCTTGGAAATCGGGACCGGAACCCGTCCGGGATAGACGTGGTTTTGCATGCTTCTGCCCCGGCGCAAGACCCAGCGGCGGGGTGTACCCGGCGTTTCCGGATGGCAGAGTATGGTCAACCCGGAAAGACCTGTGTTGGAATCGAACGTGCCGGTCAGATCCATCCAGCGGCCTGCCGTCAGCGGGGTCTCTATGGGCTCGACCTCTCCAAATTCGCCGGTGAAACGGGTGTCATCCGGCAAGCCGAGACGGATCGTGAAACCCCCATAGGCCTTCTTTCCCGCGGACCCGCCCAGCCGGACGCCATCGACCATGGCTTGCAACCGGATGTCGAAGTCGATGGGACGGATGTCGTCCCGTACGGCGCCGACTCGAACCCTCACCCTTTCCCGAACGATCGGTTTGGGATCGCCGTTGGATTCGAGCACGAAATGTGATCTCCACCAGACTTGGGTGGCGAGAGTCAGCCGATTCTCGTCATCGGACAGGATCTCGACGTCGCGCACATCGAATTCGATATTCTCGGCCCGCCACGGGTTCCCCGCGGGCTTTCCGTCCACGGTGAGTTGGTGCCACCCGAGGAAGACCCCTCGGTGGTGAAGATGGTCTTCCGGAAAATCCTCCGTCAGCACGTGGCCGTCGAGTCCGTACAGGGGATGAATGTAGTTGGCCCGGGGCATCTTGCCCTGATGAGACTTGGTGCGCCGCTGGTAGAAGAGGACCGGTTGGCCCCCGTCCGTGATCAAGACGCCCTCTTCGGATTCCTTGGCATCGAGCGCATCGAGGTTGGCTCCAACAGCAGTGCTGCCGAGCGACAGCAGGAGTGGGATCAGAGAGAGTCTGGCGAACCGATTCAAGGCAGTTGTGATCGCTCCCGAACTCCGTGGGGGTTGGTTGTGGCGTCGAGTATACATCGGAGAGGAAAGAGGAAATGAGGGTGTCCCGTTTTCGTGGACGGTTTGTTAGTGCGGACTACGTTGGTCCTGTTTGTAATACTCCTTCTGTCCGTGGGGAGCAAGACTTCCTCCCGATGAAGGTCAATGGCCACTGACAGAGCGCTCTTTCTTTCCGTGTGGGGGCGACTGGTGGACGCGTCAGCAAAAGGGCTCACGTTGTGGGAAATCTCTGATTTTCCACAATGGGATACCGCTTAACGAGGGGGCCTCGGTCTCTGTTTCCAGGGATTTAAGAGTTTTATATGTCTCTTTGCATCCGGGGGGTTTCAGGGGGGCAGAGCCCCCCTGCCCCCTTCAAGCGTGTCGCGCGCGACGCTTGGTGCAACGATGGCGGTGCTGGCTTCGTGGTCGGGCCGCTCGAAGCCGGCGTGGGTCCTACGCCGCCTGCTGCTCGTAATGGGCCGGCGACTCGTAACCCAGCGCCGAATGCCGGCGTTGCCGATTGTAGAATCCCTCAATGAAGTCGAAGACGGCCCGCCTCGCCTCACCCGGGTTCCGGAATCGGTGACGGTCCAGCAACTCGCACTCCAAAGTCGCGAAGAAGCTCTCGCACATCGCGTTATCGTAAGCGTCCCCCACCGATCCCATCGAGGGTCGCACCCCAGCCTCCCGGCATCGCTTCCCGAAGGCAGTGCAGGTGTACTGCGTCCCTTGGTCCGAGTGGTGGATCACCTGCTTCGGCTGGCGCCGGATCACCGCCATGGCGAGCGCTTTCTCGACGAGTTCGGAGCGCAGATGCGTCTCCATGGCCCAGCCCACGACCAAGCGGCTCCAAGCATCCAGAACCACGGCCACATACAACCAGCCCGCCTTCGTGCGGACATAGGTGAGGTCCGCGACCCAGAGCTGATCCGGTCCCTCGGCCGCGAAGTTCCGGTTCACCAAGTCCGGTGCCGGACGCGCTTTCCGGTCCCTCCGGGTGAGCCCGGCCTTCCGCTGCCTCCGGCTCACCCCCTGGATCCCGGCTTCCTGCATCAATCGACCCACACGCTTCGGGCTCGTCCGTTCGCCTCGAGCTCTCAACTCGGCATGCAGGCGAGGCCGACCATAAACTCTCCGGTTCTCATTCCAGATCCGCACGATCATTTTCCGAAGCGCCTCGTCGCGGCGGGCGCGCTTCGAGGGTCGGCGCTTCAACCAGGCGTAGTACCCGCTGGGGGAGAGACCCAGAACACGGCACATCACCCGAATCGGAAACCGGGCTCGGTGCGCCTTCACGAACTCGAATCCTTTCCGGGGATCGAGCCGCTCTCCCGGGCGAACCAAGCCGCGGCTTTTTTTAGGATGTCCCGCTCCATCCGCAGCCGCTTGATCTCCCGCTTCGCCTGGCGCAGCTCCTGGCGCTCAAATGTCGTCAACCCGTCGTTGCGGCGCCCCTCATCCAGATCGGCTTGCTTGACCCACTTCCGGATCGCCGATGCCGAGGGCTCGAACTCCTCGGCCAGCGCCTCCGGTGATCGGCCTGAGCGCACCAGCCCCACGATCTCCCGCCGGAACTCCGGCGGGTACCGTCGACCCTTTCTTGCCATCGTGGATCCCTCCTTCCCCTTACTTTGGATGTGTCCACGAAAGCGGGTCAACTCCAAAATAGGAAATTAGGAAAGAGTGAAGAGTTCGCGCCAATCCCACTCTTTCCTCTTTACTCTTTTCTCTTTCCTTTCTTCCTTGCTATTCTGACTCCGGTTTTGAAGTCCTCCCTGGCCTTGTTCCTGCTGATTCCAGCCTCCGTCCTTGGCGCCGCTTTCTGGCAATCGGAACAACCTCAGAAACCTCTCCTCGTTTCCGGGTCAGACGCCGGCTACATCAGTGCCGATTCCTGCCGGCCGTGCCACTCGGACATCTACGAGACCTACCAACATACGGGGATGGGCCGCTCCTTCTACCGGATGCGGCCGGAGAAAGCGGTCGAAGACTGGTCCGATAACAACGTCTACTACCACGCGGCCTCCAAGCGCTACTACACCATGTTCGAGCGGGACGGCCGGTACTTCCAGCGGCGCCACCAGATCGGGTACGGCGGCAAGGAAGTGAACGTGATGGAAAAGGAGATCCATTTCGTGGTGGGTTCCGGCAACCGGTCGCGGACCTACCTCCACCACTCGCCCGACGGCAAGCTCTTCGAGCTTCCGGTGAGCTGGTACAGCGAGAAGGGGTCCTTCTGGGCCATGAGTCCCGGGTACGATTCGCGTTCCCACCATGGATTCCAGCGGAGAATCCATCACGGTTGCATGTTCTGTCACAACGCGTATCCGGAAATCGAACCGGGAAGCGATTCATTCGGACGGGCCTCCTTTTTCAGGGGGAAAATTCCGGAAGGCATCGACTGTCAGCGGTGCCACGGGCCCGGGCGGGACCACGTCGCCGCGGCGAGAACGGCGGAAGCCTCGTTGGAAGCCGTTCGGGCCAGTATTCAAAACCCGGGGAAAATGAGCCCGGAGCGGCAGATGGAGGTCTGCATGCAGTGCCACCTGGAGACCACCAGCGCCCGGCTGCCGCCGTTCATTCACCGCTACGGGCGGGGTGTGTTCTCCTTTCGTCCGGGCGAGGAACTGGCGAACTACGTCCTCCATTTCGACCATGCGCCGGGCGCCGGACATGACGACAAGTTCGTCATCGTCAATGCCGCCTACCGGCTGCGCCAGTCACTTTGTTTTCAGAAGAGCGGCGGAGCGATGACCTGCGTCACCTGCCATGATCCTCATGACATCCCCCGGGGTGAGGAGGCCGCTCGCCACTACGCGGAAGTCTGTCGGAGTTGTCATGCATCGGCGCTCGATGAGCAGATCGCGTCGAGGGAACACACTTCTTCGTCAGATTGCCTGACCTGTCACATGCCGAAGCGCCGGACCGACGACGTCATTCACGCTGTGATGACCGATCACTACATCCAGCGCTTCAAGCCGGAGCGGGATCTTCTGGCCCCGTTGGAGGAGGAACTCTTTTACGAGAAGTCGTATCAAGGCGAAGTGAAGCTCTACTATCCGAGGCAAGTCGCAAGACGGGACAAGGATCTCTATCTGGCGTTGGCCCAGGTGGAGGACAAGTCCAATTTGGCAGCGGGGATCGCGAATCTGGAGAAAGCCATTAAGTCCCACCAGCCGTCAGAACCCGAGTTTTACCATCATCTGGGCGAGGCCTATTCCGAAACCGGGCAGTTCGCCAAGGCGGTTCCCATGTATGAGGAGGCCCTGCGCCGCCAACCCGATCTGTGGACTACCCTTCACCGGCAGGGTCTGGCTCTGGCCAGATCCGGGCAGCTTTCCCGGGCCGTGAATGCACTGGAAAGGGCGGCACGGAACGATCCGGAGCCGGGAGCGATACTGAACGACCTGGCTCTCCTCCACCGGAAAGCGGGGCGGGTCGAGCAGGCCGTGAGGACCATGAGGGAAGCCATCAAGGACGATCCGGAACGCTCGGAGGTGCACAGCAACCTGGGAACGCTTCTGCTCGAAACGGGGTTGTACGGCGAGGCGGAAACGGCGTTGCGCGAGGCCGTCCGTCTGGAACCGGACCTGCCGGCCGCCCACCACAACCTCGCCACCGTCCTGGTGGCACGGGGAGATTGGGCCGAGGCGGAATTTCATCTTGAGAGAGCTATCGAGAACGATCCAGCCGATGTGCAGATTTATTTGGATTATGCGGCGATCCTGGCTCAAAGGGGGCTCTACGGGCGGGCTCGAACCTATCTGGACGACGCTCTAAAGCTGGACCCCAGGCGGCCGGATGCTCACAGTTTGATGGCGGAGATATTGGCGTCAGACGGCAAGATCGAGGAGGCCGTCACTCATTTCGAGAAGGCCCTGGAAATGAACCCGGCCCATCATCGGACGCACTACAGCTACGGCGCCGTCCTCGCTCTCTCGGGGGATATGCAGCAAGCGGTGATCCATCTGCGGAAAGCGTCCGAGAGTCCGGATCCCGCCATCCGGCAGTCCGCCTTGGAGCTGTTGAGAGAATTGGATCGAGCCCCGTAGGGGAATAGGAACTCCCTCACCGGCCATGGGCCGGCGAGGTCCCGGGAGAAACGGGGGGGCTCCAGGAGTGGGGGTTTTCCTACCCCCACTCCCCGGGGGGACAGGAAAGTCCCCCGCCTGGCGCTCCTGCGGGTTTCTCAGAAGGGGACATTCCTTTCCCCCTTTCATTGTTGGATGGGAATCAGCGGTTGAAGAGCCCTGCTCCCACGCCAAATTGCGAAGGGGGGACTATCGTCCCCCCTATACCCCCCGGGAGGGCGACAAGAAAGTCGCCCCTCCAAAACGAAGAGGGCGCCCACAAGGGGCGCCTCTACGAATTATTATTTCGGGAATAAGGAATTACCCGAGGAGCTCCGGAATGGGCTTCCCGGTCTTGTCCTCGAAGGAGTTGGCAATCTTCACGGGACGTCCGACCGGAGTCATGTACTCCTTGGTCCAGTCGATTCCCATCGCCTTGTAGACGGTCGCGAAGATGTCTCCGATGGAAACCTCCCGCTCCGCCACGTGGGCGCCCTTCTCATCGCTGGCTCCGAGCACTTGCCCCCCCTGCACTCCGCCGCCGGACATGAGCAGGGTCCAGGCATGGGGCCAGTGGTCCCGTCCACCGCTGGCGTTGTGGTTCGGTGTCCGGCCGAACTCGCCCATGACGATGACCATCGTCGAATCCAACATCCCTCTCTCGTCCAGGTCGACCAGCAGGGCGGAGAGGGCCTGGTCGAGCGGGGGAACCAACGCGTCCTTGTGCTGTTTGTCGTTGTTTCCGTGCGTATCCCACTCGTTGAACTTGTAGCCGGCCGCCGTCACGAAACGGGATCCCCTTTCCGCCAGGCGCCGAGCCAGCAGCACGCTCTGGCCGAAGCCGTTTCTTCCGTAGGCATTTCGGACCTTTTCCGGCTCCCGGGTCAGTTCGAACGCTTCCCGGACCTCCGGTGTCAGAATCATCTGCAGCGCCTGCTCGCGAAACCCGTCCATGGCGTTGAACTCGGCCAATTCCACCTTCTTGCGGTAGGCGGAGTCGATCATCTGCAGCATCGAAAGCCGGGACTCCAGCCGCTCGACCGGCAATCCCTTGGGGAGCGTCAGATCCGCGACCCCAAAGTCGGGGTCACAGACGGTGCTGATGTCCTTGAAGCTGCAACCCGTGGGGTCACCCAGGATCAATGGATCGTATTTGGACCCCAGGTACGCACTCTTGAAGAGCTGCTCGTATTGCCGGTCCACGTCGAACTGGGGGGCCAGGACATACGGGGGCATGGTGTTTATCGGACCCAACTCCTTGGTGATGATGGAGCCGACGCTGGGGAACGCCATGGCCGCACTGGGACGATGCCCGGTGAGCACGTTGTGTGCGCCCTCGAAGTGGTTGGCTTCCTCCGTCCGGACGGACCGGACGACGGCGATCTTGTCCATTTGCTGGGCGACGAGAGGACAGAGCTCCGTCACCTGAATCCCTGCAACGTTGGTGGAAATCGGCTTGAACGAACTGTTCGGCTTGGGGTCGTAGGTGTCGATATGACTCGGTCCACCCTCCAGCCAGAGCAGGATGATCGATTTGGCCGTGGCCTCCTTCTCGATGTCCACTCCCGCACTCGCCATCAGGCTCTTGAACTGAAGGTAATGCGTCAGATTGGCACCCAGCAGGCTGAGAGAGCCCAATCGCAGGAAGTCTCTTCGACTGGCGAACCTGGCATCCAGGCAACCCACTTTTCTCAACATCGTTGGCTTCTCCTTTTGCGACTTCGCAAAAAGCCTATAGGCGCCACGGGGCGCTCAATGGTTATACGCAAACTCCCGGGAACTGATCAGAGCCCAGGTCAGATCCTCCAGAGTCGTCTTCCGGGACGGGCTGTCCTCGAGCAACCGTTCCAGGCGATCGAATTCGTCCTGGGTCGGAAATCTGGAATACGCCAGCAGATAAAGCTCTTCCACGATCTCTCGATCCGTGCGGCCGCTCCGGAGCATCCGGTCCAGCCGGCCTCCTTCGCGCCCGAGTTTTTCGTTGTAGGTCCGGCCCGAAAAGGAGTGCAGGGCCTGCAGCAGGGTGGGTCCGGTCCGGCTCGGCTTGCCGGCCCGGTCGTAGCGGCCATGGACTTCCATGAACATGCTGTGGTCGATGGACCAATTCTTCAGGTTCATGGCCCGGGTACCCACGGGTTCATGGCCCCTCGTGGTATCCAGATACTTCTCGTCGGTTACACCGGTCACGAAGGAGATGGCATCCAGGAACAGCTCGGCGTCCATGGGCCGGGGCTGGAAGTGGGAGTAATTCGTAGTGTCGTGCCGGTTCGTCTCGTTGGGGACCGAAGTCAGTTGATAGGCTCGCGAGCGAACGATGGTCCGGATCAGCTGCTTCAGATCATGTCCCTGTTTCCTGAAGTCATCAGCCAGGGCGGCGAGCAGATCCGGGTGCGAGGGGGGATTGGTGGACCGGAAGTCGTCCACCGGATCGACGATCCCTCTCCCGAAGAAGTAGCTCCAAATGCGGTTCACCGTCGCTTCCGCGAAGTGGGGATGTTCGGTGATCCACTCCGCCAGGGCCATCCGCGGGTCGAACTGCCTTTCCGGTGGCAGAGGGGTGCCGTCCGGCAAGGTCGCTTTCACTTCTTTCTTGGTCCGCGGATGAATGACCTTGGCGACCTCTTCGGGCTGGCCCCAGGCATAGTCCCGGCCGGCAGGGTTGTCGAAGATCACCATGTCGGTCTCGTCAGACCATCCGACTTGAACCAGGCTGCCGAAGAACGCCGTCAGGCCCCAGAACTGGTCCTGGCTCCAACTGTCGAAGGGGTGGTTGTGACACTGAGCGCAATCCAGCCGGCGGCCCATGAAGAGTCGGATCTGCTCTCCCATCACCTGTTGGGGACCCGTGGGGTCGTTCTCGGTTGCGAACCTGGTGAAGTGCCGGGAGGGCCCGTCCCATCCCTGCGCGGAGATCCGTTCCCGGGCCATCTGGTTGTAGGGTTTCCCGTCGATGACGCTGTCCCGGATCCATTCCCAATACGCCGCGTTGAACTCGGTCGTGCCGCCGTTCACAAGGCGGCCCACTCGAAACAGTTGAGAGAATCGGTACGTCCAGTAGTCGACGTATTCGGGGGAGTCCAGCAGCGTCTCGATCAGTTTGTCCCGCTTCTGCGGGTCCTGGGAGGCCAGGAACTCGCGGACGCGGTTGGGCGGCGGCAGCGTGCCGGCCAGATCGAGGCAGACGCGCCTCAGAAACCCGGCGTCGCTCGAAAGGTCGGAAGGAACGATGTTGAAGCGCCGGAGTTTGCCAAAGACGTATTCGTCGACGTAGTTCTTTTCGGGTACGGACGGATAGTTCGGAACCAGGTCCGTGATCACGCCGGCGAGCGCGCTGACCGCGTGGCCCGCAGCCCGGATCATGATCGCCGTCTCTCCTTTGCCAACCGCCTTCACCGTCCCGTCGCCGCCCACGCTTACGATCGAGGGATTGATGGAGGAGTAGAGCACCTGGTCGCTGATATCCTCGCTCCGCCCGTCCGAAAGGTGAGCCATCACGACCAGTTGCTGGGTTCCTCCCGGTTCCAGCACGAACTTGCTCGGGAACACCTCGACGCCGTCGACTCCGGCGGCGCTGCTGTCCGTTGCCTCGCCGAAGGGGGCGCCCGCCTGAATCCAACCGCGTATGGTCCGGTAATCGGGGGAGTCGAGGGAAAACTTGGGTCCGCCGCCGTGCGCCACGGCCATGGTCGGCTTCAATAGGAGCAGGCTCTTCTCCGGTTCCTTCAAGTCGATCCGGGGAACCTTCGGGTCGTCCGACTTGTCCGTGAGGACATGGAAGGTGCCGCCCTCCAGGATCCACTTGTAGTCGTCCTCGGGGTAGAGGGAGTTCTGGGAGAGCTTGAATCCGCCCTGCCCTTTGACGCTGCCGTGGCAATCGCTGCTGTTGCACCCGTGTTTGGTGAGGATCGAGCCGACGTCACGGGTGAAACTGTAGGTCTTTTCCTGCACCAGATCCTGGACCCGGATCGCCGCTTCTGTGCTGTGGCCCTCGATCTCGACCCGAACTCGCGTCTCGCCTTGGGAGACGCCGACGATTCGGGAAGACCCCTCGATCTTGGCGACCTCGTCGTCAGCTACGTCGAAACTGCTACGCGATGTCACGTCTCGTTGCAGCCCGTCGGAAAAGGTGCCGAGCACGACGAATCGCTGTGAAGGATCCGCCCCTCTCAGGTCCACCTCATCGGGGAACATTTCGATGGAGACGAGGGTCAGGGCATGGTTGCTGGCCGGCCGCAACGGCTCTCCCTGGGGGGATGCGGCGGACAGGCTCAAGACCACGGCCAGCATGAACAGCATGACCCTTGGCGATCCGCCGAAGCCGCTCGCGAATTTCATCTCTTCGAGTCTCACGGTGCCTAATTCCTTGCAGCTCCTACCGGTTCGCGGCGAGCTGCCGCTTATTCTCACTCCCATCCACCAGCAGCGGGAGCGTGCCGATGGGGAACGCCTCGCCCATTTTGCCCCCCTTGATGGGCCGGGCCGTCAGATCGATGAGCCAGGGGCTGCGGTTCGGCAGAGCGCTGGAGTGGGCCATCAACGCGATCAAGGCCTTTTGCGAGGCCGGCCGGTAGCGTTTCTGGTCCCTCAACGGGGGGAGGTCCTCCGTCGACCGGCTCGGCTCCGGACTCGCTACCACCGGAAACGCCTTCACGCCGGGAGGAAGGTTCTCGACGCTGAGCAGGACGTTGCCTTGGAATCCCTCTTCCAGATCCACCGACAGCTCCAAAGTGCTCGCCTGTCCTGGAGTGATCCGGATGTGATCTTCCTCGGGCCGGATCGCTCCAACGTGTGGAACCTGGTTTCGGACCAGCAGCCTGTACCTGAAATCGGAGCCTCCTTTTCGGGACGTTATGTCGCGAATCTGGAGGGTGTACTCGCCCCCCTTTTCGAAGCTGTAGGTGGTCTTCGCTTCCAGGTACTTGACGACGAAATTCCCGCTTCTGCCCCAGATCTTGTTGAGGTTCTCGACCACTTCCTCGCCGTCGGCGTCCATGACCTTCATCCATGGGACGAAAAAAGACGGCTTTGTGATTGGAGTCTCGATCTCGAAGGCCACCAAGACCCCATCGCCGACCTTGAACTTGAAGGTGTCGATGTCGCCCGGCCCGCCGATGGTCCCTTCCAGCGCTGCGGGGATGGCCCCCACTTCGAGAGCCTGACCCAACTGGTCGTTCGGCTCCTGCTCGGAGAACGAATCGAACGAGACGCCGCCGCCGGATTCCTCGGCCGATTCCTCAAGGACGCTCCGTGCCTGGAGGCTCTCGATCCAATCCGCTTCGATTTTTCGGGCGAAGTCCCTTTCGGACACCATGGGGACGAGGGACTGGGGCGCCTCTCCCGCCCAGGTCCATTTCAGGGGGCCGTCATGGGCCGGTTCATCAGGGACGAAGGCGCAGGATGCCTCACCGGAAGTCCCGCCGGGGAAAACCCTCAACTGGTAGCCGGGGTTTTCGAACATGCCGACCTTTCCGGAAACTTCCGCCACGGCAAGAAAGAATTCGCCGTCCCGGGGAAATTTGTAGGCCAAGGCCGGCCGATGCTGCATGGGGTCATTGATGACCAACCGATGATCACGGTTGGGATCGAACCAACTGCCTCCCCGCTCGTGGATACTCAGCTTCGGCCGCATCGTCCAAAGGCCCAGCGGTGCAGTACTCGAAAAGAAGTCCACCTGGAAACAGAGGACCTGGTCTTGAGTCGCCTGCAAACGGTAGTAGTCCACCTCGCCCAGCTCCGGCAGGCTGCCCTGAACCACGGAAGGAAGGGAGTCGATGGGTTGGGCGGTGTCCAACTCGTTGTGCTTGGTGCCGACTTCGCGAACGTTGGGCTCGGACGTGACGCGGAACCTCAGGGGATTGGATATTCCGCCGGGGGTCACGGCCCGGAAGTAATGAGCTCCCAATTCGGCGTCGGGGGCGATGCGAACCTTCAGGAGCGCGCGGTATTTCCCCTGATAGGGACCGGCCTCGGCGCCCTTCTCCTGGTCGGCGCCATCTTTTTCGGCTTCCTCGGTCCGTTCCAACTTCAGGACTTCCGCCTCCACCTGATCGCAATAGAACCAGGCCACCTGAAGCGGGTCCAGAAACTTGCCGCGAAGCTCGACTTCAAGCGTGTCCCCGGCTTGACCTCCCAGGGGATACAGGGAGACCAGCTTGGGTCTGGCAGGTGGGTCCGCAGCTTCGAGTTGGACCGAAAGAAAAGCGAGAATCAAAAGGGCCGGAATGGATCGCATAAATGAAATTTCCGTGAGCGTACTATTAACCGCAATTTTATATCAGCAGCAGTAGAGACTACAAGGCAGTGAGACCGTGATTTTCCCCGAAGAATCAGTCGAGATCGCCTCTATGCCTGGGGCAGAGACTGCGGGGCGGAAGCTTACTGCTCGAGGCGGTAGATTCGCTGGACGTTCCTTCCGAGGATGAGGCTCAGATCCTCCTGGGACATGTAGGGGCAGTTGTTTTTCAGGTAGTGGAACCGCCGGGAGTACTCGGTTGGACTGCTCAGGCCCATCTTGACGAATTCCGAGCCCCAGGCCAGTCTCCCTGGACCGAAGTTGTCGTAGAGGCTCTTGAGGACCTCGTCGTTGGGCCCATAGTTCATGTGCCCCGGCAGAATGCCAAGGATCACGTTGTGTTCCTTGACCAGCCGAATGGCTGCGTCGGGGAGTCTGACCGAGTTGTCGGGCTGAAGGCAGGGCTGGGGCGGAATGCCATGGACGATCATGACCGGCAGGTCGGGAAATTTCTCGAGCAGCCGCAGGAGAATGGGCCACAAGCTCTCGAAATTCGACCCGTAGCCGATGGAGGGACTGCCGGTGTAAGTGACGAAGGAGACGGTAATCTTCAGTGAGTTCACCACCTTCCACAAGGGTTCGTACTTGGAGGTGGCCAGGTTGTCGTGGCCATCGGAGCCGGGAGGAGGATCGTAGTACAACCCTTGGAAGCCCCAATCACCAACGTATTGGTGAAGCTTGTCTATTTGTTCACTCTTGTACGCTTCCTGCTCGTCGAGCTTGCACACGGAAATGAATCGGTTGGGGAACTCCCGCAGGACCCGGGCCTGGTACTTGTTGGCCCACACTCTGAGCGTATGAAGCACTGCCATGTCCACACCGTGTGCGTCCATCACGTCAATCAATTCGCGGGCAGACAGGCCGAGTTTGGAGTTGGCGACCTGGAAGATGGTGCGGTCGAGCTGTGGATCATAGCCCTCCACGAGATCCTCGGGCTTCAGGGCGCCCACGTGTCCATGGTTGTCGATGACCAAGGCAGATTTTCCGGCAGGCCCTTTATGGGGCGCCGGGGTCGTGAATGAGTTCCGGTGCATCGCGGGGGCGACGAATGCGGTCCCGAGAAATCTCCGGCGGCTCCATCCCTGTTTCGGTGTCATATTGCGGCCTCCTTGAATGGTCGGACTCCCTATCCGTTCTTAACCTGTACCCCGCTCTTCTTCCCGGTTCAAGGGCGTTTTGGTAGAATTTCGGCAAATCCATATCGTTGAGGGACTTATGCTGATTTATCGACGGCGGTATTCGAGTCTGGTTCTGCTCTCCCTCGCACTCTTGGCCGCTCCCTGCCTGGGTCAGGACCAGCCAGCCGAAGCCTTGGATTTCAAGCGGGACATCGAGCCCATCTTCAGCCAGCGATGCCACCATTGCCACGGTCCCGGGCAGGCGGCCGGCGGCCTGCGCCTCGATCTGCGGGAAGCGGCCCTGAAGGGAGGCGCCTCGGGTCCGGCCATCGTTCCGGGTGACAGCTCGGGCAGCCGGTTGATCGACATGGTCACGGGAACCGGCGGCATGATCATGCCGCTTCAAGGCGAACCTCTGAACGCAGACCTGATCGACCGCCTCCGCGCCTGGATCGATGAAGGAGCCCAGTGGCCCGAAGAGAACGCCAACGCTGACGCCGGCCTGCAGGCTGGAGCGAACGGCCACTGGTCGTTTCAAGAGATCAGCGACTCCGAAGTCCCAAAGACGGGCAACCCCGACTGGGTTCGTAGTCCCATCGATTCGTTCGTGCTGGAAACCCTGGAAAAACGGGATTTCCAACCCTCCCCCCGGGCGTCGCGGGAGAAGCTGGTCCGCAGGCTGCACCTGGATCTGCTGGGACTCCCTCCCACTCCCGCCGAGGTGGAAGCGTTCGTGAGCGACCCGCTTCCCAACGCCTACGAACGCCTGGTCCGGCAGTTGCTCGCCTCTCCTCATTTCGGAGAGCGCTGGGCTCGTCACTGGTTGGACCTGGCCCGTTACGCCGACAGCGACGGATTCGAGAAGGATCATCCGCGCCCCCACGCCTGGCGTTACCGGGAGTGGGTCATTCAGGCCGTCAATCGGGACCTTCCCTATGATCGATTCGTCATCGAGCAGATGGCCGGAGATCTGCTGCCGGATGCCGGAACGGAACAGCGCGTGGCGACCGGCTTCCACCGCAACACGCTCACGAACACCGAGGGGGGAGTCGACAAGGAGCAGTTCCGGGTCGAACAGATCGTGGATCGGACCAACACCACGGCCTCCGTCTTTCTCGGTCTGACCATGGCCTGCGCCCAGTGCCACGACCACAAGTACGATCCGCTTTCCCAGCAGGAGTATTACGAGTTCTTTGGGTTTCTCAACGAGGCGGAGGAAAAGAACATCCCGGCGGCCCTGGAACCGGAGATGGCGGCCTATCGGCGAGCCAAACAGGAGTGGGACCTGAGGCAGGAGATGCTGGTCGGGAAGATGGAGGCCGAGAGAAAGCCTTTGGAGGAGGAGCTGGCCCCGAAACTGGCCGCTTGGGAGGCCCGCAACCCGTATCCTCTGCTGGGGCAATGGCAGGTGCTCGATCCCGTCAGCTTCACCGCCACCGACTCCAAGGAGACCGAGCTGGTCAAGCAGGATGACGGCAGCCTGTTGGCCCGGGGGGACAGTCCCGCTCACAACAACTACAAGGTCGAGGCCAGGAGCTCGCTGGCCGGGATCACCGCGTTTCGAATCGAGGTGCTCAAGGACCCGACGCTTCCGAATTCGGGACCGGGCCGGGCCGCTCAAGGGGAATTCGCACTGTCGGAAGTGGTCATCGAAGCGTCGACGGGTGAAGCTGGCAAGGAGCCGCAGAAGCTGGAGATCGACTCGGCAGTGGCCTTGCAGGAGCTGGACGGGTTCGAGGTCTCCCGGGCGGTCGACGGGGAAGAGCGGACGGGGTGGTCGACGGGTGGACTCGAGGGTCCCAACCACAACCGTCAGATCGTCGTCATCCTCAAGGAGGACACCGGTTCGTCTTCCGGCGCCACCTTCAATTTCAGGTTGGAACAGCGCCTGGGCGACCACCGGACCATGGGCCGGTTCCGGCTCTCGGCGACGAGGGCCCCGCGGCCGACGCTGAAGTCACTGGTGCCCATCGACGTGGAGCGGGTGCTGGCCGTGGAGCCGCAGGCCCGGTCCGGCGAGCAGACGGCGTTGCTGTTGGACTACGCCGTCGATCAGCAGCCTCGGATGCGGGAATGGCACGCGGCTCTGGAAGGGCATCACAAAGCGATGCCGCAAGTCCCCGAGACGCTGGCGCAGACCATCGCGCAGAACGCGGATCCACCCAAGACCCACATTCACGTCCGGGGCGATTTCCTGCGCAAGGGCCGGCAGGTGATGCCGGGAACCCCAGGTGTTCTGCCTCCCTTGCGTTGGCGTGGAGAACGGCCGGACCGGCTCGATCTGGCCCGGTGGATCGTGGATCCTGACAATCCGCTCACCGCCCGCGTGGAGGCCAATCGAATCTGGGAGAAGCTTTTCGGCAGAGGGCTCGTGGCGACCAGCGACGACTTCGGGACCCGCGGCGAGAAGCCTTCGCACCCGGAACTGCTGGACTGGTTGTCCCGCAAGTTCGTGGATCTGGGTTGGAGCCGCAAGGATCTGATCGAGCTGATCGTCCTGTCCTCCACCTATCAGCAGTCCTCGCAGGTGGACCCGGAGCTTCTCAAGACCGATCCGAACAATGTCTGGCTGACCCGGCAGAATCGGTTTCGCGTGGAGTCTGAAGTCACACGGGATCTCTTTCTGGCCGTGGGCGGCCTGCTGGAACGCCGGGTGGGGGGCCGGAGCATTCGTCCGCCGCTTCCGAAAGATGTGGCCAAAGTGGGTTACAGCTCCGGGGTCAAATGGCCGGAGAGTCCGGGCACCGATAAATTCCGGCGCGGGCTCTACATTCACTTTCAGCGCACCGTTCCGTACCCCATGCTCATGACCTTCGACAGTCCGGACTCCAACACCGCCTGTCTCCGGAGAACCCGGTCCAATACTCCGCTTCAGGCGCTGACGTTGCTGAACGATGACGTCTTCGTCGAGTGCGCCCGGTCGTTCGCCCGGAAGATCACCTCCGAGAAGTCCACGGATGAGGATCGGCTTCGCTACGCATTTCGGAGGGCGTTGGCGAGAGAGCCGGACCCCGTCGAGATGAGCGTGCTGACGAAGCTGTTGGACGACCAGGAACGGGTCTTCGCGGCAGGGGAAGGGTCGGCCGCCAAGGTCGCGGGACCGGAATTCTCCGGCGAGTTGTCCCAAGAGCAGTCCGCTGCCTGGATGACGGTGGCGCGCACCATCCTCAACTTGGACGAATTCGTCACTCGGGAGTAGAACATGAGTTCTTTGACGGAAAAAATCCTTGAATCGCGTCGAGACTTTTTGACCAGCAGCGCCAGCGGTCTGGGCGGTGTCGCCTTGGCGACGATGCTGGCCGAGCAGGGGTTGCTGGGGCAGGCCAATGCCGCCGGCGCCGTCGGCAGGCGGATGAAGTCGACCCATTTTCCGGCCAAGGCCAAGAGCTGCATCTTTCTCTTCATGGCCGGGGCCCCCAGCCAGATCGACCTCTTCGATCCGAAACCGAAACTGGCGGAGCTGAATGGCCAGCCCATGCCGGAGTCCATGCTGGAGAAGGTCCGGTTCGCCTTCATCAAGAAGGAATCGGCCGTGCTGATGGGCAGCAATGCCGGGTTTCGGAGGCATGGCGAATCGGGCATCCGGATTTCCGACTATCTGCCCAACATCGGCGGCTGCGCCGATGACATCGCCTTGATCCGGTCGATGCATACCGAGGCCTTCAACCATCACCCGGGACAGTTGATGATGAATTCAGGGGTGCCCACTTTCGGGCGTCCGTCGATGGGGTCCTGGCTCAACTACGGTCTGGGCAGCGAGTCGGAGGACCTTCCCGGATACGTCGTCCTGACCGCCGGTAAGGGCACCAGCGGGGGAGCGTCCAACTGGTCCAGCGGCTTCCTGCCCTCAAGTTACGAGGGCGTGCTTTTCCGCAACCAGGGCGACCCGGTGCTGCACCTGTCCAATCCCGAGGGTCTGCCGCATGAGTGCCAGCGCCGGAGCCTGGAGGCCTTGAAGCAGCTCAACCAACAGCATTTCAAACAGGCCCGTGACCCTGAGATCCTGTCTCGAATCGCCGCCTATGAATTGGCTTACCGAATGCAGGCGGCCACGCCGGAACTCATCGACCTCTCTCAGGAAAGCGACAAGACGTTGGAGATGTACGGAGTCAACCGGAAGGATCCCGAAGGGAGCCAGGGACGCGGCTTCACCAGCGGGGTGTTCGGCACCTACGCACGCAACTGCCTGTTGGCGCGCCGCCTGGTGGAACGGGGTGTTCGATTCGTCAACGTCTATCACGCCTCGTGGGATCATCACAGCGGCCTGGACCGCCAATTGCCCGTCAACTGCCGGATCGTCGACCAGCCGGTGGCTGCCCTCATCCAGGACTTGAAGCAACGGGGCATGCTGGACGAGACGCTCGTCGTCTGGGCTGCGGAATTCGGCCGGACTCCGTTGGCGGAGAACAATGGAGGAGAAGACGAGATCAACACCGGCCGGGATCACCACCCGTTCGCCTACAGCGTCTTCATGGCCGGCGGGGGCATCCAGGGAGGGCAGGTCATCGGCAGGACGGACGACATCGGCTGGGGAGTCGAGGAGGAGCCCGTCTCCATCAACGACTTCCATGCCACGATCCTCCATCTCTTCGGCATCGACCACCTGAGGTTGACCCATCGCTTTCAGGGACGCGACTTCCGGTTGACCGACGTGGGCGGCGAGGTGGTGACGAAGCTGTTGGCTTGAGTCTTGGAGGGGCGATTTCCAATCGCCCGTTTTTCGGCGCCACGTTGTGACTCGGGAGACCGGCGGCTGGGAAACCGCCGCTCCTGTTCGGCGGCTGGGAAACCGCCGCTCCATGGTGCATGGCCGGAAGTCCTGAACTCGGGTAGATTTGGACATCATGATGAAGAATCCGCGATTGTTTTTCTCCGTTTTTTTGCTGGCCATGACGGTGGCTGCCACGCCAGCCAACCCGTTCTCGCCTCAGGACAAGAAACAGTCTGAGGGGGACCAGGCCGGGCAGTTGCTAGAAGACCAGGTGCTGGATGAAGCCCGCACCGTGGGCAAGCCCCGGTCTCGAGCGGAATTCAGTGCGTGGCAGGAGATCAGCGAGACGACCGATGTTCGCAAGCAGGCTCGGCTGGCGGAGAGATTCCTGAAGAAATTCCCCGACAGCGGACTGACTGCGTGGGCCCACCTCGCGATTGCCAACGCGGCTTTCTCGCGCAACGATCTCGATCGTTTCATTCGGCACGCAGAAGAGGCTCTGGTCGAACTTCCCGACACCCCCGAACTGCTGGCGCCGTTGGCCAATATCTACTCCGAAAGCAAGAGGACCGAAAGGGCGACGGACTACGCCGCCCGAGCCCTCCAACTGTTGGACCAGATGGAGAAACCGATGGGCCAGCCCACGGTCGATTGGATTGCCATGAAGCAGGGGTGGGCGGCGGACGCGCACTATGCAATGGGTCGATCCATTCTGGAAGTGTGGACCAAGTCTCCCAACAAGCTGGTCAAGGATCTTGAGGAGGCGGTGGAGCACCTGAAGCAGACTCTGGAGATGAATCCCGGACACGGTTATGCCGCGTTCCGTCTCGGATTCGCCGCGTCCCGGACCCACGACTACGATACCGCTCTGCTGGCCTATGCCCGCGCGGCGGTGGTGGAGGGGCCGGCCGCGAACTCGGCCAAGGGGCATGTGCAGAGGCTCCACGATGGTCTGAAAAACGTTCCCAACTCGCGATGGGCTTCGACCAACGCCAACAAAATCATCGGTGACGAGAGAAAGCGGTTCGAGGCGGAGATGGACGCGAAGGAGCAGGAGTACTCGCGTTTGGCCGCGGAGTACGACGCAGCCGCGCCGAAGAAAGCCGCCCCACCATCTCTGGTGGAATGACGTCCGGCAAGCCGTTTTCTTCCCTGAGGATCGATCGACATGAAACTGACGGAAGATGTCTATCTGGTGGGCGGCGGCGACACCGGTTTCAACATCTCCAATCGCATGGACTGTCACGTGTTCGTGATTCGGGGGGAGGACGAGCTTGCCCTGGTGGACGCCGGATTCGACGGGCCCGGGAAGATCCTGAGCAACATCGAAAACGACGGCCTGGATCCGGGGATGATCCGCCGGATCTTCGTCACCCACTATCATGCCGACCATGTGGGGGCCCTGGCCCAACTGAAGCGCGAATTGGGCGCCACCGTGATCGCCGGAAGGGAAGCGGCGCCGACGATCCGAAACGGGGATGCGGAGCAGACGGGTCTGGCCTGGGCTCAAGATTTCGGCTTCTATCCGCCGGAGTTCCGGTGGGAAGCGTGTGAAGTCGAGGAAGAAATGGCGGACGGGGACAGGTTCGAAATTGGAGGTCTGGAACTCACGTCCATCGCCACCCCGGGCCACTGCAGCGGCCATTATTCCCTCCTGCTGAAGGGCCGGAACCGGACCTATCTTCTGGCCGGGGATCAAGTGTTCTGGGGAGGTGCGGTCGTTCTCCAGAACGTCCGTGACTCGAGTATTCAGAACTGTGCGGCCTCCATGCAGAAGTTGCTGAACTACGAATTCGACGCTCTGCTCCCGTCCCATCTGGCCTTCTCGTTGGAGCGCGGAAAGCGCCACGTCGAAGCGGGGGCCAAGGCGTTCGAACAGACCGGTCTCCCCAGGAACCTGTTCGGTTGATTCGATTAACTCGTTCCAGGAGGGGGGACATTCCTGTCCCCCATTGCGAGGGGCGACTTGCTTGTCGCCCATTCTTTCTTTCACCCGCAATCCCAAGATTCGGCGGCAAGAAAGCCGCCGCTCCCACCGTTTTTCCGCCAGGATTGCACTGGCTCTGGGCCGGTAGGAGAGCGTTTCAGGAAGGAATGGCCGGACTGGAATGGTGAGGTTTCCGGTCTGGCCTCTTTTCATTCTGATGCTGACCGCATCGGCGATCTCCGGAGGCGCCGGACAGGAATCGCCCGCCAAGGGCTTCTTTCTGGAAGTCCCCTATGTCCGCCAGGCGGAGAACTACTGCGGTCCCGCCGTTCTCGCCATGCTCCTGCGCTACTGGAATCATCCGGCCGATCATCGCGATCTGGCAGGGCGTTTCCTCCCCTTTCCGAAAAAGGGCCTGAGCGGTCTCGAATTGAAAAATCTGGCGGCCACGGAGGGGTTCCAGGCCTACTCCTTTGCCGGAGACGCTCCCGAAATGCTTGAGCATCTGCGTCAGGGTCGGCCTCTGATCACCGTGATCGACCCGTCCATCCTGACGACCAACAATCATTACGTGGTGTTGGTGGGATGGGACGAATCCCGACGGGAATGGATCGTGCACGATCCGGTGAAGGGACCCTATCAGCGGCGGCCGGCGGGGGAGATGGCGCGGCAGCGGTCGCGGCTGGAAAACTGGACGCTTCTGGTCCTCCCCGAGACTCCTTCCTGAACCGGCCCCGGCAACAACCGCAATCGAGACTGACTACAATGTCCGGCGTATGCTCGGGCATGTCCGGCCGGCGCCTATTTCCGTCCGCATCTCCCTGGTGGCATGGTTGAGCCTGCTCCTCATTCCGCCCGCCTTGACCGCCGGCACGGGAGAGCTTCTGTCCCGCGGCCGAACGGAACTGGAGGCGGAACGATACCTGGCTGCCGAGTCGCTCTTTCGGCAGGTTCTGGAGCAGGAGGCGTCCAACGGCGAGGCCTCCTTTCTGCTCGGTCTGGCCTTGGCCAAGCAGGAGCGTTGGGCCGACGCCGAAAAGGAACTGGAGCGCGCCGTCCTCCTGAAGCCCGGATACGCGGCGGCCCATGCGGAACTGGCCGGCGTCTATTTCAAGCAGGACAGGCGGGAAAAGGCCCGAGCCAGCCTGCAAACGGCCCTGAAGCTGGATCCTCAGAACAGTTACGCTCGGAGCTTTCTGGCCATCCTCTCCTATCTCCAGGACCGTCGGCTGGAGGCCCTGCACCACTGGAATCTGTTGGGAGAGCCGCACATCGCTCAGGTCGAGGTCCTGATTTCCGGCGACACAGAGCCGAAGCTGGCGGAATCCCTCTTCCGATTCAATGAAGGCGAGGTTCTGGACCGGAAGCAGCTCCTGCAGGCGTATTGGGTCCAGGGCAGATTCGGGCTAGGCCCCCGGTTTGGATGGCAGCTCGACCCACAGACGGGGGGACGTTGGAATCTGCGGGTGGACCTTCCTCCCGGCAGCGATTCTTTTTCCAACAAAACCGGGTTTCTGATCGAGAATGCTTCCCGGGTCCTCTTCAATCGGGAGGTCGGTCTCGGGTTACGGGACGGCCGAGGGCGGCAATTGGCGGGAGGGGTTCGCTGGGATGCTCCCCGGAAGCGGGCCGGGGCATCCGCCGGGGTCCCCTTCTTTTCGTCCTCATCCGACCTTTTGCGTGTCGGCTTCGATTTCCGGGACGAGGAATGGAGTCATACCGCATCGGGCGCCGAATATGACTACCGGACGGAAAAGGTCTTCGGCGCCTACGAATGGTTGATGTCCGAACGCAGGTCCCTCGCCTTTCACGGTGGATACCAGCGCCAGTCTTTTCGATTTCACGGGAACGATGCCGCTCTTCCACAGAGTCCTCACCTCCTGGCCGTGGGACTGGAATGGAATCAACTGTGGGGTCTCGATGCCGGGGAAAACGTGCGGTTGAGTTGGATGGCCCGGTTCGACGCCTTTTCGCCTCTCGCCGGAGCCGGAGAACCTGCCCACAGGATGACGTCGGGTCTGGGGATCGATTGGACGGTGGCGAGGAAGACGGAGACCCGGCTAAGGGTGTCGCTCCAGGGTGGGTTCTCGGGCCGGGACTTGCCGCTGGATCACTATTTCCTGTTCGGGATCGGTCCCGATGCCCGGCTGCCCCTCAAGGCGCATCCCGAATTGGGGGACGGCCGAAGGGGGAACAGTCCCATGGGGCGTGACTTTGTCCTGTTGGGCGCGGAACTGGGGCGCAGGCTCTGCAGATGGAGGTTCCTGGAAGTGGGAGGATTCGTCTTCAGCGATACGGCGTTTGTCTCGGGCCGGCCGTTTCTGCCGGGAGAAGGGGAGTGGTTTCAGGACGTTGGAGTGGGGTTGCGTTTCAAGGTGTTGGGTCAGGAGTTCCTGAATGTTTTCTTGGGCCTGGATACACGGAACCGGACCTTTCATCACTGGGCCGGGCTGCCCAGCGTTGGAGCGGCGTCGCGGAGCGGCGGCTTGTAGCCACCGAGGAGCGGCGGATTCCTAACCGTCGATTCTTGGGAAAGTAGGTGAAAGAAAGAATGGGCGACAAGAAAATCGCCCCTCCTAGCCGCCCTGGACCTGGAAGTTGTCCTGGACGCGGGTCCTGACGTCCTTGACCTGGTCCCAGGCCTCGACTTCGAGCCGGTATTTACCAGGTTCCAGGGTGCGCAGGCTCAGCCTCTTGAGCAGGACCATTCTCCGGTCGGAGAAGAACTGGATCGATTCACCGCGGCTGTCAGTGGCTTCGCCGATGACTTCGTCGTCGCGGGAAATTCGGTACGCCACCTGTATCTGGGGTGTGTTGGAGGCCTGGTCCATACCGAAGTTGTAGAGGTGCAGGTAGACGCCCAGCGGGAGTTTCTTGGAAAAGCTCTTGTCGAGGCTGGGCCGGATCTTGACGTCTCCCAAAACGAACATCTGGTCCTGGTCCGGCGCTTCGGGAAGTTCCTGCATGTGGTTGGAAAGCAGCATTGAGCTGCTGCTCAGCTTCTCCCTTTGCCGCATGCTGGGCGGTGGAATAATTCCGTGTTTGACGGCGCCGATGTTGTTGCTGGTCAGGTCCTTCATGATCAGGTCGAGCTTGTAGCGGGTCCCGCTGTCCAGAAGCAGGATCTTCTGGTAGGTGGCCCGTCCCTCCAGGCCCCTCATCAGCCGTTCAGGCCCGAACGAGATCACCAGATCCTGATCGAATTCCTCGATGAACTTGTTGCTGAGGCTGGTGACGACGCCATAGAGCCCGACCCGGGCCGAGTGCACCTCGCCGTCGGCCTCGAAGGACAGGAACTTGTTTCGAATCTCGACGGTGACGGGAACCAGGACCTGCCCGTCGTTGAGCTTGAAGTAGTCGCTCCGAACGCGGAAGGGGAGGTTGGAATAACCGATCTCCACCTTGACCAACTCTTTCAGGTCCTTGTACTTGATCTTCTTCGGGACCATGACCCGGGAGAAGATCTCGTACCGCTGGAAGGGGTTGTTGTTGTGGAGCCGAGTCTCGTAGGCGGTGCTTCTGCCGCCGATCAGGGAAGGACGATGCTGCTTGTCGCTGATGCCCCACTGCTCCGACAGGGTCAGGCCATATCCGTCGAAATGGAGCAGAGCGTCCTTCTCGTCGGGGAACAGGGCCAGCTTGTACGTCCCCGTGTAGGTGCGGTCCACGAATTCCAGAACGATGTCATCCCCGACACCCTCGAGGTGCCGATAGCGCCACACCTCCAAGGGGTGGACCACCGTACTGCCCCCGCCCTCGCTGAAGGAGCGATTGTAATTGCCCCCAGTCACGTAGCTCTCGATTTCATGAGGCGGCCCGTGGAGGATGTAGATCATCCCCCGGTCCGTCTTCCAGCCCGGCACACCGGCGTAGAAACGCTCGTTGACGTAGGCGATACGCCGATAGTGCTCTTCCTTGAATTCGTTGATGGCTGTCCTCAGATCCGGGTCCCGGCGGCGCCAGAACTGTTCGATGAACAACTCCTTCTCCTCGGGGCTCGTCAGGCTCTTGAAAACCGATTCCTCCTCGTCGCTGATGATGTAGGTGACGTCCTGGTTCAGCCAGCGCTCGTAGTAATCTTCCGCCTCTTCCTGTTGAACGGCGGAGGTGTCCCTATCGTCCTTCTTCTCGTTTGCCAGGGCCTGGCCAGGGAAGGTGAGAGAAACGGTGAGCAGGAGGAGCAGCGACAGCAACGGAGGGTGGTGTTGCTTCTTCATGATCGCGACAGGTCGAAGCGTCCCCGGTTCCGTGATCCGAACCGGACGCCTATCGGTGCGAACGCCGTATCAACGACTATAACAAATATCGGGCTGGCCGCAGCATGCGCGGCCAGCCCGATGGAGAGTTTTCCGAATGGAAAGCAAAAAGAGCGTCTACCCGCAGTGAAGCGTTAAGGCTCTCCCCGGTCGTACGTGTGTACCAGAACCAATACGATGAAGACGATGAGGCCGGTGATGACCACCCAGCTCATGAACGACAGGCCGAGCAGGCCGGCCTGGAACTGCTCGTTCATCTGCTCGCTTTCCCGGGCCAGCCGGGCCAGCGTCTCGTCGTCCAGCCTGGGTACCGCGACCGCGATCTGCTCCAGGTCGTAAAGGTGTCCCAGACGATCCTGCACCGCCGGGTGACGAAGCAGGGTCTGAACTTCACGAATATTTTCGGCGCGTACGGCCGCCTGTTCCGAGATCTGGCCCTTCAGCTCCTCGATCGACACGAGGTGGATCGCCTTCTGAGCCGGAATGGGACCGGCCTGCAGACTCGTCGAGAAGACCAGGAGGACCGTAAGGAACAAAGAGATGGCTTTCATTGTTTATGACCTTTGCATCTGAATGGTGACAACCTTGTTTCCATGGAACCGTCCACGGCGCCGCCCGCCGCCGGCGATCCTCAGAAGTTGATCTTCCAGTAGAGCTGGATGATCCGCGGATCCAAGGTGTTGCCGATTTTCCCGAAGCCCTGGGGACTGTCCACATTGGAGCCAGCCGTGCGCCAGTTGACCCGGTTGAAGGCGTTGAACATCTCCGCCGCGAAGCGGAAACTCACGCCCTCGCTGATCTGGAAATCCTTCATGAGCGAAATGTCTTCCTGCATGAATCCGCAGTTCTGCGCACTGGGATGGACGCGGAAGTTCCCCAACGTGAAATTGGCCGGCGGACTGAATGCCGCGGGATTGAAGATACGGTCCCGTCCCGTTTGGTTGGGATCGAAATCGCCGCAACTGACGCCGGTCGTGGGCGTGACGCCGTGATTCCAGACCGCCCACGCGGGACCCATGTAGGGAAGGAACTGGCCCGTCCCGACGGTCAGGGGATTGCCGGCGTGGTAGACGATGTGACCGGCGACTCTCCAGCCGCCGACCAGAAGGTTGGCCAATCTGCCGGCGCCGCCGCCGATGGCTTTGCCTCTTCCGAAGGGAAGTTCCCACGAGAAGCTTGCCTTGGTCGCCCAGGAGCGGTTGAACGGCACGATCGTCTTGGAGGCCTTCCAGGTATCCCAATGCTGCAGGGAGGAACCGGCGCGGGGCGCGAAGCTGCCCCTCTCCGCAACGTCCCCCGACGTCAGCGATTTGGCAATGGTGTGCGACAGCATGAAGTTCAACCCGGTGGAGAACCGCTTCTGCAATATAAAGATGCCCGAGTGGTAGAGGTTGTAGCCCGAGTGGGAGTTCAACTGGGCCACCCAGTTGTACTGGGGAAAGCGCCGCTGGGACTGCCCCACGGTTCCGGTGAATCCCGGATAGGGGCGAGTGTAGCCGGCGTCTCTGGCGGCCTGGGAATCGATATCCTGCAGCAGGAGGTTTCCGAGAGCGAGATAGCTCAGGGGCAGTTGGTTGTAACGGGCGATCTGGGTCCCGACGACGCCATGGCCCAACAGGCCGATGTATTCGGCAGTGAACACCATGTCCCAGGGGAGCTCCCGCTCGATGGCCAGACCCAACCTCTGGGCGGTCCCCTGCTGGGTCTCGTTGACGTCCACGAAACCGACCGAGGAGCCGTTGATCAGGGACGGGTCCAGGAACGGAAGGTTCTTGGGAAGAATGTCGATTCCCTGATCCCAATTGAAGGCCGGCGTCAGGCCGAAGTCCGGAGTCGTCGCGGTCACCGAGGCGCCGAAACCCTGGTTGGGCATGCCGGAGCCGTTGCCCATTTCCCCGTTCAGGGGGAAGTACATCAGCCCGTAATAGGCCCGCGCCACGGTCTTTTCGTTCATTTGATAGGCAAAACCCAGGCGCGGCCCGAAACTCCTGAAGCCGACGTTGAACGCGCGGACCCGGCCGTTGCGTCCCTCTCCCTCTCCGTAGAAGGTGAGACCGCCCGGGAGGCCGCCCGCCGCCGGATTGGGAGTGTGGATGTCCATGAGGCCCCAGCGCCGGTAGGTCTCGTGGAAAGGTATGGGGATCTCCCAGCGGAGGCCGTAGTTGATGGTCAGCCTCGGAGTCGTGCGCCAGGAGTCCTGAGCGTAGAAGGCCCAACTGTAGCTGGTGACCTTCCTGGCGCTGGCGGTCTCCTGGAGGACTTCGTCCACGTCGCCCATGAGGAAGGAGGCGAACCCGTCACCCGTCTCCGGATAACCGGGCAGGCCGCTGGTGCGGTTGCGGAAGGTATAAGTGCCCGCCGTGTGGTTTTCCACGAGGAATTTTCCGGCCCAGATGCTGAGCTGGGCGCCGACCTTCACGTTGTGGTTCCCGCTGGTCCAGGACAGATCCATGAAGACGGGAACCGTCGACTGGAAGTGTGAGGCCGTGTCGGTGTTGTCACCGAAGCCGCCTCCCACCGCGCTCTGGATCCTCAGCCGGGGAATCGCAGTCGTCAACGCACCCGTGACGCAACCGCCCGGACAATGGTCCGAGGCGGGCGGCAATTTCCCCTCGCCGTAGGTGATCCGGTTGATCCCGAGCCGGGTGCTGAAGAGGAGAGACGGGTTCACCGTCCAAAGGTGATTGAGTCGAACCCGGACGCCGCGGCTCTCGACCGCGACGCTGTTCAGCCGGTTGGCCGGCGACAGGAAGCTCAGCTTCATATTTGGCGTGTCTTCCCAACCGATGGTGACCTTGTGGTCCTCATGCTCGATGTCGGTCTTGAGATAGACCTTGTCGATGTCGAAGATGTCGGAACCCTCGCCCTCATAATTGTTGGTCAATCCGCCTCTGTTCGGTCCCGGATACGCGGTCATGAGGTGCTTGGCGACGCCGCCGATGCGGCTGTCGGGAATCGTGTTGTTGGGAAAGGGATCCCGCAGGAAGCCCCCCTGCCCATCTGCCCGGGTGGTGAGGGGATCGTAGATCATGCCGGCCCGGACCTCCCGGCCCATGACGTCTGTTCCCAGAGACGGACCGAGGATCTCGTTGAAATTCCCTTGTCGCATGAGTTCGGTCTGGACGGTTCCGATCCTTCCGGACGGTTGCGTGGACCACTCATAACCGGTGTAGTTCATCATGAAGAAGGCCTTGTCCTTCACGATGGGGCCTCCCAGAATGAAGCCCCACTCGTTCTGGATCTGTTCGCCCTTCCCGGAGGCGGTCCACCGGCGCGCGTCCAGGATGTCGTTGCGGTGAAACAAGAAACCACTCCCGTGGAATTCGTTGGTTCCCGACTTGGTGATCATTTCGACGGACACCCCGGAATTGAACCCCTTTTCGGCATCCTGATTGGTCTCGATGCGAAACTCTTCGATCAACTCGGGCGCCGGTCCCGTTTCGTCGCGCAGCCCCTGATGCCAGTTGATGCTGCTCTGGTGGCCGTCGGTGTTGTACCCGAGGGGGTTCCGATGAGGCCCGTTGTCGCCCACACCGTGGATGGTCCCCTTGTTCCCGTCCCAGGTGGGTTTGAAGATCACGCCGGGCAGGGTGTTGATCAACACCATGGACTGCCGGACGAAGAAGCTCATGTGGACCGGAAGCACCTCGAGCACTTCCGAGTCCTGGGCGTGAGCCACGGTGGTGTCGGTGGTCTTGATCAGTGTCGCCTGGCCCGCGACGGTGACCGTTTCCGTCACGTCGCCGACCTCGAGCACGATGTTCACGGTCCGGGTCGTGTCCGAGGTGATGCGCTGTCCCGTGATCACCTTGGTCTTGAACCCGGTCAGGCCGCCCGACACCTCGTATTCGCCGATCCCGAGGGCCTGGATCAGGTAATAGCCGCTGTCGTTGCTCACCGACGTTCTTCCAATGCCGGTGGCTAGGTTTCGCGCAGTTACTTCCGCACCCGGGATCACGCCGCCGGATGCGTCGGTGACGGTCCCCTGGATGTTTCCGGCGCCCTGCTGGGCGCGCTGCGCCTGAACCGGTCCACCGAGGTGGAAGCCCAGGATCAGTACCAGTAGAAAGCAGGAAAACAGGTGGATTTTCGGTCTCATGAACTCTCCCATTAAAGAATTGCGGACCTTAGGAATTTTCGTCCGCTACGGTTGCTCAAATCTCGTCGCTCACGGCAGGCGATAGTAGAATTACGGCTTAAAGCTGCTGGGAACAGCTACTCGCAAGGATTCCGAATCTGGACGACGTTCCATTAAGTCCGGCGCACACATTGTGCAGGGATGCAAGGACAACTGGGTTGATCTTACAAGAAGAGTGAAGAGGAAGTCACCCCCCCCCCCCCCCCCCCCCCCAAATTGTGTGGTGCCGGAGGGGGGAGTCGAACCCCCACGGGTGTTGCCACCCGCCAGATTTTGAGTCTGGTGCGTCTGCCAATTCCGCCACTCCGGCTCCTGTTTAAAGGAACTGGCGTTCTGTCCGGAAGTATATCAGCCCCTTGCTGCAGCCGTCGCTGCGCGTGAACGTCGATATCTGGACAGCGGGAGCGGGATGCCCCAAGATTCCTGGCAACAGGATTCTTGAAAAGGAGACCTCAATGCCCAACGCGGAGATCGTCGCCATCGGTTCTGAACTGCTCCTGGGGCAGATCGTCGATACCAACTCGGCCTGGATGGCTGATCGTCTGACCGGGTTGGGAGTCGATCTCTTCTACAAGACCGTGGTCGGAGACAATCCGGGCCGGATGGAGGAAGTCATCGGCCGGGCCCTGGATCGGTCCGACATCGTGATCACCGGCGGCGGTCTGGGGCCCACGCGTGACGATCTGACGCGGGAAGTGATCGCCCGGGTGACGGGACGGACGCTGGTCCGGGACCCGGATCTGCTGCAGGAGATCTACACCCGGTTCCGCAACCGGGGTTTTGTCCTGACGGCCAACAACGAGCGTCAGGCCGACATCCCGCAGGGGGCCGCGCCGATCCGCAATCCCAACGGCACCGCGCCCGCATTCCTCGTGGAGGACCCGCGCGGCGTCGTCATTGCCCTCCCCGGAGTGCCCCACGAGCTCAAGTGGCTCTTCGACCATGAGGTGATTCCCCGTCTCAGGAGTCGCTTTCTCCTGGACCACATCATCGTCTATCGCATCCTCAAGGTCTCCGCCATGGGGGAGAGCCACGTGGATCACCTGATCGGACATCTGATCACTGAGTCCACCAATCCCACCGTGGGAGTCCTGGCTCATCCCGGCCAGGTGGATGTGCGAATCGCCGCCAAGGCCCCTGACCGGGAGGCGGCCGCGCGGTTGATCGCCCCGCTGGAGGAGGAGGTCCGCGGCCTGTTGGGACACCATGTGTTCGGCGCCGACGAGGAATCCATGGAGGACTCGGTGGGAGAGCTGTTGCGGCGGGCCGATCTGCGAATCGCCGTCTACGAGGATATTACCGGCGGGATGGTGGCGGAGAGGTTACAGCTGGCCGATCCGGATCGCTTTGTCGAAGGGGTCATCGCCGGCGATTCCGATTCCGCCCGGCGGGTCCTGGAGGCGGCGGGAGCCGACGCGTCGGTGTCGGAACCGAAGCTCCGGACCCGGGAACTGTCGCGGGCCCTCCGGACGGTCTGCCACGCCGACTTGGGATTGGTGGTGCACGGGATTCCGGACCCGGAGGATCGAAGCCGGAATTTGGCGAAGGGCAAATCGTTCTTCTGTGTCACCGACGGGCGGCGAATGGAGACTCGCCGTTTCGGAATGGCCGGCCGCGGCCGGCCGGACCGGACCCGCACAAGCCTTTACGCATTGGACCTGGTGCGGACATTCCTTCTGGGCGGCATGGGGGGAGATGCGTAGCGGACCAAGAATGGGGGACAGGAAAGTCCCCTCCTACCGGACCTCGTGCGGATGTTCCTTCTCGGCGGGACGGGGCGGCAGGCGTAGGTGCCCTCTTTCGCGCCACGGGTGATCAGCTCTCGAACCAGTCCACGGGAATGATGGAGAGCTTGACGTCACAGAAGAAAAATGTGGGATGTCCCTGGTACCACTCGTAGTAGAAGAGGTAGACGTTTTCACCGAAGATCCGTGCCGCGTGGTAGGCCCAGCAGCGTCCCTCCACTTCCTCGATGGTCTTTGCGTACTGGAAGCTGGTTCCCTCGTCCTCGCTGACGGCGAAGGCCAGGGGCCGGCGTTCGGTCCATTTCGCTTCGGCTCCCTTGGGATTGTTGTTGTAGATCATCGCCACGCGCCCTGAGGGCAGCCGCAGGAAGGTCTGGGGCGAAGTGGGGGCGACGATCTCCCGCATCGGCTCCGGTTCGCTCCAGGACACTCCCGAATCGCTTGAGAAACACTTGTAGGGATGGTTGAGCTTGGTCCGGTTCACCATCAGGATCCGTCCGTCCGTCAGCTCCACCAGTCCCGGTTCCTGCAGCGTGATCTGCCAGTACTCGTGGCCGGGATAGTCTTCGGGCCGCAGCGTGCAGGATTCTCCCCGGGTCCAGCTCTTTCCCCCGTCGTCCGAATAGTGCGCCAGGGCCGACTGCTTCTCCCAGCCCAGTTCCTTCCCCGGGTCCAGGGCGACGGCCGAGGGGACCAGGATCCGGCCGTTCGAGAGCTGCAGGGCCCGGGCGTTGTTGGTCACGTAATAATGGTCCCGGTCCGAGAGCCGAACCGGCCTGGAGAAGTTGACGCCGTCCTGTGAGACTCGCGTATGGATGCTGCTGCGAATCTTCCGGTGGAAGGCCTTGTTCTCCGGCTCCGTCTCCTCCTTGCCCATGTAGAACAGGTGGATCTCTCCCGAGCCGGAGAGGCGCAGGAGGCTGGCGCTCATGAGGTTCGAATTCGCGGCGTGCTCCGGCTCATTCAGGGACGCGATTGGATGAATCGTTCCCCAGGTGTGGCCCATGTCTTCCGAGTAGCGGCCCACGATTTGAGACTCGGCGTGGTCGCTGGCCCCCGAGAAACGGGACCAGACCGCCAGCAGGCGTCCGTCGGCGAGTTGAACCAGGTCGCCTTCCGAGTGACGTGGGAAGATCTCGTTGGACCGGCCCAGAATGAGTTCCAGACCGGGAGCGCCGGACTCCCGTTCCCGCACGCGGATTCGGTCGGAACCGGATTCATGGGGCGCTCCTCCCCGGGTGCAGGAGAGCAGCGGCGAGAGCGCGGCGAGAGCGGCGCCTCCGCCCAGATTGGCCAGTGCCCGGCGGCGAGAAAATCTCAACGGCGACGGCGAAGCGGTCATCGGAGTCGCCGGGCGCATCAGCGAGCGCCCCGTTCGTTGGAGAGGGTCCGGTAGTATTCCTCGACGCGCTCGCGGAAGACCGGCGGAACCTCCTCTTCCTGGAACAGCCAGACGAGACTCTCCTCTTCCCGATCCAGGGCCCGGTTGATCTCCAGCTCCAGTTGCTGGAAGCCGTGGACGATCTTGGACTTGAGCCGCGCGATCTCCTCCGGGTCGGAAAAAATCCGTTCCGGAGCCAGCTCGCGCATCTCCCGGGACAAGGCCGCAGCGTCCCTCCCCAGGGAGTGCTCCCCCCGGAGCAGGCGGGATATGGATTCGGCTTCCTGCAGCCGTTCCTGCCACTCCCGTCTCAGTTGGCGCGGGTCGATGCCGGAGAGGTTGGCGCGGCTTCCGGCCTGCCGCGAGTCTCCCGGCTGACCCTGGGGCCGGGACCCTCGATCTCCTTCACCCTGGGATCCCTCTTTGCCCGACAGTTCGCCGGAGCCTTCCCCGGAACCGTCCTGTCCGTCGGACCCATCCGTTCCCTCCTTAGAGCCCTGGGACAGGCGGCGGCGTAGCGACTCGAGCCCCTCCACCAGCTCCGCGATCTCTTCCCCGGCCTGCTTGAGACCCTCCTCGGCGCCGGGCGGCCCCTTTTGGCCCAGGGCGCGTGCCGCCTCGTCGATGTTCTCCACCAGTTCCTGCAGCCCCCGGGTCACCCCTTCCTCGCGGTCCTGAGCCAGGTCGACCCAGCCCCGGGACAACAACTCGGAGCCCTCCTGCATCTTTTCCGAAAGGCGGTCGTCCCGAATCTTGTTCCCCGCCTGCTTCAACTGGCGCGACGCCTGGGGCTCCTGCGAGGCTGTCCGCTTCGCGGTCTGGTGCAACTCCCCCTCCACCCGGGAGAGTTCCTGTTGGAGCTCACCCTTCTCGCGAAGCAGGTCTCGGATCTGGCGGATGGTCTCCCGGTCCACCTTTCCCTGATTCAGCCGTTTTCCGACTCCGTCCATCCCCTCGAGCGCCTGTTCCTGCCGGTGCAGCATGCGGCGGGATTCCTGGGACAACTGCCGGATTCGTTCCGAGATCTGCTCCTGCTGGGTTTTCTCCAGCGCCTCCTGGGCTTCCTTCAATCGCTCCAGGGCGCGTTCGGCAAGCATGCGCTGCCGTTCCCCGGTCTGGCCGTTTCCACCCTGTCCCAGATCTCGAGCCGCCTCCCGGAGCCGGTTGCTGATCCTGGACAGCTCTCGTTGTTGCTCCTGCCTGGAGAGCCGTTCCAGTTGGCGGGTCAACCGCTCGATCTCTTCCCGGAGTTGCTGGGCGGTGAGCCGGTCGGCGCCGGACCCGCGGCCGGCCATGCGCCGCGACCGCTCCACCGCCTGTTCCTGGCGGCGCGCCAGTTCCTTCAACTTCTCCAGGGCCTCGTCCAACTGCTGTTCCTGGCGGAACTGCTGGTTCTGGCGAATGGTCTCGTACTGGTTCTTGGTCCGGTCCAGTTCCAGGTCCACCAGGTCGGCCAATTCCTCCGACGCGGCTCCACCGGCTCCCTGGCTCTCGCCGAAGGAAACCTGAATCTCCTTGAACAGGGATTCGGCGCTGAGCAACTGTCGGAACGCCTTCTGCTCGTGAGGCAGGGCCTGCTCCGGCTCCATCTGGTTGAGCCGTTCGTGGGCCGGCTCCATGTGGGTCATCGCCTCGCTCAGCCGTTCCCTCATCTTGCCGAATCGTTCGTCGGACGCGGCCGCCTGGCGGCGTTCGAGCCGGTCGGTGATCACCTGGACCTCCTCCCGGAGGCGCTGCTGCACCAGGGCCGCCGTCTGGCTCTGTTCCTTGAACTCCTCCCCCGGCGTCGAGGCCCGGTCCTTCTGCAGCTTGAAGGTGGCGATGATGATCTGCTTCTGGCGTTTGGACAGTTCCAACTCCTGGGAGCCGCCGCCGGGAAGGCCGATGCCGCCGGTCTGGGACTGGTAGTACTCCCGGTCGTACGGTTGGACCTCCAGGAAGAAGATGTCCGTATCGGAATGGGAGACGGCGTCCGAGGCGCGGGCGTGATAGGAGACGAAATCCCCGGGCACCAGGTCGTGCTCCTCCAGGAAGAATGTGTGGCCGACGGTGAACGAGCCCGCCCCGGGCACCGGCGTCAGCTCGACGGCCTGTTCCGCGTCGCCGTTGACCGAGTAGCGGAGGGACAGGCTCCGAATCCCGTGATCGTCTCCGGCCTGGAGCTCCATGAAGACCTCTTCGATGTTGCTCACCCGCCGGTCCCGTCCGGGCTGCTTGAAGACGATCCGGGGGGGCTGATCCTCCACCGCCAGGATCACGTACTCGTTGGTCCCGGGGTTCCAAACCCCCTCCTGGTTCCGGAGGTGAATTCGGTAGTAGTCGCTGCGGCGGATCTCGAAGGAGCCCCGGTAGCCGCCGGCGCCGTCCGCTTCCAGCCCGATGGTGCCGCCCTCCTCCAGTTTCAGGTGTGCTCCCCGGATGGGTTGGTCGCTCTCGATGCGAAAGTGGGCGGTAGTCCCCACCAGGGCCTCGATGTCGCCCTCGTCCTTCTGCACGGCCGGGTCGAGACGGGTGTAGCGGGGAAAGACCAGGCGGAGTTCAAGGGCACTGACCCGGGGAATCTCGGAAACCGCAAGCGAGAAGGTCTCGGACCGGATCCCGTCCGCCTCCACGTAGTAGTCCATGGGATCACGGACGTCGAAGAAGAGGAAGACGAACCCTCCCGAGTCCGGATCGGGCCGCATCCGGACCTCCTCCAAGGAGGGATCTTCCCCATATCGGACCAGAAGACTCACCCGCTGGCTCTCGAAACCCGTCAGCACGGCCCGGACCTCCACGTCCGCGTGCTTGGCGACGGTGGTGCTGCCGGGTGTGACCTGAATCGAGTAGAGGGGAAGCGTGCCGTCCGCGGCCCAGCCCAGGAAGAGGCGGTCCAGACTGTAGCGGTAGGCCTCGGGTCCCCCGAAGAAAAGATAGGCGAAAAGGAGCACGGAGACCGCCCCCGTCAGCAGAGAGAGGAGGCTGCGTTGGGGATCGTAGAAGCGAGGCTGCGAGACGCGGAACAGCTTCCGCCTCACATCCCGCTCCAACAGGCGCCGCAGCTCGGGATCGGCCGGCGCCTGTCCCTCGCGGAGCTCCACCACGGTGGACAGACCCTGCTCCAGTTGAGGATTCCGTTCCTCCAGGAAGCGGGCCAGACGGCCGGGGGTATATCGCCGCCGCAGCAACGGGGCCAGCAGCCCGCCTGCCAGCAGGAGAATGAGAAGCGCTCCACCCAGCAGCCGGACCCAGAACAGGGCCGGCTCGGAGAAGTTGTTCCGGGCCAGGACGTAGCTGAAGAGGATCGAAGCCAGGATGGTGGCCAGGAGCACCGCGGCGAAGCCTCTGAGCAGCCGCTCGCCCAGGAGCTTCCGTCTCACCGTTGCGATGATTTCCAGCATGATTGGACTCTGGTCCGCTTTGGGCGGAACCTTCACCGCGGCCCGGTGCGGCCGGCAACCACCGACTCGGCCGCCAGAACCACTACGGCAGCCAGCAGGAACAGCCACCAGAGAGGCTCTCTCGTGTCTGCCGCAGAGGCGTTCACGGAAACCCCGTCGCCGGCGGCCTGAGTTCCGGCCTGGAATCGACCCAGCAGTTCGGCCACGGGAAGAGGCTGGATATCGGACTCGCTCGGATCGGGATTGACCGCCACCCAGTCCGTCTTCTTGTCCTTTCTTATTTCATAGTGGCCCGGGAACTGCAAATCGATGGCAGCCGGTGTGGGCCGGTCCAGATCCACCACTCTACGGCCTCTGGGATCCAGCACGTTCCATCGTGTGCTGCTCCCGGATTCGGCCGCCGCCGGTTCCTCCCGGAACGGCAGCGACTGGTCGACTCGAAGGGCGGCTTCCGGTTGCAGGACCCCGCCCATGTGCCGAACCAGGCTCTGCCAGAAGGGCAGGAACGCCGGACGCAGCGGAAAGTCGGACCAGACGCGGTCCAAGGGATAGGCCAGGACCAGGACTCTTCCGGCGCCGGCTTGTCCTTCCACCAGCGCCGGATCACCTTCGTCGAAGCGCCCCAGCACGCGGGAATCCTCCCTCGGCTCGAGTCTCCAATGTCCGTAGAAACGGACCGACGCCAAGGCCGTCCGCTGGAGGTCCTGAAAGATGGCGAAAGCGGGGTGGCTCCAGTCCACCTGAGTGATGGAGGTGAAGGACTGTCCGCGGCCGCCGAGGAACCGGGGTTCGGCCAGCCGGGCGGGGAAGATCCCGGTGCGATTGTACGCTCGGCCGTCGACCCGCTTGCCCGGGGCCAGGATCAGACCTCCTCCCGCCTCCAGGTAGCGGTTCAGCCGGTCGGAGCGGGGAGGCGTCCTCAGGTCATCCAGAATGACGATGGGAACCAGATCCGGATCCAATTCCTCCGCATCGCGCGGGTCTGCGAATTCGGTCACGAAGGGCAGGTTGCGGCCCGCCTTCAGGGCATTCCTCAGATAGACGGAGCCGGCTCCCTGATTCGAAAGGACGCGGATACGCCCGGGGGAGGTCCTCTCCACCACGAAGTGGAAGACGTTGTCCGCTTCCATGGCATCCTCGACGGCCAGCACCAGCCGCCCGCGAAAGATGCCCTCCTTGAGCTCGAACGGGCGGAGAGTGACGGGCGCCGTCCCCTCCTGGTCCAGTTCGAAGGTCTGGCGATCCAGCATCCGGCCCTCGACGAAGAGTTGAAGCTCTCCGCGAACGGGCTCCGGAGGCGCCGAGCGAAGCTGAACGCTGACCGGCTGGGGATACTGCTCTGAGAAGATGAGCCGTTGCAGGTCCGCTTCCTGAATGAAGACGTTGGTGGCGGGTTCTCCCACGTCTTCCACCTCCAGATGCAGGTCGCCGTCCAGCGACCACTCCCGGTCCCGGGGCATGGCCGTCCTTTGCAGATCGGTGATCAAATAGATCTCCCGGCGTCCCGGCACCTCCTGGTCGAACTGTTGGGCTGCCGCCCGCAGTCCCTCCAGATACGAGGTGCTCTCGAAGGAGGGCTCCGCCCGGCTCTCCAGGATCTGGAGCAGCCTGCCGGAGCGGGATTCCCATGCCGAAAGGACGGCCGGTTTTCCCGCGAACAGGATCAGGCAGGCCTGGTCCGTCCCCTGCATCGAAGTCAGCTTGGCGCGGGCCTTCTCCAGGGCCCGCGCCCAGACCTCGGGCCGGGCCATGCTCATGGAGTTGTCCAAAAGCACCACCACAGACCGGGAGACCTGGCCGCTGACGGCTCCGAACCAGGACAGATGGGTCACGGGCGAGGCGAAGGCCGCCACCAGCAGGAGCAGTCCGAGGCAGCGCAGAAAAAGGAGCAGGAGATAGCGCAGCTTGCGGCGCCGGTATTCCTGGATGGGAACGCGGCGCAGGAACATGAGGGACGGAAAGAGCATGCGGTTTCTCTGGTTCCGGCGAACCAGGTGGAGCAGTATGGGGCCGGCGATTGCCAGGGCCCCGAGCCAGAACAGGGGCGTCAGAAACTGCATAATCCACCGCGCTCCCAATCTCCCCCGCCGGCCGGGGTATCTCCGAGCATTACCCTCTCGACCGTCTCCACTCTTTCCTCTTTCCTCTCTCCTCTTTCCTCAGCCGTCAGTATTTCCTCCGGCGGGCGACCAGGTAGGAGCGCAGCGCCCGATCCAGCGGTTCCCGGGTATTCAGCAACTGGTAGTCGATGAAGATGTCGCGGCACTCGCGCCGAAGCTCCCGGATGTGGTTCTCCAGCAGGTCCAGATAGGCCTGCCGCGAGTCGCCGGGAACGTAGGGGAGATGCTCGCCAGTCTCCAGGTCTTCCAGGGTTCTCACGGCCTCCAGCGGCAGTTCCAGTTCGACCGGGTCCAGGACGTGGAACAGGACCACGTCGTTGCCCCGGTGGTGCAGGTAGTGGAGCGCCCGGGAAAGGGAGGAGACGTCCTGATAGAAGTCGCTGATCAGCACCACCATGCTCCGCTTGCGGATGAAGCGGGAGACCTGGCCCAGCGATTCGGTGATCTGACTGCGTCCCCCCGGCTGGAGCCGCTCCAAAAGGTGGAGAATCGACAGGAAATGCCGGTACTGGGCTCGAGGCGGCACCGCCTCCAGGACATCCGAATCGAATACGGCCAACCCGGTGGCATCGTTCTGGCGAACGGCGAGATAGGCCAGCGAAGCCGCCAGGAAACGGGCGTAGTCCAGCTTGGACAGACCGCCGCCGGCGAATGACATGCTTCGGCTGCCGTCCAGAATGATGTGCAGTTGGGTGTTGGTGTCTCCTTCGTACTTCTTCACGTAGAAGCGGTCGGTCCGTCCGTAGACCTTCCAGTCCACGGTCCGGATGTCGTCTCCCGGCGCATATTGCCGGTACTCGGCGAAATCGAGGCTGAACCCGTGGTAGGGAGAGCGGTGCATCCCCAGAATGAACCCTTCCACCACGGTCTTGGCCACGAGCTGCAGGTTGTCCAGCTTGGCCAGCAGGGTCGGATCGATGAATCGGGCTTGCATAGTTCTCCGGGTTGAATTCCTCAGCGGGTCACAGTCCCGATCCCGGTGGAGGGACCGCCTCCAAGAGGCGCTGGACGATCTGGTCGGAGGTCACGTTTTCTGACTCGGCATGGAAGTTGATCAGGATCCGGTGGCGGAAGACCGAGAGAGCCAGTTCCCGGACGTCCTCGTATGAGACGTGATAGCGCCCCTTCATCAGGGCTCGGGCCCTCCCTCCCAGAATCAGATACTGGGAAGCCCTGAGGCTGGCGCCGTAGCTGACCCAGTTTCGAACGAAGTCGGGGGCCAGTTCGTCCCCGGGGCGAGTGCTGCGGACCAGTTGGACCGCGTAGCGGCTGACCGACTCCGAGGCCGGCACCTTTCGCACGAGTTGCTGGAAGCGAAGTATTTCCTCCCCGGTGACGGCCTGCCGGACCTCCTCCTCTCCCTCCCCGGTGGTCTGGAGGACCACCTGGATCTCCTCTTCCTCGTTCAGATAGCCGATGTGGATGTTGAACATGAAGCGGTCCAACTGGGCCTCCGGAAGCGGATACGTCCCCTCCAGCTCGATGGGGTTCTGGGTCGCCAGCACGAAGAAGGGCAGGTCCAGTTCGTGGGTGATTCCCCGGATCGTGACCCTCCGTTCCTGCATGGCTTCCAGCAGGGCCGCCTGGGTCTTGGGAGGCGTCCGGTTAATCTCGTCGGCCAGGAGGAGGTTGGTGAAGACCGGGCCGGGGACGAACTGCAGCACCCGCTTACCGGTGGCGCGATCCTCCTCGATGATCTCGGTTCCGGTGATGTCCGAAGGCATGAGATCGGGGGTGAACTGGATGCGGCTGAAGGAGAGGCCCAGGGTTTTGGCGATGCTCCGCACCAGCAGAGTCTTGGCCAGGCCGGGCAGTCCGGTGATGAGGGAGTGTCCTCCCACGTAGAGGGAGATGAGCACCTCCTCGATGACCTGGTCCTGTCCCACGATGGCCTTGCGCAGCTCCGTCAGGATGCGGGCCTGCGAGTCCCGCATGGAATCGATCAACTCGGCAGTGGCAGCCTCTGATGGTTGGTCCTTATCGTTCATGGTCGGTCCTCTGCCGTCCCGCGGTCAGTGCGTGAGGGCGTATACGAAATAGTTGATTCCGAATTTGTAGGCCTCGTTCGAAGCGCTGATGGGGACCAGCGACTCGTCGGACCATTCCCAGTAGTCTCCGATGTCGTTGTTGAAATTGGCCACGGCAAGGAGCCGCCCGTCCTCGTCCGACAGGCCGTAGAAGCGGGGCTTCCCCGGGACGTTGTAGGGTGGAAGCATGTCCAGGCTGTCGATGTCGTAGAAACAGTGAAACACCGGATGATCCGTCGTCAGCTCCTCGAAGCCGCGCTCCGGATACACCTGCTGCATGCTGGACGTGAAATTGTGCCAGTCTCCGGCGCCGCGAAAGTCGTCGAAGATGACGAAACCTCCGCGCAGCAGGTATTCGCGGAGATTGGCCGCCTCCTCGGCGGTGATGTTCCAGTAGCCTGGCTCGCTCACGTACAGGGCCGGATAGTTCATGATGCGCGGGTCGTTCAGATCCAGCACCAGGTAGGATTCGGGCGTCGTCTCGATCCCTGTCAGCTCCATGAAGATCTTCAGGAAGTTCTGCTCGGCCCGCGGGTAGTCGTGCATCCAGGGGGGGACCCATCGTCCTCGCCCTCCGCCCCAACTCGAGACGAATCCGTTGTAGCGGATCCGCACGAACTGAAAGAGGGTGGAGTCGTTGGGCTCCGGGTCCGCGGAGACTTCCGGGCCGGTGCTCAGGAGCAGCGGCGCGGTCAACAGCAGAGCCCACGAAAGGTATCGCTTCATCTTCGCACCAGCTTCAGCAGGAACTTCTGGGCGTCCCGGTAGCCGGGGGCGATCTCCAGGGCCTGCAGCACCTGGCGGCGGGCCTGAGCCGTGTCGCCGGCCAGGTCCAGGGCGCGGGCCAACTGGTAGTGGGCGTCCGCCGTGTCCAGCGGCGACAACTCCAAAAGGACCCGGTATTCCGCCGCCGCTTCCGATCCCCGCCTCAGCTCCATGTAAAGGCTACCCAGCAGCCGGTGAACCTCGGGGTTCAGAGTATCGGCAAAAAGGACCTGTTCCAATACGCCGACGGCTCGTTCGTCCTGATCCCCGTCAGCCAGCAGGCGGGCCAGCTCGAGGCCGTTTCCCGCAAGTTGCGGAGCCGCCCGGAACCACTGGTCCAGGATTCCGATCAGCTTGGCCGTGTCGCCGCTCCTTCGGTGAATCCGGGTCAGGACCGCGTATGGGCTCTCCGGGGTGGCGAAATCGGGAAAGGTTGCAATCGCCCGTTCCAGATACGGCACGGCCTCGTCACTCCTTCCGGCCTCGTCCAGAGTCTCGCCCAGGGCCAGATTCAGGAAGTAATTCTCTTCGTCTCCGGTCGCCGCTTCCAGCAGAGATTTCAGATATTCGTCCCGGGACTGGCTGTTGGCCCGGCCTCTCAGAACCGCCGGGGGCTTCATGCGGTCGGCCAGAGGTTTCAGGGTCCGGTCCAGCTCCTGCAGGAATTCCCGGTCGAATTCGGTGTCGGAGATCCCCAACGCTTCCTGGAAGGATTCCTCCAGGTCGAGTCCCCGCGCAAAGCCCTCCACCAGTGCCCGCACCTTCCCGGTCCCGTGGCGGTCCTCCAGAAACCGTGCCACCAATCCGGCCTGAAGATAGCTGATCTGCAAGTGCTCGCGAGTCCGGGGACTCTCGAATCCCTTGTTGAGATCCTTCAGGGGGGCGATCTCCCCCCGCTCGTAGGCTCGTACCAGGGAAGGGCTCAAGCCGTCGCCCCAGCCGGGTCCCGCGAGGCGCTCCTCCATCATGGAGATCCCTTCGGTGAGCCAACGGGGCACCCGGTCCCGGCTCAGCGAGAGGATGACCACGTGGGCCATCTCGTGCCACAGCGTCGACCCCCAGTGATAGGTGCCCTTGGGACGCGCCGACGGGGAGTCCATGGCCAGGATGCGGCCGAACGTGGCTCCGAAAGCGCCCAGTCCCGGAAGGCCCAGGGCGCGTACGGCGAAGTCCTCGTGGTCCGGATAGAACTCGACCAGGAACTTGTGATCGACCCGGTGCCGGTACTTTTCCTCCAGAAACGAAATGCTCCGGTCCAGAAGGCGCCTCACATAGGGCTCCAGGGCCCCGGCCTCCTTCCCGTGCAGCCGGAGCCAATACCGGGGCGTCTCGCGGCGGACGAACCGGTCGAAGCTGTCCACCAGGCGCAGCGTGTTGACGGTGGAGACGTTGTAGGGGTCGTTCTCGTAGGCCCGCTCCAGGACCTCCTTGCCCTCCTCTTCCTGGGCCATTCTCAGCAGATTGACCCCCAGGGAGGCCAGAGCCGGCCATTCTCTGGGATTTCTCCGCACGGCCTCGCGGTAGTATTCGATGGATTCGTCCATGCGGCGCCGGAGGGCGGCGAAATCTCCCATGATCCGGTACAGGTTCCCGTTCCGGGGGTTGATCTCCAGGAGGTTTGCCAGGCGTTCCTCGAAGCGCTCCTTCTGCTCCTGGAAATGAAGCAGGACGCATTCCAACTCCAGCAGAGGGACGTAGTTGGGGTTTCCGTCGAGCCCCCTTTCGATCCAGTCCCGGGCTTCCTTCCAGTCGCCGGCCTCCATGGCCAGCAGCCCCTTGAGGACGTGCGCGTCGAGGTTCCCCGGGTTCTCCTTCAGGACGTGGTCCAAGGCCACCTCCACCCCGGCCATCTGCTGCGCCTTGAGGGCCCGGGCCACCCCCAGCCGGGCGTCGTCCGTTTCCCAGCGGGACCACCCGTCAGGCTGAGAGGCCTTGAGCGCATCCCGGAAAATGGACTCGGCCTCGGCGCCGTTATGCTTCTCCAGATACAGGTTGCCCCAGTCCACGTAGAGCCAGAGTGGCGCCTTGGAGCCCCGAGCCGCCTCCAGGTAGATTTGGTTAGCCCGCTTCCACTGCTCCATTTGCCGGGCCGCGTAGGCGGCCTCCGCGATCTCGCCGGGGGATTGAAGAGCGCCCAAGTCGTAGAGATCGAGCAGGCGTCCGGCGAGGCGCCGCACCCGCTCTTCGTCTCCGCTGCGCTCCGCGAGTTCCAGCCGGAGGCGCAAGACATGGGGGTTTCGGTCTCCGGCGGTTGAGAGCCGCTCCCGGGCGGCCTCGTAGGACCCCGCCGCCATCAGCTCCAGGGCTTGGTCCAGGGGGGCGGGGGACTCCTGCCGAAAGCCGGACGCTGCCAATAGCAGCACCGTCAGGAGAAGGAACCGCGACCAGCCGAGAGGTCCCCTCACGGCTGAACCTCCTTTGCGGGAGCGCCTTCCGTCTCCTCCTCGTTGGCGGCCAGCTCCACCATCAGCGCTTCCAACCGCCGGTAGTATTCCTCCTCCGTGAACTCTCCCTTGCCCAGCTTGAGTTGGTCGATCTGCTGCTGGATCCGGGACCGCGTCTCGGCTCGGCTCCGCTCCTCCGGATGTGAGGCCGGCCCGCTCGCCGGGTCCAGGTAACAGACGGCCGCCATCAATCCGGTTCCCTGCCGGACCTCCGCCTGGGATTCGTCCTCACCCTTGGCCAACTGAATTTGGGCGGAGTCGTCCAGGATGGCGTGTTCGGTCTGGATGCGGCCCGCTTCCTCAAACCAGGCGCTCACCTTTCGGCGGCTGTACAGAAAGGCTTCCAGCAGCGACACGCGATTGTTCTTGTCCCGGTCGGCGTCCGGCGATGCGGCGGCTTCGGCGAAGAAACGGGGGAACAGGGGAGGCTGCCGTTCACGCTCCCGGGTCGCGGCCACCACCACTCGATTGGCGCCTCTCAGAATCGGAACCAGGGCGCCGGCCGAGCTGGTCCCCGCAACGACCACGGTTCTGGGGCCGTTCATTCCCTCCAGGAGCCCCACCAAGTCCTGGTCCGTGAGGTCGGGACCCTTGATGTTGAACTTGTACCGCCGGCCGTCATAGTTGCCGTGGCCCACCAGGATCAGCCACCACTCGCCGTCGGGAGAGAGCCCTTCCGCCTCCTTCCGGGCGGTACGCAAGATCTCTTCCCGGGTCCGGACGCTGCCGTCGATTCGCAGCACCCGGGACCGCTCGCCCTGAAACGCTTCCTCCATGCGGGTTGCCCAATCGGCGAAATTAGCTCCGTATTCCGGCATTCCGGCGAGTCCCGTGACGATGAGGCTGACGCGGTCGATATTCTCTCCCCGGATCGGAAAGGAGCAGAGCAACATCACCCCGAGAAGCACCGCGAGTCCGGAAGAGAACGAGCGTTGCAAACGGCGACGTCCCCGCCAGGAGGGGGGACTTTCCTGTCCCCCCGTCCCCGAAAAGAGTGGGGGTAGGAAACCCCCCACTCCCATCCGCCGCCGGAGGGAGACCTTCCGTTCCGTCGATCTGGTCAAGGCCGTCATATCCCTCCCAGACGCCGCCACATCACCCATTCCGTCAGCAGCAGCGCCGCCAGCAACAGGAAGTTCACGGGCATGTCCCACAATTCCAGGGTCTGGGGAACGGAGGCATTGGACTCGACGTAGGTGACCTCCTCCGGGAGGTTCCCGACATCGTCCAAACTGTAATAGTGTCCTCCCGTCTCCTGGGCCAGCCAATTCAGAAACTCGGCCTTGCGGTTGGCGTCGTGATACTCCCGGAGGCCGGATTGCGCCAGGAAATAGGCGTCACCGGTCCCATAGGAGATCAGGTCGGCGCCCCGGACCCCCTCCGCCTCCAACCGGATCTGGTGTAGCCCCTCTTCCTCGGGACGGGTCGCCCCTTCATAGATACCGCCCTCCCGGGGACTCCAGTCCAACTCGATCGCGGTTTCCCGGCCCGCCGGAGAGACCAGGGTCGCCGCCAGGCGCGCTGACTGGACCGGGTTGTAGGAGGAATCGTAGACTTGCGCCCGGACCTTGACCTCCTCGCCCTGGGAGTAGACCTCCCGTTCCGTTTCCACTTCCACCGGGTCCTTCGCCGCGTTCACGAGCCAGCGCAGGACCTGCTGCCAGAAGTTCTGGTGGGACCGGTCATCATGTTCCTGGAGCATCTGCCAGCGCCAACTGCTGCCGGTGAGAAAGGCCATGGCCAAGCCCCGTCCATAGCGCTGGAAGACCATCAGTGGGACCTCCGTCCCATCCTGGGAGTCCTGGAGCCGGGCCAGGACCGTGGCGCCCGGCTTGAGGCTCCCCACCCGATTCCAATCCTTGAGATCGGGCATCTCTTCCCACTCCCGGCGGTTCCCTGATTCGCCGGCGCCCAGTTGCAGGGCGGGGTGCCGGAGCCCTTGGGGAGTCAACTGGACCCGGGCCGATCCCCGCCGGTAGAGGGTGTCGGACGGCGCCCGGTCTCCGTCGGGCAACATCCATACCGGCAGCAGCTCCTCGACCGGCGTGTTCTGGTATTCCCCTGCGGAAAAAGAGGAACTGCCTCCCAGCATGAGGAAACCGCCCCCCCTCTTGTCCACGAAATCCCGGAGCATCTCCATTTGAGGATAGGTAAAGAAGGAGGATTCCACGCTCCCCACCACCAGGGCCCGGTACGAGAACAACTCCTCCCGGGTCGCAGGAAAGCCGGCGGCCAGAGTGGTCTCCTCCTCGATTCCCTGCCGATAGTACTTGTTGATGGCGGTTCGCAGGAGGCTTTCCAGACGCAGGTGCCGGTCATCCGTAACCGCGCTCCGAATGAACTTGTATTCCCAGCGGGGCCGCCCTTCCACGTAGAGAATACGGTTCTCCAGATCCCGCACGTGAAGCACCGCGGAACGTTCATTGTTCTCCCTCAAGGCCTCGTCCTCGAGCGGCTCCACCCGGAAGCGGTAGATTCGAATCCCTCGGCTTCGAGGGGTCAGGGGGACCTCCACCAGGGCCGTCTGGGAAAAGGGCAGCTTCACGTCTTGAGCTTGAATCAGCGAGTTTCCCTCCCAGACCTCCAGACGGCTCTCGCGGCCCTGATAGCCGTTGATCCTGAGCGTGACCCGGGCAACGGTTCGGGTCTCGGGAACCAGGACCCGGGGTAGGCTCACCTGGGCCAGTTCCAAATCGGGCTCCAGAACCCGGGGCCCCACGCCCACGGTATGCACCGGTATTCTTCGCGCCTGCAGATCGGCCAGGACCTCTTTGAATCCGCCGAAGCCGTTGTCCGCGCCGTCGCTGAAGAGCACGATTCCCCCCAGAGCCTCGTGCCGCGTGCGGGTCAGAACATCCCGGAGGGCGCCTGCGATATTGGTCCGGCTCCCGCGCCAGTCCAGTCCCCCATCCTCGCTCAGCAGGCGCGACTCGGCGTCGAATTCCATCCGGACCAGCCGAAATCGATCATCGAGATCTTGGCGCAACGGGCTGCCGGCCTCCAGCAGCGTCCGAACCGGTTCGCCTCGCGCCGTTTCTCCTTCGGCAATGCCCATGCTCAAGGAGTTGTCGACCAGCAGAGTCAGCACGTTTTCCCGCGGCGCCAGGGTGGAGAGCACGAGGCTGGGCCGCATCAGCAGTACCAAGATTCCCAAGAGAAACGCCGCTCTGGCGGCCGGCAGAATCCAACTTCGGGTGGCGGTCCGGCTCAGCCATCCCCGGTACGGCAGCCACGCGGCCAGGACGACGGCGCAAACCAGAATCGCCAGCAGCCACGCCTCCAGGCGCCACTGCAGGAGGAACTCCCCTTCCCTGAAGTGAAAGGGCCGGTATTTGAAGAGAAAGGTGAAGATCTGCTCCATGGGGGCCGCGGCCCGCCTCCTCCGGCGGATGCAATCCAAGACCGATTTCGAATGCTCCGAACCAGTCTACTACGCCGGCCTTGCCGCCTAACACATTTTGACTTTTGGCGAAAAGCTAACCTAAAATGAGACAGCTAATCCATCTGGGCGATATCGGCAGGTCTTTGGTTCGGCACTTCCGGCTTCAGTCTTGGGCGTTTCGTCCCCTTGGCGGCATGGGCGGTCGCGGTGCTCACACCGCAGTCTCGGAGGCGCAAATGGAATTCAAGGTTGGAGAAAAGGTTGTCTATCCGAATCAGGGAGTCGGCGTCATCAAGAAGGTGTTCGAGACTCGGATCGCCGGGCAACTGGGGGAGTTCTACATGTTGAAGCTCACCTCCAACAATTCGACCGTAATGGTTCCCACCGCCAACGCACTCCATGTCGGCCTGCGAAAGCTCTGCACGGAGGAGCAGCTGGGCGAGCTGTTCGAGATTTTGAGTAACGAAATCGGCAAGCCGGAATCCGATTGGAAGAGCCGCTACAAGGAAAACGTCAACAAGATGAAGTCGGGTTCCATCTTCGAAGTGGCGGAGGTACTCAAGAACCTCTACTGCCTCAACCTGCACAAGACCCTCTCGTTCCGCGAGAAGAAGATGTTCGATCGGGCCCGCCAACTCGTCGTTTCGGAGATCGCCACCGTGCAGGATGAAACGGACGAGCAAATCTCCGAGGACGTGGAGAAGATGCTCAGCGCGGCCTGCGAAAGCACCAAGGCCAGCCTGCCTTCCTGAAACCGTTCCAGCTAATAGGAGGGGGGACATTCCTGTCCCCCTCTTCAGCACCAACCCGGAATCCCCAACCGGAATGCCTGCGCTCCCAAATTCCCCTTTTCTACCGGGACTTCGCCGGACGCGGCGCCGGGTCGAACCGGTAGCCGGCCCCGCGCAGGCGATTTCCGCTCGCGGGCCACGTTTGTCGACACCCCTGAACAATCCAATCTGAGGCGGGTGAATGTGCGAGCAGGTTCTCCGCCACCTCCGAGGGCGCAACTGCGCCGAAGGCATTCTGCCTTCCGGGTCTAAAACTGACGTCGCTCGCCGGTTGTGCCGGCAGTTCGGAGCAGAATCGTCGCGTAGACGATGCTGATTGCTGGAACCACCGAGAAGATCAACGCAAGCTCCCAGTCTCCCTTCACGGCACCTGCGGCGATTCTCTGAGCGAGGGCTAGATCGGCGGTCACGATCACGAGGAGGAGCGCGGCGACGCAGAGGGTGGCATTCCTGGTGAGGCGGGGCGCCAGCACCAGCAGAAGCACTCCCGCCGCACCAAGAGGATGAAGGAGTATCAGTAGCAGCCGGTCCCAGATTCCTCCACCGTTCGCAAATGCTCCAACCAGGGCGGTAAATCCTGCAAACAGCGCGTGGATCACAGCCAGAATCGACAGCAGAATTCTAAGAATGGACATGCTGGGTCAGGTATGGACGAGAACACGAGTGAGGTCAAGAACACCGATGTCGAGCGTGCTGGCGGAACCTTCCCATGCCCGGTGGCGAAGGCCATCGAGTGGCCGCGTTCCACGGGTTTGCGGATCAGGTTGTGCGCCGTCTCACCCTGTTGGACAATGCGGAGTCTCTAAGCCGAAGTTCCAGACTCAGAGACAAGATAACTCCCTGATTATAAAGGTATAACCGACGAATCGGACTAGTTGTCCACTGGGAACACCCTGACCAACTCCAGCGCCCGGTGCTGCAGCGGTGTCGGTTCCGTCAGTCGTTGCAACTTTGGACCGTCCGGGTCCGAGGCCGTTCGGCACTGGTGACGGGCACGCGTCCCCATCTCAGCCATCAGTGTCTTGAAGCTCTGGATCGGCAGTCCGTCCTCGGTTTCCCGCTTCGCCTTCTTGCGTTTTGCCGATGCCGACGGCTGGGCTTTCAGCACCGGATCCCGTCGAGCGCGATGCGCCTCCAGGTCCTCGTCATCAAACAGCAACGGGGCCAAGGCTCGGCGCAGATGCCACTCGACGTAGTAGGACAGCACGCACAGGAACAGGTGTGATCGCACCCGGGTCTCCGCCCGGTGGCGGATGGGACGGATCTGCAAGTTCACGGTCTTCAAAGAGCGGAACGCCCGCTCCACGTTCGCCAGGTTCTTGTAGCTGCGCACCACGTCGGCCGTCGACAGCCGCTTTTGTGGCTCACTGGTGCGCAGGATGTAGAATCCGTCCAGTTGCGCCTCGCGGACGATAGCCTCAGTGCGCCGAGCGTACTCGAAACGCCCGTCCTCGATCACCATTTCGAAGTGCTTGGCCACCTTGTACCGGTTCTTGACCCGACCCACCTTCTCGGCAATCTGGGGCGCCAACAAGGGCGTCTTGGTGCGCCGGGCCACCTCCCGGGCGATCTTGGCCAACTTTTCCTCCGTCGCCGCCAACAGGCGCTCCCGTTTGCGGCGCCGATACTCCCCCAGCATCGGGTTGTGACAAACGACGAGCCGTTCGCCCGGATAGGCCTCGGTCCGGATCTCCGCCAAGTGACGCTCATCAAAGAGCGAGAGTTGAACTGCTTTCGTTTCCACCAGTTCGCGGATGGCCGTATGGCGCAGGGCCGAGATCCAACCCAGTCCGGGATGGCGCTTCAGATGCTTGACCTGGGTCTCGGTCAGTAGCCCTCGGTCCCCGACCAGCACCACCCGCTTCAACCCGAACCGCTGGCGCAACGTCTCCACTTGATCCGGCACCGTGGTCGGATCCCCCGTGTTGCCGGGATAGGCCTGGACGGCCACCGGCCGTCCCGCCCGATCCGCCATCACCCCGTAGACGATGATGGGCTGGCCGCGCTTGCCGTCCCGGCTGTGGCCGAACCGGGCCAAGGAACAGGTGTGCCCTTCATAGTAGCTGCTGGAGACGTCGTAAAGGACGTGATCCCCTTCGGACAGATGTCGCCGGGCCAGCTTCTTCTCGATCCGGTCCTGACGTTGGAGCAACCAGTCCATGGCCCCGTACAGGTCGTTCTCGTCGGCGTCTTGCAGGGAGAGCTCGGAGGCCAGGGTGGTCGTGTGCCAGAGCCGGGTGGTGGCGAGCTTGGAGGCGGGATGCAGCAAGCGCTGGATGATCAGGGCCAGGACCAGATCGCGCTGGCGCGAGGGCTTGGAATCGATAAGAGCGGGGAGCTTCAGGCGGCGCATGGCTTGCAGCACCATCTCGACATGACCATGGGGGAGGGAGCGTTCGATGACGAAGAGCTCATCGGGATGAACGACAGGGACGTTCTTGAGGACGAGACGAAGTCGTTCGATCTTGTCGTGGGGCCAGTTGGTGAGGTTGGCGATGGTGCGTTTGCGGACACGTTTCCCTTCGCGCCAGCCTTCGCGCAGGAGGATGGCAGGGCGGGAGTTGCGGTTGGGGACAGTGTCGATGTACATGGCAACTAGTATAGATCATATAGTTCTCAAATACAACATGATAGACACTCTATTACATGGGAACACAAATAAACCCAGTCAACACCAGTTCCGTAAGCAAATCAACCACTTAGCTCGATTTTAGGGGGAAATAGGGCTGGAACTTCCGTCTAAGGGACTTGGCCGGGTTGCCCAGCACCCGCTTGGAAACACTTCGCGGCAACCGGGCAGGACAGTACAGCATCCGGATCAATGCACAGTGGCGAATCTGTTTTCGTTGGGGGAAGGATGGACCCCACGAAGTCGAGATCGTGGACTATCACTGAGGAGGTCTAGGTGATGAGCTTTAAAAATGGGATGCGACCGGTGCATCCGGGAGAGATCTTGCGGGACGAACTGGATGCGCTCGGCATGTCTGCCAATGCGCTGTCGAAGGCGCTGGACGTTCCGGTGAATCGAATCACGGCGATCCTGAATGGACAGCGGGGTGTGACCGCCAACACGGCATTGCGTTTGGCGCGCTACTTCGGGACGACCCCGCAGGTTTGGCTGAATCTCCAGAAGACCTGGGAACTGCGGCGGGAGGAGATCGAGTCTGGCCGCCGGATCGCAAAGCGCGTGCAGCCCCGGCAAACGAAGATGCCGATACAAGAAAACAGAATCGATGCGCTTTCCTGACTAATGGACACTAAAGTTCGACCGTGAGAGGCTGACAACGTCCTCACGATAGGAAAGGAGATCCCATCATGGATTTCATTGACAAGCTCAAGGCACTGGCTGTCCGTGCCCAAACCCATGCTACCCACGCCCAGACCGAAGAAGCGACCAAAACCGCACTCGTTCTCCCATTCTTGAATGTTCTGGGATACGACGTCTTTAACCCCACCGAAGTAGTCCCAGAATACACCGCCGACGTGGGTCAAAAGCGGGGCGAGAAGGTGGACTACGCCATTTTGAAGGATGGAGCACCAATCATCATCCTGGAGTGCAAATCCGTGGGGTCTGATCTGAACTCGGCGAACGCCTCACAGCTATACCGTTATTTCACAACCACAGAATCTCGCTTTGGGGTCCTCACGAACGGAATGGTGTACAGGTTCTATTCCGACTTAGAAGAACCGAACAAGATGGATCCCAGACCCTTCCTAGAGTTTGACCTGTCCAATTTCACTGCCAATGCCGTGGAGAATCTGAAGAGATTCACAAAAGACTCTTTCGATCTAGAAGACTCCATACGGGCCGCCACAAATTTGAAGTACACGACGGCCATCAAACGATTTCTGGCAGACCAACTCAGGCGGCCCTATGAAGACTTTGTGCTATTTGTCCTGGGTCAAGTTTACAAGGGGAGAAAAACCAAGAGCGTCAGGGAAAGATTTGCGGATCTGACCAAACACGCCTTCAGGGAGTTCATCAACGATCGGGTGAACGACCGCCTGCAGTCAGCCTTGGATAATGAGCCTACCGCTGATCCATCTGTGGACGATGAGTCTCCTGTCGATCCTGCTCCAGAGAAAACAGATAGTCCACTCGATATTCTGCGGAAACCTGGAATTGTAACCACGGAAGAGGAAATCCAAGCCTATTCCATAGTGAAATCGGTATTGGCAGGAGCTGTAGACCTAGACCGGATAACGCTTCGGGACCTCAAGTCTTTCTGCAATGTCCTATTAGACGACAGTCAGCTGCGACTGATCTGTCGTTTCCGTTTCGATTCTGAGAACAAGTCCGTAGGGGTGCCCAACCCCAACTCAGAGGAGGTTCCGTTCCCTATTAATTCCCTCAATGATATTTATGGCCTGAAAGATGTTCTAAGAGAGCGCATCTCGTTTCTCCTGTCCAAGTTCGGTTGATGAGAAGGCTAACAACTTGGTATCAACAAAGATGTTCCAGGTGCACTTGGCCTGAGCCGAGTTGAACCATGCCAAAAAATCGAATTTGCCACCTTCATCCCTACCCCGGCAATTAGCTTTTTGGTGATCTTCGATGGGCTCCAGAAAAAGGAGGTTTCATGGAGACCATTCCAAATCAGGGCAGAGACTCCCCCGCCCACGATCGGGTTGAGTCTATCCTCTACACCCTCGTAGTTCTTGCCTGTCTCCTCACCATACCCGTCATCTTCTACCAATGGCAGGGGGCTAGTTCCCTACTTCTGACAGCCGTTGACTGGAGCATCTGGGCTGTCTTCGTCGCCGAATATGGGGTGCTCCTGATGCGTGCTCCAGATAGGAAAGGGTTCATCGCAGGGAATTGGCTGAACGCAGGGATCATCGCCCTGTCCTTTCCCCAACTCCCCGCTGTTATGGGATTTATCCGCTTAGTTCGTCTGACCAGGATCCTTCGCCTGTTCCTAGTGGCGGCCAAAGGCCTCCGCACGATGAAGCTCGTTTTGAGTCAGAAGAGTTTTGTCTACGTGCTGAGTGTGACGGCAGTTCTTGTAGTGGTGGCGGCTCAGCTACTCCACATGCTTGAACCCATGTCTGGAGGATTCACGGAGGGACTGTGGTGGGCCGTAGTCACGACGATGGGCTATGAGGAATATACTACTCAAAAGACGACCGGTGGTCGACTTGTTGCGGTCATGCTAATGCTGGGGGGTGCAGCTCTGATCTCGACAGTGGCGGCATCGGTTTCAGCCTATTTCATTGGTGCCGAGCGCGCTGAAGAATACCACGATGTCAAAGACCGCCTCGAGCGAATCGAACGGTTGCTGGAGAGACGTTCCCCGCCGGCGTCCGGCCAAGCACCACTTGAAAGAATCCGCAATGAGGGTGATGTGCCGTCGCCAAATAACCGAGTCCGTGAGGGCCCCGAGGATTGATGATTTACCCTGGGCCAAGGCTTAGGCTATAGGCCAGAAGTCGTTGTCAGCCCCGATGAAGGTGACCGTCCCCTTATCGCGGTCGGCCAATGGTGACGCACTCGGTCGGCCCCGAGCTGGCTTGGCCGAGAACGGCCTGCCGAATGGAGTACCTGGAAACCCCTCCTCCGATTCGCGGTGACGAGAATGTCCGCAGACTGAAATTAACGGAATTAGACTGGTAAGAGAAAAGTGTCGGGACCACGGAGTCTGTTCTCTTCGCCCCGCAGAGATTTAGGATGACGTGGGAAGAACTGACCCCGAATCTTCGACAGCGGGGTCTCTTCCTTACGCACCGGCCGCCCAAGACGACAAGTTCGTAACATTCCGAGAGGCGGAGCCAGAGCTCATGCTCGGTACTGTTATTGAAGCCGGGTCGCGAGGGACGCCAGCGTCTCATCCGCAGCTTCGAGCGTCTTCCGGACATCCGCATCGGAGTGGGCAGCCGAAACGAAGTTGGCTTCGAACTGGGATGGCGCCGTGTAGATGCCGCGATCCAGCATGCCGCGGAAAAAGGCGGCGAAACGCTCCAGGTCGCAGGACTTGGCCTCGGCGAATCCGGTGACCGGTCCCTCCCGGTGAAACGGCGTGAACATGGAGCCGCAACGCTGGACCTGAAGTGGGACCGCATGGCGGCCGGCCGCCTCACTCAATCCCCGGCAAAGTTCAGACGCCCTCTCCTCCATGGCTTCGTAGGGACGGTCCCGGTCCAGGATCTCCAGCGTCTTCAGGCCGGCGGCCACGGCGATGGGGTTCCCGGAAAGGGTCCCCGCCTGGTAGACGGAGCCCTGGGGAGCCATCATCTCCATGATGTCCTCGCGTCCTCCGTAGGCGCCGATGGGCAGGCCGCCTCCCACCACCTTGCCCAGGCAGGTCATGGGAGCCGTCACCGAGAATCGTTCCTGAGCTCCTCCCAACGCCAGCCGGAACCCGGTGATCACTTCATCGAAGATGACCACGGCGCCGTGAGCTTCCCCCAGCTCCAGCACGCCTTGGAGAAATCCCTCGTGGGGGAGCAGCACGCCCATGTTGGCGGGCACCGGCTCCAGGATGACGGCGGCGATCTGATCGGGATAGGCGCCGAAGGCGGCTTCCAACCGGTCGAGATCGTTGAACGGAACGGTCAACGTCTCCCGGGCAAAGCCCTCGGGGACGCCCGGGCTGTCCGCCAACCCCAGGGTCAGGACGCCCGATCCGGCCTGGACCAGCAGGCCGTCGGAGTGTCCGTGGTAGCAGCCATCGAATTTCACCACCAGGGAACGACCGGTGTAGGCGCGGGCCAGCCGCAACGCGGTCATGGTGGCCTCGGTGCCCGAGTTGACGAGCCTCACCTTCTCGATGGAGGGGAACAGGTCGCAGATCTTCTCGGCCAGGAGCACCTCTCCCTCGGTGGGCGCCCCGTAGCTGGTTCCCCGCTGAGCCGCTTCCGTCACCGCCTGGACGACTTCGGGCCGGGCATGTCCCAGGATCAGGGGGCCCCAGGAACCCAGAAAGTCCACGTAGCGGTTGCCGTCCAAGTCCACGACCTGAGACCCGTGCCCCGACCGCAGGAAGGGAGGACTCCCCCCCACCGCCTTGAAGGCCCGGACCGGACTGTTGACGCCGCCCGGCATGACCTGCCGGGCCCGATCCATCAAGGCAGTGCTTTCGGTGTTGGCCTGGAGCCTGCCCGCTTCCGACGAGTCGTTCCGGTAATTCAAGGAGTTCCCCCTGGTATTTTCTATTCGTTCCAATCGCCGCGGCGGATCCTCTCGGCCACTTCGCACGCGAAATAGGTCAGCAGGATGTCAGCGCCCGCCCGGCGGATCGAAAGCAACGTTTCTCTGACGGTCTGGTCCCGGTTCAGCCAACCCTGGGCGAAGGCGGCGCAGAGCGCGCTGTATTCTCCGCTCACCTGGTACGCGGCCACCGGAACTCCGGACATCCGGCGGACCCGGTGGATGATGTCCAGGTAGGGCAGGGCCGGTTTCACCATCACCATGTCGGCCCCTTCCTCCAGGTCCAGGCGGACCTCCCGTTCGGCCTCCCGGGCGTTGGCCGGATCCATCTGGTAGCTTTTCCGATCGCCGAAACTGGGGGCCGACTCGGCCGCTTCCCGAAAGGGTCCGTAGTAGGCGGAGGCGTACTTGGCCGCGTATGAGAGGATCGCCGTCTCCTGGAAACCCTCCGTGTCGAGAGTCCTGCGGATGGCTCCCACCCTGCCGTCCATCATGTCCGACGGAGCCACCACGTGGGCGCCTGCCCGGGCATAGGCCAGGGCCTCTTTGGAGAGCAGTTCGAGAGTGCCGTCGTTGTCGACGCGGGGAGGATTGTCCAGCAGGCGTCCGCAGTGCCCATGGTCGGTGTACTCACAGAGGCAGACGTCCGCGATCAGCAGCAGGTCCGCCACTTTCTCCCTGGCTTCCCGGAGAGCCCGGCAAATGAGGCCGTCCTCCCGGTAACCCGGGGTTCCCAGTGCGTCCTTCTCCGAGGGGTCCGGGATTCCGAAGAGCATCACTCCGGCGATCTCCAACTCCTGAACCCGTTCCAACTCCGGGACCAGAAGGTCCACCGAGTATCGGAACTGGCCCGGCATGGAGGGGATCTCCTCCCGGACGCCCCGCCCCTTGCGAACGAACATGGGATAAATCAACTGTCCCGGCTCGAGGCGGTTCTCCCGGACCATGCGGCGCAATCGGGGACTGGTTCGCAGACGGCGGGGGCGGATGGTGAGTGTCATTGGGAGATTCGACGTCAATCCGACTGCGGTCGGTTATTTGGCATGGCGGTGGAGGGACTCGAACCCCCGACTCGGCGGATATGAGCCGCCTGCTCTGACCACTGAGCTACACCGCCAACGGCGTTCGAATATAACCGAACGGACGGCGCCACATCAACGCGGCAGCGACGGTCGATTCGGCACTTTGGCGGTCTGGCTCAGACGGCGGCCGACGCCACGGTGTGAGCGTCTTCCCGGGATTCGTACCATTCCCGGAAGACCATGAGGTTCGGACGCATCACCGTCGCGATCTGGGCGCTCCCCATGAAGACGTCCTGGCTCTTGTAGCCGTTCCCCGTGATCCCCACCACCACCGATTCGTCGGGCTGGATCCGGTTCTGGCGGAGCAGCTTGATGGTGACGGCCAATGTGGTCCCTCCGGCCGGCTCGGTGAAGACGCCCTCGGTCTCGGCCAGAAGGCGGATGGCGTCCAGGATTTCCTCGTCTTCGGCCATCTCGCCCCAGCCGCCGGATTGGCGAACGTCCTGCAGCACGTAGGGGCCGTCGGCCGGGTCTCCGATGGCGATGGCCTTGGCTACCGTGTTCGGTTTCTCGGGATTGATGTAGTCGAGTCCCTGATGGAGGGACCGGATCACGGGCGCGCAACCGGCCGCCTGAGCGCAGTGGATCTTGGTGCGGCCGCCGGCCCAACCCAGTTGCACCACCTCGTCGAGAGCCTTGACGACACGGGGAAGGAGGGTCCCCCCGGCCGTGGGAAGGACCAGGTGGTCGGGGAGGCGCCAACCCAACTGTTCCACGATCTCGTAACCGAGGGTCTTGGCCCCTTCGGTGTAGTAGGGCCTGAGGTTGACGTTGACGAATCCCCAGCCGTAGTGGTCGCCGATTTCGGCGCAGAGGCGGTTCACGTCGTCGTAGTTGCCCTCCAGGCCCACAAGTTCGGGCCCATGGATGAGGGAGCCGAGGATCTTGCTCGGTTCTGTCGTCTTGGGAATGAAGATGAGGCAGGGAAAACCGGTGCGGGCGCAGTGGGCCGCCACGGAGTTGCCGAGATTGCCGGTGGATGCACAGGAGAAGACCTCGTATCCCAACTCCCTCCCCCGGCTCAGGGCGACGGAGACGACCCGGTCCTTGTAGGAGAAACTGGGGTGATTGACGGAATCGTCCTTGAGATAGAGTTCCTTCAGGCCCAGCCGGCGGGCCAGCCGGTCCGCCCGGATCAGAGGAGTGAAGCCGGAGTGGAATCCGGTCACCGGCGCTCCGTCCAAAGGCAGCAACTCCCGGTAGCGCCATAGATTCGGGGAACGGGTCGCGATCTTGCGGGGGTCCAGATCGGCCCCGATCCGTTCGTAGTCGTACAGGACCTCCAAGGGACCGAAGCACTCCAGACAGATGAAGCTTCGATCCGCAGGGTAGAGGTGTCCGCACTCCTTGCAGCGCAAACCTGTCAAGTAACTCATCCTGCTTCGCCTTTCCCCTGTCCCGGCAGATCGAAGGGCCAAACAACAAAAAAGCCCTTTCCCGCTGAGAAAGGGCTCCCACGCAACCGGGCTTATCTTTCAGACAAGCGGGCGAACCCGTCTGCGGGAATTGGCACCGTACCATTCAAGGGCCGGTTGCCGTGACATCCTAGGGCCCGATCCCTCCGTCACTCTGGATAAGGACAAGAAATGGAATAATAGGTTGGCGTCCACGATTTTGTCAAGAGCGTCGTTCTTTTGGTAGGAGGAAACCTCTTCTGCCGGCCCCTCTTGATTCGGGCCGCAGCAGTCGTCGAGCAGCGCAATGGATCTCTTCGTATCCGCAGTCCGGGACACCATCAAGCGGTTTTCGCTGCTGAAGCCGGGTGGTTCGGTGCTGTGCGCGGTGTCTGGCGGGCCCGACTCGGTGGCACTGCTCCTGGCCCTCGAGGAATTGAAGCTCGAGTGGCCGCTTTCACTCTCGGTCCTCCATGTGAATCACGGCCTTCGGGGAGCCGAATCCGACCGGGACGCGGGCTTTGTCGAAACGCTCTGCCGGCAGTTGGAGATCCCGCTCCACGTTCGATCGCACCGACTGAAGGTGGGACCGGGTGAGAATCTTCAAGATCGGGCCCGGAGGGTCCGCTATCGGTTCCTCTACGAGGTCGCCGCGGCCGGCGGATCAGTCGTCGCCACGGGGCACAATCTCCAGGACCAGGCCGAGACCTTCCTGTTGAAGCTGGCGCGCGGCTCCGGTCCCATGGGATTGTCGGGAATCTTCCCGGCACGGGAGATTTGCCCTCACGGGTCGGAGGAGAGCCCGGTCCGCATGGTCCGCCCGTTGCTGGAGAGGGACCGGGAAGAAATTCTGGGCTTCCTTGAGCGCCGGGGGCAGCCTTTCCGGGAGGATTCCAGTAACCAGAACCTCCGGTACGATCGCAACTGGGTCCGCCACCACCTGATTCCCGACATGAGAACCCGTCTGAACCCAGCCTTGATTCCGACCCTGGGACGGTCCGCCCGGCTTTTCCAGGAGCTGGCGGATTTTCTGGAAGAGGAGGGGCGCAGGGCCTTTGCATCGTGCCGGGAGACGCGGGGCCGCAGTGCCCGCGAGGTCTGGCTCAAGGTGGAGACGCTTCTCGGCCTGGCGCCGGCTCTCAGGAAAGAGGTGGTCCGGCGTTCGGTGACGGCCTGCAAGGGAGATCTCCGGGGTTTGGGCCTGGAGCACGTCGACAGGGTTCTGGACCTGGTCTCGGGACAGAGCGGCAGACGGATTCATCTGCCGGGGGGAATTGAAGCCGGCCTGGAGTTCGACCACCTGCGGCTGGCAAAGGGGACCCTGCCGGTCCGTTTCAGTCACCGGCTTCCGGTTCCCGGGGAGGTGACCATTCCGGAAACGGGGCGTCGCGTCGTCTGCCGCCGGCTGACGTCTCCGACCGGCGACACGGGCCAGTTGCTGGTTCGTTTTCCAGGCGCCAGCTTGACGGTACGGAGCCGTCTTGACGGGGACCGTTATCCGGGTCCATGTGGAAGGAAACTCAAGCGGCTCTTCCTGCAGCACCGAATTCCCCGAAGTGCGCGCGACACCCTGGTGGTGGTGGAGGACGAAGGCCGGCTGCTCTGGGTGGAGGGCCTTCCCATTGACCCCCGGGTCAGGGCCGGTCCGGGCGAGAAGGGGGCCGTCATGATTCACGTCTTGGATGAGCGTCCCGTCTCAAGGGAACCTGGCAGGCGTGGTCGTCGTCTATAGTGAAGCGCCGCGGGAAATCTGCGGAAAATGATGAAACTATCGGGGGGCGTGTTCAGGCTCAGGGCATTTCCCTATAATGGAAGAGTGTCTGACGTAGTTGCGCCTCGGGAGGTCCGGTCTTGAACACTACCGCAAGGAGCATCTTTCTCTGGGTGGTCGTCATCGTGGCGGTGGTCGCTCTCTGGCAATTCCTGAGCACCGTCAAGAGCGGCGAGGTGGATCAGCTCAACTATTCGGAGTTCATTCAGACGCTCGCCGACGGCAAGATTCAAGAGATCACCATGACCGGCAACAAGGTCGAGGGGAAGTACGATTCCGCCGCGTCCGAAACCCTCCGATCCTTCCGCGTCATGATCCCCAAGGGCTCCGAAGAGACCATCGCCAACCAACTGGACGCGAAAGGGGTCGTGGTCGAGGTCAACGAGAGCGAGCAGAGTTCGTGGATCTACGTGATCTTGACCTCCTGGTTTCCCATCATTCTTTTCCTGGCCTTCTGGATCTTCCTGATGCGTCAGATGCAGAGCGGCGGGAACAAGGCCCTCTCCTTCGGCAAGAGCCGCGCCCGTCTCTCCACCAGCCAGCAGAAAAAGGTGACCTTCAAGGACGTGGCCGGAGTGGAGGAGGCCAAGGAAGAACTTCAGGAGATCATCGACTTCCTCAAGGAGCCCCAGAAATTCCAGAAGTTGGGGGGACGGATTCCCAAAGGCGTGCTCCTGATGGGACCTCCGGGAACGGGCAAGACCTTGCTGGCCCGGGCCATCGCCGGCGAAGCCAATGTGCCCTTCTTCAGCATCAGCGGTTCCGATTTCGTCGAGATGTTCGTGGGTGTCGGAGCCAGCCGGGTTCGGGACCTCTTCGAACAGGGGAAGAAGAACGCGCCTTGCATCGTCTTCATCGATGAGATCGACGCCGTGGGCCGCCATCGCGGCGCCGGTCTGGGCGGCGGGCACGACGAACGGGAGCAGACCCTGAACCAGCTCCTGGTGGAGATGGACGGGTTCGAGTCCAATGAAGGCGTCATCCTGATCGCCGCCACGAACCGTCCGGACGTGTTGGACCCGGCCCTGTTGCGTCCGGGGAGATTCGACCGTCAGGTGGTGGTCACGCTGCCGGACATCAAGGGCCGGGACGCCATTCTCAAGGTCCATATCCGGAAGACTCCGTTGGCCGAGGACGTGGATCTCTCGGTGCTGGCCCGGGGAACCCCCGGCTTCTCGGGCGCCCAGTTGGCCAACCTGGTCAACGAGGCGGCGCTCAATGCGGCGCGGTACGACCGCAAGGCCGTCAACATGGAGGATTTCGAGGAGGCCAAGGACAAGGTGCTCATGGGCAAGGAGCGCAAGTCCATGATCATGAACGAGGAGGAGAAGCGCAGCACCGCCTACCATGAGGCGGGGCACGCCCTCGTGGCCTTCAAGCTGCCCGACGCCGATCCTCTGCACAAGGTCACCATCATTCCTCGTGGACGGGCCCTCGGCGTCACCATGCAATTGCCCGAGGAGGACAAGTACAACTACACTAAGGAATACATGCAGTCCTCCATCACCATTCTCATGGGTGGACGGGTAGCGGAGCAGATTTTCCTGGAAAGTTGCACCACCGGGGCCTCCAACGATCTGGAGCGAGCCACCGATCTGGCCCGCAAGATGGTGTGCGAGTGGGGCATGAGCGAGGCGATGGGGCCGCTCACCTACGGCAAGAAGGAAGAGCAGATCTTCCTGGGCCGGGAAATCGCACAACACCAGGACTACAGCGAAAACACCGCCGTCAAGATCGACAAGGAGGTCGAGCGGCTGATTCTGCACAGCTACGATCGGGCCAAGGAGATCCTGGAGGCCGATCGGATGCCGTTGATCCGGTTGGCGGAGACGCTGTTGGAGTTCGAGACCCTCGACGGGGACGAGGTCAAGGCCGTGATCCAGGGTCGGAAAATCCGGATTCCCGCGCGGAAACCCGCACCTCCGGCCGAGGATGAGGCGGAAGAATCTGCCGATCCGCAGGAGAAGGTCGCTTCGTCCCTACCTCCTCTGGTGAAGCCTGAGGAGCGCCCGGCGCCGGCCTGATTCCTTCCATCCGTCACCGGCGGAGCGCGGGTGGAGGCCGGAGGGTGCGCCGGTTCTATTTCTCCAGCCGGCACCGGCCCCATTCTTCTTCCATGCAGGACAGCCACCCAGGAACCGCACTCGGAGACGGCCGGAAAAGCTTTACCCTGCGAGCCCGGGACAGGAGTCTGGAGCTGGGTCCGACCACCCGGACCATGGCGGTGATCAACGTCACTCCCGACTCCTTCTCCGACGGCGGCAAGTTCCTCGATCCGGACCAAGCCGTCGACCGTTGTCTGGAACTGGCGGCCCAGGGCGCCGACATCCTGGACATCGGAGGCGAGTCCACTCGTCCGGGCGTCGCTCCGATCTCGGTTGAGGAAGAGTTGCACCGAGTGCTGCCGGTCCTGGAGGGAATCCGAGGCCGGACCTCCTGTCTCGTCTCCATCGACACCTACAAGTCGCGCGTGGCTGCGGCCGCCCTGGACGCAGGCGCCCATATCGTCAACAACGTCGGTGCGCTGAAGTCGGACCCGGATGTGGCGGAGATTGCGGGAAGGACCGGCGCCGCCATCGTGCTCATGCACATGCGGGGAACCCCGCGAACCATGCAGACCCTGCCTCCCAGCCGGGACATTCTGAATGAGATCGAACAGGATCTGAACCGGGCCGTGGAACTTTCCCGCAGTTCCGGAATTGCGCATGATAGAATCGTTCTTGATCCCGGAATCGGGTTTGGCAAAACAGTAGAAGACAACCTCAAGATCCTGAATCGGTTATCGCGGTTGGGCAGGCTCCGGTTCCCGATTCTGGTGGGTACGTCCCGAAAGAGCTTTCTCGGCAAAATCCTCGACATCCCGGTGCAGGAGAGGCTGCTGGCGACGGCGGCTTCGGTGGTTATGGCGGTGGTCAGAGGAGCCCACATCGTGAGGGTCCACGATCTGACTGAAATGGCCCATGCGCTCCGCATAGCCGACTCGATACTGGGCGAAAGGAGAATCTGCTGAAGTGGACGCATTCTCCGGTCTTTTCGAGCTAGGTGTCCGGGATCTGCTCGACATCCTGGTGGTGGCCGTCCTCATCTACCACATTCTGCTTCTGTTCAAAGGCACCCGCGGCTTGCAGATCACGTTGGGAGTCATGGGACTTCTGATGGTCTACTATCTGGCCCGGAGTCTGGAACTCCAGATGGTGGAGACCCTGTTCTCGAACTTCTTCATCAACTTCATCCTGGCCGCCATCATTATCTATCAGAGGGAAATTCGCCGGGGACTGGCGGCGCTGGGCCGGGGAAGGTTCTTCCTTCCCTTGTTCACGTCGGCGGAGCGGGTCAACTTGAACGGATTGGTAGCGACGGCGGTTCGCTTATCCCGGGAAAAAACCGGGGCATTGATCGTCATGGAGCGGGAAATAGGCCTCCGCAACTACATCGAGACGGGGATCAAACTGGATGCCCTGCTCGGAAATGACCTGCTGCTGAGTATTTTCAGCCCGGGCTGTCCACTCCACGACGGGGCCGTGATCATTCAGTCCGACCGTATCGCCGCGGCGGGTTGCTACCTTCCCCTGACCACTAGTCCAGACCTGAGTCGCCGATGGGGAAGCCGCCATCGGGCCGGTCTCGGGATCTCGGAGGAAACCGACGCCATTTCCATTATCGTCTCCGAGGAGACCGGCCGGGTTTCGATTGCGTTCCAGGGAAATATGATCCAGGACCTGAAGGGTCCGAAGCTGTTGGCGTTGCTGCGGGAGTTGATGGGAACTCCCCGTAGCCCGTCGGCTCAAGCAGCCCAGAGGAGTCCCGAGCCCGCATGATTCGTCCACGCCAGTGGCTCCTGAACAATCCCGGCCTGAAGCTGGTCTCTCTGGGCCTTTCGTTCCTGCTCTGGAATCTATTAGGCGTCAAGGACGAGGTCATTCGAGTCGTGACGGTCCCGGTCCAGTTCGTCAACCTGGCGCCGGACCTGGCCATCTCCACCGACTACCAGCGGCAGGTGGAGGTGACCATCCGTTCGCGGCGCCGAATCGCCGTCGAGGAAGTGGAGGGCCGCATGTCGGCTGAAATCGATCTCCAGACGATGGTGGCCGGCAACGTCCAGATTTCCCTGAACGAGCGCAACATCAGCAACCGTCCGCTGGGGGTGGAGGTCTTGAGCATTGCGCCCAACCCGCTCCAGTTGGAGTTGGAACAGATCCACGTCAAGATGGTGGAAGTTCGGCCGCGATTGGAGGGCGAACCGGAGGAGGGGTACGAACTGGTTGAAGTATTGACGTCGCCCCAGGAGTTGCAAATATCGGGTCTGGAGGCAGAGTTGGCCAAGGTTTCCGCCATTGCAACCGAACCGTTGGACATCTCCGGCCGTTCCTCAGGGTTCGACGCGGAGGTCGACGTGGACCCACCCAGTCCGCGCCTCAGGATCGATAGTGGTGCGTCCGTAGTCCTGCAGCTCCTGATCGAGGAAAAAAGGCGCCAGCTCACGCTGACCCGTGTTCCCGTGGAATTGGACCCTCCGAGAGACGGGACCAGTCTCGTGACCCGCTCGTTGAAATTGATCGTGTCGGTGCCCATCTCTTTCGAAGGCGAGGTTTCCAGCAAGGATTTTCGGGTTCGGGTGGAGGCGAATGATCTCCAGCCCAGCCGGAATCCCTACGAGATTCTTCCCGAAATCGTGTCGGTTTCCGAGGTGGAAGACTTGGAAGACCTCTACCGGGTAGAGGCGATGGAGCCGGCACAGGTCAAGGTCCGGGTCAGGCGTTAGTCCGTCGTCTCCTGCCGCACGCTCCGGGCCCGGGAGACCTCGATGAATCATCGTAGGGAACTGAAGCCGAGATTGGTCACGTCGTATGGCCGGCGATCCGGCAAGTAGTGCGAGCTAGTTCGAATGTCCAGTCTCTTCGGGACCGACGGAATTCGAGGAGTGGCGGGCGAGCCTCCTCTCGACCCTGCAACCGTTTTTCAAATCGGCCGGTGCCTCGCCCGCCAAGGGTGCCGGTCGGTAGTCGTAGGGCGGGACACTCGAGAAAGCGGCCCCTGGATCGAAGAGGCCTTGATCCGAGGTCTCTCGAGCGCCGCCGTCCGTGTGACCTCCGCCGGCGTGTTGCCGACGCCCGCCATCTCCGTGCTCTGCCGGGAATCGGAATTCGACGCCGGCGTTATCGTCTCGGCCTCTCACAACGTCTATAGCGACAACGGTCTGAAATTCTTCACGGAGCGGGGGCGGAAGCTGTCGCGGCGTGAGGAACTGGCCCTCGAAACGCATCTGGAGGCGGAACGCTCCTCTTCCTCCGTGCCGCCGACGCCCGGTTCGAATCCGCCGGCGTTGGTCCGAACCGATCCCGACTGTCTCGAGAGGTACTCCGGGTTTCTGCGGTCGGTCTTGGAAGTGGAGAGTCTGGAGCCCCTGAAGCTGGTTCTGGATTGCGCTTCCGGAGCCGCGTCCCAGGTGGCGCCCCGGCTCTTCAGTGACCTTGGGGCTCGCGTTACGGTGACCGATGCCCCGCCCGACGGCCGAAACATCAATCAAGCCTGTGGGGCGGTTCATCCACAGTGGATGGCTCGAACCGTAATGCGGACAGGCGCCGACTTCGGCGCCGCCTTCGATGGTGACGCAGACCGCGCCATCCTTGCCGATCACCATGGAAGGCTCCTGACCGGGGATCACATCCTTTATGTTCTGGCCAGGCACCTGCTGGAGCGAAATCTCCTGCCGACCCGACGCGTCGTCGCCACCGTCATGTCCAACCTGGGCCTGGAGGCTGCCCTGGCTGCCCTGGAAGTCGGCCTGGTCCGGACCCGAGTCGGAGACAGAAGCGTCCTGGAATCCATGTTGGAGGAAGGAGTCTCTCTGGGTGGCGAGCCTTCGGGCCACATCATTCTCGGAGAGCACTCAATGGCGGGAGACGGTATCCTGACCACTCTGAAAATCGCTCAGATCCTGCTTCTGGAACGGCGTTCGCTGGCCCGGTTGAGCGCCGGCCTGAGACTCCGGCCGCAAGTTCTGCGAAGCGTACCCGTGGGAGGGCGGAGGCGGGACCTGCTGGAAGATCGGAGAGTCCGCGGTCGAATCGAATCCGTTCAAGAGTCCTTGCGGGGCAAGGGCCGGATCCTGGTGCGCTGCTCCGGGACCGAACCGGTGGTCAGGATCATGGCGGAAGGAGAGGATCGGGAGCATCTGGAAGAATGCGTGGCAGGGATTGCCGCGCAGATCCGGTGCTCCCAAGCACGTCTGGCGGCGCCGGACGAAACCAGGCGGCAGGAGCGGTCGTGAGTCCGGAATCGCCTTTGCAACCATCCCGGGAGACCCCGAGCCCAGGGTTTCCCACAGCAGAATACCTGTTCGAGACGCTGGCTGAGAAAGCCCTCCGAAACCGGCGGATCGAGGGCCTGCATGGAGCCGATTCGGCCTTGGTGCTGGCCTCGATCTATCGCAGGAATCCCGGCTTCTATGTCTGGTTGTGTCCGCGCAATCGGGATCTGGAGACCATGGCGGAGAATCTTCGGCTGTTCCTGCCCCAAGAGTGCCGGGATCAGGTCCTGCTTCTTCCCGGGTCCGAAGCGGATCCTTATCGCGGGCTCTCTCCCCACCCCGAGATCGCGGTGGCTCGAGCCGCCGCTCTCTGGAGGATACGCCGCGCGAAACAGGGATTGATCCTCACGACTTTGACCGCCCTGGGACCCCGGCTTCCCTCTCCTCAAACCTTCATGAGCCAGTGTCTCGACCTGGAGGTGGGAAGGTTCTTCCCTCCGGATCACCTGACCCGAACTCTGGACGAAGTGGGTTACGTCCGGGAAGACCCGGTCAGCAGCGTGGGGGAGTACTCCATGCGGGGCGGCATCATCGATGTCTTCCCTCCGTCGGCTTCGGCTCCCGTCCGCATCGAGTTCTTCGGAGACGAGATCGAGTCCATCCGCGAATTCGATCCGACCTCCCAGCGCTCGGTAGCGCTGGTGCCCGGATGCCGTGTGGTTCCCATGAGAGAACTGGGCGTCACGGCCCGAGACATCGCTCGTTGGCACCGCGAAGCTCCGGAGCACTGGTCGGAAGTTCGATTCGCTCAGGCCCTGGAGGAAAGACTCCAGTTCACGGCCAACGGCGAGCTCTTCAATGGGTTCGAGGCATTGCTGCCCCTCGTGGTCCGGACCCCCCATCATCTTTTGGATTTCATCCAAGCGGAAGGCAGATCGTCCCCGACGCTGGTTCTGTCCGACTGGGATGAACTCCGGAATGAGCACGGGAGGATTCGGGAACGATGGGAGCAGAGTTATCGAGAACGCACGGCCAACGGAGATCTCGCCCTGCCGCCGGACCGGCTGTATTGGTCCGTGGAGGTGATGGAGAGTTGGACGAAGCAATGTCCGACCTTCTACCTGAACCGGCTGTTTCAGGACCGGGCAGAGACAGAGCGTTTCGATTTCCGGATCGAGCGGCAGTACTCGGGCCAATTTCGGGGTCTGTTGGCCGACCTTGAGGAATGGGCCAGGCGAGAACGGGTCGTCTTCGTGATGAAGACGCCGGGGATGGTCGACCGGCTGGTCGATATCTTTCGCGAGTACGATATTCATCTGCATCGTGCTTCCGGGTTCGGCAGCGCCCTGGTTCACCGAACCGCCGTGATCCAGGGACGGCTCTCCGAGGGTTTCCACTCTCCCAGCCTGGGTTTGCGCCTGTTGGGCGAAGAGAACCTGTTCGCGGAGGTTTCCCAGGCTCCCGCGCCGCCCCGGAGCGTGCCCGACCCGGCCGCCAGTTTCCTCTCCGACTTCCGGGATCTGAAGTCCGGGGACTATGTGGTTCACGTCGATCATGGAATCGGACACTTCCGGGGACTTCGGTCTTTGGGTGTCGGCGGCGACGCCCGGGAGTTCCTGGTGGTCAGTTTCCGGGGGGACGACAAGCTGTACGTCCCTGCGGATCGGCTGGATCAGCTCCAGAAGTATCGGAGTTCCGGCGAATCCAAACCGCGGTTGGATCGATTGGGAGGCGCTTCCTGGAAGAGGACGAAGACGCGGATCAAGAAATCCATGCGGAGCATGGCCGAGGATCTGCTCAAGTTGTACGCGCAACGGGAGGTGGCCCGGGGGCATGTTTTCCCGGAGGACGACGCCCTGGTCAGGGAGTTCGAGGCGGCGTTCCCCTACGACGCGACTCCCGACCAGGCTGCCGCCATCCAGGCTGTCAAGAAGGACATGATGGCGCCGCGGCCCATGGATCGCCTGATTTGTGGAGACGTGGGATACGGAAAGACCGAAGTGGCCATGAGAGCCGCCTTCCGGGCGGTCAACGACAGCAAGCAGGTTGCCGTCCTGACCCCCACGACCGTCCTGGCGCTGCAGCACTACAACACCTTTCGCGAGCGTTTCAAGGGGTTTCCCGTCTCCATCGGGATGATCAGCCGCCTTCGCAACCGCAGCCAGCAACGAGAGATCCTGGAGCACACGGAATCGGGGAAGACCGACGTTCTCATTGGAACCCATCGTCTCCTCTCCCGGGACGTCCGGTTCCGGGACCTGGGTCTTATCGTGGTGGACGAGGAGCAACGGTTCGGGGTCGCCCAAAAGGAACGGCTCAAGCGGTTGAAGACCCGCGTGGACGTGCTCAATCTCTCGGCAACGCCGATTCCTCGCACTCTGAGCATGTCGCTGACGGGTGTACGCGACCTCTCCATTATCGAGACCCCTCCCAAGGACCGTTTGTCCATTCAGACCGCCGTGGTCAGGTTCAGTCGTTCGCTGATCCGCAACGCCATCGACCTGGAGTTGAAGCGCCAGGGACAGATCTTCCTGGTCCACAACTCGGTGGAGACCATCTACACCATCGCGCGCATGGTCCAGGAGACGGTGCCCGAAGCTCGCGTCGCCGTCGGGCACGGCCAGATGAGGGAGAATCAGCTTGAAAAGGTCATGCTGGATTTCCTCGACTATCGCTACGACGTGCTGGTCGCCACCACCATTATCGAAAACGGCCTGGACATCCCCCGGGCCAATACTCTCCTGGTGAACCGGGCCCACCGGTTCGGACTCGCCCAGCTCTACCAGCTCAGGGGCCGGGTCGGGCGCTCCAATCGCAGGGCCTACGCCTATCTGCTCATTCCGTCCGAGGAAACTCTGAGCACCGCCGCCGCCAAGCGCCTTGCGGCCATCCGGGAATTCAGCGACCTGGGTTCCGGATTTCGCATCGCCGCCATGGATCTGGAGATCCGCGGCTCGGGCAATCTTCTGGGGCAGGAACAACATGGGCACATCAATGCCGTCGGTTTCGAGCTCTATCTGAAGCTGCTTCAGGAGGCGGTTCGGGAGTTGAAGGGAGAGGAGGTCCAGGAGGAGATCCGCATCAGTATCGACCTCGGTCTGGACATCCACATTCCGCAACACTACATCGGCGACCCGAGTCAGCGACTCTGGCTCTACAAGCGGCTGAGCATTCTGTCGAGCCGGAGATCTTTGGAAAGCCTGAAGGAGGAGGTTGAAGACCGCTTCGGCAAGTACCCGCGTTCCGTCTCGAATCTCTTCGAATATGGAGCGTTGCGGCTGAGCGCAAATCGCTTGAGAATCGGTTCCATCGACCTCCGGGGCCCGAGGGTTGCGTTTAGGTTCAGGGATGACACGCCGGTGTCTCCGCATGACGTCGTCGCTCTGGTCCAGGAGAGGACCGATCTGACTCTGGCTCAAGGCGGGGTTCTCAACCTTCGAGTCCCTTCTTCTGATCCGGCGGCCCTCTTCGCGTCGGTCAACGCGGTGCTCGAGAGCATCAGGGAGAGGGTGGAGAAACGAGAAATCAGGAGTCCGGACTGTTGAAGGATGAGATCCTGTCAGGCAGCGAGTCTGTGAGTTCAGTGCGGCCGGGGGCTCCGGCACGGCGATATCGGGTGCGGACTGATAGAATGGACCGCGATGCTCGCGAATCTCGTACCGATTCGTGCCGGTGGGACACTGGGCCGGAGTTGGATCGGGACGGTGGTGCTGCTTCATCTGGGGTGGGTCGCCTGCGGGCTTCCGGCGGGAGACGGCCGTTCGCCTGAACAGGAGACTCTGGTGGCGCAGTTGGACGAGGAGCAGATTACTCTTCGAGAATTCGAAGCTTACTTGAGGACTGAGTCGGACCCGGGACAGGACCCGCTTCGGAGAAGCCGGTTTCGTGACTTTGTGGTGGAGAAAATGCTTCTGCATCAGGCTCGGCTTGACGGCATCAGCGTGGCCGACGAGGAGTTGGAGGAGCAGATGGGGAATCTTCAGATCGAAGCCGGAGACTCCGAGTTCTCCGAACGCTTGCGCCGATTCCTCACAACTCAGAAGTTGCTTAAGCTGAAGGTCCGGGATCACGTGGGAGTGACCTCATCCGACATTCGCAACTTTTATGGGAGTCACGACGAACAGTTTCGGGTCGGCGATTCGGGAAGGGTATTGGAGATTTTGGTGGACGACCGGGATCGAGCCCAGGAAATCCTGGAAACGCTGGAGCCGGGAGATGTACGGCAGTTCCAGGAGACGGCCCGATTGCACTCCAAGGGCCTGACCGCGGAATCCGGCGGGTCCTTGGGGACCTTCGAGCGGGGTCAACTGCCGAGTGAGTTCGAAAAGGTCATTTTGTCGCTCGAGCCGGGTGAGGTCAGTAACGTGTTTCGATCCCGGCATGGGTACCACCTCTTCATGGTGGAGGAATGGATACCGCGGCACCACAAGAGTCTTTACCATGTTCAAGAGGGGATCTTCTCGACTTTGATTGCAAAGCAGGAGAGCGCCGCAGTGGATTCCTATATCGAGGACCTGCTGGCCGGGGCCTCACTCCGGATCTACGACAGCGAACTCGACTTCCGGGAGAGCGATGATCATGTTTCCGCGCCAAATTAAGGTGATGACGATTGCTGGGGTCCTGCTGTTGTCCGGGCCGGTTCGGGGACAGGACCAGGGAGTGGCGGGAGATCCGCCCCGGCCTGCGCAAAGGAAGCCGCAGGCGCCGCCTCCGGAGCCGGTTCTCCTGGACGAGATCGTGGCCCGGATCAACGACCAGATCATCACCCGCAGGGACCTGGACCACGAGTTGTTCGTTGTCCAATCCGATGTGCGGCGGCGGATACAGGATCGGGAACGTGCGATGCGCATCTGGCAGACGCAGAAAAAACACGTATTGCGTGAAATGATTGACACCCGCCTGCTCCTGCAGAAGGCCGAGGAACTTGGCGTGGCCCCCAATGTCGACGACGACGTCTCGGCCCACCTCGAAACGATGCGCAAGGAGAGTGGAATTCCCAGCCTCGAGGCCATGGATCAGGCTATGCGCCGGCAAGGTTTGAACCTCGCTCAAATGAGGGAGAGGCTGAGGCAGAGATTCATACAGGAACGCCTGTTGGGCGCCATGGTCTATTCCCGGATCACACTGCTGACCCCGGAGATCCAGGAGTACTACGATCAGAACCGTGAACAGTACACCGAGCCCGAGGAGGTGGAGTTGGCCGAGATCCTGTTTCTGACCGAGGGCAAGGAGAAGAACCAGGTTCAGTCCAAGGCCCAGGGAGTTCTGGAACGGCTCCAGGCGGGAGGCTCGTTCGAAGAGTTGGCCAAGGAGCATTCCGAGGGTCCCACCGCCAATCGGGGAGGGGCGATCGGGTCCTTCAAGCGGGGGTCCATGCAGCAGGTTCAGGAAGCGGCCGTGACCAAGTTGAAAGCGGGGGAGTCCAGTGACCTCATCGAGGCCGACTACGGGTTTCAGATTCTCAAGCTGTTGAAGCGAACGCCCAAGCGGCAATTGGATCTGGAAACGGTGCGGCGCCACATCCAGCAGCAGCTTTACGTCAAGAAAGCCGCGCCCCAGCTCAAGAAGTACGTGGAGGGCCTGCGGGAGGAGAGCTTTATCTACGTCGATCCCGCCTACAAGAAAGAGTACGACGTCGAGGAGATGGGACTCACGTCGATCGAGTTCTGAGCCTGGTAGGCAGCAGCGCTGATCACACCCGCCGCCGGCATCCGCCGCCCGCTCAACCCGCTCTCGAATCTACATTCCGGCCCGTTTCTCGGCTCTCCGTTTGAACACCCACGAGATGACGATGCTCACCAGGTAGAGCATGACCATGGGCCCGCTCCAGAGGAACAGGTTGATGGCGTCCGTGGTGGGAGATACCACGGCTGCAACCATGACCATGAGGAGAAAGGCATAGCGGAAGTTTCGCCAGAGAAAGCCGGGAGTGATGAGTCCGAACATGGAGAGGAAGGCCACGATCACCGGAAGCTGAAAAATGGCCGCCATGCCCAGAATGATGATCACCTCGAAATTGAAGTATTCGATGGCGGTGACCATGGGCTGGAAGGCGCTGCCGAACTCGTTGATCAGAAAGTCGAGCGCCGTGGGGAGGATGACGTAGTAGGCGAAGGTGCCGCCCAGCAGGACCAGCGCCGTCGATGAGACCAGGAAGGGGATGATGTAGCGCTTCTCCCGCTGGTACAGGCCCGGGGCGATGAAGAGCCAGACCTGCGTGAGAATCGCCGGAGTGGCCAGGAAGACGGCCGCGACGAAAGAAACCTTCAGGTAGATCGTGAACGGCTCCGTGGGTTTGATGAACGTCAACTTCTCGATACCGGCGTTCTTGATGGGTACGGCCAGGAACTCGAAGATGGGCTCGCGGAAGATCCAGCAGCCGATGAAAGCGACCGCAACGGCGACCGCGCTCCAGAGGATGCGCTTCCGAAGCTCGTCCAGGTGCTCCAGAAACGTCATCTTGGCGCCCAGCTCGTCGTCGGGAGAATCCGGGTCGTCTTCGGCGTCCGTTGGGGCTACCGGCGTCGGGGGATCGGATGGTGGCGGGGAGGAACTGGAAACCGGGACGATCTCCTGCTCCGCGTCTCCGGTCGACTGAGTCTCGGACGCGCTTGGGTCTTGGGGAGGCGGAGAACCCGGGGAGTCATTCATGAAAGACGGTCGATTGGCTGAGCGGGAGCCACCGGGAGTCGATCACGACGCATCGATATCTCTCTGGATCTTCTTCAACTCGTCGGTCTCGGCCCGAACCTCGTCTTCCCAGGTTCGTTTCAACTCGTTGGAAGCCCGCTTGAATTCGGCCAAGCTCTTGCCCAGAGACTTGCCCAGGTCAGGAAGCTTCCGAGGGCCGAAGATCACAAGAGCGATGATGAAGATGATCACCACTTCCTGAAAGCCCAAATTCCACATGATTGCCTCGTCTCGCTGAAGGGGAATAGTAAGTCACCGCGTCAAATCAAGTCAACCGGAATGGATCCGCGTGGGCGGAGAGAATCGCCGTCCGCCGGGATCCGGACCCGGTCGGATGCCGCGGCGACTATTGCAGCGGGCCGTAGATGTTATACTGCCCGGCAACCAACGCCATTCGGCGGTCTTGGTGAAACCTGGACGGAAAGGGCTCGGGAACTTGGACTACTCTGGAGACCGGTCGAACAAGGGACTCGGAATATTTCTGGTTCTGGCGATCCTGGTCGTCACCCTGCTCGGCGGATGGCTGGGCGAGAAGGTCATCGCCGGCGCTCCGCTCGAAGAGGACACCCAGAGGCTGCTGCAGGCCTTCACGGCCACGCTGGATCGTATCCACTCGGACTACGCCCGGGAGGTGGACGGGAACCGCCTGATCGAGAGTGGCATTCGGGGTCTTCTGAGATCCCTCGATCCCCACAGTTCTTTTTTCTCCCGGGCCGACTACAGCAAGCTCCAGGAAGAGCAGAAGGGCAAGTATTACGGTCTGGGAATCAGCATCAAGGCAGAATCCCCGGGGAGCGGGCGCGTGGTGGTGGAAAAACCTCCCTCCGTCGGGACCCCGGCCTACAGGGCGGGCATCCAGGTCGGCGATGTGATCTCCAAGATCAGGGGCGAATCGATCGAGGACTGGGACCTTCTGGAAGAGGTCATCCCCAACCTGAAAGGACCCAAGGGGACCACGGTCCAAATCACCATCGAGCGTCCGGGTGTTCCCGAACCCATCGAAATGACGGTGGAACGGGACGAGATCCCCATGTACACGATCGAGTTCGCTTTCTACCTCCCGAACGAGGTCGGCTATGTGAAGATCAAGAAATTCTCGGAGACCACGGGAGAGGAATTGAACGACGCCCTGATAAGGTTGGACGAATCCAAGCTCCAGGCCTTGATATTGGATCTGCGAGACAATCCGGGCGGCGCCCTCAACCAGGCGATCCAGGTTGCCGACCGGTTTCTCTCCAAGGGACAACTGGTGGTACGGACGCGCATGCGCAAGGGGCGAGGCCACGAGTATGTGGCGCCCAAGGGGCGGGTTCATGGTTATCCCATGGTCGTCCTCATCGATCGCAACAGCGCCAGCGCCAGTGAAATAGTAGCCGGTGCGCTGCAGGACCACGACCGCGCCCTGATCGTGGGGGAGACCAGCTTCGGCAAGGCGCTGGTCCAGACCATTTACCCATTGGAACAGAACAGAGGCCTGGCTCTGACCACCGGCAGGTATTACACGCCGAGCGACCGGCTCATCCAGCGCAGCTACTCTGAAAGTTTTTACGAATACTTTTCGGGAAGACGCGAGAATTCTTCGACGGAACGGACCGAGCACAAGACCGACAGCGGGAGGCCTGTCTTCGGCGGAGGTGGCATCAATCCGGATGAGGAGGTCTCTCGGCTGACGCCTCCCAAGATCCTGCGTCAGCTGGCCCGCAAGGACAGCTTCCGCCAATTCGTGGAAAAGCTGTCCAAGGGGGAGCTCGATCCCAAGTTCCGATTTCCAAGCCAGTTGGAACATTGGAGCAGTCTCTCGGAGGCGGAGAAGGGCCGGCTTCGCCAGCAGCATCGGGTGACCGGGAAGGTTCTCGGCCGGTTCCGGCAATATCTCGGCGACGAGAAGATCGTCTACAATCACGCCGATTTCGACGAAAACGAGCACCTGATCAAGACCTACCTGGAACAGCAGCTCATGACCCGGGTCCTGGGTGAGGAAGAAGGACAGCGGGTCCGTTTGAGCATCGACAAGCAACTCCGAACGGCCATCGAACTCCTTCCCCGGGCGAAAGCTCTCTTTGACAACGTCGTTGCTGTCAAACAGGGCGACACCTAGACCGAAATGGCTCGGCCGGCAGCTGGAACAGACCGGGAGTGGGTCCCTGTGCGAAGGCATGAGCCTTCCGCCGGCTCGGTGCCCGGATTTCGGCGGCGCTTCGTCAGGCACGTGGCTGTCCTGGCCGGCTTGGCCCTGCTCGCCGGCTGCAGTCCTCAGCGTCGAGTCGCCGTACCCGTTCCAACCGACAGTTCACCGGTAGCCCGAACTCAACCTGCCGCGGATACCGAAGACCAGGCTCCCGACCTGGATTTGGAGATCCAGCGAGAGATGGCCGAAAACCGCGTGCGGGAGCGGATCCGGTCTTCCCGACAGCTCTACCTGGAAGGAGAATCGCTGTTCAATCAGGGACTGGCGGACCAAAGCGGGGACTACTTTCTGAGAGCGCTGGATGAACTGGTCGAACCCGAGGCGGATTCCGCTCTGAACCGGCAGCTGGAACGAGCCTATTACTCCCTGTTGGGCAAGATCGAGGACCTTCGGCTGGAAGACCTGGACGGCGCCCGGGATGAGGACAGTCCCATCGAATGGCTGGCCAACCGCAATGTCTTCACCATTCGGGTGGACCCGAAGTTGAAGCATCTGGCCAGCGAGGATCTGCTGACGTCCCAATTTGACGTCCCCGTGGTCCTCAATGAACGCGTGCTCCGATTTCTGACCTACTACCGGACGCGCGGCCGGGTCTTCATGGAGCGGGGACTGCAGCGATCGGGCCGTTACCTGGAAATGTTCAGGGCCGTGTTTCGCCGGGAGGGTATTCCCCTGGATCTGGTCTACGTGGCCCATATCGAGAGTCTTTTCCGACCCAAAGCGGTCTCACGGGCGCGGGCCAGGGGCATCTGGCAATTCATTCGAGGAACCGGACGCCTCTATGGTCTCAGGCAGGACTGGTGGATCGACGAACGTTCCGACATCCTGAAGTCCACGGTGGCTGCCGCTCGGTACCTGAAGCACCTCTACGGCGAGTTCGGGGACTGGTACCTCGCTCTGGCCGGGTACAACTGCGGTCCCCGGAGAATCGAGCGGAATCTCCGGCGCTACGGAGGCATCGACTATTGGGAAATGGCCCGTCGGCGGCTCCTGCCCCGGGAGACCAGGAATTACGTGCCCTCTTACCTGGCGGCCACCATAATCTTCAAGAATCCGGCCCGGTACGGATTCCAAGTCGAACCGGATCCCGAACTGAGATTCGAATTGGTCCCCATGGAACACCAGGTGGACCTGGACACCTTGGCCGAACTCATCGAGGTCCCGGCCCGGATGCTGGATGACCTCAATCCGGAGCTGAGGAGACGGGTGACTCCCCATAAGCTCCCCGGGTATCGGATGAAGGTGCCCGTAGGCAGGGGAGCGCTGACTCAGGAAAAGGTGGCCCAACTTCCACCCGAGAAGCGAATCAGGCTTCAGCACCACCAGGTCAGAAAGGGAGAGACTCTGTCGCTGATCGCCAGCCGTTACGCCACCTCGATCCAGGCCATCGCTCAGGCCAATCGGCTCCGGAGCATCCACCGGCTCCGGATCGGGCAGGAGTTGGCTATTCCACTATTCCCTTCCGGAAGGGGCGGCGCGGCTCGCCGCTCGGCCTCGAAGGTCCGTCGTTCCAATTCCTCGGGCCCGCACGTGGTCAGCCGGGGAGACACGCTCTACGACATCGCCCGAGCCTACGGGGTGAAGCTCAAGGACCTGCTCCGCTGGAACAAACTGAGTCCAAGGCAGCGGATTTTCCCGGGACAGAAGATTCTGATCTCGCCGTAGGAGCGGGGAAAGACAGGCGGGTGGTCTGCGCGCAGCCTGGGAGGGGAGACATTCTTGTCCCCCATTTTTCAATTCGCCCGAATGGAAGACGCTACGCGGAGTGGGGACTCCGTCCCCCCAAATCGCCCCTGATCGGCGATTGGAAATCGCCGCTCCGCCGGACCAGCTTGGCGGTCTCGCGGGCAATGACCAGCTCCTCGTTGGCCAGGATTACCAGGATCTGGACCGGTGACCCAGGGGCCGAAATGCAGCCCTCCCAGCCTCGGGAATCGTTGGCGCCGGCGTCCAGGTGGATCCCCAGGAACTCCAGCCCCTGGCAGATCTTCTGCCGGATCGCGATGCCGTTTTCTCCGATGCCGCCGGTGAACACGAGGGCGTCGAGTCCGCCCAACACCGCCGCATAGGCGCCGATGTACTTGCGAGTCTCGTGCACCAGCACGTCCAGGGCCAGAGCGGCTCTCAGGTTCCCACGGCCTGCCGCTTCCTCCAGATCCCGGACGTCGCCGCTGACCCCCGAGATTCCCTTCAAGCCGGAGTCCTTCACCAGCCGCTCCCGAAGCTGTCCAGGACTGAGATCCTCATTCTCCAGCAAATAGAGAAGGATGAACGGGTCCAGATCGCCGTTTCTGGTGGCGTTGGGAAGACCGGACTGGGGAGAGAAGCCCATGCTGGTCTCTACCGAGATGCCCCCTTTGAGGGCGCAGACGCTGGAGCTGCCTCCCAGATGGCAGGAAATGATCCGCAATTCGCGATCCGGGTTTTCCAACAGTTGCGGCGCTCGCAGCGAGACGTACCGGTGGGAGGCGCCATGGAACCCGTAGCGGCGAATGGCGTGCTTTTGGGACCATTCGAAGGGAATGCCGTAGGTGCGGGCAGCCTCGGGGATGGTCTTGTGGAAAGTGGGCTCGAAGACTCCCACCAGCGGCTTCTCGGGAAGTATCTCACGAAAGATACGGAATGCCTGGATATAGGGAGGATTGTGAGCGGGCGCCAGAGACGTGTACTCCTCCATGGCGGCGATGACCTGATCCGTGATGAAGACCGAATCGGCGATCCCCTTGGCGTGCACCGGCTTGAATCCCACGGCGTCCAGTTCTTCCAGGCTGTTCAGGACTCCGGATTCCGGGTCGGTCAGTAGCTTGAGGGCGTGGTCTACGGCCGCTCGCTGGTCGGGACACTCCAGATCTCCCGTCAGTTCCGGTTCCCGGCCGCGCCGATAGTTGAAGGGAGACGACGGGCTGCCCACCCGTTCCACCCGGCCGGCGGCCAGAATCTCTTCGTTCTCCATCCGGAAGAGACGGAACTTGAGGGAGGTGGATCCGACGTTGACGACCAGGACTAGCATGGCGGGAGTCCGATCCCGGTCAGCCGGCGGCGTGTTGGGCGACCAGCCGACCGATGGCGATGGAACGTATCTTGGTTTCCGGAGTTTCGGCCCGGGAAAGGAGGATCAAGGGGACTTTGGCCCCGACTACGATTCCACCCGATTCTCCGCCGGCCATATAGAGAATCGCCCGGTAGAGGATGTTGGCGGCTTCGATGTCGGGAGCAATGAAGACGTCCGTGCTCTCGACCAGGGGAGTCTCGATCCCTTTGCGGTCGGCCGCGAACCGGCTCATGGGGACGTCGAGGGCGATGGGACCCTCCACGTAGCCGCCCTTCAACTGGCCCCGGCGGTTCATCATGGTCAGAGCCGCTGCGTCCACCGTGGCCGGCATGGCGGGATTGACGAATTCCAGAGCGCAAAGGATTGCCACCTTGGGCTCCTCGATGCCCAAAGCGTGGGCCACTTCGATGGCGTTGCGGCAGATCTCCGCTTTCTGAGTCAGATCGGGGGCCAGGTTGATGGCGGCGTCGGTCATGATCATGAGCCGGTCGATGCCGGGCACCTGAAAAACGATGACCTGGCTCAACTGGCGGCCGGTTCGGAGGCCCTTCTCCCGATTCAGGACCGCTCGAATCAACACGGAGGTGTTGATCTTCCCCTTCATCAGGAGATCCGCGGAGCCCTCCCGGACCAACTCGATGGCCTGGCGGGCCGCCGCGCTCTCATCCGGCTGGTGGATCAGCTGTCCCGGATCGAGGCGGAGTCCGGCGGCATCCGCAATCGGCTCGATCTTCTTCCTGTCGCCTACCAGCACTCCCTCGGCCAGACCCATCTCACGAGCCAGCTGGAGCGACCCGATGACGTCCGGGTCGTGGCCCGCGGCCACGGCGATTCGGGCTGGGCCCAACCTGATGGAGGCATCGACCAATTCATCCAGATTGCGAAACATTTCTCCTTACTCCCTTGGTCGACCCGGGAATCGGGGCAGTACTCGATTAGCGGCTCAGGAGCCGATGACCTCAGCGGCGATGGAGTCGAACTCCTCGTCCGTCAGCAACGCCTTGTTCCGGATCGAAATCTCCTTCACGCGATCCACGATCTCCTTGGTCTGATCGGCGGTCGCGCTCATTCCACGCTCCTCCAGCGCTTCCTCCACGTTGGCCAATCCGGCACCCTTGCCGAGGGCGATCGAGACACCGGGACGTCCGGCCACCTCGGGAAGGAAGGGGATGTATTCCAAGGGCTCCACGTTCTTGCAGCGCCGGTGGAACATGGCCACGATTCCCGATTCGATCTTGTAGAGGGAATCGCCGACGATGGGCCGGTTGGGCGGCAGCTCGACATTGGACAGCATCTGCACCAGCTTGGAGAGTTCGTAGAATTCCTCCGTCCTGACGCCGACGTCAACGCCGTAGAGCACCTTCAGGGCCATGACGGTGTCCTCCAGGGGCACGTTTCCGGCCCGTTCTCCAAGGGCCGAAACGGTGACGTGTGCCACCGAAGCACCGTTGGAGAGGGCGGCGATGGTGTTGGCGACACCGAGGCCGAAATCTTCATGGCAATGAATCTCGATGGGCTGCTTGAAACGGGCCCTGAGCTTCTTGAGCACCATGGCGATCCCCTCGGGAGAGCAGGCGCCGAAGGAGTCCGCCAGCGTCAGAGCGTCCATATGCCCTTGGGTGGAGACTTGCTCGATCAGATCCAGGTAACGGTTCAGGTCCGAACGAGTGCTGTCGATGGTGAAGAAGACGGTGTAGAGTCCCGCCTCCTTGGCGGCCAGGGTGGTTTCGATGGAAGCCTTGACGGCCCAGTCCATATCCTTCCCGTAGGCGTTGGCGATGATGTGGTCGCTGGAGGGAATCTCGGTGATGATCCCATGGACGCCGCAGTCCTTGGCCTGCTTGACGTCCGCAGGCATGCAGCGGGCGAAAGAGAAGATCTCCGAATCCAGGCCCAGCGCGACGATGTCCTTGATGGCCGCCTCGTCTTCGTCAGAGACGGCGGGCATGCCGGCCTCGATCCGATGAACGCCGGCGGCCGCCAGCTTCTTGGCGATGGCCACCTTCTCTTCCCGCCGGAACACGATTCCCGTCTGCTGCTCGCCATCGCGGAGGGTCACGTCGTGAATTCGGATCTGATCGGGGAAGTTGAGCTGCTGCTGGGCTTCCGGCGAAAAATTCCAGGGGCTGGCAAACCAGCTGTCCGTTTTCCACTCTTGAGTCATTGCGAAGTTCCTCCCGGACGAGACACAGGGAACGAGCCCTGAAACGTTACTGTTCGGTTGCTCAAGGGAAGGGACGGCGCCTGCCGATTGCGGGGTCCGGACCACCCTCCCTCTCAAAAGAGCATGTATCATAGCATGGACGAAGAGGGAGGGAAGACGAGAGGTGAGGAGCGGGGAGCGAGAGTCGAGGAGGCGCCGCCGCACATACCGTACGCCCTCCTTCTGTCGGAAATGATATGAGTAAGCAGGGTCCGGACTGGCTCTTGGCCGAGCTCCCCGATCTGGTGTCGCGGGGGATCCTGAGTCAGGCTGCGGCCAACCGGCTAAGCTCTCACTACCGAGTCGCCACAAGACCCGCCGTCCGCCAGTTGGGCCTGACCGTAACTGCGGTTTTCGGTTCCGCCCTGATCGGGCTCGGGATCATTCTGGTCCTGGCATACAATTGGCAGGAACTATCCAGGACGCTCCGCGCTGGAATCTCCTTCTCAATCCTGCTGGGCGCCCAGGCAGCGGCCGGCTGGGTGCTCTTGCGTTCCGTACGGTCCCGCCCCTGGCGCGAAGGGACAGCTTGCTTGTGGTTTCTGGCCGTCGGTGCGGCCATGGCCCTGATCGCGCAGACCTATCACCTCCCGGGAGACGTCAGCCGGTTTCTGCTGACCTGGATGTTGCTGGCCGTCCCCGTCGTCTATCTCACGAGGTCCAGTACGGCCGCGGCCCTTTACCTGGTCGGGGTGACGGCTCTGGGCGGTTCCGAGGCGGCGGGTGGGGAAGGCTCCCTCCTCTACTGGGGGATGCTGGCGCTGCTGGCACCTTATCTCTGGTCTCTGCTGCGGTATGACCGGCAGAGTACCGGTCCTGTCTGCCTGCTCTGGCTCGGAGCCGCTTCTCTTGGTTTTGGTTTCGGTTTTACCATTGCGGAGCATGGGGAAAGGCTTCATTTGGCCGCATTCGCCAGCCTGTTCTCCATCCTGTACCTAACGGGCCAAATCTGGTTCGGACAGGCGCCCCGCATCTGGCGGCGTCCTCTCCAGAGTATCGGCGGATTGGGAGCATTCGGACTGGCCTTGCGGTTCTCGTATCACGACGCCTGGCAACAACTGGAACGCTTCGGCGCGAGGGAGTGGGATTGGGCGGACGGCCTGCCGGGAGTCGTTCTGATCGGGGCCTGCCTCGCTCTGTCCGTCATCCTGGGTTGGTTCAGCCTGGTTCATGGTCGTCCTCAACGACTGCTCTGGGGTTCGTTCGGCGCGGTGGCGTTTCTGGCACATGTTCTCCTGTTGTCATTGGAGTCGACTCTGGTCCCCGTGATCCTCATGAATCTCTATTTGTTGGCCGCCGGGGTATCGGTCATGATTCGCGGCCTCCAACGGGAAAGGATCGGGACTGTCAATCTCGGCATGATCATCTTGGCGGCCCTCATCGCGGCCAGGTTCTTCGATAGCGATTTGGGTCTGGCGGTCCGCGGGATCGGCTTTATCCTTGTGGGCGCTGCCTTCCTGTTCGCAAATGCATATCTTGGACGCCGCTTCCGCGGCCTCCAGACGCCGAATGACGGTTCGGGGCATACGTCGGGGGAGGAGCCATGATCCAGCCCAGGACACTGGCGTTCGCCTTGGTGGTCCTCTGTCAGCTCGGAGTTCCCGCTTGGATGATCCTGCACCGCGAGTGGACTCTCCGCGACGGGGTCGGAGTCAAGTTCAGGGTGGAGCCCATGGATCCCAAGGACGCGGTTCTGGGGCGCTCGGTTCGTTTCCGGATACCCTCTTCAGAGGTTCCCCTCGACGAGCCGGTCCAACGGCCGTCGCAGGCCTGGGCCTACGCCCTCCTGGAGGTGGACCAGGAGGGATTCGGCCGTTTTACCGCCATTCGAGACGATCCGCCCGAAGCCGGTGTCTACCTCAGGGTCCGGGTCCGCCGGACCGGAAAGAAGGGGGCCATTCAATTGCCCTATGATCGTTTCTACCTGCCTGAAGACTTGGCGGCAGGCACCGAAAAGGCGACCGGAAGCACTCTTGGCTCCGGGATGAAGAAGGCTCATGTTCTGCTCCGCGTCCACGACGGTTTCGGAGTGGTCGAGGACCTTTACGTCCAGGACACCCCGGTTCTGGAACATCTCAAGACTGCGCCGGAGCCCCAGATGAAAAAAGGAGATACGCCATGAAGAAACAGAACCGGCGAGGTTTTCTGACGGGTTCGGCGGCCCTCACGGGTGGTGCGGCTCTGGCCGCGGGGCGCCCTGTGTCCGCCCTTTCCTCTGCTCGCACGGCGGGGGCCAACGACCGCATACGTCTTGGAGTGATCGGCTGCGGCGGCCGGGGACGAGGCGATCTCCGGCGGTTTCTCGAAATCGACGGGATCCAGTGCGCGGCCATCTGCGACGTGGATCATTCGCAGATGGACCGGACCCAGGCCGAGATTCTCGACCCCGCCGGCCAGGTTGCGGAGTTCCGGACCCGGGACTTCCGGCGCCTTCTGGATCGGCAGGATCTGGACGCCGTCCTGGTGGCCACCCCCGATCACTGGCACGCTATTCCCACCGTCATGGCCTGCGAAGCGGGGATGGACGTCTACGTGGAAAAGCCTCTGTCTCTGACCATCCACGAGGGCCGGGTCATGGTGGACGCGGCCCGCAAACACGGCCGGGTCGTCCAGATGGGGACCCAGCAAAGGAGTGCTCCCCACTACACCGACGCGGTGGATTACGTGAAGAGCGGAAAGCTGGGGAAGATCCGGCTGGTCCGGGCGTGGGCCTACCTGGACTGGAAGGGGGAAATGCCGGCTCAGCCGGACGGGCCGCCTCCCCCGGGGGTGGATTACGACATGTGGTTGGGGCCGGCTCCCGAACGTCCGTTCAATCTGAATCGATTTCATTTTTCGTTTCGCTGGTACTGGGACTATTCGGGCGGTCTCATGACCGACTGGGGCGCGCACATGATCGACATCGCCAACTGGGCCATGGACGTGAAGGCGCCCCGGGGGGCGGTCTCGGTGGGAGGAAAGTACGGGTATCCCCGGGACGCCATGCAGACGCCCGACACCCAACAGGTGATCTGGGAATTCGACGATTTCAGCATGGTCTGGGAACATGCGCTGGGCGTGGGGCGCGGCCCGGAGGCGCGGGAGCACGGTGTCCAGTTCCACGGTAACGACGGCGTGCTGGTGGTCGACCGCAACGGATGGGAGGTCCATTCCGAGACCGACAGGATCGACAAGTCCGTGCGCGAGTTCCGGTCCCGCGGCAAGCCGCGGCACAATATTCGAGGCCGGGGCGCCTACCACCTGGGACACGTCCAGGACTTCGTCGACTGCATGCGCTCCAGGGAACGCCCCCGATCGGACGTGGAGATCGGTCACGATTCCATGATCGCCTGCCACCTCGGCAACATGGCCTTCCGCCTCGGGCGCAGGGTCCAGTGGGATCCAGACCGGGAGAAGGTCGTTGACGATCCGGAAGCCGAGCGCATGGTCCGGACCAGCTACCGGAAACCCTGGAAACTGTAGCCGTGGTCGGCGGGTGAAGGGATTCGTAGGGGCGCCTTGTGGTCGCCCGCCGCAAGATGGCAACCCTCCACAGCCGGCGGTCCTATCTGCACCGACGAAAGAGGGCTACGGAATTCTCGGAAATGAGGCGTGAACAGAGACCGAGGAGCATATCGGAGGGGAACGAATCCCATGGAGCATAAACCCGGCCGGTATCCGGAGCTCTCGGCGCAGCTCCGCGACCGTTCCCTGATGGGAATGCTCAAGCTCTTCGGCCCGGGCGCCATCATTGCCTCGGTCACGATCGGAAGCGGGGAGACCGTTTTCGCTTCCCGGGGCGGCGCCGTCTTCGGTTATTCCCTGTTCTGGTGTTTCCTGGTCGGCTCCGCGCTGAAGGGCCTCCAGGTCTACACCGGCGCCCGGTTCATCACCTTGACCGGTCGCCATCCCCTGCGGAGTTGGATGGAGCTGCCGGGTCCCCGCGGCTGGTTTGTCCTCTTCGTCTCCGTCATGACCATCGTCTGGATGCCCTTCTGGGTGGGCGGGGGACTCCCCAAGATGCTGGGAGAGTTCACCAACTGGGTAGTCGGTTTCCCGGACCCGGACAACGCGTCCGACTTCATCTTTTTCGGTCGCCTCTGGGGGACCTTCTTCATTCTGGTGGCGGTGGCCTTCACCTGGGTTCAGAGCTATGGCTTCCTGGAGCGGGTCCAGACCGTGTTGGTGGGTCTGCTGCTCCTGTGCATGGTTTTGGCGGCCGCCGTTTCCGATCCCGATTTCGTGGCGCTGTTGGGGGGCACCCTGATCCCCACCGAGCCCCGGTACGACGGCTGGGTCCTGGAACGCTATGCTGAGTTCCGGGGACGGAATCCCTGGGTGGAAATGGTCACCTACCTGGGGGCTGTGGGGGGCGGAACCCAGGACTATCTGGGATACCTGGGGATGCTTCGGGAGAAGGCCTGGGGGATGCTGGGCAGTCGGCGTGAGGGTCCCATCGAATCGAGCCGGGAAAACTTGAAGCGGGGGTTGGCCTGGCTTCGGGCCCCGCGCACCGACGTCATGGTGTCGTTTACCTGCATCTTCATCTTCACTATCTGTTTTGCCGTCCTGGGCGCCACCATCCTCTATCCCCGGCAGGAGATCCCCAGCGGGTTCGACCTGTTGACCCTCCAGTTGGGTTACCTGGTCCGTCCGGACCAGTCACCCCTGGTTCAGACGCTTCTCGCCTGGCTCTACAAGACCGGCATCTTTTTCGCTTTCTTCGGCACCATTTACGGCGCCTACGAACTCTACAGCCGGACCACCCGGGAATGCCTCGCCGCGCTCTTCCCGTCGTTGCGGAAGGTTCCCCTGAAGAAGTTCCGGCTCTGGACGATTCTCTGGTGCGCGCTGCCCGGCCTGAGCCTGCTCTGGTTTCTGGAGCGGGACCCCGTCTACATCGTGACGCCTGCGGCTCTGGTGGGTTCGGGCCTCATCTGCGGTCTCTGGTGCTTCGCCATGCTCTGGTCGGACCGAAACCACCTCCCAAAGGAGCTGCGGATGAAATGGCCGCTATGGCTGGGCACACTCGTGGCTGGAATCGGCCTGACGGTGATCCCCGTGATCGGAATCGTGAAGTACGTCCAGAGCTTTCTCTGAGGCGGTCCGGTCCGCAAACTAGCGCGGGGGCAGCTGGTAGCCCTCCCGTTTGACGTGGATCCGGTAGAGACTCTTTCCGGCCGTGATGTAGAGCGCCCTGCTCTCGGTCCCCCGTCCGAACCCTACGTTGGTGGGGAGTTCGGTGGGAACGAAGGCCAGTTCCTCGCCTTCGGGGGAGTAGACGGCGACCCCGGGCCGGGTCACGTCGCGCACGGTCACATAGAGATTGCCGTCCACGTCCACCACCATACCGTCGGGTCCATCCTGGGGAGAGTAATCCACCAGGATCTCCCGAAAGCTGGCCGTACCGTCGGGAGCCAAATCGTAGGCCAATAGCGCCATTCGGTTCTTGTTCAACGGCGTTCCCTCGGGCAGCCGGGAAAAATCCGTGGCCCCGTCGTCGTTGCTGACCACGTAGAGGGTCTTCTGATCGGGAGAGACGGCGACGCCGTTGGGCTTGCCGGCGTCGGTGATGATCCGCTGCACCGAACCGTCGGGGTCGATCCGATACACGGCCATGACCGGTTGGTCGACGGTTTCGTGGCCCAGGTAGCGGGGGTCGCTGAAATAGATCCGGCCCTTTTCATCGATGGTAATGTCGTTGGGGGCATTGAACTGCCGGCCTTCGTACAGGCCGGCGACGATGTAGCTCTTGCCGGTCTTCATGTCGGTGCGTATGATCCTCCGGCCGCCGAAATCGGCGCCTTCGGCGATGATCATGTCGCCCCGGGCGTCGAACTTGATGCCGTTGGACATGCCGCTGGGAGAACGGAAGATGCTGGTCTCGCCGGTCTTGGGATCGTACTTCCAGATATGTCCCGCTTCGGGTTGACCCTGCTCGTTCTGACAACTTTTGGTGAAGGTGATGTCGCTGAAGTAGATGGTGCCGTCCGGGGCCGCGGCGACGCCTTCGGTAAGAATGCATCCTCCTTCGAAGAGCTTCTCCAGGGTGACGCCGGCGGCGATGATGCTGGGGTCTCCGGAGGGAAACTGGGCCAGGCTTGGCTGGCTCAACACCAGGCAGGCCAGGAACCCGAGAATCAGGTTTCGAATTTTTTGAGCCATTGAACTCTCCTTTTGCTGGGTGCCGTGGAAGACACTGCCGTCACTGGGCAGATTAGCACCTGGGAACCGTCCGCAACAGTCATTGGCGGAATCCAGGCGGGCCCGGGAGGGGAGGCTTCCAATCGCCCGTTTCTCCGGTTTGCCCGTTGCCGGGACGACAGATACAATCCGCCGAAGGTCGAAGCGGGTGAAACCGGGAAGGAGCCGCAAATGAGACAGCCCACCGTTCGGAAGAGGATTGTACTGACGTTTGCCGCTCTTGCGCTGTGCTCGGGTGTGGCTGCGGCGCTGATTTCGTCCGAGTCCGGATCGCTGGAGGAACTGGCGCCCGGAGTCTATTTTCGGGAGGGGGATCTGGAGCACCAGGGCCATTGCAACAACGGGGTCGTGGTCTTCAACGATTTTGTGGTGGTGATCGACGCCAACTTCCCGAACGGCGCCGAAGCCTGTCTGGCGGATATCCGCAAGGTCACCGAAAAGCCGGTCCGCCTGGTCTTCGACACCCATCATCACGGCGACCACGCCTACGGGAATCCGGTCTGGGTCGCCAACGGAGCCCTGACGGTCGCCCACGAGAACGTGGTCCAGGAGATGGATCGTTTTGAGCCGCACCGCTGGAAGGAAGAAACCGCCAAACGGAAGGACGTCGCCGCGTTGGGGCTCAGGAGCGCCCAGCCCCCCATCGTGACCTATCCGGACCGGTTGGTTATCGACGACGGGACTCAGCGCCTGGAACTGCTCCACTTCGGAACGGCCCACACCCGCGGCGACGGTTTCGCCTATCTCCCCCGGCATCGGATCCTCTTCACCGGGGATGCTGTGGTCAACGGGCCCTACAACTACATGGGGGACGGGGACACCCACTCCTGGGTCGGCGTCATCGAGGCGCTGGAAAAGCTTCGGGTCGAGACCGTGGCTCCGGGGCACGGCCCCCCCACGGACCGCTCGCTGCTGGGGAAGCAGAAAGCCTTCATCCGGGCGCTGCACCGGGAGGTGGAGTTGGGACTGTCGGCGGGGAAGAGCCTCGAGGACCTGCAGAAATCCATCCGGCTCCCGGATTCGGTCCGCCTCCACGTGGGGAGCTGGTTCGAGTCGCAAATCGCCAAGGTCTACAGCGAGAAGACGGTTCCCTGAACGGGATTCTATTTTCGGATCACCCGCCCAACAATTTCACCGCCGAGAAGTACCCGCTGACCGCCGCCACGGCGAACAGGAACCCCACCAGAACGTTTTCCCACCAGCGGTTTCGATAGTCGGCTCCGATGTGGACTCGGCGAGCCGTCAAGATCCAGATCCCGGCCACCAGAAAGGGGAGGACCACCACCTGCGCGGCGTTGACCGTCACCGTCAGACCAACAAAGTCCGAGTGGCCCAGAAAAACCCAGATCAGGGGGGAGAGGACGACCCAATAGATGGCCATACGGAAGCTGGGATGGCGTTTGTAGTCACCGCCGCAGGCCTCCCGGGCCGCTGGCCGGAGCTGAATATAGGCGTCGGAGATGAGCAGGGCGTAGGCGGTGCCGTTCCCCACCATGGAACTGAACAGGGCGGCGAAGACGCCCAGATAGAAAAGATAAGAGCCCGCGTCGCCCATGGTTTCGCCCAGGAGCCGCGAGAGGCTCTCCAGGTCCACGACCTGGATGTTTCTGGGATGGAGGACTTCGGCTCCCACGACCCAGATGGAGAGGTCCAGGACGATGAGCACGATGATGCCCAGTATCAGGTCGTATCGTTGAACCCGGCGGTGGTCCGGAGTGACCCATCCCTTCTCCCGCATGAAGTAGGGATAAAGTAGATTCGCGAGGCTGCCGGCGATGGCCCCCACCAGGGCCACCATGAGGAATACGGCGTCGAAGCGTCCCAGGGTCTCGGGTACCTGGAGTCCCAGAATACCCTTGACGATTCCTGTCGCCGAAGGTCCGGACCAGCCGGCCAGTCCGATCAGTGAAACCGACAAGGCTCCTGCCATTATGAAAAAGATCACTTCGATTCGCCGGTAGTGAGGGCGGATCACCAGGAGCAGAACGACCAGCGCAAGCGCGGCCCCCCAGGCCGGAGTACTGCCGAATCCCGTCACCTTGATGCAGATCTCGGCCGTTCCCACCAGCAGAAACACGCCGATTCCGTGGGTGAGCAACAAAGTCCCCGTCAAGACGATGAGCGCGAAAGCGGGGTGCAGCCGACCCAGGCCTGCCATCACCGTCTCTCCCCGCTGATTGCAGAGCTGGTATTTGGCAATGAGGGAGACGAAAAGATAGCGGAGGACCAGGCAGAGTGCGAAGGCCCACATGAGGGAGTAGCCGTAGTTGCCTCCCGCCATGGCCGACTCGACGATGTCCCCGGCCCCCAGCCAAGTCAGGACGACCACGATCCCGGGTCCCATGGAGCGGACGTATTCCAGAAAGGAGCGGGGAATAGGAGCCGGAGTATAGGCCGTTTTATCTCCTCTTCTCACTATTCACCTCTCTCCTCATTTCCTTCTGCACGGATTTACCCGCGCAGCAGCAGGACCAGTATGCCTGTCACGACCAGCAGAACTCCCAGCACCTCCCGACCCGTGACTCGCTCACGGAAGAAAGCGGCGGTCACCACGAAGGCGAAGAGCAGCTCCACCTGACCCAGAGCCTTGACATAAGCGGCGTTTCGAATCGTCATGGCCGTGAACCAACAGGCGGACGCGGACATTCCGGCCAGACCGACGGCGCCGGAAATCCTCCAGGATCTGAAGACCAGGGTCAATTGTCCCGGCTCCCTCACCCGCAGGTAGAGGCCCATGGCCACGGTCTGCAACAGGAGGGCGACCGCGAGAGTGAATGCCGCGGACGCGACAAAGCCGCCGTCCAGGGAGAGGCTGGCGGCCCGATAGGAGACGGCGGCCAGACCGAATCCGGCGCCACTGGCCAATCCGATTCCAGCCGTTTTTCGGAACAGGGAAGAGAAGAGCTCCCACACGCCCAACTCCCGTTTGGCGATGGCCAGCAGCATGACGCCCGCCAGGCTCACGACGATGGCCAGCAGCGCCCATGGAGTCATCGTGTCCGAGAGGATCAGCAGTCCGGCGGCGGCAGCCTGGATCGTCTCCGTTTTCGAGTAAGCGGTGGCGACGACGAAATTGCGGAATGAGAAAAGGTGGACCAGGAGCGCCGTCGCGGCGATCTGGGCCGTGGAGCCCAGGACGGCGAAGAACAGGAATCGGCGGTTGGGCTCCGGGAAATCGTACTCGGCGCCGTAACGGAGGATCACCAGATAAATGAGGACGAAGGGCAGGGCATAGACAAAACGCACATAGGCTGTCGCCGAAGTGCTCAACGATCCCTTAAGGTGTTTCTGGAGCGACGACCGGACGTTCTGAAAAAACGCCGCCGCGATGGTGATAGGGACCCATGTCTCGAACAACGACCCAGGTTCTCCTTTCCGGCACCGCGCCCAGGTCACACGACCATTGGATATTGGGCGAAAGCTCGCCAACTCTCAAACCTCGGGAGCACTCGGGAGGTTCTTTCGCGTTTCACCTGGCCGGGATGTCTGAGAGACAAGTACCGGAGCAGTCGGGAGTGCGGCGGATCGGGCGGTACAGTTATATTTGGCGGAAAGAAGACGCGGAGGAAGTCCGATGCCGAGATTCGCGGATCGTGTAGCCATCGTCACCGGTGGAGCAGAGGGCCTCGGGTTCGGGATTGCCCGCCGGCTCGGAGGCGAAGGAGCAAGGATCACGATCGTCGATGTAAACGCCGACCTGGCCGATCAAGCGTCAATGTCGCTCGTCCAGGAGGGGATCGCGACTGAGGTTGTGGTCGGCGACGTGGGGGATGAGGCGACGTCCCGTGACGCAGTCCGGGCGTCCATCGGCCGTTGGGGGCGCATCGACATTCTGGTCAACAATGCGGGTGTCGGGAGCCCTGTTGCCAGAACGTGGGAAATGCCGGTCGAGGAGATGGACCGCATCTACCGGACCAACCTCCGCGGCGTATTCTCGTTCTGTCGTCATGTGATTCCCCACATGATGGAAGGGGACTACGGCCGCATCGTCAACGTCTCCTCCGCCTCCGGCAAGGAAGGGGTCGCCGGGGCCGTACCTTATGCCGCGACCAAGGCCGGTGTCATCAGTCTCACCAAGTCGATCGGCCTGGAACTGGCAAAAACAGGCATTCGTGTGAACTGCGTCACTCCCGGCGCGGTCATGACCCGTTTGCTGGAAAGGCTGACGAAGGAGCGGATCGGCGGCATGATCACGCGGATTCCCATGGGACGCACCGGGACGGTATCCGAGGTCGCGGCGCTCGTCGCCTGGCTGGCATCGGAGGAGTGCTCTTACAGCACCGGCGCGGTCTTCGACATCAGCGGCGGCCGGACCACCTATTGATCCGAAGTGTTGACGGGAAGAGGATGCCGACACTCGGCCGAAAGAGCGGGACCTCATCAGAGATGACTCGGCTGCACGACCTCGACGCGTTGCGCGCCACAGCCATGCTGCTCGTCGTCGTGTTACACGCGTTGTGTTTCCTGATGCCCTTTTCCGACCTCTGGCCGGCGAAACATCCTTATGCCGTGGACACGGAACCTCTCTACAACCCCTACGCGTACCTGGGCAGCGCTCTGGTGGGGTTTCTCATGCCGCTGTTCTTCATCCTGAGCGGATATTTCTCGGCCCTGCAGTGGCGGCGGCGAGGGCTGGAGCAGATGGTTCTGGTTCGCCTCAAGCATATCGGCCTACCCTTGCTGGCCGGACTGTTCACTGTCATCCCGATCACTTACTGGGCGTTCTCGGAAAGTGGCGTCGAGTCGGTCGCCTGGCCGGGGCGTTTCTACCATCTCTGGTTTCTCTGGTACCTGTTGCTGATCGTGGGAACTTTTGCCATCGCCGCCAAGCTGGGCCTGCGGTTTCGTCATCCCCTGTGGTGGCTGCTCGTCGCGGCACCGGTCGTACCCCAGTACTTCATGCGCCAGATCCTGGGCGCCGACCTTTCCACTGTCATCGTGCCCGTACCCGCCATACTCGGCTACTACCTGGTGTTCTTCGTCTTTGGAGCCTTTCTTTACCAACAGCGTGTCGAGGTGCGCCGGTGGTGGACCACGGCGCTCCTCCCGGCCCTTCCCGTCATGCCATTGGCGCTGGTGTTCCTGTATCCGGAGAGGATTGAATTCGTTGACCCGGCAGGGGCCTGGGTGCCGGTAGTCGCAGCAGTCCTGCAGGTTGCGTATACCTGGCTGGCGTGCTTCGGCATGATGGGAGTCTTCCGATGGTTGGCTTCGCGAGAGCGGACCTGGGTGCGGTATGTCTCGGACGCATCCTACTGGATCTACCTGGCTCACCTCCCTCTGGTGATCTGGGCGCAGATGTTGGCCGTGGACAGGTCGGTCAATCCTCACCTCGCATTCGTGTTGATCTGTGTGACCGTGCCGGGTCTCCTCCTGGCATTGTATGAATGGGGGGTACGCTATACCTGGATCGGAACGATGTTGAACGGCAAGCGAGTCCGCGTTCGCCCCGTGCGTTCAGACGGGTGACTTTCTGAGAAAGAAGGTAATCGCTACGGCGACCGCCATCACTACGGAGCTGACCGCAAACATGTCCCCCACCGCTCCGGACAGAGCGGAATTCAGGTCGGCGAGGAGAGTGTCCGCCATCCCTGCGGCGTCGACGCCGGCATCGGAGAATCCGGATCTGAGCTCGCCGATGGAGGACGGATCGATCAGCGCCCTTGGGTTGTCGGTTATGGCGTCGAGCCGCCCGGGAGGGAGGGCAGCCTTTGCCGTCTCCGAAACCGTCTCTTCCACCCGCAATGAGAATCTGTGCCTCATCAATGCACCGAGCAGGGCGAGGCCCGTCGTCCCGCCGATCAACCTGAAGAAGTGAAGTGCCGAGGTGGCGGCTCCCATGAACCGGTCCGGCACCGAATTCTGAACGGCCACCGCAAACGTGGACAGTGTCCCTCCCACTCCGAGGCCCAGGATCACGATGTATCCCACGACCCAGGCGAAGCTCGTACTCTCGTTCATGGTGGAGATGAAAACCATGCCTGCGGCCATGCAGCCGGTGCTGGCCAGACCCTGCCGGCGGTATCGTCCGCCGGATCGGGAGAGCCGTCCGCCGGCCACAATGGAGCCGAAGACGATTCCCAGCATCATGGGGGTCAGGAAGCCGCCGCTTCCGGTCGCGGAAGCGCCCAGGACGGCCTGGAAGAACAGCGGCAGGAAGATGACGCTTCCGAACAGGCCAAATCCGGTCAAAAACGCGACCATGGCCGAGATGGAAACCATCCGGTTCCGATATATTTCCAGGGGCATGATTGGGGAATCGGACCTGGATTCCACGACCAGGAATACCGCAGCCATGACCAACCCGAATCCCAGGAGGCCCATGACCTGCGGTGAAGCCCAATCGTACTGAACGCCTGCCCATGACAGGGCCAGCATCGCGGTCACTACGGAAAGCACCAGGGCCATCATGCCCGGATAGTCCAGCTTTCGATCTCCGGCCTCGGGCCTGAGGTTGGGGAAGGTGCGAATGGTCAACAGGAGCACAGGAATCCCGACTGGAAGGTTGATCAGAAAGATCCAGTTCCAGGAGAGTTGGTCCGTGATGAATCCCCCCAGACTCGGTCCGATGACCGAGGCCAATCCGAACACGAGGGCGATCAGTCCTTGATACCGGCCTCGTTGCCGGGGCGGAAACAGGTCCGGAATGGAACGGAGGCTCATGGTGATGAGGATTCCTCCGCCGATACCCTGCAGGGCTCGGGAAGCGATTAGCTGATTCATCGACTGGCTGAAGCTGGCCGGTACGGAGGCCACGATGAAGACGACGATTCCCAGAACGAGGAATCCCTTGTGCCCGTAAATGTCGGTGAGCCTCCCGGTGATGGGGATGGCCACGGTGGACGCGACGAGATACGCGGCCGCCACCCACGTATAACGGTCGAACCCGCCCAGATCGGCGACGATGCGCGGCATGGCGGCGGCCACGACCATCTGGCCAAGTACGGCCAGAAAGGCCGCAGACATCACGCAGATCATCGTCATTACGATCTGTCTTCTTGGAGGTTGCATGAAATCGCTTTCCGGCGATGGACGGGTGGCGCCCTGCTCTTCTGAATCGATGCCGCCGTTCATTCTGGCTGCTCGCTTTCCGTCCCGCGGAACTCCGTTTCGGCCTGTCACCATACCCTGGAGACCCGGTTCTCACTCGGGTCCAGGGGAGAGAATGTGTCTGCAAAACTCAGGATCGGACTGCGCGGCAGTTGGCGACAGGGTCCGATGATGGCGCTACTTTTTCTCGGCGACGATACCGATCACGGGTGGGGCAAACAGGAACGCGCCCGGATCCTGCTCCCGATCCCGCCAATCGGCTTCAAACACAAGGCGTTCCGACTCCGTCAAGAAACCGGTTTCGACCAACTGTGGGAGGTAGTTGGAGAAAAACTGCGTCGGCCACTTCCAGAAACTTGTGCCGGGCCTGATGAACCGCACGAGCGGGACCAAGTCGACCAGCCGGCAACCCGAAGCCGCGACCAGTCCCGGCAGCCGGTCGCCGATGTTGAGATCCCCGCCGCTGCTCACAAGGCTCTCATAGACCGCCGCGTGGACGCGTTCGAATGCCGGGCTCCGTGGCAGGAGCGTCATCGCGTCGTAGTTCAGGAAGTCCCAGGCCACCAGGCGGCCACCGGGCCGCAACCCTTTTACGACCCGGTCAATGACGGCGGCCGGATCGGACAGAAAGCAGAAGAGCCAGCGCACAAAGGCCCCGTCCAGTGAGGCCGGTTCCAGTTGCAGCATCTCGGCCCGCTCCACCCGCGCGGTGATTTGCTCGAGTCCGAGCCGTTTCGCTTCGCTGGTCAGCCTGCCGATGTAACGCACCGACTCGTCGACGGCGAGCAAGCGGCCTTCTTCGCCGACCCGCTCCGCCAGCTCGAGGGTAGCGAATCCCGGTCCGCAGCCGAGATCGAGCAGCCGTGCACCCGGTCCGAATCCGGCACGGTCCCAGAGATCGTGCGCCTCCGCTGCCCACAATCGGTGTTGAGTCTCCAGGCGCCTTTCCTCCGCCGCATCAGTGCCAAGCAGATACGGTTCTTCCGATTCGAGGTGCTTGTCCATCATTTCCTTCACTGTGCTTTCATTGTTCTCGCGCAGACTTCTAGCAGCCCGTGGGAATCGCGAGCCCTTCGGATCGTCCGGCGGCGCTGAGCCGACGGTCCAGGGTTGCAAGAGGCAAATGCAACCGGACCGCCAGTTCGAGATACGTGGCGTCGTAGACGGAGAGTTGGTGTTCCGTCGCCAGTTCAAGCGCAACACTCCAGACGCGGGCCGTGGAAATCGGATCGATTTCGATCGGTAGTGCATCGAGAATTGCGTGAATTCGGGGGCAATCGCCTTTGGCGATCCGGCCCCGACGGGTCGCGATGAGGAGTACGTTTCCAACTTCGACGGGCCAGAGGGATGGAACGAACGCCCTCCCCTCGATCAGCGATTCCCTTAACTGATTCGTCGATTCCGTGGCCTCGTCGGGAAAGACCCACGCCATGGTCACCGAGCAATCGAGTACGAACGCCATCAATACCTGCGTCCCTCCTCGATCATCTGACGGACAGAGAGGCCAGCCAAGCTATGGGTCTCCTGAAACGCCTTCAGACTATCGATCGCATCCCGGATTTTTCCGGCGTCACGTGGTCTGAACGGAATCAACTCCGCCACCGGGCGATTGTGCTTCGTGATGACGAATCGTTCCCCCTCCTGCACACGTTTCAACAATCGCGACAGGTTCGTTTTGGCTTCGAATGCGCCCACTTCAGGCATTCGACGGTCCTCCAATATTCGCCCGGCAAGGAATTAAACTATACTCAGACTAGTTTATATGCGTACTGCTTTCAAGCCGCCGTCCGGGACGGTCGGCTAATTCCTCTGCGGGCCCGTCACGTCCCACCACATTCCTCCGTTGGTCGTCTTGAGCACGCCCCCCTCTCCCCCGTAGTAGAGGGTCGGCGCTTCGGAAGACGCCCTTCGTCGTTCCCGCGTAAATGATTCCGGGATCCGTCGGGTGCAGCGCGATCGTCTGCTGGGCGCGAGGTGGACTTCATTGTCACCGACAGGAGGCAGCCCGTACTGGCGGTCGAATGCAAGTGGTCCCAGTCGAGTCCGGTCCGGAGCCTTCGCTACTGGAAAAAACGGTTCCCGGAATGCGAGAGCTGGATGGTGACAGCCCGCGAGGGGCGGGAATTCGTGATGGCGGACGGGATTCGAGTGTGCCATGCACTCAGGTTTCTCAGTCGTCTCATCTGATCGGCGAGTTTGGGGAGGGGGATCGAAAGGCGCCGGCCAAATGCCGGGATTCAGAGGAATTCGCAGGCAAGATGGATGATGGCCAAGACCGCGCCCTGAATCCATATGGCCCGGACAAAATCGCGCCTGAACTTGACTATGTCTGCGCGGAGTGCCTGAAAGCCAGTGGATTCAAAGTCCTGCTTGACGGTGTCTGAATCGAATGCAGGACTTATCGGCGCCTCTCCGGGATCTTCGCTGAACTGTCCCCCGACTTCAACACCCTCAACCGGAGTTCGCCCGAAAGGTGAGGCGGATTCTCCTCAGGGGGTCGACAATGGGAGGTTAACAGTCCGTGGTAAGAGTCCCACGTAGCACGACAAAGGGGCGGCGCCCGCCGCGTCGGCCGCTACGATTCTCGTGTCATCTCAACTCCGCGAGAATTGGGACTCTCTTGGCGCCCGGTAACGGATCGACAGGTGGGGCGTCTCGAGAGTTTTCCCACCTTGGGCGAGTGACCGCACCCCAGCTTCCACCAGCCCGGTGGTCAGCAGAGTCCGCTCCACGGGATAGGGGGCTGCGCCGGTCATAACCATCTCCTCCACCTTGGACATCTGGGCCGCGAAATGAACCACGTTGGGCACCGGCGACAGGTAGAATAGTGTGGAGAGAGGCTCGGAACGGTCCTTGAGGCGCGCGGCAAATGTGAAGTCTTCAACCAATCCGTTCAGCAGGAGCATCGTCCCCTTCAATCCATCTTTGTATTGGAACCGGTATGCGACCGGTTCTTTCACCCACTGCCGAATCTGCTCCGGGGTGGGGTATCGGTGGTTCATGTTTTCCGGCTGAGTGAGCTTGTGGCTTCGGCAGAGGCACGACCGGAACAGTTGCGGGTCCCAGCCCCCGCGGTCGAAGGAGCCTGTTCCCATGGCATTCCAGACCGGATCGCCCCGTAGCGCCTGGAGCCAGGCGACCCCGGTTTCCCCTCCCCGCCGGCGCTCGGCCATGCACTGAATCGTCTCCAGGGCGTGGATGTCGTAGCTGTCCACGCCGCCCGAGGCAACGCACATCACTTCCTCGACCTCGGCGCCATAGGGTATGTCGACGTCCGGCATTCTCCAGGTGACGGGCAAAGATGAGCCGGCCAGAAACGGAAACCCCATGGATCGGGCCGTGTCGACCATCTCCTTGGCCCAATCCCATCTCCAGGAAAGATGTTTGTCATTGAAGACGGGCACCGTACGCCCATCCTGCTTGAAGACTTCGACGACCTCCTTGAAGAACTCGTAGCGGGGGTAGAGCTTCTGGCCCAGATCGTTGACCGGGTATCGACCGTGTTCGCCGATCACGAGGACCACGTCGACCGCCAATTTGTCCCCTCCGCAACGAAGCGTCTCGGCGATTGTGGGATAGATGGGAAACCCGAACTCCCGTGCGCGGTCGCGGCTGAGGTCGTTCTCGGGCGTCTGGTCCACGTAGGCCGAGACGAACTTGATGGGGGACTGATGCCAACGCCCTTTCAAGGGATAGCCCGCGAGAAACCGTTGACCCATGTGCCAGGCATGGGAATAGAGCCGCCATTCGGTGGCCACCATGGCCAGCCGCTTGGGTTTTGCATGGCCTTTCCCCAGAAGAGGAACGGCCGTCAAGCTGCCCCCAAGGGCACCGATAAAAGTGCGTCGATGGATCATCGCAGATCTCCCTCAGTTCAATTTTCGTAGCGGCGGTGCCCCGACTCTTCTGAATGGCGAAAACGATCGCCTCGGCCTGTTTGGTTGCAATTCCCGCGGCTTCAAGTCTGCGGGCGGTGGCCAAGGAGTCGAATGGGGAGCTCATCTGTGTATCTCCCAAATCATGGCTGAATGGATGATTGACTTCAATTCACATAACGAGCCCGGGGGCGATTCCATGGACGACCATCCACAGTTTTGTGCATGCAAGCGAGACTGTGCAGTGCCCGGGGAAGAACCGGCCCGCCTGCCACGCGGGTGCCGACCGGATGTGATTCCAGCGGCTCTACCATAGACACTGGGCTATTCCCGGAATGTGGACTCGATACCCTCGACCCTCTACCATTACTGCCCGTGTCAGGAGTCCCCATGCCATCGCCGGCCCGAAAGCGCGGCGGATTGCGGCTGGGAGTCTGCGTGTTGCCTTTTTGAGGGGCTTTAGCCACGGATTGAAATCACCGACAAGGAGTACTTCATATGCCAGGAATTTCATGGACGGAGGAGTCGTTTTCAGGACTCAGGTGGCGTCTGGCGGGACCGTTTCGTGGAGGACGGGTGGTGGCCGTAGCCGGCCACCCCACCGACCCCATGGTCTTCTATTTCGGCGCCGTGGCCGGCGGCGTCTGGAAGACTGAAGACGGCGGCACCTATTGGGAGAACATCTCCGACGGCTTCTTCAACACTTCATCCATAGGGGCCTTGGCCGTCTCCCCCTCCGATCCCAACGTGATCTACGCCGGCACCGGAGAGACCACCATCCGCACCGACGTGTCGTACGGCGACGGAGTCTACCGCTCCACCGATGGAGGAAAGACCTGGGCGCATCTGGGACTCGAGGAGACCCGTCACATCGGAGAGATCCGAATCCATCCCCAGGACCCGGATCTGGTCTACGTCGCCGCTTTGGGCCATGCCTTCGGTCCCAATTCGGAGCGAGGCGTCTATCGCAGCCGTGACGGAGGCGCCAACTGGGAGCAGGTGCTGTTTCGCAGTCCCCGCGCGGGGGCGGTGGATCTGGCCATGGACGCAACCAACCCCAGGATTCTTTTCGCCACCTTCTGGGAGTCCCACCGCCACTTCTGGGAGCTCTCCAGCGGCGGTCCCGACAGCACCATCTATCGCTCCGGCGATGGCGGGGATACCTGGACCGACATCGGAAGGAACAAGGGCCTGCCGAAGGGCATTCTGGGAAAGATGGGAATCGCCGTCAGCCCGGCCCGGCCCCAGCGGGTCTGGGCCATCATCGAGGCCGAAAAGGCCGGCGTCTACCGCTCCGACGATGGCGGGGACACCTGGGAGCGGCTGAACGGCTCCCGGGATCTGTTGAACCGTCCCTGGTACTACCTTCACATCTTCGCGGATCCGCAGGATCCGGAGACGGTCTGGGTCACGAACCTCAGCACCTGGAAATCGACCGACGGAGGACGCAACTTCTCCCGGATCTCCACCCCCCACGGGGACGACCACGACATGTGGTTCGATCCCGCCGATCCCCGGCGCATGATTCAGGGGAACGACGGAGGCGCCTGCGTCAGCTTCAACGGGGGTGACACCTGGTCCACCATCTACAACCAACCCACGGCCCAGATCTACCGCATCGATCTGGACAACCGGTTTCCGTATTGGATCTACGGGACCCAGCAGGACAACTCCAGTATCGCCGTTCCCAGCGCTACGGAGTTCGGCGCCATTCCATGGGGCATGTGTCATGCCGCCGGCACCGGTGAGAGCGGATACATTGCGGTGCATCCGGAGGATCCCGACATCGTCTATGTCGGCGCGGTGGGCAGCTCGCCCGGGGGCGGAGCTCCTTTGCAGCGCTACGATCGGAAGACTCGTCAGATCCGATTGGTGACGGTCTGGCCCGATGTGGCTTCCGGCCGGCCGCCGGCCGATCTGAAATACCGGTTCAACTGGACGTTCCCCATCCTGTTCTCCCCCCACGACCCCGGCCTGTTGTATGCCGCCGGCAATCGGGTCTTCTGCACCCGGGACGAGGGGAGCAGTTGGCAGCTCATGAGCCCGGACTTGAGCCGGCGGGACCGATCCAAGCTGGGTGCGTCGGGCGGTCCCCTCACCAAGGACGTCAGCGGCGCCGAGGTCTACGCCACCGTTTCCACCCTGGCCGAGTCTCCCCTCACCCCCGGACTGCTCTGGGCCGGGACCGACGATGGCCTGGTCCATATCACCCGGGACGGCGGCGAGACCTGGAAGGAGACCACGCCGCCCGAGGTGGGCGATTGGTCCCTTATCTCCAGAGTAACCGCGTCACCTCACGATCCGTCCACCGCCTACGTCGCCGCGACCCGCTACAAGCTGGACGACTACGATCCCTACCTCTACGTGACCCGGGACTACGGCGAGACCTGGCACGATCTGGGGCGAGCCCTGCCCAGGGGAGAAGTAACGCGGGTGATCCGGGAGGACCCGGTGCGGAAGGGCCTGCTCTACGTCGGAACCGAGACCGGTGTTTTCGTCTCCCTGGATGCGGGGGAGTCCTGGTTTCGCCTTAGGAACAACCTGCCGGTGGTTCCGGTCTACGACCTGGCGGTCAAGGACGGAGACCTGGTGGCGGCCACTCACGGACGATCCATCTGGATCCTGGACGATGTGACACCACTGCGGCAGGCGGCCGCCGGTGAGGCGGAAGGAACGGGGATTCTTTTTCCGCCGCGAACGACGATTCGGATGTGGCTCCAGTGGGGGGCCGCCGCGGGCGACCGGCCGGGCAAGAACTACATGTTGGGACTGGGAATGGAAGGCACCTATCGGCAGGATCCCACCGAGGAGAACGAACCACGTCTTCATGGTCTGGACGTGGGTGAGAACCCCCCTCGGGGCGTCATCGTCTATTACTGCCTGAGCGAGGTCCCGTCCCAGGATCTGCGCCTGACGTTCCAGGACGGCGAGGGCAACGAGATCAGGAGCTTTAGCCGAAAAGAGCAGGGAGACAAGGTTTCGTCTGAGGAGGACAGTGACGATTCTTCCAAGAAAGAGCGGTTCCTGACGGCCCATGCCGGGGTCAACCGCTTCGTCTGGGACCTGTGCTATCCCGAGGCGGAGAGTTTCGCCGGTGACGTGACCACCAAAGGGGCGGATACCTCCGTGATGGCCGCGCCAGGGACGTATCGAGTGGTGCTGAAGCTGGGGGACCGGAGTTGGACGCAGGATTTCCGCCTCACCAAGGATCCCCGGTCATCCGCCACCCAGGAGGACTTGGCGGCCCAGTTCCAGACTCTGGTCCGGATCCGGGACAAGGTGTCCGAGACCCACGGAATGCTTGAGCGGATCGCTCGCATCAGGGACCAAGTGAAGCGATGGATCGAACGGCTCAAGGAAGCCGGCCAGGAAGAAGCGGCCGGGAAGGCATCGAGCCAGGCGGATGAGTTGAGCCGTAAACTCGATGGTATCGAGTCCCACCTGGTGACGTTCCGCGCCGAGGGAGACTTCGACTGGATCCGGATTCCGGCGGGTCTCAACTACCGGCTCATTTCTCTGATGAGCGTCGTCTCCTCCGCCGATACGGCGCCGACTACGCAGGTCCTGGAGGTGTTCGAAACCCTTTCCGGCGAAGCGGATGAAGCCTCGCGAGAATTGGACGCGCTGGTGAATCGCGAGGTGGCCGCTTTCAATCGTCTGGTGGCGGAGACCGGAATTCCTCCCGTGGGGTAATTTCCGGGCCGTCGCGACCGGCGGCCCGGCCGGCCGTCAGTTTCTCTTCTCCGGCCAGTTCAAGTGCTTGTGCAGGAAGGAGAAGGTTCCCTTGCCGTTGATGGTGTGGGGCCCCACGAACCACTCGATCTCGACCCGGTCGGACAGGCCCAGGCGGGCCGCGTACAGGTGGCGCACCTTGGCGAATTCGTAGGCCACCATCTCGTCTGGCGCCACGCCGTCGAAATGTCCACGCTCCACCATGAATGGCCGGGGGGCGATCAAGGCTGCCATCTCTGCGTAGTTGAAGGTGCCGCCCAGGTCGAACTCGAAGATCTCGTACTCGCCGTGGAAGACGTAGCTGTATTTGGCCCGGGACGAGGCGTTCTTCCAGACCCACTCGTTGAAGTCGGCGGAGCAGATGGAGAGGGCGTAGTCGGTCAACAGGGCGGGGACCCGCATGGCCGTCTTCCCTCCATAACTGAGGCCGTAGAAGCCAATCCGGCCGGGGTCCACCCAGGGGAGGGTCTTGAGCCAGTCCAGGATCTGCTGATGTTGGGCCCCGATGATGGAGAACAGGGACTTTTTGAGGGGATTGGCCTTACGCTGCAAGGTGCGGAAGCGGTCCTGGAAGATGTAGAGATTCTGGGGCGCGAAGGTGATGAAGCCCCGTTCGGCCAGCTTGGCCGTGAAGTCGTGATAGGCCCTGTGATCGCCGCGGATGGTTTCCTGAGGCCGGCCTTCCAGGCCGTGCTGGCAGACCACCACGGGCCGTCGCTCACCGGGGACCAGGTCCTTGGGCAGCAACAGGATCCCGTACGCGATGACGTCGGGGTAGACATCCAGGACGACCTCATGGCCGGTCCATTCGGGCGCATCGTAGATGGGGCGGCTGCGAGCATTGGGAGGCAGGCGTTCGTCATGGAACCAGCCGATGACCTCGTCCCGGAAGATCCGGCGATAGTCCTGGATGCTCGTCCGGTAGCCTTCCAGTGACGTCGTGTCCAGATTCTCCATGAAGGCCTGCCGGACGTACGGGCTCTCAAAAAGCAGCGACTGGTTGTGGCGGTCCATTTCGCCGACCTGGCGCTCCATGCGGACCCCGGGATCGAAGGAGTCCAGCAGGAAGGAGGGCGAGGGCCCGGGGGGTGCGAGTTCGAGTCCACTCGAGAGAGACCCGAGCAGAGCCGCCAGGGCCGGGTCGCCGCCTGGGGGACCGGTGCCCTGAGAATCGCTGGATACCAGTTGGATCCGGGCTGCGGGATTCAGCCCGGCTACGAATTCCCGCGCCCGCTCGACCTCCCGGCGGACGGTTTCGAGTGGAGGCGTGACCAGAATCGCCGGAGCTCCGCCTTTTCCAGGCAGCTCCAACTCGGGACCCCGGGCCGCTTCGACGATCAGGGATCGAGGTGTGATCATCGAGGCCAGTTCCGCATCGCCGAACTGCTCCAGCAGCCCGAATACGTTGCGGTCGATGGGCTGTTTCCAGATGTTCCGCCGGTCGCTGAAATACCCGCTGACCAGAGCGGCACCGATTCGGGTGTCCAGGGCCGACGCATAGAGCGCCAGACCACCTCCCTCGCCATACCCGGCGATACCGATACGGGGGTCGCCGCCTTCGGCGTCCTGTGCCAACCAATCCACCAGAGCCAGAATCTTCTGGATTTCGTAGCCCAGCAGGTGGCGCCCCAGTTCGAAGGCGGACCGGTAGATGAACTCCCGATGCGTCAAGATGGGACGGCCAATCCGCTTTTTCATCTCCCTGCTGATGAGGGTCGGGACCACCACCCGGCAACCGCTTTCGGCCAATCGGCGCGCGAACTGCGATGCGGGGGGGACTCCCGGGACCAGGCCGGCGACCTGCTCCGGGCTCTGGTCCGCGTCCGGAACGACGATGACGTCGGCTACGGGCCGACTCTGTCGGGGAACCAGGAGCAGCCCCTCTCCATGCATCTGACCGATGGAGGGCCAGCGGATGGACAACACGTCGTAGGAATCGGTCCCACCGACACGCGCCTCTTGCCGGATCGTTGCCATCAGCTCCGGACTCGAATACGGGATTCGAGGGTCCCGGACTCCCAGGATATGGGCCAGCCTCTTGCGGTTCGGTTCCAGGGAACGGCTGTAGTTTTCAGGAGATGAGAAGTCGCGGTTCCAGTGCCGCGCCCGGTCCCGGCGGGATTGCTCCAGCTTGGACAGGAGGAAACGGTCGGCGCCGGCCACCAGGTGGGATGCGATGTCGCCGGTCATCTCCAATGGGAGCGTCCGGCGCGAAAGCTCTACGGAAGCCTGACCGAAGGCCGTCTGACCGTCTGTCCACGACGTCAGCAGAACTCCTGTCAGAATCAGGAGGGAGGAAAATCTCACTTTCCGGACCCTACTGAAGCGCCCGACGCTTTGCAATTCCCGGTTGCTTCCGGTCATGGCCAGAGGGGATAGCCTTGGAGTTGGGCCGAGACCCAGGCCGCGACGGCGCCGAGCGACAGGTAACCGGCCACTCCGGCCAGCAGTCCAGCCCAGAGGCTGGAGCGTCGCCGGAGCCCCCACCAGGCGCCGGCGACTGCGCCGCCGGTCATCACAGCAAAGGGGACGTAAAATCCCAACTTCCCTTGGCTGCACCAGGGACACCAGGGTCCCTGGTGGCTGTGCACGTTGCAGTAGGCCATTCCATCCAAGAGGGTGCATCCGCACCCGAAGAGCAGACCGCAGTAGGCGGTGACGGTGGCCGCCTCCAGGACCAGGAGGAGCCCGGAGCAAATCAATAGCCGTGCCTGCATTTCCGCAACCCAGTCTACACTGCCGCTCCCATCCCGGCTGCGGTCGAACGCCGCATCGAGCCTCGCCGGGGGGATCGGCGATAATGATTCGTCCGGCCGGGGCGCAGTGGCGGCGGGGGGGATGTCATCGTTTGAACTGCCTCCGGCCCAGCGCATAGTATGGATGCGTTTTTGAACTGCGGAACGAGAGGATCAGGTCCATGAGCAGCACCGGGAAGACGTTGGCTCGCGGTGATCGGGTTGGAGGCTACAGTCTGGAGGAATCCGAGGCGCGTCTGGAGTCCGGAAACGGGATCTCCGGCGTGAGCAAGACCGATCTCCCAACTCCCGCCCTGTTGCTGGATCTGGATCGCTTCGAGACCAATGTCGATACCATGGCCCGCCATGCTCGAAGCTGCTCCATCGGGATGCGGCCTCACTCCAAGACCCACAAGTGCCCGGAGGTGGCCCGGCGCCAAATGGCTGCAGGTGCCCTCGGGATTTCCACGGCTACGGTTTCCGAAGCCGAGACCATGGCGCGGGCCGGCATCTCCGGCCTTTTGATCACTTCCGAGATGGCGGACCCCAACAAGTTCCAACGGTTGGTTCGACTCACTCGGAACCAGCCCGACACCATGGCGGTGGTGGACCATACGTGGCAGGCGGAGCGGATGAACGATGCGGCCGAGGCCGGCGGCGTGCGGCTCAACGTCATGGTGGACATCGATCCGGCCAACCGCCGCACCGGAGTCGAAGCGGGAGAGCCGGCGCTCCGTCTGGCCCGGGAAGTGGATCGCCTCCCGCATCTGAACCTGAGGGGGGTCCACTGCTACTGTGGAAAGTCCTCCCACGTCCACGGATTTGAAGAACGGCGCAGACATTCGGAGCAATCCATGGCGGCCCCTCTGGAGACCTTCTCCAGGATGAAGCAGGAAGGGCTTCCTGTGGAGATCTTCTCCGGTTGCAGCACGGGGACCTACAACATCGATTCCGAGATCGAGGGCATCACCGAGATGCAGGCGGGGTCCTACGTCTTCATGGATCTGGATTACATGCTCATCGGGGGCCGGAGAGGGGATGTCTACGACGACTTCAAACCCGCCCTGACGGTTCTTTCCACGGTCACCAGCAGGAACCTCCCGAGGCAGGCCACGCTGGATGCCGGGCTCAAGGCCTTTTCCACGGACCGGGCATTCGGGCCGCAGCCGGTGGGAATCGAGGGCGCGGGCTTTCGATGGGGCGGCGACGAACACGGCATCCTGACGTTGGACGCTTCCGGCGCCGATGTCCGCCTGGGCGACAAGCTGGAATTCTATCCCCCCCACTGCGACCCTACGGTCAACCTCTACGATCGCATCCACTGCACCCGGGGAGACCAAATAGTGGAAATCTGGCCGATTCTTGCCCGCGGCCATCGGTAGCCCGCTGCAGCCGAGGTTCGGCGCTGGCTGGAGCGCGGCATGCATCCCGGGGTGCGCGGAGGGAGGCAAAAATGCAGCTGTCCGAACTGATCGTCCGGGAAGCCAGGGAACGGGGCCTGAACCACTACTTTGGCATCCCGGGCAGCGGACTACCCCTGGACATCATGGACTGGGGACGGCGTCTGGATCTCGACTTCGTCACCGTGGCTCATGAGTCCTCGGCGGCCATCATGGCTGCTTATAACGGACTCATGAGAGAGACAGCGGGGCTGGCCCTTGCGGTCAGGGGCGTCGGAGCCGGCAATCTGGTGGGAGGCGCCGTCAACGCCTACTTCGAGCGCGTCCCCGTCGTCTGTTGCTGTGAGCGGAGTCCGTTGTCCACCGGGCATCTGGAGTTGGTCTGCCACTGCTCCCATGAGGGGCTGTTCTCCCCTGTGGTCATGTCCAAGCAGACGGTCGGCCTCGACACGGCTCGGGAGGATCTTCGAACCGCCTTCTTCCAGGCGTGCAACGGGCGGCCGGGTCCGGTTCTGCTGGACGTGCCGGCCGACCTCGCAACCGGTTCGGTCGCGGGCCCGGCTCTCGATCCTCCGGAGGTTCCTCCCGCCATCCTTCCCGACGAGTCCCAACTCAGGGTCCTGAAGGAGCTTCTGTCAGAATCCGGAAGACCGGTGATCCTGGCCGGACAGGACGTGATCCGAGCCGGCGCCTGCGACGCTCTGCGTTCGCTGGTGGAAGCCGTGGGGGCCGCCGTTCTGGTCCAGATGGACGCCCATGGCGTCTTTCCCGAGTCCCATCCTCTCTGGGCCGGCACCTTCGTCGGTCACCAGATCCCCAACACGGTGGAAGGCGAGCTGGCTCCCCAGGCGGACCTGGCGCTCCTGGTCGGCTGCGACTCCATTGCCTCGGACAAGAAATGGGACTCGGCGGCGCCCGCCTGCGAACTGGTTCAACGGGCAGAGTATGAATCGTTGGCCGCCCGGCCCCGGCTTCGAATCGACGGCGACCTGACAGTTTCCCTGCGTCGGCTTCTTCCCCCGTCTCCCCGTCCCGGATTCCCTCCCGCCGATGTCGAGAAGACACGGGAGAGGGTGCTGAGGCACTTCCGCCGTCCCGGGTCCGCCCGGCTGGCGGCCCAGGACATCATCGAGATCACTCGGACCCAGATGCCGAGTGACGGCCTGCTCGTCTCCGAGACCGGGATCTTCATCCTGATGCTGCACCATCTCTATCCCGTGGATCGTCCGGGAAGCCACCTCTGCACTGCCGGGGGACGGACCATGGGGCTCATGCTGCCGGCCATTCTCGGCGCCAAGCTGGCCCGGCCCGACCGGCCCATGATCGGCATCGGAGCCGACGGAAGCACCCTGATGCGCCTGGGAGAGCTGGAGGTATTCGCCCGCACCGGTGTCCGAGTCCCTCTCGTGATCCTGAACGACCATGCCCTGGGCACCATGAAGTCGAGGCAGCAGTCCCGGGGAATGGAGGACTATGGCCTGGATCTGCACCCCATCGATCTGGCTGCCGTGGCCCGGGCTTCGGGTCTGGCCGGTGTCGTGGTCCGGTCGCCGGAGGAATACGAGAGAGAGCTCAGGAAGGCGCTGGTTGCCGACACGACCACTCTGATTGACGCCCGGGTCAACCCTCAATCCTACCAGGACAGCTTCGCCGCGACTATAGGAATCGTGGGGAGCTGAAACCGGGAATGCACCCCCAGATCTGACCTCCTTACGGAAGGGGCAGCCAGCGGGGATGGTCGGCTCCCTGCCCGTTCCAGCCGTCAGTGAGGTGTCTCGGCTCGGCTCCGTCCGATTTCATGCGCCAGATGGCGGGCATCCGGCCCGCCTTTGCACGGCAGAAAAGAATGACGCGTCCGTCGGGGGATGGTTGTGGCCGGAAGTCCCAGACGGGTGGAAGGTTCTCGGTCAGCTGCCGCGTCTCACCATTCGCGGGGTCGATCCGGCAGATCTCGGTCCCCCCTCGTGCCAACTCGGGCTTGTAGTCACGGTTGAAATGGTCCGTGTCAGGTCGCTCCGGCTGAAATTCCCAAGGCACCTTGCTGCCGGGGAGTTTTCGCGAAAAGAGGATCGATCCGTCTTGAGCCCAGGAAAGCATGTTGGAGCCGCTACCCCGGTTGGCCGGACTGCCGTAGCTGGCGCCGAACCAGTGGGACTGTCCTTCGGTCAGGACCCGTTGCCCGGATCCATCGGGGCGGCTGACGCAGACATCGGCCCAGTCGTGCCCCGGATCTTCCCGGAAATGACAGTCCAGGTAGGCGAGCCAATCCCCGCCGGGAGACCAGGCGGGTCCGAAGTAGAGATGGTCGGGATGGGCTGCAATGAGCGTGCGGCGACCTCCTTCGAGGTCGCTGGTCCAGATCTGATAGCCCGACGGGCTGGCCAGATGGAAGGCGACCCGTCTCCCCTCCGGATTGAGACTGAAGCCGTACGGCAGGCCTTCTCCGGCCGCCGTGAATTCCCGCGCGTCAGTGCCGTCCAGATTCATGCTGAAGATCTGGCCGATTTGGTTGCGGAAGACTTGGACCAGCATGCGTTCGTCGCCCAGGAGTAGTTGGGGAGTGTAAAAGACCGCCATCCGCTCCTTGGTGGCGATCTCGGTCAGGCCCTTCTCCGCGAGATCATAGATCCAGATATGGGTGGGCGTCCGGGTGTAGTACTCGGCGAAGGGCCGACCCGGACCGTCCCGGCGCGCTTCCATGCTCAGCAGCAGGATTCTGCGGCCGTCAGGAAAGAATCCTGCCGGCTGCCAGGTCACTTGATTCGGTTCCCGGAGATCCAGCACTTGCAGGTCGGCGCCGCTGGCATCCATCATGGCCGTCCTGCCCGCCGTCGAGAAGAAGAAACGCATCGGCGACGCGGACAAGAGACCGGACTGCGACGCCGAGGCGTCACGAGGAACCAAGGCCAACGCGGGGCCGAAGAGAAGGGAAGCCAGAAGATCGCGGCGGGACGGATTGAAGTCCATGAGTGTGAAGCCGGTGTTGAAGCGTCCAAATGGTGACGCTTCCGCTCCAATCTGTAAATGTCGTTCCAACTGGTTGGCAGTTGCGAATGGGGAAAGAGCGGCGGTAAAGGGGCTTGCTTGAGGAACTTCGTTGCAGGATAGAGTCACTTCTTTGGCACCGGTCGCGGCCCTATGGCTGACATCTGTTCTGCTCGTGGGCTGTGCTCCCTCTCTGCGCGATCCGGAGACAGGGATTCAATCGTCTGCGGATCTGGACTTTCACCGTCTCCAGGTGACCCCACTCGTGCATTCGACGTATCCGACCTACCGGCGCTACCACGATGCTCTGGCCCCCCAGGTCGTGGTCGTTACGGCCCAGGGTCTGGACCGGATCGGTTGGGAAGATCGCCCCGAGAAGGCCTCCTGGATCCTGAGGTTGCCGGAGCAGATCTACGTCAATGGAAGGAAGCTCCACTACCAGGTGGGGATGAGATGGGTGAGAGAAGGAGAGAGGTGGACCTACGCGGACAGTCCGGTGAGAGATCTGAACGGTTTCTGGAAGCAGGATCCGAAATCCGACTCCTATCGGTTCCAACTCGACCCGGCTGCGGAACGGAGACCCGTACTGGGCAGGCAGGGCGCCAGCATCCACGCGGACGCAACCGGCGCCCACTATTTCCTGTCGATCACCAACGGTTCCGATGAACCTTGGAGAGATGTCCATGCCTGGGTCTGCCTGGACCACTACCACACGCCGGTTACCGGATACCGGCCCTATCTCAAGGTCGGGTCTTCCTGGACGGAATACCAGAAAATTCCAGGGGTCGGGCCTGCCACTTTTTTGCCGGTGGTGGAAAGAACAGGCGAGTTTCACAGAGTCCGGCCCCGGTCGAAGGCGCCGGCCTCGGTAGGATTTCCGGGAGTGGTCTGTTGGAACATTACCGACAAGGGGCATCTCCTGACCGCGCACTTTTCCCGGGACGCACTTGCCGTACTCGCGAATCAGCATGCCCCCTGCACCGATCTGCTTTTCTGGTTCGGCGACCTGCCGCCGGGCCAACGAGCCGTCCGCACCGGGCACGTCCTCGTCGCTCGTGCCAGCCTGGAGGAGTTCGGGCGGCAGGAGGGCAACATCATGCGGCTCTTGGACGGCATCGGGAAGGAAAGCACGTCCGGACTGCCGATATCCTCAATGTCCCCGCCGCCTGCGCGAGGACCGTGACTGTGACGCGGGTCGATCGCCGGGGGTTCCTCAAGGGCATGGGGACGGCGGCCGCCAAGGGGGCGCTTGTGTCGGGAACCTTTGGCTTGACCTCTTCGCGTTGCCCGAGTCGGAGCGGCCCCTTGAACCCCGCCGCCGAACCAGATACTGGAGACAGAGAAATGACGGTACGAAACACCGCCGCCGCGGCCAGACGTTTCAGAGACGCCAGGGACCGCGGCTGCGCATTCCTCCTGGATTGTTTGCGACCTGACGGAGGCTTCGGCGACGTCGAACAGGGGTTGGCTCAGTACTACAAGGTCCCTGCAGCGCTCGCCGCTTGTGGCGAGACGGGGGCGGCCAACCGCCTCTGCAGTTGGATTCGGAAAAATGGAATGCTCCCGAACGGGGACTTCGGACCGAGACCCGTGTCGATTCGTGGGTACGGCTATACCTACTACAACTCGTGGGTGATCAAGGGGGCGCACCGGCTGGGGCATTTCGATCTCTCCCAGCGAGGCATGGATTTCCTGATGACCTTCCGGGACAGCGAGACCGGCGGGTTCCTGTCCAGTCCGGCGGAACACGATCCACTGCTGCAACAGGACCTCTGGGTGGTTGCCGGCTGCGGCTGGTCGGCCCTCTACGCCGGCAGGATCGAAGTCGCCCGGGGGGCCGGCCGCTGGATGAGGACTCTCATGGAGGCGCAACCCGAATACCCGAAGCGGTTGTACGGGGTCTACAGCAAGGAGAAGGGGTTACATGTCGATCACGATCCCAAGGAGGCGTTCCGTTACGTCCTGAACCAGGACGCCGAGCGGGACGAATCCTTCTACAATCCCGGTATCGCGGGAGGATTCCTGGCGCAGCTCCATCAGGCGACCGGGGAGAGGGAGTGGTTGGAGTTGGCCAGGCGGTATGTGCTCCTGGCGGAGGATGCCACCGACTATCTGTACAGTCTGGTCCGCGCCGGAAAGTTGGGATGGGCCGCTTCCCTGCTGTACACGCTCACTTCCGAGGAAAAATACCGGGAAATGGCGGTTCGCGTGGGCGACAGCCTGATCGCGTCTCAATCGGCGGAGGGTTGGTGGGGAAACGTGGGCGAGACCTCGGCCAACAACGACATCACCGCCGAAATGGTCTTCTGGCTGGACCAGATTTACCAATCCGCGTGAGGAAAGAGGAAAGAGGAAAGAGGAAAGAGAAGAGAAACGCTGACCCTCCGGCCCGGATCCCGGCGCGATAGAGGGCAAAAAAGGAATCGAGTTATTCCGGCTCAGGGATCGTCGACGAGACCACTTCCCGGTCTGCGCCCCCCTTGACATGAGAACTAGACGCCCATCTTCACTCTTTCCTCTTTACTTCTTTCTCGTCTCCTCTTTTCCTCCGAAGAAATGGGTTTCGATCGCGGTGAGTAGGACGAACATTCGCTATCATCACTTGGACGCCTGAGGGGCTCGCCGCGGCGAGTGCGCTCCTCGATGCCGGACCCTGGAAGCCCCTTACCGTGAAATCCGGGCGTTCACCAGGAGCCGGCGGAAATCGCCGTAAGTCAGGTTCCGGGCAATGACGTAACAGGCGTCCTCGGCGGTGTTCACCACGTCGTGCCAGTCGAAGTCGCGCCGGATCCCGTTGTAGACCGGCAACTTCAGCTCGCCTTCCTCCGACTCGAGGGCCAGTTCCGGAGCGGCCGGTTCCGGCCAGCAGAGCTTTCCGTGGACCTCCCGGACCTGAAGCTCGAGATCCTGGACCGGAATCCGGGCGTAGAGAAGCGGATCCTTCAGCCGGCACCAGGCCCGTGTATACAGGCCCACCAGGCGGTTTCCGGTTCCTTCCCAGAGATAGAGGCGCAGATTGGAGTCCAGATCGACCCGCTCCCGAAAGCGGGATCCCATGAGAAACGAGGCGCCGCTGACGGACAGGTCGTACCGGTTCTCTACGGGGGTCTGAAGCCCCAGGTACGGGACCAGCATCTGCTTGTAGGTCATGGCGCACTGCTCGAACCCCTCGCCGAAGGCGACGCCCCGGGTTGTGGCCGGATCGTATCTCAGGTTGCGCTCCCGGAATTCGCTCCGGATGTCCGACGCGGCCAGGCGGCTGAAGTAGAGTACTTCCAGCACTGCTGGGTTCCAGGTGGCGGCCACGGCCCCGGCTTCGTCGATGGCCTCCCGGATCTCCGCCTCCAACTCCTTCTGGATCGGCGGCGGAACGCCCTCCAGGAACGCGGCCCGGCCCGGCAGGTCCGGGTCGCCCAGGAATCGCTCCAAAGGATGGTCCAGCTTCCGCCATTCCACCGGCGGTTGCTTCAGCTTCCGGTCCACAAGAATGGCTCGCCGTCCCAGAGTGCGGCGGGCGTATTCCTGCAACTCGAGCATGGGCGCCTTGTCCCCGATGGGAAAAAGGAGCAGGACCTCGTCCGGCTCCATCTTGGACATGAGCTCCTTCTGGAGGCGGTTGACCTCCAGTTCCTTCCGGTAGGTCGCGTCCCAGACGGGCCGGCTGTAGGGGCTGTGTTCGTCCCAGTTCCCCGGCGGAGGATCGAGTCCCGCAGTCTGCCAGCAGACCGGGTGGAACATGAAGTAGATCTTCCGGACGTCCAGCGGGCCGGATCCGGCATCGGCTCCTGAGTAAGTCCACCCGCAGCCGATCAGAGGAAGCATGGCGACCAGAATGCTCAACCGGAGAAGAGTTTGCAGCCTTGGGGAATGAGCGCCGAGTAGAGAGGTCATGGGCTGTCTTCAGAATCGATTCTTGCGAGCGAGTCTAGCACGGCCCGGAAAAAGGGTTCCGCATCGGATCGCCATGCCGCGGCCGTTGTTGAATGGAGTCCATAATCGGGAGATCATCGGTGGTCAGGGCCGGACCGTGATCCGGCGCGCCTCGTACAGTGTCTTCATGTCCCTCAGAAAGTGTTCGCTGTCGTTTTCCCAGATCCGGAGGGTTTCCCCGTGCGATTTCCCCGGTAGCACGAATCGATACGAGAGCACGACGCATGAATCGGGTCCCGTCGATGCGATCTGGGTGTACCCCTGCGTCAACGGTTCGGCGATCTTGCGGGGCCGGCTCCAGGTATGCCCCTTGTCGGGACTGAACATGACGTAGTCTCCGGCCGCCGCCGAAGGGTCTTCAATTCCGACCTGGCTCTTGTAGCGCTTGTGATAGTCGGCGAGGCCCGCGGGGTAGTACCCGCCGTTGGGGTCTTCCCAGTGGATGTAGCGCATGGGGCGCCAGCCGAAGCTGCAGACCAGAATCCCGTTGTCGAGCAGGGCCATTTTCGGCTGCAGGCCCAGCGTCTCCAATGAGGCCGGTTCACTCCAGGTCCGTCCGCCGTCCATGGAACGGCACTGAAAAAGCGGCGCGTAACGTCCGGTGCGCATGATCACGAGCAGCTCGCCGCCGCCGAAATCCACGATGGCCGGCTCGCAGAAACTCTCCTGTCCGGTCTTGCCGTCATAGGCGATGGTCGAAAGGTATTTCCAACTCTTTCCATCATCAGCCGAGGACAACATGTAGGTGCGGTACATGGGCGGAACGCCCAGTTTGGTGGTGAATCCGCTGATGGGCACGTCGTCGCCCACGAAGTTGCCGTAGGCCATCGCCAGCAGAGTTCCATCGGACAGCTCAAGGGCGGGTTCGACGATGGGAGCTTGGAACACCGTCTTGTAGTCGTCCCCGATGACGTCCTTGAACCGGGGCACCGAGATGGTGGTCTCTTCCCAGGCGGCACCACTCGCATCCGCGAAGTCGGCGAGCCCGTTCAACTTCATGTGTCCGGCCACGAAGATCCCCTTCCGTTTTGACGGCTTCGCGCCGCGTTTCAGGAGATAGAACGAGCCGTCGCGCCGTTGGAGCGTCTGAAATCGCGAGATTGGAACCTGCTGTGGCTGCCAGGTCCGGCCGCCGTCGGTGGATCGCAGAATCTTGTCCGTCGTGCCGCTGAGAATGATGGATCCGTCGAGCAGCTTGAGCAGTGGCGTTTGGGGAAAGTAATAAGGGGGCGCCGCCCCTTCTTCATGCACGATGGCGGGCTCGGAGACGGTCACCGACGTCACCGCGGCTCGGGAATGAAGCAGCAACGGTTTCGAATCCGGTCTGGCGGCCGAGTCCTGAGCGGACACCGCGCCGGTCCCCAGCAGAAAGGCAATCATCAGAATCCTGGTCGCTGTTTCAGACATTGCGTCGTTCCTCTCCCCTATCTGAAGGTGAAACTGTAAAGGCGGGCTCGACCGGTGAGCCGGAAGCGGAGTTGGAGCCGGCGGGAGTCCGGAATAGCAACTGTCTTGCCCTCCCCCCATCTGATGGGGACCGCCACGCCATCCTGGTTCAGGGCGGCGCCGGCGGCCAGCACGTTCCTTCCATCGGTCAACTCGACGGTAATGCGTCCTTCGCCGCTGGCGAGCCCTTCGGCATTGACGTCCATTTTCAAGGAAGCCAGCTCCGTTTCCATGGGTATCGTGGTGAACCAGCCGGAGTCCTTCCCTTCAGCCACGTGCAGACTGACGAACCCCTCCTTCCGGAGGGTGGCCAAGCCGCTATTCATAGGCAGATCCTTCCAGTCGTGAAAAGGCCCGATGCTCACGGGACTACCCGAGTAGAAGAGCCACATCTCGTCGCCGACGTTCACCGGCAGATTCACGGGGGAGATCCAGCCGGCGTCCCAAGTGCCGGGCGGCCCCAACTCGACGGCGGGTACCCCGTCGAAGACGTGGACGAAATTGCGTCCGTCCCGGCTCACGGCCAACTGTTGTGGACTCAACTGCAGAGCGTCCCAGGCATCGAACAGGCCCATGTAGAGTTGGCCCTCGATCCAGACGGACATGAGGTGTTGCTCCACCTCGGATCCGGCTCGCGGATAGAGAACCGGGTTCTGAGGGTCCGACGTCCATCGGATCAGGTCGGGACTCCAGTAACGGCAGGTTCGCCGGGTGTAGCGGGGAGACAGCAGGCCGGCGCCGAAACAGTGGCGTCCGAACACCTTCCAACGGCGATCCGGATCTGTCTCCAACGAATCGTAGAAGAGGTTCCTCCGGTCCCCGAACCGGCCCGGGTTCGTTCCGCCCTCCGGAAGCCGGTCCGGGTTGACCAGAATCCCTTCGGTCCAACGGATGCCGTCTGCCGAGTAGTGGAGGCGGTTGCCGCCCGTGTGGTCCACCAGCGCCTTGTAGCGCTTTTGCGGGTCTGGCTCTGTCTCGTCTTTCACCGCCATGACCCAATGTCCGTGCGGCCGGTAGCCCAGGTCCACGATGTTGTTTCGAGTGGACCCCCGGTGATCCACCTGGTCCAGGACGGGTTTGATCCAGTGGATGCCGTCTTCGCTTTCGGCGTAACCGACTCGGTATCCGCCAGAGTCCCCCCTTCGCATGGAATCCCGGTCGGTGCCCGAATACCACATTCGGAACTTGCCTTCGTCGATCAGAACCTCTCCGTAGGCGACGGCTCGCGTGTCATCCCAGGCCCCGGGGGAACCGGTGCGCAGGACCGGGTTGGCCGCGTGTTTCCGCATGGAGTGAAAGGAGCGCTTCAGGCCCTCCAGAGCGCTCACCTCGAGCATGTCGAGGAAGAGGACCTTGCGTCCTGGACCCGGATTCAAGTCCGGGATCTTCAAGGTGTCGAAGAAGACGCCGCCTTCGCCGCCCTGGGTGGCCAGCGCCATGCCCAGAGCCCCCGTACGCCATCCGGTTCCCTTGCCCACGGTGTGGAAGTGACTCAGGGACGGACCCCGTGTCATCTCTTCGTGGGAAATCGGATCTCCGCCGACTGTTCGTGCTTCGTAAGGGGCGCCGAACCGGGATCCCAGCCACCGCGAGTAGAAGGTATGGCTCCTCGTCGTATTGGTCCAGAAGACCCACCCCACGTCGTATGGATCGCGAACGAGTATGGGGTGGTGGTTGTGCTCCGGACTCGAGTGCAGTCCCTGGACGGTCCAGCTTTCACCGTCGAAATAGGCGTGCAGGATCTGATGCTCCACCTTTTCCCAAACCACCAGGGCCTGCCGGCCCCAGCCGATGACACTGTAGCTGACATATCCGGTTCCGGACCAGGGAACATAGGAAGCGGAACTGGTGAAGTCGTGCTGGCGGTCGAAGTCCTCGGAGAAATTGGGAAACTGGTGGTAGAAGAGGAAGTTGAAGCCTTTTCGTGAAGACGTGAGATGCAACGTTCCGGAACGGTCCAGATCGGCGGCCGGGGCCTCGAAATCGCCAGGGAGCGTCAGGGGCTGCCTGACCCAGTCCTTGCCCTTGGGCGAGGCCGCCCAGAGTTGCCGGGCAGGCCGGCGGGCGCGCCTCGAATAGCGATGCCCTTTGTCCTGGACCATGTAAGTGTTCTCACCAGCCGTCCGAATGGTCTGGCTGTAGAGGATCCAGGTTCGTCCTCGGGCATCGGTCACCAGGTCCCCGAATTCGATTCCCTCACCGTGATCGATTCTTTCAGGACCTGGTGCCTTGCCGTCGGCCCGTGTCCAATTCTCTCGCCTTCCCAGGCTCGCTGACGGGTTCATGTCTCCGGCCGGGCACCGCGCATACCAGATCCCTTGCGGTTCGGAACTCTGGAACACCAGGTGCAGGGTGTCGTCCGGGCCGATGACCAGGCTTGCTGCCTGCGCCCCCGCAAACGGACCGGCCAGGACCGACTGGCTCGACTCCCCAGCCATGGCCATAGCGGGGGTGAAATCGCCTGCAAACTCAGGACGGGAGTCTTTGGACGTCGATAGGAAAACCGTGGGCTGCCCATCGGCGAGGCCATCGTGGACCAGAAACCAGATGCCCTGGGAGTTGGTAGCGATTTGTCGTCCATTGGTCCGAGGGAAAGGAGGAGCTCCGTTGTGGCTGCCTGTCCGGAGCGTCAGAACCGCAGCCGCGTCGGACATGGTCCAGAGCAGGCAAACCGAGAGGATGAGCCCGCTTGTAAAAGCACGGGTAGAGGGCATCAACGATAGGTGACCCAGATGGGTGATGACCAGGCCACGTGTCCGTCGGCCTGCTGGAGCCGCACGTAGTAGAAGTGGGTTCCAGGCTCCGGATCCGTTTCCAGGAAGGAAAAGTCCACCCGGCTCCGGCCCGGCTTTCGCGTATAGGCGACCCGGTTGTCCCGGATCAGGACGATGTCGGCGACCGGTCCTGTGCCCTCGGCGTGAACTCGCAGCGTGGGTCCCGAATCGGCGTCGAAGGCGTCCCCCATGATGTGGGTGCGGCCGCCCTGTTCCGCCCTGAAATCGAGGACGATGTTGTCGGTGGCGGCGTAGGCGTGACGGCGGCGCATGGCGTCCATCAACCCTTCGGCGTCGAAGCGCTCGACCAGCAGGCAGGCGTAGGAGTAGTGGGTGGACCAGTGGTCGGAGCTGGCCTGGACTCCCAACCGGTATCCCTTCTCCCAGGCCTTCCAGACGAAGCCTTCCTCGAGATAGCCGCCCCGATGGGTGGAGGCATCTTCCCGAACCGCCGCCAGGGGAGCTCCCGGACGTTCGTAGGAGGTCCGGTCCCCCTGGAAGATCTCCACCAGCGGCTCCACGTCCTCGGCATGGTCCCGCCAGTCGGTCCCCATGGTGGGGGTTCCGGAAGTGTGGGGCATGGAGAGTCCCTGGTACTTTCTGAGGTAGTCGTAGAGTACGTCGCCCGTATCGACGGCTCCCGAACGCTCCCGGGGCCCGGCCTGGAGTACGGGCGCTCCTCTGCGGGCAAAGACCACGTTCCGGTGGCCATTGGGGTAACCCATGTTCCGCTCGTATCCCAACAGCGGAACGAACCTGCCGGGGATGTGGAAACGCTGGATCGATTTCTGGGTTTCCCACCAGACGTACTCTCCCGGGTAGTGGTCGGTGACGGCCAGAAAGTCCAGTGAGGCGGCGTCCAGGGCGTAGCGGTAAGTCTCATGGAGTGAACCGTCCAGTGTGCCGTCACCGGAGTAATCGGTGTGCCGGTGCATGTCTCCCCGGACGATCCGGTAGGTCTTCCCGTCCACCTCCACGCGGTAGGAACGAATCCGGTCCAGGTCGCCCGGCTCGTCCCGGTGGTAGGGTTCGACGGGTTCTTCTCGAGGCTGGTGATTTCTCAGTTCAGACCCCTCGCCGGCGCGGGGGAGTTCCAGCCGCCCCACCACCACGTCTTCCTGCAAGTTTCTTGAGTCGGGAGAGGCGCGGTGGATCGATCGGTGGTCTGTAAGCCAAGCCATCCATAGAGTTCCATCCGCAGAGGCATCCAGGGCCAGGGGCATGTCCAACCGCCCCATGCTCCGGGGAAGGACGAAGGGAGTGGACCAGGAGGAACCCTGGTAGAAGACGGCGTAGGCTTCCCAGCCTGGCCGGTTCATGGATCCATCCCCGGCAGTCGTTTCCTGGTGGCGAAAGAAGAGCCACATGCGTCCTCGGCGGTCCCAGAACAGCCGGGGCAGGTCATTGTCGTTTCGAAATCGGACCTGGTGGGATTCTGGCGGACGGCGAGGCCGCAATCCGCTCCGCGAAAGATCGGAGAAATGGTTTTCCAGGGTCCGAGACAGTTCTTCTACTGGACGGCTCCACCGATTCCCATCGTATACGGCCACCCGTATGGTCCGTTCGTCCAGAAAGGTCTGCCGCGACCGGTCGACCCAGAAGCCCGAATCCTTACCCCAGTCGGGGCCGGATTCGTTCCAGGCGATCCAGACCCGATCCTTGTCGTCACAGGCGACGTCGGCATAGGCCTCGAAGTTTCTGGAACGAGCCACCGGGACGATTTCCCCCATTCCCCGAGTACCCACCTGGCGCAGGAGGAGGTCGTAGTCGCCCCGTTCGTAGGTATCCCAGACGACGTGGATTCCGCCCCGGGAATCGACGGCGAGAACGGGTTTCCAATCGTTGGCCATCGACTGACTCACTCTTCGTTCCGGACCCCAGACGCCGGATTGCATGGATCTGATAAAGATGTCCGATTGGCCCCGGCGAAATCCTTGCCAAACCAGGTGGACCTCTTCTCCGGGCCCGGGTGCGGCTCGAGGGTAGAGGTCGGGATGGGGATCTTCGGTGAGGCGTGTCACCGCGCCCAACACGCCGTCCTGCTCGGAGCGGGCAAAGATGTCCCAGTTCCCGTCCAGTTGTTGCGACCAGATCCACGAGAGGCTGCCGTCGCCGGCTCTCACCATCTGAAGGCCGGAGAGGTCCTGACCCCTTGCGATCTCCAGAGAGGGAGACCAGGCTCCGCCGGCCAGGTGGCGGCTCAGGATCCGTTGCGCGCCATCTTTGAATTCGATCCAACCGATCCGGCAGCCTCCCTCCGCTACGACCAAGGCGGGGAAATCATCGTAGGTCTGTTCCTGCGCCAGGACCTGGAACAAAGGAACCTGGCTGGCGGCCGCCCGTCCTGCCAGGAGTCGGTTTCTCACACCCGGCAACAAGGTGCGGGTATCGACCTTGAAGCGACCTTCAAGGGTGGACAGAGTCAGTTCCTGCGGTCGATCCGTCTTCGCCAGCAGACCTGGCCACTCCAGGCGCGAATAGGCGCTCGTGCTCCGGAGAGAGTTCCCTCCAACAAACATCTGGTTGCCCGTCGGCTCTTCCCAATAGAGCGCGGTGCGCGGATCATATTTCCGGGTTCGTGCGGTCCAGGAGAATCCTGGACCCACCGACGTGTCCCCGCCGGTTCTCCAAGGCAGGATCTGGACCGACCCCGGTTCCGCTTCCAGGCGTCCACTCCAATCGGATGGCCTGGGGTCGTCGAGTCCCAACTCGATCAGGAAGCACTGCTTCCGCGAGGTCAGATCGGACGGCAGCGTCTGGTTTCCTGCCGGCTCGGTTCCGCAGCCGGACAAGAGGAGGGCTGCGACGAGGAAACCGGCATTAAGTGTTGGATGCCTCATTGGACGTATCTGATTCGACTCCGGGATTCGGGTTCAAAAAGAGCGTCGACCCGGTTCCCAGCGCCGGAGAATTGCGTGGCCGCCGCCGAATTTTGGCGGGGTACGGCATCTCCGACGGCAAAGTACCACAGGCTCGAAACTTTTTCGGGCTGACCTTGGACGAACAAACGATTAAACTGCTCTAATCCGGGGAGGTCGATTTCCGTGAAGAGGCTTTTCGTCGTCCTGATTCTGGGTGCTCTATTGGCGTGGGTAGGACTGCGCCTCTATCGTGAGTTAGCGGTGGAGTCCATGGACGCTCCGCAGCGAGGGCCCGCCCTTCTGGTCGAGACGGCCACCGTGCGGCCACACGCGTTCGAGACCAATCTGGATCTCCTGGGCGAGTTGAGGCCCCAGGCCGTGGTCGACGTCATGTCCCGGATCAGTGGACGCCTTCAACAGGTTCGGGCCGACCGCGGCGATCCGGTCCGCAAGGGGCAGTTGTTGGTGGTCGTCGACGACGTGGATCTCCTGCAGCAGATCCACCGGGCGGAAGCCGCCGTGGCGGTCGCCACTGCCGCGGTGACCCGTGAAGAAGCGACCTACGAGAACCTCAAGGTCCAGGTCGCGCGCTACCGTGAACTCCATGAGGAAAACCTCATCTCGAACCAGGACCTGGAGGATTTGGTCAGCCGGATGCGGGTCTCGCAAGCGCAACTGGACCTGGTCCGGGCCCAGGTGAGACAGGCGGAGGCTTCGCTGAGTGAGTACAAGATTCAGCACGACCAGACCCGGATCTACTCACCGCTGGACGGGTTCGTCGGGGTCCGGCACCTGGAGCCGGGAGCGTTGGTGAACCCCAGCGTGCCCATCGTCTCGGTGCTGGAGCTGGAGCGGGTCAAGACCGTGGTTCCGGTCTCGGAAAGCGGGATCAGCAGCATTCGGGCGGGACTGCCCGCCCGGGTCATCGTGGATGTCTATCCCGACCGGGTCTACCGGGGGACCGTCACCCGGATCAGCCCCTTCCTCAATCCGGAGACGCGGAGCGCCGATGTCGAAATCGAGATCGTGAATCGTGACGGGATGCTCAAGCCGGGAATGTTTGCCCACGTGAGGATCGACGCCAAGATTTCCGTGACGGTGCTCAGCATCCCCCGCTCGGCGTTGCTGACCCGTGGCGAGCGCCACGGTGTCTATTTTCTGACCCGGGAGCGGACCACGGTGTTCCGGGAGATCGAGATCGGGCGCATCGACGGTGACGTGGTGGAGGTTTTGACCGGCCTGCACGATGGCGCCGAAGTGGTCGCCTCCGGAGCCCAGAACCTGAACGAAGGGGATGCGGTGAGGTCCGAATGAGTCTTCCCGACCTGGCGATTCGGCGCCCCGTCTTCATCGTCGTCGTCTTCCTCATCGTCGCCCTCATGGGCGGGATCTCCTTTCTCAATCTCCCCGTCGACCTGATGCCGGATGTCTCTTTCCCCACCATCAGCGTGACCACCACCTATCAGGGCGTGGGGCCGCGGGAGATCGAAGAGCTGATCACCATTCCTCTGGAACGGACCCTGGCCTCCACTCCCGGCATCAAGGAAATGACCTCCCGGTCCTCCGAGGGGACCAGCCGAGTCCGGGTCTCGTTCGAGTGGGGAGTGAACCTGGATGCAGGCGCCGAAGAACTGCGCGCCCGGATCGACCGGATTCGTGGACAGCTGCCGGAGGATGCGGATCCTCCGACCTTGTACAAGTACGATCTGAGCATCTTCCCCATCATGTTTCTGGGAATCTCCAGCGAGCTGCCCCCCAGGGAGTTGCGTGACTTCGCGGAAAAGCAGATCCAGTACCGGTTCGAAAGGATTCCCGGCGTGGCGCAGGCCGATATCTGGGGAGGCCTGGAGCGTGAGATCCACGTGGTGATGGACCGGGCCAAGATGCAGACCCTCCGCATCAGCCCGGCCCAGGTCATGGCCGCACTGCGCCGCGAGAACCTGAACGAGCCTGCCGGACACGTCATCGAGGACACGTTCGAAGTGCTGATGCGAACCGAGGGCGAGTACGCCTCGATGGACGAGATCCGGCGGACCATGGTGACCATCCGGCAGGGGACCCCCATCTATATCGAGGACATCGCCACCGTCGAGGACAGCCATCAGGAGATTCGCCATCTGGTGCGGGTCAACGGCGTCCCGGGAATCAGGATGGGTGTCCGCAAGCAGTCGGGCGCCAACACCGTGCTCGTGGCGCGAGAGGTCGACAGGGCTATCGAGCGGATCAATCGGGACTATCCGCAGGTCCGGGTCTACTCTCTTTACGACACGTCCAAGTTCATCAGCCGGGCGGTGGCCAATGTGCGGGACGCCGCGTTCTATGGTTCGATCCTCGCCGTCTTCATTCTCCTGGTGTTCCTGCGCAACTTCCGGAGTGTGCTGGTGGTGGCCATCTCCATCCCCATTTCGGTGCTGGCCGCCTTCGGTTTGATGTATTTCAGCGGGTTCACGTTGAACGTGATCACCTTCGGAGGTCTTGCACTGGGGGTCGGCGTGCTCGTGGACAACGCCATCGTCGTGCTGGAGAATATCTTCCGGCACCGGCAGGACGGCGAGGAGAAGAAGGCGGCGGCCCGCAACGCTACCAAGGAGGTGGCTCTGGCCATCACCGCTTCGACCCTGACCACCATTGCCGTGTTCCTGCCGGTCGTTTTCATGAGCGGCATGTCCGGTCTCATGTTCCAGCAACTGGCCTGGGTGGTCTCCTTCTCGCTCTTCAGCTCCCTCCTGGTGTCGCTCACCCTGGTTCCCTTTCTTTCCAGCCGCTTCATTCGCGTCAGGCCACCCGAACGCAAAGGGTGGGTCCATGCGATCTCCCGAAAAGGCGGACAGTGGATGAAAGGCTTGGACCGGAGCTATGCCGGCGTTCTCCGCTGGTCCCTGCGGCACCCGATTCTGATCGTTTCCTCCAGCGCCGTGCTGGTGCTGGGCGGGTTTCTGCTGTTGCCTTTCATCGGTCTCGAGCTGCAGCCGGAGGCGGACGAGGGTCAGGTCCGGGTCCGGCTGGAGCTGGCGGAGGGGACCCGTCTGGAGGTGACGGACCAGTTCGCGCACGAGGCGGAGAAACTGGTGCGGGACCTGGTTCCCGAGCTGGACAATCTCCTGGTGGAGGTCGGTTCGCGCGGAGGTTGGCGAACGGCCAACACCAATACCGTGACTCTCCGGGTGTACCTGGTCCCGCTGGCCCAGCGGGAGCGGAGCAGCCAGCAGATCGCCGACGCCCTGCGTCCGGTATTTTCCAACTTCGCGGGAGTCGTTCCCCGTGTCCGCACCAGCGGCGGCAACTATGCCATGCGCTGGGCCACCGAGAGTGAAGGTGATCGCCTCTCCATCGACATTCGCGGGCACGACATGAACGAATGTTTCAACTTGGCCGTGCGGATCAAGCGGATCATGGAATCGTTGGAGGGAGTTTCCGACGCCGCCATCAGCAGGAGCCCGGGCCGGCCCGAGAGTCACATCCGGATCGATCGTGCCAAGGCCGCCACCATGGGCCTTACCGTCTCCAACGTCGCCACCACGGTGCGGGCCAGCATCGGGGGTACTGTGTCCGGTTACTTCCGGGAGGGAGGAGACGAGTACGAGATCCTGGTGCGCTACCGGGAAGAGGATCGGCTGAGCAGCGAGGACGTTCTGGCGATTCCCATCCAGACTCCGGCGGGTTCCGTGGTGCCGTTGCGCTCATTGGTCGCTCTGGACCGGAGTGAAGGACCCAATTCCATCTCCCGGAAGGACCAGCAGAGAATCGTCTCGGTCTCAGGCAACCTCTCGGGCACCCGCGACATGGGGTCGATCGTACGCGAGTTGCAACAGAAGGTGCGGCCGCTGGGGATGTCTCCGGACATCGCGCTGGTCTTCTCGGGCGAGTGGGAGGAGCAGGAGGAGGCCCGTTTCCTGTTGCAGATCAGCTTCCTGCTGGCGGTGGTCCTGGTCTATCTGGTGATGGCGGCGCAGTTCGAGTCGTTCAAATATCCGTTCCTGATCATGTTCTCCATTCCGCTCGCCTTCATCGGAGTGATCCTGGCGCTGTTCCTGACCCAGACGAACTTCAATCTCCAGGGCTTCATCGGCCTGATCATGCTGGTCGGAATTGTGGTGAACAATGCCATCGTACTGGTCGACTACGTCCTGCAGCTCCATCGCCAACACGGTTTGGCGCTGATGGACGCCCTGGTGACGGGAGGCCGGCGGCGGCTTCGGCCCATCCTGATGACCACCCTGACCACGGTTCTGGGGCTCACTCCCATGGCGATAGGCATCGGCGAAGGCGCCGAGCTTCAGGTCCCCATGGCCCGCGTCCTCATCGGCGGCTTGATCTCTTCCACCTTCATGACCCTTTTTTTGATTCCCACCTTATTTCTCATCATGGAACGGCTGTGGAGTTACCGTCGCCGGGAGACGCCGGATTTGGCTTTGGGTCAGCCGTCGAGCGTGACGAATTAGGAATCAGCGAGGGACAGTCGGCTTGGCCGGCAATCCTTGATCGATTTTCCCTCTCGCATTTCACTTCTCTCCCGGCCGGATCCTCATGGCCAGTCTGCGCATGGCGGCTGCGGCCTCGTCCACATCCGACTCGCTGATGTCCAGATAGGTGACGGCCCTCAAGAAGGTTCCGGGCGTGCTGACGCGAACCCCTTCCTCCTCTTCCAGCCGCCGGGCGAACTCGGGAGGGGAGACTCCCAGTCCGGAAACATCGAAACGCACGATGTTGGTCTCCACAGAGGCCAGGTCGATGTCGAAACCCGGAATCTCGGCGATCCGGCGAGCCAGCCGCCGGGCATTCCCGTGGTCATCGGCAAGACGGGAAATGTGGTGCCGAAGGGCATGGATCCCGGCCGCCGCAATGATGCCGGCTTGGCGCATGGCTCCGCCGATGCGTTGTTTCCACTGCCAGGCCTCTTCGATGAACTCCCGGCTTCCGGCCAGAACGGCGCCCACGGGTGCGCCCAGACCCTTGCTCAGGTCGATCCAGACGGAATCCAGCGTGGCGGCGTAGTCGGCGACGTCGATCCCGCTGGCCACCGAGGCGTTGAAGAGGCGGGCGCCGTCCATGTGGGTCCCCAATCCCCATTCGTGAGCGACTCCGCAGACTTCCCGCAACTGTTCCAAAGGCCAGATGCGCCCTCCGGGAGCATTGACCGTCTGCTCGATGGAGACGACGCGGATGGTGGGCCGGTACCGGCTGGGAGGGTGCATCAGCGCTCTCACCTGCTCCGGCGTGAACATTCCGTTGGGTCCGTCGATGGGGTAGGCCGTGGCCGCCGCCAGGATCGCCGTGCCGCCCGACTCGGCGATGAGGGGATGGGCGGTCCGGTCCAGCAGAATCACGTCTCCCGGCCGGCAATGGACCGCCAGGCCGATCTGGTTGCACATGGTTCCCGAAGGGAGGAAGACCGCGTCCTCCTTTCCCAGCATCTCCGCCACCATCTCCTGCAGCTCGTTGACCGAGGGGTCCTCTCCCTTCTGCTCGTCCCCTACCGGGGCAAAACAGGCGAAACGCCGCATCTCCGGAGTGGGCAGGCTCAAAGTGTCGCTGTACAGATCGATCCTGATATCGGGCATCGTTTTACTCCTGGTTTTTGAGAATTCCGGTGGGCACCAGCATGGGGACCCTCTCCCGGTACCGGCGGTAGTCGTCCCCGTGCCGTGCGACCAGATCCCGCTCCTCCAATGGAATGGCCAGGAGGATGTAGCCGGTGGCGGCCACGGAGAACATCAGGTGTCCCGCACTCATCACTGGCGTGGCCCAGAAGGCGATGACGAGCCCCAACATGAGAGGGTGCCGGACGAATCGGTAGAACCCGGGCGTTCGAAAACGGTCGGGTGGAGATTTCCTCCGTTTGAAGCGGGCGCAGGTCTGGCGCAGGCCGAACAGGTCGAAGTGGTCGATCATGGCGGCGGAAAGCACGACGATTCCCCACCCCAACCAGAAAAGTCCGGTCAGAATCAGGACTCCGGTTCCATGCTCCACCCGCCAGACCGGCTCGGGAACGGAACGCCATTGCCAGAACAACAGCAGCAGAACGCCGCAGGCAGAGAGAACGTAGGTGCTGCGCTCCACCGGCTTGGGTACGATCCTGGTCCAGATGGCCTTGAAGCCGCGCCGGGCCATGATGCTGTGCTGAAGGGCGAAGAGACCCAGCAGCCCGGCATTGACCGGAACCGCATCGGCCAAGGGAAATGGTGTCCCGGAGTCGATGCTCTTGGGGACGAGCATGTTTCCCAGGAATCCGATGGTGTAGAGAACGGTGGCGAGGGAAACGGCGTAGGATGCGGTCCCGTAGACAAGCGCTGCAACTCCCCTCATGAGTGCGCCATTCTACTCTGTGCCGGAATCCAGGGTCATCCCGGGCTGGCCAATCGCTTGACTCGGATTTGCAAATGCCTCAACGTCGGCGACGATTCGACTGCTGAACCAATTGGAGACTCAGACATGCTCACACATTCCGGAATCCGGATCATTTTCTTTACGTGGATCGTTCATTTCGGGCTGCTGTCCGCTATTGGGCTTCGTGCGGAAGCTCAGCGAGATGGGGGCCGGATGGTGCAGGTCGGGCCGGAATACAATCTGGAAGAGTTGTTCCTTCACGACGACTGGATCGTGGATCGGGCCGAGGGTCTGGTGTCGACTCCGGCGACGGTGCGAAGGCATCCGGGGAACCCGATTCTGGTCAAGGACCGCCCCTGGGAAGTGGGGATCCTCAATTACACGTGTGTGCTCCAGGACCGGGAAGAGGGTCTCTTCAAGATGTGGTACCAGATCATCCGTCCCAAGGCGGGCGGCGGCGGCAACGAGAGCTGGTGCCTCTACGCCACTTCGCCGGACGGGCTGGTCTGGGAAAAACCGAACCTGGGGATCGTGGAGCACGACGGTTCTACGGACAACAACATCCTCTTCTACGAGCACGAAGGGATTCGCGGGACGCCCTCCTACTGGGTGGAGAAGGATTATGCCGCCTCCGACCCCTCCCGCCGCTACAAGATGATGCTGCAGCGATGGGACTTTAGGGGACGCGGCGCCGCCATGGCCCATTCCCCCGACGGAGTCCATTGGACGATTCCTGAATTCGGCAACCGTCTGGGTCCCTTCGATACCCGGAACATCTTCTTCTGGGACGACATCGTTGGAGCCTACGTGGGCTATTTTCGCAGTCACGTGGGCAGCCGGCGTTCAATTTCCCGGGCCACCAGTCCCGACGGGTACCACTGGTCACGGCCGGTGACCATCCACACTCCGGACGCACAGGATCCGCCCACCTGGCATCTCTACACTCCGGGCATCTTCAAGTTTGCGGGCGCGCGCAACGCCTACTTCATGCTCACCGCCGGCTTTGACGAGGTCACCCACGCCATGTACGGAGAGTTGGGCGTGAGCCGCGATGGCATCGAGTGGCATCGGTTCCGCCGGCCCTTCCTGGGGACTTCCGGAGAGGGGGAGTGGGACGGTGGGCACGTCATGCCCATTCCCGCCGACGCGTCCGTCGGTGGCGAGACCGCTCTCTTCTACCAGGGGAGTACCACGCCGGCGCACGACAGCACGGGGAAGCGGGGCATCGGCGTGGCCTTCCTGGGCCGCGGCGCCTTCGTGGGACGGAAAGCGGCGTCCCAAGGGAATCTTCTCACTCACCCGCTTCGCATTCGGGACAGCCGGAGCCTTTTTTATCTCAATGCCGACGCCGAGGGAGGATCCATCCGGGCCGAGCTGATGGACGATTCGGGGCAGGTCCTGGAGGGCTTCTCGCGAGAAGACTGCCGGCCGATTCGGGGCAAGGGAAGCCGGCTGCCGGTTCATTGGACCGGCCAGGAGGATCTGAAACAGCACCTGCGCCGCGGGGCGGTTCGGCTCAAGCTCTACCTGGAAAAGGCGACGGTCTACGGTTTCTACTGCCGCCGTCCGCCGCGCCGGTGACGGATCGGGCCGGCACAGCCTGCAGAGGATGCAAATATGAATCGTTGGCGCAAGAGTCTCTTGATCCTGCCGGCCGTGCTCCTGCCCTTGGTCGCCTGCCAGGTCCCACGGGAACCCGGCACCAACCTGAAACCGGCGCCCAACTGGCCTCCCCGGATCATCTACAACACCGACGGCAACTGGGCCTTCGACTACCTGGCCAACCGCGACACCCGGGATCTGACGGTGATTCTGGATGCGCTCCGGGGAACCGCGGTGGACATCGTCACCGTGCTGGTGGGCATCGACGACGATCTCTCCTGGCGCGGGAGTCCACATGGCCAGCTCTGGGGAGACAATATCGAGGACTGGGACCCGGACGATGACAAAGCCGTGGCCTCGGTAGGCGGCATGAGCATGTCCGACGTGGAGCGCCTCCACCTGAACCTGGCCGCGGTGGTCGACGACGGTCACGATCTCCTGAAGATCTACATCGACCGGGCTCGCGAGCTGGACCTGGGAATGTTCGCCTCCTTCCGTATGAATGACGCCCACGTCAATCTCGAGGACCGGGGCTGGTACGGCCGATCCGCCCAGAAGCTTGAGAGGACCGACCTGCTGTTGGGACACCCGGTCTGGTGGGGAGCCGGCAACGCCGACAAGTGGAACTTCTCCTGGCAGTGGAACTACGCTGAAGAAGAGGTTCGAGCCCGCTTTCTGGGCCTTTTCGAGGAGGTCTTGACCCGCTACGACTTCGACGGTTTGGAGCTGGATTTCGGTCGGGGAGCCATTCTGTTCCGGACTGGTGAACGGTTCGAGAACATTCCGACGCTGACCCAATTCATGCGGAACGCCAGGGAGATCGTTCGCCGGAAACAGTCGGAGCAGGGCAGGGAGATCAAGCTCATCACTCGCGTCCCGGCCAGCATCGACTCCGCTCTGGAGTTGGGTTTCGACATCGAGACGTGGATCCGGGAGGGACTGGCTGATGCGGTGATTTTGAGCTCTCCCTCCTACTGTACGCAGCGGATCGACATTGAGCGGGCGGTCCAGGCCGCTTCCGAGAGTGGAGTCCTGGTCTACACCGGATTCGATTCCTCCACGCACTCTGCTTCGCCCCAAGGAGGGTACGAACGGAATCCCGTCACGGTGCTCAGGGCGTCGGCCATGAACGGGTACAAGCAGGGCGCCGCAGGGGTCCATTTGTTCAATTACGACTACCCGAGTCATCGCCAGAGACCCGTTCCAGAGGGCGCCGGGGTGGCGGGCAAGCCGGCCGGAACCGAAACGAGGGGCCATTTCACGGCGTCCGATCTGCAGGACCTGAAAGATCTGGGGGATCCCAAGGCGCTGGAGCGGCTGGACCGCTGCTACTATGCTGAGAGCCGCGCCATGAACTTTCCGGGCGACCTTCCGCCCCAGGTGCCGCAACAACTGTCTCTCGCAGGACGGGGCGCCGGGCCGGCTCATGCCATTCGGATCCGGGTGGATGACGACATTGCCGCCGGGCGGGCCGCCGGCAGAATCCGGAAGACCGAGTTGAGGCTGCGTCTGACCCACGCGGAGAAATCGTTGCGGCGCGTACGCTGCGAAGTCAACGGGGAAGAGGTCGATTTATCGGCTGCCGGAAAGATTCGGAACCGGAAGGGGGAGGAGTGGCTGGTGGTTGAGAACCCGCCGGTGAAGGGTGGAGTCAACAGCGTCCTGGTGGTCCTGGACGGAAAGAAGACGCCAGCGGAGCACACCGATCGGTATGCTCCCTGGCCCACACTCGAAAGCTGCGAGATCATCGTCAAGACGGGATCGTGACCTGCGCAACGGGATGCCTGGAATCTTGCCGGTCGGATTCTCTTTCCGCCGTCACAACGGAGGTTCGGTGACGCCGTAGAACGCTCGCAGGCGTTTGAGTTCGGCCTTCAACTCGGCGGTGATTCGCTCCGTCCCTTCTCGTCCGTACAGGCTCTTCAGTTCCTGCGGGTCTTGCTCCAGGTCGAAAAGCTCCCACTCGCCGCTCTCATAAAAACGGATCAGCTTGTAGCGCTCGGTCCGCACGCCTTCGTGAGCCGGGACGCCGTGGGCCAGTTGGCTCTCGTAGTAGTGGTAGTAGAAGGAGCGGCGCCAATCCGTGGGCGCCTCCCCCTTGAGGATGGGAACCAGGCTGTGGCCCTGCATCCGGGGAGGGATCCGGACACCGGCCATCTCCAGGAAGGTGGCGGCGTAGTCCAGGTTCGAGACCAGCTCTCGGCTGGCGGAACCGGGCTCGACCGCGCCGGGCCACCGGATCACCAGCGGGGTCCGCAACGATTCCCGGTACATCCAGCGCTTGTCGAACCAGCCGTGCTCTCCCAGGTAGAAACCCTGGTCGGAGCTGTAGACTACGATCGTGTTGCGGGACAGACCGGTGGCGTCCAGGTAGCGGAGCAGGCGCCCGACATTGTCGTCGACGGAAGCGATACAGCGCAGATAGTCCTTGATGTAGCGCTGGTACTTCCAGCGGACGAGTTCCTTACCCGTCAGCTTCGCCGCTTTGAAGGCCTCGTTCTTGGGTCCGTAGATGGCGTCCCAGACGGCTTTCTGATCCGGGTTCATTCTTCCGTAGGTCCGGTTCCAACGGATCATGAACGGGTCGTCCCGGGGTGTTCCCGGGGGAGGCCGGAACTTCAGGTCGTGGGCGGTCATGTGCCGTCCGATCTCCATCCGGTTCCGGGCCGCCGGCGATGCCCGTCCGGAGTAGTCGTCGAACAGCGTCGGCGGTTCCCGGATCCGTTCCCCGTCATGGAGCGTCAAGTGCTCCGGTCCGGGCATCCAGTGGCGGTGGGGGGCCTTGTGCTGGCTCATGAGCAGGAAGGGCTGGTCCGGGTTCCGGTTCTTGAGCCATTCCAGCGAGAGATCGGTGACGATGTCCGTGGTGTACCCGGTATGCCGGCGGCGCCCGTCGTCCGGTCCGACCCGCATGTCCGGATTGTAATAGGCGCCCTGTCCCGGCAGCACTTCCCAATCGTCGAAGCCGGTGGGCGCCGACTTCAAATGCCACTTGCCGAAGATGGCCGTCTGGTACCCGGCCTCCTGCAACAGCTTGGGAAAGGTCTGCTGCGAGCCGTCGAACCGCAGGCGGTTGTCCAAGACACCGTTGAGGTGGCTGTACTTGCCGGTGAGGATTACGGCCCGGCTCGGAGCGCAGATGGAATTGGTGACCAGCGCCCGGTCGAACCGCATTCCCTCGCGGGCGATCCGGTCGATGTTGGGGGTCCGGTTCAGCTTCGAGCCATACGCGCCGACCGCCTGGTAGGCGTGATCGTCGGTGAAGATGAAGAGGATGTTGGGTGGCTTGGCGGGGGTCGCCCCGAACCCTGCCAACAGCAGCAACAGTGGCGCCGAAGCCGCGATCAGGCGCATAACGGGGAGATTCTACTACCGGCGCCGGGTGCCGCGCACCGTCGAAGGGGCTCCGGGGTTGACATACATAGAACAACTATGCATTATTCCTCTATGTATCGATCGACAGGCTGCGTCGCCGTAGGAGTCGGGAAGAAGTGAACTTCAGCAAGGACCTGGTGGCGGCTTCGGCGACGCCGCTCGTCCTCGCGATTCTCGCCGAGGGAGACAGCTATGGATACGCGATCCTGAAACGGGTCCGCGAGTTGTCAGGGGGCCGGCTGCAGTGGACGGACGGCATGCTCTATCCGGTGCTCCACCGGCTGGATCGGCTCGGATATGTCAAAACCCGGTGGGAAAGTTCCCGAAGCGGCCGCAGGCGCAAGTACTATCGAATCAGCCGGGGGGGGCGGGAGCAATTGGAGGTCCAACGCCGGCAGTGGCAGGTCGTGGACGGCATTCTCCGGGACCTCTGGTTCGAGAGGTCGTCGACGCATGGGAAACCGCTGCTGCAGGAGAGTTGACGCGGGTGAACAGTTCCGGGAGACAAGGGGAGACTTTGGAGGGACAGATCGCCGAATGGCGTGCCTACCTGCGCCGTCGCCGGGCGATTTTCTCTCCTGACGTCGAGGAGCTGGAAAGCCACCTGAGAGATCAGGTCGAGGCCTTGGTCGATGCCGGTCTGGCTCCGGACGAAGCCTTCCTGGTGGCGGTGAAGCGGATGGGCAGCCAGGACGCTCTCTCTCGCGAGTTCGCTCGGGAGCATTCGGAGCGTCTGTGGAAACAACTGGTGTTGGTGAACGACGAGACCGGCGAGGCGGGCCGGGCGGGGTTTGTCGAGACGGCTGTGGCCGTCTGTGTGGCCGTAGCAGCCGCGCTGGCCGTCAAGGTGCCCGAGCTGTTCGGCCACTCCCAAATCGGCTACGGCGACGGATTCTACCCTCGGAACATCAGCCTCCTGGTCTTGCCTCTGCTCACGGGTTTCTTCGTCTGGAAACGGCGCACTCTCGATCTCCACTGCCTCTGGTTGGCACTCCCCTTCGTCGTGGCGGCCCTTTTCATGAACCTTCTTCCCTTCAAGCCAGGCGGGCACACGGAGGTGCTCGCGGCGCTTCACCTGCCGATCGCGCTCTGGTTGGTCGTCGGCGTCGCCTACGCGGGCGGACGTTGGCACGGCACCGGCGGGCGCATGGACTTCATCCGTTTCTCCGGGGAGTTGTTCATCTACTACGTGTTGATCGCCCTGGGCGGCGGCGTGCTGACGGCATTCACCGGAGTCATGTTCAAGGCCATCGGCCTGGACGTGGAGTGGCTGGCGGAGGGGTGGCTGCTGCCCTGCGGCGCTGCGGGGGCCGTCATCATCGGGGCCTGGCTGGTGGAGGCCAAGCAGAGCGTCATCGAAAACATGGCGCCCGTCCTGACCCGTCTGTTCACCCCCCTGTTCACTGCCGTCCTCCTGGCCTTTCTGGCGACCATGGTCTGGACCGGCAGCGGCATCGATGTGAAGCGGGAAGTGCTCATCGGTTTCGATCTGCTGCTGGCGTTGGTGCTGGGCCTGTTGCTCTATGCCGTGTCGGCGCGCGACCCCAAGTCGCCACCGGACGCCTTCGACGTGCTGCAGTTCGTGTTGGTGGTCAGCGCTCTGGTCGTCGACCTTCTGGCTCTGGCCGCCATCGGAACGCGCATCTCCGAGTTCGGATTCAGCCCCAACCGGGTGGCGGCGCTGGGTGAGAACCTGATCCTGCTGGTCAATCTGGGATGGTCGGCCTGGATCTACGGCCGCTTCCTGCTGGGGCGCGGTTCGTTCCTCGCTTTGGAGCGCTGGCAGACTGCGTATCTTCCCGTCTATGCGGTATGGGCCGGTTTCGTCGCGGTTGGCTTCCCGCCGCTGTTCGGCTACGCCTGAGTCCAACCCTCCCTCATTCTGCGGCTCCCGCACCTTGGTTTTGCCACCAGCGGAACTCGTTGCTTCCGATCTCGGCCACGGCCGCCACGTCCAGATCCTCGTCCCCATCCAGATCGGCCAAAATGATCATATTGGCGCGAGGCCAGGAGGTCTTCAGGGAGTAGGCCGGCCATTGCGAACGGGGGTTCCCGGGATTCTGGAGCCAGACGACCTGCCCTGCGGAGCCCCACGCCGTCGCCGCCACGTCCGGGTCGCCGTCGCCGTCCAGGTCGCCCGCCACCGCCTCGAAGGCGCCGGGAAGAGATTCCAGGATGGTGTGCCGGGGCCACGGGCCATCTCCGGGCGTGCCGTCGTTTTCGTACCAGACGACTCCGGAGCGGTCCTCCCCATCCGGACCCGCACCCATGCCCAGGGCCAGAACCAGATCCGGGTCGCCGTCTCCATCCATGTCCACCGGGTTGCCGTGCATGGGCCGGCCGGATTCGCCGTCGATGAGGTGACGTTTCCAGGGTCGAGAGAGTGGATCGCCGCTGTTTTCGTACCAGAGGACCAGCCCGTCCGCGGCTGCCGTTCCCATAAGGTCTTCGTCGCCGTCGCCGTCCACGTCGGCCACCCGGATGCAACGAGTCTCGGCAACGTTGGCGTCAATCATGTGCTTGGGCCACTCTCGTCCCTCTTCGTAGCAGAGTTGAGTGGGAGGACCGTTGCACAGGATCCCCGGGTTCTCGAACCAGGCGAACTGGTTCCCCATCCTCCATGAGGAGGCGGCCACGTCCGGATCGCCGTCGCCGTCCAGGTCCGAGACCGCCACGCTGTAGGCGCCGGCCAGCCGGGTGGTGATGACGTGCCGCTTCCACAGTTCCCGGGTGTCGTGTGTTCCGGGATTCTGGAACCAGAGGAGGTGACCATACAGGTTCTTGACGATCACGACGTCGGGGTGGGTATCCTGGTTGACGTCGCTCACCATGTGCCGCTCGAGCCGCTCCGGATCGTCCTTCTGGATGAATCGGCGGGTGAAGGTTCCGGAACCGTCGTTCTCAAACCAGTAGAGGTTGTTGGCGGGAGTGTAGTCCGCACTGGTCAGGTCCAGGTCCCCGTCCTTGTCCAGGTCGGCGGCCCAGATGCCATAGGGATAGGCATAGCCGTCCATGATCAGGTGTTCGGTGAAGCGGACGGGACTCGAACCTTGGAGGGCGGACTCACCCGCCGTGTCGTCCGCCGGTGTCTTCGCCGGCTGGCAGGCCGTCAGGACGGCGATCAAGAATACGAGACGCCTGAATCCGCTGCGGCTCCTACCGCCGGCTCTATCGGTTGGAATTGAAATCGGGGTGACTGTCACAGCCGAATCTCCCTGGGTGGATCGTGTCGAAGTTCGTCTCCGGTCGTCCGCACAGGATATCGTCAGGCCGAGTCAATACCAAGTTCAATGAGCCGATTCAGAATCGGAGAGTTCCTCCGCTTCTCGTCTCGCAAAACCGCTTGTGAAAACATACCCAGCCATGCCTTGCGACGATCTTGAGATTCGGTCCAAGGGAACGGCGTCGGGTTCTGCGTCCCCGGATGCCGGCCCGAACAAAGACGAGTATTCTTATCGGGGAGATCACTATAGCCAGCGTCAGAAAGCAGCGATCCCGTACTCGGCGACTCCCGCAAGTTCGCCCATCTGGGAGAGGACTTCCCAGGTTCAGGGTGAAGGTCTGGGGGCCATTGTCGGCGTTGTTGCTGGTGCTGGTCTCGTCCCGGGCGCAAGAGCCTGTCCCGCCCTTCGAGGCCGACCGTCCATCTCCGGACGGCGCCATCTCACACCAGACGGAGGATTCCGGGGGCGAGACCACCCTGGTGTTTCCCGATTATGTGGACGGAGGGGGCTGGTCGGTGCAACTGGCGCTCAGCAACGTGGACCCGGACGCCGCGGCCGAAGTTCGGATCAGAGTCTACGGGCAGGACGGAAAATCCGTTGCGGACCTGTTCGAATCGGAATCGGAGGTGGAGATCCCTTCGCTGGGGAGCCGGATCTGGAGAAGCGCCGGCGGGGGCGCGGTTCGTCGGGGATGGATCGAGGTCCGGACCGGATCGTCAGCGGTCAGCGGGTTGCTGACCTATCGGGACGCCCGCTCGGGGATCGAAGTCGGGGTCAACCCGGTGGAGCCGGGCCAACGGTTCGCCCTGTACGTGGAGGAATCTCCGGCGGTGGGCTCCGGAGTCGCCATCTTGAAGCGGCGGGCGGCGTCGGGGGTCGAGCTGCGGGTCCGCGACGAGGAGGGGTACGACCCGTTGGAGGGAGAGTTCGTGCGCTGGGGAGTTTTTCGCCAAGGGGCGCGGACGCTTCCGGAATGGATCGGGGCGGACCACGTCGACACGGCCTTCCTGGAGGACTTTCGCGGTCTCTTGTTTCTGGAAACGGACGACGGGTCGTCGTTGATCCCACTGGGGCTGAGGTTCGGCAAGGAGACCTCGTCGCTCTCGGCGGTGCCGGTGATCCGGAATCGGAGTCCGGAGCCGCCGGAGACGGTCCTGGTGTTCCCGGACTACGTGGACGGAGGGGGCTGGTCGGTGCAACTGGTGCTCAGCAACGTGGATGCGGCCGTGGGAGCCAAGGCGGCGGTGGAGGTCTACGACAAGGAGGGACGACCTGTTGCGGACTTGTTCGAAACGGAATCGGAGGTGGAGATTGCGTCGTTGGGGAGCCGGGTCTGGCGAAGCACCGGCGAGGGCGCGATTCGGCGGGGATGGATCGAGGTCCGGACCGGATCGGCGGCGGTCAACGGGTTGCTGACCTACCGGGATACCCGCTCGGGGATCGAAGTCGGGGTCAACCCGGTGGAGTTGGGACAACGGTTCGCCCTGTATGTGGAGGAATCGCCGACGGTGGGGGCGGGAGTCGCCATCTTCAAGCGGGAGGCGGCGTCGGGCGTCGAGCTGCGGCTGCGCGACGAGGAGGGGAACGACCCGTTGGAGGGTGGGTCCGTCCGCTGGGAAGGTTTTCGTCAAGAGGCGCGGACGCTTCCGGAATGGTTCGATGTGGACGGCGCCGACACGGGATTCCTGGAAGACTTTCGGGGGCTGTTGTTGGTGGACGCCGAGGACGAATCGGGGTTGACTCCCCTGGGGCTGAGGTTCGGCAAGAGGACCTCGTCGCTCTCGGCGGTACCCGCGATCCGGATCGCGGATGAAGGCCAGACTCCTTCTCCGACGGTGACGCTGTCGGCTTCCAAGACGCAGATCGATTGGGGCCAGAGCGCCACCTTGATTTGGTCCTCCACAAATGCGGAAAGCGTCGAGATCCAACCGGACATCGGGGCGGTGCCCGCGTCGGGCAGCCGGAGAGTGTCGCCGGGCGTGACGACGAGCTACCGCATCACGGCGCGAGGAGCGGACGGGCAGATGGCCACGGCGTCGGTGATGGTCAGAGTGACCGTCTCCCAGCGGGCGGCGTTGCAGGCGCTGTACGACGCTCTCGGCGGCCCGGAATGGACCCACCGCGAGAACTGGGGGACCGGCGCCCCGCTGGAGGAGTGGCACGGGGTCGGGGTCGATGATCAGGGCTGGGTGACGGCTCTGCGGTTGGTCCAGCGGACAGCGGAGGGGAAAGTGGTTGGGATCGGACTGAGGGGGGAGATTCCACCGGAGTTGGGCGCCCTCTCCCACCTTCAAATCCTGGACCTCTCCCGGAACCAACTGACGGGCGAGATCCCGGCGCAACTGGGAAGCCTTTCCCACTTGGAGGGTTTAAACCTCTCCGAGAACCAGCTGACGGGTCCGATCCCGGAGCAACTGGGAAACCTCTCCCAACTGACCTTCCTGTACCTCGGAGCGAACGAATTGACGGGTGAGATCCCGGCGCAACTGGGGAACCTGTCCCAGCTGATCCACTTGGCACTCCATCAGAACGAATTGACGGGTGAGATCCCGGCGCAACTGGGGAATCTCTCCCAATTGACCTTCCTGACCCTCGGAGTGAACCAGTTGACGGGTGAGATCCCGGCGCAACTGGGGAACCTCTCCCAACTGACCCGCCTGTACCTCGATGGCAACCGGTTGACCGGTCCGATCCCGTTGCAACTGGGGGACCTCTCCCGACTGAACCGCCTGTACCTCGATGCCAACCAGTTGACGGGTGAGATCCCGGCGCAACTGGGGAATCTCTCCCAACTGACCCGCCTGTACCTCAACGAGAACGAGTTGACGGGCGAGATCCCGGCGCAATTGGGGAACCTCTCCCGCTTGGAGTTGTTGTACCTCTTCGCCAACCGGTTGACGGGCCCGATCCCGCCGGAATTGGGGAATCTCTCCCAACTGACCCGTCTGTACCTCGATAGGAACGAGTTGGCAGGCGAGATCCCGTTGCAACTGGGGAACCTCTCCGGCTTGGAGTTCCTGTCCCTCTTCGCCAACCGGTTGACGGGCCCGATCCCGCCGGAATTGGGGAATCTCTCCCAACTGACCCGTCTGTACCTCGATAGGAACGAGTTGACAGGCGAGATCCCGTTGCAACTGGGGAACCTCTCCCGACTGACAAAGCTGTACCTTCATGGGAACGAGTTGACGGGCCCGATCCCGTCAAGTGTGTTTCGGTTGGAGGAATTGAACGAATTCCGATTTGAAGGCAACGCGGGACTCTGCGCCCCCGGGACAACCGATTTCTACGCTTGGCTGAAGGGGATCCAACGACACCGAGGGCCATTTTGCAACGAGTCCGACGTGGCCGTGATCAAGTCCCTGTACGAAGCCACTGGCGGAGCCGATTGGACGAACTCCGACGGCTGGCTCGGGGAGGACGCCGTAAGCGAGTGGTACGGGGTCCAAGCCGACTCCCTGGGCCGGGTGACCGGACTCCGCCTGAGCGGCAACGGACTCGAGGGCCGGGTGCCGGGCAACTTGGCCCAACTGTCGCGGATGATCGAGTTGCGGATCGGCGGCAACGCCCTTTCCGGCCGGTTGCCGCTCCGCTTGACCCGTCTCCCGCTCCAGGCGTTCGACTACTTGGACACCGAATTGTGTGCTCCGGTCGAGGCACAGTTCCAGGCTTGGCTGAACGCCGTTGAGTCGCACGACGGAACGGGAATGGAGTGCGCGCCGACGACGGACCGCGATCTCCTCGTGGAATTCTACGACTCAACGGGGGGGGCGAACTGGATCCGGAAGGAGAACTGGCTGACCGATGCGCCGCTGGGAGCATGGTCCGGGGTTGCGGTCGAAGACGACGGGCGTGTGATCGGGCTGAACCTTCCCAGGAACGACCTCACGGGCGCGATCCCGCCGGAACTGGGGAGCCTCGCCCGACTGACGTACCTGCACCTTGAACACAACGAGTTGACGGGTCCGATTCCACCGGAACTGGGGAACCTCTCCCAACTGGATTCCCTGGCCCTCAATGGCAACCGACTGACGGGATCGATCCCGGAGCAACTGGGCAACCTCCTCCCACTGCAATACCTGATTCTCAATGAAAACCAGTTGACAGGATCGATCCCAGCGCAACTGGAGAGCCTCTCCCAACTGAAATTCCTGTTTCTCCATGCCAACCAACTGACGGGATCGATCCCGGAGCAACTGGGGTTGCTTTCCGGCCTTCAGGGCCTGTACCTCTATGGGAACCAGTTGACCGGGCCGATTCCACCGGAACTGGGGAGCCTCTCCGAACTGAAATTCCTGTTTCTCAGTGGCAACCGATTGACGGGATCGATCCCGGAGCAACTGGGGTTGCTTTCCAGCCTTCAGGGCCTGTACCTCTCTGGGAACCAGCTGACCGGGCCGCTCCCGCCGGAACTTGGGTCGTTCTCCAATTTGCAGTGGCTGGACCTCAGTGGCAACCAGTTGCGGGGCGCGATCCCAGCGCAACTGGGGAAGCTGTCCCAATTAAAGTCCCTGATCCTCAGTGGCAACCAATTGCGGGGCGCGATCCCAGCGCAACTGGGGAAGCTGTCCCAATTAAAGTCCCTGATCCTCAGCGACAACCAGTTGACGGCCGCGATCCCACCGCAACTGGAGAACCTCACCCAACTGGAGTCCCTGGTCCTCAATGACAACCAGTTGACGGGCCTGATCCCGGCGCAATTGGGGAACCTTTCCCAACTGGAGTCCCTGGTCCTCGATGGCAACCGGCTGAGGGGCCCGATCCCACGGCAACTGGGCGGATTGGCGCGGCTGCGCGCCTTGTCCCTGTCGAGAAACGCCGGGATGTTCGGAGTGGTGCCCGGCCGCCTGGGGGGTCTCAGTCGTCTCGAGGCGCTATTGGCCGAGGATACCCGTCTTTGCGCCCCTTCCGACGCGAGCGCCCGGAATTGGCTGAAAGGGGCCTGGAAACGGCGCGTGGCCCCCTGCTCCCGCGGCCTCCTGCCGAGGGCTTACTTGACCCAAGCCGTGCAGTCGCGGGAGTTTCCGGTGCCGCTGGTGGCCGGAGAGAAGTCCCTGCTGCGGGTGTTCGTGACGGCGCCGCGGGGGGCCACCGGGAGGTTCCCGCCGGTCCGGGCCCGATTCTACGACCGGGGGCGGGAGAGATTCGTGTTGGACATCCCTGGGACGCCCACTCCGGTCCCGGCCGAAGTGAGCGAGGGATCGCTCTCGATTACGGCCAACGCGGAAGTTCCGGGTGAGATCGTGCAACCGGGCTTGGAAATGGTTCTCGAGATCGACCCGGAGGGAACGCTGGGATCGGTTCCCGGGTTGACAAAGCGGATTCCGGAGACCGGACGGCAGGCGGTGGAGGTCCGGTCGATGCCCACCTTCGACCTCACGCTGATTCCGTTCCTATGGCGCTCAGAACCGGACCAGTCGATCGTGGACCTGGTCAATGCCATAGCCAAAGATCCCGAGAGCCACGAACTGCTCTGGTCCACGCGCACGTTGCTGCCGATCGGCGGTCTCGAGGTGACCGCTCACGAACCGGTGCTGAGTCACAGAAACAACGCCATCACGTTGTTGACAGAAACCGAAGCGATCCGGGTCTTGGAAGGCGGCAGCGGCTACTACATGGGGATGATGCCGACGCCGGTCACGGGTGCCGCGGGAGTGGCTTTCAGGCCCGGCAAATCCAGTTTCGCGATTCCTGATGAATTGGTAATGGCGCACGAGCTCGGACACAACCTGAGTCTCGGCCATGCGCCTTGTGGTTCTCCAGCGGGTTTGGACCCGTCGTTTCCTGACCCCCGTGGTTCTATCGGCGCGTGGGGATACGACTTCCGTGAGGCCGACCGGCTGGTGCCGCCTGGACGACCTGATCTGATGGGCTATTGTTTCCCCTCTTGGTGGATCAGCGATTACCATTTCACGAACATGCTCCGTTTCCGCTTGCGCATGGCCGCCACGGGTGAAGTGTCCTCCCTGGTCGCCGCCCCGGCGAGATCCCTCCTGCTGTGGGGTGGCGTGGACGCCGGCGGGACTCCGTTCCTGGAACCGGCATTCGTGGTGAAGGCTCCGGCCTCACTGCCGCACTCCACCGGCGAGTACCGGATCATCGGACAAAACGTTGACGGAGACGAACTGTTCTCGCTGACGTTCGAGATGCCTGAAATGGCAGATGGCGATGGCGGATCCTCCTTCGCCTTCATCCTGCCCGCGCAGGCCGCGTGGGCCGATCAGTTGGCCGGCATCACGCTCTCCGGACCCGGCGGTTCGGTCACCCTGGATCAGGACGCCGACCGTCCCGTCTCCATCCTGAGAAACCCTCGGAGCGGGCAGATTCGCGGCATCCTGCGCGGCTCTGCGGCCGCGGGCCGGGCCCGCGATGACGTGGTCTCCGCGCTGACTCGGGAGCCGGGCCTGGAGGTGTTGACCAGCCGCGGAATCCCGGACCGGGAGGATTGGCCGCGTTAGACGGGGATGGATCGTCTTCCACACGGACACGGCATCGCGTTTCGCGGGGCCCGGGGTCCCCGTAGCGGGTTCGCGCGACACCACGAGCGTCCAGCGGCCGAATTTCTCCAAAGATGGGGAATCTTTCGGATTTGGAGCCAATTGAGATATGGGAACGGCTTTGCTATGATGCCGTGCGGTTGCGATATTCTCCGGGCAGAATCGAGAATCCGGCCCGTATTTTCAAGGAGTCTATTTGATGGAAGTTCACACGGAGCGGGAAGGCGGCGCCTTGATCGCCCGGGCCGTGGGCCGTATCGATGGCGCCAACGCGCGTGAATTCGAGAATGCCCTTCATGCGACGCTCGGCAAGCATGAGAGTGCCTTGATCCTGGATATGCAGTCTCTCTCCTATATCAGCAGCGCGGGCCTTCGCGTCATTCTGATGGCTGCAAAGATGCTCCAGGGGCGGGGCGGGAAATTTGTCGTCTGTTCACTGTCGGATTCCATAAGCGAGGTTTTCGAGATCAGTGGCTTCAACCGGATCATCCCGACCCACACGACCCGTTCCGAAGCGCTCGCCGCACTCGGCGAGTAGGAAACTCCTGCGTACACTTGATTCCGGAGGCGCATCCGTCGGACAAGTGGCAACGAAGTTGATTTGCGAATATATCTGACCGACATTGGTGCCCTCTGCCGGGAGGCCGTCAAAGCTTAGGCTGGCGGCTCCCGGAGCGGGATATGGATCATCGGAAATAGTAGGCGTACGGCAAAGTCTACGGGAGACCTGACGTGGAACCGACGAAATTGGACCTGATGAACCGTCCGTGCAAGATTCTGGTTGTCGACGACGAACCGGACCTTGAGCCGCTCATGCTTCAGCGCATGCGGCGCGCCATCCGCTCTGGACAGTACACCTTTGTGTTCGCCCGTAACGGTATCGAAGCCCTGGACCGGCTGAACGAGGAACAGGACATCGACATGGTGCTGTCGGACATCAACATGCCTCAAATGGATGGGCTCACGTTGTTGCAGCAGATTCCCAAGGTCGACCCAAACATCCGTTCCGTCATCATTTCGGCCTACGGCGACATGAAGAACATTCGTACGGCCATGAACCGGGGAGCCTTTGACTTCGTCACCAAGCCGCTGGATTTCAAGGACCTGCGAATCACCATCGAGCGGACGGTGCAACACATGATGGAGTGGCGCGAGGCCTTGGCTTCACGCGACAAGCTGGTAGCGCTGCAGAACGAGCTCAACGTCGCCAACCAGATGCAGCAATCCATTCTTCCCAGCCATTTTCCCAAGAGCGCCGAATACGAAGTCTCCGCCAGCATGGAGGCGGCGCGGAATGTGGGCGGCGATTTCTTCGACGTCATCCACCTTCACGGAGGCCGGATCGGCCTGGCCATCGCCGACGTTTCGGACAAGGGCGTGCCCGCCGCTCTCTTCATGATGTCCAGCCGGACTCTGCTCAAGGGCGCCGCCATCGGAACTCTGGCACCGGGCCCGGTGCTGCGGGAGGTCAATAATCTGCTGGATGAGGACAATGACGCCGCCATGTTCGTCACCGTTCTATATGCGGTGTACAATCCGGCCACCGGGGAACTCACCTACGCCAACGGCGGGCACAACTCCCCGCTCGTCGTCCATGCCGATGGCAGTTCGTCCCTGCTTCCCCTCACTGGTGGGATCGCCCTGGGCGTGATCCCGGATCTCGATTTCCTCGAGAACACCGTGGTTCTCTCACCTGGAGACACCGTGGTTTTCTACACGGACGGCGTCACCGAGGCGATGGACGACGACGGACAAGAGTTCGGCACGAAGCGGCTCTACGATATCTTCGCGGATAGCCCCCCCCAAGATTCCCAAGAGGCCACCGAAGCCGTCTTCAAGGCGGTAAGAGACTTTGTCGGTGATACGCCGCAATCGGACGACATTACGTGCATGACGCTCTATCGCAGGGAGGGTGATCGTTGAGTGGGAAAATATCCCTGAAGATCGAACCCAGAGCGGAAGAATTGGATACGATCACAGCCGCCGTGGAGGAATTCGGTGACGCCGAACAATGGCCCTCCGGTTTGATCTTTCGGGTCAATCTGGTTCTCGAGGAGGTGGGGCTCAACATCATCAATTACGGAAGGACCGACGATCTTCATGAGATCGAGATCACTCTGATCTCGGAACCGGAATCCATCACCATCGAGATCGTGGACAATGGCCGTCCTTTCGATCCGCGAAAGGACGCGCCCGAGCCCGATGTGGAGGCCGGGGTCGCGGAACGGCCCATAGGCGGTCTGGGCGTCTATCTGGTGCGCACCATGATGGACGAGTTGCACTATCGCCGCGAGGGGGGCAGAAACTATCTGACACTGGTCAAAGGGCGAGCCGAGTGAAGCGCAGGTCCGACTCGACCAACAGGCTGTCATCTGCCGGCGTGCAGGGTTCCGCGGCGGCGCGACGGGTGGAACGGACAGGCACCTTCGCGATTGCCTGAGGCCGGCAGCCCCGGCGAGAAGCACCCTGAGATGCCGGGTACGCGAACGATCCGTTCGGTCGCGGTTGGGTTTGCGATGGACAGGGCCGCTGCCATGGAGACGCCGTCCGGCAAGGCCGCAACGGATGAGAACTTCCCCGTCGGCTCCTGGTTGTTGCCGGCGCGCTTGCGCCCCCATATCGCCACTTTCTATGCCTACGCCCGGGCGATCGACGATATCGCCGACAACCCCGGCTTGGATCCGGACGACAAGGTCGAACGACTGCTCGGTTTCGCCAGGGCAGTGAGTGGGGTCGAAACAGCAGATCCCGCCTTTCAAAAAGCACACGAGATCCGACGGAGCCTGGTCGCGACGGAGGTCACGCATCGGCATTGCGTCGATCTGACGCGTGCGTTCATGCAGGATGCGACCAAGTTGCGCTACGTTGATTGGAACGATCTGCTCGGCTACTGCGACCTCTCGGCGGCGCCTGTGGGCCGGTACCTGGTGGACCTGCATGGTGAGTCGAAAGCCGCGTATCCGGCCTGCGACGCTCTTTGCAACGCTCTCCAGGTTCTCAATCATCTCCAGGACTGCGGGGATGACTACAATACGTTGAACCGGGTTTATCTGCCCCAGGACTGGATGGCGGCGGCGGGCGCCGGGGTCGAGGCGCTCGGCCGCAAGCATTCAACGCCGGCACTCAGACGAGTGTTGGATCGATGCCTCGATGCGACCGATAAACTGCTGGAGTCGGCTGGTCGATTGCCGGCCCAGTTTCGAAACCTTCGATTTGCCATGGAGACGGCCGCTATCGTTGCCATTGCCAAGAAGCTCGGTGCCGAACTGCGGCGGCGGGATCCCCTGGCGGAACGAGTCGTGCTGACCAAGGTGCAGTATGCGGCCTGCATCCTGCGTGGAGTCGGCCGCGTCCTGGTCAGAAGGGTCTGGCGCCGGCGCCATCCGGCGGCAGCGCGCCCCTCCCACCTCCATTAGCGGATTTGTGCCGCGTCGGTGGTGTGACATGAAGAAATCAACCGCGGGAGTCCTCACGGCGTGAGCACGGAATCCCGATCTCAGTCCGGTCCGGGCAAACGGTCGTGGGGTCAGGTCAAGCCCCGGGATCACGTGAATCGCGTCGTGGCACGATCGGGCACCTCGTTCCTGTGGGGTATGAGGGCGCTCTCGGCGGAACGGCGCCGTGCCATCTATGCGATCTACGCATTCTGCCGGGAAGTCGACGACATTGCCGACGAACCTGGCGAAAACGCTCACAAGAGGCGAGCATTGGCGGCTTGGCGGGAAGAGATCGACCAACTCTATGCGGGGAAGCCGAATTGGCCGACGACAAGAGCGCTGTTGGAACCGGTTCGGCGTTACAAATTACCTAGAAAGGAATTCCTCGCCGTGATCGACGGCATGGAAATCGACGCCAGGGCCGCGGTTCGGATGCAGAACCTGGAAGAATTGCTGCACTATTGCCGCAAGGTCGCGGGAGCCGTCGGAATGCTTTCCATCCATGCATTCGGTGTGCCGAGGAACCCTGGATTTCAAATCGCCGAGAAACTCGGGAACGCCCTGCAGCTGACCAACATCCTCCGCGACCTGAAAGAGGACGCGGCGTTGCAGCGTCTCTACGTGCCCCTGGAACTGCTCGACAAGCACGGCGTCGCCACCACGTCGTTGAACGCGATTATGGTCCATCCAGGTTTTAGCGGAGCCTGCGCCGAACTCGCCAGCCTCGCTCGTGGCTATTACTCCGAAACCGAGAGCCTGATTAGGGAATTCGGATGGCGGAGGATTCGGCCTGCCGTTCTCATGATGGCGGTCTATCGAGAATTGCTCGACCGCCTGGAAGAACGGGGATGGACACGAATCGATGTTTCGATCCGGCTGACGCGACTCCGTAAGATGTTTCTCGCCCTGCGTTACGGACTTTGCTGACGGACGTTCACCGTGCTCCGAACCCACGTCATCGGTGCCGGCTTGGCGGGTCTTTCCACCGCGGTGTCGTTGGCGCGCCACGGCCGGGACGTGGCGGTCTACGAAGCCAGTGGGCATGCGGGCGGCCGCTGTCGCTCATTCGTTGATACCCAACTCGACCGCACGATAGACAACGGCAACCATCTGCTGCTCAGCGGCAACCAGGCCGCGATGCGTTACCTGGAAGACATCAAGTCTACGGACTCCTTGACCGGTCCGGTCTCGGCCTGCTTTCCATTCCTGGATCTGCGCACGGGTCAGCGATGGCTATTGCGGCCGAACGCCGGGAAAGTTCCATGGTGGATACTGAATCCCAGGCGGCGCGTGCCCGATACAAGGATCTGGAACTACCTTTCGGCGCTGCGTTTTGCCATGGCTGGAACCGATACGACTGTGACCGACTGCGTCGGTGACACCGGAGTCCTGTTCGAGAGGTTCTGGCGACCGCTGGCGGTGGGGGCGTTGAATACTCCGGCTCGAGCCGGTGCGGCGAAGCTTCTGTGGTCCGTGTTACGCGAGACCTTCGCCCAGGGGGAGGCGGCCTGCCGTCCGCGGATCGCAAAGGCGGGACTCTCCGCCGCCTTCGTGGAGCCGGCGCTGACACTACTGCGACAAGAGGGCGCAACGGTTCGGTTTGGCCACCGTTTACGCAAGATCAGCTACACGGGCCGCCGCGTGAACGGTCTGGACTTCGGCTCCCGGAGAATCCGATTGCGAGATGGCGACGCCGTGGTTCTGGCAGTTCCGCCGCCGGCTGCGGCGGAACTGGTGCCGGCGCTGACCGTCCCCGATAAAATCCACGCCATCGTGAACGTTCACTTCCGCTTGTCCGGACCGCCTGGTTTGCCGCGGGACCTTCCTCTGCTGGGGTTGATCGGAGGGACGGCGCAGTGGCTCTTCGTTCGTGGCGATGTCGCTTCCATCACAGTCAGCGCGGCGGACGCGCTGGCGGCCGAGCCGTCCCGAAAGATTGCGCACAAGGCTTGGGACGACGTGGCGACGGCACTGGGCCATCAGCGGGAAAAGATGCCGCCCTGTCGCATTGTCAAGGAAAAGCGCGCCACCTTTGCCCAGACGCCGGACCAGGTGAAGCGTCGGCCGCAAACCAGAAGCGAGTATGGAAACCTCTATCTGGCAGGAGATTGGATCGATACGGGTCTGCCCGCAACCATCGAGAGCGCCATTCGCTCCGGCCAAATGGCGGCTCGCGCCGTAGCCGGAAACGGACCCACGGGCGTCGGCCGGGCATAATCAGTTGATGGGTTCGCCGGGATTCACCGCCCGGCGCTCGATGACTTCCGTGAAAACGGTCCTGAGCTTGGGCGCCTCCGGCTGGGACATCGCTCCGGTTGGCAGACATGAACCGGCCGCAGACCTCCCCATTGTGGGTCGTTATCGTATGCTATGATGCTCTGCCTCCATAAGTTAGAGGACTGAAGCGGGACAGGAACCCTCCACGGCGGGCAGGTGTGGCTGGGTATGATTTGCAGCTACCTGTGACGCCGAAGGATTGCCTGGAAAGTTCGAAATATTCGTTCTGGCGGATTCACTCCGTAGAGTGAGCGTCCTGGAGATACGTCACCGAAGATCAGCCAGGCAGACTTTCAGGAGATCAACGCATGCTGCGATCCCCCTCGGCGGATGTCGATTGCGATCGAGAAGCCCGACTCTACGACAAGGCGCTTGCCGATAGCGATATCAGGCACACGACCATCGGTGACCCATCGCTCGACCCCGTGATGGAGAAGGTCTCCTCTCCGTCGCCCCACCATTTGCATCGATTCATCAAAGCCGGGATCGACCAGGAGGAAGAGGGCCTCCGCGCTGCGCCACAGGCCCTGAGCGATTTCTTCAAGAACCTGGAAGATCCACGAGGCCGTGTTGGGCGCGATGAGTTCCAGGATGCCCGATCATGTTCGGGCCTCGAAATCGAGTCCCTGGTGAACGATGTTTGTGCCGTTGTGGGTCTGCGGCCACCTGCTGTCCGGCGGCCGGCCAAAAGGGTTGGGTGGAACGGAGGGATCTGCCGGCGAGCGCATCGACGATGACCGGCATTCATGTGGCTGAGCCCGTCGCGGGACTCAGCCTGTCATGCTGGAGGAAAGGATGACGACCCAGTTGCTGGACCGCTACATCGCCTCCGTACTGAACTACCGGTGGCTGGTGGCCGGGTTCGCGACGGTGGTCATGCTGGGCCTGACGGCAGGCGCTCAATTCATCACCACTACGAACGACTACCGAATCATGTTCGGTGAGGACAATCCTCAACTCGCCGCATTCAACGCCTTGGAGAACACGTACGCGGCCTCCAACAAGGTGTTGATCGCCATTGCGCCTCGGGCGGGCTCGGTTTTCACGCGCGAGACGCTGAGTGCCATCGAAGAACTGACGGAAGCTGTTTGGGGCGCCCCCTATTCCACACGGGTCGACTCCCTCACCAACTATTCCCATAGCGAAGCGGTCGACGACGATCTGGTGGTCGAGCCCCTGGTCGAAGACGCGCAATCCCTGAGCGATTCCGAGTTGGCGCGAATCCGGACCATTGCCCTGAATACCACCGATGTCGCCGGGCGCCTGGTCGCCACCGACGGCCGCGTCGGCGGGCTGGTGATTAATTTCGCACTGCCTGACGCCGCGGACGCGGCGGTCGTGGAGATCACCGACTATCTCAATTCCAGTCTGGACCAGTTCCGCGAAAGCCATCCCGAAATCGACTATTACCTGACCGGCGACGTCGTCATGCACCGCGCGTTCGCCGAAGCCACGCAGGACGATCTACGGATCCTGATGCCGATCGTTTTTCTCGTCATCGCGGCCTCTGCCGCCATTCTTCTGCGCTCGCTGCTCGGCACCCTGGCCATCTCGGTCCTGCTGGTGTTCATCGTCAACACCACAATGGGATTCGCCGGCTGGATCGGCACCGTGATGAGCCCAACCAATGCCGGAGTGCCCATCATCGTGATGGCGGTCGCCGTCGCGGATTCAATACACATCGTCACGAGCACCTTGTTGGGCATGAGCCGCGGTCTGAGCAGGAACGGCGCGATAGCGGCCTCGTTGCGGACCAATGCCTATCCGGTATTTCTGACGACACTGACCACGGTGATCGGCTTTCTCAGCTTGAACGCCTCGGATTCTCCTCCGTTCCACGTCCTCGGAAATCTGGTGGCGTTCGGTGTTTCCTGTGCCTTTGTCTATTCCATGCTGCTGCTGCCGGCGTTGCTGTCGATCCTGCCGTTGCGCGCACGTCCGGTTCATCCCGAAAGGACTCTTTTTTTCGAGCGTTTCGCGGACTTCGTGGTGGCGCGCCGCAGATTCCTGCTTTGGTTCGTCCCCCTTCTCGCCGCCGGTCTGGTCATGGGCATTCCTCGGAATCAGTTGAGCGACAATTGGCCCAAATACTTCGACGAGCGCTACCAGTTCCGCCGGGATACGGATTTCGTCATCGAAAACCTGACCGGTTTGGATACGCTGGAATATTCGCTGAATGCGGGTCGGGAAGGCGGCATCACCGATCCCGAGTATCTGGCCGAAGTCGAGGAATTCGCCGAATGGTATCGCACGCAGCCCGAAGTGACTCACGTCCAAGCGTTCCCGGACATCATGAAACGCTTGAACAAGAACATGCACGGCGACGATCCTGATTTCTATCGATTGCCGGACGATCCGGAACTCGCCGCCCAATATCTGCTGGTCTACGAGTTGTCGCTTCCGTTCGGTAATGACCTGAACAACCGGATTGACGTCGCCAAATCCGAAACCCGCATGACGGTGACGGTGCGCGACTCGTCGTCGCGGGGCCTGCGCGATTTGGACATCCGCGCGCAAGATTGGCTCCGCAACAACATGCCCGATCGAGTGGTCCCGGCGACTGGCCTCAGCGTGATCTTTGCCCACCTCTCGCTTCGGAACATCGAAAGCATGCTGCGTGGGACGATCCTTGCCATGGCCATCGTCTCATTCATTCTGATCCTGGTATTTCGGAGCGTGTGGCATGGACTCGTCAGTCTGATACCCAACTTTCTCCCCGCAGCCATGAGTTTCGGACTCTGGGGCTACCTGGTCGGCAATTTGGGTCTGGCCGGGTCTGTGATGACCGCAATCGCCTTTGGTATCGTCGTCGACGATACGATCCATTTCCTGAGCAAGTATCTGAAGGCGCGGCGCGAGGGCCTCGATTCGGCCGCGGCTGTGCGTGCCACCTTCGTCACCGTTGGGAGGGCGCTGTGGACCACGACAGCAGTCCTGTCGGCGGGATTCCTGGTTTTCGCTTCATCAGGATTCGAGGTCAGCCGGTCGCTCGGTCTCATGGTCACGATCACCATAGTATTCGCGCTACTCGCCGATTTCTTCCTGCTTCCGACTCTACTCATGGCTCTCGATCGGAGAAAATCATGATCGACTATCGTCTCACCCGATCCGCACTCTCGTATTTGGCCCCTATCGTGGCCGTTGTGGCCTGTCTAGGTCCGCAGCCACTTGCCAGTTCAGACGATGCCTCACCCGAAGAGATCGGGTTGAAAATCGCGCTGGAAGCTCGCGAGCGGGGTAATGGATTCGGCAATTTTTCGGCTCGGCAGACCATGGTGTTGCGGAACAAGCAGGGGAAGGAGAGTCGGCGTCAGCTCCGGGTCAGGGTACTCGAGGTTCCCGGAGACGGAGACAAGAGCATGTTCGTCTTCGATGAACCGCGTGACGTCAAGGGAACCGCGTTCCTCATCCATGCCCACCGGGACAAGGCGGACGACCAATGGCTCTATCTGCCCGCGCTGAAGCGGGTCAAACGGATCAGTTCGTCGAACCGCTCCGGCTCCTTCATGGGCAGTGAATTCGCATATGAGGACATGAGTGCCCAGGAAGTGGAGAGATTCACTCATCGATACCTGCGTGACGAACCTTGCGGCGAGTTGACCTGCACCGTTTCCGAACGCCTTTCGGTGGACAAGAAGTCGGGCTACCGCCGGCAGTTGGTTTGGCAGGACAAAGACCAGGAGTTCCCCCAATAATTGAGGGGGAATCGTCGTAAGTCATTGATAATTGGAGAATAAGAAGATTCGACAAGTGGAATCGGTTGAATTTTCGAAAAATGGGGGAACTTTCGCCACGAAAGAATGTGGGTCCCGGACCGGTAGACTGATTCAGTGGAAGCCCAATTCCAAGAACCAGTTACAGGGGAGGGACCCAAATGCATAGTGCCAAAGTAGCCGCCCAGATTCGAGTGCAGATCCGACGATTTTCGGGGGAAGTCTCGATAGGACTGCCCAAGACGGCCGCCCGCCTGGTGCGGGAGGTGATCTACGGGGTGCAGTCTCGGGGATCGGTGCGACTGAGTGAGATCGCGCGAGCGTTGGAGGAGAAGATCCGGCTCAAGAAGGTGATGGCGCGATTGAGTCGGCAATTGAATCGCCCGGGACTGAGGAAGCGGGTGCGGGAGAATCTGCTGGCCCTGGCGGCGCCTCGGGTGGGAGCGGAGACACTGTTGGTCGTGGATCTGACGGATGTGATCAAACCCTATGCGCGCAAGATGGAATATCTGGCCCGGGTCCGGGACGGTTCGACCAAGAAACTGGGAAACGGGTACTGGTGTTGCCAGGTGGTGGGTCTGGAGCGGGGCAGCGCGGAGGTGACGCCCCTGGATCAGGAGCTGTATTCGCAGGAGGCGCCGGGATTCGTGAGTGAAAACGACGAGATTCTGAAGGCCATCGGGCGGGTCTCGAAGGCGACGCAGGGCCGCGGGGTCTGGGTGATCGATGCGGGAGGAGACCGGCAGAAGATCCTGAAAGTCCTCTTGAATCAGGGACTTCGCTTCGTAGTGCGGCAACGCGGGGACCGGCATCTGATCTCCGGTCGCCAGCGCAAGAGCGTCCAAGAGTGGGCGGACGGGTGCCGTCGTCAACACCGGGAGGTGGTGGTCAAGGAGACGAGTTCGGGGGAGAAGGTCTACCGCTTGGAGTTCGGGTTTCGGAAGGTGCGTTGGCCGGGACGCACGGAGGCTCTGTACCTGGTGGTGGTGGATGGACTGGGGCCGAACCCGCTGATCCTGCTCACGAACCGAAAGGTGACTCGGTCGCGAAAGAGCCAGTGGCGGGTGGTGGAAAGTTACCTGAGTCGCTGGCGGGTGGAAGAGACGATCCGCTTCATCAAGCAGAGTTATCAACTGGAAGACATCCGGCTGCTGAAGTACGAGCGGCTGCGCAATCTGGTGATGTTGGTTCTGGTGACGGCCTACTTCGCCAGTGTGTACCTGGGCAAACGGGCCAAGCTGGTGATCCTGGTGCAGCACATCGAACGGGCCGCCAAGCGTATCTACGGCGTTCCCGAGTTCCGCTTCTACGCGATTGCGGATGGGATCAAGCAGCTCTTGTTCGGCCGGAACACGGGAATTGGACCGCCACGAGCCAATCCTTGTCTAAATCTGCTTCCCTTGTTCTCATGACTTCGAAAAAAATGGGGGAAGTCCAGGACAAAGACGAGTTGCGGGTCTGGAAGGTAGAGTACTATGATCGCAAGGATTCTCACCTGAAGACACTCACTCTGGAAAACTACGAACAGTACCTGGACCGTTTCTGGCAGGCCGGCGAGATGACGATGGTGAATCATCTCACCGGAAAAAGCACCGTTCTGACATGGACGGACTATCAGTTCCGCACCAAGCTGAACGACCGCGACTTCACCCGCACCGGGCTCCAACGAGTTCGTTAATGCGTCACCGTTTCGCCTTTCCGTCAGCGCCGTTCTGCACGGCGTGGCTTCTCCTGTCTGTCTTTCTGGTCGGGGCACGGGGCGAAATCGTCAGGCGCGAATTGTCCGGGCGCCTGAGCGTCGAAAGCCGGTGGCATCCGCAAAGTGGGGCCTATGCGGGCCAGCGCTCGCATGCAAGTGGTTTTTTCGTCGAGCCCACGCTCTATCTCGAAGATCATGGAGGTCGAAGCCTCAACTTGGTGCCGTTTTTTCGCTACGACGCCGGAGATCCAAGCCGCACCCATGCCGATCTGCGTGAGGCCTATCTCTTGCTGTTCGGCCAGGTCGGAAACGATGAATGGGAACTGCGATTGGGTGTCGACCGGGTCTTCTGGGGGGTCACCGAATCGCGCCACCTGGTCAACATCGTCAACCAGATCGACTTGGTGGAGCATCCCTACAAGGAGCCCAAGCTGGGCCAACCCATGGCCCATCTCACTTTTTCCGGCGATTGGGGAACGGCCGAAGTCTTCGGCCTGACGTATCACCGTGGCCGCACCTTTTCGGGCCGTTTCGGCCGTTTGCGTTTCCCCTTCGTAGTGGACAACGACAGGGTCGCCTATGAGAGCGACGCCAAGCAATGGCATCTGGATGTCGCCGGCCGCTACAGCCGCAGTTTCGGGCCACTCGACCTGGGCATGAGCGTTTTCGACGGCACCAGTCGAGACCCTTTTCTGATTCCGGATCCGGACCGCACCGACGAACCGGCCCTGGTCCCGTACTACGAGCAGATCCGGCAGTTCGGATTGGACGCCCAGTTCACGGCCGGTTCCTGGCTGTTCAAGCTCGAGGCGATTCGGCGAACCGGCGCCCGAAACCGCCTCGGCGTGGAAGAGGACTACTCGGCTTCCTCCTTTGGCGGCGAGTATACGTTCTATTCCGTATCGGGCTCGGCTGTGGATCTAACGCTGCTCAGCGAATGGAACTACGACGGCCGGCGCCAATATGCCACCAATATCTTCCAGAATGATTTTTTCCTTGCCGCGAGGATTGCGTTCAATGACGTTCAGAGCACGGAGATTCTCAGCAGCATTCTGCGAGATGCCGACAGCGCCGGCCAAGTACTGACTCTGGAATTGAACCGGCGCATCTCGGGCCAGTGGTCTCTGCGTCTGGAGGCGATCGCACTTCGAGGCATCGACCAGGCGGATCTCACCTTCGTGACTCGGCGCGACAGTTTCGTCGAGTTGAACTTGGTCTACAGTTTTTAGGAGTCTGCGGCGCAGGCTCCTGGATGCCGCCGGTTTGTCATCAACAGCCTGCGAATACGTCGGCGGGTTGTCCCGGGTCCGTTCTCCGCAAGCCGATGGCCCCGCCACCGCCGGGGGCGGATTTCAGCGCCCGCTGGCAAAAAGTGCGGGTCGGCCGCCGGCCGGCAGGGGGGCGACGGCTTTGATTGGATCGTTGCCGGTGGTAATATCCCCGAAAAGTTGTCGGGAAGTTTAGGCGAAGATATAAGGGAGTTAGAGCAATGGAGGTTCACGCCGAGCGGGAGGACGGGATCTTGATCACACGGGCAGAGGGTCGTGTCGACGGCAACAATGCCCGTGAGTTCGAGGAGGCGCTCAGTACGGCAATCGGAAAAGACGATCGTCTCCTGATCCTGGACTTGCAGGATCTCGCCTATATCAGCAGCGCCGGCCTTCGAGTTCTTCTGATGGTTGCCAAGGAGTTCCAGAGGCGCGGCGGCAAACTCGTGGTCTGCTCGCTCACCGAAACCATCAACGAGGTTTTTGAGATCAGTGGATTCAGCAAGATCATCCCCACCCATACCTCCCGGGCCGACGCACTCGCCAGGCACGGCGGGTAGGATTCCACTGCGGAGACCCGTATCGGGGCCGGTCTGGTCCTTTGCATTTCGCAGTCGAGGCACACCTGATGAGGAGCAACATTCGAACCGCAAGGAAATCACGACGTTGATGAAAAGGCGCAGTCGCCCGTTTTCTCCTGCATGAATTTACTTCGGAACAAGAGGCATCGTTGAGCCGGAAGCTGTCCCTGGAGATCGAACCCCGTGTCGATGAATTGAGTACGATTACGGCCGCCGTAGAGCAGTTCGGGGACGCGGAGCAATGGGCGCCCGACTTGGTTTTTCAAATCAATCTGGTTATCGAAGAACTGGGGCTCAACATCATGACCCACGGGAAGAGCAAGGATCTCGAAAAGATCGAGATCAGGCTGACCGCGGAAGGGGAATCCCTCACCATAGAAATCGTGGATAATGGTCGACCGTTCGATCCGACCAGCGATGCTCCCGAACCCGACCTGGATTCCGGAATCGGGGAACGTAGTATCGGTGGACTCGGTGTCCATATCGTACGCAGCTTGATGGACAGCTTGTGCTACCGGCGTCAAGGGGGGAGAAATCATTTGACACTGGTCAAGGAGCGGGTCCGTTGAAGTGGTCGTCCCGCCGCTTGGCGGCTCTTGCCGTTTTGATCGTTCCTTGGCTGCTGACGGCGATGCCGGTGTCGGCGCAGGATCCCGGCGTTTCCGATGAACGCATTCTCTTCGGACAGTCCGCCGCCTTCAGCGGTCCTGCCCAGGAACTGGGTATCAGCATGCGTCTTGGGATCCAGGCCGCCTTTCATGAGGTCAACCGGAGGGGCGGCGTCCATGACCGTCGGTTGGAACTGACGTCGCTGGACGACGCCTACGAGCCGGAAGCCACCGTCGCCAACACCTACGCTCTGATCAGGGAACAAAAGGTTTTCGCTCTCATCGGCGCTGTCGGCACACCGACCTCACGCGCGGCCGTTCCGGTTGCCGCGGAGGCGGGAGTGCCCTATATCGCCCCTTTCACGGGTGCCGCGTTCCTGCGCGATGCCAGATGGAGCAACGTCATCAACCTCCGAGCCTCCTACAATCAGGAGACAGAGGAAATGGTGGCCCGGTTGACCGAGGACATGGGCATCAAGCGGATCGCCGTGCTGTACCAGGACGACTCCTTCGGTCGAGCCGGATACCGTGGAGTGCGGGCCGCACTCGACCGCAGAAAGATGACGCCGGTGGCCATCGGCCTGTATCCCCGCAATACCTTGGCAGTGAAAATGGCTCTCCTGGATGTGAGTGACGGGGATCCCAAAGCCGTGATTCTCATCGGCGCGTACAAGCCTCTCGCCACGTTCATCTCATGGGCGCGGTTTTCGGGTCTGCATGCCGTATTCATGAACATCTCCTTCGTAGGCAGCAACGCATTGGCGCAAGAGCTTGGAGCCGGCGGCACGGGTGTCTATGTCACTCAGGTCGTTCCCTTTCCGACCGACAGATCTCTTCCCATCGTCGTCGACTATCACCGCGCCCTGTCCGCCTACGCATCCGGCACGGTTCCCGGGTTTATCTCCTTCGAAGGCTATCTGGCCGGACGCCTGGCCATTGCCGGCCTGAAGAGTTGTGGGCGTGAGGTCAGTCGCACCCATTTTCTGGACGGTTTCAGCCAAGCCGGAATGATCGATCTCGGCGGCTTCCGACTTCGTTTCGGCAAAGAGGACAACCAGGGATCGGACGCCGTTTTTCTGACTGTAATCGGTCCTGACGGTCGATATCGTCCCATCAGTTCACTGCTGGAAGCGGCGCCGTGATCGAACGACTGAACCGTTTGCTCGGAAACCTGCTGAAGAGCCGGTTTCGTATTTCGACGCAACTTTACGTCACCATCGGAGGCGCCGTCGCTCTGACCATTTCCGCAAGCCTGGTGGGCTGGTTTTCCTTCGATCGCGTGGGCGAACTCCAGCGGCGGGTCAATGAACTTCGGTTCCCGGAATTGGAGGCTGCATTCGGTGTCGCGCAGTACAGCGCCGCTTTGGTCGCGGCTGCACCTCGGCTGACCACCGCCGAAACGACCGAGGACTTCTCCGAGGTCACAGCAAGCATCGCCGAGGCGAATACGGCGCTCGAGGGACAATTGGCCGTTCTGGAGCGCCAGGATTCGGCCGATGAACGCTTCCGGCGCATTCGTGCTCGCGCCGATACCTTGAGATCGAACATCGACGCGATCAAAAGCGACATGTCCGCGATTTATGAATTGACCGGTCGGAGTTCGGATCTGCGCACCGAACTCGGGGAACTGCAAGGACGCCTGCAGCGGGTGATATTCCCAGCCGTTGATGACCAATTCTTCTACACGATCACAGGGCACCGAACCCTGGGTGAGCCTCCGGCTCCTCGTTGGAAACATTTTTCGGAAGATCAGTTCGATCGATTTCGTCATCTGACCGATCTGCTGGCGGACGCCAACACCGCCACCGAACTTCTGGAGAGCGCTTTCACGGTTTCGGATGCCTTCCTGATCGAGCCTTTGCGGGACAAGTTCGAGGCGTCTCGCAACCGCATAGAAAGGAGCCTGTCGGCGCTGGGAGAGTCCGATCTGAGTGCACAGATCTCCGCCGATTTCAACCTTCTGTTCGAGTTGGGCGCCGGAGAGGAGGGCTGTTTGAATCTGCTGGTCCAGCAGCTGAGACTTACCGCGCGGCAGAGAGATCTTTTGGCTCAGAACCGCGGAATCGCTATTGACCTGGTGACGGCGGTCGATGCGCTGGTGAAAGCGTCGCAAGCGAGCGCGGCAGCGGACACTCAGGAATCCACCCAGGCCATCCTGGCAGGCCGGACTCTCCTCGTCGCCATCAACGGGCTCAGCATCGTTGGCGCCGTGCTCATCGCGTGGCTGATCGTAGGGCGGATATTGCTGCGCCGTCTCGCGCTGTTGTCGCAGCGAATGCGGCGTATGGCCGGCGGCGAGCTGGAAGGCAAGGTCGAGATCGAAGGACGGGACGAGGTGGCTGACATGGCTGCGGCGTTGGAGGTGTTTCGGCGTCACGCCCTGGAGGTCCAGCGTTTGAACTTGGTGGAGAAGCTGGCGGAGGAACTGCGGGGTAAGAACGCCCAGTTGGAAAGTGTGCTCGCCGACTTGCGGAAGGCTCAAGATCAGATCGTCATGCGTGAAAAGTTGGCGGCACTGGGTGAACTTACCGCGGGCGTCGCCCATGAGATCAAGAATCCTTTGAACTTCGTCAAGAACTTCTCGGAAGCGTCGGAGGAACTCTTGGAGGAACTCCAGGAAATTCTCGAGGACGAGAGCGTGAAACTGAAAGCGGACGACCGCGAACTGGTCGAGGAGTTGATTCAGGATCTCACCGACAACCTTCGTCGAATTCACCAGCATGGCGAACGGGCCAACCGGATCGTTCACGACATGCTCATGATGGGCCGCGGTTCAGGAGAGTGGCAGGTGACCGACGTCAACAATCTGATCGACGAGCACACCCGGCTCGCCTACCACAGCGCGAGGGCGACCGATCCTGATTTCCAACTTCACATGGAGATGAGTCTGGATCCGGAGACCGGTCAGTTCGAAGTCATTCCGCAGGACATGGGCCGGGTTTTTCTGAACATGGTCAGCAACGCCTGCTACGCGACCGATCAGAAACGGCGCGCGGCTATCGAGGCGGGGAAAGATCCTTTTGCCTACATGCCAACTCTTTGGGTCTCCACCCGGCGTCTCGATGACCGGGTCGAGGTCCGAATCAAGGACAATGGGAACGGAATTCCAGCCGAGATCGTCGACAAGATTTTCAATCCGTTCTTCACGACGAAACCCACCGACCAGGGCACAGGGTTGGGCCTTGCTCTTTCCAACGACATCGTGCGGGAGCATGGGGGATCCATTCGAGTGGAAACCGAACCCGGCGAGTTCACCGAAATGACTATCGAGGTTCCCTCGATGCGCCCCGTCGCCATGGAAGGGACGCCCGGGCAGGATTCGGGTTAGGACTCTGCGCGGTAGAAATGATCGTAGCGAGAAAGCGGCAGATCAATTCCTGCGGCGCAGGCTCCTAGGACTTGTCCCGAGTTTCTCACCCCCTATCGTTGGTTTGGGAGCGGTAGTGGTGTCGATTAGCGAGATGTTCTAATATCGAGCGCTATCGCGTTTCGCGAGTCAGCTTCATGGACTTTCGTTCCTACGACCTGGACGCCCAGTACTACGACGAAATGTTCCGTGCGGATGGCACCCCCCGGGAACATAGCCAGTTGCTGTACGAATCCCTGAGCCGACTTTCGGTTGAGGAAGTCGGCAACATTCAGGAACGCGTAACGCGTTCGTTCTCCCAAGAAGGAATCACCTTTACCGTTTACGGCGACGAAGAAGCCGAGGAGCGCATCATCCCCATCGACTGCGTTCCCCGCATTCTTTCGGGGGATGAGTGGCGCGAGTTGGAAGCCGGCCTGACCCAGCGGCTCACGGCTCTGAACCATTTTCTGGAGGATATCTACAACGAGGCTCGCATTATTGCGGACGGTGTCATTCCGTTGGACATGGTGCGGGGTTGTCCGCAGTACCGTCTGGAAATGCGTGGGTTTTCTGCGCCTCACGGCGTCTGGGTCGGCGTCTGCGGAACCGATCTGGTCCGCACCCATGACGGATTCTGCGTGTTGGAAGACAACCTGCGGGTCCCCTCGGGGGTGTCGTACATGGTAGCCAACCGGAAGGCCGTAAAGGCCAGTCTCCGACTCCTGTATCGAAACTCCCGGGTGAATGAAGTGGAGCACTACGGACGAGTTCTGCTCCGGACCCTGCGGGAGTTGGCGCCCAAAGACCGGTCGGGACCCTGCATCGTGCTACTGACACCCGGCGTCTACAACTCCGCGTTCTACGAGCACATATTTCTGGCAAACGAGATCGGTGCGGAGTTGGTTGAAGGACGCGACCTGTTGGTCAACGACGGTTACGTCTACATGCGCACTACGGCGGGCTTGAAGCGCGTCGACGTGATCTACCGGCGTGTAGACGACGATTTTCTCGATCCTCTCGTATTTCGACCCGACTCTCTACTGGGTGTCCCGGGGTTGATCCATGCCTACAAGCAGGGCAATGTTTCCCTGGTGAACGCGCCCGGTACCGGTGTCGCCGATGACAAGAGCGTCTATGCTTTTGTCCCGGACATGGTCCGCTACTACTTGGGTGAAGAGCCGCTTTTGAAGAACGTGAAGACTTGGATTTGCCGCCGGCCCGAAGAGCTCGAATATGCCCTCGACAACCTGGAGGACATGGTGGTGAAGAGGGTGGGTGAATCCGGCGGGTATGGCATGCTGGTTGGTCCGCATTCGACCCCGGAAGAACGTGACGCCTACGCGAAGCAGATGCAGGCCGACCCGGCCGATTTCATTGCGCAGCCGGTATTGTCGCTCTCTCGCGCACCCTGTGTGATCGATGGCCAGCCTGAGCCGCGCCACGTCGATCTGCGTCCATTCGTTCTCAATGGGCGCCGGATTCGCATCGTCCCCGGAGCATTCTGCCGTGTGGCGTTACGCCGGGGCAGCCTGGTGGTGAACTCGAGTCAGGGCGGAGGCGGCAAGGACCTGTGGGTGTTGGATGACTGAGTGGACGGCGCCGCGAGATGAGTACGGCGCCCGGCGAATGAGCTTGTAGTTTTGACTCGACTGCGACTTGGGAGGGAGCGATGAGAGAAGGAGCGAGGATGCCGTTACACAAGCGACTGGTGCGGGGACCGGTGGGGAAGCTGCTGCTGGTGGCGATCTGTCTGCTTTGCGGAACGACGGCGGCGCAGGCGGCAGTGGACGACGAGGTGCTGTACGTGTTCAACACCTTCTCGTTCATGATCTGGGGCGCCATGGTGATGTGGATGTGCGCCGGGTTCACGATGCTGGAATCGGGTTCGGTGCGGACCAAGAACGCCTCCATGATCTGCATGAAGAACATCGGTCTTTACTCGATCGCGGGGCTGGCCTACTACGTGATCGGCTACAACCTGATGTACACGGACGTGGGGAGCGTGATCGGGTCGTTCAAGCTGCTTTACGGGCCGTCGGCGCAGGATCTGGCGCTGGTGGCGGGCGAGGACGGAGCGGCGGCGGCGGTGACCGGGGCCGACAGCAAGTACTCGACCATGTCGGACTGGTTTTTCCAGATGGTGTTCGTGGCGACGGCGGCTTCGATCGTTTCCGGGGCGCTGGCCGAACGGGTGAAGATGTGGACGTTTTTCGTGTTCGTGGCGGTGCTGACGGCGGTGATCTACCCGGTGGTGGGCGCATGGACGTGGGGCGGCGGCTGGCTGGGCGAGATGGGGTTCCAGGATTTCGCGGGATCGACGATCGTGCACAGCACGGGCGGCTGGGCCGCGTTGGCGGGGATCCTGATCGTGGGGCCGCGGCTGGGCAAGTACCGGAAGGACGGGACGGTGAAACCGACGCCGCCGTCGAACGTGATCGTGGTGACGCTGGGAGTGTTCATCCTCTGGTTCGGATGGTTCGGATTCAACGGCGGGTCGCAGTTGGCGCTGGGGAGCGCGGCGGACGTGATGGCGATGAGCCACGTGTTGGTGAACACGAACCTGGCGGCGGCGGCCGGGGTGGTGACGGCGCTGATCGTGTCGCGGCCGATCCTGGGGCGCAATGACCTGTTCGCGACGTTGAACGGGGCGATTGCGGGGTTGGTGGCGATCACGGCGGGACCGGACATCGTGTCGCACCACTGGTCGATCATCATCGGAGCCATCGGCGCGCTCCTGTGCACGGCGGGGATCCGGTTCCTGGAGAAGGTCAAGATCGACGACGTGGTGGGGGCGGTGCCGGCGCACCTGTTTGCGGGGACGTGGGGCACGATTGCGGTCTGCATCGCGGCGGGCGGCAACATCGGCGTGCAGTTGCTGGGCATCGTGGCGGTCGGTGTGTTCGTGTTCGCGACCTCACTGATCGTGTGGAAGGTGCTGGCGGTGACGATGAGCGTGCGGGTGTCGGCCCAGGTGGAACGGCTGGGACAGGACGCGGGAGAGTTGGGCATGGAAGCCTATCCCGAGTTCGTCCTCATGCCGGAAGAGTTGGACGACGAGTCCGACGAATAATCGAGGTCGATCAACAGGAGGTCCAGATTGCTTTCGCGCAATGCCCAAGGCCTGTACTGGTTGGGGCGTTACCTGGAGAGGGCAGAGCAGCTCTGCCGGCTGTTGCGACTGCAGGTCGAGTCTCTGGTGGATCGTCCGATTCGTGAGATCCACTTCGGATGGAGCCGCATCTACATCAGTCTGAACCGGCACCCGCCCGGGGGGCCCCTGGAGCTTCTCGTGGTCGAAGAGGATGATCCTTTAGGCGATTCCTATACGCTTGCCGATTCCTACACCCTGGCCGACGATCTTACTTTCGAAAGGTCGAATCCCGATTCGGTATTCAGTTGCTTCGCCATGGGCCGCGAAAATGCCCGCCAGATGCGCAATCGGATCAGTGCCGAGATGTGGAGTTGTCTGAACCGGGCGTATCTGCGGCTTCAGGACATGACCATCCAGGAGATCTGGAAGGTCTCCCCAGAGAACTTCTACATGGCAACGGCACGTGACATCGACACCTTCAACGGGGTCGCGGAAGTGACCATGTATCGTGATGAAGGCTGGCGATTCTGGAGGTTGGGGCGCTCCATCGAACGGGCACAGTCCTCGGCCGGGTTGTTTCTGGCCCAAATGAACGCCGGCCATCGGATCGACTCGTCTTTGGGAGACGACTGGATCGGCCTGCTGCGCTTCTGCCAGGCGTTTGACGCCTACAATCGAAAATACAGCGTCGACGTGCAGCCGGATCAGGTCCTGGACTTGCTGGTCACGGACCCGCATTTGCCCGGCTCACTCTTTCGATCCCTCGACGCGGCGGTCATGGAGCTTGACGCCATCGGCCCCGGGCCCATCGCCGAATCGGGGGCACAGGCACGGCGTCTTGCGGGCCGTCTTCGAGCATTGATCCACTATGCCTGGCCGGATCGGGAGGACCACGAGAGTCTGCTCCAGTGGATCGGAGAAAATTGCCGTAAGCTCCACGAATTGATCATCGCGGCCTATGTCGACTACCCCATCGAAGACTCCCCGCTACGTTGATCCCATGACCGGGACCGTCCGTTATGAGATCGAGCACGTTTCCCGGTACCAGTATGCATTCCCGGCGCGGGAATGCGTCATGCTGCTCTGCCTGAAGCCACGGAACGACGGCGGGCAGCGCCTGCTTGACTTCCAGATCGAAGCGCGGCCCCCTGCTTCCATGACCGGTGAAACGGACGGCTTCGGCAACGCCCGTCATCTTCTTTATCTTCACCGGCCGCACGATTCCCTGGATATAACCGCACGGTCGACTGTCGAACCCGCGCCCCCGGTTTCCCTTCCCGGAAATCTGGGAGCCGATGCTTGGCGGGAGATTCTCTCCTGGAGTGAATCCTTCGATCACTGGGACTTCACTCATGCCAGCACTTTAGCCCGGCGGTCGCCTCTGCTGGACGAATTCGTGGTCAGAAACGGGCTCGAGCGGGGAGACGACCCTCTGGAAGGGTTGTTACAGTTGGGCTACAGCATTTTCCGCTGCTTCGACTATGTCCCGGGCAGCACCTCCGTTGCGTCTCCTGTGGAGCACATCCTGGAATCGGGCCGTGGAGTGTGCCAGGACTATGCCCATGTCATGATCGCCATCGCCCGTTCCTGGGGCATTCCGTCGCGTTATGTCTCGGGATACCTGAGCCCGACCGGGCAACCCGGCGAGCAGGCGGTGGGAAATGCCACCCACGCCTGGGTCGAATGCCTGTTGCCGGGTCTGGGATGGATCGGTTTCGATCCCACCAACGAGAGTCTGGTCGACCGGCGCCACGTGCGAATCGCCGTGGGGCGCGACTATCAGGACGTCTCACCGACCCAAGGTGTTCGCCAAGGAGGCGGAGTGACGAGGCTCGATGTCGATGTAAGGGTCCAACAGACAGGTGACGGGCCGAGTCATCCTCCGGAAACTTGAGTATCGGAGAATAACCGTCCGGCAGACGGGATATCACACGCCCCGGTATCCATCCCACGTCACGTTGCCGGTCATTCCCCGATGAATTGCGGAGGAGGACCGATGCGGCTCGGAGCCGATGCCGGATGCATCCCAGGGGTTCAATTTCAGCGGAGGGGGAGGAAGAGAAGAACTCGATCCGGTATTGTTACGTGGGATTCTTCCCATCAGGGCGGAGTTCCAGTGAGTTTTTTCACCGGCGGGTGCCTAATGCTGAAGGGCGCGCAAGTAACCATGAAGATTCACGATGATGGAGTTTTCCAAGTTGCTGGTGGTCTGGCGGAACAGCCGCGACGGCGGCATGTTGATTGCCTGTCGGCAGACGGCTCGGCATCGAGTCCCCGTATTGGAGACGACCCGGAAAGCGACCTAGCCCACGGCACTTTTCTGAACCAACCGAATTTTTCGTTTCCGGTGATGCGGGCAATGCTGGCCGCCGCCGTCTGGCTGCTGTCGTCGACGGCCGTTTTCAGCAGCGGCGACGAGGAGAAAAAAACCGCCGAGAAGCCTCCGGTCACGGTCGATCGGGCCTTCGGGAATGACCTGCCAAGCTGGGCCTCTCTTTCCGGCGAGTTCCGGGTCCGCTACGAAGGCCGGCGGGCATTGGGCTACCGGCAGGGAAGCGACGACGGATACGGTCTGATCCGAACCCGTCTGGATCTGGGGATCACACCTGCCTCTTGGCTGAAGTTCGGGTTTCAAGGACAGGATGCCAGCGCTCCGGGCATTCGTGACGTGCCGAACATCGGAGTCTTCCGTGACGGGTTCGACTTGCGGCAGGCCTACGCCCAGATTGGGAGTGACAAATCGCCGGTCACGTTGACTGTGGGCCGCCAGGTCCTGGCCTATGGAGATCAGCGTCTCATAGGCGCGTTGAATTGGACCAACACTTCCAGAGCCTTCGACGCGGTGAAGCTCCAGTTCCGCGGCGACGGGGCCCGGGTCGACGTCTTCTCGGCGCAAGTCGTGCAGAACGACCCCGCCGTGCGAATCAACCGCTCGATGGAAGGAAACAACTTGCATGGCGTGTATGGCGCCATCGAAAACGTGCTCCCTGGTTCCACTCTGGAACCTTACCTTCTACTGCGGTCGACCCGGTCCGTCGTCAACGAGTTGAACCAAAGGGGCGATCTCGACCGCTACACCATGGGCTTGAGAGCCTGGGCGAAGGGTCTGGGGCCCTGGGACTACAACCTGGCCCTGGTCCGGCAGTGGGGCGACATGGCCAACGCCGTGATCGACGCTTGGGGGTACTACGCGGAATTGGGCTATTCCATCGACGCCGAATCGAGCCCGAGACTCTATGTTCGCTACAACTTTGGCTCGGGTGACGAGGACGGCAGCGACGGCCGGGTGGGCGGCTTTGACAACCTGTATCCCACCGCCCACTTCCTGTACGGCCACAACGACCTTGTGGGCTGGCGCAATCTGAGAAATATCCGGCTCGGAGCCGAGTTCAAGCCTCATCCGAAGTTCGGACTGCAATTCGATTTCCACTCCTTCTGGCTGGCCACGGGGAATGACGCCCTCTACAACGTGTCCGGGGCATTGTCTGTCGCGCCGCCGCCCGGAGGCGCCACCGACCTGAAAGTCGGGAACGAGCTGGACGCCGTGTTCACTGTGCCGGTTTCAAAGGCCGTGAACCTGAGCGGCGGCATTGGCTACATGATCCCTGGACCTTTTCTCAAGGCCAATACGCCGGGACACGGGAACACCTTCACCTACCTGGTCGCATCGTACAAGTTTTGACACCGGGGCGGATCGGCGGTCGTGGTTCCCCGGATCACCCCGTTCCTGGACGGTCGTGCGGACTATTCCTGAGGCCTCTCCAAAAGGACGGTGACCCCCATGTCCAGGTATTTCTGGCGGGTATCGGGCGTGTAGTTTCGGAAGCAGACCTTGGTCTCGGACCCTCGAAGCTGCTCGCAGATGTGCCGGACACAGTCGTCGACGCTCTTGAACGGGTGGTGGGGGTGGCTCTCCAGGCTGAAGGTCAGGTCCATGGGTCCGAAGGAGAGGCAGTCGACGCCCGGTTGAGCCAGTTGCCGGGCCGCGGTCACCGCCGCCACCGACTCGATCTGCATCCAGAGGACTCCCGTTTCTCCCCACCAGCGCCGGTACTCCCGGTGATCGTCCTCGGGATGGAAGTTCAGCCGGTTGAAGCCTCCCCAGCTGCGGACGCCTTCCGGCGCATAGTAGAAGTTGTCGACGGCTTCACGGGCAGTCTCCACCGACTCGACCTGAGGAACCTCGATGCCGGCCGGGCCCAGATCCAGAATGTTTCCGATCAGGTAGGTGTGCCGCGTGTGCTTGATGCGGAACTGCACCGGCATATCCAACTCGGCGGCGACTTTGCAGAGCCGGACCAGGTTCGACTCGTTGAACGCGTCATGCTGGCTGTCCACCCACAGGAAGTCATAGGAGTCGGCTTCGACGATGGAACGGAGCGTGTCCCCGTCGCTGTCGGGTGCAGCAGAAACGCCAACGATGGTTTCACCGGCGCTGATGCGTTTCTTCAGAGCTGCGGCATGGTCGCTGATTGACGGCATTAGGATCCTCCTGTCGGGACGGTCAGCCCGGAAAAGGTCAGATTATACACAGCGGAGAGGAAGGAGAACGGAGTAATGAACGGCGTGCCGGGCTGCTCCGGCGCACCTCGCCGCGGGCTGATAGACTCGCGCGGATCGAATCCGCCACGGAAGAACGAGGTGAACCATGCGAAGACTGCCTGTGGGTCCTCTCTACTACGAATACAGCCGGCACAATGAGGTGCGTCTAAGGATCGAGCCTGGAGAAAAGGTGCTGGTCGAGGCCGAAGATGCGTTTTCGGGGCAGGTTCGCACCAATGAGGATCGCCGCGACCGGGAGGCGATCCCCTTCGGCAACCCGCAGACCGGCCCCATTTATGTCAATGGAGCGCAGCCGGGGGATGCTCTGGCCGTCCAAATCCACGAGATTCGCCCCAGCATCGGCCAATGCGCCACCCGGACCAGCGATCCCAAGCAGCTCGCCGAGTGGATCGGCACGGACTGTCCGCACGGCACTCACGTCTGCCCCATTCGCGACGGAAAGATCTATTGGAGCGACGAGATCACGATTCCGTATCGCCCCATGTTGGGATGCATCGGGACGGCTCCGGACACGGGAGTGCCCACCACGGGACCGGCAGGGCCCCACGGGGGCAACATGGACATCATCGAGACCGGTCCCGGCAGCACCGTTTATCTCCCGGTCTACATACCGGGAGCCTACCTCTATCTCGGAGACGCCCACGCCGCCATGGGACATGGTGAACTTTCGGCAAGTGGTCTCGAAATGCCCTCGGAGACGATCATTACCGTCGACTTGATTCGGGGGAAGAAAATTCCCGGACCCCGCATCGAGTCGGCGGCAGAGATCATGACCGTGGCCACCGGCTGTCCCATGGAACGCGCTACGGCTCAAGCCTACGCCTGGCTCATCCTCTGGATGGAGGAGGAGTATGGCTGGAATCGCTGGCAGGCGTACGATTTGCTGACGCACGTGGGACGGATCTCGGTCGGCTATTACGCCATCGGGACGGTCGCCGCCAAGATCGCCAAGAAATACCTGGTTTGAGAGGTCTGGCCGGGGCGCCGGGTCCGAACTCGGACCTCCGGGGCGCTCCGGAGCCACCTACGTCACGGATTTCAACAGCTTCGGAGTCACGAACCAGACCAGGCTCCCCTCGCCCCAACGGACACTTCTCCACCGATCCCGCGGCAGTTTGATTCCGGCCATGGCTGCGGTGGGAAACCTCATCTGGGCTCGCCCGATGAGGCGTCCGGCCAGCGCGCCACAAGTGGGTTGGTGGCCGGCCAGCAGCAGGCACGAATCGGCATCGGAGCAGCCGCGGACAATCTCCAGCATCTGGTCCGAGGTGGTGTCGTAGAGCTCGTGCGTGGCTTCGAGGGGACAGGGCCAGTCGCCGGCTTGGGCAGCCAGTTCCACGGTCCGCCAAGCCCGAACCGCAGACGAAGAGATCACCCGGTCCGGGACTTGACCCAACCGGTCCAGATAGCGTCCCATCCGTTGGGCGGCGGCAACGCCGCGCCGCGTCAGCGGCCGATCATGATCGATGGAATAGGGGGCGTTCCAATCCGATTTGGCATGCCGAAAGATGAGTAGTTGTTTCATGATCCGATGATTGCTGTCATCATGCCACTTACAGCCAGTCTACTACGCGCGAGCGTCAAGCATGCAAGCCGGGGAGAGTGGAGATCGTTCTGCTGTCAAAGGCAGATCCGGGTCGCGTGCGGCTCCGGGGAATCCGGCTCGGATCCAGGATCGTCTCATCCGCCATGCCTGATTCCATCCCGCCTCTCAATACTCGTTCCGGATTCCCTTACAGAACCTGGCCGTGGTATGCTGCCAATCACGGAAACTTCACAATGTCAGCGGTTTCTGGAACAGCAACGACGTCCCTGACCCGCGTCACTTTGGATTCCCCAGAAGCCTATCTCAACCGGGAGTTGAGTTGGCTGGGCTTTGCCAGCCGCGTCGTCGCCCTGGTCGAGAATCGTGAGCTGCCTCTCCTGGAGCGAGTCAAGTTCGCCGGGATCACCGGCATGCTCCATGACGAGTTCTTCATGAAGCGGATCAGCGGGCTGAAGCGCCAGATCCGAAATCGCTCGAAGAAGACCACCATCGACGGCCGCTCACCCAAGACCGTGTTCCGAGCTTGCCAGGCCGAACTGCGAAAACAGTCCAGGAGGCTGTGCCGGACGCTGCTGGAAGACCTGGGTCCGGCCATGGCCCGCGAGGGAGTCGGCATTGTCGATTACGATCGGTTGGAAGCGTCGCAGAGAGAGTACCTGCGGGAATACTTCCAGGATGCGGTGATGCCGATCCTGACGCCGTTGGCCGTGGATCCGGAGCACCCCTTCCCTTTCATCAGCAACCTGGGACTCAATCTGGCGATTCTCTTCACCGATGACGACGGTCGCGAGCGGTTCGTTCGTATCAAGGTGCCTGACAATCGTCCCCGGTGGGTACCCCTCCCGGACCGTTCCGGGTTCACGCCCTTGGAGCAGGTCATTGCCGGGAACATCGATCTGTTGTACCCGGAGATCCCTCCCATGGGAATCTACGCCTTTCGCGTGACCCGGGGAAGCTCGGGAGATCCGGAACGCTTCCGGGATCTGTTGGAGGACGAGTCCCAGACACCAGGCAGCATCATTCAGCAAGTGAGCAGCGAGCTCAAGGCCAGACGCTTCGCGGGTGCGGTCCGGCTCCAGGTGAATCGGGACATGCCCGGCAAGCTCGCCGAGTGGCTGATCCGCCAGTTGGAATTGGAACCCGATGACCTCTATCCCACACGTCAGCTGCTCAGACTCAGCGACCTGTCCGAATTCAATCCGGGAGACCACGACGATCTCCGTTTCCCACCTCATCGGCCCGTGACGCATCCCCGCCTGCGTCGCCTCAAGAATGGCCACCCCGCAGCCATTTTCCACGAGATCGGCCGCGGCGACATCCTCCTCCATCATCCCTATCACAGCTTCGATTCATCAGTGCTGAGGTTCATCGAGGCCGCCGCCATCGATCCGGACGTCCTGGCCATCAAGCTGACCATCTACCGGACCAGCGGCAATTCCCCCATCGTCAAAGCTTTGGCCGAAGCCGCCCGGAGAGGGAAACAGGTGGCGGTGCTGGTGGAGGTGACGGCCCGGTTCGACGAGGCTCCCAATATCGCTTGGGGGAAGTATCTGGAGAACGAGGGTGTCCACGTGGCCTACGGCGTGGAGCGGCTCAAGACGCACGTCAAGCTGGCCCTGGTGCTTCGAGAGGAAGGGCAGGGGAGGATCCGGCATTACGCCCACGTGGGAACGGGCAACTACCATACGGGTACGGCGAAGGTATACGAAGACGTGGGAATCCTGACCTCCGACCCGGAGGTCTGCCGCGACATCGCGGCGGTCTTCAACTCCCTGACGGGAAAGACGCCGCACACCCGATACTCGCAGATGATCGTCGCCCCGGTGGCCATGCGCAAGAGATTCAATCAGCTCATCCGCCGGGAAGCCGAACACGCGGCCGCCGGCAGACCGTGCGGCATCCATGCCAAGATGAATCAGCTCCAGGACGCGGGAATCATCAGGGAGCTCTACCGGGCCGGCCAGGCCGGAGTCCCCATTTCCCTGAACATTCGGGGCCTCTGCTGCCTCAGGCCGGGCGTCCCGGGGCTGTCCGAGAACATTCGGGTCTTCAGCGTCTTGGGACGTTTTCTGGAGCACAGCCGAATCTACCGTTTCGTCAACGGCGGCGCCCCCGAGCTCTTCATCGGCTCCGCGGACTGGATGAAGCGGAACCTGAAGAAAAGGGTAGAGACCGTGGTGCCGGTTCGGGACCCGGCCTCGAAGCGGGAGCTGGACCAAATCCTGCAGGTCTACGAGCGGGACAATGCGTCGGCCTGGGACTGCCAGTCGGACGGAACGTACGTGGGCCGGTCTCCTGAACCTGGACAGCCCTCGCGCGCGGCCCAGGAAGTCTTCATCGAGCGGGCCGGCAGCACCTCGGATCTCGCCGGCCTGAAATCCAGGCATCGATGGAGCAAGACGACACTTCGGCATTCCTGATGCATCTGACGGAATGAGTTCACCGCATCCGAGGTCTTGCTTCGGTTCCGGGCAGGATCCAGGCACGCCGGCCGCCGGCTCCAAGCGCGTGGTGCCGGGCAGATCCGGTCCGATGCCCAAAATCGCCGTTTTCACCGACACTCTGGACCAGGTGAACGGCGTGTCCAACACGTACCATTACCTGTCCGACTACTGTCGGCGCCGAAAGATCGGCGTGGACTTCTATACCTATGGTTCGCGGACGTCTCTGGAGAAGCAGGGTTCGGTCCGGATCTTTCGCTACCGGCCCCAGCTCCCCATTCGGTATTACGCGGGCTTGGTTTTCGATCTCTGGACGCCCCGGGGAAACCTCCTGGAGGATTGCCGCCAGGGCGGATACGACCTGATCCACGCGGCGACCCCGGGGTCCATGGGCCTCAATGCTCTGGCCGCCGCCGGCAAGCTGGGACTGCCCCTGGTGGGTGTGTACCACACGGCTCTACCCGAGTACGTGGGAACCCGAAGACGGAGTCTCATGGCGAGGCTGGGGTTTCCCTCCGATCTCCTGGAGCAGTCCATGTTGGAGGGTTGCTGGAAGTTCGTCGAGTGGTACTATCGGCATTGCGTGAAGGTTCTGGCTCCGTCCCGCAGCATCGCCCGGACCCTGGGACGGAGGATCCGGGTCCCCATGGATTGCTTCTCCCGGGGCGTCGACACGCGAAGATTCAGTCCGGAGCATCGCCGGGAGCCCTCCCGGACCACCGTCTTGTACGTGGGCCGTGTATCGGTGGAGAAGAACCTTCCGTTGTTGGCCCGAATATTTCGCCGGCACGGAGACGCCCGCCTGCAGGTGGTGGGAGACGGACCCTTTCGAAGCCGTATGGAGAAGGAAGCGCCGTACGCGAACTTCACGGGATTCCTGACGGGCCTCGAACTGAGCCGGGCCTACGCGTCGGCGGACCTGTTCGCTTTTCCTTCGGAGACGGACACCTTCGGCAACGTGGTTCTGGAGGCCATGAGTTCGGGCCTGCCTGTCGTCGTGACTGACAAGATGGGGCCTAAAGAACTGGTCGAACACGGTGCCAACGGTTTCGTCGCGTCCAATGACCAGGAATTCGAACTCTACCTGAATCGATTGATCCGGGACGAGGTGCTGCGAAGGGACATGGGCGCCCGATCCCGGGAGATGGCGCTGGAGCGGACCTGGGACGCGGTCTTCGGATCACTGTTCGACCGCTACAGGGAAGTCGTCCAGGGACATCGGGAACGAGTGGCGTAGTCGCCGGATTCAAACCGAATCCAATACAGAGAGGATTTCCACCTGTCCGGTGCTGTCACCGATGCGCTCGACCGGCACTCCCAACTGGCTCAGCACTGTCATATAGAGGTTGGTCAGAGGAGTCCCCTCGTCGAACCGAACGTGACGGCCTCCCTCGATCCGTCCCGCGCCTCCGCCCGCCACGAGAATGGGCAGATTGCGGGGCGTGTGCAGGTCGCTGTCGCTCATTCCGCTGCCATAGAGGAGCGTCACCTGGTCCAGCAGCGAGCCGGCCCCCTCGGGCGTCGATCGCAGCTTCTCCAGGAAATAGGCGAACATCTGCATGTGGAGAATGCTGACCCGGGTCAGTTTCTCCAGCTTTTCCGGATCGTTCTGATGATGGGACAGGGGATGGTGCGGATCCGGGACTCCGATCTCGGGATAGGTCCGCTGGCTCAGCTCCCGGCCCATCATGAAGGTGATGACGCGGGTGAGGTCCGACTGGTAGGCCAGGACCTGCAGATCGATCATCAGCTTGGCGTGCTCCTCGAAGCTGCCGGGGATCCCGGCGGGTCGATCCAGCACAGGCGCCTCCAGGCCGGCTTGGGTTTCCGCGATCTGGATCCGCCGCTCCACGTCCCGGACCGCGTCCAGGTATTCGACCAGCTTGTTGCGGTCGCCGGCGCCGATTCGCGTTTGCAGCCGGGCCGCTTTCCGGGTGACCGAGTCCAGAATGCTCCGCTTGGTCCGGATCCGGTGAAGCCGCTCGTCCGGGTCGGTGCTCTCCTGGTCGCCGAAGAGGCGTTCGAAGACCGCCCGCGGGTTGTTCTCCGTGGGCAGGGGAGTGGTGGCATTCCGCCACGAGAGCGTGTTGATGTAGGAACAGCTGTAGCCGACGTCGCAGGCCCCCGCCAGATCCGTCGCCTCCAGCCCCAGTTCCAATGACGCCAGTTGAGTGTGCCGCCCGTACTCGCCAGCCGCGATCTGGTCGAACGAGACCCCGGCTTCGACCCCGGCCCCCTCCGTGGGCTTCACGTGCACGCCCGTCAGGAACGCACCCCCGATCCGCCCATGTCCGCCGGCGGGTTCGCCGGGCAGCGCCACGGCCGGTTCGTTGCTGAGTCCGGTCAGGACCAGGACCCGGTCCTTGAACGGAGCCAACGGTTCCAGGATCGGGGTGAATTCGAACCCGGATCCCTGGGCTGCGGGGGTCCAACTCTCCATCACGGCGCCATGCGGCACATAGACTACTCCCAGACGGTCAGCGGGTGGACTCGCCCCGGCGCGGCCCGCGGCCAGGGCCGGAACCATGCTGTCCAACAGGGGCAGTCCGACGGCGGCGCCCAAGCCCCGGAGGAACGTGCGGCGGGGCAGGGAAATCTTGCGGATGATCCTCATGGCCGCGATCTTTTCATTCGAAACGGACGACTCTTGACGATGCCCAAAATCAGGTCCGACCAGCGGTAGTTGGACGGAGCCGCATCCCTCATGATCTCACGGATGGCCGGCATGTCATAGGGTTCGAGCCCGCGGCCCACGGCATAGGTCAGGAGCTTTCCGGTGAGAGTCTCGATGAACTCCCGGCGGCGGCTCAGAACCAGATTTCTGAGATCGGCGGGCCCCTGAACCTTGGTCCCGTCCGGCAGCGTCGCCTTGGCGTCGATAGGAAAATCGCCGTGGTCGCGGTCACGCCAGCGGCCGATGGCGTCGAAGTTCTCCAGCGCAAAACCGAGAGGATCCATCAAGCGGTGACAGCTTGAGCAGGCCGGGTTGCTGGAATGCTGCTCCATCAGGTTCCGCGTCGAGGTGGGACGTTCCACCTCGCCAGGCTCCGGCAATTCGGGCACGTCGGCCGGCGGAGGTGGCACCCGGGTTCCCAGAATGTTCCCCAGCAGCCACTTGCCCCTCAGCACCGGCGAGGTGCGGGTGGCGTACGAAGTGACGGTGAGGATGCTCCCCTGGCCCAGCAGGCCCCGGCGCCGCTCATCTTTCAGGTTCACCCTTCGAAAGTGGTTCCCATAGACCCGGGGAAGTCCGTAATGCCGGGCCAGACGTTCATTGACAAAGGTGTAATCGGCATCCAGAAGGCCGGTCACGCTCCGGTCATTCCGCAATTGGCTTTCCAGAAACAGCTCCGTCTCCTGCCGGAGCGCCTCCCGAAGGTTGTCGTCCCACTCCGGATACCGGTTCTCGTTCGGAGTCACCGCCCGGATGTTTCGGAGATGCAGCCACTGGCTTGCGAAGTTCGTCACCAGGGACCTGGACCGGACGTCGGCGAGCATCCGCCTGACTTGGACTTCCAGCTCGCCGGGATCGCTCAGATTCCCAGCGGTCGCGGCCTCCAGCAACTCCTCGTCAGGGACGCTGCTCCAAAGGAAGAAGGACAGGCGGGAAGCCAAGTCCAGGGCGCCGAGGTCGAAGGCGGTAGACGGCGCCGCCGTCGCCGGGTCGCGCTCCACCCGGAACAGGAACTCGGGATCGACCAGGATCCTTTCCAGCGCCGACTGGATCCCGGCGTCGAAGCCGCCTCGGCTTCGGCCCTCCCGGTAGAACTCGAGCAACGGGTCAACGTCGTCATTCGTCACCGGCCGGCGGTAGGCTCGTCGCGTCAAGTTGGCCAGGATCCGCCGGGCGCAGTCCAACTCGTCGGCTTCTCCCGCCGAGAGCGGACGGCAGACGAAGATTCGCCGGCGACTGGGAGTGTCACCGGAGCCCTGGACCCGAATGGGTCCGTCGATCCGAAGACTGCGCACGCCCCAATCGGAATAGCCGCCGCGCAGACTGCCGACGGGCAGCCGCGCCGGGCCCAAGCCCTCGGGCGCCGGCGTTCTCTGGAGGAACGAAACCCCCACCGTCCGTGTCCCCGCCCCGGCCGGAAACCGGACCGTCGGATCCGCCCCCGCCGGCTGTCCGTAGGCTGAGCTCCGGTCGTACGCATCCAGTCGAATGAGCCGGAGCCGCTTCCCGTCCAAACGGACGTCCAGTTCCCGCGCTTGGCTGGTTCGGCGCCGTTGAAGCGAGATCGTCAGAACGTACTCGCCGTTCAGCGGAAAATGATGCCGAATCGCCAGTCCTCCACCGGACCCGAACGGGAGTTCCTCGCTCATCCGGCCGGACTGCACTGCCAGCGGCGATGTCGCGTAGGTGGCGGCTGCTGGACCCAGTGTGGGGTCGCCGACGGCGAGCCGGCTGATTTTTCGGGCCGCCGCCAGGTATCGTTCCAAGAGCAATGGGGAGAAGGAGAGGGTATCGGAGATGATGTCGAACCCATATGCCAGATCGTCGGGCGGCAGCAACGATGGGCCGTCGATCTCCAGCGCCAGCAGATCCCGAATGGAGTTGGCATATTGGGTTCGGGTCAGGCGGTAGGGCGCCGGCCGGCCCGGATTGGGATCGGACTCCGCGGCCCGGTCGAGTTTGGACTCCAACCAGAGGCGGAACGCCGAACGGTCCTTTGCCGGCGGACGGGGCATCCCCTCCGGCGGCATCACTCCGGTTCTGAGCTGCCGAACCACCTTCTCCCAGGCCGCGACATCGTCACCGACGCGGGTCAGGTCCAGATGATCGAACTCGACTCCGGCGGTCTTGAGTTGCCGGTTGTGGCAACTGACGCAGTAACGGTCCAGGAGCATTCGGTGAGGGGCCGGCGGTGGTGAGGCAGAGGCGGAGGATTGCAGCCCGAATCCGGCGCCGGGATTCCCCGTGACGCCTTCACCCACCGCTTGCGGCTGGGGTGTTCCAGCCAGGAAGAGTCCCGACAAGGCGACGATGATCCTGGAATTCATGAATTCGCGACCGGCTGTTTTCGAAGTATTATGGCGACGGTCCCTGATGGCCCGCAAGCGCTTCGATAGGGTCCGGCCGGAATGAAATTCAGTCCAAGCAGAAATGTTGGCGCCCGCGTTCTGGTGCCAGCCATGGTATCGGTGTTGCGTACCCTCGGTCTCTTGATAGCGGTGTTCCTGGTGTTGGGACTCCAGATGCCGCTGGCCGCCGCCGGCCGGATTTCCCAGAATCGCCTGGTTGAGGCTGCCAAGTCGGGGAGCGGAGAGTCCTTGCGATCCCTGCTGGCCGCGGATGCGGACGTGAACCAGCGTCAGGCCGACGGCGCCACGGCATTGCACTGGGCGGCCCATCGGGACGACCTGGACAACGCGGTTCTGCTGATCGGCGCCGGAGCCGACGTGAAGGCTTCCAACGATCTTGGAGTACAGCCTCTCTGGCTGGCATGCATCAACGGGAGCGTCCCCATGGTGAGGGTTCTGCTTGGAGCCGGAGCCGATCCCAACGCCGCTCCCTCCAGCGGCGAGACTCCTCTCATGCATGCGGCCCGCAGCGGTTCCGTGGACGCGGTCAAGCTACTGCTGCTTCATGGAGCGGAGGTGAACGCCATGACTCCTTTGAGGGAGCAGACCGCGTTGATGTGGGCGTTGTCGGAGAAACATGCAGATGTTGCCGGCCTCCTGATCGAGCATGGCGCAGAGGTGTCCGCACGCTCCAAGTTTGGCTTCACGCCTCTGCTGTTTGCCGCTCGCGCCGGCGACCTCGACGGTGCCCGCACCTTGTTGGCGGCGGGCGTGGACCTGAACGAGACGGCTTCCGGCGGTGAAAGTGCGCTGGTGGTGGCGACGGTTCGCGGTCACGTGCCATTTGCCCTCTGGTTGCTGGAGCGGGGGGCGGCCCCGAACTCCGATGGCTCGGGATACACGGCTCTGCACTGGGCCGCCGGCTCGTGGGAGACGGAAATGACCGGTCCCAAGGGAATTGTGGCGCGTCCCGACCACGAGTGGGGCGCCATGCGAGGCCTGCAGGAAGGCAAGCTGGAACTCATTCTCGCGCTGTTGGCGCGGGGAGCGGACCCGGACGCCCGGCTCCTGAAGCATCCTCCCCGGTTCGGCTACACCGCCGACCGGCAGCGGCCGGCGGGGGCGACCCCCTTCCTTTTGGCGGCTATCGCCGGTGACGCCGGCGTCATGCAGGTTCTGGCGAAGGCGGGCGCCTCGCCCCGGCTCGCGGCTGACAACGGGACGACGCCGCTGATGGCGGCGGCCGGAGTGGGTCGAAACCTGACCGAGAGCCGGGTGACTGAAAAACAGTCGCTGCGTGCGGTCCAAGTCGCCCTGGAGTTGGGAGCCGACGTGAATGCCGCCAACCAGGACGGGGACACGGCTCTGCACGGTGCCGCCCGCATCAAGTTCCCCGCTCTGGTGCAACTGCTGGTGGACCGCGGCGCTGAGGTGAACGTGAGCAACCGGCAGGGGCAGACGCCGCTCTTCGTCGCCCGGCACTATTTCCATCCCGGTTCGCCGCCGCTCCCGGTACAAAGCGAGACTGCGGATCTGTTGCGCCGGCTGGGAGCCGATCTTATCAAACGCACCCCAGAGCGGAGGCTCCCCCGGACATCCGTTCGGGAGACCTCTCCGTAATTGTCGTCTGTTCAGGGCCTTGAGACGGGAATCCGCTCAACCAGGTTGCGGCTGATGCACCGTCGGCGCCGGGCGTAGATCCGTTTTGCAGGGTCCGCAATTCGGACAAGAGACCGATTGGCCGCCGCCGGCGTTGCGCTTTTTGCTCGCGGATCCCCCGTGATCCGTCCTGCCCATGCAAGAGGGGGTTCGGATCGATCCGGAAGTGGATTCCCGCGCCCGGCGTCGGAATTCAAAGCGGACCGAGGCCGTTGACCGTTCCGGCCGACCGATTCCGTCCGAGACGCTTAACCCGGGAGTTTTTCCACATAAAGGGTGGTGCCGACCTCCACGGTGGCGTCGCCGATGAGGGCCTTGGCGTGCAGCTTGTAGGTCTGCGGGGTGGCAAGACCCGGAGCATGGACGATGGGAAAGACCACCGGCTCCGTGGAGGTCTCGTCACCGGCACCCGTCACCGCGAGATCCGAGGTGATGGCCGTGGTGGTGGCCGTTCGTGATCCCGCCGGCATGTGTTCATGCTCCAGACGGTAGGTCACGATCCCGCGCCACAGCAGCGTCACCCAGATCCGGATGTCCGCATCCGCCGCGCCCGGCGTGATGGAGACGCTCAGGACATCCTGGAAGGAACTCGTCAGAGCGACCTCGGTGGTCAGGCTGTTGGCATTGGCGTTTTGAGCCACCGGAGGCGTCCACGAGACGGTGGGGGGACCCGAGGGAACCGGAGACTCCAGGAAGCAGACCTGCTTTCCCGTGAGTCCTTCCAGCAAGGTGTGGGAGAACGTTTCCAGCACGGATAGCGTGTCGGAGTGCTTCTTCAGCTCGAGGTGACTGAGGACGTACTTGATCGACACGCTGCAGGCGCAGACGCGTTCGGGGACGGGGACCCACTCGGTCTCGCTGGGGACGACGCTGTTCGTCGAAGAGCTCAAGAACTAGATGAGGCCGGCCCACTCGACTCACCTCACTCGAGAACTCCCCCTGGCGGGGGTGGACGTCGATGCCCTCCAACTGGTCGTGGTTCCGGCGAGCCCCGACCAGCAGGTGCTGGTCTCGCCGACGATCCTGGGACGGCGGGAGCGGCGGCTGGCGACGGGCAGGATCCAGTACGGACTCTACCGGGATGCGGTGCTGCTCGCCGAGGGGATCCTTCCGGTCGAAAGCCGGTCATTCCCGTCCGTCCCCATCTCCTTCCCGGTGGCGGACACGCCGGCCACGATCGATCGAGTCGCCTATACCCTGAAGCTGCGGCAAACCTCAGACTCCGACACCTCTGTCTACGCCTCCCAGGGACTCAGCCTTCATGTGGAGGCTGAGTCCGGGGCCCTGGAGTTCGTGGGGGAGAGAAGAGGGAGAATCGCCACTGCGCCGGAGACTCCGGCGGTGACGATCACCCTGGCGGGGACGAGTGTGGTTGTGGGGTGGACGTCCGCGGGCGCCACACAGTTCCGTTACCGGGAGCGGTACGGGACGACGACGGGCGACTGGATGGAGACGACCGATGGCAGCGTCACTCTCGCGAGTCGTGTGCGTGGGCGCACGTACGACTACGAGGTTCAGGGCCGAGGTGTGTGCCTGTAATTCGAACGGATGCTCCCCGATCGGCAGCGATGAGGCAGTTCCGCCGACGCGGCCACCAACGACACGACCGACGACGCGGCCACCATCGACGACGCCGCCACCGACACGGCCACCGACAACGCAGGCGCCGCCACCGACGCCTGGTCCGCCGGATGTGCATGAGTTACCGCCGACGGTGGTGCCGACGCCGCCACCGACGACGCGGCCACCGGCGACGCGGCCACCGACAACGCAGGCGCCGCCGCCAACGACGGAGCCGCCAGGTCCACCGGATCCGAATGACCTTGGGGGCTGGTGATCCGATCGCGATCGGTCAGGGAGTCATTGGGCCGGTCATCTCAGTCGCGGGATGGGACTGCAGGAGATGGAATCTCGCGTGAGGTGGGAGATGTCTCGTAAACGCGTTTCAAGGAGGCCAGGCCCTTCTTCTCCAGGCCCCCGGGACGTCCTCGCCGCGTAACGGTTCAGAGCCTGGGATCTACCTCGCAATAGTTCGGGGGATCTCAGTTTGCCACCTTAGACCCGTCAAACGGGTCTCGTAGGAATCGGCTGTCGTTTACTCGGGTTCTGGTCCCTGGGGTGTCCGACTGATATTCTCCAAGACCGCCTGCCGGGAGGGGGAGCCCCCAGGACACGCCGTTCCCACCGGGTCCAGGCTGGATCAGGAGCCCGCTTGCTCAGTCCCGTACTCGGCTCATTCTCACTTCCGTTGTTCGCTTGGTGGCTGTTTCTCATCCTGTCTCCGGTGCAAACCGGCGGTCCCCCGTCAGAGCACGTCCGCCAGTCGGCGGACAACTCGATCGCCCGGCAGGAACAGGAACCGGGGGAAACGATTCTGTACTTTCCGGATTACGTGGACGGAGACGGATGGTCGGTGCAACTGGCGCTCAGCAACGTCGATCCGGACGTTGGGACTGAGGTCCGCGTGGAAGTCTACGACCCGGACGGGCAACCGGTCCTGGATCTGTTCGATTCCGATTTGATGTTGGAGATCCCGGCGCTGGGCAGCCGCATCTTGAGAAGCGCCGGCTCCGGAGCCATTCGGCGGGGTTGGATCCAGGTCGGGGCCGACGCGCCCGCGATCAGTGGATTGTTGACCTACCGGCACGCCCAATCGGGAGTCGAGGTCGGCGTCCAACCGGTCGAGCCAGGGAACGAATTTGCATTGTTCGTCGAGGAATCGCCGACGGTCGGCGCCGGGGTCGCCGTTTACAAGCCGGACGCCTCGTCCCGCCTCGAGCTCCGCATCCGCGACGAGGAGGGGGACGATCCCCTGGAGGGCGGGTACGTCCCCTGGGGGGATTTCCACCAATCGGCGCTCACACTCCCGGAATGGTTCGCAGTGGAGGGAGTCGATCCGGGATTCCTGGGGGACTTTCGCGGGCTGTTGTTCCTGGAGACCGGGGACGCGTCCGAGTTCGCCCCGCTCGGTCTTCGGTTCGGGAAGCGGACCTCCTCGCTCTCGGCGGTGCCGGCGATCCGGAAACTGAGCGGGGAATCTCAAGAGACTCCCCTGGTCTTTCCGGACTACGTGGACGGAGGCGGATGGTCGGTGCAGCTGGTGCTGACCAACGTCGACCCGGCCGCCGCGACCGAGGTCGTGGTAGAAGTCTACGATCCCGAAGGGCAACCGGTCCTGGATCTGTTCGATTCCGATCTGGGGTTGGAGGTCCCGGCGCTGGGGACTCGAGTCTTGAGAAGCGCCGGTTCCGGGTCCATTCGGCGGGGTTGGATCCAGGTCGAGAGCGACGCCCCCACGATCAGTGGGCTATTGACTTACCGGGACACCCGATCGGGGATCGAAGTCGGAGTCGAGCCCGCGCAGTTGGGGAAGCAGTTCGCGCTGTTCGTGGAGGAATCGGGAACCGTGGGGGCGGGACTGGCCCTCTTCAAACCGGATGCCGAATCCAGGATCGAGCTGAGAGTCCGCGACGAGGAGGGAAACGATCCGTTGCACGGATTGTACCTCCCCTGGAGAGACTTCCAGCAATCGGCGCTGACACTCCCGGAGTGGTTCGACGTCCCTGGGGTGGATGCGGGATTTCTGAGGGACTTTCGGGGTCTGCTGTTTCTGCGGACGGAGGCCGAATCCGGGTTCGCTCCGCTGGGCCTGCGGTTCGGGAAGGGAACCTCATCGCTCTCGGCGGTGCCGGCGATCCGAATCCCGGACGGAGGCGGCATCGACGGTGGAGCGGCGCCCCGTCCGACGGTGACGCTGTCGGCGTCGCCGAGTTCGATCGATCGGGGCCAGAGCACGACGTTGACCTGGTCGTCCACGAATGCGGAAAGCGCCGAGATCACCCCGGACATCGGTGACGTGCCGACTTCGGGCACGCGCAAGGTGTCGCCGAACGTGACCACGACCTACGGCATCACGGCGACGGGGGCGGACGGGCGGACGGCCGCGGCGTCGGTCACGGTGACGGTGGCTGTGTCCGAGCGGGCGGCGTTGGGAGCGCTGTTCGAAGCCCTGGGCGGATCGGATTGGACCCATAGCGACAACTGGCTGACCGACGCGCCGCTGAGGGATTGGTATGGGGTCGAAGTCGACAGCCGGGGCCGGGTGACTGGACTGCGGATGTTCACAGAGATCGAAACTGAAGAGGGGGGCCGAACGAGGACAGGGATCGGATTAACCGGGGAGATCCCGCCGGAACTGGGTGCGCTCCTGCACTTGAGGGTCCTGGATCTCACGGGGAACCAGTTGACGGGGGAGATCCCGCCGGAGCTGGGTGCGCTTGCCCAACTTGAGTATCTGTACCTTCATGGGAACCAGTTGACGGGAGAGATCCCGCCGGAGCTGGGTGCGCTTGCCCAACTTGAGTATCTGTACCTTCAGGGGAACCAGTTGACGGGAGAGATCCCGCCGGAACTCGGCGCGCTTGCCCAACTGAGGACTCTGCATCTCAGTTGGAATAATCTGTCGGGTCCGGTCCCGCCAAGTTTCCTGAATCTAGGCCAGCTCAGCCACTTCACTTTTCGCGTCAGTGGAGTTGCGAATCTGTGCGCGCCCGGCACGCCCGATTTCGTCGCATGGCTGCAAGGGATGGACCGATACGATGGAGCGTACTGCAACGAGTCGGACGTGGCCGTGCTCGAGTCCCTGTACCGAAGCACTGGGGGAACGAATTGGATGAACTCTGACGGCTGGCTCGGGGACAGCGCCGTCGCGGAATGGGATGGAGTCCAGGCCGACTCCCTGGGGCGAGTGACGGGACTCGATCTGAGTCGAAGTGGACTGACCGGACGGTTTCCAGCAATGGTAGTCCGCCTGTCGCAACTGACCGCGTTGCGGGTCGGCGGCAACGCTCTTTCCGGCCGGTTGCCGCTGGCATTGGCCCGTCTCCCGCTTCAGGAGTTCCACTACGTGGACACGAATCTGTGTGTCCCGAACGAACCATCGTTTCGCGCTTGGATCAACGGACTTCCGTCTCACGATGGAACAGGAGTGGCGTGTGGGCGGGCTACGAACCGAGATGTCCTCTTGACGCTGTACGATATGACGGGCGGACCGAACTGGACCGAGAGTGACGACTGGGTGACCGGGGCGCCGCTGAAGGATTGGCACGGAATCAGGGTAGACGGCCAGGGTCGCGTGGTCCACCTGATACTCACCGGGAACCAACTGGAGGGTGGGATCCCACCAGAACTGGGCACGCTCGCCCAACTGCAGTTGCTGTATCTCAGTGGGAACCAGCTGGAGGGGCCAATTCCGGCCGAATTGGGCGCTCTCTCGAATCTGAGAGTCCTGTATCTCGGTGGCAACCAACTGACGGGGGAGATTCCCTCGAAACTGGGGGACCTTGCCAACCTGCAGGTGCTGTCCCTCTGGGGGAACCGGCTGGAGGGAGAGATCCCGGCGGCACTGGCGAACCTCTCCGGTCTGGAGAAGCTAGAGCTCAACGGGAACCGGCTGGAGGGAGAGATCCCGGCGGCACTGGGGAGACTTGCCAACCTGCAGGTGCTGTCCCTCTGGGGGAACCGGCTGGAAGGAAGGATCCCCCCGGCACTGGGGAGACTTGCCAACCTGCAGGTGCTGTCCCTCTGGGGGAACCGGCTGGAGGGAGAGATCCCGGCGGCACTGGGGAGACTTGCCAACCTGGAGAGACTGGAGCTTGAGAACAATGACCTGACAGGAGCCGTGCCCCTGGAACTGGGTCGGATGTCCAGTCTGAAAACGATCAGTCTGACGAACAACACCCGGATGTCGGGAGCCCTGCCGACCGGACTGACGTCACTCCGCCGGCTGGAATCGCTCCTGGCGGGGGGCACGGATCTCTGCGCGCCTTCGGACGGCCCATTTCCGGACTGGCTGGAGGGGGTCTGGAAACGGCGTGTGACCCGCTGCTTCCGCGGCTCACTGCCGATGGCGTACCTGACCCAGGCCGTCCAGTCCAGGGAGTTTCCGGTCCCCCTCGTTGCCGGTGAGGAGGCCCTGCTGCGGGTGTTCGTGACCGCCACGAGAGCGGTCGGGGATAGGATCCCGCCGGTCCGGGCCCGATTCTACGTGGACGGCCGGGAAACGTACGTGGCACGCATTCCAGGAAAGTCCACACCGGTCCCGACCGAAGTGCGCGAAGGATCGCTCTCGGCCTCGGCCAACGCGACAGTTCCAGGAGAGATCGTGCAGCCGGGCTTGGAACTGGTCGTCGAGATCGACCCGGATGCAACGCTGGGATCGGCGGCGGGATTGACGAAGCGGATTCCGGAGACCGGACGCCTGTCGGTGGAGGTCCGGGCGATGCCCACGCTCGATCTCACGCTGATTCCGTTCCTCTGGCGCCCGGCCCAGGACAAATCGATTCTGGGTCTGGTGGGCGCCATGGCCGCGGACCCCGAGGGCCACGAATTGCTCTGGGACATGCGAACGCTGTTGCCTGTCGGAGATCTCGAGGTGACCGCCCACGAGCCGGTGCTGAGTTCCAGCAACAGCGCTTTTACGCTGGGGGCAGAAACCAAAGCGATTCGTGCCCTGGAGGGCGCCAGCGGCTACTATATGGGGATGATGTCCGGGCCAGTCCCGGGTGTCTCGGGCGTAGCGTTCTACCCTGGCAAGACCAGTTTCTCGGTGCCTGACGGATCCACCATGGCGCACGAACTCGGGCACAATCTGAGTCTTGGGCATGCGCCGTGCCGCTCAACCACCTATCTTGACCCGTCGTTTCCCGAAATCCGCGGGTCCATCGGTGCCTGGGGATACGACTTTCGTCTGAGAGGCCACCTGGTGCCGCCGCAGCGACCCGATCTTATGGGCCACACAGAATGTTACCCCGCGTGGATCGGCGACTACCATTTCACCAACGCGTTCCGGTACCGCCTGCACACGGCCTCCAGCGACGGACTGTCGTCCCTGGCCGCCGCCCCGGCGAGATCGCTCCTGTTGTGGGGCGGCATGGACGCCGGCGGGGCGCCGTTTCTGGAACCGGCGTTCGCGGTCTCGGTGCCGGCGTCACTTCCGCGATCCACCGGCGATCACCAGATCGTCGGACGAACCGCCGGGGGGGAGGAGTTGTTCTCGTTGCGATTCCCGATGCCGGAGCTGGCCGACGGCGACGGCAGGTCCGCCTTCGCGTTCGTCTTGCCCGTGCCGTCCGAATGGGCCGAACGATTGTCCGCCATCACTCTGTCCGGCCCCGGCGGATCGTTCGCGCTGGATCGGGATACCCACCGTCCGGTCACAATCCTGCGCAATCCGCGGACCGGGCAGATTCGTGCCATCCTGCGCGGCTCTGCGGCCGCACCAGAGAATTTGGACGCCACCGTGTCGGCGCTGTCGTTGGACCCGGGAATGGAGCGGTTGACCAGCCGCGGAATCCCAGGTCCGGACGACTGGACGCGATAGCAGGGGGAGGGAGGTCCGCCCTCCGCCCGGAGAACGAACGCTGCAGACCAATGCCCGTTAACTGAAGTTGGCGGAGGGCGCCGGAAATCCAACGCGGACAGAGTCCGTTTCATCCGTTCCGGCCAACGGACCCTGTCCGGGGGGACCTAACTTCCGATTTCTTCGACGTGGAGGGTGGTGCCGACCGAGACCGCATGGGTCCCCGTCGTAGAGCCCTCCCGGGCCTGGAGCTTGTAGGTCTGCTCGTCGGCGACGCCCGGGGCATGGGCGATCGGGAAGACCACCGGCTCCGTCGAGTTGTCGGAACTGCCGGTTTTCAGGTCCGCGGTGATGTCCGTGCTGACCGTGTTTTGCCCCGTCGGTGTGTATTCCCGCACCACCTTGTAATTCACACGCCCGCCCCACAGCAGCGTCAGCCAGATCCGGATGTTGGCCGCCTCCGAGCGCGGCGTGAGGGTCACGCTCACGACATCCTGCCACGCAGCGGTCAGTGCGACGTCGGCCGTGAGCCGGGTGGTGTTGGCGTTGCGGCCCGTCGGAGTTGGCATGATCATGGGCGGGTCCATGGAAACCGGGGACGCCTTGAAGGCGATCCGCTTTCCGGCCATCCCTTCCAGCAGCTTCCGGGACATCAGCTCCAGGATCATCAGCGTGTCGCTGCGGTGGCTCTCCTCGAGGTAGCTGACGACGTAATCGATCGAGCCCGTGTCGCCGCTGAAATCGAGCGCCAACTGATCGTCCTCATCGAAGACGACTCCGGTCAAGGAAAGGAGGGTGGAGGCATTGTCCATGCCCTTCTGCCCCAGGAGCGTCTTCTTGATCAGCGCCTTGGCCTCGCCTCGCCGGTGGGACAGCGAGACGGTGGAGGCTGCGGTGTGCTCGTTGTTCAGGACCAGGCAGACGTCGCAAGCGACCCGTCCCGAGCCTACGGTCAAGATGGAAGTGTCCGTCGTGTCAACAGTGCCTGTCAGTGATTTCTTCATGGGCCGGGGATTCTAGCACGGGGTCCTCGCTTTACCGCATGAATATTCCGCTAAGATCCGATCAAGCCGAAAGGGGGGCCGCGGCCGGGGCCGTGCTTTCCTGCCGCAGGAGCCGTTCCGGTCCCCGGAGAACCCGGGGCCCGATTCTGATTTATCCTTTCTTTAAAAACAATTCACCCGGTGAATCGTCGACTTGGTGCTAGATTCCCGGCCCATGAAACAGACGCACGTCGGCACGCTGACCGGGAGCGCGGAAGTCGCTCTCACCGCGGTGGCAACAGACCGGATCCACACCGGTCTGCACGTCACCCTCACGTCCCAACAGAACGATTCGGTCGGAGTCCAGGTGCTCCTGAAGCGGGGAGCGGACCAGTACCGTCTGCACCGGGTCGAGGAACTCGGCGCCAAGGACTCGGTTTCGTTTCCACTGGCGCACACCCTGGCGGCCGCCGATCAGCTGGTGCTGAAACAATCGGGGACCGGGAAGGTGGATTACGTCGCCGGCTGGATCGATCAAGCGGCCACGACGGGAGATGTCCGGACGGCCATCGGTGAATTGAAGGACGGGGTGGCGACCTCCCTGACGGCCATCACCGAGGCCGTCACGGCCGCCAAGGACGCGATCCTGACGGTGGAGGCGGCGCGAAGCGGGAACCTGACGACCGACTTCAGCTCACGACGTCCTTCGCAGAGCGTTATGGAAGGTCGCGAATTTCTCCGGCGGCCCGGTCCCCGCCCGGACCGTCGGAGGCGCCCTGATCTGGGCCCCAGGGAGCTCAATCGGTCAGGTCCCCGACCACCCCCGAGTCTACTCTAGCGAAGAGTTCAGCCTCGCGGTGAGAGCCTGGACCTCCGGCTACGACCTCTGGCACCCGCCCGCGACGGTCTGCCGGCACGACTACTCCGGTAATCCTCGCGAGTGGGCCGCAGATCCGGAGTGGGTCAAGCGGTACGAAGCGACCAAAGTGCGTCTGGCCCGCCTCTACGCCGGCGAGGACCTGGGCGCGTACGGCCTCGGCTCGGCCCGCAGCCTCGCCGAGTTCCAGGACTGGTCCGGGATCGACCTGAAGGCCCGCACCGCGACTCCCGATTTGCAGTGGAGAGACGGAACGATGTTCGCTGTATGAGCATCGAGATCCCGTCCTCACGACCGTGGGACAGGGCCCAATGAAGCCTCTCATCCTGCGCTAGCGTATGCGCTCATCATGATCCCCCGAAACTCCCAGCAGGACATCGATCGACTTCGCCAGGCCGCCGAGCAAGGAGAGGCCTCCGCTCAAGTCACCCTGGGCGTCCTGTACGCCCGGGGCAAGGGGGTCCTGGAGAACTACCGGGAGGCGGTGAATTGGTTCCGGGCCGCCGCCGAGCAGGGCTTCTCCCTCGCTCAATTCAACCTGGGGTTCCTGTACGCCAAGGGGAAGGGCGTCCCCAAGGACTACGTCGAAGCCTATGCCTGGATGAATCTGGCTGCCGCCCAAGGACACGGCAAAGCCGTCAAGGGCAAGGCTCATCTCAGGCAACAGATGAGCCGGAAACAAGTCTCCGAAGCTCAGAAACGCGCCGCTGAGATGTTCCGGCGGATGGCGCCCTCAAGGCCGCAGCCGGCCACTGCATCTCCGGCCCGAATCCCGGACCCCGCAAAACGGACGCCGCCCGTTTGGAGAAACTCCCGCTCCTACGCAAGGCGCCGACCGCCCCTGGACAACGGCCAGGGACCGATACCCTGACCCTTCGAGCCCGCTTCTTCCTGGAGCCCTGATCGATCGCCGCCGACCGTCAACTGAAATTCGAGGACGTTCTCGCCGGACCCATAGCCTTCCGTTTTTAGGGATTGACCTTGTCAATATCCACTGGCAATTTATTTCACGGGGAGTGCGAAAGGGGGGACTCGAACCCCCACGGGGAGTAACCCCACCAGATCCTAAATCTGGCGCGTCTGCCAATTCCGCCACTTTCGCTATTAAAAACATTCTAACGCAAGCGCGCCATCCGCAGAGGGCGTGCCCGCTGCCAGCGGAACACCGTGTGATATTCTCCAATTCTCGGTCGTGGCGGGGCATGGCGCAGTCTGGTAGCGCGCCTGCTTTGGGAGCAGGAAGTCGGGGGTTCAAATCCCTCTGCCCCGACCACTTTCCAAGAGTTGAGCATCCAACGACCTGACCTCATCGGCGCTCTGGCCGAGCTTTTCTCAGGTGACATCGTCGTAGGAAGAAGATTGTGAGACCCGCTTCGTTCCGGTGCTGCCTGCCTCTTCTCATCCTCTTGGCGGCGCCGGCAACTTTGGCCGTTGGGATTGGGTTGTCCGAACCGGCAGGAGAGCCTCGACTCGTCCATATTGGTCAAAAGGTCGGAGGCTGGGGCCGCATGGGGTCCCTCTTTCTCCACGACGATCATCTTGTCGCCCGGTCGCGGGGCCTGCAGCGTGTCATGGGAACGGTCAGGAAGCATCCCGGCAACCCGGTCCTCATGGCCGATCGCCCCTGGGAGGCAGGTTCCGTCGGGTACGCCTGCGTCATTTTTGACGGCGAGGAGAAGATCTACAAGATGTGGTACGAATCCCGCCTCAATCCGGGACAGCTCCGCGGTCCAAACCTGGAGCAGGGGCGCTGCCTTTACGCCACGTCCCGGGATGGGCTGGTCTGGGAGAAGCCGATCCTCGGAATCGTCGAAAGCCAAGGTTCCCGGGAAAACAACATCGTCTTCGCCGGTCCGGAAGGGGCTCGCAACAAGGTCTATTGGGTCATCAAGGATCGAGCCGACCCCGATCCGGCCAAGCGTTACAAGATGATGTTTCACCTCTGGGATTTTCGGGGCCGCGGTGTGGGCATCGCCTACTCGACGGACGGTTTGCACTGGAGGACGGACACCCGGGTGAAACTTCACGGAGGCTTCGACACCCACAACATCTTTTTCTGGGATGACCGCGTGGGACAGTACGTGGGCTACTTCCGAACCCGATCGCTGGGACGGCGCTTCATCGCCCGCGCCACAAGTCCCGATGCCTTCCACTGGTCACATCCGGTGAGCGTGCATGGTCCCGACAAGGGCGACCCCCGGGACTTCGACCTCTATACTCCGGGCGTCTTCAAATACAGCCGCGCCGCGGACACGTATGTCCTCTACACCGCAGCCTTCGATCGGGCAGCGGACCGGCTCTTTGGTCAGTTGGCCGTCAGCCGGGATGGGATCGACTGGCACCGGTTTCGGGCTCCTTTTCTTCCCCTGGGTTCGGAAGGGGGGTGGGACTCCGGCTCCATATATCCCGCACCCTCCCAGGTCTCCGTCGGGGACGACACCGCCATCTACTACCGGGGCGATCGTGTCGGTCACGGAACCGGAGGCCGGCCCGGCATCGGTGTGGCGTTTCTGGACGAGGGCGGATTCGTCGCCTGGGAGGCCAGGACTCGGGGGACTCTCACTACCCATCCGCTGGCAGTCGGAGGAAGACGGGAGTCCCTCTACGTGAACGGGGATGCTTCCGGGGGATCGATCCGCGCCGAGTTGCTCGATGTGGACGGGGAGGTCATTCCAGGCTTCTCCAGGCAGACGAGCGCCACCATCAGCGGAAGGGGCTCGCGGTTGTTGATCCAGTGGGAAGGAAAGCCCAGATTGGGTGACGTCGTGCTGCAGCCCTTTCGCCTCAAGCTGTATCTGGAACGGGCGCGAGTCTACGGCCTCGGTTGTACCCGGCCCTGATCGGTCGATAATGTAGGTTGGCCGGAGATGAGGAACGGCAACCGATTGCGGGGGGCTGTCGGGAGCAGAACTGCGAGGGAGCTTTGAACGTCGATCTCAAGAATCAGGTGGCCTTGGTCACCGGCGGGGCCAACGGCATCGGGAAGGCTATATCCAAACTCTTGACGGCCAACGGCGCTCGCGTGGCCATCGTGGATCTCGATCTGGATGCGGCTGAAAAAACGGCGGCCGGAATCCGGGAATCCGGAGGAGAGGTGCTGGCCATCGAAGGGAACGTGAGCCGCTCCGGGCAGATGGAATCGGCCGTCGAGCGGATCGTGAAGGAATGGGGGACGCTCTCGATTCTGGTCAACAACGCGGGAATCAACACCCTCGGAGGCCGGGTGCCCATTCATGAGTTCCGGGAGGAAGACTGGAACCGCATCCTGGAGGTGGACTTGACCGGCGTCTACGTCGTCAGCAAGGCGGCGGTCCCCGCTCTGGTCCGCAACCGCGGGGGACGGATTGTGAACATCTCATCCGTCGCCGGCCTCGTGCCTTTACGCCTGCAGAGCGCCTTCGTCGCGGCCAAGGCGGGCGTGGTGAATCTGACCCGTTCCATGGCACTGGAGCTGGGTCCTCAGGGGATCCTGGTCAACGCGGTGGCGCCCGGTTCCACCCTCACGCGGGGAACGAAGAAACTCTTCTACGGAGCCGATGGCGTCTACACGGAGAACGCCGCGAGCCTGCTGGCCCATATTCCCCTGGGACGGCCGGCGGAAACCCGGGAAATCGCCTGGTCGGTGCTCTTCCTGGTTTCGCCGGAAGCGAGCTATATCAATGGAGCGGTCCTGACGGTCGATGGCGGATGGACCGCCGGATATACTCGGGACTGGTAGTTGGGCAATAGATAACGGAGAGATTGCAGATGGCTAAGATCACTCAGTTCCGCGGATATCAGGGAGAACCGCCCATTCCGAAGCCGGACGAATTGGTGGAGCCCAACATCGTCACCGTTCAGGACGGGGTTCCCGTCAAGTATCCGGGGTGCGAGGGAATTGGCGTTCGCGTGGTGCATCCATCCAATCCCAAGGCTCCGGCCGAGAACATGGGAATGGTCGTGTTCTTCGTCCCGCCCCACGTGGTTCTGGGCGTGGGAAGCCACCACACCGAGGAGTGCTACGTCATCCTGAAAGGGACGGGGACCATGACGTTGGCCGGAAAACAGGTCCCGGTGAGTGCGGGCACCTTCATCCATCTGCCGCCCTGGTGCGAGCATGGTGTCGAGAACACGGGAGATGAGACGATGGAGATCCTCATCTGCACCTCTCCTCCCAATCCCTAACTACTCCTGGAGGAATTATGAAAGTTCTGGAACACGTGGCAGTCGTGGCGGACGATCCCGAAAGCTTGGCGGACTGGTATTGTGAAAAGCTTGGATTCGAGCTGTTGTCCAAGGGGACCGTTGTGCTTGGAGACACGGAGATCTCCTATCACTTTCTAGGCCCGTCGGGTGGGGCCTTGCTCGAGATCCTCAATTCCAACGGCAAGCCCCGGACCCGGAAAGAGGACGACGACGCCGGGATTCGGCATATCGCGTTCCTGGTGGAGGACATGGACGCCTCTCGCCGCGACCTGGAGGAGAAAGGGATTGAAGTCGGCCCGATCCGGGAGTTGCCGAACGGCACCAAGCTGACGTTTTTCCGGGACCCGGAGGAGAATATCCTGCAGCTCGTCTATCGCACGGCGCCCGTCCGACCCTGGCTCGCGTGACAAGCCCCGTCCGCGAACGGGAATTCGCCCGCGCGCGTCCGCAGGCGAGCGAATCTCAGCGTCCCGTCCAGGAACGGTAGGCGGCCAGTCCGACGAGCGCGTTGCAGGTGGTGTTGAGCCGGAGGTCCAGGGACTGTCCAGGATCTCCTCCTCGCACGGCATCGCCCCGCCACTGTCCGTCCGGACGCTGGCTCCGGATCAGATAAGCGGCAATCCGTCGCGCCGCAATCCGGTAGCGTTCCTGGGGCGAAACCTGGTGCAGCTCGGTGAGGCCCCAGAGGAACTTGTGGGATTCCACGCAGTCGTAGATCCCCTCTCTTCCGGTTAAAACGGCCTCCGTGTACTTCCGGGCCGCCTCCAGGTAGCGTTGCTTCCGGGTCAGTCGGAAGAGCCGCACCAACAGCACCTGGACCGGTCCCAGGCGGGCCGGCCGTTGTTTGAGCCCGTTGCGGTCCACGAAGTCCCGGCTGGTCCGTTCCCGGAGCAGCGCCTGGGTGCAGTCCGCACGACGGTTGGCCGCCAGATACAGCCCCTCATCAGGGTGGGGTTGAAGCTTCAACAGGTCGATGAGAAAGTCACCCGCCCGCCGGGCGGCGGCAACATGGCGGGTAGAGAGAAGCGCCAGACCGGCGAATCCGGCGGTCATGGCGTGCTGGACGCCTGCTCCCTTCTTTAGATCCGCGGCTCTGTCCAGGAGACCGCCGCTTTCCCGGTCCTGATAGGAGAGGATGTCCTCGGCGAGTGGGAAGGCGATGTCGTATCGGCCGCAGATCCCGGCGCCCCACACCAGCCAGCTCCGATCGTAGGTGTTCGTGAATCGGGACGCTTCCTGCTCCGGTGGAATCTTCAGTTGGCCGTGATCGCCCAGGAAACGGGCGGCAAACCAGTCGAGGCAGGAGAATGCCGAGTCGAAGACGCCGTTGACGGCGAGGCTGCCGGGAATCTTGTAGTAGAGGGAAGCGTGGTCCGGGTTCCGAATGCATCCCCGCTCGTCCATCAGGGACCTGATCCAGCGACATCCCGACTTCAGGCCCGCAGACAATTCCTGGTCGGTGAGGGCAGGGGGTCGCTCTGGTATGGACACAGGACTGGTTCTCATGGAAGCTCACCCGCCGGGCCAGCCCGGGAGGAAAAAGCGAAGGAGCGGCGGTTTCCAACCGCCGACCTCCGCACGAAACATGGGGGTGCGAGCGCAGAGGGGAACGGAGGAAGGAGCGTTCAGGAAAGCGGGACAAGAACGTCCCCGCTCCACGTCGTTCCTCCTGCGCCCCGCTCCACGTAACTACCCGCGTTTCTTCACTCTTTTCTCTCTCCTATTTCCTGTTTTTCTCCGCGTTCTCTCAAATCAGTCCCCATCCCAGGCCTTCGGAGCGATCCCCTCGATGTGGGTCTTCACGTCGATCACGGCGGGCCGGTTGGAAGCCAACGCCTCCTCCAGGGCGCCGGCCAACTCGCTCGGCTTGTTGACCTGGATTCCGAAGCAGCCCATGGACTCGGCGATCTTTGCAAAGTCCGCGTCGGTGAGTCTCCAGAGCAGATCGGACCCCGGCTGGCGGCCGCCGTAGATGCTTTCGTTGAGATCCTTCTCCTGGTTCAGTGAGGCGTTGTTGTTGATCAGCGTCACCGTGTGGATACCGTAGCGGAGCGCCGTGTCCCACTCCGTCATGTGGTACCAGACTCCGCCGTCTCCGGTGAAGCAGATGACGGGCCGGTCGCCGGCCGCGCACTTGGCGCCGATGGCCGCCGGAATACCCCATCCCAGGGAGCCGGCGCAGCGGATGTAGGATTGATCCGGCGACGTCAGGTCCACCATGGTTCCGGTCCAGATGCCGGAGTGCCCGGTATCGGACACGAGGATGGCGTCGTCCGGCAGCAGACGGGTCAGCTCCTTGCACAGCCGTTCCGGCCGCATGGGGAGGAGATCGGAGTCGGCCATGGGCGCCACCTCGTCGCGCCACTCGCGGACCAGTTGGTGAATGCGTGCGATCCAGCCGGCACGGGATCGGGACAGCTCCGAGGACTCGACACCGCCGCAATGGGCCAGCATCTTGCGCAGCCCGGCCCGGGCGTCCCCCTGCATGCCCACCGAAATGGGGAAGGATCGGCCCAGCTCGGCCGGATCGATGTCGAGTTGGACGACCCGGGTTCCGGGCCGGGGGATCCGCCAGTCGTTGGTCACCTGGCCGCCGGTGTGACTGCCCACGAAAAAGACCAGGTCCGCTTCGGCCAGGGCCCGGTTCGCGCAGGCGCGGGAATACTGGCCCGAAACACCAACGGCCAGCGGGTGGTCGAAAGGGAAGGTCTCCTTGGCGTTCAGTGAGGTGATGACGGGCAGTTGAAGCCGTTCCGAGAGTTCCACCAGTTCCGGGCCGGCCCCGGAGACGGTCACACCGCCCCCCGCGACCACGATGGGCCGTCGAGCCTCGGCCAGCAGCTTGATGGCGTCGAGCACCGGCGCCAACTCCGGCTCGGGGCGAAACGGTGGGATCCGGGTGAAGGGCTCCTCCACCCCGATCTCCAGGTCGGCTTCACCGCTCATCACCTCTCCGCCGAAGATTCCCCACAACTCCAGATTCGTGGGTCGAGGCGTCCCAGTCGTGGCCTCCCGAATGGCCTGGCGCAAAAAGCGTGGAAAGTGGTCGACCGCGGTGACCGCCATGCTGTACTTGGTCACGGCGTCGAAGGGTCCTGTGTGGGACACTTCCTGATAGGCGTTCCGGTCCTGGCGGATCTGCGGAAGCCGTCCCGTCAGCGAGACGACGGGCGAACAGGCCAGATAGGCATCCTGGAGTCCGGCCGCCAGGTTCAGGGCGCCCACCGACTGGGCGCCGCAAACGCCGATCCCCCGGCGGACCCGGGCGTAGCCGTCGGCCATGTAGGCCGCCGCCTTCTCGCCGTGGGTCATGACTCTGGCGATGCCCAACCGCTCCATTTCGGGCATGGCTTCGGGTATGACCACCGGCATGAAGAAGAAGTGGGTGACGCCGTACCCGTGCAGGGTCTCGGCCAGAAAGCGGGCTCCCGTCATCGTTGCCATAGGAAAGCGCCTCCCCGAATGCGCTCTGCCGATCTCAGCCTTGGGAAGGCTTCAATCGGACGGGTTGGTGGCACAGGTTTGTCAGGCTCAGTCTACTACGCGCCCGTGGTCGAAGTCGCCGCGGCACAAGGCTGGCGCGGCATCCCGGCAGTTGGCTTCATCCTGAAACGAGAATGGGCAACCATCCGGGTTGCCCATTCTCGTCTGCATGTTCGGCGCCGCGCGCTGCCACGCGGTCCGGGCGATTCCAGAGTCGCTAACGGTCCCTGGATGAACGTCGAGAGCGGGAACTGCTCCCGGAAGACCCGGACCGCTTTGGCGCAGACCGCACCTGAGAGCTGGATGGCCTGCTTCTCGACGGCGCCGGAGCGCGGTACGAGGGAGTCGACCTGGGGGGTGAAGGCCGCGATCGCACCGAAGGACGCGAGCTGGACCGTGACGAGGACCGGACTGACGGGCGCGAGACTGTTCGCTGGGAAGTGGATCTCGACCGCCTCGAGCTGGAGACGGAAGGCCTTGATTGGTTGCGGGGAGTCCGTGTGGTGACGGACCCTCTCGATCCGGACGAGGACCGGGAAATACTTCGGTTCGAAGAGGAGGGTCGGGACGATCGCTGGGTCCGGGTCGGGGTGCGGGTGACGTTGGCGCCGGACCGCCCGCTCGGCCGGGAGTTGGGCCGCTGGCGGATGAATGATCGGCTGGATCCCGTTCGATTGGGACGGCTGACGTTCGATGGCCGGGAGGGTGCTCGAACGCGAGAACCTCCGGAGCGTGAGACGGAGGGGGTCGACGGGCTACGCCTGGTTTGCTTGGTGACGGATTTGCTCGATCCGGACGAGGACCGGGAAATACTCCGGCTCGAAGTCGAAAAATGGGCCGGCTGTGAGGCCGGGGTGCGCGAACGGCTCAGGCTCTCTCGGGACGCGCCTTGTTGGCGCGTAATCGTTCGGGTGGATCCGGTTCGATCGGCACGGTTGATAGTCGATCGCCGGGAGGCGGTCCCGACTCGAGAGTCGCCGGAGCCCCTCCGGGTGACGGTGGAGCGCCGCGAGCCGCCCTCCACGACTCGATCCCGGGTGCGTACGGTGGATTGGGATGCCAACCTGGAGGAGCGGACGCCGCTCCTCGAATAGACGGCATTCGGTCCCCGCCCCCGAGGACGGCGGAGTTCCCTGGGGAGACCCTCCCGGAATTTGCCCACGATGGCGTTGGAGGCCACGACTCGCGTCCTGGTGGGTCCTCTTCCCAGATCGCGCCCATGAACGACCGTCAGCCCGTTGGAGCGGTCCCGTGGATTCCAATTCCGGAAAATGTTGTTCTGAACCACGACGGTCGTGTTGCCGCGCCCACGGCGGCCCCTTCCGTAATAGCCTCTGGGCGCCCAGCCGACGTAACCGTTTCCCCAATAGAAGTCGACGTGAGCCGCATGCCAGCGGTTGAACCCGCCGGGTACCCAGGCCCACCGGGCCCGGGGCCCATAGTAGATCCAGCGCCCGTAATGGTAGGGCAGCCAACCCCAGGGCTCGTAGCTGATCCAAGTCCACCCGCCGGCGAGGTAGCCCCACCGTCCGTGCCGAAACGGCGTCCATCCCACCGCGACGGTGGGCACCCAGACGTGTCCGTGGGAACCGTAGTTGTACCAGTGGCCATGATGGTCCAGCGAATGGACTCCCGGGTGGTTGACTCCGCCCAGGTATCCGGTGGAGCGGCTGCTCACCAGAAGAGCGTCCCGGCGTCCGCTCCAGAGTTCGAAGTCGTCCAGATCCCGAACCAACGCCTGGATTCCGGTCTGTTGTGCGTCCAAGAGCAACTCTTGCCCGGTTTCCACTCTCTCCTTCCCGTGCCGGCTGGTGATTTCGGCCCGGCCCTTGTGGACCACCAGGCGCATGGTGCCGCCGGGATCGACTTGGACTCGGTAGAGTCCTTTCTTTCGGAAGCGCACCGAGGCCAGATCCGTCTCCGCATGGATCCGCCCGCCCTTGTTCACACGGACGATCAGATCGCCTTGGTGAACCTTGAGGATGTTCTCCTTTTGGGACAGCTCCGTGAAGAAGACGTCGGTCTCTCCGGAGATCCGGACGAAGTTGCCGTCTCCCAACTCCACCTCGATCCGTGAATCGGGGTGGGCCACGATCCGGTCACCGCTGACCAGCGGAAGATTGAGCGTCACCTCGCTCCAGTCCACGTCGCCGGAAGACTCGTAGGCGGCGCGGCCGTCCATGAAGCTGACCCGGGCCGGATGTTCCCGGCCGGCCAAAACCCACGTGGCGGAAAACCCCGTCATCAGGATCAGGAGCGCGGCCATCGGAGCCAGTCGCTCCCCTCGCCATGCTCTCGAGTTTCCGGAAACGCCTGCTGGGATGCATGTTGCTGTTTTCATAATGGCCTCACATCATTTCAGACGGGGCGCATCGCTGCCCGGTTCAATTTGACCGGTGCAGTGTACTGGCGGCCAGCATCATTTTGCCATGTCTGAAACGAAAACGGGCAACCACGCGGGTTGCCCGTTTACTGCAATCCTGGTGTCACCGTGCGTTCCGGACCAGTCCTGAATCAGTTCCGGCTGCGGGAAGTGCTCCGAGAGCGGGACGCGCCTCCGGAAGAACCGGATCGCCTGGGAGGGGATTGTACCCGAGGGCTGGGCGAACGGTTGACCGACGGTGCCGGAGAACGATACGTGGGAGTCGTCCTTTGCATCGACGGATACGGCGTCCGGGAAACAGATCGCGAAGAGGATCGGACTGACGGACTCGTAGATGTCGGCGAGGAAGATGGCCTCGATCGTCTTGAACTCCAGACGGATGGCCTGGACGCGTTGCGACCGCTGCGGGTGGCGAAGGACCCTCTGGAAGCGGGCGAACTGCGAGACAAGCTTCGGCTCGACGACCTTGACCGGAACGACTGCTGCGCGCGGGTCCGAGTGCCGTCGGCTCCACTTCTGGCGACGCTGGGGCGTCGAGATCCGCCCTGCGTGACTCCCTCCCGAGAAATCCCCACCGGTCGGGATGCCAATCTGGAAGAGCGGACACCACTACTTGAAAATGCGGAGTTTCGATTCCACACGCGAGAACGTCGAAGTTCTCTGGGTAGACCCTGCCGCATACCGCCCACGATGGTGTCGGAGGCCAAGACTCGAGTCCGACTCGGTTCTCTGCCCAAGTCATTTCTGTGGACGATCGTCAGGCCGTTGGAACGATCACCAGGATTTCGGTTGCGGATCGTGTTGTTTTGGACTACCACGGGCCTGTTTCCGCTCCCTCCCCCGTAATAGCCTCTGGGAGCCCAGCCGACGTAACCGCTTCCCCAGTAGAAGTCTACAAGGGATGGTTGCCACCGGTTGAGCCTGCCGGGCACCCAGGCCCAACGGCCCATGGGCCCGTAATGGATCCAGTGTCCATAGTGATAGGGGAGCCAACCCCAAGGCTCATGGCTCACCCAGGTCAGTCCGGTAGAGAGGTAGCGCCACCGTCCGAATCGAAATGGAGCCCACCCCACCGAGGCATCGGGCACCCAAACGTGGCCGAAACTGCCCGCTTGGACCCAGTCGCCATGCTGGTCCAGCGACTGGACGCCCGGAAAGTCAACCCCTCCCAGGTACCCGGCGGAGAGGCTGCTGACCATTGTGGCGTCCCTTTCCCCGCTCCAGAGCTCGAAATCGTCGAGATTCCGGCCCACCGCCTGGATGCCGATCTGGCGTGTGTCCAGAAGCAACTGTTGCCCTGTCTCCACTCTCTCCTTCCCGTGCCGGCTGCTGACTTCCGCCCGGCCCTCGTGCACCACCAGCCGTATCGAGCCGTTGGGATCGACTTGGAATCGGTACAGTCCCTTTTTGCGAATCTTGACCGAAGCCTGGTCCAAGTCGACCTGGATCCGGCTGGCGTCGGCCACCCGCAGAATCAGGTCGCCCTCGTGAAGCTTCAGGATGGTCCCTTTCTGGGACAGCTCAGGGAAGAGGACGTCGGTCTCTCCGGAGATCCGGACGAAGTTGCCGTCCCCCAACTCCACCTCGATCCGAGAGTCGGGGTGGCCCATGATCCGGTCGCCGCTGACCAGGGGTAGATTGAGCGTCACTTCGTTCCAGTCCACGTCACCGGCAGTCTCGTAGGCGGCGCTGCCGTCCATGAAGCTGACTCGGGACGGATGTTCCCGGCCAGCCGAAACCCATGTGGTCGAAAACCCCGTGATCAGGATAAGGAACGCACTCAAAAGAGCCGGTTGGCTCCATCGCAGCGCTCTTGAAGGTGTGGAACTGCCGGTGGGATCCGAGGAAGGTGCTTTCATGATTGCCTCCCATTATACAGACGTAGACAATCCTTGCCCGGTTCAATCTGCAAACTAAATTCTAGATCGAGTTTCTCCGGCCTGTCTCCTCACCGTGTGAGTTCGTAGGTCCCCTTCAAATTCGTGTCATCCCCGAACAATTCGATCCAATCACCCGAAACCAGATCCGAATCGAATGAGAATTGGTCGTGTCGCATCGACATGGTCACCTCTTCGGCGAAGAAAGGATCTTGCAGAATTGTGAAGGCGAGCCGGAGGAAACTATCCTCCAGTTCACCGTTGACGAGGCTGAACTCCGGTTCGTCGAAGGCTTCACCGTCCACGCCCGAGATCACCAGGTAACCGCGAATGAACGAACCGTCGGCCCAGAGGGCAAGTTCGCCCGTCGCATAGTGTTCATCCGACTCAAGACGAACCGAATAGGTGATTGGAGCCGGCTCGAGAGGAAGACTCGAAAACTGTCCGCCCGAGAAGGTGAGGGCCGTTCCAAAGATGGGGAAGTCGGAAGTGATTTCGACCCTTCCCCCGCGAAGAGTCTGCCCCGGGAAGAGTTCATGCAGGAACCTGGCTGAGTGAGCGAGCGATCCCAGTCCAATGATCCGCGTGGGCCCCAACCGGTCTCCATTTCCCGAGAAGAGGGACAGTTCGACGTTAGCCCCTCGCTCGCCTGTCAAATCGCCGTTGACGAGGGCGAGAGCGGTCTCTCTAAATTCTTCGAAGGGGATGGAGGCCCGGTAGAACTCCTTGGACGGTGAGATGCCCACGCTGTCGCTTACCTGACCGCCCTCGAGAATCAGATACGTGAGGTTCGCCTCGATGAGATTGTCCAGCAACAGGTCTTCGGAGAGCAGGATGGCTGCCCCGGCCTCCAGTTGGGACCCGGTTAAACGAAGCGTGACCGTGGCCTGGGACTGGATTTCCACGCCAAGTTCCCCGTTATCCACGGCGATGCCGTTGACCGTCGGGTTCCAGGGCACGCTCTCATTGTTTACGGTTCGGAACAGGACCAGCGTCCCGACATACGAGTGAGTTCCCCGGTTGGTGAGGTTGATGACCGTCTCGTAGCCGCCTCCCACCACGACTTGTCCGAACGCAGCGTCCTTCTTGGGGAAAAAGTTCTGCGCCGAGGCGACTGCCGTGAAGGCGAGCCAGATCAGTACGAATCGTTTTGTCTGCATCTCTAATCCTCCAGTCCACACGCTCTTGTTGACGGGACGGTCGGAACAAAGGTTCGATCCCCCGATCAGGCGGCCGCTCAGTACCCGGCCGCCTTGTCGACGACGTGCCGGAGGGGCCGGCCGGTGGCGAACCGTTCGATGTTGTCCCGGATCAGATTTGCGAGCCGCACACGCGACCGGAAGGAGCGGGTCGCCACGTGGGGAGTGATGATGACGTTGTCCATCTTCCAGAGGGGATGGTCGCCGGGAAGCGGCTCCGGATCGGTGACGTCCAGTCCGGCGGCCCGAACCTTGCCCGATCGCAGGGCCGCCACCAGCGCATCGGTCTGAATCACCTTTCCCCGGGAGACATTCACCACGTAGACGCCATCCTTCATGGCGGCGAACTCGTCGGGACCCAGCATTCCTTCCGAGGCGGGCGTGTGGGGCACGCAGCTCACCACCACGTCGGCCTCCGGCAAGACCCCGTGCAACTGGTCGGGAACCACCACTTTTTCCACGTCCCGGCTCAACGGGATGTCCTTGGGGTCGACGCCCAGGACCCGCATGTCGAAGGCCGCGGCGCGTTGGGCCACCTGGGAGCCGATGCCGCCCAAGCCGATGATCAGCATGGTCTTGTGACGAAGTTCGATCATGGGCAACCGGGTCTCCCCGCGCATCCAGTTTCCGCGGTCCATCTCCCGGTCGTACTCTTTCAGATTCCGGGTGAGGGTGAGCAACAGGGCGAAGACGTGGTCCGCGATTTCGGGTCCCATCATGATCTTGGCGTTGGTCAGGATGATGTCGCTGTCCTTCAGTTCCGGAAAGTGGACGATCTTCTCCACGCCGGCGCTGGTGCTGTGCACCCACCTCAGCCTCTTGCCCTGGCGCAGGATTTCCCGGCCCTTGCGGCCGTAGGGTAGTCCGATGATGGCGTCGCAGTCAGCGATGACGCCGGCGATCCCGCCCTGGCCGGCCGCCACCAGCTCCAGGTTGGGATGCTGTTTCTCCAGGTCCGCAAACTGTTTCTTGTAGCCCGCCCCGACCAGGACCTTCACCTTCGAGGCGAGGAGCCGGCTCTGGCCCTGGGCCACGATCAAGAGCAAACACCAAATCACTGTCCGAAGTGCGAAACGCGAGTGCATAACCTTCTCCTTGGTGGGATCGAACTCAAAAACTGACGCCAAGTCGGGACACTGAACCCATAATGAGACAAACTGTTCAGGAATCAAACCTGGATCGGAGGTGCAAGAACCATGAAGAAGTGGACACTATTGCTGGCGTTGACTCTATTCCCCCATCTGGCCGGCTCCGGGACCGTCGCCTCTTCTGAAGCGGGCGAGCCCCCGAAGCGGATCAACAAGGCCATCGAGCTGCTGGAGCGAGGGCAACCCATCTACTACACGGGAGGCCACGGCGGTTACGAGGAGGGGCGCAAGCTGGCCCGGACCTGGGCCGACTACATCAACTACGAGATGGAGCATGGATCCTACGATGTGACTGCGCTCCGGAGATTCATGCAGGGCCTGGCGGACGGCGGCCCCACTCCCAGCGGCCACCGGACGCCGGCCGTGATCTGCACCCTGCCGGTGGGTGGGATCGACGAGGCCACCATGAAGGCCAATTACTGGATGGTTCAGCAGATCCTGGCCACCGGCGCCCACGGGATCCTGCTCTGCCATGCCCGCACTCCCGGAGCGGTCCGCGTCCTGGTGCAGGCCGCCCGCTATCCCTTTCACCGCCAGAGCGTGGGAACCGCATTGGAGGAGGGTCTGAGAGGCAGCGGAGGCCAGGGTTTTGCAAGCCAGATCTGGGGCGTTGACGGGAACCGTTATCTCGAGACCGCGGACCCCTGGCCCCTGAATCCACAGGGGGAGATTCTCTTGGGCCTCAAGGTGGAGGACCGGCACGCCCTGATCAACGCCGAGGCGAGCGTGCAGGTGCCGGGTGTCGGATTCGCCGAGTGGGGACCCAGCGACATGGGCTTCTCCTTGCGCTCCACGAAACTCCCGGGCGAGGAGCTCTCCACGCTGATGCGGAAGGCCCGGCAACGTGTCTTCTCCGCCTGCAAGGCCGCCGGGGTCGCCTTCCTCAACGGGGTGCGTCCGGAGAACGTGGAAGCCATGATCGACGAAGGGGTCATGATCGGGTCCGGGGGGCAGGAAGCCGCTGAGAAGGGCCGCAGGCACACCAAGCGGAAGATGCCCTGGTGAGTTTCGGACTCACGCGTCTTTGAGTCGATGCCAGTCCGGTCAGGCCTTCGGCGGGCCGGTCACAATCGGCTTGGCGACGACTTTTCCTCCGGAGCGCGCCGTCGCGATGACAGTCTCCCCGGGCTTCACGCCGATGAGGCCCGGGACGGAGAGCCTCCCGTCCGGAAGGGTTCGCGCGCCGCGCAACGGCCGTCCGTCCTTTCGGGACAGCAGCACGTCAGCTTCGGGGAGTAGCCGGATGACGGGCAGGGAGCAGGAGGGGATCCTCCCGGTTCGGGACGCAAGTTCCCGGACATGGTCGCCGCCGCGGGGCCGCTCGGCCGGCGGGTCCACCAGGTTCCGCACGCGCAGACCGATGGCCGGGTCTTCGCCTCTCGGATCGAACTCCATTTCCAGGAAATTCCAGTAGAACGGGCCGTCCAACTTGCGCAGATCCGGCGTGTCGTAGCTCTGATGGTAGAGTGCCGTGACGGCCACCTCCCGTCCGTCGAAGTCGGTCATGCGCGGCCCGAAGCCCTCCTTGACGCCCCGGCCGCCACTCCGGCCGATGGGACCGAAGGAGCATTCGAAGACCCGGTGTTCCAGGTTTTGCAGGATCATGCCCGTATGCACGTCCCCGTAGACGGTCGTTACCCCAGTGCGGGAGCCGAGCAGTTCCAGCACGCGGTCCGCCCCCGCCGCGACCCATCCGGCGTAATCGGCTGAGACCCGGTCGCGTTCGCCAAAACGGGTCTTGGCGTCGGGCCGGCGGCCGTCGCCGGTCCAGATGGTGTGAAGGCCGTTGATTCCGGTCAGGCAGATCAGAGGCGAGGAATCGGTGAGAATCGTCTCCCGCAGCCAGGCGAACTGTTCCTCGCCCAGGAGGCTGCGGGTGACGTCGGTCCTCGGGTAGAGGTTCTCCTTGGCGCCCCATCCCTGGTCGTCCCAGATGTTGGTGTCCTGGCTCGAACGCCAGAGCCTGGAGTCGAGGATGAGCAGGCTGAAATCGCCGCCGGGCATCTTCCAGCGCCGCCATTTCTTGGGGTTTCCGGTTCCGGAGGGCGCCTCGTCTCCCGTCACCAGGTGGTGGACGATCTGGAAGTTGCGCCGCATGTAGTCCCGGTCCTGGCCGAGATCGCCGTGGGCCCGGATGGCGATCTGTTCCGGACCCTTGACGTCATCCATGCCGTAGTCGTGATCACCGGGATTGATGGTGTTCCAGTGGCGCATCATCTGCCAGCGAGTCGTGGGTCCGCAGAGGGTGGTGGTGACGACTTTGTAAGCGTCGTCGGTTGAAGGCGGGTAGAGAAGGAGTTCCATATACCAGACGTCGTCCTCCCACATCATGACCTGGAATCCGTATTCGTCCAGATGCCGGTAGGCGCCGGGCGTGGGCTGGTCGTGGACGAAGAAACCTCCACCCGGTCCCGCGTCGGGCAGATTGGGTTGACTCCCGTGGATGGCATGGCAGGAGAGCCCGCACAGACGGTAGGGAGCCGAAAGCCTGGGGAGTCTTCCAACGTACGCCCCGCTTTCGGGCACGTCGCCGATCTGGCCGGTGCCGATGCCGACGGCGTCGCTGCCGAGCCTGGAATCCGCCGTCACATTGCGGCCGTCCTTCCAGACCGTGTAGAAGAGGTCGGTTTCCGCAGGATTCCGCGGCAGCGCGGCGTCGATCACCGCCGTGTTGCGCCGGAAGTCGTTGTTGACGATGGGCGCCCGGCCCGCGGTCGGAACCGACTCCCAGCCGCCGGCCGGATTGCGGGTATCCGCGACCCTCACCTCCGCCCTCTCGCCGTCACCGCGGAACAGGGCGATGAAACGCACCCGCCAGGCATCGTCTTCCTGGCGCAGAGTGTCGCCCAGGGCGTAGCAGACGTGGCAATCGTTGATCCGCGGGTCCAGGGGACGGTTCTCGCCGGGAGCGATGGTGTATTCGCCGATCTCGAAATCGAGTAGACCCCGTCCGGCGATGCCGGGGAACCCTTGGAGATGCTTGGCCCGGTTCAGGTTCTCGACCTGGATCGCGGCCACCCTGCCGCGACCGTCCACGTCCAGCGATGCCGACACGGTTCCACGTTCTCCGTCGTCGCCCGAGACGGCCACGACGATCCGGAAACGGTCCCCGGACGATGGCTTGGGAACCCGCTTGACCGCGATGATCTTGTCCGAACCGTGCTCGTGGATTCCGAATCTGCCGTCTTCGGTCCAGGCCGCGATCCACGCCGCCTTCCCTTCGGGTCCGGACATGCCGAAGGACTCGTACAACGAGGCCGAACCGAAGGCGAGGCCCAGCAGGCCGCAATCGTCCTGATACATACGCCAGTTCGGATCGTCGCCAGACGCCGGACCGTGCGAAGGCTCGTGTACCCGCCCCGTCATTTCCAGCTTGTAGTTGCCGGCGAGACGCCAATGCCGATGCCAGATCAGCCCGGGGGGAAGCGTGGGGTCGTAGTCGACCGGCATGGTATGGCTCCCCAGCCGATCTCCGTGAGTCTCGTAGTGATAGGGGAATCCGGTGTTGCGGGCACGGTCGCCGTAGTTGCGGATCCGCCGCCGAAGAGCGTTGTTCCGGAGACTCCAGTAACCGGGATTCAGCGTTTCCCATTCGTCGCCGTGGTAAAGGGAGTCCGGCCGCCGAAACGAGATTGTGTGGGACTGAACCGTCCCGGCGGCAGCCGACGCGACTGCCGTCGCCGTTGCCGCCTGCAGGAACGTCCGGCGATTCATGGGATTTTTCATGGTGTGCCCATCCTACCAAGGCCGTCGCGGCGGGTTTCGAGAGACGTGACCGTTCCGGACGCGACCGCGGTCCGAACCAATGGAACAGGCCTCAGTCAACTTGTGTCCCGGGTCAGTTGTGGCAGAGCTTGCAGGCCGTGTCACGACTCACGATCAGGTGGTCCGCCACCGTGGAACCATGGGCGTTGTGGCACAGGCCGCAATCCCGCAGGACGTGAGGGGCGTGCTGGTGGCTGTCCACGAAAGTGGTCTTGTTGTGACAGCGGAAGCAGCTTCCTTTGGAGCGGAACCGTCCCCGCCGGCTCAGCGTATGGCACGTCTGGCAGTCGACGGCGAGCGGGGGATGCAGGCGGAAGAGATCGAAACCTTCAGGAGCTCCGTCTCCCACGAAAAACCGGATCTGCTGCCGTCCGCCATCCCAGACCAGCGCCAGCGAGTGCTCTCCGGGAGCGGGGGTCACCTGGGCATGAAAGACGTTGGGAAAGGGTTCGTGGGCGGGGAGGATCTTGCCGTCCAGCTCCAATCGCGCCCCGGGGCCCCTGGCCGCGATGCTGATCTGTCCGCCGGGCAGGATGGCCCCGTCGGATGGCCGGACGATCTTTCCCTCTTTCCCGGCGGCGGCCGGGAGAAGCAGACCGATCATTAGGGCGGCTCCCAGGGTTCTCACAGGTGGAGCCGGCAGATGTAACCCGAATATGGGCTCTTCGAGTCCACTCCGCCGGGTGCGATACCAGCGTCGGTGTAGTAGAAGACCCCCTGGTGCAGGGTCATCCCGTGGGGATCGGGATCGGACCGGCTCAACTGGATGGCTTCCATGATGCGGCCGTCCTTGCCGTCCAGACGGTGGATCACGTAGTCGTTGGAGAACATGCACCAGATGGAGCCGTCGTCCCACGCCAGCCCGTGGGCCCGCCCCAAGGTCACCGGGATGGAGTGGAGGACCCGGAAATCGGGATCCACCTGGGTCAGGCTCTTGCTGCTCAGGGTGGTGATCCAGAGGGTGTTCTGGTTCCAGGTAAGGCCGTGCACGCCACCTCCGCCGGGAACCGGGTGCCGTGCCAGGGTCTTGCCGGTTGCGGGATCGACCTTCAGGATCCTGCCGGTCGTGGCGTCCGTCGGTCTCGGCGCCCGTCTCAGGGCGGGCCCGTTGGCCGCCATCCAGAGGTGTCCGCCGCCGTAGGCCATGCCGCTGGTGTTGGTGGACTCGGTAGGGACCTCCTGCAACGGTTTACCCGTTTTCCAGTCCAGGAGGTAGGCCTTGTTGGTGAGTTGCTCACCCACCCAGAGGCCGTCGTCGGTGGCCTCCAAGGCGTTGGGATAGTTGTCCGGAGAGAGCCAAAGGGGCTCCACCCTGGGCTTGCGGACCGGGTAGTCGCGGGGCCCCAGCGCGGCTGCCGCCAGCAGTTCCAGAAATTCTCTTCGATAAAACATCAGATACTCCGAATTCGAACCAGCGACTTGTCGATGTCGGCAATTCCGGCGACGCCGGCCATCCCCATATCCAGCGCCAACTCCACTCGCAGTAGTTCCAGCACCCGCGAAACGCCCTGATGACCGAAGCTGGTCAGTCCCCAGAGATAGGGACGTGCCACGCCCACGGCCGTGGCTCCCAGCGCAAGGGCTTTCAGGATGTCGCCTCCGCGGCGAAAGCCTCCATCGACCAGCACGGGCAGGCGGCCCTTGGCTGCTTCGACGCACTCGGGCAGAGCCTCGATGGAGCTGCCCACGTGATCCAGTTGCCGGGCGCCGTGGTTGGAGACCACGACCGCCGCCACCTTCCGCTCGGCGCATTTCGCCGTGTCCTCGGCCGTCATGACGCCCTTGATCATGAGTGGCAGGTCCGTCATCTCCATCAATTGGTCGATGGTCTCCCAGGTCGGGTTGGGAAACGGCCGCTCAGGATAGACGCCGGTGCGCCAGGGGCGGTCCTGGGGCTGGTAGGTCAGGTTGCCTTCCGCGTCCCGGGGAATCCCGGTCTCGCACCAGCGCCGCACGAACCGGTTGTAGATGCTCCGTTCCCGATAGGAGACGTGCATGTTGTCGACGGTGAAGCAGATGCCGGCGGCTCCCAGATCCTCCAGACGCTCCACGAAGTCCAGCATGCTGTCCTCGTTTCTGAATTCTCCGCCGGTCGTGTACTGCCACCAGTTCTTGGGTCCCTCGCCCGATTCCAGGAACTCGTCGATTCCCCCGTTGGTGATGAACATGGCTCCCGCAGCAGCCGCGCCGCGGGCGGCCTCCTCTTCTCCCCCCGGAAAGAAGCAATTCTTGCCGCCGGCCGGACAGACGAAGATGGGGTAGTCCAGTTTCCGTCCCAGGAAATCGACGGAGGTGTCGATCTTGTGGACGTCGGTGAGGATCTTGGGCCGGAGGATGATCCGCTCGAAGGCTTTCCGGTTGTCGCGGAGGGACACCTCGTCCTGCGAGCCCTCGGCCATGTAGTCCCACGCCACCGGGTCCAGTTTGGCCTGGGCCAGCTTGCCGAAGTCGAAGACGTTGACCAGGTCCAGAAGCTGCTTCTCGTTTTCCGGTGTCGAAAGCGCGGATTCGATCAGGCCGGACCGTCCCGCCAGAAGTGGGGAGGAGACCAGAAACTGGGCAAAGGCCGCTAGGGCGTGGCGTCGAGTGAGCATCAAGGATGATCGGTTTTTCGGCAGACCCGCTTCCGGTCCAGTCTAGCAGTTGCCGGACCGCCCCGAAACCCGCCACCGGGATTGGACCGGCGCCCAACCGGGCGAAACTCAGCCTGGGCGCTTGGTCGCAGCCGGATCGCTTGTGGAATAATTACACCCCGACCGGGAGGGGTGCCATGGAGTTGACCTGGGAGCCGACGGACGCGGACCGGGAATTGTTCGACAGGGAGTTGGACAGTTTCGTTCCCGACCGGATCTACGACGTTCACGCCCACCTGTACGAGTTGTGGCAGTGGAAGAAGCCGACGATCCTGGAGGGAGGACCTGAGAAACTTCCCTTGGAGCGGTACCAGGAAGAGATCCAGTGGATCACTCCGGGACGGGAGACCCATGGCCTGTTTTTCGGCGGCGGGCTCCACGAGGAGACCTTCCGCGCCTCCAACGAGTACGTGGCGGCTCAAGTGGGCAAGGATCCGGGCTCGCGGTCCCTTCTCATCGTCTCCCCGCACATGGATCCGGAGGAGGTGCGCCAGGAGGTCCGTCGCCTCTCCATGGTGGGTTTGAAGGTGTACCAGCATTTCGCTCCGGGCGAGGAGACCTGGGAAGCGGAGATCCTGGAGTTCCTGACCGAGGAACACGTGCGGGTGGCGCACGAAGAAGAGCTGGTGATCATGCTCCACATGGTCAAGAGCCGGGCCCTGGCGGACCCGGTCAATCAGGCCACCATCCGGCGCTATTGCGAAACCTATCCCAAGATGCGGCTGGTCCTGGCCCATTCGGGAACCGCCTTCAATCCCCATCATACGGCGGAGGGAATCCACTCCCTGGCGGGGTTGGAGAATGTCTGGCTCGACACCTCGGCCATGACCGAGACGGGCGCCTTTGAGCCCATCGTCCGCCAGTTCGGCCACACGCGCCTGATGTGGGGGTCCGACTATCCCATCAGCCATCTGCGGGGGAGATGTGTCGCCATCGGCGACAATCACATCTGGCTGTACGAGAACAACGTGGACTGGGACACCCTTTCCTACCGGAGAATCCAGCCCGTCTACCTGGGTCTGGAGTCGCTCCGGGCGCTCAAGACGGCAACCTGGAACCTGCGCCTTTCCGACTCCCAGATCGAGGACGTCTTCTGCACCAACGCCCGCAAGCTGTTACGGCTGGAGTAGCCCACCGGGCCGAAGCGGCGCTGCTTGCTCCGGCGGTCCGGCGCCCGGCTACTTGTCCCGGATCTGAATCAGCACCAGGGTGACCGCGAAGGCCAGGAATCCGACGGCCCCTCTCCAGTAGACCACCGCCTCGTATCCCAGCAGATTCCCTCCCGACAGGAAGCGGGCCAGGGTTCCTGACACGAAGGCCAGCGTGGCCAGGAGAATCAGTGCGTTGATCAAACGATTCATGAGTACCCCTTTTTTCAACCGGCGTCGGGTCGATGGCGGCACTATACACGCTGTCCGGTGAGCTGGAGGCAATAGTGCTGTGGCACGATGGCGCGCAGGTGAGGATTTCGGGCTACACTGGATGGACACCGTCCGGATGTCCGCTCCCAACTTCTAGTCCCGTGGTGTCCGTTCCGGGATCTGGTACTCTACGGAAACCGCTTGGATTCAACTGTCTGCGATTGATTCCCTGACCGGCGACGAGGTCCGGGACAAGTGCTTGTGACGAAGCCCAACAAGGAGACGCGATGAACGGAGGAAGACAGCGTTCAAATTCCGGGGGCCGGTCTGGGACCGGTGCTGGGGGAGTCCTGCTTCTCACCCTGGTCACTCTGGTTTCTTCGTCCCTGAGCGCCGAAGGCGAACCGGTCCGGGACATCGGCTCCCGGTTGGAGCTTTTCCTTGACGACTACGTGATCGACCGCCTGCAAGGCGCCCGCCTCAAGCTTCACAACCCCAGGTCCAAGGGCATCGTGCTGCGTTTCGATCAGCCTTGGGAAGGAGAGTTTTCGGGATTCCCCAGAATCGTCAACGACGGCGGCGTCTACCGCATGTACTACCGCGGCCTTCCTCCCTGGAAAAAGGGGGAACCGCTGGTGGAATCCACCTGCGTGGCCGTGAGCCGTGACGGCGTCCAGTGGGAGAAGCCCGACGTAGGACGGATCGAGCTCCTGGGCTCGACCCGGAACAACGCCATTTTCGAAGGGAGCGGGTTCGCACCCTTCCTGGATTCCCGTCCCGGAGTGCCCCACTCGCAGCGCCTAAAAGCGCTCAAGGGGCCTCCCCGGCTGAAGACCGAAATCGGAGTCGTAGCCTATGTCTCCTCCGACGGCGTCCGCTGGGAGAAGATGCACGACGCCTACCCCGGGGACCGGTTGGGAAGCGTCTTCTGGAGCCCGGTGGAAGAACGCTACGTCCAGTACGTCCGGTCCGACGACGAAAAGAGCGGAGAGTTGATCCGCACCGTCAGCCGGGCCACCTCCTCGGACTTCACGGGCTGGGGGGAGTTCTCCTTCATGGACTTCGGTTCGACCCCCCCGACCCGGGAGGAGCAGCTCTACACCATCGGCGTCCGTCCCTATTTCCGGGCGCCCCACATCTATCTGGCGCTGGCCGCACGTTTCCTGCCCAACAAGAGGTCCCTCACCGACGAGGAGTGCGAAAAGCTGGGACGGCATCCGTTGGGAGGCGGTTGCAGCAGCATCTCCGAGGGCGTCTTGCTGAGCATCCGCGCCTCCGATCCCAACCGGGTTCGGTGGACGTTCCCGGAAGCCTTCGTCCGGCCGGGGCTGGAACCCAATAGTTGGAGCGCCAGGACCAACTATCCGGGAGAGGGCTTCATCGCCACGTCGGAGAAGGAGATCTCCTTCTACGTCCAGCGGGACTACGGCTTCAAGACCAATGGACTGGAGCGCTTTGTGGTGCGGACCGATGGCTTCGCCTCGGTTCGGGCGCCCTACGGCGGCGGCGAATTCCTGACCCGTCCCCTGCGATTCTCGGGAGACGAGCTGGTTCTGAACTACGCCACGTCGGCGGCGGGCGGGATTCGCGTCGAGGTCCAGAATCGAAAGGGAGAGCCGATTCCGGGACGGAGTCTCAGCGACTGCCCCGAGATCATCGGCGACGAGATCGAACGGGTCGTGCGTTGGAAAGAGGGTACGGCTCTGGGCCGGCTCCAGGGGACGGTGGTCCGTTTGCGCTTCGTGATGAAGGACGCCGATCTTTTTACGATCCGATTCCGCTGAGCTGCAATGGGCATCGCCAGAAAATCTGAATTGGATCGGAGGAGCTTCCTGGCCGGTTCCTCCGTGGCCCTGGCGGCGGGACAGGGACTGCTGGGCCGGGAACCAGCCTCTCAGGAGCGGAAGCCGGGCTACCGGATCGTCTACAACGACGATTCCAATGCGCCGATCCTGATGTCCCAGAGCCTGGAGCACTTTCTCGAACTGGCCGTCGATCGTTTCCGGGGCACCCAGGTGGACGCCCTCTTCTGGAACGTCGTCTCCAGCGACGTGCTCCACTACCCCTCGGAAGTGGCGGAAATGGTGGGCGCCCACCTGGAGCGTTTCGAATCGGCCGGCTACTTCCAGTGGTACCAGCGGCTGATGAAGATCATCGACGAGCGGCCCGACTACCTCCAAGCCATGGCCGACCGGGCCCGGGCCAGGGGACTGGAGTTCTTCGCCTCGCTGCGGATGAACGACTGTCACGAAAGCCCGGTCTGGAAGATGGCCGACACATACAGCCGTTACCGGAAGGAACATCCCGAGTTTCTGCTGGGAGACGCCGTCCATCCCGGTTTCAGCACCGGATTCGATTTCACTCATGATGATGTCCGCGAGCGCCGCTACCGGATCATCGAGGAGTTGGCAACTCGTTACCGGCTCGACGGCATCGAGCTGGATTTCCTGCGGCATCCGGCCTATTTCAAGCCGGACGAGGCCTACCGGAAACGGCATCTCATCACCGGACTCGTCCGCCGGGTCCGGGCGCGATTGGATCGGCACCGGGAGGAGACGGGCCGAAGGGTCCGGCTGGCAGTGCGGGTTGCCACGCCGATGGAGATCTCGAAACGCATGGGTTTGGACGTGGAGACCTGGATCCGGGAGGAACTGCCCGACCTGGTCATCGCCGCCACGCCCCGGGGCTTCGAGCTGAGTCTTCCGCTGGAGCAATACGTGGAAGCGGTACGAGACCGTTCCATTCCCCTGCTGGCGCAGTTGGGCTGGCACCAGCCGGTGAAGGAGGCCCGCGGGGCCGCCTTGAACTTCTGGAATCAGGGCGCCGACGGCATCTACCTTTTCAACTGGTACTCACGGAAGGACCGGCGTCACGAGTCGCTCCGGGAAATCGGAGACCCCGGCCTCCTGCGGCGTCGGGACAAGGTCTATCCGGTCCATTCCCAGGAACGAGAAATCTGGGCGGATACCCACCCTCCCGCCCAGCTTCCCCTGAGCTTACCCCTCGCGTCTGCTGAGGGCGCGGCGGACATCCGGCTCAGGATCGGGGATGACGTGGCCGCTGACGCGGCAGGAGGCCAGCTCAGGAGTGCCCGGCTACGAATGCGGTTCGAGGGACTTCATTCCGAAGACGGTGTGGAAGTGGCGCTGAACGGAACGGCGCTGGATCCCGCGGCCGGCAATTTCAGGATCGACGACACGCACATGTACGTTTGGAAGTACTGGATCGACTACGAGTTGCCGGTCCCCCCGCTGCGGACCGGGGTCAACCGTTTTCGAATCCGGCTCGCCCACCGGAACTCCCGTCTGGGCGGGCCGGTAGCCCTCGTGGAGTTGAAAGTGGAGCTGGAATACCGGGAGCCAGGAAAGAGGAAAGAGAAAACAGGAAAGAGTTAAAGAGGGAATCGGCTCCGGGAGCAGGTTTGCCTAGGGTTGTTTCCACTCGCAGTAACTGACCAAGGGATAAGGAGATCGGCCATGATTCGACGGGATTTTCTGAAGACCGCGGCGGGGACCGCTGCTGCGCTGGGGACAGCGTCCTCCTCCGGTACGGCGGAGACGGAAAGACCAGCGTACCGGGCCGGCGTCATCGGCCTGGGTTGGACCGGCGTCCTCTACGATCTGGCCGGGCGGGGTGGTTTACACCGGCAGGGAACCTATTGGGACCCGGCCTACGACCTGGAGGGAGATCGCCCCACGCCGGACGAGATCGACGTTCACCGGAAGTTCTACCACCACGATCACCCCGGGAACGAGGGACTGCCCGTCTCCTACTCGGAAGCGCTTCACTCCCGTCCCGAAGTGGAGCTGGTGGCGGGAGCGGAACGGGACCGGAAACGGCTGGCGATCTTCGGGGAGCGCTATGGAATCGAGGCTCTCTACACCGACGCCATCGAGATGCTGCGCCATGAGCGGCTGGACATCGTCGCGGTCTGCACCAACGTCAAGGGCCGTTCTTATCTGACCTGCGCCGCGGTGGAGCACGGGGCCAAGGCGGTCATCACCGAGAAGCCCATGGTCTTCACTCTGGAGGAAGCGGACCGGATGGTCCAGGCCTGCGCCGACCGGGGCGTCCCCTTGGTGGCCGGAGCTATCAGCACGGTCCATCCCTCCTTCGAGAAGGCCAAGCAATTGGTACAGGACGGGACCATCGGGGAGGTGGTCTCCATCGAGGCCGGCTTCTATCTCTCCCAGCATCAGAACTGGACCTACTTCATCGACAGTCCGCCCGCCTGGGTGTGCGGCATCGGGGATCTTCCCCGCCTGGAGAACGGCAGCGACGAGTTCCGAGGCCAGGGCATGATGGTGACGCGCAATGGGCAGGTGGTCCACTACCGGCCCGGCGGTCCCATGCTCCGGGTCAGCGGGTCGAAGGGGGAGATCACCTTCGACCGCAGCGAGGGGTGGAGAATCTGGCGGGAGGTGAAGTCTCTGACCGGCCGGCCGCGGCGCGTGGAAGTCCCCTGGCCCGATCCCAAGTTCGTGGGTTCCTATGGAGCCGTCAACTGCCTCGACGACGCCCTGCGGTGCCTGGCCGGCGACCTGGACGAACCCAAGAACTCGGGCCGCCGCGTGGCTCAGGCCTTCGAGGTGGAGATCGCCCTCAAGCAATCTTCGGCTCGAGGAGGGGAGCGGGTGGAACTGCCTCTGGCCGACCGGTCTCTGAGTTTGAACTACGCGTGGTTCCGTTGAGCCGGCGGGAGTTGGAGAATCACGGATGAGACGCAGAAGCTTCTTTCTCACCGCCCTGACCGCCGGGCTCTCCTCGCGCCTGACCGCGGCCCGAGGCGCAACGGGCCGCGGCAGCCGGAAGTCGCCTGATTCTTCGATACCCCGGATCATGTTCACCCACGACAGTCGCCACCCGGCCGTCTACATGTACGAACCACCCATGGAGCGGGAAGAGTTCGAGGCGGCGGTGGACGAGCTGGCGGGGACCCCCGTGGATGTCCTGATGTTCGGGCTGGCCGACGGCCGGACCTTCTTTCACGACACCAAGGTGGGCGAAATCTGGGGGGACCCGGTGAGGAAGTGGCCGCACCTGATCTTTCGGCGGGCCCGCCAGAACGTCAAGATGATGTTGGACCGGGGCCAGGACCCGCTTCGCATCGTCTGCGAACGGGCACGGGCCAAGGACATGCTCCTGTACCCGACCCTGTTGGTCAATCAGTGGATGTTTGGGACGACGCCCGAAGAGGACACAAGGGCGTCCAACTTTCGGTGGAAGAATCGCCATCTGGAAATCGGCGCCGCCGGGGACCTGGAAGAATTTCCGGGAAAGACGCACCTGGACTTCAAGCATGAAGAGGTCCGGAGCGAGCGGTTGGCCGTGATTCGGGAGGTGTTGAACAACTACCCCGTCGATGGATTCGAACTCCAGCTCAATTACGCCGGACCCTACTTTTTTCACCCTGATCAGGTCGCCGCCGGCCGCGACATCATGTCGTCCTGGGTGGCTCGGGTCCACGAGGCGGTGAAGTCCAGCGGTGAGGATCGGCAGTTGGTGATCACGGTCCCCGTCGACCTGGACCGGGCCTACTCCCGGGGGCTCGACGTGCGCCGGTGGATCCGCGACGGAAGCGTCGACGTTCTGGTGGGAGCGTCCCACAACTCCATGGATCATGTGGCCGACTTCCGGCCTCTGGTCCAAGCGGCCCGGGGTTCCTCTTGCCGGGTTTACGCGGCTCTCAACGGACAGGTCTATTCGGACCGGCTCCAGAACGCCGACACCACACTCACGCGCGCAGGGGCCTGCAACTACTGGGCTCAGGGCGTGGACGGACTCTACCTGGATCAGTGGTTTGCCCGCTGGCCCTACCAGGCCTCCTTTTATGAGCAACTCCGGGAGATGCCCCACCCGGACGTGATGGCCGCCAAGGACAAGTTCTACTTCGTGCCGACCCGGGCCGGGACCCGGCTCCGCCCCCACGAGCCGGAAATACCCCTTCCCCGGAAGCTGGAGACGAAAAGGCCGGTCGCGGTCGATATGGAGATCGCGGACGACCTGCCCGGCTGGGATCGCGTCGGCCGCGTCCACGAGGTGCTGCTTCGTCTCCGGATCACCGGGACGACCGAACTGGACCGGTTGCGGTTCACCCTCAACGGCCGGATCCTGCCCCGGGAGCGGATGAGAAAGATCAACCAGATCTACACCATGAGGGCTCCGAGGAGACAGAGGGTCACCGGTTACTGGTTCGTCTTTCGTCCGGACCGGGCACAATGGCCACGGCAGGGAAGGAATCGGATCGAAGTGACCCTCTTGGAACGGGACCCGGAGGTGACACCGCCCATCGAACTCCGGGACGTCGAGTTGGAGATCCGGTATCTACGAGGCAAGAATGCGGGAAGAGGCCGCGACCCGGACGATTTGGGCAGAAATGAAACCATCGTCCGATTGGGGCCGGGGTCCCGCTTGGTATGAACGTGTTGGGTCGGGAGAAGAGAACATGAGGAATTCGCCTTTCGGGAAATGGTGTGGGACCGCGGCGGCTGTGCCCGCGCTGGTCCTGCTCGCCGCAGGCTGCCAGATGGGAGAACCCTGGAGCGAGGACAACGCCCGGGTCATTCAGGAGAACGGTGTCCAAGGGAGGGACCGGGAGGTTCCCGATCTGGGCGTCCGCTCCAACCTGGATTGGGACAAGGTGTACCCGAACGGGACGCTTCCCAACCTGGAGTTGGCCGACGGGGTCACCGCCAGGGCCGCTTGGGGCCAGGGCACCCTCTACGAATATGTGACCTTGGCGCCGGGAGCCGTCTATCCCGAAGAGATGCTGTCCGTGGAAGTGATCACCACGGTCCGGGCCGGCAGCGTCACCGTGAGGGTGGAGGACACGGACCACGCACTGGCTCGAAACGACGTGATCTATCTGGCCGAGGGGACTCGGCGCCGGTTGGAGGCGGGCGACGAGGGCGCTGAGCTGGTCGAGGTCTTTTCTCCTTTGAGAACCGACCACCTGGAGTTGGCCGGCGTCCATGCCGACGCCGCCGAGATGCCGGATCAGGGAGTGATGCCCTCGTTGGAGGCGGGCAAGGTCTACAACATGGGGCAGATTCAGCTCACGCCCCTGATCCCGGCCGACAAGGATCTCCCCTATCCACGCAGCACGGCGAATTCCCGCCTCATCTGGGGCAAGAACGCCATGCTCAGCTTCATCACCCTGGATCCGGCGGCGTCCTTCCCCTTGCACATCCACCCCGAGGACCAGTTGATGATCGTGCTTCGAGGGGGATTGATGCAGACCATGGTGGATCGCAAGTTGCCGGTGGACGGGCATGCCCGGCACGCCCTCTTCGTTCCGGGAGGGATGGTGCACGCCGGTGACTCGGGGGAGTTCGGGGCCGACGTCCTGGATGCCTTCTGGCCGGTGAGACCCGACTACCTGGAGGCGGCCTCCCGGCAGAGCGCCCGTTTTCAGGAGGTGATCGCCGCCGGAAGCGAGCCGGAGCGGGTGGCCACCGGATTTACGTTCCTGGAGGGACCCACCTGGCTGGACGGGCGACTCTACTTCTCCGACATGTACTTCAAGGATCCGGCCAACGGCGACTGGACGGGAGATCCCAAGCGGAGCCGCCTGATCCGGATGGAGCCGAACGGTGAGACCAAGGTGATCTCACGAGGCCGGCAGACCAATGGAACCATTGCCTCCCGGCGCGGCAACCTCCTCGTCTGCGACATGTTCGGACACCGGGTCGTGGAGGTTCATCCCCGGACCGGACGGGTGGTCCGCAACGTGCTCAGACGGGTCGGCGGCAAGGCGGTGGACGGTCCCAACGACCTGGTCATGGACGCCAAAGGGGGCATCTATGTCACCGATCCCCAGTTCACGCTGGAGGCGAAGAAGAGCCAGCCCGGCGCCCAGGTCTACTACGTCCCGCGGAGAGGGCGCGCCCGCGTGGTGGTGCCCGCCGGGGAATTCGCCATGCCCAACGGCGTGGAGATCTCACCAGACGGGAAGACGCTCTATTTGAACAACACGTGGAAGAGCCCGGGCGAGAACTTCATCTGGGCCTACGACATCCAGGAGGACGGCTCGCTTGCCAACAAGCGCAAGTTCGCCATGCTCAACCTGACGCCCGAGGTGATGGATGCCGCCGATCCGGAAGACCGCGTCAACACCCAGGCCGACGGGATGGCGGTGGACATGGAGGGCCGTATCTATGTCGGGACGCTCTCCGGGGTTCAGATTTTCGATAAGACCGGCCTTTATGTGGGGACAATCCACACTCCCGAGCTTCCGGTGGTGAGCTGCACCTTTGGTGGAGACAACTACGACCAGCTCTACATGGTCAGCCCCAATTCCGTCTGGAGGGTATCGACGAGGGTTCAGGGCTTCCGGCATCCTTAGGAGCCTGCGCCGCAAGGTACACCATGAAGCAGCCGCGCATCTACTTCTACAACGACGGCCGCCACCCGTTGATCTACATGCACGAGCCTCCCATGCAGAAGGAGGAGTACGAAGCCGCGGTGGACGAGCTGCTGGGAACTCCCGTCGAAGCCCTGGTCTTTGCCCTGGGTGAGGGGCGCACCATGCTCCATGACACGAAGGCCGGCGAGCTATGGGGGCACAACGTGGAGAAGTGGCCCCATCTGATCTGGCGGCGCGCCCATCAGAACGCTCGAATGATGATCGATGCCGGAAACGATCCCCTTCGAGTCGTCGCCGACCGGGCCCGGAGCGAGAACATCCAGTTCTATCCCTCCCTCAACGTTCAATGGCCGGCTGTCGAACGGGGCGAGGGGACCGTCTGGGTCCGAGTCTCCGACTTTCGCTGGAACAATAAACACCTGGAAATCGGCGCCGAGGGGGACGTGGACCCCGGGTATCCCGGCTTCGGCTGCCTGGATTTTCGACATCGGGAAGCACGGGACGAACGCTTCGCCATCGTGGAGGAGACGGTCCGGCGATACCCGGTGGACGGCTTCGAGCTCAACCTGAACGGTTTCCCCTATTTCTTCGCTCCTCATCGCATCGAGGAAGGGCGTCCCGTCCTCACCGATTGGATGAGGCGCGTGGCGGAAGCGGTCCGAAGCAGCGGCGCCGGCCGCGAACTGCTGGTGCGGGTGTCCACCAACCTGGCCGGCAGCTACTCGCTGGGAATGGATGTCGTGGAGTGGATTCGGCAGGGTCTGGTGGATGTCCTGGTGGTTCAGGACCGCCCGGGCGTGGTCAACCAGATGGCTGACTTCCGTCCCCTGGTGAAGGCCGCTCGAGGAACAGGCACCCGGATCGTGGCCGCGATCCAGAGCAGGGTGCACACCGACCGGCTGGACGTGGAGACCATCGAGATGCTCCGGGCCACCGCCTGCAACTACTGGGCCCAGGGCATCGGCGGGATGGTCCTGGATCGGGGCTGGTTTCTGGACTGGCCCTACGAAGCCCCTTTCTACCAGAAGCTCCGGGAGTTGCCCCATCCGCGCGTGATGGAGACCCGGGACAAGCATTACCATCTGCTGACGCAGCCGGACCGGGGGGCCGAAGAGACGGTCCTTCATACCCGGGCTCCGCTTCCGGCCAATCTGGAGGTGGGACGGCCGGTCCACCTCGATTTCACCATCAGCGACAATCTGCCCCGTTGGGATTCGGTGGGACGGGTTCATCGGGTCCTGCTGAGGATTCGGGTGAGGCAGACGACCGAGTTGGATCGCTTGCGGTTTCGGTTGAACGGGCGGGAACTCCCCGGAAAGTCGCTCCGGAAGATCAACCACATGTACAAGATGCACGCCCCGCGCAAGCGGATCTCAGGCTATTGGTTCGTCTACACGCTGGAGCGCGAACATTGGCCCCGGCGGGGCGCCAACCGGATGGAGATCACGCTGCTGGAGCGGGACCCGGAGGTGACAAAACCGATCACCGTTCGCGATTTGGAGGTGGAGACGCGGTACCTGATGGGAAAGAACTTCCACCGGGAATACGTGGACCCGGATCTGGGGCCTTACGAGTTCTCCACGGCGTAGGAGGGGGGACATTCCTGTCCCCCATGCCCCGGAGGGGCCAAGAGAGGCGACATCCTTGTCGCCCCCTGGTCGGCGACTGGAAGTCGCCGCTCCTTTATCGTGTTTCTACGACGACCGTGTCCAGCTTGTCCTTTTCCCGGGCGACGCCGATGATCATCAGTTCCAGGGAAGATTCCCGGCCGCTGGCGACCGAATGAGCTTCGCCGAGAAGGACCGGAACGGCGTCTCCCTCTGACACTGGTGCGGTTTCTTCCCGGTTGCCCGTGCCGAGGCGGAAGCTCCCGGACCCGCCCATGACGTAGAACACTTCCTCCACGCCCTGGTGCCGGTGTTTTCCAAGCGAGGTTCCCGGCGGAAGAAGCAGGTGGTCCACGTAGGCCCAATTGGTTCGGAACACCTCAGGTGAAAGAGCCCGGCGATAGAGCACGGTTCCGGTCCCGCCGTGGAGACTCTCGATAGATTTGAGCAGTTGCCGGTCCAGCCGCATGGTCATGAAGACGGGCACCGGGTCTTTGGGGACGCCGACCCGGTCGTCCCCAAGATCGAAGGCGTCATACTTTCGCTTGACCGAAGAGACGGCTACGTTCATCCACTGAGTCGGCCGGTCCGTGGGATTGTAGATGCCGTGCGAGCTCCCCTGGCGGCAAGGCGCTCCGGCCGGACCCTGAACCGTGGAGGTCCGCCCGTCGATGGTGAACTCGGCCTCGTTGTCGAAGATGACATACATCTCCTCCATCCGGTTGTGGAAATGGTGGCCGATGCCTCCGCCGGGATGCAGCACTCCCCGGTGGACGAACAATAGGTTCGTGGTCAGGGCGTCCCGTCCCAGCAGGGTCATGTAGGCCATCTCCCCGGCGCCGCCGTGGACGGCCTCAATGGTCCGCAGGGCCTCTGGACTCGTGTGTCCGATCCGGTCCGCGAGGGGCTTTCTTTGGGCTGCGGCCGAAGTGAAAAACAGCAACATGAGGAGAATTACTTTCATAGGGTTATCCAGGCTGCCGGTACCGGCTGTGGACCGCCGAAACTCAAGCGGCATGTCGATCGCGGGCGTGTCCGCCGGAGACCCGGCGGCATCACCAGCCGCGGCGGTTTCCCTCCAGAATGATTCGGCGGTAGACGGCGGGGGGCAGCTGAAAGTCGTGGAAGACCTTCAGCTTGTAGCGATCGTTCAAAAGATTCTTGAGCCGGAGGTTCCGCTTCAGGTTCCTGTCCGGCGGCCGCGACCGGTCGGCCTCGTCCCGGGCCCTTTGTTCAGCTTTCCTCCAAGCCTTGAAGATGTCACGGCGAACCGAGCTGTCCGATGGAAGCTCCGCGACGAAAGCGACGGGTCGCGCCACCGACTTGTGGACGTATCGGGTTGCCGCGGAAAACAGGTTGATGGCGTACCAGTTGCCCTTTTCGTCCTCCACCTGGAAGACGTCGTTCCGTACTGCCTTGGCGACGATTCCAGCGCCCCGGCGGGGAGCGTTACGGATGTTGGCGATTCGGGTCCTGATCTCGACATAGTGGGCCGCACTTAGTAACGGTCCACTCAGAATAAGCAGGATCAATCCGAGGCAGACCGACGGCACGGGTCTCATTCCCCGCTACTCTCTCGAAGGGGAATTGGTGTCGGTCGCGGATTCCGACTCTTGGGACTCGGCAGACGGTTTTCTGATTCGAGGTCTCATATGGGTCCCGGACCCCGGCCCCATGGGCTTGATATTACCCACTTCGTGATAATGGAAGCCGATGGTTTCCGGCTCGGCCTCCTCCAACTCGGGGTCCTCGGCGTAATCGTAGCGATCCACCGGAGCCAGGCCCTTCTTCCGGTCAAAACGCCGCTGGCGCTTCAGAGTGGCCTTCTCCATTCTGCGCAGCTCTTTTTGCCGTTTGAGGTAGGATTGTCGAGACTTCCTGGCCATATGGAGAACCTCCGGGGGATTGGAAGACAGTGGTTTCGGGAATTCCGCCCGGGAAAAGCAAACTTTACATGGAACCGGGGAAATTTTCCAGCCGGAGACACCGGCCGGCAGCCAAGTCCCGATGAGCATTCTCCGGATCTTTCCGGAAATTCGCCTCACCGCCGGGGAGACACACACGAAAGACACGTCGGCCGCATATTTCGAAGTGATCCTTCCCGGAGACACGCAAGTATGGTAGTCACATCAGGACGTCACGCATCCGGCAACATCTCCCGGCTGCCAGCAACTTGATGGCCGCGAGGCCTGCCAGAGAACGGACAGTGGATTGGCGCATTCTCGTTTTATTCGAGTCGGCGGGGGTTTTGGACCATTGAACCGGGGACGGGCTTTCTTGTCTCTCCTGTTTGTCGTCCTGGCGTCTTCGGGATTCTCCCAAGCTCAGAAACGTAGTGTTCCCGAACGTGGATACGAGGATTGGCGGGTGTACGGGGGCACTGCGGAAAGCATTCGCTACTCGTCTTTGACCCAGATCCACCGTGACAACGTTCAACGGCTCCAGTTGGCCTGGAAGCACGACACGGGGGATGCCTTGGAAGACTCGGAAATGCCTTGTAACCCCATCGTCATCGACGATGTCCTCTATGCCGTGACGCCGACGCTGCGGATCTTTGCGTTGGAGGCAGCCACCGGCAAGTTGCTTTGGCGTGTCGAACTGCCCGGGAAGTTCACGCGCGCGCAGCGGCGCAGCCGGGGATTGGCCTGGTGGGGAGACGAGCGGGAAGGACGCATTTTCGCCACCAAGGGGCCGTACCTCTATGCCCTGGACGCCCGCAACGGCCGGGTCATACCAAACTTCGGCGACTCGGGCCGGGTCGATCTCAGAGTCGGCTTGGGCCGTCCGCCCGAGACTCTTCGGATCTGGGCCAGAACGCCCGGTGTGATCTACCGGAACCTCCTGATCCAGGGCAGTGTCATGAGCGAGGGCCTTCCTGCTCCGCCCGGTGATGTGCGCGCCTACGACGTGCGTTCCGGCGAGCTCCGTTGGTCATTTCACACGATTCCCCGTCCGGGAGAGCCCGGCTACGAGACTTGGCCGGAGGAGGCCTGGAAATACGCCGGCGCCGCCAACAACTGGGCGGGCATGAGCGTGGATCAGCAGCGGGGACTGGTCTTCATCCCCACAGGGTCCGCCTCTTTCGACTTTTATGGGGCTAACCGGCACGGTGAAAATCTCTTTGCCAATTCCCTGATCGCACTCCGGGCCGCGACCGGAGAGCGAGTCTGGCATTTTCAGACGGTCCGGCACGATGTCTGGGACCGGGACCTTCCGGCACAGCCCTCGCTGGTCACGGTGAAGCGGGACGGGCGGTTGGTGGACGCCGTGGCTCAGACCACGAAGTCGGGTCACGTCTTCGTATTCGAACGGGAGCGGGGAACTCCTCTGTTCCCCATCGAATACCGGCCGACGCCGGATACCGACGTCGAAGGCGAACGGGTCGTCTCCACCCAGCCGTTTCCCCTGAAGCCGCCCCCGTTTGCCCGGCAGCGGCTGACGGAGGATATGGTGACGCGTCGCACTCCCGAGGCCCACGAGGCCGTTCTGGAGCGACTCAGGAGCCTTCGCAACGAAGGGCCCTTCACGCCTCCCAGCCTCCAGGGAACGGTGATCTTCCCCGGGTTCGACGGTGGAGCGAATTGGGGAGGAGCCGCCTTCGATCCCGAGACCGGCCTGCTTTACGTCAATGCCAACGAAATGGCATGGATCCTGAAGTTGGTGGAGACGTCTCGTCCCGACCAACCGTTCGGGGGCCGGCAACTGTACCTGGACCGGTGCGCCGGGTGTCACCGGGAGGATCTCCGGGGCACCCCACCCGAGTTTCCTTCCCTGATTCAGCTGAGGAATCGCTCGACTGAGGCGGAGGTCGTCCGCATGATCCGTGAGGGCGGAGGCCGGATGCCCGGTTTTCATCAGTTGGAACAGGACGAACTCCGGGCGGTGGCGCACTATCTCATAAAGGGCGACGATATTCCTCTGCGCAGGAAGGGGAGGAAAACGCCGGACCCGATACTCCGTTACCGCCACGACGGATACGTCAAGTTGTTGGATCCGGAAGGATATCCCGGCGTCGAACCTCCCTGGGGCACTCTCACGGCCATCGATCTGGACGAGGGGGAGATCTCATGGCAGATTCCCTTGGGTGAGTTTCCCGAATTGGCCGCCCAAGGGCTCGGGAACACGGGGACCGAGAACTACGGCGGTCCGGTGGTCACGGCGGGGGGCCTCGTCTTCATCGGGGCCACCAATCATGACAGCAAGTTTCGAGCCTTCGACAAGGCCACGGGTCGGCTCTTGTGGGAGACCGGTCTTCCAGCGGGAGGGAATGCGACTCCCGCCGTATATCAGGTCGGGGGGCGCCAGTTCGTTGTGATTGCCGCCGGGGGCGGCAAGTCGGGCGCGCTGTCGGGGGGAAGCTATTTGGCGTTTGCCTTGTCGGATGGTGAGATCGAGAAGGCCCGCTGACCGTCAGATCGGCGCCTGCTGCAGGTTTGATTCCGATCCGGACCGTTTCGCGGCATGGGTATCGGGTTGGTCCAGGGAGTGTCCAATTCTCTCATGCGAATATCCAAATCAATCGTCATGTCGGCTCTGCTGCTGACTGTCTCGCAGGCGATGGCGGGAGAACTCACCCGCTATCCCATCGGCGGCAGTGGCATTCCCCGGGCGGTCCGTGTCGGAAGATCGGGTCTGGTTCACACTGGAATGCTCCTCGGGTCCCCGGCTGGACAAGAAGCGTCCGATTTTTCCGAGATCCTCCTGCAGCTCAAAGCCATTGCGCGGCATTATGGAGCGACCCTTGGAAGCGTAGCCAAGTTGAATCTCTACGTCGCGGACCCGAGTCCTGCCCTGATCGGCCGGATCGAAACTGAAATCGAGCAGTCATGGCCTCGTGGAGCCTGTCCGGTCCTTACGCTGATTCCATCGCCGATTCCGGGAGATGCCGCGGCCGTCGCCGCGGACGCCGTCATCGCCGTGGCCGCGGACGAAAACGTAGTGACTCGGTTCGCCGAACGGGCGTCCGTGATGCCTGCCGGACGCGACATCCTCTACGTTTCCGGACGAGCGGCCTCCGGTGCGCTCGCAAAGGCCACGTCGGAGACGATGAGGCAACTTTTCGAAGTCCTGTCCCACTCGGGGAGCACCCCATCCGACGTGGTGCAGGTCAAGGCATTCATTCAACCCATGTCCCGGTGGGAGACCGTCGAAGACGAGATCGACCGGGCTTTCGGCGACGCCGCGACACCGCCGGTTGTCTACGTCGCGTGGACGTCCCCTTCGCGAGCCACCGAGATCGAGTTGATCGCAGCGGCGCCCGACCGGCAGGGAACGGGAGCAACCGTCAGTTACATCACTCCTCCCGGTGACGAGGCGTCCCCGGTCTACAGTCGCGTGACGCGTGTCCACGGCGACGAAGTGATCTACATCGGAGGCATCGTCGGCAGGGATGCGGGCACGCCTGATGGAGAGGTCCGCTCGGTTCTCGACGAACTGCGGCGTCTTGCCGAGGTGGCCGGGTCGAACCTCGATCACTTGGCCAAGGCGACCTACTATGTTTCCGGAAAACCGGTATCGGCCGCGTTGAACAAGCTGCGGCCCGAGTACTATCTTCCGACTCGTCCGCCGGCCGCGTCCAAGATCTCCGTGGCGGCCGTCGGCGTTGCGGACCGCAGCCTGCTTTTGGACATGGTCGCGGTACCAGCGAGTAAATTGCCGCCGCCACGTTGACTTTTCGACGGGACAATCGGCATCGACTTGGCGCCATTCGTGTGAAGTGTTGTACGGCCGGGCTATGGTAATCTGAGATTCTCCCGGTCCATTCTTCCGGCAGGATTCCGTTGTTGCGCAAGAGAAGAGTTCAGTTCGACCGCCGGCGATTCCTGGCCGGAACGGCCGGCGCCATGGGACCGGCTATCTTCGGACGGCTGCCGCTCCCACTGCTGGCGAATCAAGGTGCTCCGCCCCCGGCTCCAGATTGGGATGCCGGCCGCGTCCGGCATCTCCTGCCCACCGTCAGCGATTCCCGGATGCTGATCAAGGTCTCCTTCAACGGTCCGTTGCCGGACACTCCGAGACTGAGAATCGGATCTGGCGAGTTTGCGGGCCGGATGAACGACACGGCCGGCGTGTTCTGGCAGTTTTACGCCACCGGCTTCAAGCCGGGCAGGCCGTATTCCCTGGAACTGACAGGGAGCGACGGACGAAGTCTTTGCGAACCGTGGACGCTTTCGACCTTTCCTGCGCCAAATTCCCGTCCCGAACGGTTCCGGCTGCTCTTTTTCACCTGTGCCGGCGGTCCGGGCGGGACCTATTCGGGGGTCGGCAAGCGGAGCGGTTTCCTCCCCGCCGCCATCCGCAATCGACTTCTCCGGCGCGCGCTGTCGCTCCGGCCGCATGCCGCCGTGGCCAACGGCGACCACATGTATTGGGATCTCCACACCTGGTTGGGGGATGGCGTCGGCGAGCTCAGCCCCAGCGGACGGGAATCCGATTTCGACTTCTCAGCTTCGCCCTTCGGCGGCAGCAACGAAACGGCACTGAAGGCGGCGGCCGGATCACAGATCGTACCGGTCTATGGCGTGGACTTCCGGTCGACACCGGTGTTCTTCCTGCAGGACGACCACGACCACTGGGAGAATGACGCCGCCAGCGACGAACTCGTCAACTTTCCCATCCCCTGGTTCCAGTTGCAGTTGGCCCGGGCCACCCAGCAACTCTACTATCCGGAGTTTCTTCCCGATCTCCGGCGGCCGGCGGGGTTGCCCTGGTCCGGTACGGGAGACCGGGGCGACCTGTCCGAGAGTTTCGGCACCATCCGCTATGGCAGGCTCGCGGAGGTTCTGCTCTACGACGTGCGCCGGACCCTGAGTCTGGCGGGACCCACCGCGGTCTTTGTCGATAGTCAGGTTGAGCAATGGTTGTTGGCCCGCACCCGCTCCAACGAGGCGCGGCATCTGGTCCACGCTCCCTCGAACCCCCTCGGCTGGAGTGCAGGCAAGTGGGGCGAGTGGTATCCGGACGTGCTGGATTGGGAGGCGGGCGCCCTTACGACGGCTGTTCCGAAGCCGTATTGGCAGTCGGGATGGCTCAAACAACACGACCGGCTGGTGCAAGCGATCTCGGCCCAGCCCACACGCGTTCCTCTGGTGGTCAGCGGAGATCTACATGCCATCGGGGTCGGCCGGATGCGTCGCACGGGGGAGCTCGACCTGAAGGACAACCCTTTGAACACTGTTTTGAGTGGCCCTATCGGCACCTCGATCCGGGGCTTTCCATCAGTGGTCCGCGGTATCGGCGCCACACCTCCGGCACACCTGGATCTGGAGGAGACGGTCCCGCCGGTGGAGCAGCACGGCTTCACCCTGGCGGACTTTACGGCCGACCGGATCGTCTTGCGGCAGTACAAATGGGACGTGAACAGCCAACCGTTGGAGGCCATCGACAACCTGGAACCGTTCAGGACCACTGAGTTGGGAACAGGTAGCTGACGCGCGTCGGCGTGGTCGAACATCCCGTCGGCTTCGTCCGCCGTGATTGTGGCCAGGAGATCTTCGTCCTTGCTCAGAATCCACAGGAACCGATGCTGGGGACCGACGGGAACCACCGGGCCGATTCCGGCGACGTCGGGAGGACAGTGGAAGCCTGCGGCGTAGATGTTGTCTTCAAAGTCCACGGTGATAGCTTGCGGACTGTCGAACTCCGACTGGGCCGTGCCGCGCCGGGGTCTCCCGGCCGAATCCTCTGCGCCGACGGCCCAGAGCCGGCGGCCGTCCGGGTCGAGCTTCACGATACGGTAGTAGTTGACTGGAACGGATACGATTTCCCTGTACTATACGAAGCGGTTTTCCTCATCGGCATACAGCCTTCGGAGCTGGAAGCTGCATCACGAGATCGATCGTGAAAGTTCCGGACGGCGGGAACTGGAGAAACGAAATGCGCAACGTGATTTGCATCCTCGCAGTCTTGCTGGCGCCGTTTTCGGTCGTTGCCTCGAGCCACAACACCCTCACCCCCGAGGAGGCCGCGGCCGGATGGATCCTGCTCTGGGACGGGAAGACCGAATACGGCTGGGAGTGGCACGGGGACGCACGCTGGAAGGTGGACGACGGGGTGCTTCGATCAGACGGCGGCGGCTACGGGTGGCTGGGCACCACCAGCATGTTCGGCGACTTCGAACTCAAGTTGGAGTTTCGCACCGCGGAGGACGGCAACAGCGGCCTCTTTCTGCGCTCGGCCCGCAGGGGTCCGCCCCACGAGACCGGGTATGAGCTGCAGATCTACAACCGGCAGCCACAGGGATACAACACCGGCAGCCTGGTCTTCTACGTCAAGGCCGAACCCGCCCGGTTCGAGGGCGGCCAGTGGAACCAATACCAAGTTCGTGCCGTGGGAAGCCGCTTTGTGATCAAGCTCAACGGCAGGGAAGTTCTCGATGCCAATAACTCGTCGCATGCCCTGGGTGTGATCGGGTTGCAATACAACGTGGACAAACCCGTCGAGTTCCGCAACATCAAGCTTAAGCCGCTGGGGTTGAGTTCGCTGTTCAATGGACAGGACCTGAACGGTTGGCGGAAGGTCGATCGCCCCAATCGGGACGATGTGCATGAATGGTCGGTGCGGGACGGCATTCTCCACGTCGAGAAGGGCGCCGGACAGTTGGAGACCGAGAAGGAGTTCAGGAATCTCGTGCTGCAGCTGGCAATCCGCACCAACCCGCCCCATGCCGGCCACCATCCCAACAGCGGTGTCTTCTTCCGGGGGGAGAAGGGGGTCTTCTGGAGCGGATACGAGTCCCAGATCCGCAACGAGTTCCGCAACGGCGACCGCAGGCAGCCCCATGACTTCGGCACCGGAGGGCTCTACTTCTATGTCCCGGCACGCGAAGTCATTCCCGAAGATGGAGAGTTCTTCTACAAGACAATCATCGCCAATGGCCGCCACCTTGCGGTCTGGGTGAACGGTGTCCAGACCAGCGACTGGGAAGACCCGCGGCCACCCGGGAACAATGCCCGGCGCCAAGCCCGCCTGGTTCCCGGCGTCGTCAGCCTTCAGGCCCACGATCCCACCACGAATCTGGACTTCAGGAACATCCGGGCCGTCGAATTGCCGGAGCGTTAACCGTCCGGGCCGGATATCGCGGCAGATTCGGCGGTGGGCCTGTCCGGGAACCCCATATCTTCAGTCTCAGGGTCCTGGCCCCTTTCCGGCATTGATGCCGAGCTGCCGCCGATATGCCTCCAGCGAGAGGAGATCCTCCGGCATCACGTTCCCCAAGTTCGCCTCGGGCCCGAATCGATCCACCAGATCGCGCCGCATCCGATGGATATGTTGGGACTGAACACCGGGGATCCAGGGTCCCGGCAGTTCGAACATGACTCGATCGAGACCGACGGCTGCGACCGTTTCGTCGACCTCGCTCCGGGTCGCGTCGTCGGCATGGACCAATTCCGCGGCCTCCACCAGAATGAGGCTGGCGCCGGCATCGACGCAGGCCTTGGCGTCCTCGGCGAAGCTGGGTCCGTGTGAGAGCCCCTCCTTCTTGCCGACTTCCCCCAGTACGCCCATTCCGAACACGGTCACTGCCTCCTCGATGACCTCGACCTTCCATTCCAGAGGGACCTCGGCGACGTTGTCGGAAACCTCGATCCAGCGGTATCCGGCCCGTTGGCAGGCCGGAAGGTAGAGGTCGGCCTTGCCGTGGATGTGGGCGTACTCCAGAAACTGCCCTCCGGGGAAGGGCTCGATCCGGTGAGCCCGGTAGGCATCGATCTTCGCGGACAGGACTTCGTCGGTGAGCAGTCGGGACAGGCCCACGGCGATCTTGGCGAAGTCGATATAAGGGGCCGCGGTGGCGGTCAGGTCATTCTGCCGACCGGGTCCCAGGCCCCAATCCACGACCATGGTCAGACCCGACGAGCGGGGCTTCCGGCTGCGGGGAGCGCCGTCCAGGCCGGCGAACATGTGTTGTTCGTTCATCTGGGATCAAGCCCGGTAACGGGTCTTATCCGGTGAGTTTCCGGTTGCCGGGATCGTATCGGGGAAAGGACACGACCGTTGCCCCCTGGGGTTCCTCGAAGTAGTCGATCTCCAGACGGGTTCCCGGCTGCGAGACCTCCGTCGGCAGATAGCTGAACGCCAAGCTCTCCTGGACGGTGTAGCCGTAATCGGCACTGGTAACGTAACCCACCCGATTCGCGCCGAAGCGGACCGGCTCGGCGCCCACGAGCACCGTATCGGGGTCCTCCAACCGCAGGCAGCACCATTTCCGGCTCACCCCCTGAGCCGCGACCCTTTGTAGAGCGGCGCGCCCCAGAAAGTTCTCCTTGTCCATGCGTACGGCGAAACCGAGACCCGCTTCCAGCGGATTGTATTCCGTATGGACGTCGGCTCCCCAGAGCCGGTAGCCCTTCTCCAATCTCAGGCTCTCGAAGGCTCCCCCGCCGGCCGCCGCCACGCCCAAGGGACGACCCGCCTCCCAGAGCGTGTCCCAAAGATGCAAGCCGTATTCCGCCGGGGCATAGAGCTCCCAACCCAGTTCCCCCACATAAGAGATGCGAAGAGCCAGCACCGGCACGTGGCGCACGTAGATCCGCCGGGCGGTCAGGTAGGGAAAGGCCTGGTCCGACAAGTCGTTCTCGCTGACGGATCGAACCAGCTCGCGAGCGGCGGGACCCCAGACGCCCAGGCAGCAATAGGCCGACGTCAGGTCCCGGATCTGTACAGGATCCTCCCGTTCAAGGTGAGAGCGGAGCCAAGCCAGGTCGCGCCTACCCGTGGCGCCTCCCGTGATCACCCAGAAGCGTTCCTCCTCCAGACGGGTGACTGTGAGATCAGCCTCCATCCCTCCCCGGCGGTTCAACAGGGAGGTGTAGGTGATTCGGCCGGGAGGCCGGTCCATCTGGTTGGCGGCCAAGTTCTGGAGAAAGGAGAGCGAGCCTGGCCCCGCGACCTCCAACTTGGTGAAAGGAGTCAGGTCGAAGAGGCAGACCCGCTCCCGGGCGGCACGATGCTCGGAACCGATCAGCGGGGACCAGAATCGAGCGCTCCAGCCCTGCCGGTCGTGTCCTCCTTGGGGACCCGGAAGACGCTCGTTGGCGGTGAACCATTGGGGGCGTTCCCAACCGGCGCTCTCGAACATCTTCCCACCCAGTTCCTCCAGGCGGGGGTGAAAGGAGCTCAGCCGCAACCGGCGCGGGCGTTCGATCTGCTGGCGGGGGTGGATGATGTCGTAGACCTCCCGGTATTGACGCCTTCCCCGTGCCAGGACGTAGGGGCGGCTGGGGACGTGGGCGTGGAAGCGGTTGCAGTCCAGGTCCCGCAGGTCCAACGGGGGAAGACCCTCCACCATGTATTGGGCGATGGCCCGGCCCACGCCCCCGCCGTGAGTGAGCCAGACCCCCTCCGCCAGCCAGAAACCCTCCAGTTGAGCGGATCGTCCCAACAGAGACTGGCCGTCGGGAGTAAAGGCGAAGATCCCGTTGATTCGGAGAGGGAAGGATGCCCCCCGCAGGCACGGAAACAGCTCCATGGAGTCGGCCAGCGCGTTCTCGAAGTGGTGGGATGGAAACGGGCGGAGCGCCGATTGGGGTGCACCCGACGAGTCCAGCCCCAATGACTCGGCGTACACGGGCAGTGGCTCGTGGCGATAGGAGCCCACGCCATAGCAGTCGAAGTCCTGCCGGAAATAAACGGAGCGGTCCTGATGCCGCAGAACGGGCTGCGTCACCTCCTCGCCCGCATCCGCCAGCACGGAAAGCGGGTCCGTACGGGCATAGAGGTGCTGCATGGGTTGCATGGGAACGGGAACGCCCGCCATCTTGCCGACACGGGGACCCCAGATTCCCGCGCAGAGAAGAACCGTCTCGGTTTCGATGCGGCCGCGGTTGCAGGCCACTGCCGTCACCCTGCCATCGCGGGACTCGATAGCGGTCACTCTGGCGTCGGGGACGAAGCGCGCGCCCCGGCTCCCGGCCTCCCGGGCCAGCGCCTTCAAGATGCGGACGCCCTTTCCCAGGCCATCGGAGGGGACGTGGTACCCGCTGTAGACCCGCCGGGCATCGATATGGGGAATGAGGGACTCGACCTCTTCCGGGGTCAGGATCCGCGCCGGCAACTGCCAGGATCGGGCCAGACCGACGCGCCTCTTCAGTTCCTGGTGCCGTTCTCGGCTGCAGGCCACCTCGATGCTTCCCACTGGGTAGAAACAGGGATCTTCCGATGCGGTTCCCAACTCGCGGTAGAGCTGAACGGTCCACTGGGCCAGCCGGCAGACAGTCCGGGAAGGATTGGTTTGGAAGACCAGACCGGGAGCGTGTGAGGTGGATCCCAGAACCTGGAACAGAGGACCCTGGTCCAGAACGACCACGTCGTTCCAACCGTAACGGGTCAGGTAGTAAGCCGCGCTGGAGCCCACCACGCCGGCGCCGATGATGACGGCCCGGGCATGCCGGGGAAGCCGGGTGGGATCCACGGATGCGAGTGTTTTGGGGGGAGAAGCCTCCATCCGGCCTGGATTCTATCGCCGGAGGGATCGCCGGAACAACTCTCGAAAGGGGCTCCCCGGGATCGCCAATCACTACCGTGGGCCGGCTTGAAGCTCCGGTGGAGTGCCGTAGCCACTTCTGGTCCCGGCTGCTAGAGTTGCCGTTCTTCTACGGGAACCGAATCGCATGATCATTTCCTTCGTCCTTTATCTGGTGATCCTGCTGGGTCTGGGCCTCTATGCGGCCCGCTTCATCAAGAGCCTGAAGGGATTCCTGCTGGCCGACCGCTCCATGGGGCCTTTCGTCACCGCGATGTCTGCCGAAGCCTCCGCCATGAGCGGCTGGTTGCTGATCGGCGTCCCCGCTCGTGCGTTCACCTACGGACTCTCCGCCATCTGGGTGGGAATGGCCTGTGTCATGGGGGACGCGGTGAGTTGGTTGTCGGTCTCCAAGCGGTTACGGCGGCAGACGGAGCGGCTTCGAGCCCTGACCTTGCCCGAATACTTTGAAAAGAGATTCTCCAAGGAAGACGGATTCGCGCTTCAACTGGTCGCCACCTCGGGAATCATGGTCTTCATGCTCATCTATCTCTGGGCTCAGTTCGTGGCGGCGGGCAAAGCCATGTCGGCCATTCTGGATTACGTCGACTACTCGGAAGCCACGTTGCTGGCTGCCGTCATCATCATCGTGTACACCCTGCTGGGAGGATTCCGGGCCGTTGCCTGGACCGACTTCCTTCAGGGTTTCATGATGTTGTTCGCCCTTACGGCCCTGCCCGTGATCTGCCTGGCGAACGTGGGCGGTTGGAATGCCCTCATGGGACACCTTTCCCAGGTCTCCTCCGAGATGCCGGGGACCGCCAGCGCCAACCTGGATCACTGGTTCGCCGGGCTGACAGGACTGGTTTTGTTCACCTTTCTTTTCGAGGACGCCGGAGTGGGGGTCGGCTACGTGGGGCAACCTCACCTCTGCTCCCGTTACATGGCGGTTCGGAAGGTCTCCCACCTGAAGACGGCCTTCATGGTGTCCGTCTGCTGGAACCTCCTGGCCGTTTCGGGAGCCGTGCTTCTGGGGCTGACCGCCCATTACTGGTATCAATTCGCGGCCGGGGCCGCCGGAACGGTGGAGTCCAGGCTGGATTCCGCCCTGGTTTTCAACGTGGAGCAGGTGCTGCCCATGATGGCTCGCCAGGTGCTGGATCCCTGGGTTGCCGGAATTCTGGTCTCGGCCATGCTGGCGGCCATCATGTCTTCAGCCGACAGCTTTCTGCTTTCCGCCGCCAGCTCCATGACCCGGGACGTCTACCAGCGCATCTTCCGGCAACAGGCCTCGGAACGGGAACTGCTCAAGATATCGAGAGTGGTGACCATCGTGCTGGGAACGGGAGCTTTGCTGCTGGCTCTCTCGACCGATCCCTGGGATCCTGAAGCCACCGTTTATCAGCTGGTCCTGTACGCTTGGGGCGGACTCTCCGCATGCTTCACCGCTCCACTCGTAATGGCCCTCTTCTACCGGAAGATGACTCGAGCCGGGTGCCTGGCGGGAATCCTGATCGGCGCCGGGACCAGCCTGGTTTGGCGCAATCTCGAGTTCCTCTCCTCCGTCGCCTACGAGTTGATCCCGTCGGTGATCATCTCGGGCTGTTCAATCTGGCTGGTCTCACGGATGACCTGGGACGGAGACCCCGGAAAGCACTGAAGAAGACTACGCAGATTCTTCGACCCGTGCGCCTTGGGTGTCCAGATCCAGAACCCGGAATTGGGCGCGAGTCCCGGCGACCGCCAGAGTCCGGACCATCCAAGCGCCGATCTCCGCTTCGCGCCCGTCGGCCAGTGCGATCACGGTAGAACCCGAACCGCTGATGAAGGTGCCCAAGAGCGAAGCGTTCCATTCGCATTCCGGGGAAGGTCCGCCAAGCACCTTCTCCAATCCCGGCACCAAGCTCGCCCGGTAGGACTGGTGGAGCCGGTCCAGCGTCGCTTCCCTCAGGAGCCGGGCTTCACCCGCGTGAAGCGCATGCACCAACAGAGAGGAACGCTGGATGTTGAACACGGCAGCGGCCAGATCATAGGATCGCGGCAGGATGGCGCGGGCTTCGGGTGTGGAAATGGTCTGGTCCGGCACGGCCACGACGAAACGGCAACGCAGGGCGGAACATAGCTGCAGGGAGCGAACCCGGGCTCCGGAGGTCCAGGAAAGGACCCATCCGCCCAGCAGGCTGGCGGCCAGATTGTCGGGATGGCCTTCCAGGGGATAGGCGATCCGAAGGGTGTCATTGTTGGAAAAGCGCTCACCGGTGATCTTCTCGGCGATCTTGATCCCCGCGATAATGGCGGCGCCGCTGCTGCCCAGTCCGCGAGTGAGGGGGATCGGGTTGTCGATGCTGAGACGGATACCGGGGATGTCGACGCCCAAGGCGGAGAAGGCGACTCTCAGGGACCGGTCCAGGACGTTCTCCTCCAGGGGCAGGCTCCAATCCGGAGGCCATTCCAGTCCGCCGTCTTCGATGGGTTCCACGCCGACGGTCAGGTAAAGGCTCAGTGCTGCCGAGAGAGTATCGAACCCGGGCCCCAGATTGCTGGTGCTGGCCGGGACGCGGACCTGGAATGGCTTCCAGTTCATCCTGTTCTACTGCGGGTGGCTCCGGACCAGTTCCAGCATGGCGTCCCGGTTCGGATCCCGGCCCGTCCAGGCCGAGAACTGGAGCGCCGCCTGTTCTACGAACATCTCCATTCCCGAGATGGTTCCGATGCCCTGTCCAGCCGCCAGCCGCAAGAGCTTCGTCTGCTCCGGCTGGTAGACCAGGTCGTAGACCCATTCGAATCGCAGGTCCGGCCCTGCCAGCAGCGAGGCGTCCACGTCGGGGGACTGGCCCACCGGAGTGGTGTTGACGCAGAGAAACGCGGAATCGGGAAGTTCCGGGAGCACGGTATGGGCACAGCCGTATTGGCGCGCGAACCGTGCGACCCGCTCCGCACTGCGTCCGGCCACCGTCACCCTCGCTCCGTGGCCGATCAGGGCCTCCGTCACGGTGTGAGCGACGCCCCCGTTTCCCAAGACCAGAGCATCCTTTCCTCGAATGGGGGTCCTGGAGAGAAGTGGCTGCAGGAACCCGCGATAGTCCGTGTTCAATCCCTCCCACCGGCCGTCCTCGCGCACCAGCGTGTTGATGGCGGGCGCCGCGGCAGTGTCTCGGGACACCAGGGCGGCGGCATCCTGCTTGAACGGCAGAGTCACACTGAATCCCTTGAAGGACAGACGGCTGCCCTCCACGTAGTGGAACCAAGGCTCCATCTCGTCCAGCCGGATCGGGAGATAGAGTCGGCGCTCGAAATCGTGTTGCCTGAAGAGCTGATTGTGGATCCACGGAGACCGGGAATGAGCCACCGGATTCCCCAGAACGGCATACAGATCGGGAGCCTGATTCCAGGAATCGAGCCGGTAGAGGTCCACTGCGGTTTCCAGGCTGAATTGACCTGGCGCCGTTCCCTCACCTTCTTCCTCCGCCACGAAAGTCCAAGCGTTCCCCAGGAAGGCGCCCAAGGCCCGGGAGGGCTGGCCGAAGTCCCCCATGCCCAGCAGGACGTATGCTTCCCCCTGGGGGACCGATTCCATCCAGCTCAACAGGGTCACCAACTCCCGGGTGGAAGAGACCATCACGGCGATCTTGACCATATCGCCCTTTAAGGCGTCGAGTCTGGCGTAGAGCCGGTTCAGATCTCCGGGAAACGTATCGAAGGAGTGGAAAGAACGGATCAGTCGCGTCGTGTCGGGGAAGGGCGGGAGTTCCTGGACGTCATGTTCCACGTCCACCCAATGGAATCCGCTCCTCGCGGCCTCCAGGAGCAGGTTCAATCGATCCGCTTCCGGACCGGTGTAGCTTCCCCCCTCGCGTGGGGGGCGGCACGTTGCGATGAACTCGGTCCGGGTCCCGACCGGCAGGGGTGGGACCTGGGGCGTGGAAAGGCTATCCAGACGGCATTCGATGAGGGCTACCCGGCCCGCATATCGATGAATCTTTTCCAGCAGGCGTGACGGGGATTCCTCGCCCAGGGCAAGACAGAGTTTGGGCATGGGCGTCTCACCCGTTCACGACCGAACCGGAGTCGCCGCCGCCGCCGTCGATTCGGCCCCAGAACCTGTGGAAGTATTCGACCATGGAAGCGCAGGCCAGAATCACCACTGCCCAGAGCAGGTATTGTCCGGCGCTAGCCAGCCAGGCAGAATCCCGTTGTCCCAGGATCAGGCAGCTCACGCACAGCACCTGGGTCCACATCTTGGCCTTCCCCAATCGGGAAGCGTCGATGGTGACTCCTTGAGCCGAGGCGATGCTTCTGAGTCCGGTTACGGCAAGCTCGCGGCCGATGACCAGGATCACCATCCAGGCTGAGGCCACGCCCCACTCCACCAGTGCGACCAGGGCCGCCGAAATGAGCACTTTGTCCGCCACCGGATCCAGGAGCTTCCCCAGCGTGGTTACCTGCAACCGTTTACGCGCCAGATAGCCATCGAAATAGTCGGTGGCCGAAGCGGCGAGGAACACGATGAATCCCCACAATTCCCGGTCCTTGAACTTCCCCGTCAGCAGCACGACGAGAAGCAGGGGCACCAGAAAAATTCGCGAAACCGTTAGGCCGTTGGGCAGGTTCATGGGCCGCTAAAGTAACACAATCTCCGAAAAAGTCACAAACGATTCCAGAGGGCTCTGGGCCCGCTCGCTCTCAGGTTCGATGATTCGCACCGGCGAATGGCGGGTCTGGATCGCCTGCAGAGGCCGAATGAGCCAAACTTGCGTCAAATATGAAACTTTTTCGGTTATTTGGAATCTAAATTTCGTCCGAAGAGGTTGACAGAAGGCCCAGGAATCCGTCAAATAGGCGGTCCGGAGTTTGGAGAGAGGTTCCGGAATGAATCGATTTGGGAAAGTTGTCGTTATTTTGTCCGGGGCGATCGTGCTGAGCGCATCAGCGGGGATCGGTCTGCTTTCTGATCCCGAAACAGGCGCCCTGCTCGGATTTTTCCGGCAGGAATCGGCGTCCGCAGGGCAGTTTGTGGGACCGCGGGATTCCGGATATCGCGTCTTTGTCGCCACAGCCTACTGCCTCAAGGGGGTGACCCGTTCCGGTGTGCGCGTCAAACGGGGCATTGTGGCGGCCGATCCTTCCAGAATTCCTCTGGGATCGGTCATCCAGGTGAGAGCCGGCAGCTACAGTGGGATCTACAGGGTTCTCGACACCGGTTCCGCGATCAAGGGCAGAATCATCGACATCTACGTTCCCGACTACAACGAGGCCATGCGGTTCGGCAGGCAACGGGTTCAGGTCCGGGTTCTGCGCCACGGCTGGGATCGGGAAATTCCCATAGATACGCTGAGCTAGCAGCTGGCGATCCTCTCATCAACCGGGTCCTTCCCTGCCGGTTGCTATAATTCCATTCGATGAGTGAGGAGGTTCTGGAGGCCCGGCTCGGGCACCTTCCGGACAAGTGCGGCGTCTACCTGTTCCGGGACGCCGAGCAGCGGATCATCTACATCGGTAAGGGCAAGAGCCTCAGGCACCGGGTGCGCTCCTACTTCCAGGCCAGCCGGTCCTGGGACCAGAAGACGGAGGTTCTGAAGCGCCAGATTCGGGATCTCGAGTTCATCGTCACCGATACCGAAGTGGAAGCTCTCATCCTGGAGAGCAACCTGGTCCGCAAACACAAGCCCAAGTTCAACGTGAACCTGAAGGACGACAAATCCTTCCTGCTGGTGAAGCTGACGGTGAACGAGGACTTCCCCAGGGTCCTGCTCACCCGGCGCAAGCTGCGAGACGGAGCCCTCTACTTCGGGCCTTTCCTGCCGGCCTCTCTGGCCCGCAACACCATCAAGATCATCAACCGCCATTTTCTGCTCCGAACCTGCGACATGGAGATCGACGGAAGTCTGGATCGACCTTGTCTCGAGTACTACATCAAACGCTGCCTGGGTCCGTGCGTGACGGGTCTCTGTTCCCAGTCCCAGTACACCGCAGCGGTCAGGGACGTGATCCTGCTGCTGGAGGGAAAGAACGAGGAATTGCTCCGGAATCTGACCCGCCGGATGCTGGCCGCTTCCGAGAAACTGCAGTACGAGACGGCGGCCTTTTACCGGGATCGAATCCGCATGGTCCGGGAACTCAATGAGAAGCAGAAGATGATTATGAGTGGGCCGTCAGACGTGGACATCTTCGCCTACTACCGGGAGGGGCCCCGACTGGCCCTGCAGCTCTTCACCATGCGGAACGCCAGGATCGTCGGGAAACGGGAGTTTTATTGGGAGGACCTGGAGTATTTCCATCCCGCTCGTTTCCTGAGGGATGCGGTCCAGCAATACTACCTGAATTCCGGATTTGTTCCGGGCGAGATCTATCTTCCCGCGGAGGCCGAGGACCAGGAGTTGATCCGGACCTGGCTGGACAGCCGGCGAACCATGGGACAACGGCGGCAGGTCCGTATCCTGGTGCCCCGGAGGGGCAGCAAGCACGACCTCCTGCTATTGGTCGAACGCAACGCCAAGGTGGCGTTCGAGCGCCGTTTCAAAGTCTTGAGGACCGCCCGATTGAAGGTCTTGGAGGAACTCCGGAGTCTTCTGGATCTGGAGGAGACTCCCGCTCGAATCGAGGCCTTCGACGTCTCCAATATCCAGGGAGAGGAGACGGTCGCTTCCATGGTGGTCTGTCTGGACGGACGGATGGAGCATAGCGAGTACCGGAAATACCGGATCAGGACGGTGTCCGGCCCCGACGACTATTCGGCCATGCGGGAAGCCGTCCGCCGGAGATACCGGCGTCTGCTCGACGAAAAACAGGCCCTCCCCCATTTGATTCTCATCGACGGAGGCAAGGGGCAGCTGCACAGCGCGTACCAGGCGCTATCCGAGCTGGGGGTCGAAGACACGCCCCTGATCAGTTTGGCCAAGCGCGAGGAGCACATCTTCGTCAAGGGGAGGGAAGGAGCCCTGGTCCCGGACCGGGGCTCGCCCCTGTTGCACCTGGTCCAGGAGATCCGGGACGAAGCGCATCGTTTCGCGGTCAGCTACCATCGAAAGCGCCGCTCGATTCGGGATTTCGGTTCCGAGCTGGACCGGATCCGCGGCATCGGCGAGAAACGCAAGAAGCGGCTGTTGCGCAACTTCGGCAGCGTCAACCGAATCCGGCGCGCCACCACCGAAGAGTTGGTCCCCTTCCTGGGAGAAAAGCTGGCCATCCGCGTCAAGGAGGGCCTGTCCGGATCAGGCTGAGGGAGCGCCGGCTTTCTTGCCGCCGGTTGGGAGCAACGGCCAGGCGACGTGGGACCGGGCGAGGAAGGACCGTCCGACGAAGTGTGGGGAAAAAGTGGAGGGGGACAGGGATGTCCCCTCTCCTACCCGTAGACGTGTGTGTTGTAGAAGGGAGCGAACGCCGCGGTGAGAGCCAGGGCGTAGGACTGGTCCCGGCTCAGGCGCTCCTGGCTCAGGAGCATCCAGCCTTCCTGTCCGGATTGCAGCTGCCGAGCTCGGCAAAACCGGTCGATGACGATCTCCAGTTCGATCCCTCGATCGATCACCGGATCGGCAATTTGAGACGGAACCGATATTCCGTTGCCATGGCCGAAATAACCGTTGAGACCGTCCGACACGTAAACCCAACTCTCCAGGACAACCTGCCGTCGAGCCCCCGAGGAAGCGATCACGTTGAATCCTTCCTCCAGGCCGACATAGAAGTCGGCCTCGCTCCGCTCCCGCTTCAGCTGCATGATGAGATGGTCCACACGACTCAGCGCGCTCCAGGACAGATCCGCCGAGGTTGTGGGAATGTTCGGAGCATCGGTGGGGACGTCGTAACAGACGAAGTCGACGCGCTCATCGATCCCACGAGGCATCCTTCTCGCAAGCTGTTCCCAGATCTGTTTTACGGCATTCACCTTGGCGGGACGAGTGCTCCCAATGGCGACTCTCATCTCGATTCAGTCTAGCAGCCAATGGCGACTATTTTCGAACGGCACAGCCCGTTCATGGTGACCGCAAAGGGGGAGACGCAATCAGCCCGGCCGCAGCATTTCGAGCAAGTCATGGTGAATCCGGCCATTGCTGGCCAGGACCGTCCGTTCCTCCAATTGGAACGGAGAACCGTCCAGATCGCTGACCCGTCCTCCGGCCTCCTCCACCACCAGCCAGCCGGCCGCCATGTCCCAGGGACTCAGACTCAACTCCCAGTAACCGTCAAAACGCCCGCATGCAACGTAACAGAGATCGAGCGCAGCCGATCCGTCACGACGCACGGCCTGGACCTTGCGGGACACCCCTGCAAACAGTTCCAGGTTCATCTCCATCTCCCGGTAATCGTAGGAGAAACCCGTCGCGAGAAAGCCGTTTTCCAGATCGGTTTGTTCGGACACGCGGATCGACTTGCCGTTGAGTTGCGCTCCGCCGCCCGACGTCGCCGAAAAGAGTTCTTCCGCCACCGGATCGTAGACGACTCCCAGTCGGATCCGGTCTTCGACCCGATAGGCCACGGAAACGCTGAAAAAGGGGTACCGGTGGGAATAGTTGGTGGTGCCGTCCAAGGGATCGATCACCCATTGCCGCTCGCTCGCTCCATGAACGCCGGATTCCTCGGCCAGAATGGAATCGTGGGGGAAATGGCGCCGGATGATGTCGATAATAGTCCTCTCGGCGGCGAGATCGGCCTCCGTCACCAGGTTTCTGGGGCCTTTGGCGGACACCTCGACATCGGAGTCCAGGTATTCCAGCAGGACTCGCCCCCCCTCCAGTGCGGCGTCCCTGGCCACCGCCATGATCGCGCTCGTTCCCATCACGTGTCCCCGCCGGTTTGGACCAGGAGCACGACCGACTGAACGGCGATTCCCTCGCGGCGGCCGATGGTGCCGCAACCTTCCATGGTGGTTGCCTTGAGGCCGATCCGCCCCGGCTCCACCGAAAGCAGCCTCGCCAGATTCGCCTTCATGGCCTCCACGTGGGGCTGGATCCGGGGGGCTTCCGCCAGCACGGTGATGTCCAGGTTGACGACGGAAAACCCCCGGTCCCGGACCAGCTCATACGCCCTCTCCAGAAGCGTCAGGCTGGAGCTGTCGCGGTAAGCCGGATCGGAGTCGGGAAACCAGGTGCCGATGTCCCTCAGCCCGGCGGCGCCCAGCAAGGCGTCGGTCACCGCGTGGAGCAGTGCGTCGGCGTCCGAGTGCCCCTGCAAACCCAGGGAATGCGGGATCCGGACACCACCCAGCAAGAGGTGGCGATCCGGTCCAAAAGGGTGAAAGTCGAATCCCAGGCCGACACGAAACCCTTCCGTCATGTCTGCACTCCGTTCCTGCGAAGGCGTGGCAGGGTTTCCGAACCGCCGGTGACCGTGCGAGATCTCACAGGTCCCCCTCGAATGTGACCTTGAGGTTCCTGGGGTCTCCCGCCACGGCCTGAATCTCCACTCCGATGCGCTCCACCAGGGAGGCTTCGTCGGTCCCGTAGAAGTGGTCCTGTCCGGCTCTTCGGACGGCCTCCCTGAGAATTTCCGCCGGAAATCCCTGAGGAGTCTGGGCCAGGCCCAGGCGCTCGCGCTCCAGAGTTCGCTCCACCCTGCCCGAAGCCACCTCCTTTACCGTGTCCCGAATCTTCAAGATGGGAATCGCGGCGCTCCCTCGGCGGACCGCCCGAATCACCCGGGCGATGAGCGGGCCATCAACGAAGGGCCGGGCCGCATCGTGGACCAGGACGATCTCCACGCGAGGCGAAAGTACTTCGAGGCCCCTGGCCACGGTATCCTGACGGTGTCGCCCACCTGGGGCCACCCGCAACCTCTTGTCCCCGGAAGCCCCTGCCGACAACTCTTTTCGGACCGTCTCGATCCAGTCTTCCGGCACCAATACGACCGCCTCGTCCAGGAATGGAAGGAAAGGGTCGAGGGCGAGCCGATACAGGCGCTCGCCTCCCATCCTCAAGAACTGCTTTGGGACCTGGGAACCGAAGCGGGAGCCACTGCCGGCAGCCGCCAGAATCAGTCCCGTCAAGGTCCGATTCCCGGGACCGCGATGGCTTCGAGGCACTCGCCGACCGTGGCCACGCCCTGCAAGGAAACCCCGCGAACCGGTTCACTCAAGGGCAGGCTGTTGGCGGGCAGAATCAGGTTGCGAAAGCCCATCATTGACGCTTCCTTGACCCGGTTTTGGGGGAAGCTGACGGCCCGGATCTCACCAGCGAGGCCGACTTCTCCGAAAACGACCGTCGACTCGGGAATAGGGCGGTTCCCCAGGCTCGACACAATGGCTGCGACGATGGCCAGGTCGACTCCCGGCTCGGTCAGGGAGAAGCCGCCGGCGACGTTGATGTAGACGTCACTACCCAGAAGATCCAGCCCCAGACGTTTCTCCAGCATGGCCAAGAGAAGTGCCACCCGGTTGGCGTCGACTCCGTCCGTCATCCGCCTGGCGGTGCTGAAACCACTCTGGCTGACCAGAGCTTGGACTTCCACCAGGACCGGCCTGGAACCCTCCATGGTGCAGGTGACGGCGGATCCCGATACCCGCTCGCTACGCTGGGAGAGGAAAAGCCTGGACGGGTTCTCGACACAGCGAAGTCCGCGGCTGGACATTTCGAAGATGCCCAGCTCGTTGGACGGACCGAACCGGTTCTTGACCGCCCGGACGATCTTTTCGTTCCGGTGGCGAGTTCCCTCGAAGTAGAGCACCACGTCCACGATGTGCTCCAGTGCCTTGGGTCCCGCCAGAGACCCGTCCTTGGTGATGTGCCCGATGAGCAGGATCGGAACGCTTTCCCGCTTGGCAAAGGCCAGGAACTCGGCGGCGCAGTCTCGAATCTGGCTAATGCTGCCCGGGATGGAATCGGAGGCCTCGCTGAACATGGTCTGGATCGAGTCCACGATCACGACCGAAGGCCGGAGACTCGCGATCTGGACCAGGATCCGCTCCAGACAGGTTTCTCCCAGCAGGTGGAGCCGCGTCCCCTTGACCTGCAACCGATCACCGCGAAGGCGAATCTGCTCGACGGACTCCTCTCCCGCCACGTAGAGGACGGGACGGCCCTGGTTCGAGAGGCTCTCGGCCACCTGAAGCAGGAGGGTCGACTTTCCGATCCCCGGCTCCCCTCCCAACAGAATCAGGGAACCGGGAACGATCCCGCCACCCAGGGTCCGGTCGACCTCCGGGTTGCCGGTAGTCATCCGTTGCAGCCCGCGGCCCTGAATCTCCGCATAAGCGTGCGCCGGCACGGCCGGTCCGGATTTGCCGGAAGCGGAAACCTGTTCCTCCACCAGGGCGTTCCAGTCGCCGCAAGAGGGGCAACGGCCGAACCACTTGGGACTCTGGAAGCCGCACTTGCTGCAGACGTGCGAGTGCTTGAGGGGAGCTGCAACCATTGCGGAAATTCTATCAGCCGCCCGTGGCAAAAAGTCACCACTTCCGGTCCGGCAGAGACCGGGGCTAAGCGGGGTTCTCGAAACGGGTCCACTGATCCACGAATGCCAGCTTCACCCGACCCGTGGGACCATTTCGCTGTTTTCCGATGATGATCTGGGCGAAGCGATCCTCGTCGTCCAGGTCCTCCTCTTTTTTGTAGAAGGACTCTCGAAAGATGAAGAGGACCACGTCGGCGTCCTGCTCGATGGAACCGGACTCGCGCAGATCCGACAACTGGGGCTCGTGGTTCCCCCGTCTCTGCTCCGGCGCCCGGCTCAACTGGGAGATGGCGATCAGGGGCACGTTCAACTCCTTGGCCATGGCCTTCAGCGACCGGCTGATGGTGGAAATCTCCTGCTGCCGGTTCTCGTGCCGCCGCCGTCCCGAGACCTCTCCGGACATCAACTGGAGATAATCCACGATGAGCAGATCCAGTCCATGTTCCGACGCCAACCGCCGGGCCTTGGAACGCATCTCCAAGAGGGAGATGCCGGGAGTGTCGTCGATGAAGAGCCGAGATTGTGAGAGGCGGCTCAGAGCCCCGGCCATCAGGGTCCAGTCTTGCTTGGAAAGGAATCCGGAACGCATTTTGTGGCTGTCTACCCGAGCCTCGGAGCAGAGTAGCCGCAGGGCCAACTGCTGGGAGGACATCTCCAGGCTGAACAGACCCACGACTTTCTGCTGCTGCCCCGTCACATGTTGGGCAATGTTCAGCGCCATACTGGTCTTTCCCAGACCGGGCCGCGCCGCGATGATGATGAGATCGGAGTCCTGCAGGCCCGACATCATCTGATCGAGCTGGGTGAATCCGGTGGCGATTCCGGTGACCACTCCCTTGTGCTCGTTGAGGAGCTCCACGTGCTTGTAGGCCGAGGAAAGGAGTTCCTGCAGAGGGGCGAATCCGGTGCGGGATCTCTCCTGGCCGATCTGGAAAATGGCCTTCTCCGCCTCCTCCAGGAGAAGCCCGGGATCCTCCTCGTCGGAAAAACTGCGATTCAGAATGTCGTTGGCGGAGTGGACCAGCTTTCGAAGGATGGCCTTCTCCTTGACGATGCTGGCGTAGTGTTCAATGTTGGCGACACGGGGAACGCCGTCCACGAGGGAGGCGATATACGAAACGCCTCCCACCGCGTCCAGGTGGGTGCTCCGCACCAATTCTTCCCGCAAGGTCAGGATGTCAATGGCCCGGGATGCTCCGGCCAGGGAGACGATGGTGTCGTAGATGCGGCGGTGGCTTTCCAGATAGAAGTCTTCGCTGACCAGCAACTCGGCCGCCTGGTCGAATACCTGGTTGTCCAGCAGCACCGCCCCCAGGACGGCTCGTTCCGCTTCGGCGCTGTGAGGGAGTGTCTTCTCCAGCGAGGAGGAATTCATGCGCCCCGATTATATTGACAGTCCGTGGTGAAAGTCCCGCAAAGCACCGAGACCGGAGCTGCGCCCGCCGGACAAGGCGCGATGAGGGAGCTTACCGGGAGCATGTGATCGAGTCGGAACGCAGTCCGCCGGGATGCAGACCCGGTCGAATGCCGCGACGACTTTCGCCACGGGCTGTCGAGGTTGGGGCAAGATGCGGAAGTCGGTCAACAAGCCAGACGCGATTGTCACGGCTGTGGTGGACCAGGAGTCTGCGCGGCAGATCAATTTCTGCCGCCCAGACTCCCAGGTAATCTACTGTTCACCGGCATCCGAATCGGGAGTTTCGATTTCGGCTGACTTCATCTCATCGACCAGGAACTCCAACTCGGCCACCAACCGGTTGGACTCGTCATCCTGCAGTTTCAGCCTCTGCACCGGAGCCTCTTCCTCGGCAACGATGGAAACCAGAAGCTGGGCCGTGACCTCGGCGTGGCAACTAATGTCCAATCGGTAGTTGCCGATGCTCTTGATGGGGTGCTCCAGCGTGATCTTGCGGCGATCCACTTCGAACCCGTTTGCGGAGAGCAGGTCGGAGACGTCTCTCGATGTCACCGAGCCGAACAGCACTCCCGTTTCTCCCGCCCTTCGACTCAGCACGGCGTGCCGGCGCGTAAATTCCTCGGCCAGAAGCTCGGCCTCTGCCTTGCTCTTGGCTTGCCGCCGGGCCTGAGCCAGCCTCTGCGACTCCACCAGCTTCAGGTTGGCCGGAGTCGAAAGCAGCGCCAGCCCCTTGGGCAGCAGGTAGTTTCGTCCGTAACCCTTGGCCACGCGAACCACATCGCCGCGCCGCCCGAGATGCTCGACATCTCCCACCAGAATCAGTTCCATGGTCGTGCCCCTCAGTGGAAAAACAGTGGGCGGAGGTCAGTCCGAGACGTAGGGAAGGAGGGCCAGATGGCGAGCTCGCTTCAAGGCCCGCTTCAACTTGCGCTGATGCGGCGCACAGACGCCGCTGAGTCTGCGGGGAGATATCTTGGCCCGCTCCGGCACGTACTGATTCAGCATCCTCACATCTTTGAAGTCGATGTATTCGATCTTGTCGGCGCAGAACTTGCAAAACCTGCGTCTTCTAGGCATGACTCGCTTCCCGGGGCGCGGAACCCTCTGCCGGCGCGGGTGTTTCCGGCTCGGCCTTCCGCCGTTCCTTTTTCTTTCTTCTGCCTTCGGCGCGCTTGCGCTCCAAGTCGACGCGAATGGTGAGGAAACGGATGATGGAGTCACTGACCTTGAACCGCCGCTCCAATTCACGCACCGCGTCGTTGGAGTCGGCCCGCAAGGTGAAAATGACGAAATGCCCGTCCTTGTGTTTCTTCACCGGAAAAGCCAAACGCCGGCGCCCCCACCTGTCCACATTGGCCACCTCGGCCCCGCGCTCCTCGGCGGCCTTGCTGAGGCTGTCGATTATGGTTTGGATCTGCTCCTCGTCCAGCGTTGGAGCCAGAATGAAAATTGCTTCGTATTCCCTCATTCGATTGCTCGATCCTCTGTGGTTCGAACCACATTTTCGGAAGTTGTCAAGTGTAGCACAGCCCCCGTCTCTGCTGACAGCGTGGAGCCATAATCGCCGGGTCCAGCCATGGGCTGCTAAACCAACAGCGGCGCGATCACCAGCGCGACGATGGACATGAGCTTGACCAGGATGTTCATGGACGGACCGCTCGTGTCCTTGAACGGGTCCCCCACCGTGTCTCCCACCACGGCCGCCTTGTGGGCATCCGAGCCCTTGCCTCCCAGGATGCCCTCCTCGATCATCTTCTTGGCGTTGTCCCAGGCACCGCCGGCGTTGGACATGAAGAGCGCCAACAGCACGCCCACCAGCATCGACCCGGCCAGCATGCCTCCGAGAGAATGGGGTCCCAGCACGAAACCGACGATTACGGGGGCCGCCACGGCGGTGATACCGGGAGCCACCATCTCCTTCAAAGCCGCCCGGGTGGAGATATCGATGCACCGGGTCGTGTCCGGTTCGGCCTTGCCTTCCATGAGCCCCGGAATCTCCCTGAACTGGCGCCGTACCTCCTCCACCATCTTGAAGGCCGCGCGTCCCACTGAGGACATGGTGAGGTTCCCGATAAAGAACGGGAGGGCTCCCCCGATGAAGAAGCCCACGACGACCCGGGGATCGATGAGATCCAGCTGAAGCTGCTTGCCGGGCAGGCTCTGGGCCACGGTCTGGGAATAGGCCGAAAACAGGGCCAGAGCGGTGAGTGCCGCCGAGCCGATGGCGAACCCCTTGCCGATGGCGGCGGTGGTATTGCCCAGGGAATCCAGGCTGTCCGTGATCTTCCGGACATCCGGACCCAGGCCGCTCATTTCGGAGATTCCGCCGGCATTGTCGGCGATGGGGCCGTAGGCGTCGACCGACATGGTCACACCCACCGTCGCCAGCATGCCCACCGCGGCGATCCCGATTCCGTAGAGGCCTGCGAAGTTGTAAGCGACAAGGATGGTTCCGGCGATGGTCAGTATGGGGAGAGCCGTCGACTCCATCCCCACGGCCAGACCCGAGATGATATTTGTGGCGACGCCGGTCTTGCAGGATTCGGCAATGCGGCGGACCGGATTGCCCGACGTATACCACTCGGTCAGCAATCCAATGAGGACTCCTGCGGCGGCCCCGAAAAAGACCGCGTAGAAGACGCCCGACTCGAGTTCCAGCGCACGGACCGCGGCCCAGGTCCCTGCCAGCAGCAGCAGGGCGCTCACATATGTGGCATTGCGGAGCACCGCAGCCGGACTGAGATTGCGGAGCACGCGAATGGAAACCACACCGATGAGGGAAGCGATGAGGCCGATGCCGATGACCACCAGGGGAAACAGCATGTAACGGCTCTTTTCGGCATCCCCGATCATGAGAATCTGACTGGTCCCAGCCGCTGCGATGGCAATTGTGGCGATCACCGAGCCGACGTAACTCTCGAAAATGTCCGCTCCCATGCCGGCCGTGTCTCCGACGCAATCGCCCACGTTGTCGGCGATGGTGGCCGGGTTTCTCGGGTCGTCCTCCGGAATTCCCGCTTCCACCTTGCCCACCAGATCGGCGCCCACGTCCGCCGTCTTCGTATAGATTCCGCCGCCCACTCTGGCGAAAAGTGCGATGGAACTGGCGCCCATGGCAAAGCCGTTGATGTCGCGCTCGGAAATGAAGCCGTTGCTGTAGAGCAGGAAGGCGATGCAGATCCCCAACATGCCCAGGCTGGCAACCGAGAGCCCCATCACGGCTCCTCCGGAGAAGGCCACGTTCAGGGCTTCGCCGATTCCGGAGGCTGAGGCGGCCTGAGTGGTTCGGACGTTGGCGCGGGTCGCCGCCTTCATGCCGAAGAAACCGGCGATCATGGACAGGACCGCTCCGGCCAGAAAGGCCATTCCGGTTCCCGCCGAAAGACTCCACCAGAGCAGGAGGAAGACCACCACGACAAAGATGGCCAGAATCCCGTACTCCCGGCGCAGAAACACCATGGCTCCGTCATGGATCGCGTCGGAGATGCGGCGCATCGTCTTGTCCTGAATGTCTATCTTGTTGATGAATCGGTAGATCAGGCCGGCTGCGAGGAGTCCGACCAAGGCTACCGCCCCCACTGCGGGGACCAGTTCTCCGGCAGAAAGAAAATTCGCATAGACCATCGAAAACCCACCTTTCAGTTCAGTGGTCAGAGGATTTCATGCCTCCAACCATTGACCAGATCCATGGCCCGTAAATGGCCCTGGGTCATAATCGTGTCGATACCCAGGACCGCACGGTCCAGTACGGAGTCCAACACCCGCCGCTCATCCGAGGAGAAGGGGGAGAGCAGATAGTCGGTCAGATCGCCGCCCACCGAGTCGCCGCCCACTCCGATTCTCAACCGTGGAATCTGTTTCGTTCCCACGATTTGAATGATCGATTCCATACCCTTCTGTCCACCCGAGCTGCCCGACCGGCGGACCCGCAATCGTCCCAACGGCAATTGAACCTCGTCGTAGACCACCAAGAGCTCCTCAGGATCGACGCCATAGTGAACAAGCAACGAGCGAACCGCCACTCCGCTGAGATTCATGTAGGTTTGCGGTTTTGCCAGAATCAGGGATCCGCTCTCGCGTTCGACCCGGCAGACTCGAGAGTTGCCGGCGGCGGGACCGAACCGTGCGGTACTCAGGTCCGCCAAGCGGTCGACCAGCATGAAACCCGCGTTGTGTCGGGTCGCTGCGTACCGGCGGCCCGGGTTGCCCAACCCAACGACCAGAAACACCAGAGCTACTCCGCGGGTTGGCTTCCTTCCAGCTGGCCTTCTCCCGCGATCTCCGGTTCGGCGGTTTCGTCTTCCAGCAGGGTCTCTTCGGCTTCCGCCTCGACCGATGGAGCCGCTATCGTCAGGATCGTCAGGTCCGGGTCGGAGAGAATCGTTACATTGTCCGTATCCACGTCCAGTTGTTCCACCCGTATCGAGTCTCCAATCTCAAGGTCGGTGACATCGACGCGAATGTGATCGGGCAAGTTCCCGGGGAGACACTCCAGATGGATCTCGCGCACCACGATGTCCAGAATGCCCCCATACATCTTCACACCGGCGGCCGTGCCCACGATCTCCACGGGTACGTCGAAGATCATGGTCCGGTCCATGGATACGGCCATAAAATCGGCGTGGAGGAACTCCTCACCCACCGGATCACGCTGGTGCGCCCGAATCAGGACATTTTTCTCCTGGTCTTGGTATTTCAACGTGAAAATCGTGTTGTGGCCGGTATCGGAGAAAAGGATCCGGTCCAGATCTTTGGGATCGACCGAGACGGCAACCGGCTCCATATTGCGACCGTAGACGATTCCAGGCACCCGTCCCGCGGCACGGAGCCGCCGGTTGGCGTTCTTCCCGAATTCTTGGCGTATCTGCGACTCCACCGTCAATCCAGGCATTTCCTCCAACTCCTCATTCGTGTGTTCGAACCGTCTTGAGAAAGCGGGCCACCGGAGCAACTCGGTTTCCGCATTCAGGATCAGCTGACAAACAGCCGGCTCACCGAGGTTTCCTCATGGATCGACCGGATCGCCTCGCCCAACAGACCGGCGACGCTCAAGGTGTGAATCTTGGGAATCCGCTTTTCCGGACTGATCCACACCGTGTTGGTGACGACAATTCCTTCGAAGTTCGATTCGCGAAGGCGTTTCACGGCCGGCCCCGAAAGGACGGCGTGGGTGGCGGCGGCGAAGAGCCTCCGGGCTCCCTGTTTTCTCAGGGCGTCTGTGGCCTGAACCAGGGTCCCCGCCGTGTCGACCATGTCATCGATGATGACCACGTCCCGGCCGTCTACGTCGCCCACGATGCGCATGACCATGGCCGTGTTCACCCCGACCCGGCGCTTGTCGATGACGGCCAGATTGGCTCCCATTCTCCGCGCGTAGAACCGGGCCCGCTCCACGCCTCCCGCGTCGGGTGAAACCACTGTGGGCCGAATCAACGACATCTTGTTCTTCAAATGGGAGAGGATGACCGGAGTGGCGAAGAGATGGTCCACGGGAATGTTGAAAAACCCCTGGATCTGTCCCACGTGCAGGTCCATGGAAAGGAGCCGATGGGTCCCGGCCGCGGTCAGAAGGTCCGCCACCAATTTGGCCGAGATGGGCACTCGCGGTTTGTCCTTGCGGTCCTGACGGGCGTAGCCGTAATAGGGAACCACGGCCGTGACTCGCCGTGCCGAGGAACGCCGAAAGGCATCCAGCATGATCAGGAGTTCCATCAGGTTTTCGCCCACCGGCGGACAGGTGGGCTGAACCACGAAGACATCCTTTCCTCTCACGTTCTCGAGAATCTGGAAATTGACTTCGCCGTCGCTGAATCGGGTCAGGTTCGCCCGACCCAGAGGTTCTCCCAAATGGTGGCAGATCTCCTCCGTGAGAGGGGCATTGGCGCTGCCTGTAAAGATCTTCAAACTGGACATGGAATCAATCCCGCGTCGACCCGCTTCCGGACCCCATACGATCGGAATCGAAGTGGTCAGGCCAGAACGTCGAGCCCCGATTCTCTGAGTAGTTTCCTATAACGTCTTCTGGAAAGAGTGGAGCAGAATTTCAGTTCTCCGCCTTCCGGACAGGCGGATGGCTTTTCTCCCCATTGGTGCCGGTCCCGGCACCCCAAGCCCATGAGCGTCGAGCCGCTCCCACAAACCATGACTCTCTCGCAACCCAAGGCGATGAGGGCTTTTCTCGCCTCTTCGAGAAAGCCGTAGCGCTGGAACAGCAGCGTTTCGAAGTCGTTCTTCAGATGGGCCCAATGCAGACCGTCTCTGAAGCGTGAGAAGCGATGGATTGTATTCTTCGTCCCGGCCCTTGTCAACTTTTCGCCGCCCTCCCAGACCCCCCAATTACGCATGGAATACACTGCCTTCGTGGAGAGACCGCGGCCCGGGTAAAAGAGCATGATGTCCAAGGAGCGCCTGAGGTCCGGCAACGGAGTGATGAGTTCTCCCCGGCCTTCGCCCAGAGCGGCCCCCCCCCGGAGGAAGAATGGGACATCGGAGCCGAGTTCTGCCGCCAACATTGTCAGTTCGGAGAGACTGAGGCCGCAACCCCACAGCTGGTTCAGTCCCAGGAGGGTCACTGCCGCATTCCCCGAACCGCCGCCGAGGCCGGCGCCCAGAGGGATGCTCTTGGTCAGGGTCAATTCCACTCCGGAGGACACGCCCGCTTTCCGCTTCAGCAGGCGCGCGGCGCGGCACACCAGGTTCTCGGGTCCCGCCGGTGCGGCCCGGCCCTGAACCTGAATCCGAATCTCCGGATCTGCAATGACCCGCAGGAAGAGTTCGTCCCTCAAGTCCAGCAGCTGGAAGACGGTTCGCAACTCATGAAACCCGTCTTCCCGAAGACCCAGAATCTTCAGGATCCAGTTGGTCTTGGCAAAGGAGGGGAGAGCAAGTGAAGGCAACGCAACCAATCAGAGCGTGGAATGAGTCAATTTGCGGATTTCCCGCGAGGGCTGTCGCAGATCACGGGGCTTTTGACGAAAGGCGCCGCTTCAAGTCAGCTACTTTCCGTTGAAGTCTTTGGAATTCCTCGTCGGCGGCCACGCTCACGCCCCGCTCGTAATACTGAAGTGCGGTCTCAAGCTGGCCGAGTTCGATGTACAGATCTCCCAGATGATCGAAAATCGTCGGGTCTTCGATCAGACGAGCCGCCCGTTTCAGATTGACCTCGGCCTCGTCAAGGCGATCCAGCTTGAAGTAGACCCATCCCAGGCTGTCCAGATAGGCTCCGTTGTACGGGTCCATTTCCGTCGCTTTTCTGATGTAGTCCAACGCTTCGTGGAGACGGATCCCCCGATCTGCCCACATGTAACCCAGATAGTTGAGGACGCCGGCGTGGTCCGGGTTGGACTCCAGAATCCTCTTGAATTCGGCTTCGGCGTCAGGAAGTTTCTCCTGTCTTTCGTAGACGGACGCGAGCCGAAACTTGAGGGGTTCACTGTCCGGCTTGAGGCCGAGTCCTTCCTTGATGGCTTTTTCGGCTTTCCCGTAATTCTTGTGATCCATGTAGAGTTGGCTGATGATGCGGTAATAGGTCTCGGGGTCCCGCTCACGGCTCAGGCCGCTTTGCACCAGCTTCACACCTTCCGACAGCCGGTCGCTTGCCGAGAGCATCTGGGCTCGTGTCGCGAGGGCGTCCGGATCGCGAGGATGGTCCTGGAGCAACTCCCCGGCCAGGGAAAGTGCCTCATCCAGCTTTCCCGCGTCCTTCAAGGCGTAGATGAGCCTGGCCTTGTGATGAGGATCCCCGGGTCGGCCCGCCAGCAACTCACGGAAATTCCGTATGGCCTCCTGGTACTGGCGTGATTCCTGGTGGACGTGGGCCAGAGTGGTTTGGACCTGTTCTCGAAACTCCCGCTCTTCCTGCGATTCAGGGTTGCCCAGATCGGCAAGAAGGCGCTGCAACCGCCCGATGGCGCTCTCCCGCTCACCTTGAACCGCCTCGAGACGAGACAACTCCAGGATCGCCTGCATCTGCTTCGGATTGCTCTCCAGGACGCGGCTGAACAGCTCCGAGGCCTCTTCATACTTGCGGGCCCGCATCAGCGCGCGGCCCAATTCAAGCACCAACGCCGGATCCTGCGGATTCTGCGCCCTTCCCTTCCGCAGCAGATCGACAGCTTGGCCGTGCCGGCCCTGTTGGCCCAACAGCCTTCCGGTGCGCATCTGGAGTTCGGGGTCCGCCAGGAGCTGAGGAGCCGACAGATAGATCTCCACGGCCCGGTCCGGCCGTCCCGTCTGTTCGTACAAACGTCCCAGTTCGCGAATGACTTCGTAGTTTCCCTTTTGGATCTTCAGGGCTTTTTCCAGTGCCTGGATGGCCCCAACCGGGTCACCCAGCCCCTTCAGGGCTTCGGCATGCTGGTAGTGGGCCTCGGCCAAGTCCGGCCGCAATTCGACCAGACGCGCCAGGACGGGTGCCGCCTTCCGGTGCTCACGCCGGCGCAGATGGAGATTCCCCAGTTGATATAGAGCCTCGGCATGATCCGGATCCAGCTCGATGACTCGGTTCAGCTCCGTGATTGCCTTCTCCGACAGCCTGTTTTGTCCGCCGTGGTAGTTGGAGAAGAGCTGGCCCAGGAAGTAGTGGGCAGCGACGCTGTCCGGATCCTTCTCGATGGCCCGCTCGACCTCGCTGACGGCCCGGGAGACCTCCCCCGATCTGACCAGGGTATGGGCGAATTCAATCCGGAGCTGGATGCTGTCCGGATCGAGCTCCAGCGCCTTCTCGAACTCGGCGACGGAGAGGCCGAAGTCCTTGTTGCCCGAGTGCAGCACACCCAGGGCGAAGTGATAGTAGGCCTGGGCCTGCCGGTCCGGCGGGGTCGGAACGGGTTCGACGGCCACAACGGTTCCGAGAATGACTCCGAATACCAATCCGGTCATAAAGACTCGACGGCTAATGGCAAGAAAACCCAGGCCGATAGTACCCAACTCCGCGCGGGACGACAACCGTCCGGGAGGGAAGCGAGAAGGGAGGTACGGGAAGTGAGAGCGGAGAGTGGAACGGAAGAAATGGTGATCTGGGCGACTGTTTCAACGTCAATCGATGGCCTGCGGAGGGATGATCGACATCTTTTCGAGATCTTCGGTAAAGATGAGCTCCAACACCACGATCGGTTGGTCGGACGAAACGGCGATGGATCCGCCGATGGTCGCCGGCAGACCGGAAAAGAACTCGTGAGCCATCCCAATCTGGCGGTGGCCCTTGTCCAAGGTCAGGGTCTTTTCCTCGACCAACGGGTTTCCACCGGTGGAGCGGACCGTCAGCTTTACCGTTGCCGTCGGACCGGGACCGGGATAGAGAAACGCCAGACCGGTCCTGTATTTCTCGGCTCCTCCGTGGGCAAGGTAGGGTAGAACATACTCCCTGGCCGGCGCCGAGACGGCCGGGGTGCTGATCATGACTTTTCCGGCAAAGAGCTGTAATTCGGCGCTGCCCACGAGCCCTGGCTGCGAGCCGTCGATCTGAATCCAGCCGGACACGAGACCTCCCGTGTCCATGAGATTCGGAAAGATGGAGGCCATTTCCATGCGCAGGCCCTCTCCGGGAGCCAGCTCCAGCATCGGGGAAACCTCCACCGATTCCCCTGCGTTGTCCATCAGGGTCAGTTGGACCGTCATCTCTTCAGCGCCCTGGTGCACCAGGTTGACGTGGGTCTGGCTGCCTCCGAAGGTCACCGCCTGAGGCAGATAAAGAGTCTCGGCCGGGACGACTCCCGGGGCTTCCACCACGAGTCCGTCCACCATGGCCATGCGCTCCTCATCGTACCAGCGCTGGTAAGCCATGATCCCCTGCTCGCTCTCCACCGTGATGTAGGAGCCGTCGTAGCCGTTTTCGGTCAAGGGCCGGCAGGTCGCCTCCTCGGGGTCCTCGCAAGCGGCCAGGCTGTCATCGGCGCATGGCTGCCCGTTGTCCGAGCAGGTCCCGCGCTGACAGAAGAAGTTGTCCAAGAAGATCCCGCCGGTGGTAAAGCATTCGAAGGCGAGTCCTTGAAAGAAACCGACCTCAGCTCCCAGAGGTCCCCGTACCACCAGACCGCCCAGGGTGTTCCGAGTATCTTCGAGAATCACGGCTCCCTCGGCCGTGTGGAGGCGAACGGAGATATCCGTGTTGTTGGAGTTGGGGTTGAGAACAAAAAGCTCAGTGGTAAAGCCGTCCTTGACCCGGACTTCGGGAAGAACGACCTTTTGCGCCGTCGTGGAGTGCAAGGAGGCTGCATCCAGGCGGCGCCGTTCCCCGCGATCCCCAACCCTGAAGAACCCCTGGGCCTGGGCCTGGTCATCGTCCAGCAGCATCCACCCTTCCATGAACTGATTGCGGTCGGCGCTGACGACTTGCCGAACCGTGGTGGCCAACTGGCCACGGGGAACCATGGTCAGATTGGTGGGGTTCGCTCCGAATTCCACGATGTCTTCCGTATCGTTCAAGTCCTGAAATCGGATCCCGCCCACGTTGGATCCCCGGGCCATGATGTCGCTGGTCCGGGAAGAGAGGTTGGTCAGGTGGACCGCGGTGAACCACTCCTGGGAACTCAACAGGTAGGGGAGGAACAGGCGGCGGCTGGGGCGCAAAAGCTCGATGGTCCCGAGGTTGAAGTTCACCGCGGTGATCGCTTCTCCGTCGGGACTCACGGCCACGTCCAGAGGCGCTCCGGGAACCTCGGGCCGAAGGTCCTCGCTGGCGCCCCGCAACTTCTGTCCAACCAATACGGGTTGCAGCAGTTCGCCCGTATTCAGTTTGAATTGCAGGAGGACGTCGTCCATGGGAGCGCCCATCATCATGGTGTTTGCGTCCAGGAAGACGGGACGGCTGGAGTCTCGGAAATCGGATGTCCGGGGCTGGAAGGTGACGACTTCCAGGCTGTCCGCATCGATGGACCCGTTCTCATCGGGGACGGGTATCGGGACCAGTTCCACGTTCAGATTGCTCAGCACCACGAACCACTTGCCATCCGGCGTCGGTGCGATTTCCACTGGAACGCCACCCACCTCGAAGATCTTCACGACCTGTCCCGTCTGGATGTCGAACATCGTGGCCCGATCCCTTCCCAACTCGGCGAGGGTCTGCAGGGCCCCCAGTTGCCGGTCCACCACCAGCCCGTACCGGCCGTCCGGAGTGATGGCCGCCCCCGTACCCACCTCGAAATCATGGGGGGGCGTTTCCTGTTCCGGATCCGGAATGATGGTCGTCACCGGAGAGAAGGAAGCAGTGTCCACAATGGTAATGGCGTCCCTTTCTTCCGCGGGAGTCAGCAGGGTCGACCCGACCGTGATGACGAAGAACCGGCTTCCATCGGGAGTCATACGGAGGGTCGTGGGACGAGTTCCACCCGGCATCTGGAGCCTGGGTTCCACTTCCTGGAGAGTAGTCGTGTCGAAGCGCAGGATCTCGTCGGTCCCGGACGAGGCCACGATGCCCATGTCCCCGTCTCCCGAAAAGACCATGTTGTTGCCGACGGAGAAGAAAGCCTCCATCGCCAGGATCTGGACCTCCAAGGTGTCTACGTCGATGGCCGCGATCGCACCCTGTACCGGCTGCGTCTCTTCCTGAGAGGCGTCGGCCCTGAAGGCGTCGGCCCGGCCATTCTCGTTGATGAACGCGCACAGGACCGCGACCCGGTTCCCGCCGGGCATGATGGCGATATGGCCCGGGCTCTCGGGAACGTCCACGATGCCCAGGATGTCGCCGGTCTTGGGATTGAAGGCCAGGACCTTGTTCGAGAAGGTGTAGCTGACGAAGGCCTTGCTCGAGTCGGGAGTGAAGACCACATTGGGAGAGTAATTGAGATCGCTCTGGCCGGCCCCAAGTATCAGGGGCACTTCGTTGGGATCCATATGCAGCTCGCTCCCGGGCTGGCTGGGATCCAACGTCATGAATACGCGCTGGCCCCGGAGGGCCGATCCCCCCAGGCTCAGGAAGACGAACAGAAGAATCAAAAGCTGGCAGCGCATCACTGGACCATCATGATATTCCGGCCGGAACCGGCCGTTCAATCCAAAGACCCGACTCAAGTGGAGCGATCTCCCGGCCGGGTAGGAAGCACTTGGAAATCCAGGCTTCGGACCAGGGACCGGTTCCAGAACCCGTTGACCTTCGAGATCAGGGCCGGAGTCATTCCCCGGAGCACCCCCACCCATTCGGAGTCGGGTACGCCGATCTCCAGGATACGGTTTCGGAGCCGCAGAGGATCCGTCGTTGCGGCCAACGGTGCACCGACGATCCGAGGCCAGAACTCACGCAAGAAGATCACGGCCACCTTCTCGTCCCGGACGACCTCCTGCAGCCAGGGCATAAAGAGAGATCCGACCGTTCTCATCGGCGCCGTCCGTGGGCCCAGGACAGTAGCAGCGGCTCCTGGCTCGGGACTAGATTTCCTGGATCCAGCTGTCTCATGACCGCATCAGTCTAGCAAAATGAACCCGCCCCGTGCCCTGATCCTTGCGGGTCCACGACCGGAACGGCCGATCGCCGTCTGCGTCCGGGCTGACATGTGCTTTCCCCGGCGCCGGATGCGAGTGGGAATGGGCTCGCGGATCCTCGACTTGACATTGGGCGGACGCCTCCCTTACATATTCGACCCGCGCCCCGTTGACAAGTGGAACACACTCTAGTTCTCAACGCTACTTACGAGCCTCTTCAGATCATCGGTTGGAAACGCGCCGTCCGCATGGTCTTCCAGGAGAAGGTCGAGGTGGTGGCCGAATACGACCGCGAAATCCGGAGTGTCTCGAACCGGATCCGCCTCCCTTCGGTCTTGCGTCTTCTTCACTACGTCAAGCTCCGGCATGGGTGCCACCGGATCAAGTTCAGCCGTGAAAACCTGTACGCTCGAGACAACTATCGTTGCCAGTATTGCGGCTCGAAGGCGCCTCTCAACCAGCTCACTTACGATCACGTGATCCCCGTGGCCCAAGGAGGGATCAAGAGCTGGGAAAACATCGTCACCTGCTGCATCCAATGCAACCGGACGAAGGGGAATCGCTCTCCGGCGCAGGCCAACCTTCGCTTGCTGAGGATCCCCAAGGCTCCCTCAGGTTTTCCCTACCGCGTCCGTCTCCTTTTCCGCCAGCCGGCTGTTCCCGAGAGTTGGAAGGATTACATCTTCTGGTCCGGGGGACCCTGATGAACGGATCGCTGGTGATCTTTTCCCGGTTTCCCCGATTGGGCCGCGTGAAGACCAGGCTGGAGCCGGTGCTGGGTACGCGGGGTTGCCTGGAACTCCACCGGGCGATGCTTCTGGACACCATCGAGCGGACGCGTTTCCTGTGCCGGCGGCACTACCTGTATCTGAGCGACTCGACCGCCCGGGAACGGTCCCGGTTCGCCGAAGCCTGTCGCCTGTCCGCGGATCTGATCATCCGCGGCCAGAATGGAGCCGACCTGGGAGAGAGATTGTGGGAAGCCTGCCGGCGGGTCGCTGCGGAATCGAAGGAGCAGCCCGTGGTCTTCCTGGGCGCCGACTCCCCGACGGTGCCTCGGGAATTCATTCGCCAGAGCCTGGCTCAACTTGCGCGACGGCCCGTAGTCCTGGGACCGGCGGAGGACGGCGGGTATTATCTCATCGGTCTTTCCCAACCGAGACCGGAGCTCTTCTCGAAACTGGAATGGGGGACCGGCAAGGTCCTGGAACAGACGCTTCAAAAGTTGCGGCCGGAACAATATTCGTTGTTGCCCACCTGGTTCGACGTCGACGACGTCGACGATCTGGCGCGGCTCCACACGGAGGTCGAGGCCGGACGGCCGGGCGTCTTCCGGCATACGCGCCGTTGCCTGCGCGAGTTGGTTCAGGATCCGGCTTTCCATCCCGTATTTCGGTGACCCTTTTCGGGAAGATTCACGTCTCAAGAAAGTGCGGCCGAATCGGGTTCAGGAGTTCCCCCAATAATTGAGGGGGAATCGTCGTAAGTCATTGATAATTGGAGAATAAGAAGATTCGACAAGTGGAATCGGTTGAATTTTCGAAAAATGGGGGAACTTTCGCCACGAAAGAATGTGGGTCCCGGACCGGTAGACTGATTCAGTGGAAGCCCAATTCCAAGAACCAGTTACAGGGGAGGGACCCAAATGCATAGTGCCAAAGTAGCCGCCCAGATTCGAGTGCAGATCCGACGATTTTCGGGGGAAGTCTCGATAGGACTGCCCAAGACGGCCGCCCGCCTGGTGCGGGAGGTGATCTACGGGGTGCAGTCTCGGGGATCGGTGCGACTGAGTGAGATCGCGCGAGCGTTGGAGGAGAAGATCCGGCTCAAGAAGGTGATGGCGCGATTGAGTCGGCAATTGAATCGCCCGGGACTGAGGAAGCGGGTGCGGGAGAATCTGCTGGCCCTGGCGGCGCCTCGGGTGGGAGCGGAGACACTGTTGGTCGTGGATCTGACGGATGTGATCAAACCCTATGCGCGCAAGATGGAATATCTGGCCCGGGTCCGGGACGGTTCGACCAAGAAACTGGGAAACGGGTACTGGTGTTGCCAGGTGGTGGGTCTGGAGCGGGGCAGCGCGGAGGTGACGCCCCTGGATCAGGAGCTGTATTCGCAGGAGGCGCCGGGATTCGTGAGTGAAAACGACGAGATTCTGAAGGCCATCGGGCGGGTCTCGAAGGCGACGCAGGGCCGCGGGGTCTGGGTGATCGATGCGGGAGGAGACCGGCAGAAGATCCTGAAAGTCCTCTTGAATCAGGGACTTCGCTTCGTAGTGCGGCAACGCGGGGACCGGCATCTGATCTCCGGTCGCCAGCGCAAGAGCGTCCAAGAGTGGGCGGACGGGTGCCGTCGTCAACACCGGGAGGTGGTGGTCAAGGAGACGAGTTCGGGGGAGAAGGTCTACCGCTTGGAGTTCGGGTTTCGGAAGGTGCGTTGGCCGGGACGCACGGAGGCTCTGTACCTGGTGGTGGTGGATGGACTGGGGCCGAACCCGCTGATCCTGCTCACGAACCGAAAGGTGACTCGGTCGCGAAAGAGCCAGTGGCGGGTGGTGGAAAGTTACCTGAGTCGCTGGCGGGTGGAAGAGACGATCCGCTTCATCAAGCAGAGTTATCAACTGGAAGACATCCGGCTGCTGAAGTACGAGCGGCTGCGCAATCTGGTGATGTTGGTTCTGGTGACGGCCTACTTCGCCAGTGTGTACCTGGGCAAACGGGCCAAGCTGGTGATCCTGGTGCAGCACATCGAACGGGCCGCCAAGCGTATCTACGGCGTTCCCGAGTTCCGCTTCTACGCGATTGCGGATGGGATCAAGCAGCTCTTGTTCGGCCGGAACACGGGAATTGGACCGCCACGAGCCAATCCTTGTCTAAATCTGCTTCCCTTGTTCTCATGACTTCGAAAAAAATGGGGGAAGTCCAGAGAATCGGGTTCAGTTGACCCGATACGGCCACCTTGACTACCATTGGAACAGGTGTGTGTCCACGGAAAGATTGAAGAGGTTTTGAGTCTGCGGTGAAGGATTTCCTGGAACGGCTGTTGGGTCTGAAGGTCCCCGAGGCCCGGTTGGAGGGGCCTCGAGATCCATATAACATCTATGAGTGGGATCTCGACGACCGCAGGCCGTTGGTCGTCGCCGCCATTCTGGCCATCCTCTTTCACGCCGTTCTCCTGCTGATGGTCTTCCCCTCGTTCGGCAAGACGGTTCTGATCCCGACCCAGCAGGTCCTGGTACTCAAGAATCTGGCGAAGCCGGCGGCTCTCACCGGAGGCGGCGACCTGCCCAAGGCGACTCCGCCCAAACCCCAGCCGGTGCGGCCGAAACCCAAGCCGATTCTGGTCCCCATCCCCGATCCAACTCCCAGAGAACCCGAACCCATTCGCAAGGAGGAGCTGGAAGACGTCCCCCAGGTCCTCAAGCAGATCGTCGCGGAATTGAACCTGGACGATATCCAGGCTCCTCCGGGTCGTCCCGGCCGGGGCGGTCAGGGTGAAAGCCGGGGAGAGGGCACGGGAACCGGCCCACTTGCCGGTTCCGGACCTGCGGCCGGAGACGGTAGCGGCATTTACCGATATGGGAGCGGAGTCACCAACCCTGTCCCTATCGTTCAGACGACTCCCAGCTACACCGACGCCGCCATCAAAGCCAAGGTTCAGGGTGTGGTCTGGCTCCAGGCCATCATCCGCAAGGATGGCAACGTCGACAGCTTCAAGGTCATTCGGGGATTGGGCCACGGGTTGGAAGAACAGGCCATCCAGGAGATCGCCACCAACTGGCGCTTTCGACCCGGAATGCTCAACGGGAGTCCAGTGGACGTCCTGGCGACTATCGAAGTCCAGTTCAACCTGAGGTAGACGACGACTCGAGCGTCGTACTTTACGTAAATTAAGAGCAACCCTGAGGGTTGCCCAAACGGAGGGCAACCAAAAGGGTTGCCCCTACGCGACCGCATCCCAGTATAATTCCGGCTCTTGTGGGTGAAGAACTAGACCTGAAAAGAACCATCAACCTTCCCAGAACCCGTTTCCGGATGAAGGCGAATCTGCCCGTTCTGGAGCCGCGGATTCTTAAGATTTGGGAAGAGTCGGGGATCTACGGGAAGATCCGCGAGTCGCGGAAGGGCCGGCCTCTCTTCATCCTTCACGACGGTCCTCCATACGCCAACGGGCATCTCCACGTGGGACACGCCCTGAACAAGATCCTCAAGGATCTCATTGTCCGTTCCAAGACCATGGAGGGTTACGATTGTCCTTACGTGCCGGGGTGGGACTGCCACGGGCTGCCCATCGAGATCCAGGTCATGAACCGAAAGCGGGCCGACCTGGACCCGCTGGAGGTCCGCCGCCGATGCCGCCGGCACGCCGACAAGTTCGTCCGCATCCAGGGGGAAGAGTTCCGCCGCTTGGGTGTCACGGGGGACTGGACCGCGCCCTACCTGACCATGAGCCATTCCTACGAAGCCGAGACGTCTCGGCTCCTGGGTGATTTCGTCCGCAGGGGAAATGTCTACAAGGGTCTGAAGCCGGTTCACTGGTGCATTCACTGCGAGACGGCTCTGGCCGAGGCCGAAGTGGAGTATTCGGAACATGTCAGCCCGTCGGTCTACGTCCGGTTTCCGGTGACGGGAGGACTTCATGGGCTGGATGTCGGAGCCCGGCCCGTCTCGGTTCTGATCTGGACCACGACCCCTTGGACCCTCCCCGCCAACCTGGGTCTCTGCTTTCATCCCGACTTCGAATACGCTTTGGTGGAGACCGGGGAAGATGTTTTCATCCTGGCCGCCGATCTGGTTCCCCGCGTGGCGAAAGAGTGTGATCTGGGCGACTACCGGATCCTGGGAGAGCTCCGGGGAGATGCTCTCGGTGGTCTCGAGTGCCACCACCCATGGCTTCCGCGGCGGTCCGCAGTCGTCTTCGGAAATCACGTCACCCTGGATCAGGGCACTGGAGTGGTTCATACCGCGCCCGGCCATGGAGAAGAGGACTACCGTCTGGGGGTCGAAAACGGTCTTGAGATCTATTGTCCGGTGGACGACTCCGGCCGGTTCCTGCCGGAGGTGGATCACTTCGGGGGCATGCCCGTGTTCGAGGCCAATCCCTCCATCAACAAACTTCTGGTTCGGGGAGGCCATCTGGTCCGGGAAGGGCCGTTTCGGCACAGCTATCCTCATTGTTGGCGCTGTCACAACCCGGTCATTTTTCGCGCCACGGCCCAGTGGTTCATCAGCATGGACCGGGCAGACCTGCGCGGCCGGGCCCTGCGCGAGATAGCCCGAGTGAAGTGGCTTCCCTCGTGGGGACGGGAGCGGATCCACAACATGATCTCCAGCCGCCCGGACTGGTGCATCAGCCGGCAGAGAACCTGGGGTGTTCCGATCGTCGCCTTTTACTGCAAGGCCTGCCGAAAGATCCTGCTGGAGAGCGACATCATCGAACATGTGTCTCAGGTCTTCGAGCGGGAAGGAGCCGACGCCTGGTACCGGGTGTCCGCGTTAGAGCTGCTCCCGGAAGGCACTCGTTGCGCCTGCGGAAGCAATGATTTCGAGAAAGACAAAGACATACTGGATGTCTGGTTCGACTCAGGGGTCAGCCATCACGTGCTGCGGAAAACGCCGGGACTCGACTGGCCGGCGGATCTCTACCTGGAGGGTGGAGATCAGTTCCGGGGCTGGTTTCACAGTTCCTTGCTGGTCGGGGTCGGTGCCAGCGACGGTGCGCCCTACAGGTCGGTCCTGTGCCATGGTTGGACTCTGGATGCCGATGGGAAGGCCATGTCCAAATCCAGAGGCAACGTCATTTCTCCCCAGGACATTGCCAAGCGGGACGGCGCCGAGATCTTGCGTCTCTGGGTCTCGTCCATCGACTACACGGAAGACGTCCGCCTGGGGGAAGAGATCCTTTCCCGTCTTCGAGACGCCTACCGCAAGCTGAGAAACACGAGCCGCTTCCTCCTGGGCAACCTTCACGACTTCTCTCCGGAACTGGCGGTCCCGGACGGGGAGTTGCTGGAGTTGGACCGTTGGGCTCTCGCTCATACCGCCGCCACGGCACGGCGGGTGGAGGAGGCCTACCGGAATTTCGAGTTTCACACCGTCTACCACTCCCTCTACCACTTCTGCGTGGTGGGGCTTTCCAGCTTCTACCTCGACGTTTTGAAGGATCGCCTCTACGTCTCGGCGGCCGATTCCAGGGAGCGAAGGTCGGCCCAGACAGCCCTTTTCCGGATCGCGGACGCGTTGGTCCGGCTGCTGGCTCCGATCCTGCCCTTTACCACGACCCAGATCTGGGAAGAACTTCACGGTCAGAATCCTCCGGCCGAATCGGTCCACATGGTCGAGTTCTCGCGGGAACTGGACCGGTATGCGAATCTCGAGCTTCTGGAGCGATGGGAGCCGCTCCTGGAGATTCGCCACCGGGTCAGCAAATCACTTGAGGAGTGCCGGCAGGGGAAGGTCATCGGGAACTCGTTGGAGGCTAGGATCAGGATCGAGGCCGGCGCGGACGTTTACACGTATCTCAGCCGCTTTTCAAAGGATCTGGCCTCCGTCTTCATCGTCTCCGAAGTTGAACTCGGATTGAGGGAGGACTTGGCGACGGATGAGACGGAGATCAGGGTGACCAGAACCCGGGTGGGGAAATGTGCGCGGTGCTGGAATCATAGACGCTCGGTGGGGACCCATGCCGGTCTCCCGCAAGTCTGCTCCCGTTGCCGTTCGGTGTTGGAACAGATCGGTGCCCTCAGTTGAAGTCCGGGGTGGTGGGAGACGATTGTTTCCGGAAACGACTCTTGCGGTGGAGAAGACGATGAGACTCCTGGCGATCGGAGTGGCGGCAGTGGTGCTGGCGCTGGATCTCCTCACCAAGTGGTGGGTCAAGAACACCGCCTCGCTGCACTACCACCCGGTCGTCGACGGATTCTTCACGATCCACTTCGTCCGCAATGAGGGCATTGCATTCGGCTTGTTCCATTCCAATCCATCGGCCTGGAAACCGGTGATCCTTTCTTTCCTGGCCGTCGCAGCGGCGATCATGGTGTTGTATTACATCTGGACCAGTCCTCCCGGGGAAAGAGCCGTCCAATTGTTTCTGGGGCTTCTGTTGGGAGGAATCCTGGGGAATTTCTCAGATCGGCTGTGGCGTGGCTACGTCGTCGATTTTCTGGAGTTTCATTGGCAGGACCGTTTCGCTTGGCCAACCTTCAACGTGGCCGATGCCGCAATCACCTGCGGAGTCGCGGCGATTCTCTACCAGGGGTTTTTCGGAACGGAAAGCGGGGACCGGGCCGCGAACCGTCCCCGCCGGCGCAACTCCGGCTCCTTGGGCGCGATTCTGCTGGCGGGTCTGCTCTCGGCGCCCCTGCTGGGAGAATCGTCCTCGCCCGGGGTGCAAGAAATAGTGGACCGTGTCCAGGCGCGATACGAGCGGGTCGAGAGCTTCTCGGCTGATTTTCGGCAGGTTTTCCAATCGCAGGGAGTCTATTTCGAGAGCGACTGGGGAGAAGGGATCCTGCTGATGAAGCGCCCGGGAAGAATGTACTGGGAATACCAGCGTCCCACCAGGAAGCTGTTTGTGGCCGACGGCAGACAGACCTTCTTCTACGTCCCCAGTGAGAATCAGGTGACGATCTCCGATCTGGATCTGGAGACCGCGGATACGCCGCTGCTGTTTCTGCTGGGACCCAAACGGATCCGGGACGACTTCCTGGTCGAATTCGAGACTCGGGAAGGTCCGTTGAACGAATCCAACCTGATCCTTCGCTTGACTCCCATACGGGCCCGGCCTGAATTCAGCCATCTGCTTCTGGAGTTGTCCCCCGAGACTTATCTTATCCACAGACTGTCCGTAGTCGAGCCCATCGGGAACCGGAACGACTACATCTTCAGCCGTTTCCGGGAGAACGTGAAGATTCGAGACAAACAGTTCCGCCTGGAATTGCCGGACGGAGTGGAGATCATCCGAATCGGGACGGGCGCCGGTTTCATGCCGGAGGAAGGTCCCGGCCGGGCTTCCCATCGAAGTCGACTCGTCACCCGGATGGAGACGACAGGCACATAAAGGAGAGTGTCGAATTGAACGAGATTCGGGCGAACATAACGGCCGTGGGGATGTATGTGCCGGAAAAGCGTGTCACCAACCACGACTTGAGCCGGGTTCTGGACACTTCCGACACGTGGATTCGAGAGCGAACCGGGATCTCGGAGCGCCGGATCGCCGGCAAAGACGAGGCCAACAGCGACCTCTCGGTTCGTGCCATCCAAAACGCTTTGGAAGGGACGCCGCATCGCCCTGAAGACATCGACCTCATCATCGTCACAACCGTGACTCCGGACATGATGTTTCCGTCGACCGCCTGCCGGATCCAGGAAAAGATCGGGGCCAGTAACGCGTGGGGGTTCGATCTGTCCGGCGCCTGCTCCGGGTTTCTTTTCGGCCTCTCGACGGCTGCGCAGTTCATTCGGACGGGAACCCACAAGAAGGTCCTGGTGGTGGGTACCGACGTGATGAGCTCCATCATCGACTTCGAAGACCGGGCTACCTGCGTTCTCTTCGGAGACGGCGCCGGGGCGGTCCTCCTGGAACCCACCGAGGAGGAGGAGACGGGTATCCTGGACGCCACCCTGGGGTGCGACGGATCCGGAGGGAAGTTCCTGTTCATGCCGGCCGGAGGGAGTCACCGCCCAGCGAGCCACGAAACCGTGGACAAGCGAATGCACTATGTCCATCAGGACGGCAGGAACGTCTTCAAATTCGCGGTCCGGGTCATGTGCGAGACTTCGGCCGGCTTGCTCCGGCGAAACGGCATTCCCACGGATCAGTTGTCGCTATTCGTCCCCCACCAGGCCAACATGCGAATCATCAAGTCGTCCATGACCCGCCTGAAATTGAGAGAGGAACAGGTCGCGGTCAACATCGACCGCTATGCCAACACCACGGCGGCGACCATCCCCACCTGTCTGGCCGAAGCTCACCGGCAGGGACGATTGAAGAAGCGGGACAAGATCCTCATGGTCTCCTTCGGAGCGGGATTCACCTGGGGAGGGATTCTTCTCGGTTGGGGAATGGATCCACCGTAACGCCCCGTCTGCCGGTCAGGTGAGAAAGGCGGACCGAAGGCGTCAGATGAAGAGTTCCTCGTCAGGCGACTTGGTTCCGGTCTTCTTCCCTCGTCGCCCCAGAAGAAACGATAGGCCCGACTGCATCCCTTTGAAGAAGGAACCGATTTCCAGAATAGGTTTCAAGACGTCCTTCTGCATCACTTCGCTGGTCTGTTCGAACTTTTCGACCGTGTCGGTGACCAGGCCGTCCACTCTCTGGGCTTGTTCGTGTCCCAGGCGAATCACTTCCTTCACCAAGCCATCCACCTCCTCGGTGGTTCTTCGGAAGGCGCTCATCACGAAGCGGACATTGTCGTTGAACTCGTTGCCGAGTTGCCGTACGGGCTCCAGGCTCTCGGACACCTGGGTCAACTTGGTGCTGACGGACTCGACGGCTGCTTGAAGCTTCCGGGTCTCCTGTTGCAGCTCCTCGGCCATCTTTCGAACCGTTTGAGCCGCCCGCCAGACGGATAGGGCTTGGAGGGTCATGGAGAGGGCGGTAATGCCGATGAACAGGATCAGCAGGAGTTCAGCGCTCAAGTGCATTCCCAACGGTTAGGACCGAATCAAGCGGGGGACCGCTCGGTCGCCGGAATCGGGACACGTTGTCTTGGTCCGGGGCTCAGTCGGCGGAGCCTTCCTGCGCCTCCGACTCGCCCCGATACTTCCGTCGTGCGGTATCCAGGACGACACCGAGCTGCTCTTTCTTCTTCCGGAGGTTCTCCCGTTCCCGGTTCAGGGTCTGACTCGCCTTACCGGCAAGCTCTCGCCCCTTCTCCTCCAATGTGTCCCGGCCATCCCGGAGGCTCCGGCCGACCTTGTCGGCGCCCTCCCGGGCTTTGCCTTCCAGCAGTCCCCGAGTCTCTTCACCTGACTGGGGGGCCAGCAGTAGCGCCGCACACGCGCCCACAAAACTGCCGATGAGAAAATAGACCAGCTTGTCTCCACTTGTGGCCATATCCATTGACTCCTTCCCGTCCCGGTCCGGATCCATCAGTTCAAGGTTATCATAGCGACGATGAGGCATGACGAGAGGAGGGGCGGGTGCGGGACCTGGATGCGCGCAGAAGAACGATTTTGGCGGCTGATGCCCACTGGCCCATTTGACGAATATCCTCTGCGGCCAGGTTTGTGGAGGCGGACGGGTCTCGGGTAGAATACCGGGCGTTACGGAAGGAAACTGCGGTGATCAAGGATTTGCTGACCCGACAGGTCGTGTGCAACGAGAAAAATGCCAAAGGCAAGCCCTGCCACGGCAGTTTGAAACGATATTATCCGTTTGCCGGATATTACAACGAACCCGACAATGCGCTCCGGCAGGAGATCGAGAGCGAGTTCGGAAAGAAAAAAACCTTGGTGCTGCTCAAGTGCGAGAAGTGCGCCGTCGTATTCCGGCTGCCTGGGGAATTGAAGGTCAAGTTCGGCTGAGCGGCGTCCGGACCCCGCACCTCAATATTACGTAGCACTTTATTCTTCTTTCATTTCACCGGTTTGCCGGCCGGCCCGGCCAGCGGCCCAAATTTGCCGTCGCATTCCAGATGCAGATCTACACTGATTTTGACGGGACAATTACCGATCGTGACTCCATCGTCCTGCTGGTCCAGGAGTTCGGAGGCGGAGACCACTATCGGCGAGACCTGCTGTCGGAGTTCGAAAACGGGACCCTGTCGGCGGCCGAGGTGATTGCCGAGGAGGTCGCCTCGGTTGACGCCTCGTGGGAAGAGGTCGCCGCCTGCCTCAAGCAAACGGTCCGAGTAGACCCCACCTTTCCCGCATTCGTAAACTGGTGCCACGAATCTTCGATTCCCCTCTGTGTCGTCAGTTCGGGGCTGGAGCAGATCATCGCCTTGATGATCGAAGACCTGGACGTGCCTGTCGTGGCGCATACGGCCCGGATCGACGGCCGGAGTTGGCGCTACCATCGGCGGCCGGAATCGGAGAAGGAGTCGGTGGTGCGGGCGGCGACCGAAACCGATGAGGTCACCTTCATCGGCGACGGCATCTCGGATATCTGCGTTCTCCCCTATGTGGATCGCGTCTTTGCCAAACGCTACCTGGAAAAGTATTGCCGGAAACGGGGAATCGACTTTCTCCCCTACGACACCTTCCAGGATGTCCGGAACCGGCTGCAGGCCGAGTTCCAATCGAACTGAATTCACACTGGCCAGTATGGGCTCAGGACGGGACGGAGCTGTTCCATATAGGGCCCCGAATTCGGACTGAGTTCCAGCTCGGGACCGGCTTCCGGAGGGTCCATGCCGGCGGCCACTGTCGTCTCCACAGAGGCGGCCAAGGCCTTCAGGTCATAGCCGCCTTCCAGCACGTAGAGAATCCTGCCTCCGCAGAGCTGACCGGCGGCCCGATTCAGGTCCACTGCCATCCTGGTGTAACCACGCTCATCCAATAGCATTCCGGCCAGGGGATCATCCCGGTGGGCGTCGAACCCCGCGGAAACCAGAATCAACTCGGGCTCGTAGCTGGCCAGGATCGGCAGTACCATCTCGAGCAGCAGGGAGGAATAGAAGCCGTTGTTCTGACCGGCGGGAATCGGGAAATTGACCGTCATCCCCTTGCCTTTCCCCACGCCCGCTTCGGTGTAGTAGCCGGTTCCCGGGTACAGAGGGTGCTGGTGCAAGGACACGTAGAGGACGTCGTCCCGGTGGTAGAAGGCGGCCTGGGTGCCGTTGCCGTGGTGGACGTCGAAGTCGACGATGGCCAGGCGCCGAACCAGACCCTGGTCCAACGCCCACTGGGCGCCCACGGCCACGTTGTTGAAGAGGCAGAAACCCATCGCCTTTCCCGGTTCGGCGTGGTGGCCGGGTGGCCTGATGGCCGCGAACCCGGAGTCGAGGTCTCCTCGAAAGAGAAGTTCGATCATTCGAATGACGCTCCCTGCCGCCAGCAGTGCTACGTCAGGGGAGGCTCCACCCGAATAGGTGTCCCAGTCCAGGGGATGGAGCGGTTGATTTCGTGTCCCCCGGATAGCGGCTACGTGGTCTTGCGTGTGGACCCGGAGGACGGCTTCTTCGGCTGCCGGAGTCGGCTCCACTGGCACCGCACGCTTGAATGCCGAGTCAGCGGACAGTCTCTGGGAGATGGCTCGGAGCCGGTCCGGACGTTCGGGATGTTCAGGTGGAACCTGGTGTTCGAGGAAGACAGGATCCAACACCAGACCGTAGCGCATCAGACCCCTTTCGCCTCGGCTCCCCAGAAGAATTTGTGCAACTGCACCTGGATACGGACGGGAAGACCATCTTCCAGGATCCACCGGGCCAGCCGACCGGCCTCCATGCGATGCCACTCCGGCGAAAATAGGACCAGGTGCCTACGGGTGAGCTCCAGATCGCGGGTCTTCCGTTTGGCCCACTGGTAGTCCTGCCGAGAGGAAATCACGAACTTGATCTCATCGTGCGGCCGCAGGTGATCCAGGTTTTCCCAACGATTTCGGCCCTCCATGAGGCTGTCCGGACACTTGATGTCGTAGATCAGGACCGCTCTGGGATCCACCGGACGGATATCCAGGCTGCCCCCGGTCTCGATCAGGACCCTCTTGCCTGCGTTCAAGAGCCTCTCGACGAGGGTGTGCGCCAGGGAGTGAAGCAGAGGTTCCCCTCCCGTGATCTCAACCAGGTCGGTAGGGTATTGCTCCAATCTGTCAGTGATCTGCGACAGCGACATCCGGATGCCCCCCTCGAAGGCGTATTCGGTATCGCAGTAGCTGCACCGGAGATTGCAGCCGGTCAGCCGCACGAACGCGCAGGGTTGCCCGCTGTAGCTGGATTCTCCCTGGATGCTGAAGAAGATCTCGGTGACGGGGAGAGTTCCGGTTTTTCGGTCTGTGGAGGCGGCGATGCTCATAAGCGGCTCCCGTAGTATACCCGGGACGCAGAGGACAGGAGGAAAAGAGGACGGAGAGAAGAGAATGGGCGGCGGCAGCATGAAAGGATGGGGGCATGCCGTGACGGATTTCACCTGCGGCTGCTAGAATCGAAAAAAAGACCAAGGAGACACCCAGATGAGTTGGAGTGGCCGGATGGCCGTCGGAGTGGTTGCGGTCGCGGCGTTTTCGTCCGTATTTCCCAGGGTCGGCAGGGAAATTCGGGACGAGTACGTTCAGCGTTTCGAGAACAAGGCGGTCTTTCTGAAGGTTCCGGTCCGCGGACTGCAGCAGGTGGTCCACGTCCTGGATTCCGGCGCCAAGCTCGACCGGGGGAACCTGAACCAACCGGTGAGCTTCAAGGTCGGGGATCAGGTTCGGATCATCGACGTGAATTTCAGGGACAAAACGGTCCGGTTCCGGTTCTCATCCGTGGGCACGACCCGCGAAGGTTCGTTGGAATTCCGGTTTCCCGCCGCGACACAACAGACTTTCCCCCAGAGAGAGAACTTCGAGAAAAGCCTGGCGAGCAGCCTGACCGAAGGACTTTCCTACAAGGAGTTGGAATCCGCCAAAGGAGAGTTCATCCGGGGGCAGGTGAAGACTCTGGTCCGCGAATTCGCCACGACCACCAACACTCCGGACGAAGTGGTGTTGCGGACCATCGTGGAGGACAGCCCCCAGTACCAGGCTCTGGACCGGGAGTTTTCTCAAATCCAGAAGCAGAACCAGGTTCTTGATCGGGATGTGTCCCGGTTGGGACGGGCCAGCCGGGAGCAACGCGCGCAGATCGCGGACATGACGGTCGAACTCGACCGTCTCAGAACGCAGGTCCGGGAGTTGGAGCGGGACAAGAACCTGGCGTCCAGGACCCGCCAATCTCTGGAAGGGCAGTTGAAGGACGCGCAGGTCAAGATGAACGAGCTCCTGGGCAGCCTCAATCTCAAGTCGGCATCGAATGCCGAGTTGGACAACCGGATGCAGTCGTTGAGCGCGGGTATCGAGTCGGCGCGCCGGGCGCGCGAAGAGCTCTCGGAGGAATTGGCCCAGGCCCGCGCCGACTTGAACGAGCGGGAGCAGGCCAATTCGAAGCTCACCGCCGATCTGAAGAAAGTCCGGGACCGGAACCGCCGGCTTTCTTCGGAACTCCGGAGTCTGACCTCCAACAAGGACAGCATTCAGTCCCAGTTCCTCCAGGCCAAACGGCAGAGCGACGCCTTGGAGATGGCCTCTCGCCTGAGCGCCGGTCTGCGCCTGGAGAGATCGTTTCAGGAGCGGGAGGGTCGGCCTCTGGAAATTGCCGACCTCTATTTGCTTTCCAAGCGGGTCGGCCGGCTTGAGATCGAGACTCCGGAACATCCGGGTGAGATCTGCAGGATGAAGTTTCTGCTGGAGTCTCCGGACCGGGTGGAATTCCAGGACGAAGAGCGGGTCTTGTTCGATTCCCTTGGAGAACGCTTCAAAATAGAGCCTGTCTGGTCCTTTGCGGGTGGCCGGCTGAGAGCGGTTCTCATGGAAGGGGAGGCCGCCAGGGAAGCCACGCCTCGTGAGGCAGTGGAGTGGAGGTGGATTCTGGAAGGTGCAATCTCGGAACCGGAGCGGGCCCAGCTGCGGTTTCAGCTCGTCAACTCGGACGACCAGAAAATCTCTCTGGACCCCCATGAATTCTACTTGACGCCACCGGGTCTGATCTCCTACCTGATCCGGAGCTTTTCGCCCGTCTCGCTGGGGGCGGGCGTGTTCGTGGGTCTGGTTTTTGCCGGGGTTGCCGGGCTCTTCCGCAGACGCTCTCGTTCCAAGCGGTCCAGGCATTCCAGACCTTCCAAGCGCAGGCGGACTCAACCGGCTCCGGAAGAGCCGGATCGCGAATACGTGATCCAGAAGAAGCTTTAGCCGCGAGCGCCATGGTCAGTCGGAAGGAAGCCCGCCGCGTCTTCGAGATCATCCGTATCCTGGAGCAGGAGTACGGAGATGCGGTCTGCGCTCTCCTTCACCAGGACGCGTACGAGCTTCTGGTGGCCACCATTCTCTCCGCCCAGTGCACCGACGCCCGGGTGAACATGGTGACCCCGGCCCTCTTTCGCCGATATCCCGATCCCCAAGCCCTGGCCCAAGCGGAGCTGGACGAAATCCAGGAACTCATACGCAGCACGGGATTCTTCAGGAACAAGGCTCGGAGCCTTCAGGGATCCGCCAGAAGACTGGTGGACGAGTTCGACGGAGAAGTTCCATCGAACATGCCGGACCTTCTGAAGCTGCCCGGAGTGGCCCGGAAAACGGCCAACGTAGTTCTGGGCACCGCTTACGGCATCGCCTCGGGAGTGGTGGTGGATACGCACGTCGGCCGTCTCTCCAGGCGATTGGGGCTGACCCACGAAAAGACTCCGCAGAAGGTGGAAAAAGATCTGATGGCAATGATCCCCCGTGAAGAGTGGATCAACTTCGCACACCGTCTGATCCACCATGGGAGGCGGGTCTGCCAGTCACGACGTCCCCGCTGCGAAGAGTGCGCGTTCGCCGATCTCTGTCCAAGGATTGGACTGTAGGGGCACCCCTTGTGTGGGCGCCCTCCTGCCCCGTGTGGATGCTCTCCTTCGTCTTCTCTTCACTTCCTCTCGCCCTTGTCCGGATCCGACAAGGCGTGGAAGTGTCCCAGCGGTCCGCTGCCCGCTCCCAGCCGCAGGGAATGGCGAATCGCCTCGGTGACGTACTCCTTGGCGCGGCGAACCGATTCCTCCAGTCCACTTCCCCGGGCCAGATGGGCGGCGACGGCGGAGGCGAAGGTGCAGCCGCTACCGTGGGTGTCTCGGGAGGGAAGGCGGGGCCCCGCGAGCCGAACCTGATCGGTTTCGGTGAAGAGCAGGTCGGTCGAGCTTTCCGGATCAAGGAAATGGCCCCCCTTGATGACGACGGATCGGGGGCCCATGTCCAGCAGCAGACGAGCCGCTTGGACGGCGTCCTCCTCGGAACGGATCTCTAGCCCGGCCAACTGCTCCGACTCGTGCAGATTGGGGGTCAGGACCAACGTGAGAGGAAACAGGAGGGACTTCATCCGGGATACGGCCTCCCCGCCGGCCAGCACATGGCCGTGGCCGCTCCGCATAACCGGGTCTACCACGACCCGCTTCAGACGGTGAAACCGGATCCGGTCCGACACCGCCTCAACGGTCTCGGGTGTTGGGATCATTCCGGTTTTTACGGAGTCGACTCCTGGGTCCCGGACCGCGGTATCGATCTGGCGGGCCACGTGCCGGGGGGGAAGGGGAAATATCTCGTGCACGCGACGGGTGTCCTGCACCGTAGTCGCCGTGATGGCGCTCATCCCATGCACTCCGAGCGCCGCGAAAGTCTTCAGATCGGCCTGGATTCCGGCACAGCCGCCGCTGTCGGAGCCGGCGACGGTAAGTGCACAGGGAATCGACCTCACGGGCGGCGGGTCCCGCTCCGCCTGTTCCCGTCCCGCAACCGCAGGAGTCGGCTTCGAGCCTCCGCCAAGACGTCCATGGTCTTGCAGAAGGCGAAACGGATGAGGTGCTTTCCCTGCTGCTTGCCGGGCCGGTAGAAGCTGCTGCCGGGGACGGCCGCAACCCCGTAGTCCCGGACCAGCTCGGCTGCGAAGCCGACGTCGTCCTTGCCGGTCACCCGGGAGATGTCGGCCATGATGTAGTAGGCTCCGGCCGGCTTCCAGATCCGGAACCCCACCTCGGCCAGCGCCTCCATGAGAAAGTCCCGGCGTTCGAGATAGTCGCGCGCCAGTTGCCGGTAGTAGCCGGATTCCATGCCCAGGGCCGTGACTCCCGCCTCCTGCAGGGGCGACGGGGATCCCACCGTCAGGAAGTCGTGCATCTTCCGGATGGCTCCGGCCAGGTGCCCTGGTGCGATGGTGTACCCGACTCGCCATCCAGTCACGCTGAAAGTCTTGGAGAGAGCGCTGATGGTGACGGTTCTCTCTTTCATGCCCGGAAGCAGGGCGATGGGATGGTGGACGTGCCCGTCGTACAAGATGTGCTCGTAGATATCGTCAGTGAACACGAAGAAGTCGTACCGGACTGCCAGCTCGGCGATCCGGTTCAGTTCGTCGCTGTTGAAGACCTTGCCCGACGGGTTGTTGGGAGAGTTGAGGATGAGGGCCCGCAGCCGGCCGCGATCGCAGGCTTTGCGGATGGTTCGTTCCAATACGTCGAAATCCAGAGCCCAGTCCGATTCGGAATCCAGGGAGACGTAGATGGGAGAAGCCCCGGCGATGATGGAATCGGGGCCGTAGTTCTCATAGAAGGGTTCGAACACCAGGACCTGTTCGCCGGGATTGACCAGGGCCAGCATGGTGGAAATCATGCACTCGGTGGAACCGCAGGCAACTGTCACCTCCACATCGGGATCGACGTCCCAACCGTAGTCCCGGCGGTACTTCTCGGCCACGGCCCGGCGGAAGGACGGGGCCCCCCAGGTGACGGCGTATTGATTGATGTCCTCCTGGATCGCCCGGCAAGCGGCATCCTTGACGACTTGGGGCGCCGCGAAGTTCGGATAGCCTTGGGCCAGGTTGATGGCGCCGTGTTCGAACGCCAGACGAGTCATCTCCCGAATCACCGACTCGGTGAATCGGGACGCCTTCTCACCGATGTATTGATTCACGTCAACTGCCTCGAATCCGGTTCAAACGGTCCCTGGTGGCGACGCGCTCCGGGAACCTGACGGAAAGAGTACGCTTGCGATGGTCCGTCCCGCAAGAGCCGGAGGGAAGCGGGGTCGCGGTCGGGAGCCGGTGCCGCCGAAACTTGACTAATCCTCTCCGGGTTGGCTATGTCATGGGCCGGAAACGCGGTCGATGGGATCGGTCCAGGGAGACATGTCATGAAGAGACTGACGATTCTGGGGGGAGGGAACACCGCTTTTGCAGCCGCCGCCAACTTGAGCCTTCGCGGTTTCCGGGTGACGATCTGCGAGCATCCGGACTTTGCCCACACCCTCGACCCGGTCCGAACGGAGGGTGGGATCCTGCTGGACGGCGTGGCGGCTCGCGGCCGGGCCTGCATACACGCACTGACCACCGATTTCCAGGAGGGTCTGGCCAACGATCTGCTCCTGCTCATCGTCCCCGCGTATGCTCACCGTCCCTTCGCCCTGGCCTGCGCCCCCTACCTGAGAGAGGGACATACGCTGGTCCTGCTTCCGGGAACACTGGGGACCCTGGAATTCCACAACCTGTTGCGGGAGGAAGGCCGGAACTTGTCTGGGATCACGCTGGCCGAGACCGACACGGCTCCCTACGTCTGCCGGAAGCTGACCCCCGACTCGGCCCACATCTGGGGGGTCGTCTCCTCGTTGGGTCTCGGGGTCCTGCCGGCGTCGGACACGATTCGGACCAGGGACCTGCTGCGGTCCCTCTTCACCATTGACGGTCTGGGTGATCCAAATGGGGAAGACAACTCCGCCGTCTCCTGCTACGGCAACGTTCTGGAGTGCGGTCTGAGCGCCATGAACCCGGTGGTCCACCCGCCCGGTGTGCTCATGAACGCGGGCCGGGTGGAGTACTCCAGAGGAGATTTCTACTTCTACGAAGAGGGAGTCACGCCGGGGGTGTGCAATGCCATCTACGCCGTCGACCGGGAGCGCCGCGAAGTGGGCCGGGCACTCGGATTCGAGCTGTCGGTCGTGGAGGACGCCTTTTTCTCCGCCGGGTTTGGCCCCAAGGGCGATCTCTGGAGCACCATCAACGGCAGCCGCATGCTGACCCAATTGAGGGCGCCGGGCGAGCTGGGCAGCCGCTGGTTGACCGAAGATGTGCCCTATGGACTGGGAGCGTGGAGTTCTCTGGGCCGGCACTTGGGAGTGGCGACGCCACTCATGGATGGATTGGTGGCACTCGCGTCCGCAGCGCTGGGAGAGGACTTCAGAGCCTCCAGCCGGACCGTCGAGCGGCTGGGAATTGCCGGAACGGGACGGGACCACTTGCTTCGCTTCGTGGAAACCGGGGAGATGCCGGGATGAGGACATGCCGGATCGCCATGTCCAGCGTCGGCGGGATCGAAAGCCTGGTGCTGACGAACGAGCACCTGGAGGTGGTCGTTCTGGTGGGGAAGGGGACGGACATCTTCTCCTTTCGTCACCGCGCCAGTGGCACGGACTTTCTCTGGAAGGCCCCTTGGGGAGTGAGAAATCCCGGCACCACCATCCAGGACACGGCCAACCCGGCTTCTTCGTTCCTCGATTACTACTTTGGGGGCTGGCAGGAGCTCTTTCCCAACGCGGGAGCGGGATGCACCTATCGGGGAGCCGAGTTGGGGGTTCACGGCGAGGCCTGCAAGGTGCCCTGGTCCTGGCAGATCACGGAGGAGACCTCGCGCAGGATCTCGGTCCGCTTCCGGGCCCGCATGGTGCGGACGCCGTTCCTGCTGGAAAAGCAGCTGACTCTGGAGGCCGGCCGGGCCACGCTCCTGATCGAGGAGACGGTCACCAACGAGGGTGCGGATGCCGTCGATTTCATCTGGGGCCACCATCCGGCCCTCGGGGCTCCCTTCTTGAGCGGGGACTGCCGCCTGTATACCCCGGCGCGGGTCGTGGAGACGGATGATTCCAACCTCTTCCTGTCCCCCCAACGGCGTTTTGAGTCCTATCCCATGGCCGAGACGGCGGATGGGATGCCTTTCGACATTTCGCGGATTCCACCCCCGTCCGCGCGGGTCACCATGCAGAGCTTCTTGCGGGAATTGGCGGAGGGTTGGTACGCCGTGGTCAACCAGAAGAGCGGACTCGGGTTCGCCATGTCCTGGGATTTGGAAGTGTTTCCCTGCCTCTGGCTTTGGGAGGAACTATGTGGGTCCGCGGACTACCCATGGTGGGGACGATGTTACGTGGCCGGAATCGAACCCAACAGCACGCCCACGGGCGGAGGTCTGGCGGAGGCGGTGGAGAATGGGACTCAACACCGGTTGCCGGCGGGGAAATCTCTCCATTCCGTTCTGTGCGCCACGGCGTTCCAGACCCAGGGAGAACCGCGGCGCGTCGACGCCGAAGGCCGGATCGAGTACTGACACGGAGGTTGCCGCCGTCCACCGAGGGGGGGGCGGCTTCAAGACGAAATCAGGGAGGATTCAATGCAGACCAGAACCAGGGTTTCACTGCTGGCGGCCATGTTCTTGTTGACGACCGGAGCGACCGAGGTTTCAGGCAGCGAAATTCGGCACCTCGGTGGGCAACTGCAACTGTTTCTGGACGACTGGCTCGTCGACTCCAGCGACAACATCCGCTGGGTTCTCCACAGTCCCGAGCGGCGCGAAGCGGCGATTCGCGTCGACCGTTCCTGGGAAGACATCTACATGTACAACCCGGTGGTCATCAAGGACGGTCATCGCTACCGCATGTGGTACCGGGCCAAATATTTGGAAAGGCCGTTTCTGACCGCTTACGCTGAAAGCCTGGACGGCATCCACTGGGTCAAGCCCAGCCTGGGCCTTATCGAATTCGACGGCTCCCGGGACAACAACATCATCTGGCCCATTCCCGGGGCGGACGGGAGGTCGTTCTCCGTTTTCAAGGACGAGAACCCCGATGCGGGGGCCGACGCACGTTACAAGGCCATCACCAATCTGAATGAGATCACCGCGGCGGGAAAACGGAGGGCAGTGATCTACGGACTCGCTTCTCCCGACGGCTTGCGCTGGCGCCATCTCCGGACGGAGCCGATGCTGAAGGCCCTGGTGGAGGACCCCCAGTTCGATTCCCACAACATCGTCCTCTGGGACGCTGTCCGCCGGCACTACGCCATCTATGCCCGGGGCTGGTACCGGAAAGGCATGCCTCCTCCGGGTTCGGAGCGGGTGGGACGCACCGCGGACACCGTAACCATGAAACTCCCCTCGGGAGAGAGCCGGGAGTTTGCCCACATCCGGGACATCCGCCGCTACGTCTCCAATGACTACGCGAATTGGGCCCCTCAGGAGTACATCGGATTGGGCGAAGCGCCGTTGGAGCACCTCTACAAAAACTCCGCGACACCCTACTATCGGGACCCGGGCCTCTTCTTCATGTTCCCGAAGCGTTTCCTTCCCACCCGAAAGGCCGATCCGGACTGGGAGGACATCGGTCTTTCCGACATCGTCTTCATGTTCAGCCGGGATGGTCTCAACTTCGACCGCCGTTACATGGAAGCCTTCCTCCGGCCGGGCCGGAACCCGTTGGCCTGGCACGAACGTTCGATCCACGTGGGCACCGGCCTGGTCCCCACCGGAGAACGGGAGATGTCCCTCTACTTCATCGAGCACGGCAAGACCGCACAGACGGTCATTCGGCGGGGAGTGCTGAGGGTGGACGGCCTGGTGTCGTTGCGGGCCCAATTCTCGGGAGGGACGGTTCTGACCCGTCCCCTGACCTTCTCCGGTTCCCGCCTGGTGCTCAACTACTCCACCTCGGCCGCCGGCCAGATTCGGGTGGAGGTCCAGGACGAATCGGGGAAGCCTTTGCCTGGATTCGGGTTGGAGGACTGTCCCGAGATCTACGGGGATGAGATCGAGCGGGCCGTCTCCTGGCGGACGGGCTCCGACCTGACCTCCTTGGCGGGGCGCACCGTGCGCCTCAAGATCGAGATGAAGGACGCCGACCTCTTCTCCCTCCGGTTCCGGTAGGCGCAGGGAATCCAGAATGAGTGCAGTGACGCGATCCCAACCCCGAATTCGGGCCGGAACCCATCCGGCCGGTTTCGGGAGATCCTGGGGGCGAAGGACCTTCATGAAGGCCGCCGGCCTCGGGACCCTTGGCTTTGTCCAGGAACATTTGCGGGCGCAGGTTCGTGGCCATGAAGGTCCCGCCTGGTATCCCCTGGAGGATCTCTACCGTCGCATCCGGCGATTGGGCCGTGAACATGGCGACGTCTTGAAGCTGGAGGATCTGGGCAGCAGTGTCCGGGGACGCCCCCTGATCGCGGTCCGTCTGAGCGACTGGTCGATCCCGGACGAGCACAAGGAGCACGTGCTTCTCACGACTCTACACTCGGGCGGGGAGCGGATCGGCCCCAGCGCCATGTTGGAACTGGTGGAGTGGTTGCTCTCCGGGCATCCCCTGGCCCGGCGGATTCTCTCGCGCCAGCAGGTCGTGTGCGTCCCCATCGTCAATCCGGACGGGTACGTGGCCGGCAGCTTCCACAACGCCCACGATCTGGACCCCTACAACAGCTGGACTCTGGAGGGTCCGGTGCAACCGAAGAGACATCCTGAGGCCCGTGCCGTCCAGAGCCTCATGGATGAATTGCAGCCCGAGGTACACGGAGACCTGCACGGCTCCTTCCTGGAGTTCTACGGTTCCATCCACGCCGATACGGCGGCCGCTTACTCCAACGTCTCCCTGCGGCCGTATCATCACGAGATCATGCGCCTCATGAACGAAGCGGCTCTGGAGGAGGGCTACCCGGCCGATTGGCTGGAGGAGGATTCGGAGCGGATGTTCTGGGGCCCCGATCTGGACCCGATGCGGGAGAAGACCTGGAAGGGCCGGCCCCGGGTCTATGCCGCCACCTATTGCTACAATCGATACCACTCTCTGGTCACGGCTAACGAGAATGCGTGGGAACGAAGCGCGCTGCTCCGGTATCGCCGGCTGCTCGAAGTGGGGAACGACGTCTGGCCGGGAGAGTATTATCCCGGGTACCCGACCCGGGTGATGATGGGCAACGATCTTCATCGCCTGACCGCGTATGGAACTACGGCGGGAGCCCGCCGAAGGAGCCGCGTGGAGCTGTGGAACAGACTGCGTCAGCTCAGCTTCGGTTTCGACTGGCCGGAGGTCGAGGGCATGGCTCTTTGCGTCTGTGTCACCTCCCGGGAAGCGGCCCGCAAGTGGTTGGGGAACAACACGCTCCTGGACATGCTCTCTCGAATCGAACGTCATCCGGGGATGAACCTGGAGCCCATCCGGCGGCTGGTCCATCTTCATCCGCTGGACGACGGCAGGCGTCCGGCGCGCTTTCTGGTGGAAGGGGGAGGCGCCAAGTTCTACGGGCAGGACTCCGGCCCCGACCGTCTGGAGGCGGAGGAGGGCGGTCCCGTCCTTCACGGGATCTGCGTGCGGCTGCGAATCCCCTACCAGAACGCCCGCATCCTCGACCTCAGGCTCAACGGGCACGTCGTAGCCCCGTCCGAATCGGACGGCTTCGTCTCCTGGGTGGCCCGAGGGTTCACTCATGTCCAGATCGCCGTTCCTCCCGGCAGGACGCAATCGGAGGAGATCTTCCTGGTGACCTGCGAATACGATCCCCGCGAGCGGCGCCGGCAAGGGAAGGTGACCTTCCGAAACTGAAAATTGCGAATAATGGTAATGGTGAATAGCGGCGCGGAGACAGACGTGAACCTTGCTGGATACTCGAGTTCGTCACAGCCCCGGCGGCATGGCATGGGTGACCGTGTCCCCGATTGACACTGTGTCCGTTGGAATGAATATCTTCCCATCGAAATAAGGGTTGAATCGTGGCTACGAGCGGGTCCAAGAACAGCATTATCGCCTTCCTGTTCGAGAACTCCATCTTCCTGATCGCCGGGGCCTTCGGCGCCCTGCTGTGGGCCAATCTGGATCACGACTCCTACCACCATCTGATCCACCTGAAGCTGTTCGAGGACACGCTGTTCGGAACGCTGAAAGCCGACGGTACGCGGGTCTTCGACCTTCACTACCTGATCAACGACGTGCTGATGGCGTTCTTCTTCGCCATCGCCGGCAAGGAGGTCTGGGAAGCCACGCTTCCGGGCGGTCCCCTCAGCAGTCCCAAGCGGGCCGCCGTTCCGCTCGTCGCGGCCGTGGGCGGCATGGTGGCGCCGGCCCTCTTCTACCTGCTGGGTGCGGCTCTGGTCGGGCGCTTCGATGAACTGTCCAACGGCTGGGCCATTCCCTGCGCCACGGACATCGCCTTCAGTTACATGGTGGCACGGATCGTCTTCGGCGCCGGCCATCCTGCGATTCCTTTCCTGTTGCTCCTGGCGATCGCCGACGACGCCATGGGCCTGCTGATTCTTGCGGCCTTCTACCCGCAGGGAGAAGTGCAGATGCTCTGGATGGTCCTGGCCGTGGTGGGTGTGGGCATCGCCTTCCTGTTCCAACGCCTTCGCCTCCACAGCTTTTGGTGGTATCTGGCCGTTCCCGGCACCCTTTCGTGGATCGGGTTTGCGATGGCGGGCCTGCATCCGGCTCTGGGCCTGCTGCCCATCATTCCCGCCATGCCTCACCATCACTCCGACAGGGGCCTCTTCGATTGGAAGGAGTTGGAGGCGACGGACACGCTGAATGAGTTCGAGCACTGGTGGCAGAAACCGGTGGAGTTGATCCTGATGCTCTTCGGCCTCTTCAACGCCGGCGTATTGTTCAGCGCCGTGGATTCACCCACCTTCCTGGTCCTGATCGGCCTCCTGGCGGGAAAGCCGGTGGGCATCTGGGCCGGCGCGATGCTGGTCGCCAGAGGGTTTCAGTTGGGACTCCCCCAGGGGATCGGCTCCCGGGACCTGGTGGTTGTCGGGTTCGCCGCCGCCATCGGGTTTACCGTGGCGCTCTTTGTGACCACGGTGGCCTTTCCTCCGGGACAGATCCAGGACGCCGCCAAAATGGGTGCGCTGGGTTCTTTCGCCGCCGCCCTGATCACTTACTGTGTGGCCCGGGCCACAGGGGTCACGCCCAGCCCCGAGGAATAGGAATCCTTCCCCGGTTTCCGGCTTACGCCAGCAGGGGCTTCACCACTTCACCGTGGATGTCGGTGAGCCGGTAGTGGCGTCCCTGGAACTTGAAGGTGAGTTGGGTATGGTCGATTCCCAGGCAGTGGAGAACGGTCGCCTGGAAATCGTGGACGTGCACCGGATCTTTCACCACGTTGTAACTGAATTCGTCCGTCTCGCCGTAACTGATTCCGGGACGGATCCCGCCGCCCGCCATCCACATGGTGAAACAGCGGGGATGATGGTCGCGCCCGTAGTTGTCCTCGGTGAGCCGGCCCTGGCAATAGGCGGTTCGCCCGAACTCGCCCCCCCAGATGACCAGGGTCTCGTCCAGCAATCCCCTCTGCTTCAGGTCGGTGACCAGTGCCGCCGAAGCCTGGTCCGTGTCCTCGCACTGTCCCCGGATTTGGGCCGGCAGGTCGTTGTGCTGGTCCCAACCCCGATGGTAGAGCTGGACGAAGCGGACGCCGGCCTCGCTGAGGCGGCGGGCCATGAGGCAGTTGGCGGCATAGGTTCCGGGTTTTCTGGAGTCGGGACCGTAGAGCTCGAAGATATGGTCCGGCTCGTTGGAGACGTCGGTCAGCTCGGGGACGGAGAGCTGCATCTTGTAGGCCATCTCGTACTGGCTGATCCGGGTCGTGATCTCGGGGTCGCCGAAGGTTTCGGCTCGCATCCGGTTCAGCTGTCCGATCCCGTCCAGCATCCGTCTCCGGCTCCCGTGGTCCACTCCGGGCGGGTTGGACAGGTACAGGACCGGGTCTCCAACCCCCCTGAACTTGACGCCCTGGTGGTCGGATGGAAGGAATCCGGCCCCCCAGAGGCGGGAGAAAATGGGCTGGGGGTTGGTCTTGACCCTGCCGATGGAGACCATGACGACGAAGCTGGGAAGATCCCGGCTGTCGCTTCCCAATCCGTAACTGAGCCAGGCGCCCAGGCTGGGACGGCCCGGCTGCTGGCTTCCGGTCTGGAAGAAGGTGATGCCCGGGTCGTGATTGATGGCCTCGGTGTGCAGGGTCTTGACGATGGCGATGTCGTCCACGATCTGCGCGGTACGGGGCAAGAGTTCGCTCACCCGCGCGCCCGACTCCCCGTACCGGCCGAACTTGAAGATGGACGGAGCCACGGGGAGAGTCTTCTGCCGCGAGGTCATGCCGGTGATCCGCTGACCGCGGCGCACCGAATCGGGCAGATCCGTGCCCCTATGTTTCTCCAGTTGAGGCTTGTAATCGAACAGGTCCATCTGGGCCGGCGCGCCGGACTGGAAGAGGAAGATGACCCGCTTGGCCTTGGGTGCGAAGTGGGGCAGGCCGGTCCGGGTTCCGGGAGGAATCGCTTTATTTGTTCTGCCTGAGAACAGATGGGGATTCAGGATCGAGGCCAGTGCGGCCGTGCCGATGCCGGTGCTGGTCCGGCCCAAGAACTGGCGCCGGGTGATCTCCAGTCGTAATCGGTTTTCGGGATCCACGACGCTCATTCCCGGGTAATGGTCTCGTCCAGGTTCAGAATGCTGCCGGTGACGGTGATCCAAGCTGCCAGTTCCACCGGATCCAGGTTCGGGTCGAAGGGTGAGTCGCCCACTTCGATCAGACGCCGGGCCGCTTCGGGGTCCGACCTGTAGTAGCTTCGCTGCTCCTGCAGGATCCGGTCCAGGATCGGAGTCTCCAGGGAGTCGGGTACTCGTCCGGTAGCCAAACGGAATGCGAAGCGGATCCGGTCCTCCGTGCCAGAAGCCGTTCTTTTCAGAGTGCGTTGGGCCAGGGATCGGGCCGCCTCCACGTAGGTCGGGTCGTTCAACAGGATCAGCGCCTGCAGCGGCGTGTTGGTCCGCGGCCGCCGCATGGTGCAGGTTTCCCGGTCGGGGGCGTCGAATGCCATCAATGTGGGCGGAGGAATCGTCCGCTTCCAGAAGGTGTAGAGGCCACGGCGGTAAAGGTCTTCGCCCTTTCCTTGAATATATTCCTGGGCCGTGTACTTCTCGCCGTAAGCCATCTCCTTCCACAACCCGGGAGGCTGGTAAGGAAAGACGCTGGGTCCACCGATCGTGTTCACCAGGAGCCCGCTGACCCCCAATGCGTTGTCACGCACCAGCTCGGCCGGGAGCCGGAACCGGGAGGCCCGCGCCAGCAACCGGTTTTCCGGGTCCCTCTCCAACAACTCGGGCGTGACGCGGGAACTCTGGCGGTAAGTGGCAGAGGTCACCAGGAGCCGCTGCAGACCCTTCACATCCCATCCCGACGCCACGAACCCGGTGGCCAGCCAGTCCAGAAGTTCGGGGTGGCTGGGTTGATCCCCCTGGGATCCGAAATTCTCCGCCGACTTGACGAAGCCGGTGCCGAAATACATCTGCCAGAATCGGTTGACGGTCACCCGAGCCGTCAGCGGGTGTCCCGAATCGACCAACCATCGGGCCAGGCCCAGACGGTTCGGAGGTGCGTCTTGCGGAAACGGCGGCAGCGCCGCCGGGACTCCCGGCGCCACCTTATCGCCGCGATTGCGGTAGTCTCCCCGGTCCAGGACGACCGTGTCCCGGGGCTCTTCCATCTCCGCCATCACCATGATCGTGGGAACGGCTGCCAGCAGCTTCTGCTCGTCCCTGCGAAGGTCCTCCTGCTCCCGGTGCAGGTCGCGGTAGAGGGCGGGAGCGTCTCTGTCCAGGTAATACCGGAGCAGGTCCTCCTGCTTCTGCTCGGTCCTTTCCTCCTCCGGCTCCTGCAGGATAGCGCGAATGGGATGGAAGACGGCCAACTGCTCCACTTCGTTCGCCGTCAGATTCCGTTCGTAGATGCGCACCTCGTCCATCTGGCCGTCGAACAGCCCCTTGGCGTGGCGCCGGCCCAGAAGCAGCGGCCGTTCGGTTCTGATGGAGCCGGTCAGGCTGTCGTGCAGGACCTCCACTTCCTGAAGCTTGCCGTCCAGGTAGAGGGCCACGCCGGAGGCTTTTCCGGAGCCGTCGTAGGTGAGGGCCAAATGATGCCATTCGTTCAAGGAAACGGGGTTGAGCGTGCGTACCTTGATGGCGTTGTCGGGCCAGGCATGAACCAGATGCGCCATGAGCAGGGGACCGCTGTACTTGGGACCGTCATGCTCCTTGAAGTCGCCGACGAAAAGGTCATAGCCGCGAAGCCCCTCCACATCGTCCATGCGGGCGACGACGGCCTGGTCCCCCTCGTTCCTGAGCCGGACCCAGGCCAGCAGAGAGAACTCGTCGGTCCGGTCGAACCCAGCCAAGTCGCCGAGGTCCACATGGGTCCGGATGGTGAATTTGAAAGCGCCTCCGACCTTGCCCTCGGTCGGCACCAGTTCCTCGCCTCTGGGTTTCCCGTGACGGTAGTGGCCGCTGGTGTCCGACGTGTGGTGATCCAGTTCGTAGTGGGCCAGGAGGCCTTGGCGGGGACTCTCGGCAAGCTTGGCCGAGGTGGGCGCCTCCCACTCCCGTACCAGGGACTTCAAGAGGCTCTCCGGCATCCGGTTCTCGATGGCTTCCAGCCTCTCCCGCAACTCGTGCAGACGGCTTGCCTGGTCGGGAAAGGGCAATTCCATGACCGGAGCCGCGTTGCCTTTTCGCCCGTCAAGACCCTTTTCGGGGATGGTGTTGAAGAAGGCCGAAAAGCGGTAGAACTCCCGCTGTCGAATGGGGTCGTATTTGTGGTCGTGGCAGCGGGCGCATCCCATGGTCAGGCCCATCCACACCGTCGACGTGGTGTTGACCCGGTCGACCACGTACTCCAACTGGTACTCCTCCGGAATAGCGCCGCCCTCGAAGTTGATCATGTGGTTGCGGTTGAATCCGGTGGCCAGCTTTTGTTGAGCCGTAGCGCCGGGGAGAAGGTCGCCGGCCAGTTGCTCGATGGTGAACTGGTCGAAGGGCTGGTTCCGGTTGAAGGAGTCGATGACCCAGTCCCGCCAGAGCCACATGTCCCGGTGGCTGTCGATGTGGTAGCCGTGAGTGTCCGCGTAGCGGCTGGAGTCGAGCCACTCCAGGGCCATCCGCTCACCGTAATGCCGGGAGGCAAGGAGCCGTTCCACCACCTTTTCGTAGGCTCCGGGGCTGCCGTCCGCAAGGAAGGCGTCCACCGCTTCCGGTGTGGGAGGCAGGCCCGTCAGATCCAGGGTCACCCGGCGGATCAGGGTGACGCGATCCGCTTCGGGTGACGGTTCGAGTCCCTCGCGCTCGAGGCGGGCCAGGATGAAATGGTCGACGGGGTTGCGGACCCAGGAGATGCGTTTCACCTGCGGGAGGGGCGGCCGGCGAGGCTTGACGAAGGCCCAGTGGTCTTTGGCCTCGGCGCCTTCGTTGATCCAGCGGCGGATGAGGTCGATCTGGTTCTGGTTCAGCTTCCGGTCGAAACCGGGCGGCGGCATTCGCGCGCCCTCATGCTCCGCCGAAATCCTCTGGTACAGGCGGCTGGACTCCGGGTCTCCCGGCGTGACGATCTTGGCGCCGTCCCGGTCCTGGAACATCCCCTCCTTTGAATCCAGGCGCAGACCCGCCTGTCTCACCTTTTCGTCTGGACCGTGGCAAGCGAAACAGTGGTCCGAAAGGATGGGGCGTATCTGGCGGCTGTAGTCGACGGCGTCGGCCGCCGTCTCGGCCTGGGCCGCTGACGGAACTGCGCCGGAGGCCAACAATCCTGCCAGAACCACAGTCCTCGCCGTTTTGGCCGCAGTGCCGATCGTAACCTCTGGTCGACTCATGGAACTCAGACCCGAGTGTAGCCCAAATGGGTCCGATCCGCTCCGGGAAGCTCCCATTCAAGCTGTGCCGAGAGTGTACGCCCTGGTGAAATCGACCCGGCAACCTGCGGATACACTGAGATTTCAAGCCATCTTCACGGCTCCTTTAATCCCACAACCTAAGCTCTGGACGGTTCTTCCCCAGGTCGAGGGAAAAGAACTGCGCATGGCCGCATGCGCAAGAACCGATCGGCCGGAGAGGGACAGATGCGCATGCAAACCAAGAGTAAGAGCCTGTCTGCAACGTGGCCGTTCTGCCTGAAGGCCGCGCTGTCGTTTTTCCTGCTCTCACCGCTCGCCGCGGCGGAGAACGAACCGGCCGGGCCCAGAGACGTGTCCGACATCGGCACTCTTTCGGGCTTCGTGGTCAACGTGGCCAACGGCACCTTCCTCAATGGGGTTGAGGTCCGAACCCGCCCTGACGCCGGTGAGGCGGTTTCGAATCTGGACGGCATCTTCCATATGAACGTCCCCGCCGGAACCTACGAGCTGGAGGTCCGGAAGAATGGTTACGTCCCCAAAGTCATTCGCGGAATAAATGTGGCCGTGGGAGAGACGGCATTTCAGGACGTGGCCCTGAATCCGTTAGGCGGTGTGAGCCTCGGCGAGGTCACGGTCGTGGCCATGGCCGATCAGGCCTCCGAAGCCGCCCTGCTGGTGGAACGGAAATCGGCGCCCACCGTGAGCGACGCCATCGGGGCACAGGAGATGTCCCGAATGGTCGGCTCGGACGCCAGCGACGTGATGCAGCGGGTTACCGGGGTCTCCATCGTGGACAGCAAGTACGTCTACATTCGCGGCCTGGGGGAGCGCTACAGCTCCACCATGCTCAACGGCGTCGTGGTCCCATCCACCCGTCCGGACAAGAAGGTGGTCCCCATGGACCTCTTCCCGGCCGCATTGATGCAGAACATCCGCACCGAAAAGTCCTACACTCCCGACCAGCCGGGCGAGTTCTCCGGCGGCCTGGTGAAGATGAACACGGTGGATTTTCCCCGCAGTTCCATCCTCAAGCTCAGCTATGGAACCAGCTTCGGCAGCACCACCACCTTCAATGACTTCGCCGACTATTCGGGCGGTAGCCGGGATTGGCTCGGGTTCGACGACGGGACCCGGTCGCTTCCCAGCGGGATCCCCAACGAGAGACTGACGCGCCGTGGGCGCTTTTCCACCACCGGGTTCACGTCAGACGAACTGCAGGGCTTCGGCCGGTCCTTCAGCAACGTCTGGACGCCTGGGGGCGGCCAGAACGCGATCCCCAACCAGAGCTTCAACTTCATGGCCGGAAACACCTTCGGCAAGCTGGGCGTGGTTCTGGCCCTCTCCCACGGCAACAAATGGCACCGTCAAGAGGAGGTCCGGAACTATTACCGGTCCGCGGGGCGAGGAGAACTCTCTCCCCTGCGGGAGTACGAGATGGATTACAGCACCCGTTCCATCCTCACCGGCCTCACCGCCAACTTCGCGTACGAACTCACCAGCAACAACCGGATCCAGTTCCAGAACTTCTTCAGCAAGGACACCAGCGACGAATCCAGGTTCTTCGAGGGGTTCGATTCGGACGGACAACAGAGGGTCCGGAACCAGCGGATCCGCATGATCGAGGAGGACGTGGGCTCCACCAAGGTCTCCGGTGAGCACTATCTGACCGCCCTGAGCAACAGCTTCCTGACCTGGCGGCTGTCTTACTCCCTCTCCAGCTTGGACGAACCGGATCTGAGAGAGGCTCTCTACGAAGAGCGGAACAACCGCTTCCTGCTGGCCGACGAAAGCCAGAGCGGCTTCCGGCTCTTCAATGACCTGGCCGAAGACATCTGGGAGCCGGGTCTGGACTGGACCACCTATTTCAACCGCGGCAACGTGAACAGCTCCGTCAAGGTGGGAGCGTCCTACCGTTCGCGTCAGCGGGACTTCCTCTCGCGGCGGTTCCGGTTCGTTCCCCTCCGGACGGCCGGGATCGATCTGTCCCAGTCGCCGGAGCGGATCTTCGCGGCCGATAACATCAATCCCAGCGCCTTCGAGCTGCGGGAGGAGACCCGCCCCACCGACACCTACGACGCCAAGCAGTTGACCCGGGCCGGTTACGCCATGCTGGACGTGTCCATCGACAAGTGGCGGTTTATCGGCGGCGCCCGGGTGGAGGCCGACTCCCAACGGGTGGAGACTTTCGATCCCTTTGACCGAACGGCCCCTACGGGCGTCTCGACCCGCCTCGACAACACGGATCTGCTCCCCGCCTTCTCCGTGGTGTACCGCCTCGACAACGACATGAATCTGCGGGGCGGCTACGGAAAAACCCTGAATCGTCCCGAGTTCCGCGAACTGTCTCCCTTCGAGTTCACCGACGTGGTGGGGGGCCGAGCCGTGGTCGGAAACCCGGATCTGATCCGCGCCCGGATCCGGAACTGGGACGTTCGGTGGGAATGGTTCGTGAGTTCCAACGAACTGCTCTCGGCCAGCTTCTTCTTCAAGGATTTCGAGAACCCCATTGAAAGGGAGATCCAGTTGACCGCTCAGCTCAGGACCTCCTACATCAATGCCCAAGGCGCCAAGAACCTGGGGATGGAGCTGGAGACGCGCAAGAACCTGGGCGGCCTCTCGTCGTCGCTCCGGAACTTCTTCGTCTCGGCCAACTACACCCTGGTCGACTCGGCGGTGGAAATCTCCCGGGAGCAGGCTCCGTTGCTCACCAACTTGAATCGGGCGCTGGAAGGACAGTCCCGGCACGTCTTCAACGGGGTTCTTCAGTACGAGCATCCGACCCGCAGGTCCCTGGCCCGGCTGCTCTACAACTACCAGGGCCAGCGGATCTCGGATGTCGGCGCTCAGGGGTTGCCCGACGTGGTTCAGGTAGGAGTCCCCCGGATGGACGCCGTCTTCATCCAACCTCTGGGCAAGACCTGGAGACTCAAGCTCAGCGCCGAAAACCTCCTGGACCACCAGTACGAGTTCCGGCAGGGGGACCGGATTCAGCGATCGTTTCGAGTCGGACGGAGCTTCTCCGTCGGTATTTCCAAGACCTTCTTCGAAGAGTAGACGACTAACCCGAAGTTCCAGACTCAGAGACAAGATAACTCCCTGATTATAAAGGTATAACCGACGAATCGGACTAGTTGTCCACTGGGAACACCCTGACCAACTCCAGCGCCCGGTGCTGCAGCGGTGTCGGTTCCGTCAGTCGTTGCAACTTTGGACCGTCCGGGTCCGAGGCCGTTCGGCACTGGTGACGGGCACGCGTCCCCATCTCAGCCATCAGTGTCTTGAAGCTCTGGATCGGCAGTCCGTCCTCGGTTTCCCGCTTCGCCTTCTTGCGTTTTGCCGATGCCGACGGCTGGGCTTTCAGCACCGGATCCCGTCGAGCGCGATGCGCCTCCAGGTCCTCGTCATCAAACAGCAACGGGGCCAAGGCTCGGCGCAGATGCCACTCGACGTAGTAGGACAGCACGCACAGGAACAGGTGTGATCGCACCCGGGTCTCCGCCCGGTGGCGGATGGGACGGATCTGCAAGTTCACGGTCTTCAAAGAGCGGAACGCCCGCTCCACGTTCGCCAGGTTCTTGTAGCTGCGCACCACGTCGGCCGTCGACAGCCGCTTTTGTGGCTCACTGGTGCGCAGGATGTAGAATCCGTCCAGTTGCGCCTCGCGGACGATAGCCTCAGTGCGCCGAGCGTACTCGAAACGCCCGTCCTCGATCACCATTTCGAAGTGCTTGGCCACCTTGTACCGGTTCTTGACCCGACCCACCTTCTCGGCAATCTGGGGCGCCAACAAGGGCGTCTTGGTGCGCCGGGCCACCTCCCGGGCGATCTTGGCCAACTTTTCCTCCGTCGCCGCCAACAGGCGCTCCCGTTTGCGGCGCCGATACTCCCCCAGCATCGGGTTGTGACAAACGACGAGCCGTTCGCCCGGATAGGCCTCGGTCCGGATCTCCGCCAAGTGACGCTCATCAAAGAGCGAGAGTTGAACTGCTTTCGTTTCCACCAGTTCGCGGATGGCCGTATGGCGCAGGGCCGAGATCCAACCCAGTCCGGGATGGCGCTTCAGATGCTTGACCTGGGTCTCGGTCAGTAGCCCTCGGTCCCCGACCAGCACCACCCGCTTCAACCCGAACCGCTGGCGCAACGTCTCCACTTGATCCGGCACCGTGGTCGGATCCCCCGTGTTGCCGGGATAGGCCTGGACGGCCACCGGCCGTCCCGCCCGATCCGCCATCACCCCGTAGACGATGATGGGCTGGCCGCGCTTGCCGTCCCGGCTGTGGCCGAACCGGGCCAAGGAACAGGTGTGCCCTTCATAGTAGCTGCTGGAGACGTCGTAAAGGACGTGATCCCCTTCGGACAGATGTCGCCGGGCCAGCTTCTTCTCGATCCGGTCCTGACGTTGGAGCAACCAGTCCATGGCCCCGTACAGGTCGTTCTCGTCGGCGTCTTGCAGGGAGAGCTCGGAGGCCAGGGTGGTCGTGTGCCAGAGCCGGGTGGTGGCGAGCTTGGAGGCGGGATGCAGCAAGCGCTGGATGATCAGGGCCAGGACCAGATCGCGCTGGCGCGAGGGCTTGGAATCGATAAGAGCGGGGAGCTTCAGGCGGCGCATGGCTTGCAGCACCATCTCGACATGACCATGGGGGAGGGAGCGTTCGATGACGAAGAGCTCATCGGGATGAACGACAGGGACGTTCTTGAGGACGAGACGAAGTCGTTCGATCTTGTCGTGGGGCCAGTTGGTGAGGTTGGCGATGGTGCGTTTGCGGACACGTTTCCCTTCGCGCCAGCCTTCGCGCAGGAGGATGGCAGGGCGGGAGTTGCGGTTGGGGACAGTGTCGATGTACATGGCAACTAGTATAGATCATATAGTTCTCAAATACAACATGATAGACACTCTATTACATGGGAACACAAATAAACCCAGTCAACACCAGTTCCGTAAGCAAATCAACCACTTAGCTCGATTTTAGGGGGAAATAGGGCTGGAACTTCCGACTAACTCTGAACCACCTTTTGGAAAGGAGCCCAGACCCATGCGAAGAACCATTGCAGCAAGTTTGTTCCCTTTGATCCCGATCCTGGCGGTCGCCAATCTGGCGGGCGCTTCGCCGGGTGCCGGAGCGGCTGGGGACATCCAGTTCGTGCAAATGATGGATCGGCCCAGCGGCCCGCACGCCAGCATCTTTCTGCGGACCAACGAAGTCGGCTATTTGGCCCAGTCGGCCGATGATCCGCGGAACCAGATCTCGGTGATGGTGGACATGGATCCCAACGGCCACGCCTACGACAAGACCTTTTTCGTCTTTTTCTTGAACAAGGAGACGGGAGAGTCCCGCTACCTGGATGTGACTGGTGGTCGGTTGCTGGAAGCCTCCGAAGGAGTCGTTGATTTCGAAGGGAATCCCCCCGGTGAAGCCAACGCCTATCCCATTCCGACCCTTGAGGCGCCCCTGAACGCCCTCGTGGGCCCCGCGCCTGCTCCCGTCAGCACGTTGGATCCCAGTGACCTTGGAGTCGGCCGCTGGGCTGTCGTCTTCGACATCCGGGACGTCACCGGAGCCCGGATCTTTCAGCGGGCCTATTGGCATTTCGTGATCGCCGAACAGGCCACGGAACTGCCCGCCGAGATCAATGCCGACATGACACTTGACTGGAAAACCCTTTGGGTCTTGCCGTCCCGGCTCCACCGGGTCGGTGATGGCGCCACCCTGACCATTGAGCCCGGCACGGTGTTGTTGGGAACCGACATCGCGACCCTGCTGATTGACCGGGGAGGCCGGATCCATGCCGAGGGAACCGCGCTCAGCCCGATCATCATGACCTCCGACGAAAGTGTCGGCTCGCGTCGTGTCCAAGGTTGGGGCGGACTGGTGCTCGCCGGTCGGGCTTCCATCAATGGTTGCGAGGGAGGCAATTGTGAAGGAGACGTCGAGGGTGTGAGCAACGCCAAATACGGCGGCGCTGATGACGCGGATGACAGCGGCGTGCTGAAGTACGTCCGAGTGGAATTCGCCGGAGCAGAGTTCTCACCCGAAAACGAGCTCAACGGTATCGCCTTCCACGGTATCGGAGACCAGACCGAAGTCGACTATGTCCAGGTCCATTACAACAAGGATGACGGCATAGAGATGTTCGGGGGGACTGCCAATATCCGGCACGCGCTCCTGACGGGGGTTGCCGACGACAGCCTCGATTACACGGAAGGCTGGAGGGGCAGCGCTCAGTTCATCTGCATCCAGCAGGACAAGTCCGATGCCGACAATGGCTTCGAGTTCGATAGCAACGGCGACGCCAACGATCTGTTGCCCCGCTCCAATCCCACGATTTCGAATGTGACCCTTGTGGGTGGGAATCCGGGCGCGGGGAGCGATGAGGAGAGCGACATCGGCATGCTCGTTCGCGAAGGCACAGCGGGCCAGATCTACAACTCCATTGTCATCGGTTTTGGCCGGGAAGCGGTGGTGATTGATCAGGCGGCCACCACCCGGCAGGTCGACAGCGGGGACCTCGTGATCGCCAACAATATCTTCGGGCCGAACCGAACACGGGACACTCAGCGGTCTCAGTTCGCGGCCGGCAGTGACGCCGGTGGTTACGGGGTTGACGCCTGGATCCGCGGCGCGTCCCAGATGAATCGCTTTGCCGATTCGGCGAGTGCGGTGGGCCTGGCCGATCCGTTCAATGCTCTTTCGCCCGACTTCCGGCCCATGCCCAACTCCATGGCCCTTGACGTGAACTACGTCAAGACGCTGCCGGAAGATGGGTTCTTCACGCCCGTGACCTACGTGGGTTGTGTCGGTCCAAACGACGATTGGACCCATAGCTGGAGCACGAGCGAACCGTCACTGGCTTCCGGGAACTAATGGAACGGAGGACTTCGAGACGGGTTCGGAGATTGTCGCCGGGCCCGACGCTCCACGGCGAATCGCGCAGCAGATTGAGCAACATGTCGAACAGGCCTCAGTCCACAAGGAAATCCGTGCCGAGCCTCTGGCTCCTGGGAACAGGAGGCACGGTGGTTCTGATGGCGTCTCTGGCTTTGCTCCTCAGCGGATTCAGCAGTAGTTCGATGTTGTTCGAAGACGGCGACCTGAAAAGTTCCGCCGTCTCGCCGCAGGCTCTGGGACGCCTCTTGTTGGAGCGGCTTCGGGAGGGGGACCTCTCGGAGGTCGCCCAACTCGGTCTTACCAGGGAAGAGTGGACCCGCCACGTCTGGCCGGTGAGTGCGGCGAACAGGCCAGGTTCCAATTTCACGCCCGATTTCGTCTGGGGTCTGGACGCCGTCAGGAGCCGGCTGGATCTTTCCGTCACCTTAAGTCGTTACGGTGGAAAGGAATTTCAGTTGATCCGGGTCCGATTCCGGAAGGGAATCCGGGACTATGAGGAATTTCGTCTGCACCGGGACGCCCGCGTGGAGGTGGGTCTGCCGGACGGAGGCAAGCGGGAATTGAAGCTGTTCAGTTCCATCTTCGAGCGAAACGGGGAGTTCAAGATCTTTAGCTTCAAGACTGACAATTGAAGTGGAGGAGGAAAAAGCATGTCGGGTTTCAGAATTCTAATCTTGTCCATTTTCTGCGGGGCGGTTCTGGCCCAGGATCAAACCGTGTACATTGCGCAGGTGGGTCACGGCGGCGGTTTCGAGACGACCCTCAGCTTCGTCGGACTCACCAACACCACGGCGAACGTCCTGATCGAGACCTTCGATGACGACGGCGATCCCGCCGCGCTGCTGGACAGGCCTGATCTTTTTGCCAACATCGGCATTGTTGGCGGTGGCGGCGGAGCGGCCAGCAGTTACGGCATCGAAATCCCTGCAATGGGAACTCGAGAGGTCCAGAGCCTGAATGAAAACGCATCGAGTCTCGAGGTGGGCTACGCGAAGATCACCTCGGACGGTCCTGTCGGAGTCGAGGCAGTGTTTCGCAATTTCGCGAACGGGGTTCGCGTCACCACCACCAGCGTCCTGCCCGAGAGTCCGACCATGGGCTTCACGATCTTGGCCTACGGGCAAACCGGGCTGGCGCTCTTGAATCCGCCCGATAACGGAGGGGTTGCGCAGGTCACGGTGACGCTTTTCGACGGTGCCGGCCAAATGATGGGGGAGAAAACGATTCCCCTGGCCGTCGGCAGCAAAGCGGTGGCCTTCCTAAATCAGGCGCCATTCTTCGATTCCCAATTGGTGCCGGCCGATTTCTTCGGTTCCGTCGATATCAGCTCGACACGGCCGGTGGTCCCCGTGGTCATCAAGATCGAAGGCAGCGCGTTGGTCACCCAGACCGTCCAGCCTGCCCGCTAAGGTCAACTCGCGTCCGGCGCCGACGGCTCCGGCCGGCGGCGCCGCACGCATATTGCACCGCGGCATCGTGTATCGTCGCGGCGTGACCTCAATGGCCGTCGCGGCCGCATCTCACCAACGTTTCCTACCCTTGTCCGCGTCCTTTAGACTTTCTCCGGCAACGTCCATGGCTCCCGGTACGACTTGGTGAGCATGGCATTGGCTTCCGAGTCGTGGGGAAAGGTCTCCGTGTCCGGATCGAATTCCAGAACGCGGCCGACCCGGTACGCGATCTCGGCCAAGTGGATGACGCCGCAGCTGAGATGGGCAACGTCGGCCGGAGCATTGGGTGGCTTCCGGGTCCTGACGGATTCCAGGAAGTTGGCCAGGTGGGCTTTCGTGTTCTGGCGGAACTCCCGTCCTGTGACGCCCGGTCCCTTCTCCTCCTTGCGGCCCATGTAGACCTGAAAGTGGCCGCGGCGGGAAAAGATCATGTAGCCCTCCGTCCCGTAGAAGGCGTTGCCATTGTCGTACCCGTGGAGCCCGTAGGGCGTCCAGAGCCGGTCCTCATAGAGCAATACCTTCCCGTCGGCGTATTGGAGGGCCACCGTCATGTTGTCCGGATACTCCCGTTCCCCCTCCAGGTCGATGGTGCTGCCGTGGGCGGTGATCCGGACAGGATGGGTCGTCACACCCAGGGCCCAGCGCGCCATGTCGAGGTCGTGGGCGCCGTCGTCCCCCATGTCGCCGTTTCCATAGTCCCGATAGACGCGCCAACTCCGATGGAAGCGATTGGGGTTGAAGGGGCGCTTGGGCGCCGGGCCCAACCACCGGTCGTAGTCCACACCGTCGGGGACGGGACCGTCGGGTTTGGGCTCCAGGGCGTTGCCGCGCTGGACGTTCCAGGCCTTGGTCATCTTGATCTCGCCCATCAGACCCGACTTCAGGACCTCCGCCGCCCGCAGCGTCACGCTGGTGGAGCGCATCTGGGTTCCGTGCTGGACGATCCGGTCGTATTTCCGGGCGGCCTCGACCAGAAGCCTGCCTTCCCGGAAGACGTGTGACGCGGGTTTCTCGACGTAGAGATCCTTGCCGGATTGCAGCACCGGGATGGCGATGGGGATGTGCCAGTGGTGGGGAGTGGCCACCACGACGGCGTGGATGGAGGTGTCCTCAAGAAGCCGCCGGTAGTTCTTCACCAGCCGGGGTTTCTTGCGATTCGCCTCCTGGACCCTCCCGGACACCTGTTCCAGAACCGCGTCGTCCACGTCGCACACGCAGGCGATGTGGACGTCGTCTCTCAACAGCAGGTTCCTCAGATGGCCGCGTCCCATGCCGCCGGTCCCGATGAGGCCCACGGATATCTGATCGTTCAGCGATGCCCGGGAGGCTTTCAGCGCCGGCGCCGCGAACGTGGCGGCAGCCGTGGTTCCAGCCAGAGCGGTGAGGAATTCTCTTCGAGCTACGGAGTTCATGCCGAGTTCCTTTCCGGTTGCGAAATTCAACGGTCCACACAGACCAACGGACAGAGCATCCACGCCGGGATGCCGCGCCGGGACGAATGCCGCTCCGGCTCTTGTTTCTGCGGCCGAGGTCAGACGTCGACGCCGGACGCTTGCAGCAGGGCCCGCTGCACCGCCAGATCGTGCTCCGGCGTAAAGAATTCGACCCCTCTGCCTTCGCGAATGGCCCCGGCCAGATCGTCCACATCGGGCAGGTAACGCGGCGAAGGTCCCACCGGCACATCGTGGACCCCCGCGCCGAACTCACCGTGGGGACGGCTCAAAGCCAGCCTCGCCTTGGGACGGTCGGGTGAGTCGATCTGAATGGATCCCTCTTCACCGAAGACGTAGAAATAGCGGTTCCCGTTGAGGCTGTGGCTTTTGACCACGGCCACCGCCGGGTCGAATTCGAAAGTGGCCAGCACGTCGTCCTCCACCTGGTCCGGGATCGGATCGCTGTGGCGCAGCACCGAGCTCACCCGATTGGGAGCGCCCAGCAGCCAGATCAGGACGTCGATCATGTGGCCACAGATCTCGAACATCAGTCCGCCCGGGTAGTTGTCCAGACGTCGCCGGCCCGCCGGACGTAAGGTGTCGTTCATCTGGCAGACGGCGGATCGAATCGGGCCCAGCCAACCCTCGCGGATGGCACGGTGAGCCAGGCGGAAGGCAGGATTGTAGCGATACACGTACCCCATTTGAATCAGCAGGTTCCGGCGGACGGCCTCTTGGAAGAGGCGCTCCAGAGCCGTCAGGTCGGCTCCCGGCGGCTTGTCGATCTTCAGGTGCTTGTTGGCCACGATCACCCGGTGGGAATAGCGCAGTGCCTCCAACGGGTCGGTCTCGATGCACACCATCCGAACCCGGTCGTCTCTCAAGATCTCCTCGACGCTGGCCCAGGGAACGCCTTCCCATCGGGGATTCTTCTCAGCGCGGGCGCGCAGCTTGGGGTCGGGCTCCGCCACGCCCAGGACTTCGTAGTGGGAGGACTTGCGAAGCGTCTGCAAGTGACCGATGGCGTGGGAATGGACGGTGCCGATGATGGCGGCCCCGATGGGGTGGGACGCCGCCGGTGCCGCGGATCGCGCCCCGATGGCCGCCACACCCGCCGCCGCGGCCGTGTGTGAGATGAACTGACGTCTGGCGATCACAGTCATTCGGGTATCTCCTGGAGCAAGTGCCGACAAGCATAGTCCAGCCCGGCACCGGCATCAATCTCAGTCCGGAGAGGAAAAGAGGAAAGAGGAAAAGAGGGAAGAGGTTGCAATATGGCGATTGGGAGCTGCCTCCAACAACCGGAAGCCGCTGATGTCCAGAGAATATTCGAGCAGTAAAACGGAACGACTCGGGCGGGACCTGCAGCGACGATTTCGGTTTCCATCTCTCCCGGCAGGAACACTTCGTCTTCACTCTCTCCTCTCTCCTCTCTCCTCATGCCCTCATGCCCTCATTTCCCGTCTTCCCCGCTGTTGCGCCACCTCCTCCGGTGTGGTTCTATTTGGGCCAATGAAAGACTCTCCTGAACGATCTGATCGCCGCCGTTTCCTTTCCACAACCGCCCTGACGGCGGGGACGGCCGCCAGCGTTTCGCTGCCCGCCGCCCTGGCCTGCAATCCGGCTTCCAGCCCTGCCATCGCGGCCCCCTTGGACCTGACGGTGACGCGGACCGAAACAGTAACCGTCAATGTTCCGTTTCGTCCGGTTCCGGCCCGGAACATGATCCGGGAAATCCCCCACTGGACGGTGTTCGAGATCTGCAAGGTGGAACTCAAGTGCGGTGTCGCCGGGTTTGGCGAAACCATGGAATACTACACTTGGGGCCAAGTCTCGGAGGAGAGCCTGCAGCGGGTTCGGGGCAAAAACGCCGCCGAGCTCATGTGGGATGATTCTCTCGGCGCCGGCCTTCAGATAGCCCTCTTCGACGCCGTGGGCAAGGCCTGGGACGTCCCCTGCCACCGTCTGCTGGGACACCAGGTTCGGGAGCGGGCGCCGGTCAGCTGGTGGGACATCGACATGCCGGGATCCGACTGGGTCCTGGAGTGCGCCGAGGCGATGCGGCAGGGCTACAAGGCCTTCAAGACCAAGGGGCGCCCCTGGTTCGATTTGGATCGGCAGTTGGCGACCCTGATTCCCACCTTGCCGGACGATTTCGAAGTGGACATGGACTTCAATGGATTCCTGCTGGACGCTGACCGGGGCGCGGAGCGTTTGAAGCGTTGGGAGGCGTATCCGCAGATCGCCATCTATGAGACGCCCATCCCCCAGGGCGACATCCCGGGGAACCAACGTCTCAAGGCGGCCACCCGGGTCCCCATCGCCATGCACTACGGGAATCCGGAGCCGGCCGTGGCGGTCCGGGAAGAGGTCTGCGACGGATTCGTGGTGGGGGGTGGAGCCTCCCGGGTGATGAGAGCCGGCCACTTCTCGGCCGAGGTGGAGCTGCCGTTCTGGCTCCAGTTGGTGGGGACCACCATCACGGCCACCTTCTCTCTCCACTTGGGCGCCGTCCTCAAGCAGGCGGTCTGGCCGGCCGTGAACTGTCATCAGCTCTACACTCATCCCATGGTTCGCCAGCCCATGCAGGTGGCCCAAGGGAAGGCCTCAATTCCGGAAAGACCCGGTCTCGGTGTGGATCTGGATGAGGACGCGGTGGAGCAATTGCGTATGGAGCCCCCCAAGGAAAGGCCCTACCCGTATCCCGGTCTCCTGATCGGTATCCGGTGGCCTTCCGGACGAACCAGCTACTACGCCCACGCCCGCCAGTACTGGGAAGACTTCAGCGCCGACAAGCTGCCCGTCTTCGCGTCTGGCGTGGATCTCAAGAGCATTCCGGACGACGGGTCGGAGGCGTGGAGAAACCTGCAGGCTCAGGCACAGAATGGGGGAGTGCACCTGGAGGAGCCCCGGTTGTGGTAGCCACCACGCACTGCAAGGAGGAGACTTCGTGATGTTGTTGAGACTGGCCGCCGGCCTGTTGCTTTTGTTTTCGACAAACCTGCCGGCCAAGGACAACGAGTCGCCGGCGCCGCTGGACCTGGGCTCCCGGCTCGAGCTCTTCGTGGACGACGTCCTGATCCAGTCCATGGAGGGCTTGGAGCAGAGGCTGCATTATCCCGTGTCCGCGGGAAAGATCCTCACCCTGGACAAACCCTGGGAAGGAATAACCTGCGATTACCAGGTGGTCTTCAAGGATGGGGACCTCTACCGCATGTACTATCGCGGAAGCAGTCACGAGGGCTACACCATCCCGTCGTTCCTGGAGCCGGGGGAGGGGGTGGTTCCGGTGCATCCTCAATTCTCGCTCTACGCGGAGAGCCCCGACGGCCTGACCTGGACCCGTCCGGAGCTGGGGTTGATCGAGTTCAACGGCTCCAAGCGGAACAACATCGTCCTGGAGGGAGACGGAGCCCACAATCTGGCACCCTTCCCGGATCAGAACCCGGCTGCAACTGATTCTCAACGATACAAGGCGGTCGGTTCCGGCGTGCGGGACAAAAAACCGGTGCTTTACGGGTTCGTCTCGTCCGACGGCCTGAGATGGAGCAAGATCCGGGAGGAGCCCATCATCACCGACGGCAAGTTCGATTCCCTGAACGTGGCCTTTTGGGACACGATCCGGAAAGAATACGTGGCCATATACCGCGATTTCCAGCACGGGGTCCGAACCATCAAGGCGGCCACATCTCCGGACTTCCTGAATTGGTCTCCGGGTGAATGGGGCCAGTTCGGAGACGTGGAGCGGGACCACCTCTACACCAACGGCACCACGCCCTATTTCCGCGCTCCCCAGATCTATCTGGCCTTCCCGCGGAGGTACATCCCGTGGAAGACCCGTCTCAACGAATCCCCCTGGCCGGGGGCCTCGGACACGGTCTTCATGACCAGCCGCGACGGCGTCCACTGGGACCGGCGTTTCATGGAGTCGTTTATCCGCCCTGGCCGGCAGCGGCGGGCCTGGATGCATCGGACCAACCTGGCGTCTTGGGGCGTCGTTCCCACCGCTCCCGATGAGATCTCCCTCTACGTGCTCCGGGAGCGGGATTTCCCCTCGGTTCACTTCGAACGCATGGTCCTCCGGACCGACGGCTTCGTCTCCATTCGAGCCGGCTACTCCGGCGGCGAGCTGCTGACCCGTCTGTTCACCTTCGACGGCGGCGCCCTGGTGCTGAACTTCTCCACCTCGGCCGCCGGAAGCATCCGGCTGGAGTTGCAGGACATCAACGGTCATCCCGTCCCCGGATTCTCGCTGGCGGACTCCCCGCTCATCTTCGGAGACGAGATCGAACACCGTGTCGAATGGAAGCGCCCCAGCGGGCAGACCGACCGGGAACCTCTGAAGCACTTGTCCGGCAAGCCCTTGCGATTGCGGTTCGTGATGAAGGATGCGGATCTCTACTCCATCCGTTTCGAGTGAGGTTTCCTGACATATATGGAGAGGACGTCCGGCAGCGCAGTTGAAGGTGGCGGCGGCAGGTCTGGGTCGGACCCGCAGCCAATGACTCCTGTGCTCCTCGCAAGACGGGAGTTCCTGAGGCGGAGTCTGTTGGCGGGAGGGACCGCGACCGCCGCCGGTAGCCGGATGCTCCAAGCTTCCGCCGCTGCGCCGGGTCCGGTCCGGGTTCTTTGCTGGTCGGAGCGAACGGAACCCACAGAGGTCTATCCCCAGGGGATCAGTGGGGCCATCGCGCGGCATCTGGACACGCTTCCCGAGGTGATTGTCCGGACCGCCTCCATTCAGGATCCGGACCAGGGCCTCGCCTCATCGGTCCTGGACGCAACCGACGTTCTGGTCTGGTGGGGACACAAGAAGCACAAGGATGTCCTTTTCGATCGCGTCGCCGACGTGATGGCCCGGGTTCGAGGGGGACGGCTGGGGTTCATCGGACTGCACTCGGCCCACTGGTCCAAGATGTTCAAGAGCGTCCTGGAATGCACGGGGAACCTCGGGGGCTGGAGGCATGGCGCCGGCCCGGAGCATCTGAAGGTAGTGGCTCCGTCCCACCCTATCGCGCGTGGCATTTCGGATTTCACAATCCCTGAGACGGAGATGTACAACGAGCCCTTCGACGTGCCACCCCCGGAGAAGGTGGTCTTTTTCAGCTACTGGGCGACGGGAGAACAGTTCCGCAGCGGCTGCACCTGGACGGTGGGCAAGGGAAGGGTCTTCTATTTTCGTCCCGGTCACGAGACCGACCCGGTCTATTTCCACAAGGAGCCGCTTCAGGTCGTGGCCAACGCTGTTCAATGGTGCGCTCATCGGACTTGATGGCGGGCTACCGGGCGCGGCTCTGAAGCGTCGCGGGCGCCGAAGACCTGAACGGGTCCGGCCGGCATTGGGGAGAAGAACATGGAATCGTGGAAACGGAAACTGAGAATGGGGATGGTCGGAGGCGGCCAAGGCGCTTTCATCGGGGGTGTTCACCGCATGGCCGCCGCCCTGGACCAGCAGGCGGAGCTGGTGGCGGGCTGCTTCTCTCGGGATCCCGAGAACACCCGAATCACTGGAGAGCAGTTGTATGCCGATCCGGCCCGCTGCTATGCCACGTATCAGGAGATGGCGGCCCGGGAGTCGGAGTTGCCGGCGGACAGGCGGATCGACTTCGTCAGCGTCGTGACCCCCAATGCCTCCCATTTCGACATCTCCAGGGCCTTCCTGGAGGCGGGTATCCACGTCGTGTGCGACAAGCCCATGACCTACTCGCTGGCGGAGGCGGATGAGTTGTGCCGGCTGGTGGAGCGGACGGGCCTGGTCTTCGGCCTGACCCACAACTACACGGGACACCCCTTGATCCGGCACGCTCGACAGCTGTTCCGCTCGGGCCAGATGGGCACGGTGCGCAAGGTCATCGTCGAGTATCTGCAGGATTTCCTCTCGGTCCCGCACGAAAAGCTGGGGCAGAAGCAGGCCTCGTGGCGGGTGGACCCGGCCCAGGCCGGCGCGGGCGGGACTCTGGGCGATCTGGGAGTCCACTGTCTGAACCTGCTGGAGTACGTGACGGGTGACCCGGTGGCTTCGATTTGCGCCGACACGAGCCATTTTCTTCCGGACCGGACACTGGACGAGGACGCCAACATCCTCTTGAGGCTCAAAGGGGGCGGCAAGGGTGTCCTGACCATCAGTCAGATCGCCACCGGCGAGGAGAACGGATTGCGGCTCAGAGTGTATGCCTCGGAGGGAGCCATCCTCTGGGCCCAGGAGGATCCGAACCAGATGCAATTCTACCGATACGGCGAGCCCCGTCAGACTCTCACCCGCGGACGCGGCGAGTACCTGGACGAAGCGGCCGGAGCCGTGACCCGAATTCCTCCCGGGCATCCCGAGGGATACCTGGAGGCCTTCGCCACCATCTACTGCGGCGCCGTCGAGGCGATCCGGCGGCATTTGGAGGGCGCGCCGCTGAAACCGGAAGAATACGGCTGTCCCAACGTCTATGACGGGCGCCGGGGATTGGAATTCATCGAGAAGGCTGTGGAGTCCAGCGGCCGGGACGCGGTCTGGGTCGAGATGTCGGAGGGAACTCCGTGAAGACGGCACTGGCTTCCGGATTGCTGGGTCTGTTACTGGCCGTTCCGTCCACCCCCGCCTTGCGCGCCGGAGATCCGGAACCGGGTTTCGTCTCCCTTTTCAACGGTCGGGACCTGACCGGCTGGAGGACGATCCGGCAGCGGAATCAGGGCTGGCTGGTCCGGGACGGCCTCCTGATCTGCCCCGACGGGGAGGGGGCCAAGCTCCTGACGGAAGAGGAATACTCCGACTTCATCCTCCGCTTCGAGTTCAGGCTGACGCCGGGAGGCAACAACGGCGTCGGCGTCCGGGCTCCCATGGATGGACACGCCTCCATCGAAGGGATGGAGATTCAGATTCTGGACAACACGGCGCCCAAGTACTCCGGGATCAAGCCCTATCAGGCGCATGGATCGGTCTACGGCCTGGTTCCGGCCCGCCGCGGCGCACTGGCGCCGGTGGGGGAATGGAACCGGCAGGAGATCGCGCTTCTGGGCCGCCGGGTGAAGGTCACGCTCAATGGAACGGTGATCGTCAGCGCCAACCTGAACGACATCCGCGACCCCGAGGTTCTCCAAAGGCACCCGGGAATGATGCGCTCCCGGGGGCACGTGGGGCTCCTGGGACATTCCACTCACGTGGAGTTTCGGAACATCCGCATCAAGGACCTGGGTGGGGAGCAGCCGGACAACCTGGCTCCCGAGGGTTTCCAGGCCCTGTTCAACGGCATGGACCTGGAGGGCTGGAAGGGCTTGGTGGCCGATCCCAAGAAACGGGCCGCCATGGACCCGGCGGAACTGGCGGCGGCCCAACGCGAAGCGGACGCCAAAATGCGGAAGCATTGGAGGGTCGAAGAGGGTGTTCTGCTCTTCGACGGCAAGGGCGCCAGCCTCTGCAGCCGCCAGGACTTTCGAGACTTCGAATTGTGGGTGGACTGGAAGATCGAGCCCGAGGGGGACAGTGGCATCTACCTGCGAGGCAGTCCTCAGATTCAGATCTGGGGAGACCCTGAAGGCTCAGGGGCCATTTGGAACAACAAGAAGAACCCGTCCAAGCCCAAGTTGGCGGCCGACAATCGGGTGGGGGAGTGGAACCAGTTCCGGATTCTCATGTCCGGCGAGAAGGTGACCGTCTGGCTCAACCATCGCCTAGTGGTCCACAAGACCACCATGGAGAACTACTGGGAACGGGACAAGCCCATCTATCCCACGGGCGCCATCGAACTCCAGGCCCACGGAAACCCCCTCTACTTCAAGAACGTCTACGTCCGCCGGATCGACTGAAATCAGGGTTTGGGCGCGACCGCGTTGCGGACCAGGGTTTGCAGGCGGTCCGGCAGTGTTGCAGCCACCGCCAGGGCTGCGTCATGCCCCAGCGGGGACATCTTCCGCCACGTCTTCCGAAGGATGTCGGCCAGCTTGGCTTCGTCGTGCATCCGGGAGAATGCCTCGAACTCGTTCTCCAGGAAGACCAGGCAGACGGCGTCCTCGAGAAGCTGGGACTCCGGATCCAGCTTGAGGCGCAGTTTCCGGACCAACGCCTGGACCTGTCCGATAGTGGGCTCATCGTATCCCGAGTCCGCGAGTATTCGCCCCGCCTCCTGGGCGTGGTATTGGGCGAGAGTCTTCCTCCACCGTCTGTACCCGGCTCCCCCCAGAGGGTAGCGGTTACGGGGAATGGTCCAGCGGCGGATGTGCTGGCAATGAGCAGCCAACACCAGCGTTTCCGAGGCCTCCGGCTCCAGCCGGCGGACCCACGCCACCAGCCGGCGGTGGTAGTGGACGGACCAGGGGACCTGTCTCCCTTCCGTCTCCACCATCACCGGATCTTCGCAATGGGCCTCCTGGAATCGGGCGACGGCCAACTGGAAACGGGAGTCGTCGTCAGGCATTGTCGGAAGACTATATCAGGCTTATTTTCCCAGTTGCCGCGGGATGCGAGACGCGCGCTGAATACGCGGCAGCAAGAGCGACAGCCGAAGCACCACGAGCCTGTCGAGTAACGTGAAACACTACCGGGGCGAGAGCGGATCGGAGCCACGAGCGGCGCGTGCGTTCATTCAGAGGGACGGCGTGGCCTTGGAACGAGGCCGCGTTTCCAGACAGGAGGTCTTCTTGTAGACTGTTTCCATGATTCGCCGCATACAAGCTCTGAACTTCCGCTGTCTACGTTATGTGGATGTTCACCTCGACGGCTCGTTTCACATCCTGGTCGGCCCCAACGCAAGTGGGAAGAGCACCTTGCTCGACGTGATCGGTTTTCTGGGTGACCTGATTCGCGATGGTCTCGACGCGGCCGTCGACCGGCGCACGCGAAACTTCCAGGATTTGGTGTGGAATCGCCCGAGAAAGAACCCAGGGTTCGAATTGGCAGTGGAGTTCGACATTCCCGAGGCATTTGCACGCAAGCTGCCTGATAAGAAGGATTATCGAATCTTCCGATACGAGATCGCCATCCGAGAGGGAAATGATGGCCTCGGCATCGTTTCCGAAGGAGGCTTTCTGGGAACTCGGTGGCGGAGGAACCCCGAGGAACATCCATCGTTTGACGAAGACCCATACTCGCTGACAAGGAGTTTCCCATCGTCTAGACCGACGCCGAAGTCGATTCTCACCAATGCCAATGACTACGGCTATCGCCTTGTCCTCCAAAAGTCCGGGAAGGGTACGGACATCTTCAGCATGGAGACATCGGAGCGTTACGCGGATTTAGGGGGTTCGGGGATGAGCTTCGCGTTCGGCCCGCGGCGCTCGACCCTCAAGAATCTGCCGGAAGACCCCGAGCAGTTTCCAGTTGCCACGCATGTGAAGCGAGTTCTGGAATCAGGCGTGCAAAAGTTGTTTCTTGACAGCCGGCGGTTACGGCGGGCCAGTTCGCCCAATAGTCGTCGTCTGGGTTTCGTTCCGGATGGCTCCAACCTTCCCTGGGCGATTCAGCGACTAGGAAAGATCGACCCCGCGAGGCACAACGAATGGCTCGACCACGTTGGCACGGCGTTACGCGAAATCGAACGTATTCGCATCGTGGAACGGGAAGATGACCGCCACGCGTACCTGATGCTCCGCTACGCGACCGGAGTGGAGGTTCCCTCCTGGGCAGTTTCCGACGGCACGCTGCGCCTGTTAGCGCTTACTCTTGCCGCATACCTTCCGGAAAACGACAAGATCTACCTTTTGGAAGAGCCGGAAAACGGAATACATCCCATGGCTGTCGAGACCATCTACCAGTCACTCTCCTCCGTATACGATTCGCAGGTGCTGGTCGCGACTCACTCTCCGGTCTTTCTGGGTTGTGCTCAGCCGAAAGAGATCTTGTGCTTTGCCAAGAACGACGAGGGGGCCACGGATATCATTGCCGGACACCAGCATCCAAGGTTGGCGGATTGGCGCAGCTCCGCCGACGTAGATCTGCTCTTTGCTTCTGAGGTATTCGGGTGACGATGGGGCGCCAGCAGAAGGATCTCTTCGTGCTTGTCGCGGATCAGGACATGTACCAAGCCATGCGCAAGCTGTTGGCACGTGGCGAAGATCTTGGAATTCGTTCCATCAGATACTCAGTTGATAGGCATCTGCAGCGCGATCCGCGATGTCGAACCGATGCGTCTCGATATCTTCGCCACCGCATCCGCTATTACCGGTATGCACTCGTAGTGTTCGACAGAGAAGGTTGCGGTGACGACGCGCCGCGTGGGGAAATTCAGCACAATGTCGAGCGTAACCTGGAGCGCAACGGCTGGGATGGTCGATCAAAAGCAATCGTGATCGATCCGGAACTTGAGGTCTGGATTTGGGGAAATTCTCAGTGCGTTTCCGAAGTTCTGGGCTGGGGCACCGACTATTCGGGTTTACGGAACTGGCTGTGTTCTCAGCATCTTTGGCCACGCGAATGCCCGAAACCTCCCGAACCAAAGAGGGCAATGCAGGCAGCAATGCATCGCAAGCGCGTGAGAAAATCGGCTCGCAAGTTCTCGGAACTTGCTGCCAGGGTCCGCTTGAGCAACTGTCAAGACCCCGCCTTCAACGAACTCAGAGAAACCCTGCGCCTCTGGTTCCCCGCAGGGGGACCATGATCCCCCACTCTCAAGCCGGCCACCTCCTCTGAAAGTCCGTTCACGAGGACACCACATGAGGCCGGAGGGCGTCCTCGTCGAACTCCACGCCCAGACCGGGCCGGTCGGGCACGAGCAAGGCTCCGTCCTGAAAAACCATTGGTTCCTTGAGCACTCCGTCGCGCCAGGGAATCCGGCTGGGGGCGATCCACTCCAGGATCAGCGGGTTGGGAATGGCGGCCATGACATGGGCGGCGGCCATGGTTCCCACCGGTCCCTTGGTGTTGTGCGGCGCGATGGAGACCTGATGGGTTTCGGCCAGGGCACAGACTTTCTTCATCTCCGTGATGCCGCCGATGTAAACGGGGTCCGGTTGCGCCACGTCGACGGCGCCGGCCCGGAAAAAGTCGTTGAATCGGTGCTTGCTGGTCAGGCGCTCGGAACCCGCGATGGGTGTCAGGGTGCCTTGCCGTACTTGAGCGTATCCGGCGGGGTCTTCCGGGATGGTAGGTTCTTCCAGAAACAGCAGGCGATAGGGTTCCAGAAGACGGGCGACCTCCAGCGCGGCGCCGGGAGCGAAGGCGGCATGCGGATCGTCCATGAGCAGCACCTCTTCCCCCAGCGACCTGCGAAGGGCGGAATAACGCCGGTCGAGGTTCCTCAGCTCCTGACGGCTGATCCCGGGTCCCCGAGCCTCCTGGATCGTGATGCCCGACTTGAGCGCCTTGAAGCCCTCGTCCAGAACCCGCTGCGCATTGGCCACCAGTGCGCCCTCGTCCTTTCCGCCGAAATGGGAGTAAACGGGAATTCGGGCAGAGCGGGGGCCGCCCAGAAGGGTGCAGACCGGGGCTTTCAGGGCTTTTCCCTTCAGGTCCCAAAGAGCCTGGTCGATGCCGCTGATGGCGCTGGTGAAGATGATTCCTCCGGTTCGATAGGCGGTTCCGCCGCCGGAGTAGAGGTCCCGATAGATGCCTTCGATGTCCAGAGCGTCCCGGCCCAGGATGTAGGGTTTCAACTCCTCGACCATTCGAGCGACCACCGTCTCCTTCCGGCTGTAGGTCGCCTCGCCGATGCCGGTCAGGCCTTCCCCGGTGTGGACCCGCACGTGGGTCCACTTTCGCCCGCAGTCGGACTGAACCAGTTGAACGGTGACATCCCGGATCGGCAAGGAGGCGCCGGACCCGGCCGTCGGAGCGCGGCCGCGCGCCACGCCGGAGGCCCGCGCGCCAAGCCCCCACAGGCCGGACCCGAATCCGGCGGTCTGCATAAGAAACCGTCTTCTATTCATGGTGTGAGTCGCTCCTGCCATTAGTTCAGAACTCCAGGACCGCCCCCGGTTTTACGACGGTTCGATGCGGTCGCCTCCCTCGATCCCCTCCGGGCGGGCGAAGCTCCGGTACCGAGTCCGGATCTCCACTCCACTGACGAAGCGGGTCCAACTCGCGGTCGGCGTCAGTTTTCGGGCCAGGATCTCGACCGTGTTCTCTCCCTGTTTCAGTAGACCCGGTTCAAGCTTCGTCCGGAGCCAGTGGGCGGCGAAACCGGACGGCGCCCCAATCGGCCGGCGCAAGCGAACCGGAATTCGAAGCGCGCGTTCATCCGTCATCTCGAAGCGCTCCAAGGGCAGAAGTCGACCGTTGATGCGAATCTGGATCTCGTCCTCTACCGGGAAGTTCTGAAGCCGCAGTGTGAGCCTGGGTCTCCTCAACTCGCCGTCTTTCTCCGCTCCCTTCAGATCGTCGGCGATCTGAAGCGTCATTCTGGACCACTCACCTTCTTTCAGAGCGAGCGGCAGCATCCGCTTCGGGGGTGGATCGGTGAAGGTTCCGGCTCCTTCCGCCGGCTGGAGAAAGTACCGCTTGTCCTCTCGCTGGTACGTCTCCGGATAGGCCATCTCCCGGAGGATCTGATGCTCCTTCCGGGCCAGGGGCCAGCGCAGGTAGCCGAGATAAAGGCCGGTGGCTCCCTGGGACCTGAGGGACTGTCCCAAGGCTCGATACATCCCGATGGTGGGGCGGGGCGTCCTTTCGTCGTAGACTCTCAATGGAGGACGGACATAGACTCCTGCCCTTCCATCAGACGCCTCCACCAGCCAGCGCACGTCCATGGCCGGCTCGAAGAGCTGGTCCGAGACTTGGCCCACCACCAGATCCAGATTGTTCTGCCGGAGCCACGTTTCGACGTCGAGGCCCGCCTTGAGGTTCTCGTCCCTCCGGTGGAAAACGCGGGCGCTGACGGTGACCGGTCGATTGCGCTTGCGGCCGACCTCATCGGCCAGCTTCCGGACTTGGCTCACAAAGCGGTTCATGAGGGGGATGTTCCTCTCCAAGTCCCGCTTCTTGAAGTAGGAGGCGAAGAACATGAAGTCCAGCTCGATGCCGTCGGCACGATAGTCTTCCAGCACCTCCCGGATCATGGCCAGTTTGTCCTCTCGGACGCTTTCCAATGCGAAGTCGTAACAGTATTCGAAGCCGGGATGCCTCTCGTCCCTCTCCCCGATGCAGACCGACTTTCCCCGTCGCCACTTGAGCCACCCGCAGCGCTGGGAGCCGGGCCTGTTTCCGTCCTGAAGCTTGAGGCTGGGAAGAACCGGAAGACTCTCCTCGCGTCCCCGGCGGATCACCTCACGGAGTTGGTCGGTCCCCAGCTTCCTGGCGTCCCGAACCATGCACATGATCCGCCAGTCGATGATGTGTTCCCAAGTCTGCTTCTCCTGTCCCACCACCCGTCCGACCTGGCTGTCGTGGAAATACACGTCGCCGTAGCCCAACCCCAGGACCAGCATTCCCACTCCGGTACCCAGAAGTTCGTCCACCGGCCGCTGGAGCTGAAAGCGGCTCACCGGGGGATCGATCCTCTTGGCATGGAAGTGGTGGGCGTCGTTGTAGTAGATGAGGCGGGGCAGCGTCGGAACGCGACGATCTTTGGTGGCCGGGGCTTCCCGGCCCGTTTCGCCGGCAGATGCCCTGCGGGACGCAGCCAGCGATGTGGCTGCCACCCCCGACCCAACGCCCACAAATCGTCTCCGGGTCCAAGTCGGTTTCATGATGCCGGGGCTCTCGTGGAATTTAGCCTTGCGGTTCCCGTTTCCAGCCTTCCATCTGCTCCCGGTACCACTCTTCCCCGTGCACTTCCTTCTTGTTGCGGTAACGGCTGATGTGGGGGAGGATCTTCAGCTCCCGGTCCCGAACCGGTAGCCGGACAGGGGCGTAACCCTGGCGGTGCGACTGCCGCAGGGCAATGCCCAACTCCAAGGCCAGCCGGAGGTCGTCTCCGCTGGTTCGCGGCGGGATCCCCTTTTCCAGGGCGTCCACCAGGGACTGGGTTCCGGCCATCTGACGGGTACCGGGGTGCCGCCATCCTTCGTCATCATAATTCCGTTGCCCGAGTCCCGAATCGGGGAACAGACCTTGAATCTCCTCCAGACTGTCCCGGCGCCGAGGGTCCTTGGCGCTGGCTTTCATCCGGAAGAGGCGGAACGTGTACCAGTCGCTCAAGAAGACCCCTTTGCTGCAGAGCACCTCGATCCCCATGCGGGCCACCGGCTTATTGTGAATGAAGCATTCGATCCCATTGCTGAAGCGGACGGTTCCGCCCATGCCCTGGTCCTGGTCGCTGAAGGGATCTCCCCGGGTCCATCCGCACACCCACTCCACGGGTGCATCCCCGGCGAAAAGCCTCATGACGCTCAGCCCCTGGCACCCACCCCCGGAAATCTCGTTGGTGGACTGATAGAGGTTCAGTCCACGGACTTCGCCCAACTCCCCGGACTCCAAGGCGTCTCGGGCCTGCCAGAACTGGGGGAAGTTGCGGTACATGTCGCCGCCGGCGAAAACGATTCCCTTTCTCTTGCAGGCCTCGACCATCTTGTCGGCCTGACGGAGGCTCGCGGATATGGGTTTCTCGCAGTAGATCGCCTTGACCGGGAACTCGGTGCATCCCAGGACTACGCCAGGATTAGCCTTCACCGGAAGGATTGGGGAGACGATGTCCACCTTCTCCCGGGCCAGCATCTCCCTGTAGTCCTTGTATCCCGGAACACCGAACCTGCTGGTGAAGAGCTCCAGATTTTCCGGGTCGATATCGGCGGCGGCCACGACCTCGGTCCTGGGATGGAGCACGTAGCCCCTGGCATAGCCGGTCCCTTTGCGGCCGCATCCCACGATGGCGGCGCGGTACGGGGAGCTCGTGGCGGACGTCGCGGCCGGGAGGGAGGATTCTCGCGAAGCGACCGCGAATAGAGAGGCTCCTCCGGCCCTGAGAAAGTCACGCCGGTTCTGACCCGAAGCCTCCCGGGAAGAGATCTCGATTTTTCGAGCCCCGGTCGTGCCCACAACGGAAAAGTCTTTCGGGCCCATCATTGCACTCCGTGGTTGATCGAGCTGTTGGCCAAATCGTCTGGAATCATTTGTCAGAGACGAGACGGATCCCGACGCCGCTCCCTCTGAGTTCTCCCCAGAGCGCTTCGGCCCGGGCCGCCTGGGCGAACTTGGTCACGCAGTAGGCCGAGAAGTAGGGCATGGCCCGTCTGACGACGACACTGCTAAACAGGATGATGTGTCCGCTCCCTTGTTGGAGCATTCCCGGAAGGGCCGCATGAATTATCTCGCCTCCGGACTGGAGGTTGACCTGCCAAATTCGAGTCAGCTTGTCCGGAGGGGTGTGGACCCGGGCGGCGGCATTCGCGCGCCACCTGTTCCAACCGATCGCTCCGGCGAGCGACCAGGAAGAGCCCGCAGAATTCCGCGGCGAACACTTGGGCCGCGGCTTCACCGATGCCGGACGAAGCCTCCGTAACGAGGACCTTGCGGTCCCCTGATTTCCTGGCCCGGATTGCTTGCCGCGGAGTGCGAGGGAAAATTCGGGCTAATCTTCCTCGTCCAGCTCTTCCGGCATGAGGACGAACTCGGGATAGGCTTCCATGCCCAACTCTCCCACGTCCTGTCCCAGCCGTTCCACCTGGGCCGACACCCGCACGCTCATCGTCACCGCCAGCACCTTCCACACGATCAGTGAGGTCACGAACACGAACACACCGACCGCCACGATGCCCAGCAACTGCACGCCGATGTTGCCGCCCGCCGCGATGCAGACCGCAATCGTGCCCCACGTCCCCGCAAACAGGTGCGCCGGCACCGCCCCCACCACGTCGTCGATCTTGACCTTCTCCAGGAACCGGATCCCCGCCGTGCACAGGAGCGCGCCGATGGCTCCGATGATGATCGACCAGTGGTGCGACACGATGTCCGGTCCCGCCGTGATCGCCACCAACCCCGCAATCGCCCCGTTCAACGTCGCGAACAGGTCATTGCGCCCCAGGATCGGCCGCGACACGATCAGCGCCGTCACCACCCCGGCCGCCGCCGCCAGGTTCGTGTTCACCAACACGTGGCTCATCGCCATCACGTCCGCCGCGCTCCCCAGCGCCAACTGCGACCCGCCGTTGAATCCGAACCATCCGAACCAGAGGATGAACACTCCCAGCGTCACCACGATCACGTTCGACGGCGGCGTCGGTTTCACCGTCCCGTCCTTCCGGTACTTGCCCAGCCGCGGCCCCACGATCAGGATCCCCGCCAACGCGGCCCAGCCGCCCGTGCTGTGCACGATCGTCGATCCCGCGAAATCCTGGAACCCCATCTCGCCCAGCCAGCCGCCGCCCCACGTCCATGCGCCCACCACCGGGTAGATCACCGCCGTCAGCACCGCCACGAACACGAAAAACGTCCACATCTTCACCCGTTCGGCCAGCGCTCCGGAGACGATCGAAGCCGCCGTCGCCACGAACACCATCTGGAAAAACCAGTCCGACATGGTCGAGTACTTGCTGTCGGCCCCGGTCACCGCCGCCGCCGCTCCGTCCTCGCCCGCCACCAGCGCCAGATCCTGCGCCGACGGCCCGTACAGCAGCTTGAACGACCCGATCACGCTCCCCACGTCCGTGTACATCAGGTTGTAGCCGATCACGTAGTAGGCCAGCCCCGCGATCGAGTAAAGACCGATGTTCTTCATGCAGATCATGGAGGCGTTCTTGGTCCGCACCGAACCCGATTCCAGCATCGTGAACCCGGCGCACATCCACATCACCATGGCGCCCCAGATCATGAACGAGAAGGTGTTGAACACGTACAGCACCTCGTCGTCCACTGCCGCCTGCGCCGCCGTCGTTCCGCAAAGCAGACAGATCACCACCAGCAGCAGCTTCCCCACCGGTCCCCGCACCAGTCGCTTGTGTAACGGCATCCTCGCTCCTTCTCTCATCGCTCCCTCCCAACTTGTAATCGTGGCGTTTGCAGAACCCGTTGGATCCGCAGTCGCGATAGATTGATCTCAGGCAGAATTATCGAATCCATCCAGTCGATCCCGAACTCCCCGGGACGTATACCGCTGGCACTCAACCCGCATATGCTGCACGGGCTTCAGCCGGTGACCCATGAATTTGGATGACCTTGTCGAAGCCGCTGATGGTGAAGACCTTGTCGATGGAATCCGAGAGCGAACAGATCGAGAATCGTCGTTTCCGTCTCCCGACTTCTTTCGCCATCAGGAGAAAGACGCGCAAGCCCGCGCTGCTGACGTAGGAGAGACCTTCCAGATCCAGGATCACGTCGTCATCGTCGCTGATTGCCGCTCGGAGCGCGTTCTGAAACTCGAGAGCGTTGGCGCCATCCACGCGACCCACCGCCTTGGCAATCACGATGCCATCTTCCCTCTCTGCATGTACTTTCATTTACCCAACCTCCAACGATTCGTCAGCCGCAAGGCTTCCCCAACTCCGCCCCTCGAATTTTCCCGGATGACAAGCCTCAAAGCGCACAAGTGTAGCCGTTTGCTCAGACAGTTTGTAGTTGTATTCAAAAAGTTTATAGCCATCCTCCGAACCCGTCCGCGGCCATTCGGTTCACCTCCCTGCGGGCGTCGAACTCTCGGACCGGGGCGAAAGCTCCCGCCACTGGTTCTATTGACTCCCCGTCGGAGGTCGTGGTACGCCTCTGGATCGAACGTCGGAGGCGAAACGGAGGAATTCTCTCATGCAATCACGTCCTGTTCCGGGATTCATACTGATCTGGATCTGCCTTGCTGCAACGGCTTTTCCGGCAAAACCGCCGACCTACATCCAGATTCCTACGGGCCAGCATCAATTGTTTCTCGACGACTTCATGGTTAGCGCCCTGTACCGGGTCGAACGGCGGGTCAATCCGCCCGCGAAGTACGACGGCAACCCGGTGGTCCGGGCGGACCAGCCCTGGGAGCAATCGCCGGGACCCAGTTGGAATCCGGGGGTCACCAAGTCGATCCAGATTCGGAGCGCTCCCTGCTGGGACCCCCAGGAGAAGGTCTGGAAGATGTGGTACTCCGCCGCCGGCAATACGGCATTCGCCCGTTCACGCGACGGGATCCACTGGGAGAAGCCGTCTTTGGGAAAACTGGAGTTTCAGGGATCCACGGACAACAACCTGGTGATGGTTCGAGGCGAGCCCGAGACCCGCATCCAGCACGTGTTGCTGGATCCGGACGCGGGACCCGAACGGAGGTACAAGGGACTGACCGGTCCCCACAACCGGCATCCCCTGGTTTCCTCTGACGGGTACGAGTTCATTAAGCTGGACGTGCCCGTGATTCCCAGCCAGGACGAGTCCCATCTGAATTACGACGAGGTGAAGAAACGTTTCATCGCCACGGTCAAGCACCGGGGTCCGTTCGGCCGGTCGGTCTATCTCTCCCTGAGCACCGATTTCGAGAACTGGACCGATCCGGAGCTCATTTTCCACGCCGACGCCTATGACCAGTTGCTGGGCGAGAAACGGGTCCGCGAGCATCTCGCCAATCCCAAGCTCCGCCTGATGACCGTCAACCAGCCGGAGCACTACAACACCGAGATCTACAACATGCCCATCTTTCCCTACGAAGGGACCTACATCGGTTTGCCCAACCACTTCGAAGCCGCCGGCCACTCTCCCAACCGGAACCAGGAGGGGATCAACTCGGTGAAGCTGTCCACCAGCCGCGACCTCCGGCGGTGGGTCAAGGTGGGCAACCGGGGATCCTTCATTCCGGTCTCGGAATTGGGTGACGGGGCCATCGACACGGGCCAGGTTCTGGCCGCCTCCCGGCCTCAGGTCCACGGAGACGAACTCTGGTTCTACTACACCGGTCTGAACCATCGCTTCCAGACCGACGATCCCTACCGGGGCGGCATACACCTGGCGAAGCTGAAACGGGACCGTTTCGCGTACTTTGGAGCCGACCAGGAGGGTGGATTCGTAGAGACTCGAGCCATCCGTTTTGACGGGAATCGGCTCTTCATCAACGCCGACGCCACGGACGGAGAAGTTCGAGTCGAAGTGATCGACCAACGAGGCCGACGGGTGCTGGAAGGGTGGAGCCGGGATCAATCCCAACCGGTGCAGGGCGACCAGCTGCGAGCCGAGGTGAAGTGGACGGGCAAACCGGACCTTGGCGCCTTTCAAGGCGAGTCGATCCGTTTTCGGTTCCGCCTCTACAACGCACGCCTGTTTTCGTTCTGGCTGGAATAGCTTGAAGGGAGCGAGTGCATGAAGGACAGGCCCAAAATCTCCAGCATCGAAGTGTTTCAGTATGAGAAGAACGTTCTCGATGTCGGGGTCGAGCCGACCATCGGCATTCTCATCTATCAGCCGGGCGGGGTTCAGAAATTTCGCGGCCGGGGCCTCCGGATCAATACCGACCTGGGGGTCTCAGGGGAATACTTCGGGGGCTTCGAGGCCGACTATGCCGTCGTCGCCGGGCTGGCCCACACCCTTATCGGACGCAACGCCCTGGCGCGGGACGCCATCTACGACGATCTGAAGCAGGCCACCCGGCAGCAGTCCCGAATGGGCATGGGGGTGGTGGACATCGCCCTCTGGGATCTGGCCGGGAAGTATTACGATGCGCCCATCTATGAGCTTCTCGGCGGACCGGCCGGCAAGAAACTCCCTTGTTACGCCAGCACCTACGTCGGTGATTGCGAAGAGGGAGGGCTCAACAGCCCCGTGGCTTACGCCGACTTCGCCGAGGCGTGCCTGGAGCTGGGCTATCCCGGCTTCAAGATCCACGGCTGGCAGGACGCCCCTCTCAAGGATCAGATCGAGCTGGTCCGGGCCGTGGGCCGGAGAGTGGGTGACAGGATGGACCTGATGTTGGATCCCTTCTGCGCCATCAAGACCTTCGCGGATGCTTTGAAACTGGGCCGGGCCTGCGACGAGTTCGACTATTTCTGGTATGAGGATCCGTTCCGGGACGGCGGGGTTTCGGCTTTCGCCCACCGGAAACTGCGCCAGCTCATCAAGACACCCCTCCTTCAATTGGAACACCTGAGGGGGCTGGAGTCGCATGTGGACTTCATCGTGGCCGACGGCACCGACTTCGTTCGTATCGATACCGACTACGACGGCGGCATCACCGGTGTGATGAAGATCGCCCACGCCGCCGAGGGGTTCGGCCTGGACGTGGAACTGCATGGACCGGGCCCGGACCGGCGGCACGTGATGGCCGCCATCCGTAACACCAACTACTACGAAATGGGCCTGCTCCATCCCCAGTTGGGCCCCTTCCACCAGGCGCCCTTCAAGTGCGGCTATCGGGATGCCATCGACGCCGTCGACGCGGACGGTTGCGTCGTCGCCCCCGACGGTCCGGGACTGGGCGTCGAGTATGACTGGGACTACATCATGGACCACTGCACGGACCGGGCGGAGTACAAATAGATCGGTCCTTAACCGATTCAAGACCGGAGGATCGCACTAAGATGGGTACGCAGAATTGGCAGGATTATCTGAAGGATCGTCAGGGCCGGTGGGTCGAGGAGTTGAGCGAGTTCCTGACCATCCCCAGCATCTCGGCGCTGCCCGATCACGCCGGTGACGTCATGCAAGCGGCCCGTTGGGTCGGTGACAGGTTGCAGATGGCGGGCATCGAGAACGTCGAGGTCCTCCCCACCGAAGGGCATCCCGTGGTCTATGGCGACTGGCTCCATGTCCCGGGCCGCCCCACGCTCCTGGTCTATGGACATTTCGACGTGCAGCCGGTGGACCCGGTGGAGCTTTGGAGCCACCCGCCCTTCGAACCGGTGATCCGGGATGGCCGGATCTACGCTCGAGGATCTTCTGACGACAAGGGGAACATGTTGGCTCCAATCCTGGCCGTTCAGGCCCTGCTGGAGACCACGGGAACCCTCCCCTTGAACGTTAAATTCCTGTTGGAGGGCCAGGAGGAGATCGGAAGTCCCCATCTTCCCCCCTTCATGAAGGCCGAGGCGGGACGGTTCGCATCCGACCTGGCGGTGAGCGCCGACGGCTCCCAGTGGAGCGAGGAGGAGCCGGCCACCTGGGTCTCGCTTCGCGGTCTTTGCGGCATTCAGATCAATGTTCACGGACCTTCCCGGGATCTGCATTCCGGACTCTTCGGTGGCGCCGTCCAGAATCCCGTGCACGCCCTGGTTCGGCTGCTTGACTCCATGCGTTCGGCCGACGGCAGAGTTTTGATCCAGGGTTTTTACGACGATGTCCGGCAGCCCGACGACAGGTTGAGGAGCGAGCTGGCCCGGATCCCCTATCAGGAGGCGGAGTTGCTGGCCTCCATCGGAGTGAGCGAGACGTTCGGCGAGCCGGGCTACAGCACCTACGAGCGGGAGTGGATTCGGCCGACTCTGGAGATCAACGGCATCTGGGGAGGTTTCCAGGGAGACGGTATGAAGACGGTCCTGCCTCGCCAGGCTCACGCCAAGGTCACGTGCCGCCTGGTGGCCGATCAGGAGCCGGACCGGATTTTGGAGGCCATCACCCGTCACGTGGAGCAGAACGCTCCTCCCGGAGTCGAGGCGGAGGTCGTGGCTCTGGGATCGTCGTCCATGCCCTACTCCATCCCCATCGATCACCCCGGAAACCGGGCAGCCGGCGAAGTCCTGGAGGAGCTCTACGGCAGGAAGCCCTACGTGGTTGGGTCCGGAGGAAGCATCGCCACCTGCGGCCTCATGCTGGACCACCTGGGGATTCACACCGTGAATCTCTCCTTCGGCCTGGATGACGAATGCGCCCACAGTCCCGACGAGTTTTTCCGCCTGGCCAGCTTCGAGAGGGCCCAGATCGCTCACGGCAGGTTCATGGAGGTCCTGGCCGCCGACTCCGGTCGCGGATCATGATGAGTCTGAGCAATCGGGGTCGGGGAGTCGGAGTCACCGTGCAAATTGAAAGTCGTACTTTGAAATTGCACGGTTCCTTCGAGAATACGGGCAAGGGCGGACCCGACCGGAATTGAAGCTCGGCCCGTAGTTCCTACCGGTGGCTGCTTTCTACCGGCCCCTTTTCGAGACTCGAGGCTCCTCGACAAGCGTGCGGTCAGGCGACTCCGCACCAGTCCATGGCGACCTGGGCATAAGCCTTGGTGGCGACCATCAACTCCGAGATGTCCAGGAACTCGTCGACGGCGTGGGCCTGGAGCAGGCTTCCGGGACCGTACACCAGGCTGGGAATGCCTTTGGCGCTCAGGAACGCCGCGTCGCAAACGGCGTAGAAGCCCTGCATGGCGGCGGGGCCCTCGAAGGGCGTGCCCCGGGCGGCCGTCTCATGGGCCGCGGCCATGGCCTTGCAGATGGGATGCTCCCGGTCAACGGAGAAGGGTGGCCAATGCAGCTTCCACTCCACTTCCGGGGGATTCTCGCGGAGCCACTCGTCCAACTGGGCGGCGTGGTGGATCTGGTTCTCCACCTCCTGCTTGACCTCTTCCTCCGACTGCTCCGGGTGGTACCAGATGGCGTATTCGATGGTGCAGTACTCGGAAATGAAGAAGGGGACTCCCACGCCGTGGGGCGCTCCCATGACCACTCCGGGATGGAGAGTGAAATGCCCGGGCTTGAACAGGTCGTGGACCTTGGTGAGGCCCCATTCGTCCTCCAGCTTGCGGAGGCATTCGAAAATGAACATGCCCTTGTCGATGGCGTTGACGGCCACGCTGGCTCCGAAACCGCCGGCCCGGAAGGTCTCGGCACGGGTGGACGCATGACTCGACTTGCCGCGGCAGGTGACCGCCATCCAGAGGAGTCCCGGACTGATGGGAACGATCGCCAGGGGCCGCACCGGCGCCGAGGCCTCGGAGACGACTGCAGCGTCCGCCCGGTAGCCTCTTCGAACCGTGGCCGTGACGCCCGCTTCGTGGTCCATCACCTCTTCGCCCACCACGCTCTCCAGCAGCAGATCCCCCTTGAGCCGGATCCCCAGGCGCTGCAGGGCCAGGGCCGCCATGGCCTGGCTCACCACCGGCCCCTTCATGTCGCAGGACCCCCGTCCGTAGATCTTTCCTCCGTCCACCTTGCCGCTGAAGGGGTCCGACCATCGCCAGTCTTCAGGGCGTCCGGTGGGAACGGTATCGATGTGGCCGTTGAAGATGAGGGACTGTCCCCCGCCGGCACCCTTGAGGACCCCCACGGCGTTGGCCCGGCGGGCCTCCGCCTCCCAGATGTCGACTTCGCAACCGACGGTCCGGTAGAGCTCCGCCACGATCTGGTTGGCATTGGTCTCCCCTCCCAGCACCTCTTCCGCGACCACTCCCGGATACTTGGGATTGATGCTGGGAATCCGGACGACTTCGCTGATCTTCTCGACGATCTCGTCCTGCATTCCGTCGATGGTCTCGAATACCTTGGCCGTGAGTTCCGTCATGATTGACTCCTTGCTGGTCTGGTTTGCCTGCAATTTGGCGGTTTGGATGCTATGGGCTGACCGACGCCCGGTCAAGCCCTCGGAAGCCGGGCCCGAGCGCCGGCGGCGTCCGTCCGGCAGGGCGGCCGGACCTTGGATCGCGCCTTACAGAGAAACCCCGAGAGGACCCCGCGTGATCTGGAAATCCACGTTTCCCTGGGCCTGAAGCACCGGGGTGTATCTTCCCGAAGCCAAGTTCAGAACCAGAGCCGACAGCCTCTCCTCCCACGATTCGGGAGGGCCCGTGAGGACAAGATCCAGGTCCTGCCTCCGGTCCCTGGCCATGCTCCCGCCATCGGAAACCTGCAGCGTCGGGACCATGACATGACCCGGCAGGGGTTCCTGGCCGACCCATGCCAGGAGGATCTCCGCTCCTGTCGCCCCAAGACCGGTCAGGAGCTCGACTCCGTGGCCGGTGGCGGTTTCCATGATCTGCAGGCCCGTGCCCTGCGCCTTCTCTCCGAAGAGAAGTGTAGGCCCCGGAAGGGCCGTCTCCATGAGGATCTCCCGCCACAAAGGACTCTCCAAGAGGGTGTCCCTTTCCGGGATCACGACGGTGGCGCCCGCATGGACGAAACGTTGTACAAGAGCGCTCAGAACCTGGCAGGCGGCCTCGGTCAGCCGGCCCGAAGTCAGGACCGCCATCCTCAATGATTCCAGTCCCACGGCTTGCCGCCGGGGAGAGGGCCGGCCCGAGAGCGCGTTCTGAAACCAGGTTTCCACCCTGTGCCCGACCTTCTCGATCCCTCCGTCCAACTGGATGCTGGCCTTGCCGTAGGCTTCGACGTCGCCGCCCATCCGGGTCAGCTGCCCGGTCATGTAGTCGTTATGGGTCGCCTCGCAACCGTGCTCCAGGAAGAGGCCCGCCGCGACCGTGGGATGCATCAGATGGCCCAGCAGGGTGCGCGAGTAGAGTTGCCGCGTTTGGCCTCCCGAGCAACCGCAGCCTTCGGTGTGGGGGAGCGCCACGAAGCGGGACACGGAACGGTCCTTCCCCGCCTGCCGGCGGTTGAGCCGCAGGGCGAGGAGACGGGCAATCTGGCTGGAGCAGAGGCTGGTGGGCAGGATGAGTCCGACCTGACGGGTGACCCAGCCGTCGGGGGTTCGGATGCCGTCGAACTGGAGCCTGTGACCGGACACGGGGGCCTGGAGCCGGATCGGGACCTCCACCTGCGGCCGGCGCACGTTCCGGAGGCGGACCAGGTTGGAGTCGTCGGACTGTTGCCAGTTCCGCCAGAGCGAGACCTGGGAGTGACCCGCCTTCTCGCCGACACTCCGGAGACCCGAAGCCACCCGCAAGCTCAAGTCCAACAGTTCCCGGCCCAGCTCCGGGAGGGGCGTCCCCTCCAGGTAGGCGCCCGCGTTGAAGTCCATGTCCCGCGAGAGCAGACGGAATCGTCCACTCGTGGTAACGATTTTGATGGTGGGAACGAAGGGGAAGTTGGTGACCGACCCGTTACCGGTGGTGAAGAAGATGAGGTTGGTTCCCGAGGCCACCTGACCGGCGAGGCTTTCCAGGTCGTTGCCGGGGCTGTCCATGAAATAATAACCCGGCTCCGTCATCCGCTGGGCATAGTCGATGACGTAATCGAGCCGCACGCCGGGGTGGCGCTTCGTGGCGGCTCCCAGGGACTTGATCCCGATGTTGTAGAGCCCCCGGAGGATGTTCCCGCCGGAGGGGTTGCCCTGGGCCGATTCGCCGTGCCACGCCGCCCGCTCTTGAAACTGGGCCACCTTGGACAGGAAGGCCCGCGCCGTCGCCAGGTCGCGGATATTCTGGAGCACGTAAGCTTCGGCCCCGATGAGTTCGTCGGTCTCCGCCAGATTGGCTGATCCTCCGTGGCGCAGGAGCTCCCGAGCGACCCAGCCCGAGAGGGGGTTGGCGGAGATGCCGGAGAAGGCGTCCGAACCGCCGCACTGGAGGGCCAGGCGCAGGCTCGCCATCGGCTGCGGCGAACGCCGGCAGGCGTTGATTCGGGGAAGCCAGTCTTGCACGACTCGTTCGCCCCGGTCCAAATCATTCTGGAAGCTGTCCTCCAGGGTCAGGAAATAGTGCGGGACGTCCTCGAGCGGATAGCCGTTTCGCAGCAGGTGCCGCCGCAGGCGGCCGTTGGTGACGGCTTCGGTCCCGCGGTCCACACACAGCACGGCGCCCACGTTGGGATGGACCACGAACCCCGAGAGGGTGGAAAGAACCAGTTCCAGGTTGTTGGGCTCCTCATCCTGTCCCCCCTCGGTGTGGGCCACGGCCACGACGCCGTCCACGTTCTCCAAAGGCTCGGCTTCACCCTTGAGCCGTTCGGCCAGGACCCGGGCGAAGCTGCCGGTACGGGAGGAAGTACCCAGGATCACGACGTAGTTGCGGGTTCCCACGCCTCGGGCCGGAGACCTCTCGTAGCCCAGGAAGGTCCCGCCCGGAAGGTCGCAGGGCGTCTGGAGGCCTGGCTGGAATCCTTCCTCGTCCATGAGGTAGGGGTCGATCCGATCCTCGAAGTTGGGGGCCGCAGGCAGGGAGATCTCCAGGTTGCGGCCGGAGAGGGCCTCCACGGCCCTCCGATTGCAAACGTAGTTGCCGGGTGCGATGTCCCGGCAGGCGAACCCGAAGGGAAATCCCCAGGACAGGAGCGCTTCCCCCTCGGCGATGGGGGCGACGGCGAATCGATGCCCCTCCAGTACGGTGTGGTCCAGAACCAACTCGCCGGACTGGTATTCGATCCGGGTCCCCGGGGCGAGGGTGCGGATGGCGATGGCGACGTTGTCCGCGGGAGCGGGGAGTCTTCCGATCTCTTGGAATTTGTAGTGTGCCATCGTCTCCAGGGAGGGACACGGTCCCTCGTCGTTCACCCCCGTCGCGGCCGGATCGATTCCCTACTTGATGAGGGTGGCGATCTGTTTGAACTCGGCGGTGCCCGAGACTTCCAGGAGCTCGAACAAGGCCGACTCGACGCTGGTCAGGATCACCCCCGACCGGGCCATGCGATCCAGAGCCGTCCGGTAGTCCAACTCCTTGCGGGAGGCGACTGCGTCCACGGCCAACTGGACCTGAAAATCCCGGGAGAGCAGATCCAGAGCCGTCTGCTGCACGCAGACATGCGCCTCCGTCCCCGAGAGCAGGATCTGCCGGATTCCCTGACTTTGGATGTCGGAAACCAGATCCGGCGCCCCGCAACAACTGAAGGTGGCCTTCACCACGGCGGGGTTCCCGCCGAGCGCCTCCAGAATCCTGGGTTCGGTATGGCCGAGTCCCTTGGGGTATTGCTCGGTGACGAAGATGGGAAGGCCCAGGGTCCGGAATCCGCGGACCAGCTTGACGATTTCGCCGACCATCGCTTGGCCGCTTCGGACCGCCTGGGTGAGCCTGGTCTGGACATCCACCACCAGCAGGGCCGTATGAGCCCGATTCAGGATTTGGGGGTGGCGCTTCATGGCGTTGAAGGATGGCGGCCGGAGCGCCTCAGTCGTCCCGGCCTCCCAGAAGGCCGGCTCGGAGCAGGAAATAGAGCAGCGTCATCAAGGTGGAGACGGCGGCGGCCACGTAGGTCAGGGCGGCCGCGTTGAGCACGGCGTCCACGCCGCGCCGTTCCTGGGCGGTGACGATACCCTGTTCCACGGCCAGCCTCTTGGCCCGGGCCGACGCATCGAACTCCACGGGAAGGGTCACGACCTGGAAGGCCAGGACGGCCGAAAAAAGGATCGCTCCCAGCAGGACCATGTTCTGGCTGGCCATGAAAAGGCCCACCAGCATGACGATGTATCCCACTGAGGACCCGATGTTGGCCGTCGGAACCAGGATCGACCTGAGCCAGAGCGGTCCGTAGCCCTCGGCGTGCTGGATGGCATGTCCGGCTTCGTGGCAGGCTACGCCGATGGCGGCCACCGAAGAGGAGCGGTAGACGTTCTCGGACAGCGCCAGCGTCTTGCTCGTCGGGTTGTAGTGGTCCGACAACATTCCCGCCGTCTGCACGATCTTCACGTCGTTGATGCCGGCGTAGTTCAAGAGCTGCCGGGCCGCCTGGGCTCCGCTGAGGCCCCGTATGGACAGGACCTTGGAGTATTTGTTGAAAGCCGATTTGGTCTTGAAACTGGCCCAAAGGGAAAGACCCAGTGCCGGCAGAACCATAAGCAGATAAAGCGGATCGAAGAACATGGAATCACCTCCAGCGGGATGGATTGCCGGTGCCGCCGGCATCCGCTCCCGATACTATCCCGTATTTTCCGCACCCAGTCCACCCGGGCCGCACCGACTCGGAATCGCCTCCCGTGAACCGCTCCCGGGTTGCATTGGGCCGTTCCGGCATTGGCAATCCGATCCGTACGATATTATACGTTAGAGGTTGAGCAACGGTTTCCTCAAAGGAGCATATGGACAACCATCCCGAGTCCGAGATCAAGGCGGAAGAAATCCAGCAGCCACCGGTGGAGGGTGCCGACCGGAAGTCCGGGGACGGGGAGGGACTGGTTCTGGTCTCGGAGCTCCTGCCCGAAGAGATCCCCATCTTTCCCCTTGCGGTTCGTCCCTTCTTTCCGGGTCTTCCAGTCCCAATGGAGTTGAGCGGCGACCAGTTGCGGCTGGTGGAGCACGCCATCGATTCATCGAACAAGACCATGGGGTTGGTCCTGGTCCGCAATCCGGAAGCCGAGATCTCACCCGAGAATCTCCACCGCATCGGGGTAGCGGCCAAGATCGTCCAGGCGAGTCAGGCCGAGGACCACAACGCGGCCCATCTGGTGATGAACTGCATCGAGCGGTTCGAGATCCGGGAAGTTCGTCCGACTCCCGTCGGGATGGTGGCCCGGGTGGAGTACCATCCGGCCCCGGAGTTGTCGGTCAACCAGGAGCTCAAGGCCTACTCCATGGCCATCGTCGCCACGCTCAAGGAACTGATCCAGCTGAATCCTCTCCAGTCGGAGGCGATCCGCATGTTCCTGAGCCGCTCCACTCTGGACGACCCGGGCCGGCTGGCCGACTTCTCCGCCAGCCTGACCACGGCCGGCGGCCAGGAACTGCAGAGGATTCTGGAGACCCTGGACGTTCGCCGGCGCATCGACCGGACTCTGGTCCTGCTGCGGAAGGAATTGGACCTGACCCGCCTCCAGAACAAGATCACCAAGCAGATCGAGAAGAAGATCTCCAGTCAGCAGAGGGAGTTCTTCCTGCGGGAGGAGTTGAAGGCCATCAAGAAGGAGCTGGGACTGGAGAAGGAAGGGAAGGAAACCGAGATCGAGAAGTTCCAGCGCCGGTTGCGCAAGCTCCGGCTGAACGAGGAGGCGGAAGGTGCCATCGAGGATGAGATCCGGAAGCTGCAGGTGCTGGAGGCCGCTTCTCCCGAGTATGCGTTGACCCGCAACTATCTGGACTGGCTCACCGTCCTTCCCTGGGGACGGTTCAGCAAGGATTCATACAATCTGAAGCGGGCCAGACGGGTCCTGAACCGGGACCACTACGGTCTGGAGGACGTCAAGGAGAGGATCCTGGAGTTCGTGGCCGTGGGCCGGATGAAGGGGGGCATCACCGGCTCCATCATCTGTCTGGTGGGTCCGCCCGGGGTGGGGAAGACCTCCATCGGAAGGAGTATTGCCGCGGCGCTGAACCGGAAGTTCTACCGTTTCTCCCTGGGCGGAATGAGGGACGAGGCGGAGATCAAGGGGCACCGCCGGACCTACATCGGAGCCCTTCCGGGTAAGTTCATCCAGGCCATGAAGACCGCGGGCACCTCCAATCCGGTCATCATGCTCGACGAGATCGACAAGGTGGGCGCCTCCTTCCACGGCGACCCGGCGTCGGCCCTGCTGGAGGTCCTGGACCCGGAGCAGAATCAATCCTTTCGGGACCATTACCTGGACGTACCCTTCGATCTTTCCCACGTCCTGTTCGTGACCACCGCCAACCAGGCCGACACCATTCCCGGCCCTCTCCTGGATCGAATGGAAGTGATACGCCTTTCGGGTTACATCCTGGAGGAGAAACTGGAGATCGCGCGCCGATTCCTGATTCCCAAGAACCTGGAGCATCACGGTCTCAAGAAGGGGCAGCTGAGAATCCACAAGCTGGCCCTGGCGCGAATCATCGACCACTACGCCAGGGAAGCCGGAGTCCGCAGCCTGGAGAACCAGCTCAAGAAGATCATGCGCCGGGCGGCCGTGGCCCTCTCCGAGAATGGCGACGGGCCCATCGTGGTCCTGAAGAGGCACGTGGAAGCTTACCTGGGGCATCCCGTCTACGAGGGGGACGAGATCTTCGACGCGGCGCCGGGCGTCGTGACGGGGCTGGCGTGGACAAACCGGGGCGGGGCGACGCTGCAGGTGGAGGCCAGCGCCGTCGCCGCCAAGTCCAAGGGGTTCAAGCAGACGGGTCAACTGGGAGATGTGATGGTGGAGAGCTCGGAGTTGGCCTACTCCTACGTGAGGGCCCACATGGCGGTGTTCGGGGGCGAGACCGGGTACTTCGACCGTCACTTCATCCACCTCCACGTCCCTGCGGGCGCCACCCCCAAAGACGGGCCCTCGGCCGGAATCACCATGGCCACGGCACTGGTCTCCATGGCTACGGGCAGAACGGTCCGCAAGGGCTTGGCGATGACGGGCGAGTTGACCCTGACCGGCCGCGTGCTGCCCATCGGCGGAGTCAAGGAAAAGGTCATCGCCGCCCGCCGGGCCGGGTGCACGACCCTCATCTTTCCCGAGGAGAACGAAAAGGGCTTCCGGGACCTTCCCGATTACCTGAAGGAGGGTCTGGAAGTGCACTTCGCCCGGGACTACGAAGACGTGTTCCGGATCGCGTTTCAGAACTGACCCGGGCGAGGAAATATCGCTACCGGAACCGGATCGAGTAGAGGTCCGCGTCCTTCATCACGAACCGCAGTCTGACGGGCTTCCCGGCGATCCGCCTCAGAGGGTTGTCCGAAGTCGTGGCGGCCAGGTCCCGTTCCCAGCGGACGACGTACTCGATTTCGTCCCCCCAGATCAGGGGGGATTCCTCCAGGCCGAAGCTGGGCAGGACCTGCCCCTTGGCGTCCTGGATCTCCACGTGAATGCTTCCGGCCGCCGAGGTGGCGAAGTTCAGCACCAGGTTGGAACCTTCGAAAACCAGCGGCTTGGTGACGAACTCACCACCGCCGTAGCCGGCGTGCATGGAGACGAATCCGTCGGTGCGCAGCACCATCCGCTCCAGATAGATGCTGGGGAACTTGTAGTTGCGAACCATGTAGAGGGAGAGTTCGTCGGGAGCCGTGGCCACCGTTCCCGCAGCCAGGAGATTATTCCGGTTGAGCCAGTCCCTGGGGTCCCGGCCGGGACGGACGAACGCTTCCAGATACCGGTGCCAGTGGTAGCCGTCGCGGCTGGACATGAGCACCGTTTCCGAAATCCCGGGGCGGGGTGAATCGGAGAACTTGTTTCTCCAGGGATGAAAACGCTTGGGAAAACCCAGAAAAATGTGCGGAGCCCGGATATACGGGGCCGTTCCGTTGGTGTAGAGATGCTCCAGCGGAGCGTCCCCGAAATCGCCCCACTCTCCTGGGGTCCAATTGAGGAAGTCGGTGGACTCGGCGATCTTGATGGTGCGGACGCCTTCGGTGAAGTCCCGGTAGATGGCCAGGTAACGGCCCCGCGCCTGATCCCAGACCGGAATGTTCAGGGAGTCGAAAGCTCCATCGCTGATCACCGGCTCTTCTTGCATCTTTTCCCAGCGGAATCCATCCGCGGACTTGAGAGCCAACAGGGGGCCCCCGGCCAGGGCCTTGTAGCGTTCCGATTCCGGGACTCCCGGTTTGGGATCGAGCAGGGGGGCCAGGTTGTGACTGCCCTTCCCGGTCCAGACGATGTTGTTGTCCCGGGAACCGTCGAACTCGATGATGCCCACAGTGGGGCGTTCCCAGTGAATCCCGTCGGAACTCTCCAAGACGCACGAAAACTGCGGATGTTTGGGGATCACGGACTCACCCGCTTCGATCACGGAGGGGGGCGTCGCGGTGGGATCGCTGCTTCCCCGGTAGTACATGCGATAGCGGTCGCCGTCCCGCAGCACCGTGGTGTAGAAGCAGGTATTCCCTTCCCAGGGCCGGTTGAGCTCCAGGATCTTTCCTGCCGAAACCGGAGCATGAAGGCGTTTCGTCAGTCCCTCCGTCCGTTCGATCAGGAAGTCGTCGACGAACAGTTCCAGCCGGGTCCCCAACTGCAACGGTTCGTGGTCTTTCGCCTCCAGTGCCGTCGACGCGGCACCGATCAGGATCCACAGGGACAAGAAATTGGAAACTCGCACCACAAGGCACCTCCTTCGATCTGCCGGAGCATAGCAAAGGGCCCGGTTCCGGTAAATAAGGGTCCCGACCACCGGGGGTCGAGGTTAACTCCGGTTCGGAGAGTGCTGGTCCCGCCGCGTGGGAATGGGATTGGACTTCAGCTCCAGGGTCAGGTCGACGAGTCCCTGCACGGCAGCCTCCAGGAACTTCTCTCCTTTTTCCCGGGTGGCCAGCGTGGCGTCACCCATGATGCCGCTGGCGGTGAGTGCGCTCCAGTAGGGCATCAGATTGGCCGAAGCGCTTCCGGCAATGCCGCCCGACAGCAGGTCGAACCGAAAGCTGGACGACATGGGGGAGCGTTCGTTGACGGCCTTCTCCATCTCCACCAGCTCGGGCTTGAGGGCCAGATAGAGAGAGGTCTCGAACTCACAGGCATGGGAGGTCCCGCCGAAGTCGGACTCCCTGATTTTCTTGCCCACTTCCTTGACCTTGCCCAGCCCCCAGTGATTCACGGACGCGCACAGGATGCGTCCTTCGTACTCCAGGATGGAGAGCCGGGCCGCCAGGTCCAGAGGCGAGGTGTTGGAGCCGTGCCCGTTGACGATGAGGATCCTCCGGAATCCGTGGTGGGCCAGACTGCAGCAGACGTTCTTCACATAGCGGATGAAGACGTCCCAATCGATGGTCAGGGTCCCGTGAAAATCCATGTGGTGGGGGCTGTAGCCGTGGTTGACAGCGGGCGCCAGCACCGCCTCCCCGGGGATTCTGGCGACGGCCCGCTCACAGATCTCGTTGCAGAGCCGGACGTCCACGTCCACCGGGAGGTGGGGGCCATGGTCCTCATACGTCGCCACTGGCAGGACCGCCACGCGGTCGCAGCGGGCCGCTTCCTTGATCTCATGCCAGATCATCTCGGCAAACCGGTATTTCATCTCTTCCTCCTTCTGGTTCAGCTGTCCGATGCCGGATTCCACCATCCGATAGGACCCGGTATCAAGAGTCGAATCATCAACATCGTAGTAGACTGGGTCCGAAATCAGACTGGAGGACCCCGATGACCATCTCAAGCGCCCGCCTTCCGTTTTTCTCCTTGTTTCCCCTGGCTCTGTTCGGATGCACCTCAGAGGAGCAGGCACCGCGCACCGAGCCCGGAGTCGTCGAGGCCAGCGCTCCCAAACCGGCTGCGGCCGCTGATGTCAAACCTCTACCCAACAAGAGCCGGACGGGACCCATCGTCTATACCAAGGTCGGCATCGTCACGATGGACGCCAAGCCCTGGGAATTGGAATACAACTACGGGCGTCTCGAGTCGTACGTCCGGGAGGCCGCCCGCAAGGGAGCTGAAGTCGTGGTGGCGCCCGAAGCCGTCCTGGACGGCTACGTCTGCTACGCCGCGCCCGGTGTTACGCGGGAGCGGATGATGGAAGTGGCCCAGAGCCTGCCGGACGGACCCTATATCGTGCGGGCTCGGCGGCTCTCCCGGGAGCTGGGAATCTACCTGGTCTTCGGGTTCCTGGAGCGGTCGGGACAGGAGATGTTCAACAGCCTGGTCATGACCGATCCTCAAGGGGAGATCCTCGCCAAATACAGCAAGGTCCACGTGGGGGGCGAGTCCTACATCACGCCGGGCCGCGAGTTGAAACCGTTCGATACGCCGCTGGGACGGATCGGTTTCCTCATCTGCATGGACCGGACCGTTCCCGAGAACATCCGGACCTTGGGCGTACAGGGAGTCGAGACGGTCTTCCTGCCCATGGACGGAGGGGGCGGACCCGAGAATACCAAGAGGATGGCTCGATACGCCGCCGAGAACGGATGCTGGATCATCATCGCCAACACCTGGAGCGCAGCCATCATCAGTCCGCGTGGTGACGTGCGCCTGGAAAAGTACGAAAACGAGATGGTGAGCATCGGCCGGGTGACCCCATGGGAAGTCCCCCGGGGACTGGACCGAAGCACCATGGTCAAACGCCGTCCCGATCTGTACGGCCCTCTCCTGAAATCCTACGAACCGGTCCGCTGGTACGACGACGAGGGCTATCCCACGGCCTGGGCCGAGGCCCAGAGGGCCAAGCACCGCCAGGACATCGGCACCTCCGAGTAAGCCGGTGCCGACTCCGTCTGCGAAAGATCACGGGGAATCCGGGCCGGGCCTGCGCCGGGCCCTGGGACCCGGCATGGCCCTGGCCATCGTCGTCGGCAACGTCATCGGTTCCGGGATCTTCCTCAAACCGGGCAGCATCGCCGCCGAAGCCGGAGACTTCCGCCTGGTCCTGTCGGCGTGGCTGGTGGGCGGCGCCGTCTGCATCCTGGGCGCCCTCTGCTTCGCGGAGCTGGCCGCCATGCTGCCCCGGGCCGGCGGGCTGTACGCCTTCTTGAAGGAGGCCTACGGAAAACCCGTGGCCTTCCTCTTCAGTTGGAACGAATTCCTCTTCAACCGGCCCGCCAGCATCGGAGCCTTGTCGGTGGCCTTCGCAGGCGCTCTCGGACTGTCCCTGGGCCGCAGTCTGACTCAACCGGAGACCATTTTCCTGGCCCTCGGTCTCATCCTGCTCCTGACCTGGGTCAACATCCGGGGTGTCCTCTGGGGAGGATGGGTCCAGGGAGGAACGACTCTGGTCAAGGCTTCGTTCCTGGGGCTCGTGGCCATTTTGCCGTTCCTGATGACCCCGATCTCCGAGACCGGAATCGACTGGGCCAACTACAGCTCCCGCGTGGAGCCCTCAGGAGACATGGCGGCCGGGACCCGCTTCGGCCTCGTGCTGCTCTCGGTCATGTGGGCCTACAACGGCTGGCATGGGATCACGCCGGTGGCCGAGGAGGTCCGGAATCCGGAGCGCAACATCCCCAGGGCCATGTTCGGTGGCGTTGCCATCCTGACCCTACTATACGTTTCGGCCAATCTGGCCTATCACGGGGTGCTCTCCATGGGAGAGATGGCTGCGGCGGGTCCCCACGCCGCAGAAACCATGGTGGCCGCCCTGCTGGGTCCGGCCGGCGCCGCCGCCATGGCGGCGGTCATCATGTGCAGCACCTTCGGCGGCATCAACAGCAATCTCCTCTTGTCCACACGCATCCCCTTCGCCCTGGGCCGTGACCGCCTCCTGGCGCCCGTGTTGGGAAAGGTCCACGCTGCCTACCGCACTCCATTCGTCGCCATCATCGTGCAGGCTGTCATGGCGGCGATGCTGGTGCTTGTCTCCGGTCTGCTCATCGAATTCCTGGGTTGGTCGGGAGAAAAGACCATCTTCCAGATCCTCACCGACTTCATCATCTTCGCCAACAGCATCTTCTACGTCCTGGCCGCGGCCGCGCTCTTCATCCTGCGCCGCAAGCGGCCCGGCTGGAAACGCCCCTATCGGACCTGGGGATATCCTGTGGTTCCGGTGCTCTATCTCGGTTTCTACTTCTGGTTCCTGACCCAGGTCTACCTGGGAAAGCCCTTCGAGGCCAGCGCGGGAGTCGTCCTCATCAGCACCGGAATTCCGGTCTACTGGATCTTGCGCCGGCGCCGCTGACTCGGGAAGGGGGTGCAGGGAATAAGGACGAGAGTTACCCCCTCCCTCCAATAGTCATCCTGCGTCGCTCCCGTTTGTAACGAATGAGCTTGTCGATTTGGGTGACCAACCAGACTTCGATCAGGTGGGCGCCGGGGTCCGGGAGTCTCAGGCCGGCGAACAATTGCTGCTGCCGGGTTCCATCGTTATCGGTCTCCCTTACCCGTCAAGGGCGCGCACGACCGCCCCGGGGTCGCGGTCGATAACCGTCAACAGGACGCGCGCCGCGCGGTCGGGGACCCGTCGGCCCTGTTCCCAGTCCTGAACCGCACGGGCGTCCAATCCGAATCGATCGGCGAACTTCTGGCGGCTGAGTCTCATGCGTTTGCGTAGCGCAACAATGTGCTCCGCAGCCGGATCATCGACGATTCGGCAAGGAAGCGGCGTTTCACCACGCACATGGGCAAGTACCTCTTCCAAGGCCTCTTCCACCTCGCGTCCCATTCGCGTGCGCTGAGTCGTCATCGGTATTTCTCCTCGTTCTTGATTGCGGCCACAAGCCGCGTAAGCGTCTTCTTGTCCCCTGCACTCAGGTCGTCCCGATCCGCTTTGGCGTAAGCGGTCAGCAGATAGACTGCCTCGTATCGTGCGTGATGGAAGTAGATCGTGCGGATTCCACCCCGCTTGCCCCGTGCCGGTCTCGCCCAGCGCAGTTTCCGTAGCCCTCCGGTTCCCCGAATCACTGGCGCAGCGCCCGGGTCGGCGGCGATGGCCACCTCCATGGCCTGTCGATCTGCTTCCGACAGGAGCTTGCGCACCGCTCGCTCATACGTCTTGGTGACGAAGACACGCACGAACCCAATGTGCGGCAGTGCCGCACATTTTGTCAAGTTGAAGGTCCGGTTTCGGTCACGATGCAACCCAGTGGCGAAAGAGCGGCTTCACGTTCTCCGGCAGGCCGTCGTAGACGTGCCGGGGCACGGGAACGACGACGTTGTCCGTGATCCCGGTCTCGTCCACCATCCTCGTCCGCTCCACTGAGCCTGGCATCAAGATGTCCAGGTTCAACCACCAGGGCGCGTAACGCACGGCCATGCCCACCCGGGCCCGATCGCTCACATTGTGGGAGATGGCGTGCCAGAGCCGGCTGTCGAAAAGCAGGACACTGCCGGCGTCTCCGGTGGCCCGGATCTCGCTGGGGAAAGCCGCCATGGTTTCCACCCCGATGTCGCCGGTTGGGTTGTTCGGATAGCGGTGGCTGCCAGGCACGATGATGGTGGCCCCCGTCTCCTCGGTAAAGGGAGAGAGCATCCAGAGCGTAGTCAGGTGCTGGACCGCGTCGGGGTAGGGGGCGGGGATGTGTCCGGCGTTGTGCTGATTGAAGGGCCAGTCGGCATGCAGCTTCCCGCGCTGGTTTCCCGGATAGCTGATGTGGGCCGTGGTGAACGAGATCCGGTAATGGGATCCGAATAGGGCCTCGGTTACCCCCAGGATGCGCGGGTCCGCCAGGTAGGGCGCGAACGACTGATCGAAGGCCAGGAGTCCCTTGCGGCTGCCCAGCCCCTGAATGTTCTTCCCGGTCCCGTGGCGGGAGACCGTCTCCTCCACGTGTTGGCAGATCTCGCCGACCCGGTCGGCGGGAATGACGTCCTCCAAGACGTACCAACCCTGCAGGTCCAAGTGCATGAGCGCCTGCCGGACGATGTTTTCCGTGTCTTGTTTCATGGCGATTCGTCCTCATTGTTTTCCAGGTTAAGACCCAGACCAGCGGCCACTGCCAATACCTCTTGCCATGTACGCTCGGGAAGGCAGATGCCTTCCCGGCTTCGCTTGCGCCGCTCCCGGGCCTCACGCTCGCCCGGAATCAGGATCTCGTCGAATCCGGGTGCCCTGGGAGGCGCCTTGATCCGTTCCAGGAACCCTTGCATTTGGGCGTGAAATTTCTCCGGGTGGGCGAAGCTGGAGACGTTGATGACGTTGAGAAAGACGGCGTTTCCGCCCCGGATCCGGTCCCAATCGGTGCAGCCGGCGCCGCTCAGGGCCCCGGCCAGGGCCTCCACGGCGAGCCCGAGACCGAATCCCTTGTAGCCGGCCGGCCCTCCCAGGGGAAGCAGGGAACCGGGAGGGTCTTCCAGGATCACAGCCGGATCGTTGGTGGGGCGTCCGCGGCTGTCGATCAACCACCCATCGGGAACCGGCTCCCCCAGATTATGCGCCAGGGCCACTTTGCCGCCGGCGGCAACGGTCGTGGTCATGTCCAGGATCAGCGGAGTCCCACCGGTAGGCACCCCGACTCCCATGGGATTGGTGGAGAGGCGGGGATCGATGCCCCCGAATGGGGCCGCCAGGCCTCGTTGACCGTGGGCGTTGGCCATCATGATGGCCGCCATGCCCTCGCCGGTGACCATTCTCAGGTAGTCGCTGAGGCGTCCCAGATGGTTTGCGTGGCGCACACTGACGATGCAGGTCCCGGCTTTCCGAGCCTTTCGGATGCCCCGGAGCGTCGCCTCCCGGACCACCACGTGCCCGAAGCCCCAGTTCCCGTCCAGGACCAGTGTGGAGTCGGTCTCCCGAATGACCTCCACCTTCGCCCCGGGGACGATTTCGCCGGTGGAGATCTTGTTCACATAGCCCAAGAGAGAAAGAGTGCCATGAGAATCGTGGCCCGAGAGATGGGCGTCGATCCCCAGCGAGGCGACGGTAGAGGCCTCCGGCGGTGTCGCCCCGGCGGCCACCAGTATCCGTTGCAGGACTCGGCTCAGAGCTTCCGGCCGAAATTTAGGCACTGGTTGCCCTCCGACAGGGTCGCCGCGATGGACTCATCCTTATCCCGGGACCGAGTAATGGGCCAGGGCCTTCCGGTCCAGTTCCAGACCGTGACCCGGCCGATCGGGCGCGATGGCGTAGCCGTCCTCGAAACGGATCGGCTCCTGGGCCAGCTTGTTCCACATCAGGTCGGAGAACTCCATGTAGAGGCACTCGGGGAAACTCACCGCGGCGTGGACCCCGGTCTCCAAAGGCGTATTGCCCATCGAAACGGGAATCCCGTAATCGCCTGCCAGACGGGCGGCCGTTCGCGATTCGGAAATGGAGGTGTGCACGTTGAGAACGTCCACGGCGGTCGCTTCCAACAGGCGCCGCTTCCCGGAGAAGCCCAGGTATTCGCCGGTGTTGATCCGGGTGAATGGAATCTCGGAGCAGAGCATGCGGTAGCCGTCCAGATCGTTGCGGTCGATGGGGTCCTCCATCCAGTAGATTTCGAACCCGTCGTCGCGGTAGCGGTGAAGCCGCAGCAGGGCTTCCTTGGGAGACCAGGCCTCATTGGAATCGATCATGAGGTCCGGTTCGGGCCCCATCTCCTGGCGGGCGATGGCCATCCGGGACAGGTCCCATGCCACGTCGGGGTGGCCCACCTTGATCTTCATGGCCTTGAACCCCTGCTCCCGGAACCGGATCAGCTTGGCCCGGAACTCATCATCCGTCAGATGGAAGTCGAGGGTGCTCCCGTAGGCCCGAACCCGGGACCGGGTCCCGCCCAGGAGCCGGTAGAGGGGGAGATCCAGATGCTTGGCCATCAGGTCCCAGAGCGCCGTCTCCACAACGAGACCGAAGGGGGAAGCGCCGACATTTCCTCCCCGGGGCCGATCGATGTGGTTGGCCACGGTGAAGGGGTTCGAGCCCCGGAGAGCGGTCCAGGTCTGGAATTCGAACTGTTCCTTCAGTTCCTTCAGGGCCGCCGTGGGCAGGCCCTGTTGGACATGGAAGCCGGCCCCCCTGAGGCCGGTGTCGGTCTCCAGTTCCAGGACCGTTCCCCAATGATCCACGAAGCGGACCTGGGAATCGCCGATGGGGTGGGGCAGCGGGAGATGGACTCTGTGGATTTCGTACTGTTTAAGCTTCATTCAACTTCCTTGAAAGTAGGAGACGATGACACGGACGCCCAGTGAGAACATGATGGTGCCGGCAACGGCGGTGGCCAGTCTGAGCTTCCAACTCATGCGCAACGGGGGCGGCAGCCGGTACCGGTCGGCCCAGATCATGGCGAAGCACCAGAGCCCGCAGGCGGCAATCCCGCCGCTGATCACTCCCGTGAACGTGATGCGCCCGAGCACGTCGCCGGCGATCTCCCTGGGGAGCCAGACCAGCAGCAATCCGCCGAGAAAGCAGTAGGAAATGGTCACCGTCCGCAGGGACTTGAAAAAAGGTCGGTCCACGAAACGGGGAAAGATGCTGCGCACCCCTTCCGAGATGACGCGGAAGTAGACCTCGAAGGCCCCGTAAAGGGTCCCGATGAAGGCCAGGAACACACCCACCCGGTAGAGCCACTTGAGTTGGGGATGCAGAGCGGTCAGGAAGGACTCCTGGACGGTCAGGAACTCGCTGCCGTCGGGAATCGCCCGGTTCGGATTCAACACCATGGCTCCCAGGACGGCGAACAGCAGGGTCACCAGGATGACGAAGGTGAAAGAGAGGGTGGTGTCCAGCAGAGGCGCCCGGGTCCAGACTCGGGCCCGCTCGGCCACCTCCGAGGCGGAATTACGCGCGGCCTCGGCCAGTTCCCGGCGACCGGCGACGCGTATTCCCGCCAGGCCCCATTTCTTCTCCCGCAGGAACCCGATGTAGCCCACGTAGTCCTGGCTGCCCCCTCCCACCGCTCCGATGTAGAGCAGGATCTCCAGCCAGGGGCTGCGCCCGGAAAAGGTCTCGGAATATTTCTCCAGGACCCAGGGCTGGTAGTCGGTGACCCGGGGAAGGAAAAGCCCACGGAGCAGGTCAGGAATGTCGGGCCCCAGGACCACCACGGCCGAAGCGATGCACACCACCATGACTCCCAGGATCACGGTGGAGAGACGCTCGACGACGTCGTAGGTGGAGATCAGGGCCAGGACCAGGCAGACGGTCAGCACCACCGTCGCCCAGACGTTGAGCCAGAATTCCAGGTGTTGCCAAGGGCCGACGTCGGCTCCCACCACGGCCCCGTCCAGAAGCCGGTGGATGAAGGTCGCCAAGATCTCGGGCAACGCCGAAAACCCAACCAGCATGAGCATGACCGCCGGCACGACGATGAGCAGGGGAAACGCCATTCCCACCACCGGCATGGAGCACCAGGTGGTCATGGGATGCTCTCCGGTCAGGACGATGTGCCGGGAGGCCGTGTAGACCTGGATCCCCTTGAAGATGCCGGCGTAGAGGAAGCACCAGAGCATTCCGTAGCCGAAGATGGCGCCGCTCCGGGAGGCGAAGACCAGCTCGCCGCTGGCGATGGTGACCGAGGCGATGATCACTCCGGGGCCCACGTAGGCCCAGAGTGAGGAGAGGGTGGGCCGCCGCAGCAGCGGCGGGGGGGTTGGATAGACGTGCGGTTCCGACTTGGGCCGATTCACGTCAGCGCCGCTTCCTCAGGTCGAGACAGGCGATGTGGTGGTGGTCGCGGGCATAGATCCGCCCTCCCGACAGCGCCGGCGGAGTCCAGGACCGGTGCTGGAGGATCTTTTTCACGCCCGTCTGCCGGTATCCTTCCGGGGTGGCCTGGACCATGGCGATGTGGCCCTGCTCGCCCAGGACGATGAGGTGGCCCTGCGCCGCGATCAGGGAACCCTTGCCCACGCTCCGATGGGCCCAGAGAACCTCTCCGTCCGTCAGCCGCATGCACTTGAGGACCGAATTGTCGAACCCGTAAAGGTACTCTCCCACCAGCACGCAGCCGTTGTAGTGGTTCTGCATGGTCTCTTGGGTCCAGACGAATTTGGACTTGACGCCGTCTCCTTTGCGGGACAGACGCAGGAGGCCGCTTCCGGTTCCCCGACCCGACGAGATGAACAAGTAGGGATTGGCGAAAATCGGGGTGGCGATGTTCATGTCCGACGTGGTCCGCCATTCGTGGCTCCAATGGAGCTTCCCGTCTCGCGGCGAAAGGCCCATGATGGCGCGTCCTCCGAAGAAGACGACTTCGCGGACCCCGTCCACGGTGATGGCGATGGGGGAGGAGTAGCTGGCGGCCTCGTCCAGCGCCTTCCAGATCACCTTCCCTGTCTCCTTGTCGAAGGCCACGACCGAAGCTCCCGGAGCACCAACGTTCACCAGGAGCATGTTCTCTTCCACCAGGGGAGAGGTGGAAACGCCCCAGGTCAGGTTCTCCGCACCCATCTCCTCGAGGATCTCCCGTTTCCAAATCACCCGTCCCGAACGCTTGTCCAGGCAGAGTAGCGTCCCCGTCGCCCCCAGGGCATAGACTCGCGGACCGTCGACGGTGGGCGTCGCGCGGGCGCCGCTACCCCCTTGATATTCCTTGTAAGAGTCTGCCGAGAGCACCTTCCAGAGTTCCAGGCCCGTCCCCGTGTCCAGGCACACGACCCACTCCTGATCGTTCCGGTCGACCATGGTGTAGAGGCGTCCCTGGGAGACGGAGATGGAAGAAAAGCCCTCGCCTCCCTCAACCTTCCAGGCCAGAGGAGGACCCGGCTGGGACCAGGCGGTGATGATCCCTTGCTCTCGCGAGATCCCGTCGCGGGCCGGGCCGCGCCATTGGGGCCAATCGGCGGCGGCGAGCTCCGCCGCGGTCAGGAAAAACGCAGCCGGCGCGAAGACAACCAGGGCCAGAATTGTTTTGCTCCAAATTTTCATCGAGTTTCTCCGATCCGTTTCTCCCGCCCGCGTTCCGATTCTCAAGAGGTGCCGCCCAGCGCCTGGTGTTGGACATTGGAGCGGCCCCGATGGACGGCCGGCGGTTCGCCCTCCAGGTAGGTGGTCCCCAGAAAGGGATCCTGCACGGGAAAGAAGGCCATGATCCGGGCCACGCCGGGACCGACGTTGGTGAATCCATGGGGTGTGCGGGCGGGCACGACGACCGTATGGTCGGGACCCACCCGATGCGTTTCGGCACCCAGGCGGAATTCCAATGTTCCCTCCTGGACGACGATAAACTCCTCGGCTTCGTGAAAGTGGAGAGGCGCTCCGGCCCCCCTTCCCACCAGGGCCCACGAGACGCTGCTGGTGGTGGTTCCGTCTCCGTCCCGAGTGATGTCGTAGCTCCGGTAGTTGGGCCTCCAAGGCTTCGCGGACAGACTGCGGTGCTCTACTATGGGCATCGGTTTCGGCCCCCTTTCAGATTCTGGGATTGTAGCCGACCCGCCGTTGGAAGAGAATCCACCCCATGTCTCAAACCGTTGCCGGAAACCTGGTCGACTGCCTGTTGGGCCACGGCGTCCGCCACCTGTTCACGTTGTCAGGGAACCAGATCCTCTCCCTCTACGACGCCACCATCGGCCGGGACCTGGAACTGATCCACACCCGCCACGAGGCGGCCGCGGTGCACATGGCCGATGCCTGGGGCCGGTTGCAGGAAACTCCGGGGGTCGCCGTGGTGACGGCGGGACCGGGGCACTGCAACGCCATTGGCGCCCTCTACGTGGCGCGCCAGGCCGAGTCGCCCCTGGTCCTCATCAGCGGACACTCTCCCTTGAGCCAGTTGGGGAAGGGCGCGTTCCAGGAGATGGACCAGGTGGCCATCGCCGATCCCGTGACCAAGGCATCCTGGCGGGTTGATTCCCCGGAATCGGCGGGAGCCGCGCTGGAGCAGGCTCTGGCTCTGGCCGGCTCGGGGAGGCCGGGGCCGGTTCACTTGAGCGTCCCCAGCGATGTCCTGTCTTCGAAGGTGGTGTTCCCTGAAAACGCCCCCCAACCGGATCCGTGCGAGTCCATCAACAAGGACGATGCGGAGCACGTGCTTCGACTTCTGGCCAGCGCCCGGAGGCCTCTCCTGCTGGCCGGCGCGGCCATGTCTCGACCGCAGCGGTGGCGAACCATCATGGAACTCTCCGACGCCTGCGGCGCGCCCGCCCTCAAGATGGAAAGTCCCCGGGGCGTCAACGACCCTCGAATCTACGGCGCATCCCGCCTTTTGGGCCGCGCCGACCTGGTGCTGCTGTTGGGAAAGGAACTGGATTTCGCCCTCCGGTTCGGAGGGCCTCCCTTCGCAGCCAATACCAGGTTCGTCAGCATCGGCTCGCATGAGAGCCGAGCGCCGGCCCATCCCAGGTTGGTGCTGAATCTGCGGGCGGACCCTGCCGCGGCCGCCTCGGAGCTGGCCCGCTGTTCGCAAATGGATGGAGCTTTTTTCGATTCCTGGCGCCGCGCCGTCGAGTCGGCCCGTTCGGAGACGCCGGACGAGTGGGAGCGTTGGCGGTCATCCTCTCAGAGTCCCATGCATCCTCTCCGGGTCTGCAAAGGACTCCGGACTGTTCTGCCGGATGGCGCCTTGGTGGTGAGTGACGGAGGCGAGTTCGGCCAATGGGTGCAAGCTGGACTCGACTCTCGCGTGAACCTGATCAACGGGCCGTCAGGCGCCATCGGCAGCGCCATCCCCATGGCTCTCGCCTGCAAGCTGGCCCGGCCCGGGCAACCGGTTTTCGCCTTGTTGGGAGACGGGACCTTCGGATACCACGCAATGGAATTCGATACGGCCTTGCGTTACGGGCTCCCCATTGTCGCCGTCGTGGGCAATGATGCCCGCTGGAACGCGGAATACCAGCTCCAGCTGGACCACTACGGGAGGGATCGGGCCGTGGCGTGCGAACTGCTTTCCAGCCGTTACGACCAGGTGGTCGAGGCTCTGGGCGGCCACGGAGAGTGGGTGTCGGAGCCGGAACAGCTTGAATCTGCACTGCAACGAGCCCTCGAATCGGGCCTTCCCGCGTGTGTAAACGTCGCCATCGAAGGAGCAAAAGCTCCAACCTTCTGAGTCGTTTTTCGACGTTGTCCAGCGTTCTTGACCCTCTCTTCGGGGCCGGGATAGACTGCGCCCTCATGAATTCCGAATCCCTGCAAGATCAGGCCCGGTCCCGGCGGGAAGAATTGGACGCTCAGGTCCGGGCCATGGTCCAGTGGCATTTCGACCCTGAGACGGGGTGTCCCTTCTGGCTCGATTGGGCCAGCAAGGCAGACTGGGATCCGCGCGAGGAGGTGCGAGGCCTTGAAGATCTTTCCCGGTTCGGCCTGTTCGACGACGATTGGCTGAGGGGCGGACCGGTTCGGCGCTGGGTCCCCCGGGCCTATGCGCAGGATCCCATCTTCGTCTTCGAGACCGGTGGAACCACCGGCACCCCCAAGAGCCGGGTCAACGTGCGGGACTTCCGGGTGGACTACGAGCTTTTTTCCGAGACCCTGCCGCCGGAGCATTTTCCCCTGAATTCCAACTGGCTCATGTTGGGTCCGTCGGGACCGCGGCGCCTCCGCCTGGCCGTGGAGCATCTGGCTCACCATCGCGGCGGAATCTGCTTTTGCGTGGACTTGGACCCTCGCTGGGTCATCAAGCTCATCAAGAAGGGGTGGACGGACCACCTGAAGGCCTACCAGGATCACGTGATCGATCAGGCCATGACCCTTCTCTTTGCCGGCCACGATATCCACTGCCTGTTCACGACGCCCAAGCTGCTGGAGGCGCTGTGCGACCGGCTCGAAGATCAGGGAACCAGCCTGCGCGAAGTGGGGATCAAGGGGATCTTCTCGGGCGGGACCGAGTTCACTCCCCAGTGGTACCGATTCGCGGTCGAGGAGCTTCTGGACGGCGTCTACATGACACCGACCTACGGGAATTCGCTCATGGGTCTGGCCGGCTCCAAGGCATTCGACCCGGCGGAGAACTACAAGATCACTTATTACGCGCCGCAGCCCCGAGCGGTTCTGAGGGTCGTGGACTTCGACGACCCGGAGAAAGTCGTCGGCTATGGCGAGACAGGCAGGGTCCTGTTGACCACCCTGACCCCCGAGTTGTTCATTCCCCAGTTCCTGGAGCGGGACGAAGGGGAGCGGGAGCCTCCCTGTGCTCAGTATCCCTGGGACGGCGTAAGCGGCGTTCGGCCCTTTCACCGCTTTGCGGCCACCACGACGGTTGGTGTTTATTAGGTCCTTAATCCCGAGATCTTGTGCAAATGGACGAAGAATGTTCGGTAGGGGCGGCCCTTGTGGGTTCCCTCTTCTGTCCAAAGCGGAGCAAGACGGGACCGGACAAAAAGTCAGCGGCTGGAAAGGCGCCGTTCCAGCTGACGAGCCATAATCCGGGAGGGGTTCGGTGATTCATTTTCCTATTCTTCGCTGGGGCAAGCCCTACAAGAGCCTGGAAGTGGACCAAGTGGTTCATTTCATCTCCGGTGAGCCGCTGGCGGAAGTCAGCCAGTCCATCGGAGGGATGATCGCCCGGGACATGCGCAAAGCACAGCGGGCCCGGGACGCGCTCCGGGAGATCCCCATCCAGGAGTTGATCGGCCGGGTTTCCCGGGCGGCGAACCTGTTCATGTCCTCCGAACTTCCTGCCGGGGACGGAAGCCAGACTCCGGAGGAGTTCGTGCGCTACCAGTCGGCGACCACCGGGTTGCCGGAGCACATGTGCCGGCAGAACATGGAGAAGCTCCACCATGTCCTGACTTCGATGGAGCAGATCCTGGACGCTCTGACCCGGGGCCTCGATCTATCCATATTGACTGCGGGTTATGGAGAGGAAAACGGTGTCGTCCGGAGCTTTCAGGCCACGACCCCGGTGCTGGGCATGGTGCTCCCGTCCAATTCGCCCGGTGTGCACGGCCTCTGGCTGCCCGTCATTCCGCTTCAGGTCGGTCTGGTGCTCAAGCCCGGGCCCCAGGAGCCGTGGACCCCGTACCGGATGAGCGAAGCCTTCTTCCAGGCGGGCATCCCCCGCAACGCCATCTCCCTCTATCCGGGATTGGGGGACGTGGGGGCGGCCGTCCTCCAGCACTGCACCCGGAACCTCATCTTCGGCGGAACCCCGACCATCGAGCAGTACGGCAACAATCCAAGGGTCCAGGTGCACGGCCCCGGATTCAGCAAGATCCTGCTGGGAGACGACCAGGTCGACGACTGGGAGAGCCATCTGGACCTCATGGTGGACAGCGTCCTGGTCAACAGCGGCCGCAGTTGTATCAGCTGTTCCGGGATCTGGGTCTCGCGCCACGGCCGGGAGATCGCCGACGCTCTGGCCCGCCGGTTGGGCCCGGTGGCACCCAAGAATCCTGAGGATCCGGAGGCGCAGTTGGCCGCCTTTACGGTTCAGGGCCAGGGAGAAGCCATTGACGCCGGCATCGAACAGGGGCTTCGGGAGGCCGGGGTCGAGGACGTGACGGCTCGCTACCGCGGCGGCGACCGCCTGATTTCCCACGAGCGCTGCTCCTACCTGCGGCCCACGTTGATCCACTCAACGTCTCCGGAAGCCACCTTGGCCAATACCGAGTACATGTTCCCCTTCGCCAGCGTGGTGGAATGCCCGCAGGCGGAGATGCTGGACCGCATCGGCGACAGCTTGGTCGTGACGGGCATCACGGAAGATTCCGCGTTCCGGCAGAAGCTCATGGATTGTCCCCATATCGACCGCCTCAACCTGGGCCCCATCCCCACCATCCGCCTCAACTGGCTCCAACCCCACGAGGGGAACCTGGTGGACTTCCTCTACCGGGCCCGAGCCTTCCAGACCACTGCCGGCTGACGGCGGGATACGGAATCGCTTGTAATGCAAGACGTTACGTAATCCCGGAATCGACCAAGTTTGCAGAACGTTGAGTGGAGGACCACCTGCCAACGCGGCGGATCTGTCCGCTCTCGTCGTTGACTCGCTGGTCCAGATTGGAAAACAGATCCGGACTGGCAACACTGACGATTGGCGCCATTATTGGAACGAAGATCATCACCGTCGACTTTGTACTCCGAAACACGAAGATTCTTGCCGGAATGCGATCCTCTCGGCTCTGCGTCTCCGCCTCTCAAATGGAGTCGACGCACAGCGTAAAGGGCAGTATGCGAGAGACAAGAGAGCTGACATTCGCGTTTTTTGCCGCGATTTCCAGATCCCGATTGAGATCAAGAAGAACGCTCACGCGGACCTGTGGCGGGCATGTAGGGCTCAACTGATCGAGCAGTACACCAGAGATCCGGCCACGGACGGATACGGGATTTATCTCGTGTTCTGGTTTGGTCCGCACCTCACTCAACGGGCCCCAGCCGGACGCCGTCCCGCCAACCCTCAAGAACTGCGGGAGTGCCTTGAAGAAAAGCTATCCGATGACGAGAGGAGAAAGATCTCGATCGAAGTGATCGATGTCAGCGGGGACCCTTGATCACCCGCCGAGGACAAACCACTGGCGGATTCTGCTTCACGCTGGGCCGTTTGGCGTTCGGGATGCCCACCACCGCGTCACCAGGAAAGGAGACAACACGACGAAGAACATGCCCAGGGCGACCAGGCCGATGATGGGGATGTACCAGGGCCATCCGGCGAAGAAGAAGGGCGATTCGGTGCCGGCCGGGGGACGGCAGAGAAACATGTAGTTGGATCCCAAGAGGAAGTTCAGGACGCCGAGCACGACCGCGAGGACGTTGAGGGCGACGAACGCTCGGAAGAGCCCGCCCAGCGTCGGCCGCATCTTCAGGGCCTGGGTGGCATACAGGACTCCCGCCACGATGCCGGAGTGGGCGATGAAGTACTGGAAAAAGCGGTAGTCCGGGAATCCCGCTTCCAGGTCCCCTGGGGTGATAATTGCGTTCGTGGAACCGGCCAGGCCCCAGAAATAGACGATCTCGTAAATCCTCTGTCGGCGGAAGATCAGTACTGCGGCTGTCAGCACGATCGTAATTCCGCAGACGTGGAGAGGCAGATGGTCCTGAATGAAGCGGCTCCAGCCGACGGCATTCAGCCGGTAGCCCCAGTGGATCGATTCATTGATCAGCAGGGTGCCGGCCAACAGATAGGCGCCGGCGTCGGCCACCCTCTTCGAGGCCGTCCTTCGTGCCGCTTCCGCCAGCAGAATCGGGACGGCCAATGTCAGGCCCATCACGATGAGGTGAGGCGTCCCAAAGATCTGAAATTCCGGTGGTCGCATCTGCTTCCGGTAGCGGTTCTGTGGGCCGCGCCGAGGTCAGGGACGCTGACGCCCGCAGACCGGCGGCGCCACGTATTCCAGTCCCAACAGCCGAAAGTAATTCTGACCCAGGGCGATGTTCCGAAACGCCTCGTCGTTCAGGTCACGGTTGATCCGGCTGGTGATTTCCAACTCCGTCCTGTAGACGTCGAAGTCCTTGTCCGCTGACGCCAGGAAGTCAGTCCCGGGGAGCACCCGCTCCGAGTGTCGGTTGAAGAACGAAACATACGCCGCCCGCTTCTCGGGCTTGGAGAAATAGTGGTCGTCGACCACGCGCCAGGAGATGTCCACCATCAAGTTGGGGTAGCGGTCCAACAGCGTCTCCATGATTCGGATGTGCTGTCCCGGATCCATGTTCGCCAGTTCCTTGGACAATCCCATGTGCAACCAGACGATCTTGTTGTCGGGGTAGAGGCGCAGTACCTCCTGGATCAACGGCAGGTATCGGGTCGGCTCCCGGTCGTTCCCCAGATCCGCGTGAATCGCCAGGGGGATGCCCCGGTCCCGCAGAACCGTCATGAAGGCATCCCACTCCGGGATCTTGGCCGGCGGAACCGGCCGGTGACCGTTATTGAACAACGCTTGTTTCACCAGATTGACTTCGCCCATCCAGGTGAAGGCGCCGGGGTACTCCTTCTCCAGGAGTTGCATGCCGGGAAGGATCGATTCGGGCCGGGACAGGTCCGGAAATGTCATGGACAGCGTCATGTGCACGCCGTCCGGCGCCTGTGTGACGTAGTCGGCGGCATTGGCGAAGTCGTTCGTCAACGCGGGCCGGACCGGCGTGCCCGGACAGTCCAGGTAGTAGGTGCATGAAGAACCGACTGGAAGCCTCTGCCCGATGCCGTACACGTTGGCGAAGAGAACTCCCGTCCGTTCAAGGTAGGAGGCCACCTCTCGGAAAGGAATCGCCGGGCCGCCGAAGGGGCGGAAATGCAGGTGGGTATCCACGACCGAGTTCTGCGGTTGCGCCGACCGGTCGTAGCAGGGTGCGTCAACGTCCTGGAACATCTCCAACGTCGGCTTGGGAGTTTCGCCGGCGATTCCCGGCGCTCCCGAAAGAAAAACCAGGACCAGACATGTTGTCGGCAGCAAACATTTCATGAAGAAGGTCACGGAAGCTGACCTCGGCGCCGATTCCAGCAGATAAAATCAGTTTTGGGAACCCTTGGATCCGGTACCAGGGACCGCACTCCGTTCCGGCCGCTGGCGCCCCAAATGAGGCCAAGGAGAGTCGCACTTGGAAATATTGGACAACACGAAGGTACTACTCTCAGATTGTCTACTATTCTGATAAGGAGGCTGGCGGGCTATCTCATCGGCATCGAGCACGCCAGGCAGATCGCCACCCATCCCCTGCGCGGAGCGCTCTTCGAGAATGCCGTGGTGGTGGAAACGCTCAAGCATCGCTTCAACCGGGGCCGCCGTTCCAATCTGTCCTTCTTCCGAGACAAACGGGGGTTGGAATGCGACCTGCCTCTATGAGACCGGAGATGGCATCGGCGCCATCGAGGTCAAAGCCGGCGCCACGATCGCGTCCGACTATTTCCGGGCGCTCAAGAGGGTCGCCAAGGTGCTGCCTCGGATTTCCGGCAAAGCAGTGGTCTACGGGGGTGCTGACCGGCAGTTCCGGCGAGACGCCGACGTGGCGCCGCTGGCGGATCTGCCGAAGGTGCTGGAGCGTTTGGACGGCCACGGGAACTGACTCGCGGCCCGTTCGCCGCCAGTATTCCAAATGGATCATCAGCGCTTCCATAAACGCCGTCGGGCAACCGTGCGCCGGTATAGCTTCTCCGCCAGACGAGCGACCCGGACGTTGCGGATAAACGAACATTGTAGTCATGCTCTTTAGGATCATATAAACCACGGTGTGGATTCTAAATTTGGATGCAGTTGAAACGGCTCCGATATTCGCAAAAACGCAGCCGTTAAGTACGCTATATCACGTGCGTACTTCAAAGTAATGGGTGTACCACAGAATGAATCCGTGGATGCCCAATTTAGCTTCGTTAAGTTTAATACTTGTGTCGCTAGTACTCGAAGATCAGAATCTATTCTAGGTAATCCATTCGGTTGTGAGATCCATGACGTTATCTCTAGCGGCTTAGGCGTTCCAAGTATGTGCCGGAATTGATTGTAGCCAGTTGTAGACAAGTAGATTTTATTGCTGCCGGCGACAACGTAACTTCCACGTCGCAAGCTCCCGTCTGTCTCAGGACGATTATCATAGAATCTGACATTATGGTGGGTATTGATCCACACAAAAGTAAATATTCCACCCGGACGAACTCCTCGCGCCGCTGCTAAAATGGCGTTCTGGTCTCGCCTTGATAGCTTGGCTGAATAATGGAGTACAACTCGAGGAGTTGGGCTAAGTCTTGACCGGAGCTTTCGTAAAGTATCCTTTACCAATCGGGCCAAATGCTGTGTTCGACTCTTAAAGTCAAAATATGACGTGTTGCCCGAGTAAAACTCCCATTTCCCATAGCTATTGAAAACGTTGGTGAAGCCCATAATACGACGGCCATCTCTTGATTGAGTGTACGATAGCCCAATGAAAAAATCAGCCTCGGGTATCCTGTCTGGAAGCACCCATGGCCTGACCCCGCACTTGGCAATTATGTTCAATGCTAAGTTCAGATCTTTCCAGTCAGGATTTTTCAATGTTGGGGTGTCGACCATTTGACATGGCATGCCATATTCCAACAGTTGCCTTTTTATGACATAATACGGAGCGGTATGGTCATCACTTGAGTAGCCATGTTCCGGAGTATGGACAAGAAAGATCCGCTGAACGTTTTCGTTATTATAGTATTCTGACGTGTCTATACCCTCTTGTTCCTTCAATATCCTATTGATCTCCTTCCCGGCATCTTCGACTTGATCTACGGTTATAATTGCCGAATAGGAGAATTTTGTTGCGAACGTACGCTCCGATCCCTTATATCGGTGCGAACCAAACTTTAATCGCTCGATTAACTCTTCCATGTTTGATCTCAGCGAAGTGGTGCACACTGGAAAAAGGCGAATGTTATGAGGCGCGTCGTCGTAAGCGCCGAACTTCGTAATGCCCGAACGCACGTCTGCTGATGACCGCCGTTCACGAAATTCGACCGTAGGTTCCGATAGTCGGCGCACTAGGAAACTTCTTCCGTTGCGTCTCGTGTGAGACGAGAGTTGAACTGGTTCCGTGAGTATATTGATCTCCAAGTCACCGAATTGAAGGGGAAAAAGTCTATCAGCGACGTGCCGAGCAACAAGGTCGATCTTACGTGATCGTTCTTTGGCCAAGCCGGAGCGTGACGACAAGCTATGTTTTTTCAGGGTCGCTGCCAAATTGAACGATACACCCTCGTGCTGGAGTATTGTCTGAATCATGGCCAAAGAGCATGAGGGAATGATGGAATCCGTAGATATATGTTCTTCGGTCTCGGTGTCAGAAAATTGAACTGTTGCGAATTCCATGTCGAATTCAACGATGCGGCCTTCTCTCCACTCTTCCGTTTTAGCGACGCAGTGGCGGCCGACAATAGAACTCTGAGGAAGGTGTTTTCCTACGACCGATAGTCGTTGGATGTTGCGAACCTGACACTTGTAATCAAGACAAAGATAGAATTGGTCAAAATATTGCCTAATCTGAAATTCATATGCCGGATACATCCTCAACAGTGGCTTCACTTTGACGGGTAAATCTAATTCTGTACCTTTTCGATGTGCAATTATTCGGCTGAACTTACATCGATCGATATGCCATCTGTTCGCGACCAGGACATCCCGTAGTGTCGAGACGAGCTGTCTATAGTGGACATTAAGGTCTCCTGCTGTAACGGTGTTGTGGCCACGGCGAACTCGCAAGAGATACAGGTTGGCGAACTCTGTTGACTGAACACGATTCGCGGCAAGCAGTGCCGCCTCACGAGCCTCAGCGTTACTATCGAGTCGAATCATTGTTTCGTTTTCGGCGAGGCGATATCTAGGCGGCGCCAAGGCAAGGTGTGTCATCTCAGCCAACATCTGTTTCGTGCCTTCGCTAATGGCCTGAACATACGCAGTACCGCTAGGATCCTGCATTAGCTTGAGCCACGCCAGCAATTGGGGATTTCGGGGTGTCGAGTCTAAGGAGTTCTCTGCAAGAGAAAATTCGTCAGGTAAGTCAGTGTTACGTTGCCGTATTCTTCCAGGATTTTTCACAATGAGCGCATCTGTATAGCGTTCACATTCAATAGGAATGGGAGTTTGATAATCACGATGTGCGATGGCATTGACTAAGGCCTCATCGATTACTGACGGTGGCAGTTCCGGCTCCTCAGTGAAACCGCCCCCGGGTTTACGCTTTTGGTAGCGCTTGAAAAACGCAGATTCGCGAAAGAAGGTTCTTGTCGAACGGATTTGTGTTGTCAGCGGACCGCTAAATTGTTGATCAAATGTTGGTAAGCCTCGGTCTCGGTACTGATCACAGGAGAGGTCGAAACGGAGTAATCGTATGTGTGCTCCAGGAAGTGCACGTTGAGGATTGGACGCAAAGAAGAGCAGACCAGCGTGAGTGAACCAATAATCGCCATTGTGACGTACGATAGCGCCCGCTTCATAAAGCAGACGTTCCGTGCTTAGCTTTGTGGGGGATGCTGGATGGTACACTTTCCGGAACTCCACCAGAACATCTTCAGCGAGGTCCTCCGCGTAGAATGGTGTACAAAATGAATGCTCAAAGTCTACTATTCCCTTTTCGACTCTGATTCGGTCACGCGTTTCTAGCGTCATTGGCACATTCTGGGTGCCCCGGCGGATCCACGCCGTGGGAGTATGTCCAGGTGTCTCACAAATCGCGTTGTCAATGTAGGGAACAAGAATTAGACAAATTGTCTTCTTCTGACCAGAACTGTCACGGCAGGCAAGCATTCGGAACTTCGCTGCTTGATGAATAAGTAAATCCTCGAAGCAAGTAAGACTATTTGTTTGAGATTCGGTATGAGGGTGTCCCGTTTTCGTGGACGGTTTGTTAGTGCGGACTACGTTGGTCCTGTTTGTAATACTCCTTCTGTCCGTGGGGAGCAAGACTTCCTCCCGATGAAGGTCAATGGCCACTGACAGAGCGCTCTTTCTTTCCGTGTGGGGGCGACTGGTGGACGCGTCAGCAAAAGGGCTCACGTTGTGGGAAATCTCTGATTTTCCACAATGGGATACCGCTTAACGAGGGGGCCTCGGTCTCTGTTTCCAGGGATTTAAGAGTTTTATATGTCTCTTTGCATCCGGGGGGTTTCAGGGGGGCAGAGCCCCCCTGCCCCCTTCAAGCGTGTCGCGCGCGACGCTTGGTGCAACGATGGCGGTGCTGGCTTCGTGGTCGGGCCGCTCGAAGCCGGCGTGGGTCCTACGCCGCCTGCTGCTCGTAATGGGCCGGCGACTCGTAACCCAGCGCCGAATGCCGGCGTTGCCGATTGTAGAATCCCTCAATGAAGTCGAAGACGGCCCGCCTCGCCTCACCCGGGTTCCGGAATCGGTGACGGTCCAGCAACTCGCACTCCAAAGTCGCGAAGAAGCTCTCGCACATCGCGTTATCGTAAGCGTCCCCCACCGATCCCATCGAGGGTCGCACCCCAGCCTCCCGGCATCGCTTCCCGAAGGCAGTGCAGGTGTACTGCGTCCCTTGGTCCGAGTGGTGGATCACCTGCTTCGGCTGGCGCCGGATCACCGCCATGGCGAGCGCTTTCTCGACGAGTTCGGAGCGCAGATGCGTCTCCATGGCCCAGCCCACGACCAAGCGGCTCCAAGCATCCAGAACCACGGCCACATACAACCAGCCCGCCTTCGTGCGGACATAGGTGAGGTCCGCGACCCAGAGCTGATCCGGTCCCTCGGCCGCGAAGTTCCGGTTCACCAAGTCCGGTGCCGGACGCGCTTTCCGGTCCCTCCGGGTGAGCCCGGCCTTCCGCTGCCTCCGGCTCACCCCCTGGATCCCGGCTTCCTGCATCAATCGACCCACACGCTTCGGGCTCGTCCGTTCGCCTCGAGCTCTCAACTCGGCATGCAGGCGAGGCCGACCATAAACTCTCCGGTTCTCATTCCAGATCCGCACGATCATTTTCCGAAGCGCCTCGTCGCGGCGGGCGCGCTTCGAGGGTCGGCGCTTCAACCAGGCGTAGTACCCGCTGGGGGAGAGACCCAGAACACGGCACATCACCCGAATCGGAAACCGGGCTCGGTGCGCCTTCACGAACTCGAATCCTTTCCGGGGATCGAGCCGCTCTCCCGGGCGAACCAAGCCGCGGCTTTTTTTAGGATGTCCCGCTCCATCCGCAGCCGCTTGATCTCCCGCTTCGCCTGGCGCAGCTCCTGGCGCTCAAATGTCGTCAACCCGTCGTTGCGGCGCCCCTCATCCAGATCGGCTTGCTTGACCCACTTCCGGATCGCCGATGCCGAGGGCTCGAACTCCTCGGCCAGCGCCTCCGGTGATCGGCCTGAGCGCACCAGCCCCACGATCTCCCGCCGGAACTCCGGCGGGTACCGTCGACCCTTTCTTGCCATCGTGGATCCCTCCTTCCCCTTACTTTGGATGTGTCCACGAAAGCGGGTCAACTCCAGTAAGGTGATCTGTGCCGGCAACTTTGCCTGTAGATCCAATGCCGAGTACCAACAATCCGCCTTGTTTATTCGTGTTGGCGAATGCGGATATTGTTTTGGTGATGTGTTTTCGGATTATTGTTAGCGGGTTCGAGCCCGATTTCTGTCGGCCGAGTTGTTTTCGTTCAAAGTGCTGGTTTTCAAAGGCATCGTCAGAGATTTGGGTCAAGTAGTCCCAATGATCAGATGGTCTCTGGAAAACTTGTTCGGGTGACAGCATCGGTTGCACCTCATCAATCGCAATTAGCGTGGAGCCAACGTCAACGGTATACCACAGGTGTCTGAATACCCTATCTGTGGCGGTTGGGCGGATAGAGTACCGTGATGGTGTAGTTCAGTAGGGAGATTTCGAAAGAATTTTCTCTACGTCAATAATGCGCCAGCTTCGTCGCCGCCAGCTCCAGCCGACGTAACGTCTGCACCATCAGGTGAGCGAAAGCGGAAAAATACAGCCGCAACTGATTGGCCTGCATCCGGCTCGAGGAGGTCCGGTCGGCAAACAGTCCCAATAGATGTTCCTTAATTCGATTCTCCATGTTTCCCCGAGCGCAGTAGACATCCTAGGAGGCTGTCCGAGAACTCGAACAATCACGATTGGGAAAAATCCATCTCCTTATAAGACAACAACTTACGAATGTCGATTTGGGGCACACTCGCATTCTCGGACAGCCTCCTAGTACAACGTCCGCCCGTCACAGTCCTCGATTCCGACCGAAGTTACGATGAACCGAGGGTTCTCGCCACGGGTCAGCTGCTCCACCCTCGCCACTACCCACCGCTCCCGCGACAAGCTCGTGCGCATCCGGTAGCGAAGTTCCTCAAACTGCCTTCCCGCCTCCCCGCTGTCCCACTGCAACTACCGGACAACTTCCATCTGGGTCTTGATCCGCCGCTTCGGCCGGCGGTCTTCGCCAGCTCCAGCGCGTAATTGACGCCTTCGGACCCGTACAGTGCCATCAACTCGACATTGCAGAATCCACTGCCCCCCCGAACCGTAATCCGCGCCTGGGGCCAGACTTCCCGCAGCCGCGTCCCGGTTCGCGTCAGCTCCGGCGCCACCCCGTCGGCCGCGCCTCGATTCGACGGGCGGAGTCGAGCACGCAACAGATAATCGGCGCAGGAGACGTATAGCGGCAGTGGTACTTGTAGTCGCCGTGGAACAACCGCCCCTCCTCCTGTTTACCGTGCAGCGGATCGTCGGTGGCGTCCACATCCGGGATCACCTGCTCGGGGGCCTCTGGGTGCGCTTCCAGGAACACTTTCACCAGTGACTCCTCCATCCCGTCTGGATCAGCCACAATCTTCATGAACTCAAGCTCTGGATTCTCCATAAGGAATCCACTCCAACCGGTGCAGGGTGCTCTTGCCCTCCAACGGCTTGCCGTGATCCGACTCCAGGCGCCGAGACTCCCCCGTCAGGTCGTCCCGGTCACACAGCAGAGCCAGAAGGCGACCCCGGCACAACTCGTCGTCGTTAAGACCCTCATAGCCCAGGCAGCGTCCCAGCACCCGTTGCTTGATCAATTCCTCAACGCAGTATTCGATGCGATCCGGATTTCGGTCGCCTATGAAGCACTCGCTGAGCCGGCCCAGAATCCCAGTTTGCTGCTCTTTTTCGTGAAAGAGGACGCCACCGGCGTCGGATGCAATCTCGCCGCCGCCAAACCAGCCCACGACCTCCCGGCCGTCCAGAGCCTGAAACATAAGCTTTGTTCTGGTACACTCTGCGGTCTTCAGAAATGCTTCACTAGGGACCATATTATGGATATAGGAAAGAATCTCAGAACTCATTGCAACTCTTGTGGGGGTGTGACAAACCATGCATTGATAAAAGAAGATCGGGAGCGGGGTGACGATGAAGAGAGTGGATTCTGGTGGCAAGATATCGCTCAAATGTTGAAATGCCGTGGGTGTGACGAAGTGGTCTTACGACGTATTCACTATTTTTCGGAAGCTTACGATGAGCCGGAGGTTGAATATTATCCTGGACCAATATCTCGGCGGTTACCACGTTGGCGATATCAGCTTCCTGTTGAGTCTCGGTCGATGATGGAAGAAGTCTATAAAGCGCTCCAAGCCAACAGTAATCGTCTTGCTATAATGGGAACACGTACGCTCATTGACATGGTGATAAGGCATAAGGTTGGTGACCGTGGCCCATTCACCGAGGGCCTCAAAGAATTGTATAAGCAGGGTTTTGTGAGTTCTCAAAACGTTCAGTTCTTAACGGCTGCTTTCGATGCAGGTAGTGCAGCTGCTCACCGGGGGTATGTAGGACAAGCCGAAGAAGTCAATGCGGTGATGGACATCGTGGAGAATTTGCTTCAGTCAGTCTATGTTCTTGAGGACCTCGCAGAACAGTTAAAGAGATCCACTCCACCCCGACAAATGGTTCCTCAAAAAAAGCGGGCAGGTTAGCAGGCAGCAACGGCAGTGCCTCGGCTACTCTGCGGTTTGGGTGCCGTGGGTTTGCAAATGTCTGAGGAGAGCCGTAATTCCAATGCTATCTGAAATATTGTTAGCAACATATTAGGTAGCGCTTGTAGTAGCCGTGGAAGAATCGTCCCTCCTGCTTCCCGTGCAGTGGATCGTGCGTGGCGTCCACATCCAGGACCATCTCCTCCGGCGACTCCGGTTGCGCTTGCAAGAACACTTCCAGCAGTAGCCCGTCCATCACCACCGGATCGGCCACGATCTTCTTATACGCGTTCTCCGGTCCTTCCAACGGGGTCCGCTCCAGTCGGCTCAGGGTGTTCTTACCCGCGACCGGCTTCCCTCAATCCGACTTCAGCCGCCGTAACTCCCCCCTCACGTTGTCCCGATCGCACAACAGCGCCAACAGCGGGTCCCGGCACAACTCGTCGTGATTGTTGAGATCCTCGTAGCCCAGGCACAGCCCGTACACTCGTTGCTTGATTAACGTTTCGACGGAATGTTCGATGCGATCCGGATCCCGATGATCGGTGAACCACTCGCTCAGCGGGTCCAGAATCCGGGTCCGCTGCTCTAATTCACGCAGCAGAACGCCCACGGCATTGAAGGTGATCTCGCCGCCGTCGAACCGGACGACGACATCTCGTCCGCCGCTGGCGCCCCAAATGAGGCCAAGGGGAGTCGTTCTTGGAAAAAAGGGACAAAATGAACGTTCTACTTTCAGATTGTCCATTTTTCTGATGCATTGGTCACCATGATCCGGCGTGAAATGACGCCCGTTCTGGTCAAGCTCTTCCAGCAGTACCCCTTTGTCACCATGACCGGACCGCGTCAATCCGGCAAGACCACGCTGTGCCGGATGGCATTTCCCCATTTGAAATATGTGAACCTGGAAGCACCGGACCAGCGTGAATTCGCCGAATCCGACCCTCGAGGTTTCCTTGCACGGCTCGGTACCGGAGCCATCCTGGATGAGATCCAACGTGTCCCGACTCTCCCATCTTATCTTCAAGTTCTGGCCGATGAGGAAGGCCGGAACAGTCTCTTCGTGCTCACCGGAAGCGAACAGCTCAGGATCTCCGAATCCATTAGCCAGTCGTTGGCGGGACGGACGGCGCTGCTCCGTCTGCTGCCTTTTTCTCTCGCCGAGCGGGAGGAAACCGGCGCCGGCAACGCTGTGGACGACATTCTCTATTCCGGTTTCTATCCCAGGATTCACGATCGGAAGTTGGAACCGCGGCAAGCTCTCGGGGACTACTTCGAGACCTATGTCGAACGTGACGTGCGCCGGATCGGGGAGATTCGCAACCTGCCGGGTTTTCGGCGGTTTGTTCGTCTGTGCGCCGGGCGCGTCGGGCAACTCGTCAATATGGCTTCGCTGGGTGCCGATACCGGTGTCTCCCACACCACGGCGCGACACTGGATCGCCCTCCTGGAGGCCAGCTACATCGTGTTTCGTCTGTCTCCGTTCCACGCCAACATTCGGAGGCGTCTGGTCAAGTCTCCCAAACTCTACTTCTACGACGTGGGGCTGGCGAGCTATCTCATCGGTATCGAGCACGCCAGGCAGATCGCCACCCATCCCCTGCGCGGAGCGCTCTTCGAGAATGCCGTAGTCGTGGAAACTCTCAAGCATCGCTTCAACCGGGGCCGCCGTTCCAATCTGTCCTTCTTCCGAGACAAACGGGGGTTGGAATGCGACCTGCACTATGAGACTGGAGATGGCATCGGCGCTATCGAGGTCAAAGCCGGCGCCACGATCGCGTCCGACTATTTCCGGGCGCTCAAGCGGGTCGCCAAGGTGCTGCCTTGGATTTCCGGCAAAGCAGTGGTCTATGGGGGCGCTGACCGGCAGTTCCGGCGAGACGCCGAGGTAGCGCCGCTGGCGGATCTGCCGATGGTGCTGGAGCGTTTCGACCGTCGTGAGGGCACCTGATTCGCGGCCGATTTACCGTAGCGATTCCAAATGGATCATCGGCGCTTGGAAGAGAGCCGTCGAGCGGCCGCGCGCCTCTTGGCCTTCTGTTCCCGCTCCCACCGTCTGAAATCGACCTTGCGCTTGTGCAGTGACGTCTGCAATCGGTCGAGAGCGTCGAGTCGCCCACCGTTTCCTGTATTTGCTTCCATTGCCCCTCTCCCAATTGCGCTCCCCTACAGCTTCTCCACGAGACGAGCCAGCAGGGCCGCTCGGGCGGGCAGGGCCTCCAATTCGATGTGTTCGTGCAGGGCGTGGGCGCCGTCTCCGTCCACGCCCAGGCCGTCCAGCGTGGGGACGCCCAGTGCAGCGCTGTAACTGCCGTCGCTTCCCCCTCCGGTCTCTCCCTCTTCCAGGTCGAGACCCAACTCGGCCCCGATCTCGCGGGCCTGATCGAAGAGTTGCTGTCCGCCCTCGCCCTTGATCATGGGAGGCCGGTTGATCCCTCCCGTGACCTCCAGCCGGATCTCCGGGTGCCTCGGCTTCAGGGCGTGCAGCGCATCCTCGACCCGGTGACCCTCCTCCACGGTCCGGAACCGAAAGTCGATGGTCGCTTTGGCGAACTCGGGAATCACGTTGTCCCGGGTTCCGCCCTCCGCCATGGTCACATGGACCGAGGTCTCCAGACGGCTGGAGGCAAGTCCGTGAATCGCCTCGATCTGGTGGGCCAACTCCCGGACGGCGTTCACTCCCCGCTCCGGCTCCACTCCGGCGTGGGCAGACCGGCCATGGATCTTCATAGCCGCCATCCCGGCCCCCTTTCGAAACGTCTTCAGGACGCCTCCGGGCAGGGGAGGCTCGGTCACCAGCACCAGGTCGCTCTCGCGGCTGAATTCCTCGATCAATTCCCGACTGGCGTCGCTGCCCGTCTCCTCGTCCGTGGTGTAGAGGAACCGCACCTTCCGGTTGGGTCGAATCCATCCGCGAGAGATGAATTCCTGGATCTTCAGGGTGGCCGTCACTCCGGCCTTCATGTCGAAGATCCCCGGACCGTGGATCCTCCCGTCCTCGATCCGAAAGGGCATCCGCTCCAAGCTCCCCTGGGGCCAGACCGTGTCCACGTGGCAGAGCACCAGGACTCGGCCTCCGCGGCCCTCTCCCCATTCGGTCCAGACGATATTCCCCACGTCTTCTCTGGGAATGATCCGCGGCTCCAGACCACAGCTCCTCACCTGGCCGGCGAGGAAGGACACCAACTGGTCCACTAGCGCCTTGTCCGTTGAGGGACTCTCCAACTCGACCAGCTTCCGGAGCAGCTCCACCGTGGAGTCCCGGTCGTCTTCGAAGGCTCTCAGCAACTCATTCCCCGTCATCTTCCCTCCAGTCGTAGTGGACGTCTCCGACAAATTCGACCCGCCCCGTCAAACGAACCTCTTCTCCCGGCTGCCACGCCACTTCCTGCTCCCCGGTCTCCGTCCCGACGCGAACCGGGGATCCGACTCTTCCGGTGTGGATGGCGGCGACCGCGGCTCCACTGCAACCGGTGCCGGACGAATGAGTCGGCCCGACGCCTCTCTCCCAGATCCGCACGTCGAGGCGTCGAGGCCCAGTCACTTGGACGAAGCTCACGTTGGTCCGCTCCGGAAAGGCGGGATGCACCTCGAGAGCCGACCCCAGGCGCCGGAAATCGGCGTCCCGCGGGAGAGTGGAGACGAAGACCACGCACTGGGGATTGCCCACCGACAGGGCCGTAACCGTCACCGGGGCGGATCCTGCCTGCAGCGAGTGGTCCACGATCTGGGCCAACTTCTCTTCCAGGCGAATCGGAATCTCCTCAGGAACGAAGGAAGGCCGCCCCAATGAGGAACGGTAGCGCCAAGAGGATTCGCCGTTGTCCAGGAGGTAATGCTCCTTGACCCCGGAGAGGGTCTCGAGAATCAAGTCCGGATTCCGGGACCAGCCCCGGTGATGGACGAAGGCGCCGGCGCACCGGCATCCATTCCCCGACATGGCGGCCTCGCTGCCGTCGGGGTTGAAGATCCGGATTCGGAAGCGGTCCTTCCCGGCCGGCTCGACGAAGACGCACCCGTCGCCGCCGATCCCGAAGTGACGCCGGCAGATGTCGCGGGTCAACGCGGCCGCTCTCCGGCGGGTCAGATCGCTCTCGCGGATCACCAGGTAGTCGTTGCCGTAGGACTGGTACTTGAAGGCCGCGATCATGGAGGCGTTCGCCGCCTCAGCTCGCGTGGATCCCACTGCTGAGTTCCTCCAACTTCCCCCGGACCAGATTCTGGATCTCCTCCAGCCTTTCCGGGGAGTCCGCCTCGAAACGGAGCACCAGGACGGGTTGGGTGTTGGACGCGCGCACCAGTCCCCAGCCGTCCGGAAACACGATTCGCACCCCGTCGACATCCACCGTCTCGTAGTTTCGGGAAAAGTAGGATTGAGCCACCTTGACGATGCGGAACTTGAGGTCCTCGGGGCAGTCCATCCGGATCTCGGGAGTGCTGAAAGTCGGAGGCACGTCTTCCAGCAACTGCGAAAGCCGGCGCCCGCTCGTCGCGAGGATCTCCAAGAGCCTGGCTCCCGCGTAGATGGCGTCATCGTAGCCGAAGTAGCGGTCGGCGAAGAACATGTGGCCGCTCATCTCTCCGCCCAGGACCGCCCCTTCCTCCTTCATCTTGGCCTTGATGAGGGAGTGGCCGGCCTTCCACATGACGGCCCTTCCGCCGCGAGCCTCGATGTCCTGGTACAGGCTCTTGGAGCATTTCACCTCGGCCACGAAGGTGGTGCCGGGCCGCCGCTCCAGGATCTCCCGGGCGTAGATCATCATCAGCTGATCGCCCCAGAGGATCCCCCCTTCGTCATCCACGACCCCGATCCGGTCGGTGTCGCCGTCGAAAGCGATTCCCAGATCGGCCCCACCCGAGTGGACGGCCTGCATCAGGTCTTGCAGGTTCTCAACGACAGTGGGGTCGGGGTGGTGGTTGGGGAATCGGCCGTCCGGTTCCGAGTAGAGCTCCCGGACCTCACAACCCAGATCGGCATAGATCGTGGGCGCCATGAGACCGGCAGTCCCGTTGCCCGAATCGACGACGACCTTCAATCGTTTCCCCAAGCGCGGAATCCGCTCCTGGATGTGCCGGCGGTAATCTTCCATCAGGGACGCCGTTTCCAGACTGCCTTCGCCGGCAGCGAAGTCGGCTGCTTCGATGATCCTCCGGACCTTCTGGATCTCGGCGCCGTAGATGGTGCCGGTCCCCAGGGCGATCTTGAAGCCGTTGTACTCGGGAGGATTGTGACTCCCAGTGATCATCACTCCCGCCTCCGGCCCCAACCGGTGCAGCGAATAGTAGAGCAGGGGAGTGGGACAGACCCCGATGTCGATGACCGTCAGGCCGGTGCGTGTCAATCCCCGGGCCAAGGCGTCCCGGAGCCGCGTCGAACTCAGCCGGACGTCCCGTCCCAACGTGACACGAGCGGCGCCGTGCCGGACGAAGTAGGTGCCCAGGCCGCGGCCCAGCGTTTCCACCGAATCGTCTGCCAGATCGGTATCCGCGATTCCCCGAATGTCGTATTCTCGAAACAGTTCTGGGTTCATCGAGTCTCCAGTATCCGCTAACTTGTTTCCGAGGTTCCCGACAACTCGGTCTTGAGCTCGTCGATGGCGGCCACCGGGCTGGGGTCCTCGCCATTGAGGAGCCCGAGGTACACGCTCGCGTAGTCGCCCAACAGAATCAGCATCAACGATCGGTCCAGCCAGCTATCGCCTTCGGTCCAGTACTCCAGCGTGGTCCCGGCACGCCGGGAGAGGAACCCCCGGGTCCAATCCGATCGGAGCCGGATCCTGGGATGGTCCTCCGAGTCCCTCAGGAAAACAGGAAGTATACGCTCCAACAGATCCGCGGGATGTTTCCATCCCACGACCTCATTGTGATTCATTTCGGGAAGGGCCCTCCAGCAGGAGAGCTGCTTTCCATTTTCCGCGAACTGGCCGCACCACCGGCGGGCCGCCAGTTCCAACCGGTCCTGGCTCCCATAGACGAAGGGAATCCTGCCATGGAGAACCCGGGCCGCCTGCTTGGCCGGGTTGGTGGAGGCCGCCTGATCGGGACCGTAGGCCCGGATCCTGTCGCGGACCCATCCCAGGCATTTCGCCAGCTCCCGGTCGCGACCCGGAATCAGAGACAGGCGGCTCAGGATCGCCAGACCGGGAAACGAAAGAAAGCCCAGAGCGGATCGGGGAGGCTGGCCGCCGGGAATCCGGGCCCACGGGTGTCCATGCTCCCGGGCCAGGCGAGCCAGCTTACCGCCCGACGAGATACAGACGATGGGGGCTCCCGCGGCGTGAGCGGCCTGGAAGGCCGACACGGTCTCTTCCGTATTGCCCGAGTAGCTGCACAGCAGCGAAAGGGTATCGGGACCCACGAACCCCGGCGCGCCGTAGTTCCGGTTCACCCACAGCGGAACCTTCAGCTCCCGGCCCAGAACCATTTGCAGGAAGTCGCCGGAGGCCGCCGACCCGCCCATCCCGCTGACCGTCACCGACCGGACGCCGGCGGGAATGCTGGGTAGATCAACTTGGTTCCCGATCTGCAGAGCCTGGTCCAGCTGGCGGTCGAACCGGCCCAGGTAGCCGAGCATGTCCTGAGAATCCCGGCGCCGGATCTCCCGCGGGTCGTCTAGAATCTGGATCATCCCGTCCGGTCTCCCTGCGAGAGAGCCACCTTGTCTCAGGGCTGTCAGCTGCCCCCCTGATCCGTTCCGGGAAAGTACCGGTTGGCAAAGGATCGGATGTGGCTGGGTGTGACGTTCCGGATGACCGAAACGTACTCCCGCGGCGACCGGGAGTCGGTGTTGGAAAAGGCCTTCAAGGCCAGTTGAAGGAGCAGGTTCTGCCGATCCTGGCGGAGAGCGTGATGGTGGGTGATGGCCCCCACGATGGCGCTCAGGACATCGTTCCTGGAGAACTGGATCTTGGGGAGGCTGGAGAGCAGTGCCAACAACTCGCGGCGGGCTTCCTTCTCCCGCCCCTCGATGGACGACACCGAGGCGAACAGGGCGCCCCGGCTCAGTGTCGACTGAAACTGGAGATCCGGGTCGGACAGCGTCGGACTTCCCACGGACACCAGATCCCGGATCTGAGGACTGAGGAGAAGGTGTGTCCACACGTCGGCAACGTAGGAGTCGCGGGTCCCGTAGGCGGGTCCGGGCAGTCCCACCATCACCACGCCCTCACGCGCCACGATGGCCGGATCGGGATCGGACCGGCTCGGCTCCTCCTCGATCTCCTCTTCCTCATCCTTGCGAACCGCCCAGCGGCGCTGAAAGCGGCTGTTGGCCAGTTGGGAGATGAAGTCATCCAGGAAGGAGGTCCCCTCGATGTCTCCCACGATGAAGATCCACGGATGAACGCCTTGCATCCGAATCCGGAGCCACTCGTCGACGTTCTGCAACTCCAGCCTTGAGACCGACTCCCGAGACCCGAGCCGGTCCAGCGCATACGGTTGAGAACCGTAAAGGAGTGAGCGGGTTCTGCGAAGGGGCCGGGAACGGTCATCGTCCTGCCACCTCCGGATCTCGGCAAGCAGATGTTGCCGTTCCAGGATCAGTGACTGCTTGTCCAGCGCCGACTCCCGGTACCAATCGATCAGAAATTCCAGAATCTCGGGAAGATGGCGGGACAGTGCAGTGCAGCGAAGGCCGAAGAAGTCCAGTTCGTTGACCACCTGGATGTCGGCGCCCATGAGTTCCAGGTCATACCAGCGGAGTTCCCCCTTTTCTTCGACTGCCTGGCGGAGGGTGCTGCGGACCATGAGCTCCGTGATCCCGGCGTTTTTAGCCGACTCCTGGATCCGGCCACCCGGAAAGAACACGCCCAGGTGAACCAGAGGCGCCGTATGCTCTTCCTGGAAGTAGACCGAAGGTCCTCTCAGGATCGACGTGGACTTGAACTCGGGCCGCGAAAACCGGGGCTGGAACCGAACCGGCGCAAAGTCATCGCCCCGCGCCGACTTCAGGGGAGAATCCTGCTGCCGGAGGATTGCCGGCGGCACCAGCAGGTCCAACATCTCTTGGAAGGAGGACGCCGAGAAGGTTCGTTTCTCCGCGGTCGCCGGGTAGTATTCCAAGACCGACAACCGGTCGAGCTTCAAGTACTTGGAAGCGGCTGCCCGCACCCGGGCCGGGGTCATGGACTGGATCCGGTCGACGGTTTCCGGTCCCTGCCAGAAGCGGCCGGCCGCCTCCATCCTGGCCTGACGGACCGCACGCCGCCGAAGGCTGTTCTGCTCTCGGTAGACGTCCTTCACCAGGAGAGCCTTGGCCCGGTTGAGCAGACCCGGGGTGATTCCCTGCTGCTTGATGTCCTCCACGACGGCCAGGGTTTCGACTTCCACTCGATCGATCCGGCGGGAGGAAGCCGCCACGGAGACCCAGAAGAGGCCCGTGCCGGAATCGGCCTCCACCCGGGACTGCGACCAAACGGCCGTTCCCGGTTGGACCAGCCTCTGGTGGAGCAAGGAGCTTTTCCCTTGACCGAGAAGGTACGCCAGGAGCAGCAGGGCCTCGTGATCGGGGTGGGCGAGACCCGGAATACTGTAGCCCAGCAGCACGTGAGCCAGCTGTAGCTTGCCCGTCATGTGGTGGTAGGTCAGGCGCGTCACGGAGGGACGCCAGGGCTTGCTTTCAGGCTTCGCCGACCGCCGCCGGACCCGCTTCGTTCCCGCCGGACGGCTGCCATAGATGCGAGCCACGTGTTCCAGCACCTGGTTCCGCAGCACGGCGCCGGAAACGGACAGAATCAACCGGGACGGGTGATAGTGGTCCCGGTGCAGCCGGACCAATGCCTGCTGGAGTTCCTCTGCGCGCGCCGCCTGCCCCACCCCGGGCAGTAGTCCCTCCAGCAATCTGGCCCGGGACAACTCCCTCGGAGAGTGGTGGAGCATACGGTCTTGCTCCTTGACGGCCGCCACAGCCCGCTCCAACTCAAGTTCCGTTGGAGCCGGCGGGTCCAACAAGTGGGCATGGGCCTTCAGCGCGTCTTCCAGATGGTCGGCGGGAGCCGTAGAGACAAACGACGGTCCCGCGAGTCCCTCTTCAGGCCTCAGCTGCAAGGCCGCCTCGAAACTCAGGGTCTTGAGCCTCTCGTTGTTCAAGAGAAGCTCGGACAACAACTTCTGCCGGTGCCGGTCGTCCGGAGCCCCGGTGGAGCCGCGCAGATATGTGACCACGGAGGCCAGGGGAGCCGCGGGATGTTCTTCGATGAGGAGGGTCAGTCCGTTCCTGAAAACAATCCGAATCAGGTTCTGCCGGTCCTCCCGGTGAGTCAGGCTCCGCTCATACTCGGCCCTTGCGAGATCCCGGCGTCCGGCTTGACCCTTGGCTCCGGAAACCGGCAGGGTCAAGACCAGAAAAGAGAGTCCGAAAACCATCGCTCTCATGTTCAAATCGTAGCAATCGGGGGTTGCGAACTCAATTTGGAATTGGGCAGGGAACCCGGTAATCTAGAGTTGTCATGAAGGCGAACCCACTGGACCAAGGGGACCTGATAGAGGGCCTCAAGAGCCGGGACACGGAGGTCATCGACACCTTCGTGGATCAGTTTTCCCGCCCTCTCTTCGGAGTCATCCTCAACTACACCAAGAACCCGTCCGACGCCGAGGAGATCCTCCAGGACACGCTGCTCAGGGTCATCCGCAAGATCGACACCTTCCGGCAGCAGAGTGACATCTGGCCCTGGATGAAGAGAATCGCAGTGAACAACAGCATCATGTGGCTCCGCAAGCGCAAGCGGCAGCGGGAGATCCAATTGGACGACTGGATGCCCCGTTTCCGGGAGAACGGCGAACTGACGTATCCGATCTTCGGCTGGACCGGGGACCCGGAAGAGGTTTTCCTGAATCGGGAGCTGTCGGCGCAACTCTACGATGCCATTCAGTCGCTGCCCTTCCAATATCGCGCGCCGCTCGTGCTCCGGGATATCGACGGATATCCGATTCGGCAGATCGCTTCCCTGTTGGGCCTCAAGGAGGCCACCACCAAGACCAGAATTCATCGAGCCCGCCTCTTCTTGCGGGAGAAGTTGGCTCGCTACCACGACGGGAGGACATGAAATTCAGAAATCGGCGCACTGACCTGCTCACGTGCGAGGATTGCATCCACCTGCTTCTGGACTACGCCGACGGCTCCATGGACTCCGAAGTCCGGCGCAAGCTGGACGAACACCTGTCCGCCTGTCCTCCCTGTCAGCACTATCTCCGCAGTTATTCTTCCTGTACGGAAATGGTCCAACAGCTGCGAGACCAGGAGGCGCAGGTCCCGGGGGAACTCCAGGATCGGCTCAAGTCGTTTCTGAAGGAGCAGGTGAACCTGCCGTGGCCCGAGCCACGCCGCCGCCGGGCGAAGTGGTCCAAGAGACCCTGATCCGGTAAGCGGCGGGATCAGAGAGGGAGGCTCTCCACCTCGCGGGCCAGCTTCGAGTCGACGTTGGCTCCGGTGGCAATGAGGCAGACGCTGTCCCAGGACCAGGCTTCACCGGCTTTCGACTCCCGCCGGAGCTTCAGGGCCGCGGCCAGGGCGGCGGCTCCGGCGCCCTCGGGCAAGGTCCCTGTGACCTGTTGGAAGAGGCGCATGGCTCGCTTCAACTCGGTCTCTGAGACCAGGACCATCCGGTCCACCACCTCCAGCATCAGTTCCACGGCCTCGGGGATGGCGACTCGGACCGCCATGCCCCCGGCAAAGGTTTCGGCTGTTGCCGTGTCCGTCGGCTTGCCGTTGGCGAACGACAGGGCCATGCAGGGCGCCTCCTCCGACTGGACTCCGATGATCTGAACCGCCGGGTTCGCCGCTTTCAGACTGCTGGCAAGCCCTCCGATCAACGCGCCGTTTCCGACCGGTACGAAGACCGCCTCCAAGCCGGGTTGCTGGGTGGCCAGCTCCAGGCCGATGGTTGACGTCCCCTCGACGATCCGGGCCGACTTTCCATCCTCTATGAAACGATGACCCGGCTCGAAACCGCGCGCCAGCAAGATCTCCTTGCCTTCGTCCAGATCACGGCCCAGCAGCTCCAGATCGGCTCCGAACTTCCGGATCAGAGCCAACTTGCTCTCATCAGCTCCGTTCGGCGCCACCACGGTCAACGCCATCCCGTACTGCCGGCAAGCGTAGGCCATGGCCGCGCCGTGGTTCCCGGTTGAAACCGTATAGACCCGGGAGATTCCGGGATCGGAGACCAGGTCGGCCACCAGGTTCACGGCCCCACGGATCTTGAAGGATCGGACCGGACTCTCGTATTCATGCTTGACGTAGACCTGGGTCCCCAGGAGCCGGGACAGGTCATCCTCCAGGGTCAAACGAGTCGGCGGCACCCACCGCCGGACCTCTTCCAGTGCGGCCAGGGATCGCTCAGGGGACGGTCTCAGCCCGGCCATTTCAGAACCACCTCCGCCTTGGGATTTCACTTTGGCCGATGCCACGATTCGCGGATCTGGCCAAATCGGTCAACACCATCGAATCGAGGAAAAATATCCGGCTCCAATCCATAGTCCCCTCCGGTTGCGAAGAGATCGAAGTCATCACGATGCGCCGCACTGAAGAAAACCACATCTCCCATTCACCTTCCAGGCCGTGGCATTGGACAAGCTTCGAAGCCGATAGTCACAATGGTAGTGAGGAGTCACCAGAATGTTCCTGAATGTGAGGAGGTGGATGATGAAACATCTATTCGGGATCGGCTTGACCGGGATTATTCTTTCGGCGTTCCTGTTCGGTCCTGGCGCCTGGGCACAGTTGGCGAGCGACGACTCGGTCACGGGAGGCGCGGCCACGGCCACGGCGACGCTGGCCGGCGGATGTTTCTGGTGTGTCGAGGCGGACCTGGAGAAGGTCGACGGCGTCAAGGAGGTGGTCTCCGGCTATGCCGGCGGGGCTGAGGTGAATCCGACCTACAAGGAGGTCTCGGCCGGCAGGACCGGGCACGTCGAAGCGGTGCAGGCCATCTACGACCCGGCGCGGGTGACGTTCAGCCAGTTGCTGGAGGTGTTCTGGAAGCACGTCGATCCCACCGACGCCGGCGGCCAGTTCGTGGACCGGGGACCCCACTACCGGACGGTCATCTTCTACGAGGACCAGATGCAGCGGAAACTGGCCGAAGAATCGAAGCAGCGCCTGGAGGAATCCGGCGTGTTCGATCGGCCCATCGTGACCGAGATCCGGGAACTCAACCGGTTCTACCGGGCCGAGGAGTATCACCAGGACTATTACAAGAAGAACGCCTTTCGTTACCGCTACTATCGTTGGAACTCGGGGCGGGATCAGTTCCTGGAACGGGCCTGGAAGGGACGTCAGGTAAAACTGTCCGATTAACGAAAAGCGATTCGCCTTCCCGCTGAGATGCGTTTCATCGACGACATTCCGGTCTGGGGCGATCCTCAGGAGAACGCTGTTCTTCAGATGAAGAATTGCGCCGGGGAGGCGGAGAGTTGCGCCCTGATGGCGGATCACCATCTGGGTTATGCGGTCCCTATCGGCGGAGTCATCGCCTACGAGGGCCGTGTCAGCCCTTCGGGCGTCGGGTTCGACATCGCCTGCGGCAACAAGGCGGTCCGACTCGACTGCGATCACGGGGAGATCCGCAAGAACATCCCCTCCATCATGGATGAGATCTGGGAGTCCCTCTCCTTCGGAGTGGGCCGGGTCAACAAGGAGCCGGTCGACCACGACCTCTTCGACGACGATCCGGCCTGGAAGATTCCGGTGGCGGCGCGGCTGAAACCGGTCGCCAGAAAACAGCTGGGCACCATCGGCAGCGGCAACCACTATGTGGACCTCTTCTCCGACGAGCAGGAGCGGATCTGGGTCGGAGTGCATTTCGGATCGCGCGGTCTGGGCCACAAGCTGGCCACTCACTTCATCAAGGCCGGGGGCGGCAAAAACGGGATGCACGTGGACCCGGTGCTGCTGGACGTGGAGACCGAACTGGGGGCCGAATACGTGGCCTGCATGAAACTGGCGGGACGCTATGCCTACGCGGGACGGGATTGGGTTTGCGGCAAGGTCGCTTCCATTCTGGGAGTGGAGATCCTGGAGGAAGTCCACAATCACCACAATTTCGCCTGGGAAGAAGAGCATGGGGGCCGCAGTCTGTGGGTGGTTCGCAAGGGAGCCACTCCCGCCTTTCCCGGACAGAAGGGGTTCGTCGGGGGTTCCATGGGCGACCGTTCCGTGATCCTGGAAGGAGTCGACTCCGAAGAGAGCAAGAAAACCCTCTACTCCACCGTCCACGGCGCCGGCCGGGTCATGTCCCGGACCCGTGCCGCCGGCAAGACCCGATTCAAGAAGGGGAAGCGGGTCCGCATCTCGGCGGGGGAAATCAGCCGGGACATGATGTTGAATTGGGTCCGCGGCATGGGAGTGGAGCTCCGCGGGGCCGGGACCGACGAATCGCCCCACTGTTACAAGCGGCTGCCCGAAGTCCTGGAAGCGCACCGGAGCACCATCAGGATCCTGCACACCCTCAACCCCATCGGTGTGGCCATGGCCGCCGCGGGCGAATTTGATCCCTATCGCGATTGAATCGGCGGCTTCATTCGAAATGCCGCATGCCGGACGTTCCGGTGGAGCTCTGCCACCCTGTAATCTTCAGTCCGGGCCACCATCGCCTACGCCCCATCCCGATCCGGCGGGCTTCGAGACCGGCGTCGGACGACGTGTTACATTGAGGTATGGACCACAGCGAGTTTCCGAGCGTCATGTGGCGGGTGCCGGAACTCGTGCTGGGTACCTTCAAGCACGGCAAGGACCTGGACGGCATCCTGGCGCTCAAGGTTGTGTGCGGTCGGCCTGAACCTGTGGTGGCTCGCACCAAGCCGATGGTCTCATCCCCTTCACCCCTGATCTCCCAGCCCACTTACTGAGCCAGCCATGCCTCTCCGAAAATCCCACCTCTACTCCTCGCTCTGGCAGAGCTGCGACCAACTGCGCGGCGGCATGGACGCGTCCCAGTACAAGGACTACATCCTGACGCTGCTTTTCATGAAGTACGTCTCGGACAAGTACTCAGGCGACGACGACTTCGCCGACATCACGGTGCCGCCGGGGGGAAGTTTCGCCGAAATGGTCGCTCTCAAGGGAACCAAGGAGATCGGCGACGGGATCAACAAGGTCATCGGCAAGCTCGCAAACGCCAACGACTACCTGCTCAAGGGGGTGATCGACCAGGCGGACTTCAACGACGAGACGAAGCTCGGCAAGGGAAAGGAGATGCAGGAGCGCCTCTCGGAACTCGTCGGGATCTTCGAGGGGCTCGATTTTCGTGCCAACCGCGCCCATGGCGACGACCTCCTGGGCGACGCGTACGAGTACCTCATGCGGCACTTCGCGACCCAGTCGGGGAAGAGCAAGGGTCAGTTCTACACTCCGGCGGAAGTCTCCCGCATCATGGCCCAGGTGATCGGGGTCGGCCCCGACACCAGGAGGGACCACACTGTGTACGATCCGACCTGCGGTTCCGGGTCGCTCCTCATCAAGGCCGCCGACGAGGCGCCAAACGGGCTGACCATCTACGGGCAGGAGAAGGACGTCGCGACATGGACGATGGCGCGCATGAACCTGATCCTTCACGGACGTGCGGCAGCTGTGATCAAGCCCGACAACACTCTCACAAACCCGCAGTTTTCGGACGGGCCGGGTTGCCTCAAGCGGTTCGACTTCGCCGTCGCCAATCCGCCGTTCTCCGACAAGGCTTGGACCAATGGACTCAATACAGCCGACGACGAGTTTCGCCGCTTCGAGTTCGGCGAGCCTCCGGCCAAGAACGGAGACTACGCCTACCTGCTGCACCTTGTCGCGTCCCTCAACAGCGCCGGCAAGGGCGCAATCATCATGCCGCACGGCGTCCTCTTCCGCGGCAACCGCGAGGCCGGCATCCGCCGCAACCTCGTCATGCGCGGCTTGATCAAGGGAGTCATCGGGCTCCCGGCCAACCTCTTCTACGGCACCGGTATCCCGGCGTGCATCGTGGTGATCGACAAGGAGAACGCGCTCCGCCGCGAAGGCATCTTCATGATCGACGCCAGCAAGGGCTACCGGAAGGACGGCGCCAAGAACCGGCTGCGGGAACGCGACATCCACCGGATCGTGGACGTGTTCAACGAGCAGAAAGAGACCCCCGGATACGCGCGCATGGTGCCGCTCGCCGAGATCGCCAGCGAAACCAACGACTACAACCTCAACATCCCCCGATACATCGACTCGAGTGGGGGCGAGGATCAGCACGACCTGGTCGCCCATCTGCGAGGTGGCATCCCGGACCGGGACATCGACGCGCTTGGCGAATACTGGGGGGTGTTTCCGGGGTTGCGGTCGCGGCTGTTCGCGGCGAATGGGCGGGCCGGATACAGTGACGTGCGGGTTGAGGCGGGCGAGGTGAGGTCGGTGGTGATCGAGAATGAAGAGTTCAAAGCGTACAGGGATCGGATCCGCCGGGTGTTGGGGGACTGGCGGCAGGAGTACGTGCTGCGCCTTCGTGGATTGGCGGTGGACGACTTGCCCAAGGCGCTGATACGGGATCTGGCGGAGGACCTGCTGCGGCGTTTCGCCGGACTTCCACTACTCGATCGCTACACTGTCTACCAATGTTTGATGGACTACTGGGACGAGGTCATGCAGGACGATGTGTACCTGGTGGTGACAGAGGGGTGGGCGGACGCGGCGCGGCCACGCGTGCTGGTGCCGGTACGGGGCAAGGCGAAAGCGGAGTCGGCCGATCTGACCGTGAAGCGCAAGAAGTACAAGATGGACCTGCTCCCCCCTGGCTTTGTCGTCGCAAGGTATTTCGCGACCGAGCAGGCAGGGGTTGACCGTCTGCGGGCCGAGGAGGAGGCAGTTGCTCGGGAATTGGAAGAGTTCGTCGAAGAGCATTCCGGGGAAGACCGGCTGCTTGAGGGCGCGACGACCGATGCAGGGAGGGTCACGCAGGCCGCGGTCAGGAAGCGACTGAAGGTGGTGCGCAACGACCCCGAGGGAAGTGACGAGCGTGACGCGCTGGAAGTCTGCTTCGATCTCATGAAGTCGCTCGCGGCGGCGAAGAGGAAGACGAAAGCGGCACAGACGGAGTTGGACGCGAAAGTGCTCGCTCGGTACGCGACGCTGACCGTGGCGGAGATTGCCGAGATCGTGGTGGACGACAAGTGGGTGACAAGCGTCAAGGCCAGCATCGGGCAGCAGGTGGAGCGATTGGCGGGTGGGCTGGTGGATCGGGTCAGGGTGCTGACGGGAAGGTATGCGGACGCGTTGCCGGAGCTGGAGCGTCACGTTGAGAACTACGGCGCCAGAGTCGAATCCCATCTGAGGCGGATGGGGCTGCCGACGTGAGCCAGCCATTCGATTTCGAACACCTCGTCGAGCTCTGTCGGCATACCCATGAAGAGACTCGGCGCTCCGTGGCCCGCGCCGTCGACCGCTCGCTGGTCGTGCGGAGCTGGCTGTTCGGATGGCACATCGTGGAATACGAAGGTGGTGGCTCTGGCCGCCGGGAACTCTACGGCAGGGAACTGATCAACCGTCTGTCAGACAGACTTCGGGCGAATGGAATCAGGGGCTGCTCGCCCACCAATCTTCGGAAATGCAGGGAGTTTTATCAGGTATTCGCCCAGATTCAACAGACACTGTCCGTTGAATCTCTCTCGCCAAGTCTGATCAACGCGGTTCGCAACCTCACGAGCCTTGCTGAGCAATTCCCCCTCGGCTGGTCTCATTACGTCACGCTTTTGTCAGTGACCGACCCGGAAGCCCGTCGTTTCTACGAGATCGAGGCTGCGGACAACGGCTGGAGCGTCCGCGAACTCAAGCGGCAACTGAACAGCTCCCTGTACGAGCGGCTCGCCCTCAGCCGCGACAAGCATGAGGTCCGCCGCCTCGCCCGCGAGGGACAAGTGGTCGAGAAGGCATCGGACCTGATCAAGGACCCGGTGGTGCTGGAATTCCTCGGCCTGGAGGAGAAGCCGGCCTACTCCGAGAGCGATCCGGAAACCGCGATCATCGACCGGCTCCAGCAGTTCCTGCTCGAGGCACGGCAGAAGCGGTTGAGCTTCGACGACAGTCACTTCTTCGTGGACTTGGTGATAGGAGCCGTGTCGTGAGGAAGGGAATGGCGGAGCCTTACACGCAAGAGCGATCCGGCACTCCTCCAGTCGGATACAAGCGAACCGCAGGGGGCATGATTCCCGACGAGTGGCAATGCCTTCAGGTTCGCGACATCGCAGCTGTACGTGGGGGCAAAAGGCTTCCCAGCGGTTACGCTTTGACGGACTCTCCCACTCCGCACCCATACATCCGAGTCATCGATATGTATCCCGGGGGGGTGCGACGTTCTGGACTACTCTATGTCCCTGAGAAGGCATTCCCGATGATCCGGAGATATCGCATCTATTCTGACGATATCTTCATCAGTGTCGCCGGTACCCTGGGCATCGTTGGCGTGGTTCCGCCAGACCTCAGTGGTGCCAATCTCACTGAGAATGCAGATCGTATTACCGACCTTGAGTGTAACCGCGACTACTTGATGTACTGGCTAATGTCACAGCCCGTGCAGGATTCTATCTCGGCAATTGCAACCGTTGGTGCTCAACCAAAACTTGCACTTGAGCGCATCAATGCGTTCGTCGTAATTCTACCGCGCAAAGCAGTCGAACAGCGCGCCATCGCCGCCGTGCTGTCCGACGTGGACGAGCTGATCGGATCGCTGGAAGCGCTGATCGCCAAGAAGCGAGCCATCAAGCAGGCTGCGATGCAGGAACTGCTGACCGGGAGGACGCAGCTGGCGGGGTTCGGGGGGGAGTGGGAAGTGGGACGCCTCAAGCTCATCGCCCAACTTCATCGTGAGCATGTCGCACCGGACCCGGCCAACGACACACCGTACACGCATTTCAGTTTACCCGCGTACGACGCTGGACAGGGTCCGGTCATTGAGCACGGTGAGTCGATCCATAGTGGAAAGTTCCGCGTGCCGCCCGATGCCATTCTTCTGTCCCGGTTGAACCCACGTATTCCGAGAGTATGGTCTCCGACAAGTGTCGGACCCAATGCCGTAGCGTCCACCGAGTTTCTTGTCATAACTCCCAAAGCACCAACCGTTCGTGCGTTTCTCTACTATCTGTGCTCCTCGTCCGAGTTCTGGGAACGAATGGTTCTCGCAGTTACCGGCACGACAGGTAGCCACCAGAGAGTAAACCGCACGGATGCGATGCAACTCGTCGTCCGCTTCCCTAAATACTCGCGCGAACAACGCGCCATCGCCACCATCCTCTCCGATATGGACGCCGAGATCACCGCCCTGGAGCAACGCCTCGACAAGACCCGCGCGATCAAGCAGGGGATGATGCAGCAGCTCCTCACCGGTGCCATCCGGCTGCCCATCCCTTCGGTCGACGGGGAGGCGGACGCGTGACCCCGATCCGCATCTTCATCAGCAGTGTCCAGCGAGAGTTCGTGGACGAGCGGGAGCGCTTGCGTGACTATTTGCGCGGCGACCCCCTGATGCGGCGCTTCTTCGAGGTCTTTCTCTTTGAGGAAGTGCCGGCCTCCGACCAGCGGCCCGACCGGGTCTACCTGGACGAAGTCGACCGGTGCGACATCTACGTGGGGTTGTTCGGGCGGGACTACGGCAGTAAGGATGCCGAGGGGGTATCGCCCACGGAGCGCGAATTCGAGCGCGCCACGGAGTCGGAGAAGCATCGGCTGATCTTCGTGAAAGGAGCGGAAGGGAGCGGCCGCCACCCGAAGATGGAGGCGCTGATCGCCAGGGCGCAGGCCGGCTTGGTGCGAAGACGGTTTGCCACCCCGGCGGAGCTCATTGCCGGGGTCTACGCTTCGCTCGTGCAGTACCTCGAAGCCAGGGAACTCTTGCGTTTCGGGCCGTTCGACGCCGCACCCTGCTTCGGGGCGACGCTCGATGATCTGGACGTTGAAGACATGTACCGTTTCATCCGCATCGCGCGCCGGGCGCGGCAATTCCCGCTGCCGGCGGAGACGCCGCCGGAAGATCTGCTCAGGCATCTGAACCTGTTGAACAAGGGCCGGTTGACCAACGCCGCAATGCTGCTCTTCGGACAGGCCCCGCAACGCTTTCTCATCTCCTCCGAGATCAAGTGCGCGCACTTCCACGGGACGGAGGTGGCCAAGCCGATTCCCTCCTACCAGGTCTACAAGGGCACGGTGTATTCGCTCGTGGACCAGGCGGTGGACTTCGTCCTGAGCAAGATCGCGCTGTCGGTGGGCACCAGAGCGGAGAGCGTGCAGGCGCCGGTCGAGTACGAGATCCCGAAGGAGGTGGTGACCGAGGCGATCGTGAACGCGGTGGCCCACCGGGACTATACGGACAACAGCAGCGTTCAGGTGATGCTGTTCGCGGACCGGCTTGAGGTCATGAATTCGGGCCGGTTGCCACCGCCCCTGACCGTGGACAAGCTGCGCCTGCCGCACCAGTCGCTCCCGGGCAATCCGTTGCTGGCGGAGTCGATGTACCTGCTGCAGTACATCGAGAGGATGGGGACCGGGACCGTGGACATGATCCGGCGTTGCGCGGAGACGGGCCTGCCGGAGCCGGAGTTCGAGGTCGGAGCGGGGTTCCTGATCAGGATTTGGCGGTCCGGAGACCGCGAGACCACCCAAGACCGTCGCGACACTACCCAGGAGGCATCCAGAAACCACCAGAAAACTACCAGAAAACCACCAGAACGGAAGGGAACCAGCCAGATTCTGGCGAACCGAATCCTCATATTCCTGCGGGAGCATCCGTCCGCCAGCCGCCGCGACATTGTTCGGGCACTTGAAGGCGCCACCGAAGGGAGCGTCCGGTACCAGTTGGACAAGCTCAAGGAATTGGGTAAGTTACGTCGCGTCGGGCCAGACAGGGGGGGACGCTGGCTGGTTGTCGACGATCCCGAAACGGACGCCGGGGAGGAGCCCGATGACTCTACGGGGGATCGTCGGTGCGCGAGGGAGACCCGGCCAGAGAACCACCAGAAACACACCAGTAAACCACCAGAACACCGCCAGAACACCGCCAGAAAAGAAGGCCAGTCGCCAGAACCTCCATCCCTTTCCGGCCGCATCCTGGCTCTCCTTCGCCGGAATCCGTTCGCGGGCCGCCGCGAAATCGCCACCACCCTCGGCACCACGCGATCCATCGTCCGGTACCGGCTGGACAAGTTGCGCGCGGCCGGGAAGATTGAGCGGATCGGCCCCGACAAAGGCGGCTACTGGAAGGTGCGGAGCGAATCCGCTGTCGAGCCCGACCCTACTTCCGAACGCGACCCCCGGAGCTCCCGATGACCGCAGTCGGCGAGCTCGAGATCCGTACCCAGCGCCGCGTCATCAAGCACTTCCGGCGCCGGCTCGGCTACAGGTACCTGGGCAACCGGCACGAACAGCAGGACAATCGGAATATCGAAGCCGACTATCTCAGGCGATTCCTCGCGGGCCAGGGTCACGACCCCGGCATCATCTCCAAAGCGTTGGAGAAACTGGACAAGGCCGCCGCTCTCGGTGGGGGCCGAACGCTTTACGGCGCCAACCGCGACGTCTACGGTCTGCTTCGCTATGGCGCGAGAGTCCGTCCCGGGCTCGGCGAACAGACAGTCACCGTCGACCTGATCGACTGGAAGAATCCGACCGCCAACGACTTCGCCATCGCCGAAGAGGTCACGATCGAAGGGAATCACACCAAGCGGCCCGACATCGTGCTCTACGTCAACGGGATTGCTGTCGGCGTACTTGAGCTCAAGCGCTCGACCGTCTCGGCGGCGGAGGGAATCCGCCAGAATCTGGACAACCAGAAGCCGGAGTTCATCCGTCCGTTCTTCACCACCGTGCAGATCGTCCTGGCGGGCAACGATACCGAAGGGCTCCGCTACGGCGTGATCGGGACCCCGGAGAAGTATTGGCTCCGCTGGAAGGAAGCCGGTTCCCCTTCCTCCGACGCTCCCACCTCTCCCCTCCTTCGCGAACTCGGCCAGATCTGCGCCCCTGATCGCCTGCTTGAAATCATCCACGACTTCGTGGTCTTCGACGCGGGCGTCAAAAAGATCTGCCGCCACAACCAGTACTTCGGCGTGAAGGCGGCCCAGGAGTATGTCCGGCGCCGCGAAGGCGGGATCATCTGGCACACCCAGGGCAGCGGGAAGAGTCTCACGATGGTGTGGCTGGCGAAGTGGATCCGTGAACTCAAGGGCGTTGACGGCCGCGTGCTCATCGTCACGGACCGCACCGAGCTCGACGAGCAGATCGAGAAGGTCTTCAAGGGTGTAAACGAGAACATCTACCGCACGAGCAGCGGGGCCGATCTGGCCCAGGTCCTGCGGGAGACCGACAAATCGCTGATCTGTTCGCTCGTCCACAAGTTCGGGAGCTCCGAGGAGGGCAACGTAGACCGCTACGTGAACGACTTCCGGGGCCACATGGCAGCGGGTTCCCGGCCTCCCGGCGAGATCTTCGTCTTCGTGGACGAATGCCACCGCACCCAGTCCGGCAAGCTGCACAAGGCAATGAAGGCGATCCTTCCCGGATCGACCCTGATCGGCTTCACCGGCACGCCGCTCCTCAAATCCGACAAGCGGCGCAGCGTCGAGACCTTCGGACCATACATCCACACCTACAAGTACGACGAAGCAGTAGGCGATGAGGTGGTGCTGGACTTGCGCTACGAAGCACGCGACATCGACCAGGACATCACCTCCGAGGCAAAGATCGACCAATGGTTCGACCTCAAGACCCAGGGGCTCAGTGATCTGGCCCGCGCACAGCTCAGGCAGAAGTGGGCCACCATGCGCAAGGTCACGAGTTCGCTGGACCGGATTCGGAAGATCGTGGACGACATCCTGATCGATATGGAGACGCGTGACCGCCTGAAGAGCGGCCGCGGCAACGCCATGCTCGTATCCGACAGCGTCTACGCAGCCTGCCGCTTTTTCGAAGCGTTCGATGGGACCGGCCTGAAGGGCAAGTGCGCCATCGTCACTTCCTACAGCCCGGCGACCGGTGACATCAAGGGCGAGGAGACGGGCGAGGGCCTCACCGAAACGCTGCGCAAGTACGATGTCTATCGAAAGATGCTCGCGGACTACTTCGGCGAACCTGCGGACAAGGCAATGCGCAAAGCCGAGCAGTTCGAGCAGGAGGTCAAGCGGCGGTTCGTCAACGAGCCCGGGCAGATGAAGCTCCTGATCGTCGTGGACAAGCTGTTGACCGGTTTCGATGCCCCTCCCGCAACGTATCTCTACATCGACAAGAAGATGCAGGACCATGGTCTCTTTCAGGCGATCTGCCGCGTCAACCGCCTGGACGGAGAGGACAAGGAGTACGGCTACATCGTCGACTACAAGGATCTGTTCCGGTCGCTGGAGGGGGCCATCAAGGACTACACGGGCGAGGCGTTCGAGGGTTATGACCGCGAAGACGTGGAAGGCTTGTTGAAGGACCGACTCGAGCGAGGTCGGGAGCGGCTGGAAGAGACCCGTGAGCAGGTCAAGGCGCTTTGCGAACCTGTCGAGCCGCCTCGGGACACCGAGGCGTACCTGCGGTATTTCTGCCACGACGGAGAGGGCGACACCGCCCGGCAGCTTGCTGCCAACGAACGGAAGCGCCTCACGCTGTACAGGATGGTGGCGGCGTTTCTCCGCTCCTACGCCAACCTGGCCAACGAGATGATCGAGGCGGGTTACACGGAGGCCGAGCGACTCGAGATCAGGCACGAGGTGAGCCACTACGAGAAGGTTCGCCAGGAGGTCAAGCTGGCCAGCGGCGACTACGTCGATCTCAAGATGTTCGAGCCCGCCATGCGGCACCTCCTCGACAACTACATCCGGGCCGACGACAGCAAGGTCCTTTCCGCGTTCAACGATTTGACGCTCGTGGACCTGCTCATCAAGGACGGGGAGAGCGCCGTCGATTCGCTTCCCGAAGGGATCCGGAGCAACCGCCGCGCCGTCGCCGAGACCATCGAGAACAACGTCCGCCGCCTGATCGTCGACGAGATGGCCGTGAATCCCAAGTACTACGAAAAGATGTCGGCGGTGCTCGATGCGCTGATCAAACAGCGCAGGGAGGAAGCGATCGAGTACGAGGCGTACCTCAAGAAGATCATCGAGCTCGCCGAACAAGTGAGGAACGGGGAAGCCGGTGGTTCCTATCCGGCGAGCATCAACAATGGGGCACTGCGCGCAATCTACGACAACCTGCCGGCCGAATTGCCGGCGGAACTCGTGGCCGAGCCGGGCGTGAGATGGGAGCCGGATACCGAAACCGATCCCCGCGAAGTCGCGGCGCTGGCTGTCCATCGAGCAATTCGGCAAGCGCTGATGGCTGACTGGCGCGGCCACCCCATCAAGGAGAAGCGGATCGGCAGGGCGATCCGTGACGCACTCGGTCCCTTCAAGACTTGTACGAAGACGATCTTCGAAATTGTGAAGGCCCGCAGTGAGTACTGACAGTTACCAGATGGATGTCAGCGGCATTCCCGTGGCGGTCATCCGCAAGGACATCAAGAACCTCCACCTGAGCGTCTATCCCCCCGAGGGCCAAGTGCGCGTCTCGGCTCCGCTGCGCCTCGACGACGACGCGATACGGCTGGCGGTGATTTCGCGCCTGGGATGGATTCGGCGCAAACGTGCCGAGTTCGAGCAGCAAGACCGCCAATCCCGGCGCGACTTCGTGTCGGGTGAAAGTCACTACTTCGAGGGACGACGCTATCGTCTGGATGTCGTTGAATCGCGAGGCTCAGTCGGTATTCGCCTGCGCAACAATGCCTGGATGGAGATGCGCGTTCGCCCTGCGACCGGCCGCGACGCCCGCGAGGCCCTGCTCTACCGATGGTACCGGGCTCAACTGCGACAGCGCATCCCTGAGATGGTCGCCAAGTGGGAATCCCGGGTCGGCGTCCATGTGGCCGACTGGCGCATCCGCCGCATGAAGACACGCTGGGGAAGCTGCAATGCCGGGGCTCGCCGCATCTGGCTCAACTCCGAGCTGGCCAAGAAGCCCCTGCCCTGCCTCGAATACGTCCTCGTCCACGAGATGGTCCACCTCGCCGAGCCGAGCCACAACGAGCGCTTCCGGGTAATCCTGGACCGCATAATGCCGAATTGGCGCCTGCGCGCCGAAGAGTTGAATCGCACCCATCTTGCCGATGAAGTCTGGGGGGAATTGCTGCCTGTCAGGTAACTCTCTCCCCTGTGTTCTTGCAGCCGGGGCGGTAGTACACTGGGCCGAGACCCGGCAAGGGGGTGTGCGATGAGCCGACTGCTGCTGTGTGTTGTGAGTCTGGTTTGGTTGCTGCAACCGATCCACGCGGCCGGCTGGGAGCGTGTCCAGGTCAAGATCGGCGAGACGGTCAATATCGTTCCCCAGGGCACGCGGCTGGTCCGGGGCATGCTGGGAATCATACGGCATCCCGACGGGTCCATCTTCGTGAACACCCAGACCGGGGGTCTGGCCCGAAGCCGGGACCAGGGGAAGACCTGGAGCCTGATCCCGGCAGAGAGGGCCTTTGCCCTGGGTGTCAGCCGCGACGGACGGCTCTGGTTGGCGGACGGCGTCAAGGACGGCTCCCAGTTGGTCGTGCGCCACTCCTCCGACTCGGGCGAGACCTGGACCACGACGGCGCTTGACGTTTCGGATCTCTCCCCGGAATCGATCCGGCGGCCTTACAACTGGACCGGCGACGACTACAACACATTCATCGAGCGGCCCGACGGGACCCTCATGTTCTCGGCCGGTCTGCGGCGAATCCCCTGGTTTTACGAGGATCCGTCCCTGATGGAGGATGGACTGGTCTCGCCCGACGCCGACGTGGGCGGCCTCTTCCTGTTCCGGAGCCGCGACGGCGGCAAGAGTTGGGGCGAACCGAGCCTGGTGCATGAGTTTGCCTCCGAGGTGGGCTATGCCGTCGATCCGGCGGACCCGGACCACATCCTGGCCATGACCCGGATCCAGAGGCCTCTACTGGCGGGCGAGGATCGGTCGGAGACGCTGAAGAAGACGGGCGCTCCGGCCAGCATGGAGTCCCACGTGCCCGCCATCTACAAGAACGGCCTGCTGCTGGAATCGCGCGACGGCGGCCGCACCTTCGGCGAGGTTCCGGGAGGGCTCACCGGATTCTACGAGATTCGTGGGACCATTCTCTGGACGCGGCACAATTCGGTGGTGGTGACCCATCAGGGGGCGCACCCGGGTGGAAGCCCCGACGGAACCCTGCTGGCGAGAATCAGTCTCGACGGCGGCAAGCGGTGGCTGGACGGAACGGCCGCGGGAACAACGGCCATGAACCAATCCCGGAAATTCGTGCTGGTCCCCATGCCCCCCGGACATTCCTTCACGGCGCCCAGCGTGCAGATCTCCGAAAATCGCTTTCTGAGCGTCTATTTTCACGGAAACCTGAGCCGGAACATCGCCATGGTCAGCGGCGTCTTCTGGCATCTGGAAAACCTTCCATGAATGCGTTCGGGGTCCCGGCTCCGGCGACGTAGGTCGAGCATGGAACGAGTCGCCATTGCGATTGTGGGCTGCGGGAATTTCGGCTCGCACATGGCCCGCCTGATTCAGGATCTGGAGCCTTTCCGGATCGCCGGGTGCTACGATCCCGACCGGGCCGGCGCCGATGCCCTGTCCGCCAGGCTGGAGACTTCCGCCTACGATTCATTTTCCGACTGTCTCAGCGACCCCAAGGTCGACGCGGTCTTCCTGGCGACGCCCAACCACCTGCACTGCCCGCAAGCGGTGGCGGCGGCCAGGGCGGGCAAGCACATCTTCTGCGAGAAACCCATGGCGCTCGATGTCCAGGAGTGTCACGAAATGATGGAGGCGGTGACGGCGGCCCACGTGAAGCTCATGGTCGGCCACAAACGGCGGCTGCGCCCCCAGTACGCCAAGATGTCCCAAGTGGTTCGGAGCGGCCGGCTCGGGCGGGTGATGGCGGTCAACATCAATGGGTTCTACCACCGGGATTGGTGGAGCTGGTGGCTGCGGCGAGACCGGGGGGGAGGGCTGCTGCACGCCTCCGGCGTCCACGACATCGATTTTCTACGGCACATCTGTGGCGACGCTGGGAACGTGTTCGCCAGGAGTCCCGTGAAGACGGATCATCGAAGCGATTTCGAAGACCAGATCTCGATGCTGATCCACTTCGAATCGGGTGCGGTGGCCACGCTGCAGGTCAGCCCCTTCTCTCCGATTCGGACCTTTCGCCAGTCCTTCAGCGTACATATCGTGCTGGAGCAGGGCGGAATCCTCTACGATCCCGGCGATTGCAGCGTCACCATTCGGAGCCGCGACGGCTGGGAGGAGCGGCACCGGCTCGACAACGAGGCCGGCTTTCGGAGCGCCTACGTCCAGGAGTTGACCAGCTTCGCCGATTGGATACTGGACGGCCGGGAACCGGTGCTCACCGGATGGGACGGCCTGCGTTGCGTGGAGATCATGGAGGCCGCCTATCTCTCGGCTCGGACCGGACGGCAGGTCGAGCTGCCCCTGCCGCGGCGAAACGCACCCGCCGTCATTCGGGGCTCCCTCTCCCGAACGCGGGATCTGGAGGAGCCGACCCTGTTCGCCCGGGGCCTCTCCATGCCCGAGGGTCCGGCCTTCGATGCTGCCGGGAATCTCTTCGTGGCCAACTGCCGCGCCGACCATGTGTCCAGAATCTCCCGGGCCGGCCGGGTTTCCCGCTTCCTGGCCACGGGCGGCAAGCCCCAGGGCGTCGTCGTGAATCCGGACGGGAGCCTGCTCATTTCGGACCACAAGTTGCGCAAGATTCTTCGGGCCGGACCCGATGGATCGCTGGATGATTTCTGCACCCGCTACGTCGATGGGCGCCGGCTTCGGGGACCCAATGAAATCCTTCTCGGCCCCGGCGGTCAGGTCTACTTCACCGATCCGGGAACGGCGTGGCGCGGCCGACCCGGCGGAGCCGTCTCACGGGTCACGGAGCAGGGTTTCGCGGAGATTCTTGCCGACGGATTGGAATTCACCAATGGTTTGGATTTCCATCCCGGCGGGAGGGAGATCTATGTGGTGGAGACGACCAGCGGGAAAATCCTGCGCGCGCCGCTGGACGAGGCGGGGGCATTGGCGCAACCGCTCGAGGAGTTCGTGCGCTTCCCGGGCCGGGTCGGTCCCGACGGGATCCGATTCGCCGCCGATGGCGATCTCTACGTCACCCTCTTCGGCCGTGGCCAGATCGCTGTGGTCTCCCCCGGCGCCGAGGTGATCGATCGGATCCGGCTTCCCGGCCTCTATCCCACCAACGCGGTCTTCCGGGACAGTAATCTATTGGTGTGCGAAGGAGCCACGGGCGCCGTCTGGAGTCTGGCTCTGGGTGTTGAGGGGCTGCCGAGCTACTCAGAGAGAATCTGGAACCGACCTTGAAGCAAGTTTGAAGTCATCAGGAGGACAGAAACCATGCCGAAACATCGTCTCGTCTGGCTGACCATCGTCGACCAGGACACCTCCCCGCTGGAGGCACAACTTTCGGGCCTGGACTATGAGCTGGAAGTCATTCTCTCGCCGGACCCGGAACAGACGGTTCAGGCGGTTCGCGGCGGCGACGCGGTTGTCACGGTCGGCGTGCCGCTTCGGACGGAGGTGCTGGATCAGGCGGAGAGGCTTCAGGCGATTCTGAGCCAGGGACACGGCTTCGATCACATCGACATCGACGACGCCACCCGGCAGGGAATCATGGTGGTCAACACGCCCGGCTTCTGCACCGAAGAGGTCTCCAATCACGCCCTGGCCCTGCTGTTGGCCTGCACCCGGCAGATCGTCAGTCTGGACCGCCGGGTGAGGAATGGAGGGTGGACGCCGAATCTCTGGGGCAGAATAGACCCCATTCCTCCCCTCGTCGGACAGGTCCTGGGTCTGGTGAGCTTCGGCGGCATCGCCCGGCTCTTTGCCCGGAAGGCCCGGGTTCTGGGTCTGAAGGTCATCGCCTACGATCCGTACATCCCCCCCTGGATCGCGCAGGAGTACCGGATCGAGCTGGTCCCGGACCTGAACGAACTGGCCCGCCGCTCCGACTTCGTGTCCACCCATGTGCCCAACGCCGCCGCCACCCGGGGCATGCTCGGCGAAGACTTTTTCCGGGCCATGAAGCCGAGTGCGTTCTTCGTCAACACGGGCCGGGGGCGAACCGTCGATGAGGCCGCACTGATTTCGGCGCTCCAGGAAGGAGAGATCGCAGGCGCGGGCCTGGATGTCTTCGAGGTGGAACCGCTGTCCTCGGACAGCCCGCTGATGGAGATGGACAACGTGGTCCTGACCCCGCATTCGGCCGGGCTCTCGGAAGCGATCTGGAATCGAGGCGCCACCATCATGGGACAGGAAGCGGCCCGCATCTTCAGGGGAGAGTGGCCCATGTCCCTGGCCAATCCCAAAGTGCGGGACCGGTCAGGACCTCGCCGGCCGGCCACCAACGGTTGAAACGGGCGGGATGGATTCCGGTCAGCGACGGCGCCGGGCCTACGCGTACTCCACCGGCTGGGGATGGATTTCGTCGGCGGGCCGGCGACCTGCGTCGCGCCGTCCGCTTCCTTCCAGCCGGCTGATGACCCGCACTGTCATCTCGTGTTCGCAACGGATCTGACAGCTCAAGCGCACTCCGGTCACGCGGCGCATCTCCAGGACCTTCTTCTCTGCGGCCGTCATCCGTGCGGGCTCGCCTTCGACGAACTCCACCCGGCAAGTGGTGCAGCGGGCGTTCCCTCCGCAGGCGTGCAACTGATCGATGCCGGCCTCATCGGTGAGAGCCAGAACCAGCCGTTTTCCGGCATCGACGTCGAAATCTCCTATACCCTCCACAGTCAGCTTGGGCATGCCTCCTCCTCTTCTTCTCGTTTACGCGTCTTGGGACCGCCGATCGAAGTCCTGCCGGTATTGCAGGTCGTCTCCCAACGGAACCGCGCGGAACTCGTGTCGGATGGTGCGGTCCAGCACCGGGTCGTTGAGGCCTACGAGGAAGCTGTTGCCGACGCCCAGCGCCGTTTCCGGGGGCAGCTCAAGCCGCTCGACCGTCTCCTCCACCGAGTCCAGGAAGGAACCGCAACCGCAATACAGGACCATGGGATCGGCCAGCGATCGCACCTCGTTCATGTTCAGCAGGTACTCCAGGTCCACCAGTTCGGAGATCTTGCTGTCCTGCAACGGCACCGTTTGCTCTCCCGCCACCACATGGCTGAAGATGCGCAGTTCATCCCAGTGGGGCCGGACCTCCTCGTAGGGCCAAGCGGTTCGCGCCAACGGGTGAGGGCACATCTGTTTGGGTTTGTCCGGAAAGAGGGGATCCAGTTCCCGGTCGCACTGGTCGCTGCCGACGGTAATGAGGATCTCGTCTCCGTCTCGGATGGCGACGACCTCGGCCTCTCCACCCGTCATGGAGCCCTGGACCTCGAAGTCGGGGCTCTGGGTCAGAAGATAGCGTCCCAGGTGGAAAACGGAGGGATTCGTGAGGGTCGCCATGGTGAATCGTCCGTCTCGCTCGAGCTGTTCATCCATCTCCTTCCGCATCCCCTCCACGTCCCGGGAGCAGAAACGGGCTCCTGAAACAGACCCCACCGGGAGAGAGCGCTGCTCTCTCCCCGACCGCCCGTGGACCGTCAATTCGACATAGGTGATCTGCATCCGCGTAGAATACTCGGATTCTTCCATGCGTGCGACAGCGTCGTGCCGGTTGATGCCGGATCCGGCGCGGGTTCGCGATGGTTTCAGCAAGCCATCGGAAACAGCCGGGTCGCATGATTCGATTCTCTGGACGTGTCCAATGTTTCGTGCTATTCCTGGAAAATAGTTTAGTCGCGAACAGGACTTTCAACTCCGCGCGCCGGTCGGGGCTGTCAAGTCGGAGGATGCTCCCGAGAAGATAGCGCAGTGTTCGAGACCCTTTCCCAAGCGAATTTTTCAAACCACGCAGTAACCATGCGCTGCCGCCCGGCTCATCGATGCCGTGGCGGCGGCGGAGGACTTTCGCCATGGCCAGAAACCGATTGCCCTATCTGTTGATCATTCCGATTCTGGCGGTCACCGGGCAGGGATTCGTGCCGGCGCAAACCTCGGCTTGCGACGATCACTCGATTTCCGCCGGGGCGGTGCGGACATACGAGGACGTGGAGGCGTTCGTCAAGTGCGCCTACGAGTTCGTCCAGGACGTGGGATTCGAGGAGGCCCACAGGGCTTTCCACGAAGACGAGCGATGGAGAGAGGGCGCCTCCTATATTTTCGTCTCGGAAGATACGCCGGTGAGCGAGGAGACACGGAGCCTCGTCTTCCCGCCTGACCCTGCAAGGGAAGGTCGGACTTTTGCAAGGCTTCTGGAAGACGCCTTCGGCAACAACTACTACAGGGATCGGCATCGTATCCTGAGCCTCGTCGGTGAGGGCTGGATCCATTACGCGTTCACGAACCCGGCGACCGGCATGGAAGAGCCCAAGGCCTCCTACGTCAAGAGCATCGACTGGGACGGGACCCCGGCCGCCATCGGCTCCGGCATCTACCGCCGGGACCTCCCGGGGACCTGCCGCAGAGAGGAGGTCAACGCCACGGTTCTCGGCATGGATCCGTCCAACGAGAGGCTGCAGGAATTCGTCCGTTGTGCGGCCATGGAAATGGAGTCCATGGGTTATTTTGCCTCTATCAGCCTGTCCTCGGATCCTCGTTGGAGACAGGACTCGGTCTACGTGTTCGGCGTGGACGGCAACGGCAACACCCTGTTCAGCGGAGACCCGTACCGCTGGGGCGGTTGGACCTTGGGCGGGCAGGATACCGAGTTGACCTCCCTGGCCGATCGGGACGACCTGAGCGTGGCCCAGGCCTTCGGCGAAACCTTCCTCTACTACATGGCCCGTAATCCCGCTACGGGGATGCAGCAGCGCAAGGTGGTTTTCGTCAAACGGGTGGTCACCTACGGCCTGCCGATCCTCATCGGCTCGGGCTACTATTTGGACGAATGAAAAGACTGCGGGCTCAAGCCCGGTTGCGGATCTGGAGGAAAATCATGACTATGAATCGAAAAGTCTCCGGTTGCCTTTTTCTCTTCTTCCTGCTGGTCGCGCTGCCCCGTGCGTTCGGCAGCGATGACGGTCCGTCGTGTGCGGAGAAATCCGTCGTCGCCAGCGCCGTGCAAACGCGCGACGACGTTCGCGCCTTCGTTCAATGCGCCTACGAATACGCCATCGAGATGGGCTTGGAGGAGGCCCGCAGAGCATTCAACGAGGATGAACGTTGGAACAGCGGCTCCATCTACGTCTTCATTTCCGAATCGACGCCGGAGAGCGATCAAGCCCATCACTTCGTTTTCCCGCCCGAACCCGAGCGGGAAGGAACCTCACGCGGACTCCTGATCGACGTCTTCGGCAACGACTACTACAAGGAGCAGCACCGCATCACGAGCGGCTTCGGGGAAGGATGGCTGCACTATTCGTTCACGAATCCGGCGACCGGCCGGGACGAGCCGAAGGCGACCTACATCAAGAGCATCGACTGGAACGGGACCCCGGCGGGCATCGGCGCGGGGATCTACCAGCGGGACATTCCGGGCTCGTGCAATCGGGAAGAGGTCAACGCCGCGGGACTCTCTGCGGATCCTTCCAACCGGAAGTTGCAGGAATTCGTCCGCTGCGCCGCCATGGAGCTGGAGTCGATGGGATATTTCGCCTCCATCAGCTTGTCGTCGGATCCGCGCTGGAGAAATAACTCGGTCTACGTGTTCGGCGTCGACGGAAACGGCAACACGCTGTTCAGCGGTGATCCCTACCGCTGGGGCGGCTGGACGTTGGGCGGAGCCGATTCCGAGTTGACGTCGCTCAGTGACCGGGACGATCTCAGCGTTGCCGATGCCTTCGGTGAAACCTTTCTCTACTACATGTCGCGGAACCCCGCCACCGGGATGGAGCAGCGAAAAGTCGTTTTCGTCAAGAGGGTCGTCACCTATGGTTTGCCGATCCTGATCGGCTCCGGCTACTACCTGGACGAGTGAGAAGCCCACGGCAGGTCCGGAGGACGGTCCTGGCTATGAATCATCCGTTGCGTTGCTTCCTGGTTCCCATGGCCTTCTTGGTCGCCGCGCCGCTGGCTTTCGGCTCCAATGAAGCTCTCTCATGCGCCGATAAATCTGTTGCCGCCGGCGCCGTCCGTACACGGGAGGACATTCAAGCCTTCGTTCAATGCGCCTACGAGTACGCGCAGGAAGCGGGCGCCGAGGCTGCCCGGCGGGCTTTTAACGAAGAAGAACGCTGGAAGAGTGGCCCCATCTACGTCTTCGTTGCCGTCGGGACGCCCGGTGACGAGCGACTGGCCGTCTTTCCGCCTGCGCCCGTCAGGGAAGATCGTCAGTTGGGACCGCTGGTCGACGTCTTCGGTAATGAATTCTTCCGGGAGGGAGCGCGCATCGTCGGCGGTTTTGGGGAGGGATGGCTCTACTACTCGTTCTCGAATCCGGTAACGGGCCGGGACGAGCCGAAGGCGTCCTACATCAAGTCGATCGACTGGGATGGAGCCGACGCGGCCATCGGTGCGGGGGTCTACCTGAGCGACATCCCCGGGACCTGCCCGAGGGACGAGGTCAACGCCATGAGGTTGGCAGCCGAGCCCTCCAATGAGAGGTTGCGGGCATTTGTCCGATGCGCCGCCTTGGAACTGGAGTCGATGGGGTATTTTGGTTCCGTCACCCTGTCATCCGATCCGCGCTGGAGACAGGATTCGATCTACCTGTTCGGCGTGGATGCCGACGGGAATACCTTGTTCAGTAGCGATCCTTACCGCAGGGGCGCTTGGGCGTTGGGGGGAGCCGATTCCGAACTGACGTCACTTGGCGATCGGGACGACCTGAGCGTGGCCGAGGCGTTCGGCGAGACCTTTCTGTACTACCGGGCGCGAAACCCCGCCACCGGTACGGAACAGCGGAAGGTGGTGTTCGCCAAGAGGGTGGTGGTCCACGGACTGCCGATCCTGATCGGTTCCGGGTACTACCTTGAGGACGATGAATAAGGATCCCGTCGAAACCGGATTGGAGACCGTTTTGCATTGCGGACGGTGAGTCGGCGTAGAACCGGAAGACGACTTGAGACAGGTTCTGATCTGTTGGGTGAATCGTGATAATTTGTTGGCACCATAGGGTCGGATTGCTCGCATTGGCGCAACCGGCTTCGTGCCCTGAACCATCAATGAGTCTTGGCCGATGTTCGCGCCGGGAATTTGTCGCCCCTTTCACGTGAACGTAGGGAGTATCGGAATGAAACGACTGCATTTCCGTTTTCTGTTGATTCTTTGCGCGTCGATGTCAGGAGCGCAGGAATTTGGAATCGCTCAATCTCGGACCTGCGCCGAGAACTCCGTTGCCGCCAGCGCCATTCGCACCCGCGCCGACGTCCGGGCGTTCGTTCAATGCGCCTACGAATACGTCCAGGAAATGGGAACCGAGGCGGCCCGGGCCGCCTTCCATGAGGAAGGACGATGGAGGAGTGGTGCGTACTATGTCTTCGTCGACGAAGTGACACCTGTCCGGGACGCTGCTCAGGCCTTGGTCTATCCGCCCGACCCTTCGCGGGAAGGGACGCCTTGGGGCCTGTTCATCGATGCCTACGGGAACGACTACTTTCAGGAACTCCATCGCATCATGGGCATCGTCGACGAGGGATGGCTCTACTACTCCATCACCAACCCGGCGACCGGAAACGACGATCCCAAGGCGTCGTACGTCAAGGCCATCGACTGGGACGGGACGCCCGCTGCCGTCGGCGCCGGAATCTACCTGCGCGATCTTCCGGGCACCTGCCAGACGGATGAAGTCAACGCCATGGGACTGGCGAACGATCCTTCCGACCGGAGGCTGCAGGAATTCGTTCGCTGCGCCGCCATGGAGTTGGAGTCCATGGGGTACTTCGCCTCCGTCGGCCTATCGGCGAACCCGCGCTGGAGACGCGACTCGATCTACGTGTTCGGTGTGGACATGAACGGCAACACGCTGTTCAGCGGGGATCCCTACCGCTGGGGCGGCTGGACCTTGGGCGGGACCGAAACCGAGTTGACCTCACTGAGTGACCGGGACGACTTGAGCGTCGCAGACGCTTTCGGCGAAACCTTCCTCTACTACAGGTCGCGCAACCCCTCCTCTGGTATGCAACAGCGGAAGGTGGTCTTCGTCAAGAGGGTCGTTACCTACGGTCTGCCGATCCTGATCGGCTCCGGCTACTACCTTCCGGACGAGGAATAGAATCGGCCCGGACGAGCTCAGGACCGGTCGTACGGGAAGATCTTGATCCGGGATCAGCCCATGGCGTCTTGGGCCATCTCCAACAGCTCCACCGCCTTCGTTGCGATGGCGTCGCCAGCGGGGTGGGCGAACGGCGGCCGGCGAGTGTAGCGATAGACGGCCGACATGTATTCTCCGTCCCCCACGTCCTTGCTGGTGCCGATGTAGCTCAGATAGCCGTTGCTGTAGGCGGCGGGTATGGTCATGGCGAAAGGACTCTGTTGCCGGATCTGTTTCCCGATCCCGGAAAACGCCTCGCATGGAATGGTCACCACCGCTACGTCGCCCAAGGCGATGACCTGAAGCGGCACGGCCAAGGAATCGGGGAGTACAGTCCCTTTCTCCTGAACCTCCAACGCCCAGTCGGTCCATCTCAGCAGCGGCCGGGCCAGGTTCCTCCGGTATTTCATCTTCATGGTCGAGGAGAAGTTGTAACCCAGGACCCGGAGAGTGTCGGGGTCGCCTGCCTCGGTTCTTTTCTGAAAGTCCAACAGCGCCCGGCGTTGCCGGAGGATTTCCTCCGCCGGAGGAAGCGGTCCGTAGGGAACATGTGCCGTCCCCCAGGCCAAGGCCAACCCGGAAGCGGGATTGGCGCGGGTGCGGGAGGAGGCTCGAATGAAGGTGTCTCCCAGTCGTCTGCCAGCAGCGCGAGCCCTTTCCGGACCGTCGAACATGCCCTTGACGTTGATGTCACCCGCGCAACCCTGGAGGAAGAACCCCACGGGCCGCCGGGGGTGGAACGATTCCACCAGGTCCAGAACGGCCCAACCCGAAAAATCGGGGTTGATCACCGGTTCCTCCAGGTTGTAGGAGGCCACGGGGTGGCCTGTGAAGTGTCCCATCAGGGCCAGCGGGGTGCCGTCGGGACGGTCGAAGCGAAGCAGCGAGGCCAGCGGATCGTTGGCGCCCTCGAAGTCGCCCAGCAGGATCCGGTCCTCTTCCCGCATGAAATAGGTGGACCCGTCGGGCCGGACCCCTTTGCGGTTATAGGTGATGGAGGGTTCTTCCGCGGTCGCCCAGGAGAGCTTGGCCGGCTCGAAACCGGCCTCCAGGGAGCGGGCGGCCTCCCGCAGATTTTGGAAAAATCGTTTGCCGAACCCCCGGACGTTTCTCCTCAAACCGCCGAGGGTGACGATGGAGTGATTGTGGGTCGCGGAGGCGATGGTCTGCTCTTGGGGAATGCCCAGACCCCGGGCCAGAAAACGCCTCCCCTCGTGCCAGATGTTGTAATCGCTGTTGACCCAACCCAGGGTCAGCTTCCCCTGCCGCAGGGCCAGGAGACGGGTCTCCATGGGCCCTTCGATCTTGCGGACCACCGGATTGGCACCCAGGGTCGGAGACGGGACTCCTACAGGTGGCGTGCAGTCGAAGCGGAGCGCGGAGATCTCCAGCTTCCCTCGGCCCACGATCACCTGATCGGTCGCGGGTTTCCCCCATGCGCGCCGCGGAAAAGGTAACAGGGAGGCTCCCAGACCCACCAGAAAGTGACGCCGGCTGGCGCCTCTTCTTCTGATTCTTCTCATAGCCGGTTCATGCTGCTTCATCACGAAATGGCGAAACCCTGGGCGGGAGCCGGCGCTCCTACCAAAGGGTGTAGCCTCCATCGATCACGATGCTGGCTCCAGTCACATAGCGGGAGGCGTCGCTGGCCAGGTAGACGGCCAGAGGTCCCAGATCCTCCGGTTGCCCGAATCCGCCCATGGGAATGTGGGCGATAAATGTCTCGATCACCTGAGGATGTTCCTTGGACCAGCGGATGTTGGGCTCGGTCATGAAGCCGCCGGGACAGATGGCGTTGGCGGTAATGCCGTGGGGCGCCCAGTCGGCAGCCACGGTTCGGGTGAAGTGGATCACGGCCGCCTTGGAGGTCTCGTAGTGCCTGCCTCCGATGTCTCGGGCGACGATCAGTCCATTGATGGAGGCGTTGTTGATGATGCGCCCCCCCTTGCCCCGGCTCACCATGGCTCCGCCGATGATCTTGGTGCAGAGAAAAGTGCTGGTCAGATTCAGGTCCGTGAGCCGCCGCCATTGATCCAAGGTCATCTCCGTGGTGGGGATATTCTCGCGGCGGCCTCCCACGTTGTTGATCAGGATGTCGATGGAGCCGTGGTCCCGGAGAGCTTGCTCGCAGGCCCTTTGGCAATCTTCCATGTCGCCGACGTCGGCTTGGATAGGGAACGCCTCCCGACCCAGGTTCCTCAGATCTCCGGCCGTCTGCTCCAGTGACGTGGCATCGCGTCCCACCAGAATCACGTCGGCGCCCGCTTCTGCGATAGCCAGGGCCATCTCGCGCCCCAGCCCCCGGCTGCCGCCGGTGATGAACATCCTCTTTCCCGTCAGTCGAAACCGGTCAAATACGCTCATTCCGCCATTTCCCGTCCGGAGTTCGGCGGTTGGAAACCGCCGCTCCTCCTTATCTATCCGGTATGCGCATCCCGCCAGTCGAACACCACGTTCATCATGGTCTTGTCCCGGTGGTAGGCCATCTCGTAGGCTTCCACCATCCGAGTGTAGTGGAACCGGTGGGTCACGAGGCGTTTGGGTTCCAGCAACCCGTCGGCCATCAGCGTGAAGAGATGAGCCCGGTGCCGTGTCTGTTGGACGTCACCGCCAGCTCCGGGAAAGAGATTGGGGTCCTCGCCGCAGATGGCGATGAGTGAGATTCCCTTGATGTAGAAGAGTTGCATGGAGAGGGGGTTGAACTCCAGGCCTTCCTCCCCGCGGCCCAACAGGCTGACAATGCCGACACGGCCACCGGGCCGAACGATCTCCACGGCGGTCCGGTAGGCGGGCCACGGGTTCGCCGTCAGGATGACCAGGTCGATGCCGCGGCCGTCGCTGAACTCGTCCAGCTTCGCGGCCAAGTCCGGGTCGTCGCTGCTGAAAAGGCCGTGGGCCCCCATGCGATCGGCCATTTCCAGGCGCAGATCACTGTTGCCGATGGCGGCAGTGCGTGCCCCGTAAAGGGGCCCGATGGCGACGGCGCCCAGGCCCAGCGTCCCCAGCCCGACCACGGCCACGGTTTCCCCGGGCCGTAAGAGCGCCTTGTGATAGCAATGGGCGCTTAGGGAGTAAAGATTTCCAAAAACAGCGTCCTCGGGGTGAACTCCGTCAGGGACCTTGACCAGGAAGCCCTCGGCCGGAGTGCAGACGTATTCCGACTGATGGTGCATCTGGGACAGGACCCGGTCGCCCACCTGAAAGCCGCTGACGTTGGAGCCGACGCCCCGGATCTCGCCCAGGTTGCTGTCTCCTACCCAGCGGGGATAGACGGGAGCTCCCGGGACATCCTCGGCCCCTTCGTAGTTGCCGCGGTCGGTCCCGATCTTGAACCCGGTCACGATGGTCCGGACCCAGACCTGGTCCGGCGCCAGATTCGAGGGGTCCAGCTCGTGGTCTTCGATCCGGAGGTCCCGGGGGCCGTGCAGGATGGCGATCTTCATCTGGACTTGCTCCTGGTCGGTTTGTGAGTCTCAGTGCGAATCGGGACTTTTACGTTACCAGCCCGTGGCGGCTTTTGCCACGGTCCGGAAGGACGAAAAGGAGAGGCGGGAATTCATCTCACGACTACCATACGAAGACGATCGGCATTATCCTGGAAGCAGGAGGCCGTCCCATGAAGAGGAAGCAGATTCGACGCAGAGACGCCCTCAAGACCATGGCAGTGGGTTCCTCCGGCCTAGTGCAACTGGTCGCGTCGATACCGGTTACGGGGTCCCTCACAGAATCGGCCGCGGCAGCTGCCCAGGGTGCGGTCACGACTTGGAAACCTCGTTTCCTGACGTCGGAACAGGCGGAGCTGCTGGCCACGCTGGCTGAGATCATCATTCCGGAAACCGACAGCCCGGGGGCCAGAGCCGCCCGGGTCCACGAGCACATCGATCTGGTCTTGAGTCACGAGACCGATCAGATCCGGAAGGCATTTCTCGAGGGACTGGCGGAGGTCGACCGCCTCAGCCTTGTCCGGTACGAAAAGGCGTTTGTCCGGCTTTCCCCCAAGGACCAGGAGGCGCTCCTGAGCGGGCTTGCGGATCCGGAACCGGATCAGCCTGAGGAAGGGGCGGGGCACCGCTTCTTCCGGGACCTGCGCCGGAGAGCAGTGTTCGCCTACTACACCTCCCGGGAGGGGATCCACGAGGAATTGGGGTACCAGGGAAAGCAGGTCTTGGCGGAATGGGAGGGTTGTCCCCATCCCGGCCATCACGGGGACGAGGATTAGTCCGTCCGCATTCGAGGTTCGGCAATGGCCCAGCGCGAATACGATGTCCTGGTCGTCGGCAGCGGCGCCGCCGGAGGCATGGCGGCCAAGGTCCTGACCGAGCATGGGTTGGAGGTGGTCGTGCTGGAGGCCGGGCCCTCCATCAAGAACACCGACTTCCTGACGCACGCCATGCCCTACGATTTCCCATTTCGGGGACAGGGCAATCCCCAAGTGATCCGGAAGGACGGCCCGCTGGCGGCGAGGGAGCAGACTCCGTTCTCCGGCTACTACACCAAGGAAAGCGAGCATCCCTATACGAACGCTCCCACGAGCGGTCCGCAAAAACCCTACAAGTGGACGGGACGTTCCCGGATTTTGGGGGGACGGACCCTGCACTGGGGCCGGCAGTCCTTCCGCTTGGCCGATTTCGACTTCAAGGCGGCGAGCATCGACGGTTTCGGAGTGGACTGGCCCTTCACCTACGCCGACTTGGCACCCTACTATGACAAGGTCGAGGACTATGTGGGGATCCAGGGGTTCAAGGAGGGCTTGCCCCAGATTCCCGACGGACGGTTCCTGCCTCCCTTCGCCTACAACTGCTTCGAACATCTGATCCGGAAGGCGGCAGCCCGCAAGGGCTGGCGCATGACGGCTCTAAGAACCGCCCAGTTGAGCCGGTATCACCGGGGACGGCCACCCTGTCACTATTGCGGAAGCTGCGGCTCCGGATGCGGCATCGGGGCCTTCTTCTCCAGCATCGCCGTCACCCTCCCCGACGCCGCCAAGACCGGGAAGCTGACCCTGCTGACCGACGCTGTGGTCCGGGAGGTGGTGGTGGACACGGAGGGCCGGGTCCGGGGCGTTTCCTATATCGACCGGAAGAGCAAAGTGGAGCGAAAGGTTCGCGCCAAGGTGGTGGTGCTGGCCGCCGGAACGCTGGAATCGACCCGCATCCTGCTCAATTCGGTTTCCCGTTTCCACCCTCAAGGCATGGCCAACGGCAGCGGCGTCCTGGGACACTACCTGACCGATCACTTCACCGCCGGTCAGGTGATCGGAGTCCTGCCGGAGCTGGTGGGATCGAAAATCCGCAACGACGACGGCAAGGCCAACGGCTCCTACATTCCCCGGTACAGCAATCTGGGAAGCCGCCATCCCAAGTTCATTCGCGGCTACGCCATCATGGTCAAGGGGGGCAGTAGCGTCTTCCCGCGGCACGCGGACCTGATCGGCGGCTTCGGCGCCGGCTACAAGAAACGGATCAAGGAACTACACCCGGCGGTGGTCCGGGTCTACGCCCGGGGAGAGGCGCTCCAGATCTTCGACAGCTACGTGGAGATCGACCCAGAAGTGGTGGACGCGTGGGGAATCCCGGTCCTGAAGTTTCACTACAAGCGGACCGACAACGACTACCATATGCTGGACGACGCCTTTCAGAATCTACAGGAACTCATGCACGAGGCGGGAGCCGAGATTCTCAGCGAGGACAAGTCCCTGAGCGCTCCCGGCCGGATCATCCACGAGATGGGCACCACCAGAATGGGCGAAGATCCGCGAACCAGCGTCCTGAACCAGTTCTGCCAGGCCCACGAGGTTTCGAACCTTTTCGTCATGGACGGCGGCTGCTGGCCCAGCTCCGCCTGCCAGAACCCCACCGAAACCATTCTGGCGATCGCCTGGCGATCCAGCGACTTTCTGGCCGAGCAGTTCCGGACGGGCGATCTCTGAATCCGGGCGGTTGTCCTACCGGGGTCCGTCAGTTCAACATCCGGTGGCTGCCGTCCGGATCCGGGTCCGGCGGAGGATGTGTCGCGATGGGGATCGTCAGTTCGACTTCCGCTCCGGCAGCGGGAGAAGCGATCTTCAGACTCCCTCTTTCTCCGTAACAGAGGCGGAGGCGGCGTCTTACGTTATTCAGGCCGTGGGCGCCGTTTGGTGGACCCGACGGCGGGAAACCCGGCCCGTCGTCGGAGACGATCACCTGCAAAGTGTCTCCCCTGATCCGAGACTCGATCCGAACCGTACCGGCTCCGATCCCGGAGCCGACACCGTGCTTCACGGCGTTCTCCACGAGTGGCTGAATGGAAAGGACCGGGACCGTGAACTGCAAGGTGTCATCGGCGGCTTGAATTCTGGTTTGCAGCCGGTCTCCCAGCCGCAACCGCTCCACCTGGAGATAGGCCCGAACGATTCGGAGCTCCTGTTCCAGGGAGACGAACTGGCGGTCGCCCTGCAACGAATACCGGAAGATCTCCGCCAGACTGACCAGAGTGTTCCTCGCATCCACCGCGGACCGGGGAATCGTGGCGTACAAGGCATTGAGGGAATTGAACAGGAAATGAGGATTGATCTGAGCCCGGAGGGCGTCGAGCTCCGCCTCCAGAACGAGCCGCTGGAGTTCGTTCCTTTGACGCCGCTCCACCTCATCCGCGAGCTCGGTGGCGAGCCGGTCCAGGTCGTCCAGGTCACGGCTCAAATAGCGGTGGCCCCCTTTCCGCCTTCCCAGAAGCAGGCAGTGGGTTTCGTCGCCGCTTACTCGAAGTGGAACCTGGACTTCGGCCCAGCGATGGTTTCGAGTCAAGCCGTCCGTTTCGCGATCCGACAACAACTGGGTTCGGATCAGCTTTTTCCCCGCAAATTGCGGTCCGTCCACGACCTGCCACCGCTCGGCTCCGGCGAAACGGGCCATGATTCCGCCTGCCCGCTCCAGAGACCGGTCTCCGTTGCTCCCTGCTTCCAGACAGGCTCGGATCTTGGCCAACGCCTGCTCCGGATCCTGTCCCCGAAATATGGCAGCCTCCAGCCGTTTCTGAACCCGCAGCCGGACCGCCGGAAAGGCCGCCAGCGCCAGACCCACGCCAACGATCAAGATCGCCTGCGACAAGGGAGCGTTCCCGATCGGCACGAACAGACCCAACAAACCGGCCAGGCCCATCAGGAGGCCCGCCGCTACCGCCGCCGTCAGCGCGTTGCCGAGGAACCTGAGGTAGACATCCAGCAGCAGCAGCCGGTGGCCTTGCAGGAGAATGATCAGGGCCAGGGGGATTCCGGCGTGGTGCAGAAGAACCTCATGGGCCCAGGCGTCGGAGCCGTGCCCCGAGCCGAAGTGAATGAAGGAGACGGCGAAGAAGAAAAGGGCCATGGCCGCAAGCGCCCGCAGGCTGGCGCCCTCCAACTGGCGCTTCTCTCTCGCCAGGGCCCAGGCGGCGAGAACAGCCAGCGCTCCGAAGCCGAACGTGATCAGAAGAAGTCCGAACCGATGCGATGCCTCGCCGCCGCCGAAGAGTTCCGCCAGGTGGGTGACCACGGCGGACAGGGAGAGGAGGTAGCCGCAATTACGAATCCAGCGGTGTCCCGAACCCAGAGAAAGATGGAGCAGAATGCCTGGAAGCAGGCTCAATACCGCAAAACTCAGAGCCACGGCGATTCGGGTGGACCCACCTCCGAATTCGGCGGAAGCCAGGACGGCCAGGGACAGGGCATTCCAAAGCAGGGCCAAAGTGGCGGCCATGGCCGGCACGACGAAATCGCCTCCTGGCACCCGCCGCCGGCCCAGCCAGAGCAGGTATAGGAATGCGCCGAAGATGATGACCCCCGCCGCGTGCCCCAGTAAATTGATGACGAGTGGTAGATTCCCTTGCATCGGCTGAGTTCAGTCTACTATGGGCCGCAGGACGTGTGGGACCGGCTGATAGAATTCGGAATCGATGTTGTCGGGACGGCCATTGAGAGGCGGTGAGACTTGCCCGTGAAGGAATTACGCGTACTGGTGGTGGACGACGAGCCTCTGGCCCGCCGGGTCCTGGTGGACGGCCTGGCCACCAGGAAAGACGTTCAAGTCGTGGGCGAAGCGGACAACGGTGGGACGGCATTGCGGCAGATCCGTCATCTCCAGCCGGACCTGGTACTCCTTGACGTGCAGATGCCGCTCATGGACGGGTTCCAGGTGATTCGCCGGCTCAAGGGCCCCTTGCCGGTGATCGTGTTCGTGACCGCGTACTCCGAGTATGCCCTCGATGCCTTCGAGGTCGGCGCCGTGGACTACCTGCTCAAGCCGGTCAGCGAGGATCGTCTCCGGACGGCTGTCGACCGGGCCCGGCGAGTCCGGCGCAGGCCAAGGGAGAGTGCCCTCAGAATGGAGCGCACCTTGGCCGCTCTGGACCGGCACGAGACCCCGCGTGTTGCCAAGCTGGTGGCCCGCCTCGGGTTGGACTACTACCTGTTGGACCTGGACGACGTGTACGCGCTGCGGGCCGACGGAGAAATCGTCTGGATTCTCACCGCGCGAAGGAAATACCGGGCCGTGCACAATCTGGGCCGTCTCGAGGAGCGCCTTCGGGGCACGCAGTTTCAGCGGGTTCACCGAAGCGTGCTGGTGAACACGAATCGGATCCGCAGACTGAGTGCTCTGAGCAGCCGCCGTTGGCTTCTGACGCTGACCAACGGTCTTGAGTTCATTGTCAGCAAGCGCCGGGCGCCGCTGGTGAGGGATCTGCTGTTGTAGCAAGCTCCGCTGGAGGGGCGACTTCCAGTCGCCCATTCTTACCTGCCTTGCCTGCTCTCATGGGGATTGGGAGTTCGCCGGTTGGAAACTGAAGCTCCTCCCCGGCGGTTGGAAACCGCCGCTCCCCCCTCGTCAACGCCGAAAGTGCCAGTTGTCGGTGTTGCCGGGCTGGGGATAGTTGGACTCGGACGCCCTCCCGTCCTGGGAGTGGATGAAGACCCGGATTTCCCTCTCTCCGGGATCGGGGAAGTCGAGGAGGGAGAATTCGTACAGGTAGCCGCTGTTGTCGATTTCCGAGCTGCCGTAGGTCTTGACGACGTCGCTCCGGTATCGGCTGGTGCGTCCGGCGTACAGGAATTCTCCATCCCGAAACAACACGATGGCTTGAGGCAGGACGCGGTTTTCCACGTCGGCGCCCCAGCCGCCGATGAAGATCCGGCCCCCGTCCGGACTCAGGCGAGAGACGACCCATCCGGTGACGCCCCGGTCGCCGATCGGGATCTTCTTCCCTGCCGGCGTCACCAGGAGAGTTGCCTCTCCAACCGAATCCAACCGGTAGGAAGCGGGCTTGGGCACCTCCACGGACCGGAGCGCGAGGCCTGATCCGGTGCCGCGGGTTTCGTAGATTCGGATCTGGTTGCTTCCGTCCCGGAAGGCATTCTCCGGAACCAGGGCCGAGAAGACGGTTTCTCCGTCCAGTTGGGAGGTTCGAGTCACGGCGCCGACGGTGCCGTTGACGCCGATGGCCAAGGTCCGGTCCATCCGCGAGTCCTGGCTGCCGATGACCCGGCCCGAGATTCGCGACAACAGGAATGAGGATTCGAGATCGACCTGCCGGTACAGGTGGCTTCCGTCGATCTCCACCGTGAGGTCCGATTGCCCTTGAATCAACGCATCCGTTCGCCGGCCCACCAGTTCCGCATGGGGTCCGATCCGATAGAGATCCTGCTCCGAGAGTTCACCGTTGGCTGCGCCGAAGAGTGCCAGCTTCCGGTCCAGGCTCTTCCAGCGTGCCTCCAGGCGGGGATCGTAAGAGAACATCTCGCCGTCATCGTTGCAGACGATCTTCTCGGGCCGCTCCGGGGCCTCGGCGGCCAGGGCGGACTGGCCTTCCAGCGGCCACTCCGTCCCGATGCCCAGCATTTCCACCAGCGTCGGAAGGATGTCCATGCTCTCCACGTTGCGGTCGCTCACGACTCCCTCCCGCTGCCCCGGCGCCTTGATGATCAGCGGGACGGAAATGATGTCCATGTAGTTGGTGGCGGTCACCACGCGGCGCGAGTCTCCCGGACGAAAGCTGGCTCCGTGGTCCGCGGTGATCACCAGAAGCGTGGAGTCGTAGAGGTTCTGCTCACGGAGCCGCTGGACCAGTTCTCCGACCAGGCGATCCAGGAACATCACCTGCAGGAGGTGGCGCTGGTAGGACTGGGTCACCAGCCACGGATCATCCAGCCATTGATTCACGTCGAGACCCTGGTTGTTGGGTCCCACCACCCCGGCCACCCCCGGCCGCTCCGAGAGCGTGTAAAACTTGCCCGAAGGAAGATAAATCCAGCTGGCATGGGGAAGCATGGAGTGCAGGAAATAGAGGGTCGGCGGTCCGTCCCCCCGGATGGAATCGACGAAGTTTCGAAAGCGGCCGGCCCGTCTCGACCAGTCGACGCGGAAGTCCTTCCAGGCGCGGCGGATGGGACCGGGGGCGGCTGGATTCAGGAACTGGTTCCAGGTCTGGGTCACCGGAGGGAGCCACCGCGAGGCCCAGGAGGGCGGCAGCAGGAGGTGGAGATAGGCGACCGACAGATCCTCGGCCAGCAGCCGGAAGCGGGGAAAGAAGGGCGCCGGCGCTCTCCGGGGATTCAACCCGGTCACGTTTTCCCGAATCCGAAGATCGTGGGAACCGGAGAGGAGGGAGAACAGGTTCCTGGGGTATTCGCGAGACAGAGGAAGGGGAAAAGGACGCTGCCGGGGCAGACTTCCCGACAGGATCACGGGAATGGACAACAGGGTGCTCTCGTTGTTGGTGGTGGCGTTCCGGAACCAGTAGGAGTTCTCCGCCAGGTCAGCCAGGTTGGGAAAGAGGTTCGAGTCGATCTCCCGGCGCCCATTGAGCAGGGAGATGAGCGGAAACTCGTCGAAGATCACCATTACGACGGGCGCAGTCGCTCCGGACCCGATCCGCACTTCGGAGTCCGGTTCGGGAAGGATCAGTTTTCGGATCTCCGAATCCAGGAGGAAGAGGAGGGGAAACAGAACAACCGCCGGGATCAGATAGGACAGATAGGTCCTGATCACCGAAACCCGGCAATACGCGAACACGAAGCCTGCCCCGCAGAGCAGGGAAAGGATCAGCGCCGCTGCCTCGGGCGCCGGTAGTTTCTTGAGCGCCTGGAGGACGAGGCCCGCGGTCAGGAGGCCCAACAGGGCCAGGTAGGTCCCTGCGCCCAACTGCGGATGGACTCTGGCCAAACTCCGGACCACCAGCACCGCCGCTCCCGGCAACAGGAGGGACAGCACCAGAGTCAGGAGGAGGATGTCCACCGGCTCGCTCTGGTGGGCGGGAAGAAATTCGGGATGCCGGGACAGAAGATCGTAGATGGGCTGCGCTGTCGTGAACGCCGACAGGACCAGGAGGTGGATGAACCGGATTCGAATTCCGGAGGCTGGTTCGATTCGATCCGGGTCATTCATCTGAGGCGGTCCCCGTCGGGCCTCCATGGGATGTTCCCCATGGCGCCGACATTCCAGCAGAAGGACCTGAACGAGCGCAAGAAGAGGAGTGACCTGAAGCGACTTTTCTTGGCGAGGAGGGGCGGTTTTCTTGCCGCCCATTGGGAACGGCGACTTTCTTGCCGCCCACTGGGAGGGGCGACTTTCTTGTCGCCCACCGGGAGGGGCGGCTTTCTTGCCGCCCACTGGGAGGGGCGACTATCTTGTCGCCCACCGGGAGGGGCGGCTTTCTTGCCGCCCACCGGGAGGGGCGGCTTTCTTGCCGCCCACTGGGAGGGGCGGCTTTCTTGCCGCCTGCTCTTCTGGAAGGGACATTCCTGTCCCCCATTCTTCAATTCGTCCGGTTGAAAGACGCTACGCGGAGTGGGGACTCCGTCCCCCCAAGACCCCCCTATCGGCGACAAGAAAATCGCCGCTCCACGGCGACATGAAAATCGCTGCTCCTTACTCTTACCGCGCCGTGTTATGTTTTCTGCGGTCCGGCCCGGGGCTTGGGGTCAAGTCGATTGGGCCGGGTAGACGACGCCCATGGATCATCTCGTTCGTCCTCTGTCACCGGCCGCCGTCGTACTGGATCTGGGAGCGGGGCCAGGGAGTTTTTCCTATGCCTCGACCGAGGCTCGGGTCTTGGCGCTGGACGTGGATTTTCCCGACGCCGCGCAAGGTTCTTGGGCCCGGGTTCTGGGAGATTCGGGTGCGATTCCTCTCGGAGAGGAAACCGTCGACGTGGTGGTTTGCAACCATACGCTGGAGCACTTTCCGGACAGCCGGCAGGCCATTCGGGAAATCGATCGCGTACTCCGGCCGGGGGGCTCTCTCTGGGTGGCCGTTCCCGACAGCGGCTGTCTGGACGATCGGTTGTATCGCTATCTCTTTCTCGGAGGAGGCCATGTCAACTGCTTTTCTCTCGCCAGCCTGGTGGCGGCGATCGAGACCGGAACTCGTCTTCGGACCCGTTCTTGCAAGAAGCTCTTCACCGGGTTCGTCTATCTGAATCCTCCCGATCCCGGAAAGTCCAGTACTATCCGCCGCGGGCCCAGTGGCTGGCGCGAATCCCTTCCCGGATGCTGACGACTCTGCTCTGCTGGATGAACTATGCGGTTCGGGTGTTGGATCGTCTCCTGCGGACCCGTCTGAGCCAGTACGGCTGGGCGGTGGTGGCTCGGCGGGAAGAGGACGCCTCAAGGCCGGCGACGGATCTGTCCGGCCTTCGAGTGGACTCCGGAGACGCCAATGTCTGTTATGCCTGCGGAGCCGGGCATCGGGAGGAGACGCTCCAATCCTCTCGTGTCCTCTTCCGGACTTGGTACGAGTGTCCCAATTGCGGGACTCGCAACCTCATTTCTCCCCTGAGGGAGTCTTCAGGAGCGGTGTGAATGGGTCCGTCTCCCAAATCGCCAAGTGACCCCGGTTCCCGCTTCGGAAAGAACTTCCGGTACTATTCCGTCCGGGTTCTTCTGGCCCTGGGGGTCGCGGCCCTCTGTTTGGCTTTGGCTTCTCCGCTGGCGTTCAATATCCTGCGCCCGGCCCTGCTTCACTATCTGCTTGACAACCTCTCCGACGACCGGCGGATGGAGCTCTATGAGTCCCTGGCCGCCCGGTCCGGCCAGTTCTATGACGCCGTGCCCGAACCCGGTGTGGGACGCCTGGGGAAGAGAAGAGTCGTGACTCGATATCGAGGGGCGGAAGTCAGGATCAATAACGCCGGCATGCGGAGTTCCTCCGACTATCGGGCCAAGCCGAAGGGGGTCTTTCGGATCGTCTGTCTTGGAGACTCCTACGTGTTCGGGACCGGCGGACCGGAGGAGGACCGGTTCTGCGATCAGGTCGAGGAGTTTTACCGAAGCCGTGAAATCCGCGCCGGCGGCAAGACCATCGAGACCTATGCCCTGGGGCTGGACAGCTGGACCCTGTCCCAGGAAGCGACCTACCTCTCGAGCCGCATCTCCGCCTACGATCCGGACATCATCCTGCAACTGAGTGTCTCCAACGACATTACTCCCTTGGCCGGCGTCAACGGCCTGGGTATGGCCACGTACGAGTTCAGTCCGGAAGTGCGGCATTTGGGCTCCGGCCTCTTCTCGAATCAGGCGGCGCGGTATTTCGGCGAGCGGAACTTCAGCGCCCTGGCCTGGAGCCTGTCGCCCCAGAGCCGGCGGGAGTGGGATCGTGCCTTCTCGACCCTGGGCCGGCTCGTGGAACTCCAGCAGGGGAGGGGAGGGAGAGTCTTGCTCTCGGTCCTGGACTACCCCTTCTCCGGCCGATTCTTCAGCGAGCTTTACACGTGGCATTTTCACCAGTCCAAGCTCCAGGTCCCGTTCCTGGCGACCTCGTTCCTGCCGTCATTCGAGACGCAGCTTCCGCATGACGCACACCCCAACCGGCTGGGGAACAGCTACTTGGCCGCCCACTACATTCATGCCCTGAATCGGCTCGGATGGATTCCGGTTGCTGACTCGGATCTCCCGCACCTTCCGGAAGAGCTCACGCTAAACCTCAATCCCGAAGCCGACCCGGAACGTCTGAGGCGGGACCGTGAGGAATTCGTCACCGGTCACCTGCGGACCCGTCTGGACTTCGGCCGTCTGACCCGCGAGGAGACCCGGGCGTTCCTGGGGGGCATCTTTCCGGAACAGGGAGGGGAGAAGGCGCTTCAGGGCTATCCTTGGGCGTCCATCCAAAGCGGTTTTCTCATGAGCCGGCTGGAAGGCGGCCGGGAACGCCGGCTGGCGCTGGAGATCCGGATTCCTCCTCTGCCGGAACTCTTTCCCTTCCAATTGTCGGTGCAGACGGAAGGCACGGAAATCGCCCGTCTTGCTCTGGAGAAACCGGAACCTTCGGACTTCTACCGGCTGACCGGAGATCTTCCGGGGCTGGACCGGCGGGAGCTGGCCAGAGAAATCGTACTGATCTCCTCGTCCTACTTCGCCGGTATCGGCAGCCCGAGAATGAAGTCGTTTCGCTTGGTCTCAGCGAAGCTGGAGTAGCCGCTCCGAAACCGGATGGCGTCTCGAGGCAAGGGCTTCAGCGTCCGGATCACCCGCCGCCGAGAGGTCGCCTGGGGAGGCGGGGAACCGGCTTTTCGAAGTGCACGTCGTCCTGAATCTGGATGGTCAGGGTGGAGCCCCGGGGCAGGACCACGTCTTCCCCCCGCTTGAATAGCGCCATGAGCCCGCCGACGGCGGCGCCGATGGCGGCGCCCGCCGCGGCGCCGCGGCCGACGCTACCCCGCATGGCTCCGGCCGTAACTCCTATGATGGTCCCGGTCACCGCTCCACCGGCAGCGCCCCCCAGGACCTCGCCTTTCGAACCTCCCTGAGCCCGGATCGTCCCTTTTTCGCCCTCCAGGTCCGTGGCGTAGCCTTCCGAAGTCTGGACTCCGGCCCTCATGTAACGCGTGGTCCCGTCGGGGAGGATCACCGTATCGAATTTCAGAGTCAGCTCCGCCTTGCCCTTGATCCGGCCCGCTCGCTTGCTCTTGTCCACATATCCGATGATGTAGCTGCCCACGGGAATGACGATCCGGTCGTGGGCGGTGACGGGGACCTCCACCTGGCTGGAGAACTTGTCTCCGGAGCGAGCCGACTTGGTGTTCAAGCTCTGCTGCAGGCTGATGAAAATATCGGATTTTCCGGGAATGACGGTGTCATCGATGCTCTGGCCGCTGAGCGGAATCGTGCTCAGGAGTCCAGTCGCGAGAAGTCGTTTGATCATGCCAACTGTTCCTCCGCCGGTTTGGGTCATTCGGGACGAACTGTTGTTCTTCCTGGGCCCAAGACGCATTGATCGAGCGAGTCTGCTGCCAACTCTCATCTATTTGGATTGTACGGGATGCGAAGGGGTTCAGCGGGTGTCCAGGTTCGTGGAATCTTGGGGACCGGCCGGAGTCACGAACCCGAAGATTCGTTTTCGTCCTCATCGCCGGACCCGAGGATCTCGTGGACGGCGGCGATTCCCTCCCAGGCCGCGGGAAACCCGGCGTAGGGCGCGATGTGAAGCAGGGTCTCCACGATCTCCTTCCGGGTGGCGCCATTGCGGCGGGCCATGCGGATGTTCAGTTCCAGGCCCCGCTGCCGGCCCAGGGCCGCCAGGGCCGCGATGGTGCAAAGGCTCTTGGTCCGCCGGTCGAGGCCGGGCCGGGCCCAGACTTCTCCCGACAGGAAGCCGATGACGTAGGCTTCGAAATCGGGCGAGATCTCCTGCCAGGCTCGTTGCACCTGGGCGGCCTGGTCCTCTCCCAGCATCTCCTTGAGAATTCGCAGTCCTCTTTCCCTGTTCATGTGCGCTCCTTCACAGATTCAGACCGCCACAGACATGAATGGCCTGGCCGGTGACGCTCCGGGAGGCGTCCGACGCCAGGAACAGGACCATATCGGCGATATCTTCGGGAGGGATCATGCGCCTCAGGGCGATGTTGTCGGTGAACTCCGCCCTCACCTCGGAGTCGGGCAGACCCGTGGCCAACTGGCGGTCCCGAAGAACCCGTTCGATTCTGTCCCCTACGACGGGGCCGGGACAGATGGCGTTGGACCGGACGTTGTAGGGTCCCAACTCGGCCGCCAGCGTCCGGCTCAATCCCAGGACGGCCCACTTGGAGGCGGCGTAAGGCGCCCTCAACGGAAATCCGATGCGGCCCGCCATGGAGGAGATGTGCACGATGGATCCGGACCGCCGGCCCATCATGTGGGGATAGACGGCCTTGTCGCAGAGGAAGGATCCGGTCAGGTTGATCGCGAACACCTGCTCCCAATCCTCCAGGGTGACTTCCGAAATCGGCGCCGTGGGGCCGGCGATTCCCGCGTTGTTCACCAGGACGTCGATCTGGTTCCACCGCTCCAGGATGGTGTCCACTGCCTGGTCGATCTCGTGTGGCCGGGTCAGATCCAGATCGATGGCCAGCGCCTCCCCTCCCTGGCCTTCAATGTCGCCCGTCGTTTTTTCGACGCCTTCGATGCCGGTGACCGCCACCCGGTACCCCTGGTCCGCCAAGGCGAGGCTGATCTTCCTGCCCAGGCCCACCCCGCCGCCGGTGACCATGGCCGTAGGCTGCGAATCGGTGTTCCCCATCAGTCGATGATCTTGTTGAGCGGGTATTCCACGATTCCCACCGCCCCGGCCGCACGAACCCGGGGCACGATGTCCCGCACCACCGTCTCGTCGATAATGGTGTTGACGGCGGTCCAGCCTTCGTCCGACAGCGACGAGATGGTGGGCTGCTGGAGAGCCGGCAGGATGTTGAGGACCGCGTCGAGCGAATCCTTGGGAACGTTCATCATCATTCCCACCTTGCCTTCGGCGGCCATGGCCCCCCGAAGCATCAGCGCGATGTTCTCGATCTTCTCCCGCTTCCAGGGGTCTTCCCAGGAAGTCTGGTTGGCGATGAGCCGGGGGGTGCTCACCAGGATCGTATCGACGACCCTGAGGTTGTTGGCGCGCAGGGAAGAACCGGTCTCCGTCACCTCCACGATGGCGTCGGCCAACCTCGGAGGCTTCACTTCGGTGGCGCCCCAGGAAAACTCCACGTGTGCTTCCACGTTGTGGCGTTTCAGGTAGTCCCGGGTCAAGTTGACTCCCTCGGTCGCGATGTGCTTGCCGGCCAGATCGGCCGGTTCGCGAATAGGCGAATCCTCGGGCACGGCCAGGACCCAACGCACCGGCTTCCGGCTGACCTTGGAGAAGACCAGCTCGGCGACCTCGACTACCTGGGCCCCGTTCTCCACGATCCAGTCATGTCCGGTCAGACCGGCGTCCATGACCCCGTCCTGGACGTAGCGGGCCATTTCCTGGGCCCGGATCAGAATGCACTCGATCTCCGCGTCGTCGATGGACGGATAGTAGGACCGGGAGCGGAACCGGATCTGGTAGCCGGCCTTGGCAAAGAGTTGGGCCGTCGCCTCCTGGAGGCTGCCCGCGGGAATTCCCAACGTCAAGATTTGTTCGCTCATTTGGTTTTCCCGCTCCCGTACACCTTGGCTGGGTCGAACACCGGCTCCGCGGCGATGGTCAGCTTGCCGTTTTCCACCGTTTTGAAGAAACAGCTCCGGTAGCCCTTGTGGCAGGCGGCGCCTCCCACCTGTGTGATCCGGACCAGAAGAGTGTCGGCGTCGCAGTCCACGTGGACGGATCGGATCTGCTGGACATGTCCGCTCTCCTCGCCCTTGCGCCAGAGGCGGTCGCGGCTCCGGGAGTAGTAGCAGACCCGGCCGGTGCGGAGCGATTCCGCCAGCGCCTCCGGATTCATGTACGCCATCATGAGGACGTCGCCGGTCTCGTCATCCTGAGCGATGACGGGGACGAGCCCTCCCTGCTTGTCAAAGTCGATCTGATCTTGAAGCGACACGCTCAACCTTCCTTTCCCGCGGTGTCGAACATGGGTGCCAAGTCCCGATGGTGATAGAAAAGCGCCGGCGTTCCGCCGGTGTGCACGAAGACGAGATTGTGGCCCTTCCGCCAGCGGCCCCGCCGGACGTCCGCCAGGAGGGCTCCCATGGCCTTGCCGGTATAGATGGGATCCATGAGAATCCCCTCCCGCCGGGCCAACAGGGAGATGGCTTCCAATCCTGCGGGGGTCGCGATGCCGTATCCGGCGCCGATGTAGTCGGGGCTCGCCTGAATGTCCTCCAGCGTGACCGCAGGTTCGAGTCCCAGCAGTTCGGCCGCGCCGTTGGCCAGCTGTGCCATGTAGGAAGCGGTGTCGAAGGGCCATTCGATGGGCATGATCGCCTCCAGAACCGCTTCCCATCCCAGTAGCTTCCGGCCCAGGAACATCCCGGCACCGGTGGAGCCGCCGGAGGAAAAATAGACGGCGTCGGCCCGGACCCCCTGCTCCTCCAATTGTTCCCGGATCTCCAGTAGCGCCAGGGTGTAGCTCACCGCAGCCGCGAACCGCGATGCCGGTTCGGCAATGGTGAAGACCCTTCTTCCTTCGCTCCTCAGCCTGTCGGCCTTCTCCTTGATCTTGTTCCAGAGGGGCGGCCCCATGGGTTCCGAGTTGAGCTCGATCCGGGCCCCGACCAGGTGGTCCAGGAGGAAGTTTCCCTGGAATTCCACCTCGGCGTGATCCGTGGTCAGGACCAGGTGGCATTCCAGCCCCAACTTGGCCGCGGCGGCGGCGGTCTGGCGGCAGTTGTTGGACTGAATACCAGCCCCCCAGACCAGGGTGTCGGCGCCTTCCTCCAGGGCCCTCCCCAGGATGAACTCGTTGTGCCGGGCCTTGTTGCCGCCGAAGGCGAGGCCGGTGCAGTCGTCCCGCTTGATGAAGATCCGGGGGCCGCCCAAGGCCGAGCTCATTCGGGGAAGCTCTTCCAGGGGTGTGGGCAGATGGGCCAGGGAGACCCGGGGGAGACGGTCGATCCTGGCTCGAAGTTCCTGAGGGCTGATCATCTGTGAGTCTTTGGATTGGAGTTTACAAGCTTCGAGCAAACGATTGGTGGGGCCGGTACCGGAGCCCGCCACCAAGTGCCAGTTTACCAGTCTCCGGTGAAACTCCGGCGCCGCATCGTCAGAATGCCCCGCGCCAGGCGCAAGTCCGGACCGCTATTCGGCGGCGGCCTCCTTGGCGTGGGTGTACAGCAACATGCCCTTTTCGTCGTAGAAGGTGAAATCCATGCGAGCCCGCCCTCCGCCGGTCCGGCCGATCTTCATGAGCAGGAAACCGCCGGTCGGTTCCTCGTAGTGGTAGGGCTGTTTCACTCTTCCCTCGGGATCCGAGGATTTGGGGTCGCCCGGAAAGTACCCGATGATCGCGTTGGCGTCGATCATCGAGCCGACGGAGAATTCCTGGAAGCCGGAGGGGTGGACCGCGTGGTATTGCCAGTGGCGGTCCCCGCAGATGATGACGAAGCGGTCGGGGGAGAACCGGTTGGCCGTCAACCAGCGGAAGAACTCGTTGCCTTCGTATCGGAATCCACCGGGGTTGATGTGGTTATCCCGCTTCGAGCCGCTGCCGGGTCCCACCATGGCTGTCGCGGAGAGAAGGACCTTGAAGGTGGCGTCGCTCTCCAACAGGGTCCGCTTGAGCCACTCCCTCTGCTTTTTCCCCCAGATCGTTTTCCGGGGACCGTCGGGAAAGTCGTTGGGACTGCGGTAGTCCCGCCCCTCCACCATCCAGATCTGCAGGTCCCGGTTCACCCGCCGCGTGAAGTAGGTCACCGTATCGGACGCCCCGGGATCGACGACGGGGTACTGTTCCCGGAACATCCGCACTCCAAGTTCGTGGGATGGAGCGTGGCCGGACCCGGAGTGCCTCGGGTAGAGGTTCTCCTTGGGGTAGGCTCCGATCCTGTCCTGGGCATAGACGCGGACGGGGTTGACGGGGTCGGAGTCGTTGAACCGGTAGTCGTGGTCGTCTTTCATCCAATAGGTGGCCACTCGGGCGAACAGATCCAGGAACCTCTGCTGCGAATACTGCTCCTGGTGCTTCATCCGCAACTGGTGCCGGGTCTCCGCCCGTCCTCTCATCTGGTCGCCGCTTCCGGGGCCGTCGTAGTAGACGTTGTCTCCCAGACCCACGAAGAAATCGGGCTCCAAGGACAGGATGGCCGCCAACGCCGGATAGCCCAGTGCCTTGTCCGGTCCGCTGTAAGGCGGTTGGGAACCGCTGCCGGTGTAGTGGAACTTGCTGTAGTGCATGCAGGTGGCGAGGACGAAGCTGTAGGAAGCCTGCCCGGTCTCCCCACCCAGGGTGGTGAACGTCGCCGCCGCCGATTGCTTGAGGCGTGACTTGTCCGGTCCGTAGGCCAGACGATAGTGGTAGCGGGTCTCCGGCCGCAGCTCTTCCACCTTGACCTTCACGATGAAGTCATTCTCCGGGAGGGCGGTGAGCCACTCGGTCCGGATCGAGTTCTTGAAATCGGCCCCGGCTGCCACCTCGAAGCGGGCGATTCCCTCGATGCCCAGGACTCCCGACCAGCGGGGGTCGACGAGGCGTTTCGCCGAGGTCAGGCGGGACTGGAGGATGGCCGACGTGCCGTCCACGGCTCCCGCCATCAGGCCGTGGCCCAGCTCCATGGGAAAGGGATCCTCGGGCTGGGAAAAGCCCAGGTTTCCCAGGGCCAGATACAGCACCAGCGCGGAGACCCCGGACAGGCGGCCCATTCTTTCCTTAAGTTCGTGGAGCCTGATCATTTATTCTGGCGCGGCCTCCTTGGCGTGGGTGTAAAGCACCTTGCCCTTTTCGTCGTAGAAGGTGAAATCCATGCGGGCCCGGCCCTCGCCGGTCTGCCCGATCTTCATGATCAGGAAACCGCCGGTGGGTTCCTCGAAGTGATAGGGATGTCTGATCTTTCCGTCGGGGTCCGACGATTTTGGGTCGCCGGGAAAGAAACCCAGAATCGCGTTGGAGTCGTCGATAGCGCCGACGGAAAACTCCTGGAAGCCGGAGGGGTGGACGGCATGATATTGCCAGTGCCGGTCCCCGCAGACGATCATGAAGCGGTCCGGTGAGAAACGCTCGGCCGTCAGCCAGCGGAAGAACTCGTCCCCTTCATGTTGAAATCCGCCCGGGTTGACGTGGTTGTCGCGCTTGGCGGCGTAGTCGGGCCCCACCATGGGGGTCGCGGATAATAGGACCTTGAAGGTGGCGTCGCTCTCCAGCAGGGTCCGTTGGAGCCACTCCTTCTGCTCATTCCCCCAGATCGTCTTCCGGGGACCGTCGGGAGAATCGTTGGGGCTCCGGTAGTCGCGTCCCTCCACGATCCAGATCTGCAGGTCCCGGTTCACTCGCCTCGTGGAGTAGGTCACCGGACCGGACGCCCGTGGATCGACGACGGGAAGCTGTTCCCGGAACATCCGCACTCCCAGTTCATGGGTGGGAGCGTGGCCGGATCCGGAGTGCTTGGGGAAGAGGTTCTCCTTGGGATAGGTTCCGGCATTTGACCCGTCATAGATATGGATGCGGACCGGATTGACCGGATCGGAGTCGTTGAACCGGTAGTCGTGATCGTCCTTCAACCAGTAGGTGGCCACTCGGGCGAACAGGTCCGGAAACCTCTGTTGCGAGAACTGCTCGTGGTACTTCATACGCAACTGGTGCTGCGTCTCCGCCCGCCCTCTCATGTCCTGGTCGGCTCCGGGGACGTCGTAGTAGACGTTGTCTCCCAAACCGACGAAGTAGTCGGGCGCCAAGGCCAGGATGGAAGCCAGCCCCGGGTAGCCCAGCGCCTTGTCCGGTCCGCTGTAGGGGGGGTGGCCACCGTGCCCCGTGTAATGGAAATAGGTGTAGTTCATGCAGGCGGCAAGGGCGAAGCTGTAGGAGACCTCTCCCGTGGGTCCGCCCAACGTGGTGAATGTCGCTGGGGTCGATTTCCTGAGCCGTGACTTGTCCGGTCCGTAGACCAGGCGATAGTAGTAGCGGGTCTCCGGCCGCAGCCCTTCCACCTTGATCTTCACGATGAAATCGTTCTCCGGAAGAGCGGCGAGCCACGCGGTCCGGATCGAGTCTTTGAAGTCGGTGCCGGTCGCCACCTCGAACCGGGATATCCCGTCGATGCCCAGGACTCCCGACCAGCGCGGATCGACGAGGCGCTCGGCCGAGGTGAGACGGGACTGAAGAATCGCCGAGGTGTCGTCCACGGCTCCCGCCATCAGGCCGTGGCGCAGCTCCACGGGAAAGGGGTCCTGGGATTGGGAAAAGCCCGAGTTCCCGAGGGCCAGGAACAGGACCAGGGCGGGGATCCGGGCGCGACCGGACCGTCGGGTGATCGTGATGGTCATGACGTCATCCAAGTCCCGGCATCATATCCGATTTGGAACGTCAGGGAGGGGAGGGGCGATTTCCAATCACCCGTGCCTCCGCGCGAAATGTACGAGGAGGGGCGATTTCCAATCGCCCAGTCTTCGGCGCAAACTTGTCGCTCCGGAGTTCGGCGGCTGGAAACCGCCGCTCCCGGCGACAAGGAAGTCGTCGCTCCAGACTTGCTATACTCGCGGACCGAATCGATTCATACGATTCAATACCGGCTCCGGAGAGCGAACCCATGTTGCACCTGAAAGACAGGACCGCCCTGATGGTGGGGACGAAGCGGGTCGGGGCCTTGGTCGCCCGACGCCTGGCCCAAGCGGGCGTTCGACTGGCTCTCAGTTACCGGGGCTCCAAGCGTGCGGCCCAGCGGCTCCAGGCGGCGTTGGCGCCGATGACCCGGACCTGCCTGGTCCAGGCCGACGTGAGCCGGCCGGAGGACGTGGTCCGGCTGATGCGAACGGTCCGCGAGGAACTCGGGGACCTCTCCTTTCTCGTCAACCTGGCGTCGGGATTCCCGCGGGCTCCCTTGGATTCGTTGGATGCGGCCGCATGGGAAGCGGCGGAGCCGGCGGCACGGGCCAACTACCTGCTGGCCGTCCACGCTTCCCGCAGCATGCGGGAAAATCCGGGACCGACCCGGGGTCACCTGATCTTCTTCAGCGACTGGGCTGCCGGAGGAACTCCGTATCGGAACTACCTCCCCTACCTCACCTCCAAGGCGTCTATCGATTTCATGACCCGTGCCTTTGCCGTCGAACTGGCGCCCCATGGCATTCTGGTCAATGCCATCGCCCCCGGGCCCACCATGCGTCCACCGGAAATCAGCAGCGAGGACTGGGAGCGAAACGTGATCTCCCGGACGCCCCTCCGGCGCGAGTCCGCCGCCAGCGAGATCGCCGAGATGATCGTGACCCTCCTCAGGAGCGAGACCATCACAGGCGAAACCATCCGCATCGATGCCGGCCGGCATCTGGCGGGCCCGGGCGTGGATTGAGCACTCCCCGCCGTGGCCCGGAGGGGACCGCAACTTGCAAGTTGAATTCCGGCAATGCAGCCTAAGCAGGATGTTGCGGCCCATCGCACAAGCGGTTTCACTGCTGATTCTTCTGTCGGGATCCGTCCCGGCGGAGACTTCTCTGACCTGGTCCAAGGGGCCGGATCTGGCGCTGCCTAGAGGCGGTTACAGCGCCGCCGTCTACCAGGAGGGAATTCTCGTCGTTGGGGGAGCGTACTGGCGGGACGGGGAGAAACTCTGGACAGACCGGGTCGACTTTTACGACCCCAAGACTGAAGCCTGGTCGCAGCGGCCGTCGCTGCCCGAGCCTCTGGGTTATGGGGGAATGGTCCGGATCGAGGAGGACCTCTATCTGTTGGGCGGAGGCAATGGGCCTCAGCCTCAAAGCAAGGTCTTCAAGCTGACCGAAGCGGGCTGGTCCGTGGTGGGCGAAAATCCGGCGCCCCGCTACCTGGCTTCGGTGGTGGCCGTCGGACCCACCATCTACCAGTTGGCGGGAAGCCTCAGCATGAGCGATCTGGACCGTTGCACCGATGAGGTCTGGTCCCTGGACGTTTCGACCGGCGGCTGGCAGAGGTTGGCGCCGATTCCGGGACCGCCCCGGATGATCCATGCGGCAGCCGTTCTGGGACGCTCGGTGTATGTCTTCGGAGGCTCCACCAAGAAGCCGGGCCAGCGGCTGCGGAACCTGGATGACGCCTACCGTTTCGACACCGAGTCGGGGCAATGGACCCCGCTGGGTCCGACTCCGGTGGCGGCCCGGGCCTGGTGGGCCGAGCCGGTGGGGGAACTGATCTTCCTCTCTGGCGGCTACGCCGATTCGTTTCAGGGAACCGTGTACGAATACGATCCTGCCGGAGACACCTACACCCTGGTTTCCAGATTCGAGCCGGGCTTGGCGGATACCGAGTTCCTGCACCTGGATGGAGCCTTCTACGGAATCTCCGGTGAAGACAGGGGCCGGTCCCGCTTCCCCGGGCTTCTCGTTGGCCGCTTTCCGGAGGAGCCCTCCGGCGAGTAGTCGAAGGACAACCTTTCCCGTTTCGAACGCTCCATCCATTCGCGGTGGCCGATGCGTCTGAAAAACGACGGGGCGAATGAAACCTGGTGGATGGATTTCATTCAGTCGTATCGTCTCCGGTACGCCGGATTCTGCCTCGTGGTGCTGGCTTGGGCGGCCTGTTACTCGCCGTTGTTGAGTGGCCTTTGGGTGGTTCCCTATGATGCCCTGGCTCAGAATTTTCCCGCGGCCGCGTTCTCGGCGATGGCGATCCAGCAAGGCGATTCGCCCTTCTGGAACCCCTACCTGTTCAGCGGTCATCCCGCCCTGTCCGACCCCCAAATGTTCCTGTTTTCTCCCCTGTTGATGCCCTTGATGGTTCTGGGGAACCCGCATGACATCCACTGGTTCACCTTGGTCGTCGCGCTCCACGTACTTCTGGGCGGTCTTGGTTTTTACGTCTTGCTCCGCCGTGTGGACGTGGCGCTGTTGCCGGCGGTGCTGGGCGCCGTCGTCTTCATGTTCGGCGGGTACGCTCTGGCGCGGCTGCAGCATACGACCATGATCTTGAGCTACGCATACTTCCCGTGGGCGCTGGTGCTCTTGCGGCGGCTCTTGAGCGCTCCCCGTATCGGAACTGCGGTGGTTTTTGGCGTGGTCGCCGGGGGTATGGCGATACACGGCAATCAGGTGGCGTACCTGCTGTCGCTGGTATTGGTCGGCGTTGCGGCGGCGGCGTTCCTGAAGGCGCCGGACAAAGTCGCGTTTCTGCGCCGGAAACTGCCTTGGCTGGCGGTCGGAGGGATCGTCGGATTCCTGGTTCTCCTGCCTCAGCTCTACGCCATTTTTCTGTTTCTGGACGACAGCAACCGTCCCCATTACGAGTACGCGTTCGCTGCCCGGCAATCCATGTGGCCTCATATTCCGGCGACGCTGCTCGTGCCCAACCTGTTCGGCGCTCTCGGCGACAACTATGTCGGTCCGGATGATCGGACGGAGTCGCTGCTGTACGTCGGCGGCCTCGGTGTCTGGGTCCTGGCGTTCTGGGGCTTGTGGCACGGAGTCCTTTGGCGCCGCAGAAACCTGTTCTTCCTCGGACTCCTGGTGTTTTCGCTGCTGTACATGCTCGGCGACCTGACGCCGGCGTACCGCCTGTTTTATGAGGTCATCCCTGGCATCGCTCTCTTTCAGCGGCCCCTGGACGGCGGTTTTCTACTCAATATCGCCTTGGCCGGCCTGGTTGCGTTGGTCTTGGACGAGGTCTTGAGAAGAGATCCGAAACGGATCCCGTCCCGCCGAAGGCGAGTCGCAGGTAGGGTCTGCCTCGTGCTCCTGGGGACGGCATTCTCATTCGCCGTATGGAAGGGTGTGACACTGCACCAGGATTGGCGGCCGGTGCTCCTGGCCGCCGGCGCCGCCTCGGCTTGGATCTTCGTATCCGCACTGGCGCTGTTTCTGTTGCTGCGTTCCGAACGTCTGCGCTGGCCGTTGTCCCTGGCCCTCACGGCTCTTCTGGTGGCCAACCTGGGATGGGTGAACCTGAACCGCAGGATCAACCTGGTCCGGACCAGCGAGGTCAGCCATCCCGGTGGATTGGCGAAGTTTCATCGCCAAATCTTGGATTTCATTCGCGAGAATACGGTGGCCGGCGAGAGGGGCGCTCCGCCTCGTCGCGTCGATCTGATCTACGCTGGAGCACAACTTTCGAATCTGCCCGATCTCTATCCGTTTCATTCCATTTCGGGCGCCAATCCGTTCGTATCCGGCCGGTATCAGATGTTTGCCGGGAAACGAAACGTTTACTCCGGACCGCCCCTGTTCTCACCCATGATGCCGGGTTATTCATCGGAGGCATTGGATTTTCTGGATGTGAAATACGTGATCACGGCCTTGGACCTGGAGGATTACGATTCAACTTACGATGCCGTCGAACTGCCGCTGGTGACTCGCTTTGCCAACATCTCGGTCTACGAGAATCCGGATCTGCTGCCGCGAGCACGCCTCTTGAAGCGGTTCCAGGTTGCCGGCAGCAGGGAGCGAGCGGCGGAACTGCTGGCCAGTCCGTCTTTTTCTCATCACGGCAACGCTGTGGTCGAATTGCGGGGAGGCTTGACTTCCGAGTTGGAAGAAGTATTTGGGGCGGGTGGAGTCGATCCTTTCGCCGCCGATTCGAGTATCGAGATTGCGACCGAGTCAAGCGACCGCGATCGAGTCCGGATCGTCCGTTACGAAAACGACCGGGTGGATGTGGTGGCCGACAGCAATCATCCCCGCCTGCTGGTCTTGGCGGACGTGCTTACCGACGGATGGAAGGCCTATCTGGGCGAAAGGGAACTGCCGATCCATTACGCCAACTACGCCTTTCGAGGTGTGTTCCTGCCTCCGGGACGCAACGAAGTCAGCTTTCGCTTCCGGCCCTTCGACACCGACGTCGCTCTCAATGTCCTGCGGAGGATTTTCTCAGCCCGCGACGAAAACCCGGTTCCGATTCGATACCGGTGACGGTTTCGGTCGACCCGGCGAAGCGTTTCGGACCCGGCTCCTCCCGTCCGGTTTGGAGGTCTTCGGCCGTCGACAAAAAGGTTTATCGATCCAACTCGAAACGCGTCCCTGCGGTATGATGCGCAGCGAACGATTTTTGCCCGCACACGCGGAGCGGAGGATTACAGGAGAAACTTCCCATGAGAGGTCCGATTCGTACGATCATTGTCTTGCTCGTGTTGAGCGCCCCCGGTTTCGCTGGCCGGCTTATCGCGGAGACCCAGGCGGGTCCGGGCCGTTCCGGTTCGGCTGCTGAGTCCACACCCGAGGGGGTCCACTGCAAAGGCCAGCCCCAAGGAACGTCCTGCTGGATGGAGTTGGCCAATCAGCCGGGATGTTACGTCTGGAACAGCTACTTCGAGCCGGACGAGACCTTGGACTGGACTGCAGAGTGCGCCGAGGGGTTGGCACACGGCAAGGGCACGCTGACGGAAGTCTGGGACGGAGGCAAAAAGAAGAAAGTAAAAACCGGGCGCATTGTCAAAGGAAAGGCACTCGGACGATGGGTCTACCGCGACCAGGATGGGAACGTCTCAAAAGGTTCGTATGAGGAGGGGATGCGTCACGGCCGCTGGGTCGAGCGTCTGGCGGATGGGACCGTGCAGGAAGGCCCGTATGAGGCGGGTAAACGCCAGGGCAAGTGGTCCCTGCGCTTTGCTTCCGGGACCGTCATGAAGGGCCCGTTTGTGAACGGGTACCAGCACGGCTCGTGGGAGTTGAGTTTCGCTTCCGGGAACGTCTCAAAAGGCCTGTTTAAGGCGGGTAGGCGTCACGGCCACTGGGTCGAGCGTTTGGCGAATGGGACCGTGCAGGAAGGCCCGTATGAGGCAGGGAAACGCCAGGGACAGTGGGAGTTGCGTTTTGCTTCCGGGACCGTGATGGAAGGCCCGTTCGTGGCGGGACAGCGCCAGGGTCATTGGGTCGAGCGCTACGCGGATGGGTCCGTCTTGGAAGGCTCGTATGAAGCGGGGAAGGAGCAGGGCCATTGGGTTGAGCGTTTGGCGGACGGGATCATCCAGGAAGGCCCGTATGAGGAGGGGAAGCGCCACGGATGGTGGTTCAAGCGCAGGAAAGGGGTCGTGGTTGAGGAAGCGTACTTTGTGAAGGGGGAAGGAGCGTGGGGCCAAAGTTAGCAGGAGAGCCTCTCCATGACAGGTCCGATCCGCACTCCAGGAGCCTGCGCCGCAGACTCCTGGTTGTTTTGGTCCTGTTCAGTAGTTCCGGTCTCGCCGGCCCGCTTCCTCCGGAGACTCGGGGGAACCCTGGAGCGGGAGCGGGTTCTGCCGCGGAGGGGGTCCGGTGCAAGGGCCAGCCGGAGGGCGCGTCCTGCTGGATGGAACTGACCAACCACCCGGGATGTTCCGCTTGGATCAACCATTACCAGCCCGACGAGACTGTGGCCTGGAGTTCAGAGTGTGCCGAGGGTTTGGCTCAAGGCACGGGCACACTCACGGAGGACTGGGACGGGGGTAGGAAAACCAAGGAAAAAACAGGATCCCTTGTAGCTGGAAAGGCACAGGGCCGGTGGGTCTACCGCGACCAGGACGGGACCGTCGCGGAGGGCTCATACGAGGCGGGGAAACGTCACGGCCATTGGGTCGAGCGTCTGGCGGACGGAACCGTGCAGGAGGGCTCGTACGAATCCGGGGAGCGTCATGGCCAATGGAAACTACGCTTCGCTTCCGGGACCGTCATGGAGGGCCCGTTTGTGGACGGGAACCAGCAGGGCCGGTGGGTGTTGGGTTTCGCTTCCGGTAACGTCTCGGAAGGCCCGTATGAGGCGGGGAAGCGTCACGGCCACTGGGTTGAGCGCCTGGCTTCCGGGACCGTCCAGGAAGGCCCATACGAGGCGGGGAAACGCCAGGGCCGGTGGATGTTGCGCTTCCATTCCGGAACCGTGATGGAAGGCCCGTTTGTGGCGGGCCAGCGCCAGGGTCACTGGGTCGAGCGCTACGCGGACGGGGGCGTGCAGGAAGGCCCGTTTGTGGCGGGGAAACGCCAGGGTCATTGGGTCGAGCGCTACGCGGACGGGGACGTCTTGGAAGGCGCGTATGAGGCGGGGAAGGAGCAGGGCCAATGGGTGTTGCGTTTGGCGGACGGGAGCGTCCTGGAAGGCCCCTATGAGGCGGGGAAGCGTCACGGGCATTGGGTCGAGCGCGACAAGGACGGGTACGTCACGGAAGGCGTGTATGTTGATTCACTGCGTCACGGATGGTGGATCATGCGCAAGAGAGGGATTGTGCTTGAGGAAATGTTTTTTGTGAAAGGGGAGGGCGAGTGGGGCCAGAATTAAGCGGTTCGCCCAGGGAGCGGGAACATTCTTGTCCCCGTCTTCACGGCCGACGCCTGACCCGTGTCTCCTTCGTCAGTCCTCCCGCGCCTCGCGCCCTCGCCGCCTGACCCGCGCCACGATCACAGCGGCGAACCCCAATACTCCGCCGATCAATGCGAACGCCGGCGTGTCCGCGCCTTGCTCGCCGAGCGATGCATTGAACACGCCGCCGGCGAGCATGCCGATCAGCACCGCGAGCATAACCCTCACGGCGCCGCTGAATCCGGTACGGGATTTTCCTTCAGTCATGGTTTTATCTCCAGTCGCTCAAGCTCGCCGCCAATCCGTTGCCGGCGACCGCCGGTGTTCTCCTCCGTTACCGAACGGCGGGTACCGCCGCGTCCAATATTTACGTCGAGACAGTCCAGCCCGCCTTTACCGCCGCTTCACTTCGATCCTGCGGCCGTAGATCCGGCGGGACGGGGAAGTGTAGTCGTCGAAGATCAGGATCCGGCCGGATCGTAGCTGGAGGGTGCACCCCGAAATGATAGGTCCGTTGAGTAGTAGGCGAAGGCTTGTAGTTCCCAGTTGGCAAGAACCATCAGTCCGTGGCTCGCAGCCGGTTGAGTTCGCCGGTCCGGGACTTCCGAACCCGAGCGCCGCCGCCGTCCACAACTCAGTCTGTCCGTTTCCGGCATGCCCGGACCGCTGCCACCTCCTCAAGGTACCCGGGTCAAAGCGCAATATATTGGGCTGGCCGCCGACGTTCCCTCCTGGGTAAACTTGGCGCCGAATCGGAGGTGTCGATGGCTCCCCTGCTTACAGATCGTCTCGGCGAATTACTCCAAGAGCACGAACATCTCTACGGCGTCCTGTGCCGGGACGCGACTTTGACCGACATCGAGTTGATGGCGCAGGCCGGCTACCACCTGGTCTGGCTGGATCTGGAGCACTGTCCCCAGTCCATTCCCGAGCTGATCCGGCTCACCCGCAGCATCGAACATCTGGGGATGGTGCCCCTGGTGCGGATCCCCGAGTTGCTGCGAACCAACGTCCAGCCCCTGGTGGACGGGGGCGTTCGGATCGTGACCCTGCCGGACGTCCGGACCGTGGAGCAGGCCGCCCGGTTGGTTCAACTGGGAAAGTTCCCGCCCCTGGGACAGCGAGGCGTATCCTCCACCAGCGCCGGGATCGGCTTTCAGCTTGGCCCTGATCCGCTGGAGACCCTGCGCCGGGCCGACCGGACGGTGCGGATGATGGTCATGTTCGAGAGCGACGAGGGATACGGAAACCTGGAAGAGATCATCGGCCTCGAGGGAATCGACATGGTCTCCGTGGGCCCCGGGGACTGGGCCACCGGCTTGGGTCTCGGTGGCCGGGAGGCGAAAGACGACCTGACTCCCAAGATCGAGCGCATCCTGCAGGTGACCCGCGATGCGGGCAAGATTTCGGTCATGTCCGCCTCCGGACCCGACGATGCGCAGTACTATTCCGATCTGGGTGTCCGAATATTCATCGTGGGGGTCGACGTGGCGATGAAGCGCATGGCGATGGAGAAGACGCTGCGCCAGTATCGGGGCGGGGAGGTGTGATGAGTGTTCGACTCGAGTTTGTAGGGCATGCCTGCTTTCGTGTCTTGGAAGAGGGAAAGCCGACCCTGGTCACGGACCCGTTCACCCTGACCATCACAGGTCTGGGGAACGACGGCCTGAGTCTGGACGGCGACATCGTGATCGTCAGTTCGCTGACCGATGACTTGCACGACAACGTGTCCCTGGTCAGGGGTGAGCCTCACGTGATCAACGCCCTCGACGTGGCCAACGGACGGGCGGAGGAGAACATCAACGGTCAGCCCGTGGCGGCCATTCCGGCGGCGGAGACGCCGGATCATCCCGACGGCCCCGAAGACAACGCTCTCTACGCCTTCAAGGCCGGCGGTCTCTGGTTCGCTCACATGGGGGATGTGGGATACGAGCTGGGCCGGGAGGAGTTGGCGCCGTGGGCGGGCCGGTGCGACGTGTTGATGGCGTTGGTGGGCGCGGGGTTCACGGTCCCGCTGGAAGCCCTGGACCGGATGATCGATATCCTGCAGCCCACCTGGATCGTTCCCATGCACTACGCTCTGCCGCCCTTCGGATTCCGGGGAGTTCCCGGCGGCAACATGACTCCCGTGGACGTTTTTCTGAATCGTCGTCCGCGCGACCCGGTTATCGTCGCCCGCCATCACACCATCACGTTCCCGACCCAGCGCGCCTGTGACGGACGGCCCACCATCGTGGTCCTGGAACCGTCAGGCTACAAGGCGACCGCGGGCCTTCCCGAGTTTCGTGCGGCCTCCTATTGAATCCGGCGGCCGCGCGTCGCCGAGGCAAGAAGAAGGGCGATCGGCGAGACTATGGCGAGGACCGGTTCATCACCGGCGGCTGTCCAGCCGCCGGCTCTTCGTCTGGCCCCGTCTTGCTCCGCTTTGGGGCGAAGAGGGCACCACACAAGGGGCGCCCCTACTGAAATCTCTCTTCGGTCTGTTCCCGAAAAAAGGTCTGCGCCTTGTTGATCTCGCTCATTATCTTTTTGTCAGGCAGGTCTCCCCGAACAAAAATGAGCACTGACGCCGGGTCAGAATCATCAATATTCAAGTGCATCGCCCAAAGGTTGAAAGCGCACTTGCCTGTAGCCGTGCCGTAGCGACGTTTGAACAGCAGGTCCTGATGGGCTTTTCCGCGACGAATCAGAGCGTAGCAAAATGGGTTCTTTTGCATTTTTGGTATTCGGTTTTCCTATTAATTCATATTTCTTGCTTCGAGACAATTCGGATATTTAAATAAGTTGACAGCTACCTATGTTTCCCCCGCTGCGGGGAGATACAGGCGTGAGGAAGCACACACGCCTCCAGCGGCAATAGATATAAAGATATAGATGTGTAAATACATGAATAATGTCATTCGACGGCAGATAATGGGAATAGAATGTGTGTTTCCGGAGCCGTCAGGTTATCCGGAGCCATAGGCTCCCCAGGGTTTTTTGTCCAGGACCCTCTCCAGAAAGCGCAGGGCGTTCCCGCCCAGAATCTTCCTTATTTCCTCGTCGCTGAAGCCGCGGGCCACCAGGCCGACTGTCCAGTAGGGCCAGTTGCTCCACTCCATGGGCCGGGCTGTGTAATTCGGAATATAGGTCAAGTCGGTGCCGATGCCGACGTGGTCGATCCCGGCCACCTTGACGGCGTGTTCCAGGTGCCGGGCGAATTGTTCGAAGGTCGCCGGACGGGGCGGGTCGCTGTTCCATTTTGAACGGTTACCCGGGTCCCCTTGATTCCAGAGCCGGTGGTCGATGATGTAGATCCCGATGAGTCCGCCCTTGCCCGCCACCACTCGCAGGTAGTCGTCGTCCACGTTGCGCTGGTCGATGTCCCGGTAGACGGAAGAACAGGCGGTGTGACTGTTGATCACCGGCTCGACCGAGGTCTCGGCCGCATCGAGCGCGGTCCGGCGAGCGGCGTGGGAGAGATCGACGGCGACGCCGAGTTCGTTCATCCGGCGCACCAGTTCGTGGCCCTCCCGGGAGAGACCCGGGTCCCGGTGCCAGAGCTGGTAGGCGTCCCAGGCCACGGCGTTGGAGTGGGTGTGGCTGAGCTGGGCCATGCGCACTCCCAGTCCGTAGAAGAGGTCCAGGTGTTCCACCGACTTTCCGGGCACCCAGAGGGCGTGGACGCCCTGGAGTTGGGACAGGAGTCCCAGCTTTCCCTGGCTGCGGGCCTGGCGTAGATTCTCAGCACTCGCAATCCGCACCACGTCCGGCAAGCGGCCGTAGGCCAGATTGGAGGTGGCCATCCAGCGCAGGCACTGATCGAAGGTGTAGTGGCCGGCGTTGTCCTCTATGGCCAGATCCAATCCCGTGAGCTGGTAAAGAGCCCGCCAGTCCTCTTGCCAACCGATTTCGAAGGCGGACTCCAAGGGTTTGTGTTCCCACCAGGTCCGGCGCACCAGCCGAGAGGCGTCGCTGGGATCGACGCCTTCGGCTTCCAGTTCCTGCCGATCCCACCGGAGCTTATGCTCGAGTCGCGGCCCCGGCTGCCCGATGGCGGCGGCGATGTAGACGGCGCCCATGAGATCGGCGACGTAAGCGTCGTGGTGGAGCTGGAGCCCGTGTTCGAGCTGCTTCGGAGTTGGCTTCAACTCGGCCAGGATGGTTTCCCTGCCGGCCATGACACGTGATCGGATCGGTTCTCGCAGAGACTTGCCGGTCAGAGCCTCGGGGCTGGGGACGGCGCGGCGCGAGTAGACGTACGGCGCTGCGGCGATTCCGCCGGCGAGCGTCCCCTGCAGGAGAGAACGCCTGGAGAATGGTTGCTGATTCATGATCCGGTTCCTCGGTTGAGCGTCACCTCTCGAATCGGCGAAACCATCCCGATTCGGGATTCGATTCCATTGTCCCCCAACGGGATCGCCACCAGAAGTCCGCCCGCGACCCGGTGGGAGTGTCCACGTCTCGAACCATCAGGTTCAAGCGCAAGCTCCGCCAGGTGGCCCCGGCGATTGCGTCCAGGGAGGCATGGGGAATGGCGACCTCCAGGGTATACCCGGTCGGATTGGGCGAACTCCAGGCCCGCAGGCCGTCGATGGGGTCCCGGCCCCGGAACACGATGGCGGCTCCAGGCTGGGAGCCCGGGGCGAGTCGTACAGTACGGTCACGACTCGCTGCGTTGGCGTCATCGGAATCGCCCTGGCCTCCGGATTCGGCGGGACGGGGATCCAGGTACAGGACGATGCTGTCCCGGAGCGAAGACCGCTTGCCGGCCAGGTGGATCCGCCGGTCGTCCCGTACTTCTACGCCCAGATACACGTACGCCTGATCTTGTAGCAGGCCGAAGCGAACTCCGAGATCTTGAGGACCGGTCCAGTTGGAGGGATCACCGGTCAATTGCCGGGGCCGGGCCATGGAGACGGGTAGGGAAGGCCAATCGTCAAGCCGTCCGTCCAGGGTCGGCGGGCCCTCCTCCCGGTGAGCGATGAGCGGGCGGTGCTCCGCCGCGGCGTAGATGGTTCGAGTCCAGGAGACGGGCCGCGGGAGCTGGTCCGGCCGGTAGGTGGTCCGCACTTCCGCCGCCAGGGCGTCTTCGGCGGTGGGTTGCCAGGACTCGGGCCAATTCAGCGTGACCTCCAGTTTCTCGGCGGAGCCGGGCGCCAGAGTCTTGACGACGGCGTAGGGGGACGGTGTCAGATGGGTGTGGGCTTCCCAGCGGACTCGGACCTCGAGCGGTAGATCCGCCCGGTTTTCCATCTTGAGCCAAGTCCGTCCGCGCCCGGGGGAATCGGTGGCGATGGGATCGAGTCGAACCGCATGCTCACCGCCGAGCCGATTCGTGAGTTGCGCCATGGCCTCGGTCCGCACGTCCTCTCCCAGGATCCCGTCCAGCTTCAGGTTGGCCATCACCGGTCCGTCGGCGGTCATGGTGACCCAACTGATGTGGTCGAAGCGGCCGTGGGAGAGCCCGGAGAGGGGACTGCCGCCGCCGGTGGTGGCCAGTTGGTAGTACTTGTACTGGTCGCGCTGGTAGCGGACGTAGCGGTGCCGGTGGCCGGCGAATGCCGTGTGGGGACGGCCGGCCAGGGCCTGTTCCACCGCTTCCCATCCCGATCCCGCCTGGTAGTCCCAGAGGGGTTTGTGGAGGAAGACCAGGGTCCAGCGGACCTGGGTGTTGGCTTCCAGGATCCGCCGCGCGAAATCGGCCTGCTCGGGTCCGATCCGGCTGGGAGCCCCGTCTTCCGTGTTCAGGCAGAGGAACAGGACCCCCTTGTAGACGAAGTGGTAATAGGTGGGGCCGAACCGCTTCGTCCACTCCCTGTGGGCCGTGTCGTCCCAGATGTCGTGGTTTCCGGGCACGTAGAAGAACCGCATCCGGAGGATGTCGACGGCCTCCCGGAAATCCGACCACTCCCGTTCGACCTGTTCCAGGTCGTCCGTCGCCCCCTCGATGAGGTCTCCCACGCTGACGACGAACTCCGGCCGCAAATGGTTGACCTTGCGGAGCGCGCTGCGAAATATGCCCTCCCGGTGGCCTCCGGTGCGGTCGGAGACGATGATGAACTGGAAGTCTTCGGGCTTGTTCAGCAGACCCTTGGCGGTCCACGGCGTGGGTCCCTCGATCTCGGGGAAACGGGTCGGGTGCGTTCCGGAGTCCTGGCTCGGAGGGGTCCAGGCGGCCACCAGTCCCAGGGCCGAAACCACTCCCAGGATCAGCAATCGGCGGAAGGTGGTGTTTTTTGGTTGCATGGGCTCATTCTATGCGGCTTTCTGGGACTTCGTCACGAATGGGAGATGAGAAAAAGGGGAAAATCGGGAGTTCGGCGGTTGGGAAACCGCCGCTCCCCGATGGGCGGCTCGTCGCCGGACAGGGAAGTGGTGGGCCTAAGTGGATTTGAACCACTGACCTCACGCTTATCAGGCGTGCGCTCTAACCAGCTGAGCTATAGGCCCTTGCAGAACGGCAAATTATAGCTTAGGGGGGAAATGGCTGGCAAATATGGGGACGGCCGGCAAGGCGCCGGTTCCGCGGGGCTGCTGCTAGAATGAGACCCGTGGCCAGAAACGTGGGGACCGAGATACCGGACCGGATCGTGGCCGAGATCCGAAGAGATCCTCCGCTTACGGAGGCGATTCCGCTCGTCAGCGTGGACCCGGAGGGATTTCCGCATGTCGCTCTCCTGTCCTATTACGAACTGTTTCTCCAAGACGGGAGTCTCGGATTCTTCGTCCACAACGGAAGCCGTTCGGGACGCTTCCTCAAGACCGGGCGCCGCTGTACGCTCCTGTTCGTGAACGCGGACTTCGTCGTTTACGTCAAGGGACGGGCTCGTTGGAGAGGGGATCGTGAGTCCTGCTCCGTATTTCAGCTCCGGGTAGAGGCGGTGCTGGAGGACTCTCCTCTGCCCGAGGAGGGAGAGGTATTCCTGAAGTCCGGGATCCGGTTCGGAGCCGGCGAAGAGTCTCTGGAGAGCCGAGCCCGATTGAGGCGGAGGATGGTATGGAACTAGCGAAGCATCGGGCCGACGTCGTGGTCGTGGGAGCCGGACCCGGAGGTTACGCGGCCGCGTTTCGGGCGGCCGATCTGGGCCTTCAGGTGGTGATGGTGGATGCCCGGGGACGGCCCGGAGGCGTCTGCCTCCATGACGGCTGCATCCCCTCCAAGACCCTGCTCCATGTGTCGGACCTCCTGACCCGGATTCGGGAGGCGGACCGGCTGGGCATCGAGGTCGGGGAGCCGAGGGTGGATCTGGACCGGCTCCGCGCCTGGAAACGCTCGGTCATCGACCGTCTCGCGTCCGGAGTGGCCCACCTGGCCCGCCAGCGAGGCGTGCGGATGATCTGGGGACGGGCTCGATTCCTGTCCTCCAGCAGACTGGCAGTCAGCGGAGACGACACCACGGAGATCGACTTTTCCCACGCCGTCCTGGCCACAGGCTCACGGCCGGTGGTCTTGCCCGGCATGCCGGTCGACAGCCCTCGCCTGTTGGATTCCACCACGGCGCTTGACCTGGAGACGATCCCCGAGAACCTGCTGGTGATCGGCGGGGGGTACATCGGCCTGGAGTTGGGGACCGTCTACGCGGCCTTGGGAAGCCGGGTCACGGTGGTGGAGATGTTGGACGGTCTGCTTCCCGGTGTGGATCGGGATCTGGTCCGGCCTCTGGAGAAACGGATCCGGAGTCACTTCGAAGCCGTCCATCTGCGAAGCCGCGTCGGACGCGTCCGGGAAATCGAGGACGGACTGGAGGTGGAGCTGGAGTTGCCGGGTGAAACGGTGACACACGGCTTCGATCAGGTGCTGGTGGCTGTGGGCCGCCGTCCCAATTCGGAAGGCCTGGGCCTGGAAAACACGGGGGTGACGGTGGACGCCCAGGGCTTCATCGGGACGGACACGCAGTGCCGGACCGACGATCCGGCGATCTTCGCCATCGGGGACGTGGCCGGCCAGCCCATGTTGGCTCACAAAGCCACCAGGGAAGCCAAGGTGGCCGCCGAGGTCATCGCCGGCGAGGAATCCAGTTTCGAGCCGGAGGCGATTCCGGCCGTCGTATTCACCGATCCCGAGGTGGCCTGGTGCGGCCTTACCGAAGGGGAAGCCAAGGCCACCGGACAGGAGGTCCAGGTGGTGCGGTTCCCCTGGGCGGCGTCGGGCCGGGCCCAGACCATGGGAAGGCCCGAGGGTATGACCAAGATCATTCTCGAGCCCGACTCGGGGCAGGTCCTGGGTGTCGGGATCGTGGGCGCCCACGCCGGGGAGCTCATCGCGGAGGGGGTGGCGGCCATCGAGATGGCGGCACTGGCCGAAGATCTGACGCTCTTCATTCATGCCCATCCCACGCTTTCCGAGACCTTGGGCGAGGCGGCGGAGTTTTTCCTGGGTCAGCCCACGCACCTGTTCCGTCCGCCGAGGAAGCGGAGGAGCTAGGAGGCGACTTTCTTGTCGCTCACTGGAGGGGCGGCTTTCTTGCCGCCCACTGGGAGGGGCGGCTTTCTTGCCGCCCACTGGGACAGGCGGCTTTCTTGCCGCCCACTGGGACAGGCGGCTTTCTTGCCGCCTGCTCTTCTGCGCTGCTATGCGATTCGTTGGCCAGAAAGCGTAGAGGGGGACTCCGTCCCCCTAACCCCCCGGGTCGGCGACAAGAAAGTCGCCGCTCCCAATCGGCGACAAGAAAGTCGCCGCTCCCAATCGGCGGCAAGAAAGTCGCCGCTCCCAATCGGCGACAAGAAAGTCGCCGCTCCCAATCGGCGGCAAGAAAACCGCCGCTCCCGGTCGGCGACAAGAAAGTCGCCGCTCCAGCCGGTTGCCTTGCGCTGGTGATCGGGGGTATTTTTGGAGCCGTTTCCGAGAAAGGACCGGTCCACTATGGGAGAGAGCCGCGACAGCTTTGGCTGCCGATCCAAACTGACGACAAGTAACGTCGAAGCCAACTATTTCGATCTCACTTTGCTGGAGCGTAGCGGGGTGGGCCGCGTTTCGCGGCTCCCCTTCTGCATGAAGATCCTGCTGGAGAATCTGCTCCGGCACGAGGACGGGGTCACGGTGACCGCCGAGGACGTGTCCAGCCTGGCCGATTGGGACTCCGCCGCCGGAACCCAACCTGAGATCGCCTTCCGTCCGGCCCGGGTTCTGCTGCAGGACTTCACCGGAGTTCCCGCGGTCGTCGACCTGGCGGCGATGCGGGACGCCATGATCGAGATGGGCGGGGACCCGGACCGGATCAATCCGCTCGTGCCGGCCGAACTGGTCATCGACCACTCGGTGCAGGTCGACTCCTTCGGGACCGGCCGTTCCTTCGGGTTCAACGTGGAGAAGGAATTCCAGCGCAATCTGGAACGTTATGCCTTTCTGCGTTGGGGCCAGGCCGCGTTCGACAATTTCCGGGTGGTTCCCCCGGCTACGGGAATCGTCCACCAGGTGAACCTGGAGTACCTGGCCCGGGTCGTCTTCCAGTCGGGAGACAACGGAACACCCCTCTGCTATCCCGATACCCTGGTCGGGACCGACAGCCACACCACCATGGTCAACGGGTTGGGAGTCCTGGGTTGGGGAGTCGGCGGCATTGAGGCGGAAGCCGCCATGTTGGGGCAACCCATCAGCATGCTTTTGCCCCAGGTCGTGGGATTCGGGCTCCACGGCGTTCTGCCCGAGGGAGCCACGGCCACCGACCTGGTGCTGCGGATCACCCAGATGCTCCGCGAAAAGGGAGTCGTGGGGAAGTTCGTGGAGTTCTACGGCTCCGGGATCGCCGGCCTGTCACTGGCGGACCGGGCGACGCTGGGCAACATGTCTCCCGAGTACGGAGCCACCTGCGCCATCTTTCCCATCGACGACGAGACCTTGAACTACCTGCGGCTGACGGCGCGGCCGCCGGATCAGGTGGCCCTGGTGGAGAGCTACGCCAAGGCCCAGGGAATGTTCCACGGTCCCGGGAGTCCGGAGGCCGAGTACAGCGACACCGTGAATCTGGATTTGTCCACAGTCGAACCCGCTATTGCGGGTCCGAAACGTCCGCAGGACCGAATCCCATTGACACAGTCCAAACCGGCGTTTCTGGAGTTCCTGTCCCGATCGGCCGGGAACGGAAAACCTGCTGCAGAGGATTCGCTGCCCATCGCGCAGGGAGACGGAAACGGCTCCGGCGCCGTCGATCTGGACCACGGCTCCGTGGTTATCGCCGCCATCACCAGTTGTACCAACACTTCGAACCCTTCCGTCATGGTGGGAGCCGGACTCCTGGCCCGCAAAGCGGTCCATCTGGGCCTGGTCCGAAAGCCCTGGGTCAAGACCAGTCTGGCGCCGGGATCAAAGGTGGTGACGGAGTACCTCGAGAAGGCCGGTCTGATGGAGGACCTGGCCGCCCTGGGATTCGATCTGGTGGGTTACGGCTGCACCACCTGCATCGGCAACAGTGGTCCCCTGGCCCCGCCGATTTCCAAGAAGGTCCATGAGCGGGACCTGGTGGTGTGCGCCGTCCTGTCGGGAAACCGCAACTTCGAGGGTCGGATCAGCCCGGACGTTCGAGCCAACTACCTCGCCTCGCCGCCTCTGGTCGTCGCCTACGCCATCGCCGGCAGAATGGATCACGATCTTTACCACGAGCCCCTGGGCCACGATTCCCAGGGACGAGAGGTGTTTCTGCGAGACATCTGGCCGACCCACGAGGAGATTCAGGCGGTGATCGGCGAAGCCGTGCTGCCGGAGATGTTCCGGGACAAGTACGGCGACGTCTTCACCGGGAACGAGAAGTGGCGCTCGCTGCCCGCGCCCCAGGGCCAAGGCTTCTCCTGGGAAGCGGATTCCACCTATGTCCGGAGGCCGACGTTCTTCGATGGCATGCGCCGGAATCCGGAACCGCTCCGGGACCTGCAGGGAATGAGGGTCCTGGCATTGCTGGGAGACTCGGTGACCACGGACCACATTTCTCCGGCCGGGGCAATTCCGGCGGACGGACCTGCCGGCCGCTACCTCATGGAGCAGGGAGTCGAACCCGCCGATTTCAACTCCTTCGGCTCGCGGCGCGGCAACCACGAAGTCATGGTGCGAGGGACCTTCGGGAACATCCGGCTCAGGAATCTACTGGTTCCCGGCATCGAAGGCGGATACACCCGATGCTCACCCGGAGGCGACGTCGTCTCCATTTATGACGCCTCCATGGAGTACCAGCGCGAAGGGACGCCCCTGATTATTCTGGCCGGCAAGGAATACGGTTCGGGATCTTCCCGGGACTGGGCGGCCAAGGGAACCCGGTTGCTGGGCGTCCAGGCCGTTCTGGCCGAGACCTACGAACGGATCCACCGGAGCAACCTCATCGGCATGGGTGTCCTGCCCCTGCAATTCATGGACGGGGAGGATTGCCGGTCCCTGGGATTGAGCGGCTACGAGACGTACGGGCTGGCGGGCCTCTCGAAGGGTCTGGAGCCGGGGTCCCGCCTCCGGATGCAGGTCACCTCTCCCGAGGGCGAGGTTGCGGAGTTCCCGGTCCTGGTTCGAATCGACACCCCCAATGAGTTGGCCTATTTCGAGCATCAGGGCATCCTTCACTATGTTCTGAGGTCCTTGGCGAATTGATCCGGGGTGAGGGAGAAAACCGGTTGAGGTTGAATCGTTGACGGCTCAAGGTCGAACCATTGAGCTCCCCATCTTTCCACTTCCCGGAGTGGTGTTCTTCCCCCGGGTGCTCCTCCCCCTGCACATCTTCGAGCCGCGCTACAAGGCCATGGTCGCCAGCGCCCTGGATGGGAACGGCCGTATCGGCATGGTCCTGCTCCGGGAGGGATCGCGCCCCCAATACCACGGCTCCCCGGCGGTCTTCGGAACCGGGACCATGGGGTTGATCACTCAGCCGGAAGAGCTCGAGGACGGCAAATACAATCTCCTGCTCCGGGGGCTCCAGCGCTACCAGATCCTGGAATTCCTGCAGGAAACTCCCTTCCGGCTGGCCCGGGTCCGGCTTCTGGAGGATGTAGCGCCGGACGAACGTGACGCGCAGGCCCTTCGCTGGAAGCTGGCCAAACGGCTGAACGAGTTGGCGCCCGAGATCCGGTTTCCGCCGCTGGAGCCAAAATTGGCCGGCCGGCTTGATTTTCTGACCATGATCAACCTGATCTGTTGTTGCCTGGACCTCTCCGTCTACGACAAGCAGAGGCTGTTGGAGACGGGCGATCTGGCCATGCGGGCGCGTGGAGTCCTGGGGGTGCTGGACCGGAAGCTGAAGGCGAAGAATTTGGTCTCCGGCTTTCAGTCCCTCCGGCCCGAGCATCCGGAGAGGAATTGAGTTCCCGGCCCGGCGGCCGGCGGAAGCTGGCCGGACTGGATTTTCAATGAGAGTGATTGGGCTGCTGGCGCTTTGGCTGACGATTTCCGTCCTCGCGGCGGCCACCCCCGGTCAAGACCGTACGCCGGCTGCTCCGGAACGGAATCTCAGCTATGACATCCAGGCCAAGCTGGATCCGGTATCGAAGACGGTCGAAGCCCAACAGGTGCTGAGTTGGCGAAACTCCTCGGACACACCGATCCGGGAGTTCCACTTTCACCTCTATCTGAATGCCTTCCGGAACAACCGGTCCACCATGGCGTGGGAGCAGGCGTTCGCCCCCTTCTGGAGGGGCAAGGACCCGATCCCGGAGGACTACTGGGGCTTCATCGACGTGGGTTCCATCCAGGTCGAGGCAGACGGAGCGGAGGCTCCCACCCGCGTGGTGAGCCGCCGCTTCATCCATCCGGACGACGACAATGCCCAGGACCGTACGGTGCTCCTGGTGAAGTTGGACCGGCCTCTCGCGCCCGGCGAGCAAGTGCGCTTTCGAATCGAGTTCACCTCCAAGCTTCCCCGGGGCGTCCGCAGGACCGGCTGGGTGGAGGACTACTACTTCGCGGCCCAGTGGTTTCCCAAGCTGGGGGTCTTCGCCGATGGCGCCTGGTATTGCCACCAATATCACTTCCACTCCGAGTTCTTCGCCGACTTCGGGGACTTCAAGGTGAGCCTGACCGTGCCGTCGGGCATGGTAGTGGGCGCCACGGGACGCCAAGTCGGCGAAACCGACAATGGAGACGGAACCCACACGCACCGTTTCCAGCAGGAAAACGTGCATGACTTCACCTGGGTGGCCAGCTCCCGGCTGCTTCCCCGGACTCGCCGATTCGAACACCCCGGCCTGCCCTCCGTCGACATGCGGCTGCTTCTGCTGGAGGAGCACGCGCATCTGGAGGAAAGGTACTTCCGGGCCATGGAGCATTCCCTGCGCCTCTTCGGGACCTGGTTCGGACCCTATCCGTACTCGGTGCTCACCCTGGTCGATCCGCCCTACAACAGCCGCACCGGGGGAATGGAATACCCCACTCTCGTGACCGGCCGGACCGACTTCTGGTCGCCTCCGGAGACGCTCTCGCCCGAAGGGGTCACCATCCATGAGGTGGGCCACCAGTGGTGGTACGGCCTGGTGGCCAGCAACGAAGCCGAAGAGGCCTGGCTGGACGAAGGGATCACCTCCTGGGCCACGGACCGGGCCGCTCGCGACGCCTATGCTCCCAGGGTGCACGTGGAATGGCTCCTGGGGGAGATCCCTCTGTCGTTCCCCTCGGTGGTCCGTCCCTTCGAGACCCGCAACCTGCACTGGGTGCGCCGCGGTGGACGCCTGGACGTCATGACGCGCAACAGTTGGAGTTTTCGGAACCGGCGCAGCTATTTCGTCAACGCCTACGCCAAGCCCGATATGGTGCTGTGGACCCTGGAACGGTATCTGGGCTCCGAGGTCATGCTGCGGGCGATCCGGACCTACTTCGAGCGTTACCGCTACCGTCATCCCACGACCGGGGATTTCGTGCAGACGGTCAGCGAGGTGGCCGGCGAGGATCTGGAATGGTTCTTCCGAGAGACGCTCCACAGCGCCGAGACGGTCGACTATGCAGTGACCGAAGCCCGGTCCATGGCCATTCCGGAATTGAAGGGGGTTCCTCCTGGCGAAGTCGAAGCCGTTGAGGAAGTGACCGTCACCGATGTCGGCGAGGGTGCCGAGACCCAGGTTCCGGCCCAAACAGAACCTGCGGTCCCGGAGCCGGACAAGGAAACGGAAGCCGCCGGAGAGGCCTCTGACGGAGAATTGACTGCGGCGAAGACGGTCTACTGGAGCCGCGTGGTGGTGACCCGGTTGCAGGGTGGGCGGTTTCCCGTCGACGTGGTCATGGAGTTCGAGGACGGGAAGCGGTTCCGCCGCCTGTGGGACGGGCAGTACCGGTGGGTCCGGTACGAGTTCAAGCGGCCGTCGCGGCTCAAGTCGGCCGTGGTCGATCCCGACCGGAAGCTGCTTCTGGACATCGATCCCACCAACAACAGTCGGCTGGTGAAGCCGCCAACGAGTGGCGGGCGCTCTCTGGCCACATGGAAATGGACCGCGAAGTGGCTCTTCTGGTTGCAGAATCTGATGGAAACCTTCGCTCTGATCTCATGACCCTAACTGGATGCGTGGCTCAGGGTTGGCGGAATCTGTCGGCCCACAAGACGTCGATCCTCTATCTCTATCTGGTGATCTTGGGATCGGCGTCGATCCTGCTCCTGCCCTTCATGGAGAGCTTCGAATCCTCTCTGGGCTCCGGCATCTATCGGGAGCGGCTGGTGACGGCGCTGGACTACGACTGGTACCAGCTCTTCCGGGACCGGGTCCAGGGGGCGGCCGAGAGCTTCGGTCCCTGGGTCCTGGGGCCGGGTCCCTTCCTCCACACCTTGGAGGTTCTGCTGGAAGACGGCTTCGGCAAGTTGCCGGCTGCGATTCTCGGCGCCGCCGCCATCTATCTTCTGCTGCACACGTTCGTGCTCTCGGCGGCGGTCAGCGCCCTCCATCTCCACCCCGGCGGGGGCAACACCCGGGGGTTTCTGCGCAATGGAGCCGAGTACTTCGGCCGGTTCCTCAGGCTGAGCGTGCTGGCGCTTCTTCTCTATTGGTTCTTGAGGCACGTGCTTTTGACCCCCGTGAACGGGTGGGTCGACTCGTTATCCGACGCCGCTGCAACGGAACTCACGGGTTTCTACCTGAGTCTGGCGCGTTATCTTCTGGTCCTCGTCCTGATTTTGGGACTGGACCTGATCCTGGACTACGCTCGAATCAAGGTCGTCCTGGAAGACCGCACCAGCGTCCTGTTGGCCGTAGTGGCCGCCGCCGGATTCTGCATTAGGAACTTCCTGGGCGTCACAGGACTCTATCTGTTCCTGGTGGGCTTGACTCTGGCATGGGCCGGCCTGTATTTGGGTTTCGATACCCTCGTCGTCGGCGATTCCTGGGGAGGCATCCTGGTCGCGTTCACGGTGCAGCAGATCCACATGCTGGGCAGAATGGCGCTGAAGCTCCTGGGCTTCGGCGCCCAGATCCAATTCGTCAAGAGCCGTGATCCCTGGTTTCGCGACCCTGTAGGAGGGGGGACATCCCTGTCCCCCGAAGTCCCAACAAGAGGCCCCGAGGAAACGGCATGACGATGCGCCTCCGGTGGTCCTTCCTGGCTCTGTTCTTCCTCACCGGCGCCGCCGGCGCCCGGGACGAGGGACGGCTCCTGGAGCACCTGCGTCATCTCTCCTCCGACGAGATGGAGGGACGAGGGAACGGTTCGCCCGGCATGGAGCGGGCGGCGCGCTATCTGGCCGAGGAATTCCGCCGGATCGGCCTGGAGCCGGCCGGGGCCGACGGCACGTACTCCCAGCCCTTCACCATCACCACGGGCCGGAACCTGGGACCGGACAATCGACTGAGGATCCAGGGGCCGAAGAGCTCACGAGAGTTCTCGGCCGGCGCCGAGTACCGGCTCGTGACCTATGGACCGGATCGGAGTGTTTCCGGAGAGCTCTTCTTCGCCGGTTTCGGAATCACGACGCCCCCCCACCCCGACCTTGGATACGACGATTACGGCGACTGGGATGTTCGAGGCCGGGTGGTCGTGGCGTTCGAGCACGAACCCCAGGAGCGTTTCGCGTCCAGTCCCTTTCACGGCAAGGACCTGACGTCCTATTCGACGGTGATCCACAAGGCGCTCAACGCCAAACGGCGCGGCGCCGTGGCGCTGATTCTGATTCCCGATCGATTCAATCACCCCAAGCGGGGTTCCCGCCGAAGCCCGGAACTGGAAACCGTGGCCAACGTGGGGATCCCGACCGTTCGGCTGACCGGACGTTGGGGAGAGCGGCTGCTCCGTGAGGCGGGACGCGACCCGGCCGAGATCGACCGGTGGATTCACCATCACCTCACCCCCCACTCGTTTCCCATGGAGGGGATGACCGTCCGGCTGGATGTGGACGTGGTCTCGGTCCGTCATCGGGTGAACAACGTGCTGGGTTATCTTCCCGGCGACTCCGAGGAAGTGGTCGTGATCGGCGCGCACTATGACCACCTGGGATACGGGGACGAATCCTCTCTGGCCGAACACCAACTGGGACAGATCCACAACGGGGCGGATGACAACGCTTCCGGGGTGGCCGGGCTGCTGGTCCTGGCTCGGGACCTGTCGGAAGCTCGACCCGGCCGCACAGTGCTTTTCGCCGCATTTGCAGCCGAGGAGCTGGGCCTTCTGGGCTCTCGCCACTACGTGCAGAATCCGCCTTTGCCGCTGGAACAAACCGTGGCCATGTTGAACCTGGACATGATCGGACGCAGCGACGGCGATGTGCTGATTGGAGGAGTGGGCACGGCGGAGGAGTTCCGGGACCTGCTCCACGAGGTGGAGGCGGACTCACCCCTGACCTTCAAATACGCCAGCACACCCCGGGGTTCGAGCGACCACCTGTCGTTCGCCGCGGCGGGAGTCCCGGTCCTCTTTTTCTTTACCGGTCTGCATCCGGACTACCACAAGCCGTCCGACGACTGGGAAAAGATCGACCTGGTCCGAACCTGGCAGGTGGTGGAGGCGGTGCGTCAGGTGGTGAACCGGCTGAACCGTATGGAGAGCCGGCCCCGGTATGTGGACCTCCGGCAAGGGCGGACGCCGCTTGACGATCGGCCCTGGTTGGGGATCGCCCCCGATATGAGTTGGACGCTGGGAGGTGTCCGGATCGCGCAGGTCTTGAGTTGGAGTCCCGCCCACGACGCGGGATTGCAGGAGCAAGACGTGCTGGTGGAGTTCGGCGGCCGGGAGGTACGTAATCTTCGGGACCTTCGGAACCTGCTTCGGTCGCGGAAACCGGGAGACCAGGTCCGGATCCTGGTGCTGCGGCAGGGGCGCCTCGTCGAGATGACCGCCCGGCTCGATCGCCGGTCGGCGCAGTAGAGGATTGTTTCGAATCGTAATTTCCCGGGTCGCGGGTTCCTGGAGCAACAGATCTGGTCTCCGTTCTTCCAGGCGCCGGCAGGGCTACTCTCTTCCACTGAAGGAGATGATGTCCATCCCGAAAGGCTGCCGAGCTCCAGATCGCGTAAGGTCACTTAACGTGACAATGGCTTAAGCGATGCGTTTCCGGTTGCTACGGTGCCTGCGGCCAGAGGAGTTGGAATTCCTCCCACGATTGGGCGACCCTCCGCCAGGCCCCATGCCACGTCCGTAATACCCATAGGGCCGACGAGGGCGTCGGGGCCGCTCGGCGACTTCGGGCTCAAAGCCGACGACCTTCCGACGCGGGATCTGGGCCCCGATCATGCGTTCGGTGGCCAGAACCCAGCTGCGATCAATTCCGGTGACGAAGGTACAAGCGATACCCTCGCGTTCCGCACGACCCGTACGTCCGATGCGGTGGATGTAGGCTTCCGGAGTGTTCGGCACGTCGAAGTTGATCACATGGGAAACACCGCTCACGTCTATGCCTCGAGCCGCGATGTCCGTGGCTACAAGGATATTGAAGCGACGGGTGCGAAACCCGCTCATGGCGCGATCGCGCTGGGCCTGGGACATGGATCCCTGAAGTCCGACGGCTCGGTGCCCGTCCCTGCTCAACTGATCCGCTAATCGCCGGGCGCGGTACTTCGTACGGGTGAAGATAATGGCCGAGTCGCAATCATCGCCGGTGAGCAGGTGTTCAAGCAGAACTCTCTTACGCCCCTCCCCGACAATGTACAGACCGTGATCGACGGTGGCGACCGGGGCTGTGCCGGCCAGGTCGATCACGTGGGGATCCGTCAATAGATCATCCGCCAGTCGACGAATTGCTCTCGGCATGGTGGCCGAAAACAGCAGGTTCTGGCGCCGCTCGGGCATCGCAGCAAGAATCTTGCGAATGTCGGGCAAGAAACCCATGTCAAACATGTGATCGGCCTCGTCGAGGACCAGCGTTTCTACGTGGCCGAGGCGGAGCACCTGCTGCCCGAGCAGGTCGAGCACGCGTCCCGGACAACCCACAATGATTTCCGGGCGCCGGCGTAGCGAGTTGATCTGGTTACGCGTCGAAACGCCGCCATAGACTGTGAGGGTCTTCAGGCGTGTGAACCTGGACAGCGTGCGGATCTCAGCCGCGATCTGATTGGCGAGTTCCCGCGTGGGAGCGAGCACCAGAGCTCGAGGGCCCGGGCGGCGCACTTTGAGAAGCCGGTCGAGCATCGGCAGTGCAAAGGCCGCCGTCTTGCCGGTGCCGGTCTGAGCCAAGCCCAGCACGTCGCGACCGGCGCGACCGGCGGGAATAGTCTCCTGTTGGATCCGCCGAGGATTCTCGAAGCCAATGCCGCGAATGCCGCGAATGAGGGCTTGATGGAGTTCGAACCGTTCGAAACCGTTCGAAACCGTAGATACGAAGCTTGAATTCAAAATATTTTTCTCCGCCGTGCGCACACAGGCAGATCCCGTACGGCATGACTGTAGTTTCCGACCCAGACAACAGCTAAGGGTAAGAGGGATTCGTTGGCGGCGCGACCTTGGAAGGATTACTAAATGAGGTACTGTTGATCGCCACTTTCGGGCCGAGCCCGATCAAAGAGTAAACAGGGTACCTGTTCTTGACGACTAATACCACCCGGGCACTCGCCATCACGTATAGAAAGTGACTGTCCCCGTCACCCGTCCCCGCGCGCGTCCCTGGCGTCGGTCAAGAAATCGGCGGTTGGAAACCGCCGCTCCCACGCGGGCCTTCGGTCGTCAGCCACAGTCCAGGACACGCTCGCCGAGCGGCTGCACGGGCCGAAAGTTGTTCGGATAGATGGCGCCGAACGCGGCGGTCTGTTCCGCTGATATGGAAAGCGTCTCGGCCAGGACGATCCAATGGACACCTTCGGTGCAGGGAGGGGTCGTGAGCGATCCTTGGTAGCGCCACGTCTTGCGGCTGGCGGGCAGCAACGATGCCAGGTCGAGTTCACCTGCAACCACGTGCGACGCCACAGGTTCGGGTGGAAGGTGCGTCCAGACCGGTGCCAGAGTATTGTTGACCGGTCCTTCCTCGAACAGAACTCCGACCACCGCAAGCGAGCCGTCATCATTCCGGTGCACCAGGTGCATCTCCAGCGGCAGCTGTTTGCCGTCAACCGTATGCTCGCTGGCGTGGTGGAAGTGAAACTGCAGCAGGTCGAAGCGTACCCCGTTGAGGACGATACCGCTGCCGGGGTCCGGGTTCACCTGAATCGTGTGCCCGTTATTTTCGACGGCGATGCGGGTCTGCCCGTAGTCGAACTCGATGGCGACCGGATCGGCGCTCCGTCCTGCGGTCAGATCGATGGGAGACTGCTCCTTTCCCACGGCGCAGGCGCTGAAGGCTGGGTCGAGCGTTCCCCAGAGACGCGGGCCGTTGCCAGGCTCGTAGCCCCATGAGGGTCCGCTATGTTGCGACAAATCTTTTCCCCCGGCGGGTGGCGAATCCCCGGCGCTCTGGCACCCGAACGGAGCCAATGCGACGATGACGATGCCGGATAAGACATTTAGTTTCATGATCCCTCCGTTTCTTTCAGATCAACATCACAGCTTGTAACTTCGGGTGACGGAAAAGCCCCGTGAAAAACTCACCGCCTTGCCTGTTCAAATTCCAAATTGCCCATATGCCGAGTGACAATGAATCCTACACGAAAGCCCCCCATCAAGCCTGACCCGCGCATCGCTTGATCCGGTGTCTTGGAACCTTACTCCGGATCCCGGTTTTTACCGGGCTTGACCCACCCTCTGACCCGTTTGACGTGTGCCCACGGCCGCAACAACGAGGAAAAAACATCGCGCACGATCCCTTGCTCGTCCACGAGGAAAGTCACCCGCCCGGGCAGCCTCCATGAAAAGGCTCCGTACAGGCGGCGCACTCCATCATCCGGGTCGCTGGCGATCGGAAAGGGCAAGGCATTGCATTCGGCGAAACTCCGATGTGAGTCTACGCTGGCACTGTTAATGCCGACCACCTCCACGTCCAGTCCTGCCAGGTTCTCATAAATGTCGCGGAGGGCGCGAACCTGGATCGTGCACCCCGGAGAATCGTCCGCCGGGTAGAAAAACAACACCACCTTCCGGCCGCGTAACGAACTGAACCGGAAGGTCTCATTCTGCGTTGTCTTCAGAACGAAGTCCGGTGCGGTCTCACCGACGGAAACTGCCACAATCTGGAATGTCTACCAAACTGGGCCGACGGAAACGAGAAAAGATACAGGAGCGAAGATTAAAGGGGGGAACCAAAGGTCTCGAAAATGTGCCGGGCCAGGAAGAATTTCCCGATCAGGAGACTGGCCGAACGGCTGGACCTTGGGCTCAAACGCGGAATCCTTCGTGCGGTCGCCCATGTCTACGGTTCCCTTGAAGCTGCAGCCTTCTTCCAGAACGACTTGGGGAGCGATCAACTTGCCTCGGACGCGTCCGGTTTCACTCAAGAGGATCTGTTCCTCTCCCCGAAGGAGCCCTTCTACAAGACCATCGACGTGAATCACCTTGGCCAGAAGATCGGCCTTGAGCCGGCCTTCTTTCCCCACAGTGATGTTGCACCCGGTCAGGGATAGTTCCCCTTCGATACGACCCTCGATGAGCACATCCTGCGTTCCACTCAACTCCCCTTTGATTGTGATGCTGGAGCCGATGAAGGATCGGTCCCCGTTTCTCCCCTCGGCAGCTTGCTGGTTGGAAACTCCAGGGAAGGTTCCTCGGGTCGGGGTCGATGGTTTCGGCGAATCGTTTTCCCACATGTCGTACTCCCTTCGACGAAAATCCACACTATGTTAGCTGACGTCCCTGTCATCGTTAGATAACATTCTTGTCATCGCTCAGATGTCTCGCCAGCATCAGACTGGTCTTCCGGCAAGGGTTGGACCCCCGGACATCCGGGCGCCGTAGCAGCGACCGGCTCCGCAACTCATTGAACCTTGATATCTTAGAGGATTACCTGCGAGTGAACCGCGAGGACTGCCACGGGCCCTGAGCTACAGGAGATGAGGGAGTTGTCACCAGGATCGGCACAGACTTCTAGATGAAAATATCCTCGTCCGTGGTGTAGACATCGGCCGGTCGCCCATCCCGCCCGAACCATCGTTCCACAATTGACCGGCCCGCCTGAATCAGAGCCGAAATCTGCTGCGTCGGCGCCATGATGGTGCGATGGATGCGATAGGTTTCCGTGGAGACCCGGTTCAGTGCCCTGTTCATTTGGGAGGCCGCTTCCTGGGCTCCTGTCCGCATCGTATGCAGGCTCCGGACGGTTTTCTCCTCGATCTCCCGAACCGAATCGCGGACGCTGTCGGAATGTCCGGAGGCCCCGCTGGCCCAGCCGGACACCATCTTCAGGACGGGAATCATGTCCTCCAATCCGTCGTCGGCCTGTCTGACTGCTCGCCGCAGCCGCCGGGACGTCCGGGTCAGTTCCTGGCACAATGAGCCGAGACCGCGCAGAGTGGAGGTCAGCAGGAAACTGGTGAAAAGAGTCTGCACGATGACCAGAATCGTCATGATGACGACACCGATCACCATCGGTTGGGAGAGTTCGGATCCCATGCCGGGAAGAAACGTATCACATGTCCCTGGGTGCGGGAAGAGGATTCTGAGGAACGTTTTCCCTGAGGCAACAGGTCGCTGAGGCCCGGGCCAGGATGAAGCCGAATCGTCGCGATCAACTCACACGCAAGATCAAGAAGAGAGCCCGCCAGTTGGGTTTTCATGCCGTAGGCGTCTCACCGGTGGACCCGGGACCCGACGACAAGCTCCAGTCTTGGTTGGAGCTCGGATTCCAGGGTTCCATGGCCTATCTGGAACGCCAGGCCGAGAAGAGGCTCGATCCGGGGAAGGTGTTACCTGGAGTCCGGTCCATGATCTGCGTCGCTCTGGCCTACCCGCATTCCCAGCCGTTGCCCTACCACGACCTGAACCGGGGAGTCATCTCCAGGTACGCATCGGGGGACGACTACCACTCGGTCATGGGATCCCTCATGACGCGGCTCCTGGAGTCGATCCGGGAGGAACTGCCGGGAGCCGGGGCCAGATTCTACGTCGACAGCGGTCCGGTGATGGACAAGTTCTGGGCGTCCCGGGCGGGAATCGGGTGGCTGGGGAAACACACCAATCTTCTGGACCGGAAGCTGGGATCCTGGTTTTTCCTGGGCGAGATACTGCTGGACGTGGAGTTGGACTATGACGAACCGGTCCTGGACCACTGCGGCTCCTGCACCCGCTGCATCGATGCCTGTCCCACCGACGCCATCGTCGCACCCTACCTGCTGGACAGCCGCCGTTGCATCTCCTATCTGACCATCGAGCTGAAGGAGGACATTCCCGAGGATCTGAGAGAGCCCATGGGCAACCTGATCTTCGGCTGCGACATCTGCCAGGATGTCTGTCCCTGGAACCACCCGGTTCCCGATTCCTCTGTCCCTGAACTGGAGCCTCGTCCCGTCAACCGGTCGCCTGAACTCTGGGAACTGGCCCAACTATCGCCGGACGAGTTCCGCGAGAGGTTCAGCGGCAGTCCCGTCAAGCGGGCCAAGTGGCGCGGTTTCGTTCGCAACGTCGCCGTCGCCATGGGAAACTCCGGCAATGCCGATCTGGCGTCGGAGTTGACCGATCTCCTGAACTCGGAGGACCCCATGGTCAGGCGCCACGCAGGTTGGGCGCTGAAGCAGTTGGGCACGCGGGAGGCGCTGGACGCCGTCCGCAGGCGATGGGCTCGGGAGCAGGATCCGGAGACGAGAGCCACGCTGCAGAGACTGCTCGACGGCGAAGCGGCCGATTCGGTGGGGGTCAGTTGATCCGGGTCGAGGAATGCTGTCCGATGCCGGCCGCGGCGGCGATCGGCGCCATCCTGCGCTCCAGATCGGCCAGTTTTTTCCGGTTCGTCTCCAGCGTCTTGGGCTGGATGACCTGGCCGACGAATTCGACGTGCATGGTCCAGGCCTGTTCCACCTGTCCAGTGTCCGGGTTTCTGTACCAGCCCGCCTCCCAGGTACGCTTGTTGTTCAGTTCCCAGGTGATGATCTGACCCGGCTGGTAGCTGTACCGAGTGGGAACCACATCCAATTCCAGGATCTGGTCGTCGGGGTCCAAGGGCAGGAGAATGGCGATGCGGGCGTCGGGAATCTGGTTGCGGCACTCCGGGTCGGAGAACGCGGGCAGGTCCGTGTAAAGGACCCGATAGGGCACGATCGGCATCTTGTTGGTTTCTTCGGGACGAGCACCTAACTGGGCTGTAGACCCGCTTGTTTCTTCGGACATTTCAGGAACCTCCCAGGCCGGCTTTTCCCGCGCCGGCGTGAACGCGGCGCTCGGATCTGACGTAAGAGCCGCCGACTGAATTGGAGGGAAATAATAGCAGAGGGGAAAGAAGAAAGAGAAAAGAGGAAAGAGAAAAGAGCAAACATAGGAAAGAGCGTACGGAAGCGGGTTGGTCACATGGAGGTGAGAGAGTTGCCCCTGGCTTGGCCAGTGAGAGTGTCGCCGGTCATTGTTGCAACTGTATCGTTCGAGAACGGAACTTGACGGCATGAGTCGGTTCGTCGCCATCGATTTCGAGACCGCCAATGACAACCGGGACAGCGCGTGCTCGGTGGGTCTTGTTGTGGGTCGGGAAGGCGAGATCGAAGTATCGCGCACGTTTCTGATTCGGCCGCCGTCTCCGGATTTCAGTTTCACCTGGGTCCACGGACTCGATTGGGAGGACGTGCGTGGTGCGCCTACCTTCGGCGAGCTCTGGCCGACTCTCCGTCCTTGGATCAACAGCGCAGAGTACGTCGCTGCTCACAACGCGCCGTTCGACAGAAGCGTCCTCCGTGCCTGTTGCACCACCCATGGTGTCGTTGCTCCCCGAAAGCCTTTTGTCTGTACGGTGCAGTTGGCGCGGTCGCAATGGGGGATCTTCCCGACGACGCTGCCCCATGTCTGCCAACGGCTCCGCATCCCGCTGAACCATCACGAATCCGGATCCGACGCGGAAGCGTGCGCGCGCATCGTCCTGGCCGCCGAGGCGGCGGGATGGAGTCGTTTGCGACCCGGTCGCCGTCGAAAACGATTCCGTAGATCGCGTCGAAACCGGTGAGTATTACCGAGGGAGCCTGATAATCCTTGAAAATCGGCAGGTCATCTGCCGATTTTCAAGGATTATGGCGCCCGCAGCTCCGCGACGCCGTCGACGAGATGGTGCTTGAAGCTGCCATCAACGGTAACGCGGACGCCTTGGTCACCTTCAACCGGAAGGACTTCAGCGGTGTCCATCAAAGGACACAAGCGGTGAACTTCCAGTCACCGCCCGTGCTTGGATTCTGGCCTGGTCGACAGACCGGCGGCCGCTCTCAGGATCTTCCCCGCCACCACCGATCGCAAACTCTCAAGTCAGTCGGCCGAATCCCTGTTCGGGCAAGGGGCCTTTCAGTCTGGCCTCCAGGTCGTCGTTCCGGAGGGCTTGTTTCAGGACACCGAGGACCTCGTCCAGGGCCGACAGATAGCCCTCGATGACCTCGTCGGTGTGGGCCAGCGAGACGGTGAACGCTCCCGTGGACAGGTAGCCTCGGCCCAGCATTTCCTGGGTCATCAGCGCCTGCAGCGCCAGATTCTTCTCGCCGTGTCCGAAGGCCATGTGCGACATGGGGTATTGGCCGTGCGGCTTCATGGCGATTCCGTGCCGATGGGCCAGCTTCCGCCAGCCGTCGTGTACCTTGGCGCCGATTCTCATGGTGTGCTCCGAGATGCGGACCCGCTCCATCTTGCGGATGGCGGCGACGGCGGCGGTCGGTCCCACGGCGTCGGTCCAGTAGGTGCTGCTGATGAAGGAGCTCTGGGCCGCCTCCATCACCTCCCGGCGCCCGATCACGGCCCCCATGGGGTAGCCGTTGGAGGTGGACTTGGCGTAGGTGGCGATGTCCGGTTCCACGTCCAGTGTCAGGTGGGCGCCCCCCAGGCAGAACCGCCAGCCGGCGCTGATCTCGTCGATGATCATGACCGCGCCGATCTGGTCCGCCAGCTCGCGGATCCGGTGGAGAAAGCCGTCCCGGGGAGGGGTGTCCCGCAGCGGCTCCGTGATGATGGCTGCAAGTTCGCCGCCCGTCCGGTCGATGATGGCCTCCAATTCGTCGATCCGGTTGTAGTGGAAGGGCAGGGCGGTGCCCGCCAGGGAGCGGGGCACTCCGGTCGGGTTCAGCCCCGGCATGAGGAGACCGTCCAGGGCGTCGTGGTCTCCCAGGTTGGACGCCAGGTACCAGTCGCTCCAACCGTGGTAGCCGCAGAAGGCCACCTTCTCCCGCCCCGTGGCGGCCCGGGCAATGCGGACGGCAACCGTCATGGTCTCGCCCCCGGCTCGGGCGTAGCGCACCATGTCGGCCCAGGGGTGGAGTTTGCAGAGCAGCTCGGCCAGTTCCACCTCGGCGGGAGAGTTGAGGGTGGACATGTTTCCATTGTCGATGGCGCCTCGAACGGCCGCGTTCACGTCAGGGTCCGCGTATCCCAGGAGGCAGGCCCCCACGCAGTGGATGGTCGTGTCGTAGAAGTGCCGCCCGTCCAGATCCCAGATCTCACACCCGCGAGCTTTGCTGAAATAGGCTGGCCACTGCCGGGGCAGAAACCGTTCGGGCCGCTTGGAGAGCAGTTGAACTCCTCCCGGAATGATGTTCTTGGCTTTTCGATATAGCCGTGCGCCCGTGGTTTCGGTCCAATCCACGCCAGAGTATTCCGTGATCCTTTTCACGCCGGAGTATTCCATGATGCTTGCCTCGACTTTCCGTTGTTCGCGCGCCAGGCAGGCGCCTGCAACATCTTGTGACAGGCAAACGTTAGAACCGTCTCCCGGACAAAGTCAACCGGCACGGCCGGGGTTGAAGGAGCCGGTTTCCGATATGCGGAGTGACCGGTGCCCCGGGGATGCCCGATTCCGATTGTTATAATCCGCAGGGTGCGGGATCTTCGCCGGCTCTTCCCTTTCATTCGGCCCTATTCTCCGCTTCTGGTCCTGGCCTTTGCGCTGCTGGCCGTCACCAGCGCCGTGGAGACGGGAATCGTCCTCTTGCTGGGCCCCCTGTTCAACCAATGGGCGGGGATCCCCCTGGGGCCGGAGGGCGGTTTCGTGGACAAGTTCGCGTTCCTCCGCGACATCCTGGGCATCGGCGAGGACAATTTCACGCGGATCGCAGTCGCCCTGGTGATCTTCTCCCTCCTCAAGGGCGTGTTCCTCTATTTCGCGGAATATTCCATGAGCTACACGGGCCAGCGCGTGGTGGCGGATCTGCGCAAGAGGCTCTACGGTCATCTCCTGGACCAGTCCCTCTCCTTCTTCGCCCTCAACCCCACCGGACGTCTCATGTCTCGCCTCGTCGTCGACACCGAGCGGCTGCAACTCATGGTGAGCCGCATGCTGACCGACCTGATGCGGCAGGTCTCGCTGTTCGCCTGTTTTCTGATTCTGATGATCTACATCGATTGGCTGCTGTCCCTGTTCGCCTTCGTCGTGGGGCCGCTGGTGGTGGGACTGGCGCTGGTTCTGGGCCGCCGGGTCCGCCGGGCCGGGCAGGAGAGTCAGGAGAACCTGGAGGAGATGAGCCATCTGCTGCAGGAGACCATCGCCGGGCACCGAACGGTGAAGGCGTTCTGCATGGAGGAGTACGAAGCGGGCCGCTTCCGGGAACTCAATCGGCGTCAGGTTCGGGTCAACGTCCAGGCCGCCCGGATCGGCGCCCTGGGTTCCCCTGTGACCGAGCTCATCGGTTACGTCTCATTCGTGCCGTTTCTGTTGTACGCCCATAGTCAGATGCAGCAGGGCTTCAGCCTGGGCGCCTTCGTGGTCTTCATCGTGGCCCTGTTCCGGCTCTATGAGCCCGTCCGCAAGCTCTCGCGTATGCACTTGCACTTCCAGCATGGGTTCGCCGCCTCCACCCGTATCTTTCAGTTGCTGGACACGCGGCAGGAAGTCGCCCGCGTTCCCGGTGCGCCGCCTTTGGCGCCCCTGACCCGTGAGATCCGGTTCGAGGACGTGGCGTTCACCTACGAGGACGGCGCCGAGGCCGCGCTCCAGGACGTCGACCTCTCCATTCGCCAGGGAGAAGTGGTGGCTCTGGTGGGACCGAGCGGGGCGGGCAAGACGACCCTGGCGAGCCTGATTCCCAGATTCTTCGACGTGAGCCGGGGACGGGTCGCTATCGACGGGACCGACATCCGCCAAGTGGATCTGGACAGCCTGCGGGATCAGGTCGCCATCGTGACCCAGGAGGTCTTCCTCTTCAACGAAACGGTCCGGGACAACATTGGCTACGGCCGGGAGCACAGCTCCCCGGACGAGATCGAGGAGGCCGCTCGAGCGGCCTTCATCCATGATGTCGTCGCGACTCTTCCGTCCGGCTACGAGACCGATATCGGCGAGTGGGGCGAGAAGCTCTCCGGCGGGCAGAGGCAACGCCTGGCCATTGCGAGGGCGATCCTGAAGAGGGCTCCAATCCTGATTCTGGACGAGGCGACTTCGGCCCTGGACAGCGAATCGGAGCGGTTGGTCCAGGAGGCCCTGGACCAACTCATGGCCAACTGCACGACCCTGGTCATCGCCCACCGGCTGTCCACCATCGAGCGGGCCGACCGGATCGTGGTGATGGACTCGGGACGGATCGTGGAGCAGGGCGACCACCGGACGCTGTTGAAAACGTCCGGTCTCTACCGCCGCCACTACCAGCTCCAGTTCTCGGCGCCCGGGACCGGAAACGGAGGGTAACTCCGTTCGGTAGCGGCAGACTCGTCAGCCCTCGTCGGGCCCGCGCAGGGCATCCAGCAGCGCATCGCTCATCCCGACGGAGCTGAACCCTCCGTCGTGGTAGAGATTCTGCATCGTGACCTTTCGGGTCAGGTCCGACACGAGCGCCACCACGTAATCGGCGCAGTCCTCGGCCTGGGCGTTGCCCAGGGGGGACATTCTGTCCGCGGCCTCGTAAAGGCGGTCGAATCCCTTGATCCCGCTCCCGGCGGTGGTGCGGGTCGGGCTCTGGGACACGGTGTTGATCCGGATGCCCCGACGGCCCAGCCGATAGCCGAAGCTCCGGGCCACGCTCTCCAGCAAGGCCTTGGCGTCCCCCATGTCGGAATAGCGGGAAAAAATCCGCTGCGCTCCGATATAGGTCAGGGCCACGATACTGCCGCCGTCGTTGAGACTGCCGGACTTGAGAGCCTCGGCCACAATCCGGTGCAGGGAGAGGGCCGAGACATCCAGGGTCTTGTGGAACCAGTCGTAGTTGAGGTCGCCGTAGGAACGCTGCTTGCGGACATTGGGAGACATGCCGATGGAATGGACGATGAAATCGACCTTCCCCAGCGTGGATTTCAACTCCTGAAAGGCCTTCTCCAGGTCCTGGGAGGAAGAGGCGTCGCAGGCGATGAGAGAAGCGTCCCCGCAGATCTCGGCCAATTGCCGGATGGGTCCGAAGCGAAACGCCATCTTGGTGTTGGAAAGGGCCAATCGGGCTCCCTCCCGGTGGCAAGCCAGGCTGATCTGCCAGGCCAGGCTCTGTTCGTTCAGGGGACCGAAGATGATTCCCCGTTTGTCCCGTAGCAGGTGATGACTCTCTTGTGACATGAGCGATTCCTTCGTTAGTTGACGGGAACGGTATCTCCCAGCGTGACCCGGTCCAGATCGATCCTGCAGCGCCTCGCCACTATCCGCACGCCCTGAGCCCGGGCCTCGTCCAGGGCAGCGGCGAAATCGGGGTCCAATTCCCGGGCCGCCCGAAAGCGGCGGACGTCCTCCCGTTGGATCACGAAGAGGATGGCGGCGCTCCAACCGTCCCGTTGGGCCAAGTGGGCCAGTTCCCGGGCGTGGCGCGCTCCCCGGGCGGTGACGGCATCGGGGAAGAGGCCCACTCCGTCTTCCACCAGGGTGACGCTCTTCACCTCCAAGGCCAACTGCCGTCCATCGTCCTGGCCCAGGAGAAAATCGATCCGGGAGCGCCCCAGTGGCACTTCCGCCCGCAGGAGCTTCCAGTCGCCGAACTCTTCCAGAGCCGACTGTGCCAGAGCCTGGCCGATGAGGCGATTAGGGATCCGGGTGTCGACCGAAACCAGACCAAGCCGGTCCGGGCTCTCCACCAGGAGAGCGGTCCAGCGGGTCTTTCTCTTGGCGCCCGAAGCCGGGAGCAACCAGATCCGAACCCCGGGAATGAGGAGTTCCCGCAGGCGCCCCGGATCGGCGAGATGGGCATCCACCGGTTCGTCTTGGCCGAGTGGCCGGCACCTCACCAGGAAGCGGTTGGGGCGCTCCACGAAGACCGCCTCTTGTAGTTTCCCCGGAATCGGGATCCAGGTTCTCGTTCGTTCTCCCAGCATTCCTGGCCGCTCAGTCTACTACGGATAGGAGCGGCGGTTTCCAACCGCCGATTCCGGGTGCGTGGGGAACAAGACTGTCTCCCTTGCTGTGCGGGAAGACAACATGTCCCCCCTGCTATTCGACACGTCGGGACGTGGGGAACGTCCAGGAGCCGTGTTAGAGTGACCACCAAAAGGAGGTTGCCTTGGACTCGATACGAATCGGTCTTGCCGGTTACGGCGAATGGACCCGGGAAGCCTTGATCCCGTCACTGGAGCGGGACGGCCGGGCGAGGATCGTGGCCGCGGCGGCGCGTACCCCGGCGACTCGTGAGCGCATCCGAACGGAGCTGGGCTCCCAGGTCGCGCTCCACTCCGGCTTCGCCGATCTCTTCAATGAGGAAGTGGACGCCCTCATCGTGGCACTTCCATCGTCCCTGCACGAGGAAGGCCTGCTGGCCGCCATCGAATCGGGGCTCCCCTTCTTCCATGAGCCTCCCGTGGCCAACCACCGGGATCGGGTTCATCCCGTCCTGCGGCGTCTCCTGGCCGCCGATCAGGTGACCCATGCCGACATGGAGTTGCGATTCATTCCGGTCATCATCCGCGCGGCCCAACGGGTCGCGGAGGGCGCCATTGGCGAACCCCGCACGGCCATGATCCGGATGCGCGGTTCGTGGAGCCCCGATCCGTCGGCGGGGATCAGTCTCATGCACTCCCTCGCGCCTTGGTACATCGACGCCTTGGACCGGGTGCTGGGGGCCTCTCCCAAGCGCGTGCTGGTGCAGGACGGCCAGGGGTATCCGGGACGGATGCAATCCTATTCCTTGATCCAGCTCGACTACGGCGGGATCTGGGGCAGCTTCGACGCCAACATCTCGGCGGTCCCCGGCATGGCCACCACCCTCGAAGTCACAGGCACGGAAGGCGACCTGCAAATCGACCTCTTCACCGCCGAAATCCGGCTGCGGACCCTGACCCGGCCGGAGCCGGAGATCGAGCGGGTCCCGGCACTGGAGCCCTATGCCGGATGGCCCGGAATGTGTGAATGCGTTGCGGCTTTTCTGGATGCCGTCTCCGGACGAACTCCCGAACCCGCCGGAGCCCGGGCCGTCGCCCGGAGCCATCTGGTGGGAATGGCCGGTGAGCGCTCCATCGACACCGGGACCTGGGCCGAGGTCGAAAACCTGGGGGACCTGGAATGAGCCTCTGGCGTCTTCTGGGCCTGAACAAGCTGGAACCGCGCGAGGAGCCTGCCGAAGAGGGACATATCGTCCTTGAGATCGCCGCCAAGCTGGATCAATTGGAATCCTCGGAAGCCCGGCACATCGCCTGCTTTGCCTACATTCTGAACCGCGTGGCCCATGCCGATCTGGAGATCAGCCCGGAGGAAGTCGCCCAGATGGAGAAGATCGTCCGGGAGCAGGGGGGCCTGCCGGAGTCGCAATCGGTTCTCGTGGTTCAGATGGCCAAGACCCACAATCGGCTCTTCGGCGCCACCGACAACTACCTCGTGACCCGCGAATTCAATCGCATCGCCACCCACAGTCAGAAGTTGGAACTGATGGGTTGTCTCTTGGCGGTGTCGGCTTCCCATGAAGGAATCTCAACAGCCGAGGACGCCGAGATGCGCCAGATCACCAAGGAACTGCAGCTCTCCCACCGGGATTTCATCGCCCTCCGGTCCCGCTTCCGGGACCACCTGAACGTCCTCAGGAGGATCGAGGAATAGGAGGGCGACTGGAGGGGCGACTTTCCAGTCGCCCATTGGAAGGGCGTCTTTTAGCCGCAATTTCTCAACACGGACGCGACAATCGGTTTTTTAACAGCATTTCAGTGGTTTCTTGTCCACCTGAATTCGAGAGCCGTCCTGCCGGCTCGAATGCCGTGGCGAAAGCTGAAATCCGGCGACCTCCAGGGGCATTTGACCGTCCACCGACACTCATGAGCGACGTTTCTCCCGCAAAGAGCCGACTCCAGGACAGAGTCCATCCCGCGGACTCCCAACCGGACATCTTCCAAAGGGCTGATTTTCGTCAACAGCGAAGCGGATGCGCTTGCACTTGCGCCAGAGCCGTCCTCAACAACGCCGCATAGGGGTAGCTCTCGGATAACGACAGCCAGACCTTGCGCGTCGTGACCCGGACCTGGGCTCCGATCTTCAGCAATCTCACCCGCAGGGTCCAGCTCTGCGCCCGCGCCCACTTCGTCCCCGCCAGCCCCACCCGCCGCAACGTCTCCAGCATCAGGTAGCCGAACGCCGAGAAGTACAAACGCAGTTGATTCGCCGCCAGCTTCCGGGTCGACGTGCGGTCCGCAAACAGACCCAGCTGCTGTTCCTTGATCCGGTTCTCCATGTCTCCCCGCGCGCAGTAGATCTCCTCGTACAATCGTCGCCCGTCGCATTCTTGGACCGGAACCGAAGTCACGATGTACCGCGGGTTCTCGCCCCGGGGCAGGTGTTCCACCTTCGCCACCACCCGGCGCTCGCACGACCAGGTCTCCAGCGTCTGGTAGCACAGTTCCTGAAACTGCCTCACCGCCTTCCCGGTCTCCCGCTGCAACTGCCGGACCACTTCCATCCGGGTCTCGATCCGGCGCTTCAGCCGTGGGTTCTTCGCCAACCCCAAGACGTAATCGACCCCTTCCTCCTCGCACCAGACCATCAACTCGTCGTTGGAGAATCCACTGTCCCCTCGAACCGTGATCCGCACCTGGGACCAAGCCTCTCTGAGCCGCCTCACGATCCTTTCCAACTCGGTCACTACCCCGTGGGCCGGGCCTCGATCCGACGTGCGCAGCCGTGCACACAACAGATGCTCCCCACAGAAGACGTAAAGCGGGAGGTAGCAGTACCGTTTGTAATATCCGTGGAAGTATCGTCCCTCCTGCTTGCCGTGCAGCGGATCGTCCGTGGCGTCCACGTCCAGGATCACCTCCTCCGGCGGCTCCGGGTGCGCCTCCACGAACACGTCCAGCAGGAGGGCGTCCATCCCCGCCGGGTCGGCCACGATCTTCTTGTACACTCCCTCCGGTCCCTCCAACGGGGTCCGCTCCAGCCGGTTCAGGGTGCTCTTACCTGCCAGCGGCTTCCCTCGATCCGACTCCAGGCGCCGAAACTCCCCCGTCAGGTCGTCTCGATCGCACAGCAGCGCCAACAGCCGGTCCCGGCACAACTCGTCGTGGTCGTTGAGGTCCTCGTAGCCCAGGCACAGCGCCAAGACCCGCTGCTTGATCAACGCCTCGACGGAATGCTCGATCCGATCCGGATCCCGATGGTCGGTGAAGCACTCGCTGAGCCGACCCAGAATCCGGGTCCGCTGCTCCACTTCGCGCAGGAGGATGCCTCCGGCGTCGGAGGTGATCTCGCCGCCGTTGAACCGGCCCACGACATCGCGTCCATCCAGGCCCTGAAAAAGTAACTTAGTTCTGGTACACTCTGCGGTCATAAGGTCGTGCTCCTGTGGTCCTGTAAGTGGTTGTTGATAAAGCACTTATACCACAGAACACGACCTTTATCTATCTTTCTGTTGAGATTTCCGGGTTAGGCGCCCCGAATTCTTCGTCTTATTGTCACTTTGGAGTCCGGCGCCTGAAAGACGCCGCTCCCCCTCTACAGAATTCCAAGGCGCTTGGCGGTGAGCCGGATCTGCTCCATTCGATCCTCTACGGGTACAATCCTCGTGCCGTCCGGATTAGGCCGGGAGAGGTGGGCGTACTCGTAGACGTCGAAGCCGGCGAAACGCGGGTCGTGGTAGATCTGCTCCAGGTCGGAGACGTACTCCTGCATCGAGTTGGTCCGCTTCAGGTAGCGGTTCAGGTAGACGGGGATCCCCTTGCGATTGCACAGCGCCAGGGCTTCCTCCACGACGGAATCGTCCAGGGCGTTGTGGAGCAAACCCCGATCCGCCTCGGGTGCCTCGAACCAGGTGGTCCGGAGCGTAATGCCGTCGGCCAGATCTTCCAAAAGCCAGGTCTGCCAGTCGAATTCCAGGTTGGCGGGAAAACCCATGAGCTGGCCGTGGCACGGGTCGGGCCCGAAGGCTTCGGTGTGGACGTGGACCTGGAACTTCTTTCCGGCGCCCCGGATTCGATGGCTGGCTTGGCGGATGAAGCGCGTGTAGTGGCGGCCCCGGAGACCGGCGAGTCGTCCGAGATCTCCATCCGTACTTCCGATTTCGGTCCCGTATCTCTCCCGGTAGTCTTCCAACAGCGGCGCGTTAAAGCCATACTCGAGGGGTTCGTCCGTCAAGGACCCGTGGGCGGAGACGCGAACGTCCACTCCGTCCACACCTGCTTCAAGGAGCCGGTCCACCCAACCCATCCAGAGCTTCTCCACCTCGGGATAGACGCTGCAGGGAGTGCAGGCCAGCGTGTCGTTTCGTCCCCGGGCGAAGGCGATACAGCCGCCCCAGTTCCATTTCGACTTCGTGACGATTCCGAACATGGTGCCTTCGGTGGAGGCGTTGTTGGTATCCAACCGGACCGGGAACGGTCCCATCCCCGAGTCGAATTCCAGTCCGCCCGTCCGGAAGTCCCGGGGGCGGATCCACATGGCGCTTCGGGTCGCGATGACTATGGGCAGCGGATCAGGACCGGGACCGTAGGCTTCGATCATGGCCGAGGGAGCGTTGCCGAAGTCTCCCTCCTCGTCTTGGAAATCGGTGGTGACCAGGATGAAGCGGTCCGTCAGATCGAGGCCCTCCAGCGTCAAGGTCCGCACGGGTGCGCCGGACGCGGTCAGCAGGTCGCCGAAGAACTCCCGGACCTCCCGGGGGGACGGCTCCACGCGGTCCGTCAGGGAGAAGTCCACCGATTGTCTCCGATAGCGGTAGTTGTCCGGACTGGTCCAGATCTGGAGACGTTCCTTGCAGATGCGGGTGGGCGAATCATCCGACTTGAGAAGCCGAATCTTCCGGATCGGAACGTTTTCGAGGTCCGGCGGTGCCTCCCAGGGCCGCCGCCGGACCCGGGTGTGGGGGAACCGCTCCACGAACGGAAACACCTGTTGGAGGCAGCCCCCGATTCGATGGACGCGGCTGTAATTTCCGTCCGGAGAACCTTGGGGATAGGTGCCCGCCAAGCCCGTATTGAAGGGCTTCAGGACCGCGTAGACCTCCAGGCCGTGACGGTGGGCGATGGGAGTCACCGCTTTCAGAGGCTCCCCGATCCGGTCCACGGTGGCCCGGCCATACTGCATGTAGTCGAAAGTGTTGCCCGCCCAATACGACCCCGCCTCCTCGTCGCCGTAGTAGAGCCAGTAGAGTCTGCGGACCCCCAGACTCTTGATCTGGGTGACCATCTCCTCCAGAAGTTCCAGGCTGTACGGCCCGTAGCGGACGTCGTCCGGGAAGTCGACGGTGGCCGAGAGAAGAAACGGGCGGGTGCTCAAGCGGCGGACCTCATACCGTCGCCATCCAGCCTCCATCCACAACCAGCGCGGAACCGGTGACCCAGGAGGCGTCGTCGGAGGCCAGGAAGACACAGGCCCGGGCGATGTCCCGGGGCGTGCCGAAGCGGGGCAGGAGCGTGCGCTGGCGCCCCTCCTCGATCTGTTCCGGAGTCAGGTAGTCCTGGTTCGCCGTCTCGATGAAGCCGGGACAGACGGCGTTGACTGTAATGCCCAGAGGTCCCAGCTCCACGGCGGTGTCACGGGTCAGGTTCACCACCGCGGCCTTGGTCGGGGCATAGACCGGTCCGGCCCCGCCGCCGCGGTAATTCACCGACGAGATGTGGATGATGCGCCCGTGGGGAGAGCGCTTCAGGTGGGGAACAGCCGCCTTGGTGGTCAGGAAGAGCGCCCGGAGATTGATCGACATGACCCGGTCCCAGTCGGCAATGGCCAGCGTCTGGGAGGTTCCCGGAATGTGGACGCCGGCGTTGTTGACCAGGATGTCCAACGCCCCGAACTCCTCGATCGTCCGGTCTACGAGTCGTTGGACGAAGTCCTCGCAGGCGATGTCCCCTTGGAGGAAGATCCCCCGGCCGCCGTCCCTCCGGATCTGCTCCACGGTAGGGCTACGGGCCTCGGTCTCGTAGTAGCGGCCGACCTTGGGCGTCATCCGAATGTCGGCGACCGCCACGGCGGCCCCCTCCCGGGCCAGCTCCAGGCCGATCCCCCGGCCGATCCCCGAACTCCCTCCGGTCACGATGGCCACTCTGTTCTTCAAACGCATCGGGCATCACCTTGGGAATTGACCGCGAAGTGGGGGAATGATACCAGACTCCCCGGCGGGACCGTTCCGGTCCATGCCCGTCGCGGCAGGTGGATCCGAATGCTGGGGAGTGAGTTCAAGGCCGAGTATCTGGACTTCGGGAAGGGCATCCGGGTGGGGCACCTGGAACCCCGTGCCCGCATCACCCAAATTCTCAAGCTGTCCCTGCAAGAGCTGTACGGGCAGGATTTCATCATCGACCGCTGGGGCCGCGGCGTCTACTGGCAGTGGATCTGTTTCGTGCCGCGGGCCAATCGCCGGGCCAAGCCTCTCTCGGGCGGCCGCAGCTACTCCAGCGCCAAGTTCTTCATCATGGTCGACCGGGAGGAGGGACTGTTCAAATCCGGGCTTCATGTGGAGCGAGGATTGGTCCGGCCGCCAGACGCACAAGACGCCTACCGGCTCCGCCCGGACTGGGACTGGCATCGGCTGGCGAAGGGTCTGGAGCCGAACGGATGGTGGGAACGGAAGGTCCGCCGGTTGATTGAAGAGGATGGGTTCCAACTGACGCTGGGGTCGTTCAGAACCGGCCTGCAATCCTTCTCCGGCAGTCTGCCTCCGGCATCGGACCTTCGCGAGATCATTGCGAAAGCGCCGCCGGACAAGTGGTTTGTTTTCCAGCTTCACTATCCCATGACGCCGGAAGAGGTCCAGGGCTCGGCGGGACCCGACCTGGTGGCCGGCATGCTGGCCGTCTTCCGGGAATTGACGCCGGTGATGAACCTCTGCCTCGAGGAATCCGCAACGCTGGATGTGGCGCCCGGGCCCGCTACTTGACCAGCCGGGTGTTGGGAAACTGGGCTCGCCAGCCGAACCAGAAGGCGCGGTGTGCGGCCAGGCGGATGAGTTTCTCGCCGTTCGGTCCCACCAGGGCGGTCTCCGTCGCCTCCCATTGCTTTCCCGAACTGTCCCGGACCTTGGAGTTCCGGTCCCACTTGGTGAACGTGATGCCGGTCGCGTCGTAGACCCGGTTGGCCCCCGACTTGTCGGTGAGGATGACCAATTCCTGCCCGGCCACCCGGTCCTGGTGCAGCCGGTGCTTGCGCAGGAACCGGGTGTTGTAGGCGACCGCCTCTCCGTCCATGAGCAGGGCCAGGACCTCCTGCTTGTTCTTCAAGCGCTTGTCCTGAAAGGGGGTGGGGAACATGAGCCGGTCGGTGGCGAAATACTCCCTGTAGGCGGCGCCTTCCCCGTAGTCCCGCTCGTGGCCCGTGTCCAGGGACAGGACCTTGGTCTCCGGGTGCCGCCGACGCCACTCCTTCCAGCGGGTGGTGACGATGGGCAGGCGCTTGAGTTGCAGACTGGAACCCACCAGGGAACCCATGACCGGAACCCCCTCCAGGGCCGACCAGAGGGTGTTGGTCTGGCGGTCGTACATCAGCTTGTTGGAGCGGTAGAGGAAGCCGCTGGTCCCGAAACTGAACTGACGCTCGCCCACCTTCTGGTCGTAGAGGATGGCGGAACCGCAAAGCGTGCAGTAGGCGCAGGTGACGTCCATTCCGCCGATCTTGTCATTGAACAGCTCATGCCACGCCAGAATCCGTTTCGGATAGGCCTTGGCCTCGCCGTTCAGGTAGACGCCGAAGACGACGTGGTCGTTCTTGAGGTAGTCCGCCTCCGAGGCGGAGATCATCTTGGGATATTCCAGGGGCGGAATGCCGTCCTTCTTCACTCCGCCCCAGAGCACTTCGTCGAGACGAATCGTGCGGGGGGTTCCGGGAGAGAAATAGCGAACGAAACGCTTGTCGACGGAGGAGTAGATCGTGGCCTTGAAGGTTGCGTATTCGGGATGTTCCTGCTCCTCCCGGCTCCAGATCCAGCGCCACCAGCGGTTGGCGTCCGCCGGCAGATTCTGGCCCGTCCCTTTGCGTAGCAGCCTCAGGACGTTCTGGCCGCGTGCGTCTCCAGGGGGCAGCAGCATGAAGATCTCCACCAGCATGGGGGCGAATCCCGGATGCCAGTTGACTTCCAGCTTCCGGGCGGCCGCCTGGTGCACCTTGGTGTCCCGATCGGCCAAATCTCCGAGGGCCGCAGTCGGGGAGGCGCCCTTGGTCTCGGCAGCTTGGGCCAAGCCGGCAGGCGGGGTGCCGGCGAGCAGGAGCAAGACGGCCAGCGCAGGGATCTTCGTTCCCGTTCCGACTCGTACCTCAACTCTCGGCAGCATCGATCTTGTGCGGATTGCGAACATTTTCGGATTAGTAGACGATTTTCGTCCCCTCCCGCAGGACCCAGAATAGCCGTTGTGCCGCCGGTTCCTCCATCTCCAGTTGCAGGACCGACACTTCCCGGACCAGGGCTTGAAACTGGGCCAGGACCAGGCGCAGGCGCCGGCCGGATCGTTTCTTCCACGTCAAACCGTCCAGATCCGGGGGAGCGACGAACAGGACCGACCCATCCTCCAACTCCACCGCATAAGTGTTGGGCATCGTGTCGATCCCTCTACGGGAGATTAGCGGAACCGGTCTTCCCTGGGACGCCCGGATTTCCTCCACGGGACGGGGAGGGACCAGTCTGGAAACCCGGGAGGAGCGAGGGGGGGTGAAATCGCGGTTGGATCGGTGTATCGGAATCTCCTTGAGCAAGACTCCCCGTTGCAGGATCTGTGCCGAATGGGTGCCGATCTCCACCTGGGGCCCGGGCTTTTCCGAGAGCGCCCAGCCAAGGGCTTGAATTCCCAGGAAAAGGATCGGCAGAAGGAGTCGGACGCCGTTCCCCATCAGAAAATGAAAACCGGAGTCCCCAGCGGGGCCAGGTCCACGAGCTTGTTCAGATCGGGTTCGGACAGCCGGATGCAACCGTGGGTGACATTCTGTCCCAGAAGCCGGGTGTACAGCGTCCCGTGGATGTAGTAGCCGTCTCCGATTCCCAGGGCGAAACTTCCCAGTACCCCGTATTCCATCCGATCGCCGTCGCGCGCGGGAAGGGGCTCACCCTCTTCCACGAATGCCCAGTCGGGTTTGCGCCAGACCGGAAACTCGGTCACGTACTCGATCTCGAATTCACCCCGGGGAGTTTCGAAGGTCCACACCCTGTCGCCGGCGATCAGACGGTGTCCGCTGCCGGTTGCGCAAAGTGCATCGAGGAGGATCCGCTGCCCGTGACGGACATAGAGACGGTTTTCCGCTGTGTCGATGAGAATAATGCGCCCCCGCGGCGGGTTTTCCTCGGGTTTGGAAAGATCCCGCTTCGCCGGGACGGGGCTGGCGCCGTAGACTTTGAACCGGATATCGGGGCTGGAAAAGGCGGAAGCCCCCAAGATGACGGCGCCAAGCAGGAGAAAGGCTCGGTTCAGCGTCGCCTTCTCTGCTGAATGGCCTGCTCAATCTCGGAGCTGACTCCGTCCGCCTTCCGCTTGACTGCACCGAATTGATTCAAGGCGTCCATGTACTTGCCCGCTTCGTAGGCCTGCTGCGCGCCTGCCTGCATGGCTTCGGCCGAGGCCACGTCGCCCTCCAGGGCGGCCACGCTCTCGCGGGCTGCCTTGCCCCGGCGCGGCGCCTTGCGCAACATGCCCTGGGCGTTCTCGATGGCGGCTTGAGCCGCTTCGTTGGCCGCCTCCGCCTGGCCCTTGACCTTGATCTTGTTCTCACCGGCCGCCGCAGTCGCGGCTTCAGCCTCGGAGGTGGCCCGGCTCACGAGTTCTCTGGCCTGATCGTAGCTGCGGGTCAGGGCGAAACTCTCGTCCTGCATGGCGATCTCGGATTCGGCCTCTTTCAGCGTCGCCGACGCCTTGCCGATCTCGTCCGGCGCGTAGGTTTCTGCCTCCGCGGCCCGGGCCGCGTCCAGAGCTTGGCGCGCCGCGTCGAGTTCCGATGCCGGCGGGCTGTCGCAACCCGTGAGTAGCACCAGCAATGCGGCGCAAGACGAGAACAGGAGAGCTCTTCTCATGTGACCTCCTTCAGACCGTTCCGAGTCTGTTCGTGAGTATGGGAAAATACGCATTGGCCAATAATCGGTCCATGTTAGCATGTTTCCCTCCGGACCTGGAACCGGGGATTTCTTCGTGATTTCCGGAGCTTGCCGGAGCAGGGATTCCATGACCCAGCGACTCTATCACCAGGACTCCTATCTCAAGGATTTTCGGGCGCGGGTCACCGGCGTGGACCGATGGAAGGGGAAACCGGCCGTCGAATTGGACCGGAGTTGTTTCTACCCTGCATCCGGAGGCCAGCCGTCGGACCGGGGTTTCTTGGAGGGACTGCGGGTCGTGGAGATGGCGGACAAGGACGGCCGGCTGTTGCACATGCTGGATCGGGGGGACCTGGCGGACGGTCAGGAGGTGGCCGGCAGCCTCGACTGGGAACGGCGCTTCGACCACATGCAACAGCATACGGGCCAGCACATCCTGTCCCAGGCCTTCATCCAGGTCCTGGATTGGGATACCGTCTCCTTTCACCTCGGCCGGGAGTCCTGCTCCATCGATCTGACGGGAAACGCGCTGACGCCGGACCAGATCTACGATGTGGAAGACGTGGCCAATCGCATCATCGTCGAGTGCCGACCCGTACGCGTCCATCTGGTAGACGCCCGCCGCCAGAGCGAGTTTCCCCTGCGAAAGCCCTCCGGCCGGAAGGGAACGTTGCGGATTGTCGAGATCTCGGATTTCGACTTCTCCCCCTGTGGCGGAACCCACTGCCGGTCGGCGGGAGAAGTCGGTCTGATCAAGATTCGCCGCTGGGAGCGGGCGAAGAAGCGGGTCCGAGTCGAATTCTACTGCGGCGGAAGAGCCCTCAGGGACTACCGCTGGAAGAACCGGGCCGTCTATCGACTCTCCCGCCTCTATTCCCGCCCCGACCGGGAAGTGGTGGAGGCCGCCACGGAGCACCTGGAGCGGGAAGAAGGGTTGCGCAAGAAGCTGGTGGAGGTTCAGGATCGCTACCTGGAATCGGAGGCCGCCCGGCTGCTGGAAGGCGCTCCGGAAGTGCGGGGAATTCGAGTGGTCCGGCGGGTCGTGACCGGGATGGATATGGGGGCGGTGCGGGAATTGGGCCGCAAACTGGTCCAGGACGGCGAAAAGAGGTTGGCTCTTCTGGGATTGGAAGGCGAATCTCCGGCTCTCGTTTTCGCCCGGTCGGAGGACCTGCCCTGGCACATGGGCGACTGGATTCGGAAGGCCGTGCCCATGATCGCGGGCCGCGGCGGTGGCAGTCCCCGCCACGCTCAGGCCCGGGGCTCACGGTCCGAAGGATTGGAAGCGGCTCTCGATGACGCATTGAACCGCATTCGCGAGGAGGATTGATGCTCTGTTCCCGGGTGCCCGCCTTTTTGATTCTCCCCGCGTTGCTTTGGTCCTGCGCCGAGCCGGGTCCCATGTCTCCGGCTGTCCTGGAAATCGGAGTGCAGCCCCAGGTACTGGTGGATGATTTTATCGTGGAGCGGACCGAGGCCCTCAGCCGCCGGCTGAATCCACTGGTAAAGCATGCGGCGAATCCGGTGCTGAGTCCTCAGCGGCCCTGGGAGGGGCGTTCCACCTTGCCGATCTCCGTTCTCTTCGATGACGGGGACCGGCGCTTCAAGATGTGGTACCAGTGCCGGGACGAGCGTTCCAGTGCTCGCCGGAGCCGGGATCGCTGGGCCTACGCCGTTTCCGGCGACGGCATCACCTGGGAAAGACCCAACCTCGGACTCGCTTCCTTCGCCGGCTCCCGCCGGAACAATCTGATTCCCTATCCGGTCAGCCGCGTGTTGCTGGATTCCACGGAGGCCGATCCCGAACGCCGTTTCAAGGCCTTGGCATACGATCGGATCGACGAAGATGGCCCGGCCGGCATCTTGGTGGGGTTTTCTCCCGACGGTCTTCGTTGGAGCCTGCAGTCGCCGAGTCCCCTCCTCGCCGAGACCAGGGGCCAGGGGACGCACGCCGGAATCGGCGACACTCATACGGTCTTGGGCTGGGATGAACGCTGGGACAGGTATGTCGCCTTCATGCGGCCCAGCCGCCGTTTTCGGGACATCGGCCTCTCCCACAGCACCGACTTCATGGACTGGCGCCTACCCACGCCCGTGCTGACCCCAGACCCAAACGATCCGCCGGGAACCCAGTTCTGCGAGATGGGGGTGTTTCGGGACCGCGGCGTCTACTGGGGACTGCTCTCGGTCTACCATCCCAACTCCCTAACGGTGGACGTGCAGTTGGCCTACAGCCGCGACGGAGTCGGCTGGCGCCGCGTCGGGCGGCGGCATCCCATTCTCACTTACGGGCTTCCGGACCGGTTCGACTCCCATCAACTGAGGGCCCTCAATCCGCTGGTGGCGGGTGATGAGATCCGGGTCTACTACGCCGCCGAGAACGAACCCCATGCCCTCTCTCCTCAGGATGCGCCCCTCCTGACCCATGTCGTTGATGCCCCTGCCGAGACGTCCGCCGAGCAGGGTTGGGTCCGGCGGGCGCGCGGGTTCGGAGGTTTGGCCCGATGCCGGCGGGACGGATTCGTCTCGCTGGACAGCGGCTCGTCTCTGGGGTTCCTGCTGACCAAGCCCTTCATCTGCCGGGGGGACCGGGTTCTGGTCAACGCAGACGCCGGTCCAGGGGAGATTCGGGTGGAGATACTGGATGCCGGGGGACGGCCCCTGGATGGCTTCGCCGAGGCAGATGCAGATCGCATCCAGGGAGATTCCCTGCGCCACGTCGCTGCTTGGAAAGGCAATTCAGACCTTTCTACTCTGGCGGGCAGGGCCATCCGGCTCCGGATCCATATGACCAATTCCAAGCTTTACTCCTTCACCGTCGGCAAATCCGGGAGGCCGCAATGAGACGTTTCCTTCTGCTCTGGATCCCCGGTGCGCTCCTCATTGCCTCCTGCGGCCAGGCACCCACCGTGACTACGGGAGAGGCGACTCCCCTGGGTCTGGGCGCGCTGAGCCTGAACGGTGAGATCCATCCCAAGGGGATCTACACCACCTACCATTTCGAGTACGGACCGACGCCTTCGTTCGGATTCAAGACCCGGGAACGGCCGTTGCCGCCGCGCTTGGCGTCCCATTACCGGGAGACCTGGGATAAGGGCGCCGGGGGCTGGGGCAGCTGGACTCAGGAGCATGTCCATCATCCCGAGGGAGGAGCTTCAGGGGGGTATATCGAGTGGCGCGAGCCGGCGACCAACAACGATTTCAACCACATGGCCGCCGACGTGCTGCATTTGGTGAAATTCCTTCGGACCGGGCTGCTGCCCCAATGGAGGCAGGAGGGCAACGCCGCCCTGGGCGGAGCGGACCCCGATCTCCGGGATGCCCGCGTCTCCATCTGGGTCCGGGGAGACGGCTGGGAGCCCAGGGGCTCGGAGTTGACGTGGTGGCTGCAGAGCCAGAGCAACGCGGGAATGGGGGATCAGGTGGGTTGGCGGCGAGCCAACTGGGCCTACAGCGGCACCACCCTCACCGAAGAACTCCTGGACGGCGAGTGGCGCCACGTCGTGTACCGCCTCGAGAACGACACCCACAAGTGGACCTACGGCGGAAAGAACATCGGCCAGGGCCGGGCGTCCCAACGCTACGAGTACTGGTCCATCGACCAGGCCCTGGGGCACAACAACAACAATTTCTTTCATCTCCTGTCCTTCATAGATCCCCAGAACCCTCCGGTCGGCGCCCTTCACTTCGACGAGTTCGAGCTGACCTACCGCAACGAGTCCCTGCTCTTGGTCAGCAACGGCGGCCGCTTGATCCGTTGGCCGGACAGCGGTAACGACGACCCGTCCACCCTGACGGACGGGTGGCGCCACGGCGAGGGGAAGATGTGGCGCAGCGAACCGGATCCGTCCGAGCCTTTGGAGTTCGTCTACGAGTTTCAGGATCCGGTGAGCATCGAGACGATTCAGGTGCACCAGAATCCGGAGTGGCCGAGCCGGGACCTGGAGATTTCGGTTGCGACGGACGGAGATGCGTTCACCCCGATCAGCCGCTTGTCATTGCCCGAAAAGGGCGTGCCCAACGCCAACTTCGCCTTCGACCTGGAGACCGGGCTTTCGGTACGGGCCGGATTTCTGAAGGTCCGAGTGTTGTCCGGCTACGACTCGCGGCACTGGGGTCTGGGAGAGATCGAGGTCTTCGGAAGCGGGGCCAGAATGCTTCCCGACGACGACCTCTACCACGTGAACCGGGATGTGTGGGACCTCCGGCCGGGCGCCACCATTCACTACCGGCTGGTGGCCGCGAGTGCCGAAGGCGCCGCTCGGGGCGAGACCAGGAGCTTCACCCTTTCCCCGGATCGGCGGCCCCACGTCCGGGTGCTGGAGCCGCGCCGCTCGACTCCGGCGGCCGCCCGGCTTCAGGGGAGGCTGTCGCCCATGGGGCTTCTCACCTACTACCACTTCGAATACGGGCGCGATCCCGGTCTGGGAAGCAGGACGCCCCTGCGCTACGCCGGAGCCGAGATCACTCCCCGATCCGTCTTCGCCGACCTGGACGGGTTGCAGCCGAAAACCCGTTACCATTACCGGCTCGTGGGTATCAACGAAGAAGCCGTGGTCCGGAGCGAAACCGCGTCGTTTCTGACGCGCTGACGGGGGAGAAGCGGAAAAACATGCAGTTTGGGGTTCCGATTTTCGATGTCCGGACCGGAGAGACTCTGTCCGGCTGTCGGCTACGCCAGGCGGGAGGTTCCCATTGAACCCGGGTGAGTTCCTGGAGGCCCGGGAGCGACTCTCGACAGTTGCCCGGGTGACCCCGCTGGTCCAGTCCAAGTTCGATCCCGGGCTCTACTTCAAGGCCGAGAACCTCCAGGTGACCGGCTCCTTCAAGATCCGGGCCGCCTATAACCAGATGGTTCAACTCGACCAGGATCAGCGGGATCGGGGGATCGTCACCTCCAGCTCCGGGAACTTTGCTCAAGCGGTGGCCTACGCCGCCAAGATGCTGGGACTCTCGGCCAAGATCGTGATGATGGAGAACTCCAACCCCATGAAGATCTCGGGCACTCGGCGCTGGGGGGGCGAGGTGGTCTTCTGCGAGAGCCGCTTCGAGGCCCGCGACCGCACTGTGGAACGGATCCGCGAGGAAGAGGGCCGCAGCACGGTTCACCCCTACGACCACTCCGCCGCGGTGGCGGGAAACGGGACCGCCGGACTGGAGATCGTGGAGCAACTGGACCAGGTGGAGAACGTCGTGGTTCCCATCAGCGGAGGCGGGCTCATCAGCGGAATCGCCTTGGCCGTCAAGGAACGGAAACCTTCGGTCAAGGTGTGGGGCGTTCAACCGCGGGGCTCCAACGCCACGTATCTGTCGTTCCGAAAGAAGGAACCGGTGGCACTGGAGCAGGCCGACACCGTGGCCGACGGCCTCACCGTCACCCGGCCCGGGAGCCTGACCTTCCCCCTGATTCTCCGCTATGTGGACGGCGTGGAAATGGTGGAGGAAGACTCGATCCTATACAGTGTGGGGCATCTCATGGGCGAGGAGAAGCTGGTGGTGGAACCCTCCGGCGCCGTTCCCCTGGCCGCGGTTCTGGAAGGCAAGGTTCCCCTGCGAAAAACGGTTCTGGTGCTGAGCGGGGGAAACATGGGACAGGAGATCATGAACCGGTCTCTCGGTCTCTTCTCCGAGGGAAGGAGTCCAAAATGAAGATCAGATCCAGTCGAACGTCGCGCGTCGGGCTGCGTACGGGTGCCTTTGTCCTGGGAGTCGTCTCGTGCCTCGCGGGAGGAGCCTCCGCACAGGAGGCCTTCGTCATGGACGAGTTGCAGGCGGAACGCGTGGTGGTGGCTCCGGGCGGCTATTTCCCCCGCATGGAGATTCTGAAGAACGGCGATCTGCTGGTCTCAGTTAAGGCAGGCGCCGCTCACGTGGGCAAGGCGGGCCGCGCCGACATCGTCCGCTCCACCGACGGCGGCCGGACCTGGGGGAAGCCGGTCACCGTATTCGACCTGCCCGGCCGGGACGACGCCATCGACGCCATGGGGCGCCTCTCGGACGGAACCCTGATCGCAGGCATCGTTTCCTATTCCTGGGCGGGTGAGCGCTACACGGGAGAGGGTTGGAGCGCCGACACCTGGGTGATCCGCTCGTCCGACCACGGGTTCACCTGGAGCGAGCCGGTCAAGCTCGAAGCCACGCCCCACGATTGGCTCTATCCCTTCGGACGTCCCGTGGAACTGGAGGATGGAACCGTCCTCCTATCCGGATACGGTTCGGCTCTTCCCAGGGACCGCAAGACGCCCACCACTTCCTTCGTGGTCCGGTCCCGGGACGGCGGGCAGACGTGGGGCGAATACGTCCCGATCGCCAGCCGTTTCGACGAACTCTGCATTGCCCGCCTGCCCTCCGGGAAGCTGGTCGCCGCCCTGCGCGCGACCGGGGGCTCGGCCTCCCTCTCCTTCTCCTCCGACGGCGGCCGCACCTGGAGCGAAACGCGCCGTTTGACCGAGGCGGCGGAGCATCCCGCGGACCTGTTGGTGCTGGCCGATGGAAGACTGCTGATCACCTTCGGCGTGCGCCACCAGCCTTATGGAGTCCAGGCCATGCTCAGCCGGGACGGGGGCGAGACCTGGTCCAATAAGAAGAGGATCCTGTTGGCGTGGGACGGAGAACATGGTGACCTGGGCTATCCGGTCTCCATTCAGAGGCCCGACGGGAGAATCGTCACCGTCTACTACATCGTCTACGGTGAACGGGACTCCTATGGAGACAAAGGGGTCGCCATGAAGAACTCCTTCACCAAGGCGGTGATCTGGTCGCCGCCCCGATGAGCCGAGCCCGGCGTAAGCGGTCCCGAGCCGCCCGGCGGCGCACACCGCCACGCCCGCCGAAGCGATTCGACGTCTCCAAGCTGTTTCCCCTGGTCCTCTTTCTGGCCGTACTGGGCCTTTACGCCCCGTCGGCCGGAAACGAATTCGTCTACGACGACAACGAGGTCATCGTCAACCAGAAGGCGCCCACCTCGTTCGCCGAAATGGCCGGGATCTTCGGTGAACGCCACTTCCCCAATCTCCCCTACTACCGGCCCGTCACCCGGACCACGCTGCTCCTGCAAAAGACGTTCCACGGAGACAACCCGGCGCCGTTTCACCTCTTGAACGCCGCCTTCATGGCCCTGGCCGCCCTGGTGGTCTATTTCCTGCTGCGGCTCCCCGTCTTCGGGGTGGCCCGGACCCCGGCGCTCCTGGGAGCGGCGCTCTTCGCCCTGCATCCGATCGCCTCTTCCTGTGTCTATCCCACCGCCTCCGGGCGGGAGACCCTGCTGCCGTCGCTCTGGACTCTGCTCTCGGTTTACGCATACCTGCGGCCGGGCAGGGGCTGGCGGGCGCTTTCGCTGGTGGCCTTCGCCGGCGCCCTCTTCAGCAAGGAGCAGGCGGTGGTGATCCCCGCCCTCTTCCTGCTGGCTGACGCCGCGGGAATAACTCCGAACCCACCCGGCTGGAGTCCCCGCCGGTGGATCGTCCGCTACCTGCCGCTGCTTCCGATCCTGGCGGGATACTTCTGGATTCGGCACCTCCTCTTCGGCGGTTCCGAGTACGCCTTCGGCGACCTCACGGGTCCTCTACTCAGCCTGGGATACGCTTTCCAGACGATCTTCCTTCCTTCTGTGGAACTGGTCTATGAGCCGGCCTTGCCGATCTGGCTCTCGTGGCCCCGCTTGATTCTGGCCTGCCTGGCCGTTGCGGGGCTGCTGGTTCTGGCCCTGCGCTTGGGGTCCCGGTACCGTCCCGCGCTCCTCTTCTGGTCCGGCTGGTTCCTGGTGACCTTGGCGCCCACGGCCAACATCATCCAACAGGAGGCCAAGTACGACGAACGCTACGTGTTCCTGGCTTCTCTGGCGATCATCTCCGTAGCCGTGGCTGTGGTTTCCCGGGGAGAATGGTCCGGCCGGTTCGGCAGGATTGGAACCGCAGTTGGCCTCCTCCTGGTCGGCGTCGCCGGACTCATCAGCTTTCACCGGTCCGCCTACTTCCACGACAACCTGGCCTTCAGCCGCCAGTGGCTCCGGACCGATCCCAATTCGGTCAACGCTCATTACAACCTGGGCTTCGGCCTGGCTCAACTGGGACGCCATCAGGAGGCGGTGGTGGCCTATGAGCGGGCTCTGCAGATCGAGCCGGACTACGGCTACGCGCACAACAATTTGGCGAACGCTCTAGGCAAAGTGGGAAAACACGAGGAGGCCATCCGGCACTTCCAACAGGCCCTGGAACTGGATCCCGGTTACGCCGAGGCTCACCATAACCTGGCCAACGTGCTGGTGGAGGAGAGCCGGCGGGACGAGGCATTGGAGCATTTGCGGGAGGCCGTACGGCTGCGGCCCGACTTCGCCGAGGCCCAAATGAATCTGGGCAACCTCCTCACCGAAAAGGGGGACGCTGCCGAGGCGGTCTCCCACTACCGCTCGGCCCTGAAACTGAAGCCCGACTTCGCCGAAGCCCACAATAATCTGGCCAATGCGCTGGTGGCGTTGGGGCGGCTTCGGGAGGCGATCTCCCATTACTCGGAGGCACTCCGGATTCGGCCCGACTACCCCGAGGCCCGGCGCAACCGGGAAATCGTATTGATGGAATTGACGAGAACCGGAGGCTGAGTCTGCCGTGGCCCGTCCGGTTCCCGATCTCCCGGGTCTTCGCGGGCATGGTCGAATGCGGAGACGACTCGTGGCGCAGGCTGATATCATGGGGGGAACGAAGTCAACGGATTCCCGGGTAACGACCGTTCGAAGGGGAAGAGACAGATGTCATCGAGCTTGAGATGGAGCGGCGGTCCAGTGGCAATGCTGGTTCTGTTGGGCCTGTTGGCCGGCGGCTTCCGGCCCGGGTTACTGGCAGAGGAGGATCAGCGGTCGAAGCAGGCGCAGGAAGAGCAGGACTACTTCAAGAAGTGGCTCAACGAAGACGTGGTCTACGTCATCACCAAGGAGGAGCGGTCCGTCTTCGAGAAACTCGTGACTCCTGAGGAAAAAGAGCGGTTCATCGAACAATTCTGGGTTCGGCGCGATCCCTCCCCGGGGACCTCCTACAACGACTTCAAGGAAGAGCACTACCGGCGGATCAAGTACGCCAACGAGCGCTTCGCCGCAGGCTTCCCCGGCTGGATGTCCGATCGGGGGAAGATCTACATCAAGTTCGGTCCTCCCGACGAGATCCGGAGCAACCCCAGCGGCGGGATCCACACCCGGGAATTTTACGAGGGAGGCGGCACGGCGGTCACCTTTCCCTTCGAGATCTGGTGGTACCGGTATATCGAGGGGATGGGACAGGACATCGAAATGGAGTTCGTGGACCGTCTCAACAGCGGCGAGTTCCGTCTGGCCATGGACCAGTGGGAAAAGGAGGTCGGATTCGAGATGGGGATCGGGCCCACCACCTTCGAGCAACTGGGTCTGGTGACCCGGGCGGAGATGAACCGGGCGCGCTTCCTGGGCAACTCGGGCAACCCCTACATCCACAGCACGCGCATCCAGGACCAGCCCCTGGAACGCCTGAGCCGTTACAGCCAGCTGATGAAACCGCCCGTGATCCGGTTCGATGACCTGAGGACGGTGGTCGAGACCCGGGTCCGGTTCCAACAGATACCGGTTTCCCTGGTGGCTCACATCACCCCCGTCCACGAGAGCTTGAGCCTGGCGTTGGTGACGGCCAAGATCCAGGTGAGCCCGGAAAACTACGTCCCGACCGGCGACGTCTGGCGTGCCGAAACCCATATCTACGGGCGGTTGACCGACCTCACCGGGAAAGTGGTCTACGAGTTTGACGACGACGTGATCAGCACGCTGAGCGTCGCGCCCTCCGGTCTCGGATCTGCCCAACGCCTCTACCAGAGGAAGATTCCCGTCAAGCGGGGACGATTCAAGCTCCAGTTCGTGGTGCGCGAGGTGAAGTCGGAGAAGACCGGAACCTTGGACACCGTGGTCGTGGTGCCGGGTCCGTCGGAAAAACTCCGGGGCACCCTGGTGCTGGCGGACCGGGCCGCGCCGGTCCGGCCGGGAGAGTCCCTGGTCGACCCCTTCGTGGTCACCGAGGACTTGAAGGTGTATCCCAGCATCGATGGACAGTTCGCTCCGTCGGATCGGCTGGGTGTCTACCTGGAAGTTCACAATCTGGCTCAGGACATGGCGACCCAGACGGCGGACGTGAAATTCCGCTACAGCGTAGTCTCCAAGGATGGAACGCTGGTCGCCGATCTGGCCAAGGAGCTGGAGCCGAGGCAGGTCGAGAACAACTCGGTGGTCAACGCCTTCTTCGCCTTTCCCCTCCAGACGCTGGCGGCCGGAGAGTACTCGTTCCAGATGGAGGTGACGGACCTGATCTCGGAAAACAGCTTGCTGCTCAAGGACAACTTTCGCATCGAAGCCAACTGACCGGGCAGTAAACTGCCCCCGGGCTTGAGCATGCGTCCGTTCATCAACAATCTGCGTGGTCCGATATCCGGGGCGCGAACGTGGGCGCTGGCGCTGCTGCTCGCGAGCGCGGCCTCCCTGGCGGCGCTTGAGTCGTGGTCCGGGCTCTCAGCCGCTCAGGGTCGTCCCGACGCTCCTTCGAGAATCATTCTGATCACGGTGGACACGCTTCGGGCCGACCGGCTCGAAACCTACGGTTACGCCGGGACGCCGAATCCGGCGGTCAACGCCCTGGCTCAGGATGGCGTCCTGTTCGAGCAGGTCATCGCCCAGTCGCCGCTCACCCTTCCTTCCCACTGCTCCATACTGACCGGAACGTTTCCCTACCACACGGGAGTTCGGGACCAGGCCGGATTCAGCTTGAAACCGGAGCATATGACGTTGGCCGAGCGGCTCCGTTCCGAGGGGTTTCGGACGGCGGCCTTCATCGGCTCCTCGGTCCTCAACGCCGGGACGGGGCTCGATCAGGGATTCGACCTCTATTGGGATCTTCCGGAGCAGGGTCCTCCCGAACGGCGGGGCGGGGAAGTGATGGGACGGGCTCTGGAATGGATGTCTGCCCAAGGGGACAGTCGGTTCTTTGCCTGGATTCACCTTTTCGATCCCCATTCTCCCTACGCCGCTCCCGAGCCATTCGGGGGCCGTTACCGGGACCGTCCCTATGACGGCGAGGTGGCCTACGTCGACTCGCTGATCGGCGACCTGGTCCGGCATCTGAAACGGCATCGGTTCTACGATCGGACGCTTCTCGTCTTCACCAGCGATCACGGAGAGAGTCTGGGAGAGCATGGCGAGTCGAGTCACGGCATGTTCCTCTACGACGCCACCGTGCGGATCCCGCTCATCATCAAAGCCGCCGGCTCGACCTGGAAGGGCAAGGTGATCCGGGAACAGGTGAGGGGAGTGGACATCGCCCCGACCATCCTCCAACTGGCCGGTCTGAGGGTGGATGGCCAGATTCAGGGAAGAGGACTCCTCTCCCTGATCCGCGGACGTTGGAACCAGCCGGAGCTGGCCGCCTACAGCGAGACCTACTATCCGTACTACCACTTCCAGTGGAGCCCGCTCTTTTCCATGCGGGCTCGCGGCTTCAAGTACATCGACGCGCCCAAGCCGGAGCTCTACGACGTGGCAAGTGACGCCGGGGAGCGGCGGAACATCATCGGCGACCGGCCCTCCATGGCGGCTTACCTGCAGGAAACGCTGGAAGGGGAGTACCAGAAGTTCTCAGCCGGCCGCGACGAGCCTCCCGAGCCGGAGCAGATGGACCGGGCCACCATCGAGCGCCTCAAGAGCCTGGGCTATTTGGGTTTCGCCTCGGGTGCCGCGCAGCTCCCTTCCACGGAGGGCTTGGCGGACCCCAAGGACCGAATCGGTCTCTACGAGCTGCTGCAGCAGGCGTTCCAGGATTCGGAGGAAGGCCGGTTCATCGAATCCAACAGCAAGTTGAGAAAGGTGGTGGCTCAGGAAGAGGGTCTCATCGACGCCCACCTCTACCTGGGTCTGAACTCGGTGCAGATGGGGCAGTTCAGCGATGCCGTCGAGGCCTTCCAGGCGGTGCTCCGCCGCGACCCGAGCAACCTGATGGCCCTCTACAACCTGTCCCTCTCCTATCTCAATCAAGGCCGGATCGAGGCGGCCGTGCCGGGCCTGGAACGGACCTTGCAACTGGACCCGGAAGATGTGACGGCCCGGGTCGCGCTGGGAAGGGCCTACCAGCTTCAGGGAAGAATCGATGACGCCGTCGGCGTTCTGGAGAAGGCGGTCTCCGCCCGTCCCGATTTTGCCGATGCCCTCGACTTTCTGAGCCAGGCGTATGCGCAAAAGGGATGGACTTCCAAAGCCGAAACGGCGCGTCGGCGCGCAGACGCCGCGCGAAAACGCTGAACCCTTCCACCGGCGGTTTCGGGAACCGGTTTTCTCTCAATCCTCATCTCCCGTTCTTGACCGGCAACCCTCCGGCGGCTACTCTTTGCGCGTTGAAATCGAGGCCGCGGCCGATCCGTCCGCGAGCTTTCACCCTGTTCATGAGGAGGTAGGAATCGCATGTATCTGACCAACGAGAAAGTCGCCGTTCTGGGCGCCGCCGGCGCTATCGGCTCCAACCTGGTGCAATCGCTGCTTCAGACCGGAACCGCCAATCGGATCTCCATGTACGACCCGATGGAGGGTCCGCTCAAGGGGTCGGCCGAAGAGATCTACCACTGTTCGTTTCCGGGGGCCCAGGTGACCTGGACCATAGATGAGGCGGAGGCCCTCGCCGACGCCGCCTACATCATCACCGCCGGGGGCGCTCCCCGCCGTGCGGGCATGACCCGGGAGGACCTGCGCAAGGACAACTGCAAGATCGCCAGGAACCTGGGCCAACAGATCAAGCGCCACTGTCCGGCCTGCAAGCTGGCCGTCGTCATCTTCAATCCCGCCGACATCACCGGTCTCACCACCCCTGGTCCACTCGGGCCTGCCGGGATCGGCGGTCTCCACCCTGGCCGCACTGGACAGCACCCGGCTCCAGAGTGCGCTGGCCCAACATTTTTCCGTCGCCCAGGACCAGGTGACCGGTTGCGCCACCTACGGGGGGGCACGGCGAGCAGATGGCCGTCTTCAAGGGCAGCATCGCGGTTGCCGGGACGCCCCTTGGCGAGATTCTCGATGGCGCCACCGTCGAGGGGCAGGGTCTGACGCCGAGCCAATGGACCGATCTACAGCAGCAGGTCCGTGGGGGCGGCGCAGCCATCATCAAGCTGCGAGGGCGTTCTTCCTTCCAGTCTCCCGCTCACCTGAGCACTTCCATGCTCCGGGGCCGCATCGGAGCGGACGAGTTCCCGTGGCCCTGCGGCACCTACGTCAACCGGGGCGAGTTCCGCCACATCATGATGGCCATGGACACGCGCTTCGGAGCGGACGGCCTGGAGTACTCGATACCGGAGGGGGACGCTGAGGACATGGCGGCGCTCCGAAATTCCTACGAGCACCTGACCAACCTCCGGGACCAGACCATCGCCGACGGGCTTCTGCCGCCGTTGGACGAGTGGAAGGACGTGAATCCGAACTTGGTGTGAAGCGTTAGAGTTGCCCGATGCCTGGCGATCTTGGCGCTGATTCTCCGTGTCAGCGGCTGCTCTGGGTTGGTGGAGGCGCACCAGACACAGCATCGCTCATACGGCTCCCAGCACCTGTAGGAGCTTTCCCGTGACCAGTCTGCCTTGACTTGCCGCCACCCGACCCAGCTTGGAGGCAGCAGACGCGTCGATCGTCGCTATCTTGGCACTGCGGATGAGGGATGGGACGGGCAGGCCCGCCATCTTCAGGTCAGCAACCGGAACATCGTCGGGCCAGCCTCGGTTCTCGGCGCTGGTAATCATGACGACCCACAACAGGCCGTGCAGATCCTGAAGTCGAGACGTTGATACGACCAACGCTGGTCGCCACTGACGCGCCGCGCTGTCCGTGTACGGGAACGGAACCTTGACAACGTCACCTTGCTCAAAGGTTTGCATAGGCCTTGGTGTCCGCTTCCGATCGCCATTCCTCGAAGGTGCGGAACGGGTCATCCGTGGTGGCGCCTCGTCTCGCCTTGGTGAGGATTACTTGTCCGTCAATGATCTCGTACAACAGCTCGTCCCCCGGCTGCAATCCGAGCGCAGTGCGGATCGGAAGCGGGATGGTTGTCTGGGCCTTGGAAGTTAGCTTGCTGATGATCATGGAACCGACCTCCGTCTGGTTTGTCAGCCTCTCCCATTGTAAGGAACTTCCTTACTTGCTGTCACCCCGCCATGACGAGAAGAGGAGGGGATGAAGAGGAGGGGACAGTCGCTTTCTCTAGTCGCTTTCTCTACGCGACTCCAGCGCGCTGGCCCAACTTTTCCCGGTCGCCCACTACCAGGTGACCGGTTGCGCCACCCATGGCGGGTACGACGAGCAGACGGTCGCCTTCCAGGGCAGCATTGCCCTTGCCGGTCCTGAGTGGATCTGGATTGAGGGGGATTCCGGGAATGAACGAGAGTTAGGAAGTCACTCAAAGATCAAGCTGCTGGGCTTGCGCGTGCCAAGTGACTCGCAACTCACGTCCGCGGAAAGGCCGATCCGTAGTGGCCCGCTGACTATGGCCAGCACTCCAGTGGGATGGCCACGGGACCCGTTCCAATCCGTAGGAAGAAGCGGATGACAGCGACGACCATGAGTCTCCGTCCTCCCTCCGCCAGAGAACGCCACCGGGACCCATAACGGTGTGAAGGGCGAGTTGAACCGTGAAGGGTTCATTGGGTGGAAGCGCCGGGCCGAGCCAGTAGCCGGGACTGCGTCCGGGAGCTCTGCTCAGCAGGACTGCGACACGGCGCTCGCGACCGAGCAGACCAATCCAGATCGGTGGCGGGACCGGGCGATCATCCCAACCGCTGACCAGTGTCTCGGCTTCGCCGTCGCGTGAAGGTCCAGCGATCCCCGAGAAGCACCACACGATCATGAACTCGCCTGGATCGGTGCCGTCCATATCGCCGGGCGGTCTCGGAAGTTCTTTCGAAAGATCGAACGGCACCCAATTCTCGGAGGGCGGCAGGTGCGGCGGCCATTCCAGCCACGCCTTGATCGCGGCTGAAGTGTCCAGGACCTGGTACCGCAGTCCGTCTGAATCGAGAGCTGCCTGAACGCAATGCAGGGACCCGCGTGTCCTCCCGGCTCCGCCGGTCAACATCTGAAGCACACCCTGGTGAACCTGTACGTCGAAGGTCAGAAGGTGACTGCAGACGTACGCCAATACATGGTGTCGCACCAGCACTTCCCAAAATTCACGGCCTTCTACGGGCACGATTCCCAACTCATGGGGACCGAAATGCCCTTTGACCGGATGGACTGGATGATGGCCGAACACGAGTCGGTGCCGTGCATCGGCATGGTCCGACAGGGTTTGATCGAGCCACGTGTTTTCCACGTGCCCTTCGCCACCGTGTCCGGACCAGAGGGTGTTGACGAAGACGAGAAGTAGATCGTCCCGGCGTATGCAATAGGTCAGTCCCTCCTGGCCCGGCGGTCCGTTCCGGGGCAGGTGCGCCAGAACTTCCCTGAACACCCGCTCACTTGCCGGATCCCAGGCCGTGTGGTTCCCCGTGGTGTGGTAGAGGGGGATCTTGTCCCGGTCCAGCCAGTGCATTTCCCGCTCGAACCAGTAGCGCCATTGGTTTCGCAGGGTTTCCTCATCCGTGGAGAGGCCGATGATCTCGTCACCCGGAAAGCAGACGAATTGCGGCTGGGGGCAAAGCCGGGCGAGGACGGCATTCACTCGTGCAAAGGCGGCCTCCTCCGGTTCTCCCGCCACTCCGGAACAACTGTCCGCATAGCAGACAAACTGATGTCCGGCACCGCCGCGCGGGGTGAGGGCAGCGATCGTGGGCGGAAGCAACTTCACAGGGTTCCCTGATGAGTAAGGGGAAAGTTCGAACTTGGGCTCGGGCACTCTCCGGGAAGAAGGCGCGAGTGACCAGGTTCAGTGGACCCTGCCGGGTGAGAAGGCTTTCTCCTCCTCGTATCCGTGGGTCAGGACGAAGAAGTAGGAAGCGGCCGGCCCCACGTCCGACTCGATGACCAGCTCGAAGAGGTTCTCCTCGTTGCTTTCTCCGGCCACCGCCTGGACGTAGCGAATCTCCTCGGATTTGACGAAAAGCTCGCCCAGCAGGAGCTTTCCCCGGAGAACCTGAACCAGCAAAGTGCCGTCCGGCTCGCTGGCGAAATGCCAGTGGAGGTCCTCGTCGTCGTAGAGGACGGCGTTCATGGTCCCCGCCCTCAGGATGCAGTTGGGATGGGCGTTGAGCCATCTCCAGAAAGCGTCGAACGTCATCGTGAAAGGAGCTTCCATGGAGTTCATGGTAACAGTCCGCGGCGAGAGTCGTCACGGCATTCGACCGGGCCTCCGGCTACCGTCGGAGGGCCGCTTCGATGCCCAGATACGCTGCTGCCAGGAAGAAGAGGAGAATGGAGGCCAGGATCACGGATGTCCAGGGCCGGTTCCGGTAACGGGTGCCGATCCATCCGGCCTTCCCGTTCATCCGCAGCAACGCGGCCGCCAGCATCGGGACAAAGAGAACGCCGACAATGGCGTACGTCTTCTGCATCCGGGCGAACCCGACCCACAGGCCCAGCATCGGAATCGTGGCCATGGCGTACATGTAACCGCGGTAGATCCTGGAGCCGGGGTCCACTCGCCGGCGTTTACCCGCCCCCTTGACGCCCATCAGGGTGGTCAGATCGGTGAACAGGTACGGAATGCTCTGCCACGCCCCCAACAGGCTGCTGAAGATGGCTCCCCACGCTCCCAGGAGGAACGCCCAGCCTCCCCATGGCCCCAGGGACTCGGTCAGACGCTCCGCCAGGCGAATCAACAGGGTGGCGCCGCCTCCCCGAACCTCGACCTGGCTGCCGATGATCACCATGGCCAGGCCGAACAGGGCCGTCACGACGTAGGCGGCGGCCAGATCGAGACGGCAGACTCTGAGATTCTTCGTACCGGTGCGCCCCTCCTCCTGGATCCAGTAGCCGTAGCAGAGGATGGTGACGGTACCGCCGACGCCCCCCATGAGGGCCAGCGTCCATCCCAGTCCCTGCCCGTCCGACTCAGGGATGGCAGGCCACACCAGACCGGCCATGACTTCCCCCCAATCCGGAGCCAGCCGAGCGGCGCAGATCACGACCGTGCAGAACATGAGGCCGATACAGACTTTCATGACCTTCTCGAAGAGCCGGTAGCCCCCCAAGCGGACCATCACGAGTCCGATCAGACTCCACACGATCCCGTGGATGATCTTGCCCGTGACCGGGTCGGAATGAAGAGGCAGGAGGGCGTGGGAAGCCACCCCGCAGGCGCTCATCAACGCCGCCGCCACCAGGAAGCTCCAGATCACCAGATATCCCAGGAAGAGGTATTGGACGGGGCGGCCCAGGCGATCCACGGCACCTTCCACAAGGGTCTGGCCCGTGGCCAGTTGCCAGCGGGTGATCCCCTCGCTGAGTATGAACTTGAAGAAACTTCCGGCCAGCACGGCCCAGAGGATGGCGACCCCCAGCTTCGATCCGGCGAAACCGGCGGTGGCCAGATCGCCGGCGCCCACGCCGGTGGCCGCCACCAGAATCCCGGGTCCCAATATGGAGAGTGGGTTTCTCATCTTCGGTCTCGCGCAGGTCTGCTACAGTGAACGGCCTTTTATCGGATCTCAAGCCAATCTGAAAGGGGTTGAAAGTGAACCTGTCAGCGGCCCGAGCCCTTCTCCTCGTTCCACTCCTTTTCGCGACGGCGGCAGCATCGGCCGCGGCGCAGGAATCCTACACCTATACGATAAGACCGGGCGTACGCGAGCTGTTTCTGGACGACTTCCATCTGGGGGCCGTCTACAACCTGGAGCGCCGGGTTCACGCCGTCGAGAAGCACCCCGGCGGGCCCGTGGTGCGGGCCGACCGTCCCTGGGAGGAGATTCCCGCAGGCGAGAACACCTTCAGCGCGCTGGTTGAGTACTACGGTGCTCCCGGTTGGGACCCGGACGAAGGGGTCTGGAAGATGTGGTACGTCGTCGGTGACGGGAAACGGGCGGGGTTTGCCCGCTCACGGGACGGAATCCACTGGGAGAAGCCAAATCTGGGCAACGTGCAATACAAGGGATCGGACGAGAACAACCTGGTCATGGTCGAAGGAGATCCCAGGGCGCTGATCGTCCACGTCCTCATGGATCCGAATGCCCCAGCGGACCGTCGTTACGTCGGATTGTGCTGGGTGGGGCGGCGAGGAAGAGAGGCTGTCGCGTCCTCCGACGGCTACGTATTCCGAAAGCTGGGGTACCCGCCGATCCCGGGGCAGGACACGTCCCATCTGAACTATGACGAAAAAGGCGGCCGCTTCCTGCTGACCGTCAAGCATCCCGGACCTTTCGGTCGATCGGTCTTTCTTTCGTTGAGCCGGGACCTGAAGGATTGGACGCCTCACGAGCTCATCTTCCACGCCGACCTGCGGGATCAGGAGTTGGGACGGGAGAGGATCCTCACCCATCTGTCCGACCCCGGTCTTCACACCCCCACCTACCATCGACCCCAGGAGTACCGAACCGAGGTCTACAACATGCCCGTCTTCCCCTACGAGAGCCTCTACATCGGGTTGCCTACCTTCTTCGAGGCCAGCGGTCTCATCCCCATGCCCCGGGGAAACCAGGACGGGTTCAACTCGGTCAAGCTGGCCAGCAGCCGGGATCTCAAGCGCTGGAACAAAGTGGGCCGTCGCGAGTCCTTCATTCCCGTCTCCCGGTTGTCGGAAGGACGGTTGGACACGGTGCAGGTCCTGGCCGCGTCCCGTCCGGTGGTTAAGGAGAAGGAACTCTGGTTCTACTATTCGGGCATCCAGGAACGGTTCACCCCCGACGGCGCATATCATGGCGCCATCTTCCTGGCCAAGCTGCGGCGCGACGGCTTCGCCTCCTTCCGGGCCGGTGCCGAAGAGGGCTTCGTCGAGACGCGGCCGATCCGGTTTCGGGGAGACCGCCTGTTCTGCAACGTGGACGCCCGCGGCGGCGAACTGACGGTGGAGGTGGTGCCGCCGTCCAGAAGGAGAATCGAGTTGCAAGCGTGGGCCGGAAAGCGATCCCGGCCTATCCGTGGGGACCGTCTGGAGGCGGAAGTGACCTGGGAGGGGCGGGATGACCTCCGGGAGCTGAACGGAAGAGTTCTCCGCCTGCGCTTTCATCTCACGGACGCCGACCTCTACTCCTTCTGGTCGGAATCGGGTGGGACGCGGAAAACGGAGGAGTGAGACCCACACCGAATGCGACAGAAACGTGGAGTACTATTTCTTGCGGTAGGTTACGGCAAATGCGGATGCGGATTGAATTCCAGAAGTTCCCCAATCTTGATGGAGACCAAGATTGGGGAAAGGTCAGCCCCGTAGTTTTGAATAGTCTTGCCGCTTAGTACCGGCCAACGATTCCGGTCACGCAGCTCGTGGACCTGATCAACTCGCATCGGGACACGGTCCAATCGCCGGGAATCGAGGACGCTGGGGTTCTCGTCTCCGAGGAACTCGGGACGCCGGTCGCTTGCAGTTTGGGACGTTTTGAAGTCAGGTGTATACTCCGCAACTAAGGTATCCGAGCGAACCAACCGCGAGATTCAATAGGCCTCATGCCCGAATATTGGTGATTCTGATTCCACCGTGAAACGGCGTTGTCTACTGTGGAACCACCCGAACATGAGACGGGTCACTGCTATGCTTTGCTCCAAAGAATTGTCTTTTTCTTGGGTTGATACTTGGACACGCTCAAACGGTCCCATATGGAGTTTGACCTCCCTCGCCAGTGGGAATTCAGCTAGTTGTGTGGTGGCGAACCGCAACAAATTGGTTGGATGCCTGGTGGCTAATGGTGGAGTGTCGTGGGGAATCTCGGTCACGAACATCCCGCATTGGATTGGAAGCGTGACTGGGCCGAGGCAGGCCAGATTCGGGAGAAAAGCTAGATTCATGTAATCCGACTGGGCCAACCCAGAGTGAGCACATCGCGCACGAAATTAACCCTTGGAGTCAGACCGTAATTTGGTTCTCACCAGCAATTCTCATAACGCTCAGCAGTCGCGCAAGTTTCCTTTGGCATGTCCCTGTAGGTGATCATGTATAGGGCCGTCTTGTTCTCCACCGATTCCCGACTTCGGGCAATCCAGGTTCCCTCCCGGAATTGGATCTGTGATAGGCGTTGCTCACGCGCTGCGCCAGAGTTAGGGTCTCAGCGTCTCCAAGTTGTGAAGGTGCTGCGATTTGCCCAACGAGAGCTATCCGGCTTTCGGTGCATAGAACTTGGCGTTGCTCCTGAACCCACCACAGAGGAACCGGAGGTTTCCATGGCCAACGGATTCCGGAGGTGGGAGGAGGAGAAAAACCTCGGGATGCCAAGACCGCCGTGCCAAGGGGCACACGATGACCTCACCAAAACTGCCGTTCGCAAACACAAGCAAATCGGAGGGCGATGATGGCCCGAGCAGATCTCTTGAAGAAACTGTTCATCTCATACCAACGTCGCGACGACGCAGGGTTTCGCGCTGTCGCATCCGAGATTGTGGATGAGGAGCGAAAGAAACAACACCCCGTTCTTGCCAATGAACTTCACCGGATCCTAACGAACGGTAGCCGGTCGATGGAAAAGGTCCGAGGATTCCGAACGAGGTTCGATCCGGTGCCGATGGACGGCGCTCGGCGTACACCGCTTATCTCTATTCGCACTCCCGACCGGTACCTCGATGACCTAGTTTTGGATAAGGTGATGCGAGCGGTCTTAGATCGAGTGGTTGCTGAGGTACGCGGCTGGGAAATTTTAGAGTCCAACGGACTGGCACCCACACGACGGCTCCTGTTCTGTGGCCCTTCCGGCTGCGGAAAAACAGCCTGCGCCGACTCTGTTGCGGCAGAACTCGCTATACCGATGCTCTACGTGCGTTTCGACAGTGTTGTGTCCTCCCTTCTTGGGGAAACTGCATCCAATCTTCGCAAAGTATTTGAATACGCAAGTCGTGGTCAGTGGGTTATTTTTTTTGATGAGTTCGACGCGATTGGGCGTTCGCGCGACGACGCGACTGAGCATGGTGAGATCAAGCGTGTTTTGAACTCTTTTCTGCAACTCCTCGATGGATTTGAGGGGCGCTCCCTTGTCATCGCGGCAACCAACTTTGAGCAAGTGCTTGACCCAGCGATCTGGCGTCGATTCGACGATGTTGTACGATTCACACTACCCGACTCGAAAGCGATAGAAACGCTGATGACAATGCGATTTCGGCCTCTCAAAGTGACCAGCAAGCAGATCAAACTTCTAGCGAACGCAGTGTTGGGATCATCATTCGCGGATGCGGAGCGAGTGTGTTTTGATGCACGCAAGCGCTGTGCTTTGGCAGGAGCAGGTAGGTTGCGGAATGAGGACGTTCAAGCGGCGTTGGATAGATACCAATATCGAAGGAATGTCCTTCGGCGTGCAACACGGTGCGACCCTGCGCCGGCAGTTGATCGAGACTAGATTTCGCCATGAATGACGAGAGACAAGGGAATTCGCAACAACACCTCAGGATCGAGCGGCGGTCGCACATTGGAATCGAACGTGAGCCGGATATGGAAATGGAACGTCGCCCCGGGCAGCCGCCAAGGTACACGCCGCCCCAACGCATCCGGAATTCTCACGGGGAGGCCATTCAAAGAGACGTTTCGGACGCTGTGTCCGATATCACATCAACTCGACAAAGCGTCGGGATTGCGCCGGATCGGCTGCTAGTTGTGGAGTTCCGGTCTTGGGACCCAGATTGTCGAGACGTCTTCGAAAACCGATTTCGAGGCAGCGTTGTCGATGAGCGCCTAATTGAACGTGAAGACGGCAATAATCTGACACATGTGCTCGTACAATTTCCGTCGCAGCAATCTATCTCAATACTCAACGCCGAGGTTGAGCAATATCTGCAGAGTTCAATCGAAACGACTGATTTGCCACCAGGGATGCGCCGAAAGTTCTTCGATAGTCTTGACTCTGTCAGGGCAGTGTCCCGAGAAGAGCGGATCGGGAGTCGACTCCGGGAGGAAGGATTTCCTAACGAGCAAACCTTCCCCATTGATGTGGATCTATGGCACCCGGGCAGTGAGTCGGGTGCGTTGGATTTGCGTAACGACTTGCGTCTGCTTTGCGAGAACAATGGGGGACGAGTGGTTGAAGACCTGCACACAAGCAGCTTGGTGCTCGCCAGGGTGATGGCCGGGCTAGAGTTGGCCGAAATTTTGCTTGATCTTGATATCGTGGCGCAGGTCAACTTACCACCCGCTCTGCCCAGTGTGTATGGATCTATCTTCAGTGCCAATCCCTCACTTTCGGAACACGTACAGCCCACTGGCAACGAGCCGAGGGTGGCTGTGCTTGATAGTGGCGTACTTTCTGGGCATCCGCTGTTACGTGGATGGGTCGTAGAAGAAGTGGACTTCGATACCGGCGAGGGAACGGTAGTTGACCAACAGGGTCATGGCACGCAAGTAGCAGGTTTAGCCGTGTATGGAAGTGTCGCAAGATGTATCGAGAGCGGTGCTTGGGTGCCGGAAGTATTAGTGATCAACGCGAAAATTTTGTGTCGCAATCCCCAAGATCCCGGGTCGACGATGTTCCCAATCAACCACCGGCCCGAGGCTTTGGTAGAAAAGGCTATCCGGCATTTCCATGATACACGTGGGTGCAGAGTGTTTAACCTTTCCATTGGCAATAGCCACGACGTATACGCCGGTGGACGTCAGTTCGCCTGGGCAGAGGTCCTCGATCAGCTTGCGCGCGAACTTGACATCGTAATTGTCGTTTCCGCTGGCAACAACGGTAATCCATCAATGCCCACGTCTGCCACGACTCGCAATGCATTCCAGACGGGGGTCAGGGATTCCTCGCTATCGACCTCGGTAGCACGGGTGTGCAATCCTGCGACATCTGTGATTGCTGTAACGGTTGGCTCGATCGCACGATCGGAGGTCCCGCGCACGCAAGACTCGTTCGCAGGAGCGCCGACAGGAGCACCTGCACCATTCAGTCGAGTTGGTCCAGGCTACGAGGTCAAGTCCACCCAGCGGGCTGTAAAGCCTGATTTTGTTTCATACGGGGGTAACTTCGCGGTTAGCAAGGTCGCCGGAGGACAGCCGTTTTGGGTAACCAGCGACATTTTCCTGGGTGAACCTACAATTCGCCTTAATTCTGGCGGAGGTCGTCTGCTAACAGCGGGTAGTGGAACAAGTTTTGCAGCTCCCCAGGTGAGCCACGCTGCTGCTTGGGCTCTTGATGCCGTATCGAGGGCTATCGATTCGGAAAGTGCAAACGCGGTGAGAGCAATGCTAGGCGTGTGTACAGAAATTCCCCCTTGTGGTTATGACTGGCTCAAAGACACTGAAAAAAAGGAGACGTGGGACAAGCTGCGACTAGCTGGATACGGAATGGTCAACATTGAGCGCGTACGTGCATCGCTCGCGAACGATGTTTGCCTAATTGCGTCGGATTCTGTCGAGGAAGACCACTGGCACGTTTACGAAATACGGGTGCCACCAATTTTTCTGTCAACTCGCGGTGAACACGGGATCTCGGTGTCACTTGCGTTTGATCCCCCGGTCCGATCAAGTCGCAAGCAGTACCTTGCGCGTACTATGTGGTTGGAGGTGTTGAAAGGGCTAACACTCGCGGAAGTAAACAAGTACCGTGCGCGGTACACTGGTCCTGGCAAAGCGCCGTCTCTAAAGACCTCAAAGCTGCTTGATATGCGGCCGACGAAAACGGCTGTACAGTGGTCGACGCTCCAAGTACGACGCAAGGTCTGGTCCCGCTCGAATCAACTACCGATAGTTGAGGGTGCTACGGAGCCAATGCTGCACGTATTGGTCGGTTGTCAGAGTCGATTCCCACATGGGGAGGAGACAGACCAGCGGTACAGTGTCGCTGTGCGTTTCTGGCACACTGACACTCGAATCGATCTATACCAAGAGGTCCGTTCTAGGATCCGCCCGCGAGTCGCAGTGCCGACTCGCGTGGAGACTACGACATGATGGATGGTAGGGAGACCTCCGCGACATCGTGGCTGACAATTTGATTGAATCTTCTTTTTGAATTGCTCCTCGAAAATTGGGAATCGAGGACAAGCTAGTATCCCAATCCAGCAGGAAGATAGCTCTTCGAAATGTGGTTCCATGTTCAGCATCGAAAGTTGCTGCCTTTGGATCAGGGGTGGCCCAGTAGTTGGGATAATCGCGCAAAAGCCGGGTGAGTCGTTGATGCCGCAGATGGCATACTTTCGTATCGTTCCAACAATGCCGACTCCGAAAACTTTTGTGGCCACTCCAAGTTAGTCCCAATGCGACTCTTGTCGAGTACGACAGCGGATAATTCAAGCAGGCTCATCAGATCCCGAACCAACGCGCGTTCCGGATACTTAAGACCCTTCGTACAGTGCGCGTGCCCGATTCATAATGTCGTGCAGTTCTGACGGTCCCCAGTCCAATAGAATCTCCAGGATTTCCAGTTGTCGCTGTGCCAGAACCCGGCGGCGGGGACTGCGTAGTTTCGCAAACAACGATCTGGCGAATTCCCGGAACAGCACTCGCCGATGGTTGGTGGCGATGGCCTCGGCGACCGCGTTGCATCTCTCGGCCACCGCCGGCAGCGCAAACTCTAGGAACGGGCGTCAGATCGTGTCCGTTCTTCCGGGAATTCGTAAAGAGCGGTCAGGTACTCGTCTTTGTGTTCGTAGTAGTAATTGGACAGGCTGACCATGATCACGTCGTTGACGCCGGCCCGCCGTAGCATGAATGCTTCCAGGGCACGGGCGGTGCGGTCGTTTCCGTCGCCGAAGGGGTGCATCGTGCCGATGTGGTAGTGAGTGGCGATGGCCTGAATGACGCGGTCGTGGCGCCGAAACTCTCCGGCGATGGCAGCAGCGAGGCCGTCGAAAGCAGCGCGGCATTCATGACCACCCTCAGCGCCGCGGCAGCGCGGCGTTCCGAACGTGACGTTCCACCCGTTGGGACGTGTCTTGCCCGGTTCACAATGATCATCGTCGCATCCGGTCACGATGCGCCGGTGAATTCCCCGGATGAACTCGACACGGACCGGCTGTTCGGCAGATCGCGAGCGCAACCAGCGGTAGGTGGAGTCGGCGGCCCGCAATTGGCGCTGGGAATGAGTCAATTTGGTAGCTGGAGTCGCAGCGGACGCCAGAGCTTCTTCTTGTTCGCGCTGCGTGAACTGGGCGCCTTCGATGCGCGAGGTGCCGGCCGCTTCCAATCGCAACTGTTCTTTGTGTGCCTGCTCAATCCACTGAGGTAGATACGGCATCCGTTTCAGGACGCCGCCGGCGGTTCTGGCCTCGATCAGCAGGTGGAAGACGGCAGGGAGATCGTAGTGCACCCATCGCCGGGGGACCGTATAGCGACTGACGTGTTTATTAGTCATTTTCATTTCATTTCTAGTTGATTTCAGTTTCATTTCTGTAGAAACCACCGTTTATAAGTAGTTTACAGATCACAGATATATATTTATTTCCGTCACCCAATTACTATATACTTTTTAGCTTCTACCGATGTATTTATATCAAATAGTAATTTTGATAGCCAATCTGATATTCCACTATAATGATATGCCATGCACTAAAAATTTACATTACACATGTACGTAGCTACAAGTACATGATAAACTATCTACGTACTTGCACAATACATAAGACAGCAGTACAAACAGACATTTACGTATGTACATACGTAGTAGCCGAAAGGAAGAATAAAGTTGTGTTAAGCACTTACTAGTGAATACAATGCCACTGAAATGAATTACAATTTAGCTAAATAAACCGAATACACCAAGTTACACTCAATTCCACATTGTGAAGAACTGATACGTACTTGTCATTTGTTTGAATTACATACATGCACGGTTTCAGTAACTCTCACTTGTTGTACAGGGAATTTACCACTTCTTACAATTTCGTACAAAATGTGTAATGTGTTCTTAGAGTGGTAAAATAAGCTGTCAAAATGTGCCAAATTTTGCATTATAACGGTTTCTTCCGCTTGCGGTTTTTCGTAAAAAAAACATCACGGGGGGTACACACTATGGAGCGCAATAGATTTTACAGTGAAAGCAAGGTTGTGAAACGAGATACAAAACTGTCGGGATGATTCGGCGACGCTTTTGTATAGGCTACTCTAGTGCTCGTATCCAGTAAGAAAACTTCTTTTGGCTCAAACGGACTCCTCTGATGCGAAGCGCTGGACCAAGTATGCTTGATTATCGGAATCGATTGGAAGGGCCCAGTAACTATTCTGCTAGTGTTGTACAGCCAACAAGATGAGTCCATTGTTAAGTGATTGAAAGGAGAAGCGTCTAAAGCGAAGTGTCGACGGTGCCTTTCGATAGAAGAACTTCTCTATCCCTCAAGCTTCTCCTTGTGGAATCGCCTGCCACACTTGTTTCTCAATGCTGGAATTGCCTTTCTTATACATTTATCCAGCCATATTCCACAACAAATATTGAAAATAGAAGAAATGATGAAGTCTGCAACACCGATTTCACTGTCGAGTCACTACAAAAACTGCCAGAACTGCTGTTGTCTCGTCTTTCGTAGCGCAGTGATCAATCAGGTAATGTATCACTATAGTGGCCCTTCCTAACTACTGTAAGTTTTATGCGATGATAGCGATTAAACTGTTAACAAAAACTAGCGTGAGATTAGTGTTTGCTCATCATTTCTATACATCTGGTACCTCTTGTGACATCAGGCCCTAATGACCTGTACAGTAACCGGAAACACTGTTTTATACGTAGTTAAACGTGGAATAAAATTTTAAAAAAATATGTAGTTGATAATCTTACCATTCAGTTAACATAATGACGAATTAAAAAAAACGTTTTTTGCCATGTCTCCCTCCCTTTAATAAAAACTAATTTTGCATACATACATACATTATCACTATTCATACTACGTACATAGTTCCTCTGGCATGTTATACTGATTATCAATATGCATATTGACAGATAATATATTGGCCAATCTGATTACGTATCAGTACACCTCTAATAATTATGTAACTGGATAAATCTGAGGAAATGTCCTATCCTACCTGTACATCAAGAGTTGCAATAATGAATCGCGAGGCAAAAAGAAGCAGGCCGTACACAACAAATGAGTGAGTTATTTACATGTAGCACTGCTCTGAAATTTGTAAATGCTCTAGATAAGCTGCCATTAAAGTTATCAAGGACTCAGCACGTTCTAACTATATACCTATATAGAATCAGTAACCCGACAATGGAGGAAATCAATGCTACCAATCCTTTAGTACCAGCAATTGCAAGTATTATGGCATCCATTTGTGCAAACATGCTTGAAAACCTACCCCCTGGCAACCCATTTACTTGTTTACTAGACAAATAGCACCTTCACTGTACCAAGAATCATTGACCTGAAGTTCATCAAAATCTATGACACAACTTTTCCACATGGGCCTTATATACTCCTTCCTTCCATCATAAACATTTTTAAGCATGCATCGTTTTCCCTCTACTTTCATTTTCATTGCACCCTTTTTCAAGGACTTATGGAAGCTTGTGTGAGTATTTCTTCATTATACATACATTCACTTGTTCATAAAATAAGTAATTATTTCTTAATGGATTTTAGCCAAACTTGTATCAGCACTTCTTCTAAGCATGCTCTACCTGTCATACTATTTTCAATCTGAAGTAAACATTTGAATGTACGTATGTATTTGAGAAAGGTTATTACACTGCAGGTTCATAGTTGCCCTCAACATTTGCATAAGCTTTCAGATACACAATTTAAAATAATCCTTGATGTATCATTCATTCTGTAGTGAAAGCTTTAAAAATTGCAGGCTTGAGTTATTCAAAATTAAGTTTCAAAGTTGCATCTGTTTATATGCATCCACAAAGTAGTAAAATGCTATCAGGGTGCAAAAACTGAAGCAATAGAAATATTTTAAACTAGTTGTATGGCCTTTTTTCCTTGCAAGAGTATAACGTTGTGAAAGTGTACATACGTATAGCTGTAACAGACATACAATAGTTTACAGAACATTTTCACAAGTATGATTGCTTGTCACTTGGCCACCTTTGTAATATTTTTGGTATGAAAAGGTGGCCAAGTGACAAACCCAATCATACATGGTTGTGAAAATATGCTATAAGTTATTGTACGTCATTCAAATATTATATGGCCTCAGCTGATATCAAAGTTTTCGGTCACACCTACCTGCTTGTAATGCTGCTTCTGATTGGCCTCACATACTTTTTACTCCCAAGGTGTTTTACTTAGCATACTACATACATATGTATATGTATATATGCACATTTCAATTTTGCAACTAAACCAGCAACCACATAATGTACTTTTAGAAAGGTTATTTTAAACACAAAACAGCAAAAATTTTGAACAAATCCGTGGTAAAGTTGTTTAGTTAAGCTTAAGTACGTATGATAGATTTTCCTAGGCTTGAAGAGAAGTAATCATCATAATAATAGTCACCACTTAGTTATGCAGATCTAAAACTTGGCATTAGCTCATACAATCCAAACATAAACTACCACAAAGTTGCAGCATCATAATTATGTATGCACAAGGAATCACATAAGTGCTGTAGTACCCATCACTGAAAGATCACAAAGTTACTTACTTAAGGTATGTACATATACCTCAGATACAAAGTAATAATAAGCTTCCTATGTCACACGGAAGTTACTTCCAGGCTACGTATGTGCAAGTTGCATGTGAGCAGTGTAGTAGTAAAGCTGACTATTAACACTACTTAATAGTTATGACTGTTTCATATCAGAAGCTGCAAGACTATTGTGACCACAAAAATTATTGTGCTTAAGGGAGGACTGACAGCTTACTAATAGGCTTCTGTACAGAGATAGTCAATGACTTTTTCAGGACAGGGCCTGAGGAAGTGGTACATTTGGTACAGCCCAAGTCGTACTACATTTTGGTTACCCAATTAAAATAATTTATTGTGCATTTAGTTTATCTTACTAATGCACACCCATTATCACTGATGTCACCATGTTGACTAATACAGATTCTTGGAAGATCTCTTCAGTGTTCCTGACTAGTCTTACCATTCCTATGCACGTTGCAGTCAGTATTACCATGCAGATCATATCGTCAATTAATCCAATAAGGGTATACCGGCATTCATCGATGATTCAGTGTCCTTGCTATTTCGATTTCCATGCAGGCTAGGTGTACCTAGCTGTCATTTATTTTGTATCTTCTTCATCAATTGAACCAGAACTATGTAAGTCATTGACACTTTATGAAGATGATATACGTACATGACACAATTAACATCTCGGATAACCTCATGCTTCTATTAATAGTTAGTCCTACCTGTACATGCCTGAATTGCCGGCAATGTTAAAAAATGAAGGGTTAAGGTACATAATCAGTCTGTCCATTCACCATTAGAGGTGTTTATGTATGTGAATAAAAAAATCTAATTTTATACGTAGTTACAGTAATCATATTTATAATGAAGTACTTAAATATTTACTATATATATATATATATATATATATATATATATATATATATATAGCAGGTTTAATCTATTCTTGAGTGCTTCAACAGGAATACAGTATTTGTTAATCTATCAATTTCTAGCCAATTGACTGTTTTATTAGAGTACATAGAGTGTGTGTAACCTAACTTATGTAATAGCCTTTGACATAATTGAGTCAAATTAACTACAACTATAATTTTATAACACCAGCAGTGCTGAAACTTATTTGTTAGGTATATACTACGTATAATGTTTATCACCTGCTACACTAGACAAGTAGTAGGGATTATAATAAAACAAGTAGCTGGCAAGTTGTTAGATACGTATCACTGTATGTATGTACGTACTTGCTCAACAAGTACAATTGCAGCTGAATACACAAATGAGACTTAGTCTAGCTCCTCTACAAGATGTAATACGTAATTGCTTTAAGCTGTGTGATGCATTGCTTACAATTATATCATATGCTGACTTAGTTGGTGGCTAATCACATAAATACAACAATAACCACCATATAAAACAAATCACAGGATATATAATAATAAAACTATTCCATGTTCTGGTAAGTACCATAATTTTGTACAAGGAAAAAATTAATAATGGTTTTGGTTATAATTAGTAACCATGTAAGAAGCCACTTGTGTAAACTTAGACCAGCTGCTCTACTTTTTTGTTTGCAAATATGTCCATATGAAGCTGTGGTCAATTACATTACTAGTGTCATATAACTAAATCTGACATACTAGCAGCTACACATTTCAGACAAAAGAAAGCTGGAAAGCAGCTATGTAGGCACTTATTATTTTTATTGCTAGGAGATAAACAAGCTAGGTGAGACTAATATATACCATATTTACTGAGTCCCACAGACATACGTATCACATAAACCACTGGCATTTGGCAGGCTACTTTTCACCATGTATAAGTAAACACCATCAGCCCCACACAAAGTGTCAAGACTGCATTCACTCAGGCACTGCCAAATGGATTGTGGCTCTAGCGAGTGTTACTTACATAGATATATTGTGTAGGAAGTGCCAAGAGTGTGGTTATATTGGTATATTGGCATCATAGTCTTTTCCATCAAAATCCATTGGCGGATATAGGATTTGTGGGGAAGGTGCTAAACATAGTAGTGGATCTCTAAAGCAGGCCCCTCAGAAGCTACGTATAGGGTTTTTTATGTTTTAAAATACAAAGTTTTACTAAATGCTAGTAGCTATAGTTACGTACATACACTGACAACTACGTATATGTATTGGTTATATCCCGTTACGAGGATGATATTGTTGTTATTACACGAGACTGAGGCGGAGCCGAGGTTGAGTGTAATAACAACAATATCATCTGAGTAACAGGTATAATTGGCCCATATAAGGTAATAAATGGTAGTTGCGTAATAACTTCCTGTGAGCATTTGTGATAATTAGCGATGTTGCTAAGTGAACTTGCAGCATGAGTGAAGATTTTGAGCGATGAATAGGGAATTTGCCATTCTGCCTTGGGATGGTGGAGTACAATTGCTGGGGCACACAACAACCTACTATGGAAGATTGCAATGTGATATGGGCGATGGTGCCAGGCAACTTGAATATTAAATTTTTTGAAATGCCTAAGAGACAAAGTCTTTGATCCTCCCACGCAGTGGAATAGAAATAAAATTATCCTTATACACACTTAAGATTTATGGGTGGAGCTAACCAATAACATGGATATCAGACCAGGGGTGTGGTAAGTGAAGCCTACAAGTTGTTTTATATTGCAAGTTTAGAAATGACATTTAAATAAAATTTAATTGGTTTGTTCCAAAGGTGGCATGGGAGGGTGTGCTTCAGCCCCCTTAGCACCTCTCATAAATCCGCCACTGAAATCTCATCCAATCAATTTCCGAATACTTAAGGTACGTACTGCAAATATGCTTCCCAAATTATTTATCTAAAATGAAACTTACTAATGATTTATACAACAGTTCAATCATATTAGCATTCCTAATTGATGGCTGTATGAAAAATTAATGTGTGACAGTGTATAAACAAGAGATAACCCAACACCACCTTAACACCTCATGGAGGCATAGTCCATAGCCATGCAAACAAAAAATTAGTATCAGTTTAACGGCACATGATTTTCATCCTTAACACACAGTGTACTACATATAATATTATGTTCCAATGCTTACACTAGTTTGATGTTATGATTGGTTAAAAAATTGTGTAAGATTGACTCAATTAAAAATTCTCTGATAAACTCAAAAAATGTTAAAATCTTGTAGGCATGTATATAGTCTAGCTAGCGGTAAGTAGTTCATAAATTTTCCATATCAGTCTAACACTGGTTTGCACTGGTCTAGAAAGGAATTAGCCTGAGGTACAAGTCATAGCTATCTACGAGGCTACCCTGACCCATGCACTACCTGGAAGCTGCGCTAACATAGCCGTTATAGTAAATAGCTATACAGCTAGACATCAAAGCTTCTTGATACCACGTGGAGTGGCCTTATTAGCAGACACGAGGGCAGACAAGACAATACACGTGTAAAATGTGACGTACCTTGTGCTTCACTGAAACACACGAATTCATGTAAAACATATGTCAAAATACAGCAGACTAATTTCTTCCAAGCCTTCATGACAATTATTAGAAGGATGAAGATTGTGACTCCCTGCTTTAACAGGCCTAGCCTTCTTCGCCAAGCTTCTTCTCGTTCTTCGCAGGTCCTTAGTCGGATAGTGCATGTAAAAACCGAGACATCCACTCCGTGTAACTTCCGTAAATTTTATTCCGTACCATTGTGTAATGTCGAAAATGAATATAATCCTCTTGTGTGAATGTCCACTGGATAAGAAAACCACCAATACCATAGTCTCGTAAACCAGATCCTTTTCCCGTCCGAATATATTAGAAAAGGCCGTGGCTATTCGTACGGGCCCGTACGAATAGAATTTTGGCTATTCGTACGGCATAGCTGCATGGATTAAGCATGCATAACGGCTGGCATAGCTGCCATGAATATAAGTCTCCGTCGGGTTGCTCGTTTGCGCCCAACAGCATAGATCGCTACATGCATGCTCAGGGCACTTGTAGAATACTGAACTGTCACCATGCATATCTACATAGCCTGCTAGCCAGCATTGTGAAATTATAGATTCCGGCATAAACTCCTGCATGCATGGTGAAATAACTGATTACTGTGACCTCCAGTATTGTATGCTTTGCTGAACACGTGCATGTGTATCACATGTGTAAGGACACTTCAATAATGTCCTCAACACTTGAACGAGTAGCACTAAAATCCATAACATTAGCTATATCAAGAGTAGATAATACATGAGATTATTATGTACATGCATATTGTAATAATTTATGATATAACAATCACATACTAATTATTATAGAAATTAAAACATTTTTCTGTTGGTCCGCTTTTCCAAGTGTGTAACTGATATGTTCAACTACTTGTTCAACTTCTTGTCAGCTTTTACGCTAAGCATGATTTTCTAGTTCTTTGCTAAAGCATCTCTATTATGGAAGAAATGCAGAAACAGTAAATATAATGCAGTTGGTAAGTCATCGCAAGTATATACCTAATAATTATATGTAAACACTTTCACACCTCAGAATTTTAGTGCCACAAATCTGATGAAGCAGACAGTGATAACGCCAGTTAAAACGGCGTTAACTTACTACTGCTACCGCTACTGCTATCTTGATGGCACATTACGGCAATTGAATGGTGAAACCATCAAACAATCAAACGGCACCTGGTCAACATCTGTTGTGAGACTCAAAATCAACAGTTGTTACTGCCATGATGTCCGTTACCCATGCCGTTGCTCTCTGTTGCATGGCCCCTTCATTTTGTAATGGCTGATTCTAATACTTTTGCACTCAACGTGCGCACGTGCACTGTATGAGTTTTGCACTACTAACTGAGCTTATTTATTAGTTATTAATTTGTCCATTGATTAAGACTGCTGATGGATGTGTTGCCCAGGTTTGGCATGTAAGCAATAACATGGAAGCTCAGTTGGTAGTGCAAGACTCAAAACTTGGTAACCTTTACACTGATGGCACTTTAATGAAAGGGACCATGCACTGGTGATTTTAAGACATCATATTGTTGATGACTGCTATATATAGGCAGCACTAATACATGTTGACACCTTGCCGGTATTATCAGCCAAATATAGAGGTATTTCAAGGACAGTGTTAATTATAATATCACCTTTAAAATCAGTCAGAGTTCTAAGGCAGAAGCAAATTAATCTTTTCAAAGCAAATTTTAATGTATAACTTTATTTAATGCACATCACGCATCATTCTAATAAATGCACACTATAGTAACTGAATGTAAATGTAGCAGCAATAAGTAACCATAGCCATGCAATTACACGATTTACAAAGGCTTACTGTTCGCTGATCTTTCGCCTGTATCCAAAATCTTTCCGTCGCAAATCAGTACACGCTGGCGCGAATACAAGAGTCTCTATTTCCGTATCTCAGTCATACAAATCTAGATCTCCTACTTACTTCTTCAAACCCGTCCACCAGCTGCTTGATTGCGTTGGTAAAAATTCATCTTCTCAAAAGCGCCTGTTTTATCACTTCATAACTTCAGAAGGAACTAAACTTCTCTCCAACAGGTCTGAGAACAAATCATTACGAATTATTCATTCCTATACCATGATGCTTCACTCTGGGACTCTGCCACGTGTAACGGGCTCTTCGTAAGAGTATATTGTCACGTGAGGCAACCTTATCGTCACGTGATCATTTGCCGTACGAATAGCCAAAATTCTATTGGTACGGGCCCGTACGAATAGCCACTCCGATTAGAAAAAGGGTCTGGCTCCCCTAAGGCCCCTGTTATAAGTTGGGGCGCTTATAATTTGGCCTCGTTTTTTCCGTACAAAGGTTGAACATGAAGGCTTGAAGGAAAGAAGATTCTGCAATATTCAACTGTATTTTGAGATATATTTTACTGGGAAAACTCTTGTGTAGCAGCGGTGAAGCACAAGGTACACTTTTTAACACCTTAGCTTAACCATAATAATCAGTTGTCCACCTGAGTGTGGTGTGCATCAATAAGGTAGACCACTATACAAGTTACATTTCCACTATCATTATCTATGCCACTATACAAGTTACACTTTGTAGGTACCGATTTTAGTGCTAACTGGTCTCAGCTGGTCACTAAACAATTAGATGGGCACTGATGCAAAATTGAAAACCTGTCTCTTAAGGGCAAAAGTCATTGTTTATTGTTAACATTGCTTAAAAATTAGATTGTTGATTGTTTCAAAAATTACTGGTCAAAATACGTAACATAGTGAGTGCTTGCAGGCGATGATGAGAATCTGTTGTAAATGTACACGGCCTTAGAATAGCTACTGATTTGAAATCATGATTAGATTTTATGTTGCATGGTGTTACGTCTGTACTATAACTTTAAACAGCTTGGTTTAAAATATAATTGTTAGTAGCTACATATGTAGCTATATAGGTTTAGTAGCTAATGTTTGTAAAAATGTTACGTATGTAAAGTTTGCAACACATTATACATAGCTATCCATGCACATACATATAATTATGAACTTTGAGCTTGTAATATTATGTCTAGTTGTATGTATATTATTGATCTTTTCCCATTGGCATAATGTTTGTGTACATACGTAACAATACTGTTGCATTTGATTTTCTGACTTACTGACGTGTGTTTGGTCCATCACTATCATGGTTCTTCACCACCCTCGACCAGCCACTCCTATATATATATATATATACTTACTTGTGCTACTGTTGATAGTAGTGCGAAATTCAGCTGCCAAGCCACTGAAGATTGTCTTGTATCTGCAACTACAGATTTGTGGAAAGTTGAATACAAGTAGCTTAAAACAGACTTAAAATATTGCGAATTGAATATTTCAAATGATGTTTCTAAATAATTATGCGAAGTTTGCAAATCTGGTGGCATACATATGTACATATGTATAGCTATGCAGTGCATTTTGCTCCTCATGTTGAAAATATTAGTGTTAGCGTAGTCTCTGGAAATTAATACAAAGAAAGTGATAGTCAACTTGCTCATGCACACATTAACAAACATTTAGCTACAGACATTAACGTTAATGCTTCTACACATGCAGGCATTTGAAAGAGCAACAAAACAACATGCTTTGATGATGACCCTTGCACTTCACAATTAATCTCTACCGTTATTCTTTTGTTGTCACATGCAATCCATATACAACTTCATATAACAAGATTTAACTCTCCTTTGCCATGTACCTTCAGCTGCTCATAAGCTGCTATAGTACGTAGCTATAAGATATTGCCTACATGCTGAAATGTGCAATTTCTTTAACAACTCGTGTAACAGTGAATAATTACTTGGGATGAATGCTATAGCTACATCTACTAAACAAACTTGACTGTGACCACTAGTTTTACGTACTACTTAAAGGTACAATAATTCTACTTGTTTTCGTATTTTCATAATTATTCTAAATCGAGGTCTCTTACAAGTTGCAATCTGTGCACCCAATTGATGAATTGATGTGCATATCCAGGTATAGCCTGTACCACAAGGTTACTAGTGATATCCTAATAAATACAAAGCAATAAAATTAATTGCTACAAAGTGCCTGGCTGGTTTTACATGGTTTCTTGGTTAGTAGTTAATTGTTAACAAAGCTATGAAGTGCAATACATACACTCTACAGAAGCCATATATTTTTGGAGGATACCGGACCCTTTTTGCATCTCTAGAGAAATCAAATTTGTTAAATTTTCCAATAAGTTGTCTGCATAAATTATGCACAAAGTATTTTTAAAATGTTTACTGATATAATATGCTTAATCACTATGTTCAGTTTTATTACTAGTACCTAAGTATGGCGACTATAGTATTAAAGGTACATTATTAGTAGTTGAAAGAAGTGCATCAGCAATTTGTTTGTACACCATTGTAAAATAACTTGTGTGTTCTATTAGAGTGTTTTACATGATAGCTGGTTGACCTTCATCATCAACCGCCATTATGAATTGTGACAATATTGTGTGTTAACTTACAATATGCATCACATAAATAAGTAGACCACAACAGAATTCTTAACTAATAAGTGAAAATGTTTATTTTTGCACTTGCCACTTAGAGTTAGTGATTATTATGTAAATATCAGGCACTTATGTCAATATACGTATAATCATAAGATACATAAACCGGCCACTACTGTTAAATTTTAAAGAAACTAATGATCATAAAGCATGGCTATGTAGAGACTGAATCCAGACTCACGATAGTGAGCTAAGAGGCCAAGAAGAAGCAGGCCATACAAATTTGTAAATGCCCTAGATAAGCTGCCATGAAAGCTATTGCTCAGTTATTAAAGACTCAGCACATTTCAACTACGTATATAGAATCAGTAACCTGACAATAGAGGAAACTGGCATCACCAATATTAGGGCGCATGTTTTATGGCGCCTGTTTGCATGCCATACCCTTGGCTCTCATTCACTCATAGTACCTTCATTGAATAAAGAATTGCTAATCTGAAGTTCATTGAAATCTATCACACAACTTTTTGTATGCGCCTTATAAACTCCCTTATATCAAAAACAGTGCATCATTTTCTTGGTTCTTTTGCTAACTTTTTGTGGCTTGTATAGGAGTTTGCGTTAACCCCCTAAGTGTTTCTTCAAACTCTCTTTTTGCACAACATCAAAATTTTAAATACATAGATTTCAGCCAAACTTGTATTAGCATTTATGCTCTACCTGACTACGTACCTTTCATACTATTTTTAGCCTGAAGTAAACACTTGAATGTATTTGAGAAAGGCTACTAGGCAGGTGATTGATATTCAACAGAGGAGAGAGCCTGAGGTATAGTTAGTGTGCAGCAGTAGTAAATTCGTGAATTTTTTATGGTAACCTCTCCGGAGAGGTCTCTCCAAATTTGTTTTAAATATGTGACCCTGGACACACACACGCACACACACACACACACACACACACACACACATAGCTACATACTTACATACACCTTATACACTCCAGTGGGGCTTGCTCAGGTTTGCTCCAATTACATTGTAGGTTGGTAGTTGTCATAACTTGGATGGTTGGAACCCCTTCATGTGATTTGCATAAACTGCATTATACACAATCTATATAGATGTATCACTTTGTAGTGAAAGTATTGGGCTTGAGTTTTTGAAATATTAGGTTATAGTAGTGCTGGGAGATAGTAGCAATAGTTCAAAAATGACTATCGTGGTTGTTTAAGCACTTCTTAAATTACATTTTTGGTGTTTTATGAGTAGTTGTTATTTGTAGTTGACACTTCTAGATCCTGACAAAAGTTCTAACTTGGCCTCCTTATTTTCAATTTTTGATACAATACTAACATTTTATACTTCTGTTGTGATAATTACCTATTGAGCAAAACTATAAAAATTCCTCTTCATTCAGCTATCAACTGTTGGGATATTTTTAAAACAACTATCATGAAAGTAAGCCTTAGGGTATAGCTAGCTAGCATCTGTTTATGTGTTTCCACAAAAAGTAGTGATATGCTAAACAAAAACACCCTGGATGTAAAAATAGTGCAAGGCCAATATGAAACAGTATCAAGACTCACGATAGTGAGTCGTGAGAAAGCACAATAAACAGCAGTAAGGACAGAGAGTGGTTATTTATGGTTATTTTATGCCATCAGGATTCACAATAGTGAGTCGCGAGGCCAGGCCGTACGTGACAAACGAGTGAGGTATTTATAGGTAGCACCATTCTGAAATTAGTAAACGTTATAAACAAGCCACAATTAAAGCTATCCTTAGTTATCAGGGACTCAGCACGTTCTAACCATATAGAATCAGTAACCCAACAATGGAGGAAATAGGCACCACCAATCCTGAGTACCAGCCAATGCGAATTAAATGCAATTGTATTATATAGCTACTTTACATCATAAAGTTATTATTATTATTATCAAGACTCACAATAGTGAGTCGTGAGGCCAAGAAGAAGCAGGCCATACTCGACGAATGAGTGAGTTATTTACACGTAGCACTGCTCTGAAATTTGCTAACACTCTAAATAAGCCGCCATGAAAGCTATCGCTTAGTTATCAAGGACTCAGCACATTCTAACTATATAGAATAAGTAACCCAATAATGGAAGAAATTGGCGCCACCTATCTTAAGTACCAGCCATTATGAGTTTAATGGCACCCATTTGTGCGCCCACGCTCAAAAAACCATCCCCTTGGCACCATTTCACCTGTTTACTAAACAATTAATACCTTTGTTGTGTCAAGAATTGTTGACTCGAAACTCGTTGAGATTGTTTTCCCCAGTTCTTCGTATGCACCTTATAAAGGGCTTCCTTCCATCAATAACATTTTTACGCGCGCATTGTTTTTTCTTTATTTCTTTCTTTCATTTTCATCACACACTTTTTCGTGGGCTTGCAGGAGCTCACGTGAACTCCGGAAGTACCTTTTCTAACTCTTTTTGTGCATTCACTTATTTGTTGAATAACTCGCTCATTTCTTAGAGCCAAATTTGTGTCAGTACTTCCCCATGTAGCTATGCTCTACCTATCATACTAATTTAATCACTGGAATGTATTTGAGAAAGGCTATTACATTGTAGGTTATTAGTTGCCATAGCTTGGACCCCCTTCATATGATTTGCACAAGCTTTCAGATGCACAATCTATATTGATGTACGTATCACTCTGTAGTGAAAGTTAAAAAAATCACGGTCTTGAATTAAGCTTCAAAGTAGCATCTGCTTATATGCTAGTGATATTTGTTTACAAAAGTAGTGATATGCTAAACAAAAACACCTTGGGTATAAAAAAAGTGTGAGGCCAATCAGAAGCAGCATGCAAGCAGGCAGGTGCGACCAAAGGTATGATATCAGCTAAAGCCAAGAAGCCACTTTATCAAAAAGTGGCCAAGTGACAAAGCCAATCGTGAAAAATATGCTTTAAACTATTGTATGTCATTCAAGGAGTTATAAGTATTTTTGATAAAGTGGCTTCTTGGCTTCAGCTGATATCATACCTTTTGGTTGCACCTGCCTGCTTGCATGCTGCTTCTGATTGGCCTCGCACTTTTTTACACACAAGATGTTTTTGTTTAGCATTATAAATACGTAGCTAGGTATGTGTGACCAAAACGTTTGATATCAGCTAAGGCCAAGAAACTATACTTGACTCATTAGCTATATATGTACAATATGTAGTTGATACTTGATAGCTAGCATGTTTTCACAAGTATCATTGGCTTTGTCACTTGCGCTGTGTGATTTAATCTACAATGTGTTATAATAAAATTAATATTATTAATGGTAAGTCACGTGAGTGAAACTCATCACTAAGGAACACATAGCAACGCATACAAATTTAATTGTTTTGTTTAAATAGCCTTTATACTCTAGTACTTTTGTGATATAGCTTTTTAAAAGTAGTATAAAGTGGTTTTAAGCCGAAATTCCTACCCTAACACTATAAGCCAGTCTTCTTTTATAAGCTTCGAAACCCGCACGTCACGCCCACTTTTAAAACTGAAACGCTCCGTCTTGTTAGTAATGTACAGCTGGTTAAATGGCTATTTACTGCGAAAAGAAAGGTTAATGGAGCATTACCTTGCTCTTTTTCAATAGTAACTAACGACGCGCTTCGTTACTAAGGCCACGCCCATCGGTTATATCGATAGCAAGTGCCATATAAAGAGACTGAAAAGTAGTAAGACTTATTTGATTGGTTATTCAGGCTTCACATCACGCCACTAGTTATTCATGGCCTCGGGGGCGGACACACACACACACACACACACACATACACACACAAACACGCATACTGACGTCCGCACCAAAGTAATTTCAAGAAACCAGGCGCGCACCGGCCTGCGGCCGGCGCGCGCCTGGTTTAAATAGGGCTTATGTGCTACATAAAATTTGACCATATTTTTGGATTTCAAACTTATATGAATGGTATATAATAGGCTTTTTCTCAGATTCAGTTACATTGACTAGCTCACATAATATTAAATTTTTTATTCAGTACGTATGGATACTAATGATTATATACTGCATATAATATAATTACGTATGTGTATGCACAAGTATACTGTAAATACAATACACATCCTGTAGTGACAATTACAACACCACCTGAGAACACAACAGTTTGTAGAGGTAGTGATGTGATCATCAGTTGTGGATATCAGAGTGCTATTGCATTACCTATTACATGGATAATTAATGAAACATCATTTGATCAAGAAGAAGTAGTGAATAGTCCATTGTATCAGCTGAATAATCCTACTAGTCCTCAAACATTCTCATTGACGGTATTTTCTATTAATGGTACTACTACTTTCCAGTGTGTAGTTCTATCAACTCCAAACACAACTAGTACACGTGGAACAGTAACTGTGATTAGTGGTATGTATACATACGTATGTACAGTTACACCATCTATATGTACGGACCTAGTAGGCATTATTACAATTATGAGAATTGATGAGTGCCATATTAAAGGAGAATTTATATACCAGGATTTATATTTAATATTTTTAATATATTGCAAACATCAGTATTGGTATTACATGTACATACACCGTATAGTTACTTGGAGCTTACAGTGCTGTTCGACTGCAGTATACGTATGTGTAGTTGTTTTATCTGTTATCATGATAATTATTTATAATCACTGATATGTCAGTTGATAGTTATTGTGGATTAGATCTAAAATTCTTACCCCATCACATGTTGAGATAAAAGTAAATGAAGGTTCTTTAGTAAAATAAAATAGATGGTCTGAAGGAAGGTTTCGGTGTTCCATAACTTAATTATTATATGTAAATGGCTACAAATACAGTAATTTAAAATGGTGAGAAATACATCAACTTGTTAAATTTGTCCACCAATAGCTACATTATAATAATTATAGTTAAAACATTCACAAAAATTTAATTCTTTAGTATGTACGTAATTATATGGTTTAGTCTAGATTAGCTACAGGTACGTACATATCTGAAAATCACAAATGGATCTGTACCTTTGCTGCTGCATCCATTGGGTGGGCATTATACCAATGACCCTTCTATCAGAGTATAGTATTTATCAAATGACTGTTCTAATAGAGTATATTAATTATTAATCTGCTTTTTATGAGTTGGATGGACACGTGCTCGCTCAAGCACACCCTTGGCTATGCCACTGCCCTATAGGCTTGTATACATAGTTGTTCATAGATTAATTATGTATATTAAAGCACTATCATCTCAATACTTAGTCTAGTGAGTAGTGGTGGGCATTTAAAGTTAATACCGTCTTGCCATCTTCTTTTTCTCAGATTTTGTGAACAAATATCATATGTACGTATATTATTCATATAGCAGGTTATGGGCTACCAAAGGCAGGCACTCTAAAATTAGATACATATTAAATGGTGTCATACATACAAATCTTAGTTACCACAAACAGTGTCTCAGCTATACATGCATGTGCGTACGTAGCTACAGTGTTCTATAGGCTGTTAGTATACATATTATTGTATTAATACTGTACGTATATAATAATTTGTTGTAGAACTTACTCCTATTATGGTTACATGTACAGCTAATGTTAGTTTTAAAATCCGCACAATGGTGATCATCAAAGTATCCTGGCAGGTATGAGACACTGTACATACGTAATATGAGTTGTAATACTTTTGTATTCTAACAGACCACTGGTTGTACTACAAACATTACCATGTACAATATCACTGTAATGGATCAGTATAATCCAGCAATTGTAACAGTTCCTGCTAACATGTCATCTGTTGAAATAAGTCAATTTCCATACAATGGTACTAGTATAGTTGCTAATAGAGAGTACACCATTACTGTATCAGCAATAAATGATCAAGGAATGAGTTATCCTAGTGATCCTGTTGTTGTTAGTGAGTGTTCATGTGCATATTTTATGACTGTATATTTTCGAAATCAAATTTAATTGCTAGCTCTCACATTAATTTTCTATTTAATTTATGATGAAAGTGATAAAATTTAATATAATTTAATATATATAATTTATGATAAAAGTCTTATTCTGTAGCATAGTGCATGAGCAGATCAAAGGCTAGCATGCCTGTGTTACAAATCATTAGTAAACTGTGTTGGTCATGAATTAGGTGTGAAAATCTGGGCCAAACAAGACCATAGATAAACTTAAATTTTTACAAGTTATCCACAGCCATAGCCGAGCCATAGTAATTATTATAACAGTGTTTTTGCATTTACTCAATTTGAATGGAGTGAGACAATGCTGACTAAGGTGCACTACGTATACAGGCCTGAGGAGCAAAGATAATGTGCATATAGTAGTAGAAAAGGGTAATATGGTGTTAATGTTGCAATCAAGCAGTGCATTTAAGACTGAAAACCCAGTCAGAAGTAGCGTGCAGGTTATGCTAGCCATACGAGATGATTTACTGGCAAACCTATTCCTACTAATGGTGCAAAACAAGAGGCTGTTGCTTCCATTCTGTGCAAAACACCAGCACCAAAGCACAAGCTACATAACTTCTTTAGCACTAAACACAAGCTGGGGTGCCTTTGATCTGTTCACGTGCTATTACCACAAAGCAGTTGTTACACACCCATTCAATTTTATAAACACTCTGCCCTTTGGTGTTGTGTTTACAAATCAGATACAAACCTCATGCATGTGTTGTAACTATTACATACGTATGTAAATACCAACTTTTTCATTGTTGATAGTGGCATAGCTATATAGCTACATATACTGTACATAGCTATGATGTACGTCCCATTTCTAAATTTCTGTAGATATGCACATATGTATATGTGCATAGCTAGCCTGTGAAACTGTAATTGGTTGTGTTTGTCGTATTCCCACCACTACCAAACTAATGGCCCACAAGTACTTCTATATAGTGTATGGAAAGTACTTGTCCATTAGAAGAACTATCTAAATTATGGGCAATTAAACTACGTGTAGCAGCCAGTTAAAGAGTACGTTGCTACAGGTCTACTAAATAGTAGAGTGGCATAGTGCGAAAGTTGTGCATTTTGTGAAACATTAAAAAACTTTCCATGTAAATTGTACTCCTTGTGACATATATTTTTGATATAGTGCCATTGCATATTTGACCTTTGGTGAACTTTATGGCCATTTTTGCATTATTAATTTATCATTTTTATCTGTATCTCCCTGGGGCATTATTTTACACTGATAAAACATGGTTCAAATTAAAGGTCTTGCTGAAAGAAACTACTTGGTTTTTATTTGAAGTCAATAAGTGATTGCATTCCAAAGTTATAATCATTTATATTAGTCATGAAATTCTGTGAGTTACCTGCCCATTAGTAATTTACACCCCAAGGACAAATGAATTGAAAGATTTTTATGACTTATAAAAATGATCATAACTTTGTAGTGGAATGAGCTATAAACTTCAAACAAAAGTCAGGCTAGTTCTTACGTAGATTAACACCTTTAATTTGAAACTACGTATGTTTTAATGATGTAAAATAATGCCTCAGGGAGGTTAAAACAAAAACAATGAATTTGTAATGCAAAAAATGGCTGTAAAGGTCACCAAAGGTCAAATTTGCAATGGCACTATATCAAAAATTAGATTTCATAAGGAGTATATACTATTTATGTGGAAAGTTTCATAATTGTATCACGAAGTACAAAAAATTGGGCATTTTGTGCACTATGCCACTGTACTATAATGGAAATGCTGAGAGAATTGCATACAGCTTATTCACTATGCATTCTAATTCATTTACATATGTAGCTACCTTATGTAGCTAGCTACCTTTTAGGATCAAATTTAATCATTTTATCAAAAACGTTTGACCATCACATTGTTAGTGCTTTTTGCTTATACAGACACTTTCATTCTTCAAAACTGTGAAGTGACATCACCCAGTGTTGGAACCATCAGAGTATCATGTGATTCATCTCATCAAATTCAAGTCTCTATAGTATGTGCTGCTCAGTGTGATAGATTTGGAGGGGGTAGTAATGGATACAGTCCCCTTACTGAAACAGGGTTTGATCCTGGAAAAGCGTACACTGTTTTTATTGATCTGTTTGATGGTAATCAAGTGATGTTGAATGATGAAAGAATAACACAAACTATCACAGTGATAAGCACTACATCAAGTAAGATTTGTGACTATGCAAACAGTTATACATATGTAACTACGTATAGCTAGCTTGCAGAAGATCCACAATTCCTTATGATTGTGTGCTATTATGCATAATTTAATGAAACAGTTTCACAAAACTAAAGCAACAAAACTAATCATTCAGTTTTGTAGAACTATGCCATATAATATATGTGACTGGATTTGAGAATACAGTGGAACCTGTTAATCAGGACCCTTGAAAATGTGGACACCTGCATAATCCAGACACCTAGCTGTGGTCCCAAATGATACATTATCATGTAAACTGACCTGGAAAATCAGGACACCTTGATAATCTGGACACTTTTGGCTGGTTCCAATGTGTCCATAATACACAGGTTCCACTGTACCAGGCTTAATGGAATATTTTATATTTCAAGAAATACCATTTTGAAATTTTCAAGCCACTTTGGCTCGTTGATGCCCAACTGTAGAGACACCAGATTCACAGCATAAGTAGAGTAATCTTATAGCTAAAGTTTTATCATTAAGTACGATAGTACTTAGTAGTAGGGATCGATAAGGAATGTATGGAATGCAACTTTTTCACACGTCTACAAACCCACCTTACAATAGGCTTTAGCCTGAAAAACCGACTTAAACACATTGATACAGCTGTAATAATGTTGTACATTTGTTAAACAAAGCGAAAAGTCGATTATTTCAATCTATAATGAATTTTAAAATTTTCGAAAGTCACCTCGATTTGGTCTGCCAACCTGCCGTAAGACCCGGTTGCGCTAGGTGTAGGGCTCTAAAAATTACACAAAACAACAGGTTATTGTGTCGGATTTACGAAACTGTTGTTCCGAAGACAATTTTCCCACTGCGCCATGGTGATTCTTTTATCCTTCCTTTCATTACTTTCTTCTCTATCCATTGGAATGCGTAAACAATTTCAGTGTGACCACAACATTCCATACAAGGTACAATAATGCGCGCCTGCTGTTTTATAGTTATAAATCACTTCATGGAATTTTGCATGTGTCCTCGATGTTGTCAGAGGGAGAATATTGTTTTACAGATTAGAAGCATTCTAGACTACAATACTTAGCTAGGTATTACGCATGTACATACACACACATGGTTGCCACCCCATTACACCTGCATTACACAAAAAGCAAGCACATTTGCCAAAAATAGGCCGGGATTAAACTTTTGTAAATTATCTCTTGCCAGAATCTTTAGTGTTCAGTCGTGCCAGAATCTTATTTCTTGTTTCCTTACTTTTTGTAGCACTGTACTAGTGGATCCCTTCGATCCCTACTCACCATTTAAATTTTTAAATTTTTATTCTAGTAACTAATTCAGTCACATAGCTAACACTGCTGGTTTTTATGATAGTTTTTTACAACTCCTGCAATATCATGGATGAAGTTTATAGGGATGGGCGGGTGGGAGAGGGTGGGGTGGGCGTTGGGGGTGGGTGAGAAGCCGAAGGCGGGCAATACCATCCACAAGGAGGCAAACAGCAGTGTTGTGTGTTCAGTAGGGCACAGAAACCGCCACAGTCAACCTGGTAGGCCGAGACGGTCATCAGCAGCAGCCTGACACCCCAAGCAGCCTTATTAGTGCCCATCAGTGGCCCCACAGACCCTGTAGTGGACTGTCATAGTTTTACAGAGTCGGCAAAAGACCGCCTGTGAAAGCAGATCTGGCCATCCATAGCCCTATCATTGGTGCATCTGGATAGTGCTAGAGTGTGCCTTTCATGTTAAGCTATAAATTGGATTTCAGTTCTTGTGCGTGTAAGCCGGGTTTTGTTAAATCCAGTCACATAATATACGTATATACGTATATATAAAGAATTTTGCGTGGCAGGTTCAAAGCCGAAGATAGTGCTATATTTTTAATAATTATAGCATCGCAGTGCTACGTATATGAAAAACAGTTATAGAACTAGAAACATAATTATACGTGTATAGAAGTAGAAAGAAGGAGCCAAAATAGCGTGTTTTATCCATTTCTACCAATGGAAAAGGCAGTAAAACTAAAGAAAAGGACGATGTCAAACACCGTTTTCTGAAGAGGTGGTAAAGTTGGATGTTTCGTGGTGAGCATGAACTTGTCGAGGAAAATTTTTATAATACGTAATTAAAAGCATTGCCTCGCGTTTTGCTATATTAGACATCTTGGTCTCATATATCATGCTTTATTTCTTGTATAGCACTGGCGGCAATGCTATTATTATTATATATACGTCTATATATACATATAATATGTACATGTACGTATATTATATTATGTATGTATGTATGTACGTACGTATATAGCGTGTGCTGGAAAATTATATATGTTTGCATGATGACTTAAAATAATGGGTAACTGTATGGGTATTGAAAATTTCCTTTGAGTCAAATCATGACAATATAGCTAGCTATTTGCTTATAATCTTCACTTAGCTTCGTACATATTCAGCAGTGATACGTAATACGTGTACTATAGTGACTGTTCTATTAAAATATACTTGTTGAATTTTATAAAATTCAAGTTTTAAAATAGTTTAGTCCAGGTCATACTGATGATCACTGGATCTAAGCATCTTTGCCCTGGTTCCAACACTGGCAAGTACAGTGTCATAATAAAATACATTCTATGGTAACTTGTCTAAGCTATACGTAGATAATAGCTATATGGCATACATACGTACTACGTATGTACATAGCTACATATGTATGTAACTGCGTTTAGTATTGTTACGTATTACTATCCTATTGTATAGCTAACTAGCTACCCTGATAAAGACTTTAAAAAATGTGTTATCTAATTTAAGGTCATCTACGTACGTACGTTATTGTACATATACAGCTGTAAGTTGCTGATGACTGCTTTTTGAAACTATAGCTACAACTACAACACCATACACAGCAGACAAGTCTGTTACAGATTTGTTATGTCTGTTGCATGTCTGTTATAGTTATAGAGCTTTGACAGACCTATGATGGACCAACAGAGCATTTCTTATGCTTTGGCTATTCAAATTTGAGTACCTACATAGCTGGTTACTAACTACATACATACATATGTATGTATGTACTCAAATTTGAGTACCTAGTGCAAAAGCTATGTTATTATAATTTCTAGAGAGTAGCTGCAAATTAAAAGCTAATTACAAACGTTGATAGTACAATCACCAATAGATACATTGATACGTACGTAGTTAATAGCACAATCACCAATATGCACTATGAAAGTATTAATGTACATACTATCACTACATTTAACACTCATTAAAGATTAGATAAAATTACGACTTGAGGCAGCTACGAATATGAATTTTGTATGTAGACCTATGTACGTACATACATGCTGTAATGAATTACATAGGTTGAGTAGCCTATGCTGTATGAATTATACTCAAATTTGATAACCTATAACTAGTTGGAGTGTAGGGATGGAACAATTTCATACCTTGGATCAAGTAGAATTGCTTATTATAGTTGCTATACAAGCTCAAACCCACAACTATTATCAAGTACGTACGTACATACGTATGTAATTTTGTGCATACGTAACTTGGGCAACTGTGCTTGCTTATAACAGTTCATTATTTATATAACCTTTGCAAATAAATAGTGTGAATTAATAATGGTACTGAACCTACCACAGTATATTGTTACTATGGAGTAAATGTGTAATACTGTACAATGACTAAGGGACTCAAATTTGAGTATCTAATTCATATTAACAATACTGATAGTAAATTATTAATGCATAAACAAATGTACTGGATTCAAACAAACCTTCAAAGGTTTCAACATTCGAATGTTCATTGCAACATTCAAATGCCTTTGTATTTCACTACATAATGGAGTATGTTGCCAATTTGAGCAGTCCTTATCCCATACATGTTTGTAGATGGACCCTCTACCTTGGAAAGGTTAAGAGGAGCATTGATCTTCTGACATAATGATAACATCGCATCAAGGTTTTCCTGACAAATCAGAGGTGCCTGGTGCTCCGGCAGTAAAAAATCATCAAGGTAATGAAGTAAATGGCGCACTGAGTATTTGCTGTAGCTAGTATCCAATGGATGGCTATTGAGAGTTGGTTAAAGAGAAATGGTGCAGAGCGCAAGCTAAATGGCAAGCACGTATCTATGTAGAATTTGTGACGCAAGCATATCCCAAGTAAATTCCAATCATTGGGATGGACAGGGATTAGGCGAAATGCATTCTTCAAGTCAATTTTGCTCATGAGTGCACCAGTGCCAAACAAGTTAAGAATAGCGTAAGCATTATCCACAGAGCAATACGATAACGAATAGGTTTCAGGGTTGATGTAGTCGTTTATGCTGTCACCATGAGGGGCAGACAGGTGATAGATCGTGCGCCATCCACCATCATGTTTAGGTACCAGTCCAAGGCCTGAACAACAGAAATTTGGGAGTAGTGGAGTATCAAATGGTCCAAGAATATGACCTTCTTTACACTCTTGAGCAAGGGCAGAATCTAGGATTAAAGGTTGCTGGTAGGCTGATGGGAGGTTTCCATTACAGTGCGAAAACTGGGGACCAGCATAACCAATGTTGCAGCCGGATTGTACGTATGTTATGAATTAAGTTGTGTACAAAAGTCTGATCAGGATGTGCAGCCAATTCCTCCTGCAAAGCATTTCGATCATTGAAGTTTATCCCCTGCTGAATAAGGAATTGTCGCAAGTGAATTGGAAGTTGATCAATAGCAGCAGCTGTGTGTTTGGGTAGCTGATTTTTGCTCACTTGGTGCTAAATCAAGGGTTAAGTGGTGCTCATTAGGCGATACTTCTAGTGAGGGGTCGGATTCACACTCAATGGGGAGTGATTGTGGTTCTGAGAGCAAACAATCATTGAGTAATGAATCATGCTTGGGGGAGAATATTGGCAACTGAGAGGTTGACGTGTCTCAGGATAGATCATACACATGATCAAGTGGTCCTGAATAAGTGGGCAAAATAAGCTTAGAGTTGAGCAGAGTTAATTCGGAAGTCGTGCTAAGGTGCACCTGTGTCAAACTAGATTCGCACTCAAGTGTGAGTGGTTGTCGGGGAGCTTTCCTGTAAGGGCTAACAAGAGGAAGTTTTCCTTCCTGGGCAGAAGGCCTGGGGGTGTTTTCCTTCACAGGAAAGGCAGATATGCTGATAAGAGCAGTCTTGATGGGAGCAGTGTCCTTGATTAAACATTCCACAGATTGGATGGGAGGACCTTTTGAAGCGATCTGACGTTCTGCTGTGATCTGATGAATCTTGTTTTTGACGAAAAGGAGCTTGCAAACAGTTGCTGGGGAAGTGATTTGTACCGCCACAGTATGGGCAGGGCCAGCGTTTGGCATTGTGTTGGATAGAGCTAGGCACTCTAGCCAAATATCAGGGTGTCGTTGGTCCCAGCGAAGCAGCTGGTCCACAGCTGCCAAGGTACGAAATTTACTATCATATTGTAGCCATGAACGGGCTGGAAGGAGAGTGTTTGCCGAGCAGATGAGCCGTTGGTATCCAAAGAGTTCTACCACACGTGATGGGTTGTGGGCCAATAACACTGAAAGGTACAGATTCCAAGCTTGCATCCAGGTGTCAAAGGAAGTTATTGCTTTTATCACAGGCTGTCTGGAGGATAATGCAGGGACCTCCAACACATCAGAAAATGTGGCCTTATGTAACAACATGGCAAAATCAATATACTCAGCTTGCAATATCTGTTGCCTTAGCTGTGCTGGTACAGGTGGTAATGTGGAACTTGGTGAGTAGCTGGTGGCTGGAATGTGTGAATTTAGTAGTTGAGTAGTGGAGCCGGGAAACAACAGGAAATAAAGAATTACTGCATGGTGGTTATAATCGTTGGTAATGTCGAGCTTTTGAGGTAGTTGGGAATTTGCCAGGTATTAGAAACTGGATTGGCACAATATGTGAGTGGAGGAATGTCTGTTGTTGGATTCAGTTGAAGTTGAGGAGGTGCGTCCACAGTGGAAGCCGGCGACAGGTTACCTTCTCCGGAAGCTGTGGCTAGGCGGACTAACTGGCTCATGATAGAGGAAAATCACGACTGCAGCTCTGGCTGCAAGGAAACACGGGCAGCGATGTCTGAAAGCAAGACGCATGGACGTCCTTGGGGGCACGGACGACTGCATGGAAATGGGCAGCGACGTTGTTGTAGCCGGAGAAGGTTGGGTGGAGATGATAGGCGATGCTTCATTGATGTTGTGTATAGCACGGTAGAGTCTCCGAGCCATCACCGCCTTAGTTCCGTTTGTAATGAGATGTTTCGACGAAAGGTGAAGCCGCAAAACTTCAGCTGGCAGGCGGGTTAGTTGTTCCACCGAGCAGCGATGAACCTCCAGCGATGTAGGAAGGGAAGAGCGAGCGTGACAAGATGAACGAGAACTGGCCTTAGGCATCCTCCTTCAGGGCTTGCCGCGACTAATATACCAGGCGAACGAAGAACTTCAACAATACAAAAGCACTTTTTCGATAAAGCACTTTCACAGCATGAATGACACGGCTTAAACTAGTGAGTACAGCATAAACTAGTGAAGTACTCACGTGCATACCCGGCCCCCTGATGTTTACTGTGTAGTTACAAGTATTGCATACCTGCTGTGCCACATGCTGTGCATACCTGTTTTCACTTGCCCAGCACGAGCATGTCTGTCTGTTAACTTTTATTTACCAAAGGTACGTAAATATCATTTTATTGATCTTTAAATGATAGTAAATATGGATGATGATAAATCGATGAGTAAGATTGGGAAAGATGTATATAGTACGTATATACACATTAAAACTTTACAAACTAGCTAATATGCCACACGCGATTATCCAACCATATTGCAAAGAAATAAACACTCATGGTAAAGTGCAGCCTACTCATTATGTGCCACCTAAAATAATTATATTGGAGGCACATTACAGAGACTAGTCATAATTGATAGAAATCAAAATTTTACTGATTCATAATTATTGTCTTGATTTTATGTTTTCAGAACTAATTTCATGTATTTGAGCATACTTACAGTGGCAACATTACTTGCATATATAGCAGTAGTAGCTAGCTAATTACAGCAGTATTTACGTACATGTATGTAGCTGATTTATGTTTTGGAAACTGATTTGGTGATTTGAATACTGATTTAGTGATTTGAGAGCTGATTTGTGTTTTGAAAACTGATTTGAGCCACAAAGTGTATGTGATTTGAGAGCGTGTCGGACCCCTCGCTAGGTAGTACTGTGGTTGACAGGCAAGATTTCAACTGTAGCGACTAGCTATATATCATATAGATTACCATATAACCTTAGAATTTTTAACATTCTGAAAACACTGCTTTTCAAGGTTATAATTATGTAGCTAAATCTTTTAATCTCACTCAAAAAATCTTCGAAAATCTATGAAGTTGGTTAGCTACAAATTTTAGACAGTGAAAGTATATTTCCACTATGAGAGAATAAGTTCCACTGCATGTGTTGTAAGTACGTACGTACATAACACAAGTCTTTACCATTACTACTGCTGTTAATGTTACTACTACTGCACATTTATTCAAAGGCTACACACCTGCTATTTTTATTCCTGTACGTAGCTATGTATAGTTTGTATACTATCACTTCTACTGCAACAACTGCTACTATTTCTACTACTACATCTACTACTACTGCTGCTGCTACTATTATGGGTTATACTGCTGCTATTTATACTACTACTCCTGCTGCTACTGCTAATACTATGACTTATACTGCTACTATTTATACTACTGCTACTGCTGCTGCTGCTACTACTGCATTTACAAATGATTTATGTACGTATACAGTAGCTAACTTATTTGTGACTGAGTCTGCAAAAACAGGTCTTATCTACACATCCAACTACACACATTCGGTAAACCACTATACATACATACATACATACCTTTTCTCTTGTGAATTAGCTAACAATTAATCCAACTTTGCATCATTAATATAGCTATAGCCTTAGTCTCTTATGTCACAAGTTTGTATGCTTACAGCTTACCCACATGCAGTCTCTTTTCAAAGTCATAAAATTGCTTGTACAGATAAGACCTAGGCCTGTTTTGCAGACTCAGTCACATTTACACTATGGTACGTATGTTTTGATGTATTGGCACTAATAATACCGTATAACAGGTAATTTTTGAATGACTTAATTTATGAAAATTTTGAAAATCATGAGCCTTTTTTGAAAATAAATTTTCATATCATGCTGGTCGCAACAACAGTTTTTGGTTTTGTCATAAATATTCTTTTCAAAATGCTTGTTAAGTAACTATTTTCATAAATCAAGTCATTCGAAAATTACCCATTATATGGTATTACCTAATAGATACGTACATACGTACTTCAGTGAGATATATCTACTTTACATAGCTACATAACTTACATAGTAGCTACCTACCAAGTAGTTTCATGTGTGGCTTTTAGTTGATTAAGACATTTCTCAGTCAGAGCATCCTGTAGCTAAAGAAAATCGAAGTACATAGCTAGCTGTAAAGAAAAAAATTCTTTTAAAAGCCTACACATTTTCATACAGCTACCAATAAAGATAAGATTAATAAACATAATTATCATAACCATCCGAATATTCTCAATTTGTTATTATTGTTCCTTGAAAAATTTTCACATCATAGCTACATATTTGAACAAGAACATAATTATACACAGAATAAGTAAGAGTATGCATACCTCCACGTGCCTACATATATGGATGATGCATGGACTTGGTAGCTACTTTATGGCTTTTGACCAAGTGTAGCTATGTAATAATGTTATACCATACCGTTTGCTACATAGCTAGCTACGTAGCATACAGTATGGTATAACATTATTACATACTGTATGCTATAGCTAGCTACGTATGTACAAAACGTTTGATTAAGAATATTTTCATAAATTTCAAAATATTCATACTTGTGAGTCGTGACAGATACTAGGATATGATTTGAGGCATATGTAGCAGCTTACTGCAACTTTATCATGCACGCAGAGTGCAGCTAAATCAACACCTAATATCTATAGCCAAGTAGCTAATTTATGTGTCAGTTTAATTTATGAATAGCTGGCTTACAGTCATAGTGGATATATATATATATATACATATGTAGTTACGTACGTAAGTCAAAAGTGTACATTTGAATTTTAAGATGTGTACTATAGTTACGTATTTGCATGCATAATGCCCCAGGTATTGTTTATATTGCATAGTTGCATGGGCACATGCATAAATCAAATGTGCATGGTTATTTTGTAGGTAATGCCTGTACGTCACATATTGAAAATTTAGATGAATCAGGATTATCCACTGTAACAGTTGCTGTTGTAACATCAGCTGTGACCTTCATCTTAACACTAACTGTTACTGCTATCATCACATTTATTGTGACATATGTCTGTGTTAAGAGGACACTTGATAAAGCCAATAATACTCATAATCTCAAGCACCACTCTCCTGGTCCACAAGAGAAGGTGTTGTATGAACAAGTGAGGTTACCCAGCCACACCTTTACTAAGAATGATTTGGAGTTACAACCAAATCCAGCCTATGGTACAAGTCACATGACCATGGATACCAATCCTGCTTATGAAAGCTGCAAGTGATAAGTACATAGCGCTATATGTACTATTATGTAGTTATATACATATACGTAGCTACGTACATCACATGTTGCTAGTGCTACGTATACTAGGAACTTATAATCAATAATTATTTTTTGGTACAAACTAGCTAGCTATGTAGAACAAACTATGTACACATATACATACACGTGCATATATGTACGTACGTAACAAAATTTAATATACACAACACTAACTGCTGTTGTTTATCATGGTTACCTTAGTAAATGATACGTAGTTAAGTACATAGTTATATAACTTGAGTAGCACTTTGATGTAATCATGCATCATGTAGCTAGCTAACTGTCTTATAAGTGACATAGCTAGGCTGTAATGTCTCCAGTAGCTACAAACTTCATCTATGGGATAGCTAAAAGTTTCTATCCTAACATTTACACACCATTGCCTTTTTGCCTATAATTTATGTAGCTTGAATGTATAGTAAAAATTAGTTAGGTGTAGTTATATGTTAATGCAGCTTAAATAATTATATTTTTGTATGAATATTTACATAATAATCTATACTTACTTACAGTGGCATAGCTAAGGGCGAGTCAGACAGGTCCTAGGCTCTGCCAACTGCTTGCTATGCCCTGCCACTTTGATATCAGAAACCCACAATCAATAAATTTATACAATAAACAAAGAAAACATGTGAACGCCACTTACGCTTAACGATAATGCTGCAGTTTGGCCCTGTCAACTGCTTGCTGTGTCCAGGCTGCCAGTCGCTCTTGCTACTATGATACTAAAAACCCACCATCTTTGAATAAAAAGTGAGTATTAATATACTTAGTATACAGATAGCTATATAATAGCTAATCATGCACACATAAATAGTGCAGTTAGTTACAGCCACTATAAGCTGCAGGAACAGCAGCTATTATAAGTGTATATAAAATCATTTAATAAAATCTGATTCCTTTGAACTTCTTGGGTACACCATAGATTGTGTAGCTATACTATAGCAAGGCACTGTTTTCTACAAGTTATCTACAGCCATAGCTGAGTCATAATAATTATTATAATGGTGTCTTGCATGCATTTACTCAATTTGAAGGGAGCAAAACAATGCTGGCTAAGGTGCACTACAAGTAAAGGCCTCAAAAGCAAAAATAATGTGCATGTAATGAAGGCTAGTTTGGTGTTAATGTCACAATCAAGCAACACGTTTAAGACTGAAAGCCAGTCAGAAGCAGTGCGCAGGTTACGCTAGCCATACAAAACGATTTATTGGCAAACCTATTACTACTAACAGTGCAAAACAAGAGGCTGTTGCTTACATTCTGTACAAAACACCAGCACCAGAATGCAACTACGTACATAATTTCCTTAGCACTAAACACAAGCTGGGGTGCCTTTGATCTGCTCACACACTATTACAACAAAACAGTTGTTGCACACCCATTCAATTTGTATCTGATTTGTAAACGCTCCGCCCTTGGGTGTCATATTTACAAATCAAATACAAACTTCATTGATGTGTTGTAATTATTACATTAACACCAACTTAGCTACTAGAATGATAAAAAATAAAATTCAAAAGGTAAGTATGGATTGAGTTTAATAGTGCTACAAAAAGTAAGGAAACAAGGAATAAGATTTTGGGGCGAGAGAACATTCTGGCATGAGATGATTTAATCCCTACTTTTGGCAAACCTATACACTGAAGTGAGCCAAAAGTAGGGATTAAACTGTAGGGATTAAACTTTTATAAATCATCTCATGCCAGGATGTTCTCTCATCCCAAAATCTTATTCTTTGTTTCCTTACTTTTTGTAGTGCTATTAAACTCAATCCCTACTTACGTACGTACCTTTGGAATTTTTAATTTTTTTATCTTTCTAGTTTGTTTGCTTTTTATACATGCTAATTATAAGCATTCATAATAATCTTTCAGCAGGTGCACAAAATGTTACAGGCGCTTACGTAATAATTACGCTTGTTTACAAGCGCTTGTTAACAACGTGCTTAGCTACATGAAAAAGCAGCTGTGTGATAGCAAATAACACTTGAAAAACTGCAAAACTATTTGTCCAAGGCTATAATCTCGAAGTTCATGATGTAATAAAGTACATGCAAAAAACATTGTGCCACTGTAACTAATTGTATCACGTGCAAGCCAAGTTTTGTGTGTGACGTATTAAGCAGAAGCCGTAATAAGCTATCATCACCTTCGAAGGTGAGATTTACACCTTGCTAAAGGAATATAGAAGAACAAGAAAAAGAATGAAGGATTAAAAGGAATTGTCATGGCACAGTGGGTAAATCGTCTTTGGAACAACATTTTCGTAAATCCGCCGCCATTACCTTTATTGTGTGAAATTTCTGGAGCCCTACACCTAGCACAACCGGGTCTTACGGCAGGCAGGCAGGCAGGCAGGCAGGCAGGCAGGCAGGCAGGCAGGCAGATGAAATTCGAAATTTTTAAAATAACTGTACACCGAAATATTCGACTTTTCACTTCGTTTAGCCAAAGTACAGCATCATTACAGCAGTACTAATGCATTCCAGGTGCTTTTCGGGTAAAGTCTATTGCAAGGTTGTTTTTTAAAGTGCGAAAATTCATGAAGCCATATGATTTTTTACCAATCCCTACTATTAAGTACTATCGTACTTAATGATATGCACTGTATGATGTCCTATGTATGTACGTATTTCTATATTTCTGTAGATACACATGTATGTACATATACTTAGCTAACCTGTGAAACTGTAATCTGTTATGTCATGGCTACGTATTCCACCACTACCAAACTACTGGCCCACAAACACTTCTATAGTGTATAGAAAGTACTGGTCCATTATCTAAATTATGCTAGCAGCCAGTTAAAGAGTACGTAGCTACAGGTCTACTGAATAAAAATACTGAGAGAATTGCATACATCTTATCCACTATGTATTCTAATTCATTTACATAATAATTATGTATGTAGCTACCTTTTAGGATCAAGTTTAATAATTTTATCAAAAACGTTTAACCATAACATTCATAATGCATTAATGCTTTTGTTTACAGACACTTTCATTCTTCAAAACTGTGAAGTGACATCACCCAGTATTGGAACTATCAGAGTATCATGTGATTCATCTCATCAAATTACAGTCTCTATAGTATGTGCTGATGAGTGTGATAGATTTTCAGTGCGTGGTAATGGATACAGTCCCCTTACTGTAATGGGTCTTGATCCTGGAGAAAGGTACACTGTTACTATTAATTAGGGGTGAGGTAATTATGCTCCAAATTTCTTTCATTATTCTATTCCGAATTTCCCCTAAAATCCCTTCATTATGCTTGCTATTATTCTTTTTATGCTGCTAATTGTCATCATTATTCTCTACTCTCTAGTATATCTGTACCACTAATAAGTTTCAGTAACATTTATAATGTCTATACTTTATTATTATAACCAACAAATTTTCAAAAGAATGTTCTATTAGAGTAACTCATACACTAGCCCTATATAGTGAATGTTCTATTAGAGTATGATTGACTGCTCTATTAGAGTATATCGATATTTTTCTGCTGAATGCCCAAAAAGATCAAATTATACTTCAAATTTCTTTCAAAATGCTAGCATAATGCTAGAATTACACTTTCTTGCATTATGCTTAAAATTATTCCGGCATAATTACCGCACCCCTACTATTAATGTGTTTGACGGTAATCAAGTGGTGTTGAGTGATGAAAGAATAACAACAACCATCACAGTGATAGGCACTACATCAAGTAAGATTTGTGACTATGCAAACAGTTGAATGTACGTAACTATAGAGCTTTTTCCATTTCCATGGTTACACCTTCAATTTGGTCATATTTTCATACAGGGTTAAACATTATAGGAGTATTAAAACAATTTTATTTCACCCGAGTTTAGTACCATGGCAAATGCTTATTATACATAGCAGTATAAACATAAACAACACTACAAAATAAACATTATCATCTTGCCTTATTAACAAATTAAATTTAGTAAATTGCAAAAACCCTCGACACTTTAACGACTTACACACTCACAATATGAATGGTATGCTGCTATGTGACAATAAATTGATCAGTTTAGAGCTCTGTATGGGAATCCAGCCATGTTAATTGTAACTATATTCATCTCTTATCAGTTATTTGATAACACTAGGCTGTGATAGCTGATGGTTAACGAAATGTCATTCATGATTTCAACACAGTTTAGTGATATTCACAAATGGTATTAGCAATATAGCTGATAGCCTACTGGTTGTGTAGTTATATTGTAATATTGTTTTACAGCTGTATCTCATTCCTTGTTTCTTCATCACAAGTGATCAGTTTGTGTAGCTGTGCTTCAGTTAACACATACAAGTTAGTATTAATTTCTGTGTAACAAGTGTATCAAGAACTTTCTATGCTAGCTTCTAGCTAAGTTGTCGTAAGTTTACAGCTGCATAATGATTGATTATTTGCTCACCCCGCAATGATTTTAGTTATACTCCAATGTTACAATATGATGGCATGTATGAATTACCAATAGTGCTCTAGAGATGCAACGATACACAATTTGGGTGCATTGATATATTGCCACTTGTGTATCACGATACAGCGATATATTGTACAATACAGTCAAGTGTGATTTTTAGAACTTTTCTGAAATTATAAGCAATAAATGGTTGCGGAGCTGTAAAATTCGCAGCCATAATGTACAACTACAGCATCAGTTGTATGTATAAGTATACATTTTGATGGTGATACATCAATATATCACGACATTCGATATATGTGACCAGATTTGCAAGAAGGGGTCTTATACGCGCACCACTTCAATACACAGATTTAATATTCAAATCGGTATTTCTAAATATTTATAATTGCATGTATAAGACCCTTTTTTGCAAATCCGGTCACATATCAATATGATCTAAAAGTATATCGATACAGTATCACTGGCTAATGTGTCACGATATGGCGATATATCGATATATTGTTGCATCTCTATAGCGCTCAATGCACCACCACACGCTATCACGTTATTGTGTGAGGCAACATGTTTACTACTGCAGGTTGTAGCATCAATAATAGAGATACAAGAGATCACAAGTAACAGGGAGAAGTTTGTACATGAGATAGAGAGGGTAAGGTAGTAACTAAGTACTGTATACATTATGCTTGAAACCTCCAGTGAATCAATCCAGTTATTTCTGTGCAATTATAAGTTAGAACTGTCATAAGGCAGATACAACAGTTAAATCGGTCAGGCTTGTTGACTGATTCAATACAAAAGTGTTTGGTTGACCAAGTGGTTTTGCTCAGCATTTATAAAAGTAAGTGAATGTTAAATGCTTTCACCAGTGATCTTGTTGAGAAGCAATTACAATAGTTTTCATGTAATTGCCATAGCTAGCTATATGGTGAAGTAGAATGCACTTCATGGAATGTGTTATTACGTATATGTACGTACGTAGCTACCATATGGAGGGAAACTTTGGAGGGTGGAAATATTGGCAGATTTGGCGAATGATCATAAATTCACCAAAGTTTCTTCAGCCAAATACTTTTTTCAATACTAAATAACATTATAAAAGTTCAAATTCTCCAAAGTTTATTTCGCCAACTGTGCTTTTGTAGTAAATTCGCCAAAGTTTGCACCCACCAAAGTTTCCCTTTATACGGTAAGATCATTACAGAATTATCATATGTAATTCAACTGTTATTATACAAGACTGTGTGACTGTTACAGCAAGTGGGAAATGAGCTTAATTAAGAAGATTGGTCATAAACATCAATATCCGTGACATCACCGATGAGTCAGGCTTCATCGAGGCACTTGGTCAAAAAGCAGCTTCAGAAGCCATTAACCAAGCAAAGTGTGTTTGACATTACGTGGGTCACGTGATCTGCTTTGCACACTGTAGGGTTGACGTGTCACTGAGAGACAAACCAGGACCTATCAGTGTAGCTAAAGCTCAACAAGAAATGAAGGTATAAATTCTTTGTTATTCAAACCAAGAATTCATCATATGAGAGTAGTCATATATATTATGAACTCTTGACATCAAACATCATCACCATAAGAATTATAAACAATATGCACTCAAATGAGGGTTGTAAGTTGCAATAGTCGGTCAATACTCAGCTTCCCCATTGGTAATGTAGGCACAGTAAATTTGTTCTTTTACATGTTCAGTCATAAAGTGGGTAGGGGAAATAATTTTTGACTGACCGTTGTTTTGCAATTGTGCTCTGGTAACTCTACTGTGTGGCCACACAGATACAAGTATCAGAGGCAGAGAAGGATCAGTCCATTGTGATGAAACAAGCAGAAAGAGATTCTAAAGTGAAAGTTGCTGCTTTAAGAGCTCAAGCAATACCCGGAGAGGAATGAAAAGCAAATGGCTTTAGTTAGGATGAACAAGCAGTGGTTACTGGTTGTCAGGCCAGTTGGTACACTGTAGTTTAAATGTTAATTAAACTCATTTCAATAATTTAACAGCATTGTATATATGTGTGTGATGTGGTTGCTGTATACACCACACATGATCACTTATTCAGCATACATTGAGGCCACAGCTATCCTACGTATAACAACTATTGAGTCACAAAAAGTGAACAATTGGCAACTGTTGATTGTTATACACAGTGGCAGAATCTAATGCATCATTACAAATCAAGAAGGCCTATTATCAAACTGCCAAGACAAAGGAACGTCAGGCACACGCTGCTGTGAAAGAGGCTGAGTATTTGGCTCAGGCTAAGGCAAACCTTGCTCTAGCAGAAAAGGTTGTGATTAACTTACGGTAGCAATATCTTATATATCATGTGAAGCTTGAAGCAGAGAAGAGAGCTGAGTTAAATAATTAGAGGCACCCGCTCTTGCTATGAAACGACAAACAGTAGTTGATTCTGAAGCAGAAAGAGAAAAGGTCAAAATCATTGCTCAAGGAGAAGCAGAAACAGGAGGTGACTGCCAAGTGAGACAGCATTGCTTACCATGCATCATGTGACATCATGTGATCATAGGGGACAGTATGCTTTACTTAAGGCAAAAGCAGATGGGCTTGGCCAGATACTGAGTCAATGTAACCGTGATTCCCAGGCAGCCTTCAAGCTACTAATGTTAGATTTTGTAGATCATCTCTGAGCAAACTGCTAAAGCAATATCAAATATCAAGTTTGATAAGGTTAGTCATCCGGCCATGGATGGTTGATTGCATGTCATACAACAAATAAACCGAGCAATGGTTCACTCTCCAACAGTGCGGCGGGTAGCGGGCTGTTGCGGTGCCGGTGTGCTCATACTAGCATACTGTAGAGGTCATTTTTATAGCTACGTATATAGGGGAACTGAATAATAATCTGAGGCAATTACCGTGTCTGACTGCATACATAGCTACCACCACTATGGTCTTTTACAGCTTTGCTGTAACCGAGGGGCCCGTCACTGGCAGGAATATCGTCGAACAACAGAACTGAAATATGGAATATGGAATTTACATAAATTTTGTTTCCGTATACGCACGTGTACTTCCGTATACTATTTTATCACGTGATATAAATTACGTCATTATATTTGAAATATAGTCTGAAATATGCAGGAATATGGAATATCTTGGAATACAATGCCCATATTCCGAATATCGTCGACGATTTCTCCAGTGACGGGCCCCCCGGCTGTAACTTCTCTCAACTGAACCACAATAACGTATCCCAGCTGTAACTAGACTAGAGCCGATAGCCTGCACACATGCAAAATGAAATGTTTCAATCTCTTTTTCGAGCACTAGATTTACCATGGGGTCGGCAACGAAGCGATTTCGTGTACGAGATTTCAAATATTTGAGTTATTTCAAAATATTTAAAGATTTCTTTTGTATTTCATAAATATCTCCGGACTAATCCAAACATCAGTGATCAGCTATCTCCACTGGAGTTCACTATTCGTCAACAGTTCTTACCCACCGTGATTCCCCATCCTCCCAGTGACTTGGAGCGAGAGCTATTTAGTCTTCCTGTATCCCTCGGTGGTCTTGGGATTTGTGATCCATACCAATCTTCAGGTTCACGTGAGCTGTCTCGTCCTTTGGTTGATCTGATTCTTCAGCAGTGTGATTCTCTCCCTCACGATGTTATTGATTCACAAAGTGTTATTCATAAACAGCTCTCTCAAGCTAAACATCAGAGTCAGGTGGACACAGTGCAATAGAGCTGTTGCGTATCCATGGAAACGAAATGCGGCGGCCATATTGTTGAACAGGTGCGTGAAAATGGCGAGAGAGAATGGTGGTGAATCTGTGCAATACGTCGAAAGCCTGTCAATAAGCGACAAACGGAGATATTTAGAAAGGACTAAAGAGATTGGAGATCCATATGGGTATCCATTAAGTGCGCTCAGTCAAGATGATTTACCACCAGTGAGGTCCACTGATATTTTTAACTACTTGGTTCTAAGTACTAGCTTCTGCACAAGTGAGAGATTTAAAGCGTACAAAAGTATGGATGCCTATAAGTATTTTCTAAGTGGTTTTGTTAGCTCTGTGGCTGCCAGAAAGGTTGAAAAGAAATATGTTGTTCTTGGGCAGGTGAGTGATAGCATAATGTATACAAGTATACATGGTATATTTACAGTAGTATATTGTAATACATATTTTTGCACATACAGGTAAGACATTCACAACGAGGTAATGATCCATTACTGAAGGCATGGATCAAAACCACTGAAGATGGTGTTATAGAATGTGCGCACTGTCAGTGTATGGCGGGGCTTGGAGAAGTATGTTCCCATGTAGGTGCCATTCTATTTTACATTGAAGCTTTACGATGTGCAAAGACTTGCACAGATGTTACATGCCAGTGGGTCGTTCCTACTAGTATCAAAAGCATTCCATATGCTAAGATAGCTGATATTGACTTCACTCGACCAAAATCAAAAATAGTTCCATTAAAACGAGGAGCACACCATAATAATGATTGTGACATGTTGTCAGGTGAAACTGAAATTGAAAATCCTGGCTCTTGTTGTCACGGTGATTCTAGCACTGTACCAACCACCCATTCCAGCGGCACAGTTAATGCTAATCTAACTGAACCCAATAAAGATCATATCGATACATTCTTTAGCAGTATTTCCAAACACAAATCATGTTGCCTTTCCCTTGTGTCACCCTATTCCAATGAATTTGTTCCACAGTTTCAAAAAGTAACTGCTTTACTGCCACCACCACTTACCAGTTTATATTCAGCACAAAACGAGGAACTAATATACAATGAGTTAATCAATCGTTGTGAGGAAGTTATAATTTCTTTAAGCCGAGAAGAAATCCTTGAGATTGAAAAGGCAACAAGAGACCAGAGCCATTGTGATGCCTGGTATGCTCAGCGATCAGGAAGAATCACAGCTTCTAAAATGAAATCAGCATGTCGGACTGATCCTGCCAGTCCATCTGTCAGTTTAATTGATCAAATTTGTTATCCAGCTAAACATAAATTTTCAACTGAGGCAACTAGATGGGGACTAGAGAATGAAGAAACTGCTAGAGCAGCCTATACTGAACAGATGGAAATGTATCACATTAACTTCAACTGTTTTTGCTGTGGATTACTCATCAGTGAACAGTGCAATTTCATTGCTGCTACTCCTGATGGAGTCATCTCTTGTGATTGTTGTGGAAGAGGGATAGTTGAAATAAAATGCCCGTTTGTTACAAAAGATGATGACCCGGATTTAGCACAATTTCTTGAAAACGGATCTTTGGCAAAAGACCACCAATATTACTATCAAGTACAAACTCAGTTATTTGTTGGTGGTGCAGAGTTTGCCGACTTTGTGGTATGTACATTTCCAAACAATGTTCCAACATTGTCGGTGGAGAGAATAACTTTGGATGAAGAATTTGTTGATGCATGTATAGAGCAAGCCAGTCAGTTCTTCAAAGTGGGTGTTTTGCCTGAATTATTAGGTAGGTGGTATACAAGGAGCCTCGTAATCCCAGTAAAAATTAATTCTGGAACCTCTAGTTATGACTACTGCTACTGCAAAGAAGAATTGGGTGGGGAAATGGTATGTTGTGACAACAGTGACTGTATCTCTGGGCAGTGGTTTCACCTGTCATGTCTGAATATCAAGACCACTCCCCGTGCCAAAAAGTGGTACTGTCCCACTTGCAGATGTCAGGATGAATTCAAACCTCCTAGACGTAAAAAACAAAAAACATGCTAAATAAACATTTTATGTATGTGTACTGTAAACGTGTTATTATATGTATGTAAAATAAATTAATACTGAACTATTATACTTGTAGTACATTTTTTGTTATTTTACTAATATACCTGTTATGTAAACATTTTATTCAAAAGGCACAACTGATACACAAAGATTATTTAACGCACTACAAATATGTACTATCTTATCAATATTTGGAATATCTTGGGGTGACTTTTTAATTACATATTGAATTGGCAATGTTGACATTAGTATAGAAAAACGTTGTCTGGTAGCCCCAATCACTCTTTCTACGTGTATACGCACGTTGGCAAGTTTGTGAGTTTTTTCTATCTCTACAGGTGGCAACTGGTCTAATCCTTTGGTAAATGCTGGCATATGTAAACTAGCTTGCGCCATGGCAACCACTTCACCAACATCAAAACCACGGTCAGCCAGCACCACATCCCCTGGCAGCAGCTTCTGCAGCAGCCCGCTATTCATCGTCAAGTGCTTATCACTAACTCTTCCTCCCCAGCTGCTGGACACAAATGTGGTCATGCCTTGTGGTGCTATAGCAATCAAAATCTTCACTGTGTTGGAATGTTTATACTGAGACCAGGTTGCTGCCTTTGCCAAAAGGTTTGATGGCTTCTCAATTTTGATTTCATAGCAGTCAATTATTGCTGCTGCCTTCAATCCATAGTGTGGACGAAAACATAGTGGCATTGTTTTCCATAGCTCTTCCCGATCTGGCCAGAATACCAAAAATTTTAGTCTGATATACATTATATTTAGCATGTCATCAAATCTTCTTGATACTGTGCTCTTGTTGATATTAAATCTATAAGCAAGATCTTGATGGCCAAGATTTAAACGCAGCTTCATGAGAGTCATGACAAAGGAACTCCAATAATACTTGCGGCTGTTACTGGGATATGGAATAACTAACTGAAATACACTTGATAACAATTCACCATTTGGCAGTCCCGTGTAATACAACACTTTACCATCATCCTTTAAAAAGTGTTCTTCCTCAAAAATATCAACAGGAAGATCTCCTGTATGCTCGGTTTCAGTTTGCTGGTCATGTGTTTTGGAATCAACGTCCTCATTCTCTACAACATGTGTTTCGTTTGCTGAAGTTGAGGCTGAAGTACTTGCTAAGATTTCCTCCCTCCGCTCCGCTCTCACTGATGCTCTGCTAGCTCTCTGCTGTGCTTCAGGCAACTTGGCACTATCTAAGGTTAACTTATCATGCCCGAGGTGTTGAGATGGGCTCCAATCAATATCCAATTTGTACATCTCATAAGCAGGTTCACCTAAATCAATGCAAATATATGTAAATCAAGATGTAGATACCTTTCTATCTACAGTACCTGAAACGAAATGTCTCTCACAAACAAACACGTTTGATAACTTTTCTTTGGTAATGTCATCTCTCGAAATAGCTTTTAACCAAGCCAATTGTCGTTCGGTGGTTAGTGATAGCATTTGTTCACCTCGGCAAGTCACAACCTTTGGAAGCCGAAAAAACCGGACATCATCTCTATCGGACCGATTTGAGCATCCTATCATCGCACAAATCACCATTCTTCCCAACTAAGCACGATATATACTTCTATCACGCAAAATCTACATCACCATTTTCACGCACTTGTGCAACAATATGGCCGCCGCATTTCGTTTCCATGGATACGCAACAACTCTATCAGTTCTGACTTTCTCGCTCTCCTCATAATTTGCGTCAAGCTCTATAGGGTGCTGTCAAGAGAAGGGAGCTTCTTCATGGCTGTCCGCTATACCAATACAACAGCATGGTTTTGCACTTCATAAGACTGACTTTCAAGCTGACTTTACTGATGCCCTATGTTTACGATATGGCTGGATTCCACCACATCTACCTTCTCACTGTGTTTGCGGCAAAGCCTTTACTATATCTCATGCTTTGAGCTGCCCACATGGTGCGTTTCCCATCATCCGCCATAATGATGTACGTGATCTGACTGCTAAATTGATGTCAGAGGTCTGTCATGATGTTCAAGTTGAACCACACCTGATAAGTATAGTGGCGTTTACCTGTAAGGAATCCTGGTTACAGCATCAATAAGACAGAACGAGACAACGTGTTCGCGCCCTTACATGAGACATCAATTAGAATAATAAAGGAACACGCATGCGCATGTTTAACTAAATCAATACATGACATTAAAGTATCACTAAATATGTTCACCAATCCGTGACATCCTCCGGGGGGCCACATATCCACTGTTGTATCTTCTGTCGTCCCTTCACTGCTGCTCGACGAACCTGTCTCTGTGGAGTCTCTTCAGTACTCGTTGACAGCTTCTCCCTTGGACCGTTGTCGTCGTTGACTGAAGATATGTCTGATGCTGTAACCTCCAATGGATACAATCTAGCTATAGGACGGTTAGTCTTTCCTGAGGATGTCCTTACATTTGCTGAGCGAATGAGACCATCTGCACCTTTATTAACTTGTTCAATTATGGCCAACTTCCACTGTATCCTTGGAGTGTCGTCATGGATAAGAACAACATCTCCAACTTTCACTGTCTGTGTGTTAGTACCTGTGGTGTGGTGAAATTCGCGCAAAGCAGTTAAGTATTCCCTCCTCCATCTGCTCCAAAAGTGTTGGAGTAACAGTGCCTGGATCTTGGCTCTTCTCTGTATTTCAGTGGTCTCACCATAGGTGGGGTCATCTACTTCGTCTACCTCTACATTGTGGTGTGGCAAGGTGACGATTGGCCTACCATATAGTAGGTGTGAGGGTGTGATGGCTTCAGGATCACTAACATCAGAGGAAACATGGGTCAGAGGACGATTGTTCAAGACAGCTTCAACTTCCACTACTATAGTTCGGAGGCTCTCTAATGTAGCATGAGTTCGACCCAGTGTCTTCTTGAGAGCTGCCTTGGTCAGTGCTATTAAACGCTCCCAGAAGCCGCCGAACCAGGGAGCTCGCTTCGGGATAAAATGCCAATCTATGCCTCGTCTGGACAGGTTCTCTGCTAATGCTGCAGATGATAGGAGATTCTGCAGTTCCTCGGCGGCGGCCAAATAGGTTGAAGCATTGTCTGATAACATTAGTCTTGGTGTGGATCTCCGACTGGCAAATCGGCGGAAGGCATACATGAAACACTCCATAGATAGGTCCGCAACAATTTCTAAATGGATCGCCCTGGATACAGCACAAGTAAAAAGGCATATATACACTTTCTGCTCCACCTCACAATTACGGACATAAAGTGCACCAGTAAAATCTACCCCAGTCACTTCAAATGGCTGGGCCTTGTTGACACGACATTTCAAAAGAGGTGGAGGATCTGGAATGCTGTATGGCTTTCCAACAGTTTTCCTGCAGGTGACACATTTTCTGAGTATTGACCGTACACGTTGTCTGCCTGATGGTATCCAGTAACGTTGACGTATCACTGTCAAAGTAGAATTGACTCCACTATGATGCTGGTCTATGTGAGCCTGTAAAATAACAAGGTTTGTGAACTGGTGTTTAGGTGGCAACAGGTATGGGAATCTAGCAGGTTCTGATAATGGAGCATTGTGTATTCGTCCACCACATCTAATTAGTTGATCTTTGTCCAGAAACAATCTTAAATGTCGTACCAGTGGGAGACGGCGAGAGCGTGATTGTAGATTGGTTATCTCAGCAGAAAATATTTCATGTTGAATAGTGTGAAGCCACTTCAGATTTGCTTTTGTTAATTCAGACGGTATTAGGTGTTTTGCTTTTACGGAGTCTAGACCTTTGATGATGTCAATGAAACGCAGGACGTATCCAGTGACTGCAAGCAGTTTCCTAAGACTGCTGTATTTGCTAACATCCATGACCTTCACAAAATCAGCTGATGACTTGGTTTGACAATCTTGTTCATGTTCTTCTGATTCAGTCTGTAGTTGAGTGAGTAGAACCTCGGCTGGGTCCCAGCTTGGCCAAAGATCCTGTGAGGTTATCCAAGATGGACCGTGTTTCCAGTTGGTAGATGAATTCATTTGTTGAAATGTTATTCCTCTTGTTAACAGATCAGCTGGGTTGTCCGCTGAAGGACAATATTTCCAACAGGTGGATATTGAACGGATCTCATTGACTCTGTGGCTGATAAATGGTTTTAACGTCTTTTGACTGGCAATCCAATGAAGGACAATCTGACTGTCCGACCATAAATACAGTGTGCAGTCAATGTTTAGGGATGTTCTAATGAAAACACTCAGCTTGGCTGCGAGTACCGCTGCCTTAAGTTCAAGCTTTGGCAAGGACAGCTGTTTCAGTGGTGCCGCTCTTGATTTTGACATCACAAGTGAGGCTGGTTGTTGGTCCTGTTGAATATATACAACAGCTCCGTAGGCTTTGGGACTTGCATCTGCAAAGACATGCAGGCTAGTGGAAGCACCACAAGGTGTTGGTATTGAAGCAGCATACTTACGAGTAAATGGTAGTGTTGCAGCTTCTGCTATGTTAGCAGCAATTGCACTCCACCTGGCATGAAGATCTGCATTCAACACAGTGTCCCAACCAACATGTTCTTGCCACAATTGCTGGAGTAGGAGCTTTGCAGAGATGGTGACTGGTGATATGAGTCCTAGTGGATCAAATATGGCTGACGACCATTTTAGAATTTCTCGTTTTGTAGTCACAGATGGGGTGGCAGCATCGCCATTAGGTGAAAGGTATATGGTGTCATTCAGAGTGTTCCAGTACCATCCAAGTACTTTGACTGTATCACTCGGTTCAGCAACCCTGTGTTTTGACGCTTCTTCCTGAAGGCTTCTAGAGTTCGATGACCAGGAACGCAAGTTGAAGCCAGCACTGTTCAGAGTTGATCGAGATCTCGTGAAGTAGTCAATTGTAGCTTGTTCACTGGTGCAGCCAGATACGACGTTGTCCACATACAGGTTATGCAGGATATCCTGAGATACCTCTGTGAGATTCTGTGTCAAATGAAAGGTTAGTGTGGCATGGAGCATAAATGGAGAGCAGGTGGCTCCGAACAGCACTACTCTAAATCTGTAAGTCACGAAGGGGCTATTCTCATCTGAGGGCTCTGACAACCATAGGAAGCGTGTAGCATCTCTGTCGGTTTCATCCAGGTAGACATGGAGGAATGCTTTCTCGATGTCTGCCGAAAAAGCAAAGCGGTGTTGCCGAAAACGTAGGAGAATAGCACAGAGATCATTAAGAAATGGGGGTCCGGCATGAAGACAGTCATTCAAGCTGGCACTATTGTGGGACTGCTTGCAGCTGCAGTCGTACACTATTCGTATGGGTGTAGTGGGTGATTCTTTTCTTACCGGATGGTGAGGGATGTAATGAATAGTGGCCTTGTGATCATTACTGTCAACCCTTTCAATAAAACCTCGCCTTTTTTGTTCTTCAATGATTCTTCCATACTGTTTTAGCAACGGGTCTTGGCTAGGCGGCGTGCCAACGATCTGGTTCTTCTGTAGCATACAGAATAGTTAGATGGCAGGACTGGGTGATCCTCCTTCCATGGAAACCGTAAACTGTAAGTGCCATCTGGTTGTACAGTGATGTGTGTACGCATGTATTGTTGAAAGAACATATCATTAGGGACATCGCCAGTCACTGCAGTGGCTGCAGATTCAGACTGCCAGAAGCTGGACAGATTCTGGTTGCTCAATTCCTTGTCGGTGGTACAGGAAAGGATTGCAATATGCATAGTAGCTGTCTCTACAGGTTGAGGCAGAGTGAGAGGACCAGACAGGAGATAGCCAAGCTGTGATTTAACTGCAGTTGGTCCATCACCTCGAACAATATGGTCTTGTACAAATGTCCAATAATAATCTGCCCCGATGAGAACAGAGATTTCGAAATTTTCATCCCCAGTAACTGGATGAGCAAGTGGGAGCTTCTGTAGATATGGGATACTTCTCAAGTGGGTACGTACTGAGTTGCGAATAGGTGCAGCAAGCTTTGGGATAATGAGTACTGAGATAGGGATGAGGTTGTCATTTAAGGTGTGCACAAACATGGTCCCCACTGCAAGGCTTCTAGACGACGAGACTTGAGCTCCAAATGAGGACACAGATATAATTTCTTGATGGGTTGGTTGGAGTTGCAGTTCATCTGCCAGTTTTTGTGTAATAAAGGACCGCTGTGCACCTTCATCAAATAGTATATTACCTTCTGCTGTGGTTGTGGTTGATGACACATTGGCAATGGCTGTCTTTAACAGGCAGATACTGGTATAGGAGGGTGATAATGGTGTAGATGCCATCGTGGTTAGTGCTTGATTATTGGATGTCTGTTGGTCAGGTTGTGTCTTCCATGGAAAAGGAATGGCAAAGACTAGTGTGGTGTCGCTTCTTACACTCTTTGCAAGTGAACTTTGAGTTGCACTGTGAGGCTTTGTGCCGAGCAAGACAATTGAAGCACAAGCCTTCTCTCTTTACAATTGCTAGCCTTTCCTTTGGGTTCACAACTACATTGCATTTGATTGGTTTGTGGCCTCCTCTGCAGAATATACACACTGGTTCCTTCCTCTGGCGTCCGTCACTGTGATGGTTTATTCTGTTGGCGGCTGTATGGAATGAGCCTGTAGTTGGTAGAGTACTGTCATGACTAGTGGGTTTTCCATTGAACTGTTGGCTCATTTCAAAAATTTGTATTTCTTTAAGCATGCCAGCCAATACCTCCTCGATAGTCCACTCTGAGTTAGGGTGTTCACGGGCCATGTGTTTTTTGACTTCAGTGGGAAGTTTGCTTAATATTGATGAGGTTAACAAAGGTCCGTATGACTCAGAAGACCTCCCTAATGCTGATAAGGCCCTCATGTGTTGTTCTATTGAGTCATGGAAGATTTGTAGACTTGACAGGGTGTTAGCTGGTTTCCCTAGGTTGAGTAGTGCCTCCATGTGGGCATTTACAAGTTTATATGTTTGGCCAAAACGTTCTCTAAGTAGAGCAATGGAGTGAGTATAGTTGCTGTTGGTAAGAGGAAATCCAGCAATAACACGAGCAGCCTCCCCGTGCACTTGAGCACGTAAATAAGTGAATTTCTGCACATCACTAAGGCCTGTACTTGAGTTCACTGCCGCATCAAATGAGTCCCAAAAAGTTTCCCATTGTAGTGGGTCTCCATTAAAGGTCGGCAAGGTTAGTTTTGGGAGTCTGCTGGCATTATGATAAACAGTATTGGGTGTGCTATCATGAGTGTGTGTCTCTGTAGCACTCACGTGTGCTGGATGTGTGTCAGTTGCTGCTGGCTCAGTGTCCGGGGTGTCGGTCCGGGGGTGAGCTTCACGAGACGGAGGTGGAGATGGCGGCCTTACTGGCGCTAGAGACGATTTTCTGATAAATTCGGTGAGGAAGGCGATACGTTCTTCCAGGGTCGTTTGGTACGTATCGGCGTTACAAATCTCTTCTTCTAGTTCCTCCGTTGTCTGAGCCTTCCCTGCAGTAGCGGTGTCTAATTCTGAGATTTGGTCCCGCTTCGCTCTAATTTGAGCGAGGACTGTAGTGACTGTTAACCGTTGGGATTCAGTGACAGATTCTGAGTTCACGCGTTCGAGTTCAACAGACGTCATGCTTTCAATCTTCCCCAAAAGTTTTGTGACACTGGACTTAAGGCCTCGCCGTTTGGCAAGTATCCGTTGGGATTCATCCATCTTAGTCGCCGAGTTTTGTCACAGCACCAATGATAAGTATAGTGGCGTTTACCTGTAAGGAATCCTGGTTACAGCATCAATGATAAGTATAGTGGCGTTTACCTGTAAGGAATCCTGGTTACAGCATCAATAAGACAGAACGAGACAACGTGTTCGCGCCCTTACATGAGACATCAATTAGAATAATAAAGGAACACGCATGCGCATGTTTAACTAAATCAATACATGACATTAAAGTATCACTAAATATGTTCACCAATCCGTGACAACACCTCCAGCCCTTGAGTGGTGAATTGCTTCATTATAAGTCCGCAGTACAGGAAGATGATGCCAGGGTCGATATCAGAGCTGCCGGCTTCTGGGGTTGCCGCCATCATCGTTCTTTTTTTGATGTTCGGGTATTCAACACTTTTCCTGAGATTAATCAGTCTCCTTGTCCAGCTGCAACTTTTCGGAGACAGAGAATCAGTGATAAACGTCGAGCGTATGAGGAGCGTGTTCGTGAAGTTGAACGGGGCAGCTTTACACCTCAGTCTCGTGTTCTCCTCTTCAGGGGGCATGGGGAAGGCTGCCACGGTCACCTATCAACGCCTTGCCTCCCTTCTTAGTGACAAGTGGAATTCTCCATATTCTGTGATCATGGGATAGCTTCGCTGTTCTCTTGGGTTTTCCCTGCTTCGCTCCTCTTTGATGTGTCTCCGTGGATCCCGATCAAGAGCTGGTAGTCCAGGCGTTCCTGCTGCTGTTGACCTTGCTGTTGCTGAGGGCCGCTTGGCTACAAGTGATGTCTGAACTTCCCTGGAACTTCTGTAGGTCTATGTAGGTGTCTTTTCTGTAGGTTTAAATTTTTCAAATGAACTACCCCTGTTTGAAGAAAACTTAGTATTAATTTCTTCCCTCTATATTTCATAAATATTTCATTTTAAAATGAGTTCAAGGATTTCAATATTTTATGAGCAATCAGGCTAATGCAGCAGGAATTCGAAGGTTTTGCTGATTATTTTCTAGCTAGCTACATCAAGCTTCACACACGTAGCTACTATAGCTAGCTATGGCATACAGCTACATAGCATACGACTGTGCATTACTTGGAAATAACCTAAGTTTACGAGGAAAAATGTAAATATACGGTTCAAGAACTACCTCAACAAGATTTTAGATTTCTGTATTTCTAAATATTTATATGGATTTCTTGACGGATTTCATGGAAGGCGTACGAGATTTCAGGGTCGTTGCCTACCCCTTGAGATTTACAACCTAATACATTCAACAAGAATTCACGTGTGCATTCTGTGTTATGCGAGGTGTTCTCGAAATCACTTCTGTGCGGATGTATGTGTATTATTATTATTATTATTATGGAATACAGGTGAGAAGGCATAAGCCTGTAAAGACCTGATCAATACAATTCTATTAAATATAATTATATAACAAATCTGTCCAATAATCATCAATCAATTTCTTAAAATTATTAGTAGAGGAAGCATTAACAATGTAATTAGGTAATTTGTTCCAGTGATCAATTGCTCTTGAAGATAGGAAATCAGATCTCAATCGAGTTGTGGTGGATGGTTTAAATAACTTTAAAGTATGTCCTCTGGTGATAGATGTTGTGGCTGGGGTAAAGAAGTCAGAACTGTCTATAGCAAACATATTGTGAATGAACTTGCAAACAGTAATCATATGTGTGTGTGTGTCCGCCCCCGAGGCCATGAATAACTAGTGGCGTGATATGAAGTCTGAATAACCAATCAAACAAGTCTTACTGCTTTTCAGTCTCTTGATAATTATTATGGCATTTTCTATCGATATAACCGATGGGCGTGGCCTTAGTAACGAAGCGCGTCATGAGTTACTGTTGAAAGAGCAAGGTAATGCTGTAATAGCCTTTCTTTTCGCAGTAAATACCCATTTACTCAGCTGTACATTACTAACAAGACGGAACGTTTCAGTTTTAAAAGTGGGCGTGACGTGCGGGTTTTGAAGCTTACAAAAGACGACTGGCCTATAGTGTTACGGTAGGAACTTCGGCTTAACACTACTTTATACTACTTCTAAAAAGCTATATATCACGGAAGTACTAGAATATATATAGGCGATTTAAACAAAATAATTAACTTTGTATGCGTTGCTATGTGTTCCTAGTGATGAGTTTTCATTCACGTGACATATCCATTAATAACATTGTAATTAAATCTGGCTTTTAGATGGTAGAACATCAACTTGTTTTGAAGAGTAAAGTCGCAACGCATAAAGAAACCTTCAAGTATTTATCATACTCGAGGAAGCCGTTTAGGTCGATCCTCTCAGTATAAAAGGACTGCGCTAGTTGGCTAATCCAGAAACACCGCCCATTTAAGCGTAATCGAAGAAGTCTGATATATCGGAGGTTGGTTGTAGCGTGTATCTACACAATATTATTGATCTTGCACCGCTGCAGATATAACTGTTACAATGTTGTTGCTGCAAAGATATCTGATATTTATGTTATTAATCTCCGCCATCACGTTACCACTGCTAACCTGTAAGTGACAATGAGCATGTTTAACTGTTACAATTATCATTACTGGTTGTCCCTTTCACCCGCATAAGCCAGAAAACCGGCTGTCTTGTAACCACACGCACGCAAACAAACTGCTTCAACAGTATAGCTAAGGCCTATCAAAACGTTTTAATTATTGCCGAGTGCCTTAGCACGAGGCATATAATCGTTGCCGAGTGCCTTAGCACGAGGCATATAATCGTGACACTATTCTCGTTTAGTGTGTGTATATATATATATATGTGCGTCACGCTTAGGAATGCTTCCCGTGACCCCGAAAACCACTAACCATATGTTCGTCGGTATATTGAAGCCGTTTAAGCACATCAACACATTACAATCGTTTAGCGCGTAAAGCTACTTGCGCCTCTGTAAGTTTAACCATGGCACATGATCTTCATCCACCGAAGAGCCAAGATGCGGGCCAACAATGCTAACCTTTCACAGCTCCAATCCTTCATCACGTGTTCAGCAATAGCGCACCATATCATCGTTTTCGAAATGTAAAGATAAGCTATTCCATCGTTCTGCGTGCTTTCTTAGTCTTCTAACTTGGCCGCGTGTAATTACGCGCCATGTTTAGTTTATTTACCCAAGTACCGTAAAACCACGGAAAACTTCGTTTTTGCATTATACACAGTCTGCTGAAAACAATTATAAGCATATACAGTGTAGACATTTTTAAACGCATAACAAATTCTACTCACCTTCCTGCTAACTACACATAACATGTATAGCTGCAACTGATTTGAATGAATACATGTATAATCGCGCAAGGCGTTCTGCACAGTGTGTATTCCTAGTAATATTAGCTACTCACTGATTCCAGTGGTCGAATCGGCAAACAGCTTCAATAAATGCATCCGTCCTCAGAAAGGCTTAATTAAAGTAACAAAAGAATCCTTTCTTTTCCATTTTTTTCTACTTCTCTTTAGAAATTCGGCCATAACTCGGATAACTCGGCCGTCGTCGCTTAATCGAAAATGGTTTGCGCCATCTTGTTCCTTACGTGATTCTGCACCTGAAATATACCGGTTATCCAGGGGAGGTTGGTCACGCTTTATGCGCCGCAAAAAACATTTTGACTAAATGTTCCAGTTCCTGGCTTTACCGTGTACTGGTGTGGCGATATCCAGTAAGACAGTCATTATATATGTTGACTGATATTCGGTTAGAGAAGGCTGAAGGTGCTAACCAGCAGTTATGCGTGATTAATAATTTTAAACTTAAACCAGAGATATCGCTATAAGTAGAGTAATATCCAAATATTTAATCTACCTCATTCAACCCCGTCGATGCTGATTTACGTGGAATATTTTTAAAAATATGCAGTGCGCACGTGTGCGTGACCAACCTCCCCTGCCAGTTATCGATATTTAATACGCAGTGTCTATTCGTCCGGCCGGGGGTCCGACACTTGCTGAAATCGTGTACGAGATTTCGAAATCAACTTGATTTCAACTGATTTCTGATTTCAAACTTGATTTCCAACTGATTTCTGATTTCAAACTTGATTTCTAAGCTCTAGAAATCAATCGATTGCGTGGGATATTTGGCCAAAATGCTAGTGTTGGCGCTTATGAATTAGAATATTTATCCATAAATGCTCGTACAGGCGCTTATGAATTATAATATATATCTATTAGGCGCTTATGAATTAGAGCAATATAAAATCACGTGAAGTATGCATTAGTTTACAAGATTTTACGGAATAAATTTTAACCTGAAAGTGATTTCTGATTTCAGCAGGCTTTTGATTTCATGATTTCGAAATCGATTTCAGGCAGGGCGTACAAGATTTCTGAAGTGTCGGACCCCTTGCGTCCGGGAGCCGGATGTAAATATTTTTTAACTATTCGTCCGGCACTTCTGTTTTGTACTCCTAACAGGTTGATTAGCGGCCAGGGTCGGTGCCCAGGCCGGCTTTGCCACATCCCGAACGTTAGGTTTAGGGTTTGGTATAGATTTTGGCTTCTTTATGACATTAAACACAATTGCTATACGTAACAACTTCCAGTACCTCGTGTATTGCAACTTAGTCTGATGGTTAGAACACTCGACTGCAGTGTTGGAGGTCCCGGGTTCGAACCCTACTGGTGTGCTTTTTTTCGACTATATAATTGAAGACAAAGTCTTTGAAAATTCTAAGTCCCAATGCTACCGTATATTGATGGTATATGTACTCAGTATACTACACTGCCGGATGAATAGCGGGCAAATTAGCCGTCCGTCTGCCGGACGAATAGACACTGCCTATTTAATAAAATGGTGAGCCAGGTGATGAAAACCGAAGTCGATTTTCGAGCGCTTCATCTGAGAGCATACATATCAGGCAAAGCACGAGTGCCCATGTTAAAACTAATATGTTACACCTCCGGCACTTTAAAATCTGTCTATAATTTATAGTAATGGATAGGGATTACTATTGTGGGAGTTGATTTTAACGTTTCTGTGACGTCTTGCATAGTAAAAGTATTGATTGTTGGTTTTATGTATTGTTTTCTCTAAGCATTCACGACCTATAAACGGCGAAATATTGCATCAAAAGGATAAACTAATGGCCATGGAGTCAGTAGTAGTTCGTAAGTAACTAGTATTGTGTAGAGTTATGCACTATCATTTAGCGTGTTATTGTAACACGTGCACGACTTACCTCAAACGCACTCCCTCTTGTATATAGGTGGTGCAGATAATTAATAAAACGATTACTGAGACTAGTAAAGAAATAAACTCAAAACATTCAAATTAAAACCCACAATCGATCTTGAGTTGCAGTGCCTATATAAAGAGTGGTGGTTATGGTCAATCATTATTACTTCAGTCTTACATCTAAGTATTGTGCATGTTTGATATGCACCACTTTCCCAGGCTATATCGGCTGAATTTAAACTGGTTTACATTTAGTTGTAGCCCTGGAATCAGTGGAATGAGGTATACATGGCTTATGTATACTAGTGATTTCCTTTGATCTGAGGTGTGAATTTGTGAAAGTGTTACATATCTTTATACAGTACTTTGCGTGGGAGGATCAAAGCAAAATAGTGCTTCATATATCATAAAGTTACAAGTGTGCTTTATGAAAAATAAAGCATGGTAGACAGTTCACGCCTCTATATCAATAGCAGCGAAGCTGAATAGCTTCAAAGGAGGTGTGAAATTGCCAACAGTAAACAACACTCCTCAGCCAACCTACAAGATGAAATCACAGCATTGATGGAGCAAGAAATTGTCTCGTTCAGCTAAGAATTTTACTTGCAACATTAGTTTAAGGCTTGGAATTAGGTTATAGAAGGAGGTATGCATACCATCGATCTTGTTTAGGCATGATAAGGCACTAGCAAAATGGAAGTACAGAATATCAATTAAAGCACCGCCTAGCTTGTCTATATGAAAAATAAAGCACTTGGGGATGTGTCTCGAGGCAAATACAGCACTCGGCTTTGCCTCGTGCTGTATTTGTCTCGAGACACACACCCTCATGCTTTATTTTTCATAGACGCGCGGCGGTGCTTTAATTAGGGCGAGCCTGAGCGAGCCCCACATAAACTTGAAGTTCTTGCGGTCGGTCTGTCTGTCCGTACATTCATGACACGAAAATATACAAGAACAGTATTAATTTATGGGTACTTGTGTCAAGAGACAAATACAGCACGAGGCGAAGCCGAGTGCTGTATTTGTCTCGAGACACATCTCCGAGTGCTTTATTTTTCATACAGACAAGCTAGGCGGTGCTTTAATTGATATACTGTACTTCCATTTCACTAGTGCCTTATCATGCCTAAACAAGATCGATGGTATGCATACCTCCTTCTATAACCTACGTAAGTCCAAGCCTTAAACTAATGCTGCAAGTAAAATTCTTAGCTTGGCTTGGAATTTGTAGTATCTATCACCTTGTGATTCGTAAACAAGTCAACGCCAAGGCTTGAAGGTTCGATTCATGACACGTGAATGAAACGTGTTTATGCACAATTAATGATGTGAAATTTCATGTATGATGCTCAGGCTCGCCCCCACAATACATTGTATTTTGACTAGTATATACTTATAGAATTTTGCGTGGGAGGATCAAAGGGCAAAAGTGTACTTTATTTGCCATACTAAGTACAGTTGAGGTGTGAAGTGTACTTTATTTTGGCCAGACAGTTATGCATGTAACTGTGTAAACAACCCCACTTGGAAGGTGTCAACATTCCAGTGCACTGATTCTGTAGAGAGACTGTAAACAACACAATGCGGCTAGCCTTTTCCACAAACCATCAATACGTGCTTTGTGTAATAAACACCAATACAAAATGAGAGAGAACAGGCTATCTACGTGTTTTCTTAATAAACACCAATACGAACAAGATGGATCATGCCCAAACTAGAGCTGCAAGCCTTGCTAAAAATGCACGCCCATGCTGAATTAAACTTACTCGCGAGCTACCACCAGTTAAGCCATATAATGAGCCAGCTAGCACGTTTATATCAAAGCGTTTCACTAGGAAATTCTATAAATCATTTAAAGCATTGCCTTGCTCGTGCTATACGCGAAATAAATTACTCTCGTGCTTTATTAGCATCTCGGCCGCACGCCTCATGCTTTATTTCACGTATAGCACTCGCAGCAATGCTTTAACCTATACATAAAGCTTATAAAACGTGGACTTGTTTTATGTACAATAAATAATGCTTGCACTTCGCACCAGGCAACTGCTGGGCTTTTAAAACACTTTTCCAGTTCCCAGATTTATTGCGGCACAGCTCCCCTTAAAAATACATGGCATGATTATTTTTAATGTGCGGGTTAGAGGGTTAAAGCATAGATTATATATAATCTATGCTTAATGAAAGGGATTGATTTTGTGGAGAAAATTTTTAAATTTGTTAAATTTATATTTTTGTGTTTTAGGTGGACTGAAGTGCAAATGCACGGGCGATTGCCCTGAAGAGAGCATGTGTGAGACAACAGCAGGAGGTGTTTGCTATGCACAATACTACAGTGATGTGTCAGGGAAGCACTGGATTCTTCGTAAAGGATGCGTAGCTGATGGCCTATCGTCAGTGATTTGTCTATACATAAAGAGTGATACACATACTAATGCGTGCTGTAATGATACAGACTTCTGCAATGACAACTTAATCACTACTTGTAAGTGAACATGTTATCTGGTGTGTGGCAGTTGCAGAAGTTATAGTTACATCACAAGCGCAGGTGTGATATCAGTGTTATTACACGGCCGAGGTTGAGTGTAATAACCTCAGGCTAGTGTAATAACAATGATATCATATAGAGTACTTGTGATATAACTGGCTTCTATCCTACAACTTTGATCCTGGTTAATTAGACTGCCACTGGGACATTTATTGGCTTCTTTCTCATGCTATATATAGCACTTGTGATGCAATACAATTAGCCGGCTTCCAGTCCATTACCTTTGATCTCAGAGTTGGGTAGCTTCTAATTCATTGTGCTTTTACATAATTAGCAACTACAGTATAAGAAGTGCCTGATCATAATGACAATGATGTGTAGCTAGCTAGATGTACGTATCTCCATGCAGTAATGCATTAGATATAGGAAGAGTCTGTGCATGTGTATAGGTAAGGTACGAAACGTAACTTTTTAGAGGGTGTACCAGACGTACATCAATCCGGTAGCTACATACTGGAAAATTACACGATGACTTAAAACAATGGGTAACTAAGTGAAACACATATTAATGCACATAATTTAGATGGGTTTTAATATTGCAGTAATAATATTAGTAGTGACTGATCTACTGTATTGATTGTAGCTATTATAATATGTATTTATCATACTGATGATCATTAGATCTAAGCTAATGGGTTGGCAGGTCAATGCCTTTGACTTAGTTCCAACACTGATAGTACTGTTTTATTACCTACGTATATAATTTATGCTACGTATGTAACTTGGCTAACACATACGTACATATGACATAATAGTGTTTAGTATTGTTACATACGTACATATTACTATCTTATTTCATAGCTACAGTAGCTACCTAGCTACCCTAATACAGATTTTAAAGAACTCTTTATCTTTCAAAGGTTGTTATCTACACATATAGCTAAGTTGCTGATTACTGCCTTAGTGCATTTAGAAACTATAGCTACAACTACACCATACGTAACAATACTAAATGCGTATGTATGTGTTAGCCAAGTTACGTACATACGTAGCATGAATTATATATGTACGTAATAAAACAGTACTATCAGTGTTGGAACTAAGTCAAAGGTATTGACCTACCAACCCATTAGCTTAGATCTAGTGATCATCAGTATGATAAATATGTAAAATAGCTACAATCAATACAGTAGATTAGTCACTATTTATAATACTAGTATTATTACTGCAATATTAAAACCCATCTAAATTGTGTGAATTGACCACATTATTATGTGATTCACTTACGTAGTTACCCATTGTTTTAAGTCATCGTGTAATTTTCCAGTATGTAGCTGCCGGATGGATGTACGTATGGTACACCCCTCTAAAAAGTTACGTTTCGTACCTTACCTATACACATGCACAGACTCTTCCTATATCTAATGCATTACTGCATGGAGATACAACTAGCTAGCTACACATCATTGTCATTATAATCAGGCACTTCTTATACTGTAGTTGCTAATTACGTAAAAGCACAGCTAAAAGTACCACCTACTAACTAGTACAATCCACCACACATGCCATAAACAATAGGCATTCGAGTTTCAATCTGGATGAAGCTAATTTTCAATCTGTAATTAGAGAAATTTTATTATGCTAGAAGTTTCTCCTGTTATGCTGGCATTATGCTTTATGCTTTCCAGCCCCTATTAATGCTTAAAATTATGCCAGCATAATCAATACAGGCCAAAATACCAGTGGCTACGTATAACAATACCACTCTCAAGTTACTACTCTAACCTTGGTACCTGTGCTTAATGCACTGAAGCAAGGAACCATGGAACTGATCACTAAAGTTGCAATATAGCTAACAGCTGTTGAACTACACTATTGTAACAATATAATGTGATTATGACCTGATTTTGTTGCTTGTGCATGACTGCATATTATGTATATGTACGTATGTACGAGTATACTACATATAGCTAATGTATATAAATTAGATACAACTGTACGTTAGGTATACGTATGTAACTAACGTAACACCTTAAACCTTATATGGGAATTACTGTGGTTTATTAAGTTGCGTATTGTACAGTATGTAGTCCTTCCATAATTGTAACAATGTATTATCACAGTCAAGCAACATGTAAGTATGTAACTACTTAAATTTGAGTATCTTGTTAATACAGAACTACGTACATACAGTATATACGTAGCTATATGTAGATACTTAAAGGTCAACTGCAATGGAAAAATCACCCCACGTTTTTATTAGATAAAAGGCTTTAGTTAGTCATGCAGAATGCATAACAACAATTTTTATAATCCAATTATGTGTTGTCTTTGAGTTATTGGTGGTCAAACATGACAAAACGTCACTTCCGAAAAAATAACCGCAAGTCTTAGATCCTTTCCGTGACGTCACCGAAGGCCCAGTACGCGTATTATCAATGGTGGATAATGGAAATTCAGCAAGTAATTTCGCTACATCTGATAATGATTTATTCCTCTCTGCATTTGTGGATTATTCTACAGATATAGCAGTGTTGATCACGGTATTTCTGATACATATGTCGGTTCTGGCTGAGCAAGGAGCACCCATACCGTTTAGCACGAAGTTTAGGCATGAACAGAGGC